>CAWFBI010000007.1:0-1553701 GCA_963814015.1 uncultured Acidobacteriaceae bacterium
TTGAAGGCAGTTCCATGCGACATTATTTCCTGCAACCAAGTCCCCCCCACCCAGCAAACCACCTGTCCGCCAGCCGGTTATTCCTTTTACCCGGCCGCCCGCATGGCATCACTTCCTGAACTCAAAGGAACACAAGCGTGGATCGTGGTGCCGCGCTGGGGCTGCGATTCGATGGAAACCGTTCCTTCCAGCAGTTTCAGCCGCTCCTGCATGCTGATGAGACCAAACCCGCGGTCGTTCCTTATCGCTTCGCGGTCAAAGCCGGCTCCCGAATCGCTAACCGTGAGATGAATTTCATCCGACAGCCTCCACAATTGCACTTCGAAATACCGCACTCCACTGTGCTTCACTGCGTTGTACAAAGCCTCCTGGAGAACCCGGAAAAGGCGGAGGGATAGGTTCGCCGGCACGAAACTAGGGAGATCGTGGCTTTTGAAGTCGATCTCCACGCCCTTCCGCTGACCGAATTCCTCACAAAAGCTTCTCATGACAGCTCCTATGCCTAGGTATTCCAACCTTGGCGAGTGCAGCTCGTGCGCGGATGCCTTGACGTCGGCCAATACGCGCAGGGTCTGTTTCCAAACTGTGTCCATGCGGCTGAGTTTTTCGGCTGTCTGATCAAGAGGTTCTGTCTTAAGTTGTTCCATCTCTATGGCCAACAAAGCGAGCCGTTGACCGATATCTTCGTGAAGCTCTCCTGCGATCCTGCTGCGTTCGCGCTCCTCGGCAGCAATCACCCTGCGGCTCAAGCTCGCGAGGGCCTCTTCCGCTAGTTTGCGCTCGGTGACATCCGCCACCATACCTATCATCCGGAGCATCTTGCCTTCTCCATCGAAGAAGGCGCGAGCGCTCTTCTCCAACCAGATCACAGCACCGCTGGAAAGTAGCATGCGGTAGGTAACGGACTTGCCTCGGTTGGCGTTGGCATGGCCATCGGTTCGGCGATAAACTGCAAAATATCCATACCCCGCGTGGGGATATGGTGGCGTTCTGTTATGGGGGCCGTCCCTACACTCCCCCTCCGTACCGCCTCGTTGGCCCTTGATCGCCTAGCCTAAGGAGATCATCCTCCGCCGAACTACCACTGGAACCGTCACTTTTGGCAGTTGCGGGGAGCGGAGTTGATGGATCACTACTGAAGGAATCTGCACAACATGCGAAAGAAAATCGGGCGCTTCAGAAAGCTCATACTCTTGGCCTTCCTGGTCTTCGTATATTGTTTCGTGCTTCTTCGCAGCCTGAATGAAGGCAGCAGGCGCTCTCTGCAGCTGCGAGACGATACCGATGTAGCGGACCACATCGTGATCTCCGTGCTCGTTACCTCGGTCAACCCCTCAACTCAGGAGTTGACAGCACAGATCAGTTTCCGGCCTCAGGGGACCCTTGCTCAGGATGAGGTGACTCCGGCGGTTAATTTAAAACTCCTGACCAACAACGTAAGAAGCCCACAAGAATTCGATTTTCCTAAAGGAAGTCGGATGAATCGGATTGAGGCTGTCTTTCCCCTGAACGGAGAGCTGAACCGATATCCGTTCGATCGCTACGAGACAACGTTGTGGATCCTGATGACCACGCCGGCGAGAAAGAAACAGCCGAAGACTTCGAACATTCTGGAAGGCGCCGAAGGACAGGCGCTCCAGGGCGATGAGCTTGCTGTCGCTACAAATGCCTTGCAGCAGAGCACCGCTGTTCCGGTTGCGATTTCTTTGTCTGCATCAACCCCAGGGCTCAAATTCGAAGGAAACGTTTCTCGTGAAAGCAGTCTGAAAGTTACCGGCGTTGGACTGAAAATCAGGCGGGCCGACAATGCCATCTTTGTTTCTATTCTTTTAATGATGTTGATGGCTGCTTTAGCCTTGAGTCTGCTGGCGATGGTGTTCAAGGCGACGACAAGCAGTCCAAAAGTTGATTTGGTTCCGCTATCTATCTCGATCTCGCTGATTTTCGGCTTGCCAGCGCTCCGCAACGTCCAGCCCGGCGTCCCGGTTGTGGGAGCATTCGGCGACTATGTCTCCTTCATCTGGGCAGAAATTATCGTGGGGTTGTCGGCCATCATTATCATATGGACGTGGCTGCGGCGATCAGATGAAGAGCCATAACTCGCGAGAATTGCGGTTCAGGAGGTTCTGTTTCCTACGCTTCGGCGAATTGGATGACGACCTTGATATCGTTATCCCTCCTCTGGAGGGCGCCTGCGAAGTTCTCCGGCAGTTCTCTCCTGGTGATTAGCCGATGCAACCACGAACGGTCTGCCCTGGCCAGCGCTTCGCCAGCCTTATACCAATGCCGCTTGTTGGCGTTGACGCTGCCGACGACGACATTGTTCTTCAGGACTGCCTCAGCGGCAATATCGCCAGTGACGGCACCGGTGCTGCGGTCACCGCTGCCAATACCCGTAAGACAGACGATGCCTCCGGTCGCGACCTCCTGTATGGAGCCGGAAATCAGCGGTCCGGCACCGGTGCATTCGATGATGATATCTGGCTGGAACCCGACGCTGGCGATACTACCGGCGTGGTACGAGGCACCCAGAGCGCGCACCAATTCAGGCTTGAGACCGGTCTCAACCCGATCAAGAACATGAACGTCCAGTCCGCGTTGCATTCCGAGCAATGCCGCGAGCAGGCCAATGGGACCCGCACCCGTCACAAGCACACTCCTCGGTTCCCAAAAGGCGCGCCGGCCGATTGTGTCGACCTGCTCCCACGCTTTGGTGACGACGGTCGTTGGCTCGAGCAGAACGCCCAGGAGCCCAAGCGAGCTGTCAACCTTCATCGCGTACTCAGGCTCGATTCGCCAGCGCTCCGACATGAACCCGTCAATCTGTTTGATGCCGCGCTCAGTGTATTGGCCGTTGCGGCACATATCCCATTCGCCCACGGCACAGTTTGGGCAGGGAACGGGGTCGGGGCGCCGAACGATGCCGACTATCAAATCGCCCTGCTTGAGCCTGCCGGCGGAGTCAGGTTCCAGGACTCGGCCGAGAGATTCGTGGCCGAGTATGAGGCGAGTGTTGCCGGGCGGCGCCCATCCGTAGTGCCCCTCGGTGATCTCGACGTCGGTGCCGCAAACTCCAACCGCGATGGCCTCTACCAGTACCGAGCCTTGCCGAGCGTCCGGCTCTTGAACTTCTTCCCACTTGGCAGTGCCTGGTTTTTTCGGTTCGACTGTGATTGCTCTCATAGATATAACCTCTTTCAGTTTGCGAAGCTTTGCGATGCCTGAGTAGACAGCGTGTGCGGCTGTCAAGTCTTGGGTTCGGCATTCTTGAAGCCTGGCTTACCGGTTTCCAGAAGCTGTTGAGGATCCACACGACCGAAAAGCTCGGTCAGCATCACAACCAAGCCAGTCCATCCGGTCTGGTGGCCCGCGCCCAGGCCGGCGCCGTTATCACCGTGGAAGTACTCGTAGAACAAGATGTAGTCTTTCCAATGGGGGTCGGTTTGGAATTTCTCTGTGCCTCCGAACACCGGGCGCCGCCCTGACTCATCACGCAGGAAGATGCGGGTGAGGCGGCCGGCAATCTCCCGCGCTACCTCGAACAGGTTCACCAAATTGCCCGAGCCCGTGGGGCACTCTATCTTGAAGTTGTCGCCATAAAACAAGTAGAACTGCAGCAAAGTGCGAATCAGTAGCACGTTCATCGGCATCCATACCGGCCCACGCCAATTGGAATTTCCGCCGAACATGCCGTTGTCTGACTCCGCCGGAAGATACTTCACGCTGTATTCCTGGCCATCCACGTGGACAATATAGGGATGGTCTTCATGGTAGCGGGAGAGGGCGCGGATTCCGTAAGGGCTCAGGAATTCCTTCTCGTCGAGCACCCGGGTCAGGATACGGCGCAACCGCTTCTCATTGACGAGTGCAGCGATACCGCGATCTGCAAGTCCCCAATGTCCCGGCCCAGTTGCATGTATGCTATCGCGCAGCCCGGGCATACTTTGTGCCCGTTCCAGCAGGACGTTCATCACTCGCGGCACCCGTTCGCGCTGCCACTGCTCGGTTACGGTGGTGGCACATAACGGCAACAGACCCACCATGGAACGCACTTTCAGCCGTTTGGCACTACCGTCCGGCAAGAGCAGCACATCGTAGTAAAAACCATCCTCCTCATCCCACATCCCCTCTTGCCCCGGTTGGTTCAAGGCGCCCGCGATCCAAATGAAGTGCTCGGCAAACTTCACTGCCATGTCTTCGTAAAAAGGATCATGGGCCGTCAACTCCACGGCGATCTCCAACATGTTCTGGGCGAACATGCAAACCCATGCGGTGCCGTCAGCTTGCTCGAGGCTTCCACCCGTAGGTAGCGGGGAACTGCGATCGAAGACGCCGATGTTATCCAAACCGAGGAAGCCGCCCTCAAAGAGGTTATTGCCGAAGCGGTCTTTGCGGTTGACCCACCAACTAAAGTTCAGCATCAGCTTGGGAAAGGAGCGCTTGAGGAACTCGATGTCTCCTTTGCCATACAACGCCTCTTCTATGCGGTACAAGAAAATCGAGGCCCAGGCATGGACCGGCGGGTTCACGTCGCTGAAGTTCCACTCATAGGCAGGAATTTGCCCGGTCGGATGCAGGTAGAACTCCTGCAGCATCAGGTCAAGCTGTTCTTTGGCAAAGTCGGTGTCGACTGCGGATAACGCGATGGCATGAAACGCCAGATCCCATGCCGCATACCAAGGGTACTCCCACTTGTCGGGCATCGAGATGACGTGTTGATTCACCATGTGGAACCACTCGCGGTTTCGTATGGACCGTCCGGCGCGCTTCATCGGATTGATTCCGTGTTCTTCGAGCCACTTGAAGACATCGAAAAAGTAATACTGCTTGGTCCACAGCATTCCGGCCAGCGCCTGCCGCAGAATCAGAGCCTCATCCTCTCCCGTATGTTCCGGTGTTATCGATTCATAGAACGCATCTGTCTCACCCAGACGGGCCTGCAGGGTCGCGTCGAAGTTCTTGAAGGGATCGCCGATGGCTTCCGGCGCCAGATCGGTTAACCGCAACCGGATCGCGGTTGTCTCTCCTGCCCCCACAACCAACTGATAATGGGCGGCAGATTTCGTTCCCGCTTTCTCCGGGTTTACTGCGTTATGATTTCCGGCGACCACATAATTGTTGATTCCGTCTTTCACGTAAGGCGATAAGTTGGGTATATCGAAGATCCGCTCGTTGTTTGTCTCATTTTCCGTGAACAGCAGCGGAACATCTCCCTCACAGTACAAATACCGCGCGCCCAGCTGGGCATGGGACGCCGCAATCACCTTCCATCCGGCTTTGGCCGTGAGCTGCCTTAGCGAGGGCTTGGGTGTACCTGGCCACCAGGTCCAGATGTTGCGAAACCACAGGCTAGGCAGGAGATGGATTGTGGCCGGTTCAGGCCCGCGATTCACCACGCTGATCTGCACCAGCAAGTCTTCTGCAGCATGCTTGGCATATTCTATGAAGACATCGAAGTAACGGTCTTGGTCGAAGACGCCCGTCTCCAGCAGTTCATACTCCATGTCGTGACGGCTGCGACGTTTGTTCGTCTCGATCAGATCGACGTAGGGATACTCCGCCTGGGGATACTTGTACAGGTATTTCATGTACGAATGCGTCGGCGCGCTGTCGAGGTAGAAGTAGTATTCCTTAACGTCCTCGCCATGGTTACCTTCGCCGTTGGTCAGACCGAACAAGCGTTCTTTTAGGATGGGGTCTTTGCCGTTCCACAGGGCCACGCTGAAGCACAGCAGCTGTTTCTCATCGCTGATGCCCGCAAGACCATCCTCGCCCCAGTGATAGGCGCGGGATCGGGCGTGGTCATGACTGAAGTAGTCCCAGGCATTCCCACTCTCGCTGTAGTCCTCGCGGACCGTACCCCATTGCCGCTCGCTCAGATACGGACCCCACTTCTTCCAAGGAATCTTGCCTGTGCGAGCTTCCTGTAGTCTGACGGCTTCGGCTGTCATGCTTTCCTTAGATTGACGATGAGGCTCGCATCGAGCGGAACGCCTTGCGCACCTCGTCGGTGAATAGAGCAGGCTGCTCCCACGCGGCGAAGTGACCGCCGCGGTCCACCTCGTTCCAGTAGAAGAGATTGGGCCACAGCGCTTCAGCCCAGACCCTGGGCGCGCGGTAGTAGTCTCGAGGAAAGACCGTGGCCGCCATCGGCAGCTCAATCCGGCCGCCATGGAAGCCGCCACCCGGCTGGTTGCGGGCGCTCTCCCAGTAAAACTGCGCGGACGAGCCCGCGCTGTCGGTAAGCCAGTAGAGAGTTATGCCGTCGAGCATCTGGTCGATCGACAGCGCGTCCTCGGGCTGGCCTTCATTGTCCGTCCACGACTGAAACTTTTCATAAATCCAGGCCGCTTGTCCCGAGGGTGAATCGGCTAGGGCGTAAGCCACGGTTTGCGGTTTCGAGGACTGCAATTTGAAATAACCAGACCCGTCGGTGGTGTATTCCGCGAGGCGGTCGATGGCCTGCTTCTCTTCGGGCGTTGGATCGGACGGAATCTCCTGCGGGAAGACAAAGGGCAAGTTCACATGGGCCGCCAGCAGTCCCGCTGGTCGCATTGAACCTAGGATGTGTGTTACGCCCGAGCCCCAGTCGCCGCCCTGTGCCACCCACTTGCGATATCCAAGCCGCTGCATCAGCGCGACCCAGGCCTGCGCGGTCCGCTTCACACTCCAGCCGACCTCGGTCGGCTTATCGGAGAAGCCGAAGCCCGGCAGCGACGGGACCACAACGTGAAAGGCGTCCTCCGCTCGCCCGCCATCGGCAGTCGGATCGGCCAGTGGGCCGATGACGTCGAGGAACTCGATGATTGACCCCGGCCAACCGTGCGTCAGGATGATTGGGAGGGCGTCTGAATGTTTTGATTTCACATGGATGAAGTGGAACCCAAGTCCGTCGATCTGGGTCCGGAATTGTGGAACGCTGTTTAGTTTGGTCTCAAACCGCCGCCAGTCGTAACGGTCGCGCCAGTGCTCAATCAGCGCCCGCGCCTTTGGCAACGGCACACCCTGGCTCCAGTCGCCGACTGTCTGCGCATTTGGCCAGCGGGTCTGGGCCAGCCGGCGCTTGAGATCGTCCAAAGCGGCTTGGTGAATGGTGACCCGAAACGGCTCGATCGCCTCGGTCGCCGGCGCCAGCTCTAGGCCACCGATTTGCGCCATCTCTTCCGAGCGATCGGACGGACTCTGGCGCGACATAATCACTTTTCCTTCCGTGTATCGTTGAGCCGAGCCAAAGCCGGTGCGTCCGGGACCCATGGATCGTCGAAGGCCGCGAGGCTCGCGGAGTGGCGCCTACCCGTTCGGCACCATGACGGCACGTCCCTGGATTTTGCCGTCGTGCAGGAGGTGGTACGCCTCGCTCGCTTGCTCCAGAGGAAAATGCTCGACCAGCATCTTGATCTTTCCTGCCTGGGCCAGGCTGACGACATCCATAAGCTCGGGGATCGAGCCCCAGTAGGGCGAGGCGACAGAGCATTCTTTTGCCGGGCTGAGGAAGTTTACCGGCAGCGCTCCGCCGCCGAGACCGACAATCGTCAGATGGCCGAGCACCCGCGACATCTGCGCCGCCATCGCGAGGGTCGGGTTCACGCCTACGAAGTCGAGCACGAGTTCGGCGCCGTGTCCACGCGTCATGTCCTTGACGCGCTTGACGGCGTCATCGCCCGACATCAGTGTCTCGTCAGCACCCATCTTTTTTGCGGTTTCGAGCTTGGCAGGCGAAGTGTCCACCGCGACGACGGTTGCAGCACCGCTTAGCGCTTTCAGCACCTGGATTGCCATCTGGCCGAGACCGCCAGTACCGATTACGACGGCGGTGGATCCCGGTCCGAGCAGGTGGATTGAGCGCTTCACGGCGTGATAGCTGGTGAGCGCCGCGTCGGTGAGTGGAGCAGCCTCACGCGGGTCAAATGTCCCCAACGGGAGGAGGAAGCGCGTGGATGGAACGACCATGTAGTTGGCCATGCCGCCATCTCGTCCGAGGCCGCCGGCTCTGTGTTGCCCGGAGTTCTCGCAGTAGTTTTCCATTCCTACCCGGCAGTTTGCGCAACTACCGCAGCCCCATGGACCATAGACGATCACCGGATCTCCGACCGCAAACCCGTTCGCGCCGGATCCCAGCTTCTCGACCCAGCCCGCGTTCTCATGCCCGAGGGTAAAGGGAAGCTTAAACGGCGTGTTGCCCGCAGGGATCTCCAACACATGAAGGTCAGAGTGGCAGGCGCCTGCGCCCCCAATCTTGATCAGGACCTGCCCCGGCCCGGGCTCGGGCACCTTCACTTCACGGAGCTCGGCCGGCTTCTGGTATTCGACGAACTGGAATGCTTTCATCGTTTCCACCTCAGTCGCGGATTTCGTCGTAATCGATCAAGAGGTGCAACGGGCCGCGGAACAGCGCGTTTCTCCGGTAAGGCGGAGGATCGACCACCAACCGGGGGTTCTCCACGCGGCGAAGGAATGTCTCGACCGCAGTGTTCACCTCCAGCCGCGCGAGCTGACCGCCGAAGCAGACATGGATGCCGGAGCCCCAGCCGAGGCTCTCTTTCTCCTCACGTTCGAGATCGAATTTGTTGGGGTCGCGGAACTTCTCCGGATCGCGGTTCGCCGCCCCATACATGAAGAAGATCGGCGACCCCTTTGGGATGGTGGTCCCATAGACGTCGATGTCGGCGAGAGCGGTCCAGGTGGGCCAAAAATTGACCGACGACTGGAGGCGCAGCACCTCCTCAATAGCGCGTGGAATCAGCTCCGGCCGGCGGCGCAGCAGGTCGATGGTCCCGGGGTTGCGCAGGAAGGTGAGCACGCAATGGGCGATCGTGTTGACCGTGGAGTCATGACCGGCGATGAATATAAGGATGCAATTGTTTACGATCTCGCTGGGGGACATGCGTCCCTCGGGGCTGTCGTCGTGCACCAGCTGCGAGATCATGCCGTCGGTCGGGTTTTTCTCGGCGCTCTCGACGAGCTCGATGAAGTACTTTTTAGCCGCGATCTGGCTCGCGGCGCCCTTCTCCTTGCGGCGCTGCCCTTCTTCCGTGGCCGCGTCCGGGCCTAGTTCGGCGCCCGCCATGGCATCCGCGACCCAGGCGTGGAGGAGGGGCTCATCCCGCTCCGGTACTCCCATAATCCGGCAGATCACGGTGATCGGCAGCGTATAGGCGTAATCATCGACAACATCGATCCGTTTTTTTCCCTTGGCCTTATCAAGCAAGGCGTTGACGATGCGCACGCACTCCGGTTCCATGTTGGGAATCACGTGCGGCGAATGAGGTGGGCCGAAGTGCCGCATACATTGGCGGCGCGCTCGATCGTGGTCGGGCGGGTCGGTAGTGATCATACTGGGGTCGTTGCCGTATTTTTCCATTATGTCCGCCTCAAAATCGGGCCCGCCCCCGTCCTTCACGGGCGTAGCCTTGGGGCGGTTGGGACGGTTGCGAAGATCGGCGCTTATCCGGGGATCATGGATCAGCGCGATGATCTCCTTGAACCCAGTGACGACGTAGATCCCATTCGTCAGGCTGGCCACTGGCGTCTTGCGGAGTTCGTCAAAGAACGGGTACGGATTCGGGCGGTTCTCGAATTTCATGGCTTCCGCAAAGGCCTGATCTGGGGTCATGGTACCGGCGCCTCTCTCTTCCTTCTGTGCAGTCGTGCTCATCATTGCCTCCAATGCATTAGCGTGCCCGCGGGCGGAACTCGGCCTGCATTTCGCCCGGGTTGTGACCGGTTAGGACGACATCGGGAGTCCCCGTCGGAACGCCTCTGGCTGGGAAATCGGCCGGTATCGGTCCCGCATCGGCGGGAACATCGAATCCCGCGGGCGGCGGCGGGAACGGGCCCGACTGCTTGATGAGTGCCTCGTAGTACTGCAGCCATTTGCCGTGGTCGAAGGTGACCGCACCGACAATACGTCCCCGTCGGCCGTACGCCGCCGCGAACCGTCGCTCTTTGACAGAGCCCTGGGTAAAGACGATCTCGTCCCCGAAGGAGGGCACGCCAACCGTCTTGATATTGACGCCGAACTGGCCCGACCAATTGGACGGTACCATGAGATGGGGACGGCGCTCGGTTTCGGCGCACACCATGTTATGCGCAGCGACCTCCGCCCCGAGAACGGCATTGCCCCAGAATTCCGTGGCGAGGAACTGATACTCATACAGTACGTGGGGCGAACGCGCAATGTCCCCGGCGACGAAGATGCGGTTGGTCACGAGACCGTGGATATCGAAGGCGCGGCAGCCGGCGTCACAGGCGACGCCCCAGAAGCCGGCCGCCAGCCCGGAACCCTGCAGCCATTCGACGTTGCGGATGGATCCTAGCGACGCCAGGACGACGTCGACGTCGAGCGTGGTACCGTCAGAGAGTTTGGCACGCCGCACGTGCCCTTTCGCGTCTCCCTCTAACGCCGAAACAGAAACGCCGGTACGGAGATCTACACCGGCGTCCCGCTGCATCTCGGCAGCGATTGCGCCGATCACGTTCCCCAGTGCACCGGCGAGCGGTGCTGTGGCACGTTCGGCGACGGTCACTTCGAGGCCGCGCTCGCGGCATATCGAGGCCACCTCCGAACCGATGAAACCGGCGCCGATGATCAAGACCCGGCGTGGTTTGGCGGCCAACGCCGTCTGCAGCCGCGCCGCATCCTCGCATGTGCGCAGCGTGAACACTCCCTCGAGCTTCGCCTCCACAGGGTTCGGCCACTGCCGCGATCGAACGCCGGTGGCGATCAGCAGTGCATCACCAGGGACCTCATCGCCGTTGGCCAGTCGAACCACTTGCTTTGCCCGATCCAAACCGGTGGCCGCTACGCCCAGCCGCCACTCAGCATCGATCGCACGCATACGCGGCAGTTTGGTGTGGTCAGCTTTCACCCATCCCTTTTGCACCACCTTCGAGAGGGGAGGACGGTCGTAGGGCTCGTACGGCTCATCCCCGATGATTGTCAGGTGCCCGGTAAAGCCCTCGTTTCGCAGCGCCTCGGCGCCCCGGAGCCCTGCTAGCGAAGCGCCGACAATAACAATCCGGCCGTTGGCCTTAAATGAGTCAGAGTTGTGACTGTTCATGGCTTTGTCTTACTCTCCGATTCGTCCAACTGGTCCACGCGGATCGCCTGCACCGGGCAGGACGCCGCGGCGCGCAGGACGTGGAGGCGCTGCGCATCGTCGGGATTGGGATCGTACATCAGTGCCTCTTCTCCATGTAGCTGGAGAACGTCCGGCGCAAGAGGGACGCATTGCGCGTATCCCAGGCACCGATTCAGGTCGACCACAATTCGCATAGATTCGCACTCCTTCGACTATGTTGATGAGCACTATAGATGGCATCGCATAGGCTGACTACTGCCCTTTGGGGAAGGTCGACGCGACCGCCGTGAAGATGCCCGCCTCCAGCGTCAGCCGCGTGAGTTCGGCGACGGACTGCACGCCCAGCTTGGTTGTGATTGCCGTGCGGTGCAGTTTCACCGTCCGTTCGTGGATACCGAGCTCGGCAGCGATCTGTTTGTTGAGCTTGCCCTGTACGACATCGGCGAGCACTTCGAATTCCCGTTCGGTGAGCGCGTCGAAGCGCGCGCGCAACCCGCGCTGCCGGGCACGCGAGTTGCGCTCGCGCGCATCGCGGGCAAGGGCGCGCTGCAGCGCGTGGAGAAGTTTTTCTTTCGGCGCGCACTTTTCCAAAAAATCTACCGCACCACTGCGCATCGCACGCACGGTTGAGGGGATGTCGCCGTGGCCGGTGAGGAAGAGAATGGGCAGCGGATCGCGAGTCCGCGCGAGCGCCGATTGCAGATCAAGTCCGTTCATTCCGGGCATCTGCAAATCAGCCAGCACACAGCCCGGCAAATCCGCATCGCGCTGGGCGAGAAAGTCGCTCGCCGACGAAAATGTCTTCACCGCGAACCCGCTCGCCCGCACCAGCCGCGCAGTCGCCGCAAGAAAGGACGCGTCGTCATCCACGATGTGGACGGTGGGCTCGGTCACTCCGCAACGCCCTCCTGCTCAACCGGCAGCGTGAAACGAAACGCCGCCCCACTGCCGTGGTTGTTCTCTGCCCACAGCCGCCCGTTGTGCGCCTCAATGATCGTGCGCGAGATAGGCAGGCCCATGCCCATACCGCCCGGCTTGGTGGTGAAAAAGGGATCGAAGATTTGGGCAAGTCTGTCGGCGGGGATGCCGTGGCCGGAGTCGCTCACGTCGATCTCGACGGTCTGCGTTCCGTCGAGCCGCACAGTCACAGTAACGCGCCGATTCTCCGGGCTGGCCCCGTCGAGCGCATCCATCCCATTGAGGATGAGGTTGAGGAGCACCTGCTGCAGGTGCACGCGATCCCCGCGTACGGGGGGCAGATCTGCCGGCACTTCCACGGCAAGCTTCACCTGCCGCGCCAAAGCGTCGACTCGCACCAGGTCTGCGACATCGTGGACGAGCTCGCGCACCTCCAGCGCCCGGGTCTCGAGATTGTGTCGCCTGAGCAGGCCGCGCATCCGCTCTATGACTCTACCCGCCCGTTGGTCGTCCTCCCGGATGTCGGCCAGGATGGCGCGGATTTCGTCGAGGTCCGGGGACGCGTTCTGCATGAAAAGCTCCGCCGCCTCGGCGTTGCGCAAGATCGCGCCGAGCGGCTGATTGATCTCGTGTGCCAGCGCCGAAGCGAGCTGGCCCATCATCGAAACCCGGCCCACATGCGCGATCTCCTGCCGCAAGAGTTGCGCCTCCTGTTCAGCGCGTTTGCGGTCGGTGAAATCGCGGGAGGCGCCACGAATCCGGATCGGCTTTCCTTTGCCGTCAAACTCGACCCGGCCATGGGCAGAGATCCAGCGCGTTCCGCCATCCGGCAGCATCACGCGGAATTCCGTCTCGTAATTACCTTCTCCCGCGACCGCCCTCCCCATCGTTTGCCGGAGCCCTTCGCGATCGTCGGGATGCAGCCTCTGCAAAATGCCCTCGAGTTCCAAGCGCTCCGAGGGAGCGAAGCCAAACAATTTTCTCCACCTGTCGCTCGCCCAGATTTCGTGTCGCGCCAGGTCCCGAACCCAGATGCCAAAGTCGGCGGCGTCGAAGGCCAGGCTCAGTCGCTCCTCGCTCTCGCGCAAGCCCGCCTCACTCGCCTGCAACTCGCGGACGAGCTGCGATGCGCGGATCACGTCACGGCTCAATTCGTAGCCCATTGCTGCGACCAGGCCCATGAAAGGCAGGCTCAAAACGATCGGGACGGGGACCTTCCACCAGATCACCAGAGTGGGCTCACCCGTGGCGGCTATTAGGAAGAGTGCGATACTCCCGCCCACCATAAGCGCCTTCCGGCGGTCGCCGCGACGCCAGACCGTAACGCTGGCATCCACGACATAAACGAGGAACACCAGGCCGCTCAACTGGCCAACCAGCGACCAAGGATTGATCACGCTCTCGGGGACGGCGACGGATTCTCCCAGAAACGGGACGTGCCGCAGAGCGGTAATCTCGCGGTAGTTGAGATTCTGCCCCGTCAGAAAATTAGCCAACAGCGCGACCGCGCGCATGATGCAAATCGCCCACGCCAGCCACTGCCGGCCAGCCCCCAGGTAGAAGCGCACGAACCAGACGGTCGACACGGCCCACAGCAGCAGCGGCACGTGCGCCCACCTCATCCCCGTTCCGAATTCTCCGGGCGTTTGTGCCCGCATTACCCACAATTCACAGAGCGCAAAGGCCGCAGTACCCACTGCCGCCAGGGAAAAGAACAAATACGCCCACGCCGTGCGGTTTCGGAACCAGACCAGCAAATAAATCCCCGCCAGCGTGAGACACGCGGACGCAACCATGGACCAGATGATCGTAATCGGGCTCATTGTGTGAGCAGAACTCGCTTCACGTTCACAGCAGCAGCTGCACGGCCGCGTCCCGCTACCAGTTCTGCCCGCGGCTTCCTGAAGCGCCGCCCTGCCGCGTAGATGACGTACCTCCGGTGCGCACCAAGTTTATGGCTAGGGAAGATCCTTGTACTACTAGCAAATCTGCCAGTGCCGCACCTCTTCGACCGGATATTTCACTACGATACGCGCGTGCAACCCCTCTGAGCTTTCCGAAGGCAATTGCGCAGGGTTGCTCTCTTTGCGCTGCCATCTGGCCTAGAAGTTTTTCGAACCACGGTTCGTGTCACGCTTACTAATCCGAGTCGCGCAGCCAGGGACCACACGCGACTGACGCTGAAGGTGGGCATCTTTACGGCGTTTGCGCCGACCTTCCCCTAAGGGCAGTATTCAGGAGTACGCGCCGACACCTATAGTGCTCATCAATTCCCCATGGGCAGAGCCACCCCCATCTCCGTAGCCGTCGTCGATGACGACGAAAATCTTTGCCGATCCCTCAGCAGGCTGCTGCGTGCGGCGGGCATTCAGCCGAGCGCCTATACCTCAGCGGAGGCCTTCCTCGGCGACACGGGCCATCCTCAGTTCGACTGCCTGGTGCTCGATATTCAGCTCGGCGGTATGTCAGGCATCGAACTCGCCCAGCGCCTCGTGGCCGAAGGCAGGAGCACTCCTTTCATCTGCATCACCGGTCACGACGATCCCGAAGGGCAGGCAAGGGCCGAAGCTTCGGGTTGTGCGGCTTACTTCCGCAAGACCGATTCCGGTACCGACGTGCTGGAAGCTATCCGCCGGGTTGCGCTATGAACCGTAGATTACCCAGTCGCACACGGCAATTTCTGCGCAATGAGAAATAGCAAGGAGATAGAACGTCCGGCGCCAGAGGAACGCATTGCGCATATTCCAGGCACCGATTCAGGTCGACGACAATTCGCATATCTCGCGCACTCCTTCCGCTCGACGAGGTTATGGGCGGCGAACAGCTAACGAGGTAAGGCAAGCTCAAGGTACGCGCGGTCATTCATACCGAACGGTTGTCAATCGGGGGGAAATCCGAGATTCATGAGTGAGAAACTCATCGGTGCTGACGAACCGCTGGACAAGCCTTTGGAAGGCAATAGACGTTTTGTGAAAGGCCAACCTGCAAGTCCGCGGCGCAGCCCCGCAGATTTTCGCGGACTTGCAGAAGCCCAGTATCCCAAGGCCGTCATCGTCAGCTGTGCGGATTCCCGAGTGGCGCCGGAAATCTTGTTTGATGTGGGTGTGGGCGACATTTTTGTCGTACGTATGGCCGGCAATGTCGTAAGCGGCGCAGGCGTGACGGTCAAAGGCAGCATTGAGTACGCGGTCGCAGAACTGAATGTGCCTCTAATCGTGATCCTGGGTCACAGCGGCTGCGGCGCGGTCAGGGCTGCCATCAACCACATTGAAGCCAAGGATTCGCTACCGGGAGCGATCAATGGCCTGGCGGAACTTATCAAGCCCGCCGTCGCTGAGAGTAAGGGAGCACCCGACGACCCGCTCGAAAACGCGATTCGGAAGAATGTGGCGATCGGCATTGAGCGGCTCAGGGATCTTCAGCCGATCCTGGCGCCGCGGGTCAAGGACGGCAAGGTGAAGGTGGTGGGTGCCCTGTACGACCTGCGCGCGGGTGTGGTGACGATGCTGGAAAACCCTGCTTAATTTTCCCGGAGGACGAACGATGAAGAGAAGCCAGATAGCATCATTGATATTTGTGTTCGTAGCTGCGGCTATTGGCAATGCGGGATGAAGCACTGCCAAACGCCCCTTTTAACCGTCGTTTTAGCGCTCGTGACGTTTTTCCCTATGACTGCGCGGGCTCAATCGCCGCGCGACTATCTCAACACGCCTGTGGATGCAGCCCTGCTTCAACTCGATTTCCTGAACAGCAACACGGAGACCGCAGCCGCCTCGGACCTTCCCTTGCCGAACAACGTGGCGGTCAGCCGCATCGGGTCGGCCAGCCTCCTGTGGTCGTTTCCACTGGCCGGCCGATACGGCGGTGTGGCGGTGACCGGGGGCTACATCAAGGTCAAGGTCACCGGGCCTCTCGGCCAGATAGAAACGACGGGATTCAGCGACCCAAGCATGACCTTCCATGCAAATGTTTTCGGAGCTCCAGCGCTACGTAGGGATCAGTTTGCTCAGGCGATTCCACAGTCATACATGAGCGTTCACCTTACAATTAACGCTCCACTCGGCTCGTACGATCGCAATTCCCCAGTGAATACGGGAGCGAATCGCTGGTCCTTCTACCCTCTTGTGAATCTGGACATCACCCCGGATAAGGGCGTGTCGTGGATCGACCTGTACGCCGCGGGACGTTTCTTTACGAACAATAATGAGTTCCAGGGAAACAATCAGCTCTCGCAAAATCCGCTGGGGATATTCTCGGCATTTTACAGTCACAACATTGGCAAGCGATGGTATGCAGGAATCGGCGCGAGCTACGACAATGGCGGCGACACATACATCAATGGCATTTCGCAGCACAACGCTGCCAACGGCTTTCGACCCAGCATCTCCATTAGCAGGGCGAGGACGATCTGGAAATACCGGCTTACCTTGAAATACGAACTCACGGGTACAACGCCGACTGCTTCGCCCACGAATTCGGTGTTGTCGCTCCGGACGGGCATCCCGCTTTTCTAGAGCATTTTCAGTTACGTTCCACAAATCAGCCAATCCTGTCGTGGCCCTTCCTCAGGACAAGACACACTCGTATGTGCGGAGTAGAAGTGAAAATGCGTTAAGTGCCGGGGTGTTCCTGCGGCAACGGTATTCGACCGCAATCACGGTTCTGCTTCGATCGCCAGCTGGGGCCGAAAATTCGCAAACAGCATATACACGCTAATCATCAGCGCCCACAGCGGAAAGACCAGCGGCGCCCGGCCGAAACGTCCGATACTCAGGAGTAGAAAAATCGCCAGCGCGTAGCCGAGAAACGCCATCCAGCGCGGGAAAATCCCGATGCGGATCGCGAGCGTGCAGGTCGAAAACATGAAAACTCCCGCCATCCTTAGCGCATATACGTTGACTAACTCGTAGGCCAGGGTGCGGGTAAACGCGTAAGTGTCGGGAACAGAGAGCCGCAGAAGCACCACACTAATGATGAGCAAGATCGAGAACAGAATACCGGCGATCGCACCGGCACACGGAGCCTTCAATCGGGCCGCGATGGCAGGTTCCTCCACCTCTTCCATCATTTCCTCCATGCGCTGAGCGAATCACTTCGCCGTTTTGAATACCGCCCCGACCGTTTCGTCGCGAATCCCACGGATAAGCGTTACTCCCGGTCCTTGGCCGGAAGGAATCATTGCCTTGGGAAGCTGCTTATTTCTTGGCCGGCGGCGGATACTTCTCGAACATTTTCGAGATTTTCTTTTGAATCAAAGGGATATCTTTGTCGGCGCTGTCAGTGAGTGTGCCGTACGCGATCCCCCACCAGACCGCTTTTTCCAAACGTGGATCCGCGAGTTGTACTACGAGGTCGCCCGCTTTCACGACTGGATTTTTGGGGTAGCCCTGAATCGCGTATACAAGCTTGTTTCCACCGCTGAAAGCGACAATGAGGTTGGGATGTGCGTCCACTCCCACCTCCTGCAATCCCTTTGCCTGCAGGGCGGCGTCGATGTCTACACGGGGATGTGGGTTTGGAGTCATCTGTCGCGTGGCTCCCCATGCATAGGTCTTGTACTTGGAAAAGTCCGTTCCTCGCACCCAGTCCACTTTAACCTGGTCCTTGGCGTACGGCACGACGTCCTGGGCTGTGGACGCCAAAGGCGTCAGGCATAGGATGCTAATCGCTAGGAGTGGGCAACCGATCCTCATTGGTTCCTCCGTCTCACCTGTTTTCGCTGCGCCCGTCGTGGGGAACTTAAAGAAAGACAATACCATTAGCATCCAGAATCAACTGTGAACTGGCGTCATACGATGCCGATCGCACCGGCATATGGCCTTTAAGCCGGCGCCGATGTCGCGGTTGTCTCGGCCGTCATCGTTGTTTCTTGTTCATGGACGGGGCCGGTGGTTTGGCAAGAGAACTCGCATAAGTCGCAGTCCCATCACAGATTGCGGCCCTGGCCTCAGCAAGGCAACTGTCACTTTGGACAGTGTACCTGTGCTCGCGAAGCGGCTGTTTCCGTGCGACGAAATAACGACAGCTTACCTATACACCCCCCGTGGCGGTGAACTCGGGCGGCTCTCGGATAGACAGGATGATCTCGATCCGGGGTGAAATCCCTTCAATCGGCGACGCGGGAACCAGCAGTCTGGTATGGCTTGCAGGTCAATCTTGTGGGGGCATATTCGCCTGGCTTCGACTCTGTTCAACAACACCTATTGACCCACATGAGCACATGCGCTCTGTCACCTGTCGCAGCTGACATTTCCCAAACAGTCCGCAAACGAATCACGTAGACTGCGTCAGCAGGTGGAGCTTGATGAATGTCCTAGTCATTGGCGGTGGCCCGGCCGGTTCGTCTGCGGCACTTCGCGCCGTAGAGTTGGGTGCCCGAACGACTCTTGTCACCCGCGGCGAGTTTGGCGGCATGTCGGCGAATGACGGACCTATTCAGACACGAACATTGGCTCAGGCAGCCCGGTTGCTGCAAAAAACTCGACAGCTCAGTCAGCATGGCATCGCGGTCAGCGAGCCGATTCTCGATTATCCCCAGCTGCTCGTGCGCGCCCGCGAGGTCGTCGACGATGTCTGTGAGCATTCGACTAGCCGAGAGCACCTTGAACGCATGGGCGTAACCATCTACGAACAAGCTGGCACCGCGCGCTTCATCGATCAGCATACCGTTGAGACCGGGAGCGGACTGCGGCTCCGAGCGGACAAGATAATCCTGAGCCCTGGCGGCACGAGCAGGCGTCTCTCAGTTCCCGGGTTTGAGTGGACCGCCACGCAAAGCGATGCCTGGGGCCTGACCGCTATCCCGTCATCTATGCTAGTGGTTGGAGCGGGAGCGACGGGCGTGCAGGTTGCATCAATCTTCCAAGCCTTCGGCTCTCGAGTTCAGCTCTTTGAAGCCGGCCCCCGAATCCTGGCGACCGAAGACGAGGACGTGTCCGCCGCGGTCGCGGCAGCCTTCCGGCGATCGGGCATGGTAGTGCGCGAGAACATCGGAACCATCGAGTCGTTCGAGAAGACGCTGAGGGGCGTGCGGATGTTCTTCTCGAAAGATGGCATGTGGGACAGCGCAGAGGGAGCGCTCGTGGTCGCAGCGGTCGGTTGGATGACCGACACGGCCGGCCTGAACCTGTCGGCCGCACGTGTCGAGACCGATTCTCAGGGCTATGTGCTGGTCGACGCACGCCTCCAGACCTCAGCGCCGAACATCCTTGCGGCAGGCCGCATCACCGGCCGCCAAGTATTTCTCCCGCAGGCGGTCCATGATGGTTTCGTGGCGGCCACCAACGCGGTGGAAGGCCCAACGACGACGCTCGGGGACGAGGTAAGTCCGATTGGCAGCTTCACTAACCCCGAATATGCGCATGTAGGTCTAACCGAATTTACGGCTCGGGAGATGCACGACGTTGCGGTTGCTGTGGTGCACTTCGACGAGACCCCACGAACGATCATCGACGGGCAAACAACTGGTTTCTGTAAGCTCATAGCTGACCGCGCGACGGGCAAAATCCTGGGCTGCCACGTCGTGGGCGAGTGTGCGATCGAGATTGTCCAGGCGGCGGCGGTCGCCATTGCCGGAGGACTGCGGGTTGACGACCTCGCTAAGGTTTCTCTCTCGTTTCCCACTTACGCTGGGATCCTCGCGCGAGCAGCATTCCGTGCTACCCAGCAGATAAACCCGGAGTTTGGCGGGCCGATTCAGTCCAGTATCCAGTTGCGTCAAGCATAGGCCCCTTCCTCACGGGTGCGTCGCTTGGGCGCCGACAACTCTGTCTTTGCGGTCATCTGGACACTCAACACAGACCCCCGCCTGTCGAACAGGTGTGTTGGTTAGACGCTTACCTTTTACCCGGCCGCCCGCATGGCATCACTTCCTGAACTCAAAGGAACACAAGCGTGGATCGTGGTGCCGCGCTGGGGCTGCGATTCGATGGAAACCGTTCCTTCCAGCAGTTTCAGCCGCTCCTGCATGCTGATGAGACCAAACCCGCGGTCGTTCCTTACCGCTTCGGGGTCAAAGCCGGCTCCCGAATCGCTGACCGTGAGATGAATTTCATCCGACAGCCTCCACAATTGCACTTCGAAATACCGCACTCCACTGTGCTTCACTGCGTTGTACAAAGCCTCCTGGAGAACCCGGAAAAGGCGGAGGGATAGGTTCGCCGGCACGAAACTAGGGAGATCGTGGCTTTTGAAGTCGATCTCCACGCCCTTCCGCTGACCGAATTCCTCACAAAAGCTTCTCATGACAGCTCCTATGCCTAGGTATTCCAACCTTGGGGAGTGCAACTCGTGCGCGGATGCCTTGACATCGGCCAATACGCGCAGGGTCTGTTTCCAAACTGCGTCCATGCGGCTGAGTTTTTCGGCTGTCTGATCAAGAGGTTCTGTCTTAAGTTGTTCCATCTCTATGGCCAACAAAGCGAGCCGTTGGCCGATATCTTCGTGAAGCTCTCCTGCGATCCTGCTGCGTTCGCGCTCCTCGGCAGCAATCACCCTGCGGCTCAAGCTCGCGAGGGCCTCTTCCGCTAGTTTGCGCTCGGTGACATCCGCCACCATACCTATCATCCGGAGCATCTTGCCTTCTCCATCGAAGAAGGCACGAGCGCTCTTCTCCAGCCAGATCACAGCACCGCTGGAAAGTAGCATGCGGTAGGTAACGCGACAGGTCGGATGCTCCGGGGTAAGGTCGGCAACCGCCGCAATGAATTTTTGACGGTCGTCCGGGTGAACTTCTTCCAACAACTGCTGACGAGTAAGGCGCGGCGGCCCCTCTGTCAAGCCGAGGACATGCATGCATTCCGGGGATCGCACAACAATGTCCGTCGCCGCGTCCCAGTCATAGGCATACATCTTTCCCGCCTGAGCCGCCAGCCGCAACCGCTCCTCGCTTTCTCGCAGCGCCTCCTCCGTCCGCCTGCGGTCAGTGATATCTACCGAAATCCCTAGCACGCGCTCGGGTTCTCCATTCGCTGTGTAGTAGACCTTTCCCTCGGCTGACATCCAGCGCACGGTTCCGTCCGGCCAAAGAATGCGGAACTCCGCCGCGTAAGGCTTTCGGTTTTGCATTGCATCCTTGCCCGCTTTCGTGACTCGCTCTCGATCCTCCGGGTGTACCCAGCGACGGAAATCTTCTATCCGGCCCACATAAGTATCGGAATCAATTCCGAACTGAGTTTGCAAGTCGCCAAACCACGAATCTCGTCCGCTCTTTACGTCCCAATCCCACCCCACGGACTTGCCTGACTTCATCGCCAAACGAAGTCGATTGTTGGCGAAACGAAGGCGTGAAGCCAGTTCGCGTTCTACCAGAAGCTCCCTTATATAGGCGGCGCAAGCCACACACGCGATCGCGGCGATTGCGACCAAAAGACGGAACGTACGCGGGCTTGTGCTTTCATCCCTGTGGAACAGTTCCCACACCAGCGGGATCGAGATCACCAAAACCACGAGCATTGCCAACGAGGAAGCCGGTGATTTGCCGCTAGGCTGGGTTGTTTCTGCTTCAACCGCCGACAATTGCCGTGCGCGTAGCGGTATCCAAACGAACCAGCAAACGGAAGCGGTCAGAGCCAAACCGTAGAGCTTCCCGTTGACGTAACCTCCTGAATCGATCGCAATATTGGCGAATGTGGAACCTAAGGTGTACAGGGCGGACGCACCAAATAGGTGAAGATAGATTGACTTCCAGGGAGCTTGCACGCGAAGCATCAGAATTCCCGCCGCCAGAACTAGCGCAAGATTCTCCAAACCATAAAGGATGTCAAATCGCAAGGCGTAGTTCGCGGAGCTGGCTAGGTGCTCGTACGGGAACACAGTGTAACCGTAAAGGAAGCTCCAGAAAAAGAGCAGGAGGAGAGCGTCTAAGATCGCTCGGTATGGCCTGTGCTCGGATAGGTTTCGCTGTGGAGAAGAGGCCACCGCCGCCATGAGCGGTATGGTATGCAGAAACAATATCCGGTCAGCAATCGAACCGTTGAGGACCTCAACGTGCAGACCAAGCTCGTAGTACAGGTAAAACAACTCATCCAGCGACCACAGGCCATAACCAATTGCGAGGAATATCCAGAAAGGCCGGCTTCCCAGAGTATTCTGCATTCCGTTCCGGATGGCGAAACTTGCCGCCAGAACCAGAAGCAGGAAATAACTGATGCCGCTGTATGAAAATATGGCAGAACCCGGTTTCAAGGCGAGTGAAAGCACGGCTTTGATCACTACGATGGCGATCAGTGCCGTTGGCCACGGCGAAAGTCTTTGGCTTATTCCGAGATTCGACGACGATCGTTCCCTCATGATTCCACCCAGAACCCGTCAGAAGACGGACCACCATAAAAGTGCCGGCTGAATCTGACTCTACGATGGCCTGAGATCCGGTGACAAGATGGAACTGGCACTTTATAAACAACAGGTCCCCCGCCTTCAAATCAGCGGGCACTCTCCTCCATCACGGCGACACCCCAAGTGGACAGCGAAAGACTGCCGCCTTGCGTCGCATGGTTAACGGACAGAAAACCGGTCCGTTCAGCGAACCCGTAAGTTAGCCGGCAGGCGTGGCTTGGTGATATCCATGTTCTGGCGGCGGCCGTACTGGGCCGGCCCCTCCGGATTGATGACGAGAACATCCGGATGTTCCCGTGCCAGCCAGGTAGGAACGGCATAGGTCGGTGTGCCTGGAATGACTTTGATTCCGGCCTTGTCTTCGGTTCAGCACGCGATCCACGTGGCTGAAATCGAAGACTCCCGGTTTTGGTTCCAGCATCCCCCATGTCGACTCAGCGATGCGGACAACGGAGATCCCCGTCGTCTGCATCATCCTCACGCCTTCGTCTGGACGGTCATACGGCGGACACTCCTCGTAGTAGGCAGCACCATGGAGAATGGTCTGCTGGCCCTTGGCCGGCTGGGATAAGGACCAGCAAACCGCTCATGATGGAAAAGACGGCGAACACCGAGAAAGTCACCAGCTGGCTTTTTGTCATAGGTCTCACCTTAAGCCACTCCAAGCAAAAGTTCACCAGGCCAGGATCCCTTTTTCGTCGAAGCGCCGCAGAAACTCCCCGCCACGGGAGCAAGCCTTCAAGCATCGTTTAAGCAATGCTCCAAGCAATCCTCCAAGCATTGCTTAAACGATGCCCGATTGATAACTCAGAGTCATCCATAAACTTATTGAAATTTAGTCACTTATCCCAGGTGACTATTGATTGCCAAAAAAAAGCGCCTGAGCCCTAACGCAAAAATCGAAACCGTGAGAGTGTCATATTATGACCCTCAGACAAAACCCCTTCAACTCGTCCACTTCCCTGCCCACGCTCGCCGACATACAACGCCGCCGCAGGGAGCTGCTCGCCTTCCAGGCCGGGCAGCGGCCGGCGCAAGCAACCGAGCCCCTCGCCGAGGAAGCTTCTTACCTTGAAGAAGAGTCCCGTGCCCAGCAACAGGAAGGCTGCGAAGAATCCGGCCTTCCCCCCGAATCCTCCGCGCCTCAACCCCTCGCGCTGGCCGGCGCGGCACTCCACGGTCTTGCCGGTCTCACCGTCCGCGGCCTTGCCCCGCACACCGAAGCCCATCCCGCTGCCGTTCTCCTCCAGTTCCTGGCGGCCTTCGGCAACCTCGTCGGCCCCGCCCCTCACTGCCGCGTGGGCTCCACCCGTCACGGCCTCAATCTCTTCGTCGTCCTGGTCGGCGAATCGAGCAAGGCCCGCAAAGGAACCAGCTGGCGCCAGATCTCGAGTCTCTTCGCCGAAGTCGACCCGGGCTGGGCCGCGCGCCGCGTCACCACCGCGCGCCCCACAGCCAACAGCATCCTCCACGCTCTTGAAGATCAGCAACCAGTCACCGATCGCCGCCTCTTCTTGCTCTCAGAGGAGTTCGCCTCCGTCCTTCATGTGCTCGGCCGCGAGACCGGCCAGCTCTCCCCTCTCCTCCGCTGTGCCTGGGACGGCGGCAATCTCTGCGCCCCCGATGGCCATCGCCCTCTGCAGGCCACGGCGGCACATATCAGCATCGTAGGCCACGTCACGCAAAGCGAGCTTGCCCACCACATCGGCCGCACCGAATCGCACAACGGCTTTGCCAACCGTTGTCTATGGACCAGCGTGCACCGCACCCAATCCCTGCCCGAGAGTGGCGGCCTTCCACCCGAGCGGCACTCCGCGATAGCCGGCGAGTTGCGCCGTACCATCGACTGGCTGGACGGCCTGAACGAAATCGTCTTCTCCCGCACCCCAGCCGCGCGAGAGCTATGGAACGATCGCTACGCTGCCTTGAGCCAGGGTCGCGAGGACGCATACGGGGCCGCCACCAGCCGCGCCGAAGCCCAGGTCCTGCGCCTCAGCGCCATCTACGCCGCCCTCGATCGCAGCCCCCTCGTCGATGCCTGCCATCTCCACGCCGCCTTGGCCGTATGGGACTACTGCCAGGCCAGTGCCCGACTCCTCTTCGACACCGCCCCCATTGATCCCACCGCCCGGCGCATCAGCCAGGCCCTCGACGTAACCCCGGAAGGCCTGACCAAGGTCCAAATCAGAGCGCTCTTTCACCGCCACGTAAGCAAAGAGCGCATCGACCTCGCCCTCGAACAGCTCATGAGCCTCGGTCTGATCGACCGCGAAACCTCCACCGGCCGCGGACGCCCCGCAACCCTATGGACCAAAGTCGGAGACCCGAAACCCGTCGAAGGCGGGACTTATGGCGCATAGGGCGCTTATGGCGCACACTTTTCCCCAGCAACCGCTCTGCATGGAAACGCCGCCCTCCCCGTTGTCATCCCGATCGAGTGCAACGGACGGGTGCCCCTCGTTCGCCCCAGCGTACGTGGGACGAAAAAGATGGGCGAAGCCCAACCATGGCTTCTACTGTGAAGGATCTGCAGTTCAGCGGCCCTCTCATGGAGATGTTTTTCGGGAGACAAACAGAAACGATTCGGATCGATACTAATACCGACACTAATACCATGGATAAACCCAGGGCTCTCGCATGGAAAGCGATAAAAGGTATTGTCCAGCTCACGGTCGTCCTGGGAGCGCTCGTGTTCTTACCTGCATGGTCGTTCAATTACTGGCAGGGGTGGGTTTATTTGAGCGTGCTTACGACGGGGGTTGCCTTGATCCTTACCTATCTCGTAAGCAAGGACCCCGCCCTCTTTGAGCGGCGGCTTAAAGCCGGCCCAGGTGCGGAAACGGAGAAAAGTCAGAAGATCATACAGGTGTTTGTGAACCTCGTTTTCGCCGCGCTCGCCATTTTCCCGGGAATCGATCATCGTTTCGGGTGGTCGCATGCGCCACTCTACCTGGTTCTTGCGGGAGATACGCTTGTGGCCCTTGGACTATTCACCATCTTTCTGGTCTTCAAGGAAAATAGTTATGCGGCAAATACGATTACGGTGGAGAAAGAGCAGCGCGTCGTGTCCACAGGCCCCTACGCGCTCGTCCGTCACCCCATGTACACAGGAGGAACGCTGCTCTTCTTAGGAATCCCTTTGGCCCTGGGATCACTGTGGGGACTATTGATTTTTATTCCAGGGATGGCCGTCGTCGTGTGGCGTATCGTGGACGAGGAAAAATATCTTATAAAAAATCTGCCTGGCTATGTTGACTATTGCAGTAGGGTTCGAAGGCGATTAATTCCCGGGATTTACTAACATGAATCCTGCAACAGACGCCACCTATCCGTCGAGAAGGACTTGGCGCACGCAGAAGCAGGTTCCGTTTTCGCTTCGCTCACCACTTGAGCGCAAACAAGGACCCCATCCTCGCAAGGGTGGGGTCCTTGGATCGCATCGATGCAGGACTCAGCCGCGCGGTTGTTGAAGTTCCTTTTCGTTCGGTTGCTTGGGTTGCGGTTTGTTAGGTGGTGGGGCTGAGTTTGGGCGAGGCGCAGGCAGCGGGTGAATGGGTTCGGGTTGTTGAGCCGGGCCGGCGGGACGGCCGTTGCGCAGGTTGTCAACCTGTTGCGGTCCCAGGGGACGGCCGGGGTCGACGGATTGGATGGCGCGCCTCTGCTGGTCGAAAGGCGGCTGAACGGGCGCGGGTGGTGTTTGGTTGACCAGCGGGCGCGGCTGGTCGGGGGGTCGTGGAGCCGGCCGCTCGAACTGGGTCGCAACCGGTTGAGCGCGTGCGGGCGGCGGTTCAGGCTGTTGGACGGGCCGGGGCGCTATGGCCTGAGGAGTCGGTGCCGGGCGCGCCATCACAGGCTGCACAGGGGCGGATGGACGTGCGGCGTATACCTCCGGGGTTGGCCGGTTGTTGGTTGGAACCTGCGCCGTGGGGGTTGGGTGCGCGATGGGCGCCGGAGCAATGACTTGCGCCTGGCGTTGTTGCGGGAAGCCGGCGCGGTTTATCGGCTGGGGCGCCGTGGGTGCAGGCTGGCCGGAGGCACGGTTGACGGCGGCGGGAGGCAGAGGAGCGCGTACTGGCGTCCCCGGGGATCCGGCGCGCTCGAAGCCCTGTCTGGTTTCAACCACCGGGCGGGCCTGCACAGGAGGGACGGCGCGGGCTGGAGCCTTCGCGGCGACGATCGCGGTTGCCGGAGTGACCAGCGGGTGCGGAACGATCGGAGCGGTGTTGAGCTGGGCACGAACCTGTGGGGTTAGCTGAACCCGCTGTGCCTGGGCAATCGACTGGCCGGAAGCAAAAGCGTGCTGCGGCACTACCACTGTCGCCACGTTGCGGTTGACATAAGTGACATTTGTAACATTGGTGGTGTTGTAAACGTTAACCGTCCTGTTGATATAGGTGTTGTGGATCTCGGTCACGTTGGTGTTGTAGATGTTGGTTACGTTGACCCGGTTACAGTAGGCCGGGCTGGCGTGATACCAGGGGTGATAGGCCTCGTGCGGGCCAAGTGGGAACCATGCGGCGACGGCCCCGATGGAGATGGAAATACCACCCCCTCCCCCGCCGACAAAAGCGACCAGGGCGGGTGAGTAGATGGGCCGGATGTCGCCGCCGAAGGCTGAGGCTGGAGGTCCGGGGACCCAGCCCCAGCGTCCCCCGAAATTGGCCCAGCGGCCGTAGTGGAAGGGCGCAAAGCCCCACGGCTCGGCCTCAACCCAGGTCCAGCCCCAGGGAGCGACCCAGGCCCAGTGGCCGTTCGAGTAAGGAGTCCAGCCGGCGGGAACACCGCGGGGGTACCAGACGGCTCCGTAACCTTCGTTGTCCTGGTTGGCCGCCTGCCAGTCGCCATAGTCGTCCAGATCGGCGGCGCCGATCATGTCGGGCGAAACGTATTGGTAGGCGTAGGAGCGTTGGCGGCGGCTCTCGCGTTGTTGGTCGAACTGGTCGAGGCCATCGGGCGGGAGTAGCTGGACCTGCTCCGCGTAGACGGGGTTCGACCCGGAGAGGCGCATGGACTGGTTGGGGCCGAGTTGCTGGTCCAGATTTTGGCCGGTAACCTCGACCGCGCCAGAGGAGACCGTAACAACGGTGGTGTCGTCCTGCGGGTAGGAGTCAACCCGAATGTCGCCTGGCTGGTCGACGAGAATGGCGCCGTTAGGGGTGTCGATCTCGACCGTTCCGCGCTGGCCGTTGTAGCCGGCGAGGGAGCGGGTGCGAACGCGGATCGAGCCCTGGGCCAGGCCAAACTGGGCAATGTCGTCGGTGAGCGAAGAGAGCGTGAGGTCCGCGCCATTGCCCAGGCGGACGGCGAGGCCGGAGGTCTGGAACTCACCCAGGGACGAGTTTTCGACGTAAATGCGATCTCCGCCAGTGAGGGGATAGTTGATCTCGGCCTGGGAGAAGGCGTCGACGCCGTTAGGCTCGAGCGAGACGTTGCCCTGGATGACGGAGACGCGGGCAACCCGGTTGGGTGGGTCCTCCCCGGGGTCGTTCTGAGCACGGAGGCAAGGGACAGCACCCACGAGGAGGATGCCCAGGAGAGCGGAAAGCCGGGCGCGGCTACTGCAAAGGGTGCGGCAATTGTGGGGGAGGTTCGAGCGGGTCATGACGTTCTCCTGAGCTTGCTAGAGACATGCTTCGTGCCGCGTTTCCCGGCGTCCCTGACTCAGAAGGGAGCGCAGGAAGCGCCTTGTTCAATAGAACCCGGATTAGGGCAGAAGGGTGTGGCCCGCGCTGATTTTGCTGCAGCGCATATGGCAATGATCGGCGCAGGCATCTATCGTCAGAATAACCGGGTTGGACCGTCGAAGCCGTATTGCGTATCTATGTACGCACGTCTCGCCGGTAATCTTGCAAGAAGTTCGCGGGAGAGCAATTGGAGAATAAGTCGGTGGGCGAGAGGGCTTTTCCCTAAACGTCACTCAATGTTTCGGTTGTCTCACTGCAATAAATGAAATTTGCTCCACATCCTCTGCCTTCAAATCAAAATTCTGTTGCAACGTCGTTCGGGCGGGAAAATGGCTCTTGAAAAACGTTCCGTAAAGAGCTGTGGACATGGTCCGCATCCTTCATCTCACGCATATAGACGGTCGAAGAGACGACATCCGAGAAATCCATATCCGCCTCCTCTAGACCATCCAGCAGGTTGCGCATGGACAGCCGCGTTTGCACATCCAGATCCGGTGTGAAGAGCCCTAAGCCCCGGAACATACGCGTCCTTTGCTGAGAGGTAAAGGGTATCTCCATAGAGGATGCCGGGGCTTGCAGTTCGGCTAGGCTTCTCATTTCTAGGACGAACCGATTTGCGTTTTGCCAGATCCGCGCCCGCGATGCAACTGAAAACGATATGGTTCTTATTGGGAAGATCCACCACCTGAATCGTTCCCCGTCCCGGAGTATTTCCAAATTCAAAATAGGTCGCGTAAATCTTGTTCATCACATCTTCTGGAGCATCGCTGCTGCTCAGATAGGGATTCACCCAGATAACATTCGCCATGTTCATGTTGGCCGTCTTGGCAATCGTGGCGACGTTATCCAGCGCCTGCTTCACCTCGGCGGCAAAATCCGGCGCAAGCTTTCCCGTCAGCGGATCGGCGCCTCCTTGCGCCGACATGTAGAGAACGTCATCCGCCTGGATTCCGGCCGGATCGATGTGTCCTCCCTGCGGCCATCCCGGCGGATGGATCACTTGTCGATGGGCGGCACTGCTGACGGCAATACAGTTGATCTCGATGTTCTCCCCGTGGGGGAGAGCCCCCACCACCAGGACAGTCCGTGCAGGAGGATGATCACCAATCGATTGCCAATAGACATCGTTCATGGCAGCGATATCCTGCGCATGGGTCACATAGATGTTCATCCAGACCGCATTGCCGAAATCCATTCCTGCCGCGCGCAGCACGCCTTCCACATGGCGCAGCGACTGGCCCACCTCTTGCTGAAAATCCCTTGGAAGACTGCCGTCGGCATTCCGCCCATCCTGACCGGCGATGTAGAGCGTCCGGTTAGCGAGAACGCCGGCACTCGACGCCGGGCCAACATCTTTACCCTCAATCTTGATGACCTTGACCACACCACCGGTCTGCGCGAGCAGCTGGGCGCCGCATGCAGCAAGCAAGAAACCCAAAGCAAACAATGGGCAGCGTTTTGATAGATAGCTGATTTGTCCCTCCCTGGAACCCGCTCATGCGGATTGCTTGCGCGCTTGGTTGAGGATCTGGCGAAGGCGGTTGCCGACGATCAGGTCCTCACCGGGCTGCAAGGTCATGGAAATAATCTGCAAGCGCGCTGGCCGGCCTGCTCTGTGTTGAGTTGCGGTATCGTCCCTGAGCCGCCCCAGAACCCCACTGGGATTGCTGCCGCCCAGCACATCAATCCGGGGGTTACTGTCGCGCAGCTGCTGTTCACATTCTGCCAGCGTCAAACCTAATTTCTGTGCGTCCCAGCTCACGCTCAGCGTCGGATAACTATTTCCGTCTGTAGGAACCGTGATGTTCGTTGTCACACCAGGCACTGTATCCACTAATGTCTTGATGCGTTCCACGCGGCTCTGCCATTCCTTGTTGACCGCGTCCATATCCGCATTCGCCCAATATTGAATCGCGCTCAACATCCCCATCATTTCTTCCTTGCCGACCTTCATGGGCCTGCACACGGCTCCTTCCCATGGACTGCTGTTGTAAAGAGCCGCATCGATCAGATCCTTCCGGCCCAGCAACACTCCGGCACATTGCGGGCCGCAAAGACCTTTGCCGCCGCTGAAACAGTACATATCCACGCCTAACGTTGCGTAGTGCGTGAAGTTCGAAAAGGGAGGAATGCGGTCCGCGAGGTCCACCAGGATGGGTACACCCGCGGGCTTGGTGATCCTGAGTATCCCCTGAATGGGTTCGTCGTCCGCCCAATCGGTGTACAACATGGCCGTTTGCGGAGTAATGGCTGCCTGCAATTTCTCCACTGCATCGACAACCACAAGTTTGCCTCCAGTTAGGCGGATGGCGCTGTCGAACGCGCTCCTTCGAGGCATGATGATCACTTCGTTTTTGAGTCCGGTGGTGTCGGGCAGTTGCCACACATGGTTTGGATCGGTCCCGGCAATGCAGCCCGCCGTCGCCGAGGCAATCGCACCAGCCGATCCGGAGGTAATCATTCCGGATTCTGCGCCGGAGAGCTTTGCCAGCTGGCGGCCTATGCCGGCTTGTAACTCAAACAGGTCGACAAAGTAGTGAGACGCATCTTCGAGAGCTTGCCGCGTCGCCGGTATTTCCAGCGAGCCGCAAAGGTAGGTCCAGGTGCCGCGCGCGTTGATCAGCGGCTTGACACCAATTCGCGTATAGATGTTGTCGGTGTAGGACCTCCTGACAGTGGATGCCACAGCGTTAGACACGGCGGCGGCGACGCTGCGCGTGCCAATGGTGGCAAACAGAGGAGCCGCGGCCAGCAATTTCATGAACGATCGCCGGTCGTTCAGGCCATTTTGATGCTCAAATTCGGATAGCATGTTTGCCTTCGCGCTTCATCTGAAACCTGAGGCCCCCGGCGGAGCCGGGGCCTTCCGGGTTGCGTTAGAGGGTGTACTTCCATGCAAATTGCAGCTCGCGGTTATCGATAATGGTATTGGTTATCTCTCCCCTGATACCAGAGCCCTGCGTAGCGTTTGGGGGCGCCAAACTGGGGGTGATTGAGGGCGTTGAAGGCTTCCGCGCGGAAGTTGTTGCCGTTGTCCTGCCCATCCGCAGCATGGGTGACGAACTGCGGGTTGCCTGCATTGCAGGCAGCCCACAGTTCGAACCTGCCGGCCAAAACCGTTTTTAGAAAAAATACTTGGCCACGAATTGAAACTCGCGGTTATCCAGGGTTGTCGACGTGATGGTCCCGAAGGAGCCCGATGACTGGTTAGCATTGGGAGCGCCAAACTGGGGGTGATTGAAGGCGTTGAAGGCCTGGACTTGAAGACTCAGCTTCTGCGATTCAGCAAACGGCATGGCGAAGATTCGTTTGAGCTCCAACCCGAGGGGATTGTTCGACGGCGCCACCACCCATGACGGGTTGCGGGGCGCGTTGCCGTAATGGCCGATAGCTTCCGTGAATCTGGCGGTATTGAACCACTCATTGATGGACCTGTTGGGAACACCATTCGGCTGGCCGGGAACAAGATCCGGATATTCGAAGTTATTGCCGTTATTCTGGCCGTCGTTACCCTGATAGACGAATTGCGGACTGCCGGAATAATACTGGAAGATCCCGGCAACGGCCCATCCATTCAGAAGGTTCCGCGCCACCGCGTTTCTGTCATCATTCAGTTTGGGAAGGTCGTATAGGACGGCGACCGTCAGGTTATTACGCTGTTGGTTCAGCCCGTTCGCCCATACTTTAGCGAAAGCATACTGGGTCTCATTGCGCTGTTGGTTGGTGCCGCCGCCTATATCATCCTGTAACGAAGAGAGGGCATACGACGCGGTTAGGTCGAGACCGCGCGATAGCCGATGTTGAAAGTGAACCAGGAAGCCCTCGTAAATCGAGGCTCCATGATTATCGAGCACGCGCATCTGACCATAAGCAGGATACGGGCGATTTGCCTGGACATTTCCGCCGGGGGGCTGTGGCGGACCAACATTGTAATTCAGCAGAGACGTGTCCTCTTTGGTTCCCTTCACCCCAACATAGGAAACATCAATCACGTTGTTCCAGAACTGCTTGGAGAAAGTCAGATTCCACGTCTGCAAATAAAGGTCGGGATGCTGGCGGCCTGGCGGTATCGACACGATATTCGCGACGGACGCGGAGAGGGACGGCGAGACTGGGTTCTGCAGGGTAGCCGTGGGAGCGTTGGGCGTAGCGCAGTAACCGCAGTTGCCGTTGAACAGACTAAAGCTCGGGTCATCCGGCGGGTTGAGCTGCAGGATATTGATGTTATCGAACTGCCCCGCGTAGTAACTGATCCCGTACCCTCCGCGCACCACCATCTGATGCGGCAGGCTATAGGCGAACCCCAGCCGGGGCCCAAAGTCCTTGCCCGTGATGTGCCATATCGGGCTGTAGTTCGCGAGGGGCACCAACTCGATAGGGTTGACGTCCCAGTTCATGGTCTCGGAGGTGTTGAGAGAGTCCGTCGGGGCGGGGTAGAGGGAGTAGTTCAGCCCCGTGTTCAGGGTCAAATTGGGCGTCACCTTCCAGTTGTGTTGTATGTAAAAAAACATGCGCCATTGATGGGCATTGGTGAGTGGAATGCCCTCCGGGGTGATGACTTGGGCCGGAATCCCCAGCATCAAATCCGCCCCGTCGAAACCGCCTTCATTGGCGGGGGCATTGGGGCTGTTGTTGGCGGTTTCCGAGCCGTTAAAGTTGATGACACCATAAGGGGTGTTGCTGGTGTCGGCATTATCTTGAACGCGGCGGACGTCTCCGCCGAAGATCACTGTATGCGCGCCGTGCGTCCAGGTCACATTATCCACAACCTGGTAGGTTTTGCCCTGATCCAGCCCGACTCCAAAGTCGCTGCCCACCCCAATCAATTCGTTGCTGGTTAGATTCGGAAAACCTTGCTCGGACGGGGGCCAAGGCTGGCCGTTGGGCTGCACAAAGCCGTTGATGCCGATGGAAGCAGGCGTGAAGTTGGTGTTCGCGTAGGTGGTCAACAGCTTCTGGTTCTCGAAATCGATCCCCAGGCGAAGTTCATTGATAAGCTTGGGCGAGGCGGTGTGAACATACTGCAGACCGGCGTTGTAAATCGGCAAAGTCGCATTATCGTTGAAGTTCGGATTGCCCTCGGAGATAAAATTGGTTCGACTTGCGTACATGAAATGAACCGTAAGCTGGTCGCTCGCGCTCAAATGGTGATCGATGCGCCCGATGAACTGGTTGGTGTTCTGGGTGCCCCCCGTGAAAAAGGCGTAGTTGAAGCCGCCCTGGTTGGTATTGGGCAAGGGCATGTATTGTTTCACGATCTGCTGCGCCACCGGATCGACGGGTATCTGATTGTTCAGGTACGGCTGACCTGTAAACGGGCTCACCAGTTGGGTGCCGGGCAGTAGAGCCGAAAAATCGCCGTTCTCCTCCTGCGGCGTGAGAACCTGGGTCAGCCCTGCAGTCTCCTCATTGGAGCGAATCCCTTCATAGCTTATGAAAAAAAAGGTGCGGTTCGGAATAATCGGACCGCCCACCGTTGCGCCGAACTGATTCTGCCGATACACCTGCTTGGGCGCGGGGGCGGGTATAAAGTAGTTGCGCGCATCCAGCGCCGTGTTGCGAAAATACTCGAACACATCCCCGTGAAACTTGTTGGTGCCGGATTTGAGTTGAATGTTGGTGATGTCCCCGGCCGCGCCCACGTTTTGCGCTTCGGCGTTTGCGCTAATCACCTCGAATTCCTGTATGGCGTCGGTGGAGGGATACAGGTTCACGTACGCGTGCCGGTTGCCGATCATCGTGACCCCGTCCACATTGGTCTGTCCCCACTCCAGTTGTTCGCCGTACGACTGAACGCTGGCGCCATCCTCCGTGGAGGTGTGATTATCCGGAGAGTAAGCAGTCGTGCCGGGCGTAAGAATGGCGAGGTCCTCAAATTTGCGCCCATTCAGGGGAAGGTTCTGTACCTGGTCCTCGCCGACAACGTTGCCCAGAGAGGAGGCTTCGGTCTGCAGCAAGGGTGGCGCTCCTTGAACGGTCACCTGCTCCGTGGCCGCCCCAACCTGCAGTTGGAAGTTGACCCTTGCCTGCTGGGCGAGCTGCAGCACAATTCCCTGCTGCTGGGTTGTGGTGAACCCGTTGGCCGTGACCGCAACGTTATACGAGCCGGGAGGCAGGTAGTTGACGGTGTATTCGCCCGTAGCTGAGGTCACCGCCGATTTTGCGATCCCGGTGGACACGGACGTGACTGTCACTTTGGCTCCCGGAATTACTGCCCCGGAGTGGTCGGTGACGGTGCCAACGATTGCCGTATCGACGGTCTGTGCATGCATCGGCATGCAGAGGATGAGAAGCGTGAGGGAAAGAAGAACGGAACTGAATCTGCGCACGGGTGATCTCCTTGGAAAGCAGAACAGACGTATATGGCAAAAACATGGGTCCCGACGATTAGCACGCATGAGGTGACGGAAATCTGCGTATAACCGGTTAGCCTTCACAAAACCTTCAGGAGGCCGTTGGCAACTTCTTTATTACACGACTTACGAAAGTTTGGACTCGATCCTGACACACTCTTTAAATTAATGTCAATAGTTTTCCTGCCTGCGCGGTCAGCTCAGATTGAAGCTTAGCAAGCGGGTTTCAGCGGTCTCAAGCGCGGTCTTCAGGGCGCCCAGAAGCGCAGCGTCTTCACCACAATGGCTTGAGCGCAGTGTAATGCGGCCCACATCATGTTTCTGAAGCTGGAGCTGTCGTGACACCGCATCAAAAAGTACTTGAGAGCACCCAATGGGGCCCCCCAAAATAACCATCGTCGGATCAAGAAGGACAGTGATATTGGCAATCACATCGCAAAGAGCTCTCGCTGTGGTCTCAATAACCTGAGTAGCCACTACATCCCCAGCCTCAGCGAAAGCAAGAATATCGGCAGCAGTCACGGGTTCTCTGGCAGGCATGTTCTTAGATAGCTCACGCCATGTTGCTTCCATGCCTTTTCCTCCCGCCACCTTTTCTAAGGGGCCTGCAAGATGGGTCGAGAATGGACCTCGCGGAGCGCCCGGAACCTGCATGTATCCAATCTCGCCCGCGCTTCCGGTCGCTCCTTTGTACAGCATCCCATTAATGAAAATTCCTGCGCCCACACCGCTTCCGACTTCCAGAAATACAAAATGGTCTTCGCCCTTGGCAGCACCGTAGGCTCGTTCTCCAAGCGCATGCAAATTTGCCTCGTTTTCTACGATTACGGGGATTTCAAAAGCGTCTTCTAACAATTTCCTCAGCGGGATATCGCCCCAGTCCTTGAGAAATGGCGCGAAGATAAGATTGCCAGTCTTGATGTCAGTGATTCCCGGGGCTGAGGCACAAATTGCATATAGCTTTCTCTTCGGAATGGAATGCTGCTTCAACAATCTCTCAACGCGGGTGACAAGTGTCCAAACCACTTTTTGAGGAGTTTTCTGTGATGGTAAACGCGAACTCCACTGCCCAATTCGGTTCCCTTCTAGATCAGCCAGCGCAACCCCAATTCTCGAATCCGTGATTTTGAGACCGGCAACATAGACGCAGGCATGATTCAATGACAACTGATCTGGTGGTCGTCCACCACCAGACGCTCCGAATCCCAATGAAATAACCAGCTCCCGCTTCTCAAGATACTCAATTGTCCTGGATACAGTTGGCCCACTTAGGCCCGACAGCCTGACGAGATCTGCTCTCGAGCAAGGACTGTTTGTTCGGAGGAGCAGATACAATTCTCGCGCGTTGATATGGCGCAAGCTGGTTGGCCGTGATGATTTTTCTGACGGGATTTGTACCTTACGTTTTCGCGCACCTCTTCTACTCAACTTGGTTCTCCCTTTTGGCTAGCGCAGGCCGAGTGCCCAGCGAACAGGTATCAGCCGGCGCTGCCCTGACATCGGGCATGAACCGTGCGCCGGATGTCAGTTCTCCGTTGCCGTTACCTCCGGCATATGCAACTCACGCAGAGTGTCTGCGGGCATCAGCAAGAATCTGGCGGAGACGATTCCCGACAGTAAGATCCTCCCCCGTTCGCAGCGTCATGGAAACGATTTGCAACTGATTGGGAGGGGCTTCTTGTTTTCCCTTAGGGTCATCGCCTTCACGGACAGCCGGGACCAGGCTCGGATTACTATTGGTCAGGACCTCAATACGGGGCTCGCCCTCCCGTAGGCGCCGGTCACATTGAGCTACTGTCAAGCCAAAGCTCTTTTCGTCCCAAGACACGGTCAGAGTTGGATAGCTATTTCCCTCTTCAGGGATGGTTATGGATGTTGTCACTCCCGGTACCGTCTGCACCAACTTCGCGATGCGTTCTACCCGGCTCCTCCATTCCTTGTTCAATGCATCAAGATTGGCGTGCGACCAATACTCAACGGCCGCAAGCATACCGATGATTTCTTCTTTACCTACTTTCATGGGCCTGCATACGGCGCCTTCCCACGGACAGCAGTTTGCCAGAGCCGCTTCGATCAGGGCTTTTCGGCCCAGCAGGATCCCGGCACACTGTGGGCCGCGCAAACCTTTTCCTCCGCTGAAACAATAGAGATCAACGCCCATTTTTGCGTAGCGCGAAAGATTCTCAAACGGGGGAATGCCCGCCGCATCATCCACCAGCATGGGAACTCCCGCTGCACGCGTGATGATGAGCGCTTTCGAAAGGCGGTCGTCGCGCCAGGTCGTGTAGACCATTGCTGTTTGCGAATTAAGAGCTGACTGTAGATTCTCCACTCCATGGGCAAGTACCAATTTGCCGCCGGCAAGCCGAATCGCACTATCGAATGCGCTCCGGCCTCCCAACATAACGACCTCATGTTTCAGACCCTCCGTGTCGGGCAATTGCCAAATGTTTTTTGGGTCTGAGCCGGCTATGCATGCAGCGGTCGCTGCAGCCATCGCACCCGCCGAGCCGGAGGTCACCATTCCAGATTCGGCGCCAGAAAGTTTCGCAAGCCGTCTTCCCACTGCGTGCTGCAGTTCAAACATGTCGACGAAATGCTGGGACGCATCCTCCACCGCTTGCCGCACCTCCGGTAATTCCAGGGAGCCACTCAGGTAGGTCCACGTTCCTCGCGCATTGATAAACGGCCGCACGCCGAGACGGGTATAAACGTCCGAGGAGGAAGATCTTCCTGTAGAGGCGGCCACCGTGTTCGCAAGACTGCGAGATTTGATTGCGGCAAACAGAGGGGCTGCCGCAATCAACTTGATGAAGGATCGGCGACCGTTCACGTTATTTTGAAGCTGGCGTTCAGGCAAGATGGGGCTCCTTTTCCAGTGCGACTGCAGAATCAAAGAAATTTTCAGGGTTCAAACCGTCTCGTAAGTCCGGACCGAGCCGAAGCTTAACACAAGTTGAGGGTTCTTCACCTCTACTGCCCTTTCGGTTCGACGGCGAGTGAACTCTAGTCTTGATTAGCAGAGTCTTCAGGGGAGCAGTTCACAAGGATTATGCTCAATGGGAATTGTCCAAAATTCCCGGGATCCACCGCATTGCATTATCGTGATAGAGCTTTCGTAGAACGGGGACCGGCAAATTGAGCCCTTGAACTTTGCGATTCTTGTATTGGAGGGTGTCATTGGTGGCGAGAAATCGCCAGTCGAACGCATAGGAGTTCTCCCAGCTCCGGACGGAATCCGACGCACCGGCGTCTGCGAGGAAGTTGTTATCCGTCGCGTAGAGCAGGCGACTCTGGTACTTTTCGATGAACGCGATCATGTCTGCCCGCGGTTGCATCACCAGGTAGGGCATGCGGGCCGCCAGATCGACGGCGAAATTGGGATAGTCGTCAAGATGCTGGCCGAGTTGGTGCAAATCGGCTTCCATGCTGCCGAGATGAGCCCCGACCACTCGAAGAGTGGGATTCTGCTCTAATAGATGATCGCGAGCGCGGAGAATTGCCTCCTTCGACGGAGCATTCTGTCTCTTGTACATATACCATTCGGGATGCTGCATGTAATAAGAGTAGTCGGGCGCAGCGGGAGTGGGTGGTTCCCACATGGTGTTCGGATCGGCGACATGGGCAATCAACGTTTTGTTATGCGCTGCGATGTCTTTGTATATTGGTTCGAAAACGGGATTATCCGGCAAGATGTAATTACCCTTCGCATCTTTGACCTGCTCGCCGATGTTTTTCCAGATCTTCACAGCCACGGCTCCCTGAGCAAAATCGCGATCGATCTCAGCAATTGTGGCACTGGAAAAACTCGGTTCTCGATAGTTAAACGGATTAAAGGTTGTACACAAGGTTGCCTGGCCATGGCTTGCACGGACGAAATCCCAGGCCTGCCTACGCTCCTGGTCTAACGCTCGCTGATCTGGTGTGTGGGCAACAACAATGTTCAAAACGTGAACGTTGAGCCTTTGCAGCAGAGCAAGAAATGCTGCGTCGTTTTGGTAGATATGCACGTGGGTATCAATGGGGTCGAGTTCACTAAACTTATGAATCTCTTCTGGCGAGAACGGACCGCTGACGGGGGTTGCGGTTTCCCAGGATGAAACCGGTAGCGAAGGGTTCGATGTTTGCCGGTTGCTGCAAGCCACGATTGCCAGCCCCGAGATCAATAGAAGAGAGATCTTTGTCAATGGTCACCCCCTGACATCTTTTCGCCACTTCTCAGTCAGCTACGCACGTATTTGTTGAACCAGTCAATCGTGCGCTGCCAGGCTAGATCGGCTGCGGCTTTGTTGTATCGTTCCGGCGTCGCGTCGCAATTGAAGCCATGCACGGCGCCCGGGTAGATATAACCTTCGTGCGGTACGTGCGCCGCGCTCAGGGCCTGATCGTAAGCCGGCCACGTCGCGGCTAGTCGCGTGTCGAGTTCGCCGTGATGTACCAGAACCGCCGCCTTAATCTTCGGGATGTCCTCGGTGGGGGGAGGACCGCCATAGAACGGCGCCGCTGCCGCCAGGTCCGCTCCCAGCTCGACCGCCAGCATATTGGCGGTCGAGCCCCCGTAGCAGAAGCCGGTAGCGCCGATCTTTCCCGTGCAGTCAGAGCGCGACTTCAACCACAGGGCTGCGGCCACCATATCCTCGAGCATCTTGCCCTTGTCGATCTTGTTGAACATCAGGCCGCCTTTGTAGTCATCGCCAGGATAGCCGCCCAGAGAGGTGAGTCCGTCCGGCGCAAACGCCATGAAGTTGGCCAGGGCAAACCGCCGCGCGATGTCCTCGATATGCGGGTTCAGGCCCCGATTCTCATGGACCACCACAATGCCGGGCAATTTCGTCACCGTCTCGGAGCGTGTGTCGGCGCTGATCGGCCGGACCAGATATCCCTTGATGCTTCCGTTGCCCTTGGGCGAAGGCACGGTCTCGTACGTGGCCTTGATCCTGTCATCGGTGCGGGAGACCTGCTGGCCAAGAGCGTAATTCGGCATCAATGCATCGATAATCGTGGCTGCGGCCAGACCACCCGCTAGCCGCTGAACACCCTCCATAAAGGCACGGCGACTAATCTCACCGTGAATGAATTCGTTATAGAGCTCTATGGCTTCGGCCGGTAGTTTGCGTTCGGTAGGTTCCATCGCTTGACTCCCGTCGGGATAATACCATTGGTTCTGGCGGGAACATGATGTGCTTGCGTGCCAATCGGTCAGGCTTGACCTGTTGTGACGTTAGGAAAAACGCGGCAGAAGTTGCCGCCGCCGATCTTGCCGATTTCCTCGGGCGTAAAGCCCTGTGTCAGCATGTCGCCGGCGACGGCATAGATAATCCGCCCTTCTGGTCCGGCCAGATCTTGTTGGTGTAAGGAAGCGCATAGGATGCCGTGATGTCTACATCGCTACCGACGCCGACATGGTGGACGCCCACAGCGTCCACCATTCAGCTGGCTCTGCGGATTGCCAGGGAAGCTACGCTGGTTCAACTTTCCAGGCGCTCCAGTCTATCCAGGCAGCCGATCCACCCGTTCTGGTGCTTGACCACCGCTTCCGATGAAGTGAAGTGCTCATGGGTTAGAGTAAGTTCCGTTCCGCCATCCACATCTTTTAACTGGACTGTTACCAGAGTATCAGCCCCCGGATTACAGTTCCCTCCCCAGGTAAAAGACAGCAATTCATTGGGGATGATCCTGGTGTAAATTCCAGCGGCGACGTGAACGTAACCGTCGACGCCATTTATCTCAACGCGATACTGGCCTCCCACGCGCAGGTCGGCGCTTGCACTCGCAACTGTCATTGTTCCTGGAGCGAACCACCGCTGCATCAGCTCTGGTCTGGTCCAGGAGTCGAAGACACGTTGACGGCTGGCTTTGATTGTTCTGCTGATCTGGAGTTTTAAGTCCTCGTTCAGCGCTTGCTCTTGTACTGCTACGGATTCACTCATTTGTTTCTCCTTCAAGGTAGTTCTGGAATGCATCGAGTCGCTGGTTCCAGAATTTTTCGTAGTACGCCAGCCATTGTTCAGCCGGCCTAAGAGAGTTGGGTTTGAGACGAACAATCTGGAAACTGCCCCGCCGTTCTCGCGCAATCAACTCCGCCGATTCGAGGACTTTGAGGTGCTTGGATACGGCGGCCAAAGACATGCGGTAGGGTTTGGCGATTTCTCCGACTGTCTTTTCTTGGGAAGAGATGTCCCGCAAGATAGACCTCCGCGTGGAGTCACACAGAGCATGAAAAACAGAGTCCAGGCGCGCAGCATTTGATTTAACCATATGGTTGAATTCTAAGAGTGGACACGACGCGGTGTCAACCGATTGGTTAAATGATTTTGAGTCGATATTTAACTTGACGATAAGTTTTTTCTTATATAAGTTATCTCTTATGGTGTCCCTGGATAACGCCTTCGCTGCCTTGGCCGATTCGACCCGTCGGACGATTCTTGTCCGTCTCGCCAAGGGAGAGGCGACCGTGATGGAACTGGCGGAGCCCTTCAAGATGACGCAACCAGCAATCTCGCAGCACCTGAAGGTGCTTGAAGACGCGGGACTGATTGTTGGTCGCGTTGAGGGCACCAAGCGCCCTCGTCGCCTCGCCAAGCCTGGTATTGATGCGATGGACCAATGGCTTGCGATGCTGCGAAAGGCCCTCGACAAAAACTACGACCGGCTGGATGAAGTTCTGGCCGCCATGGACAAACACAAGAAGGGGGAAACTCGATGAGTAAGTTGACGTTGAAGACCGAAGGCGATACGCACGTGGTTGTGACCAGGCGCTTTGCTGCGCCCCCAGAGGCCGTGTACCGCGCCCATACGGATCCAGAATTAGTGCAGAAATGGTTGCTCGGTCCTGAAGGTTGGACTATGCCGGTCTGCATCAATGAAGCCAGACCGGGGGGCAAGATCCGTTACGAATGGACGAATGGCAAAGGCGGTGGATTCCATCTTACCGGCGAATACGTGGAACTCGAGCCCTACAGCAGGATTGTTCATGTGGAGCGGATGCATCTGCCGGACCCGACGCCGGACAACCACATCGAAACAAGATTTGATGCGGACGGCACAGGCACGTTGATGACGATGCGAATGACCCTGCCCGATGCTCAGACGCGCGCGGCCATGCTTGCTACAGGCATGGAACGGGGAATGGAAGCGAGCTACGTTCGGCTAGAAGGAATGATCTAGGGCTGGGATGCTGGGTCTGCAGATGCAGGCGGTCCGCATAGCGCAGCAGCTTCTCAATGCTCACCTGAGACAAACAGCCGGGAATCCTTCGCGCCGTCAATAAACTGTGCGATGCGTTCCCGGCCGTTGCCGCAGCACGGCAGGTTTTATTTAATGACCGGAGAGAGTGCAATCGAGGTCAGCCCCAGCAGAAAACAAAGAAACATGAGCGCGAGGTAGAGCCGGACACGGCTGCTGGCGCCGCGAAACTCCTTCCACACAAAGACGCCCCACAACGCGGAGATCATGGTGTTGCCCTCGCCCATGGAAAAGGAGGTCGCCGGACCGATCATCGGCACATACGAAGCAACAAAATTAGCGATGGTGCCCACGCCCCAGATTAGCCCGCCAGCAATGCCCCAGGCATGCACGTCCCAGGTGCCTGTGCCGTAATCGGTCAACCGCAAAGGAGGGCCACTAATGGGCCGGCGCAGCAACAGATAAATCATGGGTAAGGCAGATGCCGCAGCCCCCAGGGCAAAGACCACATTCACGGTATAAGGCGTTAAGTGGCCCTGGCCGGAAAGCGATTTGGCCACCAGGGGATAAAAGAGCCCGGCGCCGATGCCTCCAATGAAGCTCAGAAGAATGCCCTTGCCAGACGCCGCACCACCGCGCGAGATACCTCTGTAGGCCAGAGCATCCAGGACAATGGCGACCGAAACCAGCGCAATTCCCGAGAATATGAGCACCGGATTGCCGGCCGGAGAGACAATATAGTTGAGAACCGCACCCAGCACCAGCGCCAGGCCGGCGCCGATGGGGAAGGCTACCGCCATTCCAGCTACGGAGATGGCGGCAACGATCAGAATATTCCCCACACTGAAGACGGCTCCTCCGGCGAACGCCAGCCACAGACTCCGCTGGCTTGCGGCCTTTAGATTCATGAGGAAACTCTCCGGTGAGGAAGCATTCATCTGCCCCAGGGTGAGGCCGAACAGAACCGAACACACCATCAGACCCAGGGTGTAGTCAAAATAATAGAGTTCGAAGGGCCAGCTGCGGGTGAGCTTTTGCGTGTTCGCCCAGCTTCCCCAGCAAAGCATACTGAGGGTCATCAGGAAGAGCGCAACGGAATACGATTGCGGCGTAAACATAGGACTCCATTGTGTGGCTTTGCGGAACTCTTCGACGTATGCGGATCCCACCAAACGGTGATGCTTTTCCGTAGGTCAATACTGTACATTCTGTTCGTAGGTACTGTACGTATAGGTTCGTGGCCCGGTGCATCAGGTCTTGCCGGCCGCCGCGAGCGGTCCCGGCGTGCTCGTGGCTGGGGGTGCCCCTCGGTGTAATTGATGTCGACTTCTGCCGTCTCTGTCCTCGATGTCCAAAGGACAGAGACGCGTGTAGATAGTTTCTACCGTCCTGGCCTCGATATTCTCCGGGCCCTTGCCTTTCTGCTGGTGTTTATTGCCCATGGCCTGGTGTGGCACCTCGACAAGCCCACTCAGCTCGGAGCCATCGGGCGCGCCGGCGAGTTTGGCGTCTGCATCTTTTTCTTTCTTAGCTCCTATCTGATTACAGAACTGCTACTGCGCGAAAAGCGCGACACCGATACCATCCTCATTCCAGCATTTTATGTGCGGCGAATTCTTCGTATCTGGCCGCTCTACTTCGCCATGATCGCCGTTGGCGCGTTCTACGGACTGTTCTCCCCCGCCCATACCGTCTCCCTGGCCTGGGGGGCCGCGCTCATGCTGTTGTTCACCAACTGGTACACCGCGGGCCACGGTTATCCGCCAGGGTTTCTATTTCCTCTGTGGAGCATCTCGCTCGAGGAACAGTTCTACCTGTTGTGGCCATGCATCGTGAAGTACCTGAGCCCCGGGGCGCTGTTGGGCGTCAGTTCCCTGCTGATGACCGGCGCGTACCTGACAATGGTCGTGCTTCTGCGTCAGGGGCAAACGCTGGATCCAGGGATCTGGGTGAACAGCCTGGTGCAGTTCCAGTTCTTCGCGCTGGGAACGATGACCGCGATTGTGCTTCGCGGGCGGGTCCCCAACCTTCCCAAAGCCCTGCGTTGGGGCCTATTGATTGCCGGACTGCTGTGTCTGCGCGCCGCGCAGGCCGCCGTCTTTTCCGAGGATCGAGTCCTCCCGCACGATTTCGTACACATTGCGCCGCGCTACCTGATCGCACTGCCGGGATGTCTATGCCTCTTCTTCAGCTGTCTGCAACTGCCCGCGGGCAGATTGCAAAAGCCATTCATCTATCTGGGTAAAATCTCGTACGGCTTGTACGTCTTCCACGTGCTGTGGCTGGGTTTTTCACGGGATCTGATCGAGCATTTCGCCAGGGGCCTGAATCCCCTTGCAACCCAACTGGGTGCGATGGCCATCGCCCTTCCCGCCACGATTGTGACGGGCATGCTCTCCTACCGCTATCTGGAAAGCCCCTTCTTGCGCTTCAAAAAGCGCTTTACGGTGGTCCGGTCGCGGCCACTGTGACCGGTACTCACTTGAGGTAGCAGCCGCTCACCCGCCCCGATTTTCCATCATGCCAACCCTGGGTTCGAAGATGCGCAGACGCGGGGAAATAGATCATGGCCGCCTGTTTCTGACGTAGACTGGGTAGCGTTTCCTGGCGTTTCAGTTTTCCTTAGTGCAGACAGGAGGCTGGTATGCGACCAAAAGACAAGACAGTATTTCTGGAGGCTGCCCGCCACTTTCAGGTCTGGATCCTGGTGCGGCGGACCAATGCTGCGTCGCTTCAGTACATCGGACGGCCGGGCTATATTCCAAAGCGCATCGACTGCAAAGCGAAGACCGCCGACCAGGATGTGCCATCGTACAAGCTGGCGGGCCTGGTGGTGGATCCCAACCTGCAGCGCAACGCGTTCAGTCCAGGACGGCTCGCCAAGGCCAAGGACGCATGGACGGCGATGAAGAGCCTGGTTGGCACCGTATACCAAGTGGATGCGGACAGCAGGTCGAAGCACTACGGATCCCTGAAGCTTCAGGGGTCGTACATTCACGGCGATTACGACCTGTACGACATCATTGACGTCACACAGCCGCACAGGAACTTGGCCGCAGTTGAGACGTTGCTCGGTCAGCCGCACCGGCGCGGGGCGAAGGTGCTCCCCGTGCAGGAATTCATCAACGCGCATCTCGGGACGCCCATGGTGCAGCACGGCGGAGAAGCGCAGTATGCTGATCACTCCGAGCAATCGATTGATGCATTCGGGCCGAACGGCGAGGATGTCACGATCCTGAACGAGTTCAGCGTCCGCAGCTGGTACGAGAACCGGTTCGGCGGCCGGAAGACGCTGAGCTAAGTTCGAGCCAAAGCGGAACAGAGGGAAATGACCCTAGTACAAGCATGTCGGTCATGCTTGGAGGAGATATAGCTGGCAGGGTGTGATGCCATTGCGATTGGGCTACCCGCAACAAATGCACTTCCCAGTCCACGACGCTCCTTATCGAGCGTGCTTCTCTAGCAGATCTCGCCAGCATGGAGCTGCAGCATCATGAATGAAAGCGGAACATACACAAACACCCCGCAGACGTATCAAGCCACCGTCCTTCCCAGAAAAGGTGGCCCTGAAGTCTTGCAGCTTAAGACGTTTCCCATTGAGGAGCCCGGGCCCCTGCAACTGCGCGTCCGCGTGCGTGCGGCCGGAGTCGGTGCGACCGACCTTTCCATGTTGGCAGGTAACTATCTCTACGCGCCCAAAATGCCCTTGGTTCCTGGTTACGAAGTCGCGGGGGTGGTAGACGCATTGGGTTCTAAGGTGACCGGGTTTGCGCTGGGTCAGCGAGTGGCCGCGCTCACTGTTTATGGTGGTTTTGGGGAGATACTCTTGCGCGAGGCGGAGCACTTCGTCCCCATCCCGACTGGAGTCTCAGACGTGGAGGCAGCTGCGGTAATCCTGAACTACGTCACTGCCTGGCAAATGATTCACCGGGTGGCGAAAGTGCAGCCGGGTCAGACAGCCCTGGTGACTGGCGCCGCGGGAGGAGTAGGCACCGCGCTCCTGCAACTGCTGCATCTCGCGGGCGCGAAGACCTACGGTGCAGCGTCGTTGATGAAGCATGGAATGGTCCGCACGCTCGGCGCAGCACCTATCGATTACCGCTCCGGGAGATTGGATCGCCTGACACGCGCACTTGAACCGCAGGGCGTGGACCTTGTTTTTGACGGTGTTGGGGGTGCGAACATCGGCCTCTGTATCGGCGCAACCCGGCGCTGCGGAATGGTAGTTGGCTATGGCTTCATGGCAGTTCATGGAAAGGCGGCCACGCTGAAAATGTTTGCCAACCTGTTTGCCGGGACGCGCTTGCGTGGCAGGCGTGGCACTTTTTACGGCATCACGAGGTTATATCGGAAGAAGCCAGAACTGTTCCGTGAAGATCTGCCGAAGATCTTCGCGCTGGTTGCGCAAAAGAAAATAGCACCGCCCATTTCCGCTGTGTTTCCGCTACTCGAAGCCAACAAGGCGCTGGAGATGTTGGCCACCGGTTCTGTCCAGGGCAAGATCGTACTCACGAACGCCTAGGTCCCACAACGTAACTGCTATCGCGGGGAGTTCCCTACGATAGAAGGCATCCGGGTGCTTACTGGTAACTTCAGGAGTTTTCGTTCCAGTACTGATCCGGTTCAATTCCAGCTGCATAGAGTTGGCGCATGTGCTGGGACGGTTATTCCACGCGGAGTGCCTTTACCGGGTTGATGGATGCAGCGCGTTGCGCCGGGATGATGCTGGCAACAAGGGCGCAAAGTCCAAGAGCGAAGATAGACACAGAAAGGACGAGAGGGTCCCATCCCTTGACCTGATACAGCTGGTTGGCGATCAGGCGAGAGCAGCCAATGGAGATCGGAATGCCGATGGCGAGCCCGATGAGGATCTGCAGGAAGGCATCGTGCAAAACAAGGTTGATGACATTGCCGCGATTTGCACCCAGAGCCATGCGTACACCAATTTCGCTGGTGCGGCGCTCGACGGCATAAGCGGTGACTCCATAGAGGCCGACGGCAGCGAGAATGAGTGCAAGAAGACCGAAGAGGCCAGTCAGCTGTGCAATGGCTCGCTGCTGATCCAGGTTGGAGTCGACTTGCTCCTGCAAAGTCTGAACCTTGAGCAGAGTGATATTGGGGTCGATGTCGCTGAGGATGCTGCGAATCTGTGGCTCCAGGCCTTCGATGCTGTCGCGGTGCAATTCGAGAACCGCGCCCTCGATGAAGTGGGTGTCGTCATCGATCGTCTGCATAATCGGGTCATCATAATGCGTGCGCTGAGCCAGCGGCACAAAGAATAGAGGGCGCGGAGGCTCGCGGTTCGCGAAATCCCAGCTGTATCTTGCATTGCCGACAACTCCGGCGATTTCAAAGGTCGAGCCGTAGCGGGGCAGGTCGAGGCCGAAGCGCGCGCCGATGGGGTCTTCGCCGGTCTTGAAAAATCTCTGGACGAAGGCTTCATTGACGACAGCGATGTTGCGCGTAGATGCGGTATCTTCCTCAGTGATGGAACGGCCGCGGATAATCTTCTCTCCCATCGTTTCCAGATAACCCGCGCTCACGTGATCCCAGGACGAGCCAATGTTCTGATCGTTCATGTTGGGCATTCCATGACCCTGCCGAATGACGATTTCGCCCCAATTGTCCTGAAGTGGCGTGTATTGCGCGAGTGCAGCCCGGTCGACACCGGGGATGTGGGTAAGGCGGTCGCGCAGTTCGCGGTACATCGCATCGAGCCTGGGCTGCGAATAAGAGTTATAGGGCGCGGTCAGGCTGATGGTCACGCGACGATCGGTTTCATAGCCGAAATCCTGGTTCTGCATGTTCATCAGGCTGCGGGTCAGCAGGCCGGCGCCCGCGAGCAGAACGACAGATAGGGTCGCCTGGAAGACGACCAGAACCTTCTGCGGCAAAGTGGAGCGGTCCTGGGTGCTGCGATTGGCGCCACGCAGAGCTTCGACTGGCTCGGCGTGCGAGGCTAACCACGCGGGCGCGGTTCCGAAGAGCGCGCCGGTGAGCAGAGACAACAAAAAAGCAAAGGCCAGCACGGACAGGGACGGCGCGGCGTCAATGGGAACGAACTTCGCGCTGTGGAAGGTGAGCGCGATCATCAACTTGACGCCGAGGTAGGCCACAACCAGGCCCGCGACGCCGCCAAGGACGGAGAGAACGATGCTTTCGGTCAGCGATTGGCGGATGAGACGGCTGCGCGATGCTCCGAGGGCGAGACGGATGGAGGTCTGCGCGCGGCGCGACGCTCCTCGCGCCAGCAGGAGATTGGCGATATTTGCGCAGGCGATTAGGAGGACGAGTGAACAGACCCCGAGCAGGATTCGTAGATTGTCCCCGTAATCGGCTTTCATGATGCCGACGCCGTTGCCTGCGGGAACGACCTTGACCACCTGCTTGGGCAGCCCGGCCTTTATTCCAGCCATCCAGTCCGGCGGCATGCCGCTGTCATTGACCAGCCATTGCCGGATGAGGGCCGTCATGCGGTCGGGCACAGCGTTGACGGTTGCGCCGGGACGAAGCCTTCCGATCACGCGCAGCCATGCCTGGAAGTGGTGGAGGAAGGAGTTTGCTCCAGAGAAGATGGGCTCCTGATTGAGAGGAATCCAGAGATCGGGAGGGTCGCTGCGCAGGGTCTCTCCGAAAAAGCCCGGAGGCGTGATGCCGATAATCGTGAAGGGATGTCCGTTGAGGATGAAGCTCGAGCTGACGATTTTCGGATCGGAGCCGTATTCCTGCTGCCAGGCGCGATAGCTAAGCATTGCAACCGGAGACGTAGATGCCTGATCGTCGGAGGGCTGGATGGTGCGTCCGGCGAAGGCGCCAAGGCCAAAGGTGTGGAAGTAGTTGCCGCTGACGAATTCGCCGCGCAGCGGCTTGGCGACGCGATCGCCCTCGCTGCGGCGGGTGCTGATTTGTCCGCCTCCGGCCTGAAACGCGGCGAGCTCTTCGAACTCAGGCGTGTTCTTCTTCATGAGCTCGTAGAAGGGATAAGAGAACATGCCCCACTTATCCTGTGGGCTGCCCTCGACGCAGCAGTCCTGTCCGTCGCCGATGCGGTAGAGACTGGACGGATCCACCACGGGCAGAGACTTGAGCATCACGGTGTGGATAAGAGAGAAGATGGCGGTCGTGGCTCCGATGCCGAGCGCCAGCGTGAGCATGGCGGTCAGGGTAAAGACGGAGGACTGACGCATCTGTCGGAATGCGTAGGCGATGTCCTGGCGCAGAGTCTGCATGTCGGCCTCTGGGAGAGAAATACGCACGATCAACAGTCTATGTTCCGGAGAATCTCGACTCCCACGCTTAGCGAGTTTTCAGTAACTTCCCAAGGCTGAGGGTCGAGGTTGGGCAATCTATAATCCCGTTGCAGGCACTCCGTCACGCGGGCGTTGCTTCTCCAACGATCTGATTCCCTGCGAATTGCCGACGACTCGTTCCCGACATAGACTAGACGAATGGCGCTGAAGTTCACCACGTCTTATATCGATGACTCTCTGGCGCTATTCCGCTATTACAAGAATCTCGCCGAAAGGGCCATGGAGCAGGTTACTGACGAACAACTCTTTGCCCTGCTGGATGAACAAGCAAATTCGATTGCGATCGTAGTGAAGCACATGGCGGGTAACATGCGGTCTCGCTGGACCGATTTCCTGACTACGGACGGCGAGAAGCCAGACCGCGACCGTGACAGCGAATTTGTAATTCCCCCTGCTACACGCGATGCGCTGCTAGACGTATGGGAGGAGGGCTGGAGGTGCCTGTTCCGAGCACTGGAACCGCTTTCGGATGCGGACCTCGGACGCACGGTAACGATCCGCGGCGAATCGCATTCAGTAATGCAGGCCGTGAACCGGCAAGTAGCGCATTACGCGCATCATGTGGGGCAGATTGTTTTGCTGGCAAAGCATTTCGCGCATGACGGATGGGAATCGTTGAGCGTACCCCTGAATCGGTCGGCGGAGTTCAATCAAAAGGTCGCGGCCGGAAAGCTCAGTCAGAGGTAGGAGAAGTGGAGTAAGCCCATTCCGGGCGAATCACGGTCAATCCGGCAGAAATTCTGGTTTGCCTGAAAATGTCTGGTTTTCGGTATGTTCCCAAAGCCAGAGTGCAACTACCAGGCCAGCGCGAACTGTTACCGGCTTACCGCATCGAAGGATAAACAGAGGATGAACACGGCCTCTTCGCCCTTCCTTTTGCTAAAGCTCGTCAGCGATGATGTGGACTGGCCGGATAATGAGAATCGAGTGCATGGCAACCGTTATAGGGGGATGAATGGCAGACTCTAAGACCATCATTGAGCAGGCGTACTCCGCATTCAACAAGCGGGACATCGACGGTGCATTAGCACTGATGACGCAAGGCGTTAGCTGGCCCAAGGCTTCGGAGGGCGACAGGGTTGTCGGAAAAGAAGAGATCCGCGCCTATTGGACTCGACAATGGGGTGAGTTCGATCCCCATGTCGAACCGCTTGTGATGACCGAGGAAGAAGGAGGGAAGACCCGCGTCAGGGTGCACCAACTCGTCAAGACCCTTCAAGGAGATGTTCTTTCGGACAGCGAGGTTCTCCACGTATTCACTGTGAACAGCGGTCTTATCGCAGCCATGGACCTCGGGGATGAGGCCGATTCAACCGCTGGTCCGTCTGCCGCATTCGCACATCGATCCTAACGGGCTATCCACCGTGGAGCTTGAGAGTAGGATCCAGCCACGAGAATTCTATGAACGGGCAGCAGACCACATTTTCGACGAGATAAAGGGATAGCATACCTATTGCAGCAATTCTGGGGATACGTAGTCCCCTTATCTCCCACACATGCGTTTTGGTAGGCATCACTTCCACGTTGCTGGTGACTCACTTGCAATTCCGCTCAACCGGAATGCCGACCCTTCGTTCGAGTTCCGGAAAGCGGGAATCGGAGTGAATTGGATCGAGGCGAGAATCGGTTTTGAGATAGACCAACATATCTGAGCGTTCACGAACTGCCTTGTCGAGCCAGTCGAACGCCTGTTCCTTCTGTCCCAGACCAACATAGATGAGCGCGATCTGGTAGGGATTGACATAACGCCGCGCCGACTCTTTCTTCAGCCCGGCAATCGCTTTCTGGGCTTCACTCCTGCGCCCTGACACCGCGTAGACGCGGCCCCGGTCTGCGTCCACGGCGAGATTTGACTTGAGAAAGTCTTTGGCCCTGCCCAGTTCTCTCAGGGCCTCCACATACATCCCTTTTTGTTCGTATGCGAGGCCAAGGTACCAGTAAGCCAGGCCGTAGTTCGGATCCAGGTCCAGGGTTTTCGCCAGCTGATCGAGAGCCAGATCGTACTGCCGCGAGTGAAGATAGTGCCATCCGAGATGCAGATTCATGATCGGACTGAGCTGATCGAGTTCGAGGGCCCGGTGACTCTCAGCCAAGGCTTCGCTCATGCGGCCGCACGAGAGCAGGAGATGTGCGTACCAATGATGACCGTGCGCGTAGCCCGGGTTCAGTTCAAGCGATCTCTTGAATTCCGCCTCGGCGCCGGGCCAATCCCACTCATAATTCAGTTTCACGTAGGCCAGGGAGTTGTGCGCCTCGGCGAGTAAAGCATCCAACGCGATCGCTTTCAGGGCCGCGCTCTTCGCCTTTGGTTGCACATCAATGGGCCGCTCCGACCCGACATCGAAGGAAAAACCTAGCGAAGAATAACAGTCCGCCAGGCCGCTATACGCGGCAGCGTAGCTAGGGTCTCGTTCGAGCGCCTGCTGGAGACAGGCAATGGCACGACGCAACGATTCCTCCGTGCGTTTCCCCCAAAAGTAGCGCCCCTTGATGTACAGCTGATAGGCGTCTGGGTCAACCGTGGGGCTGTTGGAAAGGCGGATGTGCTCTTCGGGCGTGAGCTTTACCTGAATTTCCCTGGCGATGGTGCGCGCCACTTCCTCTTGCAGGACCAAAACACCTCGCAGATCCCGATCATAGGCTTCAGCCCACAGATGTTGGTCGGCTGACGCACCGACCAGGCGCGCGTTGATCCGGACGCGATTGCTTTCGCACTGAACCGAGCCTTCCATGAGCGCGTCCACACGCAACTCCCTGCCGATTTCCGGCATGGACTTCTGGGTATTCTTGTAGCGCATAACGGAAGTCCGCGAGACCACCCGTAGCGCGCTAATCTTCGCCAGGTTCGTGATCAGTGCCTCCGTCATGCTGTCGGCGAAACAGTCTCCATCCGGGTCGCGGCCCAGATTCTCGAGCGGGAGGACGGCGAGCGAGCGTATCTGCGCATGACGCCCGGACACTTCGGCGACCTGCTTCACCGTCCCCACGAAACGGTAGCCACGCTTGGGGATGGTCTCGATGTATTGCTCCCCCAGAGTTTTTCGGAGTAGGGAGATGTGCGACGTGACGCTGCCTTCCTCAACAGCGGTGTCTGCCCACACCCTGTTGAGCAGTTCCTCTTTGCCGACTGTATTCGCTTGGGCCTCCACCAATGCGATGAGCAACTCGACTGCTTTCGGTGACAATGCCAGGCGCTGGCCTTCGCGAAATAACAGGCGTCCGCCCGCGTCGAGCCGGAAGGGGCCAAATTGGTAAAGGCGGCCGACGCTCATAAGGAGAAGCTCTTGAGAAATTCCTAAGTAAAATAGCAGCTTTTGCAGAGGACTTCCACTTGCCTCCGGCGCGAAACTTCCCGGCATCAGAGGTTTGCGTCGATTCGACGGGTCGCCTCGTGCGGCATTCGCCAGGAACTAAGAAACCTCTGGTAAGGAGCGCACTCTATGGAGCCTCGTCGCTTTTTTCTCTCCCGCCTGGCCGGTTTACCACTCCTCGCGATGGCCGCAGCGGACCAGATACAGGCGCAAGTACAAGGTCAAACCCACAAGCCGCTCAAGATCATGATGAAGAGCGCCTGGGGCTCGGACGACCCGACCAAGGCGGCATTTCCGTTTTCCCACGGACTCGCCCTCGCCGAGGCGGGACACGAGGTGCAGATCTTTCTCCTGGGAGAAGCGGTCGTTCTGATGCGCAAAGTCGTGGCCGAGGCCGTCACGCCCGTGGGTTGGCCGAAGGTGGCCGAGACACTGGACAAAGTCGCGGCCAGGCACATTCCGATTTATGCCTGCGGCGCCTGCTCCCGCGCTCGTGGCGTAACCGAGGCCGATCTCAGCAACTACGGAGCGAAGTACGGAAATCCCACAATCTTTGTTTCTCTCGTGGAATGGGCCGACAAAGTGATTACCGAATAGTGGGAGACAAAGGGAAGATAAAGGGACAGCATCCCATTGCAGCAATACAAGACAACGGGTACGGTTGTACGAAAGAGGAGTGACAAAAGAGGAGTGACCGAAAGAGGAGTGAGGAAATTTCGTGGAAAGTTTCGTTGACAGAACTTTCGTGAGTTTCGTGAGAGCCTCGTGGACAAGAGTTTCGTGAGTTTCGTGGACGGAATTGGCCCTAAGCCGGATGCGAGCATCTACCAAGGCCCTACTATTCAATTACGCGCCCGATGTGCCCCGATCATGCGTTTGTAACCGGATGTGTTTCCTTTAGGACCACTTCCGTCCCGTCCCCGAACAACCCTCGTCTCCCGACTGATGCGCTCGATGCGTATGACCGTGCTCCCAAGAAGCAAGGTTCTGGGGCATGGCTTTCTGCGAAGCCAATCTGAAGTGGTGAAAGCAGGACGGGCGGGACTGACCCTGACGGAAACCGATGGGGGCAGTGATGAAACGGTTGAGGCTTTGGCACCAAGAATCTCCATAAAGCGGATTGCCTACCTAGATGGATTTATGATTCTGACAAGTGACTGGACCCCCCCAAGCAGACACCAGGACCCGGCTTCGGAAGGATTACCTCCGATCGTTTGTTCGATTGCTTGTGATCAGCGTGGCGCTTCTCTGGTCGCTCGCCGCGCTATTGCTTCTGGCTGGCCGGTGGATCGACCCACCGACCACTGCAATGCACATCCAGCGTCGCTTGCAAGCCTGGGTTCACGACACGCCATATCACAAACGCTATCGATTTATTCCTCTCGGTCAAATCTCGCCCAATCTCCAACACGCTGTCATCGCCGCGGAAGACGGGCGCTTCTACCAGCATCATGGCTTCGATTGGCACGAGATGCAAATCGCTGCCGACGAGGATTTGGAAGGCGGTCGCACCCGCGGAGCCTCCACCATTACCCAGCAACTGGTAAAGAACCTGTTCTTCGGAACCGGCGGCTCGATTTTCCGCAAAGGAGCGGAGTTCACCCTGGTGCCGGTGGCAGAATTCTTACTTGGCAAGCAGCGCATTCTGGAGATCTACCTCAATGTGGTCGAATGGGGACCCGGGATTTATGGTGCGGACGCGGCCTGTCATTACTACGACGGAACCGTGGCCCGGAGTACTGACCGGCAACAGGCGGCACGGCTCGCCGCGATTCTACCGGCTCCCCTGAAGCGACGCCCCGCGCGCATGAATCACTACAGCTCACTCATCCTGGAGCGAATGCAACAAATGGGCTGGTAGTTGGTTCCCCGCAACCTGTTCTCCAGCCCGGCGTCGATGGGGCATTGGAGGGCGTTGGAAGGAGAAACGGAAATTAGTGAAATTCGTGTCCAAACGGGCCCCAAAAGGAAATCTCCCCATCTGCGAAGACCCTCATTTACGTGTATCTTTCAACAGGGCTGCACACGCATTGCAGTACGGCCGTTCGCGGCAGTCAAATCCACCGTAGGCGAGAATTCGTGGCCAGTCCAGTCCCCTGAAACGCCGTTCAGTAGTTCGAAGGCGGGGATAATCGATATACGCGTAGATGTGAGCTTCCCGAAAGGGATTCACTTTAGGGTCATTCCCGTCCGGTCACGAATTCCCCAACACTTTAGGCTGATTGCATTTAGTGACAGCTACGAAAGGCTGTGCCTGAATCCGTCCGGCCAGTGGCTCTTGGGCTCCGAAGCGTGGCTGAGAGCCCTTAGTGCACATCGCTACGAGCGGTCCCGAGAATGAGGTCGACTGCGGCGCAAGCCAATCGCTCGAGCTCGGCGTCGTTTTCATGCTTGCCGACCCCTGCCAACCGGCGGTAGAGGATGTCTCCCGTCAAAGAGTCGTGAAGGATCAACGCGATCCGGTCAATGGGAATCGTTGTCTTTCGCAGCTCTTCGCGACGACTTTCCAACAGAGATCGGATGAACGAAGCTGTTTTGGCGGGACCGTGCGTGTACCATACCTCACCTACTTCAGGACAGTTCACGGCCTCGCCGATAGCGAGACGATGAAGCTCCACGGACCGTTTCGCGGTGATGAGCTTCAGGATCTGAAAAGAGAGTTTCTTCAGGCTCGCTTCAAGGTTCAATCCTGTGTAGTCAATCTTCTTGAGCGGTTCATTCGCCTCGCGGCACAGGTTCTCGATACTGCTGATGAACAGCCCACACTTCCCACCGAATTCGCTGTAGACCGTGCTCTTCGAACCGCCAGCCAGCTCGACAATCTTGTCGATGGTGACACCCTCATAGCCGCGTTTTAGAAACAAGTCCGCTGCGACTTTTTGAAGCTTGCTGTTTCGAACTTCTCCTCGCGACCGCTTGTTAGGCATTCATCTCTCCATCTCTCCGTCTCAGAATGCGGGCAAAATATTTTATGCAATCCGACCGCTTGAATCCCCTGTGCCAGCAACATTTTATGCGACCTGTTTCTTCGCACCACTCCGCATTGCGGGCTCTACAGAGTTGTCATCAGACGCCTCCATGATGTACTGTACATTACAGTACAGTACAGTCGCTGGAATCAATAGCGAAGCATACGGAGAATGCCTTACCGCCATCGCCGTCTCTCTGACGACCATCCTTGCTCAAAGCCGGGCGAAGAACGTTGTAAGTGCTCACCCGAGATTGTTCGGACTAAAGTTATCTAATCCCCAGGAGGCTTCATGGATCGTCGCAATTTTTTGTCCTGCTCTCTCGCTGCTTCTGCCCTCTCGCTTGCTACTGCTGGTGATTTACTTGCTCAGGCAGGCTCTACTGCGGACAAATCTGCGCCGGAGTACATGGATCTGCGCCGATACCATCTGGCGAGTGGGCCGGGCGTAAAGCTCACCACTGAGTTTTTTGCCGAGGCTTTCATTCCGGCACTGAACCGGCTCGGCATTGGGCCAGTCGGTGCGTTCTCTGTTTATCTCGGACCCGATAGCCCGTCTTATTACCTGCTGATGCCGAGTTCTAAGCTGGAGACATTAGTTACCGCTGACCTTGAGTTGGCGAAGGACGATGCCTTTATGAAGGCGGCTGCGCCGTTCTGGGATGCTCCCGCCGCCGCGCCGCCGTACATTCGCATCGAAAGTTCTCTATTGCGGGCGTTCCCGGGATATCCCAAGGTCACTCCGCCAGCCTCCGCCGCAACCAAGGGAAAACGCATCTATCAACTTCGCCAGTATCAATCGCCGACAAACATGGATCACGTTCGAAAGGTGGAGATGTTTCATAACGGTGAGTTCGGCTTTTTCGCCAAGGCCGGCGCTACGGGAATTTTTTACGCCGATACACTGGTCGGACCGAATTTGCCGAATCTTACCTACATGCTCAGCTTTCCTGATATGCCCTCGCTTGAGGCAGATTGGGAAAAGTTTTCCGCCGATCCCGATTGGAAGAAGCTCTCTGTCGATTCGAGGTTCAACTTAGACCCACCAACGGTATCAAACATAACAAGCCTAGTGCTGCGCCCCTTAGCCTGTTCACAAGTTTAGTGGGATTACGGAAACGACAAAAGAGTCCATACACAGACAGAGCTACGAGGCAGAAGCATCTTTCAAGCGATGGTCTCTAAACAAATTGCCAACGCCGACTAATCGAAGAGGGAAGACGAGATGAAACAGTTATTGGTCGCGGGGCTTTTTCTGGCTCTCGCGGCGACCCAAGCAAATGCGCAGATCAATGCTGGCGAGCAGAAGCCCGAGCCTGGCCTGCCTTTCAACATGGTCCAGGTAGCAACCCTCAAACTGCCCTGGCGGATTGCCTTCCTGCCCGACGGGCGCATGCTGATCACTGAGAAGGTCGGCGGTATGGTGTTGGTAACTCAGCAGGGGACCCAGACGCCTGTGGCGAATGTGCCGGCCTCTCTTTACAAAGGACAAGGCGGCATGCTGGGCGTCTTTCTCTCGCCGCATTACGCCAAGGATCACAGTGTCTACCTCACCTATTCGGAGCCGGGCGAGGGCGGTTCGAGCCTGGCTCTGGCCCGAGCCAAGCTGGCGCTGGGCCAGGATTCGGCGAGCCTCGAGGGGCTCAAGGTGATCTGGCGCGATGGCGAGAGGGGCGATGGCGGACAGTTCGGTGCACAGATCGCCTTTTCCCCGGATGGCCGTTATCTATTCCTGACCGTCGGCGATCGGCAGCGCATGACACCGGCTCAGGATCCTAACCAACCACTGGGCAAGATTCTGCGCCTGACCCTGGATGGCAAGCCTGCTCGAGGCAATCCGATGGCGGGCAAGAAGGGCGCGGGCAGCGTGCCCGTGATTAACCCACCGAAGGATACCGAAGCCGCAACAACGGCTCCAGTCGTGAGAACGTATGCCTTCGCTGGACAGAACCTGACGCCGGCCGAGACCTGGAGCAGCGGACACCGCACGCCCTATGGTCTGGCCTTCGCGCCTGACGGCCGGTTGTGGGAGATCGAGCATGGCCCCAAGGGTGGCGATGAGCTGAACCTGATCGAGCCCGGCAAGAATTATGGCTGGCCACTAGTCTCCTACGCGACCAACTACGATGGAGTGCCGATCCCCAGTCCGGATACCCGGCCTGACTTGACCAAGCCCGTCATCTACTGGACGCCGGTCATCGCGCCCGGCAACCTCATCTTCTACAACGGCGCGATGTTCCCCCAGTGGAAGGGCTCCGCCCTGGTGAGCGGGCTGGGGAGCATGACACTCAATCGCATTACCTTCGACGGTAAGGGCGGGGCCACGCCCGCCGAACGCTGGGACGTTGGTCACCGAATTCGCGACGTAGAGGTCGGGCCCGATGGCGCGCTGTGGATGGTCGAGGATTCGAGGACAGGCGGTCTGTTCCGCGTGACGCCGAAGGGAGACTAAGTCGTCTCCTGAAGCCGGGGCGATCTCTCATGGCGCGGAGATTCTATTTTCAGACTCCCGCCTGGGCGGACTGGAAGATTGTCCTGGGAAGGCGAAAACTGTGGGGCATTTACCTCGGGCAGTTCGGGATCAGCGGGGCGCAATGGTTCTTCATGACATGGTTCCCGACCTACATGATCACGTACCGTAACGTGAGCTTCGCGAAGTCAGGACTGCTGGAGGCCTTGCCGTTCCTGGGCGCCTTCGCCGGCGTGCTGCTGGGATGGTTTGTTTCTGACGGTCTGCTGCGGAAGTGAAGCTCGCTGACCATGGCGCGCAGGCTGCCGATTATCGTGGGCATGCTGCTTTCGAGCTCCATCGTGGTGGCCAATTATGTGAAACGTACCCGAAACTTACCGGAACGGAAGATATTTACGCCCTCACCCTGGACGCGAAATGAGCGAGCTATTCATTGAAATCCGCTGCGAACTTTAAAGCGTCAAGCCTCGGATCTCAGCGAGCTGACTAGCCTGCCGGTGCGAGCACTTCCGCTAATCGCAATAGACAGATATGCGAGGAGATAACAGGCACCGGCAATGGACAAAACCACACGAAAGCCGAAAGCCATCCCTAGAATTAAAGCGCAAATGGAACCAATCACAGTAAAGAACCCATTGATGCCCCAAGCCCACGGAATCAGCGCCTGCGATCTCTGGGCTGCGAGGCGCAATCCCAGCGGAAAGGGAACTCCCAGCAGAATGCCGAGCGGCGCGACCAACGCAACGGCAATCACAATGCGCCATGGCAGCGGCAACGCCAGGGCGAATCGAAACACGATCGGGCTCACCAGCGCGGTCAGTAACAGCATCAACAACAAAAACGGAATGGTGCGAAGCAGTGCCTCACTGGGACGCTGAGTCCCCCGCTCGGCAAGCGCCGAGCCGATCCCGGTAAACACGAGGAGGCTGGCAAGGATCGCAGCCAGCGTGTAGACCGGCTGGCCCAGAAACAAAGTGAATCGTTGCAGCATCGCGATCTCGATCAGAATGAAACCGAATCCCACCGCGGCAAAATAGGCCAAACAAGACCAGCGGCCGGGAACGCTAATTCCTTCTCTCGACCACCGCACCAGTGGGAGAAGAATCAGCCCCGCAGCGATAATGGTGACTTGCGCCAGTAATACCAACAGCGTGACCTCAGCGACTGGACGGTCTTCGAGCGCAGCTCGACCCATTTTCCCCTGCTGGAATATATCGGAAACAGCCGCCCACCGAATGCTCGACCATCGTAGGTGCTGATTAAAGAATGGCCGATCGTCGGTTGCCGGTGCTAGCAAAGCCGTATTTACGGCATAAACCGCAGGAAGGTCGGTAGCCGTAGCGATCGTCTGGTAAATGCTGCCCGGATGCGGGTCGTCCGGTGCATACAAAACCTCAAATCGAGTTGTGCGGGTCCGAGCCGAGCTGAGAAGCGCCCGCATTCCATCCAACTCTGCCTGCGTCCAGGGCGATTTCTTCAGCAGGAATCCAGCGCGAAAGGCAGGGCGCCCCACCCCCTGACCGGAGATAGCGGCCCACCGGTACGCAAACACCTGGGCAGAGATGTCCGAGACGCCGCGTTGACCGAGTACCTCGCGCGCGGTCGAGAACAGGCGGGCAATCTGTGATTCCGGCCGCGTGAAATATAGCACGCCGTTGTCCTCCAGATGGTCTAGGTAATCTTCAAACGCTTCCCGCGTCAAAACGTAGTTTTCCGCCAGGCTCAGCGCGCCCGACGCCATCGCAGCATTACTGATCGTATGTGAGGAAAGAATCGCATCATAACGCTCGTGCGAACGCCGCACATAACTGCGCCCTTCTTCCGTGATCAATTGCGCTTCCGGCTGATGAAAAAGACCACCCCAGTAATCATCCATGCGCTTTGAGGTGAGGTCCACGATGATCGGATTAATCTCGACCGCGGTGATGGAACGAGCCCCATAATGGAGCCCGTCCAGCACTTGTTGCCCGGCACCAGGACCGATAATCAGAAGCTTTGGCCGCGACTTTCCCATGTAGGCGATACCGGATGGGTAATCGCTGTCTTTCTGCCATTTGTTGAGGTGTGCACGAACACCCGGGCGGAGATCGTCGATGCCCGTAGCGGCCGTTCCGGCGTCGATGACGATGGTTCGGTAGCCCGGTTCGTTTGCAGGCTGCTGTTGCGCCGCTGCTTCGTACACATCGACCTTCGATATGGTGTTCCATGCTGAATAGATCGGCTTTTCTCGAGTGGTCTTGTTGCTGGTGACCGTGATCGGAATGAGCCGATCGCCGGCAAATGAGCCCGCGAACGTAAAGATGGCAAGCAACAGGGCAATCGCGACAGTCGCGCGCGCCTTTCCAAGGCCGAATACGGCAGCGGCGATCAACCCCATGGCCGCTGCAAGCAGAACCGAACCAGAGCCCCCGAACGTGGGCATGATTACCGCAATGGACGCACAACCCAGGCCCGCTCCCATCAGATCGACGGCATAAAGTCGGTTCACTTCGCCGCAACCGCGCGTGAGGAGTAATCCAACAGCAAGGCCACCGCAATAGAACGGCGCGGCAATCGCAACATAATATGCTGGCATGAGGACAAATTGCCGCCGATCCGCGAACAAGCTGAACGGATCAAACGGAATTTGTTGCATCAGCCAGAAACTTCCCACCGTCACTACACCGAACGCAAGCGAAACCAAAGCCAATGTCCGGTCGAGGTCGGCCTTTTCGCGCAGACCGCGCCGAATGGCGAGGGTCACCCCCGCAGCTCCGAAACCGAGCAACGCCGTTGAGATCACCAAAAAGCTGAAGTGATACCACAGCGCAACAGAAAGTATCCGGGTGAGTGAAAGTTCCAGAATCAGCATCGCGACTGATAACAGGAACAAGCCAAGGTAATGCTTTTTGTCGATCACGATTCAAACCTGAAAATTGATGTTTTGGACAGGGCGTGAATACGTACCTGAATTTATACACCCTTATATCAATCAAGAAACCATCCAAAGCTGCAAGCACCGACGCGAACTGATCGCGGGAGAGCTAAAGGGACAGCTATACCTATTGCAGCAAGTATAGGGATACTTATGCTGTGCCTTATCTCCCCTTTCCTCCCAGCTCTCACTAGAGAGCGAGCATGATCCATGTTGGCGCATGGTCGCTGGCGTTTGCCTGTCCACGCGCCCATCGGTCTACGCCACCGTCCACGAGCCGGTCCGCCACCTTCGGCGAGAGCAGAAGGTGATCGAGTCGCATGCCTTTGTCCTTCGGCCACCGATCAAATTTGTAATCCCAGAATGTCCAGAGCGGCCCAACCGGATGTAGCCTCCGCATCGCGTCGGTCCAGCCTTGAGCCAGCAAACGCGCAAAGGCTTGCCGGCTTGCGGGTTGGATCAATGCGTTGTTATCCAACGATCGAGTCGGATAGATGTCCTGCGGTGTCGGCACGACGTTGTAGTCACCCGCCAACACCACCGGGACGCCGCTCGCCATGAGTTCGGCGGCATGGGCAATGAGGCGCTCAAACCAGGCCAATTTGTAGTCAAATTTCGGTCCAGGCTGCGGATTCCCATTGGGGAGATAGATGGAAGTGATCAGAACTCCCTGAACAGCCGCTTCGATGTAGCGCGCTTGGTGATCTGCAGGATTTCCCGGCAAGCTTGTGCGGGTTAACACGGGAGCGTGGTTTCGCGCGAGAATGGCTACGCCGTTCCAGGACCGCTCCCCTTGCCAGACTGCTTCGTACCCGGCAGTTCGAAGGGCCTTCGCGGGAAACTCTCCCTGCTCCGACTTGAGCTCTTGCAGACTAACCACGTCCGGCTCAGCTTTGGCTAACCAGGCCAGGAGATTAGCCAGCCGCTTATTGATGTTGTTGATGTTGAACGTCGCGACTCTCACCAGGTCCTTCTCTGTCTCTGTACTTCAGGGGCGCCTATCAAAAGGAGCAACCGGATTCGTTGGTTCCGGCTGGCGTTATTCTAACGGTGGAAAGAAATGGAAACCCCGAACAAACAGCATATCTGGCCCATATCTCATTCTGGGGGGATCATGGATGATAAGTGGATATCTCGAACAAGCACCGGGCAACTGACGCTCATAACGGTTAAAGACCCGCGCCAAACTCTCCCCTGCTCTCCTCGCGGCCATCCTCGGAGAGTTCCCGCGCGCCGGGCCTGGGCCGTGAGCGATACTGATCACATGACGATGCGCAGGTCTGCGATATTCGATCTCGACGGCACGCTCACTGACTCGAAGCCAGGCATTCTCGGATGCCTTACCAACGCCCTCGAAGCCCATCGCATCGCCTGGACCGGACCTCTTGACTGGTTCATCGGCCCTCCCGCCGACCAGTCCCTGCGCCGCCTCATGCCAGACGCCGACGAGCCTCGCCGCGCCGCTCTCCTGCACGATTACCGCTTGTGTTACGACGCCACCGGCTGGCAGGAGAACTCCGTCTATCCCGGTGTCCATGCGGTGTTGCAGAGCCTTCAGGCCTTGGGCTGGCAACTCTTCGTCTGCACCTCCAAGCGCGAAGATTTCGCCGTGCGGGTCCTCGAAAAATTCGCCCTGAGCCGCTACTTTCTTGCCGTGTACGCGGACACGCCCGGATCGCTCCATCACACCAAGACGGCTCTGCTCTGTCGTTTACTCGAAGAGCAGTCCCTCGATCCCGCCACCACGTTCATGGTCGGCGACCGCAACTTCGATATCGAAGCCGCCCGCGCGAACGGCGTAACTTCGATCGCCGTCACCTACGGCTACGGCACGTCAGAGGAGCTCGAATCGGCTCGCCCCGACCACACCTGCAATGCAGTCGAAGATCTCCTCCCGATCTTCTCTGCCCTGGTCCCAGCCCCATTCCAAACATACCCAGAGAGATAAAGGGGGAGATTAACGGACAGCATCCCCTATTGCGGCAATTTCTGGAGGTTAGGTATGCTGGAAGGTGTGAAAGATTCGATGTTTCCATGGCCGAACCTGTTCGCCGGACCTGATCTCGACTGATTGTGCCCGGCGGGGCCTGCGGACCGGAGTGCGAATCGTCGCCGCCGTGCGGAGGAAGAGCAGAACACTTTTCGCGGAGTTAGAAGGTGCCAAGAGCTCCTGAATTTATTTAGGCAAGCGCCGCGGCATTGACCTCGCGTTGTGTGCTGATCCACCGCGCGATGTTGTAGCCGGCCTGGGTGGCCTCCATGGAAGCCTTCAGCCTTCCTTTGACCTCGAATTGGCGCAGCCCACAGCGCTGCTTGATCCAAGCGTGCGGGAACTCGGCAATTTGATGTCGTTGGCGGTAGATCTGCCGCGCCCGTTCTGTCGCCATTTTTGGCTCTAAACGAGATTGTTGAAGCTGGCTCCTCGATGGGCGTGATGGACCGCCTCCAGTCTGCTCGCACCTCTTTCGAAGCGCACTGACCCTCGGCATGCGCAACTCGAGCAAGCCGACTGGGGCGCTTGATAAATATGCATAAGCACCCGTGCCCCCGATTCGAAACGCAATGGTGAGCGAGCAATTGCCCGGCGGGCCAGATGTAGCCACCCCGCTCCTCATCGACAGACGGAAATGACCTTAATGAAATCGTATCTGTTACCAAAACTGACGGAGGCACCCCGCTTTTCACTTGTAAATGCCCTGTGGGACTGATCCAGCGCAGGTGAAGTGGAAAGCTGTATACACGGCCACGAGGACTGCGCCTTATTATTCGTGCCACCTCGAGTCAGCATCATTGTCCCATTCGGCGCGCTTTTTGGTGAACCAGGTAAGGGCCTCTCCGTACCGTCTCCTCACCTCGGGATCGGAAGAGGCGGAGTGTTGCACCTCCCGCCGCTGGGCCGGCGTGAGCGACCATGAGAGCGGATCAGTGTGTACGTCGGGAATCGCGTGGCTGTCGGCGAAGACCACCCGATGGACGGCAAGTCTGTCCGCCAGGGCGTGTTCCAATTGCGCCAGGGCGACGCGGTTTCTGCCGGTTACGCTTTCGTGGCCGGCCTGCCATAGACCGCCAGGTGGAGCGAATAACTGCGTGAGAAGATTGGCGGGCGTGCTCGCAGACGTATGGTTTGGCCATTGGTCGAACTCCCCACCCAAGTCGTCACCACTGTTACGAATCTCGATGAGCAGGATACGCAGTTTGCGGCTGCTCGCCTTCGTCTCCTCCTCTTTGGTCCTTGCTTCGCAAACGTCCTTGCCGACGCTTGGCGTCCGGGCGAGGGCGTAGCGGAGAAACTCGAGGACGGAGGCTGTTCCGTCGTTGTCATAATAGCCTCCGTCAACAAAATGGGGCGCATTCACCTGGTTGTCGATCGACATGGGCACTCGAGCCGCTGAGGAGATGTAGGGAAAGGCCGCCGACAACTGCGCGGCCGTGGCGAGTGGCAGGTCCGGTGTGAATTCGCCTGCCTTGCGATTGCCGGTGCTGTAAGTCGCCAGAAAGGACCTCGCTTTGTAGTTGGGCCGGGTATCGGGCCAATCCTCGCCGGCGTCCGGATCGGGAATCCTGTAGTTGGCCAGCAAGAATCGCAGCCCATCCTCGTAGCTGGTGGTGTTCATGGTAAATGCGGGGAAGATATTGTTTTTGCCGGGCAGCAGGCTCCTCAGGGTGAGCTTTTTTTCCAGCTCTTCCGCATCCGACTGATGCTTCAGGCTGGCAGTCAGCAGCCTGCGTACTCCGCCAGGCACGGGTTCCCCATGATCGCGGTGCCAGGTGTCCACACAGAATTCGTTATAAGCGTTGCGCGCGAAGGCTTTGCGCAGAGACCAGGTCCGATCCTTAAATAGAGGACTTTTGTCGAGGTCTCCGTCGCCGGTGGACGGAGGGATGAAATAGGGAAATAAGGGGACAAAGGCCTTGGGAAGATCATAGTAAGCGAACCCCCAGCCGACTGCCTCCAGGCTGGAACACTGCGCCGCGATTTGCATCCGGGTGAAGTCCGGAACCCAACCGGGCTGAATTTCGCGCAGGTAAGAGAACAGGCCTACGCTGCCGCCGGAGACCGTGCTGGCGAGCAGTAGAGAACGGTGAAAGCTGCCTGGTGACGACTGGTCAAAGGTCGCTTCCAACCTGGCCAGAACGGCGGCCGTCCATGCCGACGCGTGCAGGCCGCCGCCGGTCGCGGTGACAATGATCAAGGGACGGTCCTGCTCCGAGTCGTCGAGCTGGCCGGCGTTTGCAGCGAGCCGATCGAGGAGGATGTCCTTGGGGGTAGGGACGCAGCTGCTTCCGGCCGCCGCCTGGGTTATGGAAAGATAGTGCTCTTCCTGCCCATTTCCCCAGGCGGGGCCCTTATCCCAGTAGATTGTTCGGTCCCAATGCAAGAGCCGGGGACCGATCGTCAGTACCAGAACGACGGTGATCACGGGGAGTCTGTACCGGTCGAAGAAAAACGAGATGCCGCAAAGCGCCCAGCAGAGCGCCATGGCCACGATCAGGATGGTGGCGAGAAAAGGAAAGCGCTCGGCGCTGGTGAGGAGGTAGAGCAGAGCGATGGACGCCACAAAAGCGACCACGGCACCCGTGAGCCCAGTCCTCCAAAAGCGGAGCGCTTTGACGCGCGCGGCCGAGTCGTCCTTCCATAAGAGCCACACGAGCACGGCGGCCACAAAGCCCAACAGACCGAGTGCAAAGAGAGACCAGCGGAAGGCGGGAACGGGCGCGGCCAGTGGCCATAAGAGCAGGTAAATCCCGAAGAAGACAAACGCGGCGAGGAATGAGAAGACGTGGCCCTCGTAAATGTGCCCTTCGGGGCCTACATAACCAGGAGTATTGAGCAGGCCGGCGAGCCACCGGAGCCAGCGGGAGAGCGGACTGGCTTTCAGCCAGATCGATGCGGCCTCCAGAGTCTTTGGTTCCTGATCAAAGGGGTCGCCAGGCTTTGCGAGACCGAAGAGGGGGCGGGGGAAGAGCAGCGTCCTGGCTGCGTTCTGTTGGAATTCGACTTTCTCGCGTGCTCTTACCGGTTCATAGGTCAGGTAGTACCAGGCGTTGGCGACCCACCACAAGACGACGGCCAGTGCGGAGCCGATAAGCAAGCCGAAGAAGACAGCGCCGATGGGCACCCCCGAAGAGATCGCATTCCACGTGAGGTACAAGTAGACGAAGCCGTTTGGCAGCTGGGAAATCAGCAACGCCGCCCACTCCAGTTGTCCCTGGTCGTTGACCAGCAGAATCTTTAGCGAAAGTGGCCGGCCGTCATCAAACTCGTCGTAGCACTTGTCCCATCTCTCGGGGCCGTTGATCAGCACCACCCGAGCCGTGATGAGGGCAACAAAACCGGCTGACACCAGAAAAAAGCCGACGCAGGCAAATTGCTGGATGGTTTCCGGAGTCATGATCCCGCTGGTCAGCGTCCTGGCCGAGGAGGTGTTCAGCCAGCACAGAACCAGGGCGAAGGACCAAAGGCCCAGGCTGAAGCGCAGAAAGTAGGCGTAGCGCACCCAGCGCATCGTTTTATGAAGAAACGCCATGAGCCTAGTCGGCAATCGTCCCCCGGGCTTTTCAAGCTTTCCAAGAAATCCTACCGGAATCATCTGGAGTTCTGCTGCCGCAGAGTGATTTCGCGAATCAACATGCGGGCCTAGACCGACGGGGGACGAAGGACGGGATACAGACGGCGTAACCCCTAAAGAGACGCCCTGATGTGACGCCTTAACAAATTGCTTTGGACTCAGGGCACGAGAGCCGCGCAAAACCCAAAACAGCCGCCCCTCACCGGGATGGCGATTTTCTTTGCAGGGATAGACTTACGCGCAAGCGTGAAAGCCGCCAACGCTAGCGGGCTCCCTGCTTTTTAATCTTCCATTACCATCCTATTGCACGATAAGGGTGCAGGTGGTTGTGGTTTGCGTCGTTCCTGCCGTCGCAATCACCTGGAAGTTATATGTCCCTGCAGGCGTGTTATTCGACTTCGAAGTCGATGATGAAGAATTGCCACCACAACCCAACGGCAGCAAAGTGAAGCCGGCGAACGCAAGGATCATCCAGTAAGCGCGACGGCGTTTCGGCCAGAGTAGCAGCAGACTGCCGGCAAAGATCCCGCAACTCAACGTTGTCATGCCGGGCCCCAGGAAGGGTTTGACCATACCTGCCATGTTGCCGGCTGCCGTGGAAACGGTCAGCGTCGACGATTGGGGCGTGTCTCCAGTGAGGTTGAGTGTGGCTGGATTGAAGGTGCACGAAGCGCCTGGCGGCAATCCTGTGCACGTCAGGGTGACGCTGCCGGTGTAACTTGCCGCACCCGTCACGCTGAGCGGAACGCTCGCACTCTGCCCTGAGGCCACAGTGACAGTTGGGCTACCGCTGCCGCTCTGCACAGTAAAGGCCGAGGAGTTGGGAATCGCTACCAGAGGAAACGGCGCCGAACCAGCGCCAGAAGGTGCGGCAAAGACAAGGTCCGGGTAAGTACTTCCCGCAGGTTGGATGGGTCCCAGGGAAGCGACGTTGAAGTAGTTGAACGCCGCTGGAATACTGGGAATAGCAACTTCCACTACCGGCGTACCCGCAGAAAAATCGCCCTTGCCATCGCCCAGTACTACCGCTCCACTGCCAAACACAAGATCGAGTGCGCCATCCAAATTGGCATCGGTAACAACGGCATTGCCCGCCGGCGGCTGTGCACTCGCGGCACCCGCTTGCTCCGTGGTGCTGATGGTTGAGTTGATCTCTGTCCCAAAGGTGCCATTGCCATTGCCTGGCAAGAAGATAATTTGCGAAAGATAAGTCAAGCTGGTTTGGAGAGGAGGCGGATAAATGAGCGCGAGATCCACTTTTCCGTCGCCATTGAAGTCGGCTGCCTGCACACTGAGCAACTCGATCGAACCTCCGTTCTGTTGTGCCGTGTAGCTTACCGGCAGGGCAGTCGCAAAGGTCCCGTCGCCATTGTTCAACAGGGTTGCAATCGTGGCCGGCGCAGCCGCATTGCCCATTCCAACGAAATACATCTGCGCCACCAGGTCCAATTTTCCGTCGCCATTCAAATCGACAAAGCTGAGCGAGGCAAGTGTTACGGATCCCGAGTATTGTCCTGCCCCCAGCGTGAAGGCCCCGAGCGACTGGAAGTTGCCGCTGCCCCGGTTGGCAAACACCGTGACCTCTAACGGAATGTTGGCCTCCTGGCCGAGGGATGCCAAGGGAATCGCATTCACCGCGATGATGTCCGGTTTGCCATCTCCGGTCACATCGGCCGCGTACGTTCCGCTAAATCCTGACGAGAGAAATGCGGGTATCACTGGCTGCTGAAAGGTGCCATCGCCATTGCCGTATGCCACTGCTGTGCCGATCAGCAGGTCGAGCTTGCCGTCGCCATTCACATCGATCGCAGGTGGCGACGTAACCGCCACATTGGCTGAAGTAGCCGCCGGCAGCGTCAGCTGCTGGGGTACCTCAGCGGTGAAGCTACCTTTCCCGTTGGAGATAAAGCTCTGGACCCTGACCGGGTTCGGGCTCGTGCCATTGTTAACTGTTTGATAGATCAATAGGTCTGGAGCACCATCACCATTCAGGTCTGCCGACACCTGACCCTGTACGTTGGTGAAGGATGGATCAATGGGCCCACCAAAGTATGTGCTGAAAGGCGTCGTGTTAAAACCCGATCCATTCACTGCGGCTGCACTGCGCGGCGCTACTCCCGCAGTGACGGTCACTGCAGTCCCATACGGAGCGGAGTTGGGAAAGCCTGTCACCGTTGTGTTGATGGCGATCGTTTGCGCACCGGCGATCGAACAAGGAAGAGAACATACACAGAGAACTGCGGAGCTTAGGAACCGGGGCATGGCACACCAGGGTGAATTTGCGCAATCCATCAAATTGAATGCACGCGCAGTATAGCCGTTGAAACAATAATTCGCTCGTAAATTCGTTCCTCGATTTGCCTAATCGTCATAGGCCACAATGCGGTGATAAGACACACGGCGAGATAAAGGTGGAGACAGTTTACCTATTGCAGCAACGTGCGCATTACAGAAAAGACCCCGGGAAAAGGGAATCGCAACCCGCGCCCTAACCCCGGAGCCTCATGGAAAAACTCGAAACTTGAACGTAGGGTTTAGAGGTTTGCGACGGCGGACGCCAGTTGTTTTTTTATTTCGTCACGATCGGTGTCCAATTTGACACGCTTCGCATCTATTTCGCCTAAGACTTCCAGCAACTGAGAAACCTTGGCTTGCGACGATGTCAGTTTGGACTTTTTAGCTTTGCCTTGTGCAGCCCGCTCTGGCCACTCGGATAAGTCTGTTACTTCAGCTGTTACTTCGCTAACGATTTCTGCACCGTTCCCTCCGTGCGTTTCTGACTCCATGATCCCTCTCCCTTCGGTTCGTACTGCGTTGAGGTCTGTGGACAGGATTACAGACCGTTCCAGGTTTGGCCTTTCCACTTTCGGGTGACTAGCTCAGATCTCAAGCGCACTTAATGTAACCAACAAAAAAATATTCATTCAGCGCATGCTGCATTTGAGAGACATGGCCCCTGGGTCGCGTACGTTTTAGCCGTCTCGCGATCATTTTGAACTTTGGCGATGTTTTGCGGGACCATCTGTTCGGCCGGCTCCGTAAGAACCTGCGTGAGAACGCTTTCTGCCGTCGCGGGCGCGGCCGTGCTGGTCTGGAAACCTGGCGGGTCTGGCGCGAGCGGATGCCCCTTGCGGGCAAACGCTGGAGGCTCCCCTGCGGTCCTGATCCCAGTCGTCGAGCTGGATGACAAGAACCTGCCCTAACCTGGCAGTTTTTATAGTGGACGCTCCTCCATGCCGAGCCTAGCATTTGCAAAGATGGAGGCGAAAAATGCCACTCTATTTTTGCTTTACCCCACACGGCGCGATTTCGGGTCCGGTGAAATCCGGGCTTGCAAAGGAGATAACCCGTCTGCACATTGAGGCAACCGGAGCGCCGGCAGCGATCATCCACGTGGTATTTCAAGATCTGCCGGTGGGCTCGCATTTCCTCGCTGGCAAGTGCGATCATCGGACCTCGCTGGTCATCGCGAACTTTCGCACCGGCAGCTCCGGAGAGGTCGGACCAAAACTGATGAAGTCGGTTTCGGCGGCGTGGTCTCGCCTGACCGGCCAGGCGGAGCAGCAAGTTGTTGTGACCCTCAACGATGCGGATGGTGCTGCCGTAGCCGGCTTCGTCCTTCCCCAAGTGGGCGAAGGAGGCTGCACGGGTTGAACGAGAACCAGTGAAGCGAGAATGACGATTACCAGAACCACTCGCGCGATCAGCGCCCCGTTCGGGCGAAAGTCTTTGAACACGATGTACTGAAATACCACGTCGAGCACCAGCCAAGGATGAATATCTTGCCTACTCCCTTCCAGATGCTCAGGAGGATTTCCCGCCGCTGCCCGGGATCAGTAATCTAGGCCAGAACAAAGGCGCTTTCCCTTCCTTCGCGTCCTTCCTGCCGAGTGAGCTTCCATCGAGATTTCATCCCCGGCTCGCGAGGGCGAACCGCCCGAGGTTGTTTGGTGTAGCATGCTATTTCGTATTAGCCAAGGAGCGTCCGTTTGAAGCTGCTCGCAAAATTCAACCTTCTTCTAATCGTGGTCTTCGGTCTGGGCCTTTGCCTGATCGCCTACGAGGCGCAAAGCTTTTTGCAAGAGCAGGCGCAGGCCGAGGTGCTGCGCGAGGCCGGCCTTATGGCGGCCAGTGCTTTAGCCACTCGAAACTACACCGAACATTACATTACCCCGGTGATCGAGAAAACCACTGAGCACACAACCACCTTCCTGCCGCAGGCAATCCCCTTCTTTGCCTCAACCACTACCTTTGAACAAATCCGCCAGACGTATCCCGACTACACATATAAGGAAGCGGCGTTGAACCCCACCAATCTGCGCGATCGGGCCACAGATTGGGAGGCGGACATTATTAATTATTTCCGGAATTCTCCCAAGGAAACCGAGCTGGTCCGGATGCGGGATTCAGCTACCGGACCAAGCCTCGCGTTGGCTCATCCGATTAAGGTCGAGAGCGGATGCCTGGAGTGCCATAGCCAGCCCGCGGTAGCGCCCAAGGCACTCATCAAGCATTACGGATCACAAAATGGATTCGGCTGGAACCCGGATGAGGTGGTCGGAGCCCAGATCATATCAATCCCAACGTCCCTACCTATCAAGATGGCACGGCAGGGACTAACCCGGCTCCTGATCAACCTGTCGGTGATTTTTCTGGCGGCGATTCTGTTGATCGATCTGGGATTGTATTTCATCGTCATCCGGCCACTGCGAAAGATTTCCGACTCCGCCGATCGCATCAGTAAAGGCGAGATGGATCTGGAACAGGTCCCTGTCCGCGGAAACGACGAGGTGGCGCAGGTCACCCGCTCCTTCTATCGCATGCACACCAGCCTGAAGAAGGCCATGGACCTCCTCAATGGATGAACCGGAAAGTGATTACTGGGGCGGCCGGGTGCGCAGGAATTTCTTCCGGTCGGCATCATTCTCGATCTGTTTCGACGCTTCCATATAAAGCCGGTCCAGATCGGTATACTGATTCGCCAGCCGGGCCACGACGACCTTCGCGATCGGTCCAATAAAGGATGCCAAGTGCCGCACCAGCTCCTGAACAGGTGGAGCAAAGGATGCGGTCGAAGGTTGCTTGACCCCGCCGGTAGTGACCCGTTGCCAACGGGGCTCAGGGCTAATGATTGTGGCAACTGGAACGTCCGGGGTCTTCTGGGAACAGAGCGCCCCAAGAAACTCCGCGGCACTCGCGAAGCGTCTCGACGGCTCCTTCTCGAGCGCTCTCGAGATTGCGTCTGACAGCGGCCCCGGAATGTCCGGCCGCAATTCAGCAAGAGGCACGGGAGTCCGGTTGAGGTGGGCCATCATTAAGTCATAGGTGGTGGCGCCATTTACCGGTGGCTGGCCGGCGATCAGTTCGTAAAGGGTTACGCCGAAGGAGTAGATATCGGACTGCTGCGTCGCCTTTTCACCGCGGATTTGTTCGGGCGACATATGCAAGGGCGAACCGATTACAGATCCGGCCATGGTAAGGTCGACAGCGCCCGGAGTGATGGCGATGCCGAAATCCAGCACCTTCACCAGGCCGGCAAAAGAAACCATGATGTTTGCTGGTTTTATGTCGCGGTGAACCACCCCCCGAGCGTGGGCGTAGTCGAGGGCGCCGAGCACTTGCGTGGCCAGGTCCATCAGCGCGGGCATGGGAATGCGACCGCGGCGGCTGCGAGTCCGCAGGTCCTCCCCCTCCACCAGCTCCATAACCATAATGAGCTGATCTTCAAAATAGAAGGCGTTGTGGAGCCCGGCGATGTTGGGATGATTCAGACTGGCGAGCAGCTGGATCTCGCGGCGGAAACGTTCCTTCATGTCCGGGGTGCCAGTCTGTTCCGGCAACATGACTTTCATGGCTTCGGCGCGGCGCGAGATCTGATGCACGGCCTCGTAAACGGCGCCCAGACCGCCACGGCCCAACACGCGCACAACCTCGTATTCCCCGACTACCTGCCCCGCCTGAAACGCCATCGACTGATGATACCGCCAGCTCTCTGTTCCAAATGAAGCTGTCTTCTATTGGCGGTAACTTCCAGCGTACACTCGAAGCTGCATAAAGGAGCCGGCTCATGCCTCTACAAGTCTGTATGGGAGCGATGATGCAATGCAGCTTCGGAATGGCGCCCAGTTCGCTGGTGGTGCTTCCCACGAATAGGGTTATGACCAACATGGTGCCAGACGCCAACATCATGGACCATATCCCGATGGTCAATATCATGCCATTTGGTATGTGCCAATCGCTGGCAAACCCCACCGTCGCCGCGGCGACGACCGCGGCCCTGGGCGTACTTACGCCAATGCCGTGCATTCCTGTGACTCCGGCTCCGTGGATTGCCGGAGCACCCACCGTGCTGCTGGGTAACTTTCCCACGCTGGACAATGTGTCCCAGCTGATGTGCACCTGGGCCGGGGTCATTACTTTCACCGATGCGGGAGAGGAAACGGTTGAAGTTCCCTAGGTGGCTGCGGAAAAGGTCTCGAACAAAGGGCACGGGTTCATCTGTGCCATAAATATGCTAAACACGTACCTCAAGGGCTAAAGCCGTCAGCACGCCGGCCCAGGGGAGCCAGGGGCTGACAAATTTGGTCGATTTTCAATGAGAAATGGTTTAGCGTTCATGTTACCGTCGCTTCGCTCACGGACTCCCGACCATGAACGAACTTGCCACACTTTCCCTGGCGTTTGCGGCCGCGACCGACATCGGCTGCAGACGCGCCAACAACGAGGATAGTTTCGGCTACGACAACGCCCCGCATATTTACGTTGTCTGCGATGGCGTGGGTGGCGGCGCAGCGGGAGAGGTAGCCAGCAGCACGGCGGTACGGACCCTGATTGAGTCCTTTGAAGCGCAATCGCTGGCAAGCGATGGAACGCCGGAGCGCCCGATAGAGAGCAGATTGCTGCACTCGATTCAAGAAGCAAATCGCGTGGTTCGTGAGGCCGCCCAGAATAACCCGCAGCTGGAAAACATGGGCACGACCCTGGTATGCGCTTGCCTGGATGGGACTCGAATCCTGATTGGCAACGTCGGCGACAGCCGCGCTTATCTGGTTCGCGATGGAGCCGGACTGCAGATTACTCAAGACCACTCGCTACTCGACGAGCAGATTCGCAGCGGCATCATCACGCCGGAGATGGCTGCCACTTCTAACCTGCAATCGGTGATTACCCGGGCCATCGGCGCGGCGGAGAGGGTCGAGCCCGACTTCTTTGCCGCCGAACTACAGCCGGACGATATTCTGCTGCTCACCACCGACGGCCTTACCCGCTATCTGCAACAGGAAGAGATTGCCTCCATTGCATCCGCCCCGGTAGAGTTGCCCGCGATCTGCCATAACCTGGTCGAACTTGCCAAGCAACGAGGCGGCGCAGACAACATCACGTGCATTGTGCTGCGCGCCCTGGAAACGATGCCGGCTGCCTAACCCGAGCCTCGAAAACGCAACAGCAGGTCCCTCCACTACGCTTGCGCTCGGTCGGGATGACAATTCAGTTGTGCTATTAGCCCAGTGCCCTACTTGAACCGCTGATGAGTTCCTTGCAAAATGAATTGTCATCCCGACCGGAGCGCAGCGTAGTGGACCTGCTGCTGCGTTTCTCGGGTCCACTACTTGATGACGGACGGGACGCAGGGTAATCCGGACAACCCACCCGGCGCGAGCACGTCCGCCCCCGGTCCAGTCAGCTCGAAGCGGACTACCTCCGGAGTGCCATCGGGCAGTCTGAGCGGGTGGCCTGAGACTTCGAGCGGAAACTCCAGCTGTATTCCCCCCGCGGACCTGGTGACGTGGGCCACGCTCACCAGTTGGAAAAGCGCCCAGGTTCCCTGGAACTGCAATGCTTCAGCGGAGTTATAGGCGAGCGAAGCCTGATGGGCAGTGGCGCCGTTCCACTTGAATTGCAGCGCGTTTGAGCCGCTGGGGATCCGCTGCCCGTCAACCACCAGGGTGGCGTTCTCAATCCCCTTGCTGGGCACGGAGCGAAGAGTGAAGTTGAAACCCGCGACCGTCGCTCCGGATGGATAAAGTGCAGAAGAGATGGCGGCTAAACGATTGAAGAACTGCGCGAACATAGGACCTACATGCCCGGCCGCGTTGGGCGCAAGAACGTACTGCGTACCCTGCGGTACCAGCCACTGCTTGAGACTCTCGTTGTAGTAGGTCCAGAGTTTGCCCGTAACCGGGGTAAAGAGAGTATTCACCTCTTCCAGGCTGACCTGCTCGTTGTTGGTCAGATCCCTGTTGGCTTGCGTTTTCGACAGGCCCACAAAGGGGAATTTGCCCAACACGCTGCATGTCGCTCCCGGCGGTCCCGGAGGGGGTGGGGGGGGCGGGGGTTGCGCACACGTGATGGGTGACCCCAGCAGAGCGACTACGGTCTTCTCCGTATGCATCTGGGGATCTACATTGAAGGCCTGCGCGGTCTGCTGTACCGCCAAATTTGCTGCCGCCACAGCCGCGTTCAGCTGGTCACCCGACGTATCCGGCTTTTGATTGAACTGGTTCACTGCGCCGGAGAGAGACAACAGCGCATTCACATAGTTGGTATTGCCCGGCCCAATGAAGCGCGCGGTCGCGTTGGGATCGACCAGCACCTGCGCCGGCTGAAAGATGGCCTTGATCTGTGGATCAGCAACCGCGGTGTTAGAGGAGACGGTATAGAAAAACTCCAGAATCGGGGACTCCGGTCCGGCCAGCACGTTCAGCTTATCGGGAGCATCGTGGAGGGGTCCGCAACTGACCACCCGTGCGTCGGTCAAGAAGGTGTGCCATTGCCTGATGAATTCGCCGGAATAAATTGCCGCCAATTGCTTGCTGACGCTGGCTGTATCGAGCGAACGTGCAGCCTGATCGCCCAGCACCCAGTTTTCGCCCTGAAAGTAACGATCGGGGTGACCGATTGCATCCTGCATAAAAGTGAAGCCGGAGCGTGTAAACGCCCCAGGCACAAAGTGGGGTTCGACCAGAAACGCCGCCGAATTGGGATACTGCTTGTTGAAGTCAACACCGGGGCTGGTCTTCTCAGCCGCCGTGAGCATGTCCTGGTAGATGCGGGGCACAGCACCAAAGTTAGAAAGGTAGGTACGCGCGTGCCCCACCGTGGCGGAATCGGGATTGATGGTGTAAGGGTTCTGGCGAAGTAGCTCGGCTGAATAGAAATCCATCTGTTGTCGAGCAAGTTGGGAGCGCGCGGGTTCGACAGCCCAGGATTTAAGCCAATACTGCAGCAAAACCGGGGAGAGGAACTGCGGCACGGTCCGGTCGGGATTGCTGGTGGTCATCAGATACGCCTTGAGCGGGTTGTAGGCGGCGGTGTAATCGGCGCCGGGCGCGGGCGCATTGGGCAAGCCGCGTAGATAGCTGACAATGTTCGCCTGCGCGGTATTGAGCAGCATGGGCCGAAAGCGGTCGAAGTAGACTTGCCGTGCACGAGGGACCAGCTTGTCTCCCTGGTAGAGACCAAAGCGGTAACTCAACGGGGGACCGTTCTTTTGGTAGCCATCCAGCTGAACAATCGTGAGACGCAACTGATCGAGGGCCTGAAGGTCGCCGAGGCTGGGTGCGGTGGTGGCAGCAACGGCGCTGGAGGCGACCGGCAATGCCTGAGCGGCGCGGAGCACTTTGGCTTCGAGCTCGGAGTTATTCAGATAAGAGACGGCCAGAAGAGCCGTGTAAATGGCGAAGATTACCGCCAGCGAGGCGAAAAGGATTCTGCGAAAGAGGCGCGCAGGCGCGGTCTGCTGCGTTGCCGACAAAGCGCTTCTGTCGCCGAGAATTATCTCGGGGAAAAGCCGGGGGAGAAATGTCCATTGCGGTGCTCGGGTCGAGATCCTTTGCGGCTGAGGCGCGGGCCGGCTAGCCGCCTGCAAATCGGGCCTGGAAAAGATAACCGTCGCGCCTACATCCTGGGGCGCGCTCTGGACCGGGGTGGGCGTCGCCCCAACGATTTGTTCCACCATCTGGGCGCGCAATCCAGTGAAGTAAAAGCCTCGCAAATAAGGATTGGCACTCAATTGGCTGGGCTTGCAGAGCTCCAGCAGGTACTGGCCCAGGTTCTTGCGCAGCTTGCCGAATTCTCGTGGAAACTCGTACACCCCGGGAGCACTCTTCGGCTCTGTCTCCCGGCTTAGCATCTCCACCCGAAACTCGCTCAGAGTAAAGACGAGCGAATCGAGCGTGCTTCCCAATTCACGCGAAACCTTATCAGCATAGACTCCGGCCGAAGCGTCGCTTCGGGGAAGCGTCGCGCCCAGGATCTGGCGGACCTCGTCATTGGAAAGATTGCGAACGTACTCGGCAAAATGGGGTACGCGGTCCAGCTTGGTGACAATCACATAGACGGGCAGCGCCGCCCCGAGCAGCTTGCTGATCTGGCGCAATTGCGCGCCGATGGCACGGGCAGAAGCCAGTGAAGACGTAGGGGCGTCGCCCACCAGGAACTGCTCGGCGCTCACGCAAACCACCACCGCGCGAGCCGGCGCAACCGACCCGAAGGTGGAGCGGTATGCCTTGGGCCGGGTGCGTGCGACCAGCCGGTTGAGCATGCCCGCATTTTGCCGAATGGCCTCACCGGCTTCGACGATTGCCGCCTGACGGGTAAACCACAGGTTTAGCAGCGAGGTTGGAGAGACATCGCCTTCCCGCGGCGCCGTACCGGCGATAAGTTCCGGATCCAGGCCTGAGCGCAAAACCACAGTCGTCTTGGCGGAGCCGGCTTCCCCCAAAAGGTAAAGCAGCGGGAGCCCATCGAGCGATTTTGGTCCTTGCTGTTGCGCTGTCCGCAGTTTGCGGTTGGCGTCATTCAACAGGACATCAAGTTCATTTTCCCCACCGTCACCGGCTGCATCGTCTCCTTCGCTTTGCCGCTTCTTTGCCCGGAAATGAATGACCAGGATGGTCACTGCAGCAGCTATCCCAGCAAGCACAATCAAGGTAGCGAGCACGATCAGCGGAGTGCCATGCAGATGCAGGAAGGCCGCGGCGCCATAAGCCACAAGCGCGGCAACCAAGACAACGGCAAGAGCGAGCAGATAGATCAACAAAAATCCTCCAGGAGCTGGTACGTGTTATCCCAGTTGGGATACCCCGGAGCTCAGAGAAAACCAGAAGCCGCCAAAGGCCAGCAGCATGGCCAGCAGCAAGCAAAGCGCGACGATGCCCAGTCCCCGGCTCCAGCGGTCGATCGACGAAGCGCGCTTTACTACTGGCGGAGGGGCGCCGGGACGAAGAAAGAGCATGGGGCCGCGGAAACGTCCGATCTTCTCCCGCATCTGGCGAATGAAGGTTTCGATCTCTCCGCTGCCGCCAAGCGCGTAACGGCCTCGATAGCCGAGCAAAAGGCAGAGCAGGTAGACCTCCAGGCAGTCGGTGTTTTCCTGGGTCTCCTGGCGGCTGAGCAGGCTGCGAAGGTTCTCAAAAAACACCTCACCCATGCGATGGTGGCCGAAGAGTTCCTCCTGCAAGGGCCGCTGCGGCCAGTCGGCGAAGGTTGGGCTTTGCAGCATCAGCACGCTCTCATCGAGAAAGCCCACGATGGCGGCAAATGACAGCTGGATCATCTCACTTGAATACCCCAGCGCCTTCGCCTGCTCCATCGCGGCTCTCAGTGCGGCGCGGATGTTCGTGCGAAAGACCTGGGAGTTCTGCAGCGCCTGTTGCTGCGAACCGAGCCGCAGAATGGTAGTAATCGAGTTCTCATAGCAGGAGGCCAGATTTTGGGTGCGTGGCGGACTATCATTCATGCATGCTTTCCCCAGCGAACTATGGTGTTCGCTCGAATCTTGTGCGCGGGCGGCAATGTCTGCAAATGCAAGGGTGAGCATACCTCAACCATGCCCATGGCTGAGAAAAACTTAGCGCACCGGCGCCAGCCGGCTGCGGTACTCTTGCGTTTACGGGCTGTATTATTTACGGTTTAACGCGTCGAGAGTATGAGTCCAGCAGATCGCAAACCCGGAACGGAGCCTGGCGGCGAGACGGATCCGCTGAGCGCGACGGGGATGTTTCTAAACGCCTTCCAAAGCCAACCGGACCCGGCGGAAGCGGAGCAGCCGAAAAGCGAATCCAAGCCAGCGGCCCACGGTGAGTTCACGCAGTTGTTTGGCACCCAGAACCCTGTCAACTCTCCGCCTCATTCGCAACCGGCAACGGCTCCGCCCCAGGAAATACCTAAACAGACTTCCGAGGAAGCCACTCGCATCTTCGTGCGCCAGGCGGCTCCGCCAGCCGAGCCGCCGGTGGTGCGAGCGGTCCCCATCCCGGCGTCGCCCGCTGCCCCGCCGCGAATGAAGGGTTTTTCTTCGCCTGGTGCTTCCGACTCAGCATCCGCGGATGGAAGTTTCACCCAACTATTCCGCGCGGTGCCGCCTTCCCCCGTTCCTTCCCCCCCAATCCAGCCCCCGCCGGTGCAAGCGAGCAGTGCACCTCCTGTTGTGGAGAAGCCGGAATGGCCGAGTTCCGCTCCGAAATCCCTGGGAGCGACCGAGCTTTTTCGCGCGCTCTCGGTAGACGAGGGGGTGCCTGCGGATCGCAATACCCGCCGGCCTGATTCATTCTCTGAGCCCGGGCCCGTGTCGGCTTCGCCGGGCAGCGTCACGATGTGGATTCAGAAATTGTCGGAGGATCTTGGACCGTCCTCACCGCCACCGGCTCCCTTTTCGGCGCAGGCATTTGATCCGCAGCCCCTGGCAGCTACACCCGAGCCGGCGCCCTCTTCAGGCCAAGGGGAGTTTACGCGCATCATCTCTGGCGGTGCGGTAAAGGCAGCCGCAGGAGTTTCCGCGCCGCCAGTTGCTCCAGCGGTACCAGCTGCTCCGGCAATACCAGTTGCTCCGGCGATAAAGGTTCAAGCTCCTGCAATCGAGCCTCCTAAGCCCGCCGCCCCGAAGCTATCTCCGCCGGCGGTCCCCCCGCCACAAAGCAAACTGCAGCAGATGCTGCCGATCCTGCTGGTGCTGAACGCCTTCCTGCTGGTCGTTCTGATTCTTGTGGTGGTCTTCGTCCTTCTACGAAAATAGAAGCCTGCCCCATATCTCCCAACGTTGGTTACGGCAGCTTTGCCCACGCCGTGCTGCAGGTGAAGATGTCAGGCCAGTAGGCCGTTCTCCTTTAACTGGAGCTCTGTCCGCTCAACGCCTGCAATCAGGACGACGCCTTGGGTGCGCGCCTTGCCCGCCCATCGGGTAGCCTCATCTTCGCTGATCTTCAAGTTCATCAGAAGGGTAACCAGGTCGTCGAGATTGCTCAATGTTACCGGCTTGGTGTTAAGCCGGCCGGCGTAGGGAACAAAAGCAACCTCAAACGACCCTGGGTTCGCGTTGATCTTGATGGTACCGGTCACCTTCGCCATCATCGGCTCCTTTAGCCTAGGTTCACTGGCGCGACCACGATAAACCCACGCTCGATGAGTTTGCGGATCATCGCCAGGCATTCCTTCCTGACCGTTTCAATGGGCACATTCACATTGACTGCGAATGCCTGAATTGCTTGTTGGGCCGTGCGCGTGCCGTCGCAAGTGGCCAGAAAGTCCGCCACCAGGGGTTGAAGAGTCCAGTGGAACGGGAAACCTCGTGTCAGCCGAAGTGTAACTGACTCCGCATGCCAATGATCGCCGGCCTGGTCGCAAACTTGCTCCAACCTCACATGGTCGGCCAGCTTGGGTTTGAGTGTCAGCAACTTTTCGTCGGCTTCCATCTCGAGCAACAGGTCATGCGCGGCGAACGTTGAGAGGATCAGTTCTCCCAAATCCCCCTTCGGAGTCTTGGGCACCTCTTCGATGCGCACCCAGTTCTTCCCGCGGCGGCGGCGCATCACGATCAGGCCATCGTGGATGGCCTGCACTCCCCGACTGCGGTAGTAGTCCATATAACCGTCGTACAGCTCCTGGTCACGGCCAGTGTCCGCAGTGGTTTCACGAATGCGGTGCTGGGCATATTCCTCGGGAAATTGGGTCACACCTTTCATCACCCAAGCGTCGCAGCCCGTACCATCGAGCCATTCGGCGATTCGCTCCTCCCATGGCTGCCCATTCACCTGGGCCCATTCACATAGCATTTGCAGATAGCCGCCTTCATTGAGATGGGCCGGCGCTTCACGAACCAGTTTTCGGCAGAGCTGGTCGAGCTCCATCGAGTTGTCGCAAAATAGATAGTCGCGGTTGGGGGTGATGAAGAATGGAGGATTGGAGAGAATCAGATCGAAGCCGCGTCCCGCGACCGGTTCAAACCCATCACCCATCAGGAACTCGATATTTTCTATCCCGTTCAGACGGGCGTTGAATGTCACGAAGGCAGGGACCCTGGGGTTGAGGTCGGTGGCCACCACGTGGTCGCTGTGCGCGGCCGCGCCCAGGCTGAGAATCCCGCTCCCGGTCCCCAGGTCGAGGGTGGCGCGGGAGTGCCGCCTGACCGCGAACCTGCCTAGGAATTTGCTGGTGGGATTCGGCCAGAGCACCATCTCCGAGTCGCCGCTATCGATCGATGACGGATGGTCGGAGGCAACCAGAAACTTTTCCATCGGCAGCAGCATGGCTTTTGGCGTCAGCAGACCCCCGTCCTGCTGCAGCAAACCTGATTGCAGCAGCAATTGCAGCAGCTCCTCCGGCACCACGCTTGCAACAGCCTCCGCAGTCTGACCTCGTCCCAGCCAAAACCAGCGCAGCAGAGCGTTCAGCAGCGTGACTTCGCGGGTGCGATCCAGCAGCCGCGGTTCGTTGCGCAAACGCCGCGAAGGCAGCTCGGCAGCACCAAGGTAACCCTGGAGTTTTGCTTCGTTATAACCTGCCTCTTCGAACCAGCCGCGCAGCCGCCCGGAAGCTTCAACAGATAAAGGTGTTAGCATGCGCCTTAAACCTTAACACCGGGAGCAGTGCTGTTTTTTTATTTGACCCGTACTTGGCCGCGTGGTATCAAGAGTATCGCGCTGGATAGAGACTCTGAATAAGCGTGAACGCTTGAATTCAGAATCCCCTCCGGTCGGCACTCTCGGCGCGTCCTCTCGGATCTTCAACCAGCGATGTTGCGAAACGATCGTCCGCCCTTGATCACAATGAGTGGAGGAAAGAAGCGATTATGGCTAGACAAAGTGCACAGCACAAACTCGACCGTGTGCGGCCTCCCCGCGTGCAAATCACCTACGACGTAGAAGTAGGCGGCGCCATCGAGATCAAGGAACTGCCTTTCGTCGTTGGCGTATTGGGTGATTTCACCGGCAACCCGGAACAGCCATTGCCGAAGCTGAAGGATCGCAAATTTGTCGAAGTGAATCCGGATAATTTCGACACCGTGTTGGAGGGAATGAAGCCGCACCTTTCCTTCGCCGTGGAAAACAAGCTGAGCGACGACCCCAATGCACCGCAATTGAAGGTCGACCTGAAGTTCCGCAAATTCGATGATTTTGAGCCGGGCAACGTGGCCAAGCAGGTCAAGCCGCTCAAAGAACTGCTCGATCTGCGAGGCAGATTGGCAAATCTTCGCAGCTCCCTTCAGGGCAACGACAAGCTCGAGGAATTACTACTGGAAGCCGTGGGAAACACCGAGAAGCTGGAAAAGCTGAAGGGCGAAATCGGCTCGAATGATGGAGGATCCAATGGCTAAAGCGACCACCGCTCAAGAAGCATCGGCACCCGCAGTTGTAAGCGAAGAAACCAGTCTGCTCGATCAGATCGTCGAGCAGGGCCGGTTTGGCAAAGAAACTGCATCGCGCGAGCGCGGTAAAGATCTGGTGAAGGAATTTGTAGCCCAGGTGCTCGATGGTTCGATGACGGTCGCTAAAGACGCGGAAATGATGATCAACGCGCGCATCGCGCAAATCGATCATCTGCTCTCGCTGCAGTTGAATGAGATCATGCACCATGCCTCGTTCCAGAAGCTGGAAGGCTCATGGCGCGGATTGAAGTACCTCATGGACAACAGCGAGACCGGCGTCGGCTTGAAGATACGCGTCTTCAACGCTACCAAGAAGGAACTACTGCGCGACATCGAGAAAGCCCCGGAGTTCGACCAGAGCGCTCTGTTCAAGAAGATTTACGAGGAGGAGTACGGCGTTTTCGGCGGCGCTCCCTTCGGCGCGCTGGTTGGCGATTACGAGTTCGGCAAACATCCGGAAGACATGGCCCTGCTGGAAGGTGTCTCGCATATCGCGGCCCAGGCCCACGCACCGTTCGTCAGCGCCGCAGCATCCGATCTGCTCAACCTGGAAAGCTATACCCAACTTGACGCTCCGCGCGATCTGGCGAAGATTTTCGATAGCAGCGAGTACGCCAAATGGAAGTCGTTCCGGCAAAGCGAAGATTCCCGCTACGTCGCACTCACCCTTCCCCGGACATTAGGGCGTCTCCCCTACGGTGCGGAAACGAAACCCATCGACGAGTTCAAGTATGAAGAGCAGGTGGACGGCACCGACCACTCGAAATACCTGTGGATGAACGCGGCCTACGCGCTGGGCACCAAGATGACGCAGTCCTACTCTCTTTACGGCATGTGTGTGGCGATGAGGGGGGTCGAGGGTGGTGGGCTGGTTGAGGGACTGCCAACACACAATTTCTCTACTGACGAGGGCGACATCGCCTTGAAGTGCCCCACCGAGGTACCGATTACCGACCGGCGCGAGAAAGAGCTGGCCGATCTCGGCTTCGTGCCCCTGGTTCATTGCAAGGGCACCGACTACGCAGCCTTCTTCAGCGTGCAAACCTGCCAGAAAGCGAAAGTCTACGACACCGACTCGGCCAACGCAAATTCCCGTTTGTCTACCCAGTTGCCTTACATCATGGCCGTCTCACGCTTCGCCCACTACCTCAAGGCGATGATGCGCGACAAGATCGGCAGCTTTATGTCTCGTGAAGAAGCGGAGAGATTCCTGAACCGCTGGATAACGAAGTACGTTACCCCGGATGATTCGGCTTCTCCGGCAACCAAGGCTGAGCGTCCGCTGCGCGAAGCGCGCATCGATGTGTCTGAGGTTCCGGGCAAGCCAGGCGTCTACCGTGCGGTAGCTTTCCTTCGTCCGCACTTCCAACTTGACGAACTCACCGTTTCTCTGCGGCTGGTGGCGGAGCTGCCCGCTGCGGTGAAGTAACCTTTGCCTACCTAGTCCTGGACACGAGTTGATGTCCTGCAATCCCTAATGCCGGGTCACTAACGCGTAACTTTGAGGAGAAAGAAAAATGGCAGTCAATGCATATCTCATTATCGATGGCCGTCCGGGACCCAGCACCAGCAAGCAGGACGCGATCGACATCCTTTCCTTTAGCTTCGGCGCAAGCCAGACTGCGGTCATCGGCGTTGGTTCATCGGGAGGTGAGGCCCGTGCGGGCCGGGCCAACTTGAACGATATCTCGATCATGAAGGTAGTTGATAAGGTTTCTCCCTTGCTCTTCGACGATTGCGTCACGGGAAATTACCTGAAAAAGGTCGACATCGTTTACGACAAACCGATGGGCGACGATCAGCAGGACTATTACAAGATTCACCTGGAGGATGCACTGATTACTTCCATCCAGCATTCCGGTTCCAACGAGAACCCTGTGGAATCGATAAGTTTTGCATACAGCAAGATCAAGGTCAGCTACAACCCCGAAGAGGGTGGCGCGCTGAAGGGTTTCATCGACAAGGGATTCGACGTACTCAAGCTCAAGCCGTGGTAAGTCGCGGGCGAGCAAGGACAAGGTGCCGGTAACCGCTAAAGAATTGTTCGCGGCAGGCAAGGTTCGGGAAGCGGAAAAGTGGCTTACGGCATACTTACGCGAGCATCCGGCCGACACTGCGCAACGGGTTTTTCTGTTCGAGCTGCTTTGCTTCTCGGGAGAGTATGCTCGTGCCGAAAAGCAGCTGGGCGTTCTTGCGAGCAAGAATGCCGAAGCGGAAACCGGGGCTATTGTCTACTACGCAGCTCTTCACGCGGAAAAAACGCGGCACGAGCTTTTTGAAAAGCAGCTTTTTCCTGCGCACCCTGCGACCTCCCCCAGAGGCGAGCTGAATGGGAAAGCATTCACCGAATTGAGCGACGCGGATCCCGATATAGGCGCCCGGCTGGAAGTTTTCGCCGCCGGCGCCTATGTCTGGATTCCTTTCGAGCACGTGGCCTCGGTCGAAATGGGACCCCCGCAACGGCTGCGAGACACGCTTTGGGCTCCGGCCCTGGTGCAGGCCGCGCCATCCTTTCAAGGCATGGACCTCGGAGAGGTACTGATTCCGGCGATTTACCCATTCTCCTGGAAGAACGCAGATGAAGCAGTCTGGCTGGGGAGAATCACGGATTGGGCGGCTGACGACGAAGGCCGGGAGTATCCATCAGGGCAGAAGATGTTGCTGGTCGACGGTGAAGAAGTTCCGTTCCTCGAAGTGAGGTCGCTCACATTTGCCCAACCGGCTGTAACGCCGTCTGAGCAGTAAAGCTCGTCGTAGTCAGGTCGCTGCCACTATGCCCCTCCGCGAAGATATCCTCGCTCCCATTGCCGGTGAAAATCCCAGTGGCATCGATCTTCATTACGACACCAAGCTGCTGATATACGACAAAATCCGGGAAGCTCGCCGGCAGGACGACGACCTGGCGCAGGGTGCCTGGCAAAGCGAACGGAAGACGGCGAACTATCCGCTGGTGATCAAACTGGCGCAGGACACCCTGGCCACGGTCTCCAAAGATCTTCAGCTGGCGGCGTGGCTCACCGAAGCTCTCCTGGTGACCGAGCCTTACAGTGGGCTTTGCCGCGGACTCACTTTATGCCACAGTTTATTGACTGATTTCTGGGATACGGTTTATCCGGTCATCGAGGATGGAGACCGCGAGCTGCGCGCCAAACCGCTCTCCTGGGTGGGGACCTTCCTCGACTTCCCTTTGCGCTCCGCACCGCTGGTCAACGAAGGATACTCCTGGTTCGCGTATAAGGATTCTCGTGTCGTCGGTTATGAAGACCAGGTCAAGACCGACAAAGAGCGTAAAACCCGATCCAAGTTGATCGAGGACGGTAAGATTCCGCCCGAAGTCTTCGATAAGGCCTTCGCTGAAACCCCGAAAGCGTTTTATCTCACGGCAGAGAAAGACCTCGACAGCAGTTTGCAGGCGCTTGAGGCGCTGGAGACGTTTTGCAACGAGAAGTTCGAGGACGATGCTCCTTCCTTTAACAAACTCAAGACAGCGCTGACGGAAGTCCGGCACACAATCCACACCTTGCTCAATAAGAAGCGCGAGACGGACCCGGATCCGGTGGAAGAGGTTCCGGTTGAGGAAGTCGTAGCGACAGTAGAAGTGATGGAGGGCGAGGAAACGTTCGCGCCGGCTGCGGATGCAGTCGCCGCCTCGATCTATGTGTCGGCGGAGCCGGCAGACCGTCGCCAGGCGGTGGCCAGCGTTGCCGCCGGGGCGACCTTTCTGCGCAGGCAGGAGCCGCTCAGCCCCGCTCCATACCTTATTTTGCGAGGTCTGCGGTGGGGCGAGCTGCGGACAGGTTCGCGCTTAGGCGATACCACGCTGCTCGAGGCGCCACCCACCGAACTTCGGCAGAGGGTGAAGCGGTTGGCGCTGGCCAAGAAGTGGAGCGAGCTGCTCGATGCCTGCGAAGACGCCATGGCTCTGCCTTGCAGCCGCGCCTGGCTCGACTTGCAGCGGCTCGCGGTCGCCGCCTGCTCGGCGCTGGGGGCTGAGTATCAACCCATAGCAACCGCGATCCAGTCGGAACTTCGTGCGCTGCTGAATGATCTTCCCGAGTTACTGGATGCGACTCTGCTCGACGATACGCCGGCTGCCAATCCGGAGACCAAGGCGTGGCTGCAGCATTTGCAGGCGCCCGCGCACCTCACCGTGCTGCCCGGAGATGAGGGTAATTCCACGTCCACCGCCAGCCTTAATGGAACACCCACATGGCTTGCCCAGGCAGCCGATGCGTACGTTCTGGCAAAGGAAGCGCTGGAAACCGGACAGGAGGAGAAGGCATTCTCCATCATGCGTGCCGAGATCGCTCGCCAGCGATCGGGGCGGGGCCGCTTTCGCCGGACTATGCAATTGATTGAACTGGAGGTGGCTGCGGGAAAAGATGCGATCGCTCAGCCCCTGCTCGACGACATGTCGGCAATGATCGAAACCCACAAGCTCGACGCATGGGAAGACCCGGAGCAGGTGGCCAGCGATCTGTTGAACCTGATGCGGAATAGCAAGAAGATTCAGGGCAGCTCCAGCGATAAACAGAAGATGTTCGAACGTATTTGCCGCCTTGACCCCGTCCAGGCGTTGAACGTGGGGTAAGCGATGGCAAGAAACCTCGGCGAAACGACCGTCACCATCCCCGTACTCGACCGCCTCATTGATCTCGAGCCAGGGAGTCAGACGGAAAATCCGCCCAGCCGGTCACAATCGGAGCGACTGCTCAAACGGGCGGTGCGGCGCGACCTGGAGTGGCTGCTCAACACGCGCCGAATCTCCGATCCTGCAGACGAGGGTCTAAAGGAGGTCAATCGCTCCGCTTACGTGTATGGGCTTCCGGATCTCTCCGCTTTGACCATGGCCACCTCCGGAGACCGCAACAAGCTGGTTCGCCAGATTTTGGCGGCCATCAATCTCTTCGAGCCGCGGCTGGCCAACGTTCGCCTGGCCTGGGTTGAAACCGCCGACCCAACAAAGAGCGAGGTGCGCCTGCGCATCGAGGCCATGCTGCGCATGGACCCGTCGCCGGAGCCGATCTCCTTCGACACCATCATCGAGTTGAAGAGTGGCAACTGCCGCCTTTCCGGGGGCGACGATGCGCGATGACCTACTGCTCTATTACGAGCGAGAGCTGGACTACCTGCGCAAGTCTGCCGCGCAATTTGCGGAGAAGCACCCGAAGGTGGCGTCCCGGCTGGTCCTGGAGCCCACCAAATGTGAGGATCCGGGCGTCGAGCGGCTGCTTGAGGCCTTTGCCTTCCTGGCGGCCCGAGTTCATCTCAAAATGGACGACGAGTTTCCGGAGATCACCGAGGCACTGCTCACGGTCGTTTACCCGCAGTTGGTTCGTCCGCTTCCGTCCATGTCAGTGGTTGAATTTCAGCTTGATCCGGAAAAGGGCAAGCTGACGGGCGCGCTGAAGATTGAGCGGAATTCCCCGCTCTACTCCAAGCCGGTTAGCGGTGTGCCCTGCACCTTTCGCACCTGCTATGACACGACTCTATGGCCGTTGACTGTCAGCGCCGCGGAATGGTGCGCGCCCAGCCGATTGCAGCCGGCGCTTAAGGCAAACGATTCCGCCTGGGCCATCCGCCTGGAGCTTCGCTGTGCACCCGACGTCAACTTCCAGACCCTTAAGTTGGACCAATTGCGCTTTTACCTCGATGGCGAGAGCGGGCTGGTCAACGTACTCTACGAACTTCTTTTCAGCCGCCTCAATCGCATCGTAGTACGCGATCTTTCCCCGGGATCGCGGCTCGCCCCGGTGACGCTACCCGCCTCGGCATTAAGTGCTGCCGGCTTTGCCCCGGATCAGGGGATGATCCCCTATGCACCCAATTCTTTCGCCGGGCACCGGCTGCTGATGGAGTACTTCGCTTTTCCGGAGAAGTTCTTTTTTGTCGATCTGTCGGGTTTGGAGTGCCTCTCTGCTGCCGGTTTCAAGAATGCGGTCGAAGTCATCTTCCTCATCTCCCAGGTGGAAGGCGAAGGCCGCATCCAGCGTCTGGAGCTCGAGCTCTCGAAAAAGACGTTCCGCCTGGGGTGCTCTCCGATCGTGAACCTCTTCCCTCAGATCGCCGAGCCTATCCAGCTGGATCTGCGCAAGTATGAGTACACGGTTACGCCCGACGTGCGCCGGCCTTACTCCATGGAGGTCTTCTCCATCGACGAAGTAAATGCCATCAGCTCGAATAACCAGAAGATCACCAGCTACGAGCCGTTCTACTCCCTTCGTCATTCGGCGCGTAAGGAGGATCGCTCCTGCTTCTGGCTCGCACGCCGCCGCTTCTCCAGCCGTTCCAATGATGAGGGGACGGAGGTGTCGCTCTCGCTGGTCGATCTCTCTACCGCAAATGTCGAACCCGGAGCCTCGGTGCTCTCAGTGCGCACCACGTGCACCAATCGCGACCTGCCATCGCGCCTGCCCTTTGGCAACCAGGACAGTGACTTTGAGATGGAGGGCGAGGCAGCTATGAAGCGGATCGTCGCCCTGCGTAAACCTACGCAACCGGTGCGCCCCGAACTGGGCAAGAGTACACTGTGGCGTCTGGTTTCCCACTTGTCGCTCAACTATCTATCGTTGGTTGAGCAGGGCAAAGAGGCGCTGCAGGAGATCCTGCGCCTATACGATGTTGGGCGCACGGCATATTCGCAGAATGTGATTCAGAGCATTCTGCAAATTCGCAGCCGCCCCCACTTCACCCGGCTGATCTCAGACCAGGGAGTCAGTTTTGCGCGCGGGCTGCGCATCGAGATGGAGCTTGACGAGGACCAGTTCACCGGGGGCGGCGCATTTCTGTTTGCCAATGTGCTGGAGAAATTCTTTGCCCTCAGTGCATCGCTGAACAGCTTTACCCAGCTCAGTGTGGCTACTCCGCAGAGAAAGGGGGCACTGCACGAATGGCAACCGAGATCCGGCCGGAAACTGCTCGTCTGAAGGACTCACCGCTGGGTGACGCACTCACCGAGAACGCGTGCTCCTTTGAATTTTTCCAGGCAGTCACACTGCTGCAGCGGCTCAGCGCCGGCCTGCGTCCGGTGGGAGGCTTCTCCAATCCCGCAGAGGAAGCAGTCCATTTCAGGGTGAATCCCCGGCTGGGTTTTCCCGCCAGCCAAATTCAGACACTGGAATTCCCCGAGGATGGTCCGCCGGAGATGATGGTGAACTTCATTGGGCTCACCGGTCCCTCAGGGGTACTTCCCTACACCTTCAGCGAGATGATCCTGGAGCGTATCCGGGCCAAGGATTCCGGGGTGGCTGCGTTCTTTGACATTTTTAATCATCGCGCCATCTCGCTGTTCTATCGGGCATGGCAGAAATCCCGGTTTCCGGTCAACTATTCGGCCGGCCCCAAGGACCTGTTCACGCGCTACCTTCTTGACTTGATCGGGATGGGCACGGGGGGCCTGCGCGACCGCCAGGAGATTGAAGATGAGGCCTTGCTTCACTACGTGTCGCTGCTGGCAATGCAGTCGCGCTCGGCCGTGGCCCTGGAGCAGATCATCGAGGATTACTTTGACGTGCCGGCAGAGATTCAGCAGTTCACCGGCGCCTGGTATGGCCTGGATGAGTCGACACAGTGCTCGATGACCGAGGTGGACACGGCGTCACGGCAGGTTGGCGGTGGAGCGGTGGTGGGCGACGCAATTTGGGACCGGCAGGCGCGGGTGCGCATCCGCCTCGGCCCGCTGGGCCTGGAACGCTATTGCGAGTTCCTGCCCGGGGAGAGCGGCTACACAGCTTTGCGTGCCCTTACCCGGTTCTTCAGCAACCAATGCCTGGAGTTTGAGGTACAACTGGTGCTCGATCGCACCGAGACGCCGGGCACCGAGCTGGACTTCGATGCACCGAATCCTGCGCGGCTGGGCTGGGTCTCATGGGCAAAAACCGCGGACCTGGGCCGCGATCCCGACGACACAATTTTGACTTTGTAAGGGGGAAAAAATTATGGGACTGAATCTGAAAGCTCTTATTGGCAAGCTGAACGACCCCGCCCGCTCCGCGCTCGAAGGGGCGGCAGGCCTCTGCCTGTCTCGCACCCACTACGATGTCGAGATCGAGCACTACCTCACCAAGCTGCTCGATTCCACATCAGGCGATTTCGCCGCGATCATCAAGCATTTTGAAATAGACAAATCGCGGCTTACGGCGGACCTGTCCCGGAGCCTGGACAAGCTGAAGTCGGGCAACGCGCGCACCCCGGCTATCAGTCCCACGGTGCTCAAGATGCTGACCACGGCGTGGACCATCGGCTCCATCGACTTCAATGCGGGGCAGGTACGGACCGGCTTTACTATCCTCGCGCTGGTCTCGGAGGAGGAGCTTTCCCGGCTGGTCAACGACGTGACTCGCGAGTTCCAGAAGATCAGCGCCGACGCACTGCGCAAAGACCTGCTTGGCATCGTTGCTCTTTCCACCGAGACGACTACGACCGCTGCGGCTGCGACAGCGCCTGGCGATACGGCGAAACCGGTGGGGGGCAAAACGCCCAATCTGGACCAGTACACCGTCGACCTCACCGGCAACGCTCGCAAAGGAAAGATCGACCCGGTCCTCGGGCGGGATGCGGAGATTCGCCAGGTCATCGACATCCTCACCCGGCGGCGGCAGAACAACCCCATCCTTACGGGCGAGGCCGGTGTGGGCAAGACCGCGGTGGTGGAGGGATTTGCCTTGCGTGTGGCCCAGGGAGATGTACCCCCGCCGTTGAAGAACGTGCATGTGAGAACCCTCGACCTGGCGCTGCTGCAGGCCGGGGCCGGGGTCAAGGGTGAATTCGAGAATCGGCTCAAAGGTTTGATCGAAGAAGTGAAAGCCTCGGCCACGCCAATCATTCTCTTCATCGACGAGGCCCACACCATGATCGGGGCCGGCGGCCAGGCCGGCCAAAACGACGCCGCTAATTTGCTCAAACCGGCGCTGGCCCGCGGCGAACTACGCACCATCGCCGCGACTACATGGTCTGAGTACAAGAAGTACTTTGAGAAAGATGCCGCGCTCGCCCGGCGCTTCCAGGTAGTGAAGGTGGAAGAGCCCAGTGAGCACCAATGCCTCATTATGATGCGCGGGCTGGTGGCATCTCTCGAAAAGCATCACAACGTCCGCATACTCGACGAGGCCGTTTACGCGAGCGTTCGTCTCTCCCATCGCTTTCTTGCCGGGCGCCAGCTGCCAGACAAAGCGGTGAGCATCCTCGACACCGCTTGTGCGCGCCTTTCGCTGGGACAAAACGCAACTCCGCCGGCTCTGGAAGACACGACCCGCCAGATTGACGCCCTCGAAGTGCAAAAGCGGATCCTTGACCGCGAGACTGTGGTGGGCGCTGACCACCAGGAGAAGCTGGGCGAGATTGAGGCGCAGAGGACCGCCGCCGAAGCAAAGCTCAAGTCACTGCAGGAGCGCTGGGACAAAGAGCGCGAGCTGGTGACCAAGATTCGCGAACTGCGCGAGAAGCTGGAAGCCGGCCATGCGGCGAACGGGACCGCCGATGCCGCCGCGGCTACTTCGGCCCCTCTCAAGTCGGAGTTGCAGGCCCTCGAAGGCCAGCTAGCCGCGCTGCAAGGGGAGACCGGATTGATCCGGGTCTGCGTGGACGCGCAGATTGTCGGCGAGGTGCTCTCCGCCTGGACCGGTATTCCCGCGGGCAAAATGCTCAAGGATGAAATCACCACCGTGCTCGCGCTGCAGGAACACCTGGGCAGGCGCGTCATTGGCCAGCCCCACGCCATGGAGATCATCAGCCAGCGCGTGCAGACCTCGCGGGCATCGCTCGACGACCCAAACAAGCCGGTGGGCGTTTTCATGTTGGTTGGTCCCAGCGGTGTGGGTAAGACGGAGACCGCGCTCGCGCTTTCCGACCTGCTCTATGGTGGCGAACACAACCTGATCACCATCAACATGTCGGAATTCCAGGAGCCGCATACAGTTTCCACGCTGAAGGGATCGCCTCCTGGCTATGTGGGCTACGGCGAAGGCGGAGTACTGACCGAAGCGGTTCGCCGGCGTCCCTATTCGGTGGTGTTGCTGGACGAGGTCGAGAAGGCCCATCCCGACGTACTCGAGCTCTTCTTCCAGGTATTCGACAAGGGCAACATGGAGGATGGGGAAGGCCGCCAGATCGACTTCAAGAACAACATCATCATTCTCACCACCAACGCCTGCACCGATCAATTGATGAAACTGGTGGCTGATCCGGAGACCGCGCCCAGCCCGCGTGCCCTGGTCGAGACCCTCAAACCGGACCTCAACAAGATTTTCAAGCCGGCGTTCCTCGGGCGCATGGTGGTTATCCCCTATTACCCGGTTAGGGATGAGGCCCTGAAGCAGATCATCCGGCTGAAGCTGGGCAAGATCCAACGCCGGATCCTGGAGAATCACAAGATCAAGCTGACCTACGACGATGCTTTTCTGAATGCGGTTGCCAGCCGTTGTACTGAAGTGGAGAGCGGGGCAAGGAACGTAGACAACATTCTCACCAATTCCCTGCTGCCGGACATCTCGCGCAAGATCCTGGGCGGCATGGCCGAAGGCGAGAAGATGACCGCCATCCATGTGGGCATCGGGGAAAACGGGGATTTTGCGTATGAAGTCCCCGGAGCACCGGTCGCTGTAGAGACTATGGCCTGAGAAGATGTACCCGGGAAGCGAGGACCTGTAGGTATCGATGCCATATACGCAGCAAGACCGCCTCATTTCGCTCACCACGCCGTTGGGTGAGGATGTACTGCTATTGGCCGGCTTCAGCGGCCATGAGGCGATTTCGCGGTTATTCAGTTTTCATCTCGAGCTGCTCACGGAACAAGGGCCCATCGAGTTCTCCGACATCATTGGGAAGAACGTGACCATTTCGGTGACTCTAGCGGACAATACGCCGCGCTATTTCAACGGCATGGTAAGCCGCTTTGCGCTAAGTGGCCGTGACCTTCGCTTCATGCATTACCAAATGGAGATCGTTCCCTGGACCTGGATGCTGACCCGATACGCCGACTGCAAGATTTTTCATAACAAGAAGGTCGGCGAAATTATTCAACAGGTCTTCAGCGATCGGGGTTTTACAGACTACACACTTTCGCTCAGCGGCGAATATTCGAAGCTGGAGTACTGCGTCCAGTATCGCGAGACAGACTTCAACTTCATTTCCCGTCTCATGGAGCAGAACGGTATTTTTTACTTTTACCAGCACGAGCAGGGAAAGCACACCATGGTCATCGCCGACTCCTCTACAGCCCATCAATCTTGCCCCGGGCAGGAGAGCGCTGGATTCAACCTGGCAAGCGGCGGTATCGACGATGCCGATGTTATCAATTCCTGGACCCTGGAGCAGGAACTGCGCAGCGGCAAGTACACGCTGACCGACTACAACTTCAAGACCCCATCGGCCAATCTCACAGCCTCGGAACCGACTGTTATTAACGTTGGAGGTAACGGCGGGTTTGAGATATTCGATTTTCCCGGCGATTACACGACCCGCGGGGATGGGACGGCGTTCGCCAAACTCCGCATGCAGGAAGAGGAGGCCGGTCACCTGGTCGCCAATGGCTCGAGTGTCTGCCGCGCCTTCACCACAGGGTATAAGTTCGGTCTCACCGACTACCCTCAGGACGCGATGAATGCTACCTATGTGCTGACCGAAATCCAGCACATCGCATCCACCGGGGGTAGCTACAGCCTGGAAGGTGGCGGGAGCGGGGACTCCTACTCCAACCACTTCAGCTGCATTCCCGAGAACGTTCCCTTCCGGCCCGCGCGCCTGACTCCCAAGCCTTTCGTGCAGGGGCCGCAAACAGCGGTCGTTGTGGGCAAGAGCAGTGGAGCCGACGACAGTGACAACGACAGCGGGGATGGAGGCAGTGAAGAGATTTGGGTGGACAAGTACGGCAGGGTGATTGTCCTCTTTCCCTGGGATCGCGCCGGTCTATGCTCTTGCCGAGTGCGTGTTTCGCAGGAGTGGGCCGGACAAGGTTGGGGTGCGATCACCATTCCTCGCGTCGGACAGGAAGTGCTGGTCAGTTTCCTGGAAGGCGACCCGGACCGGCCAATCATCACCGGACGCGTCTACAACGCGACCCAGACCGTTCCCTATCCGCTGCCTACTAACCAAACCCGCAGCACGTTCATGACCCGAAGCTCGGAAGGCGGCAGCTCCAGCAACTACAACGAACTTCGCTTCGAAGATAAAAAGGGGGACGAACAGATATTTCTTCGCGGGGAAAAGGACTTCGATACCCGGCTGAAAAACGACGTCCGGGAATGGGTGGGAAACAACAGAAGCCTGATCGTCACCAAAGATCAGATGGAAAAGACCGAAGGGGACCTTCATAGCCAGGTCACGGGCAATCTGAATGAGAAGGTCGGGCAGAATCTGTCGCTGCAAGTGGGCCAGAATTTATACGAGAAATCGGGCATGAACTTCGCCCATGAAGCCGGACAGATCATTCACCTGAAGGCCGGCATGAACGTCGTTCTGGAAGCAGGGGTGGAGTTGACCCTGAAGGCGGGCGGCAATTTCGTCGACATCGGCCCCGCTGGCGTCACCATCGTCGGGACCATGGTGATGATCAACAGCGGCGGCGCGGCCGGCTCCGGCCCCGGATCAAGCCCTACCAGCCCGAAAGATCCAGACCAGGCCGACGACGGCAGCAAGGGCGGCAAAATGAATTGAAGGACCTGGGCAGACGGCAGCGAATATCCGGGTCTTTCGTGCTTCTGCGAAGGATGAAGAAGGAGAGGGCTGCGCTACCATCAGCTTCGGCTACTGGCAGAGAGGGGTGGGATACCCGGCTTTTCGCTGCGCTTCCTGCCGTGCCCAGCATCGTAGCTCTCACCTTCGGGATAATATAAGTAGCTACTCATGAAACAACTGCAACCCGTTCTCTGGACCAAAGGTACCTTCCTGACGCCGCAACACCTGCAATTACAGGACCGGTTCCTCGAAGACAGCTTGAACTTCCGCCTGCAGGCGCTCAAGTTCTGCGCCTGGGGCTTTAGCGAAGTTGTGCTCGACCAGGAATTGCTGGCGGACGGACACCTGGCCGTTTCCCGCGCCTCAGGCATCTTTCCCGACGGGTTGCTGTTCGATATACCCGGCTCAGATCAGCCGCCTCCCTCGAAAGCCCTGGCGGAGTTCTTCGATCCCGGGGTTCGCGACCTGGACATTTATCTCACCGTGCCCGACTACCGGCAGAAGGGCCTGAACGTGTCGCCCGTTGGCCGTTCTTCCGGTTCCCGCTACCTGGCGGAGATCACCACGGTGATGGACGAAAACACCGGGACAGGGGAGAAGCCGATCCAGATCGCGCGCAAGAACCTGCGGCTGCTGGCCGCCAACGAGACTCGCGAAGGAAGCTCCGCCCTGCGTATCGCCAACGTGGAACGCACCGATGCCGGCGTGTTTCGCCTGAATACCCGCTTCGTTCCCCCCCTTCTCGAGGTACGCGCCAGTGACTTTTTGCGCGGCCTGATCAACGGAGTGCTGGAAATTCTCTCTGCCAAGAGCACGCAGCTTGCCGCTAGCCGGCGGCAGAAGAACCAGAGTCTGGCCGACTTTACCGCGTCGGACATAGCGAATTTCTGGCTCCTGTATACCGTCAACTCGCACATTCCCGTACTCAGCCATCTGCTGCAAGGCCAGCGCTGTCATCCGGAAGAGCTCTTCTCGGCACTCACGGCGCTCGGTGCTTCCCTGACCACGTTCTCCACGACCATCCGTCCCCGCGACCTGCCCCTGTACGACCATCTCGAGCTGAGCAAAGTCTTCAACGATCTGGATCAGAAACTGCGGCTGTTACTTGAAACCGTGGTGCCGACAAACGTCGTCTCTTTGCCCCTGAAGCACGTAAAGAACACCATTTATGCGACTGCGATCGACCAGGACAAATACCTCAACAACACGCGCATGTATGTGGCGATCTCGGCGGAGACCAGCGAAGACGCTATCATCCGTAAGGTCCCGCAGCTGGTCAAGGTATGCTCGGCGACCGACATCGAGCGGCTGATCAGCCTGGCTTTGCCCGGGGTTGTCCTCAGTCACCTGCCCAGCCCGCCGAGTGCGATTCCGGTCAAGATGAAGTATCAATATTTCAGTCTGAACCAGTCTGGCGCGGCGTGGGACGCGGTGACCCGCGCGCGCAATCTGGCCCTGCATGTGCCGGGAGATTTTCCCAATCCACAAATGGAGTTGCTTATCCTGTTGCCGCAGGCGGGTTGAAAGACAATGAAACTATTAAACAAACCCGTCTGGGCGGAAGGGATGTATCTCGGCCCGCACAACTTTCAGGCGCAGAGCCGCTACTTCGAAGACTCGCTGAACTTCGTCACCACCAGTCTTTGGCGCGACGCATACGGATTTGCCGGCCTGCAATTTGACGGCGACGCCCTGCACAACGGCACTCTTGCCCTTGCGAACGCGCGCGGCTTGTTCCAGGATGGGCTGGCGTTTGATTTGCCCGGGTCAGACGCCGCTCCGCCGCCACGCGAGTTCAGCGCTCTGTTTTCCCCGGTCGCCGATCATTTGACCATGCACCTTGCAGTTCCAGTGAGCCTGCAGGAGGGCCGCAATACAAGCCTCGAGAGTAGCTCACCCCCCTCGGTTCGCTATCAAAGCATCGAGCAGGCTCTGCCGGATGAAACCACTGGCCGCGACGAGCGAAAAATCAAGATCGGGCGCAAGAACCTGCAGTTGCTCGCCGAGAGCGAAGTGAACGATCAGTTCGTGAGCCTGCCCTTGTTACGCATCGTGCGCAGCGGTTCGGGTCACTTCGAGAGCGATGTTTCGTTCGTGCCGCCCTGTCTTACGCTCAACGCGAGCGGATCTCTGACCGCCATGCTGAGCCGCCTTATCGACATTCTGGATGACAAGAGCGCCGTCTTTGCCCGGGAGCAGCAGCAGCGCCATGGGCAGTTTCAGGCGGGTACGTCGGCGCGCCATGTGGCACAGTATTGGTTTCTGCACGCACTGAACTCCAGCGTCTCCACGCTGCGGCATTTTCTTCTGTCGAAGCATGTGCATCCGCAGGAGCTCTTTCGCGAGATGTCCCGCCTTGCCGGGGCTCTTTGTACCTTTGGCCTCGAGGTCCATCCCCGGTCGTTGCCAGTTTACGATCACCTTGCTATGGGCGCGAGCTTTGAAGCCCTGGACCAGCACATCCGCCGCCACCTGGAGATCGTGATGCCCTCCAAGGCGATCACGATTCCTCTGCGGCGAATCGAGAGCTCCCTGTATGACGGCGAGGTAAGAGATGAACGATGCGTCGGCGGCTCGCGCTGGCTCCTGGAAATTCGTTCGCCGATGGGCGAAGCCGACTTAATCGGACGCGTACCGCAGCTGGTGAAAGTCTGCTCATCACGATTTGTTGTGGAGTTGGTGAAGCGCGCTCTGCCAGGCCTTGCGCTGACTCACCTGCCTACGCCGCCGGCCGAGGTGGCCCCGAAAGTGGAAAGCCAATACTTCGTCATCAACCGAAGTGGCCCGTGCTGGGACAACATCGTACAAACTCGCAAGGTTGGCGTCCATGTCCCCAACGAGATTCCGTCGCCCGAGATGAGCCTGATTGTATTGGTGAATGATTAGCAATTCTCCCCTCCCTCGATAGTTTTCTGAAGCAGACCGGCGGGCGTGTTGCATCACGGTCGAGACTGTGTTCGAACAGATTCCGCATCCAGTCAGATCCCCAAATAACTGTTGCGGAGGCGAGGCGGGGTAAACATAATCATCTCCAACGAGCACTCTATGAGCAGAGTTGAAGACCAGTGTGCCGAACTCAATCGAGCACTGGGTGAGAAATATGAGGTCATTCGACGCATCGGCGGTGGCGGAATGGCCGAGGTCTATCTGGCCCGGCACGTGGCTCATGGTGCTCTATTCGCCGTCAAGGTCCTGGCGGATCACCTGGCGCAGAACGATCGTGTGGTGGCGCGATTTGAAGAGGAGGCTAAGCTCGAAGCTCGGCTCTCCGGTCATCCCAACATCGTCCCTATCTATGACATCGGCGCCGCGGATGGACTCCATTACATTGTCATGCCTTATATCCAGGGTGAAGACCTGGCCAGCTTGGTGCGCAGACAAGGGCGACTGCGTCCCGGCGACGCGGCGAATATCGTGGCCCAGGTAGCGGAAGCCCTGAGCTGGGCGGAAGACAAGGGAGTGGTTCATCGTGATCTGAAGCCGGCGAACATCCGTCTTGACACATCAGGGCGTGCGATCGTCGTTGACTTCGGAATTGCCAAGGCATCCCAGGGCATCGAAATGACAGATCTGACATTACCTGGAGAGGGCCTCGGAACACCTTTCTATATGTCTCCAGAGCAGTTTCTGGGGGAAGCCTGTGATGCACGCAGCGACCTGTACTCGCTCGGAATAGTGTTCTTCGAGCTATTGACCGGACAACGTCCCTTCAGCGGAGACAGCTTCCCTTCTATCCAAAAGGCCCATCTCTCGCCGGCGCGCCCCTCCATACGATCCTATGATTCCGAATTGCCGGCGCCCTATGACCAATTGGTTCAGAAGCTGCTTCAGATCGATCCGGCAAGCCGCTTTCAAAGCCCAAAAGATCTCCTCGCTGTTCTGTCCAGTCTCGGAATAAATTCCGGACGCAGCGCACTACTGCCCCAGTTTGACCAGGTTGCTAACGAAGAGAAAACCCGGGTGAGTTGCTTGCCCGAGCAACCTGCCACTGTGACCGTCCGCACTAATCGCCGCTGGCAAGTGATCACTGCTGTAGGTATCGTGACGCTCACTCTGCTGTTAGGGATGGCTGCAATACTGGCGCTCAATCAATCCAAGAGAACCATCTCCGACCCGGCAGGATCGATGGTGCTGGTGCCGGGCGGCGACTTTATCTTCGGAGACGATTCACCGATGTCACCGAACCCGCGAAAAAAGATCGCTCTGCACGCTTTTTATGTGGATCAGACCGAAGTATCGAACGCACAATACAAAAAATTCTGTGACGCCACCGGTCATGTGCCCCCAAGCTCTGCAACCTTCCTTTCCAAGCCCGACTTTCCCGTTGCGAATGTGACTTTCGCAGATGCACAAGCCTATGCTGCGTGGGCCGGGAAGCGGCTGCCTACAGAAGAGGAATGGGAAAAGTCTGCGCGCGGGAGCGATGGCCGTCCCTACCCCTGGGGTTGGGATGCATGGACGCAAGACCTGCCTCACGAACTGCAACAGGTGGACTCATTTAAGACTCGACAAAGCCCGGTGGGCGCGCTCAATATGGCTGGGAATGTCTACGAATGGACACAATCGCCTTTCCCCGCGGGTACGCTGGAGTACGCGGATATGGAGAAGCAGCTGGGCACCGGCCTCTTTTCCAGGAAGTGGTACTCCATCAAAGGCGGCAGTTTTTCCCCCAGGAGCGACCCCCGCCTACTGCTCTCGTATATGCGGCGGGGGTTCCCCGAGGATCAACGATCAGCCTACATCGGTTTTCGCTGCGTTCGTGATGTCTCAGGATCGCCTTTGTGGTCTAAGTTGAAGTCGCTCCTGGCAAGGTAAGGTGGGCCCCATGAAGAAGCTGATTGTCTTGTCCGTTGCCATTGCATGTTGCGCTCTCGCAGTGCAGGCCCAGGAGGCACTTACTCCGCGCGACTCGTTTTGGTCAGCCAGCGACCTGGTAGAGGTGGCTCCAAACCCCGCGACCCAGACCGCATCCCAGGTGAAGCGCGCGTCCGAGACAAAGATCAAGAAAACAACTCAGGCCGCAGGCGAAGCTACTCCGCAAAAACAGAAGGCGGTCCAGGTCGCGGCTAAGGGTTATGGCGCGGAACCGCATATCGTCAAATTGAAAGCCTCGCAACAGCCGCTTGGACTTCGCTATGCGCTGCTTAAGGTTGGAGAAAGTGGTGAGCTTTCCGAAGTGTTGCCGGAAACGCCCTTCCACAGCGGCGATAAGGTGAAGATCAGCTTGATGGCTAATCAGCCGGGCTACATCTACATCATCCAGCGAGGGTCGAGTGGCAGTTGGCGTCCGTTGTTCCCGGCACAGGACGATTTGCCCGAGTCGAACCGGGTAGAAGCGGGACGCATTTATCAGGTGCCCTCGGGAAAATCGTTCCAGTTCAATCAGCAGACAGGCGAGGAGCACTTGTTCATCCTGCTAAGCCGCCAGGTTGTCTCGGACCTTGATGGAGTGATTTACACTCTGCGACAACAGCAGACGGATCCAGCACCCTCCCCCGGCCCAGCGGCGGCCCAGGTAGAAGCCAGTAACAGGATCAGCGACGAACTGGTACAGAAACTACAAAGCCGCGATTTGACGGAGGTCGTAGATCCACCTCAGGAAACGAAAGACCCCTCTCTGGGAGAGAACGCTATCTACGTCGTTAGCCAGGGCAAGGGGAACAACGCCGCGTCGCAGGTGTTTGCCAACCTGGTTCTGGATCATCGATGAGATCTCTGTGGATTGTGGTGATCACCGGGGCCGGTGTACTTAACTGCGGGGCGCAGCAATCGGGTCAAGACCTTCAGATGCGGATCGTCCTCGAGCAGGAGACTGGATCTGCATTTCGCGTAGTCAGTCCGCAACATATTTTCAAGACCGGCGACACGGTTCGATTTCGTGTACGCTCCTCCTCCGACGGATATCTGTACGTGAGCAATCGCGCGGCCTCCGGAAAGTACAGTGAGTTGTTTCCTGCCAAGGGAGCCGACAACAGGCTTGAGCATGGCAAGGACTACAGGATTCCTGCGGCGAGCCACTCATGGTTTCGGATTGAGAACCCTCCCGGCTACGAAACAATCTTTTTCACCTTCACTTCCTCACCGTTACTGCACAGAAACGAGGCTGAACCCGCCACTCCCTACGTAAAGCCGCTACCGCAGGCTGCTGCTGAGCTGATTCCTCGCTGTGATGACGCTTTATTCCGTGCCCGGGGCGAGTGCCTGGATGTAAATGCGGGCGCGAGTGCCGCTCCAGCCGGCAGCGTGGGAGGCCCGGACGGTCTCACGCCCAGAGACGTCAGCATCGTTCAGGGCCCAGACGGTTCGGTGGTTAGACCCGCTACCTCCGGTGACACCCCGATCATCTACGAGTTTCGGATTGCACACCGCTGACCTATGCACGCTCTCGCCAAGTCGCTTATCTTTTTCTCTCTAGCGGTTAGTCTCCAGTGTTGGGGACAAGCTCAGGCGCCACAGCAGCAGAGAGATCTTGACGTGGTCCCCGACCAGCCGGCGAGGCAAAGCGCTCCGCAAATCCCTCGCAGCTACGCTCTTGTCGTAGGCATCTCGAAATACAAGAACCTCCCGGCAAAGGCCCAGCTGCAATTCCCCGATCGGGACGCGGCGGATATATATAGCACCCTCATCAGTGAGAAAGCCGGCCAATTTCCCGCGGAGGGTGTTCATGAGCTTATCAACGAGCACGCAACCCTTGCCAATTTGAAGCAGGAACTCGAGACGTGGCTACCGAGCGTAACCGGCCCCAACGATCGGGTGTTTATTTATTTTGCCGGCCATGGCTTCATTTCAGGGGGCAAGGCGTACCTGGCGCCCTATGACGTGGACCCTGCAAAGGTTGCGTCGACCGCTTATCCCATGGACGAGTTGGGTCAGGTGATAGGTAATCGCATCCACGGCAAATGGAAGGTCCTGTTGACCGACGCCTGCCATAGCGGAGCGATCACGCCCGAGGACGATACCGCGCAAGTAAACAAGAGCTTGTTGGATCTGAACAGCTCCATGTTTTCCCTGACCGCGAGCCGCGATCGTGAGCAGAGCTTCGAGAGTTCACAGTGGGGCGGAGGACACGGAATCTTTACCTACTATGTGATTCAGGGCTTGCAGGGAGAAGCAGATACCTCGGGAGATGGCGTGGTCACTGCCGACGAGCTGGCGGAGTATGTACACACCAATGTGCGCCTGGCGACGCATATGCTGCAAAATCCGACTTCCGACCGAGGCAGTTTCGATCCCAACATGGTGCTTGCGTTCAATCCCGGTTCCAGTACGTCCAAGGGGTGCTCGGGCGCGAACTGCGCGGGAACACTGCGCTACGGCACCTTTGTGATTGAGACCAACATGGATGACGTGGAGGTGTGGCTTGACGGGAAGAGCCTGGGAACCTTCAAAAAAGGCGTCCCGCAGCGCTTCCCGGGGCTTACTCCCGGTCCGCACACTCTAAAAGGCGCACATCAAGGTTACGAACCTGACGGCCCTCGGGAAGAACAGATTTATCCCGGTCAGGATACGGCGGTGACAGTCCGCATCCTGATTGCCCAGCGACGTAACCACGCAGCCCAGGAAATCTTCGACCGCGGACTTGATCGATACAACCGGGGCTTTGCCGCGAACTACAAAGTGGCCGCGGACGACTTTGAACAGGCACTTGCGATTGACCCTGGGTATAGCCAGGCAGCACTTTACCTTGGGCGCACCTATCATGCGCTGTACGAGGAAGACAAGGCCAAGGCGGCTCTGCAGAAAGCGATCGAGATAGATCCGGCCTATCTGGAAGCCAGGCTTAGCTACGCCGCCGTCCTTCTCGACACCGGAGAACTGGATGAGGCCATCCGTCAATTGGATGCAGTGGCCAAGCAGGATTCCTCGAATGGCATGGCCTGGTATCTGCAGTCGCAAGCCTTTCTACGCAAGGGCAGTTACGCACAGGCAGTTGATTCCGGGCAGCAGGCAGTCAAGCTCACACCGGCAAACGCAGAAGCGCATCTATGGCTGGGTGAAGCTTTGCGCAGAAATGGCCAATGCGACCTGGCCACCAGCCAGTATCAGACCTATTTATCTTTGAGCAACTTCAACAGCGAACTCGCCGGAAAGTTAAATTACTACGTGCTGGGCAGCCTGTTTGGAGTAGGCAGTAAGAAGCGTGCCACGCAGCAGGATATATGGCGCGAACTACGGGCCCAGGCATACGTGGGTATATGCGATTGTGCATGGATGCGCAAGAGCTATGACGATGCGGCCATCCAATGCCACAAGGCGCTTTCGCTCGTTCCAGACGACCTCTTCGCTAACTATCGCCTCGGCCTGGTGTTCACCGAGCAGTACAACGCCAGCGGAGGCGCGGCACTGCTGCAAGAGGCACGGAAATGCTTCGATGCTGTGATTGCGATAAATCCCGACACGGATGAAGCACAGAGGTCACGAAAATATGTTGCCAACATCGACATTGTGCTGGCCCGAACGCAACCGTAACGCCCTCTGTATCTAATTGCAGACGTTCCCGCAAAATCGAGCCCGGAAACCTGAAAATTTTGTTGACCGTGAGACGTGGACTGTCCTACAGTTCATCTGCTCTGTCAACTCAGGTGCGATCCGGCCAGTAGTCCTCTCAGCCCGTTGTAACGATCTCGGCCAACTCTGCACCATAGAGCCGGAGGATCGGACTGATGACCAGGTTGCTCGTTTTCGTTGTCGCCTTGACGCTCTCGGGCCAGACGGTGGTGGATGCTCAGGCTCCACCCCCGCCGGGACTGCAGATCACGATTCTGGATGGCGAAGGGGCTCTCAACAACATCAAGCAACAAACCGCGCGAGAGCCGATCGTGCAGGTAGAAGACGAAAATCATAAGCCGATCGCCGGGGCGCTGGTTATCTTTTCCCTGCCCCAATCGGGTCCCAGCGGCACCTTCGCGGGAGGGAGCACCGAGTTCCATGGAGTGACGGACGCCGCTGGCCGCGCGACCGCGACCGGGCTTAAGCCTAATAACATCGTGGGAAAGTACCAGATCCAGGTAACTGTTAAATACCGCGACCAGAGCGCTCACACTTCGATCAATCAATCCAATTTCATGGGTGCGGCTGTAGCGGGCGTGGCGGCCGTAGGCGCCGTTCCTGCAGCAACCCACGCATTTCCGGTTAAGGCTGTGCTGATTGTCGCCGCAGTTGCGGGTGCGGCCGCGATCGCGGTGGTGGCGTCGCAATCGGGAGGCGGTCCATCGAACACCATCACCGCTGGGCCACCCACCGTAACCGCGCCATCGGTCCGGCGCCGGTGAGAGGACAAAAGGCTCAGGCGATGCGCGGAGGCTTCTGTTCGCTGCACACTCGAAACATCTATGGATTCGCAGCAGCATGCTTTGGGGTCCTCCTGCTTTGCGCAGGGTGTGGAACTAACACCGCTGCGCATAGCGGCGTCTCCAGTGCTTCTGCCGGATCCGCCGGTGCCGCAGCTGCCTCGCAGCCGATTCTTGGCTACACCTGGGATTCACACCGTGCTGGTCTGCGCACGATGCTTGGAGTTCCCGGAGCCGCTGTCCTGAGCGACAGCGTTATCGCCAGCGGACCTTTTACTTCCGCAGTCTTGTGTCTACGGAAGAGCTACGTTCTACTCGCCGATTCCTCCGGCAGCGTGTCTATCATGTCTCTGCCGAACGGCGAGCCGTCACTGATTACCTCTGCAATCGCAAACCCGCAAGTCATGGTGAGTCCATCATGCACAAGGGCCCTGGTGTATGCGCGCGGAAGTTCCACCGGACTCCTGATCGGCGGTCTTCCGTCCACGCCTGAAGTGGAACCGGTGAATATCGCCACCCCCGGTTCAATCGCTGGAGTAGCCGTCGGAGATTCAGGCGATGTGGCGCTGGCGGTTCTTCGTACCGACGGATCGACGGCTGTACAACTCTTATCCTCTTCCGGAGCTCTGTCAGCGCCGCTAAGCGTCGTGCAGAAATACGGGGCGATGACGTTTGTGCCTGGGAGTGATACGGTTCTGGTCGCCGATTCCGTCGCTAACAAAGTAGTGATGGTATCGCATCCTTCCACAAATCCCAGCGCTGCTCAGCTCGCATCCTCTGCCGACGGAGTGTCCCAACCGCTCGCGATAGCGAGCTCGGCGGATGGGCGAGAAGCCTTCGTAGCCAACGCCGTGGGCGTTCCGTTGTTGCGGCTTGATCTGGCTACCACATCCGCGCCGGCAAAAGTGCCCTGCGCATGCAGACCTTCGGAACTCATTCCCCTATCCGGCAATGCCCTGTTCCAGGTGAGCGATCTCTCATCGGGCACGATTTTTGCCCTGGATGGCGCTTCAGCCGTACCACGGACCCTCTTTATTCCTGCCAGCGTCATTGCTGGTGGAGCGGCACGATGAAAGGATTCGCCTCACGTCGCTTAAGAGTGCTTGGTTTGGCGGCGGCCCTCGCGGCAGCGGCTACGCTCACGGCGCAAACGCTGCCAAGCACTGTTTCCATCACCGCGGCTCCTTCGCCCCTGATTCTTCCCGGAACTCTAACCCTCACCACGACCGTCAACCAGGTACCGGTTGCGGGCGGAGTTCCTACGGGTACGGCGAAGTTCTTCTACGACGGCACGAATTCATTAGGCAGCGCGCCGCTCAAGATCCTTTCCTCCTCGCAGGCGTTTCCCGCATCGGCCTCGGCCAATATCCAAACACCGGATTCGAGTCCGGTCGGGATCGCCTCTCTGTTGCGCACTGGCAGTCCTCCGGCCTTAGTAAGCCTGGACGCGGCGAGCGGCGAAGTGACACTGTACAGCTTCGCAAGCACCGTCAGCACACCCACCCTATATTCCTACACTCCGGGTCCGCCGCAATCCGACGCCATCGCCAGCGGGTTCTTCCTCCAGCCGAAGTCATCAGGAATTCAGAGCTTCCTGATCCATGCGAGCAGCCCTGCCAATGTCGTAGTTGGGACATACTCTGTATTCGACGGAAGTGTCGTTGCTTCGTTGCTCAATGGACCGAAGCAAACAAGCGCTTCCGGGTGCAATTGTGGATCTGCAGACCGCGAACAGATTGCAATCGACGATTTCGACGGCGATGGATACTCGGATGTAGGCGCGCTGCTGGGCGAGAACGTCGCTGGAGTCGTGCTGAACGTGGGAGCCAGCAATCCCGGGAGCCTGGGGACGTTCATTCAAGCACCACTCCCTCCCACCTTTTGCCCGGTAAGCATTACGACTGGACACTTTGCCGCTGCTTCCGGGGCGCAACTTGTTGTCGCCGGAACAATTCCAACCGCCGGACCTTGCGGCGACTTCACGTCCACCAATCCCAGCACCATCTACTTGTTTGCGCTGAATGCTGCTAAGACCCAACTGACCCAGGTTAGCAGCACGACCACGGCGACGGGTGCAAACAGCCTGGCCGCCGCTGACCTCAACCAGGACGGCAAAACAGACCTGGTCATCGAAGTCAGCTCACAGGATGGTTTCCTGACTGCTTTCGGAAATGGAGACGGGACGTTCGCAGCCCAATCGTCCCTGATTCCTACTTCAGGATTTCCCTCATTCAACATCAACGTAAGCGATCTCAACGGCGATGGATACCCTGATGTGGCACTGATGGTGACCAATCTGACCACCGAGGCGGAAGATCTGTCTATCCTTCTCAATGATGGTACGGGCAACTTCAAGAATGTAACTCAAATTACCGGTCTCAGCCCCTACGTGAACGCGCCAACCAGCATTGATCTGAATGGCGACGGTCTGCTCGACCTGGCCTTCCTTTCGCAGAACTCGCCCATGAGCAACCTCTCTATCCTGGTCAACTCTGCCGGTGCGCAGGCAACCCTTACCACCCCATCATCGCCTATGCCCGCCGGGAAGCACACGCTTACGGCATCCTACCCCGGAGACAATAATTTTGTGGCTGCCACTTCGCCCGGTTTGACGGAAGTGGTCGATCAAACCACGCCTACTCTGACCTGGCCGGCTCCGGCGTCCATCGCGTACGGTACTCCGCTGAGCAGCACACAGTTGAACGCATCGGCAAATGTTCCGGGTACTTTCACCTACACTCCGGCGCTCAACGCGATACTGCCTTTGGGAACTGCCACTCTCACGGCGACATTTACTCCAACAGACACCTTTGACTACACGGGAGCCAGCGCGACCCAGTCCCTGATGGTGATTCTGCCGCCGGTTGCTGTCACCGTTTCCGGGCCGTCGACGATAGCGGCTGGGGAGCCCACGACCGTCAACCTGACAGTGAACCCTTTCCCCCACGCAGTCACGGTAACCGTGACCCTTAGCTTTGTCCCGGCACCGCCCAATACGGTAGGGGATGCCATGATCGTCTTCTCCAACAAGATGACGACGTACTCAACTTCCATAGCGGCTAGCACGCCGGCCGCCCCCATAGCCATTACCTTTCAAAGCGGCTCGACAGCGGGCACGATCACGGTCACCACGCACATCGTCGACGACGTCACCAATCTGGATGTCACTCCAGCCAGCCTCGCTCCCATCCAAGTCACCGTTCCGGCCGCACCACCGGTCATCACGAGTGGAACCCTCACACGATCCGGGACCAGTCTGCAGATTGCTCTGCTGGGTCTGTCTTCTACTCGCGATATGACGCAAGCAGACTTCCACTTCACCGCCGTTCCCGGTAAGTCGCTCGGGACTACCGACCTGACTGTGCCGGTAACCTCGGCGTTTCAGGCCTGGTATCAATCTGCTGCCTCTGATGCCGACGGCACTACATTCACGTACACGCAGCCCTTCACGATAAGCGGAGACGCTTCTAACATCCAGAGCATCACGGTTACACTGACAAACTCGCAAGGTGTCTCCGAGTCCTCGACCGTTCAATAGCAAATCGAAACCCATTCTGCCAGGGGGTTGTGGCACACTCTGTAGTACCCTTAGTGGCAACCATGATCCAGGCAAAAAAGGGCCTCGTTCCTGCTGTGAAAGTCAATGCGGAAGTGAGCCCTGGCTCATGGGGTAACTTCCGATTCGACAAACCGTTCAAAATCGGCCGCCTCAAAGACTGCGAACTCTCGATCGACAATTCCTTCGTCAGCCGTGCCCACGCCGAGGTCGTCTTTGAGAACGGGCAGTGGTTTATCCGCGACCTCGGTAGTGCCAATGGTCTCTTCTTGCGCGGTCAGCGGGTTCCGTCTGTTCCTATTGACGGTCAAACAACCGTGAGACTGGGGATAGAGGGTCCCGAACTCAAGTTCGAAGTAGAGAAGCCTCAACCAGAGCCGGCAGCCCAGAAAACAATACGCACCAAGGACCCGGCCCTTGCCCACTACATCGATCACTACTTTTCCACTAACAATACCGACCAGCCTGCGGGTGAACATACCATGTTCATCCGGCAGGCCTTCGCTCATGTCGAGACCAAGCGGAAGAAGAAATTCGGAGCGGTCATTGCTGCCCTGATGGCCGTCATCCTGGCCGCTGGCCTGTTGGCCTATCGCGAGCATCGGCAGCTTTTGCAGCAAAGAGCGACGGCAGAGGAGCTCTTCTATGCCATCAAGACCCAGGATGTCGATCTTGCCAACCTCGATCGAGCACTTGCCTCGACCAATAGCCAGGCAGGAGCAGCCGAGCTCAACAGGTTTCGAGCACGGCGACAGGAAATGGAGAAGAGCTACGACAAATACCTCGCAACGCTGCAAATCTATAACCCAAAACTGACCGAGAAGCAGCGACTGGTGTTGCGCGTGGCCCGGATCTTCGGGGAATGCGAACTGGACATGCCGAGCGATTTCGAGGCCGAAATCAACCGCTACATCGAGAGATGGAAATCGTCTGGCCGGCTCAAGGCTGCCATCATGACCGCCAAGGAGAATGGATACACGGAGACGATTCCTCGGGAGCTGCTGGCGCGCGGTCTTCCTCCCCAATTCTTTTACCTTGCCCTGCAGGAGAGCAACTTCAACCCTTATGCAGTTGGGCCGCTCACGCGAATGGGCTTCGCCAAGGGAATGTGGCAGTTCATCCCATTGACAGCTGTCAAGTACAGCTTGCATCTGGGTCCGCTGGTAGACCAATCGCGTCCAGACCCCGCCGATGAGCGCAACAACGCCGCCAAAGAAACCAGAGCAGCAGCTCTCTATCTTCAGGACCTCTACGCCACGGATGCTCAGGCCTCAGGATTTCTGGTGATGGCTTGCTACAACTGGGGGGAAACCCAAATCCTACCGTTGGTGCGAAGCATGCCTGCGAACCCCAGAGAGCGCAACTTCTGGAAGTTGCTGTCAAAGCATCGCGACAAAATACCCCAGGAAACCTATGATTACGTTTTCAATATCGCCTCGGCGGCGGTCATCGGGGAAAATCCCAGGCTCTTCGGGTTCGATTTTGACAATCCGCTAGCCGAGCCGGCCCCTAAGTAAGGATTACGGGGGCCAGTTCTTAGGAGCGGCGCGAGCCTTTGCGGAAGCGTAAAACCTTCTTTGCCGCGGCGACTTCCGTTTCCAGAGCGCTTAGCTCTTCCTGGGCTTGCGCAGGAGCCAGCTCAAGCCACGGAGCCGTCTCCTGCAGAATTGCTTCGGCGCCCGGGCTATCGTCCTGGTTAAGCCGTTCCCGGGCCGCGGTAATCATGGAGGAGGCCTTCTGCCCGTATATCTCCTCACAGCGCTCGCGCAACCGCCTTTTCGCCGCTTCCTGTGAGCCCGGGGTATCTGCTGTCGCTACTGTGTTAAGGGCTGTTTTGAGGTCTGAAACGCCCTGGGCATCTCCGATCCGCGCATAACACCGGCCGGTCAAAAGAGAGAAATTTGCTTCCGCCTCTTGTAGCTTCCTCGCGCGTGCCAGTGCCTGGTCCACTCGAGGCAACCGCTTCACCCCGGCGGATTGCTCCTCCAGCACAAGCGCCGCCTCAGCAAACAATTCCATTCGCGTCAGGTTCCCGGCGCGTTCCAGCGCGCTGTCAGCTCTCTGTTCCGCGGCCAACTGCTTCTGCCTGGCTTCATCCATCTGGCGGTGCAGTACCGGCTCGTCAATCTGTTGCAGCACCTTGCCAAGAAGCTGTACGGCGCTCTCGTAGTCTTCCTCATCGATCAAACGCTTGGCGTGCGTGTAGGCGCGCTCCAGACGTTCCTGGGTGATGCGCTGCGAGGCCGCGGATTTGGCCAGTTCGAGGAGGCCGGTAACTTCATAAGAAGAGAAACCCTCCGCCTGGCAGCGTTCCAGAATTTTCACTGCTTCCAGGTAGAGGCGATCATCGATAGCCTGACGGGCCTGGCTAAGCCGCTGTGCGAGCAAACGTTCCCGGTTTTGCCTTGCTACGCGCTCAGAGAGTGCAGCCTCCAGACCGAACAATTGCTCGTTTCCAGGAACACGTATCAAAGCCGCGCGAATACGCCCCACAGCTTCTTCCGGAGGCAGCTCTGCCGAAGCCCTCGAGACCTCGCGGACGTATAGCTCGTCTTCAAGCTGCTTAATGCGGGGTTCCAGGTTGAGCCTGAGCCGAAGGAGAGAAGGGTCATTGGGAAATTCTTTGATCGCCTCCGTTAACTCGGTTGAGACCGTACGCAGTTTGTCCACGGTAGTGGTAATTGCCGCCTTCTCTTCCAGTCTTCGGACCAAGGACTTGCGTTTCTCTTCCGCGATCGCGATGGCCAGTTCATCTTTCACCCGGAATACTTCTGAATTGTCGGGCGAGATGGACTCGGCTTTGTTCAGCAAAAGAGAAACCTCGTCAAACTCCCGGGAGGCCAAACGTTCCTTGGCGGAAGCCAGGACGGTCCGAAGCTCTTCTCGACGCCGTTTCTCATCGATTTCCTGCTCTAATGCCCGGCAAAGTGCCAGAATTTGAGAGTTGTCGGGATCAAGCTGTTGCGCAGTGGCAGCACGACTCTGAGCCCGGGTGAGCTCTCCCAGCTTCCGAGCGTTGGCGCTCTCCTGCAATAGCTGAGAAACCTTCTCCTGAGTCTGCTTACCTTCAAACACTGATTTGCGCAGTTCGACCAGCGTCATATTGGAGGGGCTTAGCCCTAACGCTTCGTCACACAATGCGAGCGCCCGTTCCCAATCCCGCTCACCGGCCGCCTGCTGCGCCAGCCGCGCCAGTTCCTGGGCTTTGCGTTCCTTTTCCTGTTGGGTCAGGCGCTGATCTACAAGAGACATCAAACGCTTGCCGGCAACGTTCTGGCTGTCCATGCGCATGAGCTGGCGTAAAGAGTTCTGGGCGGCCAGAAAATCGCCGCCACCGAAATACTTCTCAGCCTCGGCCAGCAGTTCGGCAATATGGGCACGGGTGATACCTTCGGCCACCTCGTGCAGATCCATCGCCATATCGTCCGCATTCGCATAGCGCTCGGCCGGGGACTTGGCCAGAGCGCGGGCAACGATTAAATCGAGAGAAGTGGGGCAATCCGCCACCAGCTCAGATGGAGCCGGCGGATCAAGGCGCATGATCTGATCCATCACCGCGGGATAATCCGCGTCGAAAGGTAGTCTGCCGGTGAGCAACAGATAGAGCATCACGCCGGCAGAGAAAATGTCGGACCGGCCATCAATCTGCGCTCCCCGAAATCGTTCGGGAGCCATATAAGGCGGGGTGCCAACGAGAGACCCGGTACTGGTGAGACTGGTATCCATGCGAGTCTCATCCCGGGCGATCCCAAAGTCGAGCAACTTGGCCGTGCCGTCCCGTTGCACAATGACATTGGCTGGCTTTACATCGCGATGAATGACGCCATTGCGGTGAGCGTAAGCCAATGCCAGGCAAACCTGCTCCACAATACGAAGGGCAAATTCGCGTTGGACGCGTTTCTGCTCTTTGAGAATTTTGTCCAGGGGTTCACCCTCGACATATTCCATGACGATGTACGGCTCGCCATCCTGATCGCCCGCGTCGAAGACGATCACGATATTGTTATGGCGTAGCGCGCCCGTCTGGCTTGCTTCACGGTAGAAACGCTGCAACATCTCGGAGTTGCCGCTGTAGCCCTCAGTCAACATCTTGATGGCAACAACGCGTCCTAAGCGGGAGTCGCGCGCGCGATAGACAACACCCATGCCGCCGCGTCCGAGAACGTCGAGGATGTCGTATTTGCCAATCTTATCCGGCTTTTGCGTGCTCAAGCGTTTTTCCATTATTGAGCGCTCATCGAGCGTGGTCGCCTGGTTGAGGGCGGCGGGCGTATCAGGCTTTCGGGGGGTCACCGTAAGCTCGAAAGTTATAGTTATCCAACAGGAATTTCTGCGCCCTTCTCCTTTCGGGTGTATCGTGGCTCTCGGTTGAGTCCAAATAGAGCATATACAACTCGGCCGCTCCATCGTTATCGGCTTCCGCCGCCTTGCGGTCTGCGGACTGAAGAATCAACCCCGGCAGGCTCGCAACCTTTTCCCGAGCTTGCTTGAGCAGCCGATCACGAGCGTCGTATTCGACTCTTTCCAGGAACTGGGTTTCGCTGGGGACCTCACCCTCGACGCGTACTCCCATGGTGTCGTCCGGCTTGACGTTCTCGAGCGTGGTGTAGGAGTGTTCCTGGGTTTCGGGAATGGGAACCGTTGGAACAACGGCGGCGCCGGCCGCATCCAGAATTCTGAACTGCAGTTCGACGGTCGCCTTCAAGTGATTGATTTGCTCGGTGTAGGTGTAGGGATACTCAATCTCCTGAACCTTAGTCTTCGGAATTGCGTCGAGCTTGGCATGCGCGGCTAAAACCTTCTTTGTTGCCTCGTCCACCTGCTTCTTGGCACTGTCAATTGCACCCTTCTTTCCCCGGGCCACCGCGCCCTCCAGGGTTTGCTGGTCGGTCTGCAGGGCCAGGGTGGCGCTCTCATAGTCACGATTGGCCGCGTTCCAATCCTCGTTTGGCACATCATGCTGGCCGGAGCGATATTTTGATGACTTTGCCGTCTTCTCGACCGAGTTCGATTCTGCATTTTGCAGCACGTCGCCAACCAGGGAAAAGTTGGGCGGTACCGCAGTCGTTTCGTTGGGGCGCACAACCTTAATGTTCAGGCTGGAAGACTCCAGACCAGTCGCCAGGGAGTCAGTGAGCTGGTTCGCGAAATCAACCGCCTCCCGGCGTGAGGTCTGGTCACGGAAGGTCACCTTGATCGAAAGCTTGGAGCGAAGCTGATGGGCGGCATTCGCGCGGGTCATTTCGTCTCGTATGACGCCGGAGTCGGCCCCTTTGTACTGCAAGGCCTGGGTCAGATAGGTCCAGCCAACGTTGGCCCCCGTTCCGTCCGGACGATCGAGGTAATGTTTCGCCTGCGCCAGGTAATAGGTGCTCAGGCTCTGGCCGAGGATCGTCATGCGGTCATCAAACCCAGGGTCATTGGTCAGCGCATAGCAACGGCCCATGAGGTTGTAGGCGTGTTGAATCCCGGCTTCATCGGATAATCCCTTGATGGGAGTATGGGTTCGCTGAAGGTCCATGGCCATCTTCGAAGCTGCCTGAATATAGCGGTCCTTTAGCGAATCGAGGCGTTCCGCGACCTGCTTCTTTTGCGATGGCGTTAAGTTATCGAGGACCTCGTAAGCCAGAACAAAATCTTTGTCATCTTCAGCTGCTGTACTCCGGGTCATAGCATTTGTGACCGCAGCCTTATCGGTGCTTTCCTGGGCTTGCGCCTGAGCCGTGCGCAACATCTCCTCAATCTCAGGCGTTGCCTGGACCTCTTTGGCCTTTTGAAATTCCGCCACCTCGCCGTCCAGATCACCTTTGGCAGCGTCCTTCTTGCCCAGCTCAACGTGATAGGAGTAGAGGGCGTTGAGGCAATCCTGCACTTTGGGATATTCCTTGGCGAACGGGAGCAGGGGCTTGATGGCTTCGTAAGCTTCGTCGGGCCGTTTTGCCGATAGCTTGTTGGCAAAGTCAACCAAGCGGTGATCCAGCATGGTTCTCTCTTGTATGCAGGCCTGGCTGAGGGAAGCCGTCTCCGGTGACTTGGGGTCCAAACCCAAAGTAAGCTGCGAAATTGCCTCCGCAGAAACCAGGTGGCTGTAGCCGCTGACTTCTTTTGCCATTGCCTCCCGGTACTGGGCGATTTCACCCAGCCCCTTGCCATTGAGATCCTTGGTCTCCTGGCGGATTGCCGTGGCTAACGCCTCGCTTTCCGGGGTAGCCGGCGCGATGACCAGGGCAGAGTCTAAAGTAGCTTTTGCTGCCTGCAATTTGTCGTAGTTTGGCTGAGCACCCTTGAGGGAAGCTTGATAAGCTGCCAGGCTCGCTTGTCCGTCCTGGACATACAAGCCGGACAACGAAGCTTTCGCGTCGCCGACGTGTGGCCCGGAGGAGTACTTGCCCAGATAATTCTTCCAGCCCGCAACCGTGGCCGACCTTTGGGCGAGCAGGAACTCCGCCAGCTCAGGGTCCGGTGCCGCCACCAGCACGATCTTGACCCCCGGGGCGACGGGGGGAATACTTTCCGTTGAACTGATCGATTTGGATACAATCTGGCCCTGCAAGTCAGTCTTATCGGCAAGTTGCGAGGGTGTTTCTCCCTCGTCTTTCTCTAGTTTCAGGTTGGCTGGGACGACGCATTCTGCCGCGCCCCCACGGCTGAGCATCAGCTCTCCACTTTTCGCCCGTTCGAGCGTCATGCCGGCTGCAAGGCCTACCTTGGGGAGCTTTCCGTAGCTATTCTTGTTGATGGTTTGCGCGCCGTTGCACAGGTGTACCTCGTTTTTTGCGTTCAAAACGAAGCCCGTGATCTGGACATAACCCTGCCCACCGGCGATGGGGTACACCTCGATCGCCGACAATTCCGGACCTTTTGCAAAAGCCGGACCTGACCAGAGAACCAGGAGCACAACCGCAACCGTGGTGCGGCAAAGTGATACCTTAGGACGAAAATACCTTGACGACGCCATACATCCTCGTCATACGATCTGCCTTACTACATGAGGAGGCTGCGACCTAAAAGGGAAATTACTAGCAGCTATCGGGGGAGCCGACTCAGAAGCTATCACTTCCCCCCTGCTGTTGCAACCAAAGTTCTCTCTGAAACACTCGCCCTTTACGCTGTCCGGCGATAAAAGGTCGATCAGGAAAGACCGGGATACCTATGCCAACTGCCAGCCACCCAAGCCGAGCCGCTGAAGACCAGTTCGAGTTGGTCATACGCCTGCACCAGGCCAGGAGTGGCCATCCATCGGACGGTGCGGCAGACTGGCGTTCGCGGGCGCAGGCGCTAGTCAAGGACACATTGATGAGCAGGCTTGAAGTGGATCCACAAGTGGGTGCACAGGATTATGTGCATACACGGGGATTCAGCGATCTTGGGAAGGCGCTGGCCGCAAGCCGTGCCTTGCAGGTTGCGTTCGAAGGCTTTCGCAGCGCCGCGCCCTCCGGGCGGGCTAACGTTTCCGTGGTCCTCGACTCGTCTGGGCCGGAGGAGGCTCACTCAGCCTACGCCGGCCCCTCGGTCGAGCAAAAGGAGCTGCTTGACTCTGCTAAGCCGTCCCAGGTGTTGGTTACCCAGGCGTTTTACGATCGAGTCGCGCATTACCAACCTGCCTTGCGGTCTTTTCCTCCGCGCGCGGGAGTGTATGAATTTCTGTGGACCAGCGAGGAGCGACTGAACGAACTGCAGGCCGAAGCCGAATTTATGCCGACGCTGGTGATTGATCCAGTCGCTGCCGCGGCTCTGCCACCTGCTGCGGCTCCAGTGAATCCTATCGCCGACCAAACGCTTAGCCGTGCTGCTGAAGGACATCCCGTAGAGGGGACGTGGAGACCAAAACAGCAGCGTCTTCCCGAACCCGATGATCAAGGGCCGGCGCATGGGCTTTCACGTCCACGAATGATCGCCATTGGCGGTGCAGTCGCCGCCTTCCTTTGTATTGGTGTTGGTTACCTGGTAATCTCGCACACTTCCTCCGGCCCCCGGCCTGCGGCCGTTGCGTCGAGCTCAACCGCAGTAAATCCCGGGCCCGCAGCCGCCAACCCGGCCACCCCGGCAAACGAATCATCGAAGCCACCCGCCCCTCCTGTGGCTCCCCCACCTGCCCCCAAGGCGAACACAGGGAAACCTCCCACACCAAACCATGCGGCAGTGCCTGCCGAGCGCAGTCCTGTTACACCACCGTCGGAGGGCTCTAAACCAGCAGCCCGGGGATGCTCGATCGGCGGCTTGATACCGAACTATCTCAAGTTGGCTGAAACCAATCGAATCAGGGGTCAGTATGACGCCGCGATCCGGCAATACACCGAAGTGCTCGGGTGTGAGCCGGGTAACCGGGAGGCCAAGGATGGGTTGCAGCGTACCAAAGAGGCTGAGCGGCTCAGTGGTGTCTCACGCTAGAAACGGCTTCTTCCTTTACGGTTAACCAAGATCCTTCAGGTCCTTCAGATCGGCGAGCGGGCTGACGGTCGAGAAGACACGCTTTACCTCAGAGAAAATGCCTGCGCTTGTTCCCTTAGGCCTCTTGGGCAGGCCCTCAATCTCCCAGGGCGACTTTTCGATCAAATCGACCGAAGACTTGTAGATCTGCTCGAAGCCGTGTTTGTGGAGATGCTCGATGTAATCCATCCAGCCGGGCGAGCCAAAGGAGTCGATCGGGATCAGGTCGCTCAAGGTGGCGCTGACCAGGAAGTAGCATCCCATGAGCGGATAGCTGCGGAACAAGCGGATATCCAGGTCACCGGATGTGAGTGCCCGGTTAATCGCCTTGGTCGACTTCCACTCCGTTGCCAGCAAGTAGACCTTGTGCGAGAAATCGGCCAGCGCGTTTGCCGCGCCAACCACGGGGCCGCTAATCGCTCCGCCGTCGACAAATGCCAGCCCGGTTTTCAGTGCGAAGGACGTCGTGGCCCGGGAGGCGCTGATGGCTTCATTCTTGGTTTCGTCTTCCAGGCAACTCTTCAAAGCATCGAACGCCGCCGTGGGAACGCCGGTGTCGATGGTGTAGCCGCGTTCCGAGATATTGTATTGCCGATAAAGGTCTGACCCCACCTTGGCCCATCCTGTGAAGAGGTCATATCCATCCTTGATATGGCCCACTACCGGCGGGATGCTGACCGCACACTGCCCAAGGATTCCGGTAATCAGGCTACCCAGGCTGCCGAGCGCCTCCAGGCCGTCAACACTGAACATTGTCTTGACCATCTCTTCCATCTTCCGGCGCACCACTTCGGATGCAGGGGGACCGGAAGTCTTGGGGAGGCCGCTTTTACCTTTGGTCTTTAAGTAGGCAGCGCCCTGTTCCGCTGTCTCTTTTATTTTCTCGCCCGAAGCCTTTAGCTGGTCCTTCAGTTTTGCGGCTTTAAAGGTTACTTCCTTGTCTTCGAAAACCTTGACGATCGCTTTCTTCCGCTCTTTCGCAACCACCGACAACGCCACCAATTCCGCCATCGTGAAATGCGTGATTTGATAGGTTCGATAGTCGGCGACCTTATCCAGAACAGTGTTCAGTTTAGTGACCGCCTGGGTCCGGTTGCGCACACTTGTTTGCCAACCGGCTCCCTGCTCGCGCTTCCAGTCTTCAAAAGCGTTCTTGATCCTCCAGATATCTTTTTGGTTCTTGGTTTTTTCATATTGCTGGATGGCTTCATCCACCGCCTTCAACTTCGAACTCCGCGGTGTGAGGATGTTGGCGCTGGTGTCCTGTATCCACTGTGCATAGCTCGGAATGCTCAATGTGACCTCCTGAACAGGCGTGTCTGTGAACCCTGGGCGGCAGCTACATTGAACTTGTAGCGCAAGCTACGTTATCAAATTAATTCGCGATAACAAAACTTTTCGAGAATTGCGCACGGGTGGCTCCGCGTAGCATAGCGGCGTGGATAGATCCGCGGTTCTCTCAACCAGCATCAGTCTGGACGCAAGGTGTACTGCCCGAACGATATTCCACGGGCAGGCCGCGACCCACAAATTGTGCAAGCTGCCTGCGAACAAAAACCAGACCGCGAAGGGGACGGTGGTTATTTCCCTCCGTAAATCCAAGTTGCCTGCAAGCTGCCAGCTTTCCACAGTTTGGGACACTTTCACCGCGTTCTGAAACTCGAGAAAGTTCGCTTCCAACTGGGCCATAGCGTCATCGACGGCGCACATATCCCGCGCCTCGGCCGCCCTCTCCATTTCGGAAGGTGTGGCTCTGCGACTCTTGCGGGGTCGCCCGGGCCAGGCGAACCGTGAACCAGAACTCTGAGCCTTTCCCTTCGTCCCTGTTTACGCCCATCTCTCCGCCCATTATCTCCGCCAGTTGCCGGGAAATCGCCAAGCCAAGTCCGGCCCCCCCAAATCGCCGGGTAGTCGACGCTTCGATCCGGCTGAACTTCTCGAAGAGTATGCCGATCCGATCTTTCGGAATGCCCATACATGTGTCACAAACGGTAAAACGCAATGGGCGATAGGAGGGTTAATCGAGAGCATGCCGAGAATACTGCACGGACCAGATGCCGAGGCCCATGGCAGCGGCTCCACTGACCAACCAGAAGAAGCAGGAGAGGCCCTTCGATGTGGCAAATCCGATCGGCAAAACTGAACGCTGCTTAGTGAAGCCCCCGTGGGAGAGCCATACAATGTTGTTCCAGTTAGCAAGGGAAGGAACGGCAAAGGTCCTTTACTACTATATGAAAACTCCGCCCCGGCTGCGGTGATTCTATCTGAGCGTGCCTGCGACGGAACCTAATTATTCCCGGCCACGAGTAATGCTGTCGCAGAATGATACGACTAAAAGAGTTATAGGAACCGGTCAATCCTATATGTATGTTTTGCATAGATAGCGTTTAAGTTCCTTGAGCGTTGACCAATTCCCCTCGTGTCTCAAAAAGGAACGACAAGCCAATCATGAAGAGAACTGGACGTCAGCGGTGAAGATGCCGATGTTAGACGCGCAGCGGCCTTACACGCAAGATTAGAAATAGACAAACCCGGAAACGTCTACCTTCAATGACGAAACGGTTGGCGTGATATCCGATCTGCAGATCGCTGACAGGAGGCCTGGTAATCCGATGAGTAGCGGCGAAACGAACCCAAGTCTGACCAGCTTCGAGCGGCCGGGCGGCTCCTGTGATCGGGTGCTGGTCGCCGACGATGATGCCATGTTCCGCCGGATCCTGCAGAGTTGGCTGGAAAATTGGGGATACCGGGTCACGATCGCGGAAGATGGGGCGCAAGCCTGGAACATTCTCCAGAAAGATCTGCCACCTCAACTACTTATCCTGGATTGGATCATGCCTGATATAACCGGCGTGGACTTGTGCCGCAGAGTACGAGAACTGAACCGTGCACCCTATCAGTACATTCTCTTGGCGACTGCCAATGACGCTAAGCAGGATCTGGTTAGGGGAATGGAGGCAGGAGCCGACGACTACCTGACCAAACCATTCGACAAACGGGAATTACAGGCCCGGTTAAGGGCAGCCAATCGAATTCTGACGCTCCAGAACGATAGTATCCAGGCGCACCAACAACTTCTATTCCAGGCGACGCATGATTCACTTACCGGTATCTGGAACCGGGGCGCAATCCTGGATACGCTCCACCGCGAGCTTGAGCGTGCCGCTCGTTCCGATGAAGCCGTGGGAATCCTGCTGATCGATGTAGACCACTTCAAGATGATCAATGACACTCACGGTCACTTGATTGGGGATGATGTGCTGAGAGAAGTCACGCAGCGCATTAACGATGCTGTCCGGGTATACGATTCGGTGGGGCGTTATGGCGGGGAGGAGTTACTGGTGGTGTTGCCTGGTTGCAGCAGGGGACGGATCAAAGAGGGCGCGGAGAGGATCCGATCAGCAATCGACAGCACGCCGATGCTCCTCAACGGCTCGAAAATCTCCGTCACTGTCAGCATCGGAGCAACCGTTACAACTGGCGGCATGATGTCGGATACGGAGATGCTTGCAGCCGCCGATGTCGAGCTCTATCGGGCCAAGAAGAGCGGCCGTAATCGAACGGCATTATCGGATCTTGTGCTCAGTTGAGAGTAACGACCAGTCGATGTCAACCTGGCGAAGCCGCGGTGCAAGTTTTGGCTGAGGGTCTGCCTCTCAGCCATTCAGGGATTTCTTGGTCGTTATCAGCAACGGGGTGGCCAACATGAGCTACAGAACTATGGCAGACGTGAGCAGCGGACCGGCTAAAGATAGCAGCCTATCTTGCCGATTTCCCGCGCAGATGGATCAAACGACGCTGAACGCGATTCTGGAGTCCGCCGGAGAGGGGATCTATGGGCTGGATCTGAATGGGGTGACAACGTTTGCAAATCCTGCGGCCACCCGCATGACGGGTTGGTCACCGGACGAGTTGCTGGGCAAATCGCAACATGCGCAGATTCACCATTCCAAAGTCGACGGAACTCCCTATCCTCGCGAGGCATGTCCAATTTATGCAGCATTGCAGGACGGCGACATCCACCACAACGAGGACGAAGTGTTTTGGCGAAAGAACGGGACCAGCTTTCCGGTCGCGTACACCAGCACCCCCCTGCTGAGAGACGGCGAACTGATGGGTGCGGTTGTGGTTTTTCGCGATATCACGAAACGGAAGAACCGGGAACGTTGGGACCAGAACTACAGGAACGTACTGGAGCTTGTGGCCGCCTGCGCTCCGCTGCCGCAATCGCTCGAAGTGCTGATTGCAGGCGTCCACGATTTTGAGGACGGGCTCACGGTAACCATCGACCAACACGGTCCTGGAATGGCCCCGCCTGCGGACCCGAATCGATGTGTCTGTTGGTCGCGCAAGATCGTGGCGGGTTCCGGTGAAATACTAGGAAGCTTCCGCGCCTATCAGACTGATCCCCAGGAGCTCCTACCGGCATCGCAGGAGATCCTCGAGATGGCGTGCGGTTTGTCCAGTATCGCCATTGAGAGCCGGAATCTCCTGGATCAACTGGTTCACCAATCGACGCACGACGTACTGACCGGATTAGCCAACCGAATGCTCTTTGCAGACCGTCTCGGCCAGGCCCTTGCGCAGGCTAAGAGATATCGTGGCAAAGTCGCGGTTTACATGATCGATCTTGATCGCTTCGAGGAAGCGAACGACGCCTACGGTCACGCCGTCGGCGATTCGTTCCTGCTCGAGACCGCGAACCGCCTCAAGAGCCTGGTAGAGGAAGGAGACACTTTGGCACGCATGGGCGGAGCTGAATTTGCGTTGATCGTCCCGGGGGTGCTGGAAACCGTCGACTGTTTGGCAATCGCAAAAAGCATCGTGGAATCACTGCGCACGCTTCTTCGGGTTGACGGGTGCGAATTTATCGGGGGCCTGAGTGTAGGAATCAGTCTGTACCCAGAGCACGGGGAGGACACCCTGACGCTGCAGCAGCATTCGCATGAAGCCATGTGCCAGGCGAATATAAAAGGCGGGAACAGGTTCGAGATATTCGATCCGACAGTCAGCGCGTTGGCGGCTGAGGCCCTGAAGATGGAGATGCGTCTACGGGAAGCTCTGGACAAGAACTGGTTCCATTTGGAGTATCAGCCGCAGTTCGCACTGAACGGTGAGCTGATGGGGATGGAAGCGTTGCTGCGATTGCAACCGCCTGGAGAAAAAGTGATTCGGCCGGGTGAGTTTATTCCCGTCGCGGAAGAGAGCGGGTTGATTGTCCCTATGGGAGCGTGGGTCCTTCGGGAAGCTTGCAGGCAAGGGGCGGAATGGAGCGCGCGGGGTTACGCCCCGGTAAGAATGGCGGTAAATGTTTCGGCGCGCCAGCTTGCGGAACCGGAATTCGTGAGCCAGGTCACCTCGATACTGGAGGAGACAGGGTTTCCACCCGCCTTTCTTGAATTGGAACTTACAGAAAGCTGTCTGATTGCGAGCACTGTCGATTCGATTCAGCAACTGAACCAACTGCGGGCTCTGAGCGTGGAGGTTTCCATTGACGATTTCGGGACAGGGTATTCGTCTTTGAGCCGGCTGCATCTGCTACCCGTGACCGCGATTAAAATCGATAAGACATTCGTCGATCGCCTGACAACGGGTATCGGGGGATTGGAAACAATGGCAGCGATTGTTTCCCTTGCCAGGCAACTGGGATTCCGTGTGATCGCGGAAGGCGTGGAGACCAGCCAGCAACTGGAAGTGTTGAGCGGGCTAGGCCCAGTGATTGTGCAAGGCTTTCTGTCGGGTAGACCAGAGCGCGCCAGGAACGCTAAAAGGCATTTGAGTCTAATTCACCCTGCCGTGCTTTCGTTTTAGCGACACAATAACCGCGCCCAGCGGCGGGAAGAAACCACTTGCTACACTGGCTGTAACGAGCTGAAGAGGCTAGTCCCTCTTATTTTCACTGCTGCCTTGAGTGCATACCACATTGAAGCTGTTTAACCTGCCGCGACTGCGCCTTCGATTGCTGCTTCCGTCAATCGCCCTGATTGTCGCAGGCACCATGATTCCGACAGGACTTCGACATCCTTCGCTAGCTTACGTCGACAACACTTTCACCGTCGCTGATTTTGTTAACAATCTCATCCTTTATATGCCTTTGGGCATCGCACTAAGCGGTTCGTCTCTCATCCGGGCGCTGGTTGCCGGCCTTTTCTTATCGACCAGCGCTGAGCTGTTGCAACTCGGTTACGTTGACCGTATCCCGTCACTGTTCGATGTCGCATCGAATACATGCGGAGCCGTCGCCGGTTACCTGGCCGCGACGTTTTTGCGTAGGGCGACAGGTTACAATCCCTCATCACTGAGGGTTTATCGAGCGCTCGCAGTAGCGGCTATTCCCGTTGCGATCTTCGGAACGATGATGCTTCTGCGCCACCGCCCTCGTTCGGACTTCTCCAATTGGAACTCCACGTTTCACCTGGCAATCGGGAACGAATTGACCGGCAACCGGCCGTGGGCCGGAACCGTCTCAGAATTTGCAATCTATCCCTATGCCATGGCTCCATCCCAAATCAACGATCTCACCAGTCCAACGTCCACTTCCTATCCGTCCGAGCCGCCGATCGTCAGCATGGTGCCCACTCATTCCGGGCTACTTTCCAAGCAGGAAGAGCAAAGGTTATTTGACACGCTGGTAAGACGGAACCAGTTCACACTGCTGGTTTCGATGCGCACCAGCAAGCTCGAACAGACTGGCCCCGCGCGGATCATCACGTATTCCCAGGATAGGTTCAATCGAAACTTCACCCTGGGCCAGATCCATAACTCACTCACCTTCCGCCTGCGGACGCCAGACACCGGCTCGAACGGCAACGACCCCGCTCTGTACTCCGGACCTGTTCTCTCCTTGAACCACACATTCCTGGTGGCTGCGGTCTATGACGGGCGGATCTCCAAGCTATATGTAGATGGCAAATGCGTCGCGCAGGTAGATCTGGGAGCAAAGAGACCTCGCCTACCCAGACGGATTGCCGCATGGCTTCCAGAATCGCTACCTGTTCGTGAAATCGAATTGGGTGGGGCCCAAATCCTCCTCAGCGGCTTATTCTCGCTCGGCATTTTTGGCTTAGGCGGAATTCCTCGCCGCCCATTCTTGCGCTTGCTTGCAGGTGCGATGGCAGGGGCGGCAATCGGTGGAACGACCTGGATCTTCGGAGTATCCGAAATGAGCCTGGGAATTCGCATCCTGTTGGAGTGCATTGGAGCGGGCATGGTTATCGCTGCATCTGTAGAGGCCGAGACAGCGGACGATGAACACGGCGCTAAATCTTGGCAAACCAGCCAACCACCTTAAAAGCAATCAGTTAGATCAGATATATGCAGTGTCAGTTGAGCTAACGCAGGTAGACGTGTGTTTAAATTGTCCGCTGTTGGGCGATCACGGAAGAGATCCTACGCATGGCGATGACTTCATATCTTTTGAAAAGTACGATTGTCGGGGCACTGGGCGGCCTCTTGTTTGGCTTTGACACGGCGGTCATTGCCGGCACAACCCAACAGCTCACAGTGGTGTACCACCTCACCCCCTTCACTCTCGGCCTGACTGTCTTTATCGGACTGGCGGGAACGGTGCTCGGAGCAATGACCGCCGGCGTACTCGGCCAGCGGATCGGCGGCCGTGAGGCGCTGCGTATCATGGCAGTTCTTTACACCATCTCAGCCCTGGGGTGTGCCTTCGCCTGGAATTGGCCCGCGCTGATGGTCTTCCGCTTCATTGGCGGAATCGGGATTGGGGGCTCTTCGGTACTTGGTCCTGTCTACATCGCCGAACTGGCGCCGGCCAAGTGGCGGGGCAGAATGGTAGGCCTCTTTCAAATCAACGTGGTCGTCGGCATCCTGCTTGCCTACCTCTCTAATTACCTCATCTCGCTGCTCGACCTGGGCCCGTTGCAGTGGCGCTGGCAGCTTGGTGTCGCGGGGATTCCTTCCCTGCTTTTTCTGATCATGCTGTACGGAATCCCCCGCAGCTCACGCTGGCTGGTGACCAAGAATAAGACCGACGAGGCACTCCAGATCCTGAGGATGATGGGCTCTCCCGACTCGGAAGCCGAGCTGCGAGAGATCGTCGATTCCATCCACCTGGAGCGCGGCATGGCGGCTGAGCCGCTGTTCAAGCGCGAATACCGCCTGCCTATCTTTCTCGCCATCAGCATCGGTCTCTTCAATCAACTCGCGGGAATCAATGCCATCCTCTACTACTCGAACTACATCTTCGCGTCGGCCGGCTTCAGCCAGCTGTCGAGTTCCCTGCAGACGGTACTGATTGGACTGATGAATTTGGTGGCGACGTTACTTGGAATGTCGCTGATCGATAAGCTGGGGCGAAAGACACTGCTTCTTATCGGCAGCGTGGGGATGACGTTCTGCCTCTCCGGGGTTGCGGCGGTCTTCTTCACACAATCCCACGCCGGGGCTCTGGTTTGGCTGCTGGTTGCCTACATCTTCTTCTTCTCGGTTTCACAAGGCGCGGTGATCTGGGTTTACATCGCGGAGGTATTTCCCAACCGCGTCCGCTCCAAGGGCCAAAGCCTGGGGTCGTCTTCGCACTGGATAATGAACGCCATCATCTCGCTTCTTTTTCCAGTGCTCGCGAAATATTCGGGCGGGCTGCCCTTCGCGTTCTTTGCCGCCATGACGACGCTGCAATTCTTCGTTGTGCTGTTCGTTTATCCGGAAACCAAAGGGATCACACTCGAGCAACTGCAACGTAAGCTTGGCATTGCATAGGGCCATGCCGCTTCCGCCGAAAAGCGACGATACCTCCTTCACACTTCCACCTCTAACGTTTGTCCGGAGTGCGTACGAACCTATTCGCGCATTTCTTACGTGATCGGGGCGGGATTGAATAGAGCAAACTCATTGTGCAGGCCCCAATGGTCGGCCCAGGTTTGTTTGCGGCCGCTTGCCACGTCAAGAATCATGCGGAAGATCTGCTCCCCTACCTGCTGAATCGTTGCTTCACCGGTGGCGATGCGACCGGCATCGATATCGATCAAGTCGGACCACCGGTCGGCCAGGGCGCTCCGGGAGGCCACCTTGACCACCGGAGCCATAGCCAGCCCATATGGAGTCCCGCGTCCTGTGGTGAACACATGCATGTTCATCCCAGCGGCCAACTGGAGAGTTCCACAAACGAAGTCGCTCGCCGGCGTGGCAGCAAAAATGAGCCCCTTGGTCGTGACGCGTTCTCCAGGACCGAAAACGCCGGCGAGCGCGCTGCTGCCAGCTTTTGCAGCCGACCCCAGCGCCTTCTCAACAATATTTGCCAGCCCCCCGGTTTTGTTTCCCGGCGTTGGGTTAGCACTCCGATCGGCCCCGCCGTGTTGCAGATAAGCGTCGTACCAGGCCATTTCACGAATCAGATCGCGCGCGACCTCTTCAGTGGCTGCGCGGGCGGTCAGCAGGTGAATCACGTCGCGGACTTCAGTTACTTCGGAAAACATCACCGTGGCGCCGGCGCGCACCAGAAGGTCCGCAGCATAGCCGACGGCTGGATTGGCGGTCACCCCGGAGAATGCGTCGCTTCCGCCACATTGCAACCCGACAACCAGATCGGCAGCCGGCCGGGTTACCCGGGTTCGGGCATGCAGCTGGATCAGCCGCTTTTCCGCCATCTCCATAATGGCCGTGATCATGTCGCCAAAACTGCGATGCTGCTCATCCTGCAATCGGATGACGTAGGGTACGCTGGACAAAATCGGAAGGCTGCTTGCCGGCAGCATCTGCGCAGGCTGCAGTTTTTCGCAGCCCAGGCTGACCACCATCGGAGCCCCTCCAAGATTTGGATTCAGGCTCAGATTGCGCAGGGTGCGAATAGGGATTTCAGATCCGGGAGCATTGATCGCAACCCCGCATCCGTAGGGATGAGTGATTGCAATCACATCGTCAACGTTCGGGTAGCGCGGCAAAATCTCAGACCGGATGCGCTTGACCGCGAATTCTACCGTAGCCGAGACGCACTGCACCGTAGTTGCAATGCCGAGAATGTTCTTCGTTCCGACCGAACCGTCCTGGTTGATAAAGCCCTCGAAGGTATATCCCTCAAGCGGCGGCTGCGCATCTGGCACGGCTGTTGCAAGGGGGAGTTTGTCGAGCGGCGGGGGTGACGGCAAACTCATAGTCCCTTCGTGCACCCAGCTGCCTCGCGGGATCGGGCCTTCAGCGTATCCGATGACCACGCCGTAGCGCACGATGGGCGCGCCTTGCGCGATGTCGCACAAGGCCACTTTGTGCGCTTCCGGAATCGCCTCCAGCAGGGTCAGACCGGAATCGAACTGAGCCCCGGAGGGCAGGCCGCCTTCATTGGCAACAATCGCCACATTGTCCTGCGCATGAACCTGAATGCACAGAGAACGCAATCTGCCGTTGCTGGACATGTGATTCTTCCGCCCCTAGAGCACTACCACTTTTACCATCTTATTTGTCCTGAACCCTGGCGTGCTCAAGCATGATCATGGGAACCCCGCTAGCAGCCTTGACAGTAAAGTCATGTGTGCTGACAGTCGAATTGCTGATCGTCATTCCCTTCTCCGCGGCGATATGGCCATTCGTCAGAGTGATCGACGTGATCGGACTCTCGGGCAGGCCAACAATGAATCCGGCAGTTTTCGCACCGGTCGCGCTCAGATTGGTGACGCGTATGTCGTGAAAATGTGGAGTGAGCCGCGTCACCGGCTGCGCAGAGTCCTGGTCTGGAATTCGCGGGTAGTATTCGGTAATAAGAACGGGCGTCGCCACGTCCTCCATGGTCAGATCACGAAAATCAAGATTGCCGATATCTCCACCCCGATCGCGATTCGATTTTACCCGCACGCCATTCGCCGTGCCCTGGAAGTGTACGCGGGCCACGCGAACGTTTTGCACGCCGCCGGAGACCTCGCTGCCAATGGACATACCGTGCCCGTGAAGAAAGACGCAGTCCGTGACGGCAATGTCCGTACTGGGATCGTCCGGTCCCGGGGAGCCTGGCTGACCCGACTTGATGGCGACATTGTCGTCACCAACATCGATCGTCATGTGGGAGATGGTGACGTGATGGGAGGAGAAGGGATCGACTCCATCGGTGTTCGGTGAGTGCTCGGGCGCAAGGATCCTGCCGTCGCGGATGATCACCTCTTCTGAGTAGTAGAGTGTCACCTGCCATGAAGCCGAATTCCGGATAGTGATTCCCTCGATCCGAACATGCTTCGAATGGTCTATCAGAATCAGCCGTGGACGTTTCGCGGCAACGTATTCCGGAGAGTTCTTGTGAGCATATACCTCGGCCCACCAGGGTTCGCCGTTGCCATCGATGGTCCCACCACCACGGATCGTGATGTCCTGGGCATTCGTCGCGCTGATTAATGGCTGGACTGCATCCTCCCGCATCTCCGTAAGTTTTTGATAGTCGCTTTTATCCTGGCTGGCCAGTAGGGTTGCTCCGGCTTCGAGTTCGAGGACGATGTGGCTCTTCAACGCAATGGGGCCGGTGAGAAAGGTTCCCCCGGCCAGGCGCACCGCACCGCCGCTGCGGGCGCAGTCATCAATGGCCTTCTGCAGGGCACCCGTATCTTTCGTCTTTCCGTCTGCCTTGGCTCCATAGGCGCGGGGATCACAAACGGTGGCCGCATTGGTTGTGACGCAGCAGCACAGGGCCAACACAGCGGCGCAAACCATGCTCGCCGTCAGAATCCACCTTCGAACTTCCTGCTTCAGATATTTCCAGCGGGTGCAGAATTTCTTGCGCAGCGAAAACCGGTATTCGAAGCCGAGCTGTCCAGAGTGTTGGAGGTCCGCGCAGCAGCAAGAGCCGGGTGTGTCGTCGCTTTTCATGCATTCCCCATACGCAATGCTAGGTGTAGAGCTTGGCGGGCACAATCTCCGGCTCTGGCTCGCCCGCTGCTACGATTAGTTTCTTCAACTCATCCCGCAGCGCATCTGCCTGCTTACGGTACTCTTTGCGGGCGGCCAGATTGATGATTTCGTTAGGGTCGCCGCGCTCATCGTAGAAAAGATATTCATGATATCTGGCGCTGGCCTTGTCAGTTCCCGGGTTTGCATCCGGGTCGGCCACGCAATAGACCCAATCCGCAGTTCGGATCGCTCGAGCAACCATCGCTTCGCTGATCTGAATCAGCTCCTTGTTGGGCCATTCGTCGCGGGCTTTCTTATCGGTGAGCAGGGGGAGCAGGCTTCTTCCCTTCATGGAAGATGGCACTTCGACGCCCGCTGCCTCGAGCAGAGTGGGCGTGAGGTGAAGATTGCCAACAATCTCGTCCAGGCGCTGCGATCCGTTGAAGCCTGGGCCCTCGATGATCAATGGAATGCGTATCGAGCTGTTGTGCGGGCTCCGTTTGTACTCCTGGTTACGGGTCATGAACTGGCAGCCATGATCGCTGATGAAAACGAAGATGGTGTCATCAGCCAGATGCTCTTCTTCCAGGATCCTGCGGATTCTTCCCACCGAAGTGTCGATCGATTCGCAGCAGCCGTAATAATCCGGCAACTGCGACTGCCAGTTCCCCGGAAATGGGCGCAGGTCCGGCGGCACAAATGAGTCCTGAAAGCGCTCCGCCGCCTCTTTAGGCGCGATAAAGCGCTTGGCGTCGTTCTGGAAATGCGGTTCCAACTGCGAAATGAAAAGCAGGAACGGCTTATCGTGCGGCTGGCGTAGGAACTTCTCCGCGCGATCGGTCACGAAGTCGACACGGAACTTATCCTTAAACGTAATCTCCTTGCCATCTCCATCGAAGATCGTACCCTCGTAGGGGTGAGTCGTGAACTCAAATTCGTTAGCCCCTTCCCACAAATCGAGAAAACCACCGCGATATTCAGGCCTGACGTAACCGCGGCCTCCGCCTGCCTCGACGGTTGAAGGAGCGAGGTGCCACTTGCCTAAGAGATTCGACGTATATCCCGCCCTGCGGAGTTCGCCGGCCAAAGTCGGCAACGAGGGATCGATGGGCATTGAGTTGTGCCAAACGCCAGTCTCAGTTGCATACCGCCCGGTAAGCATGACCGAACGCGAGGGAGAGCACACCGGTTGGTTGGTGATTGCATGGGTGAATATAGTGCCACGCTCTGCCATCGCATCCAGGTTGGGAGTATTCGTTGAGCTGTTCAGACGATTGGCTCCGACAAAATCCCAACGGAACTGGTCGGCGAGATAGAGAATGATGTTTGGTTTTCTCGCTGGGTGCGCTTCCGCTGGTGCGCTTGCTGCTGTGGCTTTGAGTGGTGCAGCGGCGGCTACACCCGCAGTTGCGGCGGCCGCCGCTGTTCCTAACATGAACTCGCGTCGATTGGTGGCCAATGCAAACTCCCTGCTACATCTTACGGCTGTCGCTTCGTTGATGGAAAAACCCAGCGATTCTGGTAAAGAAGATCCAGTTAGTGGGCCACAATGCCGGGGAAAACAGAATAGTGCGCCGAAATCCTTCGTAGATATATAGTCTTTGGCTATGGGGAAAAGTAGCTGCTCTTACAGCTTCGATGCCGGTCTGCAGATGCAGGCGCTGCGAGGGGCTTGAAGATCTTCGGCACCCACAACTCAGTCGACGTCAACGGCGCCTCTGTTTCGGTCAGCCAATTCTAGAAAGCGCCAGAGGAGATAATGATCAGCAGAATGACACGTCGTGACGCTCTCAAGCTGGGAACAAGCACCGCAATCTCGGCTGCGGCAACTCCATTGCTGTCCTCCTCCATCGCCGGGTCCGCCGCAGGCCCTGCTGACACTACACCCGCCTCCTCAGAGGAAATCTGCTTCATGCGCGCGGTCGACATGGTAGCCGCGATCCGCGCCAAGAAGCTCTCGGCGCGCGAAGTCATGCACGCGCACCTGAAGCAGATCAACCGGGTGAATGCAAAAGTCAATGCGATGGTAACGCTGCTGAGCGAAGACCAATTGATGGCGCAAGCCGCGGCGGCCGACGAGGCGCTCGCCCAGGGCAAATGGCTTGGTCCTCTGCACGGTTTACCGGTAGCCGTGAAAGACCTGCACGAGACGCAAGGCATCCGCACTACCTACGGCTCTCCGTTACACAAAGACAACGTACCGGATTTTGATTGCCGGGTCGTGCAGCGAGAGAAAGAGGCGGGAGCGATCGTCCTGGGCAAGACGAACGTGCCCGAATTCGGCCTTGGATCGCAGACCTTCAATCCAGTCTTCGGCCCCACGCACAACCCTTATGACACGACCAAGACATGCGGGGGAAGCACTGGCGGCGGCGCGGTCGCCTTGGCGTGCGGCATGGCTCCCCTGGCGGACGGCAGCGACATGGGCGGTTCGCTGCGCAATCCTCCCAACTTCTGCAATGTGGTGGGCATTCGCACCTCGCCCGGACGAGTGTCCAACGTGCCGACCAACTTAGGTTGGTTCACGCTTTCGGTTCCCGGGCCTGTGGCGCGTAACGTCACTGACTGCGCCTATTTCCTGAGTGTCCTGGCCGGCTACGATCACCATTCACCGATTTCTATTGAGCAACCAGGCACCCAGTTTGCCCAGCCCCTAGGGAACCGAAGCTTCAAGGGAGTGCGGGTGGCGATGTTCAAGGATATGGGATTGCCCTGGGAACCGGAAGTGAAAAGCGCGGTGCAGGCGCAGCGCAAGGTTTTCGAATCGCTGGGATGCATCGTTGAGGATGCGGAACCCGATTTCGCCGATGCAAATGAAGCCTTTCTGGCGTGGCGGCACTGGTCGACCGAACTGGCCTTTGGCGATTTGCTGGCCACGCATGGCGATCAGCTCAACGAATACATTCACTGGCACGTTGAAGAGGGACGTAAGCTGACCGGTCCCTACCTGTCTCGTGTTGAGGCCAAGCGCACAGCGCTCTACCAGCGTTTGTGCAACTTCAAAGGAGAGTACGAGTTTTTCATTTTGCCCGTTAACCAGGTGCTTCCCTTCGACGTAAACACACACTATCCGACAGAGATTGCCGGCGTGAAGATGGAAAACTATCTTGCCTGGATGAAGTCCGCGTATTACATCTCGGCGGCGGGAAACCCGGCAATGTCCATTCCCTGCGCATTTTCTTCGAGCGGCCTTCCGATTGGGATTCAAATCGTTGGGCGTCATCACGACGACTGGGGCGTACTGCAATTGGGCTACGCTTTCGAACAAGCCACGAACATCGGCCAGCGCCGTCCGGGTGTGGTTTGAGTGGTTACCTATCAGTGAGAGTCAAGAATTTGCCGGGCGTTAGAGTGTGAGTGCGAGCCGAAAAGAAACAGCAGGTCCCTGCTGTTTCTTTTCTATTTACCTGAGCAGGAAATAGCACACGCAGACGGTCGCCAGCAGTAGCAGCGAGATGATGCGTGGATCACTCACTGCGGTAACCGGTCCTTTGAGAAACGCGAGCGGGTGATCCCAACAGACCTTTGATACCTCGGACTCATCCATAGCCGGCGTCAGCAGACTGGTCACCAGATAGATAGCCACGCAGAACACTGCGATGATGGGCCCGGCGAGCATGAAGGGAATACCCAAACCCTGCACCGGATCGGTTACGAACCCACCGAAATCTGTGAGCCGCGAGGATGGCAGGAACCATCTGCCTGTACTGGGCAGATCAACAAGGAAATAAATGACGCCGATGAGCGAACCAAAATACAGGGTGGCCATGGCCGCTTGTTTTGTCCCTCGTTTCCAAAGGACGCCGAGCACAAAGACAGTAGTCACGGCCGGGGCGAAGGTCATGGGGATCTTGTTGACCGCTTCGAAGATGGTGCCGAACTGGTCGCCCTGCGTAGACCACAACATCGCCAGCACCATGATCACGCCGGTAGTTATCCTGCCGACCCGAACCACGTGCGCATCAGTCGCCTGCGGATTAAGACGCTTGGCTACATCTATGGAGATGAGGGTAGCGCAGCTATTGAGCGCCGCGGCCATACAACTCATGAGCGCTGCCGCTAAACTGGCGGCGATCAATCCACGCACGCCAACCGGAATGAGATAACTGATCAACAGCGGCAGCATAGTGTTGTAGTCCGGACGACCCGTCCCGGGCACGTCCGCCAGATGGATCGCACCTTTTTGCCAAAGCACATAGCCGATGACGCCAGGAAACACCATAAGAAAGACCGGCGAGAGCTTCAGAAATCCTGCAAACAGGGCGCCGTTCTGCCCATCTTTCAGGGTATGCGCACCCAGCACGCGCTGTACGTGGGTCTGGTCCGCACACCAGTACCAGATACCGAGAATGGGATAGCCAAGCAGAACCGCCAGCCATGAGAACTCGCTGAGATGCCCCTGGGCATCGATGACCGGCTGCAACATGTGCAGTTGTCCTGGAAAGACAGCATGCTGGAAGCTTGCCAGATCATGCACGCCCACGCCCGGCAGCGCGCGCACCCCCATGATTGTTATCAGGGTGGCACCGGCCAGCAGCAGCACGACCTGGATACTCTCCGTCATCACCACCGCTTTCAAGCCGCCCAAAGCCGCGTAAGTGACGGTAAACAGCGACAGGACAAGGATGGTGGCAAACATAGGCACGCCGAGGAGACTCTCAAAGACCTTTGCGGCGGCAAAGAGGCTGATGCCGATGTGAATGAGGAGGGCGCCAAGAATCCCGATCACGGCCAGGAAAGTGCGCGCCGCGGGACAGTAGCGGCGCTCCATGAACTCCGGCAGCGTGGCTACACCGGAGTTGATATAGAACGGGGCAAACATCAGCGCCAGCAGGATGAGGATGAAGCACGCCATCCACTCGAAGTTGCCGATGACCAAACCATCTCGTGCGCCGCCGGCCGCATAGCCGACCAGATGAATGGTCGAAATATTAGAAGTGAACACCGCCGCACCGACGGTGAACCAGCCGAGGGATTTATTGGCCAGGAAATATTGTTGGGAAGAAGCATTCCGCCGGTAGCCAACCTTGATACCGAAGGCAGTGATGCCAATGAGGTATACAGCCATGACGATGGCGTCGATCGGAGAAATGGCCATGCAGCTAAAGCTGGATCTGGACTTTCAGAGCCAGGGCTTTGTCCGCCGCGAAGAGCAGGGCCTCCACCGAGTCATCCAAAGGAAAGACAATGTTAATAAGAGAGCGCACGTTTACGCGTCCAGCCGCTACCAGGCTGATCGCCTCATCGAAGGTGTCGCCGTAGCGCATCGATCCGCGGAAGTTGATCTCGCGTACCATGAGTTGGTTCACCGGCAACGGAATGTCCGCGGTGCCAACTGTGCCGATCTGCACGATGGTGCCTCCAGGGCGTACCAGATCGAACGCCGAGCGTAATGCCGGCGGCGCGCCCGATGCCTCAAAGATCATATCGAAACCAAGGCCGGTCAACTTCCGCACCTGGTCGTGCAAATCGCGCGCAGCGGGATCGAGAGCCACATCCACGCCCAGCTCGATGGCCTTGTCGCGGCGGGCGGGCACGATGTCGCTTACTGCGACCGGAACTGCACCGAAAGCGCGTGCGGTCATGGCCACCAGCAGGCCTATGGTTCCTCCGCCAGTCACGAGCACACGCTTGGCCGAAACCGTGCCGGCTCGTTTTATCGCATGCAGGGCGACGGAAAGAGGCTCGATCATGGCGCCGGTGCCATCGTCCATATTCGCGGGCAGAAGGTGACATTGATCCGCACGGACGGTGACGAACTCCGCCAGCGCGCCATCGGTTGGCGGCGTGGTGCTAGCGCTGCCCAGCATGATGGTTTTTCCGCATAGGTTGATCTGCCCGCCTTTGCAGTAGGCGCAAAAACCGCACGAGCGCGCAGGATTCACCGTTACCCGCTGGCCGACCTTCACCGTCTCGACGTCGCCGGCAACGGCGGCCACCTCGGCGGTGAGTTCATGGCCGAGAATAAAGGGGCGGTCGGGCACAAAGGTGGCGTTGTATCCGTGCTCGAAGTAGTGCAGGTCGGTACCGCAAATGCCAACGCGTCGGCTGCGCAACAGCACCATGCCCGGATGCAATTCGGGCTGATGGTAGGGCTCGATGCGCATGTCTTTTGCACCGTGGAGTACTGCAGCCTTCATCATGGAACTCATTCCTCGATCCGGTAGAAGCGGGCGCAATTCTCACCCAGAATTGCAGCTTGCACTTCCGTCGAAAATTTCTTCACGTAATCAATCACGATCTTCATGACCACCCCGTACTCCCCCGACAGCGTACAAACCGGCCAGTCGGAACCGATCATGAGCCGGTCGGCGCCAAACGCTTCGAAGGCGATGTCCATGTAGCGGTGAAAGTCACCCGGCTGCCACTGCTTCCATCGCGCCTCCGTCACCATACCGGAGAGCTTGCAGAAGACGTTCGGGGACTTCGCCAGCTGGTGCAGATCCTCTTGCCACGGGGAAACCAATCGCTCGGCAATCTTTGGCTTGGCGATGTGATCGAGGACAAACGGCTGCTCCGGGAATTCTTTCACCAGCTCCACTGCAACCGGAAGGTGCTTGGGAAAGAGCAGCAAATCGTAGGTCAGATTGAAGTCACGCAGCAGCGAGATGCCGCGGCGAAATTGCGGTCGCAGCATAAAGTACTCGTCCGGCTCGTCGTGCACTATATGGCGTACCCCGACGAGTTTGGGATGGGTGGCAAACCGTTGCAGCTGGTCGGCTAGTTGTTCCGAACGCAAATCCACCCAACCAACGACGCCCTTGACGAACGCGTATCGTTCCGCGAGTTCAAGTAACCACCGCGTTTCCTCCAGATTCTGCCTCGCCTGCACGGCAACGCAGCCTTCGAAGTGAATGCCGGCAAGTAACGGCTCCAGATCCTGGGGGAGAAAATCATGCTTCAGGATCCCCATCTGGTCCGTCATCCAGGTGTGCTCGGCAGGGCTGTAATGCCAGAAGTGCTGGTGCGAATCGATTCTCATTTGGCGTTAGAAATGATGAACCATTGAATCAGAGTTGGCAAGCTCGCTGGGCAATTGCGCACCCTGTCCCGCGGCTAGATGGGAATCTTAAGGAAGTCGCTACGTTCTGCTTTAACCCGGGGTATTGGCTCAACCATTTTTTGACTGTCGACACCTGCCTTCCCTGGTGCAATTATTGGGACGCTCAACAAAGGAGGCAAAGATGAAGCGAATTATTTTCGCCGTGCTCCTTGGCGGCGCCGCCCTGCTCTACAGCCAACAGAGTCAGCCAACACGTATCGGAATGCTGATCGGCATTAAGCCTGATCGGATAACCGCCTACGAGGCGCTTCACGCGGCATCGAACCCGGGTGTTCGTGATCTGCTCGATAAATACCACATGCACAACTTCTCGATATACATCTACAAAATGGATGACACCCACTATTACCTCTTCGCTTATTACGAATACACCGGGAATAACTACAAGACCGACATGGACACACTGGCGAAAGAACCCCGCAACATAAAGTGGTTGAGCATGACAGACCCTATGCAGATTCCTCTGTCCGGCCAAACATCATGGACAAAGATGCAGGAGGTTTACCACAATCCGTAAAGGCCTACGAGGACTTTCTGGTCAGTAGAGAGCGGGCATCGAGGATGTGGTCGCGCATAGCAGTCCGGGCAGCTTCCGCATCACGGGCACGGATCGCGGCGTAGATTTTGCGGTGGAATCTGAGTGGCTGTTCAACCGAAACACGTTCCGAAAGCTGGCTCATGCTGGTGAGCACGGTCCGGTGAATCCCCTTGAAGAGCAGCTGGCAGATACGGTTACCGCTGGCACGGAAAATCGCGTTGTGGAAAGCCATATCTGCCTCCAGCCGATCGCGATTGACTTTGCTTCGCTCCAACGCCAGAACAGCATTGCGTAAGACGGAAATATCCTCCGCCGTGGCCCGCTCAGCGGCCCGGGCGGCGAGTTCCGGCTCAACGATCAGCCGGGTCTCGAAAAGCTCGTAATGGGAGAGGTCATCCAGCAGCACCAGAAAATCGATCGGCTCGTTAAGGATCGTCTCCGCGCTATCCGAGAGATAAGTTCCGTCGCCGACCCGTTGCGAAAGAACACCCATCATCTCCAATACTTTGAGCGCCTGGCGCACCGATGCTCGGTTAGCGCCGAACTCCTTCGCCATCTCCCGCTCGGGGGGAAACTTGGAGCCGGGAGATACAGAGCCATCCGCAATGAGCCGCTTGATGCGCGCGATCAATCTGGCGGTTACACGCGGGTCTTGTTGATCCCTGCTGGCAATGCTGGCGCTTGGCATAGGTATCCGGATGCCCGACAAGTGTATAGGAGTTTCTCTGGAGCGGATAGTGCATTGGCCCGGCATTTCTGCGGCGATCAGGCGAATCCCCGGCTACTAAAGGATTGACAACCGCCGCTCCACCGTCTTATCTAACTGGGTATGCTGTGGTGAAGGAGTTCACCCGGAGCGGTTTCACAATCGCCGTCGTCAGGCCACCGTAATTGTGAAGCCGCTTTAACCGCTGTTCTGCCTCATCGGCTCGACAGATGATGACTCCTGACGGGAAGCCGTCGCGGAGCCATGTCCGGCGACCCCATTCCTGTCCAGACTCTAGTTTTCCGCCCGCGGGCATTTGCCTTTGTGGAGGTTGAATTTGCAGAAATACCTTTTTATCGCGACCGGTGGGGCTCTGGGCTCGCTTGCCCGGTATGGGGTCGGCTCGTTCGTGGCCAACCGGATGGGCACCCGATTCCCTTATGGCACGTTCGTGATCAACCTCACGGCGTGCTTGATCGTTGGTTTCTCCCTGACCTGGCTTGGAAGGCGCACAGATGTAAACCCGGCGTGGAGGTTTCTGTTCCCGATCGGCTTCGTCGGCGCATATAGCACCTTCTCCACTTTCGAATGGGAAACCTTCACCAATCTGCAGATAGGCGCATTCCTGATTGCCGCCCTCTATGTGTCGCTCAGTTTTTTGCTGGGGCTGCTTGCGGTGTGGCTGGGGGTCCTGCTGGCGCGGCTTGCGGTTTAGGCTCCGTCATGGACCACCAACACTGAAACCGGGCATCGGCGCACCAGGCTCTCCGACGTCGAGCCCTCCAGCCAGGTGCGGATGCGGCCGATGTCCGGCGACGATAAGGTCTGCACCGGCCTGCTCGCCCTTTTCCCGATCCACGCTCAAAACTCACGCTCCCTCCTCGAATGACCGATTCCACGTGGAGATCACTCGCGTCTCTCGCTCGAAGCCTAAGGTACTCACCGACCCTGTTCCCAGCGCCAGTAGGCTGCCGGCGCGCGGAGGCAGGCCAAGCCAGGTGGCGGCCAGAATCCTGAGCACGTGCGCATGGGCAAACAACGCGACCTGGCCACCGCTCTTGATCGCTCGATCGATCACCTGTTGCGTTCGGGCAGCCACATGCTCGACCGGCTCGCCCTCAGGCACGGGAGAATCCCAAATGGACCAGTCAGGGTTCTCTTTCCGAATCTCCGCTGTGGTGCGCCCCTCGAAGATTCCGTAATCCCATTCACGCAGGTTTTCATCAATTTGCGCCACGTCGGCGTAGCCGGCGACACGGCAGGTTTCGCGGGCACGCTGCATCGGGCTGGTCAGCACCACGCTGAACTGCCGATGGGCTAGATAATCCCGAATCCGGGCAGCACGCTCTTCTCCTCGTGCGGTCAACGGGATGTCGGTTCTGCTGGTATGGGCGCCGGAAAGGCTCCACTCCGTCTCTCCGTGACGAATCAACCACAGTTGCAGATTCAAGCTCTCATCCTTTCATCTTGCCGTATCCGCGGTGGGCTTTTCGAGCCCACCCTGCAGAGTAAAATTTTCGAGCGCAATGGCATTCTGCCAGATGCGATCGAGAGAGTCGATGTAGTGCACCTCGAGTTCGAACAAGGTTCGCTGCGACACAATGACCTGAGGATACGCCTGGGCCATATTCTGGTACTTGTCCAGATAGAGCTCATACGCACGACGGGCGCGAGGCAGCAGAGCTGTGCGATAACGCTCCGCCTCCAATTTGGCGGAAAGGTAGTTCTGTACCAGTGCCTCTGCCTTTTGCCGCAGAGTTAATTGCGCGCGCGTTCTCTCCTGGTGAGCCAGCTCGAGGTCTGCTTCTGCGGCCCGCAAGTTGCCCTGGTTGCGGTTCCAGAGCGGCAACTCGATGCCCACACTGGCGAAACTCTGCGCTCCCGTTTTCCTGCCGGGAGCGTCTGCGAGCTGCTCCAGATTTGCTTGCTCACCGGCGCGCAATTGAAGGTCGGGCACAACTTCACGCCGGGCGGCCTTCAGCCTCGCTTCAGCAACTGCGACCTGTTGTTGGGCCTGCTTTACCGTCGGGCCCTGTTGCACGATCGTATCTACAATCCGAGCCGGGTCGATCTCCGGCGGCTTGTCGAGCGCTGCGTCTAAAGGGGCAACCTCGGTTGCAGGACTGCCGGCAAGAGCGGCCAGCGACTTGAATCTCTGAATAAACAGGCGCTGGGCGACGATATAGTCGATCGCTGCCTGTTCGGCCTCGACTTCGGCCTGCAGAACGTCGGGTGAATCCGCCTGGCCCACATTCGCCAATTGGTGCGCGGTTTGCGCGGCGTCAGTGGCCAGACCCAAAAGCCGGCCTCGAACCAGTACTGTCTGCTGAGCGCTCAGCGCGTCGTAAAACATCTGCATCACATCGTTGTGCACGCGCAGGAGTTGGGCCTCGGCTGCAACCTGGTCAGACTGCTTCTGCTGCTGGTAGATGTCCCGGCGAAGGCCGAGCTTGCCGCCCAGCAGAATGGTTTGCGCGACAAATCCGCCCTGTTCTCCGCCTCCATAGGAGCCGCCGCGGATTTGGTCGCCTTCATAACCAACCGTAGGATTGGGGTAGAGTGCCGCCTGCGTGGCCTGGGCCTCGGAGCGGCGGACAATGGCCGCTGCTTGCTGCAAGGTCGGATTGTTTCGATCGGCCATGGCGAGAAAGTCTTCCAACTTGAGCGGCGCGCGGGAGGCGACACCTTGCAGCAGCTCCGGCGCTGGCGTCTGCTGCGAAAAAAGCGGCGCGGCACCCAGCCAAAATAAGAGCGCGAATCTCTTGTACATCGTCTTCTCCCTGGTTGTTTATGAAATTGTCTGCAATAGCGATGCGTAGGGGTCGTTCGGCCTTTTCGCCTGCTTCATGCGTGCAATCACTTCTTCGTATTTCTCGGGCGGCAGTACACGCAGGAACGTCATCATGCCCATCATGTAACCGCTCCACCCCGGACGAAGGCCGTAGTTCTCGGGCTTATCAACCATCTGGTCCATGGCCATGGCAGGACCTTCCATGTAGGCATCCTGGGGAAAGCCCGGCACTGCATTGGCGTTGGCCGCGATGTCGCTCGGCATACCTGCCATCCCCGGCATTCCCTTCATCGCGTTCTGCTGCGAGAGCGGTCCGTTGGTGGTAGCCATGTCGGCCGCACTGCCGAAACCCATGCCGCGGCCCAGGCTGGTTCCATAGTCATCGCCCGTGGGCACCCCCGGCGTACCCTGCAGCATACCCATGCCGGTGTTCATATCCACGCCAGCGGGCTGACCCATTCCGGGACGGCGGGTCATGCTGCCCACGTTGGAAGACATCTGGTTCATCATGTGGTGCGGCAGGTGACAGTGCAGCATCCAGTCGCCGGCGCGATCCGCGATTATCTCTATGTCACGCGCCTGGGCCACGCCGACCAGAACGGTGGTCCCCGGCCACCACCCGGTCTGCGGGATGCGGCCTCCCTCGGTGCCAGTGACCTGGAAGGTGTAGCCATGAATGTGCATGGGGTGATGATCCATACCCAGGTTGACAAAGCGAATGCGTACCCGATCACCTTGGCGAACAATCAGCGGAGTGGCCGCCGGCCCCGCCTTCCCGTTAAGCAGCAGCCAGTTGTATTCCATGTTCATGGTGTTGGGCACTGTGTTGTTGGGCAACACCGCATACTCCTGCAGGTGCACCAGAAAATCCTTATTGCAGTGCGGATGGTAGGGGGTGCGGGGGTGCATGATGAAGCCGCCCAGCATGCCCGCCATCTCCTGCATGGCCATGTGGGAGTGGTAGAAGTAGGTTCCGGCCTGATGAATGTCGAATTCATAGACGAAGCGGCCGCCCGGTTTCACCGGCTCCTGGCTGATGCCCGGCATGCCGTCAAAGCCGATCATGTCTTCGAGGCCGTGCCAGTGGATAGAGCAGGGCTCAGGCAAACGGTTCTCGAAGATCACGCGGACGTGATCGCCCTCGTTGACCTGAATGGTCGGGCCGGGCGCGCTGCCGTTGAATCCCCACAGGTCTATGGTTTTGTCAGGGTGGATCTTCTGCCGCAAAACTTCGGCGACCAGATGGAAGACTTTGGTGGAGCCGTCCATGGTGTAGGCGAGATCACCTACATCCGTGGTTACTACCGGCGTTTGGAACTCCGGAGACGGTACGGCATGGCTGGCTGGCCGGGCGGTCTGCGGGACCGGCGGGGCGGCGGGCGCGGGCGGCATCTGCATCTGCATGACCTGCGCTGAGAGTCCGCGTGCAGCAAAGACGGCTGAACATGCACCAAGGGCACGCCCCAGGAAGGTGCGTCGAGTACTCATAGTGACTCCTTACGAATGAATGCCGGAGAGGCCGGAGGAGTGTCGGCACAGACGCTGACTTCCCCCGGAGAAAGGACAGGGGGAAACCTTATACGCGCAGAGGTGTGTTCGTTGGCGGATCGCCAACACTACTTCGACGCGCCGTGTAAACGGGTGTGAACGAGGCGACGGTCAGGCCAGGGAGGGGGGTGTTCGGAAGCCAGTCTCCATCGATCAACGGCGGAGCCACGGTCTTCCAGGTGCCGTTGGCCAGCAGGTCAATCACGCAGAAGGAATAAGTGTTGGCCGGGCAGGTCCGTACTGCGGCGCCATGTGTCTCAGGCTGGAGCATAGAACGGCAATGTGTCATTACTGGCCCATCGCTGCCAGACGGGCTGCCTAGCTGGTGTTGAATACACTGCGCGTTGCACACCGACGATGCTGCCTGGGTCACGAGCAGAGCGAGCAACAGGGCCGCAATCATTGCGGGTAGAAGGCGTCGCGTGGCCGAGTGAAAAGGAAGGCTCACAACAGTTTCAGAATACGCTGTTTGTCTAAGACCTGTCCTTGCCACAGAACCCGGGGTTCTATGGCAAGGTAAAGTCCGCCGGCTATCGAGACAGGCCGAGCCGTCCAAAACAGGAAAGAAGGGTTTTCTCCAACAGGCCACGCTCAGGAAACATGATCCAGGCGGTCATGGCCACGTGGTAGAGCAACATTCGCTCAGCCAGCGGAATGGAAGTCAACAAAAGGGCTACCATTTGCAGTCCGCGAGACGCCGCAACGCTTTTCCATGCCCTGTTTTCGCTGCGTAAAGCCATGCTTACCAAAGCGCCACCGCTCATTTTGTGCCCCCCCGCCCCGCCTGCTGAATAAGACCTCAAAAAAGGCAGAAAGTCGCCCGAGTCTTTTTTGCGGAATCAGTGTTGCGTTCATCGGCACATCCGGGCCGGCGTTAGATAACACTCTGGGATAATTGAAACAGGGACCCCTGCCTGCCGAATGACCACCTTGAACACAGATCAGCTGGAGACGGAAGCCAAACTCAGCGGCTTTGAACCGCTGGGCGTGCCCCTTTTCCGCGATTTGTGGCTCGCATCCATCGTGTCCAACCTTGGGGGATGGATGCAGGACACGGCGGGCACCTGGCTGATGACCGTGCTGACGCCTTCCCCCCTGCTCATTGCCCTGATGCAGACCGCAGCCAGCCTCCCCGTGGTCATCCTGGGCTTGCTGGCGGGGGCGACGGCCGATATTTTCGATCGCCGCCGGTTGCTCATTTTCTGGCAGGCGTGGATGCTGACAGCGGTCGCGATCCTCAGCGTGCTCACTTTTTTCGACATCATCTCGCCCTGGATTCTGCTGATTCTCACCTTCCTGCTGAATATTGGCACGGCGATGAACAGCCCCGCATGGCAGGCGATTGTGCCGGAAGTGATACCCCGGGCGCAGCTCCCGGATGCCATCTCCCTCAACAGCGCCGGCTTTAATCTCGCCCGCGCCCTGGGACCTGCCATGGGCGGCCTGGCAATTGCGCTGTACGCCCATGCCACCACTGGCGCGGCCTCGGTGTTTCTGATCAATTCCCTTTCCTTCGTGGGCGTCATTCTGGTTTTGTATCGCTGGCAGCGCAATCCGCTGTTCAAGAGCGCGCTACCGGCCGAACGCATCCGCGGCTCGGTGCGCGCGGGCATTCGCTATATCCGCTATGCGCCAATGCTGCAGGCCGCCTTTATTCGCACGCTCATCTTCACCCTCTTCGTGAGCGCCGTCTGGGCCCTGCTGGCCGTCGTAGCCCGCAACGATCTGCACCAGGGCGCTATGGGCTACGGCATTCTCAACGGCAGCATGGGCTTTGGAGCGGTGATCGGCGCCACGCTTCTGCCCCGGGTCCGCCGGGTTCTGTCGGCGGACGCCATCATCGCCTCGGCCACCGGTGTCTTTGTGGCTACGCTGGCGGTTCTGGCGCTGGTAAAGGTGCCGCTGATCATTATTGTCATGCTGATTGCCGGTGGGTTCGCCTGGACCAGCGCCATGTCTACTTTGAACCTGGCGGTGCAGGTATCGATTCCGGCATGGGTGCAGGCCCGGGCGCTGGGCGCCTACCAGATGGTCTTTGCCGGAGGCATGGCCCTGGGCGGAGTGATTTGGGGCTTTATCGCGGAGCACGCTTCTACTTCGAAGTCGCTGATGTGCGCGGCAGGGGGCCTGGCTCTCACGCTTCCCTTATCTTTGCGCTTCCACGTTCTGCGCGGGGTGCAGCCGGACCTTAGTCCCCACCGCTACACGCTGCCGGTACCCGAGCTGGCGTCGGAACGGGAAGACAGCGACGGACCGGTCCGCGTGTCCATCGACTATTACATCGACCCGAGGGATTATGCTGCCTTTACTAAAGCCATCCATCAGCTGAGGGATGTGCGCCTGAGGGATGGCGCTATCCGCTGGGGCGTCTATCAGGATGCGTCGGACCCGGGACACCTCAACGAGACCTTTGTCACCGAGTCATGGCTCGAGTACCTGCGACAGCGAGAGCGCTTTACGGCCTCTGATCTGCGTATCCGGGATCGTGTCTGGAGCTTCCATCTTGGCAAAGAACCACCCCGAACTTCGCACATGTTCTATGCCAAAGAAAGTCAGTGATCCGCTATCGAAAGCGCAGCCGCTGCTGACGGAATGATTTCAGCAGTTTAAGCCAGCCTTGCTGAGCGTTTCCTTTAACCCTTTCATGCTGACGCGTGTGGAGGCCTCCGGCGTGCCCGCACCGCGCCAATGCGTCTCCAGGCTCACGGCGTAGTGATAGCCATCCTTGGCCAGGGCACGGAATTGACCCACCCAGTCGACCACCCCTGCCCCCACCGGAGCCCATTCATACTTCTTACCCGGCTGGCGTACGACATCTTTCACATGGCAATGGCCGATGCGGTCGTGGGGCAGCAGGTTGTATCCGTCCGGGTAGGGAGTGCTTCCCAGTGCAGCGGCGTTGCCCGGGTCCCAGTTGAGCATGAAATTTTTGTTGGGGATCGCTTTAAGAACTGCGGCCGACTCTTCTCCTGTGGCTGTGTTGCACGACATTTCATTTTCCAGCAGCAGGATCAGGTTGCTCTTTGCGCATGTCTCGGTCGCGGCGCGTAGCTTGTCGTTGATCGCGGCGCGGTAGGGTGCCTGATTTTCCAGCCGCCAAAAATCGAAGCAGCGGATGCGATCGGTTTTAAATTGCTTTGCCAGTTCCACACAGTGTTCCAGCAACTGATCCTGTTGCTTGAAATCGAAGCCGGCATGGAACTGATCGCGCCGTGGGCTTTCTTTTGAAAGCGGCGCCCCGGGCCAGTCTACCTTGAAGAGAGGACTAGCTATGTCGGTCACCCGGAGCTGATATTTTTCAAGCAACCTGCACGATTCCGCGATCTCTTTCGCGTCCAGATCGGTGACGTTCTTGTTCCACATGGAGCGCAATTCGATCCAGTGCAAGCCGAAGTCTTTGGTGGCAATTTCGCAGGCCCGGCCAAAATCCGGCGTCAGCTCGTCGTTAATGACGGAGAGCCGGAAGGGACACGTAGCACTGGAAAACGCGTACGCTGGCCCAACGCGAGTCATGGCGCCCAGGGCGGTTAGCGATGTTATGAATTCACGGCGTGTTGAAGACATTTGGGCCCTCCCTTTGGCGGACGTGACCACGATAACGAGAGGCGGCTGAACCTTGCAAGTTTCGCTACTGCTCGAAGAGCAAACAGCAGGTCCCTGCTGTTGCTCTTAAGGCAGGTTGACCTCCTGGTGGAGGGGTAAGTCTTTAGATGAGCCCCCAACCATGAAGGTGTACGCACCCGGCAATTGCTTCCAGCCGCTGGTGCTCTCGTCATAAATTGAGAGCTCCCGTGGATTGATCGGCAAGCTGACTTCCCTGCTCTCGCCGGGGTTCAACTGCACTTTGCTGAAGCCCGCGAGCCGCTTGGGAGGTTCGCCGGCCGCGGCTGGCAAGGCTACATAGATCTCGGCAATTTCCGCTCCGGCGCGAGCGCCTGCATTTTTTACGGAGAATCTTACCGTGGGCTCTTTACCGGCTGTGACCTTCAGATCGGAGTACTGATACATGGTGTAAGAAAGACCGTAGCCGAAGGGAAACAATACCGGCTTGTTCTCCGCGTCGTACCACTTGTAGCCCACCTTCAATCCCTCCTCGTAGTGCACGCTGAAGGTTGGCTTGGCATCTTCCGGCTTTACTTTGGCGCCTGCATCTTCCCCTCCGCCTGGCGGTTTTCTCAACTCAGGATGGGGCAGATCTCGCTCGCTGAGGGGAAAAGTAATGGGCAGCTTCGCGCTCGGGTTCACGTTACCAAACAGGACATTGGCCACCGCATCCGCGCCCTTGCTGCCGGCATACCAGGCCTCGAGCACACCGCCTACCTTGTCGATCCATGGCATCAGGACCGCGGTACCGGTCTCGAGCACCACGATGGTCCGCGGATTGGCCACAGCTACCCGCTCGATCAATGCATCCTGGTTCTCGGGCAGGGAAAGGTTGGGCAGATCGGTTCCTTCGCTCATCCACTCATAGGCGAAGACAATTGCCACATCTGACTGCCGGGCGAGCGCAGCCGCAGAGGCCGGGTCGGCACCCGAATCGAACTGGACCTTGATGCCAGGGCCTGCTGCGCTTACGGCTTTCAAGGGTGAGGTCGGAAACCATACCTTCGACTGCCAGGGGGCGGCCGGCGCACCCGGCGGGTCCACCTGCGCCGATCCACCGCCAGAGATCATGCCGGTGTCGGCGTGCGGTCCAATGACCGCAATCGAGTGCACCGAGGTGCGGTCAAGCGGCAACAGGCCGCCGGTGTTCTTGAGCAGAACGATGCTTTGCTCAGCCAGACGGCGCGCGATGGCAAGGCCGCCCTCCACATCGACCACACTCTTTTGCGCCGGGTAGTCGAAAAGTCCGGCCAGGAATTGAGAACGCAGAATCCGGTGCACATGGTCATCCAGCTGGGCCATGGGAACCTTGCCCGCTTGGACAGCCTGCTTCAGCTTCTCACCATAGAAGTCGTCCATCGGCTGCTCATGGTCCAACCCCGCAGCGGAGGCCTTGACCGTGCTGTGGGTCCCGCCCCAGTCGGAAAGCACGAAGCCTTTGAACTGCCAGTCCTGCTTGAGTACATCGGTCAGAGTGTATTTGTTCTGGCAGGCATAATCGCCGTTGATGGCATTGTAGGAGCACATCACCGCGGCAGGGTTGCCGATGTCGATACCAATGTGGAAGGCGAGCAGATCGGTCTCCTGCATGGCCCTCTTGCCGATGATCACATCGACTTCGTCGCGTCCGTTTTCCTGATCGTTCATGACGTAGTGCTTGATATCACCAATCACATGCTGAGCCTGCTCGCATTTGATCCGGTTGCCAACCAGCGTCCCAGCGAGCAGCGGATCTTCGCCCTGGTACTCAAAGGTTCTTCCATTGCGCGGTTCGCGGGTTAAGTTAACGCCGCCGCCAAGCGACATGTTGTAGCCCTGCGCCCGCAGTTCCCTGCCGATCAGCGCACCATAGTCACAAGCCGCTTCAGGATCCCAGCTTGCAGCCGCGGCGATGTTCGACGGCAGCGCCGTAGAGTAGCGGCCATTCTGGGCGCTCATGCGGACACCATAGGCGGCGTCGCTCATTTCCACCTGGGGAATGCCCAACCGCGGTATTCCGATGATGAAGCCGGCTCCCTGATTGCCGAGATAAGTTCTGGGCATGGGTCGGCTCCAACCTGGCATGCCCTGGCCATGCATGAGGTCGATCTTCTCGTCCAGGGTCATCTCCTTGAGTACCAGGTCGGCACGCTCGTCGGGCGAGCGGCTGGTGTCCATCCAGGGATGTGCCTGGTGGTTGGCCGCACTTGCCGTTATGGCGCCGAATACGGTAAAGAGACCCAGGGCCGCCGCGAAAGCCACACCGCGGAAGGTGGTCATCGTTGGTTGGTTCAACTTGCCCCCATTCTCGATTATTACTTGCCGCCGCTGAGCAGCTTGACGTAGCGATAGTAGAACTCTACTCCGCGGTAATAGGAGTCTACCGCCACTCGCTCATCCCTGCCGTGCATGCGCACGTCGTCGATGTCGATCCCAATCCCGTTGACACCGTAGGTCGGCAAACCAGCCTCGCTGGTAAGTTTGCCGTCCGATGCGCCCGTTTCCATGACCGGGATGACAGGGACGCCAGGCCAAATCTGTGCCACCAGCTTCTCCAAAGGCTGCATCACTTCCGGCTGTAGCTCGGTGGGCGGACCTCCTTTGGAATCGCTGGCCGTGTCCATCACGTCACCGGCGTCGCTAACATAGCGGACGATCACCTTAGGATCATTGAAGATCTGGATCAGTTGCTGGCGAACCTCTTCCCGCGAATGGCCGGGGAGAATCCGGCAATTGACATTGGCTGATGCCGTTTGCGGCAACGCGTTGCTGGCATGGCCGCCCGAGATACGAGTGGCCACGCATGTCGTACGAAGGGTGGCGTTGTACTTGGGTATCGCGGAGAGATGCGCAAGAGCCTCGGCCGCAGGTGGGTTCTCGAGAATTCCCTTCATATCCTCAGCGGTCTGGCCTGACTCCAGCGTGCTCATACGGACAAAATAAGCCCGCGTCACCGGGTTGAGTTCAAACGGGAATGTGTAAGCCTGCAGGCGCGTAAGCGAATCGACAATGTGATAGATGGCGTTGTCGGGCACCGGCAATGAGCTGTGGCCGCCGGGGTTGGTGGCGGTGAGCTGATAATCGCCGTAGAGCTTCTCGGAAGCCTGCACGTTAAAGGAGATAGGCTTGCCATGTTCCAGGTCGACCCCTCCGCCATCAGAATTGAGAACGAACGTTGCTTCGATCAGGTCGCGGTGGTTCTTCAGCAGCCAGTCGATACCGTTCGATTTACCCCCTTCCTCGTCGGCAGTCAGCGCCAGGATGAGGTCGCGATCCGGCTTGAATCCTGACTTCTTAAGGCGGATGAAGGTGGTCACCAGGATGGCGGCACTCTCCTTCATGTCCTGTGTGCCGCGCCCGTAAAAATAGCCATCCTTTTCTACGAACTGAAAGGGATCGGTAGTCCAGTCGGAGCGCAACGCCTCAACCACGTCGATGTGACCGATAAACAGGATGGGCTTGGCGGTGCCCGTACCATGAATGCGCGCCACCAGATTGCCCTTGCGATCGTTCGGTCCGAGGACCAGCACATCTTCCTTGGCGAACCCGGCGTCGAGCAAGCGCTGCGCCATCGCCTTGGCGGCCACCGTGGTACTGCCTACAGAATCGGTGGTGTTGATCTCAATGAGCTGCTGAAAAATATCGCGCGAGAGTTGTTTGGTTTGCGGGTCCAGCTGGGCCAGGGCGGGAAGTGTGACCAGCGACAGCAGCAGACAGAAGGCCAGGAAACGGAGCCGTCGGGCTTCCGCGAGAAGCAAGGGCATAGATTTCCTCTTGTCCGAAGCGATAAAACACGCAAGCGACTGGCCGATCAGTGGCGTTACCCGTCGCGAAGTTTAACATTTAGCATAGATAGTATGGAGCTTCGACGCCGCTACAGCGCTCCGGGTACCGCACAGCCAGTTGGTTTGCCGGAGAAGGACACTCCCTGGAGAAGGATTGGCGGCACGGATATATCAAGTTGCGCGAAGAACTGCGGTGGCTTGAAAAATGTGCCGGGCTGGGAGGCCCGCGCAGACTCCAGCCGCGCCGTAGGCTAGCTGAACAGTGGTGGTCTATGGAAGGCGGGCGGCGAAGACCGCGTTACTTCCCCACTGCTGCATAGTGGCTTACACGCAGCTTCGATTGGGTAAGTTCCTTGACGTCCAGCTGCCCATCGTGTGTCTTGTCCAGCCTGTCGAACTCTGATTCCATAAACTTCATGTACTCCTGTTTGGAGATCTTGCCGTTCATATCGGCATCCATCAGGAGCAGCAATTGCCTGACCTCGTCCTCTCCTAGTGCCAGTCTGTCCTGCGGCGGCTTCGGAACCGATTGCTTTTGTGCGACAGCAGGGGTCGCGACCAACACTGCGAAGAGCACAATCGCCCACACCATGTTCGTTCGCATAATCGACCTCGGCGAAAATTGTACTCCTCTATCAGTCCAGGCGAATTTCCCGCGAATCCTCATGCAATCTTTATGGGTCGTCCTCTAAAGTCCATCTTCATAAGGCCAACACTGTGTAATTTTAGAGCGCTCGCTCGTGGAGGTCGATCTGCGCTCAGGGACGAACACGCGGGTGCGGCGATCTTCCTTATGGAACCCTTATTTCCCCTTTATGGGATTTTTAGGAGCTTCGGCTCCTAATAGAAGATGAGATTCAGCATAGGTTGATTGTTCATTCACTGTGCGAACCCGAGAGTCGGCAAAGCACCAGCCCCAATCCGATTTCGCTAATGGAGGCTTAATGAAAAGCAAATTCTGCAAAGCAAGCAAGGTATTGATCGCGGCTGGTTGCTTCTCGATCGTTTCGGCATCTCTCGCGCAAACCTATGGGAATCACGCACCGAATGCGGCTCTCGCAAACCGGACGGAGTACCTTGCCTCCAACTCCGCTGACAGCGGCGGTGCCGCACCTGCCCCAGCACCTGCGCCCGAGCCAGCCGCTGTCAGGACGGAAGTAGCTCCTTCTGCAACCGTATCTGGAGCCGATATACGTCCGGCCCTGGCGAAGGAACTCGAAGCAATGAAGTTGCGCATCGCACAGCTCGAAGCGGAACTCGCGGCCAGCGGAGCCACTGCCGCCGACGCGGCGACTGCGCTGCAGGGTGCGAAGGAAACTCTGGTACCAGGTGCCGCGCTGCAAGCAGCAAGCCCGGCGGCGAACCTCGCACAACCCGCGCCTGCGGCCGCGCCAGCCACCCCTGATATGGATGCGGAGGTGACGACCAAGAGCGCACCCTTCGCCTATGCTGACTGGACATGGCTCAATGGCAACGCGCGCACCAAAGATACGCCCATGGCTACTAAGTACTTCACACCCGAGTTCCGCGCGGATGTCAACTACATCCTCGACTTCAATCACCCCAAAGACGACACCATGGGTGGCTCGACCGAATCGTTCCGCTCCGATGAAGTCCAGGTAGAGCAGCTTAGCTTTGGCGGTGATATCCGGATCAATAATGTCCGTGGACGATTTCTAACCATGTACGGGATGTTTGCCACGACCACGCCACGCAATGACGCCAGCCCCGGGCGCGGACAGTGGGACCTGGCCGATGCGTACCGCTATGTTTCCGAAGCGTGGGGCGGCTATCACTGGAACGTGCAGCATGGACTCAACCTTGATGCAGGAATCTTTGTTTCTTACATTGGCCTGTTCAGCTACTACAACTTTGATAACTGGACTTATCAGCCATCCTATGTCTCGTCCAATACACCGTGGTTCTTCAATGGTGTGCGTGTACAGTGGTTCCCTACCGATAAGCTGAAGATTGAACCCTGGTTCATCAACGGTTGGCAATCCTATGGCCGGCCGAACTACAGGCCGGGCCTCGGGGGTCAGATTCTCTATCGTCCAAAGCCCTGGCTTTCGATGGTGTTTAACAACTATGGCTTCGGTGAGGATGCGGTCGGCATCCCTGCTCGTACCCGGCTGCATACAGACGACAGCATTGAAATCAAGTACTACGACAAGCCAGAGAGGTTCATTGACAAGGCAGCCTTTAGCTTTACTGGAGATCTAGGATGCGAGTCCGGCGGTGGCGTCGCCTGTTTGGGCACGGGCACGGGCGGCGCGCCCAAGCAGTCCTTTGTCGGCTACATGTTCTACAACCGGCTGTGGGCCAAGAAGGACCTTTACGGTCTTACGATTGGCGGCGGTCAATTGAACAATCCCGGCCGCTACCTGGTTCTGTTACCGCCGATCAACGGGGCCACCGCGATCACCGGTACGCCCTACTACACGGAGAATCCGGGACAGCCTTACCACGCCTATGACTTTACGGTTACCTATGATTACATGCCCAGCCAGTTCATTACCTTCCGCGCTGAGATGGGATACCGTCACACGGACCTGCCGTACTGGAGCGGTCGCGGCGGCATCACCCCTCCGGGCGGTAATAACGGTTCTCCCGGCAACTTCACTTGCGCTACCGGAGTCACTTCCGGAACCAACGTGTTGGCGGATGCCGAAGTTGCCTGTGGTGGAGGAATCGGCAGTATTTGGTTCCCCGACCTTCGCACCGGCCAAATCGCAGCGACGGTTGCCATGATGGTGAAGTTCTAGGTCGTCTAAATTACTGTCCCGGCGCAGAGAGCGCCGGGAACGAATTCCGTGTGAAGGATCGGAGTATTTCCATCAGGTAAGTTTGGTGCTGGCGGAGGAGTTCGGCTCTGCAGCAAGAGCGGGCAGCAAGGGCCGGCCTATTCAACACTGGATGGCAGTCTTCTCGTCTACGGATCGCTCGGCCAGCCGGCATCACCACTTCACTGCTCTTATGGATCTGCTGAGCGATCTTCGCGTAAGCAGGGAAGGTCTCTCGTTGCCTATTATTCACAGAGCGGCTCCTAAATGCGTGGGTCTCCGGAGATTCCTATCGCTTTCCTTTCTCTCAGCGATGGCTGTGTTCCTCTGCACAATGCTTGCCAACCCGGTCGCAAGTGCGCAAGCCAGTTACAGCTGGGATCAGGTCAAAGCGAAATTTGAAGCGGCGAACCCGGCGTTAAGGGCGGATGCGATCGGCATCGACGAGGCCAAGGCAGAAGAGACGACCGCATATCTGCGGCCGAATCCACAGTTCACTGTTTCCGCGGACGGGACGCAAATCGCCAGGTCTAACGGCATCTGGCAACCCGTGTCAGGTACTCAGGTCCAGCCCAACTTCAGCTATCTACATGAACGCCGGCATAAGCGGGAATTGCGCCTGGAAGACGCGAAAGAGAACACCACCATCACCACATCGCTGCACGCTGACCTGGAACGTAATCTGGTCTTCAATCTGCGCGGCAACTTCGTGCAAACCTTGCAGGCCAAGGCTGTGCTCGAACTGGCGAAGGCCGACCTGGAATACTACGACAAGATCATCGAGATCAGCCGCAACCGTTTCAGGGCCGGCGATCTCGCCCGGATTGACCTGGATCGCATTGAGCTTCTGCGGGTGCAGTATGAGTCCGAGATTCAGACCGCTATCGTCAATTTACGAACGGCGAAGATTCAGCTGCTCCAGCTGCTGAACGACCGCACACCGATCGATCAGTTCGACGTGACCGGCAACTTCGACTGGAAAGAATCACTCCAGCCGCTGGACGACTTTCATCAGATCGCGCTGGATAACAGACCCGACCTGAGGGCCGCGGTGCAGGCGATCGACAGAGCGAAGACAGATCATACGTTAGCTGTTGCTAACGGTTCGACCGATCCGACTTTCGGCTCGTGGTACACCTACAACCCATCATTCAGCAATCCAAACGCTCACCAAACTCTCGGTCTCAGCGTCAGCGTTCCGCTGCGTATCTTCGATCGCAACCAGGGCGAGAAGCAACGAACATTGCTCGATATTGACCGCAGTCAGAAGACGGCGGATGCGGCGCGGGCGCAGGTCTTCAGCGACGTGGATTCCTCTTACCAGCAGTTGGCCAGCAGCGTTGCGCTGCTCAAGCCATATAAGAACCAGTACCGCGACCAGGCTACGCGCGTGCGCGACACCGTGACTTACGCCTACCAGAACGGGGGAGCCTCCCTGATGGACTTTTTGAACGCACAAAGCGACTACCGGGTGGTTCAACTAGCCTATCTCCAATTGATTGGCTCCTATCTGACGGCCGCTAGCCAAATGAATCTCGCCGTGGGGCGCGAGGTACTCCAATGACCAACAATTCAGTTCTTCGAGCGCTCGGATGCATTGCGGTATGTCTCTCTTTGACAGCTTGCGGAAAGCAGTTTGACCCGGCGGCAGGCGCCCCGCCCGCAGCACAATCCACTACCGCTGGAGACATGAGCCTGGTCACGGTTGACAAGCCCGATCAGTTCCCCCTGGTTCGGGCGGAGCAGATAGAAGTACCCACAAAGCTGGATGTGACTGGTTCCGTCAATCCAGATATCGCCCGCGAAGTTCCCGTCATCTCGCTGGCCAGCGGGCGCGTAGTAGATATCCGGGCACGCCTCGATGACAACGTAAAAAAGGGTCAACTTCTTCTCAAGGTGCAGAGCCCCGATATCACCAATGCCTTTGATACCTATCTAAAGGCCAGCAATGACGAACTGTTGGCCAATAAGGCGTACGTCCGTGCTAAGGACCTTTACGCTCATGGCGCCCTCTCCCTTGGCGCGCTGGAGCAGGCCGAGGACACGGAGAACGACGCCAAGGCGGACCTTGTGGCCGCAGAGGGTCAACTCGAAACGCTCGGCGTAAGCAAGGATCACCCTTCGAACATCGTGAGTATTAATGCGCCGATCTCGGGCGTCATCATCGCGCAAAACGTCACCAACGCCGCGGCGGCCGGTGTCACCTTCTCTGGATCTTCGACCGCCTTCACCATCGCCGACTTGTCGGTGGTCTGGATCATTTGCGACGTCTACGAGAACGACATCCCAAAGCTCCAGCTCGGGCAGCCCGCGCAGATCAAGCTCAACGCCTATCCCGGCAGAGTCCTTACTGGCCACATCAGCGACATCGGCCCGGTACTCGATCCCAGCATCCGCACTGCCAAGGTTCGAATCGAGGTACCGAATCCTGGGATTCTCAAGCTCGGCATGTTTGTCACCGCGACCTTCGAGAGTAAGACCAAACAAGTGCATGCCGCCGTGCCGGCGTCGTCCGTGCTTAATCTGCATGACCGTGAATGGGTATTCGTCCCCGCCGGCGGCAAGAGTTTCAGGCGGGTCGAGGTTCACGCTGGCGACATGCTCCCAGGGAACAAACAGGACGTGTTGTCCGGGATCAATGTGGGACAGCCGGTGGTCTCCAATGTTCTCCAACTGGAAGCTGCAGCGGAGGCACAGTGATTCGCACTCTGGTTGACTTTGCCCTTAACAACCGGTTTGTGGTGCTGGCCGTTGCCATCTTGTTGCTCGGCTGGGGGGCTGTCTCGTTTCACAATTTGCCCGTAGAGGCCTATCCGGATATCGCAGACAACTATGTGACGGTCATTACCCAGTGGCCGGGGCGTTCCGCCGAAGAAGTGGAACAGCAGGTGACCATTCCGATCGAAATTCAAATGGCCGGAATGCCGCATATGACCTTTCTCCGCTCGGAGTCTATTTTCGGCCTTTCGTTCGTGATCATGATCTTCGACGACAGTTCCGTGAACGACTGGAACCGCCAGAAGGTGCTGGAAAGGCTCACCCAGGTCAATTTACCTAGTGGACAAAACCTACAGCCTCAAATCGGCACCGACTGGAGCACTACGGGTCAGATCTATTGGTACACGCTGAGAAGCACCAACCCCCGCTACGATCTCATGGAATTAAGGTCTATCGAAGACTGGGTTCTGCTCAAGCAATTCAAATCCGTTCCCAATGTGGTCGACGTTTCCGATTTCGGCGGGACGGTGCGCGAGTACCAAATACGCGTCGACCCGAACAAACTTGTGTCGTATGGATTGAGCATCGGCCAGGTGGAACAGCAACTGGCGAATAACAACCTGAATGCCGGCGGCAGCTTCATCGAGGTCGGTATGCAGCAAATGAACGTTCGCGCACTCGGGCTCTTTAGCGGTGTGCGCGATATCGAGCAAACCGTCCTAAAAACCCAAACCGGCACCGCCCTTCGGGTCGCAGACATCGCGGAGGTGACCCAAGGTCCGAAAATCCGCTTGGGCCACATGGCCAGAGCCAACCACATGGAGAACGGGCGCATCATCGACGAGCCTGATGTCATCCAGGGGGCGGTGCTGCTGCGCAAGGGCGCCGAGGAACAACCCACGCTCGATGCCATTCACAAGAAAGTCGACGAGCTCAACAACGGCATCCTGCCTCCCGGCGTGAAAGTAATACCCATGCTGGATCGCAGCGATCTGCTTCATTTCACTTTGCACACGGTGATGCACAACCTGACCGAGGGCATGATTCTGGTCACCATCATCCTTTTCCTGTTTCTTCTCAATGTTCGTGCCGCCCTGCTGGTCGCGCTCACCATTCCGTTCTCTCTGCTCTTTGCATCGATCTGCCTGGATTTGAACCACATTCCGGCTAATCTCCTCTCACTGGGAGCCCTGGATTTCGGAATGGTCGTAGACGGAGCGGTGGTCATGGTGGAAAACATAATCCGCCACCTGACCCATCGCGGTCAGCAGAACGGACAGCCCAAAACCACCGCAGAGATCATCCGCGAGGCTTGCCATGAGGTGCAACGGCCGGTCTTTTACGCCATCGCCATCATCATCACCGCTTATTTGCCCATCTTCACCCTGCAACGCGTTGAGGGCCGGTTATTCAGGCCCATGGCCTGGACGGTTGCCTTCGCTCTTCTCGGCGCCATGACGTTTTCGATTCTCATCATCCCTGTGCTGGCGAGCATGTTTTTTAGCGGGGGCATCGGCGAGCGGCGCAACCGGGCCATGGACGTTCTGGCGGATCGATACCGAAGGGGGTTGCGCTGGGCTATTGAGCATCGTTGGATCGTTGCCGGGGTTGCCATCGTGGCAGTGGCCGGAACGGCCTATTTGGGCTTTGGCGGCGTCATTGGCGCGGAATTCCTGCCCCACCTGGATGAAGGCGCGATCTGGGCCCGCGGCACTCTGGCAAATAGCACAAGCCTTTCCGAGGGCGAGGAATTCGCCAACAAGGCCCGCTATATTTTCGCGTCGTTCCCGGAGGTGAAAACAGTCGTGTCGGAGGTCGGCCGGCCAGATGACGGAACCGATACCGGGGGCTTCGGCAACACCGAGTATTTCGTCGACTTGAAGCCGCACGACCAATGGCGCCCAGCATTTCACAAAAACAAAGCGGACCTGATCGCCGCCATGAACCTCGCGCTCGAAAAATATCCCGGGGTAATCTGGAACTTCTCGCAGCCTATTGAAGACAACGTCGGAGAAATGCTCACTGGCACCAAGGGTTCACTGGCCCTCAAGATTTTCGGGGATGACTTGAAGACTCTGGAGGAAAAGGGACAAGAAGTCATCGACGTCATGTCGGGTATCCCGGGCATGCATGACGTCAAGCTCTTACGCGATTTCGGCCAGCCGAATCTCGATCTATCGATCGACCGGCGCGTGGCAGCTCGTTTTGGAATCAACATGGCAGACATACAGGACGCCGTCCAGACGGCGGTGGGCGGCAACGCGGTAAGTCAAGTGCTGATCGGCGAGCAACGGTACGACGTGGTAGTGCGCTACCAGGGGCCCTATCGCAATACAAAGCAGGCTATCGACAACATTCGCCTGCTCTCGCCCTCCGGCGAGCGAGTTTCTCTGGCGCAGCTAACCAAGGTGGAGGTTCGGGACGGCGCGTACGACATCTTCAGGGAGGGAAATTCTCGCTATGTTGCAGTCACTTTCAATGTAAGAGACCGGGACCTGGGGTCTACCGTCGAAGAAGCCATCAAACGGATCAAGGACAAGGTGAATTTGCCGCCGGGCTATAGCCTGGGTTGGTCGGGTGAATACGAGAGCGAAAAACGGGCTCAGGCGCGGCTGGCTGTCGTCGTCCCGCTGACGATCCTGGTCATCTTCATCATTCTTTTTACCATGTTCCGCTCCTACAAATGGTCGCTGCTTATTCTCGTAAACGTCGGCCTGGCTCCCATCGGCGGCCTGCTGGCTCTTCTGGTTACCGGAACTTACCTGAGCGTGTCCTCTGGTGTCGGTATGCTGGCGCTCTTCGGTGTCTCCGTGCAAACCGGGGTCATCATGGTTGAATACATTAACCAGCTCAGGGCGAGAGGTCAGACGATCGTCGATGCCGCCGTCGAAGGTGCGGTCCTAAGGCTTCGTCCCATCATGATGACCATGCTGGTGGCAACTCTTGGGCTCCTGCCGGCGGCGCTATCGCATGACATCGGATCCGATTCGCAGCGGCCTTTCGCAATTGTCATTGTAGGCGGCCTGATTTCCGACTTGGCACTCAGCATTTTTCTATTGCCTACTTTCTATGTCTGGATCGCCGAGCCTGGAGATGATCTCCCGGAACCGGAGACGACCAATGTCTTCTAGCTGCAATCCAACGACTGGGTCGTTCTACTTCAATCTCCCGCTTCATACCTGCTGCCGCTCGAGCACATCTCGGAAGCAGTGGGTGTGAGAGATTTGCCTTAATGCCTCAATTCAATGTTTTCAAATGCGGCTCAGAGTGCCAACTCGCTCCTAATCTCGACCCGCAAACCCGCAAGAATCGCGTAACAATCAATCCTGGTAGGTGAGATCGGTGAAAAAGGAAGAAGTTCGAGCTGGCATTGAGGAAATTGGTATAGTCGCCGCAATTCGCGTATCGGGGTCAGAGGACGCCTATTACGCTGCTGAGACTGTCTACAGCGCCGGGATCCCCGTCGCCGAAATCACCATGACCGTTCCCGGGGCGATCGGTGTGATTACTGATCTGGCAAAGAGCCATCCGGACATGATTGTGGGTGCGGGAACCGTCCTGGATCAGGAAACTGCGCGTCGCTGCGTGGATGCCGGGGCCAAATTCTTGACAAGTCCCGGGCTTGTTCTGGAAGTTGTGGAATTCGCGCTGAAGAACGAAGTAGTCGTTTTTCCTGGTGTTTTGACCGCCACCGAACTGATCATGGCATGGAAAGCCGGGGCTGACTTCATCAAGATATTCCCCTGTTCGCAGGTTGGCGGTGACCGTTATATCAGAGCGTTAAAGGTACCCTTCCCCAAGGTGCCGTTGATTGCTTCGGGCGGAGTGAATCAGCAAACGGCTGCCAATTTCATTTTGGCCGGCGCCACTGCACTGGGTATTGGAGCCGAGTTGATTCCTAAAGAGGCGCTGGCGCGACGGCAAGAAACATGGATCGGTGAGCTTGCCCGCAGATTCACCGGTATCGTGCGCGACACGCGGGCCCAACTGCAAGCCGGATAGAGTTGGGTAATTGATACCCAGCCCCGCAGGGCTAGGGTATCGATCCCGAGCGCTGTAGGCGCGGCACCCGACAGACCCGGAGGGCAACCGCCAGGCACGCGTTGGGCTGGGAAACCAATCCCAACGGCCTGAGGGCCGGCCAAAGGAATAGGTCACGCATTCAATCGTTCCGTGCTAAACGCAGGCCGCCGCTAGCGGCCCCAGCGGCTTAGCAACCATGGGATGGTGCCTGCGTCGTGGATGATCAAGATACCCAGTCCAATCAACACGACCGGGGCAAAAATATGGGCATAGTGCCGGAGAGGCGCTCCGAATCTGGGATGACTCACCATCCGATGCGCAAGCATGCACCACAGGGCTGTCATAGCCACGAATACCACTGCGATGATGGCGATCTGGCTGCCGGAATGGACGGCGAAGGAGGGCACATAAACGCCGATGTTGTCGCCCCCATTGGCTATGGTCACCAGCGCGACGCTGGCAATGTTTCCATAACTCGCTGTGCGGCGTAGGCCTGTGGTCTGGTCCGGTGGAAGCTGCTCAGGGCGCAACGCGATAAGTTTCCTGATACCAATCAGGATCGGAAAAATCCCCAACAGGCCAACATAAGCGATCGGAATCATCAGCGAGAGCAGCGCCCCCGCTAGACTCCCCAAAAATAAGATGGCAAGCCCCGCATATTGTCCGGCCACGACGTCGCGGGCCCGGAACCTCCGATCCGCGAAGAACCCGATCAACACGACAAGATCGTCGACGTTGGTCGATGCAAATAGAGTGATGGCCAGGACGAACAGCGCAAAATAGTTCAATACGGCATCAGTGGGCTTCGCAGAAACGATAACCCACGTAGGCGTCCGTCAGCAGATATTTTGGATTTGCGGGGTCGTCTTCGATCTTCTTGCGGATCTGGCTCATGAACGTGCGTAGATACTCGAGCTCGCCCTGATATTCATTTCCCCATACGAATCTTAGCAGGCGTTCATGGGGGACCGGCCTGCCGGAATGACACATAAGAAAGCGCAGCAGATCGAACTGTTTTGGAGTGAGATGGATTGGCTGCCCTGATTTGAGAACCAGGCGGCGCGTCGGGTCCAGTTCAATGTCGCCGATGGCAATCACTTCGTCCTGGCTCTGTTCCGGCATTTGCGAACGGCGGATCGCAGCCCGCAACCGCGCCATGAGCTCTTTCACGCTGAAGGGTTTGGTTATGTAGTCATCGGCGCCTGCATCCAGAGCCTCAACCTTACCGTCTTCCGAATCATTGACAGAGATAACCAGGATCGGGAGGCGGGGTGAGATTTGGCGAATCCTGCGGCAGGTCTCGACGCCTCCGATGCCCGGCATCCTCAGGTCGAGCAGGATGGCATCGAAGCGGGATGTTCTCACCAGCGAGAGCGCTTCTTCGCCGCGCGCGGCCTCCGCGCTCTCGAAGCCCAGTCCGTTCAGGGTACTACGCAGTCCGCGCCGGATGGCGGCTTCGTCGTCGACGATCAGAATTTTATGCGTAGGTGCGATCAATGACCTCTCCTTTTGAACCGAGAATGGAAAGAAAGAATGTGGTCCCCTCTTGTTCGTCGCTGATGACCCATACGTGACCGTTGTGGACTTCGGCCGCCTTCTTTGCGATCGAGAGTCCGATCCCGGTCCCTGGCGCCTGATGCTTTGTTTCAGGGCAGCGATAAAAGCGTTCAAAAATTCGCTCGCGGTCTTGTGGCCGGATGAGCGGGCCCTGGTTGTGGACGGCTATCAGGACGTCCGAAGCACTCTCTTGTGCAGAAATCTTTATGCTGGACCCGGGGGTTGAGTATTTGGCAGCGTTGTCGACAAACTGGGTCACAATGGCCGCCAGCAACTCGCGATCGCCGCGCGCGGCCAAGGACTTGTCGCTGATAGAGATCTGCAGCGAGTGATCCCCCAGCTTATCTGATTGCTCGGCGGCCACTTCCTCAATCAGATCGGCGATGGCAACGGTTTGCTTCTTGAGGCTCACTTGCCCTGCGTCAAGACGGGCGGTCTGCAACAACCGGCTGGTCAGGTTATTAAGCAAAACCGCTTGCTCGTCGATCAGCGCGGCAAGGTCTGCGTGGGCGGGCTTCAAATCACCCAGCTCGATGAGGCCTGAGCTGGCCGTACGAATTGCGGTCAATGGCGTCTTGAATGCATGTGCCAATCCGTCCAGAACCGTGGTGCGAAGCTGCTCGCTCTGGTGCGCAGCCGCCGCTTTCGTCTCGCTGACGAAGGAGCGGTACCGGTCAAACGTAATGGAAACCAGCGACGCGATGGCGTCGACCGTTAGCGGATTCAATCTTCCCCCGATCAACAGAGCGCCAATCGGCGTCGTACCTAGCCGCAACACCCGTCGAGAGAAGTCCAGATCGTCATAGTCCTGGTTCACCTCGAAGTAGCAGGTGTTCCTGGCCATCTCCCTGGCGTCTGACAGGAAAGACCCAAAAACATCGATTGTGTCGAGATCAGAATCAAAGATCGCGACTGCATCCACAGCAAAAAGTTCCCTGACCAGGTGCAACAGCTGAGACCCCGGCGGCTGTCGTAAATCCAGCTGCTGCGTTCTCCGGCTCAGCTCGTAGAGCATCCCCATGCTTCGCCGCTGGGCTTCAGCGTCGCGGGCATTACTCTGCTCTCTTGCAGAGAGGCGGCTTACGATCAGAGCACTAAACTCGAAAACAACCAGCGCCAAAGCGCTTTGCGCGTCCGCGATGTCAAAGCTGTATACCGGGGGAACAAAGAAGTAGCACTCACAGAGCACGGCAACCGCCGAAACCACCGTTGCCTGCCAGAATCCCCAGTGAAGCGCAACCAAAACGATTGACAGTAAATACAACGGCCCGACCGTAGCGAGATTCAAATGCAGCAACAGAGCACCCGCGGTCAGCGCCCCGAAACCGAGAATTCCCAATGCGGATTTCCCGAGGAAGCTAAGCAGGGCATGAAGGCACTCCGTCTCTTTCCTGTTCAGTCTGCCGCCAAAGTCCATGGTGCGATCAGAGGGCGAATGGGGTCCGCCATCCCTCTCGTTGGAATCTCGTTTATCAGGCCGGAGTGCAGTGAGATTAACGCACGATTGATAAAGAAGCCATAAAGATGAAGTGCTCCTTCGTGAAGCGGTCCTTAACCAGCCACTGCACGTGCCGCCCGAAATCTTTATGGATCTTTACGCCCTCCTGCCTGATAACACAGGCTTTCTTCCCGGCGACGGCGCGCCGGCGCGCAATCTTCATGCCATCTTTACGCAATCCTTATGCACATTCGCATTTACTCACCTGAAGCAGCAAAGATTACGGCTGTCATTTTCCGATCATCAGCAAGCCGGTCGGTCCAGGTCCGTCGCTAGAGTCCCGATAAACGACGATCGTGACTCCACACAACCTATTTCTGAGGCCTAACATTGCGATTGATCAGGCAATGGTATCTGCGCATACCCTTGTTCCTCCTCTCGACCGGACTGATGAGCACGCAATGCTTTGCGGCAAGGGAACCCGGCATAGCTATTGCCAGCCAGTCGGCTTTCTTCGACAACATCCCGGAGGTCGGCGCTCTTGAAGACCTGGACCCGCAAACAAATGCGGACCCCCTCCCCAAGGCGGCCACTGCATTGGCGCCCGCAGTGACTGAACCTGCTCAATCGCGAGGCTTTTTTACCCGCCTGGGGCATGCCTACCTGGATGATTGGACGGTAGATTCGAATGGCGCTCCTCCCGCTCCCGAACCAGCCCGAAGAGGCACGCCTCGCCCGCTGAACTCTCCACCATTTCCTGGAGCAGACTGGCCGATCGGTGGAACTGTCGTCATCGGCGCGCCGGACTACGGCAGTTACATGCTGATGCAGGCTATCAACGAGAACAAGAGCCGCTTCAAGATGTACGGCTGGTTCGACATTGGCGGAAACGCCAGCACTTCCAACAAGGGCCGCTATGCCAACGATGAAACCGCTTACGACGTGATCCCGAACTCCATCCAGCTAGACCAGGTCGCGCTCTATTTTGAGCGCTTGCCCGATACCGTCCAGAAAGAGCATTTCGATTGGGGTTTCAGGTTTACCAGCCTCTATGGCCTCGATTACCGCTATACCACCGCCAAGGGAATCTTTAGCCAGCAGTTGCTCAGCAGCAACAACACCTACGGCTACGACCCGGTGATGTATTATCTGGATTTCTACTTACCCCACGTCGCTGAGGGTATGGATATCCGCGTCGGGCGGTACATCTCGCTGCCCGACATTGAAGCGCAGTTAGCCCCCAACAACTACACTTACAGCCATTCCATTACCTACACCTATGATTGCTACACTCAAAATGGAATCAACACTACGACCAAGGTCAACAATCATTGGACGGTCCAGGCCGGGGTCTCAGGCGGTTGCGAATCGGCTCCCTGGATTTCCAACGCCAAGCTCACTGGAAATGCTTGCGTCGCCTATACATGGAAGAACGGCGGAGATAATCTTTACGCTTGCGCCAACTCTCTCAATTCAGGAAAATACGCGTACAACAACCTGGCTGCCTACTATCTGACTTACTATCACAAGATCAACGCGACCTGGCATACAGATACAGAGGCATGGTATCAATACGAGAAAGACGTTCCAAACTTATGTTACGGGTTGAGTCCGTGCATCAGCTATGGCTCCAACGCGAATATTGGTGCGAACGCTGGTGAAATCACCGGCCCCTCGCTCATCACTGGAGCCAACGGGGCACAATGTAATCCGCTGGCAACACATTGTTTCGCCCCGGACTACGCCATCGTCAATTACGTCGAGCACGAATTCAATCATCACCATAGCTCGTTGAACATCCGCAACGAATACGTGGATGATCTTAGGGGCCAACGCACAGGAAATAAGACCCGATACACCGAGAATCTGGTAGGGTTCAACTTTTGGCTGGGAAGTACGGTTACCTTTCGGCCGGAGTTGCGCTACGAACATGCGTATGATGTACCGGCGTATGACTCGCCGTCAGTTGGCGGCGTCAGCGGTGCTCCCACCAAGAAGAGCCAACTTACCCTGGCCGGTGATCTTATCTATCATTTCTAAGTTCCGGCATTTGCAGCTCCGCGTGGACACGATGGTCCAGAAGTGGAGTGAGGATAGCGCACAACGAATAAAGATCACATAAAGAATCGTCACAATAACAGCGGACAGTTAGACCAGTTTTTTTTGCTAGCGCCCCGGGTGGCATTGCTCTATCTTTATAAAACCTGCAGACAGATTTACTTAAAGAAGGTACTCAAATGAAGCGCATCGACGCGATCATCAGGCCAAACTGCCTGGACGCCGTCAAGGATAGCCTTGTGAGCATCGGCGTTGAGGGAATGACGGTTTCTGAAGTTAGAGGTTTTGGACGGCAAAAAGGGCATACCGAGGTCTATCGGGGTACCGAGTATTCGGTAGACTTCCTCCCGAAAATCATGGTCACCATCCTGGCCGCAGACGCTCGTGTCGCCTCCATTCTTGAGGCCATCGGTCAAGGAGCACGCACAGGAAAGATGGGCGACGGCAAGATCTTTGTCACTCCGGTCGACGAGGTGGTCCGCATACGAAATGGAGAACACGGGGACGCGGCAATCTAAGCAGGCGTGCAGTTCGCTTCGGGACTGCCAGAAAAGGGATAAGCATTCAGAACGTTAAGAGGGAGAAAAGAGTATGACGGAAAAGGCCGTACGCCGCGCCGAGCGGCGCTTTGCAAGTGTCGTGACTCTCCTGATTGCGCTGTTCATCGTTGGTATTTGCGGGTCAGCGCAAATATGTTTCGCCCAGGGACCCAAGCCTGACCCCGCAGGCATCGCCACCGGAGACAGGACGTCGGTGACCGACGCTGCCGGGAATCCCTTTGTCGTGGCCGAACCTACGGACAAGACGGCTCCTGACTATGAGGCAGCAAAGAAGAGCTACGACGAGTACCAGGCGCAAGCGGCCAAAGAGCCGCTCGCCACCAAGCTCGCTGACGGCGTGGGCCATTTGCGGATCGGGACAAACTTCGCGTGGACCCTTAATACCGGGTACCTGGTCCTCTTTATGCAAGCCGGGTTCGCGCTGCTGACCTGTGGCCTGGTGCGAAAGAAGAACGCAGCGCATCTGATGATGCTGAATTTTGCTGCATACGTCTTTGCCTTTCTCGCCTACTACGCGGTGGGATACGCCTTTCAGTTCGGAGCCATGGCCGTCAACTCAGCGCCTGGCAACATAGGAGGGACTCCTACACTGAACCATTTCCTGATCGGAAGTGGCTCGTGGGGATGGTTGGGCGGCAGAGGCTTCTTTCTTGCCGGCCCGGCCTACGACGCCGGAAGCAATGTTCTAACCCTCTTCCAGGTCGTGTTCATGGAGACCGCCGGCTACATCATCGTTGGCGCTATTTGCGAGAGAATCACGTTTTGGGCGTTTCTTCTCTGTGAGCTTTTCATTGGCGCGTTCCTATATCCCGTTTTTGGATGCTGGGTCTGGGGCGGGGGCTGGATGTCTCAGCTGGGCTCTACCTGGCATCTTGGCCACGGCTATGTCGATTTCGCTGGGTCGACTGTGGTCCATGCAGTAGGTGGGTTCTGCGCCATGGCACTCGCGGTGATCCTCGGTCCACGTCTCGGGAAGTACGGTAAGGACGGCAAGCCACGAGCTTTCCCCGCGCACAACATCGTCTATGTCGTCACCGGCACGTTCATTCTTCTGTTTGGGTGGATGGGATTCAATCCCGGATCGACCTTGGGTGCGACTGATCTGCGGATATCGGTGGTTGCCGTCAATACGAATCTGTCAGCCGTTGCCGGCTCAGCGGCAGCGATGCTGTTGTGGTACGCCCTCTTCGGTAAACCTGATATCACGATGGCCTGCAATGGGATGCTTGCAGGGCTGGTTGCGATTACCGCTCCATGTGCCTTCGTGTCACCCACATCCGCGGTCATCATCGGTGTGCTTGCCGGCGCCCTGGTATGCGGTGGGGTCCTCTTCTTTGATCGTGTAGCTAAGATCGACGACCCGTGCGGAGCCATTTCGGTCCATGGTCTGTGTGGTTGGCTGGGCGCAGTGTCTGTAGGGATCTTTGCCGACGGGACCTATGGAAGCGGATGGAACGGCGTTGGCGCCGCCAGTTATCTCGGCCATGCCGGCCAGGGCGTGACCGGCCTTCTGCATGGGGACATACGCCAATTCTGGATGCAACTCGGAGGAGCAACCCTGTGCGCCGTGTGGGCCTTCGGAGCGACATTCCTCGTCTTCACGGTCGTGAACAAAATAAAACCGATGCGGGTGACTACTGAGGCGGAAGAACAGGGACTCGACGTGCCCGAGTTTGGCATGGTGGCCTATCCGGAGGATGCGCTGGTCACAGTCGATTACTGAGTTGATCATGCGTCGCCCAGGATCGGGCGTCTTGCTGGGGGCTGAGCAGAGTCCGGGCCCAGCCTACCGAGTCTGCGTAAGAAACCAGAGAAGAACTAGCTCCCTCCATTACGAAGAAATTGTGGGTGCCCCATATCTCGCGCTCTTCGCGAGATGTGGGAAATACGGACCTTGGCTTCCAACCGTCGCCGGAGCCTGCGACCCAAGCAGCAGCCTTTCCCACATCTCGCGAAAAACGCGAGATATGGGTGCCGCATAATTTCTTAGCTAGGAATTTTCTGGGGAGGGTCCAAGCACCAGCCCGCGAGAGCCGGCTGGACTACCGCCCCAGGGAGCTCACCGCCCTCTTTGTAGGAGCAGCTGCCCTAAAGAGCTTTAGCTAGGCCGCCATCTTGTGTAAAGTAAGCGAACAGACAGAAGAATAAGGCTGCTTTTGGAGGGGTCGATTTCCTCTGGGCCTGACGGAGGGGTGACGGATTGATGAGACGCTTCGGTCGGATAGGTGTGCTGGTTCGTGTCATCGTGCTGCTGGCAGCGGCGTGGTCCACGGGGGGACTAGCCACGGCGCAGCCTTTGGGCCAGGCGGATACGGCAACGGCGGACCGCCTGGCGGCGCTGGAAAAGAGCTCTGCCGCCCAGACGGCGGCGATTGCGGCGGCGCAGAGCGCTGGCGATAACGCATGGATGCTGGTGAGTTCGGCGCTGGTTTTATTGATGAGTGGGCCCGGGCTGGCATTGTTTTATGGCGGCCTGGTGCGCAGAAAGAACATCCTGGGGACGATGATGCAGACGTTCGCCATGATGGCGGTAATCACCGTCTTGTGGGCGCTGGTTACATATTCGCTGGCGTTCGGCGAGGGGAGCGCGTTTATCGGCGGCCTGCACAATGTCTTCTTGCGCGGGGTTGGGTTGGCGCCAGATGTCAAATACGCGGCAACCATACCACTGCAGACGTTTATGGTGTTCCAATTGATGTTTGCCATCATTACCCCGGCGCTGATCACCGGGGCGTTCGCGGAGCGAATGAAGTTCTCGGCCATGCTTTTATTTATGGTGCTGTGGGCCATTTGTGTGTACAGTCCGATGGCCCATATGGTTTGGGGCAAAGGCGGGTTGTTAAACGCTTCCCTTGGCGGACGGTTCCCTTGCCTGGATTTTGCCGGAGGCACCGTGGTGCATGTGACGTCGGGGGTGTCAGCGCTGATGACAGCCTTATACCTGGGCAAGCGCCTGGGATACCCTCAGGAGTCCATGGCGCCGCATTCGGTAGTACTAAGCTTTGTCGGGGCATGCCTGTTGTGGGTGGGATGGTTTGGATTCAATGCCGGCTCGGCTCTGAGCGCGGGCACATTGGCGACATCGGCATTTGTTGCTACCCATTTTGGAGCCGCCGCTGCGGCCATCGGATGGAGTGCGGCGGAGTGGCTGAGGAACGGACGTTGCACAGCATTGGGTGCGATCTCGGGAGCGGTCGCGGGTCTGGTGGCGATCACGCCGGCTTCCGGCTTTGTAACCCCCATGTCCGCTTTGTGGATCGGTCTGATCGCCGGGGTAGTCTGTTACCTGATGGTGGTGAAGGTTAAGTCGGCATTCGGATATGACGATTCCCTCGATGCGTTCGGCGTCCACGGCGCCGGGGGGACGGTTGGGGCATTGCTGACGGGGGTTTTTGCCAGTAGCGCAATCAATCCGATTTTCGGGGCCGGAAAAGCAACCGGTCTGCTCGAAGGCAATGGGGGACAGCTCCTGAACCAGGCGATTGGCGTGGCGATTGCCTGGTGTCTCTCAATTGTGGGCACGCTGGCGATCCTGTTTATTGTGGATAAGGTGCTCGGGCTTCGGGTAAGTGAGGAGGACGAACGCACCGGACTCGACTTGTCACAGCACGACGAAGAAGGATACGACTTCGGCACCTAGTACCCGGCCTCCATGCATGGGGCTTTTCGCGATCAATAGGTAAGAGATCAGGAAGGACAGCAATGCAGAAGATAGAAGCAGTAATACAGCCGTCAAAGCTGGATGGTGTGAAAGATGCGCTGATTGAGATTGGCATTTCTGGAATGACGATCACTGACGTGCGCGGTCATGGGCGGCAAAAGGGCCATACGGAGCTTTACCGCGGGCGGGAGTATTCAGTGGATTTGTTACCCAAGGTGAAGCTGGAGTTGGTGGTGTCGGACGAGGTGGTCGAGAAGGTGCTCCAGGCAATCGTTAAGGCGGCAAAAACGGGCAAGATCGGCGATGGAAAGATCTTTGTGACGCGGGTAGACGAGGCAGTCCGGATACGCAACGAGGAGCGTGGAGAGGATGTGCTCTAAAGGCACTCTGTGCGTTCCCCGGCTCCGGAGAAGGAGCAGTATGCGGTGAAGAACTTACTGGACAGCGTAGTCGCGCATCCTGGGGGCGCCTTCGCTTTGCTAACACTTGCCGCCTTTCTGGAAGCTTTCGGAGATTCTCTGTTTCAGAGCGGTATCTATCGCTCTGCGGGCACGGCGCGCGGGTTTTTTTTCGTCTCTGGCGCGGTCGTCCTCGCACTTTATGGGTTCACCGTCAATATTCCCCATTGGGATTTTGGCAAGCTGCTCGGCATCTACGTAGTGCTGTTTTTCCTGGTGGCGCAGGTGCTGGCTAAGGTCCGATTCAACCAGGCGCCCACCACGCCCATCTACGTAGGCGGGACGCTCATCGCCACCGGTGGCATCATCATCGCGCTTTGGCGAGGCTAGGAAACGTATCTTGATGGTTTCTTTACGCTTTTTCGAGTACAAACTATTTGCCGGGAACACGATTCCCTAAGGAGAACCATGTCAGACGGACTTCGCAACTTCATTGAGATTCCTTATGCCGAACTGGAGGAGCGCAACCTCGAGGCAAAGGACCAGCGCAAGCGCCACGTCCCGGCGGAGACGATCCGCGAGGAGCGGCTGAAATATCTCGCCGACGAAAAGCGCATCAAGGCCGTAACCGTGCTCTTCAGCGACCTCGAAGGCCGGCTGCACATGCTGGACTACGACAAGAAGTTCATGATCAAGAGCGACGACAATCTCACCTTCGATGGCAGTTCGATCCGCGGCTTTACCGCGCAGAGAGAGAGCGACCTTCGCCTGGGAATTGACTGGGGATCTTTCTATTGGGTGCCGTCCGACTTCTTCGGCCCGGGCAAAGTGCTGGTCTTTGGCGACGTGATCGCGAAGGACGGCAAGCCCTTTCCCGCCGACATCCGCGGGGTACTCAAGAACTACGCCAATGGACTTTACGAGCAGAAGGGTTACACCCTGAACGCAGCCAACGAAATTGAAGGGTTTCTCTTCAAGGGCACCGATGCGGAGCGCCACTATCACGAGACGCAGAGCTTCGAATACGTCAACACCGGCGGCTACTATCACTCTCTCCCGGGCGACCCCCTGCGCACCTTCATCGATACCAGCGCCGAAGTACAGCGAGCCATGGGCTTCGAAAACGAGAAGGATCACCCCGAAGTCGCGCCCTCTCAGTTTGAGATCAACTACGGCTATAGCGATGTGGTAACCGCCGCAGATCAGATCCAGCTTTACAAGCTCATCTGCCGCGAGGTGGCAACAAAAATGGGGCTTACCGCCTCATTTCTGCCTAAACCCGTGGTCGGGGTCAATGGCAGCGGCATGCACACCAACGTGTCTATCAGCGAGAAGGGCAAGAATCTGTTTTGGGACGAGAACGGTGAAGAGAAGCTCAGCAAGCTGGGCTGGGAATTCATCGATCGCATTCTTACCCATGGCAATGATATCTGCCTGCTGCTGAATGCCAGTGTCAACGCCTACCGCCGTCTTGACCCCCACTTCGAAGCTCCCAACCAGCTTATAGCTTCGGCCATCGACCGCGGATCTATGGTGCGCATTCCTATTGGCAACGCCAAGAGCATGCGTGTGGAAGTTCGGTCGGTCAGCCCCGACGCCAACCCTTACCTGGTCCTCTATTCGGTATTTAAGACGGGCATCGAGGGGGAAACTGCGAAGATCGAAAACCTTCGTCAGGCCAAGCGCTTTCTGCCCGACAACATCTATACCGCACTCGACAACTTCCATGCAGCGAAATGGACTGACACCCTGTTGGGAGCCGACGTCAAAGAGCGGTACGCGGAATTGAAGAAAGCCTCCGCCGATCGCTGCCCTCGCCTGCTGGGCACCTTTGTGAAAGCGCCCGAAGTGCAGTATCACCACGACGTTTACAACCAGTACCTATGGAACAAGTTTTAGACCGTGCGTGCGTGGCGGAGAGAAACAGCAGGGACCTGCTGTTTCTCTCCGCGGATTTTTACGCAGACTGGTCACTCCTGGGTGCTTTACAAGCCAACCCAGCACGCCCTTGCCGCGACTAACTCAAACGCCAGCGGGAAGCCTAAGGTCGAGGCGCTTGATTTCGCCGGCGATCGGACCGTAACTCAGGATGGCGCATAGCGCGGTTGCACCCACAAAAATGAGCACATCATCAAAGGACCCGGTCTTCTTCACCAGATACCCGATGATGATAGGCGTCGTTATCCCGGCCAGATTTCCAATCAGGTTGAAGAGCGCTCCGTTCAGGCCGACCATGTCTTTGGGAGAGGTGTCCGAGATGACCGTCCAACCCAGAGAGCCGAATCCTTTTCCAAAAAACGAGAGCGACATCAGCAACAGCATCACCGCCTGGGCCGGGGCATAATTACATCCAATCATGGTCACGGACAGCAACATACCGGCCATAATAGGCGTCTTGCGCGCGAAACTCAGCGAGTGCCCCGCGCGCAGCAACCTATCAGAAACCACCCCGCCGAGGATTCCGCCCGTTCCCCCGCAAAGCGCCGGCAGCGCCGCTGCAAAGCCGACTTTCATAATTGAGAGGTGCCGCGCCTGGGCAAGATAGATGGGGAACCAGGTCAGGAAAAACCAGGTCAAGGTGGTGATGCAGTATTGGCCCAGGTAGATACCGACCAGCATGCGATGGCTCAATAGCTCCTTGACCGCAGCCCAGGTAAGCAGGCTTACCTTGACCCTGGTCACCCGATCGGCATTGACCAGGCCGCCGCCCTGCTCGATGTAGTCAATCTCCGCAGCAGAGATGCGAGGGTGAACCTGGACCCCGTAGATGTTCTTTATCCAAATTATTGCAAAGACGAAGCCGAGTGCTCCCATGAACCAAAAGCAACTCCTCCAGCCGGTCGAGTGGGCGATCCATCCCAGGATGGGAGCGAAGATCATCAGCGCAAAGTACTGTGAAGAATTGAAAATCGCGGAAGCACGGCCCCGCTCGTTAGCAGGAAACCAGGAGGCTACGATGCGGCCATTTCCAGGAAAAACGGGGGCCTGGGCAAAACCCGCGATCAGCCGCAGCAGGAGGATCACGGTAAAAGCGGCCGCCGCGGCAAGATACCCGGCAAAGCCGGTGAGCAGGGAGCAGACCGACCACACCACGATTCCGGTGCCGTAGACCAGCTTCGATCCAAAGCGGTCCAGCAATGCCCCGGATGGCAGCTGACCAAGAACATAGGCCCAACTGAAACCGGAGAAAAGATAGCCCATCTTCACCGGGTCCAAAAGAATGTCTTTGGACATTGCCGTTCCCGCAATCGATATAGCGACCCGGTCGCCATAACTGAAACAGCTTACGGCGAAGAGAATGGAGATGATCAGATAGCGAACATGAGTCTTGCTGGTCAAGACCGTCCCGAAATCAGCTTTGTCAATTCGTGCAGCTCGGCTTCCGTTAAGTCAGTCAATGGCGGGCGTACGGGGCCCGCAGAGCGGCCTACGGCTTTCATCCCTGCTTTGACAATGGAGACGGCATATCCTTTGCGGCGGTTTCGAATTTCGATGTAAGGCAGGACAAACTCCCGCAAGCGGGCGAAGACCATGGCATGATCCCGCCTGCGCACAGCGGCGTAGAACTCGAGCGCGAGGTTGGGCAGGAAATTGAAGATGGCGGAGGAGTAGGTCGTGACGCCCATCTCGAGATAAGGAAGCGCGAAGGTCTCGGCCGTGGGCAGGCCGCCAATATAGGTGAGGCGGTCTCCCATCCTGGCGTAGATCCGCGTCATCCGCTCAATGTCGCCCACACCATCTTTGAAGCCCACCAGATTTGGGCAGCGATGACAGAGCCGCTCGAGGGTTGGCTCGTCGAGGACGGCGTTGTCGCGGTTGTACATGATCACGCCTAGCTTGGTCGAAGCGCATACCGCCTCCACATGAGCCCCCAGGCCCGACTGCTCCGCGTTCACCAGATACGGTGGCAGGAGCAGGATTCCATCGGCACCCGCTTTCTCTGCCGCCCTGGCGAGTTCTTTGGCCATAGCCGTCCCGTAGCCACAACCAGCGATAACCGGCGCTTGGCCGGCCGTTTGGGCAACCGCGGCGTGAACCACTGCGGCGAACTCGGTGGGGGTGAGGGAGAAGAACTCGCCTGTACCGCCCGCAGCGAACAAGCCAGCGGGCTTGTGCGAGAGCAGCCAGGCGATGTGCTCCTGGTACGGCTTGGGCTCCCACTCCAGGTTCGCGTCAAAATGAGTGACAGGAAAGGAAAGCAGGCCCTCCCCAACTCGCTTCGCCATCTCGCTGGGATCCATCGTCTTCATTGTGATGCCTTCTTAAGAAAGGTCTCAAGCACGGTGTTAAATCTGACCGCATCATCGACGAACAGGCAATGGCCGGCATCTGTGAATACTTCCGCTTGCGAGCCGGGCACGGTAGCGGTGATGAGTTCGGCGGAGGAACGATTGTTCTCTGTCATCGCGGCCAGGACCGGAATCTTGATTTTTGGCAGCGCAGGGCGGAGGTCATTCTTCACCGCAAGTTCGGCCAGCATGGCAACCGCCGAGTTAGTCGGGGTCTTGAGCGAAGCCGCGGTAACACTTTCCAGATATGGCTCCGGCTGCGGTTTGTGATACATGCCGCGGACAAAGGTGTGAGCGAACTGCTTCCGGTCCGCCTGAAAATTATGCAGCATGTCGTAGCGGCTATCACGTTCTTCCTGGGTCGAAGGAGTGTATACGTTCAGATCCACCAGCACCAGGGCGTTCAACTTGTAAGTCCCGAACATCTCGACATAAGTCAACGCCTCATGCACGGCCAGCGACCAGCCCACCAGGGCCACCGGCGACCCGCCCAGATGATCGATCAGCTCCTTATAATCCTGCGCGCGCCTGCCGGGATAGTTTCCCTCCGCAGGCTTGTCGGATGCTCCCTGCGAACGCGGATCCACCGCAACTACGTGATAGCTTTTGCTGAAATATTCGATCTGGGGCTGCCATATTTCCGCCGGCATGGTCCAGCCGGGGACGAACAGGATGGTGGGACCTGCGCCACTCTCCAGGTAGTGGAGCCTGACCCCATCGCTAGTGGTAAAGAAGCCGTCCTTCACTGTCGCTGCCCCATGAAGAACGGGTTGAACCAGAAGAATGGACAGCAGAAGCAAGGCGTAACGGGCGGTCGGCACTGTTGGTCTCCCCTTCTCAACACATGGAATCCACTGACTGAATCAACGCGCGGATGTAGCCGTAGCAAAAAGCAAACGACTGCAAACCGTTAGGGTCGTTGGGCGCCAGTGGAACATGGTCCGGCATCAGCATATAGGGATAGCCGACCTCTTTGTATACCTGAATCGCTTTTACGAAGTTAACGTCCCCCTCGTCGGGATAAACCTCTAAAAAATCGTTACGATGGCCACGAATATTGCGGAAATGCACGTTGAAGATCTTGTTGCGTGAACCAAAATAGCGGATCACGTCGTAGATCTCCACGCTGGGATTCTGGAGCATTTCAGAGACTGTCCCCTGGCAGAAATTCAGGCCGTGATAAGGACTCTCCCGGATGGTGATGAACTTTTTGAGGCCGTCGACGGTCCCCAGTACCCGGTTCACCCCCTGATAGCCTTCGGGCGGCATGCCGGGATCGTGTGGATGACAGGCCATGCGAATCTTGTACTCATTGGCAACCGGAATCACCCGGTCGAGGAAATAGGTAATCCGCTCCCAGAACATGTCGGCATCCACGTGACCGGCCCTGGTAAGCGGCGTTTCGGGATGGGCTTCAGAAAGTTTCCAGGTGCTGTACATGGCATCCCCTCGGCCTGGCGTGCGGCCGCTGCGCACCACGCCCAGGATACTCATGTTGTATTTAATCGAGGGGATGCCCGCCTGGGCGCAGTTTTTGATCATGGTTTGCAGGGATTCGATGTCCCGGTCCCGTTCCGGACTTTGCGCCAGCATGATTGCTGGATGCTTTTCTTTATCGATGTGACTGGACTCCAGAAATGGAGGCGCCGTGCAGTCGATGCTGATGCCGCATTTACCAGCCAGGTCGACCATGCGATTGAGCTCTTCGACGGTAGCGTACAAGCGGTCTCCATCAATCTGCGGGTAACCGCAGATATTCTGCACGCTGTAGCGCGCCAGGTATTTCAGATGCGTTTCGTTGGTGGGAGCAGTCTGATCCCCAACCTTCATGAGCGCGCGTTTGGCTGGAGCAGGTTTGGGTGCGGGCGGGGAGGCGAAGCCATTCGCGGCTACTAATCCTGCTGCCGCACCGGTGGATGCGATGAATTCTCTTCGGTTCATAGTGTTCCTCCCTGACCCGCTACTTACTTGTGGCTCCGATCACCTTTCGGATCATACCGTCACTCTTGCTTAAGATGTACAGTTCGCCTTCTCCGTCCACGCAGAAGCGAATATCGGAGCGGCCTCCGGAAATGACGGCCTGGCCGGGTAGACCCGCCGCCGTACCTCCGCGGGCATGATAAGCAATCTCGGTGACCGGCGCCATCGTACTGTACTGCTCATTTCCGCCTCCCGGCTTATCCCACACAATTTGGACTTCGTGCATTGCAGCCATCGTGCTGGGATCACCGTCGTCTGCGGCCAACATATCGTCATAATTGACATACCAGATGCGGCCGGTAGTTATGTCGCCGAAAATATACTTCCCGTGGAGTACCGCTATCTTGCCGCGATAAACGTAACCACTGGTGATGGCATCGCCACCACTTTTAACATGGCCGTACTGTACCACCGGGTAAGTCGGCGTCACCATTCCCACAGTTGTGGTTGCGTCAACCCGAATCGGGATCTTATCTACCTCAGGCAGCCTACTTGTGTTGTTGTCCGCATTCAGCTGTTCATTCCCTTCTCGCAAGGAATAACCATAGTTCGCGCCCTTATGGATGATGTCAATCGTCTCCCAGGTATGTAGCCCCACCACCGTCGCAAACAAAGTGTTCTTGCTGGGATTCGCCGGATCGAAATACCAGCTCAGCCGATTGGGATTTCGTAGACCGTAGGCCCAGATCTCTTTACGCGCACCCGGCACAGAAACGAACGGATTGTCGCCTGGTATACGATACCGGCCATTGTCGCTGATGGTACTGGAGTCTTCATGTTGGTTGAGATCTGGAATGATGCGCAGGATCTTCCCCACTAAAGTATCCAGACGCTGCGGATTCTGCCTTATGGCAGGATTCGAAGATTCGCCGGATCTGCCATCTCCGCACGCAATGTACAGAACTCGCCAATCCGGCGTGCCCGGCTTTGCGCTGGGGTTGAATATGAGGCCCCCCATTGGATGTGAGTCGCTGTTGAGTTGTACCCGCAGCACTTCCCGTGCTGTGCCCTCGAAGGTCGCATTTGCCGTGTTTGTATCCGTCCATTCAATGACCACAGCCTCGCGTTGCGTCGGCCCGGGCGTTGGAATCGCCGGCGTTATCGTATAGCCTTCGGTATGCAACCCAGGAAAATTCGTGTTGTCGGGAAGAGGAGAACCTGGTAGCGCAGGGTCCTCGAGGTGGATGGTATAGAATTTGCCGTTGTGCGCGTAGTCGGGGTCGAAAATGAAATTGATGAACCCATTGGCGTAGCCCCGCGCTGTAGTCAGTCTGTGGAACAACCCAGCCTGCCCGTTGTTCCCGTTGAAATTCAAATAAGTAGTAAAGGCCCTGCTCTTCTTGTTAAGGATGTACAACGGTCCATTCAAATCGTTGACGAAAAGTCTACCCCTGTTTCTTCCGGGCTCTTCACGGAGGAAATTCACCCTTGAGAGATAAACAGAGTTCATCCCTTTACCGGCCGCCACATCGGTGATCGGCATTGTCGCGTAGTCCTTCACCTGAATCGTAAGCCGTGGGGCCGCAACGCCTGATGACGCATAAAAAGCGACGACTAGAGAGGCCGCCAACCTCACGGCGTGGCGACCGACGACTCCCCGTGATTGCTCCATCATCTGTTCCGTAGCCCTTCTGAAGATAAAACCAATACTACTGGGTTCACACTTAGCGAATGCTTTGATTCGGCCGGCAATTCGGATTCTAATGAGACCCATGATTTCCCGACGAGAGTGGATAGTGGGAGCAATCGCGTATGCATGGGCCGCGCAGCCTCAGGGGATTGAGCGGATGGCAACCGCTCTAGCGGACGCATCCTCCCCGCCATGGCGTCCCCAGGGCACACTGATCGAGTCACATATCCATCTGTTCGCCGGCGATCCAGCCAGGTTTCCGTATAACAGCGCATCCTACAAGCCCCGCACAGCGCCGGTGGAGGAGTATGTGAAGTTCGCCCGGGTGGCGCAGATCAATCACGCGGTCATCGTGCACCCGGAGCCTTACCAGGATGATCACCGCTATTTGGAATATTGTTTAGCTCACGAACCTTCGCCGGGCTTCTTTAAAGGTACCTGTCTCTTCGATCCCATCGATCCGGAAACTCCGAAGCGAATGCAAGCACTGGTGCGAAGAAATCCGGGACGGATTGTGGCGCTAAGAATCCATGAGATTCACCCGGCGGGAACCCCTTCCACGACAACTGGGTTAATCCGGGACCGCAGTCTTGAAGATCCTCAGATGGCGGTGACCTGGCGTGCAGCGCACGAACTAGGGCTGGCTATCCAGATCCATTGCATTCCGCGCTACGCAGTGCCAATCGGCGAACTCGCGGCCAAATTTCGCGACACACCCGTTATTCTCGATCACCTGGCTCGGCCCGGACAGGGGACGCCTGAGGAATATGAACAGGTTCTCAAGCTGGCCGGCCACCCGCGCGTCTACATGAAATTCTCCTCTACCGGCGTGGCGTCCGCATCGAAGGAACCCTTTCCCCATCCGGATGCCAAGCCACTGGTGAAGCGAGTTTACGAGGCCTTCGGCGCTGACAAAATCATTTGGGGAGAATTGGGCGGAAATATGGCGGAGTTTCAACAAGCGGTGCAATTGTTTGACCTGATGTTTGACTTTGCGCCGGAGCCCGAGCGAGCCAGGATACGCGGCCTCACCGCACAAAGGCTGTTCGCCTTTTAGTGAGGCGAACGCAAGTCTATGCCTTCTGTACGACCGCTGCGGTAAGCGCCTGGCCCACGATGGTTTCGGCTTCCGCCTCAATCTGCTGCAGGTGCTGTTGGCTGCGAAAGCTTTCGGCATAGATCTTGTAGATTTCTTCCGTACCCGAGGGACGGGCCGCGAACCAACCATTCTCGGCAATCACCTTTACCCCACCGATCGCCTGGCCGTCGCCGGGCGCGTGGGTGAGGATAGTCTGGATCTTCTCCCCCGCGAGCGTCGGAGTCTGGATACTTTCTTTGCTCAGCTTCGCCAGAATCGCCTTCTGCTGCGTGGTAGCGTTGGCGTCCGTGCGGTCATACAACGGATCACCAAACTGCTGGGTGAGGTCATGGTAAATTTCGCCTGGATCTTTTTTCATGGTTGCGGTAATCTCCGCGGCCAGCAGCGCAGCGATCATGCCGTCCTTGTCGGTCGTCCACACGGTACCGTCACGACGCAGAAACGAGGAGCCGGCGCTTTCTTCACCAACAAACCCCAGCTTGCCTTCCAGCAGACCGTCAACGAAATACTTGAAACCTACCGGGACTTCGAAAAGCTCTCTGCCCAGCCCCCCAGTTACCCGGTCGATCATACTGCTGCTGACGGCAGTCTTGCCCACCGCGACTTGTTTGCCCCACTTGGGGCGATGCCCGAAGAGATAGTGGATGCAAACCGCAAGATAATGATTGGCGGGTAGCAATCCCCTGCTCCTGGTCACGATGCCGTGCCGGTCATGGTCGGTATCGCAGGCGACAGCAACATCGAATTTATCCTTCAAATCGATCAGCGACTGCATCGCGTACTTGGAGGACGGATCCATCCGGATCCTGCCATCCCAGTCGAGGGTCATGAACCGGAACGTGGGATCGACCAGATCATTGACCAGGGTGAGATTCAAGCCATAGCGTTCGGCGATCGGTCCCCAATAATGCACTCCAGCTCCGCCAAGGGGATTCACGCCGAGATTGATTCCGGAGGCCCGGATAGCATCCATATCGATAATGTTCCCGAGGTCCTCTACGTAAGCGGCGATGTAGTCGTGTCGGTGTGTGGTCGGCGCGGTTAGAGCCTTCGCCAGGGAAACGCGTTGGACGCCATCGAGCTTTGCCGTGAGAAACTCATTCGCCTTGTTCTGAATCCAGGAAGTAGTTTCGCTCCCCGCCGGACCACCATGGGTGGGGTTGTACTTGAAGCCACCGGACTCCGGCGGGTTGTGCGACGGTGTGACCACGATGCCGTCGGCTAAGCCCGTTTTGCGGCCACGGTTGTAGGTGAGGATGGCATGGGAGATTGCGGGAGTGGGGGTATAGTCGGTTCTCTCCGCCAGCATCACCTCAACGTTGTTCGCAGCCAGCACTTCCATGGCACTGGCCAGGGCCGGACAGGAAAGCGCGTGGGTGTCGATGCCGATAAATAGGGGACCATCGATTTTTTGCTGCCGGCGGTACAGGCAAATCGCCTGGGTGATAGCCAGTATGTGCCATTCATTAAACCCGCGGTCAAAGGAGGAACCGCGGTGTCCCGAAGTGCCGAAGGAAACCCGCTGCTCGGGTACCTGGGGATCGGGCCGATCCTCATAGTAGGCGGTGACTAGCTTCGGTACATCAACAAGGTCAGAGGCGTTGGCCAGTTGCCCGGCTCTGGGATTGATCTTATTCATATGCAGCTGTCAATTGTCTCGCAAGCGGGTTAAGCCGGTAAGCCCGTTCTGCCCAAATCCTCAAAAAAACTTTGTGCCAACCAGCAATGGTGAGCAAAAGTGAACAGAGTCGGGACTCAATGTGGTGGGACACTACTGCAAAGCCCCTAGGATGCTCTGCACGAGGTGCAAGATGCCCACCACCAAAGCAAATCTGTTAATCGTTGACGATGATTCGGCCCTCAGGTCGTGCCTGTCTGCTGTTTTTGGGACGTTTGGACATGGCGTACGCACGGCGGCGGACGGATTCTCCGCCCTGGAGGAGCTCCGGCAGGAAATTCCAGACATTATCGTGTCTGACCTCAATATGCCGGGAATGTCGGGGTTTGAATTTCTTTCCGTGGTTCGGCGCCGGTTTCCCACCATCCAGGTGATCGCCATGAGCAGTGCGCTGGTGGCTGACGGAGTGCCGCTCGGCGTCGCAGCGGACGCTTTCTATCAAAAGGGCACGGGACTCAGACCCTTGTTGCAGATAGTGGCAGTCATGACCAGCCCGGAGCAGCCACCGTTCCACGAACATGCCGGCATGCCGGCGCCTATCTGGGTGGAGCGGAATGAACAGAGCGCTTGTGGAGGGGCATTCATTGTGCTCACCTGCCCGGAGTGCCTGAGACCCTTCTCCCGGGTCACCCTGGAAACCCAGAGCCCGATACACGGAACAAGCTGCATCTACTGCAATAGCCTGTTTCATTACGCAATCGTCCAGGCTGCCGGTCCAGCGCCTCGGAAGGCGCAAAGGCGGAAGCACATTCACCGCGAGATACCACTTGAGCAGCACCTCGAGAAACGCGCGCATTGAGTCAGATAAGGGTCGACGCAAATGCTTTGTCGACGTCTATGTCATGGAGCGCCAGGAAAGCGTTCAACAGGACCCGGGGGTCGTATTGCCCTTTGTACACCGGGGGCGGTGTGCGGTTAAGCGAGAGCAATGAGTAGACCGCGGTTTGCGCCGAGCGAACTGAATATTCCACGGTGAAAACAACATCGTCGGCAAGTTCGCAGAATTGTCCGATGAAGGCCAGATTCTTCGAATCCGGGGGGACCACCTGCGGACGATCGTCCTTCGCCCGGCAGAGAAACTGGCTGGTGATAAAAGGCATCATGCAGGGGATGCAGGTGCAGGTTTCCAGTATCCTGCCGACATCGGCTTCTAAGCGCAGATGGCCCAGGATCTCGGTCATGATCTCCCGTCCGCTGCACGCAGCCATCGGTTTCTTCACGAAGTCGCCCGTCTTATCGACGAACAGGCCATAGCCCCAGAAGACGTTCACGTCCTCCGGCTGACCTATGAAATGCGGCTGGTGGGGTAGCACGATCGAGGCCAGCCATCGCGACTCGGGGAAGGTAATCAGGCCGCCTTCTCCTGGAACATTGCCGGTGAGATCCCGAATGCGATCAAAGAAGGTTGGGTCGTGAAGCGTGGTAGTGAACGACATCCACTTCGATTCCGCGACCCGGCCGGTGAAATTGGAGGGGCGGCCGAACTCGTGTCGGAAGGCGGCAATCGCCTCCCAAAGAGCCCAGGAACCGCCATCCGGCTGTCCCCTCAGGGGCGCCGCCTCGTCCATTGAGCCAAGGCTAGAAGCTTCGGTCATGGATCCCAGGGTGACGAGCACCTTATCCTCGGCCCTGACCTTGATATCTTCGCCCAGTTCGTCCTGTTCACAATGGATCCCCCGGACGGTATAGCCGGCCCGGTCATGATGCAGATCGAGAGCGGTGACCCGGGTGTTCAACCTGAATTTGACACCGCGTTGCTGCAGCCATTTCTCTAGCGGCCGGATCATCGAGTCATACTGGTTGTAAACCGTACGCATGATGCCGCTGAGGGTATTAAAGCCGGAGACCATATGGGTAAAGCGCAGCAGATAACGTTTGAACTCCACCGCGCTGTGCCAGGGTTGAAAGGCAAAGGTGGTACACCACATGAGCCAGAAGTCGGTCTGAAAAAACGACGCATCGAAGTGGTCGGAGATGCTGCTTCGCCCCAGCATCCCCTCAGGCTCAATTCCCAGGCGCTCGATGGTCAGGATCTGTTTTTCACTCAGTCCAAACCTGGGCGCGTCGACCCGGTGTCCGTTGCGGAAGAGACGGGACTTGGACGATGTTTTCATGGTCTCGTTCCAGGCGAAGATTTCCTGGGTAACGGTCATGCGCTCATCGAGCGTAGGAATCGAGGAAAAGAGATCGTAGGTGCAGAGATACTTGCTTTCGAGCATCCGGCCGCCACGCATGACGTAGCCGTCGTGGGCGTTTCCGGCGGCATCCAGGCTGCCACCAATCCTGGCCGATTCCTCGAGAATAGTTATGTTGTGGCCGGGGATGTCTCCGTCGCGAATAAAGAAGGCGGCCGCGGCGAGGGAGGCAATTCCACCGCCAACCAGATAAACCAAAGAATCGCGATTGTCAGCCATGGGTTACCCACCAGCACAAGCATGGCATGGATAAGTTGTCCGGGCTGTTTCGAATTGCTCACTGCTACCGGACGCCGGGATGGGAGACTAAACATCTAACCGCCAGGAGGACCACCATGCCGCAAAGCCCCCACGAACGGATCGCAGAACTCCATAACCTCGCCGCCCACGCCCACTCAGCAGCCGCGATTGCCCACGGCAAAGGAGATCATCTTACTGCTCACGAATTGTCGGTACAGGCTCATGAGCACTCCATCAACGCCCACAAGCTCAGCCAGGAGCTCGCCAAAAAATGAAGGCTGCCGTCCTTATACCCGGCCGCAAAGCGCCCGAGCCATTCCTTGAGATAGAGGAGGTTCCCCGTCCCGAGCCGCAGGCGGGTTATGTGCTGCTGCGTGTTCTGGCCTGCGGAGTTTGCCGCACTGACCTGCACATCGCGGAAGGAGATCTGCCGTCAGTTCGACCGCACCTCATTCCCGGTCACCAGATCGTCGGCGAGGTGGCCGGTGGCGCAACCGCGGAGTTGCCGTTGGGCAGCCGTGCCGGCGTCTCCTGGATTGGCGGCGTCGATGGGGATTGCTGGTACTGTCACCACAACATGGAGAATCTATGCGACCAGCCTACGTTTACCGGATACACGGTCAACGGAGGCTACGCCGAGTATGCCCTGGTGCGGGCAGATTTTGCCTTCCCATTGCCCGAGGGTTTAGACGACGTACACGTCGCTCCCCTGCTGTGCGCCGGCATTATTGGTTTTCGCAGCCTGCGCGTCGCCGGCGTTGCGCAGGGTGAGCGAGTTGGGCTTTTTGGCTTTGGCAGCTCGGCTAGTTTGGCCATCACCGTTCTGCAATCGTGGAAGTGTGAGGTTTATGTCTCCACCAGGGGCGAGAACCACCGCCAGACGGCTGTTTCCATGGGTGCGACCTGGGTGGGCAAAGAAGACGAAACACCGCCAGTAAAGCTCGACCGTGCGATCACGTTTGCGCCCAGTGGAAAGGTAGTCGTCCGTGCTCTGTCAGCCTTGCGTAAAGGCGGAGTGGTTGCGATTAACGCGATTCACCTGGACCAGATGCCTGCCTTTGACTACGACAAACTGCTGTGGGGCGAGCGGCAGATCCGCAGTGTCGCCAACATGACCCGCCAGGACGCACGCGATTTTCTGGCCATCGCTCACCAACTCGGAATCCGCCCGCAGGCAACGGTGTTTCCCCTGCAAGACGCAAACAAGGCTCTGTTAGCCGTCAAAGAAGAAACCGAGCGTGGCTCGGCAGTGATTGTTCCTTAGGCCTGAGCCTGTCCCCGGCAACAATCCATGGGTCCATCCTGATCCGCTGGCGGGTCGAATATTCAATAAATGAGCTTCAATGAGAATTGGATTTGCCGGGAAGTGCCAGCCGTGCGGCTGATTTCACCGAAGCCGGCTCCGAGCAGCGTGTTGGCCGGGAGGCCCATGTTGACTATGTTGAAGAGGTTGAAGAATTCCGCCCTAAACTGCAGATCCATCAGCTCTATCCCGCTCGAGCGTCGGCCGAAAGGCGTGCTCTTGATCAAGGCAAAATCAAAGTCGTAATAAGCCGGCCCGCGGAAAGTGTTGCGCCCCAGGGTACCGAAGAGCCCGTGGTTCGGACCCGTCCCCCCAGGCACATTGATGGGAACCGAGAAGTACGAGGCGTTGTCCGGCCCCAGACCAAAATAGTCTTCCCGAATCTTGCGGCTGGTTGAAAGGTGCGGGATACCAACCTGATCCGGCCGATCCACCCCGTTGGTGCCGGCGTCCGTCTGCTGCACCCCGGAGTAAACGGTGAACGGTGCGCCGCTATTGATACTGGAGATGCTCAAGAGCTCCCACCCGCGGGTGACGAGGCTGCCCAGAGGCCTGAGGAAGGGGACGTTTTCCCCATGAAGGTCCTGCGCCAGGCTAAGCGTGAACACGTGGGCTATGTCGAAGGTCGACGGGCCTTTTTCCGGATGAGTGTCAAAGGGATTCTGGGGGAACGTCTGGGAGATTGCGCCTGCCCCACCGGTGATAAATCCCCCCACCACCGAACTGGTTTCGTCGAGCGACTTGGACCATGTGTAGCTGGCCTGGATCCCCGGGCCGCCATGGGCGACAGTCCCCTGCAGCGAGGTCTGCAAGGCATGGTAGGAGGAATGGGCCGTACTGGTCACGACGTTCTCGGTGCCGAAGCCGCCGACGATGTTTCCTTTCTGGTCGAACTGGGTGTATGGAGCGAAGCTGGGGCCCGCGCCAGGGTAGCCATTGAAAAAGCTTTGCCGGGCCAGCTTGACGGCGGCGGTTCCAATGTAAGTCGCATCAGCGACCAGATCGCCGAAGTGGCGCTCCAGGCCCAGAGTCCAGGTCTGAAGGTAGGCATTGCCGAAGCCCGGGTAGACACAAAGTATCGTCAGCGGGGTGATCTGGTGGGCGGGCGAGAGCGCGGCAAGATCTCGCTGGTATCGATTGAGATCCATGACCGTGTTCGCAGGAACAGCTTTGGTGCCGTGGGCGAAAATATCCTGCCCGTCAGGCGTGTAGGCGCGCGGCAACTCGCCCGAAGTAATCTGGAACCCGTAAGGGATCGGCGCTGTTGGAGTAGAAGTGAGGCGGGGATAGACGGCGAATGGGTTCGAGCCGGTGAGCGAATTGTCCTGAAAAAGATTGGGCGGGATGGTGGTAATGGCACCGGCGGCGCGGAGATGGATCTGGTGGCCCGCTAGCCAATCCAGTTGAACCCGCGGTCCCAGGCCATCGAGATTGAATCGATAACCGGGCTGTGGATTGATGACGAATTGTTGCGCCACCCCGATCGGGGTAGTGGAAAAAGCTATACCGGAGGTCCTTTTTGCGCGCTCGGTGACCGGCGTATATAGCTCGTAGCGCAAACCGTAGTCCAGCACCAGGCGAGGTGAGATCTTCCAGGTGTCCTGGGCGAAGAACCCAAACGCATTCCGGTTGATGGCCGCAGCTCCGATGTGAGCTCCTCCGGAAAAATAGGGGGGAGCAACCACCACGGTGTAAACAAACGGGCTCCCGCTCAGCAGGCTAGAGAGGGTGTCGGGCAGCGGATCGCCAACACGGATATTATGCATACCGCTTTGTGAGGGAATATCAACTGGGGAGTAGGCGGTCCCGCCACCAAAGTCATATTCGCCGTCAGGGCTGATGCCGAAGTAGGTGGTGTCGCGGTTGAGGCGGACCTCGCCACCAAACTTGAAGGCATGGTGTGGAGTGGTGAAGGAAAGGTTCTGGCGAGTCTGGAAGAGATTGCCGTAAACGCTGATGACGGTTCCGCCAGGCTGATTGAACGGCTCGAAGGAGCCGTCATTAAATTTTACGGCGGGGTCGGTGAGGTCGGTGGTGGGAAACGAAGGTGTTGCGCGAGTGGCGCCGAGGGAGGATTCCCAGATCATGCGTGGGGAAACGGTGCGGGTGTAGGTAACGACAAAGTTCCGCTGGCGATCAATGTAGCGAATGGCGAAGGCGGGGTCGATCACCGTTTGATCGGGGTTGGTGGTGGGCCCGTTCAGGTTGTTGAAGTTGAAACGGGCAAAGAGCTGGGATCGATCAGAGACGCGATGATCGAGCCGGACGGAAAACTGGTCCGCATCAGTCACTACCGGGGATGAGCTGGCGTAGGTGTGGATACCGTAGGCGCCGAGAGGATAGTTGGGCAATGGATAGCGCGCGAGCACTTGCGCAATGCCCGGATTAACCGGAACCGTCAGAATGTCGCCGCGAAAGGCTGTGGAGTCCTGGCCGGCACGCTCCTGCTCGGTGGGCACAGGAAATACCTGGGTGGTGCCCAGAACCTGGCGAAAGCCCTGGTACTGGCCGAAGTAAAAGGTCTTGCCCGCACCGTTGTATATGTGGGGCAGGACGACGGGACCACCATTGGTGAAGCCGAACTCGTTGCGGCGGAAGGGTGGAAGCCGGCCCGGATTAGCAATCGAAGAGTGGTCGAAGTAGTTTCTTGCATCGAAGGCCGAATTGCGTACGAATTCAAAGAACGAGCCGTGAAAGCCGCTGCTTCCGGATCGAGTGACGATATTGGTAAAGCCGGCGGCACCGCGGCCGATTTCCGCCGGCATCCACCCGGACTGGGATTGAATCTCCTGCACCGCGTCCACATTGAAGTTACTGAATGTGGAGCCACCCATTTCCGGGTCGCTGATGTCGGCTCCGTCCATGGCGAAGGTGGCTTCCACGCCGCGCTGGCCATTGATGGCGAATTGCTGGGTAAAGTTGGTGGCCCCATTAGCGTCGGTCATGGTTCCGGCCGCCAACAGCAGCAATTGGCTGAAGTCACGCTTGTTCAGTGGAAGGCCGCTGACGGCGTGGCTGGAGAGAGCGACCCCTCCCGTGGTTTCCGGTTCGGCGGCAGCCGCCCGGAGCGAGAGCGCTCCCTGGTCGTTAAGCGTGACGACGACCTCGCGCGCTCCCCCCGTGGAACCCAGATCGATGGCCTCCGAAGAAGCCACGCGATGGCCGTCCAGGGTGACGAAAAGCGCATAGCGGATGGGCGGGAGCTGGTCGAAAGAGAAGCTGCCATTGGGTCCGGTGACGGAAGTGGCTTTATGCCCCTTCGCAATGAGCTCGACGGTGGCCCCGCTAAGCGGAATACCCACGCTGTTGCGCAGCACCCCTCCCCAGCCACCGTTCCCGGTGACCGCCTGCTGGGCGCCAACACTCATCCACGCAAGTAAAGGTATGAGTGTCCGCAGGATGGCCAGCCGAGCTGACTTTTTTCTGTTCTCACGGACAGGACCCGTTTTCTGCTCCGGCAAAGTGAAGTTGAGAGACCATCGTCCGATCAAAAAAGGGATCATCCAACACGAATGCTATCGTGCTTCCCGGATTTCCGGCACGCGGCACCAGAGAGAGTAGCGTGGGGGGTTTTCTTCGAAGAAAACCGCATGGAGCACGCGACGTCACTGCTTCCACAGAAATCCGGGGTTCGCCGCTAATGGGATCCTTACTGTGGCATTTGTGATCAGAGCGTTTAGAAGTGAGCCAGGGTTAACTGGGAAGTTACCCATGATCCAACGGCACCAGGGTGCTGCACAGAGGGCGAGACAGTGCCACCGGCATCGTGTACACTGCTTGCCCATGGCAACAAGAGCGTGCCGCCAGCCCCCTGCCATAGAAAGTCAAGGAGAGAAAGACCATGAGCTTTTGCCAAACCTGTGGAACCAGCTTGCCTGACGGGAGTCCGACTTGCACTGCATGCGGAGCTAGCCAGGGCGTGGCAGCATCCAGCGCGGCTCCTGGCGCGATGCCGGGGCCAGTACCCGGTCCCATGCCGAGCGCAATGCCCCCTCCCCTGCCCGCAGCCGCAGCCGGGTCCGGCCTTACCCCCAATGTTGCCGGAGCGCTAGCCTACCTGGTGGGTGCCATCACGGGAATTCTGTTCCTGGTGATCGACCCTTTCAAGGCCGACCGCTTTGTTCGCTTTCATGCTTTCCAGTCGATCTTCTTCAACCTGGCGTGGATCGCTTTCTGGATTGTGTGGATGATCGTGGGGCTGATGCTGGGTGCCATTTCGCACGGCTTGTTCTTCATCATCCAGCTGCCCATCAACCTTCTGGTCACGGTCGGCGGATTCTGCATCTGGGTTTACCTGATGTATTCCGCCTACCAGGGCAAGACTTTCCAGCTACCGATAATCGGAGCGATGGCGGCCAGCCAGGCTGGAATTGCGCCGGTCACTACCGGCCAGCGGCTCTAGTTTTTTTGCAGGGTTGGCGTGAAGCCATCTTCCTTGCCAGGGACAGGGGTGGCCCACACCCAACCCTAAAGGGAATTTGCATCTTCTCACGAGTTTTTTCGCAGCCTTGTTTGGCACCTAACTCACAGAAACCGGCACCGAACCCGGCTGCTTCTTCGCGGTGCCGCGGATACCGAGCAAGCTAAGGATCGGCGTGGTGAGCATGGTTGTAACCAGCGCCATAACCACCAGCATGGTAAAGAGCGTAGGGGTAAAAGCGCCTACGGAATAAGCAATATTGAGTACGATCAGCTCCACCAGGCCGCGGGTGTTGAGCAACGCTCCCAGGGCAACGGCATCTCTCCAGGATTGCCCAGTCCAGCGGGCGGCTAGTGCGGCGCCGCCCATTTTGCCAAAAACAGCAGCTAGCAGGACGAGCGCCGCCCAAAGCCACATGGCGGTATCGTTCAGCAGATCCAGCCGGGTCCGCATGCCGGTGAGGGCAAAGAAGAGCGGCAGCAAGAGCACCGAGATCAGCATGTCGAGGCGCTCGCGCAGGGCAAGCTGCCAGTGGGGAACGCGGGGGAAGCAGACTCCAGCGAGAAAAGCCCCGAACAGCGGGTGAACACCGATTTTGTCCGTGGCAGCCGCGGAAAGCAGCGCCCCAGCTACGACCACACCCAATAATTCCAGGGTCAGTTCGGGCTTCGTACGCCGCCGCACAACGTACGCCGCCAAGGGGCGAATGACCCCTAGCATGAGAAAAAGGTAGACGACCAGCCCGGTGAGGCGCAGCAGCAGAGAGGACGGAGCATCGCCACCGCCGATGAACGCCAGGGCAAAGGCGAGCAGGCTCCAGGCCACGACATCATCGACAGCCGCGCAGAGAATCGCGGTCGTACCCAGGGCAGTGCCCTGCAGATTACGCTCCTCGAGAATGCGGGCCAGCACCGGGAAGGCAGTGATACTCATGGCGATACCGAGGAAGAGCACAAAGGGAATGCTGCCGATTCCATGGGGTGCGAAGCGGATGCGCAGGGGATGGGCCAGCAAGGCGCCCATGCCGAAAGGCAATGCGATGCTCATCCCGCTGGCCACGATCGCGGTGACGCGCTGGCGATAGAGCTGCTGGTAATCGAGCTCCATCCCGATCAGGAAGAGGAATAGCACCAGACCGACAGTAGACAGGGTTTCGAACGGGCCGAAGGAACTAATGGGAAAGATCCTGGCGGAGAGGTGAGGCGCAAAGCGCCCGAAGACCGACGGTCCAATGAGGATTCCGCCGATGATCTCACCGATAACGCGCGCCTGGCCGACTTTGAGCGCCAGCCAGCCGCAGGAAACCGTGATCAACAGGATGATCGCCATCTGGGTCAACAGCAGGGTCATGAGGTTTTAGTCTATCGCTCTTGCTGCTGCTTTGTGGCCTTGCCGGGCGTAGGGCCGGACGGTAAATTACTCTTGTCGCCATGGGCACATCGGCAAGGCCGCGACCGGGCGCGACCGACCGGGTCACGCGAGCCATTTTTGAATATGCGTCGCTGATCAGCCGCGAGCAACAGCTGGAAGAGCTGGTGCGCCTCAATGCCGACTTCGCGCGAGATCTTGCCCAGGCGCAGCACTGCAGCCTATGGCTGGTGGACGATACCAAAGGACAGCTCTGGACCCAGGTGGCGCGCGGCGTGGCGCCGATCCGCATTCCGTTGGGTGAAGGCGCCGTGGGCAGGTGCGTCCGCGAGGACAAAGTGTTGCTGGAGAATGATGCCCTCGATGGGGATGTGAGCAGCCCTCATTGGATCACCGGCTTTGCCACTCAACAGATACTTTGCGTGCCGCTGCGGGTGGAGGGCCGGGTGATCGGGGCTCTGGAAGTGCTGAACAAGCTGAGCGGCTTTACCAAGTTGGATGCTGAGCTGCTCGAATTGCTGGCCCACTTCGCCGCCAATTCGGTGGAGAGCAAGCGGCTGCGGCAAGAAGCAATCAAAGCCAAGATGATGGAGCATGAGCTGAGCCTGGCTATGGACGTGCAGCAGCATCTGCTGCCCATGGAACAGGAGTGTGTGCAGGGTCTGGAGTGTGTGGGCTTCTGCCGTCCGGCGAAGTCGGTTGGCGGCGACTACTACGATATGCTGCCTCTGCCCAGTGGCAGCTTTGCCTTCACTCTGGGTGACGTCTCGGGCAAAGGCATCCCGGCCGCGGTAATGATGGCCAGCATCCAGACACTGTTGCATAACCTGCTCCAGCGAGAGCCGGTGAACGTCGCGGCGGTGGTCAGCGACCTGAACCGGACGCTCTTCGGCTGTTCGGTGCCGGATCGCTACTCGACGTTGTTCTGCGCACTGATCTCGCCCGACCGCAGCAAGATTACCTACGTCAACGCCGGCCAGGTGCCACCCATGTTGCTGCGCGGGGACGGCTCGCTGACCACGCTCGAAGGCGGAGGAATGCCAGTGGCCATGATCCCCGACTGGGAGTATCAGCAGTTCACTATGGAGTTACGGCCGGGCGACCTGCTGGTCGTAGTTTCCGACGGCATCATGGAAGCACGCAATCCGGAAGGCGCGTTCTGGTCAGACACCGAGGTCCCATTCGTCGTACGCCAGCATCGGGATTCGCCGGTAAGGACCTTGCCGGCAGCACTCTGTGCCCACGCGGATGCCTGGGCCTCAGGCGCAGAACAATACGACGACATGACGGTTGTCGGGCTGCGGGTCCGCGGTTGAAATTAGCTCCTCTCTGTCTCATCGACTTGCTGCTGGTATTCGCGCTCTCCGCAAACGCTGCGAACCGAAGCGACATCCTGCGCGGTTCGTACGGGCCGTATCGCGCCAATAACGACCTGCTGTTTTACCACCTCGATGTTCGCGTCGATCCGGAGAAGAAGTTCCTTCAAGGCAAGAACACCATTCGCTTCAGGATGCTCAAGGATGGCCGCCGCATCCAGCTCGATCTGCACCCTGCGCTGCATATCGACAAGATACTTTTCGGCGGGGTTCGACTCAGCTACAAGCGCGACTCAGGAGCGGTCTTCGTCGACTTTCCGCAAACGCTTCTAGCAGGGAGCGAGTACACCATCGACTTCTACTACTCGGGTCATCCGGTAGAGACGGGCAGGTTTGGCGCCATCACTTTCCGCAAAGACCCCGCCGGCCATCCGTGGATCAACACTGCGTGCGAAGAAACCGGCGCCAGTGTGTGGTGGCCAAACAAGGACCAATGGCGTGATGAAGTGGAGAGCATGCAGATCAGCGTGTCGGTCCCCAACGGATTGGTCGATGTCTCGAACGGAAAATTCATAGGTGCGACAGACCTGGGTGACGGGTACACACGCTGGGATTGGCTGGTCCACTACCCCATCAACAACTACGACGTCTCCCTGAACATCGGCAATTATGTCCATTTCTCCGATCGGCTAGGCGATCTGCCCCTCGATTTCTATGTGCTGCCCGAGGACAAGCCGAAGGCGGAAAAGCAATTTACCCAGGCGAAAAGAATGCTGCAGGTGTTTGGGCACTATTTCGGAGACTATCCCTTCCCGGAGGATGGCTACAAGCTGATCGAGGTACCTTATTCCGGGATGGAACACCAGACCGCAGTAACCTATGGCAACCACTTCACCAATGGCTATCTGGGGCGCGACTGGGCCGGCTCCGGTATCAGCTTGCGCTTCGATTTCATCATCATCCATGAGAGCGCGCACGAATGGTTCGGCAACAGCATCACCGCCGCCGACCGATCGGATATGTGGATTCACGAAGGCTGGGCAACTTATCTTGAAAGCCTCTACGTGGAATCACTGTGGGGGCGACCTGACGCTCTGAAGTACCTCAACGGGTTGAAGTCTAAGGTGAAGAACCTGCAACCGATTGTCTCCGAGCGGGGCGTCAACAGCACGCCGCCGGAAGACCAGTACTTCAAGGGCGCGCTCTTTCTCAATACCCTGCGCAGCGTGGTGGACGAAGACCCGCGCTGGTGGGCGCTGCTGCACGGCTACTACCAGCACTTCAAGTATCAGAACCTCATGACGGAGGACGTGGTGCAGTACTTCAACCAGGAATCCGGAATGAATCTGACGCCGATCTTCGATCAGTACCTGCGCCACCCGGCGTTGCCGGTTTTGGATTTGCAGTGGAGCGCCGAGGGAGGAAGCGTTCGCTATCGCTGGCAGGCGGATGAGCCGGGATTTGCCATGCCGGTGCTGGTGGGCAGCAAGCAGCACTGGCAGAAGATTTACCCCACGACCGCCTGGCAAACGATGCAGACCTCGTTGGCGAAAGAGCAGTTCGACGTTGCGACCGATCTTTACTACATCAGGGTAGTATGGATGCCGTGACCATTGAACTCTCCCCTATTGCCGCTCGCGTGCTCGGATCGCTGGTGGAAAAAGAAATCACTACGCCCGAGTACTACCCTCTTTCTCTAAACGCGCTGGTCAATGCCTGCAACCAGAAAAACAACCGCGAGCCAGTGACCAATCTGGACGAGGACGAAATCCGGCAGGCGTTGCACCAGCTGGAGGACGACGGGCTGGCCGGCGCCGCGCGCGGCACGGAAAGCCGCGTTGCCAAGTATGAGCACCACATGCAGGAGGTCTTCAACTTCAACCGAGGGGAAATCGCCGTGCTCTGCGTTCTGCTGCTGCGCGGACCACAAACCCCCGGCGAGCTGCGAGGACGGACGGAACGGATGCACCGCTTCGAGGAGCTAAGCGATGTGCAATCGACGCTGCAACGGCTGATGCAGCGAGAGCCCCCGCTGGTAACGGTCTTGCCCCGCCAGCCTGGCACCAAAGAAGCTCGCTACGCCCATCTACTCTCGGGTGAAGTAACAGAGGCCGTCCCGAACACGGTGGAGACACAGTCCCGGGGCAGCGGTCTAGCCCAGCTCGAAGCCGAGGTCGCGACGCTGCGGCAGGAAGTGGCGGAGCTCAGGGCGCAGGTGGAGAAGGTACTGCGGCTGGTGGAGTGAAAACAGCAGACCTTTTCAACCACTAACCAATGTTCACTGGAACCACCGCTCTCCCCTTTATTATCCCGAGCGAAGCCGAGGGATCTGCAGTTCTCTCCACTAACCACCAATGTCGAATCTCAAATAAATTGTCATCCCGTAAGCGTACCCAGATTTCCTACCTCGCGGCACTCGCGACAACTGCTTATGCAACTTTCCGTAGAGAAAGGCGCATGATGTGCGCCAGCGCTACCAAGTTCCGCAGGAAATCTGTGGGAGCGTAGGGACCTGCTGTTTCCCTTGCTCCACTTCACCGGTGACTCAGGCGCAGGCTTTGCCAGCTGGCGTCGGTAGTCCAGCCACCATCGATCACCAGGGCATGCCCATTCACAAATCCGCTCTGCGCCGGATCCGCCAGGAAGAGGATACCGCTGGCGATGTCGTCCGGTGAGGCAAAACGGCCCATCGGGTTCACCCCAATAATGTCCTCATCCGTGTAAGTGCCGTTTGCCTGGTCCGCCGCATCCATTTCCGTCTTGACCCACCCCGGGCAAACGGCATTGCAGCGCACGCCGCGCCCTCCCCACTCCGCAGCCAACGTGCGCGTAAGGCCAATAAGTCCGTGCTTGGATGCGTTATAGGCGGCGCGGTCGGCAATTCCCGCCAACCCGGCAATAGAGGCTACGTTCACGATGCAGCCAGAGCGCTGCTGCAACATCATCCTGCCAAACGCGCGGGAGAGAAGAAAGGGCGCGACCAGGTTGACTTCAAGCACACGGCGAAAGGTTCGCGCTTCGATCGTCTCTGCCCGGGCAATCGAGCTGATGCCCGCGTTGTTTACCAGGACGTCGACGCGGTTAAATCGCGTGCGTATCGCGTCAGCCGCAGCTTCGACCACCGATTCATCGGAGAGGTCACCGGGAAAATCTTCTGCCTCGCAGCCGGTCGCGCGGACACTATCCAGGGTGGAAGCGCACGACTGCAAATCCAGCAGCGCGAGCGAATAACCAGCAGTGGCAAATATCTCGGCAGTGCGGCGGCCGATACCCTGCGCTGCTCCTGTTACAACGGCTAATTTCATGGTAGGAACACTCCCGATCCTTTCCAAAATACCCCGGCTGATATCATAGAGGTAGAGTTCCCTGCTGACCATGGGCTGCTATCGGGAGCCGCATCTGCTCCTTTGCTTACCCTTTACGCACTTCAGCGTACCGGCAACGTTCCAATGACGGAAGAGGTCCAGACCCATGGTGGCGACCGGAGTCCTCTTAAAAGAGACGGCAAAGATCCGCAAGATTGCGTTTATAGGCGACCATCTGCCGCGCAAGTGCGGCATCGCCACTTTCACCACCGATCTGCTGTCCGCCGTCCAAAGCGCGTATCCCCAAAGCCAGTGCCTGTGCGTTTCAGTCAACGACATAGAGGACGGGTACGACTATCCCGAAGTAGTTCGCTTCGAAATCGAAGAACAGGACCTGCCGTCTTACCTGCGCGCCGCGGACTTTCTCAACATCAGCGATGTGGATGTCGTTTGCCTGCAGCATGAATTCGGCATATTCGGCGGCCCGGTCGGCGGTCACATTCTGGCCATGCTGCGCGAGTTGAAAATGCCGGTGGTCACCACCCTGCACACCATCCTGCGCGAACCGAAACCAGACCAGCGCCGCGTTATCGAAGAGCTGATCGCCCTCTCCACCCGGCTGGTAGTGATGGCCGATCGCGGACGGCAAATGCTGCACGAAATTTACCAGGCGCCGCTAAGCAAAATTGACTTGATTCCGCACGGCATTCTCGATGTAGGGTTTGTGGATCCCACTTATTTCAAAGACCAGTTCCAGGTGGAAGGCCGCACCGTGCTGCTTACCTTCGGCTTGCTCTCACCGAATAAAGGCATCGAATACGTGCTCAATGCCCTGCCCGCAGTTCTGGCGGAGTTCCCCGACGTGGTGTACATCGTGCTCGGCGCCACCCATCCCAATGAATTGCGCAGCCATGGGGAAGCCTATCGGCTGAGCCTGGAAATTCTGGCCACCAACAACAAACTGGAAAAGCATGTTATCTTCTGCAACCAGTTCGTGGACCCGGAGAACCTGAAGGAGTTCATGGGCGCCGCGGATCTATACATCACGCCCTACCTGAATCCAGCGCAGATCACCTCAGGCACTCTCTCGTTTGCCTTCGGCTCCGGCAAGGCCGTGGTTTCGACACCCTACTGGCACGCGGCAGATCTGTTGGCGGAAGGCCGGGGAGCGCTGGTGCCGTTTGCCGATTCGGCGGCCATGGCAGAGCAGATCATTGGCCTGTTGCGCGACGACACACGGCGCAATGCCATGCGCACCAATGCCTACCGGCTGGGCCGGGAGATGATCTGGTCCAACGTGGCCCAACTTTACATGCGCAGCTTCGAACTAGCTCGGCTCGAAGGCGCCCCCTTGTCGCGAAAATCTCTCGCTATCAAGACCCTCGATCAGAAACATCGCGAGCTGCCGGAGCTGAAGCTGACCCACCTTTCCCGGATGACAGATTCCACCGGTGTCTTTCAACATGCGATCTTCAGCGTGCCTAATTTCAGCGAGGGCTACTGCACCGACGACAACGCCCGCGCCTTTATTCTGGCGGTGCTGATCGCGGAACTTGCCGACGACGCAGAACTCGAGCGCGGCCTGGCCACCACCAGCGCCGCCTTTCTGCACCACGCATTCGACCCGGCCAGCGGGCGATTCCACAATCACATGAGTTTCGATCGCCACTGGCTGGACGAGCAGGGATCGGAGGACAGCCACGGCCGGGCGTTGTGGGCGCTGGGGGTAGGAGTAGGGCGGTCGCAGCTGCGTAATTTTCAGATGATGGCCGGCCAACTCTTCGCCCGCGCCTTACCCGCATTGACGGACTTCACCTCGCCACGAGCGTGGGCCTTCGGATTGCTCGGTATCCATGAATACCTGCGGCGGCTGGGCGGCGACAGCCAGGTGAACCAGGCACGCGAGACACTGACGGCGCGCTTGATGGAGCTCTACGATCGGCACGCTCATGCCGACTGGCATTGGTTTGAAGAGGAGCTTTCGTATGACAATGCAAGGCTCTCCCACGCGTTGATCGTGAGTGGACGAGCCACCGGGCAGGAGGCCGTTTTAAACCGCGGCCTCAAAACCCTGCGCTGGCTGACCGAGCAGCAAACCACGGAGAAAGGGCACCTGCGTCCCATCGGCAGCAATGGCTTCTATCATCGCGGAGGCGCACGCGCCAACTTCGATCAGCAGCCGATTGAGTCCCAGGCAACCGTCGCGGCCTGTCTTGAGGCTTATCGCGCAACGGCGGATGTGCTCTGGTACGAGCAGGCGCAACACGCCTTCGACTGGTTCATTGGTGGCAACGATCTCGGCCTCGAACTCTACGTGCCCGAGACCGGCGGCTGCCGCGATGGATTGCATGTGGACCGGGTGAACGGAAACCAGGGAGCCGAATCCACGTTAGCCTTTCTATTGTCACTGGTGGAGATGCGCCAGGCGCAGAACATGCTGACCAGCTTCAAGCAACCAATCACCGCGGAGGATTACCCTCCCTTGCCCATCTCCATGCGTTAAACCATCCTCCTCGAGATGTGTACCGGGAGAGTACGTTTACGCTGCCTGTTCTATTAAGAGACAGCCAAACGCGATAAACGCTCCAGAGCCTGTGATCCACTGATAGTAGTGGTTGTGCTTGCGCGACAAGAAATGGGACTCCAATGGGAAATGGGACTGCACTGGCAATTCCTCTGAAGCGTTCTAAGACCATCCTGAGGCCAGATCCCTCTCGCGTTCTTCTGCGGCAATTCGATCCCGGGGATGCGCAGCGCATGAGCGGGATCGTCCGAAGAATCATGGCGGTGCCGGAGGAGAGGGTCGGCCCGCTGTTGAAGCAAGTCTCGGCTGACTTTTCCCAGCGCCACCTGGAACTGCGGCAACGTTTCTTAGATCGCTTCGAAGATATTGAAGAACTCCTGCCGCCAGGTGCCGCGATCACCCAGCAGCGCAGGCTGCTCATCGGCTCCTACTTTCTGGCGGAATACTCCCTTGAATCGGCGGCGCTGTTCAGCCCATCGATGGTGGCTCACCCGGACCAGACCCGCCTGCCAAAAGGCGCAGTGCGCTTCATTCTCAGCATGCGCGCGACAGGGGAAGGGCATATCTCCTCGATCACGTTTCGCAGCGGAATCGTGCACCACGATCTGCGCATCGAAGTGGATCCTGCGGGCAGCTTGCTCACCGAGCCACGCCAGATTGCCAACACGGTCTACGAAGGACCGCTGTTCCAGCGAAAACTCTGGGAGCTCGGATTAGAGAGCGACTTTACCCGCCGGGTGCTGGAAAGGCTGGGGCGCTCGTTCGGGCTGGCGATGCTGCGGGATGCCCTCGCCGCCGAGTTGCGGCGCTCCGGCTACGCCCATGGAGAAGCGGGGGAAGATCAGCTTAAAGCGCAGAGCATCTGGATGCTGGCTCGCTCCAACTATGAAGTGCAGTTTGAGCCGGAGCAGGACCTTTCCGAGCGAATCATCTTCCCGTCCACGCCCTCGCAGCGCAACGGCATCGAGGATGCGCGGTTTGTGCGTTTCCGGGAGGACAGTGGCGAGCATGTGTACTTCGCGACCTTTACTGCTTACGACGGCAGGGTCATTATGCCGGAGCTGCTCGAGACCTCTGACTTTCTCCGCTTCCGGTTTATCTCGCTAAACGGCCCGGAAGCGGAGAACAAGGGCATGGCACTGTTTCCGCGCAAGGTGAATGGTGCGTACGCGATGATTTCGCGCCAGGACAACGAAAACATCTTCCTCATGCGTTCGGACAATGTGCATTTCTGGAACGAACGCCGCTTACTGCTGAAACCCGCGTTTCCGTGGGAATTGATACAGATTGGCAACTGCGGATCACCCATCGAGACCGAGGCGGGGTGGCTGGTGCTGAGCCACGGAGTAGGCCCCATGCGTCAGTACTCCATTGGCGCCTTCCTGCTCGATCTGGAAGACCCTTCCCGGGTCATCGGCCGCCTGCGCGAACCGATGATGACACCGGAACCGAGCGAACGTGAAGGCTATGTACCCAACGTGGTGTATTCCTGTGGCGCCTTGTTGCATCAGGGCGAGCTGATCATCCCTTACGGATTGGCCGATCACGCCACCGGCTTTGCCACCGTTGCATTGGACGATGTGCTGGCGGCCATGTCTTAGCGGGATGGGCCCGAACAGAAAAGTCGCTATCCTGTCGCCGGTCGCCTGGCGGACGCCTCCGCGACAGTATGGAGCCTGGGAGACGGTGGCCGGCAACATCGCCGAAGGGCTGGTGGATCGGGGATGGGATGTAACCCTCTTCGCCACCGCCGACTCCATCACCCGCGCCCACCTGCATGCAGTGGTAGCCAGGGGCTACGAGGAGGATCGCTCAATCGACCCCAAAGTGGCGGAATACCTGCACATCGCGGAGGTTTTTGAACACGCCGCGGAGTTCGACCTGATCCACAGCCATTATGACTTTATGGCACTGGCCTATACCCGGTTGATCAAGACGCCGGTGTTAACCACCATCCACGGCTTCTCTTCGCCCCGCATCATGCCAATGTACGAGAAATACCGCGACGGTTATTTCGTTTCCATCAGCGATTCAGACCGTGCACCCGGGCTCAATTACCTGGCAACGGTCTACAACGGAATCGACCTCGCACTCTACCCGCAGCGCAAGACCAGGGGAGAAGATCTCATCTTTATCGGTCGCATACACCCCGACAAAGGCGTCCACCTGGCGATCGAGACTGCCCGTCAGAGTGGACGGCGCCTACTGATCGCCGGCATTGTGCAGGATTCGACCTACTTCCGGGAAGAAATTCGACCGCACTTCGACGATAAACAAATCTGCTACGTGGGACCGGTTGGGTTAGAGGAGAAGAATGTCCTGTTCGCGCGGGCCTTTGCCCTGCTTCATCTGAACACCATCCCGGAACGCTTTGGGTTGGTGCTGGCCGAGGCAAACGCGGCAGGAGTTCCGGTGATCGCGATGGATCTTGGCTCCTGCCGTGAGGTGATCGAGCAGGGGGTGACGGGATTCCTGGTCGATGATGTTGCCCAGGCGGTGAGAGCGCTCGATGGCGTGCCTTCCATCCAGGACCAGGCCTGCAGAAGAAGGGTGGAGGAGCGATTCTCGATCGCAACCATGGTGGAGGCGTATGAACGGGTCTACGCCAGGATTTTTGAGCTGGAGAGGGAACGCAGCTGAAATAGCCAGCACTCCCGGGGTGTCAGCCACCCATGGATCCTCTTTTTGCTGATCTTCTCCTACATGTCAACCTTTCGGTCGATGACAAAGGTAACCGCGGAGATCACTATAACAAAGCACTTACGGGTCTTTACCGCTGCTCTGGACAAGGTAATATGGCTGCGGACCAAATATGAGCCAAGGCGCAATGGCAAGCGAAATCGGGCTGAGGGAACAAGTGGACGGTCGCGCGTTAATGCTCTTCGACGGGCTGTGCGGTCTCTGCAACACCGCGGTGCAATGGGTGACCCAACGTGATCATGCCGATCGCTTTCGCTTTGCGCCCCAGCAGTCTGCCCTGGCTGCGGCAATTCTCAGCCGGCACGGGATTGACCGGGAGGCAATGCACAAAAGCAATAGCGTCTACCTCGTGTTCAATGCCGGCTCGGAACATCAGAGACTGTTGACGCGGTCAGACGTAACGGTGAATATGCTGCTGCTGCTGGGCGGCCGCTATCGCTTCTTAGGATATTTATTGCGGGCGGTACCCGCGTTTGCACGCAATGCGGCCTATGGACTATTTGCCCGTAACCGCTACCGGCTGACGGGCCGGTATGAAGTCTGTCCGTTGCCGACGGAAGCGGAACAAATGAAGTTTCTTCGCTGAGGATTCATGCGATTTGTCCAATTGAAAGCGGGCGATGCGCGCCGCGTCGCAGTGGTGGAAGAGCCGAAACTTCGCTTGTTGCGCGACTTCGATTCCATGTATGCGCTGGCCCAGACAGCGATCAAAAGCGGCGGCAAACTGACCAGCACCACGGCCAATCATCTTAGCGAGGAGTCGCTCGACTACGACCAGATTTATGAGGGCAGAGCCAGCTGGAAACTGCTGCCGCCCATTGATCACCCGCAGGAGATCGCCCGCTGCCTGGTTTCCGGCACGGGACTAACCCATCTGGGCAGCGCACGCGACCGGGCGTCCATGCATATGGCCAAGGAGCAGGAACTCACCGACAGCATGAAGATGTTTCACTGGGGACTGGAAGGCGGCAGGCCTGACACAGGAAAAATAGGGATTGCCCCGGAGTGGTTCCACAAGGGTTACGGCTCGATTGTTCATGCGCATGGCGAGCCGCTGCTCATCCCCACCTACGCGGAAGACGGCGGCGAAGAGGCCGAGATAGCGGTCGTGTATGTCATTGGGCCGGACGGGCGGCCTTATCGAGTCGGCATGACCCAGGGCAACGAATTCTCTGACCATCGCTTCGAGAAAAGAAACTATCTCAATTTAGCGGGGTCGAAATTGCGCACCTGTTCGATTGGACCTGAGCTTAACGTTGATCCCGATTTCCAGACAGTGCCTGGCACGGTTACCATTACGCGCAACGGCCAGAAATTCTGGTCGCAACCCATCTCGAGCGGCGAAGAGGAGATGTCCCACAGCCTGCGCAATCTGGAGCACCACCATTTCAAGTTCGAGCTGCATCGCCGCCCCGGAGACGTCCACATCCATTTTCTGGGTGCCCATTCGTTGAGCTTTGGACAGGGGATCGAGCTCCAGGACGGAGACGTAATGGAGATCCACTTCGACGGATTCGGCCGCCCGTTGTGCAATCCCGTAAAAGTAATAAACAAAGAAGATGCGGCTGTAGACGTGATTCCTCTCGTCTAACAATGACGAGATGTCCATGAAGCCTCTTCCCTCTCTCCGCGCAGCTTTGGGAGCGCTTGCTCTCGCATTTCTCGCTCATGCGCAACAATCCCGGCAGCCAGGAACTCATGGCATTGTCATTGCTAATATGGATCCTTCGGTCAAGCCGGGCGACAACTTTTTTCTTTACGCCAACGGCGGATGGATAAAGCGCACCGTGATCCCTCCCGATCGCAGCCGGATTGGCGTATTCGATGCCTTGGGTGATTTGAGCAACCAGCGCACCCTCACCTTGATTGAAGAGGCGGGCAAAGCGAATCCGGCCGCGGGTTCGAATGCGCGGAAAATTGCAGATCTGTATCACTCGTACATGGACGAGGCCGGCATCGAGTCCCGCGGCCTGACGCCAATTGAGCCATACCTAAAAGCAGTAGCGGCAATTCGTGACAAGACCCAACTGGCGCACGCACTGGGCGAGAGTCTGCGCGCTGACGTAGACCCGCTCAACAACACTAATTTTCATACTCATAATCTTTTTGGATTGTGGGTAGCTCCGGGTTTTTCCGATTCGGCTCACTACGCTCCTTATCTGCTGCAAGGTGGCCTGGAGCTACCCAATCGCGACTACTATCTCTCCGGCAGCGACAGCATGCGCAAGATACGCACGAAATATCAGGTCCACATCGCAGCCATGTTGAAGCTTGCCGGCTTCTCTGATGTGGATGCTCGCGCCGCCCGAATTTTTGCCCTCGAACATGCCATCGCGGAGACTCACCTGAGCCTGGCCGAAAATCAAGAGGTTGCAAAAGCGAACAATCCCTGGAAGCGTGACGATTTTCCTGTGAAAGCCCCGGGGCTCGACTGGGCGGAGTATTTTCGCGCTGCGGGCCTTAGCCGGCAGCCGTCGTTTATTGTCTGGCAGCCACACACCTTCACCGGCGAAGCAGCTCTTGTAGGTTCGACCTCGCTGGACGCCTGGAAAGATTGGCTGGCCTACCATCTGATCGAAACCTATGCGGACGTGCTACCCAAGGCCCTCGCCGACGAGCACTTCACACTTACCGGTACGACCCTTTCAGGCACGCCGCAGCAGCGTCCGCGCTGGCAGCGGGGCGTGGCCGTGGTAAACAGCGAACTGGGCGACGCCGTGGGCCAAATCTATGCTCGACGCTATTTTTCCCCGCAAGCCAAAGCGGACGCAGAAGCGTTGGTGACCCACATCGTCACCGACTATCGCCAGCGGCTCAGCACGCTGGCGTGGATGGCGCCGGCAACCAAGGCCGAAGCCATTGCCAAGCTCAACGTACTTTACGTAGGTGTCGGCTACCCGGAAACCTGGCGTGATTATTCCGGATATGAAGTGAAGCCCGATGATATCGTCGGTAACCGCCGGCGCGGCCAGCTCTTCTATTACCACACCGTCATTGAGCGCATCGGAAAGCCAGTCAATCGCAAGGAATGGTGCATGACCCCGCAGACGGTGAATGCGGTTAACTTGCCATTGCAGAATGCGCTTAACTTCCCTGCTGCAATTCTGCAGCCTCCGTTCTTTGACCCCAACGCACCGGACGCTGTGAATTATGGCGCCATTGGATCCGTGATGGGCCATGAGATCAGTCACACCTTCGATACCGAGGGCAGTGCCTTCGACTCCGAGGGGCGCATGCGCGATTGGTGGACACCGGCGGACTTCGCACACTTTCGAGCCTCGACGGCAAAGCTCGCCGCTCAATACGACACCTATAAGCCATTCCCCGACCTTTCCGTAAATGGCAAGCAAACGCTGGCCGAGAACATCGCCGATATCGCCGGCATCTCCGCCGCCTACGATGGCTACCTATCTTCGCTCCAGGGTAAGAGCGTCCCCGTCGAGCATGGATTTACCGGAGACCAGCAATTCTTTATCGCCTACGGGCAGAACCGGGCAAGCAAATCACGGCCCGCGGCTCTACGCGAGCAGGTTTTGAACGATTCGCACGCCCCGTCCGAGTACCGTGCCGACACCGTGCGCAATATGGACGCCTGGTGCAAAGCTTTTGGCGTTCAACCGGGACAACCTCTCTATCTCGCCCCGCCGGATCGGGTTCAGATCTGGTGATAGGCTGTTTTGGTGAGCAAAGACGAAGCCGCCGAGATGGTCTCGATTGACGGGCGCGAGGTCCGGGTGACTCACCCCGGAAAGCTCTACTTTTCTAAACAGACAAAGCTATCGAAGCTCGACCTCGTACGCTACTATCTGTCGGTTGCGCCTGGCGCCCTTTGCGGAATCCAGAACCGCCCCATCGTCCTCAAGCGTTTCGTAAACGGCGCCGAGGCCGAGGCTTTCTATCAAAAGCGCGCGCCCAGCGACCGTCCTTCCTGGCTGCGCACAGTAACGCTGTCATTCCCTTCCGGGCGGACGGCCGAAGAGATCGTGGTTGATGATGCGGCTGGGCTGGCATGGATCGTCAACCTGGGCTGCCTCGAGTTGCACCCGCATCCGGTACGCTCCGCCGATCTCGATCACCCGGACGAACTGCGAGTCGATCTCGATCCGGGCCCGGGCGTCGGTTGGGCAGACGTACGACAAGTCGCCCTCGAAGTGAAATCGTTGCTCGAAGAGCTCGGACTTCGTGGCTGGCCTAAGACCAGCGGCTCGCGCGGGATGCATGTGAATGTGCGCATCGAACCGCGATGGACCTTCAGCGAGGTACGCCGCGCGGCGCTCGCGTTATCGCGCGCAGTCGAGCGGCGCGCGCCTGCATTGGCCAGCTCAAAATGGTGGAAAGAGGAGCGTCACGGCGTGTTCCTCGACTACAACCAGAACGCCAAGGATCGCACCACGTGCTCTGCCTATTCCGTGCGCCCACTGCCCGACGCACGAGTGTCTGCTCCTCTTCATTGGCATGAGGTGCCCGATTGCGAGCCGGCGGACTTTACCGTGCTCACCATGCCGACCCGCTTCGCGGAGATCGGCGATCCGCACGCGGGCATCGATTCCGAGCCAGGTTCGCTCGAAGCGTTGCTGGAGATCGCCGCGAAAGACGAGGCAGCAGGATTGGGCGATGCGCCATGGCCGCCGCACTTCCGCAAGATGGAAGGGGAAGCGCCACGGGTAGCCCCTTCGCGGGCCAAGTCGGCCGCGAAGAAGCCGCCGCGAACGAAAATGCCCCTGGTGGTGGTGGCGAACTCCCCCAGCAAGGAGGATGCGCTGGCCGGCCTGGAGAGGTGGAAGAACAAGCACGCGCAGGCTGCCGCACTTCTAGCCGTGGATGACGTGTTGGTCGACTCCATGCGCGGCACTTCCTCCACCTGGACCCGCATCCGAGTCAACCTGCGTCATGTTCCCGAAGAGCTGAGGCCGCCCCAGGAAACTCCGGACCCGGACGACGATCCAACCCGCGAATGGCGTGCCGGGCGTGCTTCGAAGGGCCATTCAAAGAAAGAGAATCCTTAAACCTGTCCCTGCAACGCATCACCGGGTGCCCCACAACGTTTATGCCAATAGTGATCCAAAAATTGGCGGTTTACAGCTGTTATATCCCATATCTCGCGAAAAACGAGCGAGATATGGGGCACCCGGTGATCCGTTGCACGTGAAAATAATGGTCAGCGACCGCTCCAGAAAATCTCCATAAGTTCTTGCGGCGGAACAACCTCGAGCTGAGCATAAGTACAATCGCTCGGCTTCTTATCTGTACGCCACCTGCGGAACTGCGCCATGTGGCGGAAGCGGCTGCCTTGCATGTGCTCGTAAGCAACCTCGACCACTAACTCGGGCCGCAGCGGCTCCCACGACAGGTCTTTGCCCTGGCTCCAGCGGCTCTGGCCGCCGGGCATGCGATGCCCACCATCGCCAAGGTCCGCCCAACCGCGCCAGGGGTGACCGGCGAGCGCGTCGGTCCTATAAGGTGAGAGGAATTCTGCCAGCTCGCGGCGCTTCTCCTGCGTAAAACTGGCGCAGACACCGACGTGCTGCAGCGCGCCCGCATCATCGAACAGCCCGAGCAGCAGTGAGCCGACGACGCCCTCACCTGTCTTGTGCCAGCGAAACCCGGCAACGACGCAGTCGCAATCGCGCTCGTGCTTGACCTTGAGCATCACCCGCTTGTCAGGCTCGTAGGTCCCCGCAACGGGCTTGGCAATGACCCCATCGAGACCGGCGCCCTCGAAGCGGCGAAACCAATCCGACGCCACACTCGCATCGTGGGTCGCCGGCGTGATGTGGATCGGCGGTGCTACGGAGGCAAGCACATGCTCCAGCTGCTTCCGCCGCTCCAGGAAAGGTTCGCTGCACAGATTTCGGTCTCCCTCACATAACAGGTCGAAGAACACGATCGATGCAGGCGTCTGCTGCGCCAGCAGCTTCACTCGGGAAGCAGCGGGATGAATGCGCAGCTGCAGCACCTCGAAATCGAGACCGCTGTCGCCAGCGATAACAATCTCGCCATCGAGTACACAGCGTTTGGGCAGTTGCGAGTGTAGAGTCTCGATCAGCTCGGGAAAATAGCGGTTGAGCGATTTTTGATCGCGGCTCTGGATTAGGATCTCGTCGCCGTCGCGGAAGACTAATGCGCGAAAGCCATCCCACTTCGGTTCGAAGATCCACGTACTGCCCGCCGGCATTTCATCCGCTCGCTTGGCGAGCATCGGCGCGACCGGCGGATTCACAGAAAGCTGCACGCCCTATGTTATAGCAACGGGCCTTCGCATCGAGGCTGGCTGAGGTTAGATTAGAACCGTAGAGGAGCCGGCATGCCTGTAGACGCTCGCAGAACCATTTCTGATTTGGAGCAGCTTCGCGCGCTCACCGCAGACGATCACGGAGCGCAGCGCGTTGCCTGGAGTCCGACCTGGCTCAAGGCCCGCGCCTGGTTTCAGAGCAAGCTAGCGGAGCTGCCGGTGGAGCACCACCTCGATGCCGCCGGCAACTCCTGGGCTACTCTTCGCGGCGAATCCGATCGGACGCTCATTCTTGGCAGCCATCTCGACTCTGTCCCCAACGGCGGCTGGCTCGACGGAGCCCTCGGAGTTCTCGCCAGTTTCGAGGTACTCCGTGGCCTGGCAGAGGACTTCCGCGGCAGGCCGCCCATCACCATTCGCCTCGCGGATTGGGCCGACGAAGAGGGTGCGCGCTTCGGTAGAAGCCTCTTCGGCTCCTCTGCGTTTGCCGGGACACAAAGTATTCAAGCCGACCGCGGGCGTACCGACCGGGATGGAATCCGGCTCGAGGATGCACTGCGGCAATGCCAGATCGACGTCGACCGGATAGGGGACGCGGCGATCGAACGCGCCCACGCCGGCGCCTACCTGGAGCTGCACATTGAGCAGGGACCCGTTCTCGAGGCCATGCATCTGCCGCTGGGCGTCGTACTGGGTACCAAAGGCGTGGAGCGCCACGCGATCACCTTCCATGGACAGGAGGCACATTCCGGGTCCACGCCTATGGCTGTGCGGCGGGATGCCCTGGCCGCCGCGGCTAAGCTCGCACTCGAGATTCGACCGATCGCGCGGAAGCACCCTGACGCGGTAGCTACCATGGGCAGCGTAAAAACCTTTCCCGGCATCGTAACCGCCGTCGTCGGCCGCTGCGAAACCACGCTGGATATGCGTGATCTGGACGCGCGTGTGCTGGCGTCGATATTGGCCGAGGCCCAGGATGCAAGCCGGCGTTTCGCCGCGGAAGAGGGTTGCACCGTCGAATGGTCAAGGATCTGGAGCATCGAACCGATACCCTTCGATCCGCGGCTTATCGAGCTTTGCGATCAGGCAGTTCGCGAGACCGCGGGCAATTCCCACCGGCTGCCCTCGGGGCCGCTGCACGATGCCGCCGAGGTTGCGCGCGCTGGAATTCCGGTAGTGATGATGTTTACCCAGTCCCTTGCCGGTCTCAGCCACAACCCTGCGGAAAACACCCGGACCGAGGATCTCGAGCTTGCCGTGCAGGCCTTTGACCGGCTCGCCAGAAAGACCATGTATTGGCTGGAGTAACGGTTTTTTCGCCCATCAACGTAGGCCGGGTGCCCCAGAATCCCGATTTCCTGTGGAGCGCAGTGGGTTCCCCGAACTTCATGCGCCTTTCCTTAAAGAAAGGCGCACACTCAGTCTTGTCTGGTGATGCGTGCAGGAAAATCGGGGTGTCTCGCTCGTTTTTTGCGAGATGTGGGATACCACTGAGCTAGACCGGCAGTGTCTCGGGCACTAAGGGCACCTAACGTTGAGACTCGCGGCATCCCACATCTCGCAAAAAACGAGCGAGATATGGGGCACCCGGCCTTCGGGCAAGGACAGATCTTAAATGACCCACCCGGATAGTGCATAATTATGGTTCCCACTAGCGACGCAGGAAGAGGGTACCGCCCACATGTCTTTTGTGCAGCAGGCACGGGTCGATCCGGAAACCTCCGCGCGGTTCGGCGACCTACATCCGCCCCTTGACCGGCAGGCTGCCTTGGCCGAAGCCAATCGCTGCCTCTTTTGCTTCGATGCGCCCTGCGCCGGCGCCTGCCCTACACACATCGATGTACCACGCTTTATCAAGAAGATTGCCACCGGCAATCTTGCTGGTTCGGCCCGCACCATCCTCGACGCAAATATTCTGGGGGCCAGCTGCGCGCGCGCCTGCCCGGTCGACGTCTTGTGCGAAGGCGCCTGCGTGCTGCACCGCTATAACAAACAACCCATCCAAATCGGGCGCCTGCAGCGTTTCGCCATGGACTCGCTCTACACCAGCGGTGCCCCGCTGCCCTTTACGCCCGCAGCGGATACCGGCCTTTCCGTGGCCCTCATCGGCGCCGGCCCGGCTTCGCTTGCCTGCGCTGCTGAACTGCGGCGCCGCGGCATCCGTACCATCCTCTATGACGCGCGTCCGTTACCCGGAGGCTTGAATACCTACGGCGTCGCCGAATACAAGCTGCCCCTGGTCGAGAGCCTGCGGGAAATCGAAATGCTTTCTCAGCTGGGAGTGGAGTTTCACTTCGACACCTTGATCGACGCGCAGCGACTGGCTGAGCTCGAACGCGATCATGATGCCATTTTCCTGGGGATTGGGCTGGGTTCAATTCACAAGCTCGGTATCCCCGGCGAACAACTGCCCGGCGTGACCAGCGCGCTCGATCTGATTGCCGGCTATAAGTCAGGCGAGTGCACTGAAGTGCCGCCGCGGGTGGTAGTCATTGGGGCAGGAAACACCGCCATCGACGCGGCCATTGCTTCGGTGCGGCTCGGTGCCAGCGAAGTGCACATCGCGTACCGGCGCGGCCCGGAGCAGATGTCGGCATTTTCTTTTGAATACGAGCACGCGCGACTGGAGGGAGTAAGGTTCTTGTGGCATGCCCAACCCACACGTATCCTCGGCAGCAAAGCCGTGGAAGGCGTTGAGCTCACCAGCCTCGATTCCGAATTCAGCCTCGCGGCAGATCTGGTTGTCCTGGCCATCGGGCAGGCAGCTCAGAGGAGTCTGTCGGAAAAGATTCAATTCGACCGCGGCCGCATCCTTATCGACCGGGCCAGCGGCCAGACCTCTCACCCTAAGTTCTTCGCCGGCGGGGACTGCACCAATGGCGGCCGCGAAGTGGTCGACGCAGTTGCCGACGGAAAACGCGCTGGCATCGCTATTGCCGCGTGGCTGGAGGCTAAGCTTGCCCACGCCTAAGCCAACCCTTGCAACGACTTTCTGCGGCATTCCATGCCCCAATCCCTTCTGGCTCGCCTCGGCTCCGCCCACCAACTGTGGCGAGCAAATCATGAGAGCTTTCGATGCCGGCTGGGGCGGCGCCGTCTGGAAGACTATCGGCGAGCCGATCACGAATGTCAGCTCACGCTACTCCTCGATCGATTGGGAAGGCCGCCGCATGATGGGCTTCAATAACATCGAGCTCATCTCCGACCGCTCCATTGAAACAAACCTGCAGGAGATGGCCGAAGTAAAGCGGCGCTATCCACACCACGTGGTCATCGCCTCGCTCATGGTGGAGAGCAAACGCGAGACCTGGCACGATATTGTGCAGCGCGCGGAAGACGCCGGAGCCGACGGCCTGGAACTCAACTTCGGTTGCCCTCACGGCATGAGCGAGCGCGGCATGGGGTCAGCCGTAGGCCAGGTCCCCGAATACTGCCAGCAGATCACCGGCTGGGTCAAGGAAAAGGCGCGTACTCCGGTGATGGTAAAGCTCACCCCGAATATCTCCGACATACGCATGCCGGCGCGCGCAGCCAAGCGCGGCGGAGCCGATGCGCTCTCCGCCATCAACACCATCAATTCAATCACCAGCATCGACCTCGACACCCTCCAGCCCAACCCCAACGTCGACGGCAAGAGCTCCCATGGCGGCTATTGTGGCCCCGCAGTCAAGCCGATCGCGCTCAACCTGGTGCACGAGGTAATATCTGACCCGCAAAGCGCATTACCGCTTTCCGGCATCGGCGGCATCGCCACCTGGCGGGATGCTGCGGAATTTATCCTGCTCGGTTGCACCACGGTGCAGGTGTGTACCGCGGTGATGCACTACGGCTATCGCATCGTCGAAGATATGCAGGATGGCCTGCTCGAATGGATGGCCGACAAGGGGTTTGCCACCATCGACGACTTCCGCGGCCGGTCCCTCCCTACGGTGGTCGACTGGAACCAGCTCAATTTGAACTACCAGATCGTGGCTCGCATTCACGAGGAACTGTGCATTGGATGCCAGCTCTGCTACACCGCCTGTTGGGATGGCGCCCACCAATGCATCCACCTGGATCGCACCGCGCACGCACCCGACACTACCCTTACACCGGCCATGGTCGAGGCTGAATCTGCCCGCCGCATCTCCACTACGCCCATCCCCAAGCTGGACGCGGGTGTAGCCCATACCAATGCTGTGACTCCGCTCGAGCGTATCCCGCGGGTGGATGAACATCACTGTGTCGGTTGCAATCTCTGTTCGCTGGTGTGCCCGGTTGACGGCTGCATCACCATGGAGCGCGTCGAAAACGGGCTCGCCCCGCAGACATGGGCGGAACGCACCGCGCCCGCGCAGGTGAGGTCTTAGCCAGCGCCCTATGCCCACCCTGATCCAGAACGGCACCGTCGTCAACGCTGACGGCCAGCAGCGTGCCGACGTTCTGTTCGAAGGTGAGACGATCATCCAGGTTGGCCCCAACATTCCCGCGGCCGGCCACACCGTGGTCGACGCAGCAGGCCTGCTGGTGATGCCCGGCGGCGTCGATGTTCACACCCATCTCGATATGCCCTTCGGCGGCACTGTATCGGCGGACGATTACCGCACCGGCACCATCGCCGCGGCCGTTGGCGGAACCACAACGGTCATCGACTTCGCCCTCCAGTCCCGACGCCACACCATGGGTGAGGCGCTCGAAACCTGGCTGGCCAAGAGCGCCGGTAAGGCCTGCATCGATTACGGGCTCCACATGGCCGTGACCGACCTTGGACCGGGCGACGGCACCCAGGGACTGGCCGAGATGGAAACGATGGTGAAGAAAGGAATCTCATCGTTCAAGCTCTTCATGGCCTACCCCAACGTGCTGATGATCGACGACGGCCTGATGTTCAAGGTCATGCACAAGGCCGGCTTATTGAACGCGCTCTGCTGCGTGCACGCAGAAAATGGCAGCGTGATCGACATCGTGGTGGCCCGCATGATCGCCGATGGCAAGACGGCGCCCCACTATCACGCGCACAGCCGTTCCACGAAAGCGGAGGCTGAAGCTACCCATCGGGCGATTCATATCGCTGACATGGCAGAGGCCGCCGTGTACATCGTGCATCTTTCCAACGAAGACTCTCTGCGCGAACTCAAGCATGCGCAGCAGCGGGGGCTGCTTGCCCTGGCGGAGACCTGCCCCCAGTATCTGGTGCTTTCGCTTGAAGAACAGATGCCTGGCAAAAGCTGGGAAGAGGCCAAGTACGTCTTCACCCCGCCGCTGCGCGAGAAGCGCAACCAGTCTCCGCTTTGGCAAGCGCTCAAAGACGGTACTCTGTCTGTCGTCTCGACTGACCACTGCCCTTTTCGCTTTGCCGACCAGAAATCGCTGGGCAAAGACGACTTCACGAAGATTCCCAACGGGGGCCCGGGAATTGAGAACCGTTTGCAGATCCTCTGGCAATTCGGCGTGTGTTCGGGAATGCTCACACCGGAGAGATTTGTCGAGCTCTGCTGCACCGCTCCGGCGCGCATCTTCGGCATGCCGCAAAAGGGAGTGATCGCTCCGGGCAAGGACGCAGATATCCTCCTCTGGGACGCCGACGTCTCTTACACCATCACCGCCGCCACACAGCGCATGGCGACCGACTACTCCATGTTCGAAGGCTGGATGGTGTCGGGGAACGCCAGGCACGTCTTTTCCCGCGGAGAGCTGGTGGTGAAGGACGGCGAGTGGATCGGGCAGACCGGGCGCGGGCGCTTCCTCAAGCGCGAAGCTAATGCCGGGGGATTCGCCTGATGGCTACGCCCGTGGCCGCGGTAGACCCGCACCTGTACAACAGTGATCTCGCGCCCACTACGGCAGCCAACCGTACCTGGGGCACTTACAACTACATCGCCCTGTGGTTCTCCATGTCCATGGAGGTCACCACCTACATGCTGGCCTCTTCACTGATTGCGGGCGGCATGAACTGGAAGCAGGCGCTCTTCACCATCCTTCTCGGCAACCTGATCGTGCTCATGCCCATGTTGCTGAATGCGCACGCGGGCGCCAAGTACGGCATTCCCTTCCCCGTGTTCGTGCGCGCCAGCTTTGGCGCGCTGGGCGCGAATATACCCGCGATGCTCCGCGCCCTGGTGGCTTGCGGATGGTTCGGCATCCAGTCCTGGCTGGGCGGGCAGGCCATCGCCGCCATGATCGCCGTTGCCTGGCCATCGACAGCACACTCCCCCGCTGTTTTATGGGCGAGTTTTCTTGGCTTCTGGCTGCTCAACATGTTCGTGGTCTGGCGTGGCGTTGAGTCCATCCGCTTCCTGCAAAGCTTCTCCGCGCCCTTCATGCTGGTCATGTCGCTTACCCTGCTGTTCTGGATGCTGCACAAGGCAGGCGGCTTCGGGCCTATGCTTTCGGCGCCCAGCCGCTTCCACTCCACCGGCAGTTTTCTTCATTTCTTTTTCCCATCGTTGACGGCGATGGTTGGTTACTGGGCGACGCTCTCTCTGAACATCCCCGACTTTACCCGTTATGCGAAGTCGCAGGATTCGCAGATTGTGGGCCAGGCCTTTGGTCTGCCGGTCGCGATGACCCTCTACTCGTTCATCGGTATCGCCTGCACTTCGGCCTCGGAGAAGATCTTTGGCGAGCCAGTGTGGTCGCCTATCACCCTGCTGGGGCGTTTCCATCAGCCGGTAGTGGCACTACTTGCATTAGTCGCTGTGCTGGTGGCGACGCTCAACGTGAACATTGGCGCCAATGTCGTCTCCCCCTCCAATGATTTCTCCAACCTCGCGCCGCGTCTCATCAGCTTCCGCACCGGCGGCCTCATCACTGGTTTTCTGGGCCTGGCCATGATGCCCTGGAAACTGATGAGCACCTTTGGCACTTACATCTTCGGCTGGCTGGTCGGCTACTCCGGCTTGCTCGGCCCGGTAGCCGGCATCATGGTCGCCGACTACTTCCTGATTCGCGGCACACATCTGGACGTCGCCTCGCTCTATCATCGCGGCGGCCCCTATGAGTACTCGCGCGGATTTAATCCCCGCGCCGTCGCGGCCCTGGTAGTGGGAGTCTTTCTGGCCCTTATCGGTCTCGCGGTCCCGTCAGTCCGCTTTCTTTATGACTACGCCTGGTTTGTGGGCTTCTTTGTATCTGCGGGTATCTACTACTTGCTTATGCTGCGATATAAGCCTGCCATCTAGATAGTTGCCCTTGCCAGTGAGGATAGTATGGTCAAAGCTCTGCTTGTTATCATGCTGTTTGCAACTGCCTCCACCTCAGCCCAGGATCGCTCCTATGGCCGCTCCATGGTGGTTACACCCTACGGCATCGTGGCCACCAGTTATGTACAGGCTTCGCAAGCCGGCGCAAGAATACTCGAGCAGGGCGGGTCAGCCATCGACGCCGGCATCGCCGCGAACGCTGTGCTGGGTGTAGCCGAGCCCATGATGAATGGCATTGGTGGCGACCTGTTCGCCATCTACTGGGAAGCGAAAACGGGCAAGTTATACGGACTGAATGCAAGTGGCTGGGCTCCGCAGGGTCTCACCATCGATCATCTGGAAGCGAAAGGCATTCACCAAATGCCTCAAACAGGCATCGATTCTGTAACCGTGCCTGGCGCTGTCGACGGGTGGACCAAACTTCATGACCGCTTCGGCAAGCTTAGCTGGAGCGATCTTTTTCAGCCCGCGATCTTCTATGCCGGAAATGGGTACGCTGTGCCTGAGCAGGCCCATGCCTATTGGGAAGGAGCGGCATCCGAGCTGATGCCATATCCGGAAAGCCGGCGTGTGTTTTTGCCCGGAGATAAGGCGCCTGCCATCGGCCAGGTCTTCCGCAATCCTGATCTAGCCGGAGCGTTGACTCTGATCGCCCGGGATGGCGCGAAAGCCTTCTATAAGGGAGACATTGCGCAGGCGATCCTGAAGACATCGTCCGAGTTGGGCGGCACCATGACCGCCGATGACCTGGGCCAATATTCCGCCGAGTGGGTCGAACCCATCTCGACCAGGTACCGCGATTGGACGGTGTATGAGCTTCCGCCCAATGGCGATGGCATGGCCGCGCTTGAGATGCTCAACATCATGGAACACACAGACCCTTCTCCCGATGGACCGCTCAGTCCCGCCGAGTTGCACACCAGAATCGAGTCGATGAAGCTGGCCTACGCCGACGTAAAAGCCTACGACGGAGACCCCCGGTTTGGGTCCATCCCGGTGAAGCAGCTGCTGTCCAAGCAATTCGCCGCCAAGCGCGCTGCTCTTATCAACCCGGACAAGGCTAACTGCGACGTTGCCCCGGGCGCGCTGCCGAAAAGTGACACAACCTATCTCTCCGTGGTCGACCGTGAAGGAAACATTCTTTCACTTATCCAGAGCAATTATGAATCCTTCGGATCCGATGTCACGGTCAAGGGGATGGGGTTCGCTCTGCAGGATCGCGGCGGGCTCTTCTCCGTCGACCGCAAATCACCGGATGCGCTGGCTGGGCACAAGCGTCCTTTCCACACCATCATTCCCGCCTTCATGGAGCATGGCGACCAACACATTGGCTTCGGCATTATGGGAGGCATGAATCAGCCGCTAGCGCACGCGCAGTTTGTCTCCAACGTGGTCGACTACCACATGAACATTCAGGCGGCCATGGAGGAAGCGCGCTTCACAGTGAGTCCGAGACTCGGTTGCAACATCGTGATCGAATCACGTGTGCCGCCTGATTCGCTGGCAAAGCTTAAAAGTATGGGTCACGTCTTGGATGTTCGCAAGGAATATTCAGCCGCGATGGGACGCGGTCAGGCCGTACTCCATGACAGCACCACAAACATCAACTATGGAGCCTCGGAGCCCCGAGCCGATGGCGCTGCTGTCCCTGAAACGCCCAAGTTCGACTCGCCCCCAAAGCGATAGTTCAGAGCCTGTCTCCGCCAACAACCCTGGGTGCCCCATATCTCGCTCGTTTTTCGCCAGATGTGGGATATCACGGCGCTAAACCCATGCTTTCATCCCCTATCCGATACCGGTCGGAAGCGCCACTCTACCCTTCGTCGTCCCGCCTGTCCCGGCGTGCCGTGGGACCGAAGCGCAGCCAAGTGGAGGGATCTGCGGTTCTATCAATCAGCATCCACTCTCCATGGAAGCGTCACCCTCCCCTTTGTCATCCCGAGCGCAGCCGAGGGATCTGCAGTTCCGCGGACCTCTCCTGGATACGTTTGTCGACCGGAGCGCGTAGCGAAGTGGAGGGACACGCTGTTTCCCAAAATCTTCAACCCGCCCTCACCAGATACTGCACCGATTCACCGGAGCCATCGGCTGCCTGGACTTACAAGCAAACGCCCGCTGAAACTCTGAAAGGTTCAACACCACTCCGTTGGCCCGAAACTCCTCCGGTGAGTGCCCATCCGTCTGCATCCGCAACCGCAAATTCTCGGGCCGGTTGTTTTGGCACCAGTTCTGTCCAAAGGAAACAAAGAACTGCTGCTCTGGTGTCAACCCTCCGTACTCCTCGCTTCCCTTCTGCTCCAGATCGACGCCGCTCTTCTGCGCACGGTCAAGATAGGCAAGGAAAGCCAGCTTAATCCCGCCAAGGTCGGCGATGTTCTCACCCAGCGTAAGTTTGCCGTTGACGTGCAAATTGTCCACACCGATAAATCCGTCGTACTCTTTCACAACACAATTGGCGCGCTCATTAAATTGCTTGCCGTCAGCCGCTGTCCACCAATCTTCAAGATTGCCCTTGCCGTCGAACTGCCGCCCCTCGTCGTCGAAGCCGTGGGTCAATTCGTGGCCGATGATGCTCCCCACCGCACCGTAGTTCACCGCATCGTCCTGGCTGGGATCGAAAAATGGGGGCTGCAGAATGCCGGCGGGAAAGTTGATGTCATTCATTTGCGCATTGTAGTAAGCATTCACCGTGGGGGGACTCATACCCCATTCACCGCGGTCCACCGGTTTGCCGATCTTGGCAATGTCCCGTCTCTCCTCAAATGCCTCCGCCTGCAATGCGTTGCCCAGCGCATCGTTGCGTGTAACGATCAGCGTGGAATAGTCACGCCACTTATCCGGATAGCCGATCTTATTAGCGACCGCGTGCAGCTTCTCTTCCGCGCGCGCTTTCGTCGGCGCGCTCATCCAGCTGAGTTGTTCGATATCCCGTCCCATCGCTGCTTCGACGTCGTGCGTCAACTCCAGGGTCCGCTGTTTGTCTTTAGGGCTAAACCGCTGCTCGACATAGACCTGCCCCAACGCTTCTCCTAGAGCATCGTCAGTCGCCGTGACACACCGCTTCCATCTTGTTTTCTGCTCTGGTTGGCCATCCAGCACTTTGCCATAGAAGTCGAACGATTCCCGATCGAGCGCCTGGGGCAGAGCCGTGGTCGGCATGTGGCGGATCAGGGCCCAGCGCAAATAAGTCTTCCACGCATCCAGACTGGTGCTTGCGAGCAGCTGATTCAGGCCGGCAAAATAGCGCGGTTCGGTCACATTGAGCGATTCCACCGGGGGCGCGTGTGCAGCACGCAGAAATCGAACAAAGCTGAAAGACGGCGTACTGCTGTCGAATTTCGCCAGGTTCATCTTGTGGTACAGGCTGGCAGGATCGCGCCGATCTACATTGCTGAGTGAAAAACCTGCAAGCGCCGTCTCCAGCTTCAACACTGTCTCCGCATCTTTTGCCGACTGCTGTTGTGTTTCGCCAAGCAGTTCGAAGACGCGCGCGATGTGCGCCTGATATTGGCCCCGTAGCTTGACGGACTTTTCATCCTTGCGTTCGTAGTATCCCTTCTCCGGCAAACCTAGATCCAGCTGGTCAAGCATGGCAATCTGTTGCGTGGCATCTTTGAAATCCTGGTCGGAGCCGAAAGCGAAAAACGTGTTCACTCCGATGCTGTCAAAATACGCCGTCAGCTCCGGTAACTCGTCTTTGGATTTGAGAGCAGTAATGCGACCCAATAGCGGTTGCAGCGGTTTAAGTCCCTCCTCGTTCACCGCTTCGACATTCATGCAGGTGGCATAGTAGTCGCCGATTTTCTGTTCGTTAGCAGTTCGTGCGCTACCCCCCGCGGCGGCTTTCTCTAGAATCCCTTTCAACACCAGCAGGTTTTGGTCGCTCAATTCATTGAACTGCCCATAAGAGGATTCGTCGGCGGGAATCGGGTTCTGCTTCAGATACTTGCCGCATGAGTACTGATAGAAGTTCACGCACGGGTCGACGCTGGTGTCCATTAAGTTCGGGTCGAGCGCCTTCAGCGTCTTTGCCGGGGTTGTTTGCTCCTGTGGCCACGCAGGAAGTAGCGCCGCTGCCAGCCACAACAGCAAAAGCGAAAGTTTTGTACGCACGCTCATAAAACCTCGTCTACTCAACCGTATTAGGAAAATGCGCGCGTCACAAGCCTCCCGGATGGTAGTTCCGCTCGGTATGCCCCTTCAATTGCTCCGGGTAGAAGTACACTTCGCGCAAGTTTCCGGTGCTGTACCTCTCCACCTGATCAGTGAAGTGCCGCGACTTCGGATGCCCGCTTTCCCCTCCCGCTGTCACCGCCCGGGCGTGTACTTTATCGCCAAACTCCACCACCGCAACAAAGCTGTTCCCGCCGGTTCCGTACCACTTTTTCGTCCCCGGGTAAGGCCGGGCCCCGAACGCAGCCAGCGAGCCCCAGGTAGAAGACGTGAAGCCGACCGGGGTACTTGGCTTACGGTCGTTGAAAGCCTGCACGATATCCCCGGTCAGGCGTTGAAAGCGGTTGATCTCCCCCCACGGCTTTTGCCAGGTGCCGAAGTCCACAGTCAGCTTGTCGGAGGCCGCAGCCAGTGCCTTCAGAGCCTGATCGCCTGGCACCACGGGTGCGGCAAATTCGTCCTCATATCCCGCGGGATGGCCAATCTTCGTGATCTCCTGGCCCCAGAAGATCGCGAGCGAAGTCGCCACCGAATCCACGTCCCAACGCAGGTCCCACTTTTCGAGCACGGCAATCTGGGCCGCGAGCGCGGTCTTGGTTCCCGAATCGGGCGGCAGGTTTGCCCATGCGTTGATGAGCCTTGGCAGCGGTTTGATAAACCATGGCAGATAACTGTCATAAGCCGCCGTCACCAGCCCGTCGAGGGTGAAATCTTTCCTACCCTGCAACAGCCGCATCGCGTGCAGGCCCCGAGCCGACTCCGTGCCGGTCTCCACATACGCCGGGTAATCCTGCCTGCGCAGGCTGCTCTCCCCAGCGCCATTCCACGGCGAATCGTTCACGTTAAACAGATAGCCGCTCTTCGGGTCCAGCAAATGTGGCGACTCATCGACGCTCAGCAGCCCTTGCCACTCCGTTGCCGGGTCGCTGCCATCCACAGGCTTGGTGAAGTCGAAGCGCGTGTCTCTCCGTGGAATGTAATTGCCGTGGAAGTAAGCGATGTGCCCATCCGCATCGGCATAGATGGTGTTGTTCGACGAGTTCGCTTTCAGCTCCATCGTCTGCAGATATTCCTGGTAGTTTTTAGCCTTGGTCCGCAGGTAAGACTGCGTCAGCGCTTTCACCGGCTCATGCATCAGCCGGATGGCCACCCACTTGCCATCCTGATCGCGAACCACCGGACCGTGATGGGTGCAGTACGCGGTGAACTTCTTCTCTGCCATTCCGTGAGGGGTTTTATACGGCACCGTGATCTGTTTCTCCACCACCTGCCGTTCCTCATCCCCGTACTTGTAGTAGTAGTGTCCGTCCTTGCTGTGCACCGTTTCCAGATACTCATCGACTGCGTCTACCCCGCTCGACGTATGCATCCACCCCAATCGCTGGTTGAATCCCTGGTAGATGAAGAACTGTCCCCACGTCACCGCACCATACGCATCCAGTCCTTCATCGCTGACCACTTGTAACTCCGACCGGAAGAAAAACGAGGTGTGCGGATTGATCAGCAGCAGTGCATGGTGCTGCACCGTGTTCGACGGCGCAATCGCAATTCCGTTCGATCCCCCTGGCTCTCCTTCCTCCTGTTCGGGCAAAGCCGCCAATTTATTGGGGCTCCTGTAAAAGGCCTCCAACTTTTTCAGGTCCACACGTTCGAAGTCTCCACCGATACTGCCTTCAGTAAAGGAAAGAGCCATCCACGGCTCGAAGTGTTTAATCACTCGCGGCTTCACCTCGGGATGTTTGGCGAGATAGAAGTTGGCCCCATCGGCGAAAGCATCCATCAGCTTCCGCAGCCACTCCGGACTGGCCGCGTACTCTTTCTTCAAATCGTCGGGATCGATGAACAGCTTCATCCGCAAATCCTGATAGACCTTATCCTCACCCTCCGCCTCGGCCAGCCGTCCCATGGCATTCAGGTAGTTCGTCTCCACCCGGTTGAAGTCGTCTTCGCACTGCGCGTAGATCATGCCAAAGACAGAATCGGCGTCCGTCCTGCCGTAAACATGAGCGATTCCCCAGTCATCCCGCACAATGGTGACCTGGGTCGCCTCCGCGGCCCACCGCGTGCTCTGCCCATGGCAAGGAGCGAGGAAGCCGACAAGTACCACCAGTACGGCCACCACACCGAAGCACTTGTTTATTTGCTTGATCAACGTCTCTTCTCTTCAGACAATGGGGGAATTTGTGCCGCGGCCAACACGAGCTTACGCATGGAGGAGAGAACCGTGAATCGCACCAGCGCGGAGGGCTGTTCGGCCGCGTCGAGAATGCCCATCTGCTGTGCTTGCCATCCTGCCGGGGGCGCGGTGTGGCTTTCGAGATAAGCAAGTGAAGACAGCCCAACCCTGGCCAACGCGCCCAGTTGCCCGGCGCGTTGGCCGGCATCGCTGAGTCTCGGGGTCTGCTGCACTCCCTCAAGCAGCCGCGTCTCTGCCAACTGCCAGGAGAGGAAACGCTGACGCAGCCGGCGAAACGCTACCTCCGAAGAGGGCATTGGACCTTGCGGCACATCGCCGCTCAGGTCGAGGGCCAGGTTCGCATCATCTGGAGGCGGCAGCGTAACCTGGCCTGCGATCGCATCCACCTCTCCGGCCACCTGCTGGCGCGATGGCGGATCCGCGACCACCGCATCGACCAGCCGATCGAGCGCTGTCCAACCGTTGGTGTGCTGCAATTTCGAGCGTTCATGGAAGTCGACCGGCTCCAGTACAGACGCCAGAACATCCAATTCCTCAGGATTAGGCTCGAGCAGCAGATTGCGCCGCACGATCTCAGGACCGCTGATGTGCCGCAGACCGAGATCCTCAAGCTTGAGCGAGTAGATGCGCAGACGCCGATACATATCCGAAACATCACGATCGCTCTGCGGGGACCAGAACCGCTCCGCCACCGCCATGGTGCGTGGCCACACCCGCGAGTCGATCGTCTCGGAATTTAGCTGCTCCGCCCACATGCACACCTCGCCGCCGAGAATCAGCTTCTGTTGCTCGGCTGTCAGGGTGGTGTCTGCAGGGATCGGATCAGCAAGAAACATCTGCGCCGAGGTCTTTTGTCCATCGAGATAGTACGGTGCCGACAGGATACCCTGATAGCCCTGTCGCACGCCTTCGGAGAGCGATGCCTCGCCCCGCCAGCTTTGGATCACAATGGTCTTGGGCAAAGCAGGATCGAGAATCTCATCCCATCCAATCATCGTCTTGTTGTGCTTTTTGAGAATGCCTTCCAACTGCTGATTGAAGTACGCCTGCAGTTGGTCGGGCTTGGTGAATCCTTTCTTCTTCATGAAGGCGGCGATCTGCGGGTCGGCGAGCCAGGCTTCTCCCCGCACCTCGTCGCCGCCGATGTGGAACATCGCGTCCGGAAAGATGCCGCCCATCTCTTCCACCAGGGTGTTAATGAACTTGTAGGTGCTTTTGCGGGTAGGATCAAGGACCGCGGTGGTCATTCCGTAGACCACCGGCAACGTAGTGATGGGCGCCGCCGGCGCCAGTTCCGGATAAGCCATGATCCAGCTCGAGCCATGGCCGGGCATGTCGAATTCCGGCACCACACGGATGCCCCGTGCCCGCGCATAGGCCACCACCTCGCGCAACTGATCCTGGGTGTAGAACTCGCCTTCGGACGCAACTTCGGTCAGCCGGGGGAACTTTTTGCTTTCGGCACGGAAGCTCTGATCGTCGCTCAGATGCCAGTGAAAGACATTGAGCTTGGCCGCGGCCATGCCATCGAGCGTGCGTTCAACAGCTCCCACGGGTTCAAAATGACGGCTCACATCCAGCATGAAGCCCCGCCAGCGGAAACGCGGCACGTCGCTGATGGTTACGGCCGGCAACACGCAGGCGCCTCGCTCCATGGTAGCTAGCTGCAGAAGAGTCTCGAGACCGTGCATCGCGCCCAGATCGGTTGGCGCGGTCAGCGTGGCTTCCTGGGTAGTTACGCTCAGCTGATAGCTCTCGTCTTCGTCGATGCTCTGCACCGGCTCACCCGGCCCGGCGACATTGATGAGGAGCGATGCATGCGAGGGCGAAGGATGATCGATGGTGGAGCGCAGCACTTCTCCGCCGCAGGTGCGGCCCAGCCGGATCAGGGCCCTTCTGACAGCGGCCTCGAGCCGCGGGTCATGGGTTTGACCATAGTTGTAAGTGAAATTGGAAGGGCCGCCCCCGGCTGGAGTCACCGTAAATGCCCCTTGGCCACGGGTGATCGCAGTGGGCAGCGGCATGAGCGCAAGCGGTGCTTGCGGCGACGGTGTTTGTGCGGTTGCAGCAGCCGCGGCCATCATGACGGCAAGCGTGCCCACGACCCAGACTGCCGTTGAAAACACACACCCTGGGATTTTTCCCTTCATCCCTTCACTCTCCCGCACTGGTCATTTCGCCCGATTTCCGTGGCCCACAGCGCACGGAATGTACAGGCTACATGAAAGACCGTGATCGAAAGGAGGAGGGCAGAAAGAATCTGGGATCAGACCAAAGGGGATTCGGACAGGTGTTGTCCCCTTTGGTCCGTCAAGAAACGGCAGCTTATTCAGAACGCAGTGCCTGCACCGCATCGACCCTGGCAGCGCGAGCCGCCGGGAGCGCCGACGCAATCACCGCGGCTGCGAGAATTACCCCAGCAGACGCTATCAAAGGTATTAGCCCCGGAAGCTGTATCTCCGCAACGTACGTGCCAATCAGGCGCACCGAGGCAATACCGATCAGCAGACCTGCGAATACGCCCAGGCTCGTGATCACCAGGCCGTCAGAAAGAACGTGGATGAGAATGCTCCGTGGCTGGGCGCCCAAAGCCATGCGGATTCCGAATTCGCGCGTGCGCCCACTCACGGAAAAGGCGAGCACGCCTGCCACGCCAACCACGGAAATCAACAGCGCCAGGGTGGCGAACCCGCCGAAAACAAGCGCGTTGAGGCGGTTGGGCGCCAGGACTTCTGCGCGAACGTCTTCGAGCGTGCTGGCTCGCTCCACCGGCTGGTTCGCTGCCATCTCGTGAATCGTGCGGGTGATGGTGGGAACGAGTGCGTTCGGGTCATTCCGCGTACGCACGAACAGGCGGCCGGTCCAGCCTTCCTGGTCCGACGGTTGATAGACCGTCATGCTCGGCGAGGGAATAATGTTTTCATCGTCCACGTCAGGCACCACTCCAATAATGCGCCTGGGCTCGGTGCTGATGCCGATGAACTTCACCACGCCATCGGTCCACTGCAGATGCCGGCCCACGGCTTCCCGGCCCGGAAATAACTGCTGCGCCACGCTCTGACTGATGATCACCACGCGTTCCGCCCCGTCTTTGTCGCTATCTCTGAAATCGCGGCCTTCGATAACCGGTAGCCCCAGCGTCTCAAAGAACCCCGGTGAGACGGACCGGAACCGTGCCCGCGGATCATCCTGGCCATTCTCGCGGCGCGCACCTTCTACTGCGAAGGTGAAGCCGATGTTCAGTGCGTCCGCATCGCGCCACGGAACGCCGAAACCCGAAGAGACATGTTCCACCCCCGCCAGCGCACTAATCCGGCGCTGCACTTCGCGATAAAAATCGCGCACCTGCTCCGGCGTTTTCCCGTAATACATCACTGGCAGGTTGACCGCCAGAACATGCGATGTATCGAACGGTGGCCGCGTCGTTTCTAAAACCAGGAGTGTCTTCAACAGCGCCCCCGCCCCGGCAAGCAACAGAAATGAGGCGGTGATTTGTGTAACCGCAAAGATACGGAGCCGCCCGCTGCTTCCCCTGGTAGTGCGGACTCCGCTGCTGGTTAGACCGAACCCTCGCGAGGAATCCATAGAGGGCAGCCGCGGAATAAAGGCCAGAAAAACCGCCGCGATCAACGCCAGCGCAACCCCAATCCAAACTATGCTGAAGTCGAGCGTGAGATCGAGCGCACGTACCGAGAAGCGGGACGCATAGCGGGCCAGCACGGCCACCATGGGGACGGCGATGATGACGCCCGCCAGGGCGCCGCTGCCGCACAGCACAATACCTTCCGCTAATAGCGAACGGCGAAGCGTGGCCGGGGTTGCTCCCAGTGCCGAGCACACGGCCATCTCTGGTTCCCGGCGCACAGCCCGCGCCAGGATAAGGTTGGCAACATTCGAGCAGGCAATCACGAACAGCAGAAGAGACGCTCCGAACAGCACCCATAAGATGGTCCGCGCACGAGAATTGATCTGGTCATGCATGCGCTTGACTTCGATCTGGAAGTGGTCACGCGACCTGTAAATCTCCGGGTAGGCTGACAGCATCCGAGCGTATACGGCGCGCAACTCCGCTCGCGCAGAGTCGAGATCCGCACCGGGAGCAAGCCGCGCGAACACCTCAGTCATGCGATGCTCGCGGCCGGTCACCATGGTAGCGGATAGGTGATGCGGACTGGTGACAACATTGGCAATCATTTCCGTTTCCACAGGATACGGAACCGAGGGCTGCAAAACTCCCACCACGACTGCAGAACGCGTCTGTTGGTCGCTCCCAAGCCGGATCGTCTTTCCAATCACGTTGGGATCAGAGTTCAACGAGGCGTGCCAGAATCGATAGGTCAGCACCGCTGCACCGGGGGCGTTTGGACCATCATCCCGGGGGCCTAACAATCGGCCAATCACCGGGCGCAGCCCCATCACGTCGAAGTAGTTGCCATCCACTACACCCGCGTGAATCTCGCGTGGCTCGCCGAGTCCCTCGATAGTGAAGTTGATCTCTGAAAAAGTGCCAAGCTCTTTGATGGTCTTCAACCCGCTGTCTATGTCCTTGATCTCCGGAACGGAGAAAGTAGCATTCTCGACACCAATGCCGGGGGCGCTCTGGCGCACATAAAGCAAGCTGTCTTCGTCGCGATTTGCCAGCGGCCGCAGGAGCACACCGCGAACAATGCTGAAGATTGCAGCGTTGGCGCCGATACCCAGAGCCAGGGTCACTGCCACGGTAATCCACAACGCGCGAGCTCGCACCAGGGAGCGCATCGCTACTTTCAAATCGCGAACAAATGACATACGATCTCCCTTCGGGCGACCACCCTTGCTGCCTGGTACCTCGGATGGCTTACAATTTACCAGTATTAAGTGGACACCGTCCACTTAATACTGGGCCAGGTCTGGTGTGCGAGATCAAGCAAGTTGGGGAATGAATCCGCTATTTGTGCTTGAGTACCTTTCCACTTGTGGCGTCCACAAAAACAACATAGCCGGACTTCTTGTCCCCCCACATCACATACCAGACGGGCATGGGAAACCTGGAGGTGTTCCCAAGGGCAAAGGCTGACAGTGGCTTGTCTGGGTTTTTCTTCAGCCAGGCCATCCCATCCGCGGCTGCGGCCTGGTACGCGGCATCGGAATCGACATTGAAGCTGGTAAGTTCGATCGGCATACCATCGCGCGTTGGCCCGCTCCAGGGCACCCGGAGGCCGGCAACCACGCCCTTGAAAATGTCCGGCGGTTTGGCGGCGATTGCGTACGAGTAGACCCGGTACTGATGCAGGTTGGGCGAAGCAAACGTCGCCTCCCACATGGCCGCTTTGCCCGCGTCATTCTTGAATCCGGGGACTTCCTTAGGCGTGAGCCCTAGTATCACGAGATCGGTAGTCCAGTGTCGGGCCGACGTGTACATCGGCCAAAAGGCCGTCTTGGCAGTCACCAGTTCCGGAGGACCTTTGGCCTGCGCTACCTTACCAGGCTCATCGCCGACTGGGGACTTGGGCGATTGCGAGCAGCCCACAAGAAGCAGCACTGCAACAGCCATTGCACCTACCGCGCATTGTTTGAGCACTGCACTCATCGGAATCCTCCACTTACTGCCGTTTCTGGTTCTTCTGCGGGCGAAGGCGCCGGCTGCTTCGGTCGCAATGCAGCAGTAGATGAGCAACGGGCGCGAAGTCTGACGAATGATTTCGTACGCGTGCCCAAGCGGCCCGGCGTTCGCCACGGCCTAACATAGTATTCCAACATCAGCCAGTGTTCCAGACGGCCCGGTTTTCCCCACGTTCGGCCTGGGTCCGCAGCTTATCGGCTTGGGCTATGTAAGGTGGACACTGTCCACTTGAGGAAGTGGCAAATAGGACTGACTCTTAGAAGGGAAATACGGCGGGATACCTATTTCCGGCTATTCCATCCGCAAAGCCTGAACCGGGTCAATGGATGCCGCGCGCCGTGCCGGAATGACTCCGGCAATGCACGCTGCCGCCGCCAGGATCACAATGGCGCCGCCCAGAATGCTGCCATCGGCACGGGTGATTTCGTACAGCTGCGCCTTCACAAAGCGCACGCAGAGCAGCGCCACGGGGATACCGATCGCGAGTCCCAGAGCGGCTTGCATCATGGCCGTCCGCATCACCATCGTGATCACGCCTCCACGGTCTGCGCCGAGCGCCATCCGGATGCCAATCTCCGAGGTGCGCCTCACGACGTTATAAGCGGTCACGCCGTATAGTCCGATCGCCGCCAGCAGCAACGCCAAAGCTCCAAACATCATGGTCAATCGCGCGATCATCCGGTCTTCAGTAAACGTGTCGGCAATCTGTTGATGGAACGTCTGAAAATTCGCCACCGTCAGGTTCGGGTTGATGCCGGCAAGGGTTGTCCGGGCCAGGCTCTCCAGGTCGCTCATCGGCCGGGATGTTTGCAACACAATCGCGCCCGCATAGAGCGACGTGTCGTCCTCAATAGGTGTCTTGTCGCTTACGTCGCGCTGCATCATGGGGATGAAAAACATACTGCGGTCCTTCAATCGTGCGTTTTGATAGACCGTATCCTCGACCACACCAACGATCTCGAAGGCTCCGGGCGAAGCAGGTGCGGGGGAGCCAATGCGGTGTCCCAACGGATTGCCATTGCCGAAGAACGTCTTGACAAACGATTGGTTCACCACCACAACCGGCGGAGCAGTCGCCGTATCCTGCGGGCCAATTCCACGGCCCATCACCAATCGGGTTCCCACCGAATCAAAGTACTCTGCATTTGCCTTCGCCACCGAGGCGAGGATGTTCCGATCGGGTTGTCCCTGTACTTGAATGTTTGAGCTCCAGTTGTCGTCCTCCATCGGTGTGTAGGAGGCAATGCCCACCTTCACCACTCCCGGAAGAGCATGGAATCGCTGTTCTATGGTCCGGTAGAGCGCTTCCACCTGGTTCGTCGCGTACCCCGCAGACCGTGGATCGAAATGCACGATATAGCGATTGTTCGCGTCCAGCCGCAAATCCGTGCTCTCCAATTTATTCAGGCTTTCCGCAAACAGTCCCGCGCCGACCAGCAACACCAGTGACAACGCCGCCTGGAGCACAACCAGTCCGCGCTGCAGCGAAGAGACGGCCGACGTGCTCGTCCGCGATCCGCTCCTCAAGACATCCGCCGGCTGCGCCTGAGCAGCAATCCACGCCGGGGCCACGCCAAACAGAATGCCGGTCAGCAGCGACAGCATCAATGCAAACCCCACAACCGTGGTCGATGGACTGGCCTGTATGGGAACGTTCTTGGCTCCCGGAAACGCCAGCCTCAGCAGCACGTGCGTACCCCCATAGGCTACGGTCAGCCCGGCAATACCACCCATCCCCGCCAACAGGATGCTCTCGGTCAGCAGCTGGCGGACAATTCTCCCCCGTGCCGCTCCCAACGCAGTCCGCAGGGACAACTCCACACGCCGTCCCATTCCGCGCACCAACAGCAGGTTGGCAATATTCGCGCAGGCGATCAACAGCACCAGACCAGTAACCCACATGAGCAAATGAAGGTGAGAGCGATACTCGTCCTGCATATTCTGGATACCCGCCCCACCCGGCGTGAGCACCACATGGGCTCTCGCCAACAGCACCTTATCGCGCTCCGATGAAAAGGTTTTGCTCGACGCAAACGCCTGCCGCAGCAGCGTACTGGCCTTTTCCTGAAGAGGGATCATGGCCACACCAGGCTTCACCCGCCCGACAATATAGAGCCAGGTCGTATCCGGGTTGTGCACATAAGGAGAGCTCGACAGTACCGGCTTGGTCTCGATTGGCAGATAGAAGTCGGGCGGCGTGCTCGAGAGCCGGTCGCCGTAAAAGCCTTCCGGCGCGATGCCTACCACGGTCACCGCCTTTGTATTCACCCAGAAGGTGCTGCCTACCACCGAGGTATCGCCCGCATACCTTTGCTGCCACGCCTGGTAGCTCATCACCGCGGTCATAGGAGCGCCCTGAATATCGTCGGGATCCTTCAGCAACCGTCCGGCCCGCGGGTGCAGCCCGAAGGTGCGGAAGTAGTTGCCGGACACGAACTCGCCCATCACAGAGTTTGCCTCTGGCTGGGTTCCGTCCCGGCGCACGATGATCGGTTGATATACGAAGCCCGCCTGCATCGCGGCCAGCTCTTCAAACTCCGGCAGGTTCTTTTTCAGGCGCTGGTACGTGTCTGTTGAAAAGAGTGTGTAGTCACCACTTTCCCTGACCCCGATGCTGATGCAGCAATTGTTGTCGTCGCCCAACCGCACCAGGCTCCGTGGGTCGGCCACGGGTAAATCCTTCAACAGCACCGAATTCACCAGGGTGAAGATCGCGGCATTTGCCCCAATTCCCAACGCCAGGGTCAGCAGCACAGTCATTGTGAATGCCCGCGTCTTGCGTAATTGCCGCAGTGCATAGCGCACGTCCTGCATTAGCTTCGTCATGATCGATTCTTCCTGGAAAAGCGGTCGAGAAGTCTGGGAAACGCGACCTTTGCCGCCCGATATCTGGAGTCGCTCTGCAACAAAGGCACGCAGTCAACCAAACTTCCCGTCATTGGCCTTCATTATTGTCAATTACTTGCTCAACCTGATAAACGTTCGCGCTGTCCATTAACGCTGCTCGCTGTCCAAAACAGGACACTCGAAGACGAAAGTTGCGTGTCACGCTTTTGACTCGTGCCAAGCTTGACGGCCTTCTCTGATGCCGTAGAGCACAATAATCAGACCAGCAAGTGGGTCTGCCCACCACCAGCCAAACCACCCATTGAGCGCCACGCCCGCTAGGACCGAGGCCGCAAGATAGGCGTCTATCAGTGTGACGCGCGCCTCGGTTGTTAGTACAGGATTGTTCAGTTTCTTTCCCACACCGTGCTTGCCCGCGGCCAACGCCAGCATCACACCAAACGTTAACGCTAGCCACACCATGCCGAACACGGAAGTGAGAGGACGAACGCGATGGGTGAGAGTTTGGGCTGCTTTCGTCCCTATGTAGACAGCCAGGGCAATGAACGAAACGGAGATAACTTGTAGCGCCCGTCGCCGGCGTTTACCGCCGTTGTCTCGTAACTGCCAAACCACCACCGTCGATGTGCCGATCTCTATCAAAGAGTCCAGACTGAAACCCAATAAAGCGACTGAGTGCGCAGCTGTCGCGGCAGCCAGTAGCAGACCTGTCCCGACCACATTCCAACTGAGGGTGGCGCATTCGAGAAGTAGACCTTGACGCAGTAGCGACTCACGCTCCGGGGGAGCTTGATGATGGCCCATCCACCTAGGCTAAACCAGCGCTGAACCTGGATAACCCGGCAAGTGTCCAGGTAGCCGACATTTCGTTCGAGTGGACTGCTCGCAGTTCCATTAGAGCCGGGATTATCCAACCGAAGATCAAGGGCTGGCCGAACTCGCGGAGAGCTGACCATCTGCACCGATCTGCCTGAGGGACTGGATGATCGCTCAGTACGAAGCACTTGCCTTGAGCATCTCAGCGATGTGCTTGAAGCATTCTAAATGCCCCATTCACTTTCACACTTTTCGGTTCCCGTCTGCTTCTTAACGTTGTTTGTGTGTGGGCAGTTCGTTCGATGGAAGCCAGGCATCTCTTTCGAACTCCCACGGAATTCAAATCGCACCTCTTCCATCCCCGACAAAAATAACCAAACCGCCATTCACTCCAACGCCATAGGTACGATCGACCAGCTCACAGCCGACACTCCAGGCTCGAAAGAGAGCCGCTTTACTACCTGTTCCACCACTTCATTGCGGCGACCCAACAAAGTGAGATCTGCACGGATTTGCATGCGATCTGTGTTCACTACATCCTCGCTATGAACGGCCTGAAGCACAGCTGGGGACTCAGAAATCGTAGTGAGAAGCAAGGTGCGCAAATGGGTCTCGTCCGAGCTGCGGCATGTCAGGTTTACCTCGTAAGTGGTCTCTACCGGAGTTGCCTCGGGTAGGACTGGATGCAACATGTACGCCAGTGGACGGAGGACTGTGTTGGTGAAAATGACCGCCAGAGCCAGGACCAAGGAAAGGTGGGGAGCGCCGAAGCCCGCCAGGACCCCAATCGCCGCTGAGCACCAAATCGTGGCAGCGGTATTCAGACCATGAATATTGCCACTGTCCTTGAAGATCACGCCGGCGCCAAGAAAACCTACGCCGGAAACCACATACGACGCAATTCTGCCACGGGCAGATGGATCGCCATCGAGCAAGAGTGCAGACATCACAAATGCCGAAGCACCCGCGGCCACCAGTGCATTGGTTCTTGTGCCCGCTATCCGTTGCCGCCACTGGCGCTCCAGTCCCACGATCGCACCGAGCATCAAAGCCGAGCTTAATCTGCCCGCAAACAGTAACGTCATCGTCATGGCTTCTTCCTTTCAGCGTCCTGGTCAATCCAAAGACGCTTCCCCGCGATTCCCTTCCACTGCCCTTCCTGGTTCGGAGATTTTGGAGCCGATGCTTGCTTGAGCCAAAGCCATAGCAAATCTAGCATTAGGCCGCGGGCAAACGCTCTTCCAATGCGCCGCCCTCGGCCGCGTAAGGCACTTTCGGGGTTCGGTTTCTCTTCCATCGAAAGTCATTCAAACTGCTCCCGAACGTGCTGCACACTCACGTCGAGTGTACTTAGCAGACAGGGGAACTGACTGCCAGTAGCTTCGTTCATCAAGAGGAGCGTTTGAAGAATGCTCCCGCTCTATCGCTTTTGCTTTCCGCGACGAGCCGAGCCGATCGGGAAAGGATCAGAAAGGGGTCGCGGAGATTGTTTGCCTCCGGCAGTGCGGAGGCTCAGAATGGTGCGATTCTCCCATCAGGACGTCCTTTCGTAAGCGAATAGCGAGCGTCTCGTTCGCCAAGGCCAATCGCGCCGATGCCGAACAGGCCGACGTAAGCGCGGGAGATCACCAGCGCCAGCAAAGAGCCCAGCAAGCTGACCGTGAATAGGTAGCGATTCCGGCATATTGGCCTGTCATGATGTCCCTTGGTCGAAAATTCAGCGTTGGTCTGTTTTGTAACGCAAGTGCGAAGTACACTCACGACTCTCGCGGACGAGATGTGGGCCGCCCCTGTTCGTGGGTAGCTGGAAATCTCGAAGGAGAAATCGCACTTTCTCAAGAGGTCTAACCCGTTCCTTTCCCCGTCATGGATAGCCAAGTTTTGCAATGAGCGTCGTAGAATGAACCGCGAGAGGTCACGAATGGAAGAGGGCCTGGATGATCCCAGACTTCTTGGAGAATGGTTCGCAGTTGCCTGGTCGCGAGAAGTGGAGCAGGGGCGACTACTCGCTCGCAGGCTCCTAGGTCGCGACGTCGTGCTGTGGCGCTCACCCCAGGGCATTCATTGTTGGCGTGATCTTTGTATTCACCGTGGCGCACAGCTGTCTCTGGGTAGATTGTGCGGCGGCCGCGTGGTGTGTCCCTATCACGCGTGGGAATACAACTCGAGCGGCCAGTGTGTGCACATCCCTTCTCATCCCGGCCAGCCACCTCCGCTCAAGGCGCGGGCACAGACCTATCAAGCCCGCGAACACTATGGCGTTGTGTGGGTCTGCGTGGGTGAACCGCTGGGTGAACCTCCCCGGTTTGCCTACGGCGATGACCCCGCATTCCGCTTGATGCTGGCCGGCCCGTATTTCTTCCGCGCCAAAGGACCGCGAGTGATCGAAAATTTTCTCGACGTAGGCCACCTCGGCTTCGTGCATGCGGGGCTGCTCGGCGACGCGCAGCATGCGGAAATCGAAGACTACGAAGTGGGTATGAGACCGCAAGGACCAGAGGCCCGCGAGATCCGCATCTGGCAGCCCGACCCCGACGGCACGGGCAAGGGAGCCCTGGTCACCTACCGCTACTGGACCTGCGCACCGCTCACCGTCGCCCTGGAGAAAGTCCACGGCGGCCAGCGCTTCAGCATACTGGCCGCAGTTACACCGATCGACGCCGGCACCTGTGAATCGCGCCTGGTGATCGCCATGGACTACGCCCACGACGTTCCAGTACAGACCATCGTCCGCTTTCAGGACGAGGTCACCGCTCAGGATAAAGTCATCGTCGAATCGCAGCGGCCAGAGCTGCTGCCCCTGGACCTGCAATCGGAGCTGCACCTGCGCTCAGACCGCATGGCGATTGCCTATCGCAAGTGGCTGCGCGAGATCGGCTTCTCCTATGGGACGGCCTGAGTGGTTCACCGCCGGGGACGTAGACGGCTTCTTCGGGCTATTCTTCAGCGGCTTTCCTGATCTTTTGCTGATCGCGGGGCTGGCGCCCATATGCGGCTTCCCTCTAAGCTTTGTCGCCGGCCGCATCCTCCCCGGGGCGGCGATTTCCATCCTCGCGGGAAACCTCTTCTACGCCTGGCAGGCAAGACGGCTGGCGCAGAAGGAGGGACGCAACGACGCCACTGCCATCCCCTTCGGCGTCAACACACCCACTATCTTTGCCTATGTCTTTCTCATCATGGGCCCCGTCTATGTCAGGACCCACGATGCGAACCTGGCCTGGCATGCGGGCGTGTTCGCCAGCCTGTTTAGCGGCATCGTGCAGACTGGGGGAGCATTCTGTACCGATTGGCTGCGCCGCAACACGCCCCGCGCCGCGCTGCTCTCCCCGCTCGCAGGACTTGCCCTGGCTTATCTTTGCCTGGGTTTCGTCTTCGGCGTCTTTCAGCAGCCGGCCATTGCGCTGTTGCCCATGCTCATCCTGCTTACCCTCTACGGCTCCCATCTGAAGCTCCCTTATCGCTTGCCGCCGGGGCTTCTCGCTATCGGCGTGGGCGCGATCCTGGTGGCGGTGTTGCGCTGGCTGCATATTTACACCGTTCCTATGCCCGCTGTGCCGGTCGTCAAGCTGTATCTTCCCCATCCAGTCGATATATTTGCCCTCTTCAACCAACGATCATTTTGGCCTTATCTGGCCATCATCGTGCCCCTTGCCGCGCTCGACACGCTGGCCTCGCTAATGATTCTGGAAAGCGTCAAAGTGGCTGGTGATGACTACGCAACCAAGCCGTCTCTATTGATGAATGGAGTGGGCACGATAGCGGCCGCATGCCTGGGCAGTCCCTTCCCCACCACCCTTTACCTCGGCCATGCCGCGCACAAGGCCAACGGCGCTCGCTCTGGCTATTCCGTGCTCAACGGCCTGGTTACGCTGGTCCTGTGCACCACAGGAATCCTCCCCATAGTCTTGCGTTTCGTCCCTTTGGAAGTGGCTGCGCCGGTCATCATCTGGTTTGGTCTCATCACTGTGGGGCAAGCCGTGATTGAGGTGCCTTCCAACCAGGCAATCGCCGTAGTCATGGGGCTCATTCCGGCCCTGTCGCAGTGGGCAACAAGCATTGCGGATACGGTCGCGCGCAAAGCCGGCAGCAGCCTGATGGAAGTTGCGCCCCGCATGGGCGGCGACCTGGCCATGGGAGGATTGATCGCGCTGGGGCAGGGGTCGCTGCTGACCTCGATGTTATGGTCTGCGGCGCTGGCGTTTATCGTACAGCGCCGGTTTCGACCGGCGGCAGCCTGGTTGGCCGCGGCCGCGGTGCTTTCCGCAGTGGGCATCATTCACGCCTACAAACTCTCGCCCAACGGGGTGGAAAGCCTGATCGGATGGTGGGTTGCGCCCCAGTTCACCCTCGCCTATGCTGGCGGGGCTGCATTCTTGCTGGCCTGCGCCTGGTATGCGCACGGGAAAGGAAACAACTATGGAACGTCGTAGCCTGCTGAAGAGTCTTTCTACCGCCGCGGCGGTCGGCGCGGTCACCAGTCTGGGCGGGGGACGTACACTCTCCGCCGAGGCGGCTTCCGGGGTGGTCAAGACCATGGGCAACGGCGGCCCGCTGGCCCAGGCGAGAGATGCGGCCCGCAAGGGTATGCCTCCGCTCACCATCAGAGACGTCAAGATCATCGCCACCGCGCCCTCCGGCTCCAACTGGACCATCGTCAAGGTGGAAACCAGCGAACCCGGGCTGTATGGCCTGGGCGCGGCGACTCACCAGGAAATTCCCCAGGCAGCACAGGCCTACATCGAAAAGCGCTTAAAGCCATTTGTTATAGGCAAAAACTGCGATGAGATCGAGGACATCTGGCAGTCTGCGTATCTGCAGGAATACTTCCGCTCGGGCCCCGAAGGAAACGATGCGTTGAGCGGGATCGATGGCGCGCTGTGGGACATTCTGGGCAAGCGTCTCGGAGTTCCGGTGTACCAACTGCTGGGTGGAAAGGTCCGTGCCGCGGTGCCGCTCTATGGGCACGCCGCCGCCCTCACGCAAAGTGAACTGAACGACCAGGTGCAAGCCTATATCGAGAAGGGCTACCAGGTGGTTCGTATCCAGTTGGCGGTTCCTGGATGGTCCGGTTACGGTGTCAGCGGCGCGAAAACCTCGGCCGCTGTGCAGGCGCTACGGCCGGATGGAGTGGCGCCTTCCCCGGTATTCGACCCGGGCCGTTATCTCACCACCACCATTGGCATGTTCGAGGCGGTCCGGGCGAAGTTCGGATACGATATCGGGCTGGTTCACGACATTCACGAGCGGCCGGCGCCTAACCAATCGATCGAGTTGTGCCGAGCGGTCGAGGCGTACCGGCCCTTCTACATGGAAGATCCGCTTTCGCCTGAGGATGTAGGCTGGTTCCAGATCTTCCGCCAGGAAACCTCGGCGCCGCTGGCCATGGGAGAACTGTTTACCAACCGCAATGAATGGCTAAGCCTGGTGGCTAACCGGTGGATTGACTTCATCCGCATCCACCAGTCGTCCGTGGGTGGGTTGAACATGTGCCGAAAAGTGGCGCATTGCTGCGAGTTTTTCGATGTGCGCACGGCGTGGCACGGGCCGAACAACGTCGATCCGGTCGGTCACTGTTACAATCTCCACCTGAACCTGGTTACTCCAAATTTCGGCATCCAGGAGGAGACCTTCTTTGACGAAAAGACGCGGGAGGTCTTTCCCGGCACCCCCGAAATTCGCAGAGGCTACATCTATTCAAACGACAAGCCGGGCCTTGGTATTGACATCGACGAAAAAGCCGCCGCGCGCTATCCCTACACCAGGGATTTCGAAGACCGGGGAAATGATCGCATGCTCGATGGAACCATCGTCCGGCCGTAAGAGGTGCAAGCAAACGCTTCATGCCGTCTACGTCGCGAACGACAAATAAGTGAGCAAATTTATACTTTGTCATCCCGACCGTAGCGGAGGGATCTGCAGTTTAAGCTGGTGGTGCCTCAGCATTCCAGGTCCAGGCCTAGGATCGTTCCCAGATATGGACGTAGGTTGGTTCCATCCAGCCGTGGCTAATGATAACCAGCCTTCCGGGGCTCAGCTCTGCGGTTTTGGCACCGTCATGGTGCTCGAACCGGTTGTCGATGGGAAACCGGCTCCAGGTAATCCCCTGCGCGTCAGCTTGCTTGTAGGCCACCAGGCGGCACTCACTACGGTACGGCTTGAACGGATCGTGTTCGCCTACGACTACCTCCATCTTTCCATCTCCGTCCAGGTCTGCAACTGAAATGGAGTGTGGAGAACGCATTTTGTCGATAAAGTGCACGTTGAACGTTCGATCACGCGGGGCGCCGGTATTCTCCAACCAGCCCACCGGAGAGAAGAAGGCCTTATGAACGTTCCAGTCGACGTCTTCTACGGTAAAGAGAATATCGGGACGGCCGTTGCCGTTGATATCCGCAATCGCAATGCGGCTAATCGCATGCAGATTCCCAGACTGCAGATACTCAGGCTCAATCAGCAGGTGCGGACGAAATTGGCCGTCTCCCAGATTTTCCAACCAGTACGGCCCAGCCACAACGTCCAGTTTCCCATCTCCATCCAAATCGTAAGCAATCATCTCCTCGCCATAACGGATGTCCGCAATGACGCGTTTCGGCCACGGTTGTCTGGGGTCTTCGGGAACCTCGAATAACTGCGGCGGATGGATGCCATCATGATAGCCACAAACCAACGCCGCGCGGCCACCCGGGAGCAGCGGCGCGATTGTGTTTCCGTGTGGCCAGTCTCCATCCCCGGTTCCAATCACGTGTTCTTCCCACAGGTCTTGGCTCAGATCGATGGGCTTTAGCCACACCAGGTCGCTCGAGAGCGCGTTGTAAAATCCGTCGCTACCAGGCTTGGCCTTGATGCCAATCAATTCCTTCCGTCCGTCTTTGTCCAGATCGTAGGCAGCGATGATCTGACCGACGCCAGGGATCGTATGCCGTTCCCAGTTGGGACTCTTGTACCACCAGGCTCCACATACAATGTCCAACGCGAAGTTACCATCCACATCGACGGTGTGAATGTCGATGCCGGTGTAGGGCTTCTGGCGATCGACGAAGGAGTGTTTGTATTCCGCGAATATGGGAGCACTGGTCCGGGGCCGGAACATTTGTACCCACCCGGTATACACGGCGTGTTGCTGGGTCAGAATCTGCGCCGAATGACCGAAGATGACGTGCGTGCCGGAACCATCCAGGTCTGTGTAGACCGCCTCATGCGTGCCCTCCCCACGATAGAGGATCTCGCTGCTCCAGGACCTGCCGCCATCCAATGCCGTGTACCGTATCAGCCGTGCGTTCCAGTTATAAGGAGCTTCCCAGCCGCCCTCATTCATCTCGCCGGCGAGGATCTGCACTTGTTTCGTCCCCGGAGCGTGCCAGGCTTTCAGGGAATGAGAGAAATTGAGCGGAGCGTCGATCGGGTGTTCGATCCATGAAGATTCAGGCGGATGTTCCGCGCCCGAGGTAAGGCGATTCTCAAACCACGCCAGGCGGCCATCGGGATATTCATCCTCCACCAGGATCACATCCAAACGGCCGTCACCATTCACGTCGATGATGGCTGCTCGGCAATACTCACGATACCCGGGTGCAACCGAGTGGGTCTTCCACAGTTGGCCGGAGAAGGCGCCCCCGCGCGGTGCGGAAAACCAATAGGGCCCGGAAACAATTTCATCCTTGCCATCGCCGTCCAGGTCTCCGGTCGCGGTGCCTTCTGCGGCCAGGCCCGATTGCACGGCTTGCTTCTTCCACGGTGTGCTGGGGTCGCGAGGAACCTTGTAGACAAACAACCCGGGCTGATCGCAATACATCGCGTTGGCTACCAGTTCCCGCTCCCCATCTCCGTCCACATCGCCGAAAACAACGTCATGCGGATGTCCCGCGCACTCGGCGTCCAGGATGTTTTCCGTCCACGCATCGTGCAGATTGGCGCCAAACTTGTACCAGCAGAGAGCCCATTTACCGTTGATGCTCTTGCCCACAATGATTTCTTTGTGTCCGTCGCGGTCGATATCCTCGAGGGCAATGCCCACATTGAAGTACCCGCCGCCCACGATGCCTCGTTCGGAAGTAGATGGCCGGTACCACAGGAGCGCGCCGTTGCCGGCAATAATTACTTCCGTCTTACCATCGCCATCAATATCGGCTGCTCCCGTGCCGCCTGTTTCTGCGGCATGAGCGGGAGCGGCATCGAGAATAACCAACTCCCACGAGTCGCTGCCCCCACCTGGCGGCGTGTCGGAGAGAGATGGTTTCTGCAAAGCCGGCTTGGTCTCCGCCGCATTGATTCCATTGATGCCCGCGGCCGTCACCGTTCCTGCCAGCAGTTTGCTGAAGCTCCGTCTGTCCATTGCACTGCTCCTGTTGCTATCTCACCACATCCAACAAAAAAAGGGCTGCCTCCTTAGAGAGGCAGCCGCTCACGGCAACTCGCTTACTGAATGGTTACAGTGAATGTTGTCGAACCGGTGATGTTTGCATTGCCGCTGTCAACCGCGGTGACCGTAACGGTATAGGTCCCGGCCGGAGAACCGCCGCCGGTACCACCACCGCAGCCGAGACCCGCACCAACGCTCAGGAAGACCAGCATCGCCAAAGCTACAGGCCATCTCTTTCGCCGGATATCCGGGATGAGAAGTAAGAGGATGCAGCCCACTGCCGTTCCTCCTGCTGCGGCAATCCGGGTTGCCGTCTTGCGGAGGTTGCCCCCAACACCCTTCTGCAGGCTTCCGTTGGCAGCGACCGTGGTGATGGTGAGCGTCGTGGTTCCAGTGCCGCCCGCGGACAAGGCAACAGTGGTCGGCGAAAATGAGGCGCTCGCACTAAGCGTACTGGCGCTGGCCGATACGGCAACCGTGCCCGTATACCCGCCGGTGGACGTGAGTGTAACAGTCGAGGTACCGCTGTTTCCCGGCGACGACGACGAGATTGTCATGTTGGTGGCTGAGACCGTGATGCCCGGGTTGCTGACGGTCGCCGTTGTCGTCCCTGAGGAGGTTGCATTGTAGGTGTCCCCCCCATAGCTAGCGGTGATGGTATCCGTACCGGCTACGAAGCCGAGCGATGCTGTGGCGTTGACGGTGAGTGTAGCAGTCGCAGTATTGCCCGTCCCGATACTTACCTGTTTAACTGTGCCGATCGTCTGTCCGCCTGTCGAGAACGTAAGCGGTCCGGTGAGCGTGCCCGCCGTGGTCGCAGTAATTGTCGCGTTCAGGGTGACGCTGGTGCCCAGGGGGAAGGACGTCGGACTGATGGTGACCGCCGTCGTGGTCGCCGCTGTGCCTTGGGCCGCAACCGTCACCGTCAGGCTGGAGCTGGTCGACCCCATGTAGGTGGTATTGCCCGAGACATAAGTAGCCGCAACCGAGTGGCTACCTGAAGAGGGGAAGCCCGTCGTATAGGTAGCAGTATAGGGCGCCGACGTGGAGAGGGCTGCCCCCGTGTGTGCCACTCCATCGACGACAAATGTGACCGTGCCCGTGGGAGCGGTCGACAAGGTGTTGGGAGCTACGGTCGCGGTAAATGTGACCTGCTCGTTAATCACCAAAGAAGTCCCGGGAGCGGCGGTAAGCGCCGTCTTGGTGCCGGTCGCGGCTACCAGGGCGCCAACCGCCGTTGCCAGATTGTTAGCGTCGATCGATCCCAGCCCGGTCGCCTGATCGTAGCCGGTACCGGCCACATAACCAATCACGGGGTTGGAACCGGTCGGGCAATTGTTCGATCCGGTAGTACAGGGCACCTGGTTGTTGCCGGTAGTGATGTCGTGAAAGGCCGAAGCATAGGTGGTCGAGTTGGCGGCCAGAGTGTAAAGGACGGGGTTGATATTTCCCAGGCCGCCGCCGGAGGCCAGCTTCTGCTCAATGACGGCGAGAAGACCGGCGAAGTCGGGAGCCGCAAAGGAAGTTCCTCCCGCCGCGGTGAGGTTGTTATTGTCCGATTGACCGGGATCCGATATGCGAAAACTGTTTGCCTGGCAGCTGGAAACATAGGTAGTGCCGCTGCCCACGGTCTGCACCTGAGTGCAGTAGAGATAGGCGTCGTGATCCGGGGACGAATTCAGTGAGACATCGGGCACATCGCGCTTCCCATCGGCAGGAATGCCAGGCACCCCAGTCTGCCACGTCGGCTTGGACCACAAGGCACTCACACCACCGCCACCAGCGGAAAGGCCCCCGCCGTTGGCAATAGAAAAGGTGGTGTCGTTCCATGCCATCTCGGGAATATACGACTTAGCCGAAGCGATGTTGTCGGTTGAGCCGTTGGCGGCGTTCCAGTATTGCCCCCCGCCGGTTTGCGGGCTCTGAGCGGTGCCGTCACCCATGAATTCGCTGCCGCCCAGGTCGGTCACGTAGACACTGCTTCCCGGGTAATCCACGGCCAGCCCCGACACTGCCGAGGTGGCAGAGCCAGTGTCGCAGTCTGCTGCGCCTGTGTCGCCGGCAGCCAACACTACCGTTTGTCCCTGGCTGTTTGCCTGCGCCAGCCAGCCCTCGATCGTGACCAGATCCGGACTTGAGAAACCCGACTCGCAGGCGCCGTAGCTTTGGCTGATGATGGGAATGGTGATGCCATTGATCGGGTTCTGGATCGCATACTGCAGCGAAGTGAAGATGTCACCCGAATTCACGAGTACGATCGACGCTCCGGTCGCCACGCCACCTGAATACTCCAGATCCAGATCGGTTTCCGCCAGGTCGTTGGACGCGGAACCAGCGGCGACCGACAAAGGGGTCGTGCCGGGGACCGTGACTACGGTCGGATTATTGACCGAAAGGCCCGCGGCGGCGCGAAAGTCGGTGATGTCGGCGGGGACAATATCGGTCTGCCCGATCACCGCAATAGTTACCCCTTTCCCGGTGTTTCCCGCCATATATAAGGGGTTAATGTCGTAAATCACCGCCAGATCTCCCGGCGTCACGTAGTGAGCTCCAGAAATGCCGGAAGTGAAATGCGGATTGCTGGCGGGCCGCACCCTCGGTTTCAACCGGAAATCGTTCAAACCGCGAACGCTGCTGACCGTGCCCGCAAGGCTGCTGGGAACCGAGATCTGGGTGGCGTTGGCAAAGTGGGTCTCGCCGTTCACGCTGTAGTTATGAATCTTGGTTTGGAAGGCTGCTTCCACCGCCGCGATAGGACCGCTGAAAGAGATGGAATTGTTGCTTTGGGCGACCGAATTGATGGTGAATCCCTGTTGCTGTAACCAACTTGAGACCTTGGCCAGATCCGCCAGGCTCATGCCGAACTGCTCTCCAAACTGCGCCGGCGTTAACCATTTGTGATAGTTCGGTGAAGCAGGATCCTGCTGGGCCTGGAGCAAGGCCTTCAAATTGGCTTCCTGCGCCTCACTGCGTTTAAAGTTGATGGTCATGCCTTGCAGGACCTTGGAATTGTCCGCCAGTCCCTGGTCGAACTCTGCCCTCGCCATGGGATGAACACTTCCCGGCACCGCCGACATACTGGAGCTGTCGATGGGTTGTGTAATCCTGTCCTCAAGAACAACCTGGGCCTGGGAAACCTGCGGGAGGGCACTTACACCAAGCATCAACAGAAAGGGCACACAGAGGATGTTGCAGAATTTTCGCAAGGGGACTTCTCCTAGGGGTCGGAGCTCAACCGCTGGAGCTCCCAGGTTCAGAATCTTTAACGGCCAACCGCCGTTATCCGTTAGACGCTTCAAATGAAAAACGTTAATCCCAACCACCCGATATTCACAGAGCAGCAGTGTCTCCTGCCGGCATGTCGCTGTGCAAGTTACTTGCCGCATTCTACCGGACCAACAGACGTAGGTAGTTAACACTGGGATTACAAAAATCTGCTGCTGCACAGGCCGTAAACCAGTTTTTGTTGATGCTCTCGACAAAACTGTTGCTGGCAGAGTCCCCGGATCACGAAGATGGCGCGGGCGTTGATGGCTTGCTCGGTATCCAGAAGGTAAAGGTCGCCCCCTGGTCTCGATGGCTAGCCACTTCGATGCCACCGCTGTGCGCGCGAAGAATGGCCCTTGCAATAGCCAGGCCCATCCCTGTGCCATGCAGCAAGCGCTGCCGGCTGCCGCGATAAAACTTGTCGAAGATGTAGGCCTGCTCAGCTTCATCGATGCCCTGCCCCTGATCGGTGATGCTCACCAGTAGACGGTCCGCTTCGAGCGTGGCCCCGATGCGTACCGGCGAGCCCGCAGGAGAGTAGCGTGCGGCGTTCTCCAGTAAGTGACGCAGCACGCGGCGGATCAATTCCCTGTCGAGCGCGATCGAGGGCATCGCGGGAGGAAGCTCTATCGTCACCGGGCGCCCGCGCAGCAATGCATGGCAATCCTCAAGCGCCATGTCAATTACTTCCTGTAGCCTTTGCGATTTCAGTCGTACTTCAATGCCGTCGGTGTCCAGCTGGGCCATTTCCACCGCCTGACCGATCAGGCGATCGAGGCGCGCACTCTCCTCATCGAGGATGGTGAACATCTCGCGCCGCTGGCTTTCTTCGAGCAACGGCTGCGACAACAGGGTGGTCGCTGCGGCCCGTATGGCGGTCAGCGGTGTGCGCAGTTCATGGGTCACCGAATCGAGCAATGCGCTGCGCAGGCGTTCGCCCTCGCGCGCCGCTTCCACCCGGCTGAAACGATCGAGAGCAGTGGCCCGCTCCAGCGCGATCGCCAGCAGGCCGCCAATCGCATCATACAATCCGTCGGAGTAGCCTGCTTTGGTCATGGCGATCGATCCACTCGCCCGCATACCCAGCACCAGGGGAACGATGCACACTCCATTCCCCCGGGGCCGCGGACCATCGGGCAGCCGCGCGGCGGCGCGTAGTTCTTCAAGCGAAACAACTGACCGGCGTGGGTCCGAGGAGTACGCAGTGTCGCTTTCGGTGAGATACAGAATGACTGCGTCGAAGGCGAAGATCGAAGCCACAACCCGCGGTGCGTGGCTAGCCACGTCGTGCAAATTCTCTTCCATCAACAGCTGGTTGCTGAATTCGTAAAGCCGCTCCATCTCACTGCGTCGATCTTCACTCAACGCGGTTTGGCGGCGTTCGTTCTCCGAAAGCTTGCTGATGAAAATTGCAGATCCCAGAAACGAAAACAACGCAATCCAGTTTTGCGGGTCGGTGATAGTAAAACTGCCAATCGGGGGAAGAAAAAAATAGTTATACAAGAGCGTGCAGCCGATGGAGAGGCAGACGGAGTAGACCAGTCCCCAGCTGAACGCAGCCAGCTGCACCATCACCAGGAAGGTGAGGGCGACGGTGGTCTGGTTTACATGGAGTATTCTGCGATAGACCAGCACCACCAGCAAGGCGGCTGCGGTCATCGCCACATAACGAAAGACGAGTACCCGAGCCCGGGAGAGACGCACAGCGGCGATCATATCGTAAAGGGTGGAGATGGCAGAACGAGTCCTGGTAGTAGACGATGAGGCGCAGATCACCCGCGTGCTGCGCACTGCTCTTTCCGCCCAAGGTTACGATGTTCGGGCGGCCAACGATCCTGAAGAAGCGCTGCATCTGTTCGAGGAATGGAGTCCGGATCTGATCGTGACCGATTTGATGATGCCGGGCATGAGCGGCGTGGAGCTCTGCCGCCGGGTGCGCAATAAAGCGGCGACACCCATCATCGTGCTGTCGGTGCGTGATCAGGAGCGGTCAAAGGTCGAGGCGCTCGATGCGGGCGCTGACGACTACGTGACCAAGCCATTCAGCATCCAGGAGTTGCTGGCTCGCGTGCGGGCCCACTTGCGCCGCGCACCGGAGCGGACGGTGGATGCGCCCATCGAAATTGGCGACTTTGTCATCGATGCTTCCGCCCATACCGTCACCGTAGGCGGCAACAGCCTGCACCTGACGCCAACGGAGTTCGATCTGCTGCTTTACATGGCGCGCAATGCGGGCAAAGCCCTGACCCATCGTGCCCTGCTGACGGCCGTGTGGGGAGGCCAGTCGGCGCATCAGCCGGAGTATCTGCGTGTATTTATCGGTCAACTTCGCCGCAAACTCGAAGCCGAGGGTCCGCGGCAGTATATTCAGACCGAGCCCTGGGTCGGTTATCGCTTCCTGCCCGAGGGTGTCCCCGAATAGACGGGAACAAGACCCTACGTATAGGGTCGAAAAAAGAAACAGCAGGTCCCTCCCTCCAGCCTTCCTTATGAATTCCTTATCTCTCGCTTACACCCTCCTTAGTAGGGCGGCGTTTCACTATCTCTATGCAGGATCTCATGATGGTCGTGTTGACAATCGTTTTCTTCGGCGTCGCGCTGCTCTATGTTCGCGGCTGCGAGAAGTTGAGGTAATAGCCGCCATGTCTCCTACCACGGTTATCGTGCTGATTCTTACCGTCGCGACCATGATCTATCTTGTGATCACGCTTCTATACCCGGAGAAATTCTAGGATGACCGCCAACGGCTGGCTGCAGTTTGTTGTGTTTTTTGCTGTGCTGCTGCTTCTTATGCGGCCCCTTGGCCTCTACATCGCCCGGGTGCTCGAAGGGGAAAAGACTTTTCTCGATCCAGTGCTCCGCCCCCTGGAACGGCTTCTCTACCGTGCCTGCGGAGTCCACAAAGATCAGGAGATGAGCTGGCAGCAATACTCCGTTGCCATGCTCATCTTCAGCTTCGTCTCCCTGCTGCTTACCTACCTGATTGAACGGGCACAGTATTTCTTGCCCTGGAATCCGCAGCGCCTGGCTGGCGTGGCTCCTGCGCTCGCCTTCAACACTGCCGTATCGTTCACCACCAACACCAATTGGCAAGCCTATACGCCGGAAACCACCATGAGCTACCTCACGCAGATGGCGGGCTTGGCGTACCACAACTTTTTGAGCGCGGCCATCGGCATTGCAGTCGCCGTCGCCCTGGTGCGCGGTATCGCTCGCAAACAATCGGCCACCATCGGCAACTTCTGGGTGGATACCACGCGCGCAATCTTGTGGATCCTGTTGCCGATCTGCCTGGTGGTTGCACCGGTACTGATCGGCCAGGGGGTCATCCAGAACCTGAAGCCCTATACCACCGTCACCACTTTGCAGCACGGCTCCCAAACCCTCGCCCAGGGACCGGTAGCCTCGCAAGAAGTGATTAAAGAACTGGGGACCAATGGCGGCGGCTTCTTCAACGCCAATAGTGCGCACCCGTTTGAAAATCCAACCCCCTTCAGCAACTTCATCGAGATGGAACTGATCTTGCTGATCCCTGCCTCGTTGACCATCACCCTGGGAAAAATGACCGGCTCTCCCGGCCATGGGTGGGCGGTGTTTTCCGCCATGGCCATCCTCTTCATCGCCGCCTTCAGTGTCTGTTACTGGGCCGAGTCGCAACCACACCCGCTGCTGCACGGCGTGGACCAGAAGACCACGCTGATCAACTCCGGCGCCAACATGGAGGGCAAGGAAGTACGCAACGGCATCTCGCAATCGGCGCTGTTTGCCACCGCCACCACCGACACCAGTTGTGGCGCGGTCAACTCTGCGCATGACTCCTTCACCCCGCTGGGAGGCATGGTTTTGTTGGCGAATATGATGCTCGGCGAGGTGGTCTTTGGCGGTGTCGGCTCGGGACTCTACGGGATGCTCATCTTTGTCATCCTCTCGGTCTTCATCGCCGGCCTGATGGTGGGTCGAACTCCGGAATACCTGGGCAAGAAAATCGAAAGCTACGACGTCAAGCTGGCGATGCTTTTTGTGCTCATTTTTCCCTTGATTATCCTGGTGCTGGCCGCCGTTGCGGTGCTCTATCCGGTTGCTCTCTCCAGCCTGAGCAACAACGGGCCCCACGGCTTCTCCGAAATCCTTTACGGCTACGTATCGACGGCCGCCAACAACGGGTCTGCCTTCGGCGGCCTCAACGCCAATACCAACTGGTTCAACCTGACGCTCGCATTCAACATGCTGGCAGGACGCTTTTTCATGAAGGTGCCCATGCTGGCGCTGGCCGGCAATCTGGCACTCAAGAAAAGCGTTCCACCCTCATCCGGAACGTTTCCCGTGAACTCCATGTTGTTCACCGTGCTGCTGGTGGGCGTGATCCTTATCGTCGGCGCGCTGACCTTTTTCCCCGCGCTTAGTCTCGGGCCCATCCTCGAACACTTGCTGCTGCATGCAGGCAAGACCTTTTAAAGCGGGGAGAAAACTCTATGGCAGAAAAACAAAGTCTCTGGAATCCCGCGATCCTGCGTCAGGCGGCCTTCGACTCATTTCGCAAGCTCGACCCGCGGCTGATGGTAAAGAACCCGGTTATGTTTGTGGTCGAGATCGGCAGCGTGCTCACCAGCGTCCTGCTTATCCAGGGCGTTGTCAGTCACCAGGGCAGCTTCGCCTTCAACCTGCAGATCACTTTGTGGCTATGGTTCACCGTCCTCTTTGCCAATTTCGCTGAGGCCATGGCGGAGGGCCGGGGCAAGGCCCAGGCCGACACGCTGCGCAAGGCCAAGGGTGAAACCGTGGCCATTCGTCTCAAGAGCGAGCACAAAGACGCAGCCCGGGAAGAGGTTTCGAGTTCAGCCCTGCGCTCCGGAGACATTATTTATGTCGAAGCCGGCTTGTATATTCCGGGGGATGGAGAAGTCATCGAAGGCGTGGCGTCGGTCGACGAATCGGCCATAACCGGAGAATCGGCGCCGGTGATCCGCGAGGCCGGCGGCGACCGCTCCGCGGTTACAGGGGGAACTAAGGTGCTCTCCGACTGGATCATCGTCAAGATCACTTCCAATCCAGGGGAGACGTTTCTCGACCGCATGATTGCCCTGGTAGAAGGCGCCCAACGGCAAAAGACGCCCAATGAGATCGCACTTAGCATCCTGCTCTCCGGGCTTACCATCATCTTTCTTCTGGCCGTGGCTACGCTGCAACCCATCGCCGTATATTCGCAGGCGCCACAGACCATCTTTGTCCTGGTATCCCTGCTGGTCTGCCTCATTCCCACCACCATCGGAGGCTTGCTCTCCGCGATTGGAATCGCGGGCATGGACCGCCTAGTGCAGTACAACGTACTCGCCATGTCCGGCCGCGCCGTCGAGGCAGCGGGCGACGTGGATACGCTCCTGCTGGACAAGACCGGCACCATCACGCTGGGCAATCGCCAGGCAACCGAATTCATCCCCGCGCCGAATATCAGCCCCGAGCGGCTGGCCGACGCGGCACAGCTTTCGTCTTTTTCAGATGAGACGCCGGAAGGCCGCTCGATCGTTGTGCTGGCTAAGGAAAACTTCGGCTTGCGCGGCCGCGATCTCAGCGCCCTGCACGCGGAGTTCGTCCCCTTCAGCGCACAGACCCGCATGTCGGGAGTCAATTTCGCCGGCCACATCATCCGCAAAGGCTCGGTCGACGCCATTACCCGCTTTCTTGTCGAACAAGGATCGAACCTGCCCCAGAAGGTACGCGAGAGCGTGGACCACATCGCAGGCATGGGTGGAACTCCGCTGGTGGTGGCGGAAAATTCTACCGCGCTGGGTGTGATCTACCTCAAAGACATCGTCAAGGGGGGATTGAAGGAGAGACTGGCCAGGCTGCGCGCCATGGGCATTCGCAGCATCATGATCACCGGAGACAATCCGCTGACCGCGGCGGTGATCGCCCGCGAGGCGGGAGTCGACGACTTTCTGGCCGAAGCAAAACCCAAAGACAAGATGGACCTGATTCGCCGTGAACAGGCCAAGGGCAAACTGGTCGCCATGACCGGTGACGGGACCAACGATGCTCCGGCGTTAGCCCAGGCCGACGTGGGAGTAGCGATGAACTCGGGTACCCAGGCCGCCAAGGAAGCCGGCAACATGGTCGATCTCGACTCGAACCCAACCAAGCTGATTGAAATCGTTCAAATCGGCAAACAGTTGCTTATGACCCGCGGCGCGCTTACCACCTTCTCTATCGCCAACGACGTGGCCAAGTATTTTGCCATCATCCCCGCCATGTTCGCCGGCGTCTTTCCAGTCCTCAATCAGCTGAACATCATGCGCCTGAGCACGCCGCATTCGGCAATTCTCTCCGCAGTGATCTTCAATGCGTTGATTATCGTCGCCCTGATTCCGTTGGCTCTGCGCGGGGTCAAGTATCAACCCCGATCAGCGCAGGCGCTTTTGCGGCGCAATCTGTGGCTCTACGGTGTGGGTGGCGTGATCGTCCCCTTCATCGGAATTAAACTCATCGACATTTGTTTAACCGGGCTGGGCCTGTCCTGATCGGAGTGGTTATGCTGCGCAATGAATTGAAGATCGCGATCCGCTTTACGTTGCTGACCACGGTGCTGCTCGGCGTCCTCTATCCGCTGGCAGTCACCGCGATTGGGCACCTGGCGCTACCCCGTCAGGCAGACGGCGAGTTGATCGTCGCCAACGGCCAGGTCACAGGCTCACCGCTCATAGGCCAGAACTTTACCGGAGACCAGTATTTTCATGGACGGCCTTCGGCCGCCGGCAACGGCTATGACGCCACCTCTTCCGGTCCCTCGAACTACGCCGCCTCGAACCAGAAGCTTATAAGCCGCATCGACGGCGATGTGAACGCACTATGCCGCCGAGAACAAAAGCCAGCCGGTGCCGATTGATTTGGTAACCGCCTCCGGCTCAGGTCTCGATCCCGACATCTCTCCCGCCGCAGCGATGTTCCAGGCGGCACGAGTGGCAAACACCCGGCACCTGCCATTGGCCACCGTGCAGAATCTGGTCCAACAGCATGTGCAGCGCCGCCAATTTGGTTTTCTGGGAGAAGAGCGGGTGAACGTACTTCTGCTCAATATGGATCTTGACCGGCTGGCGCACTAAAAGAGGCAGCTTCATAATTCAGGAACAACAACTTTGGGTGAAAATTGAGGAAAAACACGACCGCCCCATCCTTGCGAAGGCTAGGATGGGGCGGTCAAAACAGGGACGGCTAAAGACGAATGTTGGTGGTCGAGCGGTTAGACTGCTTCGCTGTACTGCTCGACGTACTCTGTGGCTTCCTCTGGCTCGGCAACCCTTTGGGCAACCGGCTCCTTTTTCGCTGGTTGAGCAGATTCGGTGAGGTCCACGTAGCCTTGCAGCGTGGCGTTGTCTTCAATCGACAACCGCGCCGCCGAGATGTCGCCGACGAAAACTGCGGAGTGCTTCAGCTCGGCGCGGCCGGCTGCTTTGACACTTCCCTCGACCCGGCCGAAAACCACCAGATCGCCTGCCACGATGTCCGCATGGATCACACCGTTGGCCCCAACGGTCAGGCGCTTGCCCGTCAAGGTGATGTTGCCTTCCAATACGCCATCGAGAAAGAAGTCTTCCTCTCCCGACACTTCTCCGCGAATGCAAATGCCTTTTCCGATCACCGTCCCCGAACTGTTCATCATGTGGTGCCCTCCGATTGCAACAACTCTATGGGCGGAAAGTGGGGCTCGCAATCACCGAAACGTAGCAGAAGGTTCCTTTAGTGGCATACTGCCCCGGTGGCAGCTCATTGACCATTCAGGTGGGAAAGCGAACGTTTTTGCTGGCCGGCCGGATCAAAGTTCGACGGCGCGAGCCACCGCTCGAAGTTGGCCCGACGCAGAGGCCATTCCGAATCCAGCATGGAAAACCAGGCGGTGTCGCGGTTGCGGCCCCGGACGATCATATGTTGGCGAAAGACGCCCTCGAAGACAAAGCCGAGGCGGAGCGCTGCGCGGCGGGAGGGCTGGTTTAAAGCATTGCACTTCCATTCATAGCGGCGGTAGCCCAGATCATTGAAAGCGTGGCGCGCCATCAGATACATGGCTTCTGTTGCTCCGCAGCTGCGCTGCAAAAGGGGAGTGAAGATGATGTTGCCGACCTCGATCACGCGGTGGGCGGGCTCAATCCGCATGTAAGCAGCCTGGCCGACCGGGAGACCGGTGGCATTATCAACAATCGCGAAAAAAAGCGGATCGGTGGAGCTCTGTTTTTTGTCGAAAGCGCTGTCGAACGCGGCACGGCTGGCGAACGGACCCTCATTCATATAGCGCCACAGGTCCTCCTTTTCCGGACCGTGAGTGGCCTGGTAGAGCGTCTCAGCCTGCGACATCCGGTCGAATGGACGAAGCGTGACTACCCGCCCGGCAAGCACCGCGGGCTGCGGCCGCAGCGCCGGAGAAGGATCAACCGCAATGCCGATCTCACTCATGCACCGATAGTAGCAAGAGCGAAGAACTTCACTGCCCTGAGTAGTAGCCTGCCCGAGTCTGCACTATAAGGTCTTTCTTCTTGGTGGTCAGATGAATGGAGTGGTATCCGCTGGTCTGGTCCTTGGGTGGCGTATAGCCCAACATGAATTGGGTGCGCAATTCCTCGGCGATCTGGGCGTAGATGTCGTCTACCGAATCCTTCTTTTTGGCCTCAAAGTATCGTCCCCCGGTCTGCTCGGCGATTTCCTGCAGGATCTTCTTGCCGTTGGGACGGTTCTCCTGCTGCCGGGGATAGCCGCCGCCTCCCGGATAACCGCCACCAGGATAGCCGCCGCCAGGGTAGCGACCCCCTGGATAGCCCCCTCCCGGGTAGCCACCCCCGTGCCTCCCCATGCCTGGGTTGTCCTGGTAATCGTGGTCCTCGTGCCCTCCGATATAGATGGTGTAGACGACGGTCTCCGCCTTCTGCGCCGATTCGATGGCGCTGTTCACCGTCTCCTGGCTGCCCCTATCCTCTCCATCGGTCAAAACTACGATGGCCTTGCGGCCGGTCTGCTTCTTGGTGATTTCATCGCAGGCGAGGAAGATCGCGTCGTAGAGTTTCGTGCCGCCTCCTCCCCTGATCCGGTGGGAGTCCTGACCGCTGGTTTGAGTGTTCTCGACCGCCTGCTGCGTGTCGATCAGCCCCACCGCTTTCTCCAGCTTGGCATGGTCCGACGTCAGGTCCTGTAGCAGCTCGATCTCGCGATCGAAATGGATCACGAAAGCCCGATCCGTCGGCCGGGTGATCATCTGGTCGAGGAAGCTGCGGCTGGCGCTGCGCTCCCTGTCCATGTTGTCGCGCTCGCTCATGCTGGTATCGACCAATAGACCCACGGTCAGGGGAAGATTGGTCTCCTGGCTAAAGTAGCGGATCGATTGCGGCTTGCCATCCTCCTCCAGCTCAAAATCGTCTTTGGTTAGGTCGCGCACGATCTTGCCCTTCTTGTCGCGGACGGTCACCGGCAAAGTGACCACCTTCACATCGACGGAGAGCGTGGTCGTGGGTGTGCCCGGCGCCGGGCTCTGGGCAGCTGGCGGCGTAACAGCGGGCGCGGCACTCGAGTTCTGAGACTCAAGCGCCGGACCCAGAAGAAGGAAGCAAAGCAGGAGAGAAATTCGAGTGAGACCCATTCCCACCTTAGACGACGGAGGACGCAGTCTTGTCACATTCCATCAACCTGGAAGGGGATGCGTGCAGTCGTTGCAGTCGAAAGCCGGGCACGATAACATGAAAACGACGGTTTGTTGCGCCCACCCTCATGGTGAACGCCGTCCACACGGTTATCCAGGCAATTTGCAAGCGGAAGTGGTGAAATTGGCAGACACACCATCTTGAGGGGGTGGCGCCGAGAGGCATGGGGGTTCAAGTCCCCCCTTCCGCACCATCAATTGAGGTTCAGGTTCACATGATTTGGCTAGTCGGTACCATTCACGTTATTGTTTGCCTCATCCTGATTGGGGTTGTTCTTCTCCAGCAGGGTAAGAGTGCCGACCTCGCGGGCGCCTTTGGTGGCCAAGGGTCACAGACTGCGTTTGGCCCTCGGGGCGCAGCCAACTTGCTGACCAAGGTGACCACCTGGGCTGCAATTCTGTTTATGTTTACTTCCATCGGACTTACGGTTCTGATCCAGCGGAGCAGCGGCTCGCGTTCGGTGCTGTCGGGCATCAAAACCACGCAGACCGCCCCAGCCAAACCCGCCAAGTAGCATCGCAATTGCGCTAGGCGGGCGATCGCCCCCGGGTCCAGCGGGCCACCGCCACTACCAGGAAGCCCATTCCCAGGAATACCAGCAAAAATATCGCGGCCCGGGCCAGTACCCCGCCATAGCCCAGCACATTCACGTCTACGAATGGGTAGGGATATAGCCCGCTTACTGCGCCCCGCGCTAGTACGTAGACGAGGTATACGCCGGGATACAGCAGCCACGCTATCGCGTCCTTCCAGCCCAGCCCGTCCCGCGGCCCAAAGAGCAGCCAATAAAGGACGTATCCAACCGGAATAATGCTGTGCAGAAGTACGTCAGCAACCCATTGCGCGCCTTGGGGGTCCCATAGCCGCCGCAGCAACAGCTGGTAGACGATGCCGACGATGGCAATGTATGTAGCCGTGGCAGCCTGTATTGACGGGCCGCGTACCCACTGCCCCCATCCAGTTTCTGCACGGAGCACAAGAGCGGTAAAGACCAGCGCGACCAGGAGGTTGGTCAGGATGGTAAAGAAGCTGAAGAAGGTGATCACTGTACCCAGCATCGTCCCGCCGGGGGGAGGCGATTGGATGAGAATCAGGTAGAGTTGCAGCACCAGCGCGGACCAGCCGAGCAGCGCTCCTGCGATCGCATAAATGCGCATGGCCGCATTTTAACCAGCGTCACCTGGCCTCTAGATGAATCCCCTAGAATGAACCAATGATCCTTGAGAGCTTTCCCGTCGGTCCACTGCGCTGCAATTGCACCATCCTGGGCGACGAGGTTACCCATGAAGCGATCGTCGTCGATCCCGGAGACAACATTCCGGAGATTCTCTCCCGCCTGCACAAGCATGGCCTCACCCTGCGCCAGATCGTGGTCACCCACGCTCATATCGACCACGTAGGCGGAGCGGCCTTGCTTAAGAAAATGACCGGGGCGCCAGTGTTCCTCAATAAGCAGGATCTCGGTTTGCTGGGGGCGATGGAGCTACAGGCCGGCTGGCTCGGTGTTCCCACACCCGAAGTCGCGCCTCCCGACGCCAGCGCCGACGACGGAATGACCGTTGGCCTCTCCACACTGCCGGCGGAAGTAATTCATACCCCGGGACACACGCCGGGGAGTATCTGCCTCCTGTTCCCGAAGCAGCATTTGTTGGTTGCCGGGGATACTCTGTTTGCCGGATCGATCGGGAGAACTGATCTGCCTGGGGGCGACGGACGCCAGATCCTGCGCTCTCTGCGCGATCGCTTGCTGGTATTACCCGATACAACGCGGGTGCTGCCTGGTCACGGCCCAGAGACGACGATCGGGGAGGAAAGACAATCAAATCCATTCCTTCAGCCGGAATTCCGAATGTGACACATTAACCAGTTGCAGGCGGTCACGACAATACGATCATTAATAGGGCGGCGCGACAGCGAATCAAAACATTGATAGATATACAAGAACCATTAAATGAATAACTTGCACAGCTTCTATAAAGCATTAAATGAATGACACGAAAGTATTAGTAGCAAACTTGAGTCCTCCTTTGCACAAGGCGTTTCTGCTAATGGCCATTAAAATGCTTGCAGAGTGCTTCCACGCCTCCACGGAACTCCTCCGCCGCCGCTAACAGGCTTATTACCAGCCATCCCTGCCCTGAAAAACCAAAGAAACCGCCAGGGTGCACCACTACTCCGCGCTCCAGCAGTAAAACGAGCGCCGTCTCTTCTCCCGGCTGCAGCCCCGGAACCCGGAGTACGGCATACCAACCCGCTTCGACTTCAAGCCTGGTCAGCAATGTCTGGCGCAACAGGACAGCGTCGAGCGTTGCCAGGTTCCCTTTTAGGCGCGCCCTGATTTGCCCTTGCAGCGCCGCTCGCTGGCTAAGCCACGCCGGTAAAGCGCACTGAATTGGAGCATTCATGGAGAGAAAGGTGTCGGAGATGACTTCCAGGCGCTGCAAGGCGTCGGCTGGGGCAAAACACGCGATCCAGGCGGCCTTCATCTGCGGCAGGGCGGCCACTTTGCTCAGGCCGCTGAGCACAAAGGTGGGTACGGCATGGCTGCCCGTGGCAAAGCTTTCGCCGCTCTGGTGGCCGCCCAGGTCGTAGTCGAGGAACACCTCGTCCACGACCAGCGCCAAGCCATGTTCCCGGCACAGTTCTTCAATCGCAGCCCGCGCGGTGGGGCGGGTAAAGTGTCCCGTGGGGTTGTTGGGGTGGACTAGCGCGATGGCCCGCGTGCGCGGTGTCACCCGGAGGCGCAGTGCCTCCGGGTCCAGATGCCAGCCATGATCGTAGAAAAGCTCATAGGGAACCAGCCGCACGTCGTCCAACTGAGCCAGGAAATCAAACAGGGGGTAGCCGGGCTGGCCGATCAGCACCTCGTCGCCGGGGTCGCAGAGCAGCCGGAAGAGGAAGCTGTAAGCCTCGCTGGTACTGGTGGTGAGAAAGATCCGGTCTGCATCTACCGCGGCTCCATGCTCGCGGTAATACAGGCTGACAGCGTCGCGCGCCGGGCGAAGGCCCCGCGGATCCGGCTCGTAACGCAGCGCCGCCGGGGCGTTGAGGGGGGCCAGAATCGAACCTGCATCGTAAACCAAGCCGCAGCTCGTTGGGTTGGAGGCGGTCAGATCCCATAGCTGGGCGCCAGCCGCGCGCAATCGAGCAAGCTGCCGCGCCCAGGGTGTTTCCGCCAGATCCCACCGGGTTCGTAGAGACCATCTCACCGGGTTCCCTCCCCTCCTGCATGGTGTAATAGCGGAAGCATCATCTCATTTTTGCTCGCCGGAGCCCGCACGCATGGATCTGCAAGCCGTGATCTTCGACTACGGAGAAGTTCTCAGCGGACCACCCGACCCACAGGCGCATCGCAATCTGCTGGCCATCGCCGGAGTGAAGGAGGAGTCTTTCGAAAAGGCCTATTGGGCCCACCGTCTGGATTACGATGCCGACATTTTGAATGGCCAGACTTACTGGCAAACCGTTGCCCGCGACACCGGCGTTCACTTCACGGCACAGCAGATCAACCAACTGATGGAACAGGACGCCATCATGTGGATGAACCTGAATCCGGCGATGCTGGCCTGGATCCCCAGGATCAAACAGGCCGGCTTTCGGCTCGGCATCCTGTCAAATATGGGCGACGGAGTGCTGGACTATTTGCGCCCGCGGTTTCCCTGGCTGGCCCAGTTCGACCACCTCACCTGGTCCTGTGAACTTGGAGTGGTCAAGCCCGATCCTGCCATCTACCTGCACACGGTAAAGAAGTTGAGCGTCGCCCCCGACCAGGCTCTCTTCATCGATAACCTGGAGAAGAACATCGTCGGCGCGGAGGCCGTCGGGCTGCATGCCGCTCTGTTCGAAAATGTAGAACAGCTGCAAAGCGATCTGGCGCGGCGAGGATTTCCCCTGCCTCCTCTCGAACCGCATGGTGGTTGAAAACCGCAGGCCTCTTCCCCTCAGCGCGTGCCCGGCTTGGCGACGGTAAGGCCGACCTGGTCCACAATCTCCAGGTTAAAGCCCTGTAGTGCCGGCACATGCGTGGGAGTGTTCGAGAGCAGTCGAATCTTACGGATATTCAGGTCGGAAAGTATCTGCCCGCCAAGCCCCACCTGGCGCAGAATCCGTTGATGCTCACCGCTGCGTTCTTCCCGGTGCAGAAAGAGCCGGTGCGGGGTTACGCTGCGGTCAATCTCGAAACCTTTGCTGGTGTTGTGCAGGTAAACCAAGGCTCCCCGTCCAGCTTCGGCGATCATCTCGAGCGATCGCTGCACCACCTGGTGGCAGTCGCACAGCGTAGTGCCGAACACATCTCCCGCCAGGCAGTGTGAGTGTACTCGTACCAGGACCGGTTCCTGGTTGTGCTCCCAACTCACATCGCCGCAAACCAGCGCCAGGTGGCTCTCCCCCCCGTCGACCTCGCTCTCATAAGCGATCATCCGGAAGTCGCCAAAACGGGTGGGCACAACCGATTCCGCCACGCGGAAGATATAGCGCTCGTTCTGCAGCCGGAAGCGTATTAACTCCGCCACCGTCAGCATTTTCAACTGGTGCTGATTACAAAACTCCACCAGGTCGGGAACCCGGGCCATGGTCCCGTCGTCGTTCATGATCTCGCAGATCACTCCCGCCGGGATCAACCCCGCCATCCGCGCCAGGTCGACTGAGGCTTCCGTTTGGCCGGCACGGACCAGCACTCCGCCGCGACGGGCGCGCAGGGGAAAAACGTGGCCTGGCCGCGCCAAATCGGCCGCCGTCATGCCGGGATCGATTGCGACCCGTATGGTGTGCGACCGGTCGTAGGCTGAGATACCCGTGGTCACACCTTCCCGGGCCTCAATGCTTTCCGTAAAGGCAGTACCGAAGCGAGACGAATTCTGCTGCGTCATCGGTCCCAGGCGAAGGTAGTCGGCCCGTTCCTCGGTGAGACTGAGACAAATCAGCCCACGCCCATGCTTGGACATGAAGTTGATCGCTTCCGGAGTTACAAATTCTGCTGCCAGCGTCAGGTCTCCCTCGTTTTCGCGGTCCTCGTCGTCTACCACGACGATCATGCGCCCTGCCTTGAACTCGTCGAGGGCCCCGGATACATCTGTGAATGGCAGCCTTGCCTGCATGAATGTATTTTAGTGCAGACGCAAAAAACGCCGCTCAAGGCGGCGTTTTCTTCTCTGCGGGATACCCTTCTCATTTACAAGGTGGATTCGATCTCAAAACCCCAAGCCTCGAGAAGCGCTTCCGGGATATACTTCGAATTCTTGTTGCGCCGGGCCCATTCGCGCAACCGGGTGGAACGCACATACTGATCGGGGGTCAGTTTAAACTCTTTAACTACCTGTTCGAAAGAAGTTACGGTCGGGACCACCGGGCCTATCGGCTCCGGCTTGCCCCAGTTAGGATTACCACGTCGTTTTGCCATTTGATCCGTTATCCTCTAGGGAGATGAGCAACAAACATTGCCCAGCGGCTTGGTAAATTCCAGACAGTCGGTCCCGCTGGGACATGTCAAAGCTCTTATTTTAAGGATTTTTTCTCCAGAAATCAATAGCAAATTCGGGCTATCCGTGAACTCTTCGCGTGGCCGCGAACCCAACTATCTACTGCAACCTATCCGGTCTCAGTGCACTCCAAGTGGATGACTTATTTGTATTCGTGAAAGGTGGATGGTCATGAACGTAGTTCGTTACTGGGCGGTTTTCTGTCTCGGGGTAGCCGCGGGTGCCGCAGCGGCTCTCATTTATGCACCGCAGACCGGGGAGAAAACCCGTAAGCAACTTAAACGTCACTTTGAGGATGCAAGTGACTACATCAAGGACGCCAGCGACGATCTCAGTAAGCACGCCACCCGGGTCTACAAACAGACCAGGGACGTGGCCGGCGACGTGGCCTCGCGGGTCAGCTCCGTTGCCGGTAACGTCAGCTCCGCAGCCAGCAACATAGCGGACAAAGTAGGGGATCTCGTCTAGAGCGTTCTCACTCCGTCACCGTTTCGTTTGGCTTCTGCCCCACATCCAGAGTTACCCATCTGACACTGCGTTGGCGTCAGATGGGGTAGCAAGCACTTGCTCCGCCGCGCGATAACCGGAGCGCAGGGCCCCGTGGACCGTGCCCCAATGGCCGCTGGTGTCGGTATGCTCCCCGGCGAAGAAGAGTGTCTTCTCTACCGGAACCGAGAGCTGATCGGAGGCGTGGATCGCCCCGCGCGGGACATAGGTGTAGGCGCCCAAACTGTGGGTATCCGCCTGCCAGTCGTGGTGGTGCCAGCGCAGCAGGTGCTTGTGCACATTGTGAAATCTACCGCCGAAAAAGCCGGCGAGCGTCGCCAGGCCGGTCTCCGGCAAACCATCCAACTTCAGCTCGCTTGCTTTGCGTCCAGCCATCCAGCCGGTCAGCATCGCGGTACGCCTTGGGCTCGTCGTCCACCAGGTCGGGGGAGTGGCCACCGGAGCAAAGAGAAAACTGACTCCCTCTGGCCAAAGGGCACGGTCAAACTCGTACACCACGCGCGCGGCCGTTCCCATGGCCAGCCTGTCCGCGGCATCGAGAATCTCTATCGGTTGCGGCACAAAAGCGACACTTCGAGCCTGCAATACACCCAGGGGCAAGGTGATGATGGCAGCGGAGGCACGGAAGTTGCGGCCGGCCAGGGTTTTCACTTCGACCCGGCCCGGCTTCCAGGCGATGGTTCGCACTGCAGTCGACACTACCCACTCCCCACCTGCGTCCAGGAACCTGCGTAGCAGAAACTCCGGGACCCGGGCATAACCTTCCACCACGCGAAACAAACGGTCTCCGGAGATCGCATCTTCGGCGGCCTGTTGTTTCGCGAGCGATAGGATACTGATGCGACTCGCATCGGCCGCATTGAAGCCTTCGACATAGTTCGTCGCCCAGGCAACGGCCTCCGCCTTGAATCCGCGTTGGGCCACGAATTCTGTGAAGCTGAGGTCCACCTGAGGCGGCTCCAGGTGGCCAAGCTCGTCAAACAGCTGCTCCACCTCGCGCCGGTCGCCGCAAGGCTCCAGGCGGCCCACCCCGTTATGCTCGCCGAAGCAGCGAGTAGCGCCTTCCAGCTCGAAACGGGTGAGGCCCGCCTCATCAATCAGCTGGATTAGCTCCGGAGGCAGTCCGTGCACAAACTCCGCGCCAAGCTCTACTGGTAACCCACCCTCCACGGCGGGGACGGTGTGTACCCGTCCTCCCACGCGGTCCCGCGCTTCGACCAGCGTCACCCGCAGCCCGGCTTCCGCCAGCGTTCGGGCGGCTGCCAGTCCGGCGATTCCCGCGCCCACCACGATCACGTCATTCATTGCACCTCCAGGTGAGCGTCTCGGCGCGCGGACCATGCGCAGACACCGGATGTTTGAGGGCCCGGATCGACAAAGTACAGCCGGCGCAAACTGCCTCCGGGGTGAAGCGAAGATTTTTGCCCTCGACCTGCATTCTGACCCGCGGCGCGCTTTTTGCCTGGGGCGACGATGGGTGGGCGAGCGGAAACTCCACTGGGCCGCTCAGCCCACACAAGAGGTAGAGAGACACCAGGTCACAGAAGCCCAGCGCTGCGGTCCACCGATCCAGATCATCCGCGCTTCCTTCGAGCCTTCGCTGGCGCGATTTCTCAGCCTGGAGAAAACCCTGGTGGTGGGCCTGATCCTTTTGGGCGAGCAGGGCGAAATGCCGGCTGACGACCATCGCTCCCGGCTTGGAGATGGCTTCGACAGTATTGATCGAAGCCGTCCATGCCTCTTCTGCCTCCCTGGGCGGGATGTCAATAAAGGAAACCGGGATCGCATGGCCCGCGTGCGGCCCCCCGGAGCGTAGCCGTTGAATCTGCTGCGCGTCGCTCGCGGCCCAACCGGTATCGTGCATCTGAATGGCCTGCCGAATCTCAGGGGGCAATTCTCCGAAGCAGGTCACGCACGCGGCTAGTTCTCCCGCCAGTACAGCATGGGCCGGCTGCGGCACCAGCAGGCAGGGCATGCGCACCTTTCGCTGCGCAGCTTCCACCTGCGCCCAGGCTGAGGCAGCAACCTGCGCCCGGTCATCGCCTTGCTGTTCTGGTTGTAACCACGCAATCACCATTGAATCCTCTTGCCGCCACGGGGGAATTATCAGTTAACCTGACCGGGAGACATCTTATGATCCTTCAAGAACCAACAACCGTCGATCTCGACACGCCAACCGGCCCCATGCGCACTTACATGTTTCGCCCCGTGGCCAAGGGAAAATATCCCGCAGTCGTGCTGTTTTCTGAGATCTTTCAGGCCACCGGTCCTATCCGTCGCTTCGCTGCCTTTATCGCCGGCCACGGCTACATTGTCGCTGTTCCTGAGGTGTATCACGAGCTGGAGCCGCCCGGAACGGTGCTGGCTTACGACCAGGCCGGGTCCGACAAAGGCAACGCCGACAAGTACGGCAAACCGGTTTCGTCCTATGACAGTGATGCGCGTGCACTGCTCGACTATCTTCACACCCTCGAAGATTGCACCGGCCGCCTGGGAGCAATTGGCATCTGTATGGGCGGGCATCTGGCCTTTCGTGCGGCCATGAACCCCGATGTACTGGCGACTGTTTGCTTTTATGCGACGGACATTCACAGCCACAGCCTGGGTTTGGGCAAACACGATGATTCGCTGGAGCGGGCGGGTGAAATCAAGGGCGAGCTGCTGCATATTTGGGGGCGGCAGGATCCGCATGTTCCGCTCGCTGGCCGCAATCTGATTAAGGCCCGGCTGGACGAGGCAGGCGCGGATTTCCAGTGGGTGGAAGTGAACGGTGCCCACGCGTTCATGCGCGATGAAGGCTACCGCTATGATCCAGAGTTGGCGGCGCTGTGTCTGAATATGGCGCTGGCCCTGCTGCACCGGAAATTGGCCCTGTGACCGATCAAGTGCTTAAGGAAATACCCCCAAAGGCCCCCGAAGATCCATCGAGCGATCTGGGATTCGGCCGGGTCGTCTCCGAGCAGCGGCAGCTGCGCCTGCTCAATCGGGACGGCAGCTTCAATGTGCAACGAAGAGGCCGCGGGCTGCATGCATTTCTGGCCTACTCCAACCTGGTCAGCACTAGCTGGGACCGGTTCTTCCTCTTTGTCGCCGTCGCGTACCTTACGCTCAATGGCTGTTTCGCTTTGCTTTATGACGCTGTCGGAGCGGGCGGCCTGGTCAACACCATCGATACCGGCATTAATACTCCTTTCCTGAAGGCCTTCTTCTTCAGCATTCACACCTCGGCAACCATCGGCTACGGAAGTACTGTGCCCGTGGGACTGGCAACCAACATCCTGGTAGCGATCGAGTCCGTCGTCAGTCTGCTGGGCCTGGCGGTGGTTACGGGGCTGGTGTTCGCGCGTTTTTCCCGTCCGGTCGCCGACATTCTCTTCAGTCAAAAAGCAGTGATGTCGTGGATCGGCACCCGTCGCGCTTTTGAGTTCCGCATTATCAACACTCGCAACAACCAGATCATCGATCTTCATGTGCGGGTCCTGGTGTCGCGCTTTGAACCCAACGCAAGCGGAACCATGGTGCGCCGCTACTACCCGCTTAGCCTGGAGCGGGAAAGCGTAGTCTTCTTTCCCCTCTCCTGGACGATCGTTCACGTGATCGATAAAGATAGCCCGCTGTTCGGAGTCACGGAAGAAGAGTTGTGCGCCAGTGGCGCGGAGTTTTTGATTTTGCTTACGGGAATGGACGAGACTTTTTCCCAGGTCGTCAATGCCCGGTCATCGTATCGCGCCAACGAAGTTATCTGGGACGCGAAGTTCACCGACATCTTCGTGTACGACCCGGAAGGCAGAATGGCGGGCATTGACATGAAACGCTTCCACGACACGGCGCGTATTTCCAATCAGCCCTAGCAATGGACCGTGGAAAAGAAACAGCAGGTCCACTGCGCTACGCCACTTCCCGCAAAAAGATTCGTCATCCCGTCGGAGTGGTGATGAGCCTGCGGCCCCCCGAAGGGGATGAGAAACGCCTTCTGTTCAATAACCGCTTTCCATGGATGCGTCGCCCTCTCCTTTGTCATCCCGACCCGGATTTCCTGCCACGCAGCACTGGACAAAGCCGCGTGTGCACCTTTCCCTTAAGGAAAGGCGCATGAGGTCCACCAGTGCCACCAATCTCAACAGGAAATCCGGGGGACCGAAGCGGAGGAATCTGCAGTTCAGCCGACCTTTCTTGGAAATGTTTTTTCGACGGAGCGTACCCGGATTTACTGCCACGCAGCACTGGACAAGGCCAGGTGAGCGGCGCTCCTTAAAGAGAACCGCATGAAGTTCGTCAATGCCGTCAACCTCGACAGGAAATCCGGGGTAGCGCAGTGATCCTGCTGTTTCTTTTCCCCTGGTCCCCTACTCAATCACCGCCTGTTCTCTATGCTTCGATCACCCTCGCCCCGTTGGGACCGGCTACAACCGCCACCGAGGCTAAGCCTAGAAACAGCCCGTGTTCGACTACGCCCGTGATGCTCTTGATGGTGTGGGCCACAGCGGCGGGATCCGTGATCTCCCCGTAGTGGCAATCGAAGATGAAGTTGCCCTCGTCGGTGATGTAAGGCGAGCCGTCATGCCCGGCCCGCAGCACCGGGTGCGCCCCTATCTCCTCCAACTGTCTCTTGACCGGCGAGGCCGCGAACGGAATCACCTCGACCGGTAGCGGGAAGCGGCCAAGCCGCTCGACCAACTTGTGTTCATCAGCCACAATCACCAGCCGGCGCGAAGCGGCGGCCACAATCTTCTCGTGCAGCAGCGCGCCGCCACCGCCCTTGATCAACGCCAGGCCGGGAGCAACTTCGTCGGCGCCGTCGATGGTCACGTCGGTATACGCCACTTCATCGAAGCTGGTGAGCGGAATCTTTAGCGAGCGCGCCAACTCGCCACTCGCTCGCGACGTGGGAATCCCGCGAATCTTCAACCCTTCGCGGACCTGCTGCCCGAGAAACTGGATGGCGAAGGTTGCAGTCGAGCCAGTGCCCAGTCCGACCACCATTCCATCCTTGACGTATTCCAGGCTCTTGCGCGCAGCGGCTGCCTTCTCGGTATCTGTCAGCGTCATGACCGGTTACCTAAAGGTTGGCGCGCAACGCCCGGGAGTACATCAGCCGGGTGAAGCCGCTCATCAAGAGGTTGATGCCTACGATCGTTCCCAGAGCCCACACCGCGCTGGCCGGCCAGCTTCGCCAGATCATGAGAGCCAGTATCAGGGTCACGATGCCGTCGAAGAGAATCCAACCCGAACCGGGGGCACTCCTGAGTTGAAAATAAGTCACCAGGTGAAACACGCCTTCCACGAAGAACAGGACGGCCAGAGCCAGGGTGAGCGAGACCAGGCTCAACTTGGGGTTTATCAGCAGGTAGACGCCGGCAATCAGGTAGGCGCAGCCCACCAGCAAGCGCCAGAAGAACCCTCCGGTGCTGCGCGCCGCGAAGCTACCCGCGAGATGGGCGATGCCGGCCACAATGACCAGCACGGCCACAACGATGGCGATCGCAATGCCTGCCTCGAAGGGCAACGCCAGCGCAAAGAACCCGACAATGATAAGCAGAATGGCCCACCAAGTGGGGAACGAAGCGCCTTTTCCTAACACACTGCCTGGCGACGATGTGACCATGGTCTTGGCTCCTTTTGAGATTCGATAACGCCGCCACCAGCATAACTGGAATTGCCGGCGGCAGGCAGCGTTTCTAACCGTTCACTGAGACTAATTCAGGCGCCAGCAACAAAGTGGTTGATTCCACGCCGGTCGCCAGGCGGGTTACGGCGAGCACCGTGATGTCGTCTCCTGCCCGAAGAGGACCGCAGACTCACTGGCCTGCCTGCATCTGGCTGGGTGGCAATCAGCTGCCGCATGCGCTCAAAGCTGCATACCTCGCCGGCAGCATTACAGGCTTCGAGTACGCCGTCGGTGTATAAGGTGAGCCGGCCCCCGACGCCAAGATGGATGGTTGTCTTCTCAAAGCCCGCAGCAGGCAGCAGGCCGAGCGGTAACGCGCCGGGCAGATCCACCTCCTGCTGCTTCAGGAAAGGTGCAGGATGTCCAGCAGTAGCCAGCACGCATCCACCTTCCGGATCCAGGCGGAGAATCAGGCAGGCTACAAACCCGTTCTGCCGGCGGCCATACAAAGAAACGCCTAGCCACGATTGCAAGCATGATACAGAGCTTAGACAGCAGCAGCGGAGCAGGGCCGCCGGGGCGGTGAAAAATGCAGCAGGCACGCGATATCCTAATTTCGATCTGCAACTACCGCGAAATCCACTCTGAAGGAGATCCATGCCGAACGATTTGCGTAATTTTCTGACGCTCTCGTATGACGAACTCGAAGCGTTGAACCTGAAGGCGAAAGAGCAGCGGCGGAACCGTGTTCCTCTGGATAAGATCCGGGAAGAACGGCTCAAGTACCTCACCGACGAGAAGGGCATTAAGGCCGTCACCGTTCTCTTCAGCGACCTTGAAGGCCGTCTGCACATGCTCGACTACGACAAGAAATTCATCATCAAGAGCTGGGACAACCTCACCTTTGACGGCTCCTCGATCCGTGGATTTTCCGCTCAGCGGGAAAGCGACCTGCGGCTTGGAATCGACTGGAGCGCCTTTTATTGGGCGCCGGCTGATTTCTTCGGCGCCGGCAAAGTGATGGTCTTTGGCGAGGTCATCGATAAGAGCGGAGCGGTGTATCCCGCGGATATACGGAGCGTGCTCAAATCTTTCGCGCTCGAACAGCACGAGAAGAACGGTTACACCCTCAACGCAGCCAACGAAATTGAAGGCTTTCTCTTTGAGGGGATCGACGCCGAGCGGCGCTACCCGGAGACAGGCAAGTTCGATTATGTCAACACCGGCGGGTACTATCACTCGCTGCCCGGCGATCCCCTGCGCACCTTCATCGATACCAGTGCCGAAGTGCAGCGCGCGTTGGGGTTCGAGAATGAGAAGGACCACCCCGAGGTCGCGCCTTCGCAGTTTGAGATCAACTACGGCTACGGTGAAGTAGTCGCGGCCGCCGATCAGATCCAGCTCTACAAACTCATCTGCCGTCAGGTGGCAACCGGCATGGGCTGCTCCGCCTCCTTTCTGCCTAAACCGGTGATTGGAGTCAACGGTAACGGCATGCACACCAACGTCTCCATCAGCAAAGACGGCAAGAACCTTTGCTGGGATCCCGACGGAGAAGAGAAACTCAGTCCGCTGGCCTGGTCGTTCATCGATCGCATTCTGTCCAGTGCCAACGATATTTGCCTGCTGTTGAACGCCAGTGTGAACGCCTATCGCCGGCTCGATCCGCATTTTGAAGCGCCGAATCAGATAAAGGCATCGCCCATCGATCGCGGATCCATGGTGCGGGTCCCCCTGGGCAACGAACGCAGCTCGCGGGTTGAAGTTCGCTCCGTTGGACCGGACGCCAATCCGTACCTGGTGATGTATTCCATCTTCCGCACCGGCATCGAGGGCGAGATTTCGAAGATCAAGGACCTGCGCCAGGCCAAGCGCTACCTGCCAGACAACGTGTACACCGCGATCGATGATTTTCGCCGGTCCAAGTGGACAACGACCCTGCTGGGGGCCGATGTGAAAGCCCGTTACGCTGATCTCAAACAGGCCTCGGCGGACCGCTGTCCGCGATTGCTCGGCAACCTGATCAAGATTCCCGAGATTCAATTCCATCACGACGTTTACAACCAGTTCCTGTGGAACCAGTTCTGATCGGACGCCGGTGAACCGGGTCCTGCGTTCTCCGCTACACTGGGCGGCGCATCGCATCCGGATTTCCTGCGCAGGGTTGGATCACGCGGCGTGTGCGGTTGTCTTAACAAGGAACAAGACTGCGAAGGGGACGGGCTTTAGCCCGTCCGTTAGCGGACCAGAATTGAGGGCTAAAGAGTCTGCGTGGGAACCGGAGAAAGGAAACAGCAGGTCCACTACGCTACCCTGGATTTCCTGTCGAGGTTGACGGCGTTTAGGAACTTCATGCGGCTCTCTTTGCGAAGAGCCGCACACGCGGCCTTGTCAAGTGCTGCGAAGCAGGAAATCCGGGTGCGCTGCGGCCGGGATGACAATTCATTTGGAGGATTTAGGGTCTCTCACCCGAAGCTATTGCTTGAGGACCTGGCGAAATCGTCATCCCGACCTGAGGAGTCATGGGTCTTTGGGCCCACCCAAGTCGATGAAAAGCGGCTTCCTTTTCGCAACTACTCTCCATGGATGCGCTGCCCTCCCCTTTTGTCATCTCGACCGAAGCGTACCCGGATTTTCTGCTACGCTGCACCGGACACGACCAAGTATGCGGCTTTCATTGAGGAAAGCCGCAAGTAGCTCGCCAACGCCACCAACCTCAACAGGAAATCCGGGGTAGCGCAGTGGAGAGATCTCTGTGTGGACGCTCTGGCGTGGAAATGTTTTTTGGACAAGAGCGTAGCGTAGTGGAGAGATCTGCGGTTTCCTTTCTCCTGTTCTCACGCAGCCTCTTCATAGGAAACAAAGCCCCAGGGCTGAAGCCCAATGACTATGCTGGATGGATGTGCGGGCTAAAACCCCACGCAACAAAGGCACAGCCCCATTTCATCCCTGTGGGTCGGCAACGCCGGTGCGTGGCTTTATGGAATGGCGCATGGGGTTTATGACGCCGACAGGTTCAACAGGAGATCCGGGGAGAGATTATGAGCATTAAGCTGCTAGGCATCGATGTGGGCACGGGAGGGACGCGCGCCCTGCTGATCGACGAATCAGGCGCGGTCATCGCCTCGGCCATCCACGAACACCAACCCTTTGCTTCCCCACGCAGCGGGTGGGCGGAGCAGGATCCGCACGACTGGTGGAAGGCCTGTCAGGGCGCCGTCACCAAGCTGCTCAGGGATTCGTCGATCGCAGCCTCGGAGATCGCATGTATCGGCCTCAGCGGCCAAATGCACGGCGCGGTGCTGTTGGACAGCAGCAACCAGGTCCTGCGGCCTGCGCTCATCTGGTGCGATCAGCGCACGGCGGCTGAGTGCCGCTATCTCAACGACACCATTGGCCCGCAACGCCTGGTTGAGCTGACTTCCAATCCCGCGCTCACTAACTTCACCCTCACCAAGCTGCTATGGGTGCGGACCCACGAACCCGAGATCTGGAAACGATTTCACAGTTTTTTGTTGCCCAAAGATTACATTCGCCTCTGCCTCACTGGAGTGCGTGCGATCGACGTTGCCGACGCCTCGGGCACGCTGCTGCTCGACGTAGCGCACCGGCGCTGGTCCGATGCCATGCTGCAGGCGGTCGGTCTCAGCCCCGACTGCCTCCCTGCTCTCTACGAATCGCAGCAGATCGTAGGCCAGGTGACGGAGTCCGCCGCCGCCACCACGGGGCTCAAGGCCGGTACTCCGGTGGTTGCGGGTGCTGGCGATCAGGCTGCGGGCGCAACCGGGATGGGCATTGTTCGTCCGGGCGACGTCAGCGCGACCATTGGCACTTCGGGGGTTGTGTTCGCTGCCTCCGACGCCCCGGTTACCGACCCCCTGGGACGGCTGCACACCTTCTGCCATGCGATACCCAGCCGGTGGCATGTGATGGGGGTGACCCAGGCCGCCGGCCTTTCGCTGCGCTGGTTTCGCGACAACTTCGCGGCTTCCGCCGAATCTTACGACCAGCTGAGCTCAGAGGCGGCTCAGGTTCCTCCCGGTGCCGGCGGAGTGCTCTGGGCGCCGTATCTTATGGGAGAACGCACACCACACCTGGACCCCGACGCCCGCGCCGCATTGGTTGGTTTAGCTGCTGACCACACCCGGGCTAACGTAGTTCGGGCGATTCTCGAGGGTGTCGCCTTCAGCCTGAAAGATACGCTGACGATCTTCAAGGAGCTGGGCATCCCGGTGAAGGCCATTCGCCTGGGCGGAGGCGGTGCACGCTCGCCCCTCTGGCGGCAAATCCAGGCTGATGTCTATGGCCAGGCGGTCGAGACCGTGCAGGCGGAAGAAGGTGCCGCTTACGGAGCCGCGCTGCTGGCCGGCGTTGGCGCCGGCGTCTGGGCTTCGGTGGATGCCGCCTGCGACGCTGTGGTGCACGTAGACAAACGCATAGCTGCTGACAAGAACGGGGTAAGCGTGCTGCAGGAGAGCTACGTCAAATACCGCCGGATTTACCCGGCCTTGCGGAGCATCAACGCAAACCAGTAGGCTCGCGGCCGGGGTGGCCCGCTGTTCCCGGGTTAGGGGATGATGCCCTGTTTTGGCCTGTACACCTTCCGTGTCAATTCAGGCCGATTTTGTTGCTTATCAGGTACCGTCAAATCCACCGGTCAGGGTAAAGGTGGCAGGCTCGCCATTAAACTTGGAAGATGGCCCGGTTTCCGATTTTCGCAGGCGTGTCGAAAGCTCTTCCGGAGCGCGAGGTGTGTGCGCCTTAATGGAACCCACCCTGGTTGCCGCACCACCTGAAACAACATCCTTCCGCGATACCGTACTCACGCGCAGAAACTTCTTCTGGCTGGCCGCTGGCTCTGCCGCCGGCCTGGCGTTTTATGCCGGTGAGATCGCGCGCCACGAACTGGAAATCACCTACCACACCATCACGCTCCCCCGATTACCCGACGCCTTCGCCGGCATGAGGATCGTGCAAATCAGCGATTTTCATTTCCGGGAATACACCGAAGCGACCTTTCTGGAGGCGGTCGTCCGCAGGGTTAACGCACTGGCTCCTGAGCTGGTCGTGCTGACAGGAGACTTCGTCAGCTCCAAGCCGCTGCCGCGGCATATTGCCATTAAGCTGGGCTACCACTGCGCCGAACTTCTTGGCCGCATCGAATGCCCGCTGCGCTACGCGGTCATGGGTAACCACGACGCCCTGGTCGGCCCCCTGGCAATCACCGATGCCCTGCACACCTACGGCATTCCCGTGCTGGCAAACATTTCTGTGCCCCTCGAACGCAACGGGCAGCGCATTTGGCTCGCGGGCATCAAGGATGCTCTCGAGCAGAGGCCTAGCCTGGCCACCGCCCTTCCGGCCGGCAGAAGACCCGAACACGAACCTCTCATCCTGCTGGCGCACGAGCCCGATTTCGCGGACTATGCTGTCGGACGCCAGATCGACCTCGTTCTCTCCGGACATACCCACGGGGGCCAGATCCTTCTCCCGTTCCTGCCGCCGCTCCTCCTCCCGGACATGGGAACCCGGTACGTGCATGGGCTTTTCAGGCTCCAGGACGGCATGCAGCTCTACGTCAATCGCGGCATCGGTGCAGTCACTCTGCCTTTTCGCTTCCGCTGCCCCCCTGAAATCACCGTCATCACCCTTCAACCGGGCTCTTAACCTCTCAAAAAAATATCTAGTAAAGTTCGCTTGACATTGGATGCGCCAATGAGTCATGTTTACATTACATTTTGTAAAGGAGACAAGACTATGGAGTTCCTATCCCGAAACCCAGCCATCCAGCGGTATCGTCGCCGTTTCTTTCCGGCCATGGCACTTTACGTGTTGTGCCTGACGGCCTCAGTTTGGATCTTCTCCCGGTACCATCCCACTGGTGCGCTTGCTTACCTGCTTGCTCTGCTGCCGGCCATTCCGATCGTTGGCGTCATCGTGACCATCGGCCTCTATCTTGCAGATGAGAAGGATGCGTTCCAGCGAAATCTCATTGTCCAGTCGATGATCTGGAGCATGGGCGGCGTACTCGCAGCCACGACGGTATGGGGTTTTCTGGAGATGTTTGTCAGAGTTCCCCACCTGGCGCCGTACCTTGTCTTTCCCCTCTTCTGGTTTTTCGTTGGCGTCTCTGGCTGCATTCTTCGGGTGAGATACAGATGAAGAATCAGCTCCGCGTTCTGCGTGCACAACGCAATTGGTCCCAGGCGGATCTTGCGGATCGCCTGGGTGTATCGCGACAGTCAGTGAACGCCATCGAGACGGGGAAGTTTGATCCGAGTCTTCCCCTCGCTTTCAAGCTCGCGAATCTATTTGAGACTACGATTGAGGCGATTTTTATAAATGAGAGATAGATCGGACATCGTCTGTTGAATGGAATCGGCAAACGAACGCACTCTGTCCACTCTTTCGTGTACTCTACCGCCCTGTTCTGCAGCTTACCCGGGTAATCGAGTGGGGCAAAAAAGCCCCAAATTTAGCCCAAATCTGGCCCAAAAGGCTGACCGATTTGACACTATCGTAGTACCGTTGAGGGAATGTCTCGCATGTTACTCGACGTAAGTTGTACTTAACGGTTGAGACACCTCATGATCTTCCCGCTACACTCAGTATCTGAAAGGGGACACACCATGAGCGTACAGACATTTCCAAACTTAGTAGAGCAATCGATGAGACCGGAGTTGCGCATCGTGCGCGGAGCGGAGTCAATCGTCTCCCTGAAGGTCGCCGATGTTTGCGTGGATAATCCGGAGCAGCTTTACTACGAGGACAAACTGGGATGCGCGCGCGGCATAGTTTTTGCCTTCGCCTTCCAGGGAGCAATGGTAGCCGTCGCCGCTGCGTGCTGGAAGCTCTTGCTCCACTAGAGAGTTTGTGAGCAAAGAATTGCTCTAATGACTGCGCGGATCAAATCACCTTCTCCATAACCTCGGCGTCGACCCTCCCCCCATAGTACTTCGAGATCCTTCCCCTGGTGACAAAGCCAAGCCCCCGATAGAACTGGCGTGCGGCAGAATTGTTTTCCGCCACTTCCAGGCTCATCACTCCGGCGCCTTCCTGCTTCATCTGCTCTTCAGCAGTTTGCATCAGCAGCGTGCCCAGGCCGCGGCGTCGCTCAGCAGGGTCCACATCCAGAGTTACGATGTGGCCGGCCTGGCGACCTTCACGGTTGGCGCGCTCAATGATGACGAAACCGGCCAGCTTGTTCTCGGGTTGCTCAGCAATCCAGCATGAACAATTGGGATGGGTCAGGAAATAGTGCAGCTCTGCTTTGGAGTAGGCAACCTCCCGCGAAAAACAGACCCGGTCGAGCTGGTGCAGCCCGGCCAGGTCTCGCATTTGAAAGCTACGCAGCTGAATCATACCCCGGGGAGTTTAGGGGGTCCGGGCGACCGTAACCCTGGACGCCGCCTTTTGCGGCTCCATGACCACTCCATTGTAGGACGTCGCGGCCACCAGCCGTCCGCCCAATGAGCGCACATGCCGCACCTTCCAGACGGGATCCCAAAACTTAAAGGTCCGGTCCGCAGGGTCAATGGCCAGCACCCAACTGGAGGCCCAGGAGGTAACGACGACCCGCTTCAAATCCGGGTCGTAGGCGAGTCCACTGACATCCGAGAAGGGAAGGCTGGTCATTTCTGTCCAGTTCTGACCGTGATCTTCGCTGTAGAAGACGCCCTCACGGCCACCCAGCCAAAGACTCCCATTCCCGGCCATCGCGATAGACTGTAACCAGGTCAGCTTGTGCGGCATGGCTAACGGTTGCCAGTTTTTGCCGCCGTCCTCGGACCATGCGAGCCCAGTCCGCTGCGCCGCCACCACCATCGGTCCTGAACCAGCCACCGCACGGTACTCCGTCCTGCCCAGCACCGGGCCGCCTACCCACGATGCACCCTGATCCGCACTGGCATAGACTCCGTTCGCCGTTGCCGCATACCAAACGCTACCGGAAGCGTCGACATCACTGACCTTGGCTTCGATTTGTCCGCCAGGCACCATGACGGTTGTTTCTACCTTGGAGCGCTTGCCCTTGTGGACTACGTAGGAGGTCTTCTTCTCAGGCTTGACGATCTTTCCATCCGGCTGCCAACTGGTCCCATTCCAGCGGAAAATGCCAGCGTTGGTTCCTGCCAGGATGACGCCTTCAGCAGACTGGGACAGGTCAAAGACATCGCGGCCCTGAAGCCCGTTGCTTTGCTGGCTCCAGGTGGCCCCATCGTCATGCGAAGCAAATACCCCTCCATAACTCTTGTCGTTGACTACGCCGGCAAGAATGGTTTGCGGCGTCTTCGCATCCACCAGCAGACTGGCAACCTGGCGCTGGGAGAAGCCGGTGTTGGAGGCTTTGAAGCTTGCTGCCGCATCGTCGCTTTCCAGCACCCCGCTGCGGTCGGTCGCCAGCAGTACGTGCTGGGGGTTCTTGGGATCAACATAAACGTCGTTGATGATCACGTCCGGGCCGGTCATCCGTTTCCAGTTCGTCCCCCCGTCAAGAGTCTTGTACAAACCCTCCGTGGTGCCCGCGTAGACGGTATTTCGATTGGTCGGATCCAGCATCAGGACCCGGGTCCTGCGCGCGGTCATGGGAATGCCCTGGATCTTGTGATAGAGCTCGCCGCCGCTGTCGCTGCGGTAGATCCCGGAACAGGCGCTGGTATAGACCACGCTGGGGACGACGGGATCAATGATGATCGAGAACACATCCGAGTCGTCGATCAGACCCTGTTTGATGTTGTGCCAGTTGGCGCCCCCGTCGGTCGTCTTCCAGGGCAAGTGCCAGGTCCCCGCGTAGATGGTTCGCGGGTCTTTGGGGTCGATAGCGATGGACTCCACTTCATGTAGATCCATGCTGCCTTCCGGGGTGATCCGGGTCCACTGAACGCCGCCGTCTTCGCTGCGAAAGACACCCTTCAGCGTGCCTGCAACGATGATTTTGGGATCGGACGGCGCCTGGGTGAGGGCGCGGATCGATTGCCCCTTCATGCCTTCGACCGCAGTCCAGGTTTTGCCGGCGTCATGGCTGATAAAGAGACCGCCGTCGGGATGATCCACCACCCAGGTGCCGACCAGCAGCGTCTTGGGGTCGGACTCATCCACCACGATGTTGTCCACCAGCAGATCGTCGGTCTTCGCCAGCTTGGCCAGCCTTTGCCAGCTCGCGCCGCCATCCTGGGTCTCATAGATCCAGCTGTTGGTGGTGCCCAGATAAACGTGCTTATCGTTGCCAGGGTCAGCGGCGAAACTGCGCCCATCCCCTCCATCGGGCCCCACGGGTACCCAGGAAGCAGACTGCGACAGCGCCGGTTGGTTAGGAAAAAGAACGACCAGGAGAAAAGCGGAGGAGAGAGTACGCCCGATAAATGAAGTCATGATTTTCTATTTTGCGTGCCTGGAATGCGGAAAACTCGACGAGATGTCCGCATTCAACCGTGCGCCTGAGAGAGGGGCAGGGTCAAGCACAATGAAAAGGGTGGCCATTACTATTTGGCCACCCTTTCCCGTTATAGCTGCCTCGGAGCCTACTGGGCTGGCGGGGCTGCTGCCTTCTTGTGCCGACGAGGTGCAGGCGCTGTTCTGGCTTGAGCCTTCACAGAGTTTTCGTCGACCGCTGTGGTGCCTTGCACGTCGCTGTCGAAGGTTGCGCCGGCAGGTACAAGGTAGTTCTCCACTTCCTTGTTGCCCTGAGTTCCGGTGCGTACCGAGATCCGGGAAGGATCAATGCCCTTCTCCTTAACCAGGTAGTCCTTCGTGTTGACGGCGCGCTGTGCAGCCAGCGTGTCGGCCTTCTTCTCGTCGGAAGCCGCCTCGCCAACCAGCACCGCGCTGGCATCGGTTTGTTGTTGCAGGTTCAGAGCGACGTCATCGAGGCAGGCCTTAGCCTCGTTGTCGACCCGAGCCGGGCGACGCTTGTCACGATCGAAGTTGATCGAGCAGAGCGTCTTCGTCTTCGGTGCGGGCGGCGGCGGCGGTGCTTCAACATTGACCGAGGTCGTCGAAGTAGCCGTTTGACCCTTGTCGTCCTGCACGCTGCAAGTTACGGTGATGGTGCCAGCCGGCGCACCAGTCGTGCTTAGTGTGGCAGTGTTCCCGCTCCCGCTGACCTGGCCAGCCGAGGCACTGAACGTATAAGTGAGTGGCCGGTTCTGCGGGCTTACACCCTGCGAAGTGATGGTTGCCGTACCACCAGGCTGAACGGTCGTCGGATTGGCCGAGCAGCTGAGCGTCGGAGGATCGTACTGTTTGATGGTGAAGTTAGCCGTGCAATCCGCGAATTGGCCAACCTTCTGCCCTTCAGAGACGTGACCAGTAACGGTGTAGTTACCAGGATTCAAACCGCTGGTATCTACCGCGCCCGTGGTGTTATCGCCAGTCACTTTGACGCCCTCGCCGCCCGTCCAGCTATAGGTCGCTGTCTTCTTCGGGTTTAGATTGGTCGCCGTGCCGGTGACCGTTATGGGGTCGCCAGGAAACGCCGGGGACGGAGCCGCGGTGCAGCTATAGGTCACAGGAGGCGGCGGAAGAATGCTGCCCATGTGATAAACCAGACCGGTGCTCAGGCGGGCAATCTTCAGGTTCGCCCGGCCGCCGGTTGGATATGGCGGTTGGGGACCGAAGTTGGTGTGGAAGTATTCGTAATCTGCCTGGAACAGGCGCAGCCCAAGGTGGCCCCCCAGGAACGGCAGACCATAATCCAGGCCGCCGCCTACGGTCAATGCAGGGCCAAACGTGTAAGGCTGCTTATACGGCCCACCCAGCCTGTTAAATCCGGCGTCTCCATGAACAAATGGCGTAATCTCCGCGGTCGGATAGCGGAAGATCATACCCAGCTGTCCACTAGACGCTCCATCATTGTTCCCGTCGGGGTGGTTGGCATACTCAAATTGTCCACCCACGTAGCGGTTGAAGAAGTAGGAAACACTCCCAATGGCGCCATAATTGATGGACGAATAGGAGACCGGGCCGTTGATACCGATGTTAGCCCCGGACGGAATCGTAACCGAGCCGTGAGGCGCGAAATACGAGTAGCCTAGGAAAATGTCGATCCGTGAAGCCGGCGCGTCTGCAGGAGCTGCTGCCGGCTTGGGGGCTGTACTGGTCGAATCCTGCGCTAAGAGACTCACTGAACCGAGTCCCACAGCACTTGCCACAAGAAGAATTCGGCCCAGTGAACTAAAGGGGCGAGAGTGCATGCGTCTATCCTCCGCAACCACTGGAAAGTCAAACAAAACCTGGAAGTCTTTCAACAAGGCATCGAGCCAAAATGGAACGTGGCTCGACTCACAATCAATTTCGTGTCACGCAAATACCAGACCGTTGGATGCAAAAACATCCACATCCGGTAATCTACAGCATATTTCTAATCTCGACTAGCCTTAATTCTCAACATCTTAACGGTGGAAGCGCGAAGGCATTGTGTTCTTGGTTACCTTTTCGATCAATCAGCGTCTCCCCCTGCGCACAAAAAAAGAACCGCCCTGCAAAGTTATTACAATTGCACAATTATTGGAAGTTTAATGCGCGTTTTAGGCTTCCTCGTTCGCGCAGAATCTTTTCCTGAAGAAGTGTTATCGCATACATCAACTGTTCCGGACGCGGCGGACACCCGGGCACATATACATCCACCGGGATAATCTGATTCACTCCCTGGACCAGCGCGTAGTTATTGAATACGCCGCCGGAAGTGGCGCAGGCGCCCATCGAGATCACCCATTTTGGCTCCGGCATCTGCTCATAAAGCCGGCGGATTACCGGGGCCATCTTCTGCGATACTCTGCCCGCAATCACCATCAGGTCAGATTGCCGCGGTGAGGGGCGAAAAACCTCTGCGCCAAAACGCGCTATATCAAATCGGGCCCCGCCCATCGACATCATTTCGATCGCACAGCAGGCTAAGCCAAAGGTCATAGGCCACACTGAACTCTTGCGAATCCAGTTCACGGCAAAATCCAAAGAGGTCATGACCACCCCCTCGGGTTGCTCGTAACCGAAATTTACTTCGCGGACTTTCTCCTGATTCTTGCCGCTGGACTCCAAAGACCCAAATAAATACCGGTCATTGCCTGTTGCGCTCATAGCTACCACTATAAGGCATTCATTATGCAGATTCGGGGAATTATGGGCCCTGTCCGGGCCTTGCGCGGCTATACTCTTTGGAAATCAGATTATGCAAAAAATTGAAGCTGTCATTCAGCCGTCAAAACTAGACGCAGTCAAAGATGCTCTGCTCGCCATCGGCGTAGAGGGCATGACAATCCTTGAAGCACGCGGCCACGGGCGGCAAAAAGGCCACACCGAGTTCTATCGCGGCCGCGAGTATACGGTCGACCTTTTGCCCAAGATCAAGATCGAAACCGTGGTTCCGGACGAACTGCTGGACAAAGCCGTCCAGGCCATCATCACCGCAACCCGAACGGGGAAGATTGGGGACGGCAAGATTTTCGTCTCCGCAATCGACGAAGCCATCCGCATCCGCAACGGCGAACGCGGCGCGGCTGCGCTCTAAAGGTTTGGGTTGTTGTTGAACACGGTAGGAAGCGCCGCGAAGAGCCGGTTGCCCCATACTTGGAACTCTTTACGGTTTAAGCCTGGGACCATCAATCCCTGCTGTCAAAATCTCATTCGCGGTCGACATGAAAGCTGCATTCACGTCTCACCAGCAGTTGCGAGAGCACTATCAGGCCGAGATGGCGGCCATGCGCCAGTCCTTCGAGCGCACCGGCAACGGCGTGCTTTGCATCCGCCGCCGCGCCCTGGTAGTCGATTGCCTGCTGGAGCCCCTATGGCGTTTTGAGAGCGGCGGGCCGCTTCCCCCGGGGTTGGCGCTAGTGGCCGTAGGTGGCTTTGGCCGTAAGGAACTCTTCCCTTGCTCCGACGTCGATCTGCTCTACCTTTGTAGCGACGAAAAGGTGGAAGACAAGTTTCGCGAGTCAGTCCGAGGCTGTAATCAGGCCATGTGGGATCTCGGCCTGCGCGCCAGCCCCATGATCCGCACCCTCAAGGAATGCGATCGCTACGACCCCGATAACATCGAATTCACCCTGTCCCTGCTTGACCGCCGCTTCATCGCCGGCGACCACGGCTTGTACCAGACCTTGCAGATGCAAACGCTGCCCGAAGTCGCACTGCGCGAATGGGGCGGCATCGTTCACAAGCTTGCCGACCTGGCCCGCGCGCGCCACCAGAAATACGGCAACACCATCTTCCATCTCGAACCCAATATCAAAGAGTGTCCGGGCGGTCTGCGCGATCATCAGCTGGCCCACTGGCTCAGCCTGATGCACCATGTTCGTGAACACAAGGCCTGGCCCACCAGCTTTGGGAACTCCCTTTATGCGGTGCACAACGACGCCGCTTCGGCATTCGAATTTCTGAGCGCTACCCGGTGCTTTCTCCATTTGCGCAGCAGCCGCGACGACAACAGCCTCGACTGGCATGCGCAGGATGAAGCAGCGGCGCAGAGCATCGGCCTGGAGACCAAGGGCACCTCCGACCCTGCGTACTGGATGCGGACCTACTACCGTCATGCCCGCACGGTCTATCGCCGCGCAATCTTAGCCATGGAGTCGCTGCCGCCGGCGCGGCAGTCTTTCTACCGGCCGCAACGGCGTAAGCGTGTTCCCATTCCGGGCACTGACTTCGTGGTCCAGGACAACCGTGTCGATGTCTCGGAAGCTGCCCTGCTCACGGGTCCGGAAGGCATTCTTCGTGTCTTTGCTCTGATCGCGGCGCACGGCTACCGGTTGACACAAAATGCGGAAGATCGCCTGGCCGACGCTCTCCCCGTGCTCGATGTGCACATCCCGGAGGGACCATTCCTGTGGAACGGGCTGCGCGAAATCCTGCTCGGACCCCACGCCGCTCACGCGCTGCGCACCATGCATGCCCTGGGCATTCTGGAGTTGCTCATCCCCGAGTTCCACGGCATCGACGCACTGGTTATTCGCGACTCGTACCATCGTTACACGGTCGATGAGCATACCTTTCTGGTCATCGACAATGTTCATGCCCTGCGTCAGCCGCACCTTGCCTGGGAACGGCGCTTTTCCACCCTGCTCGCCGAAATCGACCGCCTCGATCTCTTCTTCCTCGCGGTGCTCATGCACGACACCGGCAAGGCCCGGCGTACCGGCGACCACACAGTGCAGAGCGTAGAACTGGCCGATAGCCTGCTGGCGCGGCTGGAACTGGATGCTGAAGAGCGCGACCTGGTCCGGCGGCTGATTCGCAATCACCTGGAAATGTCGATGACTTTGCGGCGCGACATTTTTGACGCAGAAACCATTCGCGCGTTTGCGGAAAAGGCTGCTTCGCAGACCCACCTCAAAATGCTCTGCCTGATGACCTATGCCGACATCAAGGCAGTGAATCCGGACGCGCTCACCCCGTGGAAGGCGGATAGTCTGTGGCAACTCTATATCGCCACCTCCAACTTCATGGACCGTAGTGTCGACCAGGAACGCTATCGCGCCGATGCAGACCCGACTCAGCTCAAGCGCATTCTTACGCTGGCCCCGGAGCGTGCCCAGGAGCTACGCAGCTTTCTCGAAGGGTTTCCCCAGCGCTACTTGCAGACGCGCATGCCGGAGCAGATCCGCGATCATTTTCAGATGGCTTTGCAGCTCTCCGAGTCACCCGTTCAGATCAACCTGCGAAACGTGCGCCAGCTGTGGGAACTTGCCGTCGTCACCCGCGACCGACCCCTGCTGTTTGCCGACATGGCCGGCGCCCTCTCCTCCTGGGGCATGAACATTGTTAAAGCCGAGGCGTTTTCCGACGACGCAGGAATTATCGTCGACACCTTTCAGTTTTCCGATCCCTTCCGCACGCTAGAGCTCAACCCTTCAGAGGAAGATCGCTTCCGCAAGAGCCTTCTGGACGTCATCTCGCTCAAGACGCCGATCGAAGTCCTGTTGCGCCGCCGCCAGGCTGTCCGTGCTCCCATCATGGTCAAGGTAGCGACTCGACTGGATTTAGATAACACGGCTTCCACCCACAGCACGCTGCTGCAGGTGGTGGCTCAGGACGGGCCCGGTCTGCTGCGCCAGATTGCCACCACACTGGCCGCTCACAATTGCAATATCGAGGTGGCCCTGATCGATACCGAAGGGGAGATAGCAATCGACGTTTTTTATCTCACTATTGACGGCGCCAAACTCGACCAGGCTACTCAGGAGCAGCTCCATGCTGCCCTTCTGCTCGCGGTGGAGGAGCTCCGCCCCGCGCACGCCGGCGATTAGGGCAGCAAGGGTCTACCATTAAGTGAGCGCAAGGTGAAACTGAGCCGGACCATCCGCAAATACTTTCGTCTGCGCCGGCATTCGCGGCAGCGACCCGCCTTTGCACGCGCCCAGGATGAGATTCGCGCCCGGACCAAAGCATTTTCCGCCGCGACCACTCTGGATACGCAGACTGCCAGCTTCACTCGGCTTTTCCATTCCATTTGGACCGGCTCCAACGAACGCGCCTTCAACGTGCGCCTGCTGTGCTGGATCCGCATGGCGGAGCATGACGATCTGCTGCGGCTCGATTTTCAGGAAGCTTTTCAATCCATGCTTTCCCAGCTCGATTCCGTGGCTCTGCTGGCCGAGGCCGGCTTGCCCCGGCACCACGCAGTCTTCTCGGAAGGGCTCCGCCGCATCTTCAATCGCCTGCTCCCTTCAGCGATGGCGGTAACGGATAGCTCCCGCCTGCTGATCTCGCTCTTCGCCCACAGCCGCGATGTGGAGCGCTTCCTGGAGTTGCCCCAATCCCTCTTTGAGCGTCTCAGCATAATCCTCGCTCCGCCTGCCACGGGCGGTGGACCGCGCTCCTCACCTCGCCTGCAGAGCGATTTGCGCCAGGCACTGTGCCTGATCGCCACCCGCATCGCCGGCCGCGGCGTGACCGTGGCCATGCGCGACCGCGGCGGCCGGGCCGAGGTACAGAATTCACCCTTTTACCAGTTGATTTTCGCTACCGAGGAGCTGGTCGGAGCCCCCGACGCCACTGCCGCCGCCCCTCGCTTTGAGGTCTGGAAAGCAGCTATCAGCAACTGCCGCAAAGAGCTCGGCCTGGTGCGGCTGGGTATGGAGACTACCGGGGTCAGCGCCGACCTGGTGCTCGACCTGCGGAGTATCGAGCTGGCCCTGATGCGCATGCACGGGCTGGCCAGAGTTCTTACCTACGGCGCTGCACCGGTGCCTGGTATCGATAGTTCTGCGGCCGCCCGCAACCTGCTGAACCAGCTCATCGAAGGCCGTCTGGAAGATAAGCGGGTTTCGGCCCTGCTCAAGCAAAACCTGAATCTGCTGGCACGCAAGACAGTGGAGCGAACCGGCCGCAGCGGCGAACACTACATCGCCCACAGCCGCAAAGAGTATTGGCAAATGTGGCTTGCCGCCGTGGGCGGGGGGCTGTTAACGGTGCTGACCGCTGCCTTCAAGATGCGCATCGTGGAGCAGCATTTCCCGCTCTTTGTGGAGGGATTTCTTACCGGCACCAACTACGCCATCAGCTTTATTCTGCTGCAGGTCTTCGGCCTGGTGCTGGCCACCAAGCAGCCTTCGGCCACGGCCGCTACCTTTGCAGGCATTGTGCGCAACAACCCGGGCAGGGCCAGCTGGAGCAAGATTTCTGACTTCACCGCACGCATCAGCCGCACCCAGTTGGCTGCGGCCATCGGCAACGTGATCGCCGTCTGCATCGGCTCTGTTGCCCTGGAGCGTCTGTGGCGGGTGATGTTTGCAGAACATTACCTGCCCGACGAGAGCGCCCGGCATGTGTACGAGGCGCTTCATCCTTTTGCCTCCGGGACCATCATTTTCGCAGCGGGGACAGGCGTCATCTTGTGGCTGGCGGCGCTCATTGGCGGATGGTGTGAAAATTTTGCGGTGTTTCACCGCTTGACGGAAGCCGTCTCTCAGCATCCCTTTGGCCTGCGTGTCGGGCACAACCGGATGGCGCGCCTGGCGGCGTGGATAGAACTCAACCTGGCCGGCTGGAGCACCAGCATCGCGCTTGGCTATCTGCTGGGTTTTGTGCCCGTAGTTGCCCGCTTCTTCGGCATACCGTTCGATGTACGCCACGTGACCCTTTCCACCGGCACCCTGGCGCTGGCGGCTGCCCGGTTCGGCACCAGTTCCTTTGGCAAGGACTGGTTTTATTATGCTTTGGCCGGGATCGGAGTCACCTTCGTTCTTAACCTCGGTGTCAGCTTCTCCATCGCGTCGTTTGTGGCCCTGCGCGCTTACGACGTCCGCGGGCGGGAACAGTTAATGCTGCTCCGTTATCTACTGCGGCAGATCGTTCGCTCCCCACTCAAGTTCCTGTTGCCGGTGGAGCGTGAGACCCCACCGGTCTCCATCCTTACCGCTGTGCCGGAGGAAAAATAGGCCCTGGAGGGATCTGCTGTTTCTTTTTCATTCGGGGATTACTTGGCGGGCTGGTTGGCCTGGGGCTTGTCGTTCAGCGCGTAGATCACCTCGCCTGGCTTGGCATAGCGCAAAATAACTCTCGCCTCGCGCTCGATCGCATCCGGATCCGACTGCAGATGCTGCACCTGATCCTGCAGGCGGCTATTCTGCTGCTGCAATTGCTGAATCTCCTTCTGCAGCATCTGGTGCTGATGGCGCTTCTGCTGATAGGCCGTCAGCCCGTTGGCCCCAAAGGTCGCGTGGTAGCCCAACAAAACGGCGATGACAATAGCCGTAACGGTTGCCGCGCGACGACCAGAACGAGAAAGATACAACCAGATGCTCTGCCTCAAACTCTGCCGCTGCGCCTTCTTTTCTGCTGTCATCGTCGCCTCACAAATCTGCTGCTTTATCTTCTCAGTGAACGTCCTCTTCGCCTGCTCGCTCAAGAGGAAGTTTTGCAAGGAACCATACTTGGTAAACATATGACCGATTTTCAAATTGTTCTCTCCACCTGCGTCGATCGCGAACAGGCTGAACGCATCGCCCATCGCCTGGTCGAGCAGCACCTGGCTGCCTCCGTCAACATCCTGCCCGGCGTGCAATCGATTTACCGCTGGCGGGGCGGCGTCGAATCCGCGGCCGAAGTCCTGATGGTGATCAAAACCAGCTCTGCCCACAGCAAGCAGGTGCAATCGACCATCGTCAGTTTGCACTCCTATGAAGTTCCAGCGTTCCTGGTACTCCCGGTCTCCGGCGGTTCAGAGGCTTATCTTGCCTGGCTGGAAGCGAGCCTGGGGTAGAAACGCCGGTTTTTTGTTATGCTTCAAGAGGTTCCTGAGCCCGGTCGTCCTCTATGCGGCTTTTGTTCGTGGCTTTCGCGATCAGCTTCTGCGCATTGTTATGGGTGGCGTTTTCGGTTGCCCGGCACATTCTGCGGCATGACCCCGCGCAGGGCGCCAGTGGCAGGGAGCAGGATGCCGTCGTGACCTCGCCGGAATCGCGCCGGCCTCGTTGGCCTCGTTCGTAAGGGAGAGATGCAGCATGGAAGAACTCGGCTTTAAGCAGGACAGCCTTCGCCCCTTGTCCGCGCCGTGCATTGCCCGGAACACCGTGCTGGCCGTGGTACTTGCCACAGCCCTGGTCGCGATCTGCGCCCACATCTCCATCCCGCTCGGCTTCACTCCCGTTCCGGTCACCATGCAAACCTTCGCCGTGTTGCTGCTGGGGTTGCTGTTTGGTCCAGGACCCGCCTTTGCCTGCCTGGCGCTCTACCTGATGGAAGGCGCTATTGGTCTGCCGGTCTTCAGCCCTCATGGTCCCGGCGGTATGGTTCAGCTGCTTGGCCCCACCGGCGGCTACCTGCTCTCTTATCCTTTTGCCGCAGCGCTGGCCAGCGCGCTCTATCGCCGCTGGCGTCAGTCATTCCTGGGCTCATTCCCGGCTGCGGCTGCGGCCGCGGGGCTGGCCAGCCTGCTCATCCTTGCCGCCGGCGCCATCTGGCTCGGCGTCCTCACTCATGCCAGGTTTTCTGTTGTCTTCACCCAGTCGGTCGCACCGTTCCTCCCCGGCGATGCCATCAAGATCCTCGCCGCGACGGCCTGCGTAAGCCTGCTTGCATCGCTCGGCAATGATCCCGGCAATCGAACTCTTTAGGGCCGACGCTGGTTAGAAAGGATTTTGTGACCTCTACTCCGATTTCTCTTCCGTCCGATGCCCCAGCCCAGGGTGTGAAGACAGCCTCCGCCGCGGTCAAAGAAATCGCCATCGCCCACAGCCCGGACTCCGATGACGCCTTTATGTTCTATGGTCTTGCCACCGGCAAGATCCGCGTTCCTGGGTACAAGTTCACCCATACCCTGTGTGATATCGAGACCCTCAATCACAAAGCCATGAACGAGGCGTTCTACGACGTGACCGCCATCTCGTTTCATGCTTATCCCTACGTACAGAAAGACTATGCGCTGATGGCTTGCGGCGGCAGCGTGGGGGAAAACTACGGTCCGATGATTGTCGCCAACCAGCGTTTCACAGCCGGTGAAATCGGCCGCGTGCGGGTCGCTGTTCCCGGCACGCTGACTACCGCCTACCTGACTCTGAAGTTGTTCGCCCCGGAAATTGAAACCGTCACCGTTCCCTTTGACAAAATCATTCCTGAGGTAGTCGCGGGCAATTTCGACGCTGGACTCATTATCCACGAAGGCCAGCTGACCTACGCGGCCAGCGGGTTGCATAAAGTCATCGATTTAGGCGTGTGGTGGCGGGGACAGACCGGTCTTCCCCTACCGCTGGGCGGCAACGCCATTCGCCGCAACCTGGGCGAGGATGTCATGCTCACCGTTACCCAGGCGCTGCGAGACAGCATTCAGCACGCGCTCGATCATCGCGATGCTGCTCTGGAGTATTCCATGCAGTTTGCCCGCGATCTTGATCCGCAATTGGCTAACCGCTTCGTCAGCATGTACGTGAACGAGCGCACGCTTAATTACGGCGAAGATGGCAAAGAAGCCATTCGTACGCTGCTCACCATGGGCCATGAGCGGGGGCTAATTCCAATGCCCGTCCAGGTGGACTTCGTCGGCTAAGAGAAGAAGTCGTCACTTGCGAAGGGACCCTGGGAATTGGAAATTCTCAATCGAGGGTTTTTCACAACCTAGCAGCGCATTGGAGGGAGGCGCCGTTTCCCCCTATTCCTCGACGGACCGCTACTTATCATCATCATTATCCGCACCCTGGGAGGGCGGGTACAAACTCCAAATGCAACGAAATGGGTTTGAATTGATTTATAGCACTCCAGTAGCCGGGGCGGTTGGAAAGTGGGAAGCGCGGTTTGCTTTCCACTTTTCAATGGCCCGCCGAGGGAACGGAAGTTGGAAGGGTACCCTTACCGATGGTTGACCAGTAGTCGGCAAAATCGAAAGTGCCTTCTGGGAGGAACAGTTCCGCGGGAGCTTTCCAGCCGAGTGTCTTTCTCGGTCGGGTATTGAGTTTCCATGCGATCTGATCGAGCTGTTTTTGGGAAAACAGAGACAGATCAGTCGCCTTAGGGAGGTATTGGCGGAGTAGGCCGTTGATGTTTTCGCAGATGCCTCTTTCCCAGGGAGCATGGGGATGAGCGAAATAGACAGTGACTCCAGTGTTTTTAGTCAGGGTTTTGTGTTTGCTCATCTCACTGCCCTGGTCAAAGGTCATGGAAAGGCGCATCTGGCTTTCAAAGCGTTTGAAAATCTTGGTAAAGCACTCCGCGACCGTGTCGGCCTTACCGTTGGGCAACTTCACCAGGGCGACAAAGAGGCTCTTTCGCTCCACCAGGGTGCCTACCTGAGAAAGGTTTCCCTTGCCAATCATGAGGTCTCCTTCCCAGTGGCCGGGAATCAGTCGCTCGTTCACTTCGATAGGCCTTCGGTCGATCAAGGTCATGTCGGGAATGGAGTGACTGCGCCCGTTTTTGCCACGCGCCGGTCTGCGCGCCTTGTGTCTGCGGCGCAACAGATCCAGCAGGCTGGCGCGGAGCTGTCCTCGTGGCATGGCATACAGTGCGGTGTAGATGGCCTCATGGGAAAGACGGACCGGATCAGCCATACGTGCCAGTGTGCTCGCAATCTGCACAGGACTCAAGCCTCGGCGAAGATGCCTCAGCATGGTCATCCAAAGCTGGTTGCCGGCTTTCAGCTTGCGAGGGCGGCGCGCCTTAACAGATAACACACGGGCTCTTCGATCAGCTGCCACACTGCGGTAGCCTCCAGCAATGCTGCCCTTACGCAGCTTCGCTCTCCATCCGTTGCGCCGAATCTCACGGGTTATGGTCGACCGGGCTCGCCTCAGCTCGGCAGCGATCCTTGCCGGTCTCCTCCCATGGCTTAACTGCGTTTCAAGAAACACCCGCTCCGACAAATCAAGATGACGAAAACTTCTTGGCATATCGCAACTATCTCCTATTCTGGAAATGTTGCACTTGTAGGCTGAATCCGCCGTGCCCCATATCTCGCTCGTTTTTCGCGAGATGTGGGATACCACGGGCCTCAACCTTTCGCTCTCAACGACGAGTCGAGTTTAGGAGTTGCAAGGACAGGGCGGGAGTATCGCACATCGAGGGTTTTTACAACCTGGCAGCGCAGTGGAGGGAGATGCCGTTTCCCCCTATTCCCCGAAGGACCGCTACTCATCATCATCCGGCTCTCGCCGGCCAGGATGGGCCAACTGCAGCGGTAAGGGTCTGTGCCCCATCGCATCGCGCCATAGGATCACATTCAGCATCCGAGGATCGGCGCGGTCTTCATGCTCAAAATCCATCCCGCTCGACGCCTGCGCCCCTGGCGCCTTGGGCCCATTCGCCTTATACAACAAACCGTTATCGCGATTGCGATAGTCCGCTTCATAGGCCGGCTGATCGCCAGCGCCCATGAATAGCGATGCGATGGGCGGGGCAAAGGCATCGTTGTTGTTCATCGGCGGCAAGTCCAACAGCTCCTCCATCGTCCGGACCACACTTACGGTCGTATAAAACGTGCTGTCCACGGTCGGCTGCGCCGCGCGGGGGGAATACCTGCTCACTACCAGGGCAACGCTGCGATGGGCGTCGACGTGGTCCGCCCCGTTCTGGGCATCGTCCTCCAGGATGAAGAACGCAGTGTCATCCCAGTAAGCACTGTGGGCGATGGCCTCGACCGCTCGTCCCACTGCCAGATCGTTATCCGCGACCGAAGCTTTGGGCGTCGGCATCCCTGGAGTGGTTCCTGCGGTGTGGTCGTTGGGAAGGCGGAGTTGCACCAACTGCGGCATCGTATCGTGACCATTCTGGCGATCAGCAACCCACCGCCGAAAGTGGGTCAGGAACTCTTCCACCCGCAGCTGATCGGGAAAACTCAGATTGAAGTCCGGGTATTGCGGATCGAAGTGACCAACCAGCTCCGGCTTGGTGGCCACGTTTTTGCTAATCAGCGGAATCGGCCACGGGTACGGACTCGTGCCGCCGCCATAGTTCTGTGGAATCGCTTCGCCGTGACGAATCGAGCCATGCGCTCCGCACTGCTCGGGCGCCGGTTCGGGCGTTCCCGCGGTTGGGGATCCCTGATGCAACGGGCTTTCGGGATCGAAGCAAAACTTGGTCGAAATGAACTCGCCGAAGTGATACAGAGTCTTGCCGTTGCGCGCTAAATCGGTCCAGAGATATCCGCTGCCGGGCTCATTGACGTCAGAAATGCCTTCGAGCAAGGGATAGCCGTTCGCCACCACGCCCTCAAAATCGTAGACTCGCTCCCGCCCGCGGTAGCTCTGCTGCCAGGTCTTCTCCGTGTAGTCGCTGGAAATGGCGGCGTTCGACCACACGTGCCCGTCGCCCGAGACCTCGCCCGAATCGTAGAAGTTGTCGAGCACGCCAAACTGCTTTGCCAGCTCGTGTTCGTTGGGCGTTATTTCCTCGCCGTACATGGTAAGTCCGGGAGATCCGTTCCCTACCCCCAGATCACCAAGGATCTGATCGTAAGTGCGGTTTTCTTTGATGATGTAGATCACATGCCGGATTGGGTTGGTGCCACCGCGGAAGGCAATCTTCGCTTGCGCGGCCTTCATCATATTCGTCTCTATCACGGTGCGCGTCAGCTGCTCGCGCTGGCTATCGATCTTCGAGAGGTCGATGGCGGCGAGAGATCCGTGCAGCAGGGTGGCGATATAGGTGGAGCTGCCACTCAGCCGGGATACGCCGGCGACGTGCGGTTGCGGCATGTTGTTTGGTCCCGTTCCCTGGCCTTTGGCGGTCGCCACGTAAAGCATATTGCCATTGACCGCCAGCGCGGTTGGATACCACTCGGTCGGCACCCAACCCACCGCGGTTATTTCCTTGTCCGCTGCTTGCCTCCGCCGGAGATCAAACACCGCGATGGCGTCGGAGCCGGTGTTCGCGGCAAAGAGCCGCTTGCCGTCCTCAGACACCGCGACCGCATCCGGCATGGAGCCGAAATAGGTCTGCCCGGGCAGCCGCGTGTCGTAAATGGCATCGAGCTTGAGCTCTGCCCCACCGACGCGCACGGCGGCCACCGCATCCCGGTTGGCCAGGGCCACATAAAGAATCTTCTCGTCCGGGCTCCATGCGAAGGCTGCGGGATGGGAACTGGACGCGGTCGCCTCTCGCGGAGCAAGCAGAGTCAGTTTCTTCATTACCTTGCCGCTGTCCAGGTCCAGCTCCGCCACCGCCGAGCCGTTCCACAACGCCACATAGGCGCGGCTCCCGGCACGGTTGACTGCGATGGAAACGGGATAGGTAGAGGGCACCACATTGCCCTGCGACAGGTCAAAGCGGCGCAGCACCTTGCCGGTGACTCCATCCATCAGCAGGACGTCGTCAGAGAGATTGTTCGCCACCAGCAATTCATCGCTCCCGGCCGGTCCCTTGCGTACTGCGATTCCGGCCGGCGAAGGGATCGCCGTGCCTGCGGGTAGAGCCACGCCAAGCGGATTTTGCCGCTTCCCCGCCGCCAGTTGCTGTAAAGGGACGGGGAGCAACTGCTCGGCCTTCACGTTGCCATCGCTAAAGTCGTATACGGCGATGGCATTGCCGGTCTCGACGCGATTGGCCCCCCGGGGGGCGCCTTTGCCCCCTTGCGGCGCGGTCAGAGAATCGAAGACCGCATACAAATGGGTGCCGTCCTTGCCGAAGGCCAGCCCCGAATAGAGAGTCTGCGGCAGACCCAGCGCTGTTCTCGGATCGGGATAATCCGTCACCTTACCGCTCCGGATATCGAGCACCGCAATCGATTGCTGATAGCGCGACTCGAAGGTGCCGTAACCGGCATTCACCACCGCCAGATAATGCCCATCGGGCGAGATGGCGGCGGTCATGGGCAGGCTATTCAGTCTTTGTGGTCCGCCGGGAACCGGCTCAGCCAGCTGCTTGCTGGTGGGCAGGGCGATTTGTCCCTGCGCCGGCAGCGGCGCAACCATCAGAACCAGCCAAAGTACATGACTCGAAAGTCGACACCAACGCGCGAAAGTTTTTCCCACCATCAACACCCCGCGAAAGCACAAATTCAGATGCAACCCGTCCCGGCTGACCTACTTGCGAGCGATTCGGGCAGTGCAGGTTTTTCCACTACCAGTATCGCCAAGTGTCATTACAAAACTCTTACGAACGAACCACCAGGCCCCCTGTTAGGGTCGAGTTAACCGATCCCATTGTTTTTTTGAAGTTCGAAAGGGACTCTCCGCCAGATCATGCTGACAGAAATCGTAGAACCCATCTCCACTCCATCCATTGTTTCTCCGGCCGAAGCCGGCGAGCGAAAGGCCGACCAGGCGCGGCGAGCACAAAAGCACAGCGATGTGCCGGTGCTTGGCCGCGGCACCCAGGCGCAACGTACCAACTGGGTGACCACCAGCTTCATGGTGGCTTTTCACGTGCTCGCCGTAGTTGCTCTCTTTATGTTTACCTGGAAGGCCTTTTTCTGCTTCGTCGTGCTCTGGTTCGTGGCCATCAACATGGGCATCGGCATGGGCTACCATCGTCTGCTAACCCATCGCGGCTACCGCACCCCCAAGTGGCTGGAGTACTTTCTTTCGATTTGCGGCACGCTGGCGCTCGAAGGCGGACCCATTTTCTGGGTGGCCACCCACCGCGTTCATCACCAGCTTACGGATCGCGAAGGTGACCCGCACACCCCCCACGATGGCGGGTGGTGGTCTCACGCCGGCTGGATTCTCTCCGGAGACGCCCTGCACCACGAGACCGCGCTCATGGCCCGCTACGCTCCCGATCTTGCTAAGGATCGCTTCCAGATCTGGCTGAGCAAGTATCACTACGTCCCCATGATCGTGGTTGGGTTGGCGCTCCTGGCGTTCGGCGGATGGCCTTGCGTGATGTGGGGCATCTTCCTCCGCGTGACGCTTGGTTTGCATGCCACCTGGCTGGTCAACTCCGCCACCCACATGTGGGGCTCCAGGCGGTTTTCGACCCGTGACGAATCGCGCAACAACTGGTGGGTGGCGCTGATCACCGGCGGCGAAGGCTGGCACAACAACCATCATGCTCATCCCGTCTCAGTCAGGCACGGTCTTACGTGGTGGGAGTTCGATCTTAACTACTATGGCATCTGGCTGCTCAAGAAAATCGGTCTCGCCAACAACGTCAAAGTGGCTCAGTTCGACCCCCACGATCCACGCCCTGCAGGCGTCTCCTAATCCCCCGGTGCGGTTGCCAACCCTGGGCGCGACTTCGGTCGCGCCCTTCCCTTTTCCCGCCGCTATACTTTGGCTAGGGCTTCGGGCATGCGCATCACCAGACGCAGAAATGCGATTGTTCTTTCCATTACCCTGGGCGCTTGCCTGGTGGCTGTGGCGATCGCCTTCAACGTCGCCTGGATCATCATCAACTGGCGCAGCGTAATCCTGCTGGTCATTGGCATTCCCCTCTTCCTGCTCCTAATCGCCGGTTTGATTCTGAACACCATATTTCTGGTGCGCGAGGTAAAGCGGAACGAACGCCACGACAGTTTTCTCAATGCCGTCACCCACGAACTCAAGACCCCCATCACCTCCATCCGTCTGTATTTGGAAACCCTCCAGCGCCACGAGCTGCCGGAGTCGCAGCGGAAAGAGTTCTACGACATCATGCTCTCCGATAGTGAGCGACTGCTCGCCACCGTGGAGCAGGTGCTCAAGGCGGGAGAAGTGGGCCAGCGAGCGCGTAACCAGGTCCGCCTGCAGCTCCAGTTCGACGACGTGGTCCGCGACTGCATACGCACCACGCTCCAGCGTTACCACCTGCAGGAGTCCACAATCCAGTTCACGGTAGACTCCGACGCCGAGCAGCTCGCCGTGGTCGGCAACCCGGAGGACCTGCGCACTGCCGTCCTCAACATTCTCGATAACGCGGTTAAGTATTCCCCGGAAGGGCCGCAACTCGAGGTGCATCTCGCGCTCGATGGCGAGGCCTGGATGATGCTCACCGTTTCCGATCGCGGCCTGGGCATTGCGCCTCTGCACCTGAAGCGAATTTTCAAGCGCTTTTACCGCGTACCGGCCCGCAACGTCTTCCGCATCAAAGGTACCGGGCTGGGCCTGTTCCTGGTCCGCTCCATCGCCCGCCAACACGGTGGCGATGTGGTCGCCGAATCGGAGGGAGAAGGGCGAGGCACCACCATCCGGCTGCAGCTTCCGCGTGCCCTCTCGACCGCCGCCAAAGGGGCCCGCTGAATGGCCTCAAACATCCTGGTAGTTGAAGATGAGGCGCACCTGGCGCAGGGTCTGCTCTTCAATCTACGCGCTGAGGGCTACACCGCGCAGGTCGCGGTGGACGGCGAAACCGCCCTGGAGATGATCGCAGCCGACTCCTTCGATGCCATCATCCTCGACGTGATGCTCCCCGGACGAGATGGGTTTTCGGTCGCCGCGGAACTGCGGGCACAACAGAATTTCGTGCCCATCCTCATGCTCACCGCCCGCGGCCGCCCGGAGGATGTACTCAACGGATTCACTGCCGGAGCCGACGACTATCTCCCTAAGCCCTTTGATCTTGCCATCCTGCTGGCGCGTCTCAACGGCCTGCTGCGACGCATGGCGTGGCTTCGTCCCGGGGTTGCCGCTGCCCCTGCCCAGCCGCCGCGCGGCATCGTCGTGCCTTCTACGTTTTCGTTCGCCGGGCGCACCATCCACTTCCCTTCGCTCGAGCTCTCAACCCCTGAAAAGACCATCCGCCTTACCCTGATGGAGTGCGACCTGCTTCGCTACCTGGTCCTCAACCAGGGGCGGATTATCTCCCGCAAGGAGTTGCTGGAACAAGTCTGGCGGGTACGTGAGGACACGGACACGCGGGCTATCGACAACTTCATGGTCCGCCTGCGCCGTTACATTGAAGACAATCCCGCCGAACCTGTCTTTCTAGAGACCGTGCGCGGGGTCGGCTATCGTTTCCTTCCCGGCGTGGCGAGCCCTGCCTCGTCCGAGTAGAAAGAAACGGAAGTAACACCTTTTCGCCATTGCCGGCTCTGGGCGCCAAAGGCAGACTCCCAAATAGCAGCATGCTCTCCCTCCTTTGGGTGCGCCGGCCAAGTCGATACATCTTTCCACGTCGAAAGATATCGCTCGGATGTCACGCGCGGCGGCTTTTCTATGCGCACCCCTTCTATCCTTAAAATTGGCGGTTTCCGGCAGGGAAATCTTATGCGCGTATTTATGACCTGCGGATAGATCATCGAGTCCCGGCATATGCCGGGACCCCTGAAATTAGCCCAGCACGCAGTGCTGGTTATCGGATCAACCGTCCCTTCGGAGTGTGTGTCATAGCAGGTACTTGATTTGGGTAAAGATGTGAGCGAGAAGGGAGTATGTCTCGTTTTCATCATTACGATCCCGAGCAGATGTATTTACTGCCGCCGAGTGTGGCGGAGGTGCTGAGCGAAAAGCACTTGTGTTTTCACGTGCATCGGGTAGTGGAAGCACTGGATGTGAGGGAGTTCGAGCAAGCTTATGGTCGGGAGGGACGTCTGGCGTATCCGCCGCGGATGATGCTGAAGGTGTGGCTGTATGCCTTTTGTTTGCAGGTGCATTCGACGCGCCGGCTGGAGCAGCGGATAGGAGAAGATCTGGCGCTGCGTTATCTAGCCGGAGCACTGAGGCCCGACCATAAGACGCTCAGTGAGTTTTTACGACGGCATCGGCGGGCGATCAACGACGTGTTCACGCAAGTATTAGGGATGGCACGTAAGGCAGGGTTGGCGCAGCTGGGTCATGTGGCCATCGATTCCAGCCGGATCGGAGCCAACGCCGCGCGCAGCAGTGTGGTGGAGCAACGTAATCAGCGGGCGCAGGACCGTCTTCAGGTGCGGCGGTATCAGCAAAAGGCAACCCAGCCGGAGGGAGACGAAAACGGAGGTGTGGTGCTGCAAGCCCAACAGCAGGAGGCGCTTTCGGCGCAACTGCAGGCGGGTACAGGGCTGACTCCACTGCCCCGGTCAAGACGTGCTCAGAGTTCCACCACCGACCCAGACAGCCGTTTTCTGCGTGCCCGGGATGGCTGGGTGCTTGGCTACACCGCCGATCTGGCTGTCAGCCAGGACCATTTCATCGTAGCTACGCGGGTGACGCAACAGGCCACCGACAACGCCTCGCTGGTGCCCATGATCGAGGAAGTGAAGCGACAATGTCGCTCTCATCCGGAGAAAGTGAGCGCTGATTCTGGCTTTTTTAGTGGTCAGGCATTGGAATTTCTCGACCAACATGGTATCGACGGCTATCTGCCGGACAACAACCTAAAGCACGAGTTCACCACCGGCGAAGTGGCCCAGGGGTTAGGTCGAAGCCCTATCCGAAACCCCAAACACCAGCGCATGCGGGAGAAGCTCCGAAGCCCGGCTGGGCGGCAGATTTACCAAAAACGCCAAGCCATCGTAGAACCTTTATTCGCAATCCTCAAACAACAACGTGGTCTCAGACGGTTCTACAGACGGGGCCTGGTAAACGTTCAAACCGAATGGATGTTGCTAGCCATTGCCCACAACATCGCCCGCATGAGAACCGTTTGAACCCTCAACTGCAATTTTGTCTGCCCCACTCTGCTATGACACACACTCCATGCGGGACTATCCTTCCGAGTGGTTGTCACGGCAGACCTACCCAGTACTATTTCGAGGCCTCTTTCCGCGCCGTCCCCAAGGCAGGGCTCCACGGCAGGTGTTGAGTTGCTATCGTCACTCCTCTATCCGCGCCCCCGGCAGCGGCAGAATGCTCTAGACTAGGCTGTGCGCATTTTCACCCGCTACATCTGGCATGAAGTGCTCTCGCACGCCCTCCTTGGCGGTGCGCTCTTCACCTTCATCCTGTTCATGAAGTATCTCGGGCAACTGTTGGAGATGGCAGCGCGCAACAGCGCGTCGCTGGGCAGCGTGGCCAAGATTTTTCTGTTCATGCTGCCTAATATTCTGAGCTTCACGATTCCCATGGCGGTGCTGGTCGGGGTCCTGCTCGGCCTCAGCCGGCTGGCTGCCGACAGTGAAATTACCGCCATGCGGGCGGTGGGAATTGGCGTCTGGTTCTTTGTCCGCGTAGTCTCAGCAATCGCCATCGTTGGCTGGGGAATATCGCTGGCCGATTCGCTCTACGTCGCTCCCAGGGCAACCGCCGCGTTATTGAATATCGAGAGCTCGCTTAAAGATCAGCAGGCCTCATTTCAAGTGGAGCCGCGCGTCTTCTATGAAGACTTCAAGAACTACGTGCTGTACGTGCAGGATATCCGCGCCGGCACAGGAGCCTCGCGATGGCAGCGCATCTTCCTCGCCGACCTGAGCGACCCGGTCGCGCCCAAGATCACCACGGCCGAGGAAGCGGTCGTTGCCGACAGCGGTGCTCACACCATCCTGATGCGTCTGCGCAATGGAACCGAGCACGACATGGTAAGCACCAACGGGGCTCCCCAATACCAGGTTTCCACCTTCGTGGAGTCGGAACTCCCCCTGACCATTGGCACCCAGGAAGATGCGCACATCGGCCACAATGACACCCCTATTCTTGCCATGGGCAACCGGGTGCTCTATGAGCGCACCAAGGGGCCGGGGGGCAAACCTTACCTGATCGAACTCAATAAGCGGTTCGCCTACCCATCGGCCTGCCTGGTCCTGATGCTGATCGGTATTCCCCTCGGCCTCTCCTCGCGGCGCGGCGGCAAAAGCGCCGGCTTTGTGGTGACCATCGCACTGGTCTTCATTTACTACTTCCTCTCCATGACTGGCACTTCGCTCGCTCGCGAGGGTAAAGTCCCTGTTTTTGCCGGCGTATGGGCGGCAAATATCCTATTTGCCTTTTTCGGCCTGCTGCTGCTGCGGCAAATGGCGGTCGGGGGATCGGTGGGCACCCAGCTCGCCGCTATGGTCAGCAAATTCAAAAGCACGCAGCTGCTGAGCCCCAGGCTTGAGCGCAGCACGGGAGAGCGCACCGCCCACGAACGCGGGCGTTTTCCACTCATTCTCGACGACTATGTGCTGCGCGAGTTTCTCACCACCTTTTGTCTGGTCCTGGTCAGTTTCGTTCTGCTAATGCTGGTATTTACCTTCTTTGAGCTGCTCGGCGACATCATCCGCAACCGTACTCCGCTGGTTACAGTCGGCGAATATCTCATCAACCTCACACCCAGCATGCTTTACAACATCACCCCTTTGGGGGTGCTGGTTGCGGTGCTGGTCACGTTTGGCGTGCTCACCCGAACCAACGAATTTACCGCCATGAAGGCTACCGGCATCAGCTTGTACCGGGTGATGGTTCCCATCCTGGTGATATCGGCATTGATCGCCGTCGCCCTTTTCCTTTTCGATGAGTCCTATCTTCCCGGCGCCAACCGGAGGCAGGAGGCTCTGCGCAGCGTCATCAAAAACAGACCGGCGCAAACCTTTCTACGGCCCGACCAGAAGTGGATCTTCGGGCGGCAGGAGCCTGGGAAGCCCGGCCGCATTTTCTATTACCAGTTCTTCGATCCGGACCAGGACCGCTTCGCCAATCTAACCGTCTTCGAATTCAACCCGGAGAATTTTTCTCTTTCCCGCCGCATCTTCGCCACCAGCGTCCACTGGGAGCCACAATTGCAGCAATGGGTCTTTGAACACGGGTGGGAACGCCGCTTCGATGGCGAAGCCGTTAGCAGTTATAGCCAGTTCAGTGTCGAAGGCTATCCGGAAATAGGCGAGGGGCCGCAATACTTCAAGAAGGAAGACCTGCAATCGAAAGAGATGACCTTCGGTGAGCTGGAGCGCTACATCCGCGACTTAAGGCAGAGCGGCTTCGACACAAAAAAACTCAGCGTTCAGCTGAATCTGAAGCTTGCCTATCCGCTCGTAACCCTGGTGATGGCGGTGCTGGCGATTCCTTTTGCCTTGTCCATGGGCAAACGCGGCTCCCTGACCGGCATAGCCACCGCCATAGGAGTGGCAATCGCTTACTGGTTCGTGGAGCTTACCTTTCAAGCCCTGGGAGACGTTAATTTTCTGCCCACGCTGCTGGCGGCCTGGTCGCCTGACCTGCTCTTCGGCCTCGCCGGAGCTTACCTGCTGCTGCGCACGCCTACCTAGGCATTTAGAATAAAACTCAGCATGCTTGCCACGCTCCGGCCGCTTTTCCCATATCTGCGCCGCTATCGCCGTGACTTTGTCTGGGGCGGATTGTCCGTCGTGATCTCGAATGTGATCTGGATCTTTTTCCCCCAGGTCATTCGCATCGCCATCGACGACCTGAACCACGGCGTCACCCGGCAAAAGATTTTCCTCTACGCCGCGCTGCTGGTAGCCATTTCCTTCGCCAAGGGTGTCTTCCTCTTCCTCACCCGCTGGATCATCATCGGCATTTCTCGCGAAATTGAGTTTGACCTGCGCAACGACCTCTTCCGCCACCTGGAGCGGCAGCCCGCAGCTTACTTCCAGCAACATCGAACCGGCGACATCATGGCCCGCATGACCAACGACCTGAATGCAGTGCGCATGCTGCTGGGTCCGGCCATTATGTACAGCGCCAACACCGTCCTGTTTTCCATCGGCGCTTTGTATTTCCTGCTCCGCATCAGCCCCTGGCTGACCCTGGTAGCCCTGGTCCCGTTGCCCCTGGTCAGCGTCCTCGTACAGGTTCTGGGGCGCAAGATTCATGAACGCTTCGAGCGCATTCAGGCGATGTACTCCGAGATCTCGGCGCAAGCCCAGGAGAACTTTTCCGGCGCCCGCCTGGTCCGCGCCTTTGCCCAGGAAGAAGCCCAGATTGCCGCCTTTGAACGATCCAATAAAGAGAATATCCGCCGCGGCCTCCGCCTGGTTCAGCTCATGGGAATGCTGTGGCCGACGCTCGAATTCGTGCTCGGACTTGCCCTGGCCATTACCCTGCTGGTGGGCGGCCATGAGGTGCTTTCCCACCGCATCAGCATCGGTGATTTTGTTGCCTTCAATACCTATATGGTGATGCTCACCTGGCCGGTCATCGCCCTGGGCTGGGTAGTAAACCTGTGGCAACGGGGCACCGCTTCGGTAGTGCGCATCGATGAGTTGCTGTCCGACAAGCCAGCCATCGACGATGCCGAGGCTGACCCCACCCTTTCAGCCGATCTGAAACTGCGTGGCGACATCGAGTTTCGCAACCTCGACTTTTCCTACTCCGGCTCGGACTCCGGCCGCGCAGAGGTGCTGCATTCGCTGTCGCTCAAGATTCCGGCCGGCAGCAGTCTTGCCATCGTGGGCCCGACCGGCTCTGGAAAATCGACCCTGGTCAGCCTGATCCCTCGGCTGTATGACGCCGCCCCGGGAGCCGTTCTGATCGACGATCACCCCATCCGCGATTATCCTCTCGCCCTCTTGCGCTCGAACATTGGCTTCGTTCCCCAGGAGACCTTTTTATTCAGTCAGACCATCCGTGGAAATATCGCTTTTGGCGCTCCCTGGGCTACCGATAGCCAGGTTCTTGAGGCCGCCGAAGCCGCGCACATTCGCCGCGAATTTGAAGAATTTCCCGCCGGCCTGGCCACCCCCGTCGGTGAGCGCGGCGTCACCCTTTCCGGCGGCCAAAAACAGCGCACCGCGATTGCCCGCGCCGTCATCCGCAACCCCCGCATCCTGATCCTCGACGACGCTTTGTCCAGCGTCGACACCTATACCGAGGAGCAGATCCTGGGCGAACTGCAGCGCGTGATGCAGGGCCGCACTACCTTGTTCATCTCCCACCGCATATCCACCGTCCGCCATGCGGACCAGATTGCCGTGCTGGTGGCCGGCCGCATCGTGGAGCTGGGCACGCACGATGAGTTGCTCGCCAGGAACGGCTATTACGCGGATCTGTTCCAGAAGCAGCTGCTCGAAGAAGAGCTGGCAATCACCCACTGATCACCTTGACACCTGGCGAAATTCAGGTTCAGGATTGTGGGCGTGGTGAAGGAGTTCACCGTTAACCGCTGTGCGGCTTTCTCCGCACAGATGATGACTCCTGACAGGGTTTCTGTCGGTTGAGTCACTCACGCAGCGACGGAATCCCGAAAAGTGAAAAATGGCAAGGGTACGACTACCTTTTGCGCCGTGATGCGGACGAGGATAGAGATGAATGCGCCCGGCGGAAACCGCGAATCACAACCCGAGACCGCCTTGAACGACGCGCAGCGCCTTCGGCTAAGCGTGAGTTGCCGATACATCGATCGACTGCTTGGCGAGATGGATAAGATCCTGCACGCGGCAGGGTCTCAGTCACCCTTCGACAAGTACATCGTGGATATTACCCCGGCGCAGACCAGGGTGCTCGAGGATTACATCCATCGTCTTCGCGGCCAGCTACTTCGTTCCCTCGCATGGCAGCAGCTGGAGCCCGACGCCCCTACGATTCCTGTTACCCATGCCATTCTCACTCACCTGTCTTTCATCGATATTGCGGTCGAAGAACTTCGCCCTCGTCATATGCGCGGATCCGGCGCCGTCAATGACCATGTCGCCGGCGAACTGAACGGCGTGGTCCATGAACTACGCTCACTGCTCGAGGCCATGAACCGTTACCTGCGCCAGGAGATGGGAACCAGTCTGGAGGCACGCCTCGAACGCCTCCAGCAAGTGGGCACGGATATTACGCTGCTGCAAACAACCTCCCAAATCATCACCCGCCACGGAATGGTTGAATTTCGCGGACGTCTCGAAGCATTAGCCTCACGTCTGGAAGACCGCAGTTTCGAGATTGCTTTCTTTGGTCGAGTGAGTTCAGGCAAGTCATCGCTGCTGAATGCTTTGCTCGGCAGGGAAATTCTGCCCGTCGGGGTCAACCCGATAACGGCCGTGCCGACCAGGCTGCGATCTGGTCTCAACTCCCGGGCAATTATGACCTTCGCCAATGGGCACAGCGAGGAAATCCCCCTGAACGAACTCGCTCGCTTTGTAACCGAGGAAGGCAATCCGGGAAACACGCGCAATGTGATCCGAGCCGTAGTCGAAATTCCATCACCCAGGCTTGAACAAGGAATCGTGTTGGTAGACACCCCCGGCCTTGGTTCCCTGGCAAAACGGGGCGCAGGCGAGACCCTGGCCTATCTGCCATCGGCTGATCTGGGTGTCTTGCTAGTGGACGCGGGCACAACGCTCAGCGAGGAAGATATCGGTACTCTGCGCCTGCTCTACGAGGCAGGAATTCCGTCGCTTGTCTTGCTCAGTAAGGCCGACCTGCTGCAAGCGAAGGATCTCGAGAGCGCTCTCGCCTACATCAGCGGCAATCTTCAACAGCAGCTTGGTATCAATCCGACAGTCCATCCGGTAAGTGCGTTGCCCAGTCATTGGGCGTTGCTCGATAGTTTTTACCAGACCGACTTGCTGCCGCGATTCGGTCGCTCAACCAGCCTACGGAATGAATCGGCCGGTCGGAAAATCGTAGCTTTGCGCGAGGCGGTGATTGCGGCCATAGAAACCGTGCTGGATCGCAGTGGGCGGCGGGATAACCTGAACCGCACCAGGCTTGACGAACTGGAAGCAAAACTCAGGCGTTCGATTGGTGTAATCGGCGAGCAGCCGCGCGTCTTTGAGCACGACCTGCTGCTGGTTGAAGAGGGCTGTGATCGAGCCCTGTCCCATCTGGCTGAATTAAGCTTGCGATGGACACGGAGCACGGGCGAAACGGACATTGCTCCACTGCAAATTTCTGAGTGGGTAGACGCGTTCGTTCAGGATCAGCTTAAGGAGCCGATTCGGCGTCTGCGGGAAACATCGGAAGAGGCGATCCACGTAATGCAACAGATTGCCACCACCCTGGATGCTCCTGATGCGCCGGCAGTGACTGAGATCGAGCTGCTCTTACGAGACCTGCCGCGTTTCGAACTTGCTGCATTAACGAATTCCGTAAGCGTCGGTCACTGGACTCTGCTTGGGGAGAGGATGGCGGTCTCACGAATGCGCTCGCAGCTCAAAGAGCAACTCGAGACCATCCTGAGAGATCAATTTCGTGCGTACGGTCGCGTTCTTAATCGATGGATTGACCGCACGACGCGTAGCCTGGAGCGGCTTGTAAGCTCCTACGCAGACGGCTACCGGGTGCAGATTCAGCGCCTCGCGGGACACACGGACGAGTCTCTCGACATGGAGCAGCTTCGGCTGGATTTGGCTCTCTTGTTACGGCCATCGAAAATCGGCCACTCGCCCGGCGCCGTTAATATTGCCCGGTGCTGCTAAGGAGGTTTTATGCTGAAGCCCGGAAAAGCCCTCAAGGTCTCGATCTACTTGAGCGAAGGTGACACCCACCATGGCGTGCCTATTTATGCCAGCATCCTCGATTACCTCTTTTTTCGAGGCGTCTCCGGCGCGACCGTGTTGAAAGGTGTTGCCGGCTTTGGCGCCGATCATCGCCTGCACAGCTCCAGCTACGTCGAGATCTCGGATAAACTGCCTCTCAAGATCGAGTTCATTGAGGCCGAGCAAAAGGTCGAAGAGCTGCTCGGCAGATTAGAAGAGATGGCTGGAAACGGTTTGATCGAAGTCCAGGAAACTAAAATCGTGAAGCCATCACTCCCCACCAGGCACAAGGCTGGTAAGGCTCAAGCGGCGGTCAGGATTGAAGGCAAGGCCAAACTGATGCGCATTTACATTGGAGAAGACGATCGATGGAATGACAAACCGCTTTACAAGATGCTGGTCGAAGCAATGAGGGCAAATGATCTTGCCGGGGCGACGGTTTATCGCGGCATCCTCGGATACGGGGCGCATCGCAGGGTCCACCGCGACAAGCCTTTTCATATGTCCCATGACGCATCGATAATGCTCTCGGTGGTGGACACAGAAGAGAAGATTCGGAGCTTTCTGCCCGTACTGGAGCGAATGGTTCAGGAGGGATTGATTGTGCTTTCGGACGTAGATGTGGTGAAGTATTCGCACCGCCCTATCCATGCGGACGAAAGCGATGGGGGCACTGCACCTGAATCCTTACCGCACAATCAATTTTGAGAGCAGGTTTGCGCGTCTCTCCGGGCAATGGTCTCCTCGATCGCGGAGATCAACGACCATCAATTTAGTCGGCTGGAGGGCGACTTCGTCTGGCGCCATCACCCGAACACGGACAAGACGTTTCATTGTTCTCGACGGTCGTCTGAGGATCGACTTCAGAGATGGCGCGGTTGACTTGTTCTCAAGTGCTGGGCTGATGAGGACTTTAGAGCGTGCCTGATAAGCGGAGCAGCCCGTGAAGGCCGTAGCGATGAATGTGCTGCAATTAGACTTCGGGTATGAGCGACTACCATCACTTCCGCGACGATTTGCCGAATGAACCACCCGTTCGTGGATTCCTGCATCGCCCGGCCGATGCGATCGGCGATTGGCTTGTCTTGACCCATGGTGCGGGCGCAAACTGTAATGCCCCGCTCCTCGTAGCGCTGGCAGATGCGTTCTCCGCGTCGGGGTTGAATGTCCTTCGCTGCGATCTCCCCTTTCGCCAATTGCGACCCCACGGGCCGCCACCACGCGGCAGTGCAGAACGCGACCAGCAGGGGCTCTCTGCGGCCGTTGCCTCCGTAAGGCGACAGAGTTCGGGCCGTACGTTCCTGGGGGGTCATTCCTACGGAGGAAGGCAGGCGTCGATGCTGGCCGCTGATGAACCAGGTCTGGTTGATTGTCTACTGCTGCTCTCCTACCCGCTCCATCCGCCCCAACGGCCGGGTGAGCTACGCACCGCGCACTTCCCGCGACTGCAAACCCCAGCGCTATTCGTGCACGGTGCACGCGATGGCTTCGGTTCCACCGATGAGTTGGGAGCGGCGCTAAAGCTTATCCCTGCACGAACGGAGCTGCTAACAGTTACTGGTGCCGGCCACGAACTCCTCACCAGGAAAAATCGTGATGAGTTACCGGGGACGGTGGTGGAGACGTTTCGGTCATTTGCCGCTGTGGTTTGATCAGCTTTGGCTCTATGCATTCTCCGGCTTCGCTCCCGGTAGCCTTTTTCGCAGCATCGCAATCTGTCCGGAGTGGTGCGCTTCGTGCTCGCAAACGTGAAACCACTTGCAATAGTTGTTGGTTGGACCCCAGGGCCAATCTTTGTCAACTGCCATTAGCCAGGCGTCATCCTGCTTGCGAAACTCTGCCAGAGACTTCTCCCGAACCTCCTGAAGGATATTGACGTAGTACTCCCGGTCATGTCCCTTGATCGTCTTTCGTCCTTCCTCGCCCAGATTCATTGCCGGATCCCACTTCTGCTTCACCGAGTCGGGCCACCAGCCCCACTTCTTCCCCTCGAAGGTGTTGATCTGGTAATAGGTCTCGGCGGCAGCCAGGTGCAGCATGAGAGCACCGATGGTGTTGGCATTCTTATCGAACAGAACATCCAGGTCGGCCTGCGTAAGTCCCTTGGTTGCAGCCAGAACTCCGTTGCCCTCACGCATCCAGGTGAGCATGGAAACGAAGATACCAACCTGCGGAGCGTATCCAGGTCTTGGTCCAAGGATATTAAGTTGCGGACCGTCGGCCTGGGCAGCTTGGGGAAGCAAAAGTGAACCACAAAGGCCGGCAGTAAGAGTGGCTGCGGTTCCGCTAAGAAAGCTTCTCCGGTTTGGAAGGCGATGGATTGGTTGGTTCATTGATTCTCATCCTTTAAGGCCTGGGCACGGCCACAACGGGAATATTGAAGGGCGCAAACTGCTCGTGAACAACTTTGTCTTCGCCGACCGCAACCACGGTCATCTTTTCCGGTGCGAGATAGCGCTTGGACGTTTGCTGCACCTGCGCGGTGGTAGAGCTCACAATGCCGTCCGCATCCTTACGGATGAACTGCGCATCGAGTCCGTAGACCCACAGGCTGGCAAGACGCAGCGCCAGCGAGGCCCGTGATTGCAGGCGAAAGCCAAGGGTCCCCAGCAGGTAGCGCTTTGCGGATGTCAGCTCCTGCTCGCTGACCGGCGAGGTAGCGATGCGGTTTAGTTCGAAGAGCGTCTCCTTGTAGCTGGGCCCGGTGACCGCGTTGCGCACATCTTCGCGGGTTAGGACGACCCCGGATTTCTGGTGAATATCCAGGTAGGAATAGGGCGAGTAGGTATACCCCTTGTCTTCGCGGATATTCTTGGTCAGCCTGGACCCAAACATACCGCCGTAAATGGCGTTGGCCACCTCAAAGGACGCGTAATCCGGATCAATGCGCGTGGGAGCGGGCGCGCCGATTAGCAGGGAAGTCTGCACCGAACCAGCACGGGGAACGAAGAAGATCTTCTTCTCCGCCGCGGAGATCGTCTCAGACGGGGCGGGCGATTTGCTTCCCGCGTCAGCATGAGCGCCATTCCAACGATCGAAGGACGAATGAATCGCGGCGAGCACAGTCGTGGGGTCGATCGCACCTACAACGACGACGATAGCCTGGCTCGGCTGAAACGTGGCCGAGTAAAGCTTGCGCAGGGACTCTGGGGTCGCATGTTCGACCATCGCCGAAGTAGGCGAGACCACCCCGTAAGGGTGATCGCCGTAATGGATGCTGCCAAAAGCGCGCTGAGCCAGAAAGCCCGGGTCACTCTCGCTCTGCTGAATACTGGCAAGAAGATTTGTCTTGGCCAGCGTTACTTCGCTGTCGGGAAAAGAGGCGAGAGTTGCCAGATCGGCGAGCAGCGCAACGGCGTCAGAGACGTGCTCGGAAAGTGGTTCGATCGAAAGTGTGAGGTCTTCTGTGCTGGCGACGGCCTTCAGGTCACCGCCGGCAGCCTGGGAGCGCTCGGCAATCTGGCGTGCGTTCATACTGCTTGTGCCCAGCTTGACGGTCGCTGCCAGCAGGTCGGAAATCCCTCGTGCGTCTGCCGGATCGGCGCAGTAGCCGCCGCGCAACGACAGCGTAACCGCAGCCTTGGGCAGGTTGTTCTGCTGCACCAGCCACACAGTCAACCCATTAGTCAGCTTCTCGCTCTGCACTTTGGGGGCTTCCGGCACTCGCAGCGGACCGTAAGGGGGTAGCTCCGCCGGCATCTTGATGTCGGCGCCCTGGGCGGCGAGCGCACAGCCGGCGAGAAGCATGGCGGAAGCACAACGGATATTGCGGAGGAAGGGGTGCATGGCTATTCTCCAGCCTTTTGCGCGGGCGGCTTGGGAGCCGGGTTGCGTTCGACAACGGTGCGGTTGCGGGCCACCAGATACTTTTGTGCGAATGCCTGAACATCGCTGGGGGTAACTTTGTCGATGTCGGCGGGAATGGTATTGACTCGCGCGGCGTTGCCGTCGAAGAGAGCGGCGTGGGCGATCAGCGACGCACGATCGATCGGCTGCTCCATCTGGTCGTACCAGTCGGAGCGCATCTTGGTCTGGACGCGGGCCAGTTGCTCCGCCGTTGGACCTTTGGCGGCAAGTTCCTGGATGGTTTCGTCGTACGCCGCCAGCACCTTGGCCGCCAGTGTCCCAGCAGGCTCAACCAGGAATGTGGTCATCAGCGTGGGCCCGTTGTATTCAAAGGGATTGCCCAGTGGCCAGTTCGCTCCTCCATCCACAGAAACAGCAACCTGCTTTTCTTTCACCAGGTGCTGGTAGAGCAGCGACGCCTCGCCGTTGTGCAACAATTCGCCGGTTACGGCGCCGACCACGGCGTCGCTCGAGTTGCGGTCAGGCAGGCGATAGCCGATGGCCAGAGCTGGCAGGTTGGCGAGTTTGTCTTCCTCGACTGCGTGGCGCTCAGCGGTCTGCTCTTTCTCCACCACGTTGGGCAGCGGAGGCACGTCACGGCGTGGAACCGAGGCAAAGTATTTTTCCACTTTGGCAAACACTTCGGCGGCGTTGACATCGCCGGCAATGGCCATCACAGCATTGTTGGGTGCGTAATATTTCTCGTAGAAGGCACGCACATCCTCGATACGGGCTGCGTCCAGATCGTGAAAATCGCCGTAAAAATTGTGGCTGTCGGGGTAGGTGTCGTAGGCCTTCATGGGAAGGTCGATGGCGAAAAAGAGTCCATACGGCCGGTTCAGGACGTTGACGCGGACTTCCTCCTCAACCACCTGGCGCTGGTTATCCAGATTCTTAGTGGAGAAATCCAACGTCTTGAGCCGGTCGGCCTCTAGCCAGAGTACGGGATCGAGAGCCGAGACCGGGGCCGTCTCGATGTATTCGGTGTAGTCCCAACGGGTATCTCCATTGAGGTTGCCACCGCCGCCTTCAACCACTTGCGTCAGTGTTCCCTTGGGAGCAACCGGAGTGCCTTCGAACATCATGTGTTCAAAGAGATGGGCGAACCCGGTCCTGCCCTCCGGCTCCAGACGGAAACCAATTCGATAGGCGATACACAAGCCAAAGGTGGGCGCTGAATGGTCCTCCGAGACGACCACAGTGAGTCCGTTTGCCAGCGTCTTCTGCTGCAGGGGGATGGAAAAATTGGTTGCTGCGCTGGCCCGCGTCAAGCCAGGCACAAGCAGTGCTGCGGAGGCGAGAGCGATCACAATGTGGCGGGGAAAAGGAATCAATGGCGTCCTCACTGGCAACGGATGAGTGACCACCGCAGTATAGCCGTAACCTGTCGGGGTTATCGCTTTTCAAAGATCAGGAAGTAATCCTGACCGTCGGCCTTGGTGAAATCGTAGCGTGCAACCTGGCGAAAGCCCGCGCCCTCCACCTCGGCGCGGACAATGGGCTCGTTAAGACCATGGTCCGCGCCGTTGCCGTTTTTGTCGATGATGCCGAAGCGAGCGCCCGGCTTGAGAGCAGCGCGCAGGTTCGCCAGGAGGAGCGGGGGATGGGCGATCTCGTGGTACACCTTCAGCATCAGAGCGGCGTCAATCGAGTCGGGCGCAAGCTTGGGGTCGTCCGGTGTCCCCAGGAGCGTTTCTATGTTGGAGAGATGCTCACGCTTGGCGCGCTGCTGGATGTAGGCAATAGCCTTAGGGTTGATTTCCTCAGCGATAACGCGCCCACTGGGAGCGACGCGGCGGGCCGCGCGGACGCTGAACCAGCCGCCACCGGCGCCGATATCGGCAACCGTGCTGCCCGCTTTGATGTTCAGCAGATCCATCACGCGATCGATCTGGAGACGCTTATCGCGGCCAGGCTCCTCGAAAATGCTGAGGTCGCCGGCATAAGGCGTGCTGGTGGGGTGCGATGGCGCAGCGACGCTTTGCGCCCGAAGGTTTGGCACGGAGACAAAGGCGAAGGCGAGCAGAGCGGCTAGCAGTTTGCAGCGAAGGGTCATGTCATTAGAGTGTCATACCAAGACCAGATTGGAACAGGATGGGTCCCCGGGTTCACCATCCCAACTTCGCGCATGATCGCATTCCAGGGACGGATCGAATTCTGAAGTCTAGACTCCAGAGAAAAACCAAAACCGCGTAGTATTCGTAACTTCTTAGGCCCTTCAGTAGTCTTATCTGGGTCCAGAAGTGGTAAGCAAGATGCTTCTTTTGTTCTTAGCGTATTTCGGTGGAGTGCTCACCATTCTCAGCCCCTGCATCCTGCCGGTTTTGCCATTCGTCTTCGCGCGCTCCGATCAGCCTTTCCGCAAGAGCGGTTTGCCCTTGCTCGCCGGTATGTCTCTCACCTTTGCCCTGGTTGCCAGCCTCGCGACTGTGGGCGGTGGCTGGGCGGTACGAGCCAATCAGTTCGGGCGTATTGCCGCTCTGATTCTCTTTGCGATTTTCGGTCTCACTTTGCTCTTCTCGTCGCTGGCGGATCGTCTGTCGCGTCCATTGGTCCAACTGGGCAATCGACTCTCAAGAAATACCGATTCCGGTGCCAGTGTCCTGAACTCGTTCTTGCTCGGCATTGGTACCGGATTACTCTGGGCGCCCTGTGCTGGGCCAATTCTAGGACTCATTCTTACCGGAGCGGCGCTGGGAGGCGCGAGTACCCATACCCTCATACTCCTTCTCAGTTACGCCGCTGGAGCAGCGACCTCGCTGGCGGTTGCCTTGCTCGCCGGTGGCCGCTTGTTCGCTGCCATGAAGCGTGGGCTGGGAGTGGAGGAGTGGATTCGCCGTGCTCTCGGTGTAGCCGTACTGGCTGCGGTAGCCGCCGTGGCCTTCGGACTGGATCGTGGCGTGCTCACCCGTCTTTCTCTCGCCAGCACGGGCGGTCTGGAACAGCGGCTGCTCGACCGGTTCCACCCCGCGAACCAACCAAAGAGAATCGTACTCAATCAAACCATCGACATCACCGACAGCGCTACGCCCGCGGTCCTTCCCGACCTTTCCGGAGCCACCGCGTGGATCAATTCACCACCGCTCACGCCTGCGTCGTTGCAGGGAAAAGTGGTTCTGGTGGATTTCTGGACTTATTCCTGCATCAACTGCCTGCGCACGCTGCCCTATATCAAGGCCTGGAACGAGAAATACAAAGACAGCGGCCTGGTTATCATTGGCGTGCATACGCCGGAGTTTCCGTTCGAAAAGGATGAATCCAACGTGCGCAAAGCGGTCCAGGATCTCGGCGTCCCTTATCCGGTGGCGATGGACAACGACTACCGCATCTGGCGCAACTTCAACAATGAGTATTGGCCCGCTGATTACTTTATCGATGCCACCGGACGAATCCGCTTTCACCATTTTGGCGAGGGCGCGTATGACGAATCTGAACAGTGGATTCGGACCCTGCTCAAAGAAGCCAACCATGCGCCTATTCCCGATACCGTGACCAAAATAGCGGCCAGCGGCGCCGAAGCTCCCCCGGATGCGGACGATGTCCTATCCCCTGAAACCTACGTCGGATATGCAAGAGCGCAGAACTTCGCCTCTCCTGGTGGATTGAATCAGGATGATCCCCAGCTGTATCAAACTCCAACCGAACTAAAGCTCAACCAGTGGGCGCTCGCCGGCAATTGGAAAGATGAGGACCAGGTTGCAACCTCGCTTGCCCCGGACGCGAATATCTCGTTTCGCTTTCACGCTCGCGACCTTCATCTGGTCTTAGGGCCGCCGACGGACGGTAAGCCGGCCCGTTTCCGCGTCACCATCGATGGCCACGCGCCGGGCGCTGACCATGGCTTGGATACCGACGCAGAAGGATACGGTGTCGTGACCGGCGATCGCCTGTATCAACTGATTCGTCAGCAAGGCAGTATTCATGACCGTACTTTCACAATAGAATTTTTGGCGACCGGGGTACGGGCGTATTCATTCACCTTCGGGTAAAAGGAGGCGTTATGAACGACTCGGTAGTGAATCGCCAGCGCCCTGACCGGCGCGCGTTTCTGGCCACCTCGGCCGGCGCTTGCGGGGGCGCCGCACTTTGTAATTGTGTCCTCGGGGTGTTGCCAACTCCATCTCGGACATGTCTTCGATGATGGCCCTCCTCCAACCGGTCAGCGCTACTGCATGAACTCAGCCGCTATGCACTTCGTTAAGCTGGCTTGACGGTTCGGCCGTTACAATGGGCCATGTCTTCGGTCAACGAACACTACGAACGGCTGCTGTCAAAGCACTACACGTGGATGTTCGGCGCGTCCTTCGACGAACGAGTGGCCGAACAAAAATCTTTCCTCTCTCGCGCGCTTGAGCCTCTAAAAGACAAGCTGGAGGGCGCGCTCGCCATAGACCTCGGTTGTGGACCCGGTTTCCAGACCGTTGCCCTGGCGCAGCTTGGCTTTTCTCCGGTACTCGCCATCGACACCAGTGCACAGCTTCTCGATGAACTGCGCTCTCATGCAAGTAGCCTCCCGGTGCAGATAAAGAAAGCAGATCTCCGTGATTTGACGGCAATCGTTCCAGCTGGACAAGCCACTGTAATTGTCTGCATGGGCGATACGCTGACTCACCTGCCGGGTAAAGCTGACGTGGGTGCCCTGTTCCGCGCAGCGTTCGACGCACTTTGTCCTGGCGGGATGTTCATAATCACATACCGCGACTTGACCATGGAACTCCACGAGACAGACCGCTTCATTCCTGTTCGAAGCGATGGCGATAAAATCATGACCTGCTTCCTCGAATTCGAGAACCCGGAGTCAGTGGTCGTTTACGATCTGGTGCACGTACGTGACGGGGCGAGCTGGTCCCTGAGCAAGAGCAGCTATCGGAAGTTGCGTTTGGGGATCGACTGGATAGGTCAGGAACTAAGCAAAGCCGGTTTCACCGTCGTATCTCAAGACTCTTCCGGAAGACTTATTGCGGTCTCAGCTGCTAAACCGTAATGAAGGAGTAAAGAATGTTCCAGGTGGTGTTTGTAGTGCTCGCATTGCTGGCGGCATCGATCCACTTGGCATTCTCGAAACACAGGCGGAGCAGTAGATATGTACGGGCTAACGCCCGTACCCGCCGCCCTCATTTTCTGAAGTAAAGGAAGGGTACGGGCTTTAGCCCGTACATTAACCTGCAACCCCCAGCGGGCTTTAGCCCCTGAGGGAGCCTGCTTCGATTCTCCAGCAATCCTCGTCGATCACCCGCAGCAGTCTGGCCCGGCCATCCACAATCGTCAGGAACTGCACCGTATCCGGAGACCACGAATCATCCCCTACGCGAAACAGCGACGAGCCGATTTCGGTGAGCGGCGAGTCTCCCATCCACAGCCGGCCCTTACGCACAAAAACGGAAACGTCATCGCCGCCTTCGCTTCGGTAACGGCCGGTGAAAGCGCTATATGCGGCAGGCGCCCGGAACTCGCGATCTCCTCGGTACGCCGTGTTGGTGTACCAGTGCGGCCCATAAGCCACCTCGACGACGGGCGATGGAGGATCCGGCGGAGTGCTGCCCGTCTTTTCCGTCTTGCTGTTTGCCTGTTCTCTGCCGAAGGTCAAGCTATAGTCCGAAAATTCATCCTGCACTGTAGAGACAAACGAATCTCCCACCCCGCGTTGCAGAATAATCTCTCTCCCTCCATCCATAAGCAGGAGCCTCTTGCCCTCCGCCTTGAACAGCAGCTCCTTGTCATCGCCGTTACGAAAGACGCCCGCATACTCGCCGGCATTGTCCACCTCCACTGCATCCGCAAGCGTTTCTGCTGCGGGCAGCGGCTTCCCTTCGCGCTGTGCCCGCAGCAACTGCACCGCGTACTGGGTGACCGGCGTCGGCCGGTAGCCTTGCATCGCATTGATCGAGGCAAAGGCGGCGACGCCTCCGTCCAGGTCCACGTGGATCGAGGACGCAAAGCAGTTCATTCCTCCCGTGTGCCGCAAAATCTTATGACCGTCGAGAACATCGACGGCAATGCCGTAGCCGTACGATGCCGTCGGGCTAAATTCCGCAGCCTGGAGGTACGGCGTCGTCATCAACCTGAACCCGTCCGCGGAGACAATGCCTCGGCCGCCATTGAGCAACATTCGCAAATAGATCGCCATATCCCCAGCCGGCGATGCAATGCTGCCTGCCGTACTGGTGAATACCTCTGGCGGACTTGGCACTAATCGACCCTGGCGAGGGTACACCTGGTCGTCGAAAAACGGCTGATAGCCGGTGGCGCTACGAGCGCTGGATTCTATGGTGATCACCGGCGCGGTCTGCATCATGGAGAGCGGCGTGAGAATACGGGCCTGGAGGCATTGGTACCAGGGCCTTCCATCCAGCTTCTCGATGATCTGGCCGAGAATGGCGAAGCCCAGATTGCAGTAGTGGAAGTGAGAGCCGGGCGCGAAACCTTGTACATGCCGGGCGGCAGGATCGCTTTGAAAAATAGCAGAAGCATCGGGAAGACCGGAGCTGTGCGTCAGCAGATGATGCACGGTGATTGGCCCGTACGGCATGTTCACTGGAAGCCAGGGCAAATACTCGAGCACCGGCCGATGAAGATCCACTTTGCCCTCTTCATGCAACTGCAGCATGATCAGCGCCGCAAAAGACTTGGTAATTGACCCGATCTGGAAGAGGTGCTCCGCGGTCACCGGAGCTTTCAGATCGACGTTGGCAAAGCCGTAGCCCGCGGTACGGATGGTTGCTGTCGTATCGGTGAGCGCCTGCGTCATTCCCGGGGCGTTCATAGCCCGCATGTAATCTGCGGTGAACGCGTCCAGCTTGCCCTGAACCGCATCCCTGGCGGCCGGGCTGGGAATCGGCCCAAGGCCCCATAGCCTGGCGGAGGCGGCCACCGAGACGGCCGTGCCTCCACCAAGCGAGAGAAAGGTGCGCCTATCGAGCAGATGCCCCATGAATTCGCGTAAGTCTAGCACGACGGAGCATGGTGAACCGGGTAACTTTGCTAGGAAGGCATCTCATCCGCGGACGGGCCATAAACGCCCGGGATCGCGATTCCGTTGAGCCGCAGAAACACTCCCAGCTGCGCCCGGTGATGGATGAGATGGTTCAACACCCACTTGCGAAGTACCTGCGACCGGGGCATGTCTATGATGGTCTCGCCTCCCCAGGTCATCTTCCACTGATGAGCTAAAGCGGCATCGTCTGCCGCAGCCAGCTGCTTTCGCGCCTCGGTCACATACTTATCGAATCCAGCCAGGATTTCTTTCTTCCCTTTGCCTTCCCGCTCCGCGACCTTCTTCTGGTAGTCGTCATTGGACAGCGTCATCGAATCCTGCCTCAGCGTGTCCGCACACCATGAGGGTAGGTCCGATACATGCCAGGCGAGCTGCCCCATGGTCATCGACTTTTCATGGGGCTTCCATCCCAGTTTGCCATCCGGCACAAGCTCTAAAAACTTGCGCGTACTTGCCATTTCTTCATCGAATTCCGGTAACAAAGACTCGATCATTTTCATTGACCTTTCCTCTAGGGCCAGTTGCCCCATGGACAGAAAGGTAGCGCCGTAAATATGACACCTGCTGTCATATATCCGCAGCTTTCTTCTTTGAAATTGAGATCAATGCGCCTAAAGATCCCGCCGTGAAAAGAGAAACTGGGCCAGCAGGAGCGCCGCCAGCGCGTAGAGAATGGCCCAAATCACCATGGCATTGCTCGGTACCAGCGAACTGCCGAAGGGAGAAACGCCTGCGGTCCCGAGCAAAGGGGGCTGGAATTTGAAGGCCGCGCGGCGCCACAGAGCGTCGCTGGGCATGATGAGACTGGAGAGAATCCCCAGGTTGATCAAAGCTTGCATGTGCCGTAACGCCCCGAACTGTTCGATCCATCCACCCACGAAAGCCAGGCCATAGAGCCCCAGCGAGACGGCGCCGCTGGTCAGCGAAGAAAAGCAGGTGCTCGCGGCCATGGTGACGCCGAGCAGCACTACAGCCTGCAACCAGATCAGGCTGAGCACTGCGGGGCCGTGCGGAGCAAGATAGCCACTCTCGAGCCAGCTGAGCACGATCGAGCCCCCCTCGATCAGCAATACATAGAGGGTGAGCATTCCGACAAAGCCAACCCACTTGCCCAGCACCAGGCACCAGCGTTCGACGGGCTTGGTAGCAATGGCATGAACCGTGCCCGAGGCGATCTCCCCAGACAGGGTGTCGCAGGAAGTCAGCACCGCCATCAGGGAGGTCATCATGCTTCCGGCATAGAGCACCATCATGGTCATCATGACAACGCCTTCGCGAACGTTGACGGTAGGGCCTTGCGGCGGCGAATGCTTGAGAGCGAAATGAAGAGCAGTCCAGAAAAAAGCCAGGAACACGATGCCGGCCAGGGTTGCAATCCACAGAATCTTGCGCCGCGCAGCTTCCCGGAAAGTAACCCGCGCCATCAACAACGTCGTGCGCATAGCGCCCGGTCCTTGCGCGAGGCCGATGGCCGGCGCCTCCACGGCTGACGTGGCCGCGCGCACATCGAAGTGCATTCTCGCTCATAGTCCGGTGTCCGGTCCCATCATGTGCAAAAACAAATCTTCCAGGCTCACGCGCTGCGGGATGACCGAGAAGACTTCTACACCGTTTTCAACCAGGCAACGAACGACCTCTGGAAGGTGGTCCGCTTCGATCACGCGCAGCCACAGCCGTTGTCCCTCCAGGCGAAGATCCTGCGTGAATTCCCTGAGCCGTTCCATGGCGGAAGAGCTAACCCGTGCAACCTTGATTTCGACCTCCGTCTGATTGGACTGCCACCCGCCCATCTCGTACATACCGGCGATGCGGCCATCCCGTATGAAGGCCACTCGATCGCAGCTCTGCTCAACTTCGCCCAGCAGGTGCGAGTTGAGAAAGACAGTCGCACCGCGGTTGCATTGCTCGCTGATAACCTCGCGTACCAGCTTGCGTCCGGCAGGATCGAGCCCGGAGGTGGGTTCGTCAAGAAAAAGGATTTCCGGGTCATTGACGATCGCCTGCGCCAGGCCGACGCGTTGCATCATTCCCTTGGAGAAGCTTCGGATCGGCTTGTTGCTTTGCGCGCCCAAGCCAACACGCTCGAGCAGCTGCGGAATTTTGCGACGAAGCGTATCCTCCGCCAGACCACAGAGCCGGCCGTGAAACAAAATCAGTTCTGAAGCGGAGAGCCAATCGTAGAAGCGAAAGTGTTCGGGGAGAAACCCAATGCGGGCGCGCACCTCGCGCGTCCCCACCGGTTGCCCCAGCACTAGAGCGCTGCCGCCAGTCGGTTTTACCAGGCCAAGCAACATCTTGATCGAAGTGCTCTTACCCGCCCCGTTAGGACCGAGAAACCCGAAAGCCTCTCCGCGCCCGACCTGTAGGGTCAGGTCGCGGACGGCGGGACGGGTACCGTAGGTCTTTCGCAGCTGAATGGCGTCGATAGTAAGAGTTGCCATGTATGGTCCGCTACTGCAGCTGCGAGGCCAGGTTGATTGCGGTGGTGTCATCCCCGGTGCCGTTCAGACCGAAGACTATACCATTGTCCACCCACATCAGCGTGTAGTGACCGGATTTTTGCTGATTTGCCGGCCGCACCAGCGCTGCTTCATTGCCGTTCACGTGTACCTGCTCGTACTTCGACTGACCGCGGACGATGGGAAGTACGAGTGTCGATGTCCAGTCGACGGTCTGGGTAAAGCTGGCAGCATCGTTGGCGTTCATACCCAGAAACTGAAGGGCTACCTGGGCAATTTGCGCCGGGTCGATCTCCTTAGGCACGGATACGACGGGGCTGGGTAGCTCGACCAGTGAAATGCAAGTGGCATCGGGCTCCTCTTCGGACTTCCCGCCGCGGTTCCCCACCATTCGAGACGCTACATCGCCGCAATTGCCATAGAGCGCCATCACGCCGGCAGGCACGCGTACACCAACGGTGGCGCCATCTACCGATTCGGGGATCTGCAGGTCGTTGCGTCCTGCCTCGTCAAGGATGGATTGAATGCGGTCGCGATTGAGTTTCATCTGCATGCCGGCACCACTCTCCAACAGAATGCTGGACGGTGTTTCATCAGGCAGAAGCTGCACCGGGAATCCGGCTTCTTCCGACGCTGTCGCCGCATCCGCTACAAGCTGCGGCTTCTGCGGTTTCTGCGTCACCGTGACCTCATCAGAGAGAACGCGGCCAATCGCTTGATTGAGCAGCTGATTGTTTTGTAGTCCATTGTTCTTAAAGCTCGAAGGGTCGATCTCGAGCACGGTGAAACGTTCGACCCGGAAGATAGCCAGCAGGCTCTCCGCCCACGCCCGAATCGGCCCTACCGTTAAGACCAGGATAACCGCAGCGACACCTAGTCCCGCACCCACGAAGGATAACCTCCGTCCCAGGGACCACCGGTTTTGCTCCTTATCCATCCACTCCTCCTGCTTCTTTTGGAATGCGGCCCACGCCGTCGCTGAGTTACCTCCCTCGGGCAACTGCGGCAGTCGATCAAGGCCGTCCCGAACACATGCCGCATGGTCAACCAGGGTGGCCATCTCTTGCTGACACTCAGTGCAGCTCTCCAGGTGCTGATCGACGGCGGTGGCTTGTCCAGAATCGAGTTGTCCATCGAGGTAAGCCCGTAACATCCCTGTTCCCAGCTCTCTGTGCTTCATTGCCCCTCCTTCGCAGTCTGTAACTGATGCGTCTTTCGCTGGCGCCTCTGGTGCCGTTCGTAGAGTGTGGAGAACTCCGCCTCTGCCCGCGCCAGTCTTTTGCCCACCGAGTGAACGTCCACCTGCATAGCCCGGGCAATCTCCTGGTAGGTCAGGCCGCTGTGGCGCAACAGCAACAGTTGTGCTTTCTCGACCTTCAGCTTCGCCAGCACGCCGCGCACCTGGTCAATGCGTTCCTGCCTTAACAGCAGGGTGAGCGGCCCCGCGGCTGGGTCTTCGCTTTGCCCGCCGCTATCGTCTTCGACTTCTTCAACGCCACGCCGCCGGTTCGCGCGCAGGGCATCGATGGATGCGCGCGTCGCGGTCCGATAGAGCCACCCACCGACCAGGCCGCCGGCTGCTACGCCCGGACCGCTGCGATAGAGCCGAAGGAACACTTCGGCGCAAACCTCTTCGGCTTCGGAGTCCCGTTGCAGCACTCGGCGGGTGACGCGGACGACGCGCCCGTAATGCTCGCGAAAGATCGCTTCGAACTCCGCCTCTACCCAGCGACCGCCCATGCTCACCACTTCTACACCTCTATTAACGATAGGCGGAGTGAGTTTGTGACATGAAAATGTCGCCTCACTCGGCGCTCGACGAAATTCACCGGAAAGGATCGACCCCATTCGTTGACGAGACAATCCCGGGTACTCTATAAGTCTCCAGGGTTGCCCTGCGGCGCCCCACAGGAGAAATGATGGCCTATATCCTCTCGCTCGATCAGGGAACCACCAGCTCTCGTTCCATCCTTTTCGGCAAGGATGGCAACATCGTCGCCCATGGGCAGCGGGAATTTCAGCAGATCTATCCCCAGGGCGGCTGGGTCGAGCATGATCCGTTCGACATCCTCACCTCGCAGATGAGCTCGGTGGTGGAAGTTCTTGGCAAGGCAGGCATACGTGCTCGAGATCTGGCGGCGGTGGGTATCACCAATCAGCGGGAGACCACGATTGTGTGGGACCGCGAAACCGGGAAGCCGGTCTACAACGCGATTGTTTGGCAGGATCGCCGAACCGCAGAACGATGCTACCAGATGAAGAACGACGGCACGGAAGAGACGGTCCGCCAGAAAACCGGGCTGTTGATCGATCCCTACTTCTCCAGCAGCAAGATCGCATGGATCCTGGAAAACGTCGACGGAGCGAGGCAGAAGGCGAAGGCAGGCAAACTGGCCTTCGGGACAGTGGATAGTTGGTTGATCTGGAACCTGACCAGCGGAAAAAAACATATCACCGATCGAACCAATGCTTCGCGCACCATGCTTTACAACATCGTCGAAGACCGATGGGACGCGGATCTGCTGAAATTATTCGGAATTCCCGAGAGCATGATGCCCGAGGTTGTCTGGTCGAGCGAGAAGATCGGCCAGGTAACCACTTCTCTCGGCCTCGAAGCCACCGAGATCGCCGGCGTTGCGGGCGATCAGCAATCCGCCCTCTTTGGGCAACTGTGCATCCGGCCCGGCGATGCCAAGAACACCTACGGCACCGGCTGCTTTCTGCTGCAGAACATCGGGCAGAAGTTCGTTCTTTCGGAGAAGCGACTGATCACAACCCTCATCTGCAGCCTGGACAAGAAACTGGAATACGCCCTCGAAGGCAGTATCTTCATCGGCGGTGCCGTGGTGCAGTGGCTGCGCGACAGCCTGCAGTTGATTCACCACTCTTCCGAGGTGAATGCATTGGCGGCCACTGTCGAAGATTCCGATGGAGTCGTCCTGGTGCCCGCATTTGTCGGCCTGGGAGCGCCCTATTGGGATCCCTATGCAACCGGCCTTTTGATTGGCCTGCGCCGCGGCACCAAGCCAGGCCACATCGCTCGCGCAGCCGAAGAGAGCATAGCTTTCCAGGTGGCCGACGTTATCGAGGCCATGGATGCGGACACGAGGGTTCCCTTCACAGAATTGCGCGTCGATGGCGGCGCGTCCGTGGATGATCTGCTGATGCAATTCCAGGCCGACCTGCTGGGCGTGCCCGTGATACGCCCGGCCGTCAACGAGACCACCGCGCTCGGAGCCGCCTATCTCGCAGGGCTCGCCGTGGGCTTCTGGGAAAGTCCGGAAGAAATTCGCAAGCTGCGTACGCCGGACACTCGTTTCGAGCCCCATCCCGGTCAAAAAAGTATCATCGCTGCGCGGGGACGCTGGAAGCGGGCGGTCGAGCGCTCCATGCACTGGCATGAAGGAGATGAATAAATGAATCGCCGGTCAATGCTGGCTCGCGTGAACGCGCGTACCACGCCCTGGGACATTGTTGTCATTGGAGGCGGAGCCACCGGCGTAGGCGTCGCCGTCGATGCCGCCAACCGTGGCTTCGACGTGCTGCTGCTGGAGCGGATGGATTTTGGCTCGGCAACTTCAAGCCGTAGCACCAAGCTGGTTCACGGCGGGGTGCGCTACCTGGAGCAAGGCAACGTATCACTCGTCATGGAAGCGCTCAAGGAACGCGGACTGCTGCGCCAGAACGCTCCCCACCTGGTCCATGACCTGGGCTTCGTGGTCCCCAACTATTCCTGGTGGGAAGCTCCCTTCTACGGAATCGGCATGAAAGTCTACGACCTGCTCGCCGGCAAGTACGGGTTTGGCAAGTCCCGCCTGCTCTCGCGGGAAGAAACGTTGGAGCGCCTGCCCACCATTCAAACCAATGGACTCCGTGGCGGTGTCATTTATTACGACGGGCAGTTTGATGACACGCGCCTGCTGATCCAACTGGCGGAAACAGCGGCCGATCAGGGAGCAGTCCTGCTCAACTATGCCCCCGTGGTTGAGATCACCCGAGGCGTCGACGGCTTTGCCGATGGAGTGATTGCGATCGACAGCGAGTCCGGCCAGCGCATGAAAATCCCGGCGCATGTGGTGGTGAATGCCGCCGGCATTTTTGCAGACGATGTGCGCCGGTTGGCGGAGCCGGACTTGGATGCCATGATTGCGCCCAGCCAGGGTATCCACCTGGTCTTTGAGCGCGAGTTTCTCCGCGGCAATACAGCGATCATGGTGCCCCACACCAGTGATGGCCGGGTGCTGTTTGCCATTCCCTGGCATGAGCACACAGTAGTGGGCACGACCGACACTCCCATTCAGGAACCGTCCTACAATCCCCTTCCCTTCGAGGAAGAAGTGCAGTTCATTCTCGACACCGCCGCCCAGTACCTCAGCCGCCCTCCGCAGCGCAGCGACGTGCTCAGCGTCTATGTCGGCATCCGTCCGCTGGTCAAAGCCAACGGAGCATCGAGCAAGACCTCCTCGCTCTCCCGTGATCACACCATCCATATCGATAACTCGGGACTCTTGACCATCGTAGGGGGAAAATGGACCACCTATCGCCACATGGCCGAGGACTGCGTGAACCACGCCATTACCTTAGGCGAGCTTCCTGACGTGCCCAGCACCACCCACGACCTGAAAATCCACGGCTACAAGCAGGACGTCGACTCGCTAACCAGCCTCGGGGTTTACGGCTCGGACGCGGACAAGATCCTGGCCCTGGCCGCGGCCGACCCGCGCCTCAGCCAGCAGCTCCATCCTGCCCTCCCGTATATCGCCGCCGAAGTGATTTGGGGGGTCCGGGAAGAGATGGCGCGCACGGTGGACGATATGCTCTCTCGCCGTACCCGGGCTTTGTTCCTGAATGCCAGGGCAGCCATCGAGATGGCGCCTGCGGTAGCAAAGCTCATGGCCCAGGAGTTAGGCACGGGACAGGACTGGATCGATCAGCAACTGCGTGAATTCAACCAGCTGGCAGCAAAATACCTGCTACCGTAAAACAGACTTGTCCAAATTATCTTTTGAAGAACGAGGAAGCCTCTTTGGCCGCGATAGAAACAGCAGGTCCCTCCGCTTCGCTCCGGTCGGGATGCGAATTCTGTTGCAGGGTCAGATACCGTTCCGTTGCATCTATTCCAACCACTACAGAATTGTCATCCCGAGCGGCAGCGAACTGGAGGGACCTGCTGTTCTTGCAGCCACTAGCCAATGTTCTATGAAAGCGCCACTCTCCCCTTTGTCATCCCGACCGGAGCGTAGCGAAGTGGAGGGATCTGCAGTGCGCCCTGCGGCTCTCCCAAATCTTTCCTCGCGGAACCGCGCCGGATGAACCATCCCCTAGGAAGGAAATCCCCCCGTTTCGCAATGCCGGGCCGCAGCACTCGTTTGTCCAATAAAATCAACCTGACGGGGTCGACCAATCCGCTAATTTGGACAGCTCTGACGGTAAGAGGCACCTGGTAATGAAGAGACAAGATTTCGGTGAGTTGCTGGCGGAGGCCCTGGCGGTCTTCATCATCATCGCCTTCGGGGACTCGGTTGCCGCCATGTACAGCCTGTACACGCCCAGCCCTTACCTCAACTCTTATTGGGGCGTGTGCATTGCCTGGGGCCTGGCCGTGACCATGGCCATCTACGCCACCGGATCCATCTCCGGCACCCATGCCAATCCGGCCGTAACCCTGGCGCTGGCGCTCTATCGGAAATTCTCCTGGCGCAAAGTCATTCCTTATTGGGTGGCCCAGGTGGTGGGCGGCGTGCTGGGTGCGGCTCTGGTTTACGCGTTGTACTCGCCGGTCATCGATCACTTCAATAACACCGCGCAGCTCACGCGGGCAGCCGGGGGAGCCGCCGGCGTCTTCTTTACGCATCCCGGCCTGGCCATCACCCCCATGCATGCCTTCGGGGATGAAATCATATTGACTGCGTTTCTCATCTTTGGCATCTTCGCCATCACCGAGCAATATAACGAGATGGCGCCCCAGGCCAATTCCGGCGCTCTCATGATCGGCCTTCTCGTCGCCTTGATCGGCGCCTCGATGGGCTACCTCGAGGCCTGGGCGATTAACCCCGCGCGTGATCTTGGCCCACGCATCTTCTGCTTTCTCGCTGGCTGGGGACCGGCCGCCTTCCCCTCGCCTGACAACTATTGGTGGGTGCCGATCGTTGGTCCCTTGCTTGGCGGCTGTGTGGGCGGCGCGGCCTACCAGTACGTGGTTCGTCCCTTTCTTCCAGCCCGGCTGCGGACTCTCGGATGAGCCGGCTTTCGCGGCGTGCCTTCCTCGCCATGGCGGCGATGGCATCACCAGCTGGGCCCAACCGAAACCGACCAGCGTGGTGCTTTTGCTTACGGGTGTGATTACGGATGGCGGCTGAGCCAGCTGGCATGCAACGGTCTGAAGGCGCTGGGCCCGGGATTGGTCGGCGGCGAGGACGACCCTACACAGCAGCGAATTCAAAAATGTTTCATCGCGGGCGCTCGCAACACAGTGCCTGGAATACAGGGTCTGGGAATCATCACCGGAGACTACGACAACGCCGCCAAAGGCCGGGAAGCGGCGTCGACCCTGATTGGCAACGGGGCCGAAGTGATCTGGCATGCGGCGGACGTCACCGGGCTGGGTGCGATCCAGGGTGCAGTCGCCGGCAGGGCTAAGGTGCTGGGTTGCCATTCCGATCAGACCAGTCTGGCGCCGAACAACACGGCGACCAGCTTCGAGATGAACCTTGGAGGCATGGTAAAGACCGTCGCCCACGCGGTGGCAAACCACTCCTTCACTGGCCGCACGGAGTGGGAACCGGCGGTGGACTGGATGTGGCTTTTGAAGGCGGGCGAACGGGGAGACCACAACCCGCAATCGGTTTCGCCTCAAGCATGGGCCGCGTTTCAAAAAGTATGGGGCGATCTTGCTGCGAACAAGATCGACCTCCCCATGTAACCCTGCAACAACTCTCCGGGTGCCCCATATCTCGCTCGTTTTTTGCGAGATGTGGGATACCACAGCTGTAAACCTGAAGTTCTCGGCTTTATTCCATCTCCCCCCATCTCCCAGCAATTGCACGCGTGGGAGCTCTGATCAGAGACGGTCGGACTCAGGCGGTTCGACTGCGGGAATCTTGGACATCCCACGCAGAAACTTCTCATAGCTGCCCTGCGAGGCCTTTTCTTTCAGGCGTTCGAGTTCGAGCAAGCGTTCTTCAAACGCGGACGCAAAAAGGTCGTCAACGGAGATCTTTTCCTCCGCCGCGATTTCGCTGGCGCGGCGGCACAGCTCTTCAGGATTATTCACGCTCATTTCTGCGCTCCTGGGACACCCAGCAACTGGGCGGGACTCATGGTTCGAATTCCGAAACGTTCGCCGCCGCGGAAGTCTCTCACGTTGGTCAAACCGTGTTGCAGGTACTTTTCAGTGGTTTCGCAGACCAATGTCTGGCAGACCGTCCTAAGGCACAGTGGATTTATAGATAAGGTTTAGCGCAGGCACGGCCTTGTGGGGCTGCAAACAGTGGATCAATAGACAATGTGAGACGACTATCAGTCCAAAGAAAAGCGTTAGGTGGTATACGTATTCCCGGCACAGAATTCGAAAGAATCGGGCCGCAAAACCGAGAGATTCCGTCTCTTCGGAATGCCCAGGAGAATTCTTCGTGAGCGAATCAGGATAAGAATGAAAACGAGAATCGATTGCGCGCTTATGCTCTCACTTGTGCTAACGGCGGTTGGCGCCACCTTGACGATGGCGCAGCAGGCTCCCACGGGAAGTGGTGTTCCTCCACACAGGCCTCAAGGCTCCTGCGATATCTACGATTCTGCCGGGACCCCCTGTGCCGCCGCACATAGCACTACGCGCGCGTTATATGCGGCCTATAACGGCCCGCTGTACCAGGTTTTGCGCCAATCGGACGGCAAGACTCTGGACATTGGTGTTGTTCAGCCTTCTGCCTCGCCCGTTCCCGATCCCGGCGGATACGCCGACGCAGCCGCGCAGGATAGATTCTGCGCCGGCACCTATTGCTGGATCAGCATCCTCTACGACCAATCTCCTAAGCACAACGATCTCACCCAGGCTCCCCGTGGCGGGTTCAGCGGCCCGGCCCTGGGAGGCTTCAACAACCTTCCCATTGCCGATATGGCGCCGATTACGATCATGGGGCACAAGGTCTACGGCGTGTTCATCGAACCGGGCATGGGGCTCCGCCAGAACGATGTGAAAGGCACCGCAGTCGAAGACCAGGCGGAGGGGCAATACTGGGTCGTCAATGGCCATCATTTCAACTCCGGTTGCTGTTTCGACTACGGCAATGCCGAGATCGACAGCCGCGATGATGACAACGGCACCATGGAAACCCTCTACTTCGGCAACGCCACGCCGTGGTTTAGCGGGCAGGGTAACGGTCCATGGATTATGACCGACCAGGAGAACAATCTCGTTGGTTGTGTCAACGAGGATGGTTCCAAAGGCTGTCCCAATCTGCCCAGCATCCCCTGGCGTTTTGTGACCGCCATCGGCAAGGGAGAACCGCATCATTGGGCATCCCTGGGCGGTGACGCGCAAAAGGGCGCTTTGTCGGTCATGTTCGATGGAAAGCGCGTGAATCCTACCTATGACCCGATGCGCAAGCAGGGGGCTATTCTGTTGGGCAACGGCGGCGACAACAGTGACGGCTCGCAGGGAACGTTCTATGAGGGAGCGGTAACAGCCGCCGGCACATTTCCATCGGACGCTACCGACCAGCTGGTTCAAGCCAACATTGTGGCTGCCAGGTACGGCGTGGTTTCGCTCACCGTGTCGCCCGCGGCGCAGACGTTCACTCCGCAGTCTTCGCGGGACGTCACAGTAACGTTCACGAATACGACAGACGCACCTGCAGCGGGCGTTTCGTTGAGCATGGCTGTACCCAGTAAGCAGTGGACCTCGGTCGTTTCCGGCACAACCGAGACATCAAAGACATTCGCTCAGCAGGTTGCACCGGGTGCGAGCGTGAGCGCGACGTTCAAAGTCACATCCGGGCCAGTAACCTTGGCCGGCGATCTCGTCGGCAATGCATCGTGGACGAACTCAGCCAGCGGTAGAAAGCAAGTCGAGACAGCGGTTCAAAAAGCTCGCAACGCAGAACCAGTCAAGATCAACGAGTTTCGCGTCACTTCAGGCGCTCCTGCGAACCCGACAAACTCATTTATCGAGCTCTACAATGCAGGTTCCCAAAGCATCGATATTTCCAACTGGACGTTGACCGGGCACCCAGCCGCCCAGGCGATCTTCTCGACAATAAAGATCCCGGCGGGAACGAAGCTTACGGCCAGCGGCTTCTACCTGCTCGGTCTCTCCAACTCTGGGCTGGCGGCCCCTGCGCGCCCGGGTGACAGCATCCTCCATGTCAGGAACACGGATGGAATGTCGATTGGCGATACCATCACCATCGGTACTGGCTCCAGCACGGAAACGCGCAAGATCGCAAGCCTGGGGACGGCCGCCACTAACCACACCACGCTGTGGCAACCGCTGCCTGATGGTCCGGTGATCACCATTCCCGTGGGCTCGACCAATGTGCCGGTTGAGAGTGCATCCGGCTTTGTTGCCGGCCAGAAGATCGCGCTCGGCTACGGTTCTACCTATCCGGTCGCTGCCAATCCCGTGGAGCAGTACGAGATAGCCACGGTGACCAAAGCTGGCAAGCCAGGCACCCAGGCCTGGCTCGCGATGAATGCGCTTGCCGGGGCCAGCAACATCAGGGTGACCTCTCTCTCCGATATCTCCATCGGCGACAAGATCCGGTTGGATATCGACAGCGTTGGCCATGGAATCGAAACCGTTACTGTGGCGCATGTAGGCACAGCAGCAGGCCGGACCAATCTCTCGGCTGCTGCGAGCGCCGGAGCAACCAGGATCAGCGTACGCCGGGCGGAGGGTTTCGCTGCCGGCGACAGGATCACGGTCGGCACGCCTGCAAGCCAGGAAGCCGTTACCGTCACAGCCGTGGGTAGCCAGGGGCCGGACGGTACCGCCCTCGACGTTACACCCGCCCTCACCAAACCTCATGTGGACAGTGAATGGGTTGTATCTCCGGGCACGGGCCTGGATCTGGCAGCTCCCTTACGATTCAATCATGCGGCCAATCTCCCGTTCAGCGATCGCGGCACAGGAGTCAGCTTCCAGCCGGCGACGGCCTTTGCCCATTCCAGCAACGAGCCGGTCCAGGCCCTGGGAGCCGGGATAACACTCGACAGATCACTGGCGTACGACCACGGAATCCACGAGGTCATACGCGATGCAACCGTCAAGACTGCGGGGTACCAGGGCCCCCCGGAGCCGAACCAGTGGTTTGGAGGACCTGAATTGACCACCAGGACCCTTCAATTCGGTCGTAGCATCACCGTCGAAGAGGGCAGCATGGTGCTGCGGGACGCCTCGGGAGTGGTTGTCGACAGCCTCAATTACGGCGGCCTTGTCGACCCATGGGTCGCCGAAGGCGACCAGGCCGCCTCTGGAGCGCGGCTAAGCGGTTGCTACGCCCCGGCACCCGGCTCCGTGTTCGATCCATGGTCAACGGTTGTGTCGGCGGTTGCCACCAATGCGAGCGCGGGACGGTCCCCCGACGGCGCCGATACCGACAGCAACTGTAACGATTTCCTGACGCAGGCGGTTGCGACGTTGTCGGCCGGGTCGTCCGCGGGTGCCACCAACCTCAAGGTCACCAGTATGGAAGGCTTCCGCCCTGGCCAGACGATCCTCATTGATTCGGGTACGAATCTTGAGACCGCAGTCATCTCTACGGTGGGCACAGCAGGCGCCACTACGTTGAGTACTTCCAGTGGTGTGGGAGCAACAGTTCTCCATACCACAAACGTGACCGGCTTTAGTAAAGGTCAAGAGATCTCAATCGACGATGGAGCAAACTCCGAAACGGCCGTCGTCTCCTCGATCAGGGCCCGCGGCGGCGCCACTATCACGCTCGCCGCACCACTTGCTCGTGCGCACTCGTCTGGCGGACAGATTGCGGGCACCGGTATCAGCCTCACCACGCCCTTAACCCGGACACACACCAGTGGAGCGCAGGTCTCCGACAACGTTCCGACTCCTGGCGCGCCGAACCAATATCACGGTACAAATCATTGAGCGGCTAGGAAACTGGGCATGCCATCCTAAGGGCAACAGAGAGTGCGGACAGCACAATGTGAAGAACTGCAATCGAGCCATACTGATCACTCAGCATGCCCCGGTCCATTTCGAAGCACAGACGCTATATTGCTTCTTGATAAAGGCGGAGCAGGATCATTTGCACCGGTCGTCAACTGAGGCATTCAGCCCAAACCTCGTCCACGAGTTTCGACCACCGAGCGATTCTGATATTCAGGTCCTATTAGAACAGCGCTGGGCTCCCGTGGCATATGCTTGCCCACGTCATTACCAGCTCCCGAAGTCGTCGCTGCTGTGATCCGGTCGACCCGCAGAAACTTTCGAATCCTCGTTCGCCTGCTCACACAGATGGAACGAGTGGTCACAATCAACGGCCCTGAGCAGCTCTCGGTGGAAGTCGTAGAGACTGCACGCGAGAATCTAGTCATCGGCAAAGCCTGAACACTTGTCAACGGCGTAGCTGCCGCAAGCCACGCTCCCGAGGCTCACCAGAGTGCCAAATAATTAGAAGCGAAGTGTGCCAGATAGTCCGTCAAGCAACAACCCACCTGCAAGCGGCTTCGGCGTAGAATTCGAGTTCGGGACCATGATCGTGGTGCATCACCACTCGCCCGGAGGACGACATGCGCACTCACCTTGACTTTACCCCTACCAATATTCTGGATTTCGCCAAGAAATATTCGCTCTATGCAGTTGACCGGGCGGAAGGTTACGTTCCCAGCGGTGAAACCAAGCTCGACGGGGCGTTTACCGGTTTTCGGCACACGCTGGTCGGGGACACGCAAAAAGTGACCAACATCGAGGTCACGCGCCAGGCCAAAGACGGAAGGAATCGTGCCGCGGACTTCCTGGTAACTCCCTCCTTGACCTCCGGCAGCGGCACCCGGTCCTACTTTTTGCCGTGGGATTCAAGGGGTGCCGCGGTGGAGATGACGATTCCTCCCTTCAATCCCGGCGACGACGTCAATGCAAATCCCCCCATCTTTTTCACCGCCGTCCTGAGCGGTTGCTCCATCGTTTTTAAAGGCACAGCCGACAAACCCACGATCTTCCACTGTGGCACCGCGGGAGGAGAGGCCGGGCAGTCCACGGTTGGCGACTCCAATGAGTTCTTTCGCAAGATGCTGCGCGAGATCCGAGAGAAAAACCTGGGCCGGTCAAACCACAAAGTCGCCACCCAGGTGCTCAGTACCGACTACATGCAGACACGGAGCGGTGGAGGGGTCGCGCCCACCCATGAAGCCGATTTTGCCAAACAACTCAAGACTCACTACGGCGGCGACCTGGTGATCGAGGGCGTGAACATGTGGGGCACGGTGTTCGGATTCCGCACCGGAACAGCCTGGGCCTTTTATCTGCAGGAGAACGCCACCATCAGCTACCGCAACCTCGACGATATTGTGAAAGCCTTTATTGCCAAGGCGGCCATGGACAAGAGCATCACCTCAGTCGATCTGGATAAGCTGACCCCGCGCGATCTTGACCAGGCGAAGGTGCCGGTCATCCTTCGCGCTCGCCCGGCGGTGGTGACGGAGGTTTTCCCGGGCACGGGTGTGGCGACGGTGCTCGACCGTTGGAAAAGCATTCGTTCCTGATGGAACGCGCGGCGGGGAAGCCGGGAGACGCCGATGACGTGGGAATGCGCTGTTTGTGATGATCTATTAACCGGAATACAGCGATGGCAAGTAATGGCCGCTACGCTTGCAAGCCAGCCAACTTCTTTACGGCAGCGGCACTGGCACCGTGGGTAATGCGGCGACGGTAATGCGGCGACAGCATTGGAGTGGACCCCTTGGTTGAGACAGCGGAAAACAGGGACAGTTGATGTTGGCTGCTGGGGACTTTACAGCAGCGACGTTAAGCGAGAAGCTTTGCAGAACCGGCGAAGCGGACATGAGCTCTGCTGAAGAGCAACTTATGAAGGAATAGCCGGTTGAAGACTCATCGGAACGATGGTCTGTGAGGGAGCTGAACGAGCAGTTCAACTCCCTCTTGAGCCCATCGGACTGATAGATCTTCTGATGCCTTAAAAAACTCAAGCCAGCACCTCCGCAGAGTTGGTGTAGGTAAGGGCCTCGTATGCTTCCGGAGATAGATAGCCAAGACTGGAGTGTGAACGTTCGCAGTTGTAAATCCGTTCGAGAAAATCTTGGATGTGAAGCGCAGCATCATCAAGATGGCGATAGGTGTTCAGATATACTTCTTCGCATTTGAGAGTGCGCATGAAGCTTTCCGCGCGAGCATTGTCGTATGGGTTCCCACTCCGACTCATACTGATGCGGATGCCGTAGGACTGTAGTAGATCAACGTAAGCGTGGGAGCAGTACTGGACACCGCGATCGGAGTGATGTACCAGGGATGCAGGCGCCGGCCGGTCCGCCAGGGCGCTGCGCAAGGCGGCAAGAGCGAGTTCGGCTTCAAGCGTATTTCCAAGTGCCCAGCCGATCACGCGCCGCGAATAGGAGTCCAGAATAACTGCCAGGCAGAGGAACGATTCCCGCAGCCGGATGTAGGTGATGTCGGCTACCCATAGCTGATTGATGCCATTGGGCTTCCAATCGCGGGTGAGGTTGGGGTAGACAGCGTAAGTGTGACGCGAATCGGTGGTGCAAACAAGCGCCGCTTACGCAGGCACAATAGGTTGTCGGCGCGCATCAGCCGCATCACGCGCTTACGGTTGACCAGCAGCCCCAGCTTTTGTAGTTCAATAATGACCCGCCGAGAACGGTAGCAACGGTGATCAAGACAGATTTGCTGGATATGCTGGCGCAGTTCCGTGTCCGCTTGCCGCGGCAGGTGCTCATCGAAGTACCGGTAAAAACCTGCTCGGCTAACACGCGCGGCATCGCATGCTTCCAGAATAGAGAGTCCGGCTTTGCCTTCCAGCTGCATCACTTCTCCGTACAACGCGCTTCGCCAGGCGCGCTGCTGTCCGAACGTGCTTCCTTTACTCGCTTGAGGGCTCTTCTTAAAAAATCGTTTTCCAGCGCCATCCTTCCCAGTCGTCGCTCCAACTCCACGATTCTTTCGTCCGCTGTTTTCGATGGTTTAGCAATGGCGTTCGCTTTCGCGCCCGGCTTGGGCCCCCTGGGCTGGCCGAAACCAGCCGTCCCTTTTTCGCGATACGAATCTCGCCAGCGATAAAGCAGGCTACGCTTGATCTTGTACTGCCTGCTCAGCGAAGATACACTCTCGCCATTTAAGATCCGTTGCGCTACCGCAATTCGGAACTCCACTTTGAAAACACGGGCTGCTGCCATCCGAACCTCCGTTCGCTGCAGTTGTCCCTGTTTCTCAGTGTCTCAAATTTGGGGTCCGCACCAGAAGAAGGGGATCGGTGTCCTGTCCCCTCATCTCCCCTAAGTCGTTCTTCGTTAAGCGAAGGCACCCTCAACCGCCAGCAGAGTGCAAGGAGATTGGGTGGTATCACCTGTGATACCATTTGGGAGTTAAGATAGTGCTCGACACAGCTTCTTTCGTGACCGCTGTCCGGTCGAGCGGCGGAGCGGCTGGAGAGGTATTGCGGATGATCTTTCGTGAAGAAGTTGTGGCGTTGATGGACTTCAAGCTGGGGTTGGAGTACCGCGAGGTCGCTCTGCGCCCGGAACATGTCAACGCATCAGCGTTGAATAGAGGCGAGATATTGGAGCTTATCGAAGCACTAGAAGCCTTTGCCGAACCAGTGGAGGTGCTCATCAAGAACCGGCATTTAACATCTGATCCGGACGACGACATGGTCATGGATGTGGCTATCAACGGAGGGGCTGAGGCCTTGGTGACGGGGAATACGAAGCACTTCGCCAGTGCCGGTAAGCGATTTGGCGTTCCAGTGCTTTCTCCCACGGAACTACTCGAGCAGATAAGGAGCAGGAAGCGAGATGGCGACTGAACGGCGTAAAACGGCAATCCCGAAATTTCCGCTGCGGTTAATGCCGTCGGTGCGGCGAACCGCTGAAGTTTTTTCAGAGAAGGAGGGCGTCTCATTGAATCAATTCATAAATGTGGCGGTTGCAGAAAAGTTGGCCCATCTGGAGCACGAAGAGTGGGCACGCAACCGAAAGCAACCGACAAATGAACTCGCAGCCAGGGCGTTAAGCCTGCTGGGTAGATCTGGCAACAAGGAGGTGGCGCCAGGTGACATATTGCCGAAGGGCTACCGGTCCAAACGTCGGTAATGGGCGCCCTCTCCAGGCGACGCGTTGGGGATCGTTCCGTCTGTCCCGCATCGGTTTGTCCCGCAGCGGTTAGAGAGATTCGGGAGAGATTCGGGACAGACGAAACTACCCCAGAGAGATTCGGGACAGACGAAACTACCCCACGTCATCAAATCCGCCGGAGTTTCGGGGGATATTTCGTCCTGAATCTCCTCTGCCATCCGACGCACCGCTTCCTACTTAAAATCTACGCTGTAGCTCCTCGCCTTCTTTTTCATCGGCCTGCTCCATTATGGCGGATAAGTGTCACCCACTTTTTGCCTCCCACGGTGTCTCACTTTTGGGGGCCAATACAGTCCACACCGGGTCCCCCACTTTTCAGAGGAAAAAAGAGCCCAACGCCACAGCTCTGCGGTTTGGCCAGGGCTCAGCACGCCTCTGCCGCTGAAAACGCGTAAATTGCAGCAATGTCCACCCGTGACGCACAATGTTCGAAAGGGCAAAGTTCGTGCCTCTTCTACGCGAGCAGGGACCGGTGTGGTGATGCGGCAGTTTTTCATTTTAACGAAGTGTTGGGCCCTTTTCGGGGACGGACGGGATTTCCCCTAATGCCACCGAGGCCGTCTTGACCTTAGTTGGAAGGGGTTTACTAAGCATCCAGACGCTCTGTCTTGGGTCAGCGTTAGTGTGCACGCGACGCTCATTAGGGGAAATTCCGTCCGTCCCCGAAAAGGGTCTGATGCGAGAAGACAACCTGCGATAAGGAGTAGCTCAAAGAGTAGTCACTGGTTCAGATTCCAGATATCCGTATGCCACTTCCAGGTAGTTTCTTCAAACTTCCAGTGGACGACATATTTGATGGGAACCCTGCGGCCATCTGCAAGGGTTAGCTCAGCCCGACCGATTTCGACGACATCATCCCCAACGGCTTCTGCTGAGACTGTAGTGAGGGTCGCTCCCTTGACATCGAGACCAGTCACTGCCTGGAGCCAAAAGTTCTTAATGGCAGGCATCCCGCCAATCATTTCGGCGCCAGGTGGGAGGATATGGGCATCAGCGGTATAGATGTGGTCAAGAACGCTCATATCGCGCGAGCCGATTGCCCTTGAGCAGAATAGGTCGTTGGTCTTGCGCATACCCGCCAGAGTTGCGTCAGGAAGATTCATTCCTCACCTCAAATATTGCTATACGGAGCAGGATCAGTGTACACAGGATCCAAGCCTTACCCGCCTGGTTCAGCTTTTCCCTCAGGGCCCGTTCACCCGCCATCAATTCGTTGGAAAATCGGCATGCCCGAGAATCCCTTCGATTTGCCCCCTATGGCGCATCATGTGAAATCTTAAAAAGTCGATACGCTGCCCGGCATCAAGCGGCCCACTGAGGAAATGCGGGAAAATCACTGACTCGATATCCAACCCCTCCAAAACGGGTTCAAGTCTCTCAAGGAGTTGTTGAGAGGAGCGAAGATTCTCGAGCCAGTACGAAGCCGGGCCACCGAAACGCGGCTCCACCAACGGAGGCGCAACTTCCTTTGGCTTCCAGGTGCGAGCAACCACCTCTTCGATAGATAGACCGCGATTCGCGTGCTCGCCTTGCCAAACCGGTTTACCGTTCCGCACACCTTCCGCCGCTGACCAGATCTTGCTCACACCAGACATCTCAGCAAGGACCAGATGCTCCAGGTTCTGGTTAACCGACCAGGTTTGATCGTTAGGCTTGTAGTTTGATTGAACGTCTGAAAGGCCGGCCACGAGGTCAATCAGACGTGCTCGTTCATCCGCAGCATGTCTGATTAGGGACAAAGATTTTTCCACGACTGGATTGTACCTTTCGGTTATTTTCTGAGCTATTCCTCGTGAATCGATGCCTTTACTTTTTCCGCGACATCTTTGGGAATTGTCTGCATTCCGTGATCTTTTCTTGCATGCTCAGCAACCTGGGCCATTACCTGGTCGTCATTCTCGCCGCGAGCAACGAAATCACAATCCAGCCCAACCGTCCGGCATTTCATTACCTTTGCCATGACTGATTTCCTCCGGGGGGCATAATATCACTGCTTAGAGTGGCGTGGGAGTTTCGCGGGCATGGCGTTTCGTGGGAGTTTAGTGGAATCTCACGAGTTTCGGGAGTTTGGTGGACGGAACTGGGACTTGGGAAAACAGTTGACTGAGTCACTGGCGACGCCGAGCGGACGCGTTCCGATGGATCATGGCGGACGCACGCTGTCCCGTGGCTGCATCCCTTCCTACTTGCTGATTTCCTCCAGCATCTGTTTCCGGAGAAGACCGTTCACTTTGGTTTGATAACCGTCACCCTTCGCTCTTAGCCATGCCAAGACATCGGCGTCCAAACGAATCGATACAGCTTGCTTCACAGGGCGATACCACTTGCCTCGAACCGCTTTCTTCCATGCTCCCGGAGGGAGTTCGGGAATGTCCGAAGTGTCGATCTTTTCTTCGGGCATTGCGGCCAGGGCCTGAATTTCCCGCTTCTGACGGGCAGTCAGCGGCTGGTTAGGCTTCAACTCGTGGACCACCGTTTTAGATTTGGCTCGCTTCTTCATATTCGATTCGCTCCTGCCGAGTGACCCTGCGTGCTGAGATGATACGAAGGACTTCTTCCTCCTCGTCAACTACGATGTAGGCCACCAGAATGAGCAGGGGCCGTTCACCACCCGATGGTCTGCCAACGTTCCTCACCTTCGACGATTCGGTCCTGACGGCTAAGGTGCAGGGGATCGAGAAAAACCCGCGAGGCCGTATCGAAACTGATGCCATGCTTTCGCTGGTTACTGCGGCTCTTCGAATCGTCCCAGTTCAATCGCATCTGTATATACAATACTGCATATACGTTTCCCCCCTGGGTCATTACAAAAAACAAGCCGCTCCCGGCTCACCCAGGTGATTCCCCAGCGTTGGCCACACTATTCCCGCGACTGTCCCGAGGCCGTGCTCAGCGGATCCCAGTGTGACAGGATCCCAGTGAGGATCCCAGTGACGGAAATCCCAGTAGACAGACAATCCCAGTGACACAATCCCAGTGACAGACAGGACGTTTACTGCGCGCAAAACAGCGATATCCTGATTGGTACTTGTAACGGTTACGTTCGGCTGATTCCCTCCGGGCCGTCTGACAACGGCAGGAACGACTCGGGGACGTGTCCACGAAATTTTGTCGCATTTCTCCCGCACAACCAGCAGCGATCATCGCGGCAGATAGAATTGAACAGCTAGGGAATAGTCTTGCCTGTTGTGGCTTTTACCGCGTCGCTCAGCTGGGCAAAGGAGTAGCTCCCCCAAGGACCCATGGTGTACGTCTTCTTCAAATACGCCTGAGCGTTCGTACGGTTTTTTCGGTTGGGCTTAAAGCCGCCGTTCCGCAACCAGCGCAGGTAGCCAATACTGCGGATCTGAGTGTTAAGGCAGTTGTTCCAGTCCTCGTCGCCGTTGATCCCATAGGGAGTCTCGGAGAAGGCGTGCTCTTTCATGGTCTGGCAAACCTTGCCGGCAGTTGATTTAAGCGGCTTATTGCTCCATACGTAGCCCTTGGAAATGAAATCATAGTCATACTGATTTGTTGTATTCTCGAGCGCGTTGTGAACTGAGGTCGGAAGGGCTGAAGACCGGCTCATTGCAGCGCCCTGTGTTTGACCACTCGCAGACAGCGCACAGAGCAAGAAGAGCCCTACGATCATGCCCGGACCAGGTGTTGTTTTCAATCGTTTGTCCTCCCTCTACTTTGAAATTGAATCGAGCGGCGGAGATGACCTGTCTTTGCCAATCCGCTCGCCATGGATCAGTTGTCGCTGGTGGAGTCCTCGGGCGGGCTTGGTCTTCCTCACCAGGAAGGCGCCTGCCTCTCTCCCTCTCCGCACACAAAAAATGAACAGGAGGAAGATCTTTTGCAGGGATGATAGTGCATCTTTCGTGTTAGAGGAACGAAAAACCACGCACAGCTGAGCAACTAGAGCTCGCGGGAGTTGACTGCGGGAGACCGCGCAAAACTTCCAGCCCGTGTGGCAAGTTATTTGCCTTCATGCACTTCTGCCATCGTCGGTGTTTCCAATTGTGCGCTGCCCATTGCTTGACCAGGTTCCTGCGTAGTACACACCTCCTGCGACAGGACGAGCTCGCACTCTTCTCTAGCCACTCGCAGTCGATGTACCACTGTGAAGGCAAGATCGTGTCTGCAGATAGAGGGCAGACGAAACCGCGAAGATTACAAATAAAGGGGACAGGCACTGCCTCTTTTGGTGCAGGTGGGAGACCGGCCTCCTCCCCTAGGATCAAAAGACGGTCATCACCATTCTGTCCCGGGAGCCACTGTGAGAACGATTGCTTTGCTGTTTGCAGTTCTGATGGTTGGCGCCGCGTCTGGCGAAGCGAAAGTTGCCTGTAAGTTACCGATGTACATTCAAGCGCCGCACGCCCCGGGTGATGGCACTACGGATACAGTGAACTTGTTTCTTTACGGCCTCAAATCAGCGGTGAGGCAACATCAGGGATGCGTCGTTGACAAGATGTCCGATGCCCATCTGGGCCTCTACGTCACAACCATAAATCTCGTCAATGCTGAGGGACACAGCGACGCTTCCGTGATAGCGGTGGCGCTGGCTGTTCCGCTGAATGGGGTCCCCGTCTATATGGATCACTACGTGCTCATCCTCCGGGAAACGGAAGCCGTCGACGGGCAGGTGAACGCGTTGCTCGAAAGCATCGGTCAGACCCTGGACAGGCATCCCTCACCCGGTCAATGATCGGGACTTGATCCGCACTCAGTCACCTTACGAACGATGCTCGCGGCCTTGTTTGCTCGAAACCATGAGCGGATCGGCCCGTTTCGTTCAGCCCCTCATTCCGAAAGTTCACGGGAAGAAACCCAAAGGCACGTTAACAGATAAATGCTCTTCCATCGGGTAGAATTCTCCAGCATGAGGAGCGAGCCATGACGCTGACCATTTACGACGGAAAAGATTTTGCCAGGCAATTTCGCGTGGTACGCAATAACACCCTTCAGATTGCACAGGATATTCCTGAATCAAAGTACAGCTTCCTGCCCGCGCCTGGCTGCCGCTCGATCGGCGCTCTGTTGACGCACATGGCAGTTTCGCCACGGATGTGGTATGAGGTCCACGGCAAGCAGCGGGTGAAAACGCTGGTCGGCTTTGATTTCGTTCGGCTGGGCAGCGAGGCGAAGGCAGAGGAAGGAAAGTCCCGAACGAAAGCGGAACTTCTCGATCTGCTACGCGAGGAGGGCGACAAGTTTGCAGGGTGGTTAGAAACGCTGACCCCCGAGTTTCTCGCAGAAATGATCCCCGTAGCCGATGGCTCAGGTACGAAGTCGCGCTTTGAACAACTGCTCGGGGCCAAGGAGCACGAGATGCACCATCGCGGCCAGCTGATGCTCATCGAGCGGCAGCTCGGCATTGTGCCCCACCTTACCCGCCAGGCCGAGGAGCGCATGGCAAGTATGGCCGCAGCAAGGCACTAAGATTAAAGGTGGGCTGCGCTATTAAGCGCTGAGTCTGCCGAACGGTCAACCATGGCGCCTTTTCGAAATGTGCGCGCCGGATAATAGACTGCCGGACTGTGCCGGATGAATGGCGGCTACTTCATGGCTGAGTAATCGGTTGGCCGCATAAACGTTGAGTCCACTCCTTGAATAAGCTGCTCGGCCTTTTCCGATTGCAGATACTCCTGGAAGGCTGGATCGGCGTGAAACGCATCCCAGTGGGTTTTGGCTTCTTGTTGGCTGGCATGGGCCACGAGATACACGAATGTATTGGCGAACGCCGGGTTGGTCTGGGTGAACTTTGCATCGTCAGGTACCCAGTACCCGACTACCTCGAGACCGTGTCTGGCCTGCAACCTGGAAGCGCTGCGAAAGCGTTCTTCCAGGGCCGGCACCTTGCCCGGCACCGCATGATAGATTTCCAGCTGGAAAACGTGATGGCTGTCTGCCCATGCCTCTTTTAAATGCATAAAATGAGCGGTCAACACGGATCCAAGCGCAAAGTAGACCAGGGCGGTCCCGAAAACAATCCATCGCGGGGTCAGGGATGATTCATGGTCCATTCTCATGGGGCCGTTCTCCTCGATAAGTGCCGATCCAGGCTTCCCCTCGTAAGAGGCAATTTGCATGCCAACCCAGTTCCGGACCAAAACTGATGAGTCTCCAGCGTTTTCGCGTGGAAGAGGTGGATCTCCCCGGAGAGGGAGTGTCCGGAATCATGGATGAGCGCCCGAAACTGGACAGCTGCCGGCATGCCGGGCACTCACGGGTGGATTAGGTAGACATCTACCCATTACCAGCGTTGCCGTAGCGTCAATGGAAGTGCTGCAATAGGTTTCATGTCAATTGGGATAGACCGTGTAAGGGAGGTTTCGTGGGTTTCCTTAAGGTTTCGTAAACAGACAGACCTGACACCTTGGGCAAGCAGAATTCGCTAGGGAAAAAGCGGAACGAAACGTAAACCCTTAAAACTGCGCACTGCGGCAGCTGCACGTAGCCTCGGCGTGGTGGCCCGCTACTCTCCGGCAGCGATCAGTTCCTCCCATGCCAAAGCGTAGCCAACCGCGCGCTTCACCTCGTGGACACGCTTTTGCGAGAGTTTTGCAATCTTCTTCACCAGGTGAACTTTCGAAATCGTTCGCAAATTGTCGCAGTTAACGACGCAGGGCTTGGGCATTCCCTCGATCGAGCCGAGAGGAACTTCGAGCGGAATATGGCGAACGGTCGCCGTGATCTCAGCCGCAACAAACTTGTTGAGAACCGGATAAGCGTCATCACGGCTCAGCAGAAGCACCGGCCGGCGCCCGGCCCGTTTCGGCAGGTCCGCCCACCAAATTTCGTACTGCTTCATGGCTTCCACTCGTCCGCATTGGACCAGTCATCGGCATCATCCCCCGTATCGGGCTGCCGCAGATATGCTTCGCGAATAGCTTCGTATTCGCGTTTCCTAATTGCGTCTCTTACGGCCTGGCGGATGAATGCGCATTGACATGTGCATCACATGCAACTATGTTCATAGCATGGCAAAAATGATCCAGGTTCGGAATGTCCCGGATGCTCTTCATCGCAGCCTGAAAGCCCGGGCCGCGATGGCGGGCATGTCGCTTTCCGACTATTTGCTGGTGGAGTTCCGAGAGATCGCGGAGCGTCCGACGCTGGCCGAGTTTCGCGAGCGTCTGCACCAGCGCAAACCGCTTCCGCTCGTTCTGGACACCGCGGGACTGTTGCGCGAGGAACGTAGTGCGCGATGATCGTGCTCGATGCCTCGGCGGTCGTCGACTGGCTGCTGCAAACCCCAGCCGGACAGCGCATAGAACAGCGTATATACGCCCGCAACGACGCCCTGCACACTGTTCATTTGCTCGATGTGGAGTTTGCTCAGGTCCTCCGGCGTCTGGTGCGCGAGGGGACATTGTCACGCAAGCGGGCTGAGGAGGCAATGGAAGATCTGATCGCGGTGCGTGTCACTCGGTATCCCCCTGTCGTGCTCTTGCATCGGATCTGGCAGCTACGACAGAATCTGAGTGCTTACGATGCGGCCTACGTGGCGCTTGCCGAAGAGCTAAAGGCCCCTTTGATCACGCGGGACCAGAAGATCGCCGCGGCCCCCGGTCATCGTGCGACTATAGAAGTCTTCTAGTTGAAGGGACGGCATTCGTGTCACAGCAGGCAAAGCCGCGGCTCTTTACCGCAGCGGCTCGGGCTGGTTTGAGACCCGCCCCTGAAAGCCGATCCGGAGGGGCCTGCCCTCATCTGCTATGCAGCTTTACAACACGGATTTTTATTTCACCTTCTACTCCTTCCCTGCTTCTGCAGCACACATGCTGTCCCTTTATCTCCCTCTAAGGAAATCAACTCCAGAAGGGTTGATTTATGGATAATCAACCGCACGGACAGAGCATGGTTTGATGCAGGCATCATGATGTCACGAACCCAGATTACGCTCGAAAACGAAGTGCATCGACGTGCGCGTCAGCGAGCGAACTCGGGGTATCTCTGGCGGAATATGTCCGGCGCCTCGCGTGATCTTGCTCGTCCTGAAACCGCCGTCGCAGTTGATCGCATTTTCGATCTCAGCAGTTCGGGTGGGGCGGATATCGCAAGGGACAAGGATTCCATGATCGCCGAGGCCTTTCAGTCGAAACGCAGAAAGGCTCAGCGTCGGTGATTTTCACTAACCCCGACCTTATCCTTGGCCTTATTCGTTGACACATCGATCTGGTATGCCGCGGCAGATTCGGCCGATCGCAGCAATGCTCGCGCCAAAGCGATCCTCAACTCTGGGGGCCATTGGTCACTTCGGATCACGTCCTGGTCGAGACCTGGACGTTGCTCCATCACAAAGTTCAACGCAGTGCCGCGGAGCAATTTTGGGATGGCCTGAGAACTGGGGTGGCGATCATCGAGGCTGTCGATTTAGCGGACTTGAGGTTGCCTGGGAAATCGGGAACTCCTCGCGTGACCAGGATTTTTCCATCGTTGATCGCACCAGCTTCGCTGTGATGCGCCGGCTCGGCATTGACCAGGCGCATCATTCGACGATCGCTTCTCGGTGCTCCGCTTCGGTCCCAGACGCCGCCAATCCTTCAAGGTAGTCGGTTGAACGCTCCACTCCGTCGCGTCGCGCATGAGTTTGTCCCTTCAGCCTTCGGGAACTCCGGCCTTACGAAAGACAGCAAGTGAGCTATCGAGGCCGGCTTTCGCGGCTGCTTCCGGTGTCATGTCTTTCGTTCGCCCGAAGACTTCTACGCTGAGCGCATCATTGTAGTGGATACTTTGGAGCGCCTGCAGGAAGCCGGTCAGGTTGATCACCCCTTCGCCGGGCAGGAGACGCTGATCATCGTGGATCTGCTCTGGAGGCAAGTTCGGCGAGTCGTTGAAATGGACGTGCACGATGCGATCGCGGCCGGCGGCGATGATGTCCTCTGGGGTGGCTCCTGCGTGGTGCCAGTGCCAGGAATCGAGCAGCAGTCCGACGTTGGGACCGCATTCCTTGGCGAACGCGAGCATATCGTTCATGCGCCAGATGAATTCGTATTTGTGCGCTTTGCGGAATTCGAGCGGGCCTAGAAACTCGAGGCCGAGGCGGACGTTGGAGCGCGCCAAAATGCGGGCACTTTCTGTAAACCGCTGCTTATAGATCTGGCGCAGTTCGTCTTTTGGCGTGTCGCTCGACGGCATGATGTACGTGATCATGCGCGGGCAGTGGATAGCGGCAGCGAATTGGGCCGCTGCGTCGAGCTGGGCGAGCGAGGCATGGAAGGTTGCGTCGTCTTTCCGGAATTCGACCGGAAAATCGATCACGGCTGGCCTGATCTTAAGGCCGGCAAGTAGGTCGTTGGTCACGCTGACGCCGGCTTCCATGGCCGGGCGCAGCATGACGTCCGTGCCGGGAAAGCCAATGTGCGCGGCCAACCGCGCGAAGTCAGGCCAGTGAACACGGCCTTGCAACAGAACGCTGTTCAGGGAGAGGAACATGCTGCGCTCGCCGGCGAAAGCCCTGGCGAGCGAAGCTGCGGCGAGCAGCTTACCAAATGATCGTCTGGATATCAAATTAGGCACGCGCAATCGATCATATCCGAGTAGCATGTTGTCGAGGAGGGGGAAGACATGAACAGGCGAGAGATGTTGGCCACCACGGGTGCTGCGACGCTTGGGGCACTTGTCATGCCGAAGCTGATGCGGGCCGAGGCTCCAGCGAGCCAGGTTGCGATCGTGCGTTGCCGCGATTACGCGCAGTATGGGCAGCAACTCTCGAGCGCGTTCGATCAGATCGGCGGCCTCGATAAGTTGGTGCGCGGCAAGACCGTTGGGCTCAAGCTCAATCTCACCGGGAATCCGAAGAACTGGCCGCTGACGCCTGAGCTTCCTTATCGGACGAATGCGCAGACGGTGGCGGCAACCGTGCATCTGTTTGCCAGGGCGGGTGCGCGCCGCGTTCGCATGATTGAAAGCTTCTTCCCGGCCGATCAGGATCTCTCGCTGTGGGCACGCTACGGCCTGGACGTAAACGCCATTAACAACATGGGCGTGCCGGTGGTTTGGGAAAACGTGCAGAACCTGGGCAACTACAAGCAATATGTGCGCATGAAGGTGCCCTGGGGCGGGTACGCCTATCCGGCCTACCACCTGAACCCGGCGTTCTATCAGTGCGACGTATACGCTTCGATGGCGAAGCTGAAGAACCATTGGATTGCAGGCGTGACCATGACGATGAAGAACAACTTCGGCAACACGCCCTGCTCGCTCTATGGCGGGGACTGCGGACCTAACGGGAACGAGCGGCCGACGCAGGAGCGCGGACCTGTGCTGCACGACGGAACGACGCCTGCACCCTCTGGAGTGGATGCCGAGTTGCATCCTGCTTCGCCGCGCGATCCGGGCTATCGGGTTCCGCGCATTCTGGTCGATCAGAACGGTATCCGGCCCATTGATATCGCGATCGTGGATGGCGTCGAGACGGTGCGGGGAGGGGAAGGTCCGTGGCTTCCTGGCCTGGAAAAGATGACCCCGGGCGTGATCATTGCCGGCCGCAACGCCGTCTGCGTGGACGCTGTCGGGATGGCCGTGATGGGCTACGATCCGTATGCGGAGCGCGGCACTTCACCGTTCATCCGAGGCGACAACTCGCTGCGTCTCGCCGAAGAAGCCGGGATCGGAACACGGAACCTGAAGCGTATCGAAGTAGTCGGACTTTCAATTAAGGACGCTCATATCAATTTCGGACCCGGCGCGGTTGGTAAGAAGCTGAGCGAATTGAACTCGTAGATCGCCCCCGGTGAAGCGTGACCAAGGCCGTACAGGAACGGCTCTGATCCTGTTGGAGGCTCGGCAAAAGATCGACCTGGATCGACCAGGGCTTACGATTATTCCATGGGCGACCGCGTGCGGGTGGTTCTCGACCGCGTGAAGTCCTGAGACAGACGGTCTTACATCTGCTCAATGATTGGTAAACTTCCAGTCCGTCCTCGAGTCCCCCCGTCCCCGAGTTTCCCTATTAAAACCAGCCCCCGGACGGCACGAGGCCATTGAGGCGCAGATACGTGACAAGATTGCCGTAATGCAATGCGTCGTGATTTGCGACTTGCGTCAAGATGAACATCTTGTTCGTCTTGGCGCCCCAGAAGTCCGCCGGGTCATTGAGGTGCGCATCGGTGAACCCGGAGTACACGCCATCGCAGTAATCGAACCCGCCTTTGAGGTGGGCCATGATCTCGGCCTTCGAACCCTTCGCGGTAGCCGTGGCGGGGGTCGCTTCACCCTTGACGTTCGAACACAATACGTACGATATATCCGCCACATGATTTAGGATCTCGGCGAACGAGCGAACGTCCTTCGTCGGCCGGTAGCTGTACTTGGACTCTGGCATCTCGTCCGCCGACTTCATGATTTTGTCCTGCATATTGCTACGGAAAATGGATATCGTCGTCGTCAGCGGATTCGGGGCCATGGTCGGATTGGGCATGCCTTGTTGGGCGTTGGCCGAGGACGCCAAGACGGAAACAGATAACATGCCAACAGGAACCACGACGCGAGCAATGAATCGGAACATTAAGAATCCTCCAACATCTCCGGGTGCGCCGGAAAAGGCTTTGAGATTTACAGGTCTTTGACCGGTTTCTGCACGAGGTACGATCTGCCTGGAACTGTGCACGTAGCCAGCCAAAACGCTCTAACTTCAAATCACTGATTCATAAGTAAGTTCAGTTCCAGGGTGGCGATCGGCAACGCGATCTTTGTCCGGGATCGAAACTCGCTGACCAAAAACGAACAGTCGATGCGATCATTTGCCATTCAAACTGGCCCGGATATCGTTACCTATCTTGAGAATCGCTGTAAACTGACGCTCGATGCATTGCCCTGTTCCCGACTGTTGAGATATTCCAGGCAGTCTGGTTCCGGCCGATCGGAATGATTGAATCGTGAATTTGTGCCATGTCGTCTTGACGCCGCCCATTTGGCCCTGTTTACAATCTGCGAATCGATCTCAGGGTCGTTGCTCACCGGCGCGAAATGCGCGGATTGGGAGGATCGGATGCGGAAGAATCACGCCAAGATCATCGCTTTGGCATTTGCTCTGCAGATTGTTTTACCTGACGCGGGCGGGCAGGCAGTTGCACAGGCCGGGAAAGCTGCCTATCCGGCGATGGCTCCCCTGGATCAGTACCTGATATCTGACGAGAAATCTGAGATTGCGCTGGCTCGCAGTGCTGCACCCGGTTCCATTTCCGATGGAGCCGACGTGATGGTGCTGGGACGCGAGGGATATAAGACCGCGGTGAAGGGCGCGAATGGCTTTCTCTGCATCGTGGAGAGGTCGTGGGGGCAGAGCACGGATCAGACGGAGTTCTGGAATCCGAAGATGCGTGCACCTCATTGCTTCAACGCGCAAGCCACGAGGAGCTTTGCGCCCATCTATCTGATGAAGACCAGGCTTGTGCTGGCAGGAAAATCGAAGCCTGAAATCGCGCACGCGATCGCGACGGCACTGGATAAGAAGGATCTGCCCGCGCTGGAGCCTGGCGCGATGGCTTACATGATGTCGAAGCAGCAGTACTTAAACGACCGGGATAAGAGCTGGCACTCGCATGCGATGTTTTTTTTCCCCGGCGACATGACGAAGAGCTGGGCGGCCGATGATCCTATCTCACCTGTCATGGTGGCGAATGACCCGGAGGAACGTGTGACGATTCTGTTCGTCCTGGCAGACAAGTGGTCCGATGGTACGGCGGCTCCGTCGAATATACCCTGATCCGCAGCATGCGGTTTTCAGACGAGACGTCTCGTAAACAGAGGCCGCAGGCTCCAATCTCCTCTTGAGCCTCATCGTAAGGCAAACCGGCAAATGCTCGTTGATGCAACATCGCCAACCCACTCGCCGATGGGTGAATTAGTTCTCAGAAGTCGGCAGGGGGCAAGGATTCTTAGGACAATGTGCCGTTCCGGTTAGGCCTTCAAATAAAGTCAATCTGGAGCGCGTAGAAACCTCGTCTATTCGCATCTATACAATGTGGCCAAACACCTTGACTACGACGAATGCGTTTCATCGGCTTACCAACGCAATGCCCCGGGCTATGTCCCAAAGCGGCCATTGGCAACGAAAGTCGAATCATCACTCTTTCCCGTCTGTATTTTTTCGCCGATCGCAGACTTAGCGCGTTTCCCGAACTTAGTTCGCTTAATTCGCTTAGTTCGCACTCTTTTTCCAGGCGATTCATTCGGAAGCCGTCGATGCCCACCCTTATGGCGCATAAGGCGCTTATGGCGCACACTTCCCCGCAACACGTGGCAGCGGAACGATGACGGAACGATTCAGGATGCGGTCACGGGCAGGCAAAAGTGCTGGGTTGCTATTCTGACCAGACCGGTCTGGCTCCCCATATATAGCTGCAAACTTTGAGATGAACCTCGAAGGGGCGATCGTTCATGGTGATCAACCAGCCATCGGCCAGGATGAAGCTCATTCGGGCGGTGCCTGAGGTAGATGTTTTGTTTCGTTATCGTAACCGCTATCATCGAATCAGGCCATTAAGACCATGCCAACCCCTTCTCACTTCTCCGAGGCCGAAGATCTCTATCACCAGGGGATCGACCGGCTCGCCGAAGGCGATGCGGCCGGAGCCGCACAAACCCTTCGCCGTTGCCTGGAAGTGGATCCGGGCATGCTCGATGCCATGCACGGGCTCATCCGTGCATTACAGGAGCAAGGCGATTTCGACCAGGCCATCGCAGTGGCCCAGCGCCTGCTCCAGCTCGACCCCGAGGAAATTCTGGCCCATACCAGCCTCTCCATCCTGTATCAACACAAGGGCATGATCGCCGAGGCGGAAGCTGAAGCATTGCGTGCCAAGCTGCTGGGCTGGAAGCAACAGCTGCAGCAACAGAAACCAAAGCCATGAGCGAAGCGGCGCCGCGCATTTTGCGCAATTTTCACGATCAGCTGGCTGCCGCTTATGGTCCCCAGCAATGGTGGCCGGCGCAAACGCCGCTGGAGGTGATCGTCGGCGCCTACCTTACCCAAAACACCTCCTGGCGCGGAGTGGAGCGCTCCATTGCCAACCTGGTCGCGCAAGGGGTGATGAATCTCGAAGGCCTGCGGGCGATTCCCGAGGAAGAGTTGCGCGGCCTCATTCGTCCCTCGGGATACATGGTTCGGAAAGCTGCGGCCATCAAGGCATTTGTAGCCTTTCTTGATCAGGAGCACCGTGGGTCGCTGGCCCGGCTCGCGGCGCAACCGACCAGCATTGTTCGCTCCCAACTGCTGGCCTTGCCGGGTGTAGGAGAGGAAACAGCCGACGCCATTCTGCTCTACGCGCTGCTCCATCCCGTTGCCGTTGTCGATGAGTATCTGCGCCGCGTCGCCGACCGCCACAGCCTGGCCGGACGGGACCGAAAATACCTCCATCTGCAACAACTGGTGGATGCCGCATTTGCCCACGATCCACCGGAACATCGATTGCAGCTCTACAACGAGTTCCATGCCCTGGTGGTCGCCGTAGGCAAGCACCATTGCGGACCGAAACCCCACTGTGAAGGCTGCCCGTTGGCCGTTTTCAACTGATGGCGCGCACGCTGTACGTTGCCAGCACCAATCCGGGCAAGTTGCGCGACTTTGCCCTCGCCGCCGCCCGCCACGGCATACTGATCCTGCCCCTCCCCGGCCTCGATGCCATCGACGCCCCTGCGGAGGACGCGCCGACCTTTGAAGAGAACGCGCTTGAAAAGGCCATCTACTACAGCCGGTGTCTTCCCGGGGAGATGGTGTTGGCAGACGACTCCGGGCTCGAAGTCAACTACCTTCAGGGCGCTCCTGGTGTTCGTTCCGCTCGCTACGCCGCCGATTCGGGCTTCCAGGGCGCCACCTCCGCCGACGCAAGCAACAATCTTTTCCTGTTGCAGCAGCTCGCTGGAGTTGCCGACGGCGAGCGCGGCGCCCGATATCGCTGCGTGCTGGCTGTTGCCAGGGATGGAAACGCTTTGCTGACCGCGCAAGGCACGGTCGAAGGGCGCATCCTCGCCGCCCCGCGCGGCAGCAACGGCTTCGGATACGATCCCCTCTTTTATCTGCCGGCCCTCGAACGCACCATGGCGGAAATCGATGATCAGACCAGATGGACCTATAGCCACCGCGGAGAGGCCTTTCGTGCCCTATTGGAACTCTTTGACTAAATCGTCTCTTGCGCCAAAACGGGCTCGTCACCTCGCTGCCCAGAACCTTGACGCTGCTTCTATTGCGCAACAATAATAGAGAGTTGGGCCGGATCCAGTTTCAGCACACCCTGAGGCATCGAAAAAAATCAAATGAGCACAATCGCATCCGTCCCGCGGGACAATCGGGCACCGAGCTTCTGGGCTTCCACGGTCGGCAAGAAGATCGTGATGGCGGTCACGGGAGCCCTTCTGTTCGGTTTCGTGATCGCGCACCTGCTGGGCAACCTGCAGGTCTATGAAGGCCCGGCAAAGCTGAACGCCTATGGCGCGTTTCTTCACAACATTGGAGAAATTCTCTGGCCTGTGCGCATCATCCTGCTGATTTCGATCACCCTGCACATTATCGCGACCGTGCAATTGGCCCTGCGTAAAAAGCGCGCCCGCCCCGTGGGCTATTCCCGCAAGCAGGCCATCGCCTCCTCCTATGCCTCGAGGACCATGTACTGGTCGGGCCCCATCGTGCTCGCCTTTATCATCTTTCATCTCCTGCACCTGACCGCCGGCTACATTCATCCTGGCGCGGCATACATTGAGGGTGACGTCTACCACAACGTGGTTTCCGGCTTTCAGGTGTGGTGGGTCTCGCTCTCCTATATCGTCGCCATCAGCCTTTTGGGGCTGCACCTGCGCCACGGCCTGTGGAGCATGTTTCAAAGCATCGGCATCCTCCAGGCGCAACACACCGCAGCTCTCAAGACGACGGCGATGGTCATCGCTCTGCTCATCGTCCTCGGCTACATCTCCATTCCGATAAGCGTTTTACTGGGACTGGTGAAATAGATGATTCTCGACTCCAAGGCACCTCCGGGCCCCATCGAGCACGCGTGGGAGCAGACTCGGTTCGACTTTAAGCTGGTCAATCCCGCCAATAAGCGCAAGCACTCCATCATCGTCGTCGGATCCGGTCTCGCCGGCGCCTCCGCTGCCGCCACGCTGGGCGAGCTCGGATACAGGGTTCAGTGCTTCTGCTTTCAGGATTCGCCCCGCCGCGCGCACTCCATCGCCGCACAGGGCGGCATCAACGCGGCCAAGAACTACCAGAACGACGGTGACAGCGTTTACCGCCTGTTCTACGACACCGTCAAAGGCGGAGACTTCCGCGCCCGCGAGGCCAACGTCTATCGCCTGGCGCAGATCAGCGTCAACATCATCGATCAGTGCGTAGCCCAGGGCGTTCCCTTCGCCCGTGAATACGGCGGCGCCCTCACCAACCGCTCTTTCGGCGGCGCGCAGGTTTCGCGCACCTTCTACGCCCGCGGCCAGACCGGCCAGCAGCTGTTGCTCGGAGCCTACCAGGCGCTCGAACGCCAGATCCACGCCGGTACCGTTACTATGTACCCGCGTACCGAGATGCTCGACGTGATCGTCGTCGACGGCAAGGCCCGCGGCATCGTGACACGTCATTTGGTTACCGGCGCCATCAGCACCCACTTTGCCGATGCGGTCATTTTGGGCACCGGCGGCTATGGCAACGTCTACTACCTCTCCACCAATGCCAAGGGCTCCAATGTGACCGCCATCTGGCGTGCCCACAAGCGTGGAGCGCTCTTTGCCAACCCTTGCTTCACCCAAATTCACCCCACCTGCATCCCGGTCTCCGGCGACTATCAATCTAAGCTCACCCTGATGAGCGAGTCGCTGCGTAATGACGGCCGCATCTGGGTGCCGTTGAAGAAGGGCGACAAGCGGTCACCCGACCAGATCCCCGAAGCCGAGCGCGACTACTACCTGGAACGCCGCTATCCCAGCTTCGGCAACCTGGTGCCGCGTGACGTGGCCTCGCGCAACGCCAAGGCCGTCTGCGATGAAGGCCGAGGCGTGGGCGAAACTGGACTCGGCGTGTACCTCGACTTTACCGACGCCATCCGGCGATTGGGCGAGCACACCATCCGCGATCGCTACGACAACCTGTTCGACATGTACCAGCGCATCACCGACGAGAACCCCTACAAGGTTCCGATGCGCATTTACCCCGCCATCCACTACACCATGGGCGGCTTGTGGGTGGACTACAACCTGCAAAGCACCATCCCTGGCCTGTTTGTGATTGGCGAAGCCAACTTCTCCGATCATGGCGCCAATCGCCTGGGAGCCAGCGCGCTTATGCAGGGCCTCTCCGATGGGTATTTCGTGGTTCCTTACACCGTGGGCAACTACCTGGCGACCAATAAATTTCCGGCGGTACTCGACACCGCGCCTGAGGTCCGCCAGGCCGTCGCCTGCGTCAAGCAAACCGTCGAGCTGCTGCTCTCCATCAAAGGCAAACGCACGGTTGATTCCTTCCACCGCGAACTAGGCAAGATCGTTTGGGACTACTGCGGCATGTCGCGCACCGCCGAAGGTCTCGAATCCGCCATTGGCCAGATCCGCACCCTGCAGGAGGAGTACTGGAAAAACGTCAACGTCCCCGGGAGCGGCGAAGACTTGAATCAGAGCCTGGAGAAGGCCGGCCGGGTGGCCGATTTCTTCGAGCTCGCTGAGCTCATGTGCATCGACGCCCTCAACCGCAACGAATCCTGCGGTGGTCACTTCCGGGAGGAATATCAGACACCCGAAGGCGAGGCGCAGCGTGACGACGAGCATTACTCCTACGTCGCCGCCTGGGATTATCGTGGTCCTGGCAATCCGCCCACGCTAACCAAGGAGCCGTTGGAATTCCACTACGTCCATCCCAGCCAGAGGAGCTACAAGTAATGAAAGTAACGTTAAAAATCTGGCGCCAGAAAAACCCTAAGGACGCGGGCAGGTTTGTCACCTACCCCGTGGACGTTGAGAATTCAGAGATGTCGATGCTCGAGTGCCTCGACGTGCTCAATGAAACTCTGATTGAAAAAGGTGAGGAGCCGGTGGCCTTCGAACACGATTGCCGCGAGGGCATCTGTGGCTCCTGCGGCTTCATGATCAATGGCGTCGCCCACGGGCCCATGCCTGCCACCACCGTCTGCCAGTTGACCATGCGCCACTTCAAAGACGGACAAGAACTGCTGCTCGAGCCCTGGCGCGCTGCTGCCTTCCCCATGATCAAGGATCTGGTCGTCGATCGTCGTTCTTTCGACCGCATCATTGCCTCTGGGGGCTACATTTCCGTCTCCACCGGTAACGCGACCGACGGCAACACCCATCTCATCGGCAAAGAAATCGCTGACCGCGCCATGGACGCTGCTGCCTGCATCGGCTGCGGCGCTTGTGTCGCCGCCTGCCCCAATGCCTCGTCTGCGCTGTTTACCGGGGCCAAGATCGCCCACCTCAGTATCCTGCCCCAGGGCAAACCAGAACGCGACCACCGCGCCCTGAGCATGGTCGCGCAAATGAACGCCGAGGCTTTTGGCAGCTGCACCAATATCGGTGAGTGCACCGGCGTCTGCCCCAAAGAGATTAAATTGGAAGTCATCGCCGCGATGAACCGCGATTATCTGCGTGCCAGCGTCAATCGCCGCGACGACCTTGTGACCACCATTAGCCCCTTTGCCGAATGGAGCACCGGAGCGAAGTTCAGCTCGACCAGTGCTCAGGAATAGCTAACCCTTTTGGCGATTTGTCCTGACCAACGAACCGGGTGCCCCATATCTCGCGCTTTTGCGAGATGCGGGAACCGATGAATAGGCCTCTGCGCTGGGCGACAGGGTCACCCATTCTCAGCAAAATGGCTTACACTGGGCGCGACCCCTCATGAAGATTGCGGCCGCCCTCGTCCTATTCACCGCCACTCTCCCGCTCAGCGCACAAACGAAGACTCCCGTGACTAAACAGAAAGACCCGCTCGCCGTACACAACTCCGCCATCGTCATTGACACCCACGCCGACACCACTCAGCGCATGCTCGACGAAGGCTACGACCTGGCTGATCCGCTTAAAGGCGGCTACGTCAATTTCGAGTCGGCGCGACAGGGCAACCTGGGGGCTGAATTCTTTTCCATATGGGTCGACCCAGCCGCCTATACCGGCCACGAAGCGCGCCGCACGCTGGAGTTGATCGACGCCGTCTACCAGCAGGCGGCCAAACACCCCCAGCAAATGCGCATGGCCTTTTCGCCCGAAGACATTGTCGCCGCCCACCGCGAGCACAAACTGGCTGCGCTGATGGGGATTGAGGGTGGCCATTCCATCGAGAACAGCCTGGGCCTGCTGCGCGACTATTACCGTCTTGGCGTACGCTACATGACGCTTACCTGGATGAACTCGAACGGCTGGGCGGATTCCTCAGGAGACATAGACGACCCCAAAGTTACCCACACCAAGGACGGCCTGAGTGATTTTGGTAAGGACGTGGTTTACGAGATGAACCGGCTGGGCATGATGGTGGATGTTTCGCATGTCTCCGACAAGACCTTCTACCGCACGCTCATCATCAGCCGCGCTCCGGTGATCGCTTCCCACTCCTCGGCGCGAGCTCTTTGCAATTCGCCCCGCAACATGGATGACAACATGCTGCGAGCCGTCGGCCAGTACGGCGGCATTGTCATGGTGAACTTTTACTCCAGCTTTCTCAGCGAAGACTACCGCAAGGCGGTAAAGGCCCAGCAACCCCAGATTGATCAGGCCGTCGCCGAGGCCACTGCCAAGCTCAAGGCCGAGGGCAAGCCTGTTCCCAACGAGCTTGCCGAGCAAATAGCCAAAACCTACATGGCGAAAATACCGCGACCCCCGTTCAGCGTGTTAATTGATCACATCGACCACATTGCCAAGATTGCGGGCATCGACCATGTCGGACTCGGCTCGGACTTCGATGGCATTCCATCGAGCCCGGAAGGGATGGATTCTGCCGCCGATCTGCCCAAGATCACCCAGGCGCTCATGGCGCGAGGCTATAGCGCCGAGGATATGGAGAAGATTCTGGGCGGCAACTTCCTGCGCGTCTTTGCCAGGGTCCAGGAGGTTTCCAGGCAACTGCAGTCCGAGAGCCGGCCTCGCATCACGGAAAAACAGCCCTTTGACAAGAAGTAGTCCATGAGCAATTCTCCCGCAGGTGTATTAGTCTGTCTTTGGAACTACCAATGAAATTCCTACATCGCTTCGTTGTTCTGTTTCTCTTTTCGACCGTATTTGCAATTGCTCAGCAGTCCACTCCACCCCCAACGCCCCCGGCCCAGACGCCCCCGGCCGAGCTGCCGGACATGCCTACGAGCCAGGCCCCGCCGTTGGTGGAGCCCACCGGTCCCACGGTCGTTCTCGATACCACCATGGGACGCATTACCTGCAGGTTCTTTGATAAGGAAGCTCCCCTGACCGTGGCCAACTTTATCGGGCTGGCCCAGGGAACCAAGCCGTGGACGGATCCGGTAAGCAAGAAGAAGATGAAGGCCAAGCCGTTTTATGACGGGACGACCTTTCATCGCGTCATTCCCGATTTTATGATCCAGGGTGGCGATCCCACCGGCACCGGAACCGGCGACCCGGGATATATGTTCGCCGATGAATTCGATCCCAACCTCAACTTTGATGTGCCCGGGCGCATGGCCATGGCCAACTCTGGTCCCGGCACCAACGGGTCACAATTCTTTATCACTGAAGTGCCGACGACCCACCTCAATCAGAAGCACACCATCTTCGGCCAGTGCGACCAGCCCAGCCTCTCCGTTGTATCCGCGATCGCACGCGTGCAACGTAACGCGGACGACAAACCTCTCGAGCCCGTCGTTCTCAACAAGGTCACCATCGTGCGCGAAGGTCAGCCGTTGCCACCTCTGCCTCCTGCTCCCGCAGCGCCTGCCAGCGCACCCACGCAAAACTAAACCAACATCAGGAGCCCTTCATGTCCCGTGAATCTGGAACGTACGCCGTCTTCAACACCAGCGAAGGTAAGATCGTCTGCCGCCTCTTCGAAAAGGATGCGCCCAAGACAGTAGAGAACTTCGTTGAACTCGCCGAGGGCAAACGGGAGTGGACTCACCCCGTCGGCAACAAGAAGAGCACCAACAAGCTCTATGACGGCACAATCTTTCACCGCGTGATTCCCGACTTTATGATTCAGGGCGGCGATCCTGCAGGCAATGGCATGGGCGGCCCCGGCTACAAATTTGCAGATGAGACTAAGGGCTCGCCACATAGCCTCAATGCGCCCGGCAAGCTGGCCATGGCTAACGCAGGCCCAAATACCAACGGATCCCAATTTTTTATTACGGTCGCGCCGACCCAATGGCTCACCGGCAAACATACGGTTTTTGGCGAAGTAGTTGAAGGCTACGACGTAGTGGAGAAAATTTCCAAGGTGCCCCGCAACTCGCAAGATAGGCCGAACAAACCAGTGACCCTGGAAACTGTGGTGATCGAACGCGTGTAGGGTAGAAACAGCAGGTCCCCCTGCTGTTTTCTTTCCTTAGGCTAGCCTTCACCCAACAGCCGCTCATCAACCAGCTCACAGATGGTATGCAGCAGAAACTTATGCCCTTCCTGAATGCGCGCCGTTGTCTTTCCAGCTACTAACAACTGGACATCGGCAAACCCCGCACACTCGCCGCCATCGCGCCCCAGGAAGGCAATCGTCTTGAGCTTGAGGTCTTTCGCCGCCACCAGGGCGCGAAAGATATTTTCGCTGTTACCGCTGGTAGTGAACACCGTCAGAACATCGCCAGGCCTCCCGTGCGCTTGTACCTGTCTGGCAAACAAATCCGCGAAGGAATAGTCATTGCCGATCGCGGTTAAGTCTCCGCAGTGGGCAGCCAGCGAGATTGCGGGATAGCCACGGCGTTCGCGGTCGAAGCGAGCAACAAACTCCGTGGTCAAATGCGAGGCGTCGGCCGCGCTGCCGCCGTTGCCGCACGCCAGCAGCTTATGCCCTGAAAGGAAAGCATCGGCAATGATCCCGGCGGCCGTTTCTACTTGCCCTTCCAGGCCCGCCAGCTGTTGCAACACCACCGTGGCGTCGGCAATGTTGGTGGTCATGACCTGGCGGGCGTGTTCCTTCACGGTTTAGACTCCGATCACCGCACACAGCTCTTTCACCGCGTCGGCGCTCTTCCTGAGCGCAGCAGCTTCTTCTTTAGTGAGCTTGATCTCAATAATCTGTTCCAGACCCCGCTCCCCCAGCTTGCAGGGAACGCCCACATAAAGTCCGTGGATTCCGTACTCACCCTCCAGGTAGGCTGCACAGGGCACAATCTTCTTCTTGTCTTTGAGGATAGCCTCGACCATCTCCACCGCGGCAGCGGACGGAGCATAGTAGGCGCTCCCCGTCTTCAGATGCTTGACAATCTCAGCCCCGCCATCGCGCGTCCTTTGCACCAGGCGCTCGATCGTAGCCGCATCCATCAGTTCCGTGATCGGGATACCGGCCACCGTCGAGTAGCGCGGCAGGGGCACCATCGTATCCCCGTGGCCGCCGAGCACAAACGCAGTTACATTCTCGACTGAAACCTTCAACTCTTCCGCAATAAAAGTACGGAAGCGGGCAGAGTCCAGGATTCCAGCCATACCGATAACCCGTTCGCGGTTGAACTTCGACAGCTTGAACGCCGCCTGGGCCATAGCGTCGAGCGGATTGGAAACGATAATCAGAATTGCGTTGGGCGAGGCGGCCACCACCTTGCCCACCACCTCTGACATGATCTTGTAGTTGGTGTGCAGCAGGTCGTCACGGCTCATGCCCGGCTTGCGGGGAATGCCGGCCGTAATCACCACGATGTCGGAGTTTGCCGTGTGCGCATAGTCATTGGTGCCGATCACGTGGACGTCGCGCTTCTCAATCGGCAGCGCTTCCAGCAGATCGAGACCCTTGCCCTGGGGCACACCCTCCACCACGTCGATCAGCACGATGTCGGCCAGTTCCTTGGCCGCGATCCAGTGCGCCGAGGTCGCGCCCACATTCCCTGCCCCTACGATAGTTACTTTCTTTCGCATATTTCTCCTAACCCATGTTTTCAATGATTCGGGTGGCGAATTCGCTCGTCTTCGCCTTGGTTGCCCCAGGCATCTGCCGCTCAAAGTCGTAGGTTACATATTTCTGCCCGATGGTTTTCTCGAGCGCGTTCTCAATCAGCCTAGCCGCCTCGCTCCAGCTCAGGAACTCGAACATCATCACGCCTGAAAGCATCACCGATCCAGGATTGATCACGTCTTTGTCCGCGTACTTGGGCGCTGTGCCATGAGTGGCTTCGAATACCGCATAGCCATCACCAACGTTGGCTCCGGGCGCAATGCCCAGGCCGCCCACCTGCGCGGCGCAGGCGTCAGAAATATAGTCGCCGTTCAGGTTTGGGCACGCCAACACGCTGTAATCTTCGGGCCGGATGATCACCTGCTGAAAGATGGAGTCGGCGATCCGGTCATTGATCAGCAGCTTCTTCTTCCATTGCCCTTTCCCGTGCGTTGCGCCGATGGAATCGATCACGCCCTTCACACTCTTGTAAAGTTCGGCTCGGAAATCGTCGGATCCGAAGGCAATGCCTGGCTCGATCAGCGCCGCATTCTCTTCCACCGTCAACTTTGGGTTGGCTTCGAGGTTGCCCAGGATCCAACTCTCCATCTCTGTCACCGTCTGCTGGCGAAACTCCTGCGTGGCCACCTCATAGCCCCACTCCCGGAAGGCTCCCTCGGTGAACTTCTGGATATTCCCTTTATGCACCAGGGTCACAGACTTCCGTCCGTTCTCAAGCGCGTACTTAATCGCGTACCGTACCAGCCGCTTGGTCCCGGTAATCGAAATCGGTTTGATGCCGATCCCGGAGTCCTCACGAATTTTCTTTTTAGTGCCCTTGAGCATCTCGTTGTTCAAAAAGTCGATCACCTTCTTGACTTCCGGTGTGCCCTGCTTGAATTCAATGCCCGCGTAAACATCTTCCGTATTCTCACGGAAAATCACCACGTTGAGCTTCTCCGGATGTTTTACCGGGCTGGGAACTCCCTGGTAGTACTTGATCGGCCGCACACAGGAGTAGAGATCGAGGATTTGCCGCAAGGCCACATTCAGCGACCGGATGCCGCCGCCCACCGGGGTGGTAAGGGGTCCCTTGATCGATATGCGCAAATCGCGCGCCGCGCTGACGGAGTCATCCGGCAGCCAGGTGTTGAATTGCGAATAGGCCTTCTCGCCGGCGAAGATTTCAAACCACTTCACCGACCTCTTGCCGCCGTAGGCCTTTTCCACCGCGGCATCGAAAACCCGCTGCGAGGCGCGCCAGATGTCGCGCCCCGTCCCGTCGCCTTCGATGAACGGAATGATTGGATGATCAGGAATGTGGTATTTCCCATCGGCATATTGAATCGCCTCGCCCCCCTGGGGCAAGGAAAGTCCGTTGTAGCTTTTCTGCATGGATGCGTATCTCCGAAAGCGGATAAGTGGAAGCGAGAACGAATAGTCAGGCTACCACCATGCGAATTGCAGTGGCAATCGGAGTAAGCTATAGACATGCGTCTCAGGTCCCTGCCGGGTATTGCTGCTGCTCTCGTTCTAACGGTCGTCATGCCCCTCTGGGCACAGCAATATTCCGCCGATAAGCCCCTGGGGACGGCGGCGCAGTCGACTCCTGCCTTTCTTAAGAAAGCCGGCATCAGCCAGAATCTCGGCAATCCGCTCCCGCTAAGCGATCATTTTCTCGACTCCGGCGGCGCCGATGTGCCTTTGGGGGCTTATTTTGAGCACCGCCCCGTGGTCATGGCGCTGGTCTACTACAAGTGCAAAATGCTTTGCCCCCAGGTGCTCAGCGGCCTGGCGAAGACGCTGCGCCAGGTCAATTTCACTCCCGGCAAAGACTACGACATCGTCGTCGCCAGCATCGATCCGGCGGACACACCCGCCGATGGCGCGGCAGAAAAAGTGCACTTCCTGGACTCGCTTGGCCAGCCCGGCGCGGGATCGAGCGTGCATTTCCTCACTGGCCCGCAGGCCTCGATTACCGACCTGTCGTCGGCCACCGGCTTCAACTACGTGCGCATGGCCGGGCCGGACGGAAAGATGGATCAATTTGCTCACTCCAGCGTAATCATGATCGCCACGCCCGACGGCCGCATGTCGAAATATCTTTTCGGCATAGACTACCAGCCGCGCGATGTACGGTTGGCGGTGATCCAGGCCAGCAGCCACCATATCGGCTCAGTCAGCGACCTGATCCTGCTCTATTGCTGCAACTACAGTCCCAGCGCCGGCAAGTACACCGTATCGATCCTGCGGGTCATGGGCCTAGCCGCGATGGGCTCGCTCTTTATGCTCGTAGCGCTGCTTTACGCGCTCTCCCGCAAGCCCAGGCAAACCGCCACCCAAGCATAGGATTTCGAACTGCCAAAACCACCCTGGGTGCCCCACATCTCGCTGGTTCTTCGCGAGATGTGGGATACCAGTGCGCTCGACGTGCAGTTTTCGGGATCCTTCAGGATTTTGAGTTCAGAATCGCGGTATCCCACAGCGAAAAACCAGCGAGATGTGGGGCACCCGGGGTTTGTTGTCACCGAGAGGGCTTTAGTCCGCCACCATCAACTGCCCGGGAACGATTGGCCGGGTGCGGGGCAGCATCCCAAAAACGGCCGCGGCGCCCACCACGCACAAGCTCAGCACGAACGCTGCCAGCTTGAGCCGGTTAGTCGCCGGAGACTGCGGCAGCGTCTTCCACAGCAACAATAGGATGGTCTGCGAAATCACCGCAGCCCACACCGCCCCGTAAAAATATCGCCGCTCGATTCCCTCGCCCTTGGTGGAACGCCCAACTCGAGGCAGCAGCCCAAACAGGCCCAGCAGCAGCACTATGGCGCAGAGGGGAAAATAGGCCTGCAGATAAATCTGCTTCATCACCCACTTGCCGGTCACAGCAGCGATCGCCAGCCCCGCCAGGTTTAGCAGCGTGAAGGTAATGACCGCATTCCAGGCAAACGTGTAGCAGACCTTGCGGTAAAGAGGATTCGGCTTGTCCTCAGTAAAGCGAAGAATGTAGGGCCGCGGCTCTACCCCGGGAAGCTGCCCAAAGTATCCGGCAACACCGGTAGCCGCCATCACCAGAAACAGCCAAACCAGGTTTCTTAGGCCGCCACCGTGGGCAAATAAATCGAAGGTTAATGGCCCGGGCGCAAGAAAGAATACCCAGATCCAAATCGGCCAGTGAGCCAGCCGGTAGCGCCTGGTGTTGCGCTCGCGCGTCCTGCGGGCTTCCGCATATTCCACCTTGATCGGGTAGGCCATCTCACTGCTATTGTGCATCTTTTTCCATCAACCAGGGGCGTTGCCGCATCCAAAGATCCGTTTGTGTTAGGTTCGTCTGGGAGGGTTAGGCATTGGGCAAGAGCATGGTCCCGAAGCGTCTGTTTTTGACCAAGGGCGTCGGGAAACACAAGGAACGACTGACGTCTTTTGAGTTGGCTCTTCGAGACGCCGGTATAGCAGCTCAGAACCTGGTTCGGGTTTCTTCCATCTTTCCGCCGCAGTGCAAACTAATCACCCGCAAGGAAGGTCTGAAATACCTCTCCCCCGGCGAGGTGGTTTTTGCCGTGGTCGCGGAAAATTCTACTCGTGAACCTCATCGCCTGGTGGTTTCCAGTATCGGCGTTGCGATTCCTACAGATCGCAACACCTACGGTTACCTGAGCGAGCACCACAGCTTCGGCGAGGCGGAAGATCAGGCCGGCGAGTACGCGGAAGAACTGGCTGCAGAGATGCTCGCCACTACCCTGAACGTGGAATTCGATCCCGACAAAAGCTGGGACGAAAAAAAAGAAATGTATCGCATCTCCAACAAGATTGTCCGCACCGCGAATATCACGCAATCGGCAATTGGAGACAAGCGCGGGCTTTGGACCACGGTCATCGCCGCCGCAATCCTGATATTTGAGTAACAAGATGGCAAGCAAAACGAATTACCGTGTTGGTCTGGTACAGATGTCCTGCTCACCGGACCCCGACGCCAACCTCGATAAGGCGGCCGACCGGGTTAGTGAAGCCGCGCGCGGCGGCGCCAACATCGTCTGCCTGCCCGAGCTCTTCAACGCGCAGTATTTCTGCCAGCGAGAAGATGCCGAGCTGTTCGATCTGGCCGAGCCCATACCCGGCCCTTCCACGGAGCGGCTTTCTGCCGTGGCACGCGAGGAAAAAGTAGTGGTCGTCGCTTCCCTCTTCGAGCGCCGCGCCGCAGGGCTTTATCACAACACGGTTGCGTTGCTGCAGAGCGATGGATCGCTGGGCGGAATCTACCGTAAGATGCACATCCCCGACGACCCGCTCTATTACGAGAAGTTCTATTTCACCCCTGGGGACCTGGGTTTCAAGGCCTTCGATACTTCCGTGGGACAAGTGGGTGCGCTCATCTGTTGGGACCAGTGGTACCCGGAAGCGGCGCGCATCACCGCCCTGCGCGGAGCCAACCTGCTTTTTTACCCCACCGCGATCGGCTGGCATCCGGCGGAAAAGGAGCGCTTCGGAGTGGCTCAGTATGACGCGTGGCAGACCATCCAACGGTCCCATGCCATCGCCAACGGCGTTTACGTCGCATCCGTCAACCGCGTGGGCCACGAAAACGGAGACGTCCGCGGCAACCGCGCCCCTGGTGTCGGACTCGAGTTCTGGGGTGGATCCTTTATCGCAGACCCCTTTGGCCGCGTGCTGGCCCAGGCGCCTCATGACCGCGAAGCCATCCTGATTGAGGAAGTCGACTTGAAGAACCTCGAGGATACCCGCCGCAACTGGCCCTTCCTGCGTGACCGGCGAATAGATTTCTACCCCCCGATTACGGCTCGCTTTCTAGACGATGGCAAATGAACCGGCAACCCCGCGCAGCCTGGGCTATCGCATGCCGGCGGAGTGGGCGCCTCATGCCGCAACCTGGCTGGCGTGGCCCCACAACGCCGCTGACTGGCCGGGCCGCTTCCATCCCATCCCGTGGGTCTATTGCGACATCATCCGCCACCTCTCCCGGGTAGAGGACGTTCATCTGCTGGTGCAGGACAGCGCCGCCGAGCAGCGGGCACGCGGCATGTTGATGCGCACCGGAGCCCAACTCGATCGCGTGCACTTCCATCAATGGCCTACCAACCGGGTGTGGATGCGCGATTCGGGCCCTATCTTCGTCACCCGCAGCGAGGGTCTCGCCATCACCAACTGGCACTTCAATGCCTGGGCGAAATACCAGGACTGGCAGTTGGACGACCAGCTGCCTTCGAGAGCAAGCGAATGGCTCCACCTGCCCAGCTGGACACCGGAATCTTCCGCCCATCGCGTGGTTCTGGAAGGCGGCAGTATCGACGTAAACGGGCAAGGCACGCTCATCACCACGGAAGAGTGCCTGTTGAGCGACGTGCAGCAGCGCAATCCTGGGCTTAGCCGCAAGGATCTGGAGCAGGTGTTCAGCGACTATCTCGGCATCGACCAGGTGCTGTGGATGAATCGCGGCATCGCCGGGGATGACACCCACGGCCACGTAGACGACATCACCCGGTTCGTTAGTCCCGTTACGATCGTCACCGTCACGGAGCCAAATCCCGCCGACGACAACTATCTGCCCCTGGCGGAGAATCTGGAGCGGCTGCGCGCGGCCCGCGATCCTTCGGGCCTCCCATACACTATCGTCGAGTTGCCGATGCCCTCACCGGTTGTCTTTCAGGGCCAGCGGCTTCCCGCCAGCTACGCCAATTTCTACATCGCGAATGGACTGGTGCTGGTTCCTACCTTCAATGATGCCAATGACCGCAAGGCGCTCAATGTGCTGGCCGATCTCTTTCCTGATCGTCAGGTCATAGGTATTCACAGCGGTGATTTGGTCTGGGGTCTGGGAACGCTGCACTGCATGACGCAGCAGCAGCCTGCAGGATGACGGACGCAGAAGCCCTCGCCCTGGCCCTGGACGAGGCGCGCGCCGCAGCCGCAGCCGGCGAAGTGCCGGTAGGTGCCATTGTCGTTGAAAACGGCGTCGTTATTGGCCGCGGACAGAATCGCGTTCTGCGCGACCTGGACCCGACGGCTCACGCCGAGATCGTTGCGCTACGCGAGGCAGCCCGCACCCTGGGCAACTACCGCCTCGCGGGCTGCGAGCTGTTTGTCACTCTCGAACCCTGCGCCATGTGTGCTGGGGCGATGATTCACGCCAGGCTTGACCGCCTCATCTACGCCGCCGCCGATCCCAAGGCTGGTGCTGTCAGCTCGGTGCTCGAAGTTCTGAATCATCCCAGGTTAAATCACCAGATGGCTGTCACCAGCGGAGAACTGGCCGAGGAAAGCGGGGATTTGCTGCGCTCCTTTTTCCGTGAGAGACGAACGTAAGGTGACCCAAAACCTAGCCCGCTCCCCAGGGCGGAAGCTTGACAGGAGCGGCCCAGGGAAGCACTCCCTTCACACCAAGCTTCCTGCGATACACTTTGCCCCCACCCGCAACATAAATCGTATCGAAATCATGGCCGCTGAAGCAGAGACCCGTAGCCGATACGTTGCCGGGCAAAGGAAGAATCGCCGCCACCCGGCCATTGCGATCGAATACCTGGATCCCCATCCGCGTGGCCACGTAAGCTCGTCCATCACTGTCCATGCCAATTCCCGCCGCACCACTATCATCTGCCCAGGAGGGAACCTCGAAGTTGTAGAACGGCGCGCTGGCGTCGAGGGTTCCGTCAGAACGGACGCGATAGCTCAAGCCATTTCGCGAGAGGCTCTGGGCGACAAACAACCACAGGCCATCAGGTGTGAGAGCGACCCCGGATGCCCCCTTCAGACCCTGGTCCAACCTCACCTTTTCTCCCGTCGCCCGGATGAGCCACAGTTCGCTTCCCGTCACCGCGTAAATATCACCGTTGTTGCGAACCGTCAGATTGCGGATGCCAAGACCTTCGCCCAAAATTGAAAGCGCGACCGGCGACCTTCACTCCGCTCCCCGGAAGTGCTTGATAGAGCCTGCCATCGGCTCCAAAAGCGAGGGGCGCCTGACCGCATCGAATCTGCCCGTCGGGATTGGAAGCCAGTCCCGATACGCAGCTGTCGCCGGTAACCTGCCATTCCTCGCCCGGCTGCAGGATCGACTTGAGTACCGGGTTGCCCGGGGGACCAGCCCGGATAGGCGCCGGCCAGTCTCTCCACAACCACCGCATGGCCTCGGGAAAAACCGCCGCCGCCTGGCTGCCGTTGTGGGTTCCCGCGCCCCAAACGTGGCGAACATCATAGCCGGCAAATTCGAGTGCACGATTCATGGTCTGGTTCGACATCCACCAGTCGCCCATCTCCGGTCCTCCGGGCCATTCATCATGCAACCCATCCTGCATGAAGATACGCAGAGGTTTCGGCTCGGTCTTGCGTACCAGAACGTAATATTGCTCACCACCGCGCATGCCCACATACGTCCCGATTGCACTGAACACGCGGTGGAAGGCGTCCGGGCGCTCCCAGGCAACGGTGAAAGCGGCGATGGCCCCGGTGCTTCCCCCGCCTATGGCTCGGTCGTTAGGGTCCTTCGAGAGCCTGATTGCGCGGCCATCTGGACCGGGGTGTCGCTCCACTTCGGGCAATACCTCTTCAATCAGAAAACGGGCAAGCCGGTCATTGAGGCTGTCGAATTCGAAACTACGATCGAAGCGAGGATTTTCTGGCGGGCTGGCCGAAGCAACCTCTCCTGGAGAAACACCGATGCCGATCGTGACCGGCACCGCATGCTGGGCGATAAGGTTGTCGAATACGGTTGCCGCGTTGAAGCCAAGACCGTCAAGACCGACATAGACACACGCCGGCTTGTCCCCCTGGTACGCCGCGGGCACGTAAACCGTGATCGTCCGCGTGGTGCCCGGAAAAATCCTGGAATCCGTAAGGTTGAACTTGATGGTCTTTCCCGCCGCAACTGAGGGATGAGGCTGTGAGTCCGGTCCCAAAACGTAGTTGTCCGACGCTGCGGGGACAGTCTCGTCAATGACCGGCGGCGGCGGGGATGCCTGAGACCAAATCGGCAAAGACGCCGGCAAGAAGAGAGCCGCACCCAGCAAATAGATCTCGTATCTTGGCAAGGATTTCATGCAATGAATGACTACTGGACCTTGCCCTGGGGCCGCAGTTTGCGCAGCTCCTGAGCACACTCCACTGCATTCAACGCTGAGAGTTCGAGGTTATCGGCAGAAGCCCAAAGCCACAATCGTCGTGACTGCGAAATACCGTCCTCGTCGAGGCGCACTCTGACCGAGACATCCTGGTCGCCAATGGAGTTGAGGTTCCCGGGCGCATCGGCATCACCCAGGATGACTTCCAGGTGAGGAGCGGAAAGAGTGGCCTCAATCTGCTCCAGGGTCACCTGCCGCTCGTATTCCACGGCGATGGAAAAGGTATGACCGTGGAAGACGGGCGCATGGATCAGTTGTAGCGAAAGCTGCGGCAGCCGCCCCCCGGAAAGCAAGGCATAGTGACGCCGGATGCGCGCTTCGCTATCCGCCAGGCTGATCTTGGCGGCCTCCCCAAATCCGCCGACGGTGTTGAAGGCTACCTGGACGTCATAAACTTGCATCGGGATACTCTGAAACGAAAGCAGCGTCACCGTCTGCTGATGCAACTCGTCGAGCGCCGCCCGGCCGTACTCCGAAGCGGGCTCCAGTACCGTCGCTGAAATCTGGCGAATAGCCCCAGCGCGCTGCAACCGCTCCGCCAACAGGGCGAGCACCAGCGCAGCGGGATGGGCTGAAACGACCGCCGGCGTATGCAGACCAGGTGCGCCGGCAACCTCCCCTTCGCCCATCGCCTCCTGCACCCACGGTGCGCACACCAGCACCCCGGATTCACCCTCCAACGCGGCCGAAAGGTCGATAATGCTGGAACCGGCGCGCTGCGCCGCTTGCCAATGCCGCAGGGTTAATTCCGCTGACCCGGAGAAGAAGGTGAAATCGATGTGTTCAAAAGAGTCGGCGGTGATGGGCTGGATAAAGGTGATTTCATCACCCACCGCTTCGAGTTGTCCCAAAGCCTGCTGATCGTCCATCAGGAGGAACTCCGCGGCGGCAAAACTCGACTCGGAGAGTGCTTCATTGAGCTGTTTGCCACGGATGGAAGCGGCGCCCACAATCGCAATACGGTAGCTGGTGGTCATCGATCGGCTTGCCTACCCGGATTTTCCACTTCGTTGATGAAAACCACGTGTGCGGGTTTCTTCAAGAAAAGCCGCATGCATCCCGTCACGCTACAAAGGTCGACAGAAAACCCGAGCCTCCTCATGGATGCAGCGGTGGTTGGGATGGAGGGTGCACAGGGGGCTCGACGAGTGCCACCGCCTCAGGGGTAATCAGGCGCCGGTGGCGGCGTTGCCAGGAATAGGCTGCACGGGCGAAGATGCCGGAAAACATGTAACAGAAGGCCATCCCCAAAAGAATGTATCGAGAGAAAACCACCGTGGCGTAGATCGCCAGCCCAACCACAACGATGCGCTGGAACGGATGACGATCGGTGAAGTTGATTTCTTTCCCACTCCAGAAACGCCAGGTACTGACCATAAGCAGCCCAACCACAAACACCAGCAGCATCCACATGATGGCCACCCGCCAGTTGGGCACCGGCGTTCCCAAAAAGAAATGGACCACGGCGGCAATCACCCCGGCAGCTGCTGGAATCGGCATGCCAACGAAGTATTTTCGGCCCGGACGGCCGGGATTCTTGGGTAACAAATTGGCGCCGATGTTGAAGCGTGCCAGGCGCCCGGCCCCGCAGAGCAGAAAGAGAAAGCAGACAAAGGCGCCCCACTCCACCACGTGCTGCCGCCGGAGGGAATCCATGGCCGTGGGAAGCGTCTGGAAGCCCCAGGTGAATGCCAGCAGGCTGGGGGCGACACCAAAGGTAATGACGTCGGCCAGCGAATCGAGTTCCTTGCCGAAGTCACTGGTGGTTTTTGTCATGCGCGCGATGCGGCCATCGAGCGCGTCAAAGGGGATGGCGAAGCCGATCGCCAGGGCGGCATAGTTGAAATGCTGCGGCTCCTGCACCGACCCCTGCAGGCTTTGCGTAATGGCAAAGTATCCGGCGGCGATATTGCCTGAAGTGAAGAGCGAAGGCACGATATACATGCCTCGGCGCAGTCGTCCCTTGCGCTTGCGGTCGAGCTGCCTTAATGCATCCGGCTTCAAGCGAAACTCTCCTGCAGAAGGTCGAGCGCCGGGTCTTCCTGCGGCGGATGGATGTCGGCCAGCACCGAAGCGCCTCCCTTGACCCGCTGCCCCAGGGCCACCCGGACGTGCGCATGGCCGGGCAACAGAACGTCTACCCGGGAGCCGAACTTAATCAGGCCGACCCGCTCCCCACGCTCCACAAAGTCGCCTACCTTAAAGCGAAACACGATGCGCCGTGCCAGCAATCCGGCTATCTGTTTGAAGCTCACATCGAACTCATCTCCCTGCACGGTCACCAGGTTCTGCTCATTTTTCTCGGCCGATTCCGGGTTAAGTGCATTCAGGTACCTGCCTTTCTGGTATCGAACCTCGCGCACCGTGCCGGCAATGGGCGAGCGGTTGACATGAACATCGAAGACACTGAGGAAAATACTCAAGCGGATACGCTCTCCGGCCGGCGTTTGGATGCGGGCCACCTCGGTGATCTTGCCATCCGCCGGGGAGACAACCAGGCCTGCCTCGGCAGGCACGGGACGCCTGGGATCGCGAAAGAACCACAAAAAAAAGCATGCCAGCAGAAAGGGCACGACGGCCCAGGTCCAATGCCCGGTTACCAGCAAGACCAGAACGCCAGCCGCGATAAACCCAAAACCATAAAAGTATCCGTCACGCACCATGGTTACGATTAAGCCCTTGGAGAATTATAGAGGTACGGCGGCTTGCAGCAGCAGCGCGTCTTCTACGGGAGCCGAGTAATAAGCGCGGCGGACGCCCACGGCGGAGAAGCCGTGACGTTCATAAAGAGCCAGGGCGGCCGCGTTCGATGCCCGCACTTCGAGTCGAACCGTCGAGGCCCCGGCGTTGCCCGCCCAGGCCAGGCAGGCTTCGATCAGGGCGCCCCCAACGCCGCGGCGGCGGTGCGAGCGCTCGACAAACAGGCCCTCAACTTCGGCCGCGGATTCCAACCGCAACCAACTGGCCACGGCAAAGCCAACCAGGTTGTCGCTGCCGAGCGCAACCAACCCGCAGCGAGCCAATGGGCCCGCCGGCGCGGCGAGCAGGATCTGTTCATAGTCACGACGGGTCCAGCGCGGGGCCTCCACCGACTCGAAGCCAAGCGTGAGCACGCGGTCGAGATCCTGCGCAGCCATGGCGCGGATATGGATAGTCAAACCCCGGCTCTGGCGGCACGCAACACCTCAGCGTCGGAACGACGGAGATAGTTTGCCTGCAGGGTTTCGGGGTCGTCAAAGTCGCCCGCGCGAAAGCGGCCCAGGGCGTAGCGAAGCGCCTCGGCAGCGTCCGGAGGTTGCACGTAGACCGGCCCGCAAATAGCGAGCGCTGAGCACGCACTGGCGGAGGCGTCATCGGCACGGCTCTCATCGCAAACCAGCACCCCGGCTCCGGGCTGCTCGGCCGCCGCCACCGTTTCCTCCCCGCTCAGAAGCATTTCCCCCAGGTTCGTGCCGTTTTTGTATTCGCCGACGTAGTACTCACCTCGGCCCGCGTCCACCGCGGCAAGCACGTGGGGAAGACCACTGGTATTGGCAAGCAACGCTAAACGGGAAACCGCAATCAGCGGGATACCGGCGCCTTCAGCCAGCCCTTTGGCGGTGCTCAGGCCAACCCGGATGCCGGTGAAGCTGCCTGGCCCGTTCACCACCACGATGGCCTCGATATCACGCAAAGTAGCACGCTGGCTCTCGAGCAACGCGGCTATCTCGGGAATCAGGCGCGCCGAATAGGTACGCACCGCGAGCTCGGCAGCGGCGACAATCTTTACCTCCTTCAGGTCAACTGAGCCGAGTGCCACGCTGGCCGTACTTCCGCAGGTATTGAGGGATAGAAGCATGGGGCCTTAAACCGCGGAAATAGGATCCTGGCAGATTTCAAGCAGCACGCCATTCGAAGCCAGTGGGTCGACCAAAAAATGCAGTCGGCCGCCGGCCCCGATCTCGATTTCATCGGAGAGCAGGCGCACGCCTGCCTGCTTCATCTCTTCGAACGTACCCGAGATGTCGTCCACATGGAGCGCCAGGTGGTGCAAGCCTTCCCCGTTCTCTTCGAGGAATTGGCCTATGGCCGTTGTCTTATCCAGCGGTTCGAGCAACCGCAGGCGGCTGTCTCCCAGCGGAATCATCACGCTGCGCACACCCTCGTCTTCCGCTTCTTCATCAAGCACTGTCAGACCGAGCGTTTGATAGAAGCGCCGGGCTTGCGCAACGCTTCGGACGGCGATGCCCAGGTGATCAATCCTTGCCATGTTTCTCTCCTTGTAACAGTTCCTCCACCAGGCGCGGAACAAGCTGGTAAGGATCCTGTTGTCTAAGCACCACCTGGCGGCCAATTGCCACCAGCTCCTGTTCGCTCAAGCCGTGTCCGCGCATTGCGCGCAGTAGCTCGTGCCCCACCATTTCCATCACCCGCGCCCGCCAGTGCGCCTCCCGCCGGGCTGTAAGTCTTCCGTCGTGTGCCAGCCACGACCAGAATCGATCCACTGCCTGTTCCAGTTCTTCGATGCCCGCGCCGGCGGTGGCGATGGTTCTAACGATAGGTGGAATCCAGCCTCTGGGCTCTGCAGCCAGCGACTGCAGCGATCGGACTTCATTTTCCACGCGGTCTGCTCCTTCGCGATCGCTCTTGTTGACCACGAAAATATCCGCAATCTCCATAATTCCGGCCTTGATGCTCTGTACATCGTCGCCCATGCCTGGTACCAGCACCACGATGGTGACGTCGGCCAGGCGCACAATATCGATTTCATCCTGGCCCACACCAACGGTCTCGATCAACAAGCGCTGCTTGCCGCTGGCCTCGAGGACGACGGCAACATCGGCCGAGGTACGGGCGAGGCCGCCCAGCGAGCCGCGGGTCGCCATGCTGCGCATGTAGAAGCCGGGATCGGAGTCATGGTCTCGCATCCGGATGCGATCGCCCAGGATGGCCCCGCCGGTGTAGGGGCTGGTAGGATCGACCGCCACCACCCCCACGGTCGCCTGTTGTGCGCGGTACCGGCGTGCGAGCCCGTCAACCAGGGTGCTCTTGCCCGAGCCGGGAGAGCCCGTGACGCCGATGCGGGCAGCGCAGCCGCTATAGGGAAAGCAGGCGGAAAGAATCTGCTGCGCCGGCGGCGCCTCATTTTCCACCAGCGAAACCGCCCGCGCCAGCGCGCGCACATCGCCCTCGCGAATGCGGCCGATCAGGTCCGCCAAGTTCATCCCTCGATCATACGATTGGTGGTGTGACCGAGGGTGGCAAGAAGAAACGGCAGGTCCCTCTACTTGTTCAGGATCTCGCGGGCAATGATGAGGCGCTGAATTTCGCTGGTGCCTTCGCCGATAGTGCACAGCTTGACGTCGCGGTAAAACTTCTCTACCGGGTAGTCTTTGATGAACCCGTAACCTCCGTGCAGCTGCACAGCTTCATCACAAACCTTCACCGCCACCTCGCTGGCCATCAGTTTGGCCATGGACGATTCCAGCGTGGTTTTCTGACCGGCATCCTTCAGCACCGCGGCGCGCAGGGTAAGCAGCCGCGCGGCGTCCAATTGGGTTGCCATATCGGCCAGTTTCCACTGTATCCCCTGAAACTCCGAAATCGCCTTACCGAACTGATGGCGCTGCTTCACATAGCGGCGCGCGGCGTCAAAAGCCCCCCGCCCGATACCAAGCGAAAGCGCGGCGATCGAAATGCGGCCACCATCAAGAACCCGCATGGAATCGATAAAGCCATTGCCCTCCTGCCCGAGCAGGTTCTCAGCGGGGATCTCGCAGTCCTCAAAAATCAACTCAGAAGTATCGCTGGCGCGCAGGCCCAGCTTGTTTTCCTTCTTACCGGCGCGAAAGCCCGGAGTTCCCTTCTCCACCACGAAGGCCGAAAGACCACGCGTGCCCTGGCTCTTATCCGTAACCGCGATGATGACAGAAATATCGGCATAATGACCGTTGGTGATGAAGGTCTTATTTCCGTTCAACACCCATCGATCGCCTTTCCGTACGGCGGTGGTGCGCGCGCTTCCGGCGTCGGAGCCGGAACCAGGCTCGGTCAGTCCCCAGGCGCCTAGCCATTTGCCGGAGGCAAGCAGAGGAATGTACTTACTCTTTTGCTCCTCGTTACCGGCGACAAAAATGTGGTTACTGCAAAGCGAGTTGTGCGAGGCCACGATAATACCGATGGAGCCATCGACGGCGGAAAGCTCTTCCACGGCGAGCGCATAGTCGACGTAGCCGAGACCGGCGCCCCCCAGTTCTACCGGGAAGATGACGCCCATCAAGCCCATCTCGCCCAGCTTCCGTACTACCTCTTGCGGGAACTCGCTGGCCTCGTCCCAGCGCATGACGTTGGGCGCGATTTCGCGCGCAGCGAAATCACGAATCTCTTTACGCAACTGCTCCTGCTCGTCGGTCAGGGCAAATGAATGGTTCTGGGGGAGAGCGGTATCGGCGGAGTTGGCGCTCATCCCTGATTTTAACATTGCCATCTCACAGCACCCTGAGCGCCTGCTCCAGGTCTTCGAGCAGATCTTCGGCGTCCTCAATACCGACCGAGATGCGCACCATTCCGTCGCTCAGGCCAATCTTGGCGCGGCCTTCTTCCCCCAGCGCCGCATGCGTCATGGTGGCGGGATGCGAGACCAGCGTCTCCACCCCGCCCAGCGATTCACCGACAGTGCATACCCTGAGCCGGCGCAGCACCGCATTGGCTTTCTCTAAAGAACCAGTCTCAAAGGTAATGAGCGCGCCGAAACCCGACATCTGCCGCCGGGCAAGCGCATGCTGGGGATGCTGCGGAAGACCGGGATACAAAACCGCCTGAATCTTCGCGTGGCCGGCCAGATAATTAGCAACCGCATAGCCATTCACTTCGTGCTGCTTCATGCGCACCGCCAGCGTCTTGACCCCGCGCAACACCAAAAAGCACTCGAACGGGGAGAGGATCCCTCCGGTGCACTTCTGCACGAAGGCAAAAGTCTCTTTATGTTCCGGCCGGGTCGCCACCAAAACACCGCCCAGACCATCACTGTGGCCATTGAGAAATTTGGTGGTGGAGTGCATCACGATATCCGCGCCAAACTCCAGCGGGCGCTGAAAATAAGGCGACATGAAGGTGTTGTCGACACTCAGGTCGATCGCCCGGCCCCCTTCATGACAGATATCGGCAATGGCACGGATGTCTGTAATCTGCATCATCGGGTTGGTCGGGGTTTCAATGTGTACCAACCTGGTATTGGGCTGGATGGCACGGCGGACCTGCTCCGCGTCCGTAGTATCGACATAAGTGAAGAGAATGCCGTAATTGGCAATGATGCGGTCAAAAAGCCGCGGCGTTCCCCCATAAACATTGGATCCGCATATCACGTGATCGCCGGTCTTGAGCATAGCCACCAGGGCCGCGATCGCCGCCATCCCGCTCGAAAAAACGTGGGCTGAAGCGCCCCCTTCGAGCGAAGCCAGATTTTCCTCAAGCGCCGTTCGCGTAGGATTCGAAACCCGGGAGTATTCGTATCCGCGGTGCTTACCAATCTCTTCCTGGGCGTAAGTGGACGAAGCGTAAATAGGCACGTTGACCGCACCGGTCAAGGGATCGGCAGCCTGGCCGTCGTGGATGGCCCGGGTGGAAAAGCCACGACTGCTCATAGCCCACCCTCAAAGATCTTTTTCGAAAGGTAGCGCTCGGCGGAATCGGGAATGATGGTGGCCACCCGCTTCCCCTTGCCCAGGCGAGCAGCGATCTGTACCGCTGCATCCACAGCGGCGCCGCCACTGGAGCCAGCGAGCAAGCCTTCCTCCGCCGCCAGCCGCTTGACCATGGCGAAGGCTTCCGGGTCATGGACGGCAATGATCTCGTCGCAGCAATCACGGTCAAAAGTCTGGGGAATAAAGGAAACCCCGATCCCCTCCACCTTGTGGTGACCCGGTTGCCCTCCCTGCAAAACGGAACCCTGGGTCTCCACCGCCACGGTGAGAATGCCCGGGTTCTGTTCTTTAAGAAAGCGCGCCACACCGGAGAAAGTGCCACCGGTGCCGACACCGCCGACGAAGGCATCCACGCGTCCTTCCATCTGTTCCCAGAGCTCGACGGCAGTGGTGGCATAGTGGAAGTCGGGATTCGCAGGATTTTCAAACTGGAGCGCGGCGAAGCTACCCGGGATTTCCTCGGCCATGGCGCGGCAGCGGCGAATCGCCCCAGACATGGCCTCAGCTTCCGGAGTGCGGATCACCGTGGCGCCAAAGCCACGCATGAGGATGCATTTCTCCTCCGCGAATCCTTCCGGGACAAACAGCACCACCTTGTAGCCTCGATGCACGCCGACCAGGGCGAGCCCTACCCCGGTATTGCCGGCCGTTGCCTCGACGATGGTCGCCCCCGGCTGCAGCAGGCCACGGCGCTCCGCATCCAGAATCATGCCCAGCGCTGCCCGGTCCTTGACACTCCCGCCGGGGTTGAAGAGCTCAAGTTTGGCGTAAATGTCGGCTGCCCCTGCGGGCACCACGCGGTGAAGGTGAAGCATGGGGGTTGACCCCATCAACTCCGTCACATCTTCAGCAACATGCAGCGCGCGCGCTGCAACCTCACGAGCAAAAAGGGTCATAGGCCAACTGACTAGTGTAACAGCGACGATGGACTGAAGCCGTCGTGTGAGAACCGCGTCGAAGAAGCGGCTTGGGAAGAAATGGCGGGTGCCCCATCGTTTCTTCCCAACCTACTCGTTCTCTCCAACTTACTTGTCAATTGGAGGTCGCGTTGGTCGCAGTTGGGCCTGTCGCGCTCGCCTTCTTCAGATTCGGGTAGTAGCCAGTGCGTGTGCGAACGACCAGCTTGCCATAGCCTTTAGCGTGTGCCTCCACATGAACCGTACGGAAGCCGCCCTGAATGGCCGGCTTGGTGGAGTGATAACCAATCGTGTACTGCTCGCGAATATCCTTCGCCACCTCTCCCGCTATTTCATCCACCTGGCCAAGATTCTTGGGGAAGAAGGAGATGCCCCCGGTCTCGTTGGACAGCATTTCGAGCGCTCGCCGGGCGCGACGGGCCTCCCGGCCCCCGCCCGTATCGTCGTAGAGCAGTCCAATCGAGTACACCACTGGCCCCTGCAGGTCCTGGATACGGCGCACCGTTTCCTCCAGTGTGGTGCTGGATGCATTGTCTTCTCCGTCGGTGATGACCAGAAGAACCTGCTTGGAGCGCTTGGCATTCTTGGTGAGGTAATCCGCCGAGGCCATGATGGCGTCGTAAAGGGCGGTTCCTCCCTTGGAATCAATATGCGAAAGCCCGTCGCGCAGCTTGTTGACGTTGGCGGTGAAATCCTGATCGATGTACGCCTCGTCGGAAAAATTCACCACGAAACTCTCGTCATCGGGGTTGGAGTAGTGCACCAGATCAAGGGCTGAGGTATTAACCGCCTGGCGCTTGGTGCGCATGGAACCTGAGTTGTCGACCAGAATGCCGAGCGATATAGGGATGTCCTGGTGCTGAAACGAGGTGATGGTCTGGGGTACCCCGTCTTCTGAGACTTTGAAGTCGTCCTTGGCCAGATTGGTCACCATGTGCTGGTGGTCGTCCAGCACGGTGGCGTTCAAGACCACCTCATCGACGTTACGCTGCAGGGTATATTTTCCGCCATCGCGGCTAATGATCCCTGAATTCGGATTCTCCTTGGTCGCGCTGTTTTCTCCATCGGGCGAAGCCACGGGATCACGATCCACATTGAGCGGCGGCTGCTTCTCCGGCTGAGTCGGGGCAGCAGGCGGCAACCCGGCGACTTGCGTCACGGCTGGGCCCGGCAAGCAAAGCAGGAAAATCGGTAGAAGCAACAGCCAACTATTGCAAGGGCGCATAGTATCCGGTACGGGCGTGAACGGTGAGCTGGGGCAGCCCCTCGGGCGGAACCAGCTTTACCTTCAATTTACGCCACTTCCCGTCCCGTTTGGCATCGTCTGACTTGTACCCCAACACGTATTGGTTACGTAACTCGGCACTGATCTTGGTCGCGATGTCGGCCATGTCGGCAAGATCATCCACCCGGAAGAGCTGGCCGCCGGTCTCCTCGCTCACGTCGTGCAGCAGAATCGGCCCCAGCTGCTCTTCGCGCGTAGGCGCGTACTGGTCGAAGATGCCAATGGAATAAATCTGCACATCGGACTCGCGCACCACTGAACGCACTTCGCCCTCCGTATAACGGCTGCGGTTGTCGCCCCCGTCAGACACCACCAGAAGCGCCTTGCGCTCGTTCTTCGCCTGCTTCATCTTGTTCAGACCGAAGTAGATGGCGTCCAGCAGAGCAGTCCGGTGCCCGGGCTTTACGGTCAGCAGGCGGGCTTCGATGTTGTCAACATTGTTGGTGAAATCCGTGATCAGTTCGGGCCGGTCGTTGAAGCCGATAACGAAAAATTCATCCTGCGGATTGGCCGTGCGCAGAAACTCCAGGATCGAGTTTCGGGCACGATTGATCTTGTCTGTCATGCTGCCGCTCAGGTCGAAAATGATCCCGATCGAGACCGGCGCATCCTCTGCGGAAAAGCTCTTGAGCTTCTGCAAAGCGTTGTTCTCGTAAACGAAGAAGTCCTGCCGCTCCAGACCCGTGACCAGGCGATTAAGCGGGTCGGTGACGGTAACCGGCACCAGTACAAGATTTACATCGACCCGCATGCGTTCATTTGGCCGCGCGCTGAGGGCCTTCTTGCCCTCCAGCGGGGCCGGCGTCTTAGAGTCCGGCGCGGCATTGGTATCCGCAGGCGCTTTGGCTGCAGGGGCCGGAGGTTCAACGTGAACGTCATTCAGGGGATCCTGAGCCCAGCAGACCTGCGAGAGCGCGAGCCAAAGCCCGAGCGCCATGGCAGTCTTCACCGTCGTCCAAGCGCCCTGCTTCATCCCCATTCTGCGCTCGTTGGTGAGCGCCATAGTCCCAGCCCCCGTGTCCCCGTGTGCAGGATGGTAGCACGACGACATTGACCCTTGCGCGCGCATATTCGGAAGCAGGTTCGTCATGACTACCCCGTTACGGGTGTTACCTCCCATGGGACGGGCGCGCCAGGAAGCGAAAGAGAGGCTCCACAGTCAGGTACAATCTGGCAGGTATAAGAGAGTAAAGCAATTGGCAGCGCACGCTGAGGTTGCCGATGTGTGGAGCTGGACCCCCTAAGCATGGCTCGCATTTATCCCTTTCGCGCATTGCGTTACAACCCGAGCCTGGTACGCGTAGAAGACGTCGTGACCCAGCCCTACGACAAGATTACCCCGGCAATGCAGCAGGCTTACTACCAGCGCAGCATCTACAACCTGGTGCGCATCATCCTGGGTCTACCTGAACTCTTTGACGAACCCGGAGGCAATGACGTCTACACCCGCGCCGCCCGGGATTTCGCCGACTGGCGTCGTATGGGGATTCTGGCCCAGGAGAAGGACGCTTGTATCTTCGCTTACTCCCAGCGCTTTACCGTGCCCGGTGGAGATGGAGAGGTTCACGAGCGCCGCGCCTTTATCGCCTTGGGCGAGGTATGCGATTACAGCCAGCATGTGGTGTTCCGTCACGAACAGACGCTTTCCAAGCCCAAGTCTGACCGGCTCAACCTGTTGCGCGCTACCCGGGCTCATTTCGGACAGATATTCATGCTCTACTCCGATCCGGCGCTGACGGCGGAAAAGATTCTGTTCTCCGGCACCGCGGCACCGGAGATCGAAGTTACCGACGAGTACGGCGTGACCCACCGGGTGTGGAAAGTCAGCGACATGAGCACCATCAACATCCTTCTGGGAGCCATGGAGGATAAGAAGCTCATCATTGCCGACGGCCACCACCGCTACGAGACGGCCCTGGCCTATTCGCTCGAGCATGCCCCGAAAAATGTCGCCCGGACGGAACGGAACCTGGCCAACACCACGCCCCATCCCGCCTATCCGGAAGCTGCCGTCATGATGACCTTCGTCAACATGGACTCCACCGGCATTACCATCCTGCCCACCCATCGGGTGGTCTTCGGGCTCACTGATTTTTCCCCGGCAACCTTCATCGAGCGGGCGCAGAAGTTCTTTCACGCCAGGCCGGTGGCCGCGGAAGACGCGGTCGCCCTGACCAGGATGCTGGCCCACCAACCGGGTACGGCCTTCGTCGCGGTAACCAAACTCGGCTATCACTTGCTCAACGCCAGGCCCGAGGCTGTCGCCCAGGCTCTGGCAAAGCTCCCCGAGCGGCAGCGCAAGCTGGATCTGACTCAACTGCACGCCCTGGTGCTGGAGCAACTACTGGGCATAACTCCGGAGGCGATCCGCGAGCAACGGAACCTGCGCTACGTGCGCGATGCCGGCGAAGCCGTCGACCAGGTTTCCCGGGGAGAGGCGGACGTGGCTTTCCTGACCAATCCAATCACCCTGGGCCAGTTGCGCGAAGTCGCTTTCGCGGGCGATGTCATGCCCCAGAAGTCCACCGACTTCTACCCCAAACTGTTGAGCGGTCTTGCCATCTATGCGTTGGATTGAGGAGCTCTGCCTCACACCCCGCGCCTGCCTTGCGATAGCTTTTTTTCTGGCGCCTGGACTCGCCGGCGCCCAGACAACTTCCACGCCCCAACCGGCTCCTCCCCCTGCTCCGCCCGCGGCCGTCCGGCCGGCGACGCGCTTTGCGGTGGTGATCGACGCTGCCCATGGCGGAACCGATAACGGAGCGCGCTTGTCTGACCATCTACTGGAAAAAGACCTGGCGCTGACCCTGTCGGTGCGCTTGCGTTCCGTGTTGGCTGCCCATGGTATGTATGTGGTCACCACCCGGGAATCGGATAGCGCCATCCCCGCACTGAACCGGGCCGAAACGGCTAACCATGTGGGTGCGGCCGCCTGTATTACCCTGCATGCCACCACCAGCGGCAGCGGCGTTCATCTCTTTACTGCCTCGCTGACCCAAATCCCCATGACCCGATTTCTGCCCTGGGACACCGCCCAGGGCGCTTACGCCGAGCAGAGTCTGCGCCTCTCGTCGGAAGTCGATTCCGCCATGACCCATGCGGAGATTCCGGTGACCCTGGGCCGCACGGCTTTGCAGCCGCTGGACAGCTTCACCTGCCCGGCGGTCGTGGTGGAGTTCTCGCCGTTGTACAACTCCGGCAGGGTTACCGCGCTCACCGACTCCGGCTATCAGGACCGCATCGTGGCGGCGATGGCAGCAGCCGTCGAACAATGGCAGCGCGATTGGAAGCAGCAGCCATGATCTCCCGCGGGCAACGCATCTTATTCTGGACCCTGCTGGTTAGCTCGGTGCTGATGGCGGTGATCCTGCTTCGCATGCGCGAGCGCGCGATGGATCGCCTGCTCGCATCCGCCGAGACCATGCCCCTCAATCCTCCCGCCGGCAGGCCGGTGCAGAGTGTAACCATGATGATTGCCAATGATATGGACGGATCCGTTCAGCCGGCAACCCAGAACCTGGCGCTGCCGGTGGACGCCAACGCCCGCGCGCACGTAATTCTGCAGCACCTGGTCGTTGACTATGCCCGGGTCAATAGCAAGCACCCGATTGCGGCCAACAAGGGCGTGAACGAAATATTCTTCATGACCCTGCCGCTTGAGGCCAATCAAGTCATACCGGGCACGATTGCCGTCGTGGACCTGAGCACATCGTTTGTCGACGCCCACCCTTCAGGCATCGAGCCGGAGACCCTTACCCTGCTTTCGATCATCGGCACGCTGCACGCCAACTTTCCCCAGATCTCGCAGGTTCGGTTTCTGGTGGACGGGCAACAGCGCGACACGCTTGCTGGGCACGCGGATCTGACCCGGGTGTATCTGGCCACCGATGCTCCTGGAGTGAAGCACCTGTGACCGGTGATCGCCTGAAGATCGGCGTGTTCGATTCCGGTTTCGGCGGCCTGACCGTGCTGCGCGCACTGCTTCCTTTGCTTCCCGGGGCGGAGTTCCTCTACCTGGGTGACACGGCGCGGCTGCCGTATGGATCCAAGTCCCGCGCGACCATCGTGCGTTATGCGCTTTCGAGCACTCGCTTTCTGCTCGACCAGGGCGCGGGTTTTCTGGTAATCGCCTGCAACACAGCCTCTGCGCTCGCCCTGGAAGAGATTCGCAAGTCGACCGCGGTGCCGGTTCTGGGCGTGATTGAGACCGGAGCCAACGAGGCGCGCACCTGGTCGAAGACGCGGGACATCCTGGTGATTGGTACCGATGCAACCATCGCCAGCCACGCCTATGCCGCAGCCTGCAGAGAGCGCGGCCTGCGTGCGCTGGAAAAAGCCTGTCCCCTGCTGGTGCCTTTGGTCGAAGAAGGCTGGGTGGATCACCCGGTCACTGCCGAGGTGGTCAGAATTTATCTGACCGAACTACTGGAGCAGGCGCAGGAAGCAGAGCTTGATCCGGACACGCTGGTATTGGGGTGCACCCATTACCCGTTGCTGCGCCCTATGATGGAAGCTGCTGTTTCTCCTGCGATCCGGGTCATCGATTCGGCCCAGGCGACCGCTACCCAGGCGGCCCGGCTGATTGGGGCCCACAGCGGCCTGACCGGAGACCATGCGCCTGGCTGCAAGTGCCGCTTCTTCGCCACCGATTCGGTGGCCAAGTTCCGTCGCTTAGGCGCTCGCTTCTTGGGCAGCCCGATTAACGAGGTCGAACTGGTGGACCTGGGTGGCTGATATATCCTAACCAAATGATAGATCTCAAAGGTCAGACTGCAGTGGTATTCGGCCTTGCAAACAAGCGCAGTATCGCCTGGGCGATTGCTCAGAAGCTTTCAGCGGCCGGGGCACAGATTGCCATCTGCTATCAGAATGAACGTCTGCGGCCAGAAGCCGAAAGCCTCGCCGGAGAACTTCCCGATGCAGCTGTTTTTCAATGTGACGTCTCCAGCGACGAGCAGATCGACGCAGTGTTTGCCCAACTGAAGGAGCGCTATGGCAAGCTCCACACCCTGGTGCACAGCGTTGCCTTCGCCCCTGCCGATGCGCTGCAAAACGACTTTCTGTTGACCAGCCGCGAGGCCTTCCGCGTGGCTCACGAGATCAGTGTGTACTCGCTGATCGCCCTAAGCCGGGGAGCTGCTCCGTTGATGACCGATGGCGGCAGCATCATGACCATGACCTACTACGGATCGCAGAAAGTAGTGCCGCGCTACAACGTGATGGGCGTAGCCAAGGCAGCGCTCGAGGCCACCGTGCGCTACCTGGCTGCCGATCTCGGCGGCCAGAAGATCCGGGTGAACGCGATTTCCGCCGGTCCCATCAAAACCTTGGCAGCGCGCGGCATAGGTGGCTTAAGTGAAATGCTTAAGGTGCACGCCGCACGCGCCCCACTCCAGCGCAACATAGAGCCCGCAGAGGTAGGCAACGCGGCCCTCTTTCTGGCTTCCGATCTATCGTCAGGCATAAGCGGCGAAGTCCTCTACGTAGACTGCGGCTACAACGTTGTAGCCTTCGCCAGCTCCGAGTTGGAGCACATGCGAGGCTAGTGCAACCACACCCCAATTGTGGGTGCCCCATATCTCGCACGTTTTTGGGCGAGATATGGGAAATAACGGAGTTTGATTTGCGGTTCGTTTAGGCCATCACGGCCAATTCATTCCCATCCCACATCTCGCACAAAAACGTGCGAGACATGGGGCACCCACAATTGTTCTAGCCTCTAACCGGGATTTGGCTGGCTCGTCATAATCTCTTCGCGAACATTCTTGAGCACAGCCAGCGACCGCTGCACTCCAATTTCCCCACTCAGTATCGGATCTTCATTTTCAATGCTGAGCATTCCGTTGTACCCAATCTCCATATAAGCGGCAATGATGTCCTTCCACGCACTTGCCGAGTGCCCATAGCCGACGGCGCGAAAGAACTCTGACGCCTCATGATCATCTTTCTTGCCGAAGTTCAAAACCCCAAACCGATCTACGTTCTGCGGGAAAAATGCGGTGTCTTTCATGTGCGCGTGATAAATCGCCCCCTGCTTGCCGAGAAAGCGAATGACCTCGACCGCATTGCATTGCTGCCAGAAAAGATGACTCAAATCGCAGTTGGCCCCGATCTCCTCGCCGGCCGCCTCGCGTAGTTGCAGCAACGTCCGCGGGTTATACACCACGAAGTTCGGGTGCATCTCGAGCGCAATGCGATGCACCCCATGCTCCCGTGCAAACTTCGCCGTCTCCTGCCAATACGGAATAACCCGCTCCTTCCACTGCCAGTCAAGCGCGGCGCCGTGCTCATCCGGCCACCGGTACACAACCCAATTGGGCACCGTGTCAGCCGGGGACCCACCGGGACAACCGGAAAACCCCACCACGGTAGGTATCTCCAGCATGCCGGCAAGCTGAAGGGTCTGGCGAAACTGCTCCGCGGCATCCCGAGCCTTGGCCGGATCCGGATACAGCGCATTGTTATGGCAGCTCAGAGTCATCACCGGAATGCCGCGGTCGTCAAACTTCTTCTTCCAGGCACGCGCCTTCGCAGGTTCCGCTACCAGCTCCGGGCGAGGACAGTGCGGCGAGCCGTTAGGACCTGCCGCGCCCACCTCCACTGCCTCAATGCCCATGCTGGCAAACTTGTCCAGCATGTCGTCTAACGAGAGCTTATTGAAAGGAGGGTCAAACACGCCGATAGGCAAGCTTTTTTGGGGAGTGGCTGCCTTGTCCTGCGATGCAGCTTGTGTGGGCATGGAGAGCGGACCGGCAGCCAACGCGGCCGCCGTGGTGCCTAGAAACTGCCGACGATTCATGAAACGCTCCAGAGGATAACGATCGCAGTATGATGCCATGCCAACCAGATCATTAGCTAATTGCTCAATTATGAAACGCAATAGCGTTTAGTGAAATCATGTTATTCTGCTGCCATGCCGAAATCCGCCCCGGCTCCCCGGAAATCGACCGGCTCCGAAACCCAGAGAAGCGGCGGTAATCAATACCTCTCGCGCGCGGTAAGCAAGAGCCTGAAAGTGCTGGAGCTGTTACAGTCGGCTCGATCCTCCATGGGCTTGCAGGAAATCGCCAGGCGCATCCAGCTCTCAAAAACATCCACCTTTAGGCTCCTCCGTACGCTCGAGGCCGCCGGTTGCCTGGTTTCTGTCGGTGCCGGCGAATACCGCCTTGCGCCGGGAATCTATTCGGTTGTGCCCACTCTCTGGCTTGCCCGTCTTCTCCGCGTCGCCACCGTTCGCATGCAGGAGCTCAATGCCGGCCTGCGGGAAACAGTTAGCCTAGCTGCCCTGTTCGATAACCGGGCCGAGGTGGTTGCCGTCATAGAAAGCCCACAGATTATCAGGATGAGCAACGTCGTCGGCCATATCCTCCCTCCCAACGCCAGTTCGCTGGGCAAGGTGATCACCGCCTTTCAGGGTCCGGAACAGCGCGAAAAACTTCTGCGTAGTTATGGATGTTGGCGCTTCACTGAACGAAGCATCACCGACCCGGCGCAATTGCAGGAGGAATTCAGCCGGATCCAGGCAGACAAGTTTGCCGCCGATCGCGAGGAGTCGGTACTCGACGGAATTTGCTTTGGCGTTCCCGTCTTCAACGCCGCCGGGGAAGTGAATGTCGCCTTAAGCTCGTCACTGCCTAAAATGCGCGTGCGCGACCAGGATCATGAGAAAGCCATCGTCGCTGCACTTCGCGCCACGGCGGACAAGATTTCCGCCGACTTCCGCGCCGTCCAGTCGCCTGAGTTGGTCAGTACGTCGCGCGTCCGCCGCTAGCGTCGTAGCATTGCGCGGTAACAAATGAGCACTCGCTGCTGGCTAAGAAATGAACCACGTACGCAATCTCCTCGGGCTTGCCCGTGCGCCGCATCGGAATACGCTCCGTCATGTACGCTACCTGCTGCTCGGTAAGCTGATCCAGAATTTGTGTCTGAACCACTGCGGGCGTGACCGCGTTCACGCAAATCCCTTCCGTGGCCACTTCTTTTCCCAGCGATTTGGTAAGGCCGATTACCCCCGCTTTGGTGGCTGAATAGGGCGTCATCCGCGGATTCCCTTCTTTGCCCGCGATCGATGCCACATTCACGATGCGCCCATACGAACGGCTGCGCATATGGGGAATTACGGCCCGGCAAAAGTTGAATACACCGGTCAAATTGATGGCGATATTGCGCTGCCAGTTTTCATCTGTCTGCTCCCAGATATAGGCAGCGGGACCGGCGATTCCCGCATTGTTCACCAGGATGTCTATCTGGCCGGTTTGCTGCAAAACCTGATCGACCGCCCGGCCGACCGAAGCGGCATCTGCAACATCCGCTTCAACCGCAAATGATCCATTAGGCAAAGCGGCAGCCACTTTCTGCGCGCCGGGTAAGTTCACATCGATCACGGCGATGGTCGCTCCTGCTTCCGCAAGCCGGATCGCGATGGCTTGCCCGATCCCGGTCGCAGCTCCTGTAACAATGGCAGTTCTTCCCGCGAGGCTGAACATCTGTTTTGTGGTCTCTGGCATGCCGGGGATTATATGAAGCGGGTACAGGCAAGTCAATAAATGAAATGAGTTCCATTTTACGAATTGACTCGGCAGCGAGGCGAAATGTATTAACTTTACAGTCGCGTAGGAGCAGGTCATCCACGAATCCCTTACGAGTATCTTGACGAGTATCTGAAATCCCGCCTACGTGCTTAGACCCTTTTCCAAAGCGCTTGCAATGGCCGGCACCCTGGCGCTCTACGCATCCCTGGCCATTGCGCAAGACTCGGCCCAGTTTGGGCGAACGTGTGCCGTCTGCCACGGTAGCCGCGGGGAAGGAACCGATCGCGCTCCGGCATTGGCTAATAATCGAGAGCTTCGCGGAACCAGTGAACAGGAGATTGCAGACCTGATCAGGAAGGGTCGCGGCAATATGCCCTCATTCTCATTCTTGCCCGACGGGCAAATTCAGGAGCTGGCCAAATTCGTCCGCTCCATGAACGCAAATGCCTTTGAGGTGAAGCCTGCTGGGGATCGCGCGGCAGGAGCCGGCATCTTCTTTGGCACTGGCCGCTGCAGTACCTGCCACACAGCCCAGGGGCGCGGCGGCACCAACGGTCCTGATCTGTCGAACATCGGCCGCCAGGTGACTTTGTCTGAACTCGATCAATCCCTGCGACAGCCCGATGCGCGCATCGCAGCCGGCTATGCGATGGTCGGGGCAACGTTGCGCGATGGCAGTAAGCTGCGTGGGTTTGCCCGCAACCAGGGAGCCCATGATCTGCAGCTGCAGACGCTTGACGGCCGGCTGCACCTGCTGCTCGACAATGAATACACGCAGGTCGTTGCGGAAAAGCACTCATGGATGCCCGTCTTCAGCGGCACGCCTGAGCAGTATCGCGACCTGGTGGCGTTCCTGAGCAGCCTGGATGGCGTGCCCATGGGGCCCAATCCTGCGGCGCGCGAAGAGGTGAAGCAACCAGCGATCGACCAGGTCCTTCACCCCAGGCCCGGCGACTGGCCGACCTACGCCGGAAATGTTAACGGTAACCGTTACAGTATCCTTACCGGCATCAATGCGAAGAACGTAAACGAGCTGCGGCCGGCGTGGATCCATTCGCTGCCCTACTTCGGTCTGGAAACAACACCGCTGGTGGCCGATGGAGTCATGTACGTCACCGGCCCCAATCAGGTCCAGGCGCTTGACGCCCGTACCGGCAGAGAGATTTGGAATTACTCGCGTCCGCGCGCAGCCGCTGGGGCGATCCCGGGCGACGCGGCGAAGGGAGCAAACCGCGGCGCCGGCATGCTGGGTGACCGCATCTTCTTTATCACCGACAATGCGCACCTCATCTGCCTGCAGCGACTCACCGGAGCGTTGCTCTGGGAAGTATCTCTGGGGGAGCCGCGCTACGGCGGAACGTCAACCCCATTGATTGCCGGCGACCTGGTGATTGCCGGTGTCTCCGGCGGCGATGAAGGTATTCAAGGTCTGCTTGCCGCTTACCGGGCAACCACGGGCGAACTGGCCTGGCGCTTCCAGACGGTTCCACGAGCGGGTGAGCCCGGCTCGGAAACATGGCAGGGCGATGCCAATCCACAAGGCGGCACGACGTGGACGACCGGCAGCTACGATAGCGAAACCGGCATTCTTTACTGGGGCATCGGCAATCCCTACCCCGCGACCGATGGTGACCATCGGGGCGGTGACAATCTCTACACCGCGAGTGACCTGGCGCTCGATGCCCGGACGGGAAAGCTGCTGTGGCATTTCCAATTTACACCGCACGACATCCACGACTGGGACGCCAATCAACCGCTGGTGCTGGCCGACTCACCATTCCACGGGCGCGAACGCAAACTGCTTCTGCATGCCAATCGCAACGGATTCTTTTACGTTCTTGACCGAACCAGCGGAGAGTTTTTACAAGCCACTCCTATTGTCAAGAAGCTGACCTGGGCCAAGGGAGTCGGAGCAGACGGACGGCCCCAGTTGCTGCCTGCCAATGAGACCACATTGGCGGGCGTGAAAACCTGCCCCGCCGTACGAGGAGCGACAAATTGGTATTCCACCGCATTCAATCCCACGACCCAGCTTTACTACGTGATGACGGTTGAAGACTGCAGCATCTATCGCAAGGCGCACGACGGCGGCTACGGGCCGGTCGACGATCCAGCCGACCCACCGATGAAGGTTCTGCGCGCGATTGCATTGGAGACCGGAAAACTCGCCTGGGAACTTCCGCTTTCCGGACCACCGGAAGGAAATTATTCCGGCGTTCTCAGCACCGCTGGAGGCCTGGTGTTCTTTGGCGAAACCAGCGGAGGATTCGCAGCAGTGGACGCCAAGACGGGAAAGTATCTCTGGCATTTCGAAGCCAGCGAACCGTGGAAAGCGTCACCCATCACTTACATGGTGAACGGGCGTCAATACGTCGCCATTGCCTCGGGACCAAATATCCTATCGTTCGCACTGCCCGATAAGTAGTGCGCTGTCTGCGTGCCTAACAAAACATCCACCAATTCACCCCAGGTTAACGTTGCTGTCGAAAACTGCTTGAGAATGAAGAAATCTGTATGGACCGTCTTGTTCGTTTTGTGGGTCGCACCATGGTGTCAACCGCTGAGAGCCCACACCTGTCCTCGCCCCGAGGCCGGGAGCATCGTCGAAGAACCGGAAGACCTGCGCAGCCAGAACGGCGTTCTGGAAGCGCAGCTAACCGCGAGCAATGCCGCGCAAGCGAACGGCTCTGCGCGCTATTGCTACACAGATGCGGCGGGCCACGAGTCGCCTAACTTGCGTGCGCATCCTGGCGACCTGGTCATTCTTCATCTGACCAATGCGCTGACTGACCTAAGCCACGGAAGTAGTGCATCCATGCATGCACATGCGAATGTTCATTCTCCAGGAAATCCTTGTACAAGTGGAATCATGAGCCCGGTGTCGACCAACCTTCATTTTCACGGTCTTACCATTCCTCCGGTTTGTCATCAGGATGACGTCATGAAGACCTCTGTGCAACCGGGCGATGCACCATTTGAGTATCGCTTTCGTATTCCGGAGAACGAACCACCGGGCCTCTACTGGTACCATCCGCATATCCACGGATTCAGCAAAGAACAGCTTCTCGGAGGAGCCTCCGGCGCCCTGATCGTGGAAGGAATTGAGCGCGCCAAGAAAGCCGCGGCCGGCTTGCCCGAGCGGGTTTTCATAATCCGCGATCAGGACCTCATCAATCCCAATGCGCCGCCGGCTAAATCGGAACCGGTGGTACCGAAGTTCATGATTGACCGCGACGGAGACGCGGCCAACAACGGCACCGGCTTCGGCAAACCTGCGAAAGATCTATCTATTAATTATGTGCCCGTTCCCTACCCGGACTACCCTCCAGCCACGATCGAGATGAGGCCCGGAGAACGGCAGCTATGGCGAGTGCTCAATGCTTCGGCCATCACCTATCTTAATCTCGCAGTACTGTTTAACCGTCAGCCTCAACCTCTGGGGTTAGTCGCCATGGACGGCGTGCCCATGAATCAAAATGATTCTCTGAAAGAGTCGGTAGACTCGCAGACGCATATCGGGTTGCCACCGGGCGCCCGGGTGGAATTCATCGTGACCGGTCCGCCTGACGGCGAGACTGGCTTGCTGGTCACGAGAACCGTGGACACCGGCCCCGGCGGGGAGAACGACCCCAACCGGGCGCTGGCAAAGATTGTCGCAACAGCAAACGCACCTGAATCTCGATCCAAGTTACAGAGCTCGCCGGAACCTCTTCCTCCGGCGAGCGAACCATGGCTCGCAGCTGTGCCTCCGGTGCGTGTCCGCCATCTATATTTTTCCGAAAAACTTATCGATCCAAACGATCCCACCAGCGCCGTAGAGTTTTACCTGACTGTGGATGGAGAGGAGCCAAAGATGTTTGATATGAGTTCCGACATCCCGAACATCGTTGCACAACAGGGAACTGTCGAGGACTGGATTATAGAGAATCGTTCACGAGAGCTGCACGCCTTCCACATTCATCAGCTGCACTTTCTGCTTCTCGAGTATATGGGAAGGCAACTCAATGAAGATTTTCTGCGCGACACCGTGAATGTGCCCTACTATGATGGCCGTTCGCTTGCTTATCCCCGCATCCGTCTGCGCATGGATTTTCGCGACCCGAATACAGTGGGCACGTTCGTGTATCACTGCCATCTCCTGGAACACGAGGACAAGGGGATGATGGGGTCGATACAAGTGAATCCTGCTTCGCTGCCTCTGTCAGAACACAATGCAGAAATCCCATGCCACGCCGGCGACTCTTCGGCGGTCTGCAAAAATCTCGCTGCGTCGAGTAAAAACTTCCAGGCGACCAAGTAAAAAACTTACGAGCGGTCAAGTTACAAAACGTTCGATAACTTTCCCTAATTGTTGTTAGTGGAACATCAACGTTTATTCACCTTGTGTTCATTGGATAAAGATGCGGCGTTAATTTTCAGCGCCTATTTCTCAAACGGGTTGAGCTAAGAACTCTAACTCGGGAGGAAGTATGACTGCAAAGCGCCTCGCATCCACAGCCATGCGGGCTGTGCGTACTGGACTTGTTTCCACGGCGATTTTCCAACTCGCCATTGGCAGCGCATTCGCCGCTGATCAGACGCAAACTCCGCCGTCTCGTGACGACGCCACCACCACACCAATCAAACATGTCATCGTCATCATTGGTGAAAACCGCAGCTTCGATCACGTTTTCGCCACCTATGTACCGCAGAACGGCCAGACGGTCTGGAATCTTCTTTCCGAAGGAATTGTGAATGCCGATGGAACACCCGGTCCGAACTTTCCACAAGCGGAACAGAAAGCGGCCACCGATACGCCGCCCGACGACTTTCTGTTGAGCCCAACCAAGAGTTCATATGGCGTGCTTCCCGCCCCGCTCAATGGCGGACCCACGGGCGGTTCCTATGTGAAGGATGACAACCTAGACCTGGCGGTGCAGTCTGAAAACGGCCTTCCGGATGAGTACTACGGCTATCTCGTTACCGGCGGTTCGGGTTTGTCGGGTAAGGTTCCCGATACCCGTATTACGAACGTAACTGCACTCCCTCCTGGACCATTCCAGCTGACGAATCTGGCAGGTACATTTACTTACAACTCCTACGCAGCCAGCCCGGTGCATCGGTTCTACCAGATGTGGCAGCAACTGGATTGCAGCGTTGCCCACGCAACGGCCACAAATCCCTCCGGCTGCGACGAAGCATTGTTTCCCTGGGTTGAAACGACTTTCGGGGCCGGCTCAAACGGCCTTGCGCCACCGCCGAACTTCAGCACCGAGTATTCGCCCAGCGCCAAAACGACCGGTGAGGGTGCAACCGCAATGGGTTTCTATAACGTGCAAAACGGCGACGCTCCGTACTTCAAATATCTGGCGGATAACTATGCCATGAGCGACAACTTTCACCAGTCCGTAAACGGTGGAACCGGCGCCAATCACATCATGCTTGGCCACGGCGACGCGATCTGGTTCAGCGACGGCAAGGGCAACCCGGCGATGCCTCCTCACAACGTTCAAGTTGCGGCCGGCACGCCTAATGCTGGTGTTGTGGACGAGATTGAAAACCCCAATCCCCTCGCCAAAACCAACAACTGGTATATCCAGGACGGTTATGGCGGCGGTTCCTATGGTTCGCCGTCGTTTGGAGGGGGATCCTACACTAACTGCGCGGATACGACCCAGCCGGGTGTGGCTCCGATCGTCAATTACCTGAAGTCACTGCCCACGCCCATTGCTCCAAATTGTGAAGCAGGCCACTACTACCTTCTCAACAACTACAACCCTGGATACTTCGGCAATGGCAACAACGCCTTTACCGACACCAACGCCAACAACACCGTCTTCACCATTCCACCGTCTTCAGTCCCGAGCATCGGCGACAAGCTGATCGCCAATCAGATTTCGTGGAAGTACTATGGCGACCAGTGGAACAACTATGTGCCCGACCCCTATCAACTCAATTACAACGCTATCGGCAAGGACACAGACGAGTACTGCAACATTTGCAATCCGTTCCAGTACGACACCTCCATCATGGCCAACGCGTCTGTTCGCACGGCCCACATCCAGGACACTGCGAATCTTTACAGCGACATCCAGAATGGAACATTGCCGGCGGTGTCGTTCGTCAAGCCCAGTGGACTGGTAGATGGTCACCCATCATCGTCAAAGCTTAACTTGTTCGAGGGGTTCACCAAGAAAATCGTCGATGCAGTACAGGCCAATTCTGCCTTATGGAAGGACACCGCGATCTTCATCACCTTCGATGAGGGCGGCGGCTACTACGATTCCGGATTCGTACAGCCACTCGACTACTTCGGCGACGGCACACGTATCCCATTGATTGTTGTTTCTCCCTACTCAACCGGGGGCGTCATAGCCCACGACTATTCTGACCACGTTTCCATTCTGAAGTTCATCGAGGCAAACTGGGCCGTGGAGACGGTCAGCCCACGCAGCCGCGATAACTACCCCAACCCGATTGCCTCGGCAGATAGTCCGTACGTTCCGGTCAATAGTCCGGCCATCGACGATCTCATGACCCTGTTCAACTTTAATCCACCACTCTGAGTAGCAACCACCGTTCGCCGGAGTTGGCTTGCCAACTCCGGCTCTTTTTTTTGGGGGAGCAGTCGGGTGCCGAACACGACTTAGTGGGCCACGGTCGAGCTTTCTTTTTCTTTGAGTTTGAGGGTGATGTTGCGCGTATCCCCGCCAGAATGTTCGATCAGTATTTCGCCGTCGCTTCGCTTGACCACGCTGGGAAACTTTTCCCCCCATTCCACCAGCAGAATGGCATCTTCTGTGGCCAGCTCATCAAAGCCGATCGTCTCCAGCTGGCGTTCGTCTGGAATGCGGTAGAGATCGATGTGGTAGAGCTTGATGTCCTGATCCTTGCCATGGACCCGTCGCCTGCCATCGTATTCGTGTACCAGGGTGAAAGTAGGGCTGGTCACTTCATCCGGATCGGCGGCGTCGAGAGCCTGGGCGATTCCCTTCACCAGCGTGGTCTTGCCTGCACCCAGGTCACCACGAAGAAAAAGCAGCGTGGGCGAGGAGAGCAGCTGGGCTATTTCTCCGCCGATAGCAATGGTTTCCCTGCTGCTGTTGCTGACGAATCGTCGAACCGTCATTCCACCCCCTTCAACATGCCTGCGATTCCCTGCAACCAAACATATCCTCCCGGGTCCTCGGCTCGGAAGCGAAATGCCTCATACAGATGCGACACCGTGTCCATGGCCAGCAAAGTATGTTGGTCTTGCCAACGTACCGCAAAATCGGCCGCCAATCCGTGAAGATATACCGCTGCTTCCACAGCTTCGGCGGGCTGCTCCGGATATTGGCCAATCATGGCTGCGACGATCCCAGTCAAAATATCGCCACTTCCGCCCTTCGCCATTCCGGGGTTGCCGGTGGTGCTGAGAGCTATGCGGCCATCCGGATGGGCAATGATCGTGCGCCACCCTTTAAGCACCAGGGTCACGGAATGGCTGGTTGCAAACTGCCGGGCAATGCCCTCTCGGTCCGCCTCAACTTCCGGGATGCTCATCCCGGTCAACCGCGCCATTTCGCCCGGGTGCGGAGTAAGCACGAGCAGCCGCCCCCGACCGTTCAAGTTGCCGCGGTGTGCGGCCAGGGCGTTGAGTGCGTCCGCATCGATAACCATTGGCACCTTGGTCCGCTCGAGCAGCCCGAGGAAGAACTTGACCGCCTCCTCCTCCTGCCCCATGCCCGGACCAACCGCGATGACCGATTTCTTTTCCAGAATCGGGTCAAGCCGGGCGTCTTCGAGGTTCCGGCTCGAAATTTCTCCCTGGTTTCCTTCCAGCAGTGCAACCGTCATCAGCTCCGGAGTCACCGCGGCGACCGTGGGCAAAATGGATTGTGCGACCGCGGCGGTGACCAGCCCCGCACCGGCGCGCAAAGCGGCGACGGAGCTCATCGAAGGAGCACCAGACTTGCCCCTGGCTCCCCCGATGACGAGGACATGTCCGAAGCGGCCTTTGTTCGAATCGGCGGGGCGAGGACGGTCCGCAATCACTTTGGAGCTTCCCGCCCAGGTAAGGCCAGTGTCGGACTCGACCGCCTCGGCCGGTGAACCGATGGGTGCTACCACGATCGGTCCCCGGGTGAGCATTCCCGAAACGTGGGCCAGCTTGGGCGCGGTAAAAGTGACCACAGCATCGGCCCGATAAGCTTCCGGCGCGGAGAATTTTCGCGAGTCCGCGTCCCAGCCCGACGGCAGATCCACCGCTACCACCGGGGTTCGGGGATAGCGCTCCAGCAGCTTGCGGCCGGCGATTGCCAGGCCACGCATCGGGGGACGAAAGCCGGTGCCCAGAACCGCATCGACAAAGAGCTCCGCGCCCTCGAACAGGGCTTTGCAGCCGCTCGCGTACAGGTCGGCTTCTTCCTTGATGCCGATGGGCGCCACGGGAAGCTGCCCCAGCATAGTCTTTGCGTCGCCCTTGGTCTCCGCCGGATCGCCCAGGATCACTACCGAGACGGTGCAGCCGGCTTCGATCAGATGGCGCGCGGCGACCAGGCCGTCCCCGCCGTTGTTTCCCTTGCCGCACAGCACGACGATGTGCCGGCACTGGGGCAATTCACGCAGGATAAAGCGGGCCACGGCGTGACCGGCATGCTCCATCAACTCCAGCGAAGGGATGCCGAATCGGTCTGTAGTCACCCGATCGGCTTTTCCCATCTCTTCAGCGGTCAGTATCTTCATGCATAAGCATCGTAGAGCATTCGGGTTGCGCTGCAAAAAAGTGCGAACGAAGTCTCCACAGGTCTGCTACGAATCCACGCTAGTTCTCAATGATGGACGAGGCAAGAAATGGCCCTTCTTTTCCGCCAACAGAATCAGCAGCTCCAGCAGCTTTCTCTCCAGCTTCAGGTTGCGTCCTCTACGTCGTAGTTCAAAGCAGTCACAATCCAGCTTGAACTTGTCGAATTCGAAGACCCCTGACGGCCCCGGAGGTATCCCTACCCGGGCAGAGTATAGCAGCCAGTAGAACGAGATCAGGGCGATCCGGTTTGGTTGAGCAATGGCCCCTAAACCAACCCTTAACTTCGCGGAAGGTAATACAGTGGCCTGGGTACCAGTTCCCTGAGATTGATGCGTGATTCTGGCAGGCTCATTCGACGCCCGCTGATGCCCACAACCGGTCAACCAGATGGCCTGCGCGCTTCTCGATTGCAGCCATGGCATCCAGGATCACATCCTCCCGGAACCGGCGACCCACGAACTGAACGCCGGCAGGCAGATTTTCCACCAGGTCCACCGGCACGAACCCGGCCGGCAGCCCAAGGTAGTTGATGCCGTAACTATAGACCGCAGCGTCCCAGAGGTCTTTCGTCTGCGCCTGTCCAAGCGCGTCGTAGTTCCATGGATAGCCTGGGCGCATGAGAAAAGGCGTCAGCACCAATGGATAGGAATCCAGGAACACATTCCAGGCGCGCGCCATCCGCGTCTTTTCCGCGAGACCGGTGCGATAGCCGTCGAGATCGAGAATTGTCCCCATTTCGTAATACCAGCCAAAGATCCGGCGCAAGTCGTCGCTACCATACCGATCGACGATTGGACCTAGGGTTGCTTTGATCTCTGTGAGCAACACACTGAACCAGCCGCGCGCCGGGTCCATGATGGATGGCGGCTCGGCTTCGACAACCTCATACCCGGCGTCACGCAGGTAGCCTGCAGTCCGGTCGATCAACTCAAGGATGCCTGGATGCATTGGATATCCGTGACTGTTGCTTGTTACTGCAACGCGAACGGGTCTCTCCAGAAGCTCGCCTTCGAATGGCGCGGGCACCCACCACGGATCGCGCGGATCGCCACCGGCCATCACTCGAGTTGCGAGACGCACATCGGCAACGGTGCGAGCAATTGCACCTTGCACCGATGTGAGTTGCATGAGCAGGCCGCGCTCCACAGTTGCCGACGGATTGAATGCGGGAATTCGACCCTGTGTCGGCTTGAGTGTTGCCACGCCATTGGCGAATGATGGGAACCGCAGCGAGCCGGCGATGTCGTTGCCGTGATGGATCGGGCCGAAGCCCACCGCCGCGGCCACCCCGGCGCCGCCAGAAGATCCCCCGGGAGACGCGTCCGGATGCCAGGGACTCCACGTGCGCCCGTGCAACGGATTGACCGTTGTAAGGCGCATGGAAAGCTCGGGCGTGTTGGTGCGGCCGACAACGATTGCACCAGCCCTGCGAAGGTTGCAGACCAGAGGTGAGTCGTCGGTGGCTATGAAATTGGCGAGCGCGGGAAGTCCGTTCGTCGTCGCCTGACCTTTCTGGTCGACGTTGACCTTGATTGTGACCGGGACACCGAAAAGCGGTCCAGGCTCGGTAAGCGTCTCGAGCTTGCGATCGGCAGCGGCTGCCTCGGCGAGCGCTTGATCAGTGAGATCAACAACGATCGCGTTCAGCTTCGGGTTAAGCTTACGAACGCGTTCGACGACGGATAGCATTACCTCGGAGCACGAAAACCGCCTCTCGCGGATACCACAGGCAACCTCGACGGCGCTTAATCGCCACAACGCCTGACTCGTCACGAAGGATCCTTTCCTGTGGAGGGGCTCTGATACTTGATTAAATTAGCACGGCGAAACGGCGCTGCTCTTCAGCACTATGGGATGTTTCATGCAGATCCCTCATGAGCATAACGCCCCATCCGATAACGTCGAAGCCTGATTAGAGCCTTGAAACTGCCTCTTCAATGGGTGGCCACTTCATGCTCCAGTGGAATTCCCCTTTCGGATGTCTCCGGTTATCGGAATGCTTGCATGTTGGTACGTGCGGCGAGGGGAACTTCCGTCGTTGGTGATCATGTGGCCCTATTTGGCTAAAACCACCAATTTGACTCGTCGCTATCATCGCGCCATATTTCCAAAGTATGGAAGCTTGCCTCCCATTGTCAGCTTTGCTATCCCAGGTGCTGGTGGCCTTCATTATCGAATTCGATAATGAGTTCGAACACCAGGTTCCGCATCGCACCACGAATCATGGATCCACCCCCGGATCGAAGTCCGCCCCCTGGCTGGTGTCGATGGCTATGTGGTTGCGGTTCATGCAATTCGTGCCTTCTGAAGGAATTCCCGTGGATGATTTATTTCTCCGCGTGGGCCTTCCGCGCAAGGATTTCCAAACCTGGCTGACCCGCATGAGCAAGTGGTGGGGATACGTTTCGGTCAACCCCGGTCCGAACACCCAAGCAAGCAACTTGGGTACTGCGATGATTGTGCTTCCCACCACCGGTGGAAAGCGCGCAGTGGAAGTGTGGCGGCCCCTCACGAGCGTAATCGAAAAGCGCTGGCGAGAGCGTTTTGGTAAGGAAGCCGTGGATCAGCTATGCAAGCTGCTGGGGCAGTTGGTTGAAAAGCTAAACCACGACATGGCTGATTCGCTTCCGATCCTGGGCTATGAGATGTTCAGCAAAGTGCCTGACCATGGACGGCGTGCACGCACGAAGACAAACGCGGCGGTAGCCTCAGCGCACACGCTGCCTGTGCTCCTTTCCAAGCTGCTCCTGGCTTTCGCCGTCGAATTCGAAAACGATTGTGGATGGCCGCTGGCTATCAGCGCGAATGTCGTTCGCCTGATCGGTGAGAAAGGTCTACGAGTACGAGATATTCCCCGTCTTGCTGGCGTGTCGAAGGAAGCGGTTGCTATGGCGCTCAAGCGGCTGGAGGAGTCTAAGCTGGTGTCTGTGGGGCCGGAATCCGCCAACAGCCGGGCAAAAATTGTGGCACTCACCGCGAAAGGGCTGCGCATGCAAGAGTCGTACCTTGAGTGTGCGCGAAAGGTTGAGCGCCATTGGCAGACGAGCTTTGGGAAAGATCCGCTCGACCAGCTGCGATTGTTACTGGAACAGCTTACCGGCGAATCGGATGGCCATCGGTCGCCCCTCTTCAAGGGCTTGAAACCCTATGCTGACGGATGGAGGGCATCCGTACCTCAGCCCGAAGTTCTGCCGCATTATCCAATGATCCTGCATCGAGGCGGCTTCCCGGATGGAAGCTGACCAAAGCCGGAACCTTGCGGTCGCCAAACTGGTCGCACAGCGGGATCTGGACGCTCCTGTGCCAGATTGATCGGTGTTCAGGAGGGGAAGGCAGCCATGGAATTCGCCAGGCAGTTGCAACGAGTTTTGATGGCTATATCGTTGGTCCAAACGGCGAGGCAGACTGGATTCCCATGGACCCGGGAATTGGTCGCGGTCGTGGTACTCGGCAAGACTTAGGTAATGAAGATTGTCGTGGTTTCCCGTGCCCTGCGACCTGAAGATCACCCGCAGGCGACCGTCGTTTCCCCTACAACCCGGATGTAGGAGGATAATTTCTCGAAGGGGGTCTCCAATGGACAGTGTCGCTCTTTTGCAATCGCTCAAGGAAAGCATCCTTGGCCAGGTGGGTGTGAAGGCCATTTACGGCGAACCCATCTCCGCGCAGGGAAAGACGGTCATCCCAGTGGCAAAACTCATGTACGGATATGGCGGGGGAGCGGGCACCGGCGGCGTAGGAAATTCGAGCGCGCAGGGTGAAGGCGGCGGTGGTGGCGCAGCAGTGCGCGCTATTCCTGTGGGTGTGATCGAGGTCAGCGACCAGCAGACCCGCTTCATACCGATCACCAGTCGAAAAAAGCTGGCAGGCGCTGTCCTGGCGGGACTCCTCCTGGGAATTTCGTTGAGTTGGCGCAGACGGCGGCGCTGACCCTCGTGACCCTTCGCCGAGCGTACCCCGTGTCTGCAGCCCGTCCTCGCCCTGAAACCGGTGTCGTAACCCCAGAGTCAAACATGTCAGTTAGGTCTCGTCGCTAACTTTAGTTAGTCGCCGAGGTCTGTTTATGATGAGGATAGGTCTCGATGTCAGGCTGGGTGCCTGCAAGGTGATCCCATGACCCACTCACGGACTGACATTGGCGTCGACCTTTGCCAGGTACTGGTGGAGAGTTACGCCGTAAACGAGCGGATGAATCAAATCGTCCTCGAGCATCTTGATCCCGCTGCATGGCGCGCTAAACTGCCCGGGAGTAAGGGACGGACGATCGCCGCCATTGTCGCGCACGTCCATAACATCCGCCGCAAATGGTTAAGGCTATCCGCCCCGCATCTAAAGCTACCGGCCCCGCTCGACCGCGCTCGCTGCACCCAGAAGCAGGCCCGGACCGCTCTGGTTAAAAGCGCCGCGCGCTGCTCCGAGATGCTTGTGGACGCTCTGTCCCGGCCGCAGAGCCGGATCGAAACATTTCGCCGGGACGGTTGGGCGAGACCATGGCCCGCAGGTGCAGCCATGCTGGCCTTCATGATTTCGCACGAGGCGCATCATCGCGGCCAGGTGTGTATGCTGGCCCATCAGCTCGGATTCCCACTGCCGACCAAGGCCGACGCTGGGATCTGGGTCTGGGAAAAACTATGGAAGGAGTGCGGATTCACGAATCCGAGATAACGATCCCACCGGAACAATCGCACCTGACGAGCCACACCCAAACCCTTCTTAGCGTGCCCTGTGGTCTTGAGTTAGCCGTGGGCTACGGCGGGAGGACGTCATCCTCTTCAGCAGAGACGACCGTGCCTTGATGATAGAGGATGCGCCAGCCATCGCGGTTGATCTGCCAAATAGTGGCGCGGCGGCTGAGGCGCTCAGCCTGGCGCAACGTGTACGTGAAGAGGTACGTATCAGGACCGAGGCGGCGAAGCCCGTAATCGGAGCTTTGCCAGCCAGCGGAACTCGCGTCGACAGGTGGACTTTGTTCCAGAGTGCGGAGGATAAAGTCCCGACTGTAGCGCCGGCCAGATGCTCCAACCTCCCAATACTCGGGTGCTGTGGCTCTTTCGAACTCGCTGAGCGTGGTGCCGAATTCCGTGGTATGAAAGATGGGCTCGCGGCGACGGAGTTCTTCAAAAACCGGGTGTAGTTCAGAGTCGATGCGGGTGAAAACCTGGTCATGCGCCATGCAGCAATTGTAGATTCGATCGCGCAAACACCATCATTCCGACACTCATTGGAGGGCCGTGGGACAAATATGCGTGGCTGTGCGTATCAGTAGAGGGTATGTTCCCAGAGAATGACTCGCGATCGGGAAAATTGTTAAGTATGTTGCTACCGCAATCGCCTTCCTTGTCGTTGTAGTGCTGTCATCTGCCCTGTTGTATAGAACATATTTGCAACGCAAGGTTGCTGAAGAACGCGTCATCAGCTCACCCAACCGAATCGACAGCATCGAGCCTGTGCGAATCGACGGCAATTAATTTGTTATGGCCTGATCCCAAGCTACCTTCTACTTCCAGTTCACGGTGCTGCGGCCAGTATGATTAAATTCGACATAGAGACCGTCGGCAGCTTTGTGCAGCTCAATCGGCGCGTCCCCTAACATGACGGACGTCACGGAATCAAACCGCCATCGCACCGTAACCCTCGCGGCTTTGCCGTTAATCTCAAGCGAGTGCAACGTGCGGCTCAGAGTTCTTCCCTCGAAATCGGTGATGGTCGCCGATTTGAAATCGCTTCCAGTTGGCAATAGCTCATAGACACGCCGGTCATCCAACGACTTGACGGAGGTATTGCCGCTCTCCTCGGCGGGTACCAGCGTCATCACATCGTCAGGAATCCTGGGGATAATTGCGCCCCCGCGCGCATAAAGGGGGAGCAAGTCAAGCGGCGCATCGGCAATCACCACATTGCCTCCCGCAAGGTGCTTGCCGGACCAGTAGTCGATCCACTCTCCGCCGGGGAGATAGACAGGTCGTGAAGTATTCTCATCGATCACCGGCGCGACCAGCAGGTCCGGTCCCAAGAGGTACTCATCTTTCGCTTCGCGGGCACGCTTGTCATTTTGATACTCCAGCACCAGGGCCCGCATGATCGGCATCCCGGTCTTCGCTGCCTCCTGCGCCGCGGCATAGCGATAGGGAAAAAGACTCATATAGAGCACGGCATACTTGCGGTAATTTCTGCACGCCTCTTCGCCGTAGTCCCACGGCCCACGATTGGAAGTGCTCAGCAGTTCCATGGTGGGCGAAAAGGCACTGTACTCAGTCCAGCGCATGAAGAGCCGTGGGTCGGGGGCGGATTTTGGGGTGAGGTATCCACCCAGGTCGGCAGTCCATAAAGCCATTCCACTGACGCCGGCGCCAAGGCCCGCGGTCACTACCGTAGGCAGGCCATTTTCCAGCGAGAAATTAGACTCGTTATCTCCACCCCAAAGCATGGCCAGATTCTGATTGCCAACCGTAGCCGAGCGGACGAACAGTATCCCGTTGCCATGGAGATCCTTCTCGATAACCTCCTCCATCGCCCGGTTGTACAAAACGGCATAGCGGTTCCGCATCAGCCGCGGATCGCTGCCATCGGCGAACCGCGCATCGCCCTGGAAGTTTCCTTCGGCATCGTCATCCTTGAAGCCATCGGCTCCCGCCTTCACGGCCAGGCCAACCTGCCCTTGCCACCAGGCTTTCGCGGCCGGGTTGGTAAAGTCGATGAGCGAGCCCTGGCCCTTCCACCATCTACCCTCGTAAGGCCGGCCATTCTTGTCCTTGACGAAATAGCCGTGTGCGGCGGCTTCATCGTAGTTCGACGACTTCACATCGATCTTGTCCGCGAAACCTGCTTCGTGCGGAGGGCTGGTCTTGTCGTTGATCCATGACGTGTGCCAGAGCACCAGCTTGAATCCCGCCGCATGCAGGTCTTTCACCAACCCCGGCACGTCGCTGAATTGTTTCGGATTGAAGACATAGCTGTTATATCCGGTAGCCCAGGGCGAGTCGATGAGGATCACGCTTGTCGGCAAACCAAGACTCCGGCTCTTCTCCATGTCCTCGCGCACATCCGCATCGTTGCGGTGATAATCGCGGCCTATCCACGGAGCAAAACTCCAGTACGGAGGCAGCATCGAACGACCCGCCAAGGCCGTGAACCGGTCGAGGATGCGGGGAAACTCCGGCCCCTGGATCAAGACGATCCGCAGCGTCTGCGCAGGCACGGTGATGGAAACATCTTCGCGCGAGCTGGCGTTCATATCGAAGACGGCCTCGGCTGTGGTATCCACCCACAGGCCGTATCCGGTGGTACTCATGTAGAACGGGATCGGCTGATAGGTGCTCGATCCCTTAGCCGCACCGTTGTCCTGAGAGCTGTTCTTGATGATCTGGTGGCTGTGGTTGAGTTCATTGAAGCGCTCGCCCAGGCCGTAGTAGCCATCCGCCGCGTCGTTCAGTTCAAAACGCCAGTTCCCTACCCGGTCGGCGGTCCCAGTCAGTTCATATACGCCTTCGCTCAACTGCTGGACGTGCAGGCCGTTTGCGGGGAATGGTTGGCCTTCGAACGTGATGCCGTGCAGCAGCAGCCCCGTCGCGGGCGACCCGTTCCGCCCGGCCGTGTATCCAGGGACATTGAACTCAACTGCATCCGCGCGTAGCGCAAGTCCACCTGTCGCCTGCCGCACCGGATTCTGGCCTCCGGCGTAAGCCCCCAGAGCGCTCGCCATCCATAAAACGCCCGCAACCCACCAGTGCGTATATCGCATCATCGCCCGTCCATTCCTCACCGATATCTCTCCTGTGTCTAGCTTTTGAGGACAGTATCAGCATGATGCCACTTTTTGACGCTCGGCATCGTCCTGGCTCACAGGACCTTTTCAGGATCGGCCAGGTGCGTAATACCCTGAGCGGGTTAGCACTTCCGACCCACGCACTAAGGAACGAAGCTTGATCCGGTGAATGAGCGCCGCGGATGCAGAGGCCGACTGCGCGGGGGAAACTACCGATTAACTTCGATGACGATGGAGCCCAGACCTGCACTGCTGGCATATTCACGGTGCGCCTTCTGGATCTCTTCAAGCTTGAAGGTAGCCTTGATTGGCGGAGAGATCTTTCCGGATTTGAGCCAGTCGAATAGCAACTCCAGGTCAGGTTTGAAGTTCTTCGAGGTGCGGGTCAGGCCGAAGAAGGTGGTCCGTTTGCCAGACCAGAAGAGCAGGTTCTTCGACAAAAGCTTGATGATCACAGGAAAGGCGGGACGCCTGCGAGTCTTCTGCATGGCTGGCAGGTTCATGCCGTAAGCGACCAGGATCCCTCCTTTCTTCAGGATTGAATAAGACTCATCAAAACTTTCGAAGCCGAGCGGATCGAAGGCAGCGTCGACGCCGCCAAGTTTCTGTACTGCACCGATCCAGTTCTTATTTGAATAGTCGAAGGGAAGAGCTCCGAGCTTGCGTAGTTGTTCGTGCTTGCCGGGTGCGGCGGTGCCGAGGATTTGAGCCCCCTGAATCTGTCCGAGACGGAGTAGGGCACCTCCTACGGCTCCGCTCAGCCCATGAACAAAGATCGTCTGGCCAGACTTTACGTGAGCGGCATGGTGCAGCATCTGATAAGCCGTGACCCAGTCAAGGACCAGAGCGACCGCGGCCTTCGGATCGACTCCCTCGGGCACACGCACCAGGAATCGTTCAGGAAGGTTGATCAATTCTGCCTGGCCTTCATATTTAGAAAGACATGCTACGCGATCGCCAACCTTGAATTGAGAGCAGCCTTTACCATTGCGGCGCACGGTGCCAACAACGCTATAACCAGGGGTAAGAGGGGCCTTTCTCTGAAAGGGATAAGTGCCCCGGCGCATGTTGACGTCGGAGCCTGAGACGATTGTGTATTCGACTGTTAGTTGCACCTCTCCGGTAGCAGGTTCGGGGAGATCCGCTTCGACGATCGCAAGTTTGCTTTCGTCACCGAACTCCGTAATGAGGACTTTCCTTATCCTGGACACGAGCGTACCGTGCAGCCATTCTATAGCCGCCGGGATGCCTGTACTTAACTTCTGCCTTTGCGGCGCGTCATATTGGCGCGAAGGAAAGAGCCGTATCGCGCCTCGTCGAGGGTGCCTGCCGCGAGCTTAATGACCGCGAAGCGATCGGCAGTGCTGAAGTCTTCTTAAGAGTTCGTTTACGCCGCCGCCGACCGAAGCCATTGTTCCATCTGTTGGTGGCCGACCAGCCCCGCCTGTTGAAACACCTGCTTGCCTCCCGAAAGAACTACGAAGTTCGGGATCCCTTGCACAGCAAAGCGCGCAGCTAATTCAGGATGCGCTTCCGTGTCGACCTTGAGGACAATGGCTTTTCCAGCCATATCCTGCGCGGTGCGCGCCACCTCCGGCGCAGCCGAGCGGCAAGGGCCGCACCACGCTGCCCAGAAGTCCACCAGCACAGGGACCGGAGCGTTGTTCACGATTTCGTCAAAGAGAACTGGATCGGCCGCCAACGGTTCCGCGATCGGAGCGAGCGTGGCCTTGCATGCGCCGCATCGACCTGTGCTGGCCAGGTGCCTGCCAGTGACACGGTTCTTTTGGTTGCAATGAGTACAGCTTCGAATGATGGGCATGATCAGCCTCTTTACTTTATTCGACCATTGGATGCATCATGGCCGCGCTTTTCTTCAGGAAGTGAAGCCGGGACGGGCCCTCCGAGGCCGCGCCACCGTCTCCGCCCTGCATACTTCCCTGTCAGCCTTTCCTTTCCCCTTTCCCTCGAGCTTCCAGCGGCATTACCAGGTGGTCGATTGCCCGTGCTTCAACTTCAGAACCTGGATTCCTGATCCCGAAAGTTTCTCCTCGAGCTGAGCAGGCGTGCCCGCAAGCACCGGGAAGGTCCCATAGTGCATGGGGATGATTGTTTTCACCTTCAGCATCCGTCCGGCATAGGCAGCTTCCTGGGGACCCATGGTGTAGTGGTCTCCGATGGGTAAGAAAGCCAGCTCCGGGTGGTAGATATCCGCATACAACCCCATTTCTGCGAAGACGGCGGTGTCTCCGGCAAAGTAAGCCCGGCGGCCGTCCTTGAGGGTCAAGATATACCCTGCCGCTTCGCCCCCGTAAATCGTATGGTCGCCGTCCTGGATCGAAGAACTGTGCAGCGCGTGCGTCATGGTGAGCTTTACAAAACCCAGATCAACCGTGCCGCCCTTGTTGAAGCCGATGGTGTTTTTCACCCCTTTCGACGCGCACCAGGTGGCAACTTCCACCATGGCAACCACGGTCGATCCAAACCGTTTCGCCAGCGGGACTACGTCCCCCAGATGATCGCCGTGCCCGTGGGAAACAGCAATAGCATCGGCCTTCTGGATCTTGTGATTTTTCGGGTAAGCTGGATTTCCCTCAATCCAGGGATCCAATAGCAAGACTTCTCCAGATTCAACTTGAATCTCGAAAACCGCGTGTCCAAGCCACGTAATCTGAATCATTTTCGTTCCTCCGATGAGTTGCCAATTTCCATGCAAGCTTGCAGATGCGTGTTCGATCTCCTGTTTCGGGGCAAATCGCTACCCATGTTTTCTTCGCCATTCAAGCACATGATGGGTTGCTTTGGACAGCAAAGGGACAGCAGTAGCCCGCAAACGCCTTGCGAAGATGATGCGACTACGCGCCGAAACCGAGCTGGCGGTTTTACTACCAGCTTATCGACCAGAGGAGGCCCAAACGGGACCTGTCCCCTTCGGGCCTCTTAAGATAGCAGCTCAGATCTTCTGTTCCTTCCATTTCCCCCGTCTAAACAGCACAATGCTCGCCGCCGCGATCGCGCCTTCTGCAACCACGATTGCAAAGAACGATCCACTTGACTTCAGGTGCATCGGGATCGCCAACCAATAGGCCAGCGGTATCTCGATAACCCAGAATCCGAAGAAGTTCACGATCGTCGGCGTTATCGTATCACCGGCCCCGTTGAACGCTTGCAGCATGACCATCCCGTATGCGTAGCCGATATTTCCGTAGCTGACGATCCGCAGGGCCGAGGCCGCTAGCGGAACTACGGCCGGATCGTGGGTGAACAAGCGCACGATCGGCACTGCCAGCACGATGAAGCACGCTCCGATCGACCCCAGGAACAGCATGTTGAAAAAGCCAGTCCGCCAAACTGCCTTCTCGGCCCTGTCCGGACGTCCCGCGCCCAGGTTCTGCCCCACCAGCGTCGCGGCTGCGTTGCTCAGCCCCCACGATGGCAGGATCACAAAGATCACGATACGGATCGCAATCGTGTACCCCGCCAATGCCGCGGATCCGAAGAGGCTCACAATCCGCACCAGCCCGATCCAGCTGGTATGCGCAATCGCGAACTGCAGGATACCTGTAATCGACACCCGCATCAGCCGGAACATCACCTGAGGGTTGATGCGCAACTGTCGCACCAGGATGCGGATCCGCTCCGTGCCCTTCATCAGCCGATAGAACTGGTAGAGCACGCCGATCCCACGCCCGGTAAAGGTCGCTAACGCCGCACCCGTCACCCCCATCTTCGGGAATGGCCCGAGGCCGAAGATGAGTAACGGATCCAGGACCAAGTTGATGATGTTCGACACCCACAATAGCCGCATCGCGATGGCTGCGTCCCCTGCTCCGCGAAACACCGCGTTGTTCAGAAACAGCATGACCAACACGCCACACCCGCCCAGTGCGACGCGCGCATAGCCAGAGCCGGTGTTCACAATCTCGTGCGATGCGCCCATAAGAGCCAGTAACCTGGGCGCGAAGAAGACACAGGGAATCCCAATTGCGAGTGAGATCGCGAGCCCGAGATAGATCCCCTGCACACCGGCGACAGCGGCATCCTCCGGATCTTTTTCTCCGATGCGCCGCGCCACCATGGCTGTCGTCGACAACGCCAGCCCCAGACCGATCGCCATAACCAGCGACAGCATCGACTCGGTTAGCCCTACCGTAGCCACCGCGTTCGCCCCCAACCTCCCCACCCAGAACACATCCACTACGGCAAACAGCGATTCCAGCACCATCTCCAGCACCATGGGGATGGCCAACAGCACGATGGCGCGATTCAGATTTCCCGCCGTGTAGTCCTGGTGTGACCCGCGAATTGCCTCGCGGATTGAGGCCCAAAATGCCGGCTGCGGCGCCGGCACGCCTATTGTCTCCATTCCAGAATTTCTCCCCTGCCGCGCACGCGACATGGCTTAGGGAAAAGCTGCAATTTGGCTTAATTCAGTTACGCAGCGAATACCCCGATTGAGATCAGCCTCGGGGTGAAGCGGAGGAGCCCGAGGTGAAGGCTAGTAGCAGATGGAAAGTCGAGTGGCGTCGATGTTAAACATGTTTCTCTTCCCCGGCCCTGAGAGGCCTGCTGATCCAAGGAATATACCCCGAAACCCTGCCGCCTGGAAAGTAAGAATTAAGGTTAATCATGATCGACGGGGCTGGCCCCGGCAGTTTGTCATTTGACTCGTCTGATCCCGATTTATCCACAAGTGAGCAAAATTGACCAGACTGCGCTTTTGCCCGAATGGGATGTTTGAGGGACAACTACCCAAATCTATGCCCTCGGCCCCCTAAAAAGAGGCATCTGATGTCCAATCAAGCAAGTCAGCAGATCGACCATGTGTACCACGAAAAGAGATTGCTCCTGCTACTCGCCCGCAGGCCCGATCTGTCAACAGACCCAGTCCAGACCCCAGCCTTCGATCGCCAAATTCTGGCGCAATGGGACGTCGTGAGGTCATACCGGCTGGTGAAGGCCATGGGACGGCTACAAGCGAAATGTCTTAGCCCCATTCCAAAACGGATTCTATGTGTCGGCAGCGATGAGCTGGTCCTTAAATATCGTTGCGCCGTTCTCGCCCGCAGCGGCTACGAGGCGCAGGCCGCGACGCTTCCTGAGGCGTGCCAGCAGCTAAACACGGAGAGGTTCAACCTGGTGATAGTCTCCTCCCTGGACGCACAAGGCGAGGGCGATTTCCTCGCTTCCATTCCTGTCGAGACAAAAACCTTAGTGCTGAACGGACTCATTTTTCCCAAGGAATTGCTGGCCGCAGTATCCGATCGACTCCCCGATGGCAGGCGAGCGATAGCGGTAGTACGTTAGCGGACGGTGCAATCGCGCTGGTCGCCAGGTGGCGGATTGAAATCCAGTCCCGACACCGGAAATCCCTACTGCCGCAGACTCCGGAGCGGTGCATCGCATTTTTCTTTCGTTCCTGGATCGACCTGTTTAAGTAGCGGGCCGCTTTTCGACCAAGTGAGCAATACTGATCAGCAAAGGGCGGCCCATCCGGGTCATACTCATTTTCTGCACGCTTGACGCTCTGTGGCTCGCTGGGACGTATCAAGGAAAGTCAGCGCGAGCCTTCCGATACCTATCGGTCCTGCGTTTTAGCCACTGCCACCAAGAAATCCTGGAAACGGAGGCACTATGCTTCCTCGGCCCGCTTCAAGTGTTTTCGTCGTCGACGACCAACACCTCATCGCGTCCACTCTGGTTGCCATACTGCAAAAGAATGGCTTTTCGGCGACGTTTTTCACCAGTCCTCTAGCGGCGTTGGCCGCTGCACGGCCGAAAGCTCCCGACCTGCTCTTGTCGGACGTAATAATGCCTGAGCTTACCGGGATAGATCTCGCCCTCCAGATGAAGCAGCAACACCCCGAGTGCCGCGTCCTGCTGTTCTCCGCCCACCCGGAAACGTTCGAGATGATCTTAGAGGCGCGCGCGCGGGGGCACTACTTCCCTTTAATCTTAAAGCCCGCTCATCCCAGCGAGATCATCTCCGAAATCAGGAAGGCCATCCGTGGCTTGCACGTGGCCTGAGAGAATCGTTCCTTGAACGGGAAGTCCAATCTCACTTAATCAAAAAATCGGCTCCTCACTCAGTGAGTGAGCGCAATCACTTCTGAGAAATGGACACGATAAGGCCACACGATATCGACTTCGACGATTGTTGAGAGATTGTAAAGGTATTGAAGGCGCCGAACCGAAACCCAGAGCACGTTTCTCAATGAACCGGTAAAATCTGCTGCATGTTAGTCCCCTGGCTACCATACTTCCCTGTCTCATCCAACCCACCGCTGCTGGAAGTGTTTGCCGTCGGCGCAGCTGTACTCGTAACAATCACTTTGGGGCACGGCTCCGTTCTGGGATATATTGTTCGCGACTATCATCGTGGCGCAAGGCGTCTTCTGCAACATGCAAACCATCCCTTCTGGGCGTCGCTGCAGTTTGGCCGAGCGGTGCTGCTGATGCTGGTCTTGCATGTGGTTGACATGTGTATCTGGGCCACCATGCTGAATCGGCTGGGCCTGGTTCCCGACGTGCGCGACAGTTTATATTTCACCGCCAATAGCTACACCACCTTAGGCTATGGAAGCATGCCGCTCGGCCTTGGATGGCGAGAGCTTAGTCCCATGATGGCTATCTCCGGCCTGTTCACCTTCGCATGGACCACCAGCGTGATGTTCAACGTAGTCGGCTATGAGCGCGCACTGACCGAGAAGTTGGCTGATGAGTTTGCCCGGAAAAAACAGTTGCATCGAGATCTGCTTGCCGATCTAAGCGCGTTGCACCGCCAGGAATCAGAGCAGGAGAGACTTGCGGTTGCGGCCGAGCGTCGCCAGGAGGTTGGGAAGTCGTTCTTTACGCGATGCCAGATGCGCTGGGCTGAAAGAAAAGAGAAGCATGCCATCCGGCGAGCAGCGATGAAGCAGGTTGGTGACGCACTGGCCAAAGAACAGGAGGCAAGGGCCAAAATCTACCAGCCTCCGCCTCCCCGGCCTCCTGAAGCCTAAGAGCCATCGCCGACTGACTTGCGCGGGGAAAAGTGTGCGCCTTAAGCGCCCTAAGCGCCCTAAGTCCGGCCATCGGCAGCTTTCGTGTTCTCATGAGAACGATGGGATCGATGGGGGCGGTGTCGAAGAGGAGGCGGCACATCAGCGTCATTTCCTCGAGTCCCCTGAGCCGGGAGAGCTCTCACTCACATCTGGATTGAAGCCCGGCAATAGACGCGACTCTGCCCGGGACATGTGATAGTCCCCATAGGTGATATCGTTCACCATGGTCTGATAGGGCCCGTAGGTTCTGAAGCCTTCATCTTCATCCATCAGCATGATCACTGACCGGCTCCTCATAAAGGAGACGCTTCTCTTCGGGCAAATAAAGGTCTTCCCTCCGATCTCCACCGGGCCGTACGTAATCATGATGGAGGACCGGGAAACTGGTGGGAAGCCTTCCAGGTCTGCCTCCGCCTGAAGGCGAAGAATCGCTCCGCTTGCCGGATCGATTGCGATCTCCCCGTGATACCCCACCTGCTTTTCGAACCCACTCGTTCCGTAGCCATCGGGAAGACAGCAGCCATCCGCTTGAAAGAGGGAGCTCTCCGCCGGAACCATATAACGGAACACTGCGCGAGGGCCGTCCGAGCTCCGCTCCCACCGGCTCCAGGTCAAGGCGCCGGGACTCGCGATCGCGCCTTGAGCAATACCGAGAATCGGGCCGAAAGTACCATATGTGATGAGATAAGGATCGTTGGTTTTCCGCTTTCTGCGTTTCCCCGCCCCTGGATCTGCGAGCTCGTTGCCATCGCGGTAGAGCACTGTTTCCTTGAAACTTTCCGCCGCCCGCAATGGCTCATGGCCAACTCTTCTACTTACCGCATCATATTGCGTAGTTTCCTCATAACGGATGGTAGTCCGGCTGGCAAAGAAGTTCGGCAGCTTTGGCATCGTGTTCTTCAGATAGCCGGCGGCTAAAGAAATCATGTGCAGTTGCTGCGTCGCATCCGGCGGTGCATCCGCAGGGATCTCTGCAGGGGGAAGAGGCAGAAAGGCCGACCCATCGGCCAAAGCCGTCAACGCCTGCCCGGACTTCTTGCCGTGCATGGCCGCCATCCAAGAAGCAAGTCTTGTGCCGCTCAGCCGTTCGGTCAGCTCAAGAGCAGAAAGTTGCCTTGCCACATTCGCATCCCCGTCGCCCTGGTCCGCATCCAGCAACTGCCCCAACTGCTCAACCGTGATTCGCCTGATTGCAGGGTTCGGCTGTTCGGAATAAAACGGTTGATCGTAGTACCCGGTGTTGGTGCGAGCCGTCAGACCGGGCTTGGCAATCTGCACTTTCAGCTGGTGATACTCGTCAATATGATCTGCGCGCGAAGGGTCGAATGACAGGGTGTAGAACGCGCCAGCCTCCCTGACACAACTCTCGATCTGGCTGACCAGGTCGTAACCTCTGTTGAGCACACGGCCGCCGCTCTCGACGGCAAGTACTTTTCTGTCCAAATTCATAAAGCTGGCTTTCCCAACCGATTCCGCCCCCTGCAGGTACCCCATATAGAGCTGCGAGGGATCGTCCTGAACCGAAAAGTTATAGAGAGCAATCCGAGCTTCCCGCAACAGTGTAGAAAACCAACAAATTGTGTAGAAGGTGGCATCACTGACTCCTCGCCAGTTTGTTCCTTCTGTGTAGGCTCCGCTTCCCATACCCCAGCCGGGTCCGACCCAAAGCAGCAGCTTTCTGCCCGGCTTCTGTCTTTCCGCTGTGGCAATTTGGCCCAGCGAGATCAGGGCATTCCGCGGGGGGAGGCCTGGGATGAGGCCCGCTGGAAAACGGCGAATCAAACCCAGCGGTTTGTCATGGGCGACCTGCGCAGCCAATGCGTTTCCGTCGCTTGAAGTATGGCCCACCTGCCACAGGCCGCCATCGACCAGGGTTACGATGGTGACCGGCGCCGCGAGATGGCCTCCATTCCGGCGCAGGAAAGTCTCTACTGATTCCCGTTCATACAGAATCAGATTCCCTGGCATTTGAAGCGTATCCATGACCAGAATGACTTCAACCGGAGGGTTGGGCCTGGCCGAGACTCCATCGAATGCCTGGAAGGAAAGAATCCTGCTCGGCTCGCCATTGTCCAGCACAGTAAAGTCTTTGAGCGGAAGGCCAGGTATTGGTGTTCCCGAGGCATCCGTCACCACAACATCAAGCTTGATCAGGCCCAAGCCTGGGTCTAACGTTTCCGAGGTACCCTGGGCGGTGCTTTGGGCTGGAGGCGCAGGTGGGGCTTCGATTTCACGCGGGGCTGCGATTGCTCTCTGAGGATGGGCCGATCGTGGGCAAACAAAAGACAGCAGCCCCAGAACCGCCGCCAGACGAAGTCGGTGCGATGTACACATGGCTTGCACCTCGCTCGGAGCCGCCTCCGATTTCCCGCACGCAGTATACCCGCTCCGCGACGCGAGGAAGAAATAGAGCACCGGTGGTAAAAAGGCAAGCCCGCCGATTGAGGCACGACAAAAAACCCATGTAAAATCGCGCGCGGACACCCACGCCATAAATGTAACTGTATAGGGTACCCATGTGAGGTCAGTTTCGTCTGGCCCTTGCCGGCCCCCTTGCCGGCCCCGCCGGCCTGCCCTCCGTTTGATAGGTCCTGTTGGAAAAGATGTGCGAACTAAGCGAACTAAGCGAACTAAGTCATTTCTGCGGCGTCTCCAAGTGCTCGATGGGCGAAGGAATACAGCATGGAAAGAGTGGGCAGTTACCTTCGTTACCAATGACCGGTTTTGAACGCACCAACGGGCCCCGCACCAAAGGCTCGAAGAAACTTTACCAAGGTTCAACCCGTAACCTTGCCTATTCTGGGTAGGCTCGCAGTTCGGCGTAAGACATATATCTGCACACTGCTTAGATACGGATTGGCTACGTTTAGTGGCGGTTCAGTTGATTAATTTTGCTGCGGCTGAATTGGAGCCCACTGCCGCCGCGGTTTATCTCTCGTCATGTACGCACAGTTCCGGTGCCCAGCTGCGTAAAGGCTACCGTGGATGATTCAACTTTCACAATCACAGCGCCAAACCAGCCAAGCATAGTTTCTAAGCCTTGCGCTCCTCCGGGCTGGTCTGGTAAGACCGTTTACTTCCTGGTCGTTGCTCGCAGACGGCGAATCGCTACGATGCACAAGAGATAGCATAAAGTTCCTGGTGAGAACGCTTCGTTGTGGGCCCATCCCCTGCCGCACGAGCTTAACTAGCAGTTTTCCTAGTAGCCGCGACAGCTTGCCACAAGTTAACTTAAGGGCGTGATCCATTTATCGTTTCGATGACGGTAGCAGATCGATTTCGCGGGGAGACATGTCTTTGCCCTGGCCGTATTACTACAGTTGCCCACAGAAAGGAAGTCGACCATTCGCTTTAAGACTTAACCTCAAGGACTTTTCCGTGCGAATTGGCGATCCAGAACCCGTGTTGGGAACGGTAGCACCATGTTGAAGAAAATCTTGAAATTCAGACCTCTACTGGTCCTTTCGATCCTGGTATTTTACTGTGTAATCCTTCTCCGTAACCTGGATGAGGGTAAGCGACGTTCGCTGCAACTACGGGACGATACGGATTCCACCGACCACGTTGTCATGTCCGTGCTTGTTACGGGAGTCAACCCGGCCACGCAAGAGTTGACAGCCCAGATAGGTCTCCGGCCTCAGGGAGCGCTAGCTCAAGACGAGGTGACTCCAGCGGTTGATCTAAAGCTCCTGACGAATAACGTAAGAAGCCAACAGGAATTCGACTTTCCTAAAGGCAAGCGGATGAATCGGATCGAAGCGGTTTTTCCTCTAAACGGCGAGTTGAACAGGTATCCATTGGATCACTACCGCACGACGTTGTGGCTGCTGATGACCACTCCCACCCCAAAGAGACGGCCACAGGCTGCGCAAATTCCGAAAGCCCTCGACGTTCCGCAAAGTACCGAAGCGGCAGCGTCCGAGGGGGATCATCTTGCGGTCGGCGCAACTGCCTTGCAACAGAGTACCCCGGTTCCGCTTACGATCGCTTTATCGGCATCCACTCCAGGAATCAAATTCAGTGGAAACGTTTCTCGTGAAAGCAGTCTGAAGGTCACGGGTATTGAGCTCCAGATCAGACGGGCCGACAACGTGATCGCGGTCTCCATCCTTCTAATGGTGTTGATGATTGGTCTCGCCATGAGCCTGCTGGGCATGGTGTTCAAGGCAATGACAACCGGTTCAAAAGTCGATCTGGTTCCCCTATCTATATCCATCTCACTAATTTTTGGCTTGCCAGCTCTTCGAAATGTCCAGCCTGGTGTTCCGGCGGTGGGAGCATTTGGGGACTATCTCTCCTTCATTTGGGCGGAAATTATCGTGGGGACGTCGGCCATCATACTCATTTGGACCTGGTTGCTGCGGTCAAACAAACACTTGTAATCGGCGACTGGGAACGACGTTCCGGGGTACATGGACCGTGCCGTTCGGCATAGGCGTAGGCCAAATCAGGCGGCTGGGATTTCGGCCAATACACTGGACCCTGCAGTTTTACCGAAACGCAATCCATTCGCCGGGCGCTTCACCGTGGAGTTTTTAAATTTCAGATTGCCTGCTCCATTCAAAGATGCCCAAGAAGAAGTGGCCTTTCTAGTCACAACGACGTCTAATATGGTCGGCCCAACCATGAATATTGCCAGGCAACCGAAACGCTCTGGTAGTTTCCGCCGTACTCGATGAAGACGCCATCGCTGTAGCTAAGCTTCAGCGACTGGTGCTTGCTTGTCGGAAGGGATATAGTCGCCCGGATACGAGAGTTAGCTAGTTTGGTGAGGGAGCTCTCTACACCGTCCAGGCTTGTCTTCCCGCCGACCCAATAATTGCCGTCGAGGGAGACCCAAAGCCGGGGTTTGACGTCGTAGCTGATATGCCCTTCGAATTCCACAATTGGCTGTTGCGATTGCGAACGGGTTCCGGGATAGGTGGCGTTGCGCGAATAGAACTCGGGGTTGCTGGTGAAGAACCACATTCCCGAGTATGCGTCCAGGACCCATTTGCCCCAGGCTTGTGAATAGCCAAATTCAGGCTTGAAGGACCACCGGTTAGTGCCCCAGTTAACTAACTTCGTGGGATCATACTGGCCAGTCGGGGCGATGACCTTGAAGCTGACTCCAAGCAGTCTCTTCTCCTTCCACTTCAGGAACTTCTCCACCGGCATGGCGGGGCCGCCCTTAAGGTTGACGGAGACGCGATAGACCGAATCGACCAGTCCAGAACGGTAAACCTGCATCTCGGTTGCACCTGTCCCCTGGAAGTTCCCAACCCCGTAAGGCAACGAAGCGACGACATTGGCTGAGCGACCGAAGAAGCCGAACGAGTGGTAGTAGCTAAGCGAGGGTATGTTGTAGGTCCCGGTCGCGTTGCTAATGGGGATTACACCGTTGTAGTCGATGCTGCCGTGGAAAAAAGATTCCGTCACGATGATTGCATTGGAACGAAGCGGAGTGATTGTATAAGCGCGAGGCGCAAGGTCTTGTGCACGGCAGGCATGCGTGAATATCGCAGTACAAATTACTCCACACAACAGCCTTTGATGAAGTGACAACATGCCTACGGCCTCAAGCCCTGCCGGTGCACGTGGCACATGTAGGCGAGGCCGAAGGTGAACTTAATACGGCGCGCGTCACAGACGATTGAGTCCTGCTATCGAAAGGCGCAGAAAGTACCTCTTTCGGAAGGCAGGGCCGCTTCTGCCATGGAATTGTCTTCTGTCGTGACTCGCTTCCTCCAATTGGACTCATGTCCCTCCGGTGCGGCGGAGCCGAGGCTAGGGCAGAATCACCAACTCGGGCTTGCTGCCGCCACTCATACCGTAAACGGCCCCGGAGTAAAATGCTCCTGCGTCATACTTGTAGCAACCGGGGTTCTGTGCCTTCACGGTTATCGGCTTGCTTCCGCCGCCGATGATGGGATCATCTGGAGTGAACGGCGAATCCGTTCCGAATGAAATCGAGAACCCGGTGTTCTTACTCGAGGTCATCCACACGACCGTAGTGCCTGCTCTTATGCAGAAGAACTGATTGCCCTTCGCGTCCGGGAGCCCCGGCTTGACGCTTGCGCCAGCCCCGGATTTCCGGATGTCGATGGTGCACGGCGCGGATGCGGATCCGCATGTGTTGCCGGTGTTGCACATGTCCGCCGGTTGGGGTTCATCGCAGATGTACTTGCTCTTCGCATTGGCTAATGTGCTGGCCAATATCATGACAGCCGTCACCAGCGCGACACTGCAGGAGCGCAGTTGCATTCTCATGGTCAATACCTCGCAGGAATTGTGGACCGCCCCTTTTCAATTGGTGGCGTCAGGCTGGAGGGAGCCATTTCTCCTTATCTCCGCCCGGCCAAACGATAACGTTGTTGAGCTACTCCCTGGAACCAGCACCGTTCCAATCGATGATGTTGACCAGCTTCCAGGGATTCTTTCGGAGCTCGAATTGAAGCTCTCCCTGTTTGTTGATGATCAGCTGGGCGGCAGGATAGAGAACACCGGAACTCTTGCTCTTGTCGGAATCGTTTAAGTCGAATTCGCCGGCAGTCAAATCGTAGGCCATGCTTGGGCCGGCGTTATACGCTTCACCGAATCGGATCTGGCGGTTGGCGGCGAAGCGAATTTTTCGGCCGGTTGGAGAGGGAATCAGGGCAATGTAACTCAGGTCGTAGCCAAGTGTGCCGGTGATGGCGATGCGGCCCACAGCGTTCATCTTGCTGAGCGCGTCGACCAAACCCTTACTCTGGCCCTTCTTAAACGCATCGACGAGGACTTGTCTGTCTTGCGGCGAAGAGTAGTGGTAGATGGTCACCTTCACGCTGACATTCTTACCCATCTGCGTGCTGGTACCCATCGCGGTGGCGTCAATTGTCTCTGTTTTCTTGTCATCGGCAGAAATGGCCGGGTTAGCCGCTGCCAGGAGGAGTGCGACTAGAAGACCGCTGTAACCGACCTTCCGAGCGGGAGAGCGTTGGATCTTGCCGTCTATCATTGCGTTTATCCCTTTCGAGAAAATGCTTCAATCAGAGGCTTTGCCCGTGAGCGGGTCTGTTCATCGAAACGCAGGGTCGCCTTTGTTCGAGGTTCTGATATGTGTATGCCAGATTGCGCGTTGATTTGTGCCACGAAGCGGAAATAAATTCGCCGATGTCGCAGATGCTCGCCGGAGGTCAGGTGCGGGATAAGGTTTGGTTGGGTCAGGAAAGGAGCGCTCAGCGGCTAAAGCCGGACATGTTTTAGGTCATTTTTATGTGTACGTGCTGAAGCCGGTACCCTTCACGGGCCCAGGGTTTTTGCGTAGCCTCCTAAGTACGTTATCTATTACCGAAGGTCCAACTGAGTCCTGAACTGGTGCCGTAATCACTCTTTGGGAGGGTTACGGGAGGGCGACTGTCCCAGCTTCCGTAGAACGAAAAGTTCCAGGAGAGATCCTGGATGATTTTGACGTAGTAGACCGCATTGGCATTGAAATGAACTCGTCCAGCATCTGAGATCGACGGAAGTAGAGAGGCCGAGACATCCAGGTTTGTCTTTTTGAATTTGAAGACTTTGATTTCGCTAGCCACGAAACCAACTGCGGTGTTCTGGGTTCCCAGATCGGGGCTATTTTGTCCGTAGCGGGCATTCTGCCAACCCAGTCCGCCGATCACGTAAATACTCGACCGGTTGGTATTTTTCAAGTAGCGGCCGATGCCTCCACCGAGTGTCGTTTGCAGATTGATGTCCTGCACCGAGCTTTGCAGAAAAGAGGCGGTACCAGCATAGAACCAGTTGTTCCAGCGCAAAAGCCGCAACGTGTTCAGGTCGGTCTGGTTTCGGGTGGTCAGGTTCGCGCCGCTGTTCGATGCGAAGGAGGAGTTGAAGAGGAGCTGACTTGACCAGCGGTCCCGGCTATAAGCTACCTGGGAACCTATGTTGTACTGTACCGATTCATTGCCTTTTGAATAAAGAAGCCCAGTGTTGACCGCGCCATCGAATCGACGCCAAAACCCCGCTGAAGTCTGGTTCAGTTGGATGATCTTGCGCTGTGCGACCTCTACTTCCTTTGCCGGAGCTTCGGCGATTTCGATTTTTATCGGGGGGTCGTTGGATGCCCCGGTAGTGGAGATTTTTCCGGTGTAAACCTCGCCGCTTTCCGTGTGCACCAGGAACAGCCGATTGCTTTCCAGCTGGGCGACCTGCGACCACTGGACACCGATCGCGCCGTCCACGTAACTCAGCTTGACCGAGAGCACGCCGGCGCTGAGGCTTTTGATCTCGCAGGTAAAGCGGTCGCCATTTTTCATTATGATGACGTCGCTATTCTTCTGCGCACAGAGCGGCACGGCGCAAAGAAGAGTGGAGCAGAGGATGAGGGCTCGAATGGTCATAGCGTGTCCTGTCTCCATGAGGTTTCGAATCCGGCGTATCAGGCCACATCCTACGTGATCCATCAAGGCAAGCGATTTTCTTGAGCCGGAGGTGCTGTGTCAACTTTGACTGGGTACCTAGTAATTCTTCCAATAGCCGAGGTCGTCCGTGCGGTGCCCTTTTGGTTGCGGGGTTGGGTCAGGTGTGGCGATGGCTGAAAGCGCGTCGACTCAGGCAAACATGGACCAATTAATTCTTAGGCGGCTTAAGGTTAAAGGCTCGCAGACGGGTAGCTTGGGAGGGGCGGCCTATGCCAGTGGGCGGCGAAGCTCTAGTAATTTTGCTAGTTCCCGCGGGTTCAGCACGCGGATACGCTAGGCCGGAGTGTTGACGAGCGTGAAATAACGTCGAATGTGGAGCTTGCAGAGGCCCCCGGAGCCGGGTGATCGTCGGTTGGGGCGTGGGATAATGGTATCGCCACCAGCCCGGAGCGAGGTAACGGCCTACGGTTCGATGCAAAATTTAATTGCCACCACCCTTATTTGAGAGAACGGCCGGCTTTGGAAGGATCTCGTATTTCCCCTGTGGAGGTTTATCGGTGAATCCGGGATCCCGTTCGAGGTTTGGCCCTCCCCAGCCTAATCTCGCCGAGCTCAAACTATTGACTGATGACCAGTTAATGGTGCAGCTGCAGGAGGGCGTCAACGACGCTCTTGCGGTGCTGTTTGAGCGCTACCACCGCCTGGTCTTCAGTATCGCGCTCAAAATCGTCCGGGACCGGGGCGAGGCCGAAGACGTAACTCAGAACGTCTTCCTGGAAATTTACAGCTCGGTGGCACAATTCGACCCTGTCAAGGGCACACTGAAAGTGTGGTTGCTGCAATATGCATACCATCGCGCTTTCAATTGGAAGCGGCGCCTGAATACGAGGAATTTTTACAATCAGGAGGGCATAGAAGATCTGGACCCTCTGATGTATGGGGAATTTTTCAGCGTAGGGAAATACGCGCCGGGGGAATTGCAAAGGTTGCTGCAACAGGGGCTAGCGTCACTGGGCCCTCCTCAGAAGCAGGTGATCGAGTTAGCGAACTTCGAAGGGCTTTCCATGAAGGAGATTGCAAACAAGACTGGAGATTCTCTATCGAACGTGCGGCACCACTATTATCGAGGGCTCCAGAAACTGCGTTCTTTTATCGCGCAACCACGCGGGCCAGTCAAAATGCTAGTTGATGAGTGACCATTCACATTATGAGGAGCTAGCTGCCCTGGCGGCCGGCGGGTACCTCGACGACGAGGAACTAAGTGCGTTCCAGAAGCATTCGGACAGCTGCGCACGGTGCAAGAACGCCGTCGCACAGTTCGGCGAAGTCATCCATTTCGGTCTACCGCTGGTCCAAAGCCGTGTCAGGCGGGGCATCAGCATGATCACGAGCCGCCCTAATCCCGGCGCCACAGAACGATTTATCAGAAGGGCATCGTCCGAGGGCATTGAGTTTTCGCGAGATGTCCGAAAACGGGATTCCTTCCCCAAACTGAATTTAAGTCTTGCCGCGGGGCTTGGGGTCTTTGCTGCCCTGCTCCTTGCGTTGCTTTACGGTTTTCGTGTTCCGGGTCACACTGCTCCGCAACGCGATCAGCAAAATGCAAGGCAGGTACAACAGCAGCTGGAGCAGCTCACGCGGCAGAATTCTACGCTCGTCGCGACGGTATCGAAGCTCCAGCAGACCTTGGTGGAACAGCAGCATGAAAGCGGAGGTTTGCGCGCGCAACTGGCAGCGCAAAATGCCGCTGCGGCCAGCGCCCGAAGCAACAACGAGCAGGCGCTATCCGCCGCAACACTCTCTGCGTCTCACGAAGCCCAGTCGCTCGAGGAGGCCGAAGCACAGCGGAAGAAATTGGAAAAGCAGCTGGCCGACGCCGGCGCGGAACTGGCGCGATTGAACCAGGCACGGACTTCCGATCACGCGGAGCTGGTGGCGGAGCAGGTTCAGATTAACCAGCTGTCCGAACAGTTAAAGACTGCCACCACGAATATCGATATGGACCGTCAACTGGCAGCGGCGGGCAAAGATGTTCGCGATCTGATGGGCGCGCGCCAGTTGCATGTAGTGGACGTTCGCGACACCGATCCGAATGGCAAGGCGGGCAAGGCTTTCGGCCGTGTCTTCCTGACAGAAGGAAAGTCGCTGATCTTTTATGCATTCGACCTGACGGACGCAAAAAAGATGAACGCGAAACAGACCTTTCAGGTGTGGGGACAGCAGGAAGGAAAGACAGGTTCTGTGCGTAGCCTCGGCTTCTTATATGTTGACGACAAGGCGCAACGGCGCTGGGCGCTGAAGACAGAAGATGCGGCGGCGGTCAACGAGATCGACTCAGTATTTGTCACCGTGGAGCCGGAAGGGGGCGCAAAAAAGCCCAGCAGTCAACGACTCCTTTACGCCTATCTTGGCGAGGCCAATCACCCGTAACATCGACTGACGGCTAGAGATTCCTTTCTACCGGGAGCATGACGGCTATGGTCCGTCCCATCGCATCGGTTGTGCTCGCTCTAGGTTTTGTGCCTGCGCTCCTGCTGGCACAGAGTGACACGGCGACAGTTTCCGGACTGGTTACGGATAGCAAAGACGCTGTGCTGGTGGGTGCGCAGGTGCGCGCGACCAATGTGGAGGCCGGCACCAGCTCAACCGCCCTTACTAACCGGGACGGAGTGTATGTTCTCCGCGATCTTCGCCCCGGGCAGTACCGGCTGATCGTCGACAATGAAGGATTTCAGGAGATTGTTCTCGTGGGTCTGACTCTCAGCGCGCAGGACGCCGTGGGCCGCAACTTCACCATGCAGGTTGGATCGATCATCCAGTCGGTCACGCTTACTGCTTCGGGCGAGAAAGTGAACATCTCTCCCGCCGTGGGCACTGTGGTCAACCAGCAATTCGTGCAGAACCTGCCGCTCAATGGCCGCAGCTTCCAATCCCTCATCGGCCTTACGCCTGGTGTCGTCTTCGTGCCGGAAAACGATGCGGGCTCTGGTGAGTTCAGCGTAAACGGGCAGCGCGCCAACGCGAACTACTTCACTGTGGACGGCGTAAGCGCGAACTTCGCAGCGGCACTCAGTTATGATCCGGCGCAGACCGTGGGCGGTACCACGCCCGCACTGACCGTCAGCGGAGGGACCAACGGATTGCTTTCCGTCGATGCCATGCAGGAGTTCCGGGTCCAGAGCTCGACGTTTGCGCCCGAATATGGGCGCAGTCCGGCCCAGGTCTCGATCGTCACCCGCTCCGGTACCGACCAGTTCCACGGTACGGTGTACGAGTACCTGCGGAATAATTTCCTGGACGCCCGCAATTACTTTGACCAGCCCCCGCTTCCCATGCCCCTACTACGCCAGAACGACTTCGGGGGAACCTTCGGCGGCCCCATGCTCAGGAACCGCACCTTTTTCTTCTTCTCCTACGAGGGCTTGCGGCTGCTGCTTCCACAAACTGCCATCGGCACCTTCTATACCGCGGCAGCACGGCAGAACGTCGCACCCGCATATCAGCCCTTGATGGCTGCCATGCCATTGCCGGACGGCCCGATAAACTCCGACGGCCTCACTGCGCCTCTCACCGTGGGGTATTCCGATCCCACCTCTCTGAATGCCACCAGCCTGCGCATCGACCACACCATGAATAAGCATCTGAACATCTTCGGTCGATACAATCACGCACCTTCCACCCAATCGATGCGCCTGTGGTCAGAAGAGCAAACTTTTACCGGACGTTCCGACTCAGCCACCCTGGGCTCGGCCCTCGTTTTGACCTCCGGCATGGTGAATGATTTCAGGGCAAACTGGAGCCGAAACAACGCCGCTCAAACCACTGTCCTGGATACCTTCCACGGCGCCGTACCGCCGCCCGACTCGGCGATGTACCCGCCGGGCTACAGCAGCCAGACCGGCCAGTTCGTATTTCTCCCTCCCCTCCCTCTCGACACGGATGCCGAGGTCAGAAACGGTCCACTGGATGCGAACACCCAAAAGCAACTCAACTTTATAGACAACTTCTCCCTTACGGCCCGAGCACACCAGCTCGAATTCGGGGCGGACTTCAGACATCTCAGTCCATTTAGCAACACGAATAACTATGACCTTTCTATTCGGGCGAACAGCTACGCCAGTCTGCAGGCGGGAACTATGGATACCGTCTCCACTATGCGTGGCACCCAGATCACGACTGCGATCAACAACTACTCCTTCTTCGTCCAGGACATTTGGAAGGCCTCCCCGCGTCTGACGCTGACCTATGGACTGCGCTGGGAGATTAACACCCCGATGCACTCCATCACTCCCGGAAAGCCGCTGTATGCGGTGACCGGAGTCTTTGACTCCGGTCCGTTCGGGCTGGCGCCCCCGAGTACTCCGCTCTGGCATACACGCTTTAACAACTTCGCCCCGCGCTTCGGCGCTACCTTTCAGGTCGCTCCGCAAACTGTGCTGCGAGGAGGATTTGGCCGTTACTACGACCTCGGGTATGGCGGCAACGTCGCTGGAACCATGGTGTTTTTTCCGAACGCGGCTGCAAACCTGGTCTTCGGACCCATTCCGTTCGACTTTACCAACGCCGTATTTCAGGCCCCGCCATTTACCCTCGTACCCAGTAGCAGCACCGCATATATCAGTGCGGTCGATCCCAACTTGAAGGTCCCCTTCACCTACGAGTGGAACGCGGCGATCCAGCGCGGCCTGGGCGCAAACCAATCGATCTCGGCAACCTATGCAGGCGCCCACGGAGACAATCTTCTGCGTGGGGACCATGTCATATCGCCCGTAGGCTACACCATCCTTACGACCCGCAACGCCGATTGGTCAAACTACAACGCACTGCAACTCCAATTTCAGCGCCGCATGGCGCGCGGCCTTCAGGCACTCGCGTCCTACACCTTCGCAAAATCCACCGATACCAACTCGGATGACACCGAAGGGGACGCATCGAGGACGACTCTGAGCGCCATCAACGTCGCAGCAGATCTTGGCCCATCGGACTTCGATGTGCGCAACTCCTTTTCTGCAGCGATCTCCTGGCAGATGCCCTCGCCCCACTGGGAGCGGCTGAGCGATGCTCTGCTGCGGAATTGGCAGGCAGATGGCATCGTTCGCATCAGCTCAGCAGCGCCTTACAAGGCCTTCATCCACGAACGTCCCAATATCGTGCCGGGAGTGCCCTTCTATCTCCCCGCACCCGGCGAGCCGGGTGGCAGAACGCTGAACCCAGCTGCCTTTACGCCCGCAGCCGGCGGGCCAGGAGGGCGACCTCCCGCGCAACTACTTCCGCGGATTTCCCATCGACCAGACCGACCTTTCCCTGCGCCGCCAGTTTCATCTCACCGAGCGCGCAAGCCTGTTCCTGGGGGCGGAGTACTTCAACCTCTTCAACCATCCAATGTTCTTCGTGGACGAGTTCACCGGTTTCGGCCCGCCCACACAAACGCTCAACGAGGGGCTCGGTGTATTGAACCCGCTCTATCAGATCGGCGGCCCGCGTTCCGGCCAGCTCACCATCAAAGTGCTCTTCTAATCCTCGTATCTCCTGCCTTGATTCACTGCAGACTTCGGCGGGCTTTCCTTGGTGCGAATTTAAAAAAAGTTTTTTGCTTGGGACAATTTGGTTCTCCATCCGGCATACCCACATAGAAATTGGGTGAGGCAATTCGGTCTTTGCCGGTAGCGGGAGAAGGAATGGTCTTGCCTGGAACTCTGAAAGGATGGCGTTCCGTGAGCTGCCAAATGATGACGTTTAGGCAAAGGTTGAGGACATATTTCGGGGCCGTGTTTCTCAACGCGCACCTCGGTGCCGCCGTAGCTGCAGGGCAGCTCGTGCTGCTGCTGATGGTGCCCTTGTGTTCATCGGCATCAGCCCAGAATGATCCAGCTACGGATTACACGCACAGCTCACAGCCGCCGCTGTTGAACTACCAGGAGCTTGTGACACTCGGTAAAGAGGAAACGGTCGATCCCGCTCTGGCCGCCAAAGTGCAAACGTTGCTGACAACTCCCTTCGTCAACAATGAAGCATATTTCAGTGGAACAAAACCCCTGCGCCCAGATCTCAAAGGCATGGGCCCCTCCTTGCGGCTGGTGGAGTGGAACATCGAGAGAGGCGTGGAACTCGCCGACATCAAGCTCGCGATGACTGATAAGCAAGCTTTCCTGGCCAAGGTCCACAGCGAGGCTGCCGACAATGCCGACAATAAGGACAAGGAGAAGAGCACAGACGAGGAACTCAGTGCAGAGATGGATGCTCTTCAATCGGCTGATGTGCTGGTGCTGAATGAGCTTGATTGGGGCATGAAACGAAGCGACTATCTACCCGTGGTCAAGGTGCTTGCCGATGCGCTCAAGATGAATTGGGCCTTTGGAGTCGAGTTCATCGAAGTGGACCCGAAGGTGTTGGGCCTGCAATCTTTCGCGAATGTGGAGAATGCGGACGAGCGGAAGGAGTTGGAGGACTTGTTCAGCGTCGATAAGGACCGCGTTCTGGGGTTGCATGGCACCGCGATTCTTTCTCGTTATCCCCTCCGCGATGTAAAGCTGGTGCCCTTTCAATATCAGGCTTACGACTGGTACAACGGTGAGAAGAAGTATGGTTCAGTCGAGGCCGGAAAACGTAAGACCGCAAGCCTGATTTTCGGAGAAGAGATCGTACGCGAGGTGCGCCGCGGAGGCCGCACCAACCTGATCGCAACTCTGGATATACCTGACCTCCCCGAGAAGCAAGTCACTATTGTTGCGACTCACATCGAGAACCGCACGACCCCGAAAAACCGAGTCAAGCAGCTGGACGAGCTGCTTGAGATGACTCGACCGATTCACAATCCTGTGGTCATTGCGGGGGATATGAATACGACGGGAGCGGACGGCTCGATTACCAGCATAAAATCGGCCGCTCTCAAAAAGCTCAATAGCCCCTCATTCTGGGCCACAAAAGGCATCAAGTACGCGACAGGGGTGGGTTTGGCCATGGACGTTGCCACTTTCGGCTTCAAGACAACGAAGTTCCAAGGCGACCCAACTGCCTCAGGTGTTCCTCTTTTGGCGGCCAACCCAGAACAGGGATTCTTTGAGGAGCTGGAGAAGTATCGTTTCAATGACGGCACCCGGATTGATTTTCGCGGGGATGAGGGACTTTCCTTGAGCGGCCGTGACGGGACTTTGGGCAATTCGAACGAACGAGCCAGCAAGGGATTTGTTACAACTTTTTCCTTGCCCAGAACCCTCGGCGCGAAAGGAAAATTCAGGCTTGATTGGATATTTGTCAAAGCCTATCTCAAAGACGATCCTAGCGCGGCCGACTCCTATCGCTTTGCACCAGGCTTCGCGCGGACCATGGACAAAGCAAACGAATCACTGGACGAGCCCCTATCGGACCATGCTGCAATCAGTGTGGATCTACCGATCGTCCGGCCGGCTTCGCCAGGCACAGAGAAATGAGGTCCTTGGTCTAGGGCTGATCATGGCAAATAGGCAGTGACAAGAAGGCCGAGGGCCAGGCGCAAAACCGTCGAGTGGTGGTCAGGGTTCTGCAGAACAAGGGAATCGCCGGCACATAGCCGTAACGCAAGCTTATTGCGATGGAAAGTTCAGGCCACTGGGACACGCGGTTACGTGGTGCAGACTCTTTCCGTCGTTATTGGCATTCATTAGATCGGAGGCTTAAGATGCTGAGTAGAAATCGCGTGAGGGAAGAATCCGCACTAAAAAAGGCAGTTACTTATCTTCTGCTTTTGTTTGGAATCCCGAGTCTCATGCTCGCGGAGGACATCGGCTGGCCGCGTGAGATGACCCAGAACGGCGCGCAAATTGTTTACTACCAACCACAGATCGACTCGTGGAGGGATTACCGAATCCTAGACGCGCGGATGGCAATCCAAGTGACGCCCGCCGGGGGAAAGGTAACACCAGGGGTGGTTTCCATCCAGGCCCGTACCGATGCCAACAAGGAGACCCGCACCGTTGTGATCAGCAATATCAAGTTGATTGACACACGATTCCCCTCGGCGGATGCGGCGAGCGCCGCAAAATTAGGCGAATTGGTCCGTGCGTTTTTCAAGCCAGACGACACGATGACGATCTCTCTGGACCGTTTGACAGCCGAAGTAGAAGAGGGCAAAGTGTCAGGGCCCGCGGTGAAGGTAGACAATAAGCCTCCGAAGATTTTTGTCAGCAAAGGACCTACCGTTCTGCTGCTGGTGGATAACAAGGAGGTCCGGGCGCCGATAGAGAAGACCAAGCTTGAGTTTGTCGTCAACGCCAACTGGACGGTCTTGTTCGACACCGCCGGGAAGAAGTATTACCTGCTCAACGGGAAACAATGGTTGACAGCGGCCAAACTCGAAGGTCCGTGGGCTGTCGCGGCGCAACTTCCGAAAGAGATGAATGATCTGCCCGCCGACCAGAACTGGGAGGAGGTTAAAAAAGCGATCCCTCCGCAGGGCCCGGCCGGCGCCGCACCTACTGTCTTTTTCAGTAGCGTTCCGGCGGAAGTGATCGAGTTCAAAGGCGCTCCCGTTTACGCGAAAATCCCCGGCACCCAACTGACGTACGCGACCAATACGGAGAGCGATGTGTTCGTGCAAACCGCCGAACAGAAATACTACTTTCTGGTTTCAGGACGATGGTTCCGTTCGGCATCGCTGGATGGTCCGTGGAGCTATGCGAGTGGGGACTTACCGTCGGACTTTGCAAAGATTCCGCCGGGTAGCCCTGCTTCCGATGTCCTGGCCTCAGTACCGGGAACCCAGGAAGCGCAGGACGCCGTACTGCTGGCACAGATTCCCACCACCGCCGTGGTCAACATCAAGGAGGCAGAGGCACAGGTAAAAGTCCAGTACGATGGTGCGCCTCAGTTCAAGCCGATCGAAACGACACAGCTTTCGTATGCGACCAATACCCAGGATAAGGTCATTAAGGTCGGGGATATGTACTACCTGTGCTTTCAAGCCGTGTGGTTTATGTCGACGGCTCCGACTGGTCCGTGGAAGGTCGCAAGCTCGGTTCCAAAAGAGATCTACACGATTCCGCCAAGTGCACCGGTTTATAACGTGACCTACGTGACGCAAACGCAGACGTCTCCAACTACTGTCGAGTGCGATCACACCGCAGGCTACCTTGGTATGTTCCTGGTAGGGGCCGCAGTCGGCTTGACGATTGCATACGGAACAGGCTATTACTATCCACCTTATTATTATTACCCACCATACGGGTATCCGATCTATCGGCCCTATCCGGTCACTTACGGAGTCGGCGCTTTTTACAGCCCTTACTCCGGCACTTATGGCGTTGCGCGAGGCGCTTATGGTCCGTACGGAGGTGTGACCGGAGCAGCCTGGTACAACCCCTCGACAGGCCGGTACGGCAGGTCTGTTTCAGCCTACGGCCCATATGGCAGCGCGACCGCGGCACGCAGCTACAACCCTTATACCGGTGTATATGGGGCAACGCGTCAAGGTTCGAACGCTTACGGCAACTGGGGGAGCTCGGTGGCGGTACGGGGCGACCAGTGGGCACAGACCGCGCATCGAACAAACTCGCAAGGGACTGCGGCCGGCTTTCGTACCTCTGAAGGAGCACGCGGCGCCGGTTATAGCGGAGCAAATGGAAATAGCGGCTTCGTCGCACAGGGCAAGAACGACAATGTGTACGCCGGCAAGAATGGCGACGTCTACCGCAGAGACTCAAGCGGGAGTTGGCAGAAATATGACAACGGTAGCTGGTCGGATACAGGTCCAAGGCCGACCCCCCATTCACAGAACGCGGCACTGACAAGTGGAAACCAGGCCCAGTTGCGTACTGCGCAACAGCCGGCAATCTCTTCGGGAACAATTCAACAGCTCGATCGAGACGCGCAAGCGCGCCAAACAGGAACGCAGCGGACACGACAGTACCAGCAATCGGAGCGCGCGAGCCGGCAACAGGGCGGAGGGCGCACCAGGAACCGGCGATCTCAATGAATCGTGAGTAAACCGCGGGCGGAAGGCGCTCCAAGCAGAAGCTACTTCGGCCCGCCTGCTGAGAGTTTTGCTAGTTGTCTGGCTGACGCGGAAGTCCTAGTGTTTTGACAGAAAAGCGGCGCGTGACCCTGTTCTCTCATTGTCGCGCGAGTGTCTAAATTTCTAACCGAAAAGGAAACCCTACCGATGAAAGACCAGGATAATATTCAGCGCGAAGTACTTCCAATCCCGGCTCAACCGCGCACAGGCTTAATTTTGTTTGACGCCAAGGACCCCGAGAATAAGTACCCACCGATCACCCCGTTGCGGCCACCGGCAGGTGCGCCCAACGTCTTGCTCGTCTTGATTGACGATGCGGGCTTTGGCTCCTCCAGTGCCTTTGGCGGCCCGTGTAATACGCCCACAGCGGAACTCCTGGCGGCTGGGGGACTGAAATACAATCGATTCCATACCACGGCGCTCTGCTCGCCGACGCGACAGGCTCTCCTGACCGGACGCAATCACCACACGGTCGGCATGGGCGGGATTACCGAAATCGCCACTGGTTCTCCCGGCTACAACTCCATTCTGCCGAATACCTGCTCGCCCCTCGCCCGAACCCTCAAGCTGAACGGGTATGCGACGGCGCAGTTCGGCAAGTGCCATGAAGTGCCGGTGTGGGAGACCAGTCCGGCCGGTCCCTTCGATGCGTGGCCTACCGGTGGAGGAGGATTCGAATATTTCTACGGGTTCATCGGGGGGGAGGCGCACCAATGGTATCCATCGCTCTATGAGGGCACCACACCGGTTGAGGTCAAGAAGACGCCCGAAGAGGGCTACCACTTGATGGAAGACATGACGGATAAGGCCATCAACTGGATTGGGCAACAGAAAGCGCTCATTCCCGATAAGCCATTCTTCGTTTACTTCGCGCCGGGCGCTACCCACGCACCGCATCACGTGCCCAAAGAATGGGCCGATAAGTACAAAGGCAAGTTCGATCAGGGTTGGGACAAGCTGCGCGAGGAGATCTATGCCCGGCAGAAAAAGTTAGGCGTCATTCCGCAAGACTGTGAACTCACGCCAAGGCACAAGGAAATCCCATCATGGGATGATATGCCCGCTGCACTCAAACCTGTTCTGATCCGGGAGATGGAGGTTTACGCCGGGTTCATGGAGTATACCGATCATCATATTGGCCGGTTGGTGGATACGCTGAAAAGCCTCAATCTGCTGGATGACACGCTGATCTACCTGATCATCGGCGATAACGGCGCATCCGCAGAGGGGACGCTGAACGGCACATACAACGAGATGATCAACTTCAACGGCGCCGCGGCACTGGAGACACCCGAGTTCCTGATGGAAAGGCTCGACAAACTCGGCGGACCGGAGTCTTACAACCACTATGCGGTGGGCTGGGCGCACGCCCTGGATACCCCGTACCAGTGGACCAAGCAGGTCGCCTCGCATTGGGGCGGCACGCGCAACGGGACGATCATACACTGGCCCAAGGGAATCCAAGGGACAGGCCAACTCCGCACTCAGTTTCATCACGTCATCGACGTCGCGCCAACCATCCTTGAACTGGCGGGCTTGCCCCAGCCGACGTTTGTGAACGGAGTGCAACAGCATCCCATCGAAGGCGTCAGCATGGCTTACTCCTTCAACGATGCCAAGGCTGCCGAGCAGCATGAGACCCAGTACTTCGAGATGTTCGGCAACCGCGGCATCTATCACAAAGGCTGGACGGCGGTGACGCGACACAAGACGCCGTGGATACTCCAGGGTGAGAAAACCCCGGCCTTCGACGACGACGTCTGGGAGCTCTACGACACCAACAAAGACTGGAGTCAGGCAAACAACCTGGCCAAGCAGATGCCTGAAAAACTGCATGAACTGCAGCGTCTCTGGCTCATCGAGGCGGTGCGAAACAACGTACTGCCCCTCGATGACAACATCGGTGCCCGAATAAACTCAGATCTGGCGGGGCGGCCGGTGCTGATCAAGGGGAACTCGCAAATTCTCTTTGGCAGCATGGGGCGTCTCTCGGAAAACTCGGTTCTCAACCTTAAGAACAAGTCGCATTCGGTGACCGCTGAGATCGTCGTACCCACCACCGGGGCTGAGGGCGTGATCATAGCCCAAGGCGGCAACATTGGGGGCTGGAGCCTCTATGCCAAGGGCGGTAAGCTCAAATACTGTTACAACCTGCTCGGGATTCAGCAGTTCTACGCCGAATCAAAGGACGCGTTGCCTCCGGGTGAGCACCAGGTACGCATGGAGTTTGCCTACGATGGGGGTGGCCTGGGCAAGGGCGGCACTGCGTCCTTGTACGTGGATGGGAAAAAAGTAGGCGAGGGCAAGATCGGCGCCACAGCGGCCATGGTTTTCTCTGCTGATGATGGTTGCGACGTGGGGGTGGACACCGGATCTCCTGTCTCACCGGACTATGGGGCGCGCGGGAACGAGTTCTCTGGTCAAATCAAGGGCGTTCAACTCGCCATTGCTAAAGATGCTGAGAGCCTTGATCACCTGGTCTCGCCGGAGGAAGCTATCCGCATCGCTATGGCACGGCAGTAGGTATCCTCGGGCCCGGCAGTCGAAATCGGCTGCCGGGCACTGGGAAAACACCATAGCTCCCGCAATCAGAACGCGGACCTGGCACAGACAGGCATACATCACCTTACTCATGGGGCTACGGGCTTTCCTGAGCTGCTACTGTTGACGACAGGTGTTTTGCTCGCGCGCGCCTTCATGAATAGCCTGATCATTGAACTCGCGTCAATTTGCATACTTGCTTGCACTTTTGTTTTCGGCAGGTATCTGCGAAGGCCACTTTCGGGCGCTCCGCGGCGGGTGTTATCCGCAGCGGCAGGCGTTTCGGTAGCCTATGTCTTTCTCCGGGCTCTGCCAGAAATGAGCGAGGCTCAGGACGTTTTCACGAGGGTAACTGTTGGCCGCGGATTGCCATTCCCAGAGCACCGCGTTTACACGGCCGCCCTGATGGGGTTCTTGATTTTCTACGGTCTGGAGAATATGGTTTCGCCCTCTGCCGCACGTGGCAGAGGGCAAGAACCAGCTGCCGGATTGACTTACAGGCTTCGATTGGGTGGGTTTGCCGCCTACGGCGCCCTGGTCGGTTACCTGATGGTTCATCAGCGTACCTTACCCACGGTTCTCTATCTGATCGCGATGGCCCTGCATTTTCTAGCCGTGAACCACTCATTAGAGCGTGAGTACGGTTCCACGTACGACCACAGTGGAAGATGGCTACTGGCAGCCGCCGTGCTGGCCGGGGGAGGCGCGGGAATCTTCACCTCCATGTCGGAGGAGATGCTGGCGACACTGCTCGGATTCAACTCCGGGGGCGTGGTCATCAACAGCATGGTTATGGAATTACCGACCGAGAAAGAGGGACGCTTCTGGTGGTTCTGCCTGGGAGCGATCGGGTATTCACTTCTTCTGTTGCTCATCTAGAGGATTGACGTCGCGGAGTCATCAGTCATTTTGGATATTTCGGTCTTCCGCGTGACCCATTTGTTCGCCGCCCTCAGAGCCTCGCGCAGTGGACCTCCGAGGCTTGAGGACGAGGCGAAGATGTTTTCCTCGCCTACTAAACTTGTGACTCCCGTGCGGTCGAACTCGCGCCGCACGTGCGGTTCGACTCCAACCAGCATGAGTTTGTTTTCTCCTGCCTGGAGCTTGCGAGCGTATCGTTCCAACATGATGATGCCACTCGTGGTGATGGATTCCCGTCCGCGCAAGCCAAAGATGACAACAGCGTTGCTGGCCCCCTCGACGGCGGGGAGAAGGGCTTCCAGTCGAGCGATCGCAGCGAAGAAGGCGTTTCCATGGGCGTGCAGAGCCGTGACCTCGTTGCTCGACAGCCGAACCGGTGCAGCCTGCTCTTGAAATCCGCCATCCGCCGTGGGCACTATCCGTACCAGCCGTACCTGGCTGGAGGAGGAGTACAGGTACAGAAGCAGCGTTAACGCGACACCGGCGAAAATTGCCCAATGCAACGGAATCAACAAAGTCAGGGCGAAGGTGGCCACCATGGCGGCACGCTCTGCCGCATACGTGTTCCAAACCCGAGCAATGCGATGGGGCCGTATCACGCTGAAGCCGATGTAAACGAGCAATCCGGCGAGGGCCGCCATGGGGATGTTCTCCGCGACACGGCCGATGGTCAGCAGGAAGAACGCCAGAGTGAGTCCCGCGAAAATGTTTGCCCATCGGGTCTTTGCACCTGCGGAGACGCTGGTGGCAGTACGGGATATTGAACCTCCGCATGGCATGCCTTGAAAGAACCCTCCCACGACATTTGCCGCGCCCTGCGCCATAAAGTCGCGGGAGGGGTCAGGTATGCTGCCGTCTGATTCCGGATAAGCCTGGGAAACGCCGGATGCGATGCTCAGCCCCAGGATTGCCAGCGAGAGCGCATCCAGAAGTAGTTGCGGCGCTATGCGAAAGTCCGGCAGGACCGGAGTGGGCAACCCACGTGGGATCCTGGAGATTGCCCCGACAAGCTGTACCGAGTTCCAATGCAACAGTGAAACGAGAACGGTTACGATCACAAGCGCCAGGACGAATGCAATAGCCTTCCATCTGGTCCGCTGGAACAGCATGATGGCGGCGATCGTCATCAGCCCTACAAGTGTCGTCCGCCAGTCGATGCGATTCAAGTGAAGGAGCCAATCCCAAGTCTTCACGAAGACATTGCCAGATGGCCCTCCGGCGTAGCCGGTGAGCTTCTGTAACTGGCCAAACACTAGTAGAACTGCCACCCCGCTGATGAAGCCTGTCATTACGCAGTTGGAGATGAATCGGGTCAGGCTTCCCAGTTTCAACAGGCCCAAGATGAGCTGGATAAGGCCAATGAGCAGGGTTAGAGTAAATAAAGATCGTGTAGAGACTTGGGGGACTAGACCGGCGAGGATGCCGGCGGTGGGCACGGCAAGCTCGTTGGTCACCGTGATGACCATGAGAGAAGAGCCTGCAAGGAGTGTACCGATGAGGGGCGCGAAAACACCGGTGTAGAGCCCGTATGCAGGGCTGACTCCTGCCACGACTGCGTATCCCATTCCCTGAGGGACATAGGATAGAGCGCAAGTTATGCCCGCGAGGAGATCCGGGAGCGCGGTCTTCCGCGTGATTTTCAGGCTTGTCTGCATAATGCTCCGCGATGAGGCTGGCCGGAGGCTCATCAAGGCTTCCCGCGATCGCGGATGGAATGACCGAAATAGGCTCACAAGATTATCCGGCTGCAACCCGAATCATACCCCCACGCGGGCTCTTGTTGTCTGTTATAAGAAAGAACGAGATCGACACGAGCCGCTTCGGCGAAGCGTTACTGAAAGTGAAGGTCAACTTTGGCTAACCCTGCACCATTGCAAGAGCCACCCGATTTCTCCGTGGTCCTTGGCGGTCCGCTGTATCGGATGCTCCGGCGGTCACACCTGGCAGGTTCCAGGCAGCAGCTGCTGCGTCGTTTGGCCGCAATATCGATCGTCATATGTTGGGTGCCGCTAGCGCTGTTGTCCCTGGCGCAAGGTCACTTCCTGGGAGGAGTAAAGCTTTTCTTCCTTCACGATATTGAGACGCACGTGCGGTTTTTAGTTTCCCTGCCAGTGCTGCTCCTGTCTGAGGTGATTGTTCGTGAACGCATCGGGCCTGTGCTAAGGAACTTTGTCGAACGGCAAGTTGTCAGCCCGGAAGAACTGCCGAAGTTTTACGCTGCGGTCAACTCCGCTACGCGTATTCACAACTCAGTCGCTGCTGAGATTGCGCTTTTCGTCCTGGTGTTTACCGCCGGCAGGTGGACCTGGCGGCTTCAGATTGCGCCGGATATTGCCAGCTGGTACGCATACTCGCAAGGGGGCCAGCTGCACTTGACGATGGCCGGATATTGGTTTGCCTTCGTGAGCGTACCGCTCTTCCAGTTCATCCTGTTGCGTTGGTATGTGCGGTACCTGATCTGGTTCTGGTTTCTGCTTCGGGTCTCGCATCTCACGCTTCAGTTGCCGGTCTTACACCCGGATGGGGCAGGCGGGCTCGGCTTTCTGGGCGAAACCAGCCTGGCCTTCGCGCCGCTGTTGTTCGCTCATAGCGCATTGCTTGCGGGGCAAATCGCAAGCCGCGTCCTTTACGACGGCGGAAAGCTGATGGCTTCAGAGCCGACGATTATTGGCTTTTCCGTCTTCTCCATTGTTGCGGCAGTGGCTCCGCTCTTGTCGTTCACAACAAAACTTATAGGCGCCAAACTCAGGGGCCTGGAGAAATATGGCGCTTTTGCTTCCTCGTATGTGATGGATTTCGATCAAAAATGGCTGCAAGGCAAAGTCAACGACGAACGAGCGTTGGGGAGCGGCGACATCCAGTCGCTGGCTGATCTGGGCAATAGTTTTTCGGCTGCTCGCGAAATGCGCCCGGTACCCATCGCGATCGATGAAATAATTCTGCTCTTCGTTCTAACGATAGCCCCCTTCGTCCCGTTATTGCTGACGATCATGCCGCTCGATGAACTACTCACGCGGGCATTCAAACTTGTCTTCTGAGTTTATTGACGGGCAACGGGCGCGAGGAACTACACACCGAATATCTCTGCCGACGCCGATTCCTGTCCGCATTGGGGTTTCACATAAAGTAAATTTGGCCGAGCATCAAATCCTGCGGGTACGTTGTCCAGGGTCAGAAAGCTGCGGATGAGAAGTCCGGCGCACAACAGAAGTACCGTTAAAATCGCAAACTCGGCAATCGCCATCGAACTGCGCAACGTTCCCCTGCACTATCGGCCAGCTCGGCGGAAACCTGCCTCATGGCGATACGGCCGGCTTCCTGGGCAAGGGCTACGACCCTTTCGTCTTAAATGCCGACCTCGGAAGCGGGCATAGAGGGCGGTGACGGTCATCACAGCGAAACTACGTAACCTCTGCCATAGTTCATACGCTACAGATCCTGGCTGCAGCAGTTCGATCGTCGCAGCGAAGGGAAAGGCAATATCGCTCTAGCGCTTAAGTTCCTGGGAGTTATGCACCCCTCAAAAATAACTACGTGGTTCAAGGCTCCCCCAATTTTGTCCTGGCCTGCTAAACAGGCCACAACTAAGTGCGAGTAGACAACTCTCCAATTGGAGAATCGATATGAGTATCCTCTTCACAGTCGTTCGGCGCCATGTGTTGGCGTTGATGCTTCTACCAGTTTCCTTGATGATTGTTAACCGGGCTATGGCAATTCAGAATGCTGAAAATCAGGATGTCCGCGCCCTCCTCTCGCTGGCCGCACAGCAATCTGCGTCCCTGGACTACGACGCGGACCAGATGCAAAGCTTGCTGCACAACGACGCCACGTGGCAAACACATGCCGCTCTGCTCGAGTCGGTCAAAGAACATGTGAATCAATTGGGCCACACCATCGCCAAGCTCCAGGCCGAACGAAGCGAGGCCTCGACGTGGCAGCAAAAGGGGATCGACCGGGTGGTACCTTTATTGCGCGAGCTCGCCGAAAACACAACTGCTGCGATCAACCACCTCAGTAAGAATCAGGCTCGCCCTGTTTCCGGATACTATTCCGATTACCTCGATGAGAACGCTGAAACGGCCCATGACTTGAATCGGATCATCTCGGCCACGATCGAGTACGGGCACATGAGAGACAAACTAGAAAAGCTCGAAGAGCAAATCCAGCCCAGCACAATGTAGACCAGGCTGCATCGATCACGCTCGCCTGCAAATGAGAGATTCTGGTTTCGAAGTGATAAGGATCACATGCAAACATGGAACCAGCCCTTACAGTCTTGTCGAGTACATTCGTGACCGTGTTTCAGTTGCGAACCGTCCTGTAAGGAGTTTTTTGCCATGCTTGTGAGAGAGATGAGTCACCAGGAATGTGAGGAGTTGCTGGCACGACTGGGTTTCGGACGGATTGCCTGCGCTCGCGACAATCAGCCATACATTGCACCGATGTACTTTGCTTCCGATCACGGCCACCTCTATGGGTTTGCGACCATGGGCCAGAAAATCGCATGGATGCGCTTGAATCCTCTGGTATGCGTGGAAGCCGATGAAGTAGTGAGCCATACCAAGTGGTCGAGTGTTATCGTTCGCGGACGTTACGAGGAATTTCCCGACATCCCCGAATACTTAGAGCGGAGGCAAAAGGCCCAATCCATGCTGGAGAAGGCCAGGTCTTTGTGGTGGCAAACTGGGGTTGCGGCCGCTCAGACCCGGCGAGATTTCGACCGCGATATCACAACGTTCTATTGCATCCACATCGAGGAGATCAGCGGCCGGTGTGCTTCGGCCGACCCTGTTGAACACAGCTGGTCTCTTACCGAGTCGTGACTTCAGACGCGCGACCGTCCATTTAACCCAGGCTGAGCCTGGCACTGCGGAGGCTGTGGCAATGATTGCCGGACCGCGTGATATGACGCCAGTCATTGATCTGACGCAGTGTAAAGGCAGCGGCCCTGTTCGCTACCGGCGTCCGGTCTACGTTGATTTGCTGCCACCCTGCAACAACGCTTGCCCGGCCGGGGAGAACATTCAAGCGTGGCTCGACCTGGCCCAAGCGGGCAAGTACCGCCAGGCATGGGAAGCCCTGGTACATGACAACCCATTGCCGGCTGTGCATGGCAGAGTTTGCTATCACCCCTGCGAAGGCGCCTGTAACCGTGCCGAACTGGACGCGACAGTAAGCATCCATGCTGTCGAACGCTTTCTCGGCGACCTCGCGGCCAAGAAGAAGTGGCCGTTGAAGGTTGAGGGTGCGCCAACCGGAAAGCGAGTTCTTGTGATCGGTGCCGGCCCGAGCGGTTTATCAGCCGCTTACCACCTTGCGCGCATGGGACACACAGTTGAGATACACGAGGCCGGCCCGCTGCCGGGGGGCTTGATGCATTTTGGCATCCCGGCCTTCCGATTGCCGCGCGAGAGTCTCATGGAGGAAATTCAACGCATCGAGGCCATGGGCGTCAACATGGTGACCAACCACAAGGTTGACGACGTGCTTGCGGAAAAGTCGTCAGGCAACTTTGACGCCGTGTTCATTGCGATCGGGGCCGGTCTGGGCAAGCATGTCGATATCCCAGCCCGGGATGCAGGACGGATACTGGACGCCATTTCACTGTTGCACGACATAGAGGCAGGAGAGCCACCACGTCTCGGGCGCAGGGTCGTCGTCTACGGCGGGGGAAACACGGCGATGGACGCCGCGCGCACCGCCAAGCGCCTGGGTGCGGAGGAAGCGCTTATCCTCTATCGCCGCGATCGCGCACACATGGCCGCGCGCGCTTTCGAAGCGGATGAGGCTGTCGAAGAGGGCGTCAAGATCAAATGGTTAACCACCATCAAAGAAATTATCGGTCCAAACCTTACCGTCGAGATGATGGAGCTCGACGCTAACGGACGGCCCCGGCCTACAGGCCGGTTCGAAACGCTCAAAGCTGACGCGATCATATTAGCGCTTGGTCAGGAGACGGATAGCGGATTTCTTCGACAGATACCCGGAATTCAGTTTGCGGAAGATGGGGTGGTAAAGGTTGGCCCGGACATGATGACAGGGCATCCCGGAATTTTCGCAGGTGGTGATATGGTTCCTGGCGACCGGACGGTTACCATCTCGGTTGGCCATGGGAAGCATGCCGCGCGACATATGGATGCGTGGCTGCGCGGTGAGCGCTATCAGCCCCCGATGAAGCACCCGCTCGTGACCTTTCATATGCTTCATCTACCGGTCTACAGCGATGCGGAGCCGAGCCCTCAGGAGACGCTGGACGCGGCGGAGCGGGCTGGCGGCTTTGCAGAGGTGGTCGCAGGCCTCACGGAACAGCAGGCGCGCTACGAGGCACAGCGATGTCTCTCCTGCGGCAATTGCTATGAATGCGACAACTGTTATGCTGCCTGTCCCGAGGACGCGATCATCAAACTCGGACCGGGTCGTCGTTATGAGTTCAATTACGCGAACTGCACCGGTTGTGCCGTCTGCTTCGAGCAGTGCCCCTGCCACGCCATCGAGATGGTAGCTGAACAACAGGGCAGTGAGCGAAATGGTTAACAACTCCACAACCATGGACGGCAACACGGCCGTGGCCTATGTCGCTTACCGGGTTAACGAGGTGTGCGCGATCTTTCCCATCACGCCCTCCTCGACCATGGCAGAAATGGCCGACGAATGGGCGTCCGCCGGAATCAGGAACATCTGGGGCAACGTCCCTGTCGTCCAGGAGATGCAAAGCGAAGGGGGAGCCGCCGGAGCGGTGCACGGCGCTCTCCAGGCCGGCGCGCTGACAACGACCTTCACTTCGTCACAGGGCCTCTTGCTGATGATCCCCAATATGTTCAAGATCGCAGGAGAGCTGACATCGACTGTCTTTCATATTGCCGCTCGGGCGGTCGCCACGCAGGCGCTGTCGATTTTCGGCGACCATTCCGACGTAATGGCGACGCGAACAACGGGCTTTGCCATGTTGTCCTCCGGCTCTGTCCAGGAAGCCCACGATTCGGCGCTTATCGCCCACGCTGCGACCCTTCGTTCGAGAGTTCCGTTCCTCCACTTCTTCGATGGCTTCCGTACCTCTCACGAGATCAATACGGTCATCAAGCTGACCGACCCCGAAATTCGGGCAATGATCGATGACCAACTGGTGCATGCCCATCGCGCGCGCGCGCTCAACCCTGAGCATCCCTTTATCCGTGGCACGGCGCAAAACCCAGATACGTTCTTTCAGGCGCGCGAGGCGGCGAGCCCGTTTTACGCCAGGCTGCCTGCCATTGTGCAGTCAACGATGGATGATTTCGCTGCGTTGACTGGGCGGAAGTATCGTCTCTTCGAATACCAAGGCCCGCAAGACGCCGAACGTGTGGTCATCCTGATGGGTTCCGGCGCCGACACTGCGCGCGAGACCGCAATGGCTCTTCAACAGGAGGGCAAGAAAGTTGGCGTACTTCAGGTGCGTCTCTTCCGGCCGTTTTCGGCGTCGCATTTCCTCGCCGCCCTGCCTGCAACCTGCCGCGCGATTGCCGTGCTCGAGCAAACCAAGGAGCCCGGAGCTACCGGAGAACCGCTCTATCTTGATGTCGTCGAATCGCTTGCCCAGGCCGTTTCGGGCAACCAGCGGTTGACCATGCCCAGGGTCATCGGTGGCCGCTACGGGCTATCGTCGAAAGACTTCAATCCAGGTATGGCTAAGGCTGTATTCGACGAGGTAAAAAAGCCAGACCCCAGGAACAGCTTCACTGTCGGCATCAACGATGATGTTTCGCACAGCAGCCTCGAGGTCGATCCAAGCTATTCCATCAACCCGCGCGACGTTGTACAGGCGGTCTTCTACGGTTTGGGTTCGGATGGCACTGTGAGCGCAAATAAGAACAGCGTGAAGATCATCGCCGAAGACGCCGGGCTCTATGCCCAGGGCTACTTCGTTTATGATTCGCACAAATCCGGTGCCCAGACAATTTCACATCTCCGCTTTGGGCCGCGTCCGATCCGCTCTCCTTATCTCATCAACTCGGCCAATTTCCTCGGCTGCCATCAGTTCCACTTCCTCGAGCGCCAGGACGTTTTGCGACTCGCCGGGGCCGGCGCCACTTTCCTCCTCAATAGCCCTTACGGTCCGGATACGGTTTGGGATCACATGCCCCGCTCGGTGCAACAACAGATCATCGACAAGAAGCTCAAATTCTTCGTGATCGATGCGACCAGGGTCGCGCAGGAGGTCGGGCTCAAGAGCCATACCAATACCGTGCTCCAGACCTGCTTCTTCGCTCTGTCGTGCGTGTTGCCGCGCGAGCAGGCGATTAACCAGATCAAGGCATCCATTCGCAAGACCTACGGAGCGAAGGGCGATGCGGTGGTGCAGCAGAATTTCAAGGCCGTTGACGATACGTTGTCACGGCTGCACCAGGTTATGGTGCCCGCCGAGGCGGCCAGCCAGTTCGACCGGCCGGCTGCTGTGCCTGCGAACGCACCCGAGTTCGTTCGTCTCGTGACAGCGAGGATGTTCGAAGGCCGAGGGGATGAGATACCGGTGAGCCTGATGCCGGTAGACGGCACCTTTCCTTCCGGCACGGCCGCGTGGGAAAAACGGAATATCGCCGACGAAGTGCCGGTGTGGCGAACAGATCTTTGCGTTCAATGCGGTCAATGCAGCTTTGTCTGTCCCCACAGCGTTATCCGCGCCAAGTATTACGATGAGTCCCGGTCGCAGGGCGCGCCGCCAACCTTCAAATCAGCGCCGGTCAACGCTCGCGGATATCCTGATGTGCGCTTCACTTTACAGTTCTACGTCGAGGATTGCACCGGGTGCGGACTTTGCGTGGAAACCTGTCCAGCACTCAGCGCCATCGATCCTGGTATCAAGGCTATCAACCTCGAGCCTAAAGCACCTTTGGTTAACGCGGAGCGCGCGAACATCTCATTCTTCGAGCGTCTTCCGGTCAACGATCGTGCGCGCGTGGATTTCGCTAATGTGCGCGGCCTCCAATTTCTTGAGCCGCTATTTGAGTTTCCCGGCGCCTGCGCAGGTTGTGGCGAGACGCCCTACCTCAAGCTTCTCTCCCAGCTATTCGGCGATCGGATGATGGTTGCCAATGCGACCGGCTGTTCGTCGATTTACGGAGGCAATCTGCCTGTCACCCCGTGGAGCAAAAACCAGGAGGGCCACGGTCCGGCATGGTCGAACTCTCTATTCGAGGACGACGCCGAGTTCGGGCTTGGCTTCCGGCTGGCTGCCGATAAGCACTATGACCTCGCAACCGCCCGGCTCAAATCCCTTTCATCTGCATTCGGTGAAGCATTCGTCAACGAGGTACTGACTGCGCCGCAGGTCCAGGAATCCGAGATCCGGGTGCAACGCATTCGCGTAGCGGAAATCAAGACCAAGCTGCTCAAGCTAGCCGATCGCAACGACGCAGCCCGTGACCTTCTCTCCGTCGTCGATCACCTGATTCGGCGGAGCATATGGATCGTAGGGGGCGATGGCTGGGCATACGATATCGGCTATGGCGGGCTCGACCACGTACTGGCGACCGGCCGCAACGTGAATGTTCTGGTGCTTGACACAGAAGTCTATTCAAACACGGGCGGCCAGGCCTCCAAGGCGACACCGCTGGGCGCAGTCGCCAAGTTCGCTGCTGCCGGCAAGCGAGTGGCACGTAAAGACCTGGCTCTGCAGGCCATCGCTTATGGCAATGTTTACGTGGCACAGGTGGCCATGGGCGCCAACCCGCAGCAGACCTTGCAGGCATTCCGTGAGGCGGAGGCATATGAAGGTCCGTCTTTGATTCTTGCTTATAGCCATTGCATCGCCCACGGCATCGACATGAGATATGGCATGAAACAACAGGACCTGGCTGTAGCCAGCGGCTACTGGCCACTCTTCCGCTACGATCCGGACATGCGCAAAGTGGGAGAGAGTCCGTTCCGGCTCGACTCTTCCCGGCCGACGATTCCGTTTAAGGAGTATGCCTATAACGAGCTCCGCTACCAGTCTCTCGCCTTGTCGCGGCCGGTCGAGGCTGGGGAACTCTTGCGCCGGGCGCAAGCGGACGTCACGGAAAAGTATCGCACCTATGAGGAATTCGCAAAGCTTGGCAGCGGCCCGACACCAGCGCAAGTAACGGCGGCTGTAGCGAAATCTCTGGAAGTCACCAAGAGCGGCCACTGAAGGAGAGAGGTCGACATGGATCTTACAACGCGCTATCTGGGTCTCAGTCTAAAGAGCCCGCTGGTGGCCGGAGCCAGCCCCTTGACCGGGGATGTAGACAATATCCGGCAGCTTGAGGATCTCGGTGCTGGGGCGGTTGTGTTGCCCTCGATCTTTGAAGAACAGATTGAACACGAGAATCAGCTGATTGATCGTCTAACAACGACTGGCATCGACAGCTATTCAGAAGCGTTGACCTATTTTCCTTCGACTGCTTCTTATGGCACCGATCCCAGGCGTTATCTCGAGATTCTTCATCGTGCAGTCGAAGCGGTCGATATTCCGATTGTGGCCAGCCTCAACGGCATTACCGATCACGGTTGGATTAACTATGCGCGGGAGATTGAGCAGGCGGGAGCCGATGCGCTGGAACTCAACATCTATTTCATTCCTGCCGAACTCGACATGCGAGGACACCAGGTCGAGCAACGCTACACCTCCATTTTGAAAGCCGTGAAGCGGGCCGTAACGATTCCGGTCGCAGTCAAGCTGAACCCCTATTTCAGTGCTGTGGGCCACATGGCCTGCCAGTTGGTCGAAGCCGGTGCAGATGGACTGGTGCTGTTCAATCGCTTTTACCAACCGGATATCGATCTCACCCGGCTCACGTTGTCGCCCAGTCTTGAGCTCAGCACTGCAGCCGAGATTCGCCTGCCACTGCTTTGGGTTGCGCTCCTGGCAGGGCGGACCAGCGCGTCGCTCGCCGCTAGCACCGGCGTCGAGAGCGCCGACGAAGTCATAAAGTATTTGCTGGCGGGCGCCGATGTCGTGATGACCAGCTCTGCGCTTCTGAGGTATGGAGTTGGCCACATGAAGGTTTTGCTTGATGGCCTCAAGGGGTGGCTTGGCGCACGCGAGCTTGAGACTCTCGATCGTCTTCGTGGACGCTTGAGCCAGCGCAACATCGCGGATCCGACCGCCTTCGAGCGAGCCAACTACATCCAGGTGCTGCAGGGCTATCGGAGCAAACCAGTAGGGGCTTCCTAGCCAGGCAAGCGGCGACGCGTTCGCAATGAGACTAAGCAGTGGAACCAACAGAAATCTGCTTGCCCTCGATGCCGCATTCTCGCGTGAGAATACCCATTCGTCCCGCTATCCTGACGCTCGGATAACCAGGTAGATCAACTGTGACCGGACCCGCCAGGTAAAGGTGCGGTGATGTTCATCACATCTATCCGGGAAACCCGGAGGTAAAGTCCAGCGAGCGGATGATTGAGTGTGTTGGAAGTGATAGAGCACCACTCGGCAGCGCTTGAGAAGCACAGAAAAAGAAGACGCCTCTAACTGCACAGGGCCGTGTCTTCTGTGGAGGTCCCAAATGCCATCAAACTATACGCGTGACTTCTCCCAGATTCGGATGGCCGACGTTGCCCTGGTTGGAGGGAAGAACGCATCGCTGGGAGAGCTGTATTGTGCTTTGAGCAAACGAGGGGTTGGCGTACTGGACGGATTTGCGGTGACAACCGGGGCATACTGGCGAATGCTTGATGAAAACGGTTTGAGGCAAAAGCTAGAGGCTCTATTCGTCAGCTTGAATGCTGAAGATCTGGATAAGCTCGCGCTTGCCGGCCATATGGCTCGTTCCTTGATTTTGCAAACACCGTTGCCGGAAGAGCTGCGTACCAGCATCCTCGATGGCTATCATGCCTTGATTCAACGACTGGGATACGAACCTGCGCTTGCGGTTCGGTCATCCGCAAGCGCGGAAGATCTGCCTGAGGCCTCCTTTGCGGGAGCGGCAGAAACCTTCCTGAACGTTCGTGGTGAAGAGGCAATGATGCGGGCCGTCCATCAATGCATTGCTTCTTTGTTCACCGACCGCGCAATCAGCTATCGTGCCCGCCAGGGCTATTCTCAGTTAAAGGTAGCTTTGTCTGTGGGCATAATGCCGATGGTGCGCTCCGACAAGGCCTGTTCTGGAGTTATGTTCACGTTGGACACAGAGTCCGGTTTTCGCGATGCTGTCACCATCAGTGGAGCGTATGGACTTGGGGAATTTGTCGTACAGGGAGTGGTTACTCCGGATGAGTGGACGGTCTTCAAGCCGACACTGAGGCAAGGCTTCCGCGCCATTATTGGCCGCCAGTTAGGGTCAAAGCAAATCCGCCTGATTTATGGCGATGGTACCCGGACAACACGGAGTGAAGCCGTTCCGCCGGAGGAGCGTGGTCGCTTTTGCCTGACGGACGATGAAGTACTTGAGCTGGCAAACTGGGCTTGTCTCGTGGAGGAACACTACTCTGAGCTTGCCGGACATCCTCGACCGATGGACCTTGAGTGGGCCAAAGATGGAATAACAGGAAAGCTCTATATCGTGCAGGCAAGACCGGAAACAGTCCATTCAACCGAAGCCCATTCACACGCGGCTCAGGTTTTTCGTCTTAGCGCCGCCCCCGGTGCGGTTCTGGTTAAAGGACAGGCAGTCGGGGAAAAGATTGGCAGCGGTAAGCTTCACGTCGTGACCGAGATTAGCAGGCTCCAGGAGGTGCAGGCCGGCGAGATTCTGGTTGCAAGCAGCACCGACCCCGACTGGGAACCGGTGATGCGCCGTGTTGCCGGTATCGTTACCGATCAAGGCGGACGGACCGCCCATGCTGCAATTGTGTCACGTGAGTTTGGAATTCCCTGCATTGTTGGCACAGGCAATGCCACGCAAATCCTGCAGACAGGGCAGGAGGCGACAGTCTGTTGCGCTGAAGGCAGTGAGGGACGCGTGTACCAGGGGCTGGTGCCGTATCACGTCGAGACACTATCGGAGACCTCCATTCCCAAGACGCGGACGAAGATCATGTTGATCGTCGGCGATCCTGAAAGGGCCTTCGATTTCGCTGGCATTCCTAATGAAGGCGTGGGACTGGCTCGTATCGAGTTCATCATCACCAATCACATCGGTATCCACCCCATGGCGCTGGCCAACCTGGCGACCGTCCACGATGCAAAAGTTGTGAGTCAGATTCGTGATCGAATTGGAGCCGAAGATGGGAAAGAGTTCTTTATTCGCAACCTCAGTGAGGGTGTTGGCAGAATTGCCGCCGCCTTTTATCCGCGGCCGGTGATTGTTCGTTTGAGCGATTTCAAGACAAATGAATACGCCAATTTACTTGGCGGTGCTGAATTCGAACAGCATGAAGAGAATCCGATGATTGGTTTCCGTGGGGCATCCAGGTACTACGATGACCGGTATGCACCGGGATTTGCCCTGGAGTGCGCGGCACTTGCACGTGTAAGGTCAAGCTTCGGCCTATCGAACGTGAAAGTAATGGTTCCTTTCTGCCGCACAGTCGAGGAGGCGAAGAAGGTTATCAGCAAGATGGCCCAAAACGGGCTAAAGCAGGGCGAACTGGGCCTGGAGGTCTACGCGATGTGCGAGATTCCAGCAAATGTTGTCCTGGCCGAGCAGTTTCTCAAGGTATTCGATGGATATTCCATTGGATCGAACGATTTGACTCAACTCACTCTGGGCCTCGATCGCGACTCCGCGGTGGTTGCGCATCTTTTCGATGAAAACAACGCGGCGGTGCGCTGGATGATCGAGCGGGCGATCACAGCGGCCCATGCGGCCGGCAAGCCGATCGGCATTTGCGGCCAGGCGCCCTCTGATTTTCCAGAGTTTGCAGAATGGCTGGTGGGCCAGGAAATTGATTCCATCTCCCTGAACCCAGACACGGCTGTACGCACGGCTGCGCGAGTCGCGCAGGTGGAGGAATTGAGACTTGCCTTGCCTAAATCCCGGTGAGTGAAGCAAGATCTTATTTGACTAGTTTCGCTAACCGAACCGTTTTCAGTCGTTCCTCAATTTCCGCTCTGTCTGCGACATTCTCGAGCTCTCTAAAGAGCGATTCATGTTGCCCCGCAACATCACGATATGTCTGCGTTTGCCGAGCTTCTCTTAAGAGGCTCCGCCAATCAGCGGGAAGCTGGCCGGTCTCCTCTGCGACGTCGAGAATTTCGGCTAGAGACGCAACTTCCGCCCGCAACAACATGTTTTCCGTCAATAGATCCACAAGTGAGGTAGCTTTCTCCGCATGCATCTCAATCTCCCCGGGGTTCACCATCGCTTTTACTGGATTGGAAGAGCATGAGGCTGTGACGCGAAACACAGCCCTCTCTCTTCTAAAGGCTACTCCAGCCGCTCAGACCCCGCTTTGCTTGCATTACCTTCTGTGCGCCTTATCACAGCCAGTTCTCCATTGAGCCGCCTAGGATTAATTCATGAAGGAAGGAGCCGGACCATGCCAGGGCAAATTCAAGAAGTGTATGCGGAGTTGGGGCAAGTACTAAAACACCCGGAAGCCTTTGGTTTGGGTCCACATGTTCCGCGTCCGCTGGCCGCCAGGTTGGAGTCAACTCGTCGGATGTTGTGGCAGGCTATGAGAGAGCAGCAAATGCCGCCAGACGAAGATCTTGAGAGTGAGTTGGCACAAGATGCAGATCGGGATGGTCATTAGTAAAGTTGCATTAACTCAGTTCAGGAAATTGAGCAGCCCGCGCTCAGGCTGCTGTTGGGCTTGATTTCCTATGGGAGAGAATCCTGCTCGGCTTGCCATTGTCCAGCACAGTAAGGACTCTGAGCGGAGGCCCGGTATTGGTGTGCCCAAGGTATCCGTCACCACAACATCAAGCAACCCAGCCGGCATTTTGTTGTCGGCGAGCTGTTACAGGCCAAATCTCGCCGAGGTCCGTGAGCGTGCCGGCTGCGACTTTGTGAGGCTCCTGCCATCGGCAGTGAGAGACTGGTTGCTTCGTTGTGATCCAAGTCGGCGGCCGTGGGGGACCTTAGAAGTTGAAGCCTGCGGTGAGCGTCATCGAGCGCCCCTGGTAGGTATTCCGTGCTCCGTACTCCCACATCGTGGTGTATTCCACATAAAGGGCTTTGAATGGTGCATTCAGGTTGATCAGGAATCCCACCGCATCGACGCCATAAGTCATCGTCTCGCGAACTGGGTTCTGCCCTTGATTCCTGGTCGTTTGCCATTGGCCGTAGCCGGCCGGCCCAACCTGCAACGACCATTTCCCAGCCTTATCCAGGGAAAAGATGTGCGACAGGGAGTAGTCGATGGAGTCGTTCTGCCCGGGGTGAATGCCTGTGCCTCGCTGCGTGGTGTTCCATGCGTAGGTGTCAAACATGCTTACTTGAGTGTTCTTGCTTTTCGTCAGATAAAGCGTCGCACCCCCCTGCCACGAATTGGTCCAAAAACCGCTCGAAATATTATTCGAGGCACCGGGAACATAGCGGCCCGTGGGGACGGACACGCTATAGCCCGTCTGGACGTCGGCGTGTTTGGAATGCCAGCCCAACTCGAAGGGAACAATCGTGGTGTTCGTTAAGCCCGCGCCGGTTTCGCCAGAACTAGTTTCCGCGGAAAAAGGATCGTGTGCCACGAATCGGCCATTCGACACGGCTATGTCTAATGAGAATTCCAGATGCGCACGCAGGAATTTGAATTTAGGAACGTAGACCAGGGTGTTGTTGTCTATTAACACGGTGACAGAGCTCTGGATGGGCAGTTTATTGCCGTACGCCCCCTGCAAATCGTCGGAGTAGCCGTACCAAAACTGGTTGGAGTAGGAAAGGCCGGGATCGGGAACGGTCCCACCATCGGTCAGCGTGGAACCGGGGGAATAGATGCCCCGAACCTGAGCAAAAGCGGGCACCGCCAGGAGGAACGACGTCAGAAGCGCAGTCGAAATAGACGCGGCGGTGGGACTCTTTGATCGGTTGTGCCCCACCCGCGCGTTGTCAGCAAACAGCGCCACGATAAAGTTAAGAGGCCGAAGATGGCACGCCATCCCCATACTCTGAGTGCCCGTGGTTAATCCCTTCTCGAGAACCTGGAGTCGTGATTCAGGATCGCGGCTCTTGCGTCTGGCCGAACAGTTCGAGATCCGCCCTCTCATCGTCGTGAAGTTGTTGGAGTTTCTGCTCGATTTCCTCGCGCAACGTTTGCCATTCATCCTTTGTAAGGCGCCCTCACTTGAGCTTGAATGACTTTGCGCTCGAGGTATCGGAGTTCCCCGGGCGGCCGTGATTGCGATCGCCCGGATTGCATCAATACAGTCGGCTATTGCCGTGGCAGTGCCAGGCGAATAGCATCTTCCGGCGAAACCAGGTGATCGGCACTTTCGGAACCTTGAGCAATAGCAATCTGTACCCCCTTGACCACACCATTGAATTCGTTGCCGCGAGCGCCGTAATCCTCGGAGACCGGTGATCCGGTATCTACCCCGACATCGCATCCGTCGTCGGCCGAGAAGATCATCGCCAGTGTCATTGGGATGTTTCCTTCTCCGACCTTCTGGCCGTCGGTGTACAGGGTCACCGCGCCACCGTTGCCCAAGCCGCCACCAGCGTAGGCAAACTCCATGCGCACCTGGTGCTGTCCTGCGGGCAGGGGGCTGGCAGCTTCAACGTAGAAATGGTGCACGCCGCCGAGGTTATAGCAGTACTTGAGCTTGCCGTCCTTGGCATACAGACTCCAGCCTCCGATGTTTGCACCCTGGGCGACGATCACCCCCTGGGCGCCGGTTGCTGGTACTACAATCTCGGCGGTGACGGCGTGGGATTTGTTTTTGATACTCACGACGCAGTTCTCCAGCAACCGGCTCATGCCACCGAAGAGAATCTGTGTGTCTCTCGTGATCAGCTTTGGCCTGCCCGCGACGTCCGGGTTCATGCGCCGTGCGAGGTCGTCATCCATCGGCAATACGTTGTACTTGACTGCCTCGATCAGCCAGAGGCGCTGTAATTCGTGAAGCTTGTCGGGCATCTGTTTGGACAAGTCATTGGCCTGGCTCCAGTCTTTTTCAGTGTCGTAGAGCTCCCACACGTCATCGTCGAAGGCGGGTGTTTTCTCGCCGATGAGCAGCCAGGGCGTCTTGTGCCGGGTTACCGCCGTCCAACCCTTGTGGTAGATGCCGCGGTTGCCAAACATCTCGAAGTACTGTGTCTCGTGCTGCTCGGCGGCCTTACCGTCGTTGAACGAGTAGAGCATGCTGACGCCTTCGATCGGATGCTGCTGCACACCGTTCACGATGATCGGCTGCGGTAGTCCTGCCGCCTCCAGGACCGTGGGGGCGACATCGATTACGTGGGAGAACTGCCACCGCATCTCGCCCTTGGCTTTAATTTCTGTGGGCCAGTGCACGATGGTTCCGTTGCGCGTTCCGCCCCAGTGCGAGGCAACCTGCTTGGTCCACTGGTAGGGTGTATCCATCGCATGCGCCCAGCCAACGGCGTAGTGGTTGTAGGATTCCGGTCCGCCGAGCTTGTCCAGCCGGGACATCAGGAATTCCGGCGTTTCGAGCGCAGACAAGCCATTGAAGTTGAGCATCTCGTTATAGGTGCCGTTCAATGTGCCTTCGGCCGAGGCGCCGTTGTCCCCGATGATGTAATACACTAGGGTGTCATCAACGATGTCGAGCTTTTCAATGAGCTCGAACAGGCGGCCGACGTGGTTGTCGACATACTCCATGTAGCCCGCGTACACCTCCATTTCGCGACGCAACACTGGCTTGAGCGCTTCGGGCAGGTCGTCCCACGCTGGGATCTCTTTGTGCCGAGCGGTAAGCTGGCAATCCGGCGGAATGACCCCAAGCGCCTTCTGACGGGCAAAGGTCTCTTCACGGAGCTTGTCCCAGCCCTGGTCGAACTTGCCCTTGTACTTGTCCGCCCATTCCTTGGGCACGTGGTGAGGAGCGTGGGTGGCGCCGGGAGCAAAGTAGACGAAAAACGGTTTGTCGGGCAGTAGAGCCTTTTGCTGCTCAATCCATTCCACGGCCTTGTTGGTCATGTCGTCGACCAGGTGATAGCCCTCTTCCGGCGTCTTCGCCGGTTCCACCGCGGTTGTTCCGTCGTAGAGCGTGGGGTACCACTGGTTCGCCTCGCCGCCGATGAAGCCATAGAACTTCTCAAAGCCGCCGCCGCCCGTGGGCCATGCGTTGAACGGCCCCACTGGGCTCGCCTGCCAGACCGGCACTTCGTGGCACTTGCCGAAGTGCGCCGTGGAGTACCCGTTGAGCTTTAGGGTTTGCGCCAACGGCGACATGGTATTGGGTAGCACGGAGTTGTAACCCGGGGCAGCCGTGGCAATCTCGGTGATGCCGCCCATGCCGGCAGAATGGTGGTTGCGCCCCGTCAATAGCGCTTGCCGCGTTGGTGAACACAACGCCGTTGTGTGGAACCGGTTGTACCGCAGGCCGACTGCGGCCAGCTTCTCCGCATTCGGTGTCTGGCAAGGTCCGCCAAAGGCACTCGCGGAACCGAAGCCTGCATCGTCGATGAGGATGATCAAGACATTGGGCGCACCCTGCGGCGGGCGCAGATCCCTGATCGGCGGATATTTCGTTTCAGGGTCTTTGGCATCGTAGGTTGTGAAACCTATCCGCGGCATATCCGGGATTGGTAGAACTGAACGCTGCAAATTGTCGTTGGTACTCATTTGGAGTTCTCCCTCGTCAAATACAGGTTCGCGATGACTATGAACCCTCAGGCGTGAATTGGATAACTGTCAGAAGTGACAGCTTTTGTGTTGTGAAAAAGCTACGCATCGGTCGAGAAGCAACGCTTCGTCAAAGATGCGTGACCCACATCACAGATACGGCAGCAAGCCACGTGCAACGCTCCTAATGGGAACAGTCGCACGGAATCCCTGCAGGGCTTGCCGAGAATCGTGAGTCACCTATTCTCCGATTACAGCCGGCTCAGGCGCGCTAAGTTTCCGGGTGTCGTGCTCCCAAGAGAAAACGCCGTGCCCCTGACCGCCCCCGGCAGGAGAAAGAAGATAAGAAGTGACTCTTACGACGGACGATAATCGGCAAGTGGATTCTCCGCCTTGCTTCCACTTGCTGGCGAAGCCGAGTGGATCCACATGCAATATTGACTGCAAGTATTGCTTCTTCCTATCTAAAGAGGCACTGTACCCGAATGACAAACAACGTATGTCCGAGGCGACGCTTGAAACCTACATCCAGCAACTGCTGGAGTCGCACCGCACGCCTCAGGTAACAGTTGCATGGCAGGGCGGCGAGCCGACGCTGATGAAGCTCGACTTCTTCAGGCGCTCCGTCGAGCTTGTCGACAAGCACCGCCGACCCGGCCAGGTCGTGCAACACACCTTCCAGACCAACGGCATCCTCCTCGACGACGAATGGTGCGCCTTCTTTAAGGAACACAACTTTCTGGTTGGGCTTAGCGTCGATGGCCCGCGTGAGATTCACGACGCCAACCGGGTGGATCGGGGCGGACAAGGCACCTTCGACCGGGTGATGAAGGGTTGGCGGCAACTGCGCAAACACCACGTCGATTTCAACATCCTGTGCACGGTCAACGCCGCCAACGAGAAACACGGCCGCTCGGTCTACCGCTTCTTTCGCGACGAACTGAATGCAGAGTGGGTGCAATTCATCCCCATCGTTGAGCGCGCCACGGCGGAGACGATCCAGATCGCCAATCTGAACTGGAGCGATCGACCCGGCGGAAAGCGCCCGCTCTACACGCAATCCGGCAACCTGGTCACGAAACGCTCGGTGGGAGGCGAACAATACGGCCGATTCCTGGTGGATATCTTTGAGGAGTGGGTACGTCACGATGTGGGCCGGGTGTATGTTCAGCTCTTCGACGTGACGCTCGGAGCCTATTTTGGCCGCCATATGCTGTGCATTCACGCCCCTACTTGCGGTTACGGGCCGGCGCTGGAACACAACGGAGATCTGTACTCCTGCGATCATTTCGTCGAGCCGGCTTATCGCCTGGGTAACATCCACGAAACCCACTTAGTGAAGCTCGTTTCGTCCCCCGCGCAGCGCAGGTTCGGAGACGACAAGCGCGACTTGCTTACCGCGCAATGCCAGCGTTGTCACGTCAAGCAGTTGTGTAACGGGGGCTGCCCTAAGGATCGATTCGTAGTATCGGTCGACCGCGAGCCGGGCCAGAACTACCTGTGTGCGGGATTGAATTTATTTTTCACTCACACCCGGCCCGCCATGTGGACGATGGCAGAACTATTTCAGCATGACCGCGCACCCGCCGAAGTGATGCCGTTGATCGCGGCTGAAGACAAGAAACGCAGACGGAAGCCATGTCCCTGTGGGAGTGGCCTCAGGTTTTGCGCCTGTCACGGCGACAATGCGCCACACTCTCCTTTCAGTGGGCTGCGTGCTACGACGGATCCGCCGCAGGAGGAGTCAGTCAGTGCCGCACGGACTTAGTTATGTGCCACTTCAACGGAAAATTTCGCCGGGCAAGGCGTTTTTCTCAGGCTGGAGCCGGCAACGTCAAAACAGACTCAACGTACCAGCGAACCTAATCAGGAAGGAAATCGATCATGGCAACGAAACAACCGAACATACGCCTGGCGTGTTCCGGCATTCATTCGCTGGCCTGGAAAGATCAAAGCTGGCTGGGTCTCAAATGAAATCGTCGGCCTTCAGGACATGCTGCCGACATTGCTGGCCATCGCGGGCGATCCAGACGTAAGCACGAAGCTTCTCGACGGTTACAAGGTGGGGAGCAAGACCTTCAGGGTACATATCGACGGGCTCAACATGCTGCCGTACCTGACAGGCCAAGTGGAGAAGAGCCCGAGAGAGTCCTTCTTCTATGCCAGCGACGACGGTGGAGTGATGGCTATCCGGCACGGCGACTGGAAGCTGGTTTTGCAAGAGCAGCGAGCGCAGCAGATGACTGTCTGGTCGGAGCCCCTGGTGGATCTGAGGCTCCCGCTTATGTTTAACCTGCGTCGCGACCCGTTCGAGCGCGCCCAGCACAACTCCAACAGCTACTACGAGTTTGTCTTTGACCACGTCTTTCTGATTTACGGAATGATGGCGTTAGTTCAGTCGGAGATTGCCAACTATGTTAAATACCCACCGCGGCAAAAGCCGACCTCGTACAACCTCGACCAAGTGATGGCAAAGTTGAACGCTGGCGTGGCCGCCAAGGCGGAAACGGCGAAGAGCCCAGAGCGGCCAGAACCTGCTCTGGCCAGGTAGTCAATAACCTTGTCAACTGGGCGGGCAGCCCGTAAAGGGCCGCCCGCACTTTCTTATGCTTGTGAAATTCGGAAGATGGTTGGCTACCAAGTTCCTTGAAAAGTTTTCGGTAATTCCCGCGGCGCTTGGGCAAAACGAAAACCAGACTTTCACGGGCTAAAGCAGGGCGAGCCCGGCTACCGGAGGTCTTGGAAAAGGAGAATAGTTCCAAAGCGCAAGGCCTTCTCTCCATGCGTTGACCGGTGCGAGCCGCATCCCCTAACTCCCCAGATTCCGGATCGGCGCGATAGGCTGGTTTGAACGCACCAGCTTCCATGTGATAGAGACAAAAGAGTATAGTGCGGGACGTACCTCCATCGGTGTAGGAACGACTTGGGGAAGAAGGTTCGATACTTCCCCCGATTGCCCCGGTTGGGAGAGATTCCGATGTTTCGACTGGACGCTGACAAGCGAGTTCATTTCTGTGACGGCGTCAGCCGGCGAGACTTTCTCCACGCGGGGTCACTCGGCTTCCTGGGGCTGACAATGCCCCATTTCTTCCGCCTCAAAGCGATGGGTGCGGTGTCGCCCAGCAAAGACGTGAACTGTATCCATCTAATGTTGGTGGGCGGTCCCAGCCAGTTGGATACGTGGGATATGAAGCCAGACGCGCCGGCTTCCATCCGCGGGCCGTTCAAGCCGATCAAAACCAACGTTTCCGGAATTGAGATTTCGGAAATCTTTCCCCGCATGGCGACCCATGCGGATAAATTCGCGCTGCTGCGTTCGGCGTACCATACCGCAGCGGCAGTGCATGATACCGGTTGCCAGATGATGCAGACGGGAAGGCTCTTCCAGGGCGGCCTGGAGTCCCCCAACTACGGCTCGGTGCTCAGGTTTGAAAAGGGCGCGAAGGGCGACATGCCTCCCAACGTTTTGCTCCCCTACACTATCGGCCAGCTCGGCGGAAACCTGCCTCACGGCGATACGGCCGGGTTCCTGGGCAAGGGCTACGACCCATTCGTCCTCAATGCCGATCCCGCTGACCCCAACTTCAAGGTGCCGGATCTGCTGCCACCCGATTACATCTCCGCCGTGCGCGTGGATCGCCGGCGAAGCTGGCGCCAAATGATTGACCAGTCCGTTGCCTACTTCGAGGAGAACAACCAGGACTCGAAGCTGATGGATGCAACCTTTAATCAGGCCTATACCCTGATGACCTCGACTAAGGCGCGCGAGGCCTTCGATCTGACCCAGGAGCCTGACGACGTCCGCAAGCGCTACGGGATGAACCGGTTCGGCCAGGGATGCCTGCTGGCCCGGCGGCTGGTGGAGAGAGGCGTGCGCTTTGTCACGCTCAACATGTTCGAGACCGTCTTCAACGAAATTACCTGGGACATCCACGGCTCCGCACCCTTTAGCCCCATTAGCTGCTACAGCGAGCTGGTCGGCCCGATGTTTGACAACGGTTACAGCTCCTTGCTCGAAGACTTAAGCAAGACCGGTTTGCTCGACAGTACGATGGTGCTGGCGACCGGTGAATTCGGCCGCACCCCGCGCATCAATCCCGCCGGCGGACGCGATCACTGGCCGCAATGCTGGACCGTGGTGATGGCGGGAGGCGGAATCAAGGGTGGCCAGGTGGTCGGCTCCTCGGACGCAATCGGGGCGGCGCCCAAAGATCAACCGGTCATGCCTCCCAACATCGCGGCGACCATTTATAAGTGCCTTGGTGTTCCCATCGACACTATATTGAAGACGCCGCAGGGCCGCGAAGTGCGGGTGGTGGACCACGGTTTTGAACCGATTGACGATTTGCTGATCTAAGGCGTTGCTGATTCAGGGAATTACCGGTGTAGGAACTTGGAGTGAAAAGTATTGCCCGTTGGGGGCAATCGTTTTCCAGGGAGCTTGATTCGGGTGACTGGGCTTGGTCTCACTGCTTGCGCCAACCACACTGTGCGCGAGCACCGATCGCGAAATGGCCGAGCGTCCGGTGACCGAAGGACGGTACGGCTATGAAGACACGTAAGACGCTTCTGGTCACTGCTCTGGTGGGCGCCTTTACTCTCCTTGGCGCCGGCCTGTTTTTAGCTGAGACGCCCTCTCAAGCCTCCGCCCAGAGCCAGGCGATCGGCGCTTCCCATCCTCAAGCGGTGGCGGCGTCGAAGCCGGTGCCCCGCAAGGCCTCCACTGCCGCAGCAGTCCGCCCCGGGCAATCGTTGGCTGGGCTCACCAGGATTGAGATTCTGCCTTCGTCGATCTCGATTATGGGGCCGCGCTACAACCAGCGGCTGCTGGTGGAGGGAACCTTTGCCGACGGACATCAGGAGGAGCTTACCCCGCAGGTCACCTTAGCCGTATCGAATCCCAGGGTCGCAATCGTCGACAAAGACCATTTCGCCCTTCCCCAGGGTGACGGGCAAGCGACTATTACTGCTACGCTCCAGGGCCATCGAGCCGTTGCCACCGTAAACGTCAAAGACTTCGAGGCCGCAACCGCCTGGAGTTTTCGCAACGATGTGCTACCGGTCATGACCAAGATGGGCTGTAACTCAGGTCCCTGTCATGGCGCAGCGGCGGGAAAGAACGGCTTCAAGCTTACCCTGCGCGGCTACGATCCCGAGGTGGATTACTACACCCTCACCCACCAGGCGCTGGCTCGGCGCACGGAAGTGATGGAGCCGGCGCGCAGCCTGATCCTCCTAAAGCCCACCCTCACCATCCCGCACGGCGGGGGAAGACGATTTCCCGTTGACTCGCCAGAGTTCAAAGTAATTGCCGGATGGCTTGCCCAGGCAATGCCGGCGCCCAAGGACTCCGACGCGCGGGTTACCAAAATCGAAGTGTTGCCTGGGGAGGCTTCGCTGCGTTCTGGCGCCGAGCAACAACTACTGGTGACGGCATATTTCTCCGACGGCCATACGGCGGATGTGACCCGGTGGGCCAAATATGACAGCGGCGACGAGGGCGTCGCCACAGTCGACAATAACGGTCGCGTCACCATGCACAGTAACGGCGAAGCTCCGGTCACCGTGTGGTACCAAAGCCACGTCGCCTTTGCCCGGTTGCGCATTCCCTTCCCGTGGAAGCTTGAGGACGCGATCTTCCAGAAGGCGCCTCGCCACAACTATATTGATGACGCAGTTCTCAAGCACCTGCAGGTGCTGCACATTCCGCCGTCGCCCCCCGCGGACGACGCCGAACTTATGCGCCGGGCGTATCTGGATGCTGCGGGCATTCTGCCTCGTCCCGCGGAGGTGGAGCGATTCCTCAAAGATCCCTCGCCAGAGAAACGAAACCGGCTGATCGATGACCTGATGAAGCGCCCTGAGTTCGTGGATTATTGGGCCTATAAGTGGTCGGACTTGTTGCTGGTTTCAAGCAACCACCTTTCCAACGAGGAGATGTGGAGTTACTACAACTGGATTCGTAACAGTGTTGCCAGCGATAAACCGTGGAATCAGTTTGCCACCGAGATCGTAACCGCCACCGGCAACACGCTCGAGAACGGCGCGGCCAACTATTGGTTGATCCACCGCGATCCGCTGGATATCTCGGAGAACATGGCCCAGGCCTTCCTGGGCATCAACATCACCTGCGCTCATTGCCACAATCATCCTCTGGCGAAGTGGACTCAGAAGGACTACTACGGCATGGCCAACCTGTTCGCGCGGGTGCGGCTGAAGACCTTCGCGCCCAGCGGCTTTCGTCCCGCGGTAGGCCCGCTCTTCAATAATGTCACCGTCTACTCCGCGCCGACCGGCGAATTCAGCGACGATCGTTTCATGATGGTGCTGCCGCCCAAGCCGCTCGATGCCCAGCAGCTTGCCAGCGAAGCGCCGGGCGATACGCGCCTTTATTTCTCCACCTGGCTTACCTCGCCAGAAAACCCCTTCTTTGCCCGCAACATCGTCAACCGGATATGGCGCAATTTCTTTGGACGGGGCCTGGTTGAGCCGGTAGACGACATGCGAGACACCAACCCTGCCACCAACGACGCATTGCTCAATGCGCTGGTCAAGGACTTTGTCGCCCACAACTACGATGTGAATTACCTGATTCGCACCATTATGCAGTCGGCGACCTATCAGGCTTCCTCGACGCCTCTCAAAGAGAATGCCGACGATGACAAGTATGGCTCGCACTACGTCATCAAGCGTCTCCCCGCCGAGGTGATGCTGGATGCCTATTCTCAAGTGACCCAGGTGCCGGAGAAATTCGATGGCTATGCCGCGGGTATGCGGGCGATGCAATTGCCGGACACCGCGGTTACTTCTTACTTCCTGACTGCTTTTGGACGCCCCCTGCGGCAGCAAACCAGGGAGAGCGAACGTACTTCGGTGCCCACTATCACCCAGGCACTCCACATCATCAATGGAGACACGTTGAACAATAAGCTGCGCGATCCGGACAACTCGGTCGACATGATGGTCCGGCTCGGGTTCTCGGATGAGCAGATTCTCAACTACCTTTATCTGGCTTCCTTGAGCCGCTACCCGAAGGACTCGGAGCGGTCAGCCTTGACCGAAGCCCTGGCATCGGCGGAGCAACAAAAGATTACCGGTGTGGATGATCCGCGCCGGGCTGCGCTGCGCGACATGACCTGGGCTCTGCTGACCAGCCAGGAGTTCATGTTTAACCACTAATATGCGAAATGCCCCGTGGAATTGCCGGCTCCTGATGAACGCCGCCCGCCGCTTGGTCGTTTTCGGAATCGCGTGCGGCACGATGTGCGGCGCGATGGCCGCGGAGACACCCGGCTTCGATTCGCAGATCGCTCCTATCCTGCAGAAGAATTGCCTGGCATGCCACTCGAGCAGCGGACGGATGGGTGGCCTGGTCATGGAGAGCTATGACACATTGATCAAGGGCGGAGCGCATGGGCCACCAATCGTTCCCGGCAATGCCGACGGAAGCCGCATCATCCAGATGCTGGAAGGAAAGATAGCACCGCGCATGCCATTCGGCGCCGACCCGCTTCCCCCTGCCGACATCGCGGCTATCCGGGCATGGATCAATGCCGGCGCAGCGAGCCCGGTAGCAGGCGCTTCCAGCACGGCGCTTGCGCCCGCTGCGCTCCCCGATATCCGGCCCGTAGTTCCGGTGATATCTCCCGTGGCCTCGCTGAAGTTCTCTCCGGATGGAAAACTGCTTGCCGTGGGCGGCTATCGCGAGGTGCGCCTCATCGATCCGTCGACCGGCAAAGAGGTTGCCACGCTTTCCGGTCATGCCGACTACGTCCGCTCCATTGCCTTCAGTCCTGACGGGAAGATGCTGGCCGCGGGCGGCGGCCCTCCGCAGCGATCGGGCGAGATCAAGATATGGGATCTCCAATCGCGTCAGCTCCTCCAGACCATGCAGGGCCATAAGGACTGTATCTACTCCGTTGCCTGGAGCCCGGATGGAAAGATCATTGCTTCGGGCAGCTACGACAAGATGGTGAAATTATGGGATGTTGCGTCGGGTAAGGAGCTCAAGAATCTTCAGGACCATATTGACGCGGTCTTCGCAGTGGCCTTCAGTCCCGATGGCAAGCACCTGGCCTCTGCTTCGCAGGATCGAACGGTGAAGGTATGGGACGTGGCAACCGGCAATCGTTTGTACACACTGGGCGATGCTCTGGACGGTCTCACTGGCATTGCCTATTCTCCTTCCGGCGATCAGGTTTCCGCTGCCGGTTACGACAAGACCATCTACATCTGGACGGTTGGGGAGACGGAGGGAACGCTCAAGCAGTCTTTGATCGGGGACGAGGAGAGCATTCTGGCTCTGGTCTGGTCGCCCGACGGCCATACCATCGTTACCGCGTCGTCTGATGGTTCCATACGATTTCGCGACGCCAAGACGCTCGACCCGCTAAGGGTCATCGATCACCAGCCGGAGTGGGTGCAGGCGCTCGCCATCAGTCCCGATGGCAGATGGCTGGCGGCGGGCCGTTTTAACGGTACGCTGAGCCTCTACGACGTGAAGAATGACAAAGTACCAGCAGGACAATGGGCGGTCTTTACCCCACGCCAGCCTGCTGCGGGACAGGAAAAAAAGCAGGTTGCGAGCCAGTAAAGACTCCCATCACCCTGCGCGAGGTGCCAAGTGAAAATAAAGATCCTGCGTTGCGTCTCATTGTTCGCCGCCCTGGCAATACCATCCGTTTTGCTGCTGCGCGCCGAAGAGCCAATCATCCCGCCGAGCCTTTCGAAAATATGGCCGGTTGGCATGGAGCGCGGAAGCACGGCCACCTTTACCCTCGACGGCCGCAATCTCTCTGGCGCCAAAGCAGTGATCTTCGATGCGCCGGGCATCACCGCGAAGATCACCCAGATCACTGATCTTCCCGAGGAGGCGGCGGTTCGGAAGTTTTCCACTGCAGCCGCGGTGCCGCAAGCCAAAAAGCAGTCGGCGTTGCTCGAAATCACGGTAGCCAAAGACGTTCCGCCGGATGTGTACCGTTTCCGCGTGCAGACGCCGCTGGGCACAACCAACATGGTTCCCCTGGCCATCGGATCGCTCCCCGAGGTGAAGAAAAGCGAAAAGTCAGGAAACACGGCGTCGTCACAACCGGCGGTGTTGCCCGCGACGCTGGTGGGCACGATTGCAGCGCCAGGAGACAGTGATCGTTACGCTTTCGACGGCAAAGCCGGCGAGGACGTGGTATTCGAGGTCATCGCCTCGAAGCTTGGGTCCAGGCTTGAATCGCTGCTCGCTCTCAGCGACAGCTCGGGCCGGGTTCTGGCCGAAGCAGGCAGACATGACAACAGCCCCGACGCCGCGCTCAAGTACCGGCTGCCCCAGGACGGGAAATACACGCTCACCATCTCAGACCGCGAAGGCAGTGGAGGAAAGGACGATTACTATCGTGTGGACGCGGGCGCGTTGCCCTACATCACGAGATATTTCCCTCTTGGCGTGCGTGCGGGTGAAACAGTGTCAGTGGCCGTAGAGGGAGTCAATCTGGGGGGGATCCGCGAGCTGAAGATCGAAGCGCCGAAGCAGGCAGAGGACTGGAAGACCCTGCCCATCACGCTCAAGGAGAATGCAGCGCTCCCACTGAACAAGGTGAGGCTGGTGGTCGGCGACTTGCCCGAAATTGTGGAACAGGAACCGAATAACTCGCTTGCTCAAGCAGAGGCCATATCCTTCCCAGTCACCATTAACGGACATATTGATGGCGGCGCAAAGCCGGGGGAGGCCAGCGATGAAGATTATTTCCGTTTCCGCGCCAGCAAGGGGCAGCAGCTGACGATTGATGTGGAGGCCGCCAGAGTCGGCTCTCCGCTGGACTCGGTTATCGAGGTGCTCGATGCCCAAGGGAATGCGATTCCGCGCGCTACCATTCGCTGTTTGAATCAGACCACAACCACGCTCAGCGATCGGGATTCGCGCACCACCGGTGTCCGGCTCACCTCCACCACCGGGCTCCACGTCAACGATTACCTGATGATCGGAGATGAGCTCGATCAGCTGGAGTACATCTCCGATCAGCCCGATGCCGACGTTGAGATGAAGGGAATCAATGATCTTCGACTGGCCTTTCTGGGCACGTCCCCGGTTGTGCATGCCGTGAACACGCCGGTCTACCGAGCACAGATTCTGCCTCCCGACGCCGAATTTCCACCTAACGGACTGCCGGTCTTCCATCTGACCTGGCGGAACGATGACGGCGGTCCTGGATACGCCGCAGACTCAAGGATCGACTTCGTTGCTCCCTCCGACGGGCAATATATCCTGCACCTCAAGGACGTTCGCGGTATGGGTGGACCAGACTTTGCCTATCGCCTTTCCATTCGCGAAGCCGTTCCGGATTATCAACTCACGGCCACTCCCGAGAATCCCAATATTCCCCGCGGAGGAAGGACGCCCTTGACGGTTTCGGTCGATCGGCTGCAAGGCTATGAAGGGCCCATCGAGATCGATGTGAAAGGCCTGCCTCCCGGCGTCACCGCCGGTCCTGCGAAGATTTCTGCGGGAGAGGATTCGACGGTGGTAGTGCTCTCGGCCTCTGCGGACGCTTCCGTGGACGCGCCGCCGGGTACGATGAAGATTGTGGGCCACGCGACCATCAACGGCCGTGACGTTGCGCGGTCGGCGAACTTGAATGCCATGCTGGACGCCGACCTGCATCCAGAGCTGTCCCTGCAGCTCGCCACCATTATTCCGCCACCGGATGTGGTGGTGACGACGGACACCAGGCAGGTCTCTCTTGAACCGGGGCAGCAGGTGACTGTCACCCTGCATGTCGAGCGTCAAAATGGGTACAAGGGTCGTGTGCCCTGCTATGTCAAGAACCTTCCCCGCGGAGTCCAGGTGGTCAATATTGGGTTGAACGGCGTGCTGGTGACTGAAGCCCAAACCAGCCGCACCTTCACCTTGCGGGCCGAGGACTGGGCCAAGCCCATCGAGCAGCCGATTTACGTCGTAGCCGAAGTCGAGTCAGATTCTTCGACGAGCCACGCCTCGCCTTCGCTGGAGCTGAAGGTCACAGAGCACAAGCAGGCGGCAAGCGCCGGCGGCTCTCAACCTGCAAGCAAAAACTAGGGCATGTTAACGCTATTTGATACACTTACAGTATCTTGTTCCCCGGTGGGACGGCTCTCAAACTTCACACTCGGGAATGATATGGTCGTAGGTTGAGCGCGCATGATCATAGGCAAGCTTAGCCTCTTCTAACTCGTGCGCGCGGATCTGCGGCATTTCTGCTCCCACGGCGCGAGTTCCAGACGCCCCGCCTGCATTGGGGCAACCGCCCGTTTCGTAGAGTTGACCGGAAATGAGATGCCCGGCAACGAAGGCAATCGGTATGCCCAGCGAAAGCCCTATAGCCGTTTGCATGAGCACAGATTTGAGGACGATAGAAGCTACGGCGCAGCGAGTTGCACCCAGAGCCATGCGGACGGCCATCTCCTGAGTGCGCCGCAGCACCGAATAGGCCATCACTCCGTAAATCCCAATCGCTGTAAGCAAATGAGTCACAGCTGCGAAGGTGCCCATCAGAATTGAGCGGAAGCGCGGCAGAGCTACAGTTTCATACACGTCTTCTGCCATCGTGCCCACGCTTGAAACCGGCTCCGCTTGTGCCGCGATGGAAGATCTTCGCCGCGACCTGGGAGCTCTGAGGCGATTGAGTACGAGGACTTGGCATGTCGGCGACACGCAAGGCCACTGGCAGCGCGCTTCACACCTGCCCAGTGCCCACCGAAGCGCTTCCGGCCCAGCCAAATCCCATAGCCCTACCGCATCCACCGCGCCAGCGGCTTCCTTCAAACGGCCCTCAAAACCGCCCCGAGAAAAATCTCTCCGTATCCTTGCCTCATCGAGCGGGGCAGTCCTGATAGGGTCCTATCCGTCTATCGGTGACGCGCGTTGAGGGGGCCGAGATGTTACCAGCGCTCGGTTACCGCAAACTTCTTGTAAATTTCTAGTACTTCACGCATAGTGTCGAAGCCAAATGTAGACGAAAGATGGGGCCTTTGTGTACAACCTATCTCGAAGTGTGTTCCGCGCCGGAAAGAAGGCGTCTTGGGCCCTCGAGGCGGGCACCTCAGACAACTCAGGAACGGCGCCCGATCACCTGAGCGCGCGCACGGTTGTCCCGATCGGGGTGAAATTTTCCACGCAGCTGCTTAATTTGCTCGCCACTAACGGCCATACCGTGACGGTGGAGGAATTCATGGCGTCGCAGGATCTTCCCGCCACACAGACGGGTGTAAAGTACGTTCTCCTGGTGGGAGAGAGGCATATCTGCTCCAATGACCGGCAAGAGATGGCCGCGATCCTGGGGGCGAAGGCGAACGGGTTACCCAATGTCCTCGAGAGGTTTGAAAAGAGCGAGTTCAAGACGTTGACCGGGCTCGGCCTCAAGTCCGAGGCAGCCGTGGGGCCTATAGGAAAACTGGGAGGCCAGAGCCAAGCGGGCAAAAGCTGTCCCAGATGAATGCTCGTAAGCCACGATAACGCGACGTCATTCAGCGATCGAATTGCGACCTCTCGGTGAAAGGTGAAAAGAAAAGTATGCGACATCTCTGCGCTGTAGTCGTTTCCATGCTTCTGGGCTGCACCGTTACCGCTCTGGCCGGCGCACAATCCATTGCCAGCCCGGCAAACGTTCCTTCTGACATCAAGGCCATCATGGATAAACCGGCTTACAAGAACTCCATTTGGGGACTGCGTGTGGTCGACCTCGAGACTGGCCAACCGCTGATCGATCTCGAACCGGGCCACCAGTTCTTCATCGGATCTGTGCGTAAGGTCTTCACCATTGGTGAACTGTTGAACCAGGTCGGCCCCAACCACACTTACGACACCCCCATCTATCGGCGTGGCCCCATCAGTGACCGGGGCACCCTGCGAGGCGATCTGATCCTCGTTGCTTCGGGCGACCTGACCATGGGTGGCCGTACCAATCCGGATGGTTCCATCGCCGTCAGCGACTTCGATCACAACGAAGCGGATTCGCTGGGCAATGCTCAGTTAACCAAGCCTGACCCCCTGGCCGGTTACGCTGCTCTCGCCCGTCAAATTGCAGCCTCTGGCATCAAGGAAGTAGACGGCGACGTGGTCATCGACGACCGGCTCTTTAAGCCTTACCTCTTCCGCAATGAGTTTGAGTTTAGGCCCATCTTTGTCAACGACGATGTCGTTGACCTCATCATCAAACCCAGGCAACTGGGCGACCTTGCCTGGTTAAAGCATCGTCCGCATTCTGCCGCGCTCGCCGTTGAAAACGATGTGGTCATGAGACCCGCCGGTTCCGCTATCAACATCGCGCCTGGTCAACCGGCATGCATCGGAAAGCCCGATTGCACGGCCACACTTAGTGGCGATCTCCCCATCGGGTTCGTCCCTCCGTTGACCAATCAGTATCCTCTGATCCGTGTCTTCCGGATCGCAGATCCCTCGAGCTATGCGCGCACAGTGCTCATCGAGAAACTGCGCGCTGCCGGTGTTAAAGTCGATGCGCCCACAGTTGAGCCGAATCCCACTCATCTGCTTCCAGCAAAGAATTGCTACGAGCCAGACACGCGCGTAGCAGAACTACACGGTCTGCCTTACGCTGAAGACGCGAAGCTGATTGCCAAGGTCAGCTACAACATCGGGGCAGACACCAGCCTCCTGCTCTACGGCGTGACGCAAGGTGCCGACGACATGCCATCAGCCCTGGCAGCGGAAAAGAAAAACCTCCAAACCAATTACGGCATCAGTCCCAGCGAATACTTCTTTGTCGACGGCAGCGGCGGCGGGGAAACCACAGCCATCAACCGAGCGGTCACTCACATGCTTGCGGAGATGCGCGGCCGCCGCGCGTTTCCCCAGTATTTCGCTTCTCTCCCTATCATGGGGGTCGATGGCTCGCTCGCATTCGTCACCGATTTCGAGTCCGATAGTACGCTCGCGGCCGCCAAAGGCCAGATTCATGCCAAGCCCGGCAGCTTCGTCGGAGAAACCCCTGAAGGTCTATTTATCAGGGGCCAGGCCTTTGCAGGCTACATCACGGCTAAGAGCGGTAGAAAGCTTGTCTACCATTTGGTCGTAAACAACGTGCCATTCGGGGGGATTCCGGACCTGATTCAGATCTTTCAGGATCAGGGCACCATTTCCGCCATCCTATGGCGCGACAACTAACGAGGAAAGGCTCTTATTCAGCTTGCAGCACGGCTAAACAAGATTCGGAGAAAAGACCCATGAAAAATATCTATCGCGCTGTGGCATTAAGCCTTGTGGCACTCAGCCTTGCGGGGGAGCAAGCTGCAATGGGCCAGGACGTTCCCCCACCCAATACCGATCGAGACCGGCTCCGAGCCATTGTCCAGGACGAGGCGCAAAAGGACGGCACGAAGGCAGTCGAGTTTGGCATGTGGGTAGGCGACCGCGAGGTGCTGACGACCGCCCTGGGCCACTCCATGACTACCGTGCCGGCCACCACAGACATGCATTATCGCATCGGGGGGATCGCGGAGACCTTCATGTCCACGTTGCTGCTGATGCTGGAGGAGCAGGGGCGAATCAATCTGGACGAAAAGATCTCGCGCTGGTTCCCGCACCTCCTGGGCGCCGATAAGGTAACACCGCGTATGTTAGTGGCCAACACGGCCGGCTATATCGACTACGTGACTGTGGAGGATTTCCTGAAGCTGCAACTGGCCGAACCGTTTCGTACATTCACTGATGAGGAGTTGATCAACTACTCGGTGCGCGACGGCATGATGAACTTTGCGCCCGGCACAAGCCAGCAATACTCACACACGGACAACGTCGTCCTGGGCCAGGTCATTCAGCGAGCCACTAACGAGTCCATGAAGGAGCTCTACGAGAAGAATATCTTTGGGCCGCTGGGCATGAAGGACACGCAGTTTCCGATCGATCAGGAAATTCAACGGCCGGTGCTGCACGCATTCACATCGGATCGTCGCGTTTACGAGGATTGCACCTACTATAATCCGTCCTGGGGCTCGACGCCGGGATTGCCCACTTCCAACCTTCACGACGTGGGCAAATGGGGCCCGATCCTCGGAACCGGCCGCTTAATTTCGCCGGCGCACTTCCAGGAGCAGATCGCTCCCACCTCGGTGGGCAAAGGCAAGAACAGGCCCGATCTCTATTTTGCCTATGGATTCGTTGTCGCCAACGGTTGGATCGTGCAAAACCCGAGCATCAATGGCTACAGCGGCGCCTTCGGCTACAACTTGGCCACCGGCGTGACCATCGTGGTCGGTGCTACCAAGGGCGAGGCCTCGACTACCGATGGGTCCGCCTTCGACATTTTCCGCCAGGTCGTCAATTACGTCACCCCGGCGTCGCCGATTAACTTCTAAGCGCCTCAGCAACGTTGTGTGGAAGGGTCACGGTGAGGGATGCCACCGAGCCAATGGTTCCTCCGTGTCCGATTATGCCGGTCCATTCAGGGTTATTGACGTTTAGGAAATTGACACTTTCTATTTCATTATTCGCTTCTCAAGATCACATTCGGGTCGACTGCCATGGCGCGACGTGCCGGCAAATAGCTGGCCAACGCCGCCGCCGAACAGACCACAAGAGAGACAGCTACCAGAACTGCTGTCGAGTGCGGGCTAATGCCATATAGGACCGAGCGGAGAAGACGAGTGGAGAACCATGACACCGACAACCCGAGCAGAATGCCGGCCGCTGCAAGGCGCGCAGCCCTCCCCATGACTAGCCGTAGAATGCTATGAGGGGAGGCACCAAGGGCCATCCGTATCGCAATCTCCCGTATGCGCATTACGATCGCATATGTCATGACGCCATATATGCCGATCCAGGCAAGAACCAGAGCGAACCCTCCAAAAAGAGAGAAGAGTTCGACATTGAACCGAAGGGGGGTAACTGATTCGGAGAGCACAGAGTCCATCGTACGAACATCCGTCACAATGACCTGGCCATTCATCTTTGCTATTTCATCGCGAATCATGTTTGGAAGAAGATCTGCTGAGTGGCGTGACTTCACGACGAGGGTCGCTGCATCCGGCGTCATCCTCTGAAGGCTACCTACCATCTGCGACAAGCACATGTACATCTCAGGAGATGAGGAGGTTTCCAGGTCACGATACCTGACGTTTCCGACAACTCCAACAATGGCAAAAAACCATGGTAGCCCGTTGTCCTCAGGACGGCCCAACTTCACACGATGCCCAATCGGACTTCTGTCCGGAAAATAGCGTCGCACAAAGGCATCATTCACAACTGCAACTGGTTCTCCGTCATTGATGTCGTGGTCGTCGAAAAACCTTCCAGCCAACAGAGGGATTCCCATGGTTTGGAAATATCCAGCACTCACAATCCGCTGGGCAGTATCGAGAACCTCGTCCGGCAAGAGCGGGCGCCCTTCGATGGAAAAGGACATCTCCCAACCCCGCCCGCCGATTGGAAGATTGGTTGTCAACCCAGCGGCCGCGACTTCCGGGAACTGCCGCAAGTGTTCCAGGAGGTTATTGTAAAAAGAAATTACGTAGTGCGGATCTGGCTGCGGTAACAGCGCAAGAGACACGTCGCCTGCTATTACACGTTGCGTAGCAAATCCTGGGTCTAGGTGGACCACTTTCCACAAGCTGCCAGCGAGCAATCCGGCGCTGGTCAATAACACAATAGCGAACGTCGTTTCGAGCAGCACAAAAGCGTGGAGAATTCGAACCGTCCTCTTGTCTCCTCCAATCAGGGACTGGCGGCCAACGTTCTGCAAGATGGGACCGGCATGTTTCCGCACTAAATCCAAAGCTGGCGCGAGTCCAAATAGATTGACGCAGGCTATAACAACCAGTAATGAGAATGCCAGAACGCGCCAGTCAATCGAGGCCCGGTTAAGACCTGGTAAATTGACCGGCATAGCGCGAAGCAGCGGCACGCAACTCCAGGCTAGCGCCAGTCCAAGCGATCCGCCTATTGACGCCAGCAGCAGGTTTTCGGTCAACAGTTGTATGAGCAGCCTTCTGCGACTGGCACCCATGGCTGTGCGTATAGCGATCTCGTTCTTTCGTCCTGCTGACCTTACCAACAAGAGCATCGCTGCGTTGGAACACATTATGAGAAGCAACAGCCCGACCGCGCCCGAGATAGCCGTGAGTACTGCGCGCACTTTTCCTACTGCTTCTTCTCTGAGGGGGACCAGTTTTACACCCGACCCTGCGTTCGAGGTTGGATATTTGACCGCCAATCCGCGGGCGATCGTGTCCATTTCTGCCTGCGCCTGCCCCAGGCTTACTTGCTTCCGCAAACGTGCAACAACCCCATAGGTGTGTGCCTGTCTATCACCCTGCTCCTGTGCGTTGATCCGGAGTGGGACTACGGCGTCCCAATGCTTCGCGACAGGAAAATAGAAGTCAGGTGGCAATACACCCGCAATGGTATAGGTGACATTGTCAAGTCTCGTCGTCTGGCCGATTACGTCTGCATTGCCTCCGAACTCCTTCTTCCACAACGCGTCACTCAGCACTAAAACATCGGAATTCGACCGGACGTCTTCCATGTTGAGGGTGCGGCCGACACGGGCGCTCATGCCGACAACGTGGAAGAAATCGCCGTCTGCCCGGAGAGCATTGATATTTACGGTTCCCGTGGGTCTGGCCAAGTGGTACAACCCTCCCTCTACCAAAGTCATATCTTCAAACACATGGTTCCGCTCACGCCAATCTTCAAAGTTGGGCGCAGCTACTGTTACGCGATCTGCCTTCAGTTGTTGCTTAGTTTCCCAGATGACCACAAGCCGGTCGGGGTCGGCTATAGGGCAATGGCCGCAGAAGAACTGCGCTAAACACGGTAAACATCACGACGCTTGCACCAATCCCCAGCCCAATGGTCAATATTGCCGACGTCGCGAATACCTTGTTTCGGAACAGCCCTCGGAAAGCAAAGATAAGATCCCGAACCATTGATCCCCCTGCACTTTCCCGGCGATTCTACTACGATGAGGTCATCACTCTGGTGACGGCAAGAAAAAGCGGCGACCGACGGCGTGGTCGAGACACCCAATGCATCCCGCGAACACTTCGGCTTCGAACGCACCCAGGCGATCAGCGGCAAATCCGCACAGAACATTGCTGAAGCCGCGCAGGCCTTTGGACAGGATGACGACATCACCGTGCTGACGCTGACATTCACAGGTGTTGAGGTACTCCATGCGTAGCCTTGCCTTGCTTTTGCTGCTGCCGGCGCCGGCACTGCCCAAGGCGCTCTTTGCCCAGACCATCAGGGTTGAACGTTAGTCACGCTTTCCTCACCGGGCTTGGGGAAATGCTTTTCGTACCAGGCAATGGATCGGTCGGTAGCGTCGATTTGATGTTTGATCTCGGAGAGGCCGTGCCCTTCGCGAGGATAACGGAGGAAAACTGTCTCGACCCCCAGGTCTTTGAGGGCAACGAAAAGTTGCTCCGCTTCCGCTATGGGAACATCGTTATCGTTCTCGCCGTGGATGATGAGGGTCGGCGTATGCGCAGCAGCGATATGCTTCAGTGCCGAGCGTTCCCATGCCAGGTCCATCAGGTTTCCCTGGTGCAGGAATTGTCCAAACTCCATCTCCTCGTATTGGTTGTAGTAGGTCATGTAGTTGTAGCTAACCAGGTTCGCAATCCCGGCGGTGGGAATCGCCGCCTTAAATTGGTTGGTTTGCGTGATGAGCCAATCGGTGAGCTGGCCACCGTAGCTCACGCCCTCGATCCCCATACGTTCCCGATCTATCCATAAATAACGCCTGACTGCCGCGCTGACTCCGTAGAGAACGTCCTGGCCCTCATTGCCGTCCTGGTCGCCGAAGACGGCGTCGGCGAACTTCTGGCCGTACCCGGTGGAGCCGCGATAGTTCACATTGAGCACGGCGTAACCGTGCGCAGCGTAGACCTGGTTCTTGAAGTTGAACATTGAACCATTGGCTCCATGCGGTCCCCCATGAATCACGACGATAAGCGGGTGCTTCGATGTGGCAGTGATGCCGATCGGTTTGGTGAGAAATGCTTCCACCTCAAACCGGTTGTCGTTGCTGACGAAGGTGAAGGATTCCACCTCGGCAATGGCCTTATTCCCGAGGAGTTCCTGGTTGAGACCGGTGAGCTTGCGGGGCTCGGCGGCGTTGGCCTTGTAGTAGAGCTCATAGCTGTCATGCGGGGTGCTGATGGCGTAAGCGATCGCACTGTTGGCGCCGGGCGACCAACCTCCAACGCTACCCTCGTCTTTGACGACGTATTCCGGCTGGCCGCCGGCCATGGGCAGGCGCAGGAGATGCGTACTGCCGCGTTCCTGCACGGTGAAATAGACGGCGCTACCATCGGGAGCCCACTGGGGGGCGCCCTGGCGATTATCAATGACAGCGCCGATTTCGCGGCGATTGCTGCCGTCATCGTTCATGATCCAGACGTGGGTGTCTTCCATAGTCGTTTCGCGGTCGGTGAGGCCGCGGCGCGTGGCCCGATAGACGATCGATTTTCCGTCCGGAGACCAGAGAGGCTCGTATTCGCAGGATTCGGTTGCCGTTAAGCGTTGAATGGTGTTGCCGGCCAGTTGCAACGTGAAAAGGTCGTAGTTAAAGAACTCATCCTGATTGGGCTCGCGGTTAGAAGCAAAAAGGATTCGCTTACCATCGGGCGACCAATCAATAGAGTGCTCGTCGTAATTGCCCCGGGTGAGCTGGCGCACCTGCCGGGAAGCAACGTCGACGACGAAAAGATGCAGACGTTGATTATCGTTGAAGCGGGTGAGCCCTTCCCGGTAGTCGGGTTTGTAAAGATAGCGGGTGATGACCATGGGATCGCCGCTGGCCGGGGCGGCTTCGTCCCCGGGTGTGGAAGAGACGAAGGCGATCTGCTTTCCATCTGGCGACCAGGTGATATCCTTCCCCGTTCCCGGGAGGGGAGAATTTGTACCCGCCATGGTTGCGAGGAAGATGGCATTGGTGCCGTCGGGATGGGCGATGAGAAGGCCGTGTTTTTCTCCTTCTTCCCCGAGGAACGCGATCCATTTGCCGTCGACCGACCAAAGCGGGCCACCGGCGGGTTTGTCACCCCCCAGGCGGACGATTTTTTCCGTGTTCCGATCCATCACCCAGAGTTGGCTGTAAGGCCGGCCGGGGCGATCCTGCATGGTGACGGTATAGGCAATGTAGTGGCTGTCGGGGGAGAGCGCCACGCTGCCGACGGAGCGCAGGCGAGAAAGGTCGTTGCTGGTGAGCACTTGAGCGTGGAGTGTAGCCAGTAAAAACGCTGCACAGGACAAGCCGGTCAAGATGCGGAGAAACGCGGCCTTGCGGCGGTGACGCATGGAATCCCCCAGGGTGATAAGTAGGTGCTGAAGCGGCAACGTCATACTAGGCTGGCCGGTTCGCCTCGGTCAACGCGCAGGATCACGCTTCGCTATACCCTCGCATTGGAGGCCCCCGCTTGAGGAAAACGATGCGTCGCAGGTATCAGGTCCCCACCCTCATTATTCCTGATGTTCGGGATGAGTACATTCTGGGAAGGCAACGAGGTAAGTGTTGCCGATGTATTCCATCTCCTTGTGTATGCCGGTCGCAGAAGTATAGTAGCCGTTGACAGTCATCTGTTTCAGCAATACGAAGAAGCGTTCCAGATCGGTTGTGGGATACTCTTCGTTGGCCGCGGCTTTGCGCAGCGCCTCGGCCAGTGATGAGCCCGTGGCCTCCTCGCGGATGAGCCGGATCCCGTCTTGCCATTGCTTCTTGACGGCAGTGTCGCTGGTGGCCACCATCAGGTCAGCAAATAGGTTGGTCCTGGCCTCGTGCGCGCCCGGAGAGTGGCCGTCGGCGGGGATAATCATTTCCATCAGCTGGTCGAGAAAGCGGCTTTCTTCCTCACTGAAGAACTGCAACGTGTATGCAGTTGCTGTGGGCGCCGCCTGCGCTGCCTCCATATGGCGCATGGCGGCATTCGGCAATGCGTTCAGCTTTTGGGATAACGCGGTAAGGGCGACTATTTTGAGCACCGCTCTTCTTTCCATATTCTCCTCTGTGCCTTATGCCTCTATTCGACAGCGCCCCGCGGCGTGAACGTTCCTGCGATTCTATAGTTCGCCTTTTTTTCGTTGCTCCTTTATATAATCGGCGGCGCGCAACGATAAGGCCATGATGGTAAGGGTGGGATTTTTCTCGCTGGAAGTGGTGAAGCAGCTGCCATCCGTGACGAAAAGATTTTTTACGTCCCGTGCCTGGCAATAGCTGTTGAGCACTGATGTGCGCGGGTCTTTTCCCATGCGCACCGTGCCCACTTCGTGGCTCGCAAAGCCAGTGGGGCCTTTACCAAAACTAGGGAATACCGTGCCTTTCATGTGAGACGAAACTTCCAGCATGCTCTGGCTGGACGCACGCCACAAAGCATGATCATTCTCGCTGAAGCGAAAGTGCACGACGGGCGTCGGAATTCCATGGGCGTCCACATGGGCCGGATCGACCGTCACATAGTTCCGGTAGTCGGATGTGACCTTGGCCCAGCTCCCAAAGGACAAATATCCAGGTTGCATTCTCCGCACGCGCTCTTTAAAGGCAGCCCCATAGCCCGGCAGTCTGGCAACCTGGTGCGGGAACATGTAACTCGAGTAGTTGACTTGAAACCCCCAACCCCCGATGTAATCGGTCTTGCCAAAAAGATGGTTGTAACGAGGCACGTAGACGTGATCGGTGGCGCCATCCTGGTTCGAAGGCTTTTGCCCTTCGAGTTCCTCCAGATAAATGATGACCGACTCATTCAAGTGGCCGTTGAGGTGGTGCCCGACCCTGCCGCTGGAATTGGCGAGCCCGCTCGGGTATTTGGGAGACCGTGAATTGAGCAGGAGTCTCGCAGACTCCACGGTAGAGCAACACACTACAACGATGGCAGCCTTGACCTGCTGTTCCGCGCGAGTCTCAGTGTCGATGAAGGAGACGGCACTCGCCCGGCCCTCGCCGTCGACCAGTATCTCGCGTGCCAGGGCATTCTGGCGCAGGGTGAAATTGCCGGTAGCCCGTGCTTTGGGCAACATGCAATCTGGAGTGCTGAAGATCGACGCGACGTCGCAACCATCCATGCAGTGGCCACAATAGTGGCAAGGCGGCCGCTTATCGTAAGGCCGGGTGAGGACTGCCTTGCGCACCGCAATGAGGGGGATGCCCATCGCGCTGGTGGCCCGCTTCATGATGTGTTCGCTACAGCGCCAGGGGATGGGGGGCAAATAGTTTTTGCCGGCAGGCAGGATTTCAAGATGATCGTCGTTGCCGCAAACACCGATTATCTGTTCGATGCGATCGTAATAGGGTGCGATTTCCTCGTAAGTCAGCGGCCAGTCTTCCTCGATGCCCTGCAACGACCACTCTTTGAAATCTCTGGGAGCGTAACGCAGGGTAACGGCGTTCCAATGCAGGGTTCTGCCCCCGAGAGCGCGCACTCGATCGATCGCGACGTCATCTGAATCGGCATAGGCGATGGATTTGGCGATGTCCCCTTGATAAAAAGGCGCCTGCTTCTCACCGCGGAATCCCCGATAAGGCAACTCGTACGGCCACTTGTGGGAGAGCAACTCCGACAGAGGGACTGCACGTCCCGCTTCCAACATCACTACTTTGGCGCCGCCTTCGCACAGTTCCTTAGCCATCACGCCGCCAGCGGCGCCGGAGCCGATGACGCAGACGTCGTAGTTTTCGTCTTTGCTCAATACTTGCTTCCTTCCAGCAGACAACGCGACGACATGATACCTATTCCGACCCGCTCAAGCCAAAAAACAGGGCTTGAATGAGCCACCCGCCAGCTTTATCCAGCCGTGACAAGCGGGGTGATGCGCTGTACATGAATTCCCTTCTCTCGCTTGCGAGTGCGCGTGCCATACGACGACTGCACCCGCATCAACGTATCCATCTTCACCCCAAGGGCTTTCTCAATGCGGAGGGCCATGTCTCCGGAGAGATCACTCTTACCATAGGCTAACGCTTACCGCGAGGGTCGTACTGGAAGCACTGCTCGAGAGGTACACCAAGCACGATAGCGACTTTGAACGCAGTCTCCAGCGAAGGCGAATACTTGTCTTGTTCGATCGCGATGACCGTCTGGCGTGTGACCCCGACTCGGTCGGCGAGTTCCTGCTGCGTCATCTCCCGCATGGCCCTGAGTTCTCGAATTCGATTGCGTATAGCGGGCATCAGAGCGCTTTCCGGTAAGCCACAATCTGTGCGGCGGTCTTGGTGATATCCGCGACGACCAACATGCCAAAGAAGACGCTCAGGAAATGAAGCCCGACCATCCGGCTGTCCAATTGAAGATGGCCGACCGTCGCGTGAAACCACAACATGCCCAGGCCGACGACCATCAGTGACGCGAGCGTTAGATAGCCTGCGCGATAGCCTCGCAGCTCGATCAAACGGTCCCGCTCGTCTGTTACACGGTTTCGCGTCAAGACGGCAATGACCGACTGCAGGATTATCTGGAGCACGATAATTGCGATGATCATGCCCGCGACCTTGTTGACGGAGTTTTTTTGGTGTAGGAAGAAGTAGGGGCCGTACACCAAGAGCTCCGCCGCAAGCGAGGCGTAAAGAGACTTCTCCCGGTACGAAAGACTTGTTGCCATCGCGAGTCACTCCGATGTCAAAAATGTTTGACATAGAGAACATAGCGTCATTTGCTGACACGTGTCAAATATTTTTTACATATTTATTTCAGACGTCCCAGCCAGCCACGTACCCCGAGGTGCGCTGGGTGGTTCAGCTCCTTCGGAACCCCCGGGACCTGTAGTACCCGGTCCCGGAATAGCCGAAAAAGATAGCGCGGACTGCGGCGATTTCCACACTTTAGGGTGTATCTTCCGCCCCCACCGTAACCTCTGTTGGTGATGTTTCGCAAGTGTCCCTGCGGCAGATAGGCTGAGGCCACTATGCTGACAATCGCCGGCGGCCACGCGAAAGTCTTCAGCGTTTTTCTCGTAGCCATCGGCCTGCTTGCCTTTGTTGCTCTCGTCATTGTGGTCGGCATCCACTTTTTCCTGGCTGCCGTTGGCCACTATGCTCCCTGGGAGCAAATTTGGGCTGGCTGACCTTCGCCGCCGACGCGGGATCCAGGGGGGAACCTCAGGCGCACCTCCTGCTGACCCGGACGGGGAAACGTTGCCGACAGGATATCCTGTCGCCGTATTAACCCTGTCGCCGTATTAACCCCGTGATGAAGGACGCTGGAGGGTCGCGTAAAATTGCGCCAGGGAGTACCTGGCTCGTATGTTCACCAGAAGCACGCCCCCATCCGTGGGAATTCCAAAATCCGAACCCATCGCGAAGTCTTTCCCTGCGGTCCTTCGAGTACTACTTGTTCCAACCTTCATTCTGCTTGCAATCTACTGCTTCCACTTGTCGTTTTATCGGACTTACTTTCCGTATGCAGACGACCCCGCACTCCTCCACGCCAGTGGGGGGAACGCAACGAAATGGTTTACCGAAGGATACTCAAAGTACTTCGTTGTTTACCCGGAATGGAATGTACCTCGAACGGATTTCCTGCGTCCTGGCGTCAATCTCATCGTCCGCCTGAACGAGACCTTCTTCGGAACTCATTATTTTCTCTATTTCGCGAACTTCTATCTCGCTCAATTTCTAATTTGTGCGCTGATCGTTTGCCTCGCCCGGCGTATGGGCGTGAAGGAACCTTGGCTGTTTTTCGTTGGATTGCTTGCGGCAATCAACCCTGCCTTTATCGGAGAGGGGCTCTATAACATATCGTTCCAATACGATATCTGGAGCGGGTTGTTTGCTGTTGCGGCTCTTTATCTAATCCTTCGTCAATGGTATGGACTCGCACTTCTCAGTCTCACTCTAGCGGTCTTTACCAAAGAGCCGGCTTTATATACTCCGGTCGCTGCGGCGATCACCGTTTACCTCCTTCACCGCCGCAGGCTACCTGCTGCCGTCATGCTCCTTCCTCTGTTAGTGTGGGCCTGGGTGTGGAAGTTCATCTTTGTAGGATCACCACGTGGAAACTATGCGTTGCAGGGCAATCCAGCAACACTGCTGATCAAAGGAGCGATCCAGGGGTTCATCAGGTGGCCGACGGGCCTTGTCGATTACCATGTCGTGCGGAAGATCCTCTTCGAGCATTCCATCGCTGCCCATCTGCCGGATTTGCTTCTCCTGCTGATGAATCTGTTTTTATGGGGTCTTCTCCTGGCGGTAGGCGTGAGATTTGCAAAAGCAGCCTTGCGTGCGAGCCCACTCTCAGAACAAGACAGTTTAATGTTGGCAGTTCTTGTCTGGCTTGCGGGAGCGCTCAGTTTTGGCATTCTGGTCGGCTATCACTCCCGGTTCGGTGGTTCGATTTATCCGCTCGAGATTCTTGCCTGCGCTGTGTTGCTTCACAGCAGCCAGCAGAGACGCACACGCGCCTTCTCTGTCGTGGCGCTTGGTTTACTTGCAGCAGCCTTTCTATGGAACGCAACCGCCCTTGAGTCGAGCGACGATGGAATAGTGCCCCACCAGGATTCCTCCCCGATTTTCACCATGAGGAGTCTTGTGGACTCTCTTCAGCGGCACCGGGCCGACGTCGTTTATGTGCTGAATTCCACGCATTCTGACGCGACCCCATCGAGCATCGCGGGTTTGGCAGGCGTGCCCTCTGAAGAATTAATTATTCTGAACGAAGCGCAGGGCTGCCTGAACGATAGTCGAGCCGATCGGCCTACGGTGCAGCAAGTTGGGAACGCCGTGCATGTCGTTTCGGTTTTGCCTGGATGCGCCAGATACGCATTTAGTGGCGTACCGCTCTCGACCATTGCTCAAGCATTTCAAGGCGACCTTGCACGCGGCCAGTTTGCCACCTACAGCTTGCCGGAAGGACATGTCACCGAGTATGGGTCGGTGGATAAGAGCGCAATTGCGTCGATCGACCCTGGGAAAAAACTCGACCTGAACCTCCGCCCGGAGGACGCGAAGTCGTACATCATTCTTTACTATGACTGGGTCAACGGAAAATTCATGTGCGCCGGAGCGAGTTGCGCGAGAGATTAAGGCCGCCAGCCTGGGCGACACAGACTTGCTTTCAGCAGGGTTGTTGTCACAAGCGCAGAGAATTGCTGGCGCGAAAGCTCTGTGGCCCCGTACTTTGTCCAGTGAGGGCCTCCCGCTCCACAATCGATCACTGACCAACGGCCTTGATGAGCCACAATCTCTACCAGCGCCGCCAGGGCCACCGTACCAGCATGGCTCTCCAGGTGAAACATACTCATGATTCCGAATACGCCCCCGATATCAATACCCCAAAATCCACCGACGAGGCGTCCTTCGCGATAGGTGCCCACGCTCACGATCAAGCCTAAGTCCTGCATCTCCAGATAGAGGTTCACCACCTCTGGAGTGAGCCAGCCCGTCCGGCCCTCCTGACAATAATGCATGATGGCTTCGATATCCTGGTCGTAGCGCACTTCCAGTTCTCCCCGGCGCTGAACTGGTCGTAGCCTCTTTGGAACAGTCGCAGTGGCTGAAGTGATTACATACCTGGTTGCAACCCCATGCCAGTGGAACCACGTACCATAGGGGTTATCCCTGCCAAATAGCACAAAACCACGCAGATAATTCGCGACGATATCTGCCGGCGTGGGAGCTTGAGAGAAACCTAAGCGTCGGACAAAGGGTTCCGTCCAGCTGCCCACAATTGCCGGATTGATTCTCGGCAATAAATATCGCATCACCACAAAAGCAGCGGGTCGCAAAACACGTTTCAAAAGGTTTGAAGTTCCGGCCATTTTTCGAAGGTCCGCCTTTTCTCTCGTATGCCGGCAAGGGCCGCGGCCGGATTAGACACGGGCGGATTACTAAAAGCCGACTTTTAGGAACTCCGACGCGTGGAACTGGGTATGGCCGCCATTCGAGCGCGGACTAGTTTGCGGATGAGCGGAGCGGGCAGCGGTTTGTCGAAGGGCAGATGCAGGCTGCTCTTGGTGCGCGTGTACGGTTTTAGTTCTTCGGTGAAGCTGTTGAACAAGGAGCCGCTGAAGGGAAGGACGCTGATATGGTTTTTGAAAGCAGCATAGCCGAAAAATGGCTTGGGCAAAGCAAAAGCCGGGATGCCGTACGAGATGACTTCGACGGCCTCGCCGGGGACGGTAGAGCGGATGATCTCACGAAGCTGACGAAGAGCGGTTTGAGCAGGCTCGGACACAGCGACGATGTAGGCCTCGACGGCGTCGTTCGAGGCCTTGTGGGCTGGTGTGCGATTGGCCGACAGTGCCTTTTTCATGCAGGTAATAGTACGACAAACGAGGTGGTACGTGGATCACGCCCATCAACGGCTTGCTGGGTGAGGACTACATGAACGGGATCGCCGGCTCTCGCCGTATAGGTGAAAATTGGCGCCGCGAGGCGAATCCAGAGCGACTGACCTGCCGGTAACTAGTCACATCCAAAAGCCATCCTCCAAGCACATAGGGCGCACAAGAATACCAGTCCGCGATGCCGGTGAAGCAGGATTCTCATATGAAGGAGGCGCCTTCCCCGTACTCAACGATAACAAAGGGAAATCGAGAAGACCGGCGCCGAATCGAAACCGCGGGACAGGTCCCGCTAAACCTCCCGGGGTTTCCACACCTTCGATCAGAGCAGTACGTCGCCGTCGCGGCGAGGGCCGGACGTCGTCACCATCGCCTCACCGCAGTGAGCCTCAAGCCGAAAGCGAGTGTAACAGGACGATTCTGTTCAGCAGATCGTCTCCCACACCGCGTTGCCCTCATACTCCGCATCTGGTAAGACGTTAAGGGACAACTTTTGGTGAAACTCCCCATGCTCGTTACCCTCCGTCGCCTATTGGTGTATCCGGTTTTTGCCTTCGTTCTATCTCCTGGCCAACAGCTGGGCAAATGCGCAGTCGTTGCCCGACGTTTCGATGCCACCGGCAGCGCGACAGATCCCCGGGCCCGTGGATGAATTCAATTTGCAGCGGCTGACAGCGAATCCAAGCCCGTCACCGCGGACAACGACCGACCTCGGCCGCGTGCCCAATGATTTTCCTCAAGAGCACATCCTGATGATGCTCAAGCGAGGAGCAGCGCAGCAGCAGGCACTCGGGCAGTTCATGCAAGAGCAATATGATCCCCATTCGGCCAACTTCCACAAATGGCTCACGCCTGAACAGTACGGTTCGCTCTTTGGCCCCTCTGCGGAGGACATCCACCAGATCACCAACTGGCTTACCCAGCATGGTTTCACCGTAAACCGGGTCGCAGCTGGGCGCACATTCGTTGATTTCAGCGGTACGGCGGGTCAGGTTAGTGCCGCGTTTCACACGGAAATCCACCGCTACCAGCGTTCCGGTGAAGAGCATTTTGCGAATGCAAGCGATCCTATGATCCCGGCCGCATTGGCCAATGTGGTTTCGGGCTTTCGTGCCTTGAACGACTTTCATCCCAAACCTACGGCTCACCAGCCAGGGATTGCGCGCCTGGATCGAGCCACCGGCAAGTGGTCACATGGGGCGCAAGGGCATTTCACCACCGACTACGGCGCCGGCACAGACTACGTCGTCGGCCCGCAGGACTTTGCTCAGATTTATGACATCAACCAGGTTTGGCAGCAAAGCCTGAACTCCCCCTCGGGAGCGCAGAAGCTGGTCGGTACGGGCCAGACCATCGGAGTCATAGGCGACACCGACCTCGCGGCCGGCGATATTCAAAACTTCCGCAATCAGTTTGGCCTTACGGCCCTCGGGCCCAATGGTTCGGTCGTGGTCGATCATCCCCCCACGACCGTCTGCGCAGCTCCCGATCCCGCGGTTCCCGATCTGGAGGGTTACATCGATGCAGAATGGGCAGGCGCCACCGCACCCGACGCAACCATTGACTTTGTGACCTGCGCCAACAGCGGCGTGACCTCAGGAACGGATCTAGCTGCGAGCTACATTGTGCAGGATGCAACCCACGCGAAACAGGACGCGGTCCTCAATTCGAGCTACGGGTACTGTGAACAAGATCCGCAGAGCGAGTCCAACCAGTTCTATGTTCAGCTGTGGCAGCAGGCTGCGGCGGAAGGCATTACGGTGGTGGTCGCGGCCGGAGACGCGGGCGGAGCGGAATGCGACGAACCTATCAGCTTTACTTACGTCTCCCACGGTCTGGCAGTCAGTGGCGAAGCCTCGACACCCTATAACATTGCAGCCGGCGGAACGGACTTTAGCGACGTGTTCAGCGGAACAACCGCCAACTACTGGTCGGCGGCCAACAGCGCCACCCTGCTGAGCGCCAAGTCCTATATTCCTGAAACACCCTGGAACGAAGGCTGCGGCAGCCCCCTGGTGCTTCAGGGATTCAATAAGATGAACAACACCAATTTCGATTCGAGTTCAGGGGCTAATGGCCTCTGCGTTTACGCCTCCAAGCTACCCACTGACTTCTTTCTGATTTCGCCAACGTTTACACGCTCCGCTGGAGGTGGAGGGTTGAGCACGGTCTCAGCCCGGCCCGGTTGGCAGAGCGGCGTTACCGGGCTGCCCGCGGGGAATGCACGCGCGCTGCCGGATATTTCCATGTTCGCTTCCTCCGGCTTGACGTGGGGACACTCCCTGATTTTTTGCTACTCCGGAACAGGCCAGGGTTGCGACTTCTCAAACTCGAATACAGTATTCGTCAATACCGATGGAGGTACCTCGTTCGTCGCTCCAGCCTTCTCCGGCATCATGGCGCTCATCAACCAAAAGACGGGCGGACGCCAGGGACAGGCCAACAATATTCTCTATCCGCTGGCAGCCCAACAGTTCGTCAACAACAACAGCACGACGCAGCCAAATCTGACCACCTGCGCCGCTTACCTGGGCACTGGTGTTCTGCCGGCCTGTTATTTTCATGATGTCAGCGCGACCCCGAACCCTGACCCTGCGACGCAGCAGCAAACACCCTTCCTCATGGGTACGACCGCAGTTCCCTGCACCGGGAGCGCCACTGCAGCAGGAGTGTTTACCGATACGAGCACAGACCCGGCATCCAATTCGGAGAATTGCTTTGGGTACCAGATCACGGTCACCGGATCGGGAAGCAGCCTGACGACCACTCCTAATTACTACGGAGTGCTCTCAACTGCTGACAATGCCACCTCGCCTGCATTTGCGGCCACCCCGGGCTACGATCTCGCCACCGGGTTGGGCACGCCTAACGTGTACGCTCTGGTGAACGCACCGCAATGGTCGGGGCTCTCCATCACCAGCACCACCCTGGCCCAGGGTCAGGTGGGCATTGCATACTCTCAAACGCTCGCGGCAAGCGGCAGAATTGCACCCTACGCCTGGAGCATCGCCTCCGGGACATTACCTGCAGGGTTGGCTCTGGCCTCCGCTACCGGAGTCATCTCCGGAACTCCGGCGGCGGCCGGCACCTCAACTTTCACGGTTCAGGTTGCGGATGCAGAGAGCACTCCGGTCACGGCAACGGCCTCTTTTTCTTTGACGGTCGTGCCGGCGCCGCTGCCGGTGGCCAGCGCAACCGTGCTTACCTCGTCGTCGGCATCGCCGGGGGTAGGCATGAACGTTACTTTCACCGCGACCGTTTCGGGCGCCGGGGGAGTGCCAACCGGTCTAGTGACCTTCTACAACGGGACAACATCTATTGGGACCGGTACGCTGGCAAACGGCGTGGCGACACTTACCACGTCTTTTGGCAGCACGGGGACAGCCATCATCAAGGCGGTCTATGGCGGAGATGCGAACTTTACCGCAAGCACGTCGGCGCCTTTGACGGAGACGATCGAGACTCCGGGATTCACCGCAACCGTAAATCCGGCCAGTCTAACCGTTCCCTTTGCACACTCTGGCACGGTTACCATAACGATCACACCGCAAGGTGGCCTTACCGGCCCGGTGAACTTCTCCTGCGGAACACTTCCCACATATTTCTCCTGCAACTTTGCCGCAACCTCGGTTTCATTAACCGCATCCGGCGGGGCGGTGACGAACACCCTCACCATCAATACCGCCCTGACCTCGACTGCTTCCACTGCGCCTTTTGGCGGCTTTGCAGGCAGCATCGTGGCGGCAACAGCGTTTTGGCTGCCGGCCTTCGCCGGGTTGGTAGCCGGTGGCCGCCGCAAGCGGCGCAACAGGATGCTGGCGGTGCTTTGCATCGGTTTCGCTGCCACGATGAGTGGCTGCGGCCGCGGCGATCATCAAGCTCCGGATGGTTATTACACTGTCCCTATCAATCTGACGTCCCCGGGAGCAGCAAGCCAGGCTGTAACCGTCGCAGTGACGGTTCAGTGAGCAGGAGGTTTGCAGCACTGCTCTGGACCTGACGATGTTGGATTATGGTGACCGGAAATCCCACATCTCGCACCCACACTTGTTTTGGTGCACACGTTCCTGTCTTAGCCAGGGACGCAATGTTCCGAACATCCTCAAGGTCGATCGCGACAAATACGGCTCAATGCGTTTACGAAATTTGCGCTTGCCGCAGTTTTCCCATGAAAGCGAACTGCAGATCCCTCGGCTGCGCTCGGGATGACAAAGGGAACGGCGGCGCTTCCATTGGGAGTTGTTTCGACGGATCGAGAGAGCAGATCCCTCGGCGTGTACGCCGCTCTAAAGGTCCAGGTCTACGGTGGGGCTTGAAGAGTCTGCGCCCCTTCAAGGACGGGCGCTTGGTTGCTTCTACAGTTGCGATGGACCGAGTAGGCGTTTGCCTATGTTCTCCAGCGAGTCTTGACAAAATCCGATATTAGACACAATCTAAAATAGTTGATGGACGCCGAATCGATTCGACGGTGCCTGGAGAGCAGCGGGTTGCGGTGCACCCCGCAGCGCCACTGCGTCATGGCATTCTTGATGGAACACACCGGCCATCCCACGGCTGCGGAAATCTTCGAGGCCGTCAATCGCCTGGATCCGCGCTCGTCGAGGGCCACGACGTACAACAATTTGCGGGACCTGGTGCAGGCGGGTCTGGTGCGGGAAGTGGCTGTCGAGGGCCGCGCCGCGCGCTTCGATGCGAAAGCAATGCGGCATCATCACTTCATCTGCGACCGCTGCGGCAACGTTGAGGACGTGGAGTGGTACGAAGTGCCTAAGCCCGCCTCGGGCTCCCTCGGTAAACGGATTCTTCGCGAATGCGAACTGATTGTCCGGGGGCTATGCACGAAGTGCGCTCCCCCTAAGGGTCGGAGGCGGGTGGATACCGGAGTAGATTTTTCGGAATGAATGAAAGCGGATGATTCCTTAGACCTAAACGCAGCACAGCAGCGGGGGCGCCCGGCCCCAGCAATAAGGAGCAGAACTTGTCAACCGAAACGAAATGCCCAGTAGTGCACGGCGCTGATGAGACATCTTCGCCCAAGCATGGAGCTGTCACCCACACGGCGGGTCAGATCAGGACGAATGCGGAGTGGTGGCCAAATCGACTGAACCTGGCCATCCTGCATCAGAACTCCGCTCTGTCCAATCCGATGGATCCAGAGTTCAATTACGCGGAGGAGTTCAAGAGCCTCGATCTGAATGCCGTGATCAAGGACCTCCATGCCTTGATGACGACCTCGCAGGACTGGTGGCCGGCCGACTACGGCCACTATGGCCCGTTCTTTATCCGTATGGCTTGGCACAGCGCAGGTACCTACCGCATCGCCGATGGCCGCGGCGGTGCAGGCTATGGCACACAGCGTTTTGCTCCCCTCAATAGCTGGCCGGACAATGTGAGCCTCGATAAGGCGCGCCGGTTGCTTTGGCCGATCAAGCAGAAGTATGGCAAGAAGATCTCCTGGGCCGACCTCATGGTGCTCACCGGGAACGTCGCGTTGGATTCGATGGGTCTGAAGACCTTCGGCTTCGGCGGCGGCCGCGTGGACGTCTGGGAGCCGCAAGAGGACATCTTCTGGGGTCCTGAGCACACGTGGCTGGGCAACGACCGCTACAAGGGCGATCGCGAGCTCGACAATCCTCTCGGTGCTGTGCAGATGGGTCTGATCTACGTGAATCCGGAAGGACCGGATGGCAAGCCGGATCCGGCCGCCGCGGCACGGGATATTCGCGAGACCTTCGGCCGGATGGCGATGAACGACGAGGAGACCTTCGCGCTGGTCGCCGGCGGGCATACCTTCGGCAAGGCCCACGGCGCTGCCGATCCGAACAAATACGTTGGGCCGGAACCCGAGGGCGCTCCGATCGAACAGCAGGGTTTGGGCTGGAAGAACTCCTTTGGCAGCGGCAAGGGCGGCGACACGATCTCCAGCGGTCTGGAGGGTGCATGGACCACGGAACCAACCAAGTGGGACAACAACTACCTGGAAAACCTGCTGGGTTATGAGTGGGAGCTGGGGAAGAGCCCTGCCGGTGCATGGCAGTGGGCTCCGAAGAACGGAACCGCAGCGGTTACGGTTCCCGATGCGCACGATGCTTCGAAGCGGCACGTTCCGATCATGTTCACAACGGACCTCGCCCTGAGGGTGGACCCGATCTATGAGGGGATTGCAAAGAAATTCCTCGCGCACCCCGACCAGTTCGCGGACGCCTTCGCCAAGGCGTGGTACAAGCTGACCCACCGCGACATGGGCCCCCTTTCCCGCTACCTTGGCCCCCTGGTTCCCGCAGAGCCCCAGATCTGGCAGGACCCCGTTCCTGCAGTGGATCATGCGCTGATCGGCGAGCCGGAGATTACCGCTCTCAAGGCCAAGATCCTGGCATCCGGTCTGTCGATCTCGCAGTTGGTCTCGACTGCCTGGGCTTCGGCGGCGTCCTTCCGCGGCTCCGACAAGCGCGGTGGGGCAAACGGTGCCCGCATTCGCCTGGAGCCGCAGAAGAATTGGGAAGTGAACCAGCCGGTCGTGCTGGGGAAGGTTCTCAGCACGCTCGAATCCATCCAGAAGGACTTCAACGGTGGCCAGAACGGCAGTGGCAAGAAGGTTTCGCTTGCTGATCTGATTGTTCTGGGCGGCTGTGCAGCTGTCGAACAGGCTGCGAAGAAGGCCGGGCACGACGTCAAGGTTCCCTTCTCGCCGGGGCGCACGGATGCTTCGCAGGAGCAGACCGATGTGCACTCCTTTGCCGTACTGGAGCAGACCGCGGACGGGTTCCGCAACTACCTCCGGATCGGCCACACCACACCGGCGGAAGCGCTGCTCGTAGATCGGGCGCAGTTACTGACGCTGACTGCCCCCGAGATGACGGTTCTCGTTGGCGGCTTGCGGGTGCTGAATGCGAACTACCGGCAGTCGAAGAACGGCGTCTTCACCAACAAGCCCGAGACGTTGACGAATGATTTCTTCGTCAACCTGCTCGACATGAAGACGGACTGGAAGGCCTCTACTACTTCGGAAGGGGTATTTGAAGGGCTCGATCGCGCGACGGGCGAAGTCAAGTGGACCGGCACGCGTGTCGACCTTATCTTCGGCTCAAACTCCCAGCTCCGTGCACTCGCGGAGGTCTATGGATCGGACGACTCGAAGGAGACGTTTGTGAAGGACTTCGTGGCTGCATGGAACAAGGTGATGAACCTTGATCGCTACGACCTTGCTTGAGCAGTGAGCTCGGTGGAAAAGGAACGGAGGTCCAGGCAGGTAACCTCCGTTCCCGTTGTTTCGATCGGCAGCCGAGGAGACCAACTGCTTCGCGGACTCGGTTAATACTATCTCCCCAAAGAGCCTGGCAGATGAAGCCCTGGCAGATGAAGCCCTGGCAGATGAAGGTAAGATCAGCAGGCTGATTTGATCGTCAAAGCTACGGGATCCCAAACTACAGGGCTCTTTCTAAAATAGGATTCGTTCGCCAGGTGGCAGCCCAGTGCTGCATGGTGTCCGAAAACGGCATCCTGGAGCACCGGCGTACGCGACCGAACCGACTGGAAGAACGTCCACAGATGCGGCCGCAGGTCGTCGTAATCGTCTCCGTTGTAAGTTTGGGTTTCGAGAATGGGCTCTTTGCCCGGAACAGGGTCGTGTTCCTCATGCCACTGCTTGACATAGGCACTTCTGAGGCGGCTGGGGTAGGAGCTTGTATAGTAGCTCGGGGCCAGGTCTACGCCTGGCTGGGGGATATAGGTAACGCTGGATCCCCGCAGTTCGAGGATGCCCTTAGAGCCCATAAAGCGCGTAACCTCGGCCGACTTTGTGCCCAGAGTTAAGCGCATATAGACAGGAACGTTGGCGTATTCGAAAAGTGCCGCCTGGACATCGGGCATGTCCCGCCCGTCTTTCCAGCGGTAAATGCCGCCAAACGCCGATACGCGCTTAGGAACCTCGTTGATACCCAGCACAAACTGCATGCCGCTGATCAGGTGTACAAGTAAGTCTCCGGCAACACCGGTGCCATACTCTCTCCAACAACGCCAACGTGCGAAGAGATAGGGATCGAGGGGCCTTTTGGGCGTCGTTCCAAGCCATGTGTCCCAATCCAAATTCGCGGCAGATAAGTCCGGGGGAGGAGGATATTCCCATGCGCCGGTGGGATCGTTTCTACCCATGGTGGCTTCGACCAGGCTCAATTCGCCAATGGCGCCCTGGTGATAAAGCTCCTTCGCTTTTGCGCATAAGACGGAACTTGTGCGTTGGGCGCCTATTTGTACAATTCGATCTGTCTTTTGTGCCGCTGCGACCATGGCCAAGCCGTCCGCCGGGCTGTGAGACATGGGTTTCTCGCAGTAGACGTCTTTACCCGCTGCCAAAGCATCGACCACCACTTGTTTGTGCCAAAAATCGGGTACAGCCACGATGATTGCGTCGATCTCTTTATCGTCCAGTAACTCCTTGTAGCGCCGCGTTGTCGTGATCGGTTTACCGGCGATTTCCTTTGCCAATTCATGACGTCCGTCATAAAGATCAGCCGCGGCTACGCATTCGACGCCTGGTAGTTGGACTGCCGTGGTAAGCAGTCCGGAACCCTCCATACCGACACCTACAATCCCGAAACGAACTCGGTCGCTTGGAGCCATCGTCTGTGCCGCAGCCCGCAAAGGTTCGGGTTCCAGGAAAATGGATCCAGCAGCCAACGAAGCTCCTGCAACTCCGGCAGTCGTCTGCAGGAACTCGCGGCGCGAAAAAATGCCTTTACCCATCGATTCCATTCTCCCATTCTCTTTGACTTTCAACCTGCGCAGATAGTCCCACATCCCAAGCAGATGAATTTTATACCGGACTGTACCTCCCGTTCTGTGGATGGGTAGCAGGTTGCGCCTTCATCACCCCGCATCCCTGGGGACGATTTATGCTGGGTGTACAGAGCGTGAGGAGGTTCGCGAGTCCATGAGGGGGAGGAAATAACAATGTGGCGATCTGTTGTATCAAGGTTTCGAAGTATGGTGATGCCAGCGCGTCGGGCGCGTAGAGATATTTACTTCAAAAATGCCTTACCACTCTTCTTTGCGGCAATCGTAATTGGTATCTCAGTATCTGATCTCAGCGCTCAGGAACTTAGCGGCCCATTCTCCGGGCGCTGGGACATTACGCTAAAAGGGACTGCAAAGGATTTGCCGTCCTGGATTGAGGTCTCCGAAGACCATGGCCAGCTAAAGGTGGTCCTGGTGGGACCAACCGATCACGCTACCCTGCTGAAGCAGGCTGAAATCAAAAATGGTGAACTTGCATTCGTTTCGCCGAAAGGCGAGGAAGGCTTTGACGCCGATACGACGTACAAAGCCAGGCTCGTCGGAGGACGGCTGGTGGGGACGGTTTCGAATCCGGATCACACCTGGCAATTGCTGGGCAGGCAGGCCCCAGCTCTGACCCAGGCCGCGAGCCCCCGATGGGGAAAGCCTGTCAGTTTATTCAATGGCAAAGATTTTGCTGGATGGAGGTTCAGCGATCCCAGCAAGAAGGGCAGTTGGGAGGTCGTAAACGGAACTCTAGTCAGCAACGGCCACGGCTCGGAGATCATCAGTGTTCCTACGTTCTTTGACTTTAAGCTTCACCTGGACTTCAACGCCGGACCCCAATCGAACAGTGGCGTTTTCCTGAGGGGGCGCTACGAAGTTCAAATAGAAACCGAATCAGAATCAGAGCCGCCAAGCCATCACACTGGAGGAGTCTACGGGTTTCTGGATCCAGTACCGGAACAACCGCGCAAGGCCGATCAATGGCAGAGCTTCGACATAACTTTGGTAGGACGCACGGTCACCGTTGTTCAGAATGGCGTGACGGTCATCGACCATAAACAAATTCCTGGCATCACTGGGGGAGCTCTGGATAGTAACGAGGCATTGCCTGGTCCTATCTACCTCCAGGGCACCGAAAAAGGACGCGTTGCTTTCCGCAACATCGTACTTACGCCTGTGAAACGGTAGGCTGTCGCTGACTGCTTACAGTAGTCCCTCAGCAACGAACTTTGGTAAGCCTATTGCGGAGTTGCTTCCAGCAAGAGATGTTTCGAAAAGTCTGCGGATAAATGCGCGATCGGACCGTGGACGATTCCGAAGTCTTTTCCGTCTACATAGTCGACGACGTGATATGCGCGATCGTCCAGGCCGCGCAACTCCAGGGCGCCTTTCCAGCTGCCAGCAAAGAACGCGTAGTACATCTTCTTGTCCTTGCGGATGACGTGGGCTTCGGGCACATCAAAACCAATATCGTAAAGGGTGCCCAGATATTGACCGCGGGAAAGACCCTTCTCCTGATAAAGCTCCAGCCACTTTTGGAAGCTCTTTTCGCGGTCTGGCGTGAGGTCGAAGCGGCCATGTTTCTCGACTAAAGAAGGCAGCACAAACTGCGTGCCCACTACTCCTCCAATACCAAGGGTGGAAGCGAAATCGTCGTGATTGTCGCTCAGCTCGACGTGATCGCCGAAGTAAGGGACATCGTCGCCCATGAGGCCTTTGATGGTCTTGCCTTTAGAGCGTACCTGGAATGAGCTCTCCGGATCGGAAGCTACTGACATATTGAAATGCGGCATGGTGAAGAAAGAATAAGCAGTGCCGCAGGGGCAGAATTCCACCAACGCTCCAGGCTTGGCTTTTTGTGCGGCGTCGTAGATTTCACGGAAAAAATCCGGCAAAGCCTCAACCGAATCCTCGGGACGACTGTGGTGGTGGGCAGGGTTATAACAGGCAGGAACGCCGTTCATGTGCTGGCCATCGAGTTTGAGACCGTCAAATCCCCAATCGACAAGGATCTTGCGCACCAGCTCTTTGTGATACTCCACAACCCGCGAGTTGGCCGGGCAGAGATAGTAGGAATTCCACCATGAAATCTTGCGCCTCGAACCATCGCGATTTTCCAATGCCAGATCAGGTTCCTCCGTGAGCAACCTGGAATCCGGAGCCGCACTGAGTGGCGACCACCAGAGCTGTGCTTTGAATCCTTCCTGGTGAATCCGGTCCACCATCGCCCTGATGTCGGCGTCGCCGTTTGGAAACTTCTTCGGATCGAGCTGCCAATCGCCATAATTGTTCTGCCAACCGTCGTCCAACGTGACCCAGGTAAATCCCATGCGCTTAACGGTGGGCAACGTATCGTAGACCTGTTGGGGCTTGAAGTTGCGTCCGTATCCCCAGGCGCACCAGATCGCTCCGAAGGCGCTGTCGGGGGCTTTGGCCATCTGGAACCCTTGTTTCAACATGAACCGCCGGTACGTAAGCAGCGTCTCGAAGTAGTCTCCCCGGTGCACAGCAACGAATGTGCGAAAGGTGTGGAAGCTTTCGCCGGGTTGCAGAGACTGGTCATGACGATACTGCACGCTGATCCGGGACTGACGCGCGTTGGGCATGGAAACTGGCAGCGAAATCAAACGCGGCCGGGGTTCGACGTGGCCCACACCAATGCCGGCGTCTTTACGCCACACGTCGACAATCGGAGTGCCGCCACCATAGTCACTGGCGTTCATGCCGAGATAATTCTGCTGAGAGAACCCTGTGTGTAGCGGCACTAACCAGTTCGGACGACGCTCGTAAGATCCGCTCTGGAAAGACCAAAAGGGCACCTGCGAGGAGACGGGCTGTGCGTCGATCGTATAGTTATTGTTGCTCCACTCGAGAATCGTCAGTTGGGACTTTCCAATATTCGTGTAACTGACATCGAAAACCGCTAGATTGGGGAAGTCCTTGTAGATGATGACGGAGAGATTCTTCCTCAGTACGCCGGATACACCGGTAAGGGCGAGTTTTTCTCCCGCACCATAGGCGTCGGTGACGCGCTCGCGCGTCTGCGAGGCCAAAGCAAAGTTGTACCAGGAGCGCTCGTTGCCTTGGACAGTCTCGGAAGCGGAGAACGCGCCTAATGGAACTTCCTTCGCGTCGAATCGTGCAATCACGCGGCTCTGCATGTTTTTGTCGAACTCGATGCGCAGGCTGGGGCTTTCGATAGAAGCCAAAGACGCGGGACGTGCCGCAATTCTATCGGGGCGCGCCGTCGACTGGCCCACCACAAACGACACTGCGAGGATGACTATGGAAGATAACGCTTTCGTCATGGTTTACCATTAAACGCCGTGATGAAGATTAGGACGCAGAGTGAGTGAGCCATCCGCGTTTAGCTTCTGGGCCCTAATGAAGATATCAGATGGAAACGGCCCTACTCATTTAATCGGGTAACCACGGTGCGTATGAAGAGGTGAGCGTCCCCCTCCGGCCCTCCTCGGTTTCATCTTCATTGGAATCGCAAGGTAAATAGCTACGAAGAAATGCAGTACTATGGGTTTCGTTCGAGACAACAACAAAATATCTACGATGGGGAGCGAGGCATGTTCGAGCGGCGAAGGGATTGTCGATTCTGCGTCCGATTTGGCGCTTTGATAGGCAGGACGCTTACAGTCCTTTTGATGTTCAGCCCCTTTCCCCGCTCCCAGACACAGACCGTCGAGTCTCCTGCGCCAGTGACCTTTACAGCTGAGCAGGACCATCAGAACATGATGGATCAACTGGGGATCAAGGCGCTGCGGCCGGGTCCGAGCGGAGATGAGAAGGCTCCCAATCATGCCAACTACGACGACTCGCTCGCCAATCCATTTCCCGATCTACCCGACCCTCTGACTCTAAAGAATGGCAAGAAGGTGACCACGGCGGAGATGTGGTGGAAAGAACGCCGCCCGGAGATCGTCGAAGACTTCGAGCGCGAGGTCTATGGACGCGTCCCGAGGAGTGCGCCCCGCGTGGCCTGGACGGTGAAGGTTACAGATCGAGAGTTCGTCGGCTTCACCCCCGTAATCGCCAAAGAGCTGGTGGGGCACGTAGACAATTCGGCCTACCCGGCGATCGAAGTGAATATTGCCATGACGGTCGTGGTCCCGGCCAATGCCAAGGGGCCGGTGCCCCTGCTGATGATGTTCGGCCGCACGGGCTTGCCCAATCCGACCCAGCCTCCGCCGGAAGATATGGAGAGGATCAATGCGGCGGTGAAGGCTCTGCTTGCGGAAAAGGACCCATCGCTGGCGGCGATCTTCAGCCAGTATCCGGGATACAGCCCGCTCAATCCACTGCCTCCCGCCTTTGGATTTGGCGCGCCGCGACCTCCAGCCGGCGACCCTCCCACCATTCAACAGCTGATTACGGACGGCTGGGGCTATGCCATCATCAACCCCGCCAGTATCCAGGCGGATAATGCTGCGGGCCTGACGCGGGGCATTATTGGCCTGGTGAACAAAGGACAGCCGCGCAAGCCAGAGGACTGGGGTGCGTTGCGGGCATGGGCATGGGGCGCGGCGCGAGGACTGGATTACCTCGAAACCGATCCGGCGATCGATGCCAGGCACGTAGGCATCGAGGGAGTTTCGCGCTACGGCAAGGCTGCCTTGGTGACCCTGGCGTTTGAGCCGAGATTTGCCATGGGGCTGATCGGATCGTCGGGCGAGGGAGGAGCGAAACTGAACCGGCGCAACTTCGGCGAGGCAGTCGAGAGCCTCACTGGTGGTGAGTACTACTGGATGGCCGGCAACTTCATGAAGTACGGCGCGGCGAAGGCCAGCTTCGGCAGCAAGACTCCAGGCGATCTCCCGGTGGATTCGCATGAGCTCATCGCGCTATGTGCGCCGCGGCTTACGTTCATCAGCTATGGTGTGCCTGCAATGGGCGACGCTAAGTGGCTGGACCAGCAAGGGAGCTACATGGCAACCGTTGCAGCGCAGCCTGTCTTTGAACTGCTCGGAGCCAAGGGGCTGGGAGTTTCAAACGACTATCACACGGAGAAGATGCCGCCCGTGAACACCGGCTTGCTGGATGGGCAACTGGCCTGGAGGCAGCACGACGGTGGGCACACCGACGCTCCCAATGTGAAGTACTTCCTTCAGTGGGCGGATAAGAACATTCATCACCCTCCGGCATCCTGAGTGTTGACGATAGGGCGACGGACGCTAATCCTCTTCAACAGTTGCAAAAACGCCTTATCGCCCGGTGAGAAAAGGCAATCGTTCTGCCGGCGATTTGGGCAAACCATTTGATGATCAGAAGCCACTCAGACGCTGGCTATGATCATCCGTAAATCCGCGACCACGTGGCCTGCATGGCATGAGCCTGCGCGGCAGCCGAATCGCCTTCTTCAGCCCGATTGAGCAAACGATCCGCGTATTGCCCGGCTTTCGCCAAAACTCGTCTATGGAAACCGAAGCATCTATTCGGTGGCGGCGCGTGCATGTGCCCCGAACAGATCGATTTCTCCGGTTATCACGTGCGCGTGCAGCCAATACTCGCCGTCCGCGGTTTTTTTCGTGAAGCTGCGGAAGAACCCGCCTTTATCCGCGCCGTAAACCGGAGCTTTCAACTCTCCGACATCCACGGAAACGTTGACAGTCCGGTAATCCCACGCGCGAGCCGAAGAAATCGTAATCTGCCCTGCATAGAGATCGATATCTTTATCGCCCGCGATCTCCTCCACCTTCACTTGTCCGGCGGACATCTGTACTCTCAGGCTGGTCTTTCGTGGAACTTCTATGCGGACCTGAAGGTTGCTATTTTTTAGGGAGCCGCCGGTGATTGTCAGCTTGCCATCATCCTGGTTTCCGGAGAACCGGATGCGGATATCCCGAGCGTTCTCGACACCGTCGGCGGTGCACGAAAGATGGATCGCCTCCTGGTCCGTCCCCACGAGCTCGAGACCTGCCGGGCGCGATTCGATCGTCAGCACTGCTCTAGACCGCAGGGGAACGTCCAGCGTTTGGCCACAAACAGCCTCCGTTTGGGCGAAGCTGGCCAGATTGCAAGCAAGCAAAGCCGCCCCTGCGGCGGTACAGAGCGTCTTCATAATTCTCTTTACGCTAGCGGCCGCACGGATGTTCCCAAAAAAGTTCACAGGAGGCATGTCTTTCCTGGTGAGTGGGTGTCCTGTCGCCGTTCTTCTGCCGGGCCAATGTGGACCTCGTGGGCCAGGGCACTTGACACCTGTGCAAGTCAGCTCTTTCTAACTCTCGTGGGCCGCGGTGCCGCGCCTCCAGCGCTTTGCCGTGTTGCGAAACCGTGTCCCAGCCCTTCCGGGCTGGGCTGACGTTTGGCAGGCCGGCCCTATGGGGCATGGGGACTGACGTGCTGTGGTTTGCAGGGTTCTCATGCAGACTCTAAAGGCCTGCCCGCTTCAAAGATCACAATCCGGGCAGCCACAGTTCCTTATGGAGACTTGAGCGTCCATTCCCTCCTGGGCCGGCTAGCTGGTAGCGAGTGCGTCTTGCCAGCGGTGGCCGCAGTCCTCACAGAGCCATTGGTTAACTGGCTCGAACGCCTCCAACAGCACTTCTCTGCAATGGCAATGCGGACAGGCGGGAACTTCAAAGTCCGGCATATTGAGCGTTGCCTCAAAATCGGCGCGGATCTGCAAAGATACTGGCTGCGCCAGGATAGCGTCGGCTCTCTCTGCATCCTCCGGCGCCACCCGCACAAAGGGTAGCCGAAGGTCAAAGCGGCCAGTCCCATCGACCACAGTCGCCTGTATTCCGGCGAGTTCGAGGACGTAAACCGCGAGCTTAGCGTCATTGACTGTATCGTATTCGCCCACGATGACTCCGCCGAGGCGCAGGTCTTCGGAAAGGGCGGCGGAGGTTTCTCGCCCCTCTGGCGAGGCCTCTGCCCGCGATTGCAGATCCCACAGCTGTCGCTTCTGCAGCTCGTCCCTGAGCACGCCCTGCGCCACCTCTGTCAAATCACCAAAGGCCTCCCGCAACTCCATTAGTTCCATATCACCCATCTCCGAATACAAGCCACGGAGCCGTCGCCACTCTTCCATTGGATCCACGGTCGCCACTCTTCCTGCCCCCCGGCGTAGAGTATACCTGCCGTCTTCCAGTGTGATCTCTCAATTGACAGGCAGCAGCCCGTAGACATCGACCTCGCGCTTTACCCCCACATAGACGTGCCCATTCATGACCGTAGGGATGTTGAATGTGAGGGCCGCACCGGCGCGGTCACGAGATACATTTTGATCGCTACTGTAAAGACTGTGGGCGACATTCATCGCATCGTAAGCATACAGAACAGCAGATTTGTCCGGCGCGTTCTCGTCCTTGTAGCGGAGCACCCATACGACGCCGTCTCTCGCCCCGTTGGCGGACACAATTGGGGTAGCCGATACGTCGGGGAAGGTATTGCCGGTTACCGCCTTGAGCGAAAGTCTTTCATCCTTCAATACGAATTGACGCAGCGCATCACTGTCGCGGAGCACATATAGGTTGTGGTTCCAGTAAGCCATTGAGCCGAAGACTCCTCCTCGGGAAGTAATGGTCTGCACTGCATGGCTGTCGTTCCCCGCCTGGTAATGACCCATGTGGTCGCGATCCACTATATAAATAGTTGCGCCTTTGCCGGCCACGACGGCCAGGTGAGGATGGGGGCCGGGCTGGTCAGGCAAAAGCATCGGACCGCCCGAGCCCAGATCGCTATCGCTGGCACTCAGTTCGTCCACATTGAAGGGCGCGAAATAGTCGATGAGCTTCATGCTTTGACCATCAAACTTGAGCAGAGTATCGCCATAATCGCGGCCGCCCCTGGCCGCGTCGAAGCGTCCATTGCCGGTCGCGAAAAACACGTTGCCGCTTTGGTCCGCCGCCGGCCCCGTATCACTCGCCCAGATGCCGCTGTCATCCGCATCGGGAGACGTGTTAAACACCGCCTTCTGCTTGAGGGTACGCGCGTCGTAAGCCATCGCCCAGCCATGGTAAGGGCCCACATCGCAGGAAGAGGCCCAGGTCAGATAGACCATTCGGTTGGCCAGCAGCAGTGCCGCCCGTGGATTCTCCCGTAATGGATCGAATTCCAGCTTCCCCCCGCTACTCCCCGCGCCGCGTCCGCTCATGGAGGCTTGAATGTTGACCGGACCGCCGAATTTTTCTCCGCCTGTCGACACCGCCAGGGCATGCAGGCGTTGGTGATACCCGGTCGAGGACACACCTCCCCGTTCTTTAGTGCGGACCAGCACATAGAGGGTCCCGGTGCCAGGGTCAATCACCGGCGTCGAAGTGATCCCGACCTCTGGCGCGATGAAGGGGCACTGCACGTCTTGAGCCGGAACCGTGGTGACGCCGTCCTTAAGGAGACTTACCTGCCACAGCGGAGCAGCAGGTTTGCCATAAGCATCGAAGGCGTAAACGCTGTCGTGCTCCGTCGCCACAAACAACACATCGTGCCGGCCCTTTCCCGGGATCTCTACTCCACTCAGGAATAGGGGCTGGGTGTAGATATCTCCATCTGTCTTCAAGGTGAAAATCCTGCCGAACTGTTGGGCATTCACGTTGCGCGGCGTCAGGATGGTTTCATGCAGGTTCGCGCCGGTACGGGCGTTGTCGAATTGCGAGGTAATCATCGTCTGCGCCACTGCCGGCGCCACCAGAGCGAAGACGACGATCGCGCGGGGGCATTGCGCCGGAAGAAGGCGCTGCAACAGCCGGTAGACGGTTTCGAGCAGCCGGTAATGCAAAACTTCCCTCAGCGTGCTTGCAGATGATCTCGACAAAAAGCGAAGGGGGCGAATTCCCTTTCGAGATTTCGCCCCCTAAGTCCGATTTTTCGAAGATCCGGTTCGGTCACCCGATCACAACATTGTCATCGCGAAATCATTTGAGTCTCGCAAACTTCGCGGTCCCCTCACTCTTCCGTTCTCACATTTGTTGCAAGAGCTTCCTACCTGCGGCCATTCGTTGTCGTCCAGCTTCCTGGAGACTTCGCGAGTTTCGTTGCCGATTCTCCTGGTGGCCCGGAGTCCACTCTCTCCCTGGAAGATTGCTCTTCCGTTGATTCGAATAATACTCGCCTGCCCCACGGCAATTTCGGGCTCTGACACATTTTTTGGTGTGGAAATGAAGTGACTTAGTGTGGAAATTGCGCTCATCAAGTGCCGGGAGATCAGAAGATAAGCCGCAGCCTGGTGGAGCGACCCGCTGTTTCTCACGCAGACTCTAAAGCCGGTGCGCTTATTCCGTCAGTTTTCGGCGTCTGGCTTGGTCAGCCAGACAGTCCCATTCCTCGGTCCGGCGACTCCCCGTGCTGGTAACCACCCACGACGGTTACACAAGTGGCACAGAGCACTGCCCGTTCTGGGTAGTAGCGATGCCTACTCTGCCCTCCAGCGCCATCTTTCCGCGTCCGTCAATACGATTATGGCCGCCTTGGTACCGGAAAGGGTAATGGTGCGGGCCGATGGTCACTGATCAAATACAAACAGCCTCAGGGCAGGTGCGGGGAGGCATGAGCACTCGTGTCGATGAAGAATCTACTGCGAAGAGCTACAACGGCAGCCACTGAACCAGGCTTTCATGCATGCGGCTACATAGAGCCGTGGCAAGCCGCGGCCCGCATCCGCATGGCTACGTGTTTTCGCGCGGCCTTATCAGACGGAGAATTGCGTGAAGTATCGCAAAACGGAGATGTAAAGTGAGCGCACTGATTGCAGCGTCGCCCGAACTCAAGAGACTGTGGATCCGGGTTCTCAAGCGAGTTCATCCTGACCTGGCGGTTGATGAGCAGGATAGGGACCGGTGTGAACGGCTCACGCAACTAGCGAATGATGCCTATGCGAGACGTGATGAAGCTGCACTGAGAGCGGTACTGGAACCGAAAGGCCCGCCGCCGCCCGCACACGCGCCGCATGACGCCTGGGAAGCAAGAGCACAGGCTCAACCGCAGTCAACCTATCAGCCACCGCCGGTGCCGCAACAGCCACCCACCGTGAGTGGGCGCGTGGCTTACGGCATTTTTTGGGCAGCCTGCGCGGTCCTTTGCCTTCTTCTTTATGGGATTTTTGACGCGCTTAGTGAAACGGTGGGACGGATCACGTCCTTATCTTTCCTGGTGCTGCTAACCGCCGCGGTGCTCTGGTTTATCAAGAACTCCAGATTGTCTTACAACCACAAAGCAAGGTGGGTGGCGGCAGTCACAAGTGGAATGATCCTGGTAGGGATATGCCTTTTAGGTACCAGAGGTCCCAGAACAACTCCACTGTTTGCATCGGCTCGCGCTGCAACTGCCCAGGGTCTGGCGGCTCCTGTCGCATTGAAAGACAGCGCCAATCCGCCCCCGTCCCAATGGTATTGGGATGTAATCAAAACCAGGGTAGGACAGAGTTGGAACCCCTCGGCGGTCGTCGACACCCCTGCAGGCGCTACTGCGGATGTTACGTTCACGATCTCACGTGATGGTTCACCCCGTGATGTCCAGTTACATAGGCCTAGTGGTTATCCATCGCTCGATTCGGCCTGCGTTTTAGCAGTGCAGCAGGTGAGAAGCTTTGGTCCACCCGAGGGTGGTACCAAGGACAGTCTGCACGTACTCTATCCTTGTTCGTATAACGAACCCGGTGCGATGAATGCTCGTCAAGAAAGGACGGCCGTAACGACACCCAGGCCCGCATCGGCAGAGACTCCTGGTTCACAACTTAGCGGGTACATCGAAGCGGTGAAAAACAAGGTCGCACAGAAATGGAATTTCTCGGAAGTCGCCGGCAGTACCCCGGCAGGCGCAACCGTCTACATTCAATTCGCTATACGGCGGCGTGGCAATCATGAAGCCCCGACTATGGAAACATCAAGCGGGTACTCATCCCTCGATTCTTCATGCTTGCGGGCTGTAGACGGAATAAAAACTTTCGACCATCTTCCCAAGGGCTACACCGGAGACAGTCTGACCGTGCTCTATCAATGCACCTATCCAGGTTCGTCCACGACGAAGTTCGCACAGGATTCTATCCTGCCGCCGGTGCAACAACCGCCGCCAAATGGCCCTGTGGATAGTGTCCAGGGCGCGCAGCAACCCACTAATGACACCGTGGTTAACAATTAGTTTGTTGCAAATTGTGGACGGACGATTCCCGCGGCCCTTCTCGTTTCGGGTGGCTTATAATTCAGCGCGAGAGCTGTAACCTGCTCTCAAGCTTGAGATCTCGTCCGGCTAGCGAGCGGCCAAGAGAGGCGTTTGAGTGCAGTCAGGCCACATCACTCGTCGTACGGCCTTGCAACTGATCGCGGGACAAACCCTGGCCACATCGGTGGCCTTCGCCAAGCCGGCGAAGGTGCAGAAAAAGGCGCCCAATGTCGTCTTCGTTCTGGCGGACGACGTAGGGTATGGGGATTTTGCTTGTCTCGGGAATCGCTACATCAAGACGCCGAATATCGACAGCTTGCATGAAAGGTCGGTGCGCTTCACCGACTTCCATGTGTCCCCGACGTGCTCGCCTTCACGCGCATCGCTCATGACCGGCAAGTATTGTAACTCGGTCGGCGTGTGGCACACGATCATGGGCCGGAGCATCCTGCAGCCGGGAGTGGCGACGCTGGCAGACTGCTTCAAATCTTCGGGGTACCGCACCGGTCTCTTCGGCAAATGGCATCTCGGCGACAACTATCCCTGCCGGCCGCAGGATCGCGGCTTTGATGAGGTGGTGGTGTGCGGCGGCGGCGGCATCTGGCAGACGCCCGATTACTTCGGCAACGATGACCGCAACGACTCCTACCGGCACAACGGCCGCTTTGAGAAATACCAGGGCTTCAGCACCAACGTCTTCTTCGACCAGGGCATGAAGTTCATGGCCGACGCGCAGGAGGCGGGCCAGCCTTTCTTCTGCTACGTTCCCACGACCGCATCGCATGTGCCCACCTGGGCACTCGAAAAAGACACTCTGCCCTACGAGCATGTTCCCGGGCTGACGCAGCCCGGCTTCTACGGCATGACCGTTGAGATCGACGCCGACGTGGGCAGGCTGGTGAAGTTCCTCGATCGGCGTGGTCTGCGCGAGAACACGATCCTGATCTTTGCGACGGATAATGGCGGCGCCGACGGCGTGAAGGTCTTCAATGCGGGCATGCGCGGGGAGAAGGGCTCTCCTTATGAGGGTGGTCATCGCGTGCCGCTCCTGGTTGAGTGGCCCGGCAGCGGCATCGGCGGCGGCCGCGATGTAAACACCCTGACCAAAGACATCGATCTGCTCCCGACTCTGGTCGATCTGTGCGGACTGCAGAATCACGGCAGCGAACCCGACGGACATTCTCTTCGCCCACTGCTCTACCAGAGCACCAGTCCCGCCGCAAGCTGGCCGGATCGGACGCTCTTCGTCGATTCGCAACGCGATGAGCTGATGACGCGATGGCGGCAGGCCGCGGTGATGACACAGCGATGGCGTCTGGTGAATCCAACGCCAAATGGGGATCCGGCAAAGCTCGAACTGTACGACATCACCAAGGATCCCGGGCAGCAGAACGACATCGCCGGGCAGTATCCCGATGTTATCGGCGAACTGAGCAGAAAATACGATGCGTGGTGGGCGACCATCGCTCCCCAGAACGCACACATGGTACGCATCCTGCTGGGAGACGATCACGACAACCCAGCCTGCCTCACCTGCATGGACTGGCACAGCCCGGACGCGAATAACGTTTGGCATCAGAAGCAGATCCTGACGGGTCCGGTCGCGAACGGATTCTGGGCGGTCGATGTCTCACGTGTTGGCCGCTACCGCTTTGAGTTGCGGCGCTGGCCTCGCGAGATCGATACTGCCATCAACGCCGCATATCACAACCCACCTGACAACAAAGAGCAGACTCCCGGCGTCTCCATTGGGGCTGTCTCCGGATACATCGACATCGCCGGCCAGCACCAGAGTAAGCCTGTCGCCGACGACGCCAGGTTCATCGCCTTCACATTGAACCTGCCTGCCGGACCAACCGAATTGCGCACAGCATTCGCCTGCAACGATCAGCATGAGCGCGGTGCTTACTACGTGTATGTTGAAAGACTTTCCGCGTGAGTCCCCAAATCGGCCGCAGCCTCAGGCTAGCCGGGGTCGATACAGCGACAGGATATCCCGCCCGCATGATTCCCTCTGGGGTGCGGAAAGACTTGGTCTTTATATCAGGGCACGACTTAGTCGCGCCGTAACTGCACGCAATATGCCGGGGCTCCAACACCGTTGCCCTGCCCTCGTCCCCTTCCATCTCCGGCGTTTCCGTTCGCTCCCCAAAACGTGATAAAGTGCGTTCTGCCAAGAGTATGGCTTCCTGCGCGTTGCGTAATGCGAACGATGCCTTGTGGAATGCCCATCCCTCCGGCGTTCGCACCTCCCCGAGGAAAGGAAAAAATGGAAGGCACACAGACATCACGGGGAGCGCGCGTTTGTTTTCTGCTACGGCTGTATTTTCCCGTTGTTCTGCTCACACTTGTCTGTGGCGGAACGTCATCCGCGCAGAAAGCCCGAACCACCTGGAAGGAGTATCTCGGGGGTCCGGACAGCTCGCACTATTCGGCTCTGACCCAGATCAATACCGGCAACGTGAACAAACTGGAGGTCGCCTGGAGTTATCCTACCGGGGATGACGTGAGCTACACGTTCAGTCCGCTGGTAGTCGACAACATCGCTTATTTCGCGGCCAAGCAGGGTTCGCTGGTGGCGGTGGATGCTTCGACAGGCCAGGAATTCTGGGTCCATCCCTTTCCAACCGCGAGCGGTGTTCCTTCCCGCTTTGGCGGTATCGCGGGCATGCGCGGGGGGAACTACTGGGAGAGCAAGGATCGAACGGATCGCCGCCTGCTCGTGACCTCCGGAGGCTTCGTGCATGCCATCGATGCGCGCACAGGCAAGCTGGTGGACTCCTTCGCGGATCACGGAAAACTTGATCTGAAGACCGGCCTCGACCGGGGCACCAGACCGCTGGCATCGAGGACCCCAGGCCGCATCTTCGAGAACATTCTGATTCTGGGCAGTGCGACCGGAGAAGGATACCTGGCGCCTCCGGGGGATATTCGCGCCTTCGATGTGGTCACCGGCAAGCTTCTGTGGGTGTTCCATACCATCCCGCGTCCGGGCGAGTTCGGATACGATACGTGGCCCAAAGATGCCTACAAATATATGGGCGGCGTGGATGTGTGGGGCGAAATCACCGTCGATGAGAAGCGCGGTATCGCCTACTTCCCGGTTGCGTCCGCGAAGTACGAACTCTATGGCGGAGACCGGCCAGGCGACAATCTTTATGCCGATTGTCTGCTGGCGCTGGACGCCCGCACGGGTAAGCAGCTCTGGCATTACCAGACCGTTCACCACGATCTCTGGGATTACGACCCAAATGCCGCCCCCCAACTGGTGACCGTGAAGCACGACGGTAAGAACGTGGATGCGGTGGCGTTCGCCTCAAAAAATGGCTTCCTCTTTGTATTCGACAGGATCACGGGAAAGCCGCTGTGGCCGATCGAGGAGCGTCCTGTTCCGGCGAGCGACGTACCGGGGGAAGTCACCTCGAAGACCCAGCCGTTTCCTACTGTCCCTCCCCCGTTTGCGCGCCAGGGGATGACTGTGAAGGACATGTACGACGGGTTCATGAAGCCTGAAGAGAAGGCCTGGTGGACCGACCGTCTCACCAAAGCGAGAACTGGTTTCTACACCCCGCCGGCGGTTGGGGTAGATACGATTAACCTTCCCAGCGTGAACGGCGGCGCATTGTTCTTCAGCACCGGTGCGGATGCGGCGAGCGGCACGGTTTACGTTCTATCGAAAGACATGCCGTCGATCGTCAAGCTGGTGCCGGCGGGAGAATCCACCTCAGCGAATGCAGGCGAATTGATTCCGGCTCGCCCGCGCAATCCTACTGCGGGACGAAGCAGACCAGGCTTTCCCACACAGGAGGAAATGGGGCGCGCCGTTTATGAACAGACCTGCCAGGTTTGCCACGGCCCAGAACTGAAGGGAGATCGCGGGCCTGAAATCGACACCGTCGTGAGCCGGCTGGGCGCGGACGCAACCCGCAACATCGTCACGAACGGCAGAGGGGGCATGCCGGCGTTTTCCTCGCTACCGGCACAATCGATGAACGAGCTGATGGCGTTTCTCAAGCAGCCCGACCTGGCGCCCCTGGGTTCGGCGCCTTCGACTGCGATGCAAGCCCTGGTAAGGTCCTATTCGGAGCCCCCTTACCCGGAAGGCATCGAGGGGCCTCCCTCCCGTTACAAGACCGGTTATGGAAACGAAAGGTACGTGATTACCCCGCCGTGGAGCACTATCACCGCCTACGATCTCAACACCGGCGAGATCAAATGGCAGACTCCTTTTGGCGACGTTCCGGAAGCGGGCCCCAGCGACAAGATGCGGGGAAATGCATATCCGAAGAGCGGGTTTGTGATCACCGCCGGAGGACTCGTGTTGTTTGCCGGCAACGACTCCAAACTCTACGCGTTGGACAGCGCCACCGGCAAGCTGGTTTTCAGCAAAGAACTGCCCAACGGATCGCAGGGCGTGCCCGCGGTGTATGAAGTGAACGGACGGGAATACATTCTGCTCGCCGTGAGCGGCGGGGCCTCGCAGTACCCGGAAGGAGCCTACATGCCGCCCGGCGGCGTGATGCCTCCGCAGACCTCGAAGGGCTACATCGCGTTTGCGCTTCCGGCTGGCGAAAATAAGCGTTAGACAGCGAATGCCGTCCCGCTCCAAATTAGACGGCACAGAGCAAACCCAGAAAGCGCACAAATCAAAATGTATCTCTCAAAGTGGCAGTCCCGTCCTGTCTCCTCGGTCCCTCCTCCTCAGTCCCTCGGCGAGCGGGGCTCGTTCATTTTTCGATCATTTCGCCCACCCTACGAAGAAATTCGTCCGCAGGCATGCCCTTGGTGATATATAGGTCCGCATGCTCGCTTCCGGGAGGCGCCTCGGGGAAACCGCTGAAAAGAACTACCGGAATTGCCGGGTTTAGTCGCTTTATTTCGCGAGCCAGCTGCGCTCCCGTAAGACCTGGCAGCGAATGATCCGTAATTACCAGGTCCACCTGGATGCTTCCAAAGACTTCCATCGCGGCCGCACCGTCTGTCGCGGTTACAACCTGATAGCCAGCACTGGATAGTACAAGACAACGCAGTTTTAATGCTGATACTTCATCGTCAACGCACAGAACTACACGAGCATTCAAAAATGCACACTCCCTTTTGAGTACGTGGGATAGCGGAAATGCTGTCAATTGCTGTCCCGAACTTCCCAGCATGACACCTGATGGTGTTTAAGTCGTTGCTCCGGCGCAATGATCGCAAAGGGTTTGGGGCATAGACACCTTCCTTTGGCGTTCCCAGCTTGGATCAGCTCAAGATGAAGAGAAAAGGAACGCGGAAACCTTCCCAATTCACCCTCAGACGTATGAAATTCCTGATCAGAAATTCGTGGACAAGACGGGACAGACCCGATTAGTTTCTTGAGTGTCCGTTCCGTCCCCTCCGCGGTCCATCAAGCTATAGTTCCCCGCGATTCGGAGGCCGTGTCGAACGGCAGCCCGCTAAAGGTAGGCGTCTCAATGCTCACACATTTAGTACTTTGGCCCTGGTTTGTTGGGCTCGTTTTTCTTGCCAGCGGTTTGGTCGCTATCAGAAGAGAGTTGGTCACCGCCCGCGGCCTGGACAGGTGGATCGAGCTGGGACCGGTGTTTGTTGCCGCCCCGCTCGCGGTCTTCGCGGCTGAACATTTTGTGTCGGCAGGGTCTATGGAGCAGATGGTCCCGGCTTGGATGCCGGCACGCCTGTTCTGGGTCTACTTCGTCGGCTGCGCCTGGATTGCAGGGGCCACCAGTCTGGTTGCGATGAAGTTCGTACGCCTGTCCGCAACGCTGTTGGGAGTGATGTTTCTGCTGATCGTCCTCATGATTCATCTGCCGAATGCCGTTTCGGAGCCGGGAAATCGGCTTGCCTGGACTTTTGTGCTGAGAGAGTCCGCTTTCGCCGGCGGCGCGTGGGCCCTTGCCGGCAGCCAGAGCCGGGACTCGCAGGCAGGAAAGCGGAATTGGATGATCCTGATTGGCCGTTTCTGTGTGGCGATTGCCGTAATTTTCTTTGGACTAGAGCAGGTGCTTCATCCGGAGTTTGCGCCGGGAGTTCCGGATGTCAAACTGACGCCGGCCTGGGTTCCGCTTCATGCGCTGTGGGGATATCCGGTGGGAGCTTTTCTGCTGGTGGCGGGAGCGGCACTGCTCATCAACATCAGGTCCCGCACGGCCGCCGGCTGGATCGGTGTGTTGATGACGCTGCTCTCGGCGTTCCTTTACCTGCCGATTCTGGCCCTCACTCGTGATCCCTCCCAGATGACGGACGCGATCAACTATGTTGCGGATACTCTAATGTTCGGCGGGACTGCGCTGCTATTGGCTGGGGCGTTGCCGGCGGAGGGTTAGCCTGGGCCGCCCTTCCCCGCTCATGTTCCGCTTATGTTGTCCGTAGCTCGCTGTAAGCCCAGCCGAGCTGCTCGAATATGCAAAATTGATTAGGGAAATTGTGGACAGAAGGATGCTAAGCCGGCGATGGGCCGGCCCTTCATTTATGCCACTGTCATTAGCTCCTTTTCCTTGCTCCCGAGAGCTTTCCCTCCGATTCCGAGGACCACACGACCGTTGACTTTCCCAACCCTGAGCCGGTCAAAAACATCATTGACGGACTCCAATGGCACGGTCTCGATGGTCGCTTTCACTTTGCCGTCAGCGGCGAACATGAGCGCTTCTTCCAGGTCCAGGCGCGTGCCTACAATCGACCCGCGTAGGGTGTAACCGTTCAGGACAACATCAAAAATGGAAACGGGAAACTCGCCCGGGGGCAGACCGTTGAGCACGCAAGTCCCGCCACGACGCAGCATGCCGATTGCCTGCTTGAACGCAATGGTTGAAACCGCCGTAACCAGGACTCCATGGGCCCCGCCAATTTGCTTTTGAATCTCCATCGGCGGATCCTGATTCCTGGCATCGATTGCAATTTCGGCGCCGAGCTTCCGTGCCAGCGCCATCTTTTCCGGTCCCAGGTCCACCGCCGCGACGTGCAGTCCCATGGCCTTCGCATATTGAATAGCCACGTGGCCCAGGCCGCCGACTCCGGAGATCACGACCCACTCGCCGGGTCGCGTGCCGGTCTGTTTCAAACCCTTATAGGTGGTGACGCCGGCACATAGGATCGGGGCAGCTTGCTCAAAGGAAAGACCCTCGGGGATACGGCCTAGATAATCCGCCTGCCCCACCGCGTACTGTGCAAAACTTCCATTCACCGAATATCCAGAGTTCTTCTGCTGCAGGCACAGCGTTTCCCACCCGGACAAGCAAAAGCTGCAATATCCGCAGGCGCTGTGCAGCCACACGATTCCGACCCTGTCGCCCTCTTTCAAATGTGTGACACCGGGGCCGAGCGCGACGACGATCCCTGCGCCCTCGTGACCGGGGATGAAAGGAAGTGTTGGTTTGACGGGCCAGTCGCCATCGGCTGCGTGCAGGTCGGTGTGGCAGACTCCACTAGCGTGGATTTCTATCAAAGCTTGTCCGGGCCCCGGGATTGGGACGGGAACTTCTCGAACCACCAAAGGCTCGCCGAATTTCTCGACGACCGCAGCTCTCATGGTCTTTGGGATCATCATTTGGATTTCCTCTCTCATTGCAAGAACAATTGCTACTCTAGTCCTATTTCGGCTTTGTTCCTGTGACGGGCGTCACGTCGGCCAGCATGACCCACCATCTGTCTATCCAGTGCTATCTCGTGTTCGGCGATTCAGCCCGGAGGAGCAGCACGACCAGATCACGCTGATTGTTGCCAGATGCGGGTCGTCCCTTCCCGGTCCACACTTTCCCATTCAAGCTAAATCGTGTTGAGTGGCTCGAGTGTGGAAGTGCCAGCCGAGATGCTAAGGGGTCTCCCCGATCGACCGCGGGTGACGGTAGACTGGCAAAAAGCATAGCTGCTGCGCGAGATCGACGGCAAAGCAGTGGATGGGGCGCCCTGGCGCTGGAGTTCTGTTCCATTTTCAGATGCTCTTGAGCTTTCGAACAGCAGTTGGAATTCAAAAGGAGATGCTTGTGAAAACAGCGAAGCTACTCATGATAGTCGGCGACTATGTCGAGGACTATGAAGTAATGGTTCCCTTTCAGGCATTGCAGATGGTGGGGCACACGGTCTATGCCGTTTGTCCGGACAAGAAAGAAGGCGAATTCGTGCGCACCGCCATCCACGATTTTGAAGGCGACCAAACCTATTCAGAAAAGCGCGGACACAACTTCACGCTCAACGCGACCTTCGCGGAGGTCCAGCCCTCCGAATACGACGCGCTGATCGTCCCGGGCGGCCGGGCGCCGGAGTACCTGCGCCTCAATGCGAAGGTCATCGACTTAGTGAAACACTTCCACAACACAGGCAAACCGATCGCCGCGCTGTGCCACGGGCCGCAACTACTAGCCGCTGCCGGGGCGCTCACAGGAAAGAGCGTGAGTGCCTATCCGGCATGTGCCCCGGAGGTAGCAAGCGCTGGCGGCCTATTCGTCTCCGTGGGATTCACTGAAGCCGTCGTTGACGGAGTGCTCGTCACCGGCCCGGCGTGGACCGCACACCCGGCTTGGCTCGCCCGGTTCCTTGAGGTCGTGCAGGAACACCTGTCACGAGACCAAAGTTCCACGACGACAAAGGAAAAGGCCGCTTCACGGAACCAATAGTCCGGTCTGTCAAATACCCAGCCTGGATCCTTGCTGAATTGAGAGATTCTACGGGCCTGGCGGCGCGGCTGGCACGGCTCGAGAGGCAGATTTCCGTCTGCGAGTGGCTCAACGAACCCGACAGGAATGCGATGCAAAGGCTAAAACACATGGATTTGTTTTAGCCAGCTCCATTGAACGGCGATGATGCCGGGACCCGCGCAGACTTGGCATAGGTAACTGCTTCATGAGCTGCCGGAGCTGTATTGGAAATCATAATGGCTATATGAAATCAACGTGGAGTGGATATTGCGCACCACCGCTTTTGGCCGCAGTGTTGGGTTAGGCAATAGAATTGGGAGTCGGATTTGGCTGTCCGATTTCTCGCGCATCCGAATCCAACCCTGGCACGCTAAGGACAACCCATGAGAGACACAATTAGAGCCAAGATCAAAGGGACCATAGCCGTACTGGCCCTGCTGCCGTTGCTGGCCGTTCTCCAAACGGGCTTCGCAGTCCAGAATCAGCCCGCCAATGACCCAAAGGTGAAGGGCAAGGTCGTTTACGTGTGCGCATGCCTAAAAAATAAGTCCTGCTCCTGCATGACCGAGGCTAAGACCGAGGGCCCATGCTCCTGCGGGACCGGCGGCGGCCCGCCGATGAAGGCGGTGCCGCAAAATAGCGCATGGGCTAAGGCTAACCGCAACGCGCTTGCGAACTAGAGGCGCTTCTGTCGCGATATCGACAGCAGCCACAGCTATGAAGGTGCGGAAGAACTCGCCTTTATCTGCGCGGTAAACCCAGTCTTTCACCTCTCCGATATCCACGGATACGTCGACACTCCCCGTAATCCCACGCGGGATCTCGAGGGGACATCCATGTCCCGCTAATGCCAGCACCCACCCGATAAGCGTCCTTATCCCTGGGCAGAACAGCCCGCCAAATGACGTCGTCGCTTTTCTTCCATGTAGCGCATTAGACAGGAAATTCTTTTTCCAGTTAGGTGTAATTTTTAATTTTCGATGGCAACGCAGACTGGACCGGTCCCCTGGCCCTTGGCGGTTCTTCGCGACGAATAAGACTTCCACAAGGGTGGCGCATCCGCGAGCGTTAATTGAATTGGTATAGCGCCGATGCATTACGTTGCGAGTGTTCATAAACGAACACTCGCGGTGACTTGTTAAATCTCTATAAAGAGTGTCGCAGGCAGGGCCGCCACAATGTTCAGAAATGAACACTCATGTCGATGCTATGAGATCCGGCATTTCTCTCGGCCATCGTTTTTGCATGGCGATATAGGGATCGGAACTTACCACGAAAGAAATGCGTAATCACAATTTACGTACGAGTCATTCCCTGCACTCTTCCAAATTCTTATCGAGGAACACGCATGAGCGTCTTGTCTTGCCGTCGAACATACTCGCCCGATCTTCGCTTGAAAGTGAGCTTCCTTCTTCTTACCGCTCTGAGCATGAGCGTTCGCATCGTTTCGGGGCAGACGTCGAATCCCCAAATCGCTTCTTCGCAGGCACGTATCGTCAAGGACCTGGAATCGATTCGCATAGCGGACCAGGATCATCTTCCTGAAGCGCAGCGAGGTACTTTGTGGGCGAAACTTGCAGTGGACTACTGGAATGCAACAGAATTCTTGAAGGCAGAAGATGCCTACAACAGGTCCCTGCACTTGCTAAAGACTGCACCGTCGGCCGGAGCAGAGTATGCCGCGACCCTCGACGACCTCGCTTCGCTCTATTTGAGTTACGGCCATTTGGATGACGCCGAGAGGGCCAGCAAGCAAGCTTTCACAGTGCGTAAGAAGCTGGGAAACCCGTCCGATACTGCGATTAGCCAGGTACACCTGGCTAACATAGCTCTCGTGCGGCACCAGTTCAAGAAGTCGGACCGGCTAGCCCTACTTGGAGTTCAAGGGATGGAGTCTTCCCTGAACCCTCCCAGGGTGGCGCTCCTATCCGGATTCATAACCCTTACGTATGCGCAGTGCTTACGAGGGCACTGTGGTGAAGGATTGATGAACGCAGAGCAAGCCGTTGCATTCGCGAACAAGAATTTCGAGTCAGAATCGGCGCCCATCGGATTCGCGTTGGAGACCCTCGGCTTTGCTGAGTGGAAGAGCGGGGCGACACAAGAGGGCGAGAAATCTATGCTTGAAGGTATCCAGATACTTCGGAAGAAGCTCGCTCCGGCCGATCCTCGCTTGGCCGGCGCCATGCTGCAATACCGGGCCTACTTGGTTGAGGCAAATAGGCGGGCGGAAGCACAAGAGATTCAGGAGCAAGTGGCAAGGATGACCAGTCAGGCGGGAATTTACTGCTCGGGGTGCACTGTAAGCGTCTATAGTTTAGCGAATAGCTTGCGATAGAGGATCGGAGACGACCGGGAGACGGACGGGACGGGCCATACTCATTTGCCTCGATCCACCACGGTTACGTATGCAAGAGTGAACCTCACGTCTGTCACCCGTCGGTTGTCACCCGTCAGTCGCCTCTAAGGTCGAGCTGCCGTGTAGAACAGATAGGTTGCGCTGTAGTTGACCCGTTCCTGATCGCCAGCATGTTGTGCATCGCACGGCTTGCCAGCGGGAAGCAGGCCGCCGACTGTATCGATCCGGCGGATCAACGACACCGTTCCGAATTGTCCTGCCGTGGTTTTGGCCGGCAATTCCAACCAATGGATCGCATCCTGATTCTTCGGCAGATAGTGTTTTGCCTGCGGGCCATCGCCCTGCACCAGGCTGCCATCGGTGGCTTCCCACACCGGGCCCTTGTAATGATGGACCAGCAAGGTCTTCTCGTTGTTCATCATGATCGCGTCCGGATCCGACACCCAGGCGAAGCCCTGACCGGCTTGCCGGCAGGTGTAGATCTGGACGCTCGTGGGCAGCGTTTGGAAGCGGAACTGGACCTGTCTCCCCGCAGGCTCTTTCAGTTCCGAATTAGGCAGCGGGTTTTGGGCAGTCTGGCCGGCAAGGGGCAGTGCTGAGGGCACCCCGGCCAAGAACAGTAAGAGAATACGCCATCGCGTCATAGCGGTTTTGATGAGCCTATCAGTGTTCAGCCTACTATACAGATTCGAATCGCTTATTGGATCTCTGAGGGGACAGAGGAGGTTGGCGCGCTTTGAGCGCTGAAATGCGCGCCGCGAACAGCAAAAACCGGCTGGCATGGCGCAGACCGTTACCCGTCAAGACTGCGCCATGACATTGCGGATGTAGGCCAGATTCTTGCGCATGTCCGCGTCCAATTGCTTTGCAGGCGCATCCGTTTCCAGGTTGGCATACCCCGAGAAATGGACCTCCCGAATCGCTCGCATGATGGGCCCGAACTGAATGCTTCCCTCACCGAGGTAGTGCGGATTGTCCTTAAGATGAAATTGGCAAATCCGCTCTCTCCCGAGCCACCGAATCTCTGTCACCGGATCGAATCCAGCCTGCGTTGAGTTACCCACGTCGTAGTACACCAGCACGCTCGCGGAGCGCGACCTTTCCATGATGCGCACGTTATCCTCGGCGGAGATCGTATTCTCGAGGCCCAGGATGACTCCCGCCTTCGTTGCTTCCGGCGCTAGGTCACGCAGCGCATCGCCCACATAATCCATTTCCTCCCTGGTGCGCAGAGCCCAGCGGGAGAAGAAGGGCAACAGAAGTACCTTCGTGTCCAGGGCCTTGGTCAGCCGAATGGAGTCGAGCACCCACTTCGGTGCCATCGGGTCGCTCTTCAGACCATTGTCATGCAGTCTGTCGACGCAGGTTCCATCAATCGGAATCTTGTTTTGCCTGGAAAGACTGAGGTAGCGGGCAATCACCTCCGGATTGTCCGCCGGCATCTTGTCATCCACCAGCGTTCGCCCGAAGGATATTTGAACCCCCTCAAATCCAAGTTTCGCGGCCAGCGGCACCGCCTCCGGGCTTGCGCCCAGGTTCAGGTTCCAGTCAGTCACACCAATGCGCAGCGTCTTATCCCTGGCGATGGCCCACCGGGAGCATGCGCCGGCAGCTACAACGGAACCGAGAAATTTACGGCGGGTAATGATGAGCACCAGAAACCTCTTGAAGAGAGCGTTCATTCACACGGTCGCGTATCCCCGGTTAGGGTTACGATTCGTCCCTGGGCTTTCGAGCTCGCGGCACGCGCGGACAAATATAATGCTCGAGAAGGAACGATGTCACTCAATGATTGCCTGACGTCGCGCCTGGGCAAGGCGCTATCGGCACCTGAGAAGCGAGAAAGAGAGGACACTGTGGCGCCGTACGGACGTACCCTCATGTCAAACGGAAGTTTAAGCCGGCGTGCTTTACTTGGATCCGCAACTGCAGCAGCGTTTCTGGCGGCCTTGCCTAAAGCGGGGGCGCGCCCGAACGAATGGAAGCCGCGGCTTGGCATTTTAGGCAAATATACCGAAGCGAACGTTGACTTCGCCCTTCAGGAAGGATTCAACAACATGATCCTCAATGCCGGAGCGGGGGTCCAGGGATTGGATACGACCAAGCTCACGGACGAAGAAATAGGAAGAGTCAAGGATCATCTGTCATCGAAGGCCATGCATGTTTCGGCCCTGCAGGTAAATGGAAATCACATCGCCGCCGACCCCGCAGAGCGCGAGCGCGAAAACAGCAACTTTGTGAAAACGATCGAACTGGCGGGTAAGTTAGGCATCCCCTATATAGGAACGCAGTCCGGCAAAGATCCCTCCAAGACATTGGAAGCTCAAGTAGACGAGATCGTGCGCGTCTACCACGAAAAGTACTTCGCCGCCTGCCAAAAATACAAGGTGCGTATCTTGTGGGAGCCCTGGCAGGGCGGCCCCAACATTGCCACCAGCCCGGTTGGATTCGAAGCGCTATTCAACGCCTTCAAGGATTCCCCCTATGTCGGTCTGCAATATGATCCCTCTCATCTCCTGTGGCAGATGATGGATCCCATTCAAACCGCGAAAGACTTCGTTGACAAGATCTATGACGTCCACCTGAAGGATACCCAGATTCATTGGGACATCGTGCGCCGAGGTGGAATCGTGCCCGTAGACCAAGCCCGGTGGTGGCAATTCCGCATTCCCGGTATGGGCAGTATTCATTGGCCCGAATTTTTCAGCGTTCTCGAAAGCGTCGGCTATGAGGGCTCGATGAGCATCGAGCACGAAGACGATCTCTACGGCGCACTAGACAATCCGGGCCCGGATTTTAGCGAACCATACAAGGTCGGATTCCGCATGGCCAAGCGCTACCTCAATCAGTACGTGCCGGTATAAAACCACTCTATCAGGAAGCCATGAAGGACCCTGGGACAGGATGGAGTGAACCCTCTAGCTCGATGACCAGCGGTTCTTCCCCTCCCGTCCCCAGCCTAAGCTCTCCTCGACCGGGGAAAACTTTGCCCATTTGGCATGCGGTGCGGCCAAAAGGCGCCGCGCGGCATTTCTCTTGCATCCATTCGGCGCTCGGAACGATCGAATGACTGCCGGCAGTGCTATCGAATGAACCAGGAGGCCGCATGGCCAACTACACAAAAACCGCTGACGCTCTATCTCGTCTCTCCCGCGAACAATTTCGGGTCACGCAGCAAGGTGGCACGGAACGTCCGTTTGAAAATGCCTATTGGGATCATGATGCGCCAGGCATCTACGTGGACATCGTTTCCGGTGAGCCGCTCTTCTCTTCCCTCGATAAATTCGACAGCGACTGTGGCTGGCCGAGCTTCACCAAACCGGTGGACCCGGAAAACGTCGAGGAGCGGTCTGACACCAGTCTCGGAATGAGCCGGACTGAGGTGCGGTCGAGCCACGCCGACAGCCACCTGGGTCATGTATTTGATGACGGCCCCAGGGATGCCGGCGGATTGCGTTACTGCATTAATTCGGCTTCCCTTCGCTTCATTCCCCTCGACGAGCTGGAAAATGAAGGTTACGGTGAATATCTCAAGCTATTTGAGTCAAGGAAGGAGAAATAGAAGATGTCATCATCCCACGAAACCGCAATACTAGCCGGTGGCTGCTTTTGGGGAATGCAGGATCTGTTGCGCCGCTACCCCGGTGTCATCTCAACGCGAGTCGGATATAGCGGCGGTGATGTTCCGAACGCCACCTACCGTCATCATGGAAGTCATGCCGAGGCAATCGAGATCGTCTTTGACCCGCAGAAGCTAAGCTACCGGAAGCTGCTGGAGTTCTTCTTTCAGATTCATGATCCGACCACCCTGAATCGGCAAGGAAACGACCGCGGGGTCAGTTATCGCTCGGCGATCTACTATACGACCGACGAGCAGAAACGCACCGCAGAAGACACGATCGCTGACGTCAATGCCTCGGGCATTTGGCCTGGAAAAGTCGTGACTCAAGTAGAGCCAGCTGGTCCATTTTGGGAAGCTGAACCCGAACATCAGGATTATCTGGAACGGTATCCAAATGGCTACACTTGCCACTACATCCGGCCTGATTGGACTCTTCCGCATCGCGCAGCTTGAGCAATAAACGGGATACGGCCGCATGAGATTTGAATGAATTCAGCAGGCGGCGAGACCTGCCGATTCGAGCGGAATCGGCAAGGGCGCTCCATCAAGTGCGGCCACCTTCTCCGGGGCACAGCACGCTTTTTTCAGTCTCGCCAGATCTGACTGCATTATTTTGTCATCGCCAAGGACCGCAAGCGTTTCGCGAAGAATGCGGGCCGCACCGGCATGCCTGGGAACCATGATTCTGTAGTGCATCCATTTCCCTTCGCGTCGGGCGGCCACCACGCCGGCACGTCGCAAGTATGCAAGGTGGCGTGAAATCTTGGGCTGGCTCTGGCCAAGTATCTCGACGAAATAACAGACGCAAACCTCCCGCCCCTCCATCAGGTTCAATAGTCGCAAGCGGGTTCGGTCCGAGAGCGCCGCAAACAACTTCGCCAAATCGTAGCTCTTCGAGGGACGGTCCACAATCTGATGTTATACGCCTTGACAGATGTGTGCACAGAAACATACATTCGCTTTAGCGTATACAAGGAGACGCCCGCATGGAATCAGCCTTCAGCGTTCAGGAGCAGGTAAAGGAGAAGTACGGAAGCGCGGCCCGCGCTGTGGCGGAGTCAGGCAGTGTGCAGGCATGTTGCGACCCCGGCCTTCGTTGCTGCGATCCGATCACCACGAATCTGTACAGCGCTGACCAGAAGGGCCTGATTCCCGAAAAAGCCGTGCTGGCTTCCCTGGGATGCGGAAACCCGACGGCGTTGGTTGAGCTCCGTGCCGGAGAGACCGTGCTTGACCTTGGTTCCGGCGGCGGAATCGACGTTCTGCTCTCGGCGCAACGTGTTGGGCCGGCTGGCAAAGCCTACGGGCTGGACATGACGGACGAAATGTTGGCGCTGGCCCGCGAGAATCAGCGGCAGGCAGGCGTGACGAACGTCGAGTTCCTAAAGGGCGAGATCGAGAATATCCCGCTGCCCGACAACTCGGTGGATGTCATTATTTCAAACTGTGTGATCAATCTCTCGGCCGATAAAGACCGCGTGCTGCGAGAGGCGTTTCGCGTGCTTAAGTCGGCAGGACGCTTTGCTGTCTCTGACGTGGTGGTTCGGGGCAGCGTGCCGGAAGAAGTGCGCAGGAGCATGCTCCTCTGGGTAGGTTGCATCGCCGGAGCACTTGAAGAATCCGATTATCTTGCGAAGCTAATGCAAGCTGGATTCGGCGACACTTCCGTCGAGCCCACCCGCATCTACAACGTCGAAGATGCGCGCCAATTTCTGACTGCAGCCGGCGTCGACGTCGACGCCATCGCTCCACAGGTGAACGAGAAGTTTATGAGCGCCTTCATACGGGCTACCAAGCCGAAGGCGTCCTGCTGCGAGCCTGCTTGCTGTACGCCGACTGCAACGGGAGCGAAGGAGTAGACCGATGCCAGATCCTTACAATGTCCTTTTCCTGTGCACCGGAAACTCAGCGCGCTCAATTATGGCCGAGGCCATCCTGAACCACAAAGGTAAAGGCAAATTCATCGCCTACAGTGCCGGCAGTCACCCCACCGGGAAGGTTCGCCCGGAAGCCCTCAAGCAGATCGAATCGGCGGGCCTATCTACCGCCGGTCTTCGCAGCAAGTCGTGGGCCGAGTTTGCTGCCCCGGGAGGGCCGAAGCTCGACTTCGTGTTCACAGTGTGCGACAGCGCCGCAAACGAACAGTGTCCTTATTGGCCGGGCGAGCCTATGACGGCTCATTGGGGCATTCCGGATCCTGCGGCCGTAAAAGGCACGCCCGAAGAGATCGCTCGCGAGTTCCACGATGCCTTCATAGTGCTCGACCGCAGAATTGGTTTATTCCTGTCCCTGCCGCTTGCGACTCTCGACCAACTCGCCATCAAGCGCGAAGTCGAAAACATCGGACGTTCGTAGCGCATGGAGGCTCACAGTTGAAAAAGAGTCGTCTGTCTTTTCTGGATCGTATTTAACCGCCTGGATCTTCGCTGCCATGGCGTGTGGAGTCGCACTTGGTTGGCTGGCTCCCGGCGTGGTGCCCTTCCTGAACCGGTTCAGCGTCGGCACAACCTCGATTCCCATCGCTGCGGGCCTGATCCTGATGATGTACCCGCCGTTCACGCGGGTGCAATACGAGGAACTCCACAAGGTGTTCCGCAACCAGCGCGTGCTGGGGCTCTCGCTGGTTCAGAACTGGCTCATTGGACCGGTGCTGATGTTCGCGCTCGCTATTATCTTCCTGCGCGGCTATCCAGAGTACATGGCCGGCCTCATCATGATCGGGTTGGCACGCTGCATCGCGATGGTGATCGTCTGGAACGAACTGGCAAAGGGCGACACGCAATATGCGGCGGGACTCGTCGCATTTAATTCGCTGTTTCAGGTGTTCTTTTATTCGATCTATTCGTGGGTGTTCATCACAATTCTGCCTGGCTGGTTCGGCCTTCGTGGAGCTGTCGTCAACATCTCCATCAGTGAAATCGCAAAGAGCGTTTTCATTTATCTCGGCATCCCATTTATCGCCGGATTCGTGACCCGTAGAGTTCTGGTCCGTGCAAAAGGACGCGAGTGGTATGACCGAAGCTTCGTCCCACGAGTCAGCCCATTGACGCTGGTGGCCCTGCTGTTCACCATCGTCGTGATGTTCTCGCTGAAGGGCAGCTACATCGTGCGTCTGCCCCTGGACGTGCTCAGAATCGCCGTACCACTCCTAATCTATTTCGTCGTGATGTTCCTGGTCTCGTTCTACATGGGGCGGCGGCTCGGCGCAGACTACTCGAAAACCACAACGTTGGCCTTTACCGCCGCCTCAAACAATTTTGAACTGGCGATCGCTGTTGCCGTCTCGGTGTTCGGAATCAACTCCGGTGCAGCGTTCGCGGCTGTCATCGGCCCGCTGATCGAAGTGCCTGTGATGATCGCTTTCGTGAATCTGGCTCTGTACTTCCAGCGTCGATACTTCGCGGCCCCGGCATCGTCGAGGCTGGCAGCGCCGGCCGCACAGAGGTAATCTGCACCAACTCGGCGCCGATCTGCCGCGGCATCGGCCCCGCCGGAGTGGGTACGTTCGCCAACTTCGACTACATATTTTCATAAGCAACGACGCCATCTTCGGCAGCTGCCTACTCCGACTCCTCGAGCGGGATCTCCTGGAGCAACCACAGGAGATGCGTCTTTCCCTCCAGCAGCAGGGGCGCCGTGGACTGTTTCGGCAGGTAGAAATCACACTTCGCACAGGCCATGCGGTGCTGGCACTGCTCAAAGAAATCGTAGGTGCAATAACCGTGGCCGAGATCATAGAACTTCCACGGTTCGGTTGCAGATAAGCCGGAGATCGCCACGAATTTCGGGTTGATCAAGTAAGCCTCCGGTTGATCAGTCTAGCGGAACGAGAACCATCCGGCTCCAAACGGGTAGCCGTTCGGCTCCCCTCGCGCTGCAAAGCGGGCCACCGTGTGGCGCGTATGTTGTTTCAAAACATAGAGGACCGAGGCCTGGAACGCGGCTTTCGCGTTTGGTCACCAGCATGCAATATGTGATCGCGTCGGGGCAAGCTCCCAGTGAAGGTGCTGAGAGTTTGAAAGACAAATTCAGTCTGGGTTCCGCTGCAACGAGCCCCAAGGGAGGATGTTATGAAACGCAGCTTGATCGGTACTTCATCGATTGTGGTCCTATCGCTCCTGCTCACCGCCACCGGAGCCTATGCTCAAACTCGGGCTCAAGCCTCGGTGCCTTTTGCCTTCCAGGTAAGTGGGGCGCAACTTCCAGCCGGAACCTACAGCATCAAGAAAGCGGCCGGCAACGATTTCATTGTGATCCAGAACCTCAACACCGGCTCTTCCGTGATCGCGTTAGGCCAATGCCGACTATCCGGCAAAACAAGTCGCAAGCTGGTCTTTCGCCATGCCGGCGGCCAGTACTTTCTCTCCCAGATTTGGGGCGACGCGGGCGAAGGTGGAATGACGGTCCCAGTCTCCAAGCGGGAAAAGGAACTTCAGGTTGCCCGGGTGACGCCGAAGGCGACCAACAACGTGGAGGTCGCGCTCAAGTAAATCGGCGTTACAAAAAAGCAGCAAGCAGCCGGCACCCTGGTCCCGGCTGCTTGCTGCTGGCGGACACCAGGAAAAGAAAATAGCAGATCCCTGCGCTTTGCAGTCCCGGGAAATAGTGGGCATGATACCCATTCACCAATGATAGAAGTAGAGGGTGATAGGAATCATGTCGACCTATTTCCCGACAACCGCTAAGGGGGTGTCATCACGATTGAACACACGCTATTCCTGCCGGGGTCACTTCTCACTGTCCATCCAGCACGTCGAAATGACCGTTCTAAAAACCACTTCGGAACAATTCCTGCGCTTACAGCGTATGTCAGAAATATGCGACTCCGCTTGGCGCTACCTCTTCTCCTGGGTCTGGTATTTTTGGCGAGTGGCCGGAGCCAAGCCTCCGACCTGGCCTTGGTTGGTGCAAAGATTTATCTCTCCCCGACCGACCCACCAATCGAAAACGGCTCAATCTTGGTACACGGCGGTCACATTCTAGCGGTTGGACCGAGTGCTCAGATCAAAGTCCCACGCGGTATGGCCGTAATCGACTGCAAAGGCCTCGTCGTGACTGCCGGTTTCTGGAACAGCCACGTCCACATCCTTACACCGGCCCTGGTTCATGCAGAAAAACTCTCGTCCGAGCAGATCGCGTCGCAACTTGAAGAGATGCTCACGCGGTGGGGATTCACTACCGTCTTTGACATCGCTTCCGTGCTCCAAAACACGAATCTCATCCGCCATCGCATAGCAAGCGGCGAAGTGAAAGGGCCGCGGATTCTTACCGTCGGTGAGCCATTCTGGGAGAAAGGTGGAACGCCGATTTACATCAAAGGGTTCCTCGAAGCCAATCACATCAGCATTCCGGAGGTGGAATCAACTGGGCAGGCAACGGAGCGAGTGCGCCAGCAGATCCGCGACGGAGCGGATGGCATTAAGATCTTTGTCAATTCCGTGGAGCGCGATGGCATCTTGACCATGCCTTTGGACCTGACCCAGGTGATCGCCGCCGAGGCCCACCGTGCTGGCAAACCTGTCTTTGCGCATGTGTCCAACAATCAAGGAATCGAGGTAGCAATTCGGAGCGGGGTCGATATCCTGGCCCACACCACTCCCAGCGATGACCTCTGGAGTCCGTCTTTCGCCCAGCGGCTGACGGCAGCTCACATAGCTCTTACCCCAACGCTCACCCTTTGGGACGTCGAAGCCAAGAAGAGCAGTGGCCCACCCGACGCAATGGAGAAGTGGATGAGCAAGGCGGCCCAGCAACTGGGGGCTTTCTCTCAAGCAGGAGGACAAGTTCTCTTCGGCACCGACGTTGGCTACATCGAGCAGTTCGACACTGCCGAAGAATTCACGTGGATGTCCCGCGCCGGAATGAGTTTCCAGGAGATTCTTGCTTCGCTCACCACGAACCCTGCCCAGCGCTTCGGCTACTCAACTCACAGCGGACGCATCGCGAAAGGATGGGATGCCGATCTTGTGGTCCTACGTGCTGACCCGGCTCAGAACACTTCCGCATTTTCAAAAGTGCGCTACACGATCCGAGGTGGCGAGGTCATCTACGAGCAGCACTTGGCTGAACAATAGAGGTCCCGGACCCACTGCTCAGAAGACGCAGAGTTTCTTCAACCTGAACGGAGTATTCCTTTCGGCGCCCCCCAGAACTTGTTTTTCGGAGGAAAGGTTCCGAGTTGGCGCCAACACAATCACAACGAGAATCGAGATGTCCGAGGCAATCGATTAACGAACACAAGGGAATTCTTCATGTTCCGTTCAAGTAACGGAAGGGCAAAACTGTGTTAGGGTGAGCGGATGTCTCGATCAGAAAACATTGCGGTGGTAGAAAGCTATTTGAGCGGCCTCGCCCGCAAAGACCTATCGTCTGTGCCGTTCGCACCAGGCATAACGTTTGAGGGGCCATTGATGCCTAAGCTGGCGGGCCGTGAGACGATCGTGGCCTTCCTCTCTAGCATCTTTCCGTTCATCAAGGGTATAGAAATAAAGCAGCACGTAGTCGATGGCGATTATGTCGCCACCGTTTTCGACATGGAGACGATTAACGGCGTGGATCATGTTATAGATCTGTGTCATGTTGTTGGTGGAGAATTGAAAGAGGTTCGCGTCTTCTATTATCCAAGCCAGGGCCCTCGGTAAGCCATGATGTTGGCAAGTATCTTGGAAAGCGCCCATGCCCGGTTCGCCTGCGTGCTTACACTTCTGTGAAGGGTGTTGCTGGTGAATGACCGCCCCCAGCACGCAATTTGGACTTCTGAGGCCGGAATGTTACTTGCATCTCACCATCCAGCAGGATGAAGGTCTCTTCGAACTCGTGACGATGTGGAGGTGGCCCGCCGCCTGGCGGCACATGCATGTCGATCACACAGAATCGACCGTTGGTGTCTTTTCCGGCGACGGTAATGGTGTATGTGGCTCCGACCAGAAAGAGGTGCAGAGCTGTTTCGCTGTCTACCTGAGCAAACCCCAATGCGCGAGTGAGATCGTCGGGAGGCAGAAGTGGGTTCGTGCTTATCAGTTCAGCCATGTGATTTCTCCTTGGATTTGCAAATGACCCCGCTCTTCGGGAGGGGCAGGAGTTGATTACTTGCTAATAACTCCCACAACCAGAAACGCGAAAGCGATCGTGAGGAGCACAGTACGCCAGCGGTGATGCATGTCCCACCTGTTCCGGTACGTCTTCCAATCGGCAGGTGGAGTGGACTTTTCCCAGGATGCGACACGAGTGTTGATCGGCACGAGTGAAGTGAGCGAATACACACTCGCCAACATCCACAAAATGGCCGAGGTTGCGAATCAGATCGGTAAATGGCCAGACTGGCGCCATCCGATGATGACCTCGGCCAAAGTGAGCACAAATACGAGAGGATACCAAACCGGCATGACTGCCCCCAGCACACGAGCGAGGGCGCTTGCGGCTGGCAGATGAACGTCATCCGTAAGTTTTTCGAGCGTTGGATGAACAAACGCGGCGATGGCCAGTTCAGTTCCAACCATCAATCCAGCGACAATAATTGCAACGACACCGAGGACTTCCGTCATGACTTCCTCCAAGAACAACACGAGCGCTTGAGTAAGGGCTACTTCTTCCTCAGAAGAAATGCTGCGACGATCATCATGTAAAGTGCCGTTCCCCAGTGAATGAAGATGGGCGGTGCAAAGCCAAGATGGCTCAGAATGACAAACCCATCGCCGACCGGGATGAAGATCGCAAGGGTGTAGAGGATTGCGGTGGTGCGCCGGTCTCCCCGAAAGAGGAACGTCAGGACTACGAGACCCGAAAAGATGTCACGGATTCCCTTGATCCACATAAAAGGAAAGGCAGCGGGATCGTGAATCGGAATGCCGTAGGCAGTTGAGGCCCCAACCGGGTTGAGTATGAAGTTGATGCCGATCGCGATGATACCGACCGGTATCAGGAGAGTGCACCAGAAGAGCAGCGAATTCCTTTTCAAAGTCGAACTATCGGTCGAGCTGGCGAGGCTTGCTATCGTGTTCATTTGTTCTCTCTATTTCTTTGCTAGAAAATCTATCACCGCTATACATGATGCAGCGCCCGCCAGCAGGATGCAAGAACACTCGTAAGGTTATTTCCTATTCGTTAGTGTTTCTAGCGGTGCTATAATTTTTTTGATGGAAACGACGTTAGCAACGAACCGTATCGCGGAACGAAAACTCCGGGACAAAGAGGCCCGCCGGGCACAGATCATCGGTGCCGCACGGCGAATCGCGGAGCTTGAGGGGTGGCCCAACGTGACCGTCCGGCGGCTGTCTGACGAAATTTCATACAGTCAACCCGTCTTGTACGCTCATTTTGGAAGCCGCGACGGGGTCCTTGCCGCGGTCGCTATCGAGGGTTTCAAGGAGATAGGCCTGGCTTTGGACAAGGCGCGGAAACGGGCTAAGAGGGGGGATGCGGTTGAAGCGTTCGCGTCCGCATACCTGGACTTCGCCGCGTCTTCACCAGCACTGTATGAAGTGATGTTTTCGCTCAGCCTGAGCGTACCCTTCGATAACGCGGCAACTCCTCCGGAGTTGCGATTCGCGTTTAGCCAACTCCTGGAGTTGTTTCAGGGGCAAGGCCCGAAGTCAAAGGTTCTATCGGAACTGTTTTGGGCGAGCCTCCACGGTATCGCCGAGCTCACGAGAACCAAGCGATTTCCGCGTCGCCGTCAGAAAGAGCGCGTGACGGCTCTCGTTGAGCTCTTCACTTTCCCAGGATGAAAAGAGCACAGGCGGTGAAAGCGCGATGAAAGTAATAGGCGTGGTCTGGTCGTTTACGAACGAGGAGAGATGAGCGCTCACCACGCGCTCTAAATCAGTGAGCCGCTGAGCATCTTCGCTTGATGCTAAATCGCCGATTCATCCATTGACCTGTTCCGGATGACCAGCTACACGGACAGAACTCGAAAGTCGGGGTCATGTCGGGGTTGGCGACCATCCACGCGCAACACTTAGCTGACGCTACCGCGTTACTCGCGGGTGACGACGATTTGCTTTATCTCTCGTGCTTCACTTGTCGATGTGGGCGTGTGGACACTGGCTCGATCGGGCCACGTCCAGATGAGCCAAAGCCAAAGCGGAATGGACGCCAGCGCAGCCCACATCAGGTAGGTTCCACCACTGTCGACAGCGATATCGAGCCACTCGTGTAGCGTGACGGCGAGCAGAAGAGAATCCGTGCGCTCGACGACAAAGCCCAGAAGGAACGTAGCCGCGACGATGAGAGGGATATAGATCGACATGCGGGACACGACTTCGATCAGCGTGCCTTTCAGATGCGAGGTAAAGTGCCACGCCTCCCACATCAGGGCCACAAGCAGATATCCACGGACTCTGCCGAGCGGTCTGAGGCTGCCCTGCAGGAATCCACGCCAGCCCAGTTCTTCTCCGAGAGTAGACACACCCCCAATCATCAGATAGTAGAGAAGCTTGTAGGAGAAGGCTCCCGAATGTATGCGATATCCGATGAACGCGAACAGGATTGGCGCGACAAAGAAGACTGCGGACCGGCGCCAGGAGGGGCCGAAGAAGGAAACGGCCCACCGGCGTGTCGCCGGCATGATCCAGAATACAAGCAGCGCAGCGACAGCCGGACCCCAGGTCAGATCTTTGATTTCCTCGGGGAGCGGAAAGGCCTTCCAACTGCCTGTGTGGACATCGCGCCACCAGAAAAATGGCCAGGAGAGCGCACAGGCAAGAACGTAGAAAGTAACAATCGCGCGCCAGTTGGGTCTGGCCTGAGTGTCGCCACTGTGCATATCGACAGAAGTCTATCGCGGCGCTACTCATTCGGTCGAGCTGTGGCGCGGGCGGATCAGCGGCGATCCGGACATTGAGCTGAAAAACGGTGTTCCGTCCGGATGGGCGACCACACGACCAAAAGCCGCGATTTGATGGTCAGCTCGTCTGGATGAGTCCTATGAGAGAGGTGCTTTGGTCTGTTAACCAGCTATTGAGAATCACGCAGGAACTTCAAGCGAGTGTTTCCGGTTTGCTCGTGATCCGTCCAGAACTCGTGAGATCGCGATTCTCCAATCAATCAGGGTTGCTCTCTGGTTCTACTGGCGATTTGGCAACGGATAACAGAGCGGCCACCTTGACTACTACGGTAAGGCGAAAGCGACAACTGAATCCCCGAGAGACTCCTCACGGATTCCCTGATGTCCGCCTGCAGCGAGCACAAGGTATTGTTTGCCATTGACCTCATATGTCATTGGGGTAGCGTTTCCGGCAGCCGGCAAAACTGTGCTCCAAAGCTCCTCTCCAGTCTCGATATTGAACGCCCGGATATGCGAATCGGTAGTGCCCGCTATGAAGACAAGGCCGCCTTCCGTGGTGATAGGGCCTCCCAGACTGATGGATCCCAGCGGTACCGCACCATGTGCACCGCCGAAGTCCTGCATCGAGCCCAAAGGAATTTGCCAACGGATCGTTCCTTTAGCCATGTCAACAGCGGTTAGTGTGCCCCAAGGAGGTGCTCCACATGGCAAATCGGATGGTGATTGCAGGAAGCGGCGAAGCATTCCGTAAGGGGTCCCGCGCTGCGGTCCATAGTTTCCATCTTCGTTATCGGAACTGACCTTGTCGCGGGGAATCAATCGTACACGGGCTATCAGATTGTTCGTATTCACGATCAGGAGATTGCGCTGTGGGTCAAAAGCATAGCCACTCCAGTTCATGCCGCCGATATTGCCTGGGACCGCAAGTGTTCCCTGCACGCTGGGAGGGGTAAAGATGCCTTCATTGCGCAGCTTTCCCACAGCCTCCTTACAAGCTTCACGGTCCGCTGGCGTTGGCCCCCATGCGTCTTCAATCGAAAAGTGCTGTCGCGCGAGTGGGGGTGGAAAAAGCGGAAAGGGCTGAGTAGGCGATGCCTTCTCACCCGGAATATCGCTCTGGGGTACGGCTCGTTCTTCGACCGGGAAAACTGGCTTGCCCGTGTCACGATCGAGTACATACAAAAAACCTGTCTTGTTTCCCTGTATGACAACCGGAACATTCCTTCCGTCATGTGGCAGTGTCGCCAACAGAGGAGGTGAGGCAGTGTCGTAATCCCATAAGTCGTGATGGACCAACTGAAAGCCCCATGCAAGCTCTCCCGACATCGCATGGAGAGCCACAACGGAGTTTGCCCACTTGTCATCTCCAGGGCGCAGGCCGCCGTAGTAGTCCGGACTAGCGCTCCCCGTAGGGACGAAAACCAAATCACGCGCCACATCCACGGTCATAATCGACCAGGCATTTGCTGCCCCGGTCATCCATGACGAGGTCGTGCTCGGTACGTTCTGCGGAATGGGGTCCCAGCTCCATCGCGGGGCTCCGGTACGCGCATCGAAAGCCCGCACCACCCCGGAAGGCATGTCAACTCGATTATTGTCGTCAATGGCCGATCCGACGATGACCATATCGTCGATCGTTACCGGAGGCGAGGTCATGTGATACCAGCCCCGCATATGTTCGCCTAAGTTGGCGTGTTGATACCCTGGAACATTCCGCAAATCAACCTGTCCAGACGAGCCAAAGTCCGGACAAGGCACTCCAGTCGCCGCGTCGAGCGCAATCAACCGAGCATCGAGCGTCGATTCGAAGATACGCCGCTTGCATACTTTGCCCGCGGCGAGCGATGGATCAAGCCATGTTGCCACGCCGCGATTGATAAGACCGTCGCCATAGTCGAGGCTCTGGTCGATCTTGGGATCGTAGGACCAGATCTGCTTTCCTGTGGCGGGATCAAGCGCGATGACCCGGTTGAAGGGTGTGGTGAGATAAAGCCTTCCATCGACAAGAATCGGAGTGGCCTCAAAGCCACTCCGCTTTCGCCCATCATCACCGTCGGAGATGTCTCCGGTATGGAAGACCCACGCGACCTTGAGCTTCGCCACATTTTTCCGGTTGATTTGAGAAAGAGCTGAATGGCGCATGCCTCCGGGATCGTTGCCGTAGGCCGGCCAGTCCGATTCAGGTCTGACTTGACCGTGCGCATAGAGCGTCAGGCTGATCGAAGCCAGGAGGAGTGCAATGTGATGAACCAAGCGCCGCCATCTTTGAAATGTCATAAGAAAAGAACTAGAGCGAGGGACATGATTCAGCAACGAAACTGGGACGACCGGGACTGTAACAGGGACAAGACGGGTAAACGAGATTCGTGACTCTGACTTCGCAATTTGGGGCCAGCATTCGACCGCGCAATTGCGGTAACGTGTACTTATCCGTGCGATCGACTCACCAACCCGCCGCCAATGCCAGCCTCTGGATACAGCCCAGAGTTTCATGGCTCCTTACGTTCCTTGGATTCACGGCGTTCGGCTTCCTCAATTTCGAGTACCGCTACCTCGACAATCTGGCTCGGGGGATGCGCCACACATTTGCAATCCGTCTCTTTGAAGAGATGACCGGGGCATACGTTGGTCTTGTGCTATTTCCCCTTGTGATTTGGGCAATACGACGGGCTCGTATCCGCCGCGACAACTGGTGGGTTACGGTGCCTTTCAACCTCTTGACCATGTGTGCCTTTTCCGTGGCGGACACAACCGGCATGAGCGTCGTGCGAAGAGTGCTGTCTCCACTGTTCGGTCTGGGGCATTACGACTACGGCATCATGCGGTATCGCTATCCGATGGAGTTCGCACAGCACGTTCTCCTTTTCTGGTTCGCGGTGGGAGCGATTTACGCATTCGATTCCTACCGCGAGGCACGCGACCGCCAAGTAGCGTCGGCAGATCTCGAAGCCCGCCTTGCCGAAGCACAGTTGCAAAATCTGCAGCTCCAACTGCAGCCGCATTTTCTGTTCAACGCCTTGAATACCATTTCGTCTGTAATGTACGACGATGTCCGCCGTGCTGACACCATGCTGGCACGACTCAGCGATTTGCTCAGGCGCACATTGCAGACAGGAAATTCGCAGGAAGTTCCTCTCGAACAGGAACTCGCTTTGGTGAAGAGCTATATCGCGATCATGGAGGAGCGATTTGGAAACGATCTAGAGGTTGAATTCGTAGTGGATCCTCATGTCGTGCGCACCCTCGTCCCACAATTGATCCTACAGCCGCTGGTCGAAAATGCAATGCGCCACGGGCGCAATCCTCAGACGCCGAAGCTCGTTTTATGTATCGCCGCAACACAGGAAAACAGTGATCTTTTGCTTCGGGTACAGGATAACGGACTGGGAATGGCTGTTGATGCGAGTGACCAGATGGTCAAGGGGATTGGACTTTCGAATACCGAGCAGCGGTTGCTCAGTTTGTATGGAGCACGTCAGCAGATGCTGCTTGAAAATGCGAACGGCCTTCGGGTAACGATCCGTCTTCCCCTGCATACTGAGGCGATATCGACATGAGTTCTAAGTCTGTGCTGCGAGTATTCGTGACCGATGATGAGGCTCCCGCCCGGCGAAAGCTGCTACGTTTCCTTAGCGAGGAGCCAGGTGTTGTCATCGTCGGCGAAAAAAGCAATGGTCCGGACACAATTTCCGGTGTACGAGACACTCAGCCTGACCTTTTGTTTCTGGATATTCAGATGCCAGGGATGGACGGCTTTGGAGTTGTCGAGGCCCTGGGAGACATGGTTCCGAGAATTATCTTCGTTACCGCACACGACGAATACGCGCTTCGAGCCCTAGAGATTCATGCTTTTGACTATCTCTTGAAGCCCTTCGATCAGGCGCGCTTCTCCAAAGTCCTGGTCGATGCCAGGCGTGAAGCTGAAAAGGGGCGGCAAAGTGAATTACAAGCCGGCTTGCGTCAATTGCTGGAGGAGGTCCAATCATCGCGGAACCCACGATTGCTGGTGGAAGAGAACGGCCGTGGAATATTGATTGCCTTGAATCTGATCGACTGGGCCGAAGCGGATCGCAACTACCTTAAGCTGCATATCGGAGCTCACACCTATACTGTGCGCGGAACAATCGAAGGTATAGAAAAGAAACTTGATTCAGAGCGGTTCCTACGGATCAATCGCTCCTCATTGATTCGCATCGATTTCATCCGCGAATTGCAGAAATGGACTCATGGCGAGTACCGAATCATAATGCAATCCGGCCACACGCTCATGTGGACTCGTCGCTACCTTGATCGACACTCCGAACTGCTTCGTAAGGTCTAAGGACACTGCAATAGACACACAGCTTCTCTGAAATTCAAAAACGGATTACTGCGGATAGCCTGTGGTGAGCTGGCGGTCAATGATCGAATCGGGATGGAGCCCAGTCGTTAACGCGGCGCCAGCTTAAATTTGAATTCTTCCTCCACCTCGCTACCAATACGAGACCGATCGACCATGGCTTTCCACCAGAAGCGGAGGCTAGCGAAGAGGTTCATATCTCCTCCGGGCTTGTTCGCAAAATGTTGGCGACGACGTCCGCCATGTCCGACCACTTCGTCGTCTCCTCTATCAGCTGACGCCTTCCGGCGGTAGTAAGGTGATAGAACTTCGCCCTGCGATTGTTTTCCGATTCGCCCCATTCCTCCTCAATCCAGCCGTTCCATTCAAGGCGGTAGACGGCGGTGTAGAAGGAGCCTTGCAGAAGTTCCAGCCTTTCACCGGAAATTTGCAGAATTCGGAGCAGGATGCCATAGCCATGAAGAGGACCGAGGGATATGGATTTTAATATGAGTAACTCCAGTGTGCCCTGCGGAAGTTCGACTCGCTTCGCCATGCTTTCTCCTATTCGGTAAAGGAGAGCATGCCCCCTCTCCTATTGTGTCGAGGAGGCCGGGATGAGCGCTAAAATCGCCGAGTCAATCATCGCGTTCAGATCAGTAACGAAGAGTCGGCATGGCGGCAGGAATCCCGGAGGCCCGGGCCCGCAGGAATTACCCGATGCTGGGGCGTTTTCGGTGCTAATCCTCTGCGCGTAGCTCACCAGAGCTCAAAGAGCGCAGTGCTCAGTTATCCTGGCTAGGAACTGGCAACAGCAAAATGGAACCGCCGCCCCAGCACGTGCGTACAACTGATACAAGCCCCGGGAACCCGAGCAAAATGCACGATGATGCGTAATGAGGGGGAGCATGAACGCCGATATACGACTCGCTTTACGACAGTTGCGAAAAGCGCCTGGATTCGCCTTAACCGCCGTGCTCACACTGGCACTCGCCATTGGCGCCAATGCAATCGTGTTCAGCGTACTGAATGCGTTGATCCTGCGACCGCTCAACGTGCCGCACCCTGAGACGCTGTTCATGCTGGAACGCGCCTACGGGTCAGACACATCTCCTTCGGAGTCGTATCCGGATTACCGCGACCTGCGTGACAGGAACCGCAGCTTCGACTCGCTGGTGCTCTACAACATCATGGGCGGCGTTGGGCTCGATACCGGCAACGGAAATCCTTCCGTAGTTTGGCCCTACACCGTAAGCGGCAATTACTTCGATGCCCTGGGCGTTCAGCCCTATCTCGGCCGATTTATCCATGCCTCCGAAGAACATGGGCCGAACAGCGTGCCCGAGATCGTTCTGAGCTATGCGCTCTGGCACAGCCGCTTTCATGATGACCCTGCGGCAGTGGGCCGCACTGTGCAGATCAACAAGTATCCCTTCACGATCATCGGCGTTGCCCGGCCGGAATTCCGCGGCACCGAACTTTTTTTCGCGCCCGATCTGTGGGCGCCCATCCTCAATTCGCAGCAAATCAGTGATTTTAATTTTCTCGAGGAGCGTGGCAACCATACCGCTTGGGCGATAGGACACCTCAAGCCCGGAGTCACACCAGCCGCCGCTACTTCGGACTTGAACGCCATTGCAAATTCGCTGGCGAAAACCTATCCCAAATCCGATGACGGCCTGAAATTTTCCTTGTCCCGCCCGGGACTTGCCGGAAATACCCTAGGCCGACCCACGCGTGCTTTTATGTTCGGACTCATGCTCCTCGCAGGTCTTATCCTGCTTGCCGCATGCGCCAATCTTGGTAGCCTGTTCGCCGCGCGGGCGGCGGATCGCTCGCGGGAAATCGCAGTCCGCATGGCTCTGGGATCGCGCCGCCAGCTCATTCTTCGCCAGCTCCTTACGGAAGCTGTTTTGGTTTCTCTGGCTGGAGGTATTTGTGGCATGGCGGGAGCCGTGGTCATTCTGCGTGCCCTCAGCACATGGCGGCCGATTCCAAATATCCCCATCAATGTGCCGGTCAATCCGGACGTGTACACCTACGCTCTGGCCTTCCTTCTGGCTGTCTCGAGTGGGCTGTTCTTCGGCTTGGTCCCCGTCCGCCAGATTCTCCGCTCCGATCCCTGGCAGGTCATTCGCTCCGGGGGTGCAACCGTCGGCGCCGCACGCCGCTTTACACTGCGCGACGTTCTGCTGGGTTTGCAAATCGCCATTTGCTCTGTTTTAGTCACCGCTTCGCTCGTCGCCGTGCGCGGCCTGGCTCGTTCGCTACAAAACAACTACGGTATTCAGCCTAAAAACGTGATGCTGGTAAAGACCGATCTGAAGATGGCTGGATACGATGGCGACAAGCGCGCACCGATGCAGAAGCGCATGCTTGATGCTGCCGCAGCCATCCCTGGTGTCACCGCCGTGGGATACGGCGATCGGCTACCGCTTAGTATAGGCGGAGGGGATTCCGACGTATTCACGGACGCCACCGCCGATTTCCGTCCTACCAACGCTGCAGCCGACGCCCAGAATTTCCAGGTCTCGCCCGACTATTTCCGTGCTGCTGGAACGGCACTTCTGGCTGGCCGTTCCTTCACCCTTCACGATGACGACAAGGCTCCTGTGGTCGCGGTCGTGAATCGCGAATTTGCGCGCAAGGTCTTCGGGTCCGCTGATAAAGCAATCGGTAGCCATTTCAGGTTCTGGGGTGGCAGCAACCGCGCAGAAGTTATCGGCGTAGTGGAAGACGGTAAATACCAGACCCTTACCGAAGACCCCAAGCCCGCTATGTTCTTTTCCTTCCTCCAGCACGCTTCCAGCCAGACCTGGCTCATTGTTCGATCGGAACGTGACCCGCAAGGGATCGCCGCAGCATTGCAACGCTCGATGCGCAGCCTGGATCCAGCGCTGCCGCTCGAAATCAGAACCTGGAACAGCGAGTTGGATTCCGCCCTCTTCGCCGCTCGCGTGGCCACCGTTTCTCTCGGCGTGCTTGGCTTGCTGGGCGCGATGCTTGCCATTACCGGCATCTTCGGCATGGCCGCCTATACTGTCAGCAAACGCCTCCGTGAACTCGGTATCCGCATAGCGCTTGGAGCCGATCAACGCCAGGTGCTCGGGGCAGCGCTCGGACGTACTTTCCGGCTGCTCGCCATTGGATCGATAGCTGGCATGATCCTCGGTGTACTGGCAACCCGTGTTCTTTCGTCTATCGTGTATCAGGCCACGCCAAAAGACCCGGTCATCCTCGGCGGTGTCATTCTTACCATGCTCTGCGTAGGCGTCGTCGCTGCCTTGGTCCCCGCTCGACGTGCCCTCGCCGTTGATCCGATGATTCTGCTTCGCGATGAATGAATGGAAGCAAACAATACACAGCCGACAAGTGACCACTTGCCGATGTACACATCGACACGATGATAAGTCCCCAGAAGGTCGGCTAGGCTTCAGTCAACTTCCGGATTGTCCGTCATCCGCCAGAAATCAGCCGAACCCGCCGAAGACGACAATCCCCGGTTGGCAGTCTCCTTGACGGGAAAGGAGAGACCGCGTACTCTCCTTTCCTAGATAGGGGAGAGCCTTTGACGAAACCGGTTGAACTCCCGCAGGGCACACTCGAGATGCTCATCCTCAAGGCGGTCTCGCTCGGTCCGCTGCATGGCTACGGCATCCTGCTGCGCATCCAGCAGATCTCCGGCGAGCGCCTCGAAATCCTGCAGGGTTCCTTCTACATTGCCATCTATCGTCTGGAGCGCCAGGGCTGGATCAAAGGTGAGTGGGGTCAGTCGGAGAACAATCGCCGCGCCCGCTTTTACTCGCTCACCGCTGCCGGCAAGCGTCAGCTCAAGGCCGAGACCGACAAATGGACCGACATGGCCGCTGTCGTCGCCGGCATTCTCGCCAAGAAGGCGGACGAGATATGAGTCTCCTCGCCGCGATTCGCAAGCTCTGGCAGTCCATCGCGCCACGCACCCACAGCGACGTCGAAGAAGAGTTTCGTTCTACCCTCGAAGCCTACCAGGAAGATTTAATCCGCCAGGGCCTTCCCGAAGAAGAAGCCCGCCGCAAAGCCCGCATCGACCTCGGCCAGCCGGCCGCCCAAAACGAAACTTACCGCGATGCCATCGGCCTCCGCCTCTTCGATGAGTTAGGCGGAGACATCCGCTACGGCCTCCGCTCCCTACGCCGCAACCCTGGCTTCGCCGCCGTCGCCGTGCTCTCGCTCGCGCTCGGCATCGGCGCCACCACGGCGATGTTCTCGCTCATCTACGCCGTCCTGCTGCACCCGTTTCCCTATGCCGGCGCCGACCGCATCATGAACCCCGTCGTCATCGACCAGCAACATCCTGACGACCGGAGCTGGTTTCCCCTTAGCAGGGCACAGTTTGATGACCTGCGCGTTGCAGCCCCGGTCGATTCGGCGCTTGGCTTCAACAACTCGGGAATGGAGATCACCGGCGGAGCACTCCCGGAAGACATCCAGTGCATCTACCTCACAGAGAATGCCGGAACTTTCTTTGGTGTGCGCCCGCTTCTCGGCCGCAACATCGAGCCATCCGATGCCGAGAACGGCGGCCACTCCGTCGTTGTTCTCAACTACCGCTTCTGGCAGCGCCACTTCGGCGGCGATCCCCACGTCATCGGGCGAACGCTGGAGATCGATCACGCCCCCTATACCATCATTGGGGTCATGCCGCGCAGCTTCGCATTCAATGACAGCACCGGCGTCGGCGATGTCTATCTGCCGAACAATCTCATGCCGAGTTTCAACCTTCCCTTCGTGGCCTACCTACCGTGGATCAAGCTGCGGCCCCACGTCACGCTTGCCGCCGCCAACGCTGCGCTCGAGCCCATTGTGCGCCAGTTTGCGCAACAGCATCCCGATCGCTTTCCCGATCACTGGCATCTTGCGCTCGAGCCCATCATCGTGCCTTACCAGCAGGCAACTGGCCGCACCCTGACGCTTCTTCTCGCAGGCGTTGTGTTCTTGCTCATCATCGGCTGCGCCAACTGCTCCATCCTTCTGCTGGCCCGTGGCCGCACGCGCCAGCATGAGCTCGCCATCCGCAGTGCGATCGGCGCCAGCCGCTGGCGCATCGTCCGCCAGTTGCTGGTCGAAGCCGTCGTCATCTCCTCCACCGGCGCCGTCCTCGGCGTTGCTGCGTCTTACTGGCTGGCAAGGCTTCCTTTGTTGCTTACTCCGGATTCCTTTCCAGCCGAATCCGTCATCCGCATCAACGCCCCCATCCTCGGGTTCTCCGTCGCGCTCGCGCTGCTCTGCGGCATCCTCTTCGGTCTTGCCCCCGCGTTGCGTCTCTCGCGTCCCGATTCCGCGCGTATGCTCCCCGGCAGGCAGATTGGCGTTGCCGCTGCTCCCGCAAAGCATCGCTGGAGCGTTCTCGTCGCAGCGCAAATCGCGCTCACGCTTCTTCTCACGGCCACTGCGGGCACCGCCATCCGCAGCTTTCTTGAGCTTATGCAGATGCCGCTTGGCTACGATCCCGCAAATGTCATGAAGCTCGGCATCTTGCTGCACTTCCTGGACCCAGGCGAATGGAGCCGCATTCAGTCGCGTGAAGCGCGCACCGCTTACATCGAGCAGATCCGGGTGAAGATCGCATCCGTTCCCGGTGTCTCCAATGTCGCTGTCTCCAGTGACATAGCCGGCACCGATGCCACGCCGCCCTATACCGGCGCTGAGAGCTCCTTCAACATCGACGGACCTCGCGATCGCGAGCAGCCGCAGGCCCGTGTGATGCTGGTCGACCAGCGATATTTCCCTGCGCTCGGCATCCCCCTGCTTCAGGGTCGCCTCTGGAATACGGATGAAAACACCCGCGGAGACTTCATCGCGATCGTTAATCGCGCTTTCGCGACACGCTATCTCTCCTCGCCCAATGCCTTGGGCCGACAGCTACGCATTCCCGGTCTCGCACATCAGAATCGTTGGGCGGTCACCTCTGCGCAAAGCACCGCCTGGCGTCAGATCATCGGCGTTGTCGGCGATGCGCGCAACGACGGCATCGATCGCCCCGCCGTCCCGGCCATCTACCTTCCGTACACCGCCGTGATACCGTCCAACGTGCAGTTCTTCGTCCGCACCCAGGGCGATCCGCTCACCTACCTGCACTCCATGCGCGCCGCTATCGCGTCCGTCGCTTCCGACCAGCAGATCTCCAACAGCAACTTCAACGGCACCTTCACCCTCAACGAAGCCATCGAGCGCGACGCACAGTACAGCCGCCAGCGGCTCTTCTCCATATTGTTTGGCGTCTTTTCTGCCATGGCGCTGGCGCTCGCGCTGGTCGGCATCTTCAGCGTCGTTGCTTACAGCGTCGCGCAACGCACTACGGAGTTTGGCGTCCGCCTGGCGCTCGGCGCGCCGCGGACGCATGTCCTGTGGGTCGCCACGCGCATCGCGCTCGTCAGCGCGGCCGCGGGCATTGTCATCGGTCTTGCCTTTGACAGCTTTCTCGGCGCCGTCCTCGCCCACTGGATGCAAAGCGCCTTTGCCGCAGGCAGTCTGTTCGCAGCCGCCGCGCTCCTCGCTCTCAGCGCACTCCTCGCGTGCCTGTTACCCGCCCGCCACGCCATCGCCGTCCCGCCCGCCGAAGCTCTCCGCTATGAATAAAGCGTGTCCCATTTGACCAGAGAGCTGGGCTGGCGAAGGTGACGCCCACGAACACCCGATTGTCAGAACCAGTGGGAGCGCAAGATGCAATGCTGACCGATAATGAGCATCTGAGCAGCCCCGGTTCGACACTCGGTACCGTCGCTTATATGTCGCCGGAACAGGCACGCACGAAGGAACTCGATACGCGGAGCGATCTGTTCTCGTTTGGAGCCGTGCTCTATGAGATGGCAACCGGGAAGATTCCCTTCCAAGGCGTAAGTATAGCGAGCCAAGGCTGCGTGATGACTTGGTATCATGATTCCGAAATCAGGGCATTCGGAGGTGATCGCGTGAAGTGGACTGCTTGTTGTGTGCTTCTGGGCGCATTGCCATTGACCACCGTCCGGGCAGACGGGCCCAAAGCGCCGAACGGCCGGCACTATCTGTCTCAGCCCCTGGTCACCTCCATCTACACCGCTGATCCGTCTGCCCATGTTTTCCAGGGGAAGATCTACGTCTATCCGTCTCATGACGTCCCGACGGACATTCCGGACGACGACCTCGGCAGCGAATACGCGATGCATGATTATCAAGTGCTCAAACTGGACCGTATCGGCGGCCCGGTGACGGTGGGCCCCGTCGCGCTCGATGTAAAGGACGTGCCCTGGGCATCCAAACAATTGTGGGCGCCCGACGCGGCATACCGTAATGGAATCTACTACCTTTATTTTCCGGCCCGCGACAAGCAGGGAGTGTTCCGCATCGGAGTCGCGACGTCGAGCAATCCCCTGGGACCCTTCAAAGCTGAGCGCGAACCGATCCAGGGCAGCTTCAGTATTGATCCTGCGGTGTTCACAGATTCGGATGGCCAGAGCTACATGTATTTCGGTGGGATCTGGGGAGGGCAGCTCGAGAACTGGACGAGCGGACATTTCGTTGCGGGATCAACCACAGATCGACACCAGGATGACAAACCCGCGCTGATGCCGAAGGTGGCAAGGTTGACTCCCGACATGAAGCAGTTTGCGGAAACACCTGGCGACGTGGTCATACTGGGCGAAGATGGCAAACCGTTGCTTGGTGGCGACCATGATCGCCGCTTCTTCGAGGCTTCCTGGATGTTCCTGCGCGACGGCCTCTACTACTTCACGTATTCGACGGGCGACACCCACTTTCTCGCGTATGCGACCGGAAGGACGCCGAAAGGGCCCTTCCAGTACAAAGGTCATTTCCTGCTTCCCGTGCAGGGCTGGACCACGCATCACTCAATCATGGAGTGGGGTGGTAAGTGGTGGCTCTTCTATGCAGACACGCAGCTCTCAAACAAGAACCACCTGCGCAACGTCAAGGTGACAGAGCTTCACTTCGAAGCGGACGGCTCGATTCGAATGGTTGACCCGTTCACGTCTTGAACTCCAACCGGCACCGAGCTTGCATCAAGAGCCGCCCATTTCCCGACGGGCATACCCGGAGAAACCTGGCGCCCCGCCGGCTAAGCGAATATGGGACCCTTAATCACCCCCCGGCTAGAACGCGCCGAACCTGCAGGACAGGCGTGTACAAGGGCCGGAAGGCGGCGTTCTTAGACACTTTGTCAGACCAACCCCGCACGGGCCGAATAGATCAGGTCTTTACCAACCAGAAGCAACCAATAGAGTGCCGCATTCGTCATACTGCGAACGGGTCATTGACCCACCGGTCGAAACCATTCCATCGTTGCACATGAAAAGCTCGGTGCTTATCAAAAGCTTGGTGCTTACCTTCTTGTTGTCCGCCGCAGCCTTCGGTCAGACCAAGACCGACATAGCCATCCACTGCGTCTCTTTGTCAGGAGACGAGGTGGGAGGTCAACTGTGCGGGGCACTTCGAGACGCTGTGGCGAAAAGCCCCCAATATCAAGAGGTTGCCAAAAACCCCGGAGGATGGCAGCTTAGGCTCGCTACCATGGGGATTGATGACGACAAGGGCACAGCAGTCTCGATGACCCTGGTCTATCGTGCGCTCTATGTCGTGAACACGGTCCAGATTTGCGGGGCAGCTGTAATTCCTGATTGTGCTCGAGGCATGCTGAACGATTCCGATGATCAGATAAAGTCGCTTGACCAGGCCGTCCAAGCCCAGATAGCTAAACAGTGGCATCCTTGAGGTACCCATCGTGTGTCGATTCGGATCGACGCAGGGCCGGCGTATCGTGATACCTATTCACCCGGACAGCTTATTTCACCGAGGGGCTGTCATCCGCTTTCAGATCGCCCAGCGCGTATTGAATCCCAGCTCGAAGGTGTTCCAGCATCGGCGTCATGGCATAAACCCGGTCACTGTGGCCGTGCCCTTCGTAAAACACTCGCCCCTTGCCCTCGCGGCGAATATAGCTCAAAGCATAATCGGCATCGGTTCGCGGATGCGCTTCCTTCGCCTTATCCTCAGCGCTCATCTTGTCGTAGTCGATACTTGTCAACACATGCACGTTCTTGCGCGAAAACGATTCTTGCTCGAATGTATACGTCTCGTCGTGGATCTCGAACTCCTTGCCATGGAACATGGCCGTCAAAGGACTGTTCGGATCATCGATCTTGACGTAAATCAGTTGCGGATCGGGCCAGTGGAATTTGAAGTAACCGCCAATCAGAGTGTTGAACTCGGGCCATTGCAGAACAGGCTTCGATTCCAGGCCTAGAAGACGCGCGTTCGGCGGCGGCAACAACGAATTGAAGTGGGCCACAAAATCGGCGCGAGTGACCTTCCCCGTATTGCCGGTATCCAACTTCTGGAACCAATCGCCGGCAACGGCCGTCCACTCCTGCCGGCTGATGGTGCCGTCACTATCTTTGTCCGCTGCCGTAACTAGCCGGGCGGTTAGAACCAACGCCGCTATATTCAGGGCGGGAGTGCCGCTTTTTGCGGCGGCCTCACTCGCCAGGCAGTCGGTGTGGTACGAGTCTGTCGCCGCGTGGATGCCGGCGACACCTTTTCCGCCTCTCACGAAATTCAGGAACGCCGCTCGCCGTGCGGCCGTCACTGAGGGGTCCTGATCGTCAAGGAAGCACGCAGTTGTGCTGTCCAGAAAAATGGCGTCATATTTCTTGAGGTTATTGGTGTTGATATCCGCTGCGTCGTAACTCACAGTAGTGGTCCATAAAGCGCCCTGGTTTCCTAGCGCTTCCACCGCCTTCGCAGCCAGCGGGATAGAGGCATGCACGAACCCTCCCGCGCCCGTGTGCGCCATCACCAGCAGCCTGCGCTGGTGCATCGGCTTCGCACCGGGTGTACTGGGTAAGGCCGCCATCATGGCGTCCACAGCCGCTTGCGGTGCGGTGAACGGCGTCGAATTACCCACAGGGTTGAAAGTGCCGGATTGCCCAGGCTTGACCGCGGGCGGCGCAGGCAGCACTTTGCTGATTCCGGCCAAAATCTGAGGCTGGGTCAGGGTCCCGCTATGCGTGGTGTCCCAGGCGGTAAACCAGGAGTTGAAGCCAGACTCCAGCTCGGGTCGTGTCAGCGTCCCATCCTTGTCGGTATCGAGGGCCGTGAACAGCGCCTGAGCCGTTCGGCCATCCGGTCCCTGCGCCGGTAAGCTCACGATACCGGTCACGAGTAGCACAGCAGCGCCGGCCCAGATACATATCGTTCCAATTGATCTGATTGGTCTCATAAAATCTGTCCGAATGAGTCTATCGCGGATGCGATCTTCGCATCATGACAAAAAATGGCGGCCCAAGAAATCGCGCTCCGCTGACTAGCAACTCCTCTGTGCTCAATCCAAAGAAGCCACCGCAATGCATTGCGTATACTCCCAACTAATGATTCGCATCCTGGCCGCCACTCTCCTTGCCTGTGCTATCTCTGGGCACGCTCAGCAGTACGATCTTGTTCTTCGCAACGGCCAGGTCCTCGACCCGAAAAACAACGTTGCCGCGAAACTGGACGTAGCTATTCGCGACGGCAAGATTGCCGCCATCGAACCAACGATTCCCGCCAACGCGGCCAAACAATCCGTCGACATCTCCGGTCTCTATCTCACGCCCGGGCTCGTCGACATCCACGAGCACGTCTTCACCGGACTTCGCCACAACGCATGGGGCAACGGCGACCTCTCCGTCCCTGCCGACGTCATGGCCATCCCAAACGGCGTTACCACCGTCGCCGACGCCGGTTCCTCTGGCTGGCGCGACTTTCCCGAGTTCCGTCGCCGCATCATTGACAATTCCACGACCCGCATCTTCGCCTTCCTCAACATTGTCGGAGCGGGCATGGCCAATAACGACGATGCCGCCGAGCAGAACGAACACGACATGGACCTCGATGCGCTTTCGAAGACGATCGCAGAGAACCGCGAAATCATCGTCGGCATCAAGACTGCACACTGGCAACAGCCCAACTTCATCTCCGTGCAGAAGGCCGTCGAGGCGGGCAATCGCAACCATCTGCCCGTCATGGTCGACTTCGGCTGGTTCGACAACAAATCCTACGAGCAGATGATCTCCAGCATCCTGCGCCCGGGGGACATCAGCACCCACGTCTTCCGCATGCCCGCGCCGTTACTCACTCCGGAAGGCAAACCTGCCCCCTACATGCTCGACGCCCGCAAGCGCGGAATCAAGTTCGACGTTGGCCACGGTGGCGGTTCCTTCAACTTCGCGCTCGCGGAGCCCCTGGTAAAGAGCGGCTTCTTTCCTGACTCCATTTCAACCGACCTCCACGTCGGTTCCGCCACCGGCGTCATGCTCAACCTGCCCAACGTGATGAGTAAGATGCTCGCGCTGGGCATCCCCCTGTCCGAGGTCATTCGGGAATCCACCACCAACCCGGCCACCGAAATCGGCCACCCCGAACTGGGGCAGATCGCTGTAGGCTCGGTCGCCGACATTGCCGTCCTCCGCGTCGAGCACGGCAACTTTGGCTACGCCGATCTTGCCGGCGGCAAGGTCGACGGCAGCGAACGCATTTTGGCCGAAATGACCATCCGCGCGGGCCACATCGTCTTCGATCTCAACGCGCGCACCGCGGTCCCCTGGCGCGAAGGTCACCTCAAATACGCAACCCGCTAACCGGCACCCGGTAGTCTTCCTGGAGGCCAAAATCCCGTCAAGCCCAAAACCGTCTGACGATAAGTCGACATCCTGGAGAAGTGCCGGGGAAGCTGCTCCAGCTTTCAGCAGCGCGAAAAGCTCGGTGTACGTATAAGTGGGCAACCACTGCTGAACGTCTGAATTCGGAGGTTGGCTCAGGGGCGGAGGATGGGGTTGCCGAGGGGGATGACAGTGCGGTTAGCGGTGGCGTTGAGGGTCTCGATAAAGGCGACGAAGAGGGCATCGAGGCCGGTGAGGAGGCCAAGATAGCCGCCGAGTCGACCTGTGCCATAACCGAAATCGCCTGCGGCGAGAAGGAAGAAGGTGATCCAGAGAAGGAGGAAGACGCTGAACACGGCTTTGCTGGCGCGGAAGGTGACGATCCAAAGCAGGAGAGTGAAGACGCCCCACATGAGGAGGACCGTGGCGACAGCGGAGGAAGGTGCGGGTTTGAGCCATCCGGCGCCGATGGTCCACTGCAGGAAGGCAAACCACCACCAGAAAAGGCCATAAGAGGTGAAGGCAACCATGCCGAAGGTGTTGCCGGTGCGGAACTCGAGGATGCCAGCGATGATCTGGCCAACGCCTCCGTAGGCGAAAGCGAGCGGAACCACCACGGGCACGGCCTCATGCGGAAGCATACCCGCATTGATGGCGGAGAGGACGCAGGTGGTTAGGCCGAAGCTTGCGAGTCCGAGAGGTGCAGGGTTAGCAATCTTGGGCAAGACGAGGCCCGGTGTATCTACGGCTTGCGGCATGTGGAGGTGGACTCCTGCAAGTGGTCTGAAGATTGTGGCCGTTGCAGCGACCATCCTACATGGGCATGTCCAGGTTGGAGATAAATTTGTGAGAGAGGTGGGAACAGGTGGAACGTTCGCCACATATATGTAACCGCATAGAGCACTTACATAAGGGACCGTCTGTCCCTGCTCGGTCCCAACTTAAAGGCCCCTTTCTCCCAAAGACCCATAGCATACCGTCGAGGCACGAACGCCTCCCTCTTCAGCAATCGAGATTTACTGTCCTGCTGTCACACTCGTCCGCGCAATTTGCCTGGTGAGACGTGGACGTTCCGCATTTTTGCTGTGCTTGTGCAGGGTCGCATCGCGCACCTGCACATCGGAGCGATGCTCTTCCCCAGCAAGTTCCATGGAATCACCCAGCGCAGGAGTGAGCCCGGCGAGGTAGACAAGCAGATCGTTGCTTCCCCGGAAAATGTTAGCGCCCGCATGCCTGCCGTCGGTGGCAGCGACAAATATGCCAATATGGCGCCGGGGATTGAGCGCGATGTAAGTGGTGAAGCCAGCGCCGCCGCCGGTTTTCTCAATGATCATGGTTGGATCATCCGGTTGATTGATGTGCACCCACCCGAGGCCGATGCCGTTGGGAACCCCAGCGCGCCCGAGGCCCTGAGTCCAGCGGAGTTCTGAGGGTTGGATGTAGGTCGCAGTTGCGGCGGGATCCTGGTGCATGGGGACGCCGGGCAGATCGAGAAGGTATTCGAGCCAACGCGTCATGTCGTTCGCGGTCGAATACATACCTCCCGACCCAGCGGCGGCCGTCGTATCGGTACACGGACCCTGATTTCTGGCCCCGATGAGAAGGCGAGCACACTCGCCGGGGGTCGGGCTCAGCGTCGTATCCCGCAGCCCAAGGGGTTTGGCGATTTGGTCGGCAAAGAGTTGCGGGTAGGGTTTGCCGGCAGCGACGGATAAGGCGTCCGCAAGCAGGTCAAAGCCGATGTTGGAATAGTGGGCGGCGGTTCCGGGAAGAAAGCGCAGGCGATAACCAGGCAGCCATTGCCAGCGGAAATTATAGTCGGGAAACGTGAAATGGCCGGCATCGCCCGCTGGATAGGCGATTTCGCGCGGGAGGCCGGCAGTGTGCGTGGCAAGATCGCGCAGGGTGATGGGGCGATCGCTCAGGCCGCGAACCGTACGGACGGGAACGGTGACATTGCGGGGGGCAAACTTCTGCAGGGGGTCGGATAGGGATACGCGTTTGTCGGCGACCAGCTTCACGAGCAGGTCCGTCGTCAAGATCTTGGACAACGAGCAAAGACGAATGAGGGAGTCAGCGTTGGGCTTCTGGTGGGAGCCAGGATAAGTCTGACCATACGTTTGCATCCACGTCTCATTGTCGCGGACAACCACGACGACCATTCCTATGGAGCCGCTGCGGTGAAACAGGTCAGCCACGAAGGGGTCGGCGGATTGGAGCTGAGGGAGGGGCGCGGTCTCGGCGTGCACCCTATTTGCGGAGAGGGGAAGGAAGAGGATGAGGGCTGCAAGCAGGCGAACGAAGTGCGTCCGCCGGTCGTCATGATCCAGTGCGCGGTGAGCCAGTTTTAGAGCGCGCACCAGGGCTTCGCCCAAAGCAGACGAAATCCCCATCGTCCATGCGGAAGCACGTGCGGGTGCGGGCAATTCGTCAGACATCCGTCGTGCTATCGATGAAACCATGATCGCCAAAGCTATCCCTCATATATATGAAAAACATGACTTTGAAGTCCAGAAGATTCGACAAAGAGGGGCGAGGGCAGAAGGCACGTATCCCCATCCGGACCCAGGTGGGATCTTATCGGTAGATTTGGCACCGGAGAAGCGGTGTTGTAGCACCCGCGGATTTTCTGGGTGCCTTTTCTCCAGGATGAACTCGCGTCTACGCGGCGATCAAATCTTTGTTGATCTCCACACCCAAACCCGGACCTTGGGGCAGGTTAAGATAGCCTTCCTTATCCACCAGTGGGGGGTTCTCCATAACGGCGAACCCATTGGTATACGCAGCGACGGGCGGGTCGTGCAGGATCTCGATCCACGGTGAGTTTGGCCAGGAGGCGATGGCGTGGAGCTGGGCGATGGTGCCGAGATTACCTCCGCCGTGATGGGGAATCAATCGCTTGTGGTGTGCCTGGGTCAGAGCCGCGATCTCACGAAAGCCGGTGACCCCATCGGCCACCATAATATCGGGTTGCACGATACTGTACACATTCTGTTCGAGTATCCACCGGTATTCGTGTACGCCGCGATTGTTCTCTCCCCCGGCAATGGGAATGCCCACCCGGCGGCTCAACTCGGCCAGCTCATCGAAAGAGTAGCGCAGCCGCGGTTCTTCCAGCCAGAGGCAGTTCAAACGCTCGAGTTCCCGCGCGGTCTCGAGCGCGCGAAGAAAATCCCACATCACGCCCGGCTGCCACGTGCCAGAGGATTGGGCCTGGTTGGCATCCACCATGATCTCCATGTCGTCGCCCACCGCTTTGCGCACCGCTTCGACCAGTTGCACGTCTTGCTTCAATGTCGGGTAATGCGCCCGAAGCTTGATCGCCTTCCAACCTTGCGATTTGAGCTGGACCGCCATGCGGACCCTTTCCTCCGGCGTGGAAAGCTGGATCATGCTGGCGTAGGCCGGTACCCGATCCTTGGCCGCGCCCCAGATTTTGTAGAGAGGTTGGCCGGTGGCTTTGCCGATAAGATCCCACAGCGCAATCTCCAGAGCCGAAACTGTGCGCGGGCTTCCACCGATGCAATAGCGTAGCGGACCGGCCAGCTGCTCGACACTGAACGGGTCCTTACCGATGAGCTGGGACTTGCCCGCCTCCAACCAAGCCGGGTCCATCCCCGGCCCGATGCCCGAAAGTCCCTGATCGGTTTGAATCTCGATGACTGAGCCGCCGCCGATCCGCTCTGTGGTCACGGTCCCTGGATCCCACGCCGCTTCCATCTTGCCGGTTTCGCGAACGACCTTGAGGTTCACGATCCGGATGCCGGTGATTTTGAGCCGGACCGCAGAGCGCAACTGCGGCATCAGAGAAGGTAACTGCGGCATCAGAATGGCAAGCGGTGCGGACTTCAGAAAATCTCTTCGCTGCATAGGCGAATCACCAGAGAGAGTACCAGCCCTACGTTGGCTAATAATACAGCCGCCATCTGCCCGGCTGCCGTTGGCCACTATGCTCCCTGGGGGTAAATCTGGGCTGGCTGACCTTCGCCGCCGGCGCGGGATCCCGCAGAATCGCGCGTGAGACTCTCGCCTCACACGGCTCCCATCAGGCAGAACCCTCCGATCGTTCCAAGACGCCAGTGTACGCAACAGAACGTCGCCGTTTGACTACGAATTCTCCACTGTGCACCATCATGCTTGCGCTGGCGCAACGAACTCTGATCATCCAGATGCTATATCTGCTTAGTTGCAGCTCCTCGCCTGGCGGACGGAGCTACTCCGGGATCCCTTGTGCTAACGAGACTCCCGTCAATTTCGGATTTACGGGAGGAAGAATTGTCCTGGTTGAGCATGGTTCTCCACGGAATAATTGGGTATGCCTTGCTATCCGCGATCGTCGTCGGCTTTTGGGGCATCCGGGCGCTTCGTTTCAAGCAGCTCGAGGTAGCTGGCGATAACTTAGAGCCAACTCTTCGCAGATGGCTCGAGGAATCTGGTCAGAACGTGAAAACCGCCTCCGATGCGGCGTGGGATTTTGGACTACTCACCACGCTGTCCGACGGCGAGTCGATCTACGTCGTTCTGATGAAAGAGCATCGGCGCTTTATCACCTTTCGGGCCAATCTGGATATACCTCCAGCGCATCAGGCAATTCTCAAAGCGATGCCAGGCATGTATTTCGAGAAGCTGGCGCAGGAAGTAGTTCTCAAGGTTTTCCTGGCCAAGATGGTGCTTGCCATACGAACCCGGCTCAGCGAGGTCTCGCTCTTTTCCCAGCTCGCGATCGCTGACCTGACGGAAGACGCGTTTTTCAAGCACATGGACGATATGGACAACGCCATCCTTCTGGCGCGCAAGATCATCTTGCTGGGCGTGGAACGCGCGCCGCGGTTAGTAACTCCGCGAGATATGTGTGCGGACGAGCACGGTTGAAAACTTAGGGTGGTGGAAAAATTGCTGCGTGGACGTTAACAAGTTAGGCTCATCACACTGAAGCGCCATTGGGTTCTCGACGATATCTGTTGTAGCGTAGGGAATACAGTGGACGCGGATAGTCGGTTCCTGTAAGCGCTATCCTCATCAAAGCCCAGGCGCGTGTGAAAGACGGTTGGACGGTTGAGCTCCTTGTAGTTGCCCTCGCGGCGGAAGCATCGGTTCAGATTTCCGTCGCCGGCAATCACGCCCCACAACCTGCTCCAAGCGGGGTTGAGGGCGTAGGCAAATCATTTTGCTGCCCGCCGGCACGATATGAACCGGGCCCCGCAACCGCGGTGAGATGAGTGTCATGCAAACGGTGAACGACTTATGAACCCCGGCGCCGATGAGCTGAACCGATCACTCAGGCAGTTAGAGGAAGTTTGGCGCCTGTCCAACAAATACAATGCCGCGGCCTGCTGCACGATTTGTAATGGCGTGGTTCAACACGAGCATTGGTGCGTCATCATTAACAAAGACATGGAGTACGCCTTCCTGCTCGCCGTAGACCCCGTAATCATCACCGAAGGCGACAAGATAGCGCTGCATTCTTTGGGCGTGCTATGGCATTCCTGTACCGGACTTAGCCATCCAGACGCATAGCGATGGCAGAGCGTATTTCCCTCATAGCTGGCCCGCTCCCTATCCCGAAATGACCCCTGGAGGTTAAACGGCTTGAAGGGATATATCTTTGGCGCAATTGCGCCCGGGCACTAGACCACTCCCAGGGCTCTGCTTCGACCACCAGACCGGCGCGCACCGGATTCAGTTCCGTATAACGATGAGAGGCAAGCGAACTTCCAAACAACAAGGTACTTTCGTCTATCCCCCATCGTCCAAACGGTGCCTGCCCCGCTAGTGCGTGAGATCACGGTACTCTGTACCAAATGCTTCATCGTGGGCGACGCGCGCCCACGAACTGGTTAGCGCCATTGGGTTCCCCATCATCTGGTCGCGTCCTGGGCGGACTCCCCAAGGATGTCGTACTGGGACTCTTTCGCGCCGGTCCGGACATGCACATGCTTCCCATCGTTCCAGACTGCCACCGCGGCACCTGCCGGTTGCTTCCAGAGAGATTCGTGATGAGGCCACGTCCCGTAAGGAATCAGCGTGTAGACCGTTTCCCCGGCTTTCACGGTGTAGACGAGCATTTCCGCGTCATGACAGGTAGTCATGCTGCTACCGTACCCGGACCCATCGCAGTTCATGCGGACAGATTCCGCGTGAGTTTCCTGGAAAATGGCGTTCTGATACGTCGGGACGGACCTGTCTTTGGCCGACGCTGCGGAGCAGAGGATGAGCGTGACTAACAGAGTTTTCACGTGGAAACCTCCTGCCACTTCTACATTGCTGGAGACAAGTTGGGCTTTAGCACTTTTGACTCATTACTTCCGTATCGTTCCTGGTTGGAAGCGCGGGGACATACGAAACGTACCCTAAAACAATGGTTCCATTTGGAAAGCATTGGGATTGGGACTTCCTTTGCCTCCGGGATTCCCCCCCGGCATGGGCGAGATGAAATTGACGGCGGCAACCGGGCGGCATAGGCTTACGTCGATACACAGCCTTCAGGCTATTGCTCAATGCGCAGGACATCAGCCGTCTTACAAGTGCAAACTCTAGACTGGAATGTCGCTGCGAAGCTCACAGGTAAGACTCGCGGCTGAGAGTTGGGTGGAGTCGAATATGGCGCTCACGACTCGAAGAGAGTTCGTCCAGCAAACGGCGTTCGCGGCAGCGGCGCTTTGCGGACGCCCGATCAAGGTGCTCGCCGGAGCGCGGCGGATCTTCGAAGCAAGCGAACAGAATGCCGCTCCGCTTGATGCAGCGGCTATCTCGAAATTTGTTTCCCAGATTAGCGGGCACGTAATCACACCGGAGACGCCCGGCTATGAATCGGCACGCCTGGTTTTCAACCGCGCATTCGATCGACGCCCGGCGCTGATCGTTCACTGTGCCGGTGCGCCCGATGTCGCGCGGGCACTTGAATTCGCCCAGAACCAGAATTTGGCCCTGGCGGTGCGTGGCGGAGGCCATAACCGAGCCGGCTTCAGCGTGTGCGATGGCGGCGTGGTGATCGATCTCTCCGGAATGAACCGGGTTGAAGTGGACGCAGGCAAGCGCGTGGCCCGGGCGGAGGCAGGTGCGTTGGTACGCGACCTGGACCATGCAACGCAGCGCTTCGGCCTGGCCACGACCTCAGGCGGTTGCCCAACGGTAGGAATTGCCGGCCTGACGCTCGGCGGAGGAGAGGGTCTGTTGATGTCGAAGTACGGCGCCGCCTGCGACAACCTGACATCGGCGCAACTTGTGACGGTGGATGGGAAACAAGTCGAGGCCAGTCCGAACTCGAATCCAGATCTTTTTTGGGCGATTCGCGGCGGAGGCGGAAACTTCGCCGTGGCCACGGCGCTCGAGTACCGGCTCCATCCAGTAACCGATGTTCTGATGGGAACGCTTACTTACGCGCCCGGGGGAATTCCGGAACTCTTGCACACCTTCGTCAAATTCGTCGCAACCGCTCCCGATGACATGAACGTAGTTGGCGGGGTTTTACCCTCCGCACAGGGACCGCGATTCTGGATGCTTGTCTGCTATTTCGGCCAGCCGCGCGACGGCGACGAGCTGCTCCGGCCGTTACGAGCGCTCAAACCGCATGAGGACAAGATCCGGGTTATGTCGTATCTGGAGGCTCAGTCGGGCGCCGGTTTTCTTGGAGCACCTATCGCGCATTTCCAGACCGACCTGTTCCTTCCGGAACTCGGCGCGGCTGCAATTTCGACGATTAATACGGCAACCAAGGATGCTGCACCCAACACCAGGGTGTTTATCATCCCGCTTTACGGCGCCGTTTCGCGGGTGGGATTGAGTGACACCGCCTTTGCGTTGCGGCAGCCGGGTTACGAGATCGACATTCTGGGTACCTGGAGCTCTCCAGCAGAAAGGGCGAGTGCGGTGCAATGGGTCAAGGCTCTGCGCGACAATTTGCAACCCTTTGCGCATGGCGTGTACGTCAACCAGTTGGGTGAAACGAGCGGAGAGCTTGTCAGGGCGGCGTACGGATCGAACTACGCTCGCCTGGTGGAGATCAAGAAAAAGTACGATCCCAGGAACGTGCTGCGCCTCAACCAGAACATCAAGCCGGACTAGGCAGTCGAATGATTGAGAAACGCACTTTGTCGCAGACGCGCTCCGAATTGTCCTTACTTCCGAATAGCTGACAAACCGGACTGAAACGCGCCCATCGGCCCTCCCGGACTGGTATCTGCACTGTGCGCTCGATGATATTGGAGCCATGTCCGTTCCGTTAAGGCCCAAGGTCGCTTCTCGTTAGAATGGCTCGTTGCATCCCCGCGAACCATCTGTGGCCGGAACGAGGCTTCCCAGTCACTCGTATCGGAGGGCCACCATGGGATCGACCCGCGAAGCCCGCTGTGCTGGCACGTAGGCGGCGAGCATCGCGATCAGGATAAACAACCCTGATACTCCGACGAATGACACCGCGTCGAGCGTGTTTACTCCAAAGAGAAGCGCCTGCATCAGATGCGCTGCTCCGGCCGCGCCAACCACTCCAATCGACAGCCCCACCAGCACCGGACGGGTACTCTCAACAAGAATCAGCTCCACTATCTCGCGCTTCTGCGCACCAAGCGCCATGCGAACTCCCACCTCGTGCGTTCGCCGAATTACCGCGTAGCTGACCGTACCGTAGATACCAACCGAAGCAAGCATCAGACCTAGCGCGCCTACGATCGATGCAAACAGCGCCGCACACCTTGAAGTGACAAACTGGGGACTTGTCGTTAGCAGGCCATCTAGTGTTTCAGAGTAGATGATCATGTTCGAATCCAAAGATTGCACCAGCCTTCCAATGCCGTCTACCAAGGGCTTGGGATCACCTTCGGTCCTCACCAGCAGGGGACGGTCGTCGAGCCTGCCTGAAGGAAGCGGGAGGTACACCTTGCGCAAATCCGTCCCGTCGATCAGAGCGGCGCGGGTATCTCGCGCTATGCCAATTACCTGATAAGAAGAGCCATGGGGAGTCAGCTCGTCTTTGGCGTGAAACTGTTTTGACCCATCTAATACAAATTCTTGGCCAATCGGGTTTTTCCCTGGCCAAAGTTCTTTCGCAGCCGATTCACTCAGAATAGCGACCGCATCCGGCTGTCCGTGCGCTTCCGTAAACGCCGTCCCAAGGCTGAGCGGGATATTCAACGTCCGAAAATAGTTTGGCTGTACATAAGTGTAGTAGAGGGTGAGTTGCGAGTTGTCCACCAGAGATTTCTTGCCATTGAGAATAACAGTCGCTGTGCGCATACCTCCGCCAGCGGGTGGTCTACCAAACGTAACGTCTGTAACTCCAGGAAGCGCGCGAATGCGGTCATGAAGCTCTCGAGTCTCAGCTGCTTGCTTCTCGCGGCTGTAGCCAAACCCGTCAGGAAAATAGAGATCGAGGGAGAGGACGCGCTTGGTTTCATAACCTGTCTCCATCTCTAGCGCTCGAACGGAGCTTCGAATCAGCAAACCACCGGCAATCATCAGGACAATACATACAGCAACCTGAACGGCAATCAATCCATCGTGCACGCGCCACTTGCCCGTCGAAAAGACAAAGCGTCCACGCTCTTCCTTGAGTGCCGATGAAAGACTTGGTTTCGAAGACTCCAACGCCGGGGCAAGTCCGAACAGCAGGCCAGCCACAAGGGAGACCGCAAACACATATTCAAACACCCGCATATCCGGCGCAACACGCAGTGCAAAGGCTCCCCATTCGGCGGGGAGTGTCGCCGATATCTCCACCACCAACAAACGCAGGATCCACCAGGTGAGAAAGAACGACACGATGCCTGCGAGAAGGCCCAGGAGGGCGCTTTCCGTAAGCAGTTGCCTGATTAGCCTTCCTCGACTGGCTCCCAGGGAAAGGCGAATTCCCATTTCGTTCTGCCGTGCTGCCGCGCGAGCCAATTGGAGGCCGGCGAGATTGGCGCAAGCGATCAGTAGAACCATTCCCACGGCGCACATAATCAGCCCAACCGCGAAGTTCAACCCTCCTTCGAGATCGCGCCCGAAGGGTGAACCCGGGTAAAGCTGAATGGTCGCCGGCTTACTGGCATCAGAATACCGCGCGTGCTGAGATCGCAGTTGATCCGCCAGCAGATTCATCTCTGCCTTCGCCTCACTCAGCCTAGTGTTTGGTGCAAGACGGCCGTACAGCCTGCAGCATGCATCCTCCCGGTCGTGGATGAGAGCGCTGCCCGGATGCAACAATTCCCAGTGGCGGATTGCGATCCAGAAGTTTGGCACATTGAGATTGGTGCCCATAAAATCGCGAGGTGTGATTCCGATGACCGTAAAGGCTACGCCATTGAGCTTGATCGATCTGCCCAGTAGCGCTGGATCGCCGCGGAATCTCCTTTGCCAATAGTTCTCACTAATTAGCACACCGGGAGGGGCTGTGTAGTCATGAGGATCATTGGGACCAAAGATCCGGCCGCGCACAGCATTTTCGCCAAGTACTGAGAAGTAATTGTCAGAGACAATTGACGCTGTGACAAATTCGGCCCCGCCAGACATCAGGCTGGGTAGGCGAAATCCAACTGCACCCGCCAAACGCCCCTCCATCGAACGTCCTGCATCTGGCGCGTTGCCAACTCCCGAAAGTGCAACCTCGTCTCCGGTGGCAGCGACCATTCCTGAAAACACATGGTTGTGGTCCCGGTACGTTTCATAGTCTGCGAAGCTGAAAGTGGCATCATACTTGCCTTGATAGTCCGTTCGGCTAATGTTCACCAGCTGCCGGGCGTCGCTTGCATCCAGCGGCCGCAACAGGAACGACGTGTAGACGGTGAAAATCGCAGTGTTGACGCCGATGCCTAAGCCCAAGGTGAGGATTGCAACCGCAGTGAATCCCCGATGCTTCACCAGCATCCGGGCGGCGAACTGAACATCCTGCCAGACGGATTCGGGCAACGTGAAAACATCGATTTCGCGCATCTTCTCTTTCCAACGAGCGGAATTCCCAAATCGGCGCATGGCGTCCGATCGAGTGTCCTCACGTAGCATTCCTTCTTGAGCATTCAACTGCTCGCGCATCGCAAGATGAAACTGCAACTCCTCATCCAGATCGGCTGAGAAGTGCTCACCTCTGAACAGCGCGCGTACTCTGTGCATCCATCCCATATAGCCCCCTCAGATTCCGCTTTCCGCGAAAGTCAAGACTTGAGCCACAGCATTTGTCAATCTCGTCCATTTCTCTTCTTCTGCAACCAGCTGCTTACGGCCGGCAGCCGTGAGCCGGTAGTAGCGCGCGCGTCGCTTGTTATCGCTCATCCCCCACTCGGCCACGATCCAGCCCTCTTGCTCCATGCGGTGCAGCGCCGGATACAAGGATCCCTCTTCGACTCGTAGCACTTGGTCTGAGATTTGCTGGATATGCATGGTGATACCCCAACCATGCATGGAGCCACGCTGCAATGTTTTCAATACAAGAAGCGCTAACGTTCCTTGCAGGGTGTCGTTCTTACCGAGGGGCATAGGCACTCCTCCCATAGCTAGCTATGGGAATAGTGGGCCGGATCTCCAAGGCTTGTCAACTGAGCTTTTCCGCTGGCGGGTCAGGACCACGGATCCTGCCTTTTGCCGCAGCTCCGGTCGTTCTTCCTGGGGAGATCCGGGGACAGCATCTGTCGCAGCCATTGTTGGTTTGGTGAATATGTATGCTGTCGCCCGATCAGCTCTACATCTTCCAGTAGACGGAGTAGCGCTGATCGCCAATCGCATACATGGGCGACAGTTGGTATTTCGCGCTTTCGCCGGCGGCGGTGAACCGCAGTTGCGAAACGGATTCGATCTGCAGCCATTGCGGCGCGTTTGTATCTTGTCCTGCCGAAACCTTCGGCAAGGGATCAGGTGCCGGAAGATGCTCTGGCTCCGTGGGGCGGCCGTGGACCACCCGCATGGGTCCGTTAGCTGGACCTGCTCCCAGCTCGGCGGCGAGGACGAGTGGGCCGTACAGTGCGGCCATGACTGAGTCGTCGCCAGGTAGAAACTCCTGCCGCAGTTCCATGGGCAATGTGACGGTGATGGTGTCGCCGTTCTGCCACATCTTGCGCAGGGAGAGATACGATCCCGGATCTGCCATCGCTACCAGCGGTTGCCCGTTGATCTTCACCCTCGCCTCTTCAGTCGTCCAATTTGGAATGCGTATGTGGATGGTGCGCGGCGTTGCGTGTGAAGATTTGATTTTGAGCGTCGCGCCCTGCTCGCGCGGAAATTGCGTGACTTGCTCAAGGACAAGGCCTTCGTCCTTCCAATCCAGCGTGGATGCAATGAACTGGTTGACAAAGATGTCGCTGCCGCGACGGAAGTAAATCGTGTCGGCAAATTTGGCGAACTCCTCAGCGCCGGTGCCCGTGCAGCACCAGAAGGATTCCTCCGGCGAGTTGTAAGCGCGCCAGTAGCCGGCTGCGAGGGGGAAGAAGTACTGTTTAAGGCCCTGCGCGTTCTGCGTGCCGAGCCTGCAGTTGACGAGGGTGCGCTCGTAGGCATCCATCCAGCGCGCATCGGCGGTCCAGCTAAAGACATGTCGCTGAAGCTTCATCAGGTTGTACGCCACACAGCACTCGGCGTTGGCCCAGGCCAATGTACCGTTGAGTCGATCCGGCGGTGTGGTCCAGTGCTCATCAAGACTGGTGTTGCCTATGACGTAGTTGCGCGCGGTGACAATTTCGGCGAGGAAGTACTCGGCAATATCGCGGTAGCGGCGATCGCCGGTAACCTCGTACATCCGGGCAGCCCCGATGATCTTGGGCACGTTCGTGTTTGCATGCAGGCCCTGCAACTCGTCACGGCGTTCGGCAAGCGGATCGAGGAAGCCGGGCTGCTCGAAGAGGCGGGCTGCGCCGAGGTAACGCTCCTTTTGCGTCACGGCAGCGAGATTGACCAGCACTTCGTTCATACCGCCGTACTCGGTGCGCAGTATGCGCTGGCGCTGATCGGTGCCGAAGCCCCCCATGAACTCCTGCGCCCATTGGGCCATGCCTTCGGCCATTTGCAGAGCATCCGAGTTGCCTGTGTGCAGATACATATCGAGCAGGCCGGCCATGATCTTGTGGTAGGTGTAGAAGGGAGCCCAGACAGGCTTACCCTGCGCCAGGCCCTCAAAGAGTTCAGCAGGAAATGCGCTCAGGTAGCGGTTTCCAATTTTCTTCTGGCATGCGTCGAGACCGGAGACGAGCGCATCACCGCGGCTCTTGAGAACGGTGTTTCCCGAAGAGGCAGAGGCCAGCGCTACGGCGGACAGAAAGTGTCCGCCGGCGAAATGGCCGCGCAGCTCGCAGGCGGGGTCTTCCCAACCTTGATAGGGCGTGGCGCTGGATGGAATGCCCGCGGTGATGCGGAAGGAATGCAGCAGGCGATCGCCTGAGAGCGAGTCGAGGTAGCGCGCGTTGATCTCCTCCTGCTCGCGGAAGATGCCAGGGCCGAGACGAACCGAGGCCAGAGGGAAGGGCTCGAGCCTACCCGCGGGATGCTCGGGCTGCCCGGCGGTCAAGGCCTGAATGGCTGCCGAGGGGCCGACCATACAGAGACCGGCGACCTCGGCAGATTGCTTGAGGAAGTTTCGACGCGAACGGTCCATCCAATGGTTACTCCCTCTTGAACCTATTTGCAGCCCGCCTGGAAGCAGAGGTTCTTGCTGAAGAAGGGCATGACGTGATTCTGAAACCGGTCAGCAACCGCGCTGGTATGCGTGCCGGGATAAATCTCAAAGCTGTTGGCGATTCCATAGTCGTCCAGAATATCGTGCAGCTTGCCGGCATCGATGCGCAACCTATCCTGGTCGCCCACATCCATGGAGATGGCGCGGTACTGTTTCAGATTTCCGATGTACTGGTCGACAAACGCCAGCGGTGCATTCGCCGCCCACTTCGCGAGTATATCCGGTTGAGGAACGCCATCCTTCACCGGCAGATCGAGATAGAGGGGAGGATTCTTCGGATCTGGCGACCAGGCCGCTGCGCTGGCAAGCTGAGCGCCAACAAAGAATGGCAGGCTCGACGTGTCCGCTGGAGTCTTAGCCGCAGCCACTGCCTTTTCGAGTTCCGGATTCGCCGTGGCCGCCCGTGCAGACATGCAGCACGGGCTCATGATGTACAGGCTTCCGAACACGTCCGGGTGCTTCATGCCAATGCGGCTGGCGCCGTAACCGCCCATCGAATGGCCAGCCAAACCGCGGCTCCCGCGATCCGGGATGGTCCGGTAATGGGCATCGATATACGCAACCACGTCCTGCGAGATGAACTTCTCAAAGTCCCCCGTGGTGACCGAACTTGAGTACATGGACCCGTTGTGAACGGTCTTTGAGTCGGGCAGAACGACGATCATCTCTTTGGCCCCCTGCGCGAAGGCGCCTTCGATAGTCTGCGGCACGTGGATTTCGTGGGTCCACTGTTCGGCCCCGATGGAGTAACCATGCAGCGCGTAGACAACTGGATACCGCCGATGTTTGTCTTTCTGATAGCTGGGCGGCAGGAAGACAAAGACGTCGCGGTCGACAGCGTCTCCCTCCAGGTTGCCCTCCAGAGCCGCGCCGTGAATCTTGATGTGGTCTACCGTAACTGGCTTTGCTCCCGGAACTACCGCCGGAACGTTGGTTGCTACTTGAGCCGTAAGCGCCGGACCCATTGCGCCGGCCAGGGAAAAAGTTATCCCCAGAATCAGTTGCTTGGTTCTCATCGGTGTCCTCTCTCGAAACACACAGCTACTCCACCTTATCGATTGCGGCCGCGCAGTCCCTGTCACGGTTCCAGAGAGAGGACCGTCACCGACTTTGGCTCAACCGTCATGGCCAGCCTGCCGCCATTTACATTTGCGGAGACAGGCTTGGGTACAACCGTGTTGGGCGCTGCGAACGTGTTCACGCTGTCGACGGCAGAAGCAGTCAGCGTCTCCCCCTTCGCTGACTTCACCGTCATACCGGCGATCTCCGCATCGATTGCAACCGGTTTTTCGGGATCAAGGTTGGTGATTTCCAGCCAAAGCTTGCCCGACGCGTCCCTGGCAGCGAGAGCATCCACCCGCGGCAAACTGATGCTGCCCTGGATGTACGTGCCTGCGTCAAAGGCCACCGGAACGAACGTCGCGTCCTGGAACGGAACATACATCTTGTATAAGTAGTAGGTCGGAGTAAGAACCATCTTCTCCTTGTCCGTGAGGATCATCGACTGCAGCACGTTGATCATCTGGGCGATGTTCGCCATGCGCACGCGGCCGGCATGCCGGGCGAAGATGTTCAGGTTCAGCGACGCCAGAATGGCGTCTCTTACGCTATTCTGCTGGACCAGGAAGTGCGCATTCGTACCATGCAGAGGCGCATGCCATGCGCCCCATTCGTCTACCACCAGCGCAACCTTCTTCTGCGGGTCGTACTTGTCCATGACGCTCTCCTGCTTGCGCAAGAATTCATCCATGAACAACGTCGACTTCAGCGACTTGGCGTAATCCTCGACGCCGAAACCTGTCGAGGGGGTCGAGGGCGGCCATCCGTTGGGCACCGTATACCAGTGCAGCGAAAGGCCGTCGATATTCCAGCTCCAGTCGTGACCCTGCCAGCCCTTCATGATGGTCTCGGTCCACTCGGTCTCAGCAACGCCCGGGCCGACGGCGATCTTCAGCATGTGGTTTGCGCCCTGCTCAGCGGGATTGTCATTGCGAACGAAGTGGCTATAGATCTTCAGCTGGCTCAGATAGTAGTCCGGGGTCATGTTGCCGCCACAGCCCCAACTTTCATTTCCGATGCCGAGGAAGGGTACCTGATAGGGGTTGGGGTGACCATTGGCGGCACGCTCTTTAGCCAGCGCCGTGGGCTGCGCGGCGGTCAGGTACTCCAACCATTCGGCCGCTTCCTGAGGAGTTCCGGATCCGACGTTGACGGAAACATAGGCCTGGCTGCCGATCTGCTGGATGAAATCCATGAATTCGCTGGTGCCGAAGCTGTTGCTGTCGACCACATCGCCCCATGCCGCGTTGATCGTTGCCGGCCGCTGCCCGGCCGGGCCGATGCCTTTGCGCCAATGGTATTCATCGGCGAAGCAGCCGCCTGGCCAGCGGACATTGGGCACCTTCAACAACTGAAGTGCGGTAACGATATCCTTTCGGATCCCGCGCGTATTCGGGATAGGAGAATCCGGTCCAACCCAGATGCCCTCGTATAGTCCGTGTCCGAGATTCTCCGCAAACTGGCCGAAGAGGTTGCGATCGATCCTGGCTCCGGCCTGGGATGCGTCGATGGACAAATGAGCATCATCGGCAGCCATAAGTGGCAGGCGAACCAGCAGCAGAAGAGACATGCAAAGGATGGACGGAACACCGCCGAACTTCATTGAAGACTCCCAGGAGCACGCCGCAGATGGACAGCTATGGATTCCCCGTTTGCTCCTGAAGAGCAAACAGCCGCGGGACCAGAACATCGATTTGTGAAAACGTTCTCTGGAACTTGGAATATACAGAACAACGCAAACCGCGAGCAAATCAAATAAGTCGCATGATCAGGTTTTATCGATGGACTTTGGCCCGCTCCGGAGTCGCTTTCGAGCCGGCGCCGGCTCCACCCTGCTCAAATCACTTCGGGTTCGCGGCTCATCCCGAGCAACTCCGCCAGGGCATTGACTTCAGAGCTGCTGAAGTTCACGTCTCTACAGACGAGATTGAGCCGGACATCGCGGGTCTTACCGGCAGTCAGAGGGAGGGCCAGGAAATCGCCCCGGTCGAGCTCGGACTGAATGCGGTACTTCGGCAGCCAGCCGAAGCAAAACCCGCTGCGAACAGCCGCGATCGCCGATTCGATTGTGGCCACTGGAAGCACGCGCTGTGCGGGCAGACGCGGCTGGTGCTTCAAGCTCCCGGAGGCCGCGCTTTCGATGGTTACCAGCGTGTGCTGCATCAGGTCTGAGCGCGAAGGCCTGCGCCGGATGGAGAGGAGAGGATGATCGCGGCGCGCAACGGCAATCATTCCGATCACCAGAACCGGCTTGACGAACAGCTCGCGGGACACCAGACCGGTGATGCAGAGTTGAGCGTTGTGGAGCGAGAACTCGGAGTCTGCAGAGAGAAACGTGCCCTGCCGAAGCTTCGGCTTAACATGGGGAAAACTAGCCGAGAAACTCGCCAGGGCAGTGAACAGGGAGTCATCGGGAAAGATGCTGTCCACCGAGAGCCTGACCTCCGAGGCGCCGCCGGACGCCATTAAACGGGCGCGCTGCTCCAGTTGATGAAACCCTGCCAAATGAGGTTCCGCATCGGCAAGTAGTACCCTACCTACCTCGGTCAGCTGCGCTTTTCTCCCATGGATCTCAAACAACCGGACAGCGAGCTGCTCCTGCAGGCGGCCGATGGCATAGCTGATGGTCGATTGAGACCGGTTGAGCTTTTCGGCGGCGGGCGCAAATCCCCCCAACTGCACCACGGTCTGAAGGATCTCCCAGGCATCGAGGGTCGTGTTCATGGCTTCGAGAATACATCGAATAAATCGATACAATCCGTAAAAAAATGCGACTATCCTTCGAGAATCTCGGTCAAGTACCATGCCGCTGTTCGGAAAATCGCGGCTGCATCGGAAAACGATTTCCCAGGCACGCATGGAACCCGATTGGACCCAGTCTCCGAGCGATCCCCCATGGCTGTGAACTATCCGGGGACGGGATTCCAGACGGGGAAGATTTGATGAAGAAAATTGGAATCGCAACACTTTTGCTTTCGATCGTTTGCTGGGCACAGAACCCGGATGGGTTCGAGCCCGCGTCCACCAATGTGTGGGGCGCGGCGTATCCTCGCGTTGATGCCAGTGGCAGAGCCGAATTCCGGGTGAAGGCCCCGCAAGCCACCAAGGTCCAGGTGAACTTCTGGGGAGCGGCGAAGCTGGACATGGTGAAGCAGCCCGATGGATTCTGGACCGCGACCTCCGCGCCGCTGGTGCCCGGCTTCCATTACTACACCGTGTTAATCGACGGCGCGGAATTCAGTGATCCCGCAAGCCATACCTTCTTCGGCGGCGGCAAAGACGCAAGCGGAATCGAAATCCCTGAACACGGGTCAACCTACTACCTGCCCCAGGATGTTCCCCACGGCGACGTGCATGAGATCTGGTATTTCTCAAAAGTTACCGGGAGTTGGAGACACGCCCTCGTCTATACGCCGCCGGACTACGACACGCAAACGAAGAAGCGGTATCCCGTGCTCTATCTTCAGCATGGCGGCGGCGAAGATGAGACGGGCTGGATCCGGCAGGGCCGTGCCAACTTCATCCTCGACAACCTGATTGCAAGTGGAAGCACGAAGCCGATGATTATCGTGATGGCCTATGGCTATGCCAGGCGCGCCGGCCATCCCGTTCCGGACCTGACCGGGAAGCCCTTCGGCTCGCCCGAGATGATGAAGGCAATGCAGGAGATGGCCTCGGCCTTTGAAGACGATCTGACACAGGTACTGATCCCATTTGTCGATTCGCATTTCCGGACGCTGACGGATCGCGATCATCGCGCCATGGCCGGTCTGTCGATGGGCGGCATGCAAACTTTCCAGGTGACCTTCGATCATCTGGAGCTGTTCTCGTACATTGGAGGATTCAGTGGTGCTGCTGGGCCAATGGTGCTGGGCAACCGGGCGCTCGATCCCAAGACGGACCTGAATGGGGAGCTCTCCGATCCGGCCGCCTTTGCCAGGCGTGTGCATCTGCTGTGGTTGGGGGTTGGGACCGATGAGCCGGCGATGATGAAGAGTGGGCTGGAGCGGCTGAACACATCCCTGGATGAAGCACACGTCAAGCATGTATTTTACGAATCGCCGGGCACCTCTCACGAATGGCAGACGTGGCGGCGAGACCTGAAGGAGTTTGCGCCGAAGCTCTTCCAGTGATCGGCTCAAGTGGCGGCCTCACTGGATCGCGCAGTAAGGCTTGATGCTTTGCGCGGTTGCTGCGGCGGCGCGAGAATCTGGACGGAGAGGAAAGTGAAGTGGGCTAAGTTTCTAGCGTTCCTAGGCGTGTTGTGGCTGATGACGGCCCGTGTGGTGCATTGCCTGGGCCAACAGGCGCCTGCTCGTGAAAGCCAAAGGCAGTCTGCCCTCGCGTTCGAGCATGAGGGCAAGGTGGCTGAAGCCGAAGCCGGGTGGAGATCGCTCTTGAGCAGCCAGCCGAAGGACGCTGAGGCTTATGCGCATCTTGGTCTGCTGGAGGCGCGCCAGGAGCATTACAAGGAGGCGATCGTCCTCTACCGCAAGGCCTTGAGCCTCAACCCGAAGATGCCGAACTTACCCTTCAACCTTGGTCTTTCTTACTTCAAGGCCGGGGATCTCCCGGCCGCGATCCAGACCTTTGAACCTTTGCTCAAAAGCGAGCAACCATCCTCCCCGAGAGCGCTTCAACTGGTGACCTTGATTGGGCTGGCGCATTACGGAATGGGTGAATACACAGCTGCGGTTCCGTACCTGAAGCAGGCTACGGCCGCCGATGCCGCGAACCTTCCTTTCCGGATGACCCTTGCCCAAAGCTGTCTAAGGTCGAAGCAGTACCAGTGTGTTCTCGACGTTTATCGCGAGATTCTTACGTTAGATGCGGAGTCGGCCGAAGCGGATATGCTCGCGGGGGAAGCATACGACGAGTTGAAGAACGATGCTGGAGCCATTACGGAGTTTCAGGCTGCGGTGAAGGCTGATCCCACAGCGCCGGATGTGCATTTCGGATATGGCTACCTGCTTTGGAGGGTATTGCGATTCGGCGAAGCGGAAAAAGCATTCCAGTCTGAGCTCGAAAACAACCCGGAACATGCTCTGGCGTTAGCCTATCTTGGCGATACCGAGATACGGCTCCATCATTCCGAGGAAGCCGTGCCACACCTCGAGCACGCTGTTCGGATCCAACCGTCGGTTGCCATCGCCCATCTCGACTTGGGGATTATCTACGAAGACCAGGGACGCAAGGATGACGCTGTCCGGGAACTTAAGACAGCGGAGAGGCTAAGCCCCGGCGACCCGTCGATTCATTGGCGTCTGGGACGGTTTTATGAATCCATGGGTCAAAAAGTGGAAGCGAAGGCCGAATTTGATAAGACGCGGAACATGCAGCAGGCGAAGGAACAATCGCTTCGAGAACAGATGCACCAGTTGGAAGCCAAGCCGGGTGGGCAGGATGTTGGTATCCAACCCAAGTGACCAGCGATGGGCCGGGGCAACGTAGCCAGAAAGGATCCTTCGGTAATCGTATTCCCTTGACAAGGAACTCGCCTTCCAAACATTCTTTGCAGTTGCGGCGGTTGGCGGTTACGGACCGCTTGATGAACGAGTAGCGGTTAACTGAAAGCGCCGGAGTTTCTCTGATGAGTTTAGAAGTTGTGACGTTGATGCATTCCGAGAAGGCCCCTCCCGACGCCGCGAAGCAGCGGGAGGAATTGGTGCGCCGCGTGGCTTCCAGTGTCACATTTGAAAAATCGCCGCGGCTCCGGGCATTCTTCCTTCACGTGTGCCGATGCGCCCGCGAGAACAAGTCGGAGGAGGCCACGGAACCGCAGATCGCGATTTACGTCTACGGTCGCCAGCCCGGCTACAACCCGAACGACGACAACATTGTTCGCTCGCAGGCCCGCATGCTGCGGATGAAGCTGGAGCACCATTTCGCCAACGAGGGCAAGGACGAGCCCGTCATCATAACCATCCCCAAGGGCCAATACCTGCCTACCTTTGAGACTCGTTCGAAAGAACTGCAGGCACAGCCTCCGCAGGCGCAACCGAGGCTGGTTGTAGCTGTGGAGCGAAAACCTCGCCGATGGAGACAGGTTCTGGCCGTCGGGGCGCTGCTGTTCGGTCTTGGAGTTGTATGGGTTTGTTGGCTGTGGTTGGCGTCGCGCCGCAACACTCCTCCATCCTCTGTTGTTCCCGCAGCCTCAGTTATCGTGCCCAGGGAGAACAAACCGGAGCCGCAGATAAGGAACCAACGAGTGGCGTTGGCCTTCGACCCCGGCGGAACGCGTATCGCCGCCGGTTCCAGGGGGAGCAGCTATCTGGACCCGTGGGGGCGGCGCTGGGAATCGGATCGTTACTACGAAGGAGGAGTTGCCAACCCCGGCCCGCGACATTTTTTCCCCCCGGTGGCCGATGAGAGTTTGTACGGTTCCATCCGCGAGGCAGTTTCCGATGAAAAAATGGTGCCGGAATCGCAACGGGGGTTCCGTTACAACATCCCGCTCCCACCTGGAGTGTACGAACTGAGGCTCTATTTCGCCGACCCTCTCCGTCAGCCGGATGTGGATCAGAAGGAAGACGCACAAAATGCACGCCATTTTGAAGTCGAGCTGAATGGCCGTCCGTTGCTGACAGATTTCGATCCAGTTGCCGACGGTGGTACGGCGGCGGTTGACGTCCGCGTATTCAAGGATGTGCGCCCTGCGGCGGACGGCAAAGTTCACCTTGATTTTCGGTCGGATTGGGGACGGGCTTTCGTGAGTGCGCTGGAACTGACGCCGGGCACGCCGGGAAAAATAGAGCCGATCCGGATTCGCGCTCATCGAGCCGGTTTTGTAGATGCCAATGGCACACGCTGGAGTGGGGACAAGTACTTCATCGACGGGCGCACCTACACCTATGGAAATCCGGAGAGGGGACCCAGGATTCCGGAACTTTACACTGGTGAGCGGCATGGCAATTTCAGCTATGCGATCCCGGTGGCGCCGGGTAGCTATACAGTAAGGCTCCACTTCCTCGAGGCATTCTTCACTCCTTTGATACCGGCCGCAACCTGCCACGGTGTGGGCTGCAGAGTCTTCGATGTCAGCTGCAATGGCGTGATGCTGCTTGAGAATTTCGATATCATCCAGGCCGCCCCTGGGGTGTTCCAGCCGGTAGTTCGCGAATTTCACGGCCTGCATCCCAACGGACAGGGAAAATTACTCCTTTCTTTCTCGCCCAAGGTGAATTACGCAGAAGTCAGGGCCATAGAAGTCATCGACGAAGCGAAATAGCGAAGCCGCCTTTCCACGGATGCGAGACGATGACCAATTCCCCCGGCCCCTCTCCCCTTCCCCATCCGTGCTTCACCGCAAACGCTATTGTTTTTGAAGGGTACGGGCTTCAGCCAGTACGTAAATAAATTCAAAACAGGTCCGGCTTTAGCTGCTGAGGGATGCATTTCCATTCGCTGAACGCCCGGGCATCGACTTTCCCGGATAACAGGGATCAGCTCGGGACAATAGGTGGCGAATCCGCAGCCTTTAGCAGCAAGGTGATTCGCCTAATCTTCGCGTGACTCACGGTGCATTTTCCCTTGTCACACCGTGACACCCCTTCACAAGGCGTTTGGGCGGCTGGTTAGATCCTCGCGGTCAATGAAGACAACGTTAGAGAGCACTGAAGCAAAGTCCGCCCAGCGGTCGCAGAGCGGTCATGCGTAGGTCGTTGTCTCAAGACTTAGAAGAAAGAGCCTTTCTTAGGAGGACACAGTGAAATCAGAGGCTGTTGGAAGACGCAACTATCTCATGCTGCGAGCACCCATGTTGTTCGTTCTTTGGGTTGTCTTGATGGGCGCCGTAGCATACGGCCAGGGAACCGCCACCATTGTAGGGACGGTAACGGATCCAACCGGCGCCGTTGTCCCAAATGCCAAGATCACGATTACGGATCAGGACAATGGATTTGTCCGTGCCGACTCGTCCAACACCACGGGCAACTACAGCGCCCCCGAACTTCCCCCCGGACGCTACCAGGTCAAGGTCGAGGCCCAGGGCTTCAAAACGTTGGAGCAGAAGGACATCACGCTGGATGTGGGGGTCACCGTCCGGGTAAATGCCGGCCTCGAAGTCGGTACCGTGGGACAAAGCGTCACCGTTGAGGCCAACGCGATCGAGGTTCAGGCGGACACCAGCGATATCAGCCAGACCATCACCAGCAACCAGATCGAGAATCTCGCCACCAACGGACGCAACGTTCTCCAGCTCACGACCCTGGTGCCGGGCGCGTCCTCCAACATGCCGGATTTCGATTCCCCCGGGGCACAGTTCCAGAACCGGGACGTTTATTTTAACGGGATGCGGCAAGACGCCAACAACTGGCTCATCGATGGCGGCGAGGCCTACGATCGTGGCGGCGGCGGCATTCTACTGGTGTCTCCCTCCCAGGATGCGCTTCAGGAAATGACAATCGCCACCAGCAACTATGCCGCTGACCTGGGCAATTCATCCGGCGGCATGGTCAGCATGTCGGTCAAGAGCGGCACCAGGAGATTCCACGGAAGCGCCTGGGAGTATGTCCGCAACGACGCACTGGACGCTTACTCCTACTTGTCGAAACAGGTGGCAAACCCGACCAAACCGGAACTCCGCTACAACGCCTTCGGCTTCAACCTGGGCGGCCCGGTGGAGTTCAAGTCCAGCAACCCCAAGACCTTCTTCTTCTATAACCAGGAATGGCGGAGAGAGATCAACGGAGGCAGTATTTTCAACCAGGTGCCGACCTCGACACAGTTGGGCGGCGACATGACCGGGCTGGGCACCATCTATGTGCCCAATACGACCGACCCGGTGGCGATCGCAAAGTTCGCCGCCGACGGGTTGACGCCGGGCCAGGCCTTTCCCAACAACACGATTCCGGCGAACCTTATCGATGCGAATGCCGCCAACTATATTAAGGCCGGTTATTTCCTGCCGCCCAACGCTTCGGATGGGGTTCACTACTTTTCCTCAGCCAACACCGACACCTACTACCACGAGGAAGTTGCCCGAGTCGATCACCAGTTCAACGAGAAATACACCATATTCAGCAGCCTGATCTATGATTCGCTCAGTCAGCAGGCACCGATCGTGGCCTGGTCCTCAAACACTTTCCCCACCGTCGGATCACTTGAAAGCGTTCCTTCCTGGGCGGGTGTTGTCCATTTCACAATGAACCTCCGCCCCAATCTGCTGAACGAAGCTGCGTTCAACACGAATGGCAACAACATCACCATTGCGAATACCGGCCTTTGGAAGACGCCTAGTGACTTTGTTACGTCGCCGATCTTCCCTAACGCCAACGCGATCGATAAGATCCCAGGAATCGAAGTTACTAGTCCGTACAGCGTAACCATGGACAATGGAAATTGGCCGTGGACGAATACGTGGCGCAGCTACCAGGGCAAGGACGATCTCTCCTGGACCCATGGCTCGCATAACTTTAAGTTTGGCTTTGCATGGTTGCACGGCCATAAGAACCAGAAAATCTTCGAAGACACCGCCGGAACCTACCAGTTCAATGGGACAGCTACCGCTGCCAGCACCGGCCATCAAGGCACGCCCGGCGTCGGGCTCGCGGATTTTCTGCTGGGCGATTCCAGCAATTTCAGCCAGGGGGAACTGCAGGATTTCGTCTCGATCGCCTTCAATACAATCGATGTCTATGGCCTGGACAATTGGCGTGTCAACAAACGGCTGACGCTCAATCTGGGCCTCCGTTGGGAAGGCCTGCCTCACGCCTATGACACCAACAACCGCGCATCGAATTTCTACCCCAACCTCTATAACCCGGCGGATGCGGCGGAATTTACCTCCCTGACAAGCGGCGCTTTGAATACCAGCGGCCCGGGATTCACCACGGTGTCTGGGGTTGCACTCTCGAACGTCCTGTTCTACATGAATGGAGTGGGCCTCGCTGGACGGAACGGAATTCCGAAGGGTCTGGTGCAGAACCACTATGCCACCTTCGCTCCGCGGCTCGGATTTGCCTACGATACGTTTGGCGACGGGAAGACCATTCTGCGCGGTGGATTCGGGATGTACTACGAACGCAACGGCGGCAACGAAGAGTACAACATGGGCCCCAACGTGCCGTTCAGCAACAGTGGCGCCACCATTTACCCCTACCTGGATACCGTGACGACAAGCTGGACCACCGGGACGAGCGCTGGCCAGTCACCCACCACCCCGCAAGGCTTCACAGGTATACAGCAGAGGTACCCGATTACGACGGTGTATCAGTTCAGCCTGGGAATGCAGCAACAGCTGCGAAGCAATATGATGTTCACCATTGGTTATGTGGGCAACACTTCTTTTCACTTGTCGCAAACAGCCGACATCAACACCGTGCCGGCGGACGATCCAAACCGTATTCACATCTGCGGCGGCAATTGCGGCGCCACCGGCGGCTACAATGCCAACTACGATCGGCCTTATCTGGGCTTTGCGGGCGTCAACCTGGTCCTGAACCAGGGCAACGCCCACTACGATGGATTGCAGGCCACCTTCCGCGCCACCGCGTTTCATAACCTCACGATGGGCGCCGCGTACACCTTCTCACACGCCTGGGATGTGATCGATGCCCAGCTCTTTAACAATCTCGACGATCCAATGAACGCGGGTTACCAGTACGGGACATCCGGCTTCGACCGTCGGAATATCGCGGTCGTCAACTTCGATTACAACGTGCCCCTCTTCCAGAATTCGCACGGAATTACCAAGGCCGTGGCAGGAGGATGGGCACTCTCCGGCGTGGTGCTCATGCAGTCCGGAAATCCGCTGAGCGTCAATGCCGCCAACGACAACCTCGGTTTCGGCGGCGACACTACCAACCATTCGGACCTGGTGGGGACGATCACCTATCCGCATACTTTTAAGCAATGGTTCAGTCCAAGCGCGTTCGCCCAGCCGGCTCCGCTCACCTGGGGCAATTCTCCCAAGAACATCGTGAAAGGTCCCGGCCGTGACAACTGGAACCTGGCTTTGTACAAAGACTTCAAGATCAAAGAAAGTCTTGGGTTCCAGTTCCGGGCGGAGACCTTCAATACCTGGAACCATACGCAGTTCACCGGGGTTAACAACTCGGTTCTTACCGGTAACTCTTCCAACCCGTACAACTCCACTGCCGGACAAATAAACGCCATCGCTGATCCGCGTGTCTTCCAACTCGGCGCGAAGATTTATTTCTAAGCGATCGCGCTGACATCCCCCACCCTGGCGCACGGAAGCTGGACCGTTCCGTGCGCCAGGAAATATACCAAATGAAACCAAAGGAGATTCCATAAAACTGAATCGTTGTCTTGCTTCGATGGTTGTGATCAGGTTTCACTTTTGCTTAGCCACGCTGCGAGGCCGCAGTGCGCGGTTCGAATCCTTGACGATCAAGACTGGTTACCGAGCGGTAGCGAGCTTAAAGAAATTTCGGCTCTGAAGATAGGTGATAGCCTTCGGGCGTCGCAGACCGGATCGCGATCAGCCGTGCACTGTCAGGCCGGCAAGTTGGTTATGCTGCCAATCGCCTCCTTTTGCTCCAGCCTGGGGCGGTCATGCAAGAGCAGGATTTTATTTTCAGGCAGGCACAGACGTAAACGAAATTGCCCTTGCTCTCCCTCCTCGGTAGGCGCCGAGGACATCACCATGGAGGTACGAGAGATTCTCAATCGCGTATTGCAGTAGTATTGGCCGCTTGGCGTCAACCTAGACGGGGATGGGAGGGATAGGCGGCACAGGAGTCTCCGGTGTCAGCGGCGGCGTCCGCTTGTGCCAATCGGTAGCCTTCTCATAGGCATTGGCCAGGGCCAGTACGCGGCTTTCCGAGAAGTGCGGCCCGGCGATCGTCAGCCCGATCGGTAATCCTGTGCTGCTGAAGCCGCATGGCACCGAGATGGCGGGCAGTCCATAGACATTGAAAAACACGCAATCGGGGAAGTCTGTCTCCGGATCCTGGGGTTTGGTGATCGCTTCCCTCCTCAGGAGTTCTTCGATGGCCGGCGCCACCACACGCGTTGTCGGCAGCACCACAAGATCGACATCGGTGAAGGAGTCGTCCACCGTGCGCCGCAGCTCCTGGAGTGCCCACAGCGCGCGGACGTAATCTACCGCCCTGACATTGGCCGCGGTCTCAGCCGCCAGGCTGCGTCGCACCGAAGCCATATACTTACCGGGCTGCGCTTTGAAGTATGGCTCATGGAAAGCCAATAGTTCGGAGTCCAGGTTGGCGGCGGGTCCCAAGGGAGGGAGCGTCATGTCCTTCACCCCCCTGGTCATGGTTCCTAACAAATCAATGGCCTCCATCACCGCCTTCTCCACATCCGGCTGCATGTTATCGAAATGCCCCACCGGCATGCCCAGGCGAAGGTCTTTGACCGGCTGCCGCATACCGGCAACATAGTCTTCCCTGGGATGTTCCACGCTGCTGATGTCCAGCCGATCGTAAGCCACCATGCTGTTGAGCATGATCGCCGCATCCTCCACCGTTCGCGTGAGCGGCCCGCAGTGGTTAAGCGATAAGACCCCTGGGATGATCCCGCGAATGGGCACAAGGCCGTAAGTAGCCTTCAGGCCGACTATCCCGCAGTAGGCGGCAGGGATACGCACCGAACCGCCGTCATCTGTTCCAAGCGCCCCGTAGCAAAGGTCTGCAGTGACCGCTGCTCCCGAGCCCGATGAAGATCCACCGCTGTAGTGCAGCAGATTCCATGGGTTCCGCACCGGTCCCCAATAGGAGCTATTCGATGCTCCGATGGCAAACTCCATCAGGTTGGTCTTACCCACGAGCACCGCACCCGCGGCCTTCAGACGGCTGATGACCGGAGCATCCTCAGCAGGAATCCGGTCCTCAAAAAGTGCGCTGCCTCCGGTAGTGCGTATACCCGCCGTATCGATGTTGTCCTTGGCCGCGAAAGGAATTCCGTGGAGCGGGCCGCGATATTTGCCCGCCTTGATTTCCGCGTCCGCCTGCCTGGCCTCGGCCAGCGCCTGCTGCCTGGTCACCGTGATGAATAAGTCGAGTTTGGGATTGTAGATCTCGATCCGCTCCAGGCACGCTTGCGTCAGCTCGACTGAAGTTACCTGTCGCGCGCGCAGCCTGGCTGCTGCTTCGGCCAGCGTTAACGACGCAAGTTCAGTGTTCGCGCCGGCCGGCGGCGCACTGTTGCCCGCTTGCCCTTCCGCAGGGAGTGCAAAGCTCTTTCCCGGCAATGCCTGCAATGCCATGGCCCCTCCTGTAAGTACGGTGAATTTGCGCCGAGTTATCTCCATCGATCGCCCTCCGGAAGTATTCTGCGGATGACAAGCCGCGCTAGCTGACGGAGATTTACCCTGGACGCCTGTCGATGCGAAATGCCGGCGTCCTTATCTCAAATCTTGTCGAGTCGAACGACTCCACCGCCGATGTCCACGCGAATATCGATTCATAGCAACCGGTTTCGTTATGGCCTTTGGCGGCGAAGCTTCCGCAGGTTTGCAGCAAGGATTGCACGAATGCAGCAATTGCAGCAAAGAGGAGCCGTGCCGACTCCGCTAGTCTTTCTCGGAATGAGTCCTGGGCATCTGAGGGTTGTTTGTAAGCCGCTAGTCTGCAGCATGTAGCTCATCCTGTATGCGTCGACGGCAAATCATTGAAGTTTACGGCTTAAGGGCCACGTGATTCTGCTGGTAGAACGGTCGCATTTCATAAATCTGACTTTCGATCTAAGTGAATACCTAGGAGGAAATAACATGGCAACTTTGCAGCAAGAAGTCCAGAGTAAGGGTGCGACCAGCGACGCGAGCGTCGCAAAACTTGCCCATAAGCTCGAGGTGGTCGTCATCCCTGTCTCCGATGTCGACCGCGCGAAGGAGTTCTACGGGAGCCTCGGGTGGCGGCTCGACGCCGACTACGACAACGGTAACGACTTCCGCGTGATTCAGTTCACGCCATCTGGCTCGGGATGCTCGGTGATCTTCGGCAGGAACGTCACCGCGGCAGCACCCGGCTCCGCCCAGGGTCTGTACCTGATCGTCTCCGACGTCGCTGCCGCCCGCAACGAACTGCTCGGTCGCGGTGTCAAGGTCAGTGAGGTGTTCCACGACGCGGGCGGGGTGTATGCCGGGCCGGACGAGCCCTACCTGTTTGGGCGGCTCCGGGTCAGCGGTCCGGATCCGGATCATCGCAGCTACCGTTCGTTCGCCTCGTTCCATGATCCGGACGGCAACGGCTGGCTGTTCCAGGAGATCACGACGCGACTGCCCGGTCGCGTCGCGGGCGACACGACGTACCCCTCAGCGAGCGAATTGTCGCAGGCAATGCGGCGCGCCGCAGCCGCGCACGGGGAGCACGAGGCGCGGACGGGGCAAGCCGACCCGAACTGGCCGGACTGGTACGCCGAGTATATGGTTCGCGAGCAGTCTGGCGAAGAGCTGCCCAAATGAACGGCTGCGAGGTAACCGTCTTCGGCCGCGCGTGCTTGTGCATCCCGTCGAAGAGGCTGCCGTGCGGTTGCGCTTTGGCCGCCTCGGCGGTGAGGCCGTGAGCCGCGAGCCGGAGCTCGCCGGACAGACGGTTGTCTTGCTCGGTGGCAGCTCGGGGATCGGCTTCGAGACGGCTAAGCGGGCACGGTCCGAGGGCGCCGAGGTCATTCTCTCCGGCCGCAACCCGGAACGCGTCGAGCACGCCGCACGCGAGCTCGGCGCGCTGAGCAGTGCGGCGTTCGACGCTACCGATTTCGAACGCCTCGAGCGATTCTTCGACGAGCTGCCGAAGCCGATCGACCATGTTATGGTCACCGCCGGCGGCCCTTACTACGCGCGGCTGGCGGACATCGACTTCACACTGGCGCGGCGCAACGTCGAGGCGGAATTCTGGCTGCCGCTCCACGTCGCTCGCCTCGCCGCCAGCAAGGTGCGCCCGGGCGGAACGCTCCTGTTCATCGGCGGAACGGGCGGTCGACGGCCGGCCGCGGGCGTGCTCATCGCGGCGTTCACCGCCGCGATACCGGCGCTCACAAAAGCGCTCGCGGTTGAGCTCGCACCCGTCCGCGTCAACCTTATCGCGCCCGGCTTCGTCGACACGCCGCTGTCGGCATCGCTGCTCGGCGATCAGCTGGACCCGCGTCGCGAGCAGCTCCGGACAACGCTGCCGATCAGGCGGGTGGTCGGCCCTGCCGACATTGCCGCGCTCGCCATCCACCTCATGGTGAACACAGCGATCACTGGAGCAACGTACGACATCGACGGCGGCCAGCAGCTGGTGGAGTAGTGAGCCTGCGACGGGAATCTCGGTAACTTCCGGCTTGGGGCGGAGCAGGCAGCCAGTCATCGACGGTCTGTCGTTATGGCGCGGTTTAGGAGACCGCGACCATCGCCAGCGAAGTCGAGGGCCCGGCTACGTTGGACGGCCGAAGAACAAAACATAGCCGTCAGGGTCGCAAATCTCGAAACCGCGCAGACCGTCGTGCGTATCCTTAAGCGGCGCGCTGAATGCTGCGCCATGATCGGCAAATTCGGCGGCAAGCGCATCGGGGTCTGGTGCATAGACAAATGCGTCCCACCTCATGGAGGGATGACGCTTGGGGTTCGGGAGCGGCGACACATCTTTGTCGGATTTGACTAAGATTTGCGCTCCGTCGCGGCCGATGATGGCGAAGAAAGGATTGCGATCCGGCTCCCGGAATCTCATCTCAAAACCAAGCTTGTCGCGGTAGAAGGCGATGCTTTCATCGACGTTGCTGACGATGAAGAATGGTGAAATCCCCGGCATGTTCGGTCGTGTCATAAGCATGGACGCTCGTGCTGCGGATCAAACATGACGGATACCCCTGATCAGACTGGTGGATTCCCTTGCACTCATTGAGACAGAGCGTTTACCGAAAAGACGAACCGCGCTGGTCAGCGTTCAGTCCATTTGCCTGGTCGTGTTTTCACGAAGCCGGAGAATCTGTTTCAGGTGATGTTGCCCATGCACCAGATGAAGCTTTCTCCACTGCGTCGCACTCAACGGTCCCAAAATTGGATGGTCGAGCAGCTGGACCCTGCGCCCGAAGCGCGCTTCGCACTGCGCGATGATCGCATCCATCGCCACAATCTTTGCCCCGATCTCGTTTTGCACCTCCTCCGCCGGCAAGCCTTTCGGCAGCACCATTGCAGGTGCTTTGCGTCCGGCGGGCATGTGACCCAATCCCACGACGACCAGGGTCAGCATGCGCTGCGCCATGGAGGCCCGCGAAGCCAGTGGTTTTCCTTTGCTCACGACTCTCTCGAATCCCCGGATCGTTCCGGTGTAGGTGAGATACAGATGTTCCAACAACTCCGCCGCGCACCACTTGCCTGGGGGATGCCAGCTTAATTGCTCGCTGGACATGCCTTCCACCGCCGACTGCAGAGATTCTTTCAACTTGTCCAGGCGAGAATCCATGGCACTACCCTCGCATTTTAAGCGCGCTTACATGCACGCTCCATACTTTAGTGCCCCGATTTAATTCCCCTTCTCAAACCACTCAGCGAGGTCATCGTCAATAGTGATCCGGACAGACCTTCCATGGCGTGCAACGGGAAAACTGGAATGTTCCAATGCAATTTGCGTGTACGGCCCGACGACATCAAACTTCCAATGGCCACTCGCCACCACCAGGTTTGGCCGATCTGAAAGCACTAGAGAACTTACGAATGTACCGTCTTCGTTTAATCACAACCCAGGAAATAAGAGTAAGACTAAGGGTAAGAGCCCTACGGGAAGAGTGAGCCGTGTGCATCAACGTCAAGCCGTAGGATGTACTCGCAAACAAAGGCGACGCGAGCTGGAAGACCAGCACGTATCGGGCCGAAGCAACTCCGCAAGGAATTGCGATGCCACTGCCCCTACCCGTCATCCTATTTCGCGAGGGTGCGGAGGTAGTCCCGAACAGCGGTCTGACCAAAGTAGTTGGCTGCCCCCTCGGCATCGCTTTGATAAAGATCGTCCCGGATCGCCGGATCTGCTCCTCTTTGTATGAGCAACTGCACCATTGGAAGGTATCCGCACTGCGATGCCATGTGCAGCGCAGTCACGCCCTGACCGTGAGTGAGGCCGCCGAAGGTGGCTTTGCGATCGATGTTTGCCCCGTGATCGATGAGCCACTCGGCGGTCTCCATACGGTTGCACACCGCGGCCCAGATGAGCGGGGTGCCCCGATATGGATCGGCGTCCAGGCGCGCCCCAGCTCCAAGGAGACGCGGGAGGACCTCGGTGCGTCCGCTCTTGCAGGCCCAAACCAGAGCTTCGTCCAGGACTTCCTGCGGATTGGCGGACGGCTGCCAATCCGGGAATCCACTGTGTGGCCGATAGAATCCTCGCGCCGCACAAGCTTCGGAGGTGAGTGTATTTTTTCCGCTGAAGCACTGCTCCAACAGCTCTTGATTACCCAGGCCGGCCGCAACGCGTAGATTCCCAGGCGCGAGGGAATTGCGGCCCAGCAAATCGGCCACCTCGCGATGACCCCAAAACAACGCGGCAATGAGCGGGGTCCCTCCCGAGCCGTGCGCTTCCGGGTCCAGGTCCGCGCCGCTGCGAATCAACACCGCGGCAATGTCGCATTGGTTGGAGTAGGCCGCTTGATGCAATGGCGTCCACCCGCGGTCGTTCGAGTCGTTCACATCCGCACCGGCGGCGAGCAGAGCCTCAACCAGCGCCAAGCCCACATTGCGATCCGCCTTTGATGCGATACTCACGGCCAGGTTCAAGAGCGTGTTCCCATTGGTGCCACGTTCTCGCGCCAGCCGTGGGTTACGCCGTAGCAACCCGTTGACCGCCGTAACATCCCCGGACTGCAAAGCCCGAAAGGCCGCGAAAAAGGGTTCGGCCGCCTCGGCGCCGGCATCCGATGCGAGCCGTTCCACCCGTTGCATCAGCTCATCCCAGGTATCGAACCCGTGCTCCCGCGCATACACGAGCCTGGCGTCGGCCTCGGTAAACGGCGCTTTGCGAATTTCCTCGTCCGAGAAGCCGGAAAAGCGCGGATGCCATTCGCGAATCTGTTCCAGCGCGGCCGGACCTGCGGACTGCCGGGTGCGCAAAAGGCCTTGAACCCGGCCGGTGATCCATTGCATGTCGAGGACGAATAGCCGGGTGGAGCGCACCTGAGGCGAAGAGTCCACGTAGGCTTTGAGTTTTGTCCAACTCGCGAACCCTTGCTCCCGCGCGATGACGAACTGAGCGTCGTGCAAGGCCATCTCCTGCCTCACCATGGCATCCTCCACCTGGGCCCAGCGAAGATGGTGGTTTCGCAGTCGTGCCAGCGCATCGCTCTTTCCACTCCGGACGGCCCGCAATAATTCGCGGGCCCGTTTCTTTTGTTGTTCGAGATTCAAGACAACCTCCTTCATTTGCCTGGTCCGCATGACAGGCGAAAGAGGTTCTTTTACAGACGGACCTCGAAAGGACTGGTGGGCGCAGCCCTTTCCGCGGACGGGACGCGCCCAGCGCGCGTCTGAAAAGCAGAATACCAAAATCGTGACGAAGAGCAGGTGACCAGACGGAACAACCACAGTTGCGCTAGCCGATTAGGATTCCAAGTCTGGAGTGGCGATTTCTCCGTACTGTCCCTTTAACTCCGTTAACTCGGCCCTGGGACCGAGCAGACGATTACTTACATCTCCCGACGCCTGTTTTCGTCAGTGACAGTTTGGACTACACCTTAACCGTCATGTCACCGCATTTCCTATCCACCGGCATTCACGGTTTTAGGTTTGCAGTCAGGTCCTGCGCTTGCTGTGCTTGCAAAATGCGCCACATGGTTCCGGAAAAAATCATCGCCTGCACACTTTGCGGTACCTGGCAGGCGTCGAGCATGGCGTGGTAACGCGCCAGCTCATCGTCGAATTCCTGCAGGCCTCCACCGAAAACATCGGAAGCGAAGACTAGTTTCTCAAAGGCGTCGGCGCCGCTTGCGGGTGTATGGGGACTTGCCACCCCCGTCCACCAGAAAATAGATCGGAAGAAGGCATAGTCATCCTTCTTCTTGATGAGCGTCGTGCCCGAGAGATCGAAATAGAGATTCGGGTTCCACCTTCCAATTTCGCCTGCTTCTGCATAGTCGGGGTTTCCCAAATGGGCGCCGATGATAGTCAGCCTGGGCCAATGCCGGGCAATCAGATCGAGCCGCGTCACCCGACTGCGGTCAAAGCTGATATCCGCAGGCTGTTCCGGGTGCAGTCTGTTCACGATGCCGGTATGGAAGAGAAGTATCATGTGATACTTGTTGGCCCGGTCGTAGATGGGCCAGTAGGCTCGATCGTCATAGGCTTTGAGGGTTGAGCTTATTTCGCCCAAGCCGCGAAAGCCCGCCGCATGGAAGCGATCGATTTCTTCCAGGACCTGGGGATCATCCAACTTGATATCGCCAAAGCCGATCAATCGGCCGGGATGCTCGTGGATGAACTTGCTGGCCTGGGGAAAGCCTTTAGGGGTGGTCAACAGGAAAGCTAAACCATCGGCCGCATTCAATTTATCGAGTAGCTTTTCGAGGACGCCGGGCTCGCCGTCATAATGGAAATGAACGTCGATGAGCTTTGGACTGTGCGTCTGGGTTAGCGCAGACAGGGGCGCCAGGAACAAAAGCAAGGCACTTAGCCAGCGGCGATATTGCCTCATCGGTCCTCCGTTGCCAATTCTGTAAAAGCTTCTCTCAGCTTTGCAGCCCATCGAGATACACGTCGTTGTCATCCACGCTGATCCGCGGGCGGAATTGCTAGGGCGATCGATACTATTGTATTCGGCGGGGATTCCGGTTATCCCCGCCCGCATGTGGGTGTGCTCAATCAGTTGCCTGCTTGTTTGGACCGAATTTGAAGTTAAGGGGACGGGATTTCAGAGCTGGAGGCGACGCCGGATGCTGCTGTCCAGGAAGGCTCCAACGAAGATGGCCAGCCAGTACGCCACGATATCCCACACGGAGAAGAAGCGGCCCAGCAGCACGATGCCGGGAAGCGTAAGGCGGAAGGCATCCAGCGTGGGCGAGTGGTAGAGCTTGAGGAACTCGACCGCCGTGGCGACGACTCCGGCAAGCACAGCAACTATGGGAACACGCCATGAGGCCACGAGGGTCGAGACGATCCAATAGATCATCAAGGCCCATAGTGTCGAGCCGCCGTACTTGACCACAACCGGTGGCAGGCCAAGCCCAACGAACCGGACCGCCAGGCCAGCGGCCATAGTGACGAGCATGAGAGTCAGCGACAGTCCGAGGGGACGAGAACGCATCGCCCTCAGACTAATGCATGGCCGGCGTGCCACTGGCTGGCCTCGACAGGTCTTGCAGAGAGATGTTCACGCCAGCCGCTTGGACAGCCTGGAAGCCGATGCTCGCATGTCCGTTGACGCCGCGCCACTCGAGTCGAGGGAGCGGGATATTTTGTAAAATTCGATAAAATTTGGCTTTTTATCGACTTCCGCGGCGCCGCCCAGAGAAGCCTTTCTTCGGGGAAAAGGGCAGCCTGAGGGAGCTGGCTTTGTCGAGGACGGCATCGAAGACGTAGCCGGTCGCGTCGGGCACCCAGTTCGGGCTTCGGGGGTTGATGAAGGGATTGGCAAGGCTGGGTTGGGGCCGGTCAAGGTTGGGGAACGACGTGTCGTTAGCCAGGTTGGGGGCTGGCTCGGGTGCAGGCATCGGGTGGGGGACCTGGGGCGCGGCGGGTGGGGTTTTGGTGCCGGCAACCGGGTCCCCTGGCTCCTCACCCCCAGGTTGGTGCTGCTGTTTGCGGAGCCACTCAGAGCTGTAGATTTGTGCCTTGACGGGCGGGGCCGCGGGTTGCGTTGCGGGTGGGGAAAAGCGCCGGTCGGGAATCAGGCCTTCGATGGCTACGATCATGGCAAGAGCCTTGATCTGGCCGGCCATGCTGCCTCTGGTCGCTTCAGGGTTGAGATTGGCCAGTTCCCAGAGCCGGGCCAGGATCTGGTCGCGACCAAGGTTCAGCTTGCGCAGCCCTTCGGCTTCCTGGTCCACCAGCTTTTCCCTGACGGCGGCGCGGTGCTCGATCATGTAGGCGCGGACACGGGGCTTGGCTTTGGTGTAGGCGGCGGTGTCGGGATTGAGGCCGACAGCTTCCGCGGCGCGGCGGTCGTTCATGGTTCCGGAGAGGATCAGGTGAGCAAAGGCGATTTCCTGATCAGTGATGGGATCGCTGACAGTATTTTTGGCCATAGGTCGTCTCGTTCCTTGGTTTGCTGGAGATTGGGTCGGATTGGTTTGCTGCTCTCTTAGGGACAAAAGGGGGTGGAGAGCCGCGGCAGGTTACTCATGGCTGGTGTTGGCGATTTTGTGACAGGGATCGAGTGTGGTACCGGATAGCGGTGAAGCTATCCTTCGCTCACGCGGAAGGCCGAAACTACCGGCAACTGCCGGCCAGGGCGCGGTTGCGTGAGAAGCCGCCGCCTGCCGATATCTTCTACTCTAAGAGATAGAGCCTTTCCTATTTTGATGTAAGTGGCGAGATGCTTTTTTCAGCACGGGAGTACAAGCCCAAAGGTCACTTGGGTTTGGTATGCGCGTTGGCAGCGGGATGAAATGGGCGGCAAACCGGATTTTGTGGGTGCCCCGGCGTGATGCTGGCGTTGGCGTCGTCCAGGCTGTTGTGGAAGGCCGGGCGGCCGGCGGGTTGGTAGTCTCGTGGCCCATTGGGAGCGTCGATTGACTACCTCCCATAAATATGGGAGCCTGAGAGGGTGAAGACCACGCTCGAGATTCCCGACCCCATCTTTCGCCGCGCCAAATCGGTGGCCGCCCAGCGAGGCATCCCACTGCGCGCCTTTGTCACCGAAGCTGTCGAGGAGAAGCTCGAGGCCAGCTCGAAAAGAGAAGAAAAGCCCTGGGTGAGGCTTGCTGGAGGTCTCAAACACCTCCACAAAGAGACGGTGCGTATCAATCGGATCATCAAGAGTGAGTTCGAGAAGATTGAGCCCGAGGATTGGGAGTGATCCTCGACACCAACGCACTCTCCGCGGTGGCAGATGATGAGCCCGGGGTGGTTCGCGCCTATCGCCAGGCTGCGAGCATAGAGCTGCCGGTGATTGTGCTGGGCGAATATCGTTTCGGTATCGGGCAATCGCGACGGCGCAGTGAGTACGAGAAGTGGCTGCGAGAGCTCATCGCGGCAACACGCGTCCTTGCGGTAGAGGAAGAGACCTCACGCCACTATGCCGGGATTCGAGCAGCACTCAAAAAGGCTGGCCGCCCCATCCCCTCGAACGATCTCTGGATCGCTGCGCTCTGCCGGCAACACCGTCTAGCGCTCCTAAGCCAAGACCAGCACTTTGATGCAGTCGAAGGGCTCCAACGCGTCGGATGGTAGTTGAAACGCTTGACTCCGCAAAAGCGTTCACCCAAGAAGCGGCCTGAGCCCAGTCACGAACTAAGCTAACTTCTCCTTCGATCCCTTCTGACCTTCGGCTGGGCGCCCTTTAATCCGGGTAATTTCGTCCTGAAACTCCTGAAACTCCTGAAACTCCCCTGAAACTCCCTGAAACTCCCGTCCTGAAACTCCCGGGGTAATTTCGTCTGAAACTCCCTGAAACCCCGTCCTGACCCCCCCAAAAAATAGCCACAGAACCCGAAGCCGGTGTAAATTTGGCGTGGCCTAAATTCTCCCAGGACGGCGCCGATCGTCCTTGACTCTAAGTACCAGAGGAAGACCTGAATGGCATTCATCCTTGCAAACGTCCGACTTGCGGCTGTCTTGCTATTATCGTTGCCAGTTAGTGCCGCCATTGGGCTCGCCGGTGCGCGTCCAAGTACGACGCATTTTCAAGCGGTAACGCAGAAAGAAGAAAATCCAAATCCACCCCAAATGGAAAGGTTGATTGCCGCGCTCGCTGGAGAGTGGGCTACAGAGGACACTTATAAAGCGAAAGACCGCGCATCCAGACCACGCCTGGAGCATGCCCGAGAAGATTATCGTGCAGGTCCGGCACGTCTATCGCTTATCGAGGAATATCATGGCAAGGATAGTGCCGGACAACCGTGGAGCACAGGAATTTTTTGGTGGGATGACAAAGCCCAGGGAGTTCACGTTCTCTGGTGCGATAGCGATGCCATTGACAGCGGCTGCCGGCTCTTGTCCGGGATTGGTAAGTGGGAAGGCAACGACTTTGTACAGACAGATGTAAATGGCACATCGGGCAAGCAAGTTTTCGGCAGAGAGGTTTGGTCCGATTTAAAGCGTGATTCTTTTACGCAAACTGTCTATCAGGGCGCGGCGGCAGACAAATTAGAAAAGATTTTGACTATCAGAGCAACGCGGAAACATTAGAGTACATTTCGCTTGCCGCCGAGTTATGGGCAACAGACGAAAACGGGTGACAGATTTCGGTAGATTTCGGTGACTCTGGCCCCGAAACTCTGTCCCCGAAACCCTCCCCCGTCTGTCATTCGTCCGCCTAAACCTGATAATGTCGCTAAACTGCAATGATGGGCTAACAAGGGAGCGACCAAATCTCAAAGCGGCAATTACAGGAGACCGAAATGATCGTCGTGACGGGAGCAACGGGACGCACAGGACGGCGAGTAACAGAACTGTTGCTCGCAAAAGGGGAAAAAGTTCGCGTAGTTGGGCGAGACATGAAAAAGCTCGCGCCGCTCGTACAGCTAGGTGCGGAGCCCTTCGTCGGGAACGTCGAAGATGTCGATTCAATGACAAGTGGTTTCGACGGTGCATCAAGCGTCTACCTGGTTCTGCCGGAGGACATGTCACAACCGGACTTGCGCGCGCATCAAGAACGAGTTTCCGATTCCTATGCCGCTGCAGTCTCAAAGGCCCGTGTGCAGTTCGTCGTTAACCTGAGCAGTATTGGCGCTCAGCACGCGACAAACACCGGCCCCATCGTCGGCTTACATAATCAGCAGCAGAAACTCGATCAAGTCGCCGGGCTCAACGTCCTGCACCTGCGCGCAGCGTATTTTATGGAAAATCTCTTCATGAGTCTTGTCCCGCTCCGCTCGATGGGGATGCTGCCAGGAGGTTTAGGTGCCGATGCGCCAATGCCGTGGATAGCCACGCAAGACATAGGCGCGTATGCCGCCACCCGTCTCGCTGCGCGCGATTTTTCCGGCAGCTCGATCCAGGAGCTACACGGACAACGCGACATCTCTATGAAGGAGGCGGCTTCCGTCGTCGGCAACTCTATCGGCAAGCCCAATCTCGAATACTTGCAAATGCCGAGCACGATGCTTGAGCCAGCCCTGTTGCAGATGGGTTTGCCTAAAAAGACCACGGAATTGATCATTGAGATGTGGGACGGAGCGAACGCCGGACTTATCGTACCGCAGGAAAAGCGCTCGGCACTCAATACGACGCCGACGACACTCGAGTGGTTTGTCGAAAGGGTATTCGCTCCTGCGTATCTGCAGACAGCCTAGGTGCAGCGTTCAATGAAAGTAACTCTGAAACCAGAAAGGACAGTTGAGGACAGTTGGACCGACGGAAGTGACCCTAAAGCAAATCCGTCCGTCCGCGAGAGGGTAGGACCACTGCAGACGCTCTGAATCCGTTTCATGCCACCCTGTCCCCTGATCCTCTGTCCCCTGATCCTCCCCAGTCGCATTTGTGGAAAGCCCTGCGCTACACGGAGTTGAATCCGGGGAGATAAAGGGATAGGACTGACCGTGGAACAGCAGTGCCAGACAGCGGAAGTAAGTCGAGCTGGATTCTACCGCTATCTGCATCGGGCCAAGCCCAAACAAGCTGACATGTTGCTCCGCGCTCGCTTGCAAGAGCTGGCGGTTGCACACCATCGTTTGCGAGGCTATCGCCTGCTGACAGGCACGCTGCGACGGGAAGGACAACTGGTGAATCACAAGCGGGTGTTGCGCCTGATGCGCGAGGATAACCTGCTTAGCTTACGGCGGAAGAAGTACGTGTTTACCACGGACTCGGCACATACGATGCCTATTTACCCCAACCTGGCGCGACATGCCAAGCTGACCGCGCCGAACCAGTTGTGGGTGGCTGACATCACCTTCATCCGCTTGCGCGATGAATTTATCTATCTAGCGGTTGTTCTAGACGCCTACTCTCGTCGCGTCATCGGGTGGGAGCTGGCGCGAACTCTGGAGACAGAGCTGGCGCTTGGAGCTCTGCGTACGGCCCTTAGCCAGCGTAACTGGAAAGCTGAAGGGCTCATCCACCACTCCGATCGCGGTGTACAGTATGCATCGACGGAGTACACCGGGCTGCTGGAGCAGAACGATATCCAGATCAGCATGAGCCGGCGAGGCAATCCCTACGACAACGCTCGTGCAGAGCGGTTCATGCGAACACTTAAAGAGGAGGAAGTACGCGAAACTAGCTATCGAAACCTGCAGACGCACGCAAGCGGATAGGCCAGTTTATCGAGCAGGTATATAACCGGAGTCGACTGCATTCCGCGTTAGGATATCTAACACCGGAAGAATTCGAGCAGATCAGCCAGGCACACGGAAGTGACGGCGCTGATGGAAGCGGTGGAAAACCAAAGAACGGTTTACCACCGCTCCCACAGGCCTTGGAAATCCCTTCAGGATTTCCACACTCCCGCCGCTCGGCGAAGGCTAATCAATAACGAAACGCAAACCGGGCCGGAGTGTCACCAATAAACCGCCGTCCAGTTTGTCTCAGCTCAGGGGTGCACTTCAGCATGTCACCGGGTTTTCACCTCGCTTGGCGGCCGAACAGCCGAATGGATTTCTTTCACCTCAGCGTCGTTTGCCGCGCTGTTTACCTTCGTGCTGGCGCCAGAGTACCGTCGACTTTCGGAATCGCCAGCAATAGATTCCAAGATTGAGAGCGCAAACGGCCACACCTGCACTCGTTACCACCCAGCTAGGTAGATTGGGGTACACGATCGCGTCCAGGCAGTGCAGCAGGAAACCGCCCTGGTACAAAGGTGGGCCAATCCGGGTTTCAAAGTACTGTTCAGCCAAAGTCAGAGGACATGGCCATGGGCTCACTTCCACAACAATTCCCCAGACCAGGGCGAGAATGTGCAGCGCGCTCCACACGGGCCGGCCGCGCGTCCAGAGAGCTCCGAAGATTACCAGAGCAAGCCAGACGAGATGAACCACTAATGTAAGGACTGCAACGAGGGCCATAACTCGCGTGACTCCGATTTCATGTCGTCCCTGCAAAAAAGGTTGATGTTCCTTGGATGCAGCGCGGACAAGATTTGGCGACAGATTCGGTGACAGACTGGAGTGGACCCCTTGGTTGAGACAGCGGAAAACAGGGACAGTTGATGTTGGCTGCTGGGGACTTTACAGCAGCGACGTTAAGCGAGAAGCTTTGCTGCGCAAGGCGGCAAGAGCGAGTTCGGCTTCAAGCGTATTTCCAAGTGCCCAGCCGATCACGCGCCGCGAATAGGAGTCCAGAATAACTGCCAGGTAGAGGAACGATTCCCGCAGCCGTAGGTGATGTCGGCTACCCATAGCTGATTGATGCCATTGGGCTTCCAATCGCGGGTGAGGTTGGGGTAGACAGCGTAAGTGTGACGCGAATCAGTGGTGCAAACAAAGCGCCGCTTACGCAGGCACAATAGGTTGTCGGCGCGCATCAGCCGCATCACGCGCTTACGGTTGACCAGCAGCCCCAGCTTTTGTAGTTCAATAATGACCCGCCGAGAACCGTAGCAACGGTGATCAAGACAGATTTGCTGGATATGCTGGCGCAGTTCCGTGTCCGCTTGCCGCGGCAGGTGCTCATCAAAGTACCGGTAAAAACCTGCTCGGCTAACACGCGCGGCATCGCATGCTTCCAGAATAGAGAGTCCGGCTTTGCCTTCCAGCTGCATCACTTCTCCGTACAACGCTCTTCGCCAGGCGCGCTGCTCTTCGAACGTGCTTCCTTTACTCGCTTGAAGGCTCTTCTTAAAAAATCGTTTTCCAGCGCCATCCTTCCCAGTCGTCGCTCCAACTCCACGATTCTTTCGTCCGCTGTTTTCGATGGTTTAGCAATGGCGTTCGCTTTCGCGCCCGGCTTGGGCCCCCTGGGCTGGCCGAAACCAGCCGTCCCTTTTTCGCGATACGAATCTCGCCAGCGATAAAGCAGGCTACGCTTGATCTTGTACTGCCTGCTCAGCGAAGATACACTCTCGCCATTTAAGATCCGTTGCGCTACCGCAATACGGAACTCCACTTTGAAAACACGGGCTGCTGCCATCCGAACCTCCGTTCGCTGCAGTTGTCCCTGTTTCTCAGTGTCTCAAATTTGGGGTCCACACCATTGTGTCAAAGCTATCCGTCCCCGAAACTCCCGAAACCTAATGCCCCGTTCGGGATGGGATGAGCCGTCTGTCGCTGCCTGACAACCGCCTGAAATCAAGACTGGTTTCGCGGATGACCGGATTGATGGCATCGGCCTGGCGCCAAAGACTCATTAACGTCCGATACGCCGCTTCGGCTTTCTCCTGCTGCCCCAGCGCAACGTAAGCATGAGCCAGATTTTTGTACGCCAGGGCGCCGATTGGCTCATTGATTACGATGCCTGAGTGATTCAGTATCTGTTGAAACTCAACGGATGCTTGTTCTGCTCTGCCGCTGGCAAGGAATGCCTGCCCTCGTAGATAGCATGGATAGAGCGCGAAAGGAAATAACTGCTCAGGAGAGGCATTCGCTAAATCAAAGGGAGCGGCAACATCCAGTTCCTTGAGGGCGCCCGCAGGATCGCGACGATTAAGCGCCAACTGCGCGCGGATAACGGGAAGAAAGATGAACTGGACGGTGGTATCCTCGGGGAACTTGTGGGCAAGGTCTTCGACCAGTCGCTCCGCGGGACCATGAGCGAGCGCCAGGGCAAAAGCTGCGCGGGCTTTTACATCGCGAGCGTTTGACAACGCGAGGGCAGCTTCGGCTTGATGGCGCGCCTCGGCGATATTTCCAAACAACGCCTCGCGCATCGCCCACTGGGACTTGTAGCCGGCGGCAGCTTCAGCCTTATCGGCCTGAAGGGCGGAAGCTATGGCGCGCCTGGATAGCTCCCTTGCCTTTTCGATCTGTCCAGCGAATGCCGCAGTGGCAGCTTCATACGACAGCAATAAATCCTCGACACCAGGTTTTCCTTCGGCCCGTGCCACCTGTTGAGCCATCAGCCTCGAGTCGTTGGTGAGAAATCCAAGTTGGTACAGACGAGGGGGAATCTCCGACGATTCGAGCCCTTTTCTGGCCGCCTCATCCGCGGTGGCGCGCGCATTCTCTAACTGATGCAGATAGATATAAGCCGCTACCAGGTCCTCGTAGTATTGCGCATTCTGCGGCGCACGAACGAGAGCTTCGCGAGCGTCAGCAAGCGCATCGTCGTAGCGTCCGAGCACCGGATCGAGGCACTCCCCAAGAACGGATACAGGGATCGGCTCGCGAGGATAGATTTGTGCCCACAGACGGTATATCTGCCGGGCCTTCGGCAGGTCACCGATAACCGCCAATTCATATCGGGACTCGATGGCTAATTTTTCCCATTCGGTAAGGTGCTGACGCAGGGCGAATGCTTTTCGGATACTTTCCTCAGCTACGCCTGGTTGCCCGGTATTGATCTGGCACAATCCGAGGGACAGATGCGCCATGGCGAAGTTCGGATCCAAATGGATGGCCCTTTGAAATAAGGGAATGGCGGCTGCGCAGTCAGCATGATTCAGCAGTTTCTTACGGCCCGTGGTGTAAGCAAGTAGTGCATCGAGCGATTGCGTGGTTGCTTCGTCCAGCGGAGTATCAAATTTCTCAACGGTACTTAAGGATTCGCCAAGCTTCCCGCGAAGTTGCACGCTAGCCCGGCTGAGCGCTTTAAGAACATCTTCTTTCCGGCCCGCTTGTACCTGTTCCTCGCCCAGCACCCTTCCCGTGGGACAACTCATGGCTCTCAGGCCAATTACATATTCCTTTCCCAGGTTCGCGATCGATCCCTCCACAACCGCCGCTGCGGCGATCCTCTGGCATACCTCGCGCGCCTCACTGGAGGTAAGGCGGGCGTCCGTTGTCCGGCCCATCAGCGACAACGTGTGTTGTATTTGCTGATCAGGAACCAACTTGAGGAACGGCGATTGCTCTAGTTGCGTTGCCAGGCCCTGGCGCAAGGTGCCGTCAAACACAGCGTCACCAGTGGAGTTTGTAAAATCCGACAGGATAATTGAGTCTCTGTCTGTAAGCGGGCGCACCGGACGCAGAGCGTACAAGCCAAACGCAAGCCCGACACCAACAATGGCGGCGACCGCCGCCCATTTCGCTCTCGATGAGGATCGAACAGAGACCGCGCCGGGGCGGGAAATTTCCGGCAACGCGGCGACGGGCCAAGAGGACTCGCTGCCATTGTTGTGCGGAACTTCCGCCCCGCGGTTAGCTGGCAAAGCTCCCGCGGGTTCTTCTGCGACATCAACCGGGCAAATAAACCGGTAACCAACTCCAGAGACGGTCTCGATGAATCTTGGCTCACGCGGGTCGTCGCGCAATAACCGCCGGAGCAAGGCTATGTTACGAGCAAGAGAATTCTCAGTAACCGCGGTCTCGCCCCAAACTGAGTTCAAAAGTTCTTCTTTGCTAATTAACTTGTTCGGACTGCGAAGCAAGATCAGCAGCACACGAAATGGCTTCGGCTCGACAGGCTGTACCTGGCCTGCCTTCATAATCACAAACTCTCGTTCGCGCACAACTACATCCGCGAAGCTGAAAACAAATGATTTGCTTGCCGTTGTACTCATCACGACTTCTTCAGAAAGACTTCATAACTCGCTCAAGACGATTGTGGAAGGGTGGGCTCAGAGTCTGGGCATCGTTGGGCCCATGAACTGACGCTTGGTTGCTTGGCTTTGAGTCTCGGCGTTTCGCCAGGCGTTCGCTCCCGGCCCGGCGAAACCTCGCTGGACCGGGATGGGCGCAAGTGTAACGCAGAGCATCGGAGGCCGCCAAGCATTTTGCCGCGGCCACAGGTGTTCAGTGTGCCTTGACCCTCTCCGGCTCCAGTCGGGGTTTTCGCATCACGCCCGGTCTATAGGCCGCTCAGTGGCCAACCCTGCGGTTAGCCTCTCGCGGCTCGATTTTATCCACTTCAATGCCAACCACGGGAGCAATCTAATGACGAAATCAATCGCTTGCATGTCCATCGCGGCGTGCGCAGTTGCCTGCTTGCTTGCAACTGCCCGCGCCGGTGCACAAACTGATAGCGCAACGTTCTCGACGCTCTATAGTTTCGAAGCCCCAGCCGCTACTACTTTTACCAGTCCTCTCGGATCTCAACCAGACACCCTGCCGGCGATCGGTTCCGATGGCGCCATCTACGGGATGACGACGGTCGGCGGGCAGCACGGCAATGGTGTGATTTACCGGTTCGACCGGCACACGCATCAATACAAGGTTCTGCATACCTTCAGCGCGCTGGATCCGAACGGAGACAATGAGGACGGAGCCACGCCGGGTGTGGCAGTGACGCGGGGTCCCGGCGACGTGATTTACGGGATGGCCTCTCTTGGCGGCAAGAATGGCAGCGGCACAATCTTCGCATTCAACCCTTCCGGCGATTTCGTTGTACTGCATACGTTCAGCGCCGTGGATTCGAACGGACTGAATCAGGACGGATCCCATCCACTGCGCTCGATTGTCGTCGGCAAAGACGGCAACCTTTACGGTACAACGCGGTTTGGCGGGCCAAATGTCTGTCTTTTCACTAAAGGTTGCGGGGTCGCCTGGAGGATCGACGTCAAGGGGAACTTTGAGGTTTTGCATTCGTTCACGGCTGACGAGGGCCACGCCGCGTCGCTGCTGCAGGCGAAGGACGGAAACTTATATGGCTGCGCGGTGTGGCCGGCGACTTCGCTGCCTGCAGGACCTTTGCCGTCAGGGATCCTGTACCGGATAGCGCCGTCGGGGCAGAACTTCCAGGTGCTTTACACGTTCAGCCAGACCAACGCGAGCGGCGAGAACATGGATGGCGCTGACTGCTACGAGCCGCTTGTCGAACCAAGGCCCGGGGTCTTTTATGGCGCTGGCTTTCACGGCGGAAACAATGCTAGTGGTGTCGTGTTCCGGTATTCCAACTGGAACCCCGGTCAAGTTGAGATTATCCATGACTTCAGCGCCTTGAACTCTGCCGGTCAGAATTGGGACGGGGCAGGACCCAACGGCCGGCTGGCTCTGGGACCACATGGAATTCTCGCCTCGAACACCGAGTCCGGGGGTGCAAACGGCAGCGGAGTGCTCTACAGCATCCGGGAAGACGGGCACTTCGAGGTATTACATACTTTCAGTGTGACGAATCCAACGACAGGAGCGAATGATGACGGTGCGTTCGCTGATGAAGGCCTGATCGCAGACGGGAACAAGCTCATTGGAATTGCCGAATACGGTGGCAACGGCAGCCCTGCCGGCTACAAAAACAGCGGCGGCACGCTTTATGAAATGACGTTGGACTATTGCCACGAACCTTGATAGGGAAGGCCTGTTCATTTGAGCGTGCAAATGCGGGGATACGAAACCTATTTCCCTCAGGATCGCTTGGGAAAAATTCTAACGTGTCCCCGCACACCCCCGGTACACCGTGTACTACCACACAGGATTGCGTGTAGCATCACGTATTTCCGAACCCCTGGGTGGCGAGCTACCCTGGTTTTCAGGGCCAGATTGGTCCCCGAAACGGGCAGACGGGGATAAGTATCATGTCCCCTTATCTCCCCCAGTCCGTCATCAGCCGCCTGGAAGACTCCGATTATGATGGCCATTCCCTTTCCATGTTGGGCCGCATCGCCAAAGCACTCAACCGACAGGTCCAGGTAGTGATGCAGCCGAAAGACCCGGAGGTTGAAAATGTGCGCTTTGCCTTCCGAGAAGTGATACGCGGAATGCGAAAACAAAAAGGGCTCTCGATAGAACAGCTAGCCCGCAAGATAGATTTTCCCGCCGAGGAACTTGCGGAGATCGAGCGTGACTGCACCTGCCGCCCAACGCCGCTTGCCCTGCACAAGCTGAGCAGATTCTTTGAAATTCCTCAGAAAAAACTCGCAGTTCTCGCAGGTGCGATCACTGATATTCCTCCTAGTCTTCGTCGAAGAGCATCAAGCTTCGCGGCAAATTCCGACTCCTTCTCTAAACTCACAAATGAAGAGAAGAAGCTGCTTGACGAATTTGTGCGGTTTTTGAGAGAAGAGGTAAGTAAAGAATGAGCACTGTGGGAGAATCGACCCGGAAAGAGATCGACAAAATTGTCGCACGCGTCCTCAAAGATGCCGGATTAAGAAATGCTCCCTTTCAGATCCTAGATGTGCTCGCCCATCTAAAACTGAACCGAGATTTCTATAGTCTCGATGATCCATCTCTGTTGCGTCGATTCGCCCACCGTCTACAGATCGGTAAGACCAAAATTCTCAATGTTGTTCGCGACAAGATTCGTCTCGCAGCGGTCTGGTTGCCGGATGGAAAAAGGATCTTGATCGATACCTCGCAGCCTAAACCGAAGCAGGCCTGGGCATCCTTTCATGATACGGTCCATACCCTTCTTCCGTGGCATCGCGAATTCTTCTTGGGGGACACGGCACAGAGCCTGGAGCACGAATACCAGGACATGCTTGAGTCCGAAGCCAATTACGGAGCCTCAGGCTTAATGTTTGGTGGGAAAGTGTTCACAGCTCAAGCGCGGGATACGACACCATGCTGGAAATCTATCGAGCAGCTGCAAAAGCTGCACGAGAAGTCCTATGTGACCACCTTTCGTCGTTACGTCGAATACAGTCATGATCGGCCTTTAGCCGGACTTGTCAGCACTCCCTGGTGGAAGCAGATTCCCGGAGATCAGGTCACTCGTTGTCGACACTTCATTTGCTCTGGGCGGTTCGCTAAGGAGTTCCCGGGTGTACACCCAAACCAACTTCTCGAGTTTGTGAACCGTTCGACGAGACCGAGAAAGTGGGGGGTTGCCGGTGAGTTCACTATTCAGCTCGAAGATGCCTGCGGTTACCGGCGAACGTTCCACGCAGAAGCGTTTTTCAATCAGCACTATCTGATGACTCTGTTCGTGGAGCAGAAATAGCTATCTGCCTACACGGCGACAAGCGGACGCTTACGAAGCAAGGAAAGGCAGGACAGACGGAGAGTGTGTCGGAGATAGGTAGGGGTAACGCTCATCGCCGCTCGCCTACATCAGGTGTTTGCGAATCCAATACGTAACCACGCCAGCGAAGGGTATCAGATCGCCAGCGGCAGGTACTCGGTTCCATTCATCGAGGATTTGCTGCCACTTAGCCCTTGCGATTGTGCCCGGTCGGAGTGCAAGAAACTTCTTAAAGTTATCGAGTGCAGCCTTACGGTTCGCTTTGAGAAGAGGTAAATTCAGGTTGAGCACGGCGTTGAGATGCTCATCTAACAAAGCATCGTTGGCCGTGACTGACCCGTCGCTACCATACTGAATGAAGGCTTCGACATTGTGGTTCGGGTTGGCGGGGTTCTTACAGAGGTCACGATCCGCCTTGTAAGTGTCGCAATGCTGGTCCTTGGGACGATATCCCTCTCCTCCCATACACGCGCCGAGAAGGTTCGAGTACACAAGCCGTTGGTCTTGGTAATTCTCTTGCGATTGCCAATGCTCGATCTTCATTGATCCGATCGTTGGACGGACGCGGCCCATACAGTAGCAGCAGATGCCGCCCTGCTCCGAACATAACGAGACCCGCAGTTCATCTTTTCCGGGATAGCCCCCATAGTCCAAGAGGTTGCTTGCTCGGTGCTCTGTAAGAGATCGCGGTTCATTTCTCTTTGTGATGTTCTTCATGCGTCGATTCGAGAAGGCTAATTAGTGTATTAGCTCCCGTGACTTCAGGATCGTTCTCTCCCAGTTGCTCCTTTACCTCTTCCAAAACCTCTTTTGCCTGGTCGAGATCCTCGCCCTCGATCAAAGTACTCATCTTGGAAAGAAGATCTTTGACGCCTGCGTTTCTTGAGCTCGCATCCATGACCTCCTCAAGTGCTCGGTTCGAATCCATCCCGAAAGACTGGGGAACCTTGAACGCCCGACCGTCGTCAAGTAGGCGAAGCTCGTTTGGCTGGGCCTCTCCGACAAGTTGGGGAGAATGCGAAGTAACAACAAATTGAAGCGACGCGAAGATCCGCTTGAGATCATGGATGATCCTGCGCTGCCACTTCGGATGGAGGTGGAGATCGAGTTCGTCGATGGACACGACGCCTGGTGTGAGTCGAAGCGACTCGATACCTAAATGAGGATTCAAAGTCACAGCTCTTTTTGCCACATCACCAATCATCGAAACCATAATCCGCTGACCATCGCTGAGATTGCGGAACATCTGGTGGCCGTGCCCTTCGATCACGACGATCAGGTCACGATAGCGTTCATCGTAATAGATATCCGTAGCGCCTTCGACACATCCAACGATCGCTTCTCGCATGACCCGGAAGGCAACAGTCTCAGACCCGCGCTGCTGCCCTGCGGAGACTTGTTCCCGGATCCACTCCAGCAGGTCGGTCTCTTGAATCTCGAAGTAAGTGCATTTCTGATAACCATCGAGTCGAGATGGCCACTTCCTACCCGACTCCTTTTTACTTAATCTCTTGCGCTGTGGGGACTCATACCAGAGTCGTTCGGTCCCGTACGCACATACCAACGGCAGAGTGACATCCTTACCGCTTCGAACCTGTTCTTCGGCTTCGCTCGCGATCAAAGAAAGCTGCCTGCTGCCTACCGTGGTGGTACGACCCCGATCCCGGGCGAGCTCCCGCTCCCAGCAGACACTGCGTTCCATCACGAACCCGATGAATTCGACCTTGACCGGAAACTGTTTCTCAAAATAAACAATGTCTCCGTGGCTGAATGCCTTCATATGAACTTCTTCGGGATCGATGCTCCCGATTCCGGCCACACCCTTCATCCCGATAAACCAGCTGTCGAGACCAATCTTGATAGCGTCGAGTATGGAGGTCTTGCCCGATGCGTTATCACCGACAAAGAGATTGAAACTCGGATCGAGGTCCACCTCGAACCACGAAAACCCTTTGTAATTCTGAAGCTTGAGACGATCGATTCTCACCGGTAATCCTCTTGGCCTCAATTATGTAGTTTAGCTTGATACTCACGCCATCGACAACGAGCAGCACTGTTGTGCAGCCCTGCTCGCAGCATCGACCGTATGATGGAAAACGCACCTATCGCACGGCGCGTATAGTGGTGGCCCAGCAATTTTGGACAGATTCGGTGACAGAGGGAAGTGGCACTTTGGCGTGGCGTTCCGCTTTACTGAGCAGGCTTGGACAGGATGTAACCTATAAGTTACAATGAGACTGTGATTGAGATCTGCCGCCATACGACTGCGGAGGGCAGAGATGTTTTCGGGGAGTGGCTGGCGAATCTGGCCGATCTAAAGGCACGCGCACGTATAGCCGTGCGGATTGATCGGCTCGCCGGCGGGAACTTTGGAGATTCGAAGTCGATCGGCGAAGGCCTGCACGAACTGCGTGTCGACTGGGGGCCCGGATATCGCGTGTATTACGGGAAAATCGAAACGGCTTGCGTGCTGCTGTTGTGCGCAGGAGACAAACGCAAACAGTCTGCGGATATCAAGAAGGCGCGGGCGTACTGGAAGGACTACAGGAAAAGGACGGAGATGGAATGAAACGCAGACCAGGTATTTCTCATGATGAAGCTATGGCAAAAGAGCTGCGTGAGAATCCGGAGTTCGCCGTTGAGTATCTCCGTGCGGCACTTGAGGAAGGAGATGATCCGCAGATTCTGCTGATTGCCCTGCGACGCATCGCTGAATCAAGAGGCGGAGTGGCCAAAGTTGCGAAAGAGGCTGGCGTTGAGCGGGAGAGCCTTTACCGAGCGCTGTCGGCCAAAGGGAATCCACGGCTCTCAACGTTGGTTGCTGTAACCAAGGCGGTAGGGCTGCGGCTTACCGTAGAGGCGGCTCACTAGAATGTCTGCCGCATCCGCCAAGCGCGTTTGCTCAGGACCCTTTTCGGGGACAAACAGAATTTCCCTTGATAAGCGTCGTGTGCACATTAGGGCTGACCCACGACAGTGCGTCTCATCTCTGGATGCTTAGCAAGCCCCTTCCAAGGAGAGATTCCGGCTAGAATTGCGCAGAACCCGGGATCAATGACTCCCGCCGATGCTTTCGAACTGGGGAGGTTTCGATGGATTCTCTCCGACCCAACGTCGTCTACCTGTTGATGATCCTGATCGTATTTGGCCTGAACCTGGCCTTCCCCAACAACCAGGTCCGGGCAGATTCGGCTGCATGCGAACAGATCAGAACGGCTTGCAGGAATGCGGGCTTTATTCGTGGTGGAGGGGCTCGCAACGGGCTGTTGCTGGATTGCTTCAATCCGATCGTCCAGGGGACCACGCGGCCCAAGGCAGCGTCCATCCCTTTGCCAACCATAAGCACGCAAGTGGTGAACGCATGCCGGGCTGGGGACTCCTCAGTCCCCGCGGCGGCGCCGGCAAGCGCACCCCTGGTACCTGCCGCCGACGGCCAGACCGTCTACGATCCCAGTCTGCATGTCACCTGGCTCGCCAACGCCAATCTGGCCGGCAAACAGACCTTCGGCGTTTCCAACATCAACAAAAATGGGTCGATGGACTATGCGACAGCTCTGCGATGGGTCAACGCGATGAACTCGCTCGACCACGGTGCCGGCTACCTCGGTCACAACCATTGGCAGCTTCCGACTACGCCGGTCCAGGACCCGAGCTGCGCACATACGGGGCTGAACGGCGAATCGTTCGGGTTCCATTGTTCCGACAGCGCGCTGGGATCTCTGTATTATGCTTCGCTCGGCCTTCGCGAGCCGAACACGGCCGTTCCCATCCCCGCCAATAAGGTCGGCCCATTCAATGATTTCCAGCCCTACCTGTATTGGTCGGGGTCTCCCGCCGCAAATCCGAAGCTGGGATTTGTGAGCTTTTCGTTCAACACTGGATTTCAAGGGGCCAACGTATCGCCGAATTATCTCTATGTCCTGCCGATGATCCAGGGCAAGCTGCCAGGCACGCCTCCCGCCGCCGGCATGGGATTGCAAATCAACCCGGGCGGCCGAACCGTCTATGACCCGGTTGCCCAAGTTACCTGGCTCGCGGACGCCAACCTGGCGGCCAAAGAAACTTTCGGTGTTACAGATATCAATGTGGACGGTTCGATGACCCACTCGGCGGCGGTCGAATGGGTCGCGGCCATGAACAAAGCCGATCAAGGCCGCGGGTACCTCGGCCAGACGGGCTGGCAATTGCCGGAGACGGGGCCGCCCGATCCCTCATGCAGCATGAAAGGAACCACCGGCTTTGATTGCACAGGCAGCCCAATGGGCGAGTTGTTCTATAAACAATTGGCGCTCCGCCGGGGCGAGTCCGTGGTCGCGGCTCCTGACGTCAAGGCCGGCGCCTTCCATAATCTTCAGCCTTATCTTTACTGGGCATGTGAAGCGGAAACCGCGACATCCACCTGCCAGACCAGTGGGCCTAACGATGGTTTCGAGTGGAATTTTTCTTTTGGAAACGGCTTCCAGGGTACGAATCTGCTGGCGAATGCTTTGTACGTGATTGTCTATTACCCGGGTTCAACCACCAGGGTTTCTCCTTGACTATCAGGTCTGCAACACCGGCCGCTCCCGCCTGCACATCGCAGGCACCGCCGAGACCGAGGCGGGACAGACCGAGGACGGACGCTCGCCTCTGCATACGTAACCGTGGCTGGCCGAATCAAAGGAGCAAGGCCAGTCCCGTCTGTTTGGGTTCGCTTAAGTACCGCAGAAAGTCCGAAGCACGCATTCCTCGGGGCGCGCCGGCGTGGCGTAGCGATCGAGGCCAGGCCTGTCCTCGTAGGGGCGTGACACGACGTCCAGCAATTCCTCGAAGGGCTGGAAGTCCTGCCGCTCAACAGCAGCATCAAGCGCCGCCTCCACTATGTGGTTGCGCGGAATGAATGCCGGACTTGCCCTCCGCATGGCCGCAGCACGCGCCGGTGAGTCGACGGGCTCTTCTTCCAGCCGCCGGCGCCATCCCGCGGCCCACGCGTCATAAGCACCGGGGTCGGCAAAGAGCGCGCGTACGCCTTCATCGCCTTCCGGTCCGGCCGCGGCATCGCACAGCCGGCGGAAAGTCAGGGTAAAGTCGGCCCGGTTCGCGGCCATGCGCTGGAGCAGGTCCTGAGCCAGCGCCTCATCACCCTCGCGCTCCGTCAAGAGGCCAAGCTTGCGGCTCAGGCCGGCGGCGAGCGCCGCCTCGAACTGCGGAGCGAAGGCGGCGAGCGCCTCGTGCGCCGAGGCCAGCGCGGCCTCTTCACTTCCCTGCTCCTGCTCCAGAACGGGCAGCAGCGCCTCGGCGAGACGCGCCAGGTTCCAGTGTGCTGCGCGGGGCTGGTTGCCATAGGCATAGCGTCCGTAATGGTCGATGGAACTGTACACCTTGGCCGGATCGTAGGCCTCCATGAAGGCGCAGGGGCCGAAATCGATGGTCTCGCCGGAGATGGAAGTGTTGTCGGTGTTCATCACGCCATGAATGAATCCGATGAGCATCCATTGCGCGATCAGCCGCGCCTGCCGGGCGATGACGCCATCGAGCAGCGCCCGATAGGGCTGCTTCGCCTGTGCCGCTTCAGGGTAGTGCCGGGCGATCGCATAGTCTGCCAACCTGCGCGTCCCTTCCGTGTCTCCCCGGGCGGCGAAATATTGAAAGGTGCCCACGCGCAGGTGGCTCGCCGCTACCCGAGTGAAAACGGCTCCCGGCAAAACTGTTTCGCGCAGCACCCCTTCCCCCGTGGTCACCGCGGCCAGGGCCCGGGTAGTCGGCACGCCCAACGCTGCCATGGCCTCGCTCAGGATGTACTCGCGCAACACCGGGCCGACCGCGGCTCTACCGTCGCTGCCGCGGGAGAAGGGAGTCGGGCCGGAGCCCTTGAGCTGAATGTCGTAGCGCACGCCATCACGCCCCAGCACCTCCCCTAACAGGTTGGCGCGGCCGTCGCCGAGCTGAGGTACAAAATGCCCGAACTGGTGCCCGGCATAGGCTTCGGCAAGAGGTTCGGACCCCTCGGCCACCCGGTTGCCGGCCAGAATCTCCACTCCGCGCGCGCTCGCCAGCGCGTCCGGATCCAGGCCCAGCTTCCTGGCCAGTTCCCCATTCAACTTGACCAGGCGCGGGGCCGCCACCGGTGTCGGGTCAAGCCGAACGTAGAAGCGCTCCGGCAACCGCGCATAAGTGTTTTCGAAACCGAAACTGATGGGGCCTTCGGAGTCTGAGGTTTCGGGCGACGTGATCGAGGGATCTGGTGAAGTCATGATTGATTCGACATGGGTATTTTTTTCTCGCAGGCTGGGGTTAGACAGTAGCTTGTTTTACCGGGCGATACCACTTCCCTCGCGCCGCGTTCTTCCAAGCGCTCCCGGAGCAAGCTCTGGGATGTCAGAAGTATCGATTTTGTACTTGATCGCTTGCGTCTTCAAGTCTGACAAATGGATCAAAACACATCTGGCAGCTTTTCAAAAGCTAAACCTTCGCGTTTCTTTTTCAGGAACTCGGTCTGGCCTACCCGCCGGCCGGGCATACTGCAGGTCAAGACCTCTGAATCTTTCCGGTTCCCGTAGTGCGTGGAGGTCTATAGTTCAAGGTTGCGTGCTGGGGACTCGGGTGGAGCACCTTCGATACCCGGCCGCCCTCGCGCATTCTTCTGTCCGCCTCAGTCCAGGAGGGGAGAGTAGATTCCGGCTGGGTCCAATGCGCAATCGAAGCCTCATCACACCAATGCTGCAGATGTGGCATGGCCTTCTTGTGTGAGCCCGTAGTCATGTATGCGCGCATACTTTCTTGATTATCCCAGGCGGTCATCGTCCAGAAGGTCCAGCTTCGGTCAGCCAGCAGCGCACCGGTCTGAAATCCAGGCGCTTTTCCGACCTGCGAGCGCGAGCGGATCGCATGAACGAAGAACAGCGGGACGAAACGGATCGACCGGACTCTCAGGCGGGTCAGGCTGACAAAGATCATAATGAATTCACCCGGCTACGGCCTCTGACGATAAGATGCGGCAGCGCGCAATAGATTGGACAAAACAAGACATGACTCATCAGACTCTCTCCTTAGCTGGCCTTACCGTCCATCGCCTTGGTTACGGAACCATGCGCCTGGTAGGCGAAGGAGCCTGGGGAGAACCCAAAAGTCGAGACCACGCTCACACCGTCCTCCAGGCCGCCGTAGCCTCAGGCGTCAATTTCTTCGACACCGCCGATGCCTACGGTCCGGATATCGCGGAAGAACTCATCTATGAAGCCCTCCACCCCTATCCCGCCGACCTGGTCATCGGCACCAAAGGCGGCATAACCCGCCAGGGACCGGCAAAAGCAGCACCCGTAGGCCGGCCGGAGTACCTCCATCAGTGTGTGGAGATGAGCCTGCGCCGCCTGCATCTCGAAACCATCCCGCTCTACCAGCTGCATCGCATCGACCCGCAGGTGCCGATGGAAGACTCTCTCGGCAAGCTCGTCGACTTGCGCCAACAGGGCAAGCTCCAGCACATCGGACTTTCCGAGGTGACGGTCGAACAGATCCGCCAGGCACAGAAAACCACGTCTATCGTCTCGGTTCAGAATAAATACAACCTGAGCGAACGTAAGCATGAGGCTGTTCTGGAATTCTGTACAGACAGCAACATAGCCTTCCTCCCCTGGTATCCCGTAGACGCAGGCAGACTCAACCAGCCCAACGGCCCGCTTGCGGCCATTGCGAAAAAAAAGCACGCTACGACAACTCAATTGTCGCTCGCATGGTTGCTGCATAAATCGCCTGTCATGCTCCCCATCCCGGGCACCTACTCGCTCGACCATCTGAAAGAAAACATCGCATCGTCACAGATCGAGCTCACCAAAGATGAAGTCGCAGAAATCGAGCGCAGCGCGCAGGGCTCCCAGCGCCGATAGTAGAAGCCATGGTGGGGCTGCGCCCATCGTTTGCGTTCGACCCACGCTGGGCGAAGGAATAAAGCCGGGTTGAAATTTGCTGCCATGGTGAAACGTTTCCGGACGTAACCTCACCATGCAGGAATATGCATCTCAGGCGCCGCTCAGGTGATAACGTGTTCTTCGCGTTCTGCCCTGGTTGATTGCAACACTCGAAGCAATCGATGGAGCGTGCAAGTCCAATTCGTCTGCTCACGCAAGGAGGCGCAGTATGAGTGAACCGAGCGGAAGCGAATCTCTGCTGGCTCTGCTTGCGGACGAAGATCTATGGAAGATCTTCGACGACCTCGCGGACAAAACCGAGCTGCAACTGGCTGCGATTCTGCGCCCGCACGACGAAGCCAGACTCACCTCGGCGCGGGATGGCGCAGCCATCAGACAGCGTGACCGGCTGGACCAGGCGCTCGGCGCATTGACGATGCTCGAGATCGGCAATGAAATCGGCCTTCTCCAGGGTGGCGAGCTGCAGCTTGAGAAGCGCGTGCTGCGCATGCAGACCAGCTTTCGCAAGTTGGTCATGGGATCGGAAGCCTTCTTCCGTTATGCCAGCGCATACCTTTACTTTGGCGTGCGCATCCTGGCCTATCGCTGGTTTGGCCCGGGCTGGTTGGATGCACAGCAGCCATCCCCGCACCACGGCGAGCCCACGAATCGCCGGCTTTTCCCCCTCGCCTTCCCGCCGCCGCTTGTCATCCCGCCTGAGGAGCCCGCGGAAAACGAGGGAATGTTTGAGCGATTTCTCAACGAGCAGACCAACGAGCAGTGGACCGTGGCGCTGAGATTTCTCGACGGCTTTCACCCGGGCGCCGACCTGGTGGAGAGGACAGCGGGAGAGGAAGCCTCCGCAAATTCTCCACTGCAGGAGCCGGCCCTCTACGAACTCTGGCTTCGCGGGCTCCTGCCCAATGCAGAAACGATCCAGAGTGACCGCTTCCAGCAGATCAGCGATGGTCTTGTAGCCTGGGTCCGGTCGCGAACCGACTTCTACCTTTCCCTGCAGAAGACCGACTTCCTGGCTGCCGGCGAAGCGCTCGTCAAGGGATCGTCCGAGCCACTCGGAGACGGAGTTCTGTCCAATCCGCTCACCGCACGCTTCGCATTAGCGGACATCTACTGGCTGGCGCGGGTGCTGCGGGCAGAGGTCTCAACCAACGCTTCCGTCAGCTATTCGCGGGTGTCGTGGTTAAATCTGCTTTCCTTCAAGGCCGCGCTGGATGGAAAGAGCGACGCATACATAAAGGATCTGACCAGGTTCGAGGACACGCTCCGCGCAGTCTTCAACTTCGTGTGCGACCTGGTGCAGAATGCGGTTGCGCTTACCGGGCAAAGGGAGTGCAGGCACTTTAACCCGGGCGACTACCCCAGGGCCGCCGAAGGTACCGTACAGGTAAAGCGCACCAAGCACTGGCGCTCGGTCTTCGACGAAGAGCTAAGGGAGATTGACCGCCAGCGCTCCCGCCGCACCTACACCCCCTCAACATTTCCGCCGGACGAGCCGTTCTCCATGAATGCTGAGGACGCAGATGCCTATTGGAGCGAGCGGCTCATCACCGGCAGGCAACCTTACAACCGGATCGGCGTGTCCTTCTCGGGCGGCGGCATACGCAGCGCAACCTTCAATCTCGGCATCTTGCAGGGTTTGCAGGAACTGGACCTGTTGCGTCATGTGGATTACCTCTCCACCGTCTCCGGCGGGGGCTTTATCGGGTCGTGGCTGATTGGCAATGTGCGACGAACCCGGCAGTGGCTGGGCAGGGCAACCTGCTGGGATGAGTCGATCGCCCATCTCCGCTCATACTCGAGCTATCTTGCCCCGATTACCGGGCTCCTGAGCCCCGATACCTGGACCCTTGCCGCCAGCTGGGCCCGCAATGCTTTTTTGATTCAGCTCACCGGCATCACCTGGCTCTTCGCTCTCCTGCTGGGCGGACTGGGCGGCCGCATGGTGTTTTTAGGCTTCGCCCACGGGTATCCAAAGGCGGGTCTTGCCTTGCCATCCACATGGCCGTGGCCCAATCTGCCTTATGCAGGCATTCTTGCCATGGTCATGGGGTTGCTCGTCACCGGCAGCCTGATCTACAACTTCACCGATAACCGCGTCGAGACCGGCAAGCATTCGCCGCGCGCATTCTGGATTCGCTATCTTGCTATCCTACCCTGCTGGGTAGGCGGCTTCGTGGTTGCCGCCATGCTCTGGTCAAACGCGCGCCTCTGGTCCGGGACGCATGACTTTTCCTTCCTGCTGGAGCGGGCCTGGCACCAGTTCGACGTTCTGCTGGCGACTCATTGGATCGCGCTCCTGCTGATCGGATTGTTTGCCTTGCGGCCGTCCGACTCAGTCAAGCGAAGCGAGGGAGCAGGGAGATCTGCCTGGTCGTGGGCGGTGACCGTTTGGCGCTCCCTATGGATCGGTACCCTCTGCGTGGCCGTACTTTATCTGGGACTGTGCGCCATCCTCTACCTCAACCTGAACTGGGTTGCTACGGAGGGTCGCTTCGAATCCTATGACTTTGTCTTTGGTCCGGCTTTTGTTCTGGCGGCGTTCGCGCTGAGCGTGGTTATTTTCATTGGACTTTCCGGGCGCGCGTCGAACGAAGCGCAGCGCGAATGGTGGACGCGGTTCGGGGCGTGGCTGTTGATCTACGGCGCAGCTGGCCTGGCACTGTCGGGAGCCGCGGTTCTAGGGCCTCGCCTGGTCATCAAGGTCTTTACCGCCGGCCCCACGTGGGCGCGGGCAATTAGCTGGAGCGCCGTCCTGGGTTGGTTAGGAACGGTCATCGGCGGACTGTTCGCCGGCAACAGCAGCAAGACATCGGGAGACGGATCCGATGACAAGAAGCTCGGCCTGGAATTGCTCGCCCGGGCCGGCGGCCTGCTGTTTATCCTGGGAGCGGTTCTCGGCGCCTCGACCCTGTTGTACTTTCTGCTTTTGAACATCGCCACCGATCACCATGCCACCGACCTCTACTGGCAGGTTCTCCGTGACATTGACCTGGTCAAGTTCCTGGCGATGCTCGCGGTCGTGATTGCCCTGGGCATGCTCTTCTCCTGGTTTTTCGAGATCAATATTTTTGGTTTGAGCCAGTTCTACCGGAACCGCCTGGTGCGCTGCTATCTGGGCGCCACCCGCTGGGCTCCGGGCATCAGAAAGCCGCACTCCTTCACCAAGTTCGACTTCAACGACGACATGCCCCTCAGCGACTTGAAGGATGATTTTCGCGGCCCGTTTCCCATTTTCAACTGCACCCTGAACCTGGCCGGCAGCGCGGACCTGACGCTGCACACCCGGCACAGCGCCTCTTTCTCGCTCACCCCTTTGCGTTGTGGTTCCGACCGTCCCCGGGTGGGCTATGCCCCGACCGGGGACAGCTCCGCGGAAGGTGTAAAACTGAGCTTCGCCGGAGGAGTGAAGTTAGGTCAGGCGGTTGCGATCTCAGGGGCGGCGGCCAGCCCCAACATGGGTTACAACACGTCGCCGCTGGTGGCCCTGCTGTTGACTATGTTCAACGTGCGCCTGGGCTGGTGGTTTCCCAACCCGGGGCAGAAGATGTGGATGGCCAGAGGGCTTCGCTTCAGCCTTTACTATCTCACCAGAGAATTGCTTGGCAGCGCCGACGAGACCCGGGACTTCCTGAACGTATCCGACGGTGGCCACTTCGAAAACCTCGGCGTGTACGAACTGATCCGCCGCCGCTGCAAGGTCATTATTGCCTGTGATGCCGAGTGTGATGAGGCGCTTCAATTTGGCGCGCTGGGCAACCTGGTCCGTATCAGCGCCACCGATTTTGGGGCCGTCATCGACCTTGACGTGCGTTCGATTCACGAGCAGAAGGAAGGTCACAGCCTGACGCATTGTGCGGTGGGCAAGATCAAGTACAGCAATGGCAGCATCGGCTATCTGATTTATCTCAAGGCCTCGATCACCGGAGACGAAGATATCGGCATAACGCAATACCGGTCCACGCATCCGTCCTTTCCCCACGAGACCACGGCTAACCAGTTCTTTTCCGAAGATCAATTCGAGAGCTACCGCAGACTGGGCCAACATGTTGTACGCCATTGCTTCCGCGGGATACAACCTGGAGAGCGTCCGCTGGCGGTCGCGGTGAAGCTCGCCGATGTGATGGCTCCGGCGAGAAGCTCCGGCGAGGCATTCCTGAAACACACCAATAACCTCAACCGGTTGTGGGAACAGTTCCGCCAGTCTCCGGCTCTCCACTCCTTCATCGATGAACTCTTGCGCATCACTCCGCCGATCGCGGTTGTTCCGCCGGCGCCAAGCAATGCTCACCAGGCCAGCGAGGAACTCTGCATGGCGCTGCAACTGATTCAACTGATGGAAGACGTCTATATGGACCTGCAACTCGACGATTTTTGGGAGCACCCCGACAATCGAGGGTGGGCCATCCTCTTCATGAGGTGGGCCCGCAGCCCACGCTTCCGAAACTACTGGAACCAGACCCGCCGTACCTTCGGCATTCGCTTTGAGTACTTTTGCGAAGCGCGCCTCGGGCTGGTGCGTGATATCCCAATCGTGCGCGTATAGCGAATTGCATCTGGGCCTTGGTTGTGCGAGTCGGGACAGGGACAGCTGAAACATTCCGTGATTTCGGATCAGAATGTTCGATCGGTAGAGTACAAGCAGAAGGGCCTCCCCGTGGGGAGGCCCTTCTGTTGATTGCCGTTCCTGAAACCCTACTGGCTGACGGTGCTGGCCGGGGCGGTGTTCGATGCCGAGTCGGTAGCGGCCTTCTCGGCGAAGTAGCTGTGGTCCCAGAGATTGTGGTAGAAGACGCCAGTCAACTCCGCAGCCTTCGGGCCAAAGGTGGGGCGGCCTCCCTCGAGGAAGAAGACGGTAACGATGCGGCCATGGGAAGTGTTCGCAAAGGAGGCAAACCAGCCGTAGCGCGTACCGTTGTTGGAGCACGTTCCCGTCTTGCCAAGAATGGGGAGTTGGTTAAAGTTGGCATGCAGCGAGCGGGCGGTGCCGTAATCGACCGCACCCTCCATGCCGACGGTGACCTCAGGGATCAGGTTGCCGATATCCAGCGTCCGCTTCACTCGCGGCTGGAAGTTCGCAGCCTCTTCGGGAGTAGTCGGGTGCTGCAGGTAGTAGAGAGTTCCGCCGTTGGCAATCGAGGCGACCAGGGCTCCCAATTGCAGTGGGGTCATCGAGATTCCCTGACCGAAGGAGCACATACGGCCGACTCCACCCTCGCTCTCAGGCAGTACCTGCTCGGGGTAGATGCCAAGCTGCTCGCCCTGTATATTCCAGCCGGCCAGCTCGCCCAGGCCAAACGAATTGGCGTAGTGGCGCACCCGCTCAAACCCGAGGCGACGGCCAAGTGTCTCAAAATAAAGGTTGTTGGAGTGAGCCAGGGCTTCGGTCATGTCCAGGTGATAGCTGCCGCCCAGGTTGACCGGAGTATCCTTGGTGACGATTCCCTCCTGCAGGGCAGCCAACGCGACCGAAACCTTAATGGTTGAGCAGGGCTCGGCGCCGCTGGAGAGGGCCAGCTTCTGGTTGACCATGGCCAGAATGCGGCCATTGCTGGGGTCGATGGCTACCACGGTGCCATACATGTTGCCCAGTGCGTCGATCGCCGCCTGGCGCACCACTGGATCTTCTCCCGCGGTCACATCACCCTGGGTAATGTCGGAATCGGTAAACGAGCTGGCCGAGAAATGCTCGTACGAGCGGTGGTGCACCAGCACCATGCGCCGGACATGCCCGGACTTGGTGCGAACCAGAACAACTCGACGCTCACTGGCAACCGGGTGGGTGTGCTGCAACCCGGCCATGTGCCGGCGAGCATGTGCCGTCTCCTGCACATGGGCGGCATGGGCGCGATGGGTGGGGTGCGTGGGACGTGCATGGGCGGGTTTCGCTAAGGCGGCGGAGGCCAGACCAAGGATCATGAGCAAGTAAAAGGTGCGTTTCAGAAGTTGTCTGTTCACCGCGCGTTGTCCTCTCGAAACCATGGCTATAAGGATGATACTGGCCCGGAAGGCCCGGGTACATAAGTAATGCCGTGAAACAGAGCCGCGATTCCGAAAATGATATCCGCGGCCCATTGCTGCATCTTCAACTTGCTCTAACACTCATTTGACATGAATTCTTTCCGCATTTCCATATTCCAACGAACTCTTAGCGATGTCCGTACCACAATTGGGTACGCAATCGTAACCCTAGATCGCGATCCCCGCACGGGGTGGTCACATCGGGCTAATTCACCGGGCGCCGCAAAAACGCCGGGATATCAAGGTTTTCCAGATGCGGTTCACCTTCATTACGATGGGTACTCTCCTGGCTGCGTTCCGGGGCCGGCTTGCTGGGGATCAGCCGAGCATACTCCTCTTCAAAAGGCTCGTCGAAGTTCACGTGGGCAACGGGCGGTCTCGGGGGAGCAGCGGGCCGAGGCGGCTCGGGCACTTCTTCGATCAGGACGGGCTGGGGCTGCAGATTGAACGGCGCTGGTTCCGGAGCTGCTTCCTTGATGGCTGGCGGAGGTTGCGGTGGGGTTTTCTTGGCCTCGAAGAGCGGTGAATGCTCCTCTTCCGCAAGCGCTTCACTGGCAAAGCGCGGAACGGAAGGCCGGCCCTGGACCGACACGTGGGGCACGGTCGAATCGCTCGCCGTGCGCGTGCGGCGGCCCATGTGATCCTGGCGAAAGCCAGTCGCGATCACCGTGATCTTGACGTTGTCGCCCATGCCCTCGTCCAGTACGGCGCCGAAAATGATGTTGGCGTCTTCGTGGGCCGCGTTTTGAATCAGGGTAGAGGCTATGTTTACCTCGCTCAGTTTGAGCGAGCTGGAGCCGCTGATGTTTATGAGGATGCCGCGAGCACCGTCAATCGCGCCCGCCTCCAGCAGAGGAGAGGCCATGGCTGCCTGGGCGGCGGCAATGGCGCGGTTTTCGCCGCTGCGGACGGCGGTCCCCATGACCGCGTAACCCATGCCCGACATGGTGGTTTTTACGTCGGCGAAGTCGCGGTTGATGATGCCCGGGATAGTGATGATGTCGGAGATGCCCTGCACGCCCTGGAGCAGAACATCGTCGGCAACGCGGAACGACTCGAAGAAGCCGGCATCCTTCGCTACCGCGAGCAGCTTCTCATTGGGTATGACGATCATGGTGTCTACCCCTTCGAGCAGCTCTTCCATGCCGCGTTCGGCCTGCTGCATGCGCCGCTTGCCTTCAAAGCTGAAGGGACGGGTCACGACCGCAACCGTGAGCGCACCCATCTCGCTGGCCAATGAAGCGATCACCGGAGCCGCGCCGGTGCCGGTGCCGCCGCCCAGACCGGCGGTCACAAAGACCATGTCCGCGCCTTCCAGGGCTTCGATGATTTTTTCCGAATCTTCCAGGGCCGCGCGCCGGCCCATGTCGGGGTTCGCGCCGGCACCGAGTCCGCTGGTCAGCTTAACGCCCAACTGCAGCTTGACCGGCGCCTGGGAGAGCTGCAGTGCCTGAACGTCGGTATTGGCGACGATGAATTCGACACCCTCCAGCTTGGCGGCGATCATGCGGTTTACGGCGTTACCGCCGCCGCCGCCCACGCCTATGACCTTGATCTTCGCTCCGCGAGCGACCTCATCGTTGTATTGAATGCGGATTTCATCGGAAAGACTCATCGGGTTGCACTCCATTCTCACTTCGTAATTAGATCCTGTCGTGTAGCAGTCTCGTTGACTATAAACTTCCTGCGAATATGGCGCGCAGCTTGGCGCGTAGCCCCTGGTCTTCAGCTGCCCGCAGCACGCTGGTGCGATGGGTGTATAACAACATGCCGATCGCGGTTGAAAACTCGGGCTGGATCAGCTCCTCCGGCATCCTGGAAAGTGGCACAGGATAGCCCAGACGCGCGGGCACGCGCAATAGGCTTTCAGCTACCTCGAGCAGCCCCGCCAGGCGAGCGCCGCCGCCGGTCAGCACGCAGCCCGCACCGAGCGCGCCAAGAACGCCGCCCTGGCGCAGATTCTCGCGCAGCAGGTGGAAGAGTTCGCGGGCGCGCGGTTCAAGAATCTCACTCAGATAGCGCTGCTTGATCGTGCGGATAACCTGCGTTCCCCCGGCGATCAACTCCAGCTCACTGGAAGAAGGAACGGAGGTCACAACGCAATGCCCGTAGTCCATTTTAATTGCTTCCGCTTCCTGGACCGACATGTGCAGGCCGACGGCGAGGTCGTTGGTGAAGTGGTCGCCGCCAATGGGCACCACGGCGGTGTGAGCCACTGCTCCCTCAAAGAAAACGACCAGTTCGGTGGAAGCGGCGCCGATATCGATGAGGCAGGCGCCGAGTTCACGCTCGTCCGCCGAGACCGTCGCTTCTGCGGCGGCGATGCCCTCGAAAATAGTGTCTGTCACTTCGAGACCAGCCTTGTTGGCGCAGGTAACGACGCTTTGCGCCGCGCTGGCCGAACAGGTCGCGATATGCAGATTCACTTCCAGCCGGTTGCCGATCATACCGACTGGGTCATGAATGCCAGGCTGCTCGTCAAGAATAAATTGTTGAGGTAACAGGTGAAGGATTTCACGATCGGCCGGCAGGGAGACGGAGCGGGCCCGGTCAACGGCCGCGCGCACATCCTCGCGGGTAATTTCGCGTAAGCGGTTTCCAAGGCTGATGCCGCCCTGGCTGTTGACGCCGCGCACGTGGGGACCGCCCAGCCCGACAACACAGTTCGCGATGACGGCGTTCGCCATCTGCTCGGCCTGGGTCGCAGCGTGATTGAATGCCCTGCTGGCCGGCTGGAGATCGCTGATCAGGCCCTTGCGCATTCCCTCGGCATTCACCACGCTGTGCGCGCGATAGCGCAGTGCACCTTCGTGGAGCTCCGCTACCAGCACTCGAATCTTGGAGCTGCCGGCATCGAGTACGGTGAGGAGATCTTCGCTTTTCTGGCTCATCCCTTGGCCATTAGCCCTTCGCCTTTGCCGCCCTGGGCGATTTTGCGGCGGGCTTACCCGCCGGGTGTTTGGTTGCGGAGCTCTGGGTATGGCGCTGGCCGGCGCCTCCATCCTGCCCGGATTCAGCGGTGGGCTGCTGCGTCATATCGAGCACTACCTGGTTCTCATAACGCATGTCGACCGAGGCAAGATGAGGATACTGTTGCCGCCACTCGGCCAGGTGCTGCTGGTAACTGTGGTAGCGAGCCAGGAAATCAGAATCTCCAAAGTGGACCTGAATGTCAGAGCCCTGGGCCGGCAAGAGCGCCCAAACGTCTTCAGGATCGGAGATGTCGACTTCGCTGAGCTGGGTGGAAACTTTAGTTCCCCCGGAGTCCAGGTCGCTGATGAATTGCTGGTACAGGTGCATGCGCGCGGCGCGGACCGACAGAGGATCTTTAGCGGAAATTCCTGTAACCACCGGGAAAGAGTAGTGCTTTGCGGCCATCGCTGCCGGCGGCAGGTGCAACAGAACGCCGTGGGCGTCCACCAGGCCTATGGTGTTGCCCTGGCGAACGAAGGCGACTGGCGTACGTTCCAGGATGGCGACCCGCAACTGATCGGGCAGCAGACGCATGACGGTCGCATGTTCCACCCAAGGCAGCTCTTCCAGCGCCGCACGGCGCTGATGCAGCGGGATAAAGAAGATATTGCGGCCCAGGTCGGATCCGAAAATGGAGAGAAGCTCGGAACGCGTCACCTGGCTGTTGCCCATGATCTGGATGGAGGAAGAGGAGCCGATGCGGAAGCGGGGATCGTCACGGAAAAAGTTACGTATGGCAATCGCGAACAAGATCAACAATCCGGCGGCGCACACCACAGCCGCTGCCACGACGATGCGACCCACGCGAGTGGCCGGAACGAGCCCGCGCCGGACCGGTACGCGTCGCCGGGCACGCAGGAACCCATCTTCCTCGCTGTCGGAGTCGCCGCCGCTGTCCGGATCGACCGGCCTGCGGCGGCGCTCAGGGGAGATATCCTGCGACGTTTTGGCACGCGCCGTCGATGTAGCCGCGGGGCGGAAAAACTGCTCCACCGGTTCATCATCCGCGAACACCGTAACACGGCTTGCTTGTGAGTCGATTTTTGCCACGCCCGAGTCAGGTCGTGAGATTTGCCATCCAAACTATAACGTGGTTTTCTGGGGATTGCTCGGGCAATTTCAGGGAATCTTAGGGGTATCTTTGTTGAAAAGGGGGGCAGCATACACCTTGATCCAATGGTTTCGCACCTGTGGTCTCATTTGCTTGCCAGCGGAATTGAATACGATCAGGTTGGTTTCCTGTTTGGGCATGTGGCAATCAATGCAGTTGCTTGAAACCTGGTGATCGGCTTTTGGGGCACCCAAACTTCTCGGTTCAGGTTTGATGACCTTTGACAACGGAATCAGTAAAGCAGATATTTTTTTCTCTTTGCCTCGAAATCCTGCAACTGCTGCTGCCAGTCCTCTGCGATGCGTTGCGAATCGTGACCTGCCAGCAGCGCGTCGAGCACTTTCCGATTGGCGAGCAGCGTGTTGATCTTGTTCAGTTGAAACTTGTCCCCGGACAGCTTGTGGATTGCGGCGGCGATTTCCAAGCCAAGCTCCGGCGAGTCGATAACGTTGCGGTCGGTTACGATCAGCTCGATTCCATGGCAGAGCTGATCAGCATAGGGATAAGGCGACCGGGGCGTGAAGTCCACTGGCACGAAGCGCACTCCGGGCAGGAATCTGGCATTTAGTGTGCGCGCCAGCGCTGGGCCGTCGATCCAGGGCGCTCCGACATATTCAAAGGGAGTGTCGGTTCCGCGGCCGACGGAAATGTTTGTCGTCTCGATGAGGCCTAGCGCGGGATAAAGGATTGCCTCCCGCAAGCTGCGTAGATTGGGAGAAGGATTCGTCCAGGCAAGGCCGGTGGCATCGAACCAGTCGCCCCGCTGCCAGCCGTTCATGGCGATCACACTTAACGGTGCCTGCAGCTTGTATTCTCCGTTGAGATACAGTGCCAATTCACCTAACGTCATGGCATGGCGCACCGGTATCGGGGCTACGTTGACATAGCTCTCAGTGCCGCTGTCTGAAGTGGGACCTTGCACCGCCGCGCCGCCGAGTGGATCGGGACGGTCCAGGACCACGATGTCTGTGCCGGTCTGGCCGCCCGCCTCGAGAAAATAGCGGACCACGGTCTCGTACGTGTAGAAGCGGACACCCGCGTCCTGGAGGTCGATGAGCACGGCGTCGAGCCCACGCAATGTTTCGAGCGAGGGACGGCGCTGGGCGCCATAGAGGCTGATTATAGGCAGGCCCGTTGCCGGGTCTCTCGTATTCTCAATGCCTTCTTTATCAAGTGCGCCCTGGATGCCGTGTTCCGGACTGAAAACAAGCTTGAGCTTGAGGCTGGGAACGGCCGCCAGCACATCGATCGTTCTCCTGCCCTGGGCATCAAGCCCAGTCTGATTGGTGAGCAGCCCCACTCGCAAAGTCCCTCCATGTTTCGCGGCGAGCGCCGCCAGTGGGGCAAAGTGTTCTTGTTCCAACACATCGATTCCGGTCGTAACGGTACCGTTGCGTTCCTGCCAGCGGCGCTCGCCGGCGATGGATTCGTTGTAGCCGGTCAATGTGGCAGCGAGGCTTCCGCTATCGGGCCGCAGCTTTACCCACCTGGCGACGGCATTCGCGACTCCGCCACGGATGGCGTTGATTCCGGTTGGTCCATTAGGATAAACGGCGTTCGACATGAATACGACGTACGTATCGCTGGTTTGGTCCATCCAGATGGAGGTTCCCGTGAATCCCGTATGACCAAACGAGCCCACCGGGAACAGTTCGCCACGATTGCTGGAAAAAGGAGATTCGATGTCCCAGCCAAGTCCGCGAAGTGCGGTGCCGGTAGCTGGCTGAGCGGGCGTGGTCATTTTCTCGAGTGTGAGCTGCTGCAAGGGAAAATGGCTTGGTCTGCCGGCAAGCCGGTCGAGCAGGTTCTGTGCGTATATGGCGACGTCGCCTGCGGTGCTGAAGAGGCCAGCGTGGCCGGCAACGCCGCCCATGCGGCGAGAGGTCGGGTCATGGACCACTCCCCGGAGCATCACCCCATGATCGTATTGTGTGGGCGCAATGTGGCTGCGCCAGCTTTCCGGTGGAAGAAATCGCATGTGCTCCACACCCAACGGTTGAGCAAGGTATTGCTGCTGATACTGATCGAGTGTGAGTCCTGAGAGCTTCTCGATCAGCGCGCCGAGTACGATGAAGTTGATGTCGCTGTAGCGGAATTGCGCTCCAGGAGCGGTTACCGGCGTTGACGCAAACGCCCGGCGAAGTCCCTCTTCTTTGCCTTCCCACGGGTCTTCGAGCGAGACATCGGGCGGCAAGCCGGAGTAGTGGGTGAGCAACTGGCGAATGGTGATGTCCTGCTTACCATTGGCGGCGAACGCAGGCAGATATTCCGCCACCGGATCGTTCAGACGGAACCGGCCCTGCTCGTAAAGCCGCATGACAGCAGGCGCCGTGGCCAGAACTTTGGTCAACGAGGCGAGGTCGAAGACTGTGTCCTCGGTCATAGGATCAGGCGCGGGCGTCGTCTCGGGAAACCGGGAGCGGTTTCCGTACGCCTTGTGAAAGATGATCCGGCCATTGTGGCCGGCGATCACTACGGCCCCGGGAAACTTTTTGGCCGCGATCCCGGCTTCGACGATGCGATCGATTTGTTGAAACTCAGGATCCTCCTGGGCCTTCAACTGCGATGCGAAAAGAACGATGAGCAAGACCGCGATCTTCGAAGTACGTTTGCCGGATAAGATTTTGCTCATCGCCCATCCCAAAGCAAACGTAAGCAGCGATCCGATCAGCACGAACCAGGTCCATGCAATTTTTGGTAACGGTACCGAATGAGGCTGTTTCCAGAGCAGGATGTTCGCTACCAAGCCGCCGACCATGCCGATCATCGCGCCTGCCTCGGTTGCGCTTTTGGTGAGGGTGCCGAGTAAGAAGACTCCCAGGAGTGCCCCGTAAGCTACAGAGGCTATGGACAAGCCGACTTCCACCACGTGGCCCCCGCCTCGGGACATCAATGCGAGCACAAACAACAGCATCGCCCAGAAGAAGGTCATGACGCGCGATAAACGAGCACGCTGACGTTCATCGGAACCGGGCTTCCAGGCCATGTAGAAATCGACCATGCTACTCGAACTCAGCGAGTTGACTGCGGCACTCAGGTTCGACATGGCGGCAGCCAGTATGGCCGCGACCATCAGCCCGGCGACACCACGCGGCATCTCGGTCACGATAAAGGCCGGGAAGACACGGTCGGGATTCGCGGGCGCCATGCCATTGGTTACATTACCGTAGAAATAGTAGAGCCCGGTGCCGATGGCGAGAAAGAGCGCGAACTGCAAAAGAATAACGCCGCCGCTGCTCAGCAATGCGATGCGCGACTCGCGTAGATTCTTCGCCGCCAGCAACCTCTGCACCATGAGTTGATCGGTGCCATGACTGGCCATGGTCAGGAAACAGCCCCCCGCCAGACCCGCCCAAAAGGTATAGGTCTGGCTCAGGCTGAAGGCAAAATGGAAGATGGTAACCTTACCGGCAGCTGATGCCAGCCCGTGAATTGCATGCCATCCACCCGGGATCCGATGTCCTAACAGGATGACGCTGACGATTGTGCCCGCGACGTAGAGCGCCATCTGCACCACGTCGGTCCAGATGACTGCGGCCATCCCGCCTTCCAGGGTGTAAACCAGGGTTAGGGCGACGATGATGGCAATCGAAACGACGTCGCGGGTGCCAATCGCAATGCCCACAACAATCGAAACGGCGAAGACACGAACGCCTTCCGCCGCGGCGCGCAAAAAGAGAAAGAGAAATGCGGTGAGCTGGTGCAGCCTGGGGCCGAAGCGCTGTCCAATTACCTCGTATGCGGTTAGTAGTTCCCCGCGAAAATAGCGGGGCAGAAAAATGATGCACACCACGATCCTGCCCAGGAGGTAGCCGAGAACGATCTGCAGAAATCCCCAATCTCCGGTATAGGCGAGGCCGGGCACGCTGATGATGGTCAGGGTACTGGTTTCCGCAGCTACGATCGAGAGGGCAATGGCCCACCAGGGGATTTTGCGATCGGCTAGAAAGTAATTCTTTAGCGAACGGTCCTTGCTGCGAAACTGCAGGCCAAAGAGGGTTATGCCTGCCAGATAGATCGCGACGAGAGATAGGTCGAGCGAGCTCAGCCGGTGCATTACGGAAAAACCCTCGCTTGTCGAGTGGAGCTGTTTCCCACATCTCGCAAGACGGGGAAGATATGGGGCACCAATCGTTGTTTCGCTGGCCGGTTGCCGGAGTATCTACTTCTTGACGTTTTCGCCTTCGCTGATAGTGATGTACTTGTCGATTGCGAGTTCGGTAAATCTTTCCGTTGCCCCGCTGGGCTCTGGCCACTTCACTTCCAACCAATCGATCTTTGTCCGCGCACCGATACCAAGCACCATGCGTGGATCATGCGATGACAGATAACTTCCTCCGCCAACTTTTGTTCTGCTGCGCTTGAGATCTCCTGCCTGCCAGGTGACGCGGGCGCCGATGGCATCACGGTTCGATTTTTTCCCTACCAGCTTAATCCCCAGCCAATGATTGCCTCTCGCCGCCTGGTTGCGCAACAGCAGCGGGGCGGCATCGTTTACGGAAACGAGTACGTCTACGGCCCCGTCATTGTCGAAGTCGCCGATGGCGAGCCCCCGGGAAGAGAGATTCCTGGCGAAGAGCGGCCCGCTGTCGGCACTCACGTTGCGCAGCGTCATTCCGTCGTTATGAAACAGCATGAGCGGCTCCCGGTAGGTCACGTCCTTCTGCATGGTCTCAATCAGGTCGTCGGGATTTCCGTTGGCCAGAAACAAGTCAAGGTTGCCATCGTTGTCGTAGTCGAAGAACTTCAGTCCCCAGCCACTCATCAGGCGCGTCGCCGCACCGATTGCGGTGGAGTTGGCCTGGTCGTCAAAGGTTTCGTCGTGATTGTTCTGGTAGAGTGAAAACCGTTCGTGATCGATATTGGCCACGAAGAGATCCATCCAGCCGTCCTGGTTGAAGTCGGCTGCATCGACTCCCATGCCGGAGCGGGGCCGGCCGGTCTCGCTGAAGCCCACACCAGCAAGCGCGGCGATCTCATCAAATTTTCCGTTGCCCCGGTTCATGTAAAGAAAGTTCTGCACCGTATCGTTGGCGACGAAAAGGTCCATCCTGCCGTCGTTGTTGAGGTCGGCCGCAACCACACCCCAGGCCTTTCCCAGGTGCTTCGCAATCCCGGAGGATTGGCTCACATCCGAGAAGGTTCCGTCGCCGTTGTTGTGGAAAAGCCAGCTGGCCGACGGTTTGTACAACGTGGGAACACAATAGCCAGGCTTGTTGTAAGCGACGCAATTGAGATTCCCGGTCTTGCTGAAGATGACGAAGTTGCAGACAAACAAATCCAGCCGTCCGTCGTTATCGTAGTCGAACCACACTGCGCTTGAGGCCCATCCAGGGGCCGCGACGCCCGCTTTCTCCGTAACGTCGGTGAAGGTTCCGTCACCGTTGTTGTGGTACAGAATGCTTTTGCCGTATTGCGTCACGTAGAGATCAGGAAATCCGTCACCGTCATAGTCACCGACAGCGACACCCTGGCCATAGCCTCCGGCGGCAACGCCGGCTTTCTCGGTGACGTCGGTGAAGGTCCCGTCCCGGTTGTTGTGGTAGAGCGCATTGCGCAGAGGCGGATCAGGATTGTAGAAGTCGCACTTGCCGCTGTTGACGAGATAGATGTCCATCCATCCGTCGTTGTCGTAATCGAGAAAGGCGCAACCTGCCCCGGTGGTTTCCGGCAGGTATTTTTGCGGGGACTTGCCGGCGGTGTGTGCCCAGGTAATGTGGCTGGCGGAGGCGGGGACTTCTTCGAAAGGATATGCCGCAGCGCCGGCGTATCGGGGCAACCCTACAAATGCACCAGCGCCCACCAAGGTCCAGAGAAAACGTCGGCGGGACAACTCTGTCATCACTGCGGGGTCTGGGCTCCCTGTCCGGGTGCGGCTCCCGAAGTCTTCTGCTGCAATGCGAACTCCCGCTCTGCATCTTCCTTGCGTCCGGTGCGCGCGTATGCGGTCGCGAGGCTGTAGTGTCCCGCAGGGTTGGCGGGTTGAAGTTTCACTGCCTTTTCGAGAGGAGCGACGGCGTCGGCATAATTCTTTTGCGCCAGCAGTGACATGCCCAGGCCGAGATAGGCATCGGCGAAGTTGGGTTCGAGCTCAGTGGCTTTAGAAAAATGCTTGACGGCTTCCGGCAAATCCTGCGCCTGGCGGGCCAGTTCTCCGAGCACATATTCGGCGCCGGCGTTGGCGGGATCGATTTCGAGTTCCTGTTGCAACTCCTTTTTCGCCTGCTCGGCGAAATCGGGAGCAGGATTTGGCTTGGACAGCAGCAGACGGGCCAAGCGAAAATGAATGCCCGGATAGCGCGGGTTTTGCTCCAGAATTTTGCGGTAGTCTTTTTCCGCCTGGTCCCACTTGCCCTGCTGCTCGCTCGCGTCAGCATCCATTTCAAGCCCGGGAATGGAAGTGGGCGCAGTCATCGCCAACTCCTGGGCCGAGCGAGTGGATAAGTCGGAATAGGCGTGGGTCAATACATAGAGAACTTCAGGATCGTGTGGAAACTGGCGGCTCAGGATCTGCACGAATTGGAGCAGAGTTTCCTGCTGCTGGAGCACGGTTGCACAACGTACGCCGTCGAGACTCATCCGTTTCTGCAGTTCTTTGTCGGCAATATGCGCGGTACTTTTCGCCAGCAAAGGGAGTGCCTCAGCGCAATGGCCGCTCTCCGCGAGAGTCGCCGCGTGCTGCGCAGCCAAAGGGGTCGCCGCAGCCGACTTGCTGCCCACCTGTGCAATGCAGGAAACGCCAACGAGAAGTGAGAAGAGGAGCGCCAACTTAGAGAAGATACGCATCATTTTGCGCGGCAAGAAAAAAGGCAGGCGCCTGGCAGGCGCCTGCCCTTGAGTCTATCAGGCCTTAGAAGTAGAACTTGAACGCGAATTGGATGTTTCGCGCGGGTTGTGAAGTATTGATCAATCCAAAAGTCGAACTTGGAAAGTTGGTGTTGGGGTGGCCTAACTGCACATTGTTGAAGGCGTTCAGGAAGTCGCCTCGGAACTGGAAGTACCTAGCCTCGGTCAAGTGAAAGTTCTTCAACAGACCGATGTCCGTATCCGTGTAACCGGGCCCAGCCACTGGTCCCTGTGCCGGGCAGTTGCCAAAAGTCCCCGCGGCTGGTTCAGAAAACCCATTCGGACTCATCCACTGATAGCCCTGGAAAGAGCCGGCAAAGCTTTTTTGGCGCCCGAACACCTGCTGCTGTCCGCAGTTGGGACGAGGTCCACGACCATTCGTACCCGAGGTATCGGTGGCGTTGTAAACGGCCAGAGGAAAGCCGCTGTGGATGGAGATGATGGTGGAAACCTGCCAGTTGCCCACAACCGCATTCACCACCGGGTTCATGTCGTTGCCGATCTTTTTACCCTTACCAATGGGCAGCTCGTAGGTAGCGTAGGCGGCGAGAATGTTTTTCGAGTCAAAGTAGCAACTCGCGTAATCGGCATGAGGGTCGTACATGTTCTGATAATAGGGCGAGGCGGGAGTGGCCTGCGTGGCACTGCCCCAGGTACCGTAGTATCCGCTGTTATTGGTCAGGCAATGTGACCAGGTGTACGCAACCTGTCCTTCCAGCCCGTTGGAAATGCGTTTCTGCAATACCGTTTGCAGCGCGTTGTAGGTCTGGAAACCCGTCGAAGAGGTTCCGGATACGTTGGAAAGATCATTGATCAAGGTGGGATTGTCGCGGAAGTACAAGCTTGGTCCAACCACTCCATTGTTCAGCGTTCCTTGCAGATACGGCGTGGGAACCATCAAGTGTGTCCCGTGCTGACCGACATACGCGACCTGGAAGGTTGTGGTCGGACTCACTTCAGTCTGGGCAGTCAGGTTCCACTGCTGGACGAGAGCGGGTTGAACGGTCTTATCCCAGACGTAGAAGATTGCGCCAGCGAAAGGATCGCCGGGCACGGCACCGCCTGGACCTGATTGTGTCTGGACGGTCGGAGTGTTATAGAGGGCACTGACTTCTGTTGGAGTGAACGGAGGGTTCCGTGGAAGGCGGAGGTTGGTGCCCGTTCCTTCCAGGTAGGAGGAAATCGTGAATGCACCACGTAGGACCGTCTTGCCTTGCCAATAGCCCGGCGTCCAGGCGAAGCCCACGCGGGGTTGGAAATCCGGGCCTCCGTAGACCGAGTTGTAAAGTGCGCGGCTGTTGCCGTTCTGGCCCGCCAACTCAAGAGCTCCAGTGGTGAGATCCAGGTTGGCCTGGCGGTTGTTGAGTTCCACCCACGGGGTATTCGCTTCGTATCGCAATCCAAGATTGAGGGTCAAGGTCGGTGTTATACGCCAATCGTCCTGACCGTATCCGGCGAATCTCCAGGAAAACTGGTGCCAGGTTCCACCGGTGCTGACACCTTTACCGGTCGCCACGGGATAGCCAGTAAAGAAGTCCGATGCCGGATCGCCGCTGAAGGAGCCGCCGAACAGGATGGAGCCGTACTCGCCGCTGTTGCCGCTGTAGAACGTATTGATCCGGAAACGCCACATCTGGAAGCCCGCTTTGAAAACGTGCTTGCCATGGGTAACGGTGACTCCGTCGTCAAACTGGATCACGGTGTCGGCAAAATTCTGGTCGACCACACTGCTGCCGACGTTAGAGAGAGTCCCAGTACCGGGCGAGGGAGCCGTACCGCCACCAAAACCCAGCAACAGGAGGCCAGGACCGACGTCATTGGCGTTCGCAATTCCCAGCTCTGTGCCCAGGTTACCGATGCTGGAGTTGAAGGCGGTGCCGGTAAGAAGCGTGATCCACGACGCGCCAAAGCGGGCTTCGTTCAGTATGTTCGGGCTGAGAGTATGAGTCCACGTCCCGACTGCATTGTGAATCGGTGCGTGGGTAAAGTTATTCCCCAGGATCAGCAGAGAGTTGCTCGAAGGATCATTCTGGTAGGCCTGGGCCCAGCGGGCGCTGAGTCGGTCTTTTTGGGTGATATTCCAGTCGATCTTGGCGTCGCCCTGATCGGTATTGAAAGCCGAGTTGGTCTGGTTGATCGCGTTATTGGTCGGGCTGGCGTTGATCGGCGTCGGATAGTACTTTGAGGCAAAGAGAGCAGCCGCCACCGCATTTTCCTGGGCCATAGGAATCTGGTTGCCGGCGTAAGGCACACCGGTGATCGGATTCTTAAGCTGCGTGGTTAGCTGAGAAAAGTCGCCATTGCGCTCGGCATTGGTGAAAACAGTAATGAAATTGCTGGTGGTCGGATGGTCGAAGCGCTGCCCCTGATAATCGACAAAAAAGAACAGCTTGTCTCTCCAGACGGGACCGCCGAGGGTACCTCCAAACATGTTCCAGCGCTCAGCGGCACGCGGCAAAAAGTTGCCCGGACCGTTAAATTTGTTCTCCCACTGGTTCGCATTAAGAACGTTATTGCGGAAGAACTCCCAGATGTCGCCATGGAACTGGTTGGTGCCCGACTTAATCGAGGCATTGACGACCCCGCCCTGAAAATTGCCGAACTCGGCGGGGGCGTTGGAAGTGATCAGGTTGAATTCCTGGATTGCATCAGGGGAGGGCGTGTAGCCCAAAAGGTTATCCGAGGTCTGATTGTTATCCATGCCGTCCAGGACGAAGTTATTGGACTGCTCGCGATTACCGTTGATGTATGGGCGGGCACCGTTGGCGGTGTTGTCGCCGTTGTTGAACTGTGAGTTGTCGGGGTGAACGCTGCCGGGCGCCAGCAGCGTCAGCTCGACGTAGTTGCGCGTCGCCAGCGGAATGCCGGTCACCGTATTGGAGTCGATCAGGGTGCTGACCTGGGTGGTATCTGCCTGCAGCTGTGGCGCCTCGGAAGTTACCTGCACGGTGTTGGTAACCACGCCCACCTTCATCTTGAATTCGATACGTGCGCGCTGATTCAGCACGAGCGTGATGGGTGGCTGGACTTCCGTATCAAAGCCGGCTGCCTCCGCTTTCACCTCATAGGTGCCAATGGGAAGATTATTGAAGTTAAAAACACCACCTTGGGTGGTTTTGGTGGAGGAGGATGTACCCCGCTCGGTGTCCCTGGCGGTGACGGTTGCGTCGTTCAGTGCCGCTCCGGCCGAGTCTTCCACCGTGCCGGTGATGCTCGCGGTGATCTGCTGACCCAACGTGGGCTGGCTGAGGCTAAAAAGCCCCAGGACCATTACGAGGGCTACGCCCCATAAGGAAATTCGTTTCATACTCGCCTCCAAAACCAACAACTTCTAACGGGGCCCCGACTGGCAGGAACGATTGGCAACTCTCTTACAAGCTGCTCTTTCACCCGTGGACTTACTTCAGTTACCGTACTATATCCACAGCTTGACTGGAATGCAAGCAGGATTGTTGAGGAAAAACACTTTTTTTTGATTTGCCATTGAGGTTGGTTTCGACCGGGCCGGTGGGCACAAGCGGTTGTCTAGTGGGCGGTATTTGGCGGCGCCAATTCTTCCACCAGGATCCGGGAAAGCGTGGAGATCAGCAGATTGCCCGGATTGTCCACGCCATAGTCCACCTGCGGGATGTTGTTCACCGTGATCGCCATAGCCACGGGTCCATGCTGAGAGTAGACGATCGCCACCTCGCTTCTCAGGTGGTCTAACGCCCCAGACTTGCTGGCGATGACCGTGTCTTTCATATCCCGGCCGACACCCTGGCGGTCCTGCTGACGTTTAAGCACGCTCATCATTTCGCCGGAGGCCGCTTTGCTGACCAACTCACCGCGGTAGAGCTTTTCGAGAAGAACGACCATGTCCCGGGGACAACTTCTGCCGGTCCCCCAGCGATCATTTCCCGGCTTTTTGCCTTCGTCTGTCACGCCCTCTGGTTGGGGATTCGCGTCTTGCGGGAAGAGCTTTGCCTGCATGATTTTGCGCATGACGGCGGTTTGTCTTAGCCCCAGCCGTGCCATACGGGCATTGACGGCATTTCCGCCGATACGGTCCAGAATCAGGTTAGTGGCCGTGTTGTCACTGACGACAATCATCAGGTGCATCAGGTCCCGAATGGGGAAAGTGTCTCCCCCGGAGAATTCGGTAAGCACTCCACTGCCGGACACCTTGTCCGGATTGGTGAGCTCGAGCTTCTGATTCCAGTCGAGCTTTCCCTCCTCTGCTTCGGCAAAGAGCTCGACCATGATGGGGAGCTTTATGGTGCTAGCGGTGGGAACAGGGTCGTCTGGTTGAAGCGCGTAGCTGATCCCAGTATCGAGGTTTTTAGCGTAGAGGCTCACACTGCCGGGAAAGCCGTGAATCGCGGTCTGGATACGGTGATCGATGGTCACGGTACCGTTGGCCTGCCCGGCCGCCGCCGGCCAGGTGCTGGAGCTGAGTGCGAGGACAGATGTCACGAGGAGAAAGCGATTTGCCGGTAGCATGCGCAGGAATCCCATAGCCTCCGTACAAGGTACGGTGACACATGATGACGAATCTTCCAATCGGGAGGGGTGTCATCGCGTGTTTGGAAGCTGATTTGGATGCGATGGCTTCGTTCCGGAACCGAATGTTGTTCCAGAGCAGCGCCGCAACAAGTAGATTGGCTGGTAGAAGACCTAGTCTGGAAGGCACCCACGGTGATAAATGTGTTTTGTTCGATATACCGGGGCGTGAGGGTTAAGCTTGGCCTGTTCTTCTTCGTGTGTCTGCTTTGTGCCTCGCCCCGCATTTCAAGCCACGCACAGGCCCAGCAGCCGTTTCCCATCGAGTTTACGAACTCTACGGCGGCGGCAGGCATCAAGTTTATCCACTTCAAGGGCAACAACGGCATCTCCATCAACCGGGAGGAGTTTGGCCCCGGAGTTTGTGTGACCGACTTTGACGGCGACGGTTGGCCCGACATCTATTTTGTAAATGGGCGCGATCTGTACAACCGCGGAATCTCTGTTCGCAACGCGCTTTATCGCAACAATGGGAATGGCACATTCACTGATGTCACCGAAAAGGCCGGCGTGCCTGGTACTGGTTACGGGTTGGGGTGTGTCTGGGGCGACTACGACAACGATGGATTTCCCGACCTGTTTGTTACCCAATACGGCCGCAACGTTCTCTATCACAACAATGGAAATGGGACGTTCACCGATGTAACCGACAAGGCCGGAGTTGCCGGCACAGAGTCAGGTACATTTCATTCGGGAGCGATATTCTTTGACTACGATCGCGACGGCCGACTCGATCTCTACGTCGGCAGTTACGTCGAACTGGGTGACAAGCGTTATTGCGACTTGGCCGGAGTACAAAGCAGTTGCGCTCCCAGTGTTTACCGTGGCAGTCCCGACGCCCTCTACCATAACAATGGCGATGGAACCTTTACCAACGTTACCGTCAAAGCCAAAATCTATCAGCCCGAGGGAAAGAATCTTTCCGTAGGCGCCGCTGATTATGATAACGATGGCTGGCCCGACCTCTTCGTCGCCAACGATGGGCTAAGTGCCTATCTTTATCATAACCAGCGGGATGGCACTTTTAAGGAGATTGGTGCACCCAGCGGCATGGCCTTCAGCGGATATGGTGCCGTCATGGCCGCGATGTGTATCTCGCTGGGAGACTTTAATAACGACGGTTGGCTTGATCTGTACATCTCCGATTTTCAGCGATCCTCCGACCACATTTGGCAGAATGACGGCAAAGGTTTCTTCGACGAAGTCAGCGACCAGTCCGGAATTACGCGAGCTACTCATGACGTCCTGAGTTTTGGAGGAGGTTTTTTCGACTACGACAACGACGGCTGGCTCGATCTCTTTGTAGCGAACGGTCACGTTTATCCTGAAGTTGAGCAAACCGGCCAGGGAATTCACTACAAGCAAGTGAACTCCCTGTTTCACAATGAACACAACGGCAAGTTTCTGGATATGAGCAGGTCGGCCGGTAACGGGTTTCAGACCTCTTATGTTGGTCGCGGGGTCGCGTTTTTGGACTTTGACAATGACGGATTCGTTGATGTTGTGGTCGCTAACAACGGAGATGTACCGCTGTTACTGCACAACAGCGGCGGCAATGGGAATCACTTCCTGAATTTCAAGCTCGTGGGCACTAAGAGCAATCGTGACGCTATGGGGGCCCGGATACGGATTCTCGCTGGCGGCATTTCGCAAATTCGGGAAATTGAAGGTGGCGGGAGCTACCTTTCGCAGAGCGATCTGCGCGCCAATTTCGGCTTGGGAAAAACCGCTCGTGCTGAAACGGTCGAGGTCAAGTGGCCCAGCGGTCTCGAACAAACATTCCGCAACGTAGAAGCCGACAAATTCTATCTAATCGAGGAAGGCACCGATCGGCTGAATATCCAGCGATTTGCCAGGCCGGCCAAGGACAATCCCTCCGAGCTTTCAGCCACTTCCGAGCACTGACGGCCGCATTCCCATTCGACCGCCTAATGAATCGGCGTGAGAACTCGAGTCCCGGAGGGACGCCTGAGATTTAGCCCAGGACGTCAGTCCTGGTGGGATTGGAAAAATAGTCCAGTCCCCGGACGGGGTCGATACAGGGAAAGCGGTCGATGGGCTGTGCCCATCATTTTCGGCCCACGTACGCTTAGGCGAACGTGAGGCACCCGTCGATTCCCTCCCAGGCGGCTATGACACACACTCCTCAGGGACGGCTGAAATAACCGAGCATGCAGTCTCGAGCGAAATATTTTCTTGCAGCAGGGACGCAAGAGTGCGATAGCTACGTCGTGCGTAGTACGTTATACGTAGTATATGAGAATTTCCAAGTATATCCGGGGGACGATCAGGATTGTGGTTGGACTCGGTTTGTTGGCTGTGGTCGCGGTTGCTGGCTTGCTGGGGGTGCTATGGCTGGATCACACCAGGGAGACGACGCTGCCCACTCCTACTGGTCCGTTTGCGGTCGGCCGCACGACGTCTGTTTGGATTGACAGCGCGCACGCCGACCCCATGGCGCCTCAGCCGGGTAGCAAGCGGGAGCTCCTGGCCTGGATATGGTATCCAGCGGCGCCTCGCGAACCCTCTCAAACGATGGCCGAGTACTTACCAGCTCCATGGCGCATGGCTCTTGAACACGAAATCAGCCCGCTGTTCACGCACTTCGTGAATCGAGATTTGTCGCGGGTTCGGGCACACAGTATTGGTGATGCCGAGGTGTCGCCTCAGCAGGTTTCGTATCCGGTGGTTGTTATGAGAGGCGGAGGTGCCGCCCTGGCGGCCGACTACACCACCCTCGCCGAGGATCTTGCGAGTCACGGCTACGTGGTGGTGGGTTTTGATGCGCCTTATCGAAGTACGATCGCGGTTTTGCCCGACGGGAGGGTGATCGCGAGAGCACCCCAGAACAACGTCGAGCTGGCCGCGGGTCCCCAGCAGGCACAGCTGGCCACCAGGCTCGCCGAGGCATGGAGCGACGATATCGGCTTCGCACTCGACCAGCTGGAACGACTGAACGGGCCTGATCCTTCGGGCAAGTTCCGGGGACGGCTCGATCTGGAACGGGTGGGCGTGTTTGGCCACTCGCTGGGTGGCGCCACGGCCCTGCAGTTTTGCCATGACGATCCTCGCTGCAAGGCGGGCATCGACGTGGATGGGCTTCCCCTCGGCAGCGTTATCAACCAAGGCCTATCTCAGCCGTTCATGTTTCTGCTGAGCGACCACAGCGGCGAGCCCGAGACGGAGACCCACCAAGTGATGGCTAACTTTCGATCGATCTATGATCGTCTGCCCAGCGAGCGGAGGTGGTGGATCATGATCCGAGGTGCGGGTCACTTCCGGTTCAGCGATGGGGCGATGTTGCAGATCCAACCGATAACGCGCGTGTTGCACACGCTCGGCATTATGCGCCTCGATGGCCGGCGCCAGGTTGCCATCACCGAGCACTACATCAGTACGTTCTTCGACGTATACCTGAAAGGCGCTCCTGCTTCGGAGTTAGGGAGACAGGCGGAATACCCAGAGGTTGAATATGTCCGTTGAGGTCCAGTGGCACTGGGATTATGCGCCGGGTGCGGGCCGCTCAAGGCAGATCCGCTGAATCCTGATGATTTTTTCACCTCATGCTGATGCATATTGCTGAGGCACAATCGTGAGCTCGCCTGGATCGTTGGAGCGTTGGAGCGTGTGATCTGTTGGTCCGCCCGGAACTCACGATGGTATGCTTCACCTGTTCAAGTGGAAGAGACTCCGTATGAAGCTTTGCAGCTCTATTCTTCTGCTCAGTCTTGCCACGCCTCTCTGCCTGGCGCGAAGCCCGGAAGGCAAAATCTCGCCCGCGTCGGACCGCGAGCAATATGGACTGCGAGGTGCGGTAAAGACCTGCGTTGAAGAAACCACGTACGGGGGTGGGACTGCTTCCGACGGCACGCAGTTCCCCGTACTGACGCGGTGGTCACAGAAAGAGTACGACGTATACGGGCATTTGGTGGCCAATCGTGACCGCAACCCCGACGGTTCGGTGTGGATGGTCCGTAATACCTACGATGCTTCCGGCAAGCTGATCAAAACCACTTCAGGCAGGGAAGGCGAGCCACCCACGGTGACCACCTACAACTACGACGATCTGCAGAGACTGACCAGCATTATCGGCAGCAGCGCCGCAAACAATCCGATCACATTTCGCTACGACGAACGCGGACGTAAAACGAAGGTACAAGTTTCCCGGGCGGAGGACTACCGGGCAAACGTCGCGACTTGCTGTTCTCCCCTCGAAGCCGCCGATATGCCCCCCAACCTGCCGGGCGGAGGAACTGCCGTCACCACCTACGACGAAAACGACAGACCCACCGAGGTTCAGGTTCTCAATGCACAAGGCGAAGTGGTGAACCGGGCAGTTCGCATCTACGACCACGAGGGAAATATCGAGGAAGAAAAGCAGATTCTGGACGATCCGTTGAATATTATTCCGGCGGAGGCGCGAGCCAGTATCTCCGCGACCTCGGCAACGTCCGCCGAGGAGTTGCGAGCGCAACTTGTAAAACTCCTGGCCGGCCACGAGGGGGCAACTTCCACATCCTATATCTACGACGCGCAAGGCCGTATCAAGGAGACGCGGGAGCGATTCTTTAACCATGAGGAGAGGATCGAAACTACCTACAACGAGCAGGGCGATAAGGCGGTAGAGATCACGCAGGGTCCGCAGACCGGCAGCGAACACGAACAAGACTACGTACCTGCGGAGAATTCCGAAGCTCGATATTCGTATCAATACGACGAACACGGCAATTGGACGGTGCAAATCACGTCCTACTCTTCCCGTCCCGGCAGTACCTTTGAGACTTCCAGCAAGATCCGGCGAACCCTGACGTATTTTTGAGTTGAGCGATGGTCTCGAGTGCGCTCAGATCTCAACCTCACCTTCGAGATAGAAAACGCATGAGCCTTCCAACTCGACCCGGTCCCCCTTGAGCCGGCAAATGACTTCTCCACCGCGCGGAGAGGATTGAAAGGCGCGAAACGATTTCTTGCCCAGTCGATTGGCCCAGTAAGGCGTCAGCATGCAATGAGCGGCGCCGGTTACGGGATCTTCTGGGATGCCTTTGGCGGGGGCGAAGTAACGGCTGATGAAGTCGAAAGGCTCTTCTCCGGACGCGGTCACGATCACACCGGGGCGATCTATGCGGGCGGTCGCCGCCATATCAGGAACAAGTTCTCGCAAGACCTGCGGGCTCTCAAGCAGAGCCAGGTAATTGAAGGCGTTTGCGAATACCTCGGTGGGCACCACGCCGAGCGCTTCCGCCAAGCCGGGTGGCGGTGTGATCGGCTCAGAGGGCCGTGCGGGGAAGTCCATCACGTAACCCGCTCCCACGCGATTCACCGTGAGTGGCCCACTGGCGGAGTGGAAGACCACACGGGTGCGTCCGGGCTCGAGCCGCTCCATGACCACCGCAGCGCTGGCCAGGGTGGCGTGGCCGCAAAGCGGTACCTCGGTTGCGGGGGTGAACCAGCGCAGGCGATAGTCACCGCCTTCGGACAACAGAAATGCGGTTTCGGCCAGGTTGTTCTCGGCGGCAATGGCCTGCAAGGTTGGGTCGGCCAGAAAGGCGTCCATGGGCATCACCGCGGCGGGATTTCCTGCGAATCGGCGGGTGGTGAAAGCGTCGAGCTGGAATATGGGCGTGCGCATGGGAACCTCGTTCTGGAAAGTGCTTTGGTTGGATTCTAAATTGGCCGACCTACCCGAATTTCGATGCTGGCACCATGGGAGAAAAAGTGGCCTTGCCACATTGGCTCAGGAGGCGAGATGCTGTCTGTGGGGCACCATGGAAGAGCGCGAAAATGACGGCAAACCGATGCCTGGCCAGCCTCCCCCAGAAGCTGAGAACGCCGTTACTGCATCCGAGCCCAGCCCGGCAACGGCAGAGAAGTCCGCGCTCGACGACAAGCCGGTTGAGACAGCTGCTGTACCTATCGTTTCCGCCCCGGTAGAAACGCCGCGACCGCCTGTTTCGCCTCGGATCCGGCTGGACAAGAAACATCCGCTGGCGATCCGCTGGATGCATTGGATTAATTTTCCCGTGCTCTTCACCATGATCTGGAGCGGCCTGCTCATCTATTGGAACGATTCGGACAATGCCTACAAACATCCTCATGCGGTCTACCGGGTAGGGCTGGGACCCTTCACGCTGGTCCGGTTTTTCCCGGAGTGGTTCTGGAAGGCGATGAATGCTCCCTACCATGTGACCCAGGGGCTGGGATACCACTTTTTCTTTATGTGGATCTTCGCTATCAATGGAATCCTCTATGTACTGTTCACCATCTTCTCGGGCGAATGGCGCTTCGTGGTTCCCGACCGGAGGAGCCTAGTAGAAGCGATCCAGGTGACGCTCAAGGACCTGCACCTGAGCAAGTACCTGCCGCCGCAGACCAAGTACAACGGCGCACAAAAAATTGCTTATACCTCTGTAATTCTGATGGGACTGGGGAGTCTCATCACTGGCCTGGCGATTTACAAACCTACCCAGGCGCATTGGGTGACGACTTTGCTGGGTGGTTATGAGATGGCGCGGTGGGAACATTTTCTGCTCACGCTCGGCTTCTGCGGGTTCTTCCTCATTCACGTGACCCAGGTGGTACTGGCGGGCTGGAACAACTTCCGCAGCATGGTGAGCGGACTGGAAGTGAAGCCGATCCAGGAGCCGTCATTAGAGGCAGAGAGAAAGAGCTGGGGATGAGCGAGCTGGACGACCAAGAAAAGGACTCGGCGGAGCAGGAGGCTGCCGACGAGGCCGTGCTTCAGGAAAGCCGCAAGCACACGCGGCGTAGCTTCGCCATTGCCGCTGTCGGCGCGGTCGCGGGTTGGGGCCTCTACGAATGGATCGATAGCAGCCAGCGGCTGAGCATGCAGCCGAAGCCTTTCCGCAAGGCCTTTCAGACCAATGCCAGGCTTTCGCGGGCGATTTTTGACGACCGGGCGCTGGCGCCGACGTACCCGCTGAAACGCGCTGAGGATCTGCGCGTCAATGGCGTTTACGGTTTGAAGCAAGCCCTGGTTGCGGAGAGTTGGCGCCTTCAGTTGACGGGAGTGGCGAATGCGCGAAGCTATCCTCAATATGTACCAGACGTCACAGCCTGGGAGTATCAGTACGCTAACGTGAAGACGAACGAGGACCAGGGCCACGATACCAAGGTCGCCCCGAGCGCCGACACGGCGGAGAAGATGGCGCCGGCTTCGATGGTGGCAGGGGAAAAAATCCGTCAGGTGCGCAGCGGGCGGATGCCGCGCGGGCTGGAAGAGGCAGGCCGCAGCCGATCCACGCTCGACCCGGGCACCCCTGGTCTGCTGCTGACCATGGACGATATCCTGAAGCTCCCAAAACATGACCTGGTAACGCAGTTCAAATGCATCGAGGGATGGAGCCAGATTGTACATTGGAGCGGAGTGCGGTTGGCAGACCTGATTGCCGCCTACCCGCCGGAGAAACGGCCGGATGGCGGGCTGCCCCGCTACGTGTACATGGAGACGCCAAACGGCGACTACTATGTCGGTTACGATATGAAGGTTTGCATGCATCCTCAGACGCTGCTGGTGACGGAAATGAGCGGCAGCCCGCTGACCCAGTATCACGGCGCCCCGCTGCGGCTGCACGCGCCCACCAAGTACGGTTACAAGCAGATCAAGCGTATCGGGCTGATCGCGTATTCCGACCAGCAGCCTGACGATTATTGGACCAAGCTTGGCTACGATTGGTACGCGGGCCTATAAGAGTCTCCGTACGCAAAGCATAACGTTGAATATCTGCAGGATAGGCCTGGTAGATATGCCAACCGCCGGCAAAAAGGATGGTGATAACGACAGCTCCAGACAATCCTTCCGCGCCTACCATGGGCGGCCTGCGATGTAGATAAACGGCACTCACGAGTGTTACCCAAGCCGTGCTGAAGCACAGTCCGGCCATTACATCCGACAAGAAGTGGGCGCCGAGATAAAGACGGGAAAATGCGATGGAAAAGATGAAGGCGACTGCCACGGTGACCGCACTCACGCATCTCCACGACCTTAATTCACGAGCAATCAGAACGGTCAGAAAGCCGTAGAGGGTGGCGTTCACGGTCGCGTGACCGCTGGGAAAAGAAAAAGCATCCCACCCGGAATCGATGTTGATCGGCCGGGCCACACGTAGAGTGAACTTGAGCAGGAATGAAAAGACACCTGACACCAGGACCGCGGCGCCGAGGTAAAGTGCCGCGCGCAGATTACGGCGCCAGATGAGCCAGAGAAAAGCAACCACTGCCACGGCTGTCGTAACAAGCCAGTCCCCAAGCTCAGTGGTGCTTACTATCAGACCATCAAGCGAAGCCGTCCGCATCGATTGAAGGGCGTGAAATACAGAATCGTCGACACGAACGAGTGGGTCGCGGGTGACCACGTCTTCGACCACTGCGAAGAAGGCCAGGAGCGCCCCTCCCGCCAGCAGACCCATAAGCGCCAATCTCCGCACCTCTCGCGCCTGGGGACCTATCAACCACAGAAGGAGTTTTGAAAGCTGGAGACGGTTGATGCTGCGCTCTGAGAGTTCACCGGTTTTAGTCTGGTCGGGAAGAGGAGACATTTTCAGAGCTGCTTAGTCCACGCATCATCCAAACTAATGCGTCTTTATCTGCTGAGAAACGACTTTGGGAGAGTAGAAGAGCAATGGAAGCAATTGCAAGATGGAGAGGGCAGCAACATACCCCAATAGCGTCGCGGCTCCTTCACTCGAAAGTCCTGATCCGGCGACGAGGGCAAACCCCAAAGCAATCTCAATAAGGCCACAGAGAACAAGTCCCTTTCTGTACTGCGGATGCCGCTCGAAATGTTGGGCGATGCGGAGTTCGCCTAAGCCGAAAAGCAGAGCGTAAGGAGCTGCCACTAGCGATATGGTCTGGAGTGAAGCTGTTTCAGAAAGTGCAAGATATAGACCTGAAGCGAGAGACAGCACCCCAAGCAGGAGATAACTTAGCAGTTCCCGTTTGTGCGTTGTGCCGAACTGGAAGGCCATTGTCCCTTCAATCATGCCCATGCTCGCCAACGCCGCCGCCACTACGACGACAACTAGGAGCGAGGCAATGACCTCCAACCGTTCGTCGGCTAAGCTCGGGCGGATGTGCAACAAAAAGGTGACAAATACGATCAGCACAATCGCGAGTGTCCCGAACGTGATACGGTGCAGCTTCAGCTCGTACTTCATGACGGACCAACACTATCAGCCGGACTGGAATAACGCTGTGACTGGCATCACCTGCCTATTCGATGATGCAACGGGCACGGAGAGGTCAGGCTATTTCAGAAATCCTGTAGCTCTTTTCCTGGGATCGATGCGCGCAAAGCGTTCAACACTGCGAGCAAATCGATGACCTCCTGGCCGATGGCTCCAGTGATGGGCGGCAGATAGCCAAGGGCTGCAGCAATCATACCCGCAGAACTGAGCACCATTCCGCCAATTGCACTCTGGAGGGCAATGCGGCGCATGCGTTTTCCAATGTGAAGCAGTTCGTCGACCCTTCCCAGAGATGGCTCGAGAATCACCGCTCCCGCTGCCTCAGCGGTAATATCACTATTTTGCCCGAAAGCAACACCCACGGTCGCCGCCAGCATGGCCGGCGCATCGTTAATACCGTCCCCCAGAAACAGGGTTGATGCCTTTGCGGTTTCCTCGCGCACGATCTGGAGTTTCTGTTCGGGAGTCAGGTTCGACCGAACGTCGTCGATGCCGACAATCTGGGCCAGATGCTGCACCTCAACATCACGGTCACCGGACAGGATCATCAAATGTCTGACATGGTGCTTTGGTGTCAAATGGTGAATGAAAGACTTGCTTTCCTTGCGCGGGCGATCATGGAAGCGTATCAGGCCTGACAATTGCCCATTAACAATGACGACGCATTCCATGCCTGAGACACTGGCGGGAAGCATTGCTGCCAACTCTGGTTTTAGCTTGCGCCTGCCTGTAACCAGAATGCTTCTCCCTCTGACATGGCCACTTAGCCCTTCGCCTGATTTTTCGCTGATGTTCTCGACATTTTCGAGAGAGATGTTCTGTTCTTCCGCAGCACGCAGGATAGCGCCTGCCAGTGGGTGCTTTGAATATTGTTCAAGACTGGCGCTCAGACCTAAGACCTCCGCGGTGTTCGATCCGGAAAGGCACACGATCTCGGTCACGACGGGCTCCCCGTGGGTGAGCGTTCCTGTCTTATCAAAGAGCATGGTTCGAACGTCTCCGACTCGCTCAAGAACGACTGGATTTTTGATCACGATGCCCCGCTTGGCGGAAAGCGAAATGGCGCCGATAATCGCAATCGGAATTGCCAGAAGCAGAGGACAAGGAGTAGCGATTACAAGCACGGCCAAAAAGCGCTCAGCATGGCCGCTGAACAACCATCCGGCGAGGGCAATCACAACGGCAATGGGTGTATAAACGGCCCCTAGACGATCTGCCAGCCTGCGAATCTCAGGCGGACTCTCCTCGGCCTCACGGATCACCTGCATGATGCGTGCATAGCGTGAATCCACCGCGAGTTTGTCGGCAAGAATGGTAAGCGCCGAATCTTCATTGAGCGCACCTGAAATCACCTGAGAGCCTGATGTCTTCCGGATCCGGAATGGCTCCCCCGTCAGGAATGATTCATCCATGGTCCCGGTCCCAGAAGTAACGGTACCGTCGACGGGACAGATCTCGTGCGGAAAGACAATGAGGCGGTCGCCGATGCGAATCTCGTTTACAGGGATATCAGATGTAGCCGAGTCCAAGATGCGGTGGGCAATGCTTGGCGTGCGTCGGGCCAAGGCGTTGAGCACGGAAGAGGCACGCCGCGTGGCATACTTCTCAAGCGCCTGGCCGCCGGAAAGCATCAAAACGATGATCGTCGCCACCAGCCATTCACCCATCAGCGTGGCCGTCACGATGGAGAGGCCGGCGAGGAAGTCCGCGCCAAATTGCCGCTTCCATATCTGCCGAGTCAGGTTGTAAAGCAGGGGAAGACCACCTGTGATGATGGCTATCCATAGTGGCACTACCGGAATAACACCAGCGTTGTGGATCACATATCGAGACAGCAGGTGCAGCGCGATCGCAATCAGAGCGATGAGCGCGGCAATGCGATCCCATGAGCCCCTCGCTTGCTCAAACGCTCCTGATCGACGCACCGGGGCGTGCGATGGCAGTGCTGTGGGCAGGCTCATGGGCATTTTCACGAGGAGACGGTAAGGACTGGACAAGGTGAGGCGGCAATGATCTGGTAGGCAATTCCTGGGGTGGCATGCGCAGCAAATGCGGAAGCACGTTTCACGCCCAGAATCAGCAGATCCGCCGGATATTGCTCGACCTCATGCACCACGGTTTGGCCGATCTGCGTTCCATGCACGATTACATATTCTTCGTCTCCCTTCGCCCCAAGACTCTTTCGTACCGTTACAAACCGCTCGTTCTCTTCGTCCGCACCTGCACTGTGATCTGTCGAAACGTGGATGATTCGGAGATGTGCTCCTGCGAACTGCCGCAACAGGTCGACGCAGGGTACAGCGGCTAGAGAAGCCGGGCTGAAATCCGTAGCATAAAGAATCCTGCGAAATCGAAAGTCATTTTGCGCAGCCGATCTGACGTGCGGACCCACCGTTACTACCGGACAAGACTCCTGGTGCAACACTTTTTCGGCTGTGGAGCCAATGATCAATCGCTCCATGCCTCCCACCGCGTTGGTTCCCATAACCAGAAGCGGAGCTGCACATGACTGCACAAAGGTGAGGATTTGCTGCGAGGGAATGCCGTCTTCGAGCACCATCACTTCCCTCTCCACACCTGCTTGTTCAAGAATACTCTTCGCCTCAGCCAGTCTGTTTCGGACATCCCTTCGGATGATCTCGACCATCCACTCGACCGGAACTTTGTGACGATGCTTCGGCACGTATTGGAAGACGTGCAGTAGCGTTACTTTTGCATTGAAGAGCCGAGCGAAACTTACCGTTACAGGCACTGCTGTCATCGCAGCAGGAGAGAAATCCGTGGCCAATACGATTTGGGTAGGAGTCGTCATAGCGGCAAAACAATGTCAACAGATTCATCCTACGAATCTTCGCTTTTTCATTCTGTGATCAACATCACGCAGCGTGCCTTGTCTACAGGTTCACTAAGCTGAAGTGTGCTCGATGGGCGCCTTCTCAATACCTGTTCTATTTCCCTCCGGTAAAAGGCTTAAGACAACTCCTGAAACAGCGGCGGTCAGGGGTGCAGCGAGAGCTATGCCCAAAGCTCCAGTGACCGATGCGAGGAAGAGTTGAACAGCTAACGTCAGCCCAGGGGGCAAGTTTACGATCTGCCTTTCGGCGAGCGGAGTAACGAAGTTTCCCTCGATAAAGTGAACGCCAAAATACAGCAGGATTGTGAGTAATCCTTTCGTGGGACTGATAGCAAAGGCCAACAAACCGGCGGGGATCGCGGAGAGGATTGGGCCTGCATTGGGAATGAAGGTTAAACAGGCTGTAATGATCCCCAATGTTCCCCAAAGCGGAACGCCAAGAATCCATAGACCGATGGAGACCAGCAGACCCACCGCAATCATGGAGACTAGCTTGGCCAGGAGCCACGAGCGCAGTTGCTGCGTCGCACGTTTGAGGCAAAGTTCAAAACGCCCCCAGCAGGAATGCGGCACCAGTCGCTCTAGTCCACGCAGATAGGAATCTGGTTCCGCGGCAAAATAGAGACTCGCCATGCTGACGATGACGAGTCCGGTGATGGCGGTTGCGCTGCTCAACACGATTCCGCCGATCCGCGACATGGCGAAGCCAAGTCCACCGGGTTGTTGGGCATGGTCGCTGAACCGAGCAAGCAGCCATCGCCCCCACTCGGTCGCGTGGAGTTGTAGGAGTAGCTTGCGCGCGGCAAGCGGGAGGTCGACCTGCAATCTTGCAAATTGTTCTGCTATCTCCGGGCCCCGCAACCAGATGCCGAGCGCGATTAAACCGCCTCCAGCGACTGCCACCAATGCCAGCGCGAGGCTCCTAGGGACCTTGAACTTTGCGTGTGTCCAGTCCGTCGCAGTTGCCAGCATCAAGGCGCAGAGGGTCGCCGCAAATAGCAGCAGCAGGATAATCCGGGCGAGCCACACAACAGTGAGAAGCAGGACGACTCCCGTGGCAAACAGAATCACAAACCGCGCACGGTTTTTGAACTCCTCGGTATCGCTCGTTCCATAGAGCATCAGAACAACACATCCCAGGTTCAATCTAGTCGAATTGGCTCGCGGAAGAATGTGACAGGCGTCACGTATCGTCTCATTACCCACACCGACCAACCACCGACAATAACTGGACCACGCTCGGTTACTATTAATACGCAGGCCTGATTGTGGCTACCACACTTGTAACCGGAACGAAGAAGCGCGAGCAGAAACATAAACCCAGCGCCAATCGCTTGCATCTAGTGCGAGGGAAGGGTGATCTTCTTCTTGCCCAAGTAGCACGAGATATAGAGCAACAGATCGCTCTCGGCCGGCTTCTGCCCGGCGATCGTCTGCCCAGCGAGAGGGTGCTGGCCGCACAACTCAGTCTCAGCCGTAACACAGTGACCTCAGCTTACGGGGTGTTGGAGAAGCGGGGAGTGATTCGGCGGGTTCCCCATCGCGGGGCATTCGTCTCCCCCGCCGAACCGGCAGAGAATCCGATTGAGTGGAGCAACAAGATATCCCGCCAGGCACACCTGCTGGATGAGCCGGTGCTCGAGATGCTGGCACAGAGCCGGCTGCCAAATTTGCGCTACCGGCTTTCGGCGGGCACACCGGCACTTAGTTGTTTTCCTCTGGCACCGTTTCGCAAAGCCGTGAACAAAGTATTGGCCAACGATGCTCTGCTGGCGATGGCGATTGCGCCTACGGAGGGTCAACCGCGTTTGCGGCGCGCCATTGCCGCGTTGGACGAGGTGGAGAGCAGCCACATCCTGATTGTGGCTGGGGCTCAGGAAGGCATCGACCTGCTGGCACGATGCCTGATCGAGCCGGGCGACCGCGTCATCATCGACCGGCCGACATTTCCCGGAGCCATCCAGGCTCTGCAAGCGGCGGGAGCACGGCTGGTGGAATGGGACACGGCTGAGTGGTCCGCTGAGGTACTGGAAAGGCTCTTGATCGCTTACCAGCCGAAGTTCATCTTCACCATGCCCACTTATCACAACCCAACCGCGCGAACCATGGACGAAGAGCAGCGGGTGAATTTGCTTGGATTGGCCGCACGTTACCGGGTGCCTATCATCGAGGATGATGTCTACTCCAGAACCCGGCTGCAGGGAGCGGCGCCGCCTTCGCTCTATCAGATGGATAGGCACAACGTGGTCATCTATCTGAGCACTTTCTCCAAGGTGCTTGCGCCTGGTTTGCGCCTGGGCTGGATTGCGGCTCCTCCCCACATGGTCAAGCAACTGTCACTGATCAAGATGCGCGCTAACCTGTTTAGCGAAGGCCTGCTGCAACTTACTTTGGCCGAGCTTTTGGAGAACGGCGTCTTCGATGATCACCTCCCACGTCTGCAGGCGACGCATGCGGGTTTGCAAAAGATTGCCGTGAACTCATTGCGGCAAAATTTCTCCACCGATGAGCTTGATTTTTCTATTCCTCTGGGAGGACTTTACATCTGGTGCAGATGGCGTCGTCCGGTCGATATGGAGGTGGTCCTGCTGCGAGCGCAGGAGACGGGGGCAAGTGTTGCGCCGGGGCGCGCGTTTTTCGCCGGACAGGTGGATGAGAATTGCTTCCGCATTTGCTTTACTGCGAGCTCGGAGCGCGACTTACCGGAAGCTATTCGCCTGTTGGCAGACGCCTTCCGGAGCACAGATTGACCAGCAACCAATCCCGGGTGCCCATATCTCGCTCGATCTGCGGGCTTGAAAAACCAGACGTTAAGAGTCGTGGTATCCCACATCTCGCGAAAAACGAGCGAGATATGGGGCACCCGGCACCCGGGATTGGTCAATCTGCGGAAAAATCAAGATTTGGCCAGAGCTTCGAGCACCATGCCGGCTGCCTGCGACACGCTCCCCGCACCTAAGGTCAAGATGACGTCGCCATCGACGGCCTGGGCTACGGTCCGGTTTACCGCCTCCTCGAAAGAAGCCGCATACTGGACCTCTTTACGGCCCACGGCACGGACCAGCGCAGGCGCGTCGACGCCGGCGATGGGCTCTTCGCTGGCTGCGTAGATGTCCAGTACCTGGACGGTGTCGGCCTCGTCGAAGGCGGTCGCGAACTCGGCCATCAGGTCCCGGGTGCGGGTATAGCGGTGCGGCTGAAAGATCACGTGCACGTGGCGATAACCTGACTCGCGCGCCGCGCTTAGAGTGGCGCGGATTTCGGTTGGGTGATGGCCATAATCGTCGACCACATTCACGCCGCGAGCGCAGCCCTTTAACTGAAAGCGTCGATCCACTCCGCGAAAGCCGCTAAGCCCGTGCGCGATGTCTTCACACGACACCTCGAGCTGAGAGCCAATGGCTACCGCGGCGGTTGCATTCAGCACATTGTGCCGGCCGGGCACGTTCAAAGAAAAGGGGCCGAGCACCAGCCCGCCGGCAGCCACCTCAAAGCGCGATCGTACCCCGTCCGCAGGGGGAAGCATGCGCAGCACATAGTCGGCCAGCGGAGACATGCCATAGGTGAACACCCGCCGCTGCACTCGCGGTAACAGCGCGGCGAGCAGAGGGTTGTCGATACAGGCTGTACAGGCGCCGTAAAACGGAACCCGCTCCATGAATTCGAGGAAGGCTGCCTCCACGTCTTCCATGTCGCGATAGCAATCCATGTGTTCGCGATCGAGATTGGTCACCACGGAGAGAATGGGCGAAAGCTTGAGGAAGGAGCGGTCGCTTTCGTCGGCCTCGGCTACCAGATATTGCGATTTTCCTAAACGGGCGTTCGACCCCAGGGCATCCACCCGGCCACCGACCACCACGGTCGGATCGAGTCCACCGGCGGCCAGCACGGTCGCAATCATGGATGTGGTCGTGGTCTTGCCATGCATTCCCGCCACCGCGATGCCGTATTTGAGCCGCATGAGCTCGGCCAGCATCTCGGCCCGCTGGATGACGGGGATCTTCCGCTGCCGCGCCTCCACTACTTCGGGGTTTTGCTCATGGACGGCGGAGCTGGTCACCACCACCCCGGAACCAACCACGTTGGCCGCTGCGTGCCCCTCAAAAACGGTTGCGCCAAGGGTAACCAGTCGGTCAGTGATGTTGGATTGGCGCAGGTCGGAGCCGGAAACGGCGTAGCCCAGGGTCAACAGAATCTCGGCGATGCCGCTCATTCCAATGCCACCAATGCCAATGAAATGAACGCGTTGCGCTTTCGCAAACATAGTTGGGGAGGGCAGGCTGGTGAGGCTCACTCCCACCTACTGTAACAGCCGGAAGGTGCTGCTTCCCCTTATGTGGGCAGCGCATCTAATATATAGCGAATGATTTGGGGCCCAGGTGAGGTTGCGAGTGTCAATTTGCTTGCCAAGGCCCTCGTAAGCGCGCAACTTTAAAGAGAAAATGTTGTTTCAAGTAGTAGGCACCCCCAAGATAACCAGGAGTGCTCGGATATCGCCAAAGCGGTTGGTTACGCAATGCATGATGCCTTGGCGCGGAGGTCCAAAATGAAAGTTCTAAGATATTTCCTGCTGCTCGGAGCACTGATAATTCCCGCAGCGTTGCTCTCCGCTCCTGCCAACGCTCAGATAGGTGTAGGGATCGGGGTTGGTCCCGGGTATGGGGATTACGGTTATGGGTATCCTGCTCCTGTTTGCTCCTGGGGCTACTACCCTTATTACCCCTATGCGTGCGCCCCATATGGCTACTATGGACCGAGCTGGTTTGTCGGCGGAATCTTCATAGGCGCCGGCCCCTGGTATCACGGTTACTGGGGACGCGGTGGGTACTGGGGTCGCGGCGGATACTATGGCCGAGGCGGGTACTACGGTGGCGGCTATCACGGTGGCGTAGGCTATCGCGGTGGAGTTGGCTACGCTCGAACCGGCAACAGCTTTAACCACGGTGGGGCTGGCTATGCAGGCGGCGGACACGCATTCGCGGGCGGCACAGCCGGTGGCTTCCACGGTCCTAGCGGCGGCTTCAGTGGTGGCGGCGGTGGATTTCACGGCGGTGGTGGTGGCGGTGGATTCCACGGCGGAGGCGGGTTCGGCGGCGGTGGACACGGCGGTGGTGGCGGTGGACACCGGTAACTTGTAAGAACGATCCACGAGAGACGGCTGGCGATTTCGCCAGCCGTCTTCTTTTGGGGTTGGTTTTGCAGGTCACATGTATCAGGCGTTTATGGCGTTGCAAGCGCGGCGACCATTTCGGCGATTCTCGCCGCCGCTTGGGGGTGCGCAAAGGTTCGTGCCTGGGTTGCCATGGAGTACAACTGCTCACGATTTCTGAGCAGGCTGGACAACGCATCCAGCAACTTCGGCCCAGTCATATCCTGTTCCAGCAGCATGATGCCTGCTCCACCTTCAACCAAAACTTCAGCGTTTTTTCGCTGGTGATCGTCCGCGGCCTGGGGAAAGGGCACCAGGAGCGAAGGTTTGCCGCTGGCTGCCAGCTCCGCGACGGTGCTGGCCCCGCTGCGGGCAAGAATCAGATCCGAGGCGGCAAATTGCTGTGGCATGTCTTCGAGAAAGGCCTGGACCCGCCAACGGTCCGCAGGTGCGCCGCTGGCTGCGTAGGCTGCTTCCGTCGTCTCGGCGTGACGGGCTCCGGCCTGGTGCAGGATGGTGAGGCCCGGGACAGCGTCCAGCAGCGCCCTGGCAATCTCCGGCATTCTCTGGTTTAACGCCCTTGCACCCTGGCTCCCACCCATGACCAGCAACCGGGGCGCGCTTTCCGCCGGCCGGGGTACGAGCCCGAAGAACTCGGCCCGCACGGGAATGCCGGTGACCTCGGCATTGCGGAAGTAAGACACCGTAGGAGCAAAGTTGACCGCGGCCGCGCTGATACGCTTCCCGATCAGCCGGTTTGCCATACCGGGCACGGCATTCGGCTCAAAGGCTAAAGTAGGCACGCGTCGCAGCAGCGCCGCCAGCATGGCCGGCCCGGAAGCATAACCGCCCACGCCGACCACCACTTGCGGTTGCCAGCGGCGCAAAAGACCCAGGCAGTGCAAGATGCCGCGGGGCAGTGCGACCAGCGTCTTGAGTTGCGTAGCGAGGCTGACACGGTTGAGCTGGCCGACATCGATAAGCTCGAGAGCGTAGCCAGCCTGCGGCACCAGGCGCGTCTCCATTCCCCTGGCGGTCCCGATAAAACAGACTTCTGCCTGATATGCGGATTTCAGCGCGCCGGCGATAGCGAGGGCAGGAATGACGTGACCGCCAGTGCCGCCGCCGGCAATCATGACCCGCATGCCCGTCAGTCGATCTCCCGGGTGAGACTCAACAGCACACCGATGCTCGCCAGCGTGATGAACAAAGACGTGCCGCCGGAAGAGATAAAGGGCAGCGTAATGCCCTTGGTCGGGACGAGCGCGAGCACCACGCTGATGTTGAAAAAGGCCTGGATGAGAATGGTCGCGGTGATGCCAAAAGCCAGAAAGCGCGCGAACACATCTTTAGAGAGACTCGCCGCCCGCAGCCCTCGAAATCCAAGGGCGACGAACAAGGCGATAATTGCCAACGCGCCAATCAGTCCCAGCTCCTCGGCAATATTGGCAAAGATGAAGTCGGTATGTGGCTGGGGCAAATAGAAGAGCTTTTGACGGCCTTCCATAAAGCCGAGCCCACGGATCCCACCAGTGCCCACCGCGATCAGCGACTGGATGGTGTGGAAGCCGGAGCCCTGCGGATCTGTTTCCGGATTTAGAAAGGCGAGCATGCGCGCCCGGCGCCAAGGCACGCGGAAGAGCAGGAAGTAGAGCACGGGCGCGGCGGCGAGCACGGCATAGCCGAAGTATTTTGTTTCCGCCCCTGCGAGATAAAACATTAGTCCGGTTACCGCTGCGCAGACCAGCGCCGTGCCGAGATCGGGCTCCTTGACGATGAGTACCAGAAACACCAGGCTGGGCAGGGCCGCCGGCATGAGCGTATTACGCCAGTCTCGAATGGAATCCAGCTTGTCCTGCAGAAACCAGGCCAAAAACAACACCAGAACCGGTTTGGCAATCTCCGATGGCTGAAAAGAAAAGAAGCCTCCGAAGCGGATCCAGCGATGGGTGTTGTGCGAGTCGCGAAGGAGAAAGACGCCCAGCAATAGCAGCGTGGTCACCGCAACCGCTGGAAAGACGACGATCGGCCGGTTGAATCTGCGGTAATCGATGCGCATGAGCACGATCATGGTCAACAGGCCGAGGACCGCCCAGCCAGCCTGCTTGCTCACAAAGGTATAGGGCGAACCATAGCGGTCCTCAGCCATCACCGCGGAAGCGCTAAAGACCATTAACAAACCGATGAAGACCAGCAGGACAGTTACGCCGAAGAGCCATTTGTCGACCCCTACGCGCTTTGCCATACACCTGCTCCTTCGTTTGCTCCACGACGGGCCATCACCGCCTGCTTGAAGACTCTTCCCCGCTCTTCGTAGTTTTCGAACTGGTCGAAGCTGGAGCAGGCGGGCGCCAGCAGCACCACATCACCTGCTACCGCCTGGCCTGCTGCCTGGTCGACAGCCGCCTCGAGCGTGCCGGCTCGAATCACCCGGGTGACGCCGGTAATCTGACCTTCGATTTTTTCCGCCGCCGAGCCGATGGTGTAAACCGCTTTGACCCGCGCCCGCAGCAACGCATTCAGCTGAGTGTAGTCGGAGTTCTTGTCTTTGCCGCCAAGGATCAGGTGAATGTTTCCGGGAAACGAGGCAATGGCCTTCGAAGTGGCGTCCACGTTGGTGGCCTTGGAATCGTTGTAGTAATCGACGCCATGGATGGTGGCTACGAATTCAAGCCGGTGCTCAACCGCATGGAAGGACTCCACCGTACGCGCAATGACCTCAGCCGGTATCTTCACCACGCAGGCCGCGCAAACCGCGGCCAGCACATTCTCGATATTGTGCTCGCCCTTGAGCGTAATCTCGGCCAGGGGAAGCACCGGTATCGGCTTACTTTGCTCCGATGGGCGAAACATCACCATGCCGTCCATGAGGAAGGATCCGCGGCGGACAATTTTGCTGCGGCTGAACCACAAGACCTGCGACCGCGTGCGGCTGGCAGCCTGCTGGACGACCGGATCATCGCCGTTGAGTATCAGATAGTCTTCTCCGGTCTGGTTGGCGAATATCTTTTCTTTCATCGCGACATAGTTTTCGAAGGTGCCATGCCGGTCCAGATGGTCAGGGGTGATGTTCAGAATCACAGCGACCCGGGGGTGAAAGCTCTCTGTGGTCTCGAGCTGAAAGCTGGAAACTTCGAGTACCGACCACGCACCGGCGGCACTCTGATCGACTACCTCAATGACCGGCAGGCCAATATTTCCGGCGACCAGGGTCTTCAAGCCGGCGGCGGAGAAGATCTCGCCGCACAGGGTGGTGGTGGTGGTTTTTCCGTTGGAGCCGGTAATCGCCAGCACATCTCCCTTGAGGAAACGCGCGGCCAGTTCCAACTCGCCGATGATGGGCAAGCCCAGGGTACGCACCTGAACCAACTCCGGCGTGGACAACGGCACGCCCGGGGAGACCACAATCAGGTCCTGGCGGCGAAAGGTCAGCAGCCCATGACCTCCGGCTTCGACCGAGATACCCGCCTCCAGCAAGGAGGGGATCTCTTTGCTCAGGGCCTGGGCACTGCGCAAATCGGAGACGGTGACCTGGGCGCCGCGGCGGCGCAGAAAGAGGGCTGCGGCAAGGCCCGATTTGCCGAGGCCAACGACCAGTACCTTTTTTCCTTTTAGTTGCATGCGGCGGTCCAGTGGTTAACGTAGTTTCAGGGTGGTGAGGGCCAAGAGCGCAAACACCAGGGCGGCGATCCAAAAGCGCACGATGACTTTCGACTCCGACCACCCCATCAGCTCGAAATGATGATGCAGCGGCGCCATTTTGAAGATACGCTTTTTGCGCAGTTTATAGCTGCCTACCTGGAGAATGACGCTGATCGCCTCGAGCACAAAGATGCCGCCGATGAATGGCAGTAGCAGCTCCTGCTTGATGACTACCGCCACGGTACCGATGGCACCCCCCAGGGCGAGCGAGCCTACATCGCCCATGAACACTTCGGCGGGGTGCGCGTTGTACCAGAGAAAGCCGATGCTGGCGCCCACCATGGTTCCGCAGAAGACGGTGACTTCGCCGACCATGGGCATGCGCTGCAGCTCGAGGTAGTCGGAAAAGACGGCATTGCCGCTGACGTAGGTGAGCGCGGTGAGCGCCGCGGCGGCGATGATGGTGCAACCGATGGCCAGGCCGTCCAGTCCGTCGGTAAGGTTCACGGCGTTGCTCGATCCGACGATGATCAGGGTGACGAAGATAACGAAGGGCAGGAAGGCGATTACGCCCAGATGGGGAATCGCACCCAGGATATGTATGGAGAGATCGGGGCGAAAGCGCTTGAGAAACGGCACCATGAGATGGGTGGAATAGGTGCCCTCACTACGCATGGCCAGCAGCACCAGGGCAATGGCCACTCCGGTGATGATCTGCAGGCCCATTTTTTGCGCAGCGGTAAGGCCGAGACTCCGCCGCTGAATGACTTTGATGTAGTCATCGGCAAAGCCGATCGCGCCGAAGGCCAGCGTGGAACACATCACCAGCCAGACGAAGGGGTTGGCCAGGTCGCTCCATAGCAGCGTAGGCAGAAGGATGGCGATACAGATGAGCACGCCGCCCATGGTTGGGGTGCCGGCCTTTTTCTGATGGTCCTTGGGACCGTCTTCGCGGATGTACTGGCCGATTTGAAACTCGCGCAGCTTCTCAATCACGAACGGCCCAATGAGCAGGGCGATGAGCATAGCGGTGAGACTGGCAAAAGCGGTGCGAAACGTCAGATACCGAAAGATACGGAAGGGTCTGAAGTAGGGAAAAAGTTTTTGATAAAGGAGCCAGTAAAGCAAACTTCCTCCGCCATCCGCTTGTGGCTATCTTACAGTCGTTCATGCGCATGTCTGCGCTGCTTTTCGACGCGAACCACAGCGGCAACTAGCGTGGATGCCGCTTACTAAAGGAGGTGGGAACAACGCAAGCGAAAGAGCAGGTCGCTCCACTACGCTACGCTCCGGGATGACAATTCATTGGGGGCACGGGAAATGGTTCCTGCAACAGAATTGTCATCCCGGAGCGTAGCGTAGTGGAGCGACCTGCTGTTTCGCTTGCGTTGTCGCGCTGCTAATCCTTCAGAAGACGCAGCGCTTGCTCGAGGCCGACACCACGCGAGGCTTTGAGCAGTACGGCATCGCCTGCTCTTAGCTCCGCTTTCAGCCACTCGCCGGCTTCGAGCGGCGAGGCGAGAAAGATGGCCAGGGCTCCAGCCTCTCGCGCGGCATCCACAATATATTGGGCGTTTCCCCGTACTCCGACGACCAGGTCGATGCCGCTTTCGCCTGCAACTCGACCGCACTCGCGGTGCAAGGCAGCGGACTGCGGACCCAGTTCCAACATCTCGCCGGCCACCAGGATGCGCCGCTTGGCCGGCATGGACGCAAGAGTCGCGATCATGGACTTGAGCGCTTCCGGATTGGAGTTGTAGCAGTCATTGATGACCGTGGCATCGCCGATGTGCAGCACCTCGCCGCGCTTGTCCGGAGGCTGCAACCTGCCGGCGGCGGCGACGCAATCGGCCAGCGGAATGCCCGCTTCGACGCCAGCCGCAATCGCTGCCATCACGTTCCAGATGTTATGCCGGCCAAGGAGCGCCAACGTCACCGTTGCCTGCTCTGGGCCGGCCGTGACGTGAAACCGCACACCCGCTGCGCCAAGCTCCTCGATCTTTTCTGCGCGGGGATCGGCGCAAGGACCCATGCCGAAATAGATAGAGCGCCCGTGAAAGTCGCGCCCGAACTGCCCCACATAAGGGTCGTCGCAATTGAGGATTGCGACGCCGGAAGCGGGCAGGCTTTGTACCAGCTCATATTTAGCGCGCGCGATCCCAGCCACGCCATCAGGAAAATTCTGGGCATGAGCACTACCGACGTTGGTGATGACCCCCCAATCGGGGTGAGCGATGCGAGCCAGCGCGGCAATTTCGCCGCTATGCGACATCCCCATCTCGATCACCGCAACCTCATGCTCCGGCTCCAGTTTCAGCAGTTGCAAAGGCATGCCGAATTCATTGTTGAGGTTTCCCTGCGACTTAAGAACCGCGAAGCGCGCTCCCAGAACTCCCGCAACCGCCTCTTTGGTGGTGGTCTTGCCTGCGCTGCCGGTCACCCCGATCACGCGCTTATTCCAATGCCTGCGCACCGCGGTGGCCAGCGTCTGCAACGCGATCAGCGGATCGTCAACGATCAGAAGGGGGTGGGTATGAGCCAGGTCGAGAAGATCCGTCACCTTGCTGCGCGCAACGACCGCGGCGCGAGCACCGCGCTCGAACGCAGCGGCGACAAAGTCATGAGCGTCATAACGCTCACCGCGGATGGCGAAAAACAGGTCGCCCGGCACCAGCGTGCGGGTATCGATGGAATATCCAGTTGCCTGCTCCTGAGGCGGGTCGCCTTCTCGAGGCCTGAGCTCGGCTCCCATCCAAGCCGCGATGTCTTGCAGTTGCAGCTTCATCGGCTTCTTTCCCGGGCCCGCAATACCTGGCTTGCGATGGCCACATCATCGAACGGTATCACCCGGTCGCCGATGGTTTGCGTTTTTTCGTGTCCTTTACCGGCCAGAAGTACCAGGTCGCCCGGCTGTGCCTGGGCAATGGCCAATTCAATAGCGTGATGACGATCTGGCTCGACGATGACCGTGGCCAAAGTGCTGCTCAACCCCGGGAGTACTTGCTCGATGATTGCCAACGGGTCTTCTCCTCGCGGATTGTCGGAAGTGACCACCACCACATCGCTGCCCGATCCAGCCGCCTGGCCCATCAGGGGACGTTTGCTGCGATCACGATCGCCGCCGCAGCCGAACATGGTGATCACCCGGCCGCCTCTGTGGCTCACAAACTCACGGGCTACTGCGATGATATTGCGCAAGGCGTCGTCAGTGTGGGCGTAGTCGACCACCACGGCAAAATTCTGCCCACAATCGACAGACTGAAATCGACCGGGCACGAAGTTGAGCGACGCCGCGCCTTGAGCAACCTCGTCGAGGGTCAGACCGCGGGCCATGGCTGCGGCGCCCGCAGCCAGCAGGTTGTAGACGTTCACTCCTCCAGTGAGGCGGGTGACGATGGGCACTTCTCCTTGAGGGGTGATCATGGCGAAGCGCATGCCGGAAGGCTCCATCTGTAGCCGGTCGGCGCGGAAGTCCCCCTGGCGCAACCCGTAGGTGTATACCAGCTCAGCGCGCGCGTCGGTTTTCAAACTGGCTCCGTAGGCATCGTCCTGGTTGAGAATGGCAACCCGGGGCGCGTTCTCGAAGAGTTTACGTTTGGCGGCGAAGTAGTTTTCCATGCTGCCGTGATAGTCGAGGTGGTCGCGAGTGAGGTTGGTGAAGATGGCTACGTCGAAATGCAGACCGGAAATCCGTTCCTGGTGAAGAGCGTGCGAGGACACCTCCATCACGGCCTCGGTCGCGCCGCCGTCCACGCCTTCGCGAAACAGCTCCAGCAGGTCGCGCGACTCGGGCGTGGTGTGGGGCGCGGGAAAGATTCGGCCTGCCGCGTGATACTCGATGGTACCGGCGAGGACGGTCTTGCGCCCGCAATGGCGCAGCATCGCCTCAAGCAGAAATGCGGTGGTCGTCTTGCCGTTGGTTCCGGTTACACCGCTGAGTTTGAGCTGCGCTTCGGGATGAGCGAAGAAGTTTGCCGCAATGGCAGCGAGCGCACGCCGCCCGTGGGCTATTTCGATCGCGGCGATGTCTGGATAGGCAGTTGCGGCGGCGAAGCCAGCGGCGGAGTCAGTAACGATGGCGCACGCGCCTTGCGCGACCGCCTGGGGAATGTAGCGATTGCCGTCCGTGGTGCCGCCGCGAAAGGCTACGAAGAGCGAGCCTTCGCGCACTCGCCGCGAGTCATACTCGACGCCCGTCACCGCAGGATTTGGGCCCGCACGTCTTTTGAGATCCACGTCGAGCAAAACGAGATCCAGCTCCACTTTTATAGTTCCTTTTATCGTGATGGATAAAGCCTTTAGTTGGGGCTGTTACGCTTGGCGAAGCGAAGGGCTGTGAGCTTCGCCGACACCGACGCCACTTTGGTGTCGATGAACCCGCGGCTGCGAAGAAGCTCTCGCAATGCCGATTCTTTCACGCTACTGTTTGCCCCTTTGGGGTAGACGACCCATAAGGGACCACTGCAGGTCTGACCTGCAAAGTATTGATCCAGCTCCGATTGCAGATTGACACAGATCAGGGTCAGGTCAACTTCTCTTCCGCGCGCAGCGCTCGCTTCAGAGATGGCTTTCTTTAGCTCTTCGCTTTGCACTTCGCCCATGACTGAGAGTTTGGTGGTAGGTGAAATTCCCAGCTTGCCGGCCAGGCTACGAGGTGGAGATGCTATGGCTTTCGCCCAGCGCTGAGCTACTTCCGGGCCCAGTTCGAGTTCTACGCGATCCTGTCCTGCCTTGAAGACCAGCTTCCTGCCGCGCGCCGCAACTCCGGCCAATGCAGACAGGGGAACCCGCCGGCGCATGCCGAGTCGGAGGATCAGCTCGCTGCCTTCGAGGAGCACCTTGCAGTCAGCTTCCTCAGCGCCCCACTTACAGTGGCATGTGGCTTCGCGTCCCATGTGTCACAGTCTAAGGGATGAGCGGTCCTAGCGAGTGAAACGGACCACGATTTCGGTACCGGGGGGCACCATGCTTCCGGGTGCGGGAACCTGCTCCCGGGCTATGCCGCTGCCTACAATCTGCAGGGCCAGGCCAGCCGTTCCGGCGGTCTCGACCGCCACACGCAAGGGTTCACCGAGAAACGATGGAACCCCGACGCGGTCCGCGGCATTGACCACGATGCCATGGCCGGCGACATGAGGTTCTTGCGCGGCAGCGAAGGTGGCCTCAAACGAAGGCGTTTCTTTTTTCGGCTCGGCAGGATGGGCCGCGATCACGGGCGCGGGCATTGCGGGCGGCGGCGGCGCGGCAACCGCCGGCTCCGCAGCCGACCCCAGCTCGTTGGCTGCGGAAGGCACTGGCTGCTGGCCATTCGCGTTTCCGCGAAGCGGATCATCCGCAGGCAGATTGTTGACCTCCGCAAAGAGCGCGTCGAGATCGCCGGTGTGCTCCGGTGGCGCGTCATCCAACTCAGGCCCAGGCTGGGCTTGGGCCAGGTCGGTCTGCGGGATGAGATTGGTATCGTGGGGGACGCCCAGGTATTCGAGTACTTCCTGCGCCACTTCGCGGAAGACCGGCGCCGCGTTGACGTTGCCATAGTGATTGCCTTCGGGAGAATCGATGATCACTGCCACGCTGATCGCGGGATTGTTTACTGGCGCTATGCCGACGAACGAAGCGATGTACTTGGTCTTGGAATAGCGGTGCGTCGCCACATCGATTTTCTGCGCCGTCCCAGTCTTGCCTCCGGAAGTGTAGCCATTCAGCCGGGCAACATTCTTCGCTGTACCAAATAAGACCACTCCCTCCATCATCTTGCGCATCTGGGCGGCGGTCATGGTTGAGATCACGCGGTGCGCGCCTGGGGGCAGCGGATCGGGCAGCTCTCCCTGGGGATGGAAGGCAGCCGCCTTTGGCTTGCCCGATGCCCCATCTCCGGATTGCAAGAGGATGTGAGGCGGCAGGTAGACACCGCCGTTGGCGATGGTGGAAACCATGGTGACCAGCTGGATGGGCGTCACCCCAACTTCCTGCCCTATGGCGATGGAGCCGATGCTCGATCCGGACCAGCGGCGGGTGGGTCTGAGCAAGCCTCGCGTCTCAGCGGGTAACTCAATGTCGCTGCGCGAACCAAAGCCGTAGTCGTGAACGTATTGGTTGAACTTTTCCGAGCCCATACGCAGCGCCAGTTTCACCGCCGCCACATCGCTCGATTCCGCCAGCGCCTGGGAGACGGTCAGCACGTAGTTGGGATGGCTGTCGTGAATGATCCTCCCCGCCAGTTCCATCTTGCCTCCCTGACAATCGATCAACTGGTCAGGGTTGGTGACCTTTTGCTCCAGCGCCGCCGAATAGGTCACCAGCTTGAACGTGGAACCCGGCTCATACACATCGGTCACCGCATGGTTTTTGAGCAGGCTGGTGGTGGCATGGCGAAAGTCGTTGGGGTTGAAGGTGGGGCGAATGGCCAGCGCGAGTATCTGACCGGTCTGCGGATCCTGGACCACGACGGTGCCATTGAGGGCATGGGTGCGTTCGAGCGCCGCATCGAGTGCGCGCTCGGCCATGAACTGAATATTTTCATCGATGGTGAGAACCAGATTTTTTCCGGGATCAGGCTCACGCTCCTGGCTATCCAGCACGTGCCGGCGGGCATCGAGCGCAGTAAGCATGCGGCCAGGAACGCCATGCAGATCGCGATCGAACTTGCGCTCCATTCCACCCAGGCCATTGTCATCGGTGCCCACGTATCCCAGAACCTGGGCGGCAAGTTGGCTGTTGGGATAGAAGCGCTTGAACTCCTTTTGGAAATACACACCCTTGAGATTCAGCGCTTTCACGCGCGCGATCTCTGCCGGATCAAGCTTGCGCGCGATCCAGGCGAAGTTTCTCGAGGCGTTCAGCCGAGCCTCAATCTGATGCGCGGTAGTGAAACGGTCGGTGGGGTCCGTGTGCACCACTTTGGCCAAAGCGACGGCAAGCGCGTGACGCTTGGCGTCTCCATCTGGATCCTGCCGGTCGGCAATCTCCGAAGGCACTGCGTAGACCGAGTCGGCCAGCACCGTCATGGCCAGCTCATGCAGATTGCGATCGTAGAGTATGCCGCGCCGGGGCGCGACCTCAAAGGTGCGCTGCTGCTGCCTGGCGGCACGGTCCACAAAATCCTTGTGATGTAACACCTGCAGCCAGACCAGGCGGCCACAAATCAAACAGAGCCAGCAAACGAAGAAAAGCGAAATATGGAGCAGGCCGAGGCGGCGATGTACCGTGCCGGCAGCCACGCGGCTCGAATCGCCGGCCCGCTGAGCCCGCGGATCAGTGCGCTTTGGTTGGCGAAAGAAAGAAAACTGCTTCAACTGCACCTGCCATGCGGAAGTTACACGTCTCGCGCTAGTTTGAATCTCTCACCAGCTCAGAGCGATGGACAGTGGCGCTTGATGTTCCCATGCGGGAATCTCGTACACACCTTTGCGTATCCCACCCTTCGCGCAGAGCGGGATACCCGATTTTTCGCGGTACTACTTACGGCACCAAGGTGAAAGTGCAACAAAACCAAATCTATCGTCCAAGCCGCATCGGCGATGCTTGCGCCACCACCGGTGCGTTGGGATCAAACACGTTGTCGCCACGAACCACCTGGCCTGGCCGCGGCGCGTCCAGTCCCAGCTTGCGGGCCATTTGATCGATCCGGTGCGGATCGCAAAGTTGTGCTTCAGCCAGCCGCAGCTCTCGGTTCTGCTCCTCAAGCATGGTGCGCTGCTGCTTCTCTGATTCCACCTTGTATCCATATTCAATGGCGCTGAAGTGCTGCAAGCCATAAAACATTACGATCACAAACAACACCGTCATTGCCGCGGTAAAGGTACGCATCTCGCGCACGCGCACCGGATCAGCGGCCTTGACCAGGCGGGAATTATCCAGCCGCTTAGCATAGAAAACTTCGGGGGTGGGCCCGCGCCGAGCGCGCTGCTGGGCGGCAAATAGATAGAGGTTCCGGTCCGCTACCTGCTGGTTGTACCGCCGCGATGCCTGGTTGAGTTCGTATGCCGGGATTGTCTGCGTTGCCATTTTTCCGTCCGCCCTGGGATGCCTGCCTGATTTGTTTGCCGCTTAACTTTCCGTACTGCCTTCCTGCTGCTTTTCGGTTCTCTCTGCCGCCCGCAATTTAGCGCTGCGGGCCCGCGGGTTGCGATCCGTCTCTTCTTCGCTCGCCGTCACTGGCTTGCGGGTAAGCACTTCAAAAATCCCTTCCCGCGCGCCTTCGCGCAGGGCATCTTTTGCCAGCCGGTCTTCGAGCGAGTGAAAGCTGATCACCACCAGCCTTCCACCCGGCTTCAGCAGCCTGGGCGCCGCCTGCAACAGCGCCTCGATCTCGTTCAGCTCAGCATTCACGTAAATTCGGAGCGCCTGGAAAATCCTGGTCGCGGGATGGATTTGATGGCGGCCTCGCTCAGATTTCATCGCCGGGGCGGCGGCCGATAGGACTTTGGCTAGTTGTGCCGTGGTCCTGATCGGCCGCGCCCTGACAATGGCTCTGGCAAATCTCCGCGATCTCCTTTCCTCTCCGAATTCGTAAATCAGGTCGGCGAGAACTTTTTCGTCGGCCTGGTTTACCACTTGTTCGGCGGTCGCGCCCCTCCGCGGATCCATCCGCATGTCGAGTGGCCCGTCCGCCTGAAAACTAAATCCTCTGTGCGCTGTGTCCAGCTGCATGGAGCTGACCCCAAAGTCGGCCAGCAATCCGTCCAGGCTTGCTTCCGCGATATGGCGGCTCAGGGCGGAAAATTCTTCCCCGTAGAACACCCATTGCGGCATTTGCTCGCCCAGCTCTTCTTCCAGAGCCTGGAACCGCGCCCGCGCTAACTCGAGCGCATCGGGATCGCGGTCGAAGCCGATCAACCGGCCCTGACCGCCCAATTCCCGGGCGATGGCTGCTGCGTGCCCCGCCAATCCGAGGGTGGCATCCACATAGGTGCCGCCGGCGCGCACATTCAAATATCGGATCGCATCTTGTAAAAGAACCGGCACATGCCGCTGGTTACCCGGTACCATGTGCTCCCCCTGGGGGGCCTACCTTAAAGTCCAAAGTTCGCCAATGTCTGCTGGTCTTCCGCCGTCATCGGTTCGGTGTCCATCCGCTGCTTGAACTCGTCGTGATTTTCCACTTCGAGGTATGTCTGCTTTCCAAAAACCACCACATCGCCAGCCAGCTTGGCCGTTTCCCGCAAAATCTGAGGCAGCAGCACCCGACCCTGGGCATCGAGTTCCGACATCTGCCCGTAGTAGCTCACCCGGTCCAGGAACTTCTTCTTGGCCGGATTCATGCTGGGTATCTGGGCCAGCTTCTCCTCAATCTTTTGCCACTCCTGCAAGGGGTGGATCTCGGCCGAACGCCCATCCTTACTGGTGATGTAAAACTGCGTTCCGTAACGCTCGTCTACCAGGCGCTTGAACTCTGACGGCAGCTTGAGCCGTCCTTTTTCGTCCACGCGGGTTGGGTGATTGCCACGAAACATCATTTACACTCGCTTTCGTGGCTGGAACCGCTTAAAACCACTTCTTTGTTTCCACTTTCGACCACTTTTGTCCACATCTTAGCCCAGGGATGGAGGCTGTCAAAGGGGAAATTCCAGCAAATCCTTGAGAAAGAGAGGGTTTCAGCAGCTGGCCGCAAAAAACGCAATCTGTGTGGGCATGATCGCTTAGAGCCCCAACATAATGTGTTGGCTTGGTTGATTCAGGTTGCGCGGGATGTACTTGTCAAGCGGGCGGAATTCAGGCAAGCGATATAACACTTAAGTGTTAGCCGGAGCCGAAGTCCTTCTTAATCAGTGTGGGCTACAGGAGTCTGCTGGCGGGCCCGGACCTTTTCGTTGACCACGATGGCCAAATAGACGAAAACGACGAGGTTCAGCAGGGTCAGCACGACCTTGAGCACGGTGACATGGTGAATGATCTCGTACAGCTCCCAGGGCAGGAAGGAGCCGGTCAGGATCAGGGTGAAGTACTCCGCCCACACTTTTTCCAGCACCAGGCCGGTGCCTTCGATAATGTCCAGCGCTGCATAGAGAAAAATGGCAACGCTAATCTCTTTGAGCCGGTGGGGGCTCAGCAGGGCTGACTTTTCCAACAGCACGTTGACGAAGCGGTTCTCAGGATCGAAGCGGAGGGCCGTCGTCGCCCGCAACAGGACGTCGGCAATGTCTTTGTGCAGCAACCTCATGACACCGAAACCCATGGAGACGAAGAGCACCGCCTTCAGAAGCTTCAGGACGCCAATTGCGATGAGCCAGCGATTGCGGTTTGGATGGGAATGCGTTGTCAAAGCGCCGTTATTAGTTAACCGTGCATTCAAGCCGATGATACACCCTGGGAGCGAAGGGACACTGACACCGCAGGGGCATAGACACCCGGTGCACTCCATTCGCGCCAGCCTTAGCGGGCAGCGTGAAGGAGCTGTGAAAGAGCGGGTGACCCATCCTGGAACAGAGCGATCGTCTGGCGTTGTTGTTGATTACGTCACCAGGACTGAGCCACTCTGACTGCCCGCTCAACAACCAAGACCGCGACACTTTGCCGGCGACCATTCAGGGCCTAATTGCGTTTGTACTGGAAATCCATTGGGCACACCATCCCGTACTAACAGTGCAACTCAACGCAGTTTGAAGTGAAAGGGAATACTCATGAACAAGAGAAATATGCTCGCCGTTGCCGTAGCGCTGATGTTTGGATTTTCTGCTCTCAACGCGTCCGCACAGAATCCCATGGTCGGTGGTGCAGCGATGTACCCCACCAAGAATATTGTCGAGAACGCCGTCAACTCCAAGGATCACACCACCTTGGTCGCCGCAGTGAAGGCTGCCGGCCTGGTCGACACGCTGGAGAGTCCGGGACCGTTCACGGTATTCGCACCCACCAACGAAGCTTTCGATAAGCTGCCTGCGGGCACAGTCGATACGCTGTTGAAGCCGGAAAATCTGGCCCAGCTGAAGAAGATCCTCACCTACCACGTGGTCGCCGGGAAGCTCACCGCGAAGGACATCGCCAAGCAAATCAAGGCGGGCAAGGGCAAGGCGACCCTGACCACGGTTGAGGGCGGCACTCTGACTGCAATGATGCAGGGCGGCAAGCTCGTTCTGACCGACGAAAAGGGTGGAACTTCCACTGTTACGATTGCGAACGTCATTCAGTCGAACGGCGTGATCCACGTAGTCGATACAGTCTTGATGCCTAACTAAGGGCTGGTTTGCTGAATGTCTTTGGTTCTCGAAGGCGGGCGCTCAAAAGGCGCCTGCTTTTGTTATGTGGGGTAGGCTAAGTCATGCGGTACAGCTTCCAAACCGAACAATGGGTTCCCTACCCCAGGGAGCAGGTGTTCGCGTTTTTTGCCGACCCGGCAAATCTCCCGCCGCTGATGCCCGGCTGGCAACGGGCCCGCGTGGAGAGGGCAAAGTATGTCGCGCCGTCTCCGCCTGCGGCTGGCGTTGCTGCCGGCGAGGGGTCAATGATCACCATCAGTTTTCGAGCGATTCCCTGGGTTCCTCTGCGACTCGAGTGGGACGCATTGATTACAGAGTTCCGCTGGAATGATTTCTTCTGCGACGAGCAGCGGCGTGGTCCTTTCAAATATTTTCGCCATTGCCACCGGATAACAGAAGAGAGAAATGGGACCGTGGTCAGAGATGCCGTGGAGTACGAACTCCCACTGGGGCTGCTGGGCGACCTGGCGAATGGTTTGGCGATGAAGAGGCAGATTCGCGCGCTGTTCAGTTATCGGCAAAGGATGCTGCCATTGCTGCTGGCGCGGAGGTGACAGATCTCTCCGCTCCCGGTGGAAGAAACATTTCCAGGAAAGGCCCGCGGAACTGCAGATCCCTCGGCTGCGCTCGGGATGACAAGGGTGGGGTGGTGCTTCCATTCGGTAACGGACAGTGGCTGAAGGAACCGCGGTGCATTCCGCTGTCGCCCATTTTCATCACCTTGGATCGACCAAAGGCCCATCCGAGGTAATGAAAAAGCCTTCGGCCCAGCAACCGCTCTTCTATGGAGCGCCGTCTTCCCCTTTGTCGTCCCGAGCGCAGCCGAGGGATCTGCAGTTTCCCGGGCCTTTCTGGAAATGTTTCTTGTTTCTTGATGCGCCTAGCGGGCTATCAGGCGTTTGCGGGTCTTGAGCAGGTAGGGCGCCAGCTTTTCCATGGCTGCCTCTACGCTGATGCCGTACTTGGCCCGCAACTGGTCGACCTTGCCGTGCTCGATGAAACGGTCGGGCCAACCGATCCGCACCACCGGGGCTTCAATCTGCATGTCGCTTAGCGCTTCGAGAACTGCGCTGCCAAATCCACCCATCAGAACATGGTCTTCCAGGGTGACGATCACGCCAACGCGACGAGCATATTCGGCGAGCACCTCGCGGTCCAACGGCTTGACAAAGCGGGGGTTGATGACGGCAGCGGAAAAACCCTGCTGCCTAAGCTCGGCGGCGAGTTGCTGGGCCAGCGGCAACAATGCCCCAAGCCCAAAGATTGCCACCTCATCGCCGTCGCTGATAATTTCCGCCTTGCCGATCGGCAGTGCTACCGGATGGGTCTTGACCGTGGCCCCAGGTCCAGTTCCCCGGGGATAGCGGACCGCGGTCGGCCCCGGCTGCATCAGCGCGGTGTACATCATGTCTGCAAGCTCATCCTCATCTTTGGGAACCATGTGGATGATGTTGGGAATGCCACGCAGATAGCTGATGTCGAAGAGGCCGTGATGGGTGGGGCCGTCATCGCCGGAGAGCCCACCGCGATCCATACAGAAGACGACGGGCAGGTTCTGCAGGCAAACATCGTGCACGATGGGATCAAAGGCACGCTGCAAGAAAGTGGAGTAAATGGCACAGAAGGGACGGAAGCCCATGGTGGCCAGGCCGGCGGCGAAGATGACACCGTGCTCCTCGGCAATGCCCACATCGAAATACCTGCGCGGGTGATGAGGACGGAACAGATCGAGCGCGGTTCCATTGGGCATCGCGGCGGTGATGGCCACGACCTTGGGGTTCTCGTCGGCCAGCTTGACCAGGGTTTCGGCAAACACTTCGGAATAGGTACGCTGGCCAGCCGGTGTGGTCTCGCCGGTATCCGGGTCGTAAGGGCCGAGGCCGTGAAACTTCTTCTGCTTGTCGAGCGCCGGCTGGAAGCCGCGTCCCTTCTGGGTAATGGCGTGCAGCAGAACAGGCCGCTCCTGGGTTTTCAGGAATTGGAAGGTTTCGATCAGCAGACCGATGTTGTGGCCATCCAGAGGGCCGTAATAGGTGAGCCCGAACTCCTCAAAGAGCATGGAGGGCCACAGCATACCCTTGGCGGCTTCTTCTGCTTTGCGCACCATTTGCCGTGCAGTCTTGCCGCCCAGCTTTTCGAGCAAACGGGCTGCGGAATCATGCAGATTGGTGTAGCGCTCATTGGTGACAATCTTGTGCAGGTAGCTGGCGATCGCGCCCACATTGCGGTCGATCGACCACTCGTTGTCATTCAGCACCACAATCAGGCGCTTGGTTTGCTGGGAGATATTGTTGAGTGCCTCGAAACTGATGCCATTGGTGAAGGCCGCGTCCCCGGCAAAAGCGATGACATTCTCTTTGGTGCCAGCCAGATCGCGCGCCACAGCCATGCCCAAGGCAGCCGAAAGCGCGGTGCCGGCGTGGCCCGCGCCGTAGCAGTCGTGATCGCTTTCGGTGCGCAGCGCGAAGCCATTCAGGCCGCCCGGCTGGCGCATGGTATTAAAACGGGTACGGCGGCCGGTAAGCAATTTGTGAATATAGGCCTGGTGGCTTACATCAAAGACAAACCGGTCAGCCGGAGTGTTGAAGACGTAGTGCATAGCCAGCGTCAGCTCTACGACGCCGAGGTTCGGCCCCAGATGGCCACCGGTCTTCGACAGTACGAGGATCAGTTGCTCGCGTATCTCCTGAGCCAGTGCCTCCAGTTCCGGCACGGTAAAGCTCTTGATGTCCGCGGGCGAGTGAATCGTATCGAGTAATTTCCCCATGGTGTCTCGTGTACGCCCTTACCGCCTACGACCTCTCCTGCATCGCCCCATCAAAAAAGACCCCGAGTGGGGCCTGCTGGTGCGCCTGTAGCGGCTCATAATCACCTAGTATACCAATCTTGAACCGGCGCCCCACATTATTGTTATGGGAGGGCATCCATGGTTTCAACCGCCGGGGTCTCGGCGCCAAATTCGTCCTCCCACCGGGCGATCACGACAGAGGCCAGGCAATTGCCTACAACGTTGACGCTGGTGCGCGCCATATCCATGATGGCGTCGATGCCAAGGATCACAAAGATCGGCTCTTCGGGCAGATGAAACATGGCAACCGTCGCCAGCAGCACAATAAGCGTTGCGCGGGGCACTCCGGCCACGCCTTTGCTGGTGAGCATGAGCGTGCCCACCATGAAGATCTGCTGTTTCCAACCCATGGTCACACCGGCAGCCTGGGCGACGAAAACCGACGCCAGGGCAAGATAAAGCGTCGAACCATCCAGATTGAAGCTGTAGCCGGCGGGGATGACAAAGGCGACTATCCTGCGCGGCACACCCAGAGCTTCCATCGCTTCCATGGCCCGGGGCAACGCCGCCTCTGAAGTGCTGGTGGCGAAGGCGATGGTGGCCGGCTCAGCGACCGCACGTAAGAACCTGCGGATAGGAACGCCCGCAATCAGCGCGACGGGGAGCAAGCCCACCAACCCGAACGCCAGCAGCGCCGCATAAAGCGTCAGCAGCAGGCGGCCGAGGTGAAACAGCACGCCCGGCCCCATTTGCCCCACCGTGTATGCCATCGCAGCGCCCACGCCGACCGGGGCGTAATACATAACGATGTTGGTGAAGGCGAACATGGTCTCGGTCAGCGATTCGATCACGCGCAGCAGAGGAGCACGATTCTGTGCACTCAACCGGGCCAGCGCCACACCGAACAAGATGGCGAAAACCGCCACCTGCAGAATCTGGTTGTCGGCCACCGACTTGGCAATGTTCTCGGGGAAGGTATGGAGCAGAACTTCATCCCAGCGCAACGGGCTTTGCGTTTGAGCCAGGACAGTGTGCTGCTGCGGAACAGACATCCCCACACCCGCCTGGGTGATATTGATGGCCGCCAGCCCAATCAGCATGGCGATGGTAGTAAGCACTTCGAAGTAGATCAGCGCCTTCAACCCCATCCTTCCCAGGCTGCGCATTTGTCCATGGGCGGCGATGCCGGTAATCAGGGTGCCAAGAATCAACGGGGCAACGATGGTCTTGATCAGGCGCAGAAAGATGTCGCTGAATACGCGCAGGCTGACGGCAAAGGCGGGTGCATCCGCCCCCAGTTCCGCGCCCGCGATCATGGCCCAGAAAATCCAGGCCATTAACGAACGCCTCCGCAGGGCTGCCCAAGCCAGGAACACCAGCCCAGCCACCCGCAGCAGCAGCCCGACGCGCGAACCATGAATAAGGGGCGCCAACAGTCCGGCGCAATAGAAAGTTACCCCGGCGGCAGTGGCCGCATATCTGGTTACGACTTGTCGAGAATTCTTCATCCTCTGCTGTTACCTGCGGCTATTACTTTACGGTGAGAAAAATGCGGAAGGATGTACTTACCCGGACGTCGGTAACCTGTGTTCTGCAACTTCGGTCGATTGTTAGCGCCTTGCCACATACAGGAACACTAATCTCAGGTTAGGATGTACCAAGTCTTCTCGCTAACCCCCAGGCGATTACGTTGTTCCCCCTTTGTTTTTCGCATTCTACCTGCCCCCGGTTATTAGTTGATATGAAGCGTTAAGGATGCAGAGAACCCCGATGCTTTCAAGTTCCACAACGGTGCAGCATGACGAGACTGAGCGCCTCAAGTCTCTGCTGCAATATGAAATTCTCGATACGCTTCCAGACCCCGCGTTCGATGAGATCGCGCGCATGGCGGCTTCGATTTGTAATGCGCCTTATGCATTCATTGGGTTTCTTGACTGGTCGCGTGTGTGGTTCAAGTCCACGATTGGTTTCTCCGCTCGCCAGATACGCCGCAACGGTTCACCCTGCCAGTTTCTTTTACTCGATGCCAAGCCACTGCTGATCACCGACGCGCTGGCAGACCACCGCTTCGCGTCGTCGGGCATCGTGCTGGACGACGGTATAAGATGCCGCTCCTATGCGGCTGCTCCTTTGTTCTCGGCCTCAGGCATGATTCTGGGCACGATTGCCGTTTGCTCGCTCGAGGCCAACGCCTTCAGCCGCAGCAACCTCGAAAGCCTTCAGATTCTCGCGCGCCAGGTGACTACCCGCCTGGAGCTTTACGCTACCGGCCATGTGCAGGAGAACGTTGTTCGCTCGCGCCAACGTTCCGAGCAAGCACTTACGGTGGAACGAAATTTTGTCGCCGCGGTGCTCAACACCATCAGCGCGCTGGTGCTGGTGTTCGATACCGCCGGCCGCATCGTGCGCTTCAATCGCGCCTGCGAAACCATTTCCGGCTACAGTTTTGCCGACCTCGCCGGCCGCGCGTTTCCTGAAGAACTCTTCCCGCCGGGGGAACGCGAAACCGCCATCCGCGTCTTCGAGCAAGTACGCGCCGGCAACGCCACCCAATCCTATGAAATTAACTGGCGTACCAAGTCAGAAAAGATGCGGCGCATCGCCTGGACCGCTACATCGCTGACCAATGCGCAGGACGAAGTGAGCTTTGTGATCATGACCGGTGCGGACGTGACCGAGCAGCGGGAAGCCGAAACGGCGCTGCGCACCAGTGAAGAACGCTACCGGCAGCTGGTGGAAAGCAGCCTGGGGTTCATTTGCACTCACGATCTGAACGGTGTCCTGCTCTCCATCAACTCGCACGCCGCCGCCACCCTGGGCTACGAGCCAGGGGAACTGGTCGGCACTCCGCTGCGCAATTACATCGACCCCGATCACGTGGCCGATTACGATGCGTATTTCGAGGCGCTGAAGCAGGAACCGGATCAGGATCACCAGGGGCGTTTTTATTTGCGGGGAAAGACCGGTCAGTTGTCCATCGTCGCCTATCGCAACAAGTTGTTGCAGTTCCCCGGCGCGGATCCGTTTGTGCTCAGCCACGGCATCGACATCACCGAGCAGACGCAGGCCGAAGAAGAGCTCAATGTGCTGACCCGCCAGCATCAATCGATACTGGACTCGGTCGGTGACGGCATCTGGGGCATGGATATGGAGGGCAAGCTCACCTTCATCAATCGCAGCGGAGCGGAGATGTTGGGCTACTCGCCGCAGGAGTTGCTGGGACGAGACGTGCATGCCCTGATCCATCATTCGCACGCCGACGGCACACCGTACCCTGTGGAGGAGTGCCCCATCATCGGCAGCTCGAAGCGGGAAGGCCCGTTGCATGTCGACGACGATGTCTTCTGGCGCAAAGATGGACAGTCGCTGCCAGTCGAATATGTTGCCTGCCCGCTGCTGGATAGCGGTCGCGTGGACGGCATTGTGGTGGCTTTCGCGGATGTTACGGAACGGCGCCGTTTGAACCGGATGAAGGACGAATTCATCGCCACGGTCAGTCACGAGCTACGCACGCCGCTCACTTCGCTGCGAGCCGCGCTGGGCCTGGTGGCCAGCGGGGCGCTCGAAAAGCGTCCGGAAAAGGTTCCGCAAATGCTGGAGATTGCACTGGCCAACTGCGATCGACTGGTTCGACTGGTGAATGACATTGTCGATTTCGAGCGCATTGGCAGCGGCACTTTGCCTCTGCACAAGACTGAATGGAATGCCATAGATCTGTTACGGCGCGCGATGGATCCGGAGCGATCGAGCGCCGCCCGCGCAGGCCTGACTTTCCGCATCGATGCGCAGCCGGTCGATGTGTGGGTTGATGGCGATCGCATCCTCCAGGTACTGGGTAACCTGATCCGCAATGCGATCAAGTTTTCCGAAAAGGGTGGCGAGATCCGCCTTGCGGCGCGGGCGAGCAGCGACAAGGAAGTCACCTTCGAGGTCCAGGATCAGGGCCAGGGCATTCCCGCGGAGAAGCTGGATCTGATTTTCGACCGCTTCCAGCAGGCGGACGCATCGGATTCGCGTTTGCGCGGCGGTACCGGTCTGGGGTTGGCTCTGTGCCGGGGTATCATCAATCAGCATGGGGGCCGCATCTGGGCAAGCAGCAATCCGGGCAGCGGCAGCACTTTCTACTTCACCGTCGAGCAGTATGTTCCTCAGGATGAGCCTGAGAGCGGGCCGGAAGCAGAAGCCAGCGTCAGCTAGTTCATTTCTTCCCTAACAATTGTGGGTGCCCCATATCTCGTGCGCTTCTCGCGCGAGATATGGGGCACCCCTTTATTCTTCCGAGCCTCGTAGCTGGGCGATGACGGTGAAGTCTTCCAGGGTCGTCGTGTCGCCCTTGATCTCGCCGCTGGTCGCGAGTTCGCGCAGCAAGCGGCGCATAATCTTGCCGCTGCGGGTCTTGGGCAGCGCCTGGGTGAAACGGATGTCATCCGGACGAGCCAGGGAGCCAATCTCCTTGGCTACCCATTCGCGCAGCTCCTCTTTAAGCTGCGGCGACGGATGATGACTGCTTTCGAGCGAAACGAAAGCGGCGATTGCCTGCCCTTTCAAATCGTGCGGGCGGCCGACGACCGCGGCCTCAGCCACCTTGGGGTGAGCCACCAGCGCAGATTCCACTTCCATGGTCCCCAGCCGGTGGCCGCTTACGTTGATGACATCGTCGACCCGGCCCATCAACCAGTAGTCGCCATCCTGGTCCACGCGGGCGCCGTCACCGGTAAAGTAGCTGCCGGGAATCTCTGACCAGTATTGCTGGGCGTAGCGGCCGGGATCATTGAAGATGGTGCGCGCCATGGAAGGCCAGGGCTTGCGAATGACCAGCAATCCGCCACTGCCCGCAGGCACTACGTGGCCATCGCGACTGACAACGGCCGGCTCGATGCCCAGAAACGGTCTCGTGGCCGAACCCGGCTTGGTTGGAATCGCGCCCGGCAATGGGGCCAGCATGATGGCTCCCGTCTCGGTCTGCCACCAGGTGTCGACAATGGGACAGCGTCCTTTGCCAATGATCTCGCGATACCAGATCCAGGCCTCCGGATTGATCGGCTCACCCACTGTGCCCAGCAAGCGCAGACTGGCGAGCGAGTGCCGCATAGGATACTGATCTCCCCACTTGATACACGCGCGGATAGCCGTCGGAGCGGTGTAGAAAACAGTGACCTTATGGTCATCGACAATCTTCCACAAGCGATCCGCTTCGGGGTAGTTCGGGGCGCCTTCATACATGACCGTAGTAACGCCGTTCTGCAGGATGCCGTAAACGACATAAGAATGTCCCGTGACCCAGCCAACATCAGCGGTGCACCAGTAAACATCGTCCGGCTTGAGATCGAAGATCAACTTGCTGGTCAGGTAGGTCTGCACCGAATAGCCACCGGTGGTGTGCACCAGGCCCTTCGGCTTACCCGTAGTTCCCGAGGTATAGAGGATGTAGAGCGGATCTTCCGCATCCAGTGGCTCGGCTGGACATTCTGCGGGCGCTTTATCTGCCAGATCCTGCCACCACTGATCGCGGCCCTGCTTCATGTTGACTGCCGATCCCGTGCGGCGATAAACGACAACGTGTTTCACCGTGGGGCAGTTGTTCAAAGCCTCATCGACAATCGCCTTCAGCCGCACCTCCAGGCCGCGGCGATACGATCCATCCTGAGTGATGACCGCAACGCAGGATGCGTCGTTGATACGGTCCACCAGGGCATTGGCGGCAAATCCTCCAAAGATGACGGAATGTACCGCGCCAATGCGGGCGCATGCCAGCAGGGCAATGGCCAACTCCGGGGTCATGCCCATGTACACCGCGACCCGGTCGCCCTTGCGGATCCCCAATCCCTTGAGTACGTTGGCGAATTTCTGCACCTGGAGATAGAGCTCGCCGTAGGTCAGATTGCGGGTCTCGCCCGGCTCGCCCTCCCACAAAATGGCGGTTTTGTTCTTTCGCTCGCTCAAGGCATGACGGTCGACGCAGTTGTAGCACAGATTGATCTTGCCGCCCACGAACCACCTGGCCAATGGAAGTTGCCAGTCAAGCACCCTGGTCCACGGAGTGAACCAGTGGAGTTCGCGCGCGATCTCTGCCCAAAAAGTTTCGGGATCCTGAATGGAGCGGCGATAGAGCGCCTCATACTCCTCCAGGCTCTTCACGTGCGCCTGGGCGGCAAACTCGGCGGGAGGGGGGAAAACTCTGTGCTCCCGCAGGATCGAATCCAAATTGGGATCTGTGGTGCTGGTTTCCATTGCTTCTCCATCTTGCTCAATGACTGTTACGAGATAAACCTCGGCTAAGACATCGCCAGGACCATCCTGGAGCATTGTACTCACGTAACTAGGCCGCGTGCCCAACTCACGTCCCATCCCACATCTCCCAACAAAAACTTTGGGAGATATGGGAACCTACTATTGGCTACGCGCGTAGCGCTGTTGATGCCATTCCCAGGCGCTGCCCACAATATCGTCGAGCTGGGTATACTTTGCCTTCCAGCCGAGTTCGGTTTCAATTTTGGCCGAGCTGGCGATCAACACTGCAGGATCTCCCGGCCGACGAGGCATTTCGTCGACCGGAATCGGGTGTCCGGTGACCCGGCGAGCCGACTCCACTACTTCCCGTACCGTGAAGCCCTGCCCATTGCCCAGGTTGTAAATCATGCGATCACGCTGCTCGAGCGCGTGGAACGCTAAAAGATGTGCCTCCGCCAGATCCTGCACGTGAATGTAGTCGCGGATGCAGGTGCCATCCGGTGTCGCGTAGTCCTGACCAAAAATCTTGATGCTCTCGCGCCGCCCGAGAGCCACGTCAAGAATGAGCGGAATCAGGTGGGACTCCGGCTCATGAGCTTCTCCGCGCCCTGGAATCGCACCTGCGACGTTGAAGTAGCGCAGGCTTGCATAGCGCAGACCGTGGATGCGGTGAATCCAGGAAAGCATCTGCTCCACCAGCAATTTCGATTCGCCGTAGGCATTGGTGGGAGCGAGGGCGGCATCCTCTCGAATCGGCGTGCTCACCGGTTCTCCATAAACCGCCGCAGTCGAAGAAAAGACAAACCTTGGTAAATTATTCCTCACCATGGCTTCCAGTAAGCTCAGGGTCGCCGCAGTGTTGTTACGAAAGTAAACTTCCGGCCTGCGCATGCTTTCCCCGGCTTCGATGAGGGCGGCAAAGTGCATCACGCCGGCGAAGGAAGCGTCGGCGAATAACTCATCAAGCCTTTTGCTGTCAGCAACATCGCCCTCAACAAACGTGGCCCCGGCAGGCACCATGGAACGCCGGGCGTGGCACAAATTGTCGTACACCACGACCGCATGCCCACGGTCCAGCAGGAGCTGGGTTACGGTTCCGCCGATATAACCTGCCCCACCTGTCACTAGAATATTCACGCCGTCACTCGTCCTTCTTGTACTCTTAAAGCAGAGCCGGAAATGGCCGCACGACAAAGCAACGAAAAGTTCTCGTTGCGAGTCACATGGTGGGGTTCATTGGAGACGCTGAGCAGTTTCATTTAGGCGCCCCCAACAGAGGTTTCTGGAGCTTTGGGTTCTGCCCCCGAAGCTGGGATTTAAAAGCTATGGCTGTGTTCATGCCTTTTCCATACACTTCTGTTCCCAACCGCTCCACCTTTGGGTTACTGCATCCTCGCAAAATCTCGTCTATCGTGAGCTTATCCGCAAGTACTTTGGTACCGAGATTATGCACGGCGCGGAAGTCGATAATGGCTGCAGGTTTCTCGGCAGGGGCTCGGGAGTATTGAAGCATTATTCTCGGGCGTGCGTCTGTTTGAATGTACGAGTTTTTTCGCTGCTTTTGTAATTACCCCGGTGGCTCGCACATCACCTTACGACTAGAGAGAATTAGGGAATTTAATTATGCCGAAAGATCTTCTGAATCGCGATAACTTCGGACTCCTCCCCGAACCGGAAGGCCGTTGGGGCTCGTTTGGGATCAGTATGGTGACCAATGTCATCATTATGTCTCTGTTGATTCTGCTGACAGCGGCGATCCATAAAGTTGAGAAGCAAAAGTATAACGAGACCCTGATCTTTCCCCAGGAAGTGCCGCCGCCGCCCAAGATTGTTATACCCAAGGTGAAGGTATTTGCGCCGCCGCAACCTGAGGTGGTCAAGCTTACACCGCCCAAGATTGTCATACCTAAGATCCAGCCGCCGCCTGAGCTTCCCAAACCAGTGAAGCTTGACCAGCCGGATGTGCCCAAACTGCCTCCAGCTCCGCCGAAGGCAGTCGCGCCTCCACCGCAGCCCAAGGTCGGCCTGTTTACCAGCCCGAAACCAACGGAGACTGCGAACAACCAGGTGAAACCAGACGTGAAAGCGGGCGGTTTCGGTGATCCGATCGGAGCCAAGACCAATCCCAACTCCACCAAATCAGCACTGGTCGCGGTAGGCTCCTTTAACAGTGCACCAGGAGCAGCTACCGGCGCCGGCGCCGCGCGTAAGGGCGCGGTTGCGGGCACCTCCTTCGGCGCCGGAGTGGCCAATGGCGTTCCCGGTGGACATGATATGGGTAAGGTGGCTTCCGCGGGCTTTGCCAACGGCGTGGTCGGCGGCACCGGGAAACCGGGAGGAACCGGTACGGTTGCGACGGGCGGGTTTAACACCGCCGGCCCTGCCCCTGTCCAGGTAGCTATCAAAACGACGGAACCAGCTTTTGTTCCTCCGGTCGTAATCTCGGAACCACATCCGGAATACACGCCGGAAGCGGCTCAATTAAGGATCCAGGGTGAGGTAACTTTACAGGTGCGTTTCCTGGCTACTGGCCAGGTAGAGGTATTGCGCGTAGTGAATGGACTGGGGCATGGTCTGGATGAGCAGGCAAAGCGCGTTGCCGAGCAAATCCGGTTCAAGCCCGCGATAAAAGATGGGCATCCGGTAGATCACACAACTCTGATCCACGTGACCTTCCAGCTGGCTTAGCCAGTGGTTGCCCAGGTTCTACGAATTTCAGCACTATGAAATTCGGCAAAGTTTGAAATCGTCGAAAGGTTACAGGAGCCAGGAAATGACCCTGCGTCGAGTTTGGATTACCAGTCTGCTGCTGACGCTCACCGCGTCTGCAGCACAGGCCAAAACCAAGTATCAGCCGCCAATGGCTCTGTCGCCGGAACAGAGTGCGCTGGTGCAGAAAGCGATTGCGGCCGAAAAGGTCACCATCAAGCAGATCCAGAAGCACTCTCCGCTGGTGCAGACCTATATCCAAAATATGCGGCCCGACCAGGTTCTGTACGCAGTGCCGGAATCGGATCAGTATCTCCTTGGCCGGGTCGACTTCGGCAAGTCGATCAGCGACACGTCCTATTCCAGCGAAGGAAACAGCAAAGGCCTGTTCAAGGGTTCGATGAAGTATGTGTCGGGCCTGACCAAGGCGTTCAAGATGCAGTACATCTCTGCCGGCTTTATGGAGATGATGTTCCTGGATCCGATCTCCTTCGACCAGCAGCACTATGACTTCAGCTATGTGCGCCGCGACTTTCTCGGTGCGGTGCGCACGCTGGTGTTCGACGTGCACCCCAAGCCGGGCACCGGCAGCGGGCGCTTTACCGGCCGTATCTGGGTTGAAGACCAGGCAGGCAACATTGTCCGCTTCAATGGCACCTATACCGGTGGCAACCAGGACGACGACAGTTCGAGCTACTTCCACTTCGACAGCTGGCGCGAAAATCTCCAGCCCGGCCTCTGGCTGCCCGTCGGCGTCTATGTTGAAGAGACGCAGAAGAGCTCAGAGCACCCGGTCTCTTTCAAGGCTCAGACCTACATCTGGGGATATAGCTTGAAACTGCCCACCCACGAGTCTGACAACGAGTCGGTGAAGATCGACGATGTCCAGGACCAGAGCGATCAGAATCAGGACCTCAGCCCGCTGCAAGCCCAGCGGCAATGGATTTCCCAGGCAGAGGAAAACGTCCTCGATCGCCTGGTGCAGGCAGGATTGCTCGCGCCCCCCAGCGACTTTGACAAGATTCTGGAGCAGGTTGCCAACAATATCGTCATCGGCAACAACATTCAGATTACCGATGCGATCCACTGCCGCGTCCTGCTTACCGCTCCGCTGGAATCGCTGGCGGTCGGCAACACTATCATTCTCAGCAAGGGCCTGATCGACGTCCTGCCGACTGAGGCTGATCTGGCCGCAGTGCTTTCCTTCCAGTTGGCGCACATCGTCCTGGGTCACCACATCGACACTCGGTATGCATTCAACGACCGCCTGCTCTTCCCTGATGAAGCGACGTTTGAACGTATCCACATGTCACACTCCGATCCGGATAACGAACTGGCGGCCAAGAAGGCCATCGATCTGCTGGCCCACTCCGTGTATTCCGGCCAACTGTCCCAGCCCGGCCTCTTCCTGGCGCAACTGGATGCACGGTCGAAGCAACTCACGGCGCTCAATACACCGAGACTGGGCGATTCGCTGCTGCGCCCCACCGGTGAACCCTGGCTGAACGCCCTAATACCCAAAGCACCGAAGCTGGACATGAACAAGCTGGATCAGATCGCAGCCCTGCCGCTGGGCAGCCAATTGAAGATCGATGCCTGGGATGACAAGGTAATCCGCTTGAACGCCAGAGTACCCCCCATCATGAACGCGCGGGATAAGATGCCCTTCGAGGTTACTCCGGTCTTCTTCCGCCTAATCCGCTACTCGCCTCCGGTCTCGGCAGCTCCTACGGCGGCGGCTGGGGCAGCAGAGTCCACTGCTCCGGCGGTCGACACGCAGCAGAGTGCGGCTCCGGCACAGGCGTCCGCAACCCAACCGAGCCCACAGTAAGCCTCTGGTAGAGGGTTACCAAGGGGATATCTTCAACGTAACGCATGACAGAGGCGGGGTAGACTTAAGCTACCCCGCCTCTGCTGTTTTCCGGGGAAGTCATTTGCGTGGTGCGCATGATCAAAAGGTCTCTGCTGGCAAGTCTGCTGCTCCTTCTGCTTTCCCTGTCGTCGAGTCCTCGTCTTCAAGCCCAGGTAGTTGCTGCCGGCCACGGTGGCGCCCACCTGGTTGGGGGAGGCTTTTTTTCGGCGTTCAGTCCGGACTACGGCCCTAACCACTTGTTCGGCCTCGGCGGCTTCGTGGATTTCAACCTGCGGGGGCATCTCGGCGTAGAAGGTGAAATGCGCTTTCTGCGGTTTAATCAGACTTACTCGGTGCATGAGGACAACTACAACATTGGTCCCAGGTACCGGTGGCGTATCCACCGTTGGGAACCGTATGGGAAATTTATGATTGGCAACGGCCAATTCAACTTCCCCTTCAGTTACGGGCACGGCGGCTATCTTCTCATTGCACCTGGAGTAGGGCTTGACGTTCACTTCAATAGTCGCTTCACGGTGCGGGCCATCGAGTACGAATACCAGCACTGGTACAACTTCCAGAACAGCTCGCTGAGTCCTGATGGCTTCAGCACAGGCGTCTCCTACCGTATTTTCTAGGTATGGAGAGAACAGTACCTCCACTGGGGTGCGCTCCGGATTTCCTGCCACGCGTCGCTATCAACGCCCACGTGTGCAGCTCTCGGTAAAGAGAGAGCCGCACGAACTTCGTCAACGCGCCAACTTCAACAGGAGATCCGGGGTACTTAGGGACCTGCCGTTCCCTTCAGCTCTAGAAGTGGTAGGCGATGCCGATTACGGGGTTGTAGACGTTGTAGAAGCGGCCGGTTTTCTGCGGATTAAGACCGAAATTCGGGGTCTTCATAAGCAGGCCGCGGTACTCGCCGCGGATGTCCCAGCTGGGGCTTAGCTCGTACGCAACGCCGCCGCCGTACATTGCTCCCAGGATGGTTTGCTGCTTGGCGTCGAGTACGGTGGTGCTGGCGTCATCGAGAGGCGAAAAGATGAAGGCGGCCGGGCCTCCCTCGATAAAGGGATTCCAGTTCTTGAAATTTGCGTTGAGCACGTAGGCACCGGAAAACTCCTGCATCCGACTGTGCACTCTCACGTTGTTGAAGCTGGTGTAATACTTCTGCGCGTTCTGCGCGTACTGATAGTTGACTTCGAGTCCGCTCCTCGGAGTCAGCATGTACCGGTAGCTCACAAGGCCGCCCAACCCGTAGGTTCCGGTCTGTTGAACTGCGTTGCCGGTGATAAACGGGGGAAAGATGCCGGTTACGCTCAAACTTATATCCTGACGGCTTTCCTGGGCCTGACTCGCCACTGCCATAAAGGGCAGTAGCAGAAATAACAACAGCATTTTCTTCATTCGTTCCTGAACCTCTCGCCTGGGCGCAACCGAAATCCGTGACTCACTTTCGCAATTGTACCTATCCCGTGCGTTCCACGCGAAACTCATAGGGCGAGCCGCGCTCCAGCGAAACCGAGCGCACAACCTTGAGAAAAGCAATCGCGGCGTGGGACAGGTTTGCTTTCTTACGGTGCAGCAGACGAAGGTGACGCTCGAAACGCAGCGCTTCTACCGGCACCTGGACCAGTTCGCCGCTCAAAAGTTCCCGCTCGACCGTCAACCCGGGAACCAGGGCCACGCCATTGCCCATGGCAACAAATCGTTTGACGGCTTCCAGGCTGGGCAACTCCACCCCGATATTCAGAGGCGTTTTATGCTTTTCGAAGGCTGCAATCACTTGCCGGCGCAGGGGCGAGGGCACATTGTGGGCAATGAAACTCTCCGCCCCCAGATCTTCGATCGCAATTCCCTTCTCTCGCGCCAATGGATGATCCGGGTTCACCACGAAGGCCAGCTCATCGGTATAAACAGCGATCGACTTGAAAAGATCTCCTTCAGGACGAAAGGAGAGGATACCGATCTCCACCGATCGCTCGAGCACGTCGTCAGGAATCCTGCTGGCCAGCGAGCGTTGAACGCTCACCCCAATCTGCGGGCAAAGGCGCCGGAAGCGATCCAGAATCGGAAGCAGGTACAGACACGTGTACTCGTTGGCTGCAATCAGCAGCCGGCCGCGATCGAGCGACTTCAGCTCCTCCATCGCGCTCGCGGCTTCAGACCTCAGGGTCAACATTCTGCGTGCATAGTCACGCAGCACTTCGCCGGCAGCAGTGAGGGTTCCGTCTCTGGCGCTGCGTTCAAAGAGCACCTCGCCCAAGTCGCTCTCGAGCTTACGAACAACCTGGCTAACCGCCGGCTGGGTGCGGCGCAACCGCTTGGCAGCACGGGAGAATCCCTTCTCTTCGGAGACGGCCAGGAAGGTCTCCAGCTGATGAATATCCATAATTTTCAATCGCCTCGAGGCACAGTGCGCTGCACTAATATAAGTATAGTTTATGATTTTTAGAAGAATTATAAATTTGATCTATGCAGCAGGATCCGCGAGAATAGAAAGCAGTAGAGTGTGAAGGGTGGCGCCTCGATGAACCAGGATCGAGTGTTTTTTTTCGATACCACGCTGCGCGACGGCGAACAGTCTCCGGGCTGCAGCATGACGACCCCGGAAAAGCTCCGGATGGCCCATGCTCTCGAAGCCCTCGGCGTCGATATTATAGAAGCCGGCTTTGCGATCGCGTCTCCCGGTGACTTTGCTGCCATCGACAGCATCTGCCGCGAAGTGCGCGGGCCGCGCATTGCTTCCCTGGCACGTACCCGCCGCGAAGATATCCAGGCGGCCGCGCAGTCGCTCGAAGGGGCTAACCGCTCGCGCATCCACGTCTTCCTCGCCAGTTCGGACATTCACCTGGAGCACAAGCTGAAGATTTCGCGGGCGCAGGCGCTGGAGCAAGCCGGCGAGGCGGTTCGCCTGGCGCGCACCTATGCGGACGACGTGGAGTTTTCCCCTGAAGACGCAACCCGATCGGACCCGGATTTTCTGTGCTGTGTGGTGGCCGCGGCCATTGACGCTGGGGCGTCGGTGATCAATGTTCCTGACACCGTCGGCTACTGCGTTCCGAACGAGTATGGCGCCATTTTCCGCATGCTGCGGGAACGGGTTCCGCAGGTTGCCGGGATCACGCTTTCCTCTCATTGCCACAACGATCTGGGCATGGCGGTGGCCAACAGCCTGGCGGCGATGGAGGCAGGTGTACGACAGATTGAGTGCACCATCAACGGCATCGGCGAACGGGCCGGCAATGCCGCGCTGGAAGAGGTGGCGGCCGCGATACTGGTCCGCCCCGACAAGTTTCCCTATGCCCACGGCTTGAGACTGGAGCAGCTTTACCCGACCAGCCAGCTGCTCTCTGAGTTGATCAGTTTTGTCCCCGCGCCGAACAAGGCGGTGGTGGGCAGCAATGCCTTCGCGCACGAGGCGGGTATCCATCAGCACGGTGTGCTTGCCCATCCGCTGACTTACGAGATTATGACCCCTGCTTCTGTGGGTGTGCCCAACAACCGCATGGTGCTGGGCAAGCACTCCGGTCGGCGGGCATTGGCCCACCGCCTGAAGGAGCTGGGCTTTGCCCTGGATGCCACCGACCTAGATCTGGTCTATCACCGCTTCAACGAGCTGGCGGATCGCAGAAAGGCGATCTTCGACCAGGACCTTATCTCCCTGCTACCGGCGCACCATCGCCCGGAAGCCGAATTGACCGCAGGAGGTTAGTCACAGATGAAATTGAAAGTTCTGGTGGTCGCAGGAGATGGGATAGGCCCGGAAGTCACTCGCGAAGCGGTGCGCATTCTGGTTTCGGTGGCGGAGTTCGGCGGCTATGACTTCGAGTTCACCGAGATGCCCATCGGCGGTTACGCTATTCGCCAGAGCGGCACGCCGTTACCCGCCGCCACGCTCGATGCGGCCATGGAAAGCGACGCAGTCCTGTTGGGAGCTGTGGGCGGCAATGAATTTAATTCCCTTCCCCCTGACCGCCGGCCGGAAGCGGGACTGTTGCAGCTTCGCCAGGCCCTGGGAGGTTTTGCCAACCTGCGGCCGTCGTTTGCCTATAAGGCCTTGTCTGACAATTCACCGCTGCGCCCCGAAGTAACCGACGGCGCTGACATTCTCTTCGTCCGTGAATTGCTGGGCGGACTGTACTTTGGGGAACCGCGAGCCTGGGACCGGCAAAGCGGGGCGGCATGGAACACCATGCGCTACACCCGAGACGAGGTCGCCCGGGTGGCCCATGTGGCCTTCCAACTGGCCGGGCAGCGGCGCAAGAAAGTTACCTCGGTAGACAAGGCGAATGTGCTTGAAGTGTCGCAGCTCTGGCGGGCCACGGTGATCGAGATTGCTCCGCAGTACCCGGGCATCGCGCTCGAGCACCAGTATGTTGATGCTTGCGCCATGCACTTGATGAACACCCCGCGCAATTTCGACGTGGTTCTTACGGAGAACCTGTTTGGAGACATTCTCAGCGATGAGGCCGCGGTCATTACCGGCTCCCTGGGCATGCTGCCATCGGCGACCATTGGTGGCGCGGTCAATTTGTATGAGCCGGTACACGGCTCGGCGCCCGACATAGCGGGCAAAGGGATCGCCAATCCGCTCGGCGCCATCCTTACCGCGGCCATGTTGCTACGCCATTCGGCCAATCTGGAACAGGATGCTCAGGCAGTGGAACTGGCGGTACTCAAGGTTTTGGAGCAGGGATACCGCACCGCCGATTTACTGCGGGAGGGGCACCCTGGCCAGCATGTGTCCACACAGGAGATGGGCCGGCTGGTACACCAGACGCTGAACGAAATCATCGACCGCCGGCAGGCGTTGCACGCCGTGTAGGGCTCCCGTGATCTCCGCATCTCGCAAGAGCGCGAGATATGGGCACCCGGTTTCGTTGGCAGGACAGGATTTAAGGAAAAACATTATGTCGCAAGGTGCAAGAACGCTTTTTGAAAAGGTCTGGGATTCACACGTAGTCGTGGCGCCCGAAGGCGAGCCGGCACTGCTCTATATCGATCTGCATCTGCTGCATGAGGTCACTTCACCGCAGGCGTTTGAAGGGCTGCGCCTCGCGGGACGCACGGTACGGCGCCCGGATCGCGCGGTGGCCACGGTGGACCACAATGTACCCACCACCACCAACCGACTGGTCATTGAAGATGCGATCGCGGCTAAACAGATGGATGCTTTGCGGGCTAACTGCGCCGAGTTTGGTATTGAGCTTTTTGATGTGCAGTCGCCCGAACAGGGGATCGTGCATGTGATCGGTCCAGAGCTGGGCCTTACCAAGCCCGGCATGACCATCGTTTGCGGCGACAGCCACACCAGCACCCACGGCGCATTCGGGGCACTGGCCTTCGGCATCGGCACTTCGGAGGTGGAGCACGTTCTGGCTACCCAGTGTCTGCCGCAATCGCGGCCCAAGACCTTCCGCATTGTGGTTGAAGGCCAGCTGGGACCCGCGGTAACGGCGAAAGATATCGCACTCGGAATCATCGGCCACATAGGAACCGACGGGGCCAGCGGTTGTGTGATCGAGTACGCCGGGCCGGCCATTCGCGCGCTCTCGATGGAAGGCCGCATGACCCTGTGCAACATGAGCATCGAGGCCGGCGCTCGAGCGGGCATGATCGCTCCCGACGAGACCACCTTCCGCTATCTCAAAGGACGGCGATTCAGTCCCACCGGAGTCGACTGGGATCGCGCAGTGGCCGAATGGCGGGCGCTGGCCAGCGATCCGGACGCCAGTTTCGACCGCGAACTGGTGCTGCACGCCGAAGACCTCGCGCCTTTCGTCACCTGGGGCACCAATCCTGGGATGGTGGTGCCGGTCACCGATCGCGTGCCCGATCCGGCCGCCAGTCACTCGGCAGCGGAACGCCGCGCCTGGGAACGCGCGCTCGAGTACATGGCGCTCGAGCCTGGCAAGGCTATCGAAGAGCTGGCCATCGATAGGGTCTTCATCGGCTCCTGCACGAACGCCCGTATCGAGGATCTGCGGTCCGCGGCCAAGGTAGTCAGTGGATATCACGTTCATCCCCAGGTGCGCGCCATGGTCGTTCCCGGCTCGCAGCAAGTGAAGAAGCAGGCCGAAGAAGAGGGTCTGGACGAGGTCTTCCGTACTGCAGGTTTTGATTGGCGTGAGCCCGGCTGCTCCATGTGCCTGGGCATGAATCCGGATATTCTTGCCCCCGGCGAACGCTGCGCTTCGACCAGCAATCGCAACTTCGAAGGGCGCCAGGGCCGCGGTGGACGCACCCACCTGGTGAGCCCCATGATGGCCGCTGCCGCTGCTGTTTCCGGCCACTTCACCGATGTCCGCAAATGGCAGTTCAACCCGGTTCCTTCCCGTGAAGTGGAGACGCTCTCATGAAGCCATTCCGCAAACATAAGGGTGTGGTCGCACACCTCGATCGCGAGAACATCGATACCGACCAGATCATCCCCAAACAGTTCCTTAAGCGGATCGAACGCACCGGTTATGGCGACTTCCTTTTTTATGATTGGCGGCGCATTCAGGAGGGACCGGACGCAGGCTCGCCGCATCCGGATTTCATCTTGAATCATCCGTACTACCAGGATGCGGAAATTCTGGTTGCGGGCAAGAACTTCGGCTGCGGCTCCTCCCGAGAGCACGCCGCGTGGGCCCTTTCCGACTACGGCTTTCGCTGCGTGATCGCGTCGTCCTTCGCCGATATTTTTCATTCCAACGCGGGCAAGAACGGCATCCTGCTCATCACCCTGCCCGAGGAACAGGTGCAGACGCTGATGCAGCGCGCAGCGTCCATTCCTCGCTACCAGCTCACGGTTTCGCTCGAAGACGAGAAGCTGCACGATGACCATGGCCTATCAATTCCCTTTTCCATCGACCCCTTCCGTCGCGAGTGCCTGCTGCTGGGCCTGGACGACATCGGGCTATCGCTGAAACATGGAGGAGTTTTGGAGAAATTTGAGCAGCGCCACGATAAGGAATTCTGGTTCGCGCCGCGGCCGGCGGAAGTAGCTACCAAGCAAGGAGCTTTATGAGCATGCAAGAAAACACCCGGCTCACGGGCGCGGAGATTATCTGGGCAACGCTCGAGGGTGAAGGAGTGCGGGAGGTTTTTGGCTATCCCGGCGGAGCGATTTTGCCCGCGTACGACGCCCTGCGCAAATTTCCCATCCGTCACATTCTGGTTCGCCACGAACAGAGCGCGGTGCACATGGCCGACGGCTATGCACGGGCCTCGGGCCGCGTAGGGGTAGCCATTGCTACCTCCGGTCCTGGCGCCACCAACATGGTTACCGGTATTGCCACCGCGATGCTGGACTCGGTTCCGGTGGTCTGCATCACCGGCCAGGTGGGAAGCAAAGTACTGGGCACCGACGCCTTTCAGGAAGTGGACATCACGGGCATCACGCTCCCGGTGACCAAGCACAACTATGTCGTCACCCGCGCCGAGGACGTGGCGCAAGTGCTGCGCGATGCATTCCGCGTTGCCAAATCCGGGCGCCCAGGGCCGGTATTGGTCGACATCACCAAGGATGCGCAGCAGGCCACCGCCGAATTCGATTTTGCGGCAGCGGCGCCGAAGAAAATCGGTAGCCACCCTATGCTGAGTGTTTCCGAGCCCAGCCTCGCCGAGGCTGCGGCGTTGATCTTCGCGGCCAAGCGCCCTTTGATCCTCGCCGGGCACGGCATCATCCAGTCGGGCGCGATGAGCCAAGTGCGCGCGCTTGCGGAGCGGGCCCAGATTCCCGTGGCTTGCACCCTGCTTGGCCTGGGCAGCTTTCCTGCTTCCCACGAATTGAACCTCGGCATGATGGGCATGCATGGTGAGTCGTGGGTCAACCACTCCATCCAGGAAGCAGATCTGTTGATCGCCTGTGGGATGCGTTTTGACGATCGGGTCACCGGCTCGCTGGCAACCTACGCGCAGAAGGCGAAGAAGATCCATATCGACATCGATCCTTCGGAAATCAACAAAAACGTCGCCGTGCAAGTGTCGTTAATAGGCGACCTGGCTACGGTGCTGGACCAGCTTTTGCCGCGCATCCGCACCCGCGACGGAGCCCCATGGCTGCATACCATCGACCGTATGAAGGGAGATGCGGCGGTCCGCGATATCAAGAACCTGCCCGACAATGGCCACCTCTATGCCGCACATGTGATCAACGATCTCTGGCGCGCAACCTCAGGAGACGCGGTGATCACGACCGACGTGGGCCAACACCAGATGTGGGAGGCGCAATACTATAAGCATGAAGAACCGCGCTCTCTGATCACTTCCGGTGGGCTGGGAACTATGGGGTTTGCGTTGCCCGCGGCCATCGGCGCCAAGATCGCCTGCCCGGACAAGGAAGTATGGGCCATTGCCGGCGATGGCGGTTTTCAGATGACCTGCCCTGAGCTCGCCACCATCGTGCAGGAGAAGTTGGATATTAATATCGCCATCATCAACAACGGTTACCTGGGCATGATCCGCCAGTGGCAAGAGACTTTTTACGAGAAGAACTACGAATGCTCGCCAATATTCTCTCCGGACTTCGTCAAGCTGGCGGAGGCCTTCGGCATCCGAGCCGCGGCGGTGACCACGCGGGCCGAGGTGATGAGCACGGTCGAAGCTGCGCGCAAACATAAGGGGCCGTTTCTGATCAATTTCATGGTGGAGCAGGAAGATACCGTCTACCCGATGATCGTGCCCGGAGCCGCGCTGCATGAGATGATCCGCCGGCCGTCGGCTAATCCGCTGGTCGAAACTGCGTCGGACGTCTAGAAAGAAAGTAGAAAGAAAGGGTTGCATGCAGCACACATTCGTCGCCTACGTGGAAGATAAGCCTGGCGTGCTCACCCGCGTAGCGTCGTTGTTCCGCCGCTTGAACATCAACATCTCCTCGGTCACCGTGGGTGGTTCGGAGCGCCCGAACATCTCCCGCATGACCCTGGTTTGCGATGCTCCGCCCGCGGCCGGGCATCGCATCATGGCCTCGCTGTACAAGCTCGAGAACGTGGTCCAGGTGGACGATGTCGGCCGTTTCTCCTCAGTGAGCCGCGAATTGGCGTTGATCAAAGTGGCCACCACGCCCAAGACGCGTTCCCATATTTTTGAACTGGTAAGCGTCTTCCGCGCCCGGGTGGTCGATCTCGCGCCCGGCTCGCTGATGATCGAAATAACCGGGAGCGAGAGCAAGATCGAGGGCCTGTTGCAAGTCTTGAATGAAAATGAAGATCGCGTGCTGGAGATTTCGCGCACGGGGCGCATGGTGATGCGCCGCGGTCACCATACCAGCCGCGTGCTTGAGGCGCTGGGCGATGTTGAATCACAGAGCGGCCCGCTTCCGCCGCCAACGGGCGAAGCGCTGCCGGAAGAGGAGATCGATAGCGATCTCCCCCAGGAAAAAATTTAACCACGATGTACACAAAGGAAAGGTGAATGACCAAGACTTATCACGACCAGGATGCCGATCTCTCGCTGATCCAGGGAAAAAAAGTAGCCATCATAGGCTATGGATCCCAGGGCCATGCCCACTCACTCAATCTCAAGGACTCGGGCGTGGACGTGCGCGTCGGCCTGCCGGCTACCAGCCGGTCTATCAAGAAAGCCAAGGCCGCCGGCCTTGAAGTACTCTCCGTAGCCGATGCCGCCAAGTGGGCCGACGTCATCATGATCCTGGCCCCCGATACTTCCCAGGCGGCTATCTACAACGAACACATCGCTCCTCACATGAAGAAGGGGAAGACGCTGATGTTCGCCCACGGTTTCAACATTCGTTATGGCACCATCGTTCCCACACCGGAGATCGACGTGAGCATGGTTGCCCCCAAGGCCCCCGGTCACCGGGTGCGGGAGGTATTTATCGAAGGCGGCGGTGTTCCCGCCCTGATCGCGGTACAACAGGACGCCTCCGGCCACGCCCACGCCCTGGCGCTCTCTTATGCCAAGGCCATCGGGAGCACGCGTGCTGGAGTGATCGAAACTACGTTCACGGAAGAAACCGAAACCGACTTGTTCGGCGAGCAGACGGTATTGTGCGGAGGCGTAAGTGCGTTGGTGAAGGCCGGCTTTGAAACTCTGGTGAACGCGGGTTACCAACCCGAGGTGGCCTACTTCGAGTGCCTGCACGAGTTGAAACTGATCGTCGACCTTATGTATCGCGGCGGCCTGGCTTACATGCGGTATTCGATTTCCGACACAGCCGAGTATGGCGACTACACCGCTGGTCCACGTCTGGTTACCGAAGCGACCCGCGCGGAAATGAAGAAGATATTAGCGGAGATTCAGGACGGGACCTTTGCCGCCAACTGGATCAAGGAAAACGAAACCGGGCGCAAGCAGTTTGACCAGATGCGCAGCAAGGAAGCGGCACACCCCATCGAGGCGGTGGGCAGCAAATTGCGGGCGGCGATGCCTTTCCTGGATCCGGTAACGGTCACGGTGGACAGCCCCGGCGCGGCACCGCGTCTGGCTGAGCCGGTGGGGGCGTAAGTCCGTAATTTTCGGGTGCCCCATATCTCCAAACGCTCTTGTTGGGAGATGTGTACCGTTCGAGATTGGTCATTTTCCACATCTCGCAAAGGGCGCGAGATATGGGGCACCCAGATTGGTTACCCTCTTCACCTTGGAACAATGGAGTAGGGGGCTCAAGTTTTTAACGCACCCCTTGCGCCTTTTTTCGAGTCTACTCTGCATGCACCTGCCCCGGGTTTTGCGCTTTTCGGCATTCGCTCTGCTTGCGAGCTGTTCGTTCGCAGCGATGACGGGGCAAGCCCGGAATCCGCAGCCCAGTGCAGGGTGTCCAGCGCAGCCGAACACCGTACGGGCGATGCGCGGGTGCTACCGCCCGTTGCTGGTCTTCGCTCCGGCGCTGGACAATCCGCAGATGGTGGACCAGTTCAATCAGCTTAAGGCTCGCGCAACCGAACTCAAGAACCGCAATTTGCTTTATGTTCCGATAGTCCCCGAGGGGCATAACCAGCCGATCCCAGGCTCTAGAGTTCCCACTGCCAGTTTCAGCGAAGACGAGCTGGCGGCTATGCGTCACCGCTTCAGGGTTGAACCGGCTGATTTCCTCGTGATCCTGATCGGCAAGGACGGATTAGAAAAGCTGAATAGCCGAACTCCGGTCGGGGTGGATCAGCTGGAGCAACTGATTGATTCCATGCCTATGCGCAAGAGCGAGATGCAGCCGGAACCTCAAGGCGAGGAATAACTTCACTTCTTCACACCGCAGTAATGGGAAACAGCGCTCACGCCATCTGAGGGAGATTCAGGGGCAGAACCACACCCTATCGGCTAACATCTAAGCAACACCGCGAGGTGCCATGACGACCCAAGCCACAATTCCAAATTTCACCACGGTCCCGCCTCCGTACCGGGCCCCCCACGACCCGGCACGGGTTCCCGAAGTGGTGGAGGCGCTTAGGAAAGTGGGCCCACTCCACGGCCTGGAAGAGGCGGAGTACGAGTGGCTGGCCACCCACGGCAGCGAAGTGTTTGCCGAATCGGGCGCGGTCGTTTTCCGCGAAGGCGATCCTGCAACTACCATGTGGATCCTGCTCAAGGGCGAGGTTTACGTGCGCCGTGAGCGTGGGGGCCCATCCTTTCTCTTTATCGGCCGCTCCGGGCTGATCACCGGCCTGCTACCTTTCTCCCGCATGAAGGCCTATGGCGGCCTGGGCTACACGTCTGCCCCAACGTGGTGGCTGGAGTTCGATCGATCCCTCTTTCCACAGATGCTCAAAGCCATTCCTTCGTTCGCAGAACGTGCGGTGGGCATTCTTCTGGACCGCGTTCGTGAAATCACACGCATGGAGCAGCAGTCAGAAAAGCTGAACGCACTGGGTAAACTTGCTGGAAACCTGGCTCACGAACTCAACAATCCTGCTTCAGCAGCGCAGCGCTCAGCCGCCGGCGTTCTGGAGGAATTGCGCGTTTATGGACACGAACGCTTCAACCTGGGACGGCTTTGCCTGGACGCGGAGAAAACCGAGAAGATCCGTGACTGGGAAGACCAGGTACGCAGCGAAGCTCAGCGGTTGGGTAAACCGGCCGAAACGGAGCAGACCCATCGCGAAGATGAGATCGTCAGGTGGCTGCACCAGCATGAGATACAAGAGTCATGGCACATCGCTCCCGAGCTGGCAGAGTTTGGCGTGGTACCGAGCCAGCTGGAATCACTGACTGGCTATCTGGACCCGGGCGCCGTCGCGGTGGTGCTGTCGCAGTTCACCTCGTCGCTGCGCACGGAAAGGATCGCCGAGGCCATGCTCGACTCCACGGCCCGCATCTTCGATCTGATTCGCGCCATCAAGGATTACTCCTACATGGACCAGATGCCCATTCAGGAGGTGGATGTTCCCCAGAGCCTGGAAAATACGCTGGCCATGCTTGCCTCCCGCCTGGGCAAAGTGAAGGTGACTCGCGACTACGAGCCCAACCTTCCCTGCGTGAGTGCTTATGGCCGCGAACTCAACCAGGTCTGGACCGCTCTGATCGAAAACGCTCTGGATGCGGTTCAGGATGAAGGGGAGATCAAACTGATCGCCCGGCAAGCGGGCGATCTGTTGCTGATCGAAATCTGGGACGACGGTCCGGGGATCCCGCCCGAGTTGCAGGCCCGCATCTTCGAGCCTTTCTTTACTACCAAGGCTCCGGGCAGCGGGCTGGGGTTGGGGCTGGACGTGGTCAACCGGATCGTTCGCATGCACCGCGGTTTTGTAACCGTGCAGTCAAAGCCCGGCAGTACCTGCTTTCAAATCCGGCTTCCGCTGCAGCAGGTGCAAGCGTATTGAAACTACTGCCGCGGAGGCAGAGCGGCCACGCGCACGATTCCGCACTTGACCTTGTCGCCGGCGGAGGTCTTTCCCTCGCCCTTTTGCCCGTCGACTTTGAACTCCATGGTGGAGCCCACAACAAACAGGGTTGGCTTTAGCGAACTCCCCAGTTTGGTGCGGCAGACATACTCGGTGGAGCCGGTATCGAAGACCAGGTCATATTGCTGGTGCTTCTCCTTCTTGCTGGTGGTGCCCACGGTTTGCAAGTCCTTGAGCGTGGCTGTTTGAACCAGGCTGGCAGCAAGAGCGGCCGTGGAAAGTACTGCGCCGGCCAGAAACAAGCCGGATGTCTTGTATACAGTCATGGCTCCTCCTCGGAATCAGGCTCCTACGAGTTTGGCGCCGAAGGCCAGCAGCAAGGAGCCCAGGATGATGCGATAAAGCGCAAAGATGACAAACCCGTGACGCCGCACCCAGAGCAGGAACCACTCCACCACACCCAGGGCAACGGCAAAGGAAACGATAAATCCGATGGCCAGCACGATCCAGCCATGCGAGGTCATGACCAAGGGCACCATTGCTTCTTCGCCCGGGACTTGCCTGGGATGGATGGTGCGGAGAAATTCATAGCAGGTGGCCGCAATCATGACCGGAATGGACAATAGAAAACTGAACTCAAGGGCTGCCGTGCGGGTCATGCCGACGGCCTGGCCTGCGGCAATGGTGGACATGGATCGCGAGACCCCGGGGAAAACGGCCGACGTGACTTCCCACAGGCCGATCCATACCGCCTGGAAGAGCGACATCTGATCCACATCCTTGGTCTTCGGATCGCGACGAACACTCACCGCATCCACCACCCACATCACGATGCCGCCGATGAGTAGGGCCAGCGCCATCAGGCGGATGCTTTCCAGATGCTTGCCGATCACCTTGATCAGCAACAGCGAAGGAATCGAGGTGCAGACGAACGCTATGGCGGTCAGAGAGAGAGGGTGGGTGAGGATGGTGCGGTCACCATTCTCTCCCTGGGGGAAGGTGCGGAAAAACTCCAGAATTCGCCCCGTGAACAGCAAAACCAGCGCAAGAATGGCGCCCAGCTGGATCACCACTGTGTACATCTTCCAGTAGGGGTTGGTGAGGTCGACGTGAAGCATCGCCTCCACCAGTCTCAGGTGCGCGGTTGAGCTGACAGGAAGAAACTCGGTCAGTCCTTCGACAATGCCTAGTAAGACCGACAGAATGTAATCGTTCAAGGGCCCTCCGGCACGCTATTGGCGATCGGTGCCGTAGATGGGAATTGATTCCTGCAACTGGTATACCAGACTGGCGGCGCGGGCGGCATAGTCCGATTGGGGATATTTGGTGGCAATGGTACCTGCGATGGTTACGGCTCTCGCCTTGGCCTCGCCGGCTTTCTTGTCGTCTCCATTGGCGCTGTAGATGTCGTTCAGCGCGCCTTGACGGTAGACGGCGTTGTAAAGTGCCTCCGCGGCCCGAGGCGATTCGGGGTGCTCCTGCGCGTATTTCTCATACATCTCTGCTTCTTTCTCCGGGCATTTCGTCGAACCCTGCCAATCGCCGCAGACTTTGTTATCGAGCATGTCCCAATCGGCCAGGTCGGCCCACTTGGAGTGGGGGTAGTTTTTCCTTAGCTTGCGCAGCTCCTCGTCATCGATCTGTTCCCGCATGTAGGCATCTTTTTCGTGTGCTGAGGGCAAAGACATTACATCGGCTTTTTGCAGTTGCCAGCGTATATCGGCCGAGCGCCAGGCGGCCTCGGGGGTCAGCGGCGATTGGGGGAACAAATCGGTCATGCGCTGGTAGAGCAGCCGTGCTGCCTGGGCGATTCCCTGGGGAGCATGCGGCAGGGTGGCATCGATTTCCTGGGTTGCGGCTGCGCCGAAGAGAATCAAGTCTCCCCTGGGCGTCTCTGCACTGACCACGCCGGCAGCGGGCATCCATCCGGAAACCGGGACAGCGGCCGCCTCTTGTCCAAACACCGGCGCATCCTGCGATCTGGAGATTTCCTCGTCGGTATTGGCGAAGACCCGCAACCATGGACCGCTTTTCTCCAGGACCACCATCTCCCTGCCCGGTGCGATCTCTGCCAGGCGAGAGGAGGTGCTGTCGGGCGCTACGTACAGGTTGGTATTGCGAATAACGGTCGCCTTGGGACCATTGCTGGGTGGTTGGGATTTCGGTGCCGCCGTCGCTTGTACTGCGAAGACCAGGAGGGCAGCGAAAGCAATGAATCCAGTGCGCATATTTGCAAAGACTCTGCTATCAGAATAAGCCCTTGTCGCCGGATCAGCGAATGCAGTGGGCGCCCCACCGTGTCAGGCAAGACAAAACGCCTCCTGCTCTAGACTTCTTCCAGTACACTGAGCAGCACCGCGGGCTCGACGTTGCCGCCACTCATGATCGCCACTGTTTCCCGCGCACGCGGCAACTGTTTCCGATGGAAGAGCGCCCCCGCCAACGCAACTGCGCCGCTTGGCTCCGGAACCAGGCGCGTGGCAAAGATCATTCGCCGCATGGCCTCGCGGATCTCAGCTTCGGTTACGGTCACGATGTCGTCGACATACGCCTGCATGTGAGCGAAATTGAGCGCGCCCACACTCTGCGTTCTCAACCCATCGGCCGCGGTCCGACTTGTCTGGTCGGCAGTGAACGATACGATGTTACCTGCCTTCAGGCTCTGCGCCGCGTCCGAGGCCAACTCCGGCTCGACCCCGATTACTCGTACACCGGGCCGAGTCAGCTTCACGCCGGCGGCGACACCGCTGAGCAGGCCGCCTCCACCCACCGGTGCCAGCACCAGGTCAACCTCGGGCTGGTCGGCAACAATCTCCAACCCGCAGGTTCCCTGCCCGGCAATAATGTCGCGATCATCGTAGGGGGGAATGACAACGTATCCGAATTCGGCGGCCAGGTCTTCTGCCCTGACCTTGCGCTCCGCGCTGGCGGGGCCGACGGTGACGATGTCCGCTCCCAACGCCTGCGTCGCTTTCACTTTGACCAGCGGCGCGTTCGACGGCATCACGATAACAGCTTTCGCGCCCAGGGCTCGAGCAGCGTAGGCCACTCCCTGAGCATGGTTGCCACTGGAGTAGGTGATCACCCCGCAAGCACGCTGGGCAGCAGACAATTGTGCGATTTTGTTGAAAGCGCCGCGTAATTTGAAACTGCCGATGGGCTGCAGCCCCTCAGCCTTGACCCAGAGCCCGGTTTCGAAGCCAACCAGAGGTGTGTGCATGGCGACGCCGCGAAGCCGCTCCTGCGCAGCACGCAGCTCCGGCAGCGTGACCAACAATTAGATCTCCAGAATGATCGGCATGATCATCGGCCGACGCGACGTGCTTTTTTGAATGTAACGCTTGAGATCGATACGGATTTTCTCTTTCATCACTCCGTAGTCTTGCTTCTCTTCGGCGGAAGACTGATCGAGCGTACGGTTGACGATCTCCCGCGCCTGATCGCTGAGCGCGATCTCGCCAGTCACAAAGCCCCGGGTCACCACTTCGGGCGCGCTCTCCACTTTGCCGGTGCGCTTGTTGATGGTGATGATGGCCAGCACAAGGCCATCCTCGCTCAGGTGCTTGCGGTCCCGGATCACCAGGTCTTCAACCACATCCGTGGTGGAACCAGCATCGATGCAAATCCGGCCGGTCGTGACCTTGCCCGCCTTGACGGCTGTGTTTGCGTCCAATTCGAGTATGTCGCCATCTTCGAGCAGCAGCGCCTGCTGAACTACCCCGGTGTTCTTGGCCAGCTGAACGTGCTTCTGCAGATGACGATAATCGCCATGGATGGGGATGAAGAACTTCGGCCGCAGCAGGTTGATCATCAACCGCATCTCTTCCTGGCTGCCGTGTCCGCTTACGTGGATCAGTCCGGATTCGCCATCGTCGTAGATCACATTGGCTTCCCGGCGGCAAAGGTGGTCGATCACCCGGTAGATGCTCTTCTCGTTGCCGGGAATGACGCGGGAACTTAACACCACCGTGTCGCCGCGCTCCACGCGTGCATGCTTATGATTGTCGACCGCCGCCCGGGAAAGAGCCGACATGGGCTCTCCCTGGGTGCCGCTGATCAGAATCATGATTTCAGAAGCTTGATAATCGCGGATCTGGCCGGGATGAATCATTAGCCCGGCGGGCAACGTGAGGTAACCGAGATCCTGCGCGATCTCTGAGGATTCCACCATCGACCGGCCCACGATGGCCACCTTGCGGCGATGCGCCTGCGCCAGTTCGAGGGCAATACGAAGGCGATAAATCGAGGACGAAAAACAGCTAAAGAACAGCTTCTGCCTGGTGCGGGAGAAGATCTCGTCCAATCGCGGCTTCACCGCCCACTCGCTGGGCGTGTATCCGGCCCGGTCGACGTTGGTCGAGTCCTGCAGCAGAGCCAGCACGCCGCGCTTACCGTACTCCGCGAAGCCATGCAAATCGAAGGCCTTACCATCGGGTGGCGAGAGGTCGATCTTGAAGTCGCCGGTGTGCACGATGATGCCGGCGGGGGTCTCGATCGCCAGCGCGACGCAATCCACCAGGCTGTGGGTCACCCGAATGGGCTCGACGGTGAACGCACCCAGGTGAAACTTCTGCCGCGGGGTAATCTCGATCAGCTCCGCGGTGTCGAGCAGCCTGTGTTCTTCCAGCTTGCCTTCGACGTAGGCTAGAGTAAATTCGGTCGCATAGACCGGCACTTTCAATTCACTCAGGATCCAGGGCAGCCCGCCAATATGATCTTCGTGGCCATGGGTCAGGACGATGGCGCGAACATGCTGGCGGTTCTCGATGAGATAGGAGATATCGGGAACGACAATGTCGACGCCCAACAATTCGGTCTCGGGAAACATGAGACCGGCATCGATGACGATGATGTCGTCCGCCCAGCGAAGCGCCAGGCAGTTCATTCCGAATTCGCCCAGTCCGCCCAGGGGGATGACTTGTAACTTGCCTGAAGACATCAAATTTTAATGCTACCACGCAGCCTTTCAGCGCAGCAGTTCCTCGAGGGTGGCGCTTAGATCTGTCTTGTCATCGCGATACTTAACGATTACAGGCGTGTACAGGCTCAAACCCCACGCGGGCTCTGCGCCGCGCTTCAGCTCTCTCGCCCCCGGCACGACCACGGCACCTTCCGGAATGATCAGCGGCTCATTTCCGGACGCTTTGAGAACTTCGCCGCGCACGATATCGTAGACCGGCGTTCCTCGTGTCAGAATCGTGCCCGCAGCCAGGACCGCGCGGCGGCGGACCAGCGTGCCCTCGTAGACTCCTGTGTTGCCGCCAATCAGGACATCATCTTCGATGATCACCGGGGTGGCGTTGACGGGCTCCAGCACACCTCCGATCTGGGCCGCGGCGCTCAGGTGCACCCGCTTGCCAATCTGCGCGCAGCTGCCTACCAGCGCATGGGAATCGATCATGGTGCCTTCATCCACGTAAGCGCCGGCATTCACATACATAGGGGGCATGCACACTACACCGCGAGCAAGGAACGCGCCCTCACGAACGGTTGAGCCGCCGGGCACGACGCGCACTCCTTCCTTCAGCCCGAACCGCCGCGCCGGGTATGTGCTCTTGTCCACGAAAGAGAACTCGTCACCGCCCATTTGGGCTAGAGTGCCCAGGCGAAAACCGAGCAGAATGCCCTGCTTGACCCAGGCGTTGACCCGCCATCCCAGCGGTGTTCCAGGATCAGGCTCGGCGGCTCGCACCCGGCCCGCGCTGAGGGCGCCGCGCAACGTGAGGAAGGCGTCCATCGCTCCCCGGTCGCCGGTGGCGTCGGCTCCCGCGGCAAAGTATCGTTCTATGTCGGCTTGTAGCGCTGTCGACTCAATCGTCATGATGATCCTTAAACTCTGTCCTGATTCTGTCCTAATGGAGAATCCCGGGTGCCCCACACCCTCGGTTTTCGCGAGATGCGGGATACCACGGGTCTCGAACTTTGACCGTGAGTGAAGAGACGAAGTCGCAGGGTTGGCGCAGTGGAATCCCACATCTCGCGAAATACGAGCGAGATGTGGGGCACCCGGCATTTTCTTGTCGACCAAACTCAGCCGGAATTAGTGGCAGGTTCAATGCTTTGCCAGAAGACCTAATTCCTCAGCCAGTGCCTTCAGCTTTTCCCGGGTTGCCGAGGTCACAGGAACCATGGGCAAGCGATAGGTTTCCTTGAGACGACCCATCATCGCCATCACGCACTTGACCGGTCCAGGACTCGATTCCCAGAAGTTCGCGGTGATCAGCCGAAAGTATCGGCGGTTGAGGGCACGAGCGGTCGCCCAGTCCCCGTCGATTGCCGCGGCAACCATGCGTGCCATTTCTCCCGGAATTTCGTTGGATGCGACCGACACCAGTCCTGCTCCGCCCAGAGCAATGACCGGCAGCGCCATCAAATCATCGCCGGCCAGAACCGCAAAGCCGGGGGGCAGCGAATGAATGATCTCGGCGATCTGCTGCAGGTTGCCGCTCGACTCCTTCACTCCCTGGATATTGGGCACATCTTCGGCCAGCCGCAAAATGGTCGCCGGCTCCAGGTTGGCGCCGGTGCGGCTGGGGATGTTGTATAGCACCACCGGACACGGAACCGCCTCCGCGATCGCGCGAAAGTGGCGGTACTGCCCCTCCTGGCCTGGCTTGTTGTAAAAGGGGTTCGCCGTCAGCAGGCCACTTACTCCAGGGACGGACGCGGCTTCACCCGCCCGGGCAACCGCTTCCAGGGTGGAATTGTGGGTGCAACCAGCCAGAACCGGCACTCGGGCCGCCGCGGCTTCGGTCACGATGCCGATTACCTGCAGCCATTCCTCGTGGTTCAGAGTGGGAGTTTCGGCGGTCGTTCCACACGCGACCAGGAAATCAATGCCGCTATCGATTTGCCATTCCACCAGCTTGCTGAGGGTTTTCTCATCCAGGCTGCCGTCGCCGCGAAAGGGAGTCACCAGTGCTGTGCCACAGCCGCTGAGGGTCATAACAAATGGAGTCTACTAGAACTGGTCTCATAAATAGCGCTGCTGTTTCAGGAAACCGCATGAGCCCCGCTTTGATGGCGGGCCTCATTCGAGGTCTCACCAGCGTCTGGTGATTTATGAGACCAGTTCTACCGCAGTTGGGGATAAATCTCCCTGAAGTCGAAGCAGCCGGTCTTGCCGCAGAGCCACTCCGCTGCCCGGACGGCGCCCTCGGCGAAACTACGACGAGAGAGTGCGTCGTGGCGGATCTGGATTACATCATCGCCTAACTTGGCGGTGATGGTGTGCGTGCCCACAGCGTCACCCTCACGATGGGAGACAATCTCTATCTTGAGCGAAGGATCGCCTTCCAGCAAAGCCTGCTTGATGGCTAACGCTGTTCCTGAAGGCATGTCTTTTTTGCTTTGGTGGTGGATTTCGCTGATGCTGATCTCAAATCCCGGCACCATGGGCCCGAGCTCCCGGGCCAGTCGATACATCACCTGGATACCGACGGAGAAGCTTGCGCCGTACACCAGGCCGCCCTGCCGCCGTTCGCAGATGGCGCGGACTTCATTGAGCTTGTCATACCATCCCGTAGTGCCCACGACCACCTTGGCACCATTGGCCAGGCAGGCGCGTACATTGGGGATGACCGCCTGCGGCGTGGTAAAGTCGAACACCGCGTCGAAACCGGCCAACATCGGACCGGTGAGGGCCGAGGCATTGGCATTTTCTTCTTCGCCGATGACCCGGACGCTGTGTCCGCGCTGGGCGGCGACGTCAGCCACCACCCGTCCCGTTTTGCCCCGTCCCAGCACTAAGAAGATCATGGTTACGTATGCACGCTTTCTATCGTTTTTCTTGCGCTTACGTCGAAAATCTCCGGATCCGGATCGACAAAAAAGGCCGCGTGGAGGGATCGCACCGCCTCATCCACATCATCCTCGTCAATCATGAAGCTCATGTTGATTTCCGAGGCGCCCTGGGAAATCATACGCACGTTGATGTGGCGGACGGCATGAAAAACCTGGGCTGCGATGCCGTTCTGGCCGCGGATATTGCCGCCCACCATGCAAATCAGCGCCTTGCGGCCTTCGTAGGTCACGTCTGCCAGCTTGCTCAGATCGGCGGCCAGCTCCGGCAGCTGCTCGTTGGAATCGACGGTAAGCGAAACGCTTACCTCCGAAGTAGATACCATATCCACCGCACACTTGTGCTTATCGAAGACCTCAAAGACGGCGCGCAGGTATCCATGCGACATCAGCATGCGGCTGGCTACCAGGTCGATGATGGTCAGTCTCCGCTTGGCCGCGATCGACTTGAAGGGGCTGCGGCAGTGGGTCGCGAGCGCGGTGATGCGGGTGCCTTCATTTTCGGAATTGCGTGAGTTCAGCACCAGCACCGGGATGTTCTTCTGCACTGCAGGCAGAATGGTCGCCGGATGCAGCACCTTGGCCCCGAAATACGCCAGCTCCGCAGCCTCCTCAAAGCTGATGGTCTTGACTCGCAGCGCATCGGGACAGACCCTGGGATCGGCGGTCATAATGCCGTTCACGTCCGTCCATATTTCGATCGCCTCGGCATCCAACCCGCCACCGATGAGCGCGGCGGTGTAGTCCGATCCCCCGCGGCCCAGCGTGGTGGTGACGCCCTCGACGGTGGAACCGATAAAGCCGGCCATCACCGGGACCTGGCCCGCATCTATCAGCGGCAGGAGATGCTCGCGGCACCGGGCTTCAATCAAGGCACCGTTGGGGGTCGCCTTGCCATGCTGCGCGTCGGTCACAATGCAGGTTCGTGCGTCGACGTGGGTCGCGGGAATGCCCTGATCGCGAAATGCTTCGGCCACCAGGCGGCTGGATAGCCGCTCGCCAAAACTGACCACCATGTCGTTGGTCCTGAGGGTCAGTTCGCCGACCGCGGAAAGCCCGCGCAGAATCTCGTCGATGGACTCGAATTCCTGCTGGATCCAGTTCTGCAGTTCTCCCTTGCGGTGTTCCGGGAGCAGCATGGCCGAAGTGTCGCAATGGCGGTTGCGAAGCCGCGAGCTGATGGCCAGTGCTCCGTTCCGATCGCCCCGGCCGGCGGCTTTCGCTGCGGCCAGAAGCTGGTCGGTAACTTTGGCCATGGCGCTGACCACGACTACCGGCCGCTGACCCCGGGCCAGCCGGCCGGCGACAATTTTGGCAGTGCGATTGATCGCCGGAGCATCTTCGACCGAAGTGCCGCCAAACTTCATCACCACCGGTTTCATACGGAAACGGCCACGTGATCCCGAGAGCCGGCCGGAACAAGCTTGCCCAGCGCAGCCAGGAACTCACCATTCAACACGGCCGCACCCGCTCCACCGCGAATCGTATTGTGGGAGAGTACGGTGAACTTCCAGTCCAGCAGCGAGCATGGCCGCAGGCGGCCAACAGTAGCTGCCATGCCCTTGCCGCGCATGCGGTCCAGCCGCGGCTGCGGTCGGTCGTCGGCAGCACTCCACTCCACTGGCTGGCTGGGGGCAGTGGGCAGCGCGTAACCGGCTAGCGGCGCAAATTCGCTCCAGGAGGCCAGGATCTCTTCTCGTGTGGCGCGCCCAGTCAGCTTAATGCTGACGCTCTCGGTGTGGCCATCTTCGACCGCGACCCGGTTGCAATGTGCACTCACCCGGGCGTTCAGAGCTTCCACCGTGGTGCCGCTCAGCTTGCCCAGTAGTTTCAGCGTCTCGGCTTCCAGCTTTTCTTCTTCACCTTTAATGTAAGGGAGGACATTGCCCAGGATGTCGAGCGAGGCCACGCCTGGATAACCGGCGCCGCTGACCGCCTGCATGGTGCTGACAAACACGCTCTCCAAACCAAAGCGGTCGGCCAGCGGTTTTAGCGCCAGAACCAGTCCGATGGCGCTGCAGTTAGGGTTGGTTACGATGTAGCCGCCCGATTGCTTGTACCAGCTCTGCGTCTCGAGCAGGTTCAGGTGGTCCGGGTTGACTTCGGGAATGACCAGGGGAACATCCGCCTGCATGCGAAATGCGCTGGAATTCGAAATCACGGCGCACCCGGCTGTGGCAAACTTAGGCTCCAGTTCGCGCGCGATGTCGGTGTCGAGCGCCGCGAAGATCACGCCAGGCGCACCTTCGGGATCGGCCGGTGACACCTTCATTGCGGCAATCCGGCTGGGCAGCGGAGTTTCCAGCTTCCAGCGAGTGGCCTCGCCATATGTTTTGCCGCTGGATTTGTCACTCGCCGCGAGCCAGACGATTTCAAACCACGGGTGCTCCTCGAGCAACTGGATGAAGCGCTGGCCGATGACCCCGGTGGCGCCAAGAATGCCAATCTTGTGTCGTGTCTGCATTGTCTTGAAAATATTCTGGTTAATTTTAGACTATTCCGCCTGCACCAAGGTCATGCCGCATCTGCGCGGTCAATGCCAAACGCTAGCGGGTGCCCCGTACCTCGCGCTGTTCGCGAGTGGGGAAAGCGGATCTTCAGGGCGCAAGGGGCTTACATGATCATAGGGCTGACAGAACGGCCGCGGTGAAGGCCTTGGTGCCGCTGGTTCCACCCACATCGCGGGTCAGCGTCTTCTTCTCGATGTAGACCTTCTCCAGCGCCGACTGCACACGATCGGCGGTGCTGGCTTCGTCGAGATAGCGGAGCATCAGGATGGCCGACTGTAGCAGCGCGGTAGGGTTCGCCATGTCCTTACCCGCAATGTCGGGCGCTGAGCCATGAACCGCTTCGAAGATTGCACACCCAGTGCCCAGATTGGCACCCGGCACCAGGCCCAGCCCCCCCACAAATGCGGCGCACAGATCGCTGACAATGTCGCCATACAGGTTTTCGGTCAAAAGCACATCGTATTGGTACGGATTCATGACCAACTGCATGCAGGTGTTGTCGACGATGTGCTCTCCGTAAGTGATCTCGGGATAGCCCTTGGCGACCTCACGCGCGCAGCGCAGGAAAAGGCCGTCGGACATTTTCATGATGTTTGCTTTATGGATGGCGTGAATCTTGTGCCGCTTGAACTTGCGCGCATATTCAAAGGCGAACTTCGCAATGCGGGTGGAAGCCTTTTCGGTGACAATCTTCAGCGACTCCACCACCCCCGGCACCACCTCATGCTCCAGCCCCACGTACTCGCCTTCCGTATTCTCCCGCACGATGATCAGATCCACGCCCGGGTAGCGTGTATCCATCCCGGGCAGGTTTTTGATCGGCCGGAAATTGGCAAACAATTCGTACTTCTTGCGCAAGTGCACGTTGATCGATGCGAAGCCACCTCCGATCGGCGTGGTCACCGGCCCCTTCAGCGCCAGGTGGTTTCGATCGATCGAATCGTACACATCCTGCGGAATGTACTCGCCATACTTTTGGTATGCGTTGGCGCCGACCAGGAACGGTTCCCAGGCAAACTTCGCGCCGGTTCCCTGGGTCGCCGCTTCGAGCACGCGTACCACGGCATCCGTTACCTCCGGCCCGATGCCGTCGCCGGCGAGCAGTGTGACGGTGTGCGTTCTCTCCTGTGAGCCTGGTGCCATTCTCTCTCCTCGGCGCTTATCGTTTGCCGGTCTTGCTTGCTTCCCTGGTGTTGAGCAGTTGTTCCAGCTCTTCCTTGAACTCGCGTACGTCTTTGAAGTCCCGGTAAACGCTGGCAAAACGGATGTAGGCGACCTTATCGATGGTTCGCAGATGGTTCATGATCAGTTCGCCGATCTGGTTGGTGGTCCGTTCGCGTTCCGGAGAATCGACCAGAAACGCCTCGGTTTCATCCACGATCGCCTCCAGCTTGGCGGCGGAAACGGGGCGCTTTTCGCAAGCCCGCAGCAGGCCGCTTAGTACCTTTTGGCGCTCGAATTTTTCCCGGCGGCCATCTTTTTTGACCACCATGTAGGGGATTTCGTCGATACGCTCGTAGGTAGTGAAGCGCTTGTTGCAACCCTCGCACTCGCGACGGCGGCGGATCGAGTCCGCTTCTTTGCTTTCGCGCGAATCCACCACTCGATCCTGCGCAAATCCGCAATAGGGGCATTTCATCAGTAGCTAAATTCTAGCAGTCGCTGTTTAAGGCCTTTGAAAACTCCGTCCTAACCGCGAATGAAGGGTCGCCCCACATCGCGCGAAAAAGAGCGAGATATGGGATACAACCACTCTCAACCTAAAGATCTGTGGGCCTTGAAATGTTATAGGGTTGGCACAGTGGTATCCCACATCTCGCGAACAACGAGCGAGATGTGGGGCACCCCTTCGTTCGCGATTAGGATAGAGGTTGGGCGCTTAGGCTTCGCTGACGGCTGGGGTCTGCTCCGCCTCGTCTTGGCCGAACTGCTCCGACTGCTCGGATACCTTCTTGAGCGAGACATGCTCCACCCGAGCCCAGATCAAGCCCACTGGTATGACGCACATAAAAGTCACGATCAGTAGCATCGTGCCGCAGGCTAGCGCGGGCTCAAATTGCACATGGAAGACCCTCTGCATCACCTCGGTGGTGACGCCAATCTGGGTGAACCATCCAATCACCGGCAATTGGACTACCGATCCAACCATGCTCGCGGCCATCAACACCAGGCAGCGGGCAAGCGTCATCGCAGAAAGCTCGGGCGAAAGCACAAAAGCCCGCGTTGTTTCGAGGTAGGCTGCGGTGATAAAGCCCCACATGAGGAGCGAAAGACCGAGGGCCAGGAAAAATTCACCGAAGGTAGCTATGGAATCGAGACCATCACGAAAGGCGCGAATCTTGGTCCCGACCGAATGGCCGAGCGACGGCGAGAGCGAGCCCAGCGACTTTTCCGCCAGGCTGGCAATTGCTCGTCCCGAAGCACGCACGCTGACGGCGAATATAGCCAGAGCAATGGTGACTACCAGGCCGCCCAGCGCAGTATGCTGCAGGGCTTCGTGGTGGGGCAGCGTCGCGCGGTCCGGCGCCAGCAATAACGCGCTCGAAAAGATCAGCGCCATCGCGCCCAGATCGAACATCCGCTCTACCGTGTAGACCGCCACCTGCGAACTCAAAGGAAGCTTGGTCCGCCGCGACACCAAATAAGGACGCACCAGATCCGCTAGACGGCCGAAGAGGGCAACCGCGGTGAAGCCAATCACCTGCGAGCCCAACAGGGAAAACGAGCTGACCTTCTTCTGCGGTCGAATCAACACGGCCCAGCGCGCCGCACGCAGCCAGTAACAGAACACCACCAGGGCCACGCCGAGAACGATGCGCCGCCAATCCACATGCTGCAACTGATCGCGAAAGACGCTCCACTCAAAGTGGACCCGGGTATCAACCAGCCACACCAACGCCCCGAGGAGAATCGCTCCCACGAGGTACATGATCCAGGATTGCTTTTTCAAGTGAGACTCCGGGACCGCTCTATTGGTTGGATGGCATGGAGGAGAGAGCGGTGGTGCCGGCCGGATGCAACCTCTCCCATTGTTTTCTGCGGTTGAACTCGCGGATCACCCGCGCTACATAAACCCGGGTCTCCCGATAAGGAGGTACGCCATGGTACTTGTCCACCGCTGCCGGCCCGGCGTTATAGGCCGCCAGCGCCAGGGCCAGGTGATCGTGATACCTGAGTAGCAGAGCATCAAGATAGGCCGTGCCACCATTAATATTCTGGTCTGCACGGAAGCTGTCGGTAACCCCCAATTGCGCCGCGGTTCCGGGCATCAACTGCATCAGCCCTTGCGCCCCGGTTCGACTCACCGCATGGATATTGCCGCCGCTCTCCGCCCGCACCACACTCGCCAGCAGGTCGACATCCAGGTTATGGCTGGCGCCGGCCTGGGCAATCAATTGGTGCACATCGGCATTGGTGAGCTTGGGTTCCGTGGCAGGGTTGGACACAGCGGTGGGAGGCGGATCGGGAACCACATCCACCGAATCGATCTCCGCCGCGTCCACTTCGACGAAATTGCCGCTGCCTTGGCTGGTAAACAGCCGCACCCGGTCGCCAGCCTGCTCGCGGTGGTCGCATAGCAGGTTGAAGCCATTTTTCAAGGTGATCTCTTCCGCGGCTTGCAGGGCAGGCGCAGTCCCCAGCAAGGCGAGGATCCCCAGCCAGCTCGCGAACGTGGCCGTTTTGCTCATTGGGCAAACTCTACCACGGTGCTGGCGGCGATTTCCTCTTCCCCATTACCTTCGGCATCTTGCATTCCCTGGCGAAGTATCTCTTCCACTGCCAGGGCCACGCCATCGTCATCATTCGAAGCGGTAATCTCCCAACCCCGCCGGCGGGCCAGGGTCAGAACCTCCTCGCTGGCATTGGCCATTACCACGGCGCGCCCGGCATATTCCAGCATCTCTAAGTCGTTCAGGTTGTCGCCGATCGCCATGATCTGCTCCCGCTCCAGGCCACGGATCCGGGCCAGGCTATCGAGCGCCGCACCCTTGGAGCAGCCAGGCGGTAAGAGGTCAAGAATGCTCAGGTTGCGGGCTGCGTACTCGGTACGGTGCATGGCTATGTGTGCTGCCACGTCGCTCAACAACAACTGCTTTTCCGCCGCCGCCATTTCCGCAACCGTGCCGCAGACCATGCCCTGAATGGGCTCCTCGCCCGCATCAAAGGCGCGCTCGAGGGGCTGAATTTCGACCAGATAAGGCCGGTTTGCCTCCACCCAGCGGTCGATACGCGCATGCAGTTGCTGCAGGCTTTCAATTACCAGGGAGCCCGTCCCTTCGCGATCAAAAGTGAAAACCATGGTGCCGTAACCGCGCAAGGCGACACAGAGCTGCCGGGCGGTGTCAACCGGTAGAAAGCGCCGATCCAACAACTCCCCATCAAAGCCGCGCATCACGGCTCCATTGGAGGAGATCATCACCGAGTTCTCACCCAGACCCACCTGGGCGATCAGGGGCATCGCATAGGCTTGCCGACGCCCCGTAGCGATGACAATCTCAATGCCGGCAGCTTCCGCAGCCCGCAAAGCTGCACAGGCGCGGGGGCTGATTTTGGGGCCGGTCGAGGGCATAAGGGTGCCGTCGATATCGATTGCAATTAGCTGGATGCTCACCCCTCTATTTTACCTGCTGCTTGGGTTGGGTGCCGGTAGTGCATCGAAATGGGAAACCCTCAAATATCATGAAGTTATGCCTTCGATTGCCTACCTGGAGTGCTCCCGTTGCCATACCCATGTCTCCGCCGATAACCCGCAAACCCTTTGTCCTCAATGCGGAGGGGTACTCTTTGTCCGGTATGACATGGCCGCATTGCGCCAGTCGGCTTGCCGCGAAGACATCCAGGCCCGGGCCGCCGCTGCCAGCACGTCCCTGGGGATGTGGCGTTACTCCGGTGTGTTGCCGGACGTGGAGCCGGTAACGCTGGGAGAAGGCTTCACTCCCCTGCTGCGCAGCCGCCGCTATCCCAATCTGTTTATCAAAGAAGAGGCAGCCAACCCCACCGGCACCTTCAAGGCACGAGGGCTCTCCCTGGCCGTCTCAATGGCACGCCATTATGGACTGCGAAAACTCGCCGTGCCCTCTGCCGGCAACGCGGCCGGCGCGCTGGCCGCCTACGCTGCAGCCGCTGGAATTCCGGCCTACATCTTTATGCCCCGCGACGTCCCCTTTGCCAACTATCTCGAAGCCGTGGCTTACGGAGCGAACGTGACCCTGGTGGATGGCCTGATCTCCGATTGCAGCCGTATGGTCGCGGAGCGGAAGGATGCCGAGGGTTGGTTTGACATCTCCAGCCTGAAGGAACCGTTCCGCGTCGAGGGCAAGAAGACCATGGGGTATGAGTTGGTGGAGCAGTCGGGCTGGCACTATCCCGACGCCGTGTTCTACCCCACGGGCGGCGGTGTTGGACTGATTGGGATGTGGAAGGCTTTCGAGGAAATGGAAATCCTGGGCTGGGTAGCCGGCAGACGACCGAAGATGATTGCCGTGCAAAGCTCGGGGTGTGCTCCCGTGGCCAAGGCTTTTCGCGCGGGTGAGGCTGCCTCGCAGATGTGGCCGAACGCGGCCACCTTTGCCTCTGGCCTGCGGGTTCCCAAGCCCTACGGGGACAGGATGATCCTCGACATAGTCCGGCAATCGGGAGGCCTGGTCCTGGACTTCGACGATCAGCAAATCCTAGCGTCGCTACTTGACTGGGCTCGTCATGAGGGGCTTTTCCTTTCCCCTGAAGGAGCCGCTACCACGGTGGCTTACGATCATCTGATCGCGAGCGGCTGGCTTTCGCCTGAGGACAGAGTCGTGGTCTTCAATACCGGCGCGGGTGTCAAATACGTCGACGTGACAGCTGCCGCCATGCACCTGACGCTGCCCCCGTCGACGAAAGCCGGGGACAAGCCTGAAAAAGATCATCGCGGAGTGACCTTGCCGGCAAAGCATCGAGCGGGGGGAATCATTACTCCGCAATGAGAAGGTTCTGCGACTGGCGCAAACAGCAGGCTGTTTTGTTTCGCGCTCTATTTCTTCCCGGTGAATAGAAGAACGCCGCCGCCAAGGATAGCTACGACGCCAAGGATAGGCGGTAATGGCACCGTGCTGGTTTCTTTTCTCGATGCCTGGATTGGCCCCAAATCAACCACTTTCTTCTCGTGGGTGTAGGTAAATCCACCATAAGCCAACGCGAGAACACCGAAGACGATCAGTACTATAGCTAAGACTTTCATTCGTGCCTTTCACAAAACGTTAGGGAAATCCTGTCGACTCGGGCGGGTCCCGCTCTCTATTGAGGGAATGGGAGCGTAACTTAGCTCAAGCGCGCGGGGATAGATACGGAGCGAGCGAGCTGACGTGCTTCACGGTAACGGAATTGCCCTCGGTGTAATACAACGCAATGGCAACCAAGAGAAGCACTGCCAGCATGGCGGTAACCACTACCAGGTATCGCAGCAATTCCTTCTTGTGTCTTTGCGCCTCGGTCGGCTTGGCCACCAGGGCGCACCGGATCGGCTCGCTCACATCGGCATGATGTGTGTGTTTCACATCGGCCATCATTGGAACTTGCACTGGCGCCCTCCTTTCGTACCACTTAAATAGACGGTCAGAGTACCCCTGAGGTTGTTTGGACCACTGAAATGAGGGTTCCGTTGAAGTAACGCCAAAAACGATAGAATGGAAAGGTGAAGCAAGATCTGACAGAACCACTCACGGCGGGCGCTCCCGGCATAGCCAGCGCTGTGCTCGAACCGCGGCCGCGTGTTGGCTTTGTCAGCCTGGGCTGCCCCAAGAATTTGGTCGACAGCGAAGTCATGATGGGCCTGCTTGACCGGGCAGGCGCGGAAATCACCAATCGCCCGGAAACAGCAGACATTCTGGTGGTTAACACCTGCTCTTTCATCGACAAAGCCAAGCAGGAGTCGATCGACACCATTCTCCAGATGGCACAGCACAAAGTATCCGGTAAGGCGCAGAAGCTGATAGTGGCCGGCTGCCTGGTGGAACGCTATCGCGACGAAATCCGCAAGAACATGCCGGAAGTGGATGCCGTGGTGGGCACCGGAGAGCTGGAGGCCATTTTGGCCGCCGCTGGCCTCGAAGCGCCAAGCGCACCACCGGATCAGCCGCAGCTTTTTTCGATCCTGCCCACTTCGCGTGCCGAAGGCGACCTGCGCGAATCCCAGGGTCGCTTTGCACGGGAACAGTGGGAAGGCGCGCAGGCGAAGCTTCCGCAGTATCTTTACGACCACACCACGCCGCGCCTGTTGGCCACCCAGAAATCTTCGGCCTATATCAAGATCGCTGAAGGCTGCGATCATCCCTGCAGTTTCTGCGTTATCCCCAATCTTCGCGGCAAATTTCGCTCCCGGCGTTTCGCGTCCGTAGTCGCAGAGGCCGAACAGCTGGTTGCCCAGGGTGTGCGCGAACTCACGCTGATTGGACAGGACACGACTTGTTATGGAGAAGACCTGGGCATGAAAGATGGGCTGGCACAACTGCTGGACAGCCTGGCCCGGATTCCGGATCTCAAGTGGCTGCGCTTCCTGTACGCATACCCCAACAAGGTCACCGGCCGGCTGCTCGAAACCATTGCCCGGCACGACACCATTTGCAAGTACCTGGATATGCCTTTGCAGCATGCCTCCGCAGCGGTGTTGAAGGGCATGCGGCGTGGTGGTAACGCCGACATCTTCCTCAAGACCATTGAGCGGGTGCGCTCGACCGTGCCCGGTGTAGCGATTCGGAGCACCTTCATTACCGGCTTTCCCGGCGAAACCAAAGCTGACTTTGCCGTGCTCAGCGACTTCGTCCGCGCTGCCCGGCTCGACTGGCTCGGCGTTTTCAGTTATTCCGACGAAGAAGGCTCGGGCGCCTTCCATCTGGGCGATAAAGTGCCGGCACGGACCATCGAGGCGCGTCGCCGCTCCCTGATGCGCCAGCAACAATCGATCAGCCGAAAGTCCAGGGCCAGCCAGGTGGGCCGGCGCTTGGATTTACTTGTCGAAGGGCCTTCGGAGGAAACTCCGCTCCTATGGGAGGGCCGCACCGAGCACCAGGCTCCGGAGATCGATGGAAAGGTGTATATCAACGACTTTGGGCCCTACGACCAGCTGAACCCGGGGCAGTTTTACCAATGCGAGATTACCGAGTCGCAGGATTACGACCTGGTAGGCAGGATTACCTCGTAAAGGAATGTTGTGATGAGCAAAATCAAGAGCCTGCGCTGCCCTACATGCAGGAAAATCGTCACCGCCAAAGATGCGGATTTCCCTTTCTGCAGCGAGCATTGCAAGACCATCGACCTGGGAAAATGGGCCAGTGGAGCCTACCGTATCTCCTCTCCCGTGCTCGATCCCGAGTTGTTGGAAGAGATTGAAGGCATGCGGCCTCGCTCATCCGGCGATGAGTGATCCGGTTCCGGGGAAAAGGACAGCCTGGGCCTGGGCCGTAGGGACGTTTCTGGGCGCCGGGCTGCTCCGGCCCGGGCCGGGCACCTGGGGGTCTGCCGCGGGCGCTTTGCTCTGGATGGCGGCAGCCGTGGCCCTGCATCCTGGTCCAGCCGAGCTGGCGTGGCTGACCCTGGCGGCTGCCCTGTGCGCCATCGCGATCGGCATCCCCGCCGCTGGCATTGTGGAGCGGGAAAGCGGAGGTTCCGGTCTAAAGCACCTGGACCCCGGACACGTGGTGATCGATGAGGTTGCGGGACAGTGGATTGCGCTGATCTATTCGCGCGTAAACTTGAGTCACTTGCTGGCCGGGTTTCTATTTTTCCGTTTGTTTGACATCGTGAAACCATGGCCTGCAAGGCAGCTGGAGAGCTTGCCTGCAGGCTGGGGAATCATGCTCGATGATGTCGCTGCGGGCGTGTATGCTTTGCTCTTGATGCTGGCGCTGCAACACTGGATTGGCTAAAGCGGTTCAGGACCGGGGCAAAGTAATCATGAAGCCGATTTAAAGCGGTTGCGTTGGCATCGAACAGATAAACCCACTAGCGTTCAGGAACTCAGCTGATGCGATTCTCCAAAGAGTCACCCATTCCGAACTCACCCAGGATCGAAGCCGCGATGCCCGATGCTGCCCTTCCGGGCGGTGAAATCGAGATTCGCGGAACACAACTGGGCGCCGTGCGCTCGCGTCTGCCGGTGGCTGTGCTCGACGGGGTCGTGGCTCCCGTTCTGCTTAGCCGCTCAAACCGGATGATCGTCCGCATTCCTGACGATGTGCAGACCGGGAGACTTGAGATCCGGCAGAATGGACAGTCGAGCAATACCATCCGGCTTAAGATTGCTCGCCTGATCACAGGAAATCTACATCCCGTCGGCAATCCAGCCGTGGATGGCGAAGGTAACATCTTTTCCACGGATTCCGGTCCGCGGGGGCAAAAGACCGCGGTTTCAGTCTATCGCATCACGCCTTCGGGTGAAATGCAGCCCTTTGTGACAGGGATTACCAATGCCACGGGCCTGGCGCTCGACGCTCAGGGATATCTCTACGTGTCCTCGCGCCTCGACGGCACCGTACACCGCGTCTCTCCCCAGGGCGCGTCTTCTGTGTATGCCGAGGGAATGGGGATCGCTACCGGCATTGCATTCGATTCCGGGGGCAATCTCTATGTCGGCGACCGCAGCGGAACCATCTTCAAGATTGCCCAGGACCGGCAGATTTTCGTCTTTGCCACCCTGGAGCCCAGTATCGCCGCTTACCATCTTGCCTTTGGGCTGGATGGAACGCTTTTCGTAGCTGCTCCCAGCACTTCGAGCTATGACTCGATCTATGCCATCGATCAGGCCGGTGTGGTGCGAGTCTATTACCGGGGGCTGGGCCGCCCGCAGGGACTGGCCTTCGACGTCGCCGGCAACGTATATGTTTCTGCTTCCCTCCATGGCACCCGCGGCATCGTCTGCATAACTCCCGCGGGAGAAGCCTCCGTCGTTCTCGCCGGGTCTGGTATTGTTGGTCTCGCTTTCGTGCCTGGCGGCAACGCGATCCTGGCGGCCAATGGCGCGGTCTATGATGTACCGTTGGGCATCGAAGGCGTGCGCTTGTTTTAGAGGATCGAAGTACGGATGAATTGTGAAATTATTGCTGTTGGTTCTGAACTGTTAACGCCGTACCGGCAAGACACAAACTCACTTTTCTTAACCGACCGGCTGATCCAGCTGGGCGTGAATGTCACTTTCAAAACCATTGTTGGCGATAAGCTGGCGCATCTCGCCAACGCGATTCGGATTGCGCTCGGACGCACCGACATCGTGATCACCATGGGCGGACTGGGCCCCACAGAGGACGATCTGACGCGCCAGGCGGTGGCGGAAGCACTGGGCATTCGTCTGCGCCGCAATCCCGAGATCGTCGGCGCGCTCTATGCCCGCTTCGCCGCCCGCCGGATCCAGATGACGGACAACAACGCGCGCCAAGCCGATGTGCTGGACGGCTCAGTCATTCTCGAGAACCCTCGGGGCACGGCGCCCGGGCAATGGCTGGACACGGTTTACGGGGAACATCGCAAGCTGGTTATTTTGCTGCCGGGGCCTCCCACCGAAGTGAAGGGCATGTTTGACGCACAATGCATGGAACGGTTGCGGGCCGTGGTTCCCAGGCGAACTATCGCCATGCGCACCCTGAAGCTGGCCATGATCGGGGAATCGCAGGCCGATGCCCGGATTGCACCGATTTACACCAAGTACAAGGATGTGGATACCACCATCCTCGCCCATACCGGCGACATCACGCTCAACCTGATCTGTTCCAAGGGTGACCAGGAGACGGCCCAGGCAAGGGTGGATGAGCTGGCGGCCAAAATCGAAGAAGAGCTGGAAGAATATGTCTACTCTGCGCAGGCCGAGTCGCTGGAACAGATCGTTCTGTATTACCTGGGCATGCACGCGGCAACTCTGGCGGTGGCGGAGAGTTGCACCGGGGGCCTGGTGGCCGAGCGCCTGACCAGCATCAGCGGCAGTTCGCGGTCTTTTGTGGGCGGCGCGGTGGTTTACAGCGACCAGCTCAAGACGCTTTTCGCTGGTGTTCCTGCCTCCCTGATCGAAGCTCACGGCGCGGTCAGCAAGCAGGTAGCCGCGGCACTGGCGGAAGGCATTCGGCGGATTACCTCCGCCACCTTTGGCTTGGGCGTCACCGGCATCGCCGGTCCCGGCGGCGGCTCGGAAGAGAAGCCGGTAGGCCTGGTTTACGTCGCGGTCACGGATGGCAAACAGACGGATGTGGTGGAACGCCGCTTTGGGGGCGATCGGGAACACATTCGCGCCTGGACCAGCCAGCAAGCCCTCGACATGGTTCGCCGCCGGTTGAAGTAGATGTGCGAGTGGTTGAGCCCGACGAGAAACAGCAGATCCCTCCGCTACGCTCGGCTCCGCTCGGAGGTTGTGACTTTTTTGGTGCACCATCGCGAATAGATCGAGTTGTTGGCTGGGTGAAGTTGTAAGAAGAGATATGGGCAACAGCGAAGTGGGGGGAGTTCAGCAGAAGGGTGCGGTTCGTCTGCGTAAGCCAGAACGTCGTCAGCTGGCGATGGTAGTGCAGTGTGCCGATGATCTGGTGCGAGCGCTTCATCCCGTGCGGACGGTCATGGCGGTGGTGGAGAAGCTGGATGTGAGTGGCTTTTGCGAGCCGATCCGCGCCCGGGAGGGGATAGCGGGCCGCGATGCGACCGACCCGCGTCTTCTGGTGGGTTTATGGCTGTACGCGTGTATCCGTGGCATAGGTTCAGCGCGCGAGCTGGCGCGTCGTTGCGAAGAGAGTGCGCCGTTCCGCTGGTTATGCGGCGGAGTCAGCGTAAATCATCGTCTGCTGTCTGAGTTCCGCACCGACCACGGTGATGCGTTGGACGATCTGTTTACCCAAGTGCTAGTGACGCTAGTGGACAAGGATTTGGTGCGCGTGAGCCGCATCAGCCAGGATGGAGTGCGGGTGCGAGTCAGCGCCGGAAGCAACAGTTTTCGTCGCGAAGAGCGCTTGCAGCAGCTGCTGGTGCAAGCCCAGCAGCAAGTGTTGGAGTTGCGTAAGCAACTGGAATCGCCGGCACAATCGGCAGCTGTGACGGTGCGGCAGAAGGCGGCGCGTAAACGAGCCGCGGAGTCGCGCCAGCAGCGTCTGGAGGCGGCGATTGCGCAGTTGCCGGAGCTGAAGCAGAAGCAGGCAGAGGCGGCCCAGAGGGCCGGAAAAGGCAGGTGTGGGGATCAGATCCGTGCCCGGCAGCCGCGGGTGAGCACCACGGATGCGGCCACGCGGGTGATGAAGATGGCCAACGGTGGTTATAACCCTGCGGTCAACGTGCAGTTGGCCACCGACACCGAAAGCCGTGCCATTTTGGGAGTGGAAGTCAGCAATGAGTCTTCCGATTCAGCTGGGTTGAGTGAACCGATGCGGCAGCAAGTGGAACAACGGACTGGGGGCAAGGTGGAGCAGCACTTGGTGGATGGAGGCTACTTGCGGATGGAGGACATCGTCGAAACCCACCAGCAAGAAGTGGAGCTGTTTGTGCCGCCCAAACCGGCAAGGAACCCGCAAAACCGGGGCCACGAGTTGGAACCCAAGCCAAGCGATTCGGAAGCGATACGGGCATGGAAACAGCGCATGGCCAGCGAAGAAGGAAAGAAAATCTACCAACAAAGGGCCGCCACCAGCGAAACCGTGAATGCTGACCTACGAACTTATCGCGGGTTGGCGCCGTTGACCGTGCGCGGCCTCAGCAAAATCAAATGCGTGACCCTGTGGTGCGCCTTGGCTTACAACGTGATGCACTTCAGCAAAGCGTTTCTGAGCTAAAACCGCGCTGCAACAGCAAAACAGAAAGGATCTGGCACAGTATGGCAAGCAGAACCGAGTTGATACCGCACCTTGGCCTGATCGCCGCTTAGCAGTCCGACCGTAAAAAACATGCTCGATCCTCTTTGCCTTAAAACTAAGCGGAATTAAGTCACAAGCTCTCGGGATGACAAATTCATTTGGAGAATTTAGGGTCTCTCACCCGAAGCTATTGCTTGAAGACCTAGCAAAATTGTCATCCCGACCGCAGCGTACCCGGATTTCCTGCCACGCTGAACTGGACAAGGATGCGTGTGCGCCTTTCCGTGAAGAAAGGCGCATGAAGTGCGTCAGTGCCACCAAGATCGACAGGAAATCCGGGGTAGCGCAGTGGCGGGACCTGCTGTTTCTTTCGGGCTCAGTTCAGGCTGGGCATGCCTCCATGGCTGCGGCCTCGCTGTCATACACCTTGAAAAGGGTGAGGATACCTACCATCTTGAAAGTCTTCGCCGCGAAGGGAGAGGGGCTGACCAGCTTGGCGTCACCGCCCAGTTTCTTGGCCTGGCGCAGAGCGTCGACAATGGCGCCGATCCCGCTGGAATCGATATAGGGCATCGCGGAAAGATCCAATAGCAGGTGAATGTGTCCGCTGCTGAGTGCGCCCTGGACGGCCTCGTCAAGCTGCTTGACACCTTCTCCATACTTGAGCGGGCCTTTCAGTTTCAGGCAGCAAATGCTTCCGCTCTGTCTAATGTCGAGATCCACGTCGTCCTCTCCCCGCCAAGAATTTGCTTTACACCCAAAATGCTGCTTGCTAGTCTCCGACCAGATTAACAATCAACCTATCCTGCCGTATACGTCAAGCTGCCTAGCATGAACATTCAAACCGGCATCCGGCTGAACAGTCAACACTTCTCGGAGCTCGCCCAGTCTCTGCTGGCCTCCCCGGAGATCGCCGCCCGCGCGGCGCTGCTGGCCGATGCCATGCGCCAGGCGCTCCCCGGCAGTGCTTGCGCCCTCTACGGCTTGCGACAGACTTCCTGGATTGCCCTTGGCGTATCCGACGAGATTTCGGTGGTCGACCCGGCCATAGCGGCCGATGCCCCGCTCTTCGCTCCCCTGCTGCAGTCGCCTCGCCCGGTGGTCTACTCCGCCAGCCAACTGGCCCGCGAAGATTACGCCCACATTCACGTTCTACGTACGATCCGGTCCATCGGATACCTACCCCTGCTGCGGGAGGAGCAACTAGTGGGCGTCTTCGAAATCGTCAGCTTCACCGACCCACTTACCGAGGCCGCGTTGCAGTCGCTGGATGGGCTGGCGGACCTGGCCGTCATTGCTCTTGGGTCGGCCGAGCAGTACGAGGAGCAGCGCCAGAATCTGCTCGATTCCATCCACCGCTTGACCCAGCTGTACGACCTGGAAAAGTCGCTCAATGAGACCCTGGATTTCGAGCCGCTGCTGGAACTGATTCCAGTCAAGGTAGCGGCGATGTTGCCTTGCCAGGCCATTCATCTGTGGATGTTCGAGGGCGGTAAGCTGAGCCTGGTCTCTAAGTGGGGAGAGGACCCAACCGCAGAAGTAGGCGCTACCGAGGAGGCGGGCGAGGGGTATGTCGGGGACATGGCGGAAGAAGGTGCGCCGCTCTTAATCAACGACCCTGAAGACCCCAGACTAGCCACTCGCAATGAGCGTGCCGGCGACGGTCCGCCCGTCACCAACGCCCTGCTGGTGCCGCTCATCGAGCATGAGCAGAACGGCGGGGAAAGCGAACTGGGCGTGCTCGAGGCCGTCAACAAGGCGGGAGGCGACCCCTTCAGCGAGGATGACCTGTTCTTCATGAACAGCATGTCGGAGACGGTCTCGAGCGCGCTCAAGAACGCGAGCCTGATGCATGCCGAGCGCAAGCTGGAGATTCTGGAAGCCCTGGTTCAAGTCAGCTCTGAAATCACCTCGACCCTACGGCTCGACCGCCTGCTGCAGATTATCGTCAACAGTCCCCAGTCAGTCTTGCCATTCGAACGCTGCTCGATCGCGCTCGACAATCGTGGCCGGCTGCAGTTGAAGGCGGTTTCCGGAATGGCCAATATTCCGGTTGGCGAATTCCAGGTAGAGCGTCTGCGCGAACTGCTGCAATGGCTTTCCAGCTACGACCGCCAGTTGTTGATTCGCCAGCATGAGGAAGAGCCGGAGACCGAAGATGCCAAGGTACGCGCGGCCGTCGGCAAGCACTTCGAGGCCACCGGCTATCGCGCCCTTTTTGCGCTTCCGTTGTCCGACGACCAGGGGCGCGTGGGCATGTTGCTCTATGAAAGCAGCGATCCGGACTTTCTGGAGCAGGCCCATATCGAGATGATTAAGGTCCTGGCCGGGCAAACCACGGTTGCGATTCGCAACGCCCTGTTGTACCGGGAAGTGCCGCTGATCAGCCTGCTCGAGCCCCTGGTTCAACGCAAACAGGCCTTTCTGCGCAGTGAACGAAAGCGCCAGGGAGTGATCCTGGGCAGTATCGCGGCGGGGATCTTGTTGCTCATCTTCTGTCCCCTGCCGCTGCGCATCAGCGGCACCGCGGTGGTGGCTCCGCAATCCGTCGTCACCCTGGCCGCGCCGGTCGAGGGAACCATCGCCAACGTGTACGCCCGGGAAGGCCAGCACGTGAGCCGCGGTGAAGTTCTGGGAACCATGGACGACTGGTCGTGGCGTAATCAGCTTACCGCCGCGCAGGCCAAATACGAGGCGGCTATGCTGGCCATGCAGGGCGATCTGGCCCGGCACTCCCCACGGGCGGGCGAAGAACGAACGCAGGCCGACTTCCTTCGCGCGGAAATGGAGCGGACACGGTTACGTATCGCCAACGCACAGCTGCGCTCACCCATTGATGGCGTCGTGATGACACCCGATCTGCAGAATGCGGTGGGCGAACACCTGGACGCCGGTGCACCCTTCGCCCAGGTGCTGAACCTGGCGAGCGCGAGAATCAACATAGCGGTCGACCAGCAGGATGCCCACCTGGTAAAGGCCGGGCAGACGGCCGCCATCAAGCTCAGCAGCTTTCCCGCGCAGACGCTGCATGGCCAGGTATTCAGCATAAGCCCCGAAGCCCAGCCCAACGGGGACGTACGCGTTTTTTACGCCCATGTGCTGATGCCGAATGGAAACGCGGAACTGCGCACCGGTATGGATGGCCGGGCAAAGATCTTTGCCGGCTACCGGCCGGCGGGATTCGTTTTGCTGCGGGCCCCAGCCTTGTGGCTGTGGGAAAAGATATGGGATTGGATCGGTTGGTAACCATGATGCCGCGCAATCAATGGATAGGTAACCGTAGCGCTTGCGTATGGATCGCAATTGCGGCACTGGGCTGTCTTGGCGGCTGCACTCAGGACCCTGGTAGCTCGGCTCCTGCGCCGGTTCTGGCTTCGTCCCCGGCGGCCCCGGACGCAGAGCCGCCTGTCCGTCCCCCCGCCCCGGCAACCGGCGAAGGGCGCAGCTTCACCACGGTCGGCCCGCTGGTAGTGGAACAACAGGCCGACGTGGTGGCCCCACGCGACGGGTACGTAACCACGGTCAAGGTGGAGATTGGCGATCATATCCACCGCGGAGAGGTGCTGGCGCTGCTGGATGATCGCGCGCTCGAGGCGGCACGCGCGGAAAAGGCAGCCAGGATCGATTCCTTGCGGGCCCAGATACAAACCTGGGAGGCGGAGAAAAAGAGTAATGAGGCCGATCTGCGGCGCGCCGATGCAATGCGCGCGGAGAAAATACTCGACGATGAGGATTGGGAGCATGTGCAGTACAAGCTCACCGAAACCACAACCCAAGTGACCCGTTACAAGGCCGATGCAGCAGCAGCCGAAGCGGAGCTGCGCGCCGCGGATGTTGAACTGGGCCAATCGCGAATCCTAGCCCCGTTCGATGGTGTAGTAGGCCGCCGCTCGGTGCATGACGCGCAGGCGGTGAAGAAGGGCGATACCCTGTTCTGGATTACGGCGCAGGCGCCTCTGCGGATCGTTTTTACCGTGCCTGAGTCTGCCATGGCTTTCTTCCCTCGGGGGGCCAAACTTGAGCTAACCACCACGGATTATCCGCATCTGAAGCAGCCGGCAAGCGTGTTCCGTGTCAGCCCGGTCGTCGATCCGGCCAGCGGAAGCATCGAAGTCATCGGCAGCCTGGAAAAACCATCCCCGCTGTTGAAGCCGGGCATGTCGATGCAGGTGAAGCTGATCCCACGATGAACCTGAGCGAGGCACTCGACGCAGCTCTACCCGAGATACCCCGCACCAGGCTCTCGCGCAGGAATCCACCGCGCGTTGATCCCGAACTGATCATTCGCGAGGATGTAACCGACGGCGAACCGATCGTCTCGGTCTACCAGCGAAGTACCGCCAACCTCTTACGGCTGAAACCGACACAATGGCAACTGGCTCGTCTCTTCGACGGCGTGCGTTCTTACGAAGATATAGCCGCTGCGTTCGAGGCCGAAACGGGCATCCCTCTTTCCGCGGAGGAGGTGCGGACCTTCGCAGAAAATATGGATGAAGGCGGATTCTGGTACAAGAATCCGCAGGAAAAAAACGTCGCCATGAACGAGAAGCTCGCGGCCCAGCGCAGCCGCCGGGTGCAGAGCCACTCCAGCTTCAACGTGGCGCATATATCGTTTTCGGCCTGGGATCCGGACCAGTATCTCACCCGGCTCGACCAGAAATTTGGGAAATACGTCTTCAACCGCTGGATGGTCCTGACAGCGGTGCTGCTCTTCCTTTTTGAAGCCGCGGTCTTCATATTGAAATGGAATGTCATCGGCCCGGACATACCCCTCTACTACGACTTCAGCAAGAAGAGCTTTTACGATGTGGTGGAGTTCTGGTTGCTGCTTTTCGTGGTCGGTTTCGTTCACGAAAGCTCCCATGGGCTTACCTGCAAACACTACGGCGGCGAAGTCCACAGCATGGGCCTGATGTTTCTTTATCTGACACCGGCGTTCTATGTTGATGTCACCGAATCCTGGGTCTCGGCCAGCCGGCTGCAGCGTATGGCCACCATTATCGCCGGAATCTGGATCGAGATGATGCTTTGCGGTGTAGCCGTGTTTGTATGGGCCAACACTGCGCCGGGCGAGTGGATCCATGACTTGTGCTACAAGGTCATTTTGCTCACCGGGCTGGCCGTAATAGTCGTCAATTTGAATCCCCTCATTAAGCTCGACGGCTATTATTTTTTCTCCGAGTGGGTGCGCGTTCCTGATCTCAAAGAACGCTCCACTGCGTTTGTGATCGGTTGGGTTCAGCGCTATATATTTCGGCTGCCCGTTGAGGTGCCCGTGGTTTCGAGACGGCGAGTGCCGCTCTTCGTTTTCTATGCCTTGGCCTCGGGCGCTTACAGTTATATGCTGCTCCTGCTGTTCGTGCGCTTCAGTTATAACGTCCTCTCGAACTGGTTCGCCGAGCTCGCCGTGCTCCCAGCGGCGTTACTGGCTTTCGTAATCTTTCGCTCGCGGTTGCGTGGGCTGCAGACCTTCGCTTTGAATTTCTACCGCGCCAGAGCTGACGGTAATTTCCGCCTCACGCCGCTGCGAATTGCGCTGGGAATCGCCTTGCTCGCTCTGATCTTTGTCCCCATCATGCGCGATCGAGAGAATGCCTACTTCGTCATCGAGCCCAGGGAGACCCACCAGGCGCATGCCGGCGTTCCAGGAAAGGTCGTGGCAGTCTACGTGAAGGAGGGAGACCCTGTGCGCAGCGGACAAGTGATCGCCAGGCTGCAGAGTCTGAGTGCGGACAGCGCTAGTGAGGGGGCAGCAGCCCAGATGGCTTCCGCACAAGCGAGCGTCTTCAGCGCGGAGTTACAGCATTCCGGGCTGGGAGAAGCGCTGACGGCGCAGCAGGCGGCGCGCCGCAGTAGTTCAACAGCGCGCGAGGAGACTGGGCAGCTTACGGTAGCCGCGCCCGCCGACGGGGTGGTCGCGACCGCGGATCCCAACCACCTCATAAACCGAGACGTGACCACAGGTGAAACGCTGCTCACGATCGTCGATCCATCGCAATTGGTGGCAAGGTTGTTTGTTCCGATATCCGAGATGGATCGCGTTCGCGTCGGAGACCCGGTCTCGCTACAGCTCCCCTTTCAGTTTTCAGAAGTCCACGGGCGCTTGGGAAGTATAGAAGGCTCGGCGGTGCAGCTACCGTCCGGCCTGCTGGCCGAACAGGAGTACAAAGGCCTAGGTTTACTCACGTTCTATACCACCCGAATGCCTCTAAGCGAGTCAGGCGAACGCATCCGGCCGGGTATGAGTGGTCAGGCAAAAATTTTCGGCAGGCGCCGCAGTTTGGCTGAGCGAATTATCACCGCAACCGGAAATGTGCTGCACGCGCACTTTTGGTAATAAAAGAAAACGACAACAGCCGTGTAGCTGTTGTCGCCCCTCCCCCAATGCAGATTGACCCTAACCGCCCAGCTTTCTCATGGTTGTCAGCCTCGCGGTAGAGAGCTTAGCGGTGGCCAGCTTGGCCACCGCCAGCTTCCTGGCTTCAGCCGACTTCGCTGGCTTTACAGACTTGGTCTCTTGTTTCTCACCGCGACCGCCCTCAGCATTAGGCTTCGCCGCAGCGGGACCGATCAGCGATTTTTTCTGGATAGCCATAAGCGTTTACCTGATCATGACAAAGAGGTCGCCTCGGTCATGAATTACGAAATGCCAACCGCCATCGTGATTCGAACAGCGGACTCTTAAATGGTTTGTCCGTTGCCCTTGCCCCTGGCGGCTACAACTTTGCTCGCTGCAGGCTTGCTGGTGTCGACCTTCGACTTCGCGGCACTCTTGGTTGTGGGGGCTACCTTCTTGTTGAGGGATTTCTTTTCCATAGCCATTTGTGGTTTCTCCAGGTTTTAGGTTTGAACTGCTTTACGCACTACCCTAGTGCAAGCAGAAGACCAAACTTTCCGCGCTCATCGAATAATCTCTAAGCTGCTGAAAACACTGGAGCGGGAGAATGTTGCCCGCTTATTTGCGCCATCTTCAGATCCCCTATGGGTTAAAATTTAACCCCTAAGGGTTAAATAATTAACCTATAACGAATACTTGCGGCAGAGGTACTTCATGCGCTGGGAATCAAGGTGCAAGAGTCGCGCGGCGGCGGCTTTGCTGCCATCGGAGCGCCGTAGAGCCGCCTCCAGCAGCGCCACCTCGAGTTCCTTTATCTCGTCATCGAAACGCACACCGCCCGGCGGAAGCAGAATCGCCTCGTGCGCAGTTACGCTCTGTGCCAGCAGTTGCTGCGGCAGGTGCTCGAGGCCGATGGTTGGGCCGGGAACCATGATGACCAGCCTCTGGATAAGATTTTCCAACTCGCGCACGTTGCCCGGCCAGGTGTGCTCCTCGAGCGCCGCCAGGGCATCCGGCGTCAGGCGCTTTTGCTCCAGGCCATTGGCCGTCAGGTGGACGCGCAGAAAGTAGTCAACAAGTAACGCGACATCGCCGGCTCGCTCGCGCAGCGGCGGCAGCTGAATCGGGACTACGTGAATGCGGTAATAGAGGTCTTCACGGAACTTTCCGCTGCGCGCCATCTCTTCCAACGGCTCATTGGTGGCGCAGATCAAACGGAAGTCGATCTTGCGCGCCTGACGTCCACCCAGCCGCTGCACCTGCCGGTCTTCGAGTACGCGCAACAGCTTGGTCTGCAGGGGCAGGGTTAAGGTGGCAATTTCGTCGAGAAAGAGCGTGCCGCCATCGGCCAGCTCAATCTGGCCCGGTTTGGCCTCGTTGGCGCCGGTGAATGCACCCCGCTCGTGGCCAAAGAGCTCCGACTCGATCAAATTCTCGGGCAAGGCGGCGCAATTGAGGCTGACAAACGCTTTGTTCCGCCGGCTGCTCAAGGCCACGATGGCGCGCGCCACCAATTCTTTGCCGGTGCCACTCTCACCACGCACGATCACGTTGATGCGGCTGTCGGCCACCTGCGAGATAGCGTCGTACACCCGGCGCATCGCTTCGCTTGCTCCCACCAGGTCCTGGAATTTGCTGCGCTCCAGCACCTGCTGCTGCATGCGCGCGCGTTCCTTCTCCTCGATGCGGACTTCGAGCGTGGTCTTGAGAACCAGGCGCAGCTCAGAAAGATCGATCGGACTATGAAAGTGGGCATCGCTACCGGCTTCCACCGCCTGCTTCTCGACCCCGCGAGCACGAGAGCGGCTGAGCGAGATCAGGACCAGGTCACGTTCCAGGATGCGCAGCTCGCGCAAAACTCCGACGCCGGCATGGGCCTCATCGCCCTGCGTATCGATATCGACCAGCACCGCCTGTGCCCGTTCTTCATGGACCCAGATTGCGGCATCGTCATAATGATCCCGATGGCGTACCTGGTACCACGGCGCCAGCTCAGACTCGATTTCCGCCTGAAAGTCCTCGTCGGCCGTGATCAGGCAGACCACCGGTAAGGTTTTTTCTTGCAAGGTCCCGGAGTGGAGGCCAGTGGAACGATTGGGCATGTGTCATTCTACGGAGCGGAAGCGAAGAGCTCTGCGGTTCCTTTTCTTCATCTACTGGGAACCAGATCCGGCTCGCTCATCGCCCCAAACCCGCTGGAGAAAAAGATACCGGTCGCGATGCTGGTCCGGTGCGGCCACGGGATCAGCGCTCAGACGCATGACCTGCCAGTTACCCGCCGCATCATAAGCAGGCCAGTGTGGTACTGCAGCAGCATTAGGATCGCCGGTGCGGGCAAAGTTAGTCCAGTACGTCTGCATCAATTCGGAAAGCTTGTAGTCCTCCGGCCTGAACGTCGCTCCCTGGCGCGAGTCCAGGTTGCCGAAGACGTACTCAATCTCATCGGAGTGAAAGGCTCCGGCAGAGACCGGATGGTAACGATCTCCTGGCGAGGGCAACGCGAATAAATAGCGGTACACCGGCGAGCCGCCGGTTTTAACGTGCGCTTCCAACCATGCCCAGGTGGAATAAACCAGGAAGTTGTCCCCGGCGAAGTCGTCTGCGGCGCGCCGCGTTTCAGCATCATCATTGCCGTGGTAAAGCTTGAGGAACTCGTCGGCTTGGGGGCCAAATTCCTTTGCCGCTGTCGCCTGCAAGCCTTCCTTAGCGTGGCTTTCATCCTGGTTCCAACCGGCAATCAGCGGCACATGAGACTGCTTACCCGCGGCATAGATCGCGGGAATGCTCTCGGGCAGGAAGTAGCCGTCTATGTCTGGTCCGAAGCGAGGTTTGCCTGGAGCCTTTTGCGTGGCCAGCCTGAGGATCTCATCACTGCTGGCTGCTCGGAGTGCAGCCAGACTGCTGTTACTAAGAACGCTATGGAAGTAGTCCTCGTTCTGCTTCTCGAACCGCTGCAGAGGCGGAAAATCCAGTTCCGTGCTGGCAAACGCTGCGCCACTTTCTCCGATGGCATGGGCGAATAGACCCTTGGCGAGTGGCGAAGCCATCTGCGCGCTGACAGCAAAGGAACCGGCCGATTCACCGAAAATAGTTACATTGTCCGGGTCTCCGCCAAAGGCCGCGATGTTGCGCCGCACCCACTGGATGGCAGCCAACTCGTCCATGAGTCCGTAGTTGCCGGCTGCGTGATGGGGATCCTCCGCGGCCAACTCCTGGGTGGCGAAGAAACCAAAAATGCCCAGCCGGTAATTCATGGAGACAACCAACACGCCCTTGCGGGTGAGATGCTCGCCGTCCTGACGTGGCTCCGACGTGCCGCCTCCAGCAAACCCGCCTCCGAAAATCCAGACCATCACCGGCAGTTTGCCCTTGGATTTGGCGGCAGGCGCCCAGACGTTGAGGGTGAGGCAATCCTCGCTCTCTCCCGGATCGCGGAACACCATGTCGTCAAAATGTTCCTGCTGCATGCAGCGCGATCCGAAGCTGGTCGCCTCGCGCACGCCGTGCCACTTGGCCGCGGGTTGCGGGGGTTTCCAGCGCAGAGGACCGACCGGAGGCGCAGCGAACGGGATACCCAGAAAGTCCCGCGCCTGGCCGTCTGCGCTCCTCTTTCCCTGCACCTTGCCCTGGTCCGTCTTGATCACCAGCGGGTCGCTCGCCCGGGCAGGCAAGGCTAGGCCCAGCGCGGTGATCCCAACAGCTGCGCGCCGCAAAATTAACCTGGTGAACATCGGAACTTAATTTACCAGATGACTCACTTGAGAATCCTTACGCACCAGAAGACCCGGGTGCCCCATACTTCGCTGCTACACTCAAAACCGGATGCAACCATGTCTCTGTATCTGATCGTCGTTAGCGTGGCGTATCTGCTGGGTTCCATCCCCTTTGGGTTCCTGCTGGTGTGGCTGGTGCGCAAGGAGGATATCCGCGCCAAGGGTAGCGGCAACATCGGCGCCACCAACGTGATGCGCTCAGGCGCGAAGGGTTTGGGTATCCTCACTTTTGTTCTCGATGGGAGCAAAGGTTATGCCGCAGTGGCAGTGGCAGAATTTCTGGGCCGGAGCAAGGAGTCCACCACGATGCACCATCTCGCCATACTGGCCGGACTGTTTGTGATCCTGGGCCATATTTTTCCGGTCTGGCTGCACTTCAAGGGCGGCAAAGGAGTGGCCACTGCTTTTGGCGTCTTCCTGGCGCTGTGCTGGCTGGCGGCGCTCTCAGCGCTTGGGTTGTGGATCGCTGTTTTGGCCTTAACGCGTTATGTGTCTCTGGCTTCAATCCTGGCCGCGGTGGTGCTTCCCTTCCTCACCCTGTGGCTGTCGCCCGGCAGGTACGGCTATGCATCCGGGGCGGCGGTCTTCGCCTGCTGCTGGATCGTTATCGTGAAGCACCGGGAGAATATCGTGCGCCTGATGCAGGGCACGGAACTCGGCTTTGGTGCGTCGAGGAAGACCGGAGCGTGAGCCAGATAGCCATCGTGGGCAGCGGCTCCTGGGGAACCGCGCTGGCCCTGAGCCTGGCTCGCCGCGGCGACCACTCCATCGCCCTTTGGTCGCATTCTTCGGCAGTGGGAACCTACCTTCCCGGGTTCCCTATCCCTCCCCAGGTCAACCCGGTGACGGATCTGGCTGCGGCCGTGGCCGATGCCGATATTGTGATCAGCGCGGTGCCGTCGCAGCATGTGCGCGCGATCTACCACCAGATGGCGCCCTTCCTCGAGCTGGGGCAAATCATTGTCAGCGCCACCAAGGGTATCGAAGACCAGACCTTTCTGCGCATGACAGAGGTTATCGAGCAGGTTTTGGTGGAGTTCCAACTCGACAGCATGCCGGCCGGCGCGCTGAGCGGCCCATCGTTCGCGCAGGAAGTAGCAGCCGGCGACCCTACCGCGATCACCATTGCCTTCGCCGAAAGCGGGCTCGCCAACCGGCTTCAGGAGGAGCTCAGCGCGCCCGCCTTACGGCTCTATACCAATGATGATGTGATCGGAGTCGAGCTGGGTGGCGCGCTCAAGAATGTCATCGCCATCGCCGCCGGCATCGCCGCCGGATTAGGTTTGGGACACAACAGCGCCGCGGCCATCATCACCCGCGGGGTGGCCGAGATCACCCGCCTTGCGGTTGCGTGTGGCGGTCGGAGGGAGACGCTGGCCGGCCTCTCTGGTCTGGGCGACCTGGTGCTCACCTGCACCGGCCCGCTTTCCCGCAACCGCTCGGTCGGCGTGGAACTTGGACGGGGGCACAAGCTTCCCGCCATCCTGGCAAAACTGCAGGGCAAGGTGGCTGAGGGCGTGCGAACAACCTCCGCCGCGCTTGGACTGGCCAAGGCGCACAACGTGGAGATGCCTATCACCGAGCAGATGTACTCCATCCTTGAGCACGGCAAGTCTCCCCAGGACGCGATCCGCGAACTGATGGCTCGGCCCGGCCGCGACGAATAGCTATCGGTCCCGGTTAACCCTAGTACACTCGAGTCATGCCGTATCGAGAAGTTTGTCGATGATTCAGACCCTTTTTGGCAGCCTGGAAGAACCCGAGAAAAAGAGCATATTCGGCCGCATGAAGGAGGCCGTCTCTCGTACGCGAGAGACCCTGACCGACCGCATCGAAGGCATTGTCGCGCTGACCCACGAGGTTGACGAAGCGGCTTTGGAAGAGCTGGAGTTGAGCCTGGTGGCCTCAGATTTGGGCGTTGGAACATCGACCGAAATCATCGATGCCCTGCGCGCGCGGGTGAAACGGCACGAGATCCGCAACGGCGCGGAACTGAAGCAGTTATTAAAGGTGGAGATCCAGGCCATTCTGGACGCCCGGGAAGAACAGAACTTCTTCAAGCTCCGATACACAGCGCCGCCTTTCGTCATTATGCTGGTGGGCGTCAACGGTACGGGCAAGACGACGACTACGGGGAAACTCGCCTCTTATTTCCGCCGCCAGGGTAAAACGGTTCTGCTTTGTGCTGCCGATACCTTCCGCGCAGCGGCCGTCGAACAACTCGAGATATGGGGTCAACGTACCGGGGTGGAGATGATTAAAACCAAGCAGGGCGGCGATCCCTCCGCCGTCCTCTTCGACGCCATGCGAGCAGCCCAGGCACGAGGGACTGATGTCCTGATCGTGGACACGGCGGGCCGATTACACACCAAGGACAACCTGATGGCTGAGCTGAGCAAAATGCGGAGAACTGCGGAACGGATCATTCCCAGCGCTCCCCACGAGGTTCTGCTGGTGATGGATGCGACTACGGGGCAGAACGGACTGCAGCAGGCGCGGCTGTTTACCGAATCGGCCGGCGTGACCGGCATCGTCCTCACCAAACTCGATGGCACGGCTAAGGGTGGTATTGCTGTAGCCATTGCTCGCGAACTCAAGGTCCCCGTACGCTATGTTGGAGTGGGTGAGAAACTGGAAGATCTTTTGCCGTTCGATAGCAAGGCGTTCGTAGATTCCATGCTCGGCAACTAGACAGGCAACGATGCCGGAAATTGACGAGAAGTGGATGGAGCGTGCGCTGGAGCGAGCTGAGCAGTCCGTCGGCCTCGCCTCTCCCAACCCGGCAGTCGGTTGTGTGCTCGTCCGGGACGACGCCTTGGTGGGTGAAGGCTTCCATGAGTACGACCGGCGCGACCACGCAGAAATCGTTGCCCTAAAGCAGGCAGGTCCTTTGGCCCGGGGTGCAACCGCGTATGTGACTCTCGAACCCTGCAGCCACCAGGGGCGTACTGGACCCTGCGTGGATGCGCTGTTAGCCGCGGGCGTGACGCGCGCGGTGGTGGCCACCGAGGACCCCAATCCCATGGTTCACGGGAAAGGCATCGCCCGGCTTCGTGAGGCTGGGGTCGAGGTCAGCACCGGCGTGCTCGAGGAGAAGGCCCGAAGGATCAACGACGGATTCGCAAAATTTATTACTGCCTTCCTTCCTTTCGTCACCATGAAAGTTGCCGCCACGCTCGATGGCCGTATCGCGCCCGCACAACGCTCTGTCCGTGGTCATTTTTGGATCAGCGGCGATGAAGCTCGGGCTGAAGTGCATCGCATGCGCCACGCCGCAGATGCACTGATTGTGGGGGTGGGAACGATCCTCGCCGACGATCCTTTGCTGACCGATCGCAGCGATCTGCCACGGCGCCGGCCGCTACTGCGGATTGTGCTGGACTCTACGCTGCGCACTCCGCTGGACTCTCAGCTGGTCAAGACTGCTCACCAGGACGTGCTTATATTTTTCAGCCATGCCGACGCCTCGGCACAAAAGGCGCTGGAAGCGCGCGGTGTGCGCCTGCAGCAAATCGCTCATCGTGGCCCACGCATTCCTCTTGAGGACGCACTGGTGCGGCTCGCAGAGATGCAGATCACCAACCTTCTGCTCGAAGGTGGCGCTGAGGTCCATACCACGGCGCTTAACCGGGGGCTGGTGGATAAACTCATGGTGTTTTACGCGCCCAGCTTTCTTGGCCAGGCAGCTGTGCCTATGCTTCGCTCAATCGAAGGACTGCCCCCGATTCGGGATTATTCGCTGAAGAGGTTCGGCCAGGACTTCGCGTTGGAAGCTTATCTCCATAATCCATGGGTCAACTGAGCTGATATGTTTACCGGGCTGATAGAAACCACGGGCAAGGTCCTCGCCGTTGAGCAGCGCGTGGGCTCGAGGCGGATTGCGATCGCTGCGCCCGGCATCGCGCTGCGCACCGGCGACAGCATTGCGGTCAGCGGTGTGTGCCTGACCGCGGTGGATATCGAGCCTGGCCGCTTTCATGCAGATTTGGCTGCGGAGACGGTGGCTCGCACTTCCCTCTCCCTGCTCACGCCGGGAGCGACCGTAAATCTGGAATTGCCGACCCCGGCGGGGGCGCCGCTCGGGGGCCACGTGGTGCAAGGCCATGTCGACGGTACGGGCACGCTTTTAAGCCTGAAGCCGATTGATGCGCACGCGGAGCCGGAGATCGCAGACTGGTGGCTCAGGGTGGCCGTTCCCAACCACATAAGCCGCTACATGGTTGAGAAGGGTTCTATCGCCATTGAAGGAATCAGCCTGACCATTGCGCGATGGGAGCCGGGCACGCCAGAGGGCGACGTAGTCAGCGTTGCCATCATTCCTCACACCTACGCTCGGACCAATCTGCATCATATGAAGGCTGGCCTGCCGGTCAACATCGAGGCCGATGTGCTGATCAAGTTGATGGAGCAGCGTTCGCTCGAACCCCAGTTCGAACTCACCGTGGAATACCTGATCGCGAATGGGTACTAGGTATGGATGGGATTTCCGCTTACCCGCGGACAGCGGTGGAAGATGCCTGGTTAGCTACCGCTAGGGGTCGATCGCAGCCCGATGCCGGTGATATTATCAATGGGTGCCGGGTCCTACGCGACGCAACCCCGCCAACCCCGCCAGGTCCGGAAGGAAGCAACGGTAACGGGTCAGTGCGTGCGCAGTAGGTTGCCCGGTACATACGATCGCCTGTGATCCTTCCAGCTCATCCACTCCTCATCGCTCCAGCTCGCTTAAATTCCCGGCAGTCGACTTACGGAGAAGCATATTGAGCATCGAACTGCGTCCGCGTGCACAGCACCGGGCCAAGATCAGCGCCCTCGGAACCTATGTGCCGCCGCGCATCCTCAACAACGCCGATCTGGCAAAACTGGTGGACACCTCTGACGACTGGATCATGCAGCGACTGGGCATTCGCGAGCGCCACCTGGTAGAGCCGGGTATGGCGACCAGCGACATGGCTGTGGAAGCAGCACGCCGGTGCCTTGCCCAGCGGGGCATACCTGCCAGTGAGGTGGAGGTGGTCATCGTCGCCACCGTCACTCCCGACATGTTCTTCCCCGCCACCGCCTGCCTGGTCCAGGACAAGCTCGGCGCTCACGGCGCCTGGGGCTTCGACCTTTCCGCAGCGTGCTCCGGTTTTCTTTACGCCCTGCAGGTGGGAGCCAAACTGGTCGAATCCGGCGCTCACTCCAAGGTTCTGGTGATCGGCGCGGACACCATGTCGTCCATCATTGACTACACCGACCGCGCCACCTGCGTTATTTTCGGCGATGGCGCCGGTGCGGTCCTGGTCGAACCCGCGGCGGAGGGCGAGATCGGTCTGATTGACTTTTGCCATGAGATTGACGGTTCTGGTGCGCCGGCCTTGAACATGCCGGCCGGAGGAAGCCTCCGCCCTAGTTCCCCCGAAACTATCGCGGCGAGAATGCACTACGTCCACCAGGACGGGCAGGCGGTTTACAAATACGCCGTGCGCAAAATGGTGGAGACCTCCAGCAAGCTGCTGCAAGCTAACAACATCAACGCGAGTGACCTGGGCTGCTTCATCCCTCATCAGGCGAACAAACGCATCATTCTATCTACAGCAGAGCGTCTTGGCTTGCCGTTGGAGCGCGTAATTATCAACATCGATCGCTTCGGAAACACCACGGCGGCCACCATTCCTCTGGCCATGCAAACCGCGGTTGACGAAAACCGGCTGCAGCGCGGTAGCCTGGTCCTCCTGGCTTCTGTAGGAGCAGGCTTCACGGTAGGTGCATGCCTGCTTCGCTGGGAAATGTAGGGCTGATAGATCTCGCGCTTTTGCGAAATATGGGATGGGAAGCCAGCGGCTAGGCATGGAGTCTTTGGGCCCAGTGTCGCTCCGTTTCAATCCCAGGAAGACATTTCAGCCATTGCCTCTTGTCCAGCATCTCACACAAAAACATGCGAGATATGGGGCGCCCACCAGACCCCTTGTCCAGAGTTCAATTGGCCCTTTACTTGGCGCTGAGCGCAGCCGCCTGGGGCGCGCCGGTCTGCCGCTGCTGGTGGCGGAACTTCCACACTCCGTACAAGATACCCGCCACTACTAAGCCTAGATAAACCCACAAGATGGTGGTGCTCCAGCCGGACAGGTAGTGGCGAAAGGCAAGCACCATTGCGCGTCCGTAGGCATCTGCAAGCCAGGCCACCAAAAAGTATCGAAAGGTCCTCGCAAGGCTGAAGGAGATGAAGAACTTCCTTCGGGAAACCCCCAACGCACCCGCGGCAAGCAGGAAGGGCATAAGCGGGAACGGCGGCGGAAGCAATGCTGAAGTCGTAACGGCAAGAGTGCCATTCCGCTCTACCCAACCGGAAAGGCGTCGCGCGAATCGTTTGGGCAAATAACGGTGGAGCGCTGCTTCTCCCCCTTTGGCGCCGGTGGCCCAGGTCAAATATCCGCCTACGATGGAGCCGACAATGGCCGCGATAGCCGCAATCACAGGACTTGCGCCATGGGCCACGAGCAGGATCAGCAACAGATCGGTGCTGCCCGGCACCGGCAAGGGAATAATCGAGGAATCGATCAACGACACCCCAAACAACCCCACGGTGCCGAAACCCATGAGCCAGTGCAGATTATGGGCAGGGTGCCCGCCCTTGGCCGACTTTACCGCTTGCCTGACGGCCTCATGTTTTGCGGATAGCTCAATCACTTCCCATTGGACGCAAAAGATCGCGCGGGCGACGCAATCCCGGCCAAAACGCCTAAAGAAAGGTCAAAACGGGCGTCGCCGGCAGCGCGCCACACTCCGCCGCAAGACGGTAGAACGCATCGAGCCCGCGCAAGCAGGCCTCATCCAATATGTAATGGATATTGTCGGTCAGGTAAGCGCGGATGGTCTCACCCGGAACCGCGATGCGCTCCGACCACTCCTCTACCAAATCCTCCACGTGCGCGACCCCGTGGTCCCGTGAAGACTGCAGATCCTCGACTATCTCCGTGGCACAGGCGCCGGTTTCTTCAAGGGCGCCTGCCCGGAGCGCCCAGACGGCCGAAACCCAGGGAAGACCAGTGAAGCCGTGCCACTCGTGAGCCAGGTCCAGATAGAGCAGTTGCTCGCCCGTCCGGGCCACGCGGGCATCCTTATCCTCCAATGCCAGCAGAGCCGGGTCGCCGATCAATAAGGCCGCGTCGGCAACCGCAAGCATGGAATCAAGATCGGGTTCGTGGGGAACAAACTCCGCCGGTACCTTCCAGAAGATATCGAACAGGATGCGGGTGTAGACGTAGGACGTGCGCGAGGAAGTGTCGGCCGCGACCCTTCGCACCGCGCTTACCCCTTGCTGCGGCCGAACAACCAAAATAATCGAACGCACGCGATCGAGCGCGGCTATGGTGCAGCCAGGCACGATCAGGAGCGAGGGAGTGGTGGCATGGGCAGCGACCGGCACCAGGCCAATATCCGCCTCTCCGCAGGCGAGTTCCGCAGCACAGCCGGACGGTGTCGTGTAGCCAATCTGGTAGCGCTCACGCAGATCGCTGCGCCGGGGCTCGTGCTCGAAGTCCCACATTAAAGGAGCAGGATTCAGGAAGTGGATAGCCGCCATACGGATGCGGCGTTTGAGTCGGAGTGTCACCAGTTAGTGTACCTTGGCACTCAGCGATGAATTCGCCTGAACAAAATCGGCTCGCCTGGGTTGCGCTCACGCTCACGCCGGGCCTGGGACCGAAACGAATCTTAAAAGCCGCGCAGGCCCTGCCAGATATATCGTGCCTGTTTCGCCTTTCCTTGACCGAATTCGAGTCGCTGAATTTTCCCGCCGCCTCCGCTCAATTTCTTTTCACAGGCAAAGCGCGCACCGAGGCGGAGCGTGAACTGGTGCGGATCGGAGAACAGAAGGGCGCGATCCTCACCTATGAGGAAGAGGCCTACCCTGCCCAACTGCGGGAAATCTTCGATCCACCTCCGGTGCTCTGGGTGCTGGGCGACGTAAAACTGCTGTCTCGCCCGTCGATCGCGATCGTGGGCACACGTCACCCAACGCCCTATGGCACAGGGATGGCAGAGGTCCTGGCCCGCGATCTGGCCAGCCACAGGATGATGATTTTGAGTGGAATGGCTCGGGGCATCGATACCGCTGCTCATCGCGGCGCGCTCGCTGCGGGCGGCAGTACGGTTGCTGTCTGGGGCACAGGCGTCGACGTGATCTACCCTAAAGAAAACAAATCTCTAGCCGAAAACATCCTCGTGGCCGGAGGAGCCATCATTTCGGAGTACAGGTTGGGCACTTTTCCGGCACCGCAAAACTTTCCCCGGCGCAACCGCATCATTAGTGGCATCAGTATCGGTGTGCTGGTGGTGGAGGCGGGCGAGAACAGCGGGACACGGGTGACCGCGCGTTGCGCGCTCGAACAGGATCGCGATGTCTACGCGGTCCCCGGCAACGTCACCACCAAGAACGCATGGGGACCCAACACGTTGATTAAACAGGGCGCTAAGCTGGTGGCAACATGGGAGGATGTGTGGCAGGAATTGCCCGCCCCGGTGCGATTGCAGTTGGAAGGGGAGTTAGGTTTTGCATCGCCGGCGGAGCATGCTGCATCGATTGTGGAGGAACTTCCGCTGCAGGGGTCGGAGAAGGTTGTACTCGACGCATTGCGCTACGACGAGGCTGTGCAGTTGGATGAGCTGATGGAAAAGCTTGAATCCAAAATGACTTCGTCGGAGATCTTCACCGCGTTGTTCGAGCTCGAGCTGGCCAACCGGATCAAGCAACTTCCGGGCAAGAACTACGTCAGACGAATGTAAGCTCCCACAGAATCTGCACCATAAGTTGCAGACTCGGAAGTTGCAGACAAGGCAGGAGAAAGCTCGCCTTGGACTGCGCTGGTGGGCGCTCCCGTCCACACGCGGATCACGATAAGTAAATAACCCTGAACCTTCCAAGTGGTACAGTCAGTCCCATTGGAAGCAAGTTTTCCATGTCCCTGGTTGTCATCGGGTTTAAGGAATGCAATGAGTAAATCACTAGTGATCGTCGAATCGCCTGCCAAGGCAAAGACGATCAGCAAATATCTCGGAAAAGACTTCACTGTCGAAGCTTCCGTCGGCCACATCAAGGATCTGCCGAAGAACAAGATCGGCGTGGATCTGAGCGACGGCAGTTTTGCGCCCGAGCTCATCGTCATCCCGGGGAAAGAAAAGGTTGTCGACCGGCTTAAGAAGCTGGCCAAGTCGGCGAACATTGTTTATCTGGCGCCTGACCCTGACCGCGAAGGAGAAGCGATCGCCGCCCATCTGGAGGATGAGCTGCGCGGTCTCTCCAAGGGCAACTCGATTCGTCGCGTCACCTTTAATGAGATTACGGCCAAGGCAGTTCACGACGCTTTCGAACACGCCCGCGACGTTGACCGCAACCTGGTCGATGCGCAGCAGACTCGGCGCGTGCTCGATCGCATTGTGGGTTACCAGATTTCGCCGTTGCTGTGGGACAAAGTGCGCCGCGGGCTGTCCGCGGGCCGGGTTCAGACTGTCGCGTTGCGGCTCATCGTCGAACGCGAGCGTGAGATCAAGGCATTTGTGCCGGTAGAGTATTGGACCCTCGACGCCCAGCTCACGCCGGCAAACGAGAAAACTGAGTTCACTGCGCGCTTCACCGGCATCGATGGGGAAAAGGCTGTGGTGGAGACCGTGGATGCACCCGCGCTGCCCAACAAGGCTCAGATGGATGCCGTGGTCGCGGCGCTTGAGAAAGCCAAGTGGTCGGTACAGAACGTCGAAAAGAAAGAGCGCCGGCGGAATCCCACGGCTCCCTTCACCACCAGCAAACTGCAGCAGGATGCCTCGCGCCAGTTAGGCTTCAGTGTCCGCCGCACTATGGGTGTGGCGCAACGTTTGTATGAAGGCATTGAGCTGGGCAGCGAAGGGGCGGTAGGCCTCATCACCTACATGCGTACCGATTCCACCCGCGTCTCGCCCGATGCCATCGCCGAAGCACGCAAGTGGATTGAACAGACGCACGGCAAAGACTATCTGCCGTCCGCTCCCAATGCTTTCAAAAGCAAGAAGGACGCGCAGGATGCGCACGAGGCAATCCGTCCTACCAGCGTTGACCTTCATCCGGAAGACATTAAGCGCTATCTCAGTGACGAACAGTTTCGTCTTTACCGGCTCATCTGGCAGCGCTTCTTGGCGTCGCAGATGGTGCCCGCGGTCTTCGACCAGACGACGGTCGATATCCTAGCCAAGGCGGACCGGAGCTATAACTTCCGCGTCACTGGTTCAGTGATGAAGTTTGACGGTTTCCTCAAGGTCTACGAGGAAGCGAAAGATAAGAAGGACGATGAAGACGAGGAGCTCAAGAACCGGCTCCCCGCGCTCGAGAACGGTCAGGCGCTGGCGTTGAACGCTCTGCTGCCGGAAGACCATTTCACCGAGCCTCGGCCCCGCTTTAATGAGGCCTCGCTGGTGAAGGAGCTCGAAGAGCGCGGCATCGGACGGCCTTCCACATACGCCACCATCATCAATACAATTCAGGAACGCGAATACGTGCAAAAGGCGGGCTCCGGCAGAGGCGCGAAATTCGTCCCCACTGAGATTGGCTTTGTGGTCACTGACCTGCTGGTGGCCAACTTCCCCTATATATTCGACCCGCAATACACGGCTAAGCTCGAAGAAGAGCTGGATGATATCGAGGAAGGCAAGGAAGTATGGACGGACTTGCTGGGTGGTTTCTATGGGCACTTCGAAAAAGAGCTTGAGCACGCCGGCAAGCACATGGAAAACATCAAGCGGATGGAAAAGCCGACAGACGAGAAGTGCGATGTCTGCGGGTCCCCCCTGGTTTTGAAGTGGGGCAAGTTCGGCAGCTTCTTCGCTTGCAGTACTTACAACAAGAAAGATCCCAGCAGCTGTACCTTCACTAAAGAGAACTTTGCCGCCAAGCCGGAAATGAATGCGGGGGAGGGAGAGGAGCAGGCGGAAGAGTACTGCGAGGCCTGCGGCCGGGTGATGGTGCTGAAGCGTGGCCGCTTCGGTGCGTTCATGGCCTGTCCTGGTTACAACGAAGATCCGCCCTGTAAGACCACGCGCAAGCTGACCCAGAAACAGCAGCAGAAGGCGCCCGTGCCGTTGGACGAGAACTGCCCTAAATGCGGACTACAACTGGTGCTGCGCAATGGCCAATATGGAGAATTCGTATCCTGCAGCGGCTACCCGAAATGTAAGTACATCAAGCAGAACATTATCGAGGGGATGAAATGCCCCAAGTGCGGCGATGGGGACATCGCGGAGCGGAAAGCCAGGCGCGGCAACCTGTTCTATGGCTGCACTAATTATCCGAAGTGCGACTTCACTTCGAACGCCAAGCCGGTGCCGGAGAAGTGTCCGGAATGCGGCAGCCCCTACCTGCTGGAGAAGACGCGAACCACTGGGACCTACCTGGTATGTCCGAACAATCGCAAGTCAGCGGCGGAGGAAGAAGCGCCCAAGAAGCGGGCCAAGAAGGGCGCGGTGGCGGAACCCCCGGAGCAGGTGGTCTGCACCTACTCGCGGAAGATTGCCGAGCCGCAGATGGAATCGGTTGAGGCGATGCGCTACCAGACCAAGGCAGAGGCACTTCCAGTCGCTTAAATCGGGTCAAACTGCAATGGCGTCGAGGTCTTGCCAGGATGCGGGCCGGAGCGTACAACTCCAAATGGCGGTTGTTTCACCTTATTCGATCGCATGGAGCCAACATGAAATTGTTTCTGGTAGTTCTAGCACTCTCGACTATCCCGGCAATGGCTGCTGATATGAGCGCTGCAGGGACCCCCGGTTATATCAGTGATTCGATGTGCGGAGCCAAACACAACGGCAGCGCCCCGGATGCGGCCTGCGTGAAAAAGTGCATCGGCGGCGGAGCTAAGCCGGTCTTTGTGGATGACGCCAAGAAAGAGGTTTACACCATCGATGATCCGGATTCTGTCAAGGGTCACGAGGGGCACCACGTTGCCGTTATAGGCAAGGTTGACGATTCCGCTAAGACGATCCACATCACCAAGCTATCGATGATGAAGGACCAGGGCACGGCGAGCGGTACTTCGGAGATGCACTAAAGCACTCCCCCAATCCCACGAGCTACTCCGCGGCAGTACACCCAGCCTGGCTGCACTGCCGCGGCTCCACTTCCCCGACGCCTTCGCGCGGGGCTTATGCCTGCGTGTTTAATCGAGTTACACCAGATGCCAGAGCGGGCATCCATCTGCTAAGGTGGGAGAGGGTAGGAAGGAATGCAGGAATTAACCCCAGTTATGGCAAAGGCAACCTGGAACGGCAAAGTAATCGCTGAAAGCGACACCACAGAGATGGTTGAGGGCAATATCTATTTCCCTGAGAGCGCCCTCAAGCGGGAATACTTCCGCCCCAGCTCGACAATTTCGACCTGCCCCTGGAAGGGACAAGCCAGATACTACAGCCTTCTGGTAGACGGACAAGAAAATCAGGACGCCGCCTGGTACTACCCGGATCCGAAACCGGCCGCCCGCAACGTCAAGAACCATGTAGCCTTTTGGCGCGGAGTTGAAGTCGAAAAGTAGCCCCAGAACGGCCGCCTGGAGCATGGTGGTCATGCTCCTGAGCCTGGTGATTCTGCCTCCCGGCAGGGCGTTGTTTGCCCAGGCACAGACCAATTCCCCACAGAGAGACCTTGAGGTCTTACGGCGGCTGGAAGAAGAGTACCTAAGGGCCGAGATTGAAGACGACACGGCGATTGCGGGGACGATTCTTGCCGACGACTACGTCGGGCTTAGGCCGGATGGTTCGACTTCCACTAAGTCCGATGTCCTGAATCGTCTGGGCCTGCATCAACGGCGTCAGAACCCTTACCTGATAACCGCTACTAACATGCGCCAGCACCTGTTTGGCGATACGGCCTGTGTGAGCTACACCAAGGTGTATACCAAACCTGGCAGCCAAGCCTCCTACAGCGAAAACGTCCTCCATGTCCTCATCCGGCGTGACGGCATCTGGCGCCTCCAGCTCAGCAGTCCGTTGCCCGCTCCCAAGCCTTAGGATTTCGATCTCTCCCCGCCCCGGGACCGATCGACCGGACCCGGGGGATCGGCAGTTTCCCTCCAGGTAGTCACGGAATCGGTTCCCTGCACTTCTCTGGGGCGCGGTTTTTGGTTTCCCACTGCCCATCTCTGGGATAATGAAGCCACTCTGGCGTTCTGAACTGGCGGCCGCTCCTGGCACTCTTGCAGGCGGCAAGCTCCGCGTATCCCCCATGAAGCCACTCGAACTGGCACTGACCCCGACGCGCAACCGTCGACTGAATGAAGTCACCGGCATGGTGCTGTTGGTGGCCGCGAGCCTCCTCTTCCTCGCGCTGGCCTCTTATCGTCCGACGGATCCCTCGTTCAACACCGTAGGGGCCGCAGGCCGGCAGGCACACAATTGGGCGGGTCTGATCGGCGCTTACCTAAGCGACTTGCTGCTGCAATTGGTGGGAGTTGCCGCCTTTATGGTCCCCTTGCTGCTGGGTGCGCTGGGCTGGACATGGCTGCGATCGCGCCCCGCCGGATCCCCTGCCGCAAAAGTGTCGGGCGTTCTCCTTTACCTGGTCTTCGCCCCTGCCCTCTTCGGTCTCATACCTGGCCAGCTGCGCTGGATGCACGCGCTGCCCCTTGAAGGACTGACCGGCCGCCTGGTGGTCGATACCCTGGTCCATTACCTCAACTTTCCGGGCGCCGCCATCGTAATTGCGAGCATGGTGGTGATTGCGCTCTACCTGTCCACCACCTTCAGCTTCGGCACAGCTCAGCAGTGGCTGGCGATTCGCTTCGCCTTTGCTCTGGCATGGCGCGATCGCATTCGCAACTGGCGTTCGTCCTGGATCAGAGCCCGTGCAGAAAAGACGGCTCTTAAGCGCGCCGCCAGGAGAGAGGATGAGCGAATCAGGGCGGAGAAATCCGCGCAAAAAAACGCCAACAAGCAAGCGCAGAGGGTTGAAAACGAGGAAAGAATTCCAACTTCGCGCCGCGCCGCCTTTTCCGACGTGAGCGCTACCGAGGCCCATACCCCGTCACTCTGGAACCAGATGCCGCGCACCAGTATCCCCGATCGGGAGCTGGAGGCGTTCGAGCCCGAAGCAGAAGAGGTAGCAGCCGCGATTCCGCCGCCAGCCGCAGCCAAATCGACGCTTCCCGCGCAGCAACCTCCCGCTAATCTGACGCCGCAAGACATCTCGGTAAAGGGGCGCGCCGATGCGGAGGCCCGGCCGGTCACCCTTGCCCCCCGCGCCGTCAGCGGCTTCCGGCTGCCGCCGAGCACGCTGCTCCACCGCAGTGACGAGTCGCAGATCGTGCGCGAAGACGATCTGCGCAGCCAGGCTAAGGTCCTGGTTGAGAAATGTGCAGAGTTCGACGTATGCGGCCAGGTGGTGCAGATCAATCCCGGCCCCGTGGTCACCACTTTTGAATTCAAGCCCGAAGCCGGGGTCAAATACAGCCGCGTGACCGGCCTGGCGGAAGACCTATGCCTGGCGATGCGCGCGGAGAGCATCCTGATCGAGCGCATGGCGGGAAAGAGCACCGTGGGCATCCAGGTGCCGAATCACGACCGCGAAACTATCTGGCTGCGGGACGTGATCGAAGCCGAAAACTTCACCCAAACCAAGTCCAAGCTGACCCTGGCCATGGGAAAAGACATCAATGGGCGCATCGTGACCGCTGACCTGGCGACCATGCCGCACGTACTGATCGCCGGTTCCACCGGCAGCGGTAAGTCGGTCGCGATCAATGCCATGATCATGTCCGTGCTCTACAAGGCGACACCGCAACAAGTGAGGCTGATCCTGGTTGATCCCAAGCGGGTAGAACTGGGGATGTATGAGGGCATTCCCCATCTGTTTACGCCGATCATTACCGAGCCTAAGCTCGCTGCCAATGCCCTGCGCAATGCGGTCCGCGAGATGGAGCGGCGGCTCAAGCTGCTAGCCTCCCGCAGCGTCAGGAATATCGACCAATACAACAAGCTGTTCGAGAACCAGACACCCAGCCTGTTTGAGGACGCGCCGGAGGAGCAGCCGCTGCCACACATGATCATCATCATCGATGAGCTGGCGGATCTGATGATGTTGGATAAGGCCAACGTCGAGGAAGCGATCACCAGGCTGGCGCAGATGGCTCGTGCGGTCGGTATCCACCTGGTGCTGGCCACGCAGCGGCCGTCGGTGGACGTGATCACCGGCTTGATCAAGGCCAACGTGCCCACCCGGATTTCGTTCCGCCTGGCGACCAAAGTCGATTCGCGAACCATCCTGGACTCCAACGGAGCCGAGGCGCTGCTGGGACGCGGCGACATGTTGTTCCTGCCGCCAGGGACCTCGCGGCTGCAGCGTCTGCACGCTCCGTTTGTTACTGAGAAAGAGATCGCGGCGGTGGTTGCGTTCTGGAAGAACCAGGGTGAAGCGGAGTACGTGCAAGGCTTCCTTGAGTCTCCGCGGGACGAAAAGGGCCGGGACCTGGATGCCGAGCCGGAGGATGGCGACGGCAACGATGAATTATTCGAGGATGCGGTGCGGCTGGTGCTGGAATTCGGAAAGGCCTCCACTTCCCTGCTGCAGCGTCGTCTGCGCATCGGCTATGGCCGTGCAGCCCACCTGATCGACATGATGGAGCGCGACGGAATCGTCGGTCCCGCCGATGGCTCGAAGCCGCGCGAAATCCTCAAGCCACCCGACTGGCTCAACCAAATCGAGCCAGCGCTGCGCTAGTTCGCATTCCCTCGATTGAGAAGCAACAGCAGGTCGCTCCACTGCGCTGCTTTTCCTAGCCGCGCAGCCGGAGCCAGTCTCTTTGGTAGGCGAAGCTGATGGCCAGCAGGAGTACTCCCAGGGCAAGAAAGCTGAGCACGCGATAGCCCTGGCTCTGTTGGCTGACGCCATTCAGGAAAACCTTGGCGATACTGAAACCGAGTACCACGAGAGCCTGCCAGCGCAGGAACGCGCTGCGCCGCCAAAAGCCCACCGCCATGACAGCTGCGCCATAAAGCATGCACCAGGCGCTATAGCTCCACCCCGCGGCAATGGTGCGCCGCTCCAACTCGCCATAGCCCCCACAAAAGTCGTGGAAGAAGCCCGCCCCGCAGAACCAGTAATGGTGAATTTCGAGGCTGACCGCTACCAGGATGGTGAGGTTGAAAGCAACGGTCGCGAATCCCGTCAGGTAGGAGCGCCCAGGGCCGCCCTCCAGGGTGAGGCCGGCAACTGCAGCAAATACCGCCGCGCCAACCAGACTGGTGGCAAAGTGCAGGTTGGTGGCAACTGCTAACGGGTATGGCGTCCCGGCGATCCAGTCCACCAGGAGGGAAAGGGAGGCAACCGTCAGCACTCCGGTAGCAAAGACGCCCAGGGCCGCGTGTGAACGGGCTTTGGCCAGGGCAACCAGCGCCAGCGATTCGCCCAGCCAGCATAAGTTCACCACCGGGCCATGGAATTCGAGGGGCACGCCCACGGTAATAAAAAATATGCCCAAGCCAAGGTTGGTATGGGAGAGGAGCACAGGCGCGCGCGGGACTCTCGCCATTAGCAGGCATGCGCCAGCGAGAGCAACCGTCACCCAAGGACGCGCGGAATGTTGGGCCCTGGCGCCGAAGAGCACCATGAGCGCAATCCACGTCGCCGCGGCATTGGCAATCGGAAATGCAGTGGAGAAGAACGAATCCGGCGCCGGCGACTGGACCCCGCGCAATACCAGGAAGGACGCGGCGGCAAAACCGGTGAAGAATAGCGCCAGAAAGAAAACCGCCACAGGCCAGCGAGTAGGGTCGTCCTCGCTGAAGCTCCAACCGATGTAATAAAACGCTGTTCCCAGCAACGCGGCCCAGGCCAACCGTTTCCATGGGTGCAGCGCCAGCAAAAACAGCGTGCCCACCATCAGCAGGGCAAGATAGAAAAAGAGAAAGACCTCGTTGCGATGCTCCATCGATAGCAGCGCGGGCGTCGCCAGGCCGCCAGCCATGGCATAAAGTCCAAGCAGCTCCGAATCCTGGCGCCGGGCAAGCAAGGCGTTGGCGACGGTCACCGCAGTCATGGCGATGAAAATAAGTCCGGACGGGGCCAGATGAAAAACGCTGGAAGCGGCCCATAGCGAGAGGTACGCGATGCTGGTACCGAGCGCCTTCAGGCTATAAGAAAAGGCGGGGAATCCCTGGAGGCGAAAGCGCTCCGACCAGGCCATCAGTCCGGCGGCGCCCGCCAAGCCGATCCAGACCCGGACCGGGGGCCCAATCCAGTTGCGATCAAAGGCCAGCTTCAGAAACCAGGCCACCCCAATAAGCACGGCGAGGATACCGACGCGGTTCAAGAGCTGGGCCCCGATCCTGCTTTCGAGCGAGGGGCCTGGCATTTGGCCTGCCGCCGGAGCCGTCCGGGGACGGTCCGTGGGTGTGGCAGGTAACCCTGGAGGGGGTCCCGGTTGGGCCGCGCGCAAAGCCTGCACTGTTGCTTCAAGAGAGGCTACGCGCGCTGACAATTCCGCCAGTTGCTGCCGGAGGTCGTTGTCAGAAGCCATAGCAAAGACTCTAGTGCATTTTCCTGCGGGCGTGGCACGAGCGGCCTTACATTACCTCCGTGTACTCTGGTAACACTTTAGAGTGTCATTTGCCGCAGAATCGCTTAAGCTGCAAAGGGTAACCTTCAGGAGGCAGCCCCCTTAATGACCAGGTCGAATGGAGTCGAGGCCGGGCACAAGGTTCTTCTGGTGGATGATGATGCCGTGAGCCTCGAGCTGATGGCTCTGTTGCTCGCTCACGAGGGCCATCAGGTGGTCCGCGCCAACGATGCTGGGGCGGCGCTGGAGTTGCTCTCATCCGATAAGGCAGGACGCCCCGATGTGCTGTTGGTGGACCTGCAGATGCCGGGTGTCTCAGGCGGTCAGCTAGCCGAAAAAGTTCGTGCCCTGGGTAGTCCGGGACCGCTCTTGTTGGCCATGAGCGCGTCGGAAGCCCAACGGCAGCAGTTACTCGCATTCGATGGGTTCCTGCTGAAACCTCTTGCTGTGGACGACTTGCGCCGGGCGCTAAAACCGAAAAAACGGGGCCGCATGCCCGGTGTCCGTGTCGCCCATCCGGGAAGGGCTGCAGCGGCCTCCGCTCCCGGCGTGGCCGTTGACACGGCGGTGATCGAAAAGCTGCTCACCATGATGCCCATGCCGGCGCTGCTCGACACCTTCTACGCCTGCATTGCGGATACCCGAACCTGTGTCCATGCTCTCCAGAACCAGGCCCACCTGGACGATAACAGCGTGCGCCGGCTGGCCCACCGAATCAAAGGAGCAGCATCCATGGTTGGGGCCGTCCGCCTCGCCCGGATCGCCGCCGGCCTCGAAATGGGGGGTAGCAAAGAAGCGGCCACCCCCGGCGTTTTAGACGATTTACTGAGTGCTTGCAGCGAGTTGGAGCGTATGCTTTTGGCAGGAAATCTAACGAAAACCTAGGGCCCCCATGAACACTACGACAATCTCAGCGACACCTAAGTCCACTAACGACCGCCTGCATCAGATTCGTATCGTCATTGCCGACGACCACCCGGTAGTTCGTATCGGCGTGAAAAACATGCTTCAAAGCGATCCCGGCCTCGATGTGATTGGCGAGGCGTCGGACGGCGATGAGGCCATCACCGGAACGCTGGAACTGTTGCCGGATATCCTTCTGCTGGACCTGCAGATGCCCCGTCTGCCCGGTCTGGAAGCTATGCGCGCCATCATGAGTGGTTCGCCAACGGTCAAGATTCTGCTCCTGACCAGCACCATCACCACCCAACAGATCATTGAAGCGTTGCAGATTGGCGCCCGCGGCATCGTGCTCAAAGACGCCCTGGCCGACCACCTCACCACCGCCATCCGGGCCGTCTCCTCAGGGGACTATTGGATTGGCGGCAAACGCGTGGTTAACCTGGTTGGCGCGCTGCATGAACTGATGCAGCAGGCTGCCGTTCCCGAACGCAAAACCTACGGGCTCACACCCCGTGAACTGGAAGTGGTTGGCTGCATCGTCGAGGGTTGCAGCAATCGCGACATTGCCAAGCAGTTCAGCATCAGCGAAGAGACCGTGAAGCGGCATCTGTCGAACATTTTCGACAAGACCGGGGTTTCCACGCGTCTGGAGCTGGCGCTGTTTGCTATCGCGCACCAGTTGGTTGCTCTACAGACCTAACGCCCCTTAACCATCGAGAGGAATTCGGCTTCCCATTCCGGGAAACGGTTGCGATTTCGCTCCCCGCGACCCTCCAAAGCTGCATCTGACTACGTGCGTCCGTGCGATGAAACGGCTCCAACGTGGTTCCGTAGTGTTGCCTGCGCTGAAGTTTGAACGCGCCTCAACCTCGGAACCGGAGTCCAAAGATGATCGCTGGAAGACTGCTCGTGGTTACTCTGCTTTGCGCTTTCTCAAGTCTGGTTTATGGGCAGGAGTTGAGCCCCACCGCGCATCAGCAGCAGCCGATTATGCCGGCAGAGACCGGCAATAATGTTCCCCTCTACCGCATCCAGGTAGTGGGCCGCGACATTCCGGCGATCAATTACTGGCACCGCAGCGGTAGCACAAAAATCGGTTTTGCCGGAACCAGTCTCCTCTCCCAGGGAAAAGGGGAGGCGAATGTCACCAGCAAGGGCCAGACCTTCATCGATGCCAAGTTTGGGGGTTTCGTGCCCGCCAACAGCTTTGGTGTGGAATACCTGACCTACGTGTTGTGGGCGATCACCCCGCAGGGCCGGCCGGTGAACCTGGGTGAGGTGATGCCCGGCGGTTCCAAGGCCGAAATGAAGGTCACCACCAATCTGCAGCAATTTGCGCTGATCATCACCGCTGAGCCCTACTTTGCCGTGACCATGCCGAGCGACCTGGTGGTGATGCAGAATACGGTTAGCAAAAATAAAACCACCGGCATTATTGATACCGTGAATGTGCACTTCAACCTGTTGCCGCGTGGGGCCTACGTGCAGACCGTCAGTCAGCACGCGGTTCTGAACCCGGTCAAGCCAAGCGATAACTCTCCGCTCCAGCTTTACGAGGCCATCAATGCGGTGCAGATCGCCGAAGCCACGGGCGCGGCTCAATATGCGCCGGATATTCTTGCGAAGGCTAAGCAGGAACTGGAGAACGCACAGGCACTCGACGGGAAGAAGAGCCAGCGCAAAGTCATGATCACCTACGCTCGCGGCGCGGTGCAGGACGCCGAAGACGCGCGCGTGAGCACTTTGCGCAAGATGCAGCAGGAGAAAGAGCACCAACAGCAATTGGCCATGCAGCAGGCACAGGCGGCGGCTCAGCAGGCGCAGATCGATGCCCAGCAGCAGGCGCTGAAGCGGGCCCAGGCAGATGCCGCAGCTGCTCAGGCAGAGGCGGCCGCGGCCAATGCCAGGGCGGCGCAGGCGGCGGCGGAACACAGCGCCCAGCAGGCGACCGACCAGACGGAGCAGATGCGCGAGCGTCTGCGTGCGCAGTTGGGTCAGGTCCTGCAGACTCAGGAAACGGCGCGCGGGCTGATCGTGAACATGTCGGACGTTCTGTTTGACACGGCTCAATACACACTTAAGCCCGAAGCCCGGGAAAAGCTGGCCAAGGTGTCTGGGATTCTTCTCGCCTATCCGAATTTGAAAGTGCAGGTTGAGGGCTACACCGACAACGTAGGCGGCGATCAATACAACCTGACACTTTCGCAACGGAGAGGCGATTCGGTGCGCGCATATCTCGTGTCCCAGAGCGTCAGCCCCGACAACATCACTGCAACCGGCTACGGCATGGGCAACCCCATCGCAGCCAATGCGACGGCCGCTGGGCGGGCACAGAACCGCCGGGTGCAGATGGTCGTCTCAGGTAGCTCCATCGGTGTGCAGCAAAGCCAGCCCTCGGCTGCGAATCGACCACAGGGAGGTATGGTTCCAGCGCAAGGTATGAGCAATCCACCCCAGTAGCCATCGCCTTTTTGGGGACGTGCAGCAAATGTTCGTGTGCCCCATCCTTCGCGTTTCTTGCGAAGGGCGGGCACCCGGACTTTCGAATTACAAAGAATCAGAAAGCGAATTGGCTCAGGAGAGAAGGGCCAGGCGGGATTCGATATCGGCCAGGGCTGCTTCCAGCGCAGCTCGGCGCACGGGGCTCGACGTGCGTTCGGAAAGAATGCGTTCACGCTGCAGATCGAGCTCCTGCTTTTGCCGCTCGACCTTTGCCCGCTCCAGCCCGTTTCGCTTTGCAGCGTCAATCACAGCGCCGGAAGCGCTTTGATCCGCAGCTGACTGCTGCTCTTCCACAGACTTGCTTTCCCATCCACGCGCCATACCTATATGGTACGACAGGTGGAATCAATTGCACTCGTTTTATGTCTGGCGGAGGAATTATGAAAGTCTGGCAAATTCAATCGTTCGGGATTGACAAGCTCACTTTAGCTGACCTGCCCCAGCCCCGCCCCGGGCGCGGAGAAATCCTGATAAAGGTTCACGCGGTGTCACTCAACTACCGCGACCTGCTCATGGTTCGAGGCCATTACAACCCCAAAATGGCTTTGCCTCGTATTCCTTGCTCCGACGGGGCGGGCGAGGTGGTCGAGGTGGGAGCAGAGGTGAAGGCCATCAAAGTGGGGCAGCGCGTGGCTGGCATCTTTATGCAGCATTGGCTTGACGGCCCTCCGACCGCAGAAAGCAGCCGCGGCGCTCTGGGTGGGGACATCGACGGCATGCTGGCCGAATACGTATTGCTGCACCAGGGTGGCGTCGTGCCCATCCCCGACCATCTCTCGTACGCAGAAGCGGCCACGCTCCCCTGTGCCGGAGTCACAGCATGGAACGCGCTCGAAAATGCGGCCCGGCTGAAGCCCGGAGAGGCAGTGGTCATCCAGGGCACTGGAGGAGTTTCAATCTTTGCGCTGCAATTCGCAAAGATGGTGGGAGCGACCGTGCTCGGAACTTCCAGCAGCGATGAAAAGCTGGAGCGGGCGAGGACCCTGGGACTGGATGCCGGGCACAACTATCGACAGTCTCCCGAGTGGGCAAAATGGGTGCTCGAGGAAACCGGCAACCGCGGCGCTGAGCTGATTGTCGAAGTGGGCGGTGCCGGGACCTTCACCCAGTCCCTGCAGGCCGTGCGCATCGGCGGCACGGTGGCGCAGATCGGAGTGCTGAGCCAGTCAGAACAACCGCTCCCGATCGCGCTGATTCTCCATCGCCAGGTTCGGATCCACGGTGTTTATGTGGGCTCGCGGGCCCATTTCGAAGCCATGAATCGAGCTATTTCGGCCAATCGGATGCGGCCCGTGGTGGATCGGATTTTCGCCTTTGGCGAGGCTCGCGAAGCTCTAAAGACGATGGAAAAGGGGTATCATTTTGGGAAAATCGTAATCCAAGTTGTTGCTTGATACCCGGTAGTTCCCACCGTGGTTACGGCTATCTGATTGAATCTGCTGGGCTACCAAAAGGCCAGTAACTTTTGGGTGATCCGCTGGCACGAAAGCTGTAATTTCCCTACGACAAACGCGACAATTTCGTGCAGAATGCATCTTAACAGTACGAATTTGAACGACAACCCGGCGTTTCAGATAAGGGAGCTTTTATATGACTTGGATTCAGAGCCTGCTTGGTTTTTTCTACGATATTCTCTTTGGCTGCCGCCACTGGAGTCAGACGAGGCCGTTCACGCTGGAACAGCAAACCTATAAGGTTTGTCTGGACTGCGGGAAACAGATTTATTACTCACGGGAACGCATGACGCCGCTGAGCGCATCTGAAGTGCGCCGGATGAAGGCTGCGACAGCCGGCCCCGTCACCGTGATTTCGACCTCGATGCCCACTGGTAGCTTATTTGCCCGGCGCGCGAATAAATCAAACGCAGCCGCTTAAGTTTTACAGCCGGAAAGGCTGAAGCTCCGTATCGTATGGCGCACATATGCAGCCCGATACGGAGCTTTTCTCTGTCCGCTCCTTTCCACTGCGCAAACTGTATCGAACTCAGTGTTCTCTCGATGCAGTGAAAGAGCGCTTCTCTTGATGTTTCATATTGGCGTTTCATACTGGACTTACAGAAGAATGCTCTGATCATGCCCAAGCGAAGGTTGCATCGGTGATCGTCGAGATCTGCGGGTTGACGAAAGTCTACGAGGAAAAGCAGCGCATCGTCGCCGTCGATGGCATCGACCTTTCGGTCGAGCAAGGCGAAATTTTCGGCTTGCTGGGACCAAATGGCGCCGGCAAGACGACCACGATCAGCATCGCCACTACCCGCGCGCTGCCCACCAGCGGCCAGGTAACCATCGCCGGCGTGGATGTGGTGGCGAGGCCGGCGGCGGCGCGGCGCAATATAGGCGTGGTGCCGCAATACAACACCCTCGACCGCTCGCTCACGGTCTTTGAAAATCTCTATTTTCATTGCCGGTATTTCGGCTTTTCGAGCGCCGCTTCCAGGAGCCGGGCGCAGCAGCTACTGTCACAGTTTCTTTTACAGGAACGGGGTGGGAGCTTCCCTTCCCAGCTCTCCGGCGGCATGCAGCAGCGGGTACAGATCGCGCGCGCCATCGCCCATCGTCCCGCCGTTCTCTTCCTCGACGAACCCAGCGCGGGCCTCGATCCGCAAAGCAGAATTGCCATGTGGGACGCGGTCAAAGGACTGGGCAGCGAAGGCATCACAGTGGTGCTCACCACCCACTACATGGAAGAAGCCGATGAGATCTGCGACCGGGTAGCGATCATGGATCACGGCAAATTGCTGGCCCAGGATACTCCCGGACAGCTGAAGGCCAAGTTGGGCGCGCAAACCATCTTCGAGCTGACGCTGCGCCAGATGGAAGGCTCGGCGGAACTGATAAGAACACTACAACGGTTGCCCAATGTTGCCTCTGTGGAAGCCATCAGCGATGGCATTCGGGTGTTCTCCCAGGGCACGGATGGCCTGTTACCGCAGATTGTGCAGGCGGCCCAGGGCCTGGGTTTGCGCGACCTTAAGATCAACGAGCCGAGCCTGGAAACAGTGTTCATCCGCCTCACGGGGAGGGATTTGCGTGAGTAATCGAAGGGTGGGTTACATCAGAGCCTTCCTCGGCCTCATGCTGCGTGACCTGCGCGTGCTGCGCCGCGAGCTGGGCCCGTTCGTGGTCCGTATCGTCATGCAGCCATTGCTCTTTCTCTTTGTCTTTACTTATGTCTTTCCCCATATGGGGCAAGGCAATCCGATGGCGGCAAGCGGAGGCAATTTCGCCACCATCCTGCTGCCCGGCTTGATGGCGGTGGCGATCATGTTCAGCGGCATCGCTGCGGTGGCGCTTCCGCTCTCGCAGGAGTTCGGCATCACCCGGGAAATCGACGATCGGGTCATGTGTCCCCTCCCGGTCACCGCGGTGGCGGTAGAAAAGATGTGCTTCAGCGCGCTGCAGAGCATTCTCGCCGCGGCGCTGGTCGTGCCGCTTGCTTATTTCATCCCCGCGGTGCCGGTCAAGCCAGAGGTAGACAACTGGCCCCTGCTGATCGTGGTCCTGGTCCTCTCCAGCCTGGTGGCGAGTGCACTGGGATTGGCGATCGGCACCAATATCAAGCCGCAGCAAATTGGCTTGCTCTTCTCTATCGTGGTGGTTCCGATCACTTTTCTGGGCTGTGTTTATTACCCCTGGGCATATCTCGATCATCTGCGCTGGCTGCAGATGGCGGTGCTGGTCAACCCTATCGTATACATGAGCGAGGGCTTGCGGGCCGCCCTCACGCCCGGCATTCCCCACATGCCGGCGTTGCTTATCATCTTCGCCCTGCTGGTGTCACTCACCATTTTGGGTGGGATTGGCATCCGAGGTTTCCTTAAGCGCGTAATTTCATAAAAGCCCGCACGTTGGCTGGCATATCCTTACCATTGGCGTAGGCCCTTCCCCGATCCCTTTCGTCTGATACCAAGGGCAGCACCACGCGAAGTCCTGGCGATATTGGAGCGGCAATGCACAAATCTGTTTCAAGACTCCTGTTTGTCGCCGCACCGTTTTTCCTTCTGTTGATCGCTGGCTGCGGAGCCATGAGTTCGCCCGTGAGCGCCAGCCCGGGTAGCCTGGTCATTAACGCGGAAAAAGCTTTCATCGACACCACCACCACCGACCAGCTAAGCGCCAGGCTGGCTTCCGGCGTCTCCGCCAGCGTGAAGTGGACCATTGCCGCCGGGCAAAACGACGCCTCGCTCGGCCAGGGCACAATCAGCGCCAATGGCACCTATACGCCGCCGCCGTTGCTGTCTCAAGACCAGGTGCAAGTCCAGGTCATGGCGGCCTCGCGCAGCGATCCATCGCTGACGGCAAGCTACCTGCTCACGGTTACTCCCGGATTCGTCCAGGTCCTTACTCCTGAGACCGCCAGCCTGGCGCCGGGATCCACGGTTCAGGTCAAGGGACAGATCGCTGAGGTCAATTCGGGCTCGATTCACTGGACACTTTCGACCACCCCGGGGGGTGAGATCGATCCCGGCGACAGTTACGGCAGCATCAGTGAGAGCAGGTGCTATCACTCCAACCGTACCTACACCTCGTGCACCGCAACCTATACCGCCCCGCGCGCGTTGCCTCCTGGCAGTCCGTCTGTCTTTGTGGTGGGGCTGGCGGCGGGAAATTCCCACTCGGCCGCCGCCCTGCATATTCTGCTGAATGGGGCGGGGTTCAATAGCACTGGCCTGCAGAACCAGTTGGCGCAGAAGGGCTACGTGGAGATGGGGTCATCGGGAGGCAATGCCAACGATTACGACTCCAAAAAGGATGGCAGCGGTCACGAGTACGTAAACGACTGCTGCGGGGGGACGCTGGGAGCGCTGGTCACGGACCGGAACGGCGATCCTTACATTTTGAGCAACAACCATGTGCTGGCCGAATCAGACCAGGCGCGACCCGGTGACACGGTTGTGCAACCCGCTCTGGTTGATCTGAACTGTAATCCGCAGGCCGGGCGAACCGTCGGGGCCCTGCGCTATGTAGTGCCCCTGCAGAGTGCGCAAACCAACGTGGATGCGGCGCTGGCTGCGGCAACGCCTGCGGTCGACGGAACGGGCGCCATCCTGCAGTTGGGACCATCGATCAACGGCATCCTCACTCCCGCGGCGCCCGCGGCCGGCACAGGAGAGGCGCTGACCGCAGGCCTGCTGAACCAGTTGCGTGTGGTCAAGAGCGGGCGGACAACAGGATTGACCTGTTCGACAGTCAACACGGTGGACCTGAGCGTGCAGGTGGACTACTACTACGATTGCGCCGAGACCCAACCCTACTACACCAAGACCTACGTCAATCAGATCGGCATGCCCGGGGCCAGTTTTGCGGATAGCGGAGACTCCGGAGCACTGGTACTGGATGCCAGCAATGCGCAGCCGGTGGGGTTGTTTTTTGCCAGCGGCGCCGACGACAGCAACCACGGATTCAGCGTGGCCAATCCTATCCAGGACGTTCTCAGCGAACTGGGGCAGAAGAGCCAGGCGGAGGGGCAGGAATTCCAGATTGCGGGTGGAGCTCCCCATCCCATCACCTGTTCCAACTACGATGAGCACACCCCGCCAGTGACTCGCAGCGTGAGTGGGTTCCAGATGCTGGCTGCCAGGTCTGCGGCTGAATCGGCGACTGCTCTGCTGTTGAGACCGGATAACGGAATCCTGGGGACCGCCACGGGAAAGAGCCTGGACAGCCCGGGCGAAGCTGCCGTCATTGTCTATATAGACAAGAACAGGCCGGGCGTGGCGGTTCCCAAAGTGATCAACGGCGTGCGCACCCTAGTGATCCCCACGGACCTCGCGAGTATGAATGCGGGCACCGAGCCGACGACTCTGCCCCAGATGGAAGGCATCCGTCTGCCTGCTGACGTTCTGCGGGCCGCTGCGGCGGTGCAGCGGCAATCTGCTCCACAGTTGATGGCAGATCCGGCATTTTTCGGTGTGGGTGTAACCCAGAGCTACGACAATCCGGCAGAAGCAGCGCTGCTGGTGCTGGTGGATCTGACCAAGACTCCGCGGTCAATGCCGGACGTGGTGGGGGGATTGCGGCTGCGCTATGTGCGCGTCAATCGATTGCACGTTACCCGGTCGAAACTCGCCCCGGTAGCGCAAGAGCCACGTTGCGCGCTCCCCTCTGCGCAGCTCACCGCTGGGGATCCTTAAAACCCTGCCCTTTCAACAAGCTTGGGTGCCCCATATCTCGCTTGTTTTTCGCGAGATGTGGGATACTGCGGATCTTTACCCCTAGCCTGGTTGGGCCAAGAAACTGACGGGTTGAGAGCCGTAGAATCCCACATCTCGCGAAAAACAAGCGAGATATGGGGCACCCAGGATTTGTCGCATATCATGCACTCTGGGTGGTTGCGGTGACGGCAGGCACTGGGGGCGAACCGATCCCGCCCTCAGGAAAGAAGAGCATAAACACGGTGCCGGACTGCCTTCCGTTGGCCGCTCCGGCTGGACGGCTGGCGACCCTTACCGTGGCCTTGTGCTTGGCGATGATCTCGCCGCTCACCCACAGGCCGAGCCCGGTACCAGTCGTTTCCTTGGTAGTAAAGAATGGTTCGAAAATCCGCAGGCGCGTTGCCCGCGTCATGCCGCAGCCATTGTCTGCGACGAACAACCGAATACCGGGCGTGCCGTCCACCCACGAACGCGATCGGCGGACCGATAGCCACAGATGCCCTCCCGGACCCATGGCGTCAATCGCGTTGCCGATCAGGTTGGCGAAAAGCTGGCGGAGTTCGCCGGAAAAACAGTAAAGATCGACATCCCCGGCGCTCTCGCGAGAAGCCTCTATCTGCTGCGCCTGGAGCCGTCCCATATACACCGTCAGAACGGAATCCAACAACTCCGCAATGTTGGCAACCACGGGCAAGGTAGATTGGCGATAAAAGCGCAGGGTCTGCTGTGTCATCTCGGCGACGCGAGAGATTTCCTGCTGCGCCAGGTCGGCATAACCGGTAGCCTCCTTGTCGAGTGAGGGCTGGTGCCGCAGCAGGTAAAGAAGATTGGTGACCGCCTCCAGCGGATTATTGATTTCGTGGGCAATCGAAGCCGCCAGGCGACCCGCGGCAGCTAGTTTTTCCGTTTTCCGCAACGCATCCTCTGCGCGCTTGCGCTCGGTTGCTTCGACCACGATCGCTCCTACCCAGCGAACAGCCTCGGACGTAGCTTTGACCGGGTACACGTTGATGAGCCAACTGCGGACCTGGGTAGCGTCTCCGGGCAAGGGCGTGTCTAGCTCAAATTGAACCACCGGCTGCCCGGTCTCGAAGACACTTTGGATGCAGCCCTGCAGCATCTCCGCGGCTGAACCAGGAAGCATCTCGGCGATGGTGCGACCCAGGTGCCTGCCTATCGGTACTTGATTCATCTCGGCCATGAACTGGTTTATGCGCACGTAACGAAACTTGCGATCGAAAAACGCGAACCCAATGGGCGCGTTTTCAAGCATGGAGTCGAGCAGCGCCAGGGTATCGCTGAGCCCGGCTCTCTGCTCTTCCATCGATGTCACCATCAGGTTGAACGCACGGGTAAGGTCTGCTGATTCGTTGGCAGAGGTCACTTCCAGCGGAAATCCTTCCTTGGTTTCAGGATCACGAATCAACTTGCGGGTCGCCGCCAGCAATGCGCGAAGCGGGCGGGTGATGGAGCGGGCAAGACTGCCGGCAATGATCGCTGTGCCCAAAGCCGCCAGGCCAGCGAAAATGATGGTGATGCGGATGAGGGAGTAAATCTGCTGCCAGGCCGCGGTCGCATCTTCATAGACCCAGGCGAATCCCCTGAGTTGCCCGCCGACATGAATTGCCTGGACCGCCTCACGAGCTCCTCCGGGGGCGCGAAAAATTATCGCGCCGGGGGTATCCGCCATTTGTTTTTTTTCCAGACGCGTCAGCAGGTCCTTGCCGTTCATGCTGGGATCGCTGCTGGCGATGATCCGGCCGTTGGTATCTGTAACCACCGCTGCACGGATACCGGGCGAGTTGACCATCGTGCGGAGGATCGGCACCAGGTAGCCGGCCTCGCCCTGGGCCAGCGAGTCCTGGCTCTGCAGGGCCAGTAGTTTCACCTCCGACTCCAGCCGCAGGCGCGCCCGCTCATGAATCTCCGAGGCCTGTTCGCGCACCAGAAGGATGGCGAAAATAATCACCAGCAGGCCTTCAAAGAGGATAAGACCGGAGATGAGCTGACCTCGAATCGAACGAGGTTTGAGCCAACTCATGAGACGGGGCCCCTTTCTTTCAACCTTGCTCTAGCCAACCTTCACCGAAGCTCGACCGGCGAGCTTGGCTTCGATGTCCCGCGCGATCTGACGGCCATGGAAGCGGCCATTCTCGATGAAAATCTCATTGGTGCGCATGCCCGCGACGATCACTCCGGCGAGATAAAGACCGGGTATATTGCTTTCGAGCGATTGCGGATCACACACCGGGCAGCGGTCCTGCCCTTCCATGCGTACGCCAAGAGCAGCCAGAAAATCAAAGTCGGGATGGTACCCGGTCAGGGCAAAGACGTAGTCGTTATCGATGGTAACGGTACCTTGGGGTGTGAACAACTCGACCGAGTCCTTCGCGATGCTGGTCACTGAGCTGGAAAAGTAAGCCGTGACTTCGCCGTTCTTAATGCGGTTGTTGATGTCGGGCAGAATCCAATATTTGACGTGGTGGTGCATCTTCTCGCCTCGGTGCACCAGGGTCACATGCGCGCCGTGACGCCACAGATCGAGGGCAGCGATAGCGGCTGAGTTCTTGCCTCCAATCACCAGCACGTTCTGGTCGTAAAAGGGGTGCGGGTCGTGATAGTAGTGCAGCACCTTGGGCAGTTCTTCGCCGGGCACTTCGAGGTAGTTGGGCAGGTCGTAGTAGCCGGTAGCAAGGATGACTTTGCGGGCGCCATAAGATCGATGCCGGGAATACCGGTCAACGGTGGTGATGGTGAAATCTCCATCCTCGCCGGTAACGCCGGTTACGGTCTGATATTGACGAAATTCCAGCTGGTAATGTTCGGCGACCTTGCGGTAGTACTCCAGCGCCTCGTTGCGGCTTGGTTTTTGGTTGGGACTGGAAAATGGCATATCGCCAATTTCCAGCAGCTCAGGAGTGGTGAAAAAAGTCATGTTCGACGGATAGTGGAAGAGGGAGTTGCAGAGGCAACCCTTGTCCACCAGAACTGTGCGCAGGCCGGCCCGCTGGGCCTCAATGGCACAGGCGAGACCGGTAGGACCGGCGCCAACCACCAACACGTCAAAGCTTTCCTTCAGGACACCACGGCTGTGCTCCATGTCTATAGCTTAGACGATGAGTCGTTCACAGCCGGTGACAGAAATCGCTATAATCGAACGTTCTACTGGAGCCACAGGTTTATGTCCGATCACCGCAAAGAAAAAGACTCGCTTGGTTTTGTCGAGGTGCCATCGAAGGCTTACTACGGCGCGCAGACGGCGCGCGCGGTCGACAATTTCCCCATTTCAGGCATGCGTGGTTACCCGCAGCTTATACGCGCACTGGGAATGGTCAAGCGGGCCGCCGCGGAAGCCAACAAGGAACTTGGCCTGGTGGACGAAAAGCGTGCCGATGCCATCATCCAGGCTTCCCAGGAGGTGATCGACGGCAAGTGGAACGCTGAGTTCGTAGTCGATGTTTTCCAGGCCGGGGCAGGCGTCAGCATGCACATGAACACCAACGAGGTGATCGCCAACCGCGCCAATGAGATCCTGGGAGGAAAACTGGGAGAGTACGCCCACGTACACCCCAACGACCACGTGAACTACGGGCAGTCGACCAACGATGTCTTTCCCACCGCCATGCGCCTGGGGACGCTGCTCGCGCTCGACACGTTTTACCCGGTGCTGGACAACCTGGCCGCGACCTTTGCGGCAAAAGCAAAGGCATTTCATCACATTATGAAGTCCGGCCGCACGCACATGCAGGATGCGGTGCCGATGCGCCTGGGACAGGAGTTTGCAGCCTACGGCTTGGCAATTGAAAAGGGCAAGCAGTTCCTGAAGCTGGCTTCCGGGACACTGCGCGAGTTGGGGCTGGGTGGCAGTGCGGTAGGCACCGGGATCAACACCCATCCCGATTACCGGGTGAAAGCGGTTTCGCATCTGGCCCGCATTTCGGGGCAGCCGCTGGTGCCGGCCGAGGACATGCGCTGGGCGATGCAATCCAATGCATGCATGGCCGATGTAAGCTCCGCTTTGCGCGGCATCGCGCTCGAAACCATCCGCATCTCGAATGACATCCGCCTGCTTAGCTCGGGCCCCAATACGGGCTTCGCGGAGATTTACCTTCCCAGCCTGCAGCCGGGCTCATCCATCATGCCGGGTAAGATCAACCCAGTCATCCCGGAACTGGCGGCGATGGTCAGTTTCCAGGTGATTGGCAATGATACGGCCGTGGCCTATGCCGTCCAGGCCGGGCAGCTTGAGCTGAACGTGATGATGCCGACTATGGCCTATAACGTAGTGCAGAGCGTAACCATCCTGAGCAGCATGCTGCGCCAGTTCGACGAGCAGTGCGTGCGCGGCATCACTGCCAACGAACAGCGCTGCCAAATGTACGCGCAAAGCACCGTATCGTTGGCCACCGCGCTGAATCCCTACATCGGTTACGCCAAGGCCGCGGAGATAGTGAAGGAGTCCGTCGCCACCGGCAAGTCGATCATCGAGATCGCCCGCGCGAAGAAGCAGCTCACTGAAGAAGAGATTGCTGAGATCCTGGACCCGGTCAGAATGACGGAACCGCAGTATCCCCTGGAAGCCGCGAAGGAACGCGATAAAGCGGTTACCGCCTGAGCCTTATCCCGTCCATAATTTTGTCCCGACCATATCTCGGGTTGCGAGATATGGGCCACCCAAAATAGGCTACTGCCGCCCGAAGCGGTACACCACGCCGGCGGTAAAGCCGAGATTCTTCACCTGCGCAGTGCCTCCGAAGGTCGACAGCCAATAGCCCGGCTGGAGACGCACGGCCAGCCCCGGACTGAGGTTATAGTCGACTGGCACACCAAGCGCCAGGCTGAAAGTCGTGCCGTTACTCCAAAGTCCTACGAGTGGCCCCGGAAGTTCGGCGCTGTTCGCATTGAAGTTGCCCTTGGCCCCGCCCACCAGAGCCTGTGCACTGATCGCCCAGTGCTCCCGGCGCACGAACCGATACTGCGGTCCCGCCATGAAGGTGTACTGGCTGATGCTGGGCTTGAAGATGTTATAGGGATTGGGCGTAATGAACGCTGTCCCGTAATAGCCGCGCAGATCCCCCGTGAGCCCCAGGCGGCCCCACAAATAATCGGTGAACCCGCCATTCCAGGCAGATTCATTGATGTGCTGAAGCGAGCCTCCAGGGCGGAAGCGAGTGTAGCCGCCTCCTCCGTAGACCTCGAACTTGTGGCTGTAGGTATCCTGGACCACGCGCTGGGTTCGTTGTTGGCGGCGTGCGTGTATCCGGGCCTGAGCCTCCTGGGCCAGGCGAATCTGATTTTGCTGTGGATTCTCCGGCTGGGTCTGTGTCTGTGCTGGAGCCTGGGAATCGCTGCCGGTGGGATTCTGCGCTATGAGCCCTGGTACCGCGAGAGTGATCAAAAAAAGAAGCGGATACGCTTGGCATCCAAAACGCTTGCGATGATGCATGAACCTGAAAGCCTCCACTGACTGCCGCCGTTGGGCGATGAAAATACGATTTGATGTCCTGGTTAGTATTAGAGCATTTCTCCCGTTGCTATATCCTGCTCAAGGACAGAGAGTGCAGCTTTTCTTATCCCACGCGGCAAAAGAGGGCGAAACGAATGAAATTCCTGATCGGCCTGCTGATCGGCTTACTGGTTGTACCGCTATGCATCTGGGTCTATCTCACGGCCGGCAGTCCACCTGTCGCCACCGCCGACTCCGCTTTTCCCTTTGAGGCCAGGATCGTGCACGTTCCTCTGCACGCGCGCATCGATCGTGAGCTGGTGAAGACACCCCCAGTCGAGGCCAGCCCCACCAACCTTGAGATCGGCGCCCACATCTACCGCCAGCAATGTGCTGCCTGCCATGGGCTTTATGGGATTCCCGCCAGTTTCGCCAAGGGGATGTATCCAAAGGCACCGCAGCTATGGGAGCCGCACCGCGATGGAGTCGTCGGTGTCAGCGACGACCCACCCGGAGAGACATATTGGAAGGTAGCGAACGGTATCCGCCTTTCAGGCATGCCCGCCTTCAAGGACATCCTGAACCAGACAGAGATGTGGCAAGTATCGCAGCTGCTGGCAAACGCAGATAAGCCCCTACCCCCTGGCGTACTAACGTTGTTGAAACAGCCGCTGAATCTTGACCCGGCGGCGCCGCAATAAACCTCTACTTGAGCGAGTACGTCACCCCAGCGGTAAACTGGAATGAGTTCTTCTTGCTGCCGGCCGCGGGGTCGTTCAGGAAGTCGTCCAGCGCTCCCACGCTAAAACCCAGACGCTTGTAGACCGGGAACAAGAGGGCGGCGGTACCCACAGCCGACCAGGCGTTGGTTTGATTGAACGCTGGAGTGATGGTTGCCCCCTGGTTGAAAACCAGCCCATGCGGCAGTTTCAACATGTAGGTGTCTCCAAAGTCGGCTCCGATCAGGTTCTTGCTGGGTGAAAGCGGAGGAGGAGGCACAATGTTGGGGGTTACGAAGAATTTCTGTTTCTGGTAATGAATGTCGAACTTAAGGTCCAGTTCCTGCTTCGGACTCTTGATGACGGTATAACCTAAACCGCCTCCGTAGGTCTGCTGCAGATCCAGGCCCTGAGAGTAGTTGTGGTCAAAAGAGGCCTCCGCCAGGAAGTAGAACCGGGGCGAGAAGTACCAGTCACGCTCCGCATCGAAGTGAATGATGTTGGTCTTGCTGCCGGCGGTGCCGGGCTGGGTGACGGTCCCGTACGCTCCGGTAAAGTCAAACAGGGTGCGGTTACGCGGATCAAGCCAGTTCACGGTGGGAATCGTCCGTGCCAGCGCGACCCCGCCGGTAAAGTTGCGGCTGTTTTGCGTCGCCTCCACGAGCGTTGCACCCGCGGTAATCGAGCCACTCCAGCCGTAGCCAAAGCCTGGATTCCCGCGCACTTCTTTGTTGAAGGTGGCCTGGTCAATCATGTATTGCGTATTCTTCACAGGAATGTCTTTGCTGGTGTCGCTCTTGGCTGGTGTCACCTTGACCTGATCGTCTTGGACCTGTACGGCGCCTTGGGCAATATCTGCGTCCGCCGTCTTGCGGGTGACATGCTGGCCTTGCTGAACCACAGCAAACTGCTGCCCGGAGTGAATGGACTTGATCTTGTCCCAGGTCACGGTCACATCGCCCGCAATATCGCTGTGAAAGGTTACGCTGCCGTTGATCTCGCGCAAGAGCTTGCCGGTCAGCTGATCGCCGTTAGTGAAAATGATGACATCGGTGCCTGGCGGCGGGGCCGTCTGTGCGCGCACAGGCAGGGCAAAGGCGAGACAGAGCGTGGCTGGCAGCACAAGGCGCAAAGCGATTGGGAGTCGCGAAAAGGCGCGGCTGGCAAATCTGAACTGAGACATAGAGACGGAACCTTCCTCGAAGAGATGGGTAGCGCGAGAAACAGACAGCTGCTACCTGGTATTGGATTGGCCCGCGTTCCTGACGCAATAATGGTAGAACTTCGGTCGCAAACATGCCGTGACAACCGGCACAAGAACCTTCAATTGATTGTGATAGGGTGCAACCGGCTTGCACAGGCTACCTTGGCGGAGCCTATGTCCGCACAGGGCCTCTTGAACTGTAACACTGGATTGTAGGCTGGCATACCCGTAAAATGTATTTGTGGCAATGACCAGGACTCAAGCTCTCGACTATTTCCGATCGGACGACCTCATCGGCCTGGGGATGGAAGCAGATGCGCTGCGGCGTAAGCTGCATCCCGAGGGCGTGGTGACCTATATTGTTGACCGCAACATCAACTACACGAATTTTTGCACCGAGTACTGCAGCTTTTGTGCCTTTTACCGGCCTCTCAAAGGCAAACTAGCCTCCGAAGGTTACATTCTCGACTTCGAGACCATTTATCAGAAAATTGCGGAGACGGTGGAGATGGGAGGCACCGGTGTACTGATGCAAGGCGGTCTGCACCCCGACCTCAAGATCGAATGGTTTGAACGTTTGCTCAAAGGCATCAAGCAGCGGTTCCCCCAGGTCTGGCTGCATTGTTTCTCAGCCTCGGAGATTCTGGCCATTGCTGAATACAGCAATCTCTCGGTGCGGGACACCATCGCCCGGCTGCGCGATGCAGGACTGGCCTCGATTCCGGGCGGGGGAGCTGAAATCCTGGATGACGAGGTGCGGCATCGCATTGCAAGGCTGAAGTGCTCTACCCAGGACTGGGTCAACGTGCACCGCACTGCCCATGAACTGGGTATGCGGACAACGGCCACCATGATGTTCGGTGTGGGGGAAAGCTTCGAGCAGCGCGTCAACCACTTTGAGCAGGTGCGGCGATTGCAGGAAGAGACGGGCGGCTTTACCGCTTTCATTCCCTGGAGCTTCCAACCGACCAACACCGCTTTGGGAGGCCGCAAGTGGGATGAGGCGACATCGGTTGAGTATCTGAAAGTGTTGGCAATCTCGCGTCTCTACCTCGACAACGTGGAGAACGTGCAATCGAGCTGGGTCACCCAGGGTTTGAAGGTGCTGCAGCTTGGCTTGCGCTTCGGCGGCAACGACGTGGGCTCGGTGATGCTGGAAGAGAATGTAGTCAAGGCGGCTGGAACCTCGAACTGCACCACCGAAGAAGAGCTGCGGCAGGTCATCCGCGGCGCCGGCTTCCGGCCCGTGCAGCGGGATACGCTGTACACCACCTATTTTCTCAATTGATTACTGGTCGTACCCGGGCCGGCAGCATCAAATCACATGAGATGAGCACGTTAGCGAATTATGTACGGAGGCGGCGCCCTGCAGGCAATTGCTGATCACCTAAGCAACTTCCCGCTTGCGGCTCTGCTGTTTTCTCCGCAGCACGGTCTGCAGCATTATTTCAGGACGCATTATGCGGATAAGACCTTCGAGCACTTATACCGCTGGAATCCCTTTGATACGGCACTCCTGATCCCCTACTTCGTGGTGATGATCATCCTCGCCTTTTACGGCATCCATCGCTACCAGCTGGTTTATCGCTATTACAAAAACCGGAAGAACGCGGTGCGCGAACCTGAGTCCCATTTCGCCGAGCTTCCAACGATCACTTTGCAGCTGCCCATCTTCAACGAGCAATTTGTCGTTGACCGGCTTATCCAGGCCTGCTGCAACCTCGATTATCCCGCCGACAAGCTGGAAATCCAGGTACTGGACGACTCCACAGACGGCACCGTAGAGGTCGCCCAGGCGGCCGTAGAGCTTTATCAATCTCTGGGCCACAGGATCGCTTACATTCACCGGGTCAATCGCCATGGCTTCAAGGCTGGGGCGCTGGATGAGGGTTTGCGTGTGGCGACGGGCGAGTTTGTAGCTATTTTTGATGCCGATTTTGTGCCCCCCAAAGAATGGCTGATGCAGGTCGTACATCACTTTGCCAATCCGAAAATCGGCATGGTGCAGACCAGGTGGACGCACCTCAATCGCGACTACAGCTTTCTTACTCAGGTGGAAGCCATCTTGCTCGACGGCCACTTTATCCTCGAGCACGGCGGACGATCGCGCACTCATGCCTTTTTCAATTTCAACGGGACTGCCGGCATGTGGCGTCGCACAGCGATTGACGGATCGGGTGGCTGGCAGCACGACACCCTGACTGAAGATACCGACCTGAGTTATCGGGCGCAGTTGAAGGGCTGGAAATTTCTTTATCTGCAAGACGTTGAATGCCCCGCCGAACTGCCGATTGAAATGACTGCTTTCAAGACTCAGCAGGCCCGCTGGGCAAAGGGTCTGATTCAGACCTCGAAGAAGATCCTGCCCATGATGTTCCGCAGCAACGCGCCATTCCATGTGAAGCTGGAGGCGTTTTACCATCTGACGGCAAACATCAGCTATCCGCTGATGATCGTACTCTCCACGCTGCTGATGCCAGCCATGATCATCCGCTTCTATCAGGGATGGTTTCAAATGCTGCTGATTGACGTTCCGCTGTTCATGGCGTCAACGTTTTCCATTTCCTCGTTCTACCTGGTTTCCCAGAGAGAGCTCTTTCCCGGGAAATGGTACAGAACATTTTTGTACCTGCCGTTCCTCATGGCGCTGGGAATAGGGTTGACCGTGACCAACACCAAGGCGGTATTGGAGGCCCTCTTCGGAATCAAGACTGCCTTCAAGCGCACGCCCAAATACCGCATAGAAAAGCGCGGTCAGGTTCCCCAGGCCAGCAAGTATCGCAAGCGGCTCGGCATCGTGCCCTGGATTGAGCTTCTGATCGGCAGCTATTTTGCGTTGACCATCTGGTACGCGGTCACCAACGAAAATTACTTCACGGTGCCGTTCCTATTGCTCTTCGTGCTCGGCTACTGGTACACCGGCCTGATGTCATTGCTGGAAGGCAGATTTGAGCGCCTCCGCTTCGGGGCCAATGCGGACGAATCCTCCCCTAAGCCGTTTCCAGTGGGCGTCTAGCACCGCTTACAGCTACCAGCGGAACCCGAAGGTTACTGGAAACATGCCGACGGTCCCGGTTCCGATACTGCTCGATGAGCTCTTAGGAGAGTCTACCCAGATATAACGCGCCTCGGCGTACAGCTTCAGCTTGCCGTCCGGGTTGGGTTTGAAGGTGACACCGGTACCGATGTTCAGGCCCCCCTGGTTGCTCGAGAACTGGCTGAGCGTAACGTTGTCGTATACCGGATAACAGCCATAGAAATAATCGCAGTAATCACCAACATAGACCGGCTGGGTGAACTTGGTGAGCTTGCGATAGAAGCCGCCGCCGCCGGTTACGTAACCGCCAATGTGTCCACTGGTCTTGTAGTAGATCACCGGATCGAGGGTCAGCGACCACACGTGCACATTGCCATTCGGCTCACCTATATTCGTCAGCGTGTTTTGCGGAATATTGGCGCCGTTGAAGTTGTACTCGGCAAGCACACCGATGCGGTCGTTAAACATCCAGCCGCCGCCCAGAATGATGCTGTAGCCTACGCTCTGCCAGGTGCCTGTGTTGCCTGACGGCACATTGAGACCTGCGCCCGCTTCTATGGCCAGGTGGTCGGTGAGGGAGTCGTTATGGTGAGTGTTGTAACCCTGTCTGTTGTATCCCCCCTGATTGGGATACTGGTCCTGCACCAGGGGTTCGAATGCATCCTGGTTGTCCACACTCGAACTTATTTGCGCGAAGCCAGCGGGAACCAGAATCGAAGAGGAAAGGGCGGAAACGATCACTGCGAACCGAAGGAAGGAACCCGACAACATCTTGTGATCACCCATGGGAACTGAGATTTAGAAAGATCCCGAAGACGGAATCTCTCACTTCTAACCCTTATGTGACGGTTTTGATGCGCAGAAGTATGCATTTAGAGGGCCAGTATGCGCTATTTGGGGCTCCTGGCGCCTGAAATCCAGAAATCCAGGCCCCGCCGACAGTTACGGCGACAGGGCCCGAACCGAGCTAGTGAATGTCGAACTGCTCCGGATGCAGGGTTGGATCGCTCTTGACGATGATGGTCTTACCGCTCATCTCCTCCAGCTCATTAAGCCACCGGGCGTTGGCCAGCTTCAGCGTCTTGACCACTTCCGGATGCACGCGCAGCAGGACGTCCTGGCGCTCCAGATGGCTCTGCATCTTGCGCATCTCGATGTAGATCTCGTTGCAAACCGTGGTCGGACTCTTGACCATGCCGGTGCCGGCGCAAATGGAGCACTGGATGCTCAAGGTGCGCTCCAGGGACTGCTTAACCCGCTTGCGGGTTATCGCTACCAGGCCGAAGTCGTTAAATTGAAGCACCTTTGAGGGCGCACGGTCCGACTTGAGCTCGTCCTCCAGTGCCTGCATCACTTTGTTCCGGTTCTTACGCTCGTCCATGTCGATGAAGTCGATCACGATGATTCCGCCCAGATCACGCAGACGAATCTGGCGAACGATTTCGGGGATGGCATCGAGATTGGTCTTGAGGATCGTGTCCTCCAGGCGCGCGGTCTTGCCGACATACTTGCCGGTGTTGATGTCGATGGCCACCAGGGCTTCGGTCTGATTGATGACAATCGATCCGCCCGACTTAAGCCATACCTTGGACTTAAGTGCCTTGGTGATTTCATCCTGAATACCGAACTGTTCGAATAGCGGCGTCTCCTTGGTGTACAACTTGACGCGCCGCACCAGCGAGGGCTGAAAGCGATTCAGGAAGCGAACGATGCGCTCGTACTCCACCTCGGTATCGACCCAGATGGTGGAGAAGTTATCACTCACCTGGTCGCGCAGGATGCGTTCCACCAGATTCAGGTCGTGATAGATAAGCGCCGGCGCCTTGGCAGTATCGGAACGCTGCTTGATCTCGGTCCAGAGGCTGATCAGGAAGCGAATATCCGCGCGCAGGTCGTCTTCGCTGGCCCCATCTGCCGCGGTGCGGACGATAAAGCCACCACTGACTGTTCCCTTTTCGCTGATCAGAATGCGCTTCAGGCGCTGGCGCTCCTCGTCGGAGGAAATCTTCCGCGACACACCTACGTGGTTCACGGTCGGCATGAACACCAGGAAGCGGCCGGGGAGCGCGATGTGACTGGTGATGCGCGCACCCTTTTTCGCAATCGGTTCCTTGGCAATCTGCACCAGGATTTCCTGCCCCTGCTTCAACAGCTCACTGATAATCGGCAGATCGCTGGTCTGGGTGTTCTGGCGTCGTCCATTGTGGCGGCGGCGACCGTCGTTGCGTTGCCCTCGTCCTCCCCGGCGCTGATCGTCGCGCGGCCGGCGAGCCGGCTGCCCGGCTACCGCCGCAACCTGCCCTTCTTCCGATTCTGTTTCCTCAACTCCCTCGGCGGCCTCCAGCTCATCTTCCGTCTCGTCTTCCTCGACCAGCAGGCCGGAAACCTCGGCGTCGGTGCGCTGGTCGATATGGGCGTCGCGCACCATGTCGCCGATCGCGCTGCCCACGGAAACTTCCTGATCAAGCGTCTCCTCTTCCAGTTCCTGGAGGTCGTGGTCTTCGCTCTCAACGTAGAGGGGCGTAAAGTCGTATTCCTCTTCGTCGGTAACCTCTTCCTCTTCCACCAGCCCGGTTACCGGCGTTCCATCTTCCAGGTCGTCCTGAAAATCATCCTGGATGTCGTCGAAGTCCGTCTCCGGTTCCAACACGCCTGGGGCAGGCGCGGCGAAAGCGGCAGGCTCGTGGCCATTGGGCTCCGGGCGCAGGTCTTCAGGCTCCGGCAGGGACTCCTCTGCTTCAGAGACAAACTCCTCCTCGGCCATCTCCTCCTCGACCAAGCTCGACGAGGGGGAGGCAAAACGAAATTCACTCGGCGCGGAAGGATCAACACGATACGAGGCAGATGCTTCCTCTGGCTCAAACTCAGTGGCCGCCAGCAGCGGCTCATCCGCAAGGATGGCCTGGGCTTCCTGCTGGGTCTCGGCAATTGCTTCGGCTGCAGGCTCAACCGGTTCGGGTGTCGTTACCTCTTCGCAAGGCCCAGCTTCATGCAGCACGGGAGGTTCTTGGGCCGCGACCGGCATTGCCTCGGGCGCCGGCACCTCTTCATGGGATACGGGTGCAGATTCCTGCACATCCGCCGAGCCGGCCACTTCAGCATGCGAAGGAGCCGCGGTCTCGGCAGCAGAACCTCGATAGCGGGAGATGGACTCTCCGGGGAGCAAGCCGTCGCCATTCCACTCAATCGGCGTCTCGATCAGCGTGGACGGCTTGGCAAGGATTACGTTAGCCCTGGGCTGCGGGGTACGGCTCTCGACCGACTGGGTAGGCGCAGGGGCGGGGCTCTGAACGCCATACTTCGAAAGCGACTCACCCGGCAGAGCGAACGGGACTGGCGGCCGTCTGTCCGCATTCTCTGGTTCGACGGTGGGCTCGACCGGCCGGGAAACCTCGGCGCGGGCTGCGCCCCCCGTTTCCTGACCTGCCTGCTGGCTGCCTTGCGGCGGCCGAAAGCCCTTGCGACGGCCACGGCGACCCCGCCAACGCCGGGTCCCATCCTCAAAATCTGCACCGGGGGCCTGACCACCGGTGGATGGGGGCCCACTGACTGGGGCACCGTTGCGCCGTGGGGCTGATTCTTCCTCTGCCGGGGCCTGAGCGGCGCGCGGCGGCCGGTTTTGCGACTCCCGGGCCTGGGGCGCTCGAGCCGGCTCCTCGCCGTTCGCTGGAATACGCTCGAAGTCGGAGGAGTCTTCCTGCTCCTCCATGAAGTCGGTGACGTAGAGAAACGCGTCGCGCTCTAATCCCAGATCGACGAATGCGGACTGCATTCCTGGAAGCACCCGGGTAACGCGACCCTTGTAAATGGACCCGGCGAGAGTGTATTCATTCTCGCGCTCGTAATAGACCTCTGTGAGTTGGTCGTCTTCGAGGATGGCCAGCCGCGTCTCATGGGGCGTGCTGGAAATACAAATTTCTTTTGACATGCTGCCTCTCCTGTCCGGCAGGTCTAACCTGGCGGACGGCCGGCTCGGCAGATCAGAGGGGAAGCTGCTATTCCACTCCCGGGGTGCTGGGAAGGATTAAGTCAGACGGAGAGAAAGCCTGGGCAAAGGCGCGTGATCCATGGGGCGGAATCCAGCGAAATTCTTTGTGCGGGGATACCGGCACAACACAGCAACGACCGGGATCGGTCTCTGTGCCAGTTGGCGTTCCAGGGCTGTCTGGGCGCAAAGAGTCGGTGACCACTTCAACCTTGATTCCAGGCGGGGCCGTTACCCTTCTCTGCGAGCTCATTCCTTAATCCTGCCCGGCCCCGGTGATTCACCTGGCCGGCGTATCTAAACTACTGAAAAATCAAAATCTATAAGCCTAATGACACTGCTCTAGTTCACAAAGCGGCTCATGCGAACGTTCATCGCCATACCCAGAGCCAGGAAAGTGAACAATACCGAGGATCCCCCGTAACTCATTAACGGTAAGGGAATTCCTGTGACCGGCATGAGCCCGATGACCATTCCGACGTTAACTGCAATCTGAAAGATGAGTACAGCGACCACGCCCATGATCAGGAACGTACCGGAAATATCCGCGGCGGTCTGAGCGTTTTGAATCAAACGCGTCAATATAAGGAAGTATATCAGGAGAACAAAGACGGCGCCGACGAAGCCGTGCTCCTCGCAGAAGGCGGCAAAGATGAAGTCCGTATAGGGAATGGGCAGGAAATCGCCCTGGGTTTGTGTCCCTTTGGTCGCTCCCCGGCCCCAGACGCCTCCGTCGCCCACCGCAATCAGCGACTGTTTGACCTGGTAACCGCTGCCTCTCGGGTCGGTGTCAGGGTTCAGGAAGCTGGTGAGCCGCTGCTTCTGGTAAGGCTTCAGCACCTTGGCCCACACCGGGACCACCAGGATGAGGCCGGCAACGATCAGGATGAGCCCCTTCTTCCACTCCAGGCCGCCCAGGAAGAGCCCGATGATCAGCACCGGGATGTAAGTGAGCGAGGTTCCCAGATCCGGTTGCTTAAGGACCAGCAGCATGGGCAGACCGACCAGGAGGAAGGCCTTGAAGATATCGCTCCAGGTAAGATCCTTGCCTGCCAGGTTGGAGAAGTATCGCGCCATGGCGACGATCAGCACCAGCTTGACCCATTCCGAAGGCTGGAAGTGAATGCCGCCTGGAAGCTTGATCCAGCGCCGGCCACCCATGACCTTGGTACCGACCGCCAGCACCGCCACCAGCGAAACCAGGCAAAAGCAATAGATCCAGTGCACCGACTCGATCAGCCGGTGGTAATTGATCAGCGAGAAAATGAACATCGCTGCCAGGCCGCCGATCAGCCAGAAGATCTGCTTGGTCTCAAAGCCGACAAACTTTGTATGCAGGGTGGCGCTATAGATCTCAAAGATGCTGATGACCGAAAGCAGCAGCACCAGGCCGAGGAGCAACCAGTCGAAATCGCGAAATGAGATAAATCGCCGCATTTTGCTTTTGTCCTTTGCCTAGTCTTGCAGGAGCGGGGCTTCCGCCCCGCCATCAGATCTGCCCAGTTCCTAACTCAGTCCCGCAGGGACGGTTGAGATCAGCCCAGGACGTTAGTCCTGGGTTTGTTCGACGCAGGAGGAAAGTCCCGCAGGGATGGCTGAAGGTTGTCCACGACTGCATCGCAGGTTATTTTCAGCCGTCCCTGCGGGACTGTTCAGACGGCGCCGTCAACCCAGGACTAACGTCCTGGGCTGATCTCAACCGTCCCTGCGGGACTGAACTCGTAAATCCTGCTTCTCACCCATCCTCTTTAGCCCGTCCCCTTCAAAACCAGCTAACTCATTGCGCAGGCAGCGTGAAATGTCCCCCGTGCATGGAGGGGGTGGCATCCTTTGCCGCCACAGTTGTAACGTTCGCCGGGTTAGCGCCGCCCTCCGGCTTTTCTGACCAGACAGCGCCCACCTCCACCTTCGAGGGCACCTTGGCTTCCTGAAGATTGTTGTCCAGGCGGCGCTGTTTATCCACAAAGGTTTGGATGATCCGGGCCGCCAGAGGTGCGGACGCCTCGGCTCCCCAGCCACCATGTTCCACCAGGACCACCACGGCGATATCCGGATTGCGGCGCGGGGTGATTCCGACAAACCAGGCGTTGGCACGCTCAGCACCGGTGCCGAGACTCTTCATTCCGGCACTGTGGTTCACCACCTGCGCTGTGCCTGTCTTGCCGGCAAAATCGATATTTTCCAGATGAGACGCGGAAGCCGTTCCGCCCATGTGTGGATCAAGGGCGCCGGCCATGCTGTCAGTGATAGTCTGCCAAACCGCCGTATCGATCGCCACCGTCGCGTCGCCAGTTCCAGGATACGAGTCATACATAGCGTGGCGGTACTCCGCCGGCACTTGATCGGGTTCGACCACGTGGGGGCGCTTGAAAACGCCGCCGGAGGCAATTCCCCCCACTGCCCGGGCCAGCTGAACCGGGGTAACCGCAACGGCCCCCTGCCCGATGCCGACGGAGATAACCTCCCCGGCATACCACTTCTCGTGAAAGGTCTTCATCTTCCATTCTTCGGAAGGCATGGTGCCGGTGACCTCGCCCGGCAGATCAATGCCTGTCCTCTGGCCCAATCCCACTTTGTGGGCCCAATAGGCAATCTTCTCGATGCCCAGCCGTTCGGCCAGGGTGTAGTAAAACGTGTCGCAGGACATAGGGATCGCGTGCATGATATCGACCACGCCATGGCGCTTATCGCAGGCGAAGAAGCGACCGTAGAACGTGCCGCCGCCGGTGCAGTTCACATGCATGTCCTGCGCAACCCCGTTCTCCAGCCCGGCAAGCGACATGATGATCTTGAACGTGGATCCTGGCGCCAGCTGCGCCTGGATTGCCTTATCCAGCAAAGGATGGCGAGGATCGGTGATGAGTTTGTTCCACTCGTCGCGGGAGACGCGCACGGAGAAATCGTTAGGGTCGAAGGCCGGCCGGGAGACGAGCGCCAGCACCGCGCCGGTATGCGGATCGATAGCGACAATGGCTCCGTTGTGATCGCCCATAGCCGCCTCGGCAGCGCGCTGGATATCCAGATCGATGGTCAGTTTGAGGCCCTGTCCGGCTACCGCTGGTTCCCTGCCTAAAATGCCTACTTCCCTGCCGTGGCTGTCCACAATGATGTCCTGCGAGCCATCCTGGCCGCGGAGCAGCTGATCGTAGGACTGCTCGACACCCGACTTGCCGACCACGTCGCCAGGCTCATAGTAGGCATAGCGCGGGTCGTTCAACATGTCATCGCTCACCTCGCCGACATAACCGATCAGGTTGGCGGCAAAGCCATTACGGGGATAGAGCCGCCGCTGCTCGTCGATGGTTTCCAGTTCCGGCAGCTCGTCGCGGTGAGCCTCAATGAACTCCACCTCGTCCGGAGTGATGTCCTGCTTGAGCGGAATAGGCTCGTACTTGGGCGCCAGGGCGTAATGCGCCAGCGTGCTTTCCAGCTGCTCCATGCTCATGTGCAGCCCACGCGAAATGAGGGGAAAGTCCGCGCGCAGGTCGCGGCCCGGCTCACGGATCAGGAAACAGGAGACGGAGGGGTAATTGTCCACCAGCAGGCGGCCTTCGCGATCGAACAGTTTGCCTCGCGGAGCCAGGATGGGCACCTTTCGGATACGATTCTGCTCCGCCAGGGTACGGTAGTTCTGCGCACCGACCACTTGCAGCCGCCACAGGCCAGAGAGCAGAACCAGCAGAATAGCGACGACCACGTACTGCACGATCGTGAGCTTGAATGCTGGTAGTCTCTCTTCCTTGTTGATGAGCATCTGATCCATTTCCTTACTGTGACGCTTCTAACATCAATTCGCTGCAATTTCTCTAATCCCGAGGCCGGATGCGGTCCAGGATATCGAAAAAGAAAACGCCCACGATTGAGTTAATCACTGCCTTGATGGCTTCGTGTAGCCAGTTCGTCCTGACGTTGAAAGCCAGCATGTGATGCATGATGAACAGGTAGATCCCGATATTCAGCAGAGTGAATGCAAAGTTGATCAGCAGGCGCGTCCCTGGATTTTCAACGTCGATTTTGACCCCCAGCGAAGCGGCAAAGAACCCGACCACGCATTGGGAAACCCCATTAATTCCCAGGGGACGGCTGGTCAACGCATCCTGAACCAACCCGATCACCGCTCCGGTTATGGTCCCGGCGATCGGATTGCGCCAGCCCACGGAGAAATAGATGGTGACCAGCAGGGGCAGGTCGAGAATGTCGAACTTGGGTATGAAACGGGGGATCAGGGCCTGAAGAAAGATCGCCACCAATGGCACCAGGATCACCACGATGAGCGGATAACGCTGCACATCCAGTTCCCTGCGCGCTAGTGATGCCGACATTGCCATGCTGTTCTTTCTCCTCTTGCCGAATGCTTCTAGTGGGGTTGGCCCCCATCTGCGGGCGGTTCGGCGCCAGGCTCAGGCGCGGGCACGGTTTCAGCTGGCTGATCGGCTGCGTTCGCCTTGGGGGTCTTCGGCTTAGCAACCGATGGGTGGGGCGGGGCTGTCGAGGCCTCCTCGCCAGGGGGCGCGGGGACGGTGGCAGGACGCTTAGGCTTGACTGCAGCGCCGGTATCCGTCTTCTGACCCGCCTTTTGCGCCGCCGGGTCGCTGTCTAGCTCCGGGTTCTTGCTTGCTGTGGTCTCACTGTCGGCAGCTGCCTGGGCTGCCCGCGATTTGGGCGCTGCGGCGTATTTCGGATCAACAATTGCCTGCCCCGGGGTTAGGGCGCTGGCTGGCGGTGTCGCCATCGGGCTGTAATGATCGGCATGCAGGGCCGGAGCCGGATGCAACGGAGGCAATGGGGGAGGAACGCCGGCAGCGGACGCAGGGGCTGGTTTCTGCCCCGGGCCAGGATCGGCGAGCGCGTTGGGATCCGTCAGGCCGGGAAGCCGCTCGGCGAGGATATCCGATGCCCGCTGTTTACTCACGGCGGCCCCTTCGGCAGCACTCTGGGCCAGATCCTGCTGCGCCTTAGCCGGCATTTGATCGGAAGCCTCGGTAATAACCAGCACCTCTTCGAGGTGGCCAAGATTGGCTGCCGGCTTGATGATGATGTCGATGTAGGGAGGGTTTGAAGAATCGGGCACCACCTGGTCGACGACTCCCACGGGAAGCCCGCGAGGATAGATCTGGTCTCCTCCGCTGGTGACGACCCGCTCTCCCTGCTTAACCCGTTCATCGGGAAGCATATTAATGATCTGCGGCTGGCCCAGCGCATTGCCGCGCAGCACGCCGCGCAGCCGGGTCGACTCCAGCAGCACGCCCGCCCCGCTGGTCTGATCGGAGATCACCAGAACCTGCGAGGTGTGGCCAAAGACGTCCCGTAGCTTGCCCACGATGCCGTCCGGGGTGATGACGGCCATGTCCGGCTTAAGCCCATCTTTGGAGCCCTTATCGATGGTGAGGATGCGTGACTGGTCGGTACCCGATGTGCCGATGACCTGCGCCGCGACCGTACTGGAGATGTAGTGTTCTTTGAAGGACAGCAGTGCCTGCAGCCGTTGGCCCTGGCGGGCATCTTCGAGCAGCGCTGCCTGCTCCAGTTGCAGACGGCTCACCCGTTCTTTCAGCTCCTGGTTCTGCTCCCGCACGTGGCGAAGATCGATGTAGTTCGACCACATGCCGCGCAGGCCGCTGCCGCTGCCATGCACAACCTTTTCTGGTGGCGACATGAGGCTGATGGCCCAGAGGCGTATCAACCGTACTGCGGGTGCATCCCCGCCACTCGGGTTGGGCCGTCGTATCTGCGCGGCCAACCCAATGATCTGGACCACCAGAACAGCCACCAGAAACAGGATGTTTTTATAGCGGCTCAAGATGGGTCTGCTTCCATTTCTTTATAGATCGACTTGCCGCATGCCTAGTCGATCTTGATCTTGCGCAGCAAACGGAAGTCACTCAGCATCTTGCCCGTGCCCAGCACCACGCTGGCCAGAGGATCATCCGCAATCGAGACCGGCAAGCCGGTTTCTTCGCGAATACGCTTGTCCAGATTCTTGATCAACGCCCCGCCCCCAGTCAGAACGATGCCGCGATCGCTGATGTCGGCGCTGAGTTCCGGTGGAGTGCGTTCGAGGGCCACGCGAATGGCGTTGAGGATGGTTGAAATGCATTCCGTAAGCGCTTCACGAATTTCGCTGTCATCGATGGTGATGGTCTTAGGTACGCCTTCGATGAGGTTGCGTCCTTTGATCTCCATGGTGAGCGGCTTGTCCAGCGGGTATGCGGATCCGATGTCGATCTTGATCTGCTCCGCCGTGCGCTCGCCGATGAGCAGGTTGTACTTGCGCTTGAGGTAGTTCATGATCGCCTCGTCCATCTGGTTGCCGGCCATGCGGACGGAACGGGAATAGACGATGCCGGAGAGCGAAATGACGGCGATATCCGTTGTGCCGCCGCCAATGTCGACCACCATGTTGCCGCTGGGTTCAGTGATGGGCAGACCGGCGCCGATGGCGGCGACCATAGCCTGCTCAACCAGGAACACCTCGCTGGCTTTGGCGCGATAAGCGGAATCCTCAACTGCCCGCTTTTCTACCTGCGTGATCTCTGAAGGCACGCCGATCACGATCCTTGGGTGCACCAGCATTTTGCGGTTGTGCGCCTTTTGGATGAAGTAGTTCAACATCTTTTCAGTGATCTTGAAGTCGGCGATGACGCCGTCCTTCATGGGCTTGATGGCAACGATATTGCCGGGCGTGCGGCCAAGCATCTCCTTGGCCTCTTTGCCCACCGCTTCCACTTCGCCGGTGTTCTTGTTAATGGCGACGATCGAGGGCTCGTTGACAACGATGCCCTTACCACGCGCGTACACCAGGGTGTTCGCGGTGCCTAAATCGATTGCCAGATCGCTCGAGAATACGCTGAACAGCGAACGCACACCGTGCGTCCGAGAAGAACGCGAATGGAAACCGTTTGATGACATGAATGCAGGACTTTTCCTGTCGACCCGGTTTCATTGTACGGCCACGGTTGCCTTCCTGCACCGCTACTCTTTTGAGTCTTTACCACCACTTTTAGGGCATATGGCCTGTTTTGGGCGCAGCGAACAACGATGGTTCGCTTGAGTTATGCTCTGAGTTTTAACGAAGGGAATGTATATGGCAACCAAGATCTACAAGAACCTGATTGGCGGTAACTGGGTGAGTGCAGCCACCGGCAAGACTTTTCTCAATCTCAATCCCGCTAATGTTGACGATGTTGTGGGAGAGTTTCAGTCCTCAGGTGAAGCCGATGTGGATCGTGCGGTCCAGGCGGCCCGGGCGGCGTATCGCCACTGGCGGCTGGTTCCAGCACCTAAGCGGGGGGAGATTCTTTACCGCGCGGGTGAGTTGCTGTTGCTGCGTAAAGAGGAGCTGGCGCGGCAGATGACTCGGGAAATGGGCAAGGTTCTGAGCGAGACGCGGGGCGACGTGCAGGAAGCGGCCGACACTGCCTTTTACATGGCGGGCGAAGGGCGGAGGCTCTTCGGTCAGACGACGCCGTCGGAGTTGCCCGATAAGTTCGCCATGTCGGTCCGCATGCCGGTAGGAGTCTGCGGCATGATTGCGCCCTGGAACTTCCCCATGGCTATTCCGTCATGGAAGCTGTTTCCCGCGCTGGTTTGCGGCAATACCTGCGTGATCAAGCCGGCGGAAGATACTCCACTGTCGACCTTCAACCTGGTGGAACTGTTACTGGAGGCTGGACTTCCGGATGGGGTGGTCAATATCGTGACCGGCTATGGACCCGATGCCGGGGCGCCTCTGGTTGCGCATCCGGAGGTGAACGCCATTTCGTTCACCGGTTCGAGCGAGGTAGGCCGGATCGTCGGCCAGACGGCAGCCGCAAACTTCAAGCCCTGTTCGCTCGAGATGGGGGGCAAGAACGCAATGATCGTACTTGAGGATGCGAACCTCGACCTGGCGCTCGATGGTGCGATTTGGGGCGCTTTTGGTACTACCGGCCAGCGCTGCACGGCCACCAGCCGGATCATCCTGCAGAAGAGCATTGCCGGCGAGTTTACCCGCAGGCTGGTCGAGAGAGCGCAGGCGCTGCGGGTGGGCGATGGCCTTGATGACCAGGTGGAGATGGGTCCGCAGATTAACCAGCAGCAGGTAGAGACCTCTGAGCGCTACACCGCAATTGCGGAGAAGGAGGGCGCACGGCTGTTGACCGGGGGGCGGCGCGTTGTTGGGTTGGACAAGGGGTTTTTCTTTGCCCCCACGGTGTTTGGCGGTGTGGGTCCGAAGATGCGCATTGCCCGGGAAGAGGTGTTTGGACCGGTAGTGAGCTTGATCGAATGCGACAGCTTCGATGAGGCGATTGCTTTTGCCAATGGCATCCAATATGGGCTTTCGACGGCGCTGTATTCCCGCAATGTTAACTACGCGCTCAAAGCGGTGCGTGACCTGGAGGCGGGAATTACTTACATCAATGCGCCAACGATTGGGGCGGAGGTTCATCTGCCGTTCGGCGGTGTCAAGCACACCGGCAACGGACATCGCGAGGGGGGCACCGGGGCACTTGATTTCTATACCTCGTGGAAAGCGGTTTACATGGATTACTCCGACCGCCTGCAGCGCGCGCAGATTGATACGGGGGAGTGATCTGGTCTATGAGTCGCCGCGACCACCATTACTACGTTTACCTTATGGCGAGCAGGACACGCGTTCTCTACTGCGGAATGACAAATAATCTCGAACGCCGGGTGGAGGAACACAAGGCGGGAACTGCTTCAGAATTCACGACGGACTACCTATGCGAGCGGCTGGTGTGGTTTGAAAACTTCCAATATGTGCGCAACGCGATTGAGAGAGAAAAGCAAATCAAGAACTGGACGCGCGCGAAGAAAATCCTGCTTATCGAAGAGAAAAATTCATCGTGGGCTGATCTTAGCGAAGCGTAGAGGACGTAGAACTGCAGATCCCTCGGCTGCGCTCGGGATGACAAAGGAGGGGGCCGTCGCTTAACCGATGCATCGGCTACCTGACCGACGACGCTACCGGCGACATACCGATGCGGATCCGAGGGATCTGCAGTTCTGCTCACCCCACCACCAAGTCTGCGTTAGAAACTGCCCTCTCCTTGTCATCCCGAGCGCAGCCGAGGGATCTGCAGTTCTGCCTTGGTTGCCACCGAGGCCAGATCCACTCGGTTTTGCTAGCATTCCCTTGCGAGGCAAATTTTAGATGATCATCGGCGTTCCCAAGGAAGTCAAAGACCATGAATCCCGCGTGGGCATCACACCCGCCGGCGTAAAAGCGCTGGTCGAGGCTGGCCATACCGTCCTGGTGCAAACCCAGGCGGGCGATCTTTCCGCCTTCTCCGACGACGAGTACCAGTCAGCAGGCGCCGAGATCGTCGGTTCAGCACACAATGTCTGGGGCCTCGCCGACATGATCGTCAAAGTGAAAGAGCCAGTCGAAAAAGAATATGGCTTCTTTCGCGAAGGCCTGGTGCTGTTCACCTACCTCCACCTGGCTCCCTTGCCCGCACTCACCGACCGGCTGCTGTCCAGCAAAGTAACCGGCATCGCCTACGAAACCATCCGCGACCGCGCCGGCACTCTGCCACTGCTGACACCCATGTCTGAAGTGGCAGGAAGAATGTCGGTCCAGGTGGGCGCAACTTATCTGGAGAAGGAAAAAGGCGGCCGCGGAGTCCTGCTGGGAGGCGTGCCAGGAGTGCCGCCAGCTGCCGTCTGCATCCTGGGAGGCGGCATCGTGGGCACCAACGCCGCCAAGATCGCGCTCGGCATGGGCGCAAATGTCACTATCGTTGATCTGAATCTCAACCGGCTGCGCGAACTCGACGATATCTTCAACGGCCGCGTGTATACCCTGGCCTCGAACTCCTATAACGTCGCACGGGCAGTGCAGGGCGCTGACCTGGTGATCGGCGGTGTACTGATTCCCGGAGCCGCGGCTCCCAGGATCGTCACCCGGGAGATGGTCTCCCGCATGAAGAAAGGCGCCGTCGTGGTCGATGTCGCGATCGACCAGGGCGGCTGCATCGAAACCGCCAGGCCCACCACTCACAGCGATCCGTCGTACCTGGTCGACGGAGTGGTCCACTACTGCGTCACCAATATGCCGGCGGCTGTTCCCAACACATCGACCCTGGCGCTCACCAACGCTACCTTCCCTTACGTGCTCCGTCTGGCGCAATACGGCGCAGCGGAAGCGATCAAAGCGGATCCAGGAATGTGCGAAGGAGTGAACACCTACGCCGGGCAACTTACCTATAAGGCAGTGGCGCAATCGTTAGGCAGGGAGTGGAAGCCAGTGCTCGATCTGCTGGGCTGATCACCGGCAAGCTCCAAGACAGGAACTCGCCGGTTTCAGGGTTGGAGTTACTGGGCTGGAGGTCCGCCGGTTGGAGGCCCGCCCGCGTGTTCCTGCATGCGTTCCTGCATGCGTTCCTGCATCCGCTGTTGATCCTCGGCGAACTGCTTCTTCTGGCTGTCGTTCAAAATCGCCTGGATCCTGGTACTCGAATCGTCGCGAATGCCCTTCATCTTGGCCATTCTGTCGTCCCGGGATAAGGAGCTGTCCTGACGCAGAGCCATCATCTGCTGCTGCTGCTGGGCAAGGATAGGCTTGATTTGCGTCTGCTGGTCCGCGGATAGGTTGTAGCGCTTGGTCATGCGCGCAACCTGTTCATCGGGGGTCATGGGTTGATGGCCCCATTGTCCGTGACCACCCCCCGGTTGCTGAGCTGAAGCGTCGGGGGCGGGGTTAGCCTGCTGCGCAAAGGCGGCAGCTGAGCCAAGGGTGAGTCCAGTGGCTAAAAGACCACTGAGTGCTACACGACAAAACTGGTTTTTCATGGGTGTTTCTCCTGCATATCTACCACGCTTATAGGAACACGCAGTCTGGCGCATGGTTGCTGCGGAATCCGGGGCACTCTACCATGTCACAAGAAATTGACGCAGGGGCGGGGCGAGAAGTTTAGGGTTTTGGTGGCATCGGAACCGGCGCCGAGCGCAAACCACAGGCCAGCGACCCCGCCTGCTGGCCGGCCCCGGCAAGATACGCATAAGCAAAAACCACCTGGTACTCGCTCTCTCCTGGATAAGAGCACATCGTACAGCCAGGCTTGTACTCGAGGATAGGATTCTGCTGCTGGCTTGCAATCCATACCCTGGACTGGTGCGGCGCCACAGTCACCCACGTTGTTTCACCTTTGCCGGGAGGATAGACCATCACCCGGCCATGCTCGTTGCCCGCGTTCACCAGGCTTCCGCCAGCACCATTCGATGCCCTCCACAGCCAGCGTCCATGCGCACGCGCATACCAATGCGAGCTCGAAGGGACGGGCTCGGCCAACTTGATAGCGCGGCCGGTGCGGTTCACCAGCGTGAAACGAAAGCCCGGACCCTGATCACGGGCAACGGCTACCAGGTAGCTTGCCGAGAGGGTTACGCCGGAGCAGATGGGGACCGAACTCACCGGCCTGGTGGCCGCGCTGGCAGTCAAACAGGCGATAAGTAAGGAAGCGAGGATCCGGGGAAGAATCAGACTACGCCCTTCCCTTCCACGATATGGATGTAGCGGTTGGGGGCGAGCTTGCTGAGTTTTTCGACGTGCTTGCTGGGGGCAGGCCAGTGGATTTCCAGTTCATCAATCTCGGTGGCGGTTCCAATCCCAAGCACTTCACGCGGATCGTGCGAAGAGAGATAACTGCCTCCATTATTCTTGAGCCGCTGCCGTACGGTGCCGCCTGCTTTCCAAATAATGCGCGCGCCGATCGCGTCGCGATTGCAGGTGACGCCCTCAAGCTTGATTCCCAGCCAGCCATTGCCTTTGGCAGCATTGTTTTTCAAGAGCACGGGAGCGCCGCCGTTGACGCCGACGATCACGTCCACCGCGCCGTCATTGTCGTAATCGCCTACGGCTAATCCTCGCCCGGACCAATCCTTGTGAAAGGCCGGGCCCGCCTCCGCGCTCACATCATGCAGCTTGTGGTCGGGGCCCTGGTGATATAACAGCAGCGGCTCCCGGTATTTCACTTGCATGGAATAGGAATCGATCATGTCGTCCGGATGGCCATTGGCCAGAATAAGGTCGACCAGGCCGTCGTTGTCGTAGTCGAAATATTTCAGTCCCCAGCCGCTCATTAACCTGGTGCTGCGAGCCACACCATTGGCCTGCGCGGCATCGGAAAATGATTCGTCTTTGTTGTTCACATAGACGGAATACATTTCATGATCCACGTTAGAGACAAATAGATCCTGATATCCGTCTGCGTTGAGGTCGGCCGCATCCACACCCATACCCGAACGAGGCCGGCCACTATCGCTGAAACCTACGCCTGCCTGCAAGGCGATCTCGTCCCATTTCCACTGGCCGTTGGCCCCGGGACCACGATTCACGAATAGAAAATTCTGCACTGTGTCGTTGGCCACAAAGAGATCCATAAAGCCGTCGTTGTTGATATCCGTGGCGACCACTCCGAGACCCTTGCCCAGAGCGGTCGCAATGGGTGTTCCCTTGGTGACGTCAGTGAAAGTGCCGTCGCCGTTGTTGTGATAGAGGTAGCTGGCAGTGGGCTTGAACACTCGCGGTACACAGTAATAATTTCTGCCGATCTGATTACTTCCGCACTCCAGCTTGCGGACGCCCGCAGCGTCGACAAAGCTGCAGATAAAGAGATCGAGCCTGCCGTCATTGTCGTAATCGAACCAGACCGCACTGGTGGTGAAACCGGGCGTGGCGACTCCAGCGTGCTCCGTCACGTCAGCGAAGGTTCCATCGTGATTGTTCTTGTACAGGATGCATCGACCGTACGACGTCACCAGCATGTCGGGCCAGCCGTCGTTGTCGTAATCCCCAACTGCGACTCCCATGCCAAAATAGGCTCCGGCCACGCCGGCCTTATCGGTGACGTCGGTAAATGTGCCGTCGCGATTGTTCTTGTACAGCGCATTGCGAAGAGGCTTGGGTGGCTTGTAGAAATCGCTGGGGCCGCTGTTGACCAGAAAGATGTCCATCCAGCCATCGTTGTCGTAATCGAGAAAGGCGCAGCCGGGTCCCAGCGCTTCGGGCAGGAAGCGGCTGGGGGACATGGCGTTTTCATGCACCCATGTGATGCCCGAGGCCGAGGACGCCACTTCGTTGAACAACGGTTCCTTCGATGCCGGCTGCGATGTCTGTGGGTAAGCGGTCAGCACCCTTGCAAACCCGGCCAGCATGCCGAATCGCAGGAACCCGCGCCTGGAAAAAGTCATTAACCCCATCCTATCGCTCGTTGGGTTTGCTCAGCCCGGGTAGGGTTCATTGGGTTTCACAATCCGGATGCGATGATCGGTAAATTTGTAGTGTGCGCCGGGCAGCTCGAGCTTCGGCATGTGGCAGGACACACAGTCGGTTTTGGAAACGGGACAAGCCTTTGCGCCCGGTTTTGGCGGTTTTCCTGCGGCAGGTTTTGCTCCACTATGGCAGGCCAGGCATTTGGGATCGAAATTCACGGGTTTAGGGCCGAAGTCATGGTGCGGGTTGTGGCACGCCAGGCAGCTGATGCGGGGGTCGTCAGGGTCGTAGCATTTGCTGCCGGTGAGGCGGTAAGGTTGAAAGCGAACGTTGGCGATGCTCGGGTTCGGCGTGACCGCGATCTCCGCCCAGGTGCGATGACACTGGCCGCAGAAATTTGAAGCCTGATCCGCGGAAAGCCCGATCAGGTTGTGCAAGTCTTTTGGCGGCGGTGCCTGGTGATTGCCGAGTTGCATCGCCGCCAGATGAGCTTGTGTTGATTGATGACAGTGCTCGCATTGCACTCCCGGGATCAGATGTTCCAGGGTGAGTTCCCTTCCCTGGACAGCATGGGTGCTATGGCATCCAAAGCAGCGCCGCTTGTCCTCATCGCTCATGAGCCGCCCAGCGGCTTCCGTGATGTCAGCGGGTGTCGAGCCTGCGGTCCCCAAGGTGGGCCCCAGGCCGTTCAGGTCGCGGAACCAACTGACGCGGCTCTCATACAGCTGGCCAGCCTTCTCGAGAATATAAGTTTGGCCGATAGAAGAATCGGCTCCCAGGGCCCAGCGTATGGGCATGGTGACCGTGTTTGTTCCATCGGTTACCGAATATTCGCTCTCGTTTCCCTTTCGTTCAATCCGATAGGAGTACTTGCCCACGGCGGTGGTTAGCAGAGGATGATCAACAAGAACCTTGGACGTGTCTACCGTTTCGAGTGCGTGCGCCATATAGGTGGTGGGCTGGGTCAACGCCTCCACGTGACACTTCGCACACGCGGCCGGCGCCGCCGAATCCGCTTGCGCCAGCACAGCTGCGGGAAAAAGCAAACACAACAGGAGCCCGTGCGTTTTCATCTGGAGATTACTTTAGCTTGGCGCCGGGCTGCTTGGCTTGCGCCTCCGCCGTCAGTTTGAGAACAATTTCCCGCTCCCGCTTGCTGTCTTCCGGCCGCTTGAGCCGATAGTAGACCAGCGACAAGGAGACGTGTGCTTCAGTAAATTGCGGCGATTGTTTGATCAAACTTTCGAGGATTTCCCGCGCCTGATCAAGATGGTTTTCATCGATGGCAATGAGCGCCTGCTGGTAACGAACGCCGGGGTCTCCCGGCCTGGTTTCTTCCGCACGGGCAAAGTATTTGGCGGCTACATCATAGTTTTGTTCGATCCTTGCCGCCGCTCCCAATTGCAGATTGGCCTCGAAGTTGTAAGGATCCACTGCTAATTCAGCTTGGTATTGTTTGGCCGACAGATCGGAGTCGCCGGTAAACATCAATGCCTTGGCGTACAGGACATGCACTTCAGGAAGACTGGGATTGAGCGTAACTGCCTTGGCGAACTCGTCGCGTGCGCCGGCATAATCTTGCACGTTCATTTTTGCGCTGCCCAACATCAGGTGTGCTTCCGCCGAGTCACCGTTGCGCAGAATGCGATCGACCAAAAGCTGGCCTTCGTCAACGCGATTCTGGCGAATCAATGCCGTTCCCAGCAGGTAGGCAATGGCCATGTCGTCCGGATACTTCTGCTCCGCCGGCTCAAGAAGACGAATCACATCGTCCTCGCGCCCCATGCGCGAGTAGCAATCTGCCAGCAACAGCACCGCCTGGTGGTTTGTCGAATCTTCGTCATGAACCTTTTCCAGTTGGGTTGCGGCCTCATCGATCTTACCCATCTTGTAGTAGACGAGGGCCAGGTTCAGCCTTGCCCCTTCCAGTTTGGGAGATAGCCTGAGCGCGGTCTTGTACTCAGGGAGCGCTTCTTCATAGCGACCCAACCCGGCCAACGCGGCGCCCAGGTTGGAGTGAATGGCCGCTACCTCGGGGTGCAACTTTAGAAACTGCCTGTATTCGGTAACTGCGCCTTCAAGATCACCCGCCTGCTGCTTTTGCATGGCGTCCTGCACCAGTTGCTGCGGCGTCATCTGTGCCAGCGCGGTGTCCAGGAGGAATAGGGCAAGAGTTAGTACAAAAAAAAGAGAGGGCTTCCGCATACCGGGAACTGTTCTGAGTAACCAGAACAAGTATAACGGTACGCCGGAAGCCCTCGGGTTCAATTACGACTAGAAGTAGAACTTCGCTCCAAATTCAATCACGCGTTGTCCCTGCTTCTGGGTGGTGATGCCAAAGTTCGTATTCGCCTGGGTGATGACCTGCGAGACCGGATCCTGCGTGTACTGCAGGGTCAGGTTGCTGCCACTCGGGAACGAATACAGCGGGTGGTTGAGGAAGTTATATGCCTGCGCCCGGATCTGCAGCTTCATACTTTCCTTGATTTGAAAGTTCTTGAAGATCGCCAGGTCCGAATTGAAGAACGCGGGCCCGTAGGACGCAGGAAGCAGTGCAGGGCCATTCTGTCCAGGCACCGTTGGCGCGGCGAAGCAATTCGAGTTCACGAATTGATGCGGGAGCGCATGGGCGGACGGATTGCAGGTAACGAGCGGGTTCAGCGACTGCGAGCTGGTTCCCAGGATGGATTGGTTGTTGATTGCTATGCCTGTTGGGTTCGTCGTGCTGATTGAGCCCGGGATGATGGCAGCCGATTGTGGGCATGAAACGCCGTTAGCCTTTTCGGCGGCAGTCACCACGCAAGTGAGGGACATGTTGTAGTTCAAGTTGGGAGCTTGGGTCTGGGAAGTTCCGCCATAGGTTATGTTGGCGCCGCTTTCCGCTTGCACGACGCCGGAGAATTGCCAGCCGTTCACGGCTCCGTTCGCAAAGGCATTGGAATGTATCCTCGTCCCGAGGTCAAGGGAGTAGGCTACGTTAAATAAGTGCCTGCGATCGGAAGCCAGCGGGCCGTAATTTGCATTGAGGTTGAAGGGGTCGTTGGTCGGCGAAGCGATGCCCAGGGCTTTTTGGAAGGTGTAGTTGGTCTGAATGACATACATCCCGGCGTGGCGCACCCAGCTGACCTGCAGTGCGTTGTAGTTGCTGTGCAGGTTGTTGGTGGCCTCGACGAGATCGCCATACCCTTGCAACGGCCGATAGAGGTTTGCATTCGCAGTCGCCGGATTCGGGGCGGACAGCATGGAGCCATAGGGAACCAGATTGATGTTGCTGCCTTGGCCGCCCGAGGTATTCTGCAGATCCTGGCTTCGATTGCCAACGTAGGAGAGTTCCATAAGTCCCTGCCAAGGGGTCTGCTGATCGACGTTCACGCTCCAGCCCTGAGTGTAGGGTTGGTTGTTGTCATTCTTATCGACGGCTGACGGTGCAGCGGGCGTTGCCGCCAGATTCAAACACGAAAGGTTTGCGGCATAGAGAGACGACCCAGCCGGCGGGTTGGTTGGGCAGCCTGTCGAACCTACCCAAGTGCTGGGTGATATCGTGGCAGTCGCTACACCCGCTGAAGCGTCGAGGCCATTCGTGAACTGGCCGGAGTGGTAGTAGAACTGACCCCAACCGCCGCGGACAACCGTTCTGCCGGTGCCGAAGACGTCGTAAGCGACGCCGACACGCGGTTGATAAAACAAAGCCCTCGAGGGGAATCCTGAAACTGGAACTGATTTGTCTTTGGCATGCCATTCAAATCCGCAATAGGTGGGCGAAGACGCGCAATCGGGTGCGAATTGGGTGGTGTCAAAGATGGAATAGCCATAGCCAAGCGCGTCGATCCATGGCTGGAAGTGGCTGAACCGAATACCCATTTCCACCGTCATCTTCCTGGTTGCCTTCCAGGAATCCTGGACGAAAAATTCATAGGTATTGTAGTGAATGTCATTAATTCGATTAAAGTTGGTTTCCTGGTACTGCGAGAGGTTGCCAGTCAGCAGGTCAGCATACTCGTTGCCGTAGCTATAGGTGTTGCCTGCGGAAACCAGCGACTCTCCGTTGGTGTTGTTGTTGGCCGGCTGCGAATTCCGGATCCATTCGTAGAAGAAACCACCCTTAAACGTGTGATCACCCCTAACCCAAGTGAATGTGTCGCTCATACTGGGCATCCACTTGTTCGCGTATAAGCCCTGGGATGCTCCGCCGGCTTCGAAACCGCCGGGATTGAAAACCAGCGCTGCTTCACTCGGCCCAAACTGACCGAACGAGGGAATTTGAGAGACGCCGTTGTTGAACAGACCCGCGTAGCCGTAACCGACATTGGCGCGAGCGACCTTCGCAGGATCCGCAAACACATTGGGGAAGCCGACGAAGGTGTACGCGATGACTGTTTCATTGGTCATCGATTGATTGAAGACATGGGTAATCGATCCAGACCACGAGTCTGACTTATTTTTACCCTCGACAGCGGTCGGGTAGGGCACCTGGTCGCCATTCCGCCACCAGAGACCAACCGGGAACAGCTGGGTTTCGCGCTGGTAGTTGTAGCGCACAAACACCTTGGTGTTTTCGCTGATGTTGTAATCTCCGCGAATGGTCCATTGGCGGTTGTTCTGGTTGAAGATTTCCGACTGGGTGTAGTTGTAGCCGCCGGTGCTATTAGGATCTGCGTTGGCCGCGGGATAGAGTTTGGCCAGCGCGAGCATGTTGGGATCGATGCAGGTGCCGTTGGCTGGGCCGCTGCAGGGGCTCAACTGGGTGGTGCCGCCGAATTTCGCGATCGCGGCGTTGGTAAGCTGCCCCGGAGCCTTGCCGGACGCGGTAATGTTGCCTTCTTTGGCTATTTCTTCAGGGGAGAAATTGCCGGTCAGCTCACCCGGAGTCGGCACCGTTGCCCGGAGCAACCCCGTGTCCAGCACTTGATAGTAGTATTCAAAGCCGGTCCAGAAGAACAGCTTGTTGCGGTTCTTGTTAAAGTTGGTGTGGGGTATGATCACCGGCCCGCCAAGGGTGCCGCCTGGATAGTAGTAGACGTCCGCAGGTTGCTTCACATTGCTAAAGTTGTTCAACCAATCATTGGCGTTGAGAGCGGCGGTGCGGGCAGAGAAAAATGCGCTGCCGTGGAAATCGGTGCCACCGGCCTTGGTGACGGAAGTGATCAGGATTGGCCCTTTCTGGTCCTCTGCACTGAAGTTTGAGGTCAAAACCTTGAATTCCTGCAGAAAGTCAGAATTCGGGTTGACAGGTGTATCGCAGTTGCACCCAGGATCGGAGACGTGGGCGCCGTCGGCCACGATATCCAGTGAGTTGCTCGGCAAGCCGTTGTAGGAATAAGCGGCATTGAGAGGACTCTGGCTGCCGGAGTCGCCGTTGGCGTTGATACCGATGGTTGCGCCGTTGTAGTTCGCCTTATTGCTGGTGCCGTTCTGGACGCCGAAACCGGGGACGATCTTGATGTACTCGGCGGCGTTACTGCCCACCTGGGTGAAGTTCTCGAGTTCCTTGGTGCTGAGCGAAAACGACCGCTCGCCGGAGTCAGTCGTTGCCAGCGCGATGCTCTCCGCGTTGACCGAGACCGTCTGGTCGGCCGCACCGATGCTCAGCGCAATGTTGACATTGCGCTTTTCGCCGCCGCCCAACGCAATGCCCGATGCCTTGTAGTCCTTGAAGCCGCCGGCCGAGACTGACATGTTGTAGGTACCGACGGGCACCGACGCAAACGTGTAGTAGCCATCTCCATCGGCCACCGTGTCGCGGGCGGAACCCGATATGGCATCCGTGAGGACAATCTTGGCGTTAGGCACAACGGCGCCGGTGGGGTCGGAGACAACGCCGGTGAGGGTTGCGAAAATGCCTTGGGCTAGTAAGGGTTGTCCACAGAATACAAGGAAGGAAACGAACGCGGCTATGCGCGACAATCTACGTACGTTCACTGACACACCTCTCCAAAGTCACTGCAAAAACGTTTCTTTAGCACGGCACGTCATATCGCGCCGCATTTATTGGGTCCGTTGAGCATAAGAATCCCCGCGCTATGGGGTTGTCAAGACAATTTCGCAAAATACTTAAACGTTTCTGTGGAAAGTGTTTTTTTCTTGTTCATAGCGCCAAATCGAGGCAGATCGCCGGGTTACACGGGCTGGTTAGCCGGGTTCGGCACTGATCCTGGCAGGAAGACAATAAACTACCTGTTTTCAGTTACTTTAGCCGGTAAATCCAGGAGGGTTGCGCAGCTACCGGGGATGAGGATGGCGAAAGTTCCGGGTTGAAGTGAGGGTAATTTACGACACAAGAAACTGCCAGTTACAAGCAAGACGCTCCAGTATCAAAAAGAACAACGCCCGGTACAAAAGTCTAAGTGGTTAGCGGCCAGGATCCAGGCAAACTGTCGTAAGGCGCATTGGGGTGTGGCCCGGTTCGAAAGGGGCAAAACCCGGGACCACTAAAGACACAGTTATAGATGCTTTTCCATGTGAACGATGGGGAGAGACAGGCCGGGGACGAGTGGAACCTGGCGATGTTCGCCTTCGGCATAGCCGCGGGCGAGATAGAGAGGCACTCCGGTGAGGGTGGCTCCCATCTCGAAGCGGCGGAAACCCGCGGCGGCTGCGGCTGCTTCGCAGACTTCGAGGATCCTGCTGCCAATTCCTCGTCTCGCCCAGGCCGGATGTACGAAAAAGGCACGTATCTTCGCCGCATCGTGGTGAGGATCGAGGAGAGCATCCTCGCGTCCGGCACAATGGTCACTTCCATAGAGCGTCTTGCGTTTGCTCCAGCCTCCACAGCCGGTTATGACCTTGCCCTCATCCACCTGGGCTTCGGCTACAAAGTAGGTGCCATCCTCTATTAACTGAGTGTCTACGCCAAAGACGCGTTGGAGAGCCAGCTGGAGCTGTTCCGGCGAATAGTCTTCCGCCTGCAGACCCAGGACGGACGCGCGTATGAGACTTTCTAGCGCCGGGACATCGGCGGGGACGGCTTGCCGGACGGTGAAGAGCATGAGGTTGGGTGTTGAAGATCCAAGAATATCAAGATGCGCGGGGTCAGGCTTAAGGGACCGGACCCGGGCATATGGAAGGGGCGGCTGACTAGCGGTGGCCGCCGCCGCCGCGGATCCACCACCACTGCTTCCACCGCCACCGCCGCTGGATCCGCCACTGTGGGAACCTCCCCCACCGCCGCCGGAGCTGCCGCCCCCAGCGTGAGCACCGCCTCCTCCGTTACTGCCCCCGCTGAAACTATGGCCCGACCCCCCGCTGCCGTGAGTGCTGTAGTTGCCGTGAGCGTCGACAGCGCCGGCCCGCACCTGCACACTGCTAATGCGGCTGTTGAACACTGCGCGTTCCGGACTGCCTTTCAGACCTGATGGGCCGTGTTTATCCAGCGTGAAACTTTGTGACCTCTGATCAAACGTAAGCCTGGTTGCTGCCTGGCTGATGCCGGCAGATTTCCGCGCCGAGACCGCATCTCGTAGCCAGTGCGCCTGCAACTGCGGACTAGCAGCCCGTGAGAGGGTCGGGCCATGCACACTGCGAAACGCTTTGGGGGGCGTGTCGAGAATCTTGAGCTCGCGGCCGGGATCGAGGTGGACCAACTCCGCCGAATGGCTATGTCTGCCGCTGATCTCGTAAAGGCCGTGCACCCGGTTGATGGGAGGTTTGCCTGCCACATCACGGGGATGAATGGGTACAAAGGCAACGGATCGCCCGGTCTTGACCCAATGGACGGGGCAATGATGGTGTCTCCGGTTTCCAGCCACCCAGGCATAACCATGCTGCTGGTAGATCCAGCTTCCCGCGTGGCAGACGGCCCAGTCATACGGAGCCGCGGTTGAGTTCATGACGGAATAGGCCACGTTTGGCCTGCCGGGGTCCCTCGCGAGCACGGTACGAACTCCGGTTGGAGGGCAGGGGAAGAAGGTGTTGATAGGGGCGATGGGCGTGGGGCTATTAGCCTTGGCTATGGGCCCGGATGGCTGGGACCGCGGAGCGGAGACCTGCGGAGACTCGTGCGGTTGGGCGCCGGATTGCTGGCCCGGCGGGCCGGTGGGCGCCCAGCAGGTTCCATAAGGTGCACAGGGGAAGAAGGTTCCCTGACCGTTCATGTCAGCCAGGCCGGGAATCGGAGAGGTAAGCCCGGAAGCTTTCATCATCGCGTCCATGGCGTCTGATCGCTCGGCTACCCGGTTTTCGACCCAGTTGTCGAACTCGGCGAACGCTTCAGGATGGTTTTCGGCCTCCGTTACCCGCTCGAGCGGGCTGTAGATGGTCGTCTGTTGTTTTATCGATAGTCCCTCCGCGGTTTCGGGCTGCTGGGAGTCTGAGCTTTTTAGCGGCGTGACGGTCATGCCGTCCAGGTAGCTGTTCACTCGTTCGAAGTACTGATTGGGGTAGGGCACGACGATGCGACGTGCGGGGGTGTCCAGGTAGAACAACTCGCCGGCGATGATGGCGTGGATGTGCAAGGTGAGGGTACCGGCGAGAAGCGCGACCTTGGTGTACGGAACGCCACCGGTGCTACGCAGGTCATTAAAGGTTAGAGCAGAATGTTCCCCGAGATAGACGGTGGATGCGTCTTCAAACTCGATCTCCGCGCGCCCCGCGCCAGTGACCAGGTTATAGCCGGCTTCGAGGGGGAGGCCGGTTACAGCCGTTTCCCAGGTTGCTCCCCGTTGGCCTCGTGCGATGCGCACGTCGCCCTCCATGTAGCTTATGCGGACGATCTGGGGATAGGTGACGTCGGAGGGCGGCTCCAATTGCGCCGCAGGCGGTGAGGGTTTTGCGGTTTCTGCGGTTGAGCCATACACCGGGGGAATCGCAGGGAGACAGCCACACAGGATCAGGACTGCCAGATGCCGACAGCGCGTGATGCTCATAATGAGCCTCCGCCGGCTGCATTCTCGTTAGGGATACGAGGAATGAGTCGAAACTTGCCGCACTTATGTTACGCCGGTCATAAAACGACTGGCGCGGACCGAGGCGGGCACCAGAACGTACTTAGCTGAGTGACGGGCGTAGCGGACGTTAAGTCTCAGTTGGGTGGACGGCGTCGAGGTGGGGCAGGAGGACGACGCTCTCCTGTTCGTTGGGATCGGTGCGGGAGATGATGGCGACGGCATCTTCAGTGGTGCTGGGGTTGTAGGGCAGGTGCGGCATGTCGGCCGGGATGTAGAGGAAGTCAGCGGGGTGGAGTTGGACGTGGTGCTCGAGTTGATGGCCGTACCACATGGCGCCGACGCCGCTGAGCATGTAGATGGCGGATTCGTGGGAGGCGTGTTTGTGGGCCTTGGCGCGGCCGCCGGGCGGGATGGTGAGCAGCTGCATGTGGATGGCCTGGGAACCGACCGTTTCCGCAGAGATGGCGGGGGCATACATGAGGCCTTGTTTGCCCTGGAAGGGTTCGCCCGCCCGGACGAGTTTGCAGGTGGGGTGGGCGACGGGGGCTTCAGTGATAGGCGCCATGACGGACCTCGGGGTGTGAACTTCAGATCAAGGTAGCGGTTCGAGGGGTCTGGTGTCGATAGTTGAACCTGGCGACGATCAATAAATGGGGTTACTTCGTTGCACACGCTTTGCTTCCGGTGTCGGCTATGCCTGCGATCAGCCACTTGCCGTCTGTGTGGACGATGTTGAATAGATCGGTTCCGCAGTGGTCCGGCTTACCGTCTACCAGAAACTCGAAGGGCGCCCAGACCATCGCCAGGTCGTGATCGATGCGTATTAAGGGATCGTGAATGCGCTCCTCTATGTGCGTCTTGCCGGGTTTGCTTAAGTGATCCGCGAAAACCTCGATGGTCATCTGCGCCGGTTTGCCATCTCGCATCAAAACCAACACCGCGCCCGGCATGGCGGCGGCCTTGATGGCCGCAGGGTCGCGGACGGTCATGCCTTGAAACATGGCATGAATGGGGGCGAGTACAGACAGGTCTTGGCGGCCGGCCGCCTGGATCGATGGAACGCCAAGGGGAACGGCAAGGGCCATGGCGAGGGCTCCGGCGACGCACACATGAGTTTTCATGGGGCCTGATTATAGTGCCAGGGGATGGTGAAGGGCATATCGACGCGGCCGTGTCTCATCCTTACATCAAAACAGTAATCAGCGAGGGAGCCAAACGATGTCTGAGAAGAAGCTGGAGTATCCGCCGTTACCACCCGATGATTTAGCACGCACGCTCACCGTCGCTCGACCGGATACGGACCAAAGTTTGCCGCACATTGGTTTAGTGGGCGATACGTACACCATCACCGTAAGCGGCGACGACACAGGCGGCCGGTTTTGCGTGATCGATATGCATATTCCTCCTGGAGGCGGTCCGGGGCCTCATCGCCATGATTATGACGAAACATTCATTGTGCTCGAAGGCGAAATCGAGGCGACGTTCCGGGGTAAGAAGTTGATCGTTTGTTCGGGGGAGACGGTGAATATACCGGCGAATGCGCCGCATCACTTTCACAACGCGTCTTCGGAGGCGGCACGCCTGCTTTGCATCTGCTCTCCCGCCGGCCTGGAAGACTTTTTTATGGAAGTAGGGGTAAAGGTTGCTACGCGCACGACGGCACCTCCGAAACTCAGCCCGCAGGAGCAGGCTGAATTCGTCAAGAAGGCTGTGGCACTTGCCCCGAAGTATCGAACTGAGCTTCTTAAAGAAGCTTAGAGCCGTATGCGGCCATTGATAGCGATGGTTAACGGCTTTACCTGGAGACTCCTTCTGCCAAACAGCACAACCGCTGTTTCATATGTTTAATGTGAGTCAACCGGGCACGCGCACGCCTGATAGGTGGCGGGGTCGAGTGCCGCAATTGCGCAGTCGAGGGCTTTGACACCGTTCGCGGGCACGGGGTCGTGAGAGCTCGAAACATTGAGTAGGGTTAGCCATTGGACGCGGGCGTTTGGGTCGCTGATAATCCGGTTGTAGATGGTGTTCAGGCTGGCCGCGTCTAATTGCGGGCTCTGCCATTTTTCTGCAAAGCTGTACTCCCGCATCCAGGTGCCTGGAAGGTCGCTCCGGGCAGCCTCGAGGTTGGTCAGATAATAGGTGGATTGGCCATCGAGCCGGCCGTCGCTCGAGAAGGTGACGAGGCGAAAGGCAGGGTTCTGGCCGTAGATGGGCGAGATGGGCGGATCGATCAGAACGAATGCTGCGGCGGTTTGACCGGCATGGATGACGCGAAAATCGTCGGTGTGATCGTGGCCGGCGAAGCTGGCTGCAATCGTAGTTTGAAAGTCAGCCATCAGGCGTTCGAGGAGAGCGGTCCAGTCCGGTTTCCACATGGGAACGATCGCGTTGCTGCATAGCTCTTGCGGTCCCGAGCCCGCGGCTTTAGACAGAGACTGGTAGCGCCTCATGGTGGCGTAGCCGTCGATTCCTGGCGGAATGTGAAACATGAGCCAGACTTTCTCGTGTGCTTTGGCGGCTTGCGAAAGGTTTGAGTCTAACCAGGCGAAGGTTTGGCTGGCAGCGGTGGAGTCAACCTGGGTGCATGCGTTGGCAAAGCTTGCGGCCTGGTATCGGTTAGAAAAAAAGACGGAGTTCACGGAGAGGATGCGCACACCGCGGATCGCACGAGGCTGAAGGGTGTAGCTGCCTAGAGCTTTCCAGGCAACGGTAAACTGGCCTCCGGCCTGGGCGAGTTTCCGGGCCAGTTCTGCTGTATCGCTCAGGAAGGGTCCGCCGGCTTCGATGTCGTAATCCCCACACTCGTCGTCATTATTGCCGGGGGTTAGGAGGATCTGCGACTTCTTGAATCGCTGGCGCAGCTGCCAGCCGAGGAATTCAACGGTCTTGAGCACGAAGGCGCGATAGTGCTCGCGGTCGCTGTCATGGGTGATGCTGGCATAGGCCTGGGGAAAGCCATGGGCTAACAGGTCGCCGGTGATCATGACCAGGGCGGGATTTGGCTGAGCAGCACGCATAGCGTCCAGGGCGGAGTGCAGGAGCCACCAGTTGGCGTCCTGACCATAGGGACTGTAGGCGGTCAGCTTCGACTGGTTGAGAATTCCCTCCCATCGGCTGGGGGGCGCGGCGGCCAGGGCGGCGACCAGCGTGGGGTCCGCAAAGGGATTGAAATGGAAGTCTGAGGCGATCAGGAGTGTTTGCCTGGGCGGGGCGGCAAGCGGTTGCGCAGTACTGGCCAGGAGGATGAAGACAACGAGGAGCAACGGACACCGCTTGCGCACGATCAGTTCCCTCTCTCCCTATGTTTACCTTAAGCGATGAATGAGGGCTGGTGGCCGCCTCACGGCCGCCTGGTAAGGAAACTTCTTTAGGGTCACTCTGAATTGTTCTTGCCCTCTCCTTTTTCGACGCCGTTGGAAAAAGTGTGCGAATTAAGCGAACTATGCGAACTAAGTGGGGGCTGAGGAACAACGATGCCGGGGAAAAGGGTGCGCCATAAGCGCCATAAGCGCCATAAGTCCCCCGCTGCGCTGATTTCTCGTGTTTGATGGCCGATCGGAAGGCCGTGGGGCGAAGGAATAGAGCGTGGAAAGAGTGGTAAGTCGATCTTGATTGCCCCAGGCTGCCGGCTCGGCGGACCCGTACAGTATCGGGTAAATGAAGGTGTAACCGACCATGACCTATAGATGCGGATTGAAATGATTTCGATGAATCGTGAGCGCTTTTTTCGTATCCGTGGTAATCGCTGGGCGCTTATATAGTCACCTGGGAGTGAGCCCGGAAGGCCAGGAGGAGTGGAAGGCTTCCGCGCGAGAGAGCTGTTCCCTCAGCGGCTAAAGCCGCCCATCGGCCCGGGTGTTATGGCGGGGTTTAAAGAGTCTGCGTGAGAACCCAGAGAAAGGAAACAGCAGGTCGCTCCACTACGCTCGGTCGAAAACATTTCCAGGAATGGTCCACGCCTTTGCTGAAGCAGATCCTTGCGCTTCGCGTAGTCGTGAAGTTTTGCGCGCGTTCATCGCGGAATGTCCGGCTCTTCCTCACCATACTGAAGATACTCCGACGCCTTCACAATCCACACTCCTGCGAGCTTACCCAGGCGCAGCAAATGCTGGTCGCCTGTGATGATGAACTCCGACCCCGCCGCCTGCGCGCATTCCAAAATGCGATTATCTGGCGGATCGCTCAACACGTTCACTGTCACCGTTGGACTCACACGCCGCGTCGCCGCCTCGATATACCGCCGTGCCTGGGCGACGCGTTCCTCCGGAAGCTTGAATTTGTGGCGCATTATCCCCAGCGTCTCTTGCAGGATTTTCTTCGGATATTGCGATGTCCGCCCGGCCATCGAGGCCCATTTCCAGGATGCGCAAAGGCTTGCCCCCGAAAACAAGGACGGAAATATAGATGTTGGAATCGAGGGTGATGCCGATGACTTACCGCCCGCGCGTTTCGTTCCGGTATTCCTCGGTCAGCCGAGGCACGTCTGATTCCGTCAGGCCCTCTGCTTCCGCGTCTTTGCGGTTCTGCGTCACGAAGGAGCGGAGGTCCTTACGCAAGAGCAGCCGACGCACGGCCTCCTCGGCCAGTTCGTCGACCGTTCTCCCGATCTTTCTGGACGCGGACACCCTATGTCTCGTTAAAAAACTCCATACTCGATGGTGAGATGACGGAGAAGATCGTTCAGTCTGCAATGGGTAGCGCGGGAGACGCGGATTCCTATTTTTCGGCTACTTTCTTCAGCACTTCGTCGATCCGCGTCTGCCACCCCGGACCGGTAGCTTTGAAATACTCAACAACGGCCGGTGAGAGACGAAGCGACACCAATTGCTTGGTCGCGGATTTCTGTTTCCCTCGCTGCCCGGGACGCCGGATGATCGCTGCCGAAAGATAGGCCTTGGCCGCCCTCGCGTCGTTCGGGTCGTAAGGACCGTCTTCCGGCGAGTAGGGGATCGGGTCACTCTCCCGGATTGCCTTCACCCGTTTCCAGTCAGTCTGGCTCTTGCGCTTGCTCATACACCTCTCTCTCCACTCTTGAGGCGACTCGGAATGAGATCAACCGCACGTCGGTTCCGCGGTCGACATAAATGAGTGTAAGCACCTTACCCGTGCGTCGCGACCACCGCGATGTCTTGCTTCCTGGCCTCCCCCTTGCGAGGCGACTGGAAGGTGATCTTTCTGGGGTTTTCATAAACCAAAACGGCGTCCGCGAAGTCGAGGCCATGTTTCTCCAGATTCGTCTTCCGTTTGGCCTCGTCCCAAACGATCATGAGCTTATTGTAGCTACATGCAGCATCTCGTGGAAGCTTATTGTGGGAAGCATGCGGGTAAAACTGGACACAATGGGGGTTCGCAAATGGGTACACCGATCGTTGACCTGAACAGCCTCACTCTGAAGCTCGTCGCCATCTTGACCAAGCCGGACACCAAGGCCTACTACGGGCAAATGCTCGCGCAATATAACGTCGACCGCCAGCACCGGCTCGACCATAGCGAGCGCCTGAAGACGGCGAACCCGCGTGCTGTCGCAGGTTTAGCAAACCTGGATGTAGGCGGGTTCGCAAAGTGCATGGTCGATCGGGCCTTCGGGGCGGTCGAAGCCCCAAAGTTGCTTGAACCTATCGAAGTGGGGGAGATCGTGAGCAGCGAATCCTCTGTCTGGCTCTACCGGGCCTACGACGGAATCGATGCCGGGACCCTCAGTAGCTGGTGGAGCGAAGGCGACCTGCTCCGTAGCATTACCTCAGCGTCGCCGTGCCAAGAAGAAAACGGCAAATTGAATCACGCGCAGGTTTTGAAATTCATGCTCTCTTCGGCATTCGTCCATCCTTACTGGAATGAAGGGAAGGTTGTCGCGAGGATGACAATCCCGGCAGGCTCACGCGTTCCGGTGATTACGGGCCGCGGCGACTGGCGGACGATGACTAGCGCCAAGCCTAGGGAACAGAACCGCCTTCCCAAGAATGCAGCTGCAGCGCCGAAGATGCCTAATGACCTCAAGATCGATAACGAGGAAGATGTGCACAAGAAGCTCGGTATGGCTCCAATCCCGGGAGCGCGACAGATCTTTGTCCCACTCTTCAAGGACATGTGGGTAACCAAGATCCCCCACCTTTCACCCAAGTGGCCTTTTGCCTGACATTATCCGAAGCACGACAGCCCGAACATCCTTTGAGCCAATGCGTCGAGAGGAGGTTAGGCGATGAAAGGATGTTCCCCCATCGGAGTGGCGCGGGGAATCGTGCCACGCGCAGAGGATCGTGATAGGACGTCCGAGCCAATTTCGCCTGTCACGACCGGCGAGCGACTGGCCCTTGGCTGAAGTATGGGGATTAAGTATTCCGCCGCCGTGTTGCTTCGGGCAGTCGGGGTATTTCCCGTCCTGTCCCTTTTTTGTTCAGGTATGCTGCACCCTACTCCGTCCTGAGCGAGGAGGCGTGGGAGACTTATTCTGACATACGAACTTGTTCCTCGCGATCAACGCTGAAAGGAAAGCTGGACCAGGTTATGGCCTCACCATTCGATCCACTGATAGACATTATCCACTCCACGACAACGGACTCCTGGAAGGAGCGCAACGAAAAGGCTCTCGCCGCGCTCTTCGGCACGCGTTATGCAAAAAGGGCAGAGAAATCGGTGACGCTCCGAGCTCCGGAGATGAAAGGAGGAAACGATGCGGGCGTACCGTATGCCGCATACATTCACCCATCGAATGCTGATGCGGGTGCATATGGTGGCATGAGCTTCGTGATCTTCCCCGTGGAAGGTGCGCCGTGTCTTGTGGCTATGGTGATTGGGACACAAGGACTTGCACCCGATGAAACGATCCTTGGACGTCCTGGCCACGCGCGAAAAATGCAGGCTATTTGCACTTGGCTGAATCAGCAGTTTGGTGGCGGCGAGCAGCTAGCTTGGGCAAAACAAGACCCAACGCGCGTGGATATCGACGTGCCACACTCGATCCTGAGCGCATGGCAAATGTATGACCGCGTTTTCAAGAGGTACGGCAGAGTGTTGTACGCAATCTACCGACCCACGGACAATCGAGGGGGCACTCTCTCCGCGTTGACTGCCATGCTCGATGTTCATTTCCAGGAACGAGGTCACACACCACTTAAGGAATTTGAGAGCGACGAGCGCGCGATACAGGGTGCATGGTTTCAGCACCTAATGCCGACTACAACCCGCGACGACGTGGCCGGGTTATTGAAGACGCGTCGATACGTCATCATCCAAGGGCCGCCTGGAACGGGAAAAACTCGCATGGCGCGTGAAATGCTCGTCAAGGACTATGCGGGCATCGGTCAGACGATCCAGTTCCATCCGAACACGACCTATGAGAACTTCGTCGGTGGTCTCGCGCCAGTTCAGGAGAACACCAGCAACGATGGTGCGCTTGGGTTTCGCTTCGCTCCAAAACCTGGGTTTCTCATGGAAGCTGCGGCCAAGGCCTACGAAGACCCCGCGCGGAATTACCTGCTCCACATCGACGAAATTAATCGAGCAGATCTCGGGAAAATCCTCGGGGAAGCTATCTATCTGTTCGAGCCAGACCCAGAATCTCCGCGTGAGCTCAGCTTGGCCTACAATTTCGGAGAGCCATTCTTGCGAAAACTGCGACTCCCGAACAATCTACACGTGCTAGGCACTATGAACAGTGCCGACCGCAGCATTGCCATCCTTGATGTGGCGGTTCGTCGGCGATTTGCTTTCTTGTCGCTCTGGCCAAGCTTGGCGGTAGTTGAGGAGCACGGTTGCGAGTTGAGCCAAAAGGCGTTTCGAGAACTCGTGTCGACGTTCGTTGAGCACGCGACGGATGAATCGCTCCCCCTGGTGCCAGGGCATTCCTACTTTTTGGGAGGAGACGAAGGGCGCGCCAGGACGAACCTCAAAACAAGCCTCGTGCCTCTCTTGACGGAGTACTTGGCGCAGGGCTACGTGAGCGGATTTGCGGAGCCTATTCGCGCCTATCTGCAATGGCTCGAGAGCCTATGAAGGCCAATGCTCGTCGTCGAGGCTTCCGACCTCGCATCAGCGGAAATACGCCGCTGCAGACGATTCGACCGACCAACGACATCTGCCTAGAGCTCCGGGATCATACGCGGGTCACGAAATCAGCGGTCGCATTTTTCGGAAGCAAGACCTCCGCCGACCCCGCAGCCCAGGCGGCGCGACTCGCTGACCAATTCATCACGCAAAACGCTCCGCTCTTTCAACTCCTCCAAGTGAGCGTCCAGCGGGACTACGACGGGAGAGATGTTCTGCTCCATATCGATTCCGGGAGCGCGATCGGTGCCGTGCCGCTCGTCTCCCCCTTGAGTGGGAGACAAGATTTTGGCCTTGTGGTCCAGCCGCGGTTTCCGTGGACTGGCATCGGCCCGATGCTTGCGGAAATGGGGTGGCTCATCAGTCCCACGCCTCTTCGACTGCCGCTTCTGAAGCGCTCCGAACGGCGGGTGCCGCCGTGGGTACTATCCTTTATGGTGTTGGCGCGGCTTAAGGCCTTGCTAGACCGCATGGAACGGCGCTTTGAGCTAACCACCGAAGCGCGATCGGCCCCCAAAGGAAACATTGACTGGACGCAGTACTCCACACGCCAAATGCCGCGGGGCGATTTTCTATCTGTGCCCTGCACCTTTCCCGACCTGCGTGACGACCGATATTTGAAGGGAGCCATTCGATTCGCCATAGAAAAACAGCGGCGATCCCTCGAAACGCAGCACGAGCAAGGGGGATTTATCCACCGGCTGATAGCCCTGGCGGAGTCACTCTTTCGGAAGGTCGATGCCGTTCCCAGCCGCCGGCCACAAAAGTCGGATACCCAGATGTGGCTACGACGCCCGATGCGTACCGACAGCTTCGTCGAGGGCCTGGAGGCAATTGACTGGACGGTGGAAGAGCGAGGGCTCGCGGGGCTTAGCGATCTTGAAGGCATACCGTGGACGATGCCGATGGAACAATTCTTCGAAGCTTGGGTCGAGACGGTGATGCGCAGCGTTGCTCGCCAGATGGGTGGCACACTGAAGGTCGGGCGCCGGCGGGAGACGGTGTCTCCCCTCGCCTGGGACCCACCCTACCTCGGGTCGCAGCGTTCACTCGTCCCGGACATGATGTTGGAGTTGGAGGGGAGGTCGTTCATCATCGATGCGAAGTATAAACGACATTGGGAAGAGCTGCAGCAGGCAGCATGGCACGAGCAAACCAGCGAATTGCAGGAACGACATCGACAGGACCTCCTCCAAGTGCTTGCCTACGCCAACCTTGTTAACTCCGCTGATGTCGTGTGCTGTCTGGTCTACCCGTGTTCGCAGGAAACCTGGGAATCCCTCGCGAAACGCGGCCGACTGTTCCACCGAGCGGAGCTACCGAACCGCGGACGTCGGGTTGAAGTCTGGTTAACGGGTATTCCTATGGGCGCGTCGTCAACATCTGTTGCGACGCCGTTCATGAGGAAAATCCGCGCCGTGGACCCCTGAGTTCACTGAGACGTCGCTGATTTGCCGGTGGTTTGATTTGCATGGGGTGCCCTGCGGTCCTCAGCCCCGGGGGCAGCCGGGTCTGGGTCCGGCTCGGCCCGGTGAATAGGTATCAGTGTGTCGGAAAGAAAATGTCGTTCTACGCATAGTCAATAACTTACAGGCGAACCTTCTTCGGCGAAGGCTTGCAAGTCGTTGATTATAGTTTCGGCCAAGTCTATCTCCGACACACTGGTATATCCTGTCCCCCTGTCTCCCCCCCATTTTGCGAAAGACACCTTTGGAGATACTTGCCAGCACGCTGATCCGGTACAAGTCTTTATTTGAGCCGTTGAAAAACCTGTTCGACGCTTATGATCGCTTTATCGGCTTGATGGCGGAGGAACAAGTGGCCTCAGATGGCAAATCGCCAAGGGAGCATCTCGAGGAGCTTGACGTTGCAAACTTGGAGACCGATCCCCTCTACTTGGAAGCACGGGAGATCAGGCGTGCCTTTGGGGAAGCACTGACAGAGATATTTCTCAATCCGAAATCTGAACTCTACAACGCGACGATTCGATACGGAGTTTTCTAATGCGGCCTATTGGATTTTCAACGGGCGCCCTGGCCCTTTCCGACTTCCGCCTGGCCCTTGAAGAATTGCAGGGCCAGCCAGTCGATGCAGTCGAGTTGTCGGCCTTGCGCTATCCAGAGCTAGGACCTCTGCTGGATGCTCTGGGATCACTCACCTTAACCGCATACAAGTACATCTCCATCCACGCGCCAAGCAGCTTTGCTGTCGACCAAGAAGCGGAGATCGTCGACAGCTTGAGACGCTCTGTGCCGAAGGATTGGCCCATCATCCTTCATCCTGATACGATGCATGACTTCTCCACTTGGAAGATTTTCGGGAAGCAGCTCGCCATCGAAAATATGGATCGCAGAAAGCCCATCGGCCGGACGTTGGAAGAGCTCAACATCATTTTCGAGAGACTCCCCGAGGCCAGCCTTTGCTTTGATATTGGTCATGCACGGCAATGCGACACCACGATGACGGAGGCTTACCGCATACTGCGTGAGCACTCGAAGCGTCTTTGTCAGGTGCACGTGAGCGAAGTCAACACCGCCAGCCGCCATGACCCGCTATCGTTTGCTTCCATTCTTGCCTTTGCTCAAGTGGCCGGCCTGATCCCTCCGTGGATCCCTTTAATTCTCGAGTCGCGTGTAACACCGGATCGAATCGAAGCAGAAATTGCCAATGCGCAGAAGGCGCTTCCCATAGCAGCCATGTGGGCAGTTCCGGCCTAAGATGGCCTAGCTCTGGACAATCACGGCCCCTGCCGCCGCGAGTGTTACCGCGAGTAGCCGGAATTGCTGCAATAGGAATCATGTCGCCGCATTCGTCTCTCTCGAGATTGCCCGAGAGGCGATCGAGATGATTCGTTTGCTATATGCGGTCGAGAAGCAGGCCACGGCGCTTTCCGCGCCGGAGCGGCTTGACCTACGTCAAAATCAATCTGCGCCCATGCTGATTCAGCTACGGCAGAAGCTGCTCGGCTGGAAGGAGTCGCTGTTGCCCAAGCACCCCATGGCCGAAGCAGTGAACTACGCGCTGAGCCAATGGACAGAGTTGAACGCCTTCTGCCTGGATGGAGCGGTGCCCATCGACAACAACATCAGCGAGCGGGAGATCAAGCGAGTGGTGTTGAACCGCAAGAACTCGTTGTTTGTGGGCAATCCACGCGGCGGTCGAACCGCATCTATATTGGCCAGCCTGACAAGTACCTGCCGCCGGCACGATGTAGACCCGCAACTGTATCTTACCCAGCTACTGGTGAACCTGCCGTCGGCGCCCATAAGTGAACTCTCCGCCTGGCTACCCGATCAGTGGAAACTGCGGCAATCCTCGCGGACGCCTACTCCGTAGACACGTCCTGACCTGTGGTTCGCGTAGCGCTCACGGAAATTCTCCATCCGCGAAGATCAAAAAAGGGAACGACCGATACACTGGCATGGCAACCGCAATCAAGGTGTCATAGTACCCGCAGAACCAGCCTGTCGCAAAGCGCATTACGCCTCTCTAAATATACAACCCATAGTGGTATATTTATTTAGGGGTGACCGGCATGGACAAGAAGGGTTTCTCTCTACGCGAAGCAGCTGCGATCGCGGAGATTCCGGAGAGCACGATTCGGACGGCGATCGAGAAGCGGTCCATCGCGCCACCATCGTCCCGTGTCGGCAAGTCCATCCGTTACGAGTTCGATCTGAACGAACTGCTGTTCATCAAACTACTGACAGAGTTTCCATTTTCGCTGCCGAAAGAGGATAAGGACTCTCTCCGCCAGCTAGTGGGCAAATCTTCCGGTTCGGTCGGGCGGTGGCAGATGCGCGGCCCCGATCTCTTGATGAAGAAAGGCGAACTGTCCGTTTCGGTCCACTACCATCCCCTGCGTAAGCAGCTTGTGCAGAAAGTGAATCTGTACCGCAAGGGGGTCGATCGGATTGTCTCCGATCCCGAAATCCTCAGTGGCGAACCTGTCTTCAAGGGGACGCGTATACCCCTCGAACACATCGCAGGCTTGTTGCGTAAGGGAGTCAGCGAGGCGGAGATTCGAGAGGACTACTCTGCTCTCGGCGACCTTGATCTGGCCTTCGCTTCCATTCACGCTCGCATGAGCCCGCCTCCAGGCCGTCCACGGAAGCCTTTGCAACTCGGTCGCGGGAAGGCGGCATTCAACCCTGCGTGAGATTTCTTCTCGATGAACACCTGTCTCCGGCATTAGTGTCGCGCATGGCATCCCTTGGATGCTATGGCGCGGCGGTACCACACGTCGGACTCAGCGGTGCAAACGATCCAGCCGTATGGCGCTATGCTTACGAGAATGACCTGACCGTCATCACGACAATCGCAAGAGACTTTCTGGCGCTCCTGAACGTGGAGGTGCATCCCGGCCTGATCGTACTCCGTGAAAGCGGTCTGTCACGTCAGGAGCAATGGGAGCGGATCGAACCGGTACTGCGGTATCTGCTTGAACGGAACGATCCTGATTTCATGTTGAACAAGGTGATTGAGGTTGAAGCGCCGGATCGCTTCTCGACACGCGAAATACCGCCCCCAAACCTCACTTGAGAAACCACCATGTCTTCAAGCTTGCCAAAAGATTCGTAGCCAAAAATTCGTGAGCTCTCCGGCGACCGCGGCGGGTACCCAGAGAGCGGAGAATTGCGACTTAAGCAGCTCGAGACGGCTTATGGACTGATGCGGGACGAAATAACCCCCATCGTTCTGAGCTGCAGGATCGGGTGAATTTACTTAGACATTGGCGGGACAGCATAACTAGTCCCTGCAGGTCGCACTTCAAGGCGGGGCGTGACAGGCCCTGGCGAACGGGAGCATCTGGCCACAGGAGATTGGCTTCGAACCTACATAAGATTCAGTCCGCAGTGCTCCGCCAGTCTGCTCAATCTGGCGGAACAGTGCGCAGAGGTCAAGGAAGCGCGATTGCGCGGTGGTGTGCTCTACTAGATCCATCTCACTGCACTCGCACAACGGCGATGAGCGCTTTCCTGCCGTCCGATCGTTCTTGAATCATCCACTACTTGGTCGACGACACCATATCGGCAACGTGATACAGGTTAGCCGACACAATCGTCCGAAGTTTCTCATACGTCTCGAAGGTTGTGCCAACTTCCATATCAGGGTGAACCTTCTTGAAGGTATCTGCAAACGGGATGTCTTTATAAACGGCATCCCAACTGGGGAAGACGTCCACGGTTACAGCCTGAAACTTCAGGTCACTTCCGTTCGGCAAAACCTGCACGTTCAGCGACCACCCGGTTCTCACCCCATCCTTTGCCATCGCCTCTGCAAACGGTTGCCAAACCTTCTTCTCGTAGGCCAGGTAATCGTCCATGTTGGAGACCTTCATTTCATTCACGATGAAGTAGTCCCCCTTTTTTGCGGCGCCTACGAACATCTTGGTCTGGAATAAGTTGTTTGAAACCAACTGGGTCAGTGAACTGCGACGGTCCACAAATTCTTTTGCGCTCACCGTCATCCCCGCCTTTTTCAGCACCGCACCCATTTCATCCATATCCAAAGGCTTTGGGGGCGCACCTGGATACATTGAAATGCTGAGATAGTCACACTCCGCCGAAGTACCCTGGGGTATGACAGACCGCAACAGAAACCATGTGGTGACCGCAGCCGAATCTACTCTGGCTTGTTCAAATTTGTGGAGGTCTTCCGCAGACCATTTGCGGAATTCGCTCGAGTTTTCCGGCTTTACTTTGATGCAGGCAACGCTGTGATAGCCACTCGGCGCCTGTTGGGCCAAAAGAGTAGCAGAAAACGCCGCTGCAAGCGCGACACTCAACAAAGAACGGGGAATGTTCATTGGAACCTCTTTCTAGGGTCTCCTGCTGACAGGACACGCACGGATGCCAGTCTCGAAGCCCCACAAGACCATACAGTAAAAACTGATATCGTGATCCAGGCGTGCGTGACCGGTACGGCGCTGATGGATACCACGTTCATCGGGTTCGAGGGTGAGCATCCTGGACCGCTACCGCGGTCAGCCTTGACAGACCTTGGCGGGGACAGACGGACAGTTCATCGCGGCTACCGCCGTTTATTTCGATGTGCCGGTTCTCAGCCGTGACAGACGCATCGTTTCCGCCAAATTGGAAACCGTCTGGTAACGGGCGCCTTGCCGGTATCGCGGAAGGCGTCATCATGAAAATCGCTGGCTGGCCGAGGCGGCGCCGACGGAAATAACCTAAAAGAAAAACGTTGGTGCGAGGCGAGGGTAGAGGATATTCGCTAGGGTCATTTCCGTCTGTCCCCGCCAAGGTCTGTCCCCGCCAAGGTCCGCGGCTATCCACCATACAGCGCACGGTGGCCGCGATGGGAGGTCATCTCACGATGATTGCGACATTTCCCGATCAGGAGCCGGTCATCCTTGTCACTTCTCAGTCCATGGACAAACCGTCAGCCTCCGCCAAAAAGAGACGGCCCGCGTAACGCTTCAAGATTCGTGGACACTATGGACGGTGCTGCTCGAGCTTGGACTTCAACGATGGCCAGGAGATGCCTGGCTGCCGTCTTCTTGGATAGAGGCAAGTCGCCGGTCGAGTTCGGCCTCCCTGCGCCGGGCTTAGTGGCAAGTGGTGCTGTTCGAGGCTGTCCAAGAGCTGCGCAATGAGAGAGAGGCGCTCGGTCGGGGAAAGGCGAACTATTTCGTAACTCGACAGCATGGCCATCTAGTAAAGGTACGAGAAACGTGGCCGGGCGGCCAGTACCTGCGCTACCGCGCCGAGATGGTGAGCAGCAGCATGTTGAAGCTCTCCCGCGCTGGCCGCTCCTCTGGCCGTCACGACAAAATCCAAGCAAGCGGTATGCGTGCGAGAGAGAGGAGATATAGTGACAGGAGATACTATGCAAGAGTGAACCAGCTGCCTCGCGTTCAAGTGCTGACGTAATCCGCAAGCAGGGAGTCCATGGCATCGCCGACGCCATAGCCCAGATTGTGGCTGATGGTGCGCACACCGTCGAGCCGGGCGATTAGGGCGTCGCGGTCGGCTGCAGGTAGCTGACGGGTAACCTCGAGAGCCCGTTCGAACATGTGGACCAGAGCATCGAGATAGCCTTCATCCTGGTTGCCAACATCGTTGCAGAAACCAGCAGCACTTTCGCAATAAAACACCATCAGCTCTGCGAGTCCGGCAGGTTCGCCAACAGCCTTCCGGTAAGCGGAAATGGCCTGTTTGGCCTTTGCAACAGAGGTATCCTGGTTCCGCAACACATCCGGCCAGAGCCAGCGATCCAGCGTTTCTTTGTAGGGCTTCAGAACGTCCTCGCCCAAGCCAAAGCGGGTATGAAGAAAGGTCTGGTTATCCTTGTGGGAAATATAGAGATCATGAATCAGGCCGATTAATCCTAATCGGTCAAGGCTGGCGAGCCTTGCCTTAACATCTGTCCATGTGGGGTGCGAGCGTGGATTTCGTTTCGTCAAAGGAGTTCAGCTTCTAGTCGGTGGCGCTGGCCCTGGCGTCATCATGGACGATTGGTAGTCTGCAATGGACATGCGGCTACACACCGCATCGCTTCGATCACGCGCCACGATAGTAAGGCCGTGGTGCATGGCTGCGGCGCTATGATTTTATGCTGACCGCATCGAGAAGATCGGTATGATCGAGCCACTGTTAACGGGAGGGAAAGGATTTCTTTGCCACACGATCTATTGAAGAATTAGCCGAGATGCAGGGTGTGAAGCCGCTCACGAACCCGAAAACCCTTGCGGGCGGGTGGCCAGCAGACCAGGACGTGGATGCCTTTCTTGAGGAAATTTATTCGTCTCGCTGAACCCCGAATGGACGCAGTTCTTGCGGCCAGATGTACTGTCTTTATGTCGTTTCGATCATGAACGTCTTCATCTTATGGTGGAAGGCTACTCTGCAGAAGCTCGATCGCCTTACGATAGTCCACGCCGGGTGGAACGTAGGAGAAATGGGTGGCTTGCTCCGTCAGGTGGATATCCAGCGACTTGAGCATCAAGGCCTTGCCTGTCAGGTTCAGCTTCAGGGTGGTTAGTTCCCAGTCGTGGTTGCCGATGTCGGATTGTTCGAGCTGGATGGTTCCCCCTTTGTCGAGCTTGCCCAGGATTCCCCAGCCGAAATCTACGTTGGCGATGACGTGGGCGTCGAGGCGGGTCAGGCGCTCCTGGGCTTGATCGATCCAGAGTTCGCCGGCCAGGCCGCGGAAGATGTTGGCTTCCACATCGGGGGGCTCGAAGCTGGGGTTGGGAGAGAAGGTCAGATGATGGCAGGTTCCCTTGCCGGTGGGACAGGGGGACGTCCCCTGGTCGCGATACAGAAAGGCGTCGGGCAGGAGGCGCATCAGGCGGTTCACCCGGTCTGCATCTTTCTGCTCCCGGTGGTGACGATGCTCCTGGATTTCGGGGTGGTTGGCTAAGGTGTTGAGCCGGTCCAGCTCGGCCTGGTTGGCTTCGGCGGTCAGCGGCTGGTTGTTGATGGCGATAAGGCGGGCGACGTCGCCTTGGGCGGTTTCAATGATGTCTTTGGTGGTGTCGCGATGGTCGTCGGTTTTGTGGAGCAGATAGCGGAGGGGGCGGTGAGTCTTGGCGGCGGCTTCGCGGTTTTGGATGGCTCGGCGGACCAGGGCGGCGGGAACAGCAGGTCCCTCCTCGCTACGCTGGGATGACAGATTTGTTTCGTGGGGAAGCGATGCTGGCGCAAGCGTTAGCAGGATCAGAACAAGGACGGAGGTGGCGGTGGTCATCGGGGTTGGTGCGGCTGGTTCGCCTGTGGCGAGGGAGCACTCGTTGTTAGACGGTGGTGCGTTCTGCGCGGTCCCGTGGAGGAGGCGGACCACGGGGACCCGGGTTGGCGGGATGCGCGGGCTGAAGCCCGTATAGGCGTCGGGAAGGACGCGACATAGCCAACTTTGGCAGCCACCAGTGAGTACCTGGTCACTCTATTCTGCGTATACCCGCGTAAAGAAAATCGTCGCCTTTGAAAAGCAAAGGCTCGCCTGTGGTTTTGGCCAAGGCGTAAGCGAAACAGTCCCCAAAGTTCAGCCGGGCGGGGTGACCGGTGCCGCGGCCGAAATCGCGGTACGCTTCGCGCGCAACTCTCGCCTGCTCAGCGGTCACGGGCTCGATGGCGATCTGCGCCTCGCGTATCAAATCATCGAAACTGCGGCTCGCAATCGGATCGCGACTGCCGTCAATCACTATCGCCGTCTCAAGATAATTCGCTGCGGAGATACGGCGCCGCTCCGCATCCGCAATCGCGATCGCAAACTTCCTCGCCTCTGGCTCATCCCGCAAAATCGCGATCAGCGCGGAAGTGTCGACGATCATTTCGGGAGTCCCTTCTCGTCGTAGAGCAGATTCCCGTGGTCGACGGTCAGGAAGGGTTCTTTCAGATGGAGGGCGCAATCCTTGCCAATCTTCAAGAGCCGCTCAGATAAAGGTTCGCGCTTGCTCCACTGCAACCGATCCAGGCGTTCGCGTACCGCGATCGTGACCGCGGTGGTTAGGCTTTCCCCTGTGACTGCGGCAAGCTCGTGGGCAAGCCGGTTCGCTTCGTCGTTCTTTATGTTCAGGCCCATGGTGCCACTCCCCACGTTCTACCAATCTATACTTCGATTCTACCATGGTATAAATTGCACGATGTGGTGGCTAATGGGAAATCAGCTCCCTCAGTGGCTAAAGCCACCATCTAGTTGACCTTCGTCATGTACGGGCTCGCTGCGGGGAGTTGGCCCATACCCTTTGCGTGGTAAGGACTCCCAGCATGTTCAACGAAATGGTATTGAAGCATGGTTTGACCCAGCATATTCTACCATTATGAACGTTCGCCTCACTATCGATAAAGCTGGCCGGATCGTCATTCCAAAGCCTCTGCGGGAAGAATTGCACCTGGAGCCCGGCGATGATCTGGAACTGGAAAGCGTCGGCGAAGAGATCAAGCTTCGACCGGTTCGGGGCACAGGGCCGCTCACGCAAGAGCACGGCGTTTGGGTATTCCGCACAGGCCAACCTATGACGGCTTCTACCACTGATGAAATGTTGCGAAGGATTCGCGAGGAACGTGACGCGGTTAACCTGGGTGGAGGCGAGTGAAAGGGTTTTTCGATACTTCGGTTCTGGTGCCGGTGTTTTATGGAGACCATGTTCACCACGAGGCCAGTCTTGCGTTGTTCCTCCGATTTGACAAGTCGACAGGCTGCTGCGGCGCACACAGTTTGGCCGAAGTGTTCTCCACGTTGACCCGCATGCCGGGGAAACATCGCATCAGCGGAGCACAGGCCATGCTGTTTGTCGGCGGCATCTGCGAACGGCTTTCGTTGGTGTCACTGGACGGAGAGGAATATGCCAGGGCGTTGGGAGCCGCGGCTGCTCTTGGTGTCGTGGGCGGGGGAGTTTATGACGCGATGCTTGCCCATTGCGCGTTGAAAGCCCAGGCGGAAGCGATCTACAGCTGGAACGGGCGGCACTACGCGCAGCTGGGACCGGATGTTACTCAGCGTCTGCGAACGCCTTAGCAACCTCAGTCGGGGTTTCAAGCGATAACATCGTGCTGAAGAGAAGGTGCTGGGTATGGACTACGATCGGAACAAAGTGGACGAGATGGTGCTGGCACTACTAACGCTGACGATGTTCAAGGATGGCTTAGGCGTCCGAGCGTGGAAAGGGCACGACTGGGAAGCTCTCGACCGCCTGCACACCCAAGGATACATTTCGGACCCAAAGAGCAAGGCTAAGTCCGTCGAGTTGAGCGAGGAAGGAGCGCGCCGAGCGCAAGAGTTGTTTGCTCAGCACTTCGGTGGAGCGATAAGCAACTCCCGCAGTGGCTAAAGCCACTGCGATCCTCTTCAAGGGAGTCAAGACGTCGATTGAGTTCGGCCTCTTGCGCCAGGCTCAGTGGTTGGCGCTGCTGCTCGAGACTGTCCCAGAGCTGCGCAATCAGCGAGAGACGCTCCGCCGGGGAGAGCTGAACAATTTTGTCAATCGCGGTATTGGCATCTAGTAAGGGTAAGAGAAGACAGAAGAGCATGACAATCTCGAGCCGCAGTTCTTAGCGATACCTCCAGGTTCGAGTTAAACTACTCCCGTGACTATTGATCTGCCGGCCGAATTGGAGCGACTGATACGCCAGGACATCCAGCGCGGGCCTTACCGCAGCGTGGATGAATTTCTCGAACACGCTGTCCGGTTGCTACACGAGCACGAGGACTGGCTCGCCTTTCATCGAGAAAAATTCACGAAGATGATTGATGAAGGATGGCAAGCCGCGGCGCGCGGCGAATTGGCGGATGAGACGATCGTCCGGGCCAGGATGGCAGAAAGAAAGCGCGCGTGCCTTGAGCAAAAGCGCCAGGCGTGAGTGCCTATTTCCTCACCTCTGAGGCCGAACTCGATCTGTTCGCAATATGGTCCTACATTGCGCGAGAGAATGTAGGCGCAGCGGACAGGGTAGAGGCTGAAATTTATAGCGCTTGCGCGGTCCTTGCCTCTACGCCCTATGCGGGCCACGTTCGTCCAGATATGACATCGCTGCCCGTCAGGTTTTGGACTTTGCCCCGCTTCTCGCGTTACATCATCGTCTATGACCCCCGCATCCGATCCGCTACACATTCTCCGAATCCTCCACGGAGCTACAGATCTTGCTCGTCAGTTGGGCTAAGTACGGGGGTTGCTGGTGTTCACCAGCGAGGGATGAACGATAGAGGTTGAACAAATAGAAAAGGCCGCCTGGGTTTCCCCTGGCGGGCTTTCGGCGGCAATGGCTGGTTCCTGCTTGCCATAGGTAGATCTATACTGATTTTGTCATGAGCAAACCGGCGTCCGCTGGGAGATGTCAATTTTGCGATCAGATCGTGGATCGCGCGGCCGTGATGCGCCATTTATCTCTATGCAGCCAACTGGAAGGCGCACGCTTGTCTCCTGGTCCGAGCTTTCACATAGTGGTTGAAGGGCGTCGTGCCAAGGCTTACTGGATGCATTTGGCTGTGCCGGTGGGCGCCACGCTGGCCAAACTCGACACTTTTCTTCGCGAAACCTGGCTCGAATGTTGCGGCCACTTGAGCAGCTTTGAGATCGCCGGCGAACGTTATGCGTCCGACCCCATGGACGGGGACTTGAGCATGAAGCGGCCATTGAAACAGGTGGTCGGTGTGGGAATGAACCTATCCTACGAGTATGACTACGGCTCGACCACGGAGCTGAAGTTGAAGGTGGCTGGCTTGCGCGCAGACGGTACGCCCAGAGGCGCGGCACAGTTGCTCGCTAGAAACGAGCCACCGGTGATTTTGTGTCAATCTTGCGCGAGGGAGCCGGCAACGGAGATCTGCGCCCAGTGCGCATGGGAAGAGATAGGATGGCTGTGCCCTGCGTGCGCCGAAACGCATCCCTGCGAAACGGAGATGCGCCTGCCGGTGACCAACTCTCCCCGGGTTGGGGTGTGCGCATACGGCGGTTAGGGCCTGTCCGAGGCGGAATACGCTACCCCTGTGGTTACGTCATGGGTGATCATAGAGCGTAAGCGTCCGAAGTTCCCCTCTAGCGCCAAGCCGGGTTTAGGTTTGAGGCTTGTGTCATGGACCAGGCAGAGGGATTGGTGCCGGAACGTCGTGTTCGCAGGTGGCGGTCAGTGGCCGAGAAGCGTCGGATCGTAGAGCTGACGTTGGTTCCGGGCGCGAGCGTGGCGCTGGTGGCTAGAGCTCACGGGGTGAACGCCAACCAGGTATTCAAGTGGCGACGCGACTTTGAACGGGGCGAGTTGTCGGAGCCGGTTTCAGCATCCGCGTCTTTGCTTCCGGTAGTGGTGTCTGGCGAAGATAAGCCGCATTCGACCTCTGGATGCATTCACATCGAGCTTCAGGGCCGTGCGGTGATCAGCATCGAGAGTGGCGCTGATCCATCCTTGCTACGTACGATCCTGGAGAGCCTGCGCAAGTGATCGAACTCCGTACTGGAACGAAGATATGGCTTGCGGCCGGCGTAACAGATATGCGCCGTGGCTTTGATGGTTTGAGTGCGCAGGTGCAGACGGTTCTGGAGCAGCAGCCATTCTCCGGTCACGTGTTCGTTTTTCGCGGGCGGAGAGGTGACATCGTAAAGCTTCTTTGGTTCGATGGAGACGGCCTCTGTCTGTTCGCCAAGCGTCTGGAGAAGGGGCGCTTTATCTGGCCACAAGCTTCCCAGGGAGCTGTTTGTCTGACTCGTGCGCAGCTTTCGATGCTGCTGGAAGGCATCGATTGGCGTAGCCCCAAGAGAACCTGGACACCCGAGCTGGCGGTATGAGTGACAAGAGAGATTCTCCTGTATTCATGCGGGTTTTGGGAGCTACCAGCTGCGCTGTTCGTGGCATACTGCAGTCGTGATTTCTGCTCGATTGCCGAACCTCGATACGCTTGATGTCGAAGCATTAAAGGCGTTGGTAATCGCCCAGCACCGCGAGTTTCTGCAACAACACGAATCGAGCAATCAGCGGATCGAACATCTGAAGCTGGTTATCGAGAAGTACCGGCGGATGATCTTCGGCAGTAAGAGTGAGAAGCTGAAGGGGCAGCTGGAACAGCTTGAGTTTCAGCTGGAAGAACTGGAGACGGAGCAGGCTGCAACCGAAGCAGCACAGCTAAGTTCTGCTCCGACAACAACCAAGTCTCGGCCTCGTGCTCCGCGCAAGCCTTTGCCGGAGGATCTTGCGCGTGAAGTTATCACGCATCTTCCCGCGCACACCTGCTGTCCGGATTGTGGTGGTGCGCTGCGTCAGTTCGGGGAAGATGTATCCGAGCAACTGGAACGCATTCCGGCTACCTACAAGGTGATTCAACATGTGCGGCCGAAGTTCGCCTGCGCGGCCTGCGAACAGGTAGTGGAAGCACCTGCTCCGGCACGGCCGATCGATCACGGCTTGCCGGGCCCCAGCCTGTTGGCGCATGTGCTGGTATCGAAGTACGCAGATCATTCGCCGTTGTATCGGCAGTCCGAGATTTATGCTCGGGAAGGAATCGACCTTAGCCGCTCTACCTTGGCCGGATGGGTAGGCGCGGCCAGTGAGTTGCTCGCGCCGTTAGTCGACCAGATCAGAAGCCATGTCATGGCAGGGTCGAAGATTCACGCCGATGACACCCCCGTTCCAGTGCTCGCTGCCGGCAACGGCAAGACCAAGACGGCCAGGCTGTGGACCTATGTGCGTGATGATCGGCCTGCCGGCTATCGGACCGCACCGGCGGTGTGGTTTGCATACTCCAAAGATCGTAAGGGCGAACATCCGCGCCAGCATCTGAAGGATTTCAGAGGCGCACTGCAGGCCGATGCCTACTCAGGATTCCATCATCTCTATGGCGACGGCGCCATCTATGAGGTCGCGTGTTGGGCTCACGCCAGACGCAAGTTCTATGACATCCACCTGGCACATGCTTCGCCCACGACGACCGAGGCGATGGCGCGCATCGGAGCACTGTACGGAATCGAAGAAGAGATTCGCGGCAAGCCGCGCGAGCTGCGCTGCACGGTACGCCAGGCTCGCGCCCGGCCACTTCTGGACAGTCTTCGGAACTGGATGGAAAAGGCGCTCGGCTCCCTCTCCAGCAAGAGCGAGACGGCAGCAGCCATCCGATACGCGCTCTCCCACTGGCGGGCTCTGACACGCTACGTCGATGATGGATTGCTGGAGATAGACAACAGTGCGGCGGAACGGTCTTTACGCGCGGTAGTCATGGGGCGAAAGAACTATCTTTTTATGGGATCCGATTCTGGCGGACAACGCGCCGCAGCCCTCTACAGTCTGATCGGCACTGCCAAACTCAATGCACTGGATCCGGCTCTCTACCTTCGTACTGTCCTCGCTCAGATCCCCGAACACCCCATCAATCAAATCGAGCAACTCCTGCCCTGGAATTTAGCTTCCTCACTCCAGAACGACCCTTCCAAAGCCGCTTAGTCACACAATAGGTGTCCACTAAAATTAAGTGGACACTTCCAGCACACTCTTCATGATTTGCTCAAGAGGGGAACTTCGGACGCTTACCATAGAGCATTGGTTGCGGGGATCCCAGGTCTCAAAAAGCGCGTTTTTCCGACACAAATGGGTTCGGAGTGAGGGGTTCCAGTACGGGCTTTTGGAGGTAGCAAATAGAAAGGCCGCCGGGGTTTCCCCTGGCGGCCTTTAGTTAATGCCGGCAATCACCTACGCTCCCACACACTTACGCGTGCAGTACCATCGGCCCAGCGAGGCTTAACTTCCGTGTTCGGGATGGGAACGGGTGTGACCCTCGCGGTATGGTCACCGGCAAATCTAGGTGTGCTGCAGGATCTTTTTCCTTCCTGCGTGTGCTCCGACAACCTTAACCGAGCTGTAAAAACACACCTTTGAGCTTTTGGGGCGCTTGGCGGAGGGTCTCCCCCGCAGTCGCGACGAGTTCAGGCTAGTTTTCCTGAGGTTCTCGCGCGGCAAGCTGGCGCCATGCAACCTGATTTTTCACAACGAAACCGATTGGGCTAGATCACTGGAAGATCGTTTAGATCTTGCCAAATATCCATAACAAGGCTTGTTGAATATCTCTCTGACAACTGCGCAGAGTTAATTCTATGGACAAGCCGAACGGGCGATTAGTACTGGTAAGCTACATGCATTACTGCACTTCAACCTCCAGCCTATCAACCAGGTGGTCTTCCTGGACCCTTCTTGACCCTTTTGGGTTGGGAGATCTCATCTTGGGGCGTGCTTCCCGCTTATATGCATTCAGCGGTTATCACAACCGAACTTCGCTACCCAGCCGTGCCCTTGGCAGGACAACTGGAACACAAGAGGTTCGTCCATCCCGGTCCTCTCGTACTAAGGACAGCCCCCCGCAAATCTCCTACGCCCACAGCAGATAGGGACCGAACTGTCTCGCGACGTTCTGAACCCAGCTCACGTACCGCTTTAATAGGCGAACAGCCTAACCCTTGGAACCTTCTACAGCTCCAGGATGCGATGAGCCGACATCGAGGTGCCAAACCGGAGCGTCGATATGAACTCTTGGCTCCGATCAGCCTGTTATCCCCGGCGTACCTTTTATCCGTTGAGCGATGGCCCTTCCATACAGAACCACCGGATCACTAAGGCCTGCTTTCGCATCTGCTCGACTTGTAGGTCTTACAGTTAACCACACTTATGCCTTTGCACTCGACGGCTGATTTCCAAACAGCCTGAGTGTAGCTTCGCGCGCCTCCGTTACAATTTAGGAGGCGACCGCCCCAGTCAAACTACCCGTCTTACTATGTCCCTCTCCCGGATCACGGGAGGAGGTTAGAATCACAGCACTCGCAGGGTGGTATCTCACCGTTGGCTCCACCAAGTCCGAGAACCTGGTATCAAAGCCTCCCACCTATCCTGCGCAGCAAGAGCCATAACTCATAGTAAAAGTGTAGTAAAGGTGCACGGGGTCTTTCCGTCTAGCTGCGGGTAACCGGCATCTTCACCGGTACTACAAGTTCGCCGAGCAACTCGTTAAGACAGTCGTACGATCGTTACGCCATTCGTGCAGGTCGGAACTTACCCGACAAGGAATTTCGCTACCTTAGGACCGTTATAGTTACGGCCGCCGTTCACCGGGGCTTCAATTCAAAGCTTCGCCTTGCGACTAACCTCTCCTTTTAACCTTCCGGCACCGGGCAGGCGTCAGCCCCTATACGTCGTTTTCGACTTAGCAGAGACCTGTGTTTTTGTTAAACAGTCGCCGTACGCGTTTCACTGCGGCCCCCTCGAGCTTGCACTCTACCGGGGCGCTCCTTCTCCCGAAGTTACGGAGCTAATTTGCCGAGTTCCTTAACAAGCTTTCACTCGAGCGCCTTTGGATATTCTCCTCGTCTACCTGTGTCGGTTTGTGGTACGGTTCCCAATCTCTCTCCTTAGAGGATTTTCTTGGCAGCGTGAAATCAGCAGCTTTCAGGCATACGCCCTAATGTTTTGCGCCTCACTGTTAAGCTCACCTGGATTTGCCTGGGTGAACCAGCTTACGCGCATCAAGCCCCATAGCCATAGGAGGCCCTGCTTATCCTTCTGCGTCTCCCCATCGTCAAACGAGATATTGGGAGGTCCGGAATATTAACCGGATGTCCATCAGCTACGCCTTTCGGCCTCACCTTAGGGACCGCCTAACCCTGAGCGGATTAACCTTCCTCAGGAAACCTTAGACTTTCGGCGCGGACGGTTCTCACGTCCGTTATCGCTACTTATGCCGGCAGGGTCTCTTCTCAACGCTCCATCAGTCTTCTCAGTCTGACTTCGCTGCGGTTGAGAATGCTCTCCTACCACGCACACCATAGGTGTGCATCCGCTGCTTCGGTGTACAGTTTTAGCCCCGTTATATTGTCGGCACCGGACCGCTTGACCAGTGAGCTATTACGCTTTCTTTAAAGGATGGCTGCTTCTAAGCCAACCTCCTGGCTGTCTGAGCGTTCCGACTTCCTTTCCCACTTAACTGTAACTTGGGGACCTTAGCAGGCGGTCTGGGCTGTTTCCCTCTCGACGATGAAGCTTAGCCCCCATCGTCTGACTCCCGGACTGGTTGTCATTGGCATTCGAAGTTTGATTGGATTCAGTAAGCCGGAAAGCCCCCTAGTCCATCCAGTTCTCTACCACCAATGCAAATCATCCGAGGCTAGCCCTAAAGCTATTTCGGAGAGAACGAGCTATCACGGAATTTGATTAGCCTTTCACCCCTACCCTCAGCTCATCCGAGCTTTTTTCAACAAACACCGGTTCGGTCCTCCAGTGGGTGTTACCCCACCTTCAACCTGGCCAAGGGTAGATCATCCCGCTTCGCGTCTATTCCTGCCAACTGATTCGCCCTATTCAGACTCGCTTTCGCTACGGCTCGCTTACGCTTAACCTTGCTGACAAGAATAACTAGCCGGCTCATTATGCAATAGGCACGCGGTCAGACATTCCCTTGCGGGCATAGTCCTCCCACTGCTTGTAGGCACACGGTTTCAGGTACTTTGTACTCCCCTCGCAGGGGTTCTTTTCACCTTTCCCTCACGGTACTGGTTCACTATCGGTCAGAATCGAGTATTTAGCCTTACGGGATGGTCCCCGTAGATTCAAGCAGGGTTTCACGTGCCCCGCCTTACTCAGGTATCCGCTTCGAGTCTGGATGATTTTCGTCTACGCGCCTGTCACGCTCTATGGATCCACTTTCCAGAGGATTCGACTAACCACCAGATTGGTAACTCTACTGTTGCGGACCCTACAACCCCCGAGACACCGAAATGCCACGGGTTTGGGCTATTCCGATTTCGCTCGCCACTACTCTCGGAATCGAGGTTTCTTTCTTTTCCTTCAGGTACTGAGATGGTTCACTTCCCTGAGTTCGCTCATTCCCGCCTATGTATTCAGCGGGATGTACTACGGTTTTGCCGTAGTGGGTTTCCCCATTCGGAAATCTCCGGATCAACGCCTGTGTGCGGCTCCCCGAAGCTTATCGCAGCTTGCCACGTCCTTCATCGCCTGATTCTGCCAAGGCATCCACCGTGCGCCCTTAGTAGCTTGACCATAGAATTAACTCTCGCGCAGCAGTCAGATCGTTGATCGTGCAAACGTCCTGCGATACTTTGCTGAGAGCTTCATTCGAATTAGTCTCTTTTGTATTGCCGCCTGCATGGGATTACTCCTCAACTTGCGAGGGGTAGTCCACACGCTTAATTATCCTAAAGACACTCAACTAAACACGCCCATCCCTGACACGAACTTGCGATACAGCTCTTCGCGCTTACTCAGGAAAAGGCCTGCTCAGCCTTGTAATTTTTAATTACCCAATCGATTTCGTTGTCAAACATCCAGTTGCACCGGAGGTTAATCCGGTGCCCACCCTGGGGTGGGTTCGAACAGCTTGCCTTGCGGCGCTGTTCAAAGATCAAAGCCCATCGGGGCCTTCATCTTTGAACAGTTCGAGTGTTGAGAATGGGAAACATCGGAAGAGGCTTCGCCCCGTCTTGTCAACCCATGTAGTGCCCCGGCGTTGCCGGTGCAAACATGGGGCACCCATACAGAGCAGATGCTAGCGAGGTTGGTGGAGCTGACCGGGATCGAACCGGTGACCCCCTGCTTGCAAAGCAGGTGCTCTCCCAGCTGAGCTACAGCCCCTTACCTTCAGTGGTGGGCCTGGGTAGATTCGAACTACCGACCTCACCCTTATCAGGGGTGCGCTCTAACCAACTGAGCTACAGGCCCGCTGGTTACGCCAGTGTCTCATAACTCGAAAAGTTTTCGAGGACCAGGTAGAACATGCAGAGCAGCTACGCCGCTCCTGACCATCATGGAATTTAAACAAGAAGCAGAGAAGGCTTGACCGGTTTCCTGAAATTCAAGTCAGGGACAAGAACTTCAGGAGTACATGGCAACTTCTCATACGCGCCTACAGCCCCGAAAGGCTTAGGTCCGCTATCGCGGAAGCGGATGAGTGCCATGACGTTCTCTCTTAGAAAGGAGGTGATCCAGCCGCAGGTTCTCCTACGGCTACCTTGTTACGACTTCACCCCAATCATGAATTACACCTTGGGCGGCTGCTTCCTTGCGGTTAGCGCACCGACTTCTAGTACAACCCACTTTCGTGATGTGACGGGCGGTGTGTACAAGGCCCGGGAACGTATTCACCGCGGCGTTCTGATCCGCGATTACTAGCGATTCCAGCTTCATGTAGTCGAGTTGCAGACTACAATCCGAACTGAGGCCGGCTTTTTCCGATTAGCTCCCCCTCACGGGTTTGCGACGGTTTGTACCGGCCATTGTAGCACGTGTGTAGCCCTGGACATAAAGGCCATGAGGACTTGACGTCATCCCCGCCTTCCTCCCCGTTATCCGAGGCGGTCTCACCTGAGTGCCCAACTTAATGATGGCAACTGGTAATAAGGGTTGCGCTCGTTGCGGGACTTAACCCAACATCTCACGACACGAGCTGACGACAGCCATGCAGCACCTATAGAGCAGCCCCTTGCGGGGAAGGAATATTTCTACTCCGGTCCACTCCATTTCGAGCCCAGGTAAGGTTCTTCGCGTTGCGTCGAATTAAACCACATGCTCCACCGCTTGTGCGGGCCCCCGTCAATTCCTTTGAGTTTCAGCCTTGCGACCGTACTCCCCAGGCGGATCGCTTAACGCGTTAGCTTCGGCACGGCGGGATTGGGTACCCGTCACACCAAGCGATCATCGTTTAGGGCTAGGACTACCAGGGTATCTAATCCTGTTTGCTCCCCTAGCTTTCGTGCCTCAGCGTCAGTTATGGTCCAGTGAGCCGCTTTCGCCACAGGTGTTCCTCCCGATATCTACGCATTTCACCGCTACACCGGGAATTCCACTCACCTCTCCCATACTCAAGCCCGGCAGTTTCTCATGCAGACTTCGAGTTGAGCCCGAAGATTTCACACAAGACTTACCAAACCGCCTACGCACCCTTTACGCCCAATAATTCCGAACAACGCTCGCCCCCCTCGTATTACCGCGGCTGCTGGCACGAAGTTAGCCGGGGCTTCTTCTTCCGGTACCGTCATAATCGTCCCGATCGAAAGGAGTTTACGTCCCAAGGGACTTCATCCTCCACGCGGCGTTGCTGCGTCAGGGTTTCCCCCATTGCGCAAAATTCCCCACTGCTGCCTCCCGTAGGAGTCTGGACCGTGTTTCAGTTCCAGTGTGTCCGTGCGCCCTCTCAGGCCGGATACCGATCACAGTCTTGGTGGGCCATTACCCCGCCAACTAACTAATCGGCCGCGACCCCCTCCTTAAGCGAATTGCTCCTTTGACCCGAAGGTATTATGCGGTATTAGCCCAGGTTTCCCTAGGTTATCCCCCACTCAAGGGTAGGTTAGTCACGTGTTACTCACCCGTGCGCCACTTTACTCATGGATTGCTCCACTTTCTCGTTCGACTTGCATGTGTTAGGCACGCCGCCAGCGTTGATTCTGAGCCAGGATCAAACTCTCGTTTGAAACCTGATGGTCCTCAATCCCAGGACGGAGGTCCGGGAAGGAGGAACCAAGCCTTAGCAGACTCGAAATTCTGCTTAAGGCATTACATTGTGAGAATTGATCAAACCAAACTTCATCGTATTCTCACGACTGGCATGTTCTACCTGATTGTCAAAGATCCGTAGCCGGGGTCCCCCTGAGGGGTCCGCTTGGGATCAAGGAATCCGCAGCTTAGCTGCGTGTCCTCGAACTTGTTGCGCTGCATTCACACGGGTTGACCGTGTTTTAAGCGCACCTACCGAAACTATAGAAGTTTCTGGAGCCTGTCAATGAGAATTTTCTCATCCGCTCTGCGCGCCCTTGCAGCACCAAATTTGAAAGATCGGCCCAGGATGCGTGCGCTTTAGCGCATGGCATCTTGGTGGGCAATTTTGCCCAAGAGGGATAGTTCCCCTCGACCCGCAATGGATTGTTCGCTCTGGAAGGTCTTACCTTCTCTACCGATTTCCTGGACGCTTCAGCGCCCGGCGGTGTCCAGCCGGATTTCAAAAACCTGCGCTTGTTCAGGTGAACGGTATGGGCTGATTTCGCCCGTCGAACAACTGCCGCTTCGCTCGCTACGACCGGCCGGGTACTGTTGATACCCTACCGCGAAGCTCCACCGTAACCACTGCCTACTCTTGCAACCTTTTAATCTTAACAATGTTCGTTGAATTTAGCAAGTTGATGGCGGTGTTAACGCTTGTTCAGCTGCGGTTCATTTCAACGACCTTTGCGAGATTAACAAGTCGCTCGCCGAACCGCAAGGGCGGGGACTGTTCAAAAAGGGGGAATGCTGTTGAAAAGGGGGGCTCCGCAGCATAATCGGCAAAAGGGTTAAGGTTCGTGGTATCCCACATGTCGCGAAAAACATGCGAGATATGGGGCACCCTTTGATTGTTGGAAGGGTCAGAAAACATTTCCAACGGAAGTTTGCTATTCGGATTTGGCGATCACGCCCAGGTCGGTCAGGCCGTTGATGAAGAATTGGACGGCCAGGGCTACCAGCAGGAGGCCCATGATGCGGACCAGGATGCGGATTCCGGATTCGCCCATCCATCCCCGGACGCGGTTCGCTCCGCTCAGGATCGTGTAGCTCAGGCCGGCGGTCAGGGTGATGGCGCCCAGGACCACTCCCAGCTCCCAGGGCTTCAGGGCTTGGCCTACCAGGATCATGACGCTTGAAATTGCTCCCGGGCCGGCAAGCATCGGGATGCCCAGGGGGACGATGCCGGCGTCCTCTTTTGAAGTGGCTTCGGCCGTCTCGTCGCTCGATTCCTGAGTCGGAGAGCGACGGGCTTCGATCATGTCGATGCCGATGAGGAGAAGGATGACTCCGCCGGCGATTTCAAAGGCAGGCAGGGTGATGCCGAACATGCGGAAGATGAGTTTGCCGGCCAGGGCGAAGGTCACGAGAACGATGAGGCAGGTGATGGCTCCTTTGCGCGCCATGCGCTGCTGACGCTTGCGATCGGATCCCGCGGTGATGGCGAGGAAGGCGGGAATGGCGGCGAAAGGATCGACGAGGAAGAAGATGGAAGAGACGGCCAGTACGGAGAAGCGCACGTAGTTCGAATGCAAGGTGTTGATCGCGATGCTCGCCGGGCCATGCATGCAATCCAGTTATAATCGATGCTTCAGTCAAGGAGTTGCTTTCAATGCCTATCCAGCCCACCGCCAAGATCTGGCACAACGGAAATCTAGTTCCGTGGGACAAGGCCCAGATCCATGTGATGAGTCATGTCGTGCACTATGGCTCATCGGTTTTTGAAGGAATTCGCTGCTATGCGCAACCTCAGGGAGCGGCCATCTTTCGTCTCCCAGAGCACATGCAGCGACTGCTGGATTCAGCCAAGATCTATCGCATGCCCCTGCCCTATTCGCTGGAACAACTATCGAGCGCTGTGGTTGGCCTGGTCGAGAGTAACGGCGTCGCACCCTGCTACATCCGGCCGATCGCGCTGCGCGGCTACGGAGAAATGGGCGTTAGCCCCAAGGGCACTCCGATCGAAGTGTTCATTGCCAACTACTCCTGGGGTAAATACGTCGCCGGGGATGAGGGCGCGGACGTTTGCATCTCGTCCTGGAGCCGGATGGCTCCGAATACTATTCCCGCGCTGGCCAAGGCCGGGGGCAATTATCTGAACTCGCAGCTCATCCGCATGGAGGCCGATAGTAACGGCTACTCGGAAGGGATTGCTCTCGATGTCTTCGGCAACCTGTCGGAAGGCTCGGGCGAGAATCTGTTTGTGGTGCGTAATGGCGTGATCTATACCACGCCTCTGGCCAATTCGGTGCTGTCCGGGATCACCCGCGATTCGGTGCTGACCATGGCGCGCCATCTTGGGATTCCTGTGGTGGAACAGGCCATGCCGCGGGAATTGCTGTACATTGCCGACGAGGCGTTCTTCACCGGGACAGCGGCCGAGGTGCACCCCATTCGCTCGGTGGATCGTATTCCCATCGGCGACGGCACGGTTGGGCCGATCAGCAAGCAGCTCTCGGAGGAATACCTGGGCATCGCCCATGGGCTGCGGCCGGATCGTTTCGGGTGGCTTACCCACGTCAATGTAAACACCAGTCAACCGGTGCCGGTCTAACTATTTGACCGCGGCCTTTGGCTGCTCCGCGGGCTCGAGATGGGCCTGCGAAACCCCGAGCAGGGGTGAGGTGGAGTCCAGGACGGGGCGCATCACCTGGGGACGAATGCCTTCCTGCTGCCCCCAACCCGGGAGCAGCGGGCTGCCGGTGATCAGGCGTGCGCCACGGTTGAAGGTCAGGTAAGTCCAGGCCCAGGAAAAAAAGACGGCCAGGCGATTGCGAAAGCCAACCAGGAAGAAAAGATGGACCGAGACCCAGGCGAGCCACGCCAGGGTTCCCTGCCAATGCGCCTTGAAGGGCCATTGTACGTTGGCGACGGCCGCGTGGCGGCCGATGGTGGCCATGTCACCCTTATCGAAATAGTGAAATCGGGTTCGTGGCTTGCCTGCCATATCCTGGGCGATCATCCGCGCTGCGTGGCGGCCCATCTGCATCGCCGGTTGGGCCACGCCGGGGGTGGGGCGGCCCGCTTCTTCCACATGGGCCAAATCTCCGCATACAAAGATTTCCGGATGACCGGGTGGATTCAGGTAAAGGTCGACAATGGCACAGCCCCGCTTGTCGGTGGGCGTGCCCAGCATTTTGCCCAGAGGCGAGGCCTGGACGCCAGCTGCCCACAACGTGACCACAGCGTCGATGCGCTTGCCGCCGACCATGACGTAGCCGGGCTTTACGTCGCTCACGCTTTGCCCGGCGTGGACTTCGACGCCCAACTGCGCCAGCTGCCTGACGGCTTTCTCGGACAGGTCTTTCGGGTACGCCGCCAGAATGCGAGGGGAGCCCTCGATCAGGATCACCCGTGCCCGTGCGGGATCGATGTGGCGGAAATCGTGGCGCATGTAGAGCTTCGAGATGTCGCTGATGGCGCCGGCCAATTCGACCCCGGTGGGACCTCCGCCGATGATGACAAAGTTTAGCTGGGGATGGGCGCCGGTCTCGACCATCTCCCGCTCCGCCAGCTCAAAGGCCAGTAACACGCGGCGGCGGATCTCGGTCGCATCCTCGACGGTCTTGAGCCCAGGCGCATATTGCGCCCAATCATCCTTGCCGAAGTAGGAATGAGTCGAGCCGGTGCCCAGGATAAGGTAGTCGTACTCGAGCTTGGCGCCGGTGTGCAATCGCACGCAGTGTTGGTCGGCTTCGATGCTCACGACTTCATCCATCAATACTTCGACATTTTTCTTTTTCGAGAGGATGGAGCGAATGGGCTGAGCGATGTCTGCCGGGGAAAGCACGGCGAGCGCGACCTGGTAGAGCAAAGGCTGGAAGGTGTGGTGGTTTCGCCGATCGATCAAGGTCACGTCGACAGCCAGATTGGCCAGCGCTTTGGCGGCGCTCAAGCCGGCGAAGCCGCCACCGACAACCACCACCCGGGGTCGCCGGGGAAGATTCTTCACCGCGGGCGGGGGGGCCGGCGCATTCGAAGTTGCAGGGATCTCAGCCATCAGACACTCTCCGTTGTTGAGATGCTCTGTCTTTAGGATACAGACCAGGGACAAAAGGTTACGCGGCTAGATTTCCGGATAGAAGTCGAAAAAAGCCTCGATGCTCTGCCGCAATTGGTTTTCGATCTCTTCCCTGCTCCCTTCGAGCACGTGCATGGTCACGTGCGCTTGCTTGCCGTTCTTGAGCGTCACCAGGGCGTCGCCCACTTCGATCGCTTCCTCGGAGGGAAGCAGCCTCATGCCGTAGATAAGTGTCAGATTTGCCATGCCGCCATCTTACGCACCCTTCGCGCCCGGGTAGAATCAAAGACTCTAACCATATGGCTCAAGACATCCGCGACACCGTTATCCTCGGCACCGGCTGCGCCGGTCTTACGGCTGCTATCTATGCTGCCCGCGCCAACCTTAAGCCGCTGGTGCTCGAAGGCCATGAGCCGGGCGGCCAGCTCTCGATCACCACCCTGGTCGAAAACTTTCCGGGTTGGCCGGAAGGGATCCAGGGTCCAGACCTGATTGAGAAAATGAAGCTACAGGCTACGCGCTTTGGCGCGGATATCCAGATGGGTCATCTGCAGTCGGTTGATTTTTCGAAGCGCCCGCTTGCGCTTCATTTGGGGAAGGAGACTGTGCACACGCGCACGCTGATCATCGCCAGCGGCGCCTCCGCACGCTGGCTGGGGTTGCCCAGCGAGCAGGCGCTGATCGGGCACGGGGTGAGCTCGTGCGCCACTTGCGACGGCTTTTTCTTTTCCGGCAAGGACATTGCGGTCGTTGGCGGCGGCGATTCGGCCATGGAGGAGGCGCTTTTCCTCACCCGCTTTGCCACCAAGGTGACGCTGATCCATCGCCGCGAACAGTTCCGCGCTTCGCGCATTATGCTTGATCGCGCCATGGGTCACGAGAAGATACAGTTCCTGAGCAACACGGCGGTCCAGGAGGTGCTGGGCGTGGAGCAGAAGGAAGTGAAAGGGTTGCGCTTGCGCAACACGGTTACCCAGGCAGAGTCGACTCTTCCGGTAAGTGCCATGTTCCTGGGCATTGGCCACGATCCCAACGCAAAGATGTTTCGCGGCTTACTCGATCTGGACGATGATGGCTACATTCGCACCACGGACCAGGTTTTCACCCGCGTTCCCGGTGTCTTCGCTTGCGGCGATGTGCAGGACCGCCGCTACCGCCAGGCCATTACTGCAGCCGGCTCCGGCTGCATGGCGGCGTTGGAAGTGGAGAAATACCTTGAAGAACACGGCCGTTGAGCATGGGCCGGTGACGGAAATCCTCAAGGAGAATTTTGAGCGCATCGAAGCGCAGATCGCGTCGGCGTGCCGCGAGGCCGGGCGGCCCCGTGCCGAGGTGACGCTGATGGCGGTGTCGAAGATGCATCCTGCGTCGGCGATTATCGCGGCGGAGGGCCTCGGCATACGGGTGTTCGGCGAAAACCGGGTGCAGGAATTTCAGGAGAAATGCGCTCAGCTCTCGCTGCCGGGGGCGGAGTTCCACCTGATTGGCCACTTGCAATCAAATAAGGCCGCTCGCGCCGCCGAACTCTTTCGCTCGGTGGACACGCTCGATTCCGTCCCACTGGCGGAGCGGCTCAACCAGGCTGCAACCCGGCTGGGGCGGCGGCTGGCGGTGCTGATCGAAATCAAGCTGAGCCCTGAGCCTTCGAAGGCCGGCCTTGAACCGGACTCGGCCGAGCTTCCCCTGCTGCTTGAACGTCTGCCAGATCTCGATGCGTTGGAGCTTCGCGGGCTCATGACGGTGCCGCCTTTTCTCGAGGATCTGTCGGCTGTCCGCCCTTACTTTTCCCAGCTGCGTGCTCTGCGCGAGCAGCTGGCGGCGGCGCATCCGCGGCTCTCGTTTGCTGAGCTCTCGATGGGTATGTCGCATGACTTCCCGGTGGCCATCGCCGAGGGTGCGACCCAGGTGCGCATCGGCACTGCGTTGTTTGGGGCCCGGACTTACCCTAAGTGATTCCTGTCAAAGACCACCCTCTGGGCGCTACGTTTGTGGTGCGGGTTCAGCCCCGCGCGGCGCGATCCGCCATTGCCGGCACCGTGGGCGACGCGCTGAAGCTCTCGCTTTCGGCGCCTCCCCTCGATGGCCGGGCAAATGTTGCGCTGGCGGAATTCTTTTCGGGGATTTTCTCCGTGCCGCGAGGTGCGGTCCAGGTTGTGACCGGGGAACGATCGCGAAACAAAGTGATTCGTATTGCCGGCCGCACGGGCGCAGAAGTGCAGCGGATGCTGCTTGAACACTTTACGGTTTAGAACAGAAGCTGTTCGGTGTACACCTATAGGACAACCATGTCCAGTCATGCTTTGTATGCCGGGGTGCTCGGCGCTATCGTTCTCAGCCTGCTCACGGTTTCGCTTTCGCGTCTGAATAAGACGCGGACCAAGGCCGATTACCTGGTCGCTGGCCGTTCCCTTCCCGCATTCGTTCTGGTGTTTACTCTTTTGTCGTCCTGGATCGGTTCAGGATCGCTGCTGGGGGGCGCGGAGAATGCTTACAAACACGGCTTTGCTGCGCTGTGGCAGGCGGGGGGTGGATGGGCCGGGCTGCTGCTGATTTATTTCATCGCGCCGCGAGCACGCAAGTTTGCCCAGTTCACAATCCCTGACCTGCTGGAGGCCCGGTACAACCAGACTGCCCGGGTGCTGGGAGTGATTGCCATTCTGTTTGCCTACACCGCGATCACCAGCTATCAGCTGATCGGCGGCGGGGATATCCTGCATCTGATTTTCCCTACCGTCATCACCGCGGACCTGGGCAAGTACATCATTGCCGTGTTCGTCATCGTCTTCACTGCCATCGCCGGTATGGCTTCCGTGGCTTACATGGACGTGGTGATCGGTTTGCTGGCGACGATTACGCTGATCCTTTCCTTACCCTTCGTGTTGCACTCGGCCGGTGGCTGGGTCGGCGTCACCCATGCTCTTCCGGCCACCCACTTTCAGGTGCTGGGAGACTTCAACCTGGCCCAGGCGTTTGAACTTTTTTTGCCTACGATGCTGCTGATGTTGGGTAACCAATCCATGTACCAGAAGTTTTTCTCCGCCAAGTCGGAGAAAGATGCGCGCAATGCGGTCGTGGGATGGATTATTGGCACTGTCATTCTGGAAACAGTCATTGCTGCACTTGCCGTCTTCGGCTCGGTGATTTTTGCTACGGGCGAGGTTCATCAACGGCCGCGGGAAATCATCGCCTATACCGCGCTGCACGGATTGCCGGTGTGGCTGGGGGCTCTGCTGATGGGAGCGGTGTTTGCCAAGATTATCTCCACCGCCAACAACTACCTGTTCTCGCCCTCGACCAATCTGGTCAACGATGTTTTTACTCGCTACGTGGCGCCCGGGGCTTCGAACAAGAGAGTTCTTATTGTTTCGCGGTTGGTGGTGGTCATGCTCGGGATCTGGGCGCTCTACCAGGCACTCAACACCAGTTCAGTGCTAGCTAAGACTCTATATGCGTACACGATTTATTCGGCTGCGCTCACGCCGGTTATCCTGGCGGCGTTTTATAGCCGCCGCGCGAATGCCCAGGGCGCGGTGAGCGCGATCGCTGCCGGCACGCTGGTTACCTTCTTCTGGGATTTGGAGGGGGTCAAGCGGCATCTGCCACCCATCCTGGCGCAGCGCGATGCTATCTTTCCGGCATTGATGGCGGCGCTGCTTTGTCTCGTGGTGGTGAGCGCAGCGACTCCGCCACCTAAGGCGGAGCAGGTTGGGTTGTTTTTTTCCTAAATCAAAACCAATGACACTTTACGGGCCGCGGAAAAAAGTCACTGTTGGGAGTTAGATAGCGGCCCTCAGCGGCTAGAGCCGGACCTGTGTTTCAAGCAGATACGTACGGGCTAAAGAGTGTGCGTGAGAACCGGAGTTTCTCCAGGGTGGAGGGTTGTTACGTGGTGATTACGGCTTCCAGCTGTGGGCGTGCCGCCTCGTAGGCCAGCCGAATGCCTTCGACCAGGCTGGTTCTGGGCCGCCAGCCCAGCTTCAGCATACGGGTCACGTCGAGCAGTTTTTGTGGGGTTCCATCGGGGCGGGTGGTATCGAAGACCAGGTCGCCAGTGAAGCCCAGCGCCGCGCAGACTTGCTCTGCCAGCTCCCGTATGGTGACATCCTTGCCAGTGCCGATGTTGATCAGCGGTACGCCGTCGAGCAAGGAGGAATAGGCATCTTGCTCCAGGTTCATGAGGAAGACACAGGCCTCGGCCAGGTCTTCACTGAATAGCAACTCGCGGCGCGGCTTGCCCGTTCCCCAGACCACAATCTGCTTCTGGCCCAGGGCCCTGGCCTCGGCTACCTTGCGGATCAGGGCGGGCAGCACATGCGAGTTCTGGGGGTCGAAATTGTCGCCCGGACCATAGAGATTGGCAGGCATCGCGGAAAGATAACGCGTCTTGAATTGCCGGTTGTAGGACCAGCACATCTCGATGCCTGCAATCTTGGCCAACGCATAGGGACGATTGGTGGGCTCAAGGGAGCCGGTGAGAAGATACTCCTCCTTGATCGGTTGCGGGCAAAGCCTGGGATAGATGCAAGAAGACCCCAGAAATAACAGCCGGTCGACGCCGGCGCGGTAGGCGGCATCAATCACGTTGGTCTGGATGATCAGGTTCTCGCGGATAAAGTCCGCGGGATAAAGATCGTTGGCCAGGATGCCGCCGACTTTGGCTGCAGCCAGAAAGACATAATGCGGACGCTCCTGCTCGAAGAAGCGGTGCACGGCGACTGAGTCGGTGAGGTCGAGCTCGGCATGCGATCGCAGCAAGAGCCGCTCAAAGCCCTGCTGCCGTAGATTGCGACAGATCGCTGAGCCCACCAGACCGCGGTGCCCGGCAACGTAAATGAGGCTGTCTTTCTTCATGGCTTGCTCCCGCAGCACGGCGATTGCTCCCCGCTTATGACTCGTGAAAATTATAGGCGGCGTAGCCGTGCTGGGTTACCAGGGCATCGCGTTCGGCGGCCTTCAGGTCCTCGGTAGCCATTTCTTCGACCAGAGTTCGAAAGTCGATCCGCGGCGACCAGCCCAATTCTTTGCGCGCCTTGGTGGAATCGCCCAGCAAGGTCTCAACTTCCGCCGGCCGGAAGTAACGCGGGTCAACCGCCACCACAGCGCTGCCATGCTGATCATAGGCCTGCTCTTCGAGGCCCCTTCCCTTCCATTCAAGATGAATGTCGAGACACGCCGCAGCCATGGTGACAAAATCGCGCACGCTGTATTGCACGCCGGTGGCAATCACGTAATCGGTGGGGCGCTGCTGCTGCAACATCAGCCACTGCATCTCGACATAATCGCGGGCATGTCCCCAGTCGCGCCTGGAATCGAGGTTACCCAGGTAGAGCTTCTGCTGCAGGCCGAGCTTGATGCGGGCCATGGCCCGAGTCACCTTGCGGGTGACAAAGGTCTCGCCACGCATGGGCGATTCGTGATTGAACATGATGCCATTGCAGGCATACAGGCCATAGGACTCACGGTAGTTGATGGTGATCCAGTGGGCATACAGCTTGGCACATCCATAGGGGGAGCGGGGATAGAAGGGAGTCTTTTCCGATTGCGGTATCTGCTGCACCAAGCCGTACATCTCAGACGTGGAAGCCTGATAGAAGCGCGCCTTCCCGATGAGGGAGAGAATACGAATGGCCTCGAGCAGCCGCAGAGTACCCAGAGCATCGGAGTTGGCGGTGTATTCCGGCTCCTCAAAAGATACCTGCACATGGCTCTGGGCCGCCAGGTTGTAGACCTCGTCCGGCTGAACCTTCTCCACCACATGGATCAGGCTGGTCGAATCCGTCATGTCCCCGTAGTGAAGCACCAGCCGACGCCTTTCCTGATGGGGGTCCTCGTACAGGTGGTCGATGCGGTTGGTGTTCAGTAAGGAAGTACGGCGCTTGATGCCGTGCACCTCGTACCCCTTCTTTAGAAGGAACTCGGCGAGATAGGCGCCGTCCTGACCGGTGATGCCGGTGATCAAAGCTCGTTTCAAGAAGGAGTGCTCCTGTGATCTCATTTTATGCTGGCGGCTGGTATCTTGACTGAGACCATGGGTGCAAACGAATCTCATCCGCTACCTAAGCGGCTGCTGCATGTGGTGGCATCGATCGCTCCGGCAGCAGGAGGGACGACTGAGGGCATTCGCCACCTTGCCCGGAGTGGCGCGGGATCAGTTGAGTTGGTTTGCCTGGATGATCCCGCGGAATCCTATGTCCAGGGCCAGAGTTTTCCGGTGCACGCACTGGGGCCGGCGCAAGGGAGCTATCGCTATACGCCCAGGCTGCAGCCTTGGTTGAAGGAGAATCTGGAGCGATTCGACGGCGTGGTGATCCATGGGTTGTGGCAATGGCACGGTTATGGCAGCTACCGCATGGTTCGCCAGCGTATTCCTTATGTGGTGTTTCCTCATGGCATGCTGGACCCCTATTTCAAGCGGGCCTTTCCCTTGAAGCATCTCAAGAAGCAGGTGTATTGGGTGGCGCGGGAGTATCGCGTACTGCGGGATGCCCGGGCAGTTTGCTTCACTACTCCGATCGAGCGTGACTCGGCTGCGGAGACGTTCTGGCCACGGCGGTGGAATTCGGTGGTGGTTTCCTTCGGCACCTCGGAGCCTCCCGGCGATCCCGCGACGCAACGGGAGATCTTTCTCACCCAGTACCCTGGCTTGCGTCAGCATAGGTTTTTTCTCTTTCTCTCGCGTATCCACAGCAAGAAGGGATGCGATTTGCTACTGGAAGCCCTGGGCCGCGTGGCGCCGGCGCATCCGGATCTGGATCTGGTCATCGCGGGTCCGGATGAAGGAGGATTGCGGCCTGAATTGGAAACACAGGCAAGGCGCCTCGGTATTCATAGCCGCGTGCATTGGACAGGGATGCTGGAGGGCGATTTGAAATGGGGCGCCTTCCACGCCGCCGAAGCATTTGTGCTTCCCTCGCACCAGGAGAACTTCGGGGTCGCGGTGGTAGAGGCTCTGGCTTGCGAGCTGCCCGTGCTTATTTCCGACAAGGTAAATATATGGCCGGATATCGCCCACGATGAGGCCGGTATTGTGAACGCCGATACCGCCGAAGGGACGTACCGCTCCATGGCAGCCTTGCTTGCGATGCAGCCGGAAGAGCGCCGGCGCATGGTGAGCAATGGCCTGGCTTGCTTTCGCGCACGATACGAGATGAAGAGAACGGCGCAGGCGCTGAATGATTTGTTCTAGAGGGGAAACGAGGAGCTACCTGCATTCCATCCCACATCTGGCAAAGAACGCGAGATACCCGAATTTCCTACGGGTGGCAATGAAGAAGACTGCATGTGCGGCTTTCTGTGAGGAAAGCCGCATGAAGTTCACCGGACCCAGTAGTCTTCACAGGAAATCGGGGAGCGCCCCAAATTTCTCTGTTCCGAGAAGGTTGACGTTACCTGATGACGGTTTGGACGGCTGCTTTCTTCTTTGGCTGAATCTGTTGTTCGTAGACTGCGGCGTGATCCAGAGTTAATCCGGCCAGATCCTTTGCGGAGAGGATTGCCCGGTTCATGCCAGGCCATTCAATTTGAAGAGTGGGGTCGTTCCACAGAATGGTTCGCTCATGTTGCGGAGCGTAAAAATCAGTCGCCTTGTAGAGAACCTCCGCACCATCGGAAAGGACCATGAAACCGTGGGCAAATCCGGGAGGGATCCAAAGCATCTGGCGATTGCTGGCACTCAGCGTTTCCCCTACCCACTTGCAGAAGGTGGGTGAATTGCGGCGGAGATCGACGGCGACGTCGAAGATTTCTCCGCTAAGACATCGGATGAGCTTTCCCTGGGGCTGCTTGATCTGATAATGGAGCCCGCGTACCACGTCCTTGTAAGAGAAAGATTGATTGTCCTGAACGAAGGGCCCCACGATGCCCAGTTCCGACAGAACCCGCTCGTTGTAGCTTTCGAAAAAGGAACCCCTGCTATCTTCGAAAACCATGGGTTCAAGAATTTGCACATCCGCAATCGTGGTCGCTGCTGCCTTCATCCATTAACCTCATTTGTTTCTGTGTTCAAGTTTTCAGCTCGCGACCTGCATCCCGGCTAATACCTCGTCCAGTTGCTGCTGCCAGTCCGGCAGCCGGAAACCAAAAATGTGCGCGAATTTGTCATTGGCGAGCACTGAATTGGCTGGCCTTCTGGCAGGAGTTGGATAGTCAGAGGACGGAATGGGTTGCACCCGAGGTTTGTTACCAAGGGCACTTGCACCAAAAATGGCGCGCGCAAAGCCACACCACGAGGTTGAGCCGGCTGCAGTCATGTGGTAGAGGCCGGGCACAATGTCCTGGGCGTTTTGTTCGCATTGTTCCAGCAAGCGCGCGGTTGCCGCGGCGATCGCAGCGGCTGAAGTGGGAGCGCCGACCTGATCGTCTACCACCCGGAGCTCGGATCGCTCGGCGCCCAGGCGGAGCATGGTGCGAAGAAAGTTTTTCCCGTGCGCGCCATAAACCCAACTGGTGCGGAGCACCAGATAATGGCCCCCCGCCTCCGCGATCGCCGCCTCCCCCGCCGCCTTCGACGCTCCATAAACGTTTATCGGGTTGATCGGATCACGCTCAAGATAAGGCCCTGACTTTTCTCCGTCGAAGACATAGTCAGTCGAGTAGTGAATCAAGAGGGCGTCAAGCCGGGCGGCTTCCTGTGCCAGAACCCCAGGAGCGTCGGCGTTAATGGTGAAGCAAAGTTCAGGTTCTTTCTCAGCCTGGTCAACTGCGGTGTAAGCAGCCGCGTTGATGATGACGGTGGGCCTGACTCGCCCAACTACGTCCCGAATGGACTGCTCGCGGCTGAGATCGCATTCGTCGCGACCGGCCAAAACCACATCGCTACGGGAGTGGTACAGGCGGGAGAGCTCAGTCCCTACCTGTCCGTTTTTGCCGGTAATGAGTATTCTCATGCCTTTAAGACTTAGTGTAGAGGAACTTGACCACCGGGTCCGCAAAATCATCAACCACCCCGGCCGCTCCACGTGCATTCCAACATACCCTGTCTATACCACGTCAAGGCACGAGGGCCTCTTTAGTAACTTATCCCGGTCCGAATAATAGGCTAGAATTTCTCCACAGTGAGCGAAGTGACCGAATCTGCTGAAACCTCGGAAGTTTTGGGACCCGGACCCAATCTGGCGCAGGTCGATCCGCCACACCCTTTCCGAAGCGCTCTCAAAACCATCGTCATCGCCGCCATCGTGGTGAGCATCGCCCTGGGGCTTTATGTTTACCTGGGGCAAAAACCTCCGGTCGCCGCCGGAGAAGTCTTAACCATGACTCTATACCCGGTGCACACCCTGATCAATAACGGGGGCGGGGGTGAGACCGGGATGCAAGGCACCGGCGAGTATTACGATCAGCTGCTGATACTGGCCAAGATCCGAGTGAGGAATCAGACCGATATTCCGCTTTTCCTGCAAGATGTTTCTGCCGCCATCAAGTTGCCAGATGGTTCGGAACAGGTGAATGTAACCGCCGGCGATAAGGATATGGAGCGGGTCTTCCAGGCCTACCCTTCCTTGAGTTACCTGCGGGGGGATTCGATCCATCGCGACATCACGTTGACTCCGGGGCAATCTGTCCAGGGACTGGCTATCTTCAACTTTCCGATTACCAAGGAACAATGGGATACGCTGCAGACGGCTAAAGTGGTGGTCTCGTTTATGCACCAAAAGAACCTGGAAGTGCTCCTCCCTCGGCAGTAAAAAGAAAACCGCAGATCCCTTCACTACGCTACCCGGATTTCCTGTTGGTGTTGGTGCGCTTCATGCGCCTTTCTCTACGGAAAGGTGCACACGCGGCCTTGTGGAGCGCAGTGGCAGGAAATCCGGGTACGCTCCGTTCGGGAGACAATTCTTGTGTTGCAATAAATTTTGTTATCCCTAACGGGCGTCTACGGCGTCATAGGTGCGGGTGCGTTCTTGGGGGTCGCCAGGTAGCCAATTACCTGGTTCTTGTTGATGGTGTTGATTACCAGCTCGTAGAGGAGCTTGTCTTTGCCGGTGTAGAACTGAACCGGCTCGTCCAGGTTCTTGTCCTTTTTCTCAATTTTCTTGTCGTCCGATTCCACCAGCAAGGTGTACTTCGAGTGCTTGGTGTCTGCCTTCTTCAAAGACAGGCTAATGCCTGAGATGGGGGTCGGCTTGGCTCCCTTGGTCAGGTTCAAATCGTAATAGTTTCGATCACCCTTATGCTTGAGGATATCGAGTTCCTTGGCGTTGGTCGCGACCAAGCCGCTGGTCACGCCGAGGTCGCCAGTCACTCTCTTCAATTGGCTTTCGGCGTTTGCCAACTCAGTCTTGGTCGCGGCGACGTCTGTCTTTACGCCACCGACATCGGTCTTGACGGATGTGACGTCGCTCGAGACTGCACCAATCTGTTTCTGGGCTTCCGCCTGCGCTGCCTGTTGTTCTTTCTCCAGGCGGGCGGTCTCCGCCTGCTGCCGCTTGAGGAATTCGCTGGCGCGCGCTTCCAGTTGCCGCTGGGTAAGGCCCACGCTCTGACCCAGGGTTTCGGAGGTCACGCGCAGCTTGGCGTTGGTCTCGTTCAGGCTCTCGGCCAGCTTGTCGTTTTGCTGTTGTGCGTTCACCAGCGCGGTCTGAGATTTTTCCAGACGGGTTTCCAGGGTGTAGCTCCAGATCAGCGCGCCTGCGGACGCCATAACAGCAAAGCCAACCAGGGCTATAAAAACTCCCGAGTGGGTTCGTTCGACCATATCCAAGCTTTCGTCGCTCATGCGATCTGCCTCTCTTTGACTGCGGACGCTGTGTATTTCCTCATCCTACAATGGACGGGTGGAGACTGTGGATGTCATCGTCGCCGGAGGGGGTATCATCGGGCTCACCACTGCGCTCGAAATGGCGAGAAACGGCTTCCGGGTCCGCGTCCTGGAGAAGGGCCGCGCCATGTCCGAGGCCTCGTGGGCCGCGGCCGGGATGTTGTCGGCCCATGACCCCGCCCACCCGGCAGAGCTAGCCGGACTCGCCGAACTGAGCATCAGCCTTTACCCGGAATACCTCAGCACCATTGAAGGGCTTTCGGGGCGCGCTGTGCGCCTGCGCACCCGGGCGTCACTTATGACCGACGGGGGCAACGACTGCTGCGTTGCCTTGAGCGCGGAAGAGACACAAAGGCGGGTTCCCGGATTGACAACAGAGGGACGTTCTTTTTTCTGGCTGGAGGAAACGAGCCTCGATCCGCGGGATCTTTGCGCGGCGCTTCCCCTGGCTGCCACCGCGGCAGGGGTGGATTTGCAAGAGGAAACGGAAGTGCTCGCTGTCCGTAGCCATGGGGACTCAGTCCAGATCACAACACGGAGCGGGACGGTGAGCGCGGGCGCTTTCGTGAATTGTTGCGGAGCTTGGGCGGGCAAAGTAAAGCACCCGGACCTTGAGCGCCAACCCGGCGCAGGGGTAGAACCCTGGAAGGGACAGATTTTTGCTGTCCGCCTCAACCCGCCCGTCGATCTCAGTTACGTTTTACGGACGCCCGAGGTTTACCTGGTGCCACGAGGGGATGGGCTAATCGTGATCGGGGCAACGGTCGAGCGGGTGGGATTCGACCGGCGAGTGGATCCTTTGGTGGTGGAGGGGCTACGCGCCCAGGCGGCGAAGCTCTGGCCCCCAATCGCTTCGGCCCTCGTGGTCGAAAGCTGGACCGGGCTGCGGCCGGGCAGTAGCGATGGCCTACCGCTGATTGGCGGCGCCGGGCAGCCGCATTGCTGGGTCGCGACGGGACACTTTCGTAATGGGATCCTATTGGCGCCGGCAACCGGCCTGATCGTACGGCAATTGCTCGAGGGCATCCCGCCCGCCGCGTCGCTCGCCGCTTTTGTTCCCGGGCGTTGAGCGGCGTGGGATCGAGACCCTCATGGTCTGATTTCCGTCTAAGTGACAAGATTCAGAGCGCTGCGCTATAAACAGACAGACCGGCCAGGCTGGAGAATGAGTGTTTTGTCACCACCAGTAAATCCCCCTTGAAGTAGCAGGAAAGCAGCCGGCAGGAACCGGGCAACTCGGGGCATCTAAGAGGAATAAGAGGAGCGTTCAGTATGTCTACGGCGGTGGTGGGCAAGGGACTTGCAGGGGTGGTCGCGGCCAACTCAGGCATCTGCTGGATCGATGGCGACGCTGGAGTGCTGGCATACCGCGGGATTGACATCCATGAATTGGCCGAGAAGTCGACTTTCGAAGAAACCGCTTATCTCTTGTGGTTTGGACGGCTTCCCCGCCGGGCGGAATTGGAGGACTTCAGCAAACGTCTGGCCGATGCTCGCCAGCTAGACCCCAAGATCATCGACCTGCTCCGCTCCTTCCCCAAAAGTGCGACCCCGATGGAAGTGCTTCGTACCGCTGTTTCCGCTCTGAGTTTTTATGATCCGGACGAGAGCGACAACGAGCACGACGCCAACGTCCGCAAGAGTTTTCGCCTGACTTCGCAGATTGCCATGCTGGTGGCGGCCTATGACCGCCTGCGCAAAGGCAAGGCGGTGGTTGAGCCGGACAAGTCCCTGAGTCACGCGGCAAACTTTCTGTGGATGCTGAACGGTGAAAAGCCTTCCGTGACTGCGACGAAAACCTTCGACGTAGCCCTTATTCTCCATGCCGACCACGAGTTGAATGCCTCTACCTTTGCCGCCCGGGTGATCGCCGCCACCCTCTCCGATATTCACTCCGCTATTACCGGCGCTATTGGCGCCCTCAAGGGTCCGCTACATGGCGGGGCCAATGAGGCGGTGATGCGCATGCTGTTCGCCATCGACAATGAGGGCGCGGACCCGGTCGATTACGTGGCCAAGCTGCTGGCGCAGAAAAAGAAGATTTCCGGTTTCGGCCACCGGGTGTACCACACTGAGGATCCACGGGCGACCCACCTGCGCAAGATGTCAGAAGAGCTGGGGGAGTCGTCGGGAAACGCAAAGTGGTTCAAGATGTCGCGGGCTATCGAAAAGTACATCCTGGCGGAAAAGAAACTCAATGCAAATGTGGATTTTTATTCAGCTTCGACTTACACCATGCTGGGCATCGACCTGGACCTTTTCACTCCGATCTTTGCGGTGAGCAGGATTTCCGGGTGGGCGGCCCACGTCATCGAGCAGCTGGATGACAATCGGCTGATCCGGCCGCGGGCTGAGTACATTGGTCCGGAATATCCGGTGAAGTACGTTCCGGTCGAGAAGCGGTAGGCTCCCCACATCCCGAACAAAAACGTGCGAGACATGGGGCACCCAAAATTTGTTGACCGTTAGTGTGTGGCCTACTTGCGGCTGGCCGGCGGGACGATCCCGTTCATGCGCAGGTATTCGACCATTTGTCCGTAGTGATCATTGGTGTGGGCCAACGAAAAGGCTGTAATGGTAGCTCGGGTGTTGGCCCCATCCCGTTCCTCGATCTGCTCGAATGCATTTTGCTCCGTCATGGTTTCCGTTGCCTGGTGGGCAAAGGCAAAGGAGTCTTTCAGAGCTTTCACGATCTCGTCTTTGCTGGTTAATTTGTTCAGCGATTTTGGGTCAACGGTTGGCTTGATACCGAATCCGCCGAAAAAATAGTATTGCGCTTCGGCGATGTGGGTGACCTGCTGGGCGAAGGTGCGTACTCCCTTGAAGTCGCCGTTGGTGGGCGCAAAGTTGTACTTGTCCGCGGGCATGGCTTCCGCGGCAGCGACTACCTCCCCTTCCTGGCCGCTGACAAGCTTGCCGAAGGCTTGCGCCGGAGATGCCTGCGCGGCGGCGAGAACTACGGGGATGTCTGCATTCGCGGCGAAGGCTGGCGTGATGAGCAAAGTGGTTAGGGTAAATGCGGCGAAAATAGTGATACGGGATTTGAGGTTCACCTTAGACCTTCCTTAAGCGCAGACGCGCTTTGCAGAGGAAAGCCTAGCAGGTTTGGGTGAACAACTGCGTCTCGTACTGAAGGCAATGGTTGGGCTTCGCCCTTCTTCTTCGTCCCACGCTGGGGCGGCACCCGTCCAGATCTTATTCGTCGTGGACAAAACTGGACAAAAAAGGTGGAGGTTCAAGGTACCCCACATTCTCGCGAAAAGCGAGCGAAGGCGCATGAAGTTTGCGGAACCAATAGGCTTCGCAGGAAATCGGGGATATGGGGCACCCATCGGCCGCGGAAGGGAGGCAGCCCTGTTCCCGTAGAATAGGGGTGTGCGGCGAATTTACCTGGATGCGAATGCCACTACACCTCTGCTGCCCGAGGTGCTGGAGGCTATGCGCCCGTTTTTGCTGGAGCGGTTTGGCAACGCCTCGTCTATCCACCAGGAGGGCCAGCAGGCGCGTTCCGCAGTGGAGCAGGCGCGGGCCAGCGTTGCCCGGTTCCTGGGATGCCGCCCAGGAGAGATTGTGTTCACCAGCGGGGGGACCGAGAGCGATAACCTGGCTATATTTGGCTCGGCCGGGCGCGGGGATCATGTCATCACCACTGCCGTGGAACACCATGCGGTGCTGCATGCTGTCGAAAGACTGGGCGATCGCGGTGTCGAGGTGGACTTTTTGCAGGTCAATGGCCAAGGCGTAGTGGCGGCCGAGGATGTGCGCCGCGCGTTGCGGCCTAACACTAAGCTGATCAGCGTGATGCTGGCCAACAATGAAACCGGCGCTTTACAGCCGGTGGAGGCGATCGGCAGGATTGCGGGTGATGCCAGCGTCCGCTTCCATGTCGACGCGGTGCAGGCTGCGGGTAAGCTGCCGATTGATGTGGATTCGATTGGCTGCCAGCTGCTGACGATTTCCGGTCACAAGATGCATGCACCCCAGGGAACCGGGGCTCTCTTCGTTCGCCGGGGCACGCGCCTGGAGCCGATGTCGGCGGGGGGCGCCCATGAGCGGCAGCGCCGGGCGGGCACCGAGAATGTTGCCGGGATCGTGGGCCTAGGCAAGGCCGCGGAATGCGCGATGGAAGGGCTGCGCAGCGGCGCGGCGGCGCGGATGCGCGCCTTACGGGACCGGCTGGAGACGGGTTTGTTAGAGCAGGCAAGTGGAGTAAATGGCGGTGAGGCGGACCGGGTGGCGAACACTTCCAACCTGTGGTTTGATTCGCTCGACGGTGAGGCGCTGGTGATTGCGCTTGACCTCAAGGGTTTGGCTGTTTCGAGTGGCGCTGCTTGTTCCTCTGGCGCCAGTGAGCCCTCTCACGTGCTGGAGGCGATGGGGCTTTCCCCCGAGCGGGCCCGCAGCAGCCTGCGCCTGAGCCTGCACCGGCAGACGACCGAGGAAGAGATCGAGCAGGCGATCGAGTTAGTCGCATCACAAGTGGCCCGGTTGCGGGAACTTTCCGCGGTGAGCCTGTGACGATCGCGGTAGCCATGTCGGGTGGTGTGGACTCGTCTACGGTTGCGGCCATGCTTAAGGCCGAAGGACATGTCCTGGTCGGCCTCACCATGCAGTTGTGGAACCAGCGCCGGCTCGCGGATCAGGAGGGGATGCCGGAGCAGGTGCAGGGCCGCTGCTGCTCGATCGACGACGTCTACGACGCACGCCGGGTGGCGGAGATGCTGTCGATTCCCTATTACGTGGTAAACCACCAGGAGCGCTTCGAGCGGGATGTGATCCGCCCCTTCGTCGATGAATATCTGGCCGGGCGAACGCCCATTCCCTGCAGCCTGTGCAACAACCACCTGAAGTTCGACCAGTTGCTTCTGACCGCCAGGCAGATCGGGGCAGACCAGATTGCCACCGGCCACTATGCGCGCAACGAATACGACCCCAAGCGAGGGCGCTGGATACTGAAGCGGCCGGCGGATGCCAGCAAGGACCAGACCTATTTTCTTTTCGGCCTGACCCAGGAGCAGCTGGCCCGTACTCTCTTCCCTCTAGGCGAGTTCACCAAGCCCGAAGTGCGCGAGCGGGCGCATGGATACGGCCTGGCGCTGGCGAATAAGCCCGATTCGCAGGAGATTTGCTTCATTCCCGGGGGCGACTACAAGCGCTTCATCGATGCCTATCTTGAAGAGCAGGGCGAAGCAGTGCCGGACACCGCCGGGGAGCTGGTTTCGGCCGGCGGCCAGGCCCGGGGCAGGCACGAGGGGGTGCACAACTTTACGGTTGGGCAGCGCAAGGGGCTCGGTTTGGCCTCCCCATCTCCGCTTTATGTGATCTCGATCGATCGCGAGCGCAAGCAGGTGACGATAGGAGCGGAGCAGGAATTGATGCGCGATGCGCTGCGGGCGCAGAGGCTGAACTGGATCTCGATCGCGGGACTGCAGGGCGAGATGCGAGCGCAGGTGAAGATCCGTCACCGTCACGAACCGGCATGGGCGACGCTCAGGCAAACCGGTGACGATGAAGTTGAAGTGCGTTTCGATGAGCCGGTTCGCGCCGTTACCCCAGGCCAGGCGGCGGTCTTCTACGCTGCCGACGAGGTGATCGGCGGCGGCTGGATCATTTAGACCTGCGGATTAGAAGCAGCCCTGAGCGGCTAAAGCCGAATTCGTTGCAAAGCATTGATGTACGGCCTAATGCTCGCTGCGGCGAGGCAGGCCGCACCCTTCACCGACAAACCTGTACCCAAGTTTTCTAAACGAACAGATCGTCTTCAGAATCCAGATGGTTGCTGGGGGTCTTTTTACGCATCACGTCGACCCCCGCGCGCAAACCATTGATGATGCCGTTCACCTGGCGGACTGGGGCCGCAATCCCATGCTCAATGGCGTGGACGGCGAAGGTAAGCTGGTCGAGCGTGCCCTTGACCATACCGTCCACCCGCACAGCCTGAGCCTGCGCCCGGTTGGTTACGTCTCCTACCACTTCCCCCACCTGGTCCGCTTTGCTGCGGAGAGTGGCGCTGGCATGGGTCAAATTTTCTGTGATGGTTTTAAATTTGGGCGTGAAGTCCTGGATGACTTCACGCGACGATATGATTACGGGCAAGGCGTGCAGACGCACGTCATCAGCCAGCGCCGTGATCTTTTTCTGCGCCTTGCGGGCGCCGATGAAGATCGCAAGCGTGAAGCCGGCTTGCATCAGGATGCTGAACGCGGCAATGGCGATGAACACGACTAACAGAGTCTGCGTGGATTTGTCCATTTCCTTGCGTTAAATCTGCCCGTCGACCGGCGACGTCGTCGCTGCATACGCGTTCTTGCCCGCATCCACCGCAGCTGACACCTTGCTGGCGTGCTTGGCGACTACTTTACGGCCGCGCTCGACGTAATCCTCAACCTGGGAACGGCCCGAAGCCACCGCCTGCTTACCCCGCTCGACGTAGTCGCCGAACTGCTCCCTGCCGGAGTCGACGTAGGTGTTGACCTGTGCCGCCGCTTCTCTGGATTTCTGCTTCAGGTATTCGGCGCGTTCACGCGCACTCTCGGCCAGGCTTTCACGGGTTTCCGTCCCCGATTGAGGAGCGTAAAGTACCCCGAGCGCCGCGCCTATTCCAAGCCCGACCAGAAACCAACCGAAACCACTTCCACCGCCGCTGTCTTCAATTTCGTCTGACATGGTTGTTCCCCTTATCATGCTGAGCTCATTTCAATATACTGCTTCCGCCCACCTGGGCGGGTTTAGCACCCGGATACTTGAGCACTTTTACCAGTACGCGATCCAGCTTTCTCGCGTACAGCAATAGTAAAGTGCTCCGGCACAAGATGCTTTGCCAAGCCACTGACTACTCGGCAACAATCATGGGATGCAGTATTCGCGCGCAGCGTGCGAGCCTGTTCCAAGTTTCCCGCGTCAATAAGAGAGAGCAGGTGTAAGAGATGTCGAAAACCGAGGGTTTCCCCATGAGGACTGATTTTCTTAGTCGGCACAGCGTTGCATTGGCGGTTTTGACCGGTTTCGTGGTTCTGGGCTCGTCGGGCTGCAAGAACCCGTTCCAACCTGCAGAACAGCCCCCGGCGGCGGCACAGCAGCCAGCCCCGGCGACACAGCCAGCGCCCCCACCCCCACGAAGCGACCAGCAGATTGGCAGTGACATTCAGGCAAAGATCACGGCCGAGTCGGCGCTTACAGGCCAGAACATCCAGGTGAGCGTAGCCAACGGGGTGGCTACCCTGAACGGCAAAGTAGAGAATGACGCTTCCCGCGCCCTGGCGGCCGCCGACAGCGCTTCGGTCGATGGGGTAAGGACGGTGGTCAACAACCTCGTCGTGGCGCCTTCGCGAGCGGAGAAGGCGGTGCCTGCCAAGCCGGCACCGGAACGGCGGCACAAGGAAGTAGCCCAAGTTGCTCCCCCACCCCCTCCTCCGCCGGTTGCAGCCCCTCCTCCCCAGGAGCCAGTGCAGGTCGTACCTCCGCCGCCGCCTCCTCCGCCTCCGCCGGTGGCCAAGACGGTGACTATCCCTGCCGGGACAGTGATCCCTATTCGCATGACCGATACCCTGGATAGCGCGACCACGCAGTCGAACTCGATTTTCCATGGCTCATTGGCGGGTGATCTGATCGTGGACGGGATGGTTGCGGCAAAGTCGGGCGCATCGGTGGTGGGACGTGTCATCACAGCCAAGGATGCGACCCACTTCTCCGGCAGCTCGGAGTTATCGATCGAGCTGACGCGCATCGATACGGTTGATCATCCTGTGGATGTGGTGACCGACGCGTTTACCAAGCAGGGCAACGGCCGGGGAAAGAACACGGCCGCCAAGACCGGTGGCGGCGCCGCGGTCGGGGCGATTATCGGCGCGCTCGCCGGAGGCGGCAAAGGCGCGGCGATCGGCGCGGTCACTGGCGGTGGCGTGGGGGCCGGCGTCAATGCGGTCACTCGCGGACAGCAGGTCCAGATTCCTACGGAAACGCTGGTCAGCTTCCATCTGCAGTCGCCGGTCAGCGTAACTACGTCGAAGACGGTTGGCGGGTCAAGAGGTTACAGCGGGGACGGCCAATTGCAACAACGACAGTAGGGTTGGTTGCGTTTTGCTCCAGACCGGTCGCCGGTTAGGAGAAACAGCAGGTTCCTGCTGTTTCTCTTCCTAGGTCCAGGTTCCGTATTCCACCAGGTGTTGCGCGATTTGACGCGAACTGGCGTAGATGTCTTCGGGGATGTGGCGGGCCAGGCGGCGGCAGATGGCTAGTTGGACGCGCAGGGTGTCGCCTTCGGCGACGGCGGCGACGATGCGGCGCGAAGCCAGTTCGACTATGTCCATCGCTCCAGCGGCATAGAGGCGGACCATCGCGGGGGCGATATGGGCTAGCGGGTGGCCGCTCCCATGCAGCTTGCGGGCGCGAAGCAGCGCCGACTCCAGAGCGTAGACCTGAATGATGATGTCCGCCAGGTCCGCCATCACCTCCTGCTGGTCGGCAAGTGCGTTCATGTACTTCTGCGAAGCCGCGCCGGCGGTGAACAAGGCCAGTTTTTTCATGCCCGCCAGCAACTGCGCTTCACCGTACAGGTGCTCGCCGGCGTGATCAGAGACATCATCTAACGAGGGCGGTTCTAAAACTTCATCCATGAGTTTTTTGATGGCGGCCAACAGCGGAAGCTGGCCAGCCATGGCGCGCTTCATCAACCAGCCAGTGATGATGAGGCGATTGATCTCATTGGTGCCCTCAAAGATGGGGTTGATGCGGGAGTCGCGGTAAGCCCGCTCTACCGGATATTCTTCGACGTAACCGTAACCGCCATAGATCTGAACCGCGTGGTCGACGACCATCTCAAGCATCTCCGAGCCGGCCACCTTCAGAATCGAGCATTCGACGGCATACTCCTCTATACACTTCTGAATCTCTCTGGGGTTGTCGGCAGCTTCGCCCGCCAGGGCCGACAGCGCATCGTCCATCATGCCTACGGTGCGGTAGGCCATACTTTGGACGGCGAAAAGCTGGGCTGCTGATTCGGCCAGCTTTTTCTGAATGAGGCCGAAATCGGCGATCGGCTTGCCGAAAGCCTGGCGCTGCTTGGCGTAGCCGATAGCGTGGCCCAGCACGGTGCGAGCACCACCCACACAGGCAGCGCCCATCTTGAAGCGGCCAATGTTGAGAATGTTGAAGGCAATATGGTGCCCCTTGCCAACTTCGCCGAGAAGGTTTTCAACCGGCACCTTGCAGTCCGAGAGCGCCAGGGAACAGGTGGAGGAGCCGCGAATGCCCATCTTGTGCTCTTCCGCGCCAACGGAAAACCCGGGAGTCCCTTTCTCGATCAGGAAAGCGGTGAACTTTTCTCCATCGACTTTGGCGAATACCGTGAACAGGTCGGCGAAGCCCGCGTTCGAGATCCACATCTTCTCGCCGTTCAGGATGTAGTGCGTGCCGTCGGCGGAAAGCGCGGCCCGGGTTCGGATGTTCATTGCGTCCGAGCCGGAAGTTGCTTCGGAGAGGGCGTAGGCGCCGATAAAGTCGCCGGTAGCCAGGCGAGGAAGAAATTTTTGTTTTTGCGCATCGGTACCATACCAGACGATGGGTAAGGTGCCGATGCCACAATGGGCGGTGAAAGCGACGGAAAAGCTACCCAATTTGGAAAGATAGTCGGCGACGATGGCAGAGGTTACCTTACCCATGGCCAGGCCGCCGTAGGCCTCAGGAATATCGACCGCCATGAGGCCCAGGTCGCCGGCCTTCTTCAACAGGGCTCGAGTCACGTCGAAATGCTTGGCCTCGATCTCCTCGGCGGCGGGAAGAACCTCGTTGAGCACAAAGTCGGAAGCGGTGCGCGCCACCTGGCGCTGCTCTTCGCTGAAGTCTTCCGGAGTCGTGATCTCGTCCGGCGCGCGCTCCTCGATGAGAAAGCTGCCTCCGGGAATGGTGCGGTGCAGAATTTCCGTCGCTGTGGCCAATTTTGTCCCTCGCCTGTCTAGTTTAGTGGATGGATTCGAAGATGCCAGCGGCGCCCATGCCCCCGCCGACACACATGGTAACCAGTCCGTACCTGGCCCCTCGACTCTGCATGGAATGCAAGAGGGTAGCCGTCAACTTGGCGCCGGTACAACCCAGCGGATGACCCAGGGCGATGGCTCCGCCGTTCACGTTTACTTTGGCGGGGTCCAGATGCAGCTGCTGTATAACCGCCAGCGATTGCGCAGCGAAGGCTTCGTTCAGTTCGATCAGGTCGATCTGATCGAGGGTCAGTCCGGCGAGCTTGAGCGCTTTTGGAACGGCATAGATAGGGCCTACACCCATCTCTTCCGGCAGACAGCCGGCGGTGGCAAAGGCAACGAAGCGAGCCAGAGGCTGAATGCCAAGCGCGGCGGCACGCTCCGCAGACATAACCACCGCGGCGGCAGCGCCGTCGGAGGTTTGCGATGAGTTCCCAGCGGTGACGGTTCCCCGGGCATGAAAGGCAGGCTTGAGCCCGGCTAATGCTTCGATGGACGTGTCTGCGCGCGGTCCTTCATCGACGGTGAACGGCTTGGTTGCGAGTTTTATTTTCCCGCCGCCGTTGGTTGCGCTGGTCACGGTGACAGATACAATCTCGGTGGTAAAGCGGCCGGCCGCGATGGCGGCCAGCGATTTCTGATGGCTGGACAGGGCAAAGGCATCGGCCTGTTGGCGGCTAATGCCGTAACGCTCGGCTACCCGTTCGGCAGTAAGCCCCATCGAGAGGTAAGAGTCGGCATAGTGGTCGATGAGCCACGGATTGGCGCTCACCTTGTTACCCCCCATGGGCACCATGCTCATGGATTCAGTTCCGCCGGCAACGATGACCTCGGCACCACCGCCACGGATACGCTCCGCAGCCATGGCGATGGATTGCAGGCCAGAGGCGCAGAAGCGGTTAACAGTCATGGCCGAGGAGCTGACCGGCAGCCCGGCGCGCAAGGCGGCGATGCGGGCGACATTCATTCCCTGCTCCGCTTCCGGCATGGCGCAGCCAAGAATGACGTCTTCGATCTCGTTGCGGTCTAGCTGGGGCAGGCGGGCGAGAGCACCTTCAATCGCGGTGGCGGCCAGGTCGTCGGGGCGGGTGGTGGCCAGCGCTCCTCGACCGGACTTACCTACGGCGGTCCGGACACTGCTGACGATTACGGCGTCTCTCATTTGCTTCTCGTTTCCTGAATAAGAACTGTTCATCGACGGTCGCATATCCCACATCTCACAAAAGCGGGAGATATGGGGCGCCCTTTTCGTTGCTCTACTTACTGTTCGAACGCTCCTGGTTCCTGTCGGGTTGCGCTACTTACTGTGCCTAAGCCTCCTAGTTTCGGAGTGGTTTACCGGTCTTGAGGGTGAAGGCGATACGCTCCTGGGTTTTGCGTTCTCCGCAGAGGGACAGAAAGGCCTGGCGCTCGAGATCGAGGAAATACTGCTCGCCAACCAGGGTGCCTTGGGGAATGGCTCCTCCACACAGGATGTACGCGACGTGGTTGGCGACCTTCTGGTCGTGGTCGCTGATGTAGCCGGCCTGGCGCATGAGGTGAACTCCGAGTTTGAGCGTCGCCAGGGCACTTTCACCGGCGGCCGGAACTTCGCGGAGGATTGGCGCCGAATAGCCTGCGCCAGCCAGCGTGGCCGCAGCCTGCTTCGCGTCATGAACCAGGCGATCACGTTGTGCGGTGATGCGGTCGGAAGCGCTCAGATAGCCCAGGAGGCGAGCATCAGCGGCGGAGTTCGAGACCTTGGCCAGCCCGATTAATTCGAAGTTGCGCTTGAGGGCATCGAGATATTCGGTTGAACCGGCAAGGCGCGCGGTGGCGTCGCGGCCAGCGGCGGAGAGAACGCCCACGGCGGAATCTACTGCGCGCAGAACCATTTCCTTGGTGCCACCGCCGCCCGGAACAACGCCAACTCCGGTTTCGACCAGGCCCATATAAAGCTCGGCATGGGGCTGGCGGCTGGCAGCGTGCAGGGCAATCTCTGCTCCACCACCCAGGCAGAGACCAAAGGGGGCCACCACTACCGGCCTGGGGCAGAAGCGGATGGCTGCCGTCATGCGCTGAAAAGCGCGAACGGCAAAGTCAAGATCCTCCCACTCCCCTTCCTGAATGAAAAGCAGCACCTGAAGCAGGTTGGCGCCGACGGAGAAGTTGGCACCATCGCCGGTGATGACAAATCCCTGGAAGTCGCGAACGGCATCGCTACCCGGGTTGAGGACCTGGGTCACCAGGCGAGTGATGTCTTCGCCGACCGCATCTTTTTTGGAATGCAACCCGATGGCTGCAATGCCATCGCCCAGGTCTATCAGCGATGCTCCGGCATTGCCTTTGACGATGCCGTGGGATTTGCGAAAGTCCGCGATGGTGGCAATGCCGGCGGGTTGGGACACGGGGACGTATTCGCCGCGGACGGGGTCGAACACCTGCTTGCCCCCATCCCGGTACCAGGTGGACGCGCCTGACAGAAGCAGCTTTTCTGCATTGGGTGCGACGCTGGCTTCTACGCCGACTGCGTCCCACATTTCAAAGGGCCCCATTTCCCAATTGAAGCCCGTGCGCATGGCGCGGTCGATACTGGCCGGCTCGGCGGCGATCTCGGGCAGGCAGTTGGCGGCGTAGGCAAAAAGGCGGTTGAGCAGCTGGCGTTGGAATTTGGCTGCTTTGTCTTTGCGAACGTCGCCGGCCATGAGCAGGCGGAGGCGCTCGGGCAGGGATTCGGCGTTCTTTGCCAGTTCGAGGGAGGGAAACTTTGGCCGCGTTGCGGGACGATAGGCGACAGTCGGCCAGTCGAGGGCTAGGCGAACCTCGTTGCCTTCCCCGTCTTTCTCCTTCTTGTAGAAGCCCTGGCCGGTCTTGTCGCCCAGCCAGCGGCGCTCGAGCATGGCTTGCACGAAAGCGGGCAGTTGGAGAGCTTCACCGGCCCGTGATTGGGCAAAGTTCGAGACCACGTGGGCCAGGATGTCGAGGCCGACCATGTCCGACAGGCGGAAGATCCCGGTGCGCGGCCAGCCGAGCGTGCTTCCGGTGAGCACGTCCACCTCTTCTACCGTGAGCCCTTGTTCCTGCATCAGCTCGATGGCCTGGGTCATGACGTAGACGCCAATGCGATTGGCAATGAAATTAGGGGTGTCGCGGGCATAGACGACTGTCTTGCCCAGGCGACGATCAGCAAAATCGGCAATGGCGGCAATCGCGGCCGGATCGGTATCGGGGGTGGAGATGAGCTCGAGCAGCCTCATGTAGCGCGGAGGGTTGAAAAAATGGGTGCCGAACCAGGAGCGGCGGAGCTCCGGGGTCAACTGCTCGGCGATGCTCGCTACTGGCAGACCGCTGGTATTGGTGGTGAGAATGACTCCCGGCTTGAGAAATGGGGTGATTTTGGCGAGAATCTCTCGTTTGATGGACAGGTTCTCGGTGACGGCCTCGATCACCCAATCGCATTTGGAGAGAAGCGCCAGGTCGTGATCGAAGGTTCCGGGCCGGATGAGCCGAATATTGGCTGGGTCATAGAAGGCAGCGGGCTTGGCGCGGCTGACGCTTTCAAGCGCGGCCTGGGCGATGCCTTTGCCTGTATCTCCGGCTAAGTCTAGTAGCACTACAGGAATGCCAGCGTTGGCCAGATGGGCGGCGATGCGCACTCCCATGGTCCCCGCACCCAGCACTGCGGCCTGATTGATCATCCCGGGACGGGGTAGCTCGACCGATGGGGTGTGGATGCGTTCCGTTGGAGAAGCGGGCGCTGAGGTCATGGTTCTCTGGTTCCTTCTCCTTTAACTTACGCTTCTCCGTTGATTGAGGAGTAACCGGGGGACGTGAATATGGAGTAAAACGTAAATTCTTCGGTACCGAGGTTGCAAATGACCCGAGACCTTAGGAGCGCGAGGAAAGCTATATCCTTAAGAATTGAACGGTGACGCGCAGCGGCACCCTGCATCTCGCAAAGAACGAGGGAGCTATGGGGCACCCGGGGTTTGTGACCAGTTGAAAGCCCTCAGTAAATTTCATCTTATACCTTAGATTATGGACGCAAGTATAAGCATTAAAAGGAGAATAAGCGATGCAGTTTGCCATCGTAATCATGGCTGCGGGAAAAGGCACGCGGCTCAAGAGCAAGCGTCCAAAGGTTCTGCATGAGGTGGGCGGCAAGCCCCTGATCCGGCACGTGGTCGATGCCGCGCGGCAAATTGTTCCGCCGGAAGACATTTATGTGATCGTGGGCCATGAGGCCGGCCTGGTGAAGGATTCCGTCTCCGCACTGGGGGTACAGTTCGTCGAGCAACGCGACCAGCGGGGCACGGGCCATGCCATGCAGGTGGCGCGCCAGGCGACCCAGGGATATGAGAATGTGATCGTGCTCTACGGGGATGTGCCACTCATCCTTCCAGAGACGATCCGCAGGTTACGCGATTTCCACCTCCAGCGCCGGGCGGCGATGACCGTACTCACGGCGGCGCCTAAAGATCTGCAAGGATACGGTCGAGTGATCCGCAAGTCGAGTGATTCCGAAGAGATACGGGAGATCGTTGAACCAAAAGCTTTGCGACCGGAGCACGCGAACGCAACCGAGATCAACGCTGGAATCTATGCCTTTGCCTGCAAGCCACTGTTCGATCACATCGACAGCCTGGGGACGGACAACGCGCACGGCGAGTACTACCTAACGGACATGGCAGGCATTCTGGTGGGCGCCGGCGAACGGGTGATGGCGCTCCGGGCCGAAGACCCCGACGAGGTGTTAGGCGGCAATACGATTGCGGAGCTGATGGCGATCGATGGCAAAATCCGGCTGATGACCGCTCGCCGGCTGATGGCTGAAGGGGTGACGATCTTCCGCCCGGAGACCACGGTGATCGATGCCGGTGTGATGGTGGGAGCAGATACGGTGATCGAACCCTTTGTGCAGCTGCTGGGCGAGACCAAGGTAGGAACGGAGTGCCGTATTCGCTCCTACTCGGTGTTGGAGCACGCTACGGTAGGTGACCAGGTGCTGGTTCGCCAGGGCTGCATCATCACCCAGTCCCGGGTGGACGATGGCGCGTTGCTCGGGCCCTATGCGCATCTGCGGCCGGAGAGCGAGATCGGGGAGGGCGCGCATGTAGGCAATTTCGTCGAAACCAAGAAGATTCGTTTGGGCAAAGGCTCCAAGGCGAGCCATCTGACTTACCTGGGGGATGCGGAAATCGGGGAGGGGGTCAATGTGGGAGCGGGGGTTATCACCTGCAACTATGACGGTGTCAGCAAGCGCAAGACAATCATTGGCGATCACGTCTTTGTGGGCAGCGACTCCACCCTGGTGGCACCGCTGACGGTGGGGAATGGCGCTTATATTGCGGCCGGATCGTGCATCACGGAAGACGTGCCGGAAGATGCACTGGCACTGGGGCGGGCGAGGCAGATCATCAAGGAAGGGTGGAGCGCGGCGCGGCGCAACAAGAAGTAGGGTAAAAAGCACTCCCTCAGGGGCTAAAGCCCATGAAGTTGCAGGGTGGATGTACGGGCTGAAGCCCGAACCCTTTCCTTCAGAAATACGTGGCTGCTCCCGCTTGTATCAGGCGGCTTCGATGCGGGCTTGCCCGGCGAGTACCTGGCGGAGGCGAATGCGAGCGGAAAAGCAGGAGCGTTGCACCTGGGCCTCGGGAATATCAAGCAGGCGGCTGATCATCGCCGGCGAATAACCTTCGACGTCGCGCAGCAGGAACAGCAGGCGCTCATTGGCGGGCAGGTTGCGCACCGCTGTTTCCAGATCGGGACGGCGAACATTGCGATGGCCAAGCTCGTCCCCCGGAGCAAGCACCGCAGGGGTCTCCTCCTTCTGCAGGGGAAATCTTTCCTTCAGCTCGTGCACCAGTGCCGAATCTACAGCGTACCCATCGGGCCGTTCGTGTTGTTGAAAGGCCCGCACGAAAGTAATAGCGAGAATCTCTTCGGCTTCCATTTCGTTGCCCGTCATGTAAAACGCCAGGGAAAAAGTACGATGACGGTGGCTTTCATAAACATCCCGCTGCTGCTGCTCGCAAGACTGTTTGGCAGCCTGGGAGACAACGAGATTCGATTCCGCCGAAAACTCATTTTCAAAGTTGAACAAAGCTACCCCGATTTACGTTTATTCAGCCTGAAGATCAAAAACAATGTGAACCCGGTAGCGCTGGTTGTTCTGGCCATGTGAAAAGGAGAGGTTGGGTCTTCCCCGGAGTATAACAGTTTGCTCCATAGTCATGGCTTGGCTGTGAAGAATTCACACCACAGGTATCGGTTGAAGATAGACTCAGCATTAAGGGCGGTTTCACAATTACTGTGGCCTGTTGAAGATCGCGAGGAATGGCTTTTCCGGAAGAAAACCACGACCAGGTCTTTGGCTTTCGGTATCGATCATTTGCGAAACTGCCACGCGGCTTCACACTCTGCGAGAGAAGACCTGCACCGGCGCGGCCCTCGCCCTATCAGCGTAACTGTCAGTGCGCACATTGCCGCTGACACACTGAATCCACTGTTCCCAGTTGCGCACAAGTGGTATCAGTGACAGAGAAAGGCAAGCCTTCCGGGGAAACCGGATGCCCGGCAAGTATGGAAACAGCACGCAGTCAAGCACGCGTCCTGGTAGTCGAAGAGCAAGTGCATTCTCGATCGGTGATCGATGGGATGCTCGAAAAAGCGGAGTACTCAACTGTGCTGTCGAGCGGGAGTGATGAGGCGATCGCACACATCGAGCGAGACCCTCCGTATGACGTGGTGCTTTCGGACGTGATGATGGCCGGGCTGAACGGCCAAGGTCTGATTGAGCGGATGCGGCAAGTGCAACCGGATACTCCCCTGGTGCTGGTGACGCCGAGTAGAGATATGGAACGGGCGCTTGCCGCAGTGCGCCAAGGGGCTTATGACTACCTGCTCAAACCCTTCGCAAAGGATCAACTGCTGGTGACGGTCAAGCGGGCCATTGCTTATCGGCGCCTGGTCCAGCAGAACGCGATGTATCGGCAAGACCTGGAACAGATGGTAAGCGCCCGAACCGGGATGCTCAACCAGGCGATCACCGACCTGGAGCGATCCTACGACATCACACTGGAGGCGCTGGGCGACGCGCTGGATTTGAAGGATGCGGAGACAGAAGGCCACTCCAAACGGGTGACTGCTTTTACCATCGCGCTGGCCCGGGGCGCGGGCGTTCCGCCACACCAGATACCGGTGGTGGCGCGCGGGGCTTTTCTGCACGATATCGGGAAAATGGCTATTCCCGATGCCATTCTGCTCAAACCCAGCAAGTTGCAGGCAGAGGAGCAAAAGGTGATGCGGGAACACTGCGCGCGCGGCTACCAGATGCTGCGCAAGATCCCTTTTCTGCAAGAGGCGGCGGAGATCGTTTATGCCCACCAGGAACACTACGATGGCAGCGGCTATCCGCGTAGATTAAAAGGGGAACAGATTCCGCTGGGGGCGAGGATTTTCGCTGTTGCCGATACGCTGGACGCAATCACTTCGGATCGGCCTTACCGCAAGGCGACCAGTTTCGCGGCCGCACGACTGGAGATCAAGCGCTGCGCCGGGACACAGTTCGACCCCAAGGTAGTTGAGGTATATCTCAGTTTGCCCGATCAGTTGTGGGAGGATTTGCGGGCAGAGATCACCCAGCAGTCGAAGAAATTCTCTCCTTTGCAGCTTGAGCGCAAAGGGCCGAAGCTGCGCAATCCGTTCACTTAAACAGCAGGCGGTGTAACGATGAGTGTATTGACCCCGGAAATGGTGCAGGAGAGCTTGCGTTCGCTTCCCCAGTGGAAGCTCGAGGGTAAGGAGATCGTCCGCCACTACCAGTTCCCCGATTTCGCCGCCGCCATGGTGTTCGTCAACCAGGTGGCGGAGAGGGCGGAAAAGGCTGGGCACCACCCGGATATTGATATCCGGTACAACAAGGTCAGACTCGCGTTGGTCTCCCATGACAAAGGGGGGTTGACCAAGCGGGATATGAGTATGGCGCAGACGATTGACTCGATTGCTTAGCCGGGCGGAAGAACCGAGGTTTCAAAAAGCGAGACCTAGGCCACCCAGCTTGACACCCGGGGGCAAGCAAGGAGTCAGAGGGGCTCATGTTCGCCGTGCGGGGTTTGCTGGCGCATTTGGGCTAAGGTCCTGCGGTTCCAGATGGCTACTGCGATACCCCCTAAAGCCGCCGAAGTAGCGAGCAACAGTCCGGTTCGCCAGAGACTCTTCTTCTCCGGCACGGGCGGGGCCTGCTCTACAAGCACTGGACCCGTCTTAGAAGTGGCAAATCTGCGTAGGGGCACGATGACCTGATAAGAAAAATAAGAAGAGCGTTGGTGGAGAAACTTATTTCCAGGAAGCGCGTCTATGGTTTGCAAGGGGCTAGTTGAGCCCCGGAAAGATACAGTAATCGGGATTTAAAAAGTTCCAAAATGCATTTTTTTACGAAATTTGGTATTTGCAACTAGAAGTTCGCTGCATGCATCTGGTAATATGAGTTCAGTCGTGATCGAGGTTGTTGCTCTCACGGCGCGGTTTTAAGTACAAGTTGCGTCACTGGCCTCCCGGCACGGACAATTTACCGTTCGTGCCGCCTTTTTTTGCTCGCTGCGGCCCTTTTCCGTCTTAACCCTAAAAATCCTGTTGCAATCCTATCGCCGAATCGCGGCCGCGCTACACTGAGGGTCTGAAGGAGCGGCAATGCGGCGAATCTTGGTGTGCCTGGCGATCGGGATGTTAACAGTGGCAGCTTACGCGCAATGGATAACAGACCCGAACACTCCGGCCTACCATCTAACGGGCCCGGTCCACGGAACGAAGTTGCCTCCCCTGCTCTCGGGCAAGCAACTGACCGGGCCGATGTTCCAGTATCCCTGGCAAAAGGCGGTCTACCTAGATGCAGCCAAGGTGCCCAATGTGCTCTATCAGCTTCCCTGCTATTGCCGTTGTGATCGAAATATGGGGCATACCAGTCTGCATAGCTGCTTTGAGGGGCTGCACGGGGCGGAATGCTCGACCTGCGCCAAAGAGGGGTACTACGCCTACCAGATGTCGCTGAAAGGCAAGACGGTCGAGGAGATTCGCGCAGGCGTGATGCACGGGGATTTCGAGAGCATCGACCTGAATTCCATTGGCAGTAGCGGCATATAATAAAGAGAGAAGAGGGGGCGTCACGGTTTCGACGGGATCGATCAGGCTGAGAGGCATGCCGGGGTGTGAGCACCCGTAATCGCTTGCAAAAACAATAATTGCTAACAACAACCTAGCACTTGCTGCTTAATTAAATAAGTAGCCGTTCTCCGTGGCTTCGCCTGTGGGTTGCGGAAGAACGTCGCACAGCAGGCTGGTTCCTGGGACGCGGTCCGAGCCACAGGGATGAGATCATCGGACTAGCGTTACGCGCATCTTGTCGGTTCTGAGCGCGTCGCGCGAAATCTCCGGAACTCGACTACGCATGGAGTCTCTCTGCTGACATGGATTTCGGACGCGGGTTCGACTCCCGCCGCCTCCACCATACTAATCTTTTACTATCAATGACTTAAATCAGGCCCCCTCTTTACAGGGGTAAGAATCGTTCTTGTACAGTCCAGTACCCCTCGGAAGACTTCGGGCGGGCCTGGTCATGCAGGAGCACCGGAGTACCGACCCCGAGCGGCGTTCTCATCTGTTGAGGAAGGCGAGTAGTTCAGATATTGATGCACAAAGGCAACGGCCATGCTGCCTTCTCCTACGCTGGAAACGCGCTTAATCAAGTTGTAACGTAGGTCACCCACACAGAAGAAGCCGGGAAGATTTGTTTCCAGCAGAAATGGGGCACGATCTGCTGCCCTACCTGGCTGGTCCACCTCGCGTCCCGTGCGGACATAGCCGTTTTCGCGTTGTAGTTGAGGTGGCAACCAATGGGTTACTGCATCGGCGCCGATCATGACAAACAGCGCATCTGCAGCCCGGCGGATGACAGGCTCCCCTTCTTTCCGGGTGTCTCTTGCTTTCAGACACTCCGTGCCGCGTGCAGAGACCATCTGAGTTTCCGTCTCCACCCGAATGCCCGGCACCAGAGCAATTTGATCGATCAAGTATTGCGACATGCTGCGCTTCAGATCTTCGCTGAGGACCAGCATGGTCACTGAACTCGCGTAATTCACGAAGAACAGGGCAACCTGGCCGGCAGAGTTGCCGCCTCACGGTGAATCAGGACCGCGACAACCACGCCCAGGCCTCCCATCAGAAGTGACAATAATGTTGCGTATTGAATGTTCTGTCCAATGTACATGGTGGTCACGCAGGTACCTCGGATGTCATAGGCCTCTTTGCGGCTTCCTCTGGAGCAGCGGTACCCATCCGCCCCTCGTTTTCCCAACGGATCAACTTCAGATCCAGCACCACGAAGGAGTAGAGCACCGGAACCAGCCCGAGCGTCACGAAAGTGGCGATCGTGAGGCCGCCGATCTGCGCATAGCAAAGTGGCTCCCAAAGCGGGCCGCCGTGCGCAGCGAGCGGAAAGAGCGCAATCACACCAACACATCCTTCGGATGTCCGTGCTCCGGATGGCTTCTGCCATACTCTTCCGCTACTCGACGGGTAATGGATTCCACCTGCTGAGCAGCCGCGCTGGTCGCGCTCGCCGGAGTGTCTTCAGGCAGCCACACGTCGATGTAAGAAAAGTATTGAAGGTCCTTGGGAAAGAACTGCGGCTTCAGCGTGGAGAACACGCCGCCGCCCGATATCAGCAGAACAAGCGATGCTGCCAGGCACAGCTTCCTGTGTTGAATGGCCTTCTTTGCAGTTCGGAAATACCAGCCAGTGAACCCACGCTGCCGTCTTTCTTCGATTGGTGTTTCGATCTTGCTTTGCAAGAGAAAAGAACTGATAAGCGGCAAAAAGGTCATGGAGACCAGCAACGCTGACAACAGCGAACAACTAATGACGATAGGCAGACTGTACAGGAATTTCCCTGTATCCCCGGGCAACAGCAGAAAGGGCAGATAGGAAACGATATTGGTGACGGTTGCAAACGCCATCGTTTTAAACAGCTTTGTCGGCCCCAACCACGCAGCGACGGACCTTGGCTGGCCCGCGCCCAGTTCGCGCACGATGGCGTCGCCAGACACCACTGGTACATCAACCAATAATCCCAGCGCCGTACGAGTTCGCGCGCCCTTGTGGCTTTGAGTTTGCAGTCGCCAAGCAAATGCTTGAGACCTTCGAGAGACAACACGGCATCTCCAAGCAAGCTGTCGCCGACCGGAGCTCGTGCGGTTTCTGCGGGATCGTCGGAGATATGCAGCAAGCGCAATCCGGCTGGCAGGTAAGGACCCGGCACATAGGGGTAAAACGAAAAACTGGTGCGCCAACCACCAGTGCAACGTCGTGCCCTTCCAGCTTCTCGCTGAGCGGTCGCATGGCAAATGGTAAGCCACCGGAATAGAGAGGATGATTCTCAGGAAAAGGTGGTCGTTCGGAAGCGGGTGCCACCCAGACCGGTGCGCCAAGCGCCTCGGCACATGCCACCGCCTGATCGCAGCCGCTGCCGTGCGCAATTGCAGCGCCATAATTCAGCACCGGTGAGCGTGCCTCGCAGAGGATCTTTGCAAATTCGACCAGGCGCGACGGGTCCGGCGCAATTGCGCTGGCTCACCGTTCGAACCACAGCCGGACCCTCACAGGACATCTCCCAGTCGCCGAGAGGAAACGAGAGAAACACGGGCCCCGCCGGCGGCTGTAGCGCCGTGGCTACCGCACGCATGAACACTGCGGGTATATCTTCCGCCCGCGCGGGCTCATACGCCCATTTCACCCATGGACGCGGAGCATCGTGGGTTCGACGTCGGTGAGCCAGGGCTCCATCAACAGCATCTCGCGGGTTTGCTGGCCGGCTGTCACGATGAGAGGCGTCTTGTTCTGGAACGCCGTCGCCAGATTCCCCATTCCATTTGCTGTCGCAGTGGTATGCAGGTTCACTAACACCGGGCGGCGTGTAGCCTGGGCAAAGCCGTCGGCAATCGCAATCACAGATGCTTCCTGCGGAGCCAGCACATAACAGAAGTCTTTGGGAAAGTTCTTGAGAAAGGTCTCTTCTGTCGAGCCGACATTCCCGAATACTGTTGTCAGGCCAAGCTCACGGAAAAGTTGGTAGGCAATGTCGCGGACTGTTTGCATATTCTTGTCTCCAGGGTTTTGAACACTTCTTTCATGAAGCATCAGCTCCATGCAAGCGCCACGCTGATTTCGGCGAATCATGCTCATGCCTTGCGCGCAAACTTTTACGACAACCAGCAACCTCGCCGAGCTGTCTTGTAGGTAGTCGCAGGCACTCGCAGTTCCACCTCGATTCCGGCATCCACTTCGCTCCACACCGTTAGGTTTCCTCCGATCAGCCTCGCGCGTTCCCGCACAACAAGCAAGCCATAGTGCCCCTCAGTCCCCTGTAAAGCATCCCATATCGACCGGCGGCCACACTCCGGATAACGTTGCTCGGGAGGTACTCCCCCTGCTGCGGCGGCGGCCAGGGAACGTCGCGGACGCCATCCGGTTCTCCAGGTGGGATTCCCGAGCACAGCCGCCGTTAGGCTCTGGGCCGAATCCCCGCGGGTGTTAAAATCTTAAGCCGAGAGAGGATACCATTCGAAAACGCACACTCGTTGGCTTGAATCAACGCTTGTTGTTCGTTCTCGACTCTACTCCGGTTCAGCCTTGGCTGAACTGGAGCATTGGTATCCGAAGCTATTCGCCTGCGCGCAGGCGGGAAACATGGCTTCTCGCTGATGACTTCTGCTTCGTTGCATCTGGCCTCGCGCTGCGATTGCGGCCACATGGTTCTCTTATCTCGCCTGCGTGTTGTTACTGGCAGGCCCGGTTTACGCACTCGAGCCGAACAAACGTCTCAACCAGTACGAAACGAATCTCGAGCTACGAGTGTCGCACTCACCTGGACGCCAAGGATTCTGGATCGGCGGCCATTTCGACTAGTTCCAATCGTGTTGATTGCGGCCTTCAGTTGGCAATGGGCAATGGCGCAAACAGTAGTGCCCGGAGCTCAGCGCATTATCCATGAAATCTGGACATTGAAAGATGGCGCGCCGGAGGCAGCCAGGGCTTTCGCGCAAACCGCGGACGGTTACCGCGGGGACCGGGAAGGGAGGCCTAACTTGCCTCCCCGCCACTTTCCCGATATCGAAACCCAGGGCGGCCATGCTGGGGTAAGAGACCTCAGATTCACCCACCTCACCACCAACGATGGCTTATCTCAAAGCAATGTTAAAAGAATTTTGCAGGATCGCCGAGGCTTCATGTGGTTTGCCACCCAAGACGGTTTGGATCGCTACGACGGCAACACCTTCGTCGTATACAAACACAACCCCAACGATCCCGACAGCTTAAGCGCCAACCTTATTAAGGATCTAATAGAGGACGATCAAGGGTATTTGTGGATCGCCACCTACACGGGCGGGGTGAACAAATTCGATCCCAGAACCGAACGCTTTACCCGCTACCGTCACGACTCCAGCAACCCCAACAGCATCGGCGCCGATTCCGTGAACAGTATCGCCCGCGACAGTCGCGGCTGTCTGTGGTTTGGCACTGAAGCAAGCGGCCTCGACAAGCTTGATCCAACGACCGGAACATTTACTCATTATCGGAATGACAGCGACGGTCTGTTTGTTGGGAGGATCACTCACGTTATCGAGGACAGACATCGGGACATCTGGTTTGTCGGGGAACGCGGGCTGTTCCATCTAAACATAAAGACAGGAGAGATTACTCGACCTGCTGCAACCAGGAATGGCCTGGGCGCGGATTACGTGGCTGAAGACGAGATTGGCAATTTTTGGATACTGGCCTATTCCCCGATCGTCGGGCTGGTCAAATATGATCGCCAGGCAGAGCGACTCACGACATACCCGGTTGGCGCCGGTGCCGTCGGCCTGGTTAGTAGCGAACTGTTCGATGATCGGGGAAACGGATTTTGGGTGCCATCGAGTCTGGGCCTCTATTACTTTGACCGGCGCACAGAACATCTCACGCGCCTTTTTCAACACGATGAGAGCAACCCGGATAGCCTCAACGATAACGGCGTGATCTCGGTGTATCTGGACAGGGGCGGCATGCTGTGGGTGGGAACTGAGAAGGGAGGGCTTAATATTCTCAATTACCAGCAAGAACAGTTCGGCCGTTATATGCATCGCCCCGGCGATCCGAATAGTCTCTCGCCTGGCAGGGTCACTGCAATTTACCGAGATTCCGAGGGTATTTTGTGGGTAGGGTTCTCCCCTCGCGCGTTGGATAGATTGGATCGAAAGACGGGACAAGTCACCCATTATGTTGCCGGCCTGGAAGGCAGGAACGCCATTGAAAAAGGCTCTAACGTCAATAGCATTTACAAAGATGCGCGCGGCTATCTCTGGTTGGGTGGCTGGGGTAGCGGTCTTGACCGGTTCGATGAACGCACTGGGCAGTTTAAATATTACCGGCACAACCCTGATGATCCCAACAGCTTGCCATCTAATCACGTTCTCCGCATCTATGGCGATCGAAAGGGCCAGTTATGGGTGGGGCATATTGACGGCGTCGCTCGTTTGGATCCAGCGACTGAGCAGTTCACTTTCTATCGTCCCGATCCAAAGAATCCGACCCAGTACGGGAATGCTGCGTTGGCCTTCTATCAAGATCGTTCCGGCGCGCTCTGGGTGGCGAGGGGCGAGGGCGTGCTGAGCCGCTATGATGACAAGACGAAAACCTTTGCGAATTACATGCCCGATTCGCGTGACCCTCACGGACTCAACGGCGGCGATATCAGCGCCATTCACGAAGACCGCAACGGAACACTTTGGCTGGGAGCCTTGGATGGGCTGTACCGGTACAATCTCCAGGACGGAACCTTCACCCGCTACACGGAAAGTCAGGGCCTACCCAGCAGCGTTATTCAGGGGATTCTGGAAGACAAGGTTGGCAGACTTTGGCTCAGCACGAAGAACGGTATATCGCGCTTCGATCCCCAGACGGAAACGTTTAGAAATTACGACGTGTCCGACGGCTTGCAGGCTAATGAGTTCAGTCAAGCCTGTTATACACAAGGCTCGGATGGGGAGATGTTCTTTGGCGGCAGCAATGGGTTCAATGCATTTTTCCCTGAAAATGTCCGGGACAACGCCTACGTGCCGCCAGTAGTGATCACCAGCTTCAAAATCTTCAACAAATCTGTACCCATCGGCACCAAGTCGGTACTTAAGAAAGCCATCCCGTACCTGGATTCGTTGACTCTCTCGTACCGTGAGAGCGTCTTCTCCCTTGAATTCGCGGCGTTGAGCTACGCAAATTCCCAGAAGAACCGCTACCGATATAAGCTCGAGGGCCTGGAACCTGCCTGGAACGAGGTGGGCAGCAAGCAACGCCTGGCTACGTACACCAATCTAGACCCCGGTAAATATGTTTTTCGCGTGCAGGGATCAAACAGCGATGGCGTATGGAACGAAGAAGGGGTGTCGCTGCCCATCCTCATCACGCCTCCCTGGTGGAATACGAACTGGTTCCGCGTGTTGTGCGGGGTATTCCTTTTGGGGTTGCTGTGGGCGGCCCACCAGTTTCGCGTCCGGCAATTGCACCGGGAGTTCGCTCTGGCCTTGGAGGCGCGCGTTGGAGAGCGGACAAGCATAGCGCGCGAACTGCATGACACACTGCTGCAAAGCTTCCATGGGTTGCTGCCTCGGTTCCAGGTCGTTTCCCAGTTATTGCCGGATCGTCCCGTGGAGGCAAAGGAGCAGCTGGACGGAACAATTGCTCGGGCCGCGAAGGCGATCGTCGAAGGCCGCGATGCGGTGCAGGGTTTACGCGCCTCCACGGTCCAGACCAACGACCTCGCTCTGGCACTCAATACAATTGGTGAGGAACTGGCAACAGATGCAGCCAACCACGGGACCTCAGCATTCAGCGTCACCGTGGAAGGCGAGGCGCGAAATTTACATCCCATCCTGCGTGACGAAATTTACAGGATTGCCGCCGAAGCGCTGCGGAACGCCTTCCGCCACGCCCAGGCCCGGCAGGTCGAGGTTGAAATCAGATATGACAATCAACAATTCCGGCTCCGTGTGCGGGACGATGGAAAAGGCATTGACACAGTAGTTCTGTCGGGACAGGGGCCCCGGGGACACTACGGCCTGCCCGGCATGCGGGAACGCGCCAAACTGATCGGGGGCAAGCTGGTGGTTTGGAGTGAAATTGACGCGGGCACGGAAGTGGAACTCCGCATTCCCGCAGGCGCCGCCTATGCTATAGCTCCGAAAAGCTCCTGGTTATCACGCTTGCTGGCCAGAAAAACAGGGCATGAGTTAGGAGAAAGACCATGAGTACCGGCACCGCTCGCATTCGAATTCTTGCGGTCGATGACCACCCGATCGTACGCGAAGGGATCGCCACATTGATCGCAATTCAGCCAGACATGATGTTGATAGGCGAAGCCGCTGACGGCCGTGAAGCGATCCAGCAGTTCCGGGCACATCGCCCCGACGTTACCGTGATGGACCTGCAAATGCCAGCAATGAACGGACTCGATGCGCTGATTGCGATTCGCAATGAATTCCCTGACGCCAAGGTCATTGTGTTGACAACCTACAACAACGACACACAAATTGTCCGGGCGCTCAAGGCAGGCGCGCAGGGTTACCTGTTAAAGAGTGCTTTGCATACGGAACTCCTGACGACGATCCGGGCGGCCAACGCAGGAAAAAAGACTATCTCCCCGGAGGCTTCTCTGGAGATTGTGGAGCATGTGACCGACGACGCCCTGACGCCGGCAGAAATCAGCGTACTGCGACTGATTGCCGCTGGCAATGCGAACAAGCAGATCGCGGATGCGCTCTCCACGACGGAAGAATCAGTCAAGAGCCGGGTCAAAAGTATTCTTTCCAAATTGGGCGCGCACGACCGAACTCACGCTGCGACCATCGCTCTGAAACGGGGAATCATCGAGCTGTAATTTTTTGGCCGCCCGTACTGTTCACCCAGCGCCTCAAAAGAGGCGTTGTTCACCCTCTTCCGGGGTTCAAATCCATTCGGAAAAGCACGAAGATGAAAACGAAGGGAAGTGCGCCTGTTGAGACGCTTGTATTCTACTTTCGCAGGCGGTTGGCCTGGAACCGGTCTCATCTTGATGAGGCTGGTAGTGGGTTTTGCTTTGGTGCTTCAAGCAGGTTCTGCTCTGCTTGTCAGCCCTCCCATGGCAATCGCCATGGCGTTCGTTCTGCTGGCCGGCGCGGGACTTCTTCTCATCCTCGGTCTGTGTACGCCCATTGCAGGAACTCTGGTCGCTCTCGTCGAAGTCTGCCGGGTGGTCCGCGTGCCTACGGAAAAGCTGGCCTGCCTGCTTCTGGCTACTCTTGCTGCTTCCCTGGCAATGTTAGGCCCCGGTCAATGGTCGGTCGATGCCCGACTGTTTGGATGGAAACGCATCGAACCTTCGCCTCGGAAGAGGCAGCCCTCGGATCCGCAAGAGTCCAGCCGTTCCCTATAAAAATACGGGCGGCATTTGCCAACTTCGGTTGAGTTGGGTTGCGCATTCCGGAGAGGATCGCGTTAGTACTTCAGAAGGGGCGGAGGGACGGGATCGAACCGCCGACGCCGGCCTTTTCAGGCCGCCTCCACCCTACTAATTATTTACTATCAATGACTTAGCTCGGGGCCCTCTCGATAGGGGGTGGGGATTGCTCTTGTACAGGTCCAGTCACGCACCCCGGTTCGTAGCAGGGACAGAGTCCGGAATCTATCGTCCCGGCATGTAGCCACTTCCAAAGCGAGCGGTGGATTCGGTTCGAAAGTCGGAGATCAGCGACATCAGCGAGGTTGTTCCTCCGTCGACTACGAGAGTCTGCCCGGTAATGAACGCGGCATCGTCAGAACACAGAAACGCGGCAAGCCTGGCAACGTCGAGGGGAACTCCATAGCGAGCGACCGGCACCTTATTTTGGGCGTCCTCCATGGCCTGCTTGAGGTTGAAGCCGGGGATCGCCGTGGCATGACCCTCGACATTGATCCACCCGGGAGCGATGGCGTTCACCCGGATGCCACGATATCCGAGTTCGACCGCGAGAACTCGCGTGCAGGCAATGATCGCGCCTTTGGTCGCTGCATACACGGAGTGCTCCGGTGCGCCCTGCAAACCATGAATCGAAGCCATATTGCAGATCGCTCCGCTACCCTGCTTCAGCATCGGTCCAGTCAGTCGTTGGGTCAGCAGAAAGGGAGTGCGGAAATTGACGTCGAAAAGAGTGTCCAGCTCCTGGGGTTGAATCCTGCCGAATGGGCAATTGAAGGTGATGCCGGCGTTGTTGACCAGGCAATCGATTCCACCAAGAAAATCCAACGCAACATCTGCGAGACGGAGCCCCGCCGCGGCATCGGTGAAATCGGCCTTGACGGTGGTTGCCCGCCGTCCCATGGCTTGGATCGCGAGCGCCGCCGATTCGGCCGCTTCCGGTGCATGGCTGTAGTGGAGCACAACATCCGCACCCCGCCGCGCAAACTCGAGCGCAATTTCAAGCCCGATCCCGGTGCCGGCGCCGGTCACCAGCGCCCGCTTGCCTGCCAGCTTCTCTGCTTCGCTCATCCTGCCCCCTCCTATTCACTTCACCAGTCGCGGTGGAAACCCGCGGTCCAACCGCCATCGACCACCAGGATATGGCCGGTGACATACTTGGCGTCGTCGGAGGCGAGGTAGAGCACCGCCGCTGCGATGTCTTCGGTTTCCCCCGGCGCGCCGAGCGGGATGTGGCTTAACATGCTGTCTCTCTGCTTGTTCTCCGGGCTGTAAAACATGGCTTTCGTGCCGTCTGTGAGGATAGAGCCGGGAGCGACTCCATTGACGCGTATGCCGTATCGGCCCACCTCAAGAGCATGCGAGCGGGTAAAATTTGCGACGCCCGCCTTGGCCGCGGTGTAGGCACACTGCAGCCGCGCCGGCACGATCCCGAAGACGGATGTGATGTTAATGATGGCACCCTTCCGGCGGCCGATCATGCTGACAGAGACGGCGCGGGAGCAGAAGAATACTCCATCAAGGTCGACGCGAATAATCTGGTGCCAGTCTGAATCAGGAAATTCATGGACGGGGACCCTGTTCTTGCCCACGTTGATCCCGGCATTGTTCACCAGGATGTCGATCGGGCCCAGATCCGACTCGATCTTAGAGATCATGGCGTTGACCGCGGAAACATCCGCGACGTCTGCCCGGTATCCCGTGGCTTTACCACCGCGCTCACGAATCTCTGCGCAGGTTGCTTCAGGGTCACGCAAATCGTTAACGGCAACCGTCGCCCCGTTTTCCGCCAGCGCCAGAGCCGTGGAACGGCCGATGGCTCCGGCGGCGCCGGTCACCACTGCTATCCGATCTTTTAAGTCGACTTTCATATTGCTCCTCAATTCGCGGCCGACGGCCAAACTATGGCGCCCTCGGGACGCTTGCCTGCAAGAAAATCGCGAGCCGACTCAGCCGCCTTGATTTGTAATGCTTCTACAGAGCGCAGCGAGACGGAGGCAGCGTGACTGGTCAAGAGCACATTGCGCATCGTACGCAGCGGGCTATCCGCGGGCAGGGGTTCTCGTTCGTAGACATCGAGGCCGGCGGCTAACACACGGCCGTTGGCGAGCGCCTCCACCAGATCAGCCTCGCGAATCACCGCGCCGCGCGCGGTGTTGATGATCAACACACCCGGCTTCATGGTCGCAATCGTCTCCCGGCGGATGAGATGAGTAGTTGCGGGAACAAGCGGGCAATGGAGCGAAATTATATCTGCCGACTTCAGCAGCGTTTCCATGTCAACGCGCTCCACTCCCTCCTGGGCGAAAACGGAGTCATCGAGGAATGGATCCGCTGCCACGATGCGGAAGCCAAACGCCCTCGCCTTGCGGGCTACACGTCGCGCAATCGCTCCGAACGAGACCAGGCCGAGCGTCATATCGAGGAAGGCCGGGAGGGGCAGGAACGGACCAACGCCCCAGCCCCCGTGCACGATTGAGGAATGATCCTGAGGGATGCGCCGCGCAAGACTCAGCATCATCGCCATGGCATGGTTAGAAACTTCTTCCAGACAGTAGGTCGGCACGTTGGCGACGCCAATGCGCAGCTCCCGGGCAGCATCCAAATCGATGTTATCTACACCAACTCCGTAGCGAACGACGCCTTTCAGCTTAGTCAGGGATTGCATGGCACGGCGGGTAATGGGAGCCCACTGCACCAGCAAAGCCTCGGCGTCTCCGCATCGCGCAATCACATCGTCTTCCGTAACGCATTTCGGCTGGATCTCGCAAAGCGCAAACCCTGCCGGCTCGATTACGCTTCTCTCTAAATCAAGCGACGGAAACGTATGGTCGCTAACCACGGCCTTCAACATAAGCATGACCTGCCTTCTCAAAAAATCGCGGGCTTAGACCTGGGGAGAAACCAACATCCGGGCAGCGTGCAGAACGTTCTCTTTCCGGCCGCGAAAGGCCCGCACCTGGGATGCATCCTCGCAAGCGCGCTTGCCCCCACGTCCGCTATTCATTCCAGAGAACGCGGTCAGGGTTTTCGATGACTTCGGCAATCCGTTCGAGGAAGGCCGCCGCTGTGGCGCCGTCGGCCACCCGGTGATCCACCGATAGGTTGAGAATTACGGTTGGGCGGACTACCAGCGACCTGTCTTCCGCCCACGGCCGGTCGCGCAACTTTCCAGCAGCCAGGATGAAGCTCTGTCCCGGGCTGATGATGCCTTCAAACCGATCCACGCGATACATGCCCAGGTTACTGAGTGTGCCTACGCCACCTTCCAGATCGGTAAACGCGAGCCGGCTCTGCCGCGCCCTGCCAGTGAGTGCGGCGCGTTGCCTGACCAGCTGTGCCAACGAGAGCCGCTGCACGTCTGCCAGGACAGGCGCCACAACCCCGCGATCGGTGGCCACGGCAAGTCCAAGAACGATCTGGCTGCGTTCGCGTACTTCACCCTCCCACACCGCGTTCATTTCGGGTGTATTGGCCAGAGCGAGGGCCAGAGCACGGAACAACAGGTCGGTATAGGTGAGGCTCGCGCCCGCGCTGCGGCTGATCGACTCTTTGAGGTCTTGATAGAGCAAAACAAGCTTTTGCGCGTTCACCTCAAGCGACAGGGAGAAGGATGGTATGGTGCGAATGCTTTCCGTCATGCTCTCGGCAATCAACAGGCGCCGCTTCGCGTCTGACGGACTGCTCGCAGCCGCGGTGCGCGGAGGAGCAAGATTCAGTAAATCCTTTTCGACAATCCGGCCTTCCGGTCCACTGCCCTTTACGGTGGCGATGTCTATGCCAAGCTGTCTGGCTAGGCGCCGGGCGCGAGGCGAGGACCGAAAGGTCTCACTCGGCCTGTCCTCTTCGAGCGCCATGTCTAATTGAGCCGAATTCCCCATCGATGCGGGCTTAGCGCCTTCGTTGGGCAGAACAGCAGAGGCCACGGGCGCAGGCGTTGGAGACGTTTTCCCCACTGCCTCGACTAGTGCCAACGCAGTTCCCACAGGCACCGTCTGGCCTTCTTCGACCAGAATATCCCGCAAAACGCCATCGACATTAGACTCGACATCCATGTCGGCCTTATCGGTCGAGATAGATAAGAGGGGTTCATCCTTCCTGACCGCATCTCCTGGCTTCTTGAGCCAGGCGCCGACCGTGGCTTCTGTCATGGTCAAGCCCAGTTGCGGCATGGCGATTGTAACCGTCATAGACTCTTACCCATCATGCTTTCAATCTCATGAACGATGCGCTCGACCGACGGAACAAGATAAGCGTCAATCGTGGGGCTAAAGGTATGAGGAGCCGGAAGCGCGCAGATGCGTAGTATGGGTGCATCGAGTTCGTCCAGCGCTTCGCACGCGGCGATCGCTGCTATCTCAGCCGCCATGCCGCAGGTAGCGTATGCCTCGTCCACGATTGCGAGCCGCCCCGTCTTCGCCAGCGAATTGAGAATCGCCGTCTTGTCCAATGGAACCAGAGTTCGCGGATCGATCACCTCCGCCGAAATCCCTTGCTCCTTTAGCTTCTCAGCAGCTTCGAGAGCGCGATTGACCATCTTACCCAACGCGATCACCGTCACATCGGTGCCCTGGCGAAAGACTCTGGCCTGGCCAAACGGGATCAGATACTCCTCTTCAGGAACGTGGCCTTTGGTGTTGTAGAGGGCCTTGTGCTCTATAAACATCACGGGATTCTCATCCCTCAGTGCGGTCTTGATCAGCCCTTTGACGTCATAGGGCGTGGATGGAACAGCGACCTTCAGGCCTGGGATATGGGCAAAGAAAGCCCAAAAGGTGTGGGAATGATGAGGACCAGTACTGCGGACACCACCCCCTGCCGCACGCAGCATGAAGGGTACTTTGAACCTGCCGTTCGAGATGTAGTGGATGGTTGAGGCTTGCTGAACGATCTCCCCCATTGCCTCCAGGGTGAAGTCCATGAACACGATGTCCACGATGGGATGGCTGCCGGCCAGCGCCGCTCCGATTCCAAACCCGGTTTGCGCGCGCTCCGCGATGGGCGTGTCGCGGACCCGCGCTTCGCCGAACTCTTCCCATAGGCCACGGCTCTGCTGGAAGTTGCCGCCTCGCGGCCCAATACCTTGCCCTATATAGAAGATGTCAGGGTTGCGCCGCATCTCTTCGCGAACGCCTTCCACGCCGGCTTGGGCGTAGGTGATGACCCGCTGGTTTTGCGCGGAAGGCTCGACCCCAGGTAACGCTGCTAAGTTAGTTTCAGACATCGTCTCCTCGCCTCAATCAGCGTATACGTAACGTAAGGCTGTGCTTTCATCCTCAAGCGCGCTGGCCAGGGCGAACTGCGCCGCATCTTCCAGCACCGCCGCAACCTCTGCGTCAACCTTGTCGAAGTCCCCGGCGGTTAGCGTCCTGGCCGCGATGGCGTCGTCTTTCAGCTTCTTGACCGGATCCCGTTCCTTCCAGGTTGCGATCTCCTCGCGCGTTCGGTAGGCTACGCCCGGATCGCCCTCGTGATGACCGTACCAACGATAGGTCAGGCATTCCAACAAAGTTGGGCCGCCGCCGCGGCGAGCGCGTTCGATGGCTTCTCCGGCCTTCTCATAAACTTCGAGCACGTTGTTGCCGTCCACCTGCAGGCCAGGCATCCCGTAGGCCGCGGCGCGACTGGCAACATTGGTGTTTTTCGTGGCTTTGGAGAAAGGCATCTCGGTTGCGTAGAGATTGTTCTCGCAGACAAAAACAACCGGAATCTCCCAGGCTGCGGCCAGGTTCAGACCTTCGTGGAAGGCGCCATTGTTTGATCCCCCATCGCCGAAGAAGGCCACAGCAACCTGGTCAGTGCCTCTCAGCCTGGCGCTCAGTCCCGCGCCGGAGGCAATCAGGATACCGGGGGGGACAACACCATTCGAACCCAGGAAGCCAACGGTTGGATCGAAGAGATGCATGGTGCCGCCGCGCCCCCCCGAGCACCCGGTCACCGCACCCAGAAGCTCTGCCATGGCCGCGCGCGGAGTTACCCCTTTGGCCAGGGCGTGACCATGCCCTCGATGTGTGCTGGCAACATAGTCGTCGATCCTCAGCTGGGCGCAAACCCCGGTGGCCACTGCTTCTTCCCCTATATAGACATGGATAAATCCGGGCATCCTTCCGGTGCGGAACACCTCGCGCGCCTTTAGTTCAAATTCCCGGATCAAGACCATGGTGCGATAGAGCGATAGAATCAAGTCTCGCGATTTTTGCATTTCCAATCCTCTCAATCAGGCGCATAAGAAAATGGCTGGAATATCTGTAAGGAGGAACCCAGCTAGATTGTTCATGCAGCGAGTCGCCCGGCAGATGCGGAGCTTCCTTTGTAATGAGAGGCGGCGGAAAGTGTCAATGCATTTCAGCCTATTGAACGGAGTTTGCCTGGGGACTTTGCCGGCTAGAAAATACAACCTGCAGTGGTGAGCAAGGGATGAAAGACAACCTCGATCACAGAGCCAAGCGGTCTGCTGCCCTGGTGAGGCTCGCCAAATTCATGGGCCCGGTCCGCACCGAAGGCTTAACCGAGAAGGTGGTTCGGGAGCTGAAGGATTGTATTCGCAGGAGGGTCATTAACCCTGGAGAGCGGCTCCCGCCGGAGAGGGAGTTGGCCGCGCTGCTCAGGATATCCCGTGGATCGCTGCGGCAGGCGCTCAAAGCGCTCCAGGTGATGGGAGTACTGAATGTGGTCCAGGGTTCCGGAGCTTACCTGGTCGATTCAGCCGAAGCGATCCTGCGCGACCCGGAGGGGCTGCTGGTTCCCCTGCGGGGCCATTCCTTTGCGGAAATGTATGAGGCGCGGCGAGCAATGGAGGCAGAGTCTTCGGCCTGCGCGGCCCTGCGGGCCAGCGCTCAGGATGTGGAGAAGATGCGCGCCGAGATCCGATCCATGCACACGATAGGGATAGATATTCGCAAGTTCGTAAGCCGCGACAATGCCTTTCATCGTCACATTGCCGTCGCTTCTGGAAACAGTGTTTTTATCTGGTTCATTGATCTGCTGCAGAAGGTGTTGGCCAAGGGGCAACTGATCCATGCGCGCTCCGAACAGATGCAAGCCTCGATCGCCGAACACGAAGCGATTCTGGCGGCGATTGAAGCCCATGACCCGGAAGCCGCGAGGAAAGAGATGTTGGCCCACCTGACATTGAGCAAGGCTTACAGCGACAGAGAGACAGGCATGGAGTTGCAGGTCATTTCCCCCAAGCGTTGACAGCGTAGCGCACGCGAATTTCTCCAGGCCATAGACCTTGCGCCTGTTTCCGTGGCACTTGCTGGCGTACCCCGCGCAGACTCAGGCATCCTGGAGAAACGTGTTCAATGGAAAGAACATGCAATCTTCTTTGCTTCGCGGAGGAGTACTATTCGGACTTCGGTCATTTCTGAGGAGTTGAAGCCAGAATGAACAAGAAGACCAACTTGTCACAACGCATCGCAGAAGCCAACGTTGCCGCAGGCCATATCTCGTGCTGGTGGTTGGGAGGATCGGGCTTTGTCTTTAAGACACCGAAAAGCACTGTCATCTATCTCGATGCTTATCTTTCCGACGCAGTTAAAGCTATCTTTGGCGCGGAACGCGCTTTTCCACCGCCCATCGATTCCCAAGAGGTTCGAGCCGACGCCTTCATTGCCACGCACTGGCATGAAGATCACCTGGATCCGGGATTGATTCCGATCGCTGCGCGCAATAATCCCGATGCGAGATTTATCATGCCCCCGAGCGCAACGGCCCACGCGTTGAGCTGGGGAGTAACTCGCTCCCAGATTGCGCCGTTGCAGTGGGGCCAAACACTACAAATTGCGGATGTGACCGTTGAGGCAACGCCGGCAAGGCACGATGCGAGTATCCCCGGCTGGGAAGTTCCCGACGCGATGGGGGTTCTGCTCAGTACCAAAGACGTCACGGTCTATCACTGCGGCGACACAGAATACGACGTCCGCCTGCGCCGGCTCAAAGTGCGCCACCCAGACGTGGCGCTGCTTTGCATCAACGGAATTACAGGAAACATGGATGCCCACGAGGCCGCCTTGATGGCCTGGCATTTAGGTGCCGGTTTGGTGGTGCCGATCCATCATTATCTGTGGGCTAAGACGACTGGAACCGCGGAGGAGACACTCAACCCCGAGCTTTTCGTGGCCACATATGGCCGCCTTGGTGGCGCGGGGAAAGCAATCATTCCCACCATCGGCGAGGAGCTTGACCTGGTTCGGTAGAGGCAGAACAAAACATGTCAAAACGTTTGCCCGCAGAGAGGCTGCGACGATTCTGTGTTGAAGCACTCGAGAAGGCCGGCTTGAGGCCTGAGGACGCATCGATTGTGGCCGACGTGCTGGTGATGACAGACACATGGGGCACGTTTTCCCACGGCACCAGCGGGCTGCGAAACTATCTGATCTCTCTGCGCGCCGGGGGCATGAATCCACGCAGCAAGCCCGAAGTGGTAGCAGAAGGCGACTCGTGGGCGGTGGTCGACGGGCACTCCGGAATGGGCATGCTCGGCTGCTGCATGGCCATGAACCTGGCGATCGAGAAAGCTCGAACACAAATGATCGCCTGGGCAGGGGTGCGTAACAGCAGCCATTTTGGCGCCGCCGGATACTACGCCAACATGGCAGTGCGACACGACATGCTGGGCATCGCTATGAGCAATGCCGATCCGAACATGGTAGTCCCGGGCGCTCGCGGACACATCATGGGCAACAATCCGCTGGCGTATGCGGTCCCTGCCGGCGAGGAATATCCGATTCTTCTGGATATCGCGCTCAGCACCGTTGCCGCCGCCAAGATCATAGCCATGAAAGAACTCGGACAGGCGATTCCACCCACATGGCTTACCGATGCTGACGGGATGCCGACCGCCGAGGTGGGCGATTGGCCGGCGACCGGATCGATGCTACCCATGGCCGGCCATAAAGGCTACGGCATAGCATTGCTGATCGAGACTGTAGCTGGCCTTCTGCCCGGCGCCGGGGTGCTCGATGAGGTGAAAAGCTGGATTCTGAATCCCACGGCAGAGGGCTCTCTGGGACAAGCCTTCATCGTTATCAATCCGGGGATCATGCTTCCGATAGCAGACTTCAAGCATCGAGTGGACATGATGATCCGCAAGCTCCGCGGGTCACCAAAGGCGAAGGATTCAATGCGCATCTACCTGCCCGGCGAAATTGAATGGGAGCGGAGAGAAGATGCACTCAAGAACGGGATTGCCCTGCCTGCACAGGTGTTATCTTCCCTCCATAGGGCGGCACAGGATCTCGGCTTAGATTCCAGTTTGCTGGAAGGAGTGTAGGCACGGGGATTGTGGATGTCCATTGCGGGCCCTATGCTTGGTGGTGAGGAATTCTGCTTGCCCTTCATTGGGATCGATCTAGGTACGTCGTTTATCAAGGGTGCGGTGTTAGATGCCGAGAGCTATCGCGTCGAGCATGTTCGACGAATTCCCTTCCCCCAGCAGCTCCCTGGCTTTAATCCCTTGTATTGTGAGTTTGCTCCCGGGCAAGTACTCGCGGCCGCCGGCACGCTGATCGAGGAGCTCGCCGCGCTGGCAGGAAACTGCGAGGGCCTGGTGATGTGTACGCAGTTGGGTTCCATGGTGCTGATGGACAGCAAGGGCCAGGCTGCCTCTAACTGTTTCGGATGGCGCGATCAGCGCGTCCTGGAGCTGCATCCTTCTGGCGCTGGTTCGTATTACAAAATTCTCCAGGAAAGAATCGGTGCCCAGCATCGCCGCGAACTGGGTAACGAGTTGCCCGTCGGCGCACCGCTCTCGTTTCTCTTTTGGCTCGCGGAACAGGGAAAGCTCCAGCCCGGTCTCATCCCCGTATCGCTGGGCGACTTCGTCCTGAGCTCTCTATGTCATGAATCGCCGTCGGTAGACATCACGACCGCAATGACCTATGAATTATTCAATCTATCCAGCCTGCAATGGCACCTGGACGTGATCGAGCAATTGGGTTTCTCTGGTGTCCGCTGGCCAACCTTGCGGAAGCATGGGGAAATCGCCGGATCCATGAAGATAGGCGCGGGGAGCGTCCCATGCTTCCCTGCCCTGGGAGACTATCATTGTGCTCTATTGGGAGCCCTCCCGCGCGAGGACGAGCTCTCGCTCAACATCTCCACCGGCTCGCAGGTGAGCCGCATTGTTCCTGGTCTTGTGCCCGGCGACTACCAGACTCGCCCCTTCTTTGACGGCAGGTTTGCCAATACCATCACGCATCTCCCGGCGGGCCGTTCGCTCAACGTTCTGGTCGATCTACTTACCGAGATAGCGAGGGCACAGGGGGCAACTGACCCATGGCCGTATATTGCCACAGCCGCGGCAGCCGTTCAGCGCACAGATCTGCAAGTGGACCTGAGTTTCTATCCCGGGCCCTGCGGAGATCGCGGCGCCATCACCAACATCAGCGAGAAAACCCTGAACGTGGGGACACTGTTCCGCGCTGCCTTTGAGAATATGGCGGAGTGCTACTACACTTCTGCATCCTGTATATGGCCGGACCATGCGTGGCGCGGGATCGTCTTCTCCGGCGGCCTCGCGTTCAAGCTACCGCAACTGCGGCAAATAATCCAGGACCGCTTGCAAACGAAATCGCGGCTCTGCCCAGTAGCTGAGGACGCTCTGTGCGGCCTGCTCATACTGGCCAAGGCTTTCAGCGGAAAGACCTCGGTTGAGAAGGCGGCCAGCGAGCTTCGGGATCGCCACGGTTTACGATGACCCTACTTTTTCCCGGGCACCTGATAGCCCAGCGCTTTTAGAATCCCTATCAGCTCATCGAGCCTGTCCCCCTGCATCGGCTGCACTGGAAGCTGGGGATCTCCCACAGGCGGCCCGATCAGGTTCAAGGTCGTCTTCATCACGCTGAACCAGTGTGGGCCTTGACCCCTGCCAGAAAACGCAGAAAACTCCAGCCGCATCAGCTGAGACAACAACCGCCACTGTTCACGGGCAGCGCGAAGATCGCTGTGAACGGCAATCGCTTCATAGAGTGCACGGGCGGCGCGCGGCACGATGGTGGGGATGCCGGAAATCCATCCGTGCGCGCCGTGACAAAGTCCCTCGAAGGCGACCGAGTCGATGCCACAGTAAACCCGCAATGCCCCGCCGGATTGCTGCAAGAGCTGGCAGATGCGATCCGGCTCAGGGTTCGACATCTTGACTGCGGCAATCGCGCCTTCCTGGTACAGCGCCAACAGGTGCTCCGTCCTGAGGTCGACACAAGTCAGTGGAATGTTGTGGTACAGGATGATTGGCAGATCGACGGCGCTCGCAATGCGGCGGTAGTGATCCATTGTCTGCTCGGGGGTCGGCGCCATGTAGTATGGCGGCACAATCAAAAGAGCATCGGCCCCGGCAGCCGCAGCATGCTTCGACAATTCAATCGTCAACCGCGTGCTGTAGTGGTGCGTACCCGCCCACAGAGCAACCCGGCCGTCATTCAGATCGATGATTTTTTCCAGAACGCGCTTGCGGTCGTCGACCTCCAAGGCGCAAAACTCACCCGAACTGCCCAGGGGGGAAAGACCGTTGGCGCCTTCAGCGATCAACCAGTCGATGTGCGGCTTCAGCAACTGAAGATCGATTTCTCCCTCGCTAGCGAAGGGAGTAACACACGAAGCGACGATGCCTGATGGCAGCGGGTTCAAAAACCTCTCTTTCGTCGACTTCCCCAACGTCTCCGGTGCGGTCATTGTGGACACACTCCAGATGCCCTCCACAAATTGGTACAGTCGATGAACCATAGCACTGCAAAAACAAAATCGTCAAATCTTCCGCGCCAGCTATTTGAATCGGCGGTGGAATCGTTCTAGATTGCAGAACCAGATTTCTACTTACATTGACTGTGGCGGGAACCGTCGGTTAAGATGAGCCGCTCGAATCATGACCAGCCAGTCTGTTACCCCTTTGCCGGCTGCGATATAGCCCTAAAACCTTGAAAAGAGAAACAACCGACAATGTCTTTGATCACCGGTTTTGTTCTGGCTCTTCTCGCTGGCGTAACTATGGGCTTATCGGGGTGGTCCATCAAGCTGGTGCGGGTTTGGAAGTGGGAAAACTTCTGGCTTGTCTACGCAATCGTCTCCCTGATTATCGCTCCCACAGCTCTGGCTTATCTGCTGCTGCCACATCTCAACAGCGTGTATGCCTCGCTGACGGCTCGTGAATTATTGCTGCCTTTCGGTTTCGGCTTGCTTTGGGGACTTGCGCAGCTAGGCGCCGGCGTGACCTTATACCGGCTCGGCCTTGCTGTATCGGGCGCAGTTCTCAACGGCGTAGGCGTTGCTGTAGGGACGCTGATGCCGCTCTTCATGTTGCATTCGAGTGTGCTTTTGCAAAAGAGCGGGTTATACATCCTGTTTGGAGTCGCGGTCACAGTAGCCGGCGTTTCGCTTTGCGGATGGAGTGGATACCGGCGCGAGAGTGAAGCTAAAAGTCAGGGGCGTGGAGCGGGGTTCTCGTCCAGCGAAAGCGCGATGGCGCAAACCGGCTCGACGCCCGGGCAGTACATTCTCTACTTGGGCGTAGCGGTGATCTCGGGCGTGCTGTCCTCTTTGCTCAACCTCGCACTGGCATATAGCACCGGCATTCTAGAGAAAGTACAGGCTGAAGGCGGCCGGGCTGCATGGGCTCCTTTTGCCATCTGGCCGATCGCTTTGTTGGGTGGTTCGGTCGTGAACATCGCATACAGCGTGTACTTGCTGGCGAAGAATCAAACCTGGGGCTACTTCAATAAGAAATACGGCGAGATGGTATATCCGGCGCTGATGGCGCTGATGTGGATGGGAGGGATCGCCCTCTACAGTAGTGCCACAACTTTTCTCGGGACCCTGGGGGTTTCGATCGGCTTCGCAATGTTCACCATAACCATGATCATCTGCGGCCAGATGGCAGCGGCGCTCACCGGCGAATGGCGCATGATGCAGCGGAACATCTATCGCTCGTTTTATCTGGGAATCGTGTTCCTGGTATTGGCTGTAATCGCCATTGGAACCGCCAACTACTACCAGCAATAGGTGGCCGCAGAGTCCACGTCGAGCCGTGACGTGTGGCGGGCATTCACTCTTTACCGCCAGAGGGCGTGTTTTGCGACGGCTTCATTTGAATTTCTTCTTGCAGACGACCTTAGTATTGGCACCTGGATCGGCCTGGCGCAAGTACTACGACTGCCAAGACTGTTCAGCGATCACATGGTCTTCCAGCGCGACACGCCGGCACGCTTTAGGAATGGTCGGAGGCCGCTTTCAGCGCCGCTTCACGCTTGCAGCCACTAATGAAATAATTCTGAAGAAGAGACAATCTCCCTTCCTGGATAGAATCGCCATGTGCCTCAGTGGCCAAGCAAAGCCGGGAAGGCATTCGCGTGTGTAGAACAAACGAGGGCGACAGGAGCTGAATGAAAGCCACACGAAGCCTGGTAAAAACCTCTCCTCCCACGGCCAACAAGCACCTCATCCGCTGGGTTGAGAAGATGTCGGAGTTGTGCCAGCCCGACAACATCCATTGGGTCGATGGCTCTCAGGCTGAGTACGATTTTCTCTGCGACCGGCTGGTCACCGCCGGCACCTTCACCCGGCTCAATCAAGAGCTCTGGCCGGGGTGCTTCTACGCGCGTTCCGCACCCAGCGATGTGGCTCGGGTCGAGAACCGGACCTTTATCTGCTCGCTCTCCAAAGACGCCGCCGGTCCCACCAATAACTGGGAAGACCCCTACGTCATGCGAGGCAAGCTCAAGCAACTCTTCCGCGGTTCGATGCGCGGCCGCACCATGTACGTGCTGCCTTTCAGCATGGGCCCGATCGGTTCATCCATGGCGCGCATCGGCGTCCAGCTCACGGACTCTCCTTACGTTGTGGTCAACATGCGCATCATGGCGCGCATTGGCTTGCCTGTCTTTCGGGAGATCGACAAGGGAATCCAGCGGGTCGTTCCCTGTCTGCACTCCGTCGGCGCGCCGCTTGCTCCTGGCCAAAAGGACGTTTCCTGGCCCTGCAACGACGAGAAGTACATCGTCCACTTCCCCGAGACGCGCGAGATCTGGTCATATGGCTCCGGCTACGGGGGTAACGCGCTGCTGGGCAAGAAATGCCTCGCCCTGCGCATCGCGTCCAATATTGCCCGCGACGAAGGATGGATGGCAGAGCACATGCTCATCCTCGGCGTCGAAGCACCGAGCGGCGAAAAGACCTACGTTGCGGCGGCCTTCCCTTCCGCCTGCGGCAAAACCAATTTCGCCATGCTGATTCCGCCGGCGGCATTCCAGGGTTGGAAGGTCTGGACTGTCGGCGACGACATCGCCTGGATCAAGCCCGACCCCAGCGGCCAACTCCGCGCCATCAACCCCGAGACCGGCTTTTTCGGCGTCGCGCCCGGCACCAGCGCCAAAACCAACCGTAACGCCATCGCGACGCTAAAACGCAACACTATCTTCACCAACGTCGCGCTTACGCCCGAGGGCGGCGTCTGGTGGGAAGGCATGACGGAAAAACCACCCGCCGAGTGTCTGGACTGGCGCGGCCAGCTCTGGACCCCCAAAATTGCTAAGGAAACCGGTGCCACGGCTGCCCACCCGAACGGACGTTTTACCGCCCCCGCTTCGCAATGCCCGGTCATTGACCCGGCGTGGGAGTCTCCCGAAGGAGTACCCATCAGCGCCATCATTTTCGGCGGGCGGCGCTCCGACACGATGCCGCTCGTCTACCAGGCCTTCAACTGGTCAGCCGGCGTCTATATTGGCGCAACCATGGGCTCGGAAACCACCGCGGCAGCAGCCGGCGTTGTCGGGAAGGTCCGGCGCGACCCCATGGCTATGTTGCCCTTCTGCGGCTACCACATGGGCGACTACTTCCGTCACTGGATCAAGATGCAACGCAGTCTCTCCGCTACCCCGCGCGTCTTCCACGTCAACTGGTTCCGCAAAGACGAGAACGGCCGCTTCCTTTGGCCCGGCTTCAGTGACAATATGCGGGTCCTCAAATGGATAGTCGACCGTGTTCGCGGTCGTGCCCTGGGCAAGGAGACTCCGATCGGCTGGACCCCCTACTACGACGATATCGAATGGACTGGCCTCACCTTCTCACGCGAGCAGTTCGAAGCCATTCAGCAGGTTGACCGTGAAGCCTGGCGACGCGAGGTCATGGGCCACGAAGAACTCTTCCTCAATCTCCACGATCACCTGCCGCCAGAGATGATCTACGAACGCGAACTCCTCATCTGCCGCCTCTAACCAGGCTTGGCGCATCTCCTAATAGCTGCCAGTTAGCCGCCCAAGAGGAGTTGCGGCCATGCTGAAGCCGATACACGCGCAGGAGATGCTAAGGCGCGAGGAGGCCTTGGGAGCAGCCTGTTTCACGAAAGAATTTGGCCAATTCCGGGAGAAAGGCGCTGACCTGGCACTTTGAGCAATGTGCCGGTATAATTGTGGCATATTGCTCAGGAGGTTGCGGTGGTTCAATCGGCTCCGATTCGCGCCAAGCGAGAACCCGCGATGTTTTATCGTCGCATTGAAAGTAAGCTTGGAATCAGGCCTCTGCGCTCGGACCGGGATCTTGCCCGGTTGGTAGATGATCGCCTCCCGCTTACCTCTGTGGAGTCGCTTTCAGGTCATGGCATGAGCGATGAAGAAATTTACAGCCTTATCGTGCCGCGACGGACCTTGGTTCACCGGAAAACTCGTCATGAATCGCTAACCCATGATGAATCCGACCGTGCTGTGCGGATAGCCCGTATTACGTCTCTGGCTGAAGAGGTCTTCGGCGACGATGCGAAAGCCTCACGGTGGTTGCGAAAAGCAAAGGTCCGTTTTGAGGGACGGACTCCGCTTGAGCTGCTGCGGACCGAGGCCGGGGCGCGCCTGGTAGAAGAGATGTTGTTGCAACTGGACTTCGGGTTTGCAGCGTAACTAGCCCCTGTGGTTCTGTGGCGAGTCAGCAACTCTGCGACCCTGGACGGTACAGGCGGTCTTTATGTGTCCGGGCGTTGGCATACAAAGGGTCATCTGATAGTCTATTGGACCTTGAATCCAGCTACAGCGTTGCTTGAAACGCTGGTTCACATGGAGATTGACTCTGAGGACCGTCCGGAGCGTTTTCAAATGCTGAGGATTGAAGGACCGGACACACTTTCGCAAGAGACAGTTGAGGCCGGCGCTCTACCCACGAACTGGGCGGATGACATCGGCGTGACCCAGGGTGTAGGGGATCATTGGCTGTCGGAAAAGCGATCGCTTCTATTAAAGGTCCCCAGCATGCTTGTCCCTGAGACATGGAACGTGCTCGTAAACCCTGAGCACCCAGACGCCGCCCTACTAAAAATTACCAAGACGTATGAGCACGCCTTTGATGCCCGGTTCCACTAGATAGAACACCCGTTGCGCTTGTTCCACAAGCCACGGGTGAAGTCGGGGAATTTGACCGGCGCACTGCCCTGAGCAAGAGAAGTCTTGCTAAGTGGAGTTGGTGCCGACCAGGCCGCGCCGTCATAGACGTCCATATCCGGCGCCAGCCCTTCACGCATGCACTGCAACAGGCGATAGATCATGATAAAGTCCATGCCGCCGTGTCCGCCGGACGTGCTGGCCATGGCGCCTTCTTTGGCCCAAAGTGGGCTCTCGTATTCCTTCTTGTATTGGTCCAAGGTGCCCCACTCTTCGCCGCCCGGCTGCCCGTCAATGTAGATTCGCGGCGGGTAGTCAGTAAAGATCCCCTTGGTGCCGCCGATCATGTTGATCCGGCTGTAGGGTTGAGGATTCGAGGTATCGTGCTTGAGGGTAATGGTCAGGCCGGAGGCAGTCTTAATCAGGGAGGTATTCATATCCCCAGTCACGTACTTCTCTTTCCATTTAGGGTCGCCCTGCGGGGTGTGGGCTTCACGATAGGCAGCCAGGCCCAGGGCCGGGGTGCTCATGGAAACCATGTAGTCGAAACGGTCGCCGCGGTTGATGTTCATGTAGTTGGCTACGGGGCCCAAGCCGTGGGTCGGATAGAGGTTGCCATCGCTCAGCGTATGGAAGGCGCGACGCCACAGGCCTTCACCCTTGGACGAGAACATCTCCTCTCGCAGATCGTGCAGGTAACCAGCCTCTCCATAGAGGAGCTGGCCAAGAACGCCTTTACGCACCATATTGAGTACAAGAGTCTCGGTGTAGCCGTAGCAACACTCCTCGAGCATGATGCAGTGGCGGCGGGTCTTTTCTGAGGTGTCGACAAGCTTCCACAAGTCTTCCAGGGTGTAGGCGAGCGGTACTTCAACGGCGGCGTGCTTGCCGTTTTCCATGGCGGAAAGCGCCATCGGGGTATGCCAGTCCCACGGGGTCGCGATGACTACGAGATCGAGATCGCTTCTTTTGGTTAGAGACTCGTAGTCGTGGGAACCCTTGGTGTAGAGCTCGGGCGTCTTCTGTCCCGCCTTGGTGACCAGTTGGCTGGCGTGCTCTGCTTTCTCCGGCACAACGTCGCAGACGGCAACCACCTGCGCGTTCTGCGCCAGAAACCAACCGAGCAGGCCCGTACCTCTTCCGCCGACGCCGATGAAGCCGATGCGAGGATCTTTGGTCGCGGCAAAGGGAGTATCGATCATCGTACGCGCAGGCGACGGATGGACCACGTCGGCAACCGCGCTGTGGTCGAGTTTTAACGCCGCGGTCAGCATTGCGCCGAGACGCAGGAACTGGCGCCGGCTGGGCTCGGTTAAATCATCTTTCACGGTTCGTCCTCTCTCATATGCGAAGGAAGATCTTGCGACGGTACATCCAGAAAAGGAAGAGCCAGTCGAGCAAGAGAATGGAAGCCCCCAGGAGCAGAGGCTGCAGTCCTGGACCAAGGATGAGAAACGGCGCCTGGCCCAGATTGGTGATGAGGTTGCGGTGAAGGAAATCTTCCCACAGGTGAGCAATGAGGTAGGCGGCGATGGAATTCGTGCCTACCACGATGAGCGGAAAGGCCCAGCGCCGCCACTGCTTCACGTCGATGATCCAGCTGAACGCAGACAAGAACAGGAAGCATATTCCGCCACTAAATAAAGTCCAGCTGGGGGTCCAGATGCGCTTCACGATAGGGCAAATGCCGGTCAGGTGAAAAAAGAGCGCGAGGGCTATGAGAATAACGCCCACGGTGAGGAAACGGCGGATGGGCTGTTTTGGCGCTTCGGCCTGAAACCACTGTCCGGCGAACAGGCCAAGGATCATGGTACCCAGAGTGGGGATGAAGCTCAGGGTGAGGTAGCCGCCGTCATTGGCCACGAATCTATGTTCGCGGGGAAACAGGTTTAGAAACCATACATCGAAGGCCTGGCCTAGATTGCTGTTCTTGTTCCAGTGAGCACGAAAGCCGGTGTAAAGATGATGCCAGTCGGGGGGCACGCCGACCGCGGCATAGTCGAAGCCCGGGCCGGGGACCGGAAAGAGGGCCCAAGCCAGCCAGTATCCAAACAGGATGGCGCTGAACGCAATCCACTGATCGCGCACGCGACGAAAGGCCAGCAGGAAGAGGAAAGTGTAGCCCAGGCCGATTTGGGTTAGCGTGTCTTCAAAAGTGAAATACGTCTGGCTGCTATGGAGGGAGCGAAGAAATATGCCCAGCAGGATCAGCACCAACGATCTCCAGATGGTGTGGAGCAGCATGCCGGAAAATTGGGCTCCCTTTCGTTGGCGGCTCCTGATCGAATAGGGGAGCGCTACGCCTACCAGGAAGGAGAAACCGGGCTGGATGGTGTCGTGCAGCGAACAACCGGCCCACTCGGTGTGGGTTTGGTTCCAGGCGAGAATCTTCCAGAAAAGACTGTGATTGAAGTAGGCGGAAACCCTGGAAAACTGCAGTACTTCGCCCATCATCAGCAGCATGACCAGGCCGCGATACGCGTCCACCGCCAGATTGCGAGCCGTGGGAAGAGAGGGGCGGACCGTGGTTGTTTCTACGCCTGCTGGCGTTGCTTCCTCTGCCTGGAGTAACTCGCGCATGGTGAGCTCGCTTTTTGTGCCTGATCCCCGTTTGCCTGACGCCATAACGACGATGCAGACAGGCGGCTGCATGGTTTTTGCGGTGGCGTCGGCGCCGGACAGACGAATTTACAGGCGCCTCGAGCAGCGCTGTCGAAATGAGCTATGATCGTAGCGTTTAATTTCGAGTTGTCAATCAATTCTTTCACTTGGCGACTTTGCCCTTCGAATAGGACAGGACGTGGGCGTGGGAAGCTCGAACTCAGGGGCCCTGAAACCGCTCTAGGATACACTGTTTGGCGAACCGCAAGATAGCGAAAGGGAATGTGCATGGGCATGCGCAAAGGTCGAGCAATATCGAGCGTGTTTGAGGAGACGGTTCAGCCAGGTACGGACGACCCGGCGCAGCCTCGGCCGCCGGATGGGATGATGGCTGAGGAGCGGCGGACGCAGATCCTGCAGATTGTGCGCAGCGAGGGCCGCGCGCGGGTCAACGAATTGGCCAACCGATTCAGCAGTTCGGCGGTCACCATCCGCAACGACCTGAACGAGCTCCACCAGCGCGGGCTGGTGTTGCGTTCCCACGGCGGCGCGGTGCTACCGGAAAAGATTCTGCGGGAATCGCCGGTTTATGAGCGGCTGAAAACGCACTCGGAAGAGAAGCGACGGATTGGAGCAACCGCGGCCACGCTGATTCATGACGGCGAGACGATCATCCTCGATTCAGGCACAACCACGCTGGAGATTGCGCGGCAGATCAAGAACAAGCAAGGACTGCAGGTCATTACTAATGGCGTGAATATCGCCGCGGAGCTGCTGGACGCGCGGGATGTGCAAACGTTCATGGTGGGGGGCACGATTCGCGGCGACTCAGCTTCGATTGTCGGGCGCTCGGCAGAGGAGATGTTTGAGCAGTTCTCGGCCGATAAGGTGTTTCTCAGCGGCGCAGGATGCGATCCCGACTTTGGGGTGAGCGGCGCGAACCTGGACGAGACCATGGTCAATCGGGCCATGCTGCGCATCGCGCGGGAAATCATCCTGGTGGCCGACGCCAGCAAGTTCTCCAAACGCAGCATGGTGCGCATCGCGGCGTTTTCTGAGATCGACACCATCATCAGCGACACCGGTCTGCGCACGGAAATGCAGGAGAAGGTGCGTGGATTAGGGTGCAACCTGATTCTGGCTTAGCAGGGGTCGCGGCTTCCATCCGAACTCGTGCTGGTGGAGAGAACCGCAGATCCCGCTACTACGGGCGGGATGACAAGAGGCAGCATGGCGCTTCCATTAGCGTCTTATACTGACCGAGCAAAACAGCAGGTCCCTGCGCTACGCTTCGGTCGGGATGAAAATTCATTTTTGCCCCGAATCATTTGCACCCGCAATTCAGTTGCAACCCTCAATTCAGTTGCGCCCTCAGTTCAGTTCAACCTCAGTTCAGTTGTACCCTCAGTTCATTTGTACCCTCAGTTCATTTGTACCCACCCTGGGACGGGGCGGAATGGATTTTTACTCCCTGGACCACACGGTTGATCACTCCGTCGGGACTCGGATTGTCGGGATTCAGCCCGAGGCGCAGACTCAAGTGGTATCCAAGGAACTGCGGAATCAGGATTTCAAAGGGTGTACGCAGCTCGTCCGGCGCCTGGGGGAGAACGGCTGGGATAACTTCATCAAAAAAGTTACCGTCCTCGACCGGGCCGTTGATCGCCACCGAATAGCCAAGCCTCTTGGAGCGAAGCTCCTCTATCAGATCGACCTCGTAGAGCCGGCGCACGGGATCGCTCGAGAGCAGAGAGAGAACCAGGGTATCGGCTCTCAGGAAAGACATCGGACCGTGACGAAGGCCGAGATAGGTTTCAGTGACCACCGGAAAGCGTCCCGCAGTCATCTCCAGTATTTTTAGCCCGGCCTCCCGGCCCCAGCCGAGCAAGGGCGACGAACTGAGCACCACGATGCGGTCACCGACCCCAGCGGCGATGCGCTGGCACTGCTTTTCGATGACGGCCAGCAGCGGCTTGGCACGCTCGCTCGCCACATCGGCCTGGTGCGGCGCGGCGAGGGGCTGCGCCAACACGAGACCAGCCAGCACCAGATTCGAAAAGGAGCCAGTCATCACCAGGCTGCGGTCGTTGGTGCGCGGGTCCAGCACAATGAGGCCATCCAGTCCGGATTGGGCCAACAGGTTCTCGTCGTTGCAAGTGATAGCCAACTGAAGGATTTCCGGGCATAGAGCGCGCACCCGATCGACAACCGCAGCGCTCTCCGGACTATTGCCGGAGCGGGCCAGGGAGATGACTGCGCCCACGTCTCGCAGGTAGCGCTCAGGATCGACGAGCAGGTCAGTCGTGGGAACAGCAAGAGCGCCTGGCCACGCCAAAGCCACGCTCGACGCTGCGTAGGCCGAACTACCGGCGCCGGTCAACAGTACCCGGGCCCCCGAAAGCCGGCCGGCCAGATTCAGCCGTTCAGAAGAGGCGCGAACTCGGGCCACCGTCGTGGGCCACAGAAGAGGCTGCTGAACAATTTCCTGCCAGGTAAAGAGGGGCTGGTCGTGGCGATCAACTTCCGCGGTCATATGAGGCGATTCTGACATTCCTATGGGCTCCGCGCCAACCAAACCGTGGCGCTGCGGAAGTATATCGTAAGCGTACGTAAACACCAACCGATCGAATGGCAGCTATCGAACGCCTTCGAGAATCGACCCGACCGGCCAGGAAAACTGCTGCTCTGCGCTTGCAGACAGTGGTGGCCGGCTTGTTTTCCATGATCCGGTACCCGGATTCTAGTTTCGTTTGCATGCTATCCGGCGATAAAACGAAAATCGCTTGACTTCCTTATCGTGTCGATCAATACTTGGCCCCTAATAAACGCCAGGATTCGTAAGCACACGGCGATATTCGTAAATCAATCCCGGCCAAATACCGGCGCACCACGCGCCAGATATGAAGTGTTTCAGGACAGCTCCATTGATTAAGAGGACGCTTCTTTGTTGCTTCGGAATTGTGTCGTTGTTGTGCCCGGCTTCGCTGATGGCGCAAAAGGATGCCGCATCGATCGAGGGCCGGGTGGTTGACGCGGGCTGGGCGGTGGTCGCTCTAGCTTCAGTGACCGTGATCAACGTTGATACAAGCCTGACGTATCGCGCACAAAGTAATTCCAGCGGTGAGTGGGCCATCAGCCCGGTGCGTATCGGTACCTACCGTATTCAAATTACGGCAAAGGGGTTCAAGTCTTCGGTTGAGGGCCCGCTCACCCTGGATGTTCAACAGCGGCAGCGAGTGGACGTCACACTGGAGCCGGGAGAGGTCACGGAAACCGTTGAAGTCCGCAGTACTTCGCCCTTGATCCAGACGGACAGTTCCGAACTGGGCCAGGTGGTCGACAGCCAAACCATGGTGGGCATTCCGTTGAATGGCCGCAATCCTGTTCAATTGGCCCAATTAACGATTGGGGTAACGGTGAGCGAGCCGGGCGCCAGAGACGCTGGCGGGTTCGGCTTCAGTGCCAGCGGCTCACGGTCCCTGGATAACAATTTTCTGCTGGACGGAATCGACAACAACTCCAATCTTCCCGATCTTTTGAACGAAGCCAACTATGTGGTTATGCCGCCGCCTGACGCGCTGCAGGAATTCAAAATCGAAACCGGCAATTACGATGCGGAATTTGGCCGGGCCACGGGCGCAATCGTAAACGCGACTACCAGGAGCGGGTCCAACCAGTTTCATGGAGTGTTGTATGAGTTCCTGCGCAACCAGAAGTTAGACGCCAACAACTACTTCAACACCACAAGCCAGCCCTACCACCAGAACCAGTTCGGCGCGACCCTTGGCGGGAGAATTATCCGGGATAAGCTGTTCTTCTTTGTCGACTACGAAGGCCTGCGCATCAGCCAGGCACAGCCGACGACATCGCTCGTGCCAACGCAGGCACAGAGAAACGGGGATTTCTCAAGCCAATTGGAGCTGACCTCCCCGACTGGCACTCCGGACTGCAATGGCGTGCCTACCTACCAGGGCGAGCTGTTCGATACCACCCTCACGCAGGCAACGACTGGCGGCGGATTTTGCGGGGTTCCCTTCGGCTATGCCAACGGCGCGCCCAGCAACGTGATTCCCGGTTCTCGTATCGATCCGCTGGGCAAAACATTGATCAATTTATTTCCCTCCCCCAATGCAACCGGCCTCGGTTACAACTACCTCTCGAACCCAGTGCTTTCACAAACTGTGGATCAAGGGGATGCGCGTGTGGACCAGATTTTCTCCGCCAAAGATTCCGCATTTTATCGCTTCAGCGCGAGCCGGAGCCCATCGATCATTCCCTCCCCCTTTCCGGGACTGGCCGATGGTGGTGGATTTTTCGACGGCATTCAGCAAGTGAACGGCTACAGTGCCGCGGTGAGCGAAGCACACGTGTTTTCGACCTCCAGGGTCAATGAACTTCGACTGGGCTATAACCGGGTAAATACCAGCCGTTTCCAGCAAAACTACAATACCGACGTATCCGCCGAAGTTGGGTTTCCCGGAGTTCCCTATATCCAGGGCGATAACAATGGCGGTCTTCCCCAGTTGACCTTTAACGATTCCTCGACCCTCGGAAGCCCTACCTATCTGCCGGCGATTGAGTTGCAGAATACGTACACTTTGTCCGATACATTTACGCTCATTACCGGGAACAAGACATGGAAGTTCGGCGGGGAGATACGGCCGGAAGAGAACACCATTTATGAGCCGGCCAATCCTCGCGGCGCGATGGCATTTAACACCCAGTTCACCGATAATGCCGGTGACCCGGGTTCGGGCGGCAGCGGCCTGGCGACCATGTTAACCGGCCAGCCCAATAATGGAAATATCAACAACCTTAATAACATTGACTATTTTCGCCAGACCTATTCCCTGTTTGCACAAAATGACTGGCGGGTCACACCTAAGCTGAACCTGAACCTGGGTATTCGTTATGAATACTTCTCTCCGGTCTATGAGAGGTTCAATAGGCAAGCCAGCTTCAACCCGATGACCGGGTATCTTGACATCCCGCGCAGCAGCCATGTCACGCTCCCCGACTCGTTATCGTACCTGCCGGTCAATCACAATGCTTCCAACGCGCTGATCCCTGCCGACTACACCAACGTTTCTCCACGCATCGGTTTGGCCTACCAGATCTCTCCCAAGCTAACCACGCAGAGCGCCTTCGGCGTCTTCTTCAATGGGGATGAAGACGGACCGTATAGTAATCCAAGCCCAGGCTTCAATCCGCCTTATTTCGACAGCCAGGTGTATGTCACGCCGTGTAGTTTGCCCTCGTATAACAATGCTGCACAGAATTGCTCGGTGCCAGGCCTGAGTGTTCTGTCTCAGGGATTTCCTGCCAACGCATTAAGCGAGCCGAACACGCCCTCTCTCTTTTCCCTGGATACGAACCTGCGCACCCCCTATGTCATGCAGTGGCATTTGACGTTCCAGTACCAACTGGATCAAAACACGATGCTGGAGACATCGTATGTAGGTTCGAAATCGAACAAGGAGTACATCTTTTTCAACTTGAATCAGGCTGCTCCGTCGGCCGATCCTTCGGCGGCCTATGCGCCGCGGCGTCCGTTTCCCTACGTCAACGCAGCGATCAACTATTTGAAATCGGGAGGCAATGCCAACTACAACGCCCTGCAGTTGTCTCTACAGCATCGCCTGACCCACGGCCTGTCGCTGATCATGAACTATACCTACAGCAAGGCACTGGGGAACGCGAGCAGCGCGAATCTCGGGGCGCAAAACAACGATGCGTTCCGCTACGCCTACACGCCGAATATCGAATACGGGCCACTCGACTTTGACGTGCGCAATCGCTTCGTGACCAGTTTTATTTATCAGCTTCCTTTTGGGCAGGGACAGCGATTCGGCGGAGGAAGCGGTGCGGTCATGGATCATGTGATCGGCCATTGGACTGTCTCCGGCCTGCTGACCCTCTCCTCAGGCACCTGGTATACGGTAACGGATGGCAATGGTAATTTCGCCAACTCCGATGGACAACAAAGACCGGATGGTGTTCCCGGCCAGAAGGCAACCGGGAAGCCATGCGTCGCGGGAACGTTCTTCAATACATGCGCGTTTCAGAATCCCGCGCTGGGATCGTTCGGCGACATTGGCCTGAACAGTCTGCAGGGACCGGGTAACAAGAATTTCGACTTCGCGGTGGAGAAGATTATTCCTCTGCGGGAAAAGCTACAGCTTGAACTCCGGGCTGAGGCTTTCAATGCGCTAAATCATCCGAATTTTCTCTTCGCTGCACCGGGGCCGCAAAACTCGAACAATGCCACGGTCTTTGGGACACCGAGTTTTGGGTTTGTGACCGCTGCACAAGCGCCAAGAGAAATTCAGTTTGCCGCCAAGCTTCATTACTGAGGGTGGTTGCAGGCTCTCACATACGATATGTTGAGAGTGGCTATTGCATCTGCCCCTATGAAGACTTTGGACATCTCAATCGCTGGTGAAATCAACCTCGACCTGATTTTGTATGGGTTGCCTGAGGTTATGCCGGTCGAACGAGAGTTGCTGGGGACTGACTTCCAACTTACGCTGGGAAGCTCATCCGCTATTCTTGCCCACAATCTGGCTGCGCTGGGCGTCCATGTCGGCTTCGTCACCCTGGTAGGGCAGGATGCGCTGGGTAAAGTCGCCCTGGAGCGGCTTGCCGAGAGCGGCGCCGACCTCAGCCGCGTGCGTGTGAGCGAAGGCAGCACCGCCACCGGGGTCACGCTGCTGCTCCCTCACGGAAAAGACCGGCATATCCTCACCTATCCGGGGACCATGGCGAAGATGCGCCTGCACGACCTAGACCTCGAATATCTCAAGTCTGCGAAACACTTTCACCTCTCCTCCCTGTTTCTCCAACGGGCGCTTGAGCCGGATCTGCCGGCACTCTTTCGTGAGCTGAAAAGCGCAGGCCTGACGATTTCGCTCGATACCAACGATGACCCCAGCGGTCGTTGGAGCGGAGTGCTTCCGGAGTTGCTCGACTACGTCGACCTTCTGCTGCCAAATGAAGCGGAAGCCTGCCGCATGGCAAAAAGGGAGACCCTGAACGAGGCGCTTGAGGAACTGGCGCGGCGCGTTCCCTGGGTGGCGGTCAAGTGCGGATCGCGGGGCGCCCTGGTTCGTGCAGGCGGAGAGACGTTTTCCGTGAGCGGGATTTCTGTGAGCCCATTGGATACGATTGGCGCGGGCGACAGTTTCAATGCAGGGTTTTTATTCGGCTGGCTCAAAGAGTGGCCTCCCGATCAATGTGCTTACGCAGGAAATGTCACCGGAGCGCTTTCAACGCTCAGGGTTGGCGGGACGGAAGCATTTCGGGACAGGGATCTTGTGCGAAGCTTTTTGGCGCAACATTCCTTTCCTGGCCAGGTAAAAGGAGCAAAGCGGTGACTGAATCCGGCAAGAGCATCGATAACAACTTCATCGCCATGGTCACGGCGAAAGCCCAGGTCACTCTTCCTCTCAGCGAATTTCAGCCCCAGTCAACCCTGGTGACGGCAGAGCATCACGTCGAACGGGCGCGGTTTCCAGTGATCGACTACCACAACCACCTGGATTCTCTCGACCCGGTCGACGTCCTGAGGATTATGGATGCCTGTGGCATCGAGCGCATCGTGAACATCACCATGAAGACTGGTGATGAGGCCATTGCAATGATCCACAAATTCCGTTCCGTCGACGAGGAGCGCTTTGCCACTATCGGCTGGATGGACTGGTCCGGAGTGGAAGGCGGTGACTTCATTGACGTCACCCTGGCTCGGCTGGAGAGGCTGGTGGAGCATGGAGCCAAAGGGATCAAGTTTTGGAAGGATCTCGGGCTGAGCGTGCGCGACGAAAAGGGAGATCTACTACGCGTGGATGACGAACGCCTGGCGCCCATCTTTGATAAGGCGGCGGAGTTGGACGTTCCTGTCATGTTCCATATCGCAGATCCGGATGCATTTTTCCTGCCAGTGGATGGGCACAACGAGCGCTTTGAGGAGTTGGCGGCGCACCCGGACTGGAGCTTTTACGGGTCTCAATTCTCCAAGACAGAGTTGCTTGATCAGCGTGACAGGGTCATTGCACGTCATCCAAAAACCACATTTGTCGCAGCTCATGTAGCGGAGTGTGGAGAGAATCTGGCTCGTGCCACGAGATTACTGGAGAGCCATCCTAATGTCTTGCTTGACATTAGTGCGCGTGCCTCCGAACTCGGACGGCAGCCATATTCCTCACGGGCGCTTTTCCTCAGGTTTCCGGATCGCATCCTCTTTGGCTCCGACCTGGTGCCGGACGAATCCATGTATCGACTCTACTTCCGGTTTTTAGAGACGGCGGACGAATACTTCGATTACCCTTCTCATGCGTCGCGCCAAGGCCGCTGGCAAATCCAGGGGATTTATCTGCCAGAGGATGTCTTACGCAAGGTATACCGGGAAAATGCGCTGCGACTGTTGAAGTAGCCCGGCCGCGAGCTTTGCCTCCTCAACCTGGAATACTCATGCAGCGTAAGCCGCATCTTTTGCTTGCGCTCCGGCTCCTGGTATAGAGAATTTCCCCGATGAGCCTCTGAATCTGTGGTACCTCTATAGATCAACCCCGCAGCTTGTCGTTCATCCTGACCAAAAGGAGATCTCGCCCCGGGTGACGACTGAGTCCATCGATCCGCAGCTAAGACGTAATTCGCTTGGCCTTGGGGAGCTGATTTTCCAGGGCGTTACCCACATCGCGCCGGCGACCAATATGGTGTTCACGTATCCGATCATCGCCCTCAAGGCGGGACCGGATATGCCGCTCTCCTTCCTGCTGTCTACCCTTGTCTGCTTCTTTATCGGGAACACGGTCGCGCAGTTTTCCAGGTATATGCCGTCGAGCGGTGGTTACTACTCCTTCGCCACCCGCGGGCTGGGGAGCCACATCGGGTTCATGGCAGCCTGGAGTTACCTGGTCTATGACTTGCTGGGGTCGGCCGGATCCACCGGATTCCTGGGTTACCTGATCTCGGACATGCTGCGGACAGCCTTCGGCCTGCACATCCCATGGTGGCTGATCGCATTCGCGACCTTTGCCGTTATCTGGTCGCTCACGCACCATGGGATCCAGCTCTCGATCCGAGTGACCGCGTTTCTGGGCGGCCTCGAGCTGCTGATCATGGTGTCGCTGGCCGTCACTTTCCTGATCCACCCAGGGCATGGTTCTGCGTACGTTGCGCCGCTGGATCCCTCGTTATCGCCGCACCATTATGGGGGCGTCCTGGCTGGTATGGTGTTCTCCATCCTGGCGCTCAGCGGGTTCGAGGGTCCGGCGCCGCTGGCCCAGGAGAGCCGCCGCGCCAGCAAGTTGGTTGGCCAGGCAGTCATACTTTCGCTGGTGGCTACCGGCGGCTTTTACATCTTCACCTCGTATGCCACCGCAATCGGGTGGGGCACAGGCGACATGGCCGCTTTCGCTACCCACCCCAATCCGTACTACGCAATGGGTCACGCTCTGTGGGGCGCCGGGTGGTGGTTCGTGGTGCTCGCTCTCATTAACAGCGCGATCGCCGTTGGTCTGGCCGGCACCAACTCAGCCTCCCGTGTGATGTATACGATGGGTAAAGCGGGCACGCTTCCCTCCCCTTTCGGACGAGTCCATCCCGTCCACCGGACACCTACGTTCGCCATCGCCTTCATGCAGATGTTTTGTATCGTGGCTGTTTTGCTGGTGGGGCTGTTGTTAAAGCCGGAATATATCTTCGGGCTGCTGGAAACCATTGCCACGCTCGCGGTGATCGTCATCTATTGCATGGCGAACGTGGCGCTCACAGCGTATATCCGGCGGGAGCATCGGGACACCTTTAGCGTTTGGCATCACGTGGTGTCACCCTGGATCGCGACCCTGGCGTTGCTGCCTGTGCTCTTTGTCACGATCTATCCCGTGCCGGCGTGGCCGTACAACATAGCGCCTTATATTTTCGGGGGGGCGCTGGTGTTGGGTTTTGCTTATATGCAGTGGTTGGAGTTGCGTAATCCCGGGGCCCTACGCAGGGGGGCAACTATGCTCATCGGCAGCCGCAGCAACGCGGAGGGCGACGTGGACTGGGATAAGCCTATTGCTCCGCTTTAGGTTTCGCTCAGAGGACGGGCTGAGAGCGTGCGCAGGCTGGGTCTGGCGTTGTGGGTGCCCAGCAACGGGGAAGAGTGAGCAGCGGAATAGTTACAAATTGCTGACATCCGCGTGACAACTGCGTTCGGCACAGAATCTATCGTTCTCCTTAAGCAGGGAGAATCTGGTGCCCAAGTCCCGCAAAATTGTATTTTTCTTCCCCTCATTCGCTAGTTCGGATGCGACGGCGCCTTTGGGCATCCTGGCGGTTGCCACGCCTTTGCTCCGTGCCGGATTTCAAATCTGCCTGGTCGATTCCACCATCACTCCAAACTACAAAAAGCGCGTACTCGAAGAAGTGCGGGATGCCCTCTGCCTTGGTATCTCTCTTGTGACCGGACCGATGATCCGGGAAACGGTCGAAATTGCTCGCGCCATCAAGGAATGGGATCCCGAGTTCCCCATCATTCTGGGTGGATGGCACCCGTCCCTGCTGCCAACACAGACGCTGCAAGCCCCATATATCGACTATGTGGTTCGTGGACAGGGCGAAGATTCCCTGCTGGAGCTGGTCAACCACATCGCCAAAGGCTCAGCGCCTGACTTTGTCGCGGGTATCGGTTTCAAGCGCGACAACAAATTGATCTTTACTGCGGAACGTCCCCTGAAGCCGCTGGTTGATATGCCCCCAAAGGCCTACCACCTGGCGGACTTTGATGCGTACGAACGGTTGTGCGGAAAGCGCTGGGCAATGTACACCTCGAGTCTCGCCTGCCCCTTCAATTGTGCCTACTGCACCAACGCGGGGGTCTACGGACGCAAGTGGAACGCTCTGCCCGCGGAACAGTTTGTGGAAGAGACGGTCGATCTCAGCCGTAGATACGGTTTGGAGATGCTGTGGATTGTCGATGACAACTTCCTGGTTGACCTGGACCGGGCGCGCGCCATTTCTGAAGGACTGGTCCGCGCCGGCGGACAGTTTAAGTGGAGTATTCAGGCGACCACGAACCTCACCGCGCGCCTCTCTCTCGAAGACCTGAAGCTGCTGCACAAGAGTGGGCTGCACCAGATATGCCAAGGCGCCGAATCGGGGTCTCGTAAGGTCTGGAAGGCGATGAACAAGGACTTTCAGGACTTCCCGACGATCTATGAAAGTGCGGCCCGCTGCCTGGCCGCAGGGATTCGCCCATCGTTCAACATCATCTTCGCCTTTCCGGGCGAAGGAGCGAAAGAGCGGAAAGAGACTATTCGTTTCGTGATGGATGTGTGCCGAAAGTTTCCCGGGTCAGAGTTCTGGACCAATATCTTTACCCCTTATCCCGGTGCTCCCATCATGGATAAAGTTGCGGAACTTGGCATCCAGACACCAGACTCTCTTGAAGGATGGGTCGACTTCTTCCCCCGATATACCAAGCTTCCCTGGTTGAACGGCCGCGACCATGAGGAATTGCAGGTAATGCGCGATTATCTTCGCATTGCCTTCGATCGCATCCCGATCTCGGCCGACACCCGCAAACCCATTACCCGGCTGGCGCAGAAATGCATCTCGCTGCCTGCACGCTGGCGTCTTGACCATGGCGTGTACCGCTTTCCGGTCGAGCTCTGGCTGAACAAAAAGTTGAAAGAGCGGACTGCCGCACTCAAGCCTGCCGTGGATGCAAAGCGGTTGGAGCCCAACGTGGCGGTGGAGGCCACATGCTGAACGTCGTCCGACCAAGGGGAAAGGTCATCCTCTTCTACCCGGCTTACGACGGCCCACCGCTCGGCGCCCCGCTTTGCCTGCTCGCCCTTGCCTCTACTCTGCGCCAGGCCAACTTTGAGGTGGTGCTGATCGATGCAGCGATTGACCCTGGGTATCGAACCCACATCATGTGTGAAAGCGTCGACGCTCTGTGCATAGGGATCTCAGTACTTACCGGCCCTATGATTCGGGGCGCGGTGGAAATAGCGACCGCGATCAAGAGCGACCTTCCATGGCTGCCAATTATCTTTGGCGGCTGGCACCCCACCCTGCTGCCGGACGAAACTCTAAGCGAGCCCTTCGTCGATATTGTCGTGCGTGGTCAGGGCGAAGTCACCCTGGTGGAAGTGGCCGATGCACTGCTCGAGAAACGACCACTGGATATGATTCCCGGACTTTCCTGGAAGAGAAACGGTCGTCGCGTACATAACCTCGATCGCCACGTGGAACCTTTGGATGCGCTTCCGATTCCAGCTTTCGACCTGACCGATTTTGATGCTTATGAGAGGCTCAGCGGCAGCAGGAAAATTGGATATGCCACCAGTGTCGGCTGCCCGTATGCATGCAACTACTGTACCGACATGGTTTTTTACAAGCGGCGATTCAACGCCCTTTCGGCGGAGCGGGTGGTTTCTGAGCTCACCGACCTAGTAACCAGGTATCGCATTGAAGAGGTCGCTCTGCTGGACTCAAACTTTCCCGTCCAACTTACCCGTGCGCTTGAGATCGCTCGCGGCATACTCGCATCCGGGGTCAAGTTCCGCTGGACATTCCAGGCTTCGACTGACTTCCTCTGCCGCATGAGCGAAGAAGACGTCATCCTGCTCGGGAGGAGCGGGGTATCGCATATGGGCTTCGGCACCGAATCCACTTCTGAGGCGGTGCTGAAGCTCATGAATAAGCGCCACCAGCGCGTGAACGAGATGTATGAAACCGCGCGTAAGGCGAACCTTGCCGGTATCCGGGTCACGTTCAATCTCATCTTTGCCTATCCAGGTGAAACCGAGGCGGATCGCACCATCACCTTTCAAACCATGAGCGATATTGCAGGACAGTTTCCGAATGTGAGTTTCTCTCCGAATATCTTCACTCCTTATCCGGGCATTCCTATCTGGCCGCAGTTGCGCGAACTTGGGGTGCCCGAGCCCCACTCGCTGGCGGAATGGATGGAAATGCCGCTGGGCGCCAATATGCTCCCCTGGCTCAAAGGAAAGGAGCTTGCGCGGCTCAATCGGATGGTGGAATATTTCCTGCTCAATAGCCAGATATGCCGCCAGACGGCAAAGCATTCGCGGTTACGGCGCGCAGTTCAATCCATCATTCGATCGCCGATACGCTGGCGTCTGAATTCAAACCGGTGTTCTTTTCCGTGGGAGCTTTGGCTTGCCTCTTTGTCGGAGCGGTGGGCCTCGCGGCGTTCGCTGATAACCGGCCAGCAACTGCCTAAATTACCCGCAAGTGCGTGTTAGTTAAATGGACTCTTTGAGGTAGCTTGTGGCGGATATCTTATTAGCGCATTCCTATCATCTCCCTTATGACCCTAAGCAGGTGCGGAAGATGCAACCGTACCCGCCGCTCGGCACCCTATACGCGGCTGCGGCTCTGAGAGAGCATGGATTCTCCGCTGCTGTCTTCGATCCCATGCTGCAAGACCCGATCATCGGCTTTCTCGAGATGTTGCGGCAGCAGAAGCCGGCAATCGTTACGATCTATGAAGACGACTTCAACTTTCTTTCAAAGATGTGCCTGACGCGGATGCGCGAGCTGGCGTGGCAATTGGCCCAGGTGGGGCGGGACACGGGAGCGATCGTCATCGCCCATGGCTCGGACGCAACGGACCATGCCAAAGAGTACCTGCAGAACGGGGCCGACTTTGTTCTGGTGGGTGAGGCGGAGCAAAGCCTGGTGGAATTGTGTGCATCCATCCTCAACGGGGGTGCGATCCGGAAAGAAATCGCCGGGGTTCTACACCTCGACGCCAACGGCAATCTTGTGCAGAGCTCGATCAAGGCGCCACGGAACGCAAATTGGAAGAACCTGGCGAAGCCCGCACGGGAGTTGATCGATCTCGAGCCCTACCGGGAGGCATGGGTAGCGGCTCACGGTTATTTCTCCACCAATGTTGTCGCCAGCCGCGGGTGCCCGTTCCGGTGTAACTGGTGTGCAAAACCTATTTCTGGAAATAAGTTCCAACTCCGTTCTGCCCAGCTGGTCGCGGCTGAAATTCGCGAGCTCAAGGAATTTTACGCAGTCGAGCATGTCTGGTTCGGGGATGACATCTTCGGCCTCAACGCACACTGGCTCAAGGAGTTTGCTGACGAGGTTGAAGGGCGGAAGTGCGTAGTGCCATTCAAGATCCAATCGCGCGCCGACCTCATGAGTGAGGAAACGGTCGCGAACCTCAAGCGGGCGGGCTGCGCTGAAGTGTGGATGGGGGTTGAATCCGGATCGCAACGCGTGCTGGATGATATGGACAAGGGCTTGCGGGTCGCAGAGGTAGAAGCTGCGCGTGAGCGGCTTGGAGACGCTGGTATTCGCGCCTGCTATTTTCTGCAGTTCGGCTACCCCGGAGAGCAGTGGCAGGACATCCAGCAAACCATAGCACTGGTCCGAAGCACACGCCCGGACGACATAGGGGTTTCGTTTTCTTATCCACTCCCCGGCACTGCGTTCTTCGACCGGGTGCAGGAGCAGATCGGGTCCAAGAGAAATTGGACCGATAGCGATGACCTATGCCTCATGTTCAAGGCGGCCTATCAAGACGAGTTCTACCTTTCCCTGCGCAATGCCCTCCATGCTGAAGTGGATTCGTGGTGCAACAAGCGGGCGGCGAGTGAACTGATCTCGCTTTGGAGAAAAGTATTTGCGCTCGAACAAAGCAGCAGAAACTCTGAGGCGACCACCTTCGAGCGTCTTGAAACGTCCGGCGCGGACCAGCTTGTCCATCTGCAGGTCGCTCAGCCGGCGCGATGAGAAAGGATATACATGACTGAGCTTTTGTTGGCACACGGTTACTTTCTCTACGAAGACCCCAAAGAGCTTCAGATCATGAAGCCTTACGCGCCCCTGGGTATTTTGTATCTTTGCTCGCACTTGAGACAGAAGGGTTTCAATGTCGACGTATTCGACACAACCTTCTCCAGCAGGGACGCGCTCTTTTCCCATCTACGCAACGAGACCCCTTCCGTACTGGGCATCTATGCCAATCTCATGACACGGCGGAACGTGGTCGAAACGCTCAAGGTTGCGCGGGAGGCGGGCTGGAAGACGATCGTCGGCGGTCCTGAACCGGGTGCTTATGCCCTGGAATACCTGCAGGCGGGAGCCGACTTCGTGGTCTTTGGGGAAGGCGAGCTCACGGTCGAGGAATTACTCGAGTCGTTCCGTAGTGGGGCCACGGAATCCTACTCGACGATTGCCGGCCTCGCCTACCTCGATTCCGCGGGGACAATGCATGAAACTCCACAACGGACACAAATCGCCGATCTCGACAGCCAACCCTGGCCGGCTCGGCAGGCTATCGACATTCACCGCTATGTGAAGACCTGGCGCGACGCGCACGGTAAGGGATCTGTCAATTTCATCACTGCGCGCGGCTGCCCTTATAAGTGCCGCTGGTGTAGTCACCAGGTTTTTGGACAGACTCACCGCCGCCGCAACCCGTTGTTGGTAGTGGACGAGGTGGAATGGCTTTTAAATACCTATACCCCTGACATGGTGTGGGTATCGGACGATGTGTTCACCATTAATCACAAATGGCTGCGCGAGTATGCGGCAGAGATGCGTTCGCGCGGCCTCCGCATTCCGTTCGAATGCATCTCGCGCGCAGATCGACTCAACGCGGAGATGCTTGATCTGCTTGCCGAACTGGGCTGTTTCCGGGTGTGGATAGGTTCGGAAAGCGGGTCGCAACGCATTCTCGACTCCATGGATCGGGGAGTCAAGATCGAACAGGTACAGCAGGCAGTTGCCATGAGCCGGGAGCGAGGCATTCAAAGTGGAATGTTTCTGATGTGGGGTTACGAGGGAGAAGACCTGGAAGATATAGAAGCTACGATTCGCCACGTCAGCACCTCGCAGCCGGATATCTTCTTCACCACGGTCTCTTATCCCATCAAGGGCACTCCTTACTACAAGAAGATGTCTGATCGCCTGGTTCAACTGCAGCCGTGGGCAACCAGTTCCGATCGCGAACTGAAGATCAGGGGCCGGCACTCGCAGAAGTTTTACAGCTATGCCGACAGGCTGCTTAGGGAAGAAGTGCAGCTTGCGCGTTTGGCCGGCACACCAGCGGCGGACTCCGAAAGCGCAGCCAGTCTTCGCCATAGCATTGAACAGGCCAGGGCAGGGCTGCTCTCGACTGTCTCGGAGGTGGACGCATGACCGTCGCATCCGCAGTTGAAAATCAGACCGTGCTGGCGTTTGACAGCCTGGCGGGTAAGTACGATGAGCTTTTTACGCAGTCATTGATCGGCCGCGCGCAGAGAGGAGCGGTGTGGGATGTCCTTCTCGACATCTTCGAACCTGGCTCTCATATCCTGGAACTCAATTGTGGCACTGGAGAGGATGCGCTATTCCTCGCACGGCATGACTGCTCTGTTGTCGCCTGCGATGCATCGGGACAAATGATCCAGACGGCCCGGCAGCGCATGCAGAGCGAAGACCCGGATGCGTCCATCGAGTTCAGGCTTCTACCGACGGAACAACTGTGGAAACTTCCTCCTGGAGAGTTGTTCGACGGGGCATTTTCTAACTTTTCCGGATTGAATTGTGTTGCGGACCTGAACCAGACTGCCCGCCAACTGGCGGATTTACTAACCAAGGACGCTCCCGTCCTGATTTGTCTTTCCACTCGCTTCTGCCTCTCGGAGATAGTCTGGTTTGCTGTGCACGGTCAGCTCCGCAAGGCGTTCCGCAGATCCTCTGGCTCTGCAACTGTGAAAGTGGGGAATTTCTCAGTCAAGGTAAATTACCCAACCTTACGGGCGGTTAAGCGTTCGTTTTCATCGTACTTTCGCATGCGTTCTTGCATTGGGATCGGGGTTGCCGTCCCACCTTCTTATCTGGAACCAATGGTCCGCAAGCATCCCCGGCTGCTCGGCATGCTTCGACGGATCGACAGGGCAATTTCTCGCCTGCCCTGGTTTCGAACGATTGGCGATCACATGCTTATCCACTTTGAACGGGTGGGGGGCCAATGCTGCTGAGCCCAGAGGCAAAACTTCAGGACCAATACCGGGAACCAGGTGCGCCCGTCAGGTTGCGGTGCCCATGCTGCTTTCGCTCGATTGGTTATCTGCCGGATGAGGACGGTACGCCGATTGACTGCTCAACGTGTACGTCAAGGCTGGCTTGTGAGGAAGGTATATGGAAAGCTCTCTTGCCGGACCGCGCAGCTCGCTACTCGCGCTTTGTGGAAGACTACGAATCCATCCGCGCATCCGAAGGCCGGGGAAGTGCAGATAGCGATTACTATCTTGCGCTTCCCTATCGCGATCTATCTGGTCTTCTTAATTCCCAGTGGGCACTCCGTGCGCGCACTTTTCACTATATCGAGCGGAGGATTCTGCCGAATATCACTCCCCTGGCGTACGCTCGTCTTCGCATTCTGGATCTGGGCGCAGGTAACTGCTGGATGAGCTATCGCCTCGCAAGCCAGGGCCATGCGCCTGTCGCTGTCGACTTGCTCACGAACGATCGGGATGGTCTTGGCGCCGCAAACCACTACAAGGTGCGGCTGGGCTTTGTGTTTCCGCTGGTCCAGGCGGAAATGGACAACCTGCCCTTCACTGATTCCCAATTTGACGTGGTGATCTTCAATTCGTCGTTCCACTATTCGGAAAATTACGAAAAGACATTCGCGGAAGCACTTCGCTGCGTTCGCGACGGTGGCACGGTACTTATCGCCGACACGCCGTGGTACAGCGATGAGTGGAGTGGGCTGCGCATGCTCGAAGAGCGCAGGGCCTTATTCATCAAGCGTTATGGCTTTCCGTCCGACGAGCTCAAGAGCCTGGAATATCTCACCGACCAGCGATTGGGAGCTTTGGAACGACGGTTCCATATCCAGTGGCAGACACATAGACCTTATTACGGCATGCGCTGGAAAATGCGACCGCTGGTGGCGAAATTACGCCGCGCGCGCAAACCTTCACGCTTTAGAATTTACGCCGCCAAGGTTGCGAAATGATCATCCTATTCCATCCCCGAGCCACTAAGCCTCGCAACTGCCGGCTTCCGCTTGCGGTGCTTGCGCTTGCGGCTGTGCTGGAAGGCCGTGAAGAATACAGAATTATCGACGGCAATCTGGAGGATGATCCCACTGCCGCAATCCTGAGCACGATTCAGAATCACCAGGTCGAGCTGCTGGGTGTTTCCTGCATGCCAGGACCACAAATGGTGGCGGCCATGGAGACCTGCCGGGAGATACGCCGCCTTCGTCCCCATGTGCGCATTGTATGGGGCGGATACTTTCCGTCTCTTTATCCTGATACCGCGCTCAATGCAAAATATGTCGACTATGTGGTCCGTGGGCAGGGCGAAGATACTCTGCTTGAACTGATCGACGCGCTGCGAGGAAAGCGTACGCTCGAGTCCATCCGTGGACTCTGCTACAAGGATGGCTTCGGGTTTCACCGCACAAATCCCGAGCGGCCGATGAAAGGACCGGACGAATTTCCATGGTCGCCGTTTCATCGCCTTCCGGTGGAGAAGTATCTGCGGCCCTCCTTCTTCGGAAAGCGCACTGCCGTCCATCACGCCAGCATCGGCTGCCCTTTCAACTGCAGCTTCTGCGGTGTCCATGCCGCGTATGGAAGAGCGGAACGGATGGAGTCTCCTGAGCGAACGGTCCAAATTCTTAATTATCTGGTAGCCCGATACGGCGCCGACTCAGTTCAGTTTTACGACATGAACTTCTTTCTGCGGGAAGATCACGCCCGTGAGCTCGCGGATTTCCTCGCACCGCTCAAACTTCGATGGTGGTGCGAAGCACGGGTGGACATCATGTCCCGCTACTCCGACGCAACGCTCGCAGCCATCAAGAAGGCCGGCTGCGCGATGATCTTTTTTGGGGCTGAATCCGGCTCCGATTGGGTGCTGAAAGAGATGCAGAAAGGCATCACGACCGAGGAAACGGTAGCCATGGCCCATCGCACGCGCCAGTTCGGCATCATTCCTGAATTTTCATTCGTCATCGGCAACCCGGGAGATCCAGAGCGTGATACGAGAGAGACGGTGAGCTTTATTCGCAAGCTCAAACGTATCAATCCCACCTCAGAGATCATCATGCAGCACTACACCCCCACGCCCCAGCCGGGGAAGATGTATGGGGATGTTGACAGCCAGATTGCCTTTCCCGATAGTCCTGCCGGATGGGCCACGAAAGAATGGTTGGACTACACCCTTCGTATCGATACCCGCGCCCCGTGGCTGAAGCCCAGAACCAAGAAGCTAATTGATAACTTTGAAACTGTGGTTGCGTCGCGCTGGCCTACGGTTCAAGACATTCGTGCGCCGCAATGGAGCCGTGCGCTATTAAAGATACTGAGCTGGTGGCGCTATGCGTTGCGCGTTTATCGATTTCCGGTTGAACTCCAGTGGGCCAACGAGTTCATTCATCTCCGCAAACCGAAGCGAGAGAGCTTATGAGCCAGGTCCTATCCTTTCCGGCCGAGGCGTTTGATAGCTGGGCTGAGGTTTATGATGCCCAGCCAAACCCGTTGCTTTCGTTGGAACAGCGCGTCCTTGGCCCGAGATTGGGCGATGTTCGCGGCCTGGACATCCTTGATGCCGGCTGCGGTACAGGGAGGTGGCTACAGCAACTGGCCGATCGCTTTCCGAGAAGCTTGATCGGGGTCGACATTTCCCCGGCAATGCTGCATTTCGCTGCTAACAAGCTGGACCACAACTGCGATCTTCGCCTGGGGAGTTGCACTGCCCTTCCAGTTCGTGACGCCTCTGCCGATGTTGTGTTGTCTTCGTTTGTCATCAGCTATCTTGACGATCTCGAGACGTTTGCCCGGGAGATCGATCGCGTGGCCCGTCCCGGCGCAACAATCTTTCTTACCGACATGCACCCGGATACGGAGGCTTCGCGTAAATGGAAAAGATTTCAATCGGAAGGCACTCAGATATGCGGACGTGGATGGTCTCTCGACCAGATCGCTGGGGCTTTTCACGCTCGCGGCTTCCTACTTATCTCCCAGCTTGAACCTGGCTTCGGTCTCGAGGAGAGGCAGATTTTCGAACAATGCGGCCGGCTTGATTTGTATGAATCTGCCCGTAACCTCCCCGCAATTTATGTATTGCAGTTGCGCAAGTCCCCAAGTTCGCGGCGCCCACCAACAGCCGTGCACGACGCCCCTGGGTCCATTCGTCTTACGGGAACGCGCTGTGCACGCGGACCAGACGCGGCCTCGCCCGCTTCTGTTTCGATTGTGGGAGGAACGATCCATCTGATTCAAGACCGGTCCTCGGCAGATCGGAGGTTCGGCTCGTTTTCGGAGAGTACTCTTGACCTGTCGGGCTTCCTGTTACTTCCGGGACTGATCAACTCACACGATCATTTGGAATTCAGCCTCTTTCCTAATATCGGTGATGGACCCTATCAAAACGCGACACAGTGGGCACATGATATTCATGCCAACCACGCCCTCCTGATCGCGCAGCATCGCAAGGTACTCCGGACTCTTCGCCTATGGTGGGGAGCGATCCGCAATCTGCTGTGCGGCGTAACCACTGTCTGCCATCACAACCCGATCACCCATGAGTTAGTCAACCCCGGGTTCCCGGTCCGCGTTGTATCAGAATTTGGTTGGGCGCATTCACCCTCTTTTGAACCACAGCTCGCCAGCAAGTTCGCGGAAAGCCGAGCCGATCTGCCGTTTATTCTGCATGCTGCGGAGGGTGTCGATGAAGAAAGCAGGCAGGAAGTCTTCGACCTCGACCGGATCAATGCTCTCGATGATCGCACGGTGCTGGTCCATGGCCTCGCATGCACTCCTGAAGCCGTGTCTTTGATCAACCGGCGGCTTGCGTCGGTCATACTCTGTCCTACTTCAAACAAGTTCCTCTTTCACCGGTGGCCCTCACTTGCGTTTATTCATTCGCTCGACAACGTGGTCCTGGGCAGTGATTCGCCGCTCACCGCCACGGGTGAGCTGCTGGATGAAATCCGATTCGCGCGCACTCAGATCGGTGTCGATACCAATTCGCTCTACGCCATGGTGACCAACCGGGCGGCTGAAATACTGCGTCTGCGCCGAGGAGAAGGCTCCCTCAGGCCGGGGTCTGCTGCCGATGTGCTTGTTGTCCGCGATACCGGACTCAGCCCGTCGGAAACACTGGCCGAGCTGACCTTCGAACAGGTAGAGCTGGTGATCGTCGGCGGCCGTATTCAGCTTGCCGGCCCTTTGCTCTTTGAGCGCCTTCCCGGCGCCCTGAGGCACGGACTGGAGCTTTTCGTTGTAGATGGCCACCAACGATGGGTACGCGCTCCCGTCGAAAAACTGCTAGTGGGAGCGGAAAAGGCCCTGGGAAGCGATCTTCGTTTGGGCGGAAAGAGAGTGCGTCGTGCCTCTGCTGCATGAGGAAGCTGTTGCGTCGTCCCGACAGGCTCAGGCTGCTTCCGGGCTGACATCCATGCCGATTCTTATTTTGAATGTCCATAGCCACTGCAACTGCCGCTGCGTCATGTGCGACATTTGGAAGCGGGAGAAGCATGAACAAGTCAGAGTCGCTGATCTGGACCGTCATCGAGCGTCGCTGCGCAATCTTGGCGTCCGCCGGGTGGTGTTGACCGGCGGCGAACCTCTGCTGCACGGCGATCTTGGGGCGCTATGCCACTTCTTTCGTCAAGAGAATATTCGTCTTACTCTTTTGACGACCGGCCTGCTGCTGCTCAAACGTGCAAACGATGTCGCCACACTCTTCGATGACGTGATCGTATCGATCGACGGTCCGCGCGAGATCCATGACGCTATCCGGCGCGTCAACGGGGCCTTCGATCTAATCGCTCGAGGCGTCTCGGCAATCCATGAGCAAAGACCAGATTTAAAAATCGCATGCCGCACCACGGTCCAGAAGGCCAATCACCGTCACCTCCGCGCTACCGTAAGGGCGGCAAAGACGCTCGGATTTGATTCCATTTCCTTTCTTGCGGCCGACCTGACATCAGAAGCGTTCAATCGACCTTTGGTGTGGCCAGGAGAGAGACAAAGCGAGATCGCGCTGACAGAGAGAGAGGTTGCCGAGCTTGAGGACGAAATCGAGCAGCTGGCTGAGGAGCATAGCGACGATATTCGCTGTAAATTCATAGTAGAGGCGGCCGACAAGCTTAGACGGATCCCGCGCCGATTCCGCGAGCACTTAGGGAAGGCCTCTCCCGAATCTCCGATTTGCAATGCCCCCTGGGTTTCCGCGGTGATTGAGGTCGATGGTTCTGTCAGACCGTGTTTTTTCCATCGTGCAGTTGGAAATATTGGTTCTTCCACTCTGGAAGAGGTGGTTAACGGTGAGGATGCACGACAGTTCAGAAAGTCACTCAACGTGAGCGAGAACCGGACGTGCCGGCGCTGTGTGTGCTCGTTAAACTATCAGGGTGTTGTTTCAGCTAGTGCCAGGTAAACAGCTTGACACCGGGCGCTTCGCGCTCGAAACTCACGGTGAAGAGATTGCTTCCCGCATAGAGAAGTTCTTCGCGTGATAATGGTGCCTGCGGGCCTGGCCGGCCCACACACCGGCCCACAGCGGCTCGATCGGAACATGGAAAGGCCTCAATGAGCTTTGGTTCGCTCGTCTTCACACCACTAGTCAAGAAGCTGCAGGAGCGGTACGGCAGCCGGCGGCAATACGAGCGCATGGAGAATTCCGGGGGAGCGCAGGATCGCTTTACACCCTTTGAGACGGAGTTCCTGGCGGGGCGAGATAGCTTTTACATGGCGACGACAGGCGCAACCGGATGGCCTTATGTGCAGCATCGCGGCGGCCCCAAAGGGTTTCTGAAAGTAATCGACGATCACACCCTGGCATTCGCAGATTTTCGCGGAAACAAACAGTACATCAGCACGGGGAATTTGCTTACGGACAATCGCGTCGCCCTCATCATGGTCGACTATCCGCGGCAGGCCCGGCTTAAGATACTGGGACGGGTGGAGATCTTCGATGGCGATAAGGCAGTGGACTGGCTCGATCGGGTTCGTGTGCCGGGCGAAAGGACTGCGATCGAGAGGGTCTTCGTTATCCATGTCGAAGCTTACGACTGGAACTGCCCGCAACACATCACGCCCCGTTATTCTGCGGATGAACTTCGTGAAGGAATGAAAGAGGTTGAGAAGCGGGTGCAGGCCCTGGAGCAGGAGAATGAAGCCCTGCGCAAAGAACTTGCCGAGGCCCGCTCGAAGGCCTGAAGGAGCATACGACTATGAGCTCGCGCCCTCCGTTACCGCCGTTCACCGCTGAGACAGCCGTCGAAAAAGTACGCCTGGCGGAAGATGGCTGGAACACGCGCGACCCGGAAAAGGTCGCGCTGGCTTATACCCTTGATTCGCGCTGGCGAAATCGCGCGGAGTTCCCTGCTGGGCGGGAGCAGATCATTGCTTTCCTGAAGAGGAAATGGACCAGAGAACTGGATTACCGGCTTATCAAGGAGTTGTGGGCATTCACCGGCAATCGCATCGCGGTGCGCTTTGCCTACGAATATCACGACGACTCCGGGAACTGGTTTCGTGCCTACGGCAACGAGAATTGGGAGTTTGACGCAGAGGGTCTGATGTATGCACGACACGCGAGTATTAATGAATTGCCGATCAAAGACTCTGAACGGAAATTTCGCTGGCCTCTCGGAAGGCGCCCGGACGACCACCTGGGATTGAGCGCGCTTGGTCTTTAGTACTGGGCACGTGCGAAACAGCTGGACACAGACTCTTTAGTCCTCAGACGTCCGGGTGGGACTCAAGAAAAGTTCGATCGAGAGTTGTGGTATCCCACATCTCGCGAAAAACGAGCGAGATATGGGCCACCCATTCTTTGCGGCATTACTTACAGGTCTAATTCGATTCCTACCAGTGGACTGGCACAGCAGATCAAAACGTTTCCCTCAGCGGGACGGTCGAGGGGCTCGGGGGCGTAGCGAACTTCGCCGTCGATCAGTCCCGACTCGCAGGTGTGGCAGACGCCCACCCGGCATGACCACCTGACAGGAACATCGCAGGCTTCTGCAAATTGGAGGAGGGTCTGAAACCGCGGATCCCATGGGACCGACAGACCACTCCGGGTGAAAGATACCTTGGGACCCGTTCCCTGGGTCCCGGCCGGCGGGTGCGGCGTCTTAGGCACCACACTCGCGATGCCCGGGGTCACGGGGGATTCAGTTCCGAAGGTTTCGGAGTGGATGCGTGCATACGGCACACCCCAGGATTGCAACGCGGGAGTCAGTTCAGTGAGGAAAGATGGCGGCCCGCAAAGATAAAAGTCCGCTGCCTGCGGCACCTGAAGCTGCTGCAACGAGAAAAGATTCAGGTGACCTCGCTCGTCGTAGTCCCGCGCTTGCTGATCTGGTTCTTCCGGTTTGCTATAGACAATGAGCGAACGGCTGTGGGGAAGATTTGCAAGGAGCTGGCGAGCTTCGGCGGCAAACGGGTGTTCCCTGCTATTGCGCGCACCATAACACCACCAGATCTCTCGCGTGGACTTAGCAGCAGCGGCCGCCAGCGAGTGAAGCATCGAGAGGACTGGAGTTGCCCCAATCCCCGCGCTTAGCAGAACTATCGGGCTGTCGCCGGCAGCCAGCGTGAAGCTGCCTCTTGGCGCGCTCACATGAAGCACGTCGCCGGGCTGGATGCGGTCATGGAAGAAGTGGCTTCCGGCACCGCCGGCGCGCTTCACGCTTATGCGATAGGTTCCTGCGCCCGGGGGACCGGACATCGAATAGCTGCGCATGAGGGGAACGGAGTGGTTATCCAGCTCCAGCTTGAAGACTAAGAACTGGCCGGGCAGCGGCGCCGGCAAAGGGGATCGATCCTCGGACTCGAGCACGAAAGAGTGCACGCCCACGCACTCCTCCCGAATTGCTGCAACGCGGAGCGGCCGAAAACCCCGCCACGCGGGCGGAGGCACAGAAGGCGCAAGACCTGCATTTCCCGGCCTGTCCGTTCCTCCGTCTGCTACCAAGGCTTCCAACGACCCCTTCCAGCCCGCACTGAGCGCTGGAATGCGTAAGGCGCGTTGCAGCTGTTCGCGCGGATGGCCCGGCAAGTACAGCAGTCCGTCGAGTTCGGCCACCGTGACCTGCTCGGGCCCGTCAGCAACCTTCACGATCTCGTCTCCAGCGCCAATTTCGCCTTCTTCGATTACGCGGAAATAAAAGCCAGGACGATTGTGGGAAACCAGAAGGCTGGGCATCTGTGGATTGGCCATGCGGATGCCGACTCGATAACAGGTGACTCGCGGTTGGGTCACCTCGAACAGGGCGCCACCGATGCGGTAACGATCGCCGATGCAGACCTCGTTATCAGGAAGACCATCGACCGTCAGGTTCTCACCGAACTGGCCATGCTCGAGATCCTGCCGCTGCAGCTGCACTTGCCAGTGGCGGTAGGAATCGAGCTGATAGACCATCACGGCGCGGTTCTCTCCCCCGTGCCCGGCCAGGTCTCCTTGTCCGTCGCCGTCCAGGTTCAGGCGCCGCGCCATCACCCTGCCGGTAACAGGCTTCTTCCAAATGCCAGTGTGAACTACTTTCCCTTGCCATTGGACATCGCGTGGAAGGCCGACATTGACTGAGACAACTGAACTCACGTTGCACTCTCCTCATGCGAAAGGTATCGCATTCTTCGGACCGGCGGGAGCCATGTCTTTATACGCAGCTGCAACAATCTGGAGCTACCATCAGGTCGAGCTAGTAATTGAGAGAACAGCAGGTCCTTCTCTGTGGCTAACCGTCGATAAATCCTCTTCGCATGGCTATCATGACGGCGTGGGTGCGATCATTTGCCGCCAGCTTGGAGAGAATGCTTTTCATGTGGCCTTTGACGGTTGCCTCAGAGACATTCAGCCGAGCAGCGATAATTTTGTTCGAGTTGCCCATGGCAACTCTGCGCAGGATCTCAACTTCGCGATCGGTCAGGGCATCATCGGTCACATGATCGGCGAGTTCAGCGGCAATTTCCGCCGGGATGTATCGCCGGCCGGCGTGAACCGTGCGGATGGTACTCACCAAATCCTTGCGCAGCATGTTCTTGAGCAGGTAGCCGGCGGCGCCGGCCTTCAGTGCCCGCAAAGCCTGCACGTCGCCCTGGTAAGTGGTCAAGACAATAAATCGGGCATTGGGAAACTCGCGGCGTATCTCGATGATGGCGTCGATACCGTTCATGCCCGGCATCTGCAAATCCATCAGCGTCACATCCGGACGGTGGATACGGAACTTGGCAGTCGCGTCCTCGCCGCTGCTGGCTTCGGCGGCCAGCACGATGTCGTCCTCCTCCTGAAGCACCGCCGCGATCCCCTCGCGTAGCAGGGGATGGTCGTCCACGGCGAGAACTTTGATCTTGTCGACCACCGTGCTATCCTCCGATCTCGCCCAGCGCGCGCTTCATTCTTTGCCAGACAGAATACTCCCGGCTTCGAGGATAAGCGACTTTGGCGGGAATCGTCAGATCGACCTCGGTACCCCGGCCGGCATGGCTCCAAATGTTCAGGCGGGCACCGATTTTCAACGCGCGTTCACGCATTCCAGACAAGCCCCAATGCCCAGTGCGGCCGGTGTTCAGAATCTCGTCGTCGATTCCTATTCCGTCGTCCCGAACCCGCAGAGACACACTGGTAGAGCCGTAAGTAATTTCTACTTCAACCGTAGAAGCGCCCGAATGCTTAAAGGCGTTGGCCAGGGCCTCTCGTCCAATGCGGTACGCTTCATTGCGAACGTCCGTAATTACAACTTGGGGTCCTCCTAAAACGGCGAGGCTGAAAAGGGCAGGGTGGTACTCCGCCTGCTCCGCACCGTAGCGCGCAAGATCATGCGCCAGATCGTTGGTGGTTTCTGATTCGTCACGGAGGCCTCGCACTCGCTCTCGCCCTTCGAGCAATACTTCATCGGCGCGTTCAAGGGCCTTCTCCATCATCTTACGGGCAGGCTCGGTCTCGGGGATTCTTTTCAGGACCGCCTGAAAGCGCAGCATCAACCCCTGGAACCCCTGCAGCAAGGTGTCGTGCAACTCGCGGGCGATACGCTCTCGCTCCTCCAGTCGAGCACCGAGGCGCTCCCGAACCTGGGCAGTAGCCTGCCTTAGTCGTAACAAATAAAGCAACCAGAGAGTACTTATGGCTAGCGACGTACAGAGCAGTCGAAACCAAGCGGTCTGATAAAAGGCTGGCCGGATCATGAAGCTCAGCGATGCGCCGCTGCCGTTCCACAATCCATCGTTGTTGCAAGCTTGCACGAGAAATTGGTATTTGCCGGGTCCAAGATCGGTATAGAAGGCCTGCCGGCGATTTCCGGAGTCGTTCCAGTCATCATCGCGACCATCCAACCGGTAACGAAACCGTACTTTTTGCGGGGCGACAAAGCTGAGCGCCGTGTAGTCGATTTGCAGATCGCGCGTGCGTGCAGGAAGTTCAAGGCTTTGCTCGAGAGGATAACTCTTTCGATCGGCAATCACTGCTTCGATATGCACCGGCGGAGGGATGCCATTGCGGACCAGGTTCGAAGGGTCGATCATCTGCGCGAAGGAGCCGTTAACGAACCACAGTCTTCCGTCGGGACCTCGCGACGCATTTGGGCGGAACGGGGACGGTCCCGATTGGTACCCGTCAAACACATCAAAGGTCCGGACCTCCAGCACGGCGCCTGGATTTTCCCACCACCTATGCAGTTCGGACTTAGATATCTCAATCAGGCCACATTCTGCGTGGAGCCAGAGCGACCCTTTAGCGTCCTTCACCAGACCGTCCAGATTGTCACAGGGAAGGCCGTTATGCGCGGTCAGGTTCTGTGCTTTCCCATTTCGTAGCCCCACTAACCCTGCTGACGAAACCCCAAAGACAACGCCATCGTCATCTACGATCAGTTGCTGAATCGGCTGGTCAGGGCGCGAGGATGGAATGGGGAAGGTCTCAAGCTGTTGGTTGCGGTAGCGAGCCAGATCGCCATTCCCTAATGAAAGCCAAATGCCCTCTTCCCGATCAGCCGCGACAGTAACCGGGTTTTGCGGCAAAGAAAGCTCTTCTACGACCTCTCGATTTCGAACTCGGACAAGTTTCCGTGGGTTTCCAATCGTCTCCGCCCAGACATTACCTTCTGTATCTTCCGTCATCGAGATCACAACTCCCAGTTGTGATCCGTCACGTTTACTTATCAGGGAAAATTTATTGTCTTCGTATATCGCCAGCCGATTATCGACACCAACCCACAAGCGCCCGGCATGATCTTCAAACATTGATGTGACTTCCTGTCCCGTCAGTCCCTGGGCGGGACCGATCGAGGAAACATGGTCGTCCCGGATGAGATTCAGAAGATTGTTCCCGGCATAAACCGCGCCCTTGCTCGACGCAACGATCGACATTACGACGTCCGCGTTTATGCCCTCTGCAGTCGACCACGTCGCAACATTGAGGTCGCGAAATTCATCAATTCCCCTGGAAGTGACCACCCACATATTCCCTTCATGGTCCTGGTACATCACTTCGGTGGAGTCGCTGGAAAGGCCCTGGGCACTGCCGAAATGTTCGGCCCGATTCTTCCCAATGTGATAAATCCCGTTGGTCGAGGTCGCGACCCACAGCGTATTCTCGCGATCTGCTTTCAAATAGCTCACGCGTAAGGTGCTTCCATCAAATCCAGGCGCCAGGAAGGGCTTCAACTGACCCTGCGACAGTCTCTGCAGCCCGAGGCCCAGCCCGCTACGAGACATCCCAACGAGTACGGAGCCATCTGGGGCCGCAGTAATGCTCTCTACGCCGGTCAACCCGGCCGCCGCCTTGAGTGCCTCCGGAGCGATGGTGCTGGATGAACCCGGCTTCCAGCGAGTGAGGCTGGTTGGACCTCCAATCCAGAGATTCCCTTCCCGGTCGGCGGCCAATGGCGAAGCAGTGGGAACATCAACCCCATCCGCCTCGCCATAGCAGTGAAGCGTTGTCTCACTCGCTCTGCAGAGCGCTCCTCTCTGTGTGCCCAGTCGTGAACGCGTGATCCAGATTGCCCCTTGAGCATCCTCCATGATGAAGTTGATATGGCCGCGCGCATTGTTGTAAGCGGTCAGGGTTCCGCTCTTCCATCGTTCCAGGCCGGTTGCGGTGCCGATCCAGAGGCTGCCGTCGCTGGCGCCAAAGAGCGAGATGATGATGTCAGAGAAAAGCTGCTGGCCACGGGGCGGACTCCATGGGACAAAGCGAACGCCATCGAAGCGCAGCAATCCCGCCGTGGTTCCGATCCACAGATAACCGTCGGTAGTCTGGGTAATGGCACTGGGCGTGCCGTTGAAGAAACCATCCTGGATGCGCCAGGCCGCGTGCCCATATTGAGATAGGCGGCGGGTGGGATCGAGCGCCGCGGCCGGCACACAGAAGAGGCCTGCGAAATAGAGCCACCCCAAGAGCCACAGCGCGAACACGCAGGCATTCCATTTCTGATCGCGTGCGCAGCTCTTCATTCCGCCGGGCTCCTTACGAAAAGAAGAATAAGGCTTGAGGACTGCATCGCGGACCCTCCTAAAGGATGGCTGCCGAACCCTGCTATCGAGATTGCCCGCGCCTCTAACGACAGGTACCCTTTTCCGTGTGCAAAGACTGTTCTCCATGTTTCCGACCGGAGCGGCAGGCGCTGCGCTCTTCATTTTGCGAGTTTCGGTCGCCGTTTCCCTACTGGTGGATGGCACCGCGCGCTGGGCTCTGGTGACTTCCTGGTGGACCCTTTTGCTCTTTCTTCTGCCGGCAATGCTGCTAATGCTTGGGTTCCTGACACCCTACGCCTCTGCCATCAGTTGTCTCACGCAGTCAGGTGTGGTCATCCTTTCTGGCGGCCACAACAGGTTTCACCTCCTTCTTTCCATCCTGAACAGTGGGGTGGTGGCGCTGCTCGGACCCGGTGCTTACTCCATCGATGCTCACATCTTTGGCCGCCGGCTTTTGACCGTACCCCCACGCAGATAAAAAGAATGGGGTCGGAGGGGTTCCGGCTGGCTTTTGAGATGTGGGACTCCACGAATCTTAACCTTCAATACCCATGGTCACTGCAGACTGGCGCGTTGAGAGCTGCGGAATCCCACATCTCGCAAACAACGAGCGAGATATGGGGCCACCCCCTGTCCGTGGGTAGGTGGAAATCCCAAAGGCAATTGCATCTTCTTCACTCCAGGCCCCACCCGCCGCCGCCTGGCGTCTCGATGTGTAGTACGTCTCCCTTGGCGAGCCGGCGGCTGCATTTCCCGGGCAGCTCGTTCACTTCAGTGCTGCCTGCCCTGGTAAGCCATGCACATCCAGCCTTGCCTTCCTGGCCACCCTGCAATCCATAAGGCCGCAGTTTTCTGCGGTCCGCCAGCAAGGTCACCTGCGCATCAGCCAGCAACTCGACTTCCCGGATTAGTCCATCGCCTCCTCGAAATTGCCCGGCACCGCCTGATCCGTCACGGTATGAGTAACGACGTACACGAAATGGATAGGCGTATTCAAGCGCTTCGATGGGTGTGTTCAAGGAATTGGTCATGTGGGTCTGCACGCCGGAGGTGCCATCCAGCCCGGGACGCGCGCCCATGCCTCCTGCCGCGGTCTCGTAATAGGTGAATGGCTCACTGGTGCGCGGATCGATGCCACCGATCGTCAAATTGCTCATGGTACCTGCGCTGGCCGCCGGCACGCGCGATGGAACCGCCTTCGACAGGGCGCGCAGCAGCACATCTACAATGCGTTGCGAGGTTTCGACGTTGCCACCGGCCACTGGCGCAGGCGGCAGCGCGTCGACAATGCTGCCTGCGGGAGTGTGCAAGGTAAGCGGCCGCAAGATCCCGGCTGTTGCGGGCGCGTCCTCTCCCAACAGACAACGAAGCATGTAGAAGCACACCGAGAGCGTGATCGCTCGGACGGCGTTTACACTGCCGGCAACCTGGGCGGAAGAGCCGGCAAAATCTACTTCCACGGAGGCGGCCTGCGGATCGAAGCGCAGGCGCACTGCGATCCTGCGCATTTCATCGGTGACTCCGTCGTCGTCCAGCCAGTCCTCGGCGCTGAAATAACCGGCCGGCATGGCACGCAACTCCGCACGCACCAGCCGCTCGGAGTAATCGAGTAGCTCCTCGATCAGCGCATGCAGCCTCGATTCACCGTACTTCTCCACTAACTGAAGGACGCGCTGCTCGCCGACGCGGCAGGCCCCAATCTGCGATTCCAGGTCGCCTTCACGCTCCTTCGCGGTGCGCACGTTAAGCAGAATCAGGTCCAGCATCTCGCGGTCGATCTGGCCCCCGCGCACAATTCGCACAGGAGGAATCCTGATGCCCTCCTGAAAAATTTCGCGCGCCGGTCCCATTGATCCCGCGAATGTTCCTCCTACGTCCGCATGGTGGGCACGATTGGAAACATAGAAGCTCGCGTGGTCATGCCCAGGCAAAAAGACTGGCAGCACCATGGTGATATCCGGAAGATGCGTGCCCCCGGCGAAGGGATCATTGAGGATGGCGATGTCACCCGGGGCAAACGCTATCGCCGCGACCGCTGCCTGTACCGACATGGGCATGGAGCCCAGGTGCACCGGCATGTGATCGCCCATGGCGATCACCCTCGCCTGGCTATCGAAAATGGCGCATGAATAGTCGCGTCGCTCTTTGATGTTAGGGGAGAGCGCAGTCCGGCGCAGGGCTGCGCCCATCTCCTCGGCAATGGAATGCACCGCGCTTTGAAATATTGCGAGTTCTACCGGATCTGCGGCCGAAAAGATCATGCGCGGCCCTCGACCGAAATTACCAGATTTCCGAAGCCATCCACCTGCGCCCAGCAACCGGGCGGCAACACGGTCGCCGAAGTGTATTCGGTAATCATCGCCGGCCCGTGGATTGCGTCTCCAGGCAGCAGAGACTCACGCCGGTAGTGGCGCGTGGGCATTGGTCTGCCGGCAAAGTGGACTGGGCTATCTGCATAGAACGCGGCTTCGCCATCTCCAGGCACGGGCTCGCGATAAGCAGGCGAGTATGGGTCCGCGGAGGCGACCATGCGCAGGCGGAGATTCACCACTTCTACCGGCTTACGCACGTCGCAGAATCCATAGCGCTGCTGGTGCAGGCGATGAAAGGCATGAATGGCTTGCCGGTCGTAACGGACATTCAGCTCATATCCCTGGCGGCGATAGCGCATATCAACCGTGCGCTCGGCTAATCCTTCCATTCCCTCCGCGGCAAACTCCGCGACGCCGCGGCGTTCGAGTTCCGCGAAGTTGTCTTCGATACTTTCCGTCGCATTGCCCGGAAGCATCACGGTGCGGGAATAATCGCGTACTGCGTCGGCGAGCAGAATGCCCACTGCCGAAAGAGCGCCCGGCATAGCGGGAACCAGGACCGTGGGAATACGCAGAGCCCGGGCCAGGGCGCAAGCGTGCAGCGGCCCCCCGCCGCCGAAAGCGACCAAGGTGAATTGACGCGGGTCGTGCCCGCGCTCGATCGAGATCACCCGGATGGCTTTCTCCATTTGGGTTTCGACCACGCGGAGTATGCCGGCAGCGAACTCTTCGGCGGTTGGCAGTGGACCCTTTTGTTCATCCATGATTTGCTCCGCCCGTTGCCGATCGAGGTGTACTCCGCCGCCCAGAAAGCTGCTTTGGTCCAGCCGCCCAAGCAATAAGTTCGCATCGGTAACGGTTGGCAGAGTTCCCCGGCCAAAGCAGATCGGCCCCGGCTCAGCTCCCGCAGACTCAGGTCCCACGCGCAACATGCCGCCGGCATCGAAGCGGGCAATCGATCCGCCGCCGGCCCCCGCGGTGTGAATGTCAAGCATGGGCATGCTTACCGGGACGCCGGCCACAATCGATTCACGGGTCAGAGGGGCACTCCCCGCGTCGGCCAGGAAAACGTCGGTCGATGTGCCGCCCATGTCGAAGCCGATGATGCGTTCGAAGCCGGCCCAGTGGGCCACCCGGCAGGCGCCAATTACGCCTCCCGCCGGTCCGGACAACACGGTGCGCACCGGCTCTGGCGCTGCTCGCCGCGCGGAGAGGATGCCTCCCGAGGACTGCATCACGTCCACCCGGCCGCCGGCGTGTTGCGTGGTCACGCTTTGCTCCAGACTCAGCAGATAGCTCTGCATCCGGGGCGCCAGGTAGGCATTGACTATGGTCGTCGATGCCCGCTCGTATTCGCGAAACTCGGGGAGGATACGGTGGGATGCGGAGATCGGGAGACCTAGGCAGCTTAGAGCTTCTTCCACACGTTGCTCGGTCTCCGGATTCGCAAATGAAAAGAGCAGCGAGATGGCTATCGCCTCGGCGCCGCTCCCGCGCACCTGGTTGACCAGAATGTTTAGCTCTTCTTCCGTCGGAGAACGAAGGATCTCTCCCTCCGCACTCACCCGCTCGGGTACGCCAAAACGCAGGGTTCGGGTGACCAGGCATACCGGCAACGGTACGAACCAGTCGTAAAGTTTGCTTCGTGTCTGCCGCCCAATGGCGATCGTGTCCTCGAAACCCGCTGTGGTCACAAATGCGACCCGCGCTCCTGTCCGCTCCAACATGGTGTTGGTTCCCACTGTGGTGCCGTGACGCACATCGAGTGGTTTCCCGGCGCCGATCCGCGCCAGGCCGTCGAGCACTGCTTGCGCAGGGTTAGCGGGAGTGGAAAAAACCTTCAGGACCCGGAGTTCTCCGCCCGCGAGATAGACACAATCGGTAAACGTGCCGCCGGTGTCGATGGCTACGCGCAAATCGCTTCTCTCCTCTAAGAACACCTGTGGTCCACTTTAACGAAATTCAGGCCGCACACGTGGGCGTTGATAGCGGCGCGCGGCAGGAAATCCGGGTACGCTCCGGTCGGATGACAGAGGGGCGCTGGTGGAGAGTTTCCGGGCTATTTTTCCCGGTCGCTCCGCTTGCAGGGCTTTCTGCGAGAAGGCCTCATTGTTCGCTATCTCCGCAGCTGTGCTCGTAGTTGATTGACAGCACGAGGCATCTCTTCCGCCGGGGTATTGCCGAATCCCAGGATGAAGCCCTGGCAGGAAAACTTGCCCACATAGGACGGTGAGAGAGGCCAGAGCCAAAGACCAGCGCTGGCCGCTGTGGTTGCAATCTCCCGATCGTTTAGACCTTTAGGCAAAGTCACGGTTAGATGCATACCCGCCTGGCTGCCGTGGACCTGTAACTCCGTTCCCAGTTGCTCCCGGATGCTGCTGACGAGCGCGGTTCTTCGCTCGCTGTAAAGCAAGCGCATCTTGCGGATGTGGCGAGCGAAATGCCCTTCGCGCATGAAATCGGTGATTGCTTCCTGATACAAGTAGGGCGGGAAAATGTCCATGGCTGAGCGAACGGCAACGAAATGATTCACCAGATCCTGTGGAATCACGATGTAACCCAGACGCAGGGAAGGAAAAAGAACCTTGCTGAAGGTGCCGATATAAATTACGCGAGCATTACGATCAAGCCCCTGCAAGGATGAAATCGGCGCGCTTTCGAAACGGTACTCGCTGTCATAGTCGTCCTCGATGATCCAGGATCCCGCACTCTGCGCCCAGTTCAGCAATTGCATTCGGCGCCCAGCGCTCATGGTGGCGCCCAGAGGGTATTGATGGGACGGGGTAACGTAAGCCGCCCGGGCATTGGGGCAACGCTTGATTCCGATGGCTACATTCATGCCGTCTTCATCGACCGGGACAGGAACCAGACGACAACCTCCACCGGCGAAGACCCTTCTCGCCAGCCGGTAACCCGGTTCCTCGATCCACATGGCGCTTCCATTTCCCAGCAGAACACGGGCGGAAATCTCCAGCGCCTGCTGCGAACCAGAAACAACCATTACCTGGTCTGGCTCACAGTGAACCGCTCGCGCAGTGCGAAGGTACGTACAGATCGCCTCACGAAAGGTTCGGGTACCGAGAGGATCGATGTTATGGATTGCGCTTAGGCGTGGGCTTCGGCAATGGCGCATGATGGTGCTTGACCATAGGTGAAATGGAAAGCAGTCAAATGCCGGTTGATGAACGCCGAAGGCGCCCCACCCGCCCGCCCAGGGTGGGCGTTCATGGGACACGAGCAACGAACGCCGCGCAATCGGCCGCGGTCCTGAACTTCCATGCGCGGGCTGCGGCGTTCTGTCTTTACAAGTTGTGAGGCTTTCTGGCAGTGAGCCGGATATAAACGTGCCCGCTCCTTTGCGGCTCTCGAAGTATCCCTCGGCCAACAGCTGGGCGTATGCATTGAGTACCGGGATGCGGGAGATTCCCAGTTCTACGGCGAGGGTGCGGGAAGAGGGCACGCGCTGCCCCGGTCGCAGGTTGCCGCGGACAATGGCCATCCGAAAACCGTCGTAGATCTGCTTGTGAAGCGGGTCCGAGGCTTTCCTGTCCACGGCGATAACGGGCGCGATTGCCTCGGAAACCTGTGCCATGGGTTGATGCTAGTGGCTATAGCAATCAACCGGCAAGTGGTTAATGTTGCCGACCACTCGAGGTGGCGCGCCAGGTGCGATCTCTACTTAGCGCTCTTGAGTTCCACCTTGTACTTTTTGGCGGCGGATTCGATCCGCTTCCACGCCGCGCGGCGCTCCGCTTCGGTGACACCTTGCACCTGATCGAAGCGCGCGGCAGCGTTGCGTACATGGGACGCGTTTTCCAGCGGCTCCTTGCGTTGCTTGGGGAATGCGAACTTAGTTGCGGGTATACGATCGCGAGCGGCCTCGTTTAGCTTTGCCATGACTTCTCCTCCCTTTCCACAAGTTGCTTGGACGCCAGGCGCGTTCGCTTGGTTGGCGGCGATTTGGTTTTCAAAAGTCCGTGGCCTCGCGTTTCTGCGCTATTCGAGGCGCAGGGGTTCGAAGGGGCGGCCCAGCTCTGCGCATAGAGCTTCTACCGCCAATTGATGATCGGCGCGCTCCGGCAGACCGGAGACGGTGACGGAACCAATGACGCCCGCGCCCGCGACGCGGAGCGGAAAGCTGCCGCCATGGCAGGCATAGTCAGCAATCGGCAGCCCGTAGCGGTCGAAGAGGTTGGACTTTTTCTCCTCCATCTCCCGGCCAATGGCGTACGAACTGCGATGGAAACGAGCGACTACATTGCCCTTACGCCGCACCCACTCTACGTTGTCGGGGGTGGTGCCCGGGAGTGCCGTATAAAAGAGCGGTTGTCCGAAGCGCCGTACATCGACCACCAGGCTGAGCTTCCGGGCAACCGCCAACGCACGGATATGTCCGCCCAGCCTCCATGCTGTCTCTTCGTCAAAAGCGGTGAATTGAAGTTCTTGTTCCTGCAGGGCGATGCGTGCGAGATCGTCGGCTATCGGCATGTTTGACAACACCGACAATACTTTAGCACTGTCCCGCAGAGCGGAACACGTTTATGCATTTTCCATTGCTCATCGAATATTGCATTTGATAAATCTTGGAGCCAATCGCCAGTTGACGTTTTGAGGGGGCCTTATGCAGTCGCTTTCTATCCGCACTTCTAACACGCAGACAAGAATTACCTGGACGCTTACCTATCTATTCCTCCTGCTTCTCCTTTTCCCGCCAGGAAATCAGTTCCTGCAGGCACAGGCCATTGGTGGTGGCCAAATTCAAGGTACTGTAACCGACGCGAACGGATCGGTCGTGTCCGGGGCAACGGTGGAAGCCCTTCAAACGGAATCCGGACTTCGCCGTACGGTGACCAGCGGCGCTGACGGTGGTTACAACTTGCCCAGCCTGCCGGTGGGACCCTACACCCTCAAGGTGACAGCCAGTGGCTTCAGCACCTATGACCAATCTGGAATCGTGATCCAGGTAGGCAACGAGCTGCGCGTTGACGTGAAATTGCAAGTCGGCGGCGTCTCTCAGACGGTGCAGGTATCTGCCGCCGCCTCGATGGTGCAGACCGAAGATCAATCGATATCTCAGGTCGTCGACCGGCAACGCACAGTGGATCTGCCGTTGAACGGCCGTCAGGCCACGCAGTTGATCCTGCTGACGCCCGGAACGGCCAATGCGCCTGCAACCGACTTGGCCTCGAGCAAAAACTATCCCAGCGCCGTAACGCTCTCTGTTGCCGGTGCCCAAGCCACCAACATCAACTACCTGATGGACGCCGCGGATAACAACGACGCGTTCACCAACGTCAATCTGCCCTTTCCGTTCCCTGACGCCATTCAAGAATTCAGCGTGCAGACTTCAGGCTTGTCGCCGCAGTACGGCGTTCACCCCGGCGCCGTCGTGAACATTGTTACTCGTGCAGGCGGCAACTCCTTCCACGGAACACTCTTCGAGTTCTTCCGCAACGGCGATATGAATGCGCGCAACCACTTCTCCACCAAGCAGGACACGCTCAAGCGCAACCAGTTCGGCGGAGTTCTCGGTGGACCGATCCGCAAAGACAAGTTGTTCTTCTTCGGTGGCTATCAGGGCACGCGCACCCGGCAGCAAACCAACGCAGTCACCAGTTTTGTCCCCACTCAGGCCATGTTTAACGGTGACTTCAGCGCTTATGCCAGCGCCGCTTGCCAAAGCGGCGGCGTGGCCAAGCAGTTGATCAACCCCGCAACCGGGACGGCCTACCCCAATAACCAGATCCCGACGTCACAGTTTAACCCTTCCGCGCTTGCGCTCTTCAAGTACATCCCGGCGACGACCAGCCCTTGCGGCAAACTTGTGTACGGCCTTCCACTGCCGCAGAATGAAGATCAATACATCGCCCGCATCGATTGGACTGCGACCGCCAAGCAGACCGTTTTCGGCCGCTACTACCTCACGCACTACACGCAGCCAGGTATCTTCGACGGCAATTTGTTGAATACGCAGAATCCGGCGCTGAATGACCGGGTCCAATCCTTCACTCTGGGCCACACCTACACCCTCACTTCGAGTCTGGTCAGCTCTTTTCACCTGGGGTGGACGAGAAACATCGTCATCCGCAACGTCGCTCCTGACGTCATCAACCCCAACACGCTTGGCATCCAAAGCTACGCGCCTATCAAGAACTACCTCTACATGAACATCTCGAACGCGTTCACCGTGGCTTGCGGCACCTGCGAAAGCCTCCTGAACAGCACCAACGGTTACAACGTGCTCGAAGACATGTTCTGGACCAAGGGAATGCATCACTTTTCGTTCGGCGTGAATTACCTGCACAACATGCTCATTTCTGACGGCGTCAACAACGCCAACGGCCAGTTCAACTTCACCGGGCAGTACACCAAGGACGCCTTGGTTGACTTCATGGAAGGCCGGATTCAATCGCTCTACCAGGGCAACAACAGCGGCGTTGACTTCCGCAAGAACTATGCCGGTCTGTATTTCCAGGACAGCATTCAGTTCAGCCCGCGGTTCACGATGAACGCGGGTCTGCGTTGGGCCACCGGGCTGCCGGCGATTGAAACCACGGGCCGCGGCGCCCAGTTCTCACTGGCGGGCTTTACCGCCGGGACCAAATCCATTGTCTATCCCACAGCACCCCCCGGGGTGTACTTCTATGGCGACCCGGGGGTTCCGCACGGCTATTACCACGGTAAATGGAACCGGCTTGAACCGCGCTTCGGCATCGTGTTCGATCCGCGCGGCCAGGGAACAGAAAGTATTCGCGCCTCCTACAGTCTCGGTTTCCAGGAGCCGCCGCTCTACTACAACTCGCGCTATGCAGCCATGCCGCCGTGGGGCGACTCCGTTACTCTGACGCCTCCCCCGGGCAACCTCACTACTCCTTACGCGGGCTATCCTGGCGGCAATCCTTACCCCAAGCCCTTTCCGCCCACGGCCGCCAACGCGTTTTTCCCGACCTCTGGAACCTATTTCGTGCTGCCCCCGAACCTGCAGCAGGCTTACTCGCAGAACTGGAACTTGAGCGTGCAAAAGCAGTTTCTTAAGGACTGGGCGCTCACCGCTACCTATCTTGGCACGCGGGTACTGCATAACTCCTACGGTAACGAGCAGAACCCGGCGGTCTACTACCCGGGAAAATCGACCGGCGCCGCCGGTTCCTGCGGAACCCTCTCGCCGGTGCCTGCGGCTGGAACAAACTGCTCCACGACCGGAAACACCAATGCCCGCCGCGTGCTGACTGGCATCAATGCCGCCCAGGGAGCCTATTTCACCCAGGTCACCCAGGCTTATACCGGGCTGGGATCGAGCTTTAACGGCCTCTTGGTCACTGTGCAGCATCGCTTTTCCAACTACTTCACGCTGCTCACGAACTACACCTATTCGCACTGCCTCTCCGGTCCTCCAGAAAACGGAGACAATGCCGGAGACCAATTTCAGGATCCCGCTCACCCCAACCGCGATTACAGCAACTGCGCCTCTGACCTGCGTCAGAACTTCGTGACTTCGGCCATCGTCCGCAGCTCCGCTGGCGGAACCTACGGGCGCCAGCTTCTGCTAAGCGGCTGGCAGCTTGCACCCATCATCACTGCGACGACCGGCGTTCCCTTTACCACAACTACCGGCACCGACGCCTCTCTGACCGGTGTAGGCAATGACCGGCCAAACCTGATCGGGAATCCCCGCGCGCAAAACGCCAAAATCACGACATGGCTCAACCGCGCATCCTTTGCCGCAAACACGCCAGGAACCTATGGCCTCACCCGGCCTTATGAGTTCTACGGGCCGCACTACACCAACGTGGACACGGCGCTCAGCAAATTCATCCCTTTGCATGAGGCCTTGCAACTCGAAGCCCGTGCCGAGTGCTTCAACTGCTTCAACCACACCAATTACGCCAACCCGGGCGGCGCCATCAACTCGAACGGCACCGGCGTCACCAACCCCGGCACGGCTCTTAGCGCAAACACCTTCGGAACCATCACTGCTGCGAATCCTCCTCGAATCCTGCAGCTCAGCCTCAAGATGGACTTCTAGGAGCAACCGTGCAAGGTGTTACTTCAGTCGCACTGCGCGCGATGGTGTTGGGTTGGCTAATGTGTTCCCCCGCATTCAGCCAATCCTTAGCCCGCGTGGTCGTGGATGGCTGGTTCAACAGCCAGCAGCGGACCAACGCGGCGGGACAACAGGAGTACTTCCACTACAAGTGGAATGATGTCAGTAACAGTGGCTTTTTTCTTTTTGGTCAGGTCTTCCGCGGCTTCGGTGTGGCCACGGATACGCTCTATAGCGCGCCAACCGTAACCGACCTGAACGGGGCACAGTTCTACATCATTGTGTCTCCTGACATCCCGGCCAAGAATCCGCACCCTCACTACCTGCAGCCCGAGGACGCGCGGCAGGTGGCGCAATGGGTGAAGCTGGGAGGAGTGCTGGTTCTCATGGCGAACGATCCTGCTAACGGGGACATAGAGCATCTGGATCAGCTTGCGGACCTGTTCGGCATCCATTTCAACCCGGTACTCAGCCACCACGTGATAGGAGACGCTCATGACACGGGCCGGATCCCCGTCGCGGGCAATGGACCACTGTTTCAGTACCCCCACACGTTCTTCATGAAGGATACATGCACCATCTCTCTCAAGAGTCCCGCTACTTCTCTGTTGCAGGACAGGGGAGATATTCTGATGGCCTCAGCGAAATACGGCAAGGGCACGGTGTTTGCTGTGGCCGATCCCTGGGTCTACAACGAATATACGAATGGGCAAAATCTTCCCCCTGAATATGACAACCTTGCCGGCGCCGTCGAGCTGGTGAATTGGCTGGTTAAGCAGGTCCCGAGTTCTACCCCGTAGATGGCAGTAGGTCTTCGCGGACGATTTGACCCTGGTGAAGGAGAACCCATTGAAGACCTATCTGTTGGCCGACCCCGCTCGCTATCCGCATATGACCACGGCTCAACTACGGGAGACGTTCCTGATCGATTCCTTGTATGAGCCCGGAGCGGTCCGTTTGGCATATGTCGATCTCGACCGCACGGTTGCGGGCATAGCGGCGCCGACGACGGGCCGACTTCCGCTGCCGACAGATCACGATCTGCGGGCGCAATACTTTACCGAGCGACGGGAGCTGGGCGCCTTGAACGTAGGTGGAAGCGGCTCGATTACCGTAAACGGCAAAGACCATACTCTCGAGAATCTTGACTGCCTATACATCGGCAGAGGCAATGCGGAGGTCAGCTTCGCTTCGAAGGAGCTTTCGTCACCGGCCATCTTTTATCTTCTGAGCTATCCCGCGCATGCCGCCTACCCGGTGGCCCTGGTGCGCAAGCAAGAAGCGAGCCCGACGGTGATCGGCAGCGCCGAGACCTGTAACCTGAGGACTGTGTCCAAGTACATCTATCTCGGCGGGGTTAAGAGCTGCCAGCTGGTGATGGGTGTGACCCATCTGCATGCAGGCAGTGTGTGGAATACGATGCCGCCGCATACTCACATGCGCCGTTCCGAGGTGTACCTGTATTTCAATCTTGCCCAGGAAGCGGTTGTGTTTCACCTGATGGGACCTCCCGGGGAGACCCGCCATCTGGTCATGAAAGAACTGGAGGCAGTCGTTTCTCCAGGCTGGTCGATCCACGCCGGAGTCGGCACACGCGCTTATAGCTTCTGTTGGGGAATGGGCGGAGAGAATCAGGACTATGGGGACATGGACCTCGCTTCAATACCAGGTTTGCGGTAGGAATCGAGTTCAAGGAAGAGAAACAGCAGAGCCCTGCTGTTTCTCTCTCGTGGGTATGGGAGTCTAGCTGTGGTAGTGGCGCTCGAAGGCGGAGAGGACACGCGATCTCTTCTTTGCGTGCAGCCCGAGCGAGAGCGAGATGTCACGACAGCAGCGGAGCAGGTGCTCGGCAATCTCGGGCATGTTGGACGCCGTAATTCGCGAGGTCGGCCCGGAAACACTGACGGCTGCGATGGCTTGATGATTTTCATCGAAGATAGGCGCACCCACACAACGAACGCCCACTTCAATTTCCTGGTCGTCAATCGCGTATCCACGGCGACGCACCCTCTCCAGCGCCTTCATGAGGGCTTCTCTGGAGGTAAGTGTTTTGTGGGTGTAGCGCACAAAGTCGATCTTGGAAACGATCTGCTCGATCACCTCTGGCGGCTGAAAGGCGAGCATCGCCTTGCCCATGGAGGTGCAGTAGACAGGGTTGGAGGTTCCCGTTTTCGAGCTGACACATACCCGGCGGTTCGGTTCAACCTTGTCCAGGTAAACGATCGAAGTTTTCTGCAGTACGCTCAGGTGCACGGTTTCTCCTACCTGCGCCGCGAGCCGGCGGAAATAGGGATGAACACGGGTACGCAAATCGACCTGCTCCACTGCCCGGTTGCCAAGCTCATACAGCTTCAAACCGAGGCGGTAGCGATTTTCCGGGGTGCGCTCGATCAGAGCACTGCGTTCCAGAACCATGAGCGAGCGATGAGCGGTGCTCTTGTGCAGATGCAGCCGCTGGCATACTTCCGCCAGGCTGAGCGCGGTTTCGCTTTCACCCAGCATCTCGAGAACGGCTACCGCGCGATCGAGGCTGTGCAACTGATACAGCTCCCTGGATCGGGATCCGGTTTCCGAGACGGGACAAGCGCTTACAGTAGCTTCCATCGAATGACCCTCTGGTTCCGCTTGCAGGGCGATGATCCCGCTTTGCGGTATGTTCCACTGGGGAAATCAAGCTCAAAAGAATGATTTTCGTTCGGTGGTACGGTTGTCAACGTTTGCGGCACCAGGGAGCGAGAAAAGGTGTGTATTGTCCCGCATAGCGAGACAGTTACTGGAGGACAGCGCGTATATCCACGGTTTCAAGAATTGGTTTGGGGCAGCCGCGATGGGCGACCGCCAACATTGCCTGTCCGATCTCCTCCGTGGTCGGGACGTAATTGGGAAATGTGCGCCGGAGCAAGGTCAGCATTGGTCTGGCGATGGTGTAGAGGACGCGGCGTATATCTCCGCGTAGTGCCAGAGGTCGCGATGAAGTATCTCGCGCAATTTAGGGTGGTGCAGGCCAGTAGGAGTGCGACCTACTAACTGGACCCGTTCGACGTTCGGGTCCAGCAGGCACTCTCGCAAAGCACCCTGTCCCACCATTCCGGTGGCGCCAAAAAGGAGAACGTTCATCGCTTCTATGCTTCCCTTTTCGCGGCGAAAGGAACGTCGCTAGTTTGACCCTCTGCGGGCCACTTTACTGCGGTAAGCCGCTCCGAGGCTTCCCAGAGTTTTCGCGCGACAGCCTCATCCTTCGCCTGGGGAAAGATTTTGGCGGGCGCTACCTGCCCCTTCAACTCATAGAAGCCGTTTGGTCCGTAGTATCCCGCAGGCGCTGCTTCCGGAGAGGTGGCCGCGAAGAGCGTCGGCAGGGCTCCTGCTGCGGCTGAGTGGCTCATGAAGAAACCCAGCAACCTGGCACCAAGTCCTTTCACGCCCCCGCTTCCCGGTCCATTTGGAATCAGATCCGTGCGCGCGTATCCCGGATGCGCGGCGTTGCTGATCAATCCCCAGCCGAATGCATCACTACGCCGTTGCAGCTCGAAGGTGAACAGGAGATTGGCCAGCTTCGACTGCTGGTACGCGGGCCAGGACCGGTACTTGCGCTCGGCCTGCAGGTTGTCAAAATCGATCTTGCCTCCACGATGTGCCAGGCTGCTTACATTGACCACTCGGGGCGCTTCGGCTCTGCGCAGCAATGGCAGCAATAGGCCGGTAAGAGCAAAATGGCTAAGATGGTTGGTCCCGAATTGCATCTCGAACCCGTCTTCGGTCAACCGTCTCGTGGGCAGGTCCATTACGCCGGCGTTGTTGATTAGTAGATCCAGCGGCTGGCCGTTTGCAACCATCTTTGCGGCAAATGCCCGGATCGAAGCCAAGCTCGCCAAATCGAGCATCTCGAAGCGTACCTTTGCGGAAGGCACGGCACGCTTGATGCGCTCAATCGCTACCCGCCCCTTTTCCCCGTTCCTGCCGGTGACCAATACTTCGGCGCCGGCGTTGGCTAATACGAGCGCGGTCTCGTATCCAAGTCCTCCGGTAGCTCCGGTAATGACTGCAAGCTTACCGCTCTGTGGGGGGATATCTGCAATTGACCATGGATTCATGGGTGAGGGTCCTTTCTACGCTAATATGAGTGACTGCACGCTCATTTTGATTCACAAAAATCATCGTTTTCGGCTGATCGCCGCCCACAACATCGCAAAGCCGGCGCTGCGATACATGTCGGCCTGGTCCGGGTTTCGGCGCATGAATTGTATGGTTGTCTCCGCCAGAGCGCTCATGGTGGCGGCTATGAACTCCAGCGGCCGGTCCAGAAGGATGTGCTGCGCCACCGCAGTCTCGGCGACTTTTTCGATTTCCAGGAAGGGCGCGATTCCTGCCCGCCTGGACTCCTCGGTGAGACCGCCCCAGACCGTAATCTGCTGCAGGACCTTGTATTGCAAGGGGTTGGATAGGCCCCATTGGGCGTAGCGATCCCAGACGTGCTGGAACCGCTCGCGAACGCTGGCCCGGCGGGGAAAGTCAGACATCATCGCGTCCGCCAGCTCGAGCTTGATTTCCCGGTAGAGTGCATTCACCAGTTCGTCTTTGGTCCTGAAGTAGGTGAATAAGGTACCCTCCGCCACTCCCGCGGCATGGGAGATGGCAGAGGTCGCGGCGCCGAGTCCTCGCTCCGCAAAGACTTCGGTCGCGGCTGCTAGGATGGCGTTGCGCTTATCTTCACTCTTGGCTCTTGCCATCTCTTCCGTGCTCCGTTACATGAGTATACACTCATTTATATTTTTGGACTGTTCTCGCCAGTTAGACCGGCAACTTTTGGGATCTGGTGGGAAAACGTTAAGATTCGTGAAATCCCACATCTCGCAAACAGCGCGAGACATTGGGCACCCGGGGCCGTTGGAAGGGAAAGAGTTTACAAATCCCTGAGCACGCGGCAGGGGTTGCCGACTGCGAGGACTCCGGCGGGGAGGTCGCGGGTGACGACGCTGCCTGCACCAACTATCGTGTTTTCACCAATGGTGACGCCGGGGCACACGATTGCCCCACCGCCAAGCCAGGCGCCGTCTTTAATCACCACGGGAAGAGCAAACTCCAGCTTCGAGCGGCGTGTTGCAGCGTCGAGTGGATGGGTGGCGGTGTAGATCTGGACCCGAGGCGCAATCTGCACGTCGCGCCCGATGGTAATCCGATTGCAGTCCAGGAAGACGCAGTCGTAGTTGATGAAGGTTTCTTCTCCGATCGAGATGTTACTCCCATAGTCACAACGGAAAGTTGGCTTGAGCACCGCCCCGGTTCCGAACGCCGCGAATAGCTCGAGGAGCAAAGACCGCCGCTCATCGTCGGCGCCAGGGCGGGTCATGTTAAAGCGAAACAGCAGTTCCTGGGCGCGCAGGTCCTCGGCGACCAGTTGGGGGTCATTGGCCAGATACAATTCGCCTGCCAACATCTTTGGCTTTTGGCCTGTAGGCGCCGTCATCAGGCAACTTTGCCGGTCGACGAACGCGGCGCGGAGGCGGTCCCCAAGGGCAAGCAGCCAAACCTTCTGGCCGCCACAATGGTCAGAAAGATAAAGACCGCGAGAAGCGCAATCTGAGCGATGAGGAATGGCGGCTCGTTCCCGTTCGGAGCCAATGCGTGCAGAGCAGGCACCTTGAGGAAGGCCTGCACCACCGCTACGAAACAATTCAGGTAGAGAGCAACCATGGCACAGACGACATAGATCCGTCGCCAACCACCTTCCATTCGGCGAGGGTAACGGGCTACGATCGCGACCGCGAGCACTAACAGCGACAGGATGCCGACGATATGAGACGGCAAAAGGTGTTTGAAGGGAAAGAGGAACCCGGTCGCACTGGTCAAAACGGTGGTTATCAGAAAGATCGCGGTCCAGCTGTCGAGCCGTTTCCCGGATATCAACCCGTAGACTACGATGAATCCGGAAGCTATTCCCAGCAGGCTCAGCACAACGTGGACGAGAGTGAATGTCGATAGAGTCATCCCCAGTACCATGTGTCTTTCCTTTCAGAACCAGGATGTAATTGTGCTGGAGAGAAGTTACCAACAAACCAATTAGATATCCATAAGAAAGCCTTCGCTCTGCCAGGGATTGTGATGACTAACCGACGGAAGCATATCCAGGTGCGAGGCATTGTGCAGGGCGTGGGGTTTCGCCCGTTCGTGTACAAGCTGGCCAGATCTTTGGGGCTGACTGGTTATGTCTTCAATTCATCTTCCGGCGTCACTATCGAAATAGAAGGCAGCGAATCGGAGCTCGAAAACTTTCTTAAGACCCTGAAAGAAGATCCTCCGCAGCTGGCGGAGATTACCCAGATTACCGTCTCTGAAATGGAAGCTCAGGGGGGCACAGGCTTCTCTATTCTTCACAGCCGGGAGGAGGCTGGTGAATTCGCGCTGGTCCCTCCGGACGCAGGCACTTGCGAGGCTTGCTGGCGCGATTTCGGAGACCCTGTGAACCGGCGCTATGGCTATCCGTTCACCAATTGCACTCATTGCGGGCCGCGCTACACCATCATCCGCGACATACCCTACGACCGCGCGGCCACGACCATGTCCAGCTTTGTGATGTGCGCTGATTGCCGGGCAGAGTATGAAGATCCCGGCGACCGGCGCTTTCATGCCCAGCCGAACGCCTGCGCGGTTTGCGGACCGTCGTTAACCCTGGTGGAGAGCACCGCGGGCGATTCGGTGACGGATGCCTCGTTTGCAGCGAAAGACTCGTTGGATGTAATTCGGCAAACGCGGGCGCTGCTGCAAGATGGAAAGATCGTTGCGGTCAAAGGACTGGGAGGCTTTCTGCTGGCATGCGATGCCACCAACGAGGCCGCGGTCGCGGAGTTGCGACGGCGCAAGAGGCGCCCGCACAAACCCTTTGCGCTGATGGCGCGCGATCTCCAGGCGATTAAGAGGCTGTGCGAAGTATCTGCGCAGGACGAAGCCTCGCTGTTACACCCGCGGAGACCAATCGTGATTCTCCCCGGGCGGGCTGGGACGGGGCTCGCCTCCAGCGTTGCTCCAGGGGAGAACACCCTGGGGCTGATGCTGCCGTACACGCCGCTGCACTACCTGCTCTTCGGCGATTCGCCGGAGATGGAGTCGGAGTGGGCTGCCCTGGTGATGACCAGCGGCAACCTGAGCGAGGAACCAATCGTGATTGCCAATCATGAAGCGTTGCTGCAGCTGGGTGGCGTCGCGGATTGGTTCCTGCTGCACAACCGGGACATTGCTACCCGGGTTGATGACTCGGTGGTACGCACGTTCGAGGGACGCGAACGGGTGCTGCGCCGCTCCCGCGGATTTGTGCCCCAGACCATCGACCTGGGAATCCAAACGGAAGAAGTGCTGGCGTTTGGTGGGGAGCTGAAAAATACTTTCTGTGTGACCAAAGGCCGTTACGCGATTCTGAGCCAGCACATCGGCGATCTTGAGAATTACGAGACCATGCGGTTCTTCGAAGAGACGCTGGCTAACCTCATGCATGTTTTTAAGGTTGTGCCAGGCGCAGTTGCTTACGACCTTCACCCCGGCTACATGAGTACGCGCATGGCAATGGCATCAGCGATTGAGCGCAAGATCGGTGTGCAGCACCACCATGCGCACATTGCTAGTTGCATGGCAGAGAATCACCTGCGCGGCAAGGTTCTGGGTGTGGCCCTGGATGGGACCGGATTTGGAACCGACGGCAGGATTTGGGGGGGCGAGTTCCTGGTTGCCGATTTTTCCGGATTCACGCGGCGGGCTCATTTTCGCAACGTCCTGCTTCCTGGCGGCGACGCGGCGGTGCGGGAGCCGTGGCGTATGGCGCTGAGCTACTTAAGAGATGCCTATGGCAATCAGATACCCAATGATTTGAATCGCTTCCAGGGGATCGAGCAGAGGCAGGTTGCCCTGGTAGACAGCATGCTCGCGCGGCGGATTCAGACAGTGGAGACGTCGTCGTGTGGGCGGCTTTTCGATGCCGTTTCAGCGCTGTTAGGCATCGCGTCTGAGGTGAGCTTCGAGGGCCAGGCAGCGATTGCGCTCGAGGCAGCGGCTGAATCGGGGATCGACGAGCGTTACGACCTGGAAATTCAGCAGGGCGAGCCGGCGATACTCGATTTCCGGCCAGTCATCACGGCAATTGTCAGGGACCTGTCGCGGGGCCGGCGCGTGGGAGAAATTTCTGCTTGTTTTCACAACACCTTAGGCGCAGCTATCGGGGAGGTGTGCAGCAGCATCGGTGCAAGCGACGCCGTGGACCGGGTTTGCCTGAGCGGTGGGAGCTTCCAGAACCTGTACCTTCTGGGTCGGACGGTGGTAGAGTTGCGGCGTCGCGGGTTTGGGGTATTTCTGCACGCCCAGGTACCTGCGAACGACGGCGGGCTTTCCCTGGGGCAAGCCATGATCGCCAACCAACATTTGCGCGAAGGAGACTGACATGTGCCTGGCCATTCCCGGCAAGGTGGTAGGGACGTTCGAGCAGGCTGGTATGCGTATGGGAAAGGTCCAGTTCGGCGGGATCGTGCGCGAGGCCTGCCTGGAATATGTTCCGGAGACGCAGATTGGCGAGTATGTTCTGGTGCACGTTGGTTTTGCCATCAGCCGGATCGATGAAGCGGAGGCTGAGCGCACGTACCAGGCGCTGAGGGATCTCGATCAGCTCGCCGAACTGGAATCACCAGTTGTGGACGAGGTGGAACCGGGAGGTTATCGGCAATGAAATACCTTGATGAATACCGCGATGGTGACGTGGCGCAAAAAATTGTGGGTGAGATGCGCCGGATTCAGACACGTCCATGGGTGTTGATGGAGGTTTGCGGCGGGCAAACGCACTCCATCGTGAAGAGTGGGATCGATCATCTCTTACCGGAGGGCGTGGAGCTGGTTCATGGGCCGGGTTGCCCGGTTTGCGTAACGCCGCTGGAAATGATCGACAAAGCGCACGCGATTGCGCGGCGCCCGGATGTTATCTTCTGCTCCTTCGGTGATATGTTGCGCGTGCCCGGTTCAGATGGCGATTTGTTCACCATCAAGTCTCAGGGCGGCGATGTACGCGTGGTTTACTCGCCGCTCGACTGCCTGAAGATCGCGCACGCCAATCCGGGCAAGCAGGTGGTGTTTTTTGCTATCGGCTTTGAGACTACGGCCCCGGCAAACGCGATGCTCGCGTGGCGGGCTCGCGAGCAGCAGGTAAACAATGTATCGCTGCTAGTTTCGCATGTGCTGGTTCCGCCGGCGCTGGAGGCAATTCTCAACTCGCCGGATAACCGGGTGCAGGGCTTTCTCGGTCCGGGTCACGTGTGCGCGGTGATGGGCTATCGCGAATACGAGCCCATCAGCGATCGCTACCAGGTGCCCATTGTGGTCACGGGATTTGAACCGATCGATATTCTGCACGGGACGCTGATGACGGTGCAACAACTGGAAGAAGAGCGCGCCGTGGTGGAAAATCAATACTCGCGAGTTTTAGGCCGCGATGGCAATGGAGCAGCGCAGAAGCTGGTCAACCGCGTCTTCGCTGTGGGCGATCGCAAATGGCGGGGCATCGGCACCATTCCGATGAGCGGCTACCATCTGCGCGATGAGTTTGCCCAACAGGATGCCGAGAAGCTGTTCGACGTTGCGGAAATTGCCACGCTCGAACCAGAGATATGCATCAGCGGCCAGATACTGCGGGGGATCAAAAAGCCTCACGACTGCCCGGCGTTCGGCACGCTGTGTTCGCCGCAGCATCCGCTGGGAGCGACGATGGTGTCGGCCGAGGGAGCCTGCGCGGCGTACTACGCTTACGGGCGGCATCTGAAGCGAACCGACGCACTGCACCAGATCGTTGGGGTTTCGCCGGCCAGCCAGGGAGTGTCGGCCAATGGCGAGCTCTGAAACCGTATCTCCGGTATTTGGTTCTTGCCCATTGCCTATCTTCGATCATCGACAAATCGTGCTGGGGCATGGCAGCGGGGGCAAGCTTACGGCCGATCTGATCGACCACGTCTTTCTGCCCGCATTCAAAAATCCGATTTTAGATAAGCTCGATGACCAGGCAGTGGTTACAGTCGGCGGTGCTCGACTGGCTTTTACAACCGACTCCTTTGTGGTTACACCGATCTTTTTTCCCGGGGGCGACATTGGCCGGCTCGCCGTACACGGAACGGTGAACGATCTGGCCATGAGCGGTGCTCGCCCGCTGTATCTGTCGGCGGCTTTCATTCTCGAGGAAGGCCTGGCCGTTGACGATCTGCGGCGGGTGGTGGAGTCGATGCGCGCGGCCGCGGCCGAGGCCGGGGTGGAGTTCGTGACCGGCGACACCAAGGTTGTCAATCGCGGCAAGGGTGACCAGATTTTTATTACTACCACGGGTATTGGGTTGGTCGAGAGGGGTGTGAACATCTCGGCAGATCGTGCCCGGCCGGGGGATCAGATCATCCTCAGCGGCTATATCGGCGACCACGGAATGGCTATCATGTCGCAGCGGGAGGGCCTTGAATTTGAAGGCGCTATCACCAGCGATTGTGCCTCGCTGAACGGACTGGTGGCCAGCATGCTCGGCACGCCATCGACGGGGCTGGCGGAATTTGTTCATTGCCTGCGCGACCCAACCCGCGGCGGCGCGGCTACCACGCTGAACGAAATTGCCAAGCGTGCCAATGTGGGAATGCTTCTCCGAGAACAATCGATTCCCGTACGCGAGTCCGTAAAGGGCGCGTGTGAGGTTTTGGGGCTTGATCCGCTCTACGTGGCAAACGAGGGGAAGCTATTGGCCCTGGTTGTGCCGCAGATGGCGCCAGCCGTACTTCGGCAAATGCAACAACACCCACTTGGCCGGGATGCCGCCATCATCGGAGAGGTGGTCGCCGATCACCCAGGTATGGTGCTGATGAAGACGCAGATTGGCGGAACCAGAGTGCTGGATGTAATGTTCGGCGAGCAGTTGCCCCGCATCTGCTGATTCCTCCTGATACCGCGATGAGATTTCTCCTGATATCGCGATAGGGTTTTTCCTGATCGCCGCGGTGATTGGATGAATCGTTTCCTTCAGCGCGTGAATGAAATTGGGGCGCACTGGTTTGACAGTGCTGGCTGGCCGAGCGTAGTTTCCTCTGATTCCACGGGAGGCACGGAATTTAAGCACGAATTTTTCGTTCGCCTCTTCAGGCAACAACCAAGTCCCCATCCCGATCCAACAGGCTGAAGGAGAATCTCATGGCTGTCAGCAGTATCACCAAGGCCCCCGCCGTTTCCGACGTTCACATTCTCTGGATCACAGCCGGCCTCAGTTGCGATGGCGATAGCGTCTCAGTTACAGCGGCGGAGCAGCCCAGCATCGAGGATGTTCTGCTGGGCGCGATACCCGGGTTGCCCAAGGTTCATCTGCACAATCCCGTACTCGCCTACGAGAACGGCGATGAATTCATGAAGTTTTTTTATGAAGCAGAGAAGGGCTTGCTCGATCCTTTCGTCCTGGTGGTAGAAGGATCCATACCCAACGAAACGATCAAGAAGGAAGGCTATTGGGCGGCGATGGGCACCAATCCCGACACCGGCCAGCCGATCACTACCTGCGAGTGGATTGATCGGCTGGCTCCGAAAGCTCTGGCCATCATCGGCGCGGGAACGTGTGCCACCTACGGCGGTATCCACGCCATGGCCGGTAACCCAACGGGATGCATGGGACTGGCGGATTACCTGGGATGGGACTGGCGTTCGAAGGCCGGTCTGCCTATCGTGAATGTCCCGGGCTGTCCGGTGCAGCCGGATAACTTTATGGAAACCGTCCTCTATTTGCTGTACCAGGTCGCCGGGCTGGCTCCGATGATTCCTTTGGATAAGCAGCTGCGGCCCACCTGGCTCTTCGGCAAGACGGTGCATGAGGGTTGCGATCGCGGCTCGTATTACGAGCAGGGCGACTTTGCCTCCCATTACGGATCATCCAAGTGCCTGGTCAAACTTGGCTGCTGGGGACCGGTGGTTGACTGCAATGTGACCAAGCGCGGCTGGATGCGCGGCATAGGCGGCTGCCCCAACGTGGGCGGCATTTGCATCGGATGCACCATGCCGGGATTTCCAGATAAGTTCATGCCCTTCATGGACGAACCGCCGGGCGCGAAGCTTTCAACAAACGTAATTGGCACCTATGGCCGGTTCATCCGCACCATGCGCGGGCTCACCAACTCCACGGTGAACAAGGAACCAAAGTGGAGGCATCGCGGACGTCAGCTGACCACTGGCTATCGTCCGACAACTTACTAGAGCATCCCATCTTTCGCAAAAGTGCGAAGCATGGGGTACCAGTAGATTTGTTACAGCTTCCGAGCTTCCGACAACAAACATCCGACTAACCGAAAGGGACAATTCCATGGCGACGTATCCGGAGACGGTACCTGAGATCGATAAGAGGAAGCGCAACCTGGTCGAGATGAACTGGGATCCGATTACGCGGATCGTGGGTAGCCTCGGCATCTTCACCAAGATCGACTTCGAGAATCGGGAAGTTGCCGAGTGCCACAGCACCTCGTCCATTTTTCGCGGCTACAGCATTTTCATGAAAGGCAAAGATCCGCGCGACGCCCATTTCATCACCAGCCGCATATGCGGCATCTGCGGCGACAACCACGCTACCTGCGCGGTGTACGCACAAAATATGGCGTTTGGCGTGAAACCGCCTCCGCTGGCTGAGTGGATCATCAACCTGGGCGAGGCCGCCGAGTACATGTTCGATCACAACATCTTTCAGGACAACCTGGTCGGCGTGGACTTTTGCGAACAGATGGTGAAGGAGACCAACCCCGGGATATGGACCAAGGCGCAATCAACTGCCAGCCCGAACGGAGACAAGCACGGTTACAAGACCATTGCGGACATTATGACGGCGCTCAATCCGTTCACCGGGACGTTTTATCGTGAGACGCTAGCCATGAGCCGCATGACGCGCGAGATGTTCTGCCTGATGGAAGGGCGGCACGTGCATCCTTCCACGCTCTACCCGGGCGGAGTCGGCACCGTGGCCACCATCCAACTATTTACCGATTACCTGGTTCGACTGATGAAGTATGTCGAGTTTATGAAGAAGGTCGTGCCCCTGCATGATGACCTTTTCAACTTCTTTTATGAAGCGATGCCGGGGTACGAGAAGGTCGGCCTACGGCGCACATTGCTTGGTTGTTGGGGATCTTATAACGACCCCGATAGTTGCGACTACACCTACAAGAACATGGCCGAGTGGGGACGCAAGATGTACGTCACACCCGGCGTGGTAGTGGACGGAAAGCTGGTCACCAATTCGCTGGTCGACATCAATCTGAATATAAGGATCCTGCTGGGGAGCTCCTATTACGACGACTGGCAAGGTGCAGAAACCTTCGTCGCCAGAGACCCGTTGGGCAATCCTGTGGACAAACATCACCCCTGGAATCAGACCACTCTTCCCCGTCCGCAGAAGCGCGACTTCGGCGGCAATTACACCTGGGTCATGTCTCCACGCTGGTACGACAAGCGCACCGGTGAGCATCTTGCGCTCGACACCGGCGGCGGTCCGATTGCGCGGCTCTGGTCCACGGCACTTTCCGGCCTGGTCGACATAGGCTACGTCAAGGCTACCGGGCATAGCGTCAAGATCAATCTTCCCAAGACGGCGCTGCTGCCAGAGACGGAGTTCGAGTGGAAGATTCCGCAGTGGAGCAACACGCTGGAGCGGGATCGCGCACGCACCTACTTCCAGGCTTACGCGGCAGCGACAGCGCTCTACTTTGTAGAAAAGGCGCTCGACGAATTAAACGCCGGCCGCACTTCTACCTGGTCTGACTTCAAGGTGCCGGAGGAAGCAATCGGCTGTGGTTTCCACGAGGCGGTTCGCGGAGTCTTGTCCCACCATGTCGTGATCCGCGAGGGTAAGATCGCCAACTACCATCCCTATCCGCCGACACCGTGGAACGCCAACCCGCGCGATGTTTATGGAACTCCTGGTCCCTATGAAGATGCGGTGCAGAACACACCCATCTTTGAGGACAATGGCCCGGAGAATTTCAAGGGCATCGACATCATGCGCACGGTTCGCAGCTTCGATCCATGCCTGCCTTGCGGCGTACATATGTATGTCGGGGACGGCAAGGTGATCGAAGTGAAACACTCGCCCATGTTCGGGGCGGCGGGGCCCGAATAATGGCGGCCAGCGCTGAGCAACCGATAGCTGCACCGCGACGCGGAGAGTTTCGCGCCCAGAGCGATCACGTGGAGAGGCTGGCAGCGAAACTAGACCAGGCCGGCGACCCTGAGGTTCGGGCCGCCGCGCTGGAACTGGTTCAGTCGGTGGTCGAACTGCACGGCGCCGCGCTGCAGCGATTAATCGACAGGTGCCTGGAAACGGCGGAGGGCGAACGAGTGCTCACGGCGGCGCTCGAAGATAATCTTGTCGCCGGCATGTTCCTGCTTCACTCCCTGCATCCGGACGATATAGAGACCAGGGTGGTGCGCGGTCTCGAGGCAGTCAGGCCCTACCTCAAGTCTCATGGCGGAGATTGCGAGCTGGTCAGCGTGAGGGACGGCATTGTTCGGCTCAAGCTACACGGGACTTGCGGGAGTTGTCCGTCGTCCTCGCTTACCCTCAAGAATGCGGTGGAAGAGGCACTCTACGAAGCGGCTCCTGACATTCTCGAGATTGTCGCGGAGAATGCTGCGGCTGAACATTCTTCCCCTTCCAACCTTGTCGTTCTCAAATAAAGGAGAGACACGATGCCCTCTCAGGACACAACCCGAACCAGGCCCTCTCTGAGACTTGAGCCTCTTGCCAAACCGGTCGATCGACTTGAAGATGATGCCACGGGAATCAATGTGGACGATCGTAAGCCGATTGACTCTCGTATGCCTCATATGCCACCGGCTTAGTTCGAAGGGGCCACGGAGAACCGCAGATCGATGGCGAACGAGCAGCTTCCTTTTTTGAATAGAATCGCCCGCCGGGCTCCGGCAGCGGAACGCTGTGAGCTCTGCAGCATGGAGTTGGGGCCGGTTCATCAGCATTTGCTCGATCCGATCACGCGCCAGATTGTTTGCTCCTGCGATGGGTGCGCGGTTCTGTTCTGCGGCCAGGCTGGGGCGCACTACTTGCGTGTGCCGCGGCGCATTCGCGCTCTGCCTGAGTTCCAGATGGCCGACTTGCAGTGGGAATCACTGATGATTCCTATCAACCTAGCTTTTTTCTATCGCGATAGCGCGGCGGACAAGGTAAGGGCAATGTATCCCAGCCCGGCCGGGGCAATCGAGTCGCTGCTAAGCCTCGAGTCCTGGTCAGAGATCACGGCGGAGCATCCCGCGCTGCAGAAGATGGAGCCGGATGTCGAGACGCTCCTGGTCAATCGCGTCGGCACCCCCGCGCAGTACTACATCGTTCCCGTTGACGAATGTTATCGACTGGTTGGCTTGATCCGCATGCACTGGCGCGGTCTCTCCGGCGGGGCGGAAGTGTGGAAGGAAATCCACCAGTTTTTCGCTGACCTGAAGAACCGAAGCGTGGAGGTAAGAGAAGCCGCCCATGCCTGAACTGCATTTTAAGATCGAAGCGGCCGAGGCCGTGCCGCATGCTGCCGCTCCCCTGATTGCGTTGAAGCTGCGAATCACGAACCTGCCGGCAAGGGAGTCGATCCACACGCTTACGCTGAGATGCCAGGTACAGATCGAGCCGTCAAAAAGACGTTATGTTCCCCAGGAGCAGGAGAAGCTGCTCGACCTTTTTGGCACACCGGAGCGATGGAGTCGAACGGTAAAGCCGCTGCTGTGGATGAATACCACGGTCGCGGTCCCGGGCTTCACCGATAACGTGCTGGTCGACCTGCAGCTGCCTTGCACCTTCGACTTCAATGTCGCGGCGACCAAGTATTTTCACGCGCTTGATACCGGCGATGTTCCGGTCTGCGTAATGTTTAGCGGGACTGTTTTTTATCAAGGTCCTGATGAAGCGCTCCAGGTTGCCCAGGTACCCTGGGACCGCGAAGCCAACTTCCGCCTGCCTGTTTCCATCTGGAAAGAGATGATGGAGATGCACTTTCCTAATACCGCGTGGCTATGCCTGCGCCGCGATGTTTTCGAGCAGCTTTACGAATATAAGGTCCGCCACGGTATTCCCACCTGGGAACAGGCAATCAGCCGGGCGCTGGCAGCAGACGAGGTTAAGGCATGAACTTCGACGGCGTGGAAAAGATTGCGGCTGCGATTCTTTACGAGGGGTACATTCTCTATCCCTATCGACCAACCGCAATCAAGAATCGACAGCGCTGGAATTTTGGGACTCTCTACCCGCGGGTCTATGCGGAGGCACAGCGTCCGGAGGAGCCCTTCCGCCTGGTGGCCGAATGTCTTGTCGTGGCAGATGCGCAAGCGAGCCTCGACGTCCGACTTCGTTTTCTTCAGCTCGTCCGGCAACAGCAAAGCGCAACGCTGCTTACTGACCCGTCCCTGGCATGGGATGAAGCAGCGGAACGCACTTCAGAGCATACTAATCTTCGCATCAACGACCTCATCACCTCCCCGCTTTTGCGGACGCTGGTGATAGAGGGCCTGCAGATTGCGCTGACCATCGGCGCCCAAAGGCTTGGGGATGGGACGTGCAAGCTCCACCTCGAGGTACATAACACGACTTCCCTGCCCAGTTGTGCGGAGGCAAAGCGCGACGAAGCGCTACCGTTATCCTTCGTCTCCGCGCACCTGCTGCTGGGCATAACCGGAGGAGAGTTTGTCTCCCTGCTCGATCCCCCTGAGGCCTATCGCGCATCTGTCGCGGCCTGTTCCAATGAGGGCGTGTTCCCGGTCTTAGCCGGGGAGGAGCCCGATCGAAGCTTGATGTTTTGCTCGCCCATCATCCTGTACGACTATCCCAAGATCGCGCCTGAGAGCGAGGGCGACTTCTTCGATGGAACGGAGATGGACGAGATGCTTACCCTCCGCGTGCTCACGCTCACCGATGCCGAGAAACAGGAAATGCGCGCCGGCGATCCGCGGGCACGGAGGATTCTGGAGAGGACCGAGGAGCTCACATCCGACGCCATGCTTAAAGCGCATGGTGTCATCCGCGGATTGCGCGAGATTCGAGGAGATGCATCATGATGGGAGACTGGAATCCTCTCGAAGAAGCAAAAGCTGCACCCGAAAGCGTGCGCATCTTCGGCGTTGATATTCGGGTGGGCGACCGGGTTCGTTTATGTCCGGCGAAACAAGCCGATATTATGGACATGGTGCTGGCCGGCAAGGTCGCCGTCATCGAAGCGATTGAGCAGGACTTCGAAGACCAGATTCAGCTTGCAGTGGTGCTGGATGACGACCCGGGGCGCGAGTTCGGGATGATGCGCCAGCCGGGCCACCGCTTCTTCTTCTCTCCCGAAGAGGTAGAGCCCGCATGAGTGCGAAGATTCTGATTGCTGGCGTGGGCAACATTTTCCTCGGGGATGACGGCTTCGGGGTTGAGGTGGCTCGTTCGCTCAGCAAGCGGCAACTGCCGGAGGGTGTGGCGGTTAAGGATTTCGGTATCCGCGGTTTCGATTTGGCTTACGCTTTGCTCGATCCCTGGGACATGGTCGTCATCGTAGATGCACTACCGCGTGGGCAAGCTGCCGGCACACTCTACGTGCTTGAGCCGGATCGCTCTGCCTCGGTTGACGCCGAACTCAATCCGCACGGCATGGACCCGGTGCGGGTACTGAACCTGGCCGCATCCATGGGCACAATTTCTGCGAAGGTTCTGGTCGTGGGCTGCGAACCGCAGGACTTTGGCGATGAGCTCGAAGGACGAATGGGTCTATCATCACCGGTACAGGCCGCCGTGGAAGAGGCGTCTAATATGGCTGTGGAACTGGCGGCAACCTGGCAAGCGAATTTGATGCGTTTACAGACAGTGGAGAGGTGACACGATGAATGCAAAAGTAGTTCTTGGTGCAATCGGTTTAATCTTAATCGGTTTGGCGGTCACGGTGGCTCCGGACCTCCGGCGGTACCTACGGATCCGCTCGATGTAGGCGAAACATGCACGAACTTTCGATCGCGATCAGCATGATCGACCAGATACTGGAGGAGTCCGAAAGCCGTGGCGGGCTTGACGTGGAGGCCGTGCACCTGAGGCTGGGGATCTTCTCCGGAGTCGACAAAGAGGCGCTGCTGTTCGCCTACGAGCTGGCGTGCGAAGGATCCGCCCTGGAAGGTTCGCGGCTGCTGATCGAGACCGTTCCTCTGGTTATTTACTGCACTGCCTGTCAGAAAGACCGGATTCCTCCGTCGATATATCAGCTCAGTTGTCCGGAGTGTGGTACGCCAGGACAGAAGATCGTCAGTGGCCGCGAGATCGAGGTTGCATCGTTGGAGGTCGTGGCATGAGCACCCGCATGGTGGAGGTCAGGGCTAGGGTCATGAAGCAGAATGATCTGCTGGCCCGCGCTCTGCGTGAGCGGTTTCGCAGCGAGGGGACCTGTGTCGTAGGCCTGGTTTCGAGTCCTGGTTCGGGGAAGACAGCTTTTCTGGAGAAGCTGCTCGCCGGCCTGGCGCGTGACTCTCGCGTAGCGGCCCTGGTGGGCGATTTGGCTACGGAAAATGATGCGGCGCGGCTGCGGCGTGCGGCCCCAAACGTAAGACAGATCACCACGGGGACAGTCTGCCACCTGGATGCACAAATGGTGGAGAAGGCGCTTGAATCGTGGCGGCTGGACAGGATCGATTTCCTGTTCATTGAGAATGTGGGGAACCTGGTTTGCCCCTCCAGCTACGACCTGGGCGAGGAGTTGCGGTTCGTGCTGCTGTCGGCAACCGAGGGCGAAGACAAGCCGTTGAAGTATCCCACCATTTTCAACAGCTCCGATGTTGCGATCATTACCAAGATGGACCTGGCCGAGGCAGCGGAGTTTGACCTGCCGGCCGCTCGCCGCAACATAGAGAGCGTTCGACCCGGGATGCAGGTGTTTGAAGTGTCTGCGAAGACGGGGGCCGGAATGCAGGCTGTGTTTGATTTACTCCATGCTCAACTCGCGCGTGCGCGGCACTCGCAGGTTGCGGCAACTCTCTGAAAGCTGTCCCTAACACGTTGAGATTCGTGGTATCCCACATCTCGCGAAAAACGAGCATGGGGCACCCTCTGTTCGTTCGCAATCCAAGGAGCTACAAAGATGAGTAGTGTTCTCGATCAGGTTCTGAAAGCGAATCGGAAGTACAGCGACTCCTTTGGTGACAAGGGCAAACTTGCGCTTCCACCCGCGCGCCGATTCGCGATCCTCACCTGTATGGATGCGCGCATGGACCCGGCGAAATTCGCCGGGCTTTCTGAAGGGGATGCGCACGTGATCCGCAATGCCGGCGGCCGCGCCAGTGACGATGCTATCCGGTCCCTCGTCATCAGCTACAAGCTGCTCGGCACGCGTGAATTTTTCGTCATCCATCACACCAACTGCGGCATGGAGTTCTTTACCAACGAGGTGATCCGCGGGCTGCTCGATCACAGCCTGGAAACCGCCGACCTGACACCGACGGGCTTCCGCGACGTCGGCAAAGGTCCCGGGTCTCGCGCAGGAGAGTTTATCGAATGGCTTACCATCGCGGACCCTAAGCAAGCGGTGGTCGACGATGTGAACCGGCTGCGCAACCATCCCCTTATTCCGTCGTGGATTCCCATCTATGGTTACGTGTATGACGTAGCCAGCGGAGAGTTGATCGAAGTGGAAGGCGCCAGGAAAGCAGGCGCAGCGAGTTAACCAAGGGCCTCAACCCTTTGATGGATGCTAAAGGTGCATAGCCGCCGGTAGGATGTTTCGGCAACCAATCGCTTGCTGAAAGACCTACCTCCATCATGGCTCACATTCAACTACCCGAGGGTCTTCCTGGAATCCGCGGCGCCATGGCTTTCCGTCCGGAGACGGCGAAACCGCTTAACGAATTGGTCGAAGTTTTGTTGCGCGGTCCCAACTCGCTCTCCCCTGGGGAACGGGAGCTGATTGCAACGTTTGTCTCCTCAAAGAATGACTGTTACTACTGTCAGATCAGCCATGGCGCCATCGCCGCCCGCCAACCTCAATGACGATGAGGCATTGGTGAAGGAGGTGAAGCATGACTTTCAAAACGCAGACATCTCTCCCAAGCTGAAGGCCCTGCTGGTCATCGCCGGATTGGTCCGGAAGGGCGCAAGCACGTTACTGCTGAAGATGTTCAGAAGGCGCGTGCGCTCGGCGCTACCGACCTGGAGATCCACGATACGGTGCTCATTGCGGCCGCATTCAGCATGTACAACCGCGATGTCGATGGCCCGGGCACGACGCAACCGCGGGATGAAGCCGGGTACCGTGAACGTGGCCGGCGGGTTGCTCGCGATGGCTACGTCGCAGTCAGCAAGCAATATTTAACCGTGACCGCCTAGCCTGGATCGACTTAACTAACGTGCCTTCGCAGCCTTTTTGGCGTGCTCCGAAAGCGCCTTATGGGAGGCAGTCGAGTGCGGCTCCTTCTTCAGGGCCTGCTCGCTTGCGCGCGACCGTTTAGCCGACGTCTCCGTGGTTCCGGATTGTCCTTTGCGGTAGTCCCTTTCTGCGCTTTCGCGGGTGGATTTCTTAATTTTGCCAGGACTGGGTGGGGCCAGGGGAATACCGGCGCGGCGGGCTTTGCTAAGTCCTATCGCGATCGCCTGCTGGGGCGAACGTGCTCCGTGCTTGCCTTCGCGCACATGTTCGATTTCCTCGCGAACGAATTCTCCCGCCGCGGTGGATGGCGATTTCCCCTCCTCCAGGTCCTCTTTTGCCCGATCGACTACTTCTTTTTCTGGCATAATCCGCCTCCTTCCTGCTTGATTGAGATGCACTAAACTCAGGCTATGACAGTGACGCCGGATCCTAACCAAAAACTTCAAACCCTCAGCATCCATTCCGGGCGGCATGTGGACCCAGCCACCGGCGCGGTGACGACGCCTCTCTATACATCCACCACGTTCGAACGCGATCCCGACGGGGAATTCTCCCGGCACTACTTCTACACCCGGATCGATAATCCCAATCGCAGTTCGCTCGAACAATGCCTGGCCGACCTTGAAGGCGGTGTAGAGGCGGTTGCCTTCAGCTCGGGCATGGCGGCAAGCCTGGCCGTCTTTCAGGCCCTGGCGCCGGGCGACCACGTCGTTCTTCATCGGGATCTTTACTTCGGCGTCCGGGAGCTGGTGACCGGGCTCTTCGCGCGCTGGGGACTCCAGCATTCGTTCGTGGACATGCGGAATATCCAAGAGCTCCGCCACGCCTGCCGCCCGGAAACCAAGCTTCTCTGGCTGGAGACTCCAACCAATCCCCTAATTGAGGTCATTGACATACAGCCGGTGGCCGAGTGCGCGCGCAACCTCCAGATTCCCCTGGCCTGTGAAAATACTTTCGCTACTCCGGTGCTGCAACGTCCGCTGGAGCTGGGGGCGGATCTGGTGATTGTTGCCCTGACCAAATACTTTTCCGGGCACTGCGATGCCCTGGGGGGCGCCGTGATCTTTGGGAAGAAATCGGATCTGGCGGACCGGATTAAGGTGTTCCAACGGGTTGGGGGGGCGGTGCTTTCTCCGTTTGACTGCTGGCTCATTCTGCGCGGGGTGCAGACGCTGGTGCCGCGCATGCGCCTGCACTGCGAGAATGCCCACCGGGTGGCGGAATTCCTGTCCAACCACCCAGCTGTGGCGGTGGTTCATTATCCTGGCCTCGCGAGCGATCCTGGGCATGCCATTGCCAGCAGGCAGATGCGCGACTTCGGCGGGATGCTCTCCTTTGAGGTCCGGGGCGGACGGGAGCAGGCCTTTGCTATCACTTCCCGGCTAAAGCTTATCGTGCGCGCCACCAGCCTGGGCGGCACCCATAGCCTGATCGAACATCGCGCCTCCATCGAGGGGGTCTTCTCGCGCTCGCCGGAGTCGCTGCTCCGGCTCTCGGTCGGCCTCGAAGGCGCCGAGGATCTAATCGCCGATCTGGACCAGGCGCTGCGCGGGTAGGCGTTGGCTAAGCGCTTATCCTGCAGTAGGATGTTAGCGTTCAAGAAAAGAGGAAGGATATGACGCGCAGACTGACCACGGCTCAAGCCATCATTCAATTTCTAAAATGTCAATCCGTCGCACGGGACGGAAAAGAGCAAACCTTCTTTGGAGGTTGCCTGGGCATTTTTGGACACGGCAATGTTGCCGGCATAGGACAGGCACTGCAGCAGAATCCTGATTTTCCCTACTACCTGTTTCGCAATGAGCAGGGCATGGTTCACGCCGCAACGGGTTTTGCCAAAATGAGCAACCGGTTGCGCACCCTGGTCTGTACTTCATCGATCGGACCTGGGGCTACGAATATGATCACCGGCGCGGCCCTGGCTACCATCAACCGGATTCCTGTACTGCTGCTGCCGGGCGACATCTTTGCCCGCCGCAACGTGGCGCCGGTATTGCAGCAATTGGAGTCGACCGGGAGCCAGGATGTTTCCGTGAATGATTGCTTTCGGCCCGTGTCTCGTTACTGGGACCGTATTCAGCGGCCCGAACAGATTCTCACTGCTCTGCCGGAAGCGATGCGTGTGCTGACGTCGCCGGCGGAAACCGGCGCCGTGACTCTGGCTCTGCCTCAGGACGTGCAGACCGAAGCTTATGACTACCCGGAGGAATTTTTCGAGCGGCGGGTTTGGACGATCGCTCGCCCCCGCGCCGATCGTGCGTTGCTGAAACAGGCTGTGGAGTGGATACGGTCTTCGCAACGCCCGCTCATCATCGCCGGCGGCGGCGTTATTTATGCTGAAGCCACGGGGGAATTGGCACGCTTTGCGAGCCGTACGGGCATTCCGGTGGCTGAGACGCAGGCGGGTAAGGGCGCACTCCATGCGGATCATCCGCAGTTGGCCGGAGCTATCGGAGCAACAGGCACTTCTGCGGCGAATCTACTGGCCACGGATGCGGATTTGGTCATCGCCATCGGGACTCGGCTGGGCGACTTCACGACTGCCTCGAAGACGGCTTTCCAGAATCCTGCGGTACGGTTTGTGAATATCAATGTGGCAGAATTCGACGCGTTCAAGCACGCTGCGCTGCCGCTGACGGCGGACGCCTTGCAAACGCTGGAAGAGTTGGGCAGCGAACTGTCATCGTGGCAGATTGCGAAGAGCTACCAAAGCGAGATTGCCCGTCTCCGCAGTGCGTGGGAGCAGGAAGTCGATAGGATCTTCGCCCGCCGGCACGGGCCGCCGCTAAGCCAGGGCGAAGTGATCGGTCTGCTGAACGCGAGCCTGGGACCGCGCGACATTATTGTCAACGCGGCGGGGAGCCTGCCGGGGGATCTACACAAACTCTGGCGGACGCGCGACCCCAAGGGCTACCACATGGATTATGGATACTCCTGCATGGGTTACGAAGTCGGTGGGGGGCTGGGCATCAAGATGGCGGATCCCAGCCGGGAAGTTTATGTGTTGATCGGGGATGGCTCGTATCTCATGATGGCGCAGGAAATCGTCACCAGCCTGCAGGAGAAAATCAAACTCAATATCGTGCTCTTTGATAACCATGGCTTTTCCAGCATTGGTGGTTTGAGCCGTGCTTGTGGCAGTGGAGGATTCGGCACCGAGTATCGTTATCGCGAAGAGGGCCTTACGGGGCCTGTTATTTATACGGATTTCGCAGCCAATGCTGCCAGCCTGGGCGCTTATACCGTAACCGCGCGCACTTATGACCAATTGGGTGCTGCATTGGCGGATGCCAGGAAACAGCCTCGTACTTCCGTCGTCGTGGTTGAGACAGATTATAACGACCGCGTGCCGGGGTATAACTCGTGGTGGGACGTTCCGATTGCAGAGGTATCGGAGAGCCAGGCTGTGCGAGAGGCGCGAGCAGCCTACGTGGAGGCGGTCAAGAAGGAGCGGTATTTCTGGCCGGCGCCGGTTGCGGAACCGGTAGAAGCAAAGCAGACGGAAACCGCAGATCAGTCCACTGCGGTCAGATGAGTCTGCGTCGTAGCAGAGTTTTGCATAGGTACAGGACGAGTGCCTACGTTCGCACCAGCGAACGTTGATTGAATAAGGTCGAAGGCTTCAGCGATGATCCTGTTGGGTGCCGGTAGAGGACTGGTACTGGTCAGGAACAAGGAGAAGCCTTCGATGAAGATTATAGGGTGTGATTTTCATCCCAGCTTTCAGCAAATAGCGGTTTTCGAAACGGAGACCGGAGAGGTCACCGAGCACAAGCTGGTCAACGGTAACGGGGAAGCGGAGCGGTTCTACCGCAGCTTGCCTGTATCTTCGCTGATCGGCATAGAAGCCTGTGGCAATAGTCATTGGTTTATCGACTTGCTGGGCCAGCTAGGCCACCAGGTGTGGGTGGGAGACGCGGCTAAAATCCGCGCCAGCGATACACGCAAACAGAAAACCGACCGCAGAGATGCAGCCCACATTCTGACCTTGCTGCTGGAGAAGCGTTTTCCCCGGTTGTGGACACCCAGCCGGCCAGAGCGGGATCAACGGCAGCTATTGATTCATCGCCACAAGCTGGTACAGATACGGACCCGGGTCAAAAACAGCTTGCAACACCTGGCCCTGAATCAAGGGGTGCAAAAGAAACAGAAGCTGTGGAGCAAGGCCGGACAGAAGCTGCTCATCCAGTTGCCGTTGCAAGGATGGACCGCGGTGAGGCGACAAGACTGCCGCCAACTGCTAACACAGCTGGATGAGCAGATTGCCCGCTTGGACAAGGCAGCTGAGCAGGCCGCTGAGGCTCATCCCCAGGCCAGTCTGCTCATGCAGCAGAAGGGAGTAGGGCCGATCACCGCTCTGGCTTTTGCCCTAACCATTGGCGATGTCGGCCGTTTCCAGCACTCCAATCAGCTAGCCAGCTATCTCGGACTGATCCCCTCCGAGCATACTTCCTCCAGCAAACGAAGGCTGGGATCGATCACCAAGCAGGGCAACAGCTTCCTCAGGATGTTGTTGGTCGAATCGGCGCAGAGCGTGACCAGGTTCGACCCACAGTTTCACAAACACTACGTTCACCTGTGCCGCAACAAGCCCAAGCCAGTCGCCAAGGTGGCTGCGGCACGCAAATTGGCCGTACGGCTTTACTGGGTGCTACGCACCGATCTGAACTCCCAGAACGCCGTGCTTATCGAGAGCAGCCCGCGGGTGCCCCTGGTCGGCCCAAGCTAGACCGATACGTTGATTGGGCGCTCTCGCATCCCGCAGTGCGCTGAAGGAGCGGAAATGATGGAAATCAAACTGCCGATTTCCACATTCCCTCTCCACTACGACGGCAGGATGTTCGCAACATGAATCATGATCGATACTGCGATCGAATCGATGGGTGGTGGCAGGCCTAAAGCCTCCCACTGATACTGATCAACGCGTGATGATAAACCGGACCGGTCCTCTACCGCCTCGGCCAACACGCGGTGATTATTCACCGGTCAGGAGACCCCTGCCCTTGACAAAGCCTTCGACCTTATCGAGGGGCACCCTTCGATTCCCGTCTGAACCTCAATGGACGTTGAGGTAGTGGTCGAGTTCCCATTGGCTGACGCTGTTGTGGTAGCTCTCCCATTCCTCTGTTTTTACCTGGATGTAGTAGTCCGCGTATTCCGCGCCCAGCGAGTTACGCACCACTTCATCCTGCGATAAGGCTTCGACCGCTGCCTGAAGAGTGGCGGGAAGATGGCCGATTCCCCGCGCCTGCAGTTCGTCCCACGGGACCTCATATAGGTTGTCTTGGCTGGGCGCACCGGGATCGATCTGGTGATCGATGCCGTCCAGACCCGCCGCCAGCATCGCGGCGCATGCCAGGTAAGGGTTCGCCGCTGCGTCCACCATGCGGTTTTCAATGCGCCCCGGACCGGGCACGCGAATCATCTGAGTTCTATTCGCACTACCATACGTAATGTAGACAGGGGCCCAGGTGGCGCCGGAACGGGGTCTACCGCGGATAAGACGTTTGTAGCTATTCACCGTCGGAGCGAGAATCGCGCTAAGCGCAGGCGCATGCTTCAAAATGCCGCCCATGAACCAGCGGCCCTCGGCTGAGAGGCCAAGAGGATCGTCCTTGCTATCGAAGAGATTCTTCCTGGAAGAGGGATTTTCCAGACTTAGATGGCAGTGCGAACCGTTTCCCGTCAGGTTCGCAAATGGCTTGGGCATGAAGGTGGCCAGGAGCCCCTGCTCTTCGGCGAGAATCTTGACCATCCATTTGTAAAAGATCTGCCGGTCGCAGGTGGTGAGCGCATCGGCGTACTTCCAGTTGATTTCAAACTGGCAGTTGGCATCCTCGTGGTCTGCCGCGTAAGGCCCCCATCCCAGCGCCTCCATGTAACTGAGCAGCCTGGTCAATAGATCCAGGTTGCGGTGAAGGGCGCGCATATCGTAACAGGGTTTGGGCGCGTTATCCATGGCATCCCATGGTACGCAGGAGCCATCCTGGGCGCGCTTGAGCAACATGAACTCCGGCTCCATCCCCACCATCAATTCGTAACCGCGTTGGCGTCCATTCTCCAGTTGATGGGCCAAAATCCTGCGCGGGCAGTACTTCGTTGGCTGATTCTCTACCTGGAGCATGCCTGGGGCCCAGGCGATATTTTTTCGCCACGGCAGCACGATCATGGCCTGCATATCCGGGACAGATACCAGGTCAGGATGGTGAGGACCCTGTCCCACATCTCCGGCGGCAAAGCCGGCAAACCCCGCGCCGTCGCTCACCATATCGTCCAGCGCACTGGCGGGGACCAGCTTGGCCTTGGGGATCCCACTCATTTCGACGAAAGAGCACAAAAAATACTCAATGCCTTTTTCCTGCACGAGTTGCTTAAGGTCCTGTGTCAACTGGATGCCTCCGTGGCTAATTTATCGTTTCAACAGCAGGTCGCTACGCTTCGGCCGGGATGACAATTTTGTTTGAAGGCAAAAACGCGAGTCGCCGGCAAAGTTGCCATCCCAACCGAAGCGTAGCGAAGTGGAGGGACCTGCTGTACATTCTTTCGTCCTATTGTGAGACTGAAGCCGCAGCTTTTTCCCCCAGTAGCTTGCCGCTGGAAAAACGGGTGGGTGCAAATGGCTCCATCAGGACGGCGGCCTTGCCGGTGGCGATGGTTTCCGCCAGGCACTTGCCGGCGATCGGGCCGGCCTTGAATCCCCAGGTGCCCCAGCCCACGTCCATATAGAAGTTATCCAGTTCGCCGGCCGCACCCATGATAGGAGCATAATCCGGCGTCATGTCACATACCCCGGCCCACTGGCGGAGAACTTTCACGCCGTGGAGTTGAGGAAACAATTCCAAAGTATAGGTGGCCATCTGCTCCAGCGTAGGCAGCGTGGAACGGGTGCAGTAGGTCTGGTAAGGATCGACCTCGGAGCCGATCACCAGCTCTCCTTTGGCCGTCTGGCTGACGTACGCATGCAGGTTCGAAGAGACAATCACGTAGTCCAGGAAGGGTTCGATCAACTCTGTGACGCATGCCTGCAGGGGCTGGCTCACGATGGGAAGCGGCACCCCCGCCATGTCAGAGATGGTGGTGGCCCAGCCGGCAGTGGCATTCAGGATCGCACCCGCGGATAGATCGCCTTTCGTCGTTCGTATGCGAAGAATCTTGCGGCCTGCAAGTTCAAGCCCGGTGACAGCTGTGAACTGATGAACCTCGATGCCCATAGCGTCGCAGGCGTGCCCATAACCGTGCACCACTTCATCATGCCCGATGGTTCCCCCGGGCGGGTGGTAGAGCGCGGCGAGTATTGGCAACCGGGGCCGGTCGGACATATCCATTGCAGGCACCATGCGCCGCAGTTCGTCCCGGTCAACCATTCGGCTGTCGACGCCCATCAACTGATTGTTCTCTGCGCGTATCCTCAGTCCGGTGACGGAAGAGTCCGTGTGCGCCAGCGTGAAATGCCCACTTTGATTGAAGTCCAGTGGGCATTCCAGATCTTCGGTCAGACCTTCGTAAAGGCGAAGCGAGGCGTCGTAGAAAGCGATGCCGGGAAAGGTGCGGTAATTGGACCGCAAAATGGCTGTGTTGCGGGTGCTGTTGCCGCACCCGATATAGCCCTTCTCGAGCAATGCTACTTTGCGAATGCCATGGATCTTGCCCAGATAATAAGCCGCGGCAAGGCCGTGAACACCGGCGCCGATGATGGCCACATCGTAAGTGGGCTTGAGGGCATGTCTGCCCCACATGACCGGCTCAGGCTTATGCGTCTTCATCACTAAACCCCATCCAATGTTGCTTTGCGACCATCCCGAACGGACAGGCCCCCGCGTGCAGCAATGCTTCCCATACGTGCTCGGTGACATCACGGGTGTTCAAAATGAGAAAACCCTGACCGCGGAGGATGATGGCGTTTGCGTGAGCCAGGCGTGTCTGGCGGCCAACTCCCTCGGGCATGGCGGAGACGCTCACGTTGAGCGTGGTCAACTTGTGCAGCACTTCGTGTGCCTTTGGACCAGCCAGCAGAATCGCGCTGTAGATTGAAGTCACATCGGTGACGGAGGAAGAAGGAACGAAATCGATGGGTTGCGGCGAGGTTATCAGGGCGCGTGTCGGGGTTAGCTTCCACACCTGGGCGGGTGGGCGGAATTCACCGGCCGGACCTCGGAGATCAAGCTTGGTTAGATAACTCACGTCGCAAATGCCGGCGGAAGCGCGCACATCCTCGAGCTCGCTCGACGGGTCTTTATACCAGGCAGGCAGCTTCCAACCGGAGAAAGTCTTCAGGTGGGCCTGGACCTCGAGATGCCAACGATGCAATGCCGACTGACGTTCCATCACATCTTCAACCGATCGCCTGCAGGGTCGTAGAAGACTTCCTCAACTATGTACGCGGGATAGTCGACGGCGTCAGAACGCAAAGTGATGCCTGCGCCCGGCTTCGCTTCCGCAGGGGTGACCCATGCCATCCCGATCACTTTCTGTTTCGCCCAGGAGAAGCGAACACTGGTGGCCCAACCAACCGGCTTACCCTCGACCAACACCGGGGAACCATCGGGAGGCGCCATCGTTCCTTCCAATTCAAAACCCACGAGCATACGCTCCAGGGGGTTCTGCTTCAGTCGCGCCAGGGCAACTCTGCCTATGAAATCTGTCTTATCGAGTTTTGCCACCCAGGCCATGCCTGCTTCGTACGGGTTGCTCAGTGCGTCGGTATCCACGCCCACGATGATGTGCTTCTTTTCCAGGCGCAGAACACGTTGCGTTTCCACACCGAACGGGCGAAGGTCTACCGAGGCACCTGCCTGCAGTACTTGTTCCCAAAGAGAACTCCCATACTCGGCCGCCACGACAATTTCCCAGCCCATCTCGCCTACAAAACCGATGCGCATCATGGTGGCCGGCACGCCGGCCACGGACGCCTGCCGCCAATCCATGTAAGGAAAGGATGCGGAAGAAAGATCGCAGTCGGTTAGTTTCTGCAGAACTCCACGCGCCAGGGGACCAGCCAGGTTCATGGAGGCGAGGCCGGCGGTCAGGTTGGTAATGGTGACCTTCCATCCCGCCGCGGCGGCCCACCATTCCAGCCATTGATGCACAAAGTCGACATTGCCGGTGGTGGTGGTAAGAAAGTAGCGCTGCTCTTCCATGCGCGAGATGGTCCCATCGTCGACAATGGTTCCCAGTTCATCGCAGAGCACGGAGTAGCGCACCCGGCCGATCGGCAGAGTGGAAAATTTGTGGGTGAAGACCAGGTCGAGGAGGCGTCCGGCATCGGTTCCCTTCACCTCGATCTTCCCCAGGGTGCTGACGTCGATGATACCGGCACGTTCGCGCACAGCACGGTACTCCTGTTCTACGCACGCATGCTCAAGAGAAGCCGCTTCTTTAGCATAGTAGCGCGGCCGCTTCCAATCTCCCATGTCCATCCAGACAGCACCCAGGCGGTCATGTTGATGGTGCATGGGTGTGCGGCGCACAGGATGATGTCTCGGGCCGGCGAGCACGCCGAGAGTCACGGGAGGCGCGGGAGGGCGGGCGACAGTAGTACCCACCTGGGCGAGGGTTTGCCCGCTGATTTGCGAGCAGAGATGGATCGCCGCCGTCTGGCACATTCGCCCCTGACAGGCGCTCTTGCCCAGCTTGGTGAACCGCTTGATCAATTCGACGTGACCCAGGCCGGCCTCGATCGTTTCCGCTACATCCTGACCCGAAACATCCATGCAAAGACATGCAATTGCATCGGCGGACTGGGCCGACGACGGTAGAACATAGGTGCGGTCGGGGACACCCTCTTCGGCGGCGGCACCCACCAGGTTCACCGCCTGCGCGAGGGCGGGCGCAACCACACCCACGTCTGGAACCCGGGGCCCGCACATCACTACCAGGTCCGCTTCATAGGTAGCTGTTTCGGTTACTAATCCAGTGACATGATCGGTCCCCAGGGCGCGTTCGACGGATTCGATGGGCTGGCTAGCGACTACTTCCACCCCGGCCGCCTCCAGGTCGGCCCGCAACTCCGCGCACCGTTCGGCATTCCCGATCAGCACTGCCCGCTTGCCAGGCACGATAGAGTGGCGATGGATCAGCCGCAGCACCGCGGTCGAGAGCATCACGCCCGGCAGATCGTTGTTGGCAAAAAGAAACTGGGTCTCAAAAGCACCCGTAGCTACAATCACGCTCCCGGCCCGCAGGTGCAGAAGGGTCTCCGTATTGGGGTGCGCATAATCAATTTGGACTGCGCCCAGCAGATTGCCTTCATACACTCCGAAACAACTACAATTGAGGAAGGTTGTTATTCCTGGGTGGGCCTGGACTTGCCGCGCCAATGCTTCGACTGCTTGCAGAGCGGGCTCCTTTTCAAGGAGAGCGACCTGCCTGCCTTGAGAGGCGGATTCCAGTGCGGCCTCTAAACCGCTCGGGCCGCCGCCAATCACAACCACATCGAATTGCAGATAGACGTGCTCATAGTGATGTTGAGACTCGGCCAGGGGCGGAGCGGCCGGAAAGCGCTTCACGCCAGGCGAATCGAATCCGCGATAAACATTCTGGTTCTGCGATAAAACAGCCAATCCGCTACGCACGGGCAGGGTGCAGCTGCGCACGTTGGGCACGCCATCCACGTTCACCATGCAGTTGGGGCAGGAGCCGGTGAGGCAGAGCAGGCCTCGCGGCCGGCCATGCTGATAGCCGTAAGAAAAGGTGCGGACCCCAGAGCGATACAAAGCAGAAGCCACGGTGTCGCCGGGTTTTGCGGCGACGGTGCTGCCGTTCCATTGGAAGAGGATCTGATCCCTCATCCGCGCGGCTCCTCATCCTGCGGCAGAAGCGTTTGATGGACCTCATTGGTCAGCGTATTGCGGTTGGCCTTGAACCACTCACCACAACCGCCGCGGTGGTACCACCACTCCCACTGCACGCCGGCGACGTTCCGCTTGTAGAGGGCATAGTTGAGAAAGTCCTCGTACCCAGCCTGGGATCCGGGTCTTTGCCGGACTTCCCCGCCAAAGCGAAATTCGTAGACGCTTCGCTCGCCGCAGTTGGGGCACTTCAACAGGAAAGACATCCGCTTTATCTTCCGAAGACTTTGCGCGTGCCGGCCAGGGGAATGCCGCAGATGATCGACGCTTCCATGGTCAAGGCAGCCATATCTTCCGGCTCCAGGTGATGCACGTCCGACTTGCCGCAGGCGCGCGCCAGCATCTGGATCTCGAGCGTCATGGCTCGCAGCAGGTTCAACGCGCGCTCTGCTCCCTGATCGATATCGAGCCGCTTCATCAGCTCCGGATCCTGAGTCGTGATGCCTACCGGGCAGCGCCCAGTATGGCAATGGTGGCAATGGTAGGGTTCGGTGCCCAGGGCCCGGTAGTCCTCTACATATAAAGGCTTGTTGCAGTTCAGGCTGATCAGGGCCGCGGTGCCGATGTAGACCGCGTCCGCGCCCAGGGCCATCGCTTTCGCCGCGTCGACACCGTCACGGATTCCGCCCGCAATGATGAGCTGCACCTCACCATACAAGCCGCAATCTTCCAGGGCCGCTCGTGCCTCGCATACCGCAGCCAGCGTAGGTATGCCGGTGTGTTCCTGCAGGATGGCTGGGGACGCGCCAGTTCCCCCTTCCATTCCGTCAATAACCACAACGTCGGCGCCGGCCTTGGCGGCAAGCTTGACGTCATCGAAGGTCCGGCTGGCGCCCAATTTTACGAAGATAGGCACCTGCCCATCGGTCGCTTCGCGGAGCTCTTCAATTTTGATCACCATGTCGTCGGGGCCGAGCATGTCTGGGTGCCTCGCCGGACTGCGCTGGTCGACGCCTACGGGCAGATCGCGCTGATGAGCGATAGTTTCGGAAACTTTAGAACCCAGCAACAGGCCGCCGGTGCCCGGTTTTGCTCCCTGGCCAATGGTCAATTCGATCGCGCTGGCCCCACGCAAATCGTGCACGTCGATTCCATAGCGCGAGGGGAGAACCTCATAAACATAGTCCTTGGCAAACTCGCGCTCCGCCGGAGAGAGGCCTCCATCGCCCGTGGTGTTCGATGTGCCCACCTTAGCCGCCGCCTTGGCTAATGCGGCCTTGGCGTTGTAGGAGAGGGCTCCCCAGCTCATGCCCGTAATCATGATGGGTATTTCGAGTTCCAGGGGCCGCTTGGCGAAGCGTCCGCCCAAAACCGTCTTCGTGGAGCATTTCTCACGATAGCCTTCGAGGGGAATACGGGTGAGCCCACAGGGCAGGAAGGTCAGATCGTCAAAGGTCGCCCAACGGCGCTGGCGCAGCGTGCCGTAGCCGCGGATTTCATATATGCCGGTCTCCGCTTTGGTATGGATGCCCTGCATCACTTCAGCGGTGTAGGTACCGCTGGCTTGCAGAAGAGGCCGGGTAACATCTAGCGGATTATTCATCAAAGCGCATCCTGCCAGTACTTCCAATTGTGCTTGTCAAAGTTCCATAATTTACGCCCGGCAACCACCTTGGTGAAGGCGTGCCCAGCAGGCTTTTGAGCACGCAATTCGGCGGGTAGATGTTCGGCAAGCAAGCGATCCAGCATCTCCGCCTCTTCGGGCGAGAGCGGCTCGATGACAGCATCCGTCCCCAGGGCGCCGATGGCGCCACCGACATAACAAGTGGTCGCGTACATCGAGTCAGCAAAGGCATGCCCGGTGTTGCCGCAGACCACCAGGGTTCCCTTTTGACCCATGAAGCCCGCCATGTAACCGCAGTCGCCGGCGACCAGCACAAGGCCGCCCTTCATGGAGACGCCGAGTCGAGCGGCCGCATCGCCGTGGATCACCACCGTGCCCCCGCGAATGGCCGCGGCTGCTCCGTTGCCGGCACCTCCGTGAACCACCACGTGGCCACGGTTCATCGATTCCGCCAAACCCCAGCCCGCGCTCCCCTCCACGCGTATCTCGGCTCCATCGATAAGGCCACCGCAGTAATAGCCCACGCTGCCCAAAAAGCGCACTCGTCCCGGCTGCAACAACGCGACTGCCAGGTTGTGACGGGCATTGGGATTTTCCACGCAGATATCTGCCGCCCCAGCCTGGAAACGCGCACGGATCAGCGCGTTGACTTCGCGGGTAGAAAGCGTCCCGGCATCGATGGCCATCGCTGCTATCTCGACCAAACCCGCACCTCCTCGACCTGGGCTTCGGATACTATGTAGTCTCCCGGAATCGCGGAGCGGATGGCAATCTCCTCGGTCGCGACGGCAACGAACTCGTCGGTCTCGGCGACCACCAGCGGCTTAAAGGCATAGGGATCCTTGACGAAGCCCATCTCGGTCGCGGTCACAGCCAGACAAGAGAAGGCGCCGTCCATATCCCGCAGTACTCCATCCAGGCCCTGGCGCAGCGTGGCGCCCCGGTTAAGAGCCTCCGCCAAATAAACCGCCAGCACTTCAGAATCATTCTCCGTAACAAAGCCGACGCCGCGCTGCTCATATTTACGCCGCAACTGGTGGTAGTTGGTGATGTGTCCATTGTGAACGATGGCGACGTCGGCCGCCCCGCGTCCCCAGAAGGGTTGAGAGTGGCTGAGATCCACGATCGACTCGGTACAGAGACGAGTGTGGCCGATACCGTGGGTACCGGCGAATGTCGATATATGGTGCTTGCCCTCGAGCAGGTGCGGGCTCCCCACTTCCTTTGAGAGCTCCATGGCGTGACCAATGCTGAGTACCCTAATGCCTTCGCCGAGCGCCTCGATAGCCCCGGTCAGCGCGGGGAGATCGATATTTCCCGCGAGCATAAAACGAACATAGACACCACCGGATGAGACATCGGAAGCACCGTCCAGTGCCCCGGCGAAGATCTCGATCGCTTCGCGGTTGGTTTCAATCGCCGGCTTGGTCATCTCCAGCTCGTCGCCGGCCTGGACGCGCACGATATAGCCGGCCCGATGCGCGGGCCCCACCAGGGCTACACCGGCCGAATCAGGACCGCGGCGGCCCAGCGCTTCCAACATGCTCAGCATGGTCGCGCCCAGATGGTCGTCGGAACCCGCGCCTTTTCGGAAATAGCCCAAGATCCCGCACATGAGGCGTTGTCCCCGCTTAAGATACTTCTCGTATCCATCTAGTATACCAGAGCAGGCGGGTCGTGAAGACAAGGTTAGGCGGTGCTTCCAGCTGAATCGGATGCTGATTAAGCGAACTGAGATCTACTGCGCTGCGCTCCCGGTCCGAGATGACAAAGGAAGGAGTGGCCCACCCATCCGAGCCTGATAGTCGCTGAGAGGGCCGCAGGTTCTGACGGAAGCTGCGGGTTGTTCATAGTCCTGAAATTCCAGCGCTGCCGGTTCTTCCTTACAAAAGGTGTGCTCCAAGAACGGTACTATCCGCGCAAACAGTTGTGGGCGATTATGGACCTTTGATGAGTCCAGGATCAAAACGAAACCGGGCAGCGACTGCAGTGCTTTTCCTGGTCTTCCTGACCGTCTACCTTCATGCCCAAGAACCCCGGCAGAAGGTTGGCCTGGTGCTCGAAGGAGGCGGTGCGCTCGGCCTGGCTCACGTTGGCGTGCTGCAGTGGCTCTACCAGCACCATGTGCCGGTGGACCTGGTCGCCGGCACCAGCATGGGGGGCCTGGTCGGCGGCATGTATGCGACTGGCCGATCTCCAGAGCAGATCGAGCACTTGATTCAGAACGTCGACTGGGACCAGGCCCTCAGCGGCCAGCTCCCGTTTCGGGACCTTTCCTATCGGCGTAAAGAGGATGAGGTCGAATTTCCCACCCGAATCGAGTTTGGTCTGCGACACGGCGTTCAGCTGCCGGAAGGCTTCAATACCGGGCAGCAGGTGAGCTTCATTCTCGACCACGTGGCGCTTCCCTACTCAGAGATCAAGAGCTTCAACGACCTGCCAACCCCCTTTGCCTGCGTAGCGACCGAGCTCAACAGCGGCAAGCAACACGTCTTTCATGACGGATCGTTAGCCCTTGCTCTGCGGGCCACCATGTCATTGCCCGGGATCTTTACTCCGGTACACTCCGGCAATAATCTTTACGCAGACGGCGGTCTGCTCAATAACCTTCCGGTTGACGTTGCCCAGAACATGGGCGCCCAGCTCACAATCGCCGTCTACCTGCAAACGGCTTCCTTCAATGCGCAACAACCACTTTCTACTTTTTCCGTTCTAGGACAGTCATTGAGCGTGATGATCGCCGCCAACGAGCTTAAGAGCATCCAGATGGCGGATGTTCTGGTCACCGTTCCGCTGGACAAGTACACCGCACTCGATTACGACAAGGCGGCAGAAATCGTCCGGCTGGGTTATGAGGCGGCCGAGAGCAAAAGCGCAATCCTGAGCAAACTCGCCGTCGATGATGCGGCCTGGAAGCAATACGTCGAGCGACGCGAAAGCCGCACATTGGAGACACCAGTGCCTCAGTTCGTCGAGGTCATCGGTACCACGCCGCAGCTGGAAAACAAGATACAGCGAAGACTAAACCCGGACGTTGGCAAGCCGGTGGATAACGTCAACCTGGAAAACCAGTTCACCAGGATCGCAGGGACTGGACGCTTCGCCACGCTGGGCTACAGCATGACTGAAAAAGACGGCAAACCGGGCCTGCTGGTTTCTGTTGAAGAGAAATCCTACTCTCCGCCCGTTGTGCGTCCTTTGATCATCATCGACGGAACGAACTACAACGAAGTGCTCTTCAGCGCAGGGGCGCGCGTTACTTTCCTGGACTTTGGTACTTTTGGATCAGAATTGCGCAATGACATTGTCGTGGGCTCTATCTATCGATTCGCGTCGGAGTATTATCACCCCTTCACGCCCAGCACACGATGGTTCATCGCTCCGCAGGTCGCCCTCAACACCAACAAGTTCTATTTCTACTTTGACGACCACATCGACTCACAATACCGGAAGCGCCAGTTTGGCGGAGCCCTTGATGTTGGGTACACCTTCGGCTCTGTTGCTGAGGCCCGTCTCGGATACCAAGCGGCCTACCAAAGATATTCTCCGGTAATTGGAGATACCGTTATTTACCCAGTCCAATCGGGACGTATCGGAGTTAGCCGGTTTCACTACACCCTGGACCTGACTGATGATCCGGTTTTGCCGATGCGTGGTATGTCGGCGATCTACCGTGGAGAATGGTGGGACTCAAATACAGGAACCAATAAGCCCTTTCCGCTCATGGAACTTTGGACCCACTTTCTGTTTCCAATTAACCCGAAATCCTCGGCCTATCTGGCGGCGTCCGGCGGCTCGACGCTGGGCCACGAGAACACAGGGATCCCGCCATTTTCTTTGGGAGGCGGCCTCCAGCTCTCGGCTTTTGGCGAGAACGAGCTGCTTACCAATCAGTACTACTTATTCCAGACGGGGTACATTCGCCGGCTGGGGAAGCTGCCCCCATTTCTGGGAGACAGCATTTCCCTGGTAACAACCTACGAAGCAGGAAAAACCTTTTTTGTGCCGGATGAGCCGAGCGTACCCATGGATGGCGTTGTCGGCATCGTGGTTAAAACATTGGTCGGCCCATTTGAGATTGCGGGAGCAGCCGGCAATGGCACTGGCCATAGGAAAATCTTCTTTCAGCTAGACAGATTCTTTTAAGGGTTCTACTTCGGTTGCGAAGCGAGCCACACGCAAACTTCCCGAACCCTGGCAACCTGCACCGGATTGACACTCAGAAAATACCGCTTACCCTGCACGCTGGGTTGGAAGCTGGTCGAACCGTCGGGTGAGACCAGGACGTCGCCCGGTGGGGACACGTCAAAATAGCCGCGATCGGGCCGCAGATCGTAGACGACTGTAGTCAAGTCCCAGGTAGGACGGTCGTAGGGCATTTTGGCGTAAAGCCGGTAAGCTTCCGCGACGGGATTGCCTGCAGGGAAATCGTGCTCGATGCTGGAAGCGGGATACAGAATCGCCAATCCAACTTCAAAGCCGCTGATGTAGATATCGGTTGGCCAGGCGGCAAAGAGTTTGGTGGCGGCGGGAATATCGGTCATTACGTTGTATTCCGGTTTGCTGTTGGCAAAGTTCCCTGCCATCATGGTGAGCAGGCGTACTTTTTTCTTTACCAGCTCCGTCCCGCTGAGATTGCTGTAGCCGTCAGGCGCAGTCTCCAGCAGCCGCGCCAGGTTGGTGGAGAAGCCCACCTGAATCAGGGTGACGGCGCCATCCGGTTCACCAGCCAGAGTCTTCCGCAGCAGCTGCACTGCATCGGTAACCGTCGCCTTATTAGGGCGGCGGCCATGGAGTTCACATACCTGCCGGACGTACAAACCATCTTCCGGTGTTTTGCCATTGTGAACGATACCGACCGGGATCGTGCCTCGACCGTAGTACTCGTTGACCATACGGACGTATTCGGCGGCCCAGGGATTGTCTTTGCTCACGGTAACGGCCAGCAAATTTACCTCGCCTCTGGAAGCGAAGGCGTGCAGCATGGCCAGTGCCAGGGCGTCGTCAACATCGTTGCCCATATCGGTGTCGAAGATGACATGGAGGGGGGTCGCTGCCGACGCCGGAGCAGCGATCGCAATTGTAAACAGGGCAGCCAGAAAAATCTTCATCATTTGAGTGTCTCCTTCAGAGGAACCATGCGATACAGCTTCAACCGATCCCTCTGATCGCGGTCGAAGACGGGATAGCTTGCAACCTCGTCCAGGCGGAAAGCGGATAACGAATCGACGATGTCCTGATCAAGCTCATTCCACCCTACATACCAGCCCGGCTGGTAGGCCAAAACTTTCTGGCTCAGATCCTGGCTACTGTATCCATCATTGATCGCAGGGATACCGATCATGAGCGCCAGTTGGCCGCCGCTCGAACCCAGCAACAGACGGTGTGCGGCCGGATCTGCATTGACGATCGCCCGAATGGATTTAGCGGCGTCGTAGAACTGGTACTGGCGATGGCTCAGGAATCCAAGGATCTGCCGCGTATCGAGCACTATGGCGACCACAAGCGTGGCCGCCAGAAAGGCGGCCAGTCTTCGGTGGCGGACATTAAGCTCCTGCAGGGTAAGAACCAGGACCAGGATTAACGGCACCAGCATGACAAGGAAGTATCTCGGAGCATAATCATCCTGGCGGCGAAGAATGTAGATTGCGTCCCCGACGAAAGCAATCCAGGATGAGGTAAAAAGAGGGTTTTTCCACAGCTGCCGCAACCAGACGAGCGACACGAGAAGGACCACAAGTGCCGCGGGATACAAGATGCGATCAATCCAGAAGCAGTGACGCAACAAAAGCAACAGGAAAGAGCCCGTGCTCTCCCATTCCACATCGGCCAGCGCGTTAACCTCGAAGAAATAGTGGTAATCGGGGGCGTATCTGGATCGTAAGACGATGGACAGGTAGATGCCGATTCCTGTCCCGGCCATGGCGCTCACAGCCAGGATCGCTCGCGGATTTTTCTTCCACAGCAGCCATAAAATCGCTGGCAGCAGAACAAGCGCCGTGGTCTTGCTTAGCAGCATAATGGGGATACCAACGCCCAGTGTAATCAGCGGCCAAACCCGTCCTGGTTCGGCATAGGAAGCGAACCACATCAGCAGGCTCCACTCGAAGACGATCATGGTGTCCAGTGTTGCCAGCCTGCTAAAAGCGAAGGCGAAGGGGCTTGCCGCCAATAGTAATGCCCCAAGTGCTGCCGCTGTCTGTGCCGCGCCATAGCGCCGCATCAAGAGGTAAACGAGAACTACAGTGGCGATGGAGAAAGATACATTCACTGCGCGCGCCGCCACTATACTTAAACCCGTGAAATGAAAAACCATGGTCAGCAGAGCGGGCCATACCGGAACGGCCGCGGCTGGATTGTAGTCGCCCGGAACCTGCCAATGGCCGATGAGAACATGGCGGACCGCCGCGCTCGCCCACCAGCCTTCATCGGTGAACTTCGCCTGGTCGATCATCCATGGTGAGTGGTTGGGAAAATCCGCCCACAAAAAAATAAAACGCACCAGGCAGAGAACGAGCGCGAGCGAAAGGACAATTTTATGCAGCCCGCGTTCGGCGGCCTTCTGGGACATTGTTCCCGCACCTGACCGCCTACACTCGGCGTATTGGCCCAGCGTACTGCGCTACCAACGGGTCCACCGTAAGCAAAGTAATGCCTTCCACGATCGCCTGTGCTACGAGTATTCGATCGAACGGGTCTTTATGAAGAGGAGGCAATCCGTCAATCGCGACAGCGTGATCGCTGCCGATCAGCAACTCGCTATAACCGTTATCCAGCAATCCGCGACGCAACAATCGAGGATCTACGCAAAAGTCGTTCCGCCCAAGGCCTCGTTTGATGGCAATCTCCCAAAAGCTTGCTGCGCTGAACATAAGTTCATTCCCGGCATCCCTCATCAGCCTCTGTGCCGCCGTCGACAGCCGGCCAGGTTCCCCGGCAGCCCAAAGGAGCAGGTGGGTATCAAGCAGTAGTTTCATGCCTCACCTTCAAAAATCCGCTCGATCTCGAAACTGCCCATCAGGTCAAAATCTTCGGGGACCGCGATCTGCCCCGCCATGAAGCCGAATCGCCGGACCTGCGTCGGGGTCGGAGCGTCGACTGCGATGACTTTGACGAGGGGTTTGCCGGCCTTGGCGATGATGAATGGTTCTCCCTTGGAGGCCTGAGCGACCAGCTTGGAAAGCTGGGTCTTGGCTTCATGAATATTCACAATAAGCATGGGCTTTTTCATAGACTAGGTCCAGTTAGTTTAGTCTACTCCAAGTCTGTAGCGAAGCGTTCGAAGAGAGGAGAGGGGTTTCAGCTCGTCCGCAGTCCTTCCCAAAGCTTGCGGTGAAGCTCCTTGAAACGGGAGACAATGTCTTCCTGCAGCGGATGCCGCTGATCGCGTATCACCCAGCGGCCGTTCACCATTACATCGCGCACCGCTGACCGGTTGAGCGAAAAGACGGCCAAAGGCAGCAGATCTCCGCCCGAGTGCCCGGCGATCGATAGGTCATCCAGATCCACGGTGAAAAAGTCGGCCGAGCCGGCAGCCAGCCCGAGCGAACGGGCTCCATGAACGGTGGCACAGTCAAAGAGGCGCGAGGCCAAGGTCTGCTCTCCGATCTGGTCAAGAATGGCGCGTTGTTGGCGATCGAGCCGCAAGTGGTATTCGAGCTCGCGCGCATCCTCGAGCGGATCGATCTGCGCCTGGCTATCGGACCCCAACGCGATGCGGATGCCCTCGCGCATGACCTGATCAGCGGCAAGCACGCCATCCCCAAGGTTGCGCTCGGTCGTCGGACACGAACATACGTTGGCGCCCGCCCGGGCTAGCAGCCCGATCTCCTCCGCGGTGACATGAATCGCGTGCACCGCGGTGAAGTCGGGGCCAAGGAGACCTTCCCTGCCCAGCAGCGCGACCGGAGTCAACCCATATTCTCGCAAGCAGGCCTGGTTCTCCGCGATCTGCTCCGCCACGTGCATATGGAGAGGCAGCTTCCGCTCCCGGGTCCAGGCAGCAATCTGCTGGAGCTCGCGCAAGGGCACGGCACGAAGGCTATGCGGTGCTACGCCAATCGGCGCCTCGGTTGAAGCCGCGAGGGCCGCCAAATTCTCAAGAAATTGCGCAGCGGATTCGAAGAACCGGATCTGGCCCGGGTCCGGAGGCAGTTCGTATCCCGAACGGAGATACGCCGAGCGCAGCAGGACGATCCTGATACCTACGGACTGAGCGGCCGCGATGACCTGCCTGCTGAGCAGGTTTGGATCGTCATAGGGGCGGCCGCCGGGAGCATTGTGCAGGTAGTGGAACTCTCCCACGGTGGTGGTTCCACTCAGCAGCATCTCGAGGAATGCCATGCGCGCTACATCGTAGACATCTTCAGGATCAAGCTGTGCGGCGGCATGGTACATGGTGCCGCGCCAGGACCAGAAATCGCGGCCGCTCATCACCCTCGACTCGGCCTTGCCCCGTATCAGGCGCTGAAAGGAGTGAGAGTGAGTATTGACAAAGCCGGGAAGCAGCGCTTTGCCGGGCAAATGGACAGTCTCGGCGGAGGGATCCGTGTCGGCCGCTAAAACTTTCCCTTCCTCGCTGACGAACAGTCCCGCACCCCCAGTAAAGCTTCCCTGGGAATAGAGCAGTTCGGGGCGATAGAGTGTGCTCACAAGCGACGCGCCTGCTGCACCATTTCCACCAGCATCTTCCTGGTTTCCGCCGGTGTTCTTACTTCATTCAGGAAGGCCAGGCGGGCGCCTTTCATGCCCTCTGCCGTCTTCATACGGACGTGAAAGCCGAGTCGATCCACCGCAGTCATCACCGCTTCCTGCGCTTCGATCCTGGCGAAAATGCGAGCTAGCAAAATAAGCGCCTCCTGGTGATCGGCGTTCATGTGTTGCAGGATCCCGGCAGCCGCATCCGCTAGCGGATCAGAGTGCGCCTGAGCGTATTCCGACGCAGCAACCCATCCCATAACGCCAAAGCCGCCGACGTAATAAACATCGAGCACGTCCATGCGGAAAAAGGAGAAATCATCGAAGTCCACCCAGTACTTGCTGTTGGGGTGACGTTCCAGGTAGAGCGGGCGCGCTTCCTCGATCTCGGGCCCGGCAATGGCAGAAGCGTTGCCCACAAGAGTTACCCGCGCGGCCCCGAGCGGGTCCCCACTGGCTTCCGTCTGGGTCACCAGCAGGCTGGCGCGCGCATCCTGCTGCAGGTTTTGCGTGTGCATGGCCATGGTACTTATGAGGAACAGGGGCCGGCCCTCGCCGTCCAGGGCAAAGGGCATTAACGAGCCGAAAGGAAAGGCCGGCCGCTTGCGGGAAAGAGTGGAGAGGCTGCCGACGCGGCCCAGATGCAACAGCGTGCGCGCCCGCTCCGCGAACGATGGTTCCGGGATCGCCGGCTCGGTACTTGCCGCGGCCGTACCCGCGTGTTTGTTGCTCGACATGGCGCACTCCTGTGGAGAAGTCTAAATGGTATAAGACAGGTAAAGCCGGAGGAGGCCCCCATGTATACGCCCAAAGCCTTTGAGGTGACAAACCTCCCCATGCTTCATGCGGCCATGAGGCAGAGCGAGCTGGCGACGCTGGTCACGATCACCACCAACGGGCTGGTGGCTACTCATCTCCCGGTTATTCTGGATGAGACCAGAGGTGAGTACGGAACCCTGACCGGCCATGTGTCGCGGGCCAACCTGCAATGGCGGGAAACCGATCCTGATGCCGAGGCACTCATCATTTTCCTAGGCTTGGATACTTACGTGTCTCCTAACTGGTATCCCGCCAAGCAAGAGACAGGCAGAGTGGTGCCAACCTGGAACTACGCCGCGATTCATGCCTATGGGCGCATAACCTTCTTTGAGGACGCGGAGCGAATAAGGACGGTAGTTACCGAGCTGACCAGGAAACACGAAGCATCCTTCCCTGCCCCGTGGCAAGTCACCGACGCTCCGGCTGTGTATATCGACTCGCAGCTCAAAGCGATTGTCGGTTTCGAATTCCAGATCCTTCGCCTTGAAGGCAAGCAGAAGTTCAACCAGAATCGTTCCGTGGAAGACAGAATCGGGGTTATCGAGGGACTGCGCGAACTGCGGGATGAGCGCAAAACACAGGTCGCTGAGCTGATGGAAGAGCTTGAGTCCCGGCGAAAAACCTTGTGATAGGCTACGATCACAGGGTTCCTTGCTATGTCTCTTTTGTTCACACCCACCTGAAAAGGAGATGTGCTCGCGTGAAAACGGTCCCCCTGTTTGCCCTGATTTTCCTCGCTCCCTGTCTGGCAACAGCCTGCTATGGGGCATCGCCCACTAGTGTGGAGAAGGCCCCGCCAACGGCAACGAACCAAACCTGGAACCAGGCTGCCGCCGCTCACTACCTCGATAGCCGTGAGATATGGTGGCAGAGCTGGGATGCATCGAAGCGAGATCATAATACCGTTTGTGTTTCGTGTCATACCGTCTTGCCCTACGCGCTTTCCCGGTCCAGCTTGCGAGGGCCTTTAGGCGAAGACGCGCCCACCGAGCAGGAGCACGTCATGCTCAATAACGTGCTTCGGCGGGTCACGTTGTGGAATCAGGTTCAGCCCTTTTATCCCAATAGCAAAGACGGCCCCACGCTGGCACCGGACTCGCGTGCTACGGAATCCGTGATTAACGCCGTTATCCTGTCTGCGTATGACCAACAGAAGAACCATCTGACCGACATTACGCGCAGCGCCTTTGACAGCATGTGGGCCTTGCAGATCAAGTCGGGTGAACAGGCTGGCGCGTGGGGCTGGCAGAACTTCCACCTAGCTCCGTGGGAATCGAGTGAGTCCCAATACTGCGGCGCCGCGCTGGCAGCAATCGCGGTGGGCAGAGCTCCTGATAATTATCATGACGACCCCGGGATCCAGGAGAATCTGCGGCTGCTGCGCGGCTTTCTGCGGCGGGAATACGCTACCCAGCCACTGCTCAATAAGGTTTACCTGTTGTGGGCTTCAGCCAGGCTGTCCGGGCTCTTGAACAACAGCGAGCGCACCGCGCTGCTGACGACCCTCGCTTCCAAGCAACAGCCGGACGGTGGCTGGAGCCTTAGCGACCTGGGCACGTGGAAAAGACGAGACGATACTCCTCTCGAGACCAAGAGCGACGGACTGGCTACCGGCCTCACTGTCCTGGCCCTGGAGCAATCGGGCCTGGGGCGGGCGCAGGCCAAGCGAGGTCTGGCCTGGCTGGCGCAGAATCAGATCCAGGATGAGGGCAATTGGCCTGCCTGGTCACTGAACAAGCAACGTGACCAGACGACCGATATCGGGCATTTCATGAGCGACGCAGCGACCGGCTTTGCCGTGCTGGCGCTCGAAAACAGTCACTGAGACAATTAACTAATTGCGAACAACTTTGGGTGCCCCATATCTCGCGGTGGTACCTACAGGGCGGCCGGCGCGGGTTCCTCAGGCTCAGTCGCTTGCGGACGGACCTTCTTCACTTTCGTGGCGGCCCGGGTTCGCCTCTCCTGCGAGCCTGCGACCACGGTTTCCATGCTCTTTAGAAATTCCGGCAGGCTCATCTTTTCGCGGAAGCCCGCAAGATACGGCTGGATCTTCTCAAACTGAAAGTACATCTCCTGGCAGGTATCGAAGATAAGAGATTCGTCAAGCGCACCGTGGACAACGAAAGCGGCGACCATGTCCCAATATCCGTAGACCTGGAGAATGTGTCCACTCTGCTTACCGCCGTCCTTGACCAGGCTCACAAATTCATCCACTGACTTGGGCATGAACTCACCACCCACATAATCGCGCGCCGTGCGCAGCGCCGTCTCCCGGCGTATTTCATAGAGCTTGAGAATCAATTCAGCCTGCTTCAGGGCGTTCTTGGTTTTCACATCATCTCCTTCATTGGCGGAAGAAATTACGGGCTATGAATAGAAGGTTGGCCGGCCGTTCCGCCAGCCGGCGCATGAAGTAGGGATACCATTCGGTCCCAAAAGGAATATAAACCCGCACGCGATAGCCTGCGGCCACCAGGGATCGCTGCAGGTCACGCCGTACGCCGTAAAGCATCTGGAATTCGAACTGGTCCGGCTGGATGCCGCGTTCTTTGGCGAAGCGGCAAGTGGCTTCAACCATCTTTTCGTCGTGGGTGGCGATGCCGTGGTAGATGCCACTGGGGAGCAAGGTCTGCATCAGCCTGACAAAGTTTTTGTCGACATCTGCTTTGTCGGGAAAGGCCAGGTTGGCCGGCTCCTGATAAGCCCCTTTGCACAAGCGGATACGAATTCCTTCCGCCAGCAAGCGGTCAATGTCCGCTTTGCTGCGATAGAGGTAAGCCTGGATCACCACGCCCACGCGGCCTCGATTCCCATCCTTGGCATGGAGCTTGCTCACCATGTCGATGGTAGCCTGGGTGTAATCAGAGCCCTCCATATCGATGCGGACGAAGGTGTTGGCCGCTACCGCATGCTCCACCAGGCTGGCGGCCATCGCAAAAGCCAGTTCCGGGTCAAGGTCCATACCCATCTGGGTAAGCTTCACGCTTACATTGGCGTCCAGCTGATGTTGCTTGATGGCGTCGAGCAAGCGGTGATAGACGTCGGCCGCCTGCTGCGCTTCCTGGGGAGAATGAACGTTTTCTCCCAGACTATCGAGCGAGGCCGACATACCCTGGCGGTTGACTGAAGTGGCCGCGTCGAGCACCTGCTCGACGCTGGTGCCGGCCACAAAGCGAGAGGACATCCGGCCACCGAGAGTGGAACTTTCTGCGAAGTGGCGCAACGACGAATTTTGGGAGAGCGCGATGAAGGCCGAGCGCAGTATGGGCATGGGAACTGACTATTCTCGCACACCGCTTCCGATGTGCCGGCCATTCGAGAAAACCCTTTGGCCATTTATCCGCTCATACCTAAGGGAACAGCGAGACTCGGCTTCGTTGGGGTGTTTCATGGTGAATCAGTGCGCAAATCCGAATTGTGGCAAGCCGCTCCATTATCTGCGTGAAGGCCGAATCTTCGTATTCGACCTGCCGGATCCAGACGTACCCGTCCCAGCCCCCGGGGGGCGTGCCCGCCGTCTGCAACACTTCTGGCTTTGCGGGGCCTGTTCGGAAACCATGGTGATGGAGCAGACCAGCGATATGCAGATCCGAGTGGCCGTGAATTCGCGCAAGGTGGAGGCACGCAAGGCGGAGATTCTTCCCGGGTCGCTCGTCTAATTAACTAGCCCTTAACAACCGGCCATTCCGGGGTGAATTCAACTACATTCCGATCGTATGCACCGGCGAACGCTTCCCAGCGGATGTAGGCGATATCTTCCAGCATTTTTATTCCGTCTTTGAGGTAGCTCAGGCGCGACCGCTCATCATGTCCCCAGGTAACGGGAACCTCCTGAATTTTGTAGCCACGCTTCAGCGCAATGAATAAGAGCTCAGGGTCAAAGCCCCAACGCTCGATGCGTTGCAGTTGGAAGATCGTCTGGGCCACCGGGCGGCGGAACGCTTTGAACCCGCATTGCGTGTCGGCAAAAGGCAGCCCCATCACCAGGCGGGTGATGGCGTTGAAGCAACGCCCAAAAAACTGGCGGTAGAACGGTTGCTTGTGGGTCTGGCGCTTGCTCTCGAGCCAGCGAGAACCGATAGCGATGTCGGCACCCTGGCGCAGTGCGTCAAACAATCGCTCTGCTTCCTCCATCGGCGCGGAAAGATCGGCATCGGTGAACATCACGATTTCGCCTACAGCATGCAGCACTCCGTAGCGCACGCTGAATCCCTTGCCCCGGTTTTTCGGACTGCTAAGCAGGCGCACCTCGGGATGCAACTGGGCAAATCCCTGCACAATCTCCGCTGTGCGATCGGTCGATCCGTCGTTGACTACCAGGATTTCGGCGTGCCAGTTACGCTCGTGAACACAACGCAGAACTTCGTCCAAAGCTTTCCCGATGCGGGCGCTTTCGTTGTAGGCGGGAATAACAATACTGATTAAAGGTCGTTCCAAAATTGTTCCTAAAGTTGTTTGTGAGAAGGCATTTCATTTGATACGCCGTAAATTGTACGCTACTCTGCTCCACCCTGGTGCATCTGTAGCTCACGTCTCGTGGCGGGGCCAACCTTTATTTGACGTCAAATGGCCGGTATTGGTTATCAAGTTGCTACGATCCACAGGGAAGGCGTACCTGCGACTGTTTCCGATGTACCATCAAATTGCTGCATCTATCATAGCTGACACGGGTTACCTTTATACTTTGGAGAAGATAGGACCATGACCAAAGCAGACCTCGTAGAGGAAGTGACCCAGCTGGGCGATCTGACGCGCCGGGATGGGGAAATGATCGTGGATACCATTTTCGATTCCGTGATTCACGCCTTGCGTTCCGGTGACAAAATCGAAATCCGCGGTTTTGGCAGTTTTCGCATCCGTCAACGCAAGCCTCGAACCGGGCGGAATCCCAAGACCGGGGCCAAAGTCGACGTGCCCGCCAAGCGCGTGCCCTACTTTAAGCCCAGCAAGGAACTACGCGACCTCGTCAACCCTAAAGACACCGCACCGGAACCGGACGAGACCAAGCCGGAATCCGCCGCTTAAACGCTTAAACTTGTCTAAACCCCGGACCGGGCGATTCCAATCACGCTCATCATCCGCCCAGTAAATCCACGTTCTGTGCGGTGAGAGAAAAAACGATCGGTGTGGCAGCCGGTGCACTGCCCGGTGAGGAAAATGGCGTTTTTCTTCAGTCCCGCCGCCAGCAGTTGCCGCCGGTTTGCTTCGGGCAGATCCAGGTGCATGGCAGGACCGATTTCGCTATGCCCGGGTGCGCGGGCGGTGAGAAACAGCATGGGGTATTTCTCCCTGACCGGGTCCGAGTCGTACACCTCGTGGAAGAGTTCCGGGGCATACATGAATTGCGACTCGAATTGCTCTCGTACTTGCTGTCCAACTGCGTAGCAACATTGCCCGATTCCTGGACCGATGGAGGCAATTAAGTGCTCCGGCCTGGAGCCAAACTCCAGCAGCATGCGCCCCACTCCGTTTTCCACGATGCGCGCCAACGTGCCGCGCCAACCGGCATGAAAAGCCGCGACCGCTCGATTCTTCCGGTCCGCCACCAGGACGGGGATGCAATCCGCCGTCTGGATGCCCAGCAGCACGCCGGGCTCGTCGGTCATCAGGCCATCGCCCTTAAGTACCGCCGGCATCCCGTTCTGCCGTACGTCCTTCGCCGAGACTCTCCGGATCAGGGAGGAATGGATCTGGCGCAGCGTAACCAGCCCAAGAATGTCCTTGCTTTCGGAAGCCGCGCTGACGAATAGTCCACGATTGGCCGCCACGACGTCGCGGTCATCGGAATCAGTAAAACCCAGATTCAGATCGGAGCCTCCGTGCCGGTACACGGTGGTTTTGCCTCCGAGCCGTGTACTGAAGCCGTGGATCAGCCAGGCAAGCTTCGCCCAGTTGGGGGCGCGGACGACTTCTAAAGATGCCATGGGGCTATCTTACGTAACCGACAAAGAGAACCGTGATCTTCCGCTGCGGTTCTCTTTGGCTCTGTTTGCAGAGCATTGAGACAGAGACATAGGCCCGCCTTCCGGCGGGCCTGCTCAAGAGGCCAATTGGGAAGGGGTAATCAGGATGTTTTAGAGGAGAGCTCGCCGAGGCGGAGCTTCGTTGGGGTGAACAACTGCCTAGGTTGGAAAAGTTTGAAGTAGCCTCTGTTGTTATCTACTAAGAATGCGCTTCCTGAAGCAAAGTTGTTCTAATTCGCAAAAATAAATTGACCGTTGGTAATTATTTAAGGTTTGTCTAGTAATTATTGCAGGTTTGGCGGCCGGAACATCCGCTCTACCGCACTACTCACGACCCGCCGCGGAACGAATCGCTGGGCGAAAACCTGCAGGCGGCCAGCAAAGTACGGCAGGACCCAGTGCTTGCCTCGAGCCAGGCCCTCCAGACCACGACAGGCTACCTCCGCCGCCGACTGCGCCTTCCGCCTGTCACCGGCGCGTTCGCCGGCTACCTGGTTGAACTCCGATTCCGTCGGTCCGGGGCACAGGGCACTCACACGGACGCCGTGACGCTTCATTTCCTCGGCCAGGGCTTCAGCCAGCATGCGGTCGAAGGCCTTGGTCGCTCCGTAAGTTGCCAGGTAGGGTACAGGCTGATAGGAGGCGGTCGAGGCCACAATCATAACTGCGCCCCGACGGCGCTCGACCATAGCGGGAATCCACAGCCGGGTGAGATGAACCACGGCGGCACAGTTTACCTGGACCATGTTCAACTGCATCTCCAGGCTGGAGCGCAGAAATTCGCCATACTCTCCGAAGCCGGCATTGTTTATCAGGACGTCCACCTTCAGGCCAGCTCCCTCGGTAGCATCGAAAATCTGCCGCGGAGCCTGGGATTGGCTAAGGTCGGCTACGATTACCTTGGTTTGAACGGCATGCTGGCTCCGTAGCCGCTCCGCCAGCATATCGAGCCGCTCGCGGCGGCGGGCGGTCAGCACCAGGTTCACCCCCGCCTCCGCCAGCTCCACAGCGATCGCTTCGCCAATGCCGGCGCTGGCGCCGGTAACCACTGCCCACTTGCCCTGCCATGCCTTACGCAGAATGTCCGATGCCATCGCTTCCCTCCGCTGCCGGGGAGCTGGCGAATTCCTCAGCTACCCAGTTGGCAAAGGCGTTCATCCTTTGTTTGCGGCCGAGAAAGTCTTCGATCAGCTGGGTGCCCGGCTTGGATCCGCCGGGCTCGAGAATGGCTTGCCGGTAGCGCATCGCGGTGGGTCCCTCGAGCAGATTCGAGCGGTCGAATTGGCCGAAGAAATCCAGCGCAATCACCTTGTCGAACATATAGGTGTAGTAATTCGAGGAATAGCCAATCAGGTGGGTAAAGCTGGCGTACATACGATTGCCGTCGATCCATTCATAGGGCATCATGCGCTTGTAGCCTTCCTCAAGCAGCGCATCGGGATCGAGGTTTTCGGGAGACTGGTTGTGCACGTCGAGCGAGTAGCTGGTATAGAAGAGCTGGGTCCGCACTCCATCGGCTCTTCCGAAAGCACTGGCCCGGTTCATCCGTTTGACCAGCGCTGCCGGAATGGGCTCCCCCGTCTGGTAGTGCCGTGCGAAGGACGCTAATAATTTGGCGTCCTGGAAGAACTCCTCCAGCATTTGTGACGGCACTTCGACAAAATCCCCTTCCGTAGCGATACCGCTGACGCCCGCCCATGACTGCTGGCCGCCGAGAATTGCGTGCATCAGGTGCCCGAACTCGTGGAAGAAGGTGACGACGTCGCTGTATTGCATCAGCCCAGGATCATCGGCTTTGCCGCCGGGAAAGTTGCAGATCAGGGCGACTTCCGGGAGCTGTCGGCCGGTGATGCCTGGAATCAGCGGTGCGGCGCTGAACCACTTGTCTTTGCCCTCGCGGGGATGCATGTCCAGGTAGAAACGCCCACACAGCCGGCCCCGGTCATAGACGTCCCAGGCGCTCACCTGGGAGTGCCAGACGGCGGCCTCCTTGTTTCTCTCGAAGCTGACGTGGAAGAGCCGGGCCGCAGTGTCGAGTATGCCCTGTTCCACGGCGGCATAAGGGAAATAGGGACGGACAGATTGCGAATCGAAATCGAAGGCTGCACGACGATATTGCTCGTACCAGTAGCCGCGGTCGCTGCTCTTGAGCGCCGTAAGCCCGGGCTGCTGCTTGCGGGCAAAGGCAAGGACCATTTCGTATTCGCGCTTAGCGCCTGCGCGCGAAGCCTGCTCCAACTCGCCGATGAATTTCTTCATGTTGGCCGCCGACCCCATCATCTGGTTGGCCGTGGCCAGATCGGCCCAGGAGGCGAAGCCAAGGATCGACGCCATCTGCTGCCGCACCGCGAGCAGGTCAAGCAATAGCTGGCGGTTGGCTGGATAGGCGCGGGTGTTATAGGCACGGAACATACGCAGGCGCAAATCAGCGCTGCGGGCAAATGTCATCACCGGCTGCATATCGGGGAAATCGGTCGTCAGCTTGATGATGCCCTGGTCATCTGGCGGATGATTACGGATGTAATCTTCGGGCAGCCCGTCGAGCTCGGCGGCATCCCGCACCTCGATTCGATTGACGTTCTCCTGTACATGCTTGGCAAAGGTGAGGGACAGCTCCGTCGCCTTATCCGAGAGCTCACGCAACTGGGCGCGGGTGGCGTCGTCCTTATCTACGCCGGCCAGCCGGTAGTTGAGCAGCGTCTGACGTACGTAATGCGTAGTTCCAGGGTCCGCTGGGGTCAGGTCAACGGCTGCGAGCGCGCGGTAGACTTCCTGGTTGAGCGATAGGGCAGTTGCTGCCTCGGCCACGGCTTGGGTTAACTCCCTCGCTTTGTCGCGCACCGCTTTATCCGGATACACGCTATCCAGCAGCGACGCCAGGGCGCCGGTCGCGCTCAATGTGGCTACTGCGTCGTCATAAGGACGAAGGGTGTTTTCCAGGGTTTTCTGGCCTTGAACGGCCAGCAGGACGTCAATTTGTTGGCGCTGCCGCGCCAGCCGTCCCTGGACCCAGCTTTCCAGTCCCGGGGCATCGATTTCTCCACCATCGTTCCAGGGATGCAATGATATCGTTTCCGCTGCTGATAAATGATTCAATGGGGCTTGCTCCTAACTCCATAATACGGTTCTTGCATCCTGCGGGTGTGGCCGGTAAGATGCCCAGATTGTCACCATGAATACTGCTCCATCTCTGTCGCAGCAATACTTGCGCTCGCGTATGGGCAAAGTCTGCGTGGCAATCATTGGGTCCACGGCCAGCGAGATGGTCGATCGAGCCACCGAAGCCTTGCGCGACAGCGCTTTTTTGGAATTCCGCCTCGACTACCTGGAGAAGCCTCTTGCTGCGCTACCCAAGTTAAAGGAATTCCTGACTGAAAACAGTGCGGTGACCGCTATCGCCACCTGCCGCCGGGCCGCGAATGGGGGAAAATTCAAGGGCGCGATTGCTGCCGAATTGGAAGTGCTGCAGAAAGCCAGCGCCTCAGGTTTTCACCTGGTCGATCTGGAACTGCAGACGGCCGAGGCCATTAAGGCGCCTGAACTGGAAAAATTGCGCGCACGCGGCACTGCCCTCATCGTCTCCTGGCATGATTTTCAGACGACAAAGGATCTGGATGGCATCTTCGAACGCATCCGGCCCTACGAGCCGGAGTTCATCAAGATCGTGACTACGGCCAAGGCGCTCGCCGACAACGTGGTCATGATGCACTTTCTCGAGCGCACCAGTGACATGGCCAACATGGTCGGCTTGTGCATGGGCGACCAGGGAATCATCAGCCGGGTGCTGGCGATTCGCGCCGGCAGCGTTTTCACTTTTGCCGCCGCCACCCAGGGTGAAGAGACCGCTCCAGGCCAGGTTGCCGCACGCACGCTTACCGACACCTATCGAATTGCGCAGATCGATACTGCCACGCGAGTCTATGGGGTGGTGGGCGACCCCATTAAGCACTCCCTCTCGCCGCTGATGATGAACACTGCATTCCACCGGGAAACCGTGAACGCGGTTTACCTGGCCTTGCAAACCAGCAAACTGACTGACCTGCTTACCGTGGTCCGCGAGGTGCCGCTCTCCGGGCTCAGCGTTACCATGCCACTCAAGCAGGAGGTGCTTAAGCATCTGGAGAACATGGACCCCATCTCGGCCAAGGTGGGGGCTTGCAATACCATCGTTCGGGCGCATGATGGCAAGCTTTACGGTTTCAATACCGATGTTGGCGGTATTGTGCGTCCCCTGGAAAAGCGGCTTGCACTGGCAAAGGCGAAGGTCCTGGTGCTAGGGGCCGGCGGTGCAGCCAGGGCTGCGGTCTTCGGCCTGGTTGATAAGGGAGCCGAGGTTCTGATTCTGAACCGCACTCCGCAGACGGCGCAGAAGCTGGCGCGCGAAGCCAAAGCCAAAACGATTCGCCGCGAGCAGGTGGCCAAGAGCAGCTTCGATGTAATCGTGAATGCGACCGCAGTCGGCATGCATGGAGTTAAGCCCCAGCATATTCTGGAACCGAAAGAGATCAACGCCCGGCTGGTCTTCGACCTGGTGTACAACCCGGTAGATACACCCTTGCTGCGCATGGCTCGCCAAAAAGGAATTCCGGTGGTGACCGGGGTCGAGATGTTTGTGCAGCAGGGCGCGCGGCAGTTCGAAATCTGGACTGGCAAACGGGCTCCGGAAGAAGAGATGCTGCGGGTCGTTGTTCACGCGTTGCGGCAACAGGCGGAAGCATCGGCTGCCGCCCACTAGGTTACCTACTTGGACCAGAAGGCACAGTACTGGATCGAACACCTCGGACTGAGCCCCCATCCCGAGGGGGGCCACTATCGGGCCACCTATAAATCAGACCTGACCATTGCCCGGAGTGCTCTGACGGGCGCCTTCCATGGGGATAGATCGGCGTCAACGGCGATCTACTTTCTGCTTGCAGGAAAAGACTTCTCTGCATTCCATCGCATCGCGTCCGACGAAGTGTGGCACTTTTATACCGGGAGCGCTTTGGTTGTTTACGTGATCGATCCTGAGGGAAATTATTCCGAGTTGCACCTGGGCGATCGTCCTGAGGCTGGCGAAGCTTTTCAAGCTGTGGTGAAAGGAAGATGCTGGTTTGCGTCGCGACTGAAAGATGCGACGGGCTTCGCGCTGGCAGGTTGCACTGTCGCCCCCGGCTTCGAGTTTGCAGATTTCGAGTTGGCCAAGAGGTCAGAACTCACCAGTGCTTACCCAGCACACCGGAAACTTATCGAAGAGCTAACTCGACTCTAGCTGCATCCTAAGTTTATGAGCATGATCGATCGCCGGCGCTTCAGCACTATGGTGAGTGCACTCAGCCTGACGCCTGCCGGATCCTTATTCGCAGCCGGCAAATCAGTGTCCGAGCCGGAGATTCTGCGGCTTGCGCGCAATGGCTGGATGCCCAACAATCCCGATCTACCAGTTTTGATTTATCGCGCTGTGGCAGCAGGACCACCCGAACAAATGGCTTCGCGCATGGAGGCTCAATTCCAGCAAAACGGCTGGCCGCCGCAATGGCGCAATGGAGTGTATGACTTTCATCATTATCATTCGACTGCCCACGAGGTGCTCGGCTTCGCCGGCGGCCAGGCACGGCTGGTGCTGGGAGGCCCGAATGGTCACGAGGTACTGGTGCAGGCAGGAGATGTCGTGGTACTGCCGACGGGTACTGGACACTGCCGTCTCGAGGCCAGCCCGGATTTTCTCGTGGTGGGAGCCTATCCCCCGGATCAAAATTGGGATATCTGCCGCAGTGAGCCTTCGCCAGCCGCGCTCGCGCGGATGAAACAACTTCCCTTCCCCGCATCAGACCCAGTGAGTGGGGGAGTGGGAGCGCTGGGCAAGCTATGGCGTACTTCCTAAGATCTGTCCCTTCCACGAAAAAGGGGTAAAGTCTTAGCTCCAGAAGCTGCGGTCGAGGGTGCGGTACTGGATGGCTTCCGCAATATGGCCCACGGCGATTGCGGTCTGAGCATCGAGGTCCGCGATGGTGCGGGCGACCTTCAGTATCCGGTCGTGCGCACGCGCGCTCAACCCCTGCTGTTGCATTGCTCTCTCGAGCAGGCGCTCCGCTTCTGGTGACAGCTCACAATAGGTGCGGATCTGGCGGGTATTCATCTGCGCATTGGTGAATATTCGATCAGTGACAAAACGCTGATGTTGCCGCTCTCGCGCCGCCAACACGCGCGCGCGGATTTCCACCGAACCTTCATTGGCCGCGCCAGAACGCAGCTCCCGGTACTGCACTGCAGGAACCTCGATATGAATATCGATGCGATCCAGCAACGGGCCGGAGATTTTTGAGATGTAGCGCTGCATCATGGGCGGCGTACAAAGACACTCGTGCGACTTGTCGTTGAAATAACCGCAAGGGCAAGGATTCATCGCCGCCGCCAGCATGAAGCGCGCAGGAAAGCTGAGCGACATCGCGGCGCGAGAGATGGTAACGGTACCATCTTCGAGCGGTTGGCGCATCACTTCCAGCACGTTACGCGGAAACTCAGGGAGTTCATCCAAAAACAACACGCCGTTGTGAGCGAGCGAAACCTCACCGGGACGTGGAATGGTGCCGCCACCAATGAGCCCTGCGTCGGAAATGGAGTGGTGCGGGGAGCGAAAGGGGCGCTGTGTAACCAGGCCTGCGTCCGCATCGAGCACGCCGGCGACGGAGTGGATCTTGGTGGTCTCGAGCGCCTCTTCCAGGCGTAGGGGAGCGAGGATCGAGGGCAGCCGCTTGGCCAACATAGTCTTACCGGAGCCCGGTGGACCGATCATGAGAATGTTGTGACCACCGGCAGCGGAGACCTCCAAAGCACGCTTGGCCGTCTGCTGGCCGCGAACATCTTTGAAGTCAAGCGCGAACGAATGGCGCTCGCAGAGAAGACTGTGCGAGTTCACACGAAAGGGCTGAGCATAAAGGCCGCCGGCATTCAGCAGCTCGCGCACTTGAATCAGCGTGCGAACCGGGAAGACGTTGACACCATCAACGACCGCGGCTTCGGCTGCATTGCGCTCGGGGACGACGAGGTTGGCGATGCCACGCGCGCGCGCCGCGACCGCGATGGGCAGCACGCCAGGAACCGCGCGCAGTGTGCCGTCGAGTCCGAGTTCACCCACCAGCAAGAATTGCCCCAGGTCTTTTAACTGCAGCGCACCGTAGGCGCCGAGAATTCCGATAGCCATCGGCAGATCAAAACCCGAGCCTTCTTTCTTGAGGTCGGCAGGAGCCAGATTGATGGTGATTTGCGTGGGCGGAATATCGAATCCGGAATTCTTGATGGCGGCGCGGACCCGGTCGCGGCTTTCACGCACTGCAGCATCAGGCAGGCCCACGGTGTGAAACCGGTCTTCTATGGTCCGGATGCCGGAGTAGTCAACTTCCACATCGATGATGTGAGCGTCGATGCCGTAGACCGCCGCACTGAGTGCTTTGAAGAGCATTGGCGGCTCCAGTTGATCCGGTGCCGCGAGTATAGCTCACTCTTGAAGCAGCGTCGATTCGACGAACAGCAGAGTGTCGTAAATATGTGTTTGCCAATAGGCCCACTCATGCCCACCCGGAAATACCTGATAAGTATGCTTGATGTCTAGTCCGGTTAGTTTGCGGTGCAGTTCCTGATTCGCCCGGAACAGGATATCGGAGGTTCCGCAATCAAAACGAAGTGGAGGCAATCTTGAGGAGTGTAGCCGCAACCAATACAGCGGATCAGCCTGTGGATCCTCGGCGGCGACGCGACTCCACATGGGTTCTTCCACGAAATGGCACATCTGATCAGGCTCCGTGATCGCGGAATGCGCAGATATCCCCGCAATGCGTTCCGCATACTTCGCGCCCAGGCGCAAAGCCCCGTAGCCGCCCATGGAAAGTCCGGCGATAAAGAGCGGCGAGTTGCAGTTAACATGGGCTGTAACCTGCGACACAGATTCTAAAACATCGTTCATAATCCATGTTTCGTGATCCGCTGAGCCCTGAATAAGGTAACCGCTTCCCGCACCCCAAAGTCCGTCGGACGGCATGGCAATCGCGATAGGCCGCAGCTTGCTTTCCGACATAAGCTGTATCGCGGCGCGATGAGCTCCGCCTTGCATTGTCCAGGCCCAATGGCTGCAATCCACTCCGTGCAAAAGCAGCAGCAGCGGGATGCAGCCGAGGGCAGCGATATCAGGCGGCAGGAAGAGAGTGATGTCGCCACGGCGTCCCAGAGCAGGGCTGTTCACGGTGATCAGCCGCAGATTTTCCGATTCGAATTGCGGGTCAGAGACCTCAACGCGCATCATGTCAGTCTCACGAGATATTCATCCATGCAACGAAGTTAGAGGCTTGACGATGTCACTGCACTCCACTATAAGGGCAATATAAGCGCTTATTTAGGCCTCTGCGAGCAAAAACAGAAGCTGATAAAGAAGGGTCGATCAATGAAAAGCCTGGCTTCCCGATTTACATTTGCCTCTGCTCCCGATAGCTGGGGCGTCTTAGACTATCCCGGCCCTTCGTGGGAACAAAGCTACCAGAAAATGTTGGACGAGATGGTGCAAGCAGGCTACACGGGAACGGAGCTCGGGCCGTATGGATTTCTCCCGACCGATCCGGTCCTCTTGTCTGCCGAGCTGTCGAAGCGGAAGTTGAAACTTTTGGCGTCGTTCGTACCGGCACCGCTGAGCGATCCAGCCTCGACCAGGATCGTTGTCGATCAGATTCGGAAGGTGGGTGGATTGCTCTCAGCTTTGGGAGCACCCTACTTGGTTATGGCCGACGCTCAGTCGGAAGAGCGAGACCGAATCGCCGGACGTGTGCCGGCCGACGGAAGCAAGGGACTGAACGCCGAACAATGGAAGCAGGTCGCAAAGGTAGTGGCGGAAGCCGCACAAGTGACGGAAGAGTTTGGCCTGGATCTTGTCTTCCATCCCCACATATCGACCTACGTTGAAACTGCAGCCGAGACGGAGCGATTCTTTGACGTAACCTCGGGCACCAAGATCGGGCTGTGCCTGGATACAGGTCACTGTGACTACGCTGGAGACGATTGCATTGCGGAGGCGGAAAAGTATCGCGACATCCTGAGGTTTGTTCACATCAAAGACGTCGACCCGGTGGTTCTTGCCGAAGTGCGGCGGAAGCAGATGAACTTTGAGCAGGCAGTGGAGGCCAAGGCCTTCACCGTCATTGGCGAAGGCTCGATTGATTTTCCAGAATTCTTCCGGGTTTTAGCCCGCAACAACTATTCCGGCTGGATGGTGGTGGAACAGGATGTGAAGTTTGGAGCGACCACACGGCCGCCGGTGGAAAGCGTCGCGGCCAGCCTTGCGTATCTCAAGGAGGTGGTCAGCGAACTGGATGCAGGCTAGTCAAGTCCATGGCTCCATGATCACTTTCATCGAATCCAGGGCGACTGACTTTTCCATCGCAGTTTCGACTTCCCGCAGTGGAAAACGATGGGTCACGAAGTCACGCAATGGATAATGTTTCATGTATCGAGCCATCTGCCGCATGCTGGGAGCATAAGCGGCAGGTTCCTCTCCACCGACTCCCAGGATGCGCGCGTTTTTCGCGCAGATGTGGCGGTGAGGGCTGATTGAGACCTCACCTAGATCGGAGAAGTTTCCCGCCTCCACCAACAGACCTCCCAGCCGCAACATATCCAGTGCTTCCGGAATGGCTTGCGGGACCCCGGCACACTCGACGACCATGTCGGCGCCGCGGCCGTCGGTAAGGTCGCGCACAAAAGTGCGCCTGTCGGCCACGCTGGTGCTCGATACATTCAGCACATGATCCGCACCCAATCGCTTCGCTGTGGCCAGCCGATATCCGGATAGGTCGACAGCCACGATGGTTCCAGCACCCAGCATCCGTGCTTTCATCAAAAAGCACATACCCAGCGGCCCCACACCCAAAACCACCACCGTGTCGTCAAAGCGAAATGACTCATTGGGAAATGCTGACATTTGCTTGGCCCGGTCAAGGCCGACGGTCACGGCCATAATCTCGGTAAGAACAGCAACTTCTGAGGGCAAGTCGTCGGGGACCCGTACCAGAAAACTTCCTGGTACGACGTAAAGATACTGCGACCAGCCACCGAAAAGGTGGGGTGGGTTTTTCGCAGTCATGTTGTTGCCATAATCGGTTGTGCTTTGGCAGAAGTAGTAAGGGAAGTCGTGGCGGCAGTAGTAGCAATGTCCGCAGCACACGTTGGCCCCGACAACCACGCGGTCACCCACGTTGAGCGGAATTCCCTCGAAATCGGCATAGATCCCGTTGCCACCGATCGCAGCTACCGTGCCAACGTTCTCATGGCCCTGGATGATCGGAAATTCGATCTCCTTCGGCGTGCCGGCGCCAGCGTATTGGGTGGTGTAGCCCTGATAGGTATGTTTGTCGGTGCCGCAAATCCCCGACATCTCCATCTTCACCAGAACGCATCCGGGTTCAGGTTCGGGAAGCGGGTATTCGATCAGCTCATACTTCCCCGGAGAAACCAGAGTAGCCGTCAGAACCCCGTTGGCCATAGAACCTTCCCCCTCGTGCCGTGATCAAAATAGTAGTTTAAGGGCCATCTGACCGATGCGAGGGGGATTCGCCGACTGCGCTTGTCCGAAGTTGGAGGAGTTGATGTTGCCCTGAACATTGGAAAATTGGGCGTGGTTAAAGAGATTGAAGAATTCGGCTCTGAATTGAACTCTCACCCGTTCAGTGATTCTCGTATCCTTCAACAGCGCCATGTCCCAGTTGTTGATACCGGGCCCGTGGAAGAAGCGCCGCTTGGAGTTACCCAGTTCCCCCAGCGGTTCCAGGCTAAACAACGAGGTGTTGAAATAGGGATTGCCGGAGCGTGGGTTGGCAATATGCAAAGGACCTGGCGTGTAGGTTGGTGTATCGACATCGAGGATGATCGGCCCGGTGAAGGCCGTGCCCAGCAGCGAACGATCATCATTCTCGTAGACGGTTACCGGGAGACCGGCAGCGAACCGGGTGATTCCGCTCAGTTGCCATCCATTTGTGAGCCGGTTCTGCCCCAGCTTGTCAAACGGCATTTGGTAGGTATAGCTAACCACAAAATTCTGCGCTGAGTTGAAAGCGGAGAGAGCATAGCTTGCCCGGCTATCGATGGGGTTGATCTGCTCTCCATAGCCGGAAGAATCGTCAAAAGACTTGCTGAAGGTGTATCCAACCAGGGTTTGCAGTCGCGGACTGGTGTGGCGCACATTCACCTGCAGAGAGTTGTAGTTCGAAGCTCCCAGGGTGATGAAGTACCCGTTACTACCGAAATTTGGTCCAAAGGGCGCACGGGTGCTGTTGATGACCTGGCCTGATGTTGTCGTATAAACGCCATTCTCGCCGTTGGGACCGCATACAGGGCTACCCGGCGCCACCTGACTTGTTTGGCTTACGCTCAGACAAAGAGCGGGATTACCGGGATTCGACTCCAGGGTCGCGAGCAACCGGTGTCCCTGGGTGCCCACATAGCTGACGGTTGCCACCGTCTTGGGCCCGAACTCCCGTTGAATCGATAGCTCGTAGTCTTCCGCGTAGGGCAGCCGGTTTTTGTAGTAGAAGCCAGGTGAACTGGCGATGGGCAGGAATAATGACCAGTTTACCGAGTTATCCGGATTGCTCGCGCTCACGTTGTCCGCGGGAAACACAACCGGGAACCGCTGCTGCTGACTTTGGGCTGTTGGGCGGCTGACAAAAGGTGTGGCAAATTGCGGATTGTTGCCGACGTAGAAGAAACCAAAGGGCGCAGCTCCAATTTCATTGAAGCTGCCCGCACCTTCGAAGGCGGTATAGAACAGTCCGTAGCCGGCACGAATGCTGGTCGTTCCCTGTGGACCGATTAGCTTTCGGAAGAATCCACTGCCCCCGTCAGGCGAATACGCGATGCCAAGCCGGGGTGCAAAGTTGTTATAGCGGATCGGGGCGAGCGTGGGAGGGATTCCCGGGTCTGTAGGAAAGACCCACCCTGTCGGTGCACCGGGAAATACTTGTGATTGGAGTCCCGGAACCAGGGTCTCCAGCTCATTGTGCTGTTCCGACCATGGAGCGCTCACATCCCAGCGAAGCCCGTAGTTCACGGTAAAACTAGTGCTTACCCGCCAACTGTCTTGTCCATAAAGACCGATGTAATGGCTACGGCCATTTCCCGGGAGCGCGACGCCCTGCACGAACTGAGCCGGTGCACCAATGAGAAAGTCCGCGAAGTCCACTCCGGTTTCTGAGGCGGTGTTGTAGACAAAGTTACCGTTCACTACATTCGAAAGCTGCTGGTCCATTTGATTGTAGTGAAAGGCGCCGCCGGCCTTGAAGGTATGCGTTCCGAAGACCTTACTGAAGTTATCCAATACCTGGTAGGTATTTTCCAGAAATCGATTGGGCCTGCTGGGCACGCCGACCACGAAATTATTGAAATCCAACTCCGGTATCCCTTGAATTGCTGGATTAAGGACAGCGATCCCCAAGGTATTCGATCCCGTGGTGAAGCCCAGAGAACTGAGGGTGACTGCGCCCCCATTCGCAGGTTGATTCAAGAGAATGTTGTTGCGCATATATTCGATGCGAAACTCATTGACGGCGGCAGCGCCGAAGGTTTTTGTGTCGCTCACGTTCGCGACCTGGGTTAACCCCGTCCCGGTCGCGGGAAAACCTGGAACCGTTGCTGTGGGATAAGGGCTGGCCAGGCTATAGCTGTCCCAAAAATAGTACGCAGCTAATTGCCCGAACCGGGTATTCCCGTCTGCGCGGCCGCTGGTCTTGCTATCCTCCAGCCGCTGGGCCTGGCTGGAAGTTGAAAAGTAGGCACCGCTGTTGGGATTTGGGATGGACGGCAGGATATTGCTCGCAATAGGTGAAATAGCGCTCGCGGGGATTTTGGCATTAGGGAAAACGCACTGTGCGGTGCTGTTGCACCCCGGGGTATAGTAAGGCTCGCCCTGGGAAACATTATAGTTAAGCTCGCTGGACAGTTGTTGCGCCCAGGCCGGCCCCACAACCGATCCCGTAAGCGAAGAGGCGACCCCGGAAAAATCGCCGGCATGCTCGGCTGCTGCCGGGACCGCAACCTGGCCTGAGCTGATTCCCTGGACGACCCGATTCCCCTGGTAATCACCAAAGAAGAAGACTTTATCGCGGATGACGGGGCCGCCCAGCGTGCCCCCGTACTGGTTTTGGTGATACACGCCGCGGCTGCCCTGGTCGAAATAGTTGGCGGCATCGAGGTCGGTATTACGGAGAAACTCAAACAGGTTCCCGTGGAATTGATTGCTGCCTGATTTGGTGATGACGTTGATCTGTCCACCACTGTAGTTGCCATACTCGGCATCGAAGTTGTTAGTGATGATGCGAAATTCGGCAATTGAATCCAGGTTCGGAACTACAGCCGTGCCACCGAAACCCGGTTCCTGTACCGTGGCCCCGTTGAGCAGGAATCCATTGTTGGCCTCGCGCATACCGTTAACCGAGAGGCCTCCCGCGTTGAGATCCCCTGAAACCTGCGGCAGGACGATACCGGTGGAATTGAAAGGTCCAGCCAGCGCACCCGACATTCCGGATGGAGTAGGGACGACCCCGGGCTGCAGTGCCAGCAGATCGGTGTAGCTGCGCGTCACCAGCGGCACGCCAGTCATCTCATTGCCGCTGATCACCTCCCCCAATTGGGTGCTGCTGGTCTCAACATGCAGCGCCGAGCCGGATACCTCGACCACCTCCTGCACGCCTCCAACATCCAGGTTGGCGTCGACGACGAGGGTCGAGTTTACATCCAACACCAGGCCCGTTTCCTCGAACCTTTTAAAGCCGGCTCGTTCGACCTGGAGATTGAAGTGGCCAAGCGGCAGCGACGGAAAGGAATAATAGCCTTGCGCGTTTGTCTTCTCCGTTTGCGCGGTTCCCGTCTCGGCCTGCGTCACCGTGACCACAGCGCCCACAACCGTCGCGCCCGTCCGGTCTCTAACCGTACCGGAAATACTGGCGGTCACGCTGCCCATGGCTCGACCGGCGCAAAGCGCGGCCAATACGAGCAAGAGGAAAACATCAAGTCGCAGTCTCGCTTGCCTCACGAGTGTTGGAAGAAGTGCCGTGAGTGCCTTCGATTGCAAACAGCCAGCTGTCAATCCCCGCTTGCTCATGTTGCTTCTCTCTCGCCCTGATTGGGGTCTTTCTTTTTGGGAAGTATGTGTCTCCTGGGGGAAAACGATGAGCCTTGCTTACCGCTTATACTGCTGGGGTTTAATCAGTGTCAAGCGGTATTTAATCAGTCCTGGCGCGGTCGCACGAGAGTCATTGCTATCTAATAAGGTGAATCGTAATTGTAAAATTGCCACGTCCTTCTAATCCCTAAGACAGAGAAGATGATCAAGGGCTGGTCAGGATTGTTCGCTTAATCCCTCAACAGAAGGGGGTACCGTTCGCACGCTCCTGAGACTCGACGCACCACATCAATGTTGCTGTCACTCAGACACTGGACTACACTCTGGCTGTGTTGCCGGAGCTACGCACCTTTATTTCCGTTCGAACTGCTTCGGCTCATTTACTGAATCCAATTGATCCTGATTAGACGGCAGCAAGGCTAGAAAATAAGCGCTTTGTTGAGACGATCGCGAGGTGGTGTGGCTACCAAACTACCACTAGAGAAGGCGTCGGGACCGGCCAGCGATGACCAGGTTCTAGAGCGTTTCGGATACCACCAGGAGCTCAAGCGAACACTGGGCTACTTCTCGGCGTTCGCGCTTAGCTTTTCTGTCATTTCGGTGACCACGGGTGTGTTCGCCGATTATGGCCACGGTTTACAGACGGGCGGTCCCTCTTTTATATGGACCTGGCTGATCGTCGGCGCCGGGCAGTTCCTGGTGGCGCTGGTGTTCGCTCAATTGGCCCGGCAGATACCGCTCTCAGGCTATGCCTACCAATGGACACGACAGCTGGCAGGAGACCGCCTTGCCTGGTGGGCGGGCTGGATCATGATCGTGCAGTTCATCACCGGCATGTCAGGGGTTTGCTATGCGATGGCCAATTACCTTGTTCCATTTTTTCATCTGCCCAACACGACCGGCAACGTAGTGGCCTTCTCGGTCGGCATTCTTTTCACCATCTCACTCATCAATCATTTCGGTATCCGGCTTGCCAGTCTCATCAATGACTTTTCGGTGGCCGCGGAAATCCTTGGTTCCGTATTTATTGGTTTTCTGCTGCTGGCGATCGCCCTGGTGCGCAAGGCGCATCCGATCGGCTTTCTGTTTAGCCACCCTTTACAGCCTTCGGGATTCGCCTATCTTCCCGCCTTCGCCACTTCGGCACTGATGAGCGCGTGGGCAATCGGCGGGTTCGAAGCTGCGGCCAACGTAGCCGAGGAGACCTATCTTCCCCAAAAGCGCGTTCCCATGGCGATTCTCTTTTCGGAAGGAGCTTCGGTATTGCTTGGATTTCCCGTGCTGGTGGGCTTTACACTTGCCATCCCTAACTTGAAAGTTGCTAGTGAGCATGCCACCCCCTTGCTCTACATCATGAGCAGCTACCTTCCCCCGTATGCGACAGATTGCGTTATGTTGCTGGTCTTCCTCTCCATCTTTGCCTGTGCCCTGGCCAACGTGACTACTCTGAGCCGCATGGTCTGGGCTATGGCGCGAGACAGACAGCTCCCCGCCTCCGGTTGGCTGGCGCGCATCAGCGTTCATAAAGTTCCAGCTAATGCCATCTGGACCGTTGCCCTCATCGCCTCAGTATTCACCTTTTGGGCGAAAATCGAGACCGTGATCACCAGCATTGGTACGGTGACGATGTATATCGTCTATGGAATGGTGGTTGGCGCGGCTCTCTGGGGCTCGCGAGGGAAGGTTAGGGTTTCGCGGAAATTGTGTATTGCTGCGTTGCTTTGGATCGGCTTTTTGCTGGTCATGATCAGTGTTTCGAGAACTGCATGGATCGGTTTGGCCGCCACCTGCGTTGCCATGGCTATCGGGGCCATCTGGTATTTTTGGCGTCGGCCTGCGGACCGAAAGCCGTACTTTGACGCCAAGGAACCGGAAAAAGGAATTGCAGGTCCCTCCACTCCGCTACGGGGTGACAAAGGAGAGGGCAGCGCTTTCCATTAAGAGCAGCTGCTGAACCGGAGAAGCAGAGGGCGTTTTTCATCTACCGTTCGACTGCCATGGCCACTGAATTGCCTCCACCGAGACAAAGAGCTGCGACTCCCCGGTGCACGTCGCGGCTCATCATTTCATAAATCAGCGCCACCAGAATGCGCGCTCCGCTGGCGCCGATGGGGTGTCCTATAGCGACCGCTCCGCCGTTCACGTTCACCTTGGCGGCGTCTATGCCAACTTCCTTCATCACGCCTAAGGCCTGCACAGAAAACGCCTCGTTCAATTCGTAAAGATCAGGATCCTCCTTGGACCAGCCCGCCTTCGCCAGCACGCGCTGGATTCCCAAAACGGGAGCCAACATCACCCATTTAGGATCGATGCCGCTGCTGGCCTGAGCGCGGATGTGGACCATCGGCGAGAGCCCCAGCGATGCGGCTTTTGCCGCGGACATCACCACCACAGCAGCTGCGCCATCATTTACGCCGGGGGCATTCCCGGCGGTCACCGTTCCGTCTTTCTTGAAAGCTGGTTTCAGCGCGCGCAGCGCCTCAAGCGACGCGTCCTCACGCACCGATTCGTCATGATCGAACGTGGCCGGCGGCTCGCCCTTCTTCTTTGCCGGGATCTCGATGGGTAGAATCTGGGACCGCAGATAGCAAGCGCGCCAGGCGGCAGCAGCCTTGCGGTGTGAGTTGAGCGCATACTGATCCTGCTCCTCGCGCGTGATGCCGTGCTTCTCGGCAACATGTTCCCCAGTTATGCCCATGTGATAGTCGTTGTAGATCTCCCACAGACCGTCATGGATCATCGAATCGACGACCGTCGCATTGCCCATGCGGAAGCCGCTGCGCCCCTGGGGGAGAAGGTAGGGTGTGTTGGTCATCGATTCCATGCCGCCGGCGATCACGATCTCCGCGTTGCCGGTCTGGATCGCCTGCGCCGCCAGACCAACCGCCTTCAGCCCCGAGCCGCAGACCTTGTTGACGGTCATGGCGCTGACCGAGGAAGAAAGTCCGCCGTGGAGCGCGGCCTGGCGCGCTGGATTTTGTCCCAGACCCGCGGAGACGACGTTGCCCATAATGCACTCGTCCACCTGATCAGGATTCAGCCGCGCGCGGCGAAGGGCTTCCCGCACCACCAATGAACCCAGCTGCACAGCAGAAAAATTGGACAGCGCACCCTGAAATTTCCCAACCGGCGTGCGCACTCCGGCGACAATGACTACATCTTCCATAACGGACACCCTCACTTTTTAGATGCCGAAACAACGGAACACAATAACATGACGACGATGGAACCGGCGCAATCGACCCAGAGGCAAACATATGACCGAGGCGGCCTGCTGGCGCCATGGTGGCACACCGCATTGATGGTTTTGATGATCATCGGGCTGTCCGTCGCCGGAGCCCGGCAACTCCGCAGCTTTGGCAACCAGCCCCTCCACCTGGTGGCGAACTACAGTCTGACCATCGCCTATGAATGGATTCTGGCTGGCCTGGTTCTATGGGGGATACATATGCGAAAGGTTCCCCTGCGCCAATTGCTCGGAGAGCAACGGCCCGGAGCCCGGGCATGGTTGGTTGATCTCGGCATCGCGCTCGGCTACTGGGCAGTTGCGCTGACCGTGCTCGCGGTGCTGGGGAGTGTGCTGGTGAAGATTTCGGGATCGCACATCGACCCGCAGAAAATCGGTGACGTGACCCAGAAACTCACGCCGGTCACGGGAGTCGAAATGATCCTGTTCCTGGTACTGAGCATCTCTGCCGGCATCAGCGAGGAATTGGTCTTCCGCGGCTACCTGCAGCAGCAGTTTGCGAACATGGGGCGCAGCGTGTGGGCCGGTGTCGCACTTTCCGCGCTCGTGTTTGGCGGTGCACACGGCTATGAAGGAGTCGCCGGAGTGTTGCTCATCGCCGTGTATGGCGCGATGTTTGGTGTGCTCGCGCTGTTGCGGCGAGGACTACGGACAGGAATGATCGCGCATGCCTGGCATGATTCCATCAGCGGTCTCGCGCTGGTGTTGTTGCGACATTATGGTGTCCATCTCGGCGGAAAGTGAGCGCGTGGGCAAATTGACGGTTGGCTTCAGCGATTCCGATCAGTGAATTGATATTCATGAAATGCGATTTTTTTCTTGACACTATTTTTCCTGGATTCTATACATTCGTTAACTGCAAAGTATCTCTTGCAGGTTCGATGTCGACTCGACAAAGGGAGAATAGAAACAATGGCAACCAAGAAAGCAGTAGCAAAGAAGCCAGCGAAGAAGGCAGCCAAGAAAACAGCAAAGAAGAAGTAAGCAGGCAACGTAACAGGCAACACAATCGGGGGACGCCAAAAGCGTCCCCCGATGTGTTTTTCGGGAAAGGCGTATCGCCAGTGTTTATGCGGCTCCCATGGGCATTGCGCCTGATCAGAAAGTTCTTGAGCTGTGCCGGAGCGGAGAATTGCGCCAGCCTGCATTTCCGGATCGCGCGCATGCGCAGCGAGTTCTGCTGTCTGATTTTTGCCGGTTTCGCCGTCCTGCACCACTCCCTCTCACTTCACCGGGCGGTGACGGCACGGGACTAGAACGGGGCGAGAACGGTCTCTGGTCGCGGGGCGTCCCCCCTGCCGGCGGGAAGCAATCGAACCTCCTTACCAAAGTGGTACTGGGCCATGCCACCTTTAGATGAGACGGTGGAGCGATGACACGAAGACGGTGGATAGCCGATGACTGGGACGACCGCAGCGCTTTGCTCAAGGGGGAGCAGGCGTCTCACCTGATTCGCGTGCTGCGCGCGCAAACCGGCATGGAGTGTGACATGGTGGCGGGCGATCGTGTGTGGCGCGCCGTCATTTCCGGCGTGAGTGGAGATGCAGTGCGCTTTACGCTGCTCTCCGAAGTGGAAGCAGAGCCGGCGCTTCCGGTAACACTTTTGCTCTCGGTGTTCAAGTTCGACCGCATGGAGTGGATCATCGAAAAAGCGACGGAGCTGGGGGCTGAGAGGTTTATTCCCATGACTGCGCGGCGCAGCGAAAAGCATCTGGCCCAGGCTGCGCCGGCCCGCGTGGAGCGTTGGCGACGGGTTGCGCGGGAAGCGGCGAAGCAATCACGCCGATCGGATGTGCCGGTGGTAGAAGATGTGGTGTCGTTGAAATCGGCAGTGCGCATCAAGCCGGCCCAACCCGGATTGCGTCTGTTGCTGGCCGAACAGGAGCGAACGACTACCTTGTATGCGGTAATGAAAGCGGCACTGCAGCAACCGACGGTGGAAAACCCGGCAATAATCCTCGCCGTGGGACCGGAAGGCGGGTGGACCGCGGAAGAAGAAGCTCTCTTCGCATCAGAAAGCTGGCAGTCGGTGAGTTTGGGTCCACGCATCCTCCGCGCCGAGACGGCCGGGATTACAGCGATGGCTGTGGTTGCTGCAATGCTGACCTAAACTCGCCAGCGGGTCAAGAAACTGTGGGCACCCACAATTTCTTGACCAACCAGGGAAATTCAGCTGAATAAATCCTTCATCTTGCCCAGCAGGCTGCGCGAGGTGGGCTTGTTCTCGATATGCATGGTTTCGCCGAGCTGGCGAAGCAGATCGCGCTGCACCTTGGTGAACTTCTTCGGCGTCTGCACCACCACCTGCACTACCAGGTCTCCACGCCCATGCTCGTTGAGATGAGGCACACCCTTGCCGCGCAGGCGGTACTCCTTGCCCGACTGCGTGCCCTCGTGGATCCGCAGCGTAGTATCTCCTTCGAGTGTCGGTACCTGAATCTCATCGCCCAGCGCAACCTGGGGGAAGGAAACGAAAATTACGCAATAAAGGTCATTGCCATCGCGTTCAAAGAACTCATGCGGCTTTACCGACAGCACAACGTAAAGGTCGCCCTTAGGCCCACCGCCACGTCCCGCGTCGCCTTCACCCTGGTAGCGAATGCGGGTTCCATCTTCCACTCCCGCGGGGACGCTGACGTTAATGGTGTGCCGGCGGTCGGTGAGCCCGGCGCCGTTGCACTGCAGACAAGGATGAGTAATCACCTGCCCGGCACCATTACAAATGGGGCAAGTGCGAGCGATGGAGAAAAACCCCTGCTGGTAACGAACTTGTCCACGGCCTGCGCATTGTTGGCAGGTTTCGGGACCGCGGCCAGCCGGCGCCCCGGTACCACGACACTCGACGCATACCTCGGCGCGGCGGATCTGGACTTCTGTCTGCTTGCCGAATACGGCCTCTTCGAACTCGAGCGACAGATCGTAGCGAATGTCGCGGCCGCGTTGCTGGCGCCCATTGCGACGTCCTCCGCCCATGTTGAACATTTCGCCGAAGAAGTCTCCGAAGATATCTCCCACATCGGCGCTGGCAAAACCTTCGAAGCCCGATCCACCCGCTCCGCTGACTCCCGCGTGCCCGTAGCGATCGTAGGCGGCGCGCTTTTGCGGATCAGAGAGGACCTGGTAGGCTTCGCTTGCCTGCTTGAACTTCTCCTCCGCTTGCGGATTATCCGGGTTGCGGTCGGGATGATACTGCATCGCCAGGCGACGGTAGGCGGTCTTTAGCTCCTGATCGTTGCAGTCGCGCGAGACACCCAGAAATTCGTAGTATTCGACTTTGGTCACTTTGGATGTAGGACTCATGCTTCTTTCTGTTGCGGATTGTTTACGATTCGGACGAGGGCGGGACGGAGAAGCCGATCGCGGATACGGTATCCGCGGCGAACTTCTTCCAGGACCTGGTGGTCGGGAAGGTCATTGCGATCGACACTCTCGAGCGCCTCGTGCACCCGGGGATCGAATCGTGTTCCCACTGTCTCCACCGGAAGCACATTGAGCGAGCGCAGCACCTCTTCCATCTGTTTCACGATGAGTTCGATTCCGGCGCGCAGCTGCTCCACCGAGCCCGAAGATCCCAGGGCCAGTTGAAAATTGTCCAGCACAGGCAGAAATTGCTCGACTGCGCCCGAAACCGCGAAATCGCGGAAGTCCGCCCGTTCGCGTGCTTCGCGCTTGCGCGCATTCTCAAACTCGGCCTGCAGACGCGCCAGCCGGTCTACCAGTTGGTCGCGCTCACCCCTGAGACGATCGACTTCGTTTTGCAGCTGCGTCGTAGCTTCTGCGCCGTTGATCTGGATTCCGTCCCGGCCTTCGACTGCGGGAGCCTTGTCGACAGGGTCTGCGACCGGATCGCTACTTAGTTGCTCTTCGTTCGCGGGGTCGGTAACTTTGCGAGCACTTGCCATAATGAGTTGGAAAAACCTTTCGCTTAACTTGATGCAGGATCGTCAACAACGATGCAGAGCGGCCCGGGCGCCGACGCGAGGCCCTACATCCAAAAGAGGACTGCTCTATTGCGTTGGTAATATGCGGTCTGAAAGCTGCGCGATGAACGACACAGCATTGATCGTCTCCTGGTAGGCGATGCGGGTCGAACCAATCACCGCGACCGTTCCCAGGCTCTGCGTGCCTAACCGCGCCGGCGCGCCGATAAGAACCAGATTTCGCATCTCCGGAATTGTTTCCTCCAAACCAACCACTACGCGCACCGATTGCTGGCGGGCATCCACATACGCGTCCAGCAGTTCGATCAGCCGCTGCTTGGTTTCAAGCGCGTTAAGCAAGCGGCGCAGGCGCTCTCCGTCGGCTTCACCCGCAACCAGGTTGGCGACTCCAACGATAAATATAGATGGCACCGCGGTGTCTTGTTCCAGGGCACCCTTACGGCAGAGTTCGCCGATGGAACGCATAAGCTGGTCGTATTCGCTTCGTTCCTGCTCCAGGCGGCGGGCCAGTTCGGCACGGATGCGCTCGATCGACCAGCCGCGGAAATTCTGGTTCAGAAACGCCGCGGCACCTTCCAGTTCAACCAGGGAGAGGTCCCGGTCCAGGGTTAGTACGCGATCAAGCACTACTCCGGACTTGGTCACGACCACCGCGAGCACACGCCCGACAGAGATTCGCGAAAAATGGATGTGGTCCAACCAGTAAGTCTCCGATTGCGCGGCCATGGCCACGCCGACACCGCTTGAGATCAATGCCAGCACGTGCGATGTGCGTTCCAGGAATTGCTGGCGGCTGCTCACGCCGGCGAAGCTATCCTCTATCTGATCCCTGCGTTCCTGGGTGAGCGCGATGGGCGCCAGCTTCGCGCTCCCGTGAAGCTGCTCGACGTAGAGACGAAAAGCACTGGCTGTCGGGCAGCGGCCAGCCGAGGTGTGAGGCTGTTCCAGCAGCCCCGCGTCACCCAATGAAGCCATTACGTTGCGAATCGTCGCCGCGCTCATTCCATCCTTATTGTCTAATTGGCGCGCCACAGTCTGGGAGGCGACAGGCTCCCCGGTCGCAATGTAGATTTCGATGATCGCGTTGAGGACCAGCCGGTCGCGCGGGCTGATCCGAAGGTCGGGAGACATTGTCCACCTGCCCTAAGGCGCTCATTCCACACTGGTTTAAATCCCAATCAGCGCAGACTCGCCATCACTGATTCTAGAAGCTTGAGTGTGGCACTGTCAAGATCGCGGCCAGCGCCCTGGGGTTAGGTTATCTCGAAGATATTCTCGTCCTTCGCCGACTGCGCGAGCGCGCGTTCCGCCACCTTGCGCGCTACCTCAAAGAACTGCCGCGCGTGCGAGTTACCTTCTCCGGCCAGTACGATGGGCAATCCGTGATCGCCTCCGTGGCGGATCTCGGAGTCCAGTTCAATCGACCCCAGGAAGGCTAGATTAGCTTGCTTGGCCAGGCGCTCCGCACCGCCGCGGGAAAATATGTCGATCACCTGGTTACAGTGCGGGCAGGTGAACTGGCTCATATTTTCTACCAGGCCGAGTACTTCAACGTTGACCTGATGGAACATTTCCAGTGCCTTGCGGGCGTCCTGCAACGAGACATCGGACGGGGTTGAGATGACAACTGCGCCGGTAAGCGGAACTGTCTGCACCAGGGATATGACGACGTCGCCGGTACCCGGCGGAAGGTCGACCAGCAGAAAATCCAACTCGCCCCATTGCACCTGCTGCAGAAACTGGCGAATGATCTGGTGCAGCATCGGGCCGCGCATGACCAGCGGCTTATCGCCGGGGGAAATGAATCCGACGGAAATAAGTTTGACCCCATGGGCCACCAGGGGCTCGATCTGGTTGTTCTCGAGCACCCGCGGCTGCTGGCTGATGCCCATCATGAGAGGAACGTTGGGTCCATAGATGTCCGCGTCGATGAGACCGACGCGAAAGCCCATCTTGACCAGTGCCGTGGCCAGATTGACAGCGAGCGTGGTCTTGCCCACTCCACCTTTACCCGAACCGACAGCGATGATGTTCGCCACACCTGGCAGAGTCTGCGGCCCTGGCGGCGTTTGCGCATGTGCCATATCAATCTCCTCTAAGAGCCTGCGTGCGTGGTCTGTTTGCGCTCGCGCTCGTGTTGGCTTTGTTCCCGGCGCCGTCCTGCGTCCTGGTAGCGGCGTTTCTCTTCTTCCGTCTCCGGCTCCAGTGGTGGAACCCGCACGCGGCCTCCCTGGGGGTCGACCGCGACGAAAGTGAGGTAAGCCGATGCAACATGACGCAAGCTACCGTCGATTGTATGTTCCACCCACACCTTGACTCCCACTTCCATTGAAGTGCGGAAAGCCCGATTCAGTGTGGACTTCAAAATCACCAGATCTCCGACATGCACCGGCGCTATGAAATCGATGTGGTCCATCGAAGCCGTGACCACGTGCGCCCGGGCATGGCGGTAGGCGGCCATCGCAGCTACCAGGTCGATGTAATGCATGAGCCGGCCGCCCAACAGGTTGCCCAGGGTATTGGCGTCGTTGGGCAGGATCAGCTCGGTCATCTCAGATCGTGAGTCCGCTACCTTGCGGGGCGGAAGCAGAGGATCGCCGGATTCCATATGTTCCAAGTGTGGACAATAGTGCCCATGAATGCAAATCCCCAAACCTCTGGTCGTTCTAAAGGAGTGAAGGATACGGGCTTTAGCCCGTACCCTACAACAATCGGGGATATGATTCAGAGACAAAGTTATGGACAAAATTGCGATGCTTACACAGATCCTGGCGCAAAACCCGGGCGACGCCTTCGCGCGCTACGGGTTAGCCATGGAGTATGCCAATCTGGGCCAGACGGATGCCGCCCTGGCGGAGTTCGACCGCTTGCTTTCAACCCATCCTGATTACACTGCCGGGTATTTCATGGCGGCACAGACGCTGGTAAAGGCAGGGCGCACGGATGAGGCCAAGGCACGCCTCGATCAGGGTATTACCAGTGCGCAGCGGACCGGCAATCAACATGCCCTGAACGAGATGGAGGCGTTGCTTGACGACCTGGGTTGAAATAGCCAAAGGCTAATCGCTTGGGATCAAAACCGGGACCTTGACACCAGGCCGCGGCGCGCCAAAGACGAGCATAATAGCAACAGAATGAAGATCCCTTTGTTTCCGTTAGAAGTAGTGCTGTTTCCCGAAGCAGCGCTACCTCTTCACATTTTCGAAGACCGTTATAAGGAGATGATCAGCGTATGCCTGGTCGAAAAGATTGCCTTCGGAGTGGTCTGCGCCCAGCGCGAAGGTCTGGCTGTTGTCGGCTGCACCGCTGAGATCATTCGTATTCTGGAGAAGTATCCCGACGGACGGATGGATATCCTTTGCCAGGGAGCAAAGCGTTTTGAGATTGAGAACCTGGACAACTCGCGCAGCTTTTTACAGGCGGAAGTTGATTTCTTCGGAGATGAAGGCCTGCCTGCCACCCGCGCCATGCGCGAGGAGTGTACGGCGCTGCACTTTGAAGTGCTGGAGTTGATGGGCGGTGAAAAGTCGCACCGGGCGTTCGATCTGAATGAACCGGTTGCCTTTCGCCTTGCCTGGGCATCGCCGACCGACCTTTCCTTTCGCATTGAGTTACTAGCCATGCGATCCGATGCCGAGCGCACGGAGAAGTTGATCGCCTTTTACAGCGCAATGCTTCCCAAACTGCGCCGCGGAGTGCAGGCCAGCGCGACAGCCGGCCGCAATGGGCACGTCATGTAGCAGGGTAGGCCTCATGGTGTAAGGTGATGAACAGGGGCCGGCGTTTTAAGGAGCAAAACCTATGTCTTCCCGCCTTCCGCAAACTCTGGGTGAGCTCCAGAGCAGTAAAGAATTCTACGAAGCGCGCCTGAAGAAGCGGAGCGTCAAGGACGAGTTACGCGAGAACCTTATTGCCAGGCTGAAAACGAAGCAGCCAATATTCCCTGGCATCGTCGGCTTCGAAGATACAGTAATCCCACAGATCGTGAACGCAGTGCTGTCTAAGCAGAATTTCATTCTGCTCGGCCTGCGCGGCCAGGCCAAGAGCCGCATTCTGCGTGGGCTGACCGAACTGCTCGACGAGCAAATGCCATATGTGGCCGGCTGCGAGATACGTGACAACCCTTATCATCCGCTGTGCCGGCGCTGCCGCGATCTGATCGCGGAAAAGGGTGAGGCAACGCCCATTGCCTTCCTCCCCTGGCAGGACCGCTACGTAGAAAAGCTGGCCACCCCCGATGTAACGGTGGCTGACCTGGTAGGTGATCTTGATCCCATCAAAGCGGCGCGCGGCGGCCAGGACTTATCCAACGAGTTGACCATGCACTATGGCCTGCTGCCCCGGGCCAACCGCGGAATCTTCGCCATCAACGAGCTTCCCGATCTCGCGGGCAAGATCCAGGTGGCGCTGTTCAACATCATGCAGGAAGGTGATGTGCAGATTAAGGGATATCCAATCCGCCTGGAACTGGATGTCGTTCTTGCCTTCAGCGCCAACCCCGAGGATTACACCGCGCGGGGCAAAATCGTCACTCCGCTCAAGGACCGCATCGGATCTGAAATCCGTACCCACTATCCCGAGACCCTCGAAGAGGGCATGGCGATTACCGCTCAGGAAGCCTGGAGCGAACGGGGTACGACCAAGATCACCATTCCGCACTATCTGCGCGAGGTGATCGAGCAGGTGGCTTTCTCTGCCCGCGAAGACAAGAAGGTGGATAAGCGCAGCGGCGTCAGCCAGCGTCTGCCCATCTCGACCATGGAACTGGTGGTTTCGAATGCCGAGCGGCGAGCGCTGCTGCATGGGGAAAAGCAGGTGGTGCCGCGGGTAAGCGACCTCTACGCCGCTATGCCGGGCATTACCGGGAAACTGGAACTGGAGTACGAAGGCGAGATGCGCGGCGCCGATGTGGTGGTGCGGGAGCTGATTCGGGCGGCAATCGGCAAGATCTTCGACAAGTATTTCTCCGGCACAAATACCCAGCAGATCGAGCAATGGTTCAACCTGGGGGGCACCGTGCGCATTGACGACGATCAGCCCTCGCAGGCCATCCTCGAGGAGTTGAAGCAGATTCAGGGTTTGTTTGCGCAGCTGTCTCCGGTGTCGGTCAAAGTCTCCGATGCACCAGAGGTTGCGGTGGCCGGGGCCGAATTCTTACTCGAAGGGATGTACGCCCACAAACGGCTGAGCCGTAGTGAAGAGCGCGGCTTCAGCGCGCAGGAGAAGGCCACGCGCAAGCAGGAGCGCGTTGAGGAACGCGATTACGACGAATTCCAGGAGCAGCGGAGAAGCCGTCGCGGCTTTAACTAGATGAAACGAATCCGCTACACAAAATACACCGGCGACCCGGCCTCGGAGATGAGCATGGAAGACCTGCTCAAGGCGCTGTCGGAGTATTTGCTCGATTCCGGCTTTCAGGATCCGTGGTCGCGTTTCGCCGAGCTCGATGGCGAGCACACAATGGACAACCTGCGCGAGGCATTGCGGCAGGCGCTGGAGGCTGGCGATCTGTTCGACGAGGAGATGCGGCAGCGCATCGAGCAGATGGCCGAGAATGGCGAGCTCGACCAGTTAATCGATAAGATCCTTGAACGCATGGAGCAGGAGAACTACATCTCCACCCAGGGGCGCCAAGATCCGAACCGGCAAACGACTGGCGGACAGGCAGGCATGGCCGAGGGCCAGGTGCGGTTCGAAGTAACCGACAAGAGCCTGGATTTTTTGGGGTTTAAGACGTTGCGCGATCTGCTTGGGTCGCTGGGCAAATCCAGCTTTGGACGCCACGATACCAGGCATTTTGCAACCGGGATTGAAGCCAGTGGCGCCTCCAAGGCGTACGAATTCGGTGACACGCTGAACCTGGATACTACGGCAACGTTGAGCTCGGCGATTGCCCGCGAAGGCATAGCCATGCCGCTTAATCTAGAGTATTCCGATCTGCAGGTGCACCAGTGCGAGTATCAGAGCTCTTGTGCCACGGTGGTGATGCTGGATTGTTCTCACTCCATGATTCTTTATGGCGAGGACCGGTTTACTCCGGCCAAGAAGGTTGCGATGGCGCTCTCCCATTTGATTCGCACCCAGTACCCTGGCGACTCGCTCTCGCTGGTGCTGTTTCACGATTCGGCCGAGGAAGTGCCAATCTCCCAGATTGCCCGGGTCAAGGTGGGGCCGCACTACACCAATACCCGCGAGGGTCTGCGCGTGGCGCAGCGGATTCTCGAGCGTCAGCGTAAAGACATGAAGCAGATTGTGATGATCACCGACGGCAAGCCCTCCGCGCTTACCCTGCCGGATGGGCGCATTTATAAAAATGCATTCGGCCTCGATCCGCTGGTGGTAAGTGAGACGCTGGAGGAAGTAGCCCGGTGCAAGCGCTCGAACATCATGATTAACACCTTTATGCTGGCTTCCGATCTCGGCCTGGTGCAATTTGTGCAGAAGATGACCAAGATGTGCCGCGGCAAGGCGTACTTCACCACCCCGGACACATTGGGCGAGTACCTGCTCATGGATTACATGTCGCGCAAAATGCGCACCATCCACTAGCCAGCTGGACCCGAGAGAAGAAACTGCAAATCCCTCGGGTTCACACAGACTCAACCCCTAGCTGCCTTTCGCCATGTAGATGAAGCGCAGGATGAAGAGCGCCGCCAGGATGAAGAGCATCCAGTCCTGCCGTGTGGCTTGCCCACGCAACAGCCGCAACACCGCAAAAGATGTAATGCCGAAGGCCAAACCATTGGCGATGGAAAACGTTAGCGGTATGGTGATCAGGGTTAGGAATGCGGGCACCGCCACCATCGGGTCGGTCCATTCGATCTCACTGACGGCAGAGATCATCAACGCGCCTACCAGGATCAACGCGGGCGCGGTTGCCGCGGCCGGAATGCTGGCCACCAGCGGCGCGACAAAGAGGGCGATCAGGAACAACAGTCCGGTGACGATCGACGCAATGCCGGTTCTGCCGCCGACCGCCACCCCCGCCGCACTCTCGATGTAGCTGACTACCGTACTTGTACCGGCCATGGAACCGGCGATGGTGGCCGTGGCATCGGCGAAGAGAATACGATTCAGACGAGGAATCTCACCGTCCGGGTTCACCAGCCCTGCCTTCTTGGTAACCGCCACCAGGGTGCCCACGTTATCAAAGAGGTCGACGAACAGAAACACGAAGACAATTTCCAGCAGGCCCGCGCCGAAGGTTCCTCCTAAATGGAAAGCCGCGCGAATGTCGAGATGGAATGCGGTCGCAGTCATATCCGCCAGGCGATATTGGACGGGATGCCACTTCACAATACCTAATGCGAAGCCCGCGATGGTGGTGCCCACAATTCCTAAAAGCATTGCGGTGCGGATGCGCCACGCCTGCAGCACGGCGATGAACAGCAGTCCGACACAGGCAAGCGCAGTCTGCGGCGAGCGTATGTTGCCCATGGCAACGGTGGTCGCAACGTTGGGCACAATGATGCCAGCGTCCTTCAAACCGACGAAGGCGACGAACAACCCCACCCCCGCCGCTACCGCGGCAAAGAGCTCCCGGGGAATGGCATTTACGATCAACTGCCGGATACCAGCCGCCGTCAGGAGCAGAAAGACGCAGCCGGAAATGAACACGCAGCCCAGCGCGGTCTGCCAGGGAACGCCCATGCCCTTCACCACCGTATAGGCAAAGTACGCGTTAAGTCCCATACCGGGCGCCAGGGCAATCGGATAGTTGGCAATCACTCCCATGAGGATGCAGCCGATGGCCGACGACAAACAGGTTGCGGCGGCCACGGCAGGCACTGGCATACCGGTCTGGCTGAGGATGGCCGGGTTCACAAACACGATGTACGCCATGGTGAGAAAGGTGGTCAACCCGGCAAGAATCTCGGTGCGCCAGGTCGATCCCCGTTCCCGTATCTGGAAGGTCCGGTCGAGGTAACTCAAGGTTGGTGTGCTGGGCGCTGGCATGGTGGTGCTCATTGTTTCTCCTTCCCCTGAGAGCCCGGTATGCGATCCTGGTAGCGGCCCCAATTTGTAACAATCTCAGAGACGACAACATTTCCCACGCGGTATGCGGCCTCGAGAGCCGGGAGATAAGCGCTGTAGCGGTTCACCGCGCTGGCGGCCAGGCTCTCCGCGGCCGTCAACCCAATCGGCGGCTGATCGAAGTTGCTGACCGTGCGCAGCACCATCACCCGGTCCAGATCGACACGTCCGGCGTGATGAAGAAAGCTGAGCGACTGCAATACGCCGGTGTCTTCCATAGCGGAAGTAACAAAATTGCCCTTCCCATCGGTCTGGTAGCTGACCCAGTTATTCGCCCATTGATCGAGAAGCTTACCGTGCCAGAAGGTGGAGGCGGAAAGCGTGTCGCCCTTCAGAACAAACGGCGGCCGGTGAGCGTTCACCCCTTCGAAGTGTGCGCGCGCTGCCTCCAGCTCGGGTGAATCGTCGAGCTTGACTGCTTTCGTCTGCTGATAGGCCCATTCCCTTAGGCTCGGGTTGAGATGAAACATGGCGAAGTTCTCGTCTGTACGCGGCTGCTGGTAAGGCTCTGTCTTGTGCAACGGCACGTAGCCGGTCGTCCATTGGGGCGGAATCTCACGGGCGTCGATCTCATAGGCCAGATCCCCATCCACCACCCATTCGGCCCAGACGGCGGAGCCGAGGGAAGCATCGGCGGGGTCAGCTCCAGCGATGCCGGCGACCAGCCAATAAGCCTTGCTGAGATCGAAACGGGGATCAAGACCCAGAGCCATAATGGAAGCGGCGGCCCTCGCCGTCCCTACCCCGGCCAGCACTCCCAGGACACCCTGGTCGTTCATGCGCAGGTCGTGGAACCCCTGGGGAAAGGGATAGACGTGGTTGAGGTGGTCGCGCTCAACCCAGTTTTGATACTCGCCCGGAGTGTCGCCCTGATCGGCTCCGGGTTCAAAGAGCGCGATCACTACTACTTTCACGGGAATCGGTGCGGCCGCACGGGCGCCGGCTGCGGATAGAACTAAAAACAGCAGGACCAGCAATCGAGTGCTCATACGGGAGCATAGACGGAAGACGCCCCAGGAACCAACAGAAAACCGCACCCTCCAAAGATGCAGGGTGTAACAAAGCCCCGGGTGGGGCACCCGAGTTTTAGCTGCGGAACCGACTAATACGCAATTTTCGAGTGGTGTTCCTGCCAGGCATGAAAACTCTCGATCGCCTTCTCCGGCAGCAAACGCACCATCGGCAACTTACGATGGCTGTGCGGCACAGCGAGTTCTTCATAGATAAAGTGGTCGTCAAAACCCACCTCGGCGGCATCTTGACAAGTGTTGCCAAAGTAGACGGAATCCAGCCGCACCCAATAGATAGCGCCCAGGCACATGGGGCATGGTTCGCAACTACTGTAAAGCACGCATCCAGGCAACTGAAAGGTCCCCAACGCTCTGCATGCCTCGCGGATGGCATTCACTTCGGCGTGGGCGGTGGGATCATTGTCCGCAGTCACCCGGTTGACCCCGGTGGCAATGACCTCTCCGTTCCTGACGACGACCGCACCAAAGGGGCCGCCCACTCCGCTGCGCACGTTTTCCGTGGCCAGCCGGATGGCCAGTTGCATGAAATCATTCTCACTTTGCACTTGCGCTCTCCACAGGGGTGCTCGAATATCCGAAGTATGACACAGGCATTTATCTCCAGCCGCGTGGTTACACCCGAAGGCGTGCGGCCGGCAGCGATTGTCGTCGAGCAGGGACGAATCCTGTCAGTGCGCGAGCCCGGCGACGCGCCGCGCGCGGCCCTGCAGCATCAATTCGGTGACAGGGTACTACTGCCGGGTCTGGTGGATTCGCATGTGCACGTGAACGAACCGGGCAGGACGGAATGGGAAGGCTTCGCCACCGCGACCCGGGCCGCAGCGGCCGGTGGTTACACCACACTAGTAGATATGCCCTTGAATTGTCTGCCGGAAACGACGACGGTTGCCGCACTCGAGGCCAAGCGTAATGCGGCCGCTGGGCAATGCCGGGTGGATTGGGCGCCATGGGGCGGATTGACTGGCCTCAATCAGCAACACCTTGCCGCATTAGCGGAGGCGGGCGTGGCAGGGTTTAAATGCTTTCTGGTCGACCCCGGCATCGACGGTTTCGCCATGATCGGGAAGCAGGAACTCGAGGCTGCGTTACCAACCTTAGCCCGCACCGGGCTGCCCCTGCTGGTGCACGCAGAGCTGGCTGAACATCTGTACCAAGGCGGCGACGCGGACGACTGGCAGCAGTACGCAACTTACCTGCGCTCGCGGCCCGATGAGGCAGAGCTGGCCGCCATCCGCATGCTCATCGGGCTTTGCCGCAAGTATTCATTTCCGCTGCATATTGTTCATTTGGCAACTGCGCTGGCACTCGATGATCTGGCCCGGGCGCGAGAGGAAGGTTTGCCCATTACGGTCGAGACCTGTCCTCACTACCTACATTTCTTTGCTGAAGGTATTCCCACCGGCGGCACGCTCTTCAAGTGCGCACCGCCCATCCGCTCGCGAGCCAACCGCGAAGCGCTGTGGCAAGGGCTTCGCGATGGAGTAATCGATCTGATCGCAACCGATCACTCGCCTTGCCCGCCATCGATGAAGGAAGGAAATTTCAGCCAGGCGTGGGGAGGAATTGCCAGCCTAAGCGTGGCCATCTCTGTAATTTGGACGGAGATGCGTGAGCGTGGCCTCCCACCTGAGTGTTTAGCCCGCTGGATGTCTGCGCAACCGGCAAAGCTGGCCGGCCTCCAGGAACGCAAGGGCGCGATCGCCGCGGGATGGGACGCCGATCTGGTGGTATTCGATCCTGATGCCGAGTTCACTTTGCGCGCCGAAGAACTGCATTATCGGCATCCTGTATCCCCTTACCTGGGAGAGAGATTGCACGGCAAGGTGCGAGCTACATTCGTAAGAGGGGTCGCGGTCTTTGAGGAACGCTCATTCCCAGACCCGCCCGTCGGCATGGAACAGCGCCGCGAGGCTAGAATCAAAGCTTATCGCTGATAGGAGGTCCAGTTTGCAAACCCGCGTCGTTGGCGTCTCCGTTCCCCGTAAGGAGGGCGCTGCCAAGATAACCGGCCAGGCTCGCTATATCGACGATCTGTCCCTGCCGGGCATGATCTTCGGCGCTACGGTGCGCAGTAGCATTGCCCGCGGCGCGATTGAAGAGATCAAGTTTAGCGAAGGGATCGCATGGCACGAGTTCACCATCGTGACCGCCAAAGACATCCCCGGGCGCAATGTCGTCTCGCTGATCATGGACGACCAGCCCTGCCTGGCCGACGGAGTAGTCAATCATCCGGAGGAACCGATCCTGCTGCTGGCGCATCCCGACCGGCATGCCCTGGCAGCTGCGGTGGCAGCGGTCAACATCACCTATAAGCCCGCGCCCTCGCTCCATACCATTGAAGAAAGCGAACGCCGCGAGCTCATCATCTGGGGCAAGGACAATATCTTCAAGAGCTACCGGATGGAAAAGGGCGACGTAGACCAGGCGTGGAAGGACGCCGCCTGGATCGTTGAAGGGGAATACAGCACCGGAGCGCAGGAGCAGCTGTACATCGAACCCAACGGAGTGATCGCACAGGCAGGCGACACCACAGGTTTGACGGTCTGGGGCTCGATGCAATGCCCGTTCTATATGCACAAAGCCCTGGTCGCGCTCACCGGGCTGCCCGCGGAAAGCGTACGCGTAATACAGGCTGAAACTGGCGGCGCATTCGGGGGCAAGGAAGAATATCCCTCGATGATCGCCGGTCACGCTGCGCTGCTGGCTATGAAGTCAGGACGGCCGGTCAAGATTATCTATGACCGCATGGAAGATATGGCGGCCACCACCAAGCGGCATCCCTCGCGCACCCGGCACCGCACCGCAGTCAGCGCCGATGGTAAGCTTCTCGCCGCCGAGATCGACTTCGCCACCGATGGCGGCGCCTATGCAACTTTGTCTTCGACCGTACTTTCGCGCGGCACCATCCATGCCGGAGGCCCTTATTTCTGGCCTAACATCCGCGTCAACGCCAAGGCATACGCCACCAACACACCGCCTCACGGCGCCTTCCGCGGCTTCGGCGCTCCGCAAAGTCTGTTCGCGTTGGAACGGCATATGGATCATGTGGCGCAGACCATCGGCATGGCTCCCGACGAATTCCGGCGGCGCAATTTGTTGCGCCAGGGGATGACCACTGCGACCAGTCAGGTCATCCACGATCCGATCGTCATGGATCAGATGCTCGATCGGGCACTCGAACTTACCAGCTACCACACCAAGGTGAAGCAGTTTGCCGCGCACAACCTTACCAGTGCGAAGAAGAAAGGCATCGGCATGGCCGCTTTTCTGCATGGCGCCGGTTTTACCGGCTCCGGAGAACGCTATCTCAATGCGCTGGTGGGCGTGGAGGCAACGGCGGCAGGCGGCGTACGCGTGATGGTATCGAGTACCGAGTTCGGCCAGGGAACGAACACCATCCTTTGCCAGATTGCCGCGGAAACGCTGGGCCTCGAGTACGACGACGTCAGCATGGCGCCGGTCGATACCAGCATCAGCCCCAACAGCGGGCCTACTGTGGCTTCGCGCACGGCGATGATCATCGGCAGAATCGTGCAGACCGCAGCTTTGAAAATGCGGCAAATGCTGGTCGATAGCCGGCTGCTTGAGCCATCCGCTGGCCGTGAGCAGTTCCTCGCCGCGTGCCAGGCTTACCGCAAGCAATTCGGCGACCTGCAGTCCTTCAGCCGCTATGAACCGGCGCCCAATATATTCTGGAATGATGAGCTGTATAGCGGCGAGGCCTATCCCGCGTACGGCTGGGCAGTATATGTGGCTGAAGTCACGGTCGACACTTCAACTTACAGTGTCACCATCGATGACTTTGTCGCCTTGCAGGAGATTGGTAAGGTACTGCACCCGGTTCTCGCCGGCGGACAGATAGAAGGTGGGGTGGCCCAGGGAATCGGCTACGCGCTTTACGAGAAAGTGATTTGGAAAGACGGGCGGATGATCAACAATCAGATGACGAACTACATCATGCCCACTGCGGAAGATATCCCCCCAATCCGGGTGTACTTCGAAGAAGTGCCTTACCAGTACGGCCCCTATGGCGCCAAGGGAATCGGCGAATTGCCCATGGACGGCCCCGCACCGGCGATCGTGAATGCCGTGGTGCAGGCGACAGGGATCCAGTTCAACGCGATTCCGCTACTGCCGGAAGATATATTCCGCGGACTGACATCGGAACCCGAGCGCCCGGCGGAATCGCTCGAGACCGCGCTGGCGGCGGAAGGAAGCCAATGAGCGCCCGCCGAGAAATTTCCTTCACCGTGAACGGCGCCGCCCACACCGTGTCGGTGTATCCAATGGAGCGCCTGCTCGACGTCTTACGCAGCGAGCTTGGCCTTACCGGGACCAAGGAAGGATGCGGCGAGGGGGAGTGCGGTTCCTGCTCGGTGCTGATGAATGGGGAGCTGGTCAACAGCTGCCTGGTTCCGGTGCTGCAGGCCGATGGCGCTTCACTTTGCACCATTGAGGGACTCAGCGACGGCAGCAGCCTTCATCCCATACAGCAGGGATTTCTTAAATGCGGAGGGGCGCAGTGCGGCATCTGCACCCCGGGCATGGTTATGGCCACGGTTCATCTTCTGCGCCATAATCCCTCGCCTACCCTGGAACAGGTTCGCGAGGGGTTGGGAGGAAACTTGTGCCGGTGCACCGGCTATACGCGCATCTTCAACGCCGTCCTTGAGGCTGCAGGTTCAGGGACATGAGGGCCCGTCCATCAGAGTACGAGTTAGTAGCACCCGGCAAACTATCTGCGGTGTTGGAATTGCTGGCGACAGAGCCCGGGGTCTGGCTGCCGATTGCCGGCGGAACTGAATTAATGGTCCAGTACGGCGCAGGAAGGCTTGTAGCGCGCAAGCTGGTCAGCCTTTGGGGACTACCCGAGTTGCGCCGCATCGAAAGCACCGCAGAAGAGCTGATCATCGGCGCCGGATGCACCTACACCGACCTTAGAAATCATCCCCGGGTAGCGCAGGATTTTCCCCTGCTTGCGCAGGCGGCATCGTGGACCGGCAGCATTGCCAACCAGAACCGCGGCACGCTTGGCGGCAATATAGTAAACGCATCGCCGGCCGCCGATTCCCTTCCCGCCTTGATGGTCTACGAGGCCGCGCTGCTGCTGGTTTCTGCTCGCGGAACACGGCGTATCCCGTATGTCGAGTTCCACACCGGTTACAAGCAAACCAGGCTGGCTGCCGATGAGATCATCGGCGCCATTGCCCTCGAACCGCGATTTGAAAACTACCACTCCTACTCGCGCAAGGTCGGCACCCGCAATGCGCAAGCCATCGCCAAGCTGTGCCTGGCGGGGCTGGGCATAGTGTCGGACAGCAAGATCGAGGACGTACGGTTGGCTATCGGCAGCATGGCGGTGACTCCGTTGCGGCTGCGGCGCACGGAAGAAGTTCTGCTGGGCCGGGCCTGGAGTCCGGCGTTGATCAGCGAAGCCCGGCGAGCGCTGGAAGCCGAGGTCGCTCCTATCGATGACATTCGTTCCAGCGCCGCTTACCGGCTCCATGTCTCGGGCAATCTGCTGCAGGAATTTCTCGAGGGCTTGTTCGCTTGAATCCGGTCCTGGCGCGTTGGCATACGCTGCCGCCCGAGGATGCAGCGGCTGAGGTTCTCTCCTGCTGCGGCTCTCGTGCCTGGGCGGCGAGACTGGCGGCAATCCGCCCATTTGCGGACGAGCAAAGTCTATACGCCGCCGCTGACAAGTGCTGGCAGAGTGTATCCGAGGCTGATTGGCTGGAGGCTTTTCGCAGCCACCCACGGATCGGAGAACAGCACGCGCAGAATAGGACCACGGCTGCCTCCGTAGCGTGGTCGCGGTCGGAGCAGAGCCAGATGAAAGAAGCCGATGCTGCTATCCTACTGCGGATGCGAGAGGGTCACCGCCAGTACGAAGAACGCTTTGGGCGGATATTTATCGTGTGCGCCAGCGGTAAACAACCGGCGGAAATGTTGCGCATACTAGAGCAACGTCTGACCAATAACCCTGCGGAGGAGTTGTTGGAATCGGCCGCGCAGCAGCAACAGATCATGCAGCTCCGCCTGCGCAAATGGCTCGGGGAGGCCGCTTGAGCCGCATCTCGACCCATGTCCTCGACACCGCCCTGGGTCGGCCGGCGGCCGGCATGATGGTTTCCCTGGAATATGCAGAACCGTCCGGCGACTGGCAGACGATCGCTACACACGAGACCGACAACGATGGCCGGTGCGTAAACCTTCTCCCTCCTGATCGCTCTTTATTGCCAGGGCAATACCGGCTGCGATTCGATACCGGGACCTATCACCTGGGGCAATCGGTCAAAGGGTTATATCTGACGGTTGAGATCACGGTGACCGTGAGACCCGGCGATACCCATTTGCATGTTCCATTACTCTTGAGTCCCAATGGCTATACGACTTACAGGGGGAGCTAGCCGGTGAAACTGGCAGAGAATTCGTACGGAAAATCGAGCGTACGCGTGATGAAGGTGCAGCGCGATCGTCCGTTACATACCGTGAAGGAATGGAAGGTCGAAGTGCTGCTCTCCGGCGACTTCGAAAGCTGCTTCACCAAGGGCGATAACAGCGCGATCCTGCCCACCGATACGATGAAGAACACGGTTTATTCGCGCGCCCGCGAAAGCACGGCGGAGTGTATCGAAGATTTTGCCCTGGAGCTGGCCGAATTTTTGCTGGCTCGTAATCCCCAGGTCGAGGGCGTCGCCATCAACGTCGCCAGCACTCCCTGGGAGCATGCTGTGGTCCAGGGTAAGCCGCATCCCTCGACCTTTATTCGCGGTTCGAGCGAGGCTCAAACCACGGCGGTTACGCGTCCTCAACACGGTACCGCCTCTGTCACTTCGGGAATCGAGAACCTGGTGCTGCTCAAGACCGCTAATTCAGGCTTCGAGGGCTATCTACGCGATTCGCTGACCACGTTACCGGAGACGGCGGACCGCCTATTCGGAACTTCGATGCGGGCGCAATGGAAATACCAGTCCGCAGCATTGCCCTTCGACCAGCTGCGGAACAAGCTGCGCGAGACGCTGATCGATGCTTTTGCCCAGCACGACAGCAGGTCGGTGCAACACACGCTCTATGCGATGGCCCAGGCAGGGCTTGAAGCCGCACCGCAGATCATGGACGTGGAGCTGGCCATGCCCAATAAACATTGTCTGCTGGTCGATCTCTCCCGCTTCGGGCAGACAAATCCCAACGAAATCTTCGTGCCCACCGATGAACCCTATGGCAACATCGTGGCCCGCATATGCAGAGAAAGCTAATTCGGGAATCTTCTCGAGCAAAGGAACCCTTGGGATCCCACGTCTCGTTTGTGTTTCGCGAGATGTGGGGCACCCGGGGTTCCTTGATCAGAACAGAATGGTCATGGGCCTGCGGCCCACCCAAGGTGATGAAAAACACCTTCCGTCCAGCAACCTCTCTCCATGGAAGCGTCGCCTTCCCCTTTGTCATCCCTAGCGCAGTCGAGGGATCTGCAGTTCCGCGGACCTCTCCTGGAAATGTTTTTCGACAGAGTGTTATGGGTAATCTCTGCTATGCGAGCTGACGAAGTCATTGCCCGCTGCCGCTATCTCGCCCAATTTACGGAAGAGCCGGGAGAGATCAAGCGGACCTTCCTCTCCCCCGCAATGCGTGATTGCATGCAGGCGGTGCAGGGGTGGATGGAAGCGGCAGGCATGGCGGTCGAGATCGATGCGGCAGGCAATCTCCGCGGACGCTATCCTGCTTCTCATTCCGCGAGCCCGGTGCTGATGATAGGTTCTCATCTCGACACGGTACCCAACGGCGGCGCCTTCGATGGCATGCTGGGCGTGATGCTGGGCCTGGCTTTGATCGAGGCGCTGCACGGAGAAAAGTTGCCGTTTGCCATCGAGCTGGTCGGATTCTCCGAAGAAGAAGGCGTGCGTTTCCGCCTTCCCTTCATCGGCAGCCGGGCGCTGGTGGGGTGTCTCGATTCCACCATGCTGGCGACCGAGGATAGCGACGGAATTGCGATCGCCCAGGCGCTGACGTCCTTCGGATTGGACCCCTTGAAGGTAAGAGACTGCCGGCTGGGCGATGAAGTCGCTGGGTTCCTCGAATTCCACATCGAGCAGGGCATCTTGCTTGAAAGCGAAGACATGTCGCTTGGCGTGGTGCACGCGATCGTCGGCCAGAGCCGCGCGGAAATCACCTTTACCGGGCGGGCCAGTCATGCCGGCACGACCCCGATGCGGCTGCGCAACGATGCGGTTGCGGGCGCAGCGGAATGGGTGGGCGAAGTGGAGCATTTGGCGCTCGAGACGGCAGGCCTGGTGGCCACGGTCGGCGATCTGCGCACCCACCCCGGAGCGGGTAATGTAGTGGCCGGCCAGTTGCGCGCCAGCCTCGATGTGCGTCACGAAGAGGACGCCGTTCGTCACCGGGCCGTGGATCGTCTCCTCGCCCAGGCGGCGTCGACCGCCAAGCGGCGCGGCCTCACGGTGGCGAGCAGAATGCTGATGGACCAGCCCGCGGTCCCCATGGATGCCGGCATGTGCGCGCTGGCGGCAGATGCGATTCGCAGTATCGGGGTTCCGCCGCTCTCCATGGTCAGCGGCGCCGGCCACGATGCCATGATTTTGGCCGAGCGCGTACCCTCTACAATGATCTTTCTGCGTAGCCCCGGAGGCGTAAGCCATCATCCCAAGGAGTCGGTTCGCCCCCAGGATGTGGAGAACGCGCTTTCCGCCGGTCTCGCATTTTTGCGTCTTATGACTAAAGGCTTAAGTAAGGAACAGAGCATTCCGCATGCATAACCTGGGACACACTCGCAGCGACCGCCAACCCACCCATCTGCTCCAGACGCCGGACACCTTTATCCGCAACCCGTTGCCCGGTTTTGCTTCTGTAACCGTCATTGTGCATGCGGCACCGGCCCTCGGAGCTGCCTTTACCCAGTACACGGCGGAGTTCGAACTCGGGGGCTCGCTGGGGCCGGCCCATGGACAGCGCTTTCTCTATGTGCTCGAAGGCACGGTAGTGGTGGCTCTCGGCAGTCAAACCCACCAGCTTGGGCCGGGTGATTATGCCCACCTGCCCGCCAACCAGCAGCATAGTGTGAAGGCGTCGGCGAAAGGCCGCGTTGCGGTGATCGAGAAGCCGGCGGTATCGCTGCTGCACGACCCCCCCGCGCCCGCGTGTTTCGGCCGGGAAGACGACGTGGTATCGCAACCGCTGGATGGCGACCACGCGCTGCAGGTGAAGCAGTTGTTGCCCACTACGCCGGGCCTGGACTACGCCGTAAACACCATGTGCTACCAGCCCGGGGCCGCACTGTCCCTGGTCGAAGTCCACGTGATGGAGCACGGGCTGTTGATGCTTGAAGGCGGCGGCATCTACCGGCTCGGGAACTGCTGGTATCCGGTCCAGACCGGCGATTTCATCTGGATGGCGCCCTACTGCCCGCAGTGGTTCGGTGCTCTGGGCAAGACGCCGGCAAAGTATCTGATCTACAAAGACTGGAATCGTCACCCCCTCCCTGGAAGGTAAGTGCATGCACATCGATCGCGACCGGTTGCTTTCTGATCTCGAGACCCTGGCCTCGTTTTCTGACGACACGCCGCCAGGCATCTCCCGGTTGGTCTTTGCAAACGCGGATCAAAAGTCACGCGCTTGGCTGAAGTCTCAATGCCGCGAGGCCGGCTTGTCGGTGCGCGAAGACGCGGTGGGTAATATGTTCGCCCGCTGGACTGGGGCCCAGCCGGAGTTGGCGGCGGTCGGCACCGGGTCCCATATCGACGCTATTCCCCACTCCGGCAAATTCGATGGCACGGTTGGCGTGCTGGGCGGGCTGGAGGCGATTCGTGCTTTGCAGCAGAGTGGCTTTCAGCCCCTGCGATCGATCGAACTCCTGCTCTTTACCGCGGAGGAGCCAACCCGCTTCGGCCTGGGGTGCCTGGGTAGCCGGATGCTGAGCGGTGGCCTGGATAGCGCCGCGGACGCAAGCCTGAAAGATTCCGAAGGCAGCACGCTGGCGCAATTGCGCGCGGCAGCCGGCTTTGAGGGTTCACTCGACCAGGTGCGCTTGCCGGATGGCTATTATGCCGCCTTTGTCGAATTGCATATCGAGCAGGGTCCGCTGCTGGAGAAGGAAGGTTTGCCAATCGGCATTGTCACCGGCATCGCTGCGCCGGCCGCGTTGCGCATCAGGATAGAGGGAGAGGGCGGTCACGCTGGCGGTGTGCTGATGCCCGATCGCAAGGACGCCTTTTGCGCTGCTGCGGAGATCGTGCTCGCAGTTGAAGAATGTGCGCTGGCAACCGGTTCGGTCGACACCTGCGGCACTATAGGCAAGTGCACTATCTATCCCGGAGCGGTGAACAGCATACCCAGCCGGGTAGAGATGGATGCCGATATCCGTGACACCGACGAGCAGCGCAGAAACCAGGTGCTGCGGGAGATTGAGCAGACCTGCGCGCGCGTGGCGGCCAAGCGAAAGGTGCGGGTCCAAGTAAGCCCCATCAACGCCGATGCTCCAGCCACCTGTTCACCGCTCATCATCGAAGCCGTGGTTGGGGCTGCCGCGGAGAATGGACTCGCCTATAAGAAGATGGTCAGCCGCGCATATCACGACTCGTTATTCATGGCCCGGATCGCCCCGGTGGGGATGGTATTTATTCCCTGCCGCGGCGGAGTCAGTCATCGTCCGGACGAGTATTCCGCACCGCAGGAGATCGAGAATGGGGTCAAGGTGCTGGCTAGCACGTTGGCCAGGCTCTCGTTACTGGAGGGTTGATGAAACAGTAGGTCCTTCCCGAACCACGTGGCTACGCCTGGCCTTCGACATCCGGCATAACCAGGTAGAGCAGGATAATGCCGGCGATCGCGAACATGTGATCGGCGCCCGACTCGCCGCTCCATTCCTTGGACTGCCACATCAAAAACCACTCGTTGCCTACGGTCAGAAAGGCCGACAACCACATCAGCAGGCTCAGCGTCAGGGCTATAATTCCCAGCCTCTTGGCAGCGTTAAACGTGCCCGCGCTGGAGTGCAGATTGCTTATCAGGCGAAAACCTGCCCACCAGCAAAGAACGCCAGTCGTAATTTCCCAGATGACGATGGACACAAAGAACATCATGGGAACCGCGGGCGCGTGAATGGCGCGCCACATCCCATTGTTGCCCGGGTAAGTGGTATCCATCAGGAGAACGTGGCGGACGAACGTCAGGTTGGAGTTGTAGTCGTTGGTGTTGTTAAACACTACCAGCGTGTAATAGAAACCCATGGCAAAAAGCAGCAGCGCCTTCGAGGTACGAGTCATCATGGTTGTCCTCCTGCAGCAAAAGTGGCAAAGTAGGCCTGAAGCGCAGCCATCGTCGCGTCGTCATATCCGGGGTTGGCGGCCATTTTACTTCGCGCGTTCAGCGCCTGCGGATTGCGTACATACCGGGCAAAGAATTCCGGACTGCTTGCGGCCATAGCGCCGAGCACGGGCCAGGGGATCGACGCCATGTGGCCGCCCTCAGCACCCATGTTGTGACAGCGATAGCAATTCTGTTGTGCAATCTTATATCCGTCCATTACCGGCGAGCCGGGTGCGAAGGAACCATGAGGCGCGATGGCGCCGAAGACCCGGCTTTCGCTGCGGAAATCGATGCGCACGACCTGGAAAGGAATTTGTGCTTCATCGCTGTGGGAAAGCACTTTGAAGGATGGTGTAAAGCTGGGGTTCGCAATCACGTAAGGACCCAGCTCAGCACCGTCGTGGGTCTTCGGCCAGCCCTCCTGCGATTTGCCGTTGACCGTCAGCACCAGCACGGGATGGTGGGCCGCGATATACCCAGCCGGGTAGTTGCTGCGGTACCCATCTGCGGCTGTGGCCACGACCATGTCTGCATCCGAACCGAACAAACGCCGCAACTGGTCGAGAGCGACGCCGCTAACCCGGGCCGGCTGGGGAAAATTGGAGTCATTGGAGGTGGTGAAGCTGACCTGGGGCAAGCGAAGCAAATCCTGGTAGGAAATGAATTGACCGCTGCCCACCTCCAGGTCGGTCGGGGCTTGGCGTGAAGGGTGCGTGGTTTGCGCCGCAAATAACAAAGTGCCGGTGATAAGGAGAGCGGCAAGCACTCGTTTCATTGGCTCATACTAACAAGTGATATAGATTACCAACACATGAGTGCTGAGAGTCGACTGCTGGAGCTGAGGATTGCGTTACCGGAACCGCCCGCGCCCGGAGGCAATTACCTTTCCGCGAAGGCGGCAGGAAATCTGTTCTATCTCGCCGGCGTGATCTCTACCAATGCCGGCGGAGTGATTACCGGCACGGCCGGGGTGGATCGAAGTGTTGCCGAGGCCTACGCTGCGGCCCGTGCCTGTACCTTGACCCAGCTCGCGGTGCTCAAGCAGGCATTGGGATCGCTCGACCGGGTACAGCAGATCGTCAGCGTGAATGGCTACGTGAACGCGGTTGCCGGGTTTCTCGATTCACCCGCGGTTATCAACGGAGCCTCTGATCTGTTAGTCGCAATCTTCGGAGACGCAGGCCGGCACGTGCGCGCCGCCATCGGAGTGAACAGCTTGCCGCGCAACGCGCTGGTCGAGCTGCAGATGATCGTGGCAGTATAAGGAACCCATGGCCGAACACCGGTTGACCGCTGAGCCCACCCATTCGCGCTGGAATCGCGCCCTCGAACCGCGACTGACGATCTCATCCGGAGACACCGTACACATGAGCTGCCTCGACGCCAGTGGCGGCCAGGTAAAACCAGGCGCGAGCGTGGAAGATTTTCTGGCCATTGACCGGGGCAGGATTCATGCGTTGACCGGCCCCATTCGCATCGACGGTGCGGAGCCGGGCGATGTGCTGGAGATTCAAGTGTTACAGGTAGAACACCGCGGCTGGGGTTGGTCGAGCGTGACCCCCGGACTCGGCTTCCTGAAGGAGCAGTTTCGTGAGCCGTTTCTTTTTCACTGGGCGTTGGACCCTGAGGTTAGCCTTTCGTTGGGACCGGCCATAGTCCCGCTGCGTCCTTTCTGCGGAGTCATGGGCGTTGCCCCGGGGGAAGACGGCGAGTTCCGAACCCGGCCGCCCGGCCCCTTCGGCGGCAATATGGACGTGCGTGAGCTTTGCACCGGAGCCACGCTTTACCTGCCGGTGTTGAACCCCGGCGCCTTATTTTCCGCCGGCGACGCCCACGCTGCGCAAGGCGATGGCGAAGTCTGCATTAACGGCATCGAGTGCCCGGCGGAAGTATCTTTGCGCTTCCGTGTGCACCGCGCGCAACCGCTCTCCGGACCATTGCTCGAATCAGCGGAATCGCATGCTCCAGACGCGCCCGCAGATGCATGGATCGTAGTCGAGTCGGATGCAGACGCAATGCGGGCTGCCCGCACCGCAACCGAACGCATGGTGGAGTTGCTGATCGCCAAGTGGTCGTTTGCTCCCATTCACGCTTACCTGCTGTGCAGCGTGGCGATGAAACTGCGCATAAGCCAGGTGGTCAACGAACCCATGATTACAGTGAGCGCGGCCATGCCCAAATGCGTGCTGCCCACGCGGAAGATGTTCTGACCGCCGTGGTGATCAACGACCCGGAAACCGTCGCCGAGCTGCGCGAACTTTATCCTCGCTATGAGCAAGCCCTGGTCACGAATGACGTCGAGACCCTCATAAGCATGTTCTGGGCCTCGCCCTACGTTGCGCGCTTTGGACCCACCGAGAGTCTCTACGGGATCAGCGAGATTGAGGCTTTTCGCAAAGCGCGTTCCCCCGCCAACCTGGCGCGGACTGTCAAGCGGCTCGATATCGTCGCCTTTGGCAAGGACTTTGCCAGCATCACCGTGGCTTTCGAACGGGTGATCGGAGGGCAGCTGACACGCGGCCGGCAAAGCCAAACCTGGGCAAGACTTCCTGAAGGATGGCGCATCGTTTTCGCCCACGTTTCCATGCTGCCCTGATGCACCTTTCCTGGTGCAACGCTGCCGACGCAATTTTCTTGGCTCCGCACGCGACTTTGGGCTATCCTCAACACACGCTTCTTGCAATCCACCCCTGGGTTGATTTTTGGGCCGTCACCCTGTCGTGACCTTTCTGGTTGCACCGACCTCGTAGTCGCATAGACAAAAAACTTAGAGTCTGGTCCCAGCTTCTCTCTCTCACGCGAGGCATAACCAAGATGTATCTGAATTCCAGAAAGCTTTTTTCAGCAGTAGTCGCGCTGTTCTCAATCGTCCTGTTGGAGCCCCAGGCCATGCAGGCACAACAGACCCTGGGTGGAATCACTGGAACCGTGATCGACCCTTCAGGCAGCGCCATTCCCGGCGTCGAGGTGAAGGCCACATCGGAAGGCACGGCACTTGAGCGCACCGCGAAGAGCAATGCCCAGGGCACGTACGCCCTCAACGACCTCCCGATCGGCAAATACACAGTGACCTTCACCCTGGAAGGTTTTTCGTCCGAGCGTTACCCGGGAATCCTGGTGCAGGCTGACCGCACCGTCTCGCTTCCGGCGCAGCTTAAAGTGGGCACCGTGGCTGACTCCGTGGAAGTGGACGTGAATCCGCTGCTCAATGCCGTCGACACCACCAATGGCTATGTTCTCGATAGGGCGCAGATCGAAGCGATCCCGCTGCCCACCGGCAGTTTTACCGGCGTAGCCATTCTCTCGCCCGGCGTCAATGCGGAACTACCTGGCGGCACCGGGGTCAATTCCGGCCTGGGCAACGCCCCTATCTGGGCCAATGGTGAACGCGATACCAGCAACAGCTTCCTGTTGAATGGCGTCGACGCCAGCAACCTGTTCAACGGCAAGAGCACCAGTCAGGTTGCATCGGGGCGCGTATCTCCCAGCACGGGTGTTGGCAACAGCGGCGCCGGCGGTGTTATTCAGTCCAGCGCGTCGGTTTACCTGGCTATTGGCAATTCTCTTCCCAGCCCTGCCCCGGAGACCATCCAGGAAGTACGCGTCAACGCATCCATGTACGACGCCCAGCAAGGCGCAACCAGCGGCGCGCACATCGACCTCAGCACCACCTCCGGCACCAACAACTATCACGGAAATCTTTATTTGCATCGCGGCACCAACTGGCTGAACGCCGCGCCCTTCTTCTTCAATCAGGACAACGCCGTCCCCGCAAACGATAAGGTTCCGCAACTGCACCGCTACACTCTCGGAGGAACCTTTGGCGGACCCATCATCAAAGACAAACTCTTCGGCTTTCTGGCTTATCAGCACCTGCACGTGAGTGATGCCGAAATCGGCGACTCATTCCTGGACGTGCCCATCGGCCTGACCGATGATCGCAGCCCGCAGACTCTGGCCGCCATCACCAATAGCTCCTTCGGCGCAGGATCGGTGCCGGGCGCCATCGACCCAGTCGCGCTCGCTTTATTCAATGCGCCTGCGGTTAAGGGAGAACCCGGCAAGTGGCTCATACCCAACGCCCAGAACGTCACCCTGGCGCCCAACGAAATTTTCAATGCCTTCATCCCCGGAACGGCCTACTTCATCGGGGATCAGGCGGTCGCTAACCTCGACTACAACGCCACCTCGAAAGACACGCTGGCGCTCAAATACTATTACCAGCACGACCCCACGAATGCTCCTTACGCCTACTCCAACGTTCCTGGTTTCAACCAGAAACTTGACGCTGGATCCCAGGTCTTTTCCATCAACAACACGTATCTGGTCAAATCGAACCTCAGCACACAGCAAACCCTGGGCTACCTGCGGGAGAAGATTTACAACACCAACGAGCAGGCATTTGGACCCTCGAACATCCCGGGAGGAAGCTACCCGAGTGCCTCCATGGACACCTTCGGGTCAAATTACTTCCCCGGGATTTCCATTGTTCATGTGCTTGGCAGCAGCAAGGTACCGGGAATCAGCGACACGCTGAATATTGGTCCGAACGCCACCTCACAGGGATCGAATACCGGCGTCTTTCAAAATCGCCTGCAGCCCTCCGGCAACGCGCTGTGGACCAAGGGAAAACACACCATTGGCTTCGGCGGCAGCTACAGCTTCACCCAGCTCAACACCATCGATCGCCGCCCGGGTACGGGTAGCGTGGCCAGCGCAGACCTGGGGCAATTCTTCCAGGGCGCCGTCACCCCCAACGACTCTTATAACGTCACCACCTTCCTGCAGGGCGATGCCAACCGCTACTTCAGGGCCAATCAGATTGGGCTGTTCCTGCAGGACAAGTTCCAGATAAAGCCCAACCTCACGTTGACGGGCGGCCTACGCTATGACTGGGACGGCGGCATGAGCGAGAAGTACGGCCGCATCTTCAATTTCGATCCCTCGCTTTACTCCTACATCTCCACAACCGGTCCTCTTCCCACCGGCGAGACACCGGGTACGCTTGGTCCTACGCAAAGCGGCTTCATCATTGCCGGCAACAATAAGAACGGAACTGCGGGGGTGAGCAAGACCACGCTCACCGGCCGCCAGTGGGGTTTTGCGCCGCGGATCGGCGCGGCCTGGGAACCCACGCGATTCGATAACAAGGTCGTGGTCCGCGCCGGAATGGGCATGTACTACGACCGCGGAGAGCTGTTTAGCTACTTCTCGCCTGGATACGCCATCGGCCTGGTTACCGGAGGACCGTTCGGCGCCAATCAGCAAGTCCCGTTCGTCACTGCTCAAACCTGCCCCGCCACAATTTTCTACCAGGGTTACATTCCGACGTGTGCCGGCGGTACCGCGGGCTCGCTGGAATTTCCATACACCAATGTTCAAAGTCCTCCCCCCACCAACCCCAAGGCTTCGGATTTTTCGAGTTATCTGCCCAACGCGAGCGCTATCTACAACGGAGCCGCTCCTGTCTCCCTCGGCGTCTACGACCGGAGAAATAAGCTGCCCTACTCGATGAATTACACCCTGGATATTCAGTGGCAGCCGCGTAACGACTTAGCATTTGATTTCGGCTACGTGGGCAACCTGAGCCGCCATGAGGTGATTCCGGTCCCCTTCAACCAGCCCAACATCGCCTCCCCTACGGCACAAATCCACTCCCAGAACTATTCCTACGGCTACACTCCCACGAACCCTGACGGGAGCTTTATTACTTTGGGCGACGGGACAACCGCACTGTACAACTACGAGGGCGGCAATATCGACCTTCGCGTTCCCTATATCGGTTATGCGGCCGAGTCGATTAGCTATAAAGCCGCTGGCGTCGGTGCATACAATGCTCTGCAGGTCCATGTAGAAAAGCGCATGAGCCATGGACTCCAGGTAGGCGCGTCCTATACCTATTCGCATTCTCTTGATGAGCAGAGCGGACTTGGCCTTTTCTACAACGGCAACAATCCGCTCAATCTCCGCAACGGTTACGCCTCCTCTGACTTTGACCGCACGCACGTATTCAACTTCAACTACGTTTATCAACTGCCCAGCTTCTACGGCAAAGACACGCTGAAGGGCCGTCTCACGGATGGTTGGTCGCTGGTCGGCCTGACTGTGCTGCAGAGCGGGCAACCGTTCAGCGTTGTCGACTACAGCGGCGCCGTGGGCAGTCTCTATTACAGCGTCTACGACGGCGTCACCAATCCCATCGTGCCTCTGAACTACTCCCAATGCTCTCCGAAAAAAGCGGAGACCGGGCACTCCGGCGCTTTCGGGGTGAACTACCTTCCCGCCCTCAACCCGCAATGCTTCACTGTTCCTCTTGTAACCGCATCCAGCCCCAAATTTTCCGCGATTCCCGCAGGAGATGCATTCGAGACCGACTTCACCAGCGGTCAGCGCAACATCTTCCGCCAGGCCTCTCAGAAGCGGTCGGATATATCCCTGGTGAAGATGACCAGCCTGACCGAACGCTACAGCCTCAAATACACCTTCGACGTGTACAACCTGACCAACACTACGAGTTTCGACATCCCCGGCAATGAGGTGTTTCAGAATCAGAATTTCAATACATTCCCGGGCCTGGGCGAGACCCCCTTACCCACCGGATGCGATTCCACCGGCAACCAGACCAACACCAGCTTTTATAACTGCCCCAGCGGTCTTGGCTACGTAACCCACGCCATCGGCAGCCCGCGGCAGATTCAGATGTCGCTGCAGCTGGCCTTCTAGCCTGGCTCGATGTTAAGTAAGAGCCGGATGGCGTAGTTGGCCATCCGGCTCTTTTGTTTGGTAAAGCTGGTCTGCAACAGAGTTGTCATCCCGACCGGTGCGTACCCGGATTTCCTGCCACGCAGATCTGGACAAGGCCGTTCATGCGCCTTTCCGTGAAAGGCGCATGAACGCCAATAAGATCAACAGGAAATCCGGGGGAGCGGAGTGGACGGGCTCTGTCCGCTTTTGGGCTTATCGCAAGCGCGGGGACTCTGGTCGACGTTACGGTTTCCCTTCGACCGAACTGGCGGGGTCGTAATACTCACGCCAGGAAGCAATCTTGTCACCCACCAGGTCGACGATGATGGCATCATGCGAGGTCCCTCGCTTGCCATCTTTTTTCCGCGTTACCGCCCAATCCCACTCAATGGCCAACTTGTTGCCGTCGGGCGAGGCGAAGACATTTTTTATGGTGACGTGCAGATCGCTGAAGTCCTTGAAGTAGTCCTTCATGGAGGCCTGCATCCCGGCAGCGGGCGTGTTGCCTTCCGGCGAGGTCAATACCGCAGTGGGAAGCCAGTCAGAGGCGGCAGGCGTAAAATCCTCTTTCTCCCAGGCTCTCGCCTGACGTTCTACCAGTTGTCTGGCGGAACTTTGCTGTGCCATCCCGACAAGCGCGGAAGACAATAGGAAGGCTACGAAAAACAAGCTCCTCGTTCGATTCACTCTCTCCCCCTGTATTTACCGCGTTACCGTGACCGGCAATGGCACCGGGACGGCTTGGTGAAATTTTCCCTGGAGTTCCTCAGCGCTGGTGAAGAGCTTGCCGTCTACGTGCCGCGCCGGCAGGTCGAATACCAGGGGTGATGCGGCGAAGGGGTACGGAGCGAGCCGAAAGTGGCGTTCACCCAGACACTCGACCGCAACCCGGCTTTCACTGCCGTCGCGCAGAGCCAGAGGATGCAGCAGACTTGCCGGTCCCGCAAAGTCGACACAACTCAGTAGCGACAGGTTGTCCATTGCCTGCAGCAGACGAAAGTGACTGTCAATCCGCGACGGCGAGATTTCTTCCGGCGCAAGCTGCTTATCCCCAGCCAGCCGCGCCCGCAAATCCTGCTGGAACTCCAACTGCCGAGCCAGAAATGCATCGAGCAGCGGAAGCTGGTCCGGCTGAATCGTAGTGCGATCGGCACGCGCAGTAAGCAGATTGTAAGTGTGCATGGAAACCAGCAGGGCGGCATAGGCATCCGCCTCGGCCACCATACGAACGGCCCGCTCGCGCACCGCGAGATAGTCGGCGAGATCTATTTCTTCAAATGCCGAATATTTGCCCACCAGCTCCACGGAAAACGCACTCGGCTTTCCCTGCCGTGTAATTTGCGGCTCTTGATCGCGCGCCGCCCAGCCATCGTCGTGGGTGTTGATGCCGCGTAACACCCGGTCACGCGGCTCAGGAGCAAGGAACAGTTCGTTACCCCATTGGTCCGCGAACTGTCCCGCCAAATGCGCATGGTCCACATGGGTAACCAGCCACCAGCCGGTTTCAGATTCCAGACGAAGCATCGTTGCGTCTCCTATTCATCCGTCATTGTCCTCGCCGATTCGTGCCAGTTGTGCAGAAAATACCACTCCAGAAACATGACCAGGAAGAAAAAGGCAAAACCCAGCACGGTCGCGGCCAGGACCAGAGCAAAGAGATAATCCGTTTGCAGCTGGGCGCTGGCGTACAGGATGGAGTAGCCCAGGCCGCCTTCACCCACCCTGCTGGAACCGGCGAAGAGTTCGCCCGTGATCGCGCCTATGACGGAAATGCCGGCCGCAATACGGATACCGACAAAGAGCGAAGGCACAGCGTGCGGAAGACGAAGCCGGGTGAGGATCTGCAGCCGGGAAGCATTATGCATCAGGAACAGATGGATCAGATTCGGTTCCACGCTGATCAGTCCCTGTGTGGTGTTGGCGATGATCGGCGCCAGGCAGATGATGAAGGCCACGATCGTAACCGACAATGTGCCTGGCCCAACCCACATGAGGATCAGCGGAGCCACGGCGACGATGGGCACCGTCTGCAGCAGGATGGTGTAGGGGTACAGCATGCGCCGTATCCAACGGGATTGTGCGAAAACCAACGCGATCAGCAGCCCAACCACGATACTGGCTGTCAGCCCGCCGGCCGCCTCCTCAGAAGTGATGGCAAGCGACGCTACCAGCGACGGGAAGCGGGCGACCACCGCCCGGCCGACGGCAAGCGGCGGAGGCAGCATATAAGGTGGCAGGTGCAGGAGCAGGTCGAGCCCCTGCCACAAAAGCAGAAGAGCGGCGAAGACGGCCAGGGCGTTGAGCAGAGTGACGGCATACTTCTTCATGCGCTGTGCACTCCGCGAAGAGCTCTCGAAACATCGGTCACCAACGATTCGAACTGCGGACTCTCGCGCGTGACACTGGCTCGAGGAAAGGGGAGATCAACCGTAATTTCTTGTGCGATGCGCCCCGGCGAAGGCGCCAGAACAATAATGCGGGTGGAAAGAAACACCGCTTCGGCGACGGAATGAGTGACGAAAACCGCTGTCCAATTTTGTTCTGTCTGCAGGCGCAGCAGTTCCTCGTTGAGACGATCGCGGGCCATCTCGTCCAGCGCGCCGAACGGTTCGTCCATTAGCAACAGGCGGGGCCTGGTGGCCAGGGCGCGGGCGACGGAAACGCGCATCTTCATGCCGCCCGAGAGCTGCCGGGGGTAGGATCGCGCCACGTGCGTGAGACCAACCAGCTCGAGCAACGCCTGCACCTTCTCTTTCCTGACTTCTCGGCTGACGTGCTCCAGCTCCAGCCCCAGGCCTACATTGCTCGTGACGGTGCGCCAGGGCAGGAGGGTCGCGTCCTGAAAAATGAAGGAAATGGTCTCTCTAGCATTGACCGGGGTCATGCCGTCGACCAGGATGCTGCCGGAACTGGCATTGCTGAGGCCGGAGATCAGCTTGAGCAAGGTAGACTTGCCGCAGCCGGACGGACCGATCAAACTGACAAATTCACCCTTGGCGATGGTGAGGTCGACCTGCTGCAGCACTGGCGGATCGCTCCCATAACGTTTGCTCACGCCGGAGAGGGTGACTTGCGCCACTCGCAATTCCGAACTCACGAGGCCACCACTGGCAGATCCAGCCGCGAGGGATGCTCCGTGTCGTGCAGCACCATCTGGGTCGAGCGCTGCCAGTTCCACGAATCCGCAAGCCAGGGCTGCACGTCGGTCGATGGATTACGGTCGTACAAGGGAAAGGCACTGCTGGCCACTTCCAGCCGAATCGCATCGCCGGCGGCAAAGACGCATGAAGTGGGCTCGAGCGAGATCTCCCAGCGGTGAATAGCATCCGCGCTGTAACCGGATGCGCGAAACAGATACGACGACCGCGCGATGCCGATGCAAACAAAATCGGCATGACCACTCGGGCGCAGCCTCACCAGCTTGCCGGTAAAGTCGGCATGGGCAGCGGAGGTCACACCGTAGAGCGTGAGCCGCGGTGATCCCAGTACATGCACCGGTTCCGCCAAGGGGCGACCGGTATACACCAGCAGGTTGTTGCCGGTTTCAAGCTGAGCCTGATTGATGGGACCGGCGAGCGCCGACGGACCTCCTGGAGCAAGAACCGGGACCTCCGGGTCGTAGACAAAAATATCGCGCGGCTCCGCGGAGCTGGGAACAGTGGTCGAGAGCGTACCATCTCCTTTCCGCGAGTCAGCCCGGCCTTTGCTATGCAGGTACAAGGAGACGCTCTCTGCCGGGAATCTTTCCGCATCGAACCAGCGATTGGCGCCTAAGGCAAAATGGCGGATTCGCGGCTCGCGGGCAAACTCGCCGCTATCCTTGAGCCAATGGTTGAACCAGCGCAGCAACAGCGAATCGGTATCGAGCAACGCCTCGGGGCCCAGGTTCTGCTCGCCGATCAGTTCGCCCCACGGGATATGAACCCAGGGACCGGCAACCAGGTATTGGTGTTCTGCATGCGCGGCCAAGGCAAGAAAGCCGGCCACGCTGCCCGATAAATAAGTATCGAACCAGCCTGAGATGTGCAGTGCGGGCAGCGCAATCCGCGCCACAGATTCGCTCACATCCAGTGCCGACCAGTAAGGATCGGGTAGATCGTGAGTGAACCAGTCCCGCACGTAAGTAGGCATTCCCTCATGTTGCAGCTGGGGATGCAATCCATAGGGCGTGACCAGAGGCTGGCTGCGCAAATCGGCCCAGGCTTTTTCCAGCCCATCGCTGGCGGCACGTAGTTTGCGCCGCCGGGCATCTGCTTTCAACATTTGCAAGCCCCAACCCAGACTTGACGCTAGCCGCAGCGCGCCCTGGCGATAGAACCAGCCATGATAAAGATCGTACGCAGTCATCGCGGGAGCGATACAAACCAAACCTTCCGGCTGCTCGGCCGCGGCGAGCAGCTGCGTCATGCCCTGGTACGAGAAGCCATACATGCCGACACTGCCATTGCATTCACTGCGTGTGCGCAGCCAGCGGATGGTATCCGCCCCGTCACGTCCCTCGCTGCGAAAGGGATAGAACTCACCTTCGGAATCGCCCCGCCCCCGTACATCCTGGATGACGACGTTGTAGCCGTGGGCGGCAAACCAGACCGGGTGAGCATATACCACCGTCGAAGCAATATCCCTGCCGTAGGGTTGGCGCATGAGCAGGGTGGGGTGCGGACCAGGCGTGGGGGGATAGTAGTGATCGGAGACCAGTACAACGCCGTCAGACATGGTGCAGTGCAGGGCGCGTTCGAGACGAACGCCGGAGCCGCAGTCAATCATTGGTCATGACTCTTCACTCTAAATTGCTAACCAACAAACGAAACCGACCTGGAGACAAAATTGGATGCCCCATATCCCCGATTCCTGCGGAGCCGATTGGTTTCCACGAAGTTCATGCGCCTTTCCTTGAAGAAAAGCGCACGCGCGGTCCAGTGGGAATAGAGGCAGTCATTAGCCTCTTCTCCCACACCTTCAACAAAAGCGTTGGGAGATATGGGGCACCCAAATTTGTTCTTACGCAAACTCTAAAGCCTCTGGGGAAGTCGAGTTCATGGTTTATGCCAGTTCTCGTATGCCGCCATGGCGGTCAATGCAGCCGCGACCTTTTTCGCTGCCTCTTCAATCCAGAGCGTTCCCTTCTCTGCGCTCGCCGGGTTGGGATCACCCATGACTCCGCTGGGCGCAATGTCCCGCGTCAGCCAGGCAAAGGTCGCGGGGGCATTTTCCGGACGCAGCAACTCGGGCTTGGTGATATCAGCGATATAGTTCGCGGTGTACTCGGTCGGGTGAACCAGCTCCGGTATGGCGCTGAGCAGGAATGAGGTTTCGACTTCGCCCGCATGAAATCCATACGTACGCTCCTGCTCGCCGAGGCTGGTGAAGGCAGCGCCCGCAGAACCAAAGAGCGAGAAGACGCGCAGGCCAAACTCCGCCCGCAGGTCGCGCGCCATTACGTCCACCAGCGATGAGTTGCCTCCATGGGTGTTGTAGAGCACCAGCTTCTTGAAGCCGGCGGAGGCAATGCTGGCGCCCAGATCGCGCACCACGCTCATGAAGGTCGAAGCAGATACGGAGAGCGTTCCGGGGAAACCAATATGCTCGTTGCTCTTGCCGTAGCAGATTGCGGGCAGCGCATAGACCGGTGTCTCCTGCGGCAACCGCGTCAGCGCAGCACCGAGGAGAATGCTGTTAATCAGCGTGTCGGTAGCCAGCGGAAGATGCGGGCCGTGTTGCTCGATGGCCGCCGTGGGCAATACCAGGACGGTCGTCTCCCGGGGAAGAGCATCCACCTGCTTCCAGGTGAGATAGGCAAAGTTGCGGGCATCTGGAATCCAGCTCTTCACGATAGTGGCGCTCCGGCGGAGTGCCGTTCGAAGGTGACCATCTTGCCCGGATTCAAAAGCCCCTTGGTGTCGTATTTGTGTTTGGCCATCAATTGCACATTGTCGCTGCGATAGCGGCCTCCGCCTTCAACGTTATTCACGTGCGGATTCGCCACGCTCACGCCAATCTCGCGGCAATAATCGATCATCTCGTTTAACCGTTTTTCCGTGCTAAAGCGGACCACGGGAATCGCCCCCGGGCACACCACGCCCTGAGCATTCTTTATGAACTCGAGGTGAAATAAAAATTCGTCGCCGAAGTGCTGCTTGAGCCGGGCAAACTGACTGCGGGCCGCCACCGCGTCGAAGCCGCATTGCAGATAGGTGTACTCCGGATCGAACTTCATTGCCCACAGCGTGGTGTGGTTCCAGGTGTAGTCGGAAAGTAAGGGCACCGTGCGCAAGCCCGCGTAGGGCGCGGAGAAAGTCACCACACCTCCGGCGTCGCGGGCGGCGGTCTCCAGTCTGGTCCGCTGGTTCTCCGCGATCATAAAAAATATCAGCGCCTTGCCCTTGGGCGCCAGGGTGTGTACCGGGCTGAAGAAGGCAGGAATAGGCCACTCGAAAGTCGTGACCAGCCGTTTGGTCCATTCTTCAGTTGTGGCGACTCGCTCGCTGAAATCGAAGGCCTGGTCGAAAGTATCGAAGGCCACGGCGCATTGTCCCCACTCCACAGCAGGGGCCAGAGCCAGCCAGATGCGAGTGATGATGCCATTGGTGCCCCAGGCATGCAGGATCTCGTGAATAGCTTCTCCTTCATGATAGACGACACGGGGCGGGTCTTCCATGGTGACCACGTCAATGGCACGCACGGTGGCGAAGTCTCGCAGGCCCCCATGCGCCACCGAGCCAATGCCCCCCGAACCTCCGCCCAGAAAGCCTCCCACCGAAGCCTTCACCACGGTGGAGGGATAACAGCGAAGTTCCCATCCCACCTTGCGGACCTCGCCTTCGAGCACTCCCAGGCGCACACCCGGCTGGCAGACCACCACCCCATCAGCGCCGATCGATTCAATCTGATCCATCCGAGACAGGTCGAGAAGCACTCCTCCGTGCAGCGGCACCGCTTGGCCGTAGTTCCCTGTTCCGGCGCCCCGCGCCGTCACTGGAACATCGTTGGCGTAGCAATAACGCAGTACATCCTGAATTTCCGTCACCGTGAGTGGGTGAACAACGACGTCGGCAATCTTGCCATCGAGTTGCTTGCGCAGCACCGGAGAGTACCAGTAAAAATCGCGAGACAGGCGGTTCACCACCTGAGGCGCGCTCGACACCCGCTCAGGATCGCCCACGATGGAGGCCAGGGACACTTCAAGCGGCGTTGTCATGCAGTCTCCTTGCGGGTGCCCCAGGTGGCGAACGCACCCTGCATCCGCGGGTCAGCAAAAAGGGTGTTGCAGAGTTCACGCAGGACGGGCCCGGTTACGATGCATTGCATGTCGCTTCGCCGGGCAAGCTCGGCGGCCGGAATCTGGATCTGGCGGCAATACCGATTCGCGTCCTCGATGGTTGCCCCGTAGACCACCCGGTCGAGACCTGCCCAAAGGGCATTGGCCATGCACATGGGACAAGGTTCGCAGGTGGAATAAAGTGTATATCCGCGGAGCGAATAGCTCTTGCGCTTTTTGCATGCCAGGCGCACGGTGCGCAGCTCGGCGTGGGCAGAAGGGTCGTTTTCCCGGGACACGGCATTCCGCGCCTGCATCAACGTCTCTCCGGTTTGGCTATCAACAATCAGCGCGCCGAATGGCACGGGCCGGGGAGTACGGAAACTAAGGCCGGTAAATTTGACCAGCGCTTTGAGGTGGGCTTCATCCACCGCGGTAGCGTCACGGACAGTCAATTGTTCGACGTTCATGGGGCAGTTTAAATCATTTTCGCTGCGGGTTGGGTGCGTGGTATACACGAACCCAGATGTCTCCTTTGACTGAATTGCAAGACTCATTGTCCACCAAAGGGCCGGTTGCGCTGGCGCGGGAAGCATTTGCCCGCGCCAACAGCAATCCCGGCAGGAATGTGTATCTGGCGATGGACCGGGAACGCGCCCTGGCGGAAGCAGAGGCCCTCAACGCTCGCTTTCCGCAGCCGGAGCAGCGGCCACTGCTATTCGGCGTTCCGGTTGCCATCAAGGATTGCTTCGACGTCGCGGGTTACCCCACAACCTGCGGCTCCCGTTTCTATGCGCAAAAGAACGGCATTGCACGGGCTGAATCAGCCGTGGCCGCGCGGCTGCGGCAAGCCGGCGCCGTGATTATGGGCAAGACCCATCTCCATATGCTGGCCTACGGCATCACCGGCGAGAACAGCGAGTACGGTGATTGCGTCCAGCCGCGCGATCCGCAGTTATTCACCGGGGGCTCGTCCAGCGGTAGCGCGGCCAGCGTACAGGAGGGCTCTGCCCTGGCCGCGATCGGTACTGACACCGGAGGCTCCATTCGCGTGCCGGCGGCGCTCTGCGGGCTGGCCGGTTATCGCTCGACGCTGGGCCTCGGCGGCGAGCAAATGTGGGAGGGCGGCACCCACCTCGCGATTTCGTTCGACACCATAGGATGGCTCTTTCGCGACCTGCGCGACGGGCCTGTGCTTGCAGCTGCGCTGTTTGGCGTCCCACGAGTGGCGGCGCCGCAAGGAGTGACCATCGCCGCCGTGGGAGAGTCCTTCCTGCACGATTGCGAACCGGCCGTTCTTAAGGTGTACCGCGACTGCCAGCAAAAGCTGAAGGGGCACGGTGCCCGGATCACGACCTTTGACCCTGATTTCTGGACCGACTCGCGGGAGATTTTCCTGGGCATCCAGGGCCATGAATCGTCCGCGTTGCATCGCGGGAACTATGAGCACTTTGAGAAGCCGATCGCGGAACGGCTCGCCTGGGGCGCTTCGCTCTCTGCCGCCACGGTTGATGATTTGCGCCAGCGCCATGCCGCGTTTCGCGAGCGGATGGATGATTTGCTTGCCCAGCATGACTTTCTCATGCTGCCCTGTGCACCAATGAGCGCTCTCAGAGCCGGCGTTGATCACTCGGCCACGCGGCCGAAGATTTTGCGCTACACCACGCCGGCCAGCCTGGCCGGTACCCCCACCGTCACCCTGGCAGCACCCGGGGGAGGAGTGCAGTTAATCGCAGCCCGAGGCAACGACGCCCGGCTGCTCGCCTTCGCGGCCAGCCTGGGGGAGAGATCGTGACTTTACGAACTATCGGCGCGGGCATGCTCGGCATCTGCCTGCTGCTTGGGGGCTGCGGAAAGCAGCGAGCAGCGAGCGGGCTCACCAAGGTAACGCTGCAAACCGACTGGTATCCTCAGCCCGAACACGGCGGATTCTATGACGCGCTGATTCGCGGCTACTACAAAGAAGAAGGTCTGGATGTAACCATTCTTCCCGGAGGGCCTTATGTCAATGGAGACCAGCAGGTCTCCGTGGGCGCAACGCAGTTCGCCATGGCCTCCTCGGATCATGTTCTGGAGGTAATCGGCAATGGTCTGCCGTTGGTCGCGGTGGCAGCGACCATGCAACACGATCCTCAGGCCCTCATGGTGCACAAGGATTCGCCCGTTCATAACTTCCAGGATTTGGATGGCCACGCGGTCGCAGTCAGGCTTGGCCTGTCGACCTGGTTTGAGTTTCTGGTCAAGCGATACCAACTTAAGAATGTGCGAGAGATCCCGGCGACCTATAGCGTAGCCAACTTCCTCCAGGACCCCGGTTATATCCAACAGATTTTTGTAACCTCCGAGCCCTTCTTCGTGCGCCAGGCGGGAGTGCCGGTGCGCACCATGCTCATCAGCGAAGCGGGCTATAACCCTTACCGCGTGTTCCTGACCTCCCGCTCCTTTCTGCAACAACATCCGGAAACCGTGGCTAAGTTTGTGCGCGCCTCGCTCCGTGGCTGGCGCGATTACCTGGTTCATCCGGATGACATCAATGCGGCGATCGCCAAGCTCAACCCTGCGATGAGCGTGCCGCAGATGAAGTTCAGCTACGAGGCCCTGAGGGATCAGCACTTCATCGCCGGCGACGATCCCAACGGAGCGGACCTGGGCCGGTTCGATCCTGCACGCTGGACAAGCATGTACCAGCAACTCCTGGACCTGAAGGTTATCAAGCAACCGTTCGATCCCACCATCGCCTACACCCTGCAGTTCATGCCCAAAGGCAACTAAGTACTGGATCGCTGCAAAACTGTGTATTGACCACGGAACCCCGGGTGCCCCACATCTCGCTTGTTTTTTGCGAGATGTGGGATTCCGCTGCGGCGCATTCCCTAACTTTCGATTCGTCCTCCACGGCGGACGGTCAAGGTCTGTGGTATCCCACATCTCAAAAAAGGAGCGAGATGTGGGACACCCGGGATTCATTTGCACGGCAAGATCTTGATCCTAGAGTTTTCTCGGGCTCCTTGGAATTCCCCAGCCCGCGATCAACAGCAGCACGATGTAAATAACCTGCATCGCTAATCGAACCGGCACACCAGGCATGCGCAAACCGCCCACGGACTGATTGGCGGCGTACACGTTGGCCGGAAAGATGGCGATCATCAATGCCACAAGACAGGCAGAGGCGGCGCTCGCGAACGCAGGCAGCAGCAGGCCCACGGCGCCGGCGAGTTCCATCGCTCCGCTGACCAGGACCAGCTGCGGGCGGTAGGGAAACAAGGGCGGAATGATGGTCGCCATCAGCGCGGTGCGGGTAAAGTGCGCAAACCCCGAAACCAGCAGGGGCAGCGCGACCACCACGCGAAGGATCCACTGCTTCCAGCCAAACGACGACAAGCCTTTGCGCGCCCACACCAACCAGGCGGCGACGGTAATGATCAAAACCACGGTGGTGATCGAATAGACCATCCCGCTCCCCGTCTGCGATCATAACTGGCCTATGGCTTCTGAGGTTCTTGTACATCCCAGGCCGTCGCGTGTTCGCCGCATGCGGTCTTTTGCCGTGTCCTTCCTGTTTCTTGCCGGCATCGTCAACTATCTCGACCGCACTTCCTTCTCCATTGCGAACACCAGCATCCGTGCCGACCTGGGCCTCTCCGGCACGCAGATCGGAGCGCTGCTCTCCGCCTTTTCGCTGGCTTACGGAGTGGCCCAGTTGCCCATTGGCCTGATGCTCGACCGCCTCGGTTCGCGCGTGATTCTGGCCGCCGGCATGTTCGTCTGGTCCCTGGCGCAGATGGCTACCGGCCTGGTCAGCAGTTTCGCCGGCTTCATGACCACACGCATCGGCTTGGGCGTGGGGGAAGCGCCCATGATGCCGTGTGGCGTGAAGGTGATGAACGATTGGTTCGGGGCCCGCGATCGCGGCCTGCCGACGGGGCTGTTGACAGCTTCGAACACCCTGGGCGTAACCCTGGCCCCTCCTGTGCTGACCGTGCTTATGCTCGCCTTCGGCTGGCGGGCGATGTTTGTGAGCGTCGGGCTATTCAGCCTGCTGCTTTCGCTCGCCTGGTATCCGCTCTACCGTGACCGCGCAAGTGTTCTCCTGACACCAGCCGAGGCCGAGTCTCTCGGCCTCGAAACAGAGCGGCCAAGAATCGAAATGTCGCTGCGCCAATGGAAGCGGCTGTTTCGCTTGCGTACCGTTTGGGGCATGATGCTGGGTTTCGGCGGAGTCAACTACACTACCTGGCTCTACCTATCATGGCTGCCCGGCTATCTGCAGGCGGCACGGCACCTGACCATCGCCAGGACCGGCTGGGTCGCCGTCATCCCCTATCTCTTCGGCACCATCGGTTCGGTAGTCAGTGGGGGCGCCGTCAATCGCTTGATCCGCCGCGGCCATGCTCCCATCGTTGCCTGCAAGATTCTTATCGTCGGGGGGATGTTTTGTTCGGCGATGAGCACGCTCGCGGTGGCCCATGCTGCCACTGCCACCGGAGCGGTCGCCTGCGTAAGCACGGCCATTTTCTTCATCTACTTTGCCGGCAACTCAGGCTGGGGACTGGCCCAGGCAATGGCTCCTGCCCACATGGTCGCTTCGGTCGGCGCGATTCAAAACTTCGGCAGCTTTGTCTGTGCCTCGCTGGCACCGATTATCACTGGATGGCTGCTCGATCATACCCATTCCTTCAATATTGCGTTGATGATTTGCGCCCTGGCCACCACCCTGGGCGCGCTGTCTTACTGGTTCATCGTGAAGGACCGGATCGAAGCGATCTAAATTCGTACCGGACCAACAATATGCCAATGGATCGAAAACCAGGAAAGGATCAAACAAGCGGCCGCCACCACCGAATACTTAAGCATGCTGATTTTCCGCAAAGCGGTATGGCGCCAAATGCGAATCGCCGACCATGCGGCCGCCAGGCTGAACCCGATCGCCACCGCAGTCACGATATTGATCAGCACGAAGTATTTATCCCAAGCGGAAGTCGGAGGCATCGCGTCCTCGCCGCCAACCACGATCGAAATGATGCTGATGCTCGTGAGCAACGCCACCCACAGCCCCGCAGCTACTTGCGTCGTCAGCGGCAGCCAATGGGTGCCAGGCTGTGGCGAAGGGCGTGGCCGGCGGCGTAAAAGCATTCTCCTGCCCGCCCGGACAAGAGGAGCAAGAACAACCAGCACCAGCACGACCAGGCAGGCGCCGGCCGCCGTCAGTACAGGCCCTTTGTGTTCGTACCATGGCACCCGCTGCGCTTGAACCCCGGGGAAATCATAGGCAAGCCGCACGATCTGACCCGCCTCATCGCGGATGGCGAATACTCTCCGCTGGCCATCAATCTCCCGCCAAAGATCCTTTCCGATCGGCTTCCACTTGATGGGATGATTGCGCAGGTCCTTGATGTCTTCTAAATGAAGAGCGCCCTCCTTATCGACGGTTGCCATCCTTTGCGAGAGCAGCGAGAGCAGCTTCAGCTTGGTGCTATCTGCTCTCCTGGTTGATTGGTATACACCTTCGATTGCATTTAATTCCTTCCGCGGCAGTGCGACAAAGGATTGCGTGGCCTGGCCAGGAAAGTAACGATCGGTAAACATGTCGATGATCTCCGGCCGTGGTCTTGCTCCGCCCCCGGCAGAGTTATACGAGACAAAGAGCAACAGCTTCCGCGAAGGTTCGAGCATGAAAAGGCTATGAAACGCGACCAGGTCGCCCTCGTGGCCTATCCAGCGCAGATGGTTCCGCCACGTCTCATAAAAGCCCATGCATATCGGTGGCATCTGATCGCTGGCGCGGAACTGCGGAGTCCACATGGCCGCCAGCGTCTCTGGCTTCAGAATGCGGTTCCCATCGAGTTCTCCTCCGTTCAACAGCGCTTGGCCAAAACGGCCCATGTCTACGGCGGTTGAAGATATTCCTCCCGCCGGCGCCGGATTAAAGATCTCAAAGCCAATGGGAGGCTTCTCCGTGTTCGCCGGGTAACCTTCCGATGGTAACCTCCGCAGCGCCGTTGGCGGAGGCTGGTAAAACGTTGAGTGCACCATTTCGAGCGGCGTGAAAATGTGCTGTTCGACGTACTGTTCGAAGGGCTGCCCGCTCACCCGCTGCACGATGTAACCGGCCAGGCCCACCCCGTAATTGGAATACGCCGGAACGGTGCCAGGAGCGAATATCCTTTCCGGTTGGTTGCGGATGAGAAAGTCGCGGAGGGTTGTCGACTGCTTCGGATTGGTAACAATGATGTCGCGGATTTCTTCTTCGAATCCCCCGGTGTGCGTCATCAGGCTGCGCAAGGTGATCGGCTTCGAGAACGCCGGCCGAATCTGGAAATCGAGATAGCGGTTCACGTCCACATCGAGGTCGAGTTTTCCCCGCTCGGCGAGCTGCATCACAGAAATCCAGGTAAATAGCTTGGATATCGATGCCAGACGGAAGATAGTAGTCCCAGGATCGACCGGTTTCTTGCTCTTAAGGTCCGCATATCCATAGCCCTTGCGCAGCAGCACTTCGCCATTCTGCATCACCAGCACCGAAGCCCCAGCTATGTCGGAGCGTTCCAGTTGCAACGGCACAATTCCATCGAAGAAAGACTCCAGATCAGACGCTTCGAGGGCATGCTGTACCGGGGCCGCCTCCGTTTTCACTTCTGCCTGCTGCGTGTGAGCAGGCGGCCCGGCCGGCACATCAGACACCTGTGCCTGGGCGAATAAAGGGAAGAAGAGAAACAAACAGATTGCACCAATTCCGTGCATCGCGGAACTCCGGGAAGGAGGATTCTAGCAGGGAGGGGGTTGAATCTAGGCTACTCAGCGGTAACCAGGCACACACATGTTTTAGCAGCCCAGACATGCTAGTGTTTTCTTGCATGGGTACAGTACGGCAGAACGGAAAGCGCGATGCCAAGGGATCATCGCGCCCAGCGGAAGGCAACGAGGGGCGGCCGGTTGCGGTGGCAACCACCTCGTACGTGAACATTATCGAGGCGTTGCTGGAGAACGGGTCGATGTCTCGTTCCGAGCTGGCTACCTCCATCGGGCTAAGCCGATCGGCGTTGACCGAGATGAGCCGGGTCCTGATTCAACATCAGTTCGTTGAGGAATCCCCCTCCGTGATTGACAAGCAGCGGAAGGGCCGGCCCTCCATCATGCTCTCCTTGAACGCCAGATACGGATACTTCGTGGGCGTAGGCCTGACCGAAGATCCTCCCCTGATGGCCTTGACAGACTGTCACGGGAACGTCCTGGCAGAGCACCAGATCGATGTGGTGATGGAGCCGGAAGCCGTCGCCGCAGCCATAGCGCGAGGCATTCCTTATCTCACGCGCGCCTCGAACATTTCCCGCGAGAAGGTACTGGGCATTGGGGTGGCGCTCTCCGGGCATGTCGACCATGCGCGGGGCATGTGTCTGCATTCGAACCTGCTCGGGTGGCATGATGTGCCGATTGCGAAAATCGTCGAGCGGGTGACTCGGATGCCCACCTATATCGATAACGATGCCCACGCCGTGGCCCTGGGGCAGAAGCTTTTCGGAATGGCGCGGGAACTCAAGAGCTTCATGGTCGTAATGCTGGGCAAGAAGATCGGTGGCGGCAGCTACATGCAAGGCCGGCTGTACCGCGGAAACACAGGTGCCGCGGGTGAGATTGGCCATTGCACCGTGGCCCCTGGGGGACCGCGCTGCGAATGCGGAAAACAAGGCTGCGTGGATGTATTTGCCTCGAGCTCTGCCCTTCTAAGGAGGGCCGCGGAACTCAATCTACCGGTAAAGGCAATCGGTGAACTGGAGGCACTCGCCGCCAAGGGAGAGGTCAAGGCTATCGAACTGCTCTCCCACGCCGGATCCGCCCTCGGCATCGCGGTTGCGAATTCCATACAGATCAACAACCCCGAGCTGGTGCTCTTTGCCGATCTGGTTGGCTTCGGCGATGGGGTTTTTACCACCAGCGCGCGGCGGGCAATCGAGAACAACATCATGCCCCATTTGCTTTCGACCACCCGGCTTGAATTTCGCTCGGTAGAAATGGACTTTCTGGTGCGCGGCGCCGCCAGTATTGCCGCTCATCAGTTCCTGATCGAACGCGCGGGTTAGACGCAGGCACTTGGGACCCCTCATGCCGCGGTAACTATTGCAGAGCTCTCGCCACTGCTGCGAAAAAGGCTACATCGTCTATTGGGCTCAGGGCCGAGTCTGGTTTGGGGCGGGCGCTCAGCACAACAACGACCAGCTTCTGTGCCGGGCTTATATACGTATGTTGACCAAAGATTCCACGCGCCTGGAAAGCACCGCGATGTATCGCATCTCCCGCGGGAATGGGCCACCATAGATACCCGTAGTCGACCGATTTTCCGCCGATCACGTGAGCGCTGCCAGCCTGTTGAAACCACCCCGCAGGCACGATTTGCTGGCCGTCGATGAAACCGTCCCGTTGCACCAGCGTGTCACTGTGCTCGAAGGTGACTACCTCTACGCCCGGTAGCATGGCGCCGTCGAATACCTGGCGCGCCCCGGCAGGCTGCTGCGCCCCGGCGGATGCGGCAGCGAAAAGAAGCAATAATCCAAAAAACGCACCATGGCTGCAAGTCTAAACCACGAATCTCCAGGTGTCGTTTTATACGACGCTTAGGGAATATCTCGTGTGAAAACGCAACGGATAAGATAGGACAGGGGCAAGGATCAAGCATGAGTGTGGCCACAACAATGGATTCGCTTCGATCGCGGCTGAACTACGAGCCGCAGGTACTGGGATTCGGAACCAGCGGCCGCCGGGGCAAAGTAGTCGACCTGACGCAACTGGAGGTTTACCTGAATGCGTTGGCGGAGCTCGAATACCTGCAGTCGCTAACTTCCTCGGAGGGCGGCGTCAAGCGCGGAGACCCATTTTATTTCGCCTGTGACCTGCGCCCCAGCTCGACTGAGTTTGTCAGCCAGGAGCAAGGGCGGGGCGAGCTTGCCCAGGCCGTTGTCGCCGCTATCAGCGATGCCGGCATGCAGCCGGTGAACCTGGGCCGCATACCCACGCCCGCGCTGGCCAGCTTTGCCTTGTCCCGTAATAAGGGCAGCATCATGGTGACTGGCAGCCACATTCCATTTGACCGCAACGGTTACAAGACCAACAGCAGCCGGGGTGAATTGCTCAAAGAACAGGAAGCGCCCATCAACGAGTGGGTGAGGCAGGTACGCCAGCGGCTGTACGAGCAGCCCTGGGATCAGTCGAAGTTTGATGAGCGCGGGATGCTCAAGTGCGGTCACCAGGCCCTTCCCGCAGAGCACGCCGACGCGCGTGTCGCCTACATCGAACGATTCACCAATTTCTTTGCCGGCTCCGCTCTCCACGGCAAGCGGATCCTGGTCTACCAACACTCGGCTGTAGGGCGTGATTTGCTGGTGGAGATTCTTGAGCGCCTGGGCGCGCAAGTTGTAAAAGGGGGACGCAGCGAGACCTTCGTCCCGATTGATACGGAAAATATCGACGCCGCGCAACTGGCTGTGATCCAGAGTCTGGCTGACGACGCTATCGCGAGCAGCGGGCCGCTGCACGCAGTCGTCTCCACCGATGGCGACAGCGATCGTCCCCTGGTTCTGGGAGTGGATCCGGCAACGTGCCGGGTGCACTTCTTCGGCGGGGACCTGGTAGGCATGGTAGTGGCTGATTATCTCCAGGCGGACGCAGTCGTGGTTCCCATCAGTTGCAACGACGCCATCGACCGGGGGAAGCTTGCCCCGGTGGTAGAGCCGAAGACGCGCATCGGCTCACCCTTCGTTATCGCCGGTATGGAGGCCGCGCTGGCTAAAGGGAAAAAACGCGTCTGCGGATGGGAGCCCAACGGCGGCTTCCTGACCGGCTCGCCCATGGCCCGCAACGGCGCCGTCCTCGAACCGCTTCTGACCAGGGACGCGGGTCTGCCTATCCTGGGCGTGCTTTTTGCCGCGGAACAGAGCAGGCTCTCGCTGGTTGATCTCTTCGCCCGCCTGCCCAGGCGATTCAGCCGCGCCGCCCTGCTCAAGCAATTTCCCCGCGCCACCGCCTTGAAAATCGTCGGCCGTTTCTCGCCCCCTGCTACAGAGCAGGCAATCCGAAAAGACCTGGCCCAGTTCTTCACCCCAGAGCTCGGATTCGACAGCATCACTCATTTGGACTACACAGATGGTGTGCGCATTCTCTTCGCTAACGGCGAAGTAGTCCATGTGCGGCCCTCAGGAAACGCGGATGAGTTGCGTATATACGCCGTCGCCGATTCGCAGAGCCGCGCCGACGCGATCGCCGCCATGGGAGTGGAAGAACCCGCGGGTATTCTCCGCAGGATGGAGAAAGCCGTCGATGGCTGAACTTGGCGTACTCACCTTATGCGGCGTGGTCCAGCACTACGACTGGGGCGGCTACAACTACATCCCTGATCTTTTGGGGATAGAGAACGCGACCCGCAGACCGTTTGCCGAATTATGGATTGGCGCGCATACAAAGGCGCCCTCCCTGGCCGAGGTCGCGGGAGAGCAGGTGCCTCTCAACGAGCTGATTGCCGAGCGGCCCGATGCCATCCTTGGGCAGGCTGCGAATGCTCATTTCGCCGGCCGGCTGCCGTACCTGTTCAAAATTCTGGACGTCAACAAGATGCTCTCGATTCAGGCGCATCCCACGCTCGCCCAGGCCAAAGATGGTTTCGCGCGCGAGAACGCCGAAGGCATAGGTCTCGAGGCCGGCAGCAGAAATTACAAAGACAATAACCACAAACCAGAGATCGGCGTGGCGCTGACCGAGTTCTGGATGCTGCACGGCTTTCGGCCCCTGGAGCAGATCGCCGGCGCCTTCGACGCATCTCCGGAGCTGGGTTCGCTGATGCCCGGCTTTCGCCAACGGCTGGCCGCGGCAGGCCACGATCATCAGGCCCGGCGCAGTTTGCTGCGTGAGCTCTATGGCAACGTGATGAACATGCCCCAGGAACAGGTGGATTCGCTGCTCAATGGGCTGCTTTCCCGGCTGCAGGCGAAGCCCGTCTCCGATAAGGACAGTGCAGATTACTGGGCCTTGCGGGCGGCCGAAAATTTCCCCTTACCGGGTGGCCATCGCGATCGCGGTATCTTCAGCATCTATCTCCTCAACCTCGTGCATCTGCGGCCGGGGCAAGGAACCTTCCAACCGGCCGGCGTTCTGCACGCATATCTTGAGGGTGTGAATGTTGAGTTGATGGCCAACTCCGACAACGTGTTGCGCGGAGGCTTAACCACCAAGCATATCGACGTAGCGGAACTGCTCAGGATCCTCACCTTCGAAGGCGGTACTCCGGAGGTCTTCGACGGCATTCAAGTGAGTGCCCAGGAACGGGTCTATCGCACCCCGGCGGAAGAGTTTGAGTTGAGCCGCATCTCGCTCGCCCCGCACAGTCGATACACTGGCGAGACGACTTACGGGCCCAAAGCGCTGCTGGTGTTGCAGGGCTCGGCAACGCTAACGGCGGCCGGCCAAAGCATACCGCTCCGCCGGGGATCCATCGCTTTTGCCCCCAACGCAACGGAATTTGTCATCGAGGCCCGTGCCGACGAGTTGGTGGTCTTCCAGGCCGCCCTCCCCCTTCACGCCCGCGGCGCTGCCTGAAGCTACCCCAGCCGTGCTAACCCTGGTACCTACGAACACCCCCGAAGCCGCCCGATTAGCGGGCCTGCGCGAGAAAGGCATCGACTTCAGAGGAAGAAGGCAGCGAAGGTTGCGCGCCGGCACGAGTGACCGAAATCGCTGCTGCCGCCGCCCCGTAACGAGCCGCCGCAGCAGGCGGCTCTCCGCGGGTGAGGGCAACGGCAAAGGCGGCGTTAAAGCAATCCCCAGCGGCAGTGGTATCCACAACCTTCACCGGAAATGCAGGGACCCGCTGCGGAGAACAATCGCGGCCGGCCAGGAACACCCCCTGGGACCCCAGCTTGAGGGCAACATTGCGCACCCCCATTGCCAGCAATCTTTCGGCTGCGGCGGCGGGCTCGATGTTTACCCGGCCTAATAGCATCTGCGCCTCGGTTTCATTGGGCGTGAGCCAGGCCGTACGGTTGAGTAAAACTTCCGGTAGCGGCCTGGCGGGAGCAGGATCCAGCATCAGAGGAGTCTTCGCTTCCCATGCTTGTTCGGCTAGGCGGATCACCGCTTCCAACGGGGTCTCCAGTTGCACCAGGATCATGCTTGCCCGCTGCACGGCCTCGACATGAGCGTCGATAATCGCGGCGGAAACCAGGCGATTCGCTCCCGAGATCACTATGATGGAGTTCTCCCCATTGTCTGCCCTCGAAATGTGGGCCACTCCACATGGGCCGGCCACCATCTGGATCGCGTGGGTATCAACGCCCGCGGCCTTCAGGCCCGACAGCAGCCTCTCGGTGAAAAGGTCGGTGCCCAGTGACGCAATCATGTCCACGGGAGCTCCCAGTTTCGCGATAGCGACCGCCTGGTTGGCGCCCTTTCCACCGTTGTATACATCGAAACTGCTACCGAGAATCGTCTCCCCCGCACTTGGGAGGCGATTGGCGCACGCCACCAGGTCGATGTTGATGCTGCCGACTACCAACAACTTCTTCTCCACGTTCTTTCCCCCGCAGCTTGGCCGCCGCTGGCAAGGATATCGCACAGAAGAGCTGAAAAGTTGGAAGTGACAGATTTGGAGGCGGATGCTTGAAGGATGGAGGCGCGGGCCGGAATCGAACCAGCATTAAAAGGCTTTGCAGACCTTCCCCTGACCGCTTGGGTTCCGCGCCACTCTCATTTGACTGCCTGTTCGATTTCGACGCAGTCAGTTGTTTCTTCTAAAGCCACTTTAGGTCTTACGTGATGTGGAAGACTACAACCTTCAAGTGGCTTCGCTATCAGTGGTAACCGGAATGGAGTACCGAAGCACAGACCGGTCGAAGAAAACTGATTGCCGCCGGTTGCACCTTCCTCTCGGTATCTTAGGAGCCGGTAAGCGCCGGTTCAAGACAAAAATGATCAACCGACAGGAGACGTTACCGGACCCGCCCCGATACTCGTCTTTTTCAACAATTGGATAGTCAACAGCAACAGGCAAGGCTGTACCAGGACAGATCAGCACCCTGTACCAGTACATCCATCCCGCGATAGCCGGAGCCAACGGCGACCTCACCACCGCCACTCGCCAAAATGCCACTCTGCAGGCGTCTGTGCTGCGTGAAACTTCGCCTGTTTTGTCTGAGCTGGTGAAGCAAAAGAAACTGGCGATTCGCGCCGCGATCTACGATGTAGGCAGCGGAAAAGTCACCATCCTCGAAGCCTGATGAACGAAACTACTGCTGTATCCATCCAAAGATAGCGGGCTTTCCTGGCCCCCTTTGCGCCGCCCGCACAAAAGTTGTAGCGTCTCGACACTGGTTAGTAACCGGGATGGAGCGTATTTCTGTTCGCTATGAGGCCGATAAGCTTTTTAGCTATCTAAATGGGCCGAGGTATGCGGGTGAGCCTCGCTAACTCTCAGCAATTGTGACAATTGACGGCGCCAGGGAAGATGACAGCCTAAGCCTGTCGCCGCGATGAGTACGTGGCTTGGAATGGAGCGAGCTCAGTACCGAAGGAATCTTAATAAGTAATGTTATTGGAACAGTTTGCCGATAACCTCCGAATTGCTACGAAATGGGTATCCATTACCGGCTTGTGCCTGGTATACGATCCGCTTTGTCATGCAGCAATGAACTTCCAAAAGACGAAGTTCGGGCGGTGTGTCAGTGACATGCTTTGGATTAGTCCTCCCCCCATTGGCAATTCCCGTTCCCTAAGTGTTTGACATGTTTTTTGTACGTGCGATCTGAGGACTCTTGTATGGGCCGAAACTCCAGGCTGCTCCTGTCAGCCTTGCTGGCGATCGCCACCGCGCTGCCGAACATGGCACAGGCCGGCGCAGTATCCACGGTGACGACGCTTGCGCTTTCTTCACCATCGGTCGCTTCGCCTGCGGCGGTGACTCTAACTGCTTCGGTCGTGGCCGGCGGTGCGCCGGTGTCCGCAGGCACAGTCACCTTCTGCGATGCGTCGGCGCCTCTCTGCGAGGACTCGGCCATCGTGGGCAAGGCTCAGTTGAACGGCGGAACAGCGAAGCTCAAATTCATCCCCGGGATCGGCGTCCATACCTATAAGGCGATCTTCAGCGCTACCTCAACCGCGGCAGGCAGCACTTCGACTGCACAAACCTTGACCGTGACTGGCCTCTACCCCACAACGACGTCGATTGCCGCCACCGGTAACCCGAGCGGCTATGGACTGACGGCAACTGTCGTCGGCTTCGCGAATAATCCGCCGCTGCTAACAGGCACTGTTTCTTTTCAGGACACTAGCAATGGCAATTTCGTTCTGGGAACAGCGTTGCTCGGCCCACCAACCTTCGCGGAGGGTTTCGTCCAGGCGCCCGGCTCTCCCATCCCCAGCGGCAATCAGCCTGCAGCTGGTGGCACCGCAGACTTCAACGGGGATGGAAAACCAGACCTCGCAATTATGGACTCCAATCAGAACGTAATCACCGTTCTGCTGGGCAATGGAGACGGCACCTTCACCCAAGGTACAACTATTTATAACGTTGGAACCACGCCTTGCATCTTCAACGACCAGCCGTCGAATTGCTCCATGGCCGTCGGCGATTTTAACCACGACGGCAATGCCGATCTGGCGGTAACCAGTGGCGGCGACAATACCTTGATCATTCTATTGGGCCATGGAGACGGCACATTTACGCCGGCCAGCGGCTCCCCGATAACCGTGGGCACTTTCCCCGAAGCAGTAAGAATCGGAGATTTCAACAACGACGGCCTTCTGGATCTGGCGGTCGCCAACGCCAAGGACAATACCGTAAGTATTCTGCTGGGTAATGGAGACGGCACCTTCACGGCAGCCAGCGGCTCCCCCGTCTCCGTGGGCGGATTTCCATTTTATCTGGCGGTCGCAGACTTCAAGGGAAATGGCAATGCCGGCATAGCGGTCACCAACCAAAACGACAACACAGTAACCGTCCTGCTGGGCAACGGAGACGGCACCTTCACCCAGGCCGCCGGTTCCCCGATTCCAGGGTTCAACTACAATCCCGCCCAGATCGTCGCCGCCGATTTTAACGGAGACGGCGTTCCCGATCTGGCAGTAGCAAACTTCATCCCCATCGATCAAAGCCTCCCCGTACCCAACCAAAAAAGCAACGTGGTCATCTTGCTGGGCAAGGGAGACGGTACCTTTACCCCTGCCGCGGGATCACCGATTACGGTGGGGTTGTACGCCCTTGCCCTGGCGGCAGCAGACTTCAACCAGGACGGCAAGACCGACTTGGCAGTCGATAACTACGGCGACATCGCTGCTCCCCAGACACAAACCTTGACTCTGCTGCTGGGAGACGGAAAAGGCGGCTTCGCGGCAGCCGGGCCGCCCACCCAGCTGGGAGATTCCCCCAACGACCTGGTGGCGGCGGACCTCAACGGGGATGGCACCATAGACCTGGCGATTCCCAACCTGGCGGACTTCGACACCACCATCCTGTTGAACGAATTCACACAAACGGCAACCGCCAGTGTGTCGAATATCACCATCGCCGGCACCGGCACCCACTATGTGGATGCGGTTTACGAAGGCAATACTTTCTTCGCCACCAGCACCTCAACCACCATTCCTTTGCAAGGCTCGACAGTCGCTACCACGTTGACGCTGACTGCCAATCCCAAAGAGCAAATGTTGACCATGCCGGTGACATTTACCGCCCAGCTGGCTTCCCTTTCAAACGAACCTCCTTTTGCCAGTCCGACTGGAACGGTCAGCTTTTTTGACGTGAGTCTCGGTTATCAGCTGCTTGGAACCGCACCCATGGGCGCCAACGGTCAGGCGGTCTTCACTACCAGCAGCATCGGCCCGGGAGTGCATGGCATCACCGCAAGCTATAGCGGGGATACCACCTTCCTGCCGAGCACATCCAGCCAGATATTGGTCACCATCGATGATTTGCTGATCAATCGCGTAGGCAACAACAACACCACCATCCTGCCCGGCACCACGGTGCTCTATACCCTGCAGGTTTCGCCGGCGGTTGCGAACGCGTTCCTGTACACGGTGAGCTTTGCGGCCAGTGGTCTGCCTGCGGGGGCAAGTGCCACATTCTCTCCTGCAACCCTTCCGCCAGGCGGCAAAACAACCAATATCACTATGACGGTCACGACCTCCGCGACTGCCTTGAACACGCTACCGCCATCTCCATTCGAGCGCCTGCCCCTTGCCCTGGGGCTTCTGCTTCCCCTCTTCGGAGCGAAAGCAGTGCGAAAGCGGTTGCGGCAGATTCCCCCATTCCTGGCAGTGGCGCTGCTGGCAGCGCTCAGCCTGACAGCGGGCGCGGGACTAAGCGGGTGTTCGGGTGCTGGGCTTTTCGCGGCGCGGAAAGTTCCCTACTCCATCACCGTTACAGCCACCGAAGGAACACTTCAGCGCTCAACCAAGGTGCCCCTTGCGATCCAGTAATCGAGGTACGCCGCGCAGCGTGGGAGAAGGTATGCATAGATCTTTGGCCTTGCTATTTGTGGGAACGATGCTGGGATTCAACGCGCCCGGCCTCCATGGCCAGGTGGTGCCGGGAGGAAGAGATTTTTCCTTGCCGCGTGCGGAGGTCTCGCTCGCTTACAGTCCCACCGAAGCAAACTCCCCGCCGGGCCAATGCGGTTGCTTTTTCATGAACGGTGCCAGCGCTGAGGGAAACTTCCGCACCTATCGTGGATATACCACCGTGGTCGATGTAACCGCAGCACATACCGGCAATATCCATAACACGGGTGAACCATTTTCCCTGCTCATGGTGACCGCGGGGACTCGCCTCAATTTCAGGTTTGGACACCAGCGGCAAGACGGATGGGATACCTACCACAAGATCAAACCTTTTGTTCAGGGGTTGGTGGGTTTTGCCCATGGCTTTGACGGAGCTTTTCCCGACAAATCATCAGGCTTTATTGAACCCTCTGCGAATTCCTTTGCGCTGCTGGTGGGCGTTGGGCTGGATGTAAAGTACAGAAGGCATCTCTCCTTCCGCGCAATCCAGGCCGACTACGGATATACCCGCCTGCCCAACCTTGCCGGCAATGACCAGAACCTGTTTCGGATTTCCACTGGCATCACCATTCACCTCTGGTAAACGCTCAGTGTTTTTGCGAAGGGTCGGATAGGCGCGCATCTTCTACTCAAGTACTCAAACTTCGTAGCCGTTGTCCGTCTCTCTCTCCCTCTCGATCCACTCGCGAATATAAGCCGGGCAATTCCGCAGCTCGGCGCCACTCGCTTCACACTGCGACAGAAACGAGATCGAGTCCTGGTCCACGAGCCTGACTTCTCTCATGTCCAGGATAAAATTCTGATTCCCCGCTTCCGCAGCGAAGACCTTACACAATTCCTCTAAATGTTCGCCCTCAATGCGACCACTTACCAACAGGACGATCAGTTCGCCATCCTGCGTTCTTTGCACTTTCCACATAGATTCGTCCTTCTGTTTTTCAACCAATCGGTGTGTGAACCACCTTCCGGGGCATAACGTAGAGATTCCGCATTGCATTTCTCTCTTTTCCGGAGGTACTCACCAGACCCTTTCAGCGACACCAGCCTCTTAAATGCAATTCGAGCACCAACCTAAATGATTGAAATAATGCCGGTTAGGCAACGAAGGAGTGCCGGAGTCATCGGGAATTCGCGAAACTTCGTGAACCTCGAAGAATCCGACGGGAGTTCTAGGCTCTAAGGCCGGGTTTGGGGTATGTTCGTTACATCAAAGGAAGCGTCGAGGCAGCTGGTGACCAAGACGACCACCGCCAACCTTAGCGAAAACCTCGTCCACGCGGACGATGCGCTGCGTGTGAGCGAAGCGAAATACCGCTCTCTCTTCGACCTTTCCCCGGTTGCCGTTTACTTGCTGGATGGCGCTGGCAATTTCCTCTCGGCAAACGCCGCCGGTGCGCAACTCTTAAGATCCTCTGCACAGGAAATTGTGGGCACCAACATCCTCTCGACTTACCTGCCTGAGGAACTCTCCTTGCACCGTCGGCCGGTCGAAACAATGAAGGGCGGCTTGTTTCGATTTGAGCGGAATCTCCTGCGTAGAGACGGGACCAGCATTCCGGTAGAAGTTTCCCTCTCTGCGATGCTGCCGGGAGGGCGTCAGGCGGTTATCCAGGACATAAGTGAGCGAAAGCGAGCAGCGGCCGCTGTAGAACGTGCTCTGGATGAGGCGAAGAAGTCAGAAGGCCAGCTGCAACTGGTACTGAATTCCATCCCCATGATGGTCTGGAGTGACAACAAGGATGGCCAAAACGATTTCTGCAATCAGCGTTGCCTTGAGTACGTAGGCATTCCAGCCGAAGAAGCGGCAACCTTTGACTGGAAGAGCGTTCTCCATCCGGAGGATGCGGCCCGGGTTTCGCAGAAGTGGGAATCAGCCATGGCGACCGGGGAGATGTATGAGGTCGAAAAGCGGCTGCGCGTGGCGGACGGCACCTATCGTTGGTTCCAGAGCCGCGCCTTGCCATTGCGTGATCAACAGGGAAAGATTGTTCGCTGGTATGGCGCCGATGCCGACATCGAAGATCTTAAGCGCGCTGAAGAAATACTGGCGGAGCACGCCCGGCAGTTGAAACAGGTAATCGATCTCGCTCCGATGCACATGTTTATCTGGGAAGCGGATGCCAACGCTTCCTACGGGAACCGGGCATCGCTCGACTACTTTGGTCCCATTCCGCCCATGCCCCCAATGGAGTTTCTCGAACTGGTCACTCACCCCGACGACGTGGGAAAGCTCCAGGCAGGGATATTGGACGCGTTGTCGCGGGGAAATGCCTTCGCCATGGAAACGCGCATGCGCAGACACGACGGCGCATTTCGTTGGTTTGTCTACCAGATCAATCCCCTGCGAGACGAAAGGAAGCGGATCGTTCGCTGGTGCGGCACGCGGATCGATATTCACGATCGCAAGCAGGCGGAGGACAGGACCCAAAGAGAGAACCTGGTTTTGCGCGAAGAGATCGAACAGGCGTCGATGTTTGAGGAAATCGTTGGCGCCTCTCCGGCGATACAAAAAGTGCTGGCGCGCGTAGCCAAAGTTGCGCGAACGGACTCTACTGTTCTGATCACCGGTGAAACCGGCACGGGTAAGGAGCTCGTCGCGCGCGCAATCCACAAACGTTCCACGCGGTCCTCGCGTGCATTTGTAAGCGTGAACTGCGCCGCGATCCCGCGCGACCTGATCGCGTCGGAATTGTTCGGGCACGAGAAAGGCGCCTTCACCGGTGCGCTGCAGCGGCGATTAGGACGCTTTGAGCTGGCCGATGGGGGAACGCTCTTCCTGGATGAAGTGGGCGAGTTGCCCGCAGAGACGCAAGTCGCCCTGTTGCGGGTGCTCCAGGAAAGGGAGTTTGAGCGCATGGGCGGCAGCCGTCCTATACGCACTGACGTACGCGTGATCACTGCCACCAACCGCGACTTGCCCGCGGCCATCACTGCCGGTACGTTCCGCAGCGACCTGTTCTACCGCATCAATGTATTTCCTATCCACGTCCCGCCGCTGCGCGAGCGAAAGGAAGACATCCGTCTGCTGGTTGAATACTTTATCGACCGATTCTCCAGTAAGTCGGGAAAGAAGATACGGCGCATCGATAAGAACAGCCTGGACCGGCTGCAGACTTATCCTTGGCCGGGGAATATTCGAGAGTTACAGAATGTGATCGAGCGCTCGGTCATTGTGTGTGACACTGAGAACTTTTCTGTCGATGAGAGTTGGCTCTCTCACGAGCGCTCTCCAAGCCGTCCGTTGGCGGATGAGTTGGTCACTCAAGAAAAAGAGATCATCGAAGCTGCCCTCGCCCAAACCGGTGGCCGGGTATCCGGACCCGCAGGAGCAGCTGCCCGTCTCGGCATGCCGGCCTCCACTCTGGACTCCAAAATCAAATCGCTAAAGATAAACAAACGCCAATTCCAAACTGCCTAGACAGCAGGGACCTGCTGTTTCACTCGAATGCTATCCGATGCGGGTGGGCCGCACCGCCAATTGCCACCACCGCTGAAATCATGAGCACATACTCAGGCACCCCAAGCGGGCACACTGCGCGCCATAGCCCACATCGTTCCGTCCAGGGCAGCGTCGATCTCATCGTGCGGTTCGGTCCGAGTATTTGCCAAGGCAGCCCAGCACAAGCCGGTCGCTGTCCGAACCATTATGGTGGTTGACCCCGGCAGACTGCCGTTATGCCACCAGTTTCCGTTGCCAACCATCCAGCCCCTGGCATACTTGGCCGCCGAAGGACCTGGGAATGCAGGACTGGGCGTGGTCATCGTGCGGATGGTTTCCGGCTTCAGCATGCTGGGGATATTCCCCGACCCAGCCACATGATCCAGAAACTGGACCAGGGCGGAAGGAGTGGCCAGCCATCCACCGTGGGAGTCCATGCGAGCAACGTTCATCTTGTAGGGGTCTTCATTGTACTGCCCGAAGTACACCACTTCGTTCGCAGCTCGCTGTCTCAACGTATTGCCGGCAATGCGCATATTGCTAATGCCACAAGGCGCGAGAATATTGCTTTGGACATAATCGGCATAAGGCTGACCCGTGACCTGCTCGATGACCCGACCGAGCACACAATACCCGAAGTTGGAATAAGCCCAGTGCTCTCCGGGTGGATAAGTGAGCGCCAGGTTTTCCAGGGTCCAGCCGATCAGCTTGGCTTGTTCCCACGAATTGAACCGGAACATGGGGTCGGTCGAATCATCTGGCCAGCCCCCGCAGGTATGGGTCAGAAGATGGTCGACCGTGATGTCAGTAACATACTGTTTGTAAGGACTCTTCCCATACTTGGTACCCAGGATGCCTGACGCCCCGAAGACCTTATCGGTGAGATCCAGTTTGCCTCGCTCGATCAGAGTGAAGATGGCCACCGAAGTGATGGGCTTGGTCACGCTTGCAATGCGGAATAAACTCGACATGTTTGTCGGGCCCATATCTTTTTCCCTACCCATCGCAAACCCCTGGTTGAACCCAAACCCCCGGTCGAAGACGAATTGACCGTTTCGTGAGATAGCGACAGAAAGCGCGGGTACCCTGAAATTTGTCTTGAATGCAGCCGCAAGGCGCCCCATTTCGCCACGTTCCATGCCTGTGGCTTGATTGCCTTGCGGAAGCCAAAGTCCCTGCATCGGAAGAGGGACCATCCCTGCCGCAGCAGCGCCCAACAGGTTCTTCAGCAATAGACGTCTGCTTAATTGTTCCGGCATAGCACTGACTCCTTTCTAGCTTTCATAGCAATCAATCAGCGCGCCGCCCCTGCCACGTTCCGTGCTGGCCGTGGATACCAAATGTCCCTTCCATGGTGTTGCCGTCGACCATGCCCCGGAAGGTAAGCACATTGCGTGTTTTTGTTCGGAAAACGATATGACGCACGTTCAGCGTACCTTCGATCCCCCCCGACTGGTACGGACCCTTGAAATGACCCGTCAGGGTGCTGCCATTCTGCACAATTTCGACAGAGTGCGTACCGGTTTTGCCATCGTCGCGTTTGGTATAGATCATCCATTGGCCTGCGACATTCACCGGCCCCCGCTCCTGTGGTAGTTGCTGGGCAACACCTGTATTGCCCACGATCAGCGAGAGGAAAGTAAGGAAAACCAGAAATATTGTCTTGTTGTAATTCTTCATAAGATCCTCCAGTGAGGAGACGTGCTGGACGCAAGCTACTCCGCTTGCGCCCAGCCGCTTGTGGGGTTGTACGACGTGATCGACGCAACTGCTTCCGATGTCTGCGGGCCGAAGTCCTGCTGATAGAGAACGCCTTCCCGGCCCAGAACAAACGTCATGATACCGGACTGTTGATATTCGACCGGGCTGGCGACAATGGTGAACCCACCCTGCGCAGGCAGAACGCGGAAAGAGTATCCATTGAATACCGGCGTCTTACTGGGTGCACTGGAGGCAAATATGCCCTTGGCAAACTCGTTCACCTTGCCCAGCGGGCTCGGAGCCTGGTCTTCAGCAACCTCCCAATAAAGCCCATCCTGTTTCCCTGGAGTGCTGATGATAGTGTCAGTGTACTGGTGAGCGCCCTGGTGGTAAAGTTCCTCGGCGTTCGCGATCAGCCTGCACGCATCCATTGCCAGCAGTTCATTTCGTCCAATGCGCCGCGCCCGAAGCTCTTCTTCCCCCGTGGCGGCGTTGAAGTACCACTTTGACGACGCATCCAGAGTGAGAGGTATGGGGAAGGGATAGTTGTCGGCGCCAATGTAGAGCACCTGGCTGCCATCCGTCATCGCTACCCATCGGTTCATCCGGTCATACTTTTTTGCAAAGGACTCTGTCGCAGCCGCGTCTACAGCCGCGTCCCCCGAGGTTACAAGAGTCTTAGCCTTGGAACCCAGGATGTGGCTAATAGCCTTAGCGTCTTTGGCCTTTACTGCCGATTGCAATGCCAGTCCCGCTTCCGCCGGGGAGGCAAAGGTTGTTTGTGAAGTTTCCTCTGTAGTGGCGGTTTGCTTTTTCGAACAGCCAAGGATAAAAACGACCGCCAACATAACCAGTACAGCCAGCCGCTGATAATGCTGCGTGGTCGAGCTTTTTAGTTGCGAATTCATGTTCCTACCTTCCTTTTGATTTGCACTGAATATTGCTCTACGCTTCCGGACAGCAGACATGCGAGGGCGGCCTACCGCCGCCCCCCGCCCCGTTGACCGCCACCCCGTTGCTGGTTGAAGTGCTGTTGGCCGCCACGGTTGAATCGTTGCTGTCCACCGCGTTGCTGACCAAAATGTTGCTGCCCGCCACGTTGATACCCTGCCGGATGCATGCTGGTGCGGCCACGATAAGCCTGGGCGCGGGCCTGGTCACCATTGCCACTCATCGCAGACCGAGGCCGTTCACCACCGAATGCGTTGGTCCGATTGCCGTCACCAGGTTGATGCTGGACACCTCCATTGCCTCCGATCAAGCCGTGATTACCGTTGCGGCCTCCATTGGGCTCAGAGGGCCTTAAACCGTTATTGCGGTTGTTGGCGTTGTTGAAGTTTCCGTTGTTCCGGTTACCGTTATTGTTGTTACTGTTCCTGTTGATGACCGTCTTGTTGATGTAAGTGTTGTGGTTGTAATTGATGTTTCCACCGCCACCGCCGCCTCCCCAGTTGCAGCCCCATGCGCCGAAACCCCAGGAGACACCGCCGCCGAAGCCGCCACCAACAAAGCCGCCTCCTCCAATCGCTGCGCCAATCGCTACGCCCGCACCGAAAGAAACGCCGGCAGCAACCGCGACCGGCGGTGTGTACGCCGGCACCAGGAGGGGCGTACCGTAGACGACCGCCGGATTGTATTGCGGAACATAGACGACGCTGCTGTCGGCAGGTTCAATCACGATCGTCTGTGGGCTCTGCTGCACAACCTTGATCTGGGGTGAGGACTGGAGCGTGCCCGCGGCTTGTGCCTTGGCGCGCATTACCTGGACCGCAGCCATCACATCAGACTGTTGATTGGTGAAGGCCTGCCCCAGGCTGGATGTCCAGGAAAGATTCTTCGCCAGATCGTGCAGCACGGACGGAAATTGCGTCAGCGCTTTTACGCTCGGGTCCCATGACTGTTGATCTACTTGCTGGGTGAGTGCGGTTCCCTGCAGATTCTGATTCTGCGACAGCCAGTCATCGGCAAAGGCAACCTGGTCGGGATAACCGGCAGCAGCAAGAACCTGTGCCACCAATGCATCCGGGTAGAGCGCTATGGGTGCAACCAAAGCATCCAGTTGATCGGTGGTCAGCGGAGCAACCGACGGCGCCGCAGCAGTTGATGAAGGTTGAGGGGAAGTTTGGGCTGTCACGCCCTGCACAAGCAGAAGTGCGCACAGCGACATTGAAAGGAATGAATGCGTCGTCCTGGAAATCATCTCTCGCTCTCCGTATTTGGAAACTTGCGATGTGAGACAGATCGAAGCTGGTGTTTTCCTCAGGCTCACATTCGTTGCCCGTTCTAAGTGCAAACGCATTGCCAAAGTTAAGCTGCTGATAAATAAAGGGGTTACATCTGAGGAAATTCACGGGGGTCTCGTGAATTTCCGAAACTTCGTGAACAATCATTAGAAACTACGCGCCGGACGGCCGCAGCCGGTCATTCCCATGCATCCCGGGGAGAGTGCCGGTGGATGCTTCTAGAAGTTGAAAACCGCCTGGAGAAAGATACTGCGGTTCCCGGCTGTGGGGGGGCCGAAGAAACCTCCGCCGGCCAGCGACTGCGATGTACCAAAGAACGGCGACGAGAGGGTGCCATTCGGTGACCCCAGGTTCTGATGGTTGGCCAGGTTGGTCGCGTACGCGGTGAGAGTCAGGTTGTACCTGTGCGAAGTGGTCTGATCCAGACGGCCAGGTCCACCACGGCTCCCGCTCAGGCCACCGGGGCCCAGTCCACCACCACCACCGCGCGGACCACCCCCTCCACCACCGCCCCCGGGACCACGGCCACCTTCCACCTTGGGGCCAATCCCAATCACTTTGCTCACGCGCATATTCAGACTGACATTCGAAGGACCAGTGCCAATACCGTAGGGAATGATCTTTTCATTGGTGCCGAAGGGTTCGGTGTCGAGGCATCCGTAGCGCGTCGACACATACTGAGCAGGCCCCCCAGACTGCGCTGGCGATGCGACACAGTTTGATGGGGCGGAGAACGTTGGCCGCGCATTGAACTGGTTGTTACTGGTTAAATCACTGCCGGTGGTTACGTTATACGGTGCGCCGGAGTTATAGGCGAAAAAAGGAGTCAGCGAGATAGCGTAAGGCGCAGTGAAGTTGCCCAGAATGACGAAGCGGTTGTGAACATCGAAGCTCGATCGTCCATAGTCGAGCCCGGGATTCTGAGCAACGGAGGGAGTGTAGGTGACGCCGTTGGTATCTGCCTTGGCGACGTTATAGGTATAGAAAGTGAAGAAGCTGAAATGTGGGTAACTGGCACGGCCCGAAACGATAATCTGATTTTGCCGGTAGACGCCTCCCGACTGGTATTGCAGATTGTTCTCCTCCGCAGGAGGGAGCGGCTCGGCGGGATAGATGCCGAGATCCGCGGTATCAAACTCGGGAGCTCCAATGTTGTTGGTGAGATACTGGTGCACACCCCGCCCGTAAAGATAGGTCACATTCCCGGTGATCCTCTTGGCCAGCTGACGATCGATGCCCACAGCCGCCTGCATATCGGTAGCGGCATGAAAATGCTGGTCGATGGTGTAGAGCGTTTGCGCCGTATTCGAAGTCTCTACCGCGATCGGGTTGACCGGAAATGTGGGATTGGTGATGGTGGAAACCGTCTGGTTGATTCCATTCTGATGAATGGCCTGGATCACATACGGCGTGCCCGCGTTGGAACCGAAGCTATTGGGTACAGTGAACCGTTGATAAAACCAGCCGTACCCCGCGCGCACCACAGTCTTGGGAGGCTGCTTGCGATCGCCACCGCCCAGCGCGTAGGCCAACGATAGCCGAGGCGCCCAATCGTCTTTATCGTTGATGCGATTTTGCGTTTCCCAACGCACTCCGTAGCTGAAGGTAAAGCGCTGGTTTACCTTCCAGTCGTCCTGATAGAAAAGCGCAGCGTCGAACAAAATCGCACGCGCGGTGTATTGATTTACTACAGTCACCTGGTAGGTTTGAGGGGTCTGGCTCTCATAATCGTTTAAAGACTTAAAGTTATATTGACCGTTCGTGCCCCCGGTGGTGTAGTTCGCATCGCGATACGCCCGCAGACGCGCGCCGAAGTTCAAGGAGTGATTGCCCTTGGCGCCTACAAAGTAGTTTTGCAATTCATAGATATCCTGGTTATCGCGCACCACGCCGCCGTTATTGCCGCCAGCCGTAAAGGAGCCCTGAACGTTGACCGTGGGCGAATCGTTTTGGGCAATGTTCTGATAGCGAAAGCGGCGGTATTGGAAACGAATATCGTCGACAATATTCTTGCTCAGCACCACGCTGTCACTTACCTGCAGCGTGTTCTCCATGCTCTGGGTGTCGATGGCCTGTGTGGGCAGAGCCAGCTGACCCACCCCGCCATTGGTGGTAACCGCACGGAAGAACTCGTAGCGAAGGGTCAGAGTATTCGCTTGCCCGAGCTGCAGGTCAAGCCGCGGGCTAACGTCGATGCGCGAGCTGGGGTTGGGGAAAGCTTCGTTGAGGCGAACGCCGGCCGGGGTCTCCGGCGTGACGCTGGTGGGATCAACCGCATCGACTACGCTTACATTCTGGTTGTTGCGCCCGAAAACGCTGACAAAGTACGAGGCATTTTTTGAGATGGGGCCGCCTACATTGCCTTCCAGATTGTAAGAGTAGTAGGGCGGTTCAGCGGTCTGGAGAATCGGATTGCGAGCGTTGAACGCGGAATCGTTGCCCCGGGCTTCGATCTGGCCGTGCAGCTTATCGGTGCCCGGCTTAGTGAGGATTTCTATTCGTCCGTAACCGAGGCGATCAAACTCGGCGGAAAACGGGTTCTGATTGACGCGTATCTCACGGATCGAAGACTTGGGCGGAATCTGCCCTCCGGTGAACCCATCAATATAGATCTCGCCCCCATTGGGACCGGCTGCCGGACCGGCCAAAGCTTGCAGTTGATTCTCCAGTTCATCGGGATCGTCAGAAAGTGCGTCGAGATCTTTACCTTTGAGCACGACGGCGTTGGCATTTGCATCCGCACTCGTATCGACAGTCGGCGCTTCGGCCTCGACCTGTACCTGCTGCTTCTCCGTCTCGATTTGCATGGCGATATTCAGCGTCTTCGCTTGCCCGGCCGTCATAGTGACCGTAGAAGTGAAGGGAGCAAACCCTGCCGAGGTGGCATTTACCGTGTACGCGCCGGCAGCCAGGCCCCGCACCTGGTAAGAGCCTGAGCCATCTGACATCACAGTGGCGTTCCTTCCAGAGGCTGAAGTGACAGTGACCTGTGCCTGGGGGATGACCGCACCGCTGGGATCTAATACGCGCCCCTGCAAGGTGCTGGTTGGCCCCTGACCGAGAACCATCGTCGGCGAGGTAATGGCACACATTAAGACAGCGATCAGAATCAACAAGTACTTTGTTTTCTTCATCTTTGCGGGGAAGCCGCCCGGAACGAACGTCGATACGGCTTGAGAAATGGACGCGCTGGCCCCCCGGTAAGTTTCCGGACGCTCACCCCATTGTCTCAAGGGCAACCCGTTAGATGCTGCTATTTTGCAAAGAAGCGGTAACGAATTGTCCAACCCTTCGTTTCACCGGGTTGGACATTCACGTGAATGTAAGCTTCCGGACAAATGGTGGTGCGGATCGACCAGAAATTCAACTGGGAGATGGGAGAGTCAGACGTCTGCTCGATCCCCACCCCGGTATTTCGATTCTCAACCGACAGATCATAATCAGTCGGGCTACTTGAAAAACCGGTCAGGTAGCTGCTGGCGGCCTGTCCTGGCCCAGAACCCAATTCCTGCAGATAGACAATGTCTTTGCCATCGATTCTGGCGTGCGGTTCGAGCGGGCGTTTTGCCTGTGGCTCAAAGGCGAAATGAACCGCCATGCCAGGACCGGTGGGAGCACCATCGAGCATGAAGAAGTCATGGTCGTACACTTCTGTGTCGATCGGCTTTGTGCCCGTGTTCTTCAGGTGGTGTTCGAGTATGAGCACCGGCTGGTTTTTATCGAGCTTCAATATCTTGTCGTAAACGTATGCGATGCCCAACGGCGATTGGAGACGGTGGGTAAAGGTCACTTGAGTCCGCTTGGCGTGAACCGTCCACTTTCCTCCATCGACAATCGGATAAGCGAAATTGAATTTATATGGTGAATCGTCAACCTTGCGCAGGACGCCGACTCCCGGCTTGATGAACAGTTCGCCAGGTTTTGCTTCGGCGTAATTGATAGAGCTGAGACCGTCGCTCGATCGGAATTCTTCTACCGGCCCGGTAATCGAATCGTTCAGCAACGGATCGTAGCGATTAAACCAGACTCCGAAATAGGTATGGCCCTTATATGTCAGGCAAGGGACCACGCCCGACCAATCGAAACGCGTCGAACGATAATAGCCCCTCTGCGCATCGGGAAGATAAACAACCGCCTGTACCGGCCCATTCGAGAGGACAGCTTTGGGGAAATCGCTCGCGATCGAAGACGCGCAAGGCGATGAAGCGTCGGACGCTTCAGCGGGCGCAGCCGCACCTGCGCCGTAGGCCGCGCACACGCCCAGTCCCAAAGCTATTACCGCGACTGGCGGTCGCCTCCTCATGCCCAGCCGCACTATGCTTTAGCTTCCGCTTGTGCCCGATTTTTTAACGCTTTCATATACGCGAACCCGTAGGCCTGCTCCGGATAATGCCCGCCTACGACTGTAGGCGTGTGATCGAGGATCACGATACCGTCAAACTTGACTTCCACCAACGCCGTCATGATCTTCGACATGTCGTAGTATCCGTTATCCATGAAGGTTTCTACAAAGTGCGGTAGGGGCGCGCTCACATTGCGAAAATGGATCTTCCAGATCTTCTCCGGGCCAAAATAGCGGATCATCTCCGCCGGATCTTTATGCATCAGCGCAGGACCACCTTCGTTCCAGCACCCGCAACACAAGCAGATGCCAACGTTCGGACTGTTAGCGATCTCCATGGCTCGCTTATAGCCTTCGAAATTGGCGAAAATGCAACGCGGAACACCGGCCAGTATCGGTTCCGGTGGATCATCCGGGTGAATCCCAATGCGCACACTGTTCTCTTCCGCAACCGGCGCGACCTGCTTAATAAAATAGGTGTAGTTCTCCCATATCTCTTCCTTTGAGAACACGCGGCCGTGAGAAAGCGGTTCATAGAACTTTTTATCTTCCCAAACCCCCACTTTGTTCGGGCTCGCCATATCGAATTCCCTGCCCGAAGCTCCGCGAATCTCGGCCCGGCCGCTACTCCAGATGCCATTCCCCATGTGAGCATAGGTGGTGTAGTAAATGCCCGCCTGGCCCAGGTTGCGAATGTATTGTTTGTATTGTTCGATCTTCTGGTCGCGGCCCGGGAGATTGAGCGTGACCTCAGGCATGTTATGAACACTGGTGTTGCCGATGTTCCAGACTGTAATGCCTGCATCGGCATAGCGCTTCTTGATTTGCATGAAGCCTTCCGCGGTCCTCAGGTCAGGCGTGGAACCGACACTGACATACTCGGCGCCCATCTGCTTGAGAAAAAGCAGATCCTCGTCGCTGGGCTTGGCCGAAGCTTGCGCACACAATTTGATACCTGGGGCACTCGGATGCACGGTGGCCGAAGCGGTGCGGGGCGATGCAAAAACCCCGGCAGCACTCAGAGCGCCTCCGACAGCCAGCTTGACGAACTCTCTGCGGTCGGGAGAAAACCCCGGACCCGCAATCCTCTGATCGATTTCCTTTTGTCCCATCTCACCTGTCCTTTTTCAAAGAGAGCCTCAAGCACGTGCGCGCCCTACAAAGCAATGGGGAATATTGTAGCTGCTTCGCCAGCAAGGCGCCCTGCGCGAAAAATATCGCGTCGACCGATTCCCCTAATGAACTAAACATCTCGCACGCATCTGTGAAGCCCCAAGGCTTGAATAGGAATTGGACGGGTGCCCCGGCGTACTGCGGATTTCCTGTTGGGAAGCGGAGCGCAGTGAGGGGATCTGCAGTTTCTTTTCTCAGGTTCCAATACACTTCACTTCAAGGGCGCAAGCTCCAGGTCACGATAAAACGTCTCTGCACCCTCAGTCTGAAAAAGAATTTTCCCCTTAGTCGCGTTGAGATCGGTCGCCTCGTTCACCAGCTTGCCATTCACAAAATACTTCACGTGGTCATGGTCAACCACCAATTCAAGCTGATTCCATTCTCCGTGTGGCTTTTCCACCTCGCCAACCGGATCGCGATACCCGGTTACATTCTCCCACGGTCCTTCGCCGAAGCGAGTTGACTTCACGTACTGATGCGCGTCTTCCGCCTCCTCGCTCGCAATCAGTTGACCCTTCACCTTGAGGCTTGCGCCTTTGACCAGCCAGATGTCACCCGTGCCACCCTCGATAATCTGGAATTCGAACGATCGCGGCCAAACCCCTTTGGGCGGAGCAAGTAGCGGCCCGGTGATGTTGTACAGGATTCCGCAATCTCTGGCCTTACCGACCCGGTCCAGCCAGGTTTTTTCACCCCACTTGAACTGGGCGCGCAAATAGTAATTCTCATATTCTTTCTGGGTCACGATACCGCCGAAGTCATCCCCGGATACGTGAATGATCCCCTTCTCAACCTGGAAGATCTTATCGCTGTCGTGATTCAACCCTTTCGACTGGAGCAGTATGTCGAAGCCAGTAAGATCCTTCCCGTTAAAAAGGCGGACAAGCTTGCCATGGGGAGGGATACCGGCCGCCTCCTGGGCGGCTCCACTACACACCAGAGCTGCTGAAACAATCAACAGGCTGACAACTCGCTTGAGGCTTGGATACATTTGCTTGCTCGACTTGCGCACGGCATTGATGATACTCCGACCGGCGGGTGACTCCCTCACCGGCAGAACCTTCAACCGGATAAGCTCAATCCGAATTGAAACTTCTCGGCCAGCTTGAAACCGCAATATTAATTACGTCTCAGAATCACCGAATTCTCTTTCCCACCACTCCTTGCAGGGCTAAGCTTGCCGACTAACGGACCTCAAAAGACTTGCTCACCCTTTTTCTTGGAATGGCCGCCCATGCGACGCTACGTCATCTATCTCTTGTCTTACTTGTTGATGCCCACCTTTTCCCTTTGCTGGGCTGAGCGGCGTGCGGATCAGGCCAGTTCCAGTAAAGGTCTCACCACGACCACATGCGGCAATAATCCCGGGCGCGTCGACCCCTATTCAAATAAGAGATTTTCCCTCACTCAACTCAGCGGAACGACCACGTCAGGAGCGACATATGTCGCAACCGTTGATGTCTATGCGTGGGGTGACTATAACTGTTCGCTTTATGTCCCCGGCAACCCTGCCAGCGGCGAAGACCCCGCTACAGAAGACACCATACTCGCAATCACGATCTCAACGCCGGCAGGTCCAGCGCCGGCCGGCTCTTATAAGCTTGTGAGTTTTCGACTGAATAACTACCTTCCTGTTACGCCGAACCTGGGCTTCATCAGTTGCCAAAACAATTCTGCGGGAGTGACGCCGTGCAATAACCAGAGTGAGGATGACTTCTCTCCCGTGCCTGAACCAGCGCCCATTTCCGGCGCCGACAGCAATAGCTCACTTTGGACGTTCGGAGACATATTTCAGATTTCCGGCACGAATACAGGTTTCACCCCAATGGGTCCACCCATGCAACTTGCGACCACGCCGCCCGAACTTGCGGCTGCCCTGTTTGTGCCTGGCTGTGCTCCTGACCTATCGGCGACGCCGCCACAGGACTGCATGGGATCAGATAAGGCCAACCACGCCAACGGCTTGTCACCCCAAACCACATACACGGCAACGATTGAAGATAATTCGTCCGGTCAGATTCTTGTCCTCGGAACTCCATCTTCACTGCAACCAACGTCCGGCAAAGGCCACGACGTGTTCAGCGCTACAACTTACAACCCGGTTACCATCAGTACGGGCGTCTTCGCCAACCAGACTTACGATCTATCTGCGAATTACCCTCAACTGGACGGAACCGGCGCGCCGGCCTTCAATGGCTTCGCCCAATCGGCGTTTCCCCCACCCTGCGCCACCAATGCGGGCATCTGCACCGCGGACGATACTTTCGCCAATGCTTCCTTTCATGCAATGTGGTTCGATTATGTCCCGCAAACCAATACCCCAGTCACTGTAAACACAGCCTACAGCCACTTTGACACCATCGTGAGCGTATTCACAGGCGGTGCAACCAGCCTTCAGGCAGTTCCAAGCGGAGTCAATGACGACAACCCTAACGCTACCATCGCGCAAAGTCCGCAATCGTCCGCAGTAGTTTTCCAGGCTACGAGAGGAGTCACCTACCATATTTTGGTCAGTGAGTACCCTCCAGTAGAAGCAGTAAACCCAGCGCCTGATCCGGGCTCCGATCTGTACAAAGCCCCACTGAGCCCGGATCCTATCCTTAATTTCACGCTGACCACGCCGCAGTTGACGCCCAGTCCGTCGATGCTCCCGTCATTTGGCTCTGTGACCCAAGGGGTAAGCAGTGGGCCCCAGACGGTTACGCTCGCCGCAGCTTATAGCGCCAGTTCCGCGGGAATCAGCAATATCGTGCCAGGCATTACAGCCGGGTCCAGTGATTTTCAGATTGCATCGAATAGCTCGTGCCTGTCATCTCTTGCCGACCAGGCGACATGCACGCTTAACATCGTGTTCATACCGAGCGCGACGGGAACAAGAAGCGGCACCTTGACCGTGAGTTCAAGTGCGGAGAATAGCCCACTAAGCTTTTCCTTAACCGGGAATGGCGTGCAGGCTGTGCCCATCCTGAACCTGTCGACAACCCCGCTCTCGTTTGGCAACCAGCTGCTAAAGACCTCGAGTAACACCAGCAGCCTAGTCCTGACAAATTCAGGGTCTGCGCCGGTGACAGTTTCTGCAGTGAGCGCCACTGGCGACTTCAGCGAAACAAATAACTGCTCTTCGATTGCAGCCGGCGGACAATGCAGCGTTGCAGTCACGTTCACACCAACCCAGACGGGATCTCGTTCCGGACAGCTCTCCATCACCGACAATGCCGGAAACAGTCCGCAGCTGATCCCGCTCTCCGGAACGGGGACCGATTTCGCTCTCCAGGCAGCTTCCGGATCACAGCTTTCCGCCACCATGGCTCCGGGCGCAACGGCTACTTACAATATTGCTGTAACTCCGATCTCGGGGTTCAGCGGGATGGTCGCACTCGCCTGTGCCGGATCACCCGCGGGAAGTACATGCACACCAAACCCCACCAGCGTCAGCGTAAACGGCTCCGCAGCGGGTATTACGGTATCGGTCACGACTGCGACTACCTCCAACCTCTCCCGCCCGCTCCTCCCATCGCCAACCGGGCTGCGCCCGTTCGCTGTAATAGTGATACCGCTTGGCGCCTTCACGTTGACTGTCGAAAATAAACGCAGGAAGTTATTCCTAAGCATGGCCTGTTTAGGTTGGCTCCTGTGCTTCAGTGTGTTTGTGGGTTGCGGAGGCGGGGGAATCTCGGGAAGCGGCAGCAGCGGCGGAGGCAACAGCTCTCCCTCCGGAGGAACGACCCAACCCTCACCCGTGACCACGGTGCTCACTTTGTCCGGCGTCTCCGGAACACAAACACGAACGGTAACCCTTACCCTGACCGTACAGTGATCGTTTACCGGCGGTACCTTCTCCCCGTGAGCCTTTCTTTCTCATACTTCAGGATTGCCCTTGATTCAGAAGCGATCCGCTTCCCGACCTGCTCTACATAAATGCGGAGGCTCGTCTGGGCAGGCGGGCTGGCGTGAATCAGGTCAGCGCCAGGTATTCGTGCACGAGTCGTACCGCCATCGATCCCTCGCCCACCGCTGAGGCCACACGATTCATCGCGCCGGCGCGGAGATCGCCTGCCGCGAACACCCCCGGCACGCTCGTCTCGAGCGGAAGCGGTTCACGGCGTTCCTTCCAGATGCGAGCGTACCCATCGGCGGCCATCAGGTCTCGGCCGGTGAGAACGAACCCTTTCGCGTCGCGCAGCACGTTGGCAGGGAGCCAGTCGCTTCGCGGACGAGTACCGATGAACACAAACAACGCATCGGCTTCCTCCACCTGGCGCGTTCCATCATCGAGCGAGTTGAGCACCATCCGTTCCACGTGACCCTCGCCCTCGACTCGTTCGATCTCCGTCCGGGTCCGCAGCCGGATGTTCGGCGTCTTCTCTATCTGATCGATGAGGTACTGCGACATGGTGCCGCGCAGGCAATCGCGCCGCACCACGATCTGCACCTCTTTCGCGTAGCGCGCGAGATACAGCGCGCCCTGGCCCGCCGAGTTTCCCCCGCCAACGACGAGCACGCGCCGTCCTCGAAAAGCTGTTGCTTCTGTGGTCGCGGCGCCATAGTAGACTCCCGCACCCGTGTGCTCCGTCACACCCGCCGCGGAATGCTCGCGATAAGACATCCCGGTGGTAGCCACCAACGACCGCGTGACAAGTTCACGGCCGTCCGATAGCGCCAGGCGCTTGTATCCCGCATCGATCGAAACTCCGGTGACTTCGAGCGGGGCGAGAAACTCGGCTCCAAGCCGCTGCGCCTGCGTAAGGGCGCGGCGTGTCAGTTCGCTGCCGCTGACGCCTGTTGGAAAGCCGAGATAGTTCTCGATCCGGGAGCTGGTCCCGGCTTGTCCACCGGGCGCATGCCGGTCGAGTAGCAGGGTCCGCATCCCTTCCGATGCGCCGTACACCGCGGCGGCAAGGCCCGCCGGCCCGGCGCCGACGATGACAAGGTCGTACACATCGAACGCGGCCAGGAGCGGCCGGCCGAGGCGCTCGGCTACCTGACGTGGCTCCGGATTACGCAGCACGCAGGAGCCGTCTTCGAAGAACAACGCGGGAAGCTCGTCGGCGCCAACGCCGGCTGCGTCCAGCAGCACGCGCGCGTCCGGGTCCCGCGTAAGATCGAGCCAGCGATAGGGAATGAGATTGCCCGCCAGAAAATGCTTGATCGCGTGCGATCGAGGCGACCACTGGTGTCCGACCAGCCTCAGTCCCTTCGCCTCGGGCAGATACTCGGCCTGCCAGTCGTCGAGCAGATCGTCGATCACAGGGTAGAGACATTCCTCGGGAGGTTGCCATGGCTTCGACAGATAGTGGTCGAGATGCGCCGCGTTGATCGCTCTGATGGCTGCTTCGATGTCGGAGTAGGCCGTGAGCAGGACGCGCCGGGCCATCGGGTAAACTTCGCGCGATTTGGCAAGCACCTCGTCTCCCAGCATGCCGGGCATACGCTGATCGCTGATGACCAGCGCCAGTGAATCCCCGCGGCTCTTCAGTTCGCGGATGGTCGCCAGCGCTTCCTGCCCCGACGCCGCGCTTACGATCATGTATCGCTCACGGTACCGGGAGCGGAGATCGCGGCGCACAGCGGCGAGCACCTGCTGATCATCATCCACAACGAGGAGGACAGGCTTATTCACGAAGTCCCTTCGGCTAGAGGCAGAGTGACGCGAAACTCCGTGTGGCCCGGCTGGGACTCGACCGCGATCTCGCCGTCATTGTGGCGGACAAGGCGGCGGACGATGTCGAGGCCCAGTCCCGTGCCATGCCCCATCGGCTTGGTGCTGAAAAACGGGTCGAAGATTCGCTTGCGGTTCTCGGCCGGGATGCCGCTTCCGTTGTCGACGATGCGCACGACCACGTGCTGATGCTCAAGGTTCGCCAGCACTTCGACGCGGCCAGAATCGGGGACCGCGTCAAGAGCGTTGTCGATCAGGTTCGCCCATATCTGGTTGAGCTCGCCCGCGAAGCCGCGGACGCACGGCAGGCCCGGTTCCACGTCAACAGCCACAGAGATGGATCTCGCCCGCGCCTTTGACCTGAGCACGGCGACTGTGTTGTCAAGACTCGGGGTCAGGTTCACCGGTTCGGCGACCATAGCCTGATCCATATGCGTAAATCCTTTGATCGCCATAACGAGGCCGGAGATGCGCATCGCGGCTTCCTGAATCTCCGATGCGAGGATCCGAACCGAACATTCGGATGCGGCCCACCGCAGCACCGCGTTCAGCGCCGGTCCATCGACAGCTCCGGCAAGGAGGTCCAGAGACTCAAGTGTCACAGGAGTTTCGGCGAGCGCCTCCGCGTTGGATTCATCGAGGCCGTGGTCAGCGAGCCAGTCGGCAATGGCCTCCTCGCGTTCGGCGCGCTCGATAGGCGACCGTACGCCGTGCACCTGCGTGGCCGCGCATGAATTGCGAATGGCTTCGACAGCGGCGAGTTGGGAGTCACTCAGCCGCACCGCGCTCAGCGCACGCGTTGCCTCTTCTGCATCTTTCAGCCGGTCCTCGAGCCGCGCTGCGCTGCGTTCGATCGCAGAGGCGGGGTTGTTGAGCTCGTGGGCCAGACCGGCGGAAAGTTTGCCCAGCGAGACCATCTTCTCGTCGTGCAGGTCGCTCGAGGTGAAGACGCGCGCGCGATCGATCATGTTGTGGACGAGAGTCGATGTGACCTCATGGCACTCGCGGGTCATCTCACGAAAATGGTCGCGAGGCACAGTGAGAATCGTCGAGGTCTCCTGGGCGACGTTATTGCCCGGCGGACTCACCATACGGGAGTATGGCAGCAGGCCTGTAACATCGCCTCCGCGCCATTCCATGATCTTATGCGTTCCCGCGCCACGGTCGACGGATATCGCAATGCGCCCTGACAACACAACGTGGAGGCCGTCCACCGGTACGCCCTTAGGGCTCAGCACGTCGCCGGGTTGCAGCTCTCGAACGAAGCCGTGCGAGGCCAGCCAAGCCAGTTCCTCACCAGGCGCCCCGCCAAGGGTCTTATGCTGCGCCAGTCGATTAACGAGATCGGTTTCTGTCATCTGCGCGTCATCTCTAAAGGGGCCGAAGTATACTCCGATAAAACTACCAGATGGAAGCTCCATCAAAGGCTGCCATCCTCTCCAATGACCGGTCGACTTCAGTGAAGCGTCAGGCGCCAGAAGCTATACGAACCGGGATGAGTTTTCCGGCTATAGTGGCCCGGCATGGTTGGACCACTCGGGAAACGCGATGGCCTTGGAAACGAATCGCTCGATTTTTGACTGCAGCAAATTAATCTGCTCACCTGCGATAGCAGCTGCAGTAGTGGGTACATCAGTCCACGACGGAGCGGGCCTCCTCGCCACCAACGATAGGCCTGCCGAGCGAGCCTCTTGGCACGATTGCGAATTCCTCACTGGGGCGAGCTATATCAATACGTAAATAGTTTCTGATTTTTGACAAACATGCGGATGGATCAATAGACTTTTGCTCCATCGAGCTGTTTTCATTCAGACCCCATAGTCACCCCGAAGGGAGTGCATCCATGTCCAAGGGCTTGAAGTCGATTTTGCTGCGCCATCGAACCCCGAGACGCGCCGCGCTGTGCCTTACTCTCGCTGCCACCCTGGCCTCGGCACAGAACGCAACCGATCCCTTGCAGAGCGGCTTCGAAACGCCGCCCGAGGGTGCCCGCCCCCGCGTATGGTGGCACTGGATGAACGGCAACATCACCCAGGAGGGCATCAAGCTCGATCTGGAGTGGATGCACCGCGCCGGCCTGGGCGGTTTCCAGAACTTCGATGCCGCCCTCTTCACTCCCCAGGTAGTCGAGAAGCGCCTCGCCTACATGACGCCCGATTGGAAAGACGCATTCAAATACGCCACTACGGTCGCTGACCAGCTCGGCCTGGAGGAAGCCATCGCAGGCTCTCCCGGCTGGAGCGAAACTGGCGGCCCATGGGTGCCCGCAAAAGAGGCCATGAAGAAATACGTGTGGAGCGAGACCCGCGTCGAAGGCGGCAAGCCCTTCACCGGAACCCTCGCGCACCCGCCTTCCAACACCGGGGCTTTCCAGAACCTGCCCATCGAAGATCTGGGCAACATGTTGGGAGAAACCTTCGACGCGCCCCAGTATTATGCCGATTCCGTAGTCATTGCCTACAAGGAAGCCGTCACCGATGTGCCGCTCCCATCGCCCACAATCACGACCAGCGGTGGCACGATTGATCCCGCGGTGCTCAGCGATGGCGACCTGGTCAAAACAGTCGCCCTGCCCATGGCCAAAGAGATGGGGGGCAAAGCCTGGGTTCAATACGAATTCGCTCAGCCTCAGACCATCCGTGCGCTCACCATCGTGGCCGGCCAGAAATCACCCATGGATGCCTTCCTCCCCCCTGGAGGCGAAAGCGGTCGAGCCCTCGAAGCCAGCGACGACGGTCAGAACTATCGCGTCGTCCTCGACATTCCCAAAGGCGGCTCCACCGAGCACACCCTCTCCTTCGCACCCGTCACGGCAAAGTACTTCCGCGTAACCTTCAAGACCCAGCCTGCTCCTCCCAATCCATTCGCAGAAATAGGAATGCCGACCCCGCCGCCGCCGGCCGACCATCTCATTTCCGAATTAGTTCTGCATCCTGGTGCACGCGTGAACCGGTTTGAGGAGAAGGCCGCGTTCAACCCGGTCTGGGACCTTTACCCCCTGGCGACCCCCGGCTTCCAGGAGCAGGATGCAATCCGGAAGAGCGAGGTCATCAACCTAACCAGCAAGATGCGGCCCGACGGCACGCTCGATTGGACCCCGCCCGAGGAGGGCCACTGGGTGGTTTTGCGTTTTGGCTATTCGCTCCTTGGAATTACAAATCACCCGGCAACCAAGGAAGCCACCGGCCTGGAAGTCGACAAGCTCAACTCCGGTTACGTGAAAAACTACATGAACGGATATCTGGACAGCTACCAGCAGACGGTCGGCGTCGGGATGATCGGCAAGCGCGGCATCCGCTACGTCGTCACCGACAGCTGGGAGGCAGGCGCGCAAAACTGGACTGACAACATGATCGAGCAGTTCACCCGGCGGCGCGGCTACGATCCCCGCCCGTGGATGCCCGTCCTCGCCGGCCGCATCGTTGACAATGCGCAGGCCAGCGACCAGTTCCTCTGGGATCTGCGCAAAACCATCGCCGACCTCACAGCCGACGAGCACTACGGCCAGGTAGAGGCTTCTCTCAAGCAGCGCGGCATCGGCCACTACGGCGAGTCGCACGAATCCGGCCGCGCCTTCATCGCCGATGGCATGGAGGTCAAAAAACTCGACGACATTCCCATGAGCGCCATGTGGGTGCAGAAGCCCGGCGTCAACCAGCCAACCTACGGCTACAACGCCGACGATCGCGAATCCGCCTCCGTGGCCCACATCTACGGGCAGAACATCGCTGCCGCCGAGTCCATGACCTCCTGCGATCCCTCGACCGCCTGGGCGTGGTCACCCGCCACTCTCAAGCCCACCGCCGATCAGGAGTTCCTTAACGGCATCAACCGCTTTGTTATCCACGAGTCCGCGCACCAGGCTCTGATCGGCAAGGCGCCGGGTATAACTCTCGGGCCGTGCGGGCAGTGGTTCAATCGCAATGAAACCTGGGCCGAGCAGGCCAGTGCCTGGACGGGATATCTGGCGCGCAATTCGTTCCTGTTACAACAGGGCAAATTCGCGGCCGACGTGATCTATTTCTACGGTGAAGACTCGAACATCACTGCCCTGTTTGCCAATTCCGAACCCGACGTCCCCCCAGGCTACAATTTCGATTACATTAACGCCGACGGCGTCATTCACGAACTCAGCGTGACCGGCAGCAACATCACCACCAAGTCCGGAATGAGCTATCGCCTGCTGGCTCTCGACAAATACAGCAAACATATGTCGCTCCCGGTGCTGCGCGCCATTCACACGCTGGTTGAGCAAGGCGCTGTAGTCGCGGGTGAAAAGCCCATCGCCACGCCGAGCCTGGCAGATAACCAGGCGGAGTTCAACAAGCTGAGTGATGATTTGTTCGGCGCTGGAAAGGAAGTACGGACTGTTGGCAAAGGAAAGGTGTACGCGGGGCAGAATGCGGAAGCTGCATTGAAGCAAATGAACGTCGCTCCCGATTTCGACTACACCAAGCCCGGCAACGGCCAGCAGATACAGTTCGTCCACCGCAAACTCGCCGACGGCGACCTCTACTTCCTCGATAACCGCGGTGACAGCGGCTCGACCGTCGATGCCAGCTTCCGCGTTAACGGCAAAGCCCCGGAGCTGTGGTACTCAGAGACTGGCAAGATGTCTCCCGCGTCCTTCACTGTCGCCGGCGGACGCACCACCGTGCCCCTGCACTTGGAGCCCTGGGGCACAGTATTCGTTGTGTTCGGCAAACCCACAAAGGAAACCTCGCGCGTGCTTCCGAAGATTACTGACACCCAGCTGGCCACGATTGAAGGCCCATGGAAGGTCGCCTTCGAGCCTGGCCGCGGCGCGCCCGAGTCTATTACTCTGGAAAAGCTGATGCCCTGGAATGACAGCAGCGACAAAGGCGTGAAGTACTTCTCCGGAACGGGCACTTACACCAAGACTATCCAGGCGTCTCCCGGCTGGTTTAAGAAAGGAGCGACACTCTGGCTAGATTTGGGCGACGTGAAGAACCTCGCCGTGGTCACCGTGAATGGAAAGCAACTGGGCACAGTGTGGCACGCGCCGTACCGGGTAGACGCCACGGCTGCATTGAAGCCCGGCGCCAATGAAGTCACCATAACGGTGATCAATGCATGGGTCAACCGGCTCATCGGGGACCTGCAGCCGGATACTACGGCCAAATACACCTTCTCTACCTGGAAGGCGTACAAAGCCGACACGCCGTTGCTGCCGTCCGGTCTTCTCGGTCCCGTCGCCATTGTGGAGCAAGCCAGCCGCTAGTTGTCGGTAGGCTCGACTTTTCTGCGCAGATAGAGGCAGCGTGCATTGAAATTCGGCGACCGGCAGCTTACCATGCGATTATTACTATCTCCGCTCTTCAACGGGGCTACGTTTCGTCTGGCCCTGGCTTTCTCTAATGGACATCGATCAGCTGGCAAAGCGGCAACTGAGCGACTACGACCGTCACCAACCCGGCAGCCTCTTCGCGGGCTACTCAATCCCCATGACGGTCGAAGACGCCTATGCACTGCAGATGGCGGTGGTGCGGCTGCGAGAGCAGCGAGGCGAGCCTGTCGTGGGTTACAAGGTCGGTTGCATCAGCCGGGTCATGCAGGCACAGCTAGGGCTCGACCGGCCGGTGTTTGGGCACGTGTTTCTGACCGAGATCCGAAGCTCGGGAGTCGTACTCAACTCCGATCACTTCGACGGCCTTGCGGTCGAGGGAGAGTTCGCAGTGCGAATCGCCAATGATATCCCGGATTCAAACTGGCTGCGAAGCCATCCGGATGAGGCAATTTCCTCGGGCTTTGCAGTAATCGAGCTCCACAACTACGTATTCCGCAACACGCCGCACAACGCGCAGGAACTGATCGGGAACAACGCCATCCATGCTGGCGTGGTCCTGCCGTTGTCGGAGCCTGAGTTACGCCATCCCTCGGACCTCCTGGAGACTTCGATCCAGCTCTCGAGGAACGGGACCATCCTCGGTACGGCCGACGGAAAGGCTTTGCCGGAAGGACCATTCGGCAGTCTGGTACGGCTCGCCGAGCATCTCGCAGGGTTCGGTCTGTTTCTTCAGAGTGGCCAAATCGTCCTGACAGGTTCTCCGCTTCCGCTCTACCCGGTTGCCGCGGGAGATCGGATCGAAGTACGCTGCGACCGATCCGAAACGGTCGTCTGTCTTATTTCGAGACGAACGTAGGAACCAAATGATAGGTCACGTCGGCTTGCATCTGAAAAGCGCCGTCATGTCCCGGAACACTTAAACAGATCCACACCGGGATCAAAAGGTTAGCGTCGGACTTCGTGGCAACCTTTCTGGCCCCGGCGTCTGCGGTGCGGGATTGCGCCATCGGGCGATGCAATGGGGTTATGTCTCGCCATCCCTGGAATTTCCCCTATACAGCGTATAGTTAGTTGGTATACGCTGTATACGTGAACGATCGAAACGGCACGTCGCAACAGATCTACCAATGCGCTCTCCGCATTCTCGAGGCCGAAGGACCACAGGCCGTGAGCATGCGGCGGATCGCCGATCAGGTCGGCATCACGCCCATGGCGATCTATCACCACTTCCCCAACCGCGAAGCCCTGCTAGAACAAGTGGTCAACACCGAGTTCGAACAGCTCGCCGAGTTCTTCGGCCGCTCGCTCCGGCGGGGCTCCTTCGAGAGCCAGATCATTCACATCATGGACGGCTACATGGATTACGCCCTGGCCCATCCCCGCATCTTCGATTACGTCTTCTCCTGTCCCCGCCCCGGTGCCCGCCGGTTCCCTGACGACTTCCGCGCCCGGCGCTCCCCTACGCTCAACCTGATTGCCGATGCCCTGGCAACCGGAATCAAGCTCGGAAAACTGAAGCGCGACGACATCTGGGAGCTTGCCATGGAGCTCTGGGCACACACCCACGGATATCTCATGCTCTATCGCGCCGGACGGTTCCATTTACCTGAAGACGAATTTCGCAAGCTCGTTCATCGCTCTCTCCGGAGGCTACTTCATGGACTCATTGCCTAAGCCCGCTTATCGCGTCCTTCTTACCATCGCCGCCATCCTGCTATCTGCCGCCGCGTACTTCTGGTCCTACGGTCTGCAGCCGGTTTGGTGGCTCATGTGGCTCGCGCCTCTGCCGCTGCTGCTCATGGCCCCCCGGCTCCCGGGATGGGCTGCGGCCTCCATGGCTTTCGCCGCGCTGACCCTTGGCGGGCTCGACATGTGGCACTACCACCGCATGCTTTATTTCCCGTTATGGCTCGTTGTCGCATGTCTGCTCGAGCCCGCAATCGTGCTAGTCCTCGCCGTGCTCCTCTATCGCGGCTTGTTCCTCCGCGGTCATCCTTGGCGTGCGGTCCTCGCCTTTCCAGCCGTCGTGGTCGCTGCCGAGTACCTGGTCAGCCTCTCCCAGGGAACCTTCGGCAATACCGCGTACACGCAATTGCGCAATCTCCCCGTGCTGCAGCTCGGCGCGCTCACCGGGCTTTGGGGCATCGCATTTGTCACCATGCTGATCCCGGCGATGGCCGCTGCGGCACTCCTCCTGCGCGACCTCGCACGCCGCCGTATGGCCATGGCTCTCATCCTCATCGCCGCCTCGATCCTTGCCTACGGAACCTTCCGCCTTCACTTCACCCCGCGCGCGCCGGCTACCGTGCTCGTCGGACTCGCAGAGTCTGACAGCCCCGGACATATCTTTCCTCAGGATGGACCGACCACCATGGCGCTGATGCAGAGTTACGCCCAGCAGGCGCAGACACTCGCTGCACAGGGGGCGAAATTCATCGTGCTGCCCGAAATGACAGCCGTTGTCCCAGACGTGCTCTCGTCGAAGATCGACGCTCTCTTTCAACAAACTGCAAAGGCCGCCGAAGCCCAGGTGCTCCTCGGCGTCCTCCATGTCACCAGCCATGGCGCATTCAACGAAGCTCGCCTCTACTCTCCGGCCGGAACCATCGAGACCGTCTATCGTAAGCATCATCTCGTCCCTGTTGCCGAAGGCCGCACCACGCCTGGCACCGAAATCTCCGTCCTTCATCAGCGCCTCGGCAATATCGGAATCGAGATCTGCCGCGACATGGACTATCCCGAACTCGCGCGACGCTACAGCGGAAACGGTGTTGGCCTCATCCTTGTGCCGGCTTGGGAATTCGGTTCGGATGACTTATGGCATGGCCACATGGCGCTCATGCGCGGCGTCGAAGACGGCTTCACCATGGTCCGCACCGCCAAGGCGGGATTTCTTACGGTCAGCGACGATCGCGGCCGCGTCCTGTCCGAGGAAGCCACCTCGCCACACCGCGAATTCACCACCATGCTCGCGCAGGTTCCCATCCGCCACGACGCCACTCTCTATCAGAAGTGGGGCGACTGGTTCGCCTGGCTCGATCTCTTCTTGCTGTCGGCCTTGCTTCTATCATCTCTCAGGAAAGGCAGCGAAACACTTGAGGAGAATATCGGTGACGGTAACAGAAGCTTACAAAAGGCGTAGTGAATAGGTATCCCGTCATCACGACATCTCCATTTCTCCCCAATGCTTTGAGTCCCTTTATTTCCGTTCTACGCTGCCGGCTTTGGGTGCAGCAGCATCCACGACGTGCCGAACCGGTCGCGCAGCATCGCAAACCGGTGTGCAAAGAAGGTCTCTTCCATCTTCATGAACACGTCGCCGCCCTCCTTCAGCAGTCCGTAGATGCGCTCCGCCTCTTCGCTGCTATCCAGTGTCAGCGACAAATAGGCGCTGCGCATCGGCTGAAAACGCTCCGGTGGAACATCGTTGGCCATGATCTCGGTTTCACCCAGCGACATCCGCGCATAGAGCACGGCATTCTTCCACTCCGCAGGCGCCTGCGACGGACCGGGCTGATCCCCATGCTTCATCATCATGCTAATCTTCCCGCCCAGGTTCTTTTCATAAAAGCGGAAAGCTTCTTCGCAGTTCCCGCCATAGTTGAGATACGCGTGCAGCTTCATCGTCCATTCCTTTCGTTACGTTGTGCCTTGCGTTATCGGCTCGCGCCGGCCGAAGCTGCCATCGCCGCGACATGGTCTTCCAGCTGGTTCAGCGTTATGGTCACCCCATGTTCCATGCCAGACTGCAAATGCGCATCGCGAACTTCCTTCGAGCGATGCCGCAGCAGATGAGTCATCCGCGTCTTTCCGTCCACTTCCTCGAACGAGACCGTGGTGAGCCACTCCGGACTGCCGATCTCCGGCTTCTCGTAGCACTCCGTATAAACGAGCCGGCCTGGCGCATCGATCTCGCGATACACGCCATGAAAGGGGTGATCGCTGCCGTCAGGCATGTGCAGGTTCAGCCGCCACGCCCCGCCCACGCACAGATCAATCTCGCAATATGTGAGGCGCGCCTCAGGGCATCCGTACCAGTGGCGAAGATGCTCAGGCGTCGTCCACGCCTCGAAGAGCAGGCGGGCGGGCCAGTCGAAGAGGCGGGTAAAGCGGATCTCGCGATCCGAGGGCAGCGTGACGGTGACTTCGTATCGGTTATTTGCGGGCATGTTTCTTTTCCCTCGATGCCTGAAGCCGGACGAGGTAATCGTCCAGCCGATTGAGGTTGTGCTCCCAGAAGGAGCGGTATCGCTCCACCCATTCGGAGACATTGCGAAGGGGCGTCGCTTCGAGCCGGCAAGGCCGCCACTGCGCATCGCGGCCGCGGGAGATAAGGCCTGCGCGCTCCAGCACCTTCAGGTGCTTGGTGATCGCCGGCGGACTGATGGCAAAGGGCTCGGAAAGCTCCTTAACGGAGGTCTCGCCGAGCGCAAGCCGCGCTAGAATTGCCCGTCGTGTCGGGTCGGCCAGCGCAGCGAAAGTATTGCTCAGTGGGTCTGTCATGTAATTCGCTTAATGGTTAATTAACCTACTGGTAAATTACATCAGGGAGCAAAACCTGTCAATTGAATTCACAGCAAAAAATTTACCCGCGTGTGCCGGTACAGGATGCTCGCGATCTCCTTGGACTGATTGGAAGATCAGGTTCCAGAGAATCATTGCCGCAAGCTCTTATAACGCATTGCAAACAACCTATGAGCATCAATTTAGCCAGGGACTTTCGCTACTCGCCAACTACACCTGGAGCAAATGTATGAGCGACCAGAAGACCCAGGCAAAGACGGCGCCCAACTATCGTGCGCCCTGGCTTCCGAACTTTGGCATCAAGGCCGACTATGCGCTCTGCGATATCGATGCGGCGAACATTGTCCATATTTCAGGCACTTACGATCTGCCCGTGGGCCGTGGTCGGACGTATGGAAGCGGCATGAACCGTGCGGCGGCCGCGGTTCTGGGCGGTTGGTCGATAAACTTTATCTACAGCTACCAGAGCGGGCAGCCATTCAATATTGCGTGCGCCACATCCACTACAGCGGACTTCGGCTGCAATGCGAATGTTGTGTTCGGTGAGGTCATATACGCGGGACCGCACAATCGGACCCAATGGGTAAATCCGGCAGCTTTCGCCACGCCGCCCACAGCAACCGCGATCGGTCAAACCGACTACTCGCCATTGGGCAGCGTCGGTCAGGAGGCTCGCGGGCCGGGTTTCAACAACGTCGATTCCTCGCTCTTCAAGAACTTCACCTTTACAGAAAACTTTCGCATACAATTCCGCGCCGAAGCTTTCAACACCTTCAACACTGTCCAGTTTGCTCAACCAAGCAGCACGAATTACACAAACACCACCACCTTCGGCTCCATTACCAGCTTGCGCAATGGTCCGCGAGTGATGCAATTGGCGCTCAAGCTGTTCTACTAAAAAATTCTCGAAGAGCTACGCGCTGGGATTCGTTCTAAGCGGTGGACGGACTGCGGGAGGATACTTACCCTCGCTGCCTATGGGCGCAAGGCGGCGTTTGAGGCTGCGGCTGGCGGTCGATGATCGGTCGCCTCAAACGCCGCTCCCGCTCACAACGAGAGGAACCAAGGTGGGGCCTTGCCCAGAGGCGCCCGCTAAAATTGGATGCATGAGCCGCTTTGTGGTTTGCTTGCCGCAGCTAATCCGACCCACAGCCGGCAGGCTAGCCAGGGTGGCAACTCATCTACCGAATTTTGGGGGGAATCGCTTGCGTCACCCTACAAGCGATTGCGCACCCAAACGAGCGGACGTAGCATTATCTGCGGCAAGAAGAAACCGTGCCGGCCTGACGCTATTATGCCGATGGCGAATCGAGAACAACGTAGTGATCATTAGCAGAGAGCAAACCCAACCTGGAACTCCTTCGCCCTCAGGCGAGGAACCAACGCTGTCGTCAGTATCCTTGGCGGCAATCCATGAACCGACCCCTTCCAACATCTCCCCCGCATCGAAAGCAGCCGCTGATCGAGCCACGATTGGCAAGAGCCTGCAGATCAAGGGGGAAGTGATAGGTTCTGAATCGTTGTACATCGACGGCAACGTCGAGGGCGCGATCAACTTACCAGACAGCCGAGTCACGGTTAGCCGGGAGGCACGGGTGTCGGCGAATATCACTGCCCGGGAAGTGGTTGTTTTTGGCAAAGTGAGCGGTAATATCTATGCCAGCGATCGTGTGGACATCCGCAGTGAAGGTTCATTGACCGGGGATGTGACTGCACAGCGCATCAGCATTGGGGATGGCGCCTTCTTCAGAGGCGGCATCGACATCAGCAAACCGGGCCAGGGAAAAAATGGGATGGTGGTTGCCGGAATCTCCGGCGATCACTCGCAAACGGCCGCGACCGCCGTTCATGCATAGCCGAGCGCATTGATAGCTTGGTGACAGCACCCTCGACGGTACACATACTCGCGTGTGCCAGAACTTCCTGCGGCTGCCAAATCAAGGCGACGGGCACACCATTGGGGCATACAGGGACGACCTTAGGCATGGCGCGGAGGGACTGCCAACTCGGCCAGCCAGTACCCTGACATAGCAGTGGCTTGGGCGGCTTGCGCGCGGCCCGCGTCGTCCATGGCCTGCAAGGCCGCTTCGCGCCGCTGCTGAAAGACATCGTCCAAGTGCGCACCGTAGCGGGTGCCATCCTGGCGCATCCCGTATCGTTGCACCGATTCGAGGCTGACGATCTTCAGTGCCTCGCCCAGTTCCAAACCCGATTCGACGAAAAACTCTTTGTCCTGCCCATCGGGCACGCCAAATACGAACGGCTCGCCCCAATCGATGGCATTCCTGACCATCCCCGCAGGGTGTTTTGTTAGCGATTCGAGCCCACCACGGTTCATATATTCCAGCAGCAGCGCGCTGCCCGGAGCGGATTCCGTGGCGATCGCGCGCAGGGTTTTCTTCATCCCTTCTTCCGGGACGTACATGCTGACACCCTCGCAAATGTAATAGGTCTTGCGGACGGGGTTGAAAGCGGCGCGACGCAGCACCTCGCCGAGACTTTCCCGCGTGAAATCGATCGGGGCATAGACCAGGTTGGCGGGCGCGTCGCCCAACACCGCTTCGACCCGCTGCTTTTTGTACTCCTGTGTGGCGCCGTAATCGATCTCAATAACCGTGGCGTTCTTTAGCAGTTCGGCGAAGCGGTGGGCACGCGTGTCGAATCCAGCGCCGAGGATCACCAATTGCGTCGCCCCTTCGCGGACGGCACGCTCCATCAACTCGTCGATGATCCGCGTCCGCACCAGCATCAGCCAGACCAAGCCGAAGATATCGGGATCATTCATGGCTTCCTGAAAGTCCTGCTCGAAGGCCTTGCAGATAGGATGATCGGCGATCAGAGCCAACTCCGCCGGGCCGATCAGCCGGTCGGCAACCCGGTCGGGATTGCGTACGCTGGCATCGGGTTCGCGAGACCCGAGCGCCCGCGCCGCGGCGGTCAGAATCGAGGTGCGGGAAGGTAATCCGTTCGCTTGCATCTAAGCATTATCGAATATTTCCGGATCGCGCCGCGCGGCCAACGAGCTGATGTCTGGCGCGTATTGTCGCAGTCTGATCGCGCCGCAAACTCTGACGCATGACAACCTCCTGCGGGGAGCGAACGGTCGTGAAACGGGAATTTCGGTAAATCGCTCCTGCCAGACGCGCGGAGCCGAGGAAGTTAACGAAAACCCGACATTTTTCGGAAAATTCAGGGTCAAGTTTCCGATAAGCCGGTTTGGCAACTTGGCCGAGTGCCTGGTCCGATCTGAAATCGCCTCGGTGAGTGACCCGGCCGTCATCGGGCATCCGGAAAATCATCGATCATTGGCACGAGCCACTCCGAACGGGACATCAGCGTCCGGCAAGTGGTGCCGGACAGTACAGCAAGCCAGGATTCGTCTCCTATCTTGTCGTGAGTACAACATGCGTCGCGTGCTCCGTGGCCTCGTGCTCCGTCACAGAAAATCCCAACGCGGGCAGGTCAATGCCGCTAAGAAGTGCCTCACCTTGACCGAGGGCAACAGGTGAAATTGCAAAGTGGAGGGAGTCGATCAACCCAGCCTGCAGATACTGCCGCACGGTGGAGACACCGCCTCCAATCTTGACGTCCTTGTCACCCGCTGCTTGTTTCGCGAGCCTCAGCGCCTCTTCGATTCCGCCGCTGACAAAGTAGAAGGTCGTCCCGCCTTCCATCACGAGGGGTTCACGCGCGTAGTGCGTCAGAACGAAGGTCGGCGCATGGTATGGCGGATTGGGCCCCCACCATCCCTTCCACGAGTCGTCCTGCCATGGGCCACGGACCGGACCAAACATGTTGCGGCCAAGGATGAAGGAGCCAAAGTTTTCCATCGACCGCCGTGCGAACGCGTCGTCCACATCGATAGATCCGCCGTCCTTCCCGAGCATGGCGCAGAATGTCCTGGTATGAAAAAACCACTGAAAGAGCTCTGGACCGCGCTTGCCCAGCGGATCGTCCAGGCTCTGCTCTATCCCTGCGCTAAAACCGTCCAACGAAATGCCAAATCCCGCGACACGAACCTTTGACATGTATGCTCCTCGCTTTCGAAATTCTGATTAGCTCCCGCCCGTGGTCACGTCATCATGTTTGAGGTACGCGGCATATTCTCAAGCACTGGCTTTCATGCTTTCCATAATGCTCATCGGCCAGTGGCCCTTCCTCGGCGGCGTTCGCTCTCCCGAATCATGTCGTTCAGATCCGCAGCAGGACGTATCTCCCAAGGTCCATATTTCACTCCGGGATGCTGTGAGATAAGCTGGATGGCGTGATTCAGATCGCGCGCCTCAAGCACCAGGATTCCTCCTAGTTGTTCCTTGGTCTCGGCGTAAGGACCGTCGGTCACCGCGACTTTGCCGTTCTTCCAGTACAAGGTCGTCGCGGTGTCGGCAGGCTGAAGACCCTCGCCCGCGGCAAAATGCCCGTTCGCCCGCAGCTCGTCGTCGTAGTCAAAGCATTCGTCCAGCATGGCGTGACGCTCGTTCTCGCTCATGTTCTCGAATTTCCCCGGCTGGATATATCCCAAACAGATGTATTTCATGACAACCTCCGTATTTTCCGTGACTCAGCGAGCCGTAGCTCATCGTTCTGTTATCAGATAGTCGTTCGAGAGACCGAAAATCGACAGCTGCTCCATTTTTTTAGTTCAACTGCCGAAGCCGCTCTTGCAGGAATTTCCGCTCTGGTTCCTGTTGGGTCAGCGTCAGAGCTTTCTCATAAGAGGACCGAGCTTCAGCTTTCCTGCCGAGCCTGCGGCACATATCTGCACGCGATGAATGAGCCAGGTAATAATTTGCCAATTCGCCATGTGCCAACACCGCGTCGATAAGCGCCAGACCGACCTCCGGACCATCGCGCATTGCAATTGCTACGGCACGATTTAGCTCCACAACTGGCGAAGGTTGAATTCGTGCCAGTCGGTTGTAAAGCGCAACAATCTGCCGCCAGTCGGTCACAGCGGCCGATTCCGCCTCCGCATGAACGGCCGCAATCGCAGCCTGCAGTGTGTAGGAACCGAAGCGGTGGGACTTCAGGGCTTTCTCCACCAATACCACTCCCTCCGCGATCTGCTCTCGGTTCCAGAGCGAGCGATCCTGGTTTTCCAGCAAAATTAGCTCTCCGGTCGGCGATGTTCTCGCGGCGTGACGGGATTCCTGTAGCAACATCAGCGAAAGCAGTCCAATGACTTCCGGTTCTGGCAGGAGTTCGCTCAGCAACCGGCCCAGTCGAATCGCCTCGCCGGTTAGCTCGGCCCGCGTTACCTCCGCTCCCGCCGCAGCCGAATAACCCTCGTTAAAGACGAGATAGATGACCTGAAGTACCGCGCCCAGTCGCTCTGGCAGTTCCTGCGGCGACGGCACCTCGTACCGAATCGGTGTGTCTCGAATCTTTGCCTTTGCGCGCACGATGCGCTGCGCCAGCGTACGCGGAGTGATGAGGAAGGCCTTTGCTATCTCCTCGGTTGTCAGCCCGCACACCTCACGCAAGGTGAGCGCCACGTGCGCTTCCGGCAGTAGAGATGGATGACAGCAGGTAAAAATCAGGCGCAGCCGATCATCCTCAACGCTGTCCTCTTCATTGGACCTCTCCGCCGAACTCCATTGTGCTTCGAGATATCGCACGAGCTCGTCTTGAGACGCGTCAAACCGTGCCCGTCGACGCAGAGTATCAATGGCTTTGAACCGGCCTGTTGAAATCAACCATGGTCGTGGGTTATCGGGCACTCCACTTCTCGGCCACAAGCTCAGCGCAGCTGCGAAGGCTTCGTGCATCGTCTCCTCGGCAAGATCAAAATCACCAAGCAAGCGGATCAGAGTTGCCAGGATCCGTCCCGAATCCACGCGATAAAGGGAGTCGAGCAATTCGCGTATCTGCTCCGTGGAACGCTCAGACATGCCGACGACTTTAGCAAACCAGCTACCCCGAATCAATTTGGCAAACGGCGGATCGATGCAAAGTGCCGAGGTCGTGACTCTGAAATCTGGAGCAACAGAACCGCTTCCTCGGTTGACGCAAAATCTCTAGTGCCGTATCGACAGCGCCCCGCGCGGAGAAGATTTTGCGTTTGCTGGGCAGCTTGACGCGGAGCGGTGTAGATACGGCACTAGAGATTTTCCGTCAACCGAGAGCGGCAAGCGAGTGTCTACCATCGGTCATGGGTTAGGAGTGGATCATCGAGTGCATCCCTCGACGCAACCTTGACCTGCCCCGCGTCCTCACCCACGAGCGGCACGACCGCGAGGATCTTTGTTCCCTTTCCGGGCTGCGACTCGACCGAGAGCGTTCCGCGCACCAGATGTACCCGTTCCTGCATGCTAACCAGCCCCAATCCACGACTCCTCTTCGCCGCCTCCACGTCAAAGCCTGCGCCTGCGTCGGAGACGACGAGTTGAACGCAATCCACCATGCCAACCACTCGCACAGTGAATTGGTTCGTCCCGCTGTATTTCACAGCGTTATGCAGGGCTTCCTGGGCGACTCGGAAAAGGCACAGCGAAATGTCTTGGGGCAATTCGCGAGGAACATTCTCGTCCGTCATCTTGATGCTGACTTCGTGTTGCCTGGAAAACTCGTCGCAGAAACCTTTGATGGCAGCCACCACACCCAGGTAGTCGAGTTTTGACGAGTGCAGTTGGTGTGACAATGATTGCACGTCACCCGCGATTTCACAGCAATGCTTCTGGATTTCCTGCAGGCGCTGCTTCGTGGTCTCCGCCGACCCATCTGCGCTGCGATTTGCCAGAGAAATCTCCATCGCCAGGAGCGCCAACCTCTGGCAGATGTCGTCATGCAGGTCTCTCGCGATACGGCCGCGCTCCTTTTCCTGCGCTTCGATCAGTTGACCGCTCACTTTTTCCAGCGCCTGCTGGGCAAGCTTCTGGTCTGTCGTATCGGTCCCCGAGCCGATGAGCCCGGCAAACGAACCATCCCCGTTCACCCTTGGAGCTGCAACATCCAGCATCCAACGGTAGACCCCGTCGCTTCGACGAAGGCGATACTCCAAAGAAAACCGCTGCCGGGTCTTCAGCGCCTCGGAGACCGTATCCAGTAGGTTCTTCAGATCATCCGGATGGATACACTCGGCCCAACTGTCACTGTGGGCTGCATTCGGATGCAGGCCGGTGAATGCAAGCCGGCTCTCATTCAGATACGTGATCTTCCCTTGCGCATCACACATCCAGACCAGTGAAGGCGCGGTGTCCACCATCACCCGGAACCGCTTCTCGCTCTCGCGGACTACGGCTTCGGCCTTCCGTTTACGCGCTCGCTGCCACAGTAAAGCGAGAATCAAAAGCGCCTGGGCGACGATCAGCACAAGGGCAGGAATGAGATACTTGCGGTCGCGCTCCCACAGCGTGGGATCACGATTATAGAAGCGTGTGTCCTTCGGGAGTGCCGACTCCGGGATATGCCACCGTTGAAGCTGCCGCCAGTCCGCCAGGGTTTGGGTTCCCGAGGGCTGAACAATTGGAATGTTATCTACCTGCTCACCGGAAAGAATCCGCGCCGCAAGTGTGGCGGCTAATGTGATGACTTCGTCTCTACCGCTCGATTCGATGCCTGCAACTGCGCCGTGTCCCACACATGAATAGGGAAAGATGCAATAAGTCGGGAGACGTTGTCCGACCTGCGCAAGGACATCCCCTACTCCAATCGCAGGTTGGATGAATTCCCGTGGCTTAAGTTCAAAAAAGACGATGGTTTTTGGCGGAAGTTGATCGACTCTTTGCAGTATCTGATCTGTCGGAAGATCCACCAGGTCAATTTCCTTTATCTTATTTCGATAGTGGAGAAGTTCGGAATGGAGCTCTCCCAACCAGAACGTTTCTATATCCGATTTACCAGTGATGATAGCTATAGTGTCGGTATCAGGATCAAGACGAAGAGCGAGGTCAATCGCCGCCCTGACGTCCTGAGTCTCAGTCACCCCGGTGATTCCGGGCCACGTCCGTCCCGCTATATTGCGAGTCTCCATGGAAAAATAGACGATAGGTACGCCAGGAAACAATTCGTTGCGATGTCTCACGACCAAATCGAGCGACGGATAACCCGACAACATTACGAGATCCAGCTTGCGGCCACGATAGGTATCTCGAAGAGAAGCAGTCATGTTCCGCTGGTAATTCTTGTCTTCGGCTCGCGTCGGATCCATGTGCTCGATATAGAAGTCGACCGGCCCTGGAACGCGGGCCCGCAATAAGGATTCAATTTGATCCACGTAAGCGGGATCTACAACGGGCTGAGGACCGTGAAAGAAAATGAGGACGTTTTTCGCATTTGGCTGTGCCGTTGCAATTGAATTGAGAGCGAAGAAAAATATGCAGATGATCGCTGGCCATATCCTGGCGAAGAACCCCCGCCCGCCAATCCAATTCGACAGATCATCGAGCACCTTGATTCGCCTGTTATTCATAGGCCCTTTACGCACCAATCTGCATCTTCTGAATGTTTCGATCGTGACCGCGGGCCCGCTCGCACAGTCCCTCACAAACCTCACCTCAAGGCGTTCTGCGCGCAAACTTGCGTAAGTACTCACCCGAAGGTCGTCTCGCCGGCACCCCGTCTTCGCGATTATCTTTCTGCACGTATGGCCCGAGATTCGGTGCCCTCGGATGCCATTGTACCCAAGAGTCTTTTTGGGCGTGTCAAGCCAACCAACCGACAAAGGATCGTGCACGCTCAACGACAATCCCGGTGTTGAACCGCGTGCCGGGCCGGGCGGAGCAATTTACCGGAAACCCGACATTTTCAGGAGCTTCAGTCCGGGTGGCACGCAGTCACTTGGGCAGGAGAAGTCCGCCGGCGGGATGAATGCGGGCAGTGTTTCGTGGAGGGCGAACGGGCGCTACTCGCCTGCCTGACAAGCACCTGCCGAAGACACAATGGAACCGCAACTGCCCAGCAGTTGATCAACTTGCCGGCAGCGCAAATCAGTGGCTTGGCTCCCCGATCAGTGAAAGATAAGACAAGCAGCGCGAATGCGGCTCGCTAAGCCCACGTCCCACCTGCGGTTCGTGTAGCGCTCCACGTGATGATGACCAGAATCTCCCGTGATAAGCGACTCTGGCAAACCTACAGCAAGAGCAGATAGAGAAACATCCATTGGGTCTCTGATGTTACACCGTTTTATTTCGCCTGCAGAGTCTCGATGTAGTGAGTCAGGTTATTGATCCTCAGCGTCTCCTCTGGTGATACACCTGATGGTTTGCTGGAACTCTTGTTGAGTGAGGCGAACGCAGGTCCCCACACTGGCATCTCTTTGGTTCCGTGTGCCGGGAAGCTTTCCGCTCCAAACCTAAGCACACTCTGGACGTAGGTTGCTGGGTATTTTCCGCCATGGCCTTGCGTTAGCGTGGTCAGGTCAGGCGGGGGCGTTTTGAGTGCAGCCGCAGCGGGGCCATCTCCCTTCCCATCTTTTCCATGGCAAACGGCGCAATATGCATTGAACATCTGTTCGCCGGAAGTCGGAGAGGTGTTTGTTATAGGAGCGCGTTTAACCGTCGGTTGGCTCTGTTGCGATATTAACGCGGTGGTTGAGAATAGCGCGGCGGCGAATAATATTCCGGTCCGTAGCGTGCGACGTGTTAGTGGGCTTAACATCCGAATCACCTCTAATCTCAGATTCTTAAAGCATTGTTCATCCCCCAAATAATGGCCTCTGGTCTGGCGAATTCCACGATTGGAGCCTCGCACTCTAGCTAAACGCTAGCTGCCAGATCCGGGAACTTGCTGTGACGTGGATCACAGGAGGCCGATAGTAGGTAATTGCACCAACGATAGTGCCATGAGGGCTCCGGTAAGAACGAGAGCGCGAGTGTGAGCTAAGATGGGATACTCCGCTCACGACAGTTCGCGTCAGGACAAACGAAACCCTGCTGAATGTTGCCAGTTCTCTCTAGAACTCGGTTCACCGTGTGACGAAGGTCACTGCGCTCACATCTGTGTGAGGCTAGCTTGATAATTGCGGCACGCGACACCATGTGACCGTCGCTGTTCAATCGACGGGCGGACGTAGTTCGTAGCGCCCTTTGTACCTTTCCGGGCCCCTGAGGAACTGTGAGTGGATCGTTACCGGACCGGCGGTTTCGGGGCTTCGAGGCAGTTTTGGGAGAGCTCGTTCATTAAGACGGCAAGGTCCAGTTGGGGCGTATAGCTCGTCACCGTGGGAAGCTTTGATTTGTAGAGGTGCAACCGCCATGTCCGAAGAGACGCTCAAAAGCAACCAACCTTTTCGCAGCATCTGGCACAGGCTCCGAAACCAGATTGTCCAGACGGTCCCGGAAGACTGCGACATCTGCGAATTTGACTGCCGTAAGTGCCAATGCACTTTGGGAGATTGGGAAAGCTGTGCCAGGCGCTTGAACAAAGCCGCTGGCGAATTTACGCCGTGCCACGAAAAGACCTCTCCGCCATCGGATTGATTCTTGTCCACCCTTTTCCGTCAAACGAAACCAAATGCTGCTTAGCTCACCCAGCTACTGGGAAGGGGTACCCTCGGCTGCGAGTCTCTCTTTAACGAGAGGAGCTGGCGAGGCGAGACACAGCAAAGCCTTGGGTACTTTGGAGAGTAGCCAGATGCTTGGACAGGCTCTCGAACGGGGGCGGAAGGACTATATGTGAGGTGACGCCTGAGCAGTACGCCAGGCTCACAAGAACGGAGGGTCGCATATGAGAGCGCTAATGCTGGCAAATATCGATGTGAGGATTCTGGTAGCTGCCATGACGTTCTTCGCACTGCTGGTGGTTCTACTCACCCCTGATGGTTGCCTCGGCCCCGGGCCTCTGGATCCAGGGTGGCTTCCCGCACCTTTGCCTGAGTGAACACTCCATCATGACCTCAGCAAATAGGCTATTCGCCTTCACTGGGCAAATTTACGCAAAACCAGACTTTTCGGGCAATACGCAAGATCGCCTCCGGCTACCCGTCACCTTGCCAAAAGGGTCGAGCCACTTTCCGGTTTGCGCCATTGTGCATTCCCTTTCCACTTTGTGATTGGATACACTCCCCTGCATCACGCATATGCCGCTTTCTGTTGGCGACAAACTCGGCCCTTATGAGATCCTCACGTCGATTGGCGCGGGCGGTATGGGAGAGGTGTACCGGGCCCGCGATCCCCGCATGGGCCGCGAGGTAGCCATCAAGCTGTCTGACGAGCGCTTCAGCGATCGTTTCTCCCGCGAAGTGCACGCCGTCGCCGCGCTGAATCACCCCAACATCTGCCACCTCTACGATGTTGGACCTGATTACCTGGTCATGGAACTGGTGGATGGTCCGACGTTAGAGCAGAGAATCAAGCAGGGCGCGCTTCCCCTGGATGAGGCGCTGAGGATCGCACGCCAGATCGCCGCCGCACTCGAAGCCGCGCACGAAAAGAGCATCGTGCACCGGGATCTCAAGCCGGCCAATATCATCCTCAAGTCTGATGGATCGGTCAAAGTCCTCGACTTCGGTTTGGCGCAGGTCGGACCGCGCAAGGCGTCCAGCGGAGAACAGGACCCGGAGCGTTCGCCAACGATCGCCGTCGCCGCAACACAAGCTGGCTTGATCCTCGGAACGGCCGCGTACATGGCTCCCGAGCAGGCGCGGGGCGAGCCGGTCGACAAGCGGGCAGACATCTGGGCCTTTGGTGTAGTCCTCTATGAAATGCTCGCCGGTCAGCGAATATACGAAGGCAAGACCGTCTCTGATGTTCTCGCTGCAGTGCTGATCAAGGAGCCGGATCTATCAAAGGTCCCGCCGGAAGTGCGCACGCTTCTGCGGCATTGCCTGGAGAAAGATCCGAAGCAGCGGCTGCGCGATGTTGGCGACTTCAAGTTCTTGCTGGCTGGGCGCGAACCCGCGCCTTCGCCAGCGCTGGGTGGCCGCCGGTTCGGCCTCATCGGCTGGAGCGCGGCCGCCGTATTGCTGGTCGCGGCGGCGATTGGCTGGGTGCGCGCCAGCTCGCCAGTGACAGAGGCCCCCGGTGTGGCGCTGACCATCATGCCGCCGGCCGGCGTGCAGTTAGTGCCGGTGGGTGATCTGGTCTCGGAGCCTGAGATCTCACCGGATGGCTCGGCGTTGCTATACGCAGCGAAGAATGGGCTCTACGTGCGACGACTCGACTCGTTCAACGCCACCCTGGTGCCCGGCTCCGAGGGGGCCACCAACGCGCCGTTTTGGTCCACGGATTCAGGCAGCGTTTTCTACCCGGCGACGGGCGCAGGCGGCCTGGTCAGGGTCCGTGTCCCGGATGGCGCTCCGGAAATGGTGATGCAGTTATCGGGGCCTACTCGCGGTGGAAGCCAGAATGGCAACGGAACGATACTGGTCGCTGGGACCTCTAGCCTATATCTGCTAGCGGCGCAGGGCGTCAAAACCGAAACCCTGGAAGTGCCTGGGCTAACAAATGGTCTGATTAGGTACCCCGAGTTCCTGCCTGGCGGCGACGCGTTACTGTTCCTTTGGTTGCCGAAGGATGGCGCCGACGAAATCTACCTGGCATCATTCAAAGCAGGCAAAGTGGTGGATCCGGTCCCGTTGCTGAAGAACGACACAGCGGCGAGGTACACCCCTGCGGGGGGCGGCAGGATTCTATTTGTCCGCAACGATCATCTGTACTCGCAAAAGCTGGATCTGGGGCAGCGTAAGCTGGTGGGCGACTCACAGTTGATTGAGGAACGAGTCGGGTCCGGGCCGGGCATGGCTGTGCACATCGCGGACTTCTCTGTTTCGCGTTCCGGAGTATTGGCCTGGAGGCCTGGGGGCGCCGCGCTTTCCCAGGTCACGGAGTTTGATCGTAAGGGCAGGGCTATCGGCACCAGCGGTCCGCCAGGTCCGGTCGGGGAGCTGAGACTTTCCCCAGATGAAACGCGGCTGCTGGTTTGGGCAAGCCGCTCCTGGCTCCTCGATGTGGGTCAACCAGGTCGTCTCGATCTGGGAACCACGGTCATGTGGTTATTTTGGTCTCCGGACGGTACAAAACTCATCGCTTCGGACGAGGGGAAGATTGTGGAGCGTTCCGTCAACGGGTCGGGTGAAGTTCGCGAACTAGGTAATGCGCAAGGGATGGCGCAGGACCTGTCTTCGGACGGAAAGCAGCTTCTCTCCATGAGTTCCCTGGGTAGCGGAATCATTTCCCAGGGTCTGGATGGGCCGGCGGAGCAGCGCATGCCAAGAGTGTTGGCGGCCGGAAGCGGCGGCGAGTCGGTCTTTTCACCGGCTTTTTCCCCGGATGGTCGCTGGATCGTGTACGCAATTCGGTCAGCCGATCGGCAAAGCGGAGGCATCTTTGTTCAGCCATTTCCAGGACCAGGATTGCGCCGCCAGATTGCCGCTACCTATGGCCCGGTGCAATGGCGCAGGGACGGCAAGGAGATCCTTTACGAAAGCCAGGGCGGCATCTATTCGGTAGGGGTGGACATGGTAGGTGGCGAGCTGCGGTTTGGCGCACCGGTGTTGCTCTTTTCCGGGGTGCGGGTCCCGGCCGGATCCAACGTGAGTCATCGCCCCTTGGCCGTGTCGCGCGACGGCTCGAGGATTTTCTGGCCACAAGCCGCTGAGCAGCCAGGCTCGGACGTAATCCAAATCAGAACCCATGGCGTGAACTGACACGCGAAACGAACGGCCGCTTTGCATCATCGGCAAATCCGGTGAATAGCCACGAGTACGAATGGTCGACGATCCGATAATCGCATCGATAAGAGGTCCGGCTTCATAACGAACTTCCCCAAAAACGGGATTTCCGATAGAGCAGTCCTGACATTTGTTCCAGAGTTGTGGGCGCTCTATGATTGCCCTTGGAGGTTTCGGCATGAACGTTGTTGAAGAATTCAAACGGGCAGGGTTCCCTACTGTTTCCAAAGTAATCGATACCTATGACTTCTTTGGGAAACATGTGCACTACCGTATTGAGTTAAGACACTACTTGGCCATCAACCGATATGTGGCGACGATATTTCTTTCGGTGGGTCGTGACGAAGACTCATTGAAGCAACGAATGGAAATCTTCACGGATTTCCCGCGTGATGAGAAGGAAACATATGACGCTGCTTTGGGCGACGCGCTTGATTTCCTTGCAGAACGGGAAAAGTAAAGACCGGGGTCGAAGAGTTGACGCGATAGGTGAACGCCCGCATCCCTGGGGCTCCTGCCCGCCGAAGACGGTCACAATTACGCGAAGCTGAACGTTTAGGTGTTGAGCCACTGGACACCCCGATTGACGGGACGGCTGTCCTCCAGGGATCGCCACGCCAGAAAGTATTTTGCAGACGTGACGCTATCCCCAATCCGCCTTTGAATACGAGTTCAATTAGATAGAGCGAGATCGGTGGCCGCTATGGATAGCTACTCATTAACCCCGCTTGACGTCACGAACCTGACCGAAGTGCCTGAAAATTAACGGAATTTTCAATGACTTGCGCACTTCCCTGGCTGGAGTGGTGGTCGATTTGCCGAAAACCAACCATGCGCGCCAACGTGGACAGCCAGTCAAAAGCCGCCTTTTGCGAGGCCGGGAAGTTTAGTTCTCGAGCCGTGCATTATCGCCGTTCTACAGCTTCATTTCCTTGTCCAGGACAAACGTCTTCACGGTCTCCCGCTTGACGCCGTCAAAGGTCATGGCTTCTACCGTCGCCTGAGACTCCATGGCTTGCTTAAACGACTTCAGGTTCTCTGGCTCCATGCAGATCGCGACTTCGTTCCCTGTGATCGTGTAATGGACCGGTGAGCGGAGGGTATACGTCTTCCGGAACAGTTCGCCATGCGTCCGGAAGCCTGCTTCCCACTTCACAGGGTCTTGAACCTGCGCTGTGACGATTACCATAGGCATATTTGTCTCCTCTAGACTTGGCATTCGAACATGCAAACAAGTTGATAGCTATAGCACCTGAGCACTGTATCGCATTTGAGCGTTCCTTGACGACGGGCCGGCTCGGCGGAATTGTGGACGAGTGGTCGGCTACTCGAAAATGATTAGAGAGCGGAGCTTCCGGATCGCCTGCCATCAAGCAGCTTACCGATCTTGATTCGCGAAGCAGGGGGCGCCTATTTGTCTGCTGCATTTCGGGCCCACGTGGCTAGGGGCTCAAGAAATGGATAGGTGGTCGAGGGAGCGTCGATTTCGCCACTGAGTGACGTGGCGAAGGGCACCATGCGCCCGTAGAAGGCTCGTGTGCTGTCCTTGTCCTGTTTGATTGTCCCGTGTTCCAGAGTAGCCCCGGCAAAGACACCACGGGAACGGGAATAGCTCAACACTTCAGCACGCATCTTCCAGTCCGTTTCAGCTGCGGTCTGACGGCCCACCGGTCCGCCGGCCGCGCTGGCCTGCGCGCCCAGCGCAAACTTGCTGGAGAGCAGCTCCTTCATACCGTCATCGTTCATGATCAGCATGATCCTATCCACGGCTTGGCCGCCGAACTGCAAACCAAAACTGCCTCCCCATACGACAAAGAAGGCGGGTGCGCTCCAACCCTTTGCCGTGCGGCAGCTAGCAACCCCACGCCCATAGCGCAGGCCGAGAACGAAGCCACCATTTAACATGGCGGGCACTACCGCCACGCAAGAAGCCGAGGCAAGTAAATCTTCTGGAATGCCCTGATCCGGGGCAGACTGGATCACTTGCAGAACTCTGCCTGCCGCCTCAACGCGCGCTTGAGTCTTCTGCGCATTCTCGGCCGCCCATGCCGCGGGCGCCAGACACACCACCAAAACCACCTGAAGAAGACGTCGCATTTCTCTTGGCCTCTCTGCGCCTGATTCTAGAGCGGATTCGGCAGACCTTTGATGCAGCGACAAAGATAGCTATTAGCTACTAAGGCTCCGAATGAGCAGCGCTTGGGGAGCAGAAGGTTCTTGCGCTCCGCTCCTGGGATTGCAAAGTCGCGTATGGATCGGCCGGCGACCGTTTCAAAAGCCGATGGTGTGGACGCGGCACGGAAGCCACGCCACTTGAGCACGCCCGCGCACAGTGTACCTGCGAGCAGCAGAGCGAGGGCCGCGGTGATCAGTATTTTCGATTCTTCATATCTACAGGCCTCGCTTGTTTACTACCTAATTGACCGGTTCCATGATCCTCAATAGAGGATGTCCGTCGACATTCTCCAGCGGGAAGTAGACGAGGTGGGTCTTTGGATCGACTGACACCGTGTGTGCGTGAGGCATCTCGAAGGAGCCGAGCAAAGTAAGGCTCTTACCGTGGCTCTGAAAGATCGTCACGGTACCTGACTCTGCGGAGACATACAGGCGCTTTAGGCCGGGGTCATAGGCCAGCACGTCGGGGTCGTCGCCCACCTGGTATGTGGAAAGAACCTTCATCATCTGGAGATCGACCATAGCCAGCGAGTGATTCTCTTCGCCTGCGATGAAAGCGACGTGGTCGCCCGTATCCAGAGCTATCCCATGCGGGTTCTTGATCCCCGGCAACGGTATGCGGCTAACGATCTGATTCGTCGCCGGGTCGATGATAGCAAGCAGATTCACGCCGTGAACCGCGACCAGAATGTGGCCAGAGACGGAATCGTAGACGGTGTTTCCCGCGCCGCCACCCAGCGGAATATTGGCGACGAGCTCATTGCTCCCAGCGTCGATGACCGCATCAACTCCGCCGTGCTCATCGGAGACGAACACCTTGTTCTGCTTTGGCGCATAGGCCAGACCGTCCGGGTAGGTGATCGGTCCGGCGGTTCCCAGAGTCTTCAACGAGTCGGTATCGACGGCGGCAACCTGATGATTCCCGGTCACAGACACATAGAGGCGATGAATCTCGGGTGCCGAGGTCACACCATGTACGCGCTTGAAGCCATCGAGATTGGCGACAACCAGCCTCTTCAAGGTGTCGAAAACGACAAGTTGATCTGCGTTCATGTGCGCGATGTACAGCCGGCCACTCGATGGGTCGAAGGTTTGATAGTCGAATCGCGCGGCCGGACCCGGCATGGGAATATCTGCGACCTTTGTCAGCACCTTTTCAACCTGCGTTGACGATTGTCCGCAGGCGAAGGAGACTGAGGCAAGGACAAGCGGGCAAAGACAATGAAGTTTCATGACAAAATCTTCTCGGAATGTGGAATGGAGTTCTAGAAGCCCTCGATGAGGTCCATGCCTCGCCGAAGCAACGGATCGTCGGGGACGTTTTGGGCAGCCCATCCCCACAATATCTGGTTCATCCCGTGTGTCCTTCGTGACATCCTAATTTTCCGTCTTCCAGATCGGGGTCATGGATCGCTTGCGCCAAGGGTGAGAACACATTCGCCGATATATCGAAGGCGAGACAGAGCGTATCAAAGGTGCAACGGTCACCTTCGTGTCCGAAGCCGGCGCCCTGGAACATATCAAACGGAATCGCATTCGGATGAGCGGCGGGATTACTGTCAAAGATGAACTTCGGCTTCGCATCGATAAAGCGAGAGATGAGCCATGCGGATGAGACCCGAGAATGGAAGCCTCTCCCTTGCTCGCTCTGACGGCTGTCGCGAGCCACTCCAAACGCTCCTGAATTTCGGGTGTGTTCGGCAAGAGCGAAAGGTGCATACCCGGAATAATCTCATCGGGTACCATCCCTCGTCGATCCCGTACCGATCCGGCAGCGGTTTGCCCCGAAGATCGAAACTGAACCACTACCCAAGTTCCGGTCTACCAGCCGTCTTGCGAACTTTGTAGGTTATAATTTGCAACAATGCCAGGACGTAGCCTCAACCCGAGAGCACGTCGATCGCTGTGGGTGGCACTCGGCTTCTTTTGCTGTGCGCTCCTTGTTAATACAGGGATCGTGCAGGTTGGGCATATCCACACTGACGGTCAAGCTGTTCAGTCCGACTGCACGCTTTGCCATGCGGCTCACGTCGTCGTTCAACCATCCATTCCGCAGTCTTTGCCGCATAGGGTGTTGGTCGTAGCGGCAGTGGCAACGGCGCTGCAGCCGATTCGTCCTCGACACTTTTCTATCTTTTCTCTCTTCACCCGGCCTCCGCCTGTGGACATTGCTTTCGCATAAAGCAACGTCGAACGCAACAACACAGGATCTATGGAGGCCCTTATGCCGGGGCGCAACCGTAATCTAAGAACACGCCACCTGCTGTGGGTAGTGCTCGGCTTTTTGTGCTGTGCACTTATTACTCTCGGCGGGATCGTGCAGGTCGCGCACGCGCACGCGGACGGCCAAGCAGTTCAGTCCGATTGTGCGCTTTGCCAGACCGCCCACTTAGCCGTTCAAGCAGCCGTTCCGCAATCTCTGCCGCGCAGCGTCTTTGTCGCGGCGAGGGTCTCGACTGCCCTGCAGCCGAGACGTGCTCAATTCTTTTTTGTATTCTCCCTCTTCACCCGGCCTCCGCCTGCACAAACTGCCAACGCTTAAGGCAGTTCTGTCTCAAAAATCAAATTAATCTCAGGAGGCTCTCTATGCGCACGCCTACGCGCAGCATTCTCTCGTTGGTATTGGTGTTTGCATTTTCAGCGATGTTCTGGACAGTCCAGGCACAATCTAACTCTGGCTCGATCAGCGGCACGGTCACCGATCCGTCTGGCGCAGTCGTCCCCGGAGCAACCGTCACGGTTGAAAACCCGGTCAGCGGGCTTCTCCGCACGGCAAAGACGGATGGCACAGGACGATTTCAGTTCAGCAATCTACCCTTTAACCCCTACCATCTCACGGCGTCGGCCACCGGCTTCGGCAGCGTGGCTCAAGATGCCGATGTGCGATCCGCTATTCCCGTGAGTGTGGGCGTTACCTTGAAAGTGGCGGGCGCCTCCACGACTGTGACCGTTGAGGGTTCGGAGGATCTGTTGGAGAATGACCCCACCTTTCACACCGACATCGACCGGGGACTCTTCCAGAAATTGCCCCTCGAAAGCCAGTCGTCCTCTCTCAGTTCTCTGGTAACTCTGTCGTCGCCTGGCGTCGCCGCCGACTCCAACGGCCTGTTTCATGGTCTTGGTGATCACGCATCCAATTCCTTTTCCGTAGACGGTCAGCCGATTACCGATCAGCAAAGCAAGGTGTTCTCCAATCAGCTTCCGTCAAACTCGATCCAGTCCCTCGAGGTGATATCGGGCGCGCCTCCGGCTGAGTACGGCGGAAAAACCAGCCTGGTGATCGTGGCGACCACGCGGTCGGGTCAAGGGATGACCAAGCCAACGGGCGACTTTGGCGCCTCGTATGGAGCGTTTGGCTCAGCGACAGGAAGTTTTGACCTTGGCTACGGCGGCAAGAACTGGGGGAACTTCGTCGAGTTCGATGGACTGAATACCGGTCGATTCCTGGACCCGCCTGAGTTCGTCGTCTTCCATGACAAAGGGAACGAAGAGAACGCCTTTGATCGGGTGGACTATCAGTTTACCCAGGTGGACTCCGTTCATTTGAACCTGAATTACAGCCGCTCGTGGTTCCAGACTCCGAACGCTTACGATAACGTGAATGTAACGAACGTGATTAGTGGTGGCGCCGGGCCCGACCCGGTCTTCGCCAACATCGGGAACACCGACCAGAAGTCCAAGATTGAAACCTTCGATATCGCGCCCACCTACACCCGCGTCTTCGGAGCGAATGCAGTACTCAACTTTGGGGCCTACGTTCGCCGGGATGCATACAATTACTATCCCAGCGGCAATCCCCTGGCCGATCTCGGTCCCCCGAGCCTGCAAACCTCATCGATCGCGCAGTATCGGACGCTTACCAACGCCGGGCTACGCACAGATTTTTCCTACCAAAAGGGGATCAACAACATTAAGGCGGGCGCGGTTTACGAGCAAACGTTCCTGCGCGAGAATGACAGTCTTGGCGTCGTCTACGCCACCTACAATTCCCCCTGCGTCGATGTCAACGGCGTTCCACAGCCTGGATTTTCCGATCCCACGCAATGCGCGGCGGCTGGCCTGGTATCGAATGATCCGGCGGTTAACCCTACCGGCACCTGGAAATCGGTCCTCGCACCCTACGACCTCACGCGTGGAGGCAGCCTTTTTCATTATTTCGGCCGCACCGATGTCAAGGAATTGGCCATGTATATCGAGGATCAGATCAAGACCGGGAACTGGCTCTTCAATGTTGGTATCCGCGGCGATTTGTACAACGGTCTCGCTATAGCCCGCCAGGCAGAGCCACGTGTGGGCATCGCTTACAGCCTCAAGCGCACCAACACGGTGCTGCGCGCTTCCTATGCGCGCACACTGGAAACGCCGTTCAACGAGAACCTGGTACTGTCGAGCTCCGGATGTTCGAACGATGTGCTTTCCCCGCTTCTCAACTGTTCGCCCGGGGTGTCTGGAACCCTGGAACCGGGTTTCCGCAACGAATTCCATGCCGGATTCCAGCAGGCCTTTGGCAAGAACTTTGTGTTCAGCGGAGATTACATCTGGAAATATACCCACAACGCTTTTGACTTTAGTGTTCTTGGTAACACGCCCATCACCTTTCCTATCGACTGGCACAATTCGAAAATCCCCGGTTTCGCACTGCGCGCGGATGTGCCCAACTTTCATAACTTAAGTGCGTTTGTGGTCATGTCGTCGGTCTCCGCCAGATTCTTCCCGCCCCAGGTCGCCGGAGCCGGCGCGACCGTCGGCCAGACCGGCTATCCGTTCCGCATCGACCACGACGAACGGTTTAATGAGACCACGCATGTGCAGTATCAGCTGCCCGGATCCGGGTATCTCAAGCCCTGGATCGGCTTCAATTGGCGGTATGACAGCGGCCTGGTGGCCGGCAACGCCCCCTGTTACGGTATTACCGACCCCAACAGCCCGTGCCTTATCTCCTCCACCACGCTGAATGGGCAACCGGCCATTGCGATGGTCAGTGCCTTCGGCCAACCGCTCACCGCCGATCAGGAGGCTCAGGCTGGTCTTATCTGCAACGGCGTCAGGGCCACTCCATTCGCTGCGCTTCCCAGCGTCTGCCCAGCAACAGAGCTCACTTCCCACCTGATCAACATCCCCGCCCCGAGTACCGGAGACAACGACAAGAACCCACAACGCATTGCACCGCGCAATCTCTTCGACGCCTCCATTGGCGAAGACAACATCTTCAAGGGTGACAGGTACAAATGGAGTTTGCGCCTGACGGCCGTGAATATCTCAAACAAGTACGCGCTCTATAACTTCCTCTCGACGTTCAGCGGAACGCACTACGTAACGCCGCGAGCGCTTACAGCGGAAGTGGGTTTCCACTTCTAGCCGGAACCAACTCGTCTTTCCCAATGCTTTCGGAGACGGCAAGCAATTGTCGTCTCCGAAAGGCCGACTCTTGAAGGGAGGGGGTTGTGTCGAAGACGGTTATTCAGGATAAAGGCAGTAAGCGAAGGGTGCGGCAGGTGCGTTGGACGCGCGCTGAGCTGGTAAGCGCGGTTCTGCTGCTGCTGGTGTTGGCGGGCGAGATTATCTGTATTGCATTGTGGCTTATGGGTCACTCCTTTGATTAGGAGGTCGCGAAGGTTGCCCAGGCCATGAGCACAATCAAGATCCAGGACACCACAGCAAGCAGGGTGCCGAGGATGTCGGGATAGACGACGCGACTCACCGGCGCTCCTCCTCAGGCGCTGGCTGCAACCGGCTCTATGCCGGCGGGTTTCGCCTTTTCACGAGCGGGGAGCAGGCGGGTTGAGTTGAGGATGAAGGTAAGCTCCGAGACGACGTGAATCAACGTTGCAATCAGCGGGTTGAGAAAGCCAGCCGCTGCCAGGCCGATGCCGATGGTATCCACAATCAGAGTGCCGTAGAAATTTTGCAGGATGATGCGGCGGCAGTTGCGGGCGATGCGGACCGTATCCACAAACTTTGCCAGATCATTGCCGATCAAAACCACATCCGCGCTTTCCCTGGCAACATCCGTTCCGGCGCCCATGGCGACGCCGACGGTCGCCTCGCTCAGTGCGGGCGCGTCATTGATGCCGTCGCCCAACATGGCCACGGTTCGACCTTTTTTCACTTGTTCCGCAATGAAAGCTGTCTTCTGTTCCGGCAAAAGTTCGGAATAGACCTCGATGATGCCGAGCTGGCCTGCTACCGTTTCCGCGGCTGCCTTGTTATCCCCTGTGAGCAAGACGACTTTGATATCCATCTCACCAAGAGCCTTAACCGCGGGCGCAGCGCTCGGGCGTAACTGGTCGGTGACCACAATGGAGCCGCAGTAGCGGCCTCCCCGCGCGACCAGGACCTCAGTCCCCGGATCTTTGCCATCGATCTCCTTCTCTGGATGAGCGATCCCCAGTTCTTCAAACAGAGCTCGATTCCCTACCACGATGGCTGTGCCGCGCAAGGAGGCAAGGACTCCCCGGCCAACGCGGTACTCAAAGAATTCGGGATCAGCACCCTGCATGTTTTTTCGCTCCGCAAAGCGGACGACGGCACGGCCCAACGGATGCTCTGAATTTCGTTCCGCCGTGGCCGCGGCTTCGATGAGCGTGCGCTCGGAAATGCCAGGCGCGGTGCGGACTGCTGAAACCAGGGGGGTTCCGTAGGTTAATGTTCCGGTCTTGTCGAGGAAGACTATATTCAACTGCCCCAGCGCTTCGAGGTAGATTCCACCCTTGATGACTGCGCCCTTTCGAGCCGCGCGTCCGATGGCGCCCAGGATGGCCAGTGGCGTGCCCGCGGCAATCCCGCACGCGCCGGCAACGATGATGACCGAGATGGTAGAGCGGAGGTTGTGTGTGATCAGGAAGGTAAGCACGGCGGCGCCCAGGGCGAAGTAGACCAGGTAGCCGGCAAGCCGGTCTGCTGTCTTTTGTATGGGGGCCCGGGAGCGCTCTGCATTCTCGACTGCCTCGATGATTTTGCCGAAGGTCGTTTCCTTTCCCAGACGCTCGGCGCGGACCTGGAGCGTTCCGGCCTGGTTGATGGTTCCCGCGTAGACATCGCTTCCCGCGCTCTTTTCACTGGGCATCGGCTCACCAGTGATTGCCGCCTGCTCCACGAACGAATGACCGCTGAGGACCCGGCCGTCCACGGGGATTCTGCTGCCGGGCCGTATGACAACCACTTCTCCGGGCAGAATTGTTTTTGTATCCACTTCGAAGATTCGACCCTCTCTGAGCACGCTTGCGGTCTGGGGTAGAAAATCCAGCATGTCCTGGATGGCGCGGCGCCCGCGCCCGACAGTAAGCCCTTCGAGGATCTCGGCTGCGAGCACGAACGCTGTGATGACCAGTGCAGTGAAGAACTCGCCGATCGCCAGCGCGGAGACAAGGGCGATGGTCATGGAGAGTTCCATGGTCATGCGGCGCTCTAAAACGTTTTCGAACGCCTCTTTGAAAATGGGGTAGCCCCCGATCAAGGTGGCCACCAAGCCGATAACGCTTACCCGGTGGAAAGGCTCCCATAGATGAAACCAAACCGCTGCGGCGGCGAGCGAGACAAAGACTACACGCAGCACCTCGACCAGTTCCAAGCCATGTTCGTGTTCGTGGTCTTCTTCCGGCGAGCGGTGGGAGAGGGCATCCGTAGGTTCGGGAAGGTGAATCCCGGCTTCGGCTACTTCTCCCAGATCAGCCCGTGTTTCCTTCTGGTTCACAACGGTCATAGCCCCCTCCGAGCTTCTAGTTGAAATATCTCTTGACCACCGAAATGAGTTCCTCCGCCGCCTCAAGTTGCGAGGGAAGTGACTTCTGATTGGGTGAAAGAACGTGGAACCGCACGTGCCCCTCGATCAGTTCCGCCATCAGGCCATTGAGTGCGCCCCGGCAGGATGCCACAAGTTGGAGGATGTCTTCGCATTCCGCATCTCCTTCAAGAGCGCGTTCCACCGCCTCGACCTGACCCTTGATGCGACGAGTGCGCGACAACAGTTTTTTCTTATCCTTGGTGGTGTGTGCCAAGATTGCCTCCAGCTGGAATAATATAATCCCCTATACTATATTTCAACTCAAGAGGGCATGAACATGCTGGACACCAAGCGTCGAGTGATTGGACAGATCATTGTCTGCCAGGGATGTTGCTGCGGGGCAACGCACAAGGATCGTCCAGAGGTGCCAGTTGCCTGGTTAAAGGAACAGTGGCGCAACCGCGGCCTACTGAAGCGTGTTCAGCTCTCGGTGAGCGGTTGTGTGGGCCCCTGCGATATCCCCAATGTGGTGGTGGTGAACTCCGACTCCGGCTCTCAGTGGCTGGGAAATATAACCGAGTTCAATCAATACAGTGCACTGGTCGATTGGGCTACCCGCTCGATGGAGGCCGGCCGGCTTCTCGAGCTGCCACGCGAATTCAAAGCCCACGTGCTGCAACCGTGGCGCTGATAGCCAGGATGGCAGCTTTTGCCAACCCCTTCCTCTGCAAGGAGGTTTTATGTGGAGAATACGTAGCTTCACCGGCGCTGTTTGGACCGAAGTTAACCAACCGAATCGCCGTCAAGCAGCGGCGGATTTGACACGCGTCGCTTCAAAGATTCAGGCTCTTTCATCCTGCCTCACGAAAGACCGTTCAACCTGTAACCTTCCTGCACTTTGACGATCAAACCCCTAACGAAACGTAGTGCCTGAAAGGCGAGAGCCACCAATGAAGACAAACCCACTCTTCGACAGCTTGAAATACATTTCCGTCCTCAACAACTGGACGACGATTGTGTTCGACCTACTCTTGCTGGCGGGCATTGCCATCACCATCCTGATCTATCGCAGCTCACCCGATCAGCGCACCGCGCGAAACCTTTGGATATGGTTCGCCCGCACGGTGATGGGTGCGATGTGGTGGCAACAGGTCATCTGGAAGACACCACCCACCTATGGCGGGCTGCGGTTCTGGACTCAAGAAATGGTCAAGTATGCCTCCACCGACCTACAACGCAGCTTTCTCACCAATGTCGTGCTGGCTCACTTCTCCCTCTTCGCGCCTCAGGTCTTCCTGGTGGAAGTGATCATCAGCGTGGCCCTGCTCCTGGGCCTGTGGAGCCGGTTTGGCTCGTTCCTGGGGTTCGCCATGGGCATCAACCTGTCGCTGGGTCTGTATCGCTCACCCAGTGAATGGCCGTGGACTTACGTCTTCCTGATCGTGGTCATGGGACTGTTCGTATCAGACCCGCCCGGACGCAGCCTGGGCCTGGATGTACTGCTGGCCAAGCGCGACCGCGGTGGCAACGGCCAGGTATCCCGTCTGCTACGATTGGCTCGCTAAGCCTCTGTTCAAGCGTCAGGCGGCGATCATGCGTATCCTGACTCTCCTGCTGGGCTGCGGCCTGAGGCGTGCCGAGCTGATTGGGCGGAGTTAGCGCACCTTCAGCGGCGCGACGGTTTTGCCCAAGGTACGTAGAAGGCGAACCATTATGCTTGACCCTGGACGCCACGGCAGTGTCGAGGATGGCAACGAGGGCGAGTATGAACACAATGCAAGGGTGAAATAGCGGACTGGCCAAACAGAAACTTGAACGAGAGCCCGTCGATTGCCGGTTTGCATGAGAAAGGTTGAAGATAATTCATCACTCGCCGGCCAGCAGGAGGCTCAATGTTCGAGAAGTACACGGAAAAAGCTCGCATGGCGTTCTTTCACGCACGGAAGGAGTCGAGCGAGTTCGGCACGCCCCAGATTGAGAGCGAACAGCTTCTGCTTGGCTTGTTGGCGGCAGATAAATCCATATTTGGGCGCTACCTGGGAGGCAAGACGAGCGCTTCAGAGATTCGCGAGGCGATCATCCAAGCAACTGAGGTTAGACCCCCGACGCCGACCAGCATGGACCTTCCACTCAGCAATGAGAGCATGCGAATCCTTATGTTTAGTGCGGAGGAGTCCACGAGTTTAGGACGCCAACGTGTCGACACGGAAGATTTGCTGCTCGGAATCTTACGCGAAGGGGACTCTTTCGCAGCAAGATTACTTGTCGACCGAGGTCTTGATCTGGAGCAGGCACGCGGGATAGCCAAGGGCAACCAACATCAACCGCTCGACTAGTCGACACGTGGCGATTCGGCGGTAGCGCCAACTTACTGGACGATTAACGTTATGCTCATCGCATGCTGCGGCCCACCAGCGCTGCCGGAAGCGGTCACTGAAACGGTATAGGACCCTGCAGGGGTACCGGGGTTGGAGGGGGTACTGTTGCCTCCACCTCCGCAGCCTGATACCAACAGGGACAGGGACGCCAGCAACAGCGCCCAACAGACCCCACGCAATTGTTGGTTCAAGCGCCAGATCCTCTTTGAAGTGAAGGCCAAACCGATGCCTCCGGCCATGGCGAGTCCGCCTGCAGGAAGCCACGGTGGGAGCGATGGGCCAGAACGCCGTTCAGGGTTCAGCATGGCCGAAGAAACTGCCGTGGTCACCGTCATTGTGGTCGAAGCCGGCGATCCCCCCGATGGGGTCACGCCTGCCGGCGAGAAGGAACAAGCTGCCTGACTTGGCAGTGTGCCACAAGAAAAGTTAACCGTACCCGCGTAGCCGCCAACAGGACTTACCGTGAAAGTGAAAGTTGCGGTCTGGCCTGGAGTAATGGTCCCCGACGTAGGCGTTGCCGAAACGGTGAAGTCCGGTGCAGCAATCACTACGGTAGCGGGGCTGGAGGTGCTGGGTGCGTTGTTCTGGTCTCCCTGGTAAGTCGCGGTCACCGAGTAACTACCGGCAGCAGCAAAGGACGTCTGCAGCGTGGCTACTCCACTGGTGAGGGTGGCCGTGCCCAGGCTGGTGCTCCCCGCGGAGAAGGAAACCGAACCAGCCGGATTATCTCCGCTGACGGTTGCCTTCAACGTTATCTGTCCATTTACGTTGCCACCGCTCGGGGCTTGCAGAGTGGTGGAGCTTGCCGCGGGCGAAATGGTAACACCGGTAGCTGCCGAAGTGCTCGCAGTATTGTTGCTGTCTCCAGAGTATGTTGCCGTGACCGTGTAGCTGCCGGCATTGGCAAACGATGTCTGCAGGGTTGCGGTTCCATTGGCAAGCGCTTCTGTTCCCAGGCTATTTCCATTCGCGGTAAACGACACCGAACCGGTCGGATTGGTTCCGAATACGGATGCAGTCAAGGTGATCGCAGCGTTGGGAGCAGCCGTTGCTGGCGAGGCTTGCAACGCAGTTGTACTGGTGATGGGCGCGGGCTTTACGGGAGTCGGATTGGTCTGATTCAACAGCGAAGCCGTATAGTACGCTGTACCATTGAAAATCGTCACCGAGAGATCGAGCCGATTATCGCCAGGAACAGGAGGCGCCTGGTTGTTCAGCCGAGCCGTCATCATGGCGGAAGGCAGGCCGGAACTCGATGCGCTGACAAAATAGTTGTTCGGATCCCGGGTAAAGTTACCGTGCCCGTCTCCCAGATAAACAATAAGAGTTGGAGAAAAGGGCAAAGGTGCTCCAATGATCGACGTTTCTGTAAGAAGCAGATCGGGATTACCATCACCGTTTACGTCACCGAGGGCAAAAGACCCCACAGTTGTACATGTGCTTTGGTTACAGGAGACAGGTATGGTGAAGAAGGGCGTAGTCTGGAAGGTTCCATCTCCGTTTCCTGCATAGATCGCGGTGCCGGGACTATAAACTGCGTCGAGGATGCCGTCCCCGTTCAGATCGGCGAGAGCAATTACCGACGCTGCGGGCGAGGCTGGATTTAGCGGGCTCTGCTTAAAAGTTCCATCCCCGTTTCCGAGAAAGACCGCGTTGCCCCAGATGAAATCCAGTTTCTTGTCATTATTCAAATCACCTGCCAGCAAGTTTCCCCCGGCCGTTGTGTAAGCACTGAGGGTGCTGGGCGTGCCGAACGTGCCATCCCCGTTTCCCGGCACAAATAGAAGATTAGATTGCAGGGTGGCGCAGGGGCCGTATGGGAGAATGAGATCGAGATTACCGTCTGAGTTGAAGTCACCCGTTATGCCCGGATCCACGTTTCCAACGCCCAGAGCAAGTGCCGAACCTTTAGCCTGGAATCGACCATCGCCCGTTCCGAGATACGACAAGAGTTGAGCATCCGGTGGACCGCACGTTGCGTTGGGCCCGGTGTTGCTGGGCTGAATCGCGAGCGTATCGAGCTTTTTGTCTCCGTTGAAGTCTCCCTGCATCAGGAAATAGCTGTTTGCGGCGGGAAGCGAAGTGGTTTGATTCAAAACTGCGTAACTGCCATCGCCTCTTCCCAATGCAGTGGCGAAGGAGTTCACAGGGTTCCCCGCCGGAAAAAATAGAACGTCGGCGATGCCGTCGTTGTTCACGTCCGCGGCCGGGCCGTAGAAAGTAGAACCCGGCGTGGCCTGAAATGTCCCGTCTCCATTGCCTGGGTAAATAAGAAGCCCGGGACCGCCAGAAGCAATCAGGTCCTGTTTTCCGTCCCCGTTTGTGTCCGCAAACAAGAGGGGATACGGATTGAGAGCGTAGGTACCCGCCGGCGCGAAGTTGCCTTTGCCATCACCTTCCAGGAAACTGATAAAACCGGTATTCACCACCAGATCGAGCGGGCCATTGTCAGAGAGAGAAACGGCTGCCATAGGACCGGCCGCCCCTTGCGCTGTTCCGACGGTCGCGACAACGGGCACCGAGGCGCCCTGGGTGAAGGTTCCGCTGGTGGCGCCGAGGAGAATCTGCACCGAGGTATAGATGGTGTTGGAGGCCGAGGTCAGCAACTCGGCAAGGTCTGTCACTCCATCTCCATTGAAGTCGCCCACAGTGAAACTGGCGAGGGCTGGACCTGGCTGAACGGTTGCTTGACGGAGTGTTCCGTCGCCGTTGCCGAACAAAATATCGACATCAGTTGCCGTTGGATACAGCAAGGGATTGTCTGTAGTGCCGGCATAAGACTGGGTGGTGAGCAGGTCCTGCTTGCCGTCTCCGTTAAAGTCCCCGGCGAACAGACCGCTAAAGTTCCCGCCGCTCATGCCGCTGGCCGCCTTGGGGAGAGCATACTGTTTGGGAGATCCGAATACGCCCGGTCCGGTACTACCGCTATTCAGCAGAACGGCTACCGCCTGCGGGTTACCTGAGGTGCCTAGCTGCATAGCAGCGATATCGAGATACCCGTCACCATTCAAATCAACCAGGAGCGGGGTTAAAGTGTTGTTGACCGCATAGTAGGCGGGAGCCTGAAACGTGCCGTCTCCGTTACCAAATTGGACGGTGATATATCCGTTGCAGTTAGAAACAGCGTCCAGCTTCTTATCGTTGTTCACATCTGCGAAAACCGCCCCCGGACAAACAGTGGTGGTCACGATCGTAGGGGCGTTGCCGCCGAAATCCAGCATGATACTCAAGGTCTCAGTTAACGTCCCTGACGTCCCTGAAACGTAGGAGTCATAGGCGAGGTCGGGGATGCCGTCTCCGTTAAAGTCCCCGATAAACAGCGGGGTGCCGCCGTTGGGAAGAGATACCTGCGTTGGGATGGGAAAAATGACTGGTTGCGTCTGTGCCTTCGCTGACCTACCAGCAATACCCGAGGTCACGAGAGCGGCGAAAAGGCAGATATTCCAAGGAGCAGTTCTAAACAAGGCAAAGCGACGCATAAGAAAGAGCCCAAACTGACATATTTGCTTACTTTCCGTGCTGAGTGTGCCTTGACGGAACTGCAAAAGGCAACTACTTTCTGTGGATTGCGCTAAACCGAGGGCATGCAGTTACTTTCAAGCCGCGTGGTTAGTTGGACTTAACCCTGAGTAACAGGCCCATCCAATATTAGATGGCCGGCCGTGATCACGCCCGACTTCCATTCAATTCGTGCAACTTACCGGGAACCTGACTTTGCAGGCACGATCCGATCCCTGGGTAATTACCGCCGCGATTCTGGGGCGGATGTCACAGGAATTGGGGCTATGGACGTGATTGTAATGACATCATTTGAAAGTTCGCCAACAACATGAACCTTTACTGCCGCAAAACGCGCCGCCTTCGACTGTGGTTCCAAAGCGTACACACGATTGCCGTACCAAAGCCCGTACTTTGATCCTTTTCGGACGCACAAGCGGACACAAGCACGATCTGGAGTCATGGCGGAGGTGTGCTGGCAATTCGTCCGCAACGGGTATCGGTGACAAATCCGTCCCACGTCTTTGCAGGAGTTTGCGCTTGGCCGACAGCGATAGCGGCGGCTAACAGCAAGTTGATTGCGACCCGAATCTTCATCATGCTTCCCTTTCCAACTATTCCAGGCAGTTGATGCGCCATAGATACTCGCCTGCATGATTCTGAGGGGAAACGCTTAGACATTTGGCACAGCAAGCGAGGGTGTTCGCCTTTGGACATTGATGCCCGCCATCGAACGATCGGGCCCGTATCCACAATCCGAGAGCGATCTTCCGTCGGGATGATGCCGCGCTCGAGTCAAGGGAGCGGGATATTTTGTAAAATTCGATAAAATTTGGCTTTTTTATAGACTTCAGCGGCGCCGCCCAGAGAAGCCTCTTCCTGGGGAAACGGGCAGCCTGAGGGAGTCGGCTCTGTCCAGAACGGCATCGAAGACGTAGCCGGTCGCGGCGGGAACCCAGTTCGGACTTCGGGGGTTGATGAAGGGATTGGCAAGGCTGGGTTGGTTCCGGTCGAGGTTCGGAGACGACGTGTCGGTAGCCGGTGTTGGGGCTGGCTCGGGAGCAGTCTCCGGTGCAGTCTCCGGGTGAGGGACTTGGGGCGCGGCGGGTGGGGTTTTCGTGCCGGCAAGGGGGTCTCCTGGCTCCTCACCCACAGGTTGGTGCTGCTGTTTGCGGCGCCACTCGGAGTTGTAGATTTGTGCGTTGACGGGCGGGGCCGCGGGTTGCGTTCCGGAGGGTGGGGAAAAGCGGCGGTCGGGAATCAGGCCTTCGATGGCTACGATCATGGCAAGAGCCTTGATCTGCCCGGCCATGCTGCCTCTGGTCGCTTCAGGGTTGAGATTGGCCAGTTCCCAGAGCCGGGCCAGGATCTGGTCGCGACCAAGGTTCAGCTTGCGCAGCCCTTCGGCTTCCTGGTCCACCAGCCTTTCGCTGACGGCGGCGCGGTGCTCGATCATGTAGGCGCGGACGCGGGGCTTGGCTTTGGTGTAGGCGGCGGTTTCGGGATTGAGACCGACGGCTTCCGCGGCGCGGCGGTCATTCATGGTTCCGGACAGGATCAGGTGAGCAAAGGCCATTTCCTGATCGGTGATGGGATCGGTGACAGTATTTTTGGGCATAGGTGGTCTCGTTCCTTGGTTTGCTGGAGATTGGGTTGGATTTGTTTGCTGCTCTCTTAGGGACACAAAGGGGTTGAGAGCCGCGGTCGGCCCGTCATTGGGTAGTCTTGGGGCTGGTGTTGGTGATTTTGGGACAGGGATCGAGTGAGGTACCGGATAGCAGTGAAGCTATCCTTCGCTCACGCGGAAGGCCGAAACTACCGGCAACTGCCGGCCAGGGCGCGGTTACGTGAGAAGCCGTCGCCTGCCGATATCTTCTACTCTAAGAGATAGTGCCTTTCCCAGTTTGATGTAAGTGGGGAGATGATTCTTTTCCGCACAGGAGTACAAGCCCAGAGGTAACTCTGGTTTGGTATGCGCGTTGGCAGCGGAGATAAAACCGGCACATACGGACAACCAGCGTTCTGTCAGGATGCGTCAGGCGAACCGTTTTATTCCACCCGCAATGCATCCATCGGGTCCAGCTTTGAGGCGCGCGTCGCAGGCAGCCAGACAGCCAGCAGCGCAACCCCCGCCAATATGATAGGAACAGCTACGAACACAACCGGATCCCACGATTTGACCCCGAACAGAAAGCTGGCGATCAGGCGTGTCAGCCCAAACGCCGCGCAGACTCCGAGGATTACACCTGCGATCGCCAACTGCATGCCCTGCCACACCACAAGGTTACGAATCCTGTTCCGATCCGCTCCCAGCGCCATACGGATGCCCAGCTCCTGTGTTCGCTGCTGCACCGAATAGGCCATCAGGCCATAAATACCAATCGAGGCAAGTAACAACGCCGACGCACCAAATATCGAGAGCAGCAGCATGTTAAAGGTCTCCCGCGCGGTCGAGTGCACTACGACCTCATCCATGGAACGCACGCGTGCTACAGAGAATCCACCGCTCGCCTGACGTAATTGCTCGCTGACCGCAGAAGCGAAATGGTGCGGTTCGCTATGCGTCCGCACCAGCCAGACGATCGGGCCGATGCGCGCATTGAGCGCAGTCATGCCATCGGTCACTTGTCCCACGGGAACGATCATCAACGGAAAGGGATCCCGGTTCAGTCCATTGCTGTGAATGTCACCAACCACGCCAATAATCTCGCGTGGGGGCTCATCAAATTCCTTTCCTACCCCTTTACCGATGATGATCTGCTGCCCGACCGGGTTCTCTTTGGGCCAGAACTGCTTCGCCATGCTCTCGTTAATCAGCACCACGCCTGGGGAACCGGTCGTATCGTTGTCCGTGAAGCCGCGGCCGCGCAGAATAGGAATCCTGAATACATCGAAATATCCAGCCGATGCGCTCATCCATCCAGCACCCGTTAATTTCTTAAGGTCCACGGGCCGCCCAATGATGTTGAACGGCAGACCAAAGCCCCCCTCCATCGGCAGGCAGCACGCAGACGCTGAAGCCTCCACCCCCGGGATCGAATTCAGCCGCTCGCGCCCGTTACGCACTAACTGCGCGACTCCGGCGGTCTTCTGAAAGCGGTCACCGGTGAGTGACATTTCCATCGTGAGCACATTGTTCGCGTCGAAACCGGGATTCACGTGGCGTATGGCGATGAGAGTTCTTATCAGCAGCGCCGCGCCAATCAGCAGCACCAGTGCCAGCGAGATTTCGCTGATCACCAGCAGGGAGCGAGCCTTGCTTTGGCGGAACCCCGTTCCCGCGCGGTTGCTGCTCTCCTTCAGCGTGGAATTAAGATCAGGGCGCGAGGCGCCGATGGCCGGGAACAGGCCGAACAAGATACCAGTGAAAATCGAAATGGCAAGAGTAAAGGCAAGCACGCGCCAGTCAATGGTCACATCCGCGCCATTTTCGCCGATGCGCGGAATATTTCCAGGGCTCACGGCCAATAAAGCGCGCAAGCCAGCATAACCCAGTACCAAGCCTAGTATGCCGCCGGTGACGGAGAGCAGAACACTTTCCGTGAGCAACTGGAAAATGATTTTCCATCGCCCTGCGCCGAGCGCCGCCCGGATGGCGAACTCGCGTTTGCGCCCAGTCGCATGAACCAGCAGCAAGCTGGCGACGTTGGCACATGCGATCAGGAGCACCAAGCTTACAGCGCCCAGCATCACGAGCAGAGAAGAGCGTGCATCGCCCACAATCGAATCGCGAAGCGGCTCAGCCTGAAAAGATTGATCCGGTCCCAGCCCAATCACCGGATAGCGGCGGCGAAACCGTTCGCTGGCCACTTTCAACAATGCGTTGGCCTGGGCCAACGTAACACCGTCCTTCAGCCGCCCGGCTGCCATGAAATAGTGGCCTTGATTGGCGGTGTTGCGGTCGAACTGAAAAGGGATCCAAATGTCCGATTCCGGATCAGAAAAGAAAGACTTTCCCAACACACCGACAATCGTATACGGCTCGTTGCCAATGGAAAGAGCCGTGCCAATGATGTTTGGGTTGCCGCCGAACTTGCGCTGCCACAGCCCATAACTCAGCACCACAACTTTACCGCCGTTGGGCGAGTCTTCCTGCCCGGTGAAGGTGCGGCCCAACACCACGGGCGCGCCGAACAAACGAAAATAGGCTTGTGTCACGTGGATTCCATGCACCAGCTCAGGACGGCTGTCGGTCAGGTTGAACCCCGGGCCGCCGAAATCGTAACCGGCAACGTCCTGAAAGCCGCCCGTTTGCTCTTCCCAAGCGAGAAAGTCGGGAATGGAAGCCCCATTGCCTTTGCCGTCCCGAGATACGTGCATGAATTGAACAATGCGATCCGCGTCGGGGTAAGTCAGCGGTTTGAGAAGTACCGTGTCGACGACAGTGAAGATAGCGCTGTTAATGCCGATGCCGAGGGCCAGAGCCGCGACCGCGAAACACGTGAACCCAGGGTTGGTGCGGAACATGCGCAGCGCGTGCTTGAAGTTGTCCCATAAATTGCTCATCGGCGTCTCTGCTTCTTGTGAACCTTGCCATCTTAGCTGATCGTTTCACAAGCCGCCCAGCCCGCTTCACAAATACCTGGTGGCGCTCTCAGTCCCCATCGAAAGCGTGACTCCCCCCCAGAAACCACGGCAACCGTTACACCGTTCGTCGGGGCGCCTGGTGGGGGAAGGCCGACTTTGCGGGCGCTACGAGGATTCGCTTTCCGAGCGGCACCTCGTCGGCCTTATTCCTTCTATCCCGCTTAACCCGTCCTTCCGTTCAAGCCATTGCGCTATCATGAGGCGGCATTGATCACGGAGGATCACACATAATGAACGGCTCAGTCAGCAGAACTCTCGGGGTAATCAAGAGATCGGCATTGTTCGTCAGTGCGATTGGCCTCTTTTTTTGTGCGCAAAGTGATTGGCCAAACCAGTGGATCCCGATCCAACGCGGTCGCTTCATCACAATCTGTGAACGACCGCACACTACAATTGGGCTCACGGTATCAGCGTCCAGTGGCCGAAATTCTCTCCGACACGCAGGGGGTGGACTTCGGGCCCTACATGAGACAAGCGCTGCAAATGATGGGAAAATTGTGGCTCTCTTCACTGCCAGCAGACGTCGCGCATGCTAACCAATCTCAAACTGAGACAGTAATCCGCTTCACGATTAGCCGAGACGGCACGATAAGCGCAATGGAGCTAGTCGAGAGCGCCCACGTAATCGCGGTCGATCGGGCAGCATGGGGATCCATTGCAAGTGTCGGAAAATTTCCATCCCTGCCTGCAGAATTCAACGGACCCAACCTAGTTCTCCGTGTAGGCTTCAGGCTAAATCCTCCGCAGCAGTAGACTGTCATAGCGATTCGGCATCGATGCGGAGGCTAGTCAGCAAGTATTTATGGTTCTCCCATGCAATCTAGTGGTGTGTTCTTGTTGGTCTTCTGGGACGATCTGTGGCTGGATTCTGGAAGAGCAAGCGGCAAAACCCAAACTTACAAACTAGCGCGAATCTCGGCTAAAGCAGGATCCTCAAATCGAACCGCCCGACTTTTCAGGAACATCCCGCTGGTCCGCGCATACCGGCTTCATATAGCTCCGCAAAGCTTCGCTTGGGGGGTCCTCAGCGGCGACGGAGCAGGTCGCCCTCTACAAGAATTGGATGGACGGGGTTTCCAGTCCTGAGGAGCGAGCAGGCTTTGCATTTGCTTAGCGGACCACAATCTGGTCTTCGTCCTCAATCACCACCCTGGCCCGACGCTTCCGGTCAACGGCTCCATCCATGCCATCGCCTTCGATCTTCCCGGTGACGCAAACGCTCTTACCCTTGAGAGACTTCTCTGGGCTATCGCCAAACAGTCCACGTTTTGCGGACGGCATCTCAACCGTGAATACCTGCTCAGGCCGAGGTCGGTCCAGGTAAAGGTAAGTAGGCGCGTTCGAGACAGAGGTTGCGTATGACGTGTCGATGATCTGACCACACACCTTCTGATCCTGGCCTTTATAACGCCACGCTTCTTCAGGTGGCACGAAGCCAGGCGTTTCCTGCGTAATCGCAATACTCGCTATGCAGAACATAACAGCACTGCCGCTGCCAAGACGCATAGCAAGCCCCGCTTAACGCCGAGTGTACGCTCTTATACGTGCATCGTTTGGGGCACGGTATTCCATCCAGAGACATGCCGGGTCTCCGAGGTTCAAGAGCGCGGCCGCAGATCGGCGTAGTTGCGAGCGATCCTGTCGAGAGGGTCAAACGGCTGAAGCTCCCCGAAATCGGGGCATTGCGACAACTTGCCGTGCCCGTACCCTCCGGCCCACTGGCAATTTACCGAAACGAGTTTTCAGGAAAATGCTCTACAAATGGTAATCGCACAGATCCAGTTCCTGGAGTGGAACGTGGCCGATCACCATTGTCTAGCCTGCTATGGTTTCAGCACGTCGTGCTGGTCGACCCAGCCGCCTCGAAAGAAGCGATGGCGCACCATGTCTTGGCCAACCAGAAAAATGATGACTATCAAGATGACCAACAAAAGGAACTTTACAATTCCTAGCCAGGGTGAAGGTAAGGTCGCAGGGGCCGTCGTCTTCGAAATAATGGTCATCTGAACTACGCCTCCACCCGCCCATAACAAGGATCGGGGGCCGCCGGAGTTGTGGCGCAATAAGAGTCCCACTAATAACAGCCGCCTGCAACACTTTTCGTAGATTATGACCAACATGCTAATCAACCTTGCCGTCTCCTCCGCGAACGCCACCCGTCTTCCTGAGTTACCGGTAGTGCGAAGGTAACCTTCTGGCCGGCAGGACATAGATCGGCTGGCTCCGACGGTCAGGAACTGGCAAGTGCAGTAGGCTGCGTGGCCGAAACGGAGGGTGGCGCGAGATGCACTAACAACGCCTCTTGAGCTCGCTGCGGCGCGATCATCAGGAGCCGGTCCCCTGGCTGTAAGACGGTTTCGGGGCGAGCTCGGATAACCGTCTTGCCGCGAAGTATTGCCGCAACCTTCGAGTCGGCGAGAGAATCGCTAAGGTTGCGCGATTGAAGCTGTTTTCCCGCCCAGGGACTCTCAGGCCGAAGTGCCCCAACCGTAAGCTGTGAACCATCCGAAAGATCGAGCGCCACCCCCGATCGCAAGAGGGCAGCGAGATGAAGATGAGTGATAGGCGGGGGTAAGGTTATTTTTCCCTGCTCCAAGAGCCGCAGCGAAATCTGAACGTGCTCAGCAATGTGCGCCGGCGAATCCGACCGTACGTCTACCTGGGCCTCATACAGACTGCCGTATTTGAAATACGACGAGAGATTGATTTGAATCACAAAGCTGAGCATGACAGCTAGTCCGGCAGGAACAAGGAGCTGGTAACCGCCTGTCATTTCAAGAACCATCAGCAAGGTCGCAATGGGGACCCGGGCCGCACCCGCGAAAACTGCCGCCATACCAACAATCACCAGGCCCGCCGGAGGTACGTGGGCGACGGCACCGAAGACGCCGCCCAGCATCGCGCCGACGAACAGACTGGGGGCGAAAATTCCTCCCGACCCGCCGGAGGAAACAGTAAAGGACAGCGCCAGCATCTTGGCGACCACAAGAATCAGAAGCAACCCCAGGGCTAACCGGCCGTCAATCGCTTCCTGAATCCAACCGTAGCCACCACCCAGTACCTGGGGCAAACGGAGAGCGAGTACACCCAGGAGTAGACCGCCAATGCCCGGCTTGGTCCACGCCGGTATAGGTAAGGCTGCAAACAAATCTCGAAAGCGATAAAACACCTCGGGCAAAATGGAAGCCAGGATGCCACTGGCCCCCCCAAGGGCAACATACCAACCGTAATCTGCCAGGCCCGCGGCATATAAGTGGGACGGGACCTGAAAGAGCGGCTGCCATCCGACGAACCAGCCATTCACGGCGTAGGCGACGATAGCGGCCAGCATGCAGTAAATAAGAGCTCCAGCCTCGAAGTCCATGCCGCCGTAAAGAACCTCAACGGCGAAGATGGCGGTCCCGATGGGAGAACGAAAGATTGCGGAAAGGCCGGCCGACATCCCCATCAGGACCACTAATCGCCGTTCATACTCGGATCGGTGGAGCACCTTTGCGTATATGGAGCCAAAGCCGGCAGCTATGAGCGCGGTGGGGCCTTCACGTCCCGCGGATCCCCCGGAACCGATGGTAAGCGCGGAGGCCAGCATCTTTACCGGTGCCACGCGAGCCCTGATTGCTCCTCCAGTCCAGTGAAGGGCTTTTACCACCGTGTCCGTGCCGTGGCCTTCTGTCTCCGGAGCGAGCCCGTAAACAAGCGCTCCCGACAACAGTCCTCCTATGGTGGTGGAGAGTGGTATCAGCCACAACCCGTGAGCACCGATCACTTCGCGAAGAACTCCGCCCTCTTCGTGAAGTCCTGGAGGATGGTAACCGGCGAGCGAGAACAGGAAAATCCTAAAAGCGAGCCGCAACATCCAAATAAATAACTGCGCGCTCAGGCCGCCGATAATACCGAGCACCAGGGAATCTAAGAGGAGTCGCGGCCTGTCTGCAGTTTTCATGAACTTTTGTACCATCCTTTAACGGACAAATACCGGTCGCAGCGCATGCGCAAGAAGTCCGGTGCATCAGCCATTGAGGCCTGGCGCATAATTGCTTGGATTCGGTGCGGAGTAGAATGGTCTAGTCTGGGTAAGTCGTGAAGATCCGGCTGACCATGAAATAAAGTAATGCGCCTGCGCAGGACAAAAGATCTCAGCGGGTATACGCTCGGAGCCATCGATACAGATATCGGATCGGTCCAGGATTTCTATTTTGATGACCAGCACTGGACCATCCGCTACATCGTCGTTGGAACAGGCATCATTTTCTCCGGGCGCAAGGTATTAATCTCGCCCCTGGCTTTGCGGCATCCGACGTGGAGCCCTCTGCATATTTATGTCAACCTGACCCGGGAGCAAGTTCAGAACAGTCCCAGCATTGAACTCCATCAGCCTGTCTCCCGGCAGCATGAGATGGAGCACCACAGACACTATAGATTGCCTTATTACTGGGAAGGAACAAGCATATGGGGATCCTGGCCAGATCCACAGGCACTGTTGAATGCCCAGCAGACGCGCCTGGATGCCCGGCGAATTACGGCGAGAGTTGAAACGAAACATGTGTCACCTGACACTCATCTCCGCAGCGTGCAGGAGGTCTCGGGCTACCACGTAAAGGCGACCAACGGCGAAATTGGGCATGTTGAAGACTTTTTATTCGATGACGAGACCTGGCAAATTCGATATGTAATCGTTGACACCAGGAATTGGTGGCCGGCAAAGAAGGTCTTGCTAAGACCACAATGGATCAAAAAAGTGAGTTGGACCACACGGGAATTTCGCACAACTATGGACCGCGAAATGATTGAAAAGAGCCCGGCATGGGACCCCGATTCGCCCGTCAGCCGGGAATACGAACTCCACCTTCACCAACACTATGGGTACGCACCGTATTGGACGGTGGACAACACGGCGAGCGGTGTAGGGCCCCCACAGCATGCTTCACTTAAGGCGAATAAATAGGGCCTCTGGGCTGCCATTGCCGACTGCGGAAAGCACATACAGCTGGTCGCCCTTTCGGGGGTCGTATCGATCACCTTCGATTGCTCCGAAAGCACCCTCAACCACTGTTTTGGGATCGATACGAAAAGACTCCGTGGCACCGGTGGAGTCTTTGAGTACCAGAAGATGCTCATGCTTGCTGAACTTGTCGACGGTTCCATTGATCCTGGTGAACGGTCCCGGGCCGAGGTCGCGCAATGCAACAACCGTCCGGACGTCAGTATCGCCGTAGTAAAACACGATGACGTTCACCCCCTGCTTGGAGAAACCGTCGGCAGGAATGGAATCGCTTCGAATCGCCTTATCAAAGTCGAGCGGGACGTTCGCTTTTGTTAGATCCTTGAACATTCCTTCGGACCCATCAGCGGTCTTGATGTCAATTGTCTTGTCCTTTGGATCAATAGCATTCACGGTCCCAGACAGGGCGTGAACGACCTCTTGCGCTCTGACGGCAAAGATAGTTGAAGAACAGACTCCCAGCAGCAAACACACTTGATATGCTCTCATCACAAATCTTCTCCTTCCTAAAAGCGCGGCTAGTATAACTCCACTCTGTCCGGTATTCGCTCATTTCTCAGAAATCCTTTTCACGTCGCAGCAAAACTGCGGTGTATCGACCGCCTTGGTAGCGCTGCTACCGATGCCGCCAATGGGGGCCTCATCCAGACTTCCAGAGGTATTTGCGCGAGCCAGTGACGCAGTTGCACGGCAACACATCTAATTACTACTTACGTACGGTGTTAACTTCCGCACAAACGCGGTTGGCGCCGCATCTTGAAAGGTTATCGAAGACAACAAAATCCAGTGGGTTGACTGGTCCGGTCGTCGCAGCGCACTTTCATGGACCGGCGGCGACGGGGGCGAATGCGAAGCCACAGCTTCCGATAAAGACTGGCCCGATAACAAGTCCCATTGATGGCATGGCGACCCTGACACCGGAACAGGCTAAGGAGCTGGTGGATGGTAAGTGGTATATCAATCTCCACACATCCGCAAATCCCGGCGGTGAGATTCGCGGCCAAATTCTGAAGTCTGAATGACCGTTCAACGAGAAGGCGACTTTGCACCGACTAATTCGACGCACCGAGCCCTGGATTGGCCGCACTCTGACGCTTGACGACCGAACGCCCCAGTCAGTGTCCCGCGTCAAAGCCATCCTGGAGGCGTCCCTCGACCGATCGCCCTGCATAACGAAGTGCCTGGGTTATCGGTAAATTGCTGGTGCCCTGTCTTCCGGGTGGGAAGTTTACCGAAAACATTTTCGGTAAAATGCTTCCGCCTCAGCCTCTCGCGACTGGGCCACAGCCCTGGTCAACCCGTAAGGGAAAGCGGAGTAGAATTACGCCGGAGGTCGGGTATGATCCCGAATCGTCTTCTGTTCTCCGCTCTTTGCCTCGCGACTTTAGTTTCCCCTCAAGCACTGAAGTCGCAGACACATTTGACCATCGAATCCCTTGTACTGAACACATACTCCCAGACTGCAGATTTTACCTTGATGCTGCAGTCCAAAGACCTCGACTGGAAAGTTACGGGTAATGGCAAGAGCAAAGCAGACCTGATATTGATCACTGCGAGCCTCGATAGGAGAGGAGACGTTCTCGTCTATGAGCGGGAATCCCGTTCTATCACGGCAGATACTGAGGATGCGGTAAAACTGGCGATGGCGAATACGCCACTTTCGGCCAAGGTAAAGATTCCGGCAAAGACGAACAAAGTTCGGTTCTTGATCCAATCAGCGGATGAACGAGACATCGGTGCATTTGAGGTTGACCGCAAGACAATCTATGCCGCTGCCGCACCCGAATTACCAGCGCTTCCATGCAAAACTCACGGTTGGTGTTACCCGTAAAACGGGGCGGGATTTGCGGTAACTTCCGGGCGCGGATACCTGTGGCCGATTCCGGCCAGTCGATCATGGCGGGGCGGTTAAGGGAGACCGCTCCCATGCCAAAGAAAACTGGAGTCAAGCGCGGCTCAGCCAAGAACGTGGCGCGCCTGCCCGATCTTGACCACTCTAAGACGTCAGTCTTGCAAAGCCTGGGCTCGGTCGCCTCAAAACGGACCTATGCCTTCGCCATCAATGACTTCATCGCCTGGTACTGCTCCGAACCTAGACTGGCGTTCGGTCGCACCGTCGTTCTTCGGTACCGCTATGAGCTGGAGGCCAGGCGCCTTGCTCCTGCGACCATCAACCTGAGGCTGGCGGCAGTGCGCCGCCTCGCCTACGAGGCTTCCGACAACGGCCTGCTCAGCCCTGACCTCGCAGCGAGCATCAGGCGGGTAAAGAGCGCTAAGAAGCTCGGTACCCGGATCGGTAACTGGCTCACCTGCACTCAAGGGCGCAGGCTGCTTGAAGCCCCCGATAGACGTCTCACGAAGGGCAAAAGGGACCATGCCATCCTGGCCCTCCTGCTCGGCTGCGGCCTGAGGCGTGCCGAGCTGATCGGTCTGAAGCTGGCGCACCTTCAACAGCGAGACGACCACTGGGCCATCATTGATCTGTTCGGGAAGGGCGGTCATGTGCGCACGGTGCCGGTACCCGCCTGGGTAAAGGCCGCCGTGGATGAATGGCTTGCGGTTGCGCAGATTGAAGACGGTCTGATCTTCCGCTGCGTCACCCATAGCGGCACTGTTTGGGGTTCAGGTATCAGCGAAAAGGTCGTCTGGTGGGTCGTGCGCCAGTGCGCCAGGAAGGCCGCCATCGACAAGGTGGCTCCCCATGACCTTCGCCGCACCTGTGCAAGGCTCTGCCATGCAGTCGGTGGTGAGCTTGAGCAGATCCAGGTCCTGCTGGGGCATCGCTCTGTGGAGACCACGGAGCGGTATCTTGGCTCCCGGCAGCGGATCGTGCATGCTGTCAATGACAAGCTGGGCATCGAGCCAGACGCCCCGGCGGGCTGAGGAACTTACCGCCCGACTTTGCAGGCACTCGCGGAAGCAGGTTGCCCGGCACTCGACCACACTACTTTTCGTAGTCGAGCGGACAGTCAGGTCAAGCGTGATTACGCCTGCGGCAGGCTGTTGGGATCTTACGTGCCCTTCGCCGACACCTTCTGCAGCACGTTGATCAACGGCTGCGCGGCAGGAGGTATTGGCGTTTGGCCATCTCGCACCATCTGAGCGGCATCGATGTCCTTGCCATAAAGATCCTTGTTGGCGTCGTCGTCGGATGCCATGGAGGCGGTACCTAACGAAGCGCCTGCGAACAGCCCCTTGGACTCCGAATACGACAAGATGTCCACATTTGGATCGTTAAATGCTGCAGCGTTCGCTCCCGACGGGCCTGCCACAGCGGAGGCGCCGGCGCCGAGCTTCAGCTTGCCCGACAAGACCTTGTCCGCTCCTCGCTGACTGATCACCAGCAGAACATAGTCGGTGGAAGTGGAGCCCAGTTGCGCGCCCAGGCTACCGGTATCAAGGGTATACATGATGGGCGCTCCCCATTTCCCGTCCATGTTGGCTCCAGAGCGGCAGACCAGTACGCCCCGGCCATAGCTCATTCCGATTCCAACCCCTACCTTCTTAACGCTGGGATATACCAAGACACACTTCGCCCTGCCCCATGCGGTATTGGATATTTCTTTTTTATCCGCTATCGTTTTCAGCACTGCAGCCGATTCAGCTAGCCGTTTATCCGCCTTCTGGGCAACCGCTGGAACCGCCGCTGCTAAACACAGGAAAACTGCGATCAATTTGCTTTTCATTGGGAACGCCCCTTCCTTCTCATTCTCTAAGGACTGTTCTCTCGCGGCTCGTATACCGCCGCCACCCGCAAACAGTGATGAGTATTCTAATCCAGTCACTTCTTCGCTCGCTCTAATGCGAGTTGGTGTTCTATCGGACCCTCTTCAGGAGGTGTCTAGGACATGGTCGACAATCCGGGACCTCGTGCTCCCGACTGACGATCTAAGCTCGCATGTCGAAGTGCCTGAAACAACGGGATTTTGAGTAAACTTGCGCGCCCTGGAAGCACGAGGGGTGGGGGAACTTACTGGAAACAAGGGCGGTCTCAACCTGCGCGTCATCCGAGACGTCACAGCGGACGGCCAGCGTTTTATGGCCTTTGCTCGCGAGATCTTTCGCTGCGGTCTGGACTTCCTTTTCATTCCAGTCGGCCAGCACTACGGAAGCCCCGCGTCGGCGAAGGCTTCGCCGTTGCCAGACGGAGCCCCGACGCAGCGCCCGTAACCAGGGCGACCTTGTTTTCAAACGTAATGTTCATTCGTTTCTCCTCGTCTTAATTGAGCGCGTAGTTAGCGATCGATCAGTTTCGCGTGGGTCGCGGGGTAGCGCTCGCCTTCGAGCTTTATTTTTGAGGAGGCAGCTTCCAGAGTGCGTACATCTTCCGTAGTGAGTTCGATGGAGACACCGCCGAGATTTTCTTCCAGCCGGGAGAGCTTGGTTGTGCCGGGAATTGGCGCTATCCACGGCTTCTTTGCGAGGAGCCACGCGAGGGCGATCTGTGCAGGTGTTGCTTTTTTCTCCTCTGCGAACCTGGTCACCACGTCGACGAGTGCCTGATTGGCCTTGCGGTTTTCCTCGCTGAAGCGCGGGACGATGGCACGGAAATCTGTGCTGTCAAACTTGGTGGAGGCGTCGATCTTGCCGGTGAGAAAGCCTTTGCCGAGAGGGCTGAAGGGAACGAAGCCAATGCCGAGCTCTTGGAGTGTCGGCATGACCGACTGTTCAGGCTCGCGCCAGAAGAGCGAGTACTCGCTTTGCAATGCGGTGACGGGTTGCACGGCATGGGCGCGGCGGATAGTCTTTGCACCTGCTTCGGAAAGACCGAAGTGTTTGACCTTGCCTGCTTGAATGAGTTCCTTGACGGCGCCGGCGGTGTCTTCGATGGGAGTATTGGGGTCGACGCGATGCTGATAGAGGAGATCGATGGTGTCGGTCTGCAGGCGTTTGAGCGAGCCTTCGACGACCTGTTTGATGTGGTCGGGGCGGCTGTTGGTCGCGGTCCATTTGCCGTGATTATTGGGGTCGGGCTCAAAGCCGAACTTGGTGGCAATGACGACGTCTTTGCGAAAGGGAGCAAGGGCCTCGCCGACTACTTCTTCGTTGACGTACGGACCATAGACTTCGGCGGTGTCGAAGAAGGTGACGCCGCGCTCTACAGCGGAGCGGATGAGCTTAATGGCTTCGAACTTTTCCGTGGCGGGCCCGAGGCCGAAGCTCAAGCCCATGCAGCCGAGTCCGAGTGCTGAGACTTCGAGGCCGCTCTTTCCTAATGTGCGCTTTTGCATGATTTCTCCTGGTTCGATCGTGCGGCTGTTCGAACACTTACAAGTCTAAGGAGATGTCGTCTATGAGACTAGATGGTGTCCGGTTAAAAGCATTATGAGTAGAATGCATGAATCATGAAGAACGAGTTGGGAGAGCTTTCAGCGTTTGCAATGGTGGCGGAAGAACGTAGCTTTACACGCGCCGCCGCGCGCCTGGGTATTTCGCAATCCGCGCTTAGCCATTCAATTCGCGGCCTTGAGAAGAGGTTGGGACTTCAATTGCTTGCGCGAACAACACGAAGTGTTTCTCCGACTGCGGCGGGCACGACGCTTCTCCACGACCTGGCGCCCGCATTGGAGCGGATTGAGCGTGCGCTTGCAGATGCCCGGAAGCAGAGGGAAACACCATCGGGTCGGATACGGCTCATCATCCCGCGGACAGCGACTAAGGCGGTGATTTTGCCGAAGCTTGCTCAATTTGCTCGTAGCTATCCTGAGATCGTTTTGGAGGTGACGTCCTCCAATGACCCTGTCGATCTTGTTGCCGGAGGGTACGACGCAGGGGTGCAACTTGGCGAATTCATTCAAAGGGACATGATTGCCGTCCGGGTGACCAAAGAGCTGCGTCTCGCCGTAGTGGGATCTCCGGAGTACTTCGCATTGAACACCATTCCGAGACATCCGCAGGATCTGAAGGACCATTCCTGCATCGGCTTTCGCTTCAGCAAAGGGCTGTACCGATGGGAGTTTGAAAAGGGTCGCAAGTCGTTGACGGTCAGCCCCGAAGGTCCTGCATCGTTTGACGATCCAGACCTTGTCATCCAGGCGGTGCTGGATGGTGTGGGAATCGGAACAGCGATGGAAGATAGTCTTAAGGGCCTCATTGCAGAAGGGCGCTTGGTTCAAGTCCTGAAAGATTGGTGCCCGTCATTCCCGGGGTATTTCCTCTATTATCCCAGCCGTCGGAATCAGCCTGCCGCGCTGGCCGCGCTTATTGACTCGCTTCGATTGGATTAGCAATAAGAAACGCGCTCGGGTTCAGTGATTCCCAGTGGGGGCAATCCACTTGGACGAGAAGTCGTTAGCCCTGGGCGTAGAATGGGGCTCCAGTTTTGTCAAAACATCGGGGGCTAGCTGCGATGAAATTATCATGGCAAACGGACACAGGAAATCTCTCATGTCGCTGGTCTGAAGTGGGGCAGCGCGTGCAGTACGATTCGGCTTGGATTCAAGAGATGTCAGTCGCTCAGAGCGGTTACTTGCCGCCTGTCCCGGACTTTGCTAGCCACAGTCCACTCGGTTCAGGAGAATGGTATGTACCTTGGCGTCTGCGATGGAATATACCAGATGGTAGATCGCTCGTCTGAGGTGGCCTTCGGTAGTATCCGACAGCGATAAGGACAAGTTCCCTTGAAACGGCTATAGGTAAGTTGCTTCCCTACCGGCCTGCGCGGCGCGCAAGTTTCCGAGAAAACGGTTATTCGGCCGAGCCCTGAGCCGATCCATCCGCGCAGCGCAATGAGCGCATCGGCCTGAATTCGTCCACCGAAGCGACCGCCCCAGGTGTCTCATAATCTGCATACACTCCAGTCAAGCGCAACGCTACAATTGTCCGATGTTCGACAGACATCTCCTCTCACTGTTTCTCGCGGCTGCAACTCTGCTCGCGGTGACGCCCGGTCCCGGAATCTTCTATGTTCTTGCGCGTACTCTGTCCGGAGGCAAGCGAGAAGGCGTGCTTTCTGCATTTGGCACTTTCATCGGGGGATCGATACACGTCCTAGCCGCTGGGTTCGGCCTGTCTGCCGTGTTGGCTGCATCAGCTACAGCCTTCTCCGTGGTCAAGTATGCCGGAGCGTTTTACCTCGTCTGGTTGGGAATCCGGATGATTCGGACTCGAAACATGCCGATGGATCAACCCGCCGAGACAGGCAATCAGAATCATGCGTTCCGGCAAGGGATCGTTACCGAGGTTCTGAACCCGAAGACCGCGCTATTCTTCCTCTCATTCCTTCCCCAGTTTGTGAATCCGGCCCTGGGGCATGTCGTGGGACAATTTCTGCTGCTGGGCATCATCTCGGTTTCGTTGAACACCACTGCCGACCTGCTTGTGGTTGCCTTCGCTGCCCCTCTTGGCGCACGGTTGCGATCAAGCGTGCGTTTCCGTCGCAACCAGAGAGTAGCCTCCGGGGTTGGAATGATCGGACTCGGTGCTTTTGTGGCATTCGGTGAAAAGTAGGCAGACTCCCCGCCGGTCTCTACTGAGAACGCTGCTGAGGAACCGATAACCCGACTCTTCAGGCATTCCTCAAAAAGCGGAAGGCACCTGCGTACCTTTGATGGCAACAACGAGATCAAAAAACTCCGCTGCGACATAAACTCGTTGCCGGCGCTACTTCCTCGTGAGCACGGCCGCCAAATACCGGAGTTCGGATTCGACTTCTGCGGGGTCGGCCACGGTATCGGCGATTTCCTGGCGAAAGAGTTCGCGATACCTTTTGCGAAGCCTGTGAATGGCTACCTTGAGCGCTCCTTCTGAGGTGTTCATTTCCTGAGCCAACTCGGCATACGGCGCGTCAGACTGCGCAAGAAGGAACACCTTCAACCGCTCGAAATGCTCCGGGTGGCCGTGATGCACGAACTCCTCGCGCAATTTCTCAACCACTCGATCGATCAGCGAAAGCGCCCAGCGCCGTTCGAAGATCCGCTCGGGCGTCTCATCGTGCGCAGGCTCGCGTTGGTAGCGCTCTTCGCCGGAGGAGAGTTCAAGCGGCACCACCATTCCGCCGCCGCGTTTGCGCGCGCGACGGCGGTCTGCTTCGTCGGCCACAAAGAATTTCAACGAAGTCAAAAGAAACGACCGGAATCGGCCTTTTTGTGGGTCGGCGCGATCGAGATACCGGCCCTCCAATACCCGGAGGAAGAACTCCTGTGTGAGATCCTGCGCCTCATGAGACGGATAGCCGTGCCGGCGCAGATAGGCATACAACGGATACCAGTAGTGCTCACACAGAGAAACGAGAGCGGAGCGAGCTTCCTTCCGCTGTGGATCGCCGGCCGCCACCACCAGGCTCCACCGCGTGGTTGGAAACTGAGATGATCCGGGCAGCGTGTGCATGGTCTGGCCTTTCGTCATGGTCTTATCCTCTTCTTAGCGCCGGGGCATTCCGCCAAACAGGATAAGGAATCGGTCGCACGGACGTTACAGCGGGACTATGGCAAGCTTGCGGACTCGGCCTTAGCTTGTTGGACGAGCGCGATATCGGGATCGGCATCCTTCCAGAGAGCGAGCAGGTCATTGTAGGCGGTGGCTGATTTCGCGCGATCTCCAGAAGCGGACAACGCTCTGGCCAGTTGGAGACGCGCCATCGGTCCGATCGGATCGTTCAGCACGATTCCCGGATGATCAAGAATTTTTTGAAACTCCACCGCTGCTTCGCGATGGCGGCCCATCCGAGAATAAGCGAGACCCCGCACGTAGACCGGATAGAGAGCTCCGAAGAACGAGCCGGTGTAGAAGGCGGTACCCGGAACAGCGAAGTCGTACGGAGTTGCCACTTGTGTCATTTCGAGCGCTTTCGCTGCGTCGCCCTGGTTGAGAGCTTCGAGTGCCCGCAGCGTAGGCAGGTAACTGAACTGGACAGATGTGTCCTCCGGGTAGCGCTTTTCGAGGTCCATCACGATCTGGTGAGCTTGCGCGGATTGGTGCAGAACCGCCAACGCAAAGGCAGGTCCGTAGTCGGCGTCGCGGCTTCGGTGAAGCGCCAACGCCGCAGCCGCGTTTCTTTGTCCCTCCTCCCGCATCCCGAACAGTGCGCTCCATACCGCACGAGCGCCTTCAAGCTGGGCCGCCCGCTCCCGCAAACCCGCCTGGCGTGATAACAGTACCGCGCGGTCCGATAGCCGGGCCGCTTCTTTCAGGCGCGCGTGGTACGCCGAGGTGAGAGCTTCCTGGTGCTCGAAAAATCCCTGGGCTTCCAATTTTGCCTGACGTTGGGTCGTTTCCCTTTCCATTGCTGCCTGGTCGTCCCTCAGAAATGCGATGAAGTAACGGCAGAGCGAGAAGTCAACGGTTTCGATCCTTCGTTCTGACGCCCTACGAAGCAATACCTCAGCCTCTGACAGGCGGTTCAGGTAGATGTAGGCAAAAGTCACATTTGTGTAGCCGATGGCGTAATCCGGATCGAGTTCGATCGCCTTTAGACCTTCTTCCGCAGCTTTGTCGTAATGACCCGACCCCTGCGTCGTGAAGGCCGCCAGGAATCCGTGGGGCACCAGATCCCCTGGGTACTTCTGAGCCCACGATTCAAGCGTCTGTCGCGCCAGTTCCAGGTTTCTTGTTACATCCCGGTGGTAGTTGAATGTGATGAAATAGTTCTCCTGATCGCTCACCCGATTCCGTAGTTCGTAGGCCCTGGCTATATTCTGGTCTCCAAGTTCAGTCTCTCCGAGGGAGGCATATTGCCGGCCCAGGTAGGAATAAGCCATCGCGAATTGCGGATCGATCTCGATGGCCCGGCGGAGGAGTGGGATGGTTTCCGCTGCCTGCGCTTTACTCTGTTGTGCTTTCATCGCCGCGCTGTAGGACCGCCAGGCCTCGAGCGAGGGCGTGGTTGCCTCGGCCGGTAGACTCGGCTCCTTTGCTACTGTTGGAAGCGATTCGCCGACCCGGTTCCGGAACCGGTTTACCATTTGGCCCAGCGCCTGGAAGACGTCCTCTTTTTTGGCTGCCGGCGCCTGTTCCTCGTCCAGAACATCTCCGGTTCGGCAATTCCTTGCACGCAAGCTCAGCTCATACTCGTTTCCGAGGCTTGTGATGGAGCCCTCCACGACCGCTGCGCTCGCTGTCCGCTCACAGATTTCGGCGGCAATGGCCGGGGTGAGCTTCGCGTCTGTGGGCCGGTCCATCAGGCGGAGCGTCTGGCTCACGCGCGCGTCGGAAAGCAGGGCGAGATAGGGTGAGTTCCCCAACTGCGTCGCCAGGATCTGGCGGAGCGTTCCATCGAAGAAGGAGTCGCCAGTGGCATTCGCGAAATCTGCGAGAACAATCGTGTCCTTATCCGCCGACCTGGGTCGCGGCGGAGCAGCGCGGTGCAGGAGCAACCAAACCGTCACCCCGCTTAGCAGGATGAATGCAAGCGCGGCGGTTGAACCGAGAGAAGCCAGCCTATGCCTACGGAGAAACTTGCCGGCCCGGTACAATCTGCTCGGCGGCGACGCGAGAACTGGCCGGTCCTCAATATGTCTTTGGATATCGGCCGCCAACTCAGCGACCGAAGCGTATCGCCGTTCCCGCGTTTTTTCCAAAGCCTTCATTGTGATCCAGTTGAGATCGCCATCCACCAGGCGGCGCAAGGAAGCCGGGTCAGTCTGGCGGTGCGCAGCGATGCCGGTTGCTGTCGTACCCATGGTGCTCAGCTTGCGCGGGAGCGGCGAAGCTTCTTCTTCACGAATGATGCGGAGCATCCCGGCTAAACCAGCCTGCCGCATTCTGGCCGCGTCGAAAGGGACAGTGCCAATCAGCAACTCGTATAACAGCACCCCAAGTGAATACACGTCGGAGGTCTCATCAACGTCTGCGGTCATCACCGCGGCCTGCTCAGGACTCGCATATTCCGGCGTGCCCACCATCTCGCCGAATTGCGTGATCAGAGTGTTCTCGATGGCCCACTGGTCGGTGGCCTTGGCGATGCCGAAATCGATCACTTTTGCCAGTGGCCTACCCTCTTGTTCCGTCACCAGCACATTCGAGGGTTTGAGGTCGCGGTGGATCACGCCTTTCTGGTGCGCGTGTTCAACGGCCCGGCACACGGAGAGAAACACTTCCAGCCGCTGCCCGATGGTCATCCGCCTGGCGTCGCAGTACTGCGTGATGGGCACGCCCTCGATGTACTCCATTACGAAGTAAGGCCGGCCCTTGGGTGTGGCCCCCGCGTCGAAGATCCGGGCTATATTCGGGTGGTCCATCATCGCCAGCGCCTGGCGCTCTTTGGCGAAACGCGCTAGTACCTGGCCGGTGTCCATTCCGAGTTTTACGACTTTGAGAGCGACGCGGCGACGAATCGGTTCGCGCTGCTCGGCGAGGTACACGGTGCCCATACCCCCTTCGCCTAAAGGCCGGACGATCTGATAACGGCCGAAGTCGTCATCACTGGTTGGAGCCGTCGCTGTATCGATGGTCTCGGTTCTGGATTCATCCGAATCGATTGCACTATAGAAAGCGCCACGGATCAGGCAATTTGGGCACAGTCCCGCGAGATCACCGGAGCCCAACTCCGCTTCGCAGTGGGTGCAGTTTGGCATCTGAACCGTCGACTGGAACCGAAATCGCAGCAGCAATTTTATGCTTTTTGCCCTGAGCGCTGTAACCTTCAGTCCCGCGATTCCTTATTCGTGGCAGGTGAGCCGGATTGGACCGGCAAGACAGATCGATCAAGGCGAAAAGGAGGTTCGCGATGAAAACAGTTCTGGTTCGTTGTCAGGTAGCCCTGCTTCTGGCGGTTTCCATGTTCTATGCGCAAAGCTTGGCCGCAGAGGAACAGGCAAGTAAGGCTATGGGATGCTCCAAGGCGACCCTATCGGGCAGCTTCGGATACTCCAGCACAGGAACTCTACTCGATTCCTATGTTCCAGCCCCTTATGCGGGCCCGTTCGGGGAGGTCGGCAGGCAGACCTTCGACGGAAGGGGTAACACGAGCGCAAAGGCAACCACAAGCTCAAACGGCAACATTGCCCCGGTGACGATTGAAGGCACATATACCGTAAATCCGGACTGCACCGGCTCTATGACGCTCAATGTATCTCCGTTCGATTCTACGGTCCATGCGGATTTTGTGATCGACGAGGATGGGGCGCAGCTTCGGGCCATCGGCACAGACTCAGGATTATTGAGACTCGTGTTTACAGTAAGCAGTACCGATGAAGTCGCGACGACTAGCAGAGGATCTTGCCGATATACCTAACTCAGGGTTTCGAGAAATACTCGCGAAACCCTGAGCGTTCCTCAGCATTGAGCCGGCGTAAGCCGCAGGACTGATCTTTCGCGTCAACGGTCCGGCCTCAATTGACCTTTACTCCCAGGACAAGGTCTTCCTCGAAAAATCGAAATGAACGCGGCGAGCTTGAAGGGCGGCGACGCCCACAATTCCGTCGATTCCCGGAAGAATGTCCGCTGCGGGCGACGGGAGGAATAGGACCGGTACCTCGCGATTCTTGTTGCCGAAGACAACATCGGGTAGAGTGGCTTGCTTTGCCGGTATGCTTCTGCTCAAGGTCGCGATTTTGATGCTGCCCACCATGCGTAGTCCTGGCACACCCTTGTGCAGGCGCTCCTCGTACAGAACAATGCCTTGCAAGCCGGTGTCGACGATGAGGTGAACCGGACGATCCTGAACCTGAAGCTCAACCATCAGGCACTTGGCCATGGGATCACCGCCGGCCAAATAAGTTTTCGGCGGATCAGGGTCGAAGATCAAATGACCGGCGCCGAAATCAATGGTGAAGTTGTTCAGCTGGAGGAGGTCCATGCCGATGATGGCGTCTGCCTTGCTGGCGAAATCGGAATAGCGGGCCAGATCGCCAACAAGCACAGCTACATTGGTTGCTCGAATGGGACCGAACTGAACCTCAGGAATGGTAGCGGTTTCCCACTGGAGATTTCGGTCAAAGTTGAAACTCTGAGCCGTGTGCGCATCCAGCTTCAGTTTCTGGGCAATTCTTTGCCCGACAATGCTGATGGTGGCGCCAGTGTCCAGGATGAACCTCAGATGCGCGTGATCTCCGATGCGGCCTTCCACCTGGATAAGGTACCCGGAAGAAAGCCGGAATGGCAGTTGGCTGCCAGGCGCGTTTTCGGGAAGCCTCGGTTGGTCGTCTGCTGGCAAAGGGGAGGGAAAGAAAAGGCTCAGACAGACCAGAGGAAGGAGCCACCGATTCATGGAGTTCGCCTCGGCCGCGGTGGCGGCGAGGACGAGCTTCCGGCCTGCAAAGAGCGGCCTCAATTCGCCGGCAGTCTCTTCGTCCTATCAAGTTTGTCTGCGTGTAATGCTCGGACGGCGCTAGACTTAGGTTCAACATCTTCTGGAGATCTCTGGGGGACTCGGGCCCCTATCTCACAGGTATTGGGTGTCGCGATGGGCAACTCGATACAGCGGCCGATTGCTCGCTTCGAAGATTTCGAAGTGAACCCGGAAACGGGTGAAGTGTGGAAGGCGGGCAGGCCGCTCAAGGTGCAGGACCAGCCGTTCAAGGTTCTGGCAGCGTTGCTGGAACGACCAGGACAGATCGTTACCCGGGAAGAGCTGCGTCAGCTGATCTGGGCGGACAAGAGCTTCGGGGATTTTGACCATGCCATCAATCTGGCCTTGGCTAAGCTACGGGCCACCCTGGGCGATTCAGCAGATGTGCCGCACCTGATTGAAACTCTCCCCCGCCGTGGCTACCGGTTTATCGCACCGCTAAAGGAGCAGATTAATTCGCCGGCAGCGCGCATCATCGCTCCGCCGCAAGAACAAACTGTTCCCTCTCCTGTGACGGAACATCCAGCCACGGCTGCAGGAAGAAAGCTCTGGCTGATCGTGGGCGCCCTGGCGCTCGTCGTTGTGGCGGCCGTGGCGCTGTTACGGATGTTCTCGACACGGAAGGAATCTTCAACTGGCGGCGAGATTCTGCCCTTAGTCTCTATGCCAGGCCAGCAGGACGCGCCTGCCATTTCTCCAGACGGCAGCCAGGTGGCTTTTGCCTATTCGGGAGCACCGCACCCCGGCATTTATGTCGCCCTGATCGGCGGCGAAAAACCTTTGCAACTCACCCAAGGCGAAGACGACGGCAACCCAGCCTGGTCTCCCGATGGGCGGCAAATCGCGTTTGCTCGCTTCAACGAGTCCAGCGGTCAAAAGAAACTGTATGTGATTCCGGCTCTTGGCGGGTCGGAACGTCATGTGTATACCACGTCGTTTCCGAACTGGGCTCCATGTAACCAGATGAGCTGGTCGCCCGACGGAAAGTCGTTGATATTTCCGGAAGCCCTGGATAACAGCACCAAAGCCCGCCTGAGCATACTCTCGCTCTCTGACTCGACGGCTCGCCCGCTCACTTCGCCGGTTAATCAGCAGTTCGATTGCGACCCTGTCTTCTCCCCGGACGGCGCCACGGTTGCGTTCGCACGCGGACCCATGGGCGCTTTTCTGAGTGACTTGTTTGTGCAGAAAGTTGACGGCGGGCAACCCATGCGCCTCACTACCGGAAATTCCGGAGGGAATGCCGCCTGGACTCAAGACGGCAAGGAAATCGTGTTCGATTCTTCCGCTCGGGGGTTTGAAGGTCTATGGCGCATCTCCGCGTCAGGGGGAACGCCACTGCCGATTGCCGCTTCGGGGGATGCCTATGAGCCCTCGATCTCACGCAGGGGGAACCAGCTCGCTTACCAGGTATTTAAGCAGTGGGACACCGTTTGGCGGCTCGACCTGAAAGACGAGCGGCATGCCCTGGCTCCCCCCATGCGGCTCCTATCCGGCCGAGGAATTATCTGGAAGCCCAGCTACTCTCCCGATGGTAAGAAGATCGCATTCGAATCCAACCGGATGGGCTATGTGGATGTCTGGATGTGCGACAGTGATGGATCCAATTGCTCTCAGCTCACCGATCGGCACGGAACATCGTCCACTGGCCGCTGGTCTCCGAACGGCCGCTCCCTTGCCTTTGAATCCATAACGCAAAACTATTGGCAGGTTGGCGTTCTCGAATTACCTGATGGCACACCCCATATGCTGACGACATTTCCTGACACGAATAATGGCGCTCCGAGCTGGTCCCGCGACGGCAAATGGTTATATTTCTATTCCGGCCACGACCCTGGGGGTTTTCAACTGTGGAAGATCCCGGTGGACGGTGGCTCTCCCGTCCGGGTGACGAGCAAAGGAGGTGTCCATGGGGTCGAGTCGATGGATGGGCGGTTCCTTTTTTATTCAAAATTGCACGAGTGCGGGATCTGGAAACGATCCCTGGAGACTGGCGAGGAATCACGCCTGCCGGTTAGCAGTTGTTGTTGGTATACCTGGGACGTGACTCGCGACGGAATCTACTTCCTGAATGTCGATATTCAGCCCCACGGCAGAATTGAATTCTTTGATTTTGCTCATGGCCAGAACACACCCATCCTGGCTCTGGACAAGCCAGCTTCTCTCTTTGGTGGTCTGGCAGTTTCTCCGGATGGCAAATCGCTTATCTTCGGCCTCAACGAACTCAACGAGTCCTACATCATGGTCATGAAGAATTTTCGCTAGCTCTGTGTTTCGACGATTTTCCGCGATTGCCTGGCGCTGTGGCCCTCCAGTGTTTGGCGGACTTCTCGTGCATAAGGAGCAATTCGGACGTAAGGTTCACTTGCGAATGGTACCGAACGCGCTGGTGTCTACGAAACAGACATGTACCGGTCCCGGCTCGAATATGAGCCACCTGGCCGTATAGTCGCTTATCCGGGAAAGGTGGCCGTTCGGCACTGACGCCGAGTTCCCGACTTTGCAGGTAGTACGCAAATCCCTGTAGGCCGTGGACCCGGTACGCTCAGGACTCTGTTCTCTTGTGGCCAGTCTTCAAAAACGGTGAACCGAGTAGCAACTACTGCGCACAGACAGCAAGAAGTGAACGGCGGACTCGAAGCTCCGGGTTTCCGAGGTTGTATTCTATGTAACCTGCGTCCTTGAACCTCTCTTAAAAAGCAAACCCGAGACCGCGTTGTCCCTACCATTTCGGTCAGGGATTGCATGATTTATCCTCGTTACCACCGCTACGGGTGATAATCGCCCGTCGAAATGGGAATACCCTCGGGAGAATGCGCGCTCATCTCTTCTCGCTGGAATTGCACCTTTGATCCGGCAAGTCCTGCTGGTATCGGATGTTCCTCGCCAACACTGAGGACACGGTGGACATCGCCCTGGGGATCAAACGCATTCGTTAACGTCAGGAAATTGCCGAAACAGACGGCGAGGAGACGCCACGTTTTTAACCGTTATCCCTCGGCAAACCGATCACCACCAAGGACGCTGCACCCATGAATCGAATACTCGTAGTCCTAACGCTCGGGTTGTTGAGCGGCGGCTTGGGGAATGGCACAGCGTGGGCGCAAGAGGCGGCGTCGCGTTTGATTCCCAGCCGCATCCTTCCCGTGCCCGACACCGTCAGCCCAGCCTTGCAGAATCTACTTGGGCAGCCTCTTAGCCTGCCGCCCAACTTTCCCAAGACCGCGGACGAATGGAAAGCCCTGGCGGCAGCACCGCCGGACTTGGCGCAGCGGCTGGCCAAAGCAAAGGAAAAATTCGGCGTCACCGTCGTAGCGCAGGTTCTGGGTGGTGTCCACTGCTACGTGGTCACACCCAAAGCGGTCAAAGCCAGCAACCGCAGTCGCCTTCTCCTCGGCCTGCACTCAGGTGGGTGGGTGTTCGGGGCCGGCGATGCCGCATTGGACGAGTCCATGGTGATGGCGAGCGTGACCGGGTACAGGACCATCGCGGTCGATTACCGGATGCTGCCGGACCATCCGTTTCCGGCGGCGATGGATGATGCCATGACGGTTTGGAAGGAAGTGATTAAGTTGGCAAAACCTGGCAATATCGCTGTCTTTGGAAGCTCCGTCGGGGGCAGCATGGTTCTCTCGCTCGTCCAGCGAGCCAAAAAGGAAGGCCTGCCGTTGCCGGGGGCTGTGATGTCCGGCACTCCCTGGTCAGACTTGAGCAAAACGGGCGATAGCTACTACGCTAACGACGGTGTCGACGGCACACTCACCTATGAGGGCTTCTGGGAAGCAGTGGCTAAACTCTATGCCAACGGACGGGTTTTGAAGGACCCGCAGCTATCGCCAGTCTACGGTGATTTTAGCGGGTTCCCGCCGACCTACCTGGTAACCGGGACCCGCGACCTGTTTCTTTCCAATACGGTTCGGGTGCAGCAGAAGCTCCTGCAAGCGGGAGTGCCGATGCAGCTCGAAGTCGAGGAAGGTCAACCCCACATGGGCTTTCAAGATGCAGTCAGCGTCGACGCGCCGGAAGGCACTGAGTTGTATTCCCATGTGGCTCGATTTTTTGACGCACACCTGGGTCATTGAAATAGGGGGGCCGAGCCATCAACTAAGTGGATGTTGGCAAGTCGGGACTTTCCCAACATCCCGCTCGAACGTCGCTATCCAAGTTCCCGTGAAACGTTGGATTATAGGTAAGTTGCTTCCGCCTCCGCCTCTCGCGACTGGGGACATACCGATAACCCGACTTTCCGGGCAAGCGGTTGGCTACTTCGCCCTGACGTCGGAATAGAAGTATTCCTATGGCTGCCGGCATGGCGGCCACATCATTGAGGACAACGCCTTATGCACGACTCGGACGGAAAGTGGTACCAAAGGATTTATCAGTATTGGGTGTTCGCTCGTGGTGAGCAGAAGCCGTAGCTTCTACGGGAGTCACAGGAGCGAAACGCACCAACGGAGAAAGCTCGAGACAGGCCGCTAGCATGGGTCACGTCAGAACTTCCGGCCTTCACGCCAGAGTGAAGGCCGGAATGGTGTTATGCGGCCACTTGCTTACTTTTCTTAATGAATGCGAGCAGGTCGGCGTTGATCTTTTCCGCGTGCGTCGTGGGCATGCCATGCGGGAAGTCCTTGTACGTTATCAGGGTTCCGTTCTTCAACAGCTTCGCGGACAACGGCCCGGCGGCAACATAGGGAACGATCTGGTCGTCTTCGCTATGCATCACCAGCACCGGAACGGTGATCTTCTTCAAGTCTTCCGTGAAATCGGTCTGGGAGAAGGCCACGATGCCGTCATAGTGTGCCTTGGCGCCTCCCATCATGCCCTGGCGCCACCAATTCTGGATAACGGCCTCCGAGGCCTTCGCGCCGGGCCGGTTGTAGCCGTAGAAAGGCCCGGCTGGCACGTCGCGATAGAACTGTGAACGATTAGCTGCGAGCTGCGCCTGCAGATCATCAAACACGGCCTTGGGCAGGCCGACGGGATTGGCCGCCGTCTTCACCATGAGGGGCGGCACCGCGCTGATCAGCGCAGCCTTGGATACACCGCTTTCGCCGTGGCGGGCCAGGTAACGCGTCACCTCGCCGCCGCCGGTCGAATGGCCGACATGGATGGCGTCCTTGAGATTGAGATGAGAGGTAAGAGCGGCCAGGTCGTCGGCGTAATGGTCCATATCGTGGCCATCGCCGGTTTGGGAGGAACGGCCATGTCCACGCCGGTCGTGGGCTATGACTCGATAGCCGTGATTAAGGAAGAACAGCATCTGAGCGTCCCAATCATCGGCTGAAAGCGGCCAACCGTGGCTAAAAACGATGGGCTGGCCTTTACCCCAATCCTTGTAATAAATCTCTGTTCCATCTTTTGTCGTAATCGTGGGCATAAACACTCTCCTTCTCATTGCGGTTATGTTTGCGTTCAGAACTGATTGGTTTGGTTTTTGCCGAACCTCGCGGTGCTACCCGAACTGCATTTTGATTCGGCCACGACTGAATGTGACTCCAGAAATAATTCAGAAATCACATCGCGATGGGAGAAATGGCTGCACAGCGATGAGAATGGGAGGTTTGGCCATCCGGGAGTGATCTCGACGCTCAGGCTTCAATGAGAAGCTCGAAGTTCCTGGTTTGGTTTTTGCCAAAGCTCGGGGCGCTACCCCAGCTGCATTTTGATTCAGCCAGGACTGAATGTGACTCCAGAAAAAATTCAGAAATCACACCGCGATGGGAGAAATGGCTGCACAGCGATGAGAATGGGAGGTTTGGCCATCCGGGAGTGATCTCGACGCTCAGGCTTCAATGAGAAGCTCGAAGTCCCTGAAAAACGGGGCAGCCTCAACCGGTTGATGAAAAATTCAGAGCCGTGATGCTGGGCAGAAAGCAATATGCTGATGCCCGCGTGGCAACCAAGCTTGAGAATCCCGTTATCTGCAGAGAGGGAGCGCCGTTGGGCTGCGGAATCTCACAAACACTTTTCGCCGGATCACTGATGCGGCTCGTCATCACGTCCTTGGCTCTCGGATTCAATCGGGTCGCTCCTACAAATTCATAACCGTTGAGCCATTCCCGCATCACGTGCCAAGGAGTCATTTCGCTGCGCTCCAGACGAGCGAATAGACATCCTGCGTGCCGGTGTCGCGCGACCATACATTTTCAGGCACAACTACGCAGCATCACTTCTGAATAGCCGGTAACTCGAGCAGAATTCGGAGGTTCGTAGTTCCTTGGGCACTCGATGCGAAAGGTCCAGTTGTTTCTTCTGCGATTTGCCGACTCATCTCTTGGCGCATATGCTGAAGGCCATGCTCGCGCAGTCCTTCCTCGTTTGTCTGGAGCTGTCGGGTGCACTCGCCTCCGGTCAGGTGTCAACCACGAAACCGGCGTTTGATGTTGCTTCGGTGAGGCCGAGTCAACACGTAGTGGGGCCGGACTATAACAATCAACTGACATACTCGCCTACTGGGATCAGAGGCAGAAATGTCACCCTGCAGCGGCTGATAGCAGAGGCTTACCAGCTGCAACTGAATCAAGTATTGGGGCCGAGCTGGCTTGACAAGAACGAGTACGACGTCGACGCAAGATCAGCAGGAGTCGGCACGAGAGAGGAACATGCCCTAATGCTACGAAGCCTTGTTGCCGAGCGATTCAAGCTCAAAGAGCACAGCGAGATGCGAGAGATGCGCGTGTACGAGTTGGTTACCGGCAAGTCGGGTTCCAAAATTCGCCCGATCAGCGATGGAGAAACCTCCACGGCGGGAGCCGGATTTCATTTTCACGGGGATTTGCGCCAGTTCGCGGATCTGCTCGCCGTCCAGTTATCTATACCGGCTTCAGACAATCCAGCCGAACCGGCCAGAGCAAGTACGTCCCCGATTTCGGTGCTGGATAAGACAGGACTTCCGGGCATTTTTGACTTCAGCGTGGACATCCACCCGGAGCTGGGCACTGACATGTTCACGTCATGGCAGAGGGCCCTGGAAGATCAGCTGGGACTGAGAATCGAAAGCCGCAAAGGAAACGTAGCCGTATTCGTTGTGGACGAGGCGGCAAGGACCCCGACTGAAAACTAACCGCTTGCGAATACGCGTTTGAGCGTGAGGATTCTCCGGGTTGTTCCAAGTGGGGTGTTTGCAATTCGGAGTCATTGTGCTTGCAAAAAGGGGATTCCGGTAACTCGCCTCCCCGTGACCGCCAGACTTTTCGGCCAGCATGAGCCGACTTCCGGTCAGCCTGTCGCCGCATGCAGCCCCAGCGGTTGCATGTGCCGCCTTTCTAAAGATTCAGAACTCTATCCGCGCCTGGAATGCGATCATGCGCGGCGAACTGTCTCCGCCAAGGCCCACACCCAGGAGCCCGGTGGGCGGAGATATTGTGCCCTGCAGAGTGCCGAACTTCGCCGGAATCGAGCCGCCCGGAGTGCCTGCCTGCACCGAGCTGGGCAGAGCAAAGTTGGGATGGTTGAAGCCATTGAAGAATTGGCCGTCCAGGCGCAACGAAACTCCTTCCCTGAGGGGAACTTGCTTGGTGATGTAGAAATCGGAGTCGGTGAAGTGTGGTCCGCGCACGGTGTTGCGTCCGGCGTCTCCGAATTGACAATTGGCCACGGAGTCGCCGCCCGAACAGGCGCCTGTCGCGGGATCGACAACCGAGCGAAAGGCATTGGGATTCAACCACTGCTTCGTACCCGCAATGGTGACACCAGGGTAAGGCGTCTTCGTGTAGAGCGGCACGCCAGGAATCCTCGCGGCGTACCACGGACCACTGGCTTGAAAGATACCGTGATTGTTCGCCGTGTAGGGCTGGCTGAGGACGGTAAACGGAAGGCCACTATGCAGGATCGCCGTTTCAGAAAAAGACCATCCGCCGAATACCTCCCGCAATGCGAAGTGGCGGCTGTGGAACGGTATCTGGTATAGACCGAACGCCGAAACGTTGTGCCGCACGTCGTAATCGCAGTCGCCATACTGACGGCTCAATTCCCCCGGTAGTGGCGAGAGGATCCCCTGCGTGGAAAAAGGAAGCAAACCGCCGTTCGAGATTTCATCGAGGCAATGGCTGAAGGTGTAGTTACCGCGCAGGGTCAAGCCGGCGAACTGCTCGGTGAGACTCGTCTGCAGACCGGCGTACGCGCTGTTAGCGTCGGTGCGGAACTCGTTGACGCTGCCAAACCTCTGGTCAAGAGGCTGGGCGAACGAATAGGGTGCAAAACATCCCTGGCAAACATTTTGGTAGCCGTTGAGCTGCACCTGGTAGGGCTCATGCACGCCGCGCGTGCCGACGTAATCCACACGGATCGCGCCGCGCAGACCGACCTGCTGCTCCACGCCCGCGCTGTACTGATAGTAGTAAGGAACTTTCAGCGTTCCACTCGGAAACGTGTTGAGGGTGACGGCGAGGGGACAGGTAGGCGCGCCCGGGGCGATGCCTGTGCACGGCGCAGCCCCTGTACGGAACGCGCTCTGAAAGGATCGGTTCGCCGCGCTCGCGGCATCGACCGCACTGCCGGGAACGCCAGGAGCAATCGCGATACCACCCACCTGCCCGCCAAGACCGCCGACAAACACCGGCGAGTAAGGCGGATTGATCGAGGCCAGATCGGCTATTTGTGCGGGGATGATGTCGTTGAACACGCCAAACCCAAGGTGCACTGCGGTCCGGGGCGCAAGCTGGTAGGCAGCTGAGACGCGAGGCTGGTAGACAAACAGAGGAGTGGACGGGAAGTTGCTCCGCAATCCGGTCAGAATGACCTGGTCCAAAGGCTGATTGACCTGGTGGGAAATATCAAGGAAGGACCCGGCCGGCCGCGCAAATAGTCCTTGCTGATTGACCGGATTGGCGTTCCAGGTGACGCGCACCCCGGCGGTCAAGGTCAGTTTTGCCACCGGTTTGTAGGTGTCCATCGCATAGAGGTCCAGATTGGATGCGGAAACCCGCTCCCTGAGCAATGTGGGATAGCTTTGCGTTGCCGTGTAGGCCGCGCCATACGTGAACTGCGCGAGATCGTTGTAGATGACAGACGGCACTGTGCCCTGCCCCAGATCGTAGTTGCTGACGTCGAGGCGGCGCGTGTTGATGCCGAACTTAAGCGTGTGTCGCGTGCGCGTCCAAATCAGGTTGTCGTTGACCTGCCATTGCGTCACCTTACGGCCTTGCGGATAGGTGTTGTTATTGCCGCCGATTGCTGTGAAAGGAGCGTTCGCCGTGCCCCCCGCCAGCACCAGGGGAAAGGTCGCAAGCACCTGGGCAAAGTCGTTCGGTTGGAACACACTGGCATACCAGCTTGCGCCGGGATTGAACTGATTGACCAGGTCGGGATTAAAGACATGCGTGTAACCCACGACCAGCGTTCGCTGTGGCTGCGGCGAGAAAGCGTTGAAGATGGGATTGATGGGATCGGTAAAGGCGGCCTGCAGGCCGGTATCCTGCTGGAAGCGGTACCAGATGTTGTTGTTGGCATTGATGGTGTGATCGATCTTGACCACGATGAGGTTTTCGGTGTCGATGTTATTCAACGATTCCTGGCGCTGGTTGGCGCAGCCGCTGCCATCGAGCAGGCCGGCCGCCGGTAGCGACGGAAGGATGGCTCCGCTCGCATCGAGGGGGCATGTGCTGGTGGGCACGGGCGTTCCACTTGTGTTGCGGTAAAGCGCGAACATGGAGCGATAGAACGCAACCTCGCCCGGCTGGGGGGGCAGAACCGTGCCGGTGATTGGATCTGTGCCGCCGGCAGCCAGTTGCCCCAGAACATACTGCTGATAGGCGGGCGTGGGCACGACCGCTTGCGACACCAGGGGCAGGGCGATACGGACGCCTTCGTAGTGCCCGAAGAAGAACAGCTTGTTTGTCCGAATCGGCCCTCCGACGCTCACGCCAAACTCGTTGACCGTGGAACGCGGCTTTTTAGTGATATTGCCGGGCGTATCGTTGGCATGCAGGAAGTAGTCTTCGGCATTCAAAAGCGAGCCGTTCCACACCTCGTACAGGTCACCATGAAAAGCGTTTGTGCCAGACTTGGTGAAGTAATTCACCTGCGAAGCGCCATACCTTCCCTGATCCACGGCGAATGAATTGGTATTGACCGTGGCCTCCTGGATTGCGTCGAGTCCAATAACCAGGTTGGTCGACAGGCCGATGTTCAAGCCGAGCCAGGGATCGTTGGTGTCGTAGCCGTCGAGGATGTAGCCGTTCGAGGTCGCGGGCAGCCCATTGAACTCTACGTTTCCGTAGCCACCCGGGCCCTTGGCGTCATTCGAGGACCCGGCCGTGTTCATCAGCGCGCCTTGCGCAAACTGGGTCACGTAAGTCAGGTCCTGCCCTGGGTTGGGAAGACTCTTGATGACTTTCTCGTCCAGGGTAGTTGTGGTGTTCGGGTTGTCGAGGCTCAAGAGTCCCTGCTCTGCCTTCACTTCCACACTTTGCGTGTTGGAGAAGACTTGCAGAGAGAAATTCAGGGCCTCCGTACGGCCTACGTCCACCGGGGTGGGCGGCGAACTTTGCCTGGCAAATCCCGGCGCCTCCACAGTTACCTGATAGGTCCCGGGATTGACCTGCGAGAAGAGGAATCGTCCAGCCGAAGTGGTTTGGCCAGTGCGTGTGGCCTTTGTATCCATATTGATCGCGGTGACCGTAGCATTTTCGATAACGGCTCCGCTTGCATCCGTTACGGTGCCAGCCAACGCGCTCGATGTGCCGCTTTGCGCGCAAACGTATGGGGCGCCCCCGACAGCCCACATTGCTGCGCATATGACCTGGAGCACGAAGGCGCAAGCGAATTTCATCGAGAACTCCGTCAAGGCAAGCCAGGCGTCCATTTCCCGCCCGACGGCTTAGCAACAGTATCCCACAGATAGTTAACCATGGTTAATTATTTTAATGAATCTGGACGAACTGGCAAATTGCGTCGCAATTCTCAACGATTACAACCACTTGTTGCCCGATATCTGGTCAAGCGAACGAGGGCGCCGCTTGTGCCAGGCGAGGGAGAGAGAGGGATTTCTATTGCGAGCGTGCTTAGGCCTGCGGTGACTGTTCCGTGGCCGGCTAGAGGCGGCGGCGCGACGGGGCACAGCTTTGAGAAGAGCAGGGCGTCCCTTTTCCTGCTCGCCAGGCCAGCGTAGTAGAAAAGTGACGAGAATCCGGTTTACCCACAAACCGGCATTGCGGATGGCTAGCCGTCTACTGCATCCCTTGACAAGTGATGGTCGGGCATCTACCATCGGCCCCAGGATTGAGGGTAGACTGTCTTCCATGGCGAAGCAGAAACAACCACAGCGCACGGGCCTTCTCCAAGGCACTCTTGACATGCTCGTCTTGAGGACGCTTCTTTATGGACCTGCTCACGGCCATGAAATTGGCAAGCACATCCAGCGGACCACGAACGATTTTCTGCAGATGCAGCACGGTTCGCTCTATCCAGCGCTGCATCGCCTGGAGCAAAGAGGATGGGTGGTCTCCAAATGGGAGACCGCGCGGGACCGCAATCGGGAGTTCAAGTACTACCGGCTCACAGAGAAAGGCAAGAAGCAGCTCGTGGTCGAGGAGTCACAATGGAAGCAGATGGCCGAAGCTGTAGCGCGCGTGATGTGGCCCGCCGCTGAGGAGAGCTGAGATGCGATGGTGGCGGATCGCAAAAAGAAATGCGGATCTGGAGCGAGAGCTGCAGGCTGATCTTGCGATGGAAGAAGAAGAACAGCGGGAACGTGGACTGTCGTCGGAAGATGCACGGTATGCGGCTCTGCGGGCTTTTGGCAATCCCACGCTGATTCGCGAGCAAACGCAGGCAACCTGGTCCTGGAGCTGGCTCGAATCCCTGGCAAGCGATCTGAAGTACGGATTTCGCGGAATGGGTCGCAATGTGGGTTCCACTGTATTTGCGATTCTCATTGTCGGCCTCGGTATCGGCGGCGCTTCGACAGTATTCAGCGTGGTCAATGCGCTGCTGCTACGTCCACTTCCCTTCCGCGCTCCGGAACGGTTGGTATGGATTTCCAATGGGGAAAACTATAGCACCCAACCCGAACACTACTCAGACCTCCGGGACCAGAATCAGTCCTTCTCCGATCTGGCGGGTTGGTCTGGAACCTACAGTGCGGGTGACAAGGAATTAACAGGGACCGGCGAGCCGGAGCGTCTTACGAGCGTTCCGGTTACCGAAAACTTCTTTCCCTTGCTGGGAGTGGAGCCCGCAATCGGACGATCGTTTACCAGGGAGGATTGCCAAGGCAAATATTCCGCTCCACCCGCAACGCTGTTGAGTTACAGTTTTTGGCGCAGGCGGTTTCACTCGGACCCGAAGGTGGTGGGACAGAAGCTGATGTTGAACAATCAGCCGGTGATGGTCGCCGGTGTGCTGCCCGCGTGGTTCGACTTCGCGAGCGTCTTTGCCCCGGGCACTCCGATCGATATCTTTATTCCGTGGCCGCTCGCGGACAACACGAAACCCGCCGGAAACACGATGAACATCGTCGGAAGGCTGAAGCCCGGCGCGACGGTCGATGGTGCTCAGGCTGAATTCACCGTGCTGGCGAAGCAACTCCGGAGCCAACATCCGGAGCGAAATCCGATCTTCCCCCGGCTGGTTCCGCTGGAACAGCACGTGAGTGGGCAAGTGCGTCCAGCTCTCATGGTGCTGATGTGGGCTGTGGGTGTAGTCATGTTGATTGTCTGCGCCAATCTTGGGCATCTGCAAATGGCGCGCATGGGGACGCGACAAAAGGAAATGGCGGTACGAGCGGCGTTAGGAGCTGGGCGTTTTCGGCTGCTGCGACAAGTGCTGACCGAAAGTGTAATCCTCTCGTGTTGCGGCGCCGCGTTGGGCCTGCTTCTGGCCGTGGCCGGCACGCGCGCGCTGGCACATCTAAGTGCGTTCAACCTTCCTCTTCTAGAAAGCGTTCGGGTCGATGGGAGCACCCTTGCCTTCACCTTGCTGGCGGCGGTCGCTTCGGGCGTGCTCTTTGGCTTGGCGCCCGCCCTGCAGGTTCCGGCGTACAAGCTCCGCGAAGGGCTGCAAGACGCTGGCCGCGAGTCAACTGGCAGCAGCCGGCATGGCTGGTTCCGTGACGGACTGGTAGTCTCACAGTTCGCCCTCGCCTGCGTGCTGCTGGTAGGCGCGGCGCTGCTCATGCAAAGTTTTCTGCGCGTGCTGGACGTGAATCTGGGGTTTCGGCCGGAGCACGCAGCCGCGTTGAGGATCGACCCGGGTTTTCGGATCCCGAGTCTCGCGCAACAGAACTCATTTATCGACGATGTGTTGCATCGCGCCCGATCAGTCCCCGGTATCTCAGCGGCCGGGATTAGCGATGTCCTGCCGCTCGACGGGGACAGGGGTTGGCAAGTCTCGGGCAAAGGACAGGTTTACGACAAGGACCATCACCCGGAGGCATTTATTCGCGTGGTGACCGATGGATACTTCCAGGCCCTGGGAATCACATTGAAGGCAGGGAGAGAATTCACGGAGAGCGATCGAGCGGCGAGTGAACCTGTGGTGATGGTGAACGAGACTTTGGCTCGTACTCTGTGGCCGGGGCAGGACGCGGTCAGACAGGTGATGACGCAAGACGGGGGGCGGCGAGTCGTCGGTGTGGTTGCCGATGTCCATCACGGAGGACCCGAAAGTTTGAGCGGGTCTGAAATGTATCTGCCGATGCGTCAAACCGCGGACTACGCGGCTATGAGGCTGGTGGTGCGAACTGCACTGCCGCCAGATAACCTGGCGGCAGGCATCCGAACGGCGCTACGGCCACTCGATCCGAATCTCCCTGTCACCGAGTTTCAAACGCTTCAGGGGTTGGTCGACAAAGTGATGTCGCCACGGCGTTTTCTGGTGATACTGCTGTCAGGATTTGCGGGGTTCGCACTGTTGCTTGCATCGCTAGGGATTTACGCGCTGATTTCTTATTCGGTGAACCAGCGCACCAAAGAAATTGGCGTACGTATGGCGTTGGGAGCGAGCTCCGGGGTTGTGCGGCGGGGGGTTCTCACAACGACGCTGCGACTCGCTCTCGCCGGGGTGGGACTGGGGACGCTCGGCTCTTTCGCGTTAAGCAAGTGGATCGAGTCACTACTATTTGCCACAACACCGACAAACCCGGCGGTCTTCTCGGGCGTAGGCTTGCTCCTCTGCGCTATCGCGTTGGTTGCTGCGTACCTTCCGGCGCGACGAGCCTCGCGTATTGAGCCCTTGCAGGCGTTGCGAACAGAATGAGGCTGGTCTGAGCGAGGAGACTGCTCAGGCTCTGGCGAATCTACTCAATCGAAGGCAACCGGGGCGCTCTCCGCGAAAGCCATACAGTGCTGCAAAGCCTAACAGGGTCTGTGCTGAGGCAAAGGTGGCCAGCGCAGCGGTAAAGCCGAATGCGATCAGTTGCCGGAAGCAGAGCGCTCCTATGCCCATGCCGACGAAGTTGGTGAAGGTCGCGAGTCCAGTAATCTGGCCTCTGTGTTTGGGATCCAATGACGTAGTAATGCTGGACATGAGCGGATGCGTCGCGTCGAATCCTACTGACAAAGCGGTAATGACAAGCGCAGCCACAAAGCGAGGACTGGGAAGAAGCAGGAGGAACGCACATGCCGCGGCCCAAAGAAAGCCGATGGGGACTACGTAGCTCCTTCCGTAACGATCTCCCCATTTCCCAATCACGGCTCCAAAGAAGATGCCGGGCAGTCCGTATCCTAGTAACGCCAAACCGATCCCCATGTCATGAAGGTGATAGCGGCTTATAAGCAAAATGCTGAGCCAGGCGAAGATACCGCCATGGAAGGCTCCATTGCAGAAGATAAACGCCATGGTTCGACCACCACGCGGAGTCTCCAGGACAACCAGATATTCGCGAACCACCTGGTCAAAGGAATTGAGTCTCCTGGCCACCTTGAGGGCCGATTTGTTGCTCTGGGTAATGAACACGGCCGCTAAGGCGCAGACGCAGGCGAGCGCTCGAAATTCATTCCTCCAGCCTACAAGCGGATTCAGAATGGGGCCCAGCGTCGAGCCGAATCCGATACCCGCGGCAATTGCTCCGAACATTCTGCCCATGGGGCGTCCCTGAACCTCATAGGGGTAGCGGTCCCCGACAATCGCCAGAGCGATGGTGACGATTCCGCCACATCCGACCCCGGATAGAATCCGCGCGATGAGGAGTGTTCGCCACGATCCTGCGAAGGAGACCAGCATCATGGTCGTCGCGGCGAAGCAGAGAAGCGTCAGCAGCACTGGGATTCGCCCCCAACAATCAGATAACGCGCCGTATACGAGCGTGGAAATACCGTAAGGGATCAGGAAGCCCGGAATCAACCAGCCCAGTTGATAAGGGCTCACTGAAAACTCGCGTGAGAGTGCCGGGATAAGCGGCGCCATCATGTAATTGCTGTAGAAGACGGCGAAGGCGATGGCTGCCATCACCCCAAGCTGAGGTTCATTGTTCGCAGTAGCAGCTTCTACCATTAGGATTCCCAGAGGGCCGAAAGCCTGTGACTTGATTGCTGCACTAGATGCCTTTGATTTCTCCCCCGTCCATGCGGACACATGATCCCGTCATCCACTTCGCCGCAGGGGATACCAGGTAAGCCATCAAATCGGCAATCTCTTCTGGTTTACCGAAACGAGCGATGCCGACCTCGTCCGGGAACTTCTTCACCGCCTCCTCCACGGTAAGGTTGTGTGCCGGCGCCCACTTTTTAAAGAACGACTCCCTGCGTCCGGTCATGACAGCGCCCGGTACGACGCTGTTGACCTGTACGCCGTCCTTGATGCCCTGCTCAGCGAATGCCTTTGCCAGCGCAATGATCGCCGCATTGACCGTGGCGACCGCGGCGAACCCGGGTTTGGGGTCGAGAGCAGCGCTTCCGGAAATCAGAACCACGGATCCGTTTGAAGCCTTCAGTGCATCCCAGGCCTTTATTGTCAGCCGGCGCGCGCCATGGAGCTTGAGTGCTAAGCCGCTCTCCCACTGCGCATCAGACATCTCGAACAGATCAATCTGTGGCACTGCTCCGGCAATGTTGAGCAGGGCGTCGATTCTGCCAAAACGATCGAGAGTGCCATTGACGACGATTTCAGCCGCCTGGGGCTCACTCAGGTCAAGGGCGTAGATCTGTGGCTCGGCTCCTGCGTTGCAAACAGCGGCTGCGGTCTTCTGCAAGTCATCCTGATTTCTCGCGGCAAGTACAACGGCGGAGAAATCGCGCGCTAACCGCAACGCAGTAGCACGGCCAATCCCCTGGCTTGCGCCAGTAACGATAGCAACGGAATCAGTTTTCATGGTTCCTCACTCGCTTGTGCAAATCCCCGCTCAGACCGTACACAAGCAGCGCTACCGCTCCGGCTGCTTAGCCCTTGATCGCGGAAATTTCATCAGGCAGCTTCCAGGATTACGTCCACCACGAGCTTCGGTGCAGTGTACATAGGAGTGTGGTCTACGCTGTGCGAGCGTATGGTTGCGCCCATCCGGCCAGCCATGAACCGCTGCGTCTCCGGGCTAATCATGCGGTCCTCTTCGGCGACGAAATACCACGTGGGGGTCTTCTTCCATGCCGGCGCGGGGGCCTTTTCCTGAATACATTGCACCGCGAGTGGCCGCTGCACCGCGGCCATAATGGCGAGTTGGCCGGGCGATGCCTTGTGAGCGACTGCACAGCCAAAACCCTCCTCCGGCATCCAAATCAGTCCATGCGCATCCGGTACCATGTGGGGGGCTTTGGGATGCGGGGCGGCCCGATAAAATACATCGGCAACTGTTTCACCCTCATCGGGTGCTAACGCGGCAACGTATACCAGTGATTTCACTCGATCATCATGGACCGCGGCGATCACAGCGCCGGAATACGCGTGTCCTACCAGGATCACCGGGCCAGTGGTTCTCTCGATCACGCGTCGAAGAGCGGCAGCGTCATCGCTGAGCGACGTGAGGGGAATGGGCGCCGCGGTGACCTGGAGCCCCTGGTTTCGTAACGGCAGAATGACGTTACTCCAACAAGATCCGTCGGCCCAGGCTGCGTGCACCAGCACCACCGTACCGGTTTGAAAAGAGGAGTTCATCGCGCAACTGCCTTATCCGCCCGGCGGACGGCACCGGCCTCTTCAAGGAACTCTCTCATGGCAGCGGCGATCTCCACCACGTGCGTCTCTGTGGCAAAATGTCCCGTATCCAGAAACCGGACCTTCGCATTCGGCAGGTCTTTCTGAAATGCCTTCGCTCCTGGAGGAATAAAAAAGGGATCGTTCTTACCCCAGATCGCGAGTAAAGGCGGCTTTGACTTGCGAAAATACTCCTGAAATTTGGGATAGAGCTTTACATTGGACGCATAATCCAGAAACAAGTCGAGCTGAATTTCCTTGTTCCCGTTGCGTTCCAGCAGAGCTGCATCCAACGTGTAGGACTCAGGCGCGACGCTTTCCGGATTGGCTACGCCATGCGTGTATTGCCAGCGCGTCCCTTCCAGGTTCAAGATGTTTTTTCGAATCACTTCGCGGTTTTGTGCTGTCGGCTCCGCCCAATATGCTCGAATCGGCGCCCACGCATCGCCGAGCCCGTCTTCGTAGGCATTGCCGTTCTGCGAAATGATCGCTGACACGCGTTCGGGGTGAGCCATGGCCAGACGAAAGCCGGTTGGAGCTCCGTAGTCGAAGACATAAATCGCATAGCGGTTGAGGCCGAGGGCTTCGGTGAAGGCCTCCGTGGTGCGCGCCAATGCGTCGAAAGAATACGTATATTTCCGTTTCTCTGGTACTTCCGTGAATCCAAACCCGGGCAAGTCTGGTGCGATCACACGAAACTGGTCTGCCAGACGCGGAATAAGTTCGCGGAACATGAACGACGATGTGGGAAATCCATGCAGCAACAGCACTACCGGCGCACTCGGGTCGCCTGCCGCACGATAGAACACTTCGACTCCGTCTGCTTCCACCTTATGAACGGATGTCACCGGTACAGCGGCCTGGCTAAGAACGGAACTCATAAAACTCCTCCTCACTCTGTGGAAATTACTTTGGCTGGGCTGCGGGCCTACAGCCCCTCTGTGCATTCGTTTAACTGTTTACTGGCGCAAACCTTTTTTGCGCCAGTGATTGTCTCTGCTGTTGATTGAATAGGCGCAATCGATCCAGAACGACCTGCCTGACCGATTCTTCCGCGATGGGCAGGAGCTTATAGGGAACAATCTCACGCGGCTTTTTGGCAAAGGCGGCTTCCAGACCGCGCCGCCACGCAAGCCGCAACTCGGTGTTGATGTGAATGATATTGATTCCGGCCGCGATCGCGTCCTGGAGGTCATGGTCTTCTGTCCCAGAGCCGCCGTGCAGGGTCAATAAGCTTCTGGACGCGCGCTTAATCTCCCCGATTCGTCTCAGGTCGAGGCGCTTCTTCACGCTCCCTTGCACCATGGTTTGCAGCATGCCGTGCGTATTACCGACTGCCGGAGCGAGAATATCGACTCCGGTGCTTTCTACAAACTGCTTTGCTTCCTCCGCGGTGGTCAGATCTTTCGAGTGGTCAGGCACCGATTCATGTATCTCAGACCCGGTTCCGATATTTCCGATCTCTCCTTCCACCAGGATCATCGGATTGATTGACTTCAGCGCCTCTACCGCTTGCCTGGTTTGCCTGACATTCTCCTCAAACGGCAATGCGGATAAGTCGTACACGATCGAATCGAATCCTGCTTTGGCCGCCGCAATGGCACTGTCCAGCGAATGCGTGTGATCGGCATTGAGAAAAATAGGTACGCCCTGTTCCTCGCGCAGGCTTCTCACCAGAGCGGCGATTTGAGCCACACCCAAATATGCGCGTTCCCCTTCGGATGCGCCGACGATTACCGGTACCTTCAATTCCTGAGCAGACGCGAATACAGCCTTCAACAAAATCCAATCGGAGATGTTGAAGTGACCGACGGCGACCTCGTTGTTTTGCGCTTCTTCCAGTAGATTCCGCAGCTGGTGCACACTTTTCTCCGGTCACCTATGCAATCTTGGATCAACGGCAGCCGTGCGCCATGGCCGGCGCGTTCGTTTGCGCATCCGCGGTGGCCGGTAGCGACGGCGTGGACGAGAACAGTGGACTGAGCCCTTCGACAAGGGTCGGGTGGGCCCAAATGGCATCGCGGAGTGCGGTATAAGGCAATCCGGCCATCATGGCAGTCTGTACCGAAGCCATGATCTCTCCACCATCGACAGCAAAGGCGGTGAAACCGAGAATGCGCTCGCCGTCTACTTCTACCAGAGCCTTTAAGAATCCACGCGTTTCAGAGAGGGTGCGGGCGCGAAGCACCTGTTCCAACGGGATCTTGAACAAGCGGTAGCTGATCCCACGCGCTTTGGCTTCTTTCTCATTCAGGCCGATGCGGGCAAGTTCCGGGTCGGTAAAAAGGGTATAGGGGATTAGCCTGCCTGTTGTCACGTGATTGCCCCCTGCGAGGTTGTCCCGGACCACACGGAAGTCGTCAACGCTCACATGCGTGAACTGAGGGCTTCCCGCTACTTCGCCGATCGCCCAAACGCCGGGCGCGGTTGTCTCCAGCCGCTCGTTGACCTTGATATAGCCGCGATCAGTCAGTTCGATGCCGGCCGATTCCAGTCCGATGTTCTCCGTGTTTGGCCGTCGTCCCGTCGCGACAAGCAGATGAGTGCCGGTGAGGATCTCTTCCCTTCCGTCTTGCTCGACAACCACGGTGACTGAATCGCCTGATTTTCCGGAGATTCGTCTCACACGTGCATTCAGGACCGCGTCGATACCTTCGTCCCTGAATAAAGTGCCAAGAGCTGTCGTGACGTCATCGTCTTCCCGAGACAGCAAACGGTCATTGTGATCAATGACGGTAACCTTACTGCCGAACCGGCGCATCGCCTGCGATAGCTCCACGCCGACGTAGCCGCCGCCGATCGCAATAAGATGCCCGGGAACCTGATCCAATTCGAGCGCCTCGATGTGCGTGAGCGGCCGCGCATCGGCCAGGCCAGGAATTGGATTCCAATGCGGCCCGCGTGCCCGTGCTGACAATTACATTGGTTCCCCGGAGTCGTCGAGCCGTTCCGCCAGCAAGAGTGACTTCCAGAGTTTTCGGGCCTACGAAGCGTCCCAGCCCGAGAATGAATTCCGCGCCCGTCTGCTTGTAGTTGTCGAGATACAAATCGTTCAAGCCCGATACCATCGCGCGTTTTCGGGCCCGCACTGCCGGCATTTCAACCCGGAAGCCGTCCGCGAACAGACCGAACTCTTCGCCTCGACGAAAATACGACGCTACCCTGGCACTGTGAAGAATGTTCTTACTGGGCAGACAGGCGATGTTGGGGCATGATCCACCTATGTACTTGCGCTCAATCACGGCAACGCGCTGCCCTTGACTGGCAAACGTCCACGCGGCAACCGTCGATCCTGTACCGCCGCCGAGGATTACCAGGTCGTAGATCTCCAAGGCGCTGGCCTGATTTGCCGCGGCGGAAGAAAGTGTTTCGTTCCCATTGCTCTGCATGCCGATACTGAAGTGCAACCGGCGGGCCATCGCACAACGGTTCCGTTGGACAAAGAGAATTTTTGGCTAAGTGATTCTGACGCCAAATGTTAGGCCATGCCAAGAGCTGGCGGACTTTGCCTGGTGAGTGACGGATTTGTGACCGGAGCCCGTCACTGACGGGCTCCCGTCGCGACCACTGTCGCGGCACAACGAGCGAGAAGGAACGGGTGTTAGGATACCGGGCTCTAAACGGCACGCTTCCGTTGGGCGGAGACGGGACGGTGTATCCGAAGCTTCCGCATCTTGTAAGCCAGGGACGTCCGTTTCATTCCTAAGCGCTCTGCAGCGCCATTCCGGCCACCCACTACCCAATTGCTCGCTTCAAGCATTCGGAGGATATGATCTCGCTCAACTTCCTCAAGACCCGCGATGGGCACATTTGATCCCTTGTGAGCATGGAAGGGCTCCAATTCGGAAGTCGGTGCTCGCAATACTGTGCGAGGAGAAAGAATCACAGCCCGTTCGATAAAGTTCTGCAACTCGCGAACATTCCCAGGCCAGCGATAGCGCACGAGTGCATCCATGGTCTCGGAAGGAATTTCATCGATTTTCTTGTTCATACGCCGGGCATAGAGTTCTGCGAAATGCCAGACAAGTTCAGGAATGTCCTCAGTACGTTGCCGTAAGGGGGGAACGTTGATGGGAAATACTTTGAGCCGGTAGTACAAATCTTCGCGAAATGTCGTCTGCTTTACCATAGCGGCCAAATCACGATGAGTGGCTGCGATCAGGCGAACGTCCACTTTGTGTGTACGGTTGCTACCGAGTCTCTCGAATTCCTGTTCCTGCAGTACCCGCAGCAGTTTTGCCTGAAGTTCGAGAGGGATATCTCCGACTTCGTCAAGGAACAGAGTGCCTTTGTGCGCGAGTTCGAAACGTCCGGTTTTCTGCGCGATGGCTCCGGTAAATGCTCCCCTTTCATGCCCGAATAATTCACTTTCGAGCAGCCCAAGCGGGATCGCCGCGCAATTCAATTTGACGAAAGCCCGTTCCCGCCGGCTACTAAGATTGTGGATTGCGCGTGCGATGAGCTCCTTACCTGTTCCCGTCTCGCCCAGGATCAGGACGCTCGAATCCGTAGGCGCCACTACGGACACCAGGTGCAAGGCGGTGTTCAACGCCGGACTGTCGCCGACGATGGCTCCGAACTCGGCCCGAACTTCCTCTTCGAGATAGAGTCTCCGTTTGGTTTCGCTGACCCTGTCTTCCGTCGCCTTTTCAAAGTCCAAAGCATTCTCAACCGCAATGGCTACCTGCAAGGCCACTTGTTCCAGAAAGGCGAACTCATCCTGACTGAAAGCCCTCTCGGAGCGACTGAACGCTGCCAAAACACCGATGACGCCCTTTCGACCGATCAGTGGTAGTTCGCAGCCGGACTTCAAGCCCTCCGCCAGCACTCGATCAAAGAAGCGTCGCCCTTCGCTATTTCCGTAGCTTTCAGGGTCGTGGCTCAGGTCTTCGAGCCTGTTGATATGTTGATTCTTGCCGGACAGGAAGGCTTTGCCACAAGTCGATCCTTTTACCGGAACGGTCGTGCCATCACGAATGGCGCCCCGGCCCTCCGGGTTGTACAAAACGGTCATGCGCAATTGACTACTATCCACATGGGGCAAGAGCAACGCGCAAAAATCACAGCGCGTTACGCTGAGCAAATTCGTGGAGAGTGTCTCCAGCAAATGGCCGAGGTCGAGCTTTGAGGTCATGCTGTTGGTGATTTTGAGAAGCAAGCTGAGCCGGTCGCGTTCACGGCGCAGCTTTTGTTCATTGAGGTGGCGCTCAATTGCGATGCCTGCGATGTGGCTGGCATTCTCGATCAACTGCAGGTCGGCTGCACCCGGGCTACGGACTTCGCGATAAAGAATCGCGAATGTGCCGAGTACTTTACCTTCACTTGAGAACAAGGGTCGCGACCACACTGAACGGATGCCATAAGGCAAGACTGAGTCACGATAATCGTCCCATAGGGAGTCGCTCAGGATGTCAGTGACATACACCGGTTCTCGCCGATAGACAGCTGTGCCGCAGGATGCCCCTTTGGGACTAACGAACATCGGTCCTACGTGAGCGCTGAATCCAGGAAGGCTGGGCGCCGCTGCACAGTGAATTTGCCTTTCATCTCCATCAGGAAGCCAGATGGTGCACAATGTGCCCTCGCCCTGAGATTCAACCAATTGAGCAATCACCCCGAGCACTTCAGATAACGGAGAGCCAGCCAGGATCAACTTAAGAACGTCGAGTACGGATTCGCTGGAAAAGAGGCCGGACTCGTTCTGTGCCCGTTCAGAACGTGAAAGGAGTTGTAGAAGAGATCCTGTTGCTTGCTCCATGCTTTCCTTTGCTGAGGCCACGTTTTAAAGGGAGGACGGGGCCCCCGACTGATAGTTCCGAATGGTATTGCTCGGGCGATCCGCACCGGCAGCCGCGCCTGTTTATCGCACAAAAGTTCGTTCAGGCCAGATTACCAAACGGCCTCCGGCCCCAAGTGGAGATGCACAAACCTGCCTGCCCTGTGTGGGATGCACCCAACGGAATGCTGGTCGCAAGAAGGTAGGAGAGACCGGAAAACCGGCCGTCTGCAGTGCCGTCACGGGCGCGGAACATTTGTAAAGACCTGCTTTACGGTGCATTTCCATATAGGCGGCTTTTCGGACAAGCGGCGTCCGGCAAGTGGTCTAGTATGAGCGGTATGTTGAAAAGTCGTTATCCCCGTCTTTCGCGACGAGAATTCCTGGCGGCTGCGGCGGGCGCCAGCGGTGCGATGCTGCTCAGGCCGGCATGGCTGCATGCTGCGGGCGACGGGGTTGATCCCCGCGTTGCGCAGGTCTTGTCCAGGACCATCGGCATCGACATGCACAACCATGTCTATCCCGCGGGGACGGAACCGCATCCGCAGAATGGTCAGCCGCGGCAACAGGAGGAGCAACAGCAGGCGCCCGGCCTTTCCCTGGCCGAAGAGGTCAAACGGTCAGGGCTTACCGCGGTCTGTGCGAGCTTTGTGCTGGATTTCGCCCCATTTGCCAAGCCGGGCGATGCGTGGGACCACTATCTTAATTGGCTCACGGCGATGGACGCGCAGTTGGAAAAGGGACACATGCACCGCGCGCTGAACCTGAAAGATCTGCAGACCGCGCACTCCCATGGTCAACCAACGATCGTCCAGACGGTCGAAGGGTCACAGTTTATCGAGGGGCGCCTGGAGCGGGTGGAAGAGGTATACAAACGCGGTGTGCGCGACCTTCAGCTGCTTCACGAGCGAGACGATATGGTGTCGCCGTTGGGCGATGTGATTACCTCCCCCGCTCACCTTGGTGGTCTGACGGCTTTTGGCGCAAAGGTGGTGAAGGAGTGCAACCGATTGGGAATCGTGGTGGACCTCGCCCACGCCAGTCCCGAGACGGTCCTGGGCGCATTGAAGGTAGCCACGCAGCCAATCCTTGTGTCCCACACGGGCCTCGACAGCCGAACAGGCAGCAACCCCAGGATGGCGCAAATCATGAAGCCACACCTGATCAGCAAAGAACACGCGAAGGTGGTGGCCGACGCCGGCGGCGTGATCGGCGTGTGGACGAAACTGGCCGACTCGCCGAAGGAATTCGTAGAAAACATCAAGGCCATGGTAGACGCGGTGGGCATCGACCACGCCGGTATCGGCACCGATACAGATCTGCTCTCCTCGCGGGTTGGCCAAGGCACCAACAAGGCGTGGCCAGGCCTGACTGGAGGATTTTTTCCCGCGGTTGTGGCCGAGATGCTGCTCCAGGGCTTCACGCCTGACGATATCGGCAAAGTCGGAGGCGGAAACTTCTGCCGCGTCTTCGGCAAGGTTACGAGCGGCCACGCCTAAGCGGCGTAGAAATCCTCAGTGGTCCAATTTCAGCTGGTACAACGTGCCGCCGCTGTTGTTGTAACCGGCGGGACTGCCGGCGCCGCCGTAGATGGCTATTCCGATGAGCCTGTTCCCGTCCGCCAGCAGGCCTTCATCAGGGAACGCACCGTCGTCATTGGCTCCTGTGGTTGCATTCGTTGCACTGAAGGTGTGCAAAACCTCGAAGCGGCAGTCCTCCCTGAGGCTGTAAATCACGCCGTTGCCATTCGCGCCTCCGGCCTCGGTGTTGGAGTAGAGAGTCCCATTTGGCCCGAGAGCCAGCCGGCCACCTGGGCCCGCCCCGTCCCAATTCTGGCCGGCAGAGTTCAAGGCGCTGAAGTCGTGGACAACCTCGACGGCCCCTGGGTGCCAGAGCGAGTACCTGAACACGACACCGTTGGCATTGGTTCCGCCGTGAAAGGCGACCCCATAAAAGACGCCGGGGCTCGGTTCGACAAGCGGCTCGTAGCAGTCGGCGCCATCCATGTTCTCGCCGCTCGCGTTCGTCTGGCTGAAGGTGTAGAGCACTTGAAAGTCGTGGCCCGATGGCGCCATCCGGTATAAGGTCCCTGAGGGTAAAGGCCCGGGGGGAAGGGAGGTAGCCGGCCACACCGCGCAGCCATAAAGGTTTCCGTCCGTCCCCAGCAGCATCGACGCTGCGTGGCCTTGGTCGGCGGTGAACGGATGTATAACCTTAAAGTTGCCCTTGCCGTCTAGCATCCACGCGACCCCACAACCATGGGTAAAGAGGCAGGTGTTTGGCCCGCCCAACCTGGTGGTGCCGTAGAGGCTGCCGTCATTGCCGGCGACGATCGCGCGCAGTGGATAGGCTCCGTCCTGATTGTTTCCGTTCGCGTCCAGGGGGCTGAAGGTGTGCAGCACGGTGAACTCACCGGACGTGGTGATTTTGAAGACCGTGCCAGTGCCATTCTGGCCGCCGTAAGAGGCCATGCCGTAAATCACATCGTTGGGGCCGCGCGTCAGTGCCATGCCCGGCGTGGCGCCGTCCGCATTCTCTCCGTTCGCATTCAGCGCGCTGAAGGTATGCAGGACTGTGTACTGATGCTTGTCCCGGTCGAAGCGGTATATCACGCCGTTGCCATACTGGCCGCCGACACTGGTCATGCCGTAAATGGCGCCGTCGGGACCCACCACCGGCAGGGTGTCTGGTTGAGATCCCAGCGCGCTGGTGAAGGTTTTAGCGGCTGGGGCTTCGAACTTATACAGGGTTGAAAGCTTTACATCATCCGCTACCGCGCTGGGCAGGGTCGCTGCCGTCATCAGGAACGCCGCCGCGGCGGCGCCCGCAAACGTAAGCCATCGAGCTGACATAGATTACCTCCTTGATGTTGTTGGTAAATCGGAATTTGCTTTCATCCGAACGACTGACTTGTTCAGGCTGAGTGAACACACTTTTTCTGTGGGCGCGTCTCGCCTTTATCCCGCTTTGTTCATGTCGCGGGCCCTGCTATACTTTTGCCGCCCAAAGCGGCACCTACTAATGAATGCGCAAACTGCTCGAAAAAGCGGACATTTGGGTTAGTTGGAACGAATCCCGTCGCACGGGCCGCGGTGCTCGCCGGTTCACCTTCGGGCAGAAGGGACCAAATGGAGATGGACCGCCCACAATGCGAGCAGAAGAGCCAGGTTACCGAGCTGCTGGTCAGGTTTCGAGAGGGAGACCGGGAGGCCGAGGCTGAGCTCATACCCCTGGTTTACACGGAGCTGCGCCGCGTCGCCTCGCTCTGCCTCAATCGCGAACGAGGCGATCACACTTTGCAGCCGACGGCGCTGGTCCATGAGGTTTTCCTGCGACTAACCAATAACGATCAGCCGCAGTGGCAGAATCGCGCTCATTTCTTCGGAGTTGCCGCGCGCCTGATGCGTCAGATTCTCGTGGATTATGCTCGCCGCCACCGCACTCGTAAGCGGGGCGGGGAGCTCAAGAAACTTCCCCTGGATGAGGTGTTGGCGTTCACACCGGAAAAGTCAACTGAGCTCATCATGCTGGATCAAGCCCTGGAACGGTTGTCGGAATTCGATGAACGCCAGGCTCGAATTGTGGAAATGAAGTTTTTTGGCGGCCTCAGCATGGAGGAAATTGCCGGGGTCCTGGATATTTCCACAAAGACCGCCAACCGCGACTGGACGATGGCCCGTGCCTGGCTACACCAGGAAATCACACGATAGCCAGGATGCGCAGGTTTCGGGAGCAGAAGGAGAGCCGTCCTGCCAGAGATCTTAAACGCGCAGCGCTGGGAGCGAATCAAGTCGTTGTTTAACGACGCGCTGGAGCTTCCGGCCGAGCATCGAGCGTCGTTTCTGGCGGCCTGTTGCGATGACGAAAAGCTGCGCGCGGAAGTTGAGGCCATTCTCGAACACAATCAGCGGGCGGGAAGCTTTCTTGAGGAAAGCCCTGCGAAAAGGCTAGTCGCGGACTTACCGGCAAACCCGGCGGCCCCTAGCTTCTGCTCCGGCGAAATCATCGCGGGGCGATTTCGCATTGCCGGTTTTCTCGGGCGCGGCGGGATGGGGGAGGTTTACAAAGCCGAGGACACGCGGTTGCACCGTCTCGTCGCGCTCAAGTTTTTGCCCGAGAGTGTCACCGGAGATTCACAGTCTCTGAACCGTTTTGAACGTGAGGCGGAGGCCGCTTCTGCTTTGAATCATCGCAACATCTGTGTCGTTCACGACCTGGGCGAGCAGAATGGGCGAGCCTTCATCGCCATGGAGTTCCTGGAGGGACAGACCCTGAAAGATGTGATCATGGGCCGCCCCCTCGCACTGGAACGACTGCTGGATATCGGAGCCCAGGTAGCCGATGGCCTCGACGCGGCTCACTCAAAGGGCATCATTCATCGGGACATCAAGCCCGAGAACATATTCATTCTCAGCCGCGGTGACGCAAAGATTCTGGATTTTGGCCTGGCGAAGCTGCAGCGGGAAGGCATGGCAGCGACGGACGATGATATAGCCGGCGAAGGGGTCGAAATCACGCAGCATGGGGCAGCCATGGGCACGGCCGCCTATATGTCGCCGGAGCAGGCACGCGGAGAGAAACTGGATACCCGCAGCGACCTTTTCTCGTTCGGTTTAGTGCTGTACGAGATGAGCACGGGGCGCCGGGCGTTCGGCGGGGCCACGGCGGCCATGATCTTTGCCTCGCTCCTGAAGGAGACCCCCGCGTCGCCTTCGGTGATGAATCCGGCCATTCCGTTGGAGCTGGACGAAATCATCCGCAAGGCCCTGGAGAAAGACCGTGCGCTGCGCTATCAGCATGCGGCGGACATTCGTGAGGACCTGGAACGCCTGAAGACGCATGCAGAAAGGAATCGGACGGCAGCGCTTGCTTCGGATGCTCTCAACCCGGGTTGGCCTCAGGAATCCCAGCCAAGCACAAGACCACGCTTACGGGTGCCGCCCTGGGCGTTGAGCGTCGGGTTGATGCTTTGCGGGTTGATGGTTTGCCTGTTGAGTGCTGGTTTTCTCCTGTGGATGCGCAATCGCCGGCCTGCCACTCCTAGCCATACGGAATACACGCAGCTTACTTATTTGGCGGATTCGGCGACTTCTCCGGCACTTTCCCCGGACGGCCGCATGCTGGCATTCATTCGTGGCGAGAGCACATTTCTTTCGCCGGGAGACGTCTACCTGAAGCTGCTTCCCGATGGCGACCCGGTACGACTCACGCACGACGATCATCCCAAGATGAGCGTTGCATTCTCGCCTGATAGTTCGAAAATATCATTCACCCGCGGGGAGGGATGGGATTGGCAAGGGTGGACGGTGCCGGTGTCAGGGGGCGAGCCATCCGAATTACTTCCGAATGCCTCCGCTTTGACTTGGGTCGGTCCTCATCAGGTGATGTTTTCCGAGGATGGAAAGGCCATGAAGATCGTGACCGCCGGCGAGAGCCGGGCGAACGAGCGGGATGTGTATGTCCCAAAAGCGGGCAATATGGCTCATCGATCCTATCTTTCCCCGGACTCGAAATGGGTCATTGTCGCGGAAATGGACAAAGCTGGTCCCTTCACGCCGTGTCGATTGGTTCCGTTTTCGGGGGGACCGGAAGCGAAGCAGGTCGGCCCGATCCCGTCTGCGTGCACCGAGGCGGCCTGGTCACCCGGCGGACGCTGGATGTACTTCGCCGCCAATGCGGGGAACGGGTTCCACCTTTGGCGGCAGCGGTTTCCGGATGGGGTTGCCGAGCAACTCACCTTTGGAGCAACGGAAGAACACGGAATCGCCGTGGCGCCGGACGGAAAGTCGCTGGTCACCTCCAGTGGTTCTACACAAAGCACAGTTTGGGTCCACACTCTCAAGGGTGACCAGCAGGTTTCTACGGAGGAATTCGCCTACTTGCCTTCCCTGTCTGGGGACGGCCACACACTCTACTATCTTGCCCGCAAACATGGCGGTAAGCCCCTGAGCGGCGAGCTGTGGTTATCGGACTTGAATTCCGGTCACAAGGAGCAGTTGGTCCCTGGGATTTCTATCGCCCGTTACAGTGTCTCTCCCGATGGGAAGAAAGTCGCGTTTACCCGGGCTGACAGCGATAGCCCGGGTATCTGGATCTGGTCTCTTGACCGGCACGCTTCGCCGCGGCAACTCGTGGCTGCGGAGGCGGACAATCCCATATTTGCTCGCAATGGTGAAATCCTCTTCATCATGAAGGAAGGTGCATTCAATTACATCTTCCGCATGAAGGAAGACGGAACAGATTTACATAAGGTGATTCCAGACCCGGTCTCCCATCTCATCAGTCTGTCTCCTGATGACCGATGGATCGTGGCTACCGTTGACTCCGATAACTCAGGCCCCTCGCAAATCCTCTCTGGCTATCCAATGCGGGGAGGCCCCCCACGAGTCTTGTGCCGAGTGTGCGCTGTCGGGTCATTTGAAATTGATCAGCCGATCGTCAGCTGGTCTTTCGACCAGAGATCGATGTATATCTCTTTGACGCATACCGGAGCCAATGATAAACCCAAAACAATTGTGATTCCCTTGACTCCTGGCGATGCCTTCCCGGCGTGGTGGGGTGAGTTGGTCACCAATACGAAACTACCGCGGATGCCGGGCGTACGTGTGCTCGACCTTCCCAGCGTGTTCCCTGGGCCGAATGCCTCGAACTATGCGTTCTGGCGATTCAGTACCCAACGCAACCTCTATCGCATTAGTCTGCCTTGATTGCTCTGCGGGGCAAGGACTGCGCGAGCACGTCGAAAATCTCTTGAGTAGCAGTAACACTCGGTGTCGCCATGGGGTAGACGCCGGCGTCGGTGCCGAAGGGCATCTTCACGCCGGCAGCGCGGGGCCTTAACTCAAGGAACCCTGGCGGCGACTGGGACACAACGCAGTTGCCTCATGTTTACTTTGGTCAGCTTGAAGTCGACGGATGTGGCATTCAGAGCTTGTGCCCTCGCGTAAACTTGTGTGCAAGAGGGACGTTCGCCGATAGGTTTGGGAAATGGCGACACCAGGTACATCGCCCGCATCCGGGAAGTTATCGCTGCTGCTCATCGATGACGACGCAGAGTTATGCAGCATGATGCAGGAGTTTTTCGCGGAGAACGGCCACCGGGTGACGGCCGTTCACAACGGCCGTGACGGCCTTGCCCGCGCTCTGGGGGGCCAATACGATTTGGTGATCCTTGATGTCATGTTGCCTCAAATCAATGGTTTCACTCTGTTGCACCAGATCCGTCGTCAGAGCGCTGTGCCGGTCATCATGTTGACGGCTCGGACCCATCGCAGCGATCGAATCGAAGGTTTAGACAAAGGGGCGGATGACTATCTGGTCAAGCCTTTCGATCCCGATGAGCTCCTCTCGCGCATCCGTGCGGTCCTTCGGCGAATCGCCGGCTCCGCTTATTTGAGCGATGCCGTCACCAGGTTTGGAGAGATCCGTATCGATGTGAACAGGCGCGAGGTATGGAAGGGCAAGCACCTGGTAGATTTGACCGCAATGGAGTTCGACATCTTTGATTTGCTGGCTCGCTCGGCCGGCCGGATCGTATCTCGCGACGAGATCACCGAGGGTTTGTTCGAACGCAAAGCAACTCCCTCGGACCGATCGCTCGACGTACACATCAGCCACTTGCGCAAGAAGCTTGCATCCGGTCATACCTTGATTCGCACCATTCGGGGCGTCGGTTATGTCTTTACCAGCAAGGAATGATAGGTGTTACTGAGGAACGCGCAGAGCCATAAGATCAGGCGCAACATCTCCGCAGAATCGCCGGACAGAGGCACTCTATGAGATCGCTCTACGTGAGAATCCTGCTTGCGATGGCAGGAACGTTGTCGTTGTCTCTCGTGGTCTTTCTTGCCATTTCGCGGCAGATTGAGCGCAACACCTTCTACCGGACATTCGAACGAACCGACGAACTACAGTTGGAAGAGGCCCGGCAGGCATTGGATGTTGGCGGCCCAGCCGGCGTCTCGGCTTATATGCAGCGTGCGAACCGGGTCTTTGGGGGCTCCCACTATCTCCTCAATTCCGCGGGTGTCGATGTCGTTTCCGGCCAGGATCTATCGAATCTGATCCCTGGGGCTGGAGCGGTGGAAGGGCGCCAACGCCGCGCAGGCAAGCTGGTAATCAGCCGCAGAACGGCGGATGGCGCGTACTGGTTTATCGCCCTCCCACCCCCTCGGCCTCATCCCTGGGACTTCTTTCCGTACTACCTGCTGGTCATAGGAGCTACCGGCATTCTCTGCTGGGCTGCGGCCATCTGGCTGGTATCGCCGATCCGCAATCTAACGGCAACGGTCGAGCGCTTTGGCCGCGGCGACCTCTCTGCCCGCTGGCATACCCGCCGCCGCGATGAGATTGGTTACCTGGCGCGGGCCTTCAATGAAACAGCGGAGCGTTTGCAGCGATTGCTCACCAGCGAGCGGCGACTGCTGGCTGACATCTCGCATGAGCTTCGATCGCCACTCGCCCGGCTCAAGTTGGCCGTGAGGCTCGCAAGGAGCTCGGGCGATCAGGGCCACGCCCTGGATCGTATCGAGCGTGACGTGGACCGAATTACGTCCATGGTCTCTGAGCTCGTGGAAATCACGCGAGCCGAGGGCGATCCGGAAGCCAGAAAATTTGAAATTGTAGATCTCGAGCAAGTGGTCAACGACATCGTGAGCGAAGAACGGCTGGACGCAGAGTTGCGGGAATGCAGGCTTCAGGTGAGCGGCCAGTTGGAGAGGCCGCTTTGGGGAGACCCGGAGCTCCTGCGCCGGGCTGTCGCCAATGTGCTGCAAAACGCGATTCGCTATTCACCCTCTCACTCCGCTGTAGAAGTGACGTTGGCTGAAACCGCCGACACTTCCATCGTCGAAATTCGCGATCATGGGCCCGGTGTTTCCGAAGAGCTGCTTCCTCAGATATTCAAGCCATTCTTCCGCGTAGAAGAATCGCGCGATACCAATAGCGGTGGGATTGGGCTGGGGCTGTCGATCGCGATGCGGGCAATTCAGGTACATCAGGGCACCATCACAGCCCAAAACGCAAAGCCGGGGCTCAAGGTACAGATCTTGCTGCCGCGTCTACCCTCCACAGAGAAGGTGGCGATGCAGACCCCCGGATGCAGACCGCTGGATAAGCCCATCTCCGTCTAGATCATTTCCTGTGCTGGGCGGAGCTCCGCCTCGCATCTGAGCGGTTAATTTTCTATGAAATAGGCTTGCGCAATCCGCTGGATCTGCGAGGGTGTCGCGTGCTTAACAATTATTAAGATTAAGTGCGCGGCGGCGCGTTTCTAATTGAGAGAATGCTTCTCGAAACGGTCGAAGAGCGGAAGCAGATAAGGAGTAGAACATGACGAAACGAGTCCTGGCCTTTACCTTCATCCTCGCTTTCCTTCCATTCGCTGCCAACGCCGCCTCCAAAAACTCTGCCCACGTCGTACTCGAGAACACTGTAACGGTAGGAACAACCGAAGTGCCCAAGGGGACCTACAAGATCGTATGGACTGGAACGGATCCAAACGTGCAGGTAACTTTCACTAACGGCAGCTGGAGCAAAACCGTTCCGGCACATATCGTCGAAGAACGGAACAATATCGAAGCCGAGATGACAGTCGTCAAGGACAACAAAACGTTCTTGACCGGACTCGAGCTCCGCGACGCCACGCTGGTATTTGGGGATGGCACTCACGCCGGCGAGTAAGGACCATTCGCACGGAAGCTCGTAGTCCATGGAGCACCAACCGACCGGGGAAGAGTTGAGCGCCTGCTCAACCTTCTCCGATGCAGTCAAGGGTGCCCCGGGCCAACCGCGCCGGCTACGAAGTCATCCGCATGTTCGCGTGCAAGTGGATGCCGATTTGCCGGAGTTCGTACTAACGGATCGCGTGGACGTGCTGGCCGTCTACGGGCCTGTCGGGATAGGAGGATGGACCTATATCCTGCCGCTGCGGAGCGTAAGCATTTGGAGTGGTCGCACGTTCCCGCCTCTCCAGGAATGGAATGAGAGCGGAGCCCAGTGGTAAGTCGGTACCTCGAAACCGGTTCTTGCTTAACAATGCAACCCCGAATGGTAGCCGGGCTGCAATCTCCGAAGTGCCTGTAAACGGGGTTTGGGGACTCCGCGACTACAACATGGTCATTTCCCAATGACGAGTGTGCCGCAGAACGAGACGGACGCACTTCTGCAAGAGAAACTAGATCTTCATTCGCAGTTATTCGAGGCCGCACAGATCCAGCGCAAGCTAAGCGGCTCCCGTGCCTTGCGCCACGGCGACTTACAGTTCGCAAGTGAGGTCTTCGCAGCGCGCTATCTCTCCGGGGATTTCACCATGCTTTGGCAAAATGGTTCTAAAGTTCTTACTGCCCATGGAGACATTGCCGGTAAAGGCGTTGCTGCTGGAATGTGGTTCACAAACCTGGCAGGACTTCTGCAAAGTTACGGCCGCCCGGATTCAAATCCGGAAACGATCGCCTCGGAAGTGAATCGCCATCTCTGTTATCTGCGGCCGATTGCGCCTTTCGTTACCGCATTTCTCGCGCAGATCGACTGCAATCACGGAAAGCTGACCTACTGTAATGCCGGCCATTTTCCGCCAATATTACTTCGCGCGGATGGGCGAACTGAGCTGCTCGAGATCGGCGGCCCGTTGCTGGGTGCTATCGAAGGCGCGGAGTTTAACTCCGGGGAGCTGGTTCTCGAACCTGGCGACACGCTTGTGGCATACTCCGATGGTGTACTCGAATGCTGCAACCCCTCAGGTGCAGAGTTTGGATTGGAGCGACTAGTAGAGGCGCTGCGACGCGCCGAACGGCAATCCGCTCACGCCACTCTGATTGTGCTTCTCGCTGCCCTACAGGACTTCGCGAACGGCAACGCGCTTCGCGACGACGTCAGCTTGACGGTGATTCAACGCGATGCCGAAGGCACCCGCATCCAGGAGGAAATACCAGGAGCGATTACGCAACCAAGCGCTGTGGGGAGCGAGCGCAACTGGGCCATGCAGTGCGCAAATCCACAATGTTCTAAAGAGCTGCTCTATCTTCGGGAGGGAAGGCTCGGATTGCTCGAATTGGAATCGCATGCTGACGATGAGTTCCGGCCAGACGATGGCGCATTCGCGATGCGGTCCTTACCCAGCAAGTTTTTTTGGCTTTGTGGTGAGTGCGCGAAGACACACATCGTAAAGCGATGGACAACCTCCGGTCTTGTCGTGGTGCTTCGCAACCAGAACATCGCTGACAGCCATCCCGATCTGGCTGCTCCTCCGGCCACCGCGGGGACGACGCGGCCGCTTTCGCCGTTACTGACTGTCCCGCCCGGGCCGCCGATGGGGCATCTGCTCGATCGGCCCGTTTCGCTTGTGTTGCGGAGATATTCTCTTTGACCCAAAGGCAGGCTGAACCAGGGATAGTTTCCGGATGGTCCTTGATCCAGGAACAACGGGCAGCTTGCGGCAGACTACCCTGGTTGGTGTTGTATTGCCGCAGGCCGGGCTGCGTATGGATGCGGTTGTGGACGGCGGCGCGGATACAATCGTGGATTGTTAGAATATGCCATGATCCCAACCAGATGGAGCTCAATTGGAGTAGACATCGCCGCCTCGTTTCTATCTGGAATAGCTGCCCTCCAACGTATCTTTAACCCTCAGACGAAGGTCATTAAACCAAGGCGTGGAATGCATCGCTTGATCCTCGCCGCCTCTTGGTTGTTGATCTGCAATTGCGGTATGGCACAACAATCCCAACCACAGTCCGCGCCGGATGCGACCTCTCAAAGCCAAGAATCCCAGACGACGTCGAAACCGGCCAATCCGATACAAAGCGGCGTAATTCTCTTTAAACTGCTGCAGCAGAAATCACTGGTTTTTCCCGACCTCGCAACCAGCGAGGGACGGTTGAGCAGTTGGCAGAAATTCGAGCTGGCGGCGAACAATAGCGTGGCGTTATCCACGATTGGGGCGGCGTTGCTTGGTTCAGCGTACGGCCAAGCCACCGATCGTCCCTCGGGGTATCACCAGGGTGCGGAAGGGTACGGGAAGCGCTTCGGAGCGGATATGGCTCGTGCCGCGTCGGATAACCTGTTCGGGAACTTTCTGTTGGCGTCTGCTTTACATCAGGATCCACGCTTTTTTGTCAGAAGGAATCTGTCGTTTAAGCAATCGGTCAAGTACGCCGCCGTCAGGGTGATCATCACCAGCACTGATGCCGGCGAAAAGCAGGTCAACTATTCGGGTCTGATAGGCCCGTTGCTGGGCGAAGGCCTTGCCAATGCCTACTATCCGGACCAAAACCGCACCGTTGGCAGTACCTTTACCCGCTATGCAATCGACTTGAGCTGGAGATTCGGTGGGAACCTGCTACGCCAGTACTGGCCGACGATCAACAGGAGGCTACGCCTCGAAGCCGAGCCTTCGTCGACCAGTGGCATGACCGGCGCCAATCCTTAACGACGGCCCGGAAATTCGCCCTGGCTCCTGGAGCCGTGCCTGACAAGGTGTTGTTGGATCAGTTTCGCCCGAGCCTCTAGGCCTGCGCCCATATCAACAATCTTGACTTTAGCGTCACCGCATTTCCTGCTGCGCGGCGTAGTGCTTCCTAAAGAGACGCCTTGAGATGTCAGGCCAGAATTCGACAAATTCCGCCCCCACAACGCCTTCTGCGGTAACCGTGAGCGCCCCGTCTACCGTATTGGCAACACCCCGGTCCGCAGCAGGATAATAAGCATTGGAAATACCTCCGGAGATGAAGTTGCCGAGTACATTCGCGTAGTTTGGACCCCATGAACCGTTGTCGCGCCTACACCAGATGGTGGTGGCTGCTGAGTAGAGAAAGCGATGGGTGAAGGTACCAGAGCCAAGCCGATAGTAACGCGGATCTTCCTTGAAGACGATGGGGAGGATTGCGTTGCCCCAGAGATTGCCGTCTGCGGTGTCGAGATAAGACGCACCAAAGCGCTCAAAGTAGCCCTCGGCTCCCTGCCCGAATCCTGAATTGGTATTGCGCGCCTGACTCAGACCGGCGACAAACCCATCTGCGACGAAAACGAATGGATCGACAGAACTTTTAAACATCAGGTGGAACTTCTGACCCGGCGAGAGACTGGGCACACCGGCGGAGGTCTCGACGGTGTTGAAGTTTGGCATCACCCCTAGAATGCGCTGGCGCTCTTCCTGCTTCAACATATCCTTTGAAGTCACGCCTGGCTTGACTGTCGTTCGGGGAAAGATCGGGCCGTTGCCGCTCGGCATTCCGTCCTGTGCGGCCGCATTTCCATGTTGGGGAACGGGAGCAGCAGGCAGAGGGGGAACCCCCGGCGCCACTTGAACTTGTGCCCATAGTTCGGTCGGTAGCATCAACGTCACGGCGAACGCGGCTCCTCGAAGTAGACGCAGTGTCGATGGGAAACCTACAGGACTTGAGGACTCCTTCCTGCGTGGTAGACGACTGTGTCTTGCCGGATCAGAAGGATCGCCTTTTGCCAGCCGCCGCCGGAGGTACTGCCACAATTCGAAGCAAAGGAGGAATGGGAAAGAGGGACTAAGGTAGGAGGCTCTCACAATTCTGCAGAGTTCGGCCGCAGGCACGAGCAAACCATCGAACTTACCTATGCCCACCGAACGAGAAACAAGAGATGCCATGGTTCTCCATTGTCGTCACGAAACAGACGAAGCCGGTCCGCTGGGTTAAAAGGGTTAAAACGAAGGTGCCGTCCACACCTCTCCATCGAAATAGACGGAAACGCGCGCGAGGGGTTGCATAGAAGACGAACAATCGTGGGTTTCAAGAGCGAGTGGCTATCTTTAGGTCAAGATTTATCTTTCGGCCAACTTGAACACCCTGCCTGCCGTGTTAGCTCAAAGTGGCGAGCGAGTATCCTATTGCCCTGCCGTCCGAAGAGAACGTCATGAAGATTGTTCCTGTGATCAAGTCTGGCGATTTGGAAAGGTCCTTACATTTCTACACGCAAGTTCTCGACTTCGAGCGCAAGTGGCCTGGATATGGAGATCGCGAGATGGCCAACGGAGTCATTGACCTGTTTCGGGACGGGGCCGAGCTACAGCTTTCACGTCATTCAGGAGACGGTGTCTTTGGTTCCGTCAACCGTGTGTTTGTGGAAGACGTTGATGAGCGCTTTCTGACCTTTCGTTCACGGGGTCTGGACACGACATTGCGCCCGGAATCGCCAATTCACACCGCGCCAGTGAATCAGACCTGGGGGCTGCGGGAATTTGCGGTGACTGATCCAGATGGAAACAATCTTTGCTTCTGCATGCCGGTAAAGTCATCGTAGGGTAAGAGCCCAAGACTCTGAACTGTGTTGGGGCTCACTCCTGGGAGCACTACCGAAAGGGGGGTCGATCCATGATGAGGGCGGGCTATTCAACCCCAATGTTGCGGGTCAGGGACGTGGGTCGCTCCATACTCTTCTACGAGCAGCTTGGCTTCTCGCTGGTCGATTCCGAGGGTTCGCCACCGGGCTGGGCGCGTCTGCACTGTACGAACGGCGCGATTATGTTGTTAGCCGACCTTCCCTTTGATGTCGTCGTGGCCACGTCCAGGCAGATGTTTTCGCTGGTAATGTATGTATCCGATCTTCCCGTGCTATGTGAACAGTTGAGGGCGAGCGGCACGACGGTGCCAGCGATTGCGTATTCCGCATATATGCCCAGCGGAGAGATTGGCTTGACCGACCCTGATGGATATGCGGTGACTGTTTGTCATTGGGGCCGGGAACAGCAGAGTGCCTGGGAAGAGCGCCTCGGAAAACCAGCGTCTCGTGTTTAAAGCCTCCGCTGACGTTAGTCCCGGCTCACGTCACCAGCAGCCCCAACTGCAACATCACCAGAACGACACCAGTCATTCGCGATCCTGACCATGAATGCCGGGCCTACTGGACGGTAAGAGAAAGCGTTTGTGTAGCTGAGCGGGAAGTCTGTGGCCGCTGTCTCGCCCGTAACATAGATGTTTCCACTGGCGTCGGCGGTGATGGCCCGAATAGTATCGGAGGCGGTGCCGGATAGGTAGGTGGAAAAGGTGAGCACGGGATCAATCACCAGCGCTCTGGACGAGTCGCACTTACCTAGCCGAAGGTAAAAACTCCTTCAGATCTGACCAGGAAGGCAACAGGAATCTGCTTCCGCTCATGACCGTATTGCTGGTAGGCAAAGGGCTTGGCGAAATGCAGCGCGTGTCCGCCTGCTTCTACTTCGAGCGATTGATCTTTCCGCACCACGACGGGCTGATCCAGGCTAAAAGCGATCTTTGCCGGGTCGGCGCCCGCTTGTACCTCAAGATCATGCTCGATCGAGTCGCCCGTTCCATGGAGTACCAGATCGATCCCGGGATAAAGCTGGTGATAGCGAATTTGCGCGGATTGTGGAATGCCCTTGATCCGGCGGGAAGGATCAGAGCCAAGCAGGTAGTTCGACTGACCCGGCAGCGGCCTCTCCACAACCATGGATGGCCGGCCGGGGTGTAACCAGCGCATCTGGATCTCCGTTACCGGTCCCGTCTTGTCTGGAAGACGCATATGGATTCTCGAGGATCCATACAATGTCTCCAGACCATTGCTTCTGTTCAGAAACCTGAACTCCGCGTCCCACCTGCCCCTGGTTCTCTTCAAAGACAACAGGAAGCGAGATGCGTTTTGCGCGGAGCCGCATTCGGTGAAGGGCAAAGGATGAGGATGCAAAGGCAAATTGGCAACAGAAATCGATACAGACCCGTCGAGACACGGCGTGGCACGAGAACCCCTGGGCAAAGACCGAAATTTTAGGTCAGGAAACGAGACGGAGTGTAGCGTAGCGGCCCGCTGTTGAACGGAAAAATTGTGTCGTTCGGTCGGCCGTTGGTCACTTCAGAGTGTTGACTCGTCGGAAAAGGAGGAGAATGCGCCGGGATAGACGGGAGACGACCCGAGCAAAGTGATCTCAGCTTCGCTTCTACGAGAACCGGTTATACGGCAGCTTGGAAGCGAGCCCTGATTCACTTTTCACGCAGCAGGATGAGGGGATCAACCGACAGGGCGCGTTGTGCTGGAATCCACGTCGCCAGCAGCCCCAGCAGCAACATCACCAGAACGACACCGGTCAACACCACGGAAACCCGACATTGGCAGGCAGTTGGATGGATGCGTCTGAAGCGACTGCGTTTCGAACTTAGCGATAATGCAGATCAAGTAACGACGACTCGCCAACTGAGCACCTCCTTCGTTAGTCGACTTCCGAGTAGCCGACAACCCAAGAGTGAAGGCCTTTTCCGCCGGATCAGGATTCTAGCTTGCCAAAGTACCCGTTGGTAGAGTCTGCTGTTGCCATCCATCGGGATGCTGGATTTTACGGTCGCGCTTGGAGATAATTCGACCATTCAGCAGGGTTTCCCGCCACGCGCAAGGAGGGATGGAAACTTGAAGCTGCGGCTGTTATTCGTTTTGCTCGCCTCTGCCTCGCTAGCCTGGATTCTCGGAGCGACGCAAGCCGCACCCGCGGCCGAGGCGCCCACGAAACCTGTGGACTTCAACCGGGAGATCCGTCCCATCCTCTCGGACAACTGCTTCAAGTGCCATGGCCCAGACGAAAAGATGCGAATGGCCAACATGCGCCTGGACGAGACGGAGGGACTGTTCGTCGACCGCGGCGGCTACAAGATCATCGTCCCGGGGAACTCGGCGCAAAGCAAGATCTACCAGAAAATCAGTTCCAAGGACGTGGCCTTCCGCATGCCGCCGGTCTATTCCGGCAAGACGCTGACCGGCAAGCAGATTGAGGTCATCAAGCAGTGGATCGACCAGGGGGCTAAATGGGAAACGCAATGGTCGTTCGTGGCCCCCAAGCGTCCATCTGTGCCCGAGGTGAAAGACAAGGCGTGGGTGCGGAATCCCATTGACAGCTTTGTCCTGGCACGGCTCGAAGCCGAGGGGTTGAAGCCGAGCGAGGAAGCAGACAAAGCCACCCTGCTGCGCCGGGTCAGCTTCGACTTAACCGGCCTGCCACCTACGCCCGCCGAGGTGGACTCCTTTGTGGCGGACAAGTCGCCCGACGCCTACGAAAAGCGCGTCGACCGGCTGCTGGCCTCGCCGCACTACGGCGAGCGTATGGCCATGGAGTGGCTGGACCTCGCCCGCTATTCCGACACGCACGGCTATCACATCGACAGCCTGCGGGAGATGTGGCCGTGGCGCGATTGGGTGATCAAGGCCTACAACCAGAACATGCCATACGACCAGTTCACGGTTGAGCAGCTGGCAGGCGATCTGCTGCCCAACGCAACCGTGGACGACAAGATCGCCAGCGGCTTCAACCGCAATAACATGATCAATTTCGAAGGCGGCGCCGTTCCTCAGGAATACCACGCGGAGTACACAATTGACCGGGCGAGCACCACGGCCACAGTTTGGCTGGGCCTTACCATGGGCTGCGCACGCTGCCACGACCACAAGTTCGATCCCATCCGGCAAAAGGATTTTTACCAGTTCGTCGCTTACTTCAACAGCGTTCCGGAAAGGGGCCTGGACGGCTACCTGGGCAATGCAGATCCGGTCCTGCCGCTGCCCACCGCGGCGCAGCAGCAGCAACTCGATGAGCTGAATGGCCGGCTCACCAGCACCCTCGCTGCGCTGCCCGAGAAAGACATGGTGGCGCAGCGGAACGAGTGGCAAAAAACGGCGCTGGCGGATATCGCTGAGCCGTCGCAAGAGGGCTTAATCGCTTACTACCCGATGGAGGGCGGTTTGGCTGATACCTCCGGCCAGCACCACGACGGCAAGGCGCTGCGTGGCGGCGTGGTGTACGACGAAGGCAAGGTGGGCAGGGCTGCGGAGTTCAGCGGAGAGACCCAGGTGAGTTTCGGCAATGCCGGCGATTTCGACCGTGGCGACCGCTTTGCCCTGGCGCTCTGGATCCGGACGTCGACCGCGAGCTCGATTAAGCTCGTTCAAAAACGGGACAGCTCCGAACAGTGGCGAGGCTATGAGATTGCGATCGACGATCCAACGTATGACAGCCAGCGAGACCGGCTCTCCCACTTCATCGTCCGCCTGGCCGCCAAGTGGCCTGACGACGCGATCGAGGTGCGCACCAAGGAGCGCTACGCGATGGCCTTGTTCTCTCACCTGGTGGTGAATTACGACGGCTCGGGTAAAGCGTCGGGGGTGAAGCTTTACGTCGACGGCAAGCCTGTGGTGACGGAAGTGGTGAAGGACAACTTGAGCGGTACGTTTCGAACCGCCGCCCCGCTTGAGGTCGGCAATAAGGCGAACGGAAAGCCCTTTGAAGGCCGGCTCGACGACCTGCGCATCTACAGCCGCACGGTGAATGACGAGGAGGCTGAAACACTGGCCATCCGGCTTCCGGCGCGCTCGGTGCTGGTGGCGCTCGCGGGAAAACCTGCCCAGGAGATTGCAACTCTGCAGCCGGAAAAGGCGCCCCCAGAAGCAGAGATCGGAGAGGAAGAGAAAGCCGAGACTCCGGAGGCCAAGGCAGCGCGCCTGGAGAAAGAACACCAGGCCGCGCTGAGCGAGTACTTTCTGAAATATGCGGCGCCTGAAAAGGATCGCCAGCTTTATGCGCAACTGATTGAGTTGCGGAAGGAAAAGATCAAGCTTGAGGCGTCGATCACCAGCGTGATGGTGATGACGGAGATGAAGAAGCCGCGTGACACGTTCATCCTGGGGCGGGGCCAGTACGACAATCCTGGGGAGAAGGTGACTCCAGGAGTTCCGGCCTTTCTGCCGCCGCTGCCGCCCGGGGCGCCGGCGAATCGCCTGGCCCTGGCAAAGTGGCTGGTGGATGCGAAGAATCCGCTGACGGCGCGGGTGGCGGTGAACCGCTACTGGCAGGACTGCTTTGGGGTCGGGATTGTGAAGACGGCGGAGGATTTTGGCTCGCAAGGAGAGCAGCCCAGCCATCCGCAGTTGCTCGACTGGATGGCTACCGAGTTTGTCAGCAACGGCTGGGACATAAAGGCGATGATGCGGCTGATTGTGACCTCATCGACCTACCGGCAGTCGTCGCGCGAGACAAAGGAGATGGCCGAGCGCGATCCCGAGAACCGGCTGCTGGCGAGGGGGCCGCGTTTCCGTCTTCCCGCCGAGATGGTGCGTGATAACGCGCTCGATATAGCCGGGCTGCTAGACACCCGGATCGGCGGCCCTAGCGTTTACCCCTACCAACCGAAGGGCCTGTGGGAAGAAATGGCCTTCGGCGGGGGTTTCTCCGGGCAGAGCTATACGCCGTCCACCGGCGAGGACCTCTACCGGCGCAGCATGTACACGGTGTGGAAGCGGACGGTGCCGCCGCCCTCGTTGACAACTTTCGACGCGCCCGACCGCGAGAAGTGTACAGCGCGGCGCACCATCACCAATACTCCGCTGCAGGCCCTGGTGCTGCTCAACGATCCCACTTATGTAGAGGCCAGCCGCGTATTGGCGGAGAAGACGATTTCCCAGGCGGGGCGCGATCCGGAGAAGCGGGTTGACTTTGCTTTCCGGCTGGCAACGGACCGCAAACCGCAGCCCCAGGAACGCGCGGTGTTGCTTACGCTGGCGCGGGAAGAATTGGCGGAGTACCGGCGCGACAAGACGTCGGCGATGAAGCTGATCGGGGTGGGCGAGGCGAAGCGCAATCCCAAGCTGGATCCGGCGGAGCTGGCCGCCTGGACCACGGTTACCAGCACCATCCTCAACATGGATGAGACCATCACGAAAGAGTGACTCCTATGGACAAAGTGGGACGCGAGATCATGCTGGAGATGACCCGGCGGCAGTTTTTCGGCCGCACCGCGAAGGGGATAGGCGTGGCGGCGCTCGCCTCGCTACTCGGCCCAAGCCTGATGGCGGAGGGGCCGGCGGTAGATCCCAAGACCGGTGGCCTGGTGGGTATGCCGAATTTCGCGCCCAAGGCAAAGCGCGTGATCTTCCTCCACCAGTCGGGCGCTCCTTCGCAGATTGAGTTGTTTGACTACAAGCCCAAGCTCAAGGATCTGCAGGGCACGGAACTGCCGGACTCGATCCGCAAGGGCCAACGCATTACCGGCATGACCTCGGGCCAGGCGTCCTTTCCGGTGGCCGCACCCATCTTCAAGTTTCAACAGGCCGGCAAGTCGGGCGCCTGGATCAGCGAACTGCTGCCGCATACCGCCAAGATTGTCGACGACATCGCGATCATCAAGACGGTGAACACAGATGCCATCAATCACGACCCGGCAATTACCTTTATCCAGACCGGGTTTCAACAGCCCGGCCGTCCCAGCATGGGCGCGTGGGTCACCTATGGCCTGGGCAGTGAGAATCAGAACCTGCCTGCGTTCGTGGTGCTGATTTCGCAGGCGAACGCACTCAACCCGGACCAGCCTTTGTTTTCGCGGCTGTGGGGCAATGGTTTTCTGTCTTCCAAGTACCAGGGGGTGAGGTTTCGAGCGGGCGCCGAGCCGGTGCTGTACCTGGATGACCCACCGGGCATCAGCAGGGAGTCGCGCCGCCGCATGCTCGACAGCCTCGCGCAGCTTAACAAGATGTGGTTCGACGTGTACGGTGATCCAGAAATCGAAACCCGCATCACGCAATATGAGATGGCCTACCGCATGCAAACTTCGGTGCCCGATCTCATGGATCTTTCGAAAGAACCCGACTCGGTTTTCGAGATGTACGGGCCAGACTCGCGCAAGCCCGGTACGTATGCTGCCAATTGCCTGCTCGCCCGGCGTTTGGCTGAGCGCAACGTTCGTTTTATCCAGCTTTACCACCGCGGCTGGGACCAGCACAACGATCTACCCAGAGACATCGCCCTGCAGGCCAAGGGAACCGATCAACCCTCTGCGTCACTGGTTCAGGACCTGAAGCAGCGCGGACTGCTCGACGATACGCTGGTGGTTTGGGGCGGCGAATTCGGCCGCACTGTCTATTGCCAAGGCAAGCTGAGCGAGACCAACTACGGGCGCGACCATCACCCGAAATGTTTCGCCATGTGGATGGCGGGCGGCGGCATCAAGCCAGGCATCTCGATCGGACAGACAGACGACTACTGTTACAACGTGGTGGAAGATTCGGTGCCGATCCACGACCTGCAGGCGACCATCCTGAACTGCCTGGGCGTGGACCATACCAAGCTGACCTTCAAGTTCCAGGGCCGCGACTTCCGCCTGACCGACGTCGCGGGCAACGTGGTGTCGAAGGTGCTGGCCTAGCGCCACCTTCCGAGTGAAGAGAGAAGCAGCCTGGAACTCGCCTTGAAGTTCCTCGGAGGCGGGGCTCGATTATTGATGCATGAGCGCTAACGGAGAGGAGAGGCGATGAGAAACCTAGTGGCCGGTTTGCTGTTATTGCTCTTTGTGATGTGCTCCAATCAAAATGGCAGACCAAGGCGAACGAAGAAGCCGTTCGCGGGTTGCCGCAGATTTTTTGCGACGCCTGGGCAAAGCATGGTGGTCACGAGCTAGCGAAAATCATGGCTGACGACGCGGACTTCGTGACAGTGGCGACTGTCTACCTCCATGGCAGAGCCGACATTGAGAAGTTTCACGTGCGATTGCTGAGCGGACGCTTCCAAGATTCAATTATTACGCCGTTGGAAACCACCGCACGCTTCCTGCGTCCCGATATGGCCGTGGTTCACTGGAGCTGGAAGATGGAAGGTGATAAGAATTTCGACGGAACACCTCGCCCCCCACGCTTCGGAATGATGACAATGGTTGCTGAAAAGCGGAGTGGCGTTTGGCTGGTTGATGTTGTGCAGAACACGAATGCCCTGCTCGGAACACCACCCGAATTGCGGGACATCAAGACTCCCATCGCGATACCTGGAACAGAAGTCAAGCCGTAGAATCCAGAAACGAACACTCTCAAAGACAAAACGAAGAAGCGCGAACCCTTCCATATTCGCCTTCCTGGCTTCGGGCGAGAAGCGTGGCACGTGGTTCCGAAAATCGGTGGAATCGAATTTCGTGTTCTCGTCGATCTTTCCCGTAAGGAACCCCGCTGCCGACGTACATCAGCAACCCGGATTTGTACCTGGTGTAGCAAGCAACAGATCCTCTGGCCGATAATCATCCACCCCGCCGCAATCAGCGCATCGAAAGCATTGAATCGGAGAGGTCATGCTTATATCGACAGTCTCTCCTGGCGGAAGTCCCCCTATATACAACAGCAGGTGGCGCTTGCCGCATTTCTTACAGATTAGAGTCCAGTACGCTTGCACCATCAACCGCCTGCCGCACTTCGCCCGCGAGAAAGCCTCGAAATCAAGGCAGTGTTATTTGCTGATGAAGTGAAAGTTCTTGTGAAGAGCCTCCAGCCATCACTGCGTAACTCACTGTTTGGCCACGTCGAGATCGATGGCTAACTTGACTTGTTCGCCCACCACAGCCGCCGGAAAGTTTGTTCCGATACCGAAGTCCGTACGGTTGACCGTCGTGGTCGCCGAAAATCCGGAGTGTGGCTTGTGATCCATTCCAGGAACTGGCCCAGTGGGACCTTCCACCTGCAGAACCACTGGCTTCGTCACCCCATGCAAGGTGAGGTTACCTGTAACAGTAAGGCCATTCGCGGTCTTCGCAACGCTTTTACTGACGAATGTTGCTGAAGGAAACTGCGCGACATCAAAGAAGTGCTCGCTTTTCAAGTCGTCATCACGTTGGCCTACGCCTGTGTCCACGGTGGTGACGTCAATAGTGACATTCACCGTTGATTTCGTGATGTCGGCTTCGTTCCAAACGATGGCGCCTCCAATATTGCCAAAGCGGCCCCGCACATTGGCAAGGTTCAAGTGGAGAACGGAAAAGGTGACCTCGCTATGCGCCTTGTCGGGAACCCAGGTGGATGTTTGCGCAAAAACCAGAGGAGCAGCGAGCGCCAGGGCTGCAAAAAGTGAGATGAAACGCTTGATCATTCAAGAATCCTTTGCATCAGAGGTTTTCTAGCCGGGACATGGGAAACTGCTGTGGTGTTGGAAAGCTGGCAAGATCGCAAGGGCGCTCACGGTTCGAGTTTCTCCCACATAATCCGCTCCAGGCTGTATGGATCGTCGACAACTTTGCATTGCGCATCGATCTCCATGGTCGCCCGCCTTTCCGTGGTGTAGGCCGGCCAATAGGGCTGACCCTTCGCTGCCGGGTGCCCCGTCTTCGCGAAGGTGCTCCACATCTCGCTCATGTTGTGCGCCGCCTGCACGCCGCTTGCACCAGTAATGGACATGATGTCTGGCCGCTGCGGGTCGCTTGGCGGTGGATTTTTGGCAGGCGTAATGTTGTTGAACTTGTAAGGAATCTCTGTCGCGTGCGCGGCGCCCAGCTTGTGCTGTGTTCCGGGGATGATGACGTCTGTTTCGTGCACGAATATGTACATGTAGACCGGTGCCGCATGCTGTGCGTATTTGCGCTCGGCAATGGTGACCGCGCCGAGACCCATCATGCGAGCGGTGGAGATGGCGATATAGAGGTCAGGAGCGGATGCGTCGGGGCGGCTCTTGCGATAGGTATCGAACACCAAATCTCCATTCGCGCCGAATTCTTTTTGCAGCCTCTGCTTCAATGTGTCGTAGGTCAGATTGAAGACGTCGGTGTTGTGGTTTTGCATGAAGAAGAAGTTGGTTTCATCGCGGTTCGTGCCAACGATGAGCGGCTTGTCTTTCGAAATAGCCGGGGCCACCGGATCGAAGGGATGGTGCGGCAGGATGGTGCCGTCGACCACCGGCCCGAATCCGCCTGGCCGTGCATTGCCTCCCATTCCCTTGCGGCCGCCACTCATGGTCAATGGACCGCCGCCAGGCTGCTTTCCCAACTCCACCTGTACCTCCAACAGCTTGGCCGCGGGCACATCGAGCAGCTTGCGCCAATCGTTCTTCTCCAGCCCGAGCTGCTTCAGGGTCATGAGGCTGGTCTCGGTGGCTACGTCCTTCGGCATCATGCGAATGCCCGGCCCACTCTCGATGGAAGCCTTGTTGAAAAACGGCTCCGCCGAAGGCATGGCGTAGAGGCAGGAGGTTTTGGCGCCGCCGCCGCTTTCGCCAAAGATCATTACGTTGTTCGGGTCGCCGCCAAACGCCTCGATGTTCTGGTGCACCCACTTCAGCCCGTCGCAAATATCCAGAAGGCCCTGGTTGCCCGAGGTGGCGTATTCCTCACCGCCCATTTCGCCCAGGTAGAGAAAGCCCATCAGGCCAAGACGATGGTTGGTGGCCACAACCACTACATTCCAAGTGCGCGCCAGGCTGCCGCCATCCTGGTAGCCCGTACCGCCCGACCCAACGGTAAAGCCGCCACCATGGCTGTAGAACATAACCGGCCGTTTGTGCTCGTCGGCTGCGGGCGTCCAGACGTTCAGGAAAAGGCAATTCTCGTCCGCCGGGGGTTCATTGCGGCGCTGCGGGCCCGGCTGCATAGAGGGCGCCCCAAGTTGAAGGGCATCACGCACCCCCGTCCATGGCTGAAGCGGAGGAGCGGCCTTGAAGCGGTCCTTTCCTGAAACATCGCCGGCGTATGGGATACCCTTGAAGGTCGCCAGGCCGTCGCTCTGCACACCGCGAATGCGCCCGTATGCTGTTTTTACTTCAATAAAGTCTGACTTTTCCGACATTGCCGAAGCGTGGCCGTACGGAAGCGCAGCGTAGCAGGCCAGAGCTGCTGAGCTTCGCACAACAAAATCGCGCCGGGTGAGCCTCGGCGAAGAACTATCAAAGAACGAACTCACGTTCTTCCTTTCGCTGGCGATCGGCGCAGAGCATAAAGGTTGTATCGGCTCGATGTCCAGATAAATGACGCGAGAGAGAGGGGTTGGGAACAAAAGTCCGGCCAGGCCGACCTTTCATAGCAGATGCATCTATCCATTCTGAGAATGAACTCACCTTAGGCATGCTCTGGTCCAACCTGCAAGGTTCGCAACAGTTAAGGTTTCGGCGTTAAGCGGGCGGTTACTGGCAAGCCTTTTGGAATAGGTAACTTGGTGTCATGACGTTAATAGATGCGACTGCACTCTCTTCAAAAAAAAAGCGTGCCCTATTCAAGCCTTCCTTTGGCTTGAGTGGGCTCACAGCCCAAACCGGCCGATTCGGGGCGTCCCCCGCAGTCCGCGTCTGGGCCCAATTGTTCCCACTGGAAGACCCTCGGTAAGTTCGGTCAATGACCGAGCTTCCCTTGAGTCGAAGATTCGAGCGCCGGCTCCTTCCCCAGTATCGTCTGCACCAGGTCCCCCAACTGTGCCGCCGCAAACTGATTCCCCAGGACGTTTGCGGCCAACCGCCCGCTCCTGTCGATCACGACAGTGTGGAAGGGATGAGTCAGAAATCCTTCATCGCTCCAGAAGCTCATGCCGAACAATCCTGCCACGCTGCTGACTTCGGGCAAGGACCCAGTCAGAAATCGCCACCCCCTCGGATCGGCCTTCCAGATATCCGCGTAGTTCTGAAGGGCCTTACCTCGATCATTATCGGGATCGATCACGATGGTCATCAGCATAAGATCGTGGCCCAAGCTGTTGCGGAACCGCTTGCTGAGAATCGCCAGGTTATTAGAGAGCCGGAAGCAATAATTCGGGTTAGGGCAACGCGAATACGTAAAGCTCAACACCACAACCCTTCCGCTAAAATCCGTGAGCCGGGTTGGTGTTTGCGTTTGATCCAACAAGGTAAAGTCGGGAACCTGCCCGCCCAGAGGAACCGCGCGTGCCGCCTCCGTGGGGTCCAAAACCCGGTGAAGAAACGTGAGCCGTGCCGCCTCAGCGGGTTCGGCCTCGGCACTCTCGCCGGCGATCGGCTGCAGATGCTCCGCATATACCCGATGGTTCTGTTCTACCATGTTGAAGCGTACGGTCGTGCCCGGCTCCATGGCATGGAGCTGGTTCGGTTGGCGGACCGCGAATTGCATCACCATCGCATCCATGTGGCCTGGAACCGCATTGCAGGAGACCACAACAACGCCATGTTGGCGGTCGACCTTAAGCAGCATCCCTTGTACAGCCTGTTGCTCCGCTGCCCGAACCTGCGATACAGCTGAGGCAAAGACCGCAGCGGCCAGCAGCAACCCTAAGACTCTTTCCCCGCGCGCCTTTCGAGGTTCAATGGCCTCCCGCCCGGGCGTTGTTTCGAAGCGCCGCCTTCCCTCCCCCGAGTTGAAACGGCGCGCGATCGAGCCGCACGTAGGAGGTTGCCAACTCCTTGATTTGGATATACTCATTTTTCCCAACCTCAACAAAGTGCTGCCGTGTGCCACTCGCCGGCCACCACACGTCGATCGTGATGCCGTGCGCATTCGGCCCCAGCCCGATGTGTTGCTCCATCGGATTAGCTCCAAAGGAACTCGTCTCACCCACAACCCGGTACAACGACCGTGGGGCACCCATCCCGTTCTGCACCCTCACCTTGACTTGTGCGCCCGCCGCCTCACGATTACTCTTCACCCCCACAAGCCGCACATTCAACCAGTCGTTGCTGTTTCCGGGATTTTCAAATACTCGCATCGCATGTTCGTCTCCCGGCACGGCTCCACCCGTCTCCGCCACAATGTCTTCATGACCGTGCCGGCTTAGATCTGCAAAGGCGATGCCATGCCCCTTGTGCAATTCCCCCGTGCCGGACGATTGCGTAATGTCGACGAAGGTTTTGCCTGCCTGGTTGCGCAGCAGTACATGAGGCACCAACGCGGTATAAGACGGGGATCCACTACCTATATAGATGTCCAGATACCCATCGTCATCCACATCGCCGAAGTTCGCCCCCATCGGCATAAACACCTTGTTCAGGCCCACCTGGGCAGTAACATCCTCGAATGTGCCATCGTGGCGGTTGCGGTAGAGCTTGAGCGTCTCGGCGTAGTGCGGGCCGCCAACGTAGGTCTTCACTGTTTCACTGATTGAATTCAAATAGCTGGTTACGAACAGGTCGGGCCATCCATCGTTGTCGTAATCGAAAAACCATGTAGCGAAGCTGAATGACGGCGCCTGCACCCCGGCCTGTTTTCCCACCTCGGCGAATGTTCCGTCGCCGTTGTTGTGATAAAGGAAGTTGACTCCGTTCTGATTGGTCACATAGAAATCGACAAAACCGTCGTTGTCATAGTCTGCCGCGGTTACGCCCTTTGAGAATGCGGTGCGGTCAATCCCAGCTGCCGCGCCGATCTCGCGGAATGTGCCATCGCCATTGTTGTGGAACAATTGAGCAGGACTGTTCTCATTGGCAACGAACAGGTCCAAATATCCGTCGTTGTCGACGTCAGCCCACGCAGCGCTCTGCGTGGAAGTCACCGTTGCACCCAGACCGCTGGCATCGGTGGCGTCGGTAAACGTCCCATTGCAGTTGTTGCGAAGCAGCGACTTGCGTTGCGCGTACTCCCAACCGCCGCGCAACACGAGAATGTCCATGCAGCCGTCATTGTCGTAATCCGCCTGCACCATGTTCAACCCGCCAAGTTGATCGGCCAGGCCCGCTTGTGCGGAGCGGTCTGCAAAGGTTCCGTCTCCATTGTTGTGGAAGTAGCGCAACGGATCGCACACGTTCTGGCTCGACACCACCACATCCAGCAGACCGTTGTTTTCAAAGTCATCCACAATTACGCCACCTGCGGCCCGCATCACGTTCAGCCCCGCTGCAGGAGCCACATCCTTAAAGCGCCCAATGCCTTCTTTCGATCGAAAGTCGCTCGGCGGAATCAGGTACTGCTTCGGAACACCCGTTGGGTATTGTCCCACCGTCATATAAGCCAGATTGAGAAGCCATCGCACTTCCAGATCGCCCGGTTTCTGCTCCAGGTATTTCCGGTAATAGTCGATGGCCTGCTCTGACTTCTCGGTCCGCGCATAGCTGGCATGAGGGTCCAGTGGCGGGAAGATGTCCATGTCGCTGGGGCTGCGATAAACGCCGTTCTCCATCTCCGACGCGTGCAGGAGTGCGGTGCCCAGACTCTCCTCGAGGTTCGGCAGCAGGGTGGGTGTCTGAGCTTCAGCGATCCTGTAAGCGATCTTCCATTCTTCGATGGACCGGCTCATCTCGCCTCTGTAGGCCAGCAATTGCCCCAGCGCCGCGTGTCCGTTCACCTGGTCTAACGCAGCGTCGCGGTCTGCCGGTGGACCCTGGGCGTTCAGCACGGTACGCAAGCCGTTTTCCGCGGTCGTCAATGATTGCGTGCGCAACTCGCAAATTTCGCGTAGATCCCGGTTCCATCCCTCGGGCTTGGGAAACTCCTGCATGATGGCGTTGGCCTCGACCTGCCCAGACAGCGGCGCGCCAAACCATATCTCGCCTCGCGAGATCAGCGCCGTGATCCGCTTGGGGTCCACATCACTCGATGCCGGTGGCGCCGGGAGAATTTTTAGAATGGCAAATCCGGAAGGCACCTGGACAATATCCGTCAGCTGACCCACGCTATGTCCGCCCAGCGCATCCCGCAACTCGCTGCGCAGCGCATTCGGCTCGAGCGCACCCATATAACCGCCATCGGCTGCCGTTGCGTCGGTTGACTTCTCTTTTGCGAGGACGGCAAAATCCATACCCGCCCGTAATTGCGTTAAGAGGGCCTCGGCATCTGTCCTGGTAGGCACCACAATGATGGCAAGATTGAAGGGCTGTGAGGGCCCACCTGCCCGTGCGCCGGCCCACCCCGTGACCAGGGCCGCGACGACTGCCAAGGCGTATAGGCGACCAGCGTAGTTTTGTTTGACGGACCTCCAAAGCTCATTGTTGCGATTCTGGCTAGAAACCTTCACAGAAAAACCTGGGACATGCGGCTCTGCATGTTTCCGCCCGAAAATCCCTCTTGTCTTTCAAACGAGAAAACATTTTTAGTAAAATCGGCCCAACCATAGGCGTACTCTTGCGCGGCCCGCAAGGTTCGGTACTGTTAGGGGCGGCAACGTTAAGACTGTTATGGATGCTAAGTAACGTATTTTGAATGGCGCGAAAATCTCAGGCTAAGCGATTGACGACTCTCTGCTAACGTATCAACGGCTATGGTTTTGAGAGGCGACCGGGGTGAAATGCTAAGTGCAGAATGCCAACGAAGCTGAAGGGACCAGATCTGCGGGCTGCAAGTTGAGCGTCGAGATTCAGTCTGCGGTAAAAACTGAGCTGGACATGATGCTGACGGCTCCTGTTTTTGCCCAAAGCAATCGATGCAAGAGCTTTCTCAGCTTTGTCGTTCTACAAACGCTCTCGGGCAATGCCGGCCAGCTCAAGGAACGAACCATCGGGATCAACGTTTTTGATCGCGCAACCGATTACCCTACCGGCGAAGACTCCATCGTGCGCGTGACCGCCAATGAGGTGCGCAAACGAATCGGCCAGTTCTATCGAGAGTCTCCGGTTGCTCATCCAATCCAAATTGAGCTTCCCAGAGGAGCCTATGTCCCGGAATTCCGAATCCGGCCGGCAATATCAGGCGACTGGGTTCCGCAGACGGGCGTTCCCGATTCCTTGAGCAAAGAGCCTTCGCCGGAGCAGGCCTCGTTGCCCTTGGAGAATCCCTCTGTTTCTGCTCTTCAATCGGACGTGAGCCCCGGTGACCTATCACAGCTCGCAGGGATAACGACAGTCGGAAAATCTGACCGTAAGTTCCTGTTTTCCGTTGGGTTCCCGGTTCTACTCCTGGGTATTGTTGTGGCCGCTTTAGGAATTTGGAAAAGCAGAACCCAGAACAAGTTTCCCCAGGTGTGGGACGGATTTCTGCACGCGAAAGTGCCCGTTCTCATATGCCTGGGGGCCCACAACATCCCCACGTCAAACGTGGTGTCGCCTTCGGATACCGAGAAGTTCTCCGATCTTGTCTTACGTAAGCAGATCATCCCCATTGATGACGCTACGGTTATCACCTCCATGGCGAGTGTACTGGGGAAAAAGGGCATTCCCTTTAGGATTGATGGAGCTGGAGAGACTTCCCTCACCGATCTCCGGATGCAGCCGGTCATCCTCATCGGTGCCGTAGACAACAAGTGGACGCTCCGGCTGACGCAAGCTCTCCGTTATCGCCTCGAAGTTGATCATCCGTCGGGCCAAAAAGAACCAGTCGCGTCGATTGTCGACGCGAAGCAACCCGCGAACAGTACGTGGAAGATAAATTTTTCGATCCCGATGTCTCAGTGGAAGAACGACTATGCGATCGTGGCTAGATTCGATGACGCAACCACGGGTGTTCCGGTGCTTATCGAAGCCGGGTTGGGCAACGATGGCAGCCTTGCAGCGAGCGAACTGGTCACCTCGGGCGCTTTGGCACCCCAGGTTGCCAACGAGCCTGGCTGCGTTGGCAAGTCCAATCTAGAAGCTGTCGTTGGGACAGACATCATCGACGCAAAATCCGGACCGCCCCACGTTCTGCGCCTGAATTGCTGGTAGGCATTTCGTGGGTGGGGTGGGTGGGTGGTCCAGGTCTCGGCCCTGAGACCCGGGGTCCTTACAACGGATTTAACGGAACAGTCCCCTTCATAGAAAAACAGCGGCACAGACCTGTCCCCATGAACGGCGCATGGTTACGTTTCGTCTGTCCGAAAATCCCCGAAAATCCCAGCTCGCCTTGAGCAGTCCCTGACGAACGAGGCGAAACAGACCAGGGTAGAGCGCTCCCTGTTCGATCAACAGGGCATTGCCGGAGATCTGCCCGATGCGCAGAAGGACGCCGTAGCCATGCAGGTGGGCCGAGCGAGACCGCCCTCAGGATGAGGAGATCGAGAGTGCCAGGCAGAAGCTGAGCTTGGTCTGTCAAACCTGCCCTCCTAAGATAATTAGGAGGGCAGCGCGATCTCTCTTAAACTGTCAAGGAGAAAGCAAACCGGTAATTGTAAATTTGCGCTGCTCGTCTCCAATCGCCTCAGCGTCCATTTGCTTGCCGTGAGTGTCGTCTGGTTTATGTACGAAGTGCCTGGCGTTCTAGCCTATGTCCACGATCGCGGCGCGGACTGGCTGCTCCTGCCTGCGTTTTGTGGAGTTGCTTGGCAGCGAGCCGGTAGCTCGCTTCAACGCGCTTTAGTTCGCCGCAGGAGCCATCTCTTAAAACATGAACTTCAATGCAAACTGCACCTGGCGCGGAGCCTCCGCCTCAAGGATATGGTTGAACGTCGGTGAACTGATGTCGCTGTCGGGTAACCGGAAATTTGTACGGTTCAGAATGTCAAACAGCTCCGCACGGAACTGCAACAGTTTCGATTCGGTCACCTTGAAATTCTTAAGCGCTGCGAAGTCCCAGTCGGCATAACCAGGGCCGACATTCACGTTGCGGCCCTCCGTGCCAAACTGGCCCGCGTTGGCCGTGGGATCGAGTCGCTGGTAAGCGCTGGGGTTGAGCCAAGTGCCAACCGAGCGCGGCCCGTTGTTGGGTTTGCCGATGATATTGGGCCGCTGTGCGGAGAATCCGGTGATCTCCGGCGCACTGCCTTGCGCCGCAACGTCGTTCGAGTCGAAGACGGTGAATGGCGTGCCGCTCATCAGCGTGGCAATGCCATTCAACTGCCATCCACCCAGCGCCCATTTGTACCAGTTCTGTCCCTGGGTCCAGAAGGGGAGCGCCCATTCGTAGCTTCCGACGAATCGGTTGCGCGCGTCGAACAGCGAGAGTCCACGCTCTGCTCCCAGATTGAACGGATCCTGGGCGAGATCATTTTCGCCTGCGACTGGCTTCGCCGCCGATCCGGTGATGTTGAACGACGAAACATCGTCGATCGTCTTCGACCAGGTGTACGACACGAGGAATGACAGCCCATAACTCATTCGTTTGCGCATCGACGCTTCCAGCGCGTTGTACGCCGAGTTTGCGATGCCCGCGATCTCGCCGGTCGAGGAAAACTGGCAAGTACTCGGCGAATCGGCGAGCGTGCAGCCGGAATAGAGCCGCCGTTGATCGGCATTGCTCGAATTCGAAATCGGCTGGCCGTCCACATATCCGGGAACAAATACCGCTGGGTTCGCTTCAATAAAGCGCGGCAGGCGCGTGCCCTTGGTGCCGACATATCCGATCTCAAACAGCCAATTGGACCCGAACGATTGTTGCAAATTAAAGTCCCAATCCTGCGTGTAAGGGAGTTTCAACGACGGCGACAGCGTCAGGTTCGTGAGTGGTGTGGAGAACGTCCCCACGGCCGGAGGGTTGCCATTGAACGGATCGGCGAAGTTCGGCAAGCTCACTTGCGGCGTTCCCAGGAAGGGAGGCGCACTGATCGGCGCCTGCAAAGGCCCACCCTGGCCGGTGTAGTAAGGCTCATAGAAGATGCCGTACGCCGAAGTTATCAGCAGCTTGCCACTACCGCTCGGGTCCCACGCGACGCCAAGGCGTGGGGCAAACGCCTTCATATCGGTAGGAATCAGGCCCGCGGGTACACCGGGATCGCCCGGATAGAGCAATCCCGCCGGCGCATTCGGTAAAACCCGGGACTTCTTCCCAGGCTCAAACAACGATAGCCGCTGATGAATCTCGGTATAGGGTTCGGGCAAATCGTAGCGCAGTCCGGCATTGACGGTGAAATGCGACGTGACCTTATACGTATCCTGCACGTACCCATACGCATTGTTGCCGCGAATACCCCGCGAGAAATCGCCGATGCCTTGCAGGAAGACCACCGGCTGCCCTGTGAGGAAACTGGCGAACGCGTCTGTTATCGGGAACGGCGAGAATACGAAGAAGCCGTTGGTCGCGATCCCTTGCAGCACGTTGATCTGCTGACGCTGATAGCCGCCGCCGAATTTCAACGCGTGCCTGCCACGCACCCAGCTCAATGATCCCGACACGTCGTAGACATTTTCGTACGTATTGCGGGGGCCTGTGATCGGATCACCCACCTCGGTATAGCCATTTACCTGAATAAACGGCGGTCCGGCAGCAATATCGAGACTCGGCGTGTATTTAAATCCAAGGCTTGAAGGCAACTGATGGTTCTCGTGCTCGCCGAAGAGGAACTTGTTGCGCAGAAACGAGAACCGCCCTACAGCGATGACGGCTGGGGAAAAGGTGTGTGTCGCTTCCGCGACAAAGTTCTGTGCGCGCTGGTTTTCTCCTACGGGGAAGCCGGGCACACTGGCTCCGCCCGGCGATAGCGGGTCGACCTGGGAGAGCTGGTTGAACATGTAACGGAAGTTCAGAGTGTCGCGCGGATCGAGGTAGTGGTCGACCTTTATGCCGAACTGATCGGTATTGTTGCTAAAGGTTTGCGTTGTGGAGAACAGATTCGTCCCGGCATTAGGAAACGGGAAGAAAGTCAGCAGGTTTTGTGAGACCGGGTTGAACTGAGCCTGCGGAACCAGGTTATTCGGATACGGTGCATTGGCAAAGACGTTGAAAAGCTGGTTCGCCGGATTGTTGCAGAAGCCGTCTGCGAAGCCCTCCGGGCAGAGTTCAGAGAAGTCGCCGGTACGCTGCTTTACCGACGGCACTGTGGTGAGAGCTGTCTCTCCCTGGCGGTTGCGGAAACCTTCATAGAAGCCGAATACGAACGTCTTATCTTTCTTGATCGGCCCACCGGCCGCGGCGCCAAACTGGTTTTGCTTCAGCGGCTCCTTCGTCTGCGCGAAATAATTGTTGGCGTCCAGGTAATCGTTGCGCAGGAACTCCCACAACGTCCCGTGGACCTGGTTCGTGCCCGAGCGCGTGATGATGTTCGTCGTCGATCCCAGCGCGTCTCCGAACTCAGCATTCGCGTTAAGCGTGATGATTCGGAACTCGCTGATCGCGTCCACTGGCGGCTTGAGGACGAATCCGCCGTCGACGCCGTTAACGTTGGTCGCGCCGTCGATGAGAAAGTTGTTGGATTCGGGTCGCTGGCCATTCACCGCATAAGCCTGTCCATTGCGCAGCCCTCCGCCCGCTTCGGCTATCCCGGGCGTCAAGGGAACGACCCCCGGCTGCAACAAGCCAAGTTGCGAGAAGTTGCGCCCGTTTAGCGGCAGATCCTCCAATTCCAGCTGTTGCACGACCTTGCCCATACTGGTGACGGTTGGCTCAATCAGCTCGGCATCGGCGCGCACCAACACCTGTTGCTTTTCCGATCCAACCGCGAGACGTGGCGAGACCGAAGCCGTCTCGTTCACGTTGAGCGTGATGCCATCCTGCGCGTATTCCTCAAAGCCTTTCGCTGCGACATGCAGGCGGTAGTGTCCAACCGGAAGTTCCAGAAGAACGTAGTTACCGTTGCGATCGGTGATCGTCGTGCGCGACAGGGCCGTTTCCGACTGCTGTGCTGTTACCTCGGCGCCCAAAATGACAGCGCCGCTTGGGTCTGTCACTGTTCCGCGAAAGTTCCCCGTGATTTGCTGCGCAGAGGAATTGAGGCAAGCAAGCACTACAAATGCCAGCACATTGCGAACGATGTTCATGTCGTTTTCGAGTCTCCGGGAAGATTTGGTACGACAAACAGAGTGACGCTGGTGGTTCGCGGGACACCGTGTTGAAATGGATCGCAGTCACAGGCGCGCCAGAGAACGTGCCGCATCGTCAAGGCTCCGTAAATCACAGAATTGTGGCGGGGAACGCCAGCAGCAGGGGTCCGCTCACATTCAGGGGAAGAAAGCGCTCTGCCGGCTGCATCGATGAACTGTAATGGTTAAGTTAAAGATTGTCCTGCACCTGTCGATGGATAGCTAACTCAATCCTTCGGTGGAGCTTCCCCTAATCGGCCAATGCATGATTGCGAAGACTCTGCGGGATTCCGCTAGGACGCCAGAGGCGGGATCGCCTCCGACTCGATGACCGATCGCAACAAGGCCAGTTTACTTCTACAAAGGACAATGGAATCCAGAAAACCAGGAAATCCTTCGCTCGCTTCGGCCCTTCTGGTGAATATCGGTCGCTGGCATGGATCACGATACTGGTATGGATACCTAATGGCACGGCACCATACGTTCCTGATTCTTGGGGCCGTTCTAATGGTTTTGGCGCTGATCTTCACGCTCACCGGAAGATGCTTAGTGAAGTATCAAGGGATAATTGACCGCGCCAAGGATCCCAGGACATTTTGGCAGAGTGTTGCCGTGTATTACCTGCTTGGCCTTTTATGTCTTGGACTCTATTTGCATACGGATAACTAAAACTGGCGAAAGCGAGATTGCAAAACGGCCCACTACCCAAGTGATTTGACGCTTCTGCATGGTCTATTATGCTGCGAATCTCAACTCCCTGAAAAACGGGGCGGTAACTTCCCCGGGCCGTGGCCCTCTGGGCGCGGGAACTCACCGGGAAAGACTTCGCAGGCGTTCGGTTTCTTTACTGCAGCCGAACTGCGAAGCCCATCCGTCTGACCTTTATCTCATTGAAGAGGCACACCCGAATGGCCGTTAGCCGACCCCTCCTGCCCCTCGCCGCTACATCTTTTGCAATTGCCATCCTCTGCGCGCGAGCCCCTGCCCAGACCACCGCGGCCCGGCCGACCTTCGACGTTGCCTCTATCCACATTAACAACAGGGAAACCGATGGCCACCACCACATCATCAATGACCCGTCGGAGAGCCATTTCCGCGCCGTCAACCTCGCACTCCGCGACCTTATTCAGTTCGCTTACGGGCTGCCCGATTCCCAGATTCTGGGCGGTCCTGCGTGGCTCAACTCGATCATGTTCGACATCGACGCGAAGTCCGACCTCTCGGTTGACGCGCAGTTACATGCACTACCAACCGAGCAGGCTCGGTACCAAAAACGGCTGATGGTGCAGGCGCTGCTGGTCGATAGATACCAGCTCAAGGCGCACCAGGAGACGCGTCAGCTTCCTGTCTACGCGCTGGCCGTCGCTAAAGATGGGCCCAAGTTCAAGCCGTCGGAGATCAACGGCACCACCGTCGATATCGGTCGGACGCGCTTGCACGTCGCTGGCAGCGACGACACCATTAGCATCCTTGCGCGCGAGTTGGCGCAGGCGCTGGGTCGCGTGGTGCTGAACCAGACCGGCCTCAGCGGCCGCTACGACCTCATGCTGCGGTGGACGCCCGACGACGCCCCGCCGCCGATGCTCAACGGCGCGGCCGATCCGTTGGCGCCGCCCAGCATCTTCACCGCGATCAAGGAACAGCTTGGCCTTAAGCTCGAATCTACCCGTGGGCCCGTTCCCGTGCTCGTCATCGATAGCGTCGAGATGCCTTCGGCAAATTAGCCGCGCTCTGTAGTTCCCGTGAAACAGGGGATCCCGGTATGCCCGCCCTGTCGCCACCGGCCAGTGGAATCTAACCGAAAACCAGACTTCTAAGGAGGAGCTTCCGATTCGAAACGTCTTCCTCTGAGGCGCTGCTTTTCGATCTGTATACACACAACAGGTAAACGAATCACCGAAAAGCACCTACAACTAAGCCGTCTGGTGATTGCAGTTGGCACGAGATTTAGCGGAACATGAGCGGGAAGTCCGGAAGTCCTAACGGGGAGGGTGCAACGTTGAACGATCAAGCATGGTTGGAAGGTCAAAAGAACGGGCGGATTGACAGGCTTCGGGGGGCCAGAAATGAACACGCTTGGATCGTGCTGCTAAACGAGGGATATTCTCGCAATTACTCCCTCGGATACCGCCAAGGTTGGACACGTCCGAATGAGGGGCCACTGTGAGAACAGCACGCTGGACACCGGGAGCAACTTTCCGGAAACCAGCTGCCAGGAATGCCGACAGTCCACTTCGATGAGTTTTTTTAATTTGACTCAGCGAAAAGACGACCGCCAGTGAAGACCACCGCTGCCGCAGCTACGAGCAAGAAGGAAAAGCCGAGCAGCACTTCTGAGGGGGATGTTCGCGAGTGATTGTTTTTCCCAAGAAGGCCGGCAGAAACCCAGGTGAGGCGTTGAATGCTGAATGCATCAGAATAGCAACCACGACTGCCTGCCTGAGGCATTGAAGGCGAATGCCATTATCACCGAGAGTCCAACCACAATAACGTGAAGACCAAAGGCGAGGCGCTGCTCCATCCAACAAGAAAAAGCGGGAGGTGCCACGCAGAATCCACATGCAATGCCGTAGAACAGCGCAAGGGACTTCAAAAGTTGCCTGCTATCTGTATGATTGCGAGTCTCAAAACCCGATGTGGGCCCCCCTGTACGATTGGGCGATCGTTCGCTATCACCTACAAATTTGCGCCTCATTACCACCAGCATATCGAATCGTTTGCCACGGCCTTTGGAGCGGGCCAAGACTGACGCATGCGCCACGCATTTGCCTGACGGGCAATTAGCGAAATGGGTCATTCACGTCTGATTCGACCTAAGCCCTGGGCGTACTCATTTGGTTTGTAGTCGCAACTGCGTACTGCCGACAGGACTCTTTCTCTCGTCTCTGGCCGCAGCTTCTCCGGGCTGCTAAGAGTTCGCGAGACCGTTGCTATCGACAAGGACGCGAGCCGAGCGACATCTCGAATCGTCGGAGACGGGTTGGTCTTTTCACGTGGCCTTTGGGTGTGTCTTGACATGACTGTCCCATCGGGTTCAGGCGTTCCGTTTACGTTACCGTACCGTGCTTCGAAGCTACTGAAGTCACAACTCCACTGTCAACCTTCTATTGAGCGTTCGCTCCAAAGTCAATAAGACCTCCTGGCAACCGCTTGGTGTGAGCTACAATGTCAGCGCCGTGAGACAAACAACGTCCGAACCCGCTGGCATCAAGGAAATTGCGAAAGCATTGGGTATTTCGATCGGAACGGTCGACCGTGCACTCCATGCAAGGCAAGGAGTCAGCCCGAAGACGCGCGCCAAAGTCCTTAAAATGGCGGAGAAGCTCGACTACAAGCCCAACGTAGCCGCCAGAAGCTTAAAGTTGAATCGCCGCGTTCGGATTGCTGTGCATCTCCCGCAGCAGATCCAGTCGTTCTTCGATCCACTGCGGGCAGGCGTCCGCGCCGCCGCGGAGGCTACGTTGGGGGCTACGGTCGATCTCGATTTTCGTACCTATCCCCGTCTGGGTGAGGGCGATGTGGAGTTGATGGAAGCTGACGTAGGACGACACTTCGATGGCATCATTCTCACCCCCGGCAATCCGGCGGCCATCGGCGCCTCTCTGCAGCGCCTGGCTGAACAAGGAAGGGCGGTCGTTTGCGTGGCCAGTGACGCACCGCGCAGCAGCCGGCTTGCCTGCATTTCTGTAGATGCATTTGTAAGCGGAGGCATGGCGGCCGAGCTGTTGGGCATGCGCCTGCCAAACGGCGGCGCCGTGGTACCCATTACCGGCGATCTGAGTACTCTGGATCACGCGGATAAGCTGCGTGGGTTCGCCGCGAGCTTAGCGACCGAAGCGCCGCAGCTGTCGCTGTTACCGACCATCGAGTCGCATGAGCGTCCGAAAGATGCCTATCAAGCCACCCTCGATTTGCTCGCCCGCAAACCTCGCCCAGCGGGAATCTACATCAGCACCGCGAACAGCATCCCCGTGTTGCAGGCCTTGGAACAAAAGCGCCTCTTGGGAGTGATACAGGTCATAACGACGGACCTTTTTCCTGAATTGATCAGGCACATTGAGTCAAGAAAGGTACTAGCCACGATCTACCAGCGTCCATTCACGCAAGGCAAGGTCGCGTTTGAGACGCTCATTCGATTTCTTGTCGAGGGGGTCAAGCCGTCACCTTCGACCAAGCTCGCTCCTCACATTGTGTTACGCAGCAACCTGGGCTTGTTTCTCAATCACGTCTCCGGCCCCGACGAAAGTGTGGGCGCCGGCTAAGCTTATCGCGGAGCGACAGAGAGGTTATCGAATTGCACCCGGTTCCAACCGGTTCCAAGTGCAAACATTCCATGAGAGTGGGAAGCGTCGGTTACGGTGGCTAGCTCCTTTCCATCTAAATGAACCGAGATCTGGTTTCCCCGGAAGGCCAGCTCGGCGTGGTGCCACGTGCCTGCAGACATGCGCGCCGAACCCGAGGCCAGGCTACGCGTGGTGGTTTTGTATGCAACTGTGGAAAGCGTCCACCTTCCGCCAGGTTCCATGCTAAGCACATACCCGCTTGGATAACGGGCCTTATCGTCTTTGAAAACATCCGAGCTGTCGATGCGGCCCATCAACGTCACCGGTCCATTTCCAGTGAGCAGGATGTCTGCGGCAAGCCGATAGTCGGACCAAGTCACGTCGCCGGCAAGCGTGAAGGGATCGGGCAGGGGCGCCCACGGAATCGGCCTCACCGTGATGACCTGCTCCAGACAGCGCCCTTTGCGATGCTGACAAGGATGCGCTTCAAACGCCCCATCCTGATCCGAGAGAAAGCGCGGGGCGCGTGCAACCTCAGTGTCTTCGAAGCTGTCCGCATATGGCAGCGGGAACTGGGTATTGGCAGGTGGCACGGCTGTACCTCGACCCTGGCCCGTCGTTGTGGTGAAGGTATAGAGAGAATCAGGATCCAGCGTATAGCTGACATTGCTGCCCGTAGGGCTCACATCCCCGATATGTTCAAAAGTGCGCTGGCTATTCGTCTCCCAAACATGGATTGTTGCCAACGAGAGCCCGCCCTCAACGCTCAGCGTGATCCTCTGAGGCTGTTTGGCGTCGATCGTCTCTACCACGACGCTCCAGTCCTTACCGTTGGGTGACTTCAGGCTGACGAAGCTGCCTTGCTCCGGTAACGTGCCGGAGGCTGCATCAAGATACTGCCAGCCCGGTTGCGCGAACTGTGTGGTGTGGGCAGTTGCCCATATCGCGCCTTGCACATTGTAGTAGCCAGACCACGGGGTATTTGCATACATCAAACCCGAATTCGGCGCCGCCAGGATGTCATAGTAAGAAGTAACGGGACTCCATATCTCGGTTTTGGTGAAGCCCCCCTCGAGGTAGTTACGATTGTAAAGGCGGGCCAGAATGCGGCCTCCGATCTGCCATTCGCGGGAGAGGATCGGACCTCCGCCGCTGTTTGGCTGGTCTTCACTCGACCAGAGAGGCTTGCCTATGGTTCGTGCATTGGGAGGAGTCGTATATTTCCTGTCCACCAGCGAATAATGCACGCCGACCGCGTTGACCGCCGCGTTGATTTCAGGATCTTTGAGCATGCTATCGACAATGCTCCATTGCCCGAGGCCCTCTCCGGGATACTCGTCGCAGCAAACGACCTTTGCCGCGATGCCCTGCTGGGCCAACGTCCGAAACAGTTTCTTCACGTAGTCACCATCGAACTGTCTCTCATTCCAGACGCCGGTATAGGCGATGTCCAGGTGATGATATTTTTCGGCGCCTTGCAAAAAGTCGGCCACATAATTTGCCATGTCCTGAGAGTAGAATTGCCCATTGCCGACCCACCCCGGCGCTCCCCACGGAAGCGTGTCGAGAATGATGTGCGGGTTTCGTTTGCGGGCTTCTTCCATGAGCCACCACTCGTAGCCGCGGGTGTAGTCATGATCGTCTCGCGAGCGCATGGAGCTGGGCTCGGCGCCATCGGTGGAGTTCACGTCGGCTCCAATCTCCACTTTCAGATGTTGCAGGGCGGCGCCGTAGCCAGGTTTGAATAGATAGTCCAGAACCTGACTGCGATACGGTTCCTGGTAGTCATACAGAAGGCGAGAGGATGCGCCCGCGCTCAGTGCACCGATTCCCTCGTAGACTCGTCCTTTGCCTGCGCCATCGAGCACGATGGTTGTATGCGCGGCGCAGCCTGAGAGGCCAACCACGGAGAGGAAAACGAAGCTTGCCATGCAGCTATGGATCGCCAACCTGGTTGGCTGCCGAAATCGATTCATGTGCCCTTCTGTCTGGCTGTAGGCGGCAAAAGGCCGAAACCAGGTATATTTACCGTTATCGTACACGACATCGTTCCCAAAAGTTATAGAGTTCGCTGTTCCTCAAATTGAGCGGTTCAACCTGTGCTTTGGATTCGACCCAGAATCTCCGCCAGATTCACCTTGTCGTGGAACTCGGTGCCGGGCACACAAGACGGCGCAATGGCGAGTGCTTCACTATGCCCTTCAAACCAGGCGATAAAGCAGGATTGGCCGGCGCCGGAGAGCCTTTGCAGATTGATCCAGGTGTAGTAGGCGCCCATGTCCGCATCGAGCAGCGATCCTGCCGGATCAAGAACCGCTCGCTGCTGGATACCGGAGAGTTCCTCATCCGCGGATTCCTCTGTTTGCCGCGGCGCAAACCTGGCCAGTATGGTGAGCGGCTGCGCCCGGCGCAGCGCCTCCCGAACGGTCCATTGCACGAACGTAGTGCTGTAGATCTGCGTCCCTGAGCCTTCTGTAAGTACGCTGATAGCGAAACGGCTCAGGACGGGATCGTCGGTGCGACGATTCATTCCCACCTCGGACGGGTTGGTTTCCGCAAGGCGTGTACGCAGGGCTTCCACTCCGGCCTGGGATGCGGAGATTTGTTGCATTTTTCGGATGAGCGCCTTGCGCACAGGTTGCAGCGAGCTATAGGCCACGGATGCGACCTGGTTGTTCTCTAGAGTTGCCGCCGGCCCGCCGTCAATGCACCAGTGGGCATAGGGAGCGGGATGCGCCCGGGTGCGTGCGGCGACTGTATCCAGCAAGAGCTTATAACTGCTGGCGGAGTCGACTTGACTGAAGTAGACACCGTGGGGACGTAATTTGCGAAAGAGCGGATAGCCTGTCTGGCTGATCTCTTGTCCGATGACTGCGATACCGAGCCGCGATGCGGGAGCGGCGGCCTCAGGCACCGCGGTGTTGAAGGCCTTTATGTAGTCCTCTGCCGCTCTGCTGAAGTTGTCGATCTGGTGAGTCGCCCAAAGATATGCGGACAGGCGCTCGGAGAAGCGAGAGGGAGCACCAATCCAGTCCATTGCTTCGAGTTCTGGCGACAGTTTCACGTTTGCAAATGCGCTCATGGCGCTCGACAGCTGGTCTGCGCTCAGACTTCCGAGATAACGGAACTGGCGGTCGATTTCATCCTGTTCTGCGGGAAACTTCCAGTCGTAAGCGATGACCTCTCGCAGGAGCAGCGGCAGGAATGCCAGCGGGAGCTGCTGGAGCAAGGGGATATTGGTGGTCGCGACTTGTTTCGCCTGGGGAGGATAGCTCTGAAACTGTTCGCCGTGAATCTGATGGGCAGGCATGAGCTACACCACCTCCGGCAGTACTTTGCCATGGGAGAAGTCCGGCGAGAAGCCAAACAGCGATCCAAGCGTGGGCACAAGGTCGGTCGACTCCACCGGACGATCGACCAGCACATTTTCCCTCACCCCTGCGCCTCTCACCATCATCCAAGTGGTTCTCGAATACGCATCGCCGGTGCGGTGATGTTGAAAGCCATTGCCACCGGCAGAGGTATCCGAGTCGCGGCCGAAGTCGGGAAGGATGAACATGGTTGTCTTCCCGGCGTATTCGGGTTCGCTCTGAATCATCTGCCAAATCTCGCTGCAGAGCCGATCGGAACGCTTTATGGCATCGACGTAGAGAGAATAAGTGCCTGCATGAGCGACGTCGATATCGTGCAGAGTGATCCAGAGCAGGCTCGGGGCGAGCTGACGCATCAGTTGCCGGGCAACATAGACAGAGAGTTCGTCTGGACTCCGGAGACTGCGGGCATGAGCGGCAAAATCCGTCACCGAGACTTTCAACATCTGCGCCATCTGCTGCAATTGCTGGTCACTGACACCCAACGCCGGCGCATAGACCGGGCTCTCATAGTTGTCGCGCAACAGATGCTCGTAGCCGGAGGTATCATGGGTCGCCATCGCTGCGGCTAACAGGCGCTTAGGCAGAATGACGCCCGCACCCTGCCCCGCTCCGTGCGAGGAGTGGCTACTCTCGCCGATGAGGCCGAAACCATTGCTGGGTGCGACGACCCAGGTATCGGATGCGGGGCGATGCAGTTCCTTGCGGAAATATTCGAAGACTGTCGGGTTCTCCGGCGAGACCGCGGCGAAGTTATTGAAGGTCTCGTAGACACCGGTTACCAGGCTCGCGGTTGCGACATAGTGGCCCAGGATCCCCCGGTTGACTACCTGGGTGAAGAACGTCCCCTGGGGAACGAACTCGCGCAACAGCTGGGGAATATTTTCCTGCCCATCGGGCATGAACGTCTCTTCATCCCGAGTGCCTCCTCCAAAAGTAACGACAACCGCCTTCTGCCCTTTGCGCATGGCCATAGCACGCAGCGGGGAGAATGCGGACAGCACGGTCGCGGCGGTCGCTCCGGTGGCTGCGCGAAGAAATTCGCGCCGGCTCCACGAGATCGCGCCCTCGATCCTTCTGGAGGACCCCAAATCGCGGAAGCGCGAGAGGTCCGGAAACTTCTCATGTCTGCGATCGTTGTGGTTACCGAAGGGGTCCATCTCGTGCGCCGTTTTCCAACCGGAAACTAGTGTGGTGTCTCCATGGTTTGTTTTGCCTGGGTGTTTCCTGGATTGTCTTCTACTTCTTCCGCTTCCGCGTCCTCATGTTTTATCTGCTTGAGTATCGCCAGGTGCTGGTCGGCTAGCTGCTTCTGGTGGGTGCGGCTGTACAAGAGAAACAGACGATAATGCGCACGGCTGTAATCGGGGCGGAGTGTAAGTGTCTGATTGAACTCCCGGATTGCATCCGGGTATTTCTGCTGGTCCTGATAGAGTACGCCGAGCTGAAAATGAGCTTCATAGAAATCCGGATCTGCTGCGATCGCTTTCTTGAGCAGAACCTCGATCACGGCCAAATCGGCGGCAGGTTCTCCTTCTGGGCGCTCCCACAAACTCATGGCGTAGTAGTAGTTCGCTGGGCCGTTATTGGGGTAGAGATGCACAAATCCTTCCAGCCGTTTGCGTATCTCAGGCATGTGCGCCGGTGAAACCGTGCTCACTTTCCCCAGGAACTGAAACGGCCTTGGGTCGGTCGGGTCCAGATCGACTGCTGCGCAGAGGGTCTCGACAGCGTCGTCATACCTGCCTTCTGCGTAGAGAGTTACCCCTAAGCCGACGGCTAGCTTAGCGGAATGCGGGTACTTTTCTACGCCGTAGCGGAAGAACTTAAGTGAGTTATCAAGAAAGCCCTCGTAATTCTTATGTTGCAGCAGGAAAGAGGCGAGATCGAAGATGTTTCCCTCACTTGGATCCAGTTGCGCGGCCCGGTAGTACTCGCTCGCTGCGTCCTTGTAATCCCCCGATTTCTCGTTCACCTCGGCAAGCAGGTCATCGAGTTCTGCGGTCTCGTGTCGCGTGACCATCCGGTGAAGTTGGGCTGAGGCCTTCACGGTGTCGGCAGAATTCAGATACGCCAGAGACAAATCATAGCCAGTGTCGTAGTCCTGCGGATTAAGTTGCTGCGCTTTTTCCAGATAGTGGATGCCTTCCGGCAAGCGGTGCTGCTGAAGATAGAATTCGCCCAGGCGCTGCTGCGCAGCAAAATCGTTGGGGCTTCGCTGTGCTGTTTCGATCAGGTCCCGCTCCACTTGCTGAAGACCAGGCCCACCAGCCAATGGGGTCGACGAAGGCGTCGGGTGGGGATGAGTCCCACTGCCGGCTCCGGGGTTGGACTGGAAGGCGAAAGCTCTCATCGCGGCGAGGTAAATGATCAGAGATACGATCCCAACAATACGCAACCAACCTGAGGCCTTCTGCCACATCCGGACGAGTATAACTCCTAGCCGGGTCGCTCGGTTGGGTGGGGGGTCGGCGGCGGACCGGACCCCGTCAGCCGATGTGCTCTGCCAGCTCGACGATGATCCCCTCGGGGCCGCGGACGTAGCAGAGCCGGTAGCTGTCCTCGTAGCGCTCCAGCTCGCCGACAAGCTCAGCGCCACGGGCTCGCAGGCCGGCGACGACGGCGTCGATGTCTTCGACGGCGAATGCGACATGGCGGATGCCTGGTGTGTTCGCCGGCGCGTGCCGGTTGCCGCCGCCCTGGGTCGACGGCGTGTGGAATTTCGTTAGTTCGAGTCGTCCGTGGCCGTCCGGGGTCTGCAGGAACGCGATCTCTGCCCGGACGCCGTCGAGCCCCACGACACGATCCACCCAGAGGCCCTCGACCGGCGCCTTTCCCTGCAGCTCGAGTCCAAGCTCGACGAAGAACTCGGTCGCGGCCGCGAGGTCGTCAACCACGATGCCGACGTGCTCCATCCGCTGGATCGTCACGTGCGCTATGGTAACGAATCCAGGTTAGAGCCACAACGCCAGACGCCGGGACCCGCTCCAGCAGGGAAATCTTCTTCGAGCCCGAAGAACGCGATATCAATCACACGGGCACGCACGCCACAGCAACACCACGGGCGCCCCTTCGTGCTCACAGGTATTAGCCAATGACCTCTAGCCGGCATTGCCGCGGACTTGCACTCCAACGACCCCCAAAAGCAACCGGGCAACGATGACAGTTGCCCGGGAGGAGGAAGCACCACAATCACCAGTAGTATTTCAAAGCGAATTGAATTTCACGTGGGTTGCTGCGGGTAGAGGTTGACTCACCGAAATTCACCGTGTCCCGGTAGTTATTATTTGAGGGCAAGTTGAAGCTTGGAGTATTGGTCAGGTTGAATGACTCGGCCCGGAACTGCAGGCGTGTCGTCTCCGTTACCTTGAACTCTTTGAAGATCGAAAAGTCCAGATCACGAAATCCAGGACCATTGACCTGAGTGTTCGATCCACCCAGCGGGGCCAGATCGCTGGTGCCGATGGTTGTCGCCACCGGCGGCTCGGCGAACGCCGCGGGGTTGTAGTAGTGTGCCGGGCCGCCCGAGCGATACTTGGTGACCCCGGGTACCACGTCCGCATAGCAAGCACCCAGACCGGCTGCTGTGGTGGTTTGGCAAGGAATGGCCTGGGGAGGGCCGCTATTGAGAGTGAGGATCCCGTTGACTATCCAGCCTCCGAGGAGCATTTGAGCAGGTCCGTGAAGATTGTTCAGGAATGCCTTGCCCTGGCCCACCGGTAGTTCATAGGTGCCGCTGGCCACAAACGAATGATTGATGTTGAAAGAAGCCAGACCCCGGTCATACGAGATTCCGGTGATGGATGGTGCACGGTAGCCAGCGACTCCACCATTACTCAATAAGTCCCCGGCATCGGTTAGCGTCCTGGCCCAGGTATAGCCGGCCAGCATATTGAAGCCATGGCTGAAACGGCGCTCGTACTTGGTCTGCAGGGAGTTGTAGCTGGTGGATCCCGCGGTAATGTCGTAGGAAGCACCGCTGGCAAAGTCAGGAAACGGGATGTAGGGAGTTATGGGCGTGCCTGGCGGCAGAATCTCCGATGGGTTATTGGTGCCTGCAAAAGCCTCAATGTGGCGGCCAACAGAACCGACGTAGCCCGCCTGGATCGAGTCCTGGGGAGTCAACGCATATTGCAGCATCAGGTTGAATCCTTCGGTGTAGGGCGTCTGGTAGTGGAGTTGCACACCCCGGAATACCAACCCATTCCCACTTACGTTGGTTGGAGTAAGGCTGATGCCCTGCAATCCATTCTCCAACGTGCCATAAGAGCCATTGGGGAAAATCGTCGGAGTTACGCTGCCGACTCCTCCATTCGAAGAGTCCTGGAAAGCCAGCACGTATTCGAAGGGATAGTTATAACCAAGACTAGGATATCCACCCCGGTTTTCGAATGCCCCGTAGAAGATCCCAAAGCCCACGCGGCCAACGAGCTTAGGTGTCACCTGGTACGACACTCCCAGTCTCGGGCCAAAATTGGTCTTTTGCGATATACCGAGGCCAGTGCCGTATTGATTGGTATAGACCAACTGGATTCCATCTTTTGCCAGGTCTTGCGTGAAGCTGGTGGAAAGCGGTGTCTTGGTCTTGTTCGCCGAAGTCATGATGAATTGCGCCGTTGAGTTTGGAATTCCAGGCACGAAGTTGGCTTGGGCTCCATCAGTATCACCCACCTGCCCAAAATGTTCCCAGCGCAAGCCGAGATTCAATGTCAGCCGGGGCGTCGCTTTCCAATCATCCTGAAAGTACACTCCGAAGTAGTTCCGGTTGCTGTGCAGGTAACCATAGTTTGAGGCCTGCACCTGGTCGGATCCGCCGGAGTTGTTCACGCCGTTGGGAACGGTGGCTGCGATCGGCGTGAGCAGGAATTGGGCGGTGCCGGTGAGGTTGTCGGTTTGATTCGGAATCGATGCATACCTGCCGTCGAAGTCGAAGGAGCCCTTTGATTCCGGCGGTGCAAGCCACGGGAAGTACAGGTACTGGAACTCGACCCCACCTTTGAAGGTGTGTGACTTATAGACCTTGGTCAGGTTCTCGGTGAGTTGGGTGGTATCGCTATAGCGGTCTCCAGGGAGCCACTCGGAGCCGCCCAGATTGTGGACATTGCCAAGACTCATATAGGGTAGTCCACCGTTGCCGGCAAACTGGGGAATCCCACCGATCCCATACTGGGCGGGAATGCCCAAGGTATCTGCGGTCGAAGGCACGCGGGTGGTGTGCTCCTGGCCATACCCGAAGCGGACCTCGTTAATGAGGGTTGGCGTGAAGACGTGTGTGTAACTGACTGCCACACCGTACACGTCCCACTTCTGTGTGCCGTCGCCGTAGGCGCCGCCGTCGGCGACTCCTGTAAATGGAGGAGGAACCTGTTGCGTATTGTGAATGTAGCTGTAGCGCCCGAACATCTGGTTATGCTCATCGAAGTGCTGGTCGATGCGCACATCGAATGTTGTTTGACTGGTGGTATTCAGGGTGGTGGTCTGATAGTTGTTTTCCACTCCACTCAGGTTTGCCGCCGGAAAGAGCTCAAGAAGCTTGATGGCATTGGCGTCCAGACGGCCGGCAGGGATCTGATTGTTGGCAAAAGCCTCTCTGACGTAGCCATTGGTGGTGGCCATGATTCCCGTTACAGGATCCACTTGACCGGCGGTCACCGCGCGGGTGGTTGCCGGATCGAAAATCTGCCCATTGCTGAAAGAGCGCCCCAGCGCGTCGGTGCGGGTAAAGGTTCCGGTTGCGTTCAAAAGATCCGCGAAGTTGGTGAAGCCGCTGCTTACCTGCGGTGCGGTAGGCACCCAGATACCACTCTGCAGCACCCCGGAGTGGATTTGCGTGCCTTCGTAGTCTGCGAACCAGAAGGTCCTGTCCCTGATGATGCGGCCGCCGGCGACGGCGCCGAACTGGTTTTGCCGCAGTTCCGGTTTGCGTTGGGTTGCCGGGTCTGAAAAATAAGCGTTGGCATCCAGCGCATCATTGCGGAAAAACTCCCAGGCTGCACCATGAAAGCCGTTGGTGCCGGACTTGATGGTGGCATTCACGATCGCGCCGCCGGCGCGTCCGAATTCCGCGCTAAAGTTGTTGGTCTGAATATTGAATTCCTGGATGGCGTCGACTGGAGGCTTCACCACGTCGGCCTCACCGCTCAGAAAGTCGACATCGTTGCTGTTGTTGTCAATGCCATCGAGAAGGTAATCGTTCTGAGCAGGGCGGGTGCCATTGGCGGCAAACTGGTTGCCTGCCCGGGCGCCTTGCTGCGGCTGGGTCACGCCGGGGGTAAGGGTGGCCAGCATGGTCCAGTCGCGACCGTTGAGCGGCATGTTCTCCACCGTTTGTGCGCCGATCACCTGGCCCACGGTGGCGCTTTGCGTCTGCAACAGAGGAGCCTGGGCAGTTACCTGCACGGTTTGGCTGGTGGCTCCGGCTTGCAACACGAAATTCACCACAGCCTGTTGTTGAATATTGAGGTCGAACGCGGTATTTTCTTCCCGGTTAAAACCCTCATGCTCGACGCTGATTCGATAGCTGCCGATCTTGAGTGGGGTCACGATATAGGTGCCGTCCGACCGGGTAGTGGTGGTGATTTGCTCTGACGTTCCCTGGTTGGTAATCGTCACTCTCGCATCAGGAATGACTGCACCGGTCTGATCCTTTACCGTTCCCAGGATGGTGCCGGTATCCACTTGAGCGAATCCCATGGAAACGCCGAGAGTCAATGCGAAGATGGCCAACCATGCTGGCGTCCAACGCTTGCTTGATATTTTGTTCATAATGCGCCGCTCCTCCTAAGAAATAAGAACGCCGTCAGACTACGGCTCGCTATTTGATACCGGGTACGATACTCGCAACGGTGAACAGGCGTAGAACCCGGAGGCCAGCAACTATATGAACGGCTTTTCGTGTCTGTCAAGAACTTTATCGTTAACGTCACCGGCTCTCGATTTAAGCCACTCCTCCGGGCCGTAGATCGCGGTCTGGAGTGCGATCGCGGCCCCCGACAATCGGGTTATCCCGGTGACGACGGAGTTTGGGAAAAATGCTGGAACGCGGTTGCAACCACCCCTTTCGGGAGAACATTCCGCTTGACAGGGGTCATTTGGTCGGGTACGTTAACGGTCTTAGCTGACTTACGCTCCAACTTCGAAGCTGTGGTACCTGTACGCTGAAAATTCATTGAGCCAGTAACACCGCCGGAGTGATATGAGCGATACGATGGCTTCCACGTCAGTACGCGCATGGCAGGACGAGGTACAGATACCGACCTACCCCCTACAACCGCCAGACCGTCATCCCATGTTCCTGGAAAAGCGGGTCTATCAAGGCAGTAGCGGGAAGGTGTATCCGAACCCCTTTACCGACCGGGTTTCAGACCAGAAGCGCAATCAGAAATACCAGGCTCTCTTTCTCGAAAACGAGTATCTACGCCTCATGATCCTGCCCGAAATCGGCGGGCGCATTCACATCGGCCAGGACAAAACCAACGATTACGATTTTTTCTATCGCCAAAATGTGATCAAACCCGCGCTTGTAGGCCTGCTCGGACCTTGGATATCGGGTGGAGTCGAGTTCAATTGGCCCCAGCATCATCGCCCCTCCACATATATGCCGGTCCATTGGGAAATCGAGGAGTCGCCCGATGGCAGCAAAACTGTATGGCTCAGCGAACATGAGCCCATGCATCGGATGAAGGGCATGGTCGGGATCTGTTTGCATCCCGCCAAGGCATTGATTGAAGCCAAAGTCCGTCTCTACAATCGCACCCCCCTTACGCAGACTTTTCTCTGGTGGGCCAATGTCGGCATTCGCGTCCACGACCAGTACCAGGCGTTTTTCCCTCCGGATGTAACCTTCGTCGCGGACCATGCCAAGCGTGCGATGTCCTCGTTTCCCGTGGCGCGCAATTTCTACTACGGAGTGGACTACCGCCAAGGAGTCGATATTTCCTGGTACAAAAATATTCCTGTACCTACCTCCTACATGGTCACCGAATCCCAATACGATTTCTTTGGCGGGTACGACTACAGCGCACAAGCGGGCATCGTTCATGTTGCCGATCGATTCATCGCCCCCGGTAAGAAGCTCTGGACCTGGGGAAACGGCGACTTCGGGTATGCGTGGGATCGCGAGCTGACGGACAACGACGGCCCCTATATCGAACTGATGGCCGGCGTTTACACCGACAACCAACCTGACTTTTCCTGGCTTCTGCCTTATGAAACCAGATCGTTCAGCCAATACTGGTATCCAATCCAGCAGATTGGTCCCGCGAAGAACGCAAATAATAGAATTGCCATCAATCTCGAACAAGAAAACGGCGTGGTTCGGATTGGCGCCTGCGTCACCGAGGCGTTTCAAAATGCACGTGTCATCCTGTCATGCGGTGATGACCACATACTCTTTGAAACTACTGCCGAGATCCTGCCCGGTGCGCCCTTCATCGCCAGCCTAAGCGTTGCGACGCCGATTCCCTCACTTACACTACGCGTCCTCACGGCTGACGGGAGCGAACTTATCGCCTGGACTACGCAAAGCGCCGCGCCGTCCGAACACATTCCGGCTCCAGCCAAAGAGCCTCCGTCGCCAGACGACATCCAGACGGTCGAGGAACTCTACGTCACCGGACTGCACCTCGAGCAGTATCGCCATGCGACGCGAAACCCGGAAACCTATTGGGAAGAAGCCTTGCGGCGGGATCCGTTAGACAGCCGCTGCAATACCGCGCTCGGCAAGCTGCTCCTTAGACGCGGTCTCTTCTTGAGAGCGGAAGAGCACTTGACCCGCGCGATCCAGCGGCTGACGTCGCGTAACCCCAATCCGGCAACGGGAGAAGCTCACTACTATCTCGGTCTCTCATTACTCCTGCAGGACCGGGATGTCGAGGCATCCGCGGCCTTCTACAAGGCCACATGGAATTACGAATGGAGGTCAGCCGCTTATTACCAGCTCGCTTGTCTGGAGGCCCGCCGGGAGCGATGGTCAAATGCTCTGGAACGTCTCGACCAGTCGCTCGCCACCAACCGGGACCATTTGCACGCGCGGGGCTTACAGTCGGCGATCCTGCGCAGGTTAAAGCGGACTGACGAGGCCTTGGCCATCGCCTCCGACACAGTATCGAAAGACCCCCTTGACTTCCTTTCGCGCTTCGAACTTCTGCTCCTGGAGACACCGGATCCCGAAAGTGCTGCGCAGCGGTTTGCTCAGCAGACCCATAAGAATCGACAGCTGCACCTGGATCTCGCCTTCGACTACGCCGCTGCGGGTCTCTTCCCCGAGGCGCTCGCGCTCCTGTCTGGCGTCGTTTCCAACCCATCTTCGTCGACCTATCCAATGGTTTACTACTTTCTGTCACAATTGGCGGTGCAGAAGGGGGACCGAGATTTGTCGGCTGAATATCGAACATTGGTTGCGATGGCGTCGCCTGATTATTGCTTTCCATCGAGGCTGGAGGAGATGAAGATCCTCGAAGAAGCATTGGATCGAAACCCACTTGACGCCAAGGGCTCGTACTACCTCGGGAATCTCTACTACGATAAGAAGCGCTATGAAGATGCCATTTCCCTGTGGGAAAAGAGTGTTGAGCTCGAGGACGGATTTTCCATTCCCTGGCGAAACCTTGGCATCGCGTATTTCAATATTCGCCGCAGCACCGAGCAGGCGGTCTATGCCTACGAGCGGGCGCTGCTGGCTAACCCTCAGGACGCGCGCGTGGTTTACGAATTGGATCAGTTGCGCAAACGAACCGGTGTTCCGCCCATCGAGCGCCTGGCTTTCCTCAAGAAACGTTCGGATCTCGTCGCCCATAGAGATGATTTGACCGTAGAGCTGGTCACGCTTTACAACCAGATCGGGGAGCCGGGAAAAGCGCTTGAAATCCTTCTTTCACGACGCTTTCATCCGTGGGAAGGTGGCGAAGGGCTGGTATCCGGGCAATATGTCTGGGCACATCGCCTGCTGGGCATTTCGTGCCTGAACAACAGAGACTTCGCAGATGCTTTGGAACACTTCAGCGCCGCGCGAACGTATCCTCTCAACCTCGGGGAAGGAAAGCATTTCCTAACCCAGGAATTAGACCTCGACTATTTTTCCGGAGTAGCCCTGCGCGAACTGGGGAGGGACGGAGCGGCTCGAAACTCATTCAGGTCCGCGGCAGACAGCGACCCCGCATCGCCGTGGATGAGCTATTACAAGGCTTTGGCTCTGCGCAGGCTGGGACAGGCCTCGGCGGCGGTCGAGATTCTGCAAGAAATGAACGAGCTATTGGACGCGGAGCGCAAAACCGAGCCCAGTATCGATTACTTTGCTACTTCCCTTCCGAACTTCCTGGTGTTCGAAGACGATCTCGCTTTCAGAAAAGAGATTGAATGCACCTTCACCGAAGCTCTCGTGGAGCTGGGGCTGGGCAATGAATTGGACGCGGCCCGGAGACTCCAACAAGTGGTTGACAAGGATCCTAACCACCTCGCTGCGCAAACCATGCTGGCGCAGATAGGCCGCACCGGAGACAGTGTCATCGAACCCACGTCATGGCTCGCAAAGTAGGCCGGAAATGAACATCGTCTCCGTTTCCAACGAGAGCCCCCCGGCAAGTGCTCCGGTGAAAAGTCTCTACGTGTGGATTGTGGCCTCGATTGCCGCACTCGGGGGATTCTTGTTCGGCTACGACTGGGTCGTGATCGGAGGCGCTAAACCCTTTTATGAAAAATTTTTTGCCTTAAACCTGCCTTCGCAACAGGGATGGGCGATGAGCTGCGCGCTTATCGGCTGTCTGCTCGGTGCACTGGCTTCGGGCGCCCTCAGCGAAAGGTTCGGACGAAAGAACCCTTTGATCCTCGCCGCCGTTATTTTCTGTCTGTCCTCCATTGGAACAGGGATGGCGGATCACTTTCAGATATTTGTCTGCTGGCGCATCCTGGGAGGTTTCGCCATTGGTTTGGCTTCGAGTCTATCTCCCGTCTACATTGCCGAACTCGCCCCAGCTCATCTTCGTGGAAAACTTGTCTCGATGAACCAGCTCACGATCGTGTGTGGCATCCTGCTGGCGCAAGTTGTGAATTGGCTCATCGCGAGGCCAATCGCACCCACCGCTACTGCGAGCGAGATCCTAAACTCATGGAATGGCCAGGTCGGATGGCGCTGGATGTTCGCAGTGACGGCCATCCCGTCACTGCTGTTCCTCACTGCAATGTTCTTCGTTCCAGAGAGTCCCCGTTGGCTTGCCAGGCATGGCGCGCCCGATAAGGCAAAGGCCGTGCTCACCAGCATCGGCGGTGAATCCTATAGCGAGGCAGTTTATTCAGAAATAGAATCTTCGATCGCGGCTGAGCACGCAGAAGCTTCTCTGCAGACGCTGTTTCATCCAAAGATCAGGCGCATACTCTGGCTGGGAATCTTCCTCGCAGTTTTGCAGCAATGGTGTGGTATCAACGTTATCTTCAACTACGCTGAAGAAGTCTTCTCTGCAGCCGGCTTCCCCGTCTCCGATGTCCTCTTCAACATCGTGGTTACGGGCGCGGTCAATGTGCTGTTCACCATCATTGCATTGCGGACCGTGGACCGCTATGGCAGGAGAGTGCTGATGCTGCTCGGCTCTGCGGGGCTTGCGATCATCTATGCCCTGCTCGGTCTCCTCTACTACTTGCACGGCCGCGGCATCGTTATGCTGTTCCTGGTAGTGGCGGCAATTGCTTGTTTTGCCATGTCTCTCGCACCGGTAACCTGGGTCGTGATTTCCGAGATTTTCCCTAGCAGGATCCGTGGAGCAGCGGTTTCCATTGCCGTCACCGCTCTATGGAGCGCGTGCTTTGTGCTCACCTATACCTTTCCTTTTCTAAACCACGCGTTGGGCGCATCGGGAACGTTCTGGATATACGCGGGCATCTGCGCTCTCGGTTTCGTCTACCTGGTCTTCCGCCTGCCGGAAACCAAGGGAAAGTCGCTGGAAGCGATCGAGCAATCGTGGGGTTGATGCTCGACCTTGCTCCGCCACCCGGCTAGTGAGACAGTCAGGTCACCGTTTATCAAGTAAGCTATGTCGCGCCGGGCGAGCCTGGCGCAGAAACCTGGCGTAAAATGAATCCCCCGGGGAGAAGCTCGTCGTCACGCGGCCACGGCCACCTCGGAATCCTGACCGGCTGAAGAAACACGGAGGAGGGCCAACGATGACGAAAACAACACTGACGAAGACCACACCCACCCATGTTTCGAGAGCAGAATTCGACAAATTATTCCAGGCAGTCTGCAATTGGGGTCGATGGGGTGACGATGACGAAAAAGGAACGCTGAATTACATCAAGCCGGAGCACATCAAGCAAGCGGCTGGCCTGGTCCATGCTGGCCGTTCGGTTTCGATGGCGATTCCCATTAACAAAGTCGCAGGGCCCGACAATCCCCGCCCCGCAACTCACTACATGGTTCGCGGCTATGACGTCCACTCGGAGTGGGGAGAGCCGCAATTCTGCACGGATTACCTGGCGACCGAGTTTCATGGCGACTGCCACACCCATATCGACGCGCTCTGTCACGTTGGCATGCAGGGCAAACTCTATAATGGTAAGCTGGTGAGCGCCGTGACTTCCCGCGGCCCCACGATTCAGGATATTACCGCTTACGCCCACGGCATCGTTGGCCGCGGAGTGCTGCTCGACATTCCCCGCCTGCGTGGAGTCAAGTGGCTGGAGCCGGGAGAAGCAGTTACCACGGCGGAATTGGAGGCGGCGGAAAAGGCGCAAGGCGTTCACCTCGGCGAGGGAGACATCTTCCTTCTCCGCACCGGCCATCACCGTCGACGGCTTGAATTAGGCCCCTGGAAGAACGGATACGACGGAGAAGGAAGAGCCGGCTTGCAGGTGGAAACCATCCTGCTGCTGCATGAGCGAAAGGTGGCCGCCTTCTTCCCCGATGGCGACGGTGAAACGGTTCCCAGCAATGTGGAGGGAATGGCCGGACCAATTCATGCCCTGCAAATTGCCTCCATGGGGATGGCTTGCGCTGACAGCCTGCAATTCGAAGAACTGGTCAAAGTCTGCGAGGAAGAACGGCGTTGGGAATTTCTAGTGGTGGCTGCTCCGTTACGCTTACCGGCCGGTACGGGCTCGCTGTTCAACCCCATTGCCATTCTTTAGACGAGAACTATGATGTTCCGCGATGAGCGCAACCTGAGACGGCCGGTGCTGGTGGTGGCGCTCACGCTTGGATCAGTTTGGGCAATGTGCCAAATGACCGCGGCGCCGCCGAGTGTTCGCGGCGCAAGTTCTCCTGCCTATCCGCTCCGGCTCAGCGCCAACGGACGATATTTGGTCGACCGGAACAACACTCCTTTCCTGATTACCGGCGACAATCCGCACGCCCTGATTGGGATGGCGTCAACGGCGGACGCCGAGAGCTATTTCGCCGATCGCCAGGTTCACGGATTCAATGCAGTCTGGATGAACCTGCTTGTTGCCACCCCGGCTTACTATGACAGTCGCGATGACGGCAGCACTCCTGACGGTATCCGCCCATTTACCGGTTATATCGCCGGCGGCACCGATGCCGCCCATTATGATCTTACTAAGCCCAACGAAGCGTATTTTGCTCGTGTCGACGAGATGATCACGGCCGCGGCAAATCATGGCCTGGTCGTTTTCCTCGCTCCCATCGATACCTGTTGTAAGGCTGCACCAGCCCGCACTCTATGGCTCCAGGCGTTACTCAGGAATGGCCCGGCTGCGGCGAGTGCGTACGGCAAGTATGTGGGTGAGCGCTACAAGCGTTTTAACAACATCGTCTGGTTGCACGGCGATGATTTCAATACCTGGCAAACTCCTGAGGATGACGCAATAGTCCAGGCCGTAGCAAAAGCCATCAAGACGGCTGACCCGGCAGCTCTGCAAACCGTCGAGCTGAACGTCCCTACAAGTTCCTCTCTGGACGATCAGACATGGGCGCCGATCATTTCTCTCAACAGTACTTACACCTACTCACCAACCTATGTCGAGATGTTGCATAGCTACAATCAGACTCCTGTTATGCCCACCTACCTCGTCGAGGCCCATTATGATTTGGAAAAGGTCGGCGACCCGACGGATTACGGGACGCCCCTGGTTCTAAGACGGCAAGGCTACTGGACGATGCTGAGCGGGGGTACAGGGCAGCTCTACGGCAACGCCTATACCTGGCCCTTCATCTCCGGATGGAGGTTCCATATCGACACGGTAGGCGTGACGCAGCTCATGATCTGGAAGCAATTCTTTTCTTCGCTACCGTGGCAGAATCTCGTTCCGGACCAGGACCACACCGCGATCACTGCCGGGCTCGGAACTTATGGGAACCTGCAAACCCGCGTCAGCAAAAGCGACTATTGCACCGCTTCCAAAACGCCTGACGGGTCTGTCGTTATAGCCTACATGCCGACAGCGCGTACGATCACCGCTAACATGGCGAGTCTGAAGGCGCCCGCAAATGCCAGGTGGTTTGACCCCACAGACGGAGCTTACGCCATCATCCCGGGAGGGCCATTCGCGAACACGGGAACCCGGCAATTCACGCCGCCCGGGAACAACCATGACGGCGACAGCGACTGGGTCCTCTTACTGGTTGCCTCGGATTCCGCCCGCTAAGTCCGGCCGGAGATCGCACTTTTGCAACAAAGAATTGCGCAATGTTCCTAAAACCCGCCTGTATTCTTACCCTACCCTGATTGAAGACACTCAAGAAGGTGGTGAATTTGGCTGACACGCCTGTCAATGGGGCTACTCGTGGAATCCCGCGCCTGCGCCGGGTGCTCTCTTTGTGGGATTTGATTGTCTTTGGCATCATCGCGGTAACCCCGAGTGCCCCGGTCACGGTATTTGGCCTCGTTTCCGTGCGCGCCCGCGGACACACGGTCGACACAATTCTGTTCGCCATGGTGGCCATGGTTCTGACCGCTATCAGTTACGGACGCATGGCGGCCCTGTACCCTGCGGCTGGTTCGGCATATACGTATGTGGGAAGGGGACTCAATCCCCACCTTGGCTTTCTGGCGGGGTGGGCCATGTTGCTCGACTACTTCACCATCCCTCTTTTCTGCGTCATCTACGGCTCCCTCATTGTCCAGCGCATGCTTCCGGAAGTTCCTTATGTACTCATCGCCGGGGGCTTTGCCGCTGGGATCACTTACCTGAACGTGCGCGGAATCCGCGCCACGGCCAGGACCAACGAGATCCTGCTGGTGTTCATGGGTATGGTGCTGCTGGCTTTCATCGCGCTTGCTGTCCGCTATTTACTGGGTCACCAAGGGTGGGGAGGGCTGTTCTCCAGCGAGCCTTTTTATGATCCGCGAGAGTTTAACCTGGGTGCGGTCATTCACGCCACGTCTTTCGCCGCCCTTACCTATATCGGATTCGACTCGGTAACCACCCTCGCTGAAGACGTTCATAACCCCAAGCGGAACGTGCTGTTGTCGCTGGTGATTGTTTGTCTCTTCACCGGGATATTCGGAGGATTGCTTACCTATCTCGGCCAGCGTGTCTGGCCGGATTTTCGTACCTTCCCAGACGTGGCAACCGCTTTTATGGATGTCGCGCGCCGGGTGGGCGGAGTTTTTCTTTTCGAGGCCATGGTCATCCTGCTCGCCATCGCCAACCTGGGGGCCGGCCTGACGGGACAGGTTGGGGCGGCGCGATTACTCTTCGCCATGGGAAGAGACAACGTCCTGCCCAGGCAGTTCTTTGCCCACCTTAGCGCGAAGACAAATACTCCCTCCTTCAACATTGTGCTGATCGGAGCCTTTACGTTTGCGGGCTCGCTGGGCAAACGCTATGACCTGATCGGAGAGTTGCAGAACTTCGGCGCCTTCCTGGGTTTCATGGGGGTCAACCTGGCTACGATTCGCCAATTCTATTTTCTTTCTCAGGAGGACCGGCCCAGGAGCTTCTGGAAGGACTTCCTGCTGCCTGGTCTGGGTTTTGCGATCTGTACGATCATCTGGCTGGGCCTGGGAAAGGCAGCAAAAATCGTTGGTGGTGTCTGGTTCGTGTGCGGATTCATTTATGCTGCGGTGCGCACGCGCGGATTTCGCCAGGAACCGATCATGATCGATTTCCGGGAATCCTGATAGAAGCTCTGAATGGGCGCAAATACGTTTTAGGCGAAGCAATGTATGCGATTGAAAAACCAGGTTGCGATCATTACTGGCGCAGGGGCGGGGATTGGAAAGGCCGTTGCCCTGCGTTACGCGGCGGAAGGTGCGCACGTTTCGGTCATCGAGATCGATGCCGATAGCGGACGAGCCACGGCACAAGAGATTCATGATGCGCGAGGGGAAGCTCTTTTCATCCCAACCAACGTGTCGGAGGAAGCAGAGGTGCAAGCCATGGTGGAAGCGACGCTCAAACGATATGGCCGCATCGACATTCTCTTCAACAATGCCGGCATCCTGATGTACGGCAAGGACACACGCGCGCATGAGTTAAGCTCCGAGGTCTGGGAGCGCACTCTGGCGGTCAATCTCCGCGGCCCCTGGCTTTGCGCCAAATACGTGATCCCCCATATGCTGAAACAGCAACGGGGATGCATCATCAACCTCGCTTCGCCCACAGGATTGAGAGGATTTGAGGGCCTGACCGCCTACAGCACCAGCAAAGGGGGAATTACCGCTCTCACCCGTGCTATGGCCGCTGATTATTCCCGCTATCATATCCGCGTGAATGCCATCGTCCCTGGATGCATGGACACGCCCATGAACGCGGCGAGCTTGTCGGACGAAAAGAGGCGGCAGCAGCGTCTTGCCATGACTCCCTGCGGGCGCCTGGGCACGGGGGAGGATGTGGCGGGTCTGGCAGTTTTCCTGGCCTCTGACGAAGCAGAGTACTGTATGGGCGGCTTCTACGCGGTGGATGGCGGTATGATGGCGACCTGACCTTCAGTGAGTGCGTTTGATGCGCAAAGCGATGTCCACCGCGTGCTCGGGCGTGATGAGGGCTTTGTTGCCGCCCTGGTGGGTGAACGTCAGGGAGTTGAGCACCGAACCCGAGGCAGGATCGACCCAATCCGCCTGGTAGGCGCCCCCGGGTAAATCGAGCACCAGAGTTTCTGCGTATCTTCCTGGAGTCACCACATAGTATTCCGTGGAGTCTTCCAGCACGCTGTGGTGATGGTACAGTGCATACTGCTCTCCCGGCTGGCTGATCCCTCGACAGAAGGTCCCGCCAGGAATTCCGCTGACCACAAAATTCTTATCCGGAGACATCCTGACGAAGTCGAAGCTGTAAATGAAATTCTTTAGACTTCGCAGTGCGCCCAGGATTTGAGCGTTATCGGGAGCCTTGCCGCCCGGGTCCTCAGCCGTGTAGCGGGAGTTCAGATGATTGAAGCTTGCCCCGCCTCCCACAATAAACTCCCACGCTTCCACCCGCGAAGCTGCCACGGCATCACCCTTGCGATACTGAAATGGGTAATAAGGGGTTTCGTTGAACTCAATCGGCTTGTTATGGCTGTATTCGTAATCGAGGCCTTTCAGTCCTCCCATCTGGGCCGCCGACCCCTGTTCGGGTCCCCACACGTACTGTCCAACAATGATGGAGAGCAAAGGACTGCCCGAGAAATCGATTGGGCCTCCGATCCCCCCTTCCACCTCCTGCGCGACGAGGTGTTTCCTGGGCAATGGGGCTTCCGCTTGGTGGACGACCTCCAATAGTCGACCGACCCATGGACCGGCTTCTGCAGCCGGAGTGTACAGGGAGGGCTCGTCGCAAATCTCCAGAATGACATTGTCATAGCTATTCACTTCCCGGGTGATTTTGCTTACATATTCGCTCTGCCGTTGAACAAGGTCCGGATATTTCAGCGTCTGGGCATCTTTGAAATCGCCCTTTCCGACACCCTGAACATTGTTTTCGTAATACATGGGAGAAAGAGGCCAACGGTGCGTGTACTCGGAGTTGAAAAAGCAGATCTCAACCACGATGCCGCGCTCGCCCGCTTTGACAATAAAGTCCTTGAGGCGCGCGAAAAACTCCGGATTCCATTTGTCGAGATCGAACTTGTTACCACCGTAAACATAGCCTGGCTCATTGCTGCGTAACCAGGGCACGATCGTTCTATCCGGTCTGGGACCCATGGTGTTATCCCGGGTGAACTCTCCTACCATTTCGAGCAACGCGCCCGGCCAGATGCGCGTGTAGTTGAGTCCGTAGGCCTTTAGCGCATCCAGGTAGGCCACGTAGTCAAAATCCAGATTGATCACGGCGCCGTAATGCTCCGCAGAGGTGATGAGGATAGTCGGTTGGCCGTTAAACACGTAATAGTGCGGATTGGAGGGGTGCTGCTTGATCGGTTCGGCCCCGGTCTCGGTAACGAGCAGCAGCGCAAGAACGAGAGAGCGCACGGTATTAGACATGACATCTCCTTTTTCAAGTTCCGCTAGCACCTGCCAGGCGAGCCGCCCAGGGTCGTTGGTATGGGGTGCACATCCTAACAGGCGCGAGAAGGTGTCGGCCAGTTTCAGTATTGCTGATCCTCGCCCAGTCTCCGAGCAATCCATCTTAGCGATCGACCTTGTCGATAGCTGGAACGCTTGAGATTCTCGAGAATCCGAGACCGGGCAGGCAAACAAGGAAGGTTACGAGGGCAGAAATCTGAAGGGGGTGGTACGTTTTGCACTTTTTTTTGCGACGGAGGGACGACTTACTCTGTTCTCAATTGCCGAAAAGATTGGAGGCGCGGGTCGGAATCGAACCGACGCATAAAGGTTTTGCAGACCTCTCCCTTACCGCTTGGGTACCGCGCCATCTCTTAAACCATTGTACCGCCCGGGTCGGCGCGGAAACTGGTCTGGCAACTGCGACTTTCAGCCCATCCGGCTCGATTCGCTATCATAGACTGATTTTCTCGATGTCGCCCCCGTCGCCTGGGATCCGTGAGAAGAACGCGGCGAACAAGGCAGCTACCTGGAGCGGGAGACGGGACTTGAACCCGCGACCCTCGCCTTGGCAAGGCGATGCTCTACCACTGAGCTACTCCCGCATACGTCCTGAGGCAGTATATCGGTCGGCTCACCGCCGGGTCAACGCGAGGCCTATTCCCGGCCCGCGAGATACGACTCGACGACGGCCAGCACCCTATCGGTGCCCAGCGTCGTATCGACCTCCAGGTTCTCCTGCAGGATGGGCTCAAAGTGCTGCTTGATCCGGCGATAGAGCGCCGGATCGCGATTCTGTGCCGGGTGCCCGGGGTCGTTCCGGGCCAGGCGCTCTTCTGCGACCGCGTCGGCACACTTCACATGCAGGATGCGCCAGCGGGCACCAGCTCGTGCTGCCGCCAGCAAAACCTCCTCAATCTGAGCCTGCGCAGAAAACGTACGCCCATCGAAAAAGATGTAATTCACTCTACGCCGCTCCGTCAGGTACGCAGCCGCCTCCAGCATCGCGCGCATGCACAATTGATCCTGTGGGGCGCTGTAGTCCGTCAGTACACCCGGAAACAGCGTGCCACGCACCCGGTCCTTATCGAGAACGGCCGCGCCCAGGCGCTCCGCCATAGCCCGCGCAAGCGTGCTCTTGCCCGTCCCAGGCAAACCTGCAAATAGTACCCAGGTGGTCATGGATCGAACGCCGCCTATGCGTCCAGCAGGCGGCCATCGCGCATATGCAGGATGCGGTCTCCAATCGCGGCCGCCTCAGGGTTATGCGTGATCATCAACACCGTCTGCTTGAACTCCTGGTTGGAGCGCCTGAGCATCTCCAGCACCGCATCGGAATTGACGGTGTCGAGATTGCCGGTCGGCTCATCGGCAAGAATAATGGCAGGGCGCGTGATCAGCGCACGGGCAATGGCAACCCGCTGCTGCTCTCCGCCCGAAAGCTCCGAGGGACGGTGATCGAGCCGCCCGGTTATGCCGAGCATCTCACTCAGGTGGTTCAGAAGCTCCCCGTCCTGTGCGGCGTGGCTGCCGGCGATCTCGCGCGCAATTTCGATATTGCCTCGTGCCGTGAGCGTGGGCAGTAAATTGAACTTCTGAAACACGAAGCCAATCTTCGTCTTGCGCAATACAGTCCGCCGGGAGTCGGTCAGCTGGGCAAAATCGACGCCATCGATCAAGACACTTCCCGAAGTCGCGCGCGTCAGGCCGCCAAGTATGTAGAACAGCGTCGATTTGCCGCTGCCCGACGGTCCGACAATGCTGACGAACTCGCCCGGCGGCACCGCAAACGAGACATTGCGGAGGGCAGGAACCTCTACCTTGCCTGCACGGTATATCTTGCTGACATTCTTCGCTTCAATGATGGGCTGCACGTTCCTGATTGTAACTGGCAGCGTTTTATCCGGGGTCGAGAGCCTGAAACCGCAAGTCTCGACCACTGGCTGCGATCAAACACCCACCACTACCGAATCGCTGGGCTCCGGCTGGTGCTCTGCGATCCGCTCCCCCATCAGGGGACGCAAGCCGTGCCCCTTCTTGGGGCCGCGTTTGCGCGCTACCATCACCCGGATCCGCTCCAGCATCTCAACCGGAGAGCAAGCGCCCTTGGGCAAGAAGGCGTCGGCACGATTGGCGCGATCGAATGCCTTCACGCTCCCGCTGATCAAGATCGCCGGCACTTCCGGAGCCAGCTCCTTCATGCGGCGAATGAGCTCGTTGCCATCCATATAGGGCATGATCAGGTCGCTCAAAACCAGATCGATCCCTCCTTCGCGAAACATTTCTAATGCTTGTTCACTGCTGACCGCCGTCAGCACCCGATATCCTCGAGTTTCGAGCATGAATTTGCGAACGGAAAGAGCCTGTTCGTTGTCGTCGACGCACAAAATGGTTTTCTTTGGCCTCATGAGTCCTAGATATCTCCTTTCAAAGGAGCTGTGAAACGCGGGCACACAGCGCATGTGCGCGTCCGCCGGCTTGGGGGGAGAACGGAATAAGCCGCATCATGGATGGCCGCGGAGCCACGGGAACAAGGGCCTGTGTGCAGTCACCATGCACAACAGGACAGCAGGTCTTGCTCCAGCAGCAACGCGCATCCAAGTGCGTCCGGTCTGAATTCAGTTGTCAGATTTAAAGGCCGACAGTCGCATTACCTTGACGGCAACGCTTGCACAGAGTACGAAGATGAAAGCAATGTGTAAACGGAGAAGATCAAGCGAAGTGCTGCAGGTTTTTTTGCGCCAGTTCCACCGCGAAAGAGCGTCCTGTTGCCAGTGTTGCGTATGCGCGTGATCAGCCCTGTTGAAAGCATGTGAATCATTCAAGGAAAAGGCGCTCTTTTGCTGCAAGATCAGTGCTGCTCCGAAATAAAAATCTCTTCACCTGCTGGCCAGCGTCTCCACTTTCTTAATTTCCTGCACCTGGTGCAGCGCGCGACGATCGGCCTGGCTCATCGGAAAAATTCAGGTTTGACACCTCATGCCCCGGGTTCTATGCTAGGACCAGTCGAAGTCAGCCACCCCGCTGCTTCCTACTTGCGCAATGGCAAACACGTCTCACCGCCCGGGCTCTCTCTGTTGCAGCTGTCGCTGCTGCTCGCTGCGGGTGTGTTTCTAGATCGAATCGCAAGCTTCGAATCCTGACATACAAGGCTAATTCACCCGCAGCTGGTCCCGCCGCGGGTTTCCTCGTGCTTGGAAGCAAGCCTGGAACAACGCCCGGCAGACCAACTCCCAACCAAGTCTCGATGAGGAAACCCACATGAGCACCGAATCACGCATCCCACGCATCCTTGAGCAGGCGCCTGACTTCCAAGCGAAGAGCACCCACGGCATTATCCAGTTGAGCGACTACACTACCAAGGGCAAATACGTATTGCTCTTTTCCCACCCCTCCGATTTCACACCGGTGTGCACTACGGAGTTCATCGAATTCGCCCGCCGGGCAGATGACTTTGAACGACTGAACGTGCAGTTAATCGGGGTCTCGATTGACAGCATCTACTCGCATATCGCCTGGGTGCGCGACATCGAGCGCAACGCCGGTGTGGAAGTCAAGTTTCCCGTCGTTGCCGACCTCGACCAGAAGGTCTCGCAGGCCTATGGGTTGGTGCATGAGGCAGCCTCCGACACGGCCACGGTACGGGCAGTCTTTGCCATCGATCCCAAGCAGAATATCCGCGCCATCGTTTACTACCCGATGCAGTTGGGGCGTAATGTAGATGAGTTGATCCGAATCTTCGAGGCGCTGCAGACCATTGACGGTAATGGGGTCTCGGTACCTGCAAACTGGAAGCGCGGAGAATCTGTCATCGTCCCGGCGCCGGTTACGGTTGAAGACGCGCGCAAGCGCACCAACGGAGGCGGAGCGGGCCTGGCGGTTGAAACCTGGTACCTGGCAAGAAAGGATCTTGCCGCCCAGGCAAAATAGGTAAACTCTGAGGGCAGCCTTAATCAGCGAGGCTGCCCCTCAGAGCGACGAGATGAGCACCGGTGGCGAAGTGGCTAACGCGCTGGTCTGCAAAACCAGTATTCGCGGGTTCAATTCCCGCCCGGTGCTCCATAAGAATCGATATCTTCCATCCAATTCTCGCCACTGATCACACCGCTTGAGACTATCTCCATAGACGATTGCCGCGTTCAACACAGTGACAGATCCGTTTCCGATAAACGGCTGGACGCCATTGTTGCCAAAAAACAACACCGTGTAATTCGAACCAGCCCGCGCGACATAATTACTGCTTCATCGGGAACTATTTTCGCATCGCGCGGAATCGGCCGCCTTCTTTCATAATTTTGTTTACAAATTTCCAGCTGAGGGCTTTTCCGCGGCAAATGGTTGTGTATGATTCGTCTAGAAATTAATTATGATCTTCTGCCCGTGAGCTTGAGATCAGTGACTGAACCAGACAGGATTATGCGCGACCACTGGGGAGCGTCCCTGCCATTCAGCCTTGACCTTACGCTGCGCACTTGAGCCATCTTCCGAGACGGGCTGCAGAGGTATAGCTCTCGCAGCCCCGGAACATGGAATAAGAGGTTGTCGAGTTTCCGCTCAGGCGCAAGTTGTCCTCGCTCAGACAAGCCCATTGCAACTAGCTTCGTCGGCTTCTCCCGCACAAATGCGCGTCGGGCGGAGCCTCACTCGGACCTAAACGAAGTCCCGCATGCTCGGGCAAAATTCAATTCGCATAAGGCTCATCGATATGAATAAAGTTTTTTCCGCCGCCCTCCTGTTCACACTTCCGGCGGCCGTGCCCGCTTTCGCAAGCATTGTCGTTGTCAGTCCCAGCAGTGGTGCTGACGTCTCGTCGCAGTTTAACCTTTCTGCGGATGCCCCAACCTGCTCCTCTCAGCCCGTGATTTCCATGGGCTATTCCCTCGATAACAGCACAGACACAACCATTGTGAGCGGCACTTCTCTGAATACCCGTGCCTCAGCAGCAAGTGGCTCCCACACGCTGCATGTGAAGGCCTGGGGTAATCAGGGCGCCGGATGCGTTACGGATGTCGACATCACCGTCACAGGTCCAGCCACTGCTTCTGTCGTTCCCTCGAGTGCCCTCAGCGTCAGCAGCATTGAAAGCCTGAGCAACTGGATGGCGGCCTTCGACAGCAGCGCCGGTATTGGCTCTGCAAGTGGAAGCATGAGCATCGTCAGCTCGCCTTCTCAAAACGGCCACGCGCGCCAGTTTGTAACTAAGTTCGCAAACTCAGGCGGTGAGCGTTACAGTGTCGTATTCGGAGACGATGAAGCTTCCACGAACTTCTTCTACGACACGTGGGTGTACCTGACCGGTTCTTCCAGTCAAATTGGTAACCTGGAAATGGACCTTAATCAAACCATGCAGAATGGTCAGACGGCGCTCTTTGGATTCCAGTGCGACGGTTACACGAGCACCTGGGATTACACAAGAAATGCGGGTAGTCCCACTGCACCCAGTGATCAGTGGGTACACTCCGGTGCCTATTGCAATCCGCGTTCCTGGAGCATCAACACCTGGCATCACGTCCAGGTCTACTATTCCCGCGACGAATCCGGCAATGTCACGTATCACTCGGTGTGGTTCGACGGCGCCCAGTCGAACATTAACGCTACAGTGAACTCGGCATTCGCACTCGGTTGGGCCCCGGCGCTGCTAACCAACTTACAGGTGGGAGGCCTTGGCTCAAGTGGCTCACCCGCCGTGTACGTGGATAACATGACCATCACCCGCTGGTAACCGGCGGCAGAGTAGCAAACGATGGAGTCGAACTGAAATAACAGCCGTCTGATAAGTCCCGGTGACGATTGCGAATTGTTCCCGGGACACAATCATGCTGAGACTGCAAGCCTCCAGGCCTTCGCCAGCACTTCTTCGTTCATGGGATCCGGGTATACGTCTGTTCGTCCACTAAGTCGTCATCGTTCCCGCGGTGATGTCACATCTGGGATGAGGTTTCCTGACGGCGGACTGCACCTAAGAGAATGAGCCGGGCAGCGCTCGCTGCTGAACGTTTTCAAGGCGGAACGATTACCTTCGGCACCTATCCTACGGCTTTTTCAATTGATCCTGCGGAGCCGCGCGCTCACACTTCCACTTAATACTTCTTGAAAAGCTGCACCGCGACGATCCCTGGCCACGGTCCAGAGACTTCGTGTAGTCGCGCTCTGCTAGATAGATCGCAGCCATAACTGAGTTTAATTAAGTCAACATGAGCCACCCGCGGCTCATAAGAAATCGCCGCCGGTCCGCCAGTGGGCCGAAGGGACTATGAACCGACTGATCTTGCTATGCATTGCGCTTATCGTTTGTATCGTTACCGGGTGCGCGTCTGGCAACTCAGCAAGTAACGCTTCACCCTCTTCCTCCACCTCCACTGCCGGCTCCACTGGCAGCGGAGCTTCTGGTACAAACGGAGGCTCTGGTGCAAATGGAAGTTCTGGCACAAATGGAGGTTCTGGTAACAATGGAAGTGGCACATCTGCTGGAACCACAATCTCAGATATCCAGACGGCTTCGGGAAACTGGCAGAGTTGGGGGCAGGTACCGCCAACCCTCGCTGATTGTCCTGCGCCATGCCCCGGAATTTCCTGGTTGATCGATTACGGCGTCCCCTCGCCCTCTCTGAGTGGGAACGCGACCCAGTTCAGCATCACTCCAAAAATGGCTTATGCCGACGTCCTGTTTTCGGCTCAGTTAATCGGGCAAAACTCACCCCAGTTGCCCGATGCCAAACATACCCTTCTTCCCACGCTGCATAACTTCGTATACGACACCGAATTTTATGTCTCAGATGCCACTATCACGCAGGCACTGGAATTCGATATCAATATGTACATGAACGGTGCGGGGATGATCTGGGGTCACCAGTGCAATAATCTTGGCGACGGGGACTGGGACATCTGGGATAACGTGAACGGCAGATGGGTTTCAGCGGGCGTACCGTGTCATTTTATCAACGGATGGAACCATGTGACCATCCAGGCACAACGGGAATCGGACAATAGCCTGCTCTACGAGTCAATCGAACTGAATGGAACCACCTACCCTCTGAAAAAGACGTATCCCCCGGGCGTCTCCGACTCCAATTGGTGGGGTGTCACCCTCAACTATCAAATGGACGGGAATTCTGCCCAGTCCGCCAATAAGACATACCTGGACAACTTGAGCCTTACCTACTATTGACCTTCTAGAACCACAGCGGGCACAGGTGGGCGAAACTACCGTCCGGTTGGCAAGGAGTGCCGCTTTTCCGGTCGCGCCGGAATACCAGGTTCTCCGTTGTCAACGAGCGTATCCGGCTGTTCGTCTTTCATTTCTGCTGGGGATAGCAGCGTTGACAAGTGTTTCCAAACCTGTCGCTGCACTTCTTGCGCGGGCATGGGCGCGATGATTGTCATCGCTCCTGTTACGTCATGGAGAGCCATGTACGAGGCTCGATTCGCATGGAGAAATTCGATCGGATATTCGGGCTTTCGAGTACGCGCCTGGACCGGATCGGCATCAAGCAAATAGCTGAGGTCCGGCTTCGGGGCGAGCTTCGTGATCAGCTGGATATAGAGCCTTGCGGCCGGATTGCGCAGCGAGAGGTTGGCGAGTTCGTCGTAGATATAGCGGTCGAAGATTACCAGATCAGCATCGGACTTAGCCGCTCTCTTCGCGACCCGGCGGAGCGACACAGTATCTACAAGGTACAAACAAAGCCTTACCGCAGTCATGAGCGGTGACTGAACATTCTTGTCGCGCCGGCTAATTGGGCTGGCCGGAGTGCCAACACCTTGATCGCCTTTGAAGAGAGCGTGCCCGGTTGCTTCCCGTATGCGGGTCAACTTTGCAATGTCGTTCCAGAAAGTGATCAGCTCAACGCGCAATCCAGCCTCTTTCAAGCGGGCGCAGAGACTTTCGATCTGAGTGCTCTTGCCTGCCCCGTCGATGCCGGAAAAACTCACCAGCCTGGGTGGCCTCTTGTCCTGGGCTGCACGCATGCTCTTGCCCCCAATTACACTCTCAGCGTCTTTGTTCAATGTGGCTTACTGGAGCTGGCAGCTGAGAGAGCCACAACCGTTCCAATGGCAACGCCGGCGGCCGCAATGAGTCCGACCTTGATCAGGATCGAGCGTGATCGCTTTTGCTTTGCCGGTGCAATTGCTGCTCCGGCAGGCCTCGACGCCGGTACACCGGTGACCTTCTCATACGGCGCGGCCGCCGTGCCAACCGGCTCCTGGGGAGCGGTTGGCTGTTGCTGCGGAGCCGTAGAACCGGTGTTACCAGATGGTGTTTGGGCGGGAGAAGGGTGTGCGTCCGGGCCCGGCGTTGCACTGTCGGAGGTTTGTGATGGCGACTGCGCCGGGGCTGTGTCAACCTGCTGTGGCCTTGCTACGACTGTGTCCGTGCATGCGGCCAGCAAGAGGATCACCAGGCAGCGAGCGACAGGCCGGAGCCTCCTACGCTGCACTTTCTGAGCCCTGATCTGTGAACTCAGGCACAGCTGAGTGCGAAACCGACCCCTCGGGGAATTTGCGGAAACTGTTTACCGCGCCCACCACCGTATCGAAGATCTCGAACAGGTGACTCATCCCTAATTGTTTGAGACCCTCTTTTGCCTCCTGAGGCATGGCCGCGAGCTTGACATCGCCATTACGTTTCATGGCCTCTTCAAGGCAAGTCAGCAGCAAAAGGACGAGAGGCTTGTCGAGTTGGCGTATATCAGAACAGTCGAGCACCAGGCGAGGACGATCAACATGAAGATAGCTTTCCATTTCGCGAAGAAAGGTCCGCCCCTGTTCTGCGCTCAAGGTCCCCGGTAACTGTCCTACTGTCACAGCACGCATTTGCATTGTCATGTACCCATTTGCCCCAGGTTTCCCACTATGTTCGTTGCTCCATGAACGGAGTCGAGACCCGGGAAAGAGGCAATTCATCCATTCGATATTTATTCAACACTGCTTGATTTAACTTACCCTGTCGTCTGCAAGAAGCGTTCCAGCTCGCCCTCCGGATTGCGTACCAGGTATCTCAATACATTTCTCCCATATCGCAGGAGTGTAACCACGTTCGTGTTGTACCAGCAGCACTCCGACATTTGCGGTGAGAGGCCACACAAAAACCGGAGCTTCTGCACCTTGCTCGGCGATGCCAGCATGGCCGCTACCAAACGATGATTACCATCCAGCACGGTAAGCGCTTCGCTCTCGTTGACACCGATCAGCAGTACCGCGCCAACGGTATTCTCCTGTACCAGCCAATCACGTATTGCGGCGATCTTAGCCACAAATCTGCTTTCGATGGCGTCTCGACGTGTGCGTATACGTTCGACAATCTCATTGATCGAAAAGTCACCGTGTGCGAGCTTACGCCACTGGGCGCGGGGAAAGACCCTGATCCGGCTAAGGTCCTCCGCTTTGATTTCCACCTCGTACCATTCTGTTTTTTCCGGGAGCTCTTTCCACAAGGAGAAGTGCCGAAGGAAGAACAGAGCCCGGCGAGTCGCGTTCTCGTTGGCGTCGTCGAGGTTAGGCGCGAGGACCATATCGCGTAGCGATTCGTGATGATCGCGGAACGCGGGATTGCGGAAATCACTCTTTAGAAACTCCGCTATCACCTCATCTTCCGAGGCGCGCCGAATCACCCGTATCGGCCGAGAGAGTGCACCGTATCCCGGCTTCTCTGAATCGGTGAGCGAGTCAATCAGGAAAGGTATCGCCACCAGCACAAGCAGGACAGCCATCAATACCAGCTGAACCAGGATGACCTGGCGCAAGGAGTCATGGAAGCGGTATATGCCGGCAATAAGAACACCGCTGAACGCCAGCTGAACCCAGCTGGTATTCGCAATTTTGTACGACATCTCGTAGGTGATGATTACGACGCTAAGCGAATACACCACGGTGGTGATGGCGTACAGCGCCAAAAGATACGGAAGCCCGTATTCTCCAGAGATGCTGAAACCAGGCCCAAAGAAGGCCGTCCAGAGCCAGGCCGGTGCGAGGCGCAGGCCAAGGGCCAGCACAGAACCGATGCTCAGCACCAGCAGCAGCGAAGTTGCGATGACTCTGAGGTCTTTTCTCTCTTCTTCACGAGTACCCGCTACCAGAGGAAACATGCTATTCACGACAGCCGAGGAAAAGGAAAAGATCACTCGCCCCACCATGGCGATGGCAGCATACAGTCCTGCCGATGCAGGCAGGAAAAAGTGCTTGACCATCACGATGTCACAGTTGTTGATCAGCACCTGGCCGGAAAAGAAGACCAGGGCCTGCAACGCTTCCCGAACAGCATAGCCCAGGGCAAGTGGATTGCGAGTCGCCGGGGCATGCTCTGGAGCAATAGCAAAATAGGCAACCGCAATGGCTGCGGCATTGGCTGCGATGACGCCCCGGACGCCGAAGCCCAACAGGACCAGAAGGAGAGATCCACCAAGCCGTACAGATCCTTCGAGGACGAGATTTTTCGCCAGGCGACCGAAACCATAAGCGCCCTGGGTGAAGCCCCGGCGGCTTCCCAGCGGAACATAAAAAGCTGCTCCTATGGCTAGCAGGGCAACCAGCACCGGGCTGGGCAAGTTAAGGTAACTGGTGATTCCTCTCTGATAGACCAATAGTCCCGTTCCAACCAAAAGGCCGCAGATCCACGACCCAACGTGAAAGCCGCGGTAGACCGCAAATTTTGCCTCCGGCGAACTCTCTTGCGCCACGAACTTGGCGCAGATAATTTGGAAGGATAGCGTTACCGCGGAGATCAGTGTGAGGAGTGTGTAGACGGCGGTAGCATGGCCGAAACCTTTCGGGCCAAGAAACCGCGCCACTGCAATGTTGTAGGCAAGGTTGATTGCGGTGGTAAGTCCAGAGCCCGAGAGCAGGATGACGCTTCCCGTTATGATGCGGGCTTGCAGCGTTTTCGGCTTCTGAATGTGACTAGCCATCACGTCTGAAGCTCCAACTCTCAAGCGGATCGCTCTAGCCGAAAATCCGAGCTGGCAAAATCAGCACGGTCCGGAGCGAGGACCCAAAAACAGTGCGATACTAATTCGATGCCGAAATCCAGGATTCCGGCTGCTGTAACCCGAGAATGATGAGGACTAGTGATTCAAGGCTGACAACCCAAAATAGTTCAAAGTACTTCTAATCGTCTCTTTATGTTATTTCGCGCAAGCGCTGCTCTACTGTTCCTTCTGCTGCTGCCGCACGGATGCTCCTCTACGGAAGCAAACCAACCGCAACGGTTGAAGTACCGCGCCACGGGATCCTCGCCAGAAATCCTGGCGTTGTACGAACCCTGGTTCGGGCACCCCAGACACATCTCCGTTGGTTATTCATCTCACGATCCAGCAGTCCTACGCAACCAAATTCAACAGGCGGCTGCAATGGGCATTTCTGCCTTCGTGGTGGATTGGTATGGCGACCGCGACCCCTTCAACGATCGCACCTACGCCTTGATGCAGACCGAGGCCGCCAAAGAAAATTTCCACGTCGCTATCATGTATGACGAAACCGATCAGGAAGACGGAGCGACGGACGAGACGATGGCGGATCTCACCATGTTTCATGAGGTTTATCTTTCCTCCAAGGCTGCCGGAAGCCATGCCTACCTGACCTACCAAGGCCGTCCCATGATCTTTATTTTCCCCAAGGGAGGCCACACCGACTGGGACAAGGTGCGTGCGCTGGTAAACAAATGGGAATCTCCGCCCTGGCTCATCTATGAAAACGATCCCGGGCAGTACGCCAATGCCTTCGACGGTTTTTATGCCTGGATCCAAGGGTGGGCGACGGATGGGAGCAACTGGGGAGAGCAATCCCTGACCAATTTCTATCAAACCATGCAGTCAAAATATGCGGACAAAATTATCGTTGGCGGCGTCTGGGCCAGCTTCGATGACAGCAAGGCTTCCTGGGGTCTGAATCGTCACATATCAGCCCGCTGCGGGCAAACGTTCACTGACACTTTCAACTTGTGGAAGAAGTATTATCGCGCGGATGATCCCATACCCTTTCTGCTGGTCGAGACCTGGAACGACTACGAAGAGGGCTCGGCCATCGAACGGGGTATTGCGAGCTGTGGATCCGGTTCGCAGGCAAACGTTATGCCGAATCTACGAGCCGGGAGCGCCCCTGGTCAACAGGGGAAGCCCTGAAGTTATTAACCTTTATTGGGACGCCGCCTGCAAGACGCGCACTCTCCATCGCACCTCGGAGGGGGTCAGGACGGCGATATAGTGTGCATGCACTCGCTCTGTTCCCTGAACCTTGTCATGGTCGAGAATCTGTACGTCATACTCTACATTGTCTACCAATTGAATAGACAACCCTTCCGGCGAGTAAAACGTTACCTTAATATCGTGCGCACGATCCTGATAACGAGTGCGCATCCCTAACCGGGTTTGGTCTTGAATTGTGCCGGCAAGCTTATCTTTGGCCGTCCCAACAAAGTCTGCTTCCAGCAGGTCTGGGCGATTTTGCTCCAGTGCACTGCGCAAGGCTTCCCAGGCTTGCAGGTAGTCGCGAATGGCTGCTGCTTCCGTCTGCTTTTCAAGCGGCCGCGGTCCATGCAGATTACTGGGCTCTACGCGAATCGCACTTTGGCCGGCCGCGAAAACCGGGACCGCGAAAGAAAACGCACAGGCTAACAGGAGCGACTTGATCATAGTCATTTCGGCCAGCGAATCTCATTCCCCATGACAACTCCGCTGGCCACGGAGATTTTTGCTCCGTTGTAGGCCGGCATCTCTACCCGCGCAACTCCATGTTTGAGCGGTACGTCTACGGTCGATTGACTGCCATGGTAGGTTTCGGTGAAGGTGACGATGGTGCCATCGGGCACCTCGTTCCCGCTACAATCGTGCACCAAAGCTGTTTCCAGTTCGATCCTTTGGCCCGACGGCTGGGCGCTGATGGTCAGCCCACACGGTTCGCCGGGGACCTGCTGTATCACGCGGGTGCTGGAGACTCCACCCACGCGAGCGACAAATTTGGCAGCGCCTTCCTTGGTGGACGAATCCATCTCTGTCCACGCAGAACCGTCGCGGCTGACCACTGTGCGTGCCTGGGTAGCACCCAACTGGTTTGAGAGCTCAAAGGAGACCGGCAACGGCGCCGTGACAAGATTTTGATAGGCGTCGAAGACGAACACCGCGCCGCTGATCCCTTTACGCTGACCCACGGGAAGACGGGAAGGCTTGGCGAGGAAACTAAGAGCGGCAGCCTGGTCTTCCGGCACCACATCGAAGGAGCCGCTCTGTTGCGACGAAGCTCCCACCAGAAAAACCAGGTAATGACCGGCATTGTAAAGAGTTCCGGCGGGAAAGGATTCCATCTGGCCCAACTGCACATCGCGCCTGATTACCTGCCCCAGCCCGACAACATACAAGACCGCCTTGCCGCTACCCGTGCTCTCAATCGAGAATGCCTGTCCCGCTGCGACGGCTTTGGGCAATTTCATTTCCTGGCTTAGAGCCGGTTGCATACTGCAGAAGACGAATGCGCCGAGCAGACCTGCCAACCTCAACCTCATCAGAGCCCCCCGGAACTGTAGGATGCAGTCACCGCCCGCTCACTTGTGATTTGATGGGCGAGATCCTGAGGGATATGGATGTCAAACGGAACCGGGGTCTGTGGCAGCAATGCGCGGTCGATATATTGATCGGCCACCCAAACCGGTTGGCCGCCTTTGCCATAAAAGGTCGCGAGCACATGCGCGACATTCACGACCTGGCCACTTTGATTGACCAGTTGGCCTGAAAAGGACGCATCCGGCGCAGGATTCAATCGCTGGTTCTCGATTTCAATGACCGGATCTGCCGAGGCCGGGACCAGTGTTGAAATAGGTTCCATGCGCACACTGCCCACATCGGAGAGCGACGCGTTGGCAAAGGTGATGAAAAACGGAGTGACCTGCTTGGGCAGCAAAAGGTGCGAGATCTTATCAAAGCTTCCTTCGGTCGCGATGGCCGAGCCATTCTTTCTAAGGAGTGTGGCATTGACCGAAACGTATGCGGGCACCACATCCTCATTGAGCAGTTCGCCCAGGATTACTACGCCGTCGCTACGCTCCACCGGGTGCATGTCCACGATTCGCACGTGGGGCGCTTCAACGTCCTGGGTTCCCCAGTCATCTCCCGCGCCACGGTAGATCACATCCCAGCGGAGATACGTCACTGCGATCACCTGTGGCGGCACCTTGGCTTCCTTGAGCAGGGGCCATTCGGGTTCCCAGCGATCCCCTGCCTTGACCACGCGCACGTTGCGCACGTCCATAAACGTGCCAACCACGGTAGACCAGCGAAAGCGGAGCTGAAAGTCTGCCTCGTTTGCGGCGGCATGAAGCGGGCGCAATTCGAAGTTCTCGAGCGTCGCAAAGGTGCGAAGGCTGGGATAGTACCCGGTCAGGTCGTGCACGAACTCCTGCTCAGTAAATTCAGCTTTGTTGCTGAGACTGGAGTACGCGCTGCCCCAATCCTGGCGGCCAATGTTCTGCGCCAGGTTCCCGGCTGCTGCTTCCGGGGTAGTAGGAGGACGAAGCACGCTGTTCCCACCGGCAAAGGCGACTGCGGATGGATTAGGCCAGAGTGTACCTAACACGATCAAAGCGATGGTCGTGCCGGCAACCAAGATTGCGAGAATCATACCAGTCTTCACGATACGAGTCTCCCCGGCAGCAAATTCTCATCCGTGACGTGAGCACTCCGCTCGTCTTGCTGGCCTCGCCGTTTTTCCGGGAGGAACACGACCAGAATGGCGAGAAGGCTGCTGCCGAAGGGGAGCGTCCCCCACAAAATGCCTTGCCAGGCAGGAGGCATCTGGGGCGCGTTTACCGGCGTGGCAGGTGGCACCCCGTCTTTGCCCCACACGATGATGGTCTTGTCTTCCAGGTCGTCCACCCGGCGCCATCCTGCGAACGACAGCAGAGGATCGTAATACGGATCCCTCACGAAGATCCACCTAAGACCATAACGGTCGGCGTGCTGCAGGATCCCCCGCAACGCATCGAGCCCCGGCGGCCCGTAATATTTCGAGCTGGTAAGGGGCCCCGCGCCATAGCGAGTGAGCTCCGGGAGCATGCGCCCGGAATTCCATTCGCCATCGACGCTACTCGCATCCGTCATCATCGCGAGCCGGGCAATTTTGTTGCCAAATCCCAGAGTCAGATATCTGTAATTGTCATGGCCGTCACGATTGAGCCACGAGGCGACCGAATCTACTTTGAAATCTGAGGCATCCGCCGGCCGCCAGGTTGACCACGCGACCGCGACCGCGCAGCTGAGAGCCGCGGCCACAATCAGGCCGACCGCTCCCCGCATGCGATATCTGTCTATAAGTTCCGTGGCCAGAAGTCCCACGAAGGGAAGGGCAAGTAAAGTCGCCCAATAGCTGAAGCGCTCCATCGTCAGCACCTCGTAGGCTCGGCCCAGCAGTAGATGTCCGACGGGAGTGGTCCCGCCCAGCCCTACCAGAAACGCCACCCAGAAACCCAGCAACAGGGGACGAAGGCGGCCGACGGTGGAGCCCCGAAGCACGATGAATGGCAAAGCCAATATCAAAGCCCCGTAGGGAACGACGAAGTAGTTCAGCCCCCACTCCGGACTGAGTATGTAGTTTGCCCGGCTGGCATGTGGAATGGGAGTTTGAGTGACTGGATAGTGAATCAGTGCAATCCAGAAAGGCAGAAGAACGATAGCGATCGCTGCCCCCACGATCGCAGCAATGAAGACCGTACGAAAGATAAAGGCGGGTATCGAAACCCGCCGGCCTTCTTCGCGGTCCAGAACCACCAAAGCCAGCACCGGCAACGCAAAGAACATCGACCCAAAGAGCAGGGTGGCATGGTGAGCGGCGGCAGCAGCCGTGAACAGCACGCTGCCTTTGAGGAAGGACCGCCAGTTACCATGCCGAGTCCACTCATAGAGATACGGTAGTGCGTTCAGGTAAATTGGTGCTGCAGACGTGGTCGCCAATTGCCCGGCGGAATAAACCAGGAAGCTTTCCGAGCCGAGCAGGATACTGGCCAGGGCGGCGAAGGACGCAGCGCGTTCGTTGACCCAGAGTAAAGAAAAGCGGTACACGCCCACGGCCAGCAACAATATGGCCGCCAACTGCACGACCATATATGCCATATCGAGGCCCGTGATGCGTGATACGATGGCCACCCACTGCTGGGGCAGAGGAGGATAGGTCGCCTGGGAGAACCCCGCATACCATTTAGCGTTCCAGGGGTTGAACCAATAGTGCACGTAATGGGAAGCGAAGAAGATATGAAAGTTCGTGTCATACGACTTCAACGGCAATTTCATCAGCAGAAGAGGCAGGTGAACCACCAGGGCCGCCATGAGGATGGCGCTCATGGGTATTGGAGGAGGTGAAGGTGCGACAACTTCAGTTCTCTGCAAGGCGCCCTCGCAAACCATTTGAAGAAAGATCTTCCGGCAACTGTTGAACTGTTGCTTTTGCTAGATTACGTCGTCTCTTCGCGTAAGGTAAAAATTCTTGGTTGGAGGTTTTTTCAAAACTTCCGGGGTTGCCAATCAAACCCTTTTATGACACAGACTCCTGGGTTAGGATCGATCCAACGTGCGGATTTTTTTCCGCATCAAATTCGTTGATAAAGGCCAGGGTCGCATTTAATGCGGTAGACACAAACGACTGGTCCTACATGCTTCGCGTTTATATTACATTTCTCGCCTTGCTTATCACTCTTGTCTTCCCTGCCAAGGGACAGGTATTCAGTGTGTCGCCTGACGCCGCCAAGGGCCAGGCGTCCTCTGCGGGCCAACAGCTGGGGTGGGGATCGAATATCCAAAACGCACGACTCGCGCGTGCCGCCGAAGTCGCGCTCGAGCACGGGGATCATACGCTCGCCGTCGACTATGCACAACGCGCGGCCCAGGCTGCACCAGGGGATCCCCAACTATGGTTTTTACTTGGTTACACGGCCCGTCTCGACGCTAAATTTCAGCTTTCGGCAGAAGCGTATCAGCGAGGTCTTCGTCTCAATCCTGGTTCGCACGAGGGGCTTTCGGGTCTGGCACAGACCTACAGCGTGATGGGTCGAAGCGACGAAGCCGAGCCTATGCTGAAACACTTGCTTGCTTCCAATCCCTGGCACAGAGAAGATGCGGTTTTGCTCGGTGAGCTCTACATGAGGTCGGGAGATTACACCGGGGCGATCGATTGGTTGGGTAGAGCGGAGCACTACGCGCCCGGCGCGCGATCGGAGTTGCTGATGGCACTCTCGTATCAACGCCTGAAGCAAATGGATATTGCTCGTCATTATCTTGACCTGGCGAAGCACCACGCCCCTGACGACCCCGACGTGCAGAGATCGCTGGGCGGATACTACCGTGAAGTTGGAGACTATCCGCAGGCGATCGCCGCCCTCACCTCCATCACCGACCCCAACCCGGACATCAAGGCTGAACTCGCGTACACCTACCAGCTGGATGGTAAGTTGAATGATTCTGCGCGATTGTACGTAGAAGCCGCCGATGCACTCCCCCGGGACCTGGGCCTGCAACTTTCAGCGGCACAAGCTGAAGTTGCCGTCGGCTCAATCGGACGTGCGAACGAGTTTGTGCAGCGCGCCACGGAGATCAATTCCGGTTATTACCGGCTGCACGCCATTCGGGGAGAGATTGCCCGCCTTGAGGAGCGCGATCGCGACGCCGTGCGGGAGTATGCCGCGGCCATTGCCAGCTTGCCCGAAAGTCCTGTCGAGGGCCCCCTTTACGGCATTCAACTGCACATGGATCTGATGCGGCTCTATCAAGACCTCAAGAACTCAGACGCAGCCCAGCGCGAGCTCGAGACAGCGCAGACGGCCATCGGCGCTCTTGACGACCAGGGTCCCAACAGAGCGCAGTTCCTGCGTCTGAGAGCTCTCATCAAGATGAACGCCGGCCAGCTCGATAGCGCGCTCACTGATATGACGGAAGCTCTGTCCCTCAATGCCCACGATCCCAGTAATCTGCAGCTCGATGGAGACTTATTGATGAGACTTGGGCGCACTGGGCAAGCGATCGCGACCTACAAGCGAATCCTCACCATCGATCCCGTCAATCGCTTCGCGCTGACCTCACTTGGTTATGCCTCTCGTCTTGCGGGAGATGACCGGGAAGCGGAAAGATACTTCCAGCGCTTGGCGCGAGCGGACCCTGCTTTGTACGTGCCCTATCTGGCGTTGGGCGACCTGTACACCGCCCGCGGCGACCTGATAAAGGCCCAAGTTGCTTATTCTAAGGCATATGCCCTAGCCCCTCATAAAGCGCTCATTGTGGCTGGAGGAATGAACGCTGCGATCGAGGCGCACCAACTCAGTCTGGCCTCAACCTGGCTCGACCGCGCTACGGACGAGATGCAACAGGAACCTCAGGTTCTCCTCGAAAAAGAGCGGTACCTGAGTTTCAAAGGAGAGTATCAGCAGTCGGCAGATGTCGGCCGGGAAGTGATCAAATTGCTGCCTGACGACAGAGACGGGGTAGTCTATCTCGGTTACGATCTGCTTAACCTCCACCAGTACGACCAGCTGCTAAAGCTGACCTACGAATACGACCAGCTCTTTCCAAAGGAGCCGGACATTCCGCTTCTGGCTGGTTATGTGCACAAACACGACCGGCAGCTGGTTCTGGCGCGAACGGATTTCAGTGAGGTACTCAAGCGAAATCCTGAAGTGGTAACGGCTTATGTAAACCTCGGCTACGTGTTGAACGACCTGCACCAGCCCCAGCCCGCGGCAGCCGCTTTCGAGGCTGCCCTTAAGCGAGAACCGAAGAACGGTGAGGCGCACCTGGGTCTTGCTTTTGCCGATCTCGATTTGAAAAAGCCCCAGGCAGCCTTGCGACACGCTCAGTTCGCCGAGGAGGAGATGGGCGACTCGAAGGCCATCCACGTGATTCGGGCAACCGCATATGGGCGAGAGGGGATATTGCAGAAAGCCACCACCGAATATCGTGCCGCCCTGCGGTTCACTCCCAATGACGGATCACTCTACCTTGGTCTGGGCAATGCGTTATTTTCGGAGCGCCGGTACCACGATGCAATCGGCCAGCTGCTGACGGCGGAGAAGCTTTCTCCCGGCGACCCGCTGGTATACGCGATCCTGGCGCGCGCCTACGCGAACCTGCAGGACCGGGAGCAAAGCCTGCGATATGTGCAGTTAGCTGAGCAGCACGCCGAGCAAACACCCGCAGCGTCGAGCTATGAGAATTTAGCGCGAAGCGGCATTTATGTATCCACGGGTGAGGCTTTGAGCACGATGGGAGACCAGAATGCAGCCATGACGCGCTTTCGCAAAGCGCTGGTCACGCCCGACAGCGATCGCGTAGGTGTGCGCCTGGCGATTGCTAACCTGATGGCACAACAAGGCCGTGAGGATGATGCGAGCAGGCAAATTGCCCTGGCCGTAATGGAAGCGCAGGCGGGTGAGACGACGCCGGTCACTGGCGACCAATACATTGAAACGGCGGATGTATTCCGTGGTATGCATGAGTACGAGCTATCGCAGTCGTACCTGCAGCGCGCCAAGGCAGCGGGCGCACCCGATATCTCCGTGCGGGTTGGCCTGGCCAACAATTACCTTGCCATCGGTGATACCGCCAGGGCGCGGGGCGAGCTCGCCGCAGTGAAGAGTTCGGCAGACAGCGAGCCAAATTACCAGTACCTGCTGGCGCAGGCTAACGTATTTCGCCAGGAACATCGTGGTGCGCAGGCGCTCACCGCGTTCGCTCAGGCCACAAACGCTTCAGGAGAAGACCAGACTGCTGTGCAGAGCCTGCTGGCGGCGGGAGCAGATGAGGGGCTAAGGGTCACTTCCGGAGCGAGCTTCCTTTCCAATGCCTCTCTGGACCCTATCTTCGAGGACACCACCGTCTACGTTCTCGATTCCAAGCTGGATGCGCCTTTCCCGGTGTCCCCATCCCAGGCTTCTCTTCTTCCCCCACCCCGCTCTTCGCGGCAGACCCAGGGAACCGCCGCGTATCACCTGCACCTTGGCGATATCCCCACGGCCAGCGGATTTTTCCAGGTGCGCAATGCCCAGGGGCAAATATCGGTGCCCAGCACAAACTCGATCGTAAACCGTAACACGACCGATTACACTTTGAGCTTCGGGCTGAATCCTACCGTTCATCTGGGGACCAATGTGCTGACGTTTGACAGTGGCATCCAGGGCACCATTCGTCGCGATTCCGAATCTCCGGTGCAGATGAACCAAAACCTCTTTCGCGTCTTCACATACGTGTCGACGAGCTCCTTCTTTAACCTGATTGCCGGCAATGCTTACGTGATACGGGAAGCCGGCCCCTTTACCGAGAGCAATCTCTACTCCCGGTCCCTGACGGGCGGAGTTGACTTTCGTGTTGGCGCACCATGGGGAAAAACAGCGCTGGTGACAGGCTGGGGAGCAACCCACCAAACGTTCTCACCCGATGGCTATGAGAACTACTACACCTCTTCTTATGCCGGCATCGAACGCCAGTTTTCTGACCGCCTGAATTTGAGAGCGGTCGCAGAGTACCTGCGGGCGTGGCGAATCGTACCACCAAACTCGGGAATCGCCCAGGATCTACGCCCGGCAGGAACAGTGGACTTTGCCTTGACCCGCAACTGGGACTTACAGGCATCGACCGCATACTCCAGCACCCGGGGTTTCCACGTCTACGACGCGACGCAAAACGGTTTTTCCATCTCGTATGCAAAACCCTTCCACCGCAAGTTCAACGACGAAAGCGGAGAGGTCACCCTGCAGTATCCGATTCGTATCTCGGGCGGACTGCAAGAGGAGACGTTCTTCAATTTCCCGGGTGGGCACACTCAACAATTCAGACCTTACGTAAGCCTCACCTTGTTTTGAAGGCGATAGCGATGAATATCTGTCTAGTTGCGACGTTTCCTCCCAGCGGTCGACAGTTGAACGAATATGCGTTCCATATTGCCCAGGAACTGCAACGCAACCCCGACGTCCGCCTGACGATTCTGGCCGACGAGCTGACCGCTTATGAATTCGCGACGGATGGCAAAGGCACCCCCCTCAACGGACAACAGCAGCAAGAGCTACCAGGGTTTAATGTCATCCGCTGCTGGAAGTTTGGCAGCATGGCGACGCCAGTGTGCCTGTTGAAAACGGTTCGGAAGTTGAAGCCTGATGTGGTGTGGTTCAATCTTGTCTTCTCCAGCTTTGCCACTCCGGCGAACCCCTTCGCCGCGTTTTTCGGGCTGTCTGCACCTGCATTGCTGCGAGCCTACGGTTTTTACACGCATGTCACCCTGCACCACATCACCGAACACGTCGATTTTGCCGGCGCCGGAGTGCAACGAGAAAGACTGTTTCGTCTGGGGAGTGAGATGGTGACCCGAATGTTGCTGAAAGCGCATTCGGTTTCTGTTTTGCTTCCGGGCTATCGCCGCACCCTGGTCACCAAGTATTCAGTCCAGAACGTTTTACTGTCTACCCACGGCACCTTCGCACATACTCCAACTCCTCCGGATTTCAGCAAAAGGGGCGATCCTGAATTGCGTATTCTTGCCATCGGTCACTGGGGGACCTACAAGCGTCTCGAGACGTTGATGGAGGCCTTCCCAATGGTCCTGAAGAAAGTTCCAAATGCCAGGTTGGTTATAGCCGGCGCCAACCACCACACCAAGGCAGGATATTGGGAATCGATTCGGCTGGCGCAACCGGTGGACCTCCCAATTGACTTTCGGGGATATGTTCCAGAAGAAGATATCCCTGAGCTTTTCAAGACCACGTCGGTTCTGGTAATGCCCTACGACTCTTCTACTGGACCGAGTGGGCCGGCGCATCAAGCGTGCGAGTATGGGGTGCCGGTCGTGAGCGCTGACATTGCCGAGTTTCGGGATATGGCCCTGGATGAAGAGATGGCCGTCAAGTTCTACAGAATAGGCGACGCCGCCGACCTCGCCGGTCAGCTGGTCACCATCCTGCAATCTCCAGAACTACAACGCAGCATGTCGGAGCGGAACTTTGCCGCCGGGCTGCAGATGACGATGGCGACGGTGGTGCGAAATTATCTCCGCTGGTTCGAGGTCAACAAGAACAGGAAGGCACTGGAAGGAAACGGGCGAGGGTGGTTGCCTGTTCCCTCTTCTCTCGTTGAGAGAGCCGAGGCTGGCCGCCCACATTTGAAGCCGGCCAAAACCGATGGCCCCACTTTCGATATCGCGCAAATATAGGTAGTAAGGAAAACACCGTGAAGAAGGTGGTCATTCTCCGGTCTCGCCTTCGGATGCTGCTTCCAGCGGCATTCATAACCGCGCTTTCACTGCTTGCCGGGTGCGGAGCAAGCTTCAACAACAGTGAGGCCAGTGGATCCGGCACTTCAGCCACGGCGCCCACCGTCAGCATCACCGCCAATCCCACTTCTATCAATGCGGGCGGTTCATCCACCTTGACTGTGGCGGCGACCAATGCGACCCAGGTGACGGTTAAAGGAAGCGACGGTAGCGCGTATACCCTCCAGTCAGCCGGGGGGACGCAGACGGTCACCCCGACCATGACGACAACCTACACAGCGGTCGCCACCGGGGCAGGAGGCAACGCCTCCGCGACGGCGACGGTGACGATGACTGCGGCTCCAACACCGACGATCACGATCACAGCCAATCCCACTTCGATCACCGCCGGTAACTCGTCCACCTTGACCGTCGCAGCGACGAACGCGACCCAGGTGACAATCACCGGAAGCGACGGCAGCTCTTATAGCCTCCAGGCCAGTGGAGGCACGCAGACGGTAAGCCCCAAAGCCACCACCACCTACACGGCTGCGGCCACGGGAGCGGGAGGAAAAACCTCCGCCAGTACTACGGTGACGGTTGTTGCTCCCGCCGCTCCAACAGTTGCCATCACGGCCAATCCCACCTCGATCACCGCCGGCAACTCGTCCACCCTGACTGTAGCCGCAACCAGTGCGACCCAGGTGACAATCACCGGGAGCGACGGCAGCTCTTATAGCCTCCAAGCCAGCGGCGGTATGCAAACGGTCGCTCCTAAAGCGACCACCACCTACACGGCTGCGGCCACGGGAGCGGGAGGAAAAACCTCCGCCAGTACTACGGTGACGGTTGTTGCTCCCGCCGCTCCAACAGTTGCCATCACGGCCAATCCCACCTCGATCACCGCCGGCAACTCGTCCACCCTGACTGTGGCCGCAACGAATGCGACCCAGGTGACAATCACCGGGAGCGACGGCAGCACCTATAGCCTCCAGGCCAGCGGCGGCATGCAAACAGTCACTCCTAAAGCGACCACGACCTACACGGCTGCAGCCACGGGAGCGGGAGGGAAAACCTCGGCCAATGTTACTGTGACCGTTACTCCGCCCGCGGCCCCCACGATCACCATCACGGCGAAACCCACCACAGTAGCATCCGGCAGCTCATCCACGCTGATTGTGAGTGCCACGAACGCGACCCAAGTGACCGTCACGGGCACCGACGGCAGTGCGTATAGTCTCCCCGCCGGCGGGGGCACGCAGACGGTGAGCCCGGCCGCCACCACCACCTACACCGCCGTTGCAACCGGGGCAGGAGGAAAGACGTCGTCGACCACTCTCGTGACGGTGGTGCCGGCGGCTGCGGCGACGGTGACCATCCTTGCCAACCCGGCGGCGATTATCTCAGGGAACTCCAGCACCTTAACGGTAACCGCGACCAACGCGACCCAGGTAAAGGTGACCGGCACGGATGGCAGCGCCTATAGCCTTCAGGCGGATGGCGGGACGCAAAGCGTCAATCCGACCGCCACCACCACCTACACAGCGCTTGCCACCGGAGCCGGGGGGAACGCCACGGCCAGTGCGACAGTAACCGTAAGCGCGGCAGGCAGTCTTCAATCCATCGACCATGTGATCTTCATGTTGCAGGAAAACCATTCCTTCGACAATTATTTCGGCATGCTGAATCCCTACCGCAAAGCAAACGGCTGGAACATTGGTGACGACGGCAAGGATTATGAGGTGGATGGGATCGAGGACAAGCTGAGCAAATTCAGCAATCAAGACGATGAAGGCGATACTTATTCGCTGTTCAAATTCACCAGCACCTGCATCGATGATGAGACGTCCGATTGGCTGGCAAGCTACGGACAAGTGAATCGATACGACTTTCTTACTACCCGCCCGATACTGATGGATGGTTTCGTTCACAACGCCGAGGGCTACGCGAAAAGCTGCGCGGCTCCCGGAGCAGGCGGCAGTTGTTCCGGCAATTTCACCGATCTCACCGGCAAGCGCTCGATGGGGTACTACGATCAGGGCTTTCTCAATTACTACTACTACATGGCATCTCAGTTCGCACTCTCGGATCGATGGTTCTCGCCGGTCTCGACCAAGAGCATCGGTAACCGAGTCGCCACCTTCACCGGGGGCACGACCCAGGGGCTGGTCAAGGACCCGGGAAAAGATGATGGACTTTCCGGCCAGCTGAATATCCCCAACATATTCCAGGAGCTTGACCAGGCGAACGTATCCTGGAAAATCTACTACACGGTCACCGATGGCCTCTGCCTGAATGGTGACGACTGCTCCTCCTCACCGAATGCCCTCTACCCTGCGACCAATTTTTCTTACCTGAGCTACTCGTATCAATATCTCTATCAAAACCCGACCGGCGCCGCGTGCACGGGCACCACACAACCATCGAGCGTTGTTGGCGATGCGTCTAATTCGTTTTGCATCGATCCCCACCACATCGCGCCCCTCTCGTCCTTCTTCACTGATCTGGCCAACAGCGCACTTCCCAGTTTTGCTTTCATTGAAGCCGGCTATGGAAATGATGACGAACATCCTGGTTCAGGCCAATCGATTCTGACGGGTCAGGTGCAGGTGGCAAATATTTTGAATACTTTTATAAAGAGCCCTGAATGGAAGGATTCCGTGTTCTTCCTCAGCTACGACGAGGGTGGCGGCCCCTACGATCACGTTCCACCAGTGCCTGGCCATTCGAACGACAATACGGATGCGTCGTTGGGGACGATCCCGGATATTTCCCAAATCGCAGTAAATCCCGACACGTATGGCCCTTGCTTGCCCAGCGGCGGGAAGCCCACCCTGCATTGCGACCTGGCTTCGACCGACCCCGGAGCCAATCCGGGTGATGCCGCCGCCGTTCAGGGCTTTGCCGCACAACTCGGATTCCGGCTGCCCAACATGATCATCTCGCCGTACACCCGGCGCCACTACGTGTCGCACACGCCCATGGACCACACAGCGATCATCAAGTTTGTGGAGAACCGGTTTATTGGGAGTTCCGCGCACTTGACTGCCCGTGACGCCGCGCAGCCCAACCTGCTGGAGTTCTTTGATTTCAACAATGTGCCGTGGGCTACTCCACCCACACCGCCGGCTCCGGTCACACCGGCCACGCTGGGCTACGATCCTTGCACCCCAACAAATATGGGGCCGTGAGCCCGCGCCCGGTTGACTGTAATCTAGTTGACTGTAATTGTCCGGGCTACATACTGTGCACCGTCGAAGTCTGCCGTCACCGTTATGTGCGAGCCCTGGTGAAGATCCCGGCTGGTTGGGAAGCGGGCGGGATCAAAAGTTACCTGGTAGTTTTGATCGTCACGCGGATCGACCAGAACTAATCGTCCCGAGTGCAGATCGACAAAGCTCACGTTCCCTCTGAACACGAAGGTAGATCCTGGCGTGGCCAGGATAGCGATTTGGCTGGTAACACCACGGCCTTTGTCGCCGGGCCTGAATTTAATATCGACCAGAGTTCCCTGGAGGAGATCTGACAAGGCGGCAGCCGAAGACGCCTGGCCCACACGAACCACCGGCGTTTCTGACGGAACCTGCAGTTCGATGGGCCCGCGAAACAGTGGGTCGTTCACCGTCAGCACAGCCGTGGCGGGGTTGTAATTGAGTACCTGCCCCTGGACCTCCCCTTCGGGTGATTGCGACAATATATGGATACTGACGGCGAAGACGTTTGTCCCATCAAGAACTGTTTGGATGGAAGCATGATCATCAGGACGCAGATCGCGCAGGGGGATTCTCGCCCCGTCGCGATAAACGGCCGTACGCTCGTCGTAGAGTATCTTCATGGACCGGGCGCCGAAGATTTTGAGAATAAGTTGGTCGCGGACGGGGTCTACTTCGCGAATCGTACCCCCTACGGCGGTGCTCTTCCCGGGCGGAGCGGGCGGCAGAGCGTCGGCAGTCTGTCCGGAACCGATGGCATGGGAGGGCTGAGCAACCGCCAGGACACCTAGCACCATGATTGCTGGCCAACGACTCATACGGTACATCCTAAGCGTAGAACGTTTAATACTCTTGTTTAATCCTGGCCCTTATTTGATGATGTGGGCTGAAGCCCAGTGGCCCCGACCCTTGCGGCCGCCCGGCAACAAAGCGCTGCGATGTAGCATCAAAGTGTATCTATCGTTCATCCCGAAGCAGCAGGTGAAAGGCCGCATGTCAGGTAACAGACTAGGGTCGCTCGCGTGGATGGCCGTCCTTGCACCGTTGCTGTGGCAAAATGCCTGGTCGCAAGACCTCAGAATCACTCTTCCCCAGCACAGTGAGCTAACACCTGTTCAGCGCCTCAACCGCGAGGGCGTCAGCGCCATACGAAACCATCAGTACGAAAAGGCTGAAGGTATTTTCTACAAGGCCTATTTGTACGATCCTGCCGACCCTTTTACTTTGAACAACCTGGGCTACATCTCTGAATTGCAGGGAAAACTGGATCGCGCCCTCAAGTTTTATGCGCTGGCCGCGGAACAGGGCTCCGGAGCAGTCATCGACCGCAGCAGTGCTTCTCAATTGGAAGGCAAGCCGATGGACTATGCCCTCAGTAGTCTGAAGAACGTTCCCATGCGCGTGAATCGGATGAATGTGCAGGCGATCGAACTTTTGTCACAGGGGCTGAATTTCGAGGCCGACCTGCTTTTGCGGCAAGCTCTCCCACTCGATCCGCAGAACCCATTCACGCTGAATAATTTAGGGGTTGCCGAGGAGGCAACCGGAGATTTTGAGACGGCGTTGAAGTATTACATTGCAGCTGCTGATTCTCATTCTGCGGAGCCGGTGATCGTCACCTTGAAGGACTCGTGGAGAGGAAGGCCGGTCGGTGAGCTCGCGGCTGAGAGTGCCCAGCGTCTGAAAAAGCGCATCGACGAAACCGATCCCAGAGAGCTGCGTGCGGAGATGCTCACACTGCGCGGGGTCTCGGCCACCAACCGGAACGATTGGCAAACCGCAAGGCAGGACTTTCTTCAGGCGTACTCGATTGATCCCAATAGTGCGTTTTCGCTTAACAACCTGGGTTTTGTTGCGGAAAAAGATGGCGACCTTGAGACAGCGCAGCTACTCTACGCAAGAGCCCGGAAAGGGGATGGCGCCGACGCGCGCATTGGCCTTGCGACCGATCGTTCAGCCGAAGGTAAGCACCTGGTAGCGGTCGCGACCGAAAGTGATCGCAAGGTCGACGGCGAAATCGATCAGTCCGCCCAGGCTGTACACCGCGAAACAGGTCCGATTCAATTGATACGCCGCGATAACACACCTGTCGATCCCGGCCGAACTCCCGAGAAGTCGCCCCTCCCTCCAACCTCCAGCTCGCCGCCTCCTCAGTAGCATCAATCCTATATATATATGTCTGTGCCTTCGTTTAAGTCCCTGAACATCCTCTCCTCCCTGCTGTTTCGGCCGCGTAACGATGATTCGGTTCCAGGAATCACGGATATCAGCCGGGAAGAGTTCGAAGATTTATTGACATTGGCGAACTCGAACCACGTCGTCGTGCGTGGGTTGGAGATCGCGGTCGACATTCTGCGAGATGTGCGGGCTGATACTCGCGCCGAGTGGGCGATAGCCGCGCTCCAGGCAGAGCGCGAACGCATCACAAACGCGATTTCGTTCCTGCATCAGATTTGCACCGCGTTCCAAAAGAGTGGCTACGACATAACAGTTATCAAATCGCTGGATCACTGGCCCGATCTCGGCAGCGACCTTGACTTGTATACCAACGCGGATGAGGTAGACGTCTTACAACTGATGGGGAGGCATTTTCAGGCGCGATTGGCGCCGCGGAGCTGGGGAGATCGCCTGGCGCACAAATGGAACTTTCTTATACCGGGATTACCCGATGCGGTAGAGATTCACATTGGCCGACTAGGCCAAACCGGCGAGCAGGTCACTCTTGCCTCACGCCTGATCGGGCGCTGCCGGACGGTTCGCATCGCGGATCATTCATTCCCCGTACCGGCGGCCTCGGATCGGCTGATGATCTCCACTTTGCAACGCATGTACCGCCATTTCTACTTCCGGCTGTGCGATATCCTGGACACAGCAACGCTCTCCGAGCCGGATGGGATTGACTACCAGGACCTGCGCTCTTCGGCAAAAGATGCTGGCATCTGGGAAGGGGTGGCAACTTATCTGGTGATTGTGTCGGACTACCTGCAGCAATACCGGGGCTATGGTCTCAATCTTCCGGACTTCGTGGTAGCTTCGGCACGGTTTGGCGGCGATCAAGTTTACTTTAGCCGGGGCTTCCTGCGGGTCCCGATAGTGCCGCAATCTGCTCGCCTTTACGGGACTCAACTTACAGGCTTACTTTGCAGGCGGGAATTGCACAGTAGCGCCCGGCTTGGCTTATTGCCATGGCTTGCCACTGCCGCGTTGGTTGGACAGAAGATTACCGGAAGCGATAAAGGGATTTGGTAACAAGGCAGCGAAAATCGAGATCAGTGAGCCTTTTGTGCGGTCTGTACTGGTGGCTGGAACAAAGCTTGATTGGGGTAGTAGCCTCTGCGCGTTCTGACCATCAGTTTGTGGTGTTTAGGCGCCTTCGCCTCAACGTGCACCGTTCGATAGCCGCCAAGAGTGGCCGGCTTGGTCGAATGATAGCCGATGGTGTACTGGTTCCGCAGGTCGCGAGCGACCTCCTCTGCGATTTGGTTCACCTCCTGCAAGGAGCCGGGGAAATAAGCGACACCTCCGGTATCCGCCGAGAGCATCTCCAACGCTTGTCTTGCTCGAAGGGATTTTTCCTTGTTTACGTCGTCGAAAAGCAATCCGACGGTGTAAACGACCGGACCGCCGAGGTTCTGGACCTTGCGGATCGCTTGCTCCAACGTTAGCCTGGACGCGTTGTCTTCTCCGTCGGTAATGATCAGCACCACCTGCTTAGGCTGTTTCGCGTGCTGAGATAATACATCCGCAGAAGCGACCACCGCGTCATAGAGTGCCGTACTTCCCTTGGAATCAACGCGTGACAACCCACGCTCCAGGTCATTGATGTTTGAGGTGAGGTCCTGATCGAGATAAGCATGATCGGAGAAATTCACGATGAATGCCGCATCTTCCGGGTTCGAAGCCCGTACGAGCTCTAAAGCCGCCGCATTCACCGCTGCCCGCTTGTAACGCATGGAACCGGAGTTGTCGACCAGAATCCCGATTGAGACGGGAAGGTCCTGGTGCCGAAATGAGCTGATGGTCTGGGGAACATTGTCTTCCCAAACGCGGAACTCGCCGCGATTCAGATCCTGGACCAAACGGCCTTCATCATCGACCACCGTGCAGTTCAGCTCGACTTCATCCACATCCTCACGCAAAGTGTAGACGCCACTCTGCTGCTTCTGGATCTCGCCGGGCCGAAGTGTGTACACGGTAGTATCCGTGGTCGCCGGCGCGTTGTCATCCGGGTCAGGCGAGAGAACCGGGTCCCGATCGGCTGACAGGGGTGGTTGAACCTCTCGCTGTGTGGGATCAAACGTAACCCCGCTCGTGGCCGGCGGTTTCTGCCCCGCGGGCTGAGTCTGGGCGAATGACGGCAATCCACTGCAGCAAACTAAAGCCAGGGCGGCGATAGAAAGCTGCAGGTCGCGCGATCTCATGCGGAACATATGCCTGATCCTGTGCATTAGGAGCAGTACCGTTGAGCTGCCAGCCGGCTTGTTATCCGGTTCGAGAAAGAATTCCGTCTTGCGAAACAGGCGAAAACTGAGCTTGCGGTCGCAACTCTTCGGCGCGGGAGTTAAGGTCCAGCATCTCTCTGACCACGAACAACGGCCGCTGCTTGATCTCTGTATAAATGCGGCCAATGTATTCCCCAAGGATACCGAAACCGAACATCTGCACTCCACCCATAAGGAGAATTGCAAGGATGAGCGTAGCCCAACCAGGCACCCAGTGCAGGGTGAAGATGCGTATGATGAGCGAATACAGGATTCCCGCCGCTGCCAACATTGCAGTGACCACGCCGAGCATGGTGACAAAGCGCAAGGGCACGGTGGAGAAGGAGAAAATCCCATCCAGCGCCAGGTTGATCATCTTACCCAGCGGATATTTGGTCTCCCCGGCAAAACGGGCATCGCGAGCGTACTTTAATCCGAATTGGCGAAAGCCGATCCAGCTGGACATACCGCGCAGCAAACGATGGCGCTCCGGCATGGCCAACATTGCATCCACTGCTTGTCTGTCAAGCAGACGAAAGTCTCCCGTATCTAACGGAATTTCCACATCGGAGAGCCGGTTGATTAATCGATAGAAGACTTGAGCGGTCTTCAACTTGAAGCCGCTCTCACCGGCGCGCGTCTCACGAATGCCGTAGATGACTCCGTATCCCTCACGCCATCGATCGACCATCTGGGGGATTACTTCCGGCGGATCTTGCAGGTCGGCATCCATAATGACGACGCACTGGCCCCTGGCGGCCGTAAGGCCTGCGGTCACCGCCGCCTGGTGGCCGAAATTCCGCGAGAGCATAACTACCCGCGTCTGCGGAGAATCCCTATGAAAGGATCGAAGGATTTCTTCGGTGCGATCCGTAGAACCGTCGTTGATATAGACGATCTCGAATTCGTTACCGTAATTGCTATCCAGGACCCGCGCCAGCCTCGAATTGCAATGGCGCAAGACCTCCTCCTCGTTGTAACAAGGAACGACCACGCTGACAAATGGGTTCTGTGGCATGTCAACCTCAAGGCTTCAAATCAAGGAAAACAGGCAATTTCTAGCGCCGGATCTTGCCGCTGGAGCAACCATGGCGACAAGCGTGCGGTCATTTTTTCTAGCCACGAACGCGGCATCGCTGACGCGAAATAATTATAAGGCTGTTAATGAGTTCTCGCTTTGTGTTATTTCAGGAGGACTCGAATTCTTAACATGCCTCTTCGGGCAACGGCCCTGGAACTGGGAAGCCCTATCGGGCCAGCGCTCATTTCCTTCGTCTGATTGGCCCAACCTCATTTTGCAGGGCAGGCCTTCCAGGCACCATCGTTGTTGCACTTCACCACCGCCCGGCCGGCACAGCTTTTCAAAACGTTTCGGCGACTAGCAAGGGCACGCTTGTCTCGGGACTGCCGGTCTCACTGCAAAGGCCACGGAGAAATATCCAGGAAAGGCGACAGGAACCTTGGGGAGATACAGGCATGTTATTAGTCCGCAAAGGGTTGAGCAGACAAGCGCCGGGCGTCTCCGACGAGGGTCGGACGAGTAGCTGGACGTATGGAAGCAACACTCTTTTTTACACCATCAAGCACATTCCCGGTGCTTTCGAACGCAAACTACTGAAGGCCAGCAATCCTACCGAAAAATCGGCGCTCCATGAACGCGACATTGAGAGAGGTAAAGACTCCGTCAGCTAATCCATAACTCCATACGCAAGTGTCCAGAAGTCGTCGAATATCTTCGGTGGCTCCGGCGAATCCATCATGCGCTGCGTGAAGAGGATGCCGATCATTTCTTTCGCCGGATCTGTGTGGGCAGTTGTGCCGAAGCCGCCAGTCCAACCGAACCGGCCTGGGGTATGGAAGATCTGGTTGCGGCAAATGTCCACCGCCATTCCTAAACCCCAACTGGAATGCGTACCGAAGAAGATTTCGGAGCCTGCGCGTTGTTCCGGTGTAAGCTGATCTGAAGTCATCAGCTCCACTGTGGCGGGACAAAGAATTTGCTGTCGGCCCTGCCGGCCTTTGTTCAGCATCATGCGGCTAAAAGCGAAGTAGTCATCGATGGTCGAGACTAGCCCGCCGCCGCCCGATTCGGAGGGCGGCTCAGACCGCCAGGCACTGTGTGCGGGGTCGTCAAAAGAATCCAGCTTGTCGGTTTGATGATTGAAGAAATAGAGCCCAGGCAAGCGTTCGATTTTTTTGGCAGGCACGTGGAAGGCAGTGTCAGAATCATGGCCGCAACTGCAGTGATGAGCTTGGTGATCGAAGCAACGCGAAAGATCGCGTCCTGCTTCATTGGGGCGGGGTTGCCGAACGCCAGGGTACCGAGGGCTTCCACATGAACGCCGTCGTGATGACTGACCAGCGCAACCAGACCCGGTAGATCTCCCCGTTCCACGTATCCGTTCAGCACCCGATGCATTCGTTCCAGCCGCGGCTTGGCAAAACCTGCCATGCCCATGTTCTAGCTCCTTTTGTACTGCACATGCTCGAACCTGTCCTCTTTGTGATAGAGCATACTGCGCAGAGGATGGCCGGGGAGCGAACGGCCCCCGCCGCATCCAGCCGGTTGGGTGTGGAAAAATCTCAAAATCTATTGTCCATTTCGGGCCGCCTTCGACGACTATCTCGTGTACGGGGCATGAATGCACCGTTCGGGAGAGAGCAATGAAATATCTGTGCATGGCGTTCTTCGACGAAAAGAGACTGGGCGCGCTGTCCGAGAGCGAGTCGCAAGCCCTGGATGACGAAAGTCTCGCCTACGATGACACGCTGCGGAAGCATGGCCACCTGGTAGCAGCGCAGGCGCTGGAGTCCGTTCAAGCCGCTACGACTGTGCGGCTTCGCAACGGAAAAGTGTCGGTCACCGACGGACCTTTTGCCGAGACCAACGAACAGATAGGCGGCTTCATCCTGATCGAAGCGCAGGATCTGAACGAGGCCATTCAATTGGCCTCGAAGATTCCGGTCATACGGCTTGGGGGCATCGAAGTGCGGCCTGTCAAGGAGTTAACCGCCAGTAAGCCAAGCAAGTAGAACCTAAAAGGAGGAGATCGATGTGTCCCTTGTGCACCTCATTCATTGTCCTGGCGGTCGCCGGCGCTGTTTGTGGAGCCGCAGATAAGCTCGTGGCTCGAACTTTCGCGCGTGTCGCCGGGCCATGGAAAACACCACCCGAATCAGAGGAGGGTATCCGTCATGATTGAGAACTTGATTGACCGCCCAAAGGTTGTATCGCGCGCTGAATGGCTGACGGCCCGCAAGGAATTGCTGGTCAAGGAAAAACAGTTAACCCGCCAACGCGACGAGATCGATCGCCAGCGTCGCGAGTTGCCCTGGGTCAGAGTCGAGAAAAACTATCTCTTCGATGGTCCCCATGGCCGGCAGACCCTGGCCGATCTTTTCGAGAACCGGAGCCAGCTCATCGTGTCCCATTTCATGTTCGGTCCTGGCTGGCACGAGGGCTGTGTCGGCTGTTCCTTCCGTTCTGACCACGTCGATGGCGCCCTGGTACACCTGGAGCACCACGACGTGTCGTTCGTAACCATCTCACGCGCGCCGTTGGCCGAGATTGAGGCATTCAAGAGGCGCATGGGCTGGCGCTTCCGGTGGCTCTCGTCCTATGGTAGTGACTTCAACTACGACTATCATGTGTCTTCCAGACAAGAGGAAATTGCGACGGGCAAGATCTATTACAACTACGACATGCGTGACTTCGTAAGCGAGGAAATGTCTGGCCTCAGCGTGTTCTACAAGGGCGAGGCCGGCGAGATATTTCACACCTATTCCACCCACGGGCGGGGAGACGAAATGGTAGACACCACCTATATGTATCTCGACCTGACGCCCCAGGGGCGCAACGAGACCGGCCCCCGCCATAACCTTGGTGACTGGGTGCGGCACCATGATCGGTACGAGGCCGCCGGCTTCGTTGACGCAGGGGGGCGCTTTGTGGCCACGCAGACACCGGAGTCTTCGTGCGGATGCGAGCATGAGCCCGTATGACCACGGGGCACCCACACAAGTACGTGCGATCGTCGACGGCGTCTACCGCTCGGATTCGCGCCGAATCCTCGCCACCCTCATTCGTCTGCTGGGCGATTTCGACCGGGCCGAAGAAGCGATGCACGACGCCTTCGCCGCAGCCGTCGAACAATGGCCGCAGGAGGGTGTGCCTGCCAACCCGCGGGCGTGGCTGGTTTCGGCGGGGCGATTCAAAGCCATCGACGTCATGCGGCGGCGCGCCAGGTTCGATGCGTCGCTGACCGAGCTTGCGCTTCGGCTCGATCGAGAGACCCTTGATCCAGCAGAGCCGGAGGGGCAGGGTGTGGAAGACGATCGGTTGCGATTGATCTTCACCTGTTGTCATCCCGCCCTGCCGCCGGACACCCGGGTCGCACTGACGCTACGTGAAGTTTGCGGCCTTACCACGGAGGAGATCGCGCGCGCATTCCTCACCGCTGCGCCCACGATAGCCAAGCGCATCGTACGCGCCAAAGCGAAGATACGCGACGCGCACATCCCCTACGAAGTGCCGTCACCCGCCGATCTCCTGGAACGGCTGGACACCGTGCTGCAGGTTGTCTACCTGGTATTCACAGAAGGGTACTCGGCGTCCGCCGGCGAATCGCTGGCCCGGCCCGGTCTCTCCAGCGAGGCTATCCGCCTGGGGCGGCTGCTGGTCGACTTGTTGCCGGAGCCCGAGGTGCAGGGGCTTCTGGCGCTTATGCTATTGCACGAATCCCGCCGCAGCGCGCGTACGTCGCCAGAAGGTGAACTGGTCTTGCTAGACGATCAGGACCGTTCGCTCTGGAACCGGGATCTGATCGAAGAGGGCATTCAACTGGCAGAAAGGGCGCTCACGTCGCGCCGGTTTGGTCCCTACACATTGCAGGCAGCGATCGCTGCAGTACATGCCGAGGCAACCACCGCGGCTGCGACGGACTGGGCGCAGATCGTAGGATTGTACGACGCCCTCCTGGGTGCAAATCCGTCCCCGGTGGTAGAACTGAACCGCGCCGTAGCCATCGCAATGCGTGATACCCCGCAGGCAGGCCTCGCTCTCATCGAAGCAATCCTGGCGCGCGGCGAGCTTGGAGATTACTTCCTCGCGCATGCAACGCGGGCAGATTTTTGCCGGCGGCTAGGAAAAACAGCGGAGGCTCGCGAGTCTTATGAGAAGGCTCTAGGCCTTAAGCAGCCAGAGCCGGCACGGCGGTTTCTCATGAAGAGGCTAGACGAATTGTCGAATGGGTTGAAAGAAATCTCGTGAGAATCCAAGAAGAAACAGCAGGTCCACTGCGCTCCCCCGGATTTCCTGTTGAGGTTGGTGGCGTTGGCGAGCTACTTGCGGCTTTCCTTAATGAAAGCCGCATGGGTCGTGTCCGGTGCAGCGTGGCAGGAAATCCGGGTGCGCTTCGGTCGAGATGACAAAGGGGAGGGCAGCGCTTCCATGGAGATTAGTTGCGGGATGACAATTCTGTTGGACCATGAGGCCGAGATTCGGCGTCGAGCGCGCCTAAACGCTATCGTTTCCGTGGGAGTGAAAGATCCAGATCGGCGCCCTTGAGTTGCTTGGTCAGCAGGATGATCTGACCCTGGTGCGACTGCAAGTGGCCAACAACCCGGTAGATCGCTTCGAGAATGGTCATCGGCTCCCAGCCCCCTTTGGGCTGTGGGTCGATCGTTTCCAGCAGGCGCCCCGGCGGAAGCGACCCGATCACGTTGCGGCATTCCGCCAGGGTAGCGGCAAAGCGGCTGCGAATCTCTGCGCATCGCTGCGACGGTGTGAGCTCGAATTCAGCGTCCCGTTTGCGCACGTCCGGCTGCCCGTCAATTCCGTGCAGGAACCATTGACGCAGATTGCCCTCAAGATGAAGCAGAAGGTTGGCAATGGAATTTTCATGGTCCCCGCCACGATGCCATATCTGCTCATCAGACAGTTGATCGAGACATCGATTGATGTCGTCCTCGCAAAGCTGCATCCGCTTTACCGAGGCGGAAAGAAAGAGTGCACTTATCTGATCGGGCATAAGGGCAACATCATAGACGTGGGTGGGCAAGTTCTTCAAGCGCCGAAGCAAGTTGGTGCACGCCACGCCTGATTTCCTGAGCATTCACCGCGGCGAACCCCATCTGCAACCCTTGCCTCTGCATGGGACCGCGGCTGTAAATGCGCAGTGGAGTTACTTCCACCTTGCGGGGCGCCGCTGCACGTCTCGCCGACTTACTATCGATTCCCTGCTGCAGCCAGCCCACCGTCTGCAATCCGGCTTCGACGGTGGAGAGTTCCAGCAATCCTCCAAGTCTCCGCCGCGCACTTTCCATCAATACCGACAACCGCTCGGCATAGATTTCGCGCATGCGCCGCAAGTGCCGTCCAAAGTGGCCTTCGACGATGAAATCGCAGAGCACCGTCTGTTCAAAGGGCGGAGCATGCCGGTTGAGCACAGATTTCGCGGCCGCGAAGGGTTCGACAAGATCGGGCGGAAGCACTAAATACCCAAGACGCAGCGAGGGAAAGAGTACTTTGCTGAAGCTTCCGGCAAAGAGCACCGATCCCTGCCGATCCAGGCCCTGCAGCGCAGGAATTGGCCGCCCCGCGTAACGAAATTCGCTATCGTAATCGTCCTCGAAGATCAGAGCGCACGAACGGCGAGCCCATTCCAGCAATTGCAGGCGCCGTGCCAGGCTCATGGTCGTGCCGACAGGAAATTGATGTCCAGGGGTTACGTAGACCAGTTTGGCCTTACGTGCCTGGGCGCCTGGCAACTGCATTCCTTCGCTGTCCACGGTCACAAGACAAATCTTCGCACCCAGGGCCTCAAAAGCCATGGCCGCTCCGGGATATCCCGGCTCCTCGACACAGACCTGATCGCCAGGATTCAGAATCAACCGCCCGGCAAGATCCAGCGCCTCCTGGGTTCCGGAAACGATCATCACCTGTTCGGGTTTACATTGAGTTCCGCGCGAGGTGTTCAGATAGTCGGCGACGGCAGATCGCAGGGGAAAATAGCCCATTGTGTCGCACCCCAGCAGCTGGGGGATAGAAAGGTGCCGGAGCCGACGCTCCGCGATCGACGTCCAGATTTTGGTGGGGAACAGATCGAGGGCGGGCAGGTTGGCACGAAAGGCCCGGGTAGGACGGCTCTCCAGGTTGGGAAAAGGCTGAACCCGCAAGGCATACGCTGAAAGCTGGCGCGGCAGCTGCTTCCTCACTGCGAGCTCCCGCCTGGGCTCCGGCGGCACCTGCAACAGGTGTTCCGGTAAGACGCTACTCACATAAGTGCCTGATCCTCTGCTACCGTGCAGATATCCTTCCGACTTCAACTCGTCAAATGCGCCGACAACCGTGCCGCGTGACAACCCGTATTGTTGAGCCAGATCACGGGTGGCGGGCAACCTTGATCCCGGCCGCAAACGGCCGGCCAAAATGTCTGTACGCAAAGCCACGTAAAGCCAGCGGAGGGCAGTCGTTTTTGTGTCACGTGGCGGCAGCAGCAGGTTGAAGGCAACAGTGCGTTTGGCCATTTCGAGAATAAAGTGGTACAGCCGATTCAGGCCTGAGTGGCCCTATGTGACAGTACCACTTCTTGTTAGCCTGTTGACATGCAGAAACCATTACTAAGTCTCAGCATGGTTCTCACTTCCCTTTGTGGCCTTTCCAGTCTGGCCGCTGCTCCCCCTCCCTCTTCTTCGCACCTGGACGCCCGCACTCGAATCGTGTTCTCACAGGCGTTGCCCCAAATGGACCCGGCTCACCTGCAAGTAACGACGGTCGAGGTGACCTATCCTCCGGGGGGTTCGTCAACACCCCACAGCCACCCCTGCCCGGTGATCGGCTACGTTCTGCGCGGCGCGGTGCGGATGCAAGTCAAAGGCGGCGTGGAATCCGTTTACAAGGTGGGGGACAGCTTTTACGAAGCACCGAATGGCGTTCATCTGGTTTCGGCAAATGCGAGTACGAAAGAACCGGCCGTCTTCCTGGCGTACTTTATCTGCGATCATTCCGCTCCTCTTTCAAGCAAAGTGCCAACCGATCCATCGCAAGGGCCTACCCACCCATGAATCCTCTCCGGGTAAAAACGCTGGCGTTTCTGTATGCCCGGGTCGCGCTCGGAATCGGCTTCTTATCCGGGATCGCCGACCGATTCGGCCTCTGGCGGGGACGGAACGTGGGGTACGGAGACTTTGACGGCTTCATCGCTTACACCGCGAAGGTGAACTCCTTCATGCCTGCCTCTTCGATCCCGTTCCTTGCGTGGGCTGCCACGGTTGCGGAGCTGGTCCTTGGCGTGTTGCTGCTGATTGGGATATGGCCGCGCTCGACGGCTATTGCCAGTGCAGTTCTGCTAGTCCTCTTCGGAACCGCGATGGCCATCTCCTTCGGCGCCAAGTCACCGCTGGATTACTCCGTCTTCTCTGCGTCCGCCGCAGCAATCCTGCTGGCACTCAACGAACCCCACACGCCAGGTATCTAATCGGAGCATTATGCATCGCAGAATTGTCACCCTTGCCGCAGTTATCGCGATCCTCGCCGGAGGTAGTGCCACGGGCTTCACGGCAAATCCGGATGACACGGGGCAACTACTCAAAGTGCGCGAAGCGGTCTGGAGATCCTGGTTCGCCAACGATGCAAGCACACTCAGAAAACTGGTGCCACCGGGGACCATCGTGATCAGTGCCGGCGAGCCGCAATGGAAGCACCAGGAGGAGGTGCTCCAATCCGCTGTCGAATTTCAAGCGCAGGGCGGCAAGCTCATCCGCCTCGAGTTCCCGCGAACAGAGATTCAGCGCTTTGGCGACGTGGCGATCTTATACAGCGAGTACATCGTTGAAACGGGAATGAAGGGTAAGCGCTCGCTCACTTCCGGCCGGGCCACCGAAGTGTTCGTGCTGCACGACGGCCACTGGACTAACCCTGGTTGGCACACAGATGCGGAGAAGTGAGACCGCCTTATTCCAATACGCGGTTAACTGCATCAACCAGGGAATGAAAGTCATACGAGCCGTCGTGCCTTTGGCCATTGATGAAGAATGTCGGGGTTCCGTTCACGCCGCTGCGCACTCCCCCGCTAAAATCTGCTTTCACGCGTGGCTCAAACTCCTTCGACTCCAGGGCCTTGCGCAGATTGGCGGGAGCGAGATGCAGTTGCTTGGTGAGCTCTACCAGAAGATCATCGTCCAGGCGTTCCTGATTTTCATAAAGCTGGTCGTGCATTTCCCAGAACTTGTCGTGAGAGCCGGCAAATTCAGCCGTCTCTGCGGCTGCCTCCGCATACGGATGCATCTGGGTCAAGGGAAAGTTGCGGAATACAAACGACAACTGCTTCCCAAAATGCTTCTGCAGGCGTTTGACGATCGGATAGGCCTGCCCGCATGAGGGGCATTGGTAGTCCCCATATTCCACCAGGGTGCATGGCGCGCTTGGATCTCCCTGTCGATGATCCTTGGCATTCACCGGAATTGAAAGCTTCGCCATCTAGGGTCTCCTACTTTTTCTGTTCTTCCAATGCCTGGAGGATCCCATCCGCACCGGGATTGACGAGAATCGGCGACAAGTGGCTCCAGGTGATAACCCCGTCTTTGTCGATTACGAAGAGTGCCCGTTCGCTGAAACCAGCCTCTTGATGGTAGGCGCCATAGGCCCGGGACACGGCGCCCTTAGGTTCAAAGTCGGCTGCCAGGGGGAAGTGGAGATTGTGATCCTTGGCGTAGGCAGCGTGGCACCATGCTCCATCGACCGAAATGCCGACCAGCTCGGCGCCAAACTTCTTAAATTCGGGGAGAACCTCGTTATAGAGAGCCATTTGATCGCCACAGACCGGGCTCCAATCCGCAGGATAGAAGGCCAGAATCACTGGCTTTCCGCGCAGCTCACTCAGCGAGAGCTTTTTGTCGGGGGACACGGGCAGCGTGAAATCGGGAGCCGCAGTACCGGGAGTCAAAATTGCAGACATGAGAAATCCTCTCCTGTGTGATGCTCAAGAGTAAATTAAGCATCGTTTTGTTTGTTAAAGGCAGGCGATAATTTGGCCATGGGGCAAACATGACGACACAGGTTGAAAAAGGACAGGCGTTTCGCGCGCTCCACCAGCGCGATCGCGCATTCATCATCCCCAACCCGTGGGACATTGGCAGTGCGCGGATGCTGGCCCACCTGGGTTTTGAGGCGTTAGCCACCACCAGTGGCGGCTACGCTTGCTCGATGGGGCAAGCGGATTACACCATCGGCCGTGACGCAATGATCGCGCATGTTTCGGCGCTGGCATCAGCCACCGACCTGCCGCTCAGCGCCGATCTTGAAAATGGCTTTGCGGACGCGCCCGAATCTGCCGCGGAAGCCATCCGGCTGGCGGCTGCCGCGGGAGCTGTTGGCGGGTCGATTGAAGATGCAACCGGGCGCGCCGGGGACCCTATCTATGAAGCAGCGCCGGCGGCAGAGCGAGTCCGCGCGGCCGCAGAGGCTGCGCATGCCCTGGGGTTTCCGTTCACGTTAACCGCGCGGGCTGAGAATTATCTGCACGGCCGGCGCGATCTTAAAGACACGATCCAACGGCTCCAGGCCTATCAGCAAGCGGGGGCCGATGTTCTCTATGCCCCTGGCCTGACCAGCAAGGACGAAATTGCCACCCTGGTCAGCTCTGTGGATCGCTCGGTGAACGTTCTCGTGGGGCTACCGGGGATTCCGCTAAACCTGGCGGAGCTCTCGGCGATCGGCGTCAGGCGAGTCAGCCTTGGCAGCTGTCTTGCCCGCGCCGCCTTCGGCTCCCTGGTGCGCGCCGCACGAGAAATGCGCGAGGTCGGAACGTTTGCTTTCGCAGAAGAAGCCCCCAGCAGCCGTGATATTGGCGCTATGTTCCAGCAGGCCGCCGGTTGAATGAGGAAAGCGTCCCTCGGCAGCTGAAGCCGGATTCATCGCAGAGCTTTTTTACGTACGGCCTAAAAGGCCGTACTCTTCAGTCAAGCGAGTTTCTCCGCAGCGTGCTAGTGCTCATCGGGGAGGGTGTACGCGAAGTCGTAGGAGTGTTTGCCATCGGCAATGATGATGGTCATGGCGCCGGCAATACCCGCCAACTCGCCGGCGCCCGAATCCGGCACAACGATGACGTTCAGGCGCGGGACGCCGCGCTCCATGATCCCCACGTGGTGGAAAATAAAACTGCCGCTCCGTCCATGGAGCGTTCCGGTGACGCGTTCGATGGCGACGTAAGCGCCCGAGCCCTTGACCTCGGTCATGCCGGTCAGCATCTGTCCTGTGCTGGCAGCTTCCAGGTCGCCATGAAACTGCTTCTCGATCAAATTGCGGCCGAGAGGCGTTAGGCCTTCAATTTTCTCCTCCGGCGGCTGGGGGATAATCTTCACCTGGAACGTTCCTTGGGCAGTTCTTGTCATTAACTGAACCTTTCTTAAGCGCACGATACTCTCATGGAGAATAACGGCGAGACCTGGATGTGGATTGTGAAAAACGCGACATTCGCCCGCTGACTATCCAGAAAGGAACCATCATGACGCCTGAACAAGCGCTGGTCGCATCGACACTGAATGCATGGAAGTCCACTCTCGAAAGAGCTGACAAGCTGTTTTCCCCTCTCAACGACGAGCAGTTGCAAAAAGAGGTGGCACCGGGGAAGAATCGCCTGGTCTATCTCTGGGGCCATCTGACTGCCGTTCACGATCGTATGCTACCTCTGCTCTCCCTGAGTGAGCGTCTCTATCCGGAATTTGATGCTCTGTTCCTTACCAACCCAGATAAAGCAATGCCCGACCTGCCGACGGCCAAAGAGATCAAGAAATCCTGGAACGAAGTTAACGGCAAATTGCTTGCGGGATTTGAAAGCCTTTCGGCGGCTGAGTGGCTGCAGAAGCACGCCTCCGTTTCAGAAGAGGACTTTGCCAAAGATCCATCACGCAATCGCTTTGCCATTTTGCTCAGCCGAACGAGTCATATTGCCTTCCATTTGGGACAGACGGTGTTGATCTCGAAATGAGGCGAGACCACGCCGCAGATCTCTCTACTGCGCTGCGCTCGGTCGAAGACATTTCCAGGAAAGGTTCGCGGAACTGCAGATCCCTCGGCTGCGCTCGGGATGACAAAGGGGAGGGCGACGCTTCCATGGAGGGCGGTTGCTGGACGGCGGCCCCACTTGGCTGGGTCGCAGGCCCGTGGCGATAAAAATCATCGCATGTCACAGGTAAAGAGAGCTTTAGGGGCTTAGATGGACTTTAGATTGGTTAGTCGTTAACAAAAGTTTTGGAACTTTTCTATTGACCGAATCCCTGGCGACCAACGATCATCGCCAGTGATCGCCGCACCGGCTCCCCCCTTGTCTCGCGGCGATCTTCCACGGGCCCCTATTTTCACACAAGCATCTGCCTTCGCCAGAGGTCACGCCGGACTGCCCGTGTGTGCTTGCGGCACTCATGGGTCTTAACACGGGAAACCGCCTCCCTCGCTGGGCGGAAGGAGTGCTGTCTATGCAAACGCTGCGGAAAATATCGGACATCCGCCTCGGGAGCCCATCTTTATTGTTGGCAGCCGCCCTGGTACTGGTTTCTGGAGCCTGGGGCCGGGGACGGCTGGCGATCAGGGCGAGGTTGCCAACGCCTCCGCCACATAAAGACGCGCCTGCGCGAGTAGGATGACGATTCAACGATGATGTACGCCAGGTACACAAAGCAGCTGGGCAGGGCTATTGCCGTGACTGCATTGATGGCCGGGATGTTATTGCTCGGGGAACAGCCCTCTGGCGATGCCCCGGTCCTCTCGCTTTCTCAGGCCATCCAGATTGCCATTGATCATAACCGGCTGGTGACCATTGCCAAGCTGGACATAGTCAAGTCGAGATGGGAGGTTGCTCAAACCAAGACCAAGCGCTTTCCTGCAATCACAACTTATCTGTTTGCGTCGGGAGATATCACATCGCCGACGTTTATTTTCCCCGCAGGAAGCTTCGGCCAAGCAAAGCCTCAAACCTTCCAGCTTGCCAACGGAGTTACCGGGTACGCATCGGTGCAGGTTGCACAGCCACTCTCCCAGCTTTATCAGATCCATCTCGCCATCCGCGAGCAGGAGTTATCCGTCGATCTTGCCAACGAGCAATATTCGGGCAAGCTGCAGTCAACGGTAGCTAGTGTAAAGCAGGCCTATTACGCCACGCTACAGACAGAGAGTGCTCTGGACGCTGAGCAGGCTTTAGTCAAGCAATATGAGGAGACGGACAGGGTGGCGACGCAATATCTTGCCCAGGAATCTGTCCTCAAGTCTGACAGCCTTCAAGCCAAGGCGCAATTGGCCCAGGCACGGTATCAGATCATCCAACTGCGCGACACGCTCAATACCCAAAAGGAGCAGTTGAACGAGCTACTGGGACGGGATCTCGACATTGCCTTTCGCACCGAGCCGGTGCCGCCCATCACGCCCGCGGAGATGGACCTGAAGACGGCCCGGCGAACTGCTCTCGAACAGCGCCCTGAGGTCAAGGAAGCTGAGATCGATACGCAGCGCGCCGATTACGACCGCAAGCTGGCCAAGGCTAAGTACATTCCCGACATCGGCGCAGCGATACACTATCTCGAACCGATCAATACGATGATTCTGCCCCAGAATATTCTTTCCGCCGGCGCGGAACTGAAATGGGATCCTTTCGATTGGGGAGGACGCCGGGACGAGGTGCGGCAAAAGGATGTGTCGGTGGAGCAGAGCCACTATCAGCTGCAGGAAACACAGGCCCAGGTTCTGCTCGATGTTGACAACACTTTCCGGAAGCTGGAAGAGAGCCGTTCGTTGCTGGCCGTAGCCGAGGCCGGCCGGGACGCGGCCAATGAGAAGCTGCGCGAAGTAAGCGATCAATTCAAACATTCCGCCGTGCTGATGCGCGACCTGCTGCAACAACAAGCCGCGGTCGCCAACGCCGACCACGAATACGAACAGAGCCTGCTTTCCTTCTGGAATGCAAAGGCTGCCTTTGAGAAGGCTCTGGGGGAAGAGTGAACCTATGAATCCCGCCGCCGCTAGATTTTTGCTCGCCGCCCTGGCCGGCGCAGCCATGCTTGGCGCAACTGCGTGCAAGCAACAAAACTCCGCCGAGACTTTACCCCTTCCGGTACATACGGCGGTGGTAAAGGCCATCGACGTGGGCAACGGGGCCAAGTACTCAGCCAGCATTGTTCCCTACGCGCAGGTTACTCTGGCGTTCCAATCTGGCGGCTATGTTGACAGTATCCGTCAGGTCAAAAGCCCAAGTGGCGGCATGCGGAACATCGATCAGGGGGACTGGGTACAAAAAGGAACAGTGCTGGCAGTGGTTCGGCAGCAGGACTATCAGGATAAAGTGCAACAGGCACAGGCTCAGCTTTCCCGCGCCCAGGCAGAATTTGAAAAGGCCAAGCTCAGCTTCGATCGCGTGTCTGCGCTGTATGCTTCGCAAAGCGCAACCAAGCCGGACTACGACTCCGCCCAGGCGCAGTTGGCCAGCACTACTGCATCTGTTTCCGGAGCCCAGGCACAGCTCAGCGAAGCCAATGTTGCCCTCGCATACTGTTCGCTGCAGGCTCCGTTCAATGGCTGGATCGTCAACCGTAACGTTGATCTGGGCACCCTGGTCGGGCCGGCAACCAATGGCTTCACCCTGGCCGACACCCGATCCGTGAAAGCCGTCTTCGGCGTTCCTGATACTTCGATCGGCCGGGTCCGGCTGGGCCAGAATCTGGCCATCACCACCGACGCTTTCCCCCAATCGTTTGCCGGTAGGGTGAGCGCTATTTCACCGGCGGCGGATCCCAAGAGCCGCGTCTTTTCAGTAGAAGTGACTATTGCCAACCCAAACGATCGGCTGAAATCGGGAATGATCGCATCGCTCGCATTGGATGGATCGCAGTTACCGCAATCCGTGCTGGCTGTTCCTCTGGCGGCGGTCATTCGTGATCCGGGGCGCGCCGGCGGCTTCGCAGTGATGATTGCCGAGGGCGGTGGGGATACTGAAACGGCACGCTTGCGGGCGGTAGAACTGGGTGACATCTACGGGAATATGATTGCAGCCAAAGGTGGCTTGAGCTCGGGAGAATCGGTTATCACCGCTGGTGTTGGCTTGATCAAGAACGGCGATAAGGTCCGCATTATTCCATAAGTACATAGATGGCATGACTCATAAATCGGAAGCCGAGTACATCGCACACACGCACAACACCGCGCGGTTCTTTACCGAGCACCGCTCGGTTTCGCTGATGCTGTTGATCGCGGTCTGCCTGTGGGGCTGGTACGGCTTCATGAACATGCCCAAACGGAAAGACCCGAGCATTCCTGTGCGGGTCGCCGTTGCTTCGATTGCGTGGCCCGGGGCGACCGCGCAGGAGGTGGAGCAATTAGTAAGCCGGCCGGTGGAACAGATTATGGCGCAAAACGCTTTTATCAAGCCTCCATCAGCGTCCGACTTTGGTATCCGCTCGATAAGCTTCCCCGGGCTCTCTTTGGTCTACGTTCAACTCGACGATACGGTGAACGACCCCAAGAAGCAGTTCTCTGATATCAATCTCAAGTTGAACGCGCTCAACAGCAGGCTGCCTCAGGGTGCGGGACCGATCCAGTTCAACAGCGATTTTGGCGACACCGCAGCACTGATGTTGACCGTCGCCAGCCCCAAAGCCGGCGAAGTCGACATTGCCTTGCGCGCCAGGGCTATCCGCAACACCATCGAAGCCACACGCGCGGCAGAACCCGCCCGGTCTCCACAGCCACGCGTCAGCATCGTTTATGCTTTTCCGCTCTCCGTTTCCCCGTCGTTGGTCCGCGACGCCTTTCTCTCCATCATGCAGGCGGGGAAGCGAAATGAATACATTTCTGACCCGCACTTCTTTGAAGGCAGTGGCTTCATCGGCGCCGATGTTAGCTCGTCTCTAAGCAACGAGCAGTTGCGAACTCTGGGCGATCGCCTGGTGATGGAGAGGTTGCATAGTTCGGAGATTCATCCCGATAGTTGGCCGGCCGCGTTTATCCGCGATCCCGCGGAGACAGAAACGCTTCTGGCCTCGGTGGCTGGGGATAAGTACTCTTATCGAGACCTGGACGACTTCACCGACCTGATCGGAAGAACGATTCAAGGTGCTCCGGAAGTAGCTAAGCTGGATCGTAAGGGTGTGCTGCCGGAACAGATCTACCTGGATTACTCACAGCAACGCCTGGCGGCCTACGGTTACACCCCTTCGAATTTGAAAGACATTCTGGGCGCACGCAACATCACTCTCCCCGGCGGCCAGCTCGAGGTTGGCCCGCAAAACATCCAGATTGATCCCTCGGGAAAATTCACCAATCCGCAGCAGATCGGCGACGTGATTATCGGCTCCTCCAAGACCGCTGCGCAGAGCCCCGTCTACCTGCGCGACCTGGTGGACATTTCCCGCGGCTACCAAAGTCCAGCGAAGTATTTGAACTACCTTACCTGGGCCGATAAACAAGGTCACTGGCGACGCAGTCGAGCGGTGACTCTGGCGGTGCAGATGAAGGATGGCGAGCAGATCGACGCCTTCGGCCGCAGCGTAGACGCCAAGCTCGCGGCGGTGAAGCAATATCTGCCCGAAGACCTGATCATCGCCCGTACCTCCGACCAGCCGCTGCAGGTGGAAGAGAACCTCAGTCTCTTCATGGATGCGCTGTATGAGGCCATCGTGCTGGTGGTGTTGGTTTCATGGCTCGGTTTTTGGGAATGGCGGTCCGCTGTCCTGATGGCCATCTCCATTCCCATTACCCTGGCAATGACTTTCGGCGTGTTGTACCTGATCGGCGTCGATATCCAACAGGTTTCGGTCGCTACCTTAATTATCGCTCTCGGCCTGTTAGTGGACGACCCGGTGATCGCCGGCGATTCGATCAAGAGGGCTTTGGCTGAAGGGCAACCGAGAGTCGTTTCCGCATGGCTCGGCCCCACCAAGCTGGCGACGGCCATTATGTATGCCACCGTTACCAACATCGTCGCTTACCTGCCGTTCTTATTGGTAACCGGCAACACGGGCGAGTTTCTCCACAGTCTTCCGATTGTCATGACGGTGGCATTGATCGCCTCACGCCTGGTCTCGATGTCTTTTCTGCCTATGCTTGGCTACTATCTTCTGCGCCCGGAGAAGAAGGTCGAGAAGACACTGGAGGAACGCCGCAACAGCGGCTTTTTCGGAATCTATGCCCGGGCAGCAAAATACTCCATCGAACATCGCTGGAAGTTCTTTATCGCTTCCCTGCTCTTCCTGGTTCTGGGAGGATTCATCTTTTCCCGCCTGGCAAGTGCGTTCTTTCCCGAAGATGTTCAATATTGGTCTTATATCGATGTGTGGCTCCCCAACGATGCCACGCTGGATGCCACCAACCAGACCGCCCTTAAGGTGGAGCAGATTATCCGCGAACGCGCAGAGCAGTTTTCAAAAGATCACCCGTCCAAGGATCATCCGGGGGATGTGTTGCGCTATGTCACCACCTTTGTAGGCGGAGGCGGCCCGCGTTTCTGGTTCTCCGCCTCGCCGCAGTTGCAACAATTGAATTACGCCCAGGTGTTGATCGAGGTCACGGATAAGGAAGTCACTCCGCAATTCATAAGAGAGCTACAGCCGGTGCTTACCGCATCGATCCCGGGCGCGCGTATGGATGCGCGCCAGCTGCTCACTAACCCTATCGACTATCCGATTGAAATTCGCGTTTCCAGCACCGCCGATGTAAACGCCAAAGACGAGGCGACAGATATTCGTGGACTTCGCTCCATCGCCGCCAAGGTAGAAGATATCTTCCGCTCCATCCCGCTCGCAGACCGAACGCGCAATGAATGGGGGGATGAGAACGCGCAAATCTCGCTGACCATCGATCCCGATCGCGCGAACCTGGCCGGCATCTCGAATATGGATGTCGCCAATTCCTCCACCGCCGGCATGAGTGGCAGCACGGTCAGTGTTCTGCAGGAAGGCCAGAAGCAGATCCCGATCGTAGCCCGGCTGCGCATGGATGAGCGGTCGCAGCTTTCCGACATTCAGAACCTCTATGTTTATGGCTCACAGGACAGTAACAAAATTCTTCTATCGCAGATCTCGGATATTGATCACGACCTGGTGAACGGCCGTATCGTGCGCCTGGAACAATTCCGAACGATGAACATCCGCAGTTTCCCCGCTCCCGGACACTTGAGTTCTGAAATATTGAAGCAGGCTATGCCCAGGTTGCAGGCGCTGCAGGCCGGGCTTCCGCCGGGATATGAGATGCAGATTGGCGGAGAGTATGACAAGACCAAGAATGGCTTCAAGAACCTGGTGACGGTCATGCTGGTCTCGACCGCCGCCATCTATCTTGCCCTGCTGTTTCAATTCAAGAACGCCATCAAGCCATTGCTCGTTCTGGCAGCCGCGCCCTATGGCATGATGGGCGCATTCGCCGCGTTATGGATTATGGGCGAGCCGTTCGGCTTCATGGCGTTTTTAGGCGTGGCCAGCCTCATCGGCGTGATCGTAAGCCATTCAATTGTGCTATTCGACTTTATTGAAGAACGGCACGCCGAGGGAGATGACTTTGAGTTGGCGCTTATCGATGCCGGCATCCTGCGGCTGCGTCCGGTCCTGATCACGGTGGGTGCCACCGTTCTGGCACTATTGCCGCTGGCATTGCACGGAGGCCCGCTGTGGAAGCCGCTCTGTTACGCGCAAATCGGAGGCCTGCTGGTCGCGACTGTAGTCACCAAGTTGCAAGTGCCGGTGATGTATGCCATCTTTGTGCTCGATTTCAAGATCCTCAAATGGGAAACCGCCGAAAATGACCTACCTGCCCCGCCTGCGCTACCGCTCCACAAACCTACGTTTAGCTAAAAAGACGATGGGAAAAACCTTCTGGCTTGCGCTCGCGTGCACCGTCTTGATGCAGCCGATACACGGCCAGACTCAAAGCCCGGCCGCGGCCCAACCGGGCATCCTCAAGGAATATGACCAGGCAATCGATCAGATTGCCGAACGCGCGATGCAGTCAGTAGTTGAGATTGAGGTCACCGGCTTCGGCGTACCCGAGCACGAAAAGGAGCAGGAAGAGCAGCAACAGGCTCTGGAACGGCAGCGCTCCATAGGATCCGGAGTTATCGTCGATCCGGATGGATACATCATCACCAACAACCACGTCGTCGCCGGCGCATTGCGTATCCGGGTGATCATCGCACCAACCACGGTTGAGCTGGCGAGCGAGAACACACGCCTTCACAACCCGCAGCGGGTGTATGAAGCCAAACTAATCGGAACCACCAGGTACGCGGACCTGGCATTGATCAAGATTGAGGAAAAGGGCCTCCCTTTTATTCCGTTGCCAGAACAATTTCATTTCCGTCTAGGGCAGACGGTGGTAGCGATCGGCGCACCCGAGGGCCTGGACCATACCGTCACCAAGGGAATCATCAGTGCGGCCGGCAGGCAGCCGGAAGTCGACCGGCCCATGATCTATGTGCAAACCGATGCCCCGATCAATCCGGGCAATAGCGGCGGTCCCCTGATCGACCGGAATGGGAATCTGGTTGGTATTAACACCTTCATTGTTACATCTGGCGGAGGCAGCGAGGGCCTGGGCTTCGCTATCCCGGAGCCTATTGTCCGCTTTGTTTACAGCGAGCTCAAGGAGCACGGCATCGTTCCCAACGTGACCATTGGCGCCCACGCTCAGTCCATCACGCCTGCGCTGGCGGCCGGCCTGAAGCTGCCGCAGGATTGGGGCGTCATCCTTTCCGACATCGACTCGGGCGGTCCGGCGGCGGGAGCGGGTTTGCAAGCAAAAGACATCGTTACCGCGATTGACGGCCGAGTAGTGGATTCGCTGCCCAAGTACACCGCCTTCCTCTACGTGCACAAGCGGAATACGCCCATAAGAATGGATGTGCTGCGCGGCGGCAAGCCACAAACGGTCTCGGTCACGGCTGTGAATGCTCCCCCGATGGTCGACAACCTTTCCGACCTTATCAATCCCAAGCGTGACCTGATCGCACCTCTGGGAATTTTCGTGATCGACCTCAAACATTCTCCGGTCGGAGCCATGCTTAATCTTCGCTCAGACAACGGTGTCCTGGTAGCCGGCCTGCTCGGGGGCGAGCCCGCTGTCGCAGCGGATCTCTCGACGGGCGACGTGATTCGCGCCGTAAATGGCACCCCTCTGGAAGATTCGCAGCAATTGCGGCAGATCCTCGCCGGCTTGAAACCCGGCGATGCGGTGGTCCTTGAAGTGGAACGGCAGTCGGTCCTCCAATATGTGGCTTTCGAGATGGAGTGACGGATGGCCGCTCGCTATAAGCCAGGTTAGCTTTCGGAACACTTTCTCCTTCCAACCAGGATAAGAAGGCTTCCAGCCAAGTTCTCGCTTGGCCTTTTCATTGGATGCACCGCGTGCATCCCGCATCAATTACTGGGATCAAGCGGTGACCTACAGACCCGCTCGCGCCGGCAATTAGAATTTTCATCTCGTCTCGCGCCCCTGATGGATATTGTCATCCCGTGTACGGTGCAAGGTCGAGTCGTTACACGCCAATAAAATTTCTTGCGGCACTAGGCTCAAGTATGAGATAAACTACGTCATGCGTAGTACGCGAAACGTAGTAAGGGCCAAGAAGGGTACTGAGATGGGGTACTTTTCTGACCCGCCGCTGCTGGTGCTGGCCAGCCTGGCCAATGGACCAAAGCACGGGCATTCGATGATTGAAGACATTGCCGTCCTCTGCGGGACCAGGCTCGGTCCGGGAACGCTGTATGGAGCGATTGCCCGTCTTGAGCAGCAGGGCTGGATCGAGCCGCTGCGAGCCGAGGAGCGCCGCCAGCCTTACCGAATCACCGCCGAGGGCCTGCGTGTTCTGCGGGCTAAACTGATCACCCTGCAACAATTCAGCAAAGCCGGACTGAAAAGGTTGGAGGCCCTATGAACCCCAGAACCGCACGCCTGCTTACGAGCCTTTATCCGCGTGCCTGGAGAGAGCGCTACGGCGCCGAGTTTGAGGCACTTCTTCAAACGGGCCGTGGCGGTCTTCGCACCTCGGTCAACGTCGTTTGGTCGGCGCTTGGTGAGCACATGTCTCAATTTGAGAAGCACGATCCCCGCTCGCGTCAGCTCCGATCCTGGTGCGTCCGCGCACCGTGGGCGATTTTCAGTCTGGCCCCACTCTTGCTTCTTGCCGGGGCCTACTTCATTGCCTGTTTGTATTTGTGGTCCGGTTGGGAGATCTTTCTTCCGGGAGCCGATACGCCTTTCGGCGGTAGCCCAAGAGGCCCTATCTATGGCATCGAAAATATCTATTTCCAGGCCGGCAAGTTCTACTATTTCGCCGCGCCGGTTCTTGTCGGTTGGTTAATCGAACTCATCGCCGCCCGCCAAAAAGTTAAGGCAGCATGGCCTGCGTTGGGTTTGGTCTTGATCGCGTGCATGGGTGCCGCTGCACAGGTTCGCGCGAGCCGCACGGCAGTCCCACGGGGATTCGGACACATCCGCATGGACTTCGTCCTTGGCCACTCCGCTCAGGACATTTCCTACGGCCTGCTTCATGCCTCGGTGATCTTCTCGCTCACCGTTCTGCCCTGGCTCATTTGGCGACTACAAAAGGCCAATTCCCTTTCCGCATAGCCCCGGTGAATCTTTGGGAGTATTTACGGGAGAAAGCCGACGCTACGCCAAAGTGGGGCGGGCTGGTAAACGACACCCCTGGCAACGGTGCGCCATACGCTGCGTGTGTTATGAATGTCTGACAGCGGATCTGCGTCCAACAGGAGCACATCGCCACGCTTTCCGACCGCAAGTGATCCCGACTGGTTCTCTGCACCCACAGCGCGGGCCGCTTCACTGGTCGCCGACTGAAGAGCCTCCAGCGGAGTAAATCCAGCTTCGACGTACAACTCCAGCTCGCGATGGAGCGAGTAACCCGGGACACCCTGGTCCGTCCCGGCGATGATGGGAATGCCCGCTCCGTGAAGCGCGCGCAGTGTTGCCATGACGACATCCCATCGCGCGTCCGCTAACGCCGCCTGATCCGCAGGTGCTGGTGGACTATCCAAAGCCGCTCGCAACTGCGGGGCGACGTGATCCAGACCGGGCTCAAGTTGATTGAGCGGCTTCGTATGCTCAACGATTTCATAGAGCGCCACTGTCGGATCAAGGATCGTATGGTGCGCCCGCAGGGAGGCAATCAACTCTTTCGCACGGGGACCATTTACTTCTAACACCGGTGCTTTGGTGTAGTCTGGCTTGCCATCCGGGCCGGATAACAGACGACGGAAGTATGGCTCCACAAACTCGATGTGGTTGATCTGGTCCATGCCGTCATCTACCCCTTCGATCGCCGTCATCCCGTCCGGGATGTGACCGGTCACTGTCATCCCCCGCACGTGCGCATCGTTCACAATGGCCTTCACGATCTCCGGCTTCACCGTGCTATAGATCTTGATCTGCCGGGCGCCTGCGGCTTTGTACCTTTCCACCCACATCAGTGCCTGCTCGGGGGTGTCGGCAAGGTCTGCACCCAGCGCCTTGGGACCTGAGCCGTCGATGAGGCCGGCAAACTCCAGATGCGGACCAATTGCAGGATCGTCTTTCCGGTCCAGTTGGTCATGCACCACACGGATGAAATCGAATTCGTTGCCAACATCGCGTACGCTGGTGATTCCCGCTGCCAGATAGATTGGTCCCCACTCCACCTGCTCGTAGTGCGCGTGCATATCCCAAAGACCAGGAATTGCCCACTTGCCGGATGCATCAAGAACCGTGACTCCCTTCGGCAGATGCACGTGGCCGCGCCTGCCGATGGCTGTGATGACGCCGTCCTCGATCAGGATGACACTGTCTTTCACCGGCGGCGCGCCGTCGGAATTTTCAAGAGTCGCGCCCACGACGGCAAGCCTTCGCGCGGGAGCCGTTCGCGCTGCCGCGGTCAGCTTCTCCAATGCGGCCAGGTTCGCTTTGGCGGCGGCAGAGATAAACGTCCCCAGGCTCGCGGCATAGGGCTCACGGACCGCTTCGAAGTGATCGAACTCCGCGTCCGTGCTTACAACCGCAAGTAAATTTCCCGTGTCGTCCATCCAAAGGGATTCCTGCCCCCAGATAAGACCATTCACGGTATAACCGTGAGCCGCGTGCCCTTGAACATTCAGCGTCTCCGCGGGTTCGACATGAACTTTCGTCTGCGCCGGATAAACGGTGAACTGCACCGGCCTGCCGTGCAGGAGCCACCAGCGCATCATCTGTTCCTGCATCGCTACCGGTGAGTAGCCGTCGGTGATGAACCACGCTCCGGCCGCCGTCTGCTTATCTGTTTTGCCACTGCGCGTGATGGAGACGCCATCCCCGCTGACAGTCAACGTATCGTCCATCCCGGAAAGTCGTGAGGAGCGCCCCTTCGCGGAAAAGGTCACCGGAGCCATGTCTGCGAGGCGGGCAACGAACGTGGTTTCGAGCGGGACCGCAGAGCCTCGGTCGGTGAAAAGAAAATGCGAAGTCAAGGTGTAGTTATCGCCTTTGCTCTCGATCGAGTAAGTCTCCTTCCCGATCGCCTTGGCGAACTTGTGGAGGACGAACGTTCCCGATTGATCTGCCTGCTGCGCGATGCAAATGGCAGAATTCAAAGCGAAGATCGCTGACAAGCCTATGGTGCGATAGAAGTATGACAAGAGGGATCTCCATGGAGACGATACGAAGGACCTAGAACAAATATAGGCGATTCAATCTGAAGCCCGGGGGCACAGGGCCGATCCTTCCTCTTGCATTCCCATAGGGGTAAGGATATATTACTCCTATTGGTTGCCAAGAGGGGTAGAACGGGGTGGGCGAAAAAACCGACGTCTGGCAAGGAACTCTCGCGCTCATGGTCCTGCGCACGCTAGAAACCCTTGGTCCGCTCCATGGCTACGGCCTCGCGCGCCGGATCGAACAGACCAGCGGCGATCTTTTGCAGTTGAACTACGGCACCCTCTATCCGGCGTTGCTCAAGCTCGAGCAGGAAGGCTTCATCCGCTCCCGCTGGGGCCTTTCTGAAAATAACCGCAAGGCCAAATATTACGAGCTCACCAAAGCCGGTCACCGCCAACTGAAGAAAGCCGCCGCGGAATGGGAGCAGACCACCGCGATCCTAGCCCGCTTTCTAAACCCGGCTGGAGAAGCCTAAGGAGGCGCCATGCGCAAAGTGCGAGCCTTCGGTGTTCGTCTTCTGAGCCTCTTCCGCGCCCACCGTTCCGAGGACGACTTCGCCGCCGAGCTCGAATCCCACGTAGCTCTCCATATTGACGAGGGTATCCGCGCAGGACTAACGCCTGAGGAGGCCCGCCGCCAGGCCCTGATCCGTCTAGGGGGCTTGGAACAAACTCAGCAGGCGCATCGCGAACGACGCACTCTTCCGTTGCTTGATTCCCTGCTGCAGGATACTCGCTACGGCCTGCGCACCCTGCGCCGGAGCCCCGGTTTCACCATCACCGCCGTACTCACGCTTGCCCTGGGCATTGGCGCATGCACCGCCATATTCAGCCTGGTGAATGCGGTCCTCTTACGATCGTTACCGTACGGGGACCCTCAGCGGCTGGTCTATTTGTTCACTCCCAATCCCCACATTTCCGCTCCACCTGACGTCATGTCTCCAAGCTACGCGGACTTCTACGACCTGAAGCAACAGGGTCATTCATTTGCCAGCATGTCCGTCTTTGAGCAGGCAACCTTTAATCTCGCGTGGGGCGGGTCTGTGGAACGGATGGGCGCGGCTCGTGTCGATGAGAGTTTTTTCACGACGCTCCAGTCCGCTCCGGAAATCGGGCGTGCCATCGGGGCCGAGGACAACCAGCCGGGCCATAACCGGGTAGCCATAATCAGCCACGCGCTTTGGCACTCGATGTTCGCGGACAGCCCCGATATCTTGGAGCGTTCACTGCTGCTGGAGGGCGTCCGTTACAGGATCGTTGGCGTGATGCCGCCGGCATTCGAATATCCGTCCAACTACGATCTACCCTACGGAAACTTGATGAAAGCGACACACATCTGGATTCCGCTTGCGCTTACCTCTAAACAGAGAGCGGAGCGCGAAATGGGAAACGATGTTGCGATCGCTCGCTTGCGCCCTGGGGTCTCGATGAGTAAGGCGCAGTCGGAGATGAGCACAATCATGGTCCGTCTGGACAAGCTCCACAGCGTTCAGATGTTTCCGGAGAGAGGTTGGGGTGCGTTGGTAACCCACTTCATGGACTACGCCGTCGGCCGCGTGCATCCCCTTATGTGGCTGCTGCTGGGTGCGGTGTCGTTTGTGCTATTGATTGCGTGCGGAAATGCAGCCAACCTGCTCCTGGCCAGGGCTGCCAACCGGATGCGGGAGCTTGGCATGCGGGTGGCTCTGGGCGCAGGCCGCAGCCGCATCATCCGCCAGCTTCTCACTGAATCGCTCCTGATCGCGCTTGCGGCCGGATTCCTCGGAGTTGGCCTCGCGTATGTCTTCCTGCGCATCCTGCCGCATCTCGATCCGGGTAGTATTCCGCGCCTCAATGAGGCATCGTTAGACACGCGGGTCATGCTCTTCACCGTGACGGTGTCTCTGCTTACCAGCCTATTGACCGGCATTCTGCCTGCATTGGCCGTATCCCGGATCAGCCTTACCGGCTTCCTGGCATCCGGCAGAGGCAGCGCTGTCGCCGGTACGCATAACCGCTCACAAAGCGCCCTGATCGTGGTGGAAGCGGCGCTGGTAGTGGTGTTGCTTGCCGGCGCCGGACTATTCATTCGGAGCTACCTGAATGTCGAATCGGTCATCACGGGATTCTCGCCATGCCACTGTCACCATGAACATCGATCTCGATGCGCGGTATAGCCAACCACAACAGTGTCGAGCTTTTTTCAAGAATCTCATGGGCAAGATCGGCGCTCTGCCGGGTATAGATGCAGTAGGGGGTGTCAACTACCTGCCTCTAAGTAATTCCGAGAGCATTGGGTTCTTTTGGGTGGATGGCTTCGCGAACCGGCAAGATCAGATGGCAGAGGGGCGCATGGTCACGCCGCAATATTTTCGAGCAATGAATATTCCGCTGCTTGCAGGGCGTTTCTTTAGCGAAGATGATGCTTCCAGCACAGCACGGCCAACTATCGTCAACCAGCAATTTGCCAAAGTATATTTTGCAAATCGCAATCCTATAGGCTCGCGGATCAGCACCGACGAAAAGGACCACTCTCACTGGAGTACCGTGGTCGGCGTGGTGGCCGATGTGCGCCATCTCAGCCTGGAAGAAGCTCCGCAGGCACAGATATACTCCCCAGGCTACGAGTTTGGCGGCGCATACATTGCCGTGCGCTCGGTGCTGCCGCCCTCGACGGTCGCTTCCGAGATCCGAAGAACACTGAAGAGCATCGATCCCAACCTGCCGCGTGCCGATATTCACACGATGGGAGACCTGGTATCCGAAGCCAGTGCCCGGCGACGCTTTCAAACGTCGTTGCTCACCGTCTTTGCCGCCATCGCTCTGTTGCTGGCGCTGGTTGGCCTCTATGGTCTCATGGCCTACTCAGTGAGCTGCCGGACGCGCGAATTAGGTATCCGCATGGCCCTCGGTGCGCAGCGGACCGACGTCACGCTACTGGTGTTAAGGAAGGCAGCCTTGTTGTTGGGATTGGGCCTGGTCTCCGGCCTTGCATGCTCGTGGATCGCGACGCGTGCCATCAAAGCCTTCCTTTTTGGCGTTAGCGAACACGATCCGGCCACGATTTTGTTGGTTTGCGTTTTGCTTGCGGTTTGCGGCTTCATCGCTGCGCTGATCCCAGCGCGGCGCGCGGCCTCCATTGATCCCATGCAGACGCTGCGGACGGAGTAGAAGGGTTGTTCGCAATCAGATCAACCGGGTCCATCGGAGGGTTTGCATGAGTTTCGTCAGATTGTTCGTGGTAATAGGGACGCTTTGCGCGGTTGTTGTTGGGCAGGAGGCAGCGCCGCCTTTCACCGGCGTTTGGACGCTCAATTTGCAGCGAAGCAGCATCGAGGCGAAGCATCCCCCCATCGCGAGTACAGCCAGAATCCGTTTTGATGGCCAAGTTTGGCGTCTTTCGCGAACCCATCGCTATCAACAAGGAAAGAGCGATACGTGGACGACGATGCTTGTTGTTGGATCGAGCAAGGATCGGATTGAACGAGATCCTCCACTCACGTCAAGATCACGGATGACTCGAGATGGGAACGCGCTGGTTCTGAGCGAGGATTTCGCCGCCGACAGCGGAGATAAAGCCACCAACACTGTGAGGTACAGCTTGACGGATGGCGGAAATACGCTGGTGGAAGATGAGCGGGAAGTGACGCCTGACGGTAGTGAGCACAACGTGTGGGTTTTGGAGCGGCAAGCGAACCGATAGGCGCGTTCCATCCGGGGAGACCGGGAGCTACGCGGAGAATAGGCTGACAGGATCAATGCCACGGAGCGTAGTAGCCAGAGCGGACGATGATGTTGTCTACACGCTCCGGGGCGTTCAGCTCAATGCGGTGGAATGAGCCGTCATGCTTCAACTCCGCCGGTTTGTAGATGAGGCGGTATTGACTGCGGAGATCTGACTCGATGATATGCAGATCGTCGTAGATCTTAGCTTCAGAGTCGTCGTCAAAGAAGACGCGGCCACCACTCTCCGAAGCCAGGTCCGCCAGTGTTTTCGGGCCTGTGGAGAGAACACTCGATTTCGGCTCTGCGCGAAATACGTAAATGGCAGTATTGTTGCGCCGGCATATGTCAACCGCTTGTTTAAGGGAAGTGTTGCTGGCATTATCTTCTCCGTCGGAGAACAGCAGAATAAAGTTTCCGTTGGTCGCGTTATTGATCCTGCCAAACTGGTTAAGACACGCCTGGTAGATCGCGGTGAAGATCGCTGTGCCGTGACTTCCCCCAGCCGCAGTGACCCTACGGTTGCGGATGCCTGCAGTCAGTGCATCTGTATCGTTGGTCCAGGGCTGGGCAATCGTCGATAGAAAGTCAAAATCCATGACGAAGGCTCGGTCGGTTGGTTGCCGGAAAAATTGTTGCGCATACTTAATCGAGATTGCCCGCTCGGCGGCAAGGTTCTCTTCCATAGATTGGCTTGTATCCATAAGGATGCCGGCGCGGATAGGAGAGTCCCGCAGGGACTGGAAGGCAAGGATTCTGCGCGGTGGTTGGCCATTATCCAGCAGGCGCAGCTCATCGAGTTTCAAGTCGTTAATCGAGAGGCCCTGGGCATCGGCCGCACGGAAGGTAAGGCTGACTTCATCGACTGACACGCTGAGGCTGTAGGGTGCCGCGCTTTGAGCGCCGTTTATCTGCGCGCCCAAAGGCCGCCCGTAGACAAAAAGCGTAAGCATGAGCAGGCCGCAGGTAATTGGGTGACGCATGGCACGAATGTTTCTGACGTATATAGCTGTGGGCAATTGATCGGACACCCGGCGCCTCTGCTAGAGTGCATTGCTATGGAATATTTCAGTCGTTTCGCGATCACGCGCTCTTGCCGCTGCTCGGTGCTTGTCTTATCGCTATGCGCCGCACCGAACCTTATGCATGCGCAGGCCGGCGGCGTACCCACAGCTCCCGAAGTGCCGGAATGGGCGCAGCCCGGCTCTCCTACTCACGTCCAGGTTCCGCCCCCAGCAGACTTCCACAGGCCGAGCAGGAACTTCGATACGACGATCGGTGTGTTTCAGGGCCAGTCTGACATTGGCAGCGCGGTGGTGCCGGGGAGCGCCACGTATGACCCCGGCACGCAGCAATACACCATCCACTCGGCCGGATACAACATCTGGTACTCGCGCGATGAGTTCCGTTTTCTGTGGAAGAAAATGTCCGGCGACGTATCTCTTGCGGCCGACGTCACCTTTCCCGACCCGAAGGGTTACGGCGATAGAAAAGTGGTCCTGATCATTCGTCAGAATCTCGAGGACGACTCCAAAGAAGCCATGCTCGGCGAGCACGGGGTTGGCATGATCCACCTGGCATGGCGTTCGGACAAGGGCGCGATGATGAAGGATGCACAGTTTCGCTTTGGGGGCACCCTCGCTGGGGTCAAAGCGAAGCGCGTGGGCATTGAAAAGCATGGTGACGCCATCGCGATCTTCGTCAGCCTCCAGGGCGAACCAATGCACCAGTTTGGCCCGCCAATCAACCTGCACTTCGACGAGCCGTTTTACGTGGGTATCGGTTTTTGCTCGCATTTGCCGGCCACGTCGGATACTGCCGTGGTCTCGAACGTCGTCTTTGAGAACTCCGCCGGTAACGTGCGCTAGGTCATGGGAACTAGTATCTCGGTGATCAGCTGCTCCTCGGGAGTCTTTCTCGGATCATTCACGTAGTTCTCAATGAAGTAGTCGTCTCGAATGGGTAGCTTTGTCTCAGAAATGATCTTCATAACTCTACCGGTTGCCTCGCCCAGCTGTGAATAAGGTCCGGTCAAAACAAAGCGGCCAAATTTGCCCCCACTGAACTTGGTGTAGCTGACGTCCGGGGGCAACTTCGCGGGTGGGGCAGCCAGCGAAAGCCCGGCACGGTATACCTTGGGACCCATTTTGTAGAGGCTCAGGTAGCCAATGATCTGATTATGTTCGGCAATCCCGGATACGAACGAGTGAAGTTGTTGCCAGGCTTCAGGGGCATTCGTCTGGAAAGGTCCGACTTTCTCCACAAAGACGTAGTGGGTTTCGGGCCAGGTGACGGTTTCGGGCACTTCCGTGAGATTCATGACTTCTCCTTTGCGAGACAGGCCCGCACTAGTCGGGAAAATACCAAGCCGTCACGGTGCTGGTCAAAAGAAGTTTTCCCGGTCATTCATATTAGTTGACATCGTCAACTACTTGACGGAAACTATTTCCCATGGCGCTGGCTCAAAAATCGCCCTCTGATGTGACCAGCGAAATAGCGAAGTTCCGCCACTTCAACCGGATGTATACGCGCTACATCGGGACTTTGAACGAAGGGCTCCTGAACAGCAACTACAGTTTGGCGGAGGCGCGTGTTCTCTATGAACTGGCAACTCGCACTGCGCCCAAGGCAAGAGAGATCGCCGAACCGCTTGGAATGGATCCCGGATACCTGAGTCGCCTTCTGGGAAAGTTCGAGCGCGACGGGTTGTTGCAGAAGAAGACCTCAGAACAAGATGGCCGCTATGCCGAACTAAGTCTCACTACGCGGGGCAAGGCTGTTTTCCGAAAGTTGAACGCCCTCTCAGACGAACAAGCGCGAACCGCGCTGCAGGATCTGCCGCCGACCGCCCGTACGGAGCTCATCCACTGCATGCAGTCTATCGAAGAGTTTCTGATGAAGGTAGACCGGAGCCGCAGACCATTCGTCCTGCGCCCGCATCGCGTTGGGGATATGGGCTGGATTGTCTATCGAGAAGGCCTCGGCTACGCGGAGCAGTACGGATGGGACGAAAGATTTGAAGCCCTGGCGGCCAACATTGTCTCCGAATTCATCACCAACTTCGACGCAAGCCGGGAACGATGTTGGATCGCCGAAGTTGACGGCCAGAACGTGGGCCACATCTTTCTGGTTAAGCATCCCAGTCAACCGCACACGGCAAAGCTTCGTCTTCTGTTTGTCGAGTCAAGCGCACGAGGGATGGGCCTGGGAGACGCCTTAGTAAACGAGTGCATCCGTTTCGCTCGCACAGCAGGCTACCGAAAAATCGTTCTCTGGACGCAGAGTATTCTCATCGCTGCGCATCGCATTTACGAACGAGCAGGCTTCCATCTGGTAAAGGAAGAGCCCCATCACAGCTTCGGCCACGATCTCATTGGCCAGGAATGGGAACTGGACCTGACCCGAGGATAACCCTCACTAGGGCTTTCGCCTGCTCGATTTGACCGAACCCGCTGGCTGTAATTTCTGCCGGGACGGGCCAGTCGATTCACGAACGACCAGTTCAGGCGCCACTGCTACTTGCGGGGGTGTCTTGGCATCAGAAGGGCGGAGCTGTTGGAGCAGTAATTGCACCGCCAGTTCGCCCATCTGGTGAAGGGGCTGGCGGATTGTGGTGAGGCTCGGTGTCTGGAAGGCTGCTTCTTTGATGTCGTCGAACCCAACCACCGACACATCCTGAGGAACGCGCAGCCCGCTATCATGAAGCGCGCGAATACAACCTATCGCCGCAACGTCGTTGAATGAAACCACAGCGGTGAAGCTGCGATGGTGAGCCAGCAACTGCTTAACCACCGGATATCCCAGTTCAGGCGATGTCAGGTCTTTTTCCAGCTGGATCGTCATTTCCGGGCGGATCGAGAGGCCGAGATCCTTTGCCACCTCAACGATGCCTTGCCACCTTGCGTCGGAATCAGAGCTATAGGGCTGGCCGCGCATGAATGCAATCGTGCGGTGCCCCAAATCGTAAAGATGACGAAGCGATAGTTCCGCAGCCCGGTGATGATCGAGCACCACGTTCGTCACTCCGCTCAAACGCCGATGGCCGGCGATGGCTACCACCGGCAGCGGAAGTTTGTGGACTAAGTTCGTATCAATCGCAATCAGACCCTCGGCGCCGCGGCTGATCAGCATGCGAGGGTACTGCTCGATCAGATCGCTTCGATGACGGTGGTGGGCGATGAAGTAGAAATAATTTTCCTCGAGCAGCCGGTCCCCGATTCCGGTCATCACCTCCGCATGGTAGCCGTCGGCGAGGACCGGAACTAAAATGCCGATCGTCATGGTGCGACGATTTCTCAAGGATCGGGCAAGGAAACTGGGCTGGTAGTTGAATTTGAGCGCCGCCTTGCGGATTCGCTCTCGTGTGGCTTCGGGAATAGAGCGTCCAGGCACCTCGTTCAGCACGACCGATATCGTGGTTGGATCGAGATTCAGATAGGCTGCGAGGGTCTTGAGGCTGACAGGTCCGTCAGGCTGGCTATCGTCGTGCTTGCGCTTGCCCATTGAGCCGCTATGTCCTTGTCTTTGATCTACAAGATAGCAGTCGTGACTCGGCTAGACAATAGATTGTCTAGATACCGCCTCGTCCGGGGACAATCCCCTGGCCTTCTTTCAGAATGTAGAAGTGGTCCGCGCCCAGATTCGTCAGTGTCTCTACCCTCCCGGACGGCCAGAAAATCTCCAGCTTATCCACCTTTTCGTGGCCGGCGAGGCCAAAGTGGATCCTCAAATCGTTTTGCGACAGATAGCTTCCTCCGCTCCGGACCTCGTCCTGCTGGACAAGATCGCCGGCCGTCGCCCGGAGCCGGGCGTTGAGCGCGAGCGGGTTGCCTTTCGTACCCTCCAGTTCCAAGCTGATCCAATGGTTGCGTGGGCCGCCCTGGGGCCGCAGAATCATCGGCTCGCCTTCCAGGTTTTCGACCACAATCTCCAGGTGGCCGTCATTGAACAGGTCGCCAACCGCGAGCCCCCGGCTCACCTGCGGAATCTGTATCGCAGGGCCGGCCAGCTTGCTTATGTCGCGAAATGTGCCGTTGTGTTGGTTTAGATAGAGCAGCTTAGGCTCACGGAAGGTGGTGCCAATATCCTTCGTATCCACCTGCGGATAGACATGGCCGTTGACGAGGATCAGGTCAGGCCAGCCATCGTTGTCCAGATCGAAGAAAGCGTCTCCCCAGCCCACGTACGGCGTAGTGCTGCGGGCAATACCGGAAGCGTAGGAGACGTCGGTAAAGTTGAGCCCACCGTTGTTGCGGTACAACGCGGCATACTCTTCGCTGAAGTGAGTGATGGCGATAGAAAACAGGCCCTTGTGCTCGTAATCGCCCAGCGCAACACCCATGTTGGCCTGTTCGCTGCCATCGAGGTTGACGGCAACTCCTGCATCGAGCGCCACATCGGTAAAGTGGCCATTACCGTCGTTGCGGTAGAGATAGTTGGGCTCTCCATCGTTAGCTACAAACAGATCCAGGCGGCCGTCGTTGTTGAAGTCGCTCCATACCGCAGTCAAGCCAAAGAATCGCTGTGCGTCGTCTACGCCGGCCGCTTTCGAAACCTCGGTGAAGGTTCCGTTGCCATTGTTGTGATAAAGGTTGTCAGGCGATCCCTTCAGGCCGCGTGGACCGCACTGTACCGCTATGCCGTGGTACTGGCAGGTTGGCTTGGAGCCGAATTCCGGCAGATCCTTGAGGTCTAAATCCACATAGTGGGCGACAAACAGGTCGACCCAACCATCGCGGTCATAGTCACCAAAGGCCGCTCCCGTCGCCCAGCCCGAATCAGTGCCTAGCCCCGCCTGCCTGGTTACGTTGCTGAAGGTGCCATCCCGATTGTTGCGGAAAAGTGTCACCCCGCCAAAGCACGTGACTAACAGATCGGGCCAACCGTCGTTATCGTAGTCTCCAACCGATGCCCCCATCGCCCAGCAGGGATTGCCTACGCCGGCCTTTTCCGTAACATCGGTAAACGTGCCGTCGTGGTTGTTGTGATAAAGCGCACTGCGGGCTTTGCGGCCGGCCAGCGCCATGTCAATCCCGGGCGCATTGGTAAAGTAGATGTCCGGCCAGCCGTCGTGGTCATAGTCAATGAGCGCGACCCCGCCGCTCATCGACTCCACGATGTACCTCTTGGCCGGAGAAGAAAGATGATCAAACTGGATTTTCGTGGAGCGCGTGATGTCGATGAGTTGGGGAATCTCCGGATTCGATAGCGACGCCGGAGTAACCCCTGCCGGGGCAGGATGTTGGGCTCGGCTGTCATGAGGGGGGCAGAAGCTTGCGAGCCCGATGCATAAAAGCGCGCCGTTTCGAAACCTCTTGGCTCTTTGCATCCATAACTCCCATAGGCTGATGCTGATCGTCGTTACTTCCCCTCCTGCTCCTCGCTCGAGAGCCCAGCCGGGTGTAGCTGCATTTCTTTAAAAATCGCTTCCAGCTTTTCCTTCATCATCTTGTATTTCTTGTACTCCTCCACCTCGTGTTGTGAGTCGGCAGTTCGTCCCATCTCACGATAGATGGTACTCAGGCGGAAGTGAGCGGCTGCATTCGTCGGATCAAGCTGCACCGCTCGTTCGAGCGCGGGCAATGCCTTGGCTTGTTCGTTCATAGCGATCAGGGTCTTGGCCAATCCAAAGTTTGCTTCCGCATCGTCGGGCTGCAGGCGTAGCGCCGCCGTGTAGTACTCGATCGCCTGGGCGGAATCTCCTTTGCGGGCGGCCAGGTCCCCCAGCCTGCATTCCGGTTTTTCATCCAATGCATTCTCGGCAATGGCCGCCCGGTATTCCGATTCCGCACCTGCCTTCGTCTTTGCATCCTCCGAGGCGCCAAGCAACTCGCCCAATTCAAAATGAATGCCGGGAAGCTTAGGGTCGATTGCAAGGGCTTTCTGGTACTGCAGTCGGGCGCCGGCGGTGTTGCCTTGTCTCGCCTCTTCATGGGCCATGACCTGATGCATCTGCGCCGAGTCGGGGGCTGCCAGTGCCAGGCTTAGCATCGCTTCGGCGGAGAGGTCGGAATAGACGCGATAAGCGGCGTAGAGGACCGCCGGGTTGGCCGGGTCCGCCTGGCGCATTGCGTTCACCACCGAGCTGGCCTTTTCCAGGTCCTGGCTTGCCGTGTACAACTCAACCAGTTCCATGCCAATTTGTACTTTTAGCTTTGGCTCCGCCACGGCGGCAAACGACGCTTCCAGGTGGGTGCGCGCATTTGCGGTTTCGCCCGATCGCTTCTCTGCCATCCCCAGCAACGCCTGAATCTTGGTCAGGTCCGGCTGCATAGAAAGAGCTGCTTGCAAATGAGGCTTCGCCTTGCCATAGTCGCCCTGAAAAAAGAGCAATACTCCCAGGTTAGCCTGAGCATCCAAATTTTTTGGATCCAGAGCCACCAACGCCTCGAATTCCGGGATGGCGAGGTCGGGCCGCCGCTGGTTCAGGTATTGCTGGGCCAGCCGGGAATGGGCCGCAATCTGGTCCTGACTGCTAACGGCGGATTGGGAGAATACGGAAAAGGTGGAAAGGAATGCCAGGAACAGGATACAGAGTTTTTTTTTACACACATCGCCTTCGAATGATACCGCGGCATCGCGTTCGAGAGAAGGCCATCCTGTGGAGTACCACCGCCTTGGCTTGATGAATCGCGGATCCGCCCACGTCTCCCTGGAGCACGACATCCAAGGTTCATTTCGAGGGCAAAGGGTGGTTTTTGACCTTAAGACACACGGTTGTTCTGGAAATCAAGGCGTCCAAGATAATCCTTGACAACTTTATGCCGCCTCCTGTTATATTGCTCGCGCGCGGCCAGATCGCGATAGACAACCGTTTGTCTTAGAGAATTTCACCGGGAGAGGAAGCTTCTGGCGTAACCGGTCACCTTTGCAGGGAAACGTCACTTGAAAACGTCCACACCGCGCGTCACGACGGACGTAACGAAAACCTAACGATCGATTTCACGAGGCGGAGAAAATCGGCAACCAGGAACCAAGACGATACATGGCGGCAACTTTGGAGGCAGGTATGAAGTTAGGACAATTGACTGTACTGGTGGGAGTTCTTCTCACAGGATCTTTCGCAGCAGCCCTCGGACAAGCAGTAAACCAAGGCGACATCAGCGGTACTGTTACTGACAGTACAGGCGCTGCGGTGCCGGGTGCGACCGTGACGGTTCTAAACATCGACACCGGGGTTACGAAGGACTACACCACCAATGATTCCGGGGTATACGACACGTCTTCCATTGTTGCCGGCAACTACAAACTCACCTTCTCAAGACAAGGCTTTAGCACGCTCGTCCGGCCTTCGATCACGGTCCCCGTTGGACCCACAACCGTCAATGCGCAGTTGGCGGTGGGTACCGTAACCACTCAGGTAGTTGTCAATACCGATGTGCCCCTACTGAACACAGAGAGCGGATCGATAGCGCTCACCCTCAACTCAGAGACCTTGGGGAAGCTGCCACAGGTGAGCTCGATAGGGCAGGATTGGTCAGGCTTCGTTATTTTTCAGCCAGGGGCCGCAGGCGCTCCAGGGGGAAACCAGGGAGTCGTCGGTGCCGGTACCTCCAATGGCACTATGCTGGCAGTGAACGGTAACTTGCCCTTCAGCACGGTACTCGCAGATGGCGCGGAAACCACTCTGCCGGCGAGCGCGAACTCCGATATCACTGTCCAGGAGGATATTCAGGAGGTACAGACCAGCAGCTCCGCCTTTTCTGCCCAGTACGGCGTGGGCGGCATTATGTATAACCAGATCAGCAAGGGCGGCTCCGACCGCTTTCATGGTTCAGCGTACGAGTACATACAAAACACAGCATTCAACGCGAACAATTACACTTTCGGCGCGAATACGCCGACACCGATCATCCATTTTGACGAATTTGGCGGTACGATCGGCGGCCCGATCCTCAGGAACAAGCTCTTCTTCTTCTTCAACTACGATCACATCATCGATAACGGGGGCAGCGCAGCCAGCTTCTATACCGTTCCGACAGCTGCGGAACTGAGCGGCAATTTCGCCGGACTACCCACGATCTATGACCCTGCGACTACGACCGTGATCCAGCAGACAGGCACGTATACCTATCCGGGGGCCACCTCCCCAACCACATGCCCTTGCATCAGCCGCACGGCTTTCCCAGGGAACGTGATTCCCGCGGACCGGTTCGATCCCGTCTCTAAGGCTACACAGGCTTATTTCCCTGCTCCTAACACAGCCGGGACCGTCTCCAACGGACAAGCGATCAACAACTACACCTATACATCTCCGAATATCAATCCATTCACCAAGTTTTTCGGTCGGCTAGACTACAACGTCACTCCCACCAACAAGATCAACGGCTCGGTGACTGAAGGAAACAATCCCGGCAAAAACTTCGGCCCGGGCCTCTGCCCCATCGGTTGCCAGAGCGGCGATGTCAGCAGGATCAACAGTCAGGTAACGGACGTCTGGAGTATCACCCCGCACGTGACCAACGAGGCGCGGTTGGGCTATACCAACCAGCTTAACTTTTTTGTGCCCTATACGCTGGACAAGGGTTATCCAGCCAAGCTTGGATGGCAGTTTGCCAAATCGGATAACTTTCCCAACATCAACATCACCAATTTCAACAACGGTCCCAATGGCAATACCGTGCTTTCCTCGCAAACCAATGCGGTCTACAAAGAGCATGCGTTCGATCCATCCGATGTAGTTACGATGATTGTCGGGAAACACGTCCTTCATTTCGGAGGTGAGTTCCTGATTTATCAGAACAACTCCACGGCCTGGGGCAACCTGAATGCCGGGCAGTTGAACTTCACCGGCCAATATACATCGCAATATGTCGGCAGCACGACGAGTGGTACGCCCTACGCAGACTTCCTTCTGGGGCAGGCGCAGGCCTGGAGTGCAAATGAAACGCCGGAGTATGGCGGCCGCGAGAAGCTTCCGCAGATGTTCATTCAGGATGATTACAAGATCCGTCCCAACCTGACCCTAAATCTCGGTCTGCGCTACCAGATCCAGACCGGTTGGAGCGAGGTCAAGGGTAATGAGGCCACGTTCGATCCGACAGTGCAAAACCCGGTATCGAATACCCTGGGCGCCATCTGGTTCGGATCTACCCATGCCAATGGCCGCACACACCTGCAGAAACCGGTCTACGACACCTTTCTTCCCCGGGTTGGGTTTTCTTACCTGCTCACTCCGGTGACCACGATAGCGGGCGGCTTTGGCGTCTATTCTTATAACTGGAGTAACGACATATACGGCGGCGGAATGGGTCAGGCTTTTGGATCGAAAGGCAGCGTTACCGATACGACAAACGGCATAACTCCGGTGGTTGCCTATTCCGGATCCGGGTCGAACCTTGCGTACGTATCAAACTCGAACGCTCCGGGTGCCTACAACGGACAGAGCTTCAACTACAACCCATACCACGAACCTGTCGGTGGCTCCTATCAGTGGAACCTCCAGGTACAACGCGAACTGAGTACCAACTTTGTGGCCTCTCTCAGGTATGTGGCAAGCCATGGTCATAACCTCCCCTTCCAGGTTGACGTCAACCAGGTACCACAGAATTTACTGTCGGCCAACGACCAGGGATCGCGACCCTTCCCCCAATTTCAGTCGCTCAATATCTCCGGCGCCCCGGCTAACGAGAATGCAATCTCAAACTACAACTCGCTGCAGGCTATCATCAAGAAACGCATGAGCCAGGGGCTCGATCTTGAGTTCAGCTACGTCTGGTCCCACTTCCTGGATGATTTGGACACTGCCGGTTGGGGAAGCCATGGAGGTGCTCAGCAGGTTCAGAACTCATTTGTTCCTTCTGCGAACTATGGGAACTCCAACTTCGATCTTAGGAATGCATTCAGGGGCTATGCTATTTACGAGTTACCATTCGGGAGAACCAGGCAGTTCTTGAATAACAGCACTCTGCTCGATGCAGTCGTCGGCGGCTGGCAGCTTGCCACCACCATCATTGTTCAGAGCGGTCAACCCTTTACCGCAGTTATGGCGAGCGGCACTAACTCGTATTCGCTGGGTGGTAATAACTTCTCTTGGTTCCCCAACGTTATCGGGAACCCTAAGCTGCAAAACCGCGGTCCGAAGCAGTGGTTCAATGAGGCTGCCTTTGCCGTCCCAACCCCTGGAACCTTCGGCGACGAGCGCCGGAATCAACTGACCGGACCTGCGTTCGAGCGGGTCGACCTTGGACTCGGCAAAACTTTCCACTTCACGGAAGGGATCAATTTAGAGGTGCGCGCCGACGCGAACAATGCATTCAACCATCCAGGGTTCCAGTTACCTAACGATCAACTCACGGTTTGTCCGTCATCCGGCACGTTGAGTGCTGGATGCAGTGGATACGGTGCGATTGCGACAGGTACGTCGACGATCACGGCCCTGACTAGTCCCGGCCGTACCATGCAGCTAAGCGCACACGTCACCTTCTAAGCACACCCTCCCCTTCACTGATCCTCCGGGGTACCAGGATTTCTGGTACCCCGTTTTTTTCTCGCTATGTCTGCGATATGCCCAGGTGACCTAGCCGCCGCGCTTTCGCGACTCTCGGTACTTAGCTTTGCGTATTCCATTCTTGAACCCAAAGAACGGGTTCAAGAATGGGGCACCCGGCCTTTCGCTTTACTCCCTGCGGTCTTGCGCGCCAACCCGGTTGATTCGCGGACGATCAATTCCGGCTCCACTGCTATCTGCGCAAGACCGTTGGCTCTTGAAGGGCGAAGTTGCTGGAGCAGCGTCTGCACCGCCAATGCTCCCATCTGGTGAAGGGGCTGGCGAATGGTAGTGAGGCTCGGGGTCTGGAAGGCGGCCTCTTTAATATCGTCGAATCCCACCACAGACACATCCCGCGGAACTCGTAAGCCCACATCATGAAGGGCACGAATGCAGCCTATGGCGGCAATATCGTTGAAGGAAAGAAACGCCGTAAAGCTGCGATGGTGAGCCAGTAGCTGCTTCACTACGGGATATCCCAGTTCGGGCGATGTCAGGTCTTTTTCCAGCTGGATGGTCAGTTCCGGCCGGATTACGAGGCCAAGATCCTGAGCTACCTGAACGATGCCTTGCCACCTTGCGTCGGAATCGGAGCTATAGGGCTGTCCGCGCATGAATGCAATCGTGCGGTGCCCCAGATCGTAAAGGTGACGAAGAGACAACTCAGCCGCCCGGTGATGGTCGAGCACTACGTTCGTAACCCCGCTCACGCGCTGGTGACCGGCGATCGCAACCACCGGTAGAGGAAGTGTGCCCACCAGGTTGGTATCGATCGTAATCAGGCCTTCCGCGCCGCGGCTCATCAGCATGCGTGGATACTGCTCGATCAGATCGGCGCGGTGCCGATGATGGGCAATGAAGTAGAAATACTTCTCCTCAAGCAGGCTGTCTCCAATTCCGGTCATCACTTCCGCGTGATAGCCATCGGCCAGGACCGGAACCAAAATGCCGATCGTCATGGTGCGGCGATTTCTTAAGGATCGCGCAAGGAAACTAGGCTGGTAATTGAATTTGAGCGCCGCCTTGCGGATTCGCTCCCGTGTCGCTTCGGGAATAGAGCGCCCGGGAACCTGGTTCAGAACAACCGAGACCGTCGTGGGGTCAAGATTGAGGTAAGCCGCAAGAGTCTTGAGGCTTACGGGTCCGGAAGGCTGGCTATCGTCGCGTGTGCGCTTGCCCATTGTGCGGCGGTGACCTCATCCATGGCGATCTCTGTTGATACGAATCTTATCGCTGGAAGGTTCCTTAGACAAGGGTTTGTCTAGACCATTTTTGTCGCACAAGAAGATCGCCCGGATGCAAAATGACGCCAGAGTCTGGGTGCGAAACCCGGAAAGAGAAACCGCAGATCTCTTCCCCTACGCTACGCTCCCGGCTGCAACAAGGGCTAGAGAGTGCGCTTAAACAAAGGCGTAGCAATCAACAACGTCGCGATCCCAAAGCCAACCAGGAAGAGCAGGTCCCAGCGGATCGCCGTAAAACCGCCGTCCTTTAGAAGGATGGCCTTGAAGCCGTGTACGGCGTAGGTAAAGGGATCGACGTGAGCGATGGCCTGTAGCCACTTAGGCAATCCGGAGACTGGAGAGATCGCACCGCTGGGAAAGAACAGCAGCGTGTTCAACACCCCAAACATGGCCCGCGGCACCAGCGGATCCTCAACCCGTACCATCATCAGGAACATCATGCCGTTAAACGCGATCGAAGTGGAGATGATGAGCGCCAGGAGAAGCAAGGCAGAAACCGGGTTGAATATGACCCCCAGACCGGCTAACAGCGAGCCAATCACGGTGATACAAACGCCGGACAATACCGCCTTGATGGTGCCGGCGAGGTTCAGTCCGAGAACCAGTTCCAGCCTGGTGATGGGAGTTACCAGGTAGCCCTCATGCACGCCTCGTGCTTTGTCGTCGATATACAGCATGCCCCCGCCGATCATCACCGCCACGTACATGGCGAGCGCTACGGAGCCGGCAAGCAGATACTTCATGTACTCGACATAGGGATAGAGCTCGACGATCTGGAGCGCGATCTGCTGTACGACTTTTTGTTGAATAACGGGAGCATTCAAGGCGTCAACCAGGGATTGCATCTCTGCTTCCAGACTGGCGCTCATGGTCTGGTCGCTGTTATCGACCACCAGGCCGATTGCCGGAGAATCGCCGGCCAGGACACGCCGCGAATACTGGGCCGGAATGATCACCGCTCCATCGATTTTGCCCGTGCGCACATCTTCCCGGGCCTTTTGCTCATCGTTGTAGGCGACGGTGGTAAAGGTGCGGATATTGACGGCGATGGAATTAAACGCCTCTTCGATCTTAAGCGCCTGGGAACCGCGATCGTAATCGACCACCCCCATCCGCGCACCGCGAATCTTACCCCCGAAGGCGTTACCCAGGATAACCAGCTGGACCAGCGGAAGCGTCATCGACACCATCATTAACGCCGGCGAACGAAAAAACTTCCGCATCTCCCGTTCTACAATCGCCATCATTCGCTTCATGGTTGCATCCCCGGGCGCGGCGGCATAATAAAGCCCTGCGCCTTGACCTGTTCGTCACGAAGCTGGCGCCCCGTGTAGTGCACGAAGACATCATCGAGCGTGGTGTTCTGGACGGTCAGTGACTTGATGGCTTCTCCGTAATGGTTCACCATCTCTACCAACTGGGTCGTGGTGAGCGAGCCGTTGGAGGTGAGCAGCCGGTACATTCCTCCGCTCTTCGACTCAACCGCAGTCACGCCTGCCAGCTGCTTCAGCCGCGCCGGCCACTCCGTGGATTCGTGGGTAAAATGCGCTTCCACCACATTGTCCCCGGGAACGCTCTCTTTAAGCGCCATCGGCGTATCGAGGGCTACCAGCTTGCCGTGGTCGACGATGGCAATGCGATCACATAAGCGATCGGCTTCGTCCATGTAGTGGGTGGTAATCAGCATGGTGAGATCGCGGGTATTCTTGAGGTGGTTAAGCATCTCCCACACCGCCACACGCGAGACCGGATCGAGTCCAGTGGTGGGCTCGTCGAGGAAGAAGATGCGCGGATTGTGGACCAGGCCGCGCGCGATTTCGAGTCGCCGCCGCATTCCGCCGGAGAGCGTCTTGGTCTGCGCGTTGCGCCACTTCAACAGGTCCACCGCCTCCAGCAAGTCATTGATATTGCGCACTCGCTCCGCTTTAGGAACCTCGTAGAGCTTGGCATAGATGGAAAGATTCTCTTCGACTGTGAGATCGATATCGCTGGTGAGGGCCTGGGGAATCACACCGATGGTTCGTCTGACTGCATCGGGCTCGCGCATCACATCGTGCCCGGCGATGATTGCCTTTCCGCTGGTGACCGGGATCAGCGTGGTCATCATGCGGATGAGTGTGCTCTTTCCGGCGCCATTGGGTCCCAGCAGTCCGAAGATCTCCCCGTGGGCGACCTCGAAGGTGACGCCGCCGACGGCTTCGAAATCGCCGTACCGCTTGACGATGTTTTCAACCACGATGGCCGCCCCCGGATTGCTCATCGGCTCACCAGCTTGTTCTTCGGTACATACACCTCGGCGAGCATCCCCGGCACGTAGCGCATGCCGGGATTGTCGATCAGGAGCTTCAGGCGGATGGTCTTGATATCGCGTTTGCGCCGGCTCACGTCGCGTTGCGTAGCAAAGTCCGCCTCGGCCGATTTGGCAATTACCTTGCCCTGGATCGTGGCGCCGCTTGGCATCACTACCCGCAGGCTGTCGCCCAGCTGCACCGAGTCTGCCTCGGTCTCCGGCAGGGGCGCATAGATCCAGGTCTGGGTCAGATCCGTTATGGTTACGATTGGCGTTGTCGCCGCAACCACTTCCCCTTGCCGCGCCGCTCTTACATTGATTTTTCCTGAAACGGGCGCGAGGACGCGCGCATATCCCAACTCGATCTGCGCCTGATTCATCAGGGCCTGCGCGTTCTGCATTTCGCCGCGCGTTGCGGCCACAGTCTTGGCGGCTGCCTGGGTTTGAATGGTGTTCGCCTCCGCGACCTTGAGTGACGCTTCGGCAGCCGCGACATTGGCCTTCGCGGAGTCAACCGTGGCCTGGGCGGCATTGAGGGCGGTGGTGGCTTCATCGCGCGACTGATAGCTCATGATTCCCTGTGCGGCCAATGCGACCGTGCGCGACGTATCGGCATTCTGATGCTCGTACTGCGCTTGCGCCTGCACCAGGGCGGCCTGCGCACTCCGCAGCTGCGCTGCGGCATTGGTCACCTGGCTTGTCGTGCCCCCACGTGTCTGGCGTTCGGTGTCACTCGCCCCCTGCAGTTTGAACCGCTCGCTGTTCGCTGTCGCCTGGGCGGCCTGGTGTGCCGCCGCCAGGTCGTCACTCTCAATGGTGGCGATCAGTTGCCCGGCTTGCACGTCGTCCCCCTCGTCGACAGCCAGGGTCTGAATCCTGCCCGGAATGCGCGAGCTGACAACTACCTCGTTGGCATCTACCGTGCCGATTAACTGCAGATCGCTTGAGTGCTTGGTGGAAAAGAAATACCAGCAAATGGCGATGACCAGCAGGATACCGAGCAGGATAAAAATCCGATTGCGTGCGTTCATGAGCACTTTCTCCAAACCTGAGCGTTCGTTGCCTTGGGCATGGGCATCTCGGCAAGGACGCGCTTGGCGAGCTTCGCGCCATGGGCGCGATCAACAAACAGAGCGTTGCCGAGGAATTGCACCGCGGCCTTGCGCCTGGATTCGAGCGCGGCCGGCGTGAACGGGTCAAACGGCAGCACCATACGCATCATCGGCGCACTGAGGAAAAAGAGTACATTTGCGCCGAGAACGGAATAGACCACCTGGAGCCAATCCGTCTGGCACAGTTCGCCTTTCTCAATGCCCTCCAGGATGGCTTCGTGCAGCTTTCCCATCAGCGGCTTGAAGACGTTCTTCACCAGTGTGGGCATCGAGTCGCTCTCGCCTCGACGCATCCGCACCATCTCCTGTTGCATGAGGCTTTGAAAATCACGTTGGGTGAGAACGCGGTCGAAGTGAGCCAGCGCGGTGCGCAGCAGCCGGTCTCCTGCGCTGTGTTTAGCGTCGAGGGCTGCGAACGCGCGCTCCGCCACGGCGCTGGAAACCTCTTCGATAGCGGCCGTGTATAGACCGTTTTTGCTTTTGAAGTAGTAGTAGAGGAGGGCCTTATTGACCTTGGCTGATTCCGCGATGGCATCGGTGCGCGCGCCCGCCAGGCCGTTGGCACTGAACTCGCGAATGGCTGCGCGCAGAATGGCCTTTCGGGTGAGATCAGCGCGACGATTCGGATTGAGAACTTTTGCCGACATTAATTAACCAGTTAGTTAAAGTATAGCATCTGTCGCTAACCTTCTCGGACGCACAAGCGTCGTACCGTTACACTGAGTGTCTGGAGGAGTCCCTGTCACCAGCTGACGAAACCCAAGCGTTTCCCGACCGGATCCCACCTGCCTGGATCATAGGTATGGCCGTTTTTCCCTTTGGCCTGGTGGTCGGATTCACCATTACCGCGCTGCCTTTTCTGCTGACCAATCTTGGCATCCCGCTTTATCAGGTAGCCGGCGTCAGCGCGACTGTGATGTCGCCCACATTCTGGGGATTTCTCTTGCAGCCGATCATGGATACGGGCTTGACGCGGCGCACCTACTGCTGGCTTACTGCTGCCATCTCGGCGGTTTGCCTGACCGCGGCTCTTCTCCTGCTCTCGCCCGCTCATCTCGGGGTGGCAACCGCACTGCTGTTGCTGGCGGAATTGGGAATGGTGTTGAATTCTGGCGCAGTGAGCGGCTGGACCGCGCAATTCACACCAGACCGGTTACGAGGCTCCGTGGGCGGGTGGACCAATGTAGCGAACCTCGGCGGCGGGGCACTGGGTTCGCTGGCCGTCATGTCTATGGCTCCCCACGTCGCCATTTACTGGATCGGCCTCCTGCTGGGCGTATGTATCTTGCTTGGCACCACCCCCACCATGCTCTTTCCTCAACCAAGAAAATCCTCTTTCCATTTCCGGCAGATTTTCACCGATGCCCTGAAGCAGACCTGGCGTGCCTCCAAAACGAAGGAGTGCCTGACCGGTTTTGCTCTCTTCCTAGCCCCAGCCGGCGCCGTAGCGGCCATTAATTTATTTTCGGGGATGGGCAAGGACTTCCATGCCAGCGAACACACCGTCATATGGATCACAGGCGCAGGCTGCGCCCTTTGCACATCGCTGGGCGCACTGGCGGGCGGCTACGCCGCGAATCGCCTTTCACGCGCATACCTGTATCTTTGTGCGGGCATGGGCGCCAGCGTATTTGCGCTGGCATTGGCGTTCTCTCCGCACACACCCCTCTCATTCATATGGGGCGTATTGATTTATAACGGAATCGCGGGGGTTGTCTATGCAGCGTTCAACGCCCTTGGGTACCAGCTCGTGGGACTGGACAGTCCCGTGGCCAGCGCGCAATTAGGACTATTTTCCGCCTCCACAAATGCGGCCATCGTCTACATGACCTGGGCTGACGGGCAAGGCTATAAGTACTTTGGCGTGCGCGGCCTTCTGTTGACTGATGGCCTCGCCGGCTTAATCTCAGGACTTATCCTGCTCTTGCTGCTCGGAAGGCGGCTCAGGAAACCCCAGCCCATGGAGGCTATAGAACTGGCTCCCGTGGCAGAGGCACAGTAATCGACGCGGGGTGCTACGCACTAGCCCCACCAGGTCTCACCTGGCGCCAGGTGGGCGCGGACATAGTCGGGATTCGGTTCCACGCCTAACCCAGGTTTATCCGGCACCTGGATTCTGCCGTCTTTCACCAGCGGCCCATCATGCAGGACAAACTTTTCCCACGTCACTGAGGGGTCGCCCTGATAAAAGCCCCACGGCAGTTCATGAGTCTTCGACGCGTCAGGACCAAGAGAAGGGCTAAGGGCCAGCTCGTGCATTTTGAAATCCCGAATGGCCGCGGCGCAATGTGCCGAAGCAATGGCGCCCAGTGGGCCAATTGCGTTGTGCGCTGATACCGGAATATTGAACACGTCGGCCAGGTCGGCAATTTTCTTCGATTCCAGCAGTCCGCCGGATTTCGGTATGTCGATCTGCACTATCTTGCAGCCTTGATGGACGATGAAGGGCATGAACCCGCGCCGCGTATACAGGTTCTCTCCGGTAAGGATCGGCACCGGAGATTCCTCCGTAAGCTTGACCCAGGATTCCGAGAAATCGGGATCCATCGGATCCTCAAGCCACATGGGGCGGGCAGGCGCAACCGCGCGCGCAAGGTTGAGTGCATCCGACGTATCCAGTTCCCAGTGGCAATGAACTGCGATTTCGAACCGGTCGCCGAGCGCCTCGCGCACATTTGCAAAGCCCTTCGCATTGACCTCTAAATCATGCAACGAAAGTTGGCGGCTGTTAAAGCGAGGGTCTGCGGGGATAAGCCCGTAAGGATCCGCGGCGCGCCGGATGTCGGTCTTTACCGCCTCGAAGCCGTAGCGGTGCTCCTTGACCATCGCCGCCCATTCGCGGCACGACCCAGGATCTAAAAAATCCGCGGGGCTGGTGGTCAGGTAGGCGCGCACCCCAGTACGATATTGCCCGCCAAGCAATTTGCAGACAGGAGCTCCAAGAAGCTTGCCGGCGAGATCCCAAAGTGCAATCTCGACTCCGCTGATTGCGGTCACGGTCACACCGCCAATAGCCCCTGCTCCCCCGGTGCGCAGGATCATCTGCGTGTACATCGGGTCGATATCCAGCGGGTCCTGGCCCATAACCGTATCCCGGAGGTATCCCAGCATCACTTCTTTTACGCCGAATCCCCAGTAGGCTTCACCGTATCCACTTACCCCCGCATCCGTGTCGATGCGCACCAGGGTATTCCCTCCCGGCTTACCCACAACCATCACTTTCAAATCGGTAATCTTCACCTTCTTGCGCAGCGGAGCCGCAAGGGCCGAGTAATGTCCCAACACAGACGATGACGGGACAAGGGCTGCGATCCCCTGCAGCAGCTCTCTTCTCTTCATGGGTTACCTCTAATTCGGAAATAGCAGACACAGTTATAGTCCGAATCAGTGGCGCCCAAAAAGTAGTTCGTCTGGGAACTAACCTTTTCTATCGACTTCGGGACTTGCTCGCACTCCTGGCTTTCGCCGCCCCCCGGGACTTGGGCACCTTGCCGATTCTAGGATCTCGGGCAACGATAAGTTCGCAGGCGCGCACTGCCGCCTGTTCGAAATCCGGCGCATCCGCGGGAAGAACCTGCCAGCCAGTTACCTCTTTCCCTAGCAACTGAATGGACCGCATGTTGGGGAACTCGCGGCGCAGGCTCTTATGGTGCTCCTCGGTGGTAGCGAGCCACACCCCATTGTCTGCGCTTTGCTTATTCTTTTCGCGAAGCATCAGGACAATCTTGTCTTGAACATACACCGCGAGGCAGCCGAACATCGGTCGAGTCTCAATCGGGATCTCCGCGATGGCATCAAGCACAAACGCGTAAGGGACGGCCTTACGCTGTTTGACCAGGAAAATCCTGTCGTCCGGAGCGCTCGAATTGAGACGAGATTTTGTCATCGCGCCATAATAGTACAAATCTTTTCCACAGTGCGCGCGGAGTATAGTCTTTACACATATAGCCGCCATGCATATAGTGGAACGATATGGCCGACGATCTCAAAGCTCTGCTCCCGCTCCAACCCACTACCTTCCATATTCTTCTGTCGCTCACCGACGAAGACCGGCATGGCTACGCCATCATTCTCGAGGTGGCCAGACGCACACAGGGAGAACTCAAGCTGAGTGCAGGCACCCTCTACCGTTCCATTCAGCGAATGCTCGAACTGGGTCTCATCGTTGAAACCAGGAACAGACCTGCTCCCGAGATGGATGATGAACGCCGCAGATACTACCGCATCACCCCTTTTGGAAAAGCGGTTGCCGAGGCGGAGGCAGGCCGCCTTCGCGACTTGCTCAAAATGGCGCGCTTATGCGGAGTCGCGCCCAGGACTACTTAGAATGAACTTCTATCGATTGCTTCTCCACCTCTATCCCTCTTCGTTTCGGGCGCAATATGGCCATGAGATGAGCGCCATATTCGGCCTGGAGCTTCGCCGAAGCAGCGGACTCCGTGCCCAATGCGTCCTCTGGCTTTCTGCATTTACCGAGGTGCTGTTCAACGCGGCCATGGCGCATTGGGAAATCACCCGGCGGGACCTGTTTCTCTCTGCCAGGTCTCTGCTTCGCTCCCCTGGCTTCACCCTGACCGCAATCCTGCTAGTCACCATCGGCATCGGCGCAAACGTTGCCGTTTTTACTCTGGCGAATTTTGTGTTGCTAAGGCCGCTGCCCTTTCCTGAACCGGAACGTTTGATGCGCGTTTGGGAAAATCACCGGGGCTATTCAAGGATGGAACTTTCTCCAGCCAACTATCGCGACCTGAAGGCGTCCAGCACTTCGTTCACCGCCCTGGCGGCTTACAACGGCAACTCGATGAGCCTGGTTGGTCAAGGCGAGCCGCAAAAAATAGAGGGTGCCTCAGTCACTGCGAATCTGTTTTCTACCCTGCAAAGATCAGTACTGATGGGCCGTTACTTCAACGAGGTTGACGGGCGGGCGGGTGCCCCGGGCACGGTAGTGCTGAGCTATTCGTTGTGGCAAGCAGCGTTCGGAGGCGATCGAGACATACTGGGGAAGCCCGTGTCTCTCGATAATCAGCCCTACACGGTGATTGGGGTGATGCCACACGATTTTCGTTTTCCCACACGCGAAACGCAATTTTGGACGCCATTTCGGTTTGTGGAGGAGGATTACCAGGACCGAGATAACAATTATCTGGTTGGGATAGGCCGGCTCAAGCCAGGTGTATCGCTCGACCAGGCGCGCAGCGAATCTTTGCTGATCGGTGCCCGGTTGCGGCGGCAATATCCAAAAGAGAACGAAGCGGTAGAGCTCTCCGTGGTCGCCTTGCGCGATGACCTCTCCACGGAATCTCGCCTCCTGGTGGTGGGCTTGTGTGGAGCGGCGCTCTGTGTGCTGGTCATAGCCTGCGCAAATCTGGCAAATCTTCTGTTGGCGCGTTCGCTGGCGCGACAAAGAGAGCTCTCGATTCGCTTGTCGCTGGGCGCCAGCCGGCGTAATCTTCTGCGCCAGTTTCTTACCGAAAGCCTGCTGCTGGGATTAGCCGGAGGCGCCACCGCAACCGGAGTCGCCATAGCAGCGTTGCCGCTGCTCGCACGTTTGGTGCCCAGCCAACTTCCTGTGCAGCAGGTCCCACCCGTCGATTGGCAGATGTTGTTGTTTGCCCTGGGTCTGACTCTGGTCACCGTCATCGCTTTCGGTGTCGCTCCGGCGCTGCAGGCGTGCAGAGGTGCGGGTTTTAGTGGGCTTCGGGTGGGCGTACGCACCGGAGGAGCGGGCCATCAGCGGACACGATCCGCGCTGGTGATTGCGGAAGTCGGGGCATCGGTCGTGCTCCTGGTGTTGTCAGGATTGCTCATCCGCGCGTTGTGGCGAGTGCAATCCACGGATCCGGGATTCAGAACCGGTGACATCCTGTCGTTGCGTACGGAATTGCCCTATCCAAAATACGTTAAGACCAGTACGCGAGATCAGTTTTACAACAAGGTGTTGACGGATGTGCGCAGGCTGCCTGGTGTGACGGACGCCGCCTACATCACTGCTCTTCCCATGACGTGGGGCGGCGGCATCTGGCCGGTCATAGTCGATGGGCGCAGTCAGATTCGCACCGAAGGCAATTCCGCCAGTCTGCGTTTTGTGACGCCCGGGTTATTTTCAACCCTGGGCATTCCCATCAAATTGGGGCGCGCCGTGAGCGAAACCGACACTGCGGATCGGCCCTGGGTTGCCGTGGTAAGCGAATCGTTCGTGCGCCGATACTGGCCCGATCAACAGCCGCTCGGACGGCACTTTAACTTTGGTATGCACGATCGGCAGGTCATCGGGGTAGTTGGGGATATCCGAGCGCGCGGACTGGAGCGGACCAGCGAACCCCAGGTGTATCTCAGCTCCAAGCAGGATCCCGATGATGGGATCACTTATTACGCCCCCAAAGACCTGGTGATCCATTCGTCGCAACCGCCGGAGAATCTGCTGCCCGCGATCCGGCGCATCGTCCGCGCAGCAGATGCAGAGCAGCCTATCTCGAACATAAGAACGATGGACGAGGTGATCGCCGGAGAAACGGAATCAAGAACTATCCAGATGCGGGTGCTGCTGGTCTTTACCGGGGTTGCGATCCTGTTGGCCGGCCTGGGCATATACGGGCTGCTCGCATTCACGGTATCTATGCGCCAGCAGGAATTTGGCATCCGCGTGGCTCTGGGTGCTGGCCAGAGCGATATATTCAAGATGGTATTAGGGCAAGGCGTTATTCTGGCAGTGGCCGGCCTGCTGCCCGGGCTGGCACTTGCTTACATCGCAGCCAGACTAATGCAAAGCCTGCTTGCCGGCGTGCGACCGGCCGATGCGCTCACGTTTTCAACCGCAACAGCACTTTGTCTCATTACCATGTTGTTGGGAACTTTGTTCCCTGCGCTTCGTGCTGTCCGGGCTGATCCTACCGCTGTAATGCGTGCCGAGTAGCATCCTATCGCCATGAGCATTGAAGAAGCTCTCATTTCCGTTTGGCGGCAGGTCTTCGCTGAAAACGCCAAGACGGTGACTCTCAACGATCAGAGTTACCCGATTCGCCGAACCAGCCGATCCAAATTGCGAGAAGTGGACTTCAAATTCGGCGAAACAGCCTTACGTGGCGTGGAACAAAACGCGAGCACCAACTCGCGTTGGGCAAAGCTCGCACGGGAAGGTAGAGAGGTTATGCAATTTCTCAGCGATCACCGCTACGTCGCTGTCGTTGTAGACGGAAAAGTTACCTGGTATCACTCGCTAATTTGAGGCTTGCGGCACGTCTTTATAGGAGTGCCACGCCCAGCCCAGGTAGTGCGGGCTTCCGCTCAACCCATCCTGTACCACCTTCAGCAGGCTGGGAAGCTGTTGCTCAGCGGAACTCCGTTGCTTCCCCGTGCATCTACTTAACCAAGGAGATAAACCCATGGCCGACGAATCCAAGACCGAAACGCCCCCAACCCTAGAAGAATTCCACACTTCCAAAACCGGCGAGGACAATAGGCTCGATCGTATCGCCGAAAAAGCTGCCGAGAGAGCCGGAAACACAGAGAAGCGTTACGACCAGGACCACGATATCTTCACCAAGTAGCCCACCAAGCCACTGCATTACCCGAGCCGCCGCCGAGGATCCTCCCCGCGGCGGCTGTTTACCTGCCCTCTCGTGCAGACTAGAATGACAATATGGTAAATATTGCTTCGCAAGGCCGCCGATGACCTTTCCTGAGCACGAACTCCACTTCTTCCAGAGGTTTGGACTAACCGGGCGTCTGATCGAAAGGTGCCTGGGTGAGGCGCTTTCCGCCGGCGGCGATTTTGCTGATCTCTACTTCGAATCCATCGCCTCGACCTCCATATCGGTCGACGAGTCGCTGGTTAAATCCGCCAGCCAAGGTGTAAGCGCAGGCTGCGGTATCCGCGTCTGCTCCGGGGATCGCACCGGTTATGCCTATACCGACGACCTTTCGGCCGAACGGCTCATGCGTGCCGCCCGCACCGCGGCCCTGATCGCTGAAGGCCCCTCCAAACAACAGGTGGCCGGCTTCCGTGAGACCCCGAAAACGAGCCTCTACCCCATCTCGGCGGCCGACGCCGACGCAGGTGTAGCCCCCAAGCTGGAACTGGTGATGCGCGCCGATCGCGCCGCCCGCGCCTATGACCCGCGCATCGTGCAGGTGCGCGCCGGCTTTAATGATGAGCTGCGCCACATCCTCATCGCCGCCTCCGATGGCACCTTCGCCCACGACACGCAGCCGCTGGCCCGCCTGAACTGCTACGTAATCGCCCGCGATGGATCGAAAAACTCGCGCGGCGGTTCCGGCGGTGGCGGCCGGGTGGAACTCAGCTTCTTTGAAGGCGACAAATCTCCCGAGCACTTTGCCCGGGAAGCGGCGCGTCAGGCCATCCTGCAACTCAACGCAGTTCCCGCGCCGGCAGGCGACATGGAAGTTGTTCTGGGTCCCGGCTGGCCAGGGGTTCTGTTGCATGAAGCCGTGGGCCACGGGCTCGAAGCCGACTTCAATCGCAAGAAGACCTCGGCCTTCGCCGGCCTCATCGGACGGCAGGTCGCCAGCTCCAAGGTGACAGTAGTCGACAACGGCACGATGCCTTCGCGCCGTGGATCACTGAACGTCGATGATGAGGGCTCGCCTACCCAGGAAACCGTGCTCATCGAAAACGGTATCCTCAAGGGCTACCTCAGCGACAAGCTTTCCGCGCGTCTGATGGGCATGGCCGACACTGGCAATGGCCGGCGCGAAAGCTACCAGCACATCCCCATGCCGCGCATGACCAATACCTATATGCTCTCGGGCGAAGACAGCCCGGAAGATATTGTGCGCAGCGTCAAGCGGGGACTCTACGCTGTGAACTTCGGCGGCGGCCAGGTGGATATCACCAGCGGCAAGTTCGTCTTTTCCGCCTCAGAAGCCTATCTGATCGAAGACGGTAAGATCACCGCTCCGGTGCGCGACGCTACGCTCATCGGCAATGGGCCGGAAGCGCTCAAGTACGTGTCCATGGTGGGTAACGATCTGGCCCTCGATGAAGGCATCGGCACCTGCGGCAAAGACGGACAGAGCGTGCCCGTGGGCGTGGGCATGCCCACCATCAAGCTCGACCGCATGACCGTGGGCGGCACGGGCCGATAATGTCTACAGCCACTCCCATCTCCGGAGCAGAAGCAAAGACCGACATGCAGCAGCTGGCGGCCGACGTGGTCGAGCGCGCGCTGCGGGCGGGAGCCACTGAAGCCGAAGTAGTGATCCGCGAAGGTGACGAATTCTCCACCCTCGTCCGCCTCGGTCAGGTGGAAACACTGAAGGAATCAGGCTCCCGCGGGATTGGTCTTCGAGTGTTCCTGGGGTCGAGCGGTTCGTACCGCACCGCCAACACCTCCACCAGCGACTTCTCCGAGGCCGGGCTAACCCATCTGGTCAGCGGCGCGATGGATCTGGCCCAGGTCACCTCACAGGATCCTTTTGCCGGTTTGCCCGAGCCCGGAGCCATGGGCCGTCTCGCAGGCGATCTCGGCCTTTACTATGACGACGTTTATTCCATGTCAACTGCCCAGCGCATCGAGTATGCCAGACGCGCCGAGGCCGCGGCTCTCTCCGCCGACCCGCGCCTGGTGAAGAGCGACGGCGGCAGCTTCGATGCGGCCACCGGGCACAAGGTGATGGCCAACTCACGCGGCTTTGTGGGTGAGTATCGCCGCTCCTATTGCTCGCTCGCCGCCATGCCCATCGCGCAAACGGAGCAAGGCGGCATGCAGCGCGACTATTGGTTTTCGAGCGCCCGCACCCTGGCCCGGCTCGATTCTCCCGAGAGTATCGGAGCCGAGGCAGCCCGGCGCACTCTGCGCCGTCTCAACGCACGCCGGGTTGCGACCCAGCGCGTGCCCATTGTCTTTGCTCCCGAAATTGCCCGCTCGCTCATCGGCAACATCTTTGAAGCCGCCAATGGAGACAGTATTTATCGCGGCGCCTCATTCTGGGCCAATCAACTGGGGCAGCAGGTAGCCGCCTCTAATGTAACCGTCATTGATGATGGAACCATGCCCGGCCTGTTTGGCACTGCGCCCTTCGATGGTGAAGGTCTGCCCACGCGGCGCACCGTCATTCTCGAAAACGGCATTTTGAAAAATTACCTGCTTAACACCTACACCGCGCGCAAGCTCAACATGCAGAGCACCGGAAATGCTTCTCGCGGGCTGGCCGGCACTCCCGGCATCGGCGCCGGTAACCTGTTTCTTGAGAACGGCACCATCTCCCCGCAGCAGCTTCTCGCCGACGTGAAAGCTGGCTTCTATGTCACTGAGCTGATGGGATTCGGCATCAATATGGTGACCGGTGACTATTCCCGCGGCGCAGCTGGCCTATGGATCGAGAATGGCGAGCTGACGTTCGCGGTCGAAGAGATCACCATCGCCGGCAATTTGAAGGAGATGCTCAACAACATCACCGCCATCGCCAACGACCTGGAGTTTCGTGGAGCGATCGCCTCACCCACCCTGCGCATCGACGGAATGACCATCGCCGGGGAATAATCATCTCGTCTTTATATGAGAGCCGGTCTAGCTCATTCCATCCGCTTCGATCCGGCTGACCCTGGCGCCAGCCTGGGCGGGCTTCCGGAGGCCCCGGCCGTTTTCGCGCTCTGCGCGGCCGACCCGGCGGCCGAGCCCTATCTAAGCAAGACGCCCAACCTGCGCCGTCGTCTGCAGCGCTTTCTGCGTGGACCCCAGGGCGGGGCGGCGTCCCGGCGCCTGCAACTGGCGCACATGGTCGACCTGATTGAGTACAGCGTCACCGGCTCCGACTTCGAATCCTCCCTATGCCTTTACGAAGCTTCCCTGCGCGCCTTCGGTCAACGGGCGCATCGCCGGCTGCGTCTTCGCCCTCCTGCCTTTCTGCGCATGTCGCTCGACAACCCCTATCCCCGGGTCTACGTGACAGCCAAGATCAACAAGACGGCGGCCAACGCTCTCTTCGGCCCATTCCCTTCGCGCCAGGCCGCCGAGCGGTACGCGGATGAGATGCTGAACCTGTTTTTGCTGCGCCGCTGCACCGAAGATCTCAACCCCGATCCGGCCTTTCCCGGCTGTGTCTATTCGGAGATGAAGATGTGCCTCGCGCCCTGCTACAAGGGCTGCTCTGACCAGCGGTACCAGCAGGAGTCGGCAGATGTCTTTGCCTTCCTCTCCACCCGCGGCGCCTCCATGCTCACCCGGCTCGAAAGCGAGCGCGACGCCGCATCGCAGGCGATGGAATTCGAGCGCGCCGCGGCCATCCACCAGCGGATGCAAAAGGTTCAAAGCGTAGCCCACCTGGCCAGTGACGGGGTTCACCCCCTGACCCAATTGAGCGGCATCCTGGTGCAGCCATCCGTTGAGCCTGGGCACGTCGCACTCTTCGCCCTGCGACGCGGAGTATGGAATGGGCCGGCGTTTTATTCCATCGTTGGCATGCGGCTGGCCAATGAGCGGTCGGGCTCCAGTTCCCTTTTCGCCCATCCCGTTGCCCTGGAGCCTATTCCCCTGGAGGGTGCCGCTGCCCTGCCCGCAAAAGATGTGCTGGAGTCGCGGCTCGAGGAGGCGTTGTCGACGCTCGCGCAGTCCGCTCCCAAATCCGTATCTTCACAGACCTTATCGGACCATCTGGCACTCTTCACACAATGGTTTTACCGCCCCGCTGCGCGCGCCACAGGAGAAATGGTCTTTGCGGGAACCGACGGGGAAGTGGCCCGCAAACCGCTGCTGCGCGCCATCTCACGGGTAGCTGCGCGCGCCAACAGCGCCAACCCTGAAGAACTGGCCAAGCCCCCAATTCAGTGGCACGCGTAAGGCCGGGAGAGGAACTGGAAGAGAAATGTGCGTGCCCATATCTCCGAGCGCTTCTGTTGGGAGATGTGGGATTAGGGTAAACGACACCCGCGTTACTTCCCACATCTCGCACAAAGAACGTGCGAGATATGGGGTAGCCCAAAATCCTTGTCATCGCTGGTCTCCTGCTACACTGAGGGCACGTCGAGGGGTAATCATGGTTGAATTGGTGCCATCCATCCTCTCTGCCGACTTCTCGAAGCTGGCCTTGGAAATCGAGGCCGCCGAGCGCGGTGGCGGCTCTGTTATCCACATCGACATCATGGACGGCCACTTCGTCCCCAACCTCACCATGGGGCCGCCGGTCGTCAAGTCTCTGCGCAAGGTCACCGGCCTTCCGCTCGACTGCCACCTGATGATTGAGAACCCGGACAACTTCATCTCCGAGTTTGCGGATGCCGGGGCCAACTGGGTTAGCGTCCACTACGAGGCCTGCCGTCACCTGCACCGCACCCTGCAACTGATAGCGCAGCACGGCATGAAATCCGCCGTGGTCATTAACCCGGCCACCCGGGTCGATTTGCTGGTGGAAATCCTGCCCATGGTTCACCATGTGCTGGTAATGAGCGTCAACCCCGGCTTTGGAGGGCAGAAATTCATCCCTTTCTCGCTCGACAAGATCCGGCAGTTGGCCGAGCTTCGGACTGACATGGACCTTAGCTTCAGAATCGAGGTCGATGGGGGCGTAGCTCACGACACCATTGCCTCGGTGGTCGAGGCGGGTGCGGATTTGCTGGTCGCCGGCAGCGCCGTTTTCGACTCCGGGCACCCCGAAAAGGAAGCCCGTATGCTGCTCGAACTGGCGCAGGAGGCCGAACAGCGCCGGCAGGGCCAAAATTTCCATTCCAGGCGGGCCGCCGCCATTTAACATTAAGTAAGCAAGTAATATGGACCGCAGGCTCCTGTCGGGGCCTCTGCCCATGAGGTGCTATGCAGCGTTTCCTATTCCGGATCATTACCCTGTGTCTTCTTAGCGCGCTGCCCGCGTGCGCTCAGTTCGGCATCTTCAAGCCATCCAAGCCGTCTACCGTTCCGACGCCCAACGAGCCGCTCGCCGGCAACACCTCCAAGCAGCCGGATAAGGAACTCTTCGATAAGGCCATGATCGCCATGAAGAAGGGCAAGTTCGACGTCGCGCGGCTCGATCTGCAGACACTGCTGAACACCTACCCGGAATCCGAATACCAGATGCGCGCCAAGCTGGCCGTGGGGGATAGCTGGTTCAAGGAAGGGGGCACCGCCGCCCTGACCCAGGCCGAGGCTGAATACAAGGACTTCATCACTTTCTTCCCCAACCAGCCGGAAGCGGCTGAGGCGCAGATGAAGGTAGCCGACATCTACTACATGCAGATGGAAAAACCTGACCGCGACCCCAAGAACGCCCAGCAGGCGGAGCAGGAATACCGCACCATGATCCAGCAGTTCCCCGACTCCACCTTTGTGCCCCGCGCCAAGCAGCGATTGCGTGAGGTGCAGGAAGTGCTGGCCGAGCGCCAGTACCAGGTCGGGAGTTTTTATGCTTCGCACGAGAACTGGGCGGCGACCATTGCCCGCCTGCAGACGGTTTCCGACAGCTACCCGCTCTATAGCCATAGCGACCTGGCGCTGATTGGCCTGGGAGACGCATACGCCGCCGAAGCCCGCTACGTTCAGGGCCTGCAGCAGATCAGCCCCAAGGCCAAGCAGGAGCTGATGAAGGCCTACGATGACCAGGCGGCCGATGCCTACTCTCGCGTGGTCACGCACTACTCCATGGCCGCACACGTCGAGGATGCCCGCGAACGCCTGATCGCGCTCAACCGCCCCGTGCCCGAGCCCACCAAGGAACAACTCGCCGATAGCGAGGCAGAAGAGCAGAGCCGTACCGGTATCACCTTCAAGGATCGTGCTCTCTTGCTGGTCAAGCGTGGCCCGGTCACGGTGAACGCTGCCCGTATTGGCGAGCCTACCCTGACCGATCCTCCACCGGTGACGGCGCCTGATGTCCATAAGCGGGACACGGCACTCTTCACTGCGGCTCTGTCTGGCAAGCCCTTACCGCCAGTCGCGGCACCTGGCCCGGCGGCCACCGCGGTTGCCAGTGATGGTTCTGCGGCTCCCGCACCTGCCGCCGGTGGGACGCTGCAATTGGAGAATGTACCCTCGGCGGAGGGGAGCGCACCGGCTGGTGGCGGGGCCGCCATTGGAGCAAGCATTGTCAGCACGGGTGAAGGCACCGCAGGCTCGGCCCCGGGGGCGTCTGCACCACCGGCATCCGCACCCCAGACCGGGGCTCCAGTAGGCCCACCCGTAACTGCGGAAGGCGCGGCAGCCGCGGCGGCAGCAGCGGGTGTTCCGGGCGCACAGAATCCAGGTGGATTGGCGGCGGTCGGCCCGACTAATAACCAGCCTCTGCCTGCGATAGAAAAGCCGGCGGAGGCACCCGCACAGACCAACGATGTGCCCCACCCCGCGCAGGTGCAGACCGGCACCGATGCCGGAACCACCGCCAACGGCAAGAAGAAGAAGACCCCGGCGCCCAAGTTTGATTCGAGCGACGAGTCTTCCAGCAAACACAAGAAAAAGAAGGGCATCGACAAACTCAATCCGTTTTGAAGAGTGCAGGCTGTAGCCCGAACATCTGTAGCCCTGAGGGATCTTTAGGGAGCATTGAACCTGCTCCCTAAAGACCCGCACGCAAGACTCCTCCATGCCCCGTGACCTGCCTAAAGCCTACGACCCTGCCGCGATCGAAGATCGCTGGGCGGCCTACTGGGTCGAAGAAGCGCTCTTCGACCAGCCGCACGCCAGCGCCCCCACATCTGCACCCATTTTCACCATGTTGCTGCCCCCGCCGAATGTAACGGGGCGGCTGCACATGGGGCACATGCTGGAACACACCGAGATGGACATTCTCACTCGCTGGCGCCGGATGTGCGGGGACCTGGCTCTGTGGCTTCCAGGCACGGACCATGCCGGCATCGCCACCCAGTTGATGGTCGAGCGCCAGCTCGCCGAAGAACACAAAACACGCCAGCAGTTGGGCCGTGAAGCCTTCATCGAGCGCGTCTGGCAATGGAAGCAGCATTACGGCGCCGCCATCCTCGACCAGATGCGGAGGCTGGGCGCCAGCGTCGACTGGTCGCGCGAATACTTCACCATGGATGGCCCCCGCTCGGCGGCCGTTCGCGAGGCCTTCGTCCGGCTGTTTGATCAAGGTCTGATCTATCGCGGCGCCTATATCGTCAATTGGTGTCCACGCTGCCAGACCGCTATCTCCGATCTGGAAGTGGTCCACGAGGAGCAGCAAGGCAAGCTGTGGGAGGTTCGCTACCCCATCGTGGGACAGCCCGGCTTCGTTACCGTGGCCACCACCCGGCCTGAGACCATGCTGGGCGACGTCGCGGTTGCCGTTCACCCGGATGACGAGCGCTATGCGCATCTGCATGGAAAGATGCTGCGCTTGCCGCTGACCGGGCGCGAGATCCCGGTAATCACCGACAGTTGGGTCAGCCGCGACTTCGGCACCGGCGCGGTCAAAGTGACGCCCGCGCACGACCCCAACGATTTCGCCCTGGGGCAACGCCAGGGCCTGCCTTCGATCAGCGTGATGGACGAGACGGCACACATGAATGCCGCCGCCGGCGCCTATGCAGGCCTCGACCGCTACCAGGCCCGGCAACGCATTCTGGCCGATCTGGAAGCGCAAAACCTGCTGGCCGGGGTGCGCGACCACGTAAACTCCATCGGCAAGTGCGACCGCTGCAAGACCGTGGTTGAGCCCCTGCTTTCGACGCAGTGGTTTATCAGGATTCAGCCTCTGGCCGATAAGGCCATCGCTGCGGTCGAGCAGGGCTACATCCGCTTCACCCCGGAGCAATACGCCAAGACGTACTTCGAGTGGATGCGCAACATCCACGACTGGTGCATTTCGCGCCAGCTTTGGTGGGGTCATCGCATACCGGCCTGGCACTGCGCGGAATGCGGCAAAATTACCGTGTCCCGCACCACCCCCGAGACCTGCGCCCACTGCGGCAGCGGACGCATCGAGCAGGAGAAGGATGTTCTGGATACCTGGTTCTCCTCCGGCCTCTTGCCCTGCTCCTCCCTCGGCTGGCCCGAGCACACCCCCGATCTGGACGCCTTTTATCCCACCCGGCTGCTGGTCACCGGCTTCGACATCCTCTTCTTCTGGGTGGCGCGCATGATCATGCTGGGCTGCCATTTCATGCTCGAGGAGCCGCTGGCCGACGGCAGCCAACGCACACTCAAGGACGCGGTGCCTTTCCGCGAGGTGTACATCCATGCGCTGGTGCGCGACGCGGATCGGCAGAAGATGTCGAAGACCAAGGGCAACGTTATCGACCCCATCCAGATCGTCGAGCGATTTGGCACCGATGCTGTGCGCTTCACGCTCGCGGCGATGGCTTCACCCGGCACCGATATTGCCTTCAGCGAAGACCGTACCGACGGCTATCGCGCCTTCGCCAACAAGATCTGGAATGCCGCGCGCTTCATCTTCATGCAAATGGAGAGAGCGGCAGAGGCCGGCATCGTCAGCGATTTGAATCACCTTGCTGAGGAGCCGGGGAAAGGCGCCCCGCTTGAAGCCCGCTGGATCGTTTCCCGCCTGCATCGCACCGCGGGCGAGATCAACCAGGCATTGGCCGAGTATCGCTTCCACGAGGCAGCCAACACGCTCTACCGCTTCTTCTGGGGCGATTTCTGCGATTGGTATCTGGAAGTCGTCAAGCTGCGCCTACCTGAACCTTCGGCCCTCGCCACCCTGCTGGCGGTCTTCGAATTGGCCCTGCGTCTGCTGTCTCCCTTTATGCCTTTTATCAGCGAGGAGATCTGGCATGCGCTTTACGAAAATCACCCTCCCGCCAAGTCGATCGCGCTCACCCGGTACCCCCAGGCCCGGCCAGAGCTGCTGGACGGCGCGGCCGAGCAGCAGATGCAGCAGTTACAGGAGCTGATCGCCGCGGTCCGTGATATGCGCCGCCAGCTCGGCGTCGAAGAAAAGACCACAGTGCCTATCCTTCTCCGGGTCGCGCCCGCTGAGCAGATCGGCATCGAAGAGAACAGTGAAATCATCGGGCGCCTGGCCCGTGTTTCGGATATTGATTTTGTCGATGCAATGCCCGACGGCATGGGAGTACGCTCCGCGCCCGGATTCGATGTGGCCGTCATCTATGAGCGTACGATCGATGTTGCGGCGGAGTGTGAGCGCCTGAACAAGGAGCTGGCACGCTTTGAGAAGGAAGTATCCAATGCCGATCGTCAGCTATCGAATGAGGGTTTTCTGGCCAAGGCTCCAGCCAACGTGGTAGAAGGACTGCGCCGCCGGGCTGCCGAGCTGAGCGTCCTGATTCCCAAGACTCGCGCAGCGCTGGACAGCCTCAACTGCGGCAATTAGAGGGCGCAACCCATGGATTGGAAAAGCAGGCGCGTCGAGGCCACCCTGGAACAAGCCCTGGTGGAAGACCGGGCGACCAACGACGTCACCACTGCCATGACCATCGAGCCTGGGCTGCGGGCTTCGGGCACTGTTTTGGCCAGGCAGGATTGCGTGATCTCCGGGCTCGGCTGTATCCCTCGATTCCTGGAGATCTTTATCCGGCTCGACAAGAAGAGCTCGACCCGCTTCGAGGTGATTAATCATCCCGAAATGTTCGACGGTGTCCGGGTCAAGAAGGGCCAGGCCGTGGCCGTGATCCGGAGCAATGCCCGCGTCATTCTGGCCTGTGAGCGAGTCATTCTCAATTTAATGCAACGCATGAGCGGCATCTCCACCTGCACCCGGCAATACGTGGATGCCGTCGCCGGCACCAAGGCCAAGGTACTCGACACCCGCAAGACCGCACCCGGCCTTCGGCTGCTGGACAAATATGCCGTTGGTTGCGGCGGAGGCGAGAGCCATCGGCTCGATCTTTCCGACGGCATTCTGATCAAGAGCAATCACATTGCTCTGGGCGGCGGCATTCCCAAAGTCATTGCCCGCGCCCTTGCCGGGCGAACGCCCGGGCAGACGGTTACTTGCGAGGTGCACAATCTGACGGAGCTGGAGCAGGCCCTGACCGCGGGCGCGGAGTCCCTGTTGTTGGACAACATGAGCCCCGCCGAGACCAAAAAGGCAGTGGGCATCGTGCGAAGCCGCGGCCTTGCCATCCCACTGGAGGCCTCGGGCGGCATCACCCTCGAGAACATCCGTAAGTACGCCCTCGCCGGAGTGGACCACATCTCGGTCGGCGCCCTGACTCAGTCCCCCGTTGCCGTTGAGCTGAGCATGCGGGTAACAACAGATATTTTCTAATCTGTCCTTGCCACGAGCCGGGGGTGGGCCATATCTCGCTCGTTTTTTTTGCGAGATGTCGGATACCACAGCGCTACACTTGCCGGCCTTTGTCGCCCAATGTGCAATTTAAGGTTAGGAGTTGTGGTATCCCACATCTCGCGAAAAACGAGCGAGATATGGGGCACCCCGGCTCAGTGGCACGGCCGACTGTTTGAACCATATGCCCAACCCTAGCGAAGAAGACCACTACGATCTGCCAGCGCTCGATACTGCCCTGGCCGGCACGCCCTTTGCCGGCAACATCCGCTTCTTCCCTTCCGTTCACTCCACCAACCTGCTGGCCATGCGTGAGGCCGACGAGGGTGCTCCGGAGGGCATGGTTTACCTGGCCGACGAGCAGACCGCAGGACGCGGCCGGGGGGCCCACAGCTGGCATTCGGCTCGCGGCGCCGGCCTCTATGTCAGCGTCCTGCTGCGCCCGCGCGTTGCGCCCGCGGACATCCTCTGGCTTTCACTCGCCGCGGGTCTCGCGGTGCGTGATGCAGTGCGCCAGGTCACTTCGCTTGAAGCCGATATCCGTTGGCCCAACGATCTGCTCTTCGGCAAGAAAAAATTCTGTGGCATTCTTACCGAGTTGAACGCTGAGGTCACGCGCGTGCGCCACGCAGTCGTGGGCATCGGCATCAACGTGCACCAGGAGAACTTTCCCCTGGATCTGGGGCTGATCGCGTGCTCTCTGCGCAGCGAGACCGGGAGAACATGGCCGCGGCAGGATCTGCTGATCGCTTTGCTACAATCGCTCTACCGGGAAGCGCAAGCGCTCAGTGCGGAGACGAACGGTGCGGCCTTGAACATCCTCAGCCGCCTCGAAGGCGCTTCTACCTGGATTCGCGGCAGGCACGTGCATGTGGACGAGGGAGAAGGCTACTCCGGCGTCACCGCCGGCCTTGACCCACGCGGCTTTCTTCGGGTGCGCACGCCCCAGGGCCTTCGAACTGTACACTCCGGCGGCGTCCGGGATGAATGACTGAAAACTCTATGCTGCTCACCCTCGACGTAGGCAATACCAACACTGTCCTCGGCCTGTACCGGCTGGCCGCCGACGAGCTGGTGACTCACTGGCGCGTCAGCACTCTCAGGACGCAGACGGCCGATGAATACGGCGTGCTCTTTCTCAATCTTTTCGCCATGCGCAAGGTAGAAGCCACAGAAGTCTCGGCAATCATCATCTCGTCGGTGGTGCCTCCGCTCGAGTCCACGCTGCGCCAGGTGTGTGAGCGATACTTCAACCTCAAGCCCATGTTTGTGGAGCCCGGCATCAAGACGGGTATGCCGATTCTGGTGGATAATCCGGCCGAGTTGGGCGCCGACCGCCTGGTCAACGGCGTTGCCGCCTTCGCCCGCTACGGTGGTCCCTGTATCGTGGTCGACTTCGGCACCGCCACCACCTTCGACCTGATCTCGGCCAAGGGCGAATACCTGGGTGGCGTGATCGCTCCGGGCCTGGCGATTTCGGCGGAGGCGCTGTTCGCGCGCGCTGCGAGATTATCCCGGGTAGACGTGAAAAAGCCGGCCAAGGTGGTGGGCACGAATACCGTCGCGCACATACAGAGCGGCCTGTACTACGGCTATATCGGCCTGGTAGATGGCATTCTGGAGCGCATGTTAAGCGAGACCCGAGGTCCGGATTCCCCGGCGCCGAAGATCGTTGCCACCGGCGGCCTGGCGCGCCTCATCGTTGATGATTCAAGATTCATCGATACCATCGATGACATGCTCACGCTCGACGGGCTGCGCCTGATCTACGAGCGGAACCGCGTGGCCAAGGTCAAGCACAGCCACAGCGAAGCAGCCGGAAAGCACGCCTAGCGTATTCGTGCAAAATTACTTCAACTACTTCACTGAAATCGAAGAACACTTCCAGCGCCGTCGCGGATCGCTGCTTCTGCTTTCTACGATCGACTGGGCGCTGATCGAGACCTGGCGCGAGGCCGGCATCCCGCTCGCAGCCGTGCTTCAAGGCATCGACGCGGCTTTCGATAAATACGACGCCCGCAAAAACAAAGCGCGTGTGCGCAGGGTGAACGGTCTGGCTTATTGCGCCCAGGAAGTTATCTCCGCCATGGAAGCGATGCAGGAGGCCGCGGTCGGAGCCGCACCTGCGCGGCCCAGCGCCGCGGAGCAAGGCTTCGAGCAGGAAAGGATCGCAGCCCACTTGGAAGCAGCCGCACGGCAGCTCCATGCAGCGGGCCAAACCGAAATTGCCGATCGTCTCCAGGCACTTGCGCAAGATGCAAGAAGCAAGCTACCTCACCTCGAAGAGCTGGAGCAGAACCTCACCGTGCTTGAAGAAAAACTCTTCGCCAGCATCCTTACCACGACACCAGAGGCTGAGTTGCTCGTGCTGCGTCAACAGGCCGCTGCGGAACTCGCTCCCTACCGCAGCCGCATGCCCGCTATGCAGATTCGCCAGGTGGAGCAGCAATTTCTGCACAAGCGGCTCCTGGAAAAGTTAAGCCTGCCGCGGCTAAGCCTGTTCTATATGAGCCAGGGATGAAGCTGCGCATCGAGAAGGCGATTTATGGCGGGGACGGCCTGGCGCGCGACTCGGGCAAGACCGTGTTTGTTCCGGGGACGCTGCCCGGCGAGCTGGTAGAGGCCACGATTGCCGCGGACCGTCGCAGCTTTTCAACCAGCAAACTCGATGCCATCCTCGAGCCTTCTCCCCAGCGTGTCGTACCCGGTTGCGAATATGTGCCTCGCTGCGGTGGCTGCCAGTACCAGCATGCAAGCCCTGCCTCTCAATTGCAAATGAAGCTCGACATTCTGAAGGAGACGTTGGCGCGGGCGCATCTCTCTGTTCAGTGCGAAATCGCGGCTCTGGCCGGCCCGGCCTGGGGCTATCGCAACCGTATCCGTCTGCATGTGATGGGCAACGCGCTGGGTTATCGCCAACGTGCATCGCACAACCTGTTACCGGTTACCCACTGTCCCATTGCCGCTCCGCTGATCGAAAAAGCCATCGCCGCAGTTGGCCGGACAGCAGGTTTCGGGAGTCTATGCGATGAAGTGGAATTCTTCACCAACGGCGAGCAGGATCAGCTACTCGTCTCCCTCTGGCCCGGACCGAAGCAATCAAGTGAGCGCGCTCTGGAAGCGTTCGCCGAGCAACTACGGGTAGAGATTCCCGCACTCACCGGCGTCGGGCTCTTCTCCAAGCAAACCGTGATGCACTGGGGCCAGCGCTCGCTCGCCTATACGGTCTCTGCAATCCCGTATCAGGTAAGCCTGGGCGCCTTCTTTCAGGTCAATCGCTTTCTGCTCCCCGAATTGTTGCAGCTGGCAGTGAAAGATCGGACCGGGCGGCTAGCCTGGGATCTCTACTCGGGCGTCGGACTCTTCGCCCGTGCGCTGAATTTCGATAACGTAACCGCGGTTGAATCCGAAGGATTTTCGGCCGACGACCTAAAGAAAAATTTAGAGAACAAGCGCCACCGCGTCGTGCGCTCCAGCACGCTTGACTTCTTGCGCAGCCAGACAGCGGCGCAAGCGAGGCCCGAACTCATTTTGGTTGACCCGCCTCGCGCCGGCCTGGGCAAGGAGATCTGCACTCATCTGGCGCGCATCGCCGCCCCGAACATTATTTATATTTCATGTGATCCGGCAACTCTCGCCAGAGACTTGCAGACATTGTTACAATCCGGGTACTTCATGCAGACGATCCATCTGGTGGATCTGTTTCCACAAACCTTCCACCTGGAAACAGTTACCGTCCTCGCCCGGGACTGAAGCGAATTTCCCACATCTCCCAACAGAACGTTGTGAGATATGGGGAACCCAAAGTTCGTGATTGGGACCAGGCAGGTTGGGTACGGATTGTGGGTGCCCCATATCTCGCGCCTTTGCGAGATGTGGGACGAGATGTCTGTGGGGACAAGGAGCCCCTATGACCGCGCGGTTTCGCCGTCGCAGCCTCGAACAGCTCTCCTTCGCTACCGCGCCTGCGCTCTACGCCGCCCTGTGGCTATGCGCCGGCATCGTCATTGCCCCCTACTACTGGATTCCCCCGGGCGTACTCATTGCCGCCACCTCGCTGCTGGCTTTAGTCTCCCTCGTTGCTACACGAAAGACCATTCGTATCGCCCTCCTTCCGTCAGCCTGCACGTGGCTGCTGCTAGGCCTGCTGCTCAGTGAAATCGAGCCCGCACCCAATCCGCAAACACAACTCAGCCTGATCGCGGACGGCGGCGGCGCAACCGTTATCGACGGTAGAGTCACCCGCACCACGCCTATCCGCCTCACCCAATCCACGCTGCCCTTCGGCAATACCACGCGGGAAGAGCAGAGCGAAAGTCTGGATCTTCGTGTAGCTTCCGCAGACGGGCGTTCGGTGGCCGGAGGTCTTCGCGCCACCCTCTACGGCCCCACCGATCAACCATTCCCAGCGATTCACTGCGGCGATCAGATCCACGCACTGATCGCTATGCACCTGCCCGAGCGCTATCTCGACCCCGGTGTTTGGGACGCCACCGCGTGGCTGCGACAACAGGGGATTGGCGTCGTGGGCTCGCTCAAAGTCTCCGCTCTTACACTGACACGAGCCCAAGGGCCAGCAGGGTTTACCTGCTGGCTTCATTCCGTGCAACAGACGGGCAGCCGGCGCTTGATCGACTTCGCCGCCTCCTCCAACGCATCGCGGTTACCGCGATGGCTGCTGCTCAGCTACGCCGATGCGGGCATGCTGAGCGCCATGATCCTGGGCGACCGCACATACCTCGATCACCAGGCGCGCGTGGGCTTTGAACGGACCGGCTCTTTTCATCTGCTGGTGGTCTCGGGCATGCACCTGGCGATCTTTGCCGGATGCATCTTCACCCTGGCCGCCTGGCTTCGCCTGCCCCGCATCTGGTCTACAACCGTGACCATCGCGTGCTCATTCGGCTACGCCTTGCTAGCCGGCTTTGGCGAACCGGTGCAGCGCTCCTTTTGGATGGTGACCCTCTACCTTCTGGCCCGCCTGCTCTTCCGTGAACGCAACAGCCTCAACGCCATCGGCTTCGCTGCCGTTTGCCTGCTCGCACTGGACCCCCGCTCGCTATGGGGAGCCAGCTTCCAGATGACGCTGCTCTCGGTGCTGATCGTCGCTGGGGTGGCAATTCCCGTGGCTGAGCACACCTTTTACCCTTACCTGCAGGCCGCGCGGAACCTGGGCCTGGTGGTCATCGATCCTGACTTGCCGCCCCCTCTGGCGCAGTTTCGCGTCACTCTGCGGCTGGTCGCCAGCCATCTGCAACCGTTTATCGGAAGCTGGCTTGCCCGCACCCTGCCTCCGGTCTTTGTCCGTCTCACGCTGCGTATCTGCGAGTTACTGCTGGTTTCGGCGCTGATCGAGCTGGCCATGTCTCTCCCCATGGCGATCTATTTCCATCGCGTGACCGCGCTGGGCCTGCCGGTCAATTTGCTGGTGGTACCACTGATCGGCTTAGCCCTTCCCTCCGCCCTCCTGACCTTTGCCACCCTGCTGGCCTGGCCTTCGCTGGCCATCGTGCCCGCGGCCGCGACGGCGGCCCTGCTGCACGCGATCAGCGGCATCGTACGACTCTTTAGCTCCATGGGCGCAGGCGACATTCGTATTTCCAGCCCAGGCAGCCTGGCCATTGTTGCCGGCATTGTGCTCATCGGCGTGGCGGTTTGGGCAGCGCGCAATAGCCGCTTTCCCGTGGTGCTCCCCATCGTTGCTCTGGCCTGTTCCGCGGCGTGTGTCTTCTACCCCCAGGCGCTGGCCTATTATCCCGGAGTGCTCGAGGTCACGGCCATCGACGTCGGCCAGGGGGACTCGCTGCTGCTGGTCTTGCCCGAGGGAAAAACCCTGCTCATCGATGCCGGCGGTCCCACGGGGGGCGGCAGCCAGGCCTCCAGCGCCAACTTTGAAATTGGTGAAGACGTAGTCTCGCCCGTATTGTGGTCCCGCAATATCCGCCGTCTCGACGCCGTCGCGCTCACCCACGCGCACAGCGATCACATGGGTGGAATGCCTTCCGTTCTGCGCAATTTTCGTCCCCGGGTGCTGTGGGTGGGCACCAATCCAGACATTCCGGCGTACCAGGCACTCCTTGCCGAGGCCCAGAGTCTCGACATCCCGGTCGAAGCCATGGCCGCCGGCAGCCGCTTTGCCTTCGGCGGCGCCTATGTCGAAGTCCTCGCTCCACCCGTCGACTACGTTCCAGGCTCTGCCGCCAGCAACGACGATTCCCTGGTGCTTCGCGTGGCCTACGGAAAGACCTCGGCGCTGCTGGAAGGCGACGCCCAGGCGGCCAGTGAGCAGCAGATGCTTTCCGAAGGGCTTCGCTCCGACCTGCTGAAGGTTGGCCACCATGGCAGCAGGACGTCGACCACACCACGCTTCCTGGCCGCCGTTGCACCAACCTATGCCATCATCTCGGTCGCCCACCACAATCCCTACGGGCACCCCAAGATGGAGATTCTCGACCGCCTCCAGGACGACCGCATCCGCACCTTTCGCACCGACGCCCTGGGCGCCACGTCCTTCTATCTGAACGGGAGCTCAGTAAGCGCCCAGCCTCTGGCCGCCAGGTAACCACCTTTTTTGTATTTCCCTGCTGCCGGTTCCGGTATACGATTCGCAACAAAGCAAGGGAAGTAAAATCAGGAGGAAGGGTTTTCCAAATGGGGTCAAGCGAGTCCGATCGCAACGACGAATCTTCCCGCCACACACTCAGTTCGCCACCCTCCGCCCAGTCCGCCCAGGAGAAAATCGAGGAGCAACGTAAGATCCGCCGCCTGCAGATGATGATGGACATGGTGATGTCGGTGATCAGCCAGGACGGGAGTCTTACGGTCGATCAGGCTGCGGAGCTGGTGGCCGACAGCAAGAAGGCCGCCTTGGCCATGTTTCCCGATAAAGAACTGGCTTACAACATCATCTACAAGCCCCGGCTGCAACGTTTGATGCGCGAGCGATACCGCATTCAATAGCCGTTACTTCGACGCCATGCTGACCAGGCGCATGGTGATGGTGCCCCAGAAGAGCCGGGCGCGCATCTGCACCGGCATACGACGGTCGTCGTCCGTGTACCAGATCCAGATATTGCCGCGGTTCTTGACCACCCCCGCATCGGCTATGGGTTGCATCCGGAGGGTTTGAAAGCTTCCGGCAGGGGTTACTATCAGTTCGTGTGCCTCGGCCTTCATGGTCACGTCCACCACTCGCATGGCATCGGCCAGCGGCATGCGGAAGCTCCCTCCCGGCTGCAGCGGCTGGGAGCCACCGTAGAAAATCGCTGACATCAGGTCGGTCACGCAGGGGGGAATCGGTGCCTCTTGGTGCTTGCTGGTTCCGGTAACTAAATTCTTTTCTTCCAGCACCTGCTTGCCTTCCATAAATCGCAGAGTGCTGGTTAGCTGCCGCCTGCCCTCCTGTAGCTGCTTGGCAAAGCTGGAGGAACAACCGGTGGTGCGATTGAAGTAAGACTCGAAGCGATCATTGACGCGGAATAGCAGGTTAACCGCGCCGATCGACTCGCCGGTGGCGATAATGTGCTGCATGCTTCCCACCTGCTCCAGGTGGAAAGTGGCCATGCCTGCGGGAAAGACGCGCCAATCCACCGCATAGGTGAGTGTCTGTTTAGCCGGGAAAGCGAAACTTGCCGCCGGGGGAAGAAGAGGAGGAGGCGCCTGGGCAATGCCGGCCAGCGCCCAAAAGCAGGCCACTCGCACGACAAGTCTTGGATACCGTATCACCGTAAACTAACTCCAACGAGTCAATGGCGGAGCCACAGAGCAGCAACCAGCACAGCGTAAACGGCGCAGGCACCCAAAAGTGAATTGTACTCGCGGTGCTGGTAATAGAGTGCCCTCGAGAAGCTGCCGTCCCCTGGAAGTCCCACAGGGGTAAACCGAGGCAGCAGGCGGGGTACCCGCTGGGCATAACTTTCAAAACCGGGAAAGGTGGAGCGCAAAAACTGCTCTTCCCCGAAGATGGTCGGTGCGTAAATGACGGTAAAGAGAAGCGCCAGCAGCAGGGTGATCCAAATGCTGCGCGAGGCGGCGGCAAAACCGAACGCCATCATCATGGAGCCAAGGTACAACGGGTTGCGGGTGTAGGCGTACGGGCCGGTCACGGTTAGCTCAGCGTTCTTCTTCACATAACCCGAGGCATAGGCACGCAAAAGAAGCCCAGGCACGACCAGCAGCAGACTCCAGGCCAACGATGTTGCGCTCGGCCGGGCTCTCCACAGATAAAAGGCAGCAAAGAGAAACCCCGCCGGCACGCGAATTCGCCGTGCCACTTTGGTCCAGCTAGTCAGCATTGCCTTCCAATCCTGTCCAAGCCGAGAACCCCTAGGTTCCGCCGGGTGCCCCATATCTCGCTCGTTTTTTGCGAGATATGGGATACCGCGAATCTTGATATGCATTTTGTATGGAGCCGAAAATTGGAAGGGTCTAGCGCTGTTGTATCCCACATCTCGCAAAAAACGAGCGAGATGTGGGGCACCCGGGTTCTGGTTCCAGTCATAGATTTTTCCCCAGCAGATCCAACGCTGCTTCAACGACCTGCTGCGGAGTGATCGTCAGCAACCCTGCCTCTGGCTCCGTGTGCCGGGTGTGGTCGCGCTTGCTTTCCGGGTGTCGCAGCACTCGGAAGGGCACTCCAAAGGGGCCATTGCGGCGGGGGGCGGTCGGTCCATAGATTCCTACTACTCGCTTGCCCAGCGCACAGGCCAGGTGCAACGGTCCCGTGTCGCCGGCAATGACCAGGCAGACCCGGCGGGTAAGGGCAATCAACCGCTCCAGGGTAAACTCCGGCGCTTGGGCGGCTCCGCCGCTGGTCCGCACCACCTCGGCAGCGATCGCCTGCTCCTCAGGGGCAGCGTTGACCAGCACCAGGCAGCCCTGCTGCTGCAGATCCCTCGCCACCGCTCCGTAGCGCTCTGCAGGCCAGCGTTTCGCGCCCCATCCCGCGCCAGGACTCATTAGAACCACGGGCCGTTGATTCGCCCCGCGCAACGCTCCGTCCGCCCACAACTCCGCCTCACGGTTCACCGGCAGCAAGGGAAGAACCGGGGATAGCGGTTCGCCCGCAGCCGCGGCGCAGACTTCCACCGCCTGTTCGATTACGTGCACTCCCTGGGTTCGAACCCGCTCGCTGAAGAGCCATCGTGCGGCCCATTCGCGGGGGCTATCTTCTCCGATCATCCGCGAAGCCCCGGCCAGACGTCCGGCGAGAGCCGAACGAACTGCGCCCTGCAGATCGATGCAGACCTCGTAGCGCTGAGCCTTTAGTTCCTGGCGCAGAGCGCCGATCTCCCGCAGTGTCTCCAGCCGCAGCGGAGAACGAGCCCAGTCTTTAGCCTTTACCAGGTGGATATGATTTACCAGCGGCATCTGGCCGTCGTCCGCACTGAGCAGAGCGCGCCAGCGGGGCTCAACCGCCCAGCCCAGATACCACTTAGGGTGAGCCTGCCGCAGAGCAGCAACCGCCGGCAGGGCATGTAGAATGTCGCCCATCGCGCCCAGCCGCACAATCAGGACGCGGGTTTGCTCATCGTGCAGTGACAATAAGTGATTTTCTCATATACGCGACGACCGCCCCCTGGTCTTCGAGCTCGACCGTGAGCGCTGCCGTATGCAGCGGTGCAACCGTGCTCAGACGCAAGCGCATGGCAGCGTCCAGCTTTACTTCATCTTTAGCCGTGATCACAAACGCGTCGCAGCCAAGACGCCGGCCGAGCTCTGCCAGCCGCTCGATATCTGCCGCTGTATAGCGATAATGATCGCGAAAGCGCACCCGCTCCTCCAACCCGGCTCCAGCCGCTGTCAAAGCCTGGAAAAATTCGTCCGGCCGCGCGATGGCGCAGAATGCTACAGCTCGCTGCACAGGGCTGTGCAGGGCTAGCGAGCGCCGCACACGCCAAAAGCAGCATTCGCTGCGCACATGAACGCGGAGCGCCGGCTCGAGCTCCGCGTCCTCCTGGCGGAGCACGACCACGTCGGCGCGCTGCAGCGAAGCAATTGGCTCACGCAACCTCCCCGCGGGCAGCAGCCGCTCCCCAAGATCACTGCGATGAACGGCCACAATTTCCAGGTCGCGCGCCAGTTGACGATGCTGAAATCCATCGTCCAACAGATGGACGCCTTGCCCGCCAATTTCACTTTCCGCCAGCCGGCCAGCCTCATAGCGGCTGGCGCCTACGAAGACCGGCACTCCGGTCGAACGAGCGATCAGCAGGGGTTCATCCCCGAATCGCTCTGCACTCCCCGCGCTGTCCACACGCTCCGCTGTCGGTCGTGATCGTCCGTAGCCGCGCGACAAGACGTCGGGACGCAGGCCCGCTCCCTGCAGCAGCCGCGCCAGGCAGATCACCAGCGGCGTCTTGCCGGCGCCGCCCACGGATAAGTTGCCGACACTGACCACCGGCCAGCCCAGCCGCTGCCCCGGCATGCGGTCAAAGCGGGCATTCCTGGCCCGGACCACGGACGCATATATCAACTCCAGCGGGGCCAGCAAAAGAGGCGTCATGATGCCGGCAACAAGCCCAGTAGGGCGGTAATGGCTCGCCCGGTCGCCCCTGATTGATGATGGAAGACCTCGAGCGCCCGCACGCCAAGCGTGTTGGCCGCATCGCCATCGGTGAGCAGGTTTTTCAGCATCGGCACCAGCGTTTCCCGGGTGGCCAACTTCAACGCTTCGGCCTGCAGCAGGGTATCGATGATGGCGCGGAAGTTCGCGTAGTGGTTGCCCATCACCACGGGCACGGCGAATTGCGCCGGCTCCAGTGGATTATGGCCTCCCGCGGGAACCAGGCTTCCACCCACGAAGGCAACCGAGGCCAGTGCATACACCGACGCCAGCTCGCCGATCGAATCCAGCAGAACCACAGTGCCGGGTTTTATCTTTGCCGGGCGCTTCATCCAGTTGGAGCGCCGCACCCACAGCACACTGTGATTCTTCAACATCTGGGCCACTCGCCCAAACCGCTCCGGATGCCGCGGCGCAAGGATCATGACGCAGTCCGGAATGGTTTTGAGCAACTGCTGAAAAGCATCGATCAGAATCTCTTCTTCGCCCTCCAACGTGCTGCCACACACCAGCACCCGGGTTCCGGGCGCCAGCTTCTCGCGCAATGTAGTGGTGATCGCCGCCGGCTGCGCGCTGCGCACGTCGAACTTGAGGTTGCCAGCAAAGGAGACCCGGCCCGCGGGTGCACCAATCGCCTTCAGCCGCTTCACATCTTCCTCGCTCTGCGCCAGCACGATCGAGACCCCGGCCAGGATTCCCCTCCAGATCCCCCGCAGTCGCATATAGCGCGGCAGAGAGCGGTCGGAAATCCGTCCGTTCACAACAGCCACAGGAATCGCAGCCCGACGGCACGCGGTCAGCAGATTGGGCCAGAATTCGGTCTCCACCAGCACCAGCAGCACGGGATCCAGAACCCGTAGGTAGCGGCGCACGATCCAGGGGAAATCCAGTGGGAAGTAGAACGTATGGTTAGGGCCGGTACGCTCCCTGGCAAGCCTCTGCCCGGTCCGGGTAGTGGTCGAGAGCAGGACGCGGTATTGCGGCGCGCAGGCGCTCAGCTCGTTGACCAGGCGGCTGGCTGCCAGCACCTCTCCCACTGACACCGCATGCACCCAGATCGTTCTTCGGGGGTCTCCTTCTCGCAGGCGGTCGGGCACCCAACCCAGGCGTTCGCTGAGTCCCTCACGGTACTTGTCGTTGGTGGCCATGGCCAGCAGCCAATAAGGCAGGCCGAATGCCAACACCAGGAATAACGCGAAGGTGTAGATGATGAGCGCCATGGCCGGCTAGCCCTCTTTACTCTCGACACCACGAAAGCTCATAATCGATGGCGGGAATGCTTCGCCAATTTGTTCTTGCTGTATGGCTTTTTGTTGCGCTGCTCCCGGGCCCTCTGTTGCTCTTCCAGGCCCGGGCCGCCGATCATGCAGCGCCTCCCGCGGGGGTGGCGACCAGTTATCCGGCATTTGACCTGCATCCTGCCGAGCAGGTAGCAATCGCCGCCGAACCCTACGATACCCAGGACAAGGCCTCGATCTTCCGCTTTAAATACCTGCAATACGGTTTTATGCCCATCCGCATCATTGTTACCAATAACGGGGATAAGCCTATCTCTCTGATCGATGCGCGCATCAACTTCATTACTGCTTTCGGCGACAAGATACCTGCTGCCGAGCCGGAAGATGTGGAGCGCCGCATCGGTGGCGTGAAGCGCCCTGACGGCGGCTACAAGTTGCCCGGTCCCTTGCCCCGCATCGGCAACAAGTCCTCGACCAAGAACAAAGACGTCGATGAGGACTTCAAGTCCTTTGAATACTCGGCGCTGGCCGTCGAGGCGCACACCACCCGCGCCGGCTTTCTTTTTTATGATGTGGAAGGACTGGCCAATCCGCTGTCGGGAGGCAAGCTCAATCTGCGTATGCTGCGCAATGCGGAGGGCAAGGAGCTGTTCTACTTCGAGATTCCCTTCGACAAGTATCTGCACGGCGCCTCGACTACGAACTAGCTGCGGAATTACTCGTAGTAAGTTGCTGTGGTCGCTTCCGTCTCCCAGATGGTGCAGTCTTTGACCTCGACCCGGCCGCCGGTCATCTCGCTGAGTTGACGATTGGTTTCATCATAAAAGTAGCGTGCCAGGTTTTCTGCCGAGGGGTTGAGTGCAATGAAAGGTTCGAGATCGTTGAGCATCTGGTGGTCGATACGATCGATGACCGGGCGCATCACCTGCTTGAGCAGCTTGAAGTCCAGCAGGAGCCCGGTTGCGTCCAGTTCCCTGCCCCGCAGTGTCAGCCGGACCTTGTAGTTGTGGCCATGCGGGTTCTCGCACTTGCCACGGTAATTGCGCAGGTAATGTCCCGAGGAGAATCCCGATTCGACCGTAACTTCATACATACTTTCTTGATTGTATCTGGTTCATTTGCGCCGGTTTCTGCGACCCAGGTTAGCGAGGCCTTCCTGCAACTCCCGCCGCATGCGTTCCTCGCTCCTGCGTTCCACCTGCTCAAACATGGCGGTCAGGATCCCGGCGAGAGCGGATATGAGGGAGGTCAAAAGGAGAACCAGCCCAATCGTCTTCCACAACGAACCGTTCACCGGCAGGCCGGGCTGGAATGAGTTGGGCACCAGGCTCATGCCGCAGGAAATGAGCGAGAACAGCAGCAAGGAAGCGGCCAGCAGATAGAGGTGGCGGGACATTGTGACCTGTTGTCGTCTCATGGCGTTTAATTCTGGGTGCCCCACATCTCCCAACAAAAGCGTTGGGAGAAATGGGGCACTCACAATTGTCTGACATTCAACCTTCCGCGAAGAAATTCTCCACTTCCGCGATGTCTCGCGTGAGCCGGTAGGGTGGCAGGCTTTCGAGAAAGACCTTTCCATACCGTTGCCGCTCGATCCGCGGATCCAGCAGCACCAGCACGCCACGGTCTTCGAGCGAGCGGATCAACCGCCCGAACCCTTGCTTCAGCGTGATCACCGCCGCCGGAACCTGGTAGTCGAAAAACGGATTAGCTCCGCTGGCCGCGACTGCTCGCATGCGCGCCGAAACCACCGGGTCTGTCGGTACAGAGAAAGGCAAACGGTCGACAATCACGCAACTCAACGCTTCGCCCTGCACGTCCACACCCTGCCAGAACGAGGACGTTCCAAAGAGCACTGCGTTGGGAGTGTTGCGAAACTCCTCCAGCAGCGCTTTGCGGGGCGCTGTCCCCTGCAGCAGGCATGGATAATCCAACTCCGGCAGCAGTCGCTCATAGAGATCGCGCATCTGCTGATAGCTGGTAAACAGGCAGAAAGCGCGGCCGCGCGTGATGTCGAGAACTCGCCGGATGCTCCGCGCCGCCTGCGCGCCAAAGTTGGGCTCACGCGGATCCGGCATCCCGGGCGGCAGGTAGAGCAGCGCCTGCTCTTCGTAACGGAAGTGGGAAGGCACAACCAACTCCCGTGCGTCGCGCAACCCAAGCCGCTTTCTCAGGTGAGCAAAACCACCCTGCACGGTCAGCGTCGCCGAGGTGAGAATTACGCTGGGATATTGGTCGAAGAGCAGTTCGGAAAGCAAATCGGAGACATCGATGGGCGTGGCCTGCAAATAAGTATTACGCACCCCCTGGCGCATCGAGGAGCCGCCTCGGCGCTCGATCCAGAAAACAGTGTTGACACTCTCCGCCTCGAGCAGAAAGCGCAGATGTTCGCGAATGTCGGCCACGCGCTTCTTCAATCCCAGCGCCTCTTCCACGCCGCGCAGCCTCTCCAATTCACCTTCCAGCCGATGTAAGGCATTCATCACCGCCAGGTACACGTCGCCGTGTTCTTCGAGGAATTGCTCCCTCTGCTCGAAGGGCATGCGGCCCTCTGCCTGCAGGCCACCTCCTCGCGGCAGAGCGCCAAAAAACATCCGCGACCGCTCACGCAGCATGTCGCCACAACCCTTCAATGCCGTCGTATGAGCCTGCCTGGCGCGCAGCACTGTTTCCACGTCGCGCACCAGCTCCTCCAGCCGCACATTGCTCAAGCTGATACCGAAATAGCTCGACGCAATATCTTCCAGCTCATGGGCCTCGTCGAAGATCACCGCCGCCGCCTCCGGCAGCACGCCCGCATCCGGAGCCGCCCGTGCCTGTTGCTTGATGGCCAGGTCAGCAAAAAAGAGATGGTGGTTCACGATGATTACATCGCTTTCGAGCGCCCGCCTGCGCATCTCGGTGATGAAGCAGCGCTCGTAATCGGGACAGCTTTGCCCCAGGCATGCCTCGCTGCGCGCGTCCAGCTTGGACCACACCTGGCTCGACTCCGGCAGCGCGTCGATCTCTACCCGATCTCCCGTCTGAGTGGTCTTCTCCCAGGCCGCAATCTGTTGGAACTGATCGATCTCTTCCAGACCGTTCAGAATCGGCTGATCGCGCAAGGCATACAGCTTATGGCGGCAGAGGTAGTTCGCCCGGCCCTTCATGTAGCAGACGCGCAACGGTCCCAGCAACGACTCCAGAAAGGGCACGTCGCGAAAAAACAACTGTTCCTGCAGATTTTTGGTGCCGGTGGAGATGATGACTCGCTGCCCGGTGCGCAGAGCCGGCAGCAGGTAGGCGAGCGTCTTGCCCGTCCCGGTGCCTGCTTCAACGATCAGATGTTTGCTTTCCTGCAGGCTGCGCTCGACCGCCCGGGCCATTTCCAATTGCCCTCGCCGGAATTCGTACGGGAGCGCGGAGCGCGACAGCATTCCTCCGGGAGAGAAGAAGTCATGCAGCGAAGGCAGCGGTTGAGCGGAAATGGTAACAGTCGACAAGGGCAAGATCCCGGTATAGCAATGGCAACAGCAAGGCTATTGCCTCAGGGGCTAAGCCCCTTGATATTGGATAGCGGATGTAAGCACAGGCTAAAGCCCGTACCCTTCAAACGTGCTTCATAGGTGCTCGACGGGCTGCAGATAACCCCAGTTTTCCAGAAAAAGAAGGTCATGAGGGAGCGACTTTCTTCTCCTCCAGAGATTTTTCCCCAGCCGGTCAAACTCTAAGTCTATACGGTCGAATCGCCGTTGTATGAAAGACTGAAAGTGAGCATGAAGCCCCTTAAAGGAACCAAAGCAAGAAAGCCCAAGCCGCACTCCCTGGGAGGCAAGCGAGCTGCAGTGGCGAAAGCCGCGCGCCGGGCCACGCCTGCCACCCGCGGCCAGCACTCGCGGGCCGAGGTCAAGCGAGGAGCGGCTGCGAAGGCTGCCGCCGAGGCTAGCGCTGCCGCGCGGTCAGGCAAGAGCCGCAAACGTCCAGTGCAGCGCCAGGGACCGATGGGCCGCATCGACGCCGAGCTACCCGAGCCGCTGGCACCGGAGCCGGCAGCGCCCGCCATCAGGCGCGAGACAGCAGTAGACACTTCCTCGTGGCCCGTCGTGGCTATCGTCGGCCGCCCCAATGTGGGCAAATCCACACTCTTCAACCGTCTCACCAGCTCGCGCCGTTCGATTGTGGGCGATGAACCGGGCATCACCCGTGACCGGATCTATGGCGAAATCGAGTGGTCTGGCCAACTTGCTCGTGTGGTCGATACCGGCGGCATCCTTCCCGACGACCCGGAGCTTATCCCATCGGAAATTTTTCGCCAGGCTCGGGTTGCGCTCGATGAGGCCGACTCGATCGTGATGGTGGTCGATGGGCGCACTCCCCTGGCTGCACCCGACTATGACCTTGCCCGCCTGCTGTTGCGCGGCGGCAAGCCTCTGCTGCTGGCGGTCAACAAGATTGACACCGAACGCATGGAAGAACAAACCGCCGAGTACCGGCGCCTGGGCATTCGCGAGATACTCCCTATCTCCGCCGAACACGGAGTTGGGATTGGCGAGCTGCTCGATCATGTCTTCGCCACATTGAGTTTTCCTCACACAAAACCGGTGGAAGCAGAACCGGAAGTGGCAGAGGAAGGTGAGTCACGGCACCGGACCCATGGCGAATTCCAGCAGCATGAAACCTCGATCGCCATCATCGGCCGTCCCAATGTCGGCAAGAGCACGCTGCTGAACGTCCTCACCGGCTCCTCGCGCGCGATTGTTTCTCCGATTCCGGGAACGACACGCGACGCCGTCGACGAGGTGATTGAATACGACGGCGGCCTGCTGCGCTTTGTTGACACCGCTGGGATCCGGCGCAAGGGCAAGACCAGGATGATGGCGGAGAAGCTTTCCGTTGTCATGGCGCGCCGTCATCTGGAGGCGGCCGACGTCGCGCTGCTGGTCATCGACGCCACCGAGGGCGTTACTTCTTCCGACGCCACCATTGGTGGCTACGCGCATGAGAGCGGCCGCTCCGTGATCCTGGTGGTCAACAAGTGGGACCTGGTAACCACCGGACGAACCGACGGCAAGCCGCCTGCCGACAAGGTGATCTTCGAAGAGCAGTTACGCAAGGTGCTCAAATACCTGGCCTATGCGCCGGTGGTGTTCATCTCCGCTGCCGAAGGCAAGAACATTCACACTGTGCTCAAGCTAGTGAAGGAGGTAGCCGCCGAGCGGCGCAAGCGCGTATCCACCGGGCAGATGAACCGCTTCCTTGAAAAGATCGACTTCCAGCGCGCCACCGTGCCCGCCGCCAACAAAATGCGAATTTTTTACATGACCCAGGCCGCCGTCGCCCCACCAACCTTCATCCTATTTACGAACAGGCAGGTCAAGTTGCATTTTGCCTTCCAGCGCTTCCTGGAAAACCAAATTCGCGCAGCCTTCGGCTTTCGCGGATCCCCCATTTGGTTCAAAGTCCGCGCCCGCAACCAGTAAGTGCACCTTTCTTGCTATTCCCCGATCCCTTTTTTCATGGGATTGTCGATAAATTCGCTATCGCGTTCATCGTGGATGAGCAAGGAGTATGTGCAATGTGGAACTCCATTGGGTCTTGGTTCTGTATTATGGGCCTGATTATCGGGCCTTTCTCCATCGGCGTCTTTTTTGAAGAGAAGCTGCAACGGGCCAACCGTGAACTAGGGTCCCGGCTGCTCCGCCGCTACTAGACGCTTCCGGCCTGGTTCCTCCCCCAGCTACGGCCGCTCCAGTTTGTGTAGTACGTTTGGGTATGAAAAAATTTGTGCTGTTGGGCCTCTTGGTACTGCTCCAGGCGGCCTGGAGCCAAACCCCGCCCGCAACATACCCTGACTTTCCCAGCGAAACCCCTGCCAGGCTGGAGACACCCACCGCCGGCTTCGACTACATACGGCGTGAAGTGATGATCCCCATGCGTGACGGGGTGAAGCTGCATACTGTCATCCTGGTGCCAAAGGGCGCCAAGGGGGCGCCGATCCTGCTTACCCGCACGCCCTACGATGCCGACGCGCTCACCACCCATGAAACCAGTGCCCACCTGGGGCCAACGTTGCAGGGCTACGACAATGCCACCGACGTAATCGTCGAGGGGGGCTATGTCCGGGTGGTTCAGGATGTGCGCGGCAAGTATCACTCCGAGGGCGACTACGTCATGAACCGCCCTTTTCATGGCCCGCAGAATCCGACCCCGGTCGACCACTCAACCGACACTTACGACACTATCGACTGGCTGGTGAAGAATATCCCCGAGAGCAACGGCAAGGTCGGCATCCTCGGTATTTCCTATGACGGGTTCCTGACCCTAACCGCGCTGGTCAATCCTCACCCGGCTTTGAAGGTCGCCGTGCCCATGAATCCCATGGTCGACGGCTGGATGGGCGACGACTGGTTTCATAATGGCGCCTTCCGCGAACAGAATCTTCCCTATATCTATAACCAGGAGGCGACCCGCGACGGCAAGGCCAAGTGGTGGACCGCTTACCTGGACGACTACGACACCTACATGCAGGCAGGGTCCGCGGGCGAACTAGGGCGCCTCTACGGACTGGAACAGGTTGGCTTCTGGCGCAAGGTTCTGGCCCACCCGGCTTACGACGCTTTTTGGAGCGACCAGGCAATGGACAAGATACTGGCGGCCCAGCCACTGAAAGTCCCCATTATGCTCGTGGACAGCCTGTGGGATCAGGAAGACATTTACGGCGCCATGGCCGTATACAAAGCCATCAAGCCCAAGGACACAGCGAATGACAAGGTATTTCTGGTGATCGGTCCGTGGCATCACGGCCAGGAGATCGAAGACGCCAGCACCCTCGGCGCTTTGAATTTCAGCAGCGATACAGGGCTCTATTTTCGCCAGCAGATCCTTCGACCCTTTCTTGAACGCTATTTGAAAGATGAAGCCCCTAAGCAAGAAATCGCCCCCGTCTCTGCCTTCGACACCGGAACCAACGTCTGGCGGCAACTAAAGTCCTGGCCAGGGGAGAATCAGCCCAAACCGCTCTACCTGGCGGCTCAAGGAAAACTCAGCTTCACCGCGCCACAGCCCGGAGAGGTGCCCTTCGATGAATACATTTCCGACCCGGCGAAACCCGTGCCCTACCGCGCACGGCCCATCCAGCCCATGGGCTACACCGCTGGAATGACCTGGTCGGAATGGCTCGTCGACGATCAACGTGAACAATCCGGACGTCCGGACGTCGAGGTCTTTGTCACCGATACGTTGACGGCGCCGCTGAAAATCAGTGGCCAGCCGATCGCCAACCTGGTGGCCTCTACCAGCGGTACGGATTCCGACTGGGTGGTGAAGCTCATCGACGTCTACCCCGACGAGGTGGCCAGTCAGCCAGCCTTGGGTGGGTACCAGCTCATGATTTCCGCTGACATCTTCCGCGGACGCTACCGCGAAAGTCTGCAACAGCCTAAACCCATCGCGGCTAACCAACCCTTGCTCTACCGTTACGCCCTGCCGACCGCAAACCACGTCTTCCTTCCCGGGCATCGCATCATGGTGCAGGTGCAGTCCAGTTGGTTTCCTTTGTATGATCGGAACCCACAGACGTTTGTCCCTGATATCTTTTGGGCCAAGCCGGGCGACTATCAAAGAGCCGCGCAGCGTATCTATCACGCGCCCGGCCACGAGAGCTTTATCGAACTTCCCGTAGTGACGACATCGAATTGAAAAGAGGATTCCATGAGCGCAGCAAAGTGCACCCACGTAAAGGATCATGTGAAAAATGTGAAGCCCCACACCAAGGGCTGTGAGGAATGTCTCAAGATCGGAGACACCTGGGTTCACCTGCGTATGTGCCTGGAGTGTGGCAAGGTCGGCTGCTGCGACTCCTCCAAGAACCGTCATGCCACGGCTCACTTCCATACCGTCGGGCATCCCATCATGCGCTCTGTCGAACCCGGAGACGACTGGCGTTGGTGCTATATCGACGAGATGTATCTCAACTAGCGACCTCTTCCAGTTCAGCGTCGAACTCGGATACTTCAGGTTTGTCTTTGATGAGAATCAGCGCCACGCTGGCAACGATCAGCGCCGTGCCGAATAGCATCCTCGCCGTGACCACCTCGCCGGCGAAGAAGTAGCCGAGAGCCACGGCCACCACGGGATTGATATACGCATGGCTGGCAACGCGCGTGGCGGGCATACGGCCAAGCAGCCACACGAAGGCGCTGAAGCCCACCAGCGAGCCGGCCACCACCAGGTAGAGCAAAGCGCCAACCGCCTTCGCGGAAAGGTGCGGGAACGGGTGCATCTCTCCGGTTAAAGCGGAGAGAACGAGCAGGATCGCCCCACCAAACATCATCTCCGCCCCGGCGGTAATCCCCTTGGACCTAGGCAACGGTAAGGCACGCGTAAGCACCGCCCCAAGCGACCACGCAGTGCCTCCGCCCAGAATGGCGACGCAGGGCAGGAGGGCAATGTGCTGCGGGTTGTGCAGCAACAGCAACAGGACACCGACGAACCCTACTGCGATCGAGACCAGAAGACTCCAGCGAAAGCGCTGCTGACGAAAAACAAATACTTCGAGCGCGATGGTGATGAGCGGCAGTGTCGCCTCAAGCACGGACGTGAAACCGGAAGGCACATACTGTTCTGCCCAGAACACCGCGCCATAGGTGATCACAAACATCAGCGAACCAATCGCTACCAGGCTGCCCCACTCTTTGCCCGAGGGACGCGGGCGTCCACAAAAGCGCATCACGGCGTAAAGCAGGGTGCCGGCCAGAAAGAAGCGCGATCCGGCGGCAAACAGGGGAGGTACCTGTTGCACCGCAATACGAATCGCCAGGTAGGTCGATCCCCACAAAACGTAAATAGCGGCAAAAGCGAGGAATACGCGTAGGTCGACCCAGCTTTTTTGCTTCTCGGAAATAACCGTTGTAGCTGCCATGACTGGTTATATTGTAAACGCGTTCGTGTTAACCCTTAAAACTATTTTTGAGGGTTATAATAAGAACCATGAGACAACCCGTTCCCGAGCCGTTTAAGTTGCATGCTGGACACCCGGCGCTGGAGCTGGTCAACACCCTGGACTTGCGCTTTTCCGAAAGTGCAAAAGATCTGCTTCCTGCGTATAGCGATCTTATCCGCCTGACCGCGCAGCTACGGCTGCTAACCGCGGAACAGGCACGGAAACTCGCGCGTACCGTAGACGAGAAGGATGCGCAGCGGGTGTTGGCGTCCACGGTAGAGCTGCGCGAAGCGCTGGCGTCGGTTCTTTATAGCCGGATTGACGGTGGCAAGACGCCGGCCGGAAACGTGGAAACACTCGAAAGGCACTTCCATGCCGCGGCCCTGCATCGCCGGCTCCGGGCAGGCGAGCCGCACTTCGTCTGGGGCTGGTCCGGCGCCGAGCAGCAAGCCGGGATTCCGCTATGGAAGCTGGCCCAGGCGGCGTCGGATTTGCTGGTCTCAAGTGACGCGGAACGGATCAAAGACTGCGGCGACCCAACCTGCCGCTGGCTTTTCCTCGACACCAGCAAGAACCACACCCGGCGCTGGTGCGACATGAAGACCTGCGGCAACCGGATGAAGGCGCGCAGACACCAGGCGCGATCCCACGACAGCAGCACCCATAACGGTTTCGATCGAGGGAAGTCGTCTTAGCGAAGCTGAGCTGTAAACTAGAGTTCTGACGATGCACTCGATCCGCTCCGCTACTCGCGCTGACATTCCTCTGATTTTGAATCTTATCCGCGCTCTCGCCGCCTATGAGCGGGAGCCTGACGCGGTCAAGACCACCGAGGCCGATCTGCTGCGCGACGGCTTCGGTGAGCACCCGTGCTTCGAGTGCCTGATCGCCGAATGCACGGACGGCGAGGCTGCCGGCTTTGCGCTCTACTTCTACAACTACTCCACCTGGCGGGGCCAATCCGGCATCCATCTGGAAGATCTCTTTGTGCTGCCCCGCTTCCGTGGGCAAGGCATCGGTAAAGCCCTGCTGGCCAGGGTCGCGGCGCGCGCGGTAGAGCAAGGCTGCGTGCGGCTGCAATGGGACGTTCTCGCCTGGAACCAGACCGCCATCGACTTTTACCAGGGGCTGGGCGCTCAGTTCCTTGACGAGTGGCGAATCATGCGGGTTAATGACGACGCCATTCGCAGCCTGGCAAGCCTGGCCACGGAAACGGAGCCAGCCCGCTGAGCGCGCAGGCCCAAACCCGGATTTGTGTCATCGGCGGCGGCTTGGCTGGCCCCGAAGCCGCGCTGATGGCGGCCCGCCGAGGCTGCCAGGTCGACCTCTATGAGATGCGCTCGGTGGTGGACGGCACGCTACGCTCCACGCCGGCGCATCAGACCGCCGACTTTGCCGAGTTGGTTTGCTCCAATTCCCTCAAGTCGGAGAGTGAAAACAGCGCCCCCTGGCTGCTGAAGCAGGAAATGCGCCGCGCCGGGTGCGCCCTGCTCGCCTGTGCGGATGCCAGTGCCGTGCCCGCCGGACACGCGCTGGCCGTCGACCGGGTGGAGTTCTCCCGGCTGGTGGCCCGAGCCATCGAGCAGGAGAGCCGCATTACTGTTCACCGGGAAGAAGTGACCTCGCTCGACCCCGGCCGGCTCACCATTGTGGCCACCGGCCCCCTGACCTCCGCCCCGCTCTGCGCAGAGATTGCCCGGCTCACCGGCAGCGGCCAGCTCGCTTTTTACGACTCCATCAGCCCCATCGTGGAGGCCGATTCGATCGACATGGAGCGGGTCTACTTCGCCGCCCGCTATGACAAGGGCACCGCCGATTACATCAATTGCCCCATGTCCAAAGAAGAATACGAGCGCTTCTACGATGCCCTCGTTTCCGCAGAAACGGTCGCGAGCCGGGAGTGGGAGAAGCTGGAATATTTCGAAGGCTGCCTGCCTATAGAAGAATTAGCCCGGCGCGGCCGCGAGACTCTCCGCTTTGGTCCCATGAAGCCGGTCGGCTTGCGCGATCCGCGCACCGGCAAGGTGCCCTGGGCGGTGGTGCAATTGCGCTGCGAGAACCTGCGCGCCGACTCCTACAACCTGGTCGGCCTGCAAAACCATCTGAAATTCGGCGAGCAGGCGCGCGTCTTGCGCCTCATTCCCGGCCTGGAGCATGCGAAGTTCCTCCGTTTCGGCCAGATCCATCGCAATACCTACGTCAACGCGCCCCGGGTGCTTACCGAAACCCTCGCCCTCCGCGATCAGCCACGCATTTTCATCGCCGGCCAACTGTCGGGGGTGGAAGGCTATACCGAATCGATTGCCACCGGCATGCTCGCCGGCCTCTACGCCGCCCAGCTTGCCCTGGGCGAGCCAGCGGTCCCCATACCTCGTCCCACCGCGCTGGGTTCCCTGGTGAACTATATTACCCACGCCGAAGCCACCCATTTCCAACCAGCCAATATCACCTTCGATCTGCTGCTGCCGCTGGAAGAATCAGAGCGCAAGCAGATCCGCGACAAGCGGGAGCGGCACCGCCTGCAGTGCGAGCGCGCTTTGGCGCTTTTTGACGCCTGGTGGCCGCTTTTTTCGACGGTTAGGGCTTAAAACACATCTAGCCAACAAAACGGCCATTTGGGCCCGGCCTTGAATTGTTCTTGCCTTCCATTTAACTTGGTCGTGCTAGAGCATTCTCACTTCTACTCTGCACAGTCAAACGACGCGAAGTGTGGCTTTTCTTGAGGAAAAGCCACGTCGGAACCGGTTGATCTGTAAGCCCCCGAAGTGAAAATGCTATACGGGCGAACGATCTGCTGCCCGCTCCGAGGAGACCTATCATGCGTTCGAAACTCAATCTATGGCTCGCCGTCGTAATACTGGTCCTCGTACCGGCCCTCGCGGGTGGTCAGGACACCACGGCTAAGATCCACGGTCACGTGCAGGACCCGGCAAACGCTCCCATTCCCAACGCCCAGGTAATTCTTAGCACGGATGGCAAGACCCCGCTGTTTACCTTCACCACCGACGCGAACGGCGACTATAAGGGAGAGGGCATCAAGCCCGGCACCTACTACGTGACGCTCTACGCCTCTCCAGGGAAGGCAATTGACCGCTTCGACAATGTGAAGTTCTCGACCGGCACGGACACCCTGCAGGACTTCGACCTGAGCCGCGAGGAATACGTGAAGAAGTTGCCCCCGGACCAGCAAAAGGCGCTCGAAGAGGCCAAGAAGAAGAATGCGGAAATTATCAAAGAGAATCAGGGAGTCGGTAAGCTGAACGAGCTGCTCAAGCAGGCGCGCGCGGACAACGCAGCCAAGAAATACGACGACGCGGCCACGGCGATGCTACAGGCCACGACCATGAAACCGGACGCTGCCGTCCTGTGGCTGGAGCTGGGCATTGCGCAGACTGGGCAGAAGAAGTACGACGACGCCATGGTTTCGCTCAAGAAAGCATTGGATCTCGATACCAACTCCAAGAAGCCCAATCCTGAAGTCGAGGCCGCGGACAACAACGCGTTGGGCGAGGTCTATGCCAACACCAACAAGATCTCCGACGCCACCGCATCCTATGACGCTGCGGCCAAGCTCCAACCTGCGAACGCGGCCATGTTCTATACCAACGAGACCATTGTCCTCAGCCGCGCGGGGCAAACCGACGCCACCATCGCCGCCGCGGATAAGGCTATCGCCGCGGACCCGAACAGGCCGATCCCCTATTACCTTAAGGGACAGGCACTTATCTCCAAAGCCACCGTCGACCCCAAGACGCAGAAGATCGTCGCTCCCCCGGGCACCGCGGAGGCCTACAACAAGTACCTCGAACTGGCGCCCAACGGGCCCATGGCCCCGGAAGCGAAATCGGTGCTGTCGGAGATTGGCGAGAAGATCAACACCAAGTACAACGCCAAACAAAAATAATCCTGATCGGCGGTTGGAATCAGGGTGAAGGGACGCTGATTATCGGCGTCCCTTCACTCGTATTGGGGCAAATCTCTTGAATAGTTCCGCGCCATCCCGGGTGGTCAGTTATGCGGAAGCCAGCCGAATCGTCCGCGAGCATGCTGACCGGCTGGTGTCCCGGCATCCTCCGCAGTCCGTCGGGCTGCTCGATACTCTGGGCATGGTGTTGGCCGATCCTGTTCGCGCCGACCGGGATCAGCCGCCGTTTCCGCGCTCCACCCGCGACGGGTTTGCCTGCCGCGCGGCGGATCTTACGGCAGGCCTTCGAGTCGACGTCGTTGGGTCGATTCGCGCCGGCGACGCCGAGGCGACTGAGGTCACCGCGGGAAAGGCCGTCGAAATAATGACCGGCGCGCCCGTACCCTCCGGCGCCGACTGCGTGGTCATGGTGGAGCACGTGCAGCGCGACCACGATGGGCTTCGCCTCTCCCCCGGCCGAGGCATCGCGCCTGGCGAAAACATCGTCCCCAGGGGAGCGGAGGCCAGGGCGGGAGAAGTTATCCTGCCCCGGGGCACACGTATTTCCCCCGCTCAAGTCGCTGTCGCCGCAGCCTGTGGGGCCGGGCAGCTCACCGTGTTTGGCCGGCCCCGGGTCGCCATCGTCGCTACCGGCGACGAACTGGTCGAGGTGGACCAGCAACCGCTGCCCCACCAGATTCGTAACTCTAACAGCTACTCACTCGCAGCGCAGGTTCTTGCCGCTGGGGCACAGCCAGTGCGGCTCCCGATTGCGCGCGACGAGCGCGGGCATCTTGAAGCTATCATCCGCAGCGCGCTCGAGTGTGACCTAGTGCTGCTGTCCGGCGGGGTCTCGATGGGAAAGTACGATCTGGTCGAAGAGGTTTTGCTCTCTTTGGGGGCAGAGTTCTTCTTCACGGGCGCGCTGATCCAGCCGGGCAAGCCGATCGTCTTCGGAAGGCTTGGTGCACTTTACTTTTTTGGACTGCCCGGCAATCCTGTGTCTACCATGGTTACGTTTTCGCTTTTTGTCGAGCCGCTGCTGGGCGCGCTCAGCGGCGATGCCTGCCGCGGACCCCATTTCGCGCAGGCCTGTCTGGCAAATGACGTTCACGTCAAGACTGGCCTGACGCGCTTTTTGCCGGCACGGCTGGTTGAGGTAACTGTGGAGCCGGTCATCTGGCAGGGCTCCGGCGACCTTGCGAGCACCAGCCGCTCCAATTGTTTCCTTGTGGTTCCGGACGACCGGCCGCTTCTCGCTGCTGGTGAGACGGTCACGATACTGCTATAGCATTTCACTTCTACGCTGCACAGTCGGGTTTCGCGAAGTGCGGCTCTTCTTGAGGAAGAGCCGCGTCCAGTTTGGTTTCTTCGTCGATAGCAGAAGTGAAATGCTGTAGCCTAGCGACACCATGGACAAGCTCTCGCATTACGACTCCGAAGGCAGCGCACATATGGTCGACGTAAGCGCCAAACCCGCCACCCGGCGCGAGGCCGACGCTTCGGCATTTGTTGCGCTTTCCGAGGCGGTGCTGGCCGCTTTACCGCAAAACCCCAAGGGCAATCCGCTCGAGGTCGCGCGTTTTGCGGGCATCCAGGCGGCGAAACGCACCGCCGATTTGATTCCCATGTGTCATCCGCTGCCCTTGAGCTACATCGATGTATCGGCGGTGGTAGTCGCTGGCGGAATCGAGATTCGCAGCACGGCTGCGACGGTTGCCGGCACCGGCGTTGAAATGGAGGCGCTGACGGCAGCAGCAGTTGCGGCGCTTACGATCTACGACATGTGCAAAGCGATGGACAAATCCATTGCTATTCGCGAGATTGTGCTGGTGCGCAAATCCGGGGGGAAGAGCGGAGACTACACCCGCCCTCAACAGCAGGTCCCTACGGTTTAGACCTTTCGCCGGAAGCAGCGCAGATCGTGATCGTTCACGATTCCCGACGCCTGCAGCCAGGCGTACACGATCACCGGACCAACGAACTTGAACCCGCGCTTTTTGAGCGCCACTGAGATCTCCTCGGAAAGGGGGGTCTTCGCCGGCACGTGGCCGGTTTTATTTTTAGTTGGCTTTCCCCCTGCCAGCTTCCAAACGAACCTGGAGAATTCCTCGCCGTTGCGCCTCATCTCTTCATAAATCCGGGCGCCTTCGATGGTCGCCTCGATCTTGGCGCGCGAGCGAATGATGCCGGGGTTGCCGAGCAGCCGTGTCACATCTGGCTTGCCGAACCCCGCAACTGACTTCGGATCGAAGTCATGGAACGCCTCGCGGAAAGCGTCGCGCTTGCGCAACACCGTGATCCATGCCAGACCGGCCTGGAATCCCTCCAGCATGAGCAGCTCCCAGAGCGCTCGGCTGTCGTACTCCGGAACTCCCCATTCCTTATCGTGGTATTCGCGCAGGAGCGGGTCGCTTACTGCCCACGCACAGCGGTGCGGTTCGCTCATTTGGCACTAACCGTGAGTTCTTCGCGCACCATTGGGGCAACGCGCGCGCCGAGAATCTCGATAGCCTTCATCATCCTGGCATGGGGAAGAGTTGACACCCCCATCTGGAAGGTGATGCGGGAGATGCCGTCAAGCGCCTCATTGATGTACAGGATCTTCTCCGTAACGGTCTCAGCGTCTCCGATAATCAGGGCTCCGGTAGGACCGCGCAGGGCATCGAACTGTGCTCGCGTAGCCGGTGGCCATCCACGCTCTTTGCCGATCTCGGTAAAGGTGTGCGCGTAGCCGGGAAAGAAGTCGTCCGCTGCCTGCTGGTTGGTGTCGCCTAGAAAACCGATGCAGTGAAGCCCTACGCGCAACTGTTCCGGAGCGTGGCCGGCACGGTGCCCTGCCTCGCGGTAGAGTTCGATGTGCGGGCGAAAGCGGTGAGGTTCACCGCCGATGATGGCGACCATCAAAGGAAGTCCCAGCACACCGGCGCGAGCGAAGGATGCAGGCGTGCCTCCGACACCCATCCAGATGGGCAGTGGATTTTGTAAGGGCCGTGGGTAAATGCTCTGCCCGGTGAGCGGAGCGCGGTGCTTCCCCGACCAATTGACTTCTGTCTTTTCACGGATCTTCAGCAGCAATTCCAGCTTCTCGGCAAAGAGCGAGTCGTAGTCGTTGAGATCGAGACCGAAGAGAGGAAAAGATTCGACAAAGGAGCCGCGCCCGGCAACAATCTCCGCGCGACCCTGTGAGATCAGATCGAGAGTTGCGAATTGCTGGAAGACGCGAACCGGGTCGGCTGCGCTCAACACCGTGACCGCACTGGTGAGACGAATGCGTTTGGTAAGCGCAGCGGCCGCGCCGAGGATAACAGGAGGAGCTGAGTCTAGAAACTCAGGCCGATGATGTTCGCCAATGCCAAACACGTCCAAACCAACCTCGTCGGCTAGCGTGATCTCTTGCAGCAGATGACGCATACGCTCCGCGGGACTGAGAGCGAAACCTGTAATTGGGTCTGGAATAGATGCTGCAAAGCTGTCAATGCCAATTTCCAACGCTGACTCCTTAGGGCGGCCAAGCGATTGGATGTCTTGGGGTCGCAATAGTTTCAGTCCGACTCGCCTGGCGGCTTTGGGCAGGAATTTCCATCGGAGTTGTATCTCGGACTAAAATTGTCGTATATTGCGAAGAGATCGAGGAGTTCTTAAAGTTTCTTTGAACCAAAGACCCAGATCCCCGCGGCTATCTCTTGGCGGAGACCGCAAGGACCTGGGAACCACAGCCGAATAGACTGCGGGCTTCCTTCACTATAGGACCCCACCCGCAAGGTTTCAACTATCACGATGGCCACCGATAACTTTCGCGTGACCTGACTACTCATGGTGTGCCTGGTGAGGGCCGCGGAATGAAAGTGGCGTTCCGAATTGCTTCCTGGATTTGTGTCCTTTACACCGTTGGATTCTTGTCCGCCGCGTTGGCGTGGGCCAGTGTCGGAGGAAGCATCTCCGGCACAATTAAGGATCCGTCCGGACGCGTTGTTCCAGATGCGCAGATAACCGTCCACCAGGCAAATACCGGGCTCACTTACCGGACACGCAGCAATAACAAGGGTTACTACACCTTCCCCGTCTTGCCCGTTGGCCAGTACCAGGTGGATGTGCAAGCCACCGGTTTTTCCGGCTATCAACGCAATAACGTAACGCTCGATACCAATGCGGCGATCACGCTCGACCTTTCACTCGAGGTGGGCAGCGTTGCCCAGACGGTCAGCGTCAGCGACAACACCTTGCGCGTGGAGACCGCGAGTACGCAGCTCGGCCAGGTGATCACGGGTAGACAGCTAACCGCGGTACCACTCGATGGACGCAGCTATACTGACCTGCTTTCGCTCCAGCCCGGAGTGGCCCCGCAAACAACAATTAGTTCCACCGCCGTGCAGGATGTGGGCGCCACCATCCTCAACCCTTCCGGAACTCTCGATCCCGGTACGATCGCCGTGAATGGGCAACGGGAGTTTGCCAATTTTTTCAGTGTGAACGGCGCCGACGTCGAAGAGGACGTTAACGCCGGCACGGCGATCGTGCCTAACCTCGATGCGATTGACGAATTCCGCATTATTACCAGCAACTTCGACGCTGAGTATGGAGAATTCAGCGGCGGCCAGATCAACGTTGTTACAAAATCCGGGAGCAACGCCTTCCACGGCAACGCATTCGACTTTCTACGCAATACCGATCTCGACGCACGCAACTACTTTTCTCCAACCCGCGGCGTCTTCCGGCAAAACCAATTCGGGGGCACCATCGGTGGACCTATTCGCCACGACAAGATTTTCTTCTTCACCGACTATCAGGGGACCCGGCAGACGCAGGGCATCGATACCGGCACCATCAGCGTGCCCTCGAACGCGGATCGCACTGGCAACCTCTCCGACTTCGCTAACAGTGCGGCAGGAAACCAGCTGACCGGTACGGTCGGGGGACCGTCCTTCGCCAATCTGCTCACACGAGAACTGGGCTACGCGGTCACTCCCGGTGAATCTTACTATGTGCCCGGATGCACTACCTCGACCCAGTGTGTCTTTCCCAACGCTTTCATTCCTCAGAGCGCGTGGTCAGTCCCCGCCCAGCGCATGCTGCAATACATTCCGGCTCCGAATACCGCCAACGGCTTTGCCACTTCTGCCTTCAATCAGACGGTCCGCGATGACAAAGGCTCTGTCCGCATCGATGCCAACAGCCGATGGGGCTTGCTTTCTGCCTACTACTTCATCGACGACTTCAATCTCAACAACCCGTATCCGGTGGCGCAAAGCGGGGCCAGCGTTCCCGGCTTCGATGCCATCACCACTGGCCGGGCGCAGCTGATCGCTCTTGGCAATACCAAGACCTTCAATGCCAGCGCGTTCAATGAACTCCATCTCAGCTTCATGCGCGACCTCACCAACCTTGGTCAGCCGGTCGGAGGGCGGAACGTAAGCCTGGTTTCCCAGGGTTTTGAGAACGCCGACGGCACCGCCAGCATCGTGGCGCTCGATCCCAAGGGGCAGAGCGTGGAGAACCTCAACTTCAACGGCTTCTCAACCGGCGCAGCAGCCAATCAGCTCATCCAGGCCAACAATACCTATCAGGTCACCGACACCTTCTCCAAGGTATGGGGCAACCACACGGTCAAATTCGGGGGCGAGTTCCATATTGACCAGGTGAATGCTGACCCAATTGCCCAATTCAACGGAAGCTTCGTGTTCTCCGGACAGGAAACCGGGGTTGACTTCGCCGACTTTCTTATCGGGGTTCCCAGCCAATACAACCAGAGCCAGCTGAACCCCTTCTATGCGCGCAATAAATATGTGGGGCTGTTTGCGCAGGATAGTTGGCACGCGCTGCCCAATCTGACCCTCAACTATGGTCTCCGCTGGGACCGTATTGCGCCGTGGTCTGAAAAGTACAACCAGATATCTACTTTCGTCCCTGGCGCGCAGTCGGTCGTGTTTCCCGGTGCGCCTCCGGGCATCCTCTATCCCGGGGACCAAACAGGTGGTCAAGGAATTCCGGACACCCTGGCCGCTATCAGCAATCGCAGCTTTGCACCGCGGGTGGGGGTTGCCTGGTCACCCCAGGCTGAGCCGGGCAGCTGGCTAGCGAGGCTGTTAGGCGGGCCGGGTACTACCAGCATCCGGGCCAGCTTCGGCAACTTCTATACTGCGATCGATGCACTCTCCATTGCGGTGTTGGCCGCGAATGCTCCTTATGGCACCACCTACACCAGCCCGGCTCCTCCGCTGTTCGCGACGCCATTTATAACCGCGGCCAGCGGCCAGGACAATGGCCAGCCCTTTCCCTACACTTTTGCCCGGTTGAACTCTTCGCGCCGCAACCCGGATCCCAATATCGACTGGAGCACGTATGAGCCGATCAGCGGCATCCCGGGATATGATATCCACAACCGCACCCCGTATACCGAAGAGTGGATGCTTTCGATAGAAAGGCAGGCCGGTCCCAATACGGTTCTGAGCGCCAGTTATGTCGGCAGCTCCAGCCATGGCCAGCGGGTTCTTATCGAACCGAATCCAGGAAATCCGTCACTCTGCCTAAGTCTCAGTCAGGCAAATGAGGTGCAACCGGGAACACTTACTTGCGGGCCGGGTGGTGAGGACACGGTTTATTATCCGATTGGCGGTGGGCAGGTGAGCGGGACACGGGGACCGCTGGGATCGAGCTTCGGCAGCAATGCGCTCCAGTCCACGATTGGTCACGCCAACTACAACGCGCTCGAACTCAGCGCGCGCCACCGGAGCGGGCGCCTCGAATTCTCCGGTTCCTACACGTATAGCAAGTCAATGGATCAGTCCTCAAGCATTGCGGAGGAGGTCAATCCGTTCAACCCTGCGCTCAGCTACGCTCTCTCCTCATTCGATGTCAAACATAACTTCGTTCTGAGCTATGAATACCAGTTACCCTTTGACCGCTTCCTTCGCCCCAGTCGGCTAAGCCAGGGATGGTCTCTCTCAGGTATCACTCGCTTCGCCAGCGGCTTCCCCATAACCCTGGTTAACAATGGAGATAACTCGCTCATCGGGACCAATCCGAACGGGATCAACAACAGCAGCATCGATGAGCCCGACTACAGCGGCGGACCGCTCCACCTGAACCCTAACCCGCGTGCGCGCGGGAATAACTACTTCGATAGCACGGCCTTCAGTATGAATGCGCTGGGAACCCCTGGCGATGCCAAGAGGCGCTTCTTCTATGGTCCGGGCGCGGATAACTACGATATGGCCGTGGCCAAGAAGCTGGCGCTCAGCGAAGCGAAATCTCTGCTTTTCCGGGTGGAGGCGTTCAACCTCTTCAACCACACGCAGTTCAATGGTCCCAGCGCGGTCGACGGCAATATTGGCAGCTCGACCTTTGGTAATGCCATCAGCGCGGCAGCACCAAGAATCCTGCAGGGAGCGGTTAAGTTCAACTTTTGAGAGAGGCTCTGCGATACTGGAGGCAATGTGTAATTTCTCCAGGGCCACCGCTCTTGTTCTTTGTTTTCTGCTTGTGTGCCGTCCCGCCGGCGGCTATTCCCTTTTTACGCATGAGCAACTGATCGACCTTTCCTGGAAGCAGTCCATTGTTCCGCTCCTTCTCAGCCGCTATCCAACTCTCACTCCGGCCCAGCTGGATCATGCGCGGGCCTATGCGTACGGCGGTTGCGTCATCCAGGACATTGGCTACTTCCCTTTTGGAGACAGGTCGTTCTCGAACCTCACCCACTATGTCCGTTCGGGCGATTTCGTAATCAATCTTTTCCGAAACGCCGGCAACGCCGACGAACTCGCATTCGCCGTGGGAGCGCTGGCGCATTACATCGGAGACACAATAGGGCACTCACAGGCAACCAACATTGCTGTTCCGGTCGAGTTTCCTAAACTGGGCCAGAAGTACGGACCTGTCGTCAACTATGCGGAGGGCGAGGCGCAGCATGTCCGGACTGAATTTGCCTTCGACATCAATGAGACTTCCCAGAAGCGCATGGCTCCGGTCGAGTACCTTCGTCATGTCGGGCTGGAGGTGCCAACCCGCCAGTTGACGTTTGCCTTCTACCAGACCTATGGACTGCACGAGGATTTCACTGGCACCCGCGGCCGGCGCTTAAACGTGGGTGGATACCGCTTCGCGACTCGCACCTTCATTCCTCGCATCGCCTACGCGGTCACCATTCTTCATCACAGCAAAGAGCCTAGCGATCCGCCCACGGCAGAAGTTGCCGCATTCCGGAAGGAAGTGGCCAGAGTTTCGGCAGAGAATGACTGGGACCACTACCGCAGAAAGGCCGGTATCGGAACTTACACCCTGGCGGGGTTTCTTTTCATTCTCCCAAAAATCGGACCACTCAGATTAGCCGCGGTCAAGGGTCCCACTCCTGATACAGAGGCAAAATACCTTCATAGTGTCATCGACTCCGATACTGCACTACGGCGTGTTCTCGCCCGCTTCACCCCTCCTCCGACGACCCGGTCGACCGCGGCCAGCGCAGCCTCCGCGGACACCCAGTCACAGCCCCCGCCCTCGGCTCCCCTGCGGGCCAAACCCTCAGCTAAGCAAGATGTGCCGCGTCAATCCAGCGACCCCCGGCATCCGCTTCCGAATCGCGACCTGGACACCGGCACAGTAGTCCAACCAGGCGGCTATCCGCTTACCGACTCGACCTACGCCGATCTCCTCCACCGTTTAACACTTCAGCCTACCCGGGCCGTGCCACCTGGCGTCAAAGAGGATGTTTTGGCCTACTACGCCAACCCCGACGCTCCCATCACCACCAAGAAGAACCCGGAGGTTTGGGCAAAGGTTCAGACCGACTTAGCCACGCTGCGGGGCATGCCCACCACCACGGAGCCTGACCCGTTTCCGACCTATGGCGATGACACAACGGATAACCCGTCAACACCCTGACCGGCCGCGGGATAAGGTCCGTTCTTACATGTCGAGGAAACCACGCTTGATTGCGATCATGACGGCGTGGGTACGATCGCTGGCGCCTAGTTTCGAGAGGATGCTCTTGAGATGTCCTTTGACTGTGTGCTCCGAAATGCCCAGATGTTCGGCGATGATCTTGTTGGAACTGCCGCTGGCGACACCCCGCAGCGTTTCCAACTCCCGGCTGGTGAGTGCATCATCCGCGACATGCTCAGCCATCTCCACTGCGATTTCCTGGGGAATGCGACGATGGCCAGCGTGCACCAGCCGGATAGTATCGATCAACTCCGTACGCAGCATACTTTTGAGGAGATACCCGGAGGCGCCCGCCTTGAACGCGCGCAGAGCCTGCACGTCTCCGCCATACGTGGTGAGGACAATGATGCGAGCGTTGGGCGACTCCTGGCGAATGGCTGTGATGGCGTCGATTCCGTTGGCCTTCGGCATGCGCAGATCCATGAGCGTGATGTCAGGCTGGTGGGTTCGAAACAAGGCGATTGCCTCTTCGCCATCGGTGGCCTCCGCCACCACGGTCATATCGGGCTGGGCCATGATTGCGCCTGAAATGCCGCCCCTCAAGAGGGGATGATCGTCAACCGTAAGCACTCGGATTGTGTGCTGGGCGCTCATGATGATGTTCCCTCGCGCAGATTCTACTCCCCCGGTAAGCTGACCCACCCCCCTCAAAAGGAGCGCTTCGGTGGCCCCCTTTTCGCGTTTGTCGAACCTGGAAGACATGATTAGTCTCGGTGCACATGCAAAGACTGTTCACCATGTTTCCTATGGGATCGGCGGGGATTGCCTTACTTTTGTTAAGGGTATCCACCGCCGCCATGCTGCTCATGATGGTGTTCCCGCGGGGAGGAGTCACTACTCCGCAATGGGTCTTTGCTGGTCTTGGCCTGCTGGCGACCTTTTTCGTTCTGGGAGCATTTACTCCCATCATCTGTACCCTCTGCTGCTGCCTCGAGATTGCCGCCCTGTTCAGCCTGCGAGGCGCGGATGCGCTGTACATGATCTTCGCCATTATCGAGACGGCTGCCCTGGGGATGCTGGGCCCGGGAGGCTATTCGCTGGACGCGCGCATGTTCGGCCGGCGTCGCGTGGTGTTGTCGACAGAGGACGGCCCGGACGTGCATTAAGCGATCACTTTCTGGCTGGCTGTGGCGGCGTGAGGTACGCCCATCGCTCCACCAGCTGACGGTGAGCGATGCGCCAGATCACAATCCCGGAAAACTCGTATACCGTTCCGGAAGCAGCTTCCGTGCCTGTCCAGTGATTGCGGACGACGACCTTATCCTCCTCGGCGATCAGGTCAAAAATTTCGACATGGATGTCAGGGAATTTCTTGTACGCGCCGCCCACATACGCCTTTGCGCCTGCAGGGCCGGGAGGCATTCCGGGTGGTACATCCGCCCCGTGATCCTCGAACTCGGGTGCGAAATTAACATCCGCAATGTCCAGGTTCTTACGATTCACGAATTCCTCAAAATGATTTCTCACGAAGGCCTTGATCTCGTTGACGGTCATTCCAGTCTTTGGATTTACGGCTTCTTCATCGTGCATCGTCGTCTCCCTTTTAGGTACCAGCACCGCGAAAGCTCTCTTTAAACTCTTTGAGGAACGCATCGAGCTTGATCGGCGGCCGCGCCAGCAATTGGGCTAACACAGCGGTCACTTCTCCGCCCTGGCCATTGGTGTAATACCGTTGCAGGTCGAGCAACGCGTCCACCTGCCATTGAGGCATGCCCATACCCAGCATGCTGTTCCGCTGGGCGGCTTCCGGTATATCTACAAATTTGACTTCCCGGTTGCAGATGCGCGCGATGCGCTGCGCAAGTTCGGCATACGTAACTGCTTCTGGGCCATTCAGCTCGTAGGTTTTGCCCAGATGCTCAGTGGGCGACGCCGCCACCCTGGCAACCACAGCGGCAATATCCCGAAGATCGAGAAAGCTGATGCGCGCGTCTCCCATGGCCGCGAAGAACGCACCCTGCTCGCGGATGCTGGGCGCGAGATACGCCAGGATGTTCTGCATGAATGAGTTTGGGCGCAGGATGGTGAAGCCCAGCCCGGACGCTTTTAGTTTTTCTTCCACTTTGCGATGCCAGGCAGGAAACGACGTTGGGTAATCGGCTGCGCCCAAAGCAGAGTTCAACACCAGGTGCTTCACACCGCTCTGCTGGCAGGCATCGATGACGTTGCTTTCCAACTCCACTAACGCCGGGGCAGGCGAACACACCAGGTAAACGGAGTCGACGCCGGCGAGCACGTTCCTGAGGCTTTCCTTCGACGAGAAGTCGGCAATCACGGTCGCCGCTCCGGGCGGTGCTTTTGCCGCATCCTCACGGCTGCGATACATCGCACGAAAGGGCGTGCCACTGTTGCGCAATTCATTCACCACGGCGCCGCCTGCGTTGCCCGAGGCTCCGGTGACCAGAATCATGCCTTTTCCTTTGCTTTCACAGGCGGTATGGTACAACGGCGGTGAGGGCTCTGGTAAGTACGCACAAATAAGTAAGCCCGGGAAAGGTGGGCAGTATGAAAGACCATCACGGATGTCCCGTGCAAGCCACCATCAACGTACTTTCAGGCAAATGGAAGGTGCAGATTTTGTGGCATCTTTCGTTCGGCTCCATGCGCTTTGCCGAACTCCGTGACAAATTATTTGACATCACGGAAAAGGTCTTGACCGACCAGCTTCGCCAACTGGAACAGGATGGAGTGATCGAGCGGCATGCCACGCGGTCGCTTCCGCCGATGGTCAGCTACTCGCTCAACGCCGAGGGTGAAAAACTTGTGCCTATGATGGAGTCTCTATGCGATTGGGGCAGCGAACATTTCCATATGAAACCAAATCTTCCCCGGCCGCCCGCAAGGGCGTGAGCATCATTTTCTTGTGGACATGAAATTGGCTACTTCTTCGTTGACTCCACCGTCGGGCCACACGAATCCCCCCCGGGACGGGATCGGCTTTCTTGCCAGGGCAACCGGCTTGGCCGCAGTCACCTGATAGGACTGGTATTCGATGGTCAGTGTTGCCACGCCACCCATCCGGACACTGGTGACTGTCTTGTTCTCCTTAGGCAGATAGAACCCGTTGTCCACTTTCTGATAGGTGTGATGGATCAGTGACTTGGTGGTCCAGAAGGATGGATTGCGGGCGGGCTGAGCCTCAATGCGTGTGACTGCGAAGTCGTGCGCGTCGACCCAGATCTTGCCTCGATACAGGAATCGGCTCTCCACTTTGGGCTCAACGCTCAGCACATAGTTTGTGCCCTCGGTACCAGCGAGGGAGAAGGTGTAGTTTTCAGGGCCGAGCTCGGTGTGCTTTCGGTTGCTGGAGTCGCCGGCCTGCTCTTCGCTTTCGAGCAAACGGTGAAAGACGCGATTCTGGATTAGCTTCGACCCGCTCGCGCTCACGACGGTGAACTGCTTGGAGGCGGGCGCGTCAAAATTCACTTCCACTTCCATCGTCGCCTCTGCGGAGGCGGGAAAACCGTGGTATTCCAGGTGATAGCTGCGCTTACCGAGATAGTGTTGCAGGGCCGCCGCACGTTCCTGGTTCTTCTCCATCAGATGCTGAACCACTTGCTCTGCATCGAGCGCGGGCAATGCGGCCTGAGCCTGCGGCCAGGCTGCCGGCGCGCAGGCAACGGTGGCGAGCAGCATCATCGGAAACCATGAGTGCGGTCCTCTGCTGCGCAGTGACCTCTGACTCTGCATCTGCTCACCCTGCCGGCCGGTTGTATGCATCGGGTTCCCCCTACAGCGGTTTCACAATGGATATAGACCGAGGGCCAGGAAAACCACTTCTCGCGGTCTTTTCGGGGGCAGAGTGATTGTGATGCCGCATTTAGTCTGCCCCTCCTGGACGCAAAATGGACTCTGCTTCTTCTCTTTGGCGGTTACGGATGGCACCATCTGCACATAACGCGGGGATGGGTTTTTCCGGGTCACGCTCCCTGGTTTGGCTGGTGAAGCGCATCCCGGCGGGGACCAGCGTCTGCGCCGGCAACGTGGATGCGGTTATCAACCTGCCACTCCTTCGAAAGGTATTCGCCTCTGGGACAAGTGAAGCTCTGCCCGGAGTATCGGCTGGGTGGTCGTCCGATCGCATTAAAAATTGCCAAAATCGATGGGGACGGTTCCGAGTTGGCAACGTGCGTCCCGTGTTCGACCGCTCACCATGCTTCGCGTGTCCCCGCTGGCCCTCTGGTACAGCGGGGTATCGCCGCGTACAAGGACGCCAAGACAGCGTTCATCGAACGCATTCCGAGAGGCGAATACATGGGCCCGTTTCCGGTAAAAGAGTGCGAACTAAGCGAACTAAGCGAACTAAGTCATTTCTGCAGCGCCTCCAAGTCTTCGATGGCCGACGGAATACTGCGCGAAAAGCGCGGTAAGTTAACTGCTTTACCAACGACTGGTTTCAAATGCACCCACAGGACCTCACGCCCAGGACTCGAAAAGACGCTTGCCATGGTAAGACTCGCATCTGGCTACAATGCTTAGATTCGGATTGACTACCTTTCGTGGTAGTCCAATTAAATTATTTTCAGGGGCTGGTAATCGAAAGCTACCGTTGGCGGAGGCCACGGCCGCCCTTTGCGTTTCGGGTGCAATCGGGCCGTTAAAATCGGTTCCGAAGTAAGGGAGTCTATGCGTTTGACGGGGAAGTGCGCGGTGGTAACTGGAGGTGGCTCGGGCATCGGAGCGGCCACCGCCAGTCTGTTCGCCGCCGAAGGGGCGCGGGTGGCGATTCTCGATTGCGACCTACCCCGCGCAGAGCGAATGGTCACCGAAATCCGAAAATCGGGCGGAGATGCAGCTGCTTTGGCTTGTGACGTAGGGGATGAAGCTCAGGTCCGCGACAGTGTGGGAAGCGTCGCTCAACGCTTCGGTCCGATCGATGTTCTATTTAACAGCGCCGGCACCGCCTTCCGGCAAGCTGTCTCTGATACCGAAGTTGGCGACTGGGACCGGCTTATGGAAACGAACCTGCGTGGCCCATTCCTCTGCTCAAAGTACTGCTTGCAGCATTTTCGCCCGGAAGGTGGAAGCATTATTCACGTCTCGTCGGTGACCGGCATCACGGGCGTGCGCAGCCGGGCCGCCTACAGTGCGTCCAAAGGCGCCCTGGTGGCGTTGACGCGAAATATGGCGATGGATTTAGCCGGGCGCAAAATCCGGGTTAACTGCGTGTGCCCGGGCTTCGTCCGCACCGCAATGGCTCAGCCGCTATTGAATGATCCGGTCCGGCACGACCGGCTGGTCAGCATGCATCCACTGGGAAGGCTCGGCGAGGCGCACGATGTTGCGATGGCCGTTCTGTTTCTTGCGTGCGATGAATCGCAATGGATTACGGGGATCAGCCTGGTGGTCGACGGTGGCTTCTCGGCCGGCAAATCAGAAGACATTTAGTCCTCCACAGACCCAATGCGGCGCAACGATACACCGCCCGCGAAGCCCTCCGTTGATTGCACTTTTTGTTTCTTTTTACGCTACATTCCCGGACCTTTCTCGCCTATCATTCCCTCGGGAGTTTGCCTCAGTCTATGCCGTACGAGCCAGTCGAAGTGAACCGCGTCACACCCTGCTTTGCACCGCGTGTAGAGGCCATAAGCATCGAAGCTGAGTATCCAGGCCCTATTCAGCGATACAAAGTCCAGGTATATGACTTTGCAGACATCCTTTTGTTCGAAAGCGAGACCGTGGCGGGGGTGCTGCCGCCACGCATTGACGGCTGCTGGTCGGGAACCTGGGTGCTGAATCAGCGGGGGGGCAACACCTATGTTAATCCGCTACTCTCCCCGTTTCGCGTCGCCGTGAGCGTCGAACCCGTGCTGACGACCAGTAAGGTTCCAGCGGCTCTGCTGTGGTGTGGAAGACAAGTTGCCTCAGTCGCATCCTCTGCAGTTGCCGCGATCCAGGAATTTAGGGGAACCGCCGGCCCCATCCGAACCCTCGCATGGGCTAAAATTCAGCCGCGCATCGGGAAGGATCTCACCACCGTCCAGTACATCGATTTGGGTCTTCGATTGGTGCCCTGGGCAGACGTGTATAGGGAGGTGACCGACGGTCTCGATCCGGCCAATCCGCCGTTCAACGACGTCGCAAGAAAAGTTTACTGGACCCAATACAAACTGAACGAGACCGGGTACTGCGCCGGTCCGGTGACTGGAAATCCCGCGTACCCGAATCGCAGCGGCACGCAGGCCTACGCAAATGCCATTCGCCGGTACCGTATGGACCGGAGAATCCCCTCCGACGGTGTAACAGTTCCCCAGAACGGACCTGCTGTTCCGGGAACCTTAACCGCCCGTGACGTGGTCAACTATATTAACCATACGACTCAGAAGACAGCAGGCGACTATCGAAATTTCTGGAATGGCTCAGATTTCAAAAATGCGGCATCCGATCCGGAAACGGCCACCGGACGGGACAATCTCACTGTTCTGCAAAATCATGAGGCCGACCAGCTGATGTACTTCCTGTCTATGGAAACGACTGTCGCTCCAGTGGAGAATGACCCTGGCGGGGGCGATGGATCCAACCAGTTCAGTACGCCGGCAAACAAACTTCGCTACTACATCGATTGCACGCGCTGCGCCAATAACGACGAAGACGAGTGGGTAGAGGGTAATTACCACCCCGGCAAGTCCGCGGCACAAACCCATAAGTTCCAGAAAGAGGCTGACTGGTTGAGCGACCCCATGCTTCCGGTTGAGGCAACTCTTAGCCTGCGCAGAACAGACGGAAGTTCTGTCTACGTGCAAGAAGCTATGGGCGACGTTCGGCTGCGCTGGTACTGGCGAGATTTTGACGAGGCCGCCGAAGTGGCGCAGGGCGACACACTGATCAAGGCCTTCACACAGTCTCGACCCTCAAGAGCACGCCGGTTCGTTGTTGCCGCATTAAGAAAACCGCGTCAGCAGAACAATTTCTTCAATGCCAGGCAGAACGTCGGGGGAATCATCAGGGATAGAGACAACGATTTCTACGAGGTGTTCAGAAGGTTTTCAGACGGTGCCGCTCAGACCGACCGCGTAGAACCCGAAGCCGGTCACCGTCGTGGCGTGCTGGACGAACATAAGCTGCACCGCTGGCCCGACCGGCACGCCTCGGTTGTTTACTTTCTGCCATCGTTGATAGCCGGCGACAACTATTCCGTTACGGCGGCAATCGATTTCAACCACGGATTCGAGTTCGTAAACAACGATGCTACCCGGAAAGAAGTGCTGAACGGGATTCATGGCCCGAATCTGCCAGGGCTGCAAAAAACAAGCGCTCGCATCAACGCCTGGCGACGGCTCAAGTTCCGTATGTTCGTGCGTTGGCCGGATCGAACTACCTGGGCAGGTCAGCCTTTCAGCGGCGTTGATGATCACGGCGCGCCACTTCCGGGCTCCAATATTGCCGCGCAGTGGGAAGCCGTGCGCGAGATTTACGCCGCCGCCTTTCTGTATGTCCCGCCGTTCGCGGACATCGTCAAGGAAGACGTTCAAAACCTCTCGCCCACGATTGGCCAGGATTACATGCAGGCATTGAGGCCGTTTAACAAACTCTGGGAGCTATTGCGCCCTGAAATAGACCTTGGGGCGTGCACCTATCCGGCGCAACTAGCCTTGGCGCCTCAAGCCGAATTGGACGCAGCGGTCGTACAGGCGACCACCCCTTCAAAGCCACCGTTAACCGTGCCCGACGGGCCGCTGAAGGACTTCATCCAAAAGATTGCCGGACCTTGGACGCGCGGAGAGGGCGTTCCAGGGGATGAAGCTAAACTGAAAGCCGCAGCAAAACATTACTCCGACGCGCTGAAGAAATGTCTCGAGTACCCCAAGATCTCCGCTCAGCCGCCACAGCCGGGTAATTACCTGACCAAAAAACGGATGTTTATCCAAAATGCCCCGGCGACTTTCGAGAATCAAGCCGGCAGCTACGTTATCAAGCCTTACACGCCGCCTGACCCGGTATCGCCCGAACTTCAGGCCGAGCTCGCCACGGTACCGGTAGCGGATATCAATGCCGCGATAGCGATTGCTGTTGGCGATGGGCCGGCCGCTACCCCGCCCACCGCAGTGAGCCCGGCCTTGGCCAACTTCATTGCCGCTGTCAACGGTTGGGATCCCAACCCACCGGCTGGGGCCCCACCAGCCGCAAATGATCCCGGGTTCCCCGTTTACCTGGACAGGAAGATCCTCGCCAGCGCCCGTCGCTACTACCTGGGTTTTTTCAGCGAGGTCGTGAATGCCGGCAAAACGCATTATTCGCAGGACAAGGACATCAATAACCTCAAGGGGGACCAGATTTTCAAGAAGTACATAGTGGATGCTACCGCGAATCCACTGGTGATCAAGCTATACAGTCCCAATCCCGACCTGGCGGAGTGCTTTGCTTTTTCGCCAAACCGCATGTCGCCCGGGCTGCTGCCGAATGGAATCGCGATGAATAGAGCACGCGAAATAAATGCTGAGTTCGGCGGTTTGATGGCCCTGCCGCTTGCACGCCTTCTGGACCGCGTCATTGACCGGCGGCTATGCGAAAACCTCGTCCAGGGTGGCAGGTTTCACCATGGCCAGGGCGGCATCGCGATAGTGGATAACTTCACCGTTCAGCCTATGACAGCTGCTGACGGGAACCCTTACAATCCGTTCGGGCTCTCGATGATGACTGCGGTCGATCTCTGTTTCACCTCGTTCATGACGCCCTACATGTACCGCGGTGTGCTCAGCCATGAGATAGGCCATCTTCTGTTCCTCAAACACTGGCAAAATGCGGGCGGCGGTTCGAAGATCGACCACGATCAAGCCGACTGTAACTGCGTCATGAGCTATCCTCTTTTGCCGTACGGTGCCGCGCAGGCGCTGGCTCCGCAGGGAAGAGCGGCCACTGCCGCGGAACTCAGTTATGACGATCAGAATTTCTGGCGTACAGAAAAGGACGAAACATACGCGAACTTCAAGAATGGAGATAACGCCGAGCTTAGGCTCACCAAACAGCACATGCTTGCGCAGCGTTACAACCCTTGCTTTTGCGGCAAGTGCAACCTGAACCTGAGGGGCTGGAACATCTATGCACACCCACATCTGCCGATGGCGAGCCGCCCTCCGAACGACGGCCTCGATTACCTTCCGGCCGCTCTTCCCGCCACACAGGCGGCCCGGGACGCGCTTTGGCCGCACGACAGCGAGTGAACCCCAGCGCTCATTAGGACGCCGAAAACTAAAACAGTGGTCGATCTTTGGAGCCGGATCGGAGTTGCCGGCCGATCGCATTGAGCCTCTCGCTTGCGCTCACGCCGCGCAGTTCCAAAATTTCTCTAACCGAGCCCGTGTCGAAAGCAGGCGAATAACGAAACGTGTAGTCAACAAAGTGGCAGACATCGCGTTCCGTTTCAATTCCATAGGTGAAGCTTCGTTCCATGGCATCACGAATGCGTTCTTGCAGCAGTTCGTCGGTCAGCCCTTGTGTTTTCTCCGGGAAAGCTTCCCGCAGATACGCCCCGACCTTATCAACAAATTCCTGGTCGCGCGGGGACTGCATGGCTCGCAGTTGCGATTTTCGAATGACAAGGCTCATGGTTTTGGCTGCGCTGGCTGGGACTAGTGTAGCTGATCCGATGGGCCTAAAGACCGTCCCCTTTGCGGTCTTGTTTCTGGAAATTCGTGGACGGAACTGGACCGATATTTTCTTAGGGTGTCAATTCCGGCCGTCCCTCCTCGGCCCTCCTCGGCCCGATGTTGCGATGGCCGTTCTGTTTCTTGCGTGCGATGAATCGCAGTGGATTACGGGATCGGCCTGGTGGTCGACGGTGGGGATTTTCTTGATCCATCGCGTAAGTTCTACGATCGCAAACTCCACGAGCTGGGACTGGGCATCCTCGAGTGCTGGCGTCAGGACTGTGCCCCAATCCGTGGACGCCGGCTGCACGCCGAGAAGCACAACCTCATCAGGAGCAGCATCCATTAGGCGCAGCGCGCTCATCAGATCTGAAAACCCAAGCAGATGAACGCTTTTCGAGACCGGCAGATTGTCGATTTCCTCTCCTTCAAACCGAATCAATGTTCCCGGCGTAACTCCGATGTCCACTGCATCGAGTGCCAATAGGCGAGAGATGCCACGCAGGCTGTCCAGCAGATCGAGGCCGAGTGTCCCTCCTTCAATGAGCCGTACTTCAGGAGGCAGCCTGCCGTCCTCTTGGAGCTTGCGCAGGGTGAGCATTCCGACCGCATCATCGGTGCGCATCAAATTGCCGAGACCCAGGATCGCGATCCCGGATGTAGGGCTTTCAATCATCGCTTAGGTCTCACGGGCGTCTTCCGTTTCGCCTTGGCGGCGTTTTCTTCCTCCCGCACTTCATCGACGAGACGCTTAGGAACGAGTTTCCAGCCGGTGAAGATGCTTTCGATCTCGCCGTTCCGTTCGCTGATTCCTACCAGCAAGGCGCTATAGAAGTGATGGATGAAGAATGCCACGAAAAGAAACATGATGAGGAAGTGAGCGCTGCGTATCCATTGGATGTTGACCACGCGCGGAATCCATCCGACCAGGAAGCGAAGATCAGGGCTACCCTTGACCGCGCTAAAGAGCACCAGACCTGAAATGACCTCAATAGCAACAAGCGCGAAGACGGCCATGTAGGCGAGTGCGGCCAAAGAGTTGTGGCCAATCTCCTCGAAAGGCCTGCGGCGCCTGAAACCATAGTAGGCCACCATGCTTTTGATACTTATCCATTGGCGCGCAGTGTGAGGCACCCACGCTCGCCAGGATGCGAAATGGTTGCCGGCGAAAAACCAATAGAGCCGGGGTATAAAAATAGCGATGAGAATGAAGCCGGACAGCTCATGAATAAAACGCATCCAGCCCATGACCCAGGGCCGCGAGCCAACCGAAACCAGGTAGGGACTGTGGAGGTAGGTTCCGGTGACCGTGAGTACCACCAGCGATACAACCAATCCCCAGTGGGCGAGCCTGACCGGCAATTCCCAGACATACACAGGCACGATGCGCTCAGGATCCTGCGCGAGATTGGCGGGGGTCGATGCGGGTTCAGAGACGGTTGCCATAGGCATTCACCCCTTTTCAAGTCCTCGGAAGTTGCTGGCCATACGCGCGACTATTCGCCCCCACCACATGTACCGCGCAGGCCAGACAGGGATCGAAGGAGTGCACGGTGCGCAGAACCTCAAGGGGTCGCTCGGGATCGGCGATCGGCGTTTTCAGCAGGGCCGCTTCGTAAGGGCCGCGCTGGCCCTGAGCATCGCGCGGACCGGCGTTCCAAGTAGTGGGAGCGACCACCTGGTAGTTCACGATTCGCTTGTCCTCAATTTCAATCCAGTGCCCCAAGGAACCTCGCGGCGCTTCGTGAAATCCAAAGCCCCGGCTCGACTTTGGCCAACTGTTCGGATTCCACTTTTCGCCGTTATGGAGACGCACATCACCGTGCGCCATGTTGTCATCCAACCGGGCGACCCAGGCCGACAAGCGGCTGACTACGATCTCGGCTTCAACAGCTCTGGCGGCGACCCGGCCCAACGTTGAGAAGAGAGCAGACGCCGGCTGGTTGAGCTTCGCCAGCGTGCTATCTACCAGATGCCTGACTTGTTCATCACCTGACGCATAGGCGACGAGGGTGCGCGCCAGCGGGCCGACCTCCATGGCCTTGTCGTTATAGCGCGGCGACTTGATCCATGAATACTTCTCATCTGTTTTGAGAAACTCATAGGGAGGTTTTGGACCGGTATACCTCGGATCGGTGACCCCTTGCGCAGGATGCTTCCCGATCTGATTGCCATCCGAATACTCGCACCAGGAACGCGCCACATATTCGGTAACATTCCGTGGATCGAGCGGCAGAACGGTCGCGAGATCACGCCCTAGAAGGATGCCGCGGGGGAAGGAAAAACCGCCCTCGTTGATGGTGCTGTCTCCTGAGTAGTCGCCGTACGTCATGTAATTGCCGATGCCGGCGCCATGCGTAAACCAATCGGGATAAAAGCCGGCGATGGCGACCACATCGGGCAGGTACACCTGGCGAACGAAAGTCTGCGCATTTGCGACGATCTGATTGAGCAGCGTGATCCGCTCTGGATTGATCGTCGCATCGGGCTCATTCCCGTCCATCGATGTCGCCATGCCGCCCATCAGGTACGTCTGGGGATGGGGATTCTTGCCGCCAAGCACCGCCTGGATGCGAATGAATTCCCGCTGCACATCGAGCGCCTCAATATAATGGGCCACCGCCATCAGGTTTGCCTCAGGCGGCAGGCGATATGCGGGGTGCCCCCAGTCGCCGCCCCCAAACAAGCTCAGCTGGCGGCTGGCCACAAGTGTCTTCACTCGATCCTGAATTGCCTTGAAGTACACCGCGCTGGATCTAGGCCAATCGGAGATCGATTGGGCCAGCTGCGAGGTCTTCGCCGGGTCGGCTTTCAATGCGGACATGACATCTACCCAGTCGAGCGCATGGAGGTGGTAGAAGTGAATGATGTGATCCTGAACATTTTGGGTTCCGGCGATAATATTGCGGACAATCCGCGCATTCTCTGGAATCGCGACACCTAACGCATCCTCGACCGCCCGTACTGAAGCGAGCGCATGGACGGTGGTGCAGACGCCACAAATGCGCTGCGCCCAAATCCACGCCTCTCGTGGGTCGCGTCCGCGTAAAACCAACTCGATACCGCGAAACATCGTGCCCGAACTCCAGGCGTCGCTAACCTGGTTGCCGTCCACTTCAGCTTCAATCCGAAGATGACCCTCAATGCGCGTAACCGGATCGATGACTATGCGAGACATTTACTTTTCCTCCGGTGGGACGGACTTCGTGGGGGTCTCCGTGGATTCCGTATCGGGATGGCGGTGGTCGCGAACAATGCTGACGATGCCGTGGGCTGCGGTCGCGGCCGCGATCACTCCGATCGCGGTCCAACCAATCTCACTGACAGTGACATCCACGCCGAACCCGGCGACATGCGGCAGGCGCTCGTAGAACGGCGACTTGGTCTCCCAGAAGCGCGGAGAGGCGCAGGCGATACAGCCGTGGCCTGCCTTCACCGGCCAACTAGTCGCTCCGTTCCATTGCACGGTCGGACAGTTGTAGTTGGCCTCAGGACCTTTGCAGCCCATTTTGTAAAGGCACCAGCCTTTGCGGCTGCCCTCGTCCCCCCATTCCTGCACGAAACGTCCCGCGTCATAGTGCGCCCGCCGTTCGCATTGATCGTGAATGAGTTCTCCGTAGGCGAACAAAGGCCGATTGAGAGGATCGAGCGCCGGCATCTCTCCGAAGGTGAGATAGTGTACCAACACCGCCGCCATGTTCGCCGAGTTATGCGGACATCCAGGAAGGTTCACGACATTGAGACCGGGAACGGCGCCTTGCAATCCCAAAGCTCCTGTCGGGTTGGGGCCGGAGCGAACCAGTCCGCCGTCCCATGCGCATGCGCCAACCGCAATGATGGCAGCGGCGGAGCCGCAAACCTGTTGTGCGATATCGAGGGCCGTTCGGCCGCCGATCGTACAATAGACCCCGCCATCGGCGGTTGGAATCGCACCCTCGACGACGACGATGTATTTTCCTTTGTCCTCGCGAACGACTCGATTCAATGCAGCTTCGGCGGCCTTGCCATAGGCGGCCATGATGGTCTCGTGATATTCCCAGGAGAAGGCTTCGAGCACCAGATCTTCGACTGTCGGGTGGCTGGACCGGAGCATCGACTCGGTGTTGCCCGCGCAGTCCTGAAACTCCAGCCACACCAGGACTGGCTTCTTCTTCTGGCTGAGCGCCGCCGCGACGACCTGGGCATAGCTGGAGGGCAGGGCAAGCGTTGCGGTCACAGCCGAGCAGAACTCGAGGAAGTGACGCCGAGAAATGCCCCGGCTCCGACACAATCCGAGAACCGAACCCTCGGCTCCCTTGACCAACTCCGCAGCAGGCGTTGCGGTCACTGAAGAGCGATAGGTCATGGCCGTTCTCTCTTCCTTATGCTGGTTGACCACTGTCTGCTCCTATCTCAAGAATGAAAACCCCTGAACCTGGCTTCATTCACGAGCGAGATACTGCGCGTCATTTTTCGCTTACTGCAAGCTAAACAAGCCACGGTCGCGCATCTGTTCAATATTGCTCACTCGGAAGAATCTAGAACAAATCCGCTTACTTCGGAGGAGTTCCCGACGCCGTTAGCGGTCGACGCCCTGCGGCTGAGAATGAAGGGAAATGAGAAGTGTGGTTTGGCTGCCCGCCCTTGCCGAATACAGTCTGAGCCCGCTTCATCATCCACCTGATCGGTAACATCCAGGGGCTTTGGCGTACCGCAACTCTTCGCAGCCGAATAGCGGACGCACGCCGGCCAGGATGGTATAGGCCAGATTGAGTATCGCCTGGAACGGGCGAAATCCAAATACGTCGATGGCGAAGGTCCAGGTAAACCATCGCGCGCCGGGCAAATTCGCAGAACCTCGGCAACGGCCTTTCCCCCGAGCTTCATGGAACCGTCTGGCATCAGGAGGTGGATCGTGGCATAGGCATCCCAGATATCGGGGTCTGGATTCGGCGACCGAAGTGCCCAATTCCGGCCGTCCCTCCTCGCCCCCTCCCGGCTGCAGTTGTCGAAAAAGCGACCAACGTCAATGTTTACGGGCTTGATCAATTCTTCCTGGCTTCCAGAAGCATCTTTAGGTGTGCAGTTCGACGGGGCTTTGGCTGTTTACCCTTTAGCCGGTAACCGGCAAGCCTTCGGTCATGCCACGTTCGTACTCTGGTGCAAAGATAACCATCGCAATTACTTTTCGTTCACTCGTCAGCGCATGCACGATTTCCAGCGACCGGCGACCGGAGGGTGCTATGAAAAAGAATTTGCCTTCAAGTTCGTGGTGTTACCCGCTCATCGCTCCTACCGTGCTGGAGGGTCCATCTTCCTGCATAGTCGCGTCCCGGCCAGTCGTCACCGATGCGACCGGTCCTCTTGATGAACTCTCAGCCGCGCTTTCCGGTGGACCGTGAACAACTCTAACTCAGGATGCACTTGTGTAGGGAATAAGGAGACAGGAGGAAACACGACGACGGGATAGCCATCCAGCAAGTGTTAACTCATTACGCCATGTCAGTCTTAACCCGATGAGGGTGCGCCCGGTGCCACGCGCGGAAGACTGGCCGTGGTCGAGTATCCGTACTCATTTGCCTGCGGTCAATAATCCATCGCAGAGCGTGCGTGCGGTACTCGACCGGGCACCATGCTTCGCTCAATTGCTGGTGGAGGATCGTACAACAGCATTTTGGCGCTTAAAACGATGGTAAATGGGCATCAGTGTCACCGGATTGATGTCCCCGGATTGATGTCCCAGGAGCGACGGAGACGCAAGTGACCGCCTGCTTGCCTTTTCGGCCGTTCGATCTATACTGAACGTATGTCGATGAGACGAATGATCGCAGTGGATAAATCGTTCCTCAGCGGACATCGATGCAGTGCCTGTGGATGGTTTCGCCAGACCCCGTCTTTGATTCCGCCCGGCAAATCTCCGAAACAAGATGCCAAGGAAGCCTACCAAGCGCACGACTGTTCTAAATTCCCGGTGCCCTACACAAACCGCGAGCTAATGACGACTCTCGTTGCCAACCGCAGGAAGATTAACGAATTAGCGTCCTGAAGCTCGGGCGCTTCAGTCTCTCATACTGCGCCTGCGTGAGATTCAAATACACTCCACCGCGTCTGTTGATGATCGCATCTTCAACATCTGCCACTCTCAAGGTTACCGATTGCTCCCCAAGTGCCGCCAACTCCCGAACTTTATTGGCTGAGGCGATGGTCGGCTTCTTGGGCAGTGGCGTTTTGAGGTCCGTCTCAAAAAATTGGCAATACCAACCCTGGCAAAAGAAGAACGACAAATACACGCGATGGCTAGGACGTTCGTGACGCGACATGGCGGGTGAGCCAGTCTCTCCCGGGTTTGGGAGTGCGTAACGGTCACGGCGGCAGCAGTATGCCTCCAGAATCTCAGCAACCTCTAGAGCGACCACCATGCCTGCTGCTGTGGGCCGGGCACAGAAGGTTAGTGCAGTCGCCGCTGGTGCACTTGAGAAGGTTCTCGGTAGAACAACACGTCGAACATCTCGGTTGCATTCGAGAAGTGTCTCTCACCTCAGAAATTTCATTGAATTCTATCCGAGACAGCTGGACGCTTCCACGACATATTTCGCCAGAGCCGACGTCAATCATCCGAGGCTGACTCAACGAGTTCAAGGTAGATTTCCGGTACCCACACAACGCTGGCTTCATCATCGCCTCGCTGGACCCGATATTCGAGTGTTTCTGCGTTGTACTGCCTGACGGTTTGGATTGTGTCGGTTCCAATAAATCGAACACGGTCATCCACCGCAAACTTGGCTGCAGCCATTCCTGGTCCTCATCGACGCCCAACGATGCTTGAACTTATCGTCTAAACTTGTACTATTTTGAAGAACAAAAACGACTTAAATCGGTCCCTCTTGAGCCATCCGGTATCGGTGAGGTCGAGGATCACGCAGTCAGTCGGTTTGAACATTCGAGGGAGAATGCGTCTTGTTTTGGACTTTGGCGCAATGGCATATCGATTTGCGAATCGCTTTAGCGTAATTTGTTGCTGCCAAAGTTGCTATTGAAACCAGCACGCAAATAGTTATCACGTCACCGAATTGGTGTCCCACCAACAGGGATCTCTGCCCGCCCTTAAAAACGACAAAGTCCTCCGCTGAGTACCCGTGTGGGTGACGGGCGGGCGCGATACAATTTGCCCGTAATTCCTGGTTACTGCTTGTCGTACACCGCGCTGCTGGTGACTTTTTTGCCGGTCGCATCGGTTCCAGTCACATGCAGTGTGCGGCTTTTACCGTCCGGCGATATGACAATGCGACCACTGGTAACAACTTTGCCGTCCTTCTTGTTGGCTAACGTCATTGTATGGTCGTCAATCGTCTTATATGACCGCGAGTCTGCAGTGGGATCGCCGGTGAGCGGATAGTCTTTGCCGTCGAACTTCCCCGTCCACTCGGTGTGGCCTGGGTTGCCATTTTTGTCGGTCCCATCCGTGGTGACCTTTACGCTGTCGCCCGCGGCCTCGTAGACCACCGTCGTGTTCTTCACAAATCCGGCCGGTATCTTCGACTTGGCCTCATTGAGCTTCCACGTGCCCATGTTCGGGTTGTCGGCAAAAGATACGGCTGCTCCGACAAAACAGAGCACCAGAGTTAATAGGAGCGTTCTCGCTTTCATGTGTTTCTCCGTCCAAGTGAATATCTAATTCTGATATTCAACAGCCCCAAACTATACACCCGAGAAGGACCGCCGGTTCTGCACAGCTCCTCTCTCAATCAAGGCGATCAATGTTGTTCACAACGGATCGGCGAAACTTGCTCTGCCGGTGCTAATTTCCATCGCCTCTCGCCAGTCTTGCTTCGGGCAGGAATTTCATTTCGTTCGCAGGTCCTCTCCTGGCCTCCCCAGACAAAGACAACGCCTGGGGGGCCAGCCGCACCATCAAATCCACGGACGTGAGGATGGAGCGGATCGACGATCCTCTTCAGTGCGCAGGGTCGTTAGCGGCGCTGGTCAAGACCCGCCCAGAGGACTGCCGTCCCCAAATGATATAGATCCGTTTGACTTTAACGGTTCGGTTCGTTTAAATCAGACTGGATTCTTCGATGCCAGGCAAATTGCGCCAAGGCATCGCCGCTGTTCTAGCAATGGTCCGGTGCGGCCGGTTCTCCAGACCTTGCTCGGCTCCAAATGCATTTGGTGGACCTGAACAAACTTACGTGGGGCAGATGTTCGTTCCCTGACCTGTGCTTTCAAGGGTCTCGCGACCGGGCAACCTGCCGCCGGTCACTGCTTGTGTTCTTTCTTGGGAGGGGAACATGCCGTTCGTTGATCGTCGTCTAGAGATAGCGGCGCTACTTCTGCTATGCCTCTTTTCGCTTCCAGTCGTCGCACAGGTGTCTGCGGCACTATCCGGCCGGGTCACAGACCAGAGCGGCGCGGTAGTGCCAGGAGCAACTGTAACCGCGAAAGACACCGATACCGGAATCTCTCGCACCTCGATCACGGATGAAGCGGGCAGATACGAATTGCCCGCTCTCCCGGTTGGCCGGTATGAAGTTGAAGCGGAGAAGAGCGGATTTGCAGAAGCGCTTCGCTCCGGAATCGTCCTGGTCGTGGGTCAGGATGCGACTGCGGACTTGACTTTGAAGGTCGGCGACGTGAGCGAGGTGGTCAAAGTGGTCGCGGACGCTCCCATCGTTAATTCGACGACACAGGATATCTCCGGCTTAGTGGGGGAGAAGGCAGTCAAGCAGCTTCCCCTCAATGGACGAAGCTACGATTTGCTTCTCACCATTAACCCTGGAGTGGTCAATTTCACATGGGAGAAGACCGGGGGGATCGGGGTCTCGAATTCCAGCACGGGAAACAACTTTGCGGTGTCGGGTAATCGTCCGCAGCAAAATTTGTTCCTGCTGAACGGAGTAGAGTTTACCGGCGCCGCCGAGAACAATATGCAGCCAGGTGGGGCGAGTCAAAATCTGATTGGCGTCGAGGCGGTCCGCGAGTTTAACGTGCTGCGCGATTCCTATGGCGCGGAATATGGCAAGCGGCCGGGAGCGCAGGTCATTATCGTGACGCAGTCGGGAAGTAATCGGTGGCACGGCTCTGTGTATGAATTCCTGCGCAACAATGTACTGGACGCGCCGAATTACTTCGATCGGGGATCAGCTCCCCCTTTTCGGCGTAACGAGTTCGGTGGAGCATTAGGCGGACCGCTCAAAAAGGACAAGAGCTTCTTCTTTGTCAACTACGAGGGCCTTCGCCAGAGCCTGCATCAAACTTCGGTTGCATTTGTACCCGATCTGCACTCGCGTGCGACTGCGGTTGCCAGCGTTCAACCATTATTGAATTTGTGGCTCACTCCAAGCGCCAGCGACCCTGACTTCAGTGGCATTGCGGAGGTTTCCAGCAGCCCCTTGCAGACCATACGAGAAGACTTCGGGACGGCTCGATTCGACCAGGTCTTCTCTACAAAGGACAGCCTCTCGGCGATCTATACGGTTGACGACGGCTCAGATTTCACGCCAACCACTGCTAACCCTTACAGTACCGATATTTTGAATTTGCGAGAGCAGGTCGCCACCCTGGAGGAAACGCACGTCTTCTCTCCGCGGCTGCTCAATACCGCCCGTTTTGGATATTCACGGGCAGGCTACTTCTTTACCGGCGAACCCACACCAGGCACCGCAGCGGCTGAAGTACCGGGTTTTCTGACGGGCCGGCTGGTCGGCGCCGTGGTGGTGGGGGGAAGCGCGGCATCCAACCCGCAGGCGCAGATAGGTCTGGCGGGAAGTAACAACGGAAGCAACCTGAGCATCGCTCGCAACCTGTACACCTATGAAGACCGGGTGGCTCTAACCCGTGGTGCGCACCAGCTCAGTTTCGGCGCCTGGTTCCAGCAGTTCCAATCGAACGAGAACATCGCGCTCAGCCAGTACGGCCAGGCGACCTTTACCAGTCTTCAGACATTCCTCACGGGCACCACGAGCAGCTTTTTGTACGATCCCGCGCCGACCAGGCTGAACTGGCGATCCTTGTTCGGGGCGGTCTACGCACAGGACGTCATTCGCTTCAGCCCTAAACTCACCCTGTCCCTGGGATTCAGGGGCGAATTTTCGACCGGATGGAATGAAGCTCACGGGCGAGCGGCCAATTACGTATTTTCTAACGGAGTCATCTTCAGTCAACCGCTTATCTCCAGCAACACGTTTACTACCAACAATGCGAAGTTCCTTCCTCAACCCAGAGTTGGGGTTGCATGGAGTCCTCATTCTGAGAGCACCGTAGTGCGTGCCGGGTTCGGCATGTACTACGAGCTGCAAGACGCATTGGGCTATCGGATGGATCAGAATGCGCCATTCAATCCCACCTACAGCATCGCATCTTTGCCTGTATCCAAGCTCCCGCTGTCTACACAGGCTCCCCCGCCTTCTAACGCGCTGCTGGTCCCCGGGGGGGTGCAACCTGACATGAAGATGCCGACCTTGATCTCCTACTCCTTGAGAGTGGAACAAGCCCTTACCCAGAACACTTCGTTGACGGTGGGCTATGTCGGATCGCACGGCTACCATGAGATTGTCGGCCTCGATGCCAACACGCCCGCGCCGACAATTTGTCCCGGCTCGCCTTGCCCGGCGACTTATCCAAAGACCTTTCCCGCACCCCTGGCAGGCTCAACTATCCCTGCGGGGTCTTATTACACGCCCGCCGGGAAGCCGAAAGCGAATCCCACGATCGCTAACACCTGGACCTGGTTTTCTGTCGGAGCCGCCAGCTACAACTCGCTTCAGGTTGACGTGAACCATCGCTTCAGCCATGATCTTTTTCTTCGCGGCGTCTATACCTGGTCGAAGGCTTTGGACGATGGAGATTCCCTGAACGCAACGACGGCGGGCAATGCACCGGGCCTGGTGTCAAACCCGTACGATGTGAAAGCGGACTGGGGGCCGGCCACTTACGATGTGAGAAACCTGGGAGTGATTAGCGTTGTCTATGGCTTACCGTTCGGAAACGGCAAACGTTTTGCGGGCGGCATGGGTAAAGTGGGCAACGGAGCGGTGAGTGGCTGGTCGGTGAACAGTCTTGTTGTTCTCCAGGCTGGATTTCCCTTTACGCCGCAACTCAGTTACAACCCGTCGAATAACGGGGACACGCGCAATCCGGTGAGGCCCTTTATCAATCCCAACTTTCACGGGTCTGCGATCCTTGGCAAGCCCAGCCAGTGGTTTACTCCCAACGCTTTTCTGCAGCCTCCAGCCAACAGCGGTTTCTTTGGCAATTTGGGGAGAGACACACTGGTTGGCCCAGGGCTCGCTACGTGGGACTTCTCTGCGGTGAAAGACACAGTACTCCATGAGCGGCTCAGCCTGCAGTTTAGAGCGGAGATTTTTAACCTGCTGGACCGAGCGAATTTCAACACACCGAATCTCATCGTATTTACGCCCACTGGTGTTTCGGGCACCGCGGGAGCGATCTCGAGCACGTCCACAACGGCTCGCCAGGTTCAATTCGGCCTGAAACTGCTTTGGTAGCCTAGTAGTTGCGGATCGCCTACCATGTAGATCAAAGAATGAGTTTGAACGCTCACCGTCTCTTCCGCGCCGCATTGCATGGCATGCTTATGTTTTGCGTGACGTGCGCTGGTTGGTCACAAACAGCGGATATCACGCAAAGCTATCCAGCCCACCTGCCTTATCGCTTCAGCAATTTTGTCTGGTGGAGCGACGACGATTTGCGCGTCCAGCTGAAGAATCGAATCCCTGGACTGGGTGACGAGATTGCGCCTGCGTCCGCAGCCGAGGGCTCGGTGCGCGATGCACTTAAGGCTCTGCTCAAAGAGAAGCAAATTGTCGCCGAGGTGCAGAGCGAAGAACCATCGCCCTCAGCGATCGGCGCTGAACGCGCTGCAGGTGCTCCCGAGCCAGCGATTGTATTCAGCATCTCGTCTCCTCAGATCCTGGTTGACAGGGTTGTGGTGGCTGAGGATTCAACCGGCCTCGCAGCCTCGATCCGCGAGAATCTCAAACCGAGAGAGGGACAGGGATATTCCGCTGGACAAGATTGGCTAGTGCGCTTGAAGGCTCAAGAGCAATTGCAGGCGAACGGTTACCTGGAGGCGGAGGTTGACGTTAAGCATGATGCTCCTCGCCGCGAGGGCGATCGATACCTGGTCAATCTTCTCGTCTCAGTCAGGCCCGGGCGTCAGTATCGTATTTCCTCGATCAGCGCCGGGGGCGGGCCACTTTTGCCGGGGAGGGATCTATCGCCTTCATTCGCCCTCAAACCCGGAGACGTTGCCGGGTTGGGCGCCTTTGGACGAGTGCCAGCAGACTTGCGCGCCTACTATTGGCGCTATGGATATGCGGATGTTGAGATCCACGTGTCACCGCAATTGGACCGCGCCCATGCTCTGGTTGCCTATCGTCTCGACGTTTCTCCCGGGCCGCTATACCACTTGCGAAGCTTGACCATCCATAACCTCAATGCTGAACAGGAGAGCAAGGCACGGGCCTTATTGGGCCTTAAACCTGGAGACGTATTTGACCAGATGGCGATCACCGGCCTGTATCGCAAAATTCCTGCGGACCCGTTGCTCTCCGGCTATGGATTCACTTTCAGCCCGAAGGAGGATAAGGCCGCAGCGCTGGTTGATTTGACTCTGGACTTTCATAAGGCGGGTCAAAACGGTAGCGTCACCATCCGGTAGGCTACTGGTCTCGCCAGATCGGTTGCGTGAATGCTCCATCGCCCGCCACGTCCCAAACCTCAAGCCGCGCCCACAGCCATCCTGGGGTTTTCACGTTCCAGGTGTAGGCGTGCTGGTCGAACTCATGGGCCGATTCGAGATCGATCGTTTCTCTATGGGTTGTGGTTCCATCACCCCAGACGATTGCCGCGAGCCGTAGGGGGAAGGTCGACGTGACCTTAGCGTCCACATGCACTTCATCGCTTCCCCGGCCCGACAGCGCGAATGCGGGCAGCAACACCTCGCCGGTACTGATGAACCCGTCTCCCTTTTGCACCGATTTCAGTATCTCGCCGTAGTGATCGAAGTCCGGCAACTTTTGCAGGCGCAGGTAATTCAGGTTGAGCAGCCCGTAGAGCTCGTCGGTCGAGCTCAACTGGAACACATCGATCTCTCCCAACATGTGCTTGCGGAATCCCAGGTTGTTTAGATCGTCGAGCGTCTTGAAACCCCGCTGTCCCAATTGCGGCAGTGACAGGTCGGATGGCATCGACTTCCATCCTGTCCCCAGGTAACTGGGATCGCGAAAATAAGTGGTGTTGAGGATCTTGTCCGGATAGCCGGTGGAACCTTTGGTGCGTGGATGGGTCTGGTACACATAGCCGCCCTCAGCCTTCACCATCGTCCAAACCTCATCCGGGGTATGCACGCGGTAGACCGTCCCATACTGGGGATCCGTGCTCTTGAAAGGCTGACCGGGCGTGCGGTCTTGCATCCAATAGACCGGCCTGGGAAAAACGAGGGCCCAGTGTCCCCCCAGATAGACATTCGCCTCCTCAGCCGGAATCAGCAGAAAGTTCGCGTCCGACTGGGCGCGGCACATCTTGTAGTACTCATCCAGCTCATGCAGCCGCAACTCCGTCAGGTCGGCTGGATGTCCATCGCCGTGGAAGTCCATAATCATCGCCGCATTGATGCCCGCAGCCTCCATAACGGGCTTGAACGGAGGCACCCATGTGCTTCCCTTCTCCATCGCCTGCACGGTATAGGCAAGATGCCAGTGCGGCGCGAAGGTGACAAATCCATCGACATGGGGAAACCGATCGCCATGGGTGTAGGCCAGGACGCGCTTGAGCGTGGCGTCTGCGTTCTCCGCCCCGGGCAGCAGGAAAAGCCCCATCTCCTGCACCGTGCCCGGCGGAGCGTTCATCCACGGATCGATGCCGGTATTGTCGTCTGGATACTGCTGCACCCCGAGCCCGACTTGTCCCCGCCAGGCGGTATACCAGAGATAGCCCTGGTTGGTGGTGTAGTCACGCGCGAACATATAGCGATGCGGGGGAGGAAACACCGCGATGCTCCCCGCCCCCATTTTCGCCGCGGCCGCGCGGTATCGCGCTGTCAAGGTATGACGCTCCGAGCCGTAGGGCGAAGTAACTTCGGTTAACTTGCCGCTGGAGTCGAAGTAGGTAATCGACGAGGCCATGTTGCCACCCGCGCGAATATCCTGTCTGGACGCCATCTGCAATCCGGCGTCGTAAAAATACGCGGTGTCTGGCTCCTGGGTGCTCATCAGCGCGACCTGCTGGATCAATGGGCTGCCTGGATAAAATACATAGCGCAGCGAACCGTCAAAGATGCCCAGCTTCATCCCGTTGAAAGTCACCTCTACGCGGCCGCCAACGGTGCGCGCAGTTACCTCGGTTGGATGAAACTCCTGCATGAACCGGCGCGTTCCTGCAGGGTTTGCCGGGGGAAAGTCGAAGAACGCGTCCCAACCTCCACTGCGCTTTCCTGTCGAGCAGCGGTAGACCGGCTGGGCCAGCGTCACTACGTCTTTTCCGTCTGCCGCGATCGCCGTAATCAACGGTTTCGCCGCATCCAGCGAGAACGTCGCCTTCCACTGATGCCCACTGGTGTCACGCCAACTTACGTCGAGCGACTGACTGGTCTGAAGCACCGCGATTGGTCCCGGCTGCACCCCTGAAGTATCGGCAACGATATTCGCCCCATAGGTGCACCAGGAGAAACAAGCCAGCACCCAAAGGGCACAGACGGGACCGACACGCATCGCTTCACCCCTCCCGCTCTATTTCCAACCCCTGTGACGGTAACTGCTTTCTCGCAGGCCCGGTCCGGCTGCCATCCGAGCTTCCGTTCGCTGCAGTTTGTCCCTGATTTCATTGTCTCAAGTTTAGGGTCCAGTACAGTTCCCAATTGAAATCGGGATACTCCGGTTCCTCCCCTGGGCGCTTCACTCCTTGTTTGCATGAAACATCCAGCGGACACCGAATTTGTCGTTGAGCGCTCCATAAAATCCATAAAACTGCCCTTTCAAGGGATCAGTTACTTCTGCACCTTCTGAGAGTTTTTGAAAGAGCGCAGTGAGCGTTTGAAACGTTCCTCCGCTCAGGTAAAGACAAACCGTATTGCCACGAATGGGAGTTTCATCAAGGCGTAGCCAGTCTGAAGCTGAGATCTCCAGATTGCCCTTCCTAAGCCGTGCGTTCAGGACTTTGTTCTGTTGGATTTCCGGCATGTGATCCTTCGCCGGGGTGTCCTTGACTTTGGTTACGGTCAGTTCTCCATCAAAGCAGGATTTATAAAACTCCATTGCCTGGTGGCATTTACCGTCAAACAAAAGATAGGGGGTCAGCGTTGTCATTGCATCTTCTCTCATTTTCCGCATCTGAGCGTTTGCTGTTGAACGAATGGGCGAAGCCGCCAATGCCGCAGTAGACAATGCGCAGGTGACGAACTGGCGGCGAGAGACCAGGTCAGTCGAGAACATGGTTTTCCTCCTAGGCTGGTAGTGTCTGGCAGCCAGAGTTTAGGATCTGCGCTGTCATGGAATAGTCGAAGCCGCCACGCTAATCTCGACATCGGCCACCGCCCGCCCTACACGGCGTGGCGGGGTTCAGTTAGCCGGCACCTGTTCTGCCGCCAGCTTGCCCGCTTTCAGTGTCCCGCGCATCATTGCGGCATATTGGCGGTCGAGAAATACCCACTGAAAAAGAGAGCGGCCCAAGGCTCCGAAATCACCTGGGAACTCGTGATCTTTGAGTTTGAAGGCATAAGTCCAGACAACATGGGTGTGCGTGGAGTCGATCGCGGTGTGATGAAACTCACCGACACCGTATTCGATGGGCCGCGCCTGTTTGCTGGTGTAGTTCCAGACGATATAGCGAAACAGGCTTGAGTCACTGGTCTGTCGCTTCTCCAACACCTGCTCCTCAAGAGTGGAACCGTCGCTGAGACAAACCAGACGGCGGGCGCCGGGCACCCCAAACGGTATCTGGTTGAGCGGGTAATGGCCGACGACCCCGGGCAGGCCGCCTGCTTTGCGGATCGCGTCCTTGATATCAGTTTTCGCTGCGCTGTCCAGAACCACAGCGAGCGGGCGATCGACGGTGATCTCTTCGGTGCGGGCTGCCAGCTCGTTGGTGGCGGCAAGGGCCGGGTGGGGCCGGTCGACAAAGCCGGACGGAGGCGCACAGGATTGCGCGCTCAACCGAGGACCAACCTCCAGTGAAGCGGCAGCGGTTAGAAGAATGAGATACGTGATTCGCCTCATAGCCATATGCGAATCCCCCATATGCTACGATTCTCGGAATATACGATTATCGTAGTATATTGTCAATCCTCTTGCCGGAGCCATCCCAAAAGCGCGGGAAGCGCATGAACTATCATGGGTTAGTGAAGGCAAAACGATCTCCGCAAAACCCGGTGACCGACCGGGAGGCCGTGTCTCTGGACCAGGGCGTAGCCATGCTCCTGCAGCGGTTCAAACTTGAACCGAGTATCATTGCCGGCAGCCCCTACGCCGATCTTCACGCAAATGATGTCGGCTTGCTGGTCATGTTGAGGCAGCCGGAAAAGTGGAGCGTTCGGCGCATCGCCCAATCGTTGGGAGCGCCTATTTCAACCATCTCTTCGGCGCTTGACCGGCTCGAGAACCGCGGCCTGGTGACCCGGGGGCACGTGGCTGAGGATCGACGGATGGTGCGCATCGAACTTTCGCCGGCCGGGCACCGACTGGTCACAAAGATACGGACGAACCAGGTTGAGGTTTGCCGGTCCATGCTGGCTCTTCTTGACGCGCGCGACCGCGAGAACCTCATCCGGCTGGTGACACGACTAGCCCACGGATAGGAAAACGCCACCCGGGCTGGAGGAAAGAGGATCTGGTGAATATTTCGGAAAAGCCGGCGGTGGCCCTTACTCTTGGTGATCCGGCCGGGATCGGTCCCGAGTTGATGGCCAAGTTGTTGGCGCGCCGCGACGTCATCGAGCAGGCTCACGTGGTTTTAGCAGGCGATGCGTGGCTGTGGGAAGAAGGTCAGGCGATTGCCGGAGTGAACATTGCCACGCGTACCATCCATGGTTTTGATGAGGTGCGCTCGTTGCCCGGCGGTTCTCCGCTATTTCTTCCGGTGGAGAGCGTACGCCCCGGTGAGGCTCCGCGCTCCAGCGTGTCCGTCGCCGGTGGCGCCTCGGTGCTCAAGGTTTTAGAGATGTGCCTGGACGCCGCGTCGGCAGGGCTGATTGACGCCATCTGTTTTGCTCCTCTCAACAAGTACTCCATGAAGATGGCTGGCATGAAGTTCGCGGACGAGCTTCACTTCTTTGCCGACCGGCTCAAAGTCAGCTCCTATGTCTGCGAGTTCAATACGCTGGGTGATTTGTGGACTTCCCGTATCTCTTCTCATGTTCCTTTCAAGGATGTTGTTCTTTATGTGACCCGGGAGCGGATCCTCGACGCTGTCAAGTCGCTCTATGATGCGCTGCGATTGGCTGGGTTTGCGCGTCCACGAGTGGCAGTGGCCGCGCTTAATCCCCATGCCGGCGAGGGCGGCTCTTGTGGCCGTGAGGAGATCGACATCATCACGCCGGCGGTGAGCGAGGCGAATGCACAGGGCTATCCCGTGGCGGGGCCTTTCCCGGCCGACACCATCTTTCTGAAAGCCCGTGACGGTCAATACGATGGCATCGTCACGATGTATCACGACCAGGGGCAGATCGCGGTCAAGCTTTTAGGATTTGAAAGAGGAGTGACGATCCAGGCCGGCTTGCCGATCCCAATCACTACGCCGGCGCATGGCACCGCATTTGACATTTCGGGTCAGAACAAGGCCAGCGTCGAGGCGACCGTGCAGGCATTCCTTATCGCTTGCCGCATGGGCGCTTCCTGTCGCTTCGAAAGGGTGAGCGTGAGAACCTGAGAAAAGAAACTGCAAATCCCTCCACCGCGGCCGGGATGACAAGATTCAGGTTGGTTCATGACCTTATTGTCTTTCGATGGGGTTACGGGATGGTGTTGAGCACAACCTCGGCGTGTGATGGCGCCTGCAGCGTGACCGTATAGCAAGGCATCCGGTCTAACCATTTCACGGAGACGGTGAGCGGGTTGGGTTGAGTCATAAGCCGCATGAGAGTAAAGAAAATCAGCGAAAACGTAATTCCGCCTTGGAAGAGGCGAAGTGGGCCGATTCCGGGACCGGTAATGATCGCACCGGAAGTAATGGATACCTGACCAGGATCGGGCTTTATTCTGCAGCGCTGACGCAGCAACGAAATTACTCCGTCGAAGAACAGACGGACGGCCGCGCCCCGTTGGGATTCTTCGTCGAAGATCCAAAGCATCTCGGAGCCAAATTCGCGCTGGAATGAAGCGGGATGGAGGCGGAGGAGAAGACGATAGGCGAAGCGCGAAAAGACTCTGTTCATGCTCTTGCTGCCCTCGCTTCCTGAAGACGCAATCTGGCTTTGCTTACGACCCTTTGTAGCCGATCCACCTCCGCAGCCAAAGCGTCCTTTCCCTCCTTTGTCAGGGTGTAGAAACGCCGATCATCTTCTTTCGTGGAGGCAGACCTGCGCTTCGACGTGGAAGATATGGGCGCGTCTGCTACCAAACCGGCGTCCATCAACTTCTTGAGGTTGTCGTACAACGTACCCGGGCCCAATCTATAGTGACCATCGGAATTGCGTGCGACTTCCTTAATGATCCCGTAGCCGTGCAAATTAGCTCCAGCGAGCGCCAAGAGAATATGCAGGGTTGCGGACGACAGCGGAGGGTTCTTCGTCTCAGATGTCATAGTCGGACTCCGACTATATCGGAATCCGACTATTTCTGTCAACACCAGTTGGCAACCGTTAGCGGCGTCCGGTATACACCTACAGGGGGGAGTCATGTCGAAATTGCAATATCAATCGGGGTTTGCCAACGAGTTTGCGACCGAGGCGGTTGCAGGTGCTTTGCCCAGGGGCCAGAACGCTCCTCAGAAGTCGTGTCTCGGTCTCTATACCGAGCAGTTCAGCGGTACCCCCTTTACCGCTCCGCGAGCCACCAACCGCCGTGCCTGGCTCTATCGCATCCGCCCCTCGGTAACCCACAGACCCTTTGTCGAGCTTCCCGGGAACAACATGCACAGCGGTCCCTTTAATGAGGTTCCTGCCACGCCCAACCAGCTCCGGTGGGATCCGCTGCCCATCCCCTCCGCCCCCTGCGACTTTCTCGACGGCATCATCACCATGGCCGGCAACGGCGGCCCGGCGGGGCAAACGGGGTGTGCGGTGCACATCTATGCCGCGAACCAGAGCATGTCGGGGCGTTATTTTGCGAACGCCGATGGAGAGATGTTGATCCTGCCCCAGCTAGGCAAGCTGCGCTTCTTCACTGAGCAGGGTATCCTGGACGTGGCGCCGGGTGAACTCTGCGTGATTCCTCGCGGGCTCAAGATGCGGGTTGAGCTGCTTGAAGATTCTGCCCGCGGCTATATCTGCGAGAATTACGGCCTTCCTTTTCGTTTGCCTGACCTGGGTCCGATCGGCGCTAACGGGTTGGCGAACCCGCGCGATTTTCTTTCACCGGTCGCCGCTTACGAGGACGTGGACGGCGAATTTCAGACATTGTGCAAGTTCCAGGGCAAGCTTTGGTCCGCCGGCATCGATCACTCGCCGCTGGACGTAGTCGGCTGGCACGGCAACTACGCGCCTTACAAGTACGACATGGCGAACTTCAACTGCATCAACAGCGTCAGCTTCGACCATCCGGATCCCTCGATCTATACCGTGCTCACTGCGCCCACCCCGGTGCCGGGCACAGCCAACGTCGACTTTGCCATCTTCCCGCCTCGCTGGATGGTGGCCGAGCACACCTTTCGTCCTCCGTGGTTTCACCGCAACGCGATGAATGAATTCATGGGCCTGATCACCGGCCAATACGATGCCAAGGCAGAAGGCTTCGTGCCCGGCGCAGCCAGCCTGCACAGCTGTATGCAGGCACACGGGCCCGATGCGGAGACCTTTGAGCGCGCCGTAAATGCCGAGCTCAAGCCTCACTATCTGGGCGGTACTCTGGCCTTCATGTTCGAGACCCAGCTGGTGCTCCACCCCACCCGCTTCGCGCTCGAAACCGAGTACCTGCAGCGCGATTATTTTCAAGTGTGGCAAGCGCTCAAAAAGCACTTTACGGGAAGCCCGATCAAGTAAATGCAACCATGAATGCTACGCATGATCCTCAGCGCCAAAGCTGGGTAACGCCGGCTAACCGCACGGGTGGCTTCCCAATTCAAAATTTGCCCTTTGGCGTTTTTGCGGGGGCGGGGGGGCCCACAGTCGGGGTGGCCATTGGGGACCAGATTCTCGACCTCCGCGGTTGCGCGGGCCTGCTTACTGAAGCTGCGAAGGAGGCTTGTGCCGCGTCTACGCTCAACCCACTCATGGCCCTCGGCCCCGAGTGCTGGTCTCCCCTGCGCGCCCGGCTTAGCGATCTGCTTCGCGCCGATCATCCCCTTGCCCCCGATCATCAAAGGGCGCTGACGCCGCATCTGTTTGCGATGGCCGGAGCTACGATGCTCAAGCCGGCCGTGATTGGTAATTACACCGACTTCTATGCCTCGATAGATCACGCCAGAAATGTGGGCAGGCTCTTCCGGCCGGAGAATCCCCTGTTGCCTAATTACAAGTACGTGCCCATCGGCTATCACGGCCGGGCGTCTTCGATTGTTGTCAGCGGCACGGCTGTGAAGCGGCCTGCAGGCCAGATTGTGCCGGCTCCTGGAGTGGCACCCCACTTCGCGCCCACCCAGGCGCTTGATTACGAGCTCGAGGCCGGGTTCTTTGTCGGACCTGGTAACAGGCAGGGAGAACCCATTTCTATTGGGCGCGCCGCAGCAAATATTTTTGGCGTGTGCCTGGTGAATGACTGGTCGGCACGCGATATCCAGGCGTGGGAGTACCAACCTCTGGGTCCGTTCCTGGGCAAGAGCTTTGCCACTACTATCTCGCCGTGGATCGTGACCATGGAGGCGCTTGCTCCCTTCCGCGCGCCGGCGTTTGCGCGCCCGACGGTGGACCCGCAGCCTTTGGAATACCTTCATTCAGAGCAGGACCAGCGGGAGGGGGGTATCGACTTGACCCTGGAGGTTTATTTGCGGTCAGGCAAAATGCGCGAGGCGGTTCGCATTGGCCGCAGTAACCTGCGCGACCTTTACTGGACGGCAGCCCAGTTGGTGACGCATCACACCAGCAATGGCTGCAATCTTCAACCTGGTGATCTGCTGGCGACCGGCACCGTCTCCGGAGCCGATGATGAAGCTCGCGGGAGCTTGCTCGAAGTCACCCGCAATGGCCGCGAACCCATCTCATCGCCCACAGGCGAGCGGCGCAGCTTTCTCGAGGATGGCGACGAGATCACGCTGCGCGGATACTGTGAGCGGCCAGGGTTCGTGAGCATCAGCCTTGGCGAGTGCTCCGGCACTATCAAAGCGTAGCGCTCAAGAGGGATCTACAGGGCGGCGAATGCCTGGTTGAGATAGCGAGAGCGATCGTTGGATCTTTCTACGGCTTTGATGCCAGCAGGGCTTTGTCGAAGGCTGGGTTGTGGCCGCGCAGCATGCCCTCGATCATCTCGTGGATGCGGATCTCTTCGAAGGGCGCAGTCACATCGCGCTCGGTTTGCTGCCCCGGGGAGTGAATCATCAGGACCGGACGCGGATCGAAGCGGCCCCGGCTTGCAATCTCATCCTCCTTCGTCCAAAACGAGGTCGACCGCCACATGGGCACGCGCCAGGAGTGGTCGGAACAAACGATGACCGTTGTGTTCGTAGCCAAAGCGGTTGCACGCAAGGTAGCCATCAATTTTCCCAACGAGCTGTCGGCCAGCGCCAGGCTATCGATATAGGAACCGGTGGCGCGCTGGTGGGTACGATCATAAACGCCCGGAGGATGAGGTACGGGCAGATGGATGAATACGAAACCGATGCTCTGATCGCGAATCAATGCCTCGGCCTCGGGCAGTATCGCTGCCTGATCCTGGGCATGCTTTTCCTGGGCGAAGCCCGGCTCATGCTTCAGCCCCCGCACCATTTCCAGCAACGGCGCCACGGCGTTTTGCCAGGCAGAATGATCCGGCAAGGCTCCGTCCGATTGACCGTCTCCCATCCGCCAGAAACAGTAGTTAAGCGTTCCCGCGAGGATGCGGCAATAGGGGTTGTACCAACCCACGACTCCAGTGGTCCAGCCCAGGCGCTGGGCATCGGAGAAAAGCGTGGCGTGGGCATGGAAGGCTTGCCACCGCTGGTTTCCGGCCACTTTAACCAGCGGCTCTCCATCCAGACCGCTGCGGATGTTATCGACCGCAGTGCCTAGAAAAAGCGCTGGAATCACGCGGTCGGTGTAATATCCCGCCGGCTTGAGATCGCTGAACACCACGCTCTCGCTCTTGAACTTGTCAAAGGCAGGCATGGCGAGCCCGGAAAAACGATGCTCGAAAGTCTGATCGTAGGAGAGCTCGTCGAACAACAGCCACACGATCCGTCGACCATCGCCTGGCGAACCCCTTGGCGCGGAGACCAGCGAAGGATGGGTCACCGGCACCGGTGCGTCGGCCGGCTGCGCTCGCAGTCCCTGGTAGAAGAGCTCCGGTACCATCCATACCATGCAGCAACCGGCGAGCACCAGCAGCGCTCTCAATCCGTGCACCGCGCGGCGATAATCAAGCGGCCGAAGCCGACGCAGAAGCAGCGCAGCCAGCAAAGTTACGATGAAAACTGTATTTGGGCTGAGGTGAGGAACCGGCGCGCGCCGCATGGCTGCAAACGCAGTGAGCAGCGACGAGCCAAGCACAGCGGCCACGAAGGCCCACACCGCGGTGCGCAGGCCAGTCTCGCTCCTTTCCAGATAGCGGAACAGCAGTGCAGCCAGCACGGAGAAGACTCCCAGGTCGATCAGGATGCCCCAGATCACGCTGCACATGGGCAGGAAGCTGTGATAGATCACCGGATGGTAGCTGGATAGCAATGGCCAGACCCGAAGTATCAGGACTAGTATGGCTGCTCCAAAGCCCTGCACGACGTTCTTGAGGTTCATCTCTTCTCGAACAAAAAGAGCACGCGGCCGTTGCTCAATTCCTCACGCTTGATGATGGTGAAATGGCGGGTGAATTGCTCGACAAAAAGATCTTCAACCAGATGCCCATAGAGTTCGTCTCGCCCGCGGCAAAGGTCGATATAGCGCACGTCTGTCTTCGGGACCCACTCCACGATGCTCCAACGACGGGTGAGCGATGCCACCAGGGTGGCGACATCAGCAATGGGAATCTGATCGGCAAGCAGCAGATGATGCAAAATGCCCAGCATCATGACGCAATCGAAGCGCTGGCGTGCCCGTTCCAGCAGGGGTAGAGACTCGGCATTGCGCCATCCGACTGCCGGAGTCGGCCGGGCCACGTCAGCGACCAGGGGAAGTATCGGCAGGCCAGCCGCCCTGGCCTCTCTCCAATTGCGATCGGTAGAAGCGACATCGGTGTCCCAGGCGACCACCCGCGCACCAGCGCTCGCAGCAATGCGCGAATATTGGCCGGTATTGCCGCCGATATCGAGCACCGATTGGGGCCGATGCAATTGCATGGCTCGATCGATAAATTCCTGCTTCTGCTGCCGCTGCTGATCGCTGTAATGGTCGGCGGCGGCGTGGTACTCGCTCCAGCGCGAATCGCGTTCCTTCGCTTCCAGCGCATGCAGCGTTTTTTCGAAACCTCTGAAATTTCGTTGCAAAACCGCAGTCGCGATTTCCGGCTGCTGCTGCAGTCTAGGCGGAGCTCCGGCTCCGCGCTTGCGGGTCTCAAGCAAGTAAGGAAGCGTAACCAGCGAACGCAGCGGAGCGCTCCAGCGCTCGACCCCGGAAAGGTAGGGGTGCAAGTCCGCCGGCTCATAGCCGTCACGTCGATTTACCGTGGCCGCTAAAGGCCAGCCCAGGTACTTGTAGGCCGCCAGAGGCAACAGAAAGGTGCGGGCGAACTGCCCATAGGCGAGCCACAACGGGCTGCCTGGATCGCGACGTTCAATCGACAGCAGATCCACGAATACCGGGCGCGAGCCATCGAAGAGGATGTTTAACGGGGTCGCATCTTTGAGGATCCAGCCTTCATGGAGCAACTGGCAGCACAGTTCGAGCGTCAGTTCCCCTGCCGCCACCCACTGTCCCGGCGTCCATTCCCATGGATAGGAGGGGAAAAAGACGCGCGGATGCTTAAGCAGTAGAGGCTGATCCTTGTCCGCAGACACCACCTGGCTAGCCACCAGGTGGCCCTGATCGGTCCATCGCCGGGCCAGGTCAGAGCGCAGAAAGCGCAGAGACTCGGCTGCATAGCGAGGGTTGACCGTGCGCAGGACACTTTCGCCATGGATGCGCAGCGAACCGGCAGGATCGCGAAACGTCGCAATCTCCTGCGACGTGCCCTGGCTCATGGCTGGTTCTCTGCAACCTCGGCCGGTGTATTGGCAGGCGATCTGCGCAGCGAACGGAGGACACGCTTCACGCGATGGCGCAAATAATAAATCGTGCCGGCAAACATGGAACCGGCAACCTGGAGGAAGACGAAGCCGGAACCTGGATCGACGTAGGCTTGAGCCGGCCGCTCAGATGCGACCAGAAGGGCCGCGATCTGCAGAGCGGTTAGCAGCAAAAGCCAGGAACGCAGAACGCGGGGGGAGAAAGGTCTCTTCACGAAGCTCCTCGAGGCGCGAGTGTACCTATAGTCCTCTAACGTTGGAATGTGGTCTAAAGTTGCGGTACCGGTAACTTTTTTGTCACCGTCCGTTCATAATTGCATAGACGTCAGGAACTTGTGCCAGGATTACGATGTCCTGGTCCGGAATAATCCAATGCTTCCCTCAGGCGACACTCGATTGGTGCAGATTGTGGACACCGCGCTGGCCGACACGGCCCGCCGCAGTGGAGATTGGCTGGTCTGCAAGCCGGGGTGCACACAGTGCTGTATCGGGGTCTTCGCTATTCATCAGCTTGATGCGGCCCGTCTTCAGCAGGGATTGCAGGAGCTGACTGCCAGCGATCCGGAACGGGCCCGGTCTGTTCGCGAGCGGGCACGGAGATCGGTCGAGCGCCTCGCTGAAGACTTTCCCGGCGACTCTGTCACCGGACTGCTGGACCCCGCACAAGACGCGCGTTTTGAGGATTTCGCCAACGATGAGCCCTGTGCAGCGCTCGATCCCAGGACTGGCCTTTGTGACCTGTATCTCTCCCGCCCCATGACCTGCCGCGTCTTTGGGCCGCCGGTGCGCTCGGAGCAGGGGCTCGGCGTCTGCGAGCTTTGCTATCACGGCGCCACCGAGGAGCAGATTGCCGCCTGCGAAATGCCGGTCGACCCTGAGGGGCTGGAAGCGCAGCTGCTGGAGGAGTTTGAGCAATCGTCGGGCAAACATGGCCGCACCCTGGTGGCCTTCGCGCTCGCCCTCTAGCCAGTACAATCAAGTTCAAGACTTGCGCACGAAAGCAGAACCATGCCTGTCAACCCCGTTACTGCCCTGAGTACCGCCGTCGGCACCGCCACTGCGAGCGCCGGCTTGACCATCCTCTCCTCCGAAGAGGGGATCGATTTCAATGGGCGCCCCACCGCCATCTTCCGTATCGGTCTCACCAAAGACGCTCCTGCCGAGCGCACGCTGAGGCTGGAATTGAGCGAGGACTTCGACTTCAATCGTCCCGAGCTATTACCGGAGATGACGGCGCACCTGAGCGACGAGGCCAAGCGGCTACGCAATCCGCGCCCCGACGCCTACGTGACCATGGCCGGCATGCCCATCACGTTCGGTGATTTCCGCTGGCCTTTCCATCGGTCGGTTTCCGGCGCGGACACTTACATCGTCCACGGTGTGGTCCATGTGGCCGACGGTACCGACTCCCTGCTGCACGCCAAGGTCTCCGCCAGCATGACGGTAACCTTTGCAGAGATTGTCCCTGCTCCCGAGCAGCCCTATGCGGAAACCTTCATCTACAGCGCGATTCGCAAGACGCTCGACCAAGGTCAGCTTGAGCTGCTCAAGAGCGGCAACCGGCAGCCGGTTCCGGTGACCACACGCTATTACAGCCGCTGGCAAAAGAAGTTCTTCTTCACCGATACCGACGATGAAAGCCGGCAGCAGTTTTTGTTGGCTAAGGTGTTCTGGCTCTCGGGCGTGCTGGGCAATTCGCAGCCGGTCTGGATCGCTGATTCGCGAGATGCGCAGTACCTGAATACAACTCCGGAGGAGCTGGCACGGGCCGCTGCCGTGCTGGCTGCGGACGGCCTGGTGACCTTGAGCGAGGAGAAGGACTTTGCCGCCGCTACACCGGCGTTGATGGCGCGCGAAGCAGAGTTTCGCGACCGTCTGCAGCAGGCCTTTGCGCTCACCAAGCCGACGTTCAACGAGGATATGCGGCACGGCCACACCAATATGTAGATTGCCAAGGGTCGATGGCCCAGGGGTTCCCTGGCGGAAAAACATTTCCAGGGGGGACCTGCTGTTTGTTGTAACTCTCCACCTTGCTTGTGCGTCTCATGCGCACGGAGGACAGATGCAATGGTGGGCTTCGCCCCTCGTTTTCGTCCCACGTGCGCCATAGCGAAAGTGGGGCACCCGTTCAGAACCCGCCTAAGGATAGGAATCGCCGCTGGGATTGTTCTGACGCTGATGGCCGCCAGCGCACCGGCTCAGAAGGCGGTGCTGATCGAGCTATTCACGTCCGAAGGATGTTCCAGCTGCCCGCCCGCGGATGCGTTGCTCAGGCAGGTGAATGGAACCCAGACGAGTGGGGGGCTGTTGATGGTCGGCATCAGCGAGCATGTCACCTACTGGAACTCACTCGGATGGTCTGATCCTTACTCCTCTCCGGCCTATACAGAGCGGCAAAATGCCTATAGCCAGAGATTTCATCTGGAGGGCGTGTACACACCGCAGATGGTGATCAACGGTGCGGAGCAGATTGTCGGCAGCGACCGTGCCGCGTTGCTGCGGGTGGTGCAGCAGGAGGAGGAGCAGCGGCCGCGGATGTCTCTGCGCATTCTCTCCTCGAGCATCGCCGGCAATACCTTGACCGTCAACTATTCCGCCAGCGGCGACCTGCCGGCTCATGGGGCTGATCTTATTGCCGTGCTGGCAGACGACTCTGATCGGTCCAATGTACTTCACGGGGAAAACTCGGGGCATACGCTGGCTCACGTCGCCGTGGCCCGATCCATCTCTCGTGTGGCCAAGTTGCAGGCCGCCGGCGAACAGACGGTGCAGATCCCGATTCCCGCGTCGTTCCAGGCGTCGCAGGGGCATCATCTCATTCTGTTCGCGCAAACACCGGGCAATGGACGGGTGCTCGGAACCGATAGCAAGCCACTTTAGAGAACGATCGAATGGCTACCGAGTTACGGGATGAATCGCGCATGATCGCTTCGATCCTTGCCGGCGATGCTCAACTGTTCCACGAACTGATTCGTCCCTATGAGCGCCGGGTCTACGCCATGGCGCTGTCCTTCCTGCGTAACGAAGCCGATGCGGAAGACGCCGCCCAGGAAGCGTTTCTCAAGGCCTTCCGCAACCTGGCCCGCTTTCGCGGCGATGCCAAATTCGGGACCTGGCTGGTCAGCATCACGTTGAACGAGGCACGAAGCCGGATTCGTCACCGGGATGTGATCAAGATGGAGTCGCTGGACGAGCCTCAGGACGACCAGGGACAGGTTTCGCCGGCTCAATTGCGGGACTGGAAGGAAATACCGTCGGAGGCCCTGGAGCGCAAGGAGGTCAGGCTCTTATTACAGAAAGCCGTAACCGGTTTGCCGCTGATCTACCGCGAGGTTTTTCAGCTGAGAGACATCGAGCAGTTGAGTGTCAATGAGGCTGCGGAAGCTCTGGGCATCACCATATCCTCAGTCAAAGTCCGATTGCATCGGGCGCGCATGATGTTGCAGAAAATTCTGGCGCCGCAGTTGAAGCAGGTGGCTCCCAAACGGAGGCGGTGGGCATGGTCTTAGAGTGCAAACATGTTTGGGCGCACATCTCCGGGTACCTGGACCACACCCTGCCTCCGGATGTGCTGGAGCAAGTGCAGAAGCATCTGGAGCATTGTGAGATCTGCTCGGCCATCCTGGATTCCACGCGCAACATCCTGATCCTCATCGCGGACGAGCGCGTCTTCGAGTTACCCCTTGGCTTCAGTGAGCGCTTGCATGCCCGTCTGGAAGAGGAGTTAAGAGGCACGCCTCCTTAAGCCACGTTGTGCACGATGCGGTGAGTGATCGACTCTGCCAGAACGAGGGCGAGGGTGATGACCGCAAGCAGGATCTGGAAGGCTTCTGCACGCTTCTGCCTGGGGGTTGCCGGAGTGGTACGCCACTGCGAAGACGGCCGGGAGCGCAGGCTGCGAATCCGCCAGATCACATAGAGGTTTACCAAAGAGCCGATCACGGCGATGGCCATCATGGGAATACGGATGGCGTCCGCGTGGAATCCGCTGGCCGGCCGATTGAGTCCGGCGGCCGCGGCCAGCGCGCTCAGGCCAATGATGACGCGGACTCCGCTGATGGCCATCACCGCGGTGCAGGCGCTTTGCAGCAGGATAAAGAACAAACTGGTGATGCCAACGATCCACGGACGGCGCGACATTTCTCCTTTACGGTACACCACTCATTCCCAAATTATTCGCAGGTTTACTCGAGCGCAACCTGGATCAGACCGGTCTTCATGGGAACGGTTGCTCCCCAGCGTCCATTCACTTTTTCGAGCGGCACGATGTTACCGTCGACCGAAGCGCGACGCGCTTTTGGCGTCCATCCCACTGCTTCCACGCGATACGCATGCCACCAGGGCTTCCACTGGCCTTCCTGCTTCGCGATCTCCACATGGAGGGATCCATCCGCGGCGGTGGTGCAGGAGAAGTGAATGCGCGCGAACTCACCATTGCGGTAGGCGAAGGTATGACCATCGTCGGTGTAGACCTCGCCCGCGCAGGGCTCGACGATGTTGGTGCCGGTGGCGGGAGGAAATACCCGCAGGGTTAGCGGGCCGTTGGGCAAATCGGCGGTACTTTGCGTCAACGGTGCGATGGGCAGGATGCTGCCTCCGCGCACGTACACCGGCAGCTGATCGAGCCTGGGCGTGACCATCAGCGGCTTCTGCGCCAATACCTTGTCGCGCTGTTCCAGATCCAGGGTCCCGCTGAGGTTCCTGAACGTAAACTGCTCGCCGGTCCAGTAGTCGTACCAGGTACCCGGAGGCAGGTGGATGGTGTAAGGAGCTACCTCTTCAGGAGAAGGGTTGGGCGCAACCAGGATTTGGCTACCGAAGAGAAACTCACTTCCGCCGGTGGTCAGGTCGTATGGGGTGCCATCGTCGGTGGCATGCGGAAACTCCAGAAAGAGGGGCCGGTCGATGGGCAAGCCGTCGTGAGAGGTCTGTTCCGCTACGGTGTACAGGTATGGCATTAGCCGGTAGCGCTCTTCGATAAAGCGACGGCGGATGCCCTCCTGCTCCGGTCCATCCACCCACACCTCGTGCATGCGGGTTCCCTTCGCAGAGTGGTCCCGGTCGATGGGCTGGAAGGTCGCCGTCTCGATCCACTTGGTCAGCAAATCGGGCGGCGGTGAGCCGGCAAACCCACCCACGTCTGCGCCGGCAAGCGAGAAGCCGCTGAGGCCCAGGTTGACCAGCTGGGGCACGGTCATGCGCAGGTGATTCCAGGTGGAGCTGTTATCGCCGGTCCAGGTGGTGCTGTAGCGTTGGCCCCCGGCATAGGTTGCTCGCGTCATCACAAATGGACGTTCGTTGGGTCGCAGCGCAAGCTCACCCTCGTTGGTGCCACGCGAGTTCTGCATTCCGAAAATGTTGTGGATCTCGAGGTGAGTGGCTGTTCGCTTGCGAAAGCCGGGTTCGTCGATGCGGTGCTGCACGTTATCCGGCATGGTCTTTCCCGGCCCATCGAAAACCGCGGGTTCGTTCATGTCATTCCAAAATCCTGCGACTCCATCGTGAATGAAGTTCTTGTAGAGCGAGCCCCACCATTGCCGCGTCTGCGCCTGGGTAAAGTCCGGGAAAACCGAGGGACCCGGCCACACTTTGCCTACGTAGATCGAACCGTCAGGATTCTTTACAAAATGATCGCCTGCGATCCCCGAATCATACGGTGCGTAGCCTACGTTGGGTTGATCCGCTACATGCAGGTCAGTGATCACCACCAGCTTGAAGTTCTCCTTCGCCAGGTCCTTTACCATCCCGCTGAAGTTGGGGAAGGCCTTCTCGTTTACGGTGAAGGGCCAGTTTTCATGCTGATAATCGATGTCCATCCACAGGACGTCTGACGGGATGCGATCTTTGCGCAGCCGTTCGGCTATTTCCCGTAATTGCGATTCCGGGAAATAGGAATAGCGCGACTGCTGGAAACCGAGCGCCCACAAGGGAGGCAACGGGGAGGGTCCGGTAAGCCACGCCCAGTCGGTCACTACCTGCTTCGGCTCCGGGCCGTAGATCAGGTAATAGTCGATGGGGCCGTCGAGGGACCCGAACGTATAGCGGTTCTCATCTGCCCGGCCGAAATCGAAGTTAGTCCGCCAGGTGTTATCGAGAAACACGCCGAGCGTGCGTCCGTGGTTCATGTTCAGGAAAAATGGAACGCTCTTATAAATAGGATCGGTGGATTCCTGCCATCCGAAGGCATCGGTGTTCCACATGGTAAATGCCTGGCCACCGCGATCAAGAGGCCCCGGTTTGTCCCCCAGGCCGAAGAAGTGATCGCTGAAGCTGCGCTGCTTGCTGATGGTGAAGCGGGTTCCTTCCCAAAGCACAGGCGCAGCATCTTTTTGGAGAATGTTGCCTTGAAGGTCAGCAACCGTCAGCAGCAGATGATTGCTTACGTTTACCCGCAACGCCCTGGTGGTAAAGCCCTGCGCCTCGGCGGTTACCGGCACACTGCTGGTGCGGGCCTGGGACAGGACCGCCCAGGAAGCGTCTTCCGGCTCGGCGTCACCTTTCCACATGCGTACACGCAGGATGTCTTCGCGAAGCGCGGTCACTTGCAGAGTGACCCCCTCCGCTGTAGCGGTGAACCCGCTCTGCGCCGGGGTTATTTGCTGAGGAAGCGCGCTGGCGGCAAGAACGGTGAAAGCTACGAAAGCAGCGGCTTTACAGAAAGGAAGAGTTCGCTCGGGCATATGGCTCCTTACGCCCATAAACGGTATCAGATGTCTCTAGTAATTTACGCTAGCGACCAGATGGTCACATCCGAGACAATTCGCTGGGATCGCGGAACAGCAGGTCCCTACGCTACGGTCGAAAAACATTTCTACGCCAGAGCATCCACACAGAGATCTCTCCACTGCGCTACCCTGGATTTCCGGTTGAGGTTGGTGGCGTTGGCGAGCTACTTGCGGCTTTCCTTAATGAAAGCCGCACACGCGGTCGTGTCCGGTGCAGCGTGGCAGGAAATCCGGGTGCGCTTCGGTCGAGATGACAAAGCGGAGGGCGGCGCTTCCATGGAGAGTAATTGCGGAATGGAAGCCGCTTTTCATCAACTTGGGTGGGCCCAAAGACCCATGACTCCTACGGACGGGATGACAATTCTGTTGGGGATCCGGATGCCGATACATAAACAGAATTGTCATCCGGACCGACACCCGGGTTACGGTACGAGCTTCCAGGTGATGTCTCGAAGGGTCGTCTTTGATGCTTCTGGCCCGCACTGCGTCAGTTCCCGGTCCGTGTATGTACGAGTTGTGAGCGCAACAGGTTGCGCAAAAAAACGCAAGGATGGGGCAGCCCCAGTGGAAATGGTGCACGCAAAAGATCGTTAAAGGCCGGCCACCCGCCGCCGCAGGCGGTCAGAGGAGGTAGGGCACCAGGGCGGCAGTCTGTCGGGCATAGCTGGCATATGTCTCCCCAAATTGGGAGCGCATCCACTCCTCCTCCATGCGGAGCTTGAACCAGAACACGAGGAAGATGAGGACGAAAACGATGAACCCGCGCACCTGGGAGATTGCAATCGCCATGCCAAGAAACCCGGTCAGAATGCCGGTGTAGATTGGGTGACGGACCACGGCATAGGGACCGGTGGTGATCAGCTCGTGGCCCTGCTTAATGGTGACGGAGCGGCTCCAGTTGCGGCCCAGGTGCTCGCGCCCCCAGACGGCGAAGAGAAGGCCGGCGACGGTGAGGGCGGCTCCCAGCCAGAAGGGCCAATAACCAGACGGCCAGAGCTGGACGTAAAGCCAGGGCAGCGGGATGCGAGGTATCGAGAGTAAAACGATAGCGATCAGGAAGATGAGGACGCGGAGGATGCGCGAGGCTGCCGGCTCGAGGCGCTGGGTGGTTTTGGTATCCGAAGCCTTGATCTGCCAGTAGAGAACAAAAACGATCCAGACCACGGGAAAGAAAGATTCGTATAACCAAAGCATGTGGACCTCCGGGCGCTAAAAGTACCACGTAGGAAGGCAAAAAAAATCGAGTAGCTGTCGATTTTCGGTCTCCCGAACGAATATCCGATAACAGAACGATGAGCTACGGCTGGCGCGGAGCGCCGCTCCCGATTCCATATCCAGCGGCGCGACGATCCTGCCGATCGCTGATCTGCGGACGAGGCGAGGCATCCCACAGATTTCAATGATTCACAAGAGCCTTCAACAAACGCAGGAGGTAGAGATCGGCGGGAGAGGCGGTCAGAAGATTTTTCAAATTCCGGATTTGGTAGCTGCGGGATTTGAGCCTATGACTGCCGGATAGGTTGCATGGAAAGATAAGAGGGCTCTGATCCAATTCGCCCAGAATTGCTGCAATAGGTATCAGCCTGTCGGAGATAGAATTTTGTACACCATATGTGGTAGCTGGCTCATGGGTCGTGGCCTGCATGTTGCGGTCCAAGCTCGCAAAAAACGATTACTCCGACACACTCGTATGCTGTCCCTTCATCTCCTCTCCCCTTCATCTCCCCCATCTCCCCTCCCTTCATCTCCCGATGCATGTTGATGGTCATTTTGTACCGGAGAGCCACTACTGGTTCACCGAACCACGGGCAGCAGACGTCTTTCATCGGAAAGCGAAGTTTTCGACCATTGCCGGAATCGTCGCATACGCAACCGGCCATTGTCGTGACCGGAGCATGAAGGTGAACAGCGCACGAGAGCTCCCAGCACTCCAGGTTTCTTCTTCCAGAAGCCGGCATGTATCAACGGCCTCAAACAGCACCCAGACATCTCGAGCTTGAGCCCCATGTCTCGTTGAGACATGGGGCACCAACATCGTTGCTTCGCAACAATTTACTCTCGCTACTCTTTGAACAAGTGCGACGCGTGGGTGACCGCCGCGCCCGCGCGCATCGCGGCCGCGACTATCGCTGCTTCCGTCAGCATCGCGTCATTTGCGCCGGCTTGACGGGCGGCTCTTACATGCAACTCTATGCAGTATGGACACTGCGTAGTCAGCGCAACCGCCACAGCCATCAACTGCTTGTGCAAGACATCAATGGCGCCGTCTTTGAACGCCTCTTTGTCAAAAGCCCAAAAGGCTTTCATCGATTCAGGTGCATTCTCATCGAGCTTCTTCAGCCGAGTGAGGTTTTTCATATCAAACATGTGGGTGACTCCATTTTGGTTTTGGGTAAGGCGCTTCCGACGATGAGAGGTATGGGAAGCGCGTTTGGTTACACGTTCAGGGCTTAAAGAGTGACTCCCCAAAACGCACGGGAACGGCAAAAATTTGATCGGCCGAAACTACATACCATTGCAAAGTTGATTCAGAAATATGATCGCTTGGGCAAAGGTCTATCGCCACCACACTGGGTTAAAGTCTGCCACTTTGTCCTCCCCTTGATTCACTCGCCTCCGTTCTCCAGGAGGATAGCCTTGTTGCCGAAATAGCTGATCAGGTAAAACGATACCCCGAGCGAGATGACATCCTTGAAGAGAAACAGGCCCAAAAAACTCATATATCTTATGCCGTGAACGGAAATGGTCGCGCCGGGTGTAGTGACTGAGAGTGGCCAGTTCCCAGAGGCGGGCCAGGATCTGGTCGCGACCAAGGTTCTGCTTGCGCAGTCCTTCGGCTTCCTGGTCCACCAGCTTTTCCCTGACGGCGGCGCGATGTTCGATCATGTAGGCACGGACGCGATGCTTGGCTTTGGTATAGGCGGCGCTTTCGGGGTTGAGACCAACCGCTTCCGCGGCGTGGCGGTCATTCATGGTTCCGGACAGGATCAGGCGAGCAAAGGCGATTTCCTGGTCGGTGATGGGATCACTGACAGTATTTTTGGGCATAGGTCGTCTCGTTCCTTGGGTTTGCTGGAGACGGAAATGAGTTTGTTTGCTGCTGTGTTAGTGACAGAAAGGGTTGAGAGCCGCGGTAGGCTAGCCGTGGCGTTGTTGGTTATTTTGTGACAGGGATAGGTTGAGGTACCGGATAGTAGTGAAGCTATCCTTCGCTCACGCGGAAGGCCGAACCTACTGGCAACTGCCGGCCAGGACGCGGTTGCGTGAGGAGCCGCCGCCTTCCGATATCGTCTAGTTTAAGAGATAAATCTTTTCTGAGTTAGATGTAAGTAGCCAGGTGAGTTTTTTCGGCACAGGAGTACAAGGCCAAAGTCACTCGGGTTTGTTATGCGTGTTGGCAGCGGGATGAAATGGGTGGCAACGCGGCTTGTGGGTACTCCGGCTGATGCAGGTGTTGGTGTCGTCCAGGGCTCTTGTGGAAGGCCACGACGGGCGGGTCGATGGTTCGAAAAAGATCTGCTCGTGGGGCGCCGGGGATAGGTGTCATATGCAATATCATGCCCCCTTATCTCCCTCCCTTATCTCCCTCTTATCTCCCTGAAACTCCCACGAAAACGAGGTGACAGGTCCCCGGGTTACACCCTCGCAAAAATACTCTCTCCTTGACTATCTAGGTGAGTTTTGTTAAACCTCTCCTAGACGCACGAGGAGAGGTCGTGGGCAAACAGATTGATTTGCTGCAGGGCACGCTGGACATGCTTATTCTCAAAGCCGTCTCACTTGGCCCATTGCATGGTTACGGGGTTCTGCTGCGCATTCAGCAGATCTCTGGCGAACAGCTGGAGATCCAGCAGGGCTCGTTATATCCAGCGCTCTATCGGCTGGAACATCAGGGTTGGATCGCCAGCGAGTGGGGGGAATCGGACAACAAACGCAAGGCGAAGTTCTACAGCCTGACTGCAGCCGGGCGGCGCCAACTCCATTCCGAAACCGAAAAGTGGAACCGCATGGCATCGTTGATCGCCAGTATCCTGCGTACCACCTCGGAGCAGATATGAATCTTCTGACTCGATTCCTTTCTTGGTTGAAGTGGATGGTCAAGGGACAACGTCTTGAAAGTGGAATGGAAACAGAGGTGCATTTCCACCTTCAGAGTTACGCTGCGGACCTGGTTCGCAAAGGCCTTTCCCAGCAAGAAGCGATGCGACAGGCGAGGATTGAGTTCGGCGGGATCGAGTCTCACAAAGATGCCGTGCGAGCATCCGTGGGCGTGCGCTGGTGGGGTGAACTAGGTTCGGACATGCGTCATGGATTGAGATTGTTGCGCAAGAATCCAGGTTTCACCGCGGTTGCGATTTTGACTCTGGCTCTGGGCGTGGGAGCCAACACGGCCATTTTCAGCATCGTGGATGCCGTGTTGCTGCGTTCTCTGCCCTACCGCGATCCCGATCGTTTGGTACGAATCTTCTTTAACGAGCCCGGCTTAGGGTTGCGGGACGTTGAGTTTTCCAAGCCCGAACTGGATGACCTGCAGACGCGAGCGGGTGTATTTGAAGATGTAACCCCGATCTTCGAGGGTAGCGAGAATTTGACCGGCGCCAAACAGCCCGAGCGTGTCGAGGCGGTCAATGGCAGTTTCAGCTACTTTTCCATGCTGGGTGTGACCCCGCAAATTGGACGGTTGTTTGGTCCGCAGGACTTCGCGCCTGGTTTCGCTCCACTTGCCGTGATCAGCGATGGCTTGTGGCGCCGTGCCTATGGCGCCGATCCGAACGTTCTCGGCCGTACCATGCGGCTCGACGGTGATCTCACTACAATTATTGGGGTTTTGCCACGCGGATTTCGCCATCCTGGACCAACGACTTCCGGCGACGTGGAGGTGTTTGGCGCCGGCGGCTTCAGCGGGGATCCCTTTCCCAAGCCAATGCGTGGTACCCGGATTCTAGTATCCGGAATCGGCAGACTTAAGCCTGGCCTGACTCTGGCGCAGGCTCAGGCGCGGCTGACTGCCATGGCTGCCCAATTGCGCCACGACTTTCCCACCGATTACCCGCTGCAGGCGCAATGGACAATTGAGATTCAACCATTGCAAGAAACTTTGGTGGGCAAGGTCCGGCCCATGCTGCTGGTGTTACTGGGTGCGGTCATCCTGATCGTTTTCATCGTGTCGTTGAACATTGCCAATCTCCTCCTGGCGCGCGCTTCGGGGCGACAACAAGAGATGGCGGTGCGGTTAGCGCTGGGGGCGAGCCGCGGCCGCATGGTGCGCCAGATGCTAACCGAGTCCATGCTGCTGTCGCTCATCGGCGGCGCCGCGGGAATCGCAACCGCAGTGGGTACTTTAAGTTTCATCCTGCGCTTTGTGCCATCGAACGTTCCCCGGCTCAACGAAGTACGAATCGACTGGGTGGTGCTGGCGTTCGCTCTGCTGATTTCCATTCTTACCGGCTTGGTGTTTGGACTTGCTCCAGCGCTTCATTCGGCAAGAGGCGCTCTCTCCTCGGCCATTCGTGAAGGCGGTCGAGGGTCCGGCTACAGCACTAAGACCGGCCGATTGCGGGATCTTCTCATCGTCTCTGAGCTGGCATTTGCCGTCATACTGATGGTGGGAGCCGGCTTGCTGCTGCGTACGCTGCGGGATCTGTTGCAGGAAAATCCAGGCTTTAATCCAACTCAAGTTGTCACGGCAAACTCGTGGCTAGGAGTTCCCAATGATCCGAAGACGGATCCGTATCTCGGTATTCCTGGTAAGGCCACCTTTGATCGTGAGTTGCTGCGGCGCATGAAGGCAATTCCGGGAGTGGAACTCGCCGCAATCACCTCATCTCTACCGACCACCAATACCAACCCCAACGCGGTCGGTGGCTTAGAGAATGAAAGCTTAGCGATTGAAGATAGACCGGTCGAGTCCTCGCAGGATCTGCGCGCCGAGAGAATTCGGATAAGCCCTGATTATTTTAAGGTGTTCCAGGCGACGCTCCTACGCGGCCGCTCATTCACCGAGGGCGATGAAGACGGCAAACCGCTGGTGGCCATCATTGATGAAAGTACCGCTCGTAAGTATTGGCCGGATCGCGATCCGCTGGGCCGCCGAGTGCGGTTCGGACAAGACCCTACCATGCCATGGACGACCGTCGTGGGTATTGTTAAGGATATCAAGAGTGACGGTCTCGACATCGATGGCGTTCCCCACATCTACGTTTCGACCTATCAAGACCCCAGCAAGCAAGTGAGCGTGGTGTTGCGGACGTCTCTGCCCGCGGCCCTGCTCGAGCCACAGATTCGGCATGAAATCCAGAGCATTGATCCCGGCTTGCCGGTATTTAATGTTTCTTCTATGAACGACGTCCTTGATCGGTCACTGGCTTCACGCCGTTTTTCTGCCGACCTAGTGGGCGGATTTGCTGGACTGGCGGTGCTTCTGGCTTCCATTGGAATTTACGGCTTGCTGGCCTATATGGTCGGGCAAAGATCCCGCGAGATTGGTCTCCGCATGGCCCTGGGCGCGCGGCGGGACGACATTCTGAAACTGTTCTTACGCAAGGGTGTCGCGCTTGCTGGTGTGGGAATCGTTGCCGGTGTTGTTGTTTCTGCATCGACTGCTTCCATGATGGCAAGTTTGCTTTATGGCGTTCGCCCGCATGATCCGGCTGTGTTTCTGATCGTGCCTCTGCTTTTGCTTGCCGTTGCCGCGCTGGCTAGCTATCTCCCAGCACGCCGCGCGACGAAAGTGAACCCGATGATTGCCCTTCGCGAGGCATGAACTCGCCGCCTTACTGCCCGTCGATGAAGATGAAGCAACCTTCGATGCGGCACCATGTTTTTATGCAAACAAAATCAGGAGAATCACTCGATGAAACAAACACGAACCTTCTTGCTGTTTGCAGTACTCATCTTTGCCGCAGCCGCTTTGGGGCAGGCCACAAAGAGCGCGGCAGCCGCGAGCGCATCAGGCGCAAGCGCAGCAGCCTCCGCTAACCATAGCTTCAGCCCTGGACCGCGAGATCAGCAACATCGAAAAGCAAATTAGTGGAAGTTGCCGAAGCCATGCCGGAAGATAAATACAACTTCTCCCCCGGGAGCTTGAACATTCCGGGCGGCGACTACAAAGGTGTGCGTACGTTTGCGGTGCAGGTGAAGCATGTCGCCGCTTCCAACTACTTCATATGGTCCCACCTTACCGGCGACAAGATCCGCAAGACTTAAAGGGCGGGAACGGTCCTGAGAACTTGAAGACCAAAGCCGACATCATCAAGTTCCTGAAGGATTCTTTTGCCCTGGGTCACAAGGCCGCGGCCACCTTGACGACGGAGAACATGTTGCAGACCGCGGAGAGGCAGCAAATCGCCCCGCCTGCACCTGGCCACATTTGGCGTCGCCCACGCCTTCGATCATTACGGGCAGATGGTGGAGTACTTGCGGATGAACGGAATCGTGCCGCCAGCCAGCCGCGGAAAGTCAGACTGAGCGGATCCGGCTATTGGTGCGGACCCATAAAGGGACTCCTCAATCTGTTGAGCACATCGGTTTTCGGCGCTTACGAGGCTGCGAAAAGCCGCCGAGGACTTAAGAAGTTCAGCTCGGGCGCTAAAGCGCCGACACATTTTTGATGGCTGAGAGCGGCCCAACTGAAGTCGGGCCTTCCCCAGAAACCTCGCTGGGATCGCAAATCAACGTCATGGGCTATGACAATCTGCAAGTGGGCAACGCGAAGTTAGCGCTCGAAATCCTGAAGCTCAACCTCCTCGCCTATCCAGAATCGGCCGACGCCAACGACAGCCTCAGCGACGCGTATCTGGCCAACAGCGAGAAAGATCTGGCACGGGAGTATGCCGAAAAGGCATTGGCCCTGCTGGCTTCTGATACGAAGGAATCGGAGGCGCGGCGCGACGTCATCCGGGAAAGCGCTCAGCAGAAACTCAAGCAACTAACTACGGCCCATTGAGATTGTGACGGCTACTGGCTCACTTCCCTGGTTCGAAAAGCTGTCCCGGATCTCAGGGTTAGATAGGATGCGCCATAGAGAACTGCGGCCAGCAATACCAGGGACTTGATCCCGGTCCACAGCGACATCGATTCCAAAAGTCCCCCAACTAACGCGCCGAATAAGTTCGTACCCAATGCCTTCCCCTCGAACCCCGCCGCTCTGAAACTTCGGATGAAGACGATTCCGGCGAAGAAAACCGGAAGGCAAAGCACCACGGTCGCGGCCACAGCCCTCATCCAAACCGAGGGGAAGAAGAAATCATCTAACGGAACAAGATAGGCCACTCCGAGAGAAACAAGAATACCCATATATGCAGCAGCGTAAGAAACTCGGGGAATGCTGCGGACCACCAGATTTGCCGCCGCGATTAGAAGCAGCACGCCGCCCACGACGATTGAGTTCACTAACCATGTGGTCCCGAAGAGCAGGGCCATCCTGCTGACGATTTGAGCCTCCAGCAACATGAAGCCCGCGCCCAGAAAGAAAAAGTGCCAACGCAGCGCGGCAAGATCGACTCCGGTCCGTTTCAGTGCTAACCAACAGAAAACGACTAAGACAACGGAGAGCAGGGCGAGGCTCAGCGGAATGCCCCGCGCGCGCTGGTAAAAATATGGCCAGTCGTCCGTCGTAATCTGCACCTTGGATGTGTCGCCCTTCTCGTTTCCCGAGAGGTAGGATGGCAGAGTCGGATCAGTCATGACTCGCAGGATCCGCTCCTCGGATCCAACGATGAAGAAGCGCCCATATGTCGTGTAATCGGAACGCAGCGCGTTCATGTCCACGGGAGTCTGGCCAAAGACGGTGCTCAGGAGACGGTAGAGCCGACCGGCAATCCATGGCGTCGTCACCCAGAACTTGACAACGAAAACGCCGTCCGGCTTGAGCAGCCGCTTGGCTGACTGAAAGGCTTCCAGAGTGTAAACGTAATTGTCCGTGCGGATATTGGAATAGTAGGACGTATCCGTGTGTGAATCGAGCAACGAAAAAACAATCAGATCGAATTGGTCGCGGCTGTTCTGAATGTAGCTGCGGGCATCGTCCAAAACCACATGTACCTTGGGCGAGTCGTAGGGATGCTCGAAATGAAGTTTGCGCCCCAGTTCAAGAATAAGGGGATCGATTTCTACTGCAACGACCCTTCCTGCGCCGTTCCTCACCGCGGCCGCGACGTCATTTCCCGTGCCCGCGCCCAGAACCAACACCGAAGCGGGATTTAGATAAAAACGATATGGGACATTGTAAGCATTGGCTTCTACAGGAACCGCTCGAAACAATTCCGGATGAACTGCCACAAAAGCCGGCGAAAGATTGATTATCTTCTGATAGAAAGCGCCATTCGTCTTCAACTCATACTCAATCGGATGATCGGCCGGAATCGGCGACAGTAATATCTTCTGATAAGGAGACCACAGCTCTCGAACTGGCGCACCCGGACCGATGCTGATGAACCCGACGCATATCATGAAAGCTGCCACCGAGGTCCACCACAGAATGGGTACTCTTCGTAACAGCACAGCCAACATCAACCCGCTCAAAGCGAACCACACCGCAGGGGGCTGATACCAAAAACACAGCAGCGTGTAAAGAACGATTCCCGCCAAACTGCCAACCACATTGATTGTGTATGCGAGAATTCCATCCGGAGCAGACTCGATGGACCATCCCACTATCTGTCCTAAGGGGACGAATATCAATGAAACCAAGGCAAACAAAAAAGCCAGTACCACGATCGCACTGAGGGATAGAAAGAGTCCCTGCGCCACGGCGAGTCTGCCGAGAAGGTCGAAATCCGAGGTGAGCGCGATAAAGTACGGAACCTGCTGGATCGCTACCTGCAAGGCGGGCCACGGCAAGCGCAGCAGAGACACCAGCAGGCAAAGCGGAAACACCAGCGCCAGCAGGTTGACACTGCGGCGGCAGAAGTAATATCCCAACCCCAGACCGAGGAAGGAACTAATCAGCACCACATTCTTTAAATAGGCAAAAACAGGTATCTCTGATGACACCCAGCGAATCATCAGCATTTCGACAAACAAACTCAGCACGCTTGCCAAGGCAAGTTGAAACCATCCGAAAGCTCCGGCTTGTGCCGGAGTGAAATCCAACGGCCTCGCGAGCGCACGAACCCAGCACGAAAGCCTGCTCCGCGGACCTTCCTCATAAAGAGCCAGCACGAGGAAAACCCCCGACATAACCGCTATCAAAAACACCGCGAGTGCGAAAAATTCCTCTAAATTGTTCCCCATGAAATGTCTAGTGCAACGTCATGCACCAATACCGTACCAGATGTAGGCATGGGAAAACCCCGGATGCTCTTTGTCAGATAGGTTCTGATCCCAATTGCTTACGCCACGTCTGGGCCATGTGGCTGGCCCAGCCATTCGTGGGTTCCGCGTATAATGGGTGCCCCACTCTTTTCCGCGTTCTTTGCGGAAAGGGTGGGTGCTTCAAGCCTGCGCCCGATTCCATTTTTCTTGTTGACTGACCCCTCTAGCTCTGATAATCTAAACCATATTTCATTATCTCGAAGATAATGAGCGATCTTTGAAAATCTAGCCCGGGCAAAACTGGCCCATTCTGCACCGGCCCTCCCGTCCCAAAACGGGAGCGTGAGCCTCAGTGCCACCCGCGTAACTCCCATGTTCTCTAGATTTTGCCCGTAACTCCTGTAAACTCAAAGATCTAGCGGGTAGTCGCAAAACAGATCGTTTGTTTTCAAGATTTTGCAGCCAAAGGGGGGAGGGGGGGTACCCACTAAACAGTAAACTCCATCCCATTTTGGGAAAAGCGACTCCCGCGCAACCGTCTCCTCGACCCCATTCGTATGGCCCTGACGTGCCATGCCTATCCCCTGTCGTGCCATTGTCTTCCACGCCGCGATCCATCATCTTAGTAGTGCACGCTAGCAAAAGAGTTCAAGGCAACGAGCAGAGAGATGCTGGAGCAGACGACAAAACGGGAAGCTGGCAAGATCAGAGTTGGCGCAGCCTACCATCATGACCGCAGCCGCTTGTACCTGGCGCTCGTGCTCCTGCTCATGGCTCTGACAGTCCTTCTGGTGAAAGACCGCGACTTCTGGTTCGGTGGGGCGGAGACTCAGACCGCGGACGAGACCACTCCCGAGTGGATTCCGAACCGCGTAGTCCAACCGCCCGCCGCCCCTGCCGCGCAACCGAAGCCGCACGTTGTCGCTGTCAAGACTTCAACCAAGCCGGTCGTAGCAGAGCCGGCGCCCGCCGTCGCAATCACTCGGAACGTGCTTCCGCCGCTCGAAATCGAAGTGGTGGCTGGCAACACCCACGGCACTTTCCGCCTGGGCAACAAACCCGTGAAAGTTGATATGCCGCCTGCCGCGACGGTCGCGCAGGGTCCGGCCACCGTGGCAACGGAGCGGGTGCCGATGTCGCTAGATCTCGCCCAGGATCAAGAAAAAGTTCAGGCCCGGCCGAAGGCCATTGAGGCCTCGTATCCGTTGCTGGGACGGCAAATGAAGGTGCAGGGTTCCGTCCTGCTGCAGGCGCTGATCGGCGCCGACGGCGTCATCCGCGATTTGCGCGTGCTCGGCGGCCCCGCCATCCTGGCTTCTGCAGCCCGCGAAGCTGCGCGCCAATGGCAATTCAAGCCCTATCTGCAGAACGGGAAACCGGTCGAGACCCAGGCTACCATCACCGTGAACTTCACGATCAAAGTGTTGGACAACGGAGCCCGTGACCAGATGGACACTGTCGTAGCGCTATCCCGCGGCGGAGAATAATCTAGCTCAGCTTTACTTCGCTCTTCCTTTATCCGCTTAGCCCGGCATCGCCCTCACCTCTGCTCAAGAACCACAGCAACAGCAACACCGCACTTAGCGCCAACAAAAAAAAGACAACGCCGCCGTGGCGATGCAGGTTCCCGTGCAGAAACCCAGGATCGACGCGGGTTCCAAGCATGGAGATCACAAAGATTCGCACCCCGTTCTTGGCAATCGAAAGAGGAATCGCCGCCAAGACGACGACAGCCTTTCGCCAGAAAGAGCGCAGAAAAAGATGAGCCAGGACCATGCTCGTGACAATCAACATCATGCTCGACCGCAAACTGCTGCATTCCTGAGCGACCTCGAGGCTCAATCCCGGTATCGACAGAAAGACGCCATCCTGCACAACGGGCACACCGGACGCCGAAAGCAGAAGACTAGCCGATGTAGCCGAACCGTGCTGCCAAATGGCCACAATCTGGCTTAGCAAGGGCGCAGGAAAAGGAACCAGCCAGAACAAGAAACACAACGGAAACAAGAACAGGCGAGCGACGTGGGCGCCAAAACACAGCACGAACGACCCGATCCACCAGATCACAATCGCCAGCATTCCCACGGAGGGTTGGGCATCGCCCGGCAAACCGCCGACCCAGTACGAGCAGCTACCGATCAGAATCGCGATCGCTAACAGAGTCAATCCAAATCCAACGGCTGGCTCGAACCCGGGCTCAAACGCGTCCCGCTCGGTGAAGATCAACGCTGCGCTGATCGGTACGATTAAAAGCAGGTGGCTGTACTCAGCGGAACCCACTGCCAAAGCAAAAGTGCCGAACAGCGGACGCCAGCCAACCACAAGAGAGAGCCCGAAGAGAAGCGCAAACATTCGGGGAGGCGATAGCTTCGCTATTGTGTTTCCGGCCACTCTGGAGAACGAAGACATCAGCCCATGACTCCGACAGCCACGGGCGCTTTTCGGACTGGCCGAAGAGGGCAGATCGAGTCAGGCACGTGAGGGAAAACGGGAGGCGCTGCAATCATCTTCATGTGATCTAGATCACAGACCGTGGTGTCCTTCGAAGCGGATACTTGCCAACTGAAAGAAGGTTATCATGCATCCGGTTCCCCACCTCATGTATGTGTTGGGCGCAGTTTACAGCGTTGTGGGAGCGTTAGTTCTCCGCCGGGTCTTCCGGCCGACTTGCCGCGTTTGCCTGCATCGGCACTCCTGCCCAAATCGCGAAGGAGATCAACCGTCCGAAGCGGCGAAACCGACCTGCCTAGCCAAGTGATGGGTCTCGCTAACCGCGCGTTCCCAATCCTTTCCGCCGCGTCGCCATCTTACAACAAACGGTTCCCAATCACCTTCTTCCCTTGACGCTCAGCGCCCCGCCACTCATTGCGATTGACAAGCGAACGTTCCTTTGCCATATTGTCAAAGCGGTTAGCAAGATTGTCCTGAGCGCCTTTTCTCGAGCCCCGGATGGTGCTCTAGCCCGATGGGGGAACGACATGAGCGAAACGGAATCCCTCGTGCACTCCCGGAGTCTGCCTCCGGGACAGGCCGGCGAGTTGCTTCATTTGCCGCGCCAGAAAGCCATGTGGGAGTGGATGAGCTTTTTCGTGCGACGGCTGCTGCCCGGCGAAACTTACGAGGCCAACACGGATGGCGAGGAAGCGGCGTTTGTTTTGCTCGGCGGAGTTTGTGCAGCCGATTGGGGGCAAGGGGCACAGCGCATCGGCAAGCGCAAAAATGTCTTCGATGGGTTTCCCTATGCTGTGTACCTGCCCAGCGGGAACAGCGTACGATTCACCGCCGATTCAACGTGCGAAATCGCAGAATGCAGGGTGCCTTCAAAAGCTCAACTTGAGCCAAAACTGATCACTCCCCAGGATGTAGCCAGCAGCCTGCGCGGAGGCGGCAACGTTTCCCGCCAGATCGTCGACGTCATCCCGCCTGCTTTTCCTGCGGACAAACTCATCGTGGTTGAGGTTTACACTCCCGGAGGAAACTGGTCGAGTTATCCGCCCCATAAGCATGATGTGCACGATCCACCGCGGGAAGTGGATCTCGACGAGATCTATTATTACCGCATGAACCAACCCGAGGCCTTTGCGTTTCAGCACCTGTACGCGGGCCAGAATTCAGTTGAGCGAACAGTGAAAACCAAAGACGGGGATGCCGTGCTCGTCCGCAGCGGCTATCATCCCGTAGTCGCTGGACCCGGATATGATGTTTATTACTTGAATTTTCTGGCAGGATCGTCGCGCACGATGGCGGTTACCGAGGACCCCCAACATGTTTGGATACGCTCCACGTGGAAAGAAACTGATCCCCGCTTGCCCATGGTGAGAGGATGATGAGTGACTAGACGGACGGAATTCGTCTCGGACCCGCACGGGAGTGGACGCCCGCGCCTGCATTGTGATCGGCTGGGGGGATTCAGGTGCATTCCATAACCGCCGCGCCGGCAGCAGCAGCAGCGCCGAAATTGAAGAGAGTCCTGGGTCTCTGGGACCTGGTTTATTACGGCGTTATATTGACTTCGCCCATCGCAGTCGTGCCCATGTTTGGCGAGGCACAGGTTCTTTCCCAGGGACACGCAGTAGTGACTCTGCTGGCGGCGATGGTGGCGATGACGGCGACGGCCGTGAGCTTTGGTCGCATGGCTACCGTCTATCCCTCTGCGGGATCGGTCTACACCTACGTCAGCCGGGCATTCAATCCTCAGATTGGTTTTGTGTTGGGGTGGGCCATGTTTCTGGAGTATCTTTTCCAGCCTCTACAAAACAGCCTCTATGCGGCGCTGACGATCCAGCGACTGTTGCCGCACATTCCTTTTGCGTTGCTCTCGGCAGTTGCAGTTGGTTTTATGACGTTGCTGTGCTGGTTTGGGATCCGCACAACCGCCCGCACCAACGAGATTTTATTGGCATTCATGTCCATCGTAATGATTGCCTTCCTTGGCGAGGCGATCTGGTATATCTTCGCGCACCAGCATTGGCATGGATTCATTTCAACCGCACCGCTCTACGATCCCAGAACATTCAGTGTGCGTGCGATTGCCGCAGGCACGGCGCTGGCTGCGACTACTTATATAGGTTTCGACGGGGTCAGCATTCTGGCGGAAGAAGTCGAAAATCCGAAGCGCAACGTTTTGCTCGCATCGGTCTTGGTTTGTGTGTTCACGGGGCTTTTCGCGGCCTTCCAGGTTTTCCTTGCGGTGCGAGTGTGGCCGGACTACCGCACGCTGGTCAATCCGGAGACCGCGTTCATGGACGTGGCGCGCGTGGTGGGCGGTTACAAACTTTTTCTCGGGTTCGGCGTGGTGCTTTTAGTGTCCAGCCTGGCTTGTGGACTGGCCGGCTTGTTGGGTGCCGTGCGCCTGCTCTATGGCATGGGTCGTGACAACGTTTTGCCTCGGCAGTTTTTGGCCATCTGAATGCCAAGCGCGGTAGTCCGACTTATAACGTAGCGATTGCCGGTGGCTTGGCGTATCTCGGAACACTGACCATGCAGTGGGAGAGGTCGGTAGAGATTCTCAACTTTGGCGCCTTGGTGGCTTTCATGGCGGTGAATCTCGCCGCGGTGAAGCACTTTGGATTCTCTCCTGGAATGGAAGGAAAGAGAAAGATTTTTCTCGATGTGATCGTGCCCGGCCTGGGATTTCTGTTTTGCCTGGCGATTTTTCTGGGCCTGCAAGGCTCGACGCTGGTGGCGGGTGCGATCTGGTGCGGTTTGGGCGCGGTCTACGTGGTTTTGAAAACTCGAGCGCTCGGGGAGCCCGTGGTGATCGATTTCAGTGAATCCTAGCGAATGCCGATTCAGCATGAAACCCAAGCGGAACCCGCACGGGCGAGGGCGCCCGCGCCAGCGCTCTCGGCTAGCGAGGATCGAGTAGCCATGGCGCAACGTCGACGATTGGTATCGTCCGGAAATCCCGCGCAAAGAATTGAAAGAGTTGATGAGACGCGACGATGCGAAGGGACTCGTCGACTTCGGGTTGTGGGCATTTGTCTCGCGGCAGCGGCTACCTGGCGTATCTCTCCGTTGGCAGCCGGTGGGTGATCCTGGCCTTTTTTGTTTACGGCACGATCTATAGTTCATGCGATGCGCGTTGGCATGAATGCGCTCACGGAACTCCATTCAGGACACGATGGCTGAATGAGACGTTTTATTTGCTTTCGTGCCTCATGAACATGAAGGAGGGCACGTTCACCCGCTGGAGTCATACACGACATCACACGGAGACGATTATGGTGGGCCTTGATCCGGAGATCCAGGTGATGCGTCCGGCGGACCTTAGCAGAGTTTTACTGGACTTCCTCTGGATTCCCGACGCGATCCATATGTTCAGAGTGATGATTTTTCATGCGGCGGCAGTGCCAGCAAAGAAGCCAGAGAGTTCGTGCCGCAAAGCGAGTGGCGAAAGATGTTCTGGTGGTCACGCCTTACCTGCTGGTTTATGCAGGAATGATCGGCTGGTCAATTCACATGCGCAGCTGGCTTCCGCTGCTGTTTTTTCCGCTGGCGCGACTTTATGGAGGATGGCTGCATCAACTTTTCTCTCTGACTCAGCACGCGGGCCTGGCCGAGAATGTGCGTGATCATCGTTTGAATTCACGCACCGTAAAACTGAATCCGGTTTTTCGGTTTCTTTACTTCAACATGAATTACCACATTGAGCACCACATGTTTCCGATGGTTCCATTTCACGCGCTTCCTGATCTTCATGATCGTATTCAGAGCGATCTGCCCTACACTTATCTGGGCTGTTCGATGCATTGGCGGAGATTGTTCCAGTGCTGATCCGGCAGTCGAAAGATGCGAACTATTTTCTGCTTCGCGATGTGCCGAGTCGCGATGCGACCTGCACCGTCGCACCAGAGGAAGCAAAATATGTCTGATCCCGCCGTGTCCTGGCTCGTGGTTTGCGGCGTGGAAGACATCGACGAGGAGGACGTTCTCCAATTCGAGCATGCCGGAAGGATTTACGCCATCTACTATACGCCGAGCGGATTTCATGCAACCGACGGAATTTGCACTCACGAGAGTGCACGATTGGCGGACGGGATGGTGATTGGGGAGATCATTGAGTGCCCGCGGCATCAGGGGCGGTTCCACATTCCCACCGGCAAAGCGAAGGGAGCTCCGGCCTGCATAAACCTGCAAACGTATCCCACCAAGATCGAGGCCGGCCGGATTCAGATTGGTCTTCCCGCGCTCCCTATTTGAGGTCTGGGCTTGGAGCGCGGTCTGATTCATTTTGCGGACCTTCGCGGTTGATGAAGTTCAAATCCTAGAACCACAGAGGAAACGAACGTGTACGAAGAATTTCATGGCTCTACCTTTTTGGAGTGCAGCATGAAACCGCAGGATTCTCGTACCCGCAGTTGCGGCATCAAGTTTACGGTTGTCGGTTGGGTGCGCTTGCCCTGGATGCGCTCCATGAGCAGGCGCACAGCGGCATCACCGAGTTCATACTTCGGCAATTCGATGGTCGTCAAACGCGGACGAAAGCAACCCAGCCATGGGTAGTCGTCGAAGCTGACGAGCGCAAAATCGTCGGGACAGCGGAGACCGATTTCGTCGGCTGCGGTCATGAATCCAATGGTCATCAGGTAATTGGTTACAAGAACAGCATCAGGGCGGTGCTGCAGTAGAGCGTGACCGGCGCGATGGCCGGATTCGATGTGATAGTCCCCTTCAAACGTTAGTTGCGGCGAATATTCCAGTCCCCACTCCTCCAACGCGGCGCAGTAGCCCTGGCGGCGGGCGCGGGCGTTGCTGACGTCCAGGGGGCCGCTGACGAATGCGATCTTCTTGTGGCCGATGCGCGCCAGATGAGAGATGGCATCGATCGCACCCTGTTTGTCATTGGTCTGGACGAGGTCCGTTTTCAAACCCGGGCAGGTTCTCATCAATAAGACGATCGGAACCTTGGCCTCCTCGAGCATCCGCCGTTGAGCAACCGTGAGTGTGGCGGGAGTTTTATTCAGGATGATTCCGTCGACGCGCTTTGAAATCAGAAGCTCAAGGTACACAGCTTCCTTGTCTTCTTTATCGTCGCTGTTGCAGAGCAGCATGCTGTAGCCGGCCTTCTGGGCGGCGTCCTCGGCGCCGCGCACGATGGCGGGGAAAAAGGGATTCGCGATGTCGGTCACGACCATGCCGAGCGTGTGAGTCTGCTGCTTGGCAAGACTGCGAGCCAGCAAGTTAGGACGGTAATTCAGCTTGCGAACGGCGGCTTCCACGCGACGAGCCAGGGTCGTACTGACCCGGCCGGTGTCGTTGATGACCGCCGACACGGTGAATACCGAGACTTTGGCTTCGCGGGCAACGTCGTAGATGCTTGGCGCCTTGGATGTCCGGCTTGCGGTTCGCGTTCGTTTGACGTTCTTCGGCATAAGAAATTACGACTGTACAACACAAGCAAGGGCTTCCCCAAGTCTCCGTTAAAGAAACACGCCGGCGGGTGGTTAGGTTCTGTTGGTAAGAAACTGTGCCAAGCTACTTTTGTGGCAGCTGTTGCTAGTTTTGCGATTGAAACTAACCCCTTATAGAAAGGCTGGTGAGATCGAGTTCGTGGGTCAAGTGAGAATAATCAGAAGTTACCATCCCGCCATGTATTCATTCCTGTTCAGCACACACTGCCAATAAGATTTCCCTGGAATCTCGTGATCTAAGCGATTTGGGGCTTTGGAAAAAGCCGATGGCGCTTTGCTTCGAATTGCAGTATTCTTTTTGGGCGGCGCAGCGCTCCGGACGTCAACACGAGTTGCCCAGTTCCGATTGCGGCCTGGTGAGGGGGCGGAGCGCGAGCGCCCTTCAGTTAACATGGTCGCAGCCGGAGCCAGTAAAACCATGACGCGAAGACTGACGATGGCGCAAGCCGTCATCGAGTTTCTGAAGGTCCAGTACGTATCGCGCGACGGAAGCGAGAACCCGTTCTTCGCGGGCTGTTTCGGCATCTTCGGTCATGGCAATGTGGCTGGAGTCGGACAGGCTCTGCAGCAAAACCCGGATTTCCCCTACTACCTTTGCCGCAACGAGCAGGCGATGGTGCATACCGCCGCAGCATTCGCGAAGATGAGCAATCGTTTGCGGGCGCTGGTGTGCACTACTTCCATCGGTCCGGGCGCCACAAACATGGTGACCGGCGCCGCGGCCGCGACCATTAACCGTATTCCAGTTTTGCTGCTTCCCGGTGACATTTTTGCCCGGCGGAATGTAGCTCCGGTGCTTCAGCAACTGGAATCTCCTTCTACTCAGGATATTTCTGTCAACGATTGCTTCAGGCCGGTTTCGCGCTATTGGGATCGCATCGAGCGGCCTGAGCAGATTTTGACTTCTCTTCCGGAAGCAATGCGCGTGCTCACTTCGCCGGCGGAGAGCGGCGCCGTCACCCTCGCCCTTCCCCAAGATGTGCAGGCCGAGGCATTCGACTATCCAGAAGAATTTTTTCAGCGCCGCACTTGGGTGGTTCCCCGTCCCCGCGCAGATTCCGCTTTGCTGAATCAAGCCGTCGAGTGGATTCGTGCGGCCAAACGGCCACTGATTATCGCAGGCGGTGGCGTCATTTACTCCAATGCAACGGAGGTGTTGGCAGGCTTCGCCGGCCGCACTGGCATTCCAGTGGCGGAGACTCAAGCCGGAAAGGGCGCGCTCAATTTCGAACGCCCGCAGTCTGTTGGTGCGATCGGCGTCACGGGAACTTCCGCCGCCAACCGGCTTGCCAGCAGCGCAGACTTGGTTCTGTCCTTCGGCACGCGCTACAGCGATTTCACGACCGCATCGAAAACAGCTTTTCAGAATCCCGATGTGCGCTTCGTCAATGTCAACGTTGCCGAATTCGACGCCTTCAAACACGCCGCGTTACCGCTGGTCAGTGATGCTCGTGCGACATTGGAGGAACTCGCAACCGCCCTCGCGTCTTATCGCGTACCTGAAGGCTACGGCTCGGAGATCTCGCATCTTCGCGACGAGTGGACCGCCGAAGTAGACAGGATCTACAGCCGGCGACACGGTCCACCGCTGAGCCAGGGAGAAGTGATCGGGCTACTGAATACGATTCTCGGTCCGCGCGATGTGATCGTATGTGCCGCGGGAAGTTTGCCCGGCGATCTGCACAAACTGTGGCGCACTCGCGACCCCAAGGGCTACCACCTGGAATACGGTTACTCGTGCATGGGCTACGAAATCGCCGGTGGTCTGGGAGTGAAAATGGCTGATCCCAGCCGTGAGGTTTACGTGCTGGTGGGCGACGGCTCTTATCTCATGATGGCGCAGGAGATCGCCACCTCGCTGCAGGAGAACGTCAAGCTCAACATCGTTTTACTCGACAACCATGGGTTCTCCAGTATTGGTGGACTGAGCCGAGCTTGCGGCAGCGGAGGATTCGGCACGAGGTATCAATATCGCGATCAGGGAAAAGCTGGAGCTGTCATTCCAATCGATTTCGTGGCCAATGCAGCCAGCCTGGGCGCGCATGCGGTGCGGGCGCGAACTTACGAAGAATTGGCTGAAGCTGTGGCTGAGCTGAAAAGACAGACTCGCACCTCGGTCGTGGTAGTGGAGACGGACTATTTCGATTCCGTCCCCGGCTATGAGTCGTGGTGGGATGTGCCGATCGCTGAAGTTTCTGAATCAGAATCGGTTCAGGAAGCCCGCAGCGCTCATGTCGAGGGCAGGAAGCGGGAAAGATATTTCTGGCCGCCCCAGCGGCGCGGCTGAGCCAGAGAAACGTTGCAAGCAACGTCTGTACAGTCGTCTTCTGTAGGAACGTAGATTGCTACGTCTCAGTCGTCCGGAGAGAAACCAGCATGCGCAAGTTGGGAGTCGGCGTACTCGGGGCCGGGGACATGGGCCGACGTCACGCGGAGAACATCCGGCGGCTCGTGTCCGGAGCTCGCCTCGTCGCCGTCGCCGATGTCGCCGCGAGCCGGGCTAAGCAGGTTGCGGCTGAACTTGAAATTGAAGATTCATTTGGCACCTTCGAGGACATGCTCGCGCACAACGACATCGATTGCGTCGTCATCGCGGCGCCCGACAAGTTCCACGCTCAGGCGATCCGCACGGCGGCTGCTGCGGGAAAACATATTCTTTCGGAAAAACCTCTGGCGTTAAATCTCGCTGACGCGCGCGCCGCTCTGGACGCCGTTGCCGAGGCTGGTATCCACCTGCAGATCGGGTTCATGCGCCGATACGACCCCGCCTACGCGGCGGCGATGAAACGGATTGAGGCTGGCGAAATCGGTGAACCTGTCATCTTCAAGTCGATCGGGCGCGACAAAGATGCTCCGCCGATTTCCGCTTATCAGTCGAAGCTGAACGGCATGTTGCTCTACAACAACACGATTCACGATTTCGATCTGTCCCGTTGGCTCATGCGTGACGAAGTCACAGAGGCGCAGACATACGCGACCGTGCAGATTCGTCCGGAGATTGCGCAGTACGGCGACGTGGTTGCGAGCGTGGTGAACCTGAAATATCGGCGCGGTGCAATTGGCAATATCGAATCCTTTGTGCAATCGACCTATGGATACGATATTCGCACGGAGATTGTCGGATCCGCAGGATCGATTCTGATTGGCAGTATCCAGCAATCGTCGGCAACCTTCCTGACAAGAAATGGCGGAACGCAAACTTTGGCCGATCATTTCCTCACACGCTTTACGGATGCGTACGTAGCCGAGGTTAGAGATTTTGTTGACAACGTATTGAATGACCGCCCGCCTCGAGTCACAGGCGAGGATGGCCTCCGTGCCCTCGAGATTGCGGTGGCGGCTGAGACTTCTTATCGGGAAGGCAAACCGTGCAGTGTGAACCGAGCAGCACGCTGACGGCAACTGGCGGCTGGAGGATTTTATGACGATCGCCCCTGCAACTTACAAGAGTCCACTGCATGAGATGACCCAGACGACGCAGACCTCTCTGTGGAACGACTCGGCCTCGATCCAGGAGCTTACCTATTCGATCGAGCACGGGGCCGTTGGGGCCACTTGCAATCCGGTCATCGTGCTCGGGGTCCTCAAGAAGGAAATGAGCTTTTGGAAGGACCGGATTCGCAGCTTGATTGAGGAACGATCTACCGCGACCGAAGATCAGATCGGCTGGCAACTGGTTCGTGAGGTCTCAATCAAGGCCGCTGGTCTGCTGAGGCCAACCTTCGATGCGCACAATGGCAAGAACGGCCGGCTGTCCATACAAACCGACCCGAGATTATTTCGAGACACGAAAGCCATCGTGGAGCAGGCCGAAGAATTCAACCGGCTCGCTCCTAACATGATCGTGAAGATCCCGGTCACTCGCGCTGGAATTCCGGCGATTGAAGAAGCTACGTATCGCGGCATCAGCATCAACGCGACGGTTTCTTTCAGCTTGCCGCAGTGCATCGCGGTCGCTGAAGCCGTTGAACGCGGGCTGAAGCGGCGCGAGCAAGAAGGAAAAAGCATAACCACGATGGGACCGGTGTGCACGATTATGGTTGGGCGCCTCGATGACTGGCTGAAAGTGGTGGTTGAAAAAGAGAACATTGCGATCGATCCCGGGTACCTGGAATGGGCGGGCGTCGCGGTGTTCAAGAAGGCGTATCAGATATTTCGTGAGCGAGGCTACCGGATTCGTCTGCTTTCCGCGGCGTTTCGCAACCACATGCACTGGAGCGAACTGATCGGGGGCGATGTTGTCATTTCGCCACCGTATTCGTGGCAGGTCCGCTTCAATGCCAGTGATATAAAGGTGTGCTCGCGCATCGACAATTCCGTAGACCGAAAGATCGTCGAGGAGTTGTCCAGGAAATTCGCCGATTTCCGCCGCGCTTACAGCGAGGGGGGCCTCTCGGTCGATGAGTTCGACTCATTCCCTCCCAGCCGCCGCACGCTGCGCCAGTTCATCGCAGCCTGCAGCGAGCTCGATGCATTGGTGCGAGACTTCATGATTCCGAATGCGGACGTCGCGTGATATGAACCAAGTCATCGGTGTGGGCGTCATCGGGATGGGTTGGATGGGAACGGTACACAGCCGTGCCTATCTCGCCGTTGCCGATCGCTTTCACGATAGTGGCTTCGAGGCGAGGCTGGTTGTCTGCGCTGATGAAGTTGAGGAGAGAGCCAAAGAAGCCAAGGAGCGATTTGGTTTCGAGAGTTACACAACCCGCTGGCAGGATGTAATTGCCGACCCGCGAGTTCAGGTTGTGAATGTCGCGACGCCGAATTATATGCATATTGAGGTGGTGAAAGGCGCCGCGGCCGCCGGAAAGCATATCTTCTGCGAAAAACCCGTGGGCAGGGACTCGCGTGAGACCTCCGAGATCGAGCGCTTGTCCCGCGAAGCTGGTGTTCTCACCTTCGTCGGATACAACTACCGCTGGGCTCCGATGGTGCAGTATGCGCGGCAACTGATCCGCGAAGGAAAACTCGGTAAGCTCACTCACTTCCGGGGTCGTTTCCTTGCCGGCTACGCTTCGAACCCTCAGACTGTGCTCTCATGGCGCTTTCAGCGAGAATCCTCCGGCTCGGGAGTCTCCGGCGATCTGCTCTCGCATGTAGCCGACATGAGCCTTTTCCTGGCCGGTCCGATCCAGCGGGTAGTGGGGAACCGAGAAACTTTCGTCAAGCGCCGCCCCTCGGCCGAGTCCCTTGTGCGATCCGCTGTGCCCGTCGCTCACTCCGCCGCAGTGACGAGCGGCCCGTTGCAGGATGTCACCAACGAGGATTACGTGGGTGCTCTGGTGCAGTTCGCCAATGGCGCTCACGGGAGCCTGGAAGTCTGCCGGGTGATTCAGGGACACAAATGCGACTGGTCCTTCGAGGTGGAGGGGGCCCGAGGGGCGCTGAGTTGGAACTTCGAACGCATGAACGAGATGAATATTTTCTGCCCGGACGAAAATGCGGCGCACGACGGATACACCCGCATTGTGAGCGGTCCCGCCCATCCCTTCCACGCGCAATTCAATCCTGCAACCGGCACGGGGCTTGGCTACGATGACCTGAAGGCGATCGAAGCGTATCAGTTCCTCAAGTCGATCGCAGAAAAACGTCAGGGGGAACCTGGGTTTGCCGAAGCTTTGCGTGTCGCGAAGGTCATGGGAGCGATCGAGCGCAGTTGGGAGACGGAAAGCTGGCAGAGCGTTGAGGGCGACAGTTCGTAGTAATTGCAGGGTCGGACGATTCCAGAGCGACTCACAATTTTCCTGAAAGGATTTCAACTCGTGCCCGTCTCAAAACGCATCGGATACGCAGTAGTGGGCTTAGGTAGCATCGCCGAAACTGCCGTTCTTCCCGCATTCCGACACAGCAAAACGTCGAAACTGGTGGCTCTGGTGAGCCATGATCGATCGAGAGCTCAAAAACTCGGCACAAAGTTTGGGGTGAAGCATTGCTACGCCTACGAAAATTACGACGAGTGTCTGAGCCAACCAGGTGTCGATGCGGTCTTTATCGCCTCGGTGAATGGCGCTCACGCCGAACAGACGATTCGAGCGGCGGAGGCCGGCAAGCATGTGCTCTGTGAAAAGCCCATGGCTAACTCGGTCGAAGATTGTCGTCGAATGGTGGAGGCCTGCCGAGCCAATCGCGTTCGCTTGATGATTGCTTACCGCAAGTACTTTGAGCCAGGCAGTGTGGCGTTGAAGAAGTTAGTGACGAGCGGTAAGCTGGGCCGGCTCCGACACATTTTCTCGAGCTACACGGAGCACGTCGATCCCGGCAAAGCCAAGACCTGGCAACTGAATCAGAAGCTGGCCGGCGGGGGCTCGCTGATGGACATCGGCATCTATTGTGTTAATACCATGCGTTGGGTGGCAGGCAGTGATCCGATCGATGCGACGGCCTACCGCTGGACCGACGACCCAAAGCGCTTCAGCGAAGTGGAAGACAGTATCGCTTTTCGCTTGACGCATCCCAACGGCCTCGTCTGTCAAGGGCTGTCTAGTTATAGCTCGATGGCCGCTTCCTTTGTGCAGGTCCACGGTGATCGGGGTTGGGCGGCGCTGAATCCGGCTTTTGCCTTCGAAGAGGAGCGGCGTCTTTTTGGCAAGATCCAGGGCCGATGGTTCGAGCAGAAGTTCAAAGTGATCGACGAGTTTGTTCTGGAATTGAACGCATTCACAAAATCGATTCACCAGGGACGCGATCCGGAGCCCGACGGAATGGAAGGTTTGCGCGACATAGCCACGATTGAAGCCATCTACCGTTCGGCCCAGGAGAACCGCACGGTTCCGATCAGCCGCTAACCGCCATCGATGTGCGATATCGCACGCTTCGCACTATGTTTCCTGTAAAAAAGAGCTTGACAGTCAGTGCTTCAGCCGGTTATATGATAACCGGTTATTTGTTCCACCTTTTTGTCTCTGTTCCGGGGTGAGCTAGCAGCGCATAACGTGTGGAGAGGAAATAACTATGGCAACGCGTCGGTGTTTCCAAGGAAGTCTTCTCGTTTGTGCGGTGGCGTTGTTAGTTGCGTTCCAACCCTTTGTTCTGGCACAGGTGACCACCGGCAGAATTGTCGGCGTGGTTACCGACCCTTCGGGCTCGAGGGTGCCGGGCGTCGCTGTAACGATCACTGAAATTCAAACCGCCACTTCGATCACGGTGACCACCGATAGTGAGGGGTCCTACGGCGCCACGAACCTGAAGATTGGCACTTACAAGGTGGCCTTTAAGAAGGAAGGTTTTGAACAGTCGATTCAGTCCAGCGTAGAGGTCGGCATTGGACAAGTCGTTCGAGTGGACGTTGCGCTGAAGGTCGGCGGCGTGACCCAGACCGTGGAAGTGACGGGGACGGCTCCTCTACTGCAAACTGATACATCTTCTTTGGGAACAATTGAAGACGAGAAGCGAATTGTCGAACTGCCTTTGAACGGCAGAAACTTCTTCAAACTCGCGTACCTTGGCCCCGGAGCCAACCAGGGGGCCACAGGAACCAGCGCGGGGGCGGGATCTACGGACAACAACCGGCCCGGCATTTCCCTGTCGGTAAACGGCCTTCGGATATTCGACAATAACTTTCTTCTCGATGGACTGGACAACAATGAATTCGGCAACGGCACGGTGGTTATCCAGCCACCGCCCGATTCCATCCAGGAGTTTCGCGTAGAAGAAAACTCAATGAATGCTGAATTTGGTCGCGGTGGCGCGATGGTTAACATCGTGCTTCGCTCCGGGACTAACCAGATTCACGGAGCGGCGTGGGAATTTCTCCGAAACGACAAGCTAGACGCGCGTAATTATTTCGCAACCAGTCAGTTGGGCTTCCAAAGAAACCAGTACGGCGGTCAGTTGGGCGGGCCGATCGTAAAAGACAAGATCTTTATCTTCGGTTCGATCCAGCGGTCCGACATTCGCGAGGAGCAGCCCTTCATCAGCACTGTTCCCAGCCAACTGATGCATAGCGGGAATTTCAGCGATTTGGGGAACGTTAACATTCCCAACCCGTTCGATCCCAGCAAGCCGTTCGGCAATACAATTCCAGCTGGATCAATCAACAGCGTGGGTCAGAGCATCGTCAATCTATTTCCTTTTCCAAATATTCCCGGGGCGGGGCTCACGAATAACTTCATTTTCAACGGAAAATATAAGTTTGATGAGACCGCCTTTGAGACCCGGTTCGACTACAACATTTCGTCGAAGGATCGTTTTTTTGCCCACTATGCAATTGCCACCCCCAATGCGACGAACCCCTCCTACTTCCCGAACGTGGACGGAGGGGCCGGTTCAGGGACCTCGAGCACTTTGGATAACAAGGTACAAAGTCTGGCTGGGGACTGGAGTCACATCTTCAATCCGGGATTGCTGAACGACTTTCGGGCGGGATACATCCGCTTCAAGGACGCCACCCTGCCTATCGATTTCGGCACCAACGCAGGAAACATGGTTGGGATTCCTAATGCCAACCATGGCGGCAATTCTTCCGGCTTGACCAAGATCAACATCAGCGGCTACCAGCAACTCGGGGATTCGCTTTGGGTGCCGGAAACGATCGCGGAGAACGTATACCAACTCGCCGACACCCTGAGTTGGACGCACGGAAAACATTCTCTAAAGTTCGGCGTAGATTTCCGCCGGCAGCAGCGGAACTTTTTCCAGCAGACGGCACCCTCGGGCGAACTCCAGTTTTCCGGCCAGTACACAGGCTCGGCAATAGGGGGTCTTGGGCTCGCCGACACCTTGCTAGGAATTCCGGCTTTCACGCTGCAGGACCACCTTTTCGGAATCGTCGACCCGACGCGATACTGGGACTTGTCCGAATTCGTGCAGGACGACATCCGCGTGACTCCCAACTTGACCCTGAATCTCGGCTTAAGGTATGAGGTCAGCTCGCCGGCCGGTGGACCCACCGTTGGCAACTTTAATCTGAACACCCTCACCGTCAACACCTCGTCCCACGGCGGAGTCGGCTTTGACATGACTGATTGGGCGCCGCGCGTAGGCTTTGCCTGGACGGTACGGCCGAAAACCGTCGTCCGCGCCGGAGGTGGAATTTTCTATGCTCCGGAAGGCAATATTTTCGACGACCTGGGTTTGAATCCGCCCAGCTTGGCGGTTCAATCCTTCAACTACTCCACATCCCAGGTTCCTAACCCTACCACCCAACTACTGCAAGCTTTCCCGACCACATTCACACCAATCAATCCCAACGATCCCACGGGAACGGTACGCAGTACAGGGGTGATTGGGTCAACGTATCAACCAATTCGCCGGATTCCCCGGATTTACGAGTGGAATTTGACGATTGAACAGGAACTCAGTCAAAACTGGCTGTTCCGCGCCGGATACGTGGGCACCAAGAGTTCAAACCTGTTCGACCACGAATCGTCGAACCTCAATCAACCTCTGCAGCCCCTGGATACGAACTTCACGGGGACCGGTGTTTGTGGGTCCAACTACGGGCGGCCCTATTACGCTACTCGGCCCTGTCTGAACGTGGTCCTGCCGCTTGACGTCGCACGGCTGAGCATGTTCTACAACGCATTCCAGACTTCCATACAGCATCGTTTTTCGGGCGGATTCAATGTCCTTGCTGCTTACACTTTCGCGAAATCACTGGGCACCGCGGACGGCAATGTGAACCAGTGCGACGTCCAAAACGCTCACAATATTGCCGCGGAAAAGGGCCCCACCACCCCGGATTTCCGCCACCAACTGGTTGTGAGCTATGTCTACGATTTGCCCTACGGCAAAGGCAGGCACTTTGGAAGCGAGGCCCACGGCGTAACGCAGGCGGTCCTTGGAGGTTGGGAAGTCGCCGGAGTCACCACGGTCCACAGCGGAGAAGCGTTCGATGCTCTGCTTAACTTCGACCCTACCAACACCGGAGCGTTCCCGCCGCGTCCGGATATGATTCACAATCCGAAAGATTTCTCCTTTGATATCGCTGGGCAGGCTGCTCTCGGTTGCAGCAAACCTGGACACCAGACTCTCGATTGCTGGTTCAACCAGGCCGCTTTTGTTATTCCCCCGCTTGCTCCCGGCCAATTGAATGCACACTTGTTCGGTGACGCGGAACGCGCCGTGCTCCGCGGTCCCGATCTCGTGAACTTTGACTTTTCAACCTACAAGACATTCCCGCTGAGTGAGAGATTTGGATTGGTTTTCCGAGCAGAGTTCTTTAACATCTTCAACCACCCTAACTTTAACCTTCCGAATGTGGGATCAGGTGGCGGAAGCAGCGGCGCTGGATTTACGAACGCAGCGGGAGGCGCAGCCATCACTCAAACACTGCCTGACGCCCAGCGCGAGATCCAATTCGGCATGAAGCTCCAGTTCTAATCTGTCGGCTGCTCCAAATTTGACGTACCGGCTCGGTGCGATCGCGGAATTAGGACAGCAGGAAAATTCCTCCAGGGGGACTTGTGCCTCTTTGGATAAGAAGGTCCAAGGATGGCGATCAAGGTAGCTAGCGCACCAATCAACTGGGGAATTATGGAGCACGTCGAACTCCCTCGCGACTATCCCTACAACCGGGTTCTGGACGAAATCAAGGCTGCCGGATATTCCGGCACCGAACTGGGTCCGTATGGATTTCTTCCCGCAGATTCCGCAGTGCTTCGCGACGAGCTGGCGAAGCGGCTGCTCACACTTTGTTCTGCGTTTGTCGACATCGAACTCGGCAACAAACACGCACACGCAGACGGCCTAGCCTTTCTGACCCGCTCGGCTAAGCTGATCAGCGAAGCCGGGGCGCGACTCCTGGTGCTCTCCGACAAGATCACTCCTCAGCGGAATGCAACGTCAGGACGCCGCAACGATGCGAATCAGATTTCCTGGAGCGAATCCGAATGGCAAGCGGCCGCAACTGCGATCCGTGAGGTCATCAAATGCTGCAAGGCGTTCGGATTGAGGGTCGCCTTTCATCACCACGCCGGCAGCCACGTGGAAACTCCCGAGGAGATTGACCGCCTTTTCTCGCTGTTTCCCGCCGATGAACTGGGCCTTTGCCTGGACACGGGTCACTACGTTTACGGTGGCGGCGACACGATTGAGTTTCTCGAGAAGCAGGTTTCTCGCGTCTGGTGCGTGCATTTAAAAGATATGTATGACCACAAGGCCGTCGAGGCGCGGCAGCAGCGGATGAACTTTCACGCAGCCGTGCGGCATGGAATCTTCGCGCCGCTGGGCAAGGGAAGCATCGACTTCTCGCGCGTTATCTCACTCCTGCAGCGCGGTCACTTTGACGGCTGGGTGGTGGTTGAGGCGGATGTTCTGCCCGGCGGCGTTGGCGCTGATGCACCTTTAGCCAATGCCAGTGCTGGCAGAGACTATCTGCACCGGCTTGGGATCTGAACTCAAGCGCCAGTCGCGTGATCGTGTAGGCGTAGGCGTCTACGCCCGCGCGGCGCTGCGATACAGTTCATACTCAACCAGGGTTCTCCTAGCGCATGGTTTGTCTTTCTCTTCTTTAATACGGCATTTAGAATGTCGCCATGCTGAATCGAAGACGGTGGCTCCAAGGCATGGCCACAGCGGCAACCGGTTGCCTGTTGCGTCCGTTCTCCGCTGCGGCATTTCCCGTCTCTACCCCTCCGAGTTATTCGCCACGGTTTGTCAATGTCGCAAAAGAGGCGGGGCTCACATCAAAAACCGTTCTCCTCGGTCATGACAGCAAAGACTTTCTGCTTTCCACGACTGGCGGCGGCATCGCGCTATTCGACTATGACAACGACGGCTGGCTCGACATCTTCGTCGTCAACGGCTGGGGCTTGAAAGAATTTCCTAAAGGCGAGGAACCCACGAACCACCTCTACAAGAATAATCGCAACGGAACATTTACCGACGTCACCGAAAAGGCAGGATTGGTACGCCACGGCTGGGGTCAAGGTGTCTGCGTCGGGGATTGCGACAATGACGGCAATCTGGATCTTTTCGTCACCTATTACGGGAAAAACGTGCTTTACCACAACAATGGCAATGGCACTTTCACCGACGTAACCCGCGAATCCGGCCTGCTACAACCGGAGGAGCACTGGAATACCGGCGCAGCATTTCTGGATTACAACCGCGATGGCCATCTTGATCTGTTCGTCAGCAATTACGTTGATTACGAATACGGCACGAAACTTTACGAGAGTAATCCCGCTCTTGTGGGCGAGCAGTCTCCTGTGATCTACGGCATCGCCGGACTCAAAGGAACCAGAAACTTCCTCTACCGAAACAATCGCAACGGCACCTTCACCGATGTTTCCGATGCGTCGGGCATCAGCAAACCCGGTCTGACATACGGCTTTACTCCCTGCGTGGCTGACTACGACAACGACGGTTGGCCCGACATCTACGTTGCCAACGACTCAACCCCCAGCCTGCTTTTCATGAACAACCACGACGGCACCTTCCGCGAAACCGGGATGCTCGCCGGTGTGGCTTACGACGCGAACGGCCGTACGCAGGGCGGAATGGGCGCCGATTCCGCCGATTATGACGGCGACGGGTTTCTCGATCTCGTGAAGACGAATTTTTCCGACGAGATGCCGAACCTCTATCACAACGAGGGTAAGGCTTTCTTCACCGATGTGACCGCGGCGTCTGGACTCGGAGGTGAAACTAAGTCCGTGAAATGGGGCACCGGCTTCATGGACTTTGACGATGACGGTCAGCCCGACATCGCGATTGTCAGCGGTTCCATTTATCCTCCGGGAACCGGCCTGCACCACCAACTCCCGCAGACGGAGAGCAAGCTCATTCTGATGCGTAACGTTGATGGCCATCGTTTTGCCAACATCTCTGACCAGGCTGGCCCCGCTTTTCTTGAGTCCCGATGCGGTCGCGGCGCAGCCTTTGCGGATATCTTTAATACCGGACGCATCGGCATGGTGGTCAATAACCTTAACGACTATCCTTCGTTGCTGCGGAATCAATCGCCATCGACGAACTCATGGTTGCTGGTGAAACTGCTCGGAACCACCACCAATCGCGCTGCCATAGGGTCGCGTGTGGTCGTGACTGCGAACGATCGACGCCAGGTGCAAGAGGTTCGAAGCGGAGGCAGTTTCTGTTCGCAAGGCGATCTCCGGTTGCACTTCGGTCTCGGACCTGCGAAAGAGGCTCGGCTTCAAGTCCGCTGGCTGGGCGGCGCGGAAGAATCCCTGGAACATGTTCCCGCCAATCGGCTCGTCGTGATTCAGGAAGGCAAAGGAATCATTTCACAGGAAGCGTTTTGAACACTTCTGGCCTCTTTGTAGCGCCAGCCTCTTGCCGGCTGTCGCGAGGGCATCCTGCCCCCGTCAGTACGGTCGGCTCGCCCCCACGACGGTCGCCGGGGCGGCGGCGTTACAATAACAGCGCCACTTCGATCGCCCTGGCCACCGTTCTCCTAGCAACCTTCATCGCAAGAATGCCAGGCCTTGCGTCCGCTCAAAACACCAGCGCTCAAGCCGCCTTCGAGCAGGCCCTTGGACTTCTGCAAAACGGCAAGAATAATGAAGCGCTCGCGGTCATCGATAGCGCCATCGCGGCCGGCGTCACCGATCCTTCTCTCTACAACCTCAAGGGTCTGGCGAACAGCGAACTCGGCCGCGATGACGAAGCCGAGCAGAGCTTTCGCACCGTTATCCGCCTCGATCCAAAATCGGCAATGGGCTACACCAACCTCGGCGTGCTGCTCTCCAAGGTCGGACGGTTCGAGGATTCGGCGGCCGCTTTTCGTGAAGCCCAGACACTCGATCCCAAGAATTTCACCGCTCTGCTCGGGTTGGGAACTTGTCTTGAGGCTCTGCACAAGCCCGCCGAGGCGGCTATTTATTTGCAACGAGCGTGGGATCTTCATTCCGGAGATTTTCAGGCGGGATACGAACTAGCGTTGGCGCTACGAGAAAACAAACAACCCGCCTCGGCGAAGAAGTTTATGAATCAGATCTCCGCTCCTCAGGACCCAGAGTCCGCAGTCAAGTATTACTCGTTGGCCGGGGTGGTGGCCGAAGATCTGCAGCAATTTGGGGCGGCTGCGGATTTTTATCGCCGCGCCTACACGATCAATTCCGGCTCATATGAAATATATGTGGCGCTGGTGCGCTCGACCCTCACCGCAGGAATTACGCCGTCAAAAACAGTCTTGCCTTCACCACCGGAAAATCTGTCCGCGTCGCAAAACCTGGCGCTCGGCGTGCTTTTAAGCTCTGGCGGCGCGTATGAACTGGCGATCCCACGATTTGAAGAGGCCCTGCGCCTCGACCCCACAAACGAAACGGCAACCGCAGATTTGGCGTTGGCCTACAAAAACGTTGGGAAAACTCCGGCCGCAATTGATCTCATCCGAAGGACGTTGAAAGAACGACCGTCGGCCGCACTTTACAATCTGCTGGGCGGGCTGGATGAAGAGTCGGGCGAGTTTGTCGAGGCAGTTCAAAGCTTTCAGCGGGCGGTCGAACTCGATCCCAACAACGAACAATATTATTTTGACCTCGGCATGGAGTATCTTTCGCACTTCACCTTCGGGCCGGCGGCAGAAGTCTATCGGGTGGGCGCGCACAAGTTTCCGCACTCCTCGCGGCAATTCCTTGGGCTGGCATTCAGTCACTACGCAGTACGCGAGTACGAGGAAGCGGCGGACGCTTTCATCACGGCGCTGGAGATTGATCCCGAGTCGCCAGCGGTTTTTCAGGCCTGGAAGACCGTCCTAAGCTTCCTTGCGCCCAAGGACTGGGATGCGCTCCTGCCCCGTTTGGACCATTTGGCGACTGCCCATCCGCTGAATGCTGAACTCGCCTTTGCCTACGGTGCGGCACTGTTTCGCGTGGAGGTTTCCAAGGGACAGGAGGGTGCTTTTGATCGGTCGCAGGCCTTCCTAGAAAAGTCCGTCCGGCTGCAGCCAGACTTCCCGGAGGCGCACCTCGAACTTGGTGGCCTGTACGCTGCGCGAAAACAGGATGAGAAGGCGGTGGTTGAATACCTTGAAACCATCCGCCAGTATCCCAAGTCCGATGTTGCGCATTACCGGCTGGGGCAGGTTTATCGAGACATGAACAAAATGGATTTGGCGACCCAGGAACTTGGCCGCTACCAGGAGCTATCTCGTCAGCATCAGGAAGAACTTAAAGAGAGCCGCAGTGCCGTCAAGCAGTTCGTTCTTTCCCAAGGAGGCAAACCCAGCGAATAGGCTGGTCGGACTAGTTTGATTTCCACAAATTAATTAGCGCAGCCAATGCTGCAATCACAAACGCAGAACTTACCACAAGATGCAGAGCGCGGTGATACCACTTGGGCCGGTAACGGTATTTCGCGCGTCAAGTCTGAACCTCGCGGGCGGTGAACTCTTCAGCGATAGTGCTGTGCCAAACTCCGTAGGCCCCGGTCGCCAAAAGCAGCAGGAGCAACACCAACACTAAGCTCATGGTTCCAATTCTCCGCGGGCACGTTCAGGATACGCCCTTTGTCAAATCGGGCCTGATGCGAGCCCCTCTTGAGAACGAGGTGGCGCTACCGGCAGCCCTTGCTGGTTACCTGCGCGCGCGAGTTCGATTTTGGACTTTCACCGCGCAACCTTCACGGTAAGAGCGCTCAGCTGCAGCTGCAACCGCGACTGCCTGACGGCCATCGAATGCGTCAACCTTAGGCGCACGATCGGCGAGAATAGTTTGAACAAAGTCACGCATTTCGTTGAGATATCCCTCGGGGAACCGGGCCAGGAAGTGATCGACGATATCGGTTTTAGCCCCCGCTGCCGTGAGCACGAGCTCGGCGGTCTGCTGCAGATATCCCATGATGATGGTTCCCTTGGAACCCACGATCTCCGTACGAATGTCGTACCCGTATCCCGACTGCATGTAGTTCTCGACCGCGCCCAGCGTGCCACGCGAAAACTTCATGTTAAGAAGGGCGGTATCAATGTCATTGAACTGCGCGATCTCAGGAAAGACGAGAACCGCGCCGTAAGCATGGATTTCAGAGATCTCGTCGTTCATCAGCCAGCGGCCCAGATCAAACTCATGGACAGTCGAATCCTGGAAGAACATGCCATTGACTCCACTAGCCATGTAGCTGACCGGCGGAGGCGCGGGATCGCGTGCCAGTGATTTGAAGATTACGGGATCGCCGATCTCTCCAGCCTCGATGCGCTTCTTGGCTTTCACATTCGGAGGATCATAGCGACGGACGTGGCCTACCTGAACTCGCACCCCAGCTTTCGCCGTCAGGTCCAGCATCTGGTCCGCTTCCTCTACGGTCAGCGTAAAGGGTTTTTCGCAGAAAATATCCTTACCTGCCTGGGCACAAACTCGCATCGCGGCCCCATGAAACTTCGCCGGAGTCACAACCACGATGGCCTGGATGTCCTTCCGCTCCGCCAGCGCTTCGACGCTATCGTAGGCGTGCTCGATTTCGAGTTCGGTGGCTACTCGGTGGGCGCGCTTTAGGTCAGCATCAGCGACGGCTATCAATTGCCCCTCGGGGATCAAGCGGCGAATATTTACAGCGTGCTGCTTCCCCATCGTGCCCACCCCAAGTACACCCATCCCCAACTTCGCCATAAGCGGTCCTTTATCGCAGTTAGTATTTGATCTTCACCGTGCCGCGTTTTTTTGCGGCCTGATAGATCGCGTCAATAATGATGATGTCCCGCAAACCCTGCTCGCCATCGGGTTCCGGCTTGCGGTCTTCCTGAATGGACTCCGAGAAATAATCCAGCTCCAGTGCGAATTCGTCGATCGGTTTGAATGTCTTAGCAAACCATTTCCCCGCAATCTTTCCACTCAGTCGCCGCTCTTCCTCGAAAGCGAACGCAGGGGCCAGCTCGGCCCAACCTTTCTCCCCATGAACATGGACGAACGAAGAAAAAGCCGCGCTGTAGGCTGCGGTCCCTTGCAGAACGAGGCCGCTGCGAAAATCCAGTCGAAACGCGATCCCTTCTTCCACCTGTTTGTAGCGTCTCCGATCGCGCACCCAACTTACGGCCCCGCTGGCAGCAATCGGATCCTCATCGACCAACCAGCGGCAGGTGTTCAAACAATAGACGCCGAGATCGGTTAACGGCCCTCCGCCGCATAGTTTGCGCGAAAACAACCACGAAGGCGACTGATCGCCGAAGGGACGGAGTTCAGAGAACAGGGTGTGAATCACATCAATCCGGCCCAGTTCACCTTTCGAAATCATCTCCTTGAGCCTGACGCTACTCGGCTCAAAGTACTTTCGATAGGCGGTCATGAATTGAACTTTGTTCCGGCGGCAGGTCTCGACCATGTTTCGAGCTTGCTTGACCGAGGCCGCCAGAGGCTTTTCGCAAAGCACGTGCTTACCCGCTTTGGCGGCGGCGACGGCGTATTTTTCGTGCTCGCCAGGAGGAGTCGCGATGTAAACCGCCTCGATCTCTGGTTTGCTGAGGCATTCGGAAAGCTCCCCATAGCTGAAAGCATGGCCCGCTCCAAATTGTTTCGCGAGCTTCACGGCCTTGCCCTCGTCCCCGCTAACGACCGCGACTAATTTCGCTTTCCTGCTATGTGCGAACGCGGGCAGCACCGCGACTTGAGAAATACTTCCCAAGCCCACAACCGCGTAGCCGACTCGCTTGCCCTCGGGCATAGAAAAGTCCCTCCGAACCAAGACGGTGCTCAGCTTTCGCGGTCCGCGCGACTCATTCCCTGCGCCTTAATCGCGCGATGTTCGAGCCCACGAAGCTCCTCAATGTTCTCGAGAACCTTGAAGATGCCATCGGAAATGCTGTCGATATTCGCCTTGCCTCCGAGGAACAAGTGATGCGAGAACCAGATCGCCTCGTGGTACGCGGCCCGCTCTGAAACCGGACACCGATACATGGTTCGCAGATCAAGGGGTGTAGAACGTCCCCAGCTCAGGGCAGGAAAATCAGCAGAATTAACCGGAAATAGCGAACTCTTATAGACGGGCTCGTAAAATAGACCATCACACGGAATTCCTTCCTGCTGAAGAGCCGCGACGAAGGCTGCACGCGGGATATCCTTCACCTGGTCTGCAAAATACTTCAGCACGTACCCGTAAGGAGCCAGGCGCGTGATCCGAGGTTCCGGCTTCAACAGTCCTATACCCTGAGTCCCACCAAGCGTCTTCTCGAAATACTTCATGTTCTTCTCGCGGATCTTGGCTTGAGCGGGAAGCCGCTCCAGTTGAGCCCCCAGCACCGCCGCCTGAAATTCACCCAGACGATAGTTGAATCCGATGATCCGATGTTTGAATTGGTCGGTGACGCTCGCCCGCCCCGCGTTGATGTAGGTCTGAACCCGCTCGTGGTATTCCAGGTTGTTTGTGATGACGGCTCCGCCTTCGCCCGACGTGATCAGCTTGCTGGACTGAAAACTGAAAGCGCCCAGATCTCCAATCGACCCTGCGCCTTTGCCGCGCCACATGCCGCCATGTGCATGGGCGCAGTCTTCAATCACCTTTATGTTGTGCTTCTTGGCGATCGCCATGAGCACATCCAAGTCGGCAAACCTCATTCCGAGATGCACAGGAAGAAAGGCCTTCGTCTTGGGAGTGATTGCCTGCTCAACCAGATTCGCATCCAGGCAATAAGTGTCAGGATCTACATCAACGAACACCGGCACCGCGTTCACCAGCAGCACGGGTCCGACCGTTCCTTCCCACGTATAGGCCGGAACAATCACTTCGTCCCCGGGGCGGATGTCGATCGCCTTGAGCGCAGCCTGGATTGCCACAGTGCCGGTGTTCACACACTGGCCATACTTCGCAGTGTGGAGCTTGGCAAACTTCTTTCCGAATGCGTCAGCGTGTTTGCCGGGAAAGGGTTGCCCACCCCAGTTGTGATTTTCCAGAACATCTTTGAGCGCCTTCTTCTCCTTGTCGGTAAATATGGGCCAAGGATCAAAGCGCTTTTTTCGGACAGGCTTTCCGCCCGTGATTGCTAGTTTTCCCATCGGATGTTCTCCTTCGTAAATGTAGGTGCGGGCGTCCACGCCCGTGCGGCACCGCAAATGAAATTCATACCTAGTTTCTTCAGCCGAACGTCGCAGTCAGGCCCATGGCGCAATCGCAACCTTCATGGAATCCGGCGCGATAGACTTTTGTACAGCAGCTTCAACGTCACGCAGCGGAAAGCGGTGTGAGACAAACTCTCGCAAAGGATAATGACACATATAGCGAGCCATCTGTCGCATGCTTGGACCATAGCTCGCCGGTTCTTCACCACCGACGCCAAGTATTCGAACGCTCTTCGAGCAGAGATGGCGAAACGGGCTGATCGGCACTTCCCCGAGATCGGAGAAGTTGCCAGCTTCAAGCAGTAGCCCTCCCAGTCGCAGCATCTCGAGCCCTTCGGGCACGGCTTGGGGCACGCCCGCGGTCTCAATCACCATGTCAGCGCCACGGCCCTGAGTGAGACTGCGCACAAAATCCAACCTGTCGGCGAGAGTGGTCTCCGCAACGTTCAACACATGGTCGGCCCCAAGTCGCTTGGCAAACTGCAAGCGGTAGTCGGAAAGATCGACCGCGATGATGTTCCCCGCTCCAAGCATTCGCGCCTTCATCAGGAAACACATGCCCAGCGGGCCCACGCCCAGAACCACGACCGTATTGTCGAAGAGAAAAGCTTCGCTAGGGAACGACGACATCGACTTCGCCCGGTCCAGTCCGACAGTCACCGCCATCACTTCCGTGAGCACTGCGACTTCGGACGGCAAATCGTCTGGAACGCGAACCAGAAAGCTTCCCGGCACAATGTACATGTACTGAGACCAGCCGCCAAACAGATACGGCGGATCGGCAGCACTCAAGTTGTTGCCGTAGTCCGTCATGTTCTGGCAAAAATAGTACGGGAAATCGTGCCGGCAGTAGTAACAGTCGCCGCAGGAAACATTCGCGCCAACCACCACACGGTCGCTGATGCCCAGTGGAACGCCTTCAAAATCGTTGTAGCTGCCGTCGCCTCCGATCGCCGCGACGGTTCCCACGTTTTCGTGGCCCTGAATAATCGGAAAGCGAATCCTCTTACCGTCTCCAACGCCCGCGTATTGATTGATGTAACCCTGATAGGTGTGCTTGTCGGTACCACAGATTCCCGACAGCTCCATTTTGATCAGAACACAGCCTGGCCCCGGCTCCGGCAGCGGATACTCACGCACTTCGTAGTGACCGGGCTGTACCAGCGTAGCGGCAAGAACACTTTCGCTAGACATCGCTCGAAATACCTCTCAGGGCTCCCCGAAGTGACTAGTTAAGACGCAGCGGGCAGGTTCTAAATAAGCGCTTAGAAACGATATGGGCGGAGGACGGAATTTGTCAAGGCTATATCGTTTGCAGAGAAAAAAGTGGAGTGCATTTAGCTAATTAATGGAATCAAGCCGCATGCGCTTCTGCTCCTGTTCGTTGGCCTCGCGCTTAAGCTTCTGGAAAATCTCCAATTCTTTACGAGCCTCTGAAGTCTGCCCGCGATCTTTGTATAAGCCAAACAGAAGGTAATGCGCATCCGGATCGTCGGGTTGAGCGACCACGACCGCTTGAAGCATTTTCGCCGCTTCGTCCGACTTGCCTTGGGCACGATAGGTCTTAGCCAAATCGAGTTTGGCTTCGACGAGTCCGGGCTGTGCGCTCAACGCCTGCATCAAATATTTTTCGGCGTCGTCCAGTTCATTGCGCTGCAAGTGAATGTCCCCGATAAGATAATCGGTCATCGCATCATTCGGCGAAATCTTCAGCTCCTCTTGAAACTCGGCCAATGCCTCATCCAGTCGTCCGCCTTCGCGATACAGAGTCCCCAGAGCATAGTGAAGCCCGGCTGCGTCCGGCTTCTGCGCGATCGCCTTCTTGTACTCGGTGATTGCAGCGGGCGTCAAATTTTGCTGACGCAACATTTCAGCCCGCAGCTGCAGCATGCGATAGGAATCAGGCGCAGCCTTGGTCAATTCGGCAAACGAATTTGAGGCCACATACATCGCAGCTTTCCCCTTGAAGTACAAGGCGTCCGCGCTGTTCGGTTCAAGCTCCACCCAGTGACTGAGCACCACCAACGCTTTATCATCGTTCTCCTGTCTCAAATAAGCCAAGCCCAGGTGAGCGGCCACGACCGGATCGTCCTTCATATTTTGGTAGGCCTTTTCCAGCAAGGGAATTGCACGGTCGAAGTCGCCGGCATTGAAGTAGCTGAGAGCAAGCAAGACCTGCGTGCGATCAAGATGAGGGTTGAGTTCGAGCGCCTTGTGAAGCTCCGTGATCGCGAGCGGGTAGGTCCCTAGCATATAGAGTGCCAGTCCAAGATTGGAATGGGCTTCGGCCGACCGAGGGTCGATCTTGATGACCTGCTCATAGATCTTTTCCGCACGATCGAATTGCTGGTCCCGGAGCGCGGCCTTTCCTTGCGCAGAAAGATCAGCGAGACTTTGGGACTGAGCAGCACTCTGCGCTACAACTATCAAGCCACAAAGCAACAGTCCAATGGCCACAAGAAGTTTTTGTCCGCGGGATTGATCCGGATACCAGTTCGCAGCTAACAAGTTCACCTCGTATCTTCTTCGCGTAGAGCCGGCTTCTTGCCGGCTGTCGCGAGGGCATCCTGCCCTCGCGGGTTGAGGCTGAACGCTCAGCAACAGCCGCCGGGAAAAAATGGCGCTGCGTCAACAGCGAGACGTCATCGGAACCGGCTCAATTCAGGCTACGGAACCCTGACGTTGACACGTTGAGGAGTGTTGAGCTCGTATGGGTCTTTTCGATCGGGGTCGCGATCCTCAGGCTGACTTCGGCCTTGCTCGTCAGTTGCCCGAACCTCGAGCGAATACCGACCTGAGCTTGGCACTTGCCATTCATAGCTCCAAGGAGTCCAGATCAGCGCCGGTGAGGTCAACAGATTCGCCGGTTGCCAGGCTCCGCCGCCCACCCGCACCTCGACCCGCACAATCTTACTCTCGCCTGCCCAGGCAACTCCCTCCACTCGGTATGTTTTGCCACGAATCTCCTCATCCTCCGACGGACGCACGAACTTCGAATTCACCTGCATGACCGTCAGCCGTCGAGGTGTGCCGTGCGCTCCCAATGCAACGTACTTCTCATCCTGAAAATATCCCTTAAAAGGCTGATCCAGAACCTCGATGCGCGTCAACCATTTTACCGAGTCCATTCCGTACCAGCCCGGAACCAGCGCCCGGAGCGGAAACCCATGGTCCGCCGGCAACGGCTCACCGTTCATCTCATAGGCCAGCAGCGTGGCTGGCTCGATCGCTTTCGCCAGCGGAATTGCACGAGCGAAGTGAGTGCCAGGCGGCACGTTCTCGCCCTCGCCAGAGTCGGCTCCGTGAAAAACAATCGTAGCTGCTCCCGGCTTGAGACCCGCTTGCTGGAGTAGCTCTCCCAAAGGCAGCCCCGACCAAACTGCTGTCCCAACGCCCGCACCGCCCGACGCGTTTCCCGCGCACTCTAATGTGGAAGGGCGACGAACCGATGGCATCAGCAGGAGATCCGGATATGACAGCTTCATCGGCTTAATAACCAGACCACCGATCTCGAGTCGCCAAGCCTCGTCGCTAATCTTCGGAGTCGTAAAGTGGTTGCGAATAAAGAAGTCGACGTTGGAAGTGACGAGTTCTTTGGAGTTTAGGCTTGAAGCGTTATTTTGAGGGGATTGCTCGAAAATGTTCTTTGCGAGGAGCAGGCTTGCCGGGCTTCCCAGATATCGCGAGACTAATCCACCGGAGGCGAGCGTCTTAAACAGGAACTCACGCCTCCCGATTCTCGTTGTCGTCTTGCCGTGATCTGAGCGGTTCATCTCAGTTCGCATAGTCTCGCGGATGAGAATTATATCCCGTTCAGGAATCGATCTTAGCGTGACCACTGCGTGCCCCAGGTCTCGCGATTTTCGAGAACTGGGAATCTAACCGTTTACCCCATTGACTGCGGCATCCTAACTCGGATGGTCCCTGGTTCATTGCGCCTCTTCGATAATCGGCAAATTCGAGGCGATCTGCAGGTCCACAACCAACTGGATCTGGTTCTCCACCTGGAAGAAGCGAACCACCAGGACCGTCGGAAGCGCCTTCTTCAAGAGCTCGTAGTATTTCCTTCTGAGAGCGATCCTCTGGTCGTCTAACGCCATGACCTTCTGGGCGAGCTGACCTGCCTTCTCGTTGCTCATGGTCAGAAAGCTTTGGGCGTAGTCGTTGACGATCGCCAGCTTCTCATCTCCAAGCTTGGTTTGCTCGGCGTCATAGGCCCGGTAGACGGGCCAGAAGGCGGCCGCTTGCTGATCGTTCAGCTGCATCGCTTCCTTGATGATCTGTTCCTTCTTGGCTTTCAGATCTATTCGAAGCAGCCGAATGTACGCCTGGTCGTTGAGTTCCCTGCTCTCCGCCGGGTCCTGGACCTTTTTTTCCTGCGCCCAAAGCCCTGTCGCCACCATCACGGCCAAAACCGCGACCGTCAATTGAGTTCTCATGATTCCTCCAGGATCTTCTTGTGTTCTTCTCAGTTGAGCACGCCTTCTACTGCACGGCCGGAAGCATTACCGGTTGCTGCAACGTGAATGACAACTGCGCCTCGCTCGGGATCTGGACCTGGTCGCCTTTCTGTACGACCGTGCCCACACCGCCCGCTACCGCTCCGATGGCAGCCCCCATGCCCGCGTTCCCCGCGATCGCGCCAATGGCTGCGCCCAGCCCCGCACCGCCCAAAAGCCTCTTCGCGGAACGTTTTCCTGAGCTCTTGCCTTCGGAATCAAAAACATCGGTGATGATCGGAATCGCAGTTCCATTGATTATGATCTGCGTCAGCTGGAGCTTCAGTTGTGATTTGCCGGCAGCGCGTCCGGCGGAGTTTGCTTCAACCACTTGGCCATAGACTGTTGTCCCGCCGTATGCGACCACAGAGCCGTTGGCAGCGAGATTGGAGGACAACGTGGCCGAGAACATCTGGCCGGTGTAGGCCGAGCTTGTATCCAGGCCATCAACCATGCGGACAAAAAGCACGGTTCCCGCCGGGACCATGACCTGTGGCGGCGCTGGCGGTGGTGGCGGAGGAGGAGGGACAGGTGCAAAAGTCAAAGAATCGACTTCCCCAGAAGGATAGATCCGGCTGGTTCCGTCGGGCCCCTGGAACTGAACTCCCGCTGAACTTCGCCCGAGAAAAATTCCAGTGATGACTTGGCCGTTCTTCAACTGAAGCGTGTCGGCAAACGCCGCGCACGCCACACCGATGCAGATCGCGCAGACAACCAGCATTCTTGATTTCATGGTCAATGCCCCGCAACTTTTCTAACAGTTGGAGAGAACAGACACTACTGACAAAACTTACAGTCCAAAGAAACCTTCCCTGTGGTCGATTGCCAGTTAAAGCGCCGCGGAAGCCGATCAGCGCGCAACTATCTCGTCCGCCACTAACTGCTCGACCGGTTCGAGGTGGGCAGTGAAATGCCGCAAGAATGGCGCTTCGTAAGTCAACTTGAGGCCGTGGATCTGCTGGCGTTTCTTCCACACCTCGAGGATGACCTCGACTACATAATCGATGTGGCTCTGGGTATAGACCCGCCGCGGGATCGCCAGGCGCACCAGGTCCATTTTTGCAGCCGCACCAAACATGAGCGCCCCAATTTCGACCGACCGGATTCCGCCCTCCAGGTAGAGTTCAGCGGCAAGAGCCACGCCTGGAAACTGGTCTGCGGGAATGTGCGGAAGAAACGCGCGCGCATCGAGATAAATTGCGTGCCCGCCCGGCGGTTGCACAATCGGCACTCCCTGTTGCGCGATGTGGCTGCCAAGATACGCGGTGGAAGCGATCCGATACCGCAGGTAATCTTCTTCCAGCGCTTCCTGGACGCCTACGGCGATGGCTTCAAGATCGCGTCCGGCAAGGCCTCCGTAGGTGGGGTATCCTTCGGTCAGAATCAGAAGGTTCTTTTCCTGCTGCGCGAGAATGTCATCGTTAGTGCAAAGAAAGCCGCCGATGTTGGCCATTCCGTCCTTTTTGGCGGACATGGTGCAGCCATCGCCATAGCTGAACATCTCCTGGGCAATCTGCCTGGGCGTTTTGGAGTCGTAGCCCGGCTCTCGCAGCTTGATGAAGTAGGCATTCTCGGCGAAGCGGCAGGCGTCAAAGTAGAGCGGAATGCGATGACGCCGGCAGACCGCGCTGATTTGCCGGACGTTCTCCATGGAGACCGGTTGGCCGCCGCCGGAATTGTTGGTCACCGTCAGCATCACCAGGGGAATGCGCTCCCGCCCCGTCTTTGCGATCAGATTCTCCAGTGCTTCCAGATCCATGTTGCCTTTGAAGGGATGAACCAAACTTGGCTGCTTGCCTTCCGCAATCACGAGATCTACGGCCTCTGCGCGCACGAATTCGACATTGGCTCGGGTCGTATCGAAGTGGGTGTTGTTGGGAACCACATCGCCTTTCTTGCACATCACGCTGAAGAGAATGCGCTCGGCGGCCCGGCCCTGGTGCGTCGGGATCACGTGGCGATAGCCGAAGATGGCCTGGATGGAATCACGGAAATGGTCGTAGCTTTTGCTGCCCGCATAACTTTCGTCGCCTTCCATAATCGCCGCCCACTGTTTCGTAGACATTGCTCCGGTGCCGGAATCGGTGAGCAGATCGATCAGTACGTCGTCAGCGGGAAGCAAAAACAGATTGTAGTAGGCAGACCGCAGGAATTGTTCCCGCTCCCGCCGAGTGGTCCAGCGAATGGGTTCGACACTCTTGATTCGGAAGGGCTCGATGATTGTCCTGGGCATGAGGTTCTCCACTTACAGGACACACCAGCAGCCGAATATGTGTCTGTGATGACAGTCACGCAAAGCTTAAAACGTGGTTCAGGTTTGCGCGAAGATTCAGGCCCGGGGCTCCGATGAGTTAGCCAGCAAAAACCATCCCAAAGGCTTCGTGGCGCAGCGCAACCGAGGACAGTGACCGACGAACCCAAACCAGTGGACCTGGATTCTCGGTGTCGCAGGAATCCAAGTCCACCGGTGCGGGCTCTCAACCGTGTTCAACGCGCCAGCGAAAGCCGCTGTGCGGGCGTGACCGTGACAGCGCTACAACTTTGCTCAAATTCTAGTTCCCAATCTTCTTCCTCTCCGCTGCCAGTTCCACACTCGGATTTGTGGGACCGTTCCGATCAATCAGGGCTGCGTAATCTTCCGCATTGAACGGATAAAGGCGAGTTGACTCTTGGCCCAGCGGCTTCAGAGTCAGATCGACGCGGCGGTTGTTTGCCAACACGATGGTGGGCAGCTTCTGGAGCACCTTCTGCCGCTCCTCTGCGCTCAGATTGGGGTTCTGCTCCAGCAGTTGTTTGACTTCATCGGCACTCAAGTTCTGCTCATTGCCGTAGGCTTGAGTTTCGATGTTCGCCTCCGGAATCCCTTGTTCCACCAGGAAGTTCTTGGCCACTTCGGCACGTCGTTCCGAGAGAGCCTTGTTGTATCCGCTCGCCCCGCGTTTATCGGCGTGACCAGACAAGACCAGCCGGGCATCTGGATTGGTCGTGAGAAGTTGCTTGAAAACCCCGGCAACGGACGTGAGCGTCTCCTGCTCACTCGGGAGCAACGCGGCGTTCGTTTTGATGCTTCTCGGCCTGTCGGTTGGGAAGTAAACGCTGCGCATGGAAACCTTGATATCTGCTTCAATCGAGCCAACAATGTGCAGCGTTGCCGTCTTGGTTTCAGTTCCGCCACAATCGTTGGTTGCAGTCAGAGTGTAGGTGACGGTTTCATCGACCGGGCCAGGGTCGGTCTTATGCGGAGTAACTTGCAGGGTGCGGCTGCCAGTGGGGCTGACTGAACCTAGTGGGTCAATCGATACCGATCCCGCATTCGCAGCCGTCCAATTCAACGCGCTGCCGGGTTGATCGACGACCTGATCACCGACGCGCTTGTACTTGACCTCCGTCGGCGTAAGCCCAAAATCTGCCTGGATCGCGGTGTTCACATTGACCGTCGTGCTGGCCGTCGCAGTGCCGCCCGGACCTAATGCCGTGAGCTGATAGACCGTGGTTTGTTTGGGCTGAACGTTTTGCTCACCAGAAGGCGCAACCGTCCCAACCGGGGTGATTTGCACCTGAGGCGCGTCCGATGCCGTCCACTTGAGTTGCGTGCCATCGCCGCAGTTCACCTGAGCCGTGGTGGTCGACAACTGCGCCGTGGGTTTGGCTACCGCGACGGTCGCGCTCGCCGTTCCCGCTGTGAAACGGGCGAGACCACTCATCTTCTCTCCGCGAGGCCAGGGGACGGTTTTGCGAACTCCCTTGGGAATATCGATAACGACGCGCTGGTTGGCAGGAACCTCGACCGGCCCTGACCAGACTTCGCTACCAGTGACCGGGGCCAGAACTGTAACCTGATAGGTGCCAGGGGGAACCACCAGTTCTTGCTTCCACCACCATTCGTGATTGAACTCATCGCCGTGGCCCACGAAGAAATCGGGCGTCTTTCCGTTGAGCAACACCGCGTCGCGGTTTGCTCCCTCAATCGTCATGGCACCCACTGGCCCCGGGACCGGAGTGTTAATGGGCGTCATAGTAACTTCAAGCTTGGTGGTTTGTCCGGCTGTAATCGAGACATTGCTGCTCGCCGGTGCATATCCGTAGTTGTACAGATCGATCTTGTGGTCGCCCGGGCTGAGGTACAAGGCACGAAAAGTCGCTTCGCCATAAGCATGGCCATCAACGAAAGCGTATGCCTGTTTGGGGGTTACATGAATTTTAAGTTTGCCGTCCTGGGCCAGGATTGGAAGGGCACCGGCGCACAGCAGCAGCACGGTAGCAGTCAGAGGGACTAGTCGGTTTTGCATCTTCATTGCAGTCTCCTTAATTACAGTCTTCTTGTCATCGAGAAGATCTGGTGAATCATGGCCGCGCAGGAATTCGGGTTTGCGACGTCAGGAGTGTTGCGGAGGCACAGTCGACGACAGGCTGCGAGTTCGCCTCTCGGCTCCCCCGACCAAGGTCTGGCAACATTCTACTACCACTGCCCCGTGGCTGGTCGCAAATCTGCTTTCAGGTTCCGACACCAAGTTTCTCACGCCCCCAAGGCAGTTCCGGTGACTGAACGCACATAGTTTCGTAACGGAGATCACAGACAGGACGGACTAACAATTGCTTCTGGCGGAAACTATGGAAAACGCACATCCAGGCTGTAAATTTCCTGCGTGCTTCTATCCCGCATCAGGAGGAGCGAGTCATCAGGCGCCAGCCCGATCCAGAACTCCCACGGATCGAACCCGCGCGGAACTTGTTTATGCTGAGCAAGCGTTCCATTTTGCCATTGTGCACACTCACGCGCACCAAGTCGTCGGTTTTGTCGGAATAATCCTCCGCAAAAAATACTTTCCATCGTGTGACCAGTTCTCGAAACCAAACCGCGACTCCGCGAGTTGCGTCCAACTTTTCTTTTCCATGTCGTAGAGCATCAGCTTGGTGGAGTCCGTGGAAAGCGCCGCCACGTAGCGCCCATCCTGCGAACAGCGGGGACTGAAAAGATTTTCGGAACTCCGGCACATCTGAAATTTGCGAAGTCTTCAAATCAGATAATGTGAATGTTGGGGCCGGTTACGGTCCCGTACTCCAGCCAGGGCATTCCCGCGAAAATGATGGAATCGCCTGTGGGCGTCCAGGTGGGATCGCCCTGGTTGTGGTCCCCCGCGGTCACTTCATGAGGCGTGCCGCCCTCGGCAGGCACTACGAAGATCTTCCAGGGTTTTCCCGGGCGCGACGCCATAAATGCGATCTGGGTTCCATCCGGCGACCAACGCGGCATGTGCGCCTGCATCGGCGCGATACGTGAGTTGGGTCCGGCGAACTTCCGTCCGGTTTGCTTCGCCACAGCGTGAGTTCCGGATGCGCTACATAGGTGATCCACTCGCCGTTACGCTGGATATCGGCCTCACCTGCCGACACGCCTGGGAGGTAGACGGAAAACTGCGGCGACTTGCTAGCCAAGTGGATCAAATCGAACCGGCGCTGCTGACCGATCACGAACAACTTCTTCCCATCCGGGCTGGGGGTCGGATTACTGAACATCAGCGGCCCTACCGTCAGCTGCGTCGGTTCAACGCCAGCTTTGCGAAACAGTGACCCACCTTCGCGAAGGGCCCAGATGTTCTGAGTGTGGTCGCGAGTCGATTCAAACAGGAAGTACTCTCCATGGGGCGTCCAGGTTCCGCCAAACTCCTGCGCTGGTTTGTTCCAGTCCGGCAACACCGGGTGCAAGCCTTTGCCGTCGGCCGAAACCTCCCACAATGATGAAGTGCGCTGGTTGGTATCCCTGACCGTGAAGCGCAGGCGGCGGCCATCGGGAGAAAATCGCGGCGCAAATGGAACTCCCGGTACTGCGACGAGTTCCCGTGAATCGGTTCCGTCCGCATTGCACGCGTACAAACTCGACTTCTTGGCATACACGATGTGTTGGCCATCGGGCGCCCAAGTGGCCGCGTGTGCGAGAACGTTTGCCACGGGGCGGAGCGACCCTGCGGGAACCGGCAACACCCAAACCGGCCACTCCGTTTCTGAACCTTCCGCCACGCCTTTCACCAATAGTTCAGAACGACCCGGGTAGAAATCATAGATGTCGGCACTCGCCAGCGACGATTGGCACGGGTGCGGTTTCTCCACCCGCAGTCGAAACTTGCCTCAATACCGAATGGCCGCTCAAATATTCGGAAAAGTAGAGCCGAGTGCCGTCGGTGACCAGAGAACGCTTCGATGTGCCGTCGTTTGTTATCTGCAGCGAAGAGATCACAGCCGGCGGGGAATCTGGTGATCGGAGGAACAGGACGATTGCAACTAATGCGATCGCGAGGAAGCCTATCGAAAGCCAGGTCACGCCCTTGACTTGAGGCCTGACGGTTGCAGTCAGCCGCAGCGAACAGAGCGCGGATTCGCTCCCTCGACTCCGTCCGCGCGGCTGGCCCGCCAGACACCGGAGGCCCGATTCGTCCTAACTCCATTTCCCGGCGCAGGCGCTGCAGATCAGCCCGCATCTCGGCAGCACTCTGATATCGCAGCTTCGAGTCTTTTTCGAGGGCCTTCCTTACAATGCGTTCAAGTTCGGGAAGCGTCGCAGGGTTAAACCGGAGGGGCCATTCGGGCACACTATGAATGAGGGAATCGAAAATTGCAGCCGTGGTCTGTCCCTGGAACGGCAGCACTCCAGTAGCCATCTCATAGAGCACGACGCCGAAAGAGAACAGGTCGGTACGGGAGTCCAGCGGCTGACCCAGCGCCTGCTCCGGCGACATGTAATGGATGGTTCCCAGAGCAGAGCCTGGGCGGTCTCGATCTTCCGGCGACAGCGTGACACCCCCAAAAGTGTTGCCGCTAACACTGGCCTCGCGTCCCGCGGTAAGTTTGGCCAGGCCGAAATCCAGAATCTTGGCATGGCCCCGCTTGGTGAGGAAAATGTTTGACGGATTGATATCGCGGTGAATGATGCCATGAGTGTGGGCAGCGTCCAGAGCATCCGCGATCTCTAGCCCGAGCGACAACAAGGTTTCAGTGTCTAGCGCACGCCCTGCGATGCGGTGGGTCAGGGGCAGCCCATCCAGAAACTCCATCGCGATGAATGCTTCGCCGTCCTGCTCGCCAATGTCGTGTATCGTGCAAATATTGGGGTGGTTCAGCGCGGATGCAGCTTGAGCCTCGAATTGAAAACGGGCCAGTGCCTGCGGATCGTGGGCAACCTGCTCAGGTAAAAATTTGAGGGCAACGAAGCGATGCAGCCGGGTGTCCTCGGCCTTGTACACCACGCCCATCCCGCCGCCTCCGAGTTTATCGATAATGCGGTAATGCGAGATGGTTCGCCCGATCACAGGAGCAAGAATCCTACGTCGGCGAAACAGGCAAGTCAATGAACCCGGCCAGGGGCGGGCAAAGACGAAGCGAAACTACTTTAGCGGCGGGGGAGTCAGGCCCATGAATGAGGTCCCGAGAAATTTCCCCTGGGCATCGAAATTCCAGGTGAAAATGGCAAATCCCGCATGCGCGCAGGCGTGGCACCCGTTGAGCAATGGATAGCTCACCACAAACTGAGTTCCACCATTTGGACCGGTTTGCGAATTAGGCCATGTCTTCCCGTCACGATCCCCCGGCCACAAATCGACTTTGGGAAATTGGTTTTTGAGATCTTGAAATTGGAAGCTCTGTTCCATCGTTTTGGTGTCGAGCAGCTTAAGATCTTCGACGTTAACGATTGGTGGCCGTCCATTCACCAGCAAGAGACCGTAGTTGGTGTTGGCGCGCAGGGGATAAGTGATCCACGCGAACGCGAGTGGGCTCTCAGTTTGAAAACCGGTCATAATTCCGAACTCGCCGTGGCTTTGCTTGACGAGTTCGCGCGTAAAACTAACGGCGTCGGAAGGGGCACCGGCTTTCGCCATCTGGTCGATCAGGCATTTGACGTCGCCGGGTGTCTTGTCGCAAGCAGCACGGGCGGCAGCGAGGAACTGCGGCGAAACCTGCCATACCGCCGACGCACCGACTTTTGATGGACCGGCCTGCGACTGTGCCGCCGCGTATCCACTTAAGCCAATTACGCAAACGAGAGCGAGAAGGAACCTGGCGTTAGGCATGTTGTCCCCTGGAGCCAACATTCTATACTCTGCTGAGCAGGGGGCGTGTCCTGAAATGCGCGTTGCTAGTGAGTTTTCCTATCCGAACTGAGGTTCTTTTAATCTGCCGCCATACCCTGCGCCTCCGGCTCGAGTTGTGCCTGCCCTCGCAGTTCCGCTTCCAGCGCGGCCAACTGGGCTTCGATGTCTTGGACTGCCTTGCGCTTCCGGATAACTTCTTCGCGATACCGCCGCAGGAAGTAATCGATGGTCTCGACGCGGATCCTGATCGAGCCGGAAGGCTTGTTTTCGTCCAGATCCTTGAAACAGAAGTACGGCGTGCCGGACTGCTCGATGATGCCCTCGATCACGCCATAGATCGGCGCATCGTGGCCGCACTTGAAACTGGAAATTTCCAGCGCCACCAGGTTCGGATGCCGGGCGGTAAATTTCGCCGCCCACACTTTATGGTTGGTGCTGCAGGAGTACGAATTCTTCCAGGCGTCGGTGATGTCGAGCGGGTGACTGATCACGCCGGCGCGAACTTCGTCGCCAAACAGCCGCTCCAGCATGTCTTCGTCGAGCGGCAGAGTGTTCTGCGAGAAGATGGGATAGCCGAGCTTCTGGAACTCTTCCATGATCTCGTGATTCAGTCCGGGATCGTGGTGGTACGGCCGGCCCAGCATGACGATGCCGATGCGGTCTTCGCGCTCCAGTTGGTCCAGAACCTGGCGGGCGCGTCTGCGAATGCTGCTTTCGTAGTCGGCCAGCGCCTTGTAGCCGACTTCAACGGCGCGATCGTTTTCCTCCTGCGACAGACCGAGGATCGGCTGCCAAGCCTGCAGCATCTGGTGCGCGAACAGCTTGCGGTCGGCGAAGTTCAGAACCGGGTCGAGGTACTTGACGTTGTGTTCGGCGAAGACGTCGTTTTCTTTGGTGAATGCAGCCTTCACTGTTTCCGGCGTCGCCGTCACGGTCGGGCAGGCGTTCGCGCCGACGATCTTCACCAGCGGCGAAGTCAGCACGTCGTACATGGGGAAGAAGATCACGTTCGAGCGGCTTCTTGCGATGCTTCTCCTGAATCAGATTGTAGACGTGCGAGATGCCGATTTTCGCCGGGAAGCAGGGATCGATGGCGCCGCGGCTGGCGCCCGCGCGGTACAGATCGGAACTGGTGTAGTCGGAGTAAACGATGTTCTCCGGCTGCACGCCCAGGCTCTCCAGATATCCGTTGAACAGCGGCGCGTAGGTGTAGATGTTCAGCACGCGCGGAATGCCGACGCGAAGCTTCTTGCGGTTCTCCATGAGCGGAATGCGCTCTTTGGCCGACTTGTTCCAGAATTTCGCCACGGGAATCGGATCGGCCACACTCTTCGGGTTGACCGGCCGGAAGACCTCGTGCGCGGCGATGTCCACGAAGTTGGGATATTTGTCTTTGATCTGCGTCGAGGCCGGCCTTGATGTCCTTCATGTCGTTGACATCTTCGACCAAGCCCTTTTCGCAGGTGGCGATGATCAGCCGCTGCTCGCCGTGCATCAACGGAACTTTGGTGACCTTCTGAATCGGAACGAAGCTCAGGTCATCCTTGGGAGCGGTACGAATGTCGATGAAGGTGCGCAGGCAATTGTTCTTGCAGAAATTGCAGCGCGTGGCTTCGTTGCGCGTGGTGCGGTACTCGATTTTGCGCACCGCATCCAGCCCGACGAACGTGGTCTGCTGGCCGTTCCGCCACAGCCGCAGAGATTCGACCGCGGCGCCGATGGCGCCGGATTCGCCGCAGAACTCGTGCACGATGATTTCCGGCTTCTTGCCGGCGGCGCGGAAGCTGTTGTGGATGAAGTCCACTTCCGCCTTCACCACCGCCATGTTGTTCTGCGTGCCGCCTTGCAGAACGAAGCGCGTGCCCAGCGCCGCCAGATTCGGAATGCTGGCCACGTACAGGAACACGTTCTTGGGAAGCACTGCCGCCAGGCCGGCGAGAATTTCTTCCGCCCGCCAGCCCTGACGCTGGAAATTCACGATGTCGGATTGCATGAACACGGCGCAGCCGTAGCCGAAAACCGGCATCGATTGGGCGGAGAAAGCCAGATCGGCGTATTGTTCCACGCCCAAGCCAAAGCCTTCGGCGGTGGATTGCAGGAAATAGCCGTTGCCCGCCGAGCATTGCGTGTTCAGCTTGAAATCTTTGACCCGGCCGTTGTGCAGAATGATGATCTTGATGTCCTGCCCGCCAACGTCGACGATGACGTGCGGATCTTCGTAAAACTTCAGCGCCGATTCGGTGTGGGCCACGGTCTCGACCAGCGCCACGTCGGCGTGCAGGACGTCTTTCAGAATATCTTTCGCATAGCCGGTCGTGGCCGACTCCCAGGACTTCCAGCTTCGCCTTCTGCGCTTCCACCTGGCCGCGCAGAGTTCTCGAACATCTCGATCGTGTCCTGGATCGGATTGCCGTTCGAGAGCTGGTAGGCCTTGCAGAGGATGTCGCCCTTTTCGTCGAGCAGAACGGCTTTGGTGGAAGTCGAACCGCCATCGATGCCGATAAATCCGCCGACCGTCTGATCCGTGCTGGAACGTTGCCGGGCATGAACTTCTTGCGGCGGTAGGCTGTCTTTGAAGTCGTCGAGTTCCTCGTCGCTGCTGGTCAAGCCCTTGGCCGCCAGACTTGGCTTTTTCTTCCTGGCGTCCGATACTCGATGTAGTGCACCAGCTTTTCGTAGCCCTGGTAGCAGCCGACGCAATCGTCTTCGCTCTTGCCGAATTCGATCGCGCCCATGGCGGCAAAATACTGCGCGTTCTGCGGAACCTTGATCAGATCTTCAGGCTTTGCGCCATCGGGAATCGCGACTTTGCGCTCCTGCCACATGCGCGGAATGTTTGCCTGCCAGGCTTCGCGCATGCCCCTGATGAAGCTGTTCGGCCCGCCCAGCAGCAGAACGTGCGGCCGCAGCGTATGGCCGCGGGTCAGGACGCTCAGATTCTGCAGCACGATGGCCTCGAACAGCGAAGCCATCAATTCATCCGGCGGGGTGCCTACTTTTTGCAGGCCGTTGATGTCGGTCTCGGCGAAGACGCCGCACTTGCCGGCCACTTTGTGCAGCTTGATCCCGTGGTAGCCCTGCATCGCGAGCTCGGCGGTGGGAATCTTCAGCTTGGCGTTGATCTTGTCGATGACCGCGCCGGTGCCGCCGGCGCACTTGTCGTTCATCGACGGAATTTTCTTCTTGCGCCCGGTCTCGTCGTCGTCTTTGAAGACGATGATCTTGGCGTCCTGCCCGCCGAGCTCGATCACCGAATACACTTCGGGATGCAGCTTCTCCACGGCCAGCGAAACCGCCGTGACTTCCTGCACGAACTTCGCGCCAATCTGCTCGGCGATCGCGCCGCCGCCGGAGCCGGTCATGAACATGCGGGTGTTGTGGCGGTTGATGCCGACCTCGGCTTCCATGCGGCGCAGGAACTCCAGCGTTTTCTCCGGCTGCTTGGTTTCGTGGCGCTGGTAGTCCTGCCACAGAATCTTGTCGCTCGCGGCGTCCACCACGGTCGCTTTCACCGTGGTCGAGCCGACATCGAGCCCAACCAGGAACTGCGGTGTGATGGTCGTGCGGCTTCTGCAGAGGCGCTGGAGCGATCTGCAGCAGCTGGCGGCTTGCTTTTCGTGTCCCAAATGGTCGTGCATTCATCTCTCCGATCTAGTTAGAGCGATCAGGGTAGCGGTGACCGGCATCACGTCCACAGGATGTCGCGGATGCACGGCCATCAGTTACGCGGCGTTGGGCAAGTGCGATCCCGGGCACCCGCGCGCGCTTCCAGAAACGCGTGCTCTTATCCATGCGATCGCTCACGTGCAGAATGAACTGCGCCGCCGTGCCCGCAACGCCCTCGCGGTGCGGCACGTGATAGAACGGCCGCCGCAGCTCGGGATGCTCCGCAACGTACTCGCGAATCTCATCCAGGCTCTTGCCGGTCGACTTCAGGCACTGCTCGAACTCGGTCTTGGCCTTCACCTTGGCCTCGCCCAGCGCCATCTGCACGCGGCTGTGCGCATTGACTTCGCCTTCGCCGGAGGTTTCGATCGGCAGGAAGATCATGTCCTTGAACTTGTTGACCACCGCCGATTGCACGCCGTCGGACTGCGACGAAGGCATGCAGCCGAACGGCTTCAGCGCCAGCACCATGTGGCAGAGGTGATGCACGGTGTAGTAAACGTTCTTGCCGACTTCGAGGTGGCCTTCGCCGCCGCGCGCGAACTGGTTGTAGAAAGGGATGGGCCAGCTCGGCCAGCTCCGTCTGCGGCACCAGATGATGCGTGATCCCGCCGAGGTTCTTGATGGTGCGGTGATAGAAGAAATTCCACATCCTCTCGCCCGCCGCCAATCCCCATCAGTTTCTTGCGCAAGCCCAAGGTCATTGGCAATGTGCTTCTTCACTTCCCACCACTCCGGGTTGCGATGCGGACGGTTCACCGGCCACTTGGCTTTGGCATGGGCCTTGGCCTGGTACATCAGGTAGGCGACCCAGGTGGCGATCGGCTCGACCATGCACCTGCGCGCCTTCGCGCTCGAGGAAATCGAACATGTGGAAGTTGCCGTCGCCTTCGGTGATCTGCGCCCAGAATTCGCCGGTGATCTTCACCACCGGCTTCACCTTGGTGCGGTCGACTTCAATGCTGTCCATCTGCTTGCGCGCAGTTTCCAGCGCGTTCGAGATAATCCTTGCCCCACATGTGCTCGTGCCATTTGCCGAACACGTTGGCGGTGTTGCGCAGAATCTTGTTGCTCTTGAACTTAGGCTTGGCCCAGTTCGGCGCGCGCTCTTCGATCTCGAAGGAGTCTGCGATTCCTGAGGTCCTCGCAAAGTCCATCCACCGTCTCGCGGAACACGCGGTCGGTCTCGCCCTTGTTCACTTCGAACGGCCGAATCTGGTAGATCAGATCGTTGATCACGTCGCCCAGGTGCATGGCGTTCAGCATGCCGAATCCGAAGTCGATGGTGAACTTCAGCCCCGGCTCACCCGACGCCGCCTTGATGCCGTCGCTGTCCTTGAACAGCAGCACGCGGAAACCATCGAAGCCGGCGTTCTTCAGCGCGAAGCGATACTCGGCTTCGTACATGCCAAAGCGGCAGGGGCCGCACGAACCGGCGGTAAAGAAGACGTAGTTGTCCAGAATCTCCTGGCGCGGGATGCCTTCCTTCTCCAGGAACTGCAGATACTGCACCAGGTTGCCGACGGTGAAATAGGTCGGATTGCACTGGCCGTTGTTGCCGTATTCTTTGCCAATCTGAAAGGCGGGAACGTCCGGCACCGGCAGCTTCTCGCAGCGATAGCCGCAGCCCTGGAATACCGCGCGGATCAGGTCTTCATGCTTCCAGGTGAAGCCGCCGAACAAGAATGGTGACACGTTGCTGCGCTCCTCGGCCGTGAAGGCCCGTTCCACGGGACGGTGGAAATGATTGGGCTGGTCCAAACCAGCGATCTTGCGCAAGCGCTGATGCGTTCCGCCTCCAGGCGCTGCTTGATTTCCTGATCATTCTCGATTTGCACGAGATTCGTCGCCATCATCTTCCTCCGGCGTATGTGATGTGTACGGATCGTGGTGCGAGAAACAGAGGGCAGGACAGCAGTCTGCTTGAACTAGCGATCGGAAAGGCGCACGGGTAGGGCTGGCGTAGCGCTGGAGAAAGTACTCGAGGCCATTCATCGTACGATTTGAAGCCCATCAGAACTCCTTACAACTTGCGACAAGGAGGTTTGATGTTTACACCAGCGAAGAAACGTTTGGGACGAATCCTCGGGCGCCTGACAATTTGGAAAGCGATTACAACCAGCCGGCTTTTCGAAACCAGAAGACGCCCTGGAACGAGCCCGCTAAGGCAGTATTGAGCAAAGCTGCTATTCACCCCTTTGGAATCTATGCGCAGCTTGTCGGACAATCCACTTCGTGACACTCGTATCGTTGTAGCAGAAACCCAGGTTGAAATTCAAGGTGGAGAAGCACTGTACCCGGCACGAACTGTCACCTTGTCTAAATGTGAGACGTCGAAATATATCCACCCTCTCATCAGATGCAGTGTAGATGAATGACGGCGGGATTGGTTGCATCCGCGCGCGAATATTTTCGATGGCGGCGATCCATTTGGCTGATCCGGAATAGCAAGACCGCAAGCTCTTGGTTTGATTGACGGGGGTTAACGGAAGGCGCCGGAAAAAGTGTCCCAAAGCCATCTCGGGAGTCACGCGAGTAACGATTGGGGACCCAGGGGGCGAGGACAGCATGGGATGGGTGTGGGGGCGGTCTCCGCGAGACGCCGCTCGGTTTGTCACGGACAGATGAATGCTTTGGCGTTAACCGTTTAACAGGGCTTTAAGCCTATCGTGGTTCGGGAAATCATCCAATGCAGCCTCGATCAGCCGCTCTCGCGTCAACAGGCCGCCTCCACCCTGCTTGAGGATCAGGAGACTAGAAAACCAAGTCGCTCTGCCGGATTGATTTAAACGGAGCCTCGAAAGATCCCCTCCAGCGCGTCGCCAGATATCTTGATCAAGGGGGCCAGTTGGATACAAGTCCGAGAGGATTTTTTCGAGCTCACGCCAATCGAACTCACCCTGAATTCCATAATTGACAGTTGGTGGAGTGCCCTTGTGGCCACCCTTGTCTAGGGCTACCGGGAAATTCCTCTCTAAATCGCTCGCTTTGAAGATTGGATGCTGGCGATCAGCCGTCGACTGCAGTACACTGCGAGCCACATAGTCGAAGACTTCGAACACGCGTACGACACCATCGCCGCCAGTTGGCATTTCACCTTTCAATGCCTCAAGTAGATGTTGCGTAAAGACGCTGTTGCGAGCTCCCGAGAAAACGAGAGATGTCTCTGTCGCTCGCGAAGAAGCAATAACAACACGGCCGACGCCTTCCGCTAAGTGGGCGAGAGACTTCTCATCAAAGCCCATGCGAAGTACCTCCGGGCTGCCTGCTGCCTTCAGACTCGCGGACCCTCCGGAATGACAAGCGTCAAGCATGACGAGCAGTCTTGCTGATCCAATGGCTTTCAAGGCAGCCGAAAATTCTTCCTCCGACAAACATGTTGCACGATTCAACTGGGTGTCCACGGGCAGCAGAGCTGATTCGAGGGAGCCTCCTGCATTACTGAGCCTTGTTCCATGCCCAGAGAAGTACACGACGACCGAATCCTCTGGGCCAGCAACTGCGCCTAACCAAGCAAGCGCCTGCCGAATGTTGGCTAACGAAGCATCCCCATCCAATAGTAGCCGCACATTTGCGGAGGCATATCCGCAGTAGGCGGGAGAAGTCAGTACTGAAGCAACATCTCTCGCGTCATTTAACACCGCCCCAGGAAGGCTGGAGATCTCGTTGTAACTTGACACAGCGATGACCACGGCATACCCCTTCCAAAGTGTTGGTGCCATTGTCTGTGCCTGTGGGGCTTCACCTGACATCAAGACCTCTCTCGAAATTCCGGATCTTGGCTAATGTACTGTAACTCGTCGTTTCGAGAGTAGTCTTTCCTCATTCGAGCAAGTAAGTCCGATGCGCTTAAACCATATCCATTGCGGATCTTGAAAAGGGCGTATGCCCAGCGTGCGCGTCCATCCCCATGGTTCTGCAGATCGGCATTGCTTCCTCCTGCCCTGCTCCATAGTTCGTTGTGGTCGGGGCCAGTCGGGTATAGAGCAGTAGCAATTTGCGCCAGTACTTCCCATTTCTCGTCTGCAGAGAGAGGTGCAACTCCAAGCCTAAATCGCGTCCAAAGCCCCAGCAGAGGATAGCAAACACGAAGTGCCGGTCGAAGGTCTTCCCGCCCCCGCTGAAGAAGCCTAGCGACTTGGTCAGTAGCCTGCGACCAATGCCTTACCACCAACAATCTTCCCAATGCATCGGCGTCTGACGGACTCAGAAGCTTTGATGTTAGCCATGGCAGAGTCTCCAAAAACTGCTCTTCATTCAAAGATGATAGGAGAGAAATAAGCTTTAAGGCCGTGCCAAGACTTGTTGAGACCAAGCGCTCCACAGTTGCTCGGAATGACGGCGATTTTATAATGTGCAACTGAAGTTCGGCTTCTAGAGGACTGGTCGTGCCACTCTCAACTTGCTTAAGCCAACCAGCGGTAGTAGCCTCCATCAAGCGTTCCTTCGTGCCTCCTACCAAACAGCTCCATAATTCCTTGCGTCTCGTGTACCCGTCGAGATCAGCCAAAGGTGTATTGGAGAGAGCGACGATCAACGGAGTCTCCATCCGTCCTCCATCTAACATTTCGCTCAAAATCATGTGGAATGTTTGCTTGGGCTGCTTTGGTCCGCTCCAACATGCTTGGTTTTTGTGCAGAGCGCCCGCCCAGATGCCTTGTGCTGTCGCTCCGCTCATCTCTACATCAGCTAACAATTCGGGTTGCAGAGAAACAGCAGTAGCGGCGAGTTCCGACAACTGTGAATTCTGAAACGCTAAAGCGCACTCAACAATTTGCGCTGGTTGAGCCTTCCGCAACGCAAGCTGAATACCAGCTGAGCTCACACTGCTCTTGTCAGCGTCTAGTTGCATGCGCACGGCATCCATAGGAGAAAACATCATCGATGCGGCAACCCCATGCAATCGGTATAGGCGACGCGAAACGCTCAGCGCAAGCAACTGTTGCGCGCTTCTGCTGGCGAGCTGATCTGGGGCTGATTCCACTAGAACTTCCTCTTCACTCAGGTTGAAGGGAATGCATTGAAAAACATGGTCGTATACATCCGGCGAATTGACCCCCCAGCGCCAGAATGCTTCAAACAATTGTGAGCTGGGATTCGTCTTGGCCTTATTTAGACCACTTACGATGGCACGCTGCCATTCAGGTACGGCATACGCGACGTCATCAATACCTCTCAACAATTGTGTGATTTCGGCGTCTTCGTTTGAGGGAAATTCATAATTTGCCATCCATTGCCCGAGAGCGTTCCATATTCGGTCTGCCTGCTCCAAGCTCGTAAGCGTGACGTTCCGAAGAGACAGAGCTTGTTTGGCGGTCGCACCAGGTAGAAATCGCAACACAGTTGCCGCGACCTCTTCTTTGCCACTAGTAACATTCCGCTGTCCTGGGGAAAGAGCCTCAACTATTCGCAAGAGCGCAATGCTGTTATCCAGACTCGCAGACGACGCCTGCAGAGCATACGCCCGCTCAAGCAGGATCAAGTTTCCGAAGGTGCCAACCTCGATACCCAACCCGGCAGCGTAATCGAGAAGATTACCACCTTCTTGTTTTCCTGTAAGAAGAGCGGCAGCAGGGGAGAGCGACTTCGGAGCTGCGTCGACACTGACTGTCCTGTATCCGATCCAGCGAGCCGAAAGATTGGGGGGAGTGCAGACTAGACTGGGTAGCGGCGATTCAATTAGATCACTTGGTCCGAAGCTTAGCCGGAAGGCAAAACCACGACGTATGCTTGGCCAGAGTCTGCCCCAGAGCTCGGCAACGACGTTGTCAAAGCCATCACAGCCGAGTCGAACAATAGGAACTTTTCCGGGCGACACGAGCAGGGTCGCTAAAGCAATCTGCTCCGGTGTTGCCTCAATGTTCGGCACCGGTTCAGGCGGTACCTCAACTGGGCTAATAGCCTTATCTGGACAGGGATGTTCGCACAGCATCGCGATCAGGGTATGCAGGTTGTCGAACCTGACCATATCGTCCAACGGAGAAATGAGAGCGTGAGTGAACACCATGCCAGTTCTCGACGCATGGGGGTCCAACATCGTTCGGCCCAAGATATAGTTCCGTCGGTGCGGGAAACCGATCAAGAATTGGGACCATTCGATTCCATATGGCGCAGTATCGGGAAGATCGACACGGGAAGTGAGTTCCTTTGCAACGAGTCCATCTCCGGTGGCCTTAAGCATAGAATGGCCGCCTCTGGTAGCCCCGAATAGTGCCTGGTCGACTCTCACGGTTCTATATTCGTTACTACTGGAGCAGCATCGCGATAGGAAGTGTGAGATCGGGTGAAGCTTTTCCGTCCGGAAGGACAACGTATCCGAATCGCTCGGGTCCTCGGGCCACGTATTCCTCATCGCGAAGCTTTTTATCAAGTGGACGTCCCAATGCAGAGAGTCCCATGATGATCGGAGATTTCCAATTGCTCGACACAAAATCACTCAACATTGGCAACTGGCGACGGAGTACAGTCGCGGGTTCAGCATCATGGCTGAGTTCATCCCAGCATGAAAGCAACAGGCAGACGCGCAAATTCTCGTGTGCCTCATTAACGCCTTGCCCTCGCAAGAACAAAAGCATCTGTAGAAGCTCGACCATCCGTGCTTGGTCCGAGGGCTGAATGGGATGCTCCGTAGAGCTCTGCTCTCCAACTTTATTCGCGAGTGTCGCGAGCGGACGCGATAAGAGATCGTCGCTGACTCGGAGCTGATGTAGCCTCAGCATAAAAAGCCACGCAGGCGCACCGATAACTCTTCGTTTCCATGCCGCAGGTACGCGCCTGTTGGCTAACATATTCTTGACCTGCTCTCCCCCATAGTCGGGCCAGACTAGATTAAACAATGTGCCTTCGTCGCTGACGATTGGCCATTCGCTATCGACGTAAGTAGAGGTTGGAGTATGCTCAGCAGCCCTGCCGTCATTGAGGCACTCTAGCGCCGTTTCGAATGGTTCCAAATTTGTGGCTGCGCCATTCATGCGGAATCGACCATTTGTGTTCATCAGTCGCTTCAACAGCTGCGCTCCATAGTGCGTTTTTCCGACGCCCGATTCACCAATCAGCAGCATTGATTGAACTGGAATGGGCATGGTTCACCGAGCTCCGAACAGAAACAGGGGATCAGAACTATCCACTCCGGGGTCAGGCAAGATCTGTTTGCGTTTTCGGAGCTGCAGAACTCTCTCTAAGAGCGTCGTAAGGCCAAAGCCCTGCTCCTCGGGTCGTTCGCCGTGTGAAACAACGCTTGTACGAAACTCTTGGGCATCCGGAATCTGCGAGTGAACAGCTTCCCGAACTGCTTGTTCAACATCCTGAGAAATCTGAATGTCCGATTTAGCCCAAACCAGAATTATGGGTCGCTCACTTCGTACCGCAGCGACTCTGCGCGCTAGCATCTGAAGCGTGGCACGCGCCGAACCCTTGTCCTTGCCTGAAAGAGCTGCGCAGTCCGCTACAAGCAGAAATATGTCCGAATGCTCCGATATCCAACGTGCACCTTCAGCATCTGCTGCGTTCTCATTCACGGCCCATCTTTGGAACCATCTCCCCGGAGCATCGGTGAACAGATAGTCTCTTACGAGCTCACTCTCACGAAATGCAAGGTGCAGCAGTCCTTGCCCCCTTGCCAAGCGGCTCGATGTATGTGCTGGAAACTGCGGAGCGGAACCTGGTGCCCATCGCATTCTACAAGCAACCGCCTCCCAACCTGACAGGGTGAAGGAACCGGCGAAAACATGCGTTTGAGTGGTAACCTGGCCACGACCTGCGAGGAGATACCACGCGGAGAGAAGGGTAGTCTTCCCGGCGTCTTCCGGCCCAACAATTCCCACGATCGTTGCCCTGCCCCGACCCGTCACAAAACCGACATCCACTAACCCTAGGGCTGTACCCGACCATGGCAGTACTATCTCATCACCGGTTTGAGCGACGGCGTTATCTTGCTGCGCCGAAGTATTCAAATCTGGGCACTCCCGAATGTCCAGGTGCCCAAGTGCACACGTCGTCTCAGGAACAAAACATGTTTCAACTTGGCATTGTTTCATGCTTAAGCCTTACTTATCTTCTTTTTCGGTGATTCCTTCGTAGCGCGCCCTGCTTGGAGATCGCGGAATATCCATGTGGCCCATTGCGCATTGGTCAATGCGGTTTCGGGTGCCACTCCTACCAAATCTCGGAACCCAATATCGTTCAGATTTATTTGCTTTTCCGGGTGTGCTATAAGCGCCGAAATTGTACATCTGCCAATTGGAGCTGGAAACAGAATTGCCGCCGCCTCTCGGAGCCGTGCGAGATATGGACTATTGCTCGTTTCCTGTAGCAAAGTTCTCAATGGTCTCGCTTCGTCGGAATGAGAATCCTGAAGAGAGCGCACCGTTTCCTCTAAGAAGGCCGAGACACTCGCGGGTGAAAATATTGGAATCTGTTGATAGAGGTCCAACGCCATCAGGGCTGCAGATTCGGTTCTAGAAAACGTCCGATAACTGGTCTGAGCGGTCGGCGAGAACATTGCCTGTTTCCACCAAATCAGATTGGTGCGTCTCTGGAGACCAACTGTCGCCCCACTAACAGCAGTCAGCGCAGCGCGGACGTACGCTGAAACGGCGGACGTGATTTGCTGAACAGGGGCAGAGAGGTCAATTGGACCGACTTTACTTTGCTCCGCGACCGCATCTATGGTCTCTGTCAATGCGTCAGTTAATAAGGAAGCGAATTGCTGCGCCCAAGGACCGAGCTGATTGTAAGGATTGTATCCATTATTCGCGGCTGCAGTGATCTTCGGAAGCAAAACATCCTTTTTTGCCTTCGCGGGGTTGTTCGAAACTTTGATGGAAGGGGGAGTGTCCAGTTTGAGTTCTCCAATACTGATGCTCGCTGGAGTCGCCCATTCTTGTTCAGCCCGGCGATCAACGGAGGCCTCGACCTCTTGGACCGAATCAGCCCAGATTGATTGCTCACTTCCCGTTTCTATGAATGGGAGAACATTTCGGGCACAGGCAACGAACGCGACAGCCACTCGATCATCGTCACGCGCCGCCTCTACCAACGCGTCAAGAAGCAGAGGCCTGAGTACTCCGATCGGTACACCCGCGAAGGTGTTGACATAAGTGGGCCACTGCGTCTTGAGAACTTCAAGAGCGTCGAGAACGACCGGATCAGTTGCCGGAACTTGAGGGTCGAATGCGATCAATGAAAATGCGAGGGCTTTTTCGGGGCTCTTCTTCAAAACCGCCGCGATTTCAGCGGACGTGGCTTGTAGCTTTCCGAGTTTCGCATCATCGCCACCCACGTTGATTAAACCGCGATCCAAGAAACGGAGCAGAACGGTGTCACTCATGGAGCGTCCCCTATGTTACGCAGTATCAATCATTTATATACTAACAAGGAGCCTTTGTGTTTCAAGCGGGGGAGCTGGGTCGTCGGGGGTTCTCAGTGACCAATCGTTCATAACGGTCATCCGGACTCAATGCCCACTATCCGCGCCAGCGCCTGCCAATGCCGTGGATGAGGGGGGTAACCCTCGCGAATGCGGCCAGCGTACCAGCGCGATACTCCAATCCGCTTTGCGATGGCCGTAGCTGAGGCTTGCGCGAGTGCGGGTTGAATTCTCTCCGAAAAGACCTGTTCGGTGAGCCATGATGGTTGCTTCGCGGGATTCCAAGCAGCCTTCGCTTGTGCGTGCCTACGGTGTGTTGCTGCTTCCTTGGCGAGCGCTTCTGGGGTATGTCCAGCAAGACGACCGGCCTTCGCGACTTCCACAAGGCGCTTGGTCGCAATCTCAACGTCGCACTCACTGCAATTCGTCGAATCACCTTGAACCGTTTTGCCGCATCCACGGCAGAGGCGCTCTGGTTTTGGGGTTTTGACTTCCGCAAACGACGGACGACCCTTTGCCATGCGGCGATGCTGCTGGGTAAGCGGGGTTGAAAGTCTGCGCTACTTTTGATGGAGATGTCGTAGCCCACAAGGTCCGCGCCACGTACTCGGCCCAGGGCGCCACGAGCTTTCTCCAAGTCGGCGCTGTCTCGGAGACCCTTCTCACCGAGTGCATCAAGGTCAGTTAGTTTTGTTCCGTCCGCCTTCTTAATTTCCCTCGATATCATCTGGGCGAGCTCTGGACCTGGCGCCCAAGACGTTGCGTTGATTGTTTGCTGGGTCGTTCCTTCGAAGTGATCAGCTCTCGCATTGCCTACGCCGCCGTCGACAATTGGAAATTCCAAACTGCGTTCAAGAATCGCCGTGCATGCAACCACATCTATCCATACTGCGCTCCCGGCGCGCCTCACGACCGGTCCGGGAGAAAGCGGCCATAGTGTGGGCTGGAACGCCACTAACGCGTCGAAAAGCGCTGCAGGCGAATCTGGAATTATTGCACCGGGTACCACTCGAAGGACATCTTCGAAGATCACATTCCAGCCATCACTGAAGACCTCCAAGAAATATTCTTCGTCGATAAACACATAACCGTAGCGCAGAAGGCTCACAAAACTGTTGCCGCTTGACGCTAGGATTCTGAACATGCCCCGAGATAATGCAAGTACTGCCGTAGCTGATGGCCTCCACCACGCGAGGCCATCTAATCTCGCGTCCTCGTTGAGCTTAGCAAGACCGTCGAGCGATATCATTTCCGGCAGGAATCTCTTAAGAACTTTTACTTCCATATTCTCGCCTTGCACGTGTACCGGAATCTGAACCCATTCCACATTAGAAAAAAAAGAGACTAAGAATCCATTATCAGACATGTCAGTTTCTGAGCTGATAGCAGTACCGACGGTCCCAAAGAGTGTCAACGATTTAGCAAACCGCTCATCGTAGAGTCTGATGCATTCGTCTTGGTCCTTCGTAGGAACCGGAGCCGGGAGAGCCGAACGTTGTTCGAATCGAAAACGAACCCCTTTGCCTGAGAAACGCCATAAGACGTGGGATTGGCTTAGCCACGTTACAAGCTCAGCAAATCTTAGGAGCCGCGGTAGGGCTGAGCCGTCTAGCTTGAAGCGGATGGAATGTTCTGAATCTTCGAACGGGCGTTCAGGGTTGTCCGACCCGAAACCCCCTGAAACCGCGTCTGCGAGTGATGCCTGATAAGGTCGTGTTGTTGGGATGTTTCCTTCGAAGACTGGATCGGGCACTCTTCGCAGCATCCAGAGCCAACGCGTCTTTGAGAACCGGACGGCGTCCTCGGCTAACATGCGCTCGATGGTCTGGCGCATACAAGTCAGATAGGGTAGAGCCGCTTGAGCGTCGCAGAAACCTGCGGCGTCGACCTGCGGACGTTGGCACTTCAAGAAAAGCTCGGTCTCAACATCTTGCCTTACCATCTTTCGAATCCTAGGAAAATGTTCACTGTAATAGGCATTGATTTCCGCCAGATCGCGGTCCATGAGTATCTTGTCGGTGGACTCGGGTTCCGTCCGTTCGGTCGTCATTTGTCGAGCTCCAGTCAGCGTATATTCTACGCACTGGCACGACCTCACTCGGTAGCCTAATCATTTGCCCGGAGTGACTCCCGAGATGGCTTTGGGACACTTTTTCCGGCGCCTTCCGTTAACCCCTTGGTTTGATTGACTTGCTTTTTTTGCCGACGTAAGATTCTGCGCTAGTGATCGACCACGTCAGCTCGCGGCACTTCATCCTTGTAGAACCCAACGAGATAGCTCACAACCCGCGAAGGCAGCTACCCCTTCATCCCAAAGGCGTAACCACAGAACTGAAAGAAGGAACAGAATGCATCCTTTAACACGGCGCAATTTCATGCGGATCGGCGCGGGCACAGTGGCTGCCGGAGCCGCGGCCAGAATCACCCTGCTGGAACCGGCCGCTGTGGGGCGCAGACCGCGCGTGGCCCCGAGCGATCAAGTGCGATTTGCTTCGATCGGCACGGGCACGCGCGGATGCGAAGTTCTGGCAAGCGTCACTCGCAGTGCCAGGCGTCGAATGTGTTGCCGTGTGCGATCTTTACGACAGCCGGCACGAGGCGGCGCAGGAGGCGCGTGCAGAAGCAGGTTCCGGCAACGCGCAATTATAGGGAGATCCTCGACCGCAAGGATGTGGACGCGGTGATCGTGGCTGTCGCGGACCACCAGCATCGCCGGATCGTGGTGGATGCCTGCGCGGCCGGCAAGGACGTGTACTGCGAAAAGCCGATGTCGCATACGGTCGAAGACGGCTTCGCTATGGTGGACGCAGTGCGCAAAGGAAATCGCATTCTGCAGGTAGGCAGCCAGCGCGTAAGTTCCATCGTCTATGAAAAGGCGCGCGAGATTTACGCATCAGGCGCGCTCGGCGATGTGTTCTTCATCGAAGGCTCGTCGGATCGCAACTCGCCGAGCGGCGCCTGGGTGTATCCGATTCCGCCTGACGCGAGCGAGCAGACCATTGACTGGAATGAGTTCCTGGTGGGCGCGCCCAAGCGGCCGTTTGACGCAGCACGCTTCTTCCGCTGGCGCTGCTTCTCGGACTACGGCGAGGGGTTGGCTGGCGATCTCTTCGTGCACCTGCTCTCGGGGATTTACTTCATCTCGGGAATAAATGAGGCGCCGAAGCGGGCGCAATCAAGCGGCGGATTGTTCCGGTGGAAGGACGGGCGAGACTTTCCGGATGTGATCGAGACGCTCTATGACTATCCGAAGTTTCGTGTTTTGCTGCGCTGCAATTTGAACAATGCGGGCGGTGAGCCGATCAAATTTCATGGCACCAAAGGCACAATGGAGATCATCGGTCAAACTCTGACTTTTACGCCGCAGGACATAACACCCAAGCCGGAAACATATTCGACAAAGGGCTGGCCAGAGCGGCTGCGCAAGGAATATCTGGCGCAGTGGGCAGTCGGAACATCCGCAGCCCGGGCCGCTGGACTACCAAGTGGATGGAGCGGAGACTTTCACGGCGCCGTTGGGCTATAGCGATGTGTCGGCCCACCAGGCAAACTTTTTCAACGCGGTTCGGAGCCGCAAGCCAACCGTGGAGAACGAGGAGTTCGGCAACCATGCGGCGATCGGCTGTCATCTGGCAAACTACGCGTACTTCAAGAACACGATTGCGACCTGGGATGCGGCGGCGAAAACGATCCGGGGATAAGCGTTGCGGATTTGTAACGATCAGAATTGAGGGATTGATTTATGCATGGGATTTCGAGAAGAGCCTTCTTAAAGACGGCCTCCGCTTCGGCCGCATGCGTGGCCCTATGGAACAGCGTACCCCTTCTGATGGCCGATCCTCTGGGCCTGCCGCTTGGGTTGCAACTTTACTCGGTCCGCGACTTGCTGCCCAAGAGACTATGAGGGAACACTGCGGCAGTTGGGTGTGATGGGATATCGCGAGGTAGAGGCTGCTGGTTTCTTCGACCACAGCCCCAGCCAGGTTAAGCAGGCGATGGATCACGCGGGCCTGCGCTGCGTGAGCGCTCACTATCCCATGTCACAGCTGCTGCCAAAGGTGGAGGAAACCATTCAGTTCGGCAAGGATTTGGGGCTGAAATACATCGTCTGCGCCTCGCCGATGGTGAAGGATCCGTCCCGCGTGAAGGACGCAGGGTCGCGGGCAGCGAGGGAAGCGATGACGCTCGACGATTGGCGGTGGAATGCGGAGCAATTCGATCGCATAGGGGATCGCCTCAATGCAGCGGGCATGCGTTTCGCTTACCACAACCACATGACGGAGTTCCGCACAGAAAACGGCGTGTTGTTCTACGACGAATTGTTGCGCCTGACCGATCCGACCAAGGTAACGATGGAATTGGATTGCGGCTGGATGGTGCTGGGCGGCAAAAATCCCGCGGATTACCTGACACGCTATCCCACGCGCTTTTCCATGCTGCACGTGAAAGACTTCAAGATGGGCGGGGTTGCACAACGGCGTTCCGCGCCTCCGCCTTCGACGGAGTTGGGACGCGGCAATATTGACTATCGTCCCATTTTCGAAGCGGCAAAGAAGGCCAGCATCGAGCACGCCTTCGTCGAGCAGGAGGAGTTCGATATGCCGCCGATGGAGGCGCTGAAGATCGACGCCGACTACATGCACGCGTTGAAGGTGTAACGGCGCGAGTCCACGTTCCTTCCTTTTTACCTTCGTGTCCTTTGTGGTTGATGAATTAAACAGCTGGAACCACGAAGGACACGAAGGTATACAAAGGTACACAAAGGAAATCCTGAGACTGCTTCCATCCCTCACAATGTCGACCTGATGCTTGTTCAGCCCTTGGCTAACGCAACATGCTCCGTATCGCCAGGTCCAGGCCCACCATCAGAACTGCGGACGCCGGGATCACCAGCAGAGCCTTCTTCAGCCGCCGCGGGTCGCCGCCGGCGATGGCGCCGATGATGCGCGAACTGACGGCGAGGCCAGTCCATCCACAGGTAATCACGAAGCCGATGGCGGTGCCGGTCATGCGCGGGAAGGCATCACCCACGATGGCCAGGGTGGTGGGAAAGACCGGCGCCATGGAGAGCCGGCGAGAAAGACCAGCACGAAGGCGGCTGCAGGCCGGCTGGTCCGCAGCATCAGAAAAGTCGTAACCGCCATCGCGACAGATCCAGCCAGGGTGACGGTGACGGCGGGCACGCGGATGAGAATGGGCAAAATGCCGGCGCGGCCGATCAGCAGGCCAAGCGCGAATCCCAGCGAAAGAATGTTGAGCGCGCGCGATTCGGGGATGCCCTGCGCAATCAGGTGGCGGGGCAACCAGTTCCAGACGCCCACTTCGCAGCCGATGTAGAGAAAGAGGAAGAGCCCGATCAGAAAGAGCAGCGGGCGGCCGAGCACCGGAGCCGCATCGGCGAGCACGAAGCGTCCGGCGCCGGTTGGCGCCGGCATTTTGGTGAGGGTCTGGATCGACCAGCGTGACGACGGTGAGTGCCGCGATGGTGTAGCAGAGACGGACCCAGTTCCGCCCAAAAAGATTGGCGGCGATGAAGCGGCGTGGCAGAGCCGCCGAGTCCGAAGAAAAGGTTGACCAGGTTCAGCGCGGTGGCGCGATGGGCCTCGCTTACGTCGCTGACCAGAGCATTCGCGGCGGTCACGACGATGCCGCCACCCACTCCGAGCAGGAACAGCAGGAACAAGAATGCTGCGAAAGCCCGGCGAGCGCGGCAGGACGAACAGCGCGATGGCGATGAAGGCAAGGCCGAGGACGAGGCCGAGCTTCTTGCCTTCGTCATCGAGCAGCGGGCCGACGCCGAGCGAGGCGATAATGAGCCCAAGCGCTTGCGCAAAGGCGATGGTGCCGTTCTGGCTGGGCGAGAGATGGAAGCGATCGGACAGAGTCGGGCAGGATGGTGCCCAGCATGGCGGCGATCATCCCGTAGATGAAGATGGCGAGAATAGCGGCGAAGATCAGCACGCGGCAAGTTCCTTTCATACAATTGCCGGTTTCAAGCTGCGGGAACATCGACCCAGCCTCGCGTCTGATGGCTCTCGAGCACGGCGTCGAGGATATCAGTTGGCGCAGTCCATCGACGAACTGCGGATACTCCGGCGCGCTGCCTGGTGTCGCGATCGAGGCATAGAAGCGGCGGAAGACTTGCTTGAACGTATCGTCGTAGCCTTCGCTGTGGCCGCCGGGAAGGTCGGCGTAGCTGCGCGCCTCGGGCTTGAGCAGAGACGGGTCTTTAATAAAGATCTGATTGCCGCTGTCGCGGTGGCCGACCCAGAGTTCGTCGGGACGCTCCTGGTTCCACGCGACGGAAGCTTGGTGCCGTAGATCTCGATGCTGAGCCGGTTCTTGCGTCCGGCGGAAACCTGGCTGGCGGTCACGCTGCCGCGCGTGCGCGCGCCCATGCGGAAAATGACCGCGCCGAAATCTTCGGTATCGACGGCGGTTTCGATGTAGTCTTCCGGCGCCGAGCAGTTTATTGGCGAAGGTCTCGACCGAGTGTTTCGGCTGCTTGCGCGTGGGGTGGAAGGTCTGAAGGTCGGCGCAGAGAGAGCGTGACCCGCAGTCCGGTGACATGCTCGGCCATATCAAACCAGTGCGAGCCGATATCGGCCATGCAGCGCGAAGGGCCGCCGGCTTTGGCATCCACGCGCCAGTTCCAGTCGGTGTCGTAGAGCAGCCAGTCCTGAAAATATGTGCCCTGGACAACGAGAATTTCGCCCAGGTCGCCGGCTTCGCGCATGCGGCGCATCTGCTGCACCATGGGGTAGTAGCGCAGATTGTGACAGACGCAGTTGCGCACTCCCTTTCGCGCTGCAAGGGCGACGAGTTCTTCGCCCTCCTCACGTGGTGGCCAGCGGCTTTTCGCAGAGGACATGCTTGCCGGCCTCGAGCGCTTCCTTGGCCATGGGAAAATGCTGCGCGTTGGGCGTGCAGATGTGGACGGCATCGATCGCGGGATCGCGCAGCACATCGCGGTAGTCGGTCGCAATCGTGGGGATGGAGAAGCCCGTGCCGAGGCGTCGCGCCGCGTCCGGCGTTTCTGCCGGCGATCGCAGCCACCTCGACGGACTCCAGCGCGCCGCAGGGCTTCCAGATGCACGCGGCCCATGAAGCCGGTGCCGAAGATTGCCGTCCTGATTGGTTTCATCTTGCGTTTCCCATCCGCTCGCGTCTAGACCCACCAGGCCGCGCCAGGCTGCTCGCGGATCACGATGCTGTTGAGGAAGTCCGCCGCCTTGGTCAGACCCTCTTCCGGCGAGAGCAGGCTGTCTTCGTGCTCGATGGAGAGCACGTAATCGTAGCCAAACATGCGCAGGGTGGAGATGAACTCGCTCCACCACTCCGCGCCGTGGCCGTAGCCGCAGGTGCGGAAGATCCAGCCGCGATCGCGCTCCTCGGTGTAGGGCTTGGTGTCGAGCACGCCGGTGCGCGGCAGGTTGGCAGGGTAGAGCTGCGTGTCTTTGGCGTGGACGTGGAAGATGGCGTCGCCCAGCACGCGGACGGCGGCGATGGGATCGATGCTCTGCCAGAACAGATGGCTGGGATCGAAGTTGCAACCCACGCTGGGTCCCGCGATGGCGCGCAGCCGCAGCATCGTCTCCGGGCTGTAGACCACGAAGCCGGGATGCATCTCGATGGCGATCTTCACGCCATGGTCGGCGGCGAATTTCGCGTGCTCGATCCAATAGGGCGCGACCACTTCGTCCCATTGCCAGTCCAGAACCTCGAGATAGTCGGGCGGCCAGGGGCAGGTGACCCAGTTGGGAGCGGTGGCGTTGCGGCGAATCGCCGGGACATCCGGAGAAGTCGACCACCACGGGGATGCCGAGCTTTTCGGCCAGCAGAATGGTCTTGCGGCTCACTTCGCGGTCCTGCTGCGCGCGGGCCTTGTCAGGATGCAGCGCGTTGCCGTGACAACTCAGGGCGCTGATGGTGGCGCCGTGATCGGCCAGAATCTTCTTGAAACTCGGCGAGGGCGGCAGGCGTCTTCGAGCATCGAGAGTTTGCAGTGCGCATCGCCGGGATAGTTGCCCGTGCCGAGTTCGACGGTGTCGATGTGAAGCGCTTGAGTTTCTTGAGAACCGCGGGCAGCGGAAGCTGCGACAGCAAGGGCGTAAACACTCCAACACGCATACGAGTTTTCTATCTCCTGGGGTAAAGACGATCGCTCATTTTATTGCAGCTTCTTCGGGCGGCAGCAATTGATAGCTCACGAAGGCGACTTTAAGGCTATCAGGCGACCAGGAGGGAACGTTGATCGTGCCCTGTCCGCCGAAAAGTTTGGCGAGGACCGTGATCTTGCCGATCGCTCAAGTTCATGATGCGCAGTTGCACGTCTTTGTTAGGCGGATGGCCCGACGACTTCGCGCCCGTATGAGAGGAAGACCATCCATTTTCTGTCGGGAGAAATGTGAGGGAACCAATTGTTGAAATCGTCAAAAGTGATCTGTTCCTGGGCGCTGCCGTCAGCGTGCATACGCCAGATCTGCATATGTCCGGTGCGCTCGGAGTTGAAGTAGATGTATTTCCCGTCAGGAGAATACTCGGGACCGTCGTCGAGACCTTTGGCGGTGGTGAGCCGCGTTTCGTCGCCTCCGGTGACCGGAATCGTGTAAATGTCGAAGTCGCCATTGCGCTGGCCGACGAAGGCAAGAGTCTTGCCGTCGGGCGACCAGCCGTGCCAGTAGGATGGGGAATTTTGCGTAACCCGGCGAGGCGTACCGCCGCCGATGGGCACGATATATACGCTGGACTCGCCGTCGGGCGGCGAAGAATCGCTGATAGCCAACCATTGCGCGTCCGGCGAAATGCCGTGGTCGTTGTTGCAGTGCATGGCTTTGCCGGTATCGATCGTCGTAGGCGCGCCCCCGGCAATGGGCAGCCGCAGGATGTGGCCCTCGCGGTTGAAGAGGAAGTTCGTATTGTCGCGCATCCAGTTCGGCGCCTCGAAGTGGCTGGCAGCGGTATAGGCCACGCGGCGATCAATGGTGGAGATCGACACAGTTTCCAACGTGCTATAAAGCACAGGTGCTGCGGCGCTGGCCGTGGGAGCGGCAAGTCGACTTTCGAGAAGACGAGCTTTCTCGACGACATCCTTATGGTGGGAGCAGACGCCAATGCCGACGTAGAAAGACCCCTGCAGTGCAAGCTTGATAGACGCGCCGGAGGGTCGCAGAGGTTCACCCGCGGACGGGGACAGGAGAAAGTAGATGAAGTCTCCGCGTTTCTCAATACGCAGGCGATGGGGCGAGGAAATATTGGATTGAATCTGGTGCGTGGCCGATCCCTTGGTGTCGCGGAATTGCAGTGCGGCCAATCCCTCGCCGTTCAAGGCTACACCGGCGTACACCGAATCGGCATCGAGGCTCTGACGGATCATCAAAACGGCTTTGCCACGCGGCTCGCCGCCTTTTTCAGGGAAGGTAACGCCTGCCGTCAACCTGATATCTCCGGAAACAGGCTTCCAGGCGAAATGAAGGGCATCGGAGGTTGACGATATGTTCCCGCCACTGCCCGCGAGGGTATAGGTGTGGCTTGCGGCGTCAAATTGCGCAGAGCCGGCGTGTAAGATCGCGCCAAGGTCAGAGTGATTCTCAAAGAGGCCGAGCGGGGGCGGCGTTGATTGCGCGATGGGAAGCCCGGCGGTTGAAAGAAGGAAAAGAACGATGCCGCCCCACGAGTTGATGAATTCGAAGATGCCTGTGCGCACCATGAAAAATGTGTCCCCCACATGCAAAAGGAATTAACCCGCACGTTTACTGTAGATGCGGAAGTATTCTTGGCTCGATTGTAGAGATGGTTAGAAACAATAGCCAGTTCGTGTCCCGGGTTTCGATCCAGCGTCAGAAGTAGAATTTCAACGCAAACGTTTGATCCGAGTACAATGAAAGGCGCGACGTTTAGCCAACCGTCCGGCATGTGGGTTCACGCAGGCTGCCTTTACGTAGTGGATTCTCAGAGCAATCGCGTCGGTCTGTTTCAAATCAGCGGAGAGGATCCTCAGCAGTGCCAATGATTATCGGCCAGCTCGTGAAGCAATCGCGACGGTCCACGTCCGGGGTAAATGATTTTCATTGCAGTCGGGAGTTAATCACGCAATTGAGCAAGGAGTGAAAGCATGCATCGACGCCAGGGGAGGGCCGCAGCCTTCGGTGGAGCTTTACTCATATTAAGTTCATGGGCCTGGCTCGGCGTCGCTCAGACCTCTGGCCAGCCTTGGACCAACACTCGCCTCTTACCCGACGAACGCGCCGATCTGGCTGTGAAGCAGATGACGCTGGATGAGAAGATTCAGCTCGTCCACGGAAGCATGGCCATGCTCGGCCGGAAAATCCCGGGGGCGCTCGGGGGAGACGGGTTTGTCCCTGGAATTCCTCGCCTGGGAATCCCCGACCTCAACCTGATTGGCGCGGGAGTCGGGGTCACAAACCTCGGGAAGCGCACGAACGGCCAGGCCACCGCCCTGCCTTCGTCGCTGGCCGAAACCGCAACCTGGGATCCGAAACTTGCGTATGAGTTCGGAACAGTGATTGGCCGCGAAACCCGCGATCAGGGTTTCAATGTCTCGCTCGGTGGCGGTAATGACATCGTGCGCGAGGCACGCAATGGACGCAATTTCGAATACCACGGCGAAGATCCGGTTCTGGCGGGGAAAATCATTGGCCAGGAATTAAAGGCGATTCAGGCTCAGGGCGTCATTGCAGACATCAAACACTATGCGCTCAACTGCCAGGAAACCGATCGCACGGGAGTCAGCTCGAATCTCGACCAGCGTTCCATGCGCGAGCTCGATTTGCTGGCTTTCGAAATCGGTATCAGGGATTCCGGGGTGGGTACCGTCATGTGCGCCTACAACCGCGTCAATGGCGTTTACTCCTGCGAGAATGACTACCTTTTGAACCAAGTGCTTAAGCAGGATTGGGGCTTCAAAGGCTGGGTGATGTCAGATTGGGGCGCGACCCACAGTACGGTAAAGGCTGCCTTGGCTGGACTGGACCAGGAATTCTACGAGAATCAGTACTTTTCCGCTCCCCTTAAGAAAGCCGTCGAGAGCGGCGAAGTTCCAATGTCACGGCTCGACGACATGGTCCATCGGATCCTGCGCACGATGTTTGCGTTCGGAGTGATTGACAATCCTCCGGTGGTCAAGCCAATCGATGCCGAAGCCGGAGCGGCCGTGGCGCAACGCGTGGCGGAACAGGGCGCGGTCTTGTTGAAGAACGCGGCCAATGAATTGCCGCTGAGCGCGTCGAGACTTCATTCGATCGCGGTCATCGGATCTCATGCCGATGTGGGCGTGCTTTCCGGCGGCGGCTCGGCCCAAGTGGAGCCAGTCGGCGGGAACGCAGTTCCCATGGAAATACCCTCTGGCCCAAACGGAATCTTGGCAGTGTTGGTATGGGATCCTTCTTCCCCTCTGCACGCAATCCGCGGCAAGGCCGCCAATGCGAAGGTGAGCTACGATGACGGAACGGACCCCGCAGCCGCTGCCAAGCTGGCTCGCGGTTCCGATATCGCCGTTGTTTTCGTCCATCAACACACCCACGAAGACGCCGACTTGCCGAATCTGTCTCTGCCGGACAATCAGAATGAATTGATCAGGCAAGTTGCGGCCGCCAATCCACACACCATCGTCGTGCTGGAGAATGGTGACCCCGTTCTGATGCCGTGGCTGAACAGCGTGCAGGCAGTCTTAGAAGTGTGGTATCCGGGGCAGCGGGGCGGCGAAGCGATTGCCAATATTCTTTTCGGTGATGTCAACCCTTCGGGGAAGTTGCCGATTTCGTTCCCCAAGAGCGAGGCCGATCTGCCGCATTTGACCATCCCAACTCCGCCTCCCTCGAAAGCACCGTCGAGTTCCGAACTGTTGCCCACCCCGATCTTCATCGATGCCAACTACACCGAGGGGCTGAAGGTTGGTTACCGATGGTACGACGCCGAGAACAAAGAACCGCTCTTTCCCTTCGGATTCGGGCTCTCGTACACCAGCTTTTCCTATTCCGAACTGAAGGTGACTTCAGGCAAGCCAGCGGAAGTTACCTTTTCGGTAAAAAACACCGGTTTGCGCGCCGGAGCGGAGGTGGCGCAGGTTTATCTCGGTCTGCCGGCAAGCGCGGGCGAACCACCGAAACGCCTGGTGGCTTGGGAAAAGCTGCAGCTAGATCCGGGCCAGAGCCGCATCGTTCGTCTCTCGCTCGAGCCCCAATTCATGTCGGTGTTCAATGTCGAGAAGGATGCATGGGAGCTCCTTCCTGGGGACTATCTTGTTTTTGCGGGCGGATCCTCCCGGCACACCCCGCTGACCGCTAGGTTCACGGTTCCTGTGCCGAGCCGATGAACTTGGCAACCTAACTATGCATTGAACCTGCACGGCCGAATGTCATCCTCGCCTCCACTACAATCATTTCGCGTCAACTCTCAGGGTTTGCCCTATTTCCAACGCCAGATTCCGAATGTAGATTGTGGAAAGTTCGGAGGAATCGATGGCGCCTGTATCTTTTATGGACTCGCAGAATTTACAGAAGTATGAGCTCGCATTGCATCGGCTTGGAGCCGGCGGCTCTTCAAAGAAACAGCGGCCCATCGTGGAGCGTGGAAGGTCGGCATTGGGCCAGCGGGAAGCCGTGTCGGACGCGGCGGAAGCGTTGGCTGCGCTTTGGAGCAAAAGCCACGCGAGATCCAGTGGAGGGAAACGATGAGCAATTCTTCGGACAAGATGCTGGACCTTCTCCAACAGATTTCGGTGCTTAAGGACCTTGATGATCAGTCTCGAACTGGCGCTAAGACCGATCTGGCGATAAAGGACTCCAAGGAACGACGGAAGAGACGCCAGCAGATACGCGCTGAAATGAGAAGACTCGCGTCCTCCGCTCGCCAGAAACAGTCTCTTCGCTCAGGTTCGATCATGCCCGATCGTTCCTGACCTGTACCCGCACGTCACCATCGTCAGTACTTTAATTGGTGAATCATTGCGCCATATCATTCGACTGCGAATCCTAGATGCGCCCCTTTTCTTTCAGGAACGTTCCCTCTTGGAGTTCCGCGAACGCCTGCCGCAGCTGCTCCTGCGTGTTCATCACGATCGGGCCGTACCACGCCACGGGCTCCTCCAGCGGCTTGCCCGAGACCAGCAGGAAGCGGATGCCGTCGTCGCCCGCCTGCACCATCGACCTCGTCGCCGCGGTCGAACAGCACCAGCGAGCGGTTGTCCGGCGTCCGACGGCGGCGTGCGTGTCCGGCCATCCGACCTGCTTCGGTCGGCACGGCCAGCGGGTCCGAGGCGTTGCAGAACTTCCCGCGCCCGCAAACACGTAGGCGAAGGCGTGGCGCGTGGTCTCGACCGGCAGCGTTTTCCTGCGCCGGGCGGCACCGAGACATCGAGATAGATCGGGTCGGCGGCGATGCCGTCCACCGGGCCTTTCTTCCCCCAGAACTTGCCGCAGACGACGCGCACGCGCGTGCCGTCGTCGTCGGTGATCTCCGGAATGTCGCGCGCTTTCACTTCCTGATAGCGCGGCGCGTCATCTTGAGCGACGCGGGAAGGTTGGCCCACAGCTGGAAACCGTGCATGCGGCCCGCTGCGATCGCCCTTGGGCATCTCCTGGTGGATGATGCCGCTGCCCGCGGTCATCCACTGCACGTCGCCGGCGCCGATCGCGCCATGGTTGCCCATGCTGTCGCCATGCTCGACGGTCCCGGCCAGCACGTACGTGATGGTCTCGATGCCGCGGTGCGGATGCCACGGAAAGCCCGCCAGATAATCCTCCGGAACGTCATTGCGGAAATCGTCGAGCAGCAGGAAAGGATCGAAGTCGGAGGTGTTGCCGAAACCGAACGCGCGGCGCAGATGCACGCCCGCGCCTTCGAGCGTGGGCTTGGTTTGAATAAGCCGTTTAATTGGTCGTAGTGACATAACTTCCTCCTTCTTCGTGGCGCGCCAGCCTTGGATCCGCACCGGCGACGACATTCATTAGACCTTCACGAACTGGACATCGAGCGTGATAGTAACCTCGTCGCCGACTAGAATGCCACCAGTCTCCAGCGCAGCGTTCCACGTCAGGCCGAAGTCTTTGCGGCTGATCTTTGCGGTTGAGGACAGCCCTATCCGAGTATTGCCCCAGGGATCCTTGGCCGGCGCGCTTGGCCCCTCCACCGTGAACACCACGTTTCGGGTTACACCGTGAACAGTCAAGTCGCCGGCTACAACCAACTCTCCGTCCCGGACCCTGCTTATGCCCGTCGACTTGAAGGACAGCGTCGGAAACTTCTCCACGTCGAAAAAGTCAGCGCTCTTGAGATGCGTATCACGATCGGGCTCGCGAGTGTTGATGGATGCAGCGTCGATCGAGGCCTCTATATGAGAGTTGGCTAAAGCGGCTTCGTCCAGAGCCAGAACGCCTTTCAGGGCTGTAAACTGTCCCTTCACGTTGGAAATCATCATGTGTTTAACTTTGAACTCGGCCACCGAGTGCACGGGGTCGATGTTCCATGTAGTGGTTGCGGTTTGCGGAGTAGCAAGTGTGCTCATAAGAAAGCTCCTTTCTTCCCCATTTGATGCGTTACACCGACAATCGTTGCAACAACTATTAAATCAATAAATCTGGCCGCATCGGGGGTGGTAACGGTCGAGCCACAGGCAACTTGCGGAGGGAGTATTATGCGGATAACTAAATGGAGTTAATGAAATGGAGTGGAGCAATGCCCGAGTCCATTGACTGGCCGCGCCGCACCCGTCCGCCGCGAAGCCGCCGCCGCTTCCTTCTCATTCTCGCCGTCCTTGCCGTCATCTTCTTCGGCGGCCGGACCGCGTTGTCGTATTACGTGGACGTGCTCTGGTTCGGGTCGCTCGGCTACGGGGATGTGTTCTGGAAAACGCTGAGCCTGCAGTGGGGAATCTTCGCGGCTTTTGCAGCGGCCACATTTCTCATTCTGTACGGATCGTTCCTGGCCCTGAAGCGGGCGCATCTCCCCGATTTGCCGAGCGGTCACACGATTTTCATCGGCGGACAGCCGGTGAAACTGCCGGTTGAGCCCGTCCTGCGCCTCATCGCGCTCGGCGTTTCGCTCGTCATTGCCGCTGCAACCGGCGCCGGCATGATGGCGGAGTGGCCGACGCTCGCGCTCTTCTGGTACGCGCCCCGCAGCTGCTGGCGGCGTCGTGGACCCGATCTTTGGCAAGCCGCTGAACTTCTTTCTGTTCACCCTGCCCGCGTGGCAGCTCATCGCTGGCTGGCTGCTTACGCTGGCGGTGATTACCTGTGCTACTCGCCGTTTTCTTTATCCTCATCACCGGCGGAACCCGTGTGCTCGCCGGGCGTCGCAGCCGCTACGTCACATTGCCTTGGCGCGGGTTCTCCATCACGTTTGCGTTTCTGTTGCTGATCCTCGCGATGCGCGTGTATATCGGCCGCTTCGAGCAATTGTTCGAGGATCATACGATCTTCGGCGGCGTGACCTACACCGACGCGCACGTCACGCTCACCGGGATGCTCGTCGTCTGCGCGGCGCTCGTTCTCGGCGCGGTGATCGCAGCCGTCAACGCCGTGTCGGATGCCACGCGGGCGCTGGCTGGTCGCAGCGATCCTTCCGGCCGCGGTCTGTTATGTCGCGCTTCAAGTAGTCGGCTGGTACGTCAGCAGCTTTATCGTCAAACCGAACGAACTGGTTCGCGAGCAGCCCTACATTGCCTACAACATCGACTTGACGCGGCAGGCCTACGGATTGAACCGGGTCTCGCAGCGCGAGTTTCCCGCGGAGACGACCGTCGAGGCGGCCGACCCGGCGAACAATCAGGCTACGCTGCAGAACATCCGGCTGTGGGACTGGCGCGCGCTCCAGGACACGCTGCGTCAGATTCAGGAAATCCGCACCTACTACGACTTTCCCGACATCGACATCGATCGCTATGAAATCGACGGCACGACTCGCGAGGTGATGCTGGCCGCGCGCGAGCTGAACGTCGACAAACTCCCGGAGAGCAGCCGCAACTGGATCAACGAGAAGCTGATCTACACCCACGGCTACGGCATCACCATGAATCCGGTCAATGGGTTCACGCCGGAAGGGCTGCCCACGCTGATTCTGAGCAACATGCCCGTCCAGAGCACGGTGCGCGGTCTCAACGTGACGCGCCCGGAGATCTATTTCGGCGAGCTGACCAACACCGACGTGTACGTGAAGACGCGGCAGAAGGAATTCAACTACCCGCAAGGCCAGAGCAACAACCTCACGTCCTACGAGGGCAACGGCGGCATCGTCCTCGGCGGTTTCCTGCGCCGCATCATCATCGCGCTCGACCGCGGCGACCTCGCGAAGCTGCCGTTCAGCGATGACGTGAACAAGGATAGCCGGCTGCTGATGCGGCGCAACATGCGCGATCGCGTATCGGCATTGGCGCCGTTCCTCACCTACGATCCGGATCCGTACATCGTGCTCGGCGACGATGGCCGGCTGTCGTGGATCATGGATGCGTTCACGATTTCAGACAGCTATCCGTACTCGACGCCATTACCGTCTCGACGGCAATCCCATTAACTACATGCGGAACAGCGTCAAGGTGGTCATCGACGCCTACGATGGCACGACAACGTTTTACGTGTTCGATACGGAGGATCCGATCATCGCGGCCTACCGCCGCATCTTTCCGAGCCTGTTCAAGGATGCGGCCACGATGCCGCCGGGGCTGCGCAAGCACGTGCGCTATCCCGAGTTGTTGCTCAAACTGCAGGCGGAAGTTTACGGCCTGTATCACATGACCGATCCGGAAGCGTTCTACAACCGTGAGGATCTGTGGACGGTCGCCACCGAAGTCGGCATGAGCGAGGGCGGCGAGCAAACGACGCAGGCGATGCAGCCGAATTTCGTGCTGATGAAACTGCCGGGCGAAACCGGCGTGGAGTTCGTGGAGATTCTGCCGTTCACGCCGGCCAACCGGAATAATCTGATTGGCTGGATTGCCGGGCGCAGCGACGGCGCGCAATACGGCACGTCGGTGGTCTACAACTTTCCCAAAACCAAGCTGGTCGACGGACCGCTGCAGATCGAGGCGCGCATCGATCAGAACGCGCAGCTTTCCGGACAATTGACGCTGTGGAATCAGCAAGGCTCGCACGTGCGGCGCGGGGCCCTGCTGGTGATTCCGTCCGGGCGCGCGCTGTTGTATGCGGAGCCGATTTACCTGCAGGCCGAGCGCAGCCCGATGCCGGAGTTGCGTCTGGTCGTGCTCGCGCTGCAGGACCGGCTGGCCTACGGACCAACCTTCGAGTCGGCGATGGCGGCTCTTTTTGGCGGAGCGGCTCTCGTCCATGACGCGCCGTCGACCAGCGCCGCCGCAGAGCCGGCGCGAGCGCGCACCGGCATCCGCCGCGTCACCCCAGCCCGCAGCGGATCTCAACGCGCTCATCGCGGAAGCCGCCAAAGACCTTGCCGACTACCAGCGCCTGACCGCGGAAGGCAAGCTCGGCGAGGCTGGACAGAAGCTTGAAGAGTTGAAGCGCGCAATCGACAAGCTGAACGCGCGCCAAAAATAATCTTGCTGAGAAACGATTCCCCCGAATCACGGCTCTGGGTTGCACTCTCAAGGATAGTAGCTCATGGAGATTGCAGCCACAGTTCCACGCCGTCGTCGGTTGCGACTACCAGATCAAGGCCGCCATTTCCGCCAAAGTAGCCTGCAACTAAGCCACGACCAAAATTGGGTCCTAAACCTTGACGGAGCAGCCTGAACGGAATCTCCAATCGGAACTTGCCATCCCCTTTCCCTGGGAGGAGAGTGACAAAGGTTTCTTCGACCGGCCACGTATCATTTACGGTCGCAAGATCGATTTTCCCATCGGCGTTGAAATCCCCCACGACAAGGCCGAATGGTCCACCGGGAAAACCGAACTCTACCCTGGGCAAGAAGGAACCGTCACCTTTTCCGAAGAATATGGAAGCAGGTGAGCCCTCATCAGAATCTACAACCAAGTCGAGTTTCCCGTCCCCGTTCATGTCCGCTGCAATCATGTTAAGTGTGTCAAATTGGGTGGGCGCGGAAATCGGCTGCTGAAAAGTTCCGTCACCATTGCCCAACGAGACTGCGACATAAGCTTGGGCGCCTTCATTGGTGCTAGCCACAATATCGAGGATGCCGTCCTTGTTAATGTCCCCCACGCTTAACGCGAGAACATCAAACAAGAACGAGACTGGTGCGGGCGGCTGGAAAGTACCGTCACCATTGCCGAGTGCTATCATCAGCGGGTCTTGACCAAAAACCAGGTCCAGATTCCCGTCGCGATTGAAATCGCCGACCGCCAGACAGCTGCGAGGGAACCCCAGGTCCCTGGGCGATTGAAAGGTGCCATCGCCGTTGCCGAGCAGCTCTTCGATGTGGTCGCCGGAAACAATGAGATCCAGATTGCCATCTCGATTGAAATCGCCGACGACAATATCACCCGCAATCCCGTCGATGGCGTAGTTGACAGGCGGTTGAAAGGTCCCGTCTCCGTTTCCAATGAGAACGGTGAGTATCGGAATTTCATAGTTGTCGGTCACTGCCAAGTCGAGCTTGCCGTCGTTATTGAAATCTGCAGCGACTATAACTTCTGGGGGAGGAGCAGCAACATACTTCCAGGTTATCCCGTCGGGAACCGCACGCCTTCTAACCGGGAGAAACACTACATTGGATATGCCACCGCCAGGCTCCGGATTCACCACAGTAATCGACGCAGTGCGTACTCTGGCGATGTCCGAGGCAGGTATCTTCGCCCGCAATTGTGCGGGTGACACGTATTGCGTTTGGCGAGGGCGACCGTCCCACATTACCACCGACGCAGGGACGAAATTAACGCCATTGACCGTAAGGGTGAATCCTGGTCCTCTCGGTGCTCGACTGATGGGTATCAAAGGCTGATCAAGGTAGGGGACAGGCTGAAGAAGGGACTGAGCGGCGAGAATCGCACAGTGGACGGAAAGAATGGTGGCAAACATCAGGCAGGCTGGCTTCATACTCCCTCCTTCACGTCACGAGAGCGGCTGCCCGAAGACTGCAAGGGAGAGTACTCCGTCTCCCTTGGCTGGTCAAATGGCCACCAATGAGCGGTGATGTCAAGCTGCCAGCTGCCAACGAATAGGCTCGGCACCTGCTGACGCGACCTCAGCTCCTTCTAAAAGCTCGTGTAGTAGTACGTGGGAAAAGTGGGTGGGACTACGGGTGGTTTAATCAGCGGATTGGTGCGCCCGGCGGTGTTTATGGTGCTGTTGGTTTGGGTGTTGTCGAAACCTGAGATCGGCGATTCGGAGAGCAAGAAATCGGTCGCTTGACCAGTGCTGCCGAACCCCGGATCGACGGTTACGCTTCCCTCGGGGTCTTCATTCATGGGCAACGCGCTTCCATTCACCAGCGGATGTCCATTCTGCCAGGTCGGGAAGTCGAAAAACGTCCAGTCTGTATTCGGAGTCAGGGGTTGGGTGCAGGAGCTTGCCTGATCGGGCGGCGGAGTAGTGGTAAGGACGTGGAACGCCTTTGCGTCGTTGGCGAACTGACCGTCGGTTCTCCAGTAAAGATTTCGTTGAAAATTCTGATATTGATTGAACGCCATGCCGCACGAGTCGGCGCAACCGTTAATAGCATAGAATCCCGTCTTCTCGCTCTGGTCGAAATACATGATGTTGCTGACCAGGTTGACCCGGGTTGAACTGCCACAGTTCTGAGGCCATCCCCAGGCCTCGGTGAACATGCTTTTGCGCCCGTAGGCAAAGATGTTATTGCTAAAAGTGTCGGGGGGTTGGGAACTGGCGGGCCCCTCGGTCATAAAGACGCTATCCGCGGAAACCCGATAGACGACGTTGTTTTCTACTGTCACGCCCGCGGACTGGCCGTCCAGATAAATGCCGCGCCCACCGTACCCTATTCCGAGGATACTCCGATCGACGACTGACGAATCGGTGACATCGTGGATCAGGTTGTTGAGAATTTTATCGCCGGTCCCACTCTTCGTGGAATTTCCAACGTGGTAGTACAGCGTCCCGCCGTCCGAGGTGACGCCTTGCATGATATTCCAGATGTGGTTGTATTGGCTGACAATGTCGCTGCCGTTTTGGCCGAAGCATCCTTCCAAGCAGATCGAGATGCCGGCGTGGTATCCGTCAGTGATGTCGTTGTGCTGGTACAGGATGTCGTTGCCGTTACCTTGAGCCAGACCTTCGCCGTCGGCGAAGACGCGGCCATAGCCTTGGATGACGTTATTTTGCACGGTCACCGATTGCACCACGCTTGTGGAGATGTCGTTACCCTGTGGCGTGTGGCCGATATGAACACCGCTGGAGCCAAGGTCGTAGAAAGCTGAATTTTGGATCACGTCGTTCGCCGCCGCTGGTCCGGAGTGTCCGGAGAGAGAGGCTATCTGGATACCGGAGGCGGAGGTGTGCCGGACGCTGATGCCGTCGAAGGTGACATGCTGACAACTCTCGCAGTCGATGGCTCCGGGCAAGGTACTCTCGCCATTTTCGTCGTTGCCGAAACCAGTCGCGGCCGGAACAAAATTGTCCATCTCGAAGACGATGCCCAGAAAAGTCACGTAGCTGAGTTGCGTCGCGGATAAAATGCTGCCCCCAGTCGCACTGGCGGGCTGAAGTTGCGGAATGATCGCGGTATCCTGATTCGGGTTTTCTCCGCTATTGGCGAGATAGGACAGAGTCCATGGCGCATGGGAGCGATCCAGGAACCAGAGTCCAGTCTGACCCGCCTGCTGCTCCTGCTGGAATGCTTCTAACGCATTCTCCACGATGTAGCGGTGGCCGACGGCAGGACCACAACAGTTGATCTCGTTGGAATTCCCCTTGGCCGCGCCAGTGAAATAAATAATGTGGTTCGTGGTGTCCACACAATTGACCCGCATGACGTCGACGGTCCACGAGTTGAAGAGAGTCAGTTCAACATCACCGGCGGGATAGGGATTCGAGCTGTCCGCCTGACAAGGTTTCGAGGGATCTCCGGTATACACTCCGTTCAAGTTCGCCCATTTCGTAACCGGATCGCCGGAGGCATACTGGAAACGATCCAAACACTTGGACTGACCTTGGTAGCTCACGCTCGGGCAACCGGTATTGCCAGGAGGAACTGTGGCCGCGATCCTGAGGAACGTACCGAGATTGCAGGTGCTCACGGTGACGGTCTGCCCGGTTGCGGTGGAATAGCAGGAGCCGTTGTTCATGTAGTAGCCGACGCCCTTGGCGGACTGCAGCCGCGATCGTAGCCTGCGCTCGTCGCTGTAGAAAAGGGATTCAAACGCTTGACTCTTGGACGGAATTTGCACCTGCCAAAGATTGCCCGAAGTATTAGTCCAGCTCAATCCCAAGCCTCCGGCTCCTACCGGCACCCCTCCGCTGATGACTGGAGTTTCATCCGGATAATTCTGCCACGTGATTGGCATTGCAGAATTCCCGGAGTCAGCCGAAGTGAGATTTAGCGTGCCCGGAGCGGTGGCGCTCGAGGGCAGATAGTACGTTCCTCCCCGCAGCATGACGCTAAGGGGACGGTTGGGATTGGTTTGTATAAGACTCCGAACCGCGCTTTGAACTTTAGCAAGAGAGGCGAAAGGGCCGTCCGTGCTCGCAGAATTTGGCGCGGACAGTTTCCCGCTCCAGGAGTCGCGTCCGCTAGGGGCAACAAAAAAATCGGCACTCACAACGGTTTCACCGGTCAACGCGGCGGAGCCGGAGACACCCTGCGCGGTAGTAGCGGTAATGTTGGCCACGCCCGCACTAACGTCTGTGGCCAATCCGCTACTGTTCACCGTGGCGACTGGAAGCGCATTCGAGGACCAGGTAAAGCTGATGCCGGTGATGAGGACACCGTTAGAGTCAAGCGCCGTGGCGCTGAACTGCTGTGTGCCTCCGACCGGTACTTGCGCCGAGGGCGGAGCCACCATGACTTTGGCTACTTTGGGCGGCGGCGTGCCGCCGCCACTTCCGTTGCTCCCTCCGCTGCTCACGCCAGCGCAACCGGTGAGCATCAATCCGAGGCAAGCCGCAAAACTGTATAAGAGGCCGCAACGCACCATTCGCATGATCACGATTCCTCTCGAGCTCGCCGCTCGCAATCGGCAACATGGTTACGTTAGCAGTCTCTAAACAATGCTCAACATTACGGAAGTAGCAACGTGCAGACGAGATCCGGCCAAGGCCAGTTCGTTCTCCAGCACAGGAGGAACGGCCCTGATGGTAAGGAGTGTGAGTATGCCGAGATCGCGCAAAAGTGTAGCGCCAGAGATCGGACCTTCATCCAATGCGGTGTTAGTCTAGTTGCTTATAAAGATCACACAGCGATGCCTGCGTTTCCTTGGCAGGCCAGCAGCTGTCGTAACAGGGTCAAATCCAGGAGGATCAATCGTGAACGAGAAAGACATCTCTGCAAGTCTGGCTGGGAATGTTTCGCTTGGCGGTAAGGTTTCCGTTCATCGCCTGGGCTTCGGAGCGATGCGCCTTACCGGTGAAGGTATTTGGGGTTCGCCAAAAGACCGGAACGGGGCGCTGGCGGTTCTTCGCCGCGCCGTCGAGGTTGGCGTCAACTTCATAGATACCGCCGACTCGTACGGGCCTGAAGTTAACGAAGAGCTGATTGCGGAGGCGTTGTCTCCTTATCCGAAGGATATTGTGATTGCCACCAAGGGCGGATGGAATCGTCCCGGCCCGAATCAGTGGACGCACGACGCGAGCCCGGCGCATCTTCGCAAGGCGGTTGAGGGCAGTCTCAAAAGACTGCGACTGGATCGCATCGATGTTTATCAACTGCACATACCCGATCCCATCGTGTCTTTTGACGCGTCGATCGAGACCCTGGCTGAGCTGCAAAAAGAGGGGAAAATTCACCTAGTCGGTTTGTCGAATGTTACGCGCGAACACATCGAGCGGGCGCGCAAGATTGTGCCCATCGTTTCGGTGCAGAATCGTTACAGTTTCGCCGACCGTGAATGGGACTACGTCGTGGATTACTGTGAGCGCAACGGAATTGCCTTCATCCCGTGGTTCCCGCTGGGGGCGGGGAAAGTGGCCGGCGAAATTCTCAATCGGATCGCGAAAGCACATCAGGGAACGCCGCTGCAGGTTGCACTAGCGTGGTTGCTGCAGCGCTCGCCCATCATGCTGCCCATCCCAGGGACTTCCTCGATTCACCACCTGGAGGAAAACATAGAGGCAGCTTCCTTGCGGTTAACCCCGCAGGAATATCAGGAACTTTCCGCGGTCCCCGAGTTGGCCAAAGCAGGATGACTACTGGGAGCAAAGTGGTTTCAAGCAGACGTGGCTTGCGAATTCTGAGCAAAGCAGATCGATGACTAACGTAAGAATGGACAAGTGGCTCTGGGCCGCCAGATTTTTCAAAACACGATCGCTGGCGGCACGAGCCTGTGAACTCGGCAGGATTCAATCTAATGCGCAGCCCGCCAAGGCCGCGCGCGACGTTCGGGTTGGAGACATGTTGCGAGTGAGCAACGAAGGCGGTGACTTTCAAGTGGAAGTCCTCCTTCTCAGCGAAGTGCGCGGCCCGGCATCGGTTGCGCAAACTCTATATCGTGAGACCGAGGCAAGCCGCGAGTTGCGCCTGAAAGTGGCAGCGGAGCGTAAGGCGATGCGGCAGTTCGAAGAGTTACCCGCAAGCAAACCATCCAAACGCGATCGCCGAAAAATTATCCAGTTCCGGGGAGAGCCGAGCCGCTTTGAGCACTGACCCTAAAGGCCGGCGAGATTCGGAACCGTCGCAATCATTCCTTCAACCACGGATTCTTCCGGATCGATAAGAAATGCCCATATGATCGCGCCTGTGAGCAGGACGCCTGCCGAGATAAAGAACGGAGTAATCCAGAACCCCCGCTGCACCAGAGCCCCAAAAATAATTGGCGACAGTGACGCGGCCAAACTTCCCGCCATATTCATCACGCCGGTGACTGTGCCGCTATATTCGCCGCCGACGTCCATCGGAACCGCCCAGGCGGGACTGATCACCAATTCCAGGAAAAACAGCGATGCGGTCAAGCAGAGGATCGCAGTCCATGCAGATCTCGGTCAGGCGCTGCCGGAATCAGGAAACGCCGGAGGCCAGCATGGCGGGCGCGGCCACGATGCGCCGCGCGAACTGCAGTTTGCCCGTTTTCTTGTACACCCTGTCGGTCAGAGTTCCTCCCACAATGTCGCCGACCATGCCCGGCCAGCAGTGGAAGCGACGCCAGATGTGCCCACGGCCTTCGACGACAGGTGCCGGTATTCAAGAAGGTAGGTCGGGAAACCAGGTCATGTAAAAGTAAGTGCCGTAGTAGAAGCAGCAGTACCCGCTGCGATGTACCACATGTTGGGCTGAGCGAAAGATGTCTTCCACGGCGGTGCAAGCTGTCGATGGAGATCAACTCGCTTGATCGTGCCATCCGCATCGCGGCCTCGGATGTGGGCCAACTCCAGGCCGATTGACTCTCGGATGTTCTTCGGGACGATTCCGGTACAGCGAGGTAAAACGCGACCGACCACAGCAAACCTGCGGCTGCGAAAATGTAGAAGATCCGCGCCATCCGAATGCGATCATGATGCTCACCGCGACGAACGGCACAATCGCGACGGCAAGACGACTGAAACTGTGAGTGACGCCATGCACGAGGCCGCGCTCCGACCTGGGGAACCAGAGTTGCATGGCGCGGGTGGCCGTGGGAAACGCGCCCGCTTCCGCCAATCCAAAAACAAAACGGACAGCAATGAGCGAAGCCAGGCCGCCGGCAATCGCCGGTCATCGCCGTCATCAGCGACCAGAAGGGAACGATAATCAGAAGTACCCTCTTCGGTCCGAAGCGGTCGGCGCAGCCATCCTGCTGGGATCTGTCCTAACGCGTAAGCCCACAAGAAGACGCTGAACACAAACACCCATCGCGGTCTTGCTGAGCCGAATTCCTTTGCCATTGACGGCGCCGCCACCGAGATGCTGCTGCGGTCCATGTAAGTGATCAGGTACATCAGGCTGATCAGCAGAAGAACCATCCAGCGGGTCTCTGGTTGGCTGGAGGCATTCTTTGTGAAGGTTCAGGAACGGTTCAGGTGCGATCAGCCGTGGCGTTCTTGCTGGAGGCAGCTAGCCGCGACCGTTCGGATAGCAGGTCGGGCGTTGGCAATGTCGACGGGCTGCCCCGTTTCCGCCGATTGATCTGCCGCCTGGTAGACCTGCATCACCATACGCGCGTGCTCGGGTGTCACCAGAGGCTGGCGGCCCAGGGCTACGCACTCCAGGAAATGAATCGTCTCAGCCTCCATCGGTCCCGCATAAACGTGGGCTACCCTTTCGCCGGGCATCGTCGAGATGGGAAATTCGATTCCCCTCTTCATGGTGCTGAGGCTGACGTCGCGATGAGTGTCATCCACCATGATCGCCCCTTCCGTTCCGACCATTTCGATCCAGGTGGAAGAGAAATTCGGATAGGCCGGGGGCAGCACCCAGCCTGCGCCGATGGTGAATGCCGACCCATCGTCCATGGTGACGATCATCCACACGCAGTCGGGCACTCCATGCGTCGGCCTGCATGATCTTGCGCACTTCCTGGGCGTAGACGCGGACCGGCCTTCTCGGCGCAAAACACCAGAGCACAAAATCGATGTCGTGCGTGGCCTCCATGGCGGCCGGCGAGAGCTTGATGCGGCCTCCGATTTTGTTGCCGAGATTCCGCGTGATGTGCCGGCTCACTAACGCGCTGACCGGCTGACCGATAGTGCCATCGTCGATCGAGCGTTTGACATACGCGAACTTGGGATTGAAGCGCTGCGAATATCCGATGGTGAATAGCAGATTCTTCGAGCGGGCCAAAGCGATCAGTTCATCCGCTTCGGAGAGTTCGAGGGCGATCGGCTTTTCGAGAAACACGTGCTTGCCGGCTTGCAAGCTTTCCTTCGCCATCGGGTAGTGTGTGGTTTCCGGCGTCGCAGAAATAATCACGGCATCGATACTCTGATTTTCGAGCAAAGTTCGGTAATCGACGTTGGCCGTGGTCGGGCTTGGTCTTGTTTGCAACCTCTTTCAACCGCGCCTCTTTGATCTCGGCCAGGTGCAGTTCGCCGACGAAGGGGCTGGCGGCACAGACCTCGGCGCGTATGCCGCCGCACCAGCCTGTCCCGATGATTCCGACGTTGATCCTGGACATCAATCCCTCCGCCATTTCATGGCGTAGCAGAGCTCTGCCGGAATTACTTACCGACAAGCAGCACGCCGAAAGTGTTTGGCTTCATCGCAGGCTCGTCCTCGCCTTTTGGAATAACCGAGTCAAAATCGGCGACCGGAAGAAAAATGTTATGTGTCTTAAAGTCTATCGCCATGGTGCGAGCATATTTTTTCGTGGGGACGTTCTCCACCACAGTGTATTTGTCGGCAGAATCTTGGTGAATGACGGTCAGATCTCCCGATTCTCCGTTCGAGCTGAAGACCAGTTGCTTGTCGGGATCGAAACCGGCAGCGTCCGGGTCTTCACCAATGGCGGGAGTCGCGATGACTTTGCCCGAATCAGCGTCCACGACCATCATCTTTTTATTTCCGCAAACGGAGAAGAGCCGACGATTCTTCTGATCGATGGCGAGCCCCGAGGGCTCCTTGCAACCGGCAAGCGGCCAGCGATGGACTACGGTGAGTTTCTGCGCGTCGATCTCAAGCAGTTGCGACTTGTCTTCCACGTTCACATAGACGTGGCCTTGATCGTCGCCAACAGCGAATTCGGGTTTCCCGCCAACAGGAATCATGCCGGCAACCTTACCATCTGCAGCGCTGATCGCAACCGCATTGGCGCTGCGTCCGTTGAAAACAAAAACTCGTTTCGATTTGGCGTCGTAGTAAATAGCATCGGGATTCACGCCGCCCGACTTAACCGCGCCGATCGGTTTCAGCGTTTTCAGGTCGAAGATCGTGACAGTGTTCGCTTTGCCATTGCTGATAAAACCGCGACCGAGATCGGGTGCCAGCGCGATGCCATGAACACCGGGAGTATCGGGAATGTCGCCCACGATGGCGTTGGAGTCGGCATCCAGCACGACGACATGCGTCGCATGGGAAACATACACACGCCGGGCGGCAGTGTCCACGACGCAGTAATCCCACTTCCCCGCCCCGCCGATCGGGATAGTTTTCACCACGTGGTAGCCGGATGGGCCTGGCGTAACGGCGAGGGCCGAGTTCGAAAACAAAAGAATGGCGGCAAAACCGAAAATCATGGCAGCGATTACAACCGGCTTTTCACGACGCATTGACGTTGCACTCCTCATTTGCCGAAAATCCATTTGTCGATATGCGGATAAATCCTCTAGAAACCGCATCCCGGCCAATGGACCATATAGCGCCAGCCAACCTTAAGCCACCCTTAAACCATTCCGGAATCAAGAGCGAAGGCGCACGCCTGAGGTGCGTGTTTTCTACGGTCCGAGCTTGGACGTCCGTCTCGGCCAGAGGCGATATTTATAAACTCTAATTTACGAACATGTTCATTTCTACGATCACTTCGCAGGGTCGCGGTTTCGTCGTTTCAGAGCCTCAGGATTAACTGGGTAGTGAGGTTCCTGTCCCGTCAGGACGCGGACAACTTCCTCCGCCGCCTTCGTCTGCAAATCGACCAGCGATTCTTCAGAGTAGAAACTCGTGTGCGGCGTCAGGATCACATTGTCGCGGCCGAACAGAGGAGAAGCAGTCGGGGGCTCTTTCGCCATAACATCCAGAGCCGCGCCAGCAAGTTGTCCAGCGTCGAGCGCGTGCGCCAAGGCCGCTTCATCGACGATCGGGCCGCGCGCCGTGTTGATCAGATACGCAGTCGGTTTCATCTGGCGAAGCACATCGGCGTTGAACAGTCCTTCCGTTTCCGGCATCAGCGGAGTATGAATGGAAATATAATCGGAAATCTTCACCAATTCAGCGAACTCAACGCTCTCCACGCCCGCACGGCAGTTACTTCTTGCGACACGTACGGATCGTAGGTCACAACCCTGAGGCCAAAGGCTTTTGCCTTCGGCGCAACCAACTGCGGAATCCTGCCAAAACCCACCAGGCCCAGAACCCTTCCCCGAAGGCGATGAATGGGAACCACGGACGACATCTCCCAGCGGCCCGCCTGCACGCGCGAATTGGCGAACGGGATCTTGCGGACCAGCGGCCAGCAGCAAGGCCATGGCGTGATCGGAAACTTCATCGATGCAATAGTCCGGCACTTTGGTGACGACGATACCCGCAGCGGTGGCGGCGGCAATGTCCACATTGTCGACACCGATTCCAAATCGCGCGATGATCCGGCAGCGCTTCATTTGCCGAATCATCTCGCCGGTGATCTTGGCGTAAGTCACCAGCAGCGCATCGGCGTCCCGCGCGACTCGCAGAATGGCTTCTGGCGTGGGTTCTTCGGCGAGATGCAATTCCGCGCCGATTTTCGACAGCACCTCGCGCGCCGGGTCCAGGTTCGGAAAGACAGAGTCGGAAACCGCAACGAGTGGATGGCGCCATGGCTAACGCTTCATGGCCTCTTCCATGTGTTCCATCAGCGTGAAGACCACGGGGCCCTGTCGCCGAAACCAGCACATTTTCTTCCAGCCGCGTGGTCTGCTGCAGGCCCGGGTGCCCGGCGAAGGTTTCGATCGCGAAGTACATGTTTTCTTTGATCTCCGCCGGGATACTTCAGCGAATAAGCGCGCGAAATCCACATGCCTTCATACAGCGTGATGCCGATGCTGTGCGCGAACTGCTGCAGCGTCACCGTTCCGTATTTGTCGTCGTCGTATTCGGGAAAGGCGGCCGCCACGTCCGCCGTGGTATTTCCGGGCCGCAGTTTTTCCAAGCCCGCGTACATCGAATCGTAGACTTCGCGGTAGAGGTCGATTTCCTTCTGCGTTCATCTTTCCCGGCGCACTTGAAGCAGCGCACGAAATCGATGAAGTAGCCGGAAGGCCCGACGGCGTTGATGTCCACGATCACCAGGTCGCCCTGCCGGATCATCTTGTCGGTGGCCCAGCGCCGATACGGGCTGGTGTTGCCGCCCGAGGCCACAATGATGTCGTAAATGATCTCGCAGCCGCGCTCCAGCATGAACTCGTGCACCTTGGCTTCGATCTCGCGCTCGCGCACGCCCGGCTTCAGCCACTCGTACTTGATCTTCCACATGGCCGCGTCGCCGATGCTCGGCAGCCTGCTTCAGCAACTCGATTTCGTCGCGGGTCTTCACCACGCGCGCCGCCGAAACCGCCGGCCAGCCATCGACGATGTTCAAGCCCAGCATTTCTGAAACGCCTTCAGCGCCGGCATGTCGAGGTTGTCGATGCCGATGCGTTCTTTGCGCACGCCGTGCTCCTTCAGCACGTCGACCACGCTCTGCGCCATTCGCCCGGCCATGTACGGAACCGCGCCCTCGGCCCATTGCCAGGTGATCGCCGGGCGAATGCGGCCTTCCATCCAGGGCAGATCGATCTCTGGCGCAGTGCAGGTCCGAACCTGCCGTTTCGAAGAGAACGGGCTCGCCGCCGTGCGGCAGCACGGCGTAGCGGATGTTGATGTTGTATTTCCAATTGCCCTGATAGGAACCGGTCACGTAGCGAATGTTGGCGCCCGCGAATAGAACCAACGCGCCCAGGTCGTGAGCAGTCATCTGCTCGCGCAGCCGCTGCAAGCGATCTTTGCGCAGCCGGTCGAAATCAACGCGGTATTGCCAGTCCGCGCCCGTCTGGCTATAAACGCGGCGAGGATCCCACTCATGCGGCTTGCCGATAAAACGTGTATCCATTTACTTAACTCCAGCCGCGCAACTCCCGCGGCGAAAAGCGAACAAGTTCATAAAAAAGACAAGCCCACTATACATCGGAGCCTGCATCTCGGTCCAGAAACGGCGCAGTTCAAATCAATTCAAACTCCAACTCGCCCAACTTCTCCACGCTGCAGACGAGTTTATCGCCAGCTTTGAGCCAGACCTGCTTATCTTTGGGATAGCCTAGAATCACGCCTTCCGGAGTTCCAGTGAAAATTATGTCCCCGGGCCTCAAAGTCATGTGCCGGGAAATATAGCTGACAATCTGCGCACTATTGAATATGAAATCCTCGGTGCTCGACGACTGTCGAACTTCTCCGTTGACTCGACACTCAATCTTCAACTGGTCAGGATCGACCTGGTCAGCCGTAACCAGATACGGGCCCAACGGCGCAAACTGATCAGGGGTTTTGCCCACCATCCATTGGCCGCCAGTGTCGAACTGCAAATCCCTCGCACTGAAATCATTCCCCGTGCAATAGCCGGCGACGTACGACAACGCGTCCGCCTCGCTGACGTTCTTTGCCTTTCTGCCGACAATGATCACCAGTTCAGTTTCATAATCAAATTTCTGGGCAACCTCGACCGGCAGTTTAATGGCGCTGCGGTGGGCGCTGAGCGAATTGTTGTACTTGCTGAACAGTACCGGTTGTTTCGGGATCGCCATATTAACTTCTTTGGCGTGGCGGCGATAGTTGAGACCAACGCACACAATCTTCTCTGGACGGGTGACAACCGGTCCGTACTCAACACTCGCTTCGTTGACAAAGGCCGGACTCGCCGCACTGGATTCCAGCGCGGCAATGACCAGAGCATTAAGGCTGGGGCCCTCTTCATCCTGTAGCAAATCGTCCATCGTCGCCGGAGCCTGCATGCGCAACAATTCTGCCGCCTGGGACACATCCAGAACGCCTTTGTCAGTCTTGACCGCAAGCCGATATTCCCGGTTGCGACGCATGGTTAACAACGTCAAGCCGTGCGCCATGCCGCGAACACGCTTCCGGTCAGATTCTCGTCCTATGCTCGGATTCTCCAATTCCTGCGCTCCTCGTCTGCAGCAGCATTGTACTTGAGCCGCCCTCCCGTGGGTGCTTCGCACGAGAATCATCCTCGCGGATACGGCAGACGGGCGGCACTTCGGTATTATGGGTCGCTAGTCTTTCTGTCACCGGTCTTTTGAAGTGCAATTTTCGTCGATCGGAATTTAAGCTTGCCTTAACGTGCAACCGGTGATGCTTCCGTCCGCGACATCGTCGCGGTGATACTAATCTGTTGGCCGTCTCGAAGAAGGCGAGCCTGACTGACTCTCGCGTTCGTGAAGGGAGAAACGATGTTTAGGATAACGAGTTGGGCTGGTCTGCAATGCTTCACTCTGGTTGTTAGCCTCTCCTGGGTGACACCTGTCGCTTATGCCCAGGGAAAATGGGTGAAGTTGGCGGCATTCCCACAGCCCGCTGAGGAAATATCGGGCGCGGCTGCAGGAGGCAAGATGTACGTTTTCGCGGGCCTCGCGCCGGGCTGGAAGCCGATAGGCATGGTCTACGAATATGATCCTGCGGCCAATAGGTGGACGAAGAAGAGGCCGATGGCGCTGTCCTCGCACCATGTCGCTTTCACCGAATACCGTGGCAAAATTTATGCGTTCGGCGGATTCGTGCCGCCCGAGTCAGGGCCGCCGGCGTGGGTGCCGATTAACAATGCCTGGGAATATGATCCTGCGGCCGACACCTGGAAAGCTTTGGCTCCGATGCCGAGTAATCGAGGTTCCGCGCTAGCGGCGGCCGTAAACGACAAGATCTACGTGATCGGCGGCGCTTCGACGATTCCAGGATCAACGGAAACGGCGGTGTTTCCCACACATCCTCACATGTCAGTAGGAACAGTCGAGGAATACGATCCCGCAGTTAACACCTGGCGCGAGCGCAGTGCGATGCCGACTCCGCGCAACCATGCTGCGATCGGTGTTGTGAGTGGAAAGATTTATGTGATCGGCGGCCGGGTTGGGCCGCGTTCATCGGTCTCGCGTCTGACATCTCCGTCGTCGAGGAATATGATCCGGTGAGCGATCAGTGGAGCGCTCCGCGAGCCCGAATGCCGATTGCCCGCAGCGCACTGGGAGCGGGTGTCTATGGCGGACGCATCTATGTCGCCGGAGGCGAATACCAGGATCCCCACATGATGGCCACGTTTCGTGCGGTTGAAGGTTATGATCCGGCGAATAACACCTGGACGGAAATGCCGCCGATGCCAGTATCGCGTCATGGGCTGGCGGTGGGCGTAATCGGCAATCGCCTGCACGTAGTGAGTGGCGACGTTCAGTCGGCCGGCACCGGAATAGAGGTTTCCACCGGGGAGCACGACGCTTTCGAATTTTCCAGCGCGGATAAATAGGTTCGCATCACAAACTCTAACTGAATGAAGCGAGGTAGAGATGACAACGCAATCGGGGCCTGGCGGCGGACACGGAGTCTCACGAAGGCAAGTGCTGAAAGCGGGCTTGTCCACTGCGGCGGCCCTCGCGATGGGTGAAAGCCCGGCACTCACCGAGAGCCAATTGCCGCGTGCAGCAGGCCCCGCCGGGCCGGTGATCGACATTCACGCTCACTATTTTCCTGAACCGTACCTCGATCTCGTCGCTGGCGAAGGCAAGCGTTTCGACGCTTCGTACCAGATGACGGACAAAGGTTTCTTCATCAAGACGCCCGCCGGAAACAACGGGCCGCTGCCGGCAAAGTTCATCGACCTGAAGGCACGCATCGCTGACATGGATCAACAGGGCGTAGCGGTGCAGGCGATTTCGCTGACTGCCCCGATGCTGTATTGGGGTGACGCCGAATTTTCCACCAAGCTCGCCAAGGCATGGAATGATGCAGCAACCGCCGCGCACCAGGCGTATCCCGCGCGGCTCGTAGGCTTTCTCACTCTTCCCATGCTTTATCCCGACCGTGCGCTCGACGAACTCAACCGGGCCAGCAAGCTGCCCGGTATGCGCGGCGTGTATCTGGGCACGAACATCAGCAGCCGCGATCTCGACGATCCGATGTTCGAGCCTGTCCTCGCGCGTATTGAGGCCCTCGATTTGCCGATCTTCCTGCATCCCGTGGAGACGATTGGCGGTGACCGCCTGAAAGCTTTTTTCCTCTCGAACCTGATCGGCAATCCGGTCGATACTGCCATTGCCGCTTGCCACCTGATTTTTGGCGGGGTGCTGGATCGCCATCCCAAATTTCAGATCGCGTTGCCCCACGCGGGCGGCGTTCTCCCTATTTTGATTGGCCGGATCGACCAAGGCTGGCGGGTGCGCAAGGAGTCCAAGAAGCTGCCGCGAGCGCCGAGCGCCTATCTCACGCGCTTCACCTACGACACGATCTCGCACTCGAAAACAATTATGGAATTCGTGATTAAGGCCGTGGGGGCGGAGCGAATCATGCTAGGCAGCGATTACTGCTTCACCATGGGGTACGATCGGCCCGTGCAATTTCTTGAACAGGTCGACCTCGCAAGCGCACAGCGCAAGATGATTCTCGGAGGAAATGCAGCGCGGTTGCTAAAGCTGTGACGCGCTGGAGATGACGGCGAGCGAACTACTGTGACTGCGGACTGAGGCGTAGCAAGCTACGTCTCTGAACGCTAAAGCCCGAGAACGCGCTCGGCGTTGCCATGGAAGACGCGCTCCTTGATTTCGTCGGCGTAGCCGAGTTCGTCCCATTCGCGCAGCAGGCGCTCGTACGGGATGCTCGGATAATCGCTGCCAAAAATAATTTTGTCCTTCAGGCGGCCGCGAATATCTTTTTTCAGCTGCGGCGGAAAATATTGCGGCGCCCAGCCGGATAGCTCCCAGAACACGTTGCCTTTGTGCAGGGCCACGGCGGTCATTTCATCCACCCAGGGCCAGCCGGGATGCGCGGCGAGGATCGTCAGGCCGGAAAATCCGCGGCCAGTTCATCGATTGCCGAGGGATGCGCGTGGCGGATTTTGGCGCCCATGCCGCCGGGCATTCCGGCGCCCATGCCGGTGGTGCCCACGTCAATCATGACCGGCACTTTCAATTCGTTGATGAGTTCGAACAGCGGATAGAGGCGGCGATCGTTCACCGCGAAATGGCCCATGATGGGATGAAAGTGGAATCCCAGCATGCCGAGATCCTGAATCGCGTGCCGCGCCTCGCGGATGGCAGGCTCCCCTTTGAAGGGATCGACGGCCGCCCAGGATTGGATGATTCGCTCGGGATGGCGTTTTTGCATCGCCGAAACGAAATCGTTCGAACAGGGAGGCGTGCCGATGGTCGTTTCCAGGTCCAGCGCGACGAGAATCGCCTCGACGCCCGCGGCCGTGAATTCCTGGACGACTTCTTCCTCTTGCTTCGGCACCCAGGGCGCGGTTCCAGTAGGTGGCGAGCGCGTCGACATAGGGCTGCTGGCAGGCGATCCACTCGCGCGTGTTGGGGTAGCAATGAACGTCAATGATTCTCATGCGATCATCCGTTTAGTCTACCTATTGCAATTTAGGCCGATGCGCTGTCCTTGCCTTTTTGTTCCGCGACCATTTTTTGGGAAATCATTTCCGTCAGCGTTTTCTTGGAAACTTTGCCGAACGGGGACAGCGGGAAATCCTGCATGATTTCCAAGCGCTCGGGGAGTTTATACTTGGCGATTTCCTTGCCGAGCAGAAAATTTTTCAGCTCGTCGAAATTCAGGCTGGCATTTTCGCGCAGCAGGACGCAGGCGCACATGCGCTCGCCCAGCACAGGATCGGGCACGGGAATGCAGGAGACGTTCTTCACCGAGGGATGCGAGAGGATCAGATTTTCGATTTCCTCGGCGCTGATTTTTTCGCCGCCGCGGTTGATGAGGTCCTTCTTTCGCCCTTCCACGATATAGTTGCCGGATTTGTGCCGGCGCATCAGGTCGCCGGAACGGTAAAATCCGTCGGACAGTGAACGTGCGGGCGTTGTATTCCGGCACGCCGAAGTAGCCGCGCAGCGTGTACGGGCCGCGGCAGCAGAGTTCGCCGACTTCGCCGCCGAGAATTTCGCGATCGTCATCGTCGAGCAGCCGCACTTCGTCGTCCGGGCAGACCGGGCGGCCAACCGTTTCCTGGCTCACGTCCAGCGGATCGTCGAGGCGCACAAACATCAGCAGGCCCTCGGACATTCCGAAATTTTCCTGCACGAACGCGCTGGGAATCAGCTTCTTGCGAGAGCAGACGCACTTCGGGCTGCATGGCACTGGCCGCCGCTTTGAATGATTTTCAGCGAAGACAGGTCGTGACGGGTCACGGCCGGATCGTGCAGCAGCCGGATCAGCAGCGCGGGAACCACTTTGATATGCGTGACGCGGTGCTTTTCGATCAGCGCGCAAACGTCTTCGGGCTTGGTGCTGGTGCTGAGCACCACGCGGCCGCCGTGAAAAAGAAAACCCTGAATGCCGGGACACGCCAGCGGCAGGTTGTGCGCGATCGGCAGAATGACCAGCAGGACGGAATCCTCGCCGACGGCGCAAACTCGGAAGCCACTTTGGAGTTGTAGGCGTAATCGTTGTGCGTGCGCGGAATCAGCTTCGGAATGCCGGTCGTTCCGCCGGAAAGCTGGAAGATGGCCGGATCGATCGGGATCGATGTGGATTTCGCGAGCGCGGAATGCGGCAGCGCTGGCCGGCTTCGCGATCAATTCGGGAAGCGACAGAAAGCCTGCGGCGCGCGCGCCCAGAACGATGCCGTGGTGCAGCGTCGGGAATTTTTGCGCGGATGCGCTCGACCATGGCGCAGTAATCGAAATCGCCCTTGCTGGTCCGGGACGACGCAGGCGGTCGCGCCGGAAAGCTCGACGAATTGGCTGATTTCCGCGAAGCGATGCGGCATGAGCGCCGCGATCGGGATGCAGCCGATCTTCTGAAGCGCCAGATACAGAACGACAAACTCGGCGACATTCGGCAGTTGCACGACGACGCGGTCCAGCGGCTTGAGGCCGAGTTTCCAGACAGGTTCAGCGCCAGGTTGTCCGACATGCGATCGAGTTCGCCGTAGGTGATGGAGCGATCGCCGGTCGAGCAGCGCGACACGGTCTGTCATAGTGCTCGAACACGCGATTCTGTATTCCTGCGCCAGGGATTTGTCCATCCAATAGCCGCCTTTCGCGGTAGCGCTTGGCAAATTCTGGCGGAAATGGAACGACGCCTTCCAGCACGAGTGACCCTCTCTTAGGCCTTGCTTCCTACATGGTCCCACCGATGGATCGCGCGCTCATAGCGCCGCGGACGCCGGCGCTACGTTGTTGCGGAAAAGCCGCCGTCGATCACAATGATCTCACCGTTGACGAAGCGATTGCTGGTAATCAGATTGACGATGACCTCGGCGACGTCCTCCGCGGTCGCGCAGCGGCGCAACGGCGTGCTCTTCGCGCGGCGCGCCATCAGGTCATCATACCTGTCCGCCAGCATGCGTTCATCCAGTCGCCTTCCATCCAGCCGGGCGCCACCGCGTTGACGCGGACGTCCGGCGCGAGATTGAGCGCCAGCAGCTTGGTGAGGCTCACGACCGCGGCTTTGCTGGCCGCATAGGGCAGCGGCTGCGGGCCCGGGCGCAGGCCGACGATGCTGGCTGTGTTGACGACGCTGCCGCGGGCGGCTTCTTGAGAAGCGGCGCGGCAGCGCGCGTCACTTGAAACATTCCGCGCACATTTACCGCGAAGACGCGATCCCATTCCTCGGCCGTCATGCGCCTCGAAATCCTGGGTTTGACTTCAGTTGTGGTGCCGGCGTTGTTCACCAGCGCATCGAGGCGCCCGAATTCCTGCTCGACCGCCGCGAGCATTTTGCGCACCGTCGGATCATCGCTGACGTCGCATTTGAACAGCAGACGTCTTCGCGCCTTTGGCCTGTGCGAGCCCGGCCGTTTCGCGCGCCGCTGCTTCGCTGCGGCTGTAGTTGATGGCCACGTCGAAGCCGGCGTCGGCCAACGCTACTGCGGCCGCGCGTCCGATTCCCGTGGCCGCGCCGGTGATCAATGCGACTCGCCGGTCCTGAGTCATCGCCTCTCCTGCGCGAAAGTGAATTGGTCAGCGGCCATTCGGAGTCAAGACTGAAATTCACGGCATACTGCAGACGGATGCCGCAGCGCGCAGTCCACAAACGAGTGTGAATAGGTGAACACGTACACTTTGGAACATGTTCAGTAACATTGTCAAGACCAAGAAAAGGGGCATTCCCGGCCAACGGCACGACCTCAGATTCCCCTTCGTGAGCCCTGTTGCTGCCGTCCGATTGCAACAGGCATCGTGGCGATCGCGACGAGAAGGGTCGTGTTAAGTTAGAGGCTATGCGCGTACCTTCGGAGCTTGGACTCCGGGAACAAAATAAACTGGACAAACGCCAGCGCATCCGTGCCGCCGCGCGTGAACTCTTCTCCAAGCACGGATACGACTCTGCTACCCTTCGCCAGATCGCCAGGCGCGCCCACGTTGGTCTTGGAACTCTTTTCAACTATGCGCAGGATAAGCGCGACCTCGTCTTTCTCATCTTCAACGAAGAACTTGCCGCCGTAACCGACGATGCGCTTCAGGCAGTGAAGTCGCATCACGACCTGCTCGATCAACTCATCGGTATTTACAAGCCGCATTACGAATATTTCAGCAAGCATCCCGCGCTCTCGCGCATCCTACTGAAAGAGCTGACATTTTACTCGGAAGGAAAACAGGCAGCGGCATTCCAGGAAATTCGAGCGCGCCTTATTTCGGGCATCGAGAAGGCCGTGCGAATTGCACAGGAAGAGCGGCGCATCCTTTCGGACGAAAATTCGGCGATCGTCGCGCGGCAGATTTTCTTCATTTCATCGGGCGCAATTCGCTGGTGGATTGCCGGTTCAAGCCCAAACCCGCGTAAAGGGCTAACTGAGTTAAGGCAACTGCTCGAATTGCAGCTCTACGGGCTTCAGCCCGTGCTGACAATTCGCACGATACCGCACAAGCCCGTAAGAAATCGCCGGGCCACTCGTGCTGCAAAGAAAACGAAATCAAAGTAAGAACGCCGGATTCCTCCAGTCGTTCCTGTCGCACTCACTTGCCGACAACGAGCACGACAAACGTATTTGGCAGCACCAGCGAGTGCGTCGCGCCATGGCCGTGCCTCGCAGTGACGAGAAGGACATTATGGGTTTTCACGTCGAGAGTCATGGTCCGCGCACCCGATTGCGTAGAAACGTTGTCCACCACACGGAAGTGATCCGGCGAATCCTCGTGGATCACGGTGAGAGTTGCCGACCCGCCCGCTGAAGCGAACGCATTGCCCGTGTCAGGATCGAAAAGGCTGGCATCGGTGCCCGCGCCGACGCCCGGGGTCGCGATTACTTTGCCGGTGTCCGCATCCATGACCACCATCAACTGGTTATCGCAAACGGAAAAGAGGCGGCGATTCTTCCGGTCAATGGCTAACCCGGACGGTCCCTCGCCGGGCGCAAGCGGCCAGCGATGCAGTATCTCGAGCGTTCGCGCATCGAACTGGACAATCTGATCTTTGTCCGTGATATTGACGAAAATCTTGCCCTTACCATCTGCAACGGCAGCCTCCGGCTGTCCATCGAGCGCAATGGTGCCAGCGACAGTGCCATCAGCAGCATTAATCGCGGTCGCGTCGTTCCCCGCGCTATTCATGATGAAAACCCGTTTGGTGACGTCGTCGTAGACAAAGGAGTCAGGGTCTTTGCCCGTCTTGACCGTGCCGATTTTCTTCAGGGTTTTCAGGTCGACGATGGTCGAGCTGCTCGACTCCCCGTCGGATGTGAATCCCCGGCCGAGATCAGGAATGAGCACCATTCCGTGAGTGTGCGACAGGCCAGCAATCTTGCCCACAACCGCGCCCGAGTCAACATCGACCACGTCGATGTGGTCATCGCGTCCGATGTAAAGACGTCGCGCACCGCTGTCCATGGTGACGTAATCCCAGCCTTCGGTGCCCCCGACGGGAATGGTTTTCAATAGATGGTAGCCGGACTGGGATGGAGCGTTTTGCGCAAATCCGGCGAGAACCAGACAGATCGCCAGAAAAAAAGAAGATCCCAATCTGGCTGGAGTCCTGAAACCCATGGCGTTGAATCCTCCGCTTTTTAGACTTCCACGAAAATGAACATGTACATTTTTCTGAGTGGTTCAGTGTATTCCTGCCGGATTCGTTGTCAAGCTCAGTCGGGGAAACAATCTCATCGCGTTCTCTTGGTTGACTGCCTGGAGATCGCTTGCAGAGAATCCGAAATGATCAAGCCCATTGGCGGTGACGGCGGCAGGCACGTACGGAAAATCGCTCCCGAACAAAATTTGCGACGTAGGAACGAGGTTCATCAATGCAGCCATGGACGAAGGGTTCGTCGAATTGGCAACGTCGTAGTAAAGCTTTTTGAGTTCGTACGGCACTCCGTTGGGAACCCGGTCGGATATTTCTTTGTGGCGCTGGACAAACGCGTTCGTGCGGGCGGCCAGCATCGGCATGGTTCCACCGGCATGGCAGAAGATAAAGTGAATGTCCGGACACCGCGAAAATGTTCCGTTCACGAGAAGGCTGGTGATCGCGCGCGAAGTATCAAACAAAAATTCAATGGTCGATGCGGGAATGCCCGGCATCAGATGACCACAGCAGCCGGGCACGGCAGGGTGAATAAATACCACGGCCTTGCGGCGATTCAGTTCCTCGAACACCGGAGCGAACGTCGGATCCCCGGGCCATTTATTGTCGTAACTGCTGACCAACCCTACGCCATCCGCCTTGAGAACATCCATCGCATAGGCGATTTCCCGCAGGCTGCCTTCTCGATCGGGCAACGGCAGCGCCGCGAACAATCCAAATCGACCGGGATAGTCCTTAACCATCTGCGCCGCGTATTCATTGCAGGCTCGCGCTAAGTTACGCGCCGCTTTTGCACCCTCAAACCATACGCCAGGAAGCCCGAGCGAGGTCATCGCGGTGGCGATGCCGTTCTTATCCATCTCTTCGATAGCCTTAGCCGGCGTCCAGTTCAGCAGCGCGGAGTGATCGCGATCGGAAATCGCCAGAACCCGATCCCGCGCTTTCAACATGTAGGGCGGCGGCAGGATGTGGTGATGCACATCGATGCGATTCGGTTTGGCGCCGCCCACCAGCGATGCAGTCTGCGCCATCAACCCGCGCACCGATAGCATTGCGCTGGCCCCGACCAGAGCGGCCGCTTTCAGAAACTCTCGCCGCGAACCGCCCGCGTGCCTTTCCCGGCACAAATCGCGCCCGAAGCCATCACTCGCCATATTTACATCCTCTCATCAGGTAGCGCCGGCATCCGCCGGCCGTTGCGAGGGCATCCTGCCCTCGCCGCCCGCGACAACGGCGCTACATTCCTAGTCACCGCGTCACGACGTTGATCATATTCATCGTGTCACCCGCAAGAAATCTTCGGATATTCTCCTCGACTACAGGCAGCGCACGCTCAACATACCCGTCGTAGAAACCACCGAGGTGGGGCGTGACAATGACGTTCTTCATCGTCCAAAACAGGTGATCGGTGGGAAGGGGCTCGTCGTTGAAAACATCCAGCGCAGCACCGGCGATCAGTCCCCTTTGAAGGGCTGCGATCAACGCTGCTTCGTCGACCACACCGCCGCGTGCCAGATTGATGAAATAGCTGGTCGGCTTCATAGCGGAGAACACTGCGGTATCCACGATGTGGCGCGTCGCCGCCGAATAGGGAGTGAGCGCAATCAGATAGTCGAGATCACTAACGACTGAGATCAACTCATGCCGCCCGTAAACTCGATCAAATCCGGCGACCGTTCGCTTGGCAGAGCTAACGCCGACCACAGTCATGCCCAGGGCTTTGCACTTGGGAGCAAGTGTTTCAGAAATGACTCCAATTCCGAGAATGCCCACTTTCTTGCCGTCGAGAAGACCGGCAGGCCAGCGTTCCCAAAGCTTACGATCCTGGTTTCGTACAACCCGAGGAAAATCGCGGCTCAACGCGAGCATCGCCATAATCGCCGCCTCTGACATCGCAGCCCCGTGGATACCCTGAATATTCGTGACAATCACATCGCTTCGCAGCGAGGGCAGATCGATCAGGTTATCCACGCCGGTTCCCAGCGCCTGAATCCACTTCAGCTTCGTTCCCTCCCGCACCACCTGGTCGGTGATCATTGGAGCGAAACTTATCAGAATATCCGCGCTGCCGATGTAAGGACCAACCTTGCTGTGGTGGTCGACAAGGTTAATCGTTAACTCCGGGAACCTCGCCCGAAGGCGCGAGTAGTACTGGGCGACGGTCTCTGGCGGCATCGCCAAAAGAATAAGCACACTGGTCATCGAGCTATTTCCTCAAGCCGATCGTGGGATCAATGACGAACCTGCCACCGAGAGTTGTACCACCTTCCAGAGCAGTTCGGCGAGCGATGCGATTTGGGCAGTGTCTGAAATTCAGACAACTATGTGGGTTCGCGCGTTTCGCGATCCGGCCCAGCATTCCCCGGTACGCCTCTTGTCTCCGCAGGTTCCCAGCACATTCCCCGGTAATTGTCGGACGGGTCCGTGCGAAAATGCTTGACATTGGCGATGCAGTAGAGTTCAACTCATAGGAATTGTGAACATGTTCATGTATTAGTCACGGCTTGGTCTGCCATTTCAGACTGGGAGGCAGGATGAAATCCTTTTCGACAACGGTCAACCCTTCGGTTCGGGTCATCACACTTCGAGTGCTGGGTGCGAGCCTATGCCTCCTCCTGCTCGCTCTGCCGGCGTTCGCTCAAGGCAATGCCGGGCGCATCCTGGGAGCGGTTACTGACCAAACCGGAGCAGCCGTCGTGGGTGCGACCGTGACGGTCACCGATTTGCAAAGAGGCATCACCCGCAGCTTGACCACGGACCAGGCCGGCCAGTACTCTGCCCCCAATCTGCTGCCCGGCCAGTATAAGGTCCGCGCCGAAGCCAAGGGGTTCAAATCCATCGAGCGGGTCAATATCGGGCTGGAGGTTGGTAACGACGTCCGCATCGACCTCGCACTTCCGGCCGGCCAAATCTCCGAAGTCGTCCAGGTGATGGAAGAAGTCCCGCTGGTGGACACAACCAGCGCTACTCTGGGCGGAACCATCGACAACCAGACCATCAATGACTTGCCCTTGAACGGCCGCGATTACCAGAAGCTACTCACGCTGCGCCCCGGCGTAATGATTTATCCGGGAGGTGGAGGCTGGGATCAAAGCGCCAACGGAGTTCGTCCCGAATCAAACGCCTACATTGTCGACGGTATGACAAACGATGAGCCTTTTTCGGCGCTGAGTGTCATCAATGCGCCCGGGCTCACCGGAGATGCAGTGACCGTCATTCCCATCGATGCCATTCAGGAATTCAACACTCAGATAAATCCAAAGGCCGAATATGGCTGGAAGCCGGGCGTCATCGTTACCGTGGGATTGAAGTCCGGAACGAATACGATCCATGGCACGGCCTATGCCTTTGGGCGTAGTGATTCGTTCGACGCCCGCAACTACTTCAATCCGGCGCCGCAAGCCAAGACATCGCTGGACTTCGAGCAGTTTGGGGCTACCGGAGGCGGGGCGATCATCAAGGACAAGCTCTTCTACTTCGTGGGCTACGAGGGCCAGCGTTATTCCGTGGGCAATTCGTTCATTGTGACCGCCCCCACAACGGCCTCGGTCGGGGATCCGAGCATCAGCATTCCCGATGCGAAGGCCGATCTCGCCGCACACGGTATTACGACCTTGAGTTCGCAGAGCCTGGGCTTGTTACCGTTGTATCCCGCCAACGCCGGGCAGTCAGCGAGTGTGACCATCGGATTCCCAAACGTAAACAGCTCCGACAGCGTCCTCGGAAAGATCGATTACCACATCAACGAACGCAACACCTTGAATGGCATGGTCTTTTGGGGCCGCGACTTTGAGACTGCCCAGGATCAGGCCTTCCTCCAGCCCCAATGGCTGTCGACCCAGAGCCAGAAGCCAATCACAGGAGGAGGAAATTGGACTTGGATCCCGAATTCGCAGTGGGTGAACGAAGCCCGGTTTGGCTACCTCTACGATAACAAGGCAAACCTGGCCGTAGACCACAACGTACCTGCGACCGCCTACGGCCTGAACACCGGCGTGACCGATCCCCTGCGCTTTGGAATGCCGCAGGTTAATGTTGCGCCCTTTAACTCGTTGGGCGGCGGGGTGAACTGGCCAAAGTTCCAGGGGCCTGACGCGGTATATCAAGCCAGCGATAACGTCTCCTACTTGCGCGGTAAGCACGGTTTGAAGTTCGGTGCCGAAATACGTCACGGCAGTGTCAACGAAGGCTCTTTCCGAGGGAGCAAAGGGCAAATCTTCTTCAACGGGAATGTCGCCTTCCCCGGTTCTTCAAACTTGGAAGACTTCCTGGCCGGCACTCCGACCTTCGGGAAGATCACGTACGGAGATCCTCAGCGCCACGAAACCCAATGGCTGTACGCAGGTTTCTTCCAGGACGACTGGCGGGTCACTCCGAATTTTACCTTGAACCTCGGCTTGCGCTACGAGTACGAAACACCCATCCGCGAGGACCACAACCTGCTCGGCAACTTCGATCCCAACCTCGGGTTGGTCCAGGTTGGCCACCAAATCAGTTCTCCTTACAACCCGGATTACAAGCAGTTCGCGCCGCGGGTAGGCATGGCCTGGGATATCACGGGCCGAGGAACAACCGTTCTCCGGGCTGGAGGCGGTATTGTGTACGACACAATTTCCATGGAAACGCTGCTGGTGCAGGAGAATGTTCAGAACGCCACCACGATTGGCCTGGCCACGATCCCTACCGGAGCCCCTACCGTGGTAAACGGCGTCACGACCCCCGCCACCGGCACCATCGCTGTTAGCTCGCTGGTAATTCCTAACCTTAACTGGAACGGTTCAGCCGTGGGCGGACCCACGATCTTCCCCGTCGCCCCAATCGAATGTGGTGATGGCGTCGGCGCGGATCCCCAACCTTGCAACGTTCTGGGAATAGATCGCCATTTCCGCACCCCGTTTATCAGCACATGGACGGTGGGTGTCCAACAAACCATTACCAGGAACCTCGCCTTGGACGTTGCCTATGTCGGCAACTATAGCGGGAACCTGATCGGCATCCGGGATATCAATCAGGGCATTCCGGTTCCCGGAAACGCCCCCACGACAGCCCTCCCAGGCCCGTACGTTGCCAAGTTCCCGTACCTGGGGTTCATCAACATGATGTCGAATCAGTACGGGTCCAACTACAACGGTCTGCAGGTAACGTTGACCCAGCGGCTTACCCACGGGCTATCTTTCCTTATGGGCTACACCTACTCTCATGCCCTCGACTATTCTTCCACCAACCAGAACCAATTTCTGCCGCAAGACAGCACCCATCCGGCGGCGGAATACGCCAGTAGCGACTACGACATCCGGCATCGCTTCACGCTGTCGCTGACCTACGCGATTCCCGGAAAGAAGTCGTTCGCCCAAATGCTGGAAGGCTGGCAGATCAATACCGTTACCACCCTGCAAAGCGCGCAACCATGGACCGTCAATGACACCGTGGACAACATTGATGGCACCAACGAAAATGCCGGTCGCTGGGATTTCTTCGGAAATCCGTCCGACTTTACCTCCGGCCCGAATCCAATTCCGTATTACGCGCCCGGCAGTTCCAATATGCCGGCTGCTTGCACCAACAACGCTGCGGCAATCGGGGCAACGGCTTCGCTGCAAACCTTTGGCTGCTACGCGCAAGGCCACTCAGTCATGATTCCTCCTCAGTTCGGAACCTTCGGCAACATGCCCCGCAACCTGTTCCGCGACTCCGGCTTCCGCGACCTCGATCTTTCGGTAACAAAGGACTGGAAATTTCGCGAACGGCTCACCACCCAGTTTCGGGCTGAGTTCTTCAACGTTCTCAACCATCCAAGCTTCGCCAATCCTTACGGAGGCACGAGTGGCTATGGTCCGGGCGCCTATGACGATCCGTCGTCAACCAGCATTTTCGGCTGCGGCTGCGCCACCCCCGACCAGGCTGGCGGCAACCCTGTCGTCGGATCGGGAAGCAATCGCGCGATTCAGTTTGGCTTGAAGTTGATGTTCTAGAGCTCGAAGATCTGCTTCGGCGTGCGTTGAAGGCATTCGCTGACGCCGTTTTCCTCGATCAGATAGTTGTCGCAGATGTGCGCGTACATCGAACTCGTCGCATAGGAGGGATGGACGGACATATTCATTCCCTTCTCTAGATTCATGGTCTCGTCGGACCTGATCAGCGGACGCTCGATCAAGTCGTATCCCTGTGAGTGGGAATAGACTCGAGATTCAGGGGGCACACCTTTTTGTTTCATGAATTCGTTGTGGGCTAAAGATATTTCCCGGCATGAAGCGCCCGGTTTGAATTTTCCCAGAGTGTACGCCTGCGCCTCTTTGACAATTTCGAATCCGTCGATCAGCTCTTGCGAAGCTTTTCCCAGGACGAAGGTTCGGCTGAGTTCGGTATAGAATCCGCCAGCGCCGTTGTTCTCGATGAGAAGCGACATATGGTCGCCGGGTCTGAGGGTTCGTCCTTGAAAATGTCTTTGGGCGAAAAATGCGGGGTGTCCTACTCTTGCGGACATGCCGAGAAAAACTCCCTGTTCGCTTCCTAGGAGCTGTCCTTCGTACTGGGCTAACGCCGCCACTTCCAGATCGCGCATCCCGGGTTTGATGTGCGACAGCACTTTGGCGAAGACGGCGTCCTGCATCTCAGCCGCCTTCCGGATCAGGGCGATCTCTTCATCGCTTTTGATTGCTTTGGCGTGATCGATGAATTCAGTGTCGTCGCAGATCTCTGCGCTGGACAAAGCCTTCTCCAGATAGGCGACGAATCCATGCGGCATTCCTACCGCTCCCACCAATCCTATCTTGCGATACCTTCTGCGGCTTAGCACTTCGGCGACGGCCTCTGCGTCATAGGCCCGCGTGTAGTGGATGGAGGGAAACGCAGAAGTCGTGATGACTTCGCCCACGCCGGGATTATCGGCATCGTTGCCCGCCAAACTTCGCCGACGCCCCGCCGGGCCGTGCTCGACTATGGTCATCAGGTCCGAGGCGTGGAAGATGACCGTTCTCGGATAATATGCGGGGATGTCGGTAAACCACTTGACGTATCCACCGGTGAAATCTCTCTCGCTTTGAACGATGAGCGCGCCGAGGCCCCGCTCCTTCATGTGGTTTCGAACGAGATCCCATCTTCGTTCGCGTTCCTGGGCGGAGATTCTCGTCATTCGGCGGTCGTCCATATTCACTTCGCTCTGGAGTGGCTTTCCTTTGTGTACCTTCGTGTCCTTTGTGGTTGATGAACTGAAAATGCAAGAACCACAAAGGACACAAAGGTACACAAAGGAAAGCCGGGAGTCACTTCGCCTCCTCAAACCCAGACCGCTGCGACGCGCCACTCAGGAAGAAGGCGGCGGTAGCGGCCACCGCTGAAGGCAGCGCGATCACGTAAAGGATCTGCGTCGTCCCCCATTGCAATGACAACAAAAAGCCGCCGATCAGCGGTCCGACGATTTGGCCAATTCGTCCGATGCCGAGCGCCCATCCGATGCCGCTCGAACGCATGGCCGTGGGATAACGCGTGGCCGCGATGGCGTTAGCCGAGTTCTGTGCACCGAAAGTGAAGAAGCCGGCAAAGAAAGTTGTCGCCATAGCAAACAGCGCCACGTTTCTCGATATGCCGATGCCCGCGATGAAGGTTCCGCTCAGGATGTAGGCAAAAGCGAGAACCGCGTAGGGATTGAACTTGTCGCACAGTGGCGCGATCGCAAGCCCGCCGGCGATTCCGCCAAAATGCAAAAGCGCAGCAATGACGATTGCCAGGTGCTGAGGCAGTCCTGCCTTGTGAAGAACGGTCGGCAACCAGCTGTTCAGAAAGAAGAGCGCCAGAAGATTCATGAAGAACATGACCCAAAGCAAAAGGGTAATACGAGCGCGCCCCTCGCGAAACAGAAGCACGACCGGGAAGCCTTTTTCCTTCTTCTCGGAGTTGATGAACCGGGCCTCCGCTGGGTAGATCAGGTCGGGATTCATCTGGACAAGCGTGGTCGCGATGCGGCGTCCATTGTTGCCACGCTGGGTCAGACCGTGCAAGGATTCTGGCAATCTCCAAATCAATAAAGGAGCGAGCACGACCGGCAGGATGCCCGCAAACAAAAACACCGCGCGCCAACTATGCGCGATTAGGATGTAGGCAGTAACCGGCCCGGCGACTCCTGAACCAATCGAAAATCCCAGCCACGTCATCAACACCAGAGTCACCCGGAATTTCTTGGGCATGAACTCGGCGCTGAGAGCCAGCGCGTTGGGGACAACGCCTCCCAGTCCGAGGCCGATCGCAAACCGCATCCACATCAATTGCGGCACCGTGTTCGCCGTGGAAATCAGCAAGGTGCAAACTGCGAAGAAAAGCATAGAGCCCACAATGATTGGCTTGCGACCCACCCGGTCGGCATAGGGGGCGAGCGCCAGGCCGCCAATGATGGCGCCCAAGCCGCCGGCCGCGAAAACCATTCCGAGAGCGGAAGGCTTCACCGCCAACGCTGCGCTCAGAGCAGGCGCGACATAGCCGATCGCCTGCGTATCGAAGCCGTCGACCAGCATGGCGGAAGCACACAGCAGAAGCACACCAATCTGGAAGCGCCCGACCGCCTGCTGGTCGATCAGTTCCGCGACGTCCACCAACGATGCGGGCGACGCCGTCTTCGATTGCTCACTCATGCTCGTTCCTGAATGTGCAGCTATTTGGCATCGCAGTATACCGTGGACGGCGCGACGTGCAAAACTTGGCGGTCCGATTTCGATTGTCTAGTCTAGCGGTTCCGGCCCTGTGTACTTCAAAATATAGATGCCCCCGCTGATGCGGTCGGTGGCGTAGATCAAGCCCTTGTCATCGACAATCGCATGGTTGATCTGGATGGTGTGCGTGGGATTTCCTGGCGGAGCCGGAGGAACAAAAAAGCCGATCTCTTTGATCTGCGGCGGGGCGTTCGGGACGGGCACATCCACCAAGCGATAGATCCGTACTCCCGCATTAAAGAAACTCCCCACGAACGTGTTCTTCAGTTGAGCCGATGTGGGTCCGGGTAAATTCGGATGCAGATTGTGGGCGCCGAAGCGGCCTCCTCGTTTGCAAAAATCGCCGGCGTTTTCCGGAAGCGGCGCAGTGCCGATGATGACTGGGTTCGTCTCCTCCCGAATATCCACCAGCCAAACCAACTTTGGCGCATCGGCGCAGTTGTCCTTCACGGCTTCGTCGGAGACGGTTGCAAGCCCGCGGCCGAACAGCGGTTGCACTGTGTGAGTCCAGGCCGGATAAGGCGGCGAAAATTGAAGACGGCTGACCAGTCGCGGGGAAAAGCTCTGGGCGCGTCCCGCGCCAACCTCAGCCAACGCGGAAATGTCGAGGATGATCTGACCGCCGTCCATGTAGCCCATGTAGGCGCGGTCGGCGTGGTCCGGGTAAATCTGCATGTTGTGGGCGCGATAGCCGTCGTCAATGGGATGCCGCTTGGGCAGGCAGCCTGGCAGGCAGGAGTCCTGCTTTTGAGTTCCGGGAAGCCACCAGCGGCCAGCCTCGCGAGGGTGGCGGGGATCGCGGAGGTCCACGACTACGTAGAACTGATCATCTTTTGGATTCGAAGGATTGGAGTCGGCCATCCCGGTCGAAAGGTGGGCGAACTGCCCGTCGACAAACCACAGCCAGTGGACGCCGCGCGAGTTTGGTCCCGAAGTGTCGAAAAACGAGAGCGCGAGATCCTGCATGCTCCGGGCCTTTTGGATACGCGCAAGATCCGAAACATCGAGCACCCACATTCCGGCGGGAGATTGGCCAGCCTTCATTGTCTGATCGGCCACGGCAAGCACGTTTCCCGAAAGACCGAGCGAATTGCAGCGTGTGACCTCGGGCGCCGGAGACGGAAGTTGATTGAGCAGCACCGGTGCCTCGGGATGCGTTACGTCGACAATACTCAGGCAAGTCGTTTCTCCTTCATGCGCAATGAAGAGGATGCGGCGGCCATCGGAGCGTTGCTGGATCGCCATCCCCTCACCTCCGTCGCCGTGGCCATTGAGGTCGTTGTGGCCGATGAGGGCCATGTTCTTCTGTTCAGCGGAGTTCTGGGCAGCGGAGTTTGGGATAAACATCATCGCCCCAAGGAAGACAGTGACAAAGCTCAGAACAATTTCAGGCAAGGTAACGACTCTCGGCGGAATGACGATTTTCATAGGATCAATACGTCGACTTGGAAGCAAAAGTGGCAGACGCGTAGAGTGGCATTTCTGGTTGAAGCGGTCAAGAGATTTCTCTGAAAAAGTGCTGATTTTGTGGAGGACGGCCATCTGGAAGAGGGGTGTTTGATCCGCGCCAGTGGCAACGGGAATCTTAGCTAGTTACCAAAGGACACTGGTCGTCAGTAACCTTGAGCGCCAGATTACCCTTGATTACCTTTGGACTAGGAATCCAAAGAACGAGGTAAAACGCCGGTGAACCGCTCCCAGTCACCGCTCGAAGATTTTTCCGACGAAGTAAATGACAATCTGGCCCGGGCGAACCCCGCTCCCGAGGTAGGTCAGCCCACCCCCCCGCCCCAAACTGGTTGGAAGTCGGACGGAGACGAGTCCAGCACTCACTATGTCGCCTACTGGTCCGAAGCGAATCTGGTGATTCTTTGCGGGCATCAGCACCAGGCACTTTCCGAGGCCGTGGCTTGTATTCAAGGTGCTGATGGCTCGGTTAAAGCAGTCACGGACAGTCAAGAGCGCGCTTTGACTGCCGAGGAGAAAGATGACCTGTGCAGATCGCTGGTGGCGTTATATCTGCGTGCACGGGAGCTTTCGCGCAGGGATACCAAGACCGGGGCGTTGAATGACCGCGCGTTCAAAGAACTTCTTACTTACGAGATCAAGCGCTCGCGCCGAAACGTTGTACCGCTTACCCTGGTCTCTCTCGATCTGGACGGGTTCAAGGACATAAACGATAATCTCGGTCACTCTACCGGAGACCTGGTTCTCAAGGTCGTGACCTGGACCATGCAAGCCGCACTCCGTGAAATCGATTCGGTTGCCAGGCTCGGGGGAGACGAGTTTGCTCTGCTTCTCCCTGAAACCAGTGCCGAGGGTGCGCGTTTGGTATTGGACAAGCTGCAGAACGCTCTGAAGAATGCCATGAAAACGTATCAATGGACGGTTACCTTCAGCGTTGGCGTGGTGACGTTCAAGACGCCGCCCGCAACCGCGGAGTACATGATCGACATGGCTGACAAAACCATGCTCCTGGTTAAGAAAACCGGCAAGAACCGCGTGTCGTATTTGGTTCTCGATTGAGGTGAAACAGGACGGTCCTGCCGCGCAAGCGCGTGCCTTAGTAGCCAATAGCCCCTCTGTGATAAAGCCTTAGCGCCCTCCCGAATCCTTCTAGAATCAGAAACAGAAAGGCCAACAAAATGAGAAGGCTTCTGCATGTGGTTTTGGTGATGAGTCTGGCGGCGGCAGCGTGGGCGTCCGACGAAAATGCAAACAAGGCGCAGGGTCGGGTGAAGGCGGCAGGCACAATTCTGCAGGAGATTCAGTCCGCCCCTGATCAGGGCATTCCAGAAGAGGTATTGGCCTCAGCTGCATGCGTGGCCATAGTGCCCTCGATGTTAAACGGTGGCTTCGTTCTGGGACTGCGTTATGGGCGCGGAGTTGCTACCTGCCGTACGGCCAAGGGATGGAGCGCACCCGCCTTTTTTGTCGTCGAAGGAGGCAGCTTCGGCTTGCAGTTCGGCGGGCAGGCCGTGGATGCGATCATGCTGATCATGAACGACGACGGGATGACGAAGCTGCTCTCCAGCAAGTTTAAGCTGGGGGCGGAGGCCAGCGTAGCCGCCGGTCCGGTTGGGCGCCAAGCCGCAGCCGACACGGACTGGAAACTAAACGCCCAGGTGCTGAGCTATTCCCGTTCTCGCGGAATCTTTGCCGGAGCCACGCTCGAGCACGCGACACTCAAACAGGACAAGGACAGCACCCGGGCGTTCTACGGACGCATGGTGCCTTTCAGGACTTCCCTCAGAGGTGTAATCGATGCTCCCTCAACCACCTTCCCATTTCTTGATCCCCTAGCCACCTGGGCTCGAGCCGCGGCAGACAAATAGCTTTCGCAACTGGTGTCTCGCTTGCTTGAGATGATGCCTCTCTTGGCAAGTGACCGGTAAACTGGAAGCAACCGAATTACTTCTTGCGCGGCGGCCACCCAGCCGCGATCCGCGATGGTTCGGGAACCCGCCGGTATTACCCATGGCTGCGATCCTTTTGTGAGCTGTTGACAAACCGTAGTTTTGATGCGACAATTATGACTGTTAGTCGTATATGGTTATTGGTCTATAATGAGCAACAGTCGCACACATCGCCCCACAACTCCTATCGAACGGCCCGCTTCCGAGAATCTTCCTCATCTGAAAGGCATGGGACGCCGCCAGCGTCGCGCCGCCGAAACTCGCGTGCGCCTGTTCCGCTGCGCCCTGCAGCTTTTTGCCGAGCGCGGCTTTCCCAATGTCACGGTGGAAGACATCACCGAAGCCGCGGATGTGGGCAAGGGCACATTCTTCAACTATTTCGAGAGCAAGGATCACGTACTGGGTGTGATGGCTGAAATTCAGCTGGGCAAAGTGAGAGAAGCCGCAGCCCTGGCCGAATCCGGCCAAGCAGACTATTTATTCGGTGTTGCACCGTCTGTTCCTTCGCGTTGCCGAAGAGCCTGGGCGCAGCCCCGACCTCGCCCGCGCCCTGATCTCTTCATTTCTGGCCAGTGAGAGCGTTCGTAGCCTTATCGACCGCAACATGTCCGAAGGCCGCAGGATGGTTGCCCAGGTTGTGGCTGCGGGACAAAAGCGCCGGAGAGATCGATCCTCGTTTGAAGAAAGAAAAGGTCGCGATTCAGCTCCAGCAGGCGTTCATGGGAACCCTCCTGCTTTGGTCGCTGCATGGTGAGCCCGCGCTTGAAACCTGGATCGAAGAAAGCTTCCAACACTTTTGGAGGGCAATCGCCATCTCCGGTTAAGAGTAAAAGCGATGAAATGCAGTTTTCGCACTGTCGTCATCGCTGTCGCTGACCAGCCTGCTCTGCGGTGCAATCAGCATCAGCCCAGGAACTAACGCCCTACCGCCTCACGTTACGTGATGCCATTCAGAAGGCGCTGCAGGCCAACCTCAACGTGCTCGTCGCCGACACCCGAGTCGAGGAAGCCGAGGGCACGCGCATACGCCGCTTGTCGGCTGCGCTGCTTCCGCGGGTGCGCGTGCAAAGCTACGCCAACTTCCAGAACCGCTCCCTGAGCGCTTTCGGGATCACGGCTCCTGGCTTCCCGGCGGTTATTGGACCGTTTTCCAATTACGATTTTCGTTTTTATGCGGACCAGAACATCGTCGATCTTCAGAGTTATCGCGGGTGGAAGGCCAGCGAACACGCCCTTGATGCCAGCAAAATGGATTACCAGGATGCGCGCGATCTCATCATCCGTGCCGTTGCCAGCCTCTACCTCAACGCCCAGTCTGCCGCGGCGCGTGCCGATGCTGCCCAATCCCGGGTGACCGACTCGGATATTTTGTACAAGCTGGCGAAAGACAAGCACGATGCTGGGACCGCGACAGGCGTGGATGTGCTGCGCTCGCAGGTACAGCTTGCGAATGACAAGCAGGCTCTGCTGGTCGCGCAGAACCAATACAAACAATCGCTGCTCGTCCTTGCCCGCAACCTGGGCATGAGCTCCGAGCACGCCTTTGGAACTCGCGGAGCCGCTCCGCTATCAACCCTTGACCCAGCCTCAGGCCGAGAGCCTTGTGCCCTCTGCACTCCTCGCGCGCCCCGACTATTTGTCGCTTGCCAGCCAGCGCCAGGGATTGGTCGAGCAGCAGCGCGCCAGCCATGCCCGCTACTATCCGAAGCTTAGCATCAACGGGAACTACGGCGGGCTTGGCCGCAGCATTGGAGGCGTGCAGGGAATAGGAATGATTCAAGGCCAGATCGACTTTACGGTGTTTGATCGTGATCGCAGCGGCGAGGCGCAGGAACTCGCCAGCCGCGTGAAACGCATCGACGATCAAATCGCCGATTTGCACCGCGGCATCGAAGAGGACATCCACGAGGCGCTGCTGAATCTCGAATCCGCGGCCGAGCAGGTCGCTGTCGCCAAAGAAGGGCAGGATCTCGCGCAGCGTGAACTCGAACTCGCGCAGGATCGTTTTCAGTCGGGTACCACCAATAACGTTGAAGTGGTCACCGCGCAGGACGAACTCGCCCGCGCGCAGGAGAACTACATTCTTGCCGTCTCCAGCCACGTTGACGCGAAGTTTGCGCTGGCGCGGGCCGTGGGCGACACGGAGAAAAACATTGGACAGTATCTGGGGAATCCGTAAGCGATTTTTGTCCACCGGGCTGCGACTTGTGTTCACGCCGCGAGGTTTGAAGCTATGAAACGACGTATACCTGTTCTGATCCTGCTGGCTGCGGTGATCGCCGCGGGTGTCTATTTTTATCCGCGTCTCACCAAGAAGTCGGAGCCCGAGAATCAGATCACGCTCTCCGGCAATATCGAAGCGCACGAGAGCCTGGTGAGCTTCAAGGTTCAGGGACGCATCGTCGATCTGCCGGTCGAGGAAGGCCAGTCGGTGGAGCCAGGCGCCTTGCTGGCGCGTCTGGATGACGCCGATTACAAGCAGAAGGTCCGGATCGACGAGGCCACTGTTCACGTGCGCGAATCCAACCTCGCGCTGACGCTCGCCGGAACTCGCGAGCAGGAAGTAAAGGCATCGCAGCAAACCATGCTCGATGCGCAGGCCGATCTGCAGCAGAAGAAACTCGACTACGACCGCGCCCAGCGCCTCTTCAGCAAAGATGAAGTCTCCGCCCAGGATCGCGACCTCGCGGATACCGCCCTGAAGCGCGCCGAGGCAACATTCCGGGCCGCCGCAACAGCATTACAACGAGGCCGTCGAGGGCAGCCGCAAAGAAGATATCGCGATCGCTCGCGCCAACCTCAGGGAAGCCAACGCCAATTTGGGTCTATCGCGAGTCAACCTGGACTACACAATTCTCAGCGCCCCCTCCGCCGGTGTGATCACGGTGCGCCAGGCCGAACTCGGAGAGGTGGTCGTTCCCGGCACTCCGGTGGTCACTCTCGCCGACCTCGATCACATCTGGCTGCGCGCGTATATCGCCGAAACCGATCTGGGCCGCATCCGCTGGGGCCAGGAAGCAACCATCACTACCGATACTTATCCCGGCAAGCAGTACCACGGACGCGTCTCATTCATCTCCTCGAGTGCCGAATTCACACCCAAAAGCGTTCAAACCTACAAAGAGCGCGTCACCCTCGTCTACCGCATCAAGATCGACATCGACAATCCCAATCACGAACTCAAACCGGGCATGCCCGCCGACGCCCACATCGATCTCGCCGCAGCCAGCCCAAACGCGCGCCCACAGGAAGTCTGCGCCCAGAGCAAAAGTAATGACGGAGCAACCCCAATCCGCAATCATCGCCGAGGGGCTTACGAAGAGCTTTCCGGGCGTGCGCGCCGTCGATCACCTGAGCTTTGACGTGCGCGCCGGAGAAATCTTTGGCCTGGTGGGTCCCGATGGTGCAGGAAAAACGACCACCCTCCGCATGCTCGCGGGCATCATGCCGCCCGATGCAGGGACGGCCAGTGTCGCTGGCTTTAATGTCGTACACGATCCGGAGGGCGCCAAGCACCACCTCAGCTACATGCCGCAGCGCTTCGGGCTTTATGAAGACCTCACCGTCGATGAAAATATTCGCTTCTACGCCGACCTGTTCGGAGTGAGAAAGGCTGAGCGCGAAGAGCGTTCCACGCAACTGCTACAGGCAGCCGGCATGAGAGAATTCCGCAAGCGTCTCGCCGGAAAGCTTTCCGGCGGCATGAAGCAAAAACTGGGCCTGGTCTGCGCGCTCATTCACCGCCCCAAGGTGATTCTGCTGGATGAGCCGACCACCGGCGTCGATCCCGTTTCGCGGCGCGACTTCTGGCGCATCCTTTATGAATTGGTCTCCGAGGGCGTGGCGATCCTCACCTCCACCGCCTACCTCGACGAAGCGGAGCGCTGTCACCGCGTCGCCTTACTCCATCAGGGCAAGCTGCTCTTCTGCGACACGCCTGCAAATCTGAAGGCCAAGCTGGGCAAGGGCGTCTTGTCCATCACCTCATCCGAACCGCGCAGATTGCGCGCTCAACTCGAACACGCGGTTGGAATCTCCAGCCTCGTGCTGACCGGCGACGGCCTGCACGTCGTGGTCGACGATGCAGCCCGCCGCATCCCCGAATTCGAGGCCCGACTGAACAGCGCGCACGTTCCATTCAACGCGATTCAACAAGTCACGCCCACGATTGAGGACCTCTTCGTCGATGCGGTCAGCAGTGGAGTGTCAGTCGACTCGTGCCCATGCCTGAGGACAACAATTCGGTTGTCATCGAGGATCTGGTCAAGCGGTTCGGCGATTTTGTGGCCGTCGACCACATCAATCTCGAGATCCGCAAAGGCGAAGTCTTTGGCTTTCTCGGACCGAACGGCGCGGGCAAGTCCACTACCATCCGCATGCTTTGCGGTCTGCTGACGCCCACATCCGGCCGCGCTCGGGTTGCGGGATATGACGTCGGCCGTGAACCCGAATCCGTGCGCCAGAACATTGGCTACATGTCGCAGAAGTTCTCTCTCTACAACGATCTCAAGGTGATTGAAAACATACGCCTGTTCGCCGGTCTCTACAGCGTGCCTTCAAACCAGCTCAAAGAGCGAATCGAATGGGCGCTGGAGATGGCGAACCTCAAAGGCCAGGAGAATCTGATTACCGGCACGCTTCCCGGCGGGTGGAAGCAACGCCTCGCCTTGGGCTGCGCGGTGTTGCACAAACCGCCCGTCATCTTTCTGGATGAGCCCACTTCCGGTGTCGATCCCATCTCACGGCGCCAGTTCTGGGACCTGATTCACCACATGGCGGAGGAGGGCGTGACCGTCTTCGTGACCACGCATTACATGGAGGAGGCGGAATACTGCAACCGTCTTGCACTGATCTTTCGCGGCAAGATCGTCGCCCTGGGCACGCCTTCAGAACTGAAGCAGAAATCCATGAAAGGCGAACTGCTCCTGGTCGAATGCGAGCCGCTGGGCAATGCAGTGGAAGTTCTGCAATCCGCTCCCGACGTGATCGATGCCGCGGTCTTCGGCAACGCTCTGCACCTGGTTGTGCGGGACGCTACCGCTGCGATCCCGCAAGTCAAGAGGTATCTCGTCGGATCACAGCATCACCGTTGGCCGCATAGAGAAGATACGTCCCAGCCTGGAAGACGTTTTCGTTTCTCTTACAACCGCGCGCGATTCGGGAAAGGAACGGAAGGCATGAGCTTCACTCGCTTCCTGGCCGTGGCTCAGGAAGGAGGTCGTCCAGATTCTTCGCGACTCGCGCAGTCTGATCATTGTCGTGATTATGCCGGTGATTCTGGTGCTGCTGTTTGGTTACGGTGTCAATCTCGATCTCAAGGGCCTGCCGGTTTATGTGTACGACCGCGACGGCAGCCAGCAGAGTCAGGATCTGCTGAAGCGCTTCCAGGCCAGCGAATACTTCCACATCGTGCGCGTGGTGAACGACTATCCCGCGCTCGCCCGATGCGCTCGACGACGGCCACGCCAAAATGGGGATCGTTGTCCCATGGGATTTCTCTCAGCGCCTGCGCGACGGCCGCCCTGCCCAGGTGCAGGCGCTCGTCGACGGCACCGATGACAACACCGCCAATGTCCTCATCGGCTATGCCCAGGCGGTGGTCCAGGGCTATTCATCGGACATCCAACTCGACTGGCTTCGCAGCCGCGGCCAACTCGTCCAACCGGCTCCCGTCAGTGTTGAGACCCGCACCTGGTACAACGAGGATCTTGAGAGCAGCGCCTTCATCGTTCCCGGCGTGCTGGCCCTGGTCATGTCCGTGATCGGCGCGTTCCTCACCTCGCTCACCATCGCGCGCGAATGGGAACGCGGCACCATGGAGCAGTTGATTTCAACTCCGGTCACGCCGATGGAGATCATGCTCGGCAAGCTGGTGCCCTATTTCGTCATCGGAATGTTCGACGTCATCGTCTGCGCCCTGATCGCCATCTACTGGTTCCACGTTCCTTTCCGGGGTTCTTTTCTAACTCTGCTGGTCAGCTCCGCCATGTTCATGGTGGTCGTGCTTTCGCTCGGATTCTTCATCTCCGTAATCGCAAAGAGTCAGCTCGCTGCCAGTCAAATCGCGCTGCTCATCACCTTCCTTCCCGCTTTTCTGCTGTCGGGATTTCTGTATGCGATTGAGCAAATGCCCGTCATGCTTGCAGTGGATCACTCGCATCCTGCCGGCGCGCTACTACGTCTCGGTGCTGAAGAAGATCTTTCTCAAGGGGACGCCTACGGCTTTGCTCTACGCCGACCTGGTTCCCCTGGCTGTGTTCACAATCGTGTTGGCACTGCTCGCCACCCGTGCATTCCACAAGAGGCTGGCGTAAGGAGAGAGAACTATGCTGGCGCGCCTCAAGCAGATGTTGATCAAAGAGTTCATCCAGGTCTTCCGCGACAAGCGCACCCGCTTTGTGCTGTTCGGCCCGCCGATCATCCAGATGCTGATCTTTGGATACGCAGCCACCTTCGAAATTTATCACGTCCCAACGGTTGTGCTCGATCTCGACCACAGCCAGGAGAGCCGCGAACTGCTCTCCCGTTTTACGTCCAGCCCCTATTTCGACGTGCAGCGCCAACTGACGGACTACCGCCAGATCGGCGATCTCATCGATCAAGGAAAGGCTACGGTCGGTCTGGAGATCAATGCCGGCTTCGCCCAGAACCTGCGTAAGGGCCAGACCGCGCCTCTGCAAGTGATCGTCGATGCGACCAATTCGAATACCGCCCTGATCGCCTCCGGCTACATCACGCAGATCGCACTCGGCTTTGCCCAGGACTACCAGAAGGACCGCATCTACCGGATCGCACCGCAGATGATCGAGAAGATGCCCTCGGTCCAACTCGAGCAGCGGCCGTGGTACAACCCCGACCTCAGGAGCCGCTGGTTTTTCGTGCCCGGAATTATCGGCAGTCTTACCCTCGTGCTCGTGGTGACTCTGACCGCCTTTGCCGTGGTTCGCGAACGCGAGATCGGCACGCTCGAGCAGATCATGGTGACGCCCATCCGCCCGGCCGAGTTTATCCTCGGCAAGACGCTGCCCTTCTTTCTGATCGGCCTCTTCGATGTTTCGCTGATTGCGACGGTGGGAACGCTGTGGTTCCAGGTTCCATTTCGCGGTCAGATTCTGGTGCTGTTCACGGGCGCGGTTCTTTTTCTCCTGTGCATGTTGGGTGTGGGCCTGTTGATCTCGACCGTCTCGTCCACCCAGCAGCAGGCGATGGTGACCGCCTTCTTCTTTATTATGCCCGCCATAACTTTCTCCGGCTTCGGATTCCCCATCAGCACCATGCCGCAGTGGCTGCAATATCTCACCTATCTCAGCCCGCTGCGCTATTTTCTGGTCGTGCTCCGCGGCACCTATCTGAAAGGTGTGGGCATGGAGATTCTCTGGCCCCAGATGCTCGCCATGGCCGCCTTGGGAATCAGCCTGCTCACGATCGCCGTCCTCCGCTTCCACAAAGCGCTCGACTGAGCCTCCAGTCGACCCCCCGATCGAAAGACGACCTGCTCTTCGACGATCCGACTGGCCCCGAACGTCTCTGCACTAGAGCGGCGACAGTTCGTCTTCGTTCTCTTGCTTCTTGTTGCGAACAATCCTCTTCTCCAGGAAACGCTGAGCCAGGTCTTTGCCCCCGATGCCGAATGCGATTGCCAAGCCGAGCATCAGGGCTCCGAAGGCAATTCCGAAGGCAACCAGCATGGTTTGTTTTGCCAAACCCAGCTCTTCGAAAACGACAGACAATACGAAGACAATGATGATGCTGCGGACTGCAAGACTCAAGACTCTAGGCGAAGGCATATTCGCATTGACCGCAGCCAACAGAGCCGCGCGGGAAAAGAAGCTGGCTGCCAGCATTCCGAAGAACATGATGAAGATCGCGACGAACAGTCGCGGCAAGAAAAGAAAAAAACCTGCGATCTGCTGCTGCAAGCCCAGAATCCCAAGTGCGCTCACCCCCAGCAGGATGAAGCCCAGCCACGTTACCCAGAAGACGAACCGGCTCAACATTTCCGTCGCCGAAGGCAGCGCGGCCTTGCTGAGCAATTGCGATGCGCCGGCATTTTCCGAGAGTTTGTCGAACTTGACGAGCCGCAGAATGCTGCGCAGAGCCACCTTTGCCAGGTACGCGATTATCCATCCCACTAGCGCAAGGATCAGCATAACGATGAGACGAGGAAGGAAGTGTGCGAAATCTCTGGCAATCTCGTGCAGCGCCTGACTTAGTTCGCTGATAATCATTTCCCGCATAGTTTGCCTCACTCTCTCGATTTCCACATCTGCAACAGATAGGGTTTCAATCGTTCAAACTCCAGGCACAAATCTTCGATATGTTTCTCGACGACGTCCCCCGAAGCGTTCCGATTCTCGGTCACGAAAGTGAACGCTCTACCGCGGAAAAGCGGTGCCAGGGCTTGGATGATGTGATCCCGGCTCATCACAGACTTCTGATACGAGGCGGCAAATTCGTAAACGGTCCTGACCCACAGCTCCGCTGGATAATGAAAGTCCTCTTCGCCCAGGCGCGCGATGCGCTGGAGCTCTGCCAGAGTGGACGGCGAAAGAATCGACTGAAAGACGGACTCCAGTTCGGCAACTCCGGTCGAAAACATGTCTCGCAATCGTTTGCGATTCACTCGCAGCGGTTCCAGAAGTGCATCGTGGTCAGGCCCGTTCGTAGGAATCGGCTCGGAACCAGCCACGACACTCCAAATGGGAAAGTCTTGCTCCAATGCGGAAAACAGTACTCCGACCGTTTGCCGCAGCGCCGGCACCAGGTCAGCGGAACCTCGCTCGATGTGAACCTTTTCTCCCAGGAAGGACTGACAGATCCGGTATTTTCCCGCGACCGTAGCCAGGGTGAAGCGGAGTTCGACGCCGGCCCCGCCGGTCCCGTCAGTCCAGATGTTTTGTCCAAGGAATTGAGTTCCGAGCCGGCCGGAGAAACCGAACTCCGGCGAATATGGCTCTCGAATTCTTAACCCGTAAAGTGCGCGGGTCATCGGGTATAGCAAATTCGTTATCAGCAGCCCTTCAAATTTATGTCTGCGATAGGTAGGAGTGACCAGATCGAAGCCGTCGCGATAAATCGGGCGCAGAAATTTGGAGAGCCAATCGGGTTCAATGTTCGCGGACTCGGCTGACATCATCACGCAGGCCTTGGCCTGGAGCAGTTCGGCCGCGGCCAGGATCGACCGAAATGCAACTCCGCTTTCCGGACCGCTCGCGTACTGCGTACTTATCGAGTGCAACGTGCGCAAGGCATGCAAATTGGACGCAGGACGCGCATCATCGATAGAGACGCCCGTCACCAGCGCGGGAGTGCCATCCCGCGATCCCCCATCGACATTAACGATCGCCGCGCGCTCGCGAGGGAACCCGCACAGGATGCCGCTTCGAATCGCATTGACGATCGACCCGATCGTTTTGGCGTCATTGTGAGTAGGCAAACCTACGAGGATGTCCACTTCGCCGACGTTGATGAGTTGACGAAGAAAATCATCGGTAAGAAAGCTCTCTTCTGCCAATTTCCATCTCCGTTCGAAGTGCTGGCGCGAGCCCTTGTCCGGACGCACGCGTCATCTGAAGAGCTTCACGCCTGCATTCGCCTAAATTCGCCGCAGCCGGAACCAATAAAACTGATAGGGCCCCATCGTCAACAAATAAGGCAGGTCGCCCACGCGAGGAAACATGTTCCTGCCAAACATCTCAATCGGAATATTCCCCTTGAATCGCCTCAGATCGAGTTCGACAGCTTGCGCAGAGCTGGAAAGATTGTTGACCACCAGCACCGTCTCGTTGCCCAGTCGCCGCACATACGCCAGTACCCGGTGATTGGCGGGGTACAGAAACTCAATCGATCCCCTGCCAAACACGGCAGTCGAACTGCGAACCTTAATGATGCGTTGCATCCAGTGAAGCAGCGAATGTTCGCTCACTTTTTGCCGCACACGTTCACCGCTGGATAGCCATACACCGGGTCCGAATAAGCGGCGCATACAGACGCTCCGGGATCAGCGGTAGAGAAACCGGCGTTCCATCTCCCCATTCCACTGCATCGGAGTTCGCACGCCATTGCGGTCCCCCAGGTAGATGTTGTCTCCCATCCCGATTTCATCCCCGTAATAGATGATCGGAGTTCCGGGCAGCGACATCAGCATGCCATTCATCAATTCGATCCGTCGGCGGTCGTTGTCCAGCAAAGGCGCCAGCCGCCGCCGGATTCCGAGGTTCAGCCGCATCGTCTTGTCTTGCGCGTACTCGTCATACATGTAATCGCGCTCCATGTCGGTCACCATTTCCAGCGTCAACTCGTCATGGTTGCGCAGGAACAGGCCCCACTGGCATGAGTCGGGAATTGCCGGGGTCTGCTGCAGGATTTCCGTGATCGGCTTGCGGTCTTCCAGCTTGAGGCGCCATGAACATCCGCGGCATCAGCGGAAAATGAAATGCCATGTGGAATTCATCGCCGTCGCCGAAATAGGCATCGCAGATCCGCCGGCCACTGGTTGGCTTCCGCCAGCAGAAACCTGCCCGGATAGTTTCATCGAGCCTGCGCCGCAATTCCTTGAGGACCTCGTGGGTCTCCGGCAGGTTCTCGCAATTCGTGCCCTCCCGCTCCACCAGATACGGCACCGCGTCCAGCCGGAAGCCGTCAACGCCCATATCCAGCCAGAACTTCATCACGTTCCACATCTCTTCCCGAACCGCGGGATTGTCGTAGTTCAGATCGGGCTGGTGGCTGAAGAAGCGGTGCCAGTAATACGACTTTGGAAATCGGGTCCCACGCCCAGTTGGACATTTCGGTGTCGAGAAAGATGATGCGCGCGTCCTTGTAGCGATTGTCAGTGTCGCTCCAGACATACCAATCGCGGCGCGGGTTCTCCCGCGAACTTCGCGCCTCCTGAAACCACGGATGCTGGTCCGACGTATGGTTCAACACCAGTTCAATGATGACGCGCATTCCCCGGTCGTGCGCCGACCCAGAAACAACTGGAAGTCCTCCAGCGTGCCATAGGTAGGATGAACTGCGTTGTAGTCCGCGATGTCGTAACCATCGTCGCGCAGCGGCGAAGGGAAAAATGGCATAAGCCAGATGGTGTTGATGCCGAGATCCTGAAGGTAATCGAGCTTCTGCGCAAGCCCTCGAAAATCACCGATGCCGTCGCCATTGCTGTCGTAAAAGGCGCGAACATGGACTTGATAAAAAATCGCGTCTTTGTACCAGAGCGCATCCCGGTTTACTGGCATTCAAGTATCCTGCTCATCGCGCCACAGCGGTAGGTGTCATCACCGCGGATGGCGAGCAAATCGGAGACAATTCGCCCGCAACAAAAGAGGCTGATCGGACCGAATTCCGCGTCGGTGTGGGCCTTCCACACCGCCTCCATTTTATCCCTGTCCATCGGGACGCCCTCCGCTCTGCGTAAACAGTGTACTCAATGGGAACGAGCCAGCGCCCGCTGTCACAAGTAGGATGATGGTCACCAGGCCACGTGACGGGGTTCACAGCGCACGGCCCTCGCAGATTGCTAGGCTGATAGAGATAGATAAGGAGACGAACATGGAAACGAAATACACCTATCATGCCAGAGCACAGTGGCATCAGCACGATCGCGGTTTCGTCGAACTGGAGCACGGCGCACCTCGCCTCATCAATTTTTCCGCTCCGCCCGAGTTCGGCGGCGAACCCGGTTTCTGGACGCCGGAACACTTCCTGCTGGCAGCCGTGTCCAGCTGTTTTATCGCGACCTTCCGGGCGGTAGCCAATGCCTCGAAATTGGATTTCCAGGGAATCGAAGTCGCCACCGATGGTGTGATCGAAAAAGAAAGCGGCGGCTTCCGCTTTACAAAAATCAGCCTGAAGCCGGTAGCCATCATCTTTGCAGAACAAGAGCGCGAACGCGCCCAGCGCTTACTGGAGAAGGCAGAAAAGCTATGTCTGGTGACGCGCTCGCTTTCCTGCACCGTCGAACTTGAGCCGAAGATTTTGGTAGAAAACCCAGTTGCAGTTTAAAGAAGCCGCTGGGGAAGAAACCGTCTGCCCTCACCGCGAACGCACAGTAAGCACAGGCACCTTGCTGTGCGCGACAACACACTCCGCTACGCTGCCCAGCAGCAAATGCGCCAATCCCGAGCGCCCATGGGTTCCCATGACGATCATTTGGCAGTCCAGTTCCACCGCCGCATCCACGATCATGGGACGCGGCGAAGCTTCGCGAACCACAGTCTCGGCATCGGGTATCAGCGTCCTCAACTCCGCCATGCGCTTCTGGGCCTGCTCCTGCAGCAGAGGAAGCGGATCCGCACCACCCATCACGCAACCCACCTCTGCCATGCTGAAGATGTCGATAACGTGCAGCAGAACCAGCTTCGCCCCGAATGCATCAGCCACTGACCGCGCCCATTCCAAAGCTTTGCGAGCCTGATCCGAAAAGTCCGTAGCCACAAGAATTCGCGAAATCGCTAAGTCTCCACTGGAGTGATTCTTCGGGTTCATGTTTGGCCCATTTGATTTGCACAATAAAGATTACCCGTTTGCCGGGCGAACGCTCCAGCCATTCTAGAACACCGGGGAAACGGGCGAGTCCCGCCGGTCGTTTCGCTCAAGCCAGATTTTCGCCGCAGCCTCGTCCGCACTAATATGTGAACGGGAGGCATTGTCGCGTATGTTTACCTCGCAGCCAATTGGATTTGTGAAGCAGTCCGTACCAGGAGGCACGGCGAGATTCCGAAAGGCCTCGGCGCAAAACACGAAGCCGATGGCGTGCTGAAGGTTCTGCCCGAGTTCGAGCCCGGCCTCACCGACATCGAGGGCTTCTCGCACCTCATCGTCATCTGGGAATTCGATCGCTCCGAAAGGTTCGAATTGCTGGGTACACCGCCCTCCGACAATCGGCCGCACGGCGTATTCGCAACCCGATCCCCGCGCCGTCCAAACCCGATTGGCCTGACAACGGTCGAACTGCTTCACCGCGAAGGCGTGGACCTGCAAGTTCGCGGCGTCGACATGCTGGACGGCACCCCGATTCTCGACATCAAACCCTACCTCTCGAGCATCCCCTCCGAAAAGCTACGCCGAGGATGGCTAGCCGAAGCCGAGGCCCGGAAAAGACAATGATGTTGCTCGTCGATGCGACCGGCAGATGAATGAAGACTGGGTGCCCCACTCTTTCGCGTTCGTTGCGAAAGGGTGGGAGCCAGCGCCCAAACAGTTAGCGGTATCCGTGGGAGGGCACGACTTCAGTCGTGCCCTCAAGCCGCAAGTCCAACCCAGGCCCCGCAGGGACCAACCCTCCAACCCGAAGCCTTCCCCTGTAGACTCCAGCCCCAATCGGATGTACTATCGCCGAAACCCGCGCCGTTTCCGCCCCGGCAGCTGGAAACCCATCCAAGGAGATGGCAACGATGGCTCACAAAGCCCGCGTAGCACCTAGCCTACTCCTGGTCATCCTCACCTTAGCCACAACCGCCTCGGCCCAATGGAACGAGAAAGTCCTGTACAGCTTTCAAGGCATTCCCGACGGAGCCGTACCAGAGGGTGGAGTCGTCTTTGACAAGGCCGGCATCCTCTACGGCGCAACCGGAGATGGCGGCGCGTCCAGCTGCGAGGGGCCGGGTCAATGCGGCACGGTGTATCAGCTCAAACCGCCAGCACAGAAGGGCGGAGCGTGGACGGAGACCGTGCTGTACATCTTCAAGGGCCATGCCCAGAACGACGGCGCGACGCCGGAGGGCGGGTTGGTTATCGATCAGGCCGGGAATCTCTATGGCGTAACCGGCTACGGCGGGAGCGGGCCGTGCACGTTGCTAGGCGGGGCAGTGGGTTGTGGCACGGTGTACGAGCTTTCTCCACCGGTCAAGCAAGGCGATCCCTGGAAGGAAAAGGTGCTCTACAGTTTTCAAGGCGGCAAGGACGGCTTTGTGGCGTTCGGCGATCTGGTCTTCGATAAGGCAGGGAACCTATACGGCGCAACCTTGTTTGGCGGCGGCAAGGGCACCACGTGCGACTCCCTCTACGGCGGCCAATGCGGAACGGTCTTCAAGCTGACTCCACCGAACACGAAGGGCGGTAAGTGGACGGAGAAGGTGCTGCACAGGTTTGCAGGAGGGACCGACGGAGCGATTCCCAACGGTGGTCTAGTGCTGGATAGTAAGAGCGCTGTCTACGGAACGACTTTCACGGGCGGCCAGCAAGGGTGCCAGAACAGCTATGGCATTGGCTGCGGTACTGTGTTCAGCGTCCGACCGGGTGCTACCCGCTGGACTGAGAGTATCCTGCATCGTTTCCAAGGCTATCCCAGCGATGGCGAATTACCATCAGCTGGCTTGGTCTTCGATTCAGGAGGGAGCCTGTACGGCACAACGACAGGAGGCGGCAATCAGGCTGAAGGCACAGTGTTCAGGTTAGCGCCGCTTAGTCGCAAAGGCGTGCCGCGGAGGGAGAGCCTAATCCACCAATTCACGTCTGGCAATGACGGGGCCATTCCAACGGCCACCCTTGTCCTTAACGGCTCTGGCGAACTCTATGGGACAGCAACCTCGGGCGGCACAGTGGGGGGCGGGACTACCTTTCGACTCAACCGGTCTCCCAAGGGTTATGGGTGGATGTTCGATGCCCTCTACACGTTTAAGGGCTGTCCCGATGGCTCATACCCAGCCAGTAGGCTTACTCCGGGCTCGTCCGGAAATTACTATGGCACGACTCAGCAGAGCGGTTACACGGGGCAGAATTGTGGTCAACTTGGATGCGGAGTTGTCTTTGAGGTGGTGCCATAGGGGTCGGGAAATTTGGCTCTAAGAAGCGTAGTGCATATTCGGAAAGCGCTGAGGAGGAGATAATGAAGAACCTAATGCGTTCGTTCGTCGCAACTTCGTCAGTGCTGATCACCTTACTCACCGGTTTTTGCGTGGTAGCCTTAGCACAACAAGGTAGTCCTGGGCAGAACGCGGTCTGCACGTCGTCGTCGGGGTGTTCCACCACGATTGGTACTTCAGCATTCATCGATGGGCGGGTGGCCCAGACGACGGCGTTCACTTTACTCTGAAGCGTGCCCCGTACAAGCTCGCTTGGGCGGGGGTTTTCCTCGAATGGGCGGCAAGTGGCCCATCCTTTATGAAGAACATACCCCTGGTGCAGGGTGCCCCGTCCTTCTCGCATTCTTTGCGAGAGGGCGGGAGGCAGCGCCCAAATACTTTGGCCGCCGTGCCGATCTCTGGAGCTGTAACTAACCAGTGAACTCGGGGTCTGGCCCAGTTGCTCTCCGCTCCGCCAAACCAGCGGCGATTCCCAAAATGGAACTGGATCCCCAGCCCGCCCCGCTTTCTTCTTGACCTCATGCCTCGATATCCGATAACATAGAACTGTAATTATTATCTATAAGATACTCATTGATCTTTGACAACCGATCCCCAAATCACTGCGACGTTGGTCGTTCGTCGTTGGCAAACCGCGCTGAGGTCAGTGCCTTTGCTAACGACTAACGACCAGCGGACTGGGCACCCAAAATGGAACCGTTGTGAGTCAGGCATCACTGCAACTTCCATGTTTTCAATATTTTGCCTGTAACTACCTTTAGAACCATAGATCTAGAAGGGCGGGTGGCCCGGACAACGGCTTTCCTTTGCTCTGAAGGGTGCCCCGTCCAAGCTCCGCTTGGGCGGGGTTTTCCGACGGATGAGCGACGAAGGGCTTTGCCCCCGAAGACCTGGAATTCACCAGCCCACCAGTCGCCCAGCCCGGTTGTTCTCGGTTCCGCCAAGCCAGAGGCGATTCCCAAATTGGAACTGGAACCGCAGCCCGCCCCGCTTTCCTCTTGACCTCACGCCTCGATATCCGATAACATAGAACTACTAAACTTATCTATAAGATAATCATTGATCTTTGACAACCGATCCCCAATCACTGCGACGTTGGTCATTGGTCGTTCGTCGTTGGCTAACCCCGCTGAGGTTGAGCGCCTTTGCTAACGACTAACGACCCGCGACCAACGACCAGGCACCCGAAATGGAACGGCGGGTAGTCAGGCGTTACGATAACTTCCATGTTTTCAATATTTTGCCTGTAACTACCTTTAGAACCATAGATCTAGAAGGCAAGAAAAAATCCAGCCCTTTGTTTTCTAGATTTTGCGCAGAAGCGAGCGATTTTTTTGTACGTACAAACGAGACGACTCAACCGGTAGGCCGAGACTTTGACCTCCTCTACAGCCTAGGCCGCGCGTGCAGATTGAACGCGGGGCAGGGTGAAGATGATGATGACGGTAACGAGCGCCAGGATGGCGAGAATGAAGATGCTGCCTTCAGGCCCGGTGGTTCCTCCGCTGAGGATGGGCTTGCCCACGGGATGGCTGGCGAGGAGGTGGTGCTGAGTGGCAAGTCCGCTGTCGGCGACGCCGTAAACGAACGATTCGCCCCAATCCCACGCGGCGTGGAAGCCGATGGCCCACCACAGCGATCCGGTGCGCCACAGGCTGAGACACCAAACCATGCCAGCCAGGCCGGCGGAGAGCAGTCCGATGGGCGATTCTCCCGGGTTATTGCCATGGCTGAGGCCAAAGAGAACGGAGAAGACCACGGCTGAAGTCCAGAAGCCTAAAGCCGCGCTGTGACGGGTCTTGAACGCCCACTGGTAAAAGCCGGTGAGGCCGCGCGTGAGCGTGTACTGCACAAAGCCGCGAGTGAAGTACTCCTCGAACAAGCCCACCAGAAGGAACACGACCAGCCAGATTGCTCCGTAACGCAGAATATCGCTGCCAAAGAGCTGGCGGCTGTCGATGACGAGGAGTCCGGTCCTCCAGAGGGTCAGGACGAGAAGAGAGACACAGGCGATCCCCCAAGCCATGCCGGCAAAGAAGTGCGGGAGCCTGCGCTTATCCCCGAATCCGTACACGGAAGCGGGACGGCGCTCGATCTTCGACATGATCCAGGTCAGCAGAAAGACCACGAGGAAATTGATCCCCTCGGCGACAAGTCCGAAGCGCGGAGATATTTCTTCGCCAGTCTTCGGAGAAGAAACGTGCAGCCTGTGACCGACGGCGTTTACAGAGGCTGCAATGGCGGCGATCATCGCGATGAAGATGAGCAGGCTCCAGCCCGCGCGGAGGCCGTCTTTGCCGATGAAGATCTTATGCAAAGTTGACGGCTGTATGGGTGGAGTCGATTCGGTCGATGTGAGCCTCGCGCTTTGATCGGCTTGCACAGAGCCAGTCTCAATGGTCAATGGGCTTCCTCGCGTACCAACAGTCTATACGCAAGATGGAGGAGCTGGGTTCCGATCACAGGCACTGCCACCTGAACGCGTATGGGCAATGCGCCACGGGAGCGTCCTGTTCGTTTCCGGACAGGTCATTCCACGGCCGCACAGTCGCGGGATAAGCTTTCCATGTTCCAATCCTGCTCTTCCCTTTCAAATCAGCGTCTTGCGATCCGCCAAGGGCTGGCCCACGGGGTGCAATTCCCCTTGCCATGGAAAGCCTACAAACCTCCTCCGCGTATCAAGTGCAGGGCACATCGGGTGAGCTAGCCGGCCGCGTGCTGGTGGCGGATGATCAGCCGCATGTTTTAGATGCTCTGCAGTTATTGCTCAAGAGCCACGGCTACCGGACAGAAGCCGCGACCCATCCGGCGCGCGTGCTGCAGGCGCTGAAGTCGCGCGAGTTCGATGTCGTGCTCATGGATTTGAACTACACCCGCGACACCACCGCAGGCGGCGAGGGTCTGGAGTTGGTTTCGCAGATTCGCTTGATCGACGAGAGTCTTCCGCTGGTAGTGATGACTGCATGGAGCAGCGTCGACTTGGCCGTCGAAGCTATGCGGCGAGGGGCTTCCGATTTCGTGCAGAAGCCCTGGGGCAATCGGCAACTGCTGGACAAACTGGAGACGCAGGTAGAGCGCTGCCGCTCCATGCGGCATGCCCAACGTCAACGCGCGGACGAACTGCAGGACGCTCGCGAGATCCAGAACAATCTGTTGCCCAAGAACATCCCGCAGGCAAAAGACTACGAAATCGCAGCCATGACCCAACCGGTTCGTTACGTTGGCGGAGATTACTTTAATGTTGTGAGAATCAGCGAGACGCTGACCGTGCTTTGCATCGCCGATGTGTCCGGCAAAGGCATGCCGGCGGCGCTGCTGATGTCCAGCCTGCAGGCGGCGCTGAAACCGCTGATGTGGGACACTCAGTCGCCCCGCGAGGTATGCCGCAGGCTGAATCGCATTCTGTGCGAGATCGCGCCGGTGGGTAAGTTCGTATCGTTCTTCTATGCTGTCCTCGACAGCAAAGACAGTCGCCTGACCTACTGCAACGCCGGTCACAATCCTCCGGTGCTGGTGCGGGCGAATGGGGCGGCCAGCGAGTTGAACGCGGCGGGAGCGGTCCTGGGGCAGTTTCCCGATTGGGTTTATGAGCAGAGCGATCTGCAACTGCGGCCGGGCGACACGCTCATGCTGTTTACCGATGGCCTAGTCGAAGCTGGCGATCAGGACGACGAACCGTTTGGCGAAGAACGGCTGACCAGAATCGCGCGGGAGAATCGCGCGGCCAGCGCGGAGGGGCTGAAGACCCTGCTCATGAAGGCGGCGTCGGAACACTGTGGCGGGCGCTTCCAAGACGACGCCAGCATGATCGTTTTGCGAGCCGTGTGAGGTTGCCGAGCCTCTACTATGGACCATCGTAGTCATGTAGCACTTTCGTGGGGTTTGACCCGTCCGGAATTCGTGTTACCGTCTGTGCCATGGAACGCTGGACGATCAACCCGTCGCGTTTGTTCGTTCTGCTGTCCTGGCTTGTGCTCATCACGCTGATTCTGATTTTGCCCCAAGTGGATCTGCCGGATACGGCCTTTCATCGCGGCACGGCTCCAGTTGACGTGCATTCGCGCATAACCTCCGCACCTGGTTTGCTGAGCGTTAGTGCGGTCGTCCCGTTTAGTTTCTCCACTCACCCTGCATCGCGCCGACGTGAGCATTCTCTGGTATATGCTCACGAGACATCAGTCTTTTTGCCACTCCTCCATCGTTCGCTCCGCTGTTAAAGGATCGCCGCAAACTGCGTTCGAGCTTGCTCTGAAATCAGAGCAAGGAAGGGGCAGTTCGGTGACTTACTAGGGTCCTTGGGGGAGGTACCCCGGCGTTTTCTGTGCTGCCCCTTTCTAATCGACACTAACCAGCAAAAGGAGGGTTGGAATTATGGAGAGCAAGTATCGGGTGCCCATCTTTGTTGCGGTCGAGAGATTGCAGGAAGCATCCGAGCAAGCCGGCCTGACGGAAGACGATGTTGTCGGCCTGCTGGCTTCTGGGCTGGATGTTTGCGATGCGGTGAACTACGTCGAGGCTGTGCTGTCCAACCGAGTCCATTGAAACAGGTCTTTTCAACCCCTCCCTGCCTAACGCTTGGAACGCTTCCCTTAAGCTTCGGCGGCGCCTTGGTGGCGCTTGAGAATCAGGACCTCTGCACGCTATCTGTCTGACCCCAAAATCTCAGTCGATGTGGCACGGGCGGGACGCCCGCGCCTACATTCGCGGGTACAATAGGTTCGAAGAGGAAACCCATGTCCGTTACCCGCACTGCTCAACCGGAACATGCCCGCGCGACCATGGCTTCGACCGAGATTCCGCCCGTCCCATTGACGATTGAAGGCTACAGCGTGCTGCACCAGATGATGCGCTTTCGCTGGCCGGCCTGGCGGCCTTTACCGTCGCCACAAAAGACAGAGATCCTCGATGAGGCCAGCGGCGTACTGGCAAGGATGGAACAGAATTCGTCGGGCCAGTCGGGATTGTATTCTCTGCTTGGACACAAGGGCGATCTGATGTTTGTCCACTTCCGACAATCGTTTGAGGAATTGAATCAGGCGGAATTGCAGATCGCGGGACTTCGGCTGAGCGATTATCTCGAACCGACGACTTCGTATCTGTCGGTCATTGAACTGGGGCTGTATGAATCCACGATCAAGGTCTACAACGAGCTTGTGGAACGGGGAGTAGAGCCGCACTCCGAGGAATGGAATCAGGCGATAAAAGAGACGCTGGCGCGGCAGAGAGAAGCCATGCGACCACGATTGTTTCCGGAACTCCCTAAGCATCGGTATCTTTGTTTTTATCCGATGGACCGGCGCCGCGGAGAAGACAAGAACTGGTACACCGTTCCTATCTTAGAGCGGGCTCGGCAGATGAACGAGCACGGGTTGGTGGGACGGCGCTATGCCGGCGAGGTGAAGCAGATCATTACTGGGTCGATTGGATTTGATGACTGGGAATGGGGCGTGGATTTGTTCGCCGAGGATCCTCTGGTATTCAAGAAGCTGATTTACGAGATGCGGTTTGATGAAGTGAGCGCGGTGTATGCGTTGTTCGGGACTTTCTACGTGGGATTGCGGTGCTCCTCAGGTGAGTTGGGGAAATTGTTGAGCGGGCAGGTGCCGAAGGGCTAACAGTTTAAAAGCTTATCGCAGAGTTCGCGGGGAAGTTCCGCGGAGGGCGCGGAGAAAATTTGATCTGGAGACAAAATGGCGACGCTTGGACTGGTTGAATACGGAGACGCGAGCCCGGAGGTGCGGGCGGTTTACGACGATATTATGGCCGTACGAAAGACTGACTGGATCAATAATTTCTGGAAGGCTATTGCGAATGATCCTGTCACTCTGAAGCGTACGTGGGTGGATATCAAGCAGATCATGGGGCCGGGAGCGCTGGACCCGCTGACCAAGGAGATGGTCTACGTCGCGGTGAGTGTCAGCAACCAATGCGATTATTGCATTGCGTCCCACACGGTGTCGGCGAGAAAAAAAGGTATGACGGATGAGATGTTCAAAGAATTGATGGCGGTGGTGGGGATGGCGAATGAAACCAACCGACTGGTCGCGGGGTATCAGGTGGACATCGACGAGCAGTTCAAGACTGGTCGTTAGTCGTTGGTCGTTGGTCGTTGGTCGATCGCCTTCATTTCTTGCTTCTTCTGGGCTTACTCGTTGGTTTCTTCTTTGGTTTGTCCGTTGTTTTGAGTTTCGTGAATTTGAATTCGTGGTTCTTCATGTCCACGCGACGGCCTCGGAACGTCACTCCTTCGGCTTCCAGGCGCAGGCGCTGCTCGTAGGCCGAATCTCCGCGTAGTTTAATTTCGCCACCGGCGCCCAGCACTCTTTGCCACGGCAGGTCGAAAGAACCGCGCAGGGCCGCAACTACCTGCCTGGCCGCTCCGGGGTATCCTGCGGCGCGGGCTATGGCTCCGTAGGTCGAAACCTTGCCTCGAGGGATCTTGCGGATCGTGTCCAGGATGCGGGTGCGCATCGTCATCTTAGTAGCAAGCCGTGGCAATTCCTTGGTGGGCCGTGCCGGCAGATTGATCAGCTACGCGGACGAGGGCGCCCGCGCCACACTTACAAGATCACGCGGCTGTTCCCTTGCGGAACGAATCGATGGCCTTCTGCTCGTTGTCATAGACATCGAAAATGGTCACCAGTTTGGTCACCTGCAACAGGTCTCCCACGCGCTGGGTAAGGTTGGCAAGTTTGATCGAGCCGCCGCCGTTGCGCGCGGTAGTGTACAGCGCGACCAGCGTTCCCAGCCCGCCGCTATCGATGTAAGTCACGCCCGCCAGGTTGAGGATGATGCGCTTGCTCTGCGTGATCACCATTTTTACGGTGTCGCGCAGATCAGCGGATTCCTCGCCAAAAACGATGCGGCCAGCGCAATCTACGATCACAATGTCGTCTACAGTTCGGACAGTCAGTTTCAGTTGCACGCGGTCCCCCTCGGGAAAAAGCTAACCCGAAAGCCTATCCTGTAGAGTATCTTTTCCGCAAGGACTTCGTGGGCAGAGGTAGTGTCTGAAAAGTGCGTTGGTGATTTCCCTGCCATTATGCGACTTGCTGTGAGATAATTCCTGCCTTCCCCTCGGTGTAGTTGGGTCCCCAATAGAATCTTTCGCGGAGAAAACTACCCATGAAGGAGTTGGGCCTTCAAGAGCTTCTCAGATATGCGCTTTCTGGCGGCGTCGGGATTGCGTCACTCCTACTTATGTACCCAAGTCTTGCGTGTCTGGTAGGTCACATAGACAGCGCAGAAGTGACGCTCCTTCTGGGGGCGATCCTTGTACTTGGAACTTTGATCTACAACATTCACAGAGGCTTGCTATTCCCCCTGATTTTTCGATGCGTTGGCCTAATAACGTTGTACGAGAAAAATACCCCGAGGCAGTTCGGCAACCCTTGGAAACCTTCGGAACGTGAGATCGAGATTGACCGATGGCGATGGAAACTGACGAACGAAAAACGTCTCCGTTGGGACGCTTGGGCCTCACATACTCATTTTCTCTACTGTGCGGGATGGGCTACCTTGGCCTCATTCATATTCGGTTTTTGCGTAGACGGTTCACCAAGTTGCCAAGCTTGGTGGATTCTCGGGGTTCTGTTATTTCTTAGTTTTTCGGGCGCTTGGGCCAATAACTACCGACTGCTTTATTCAATCAACGCAGAGATGAAACAGGAAAAAGAAAGTTTTACTGCGCTCATAAAGTAGCCATGGGACACATCGCACGTTTCAGACACAACCTGGGTAAACGGCTGGCTTCTTCGGCACTGTCCTGCTGAGCGGTGCGGACGAGGCGCGCGCAGCTACATCGGCATCGCGGGAACGGCATCACGTATAATCGAGCTTCCACACCATGAGCTACCAGGTTCTGGCGCGCAAATACCGTCCGCAAAAATTCTCTGAAGTCATCGGGCAGGAGCACGTTACGCGGACGCTGAAGAATGCCATTGAGCAGGGGCGCACGGCCCACGGGTATATTTTCAGCGGACACCGGGGCATCGGCAAGACGACTGTCGCCCGCATCCTGGCCATGGCGCTGAACTGCCGGTCTTCGGACAAGCCTGTGACCGAGCCGTGCGGCATTTGTGAGTCCTGTACCGAGATTCGGGCAGGGAATTCCGTCGATGTGATCGAGATTGATGCCGCTACCAACCGTGGTATCGATGAGATCCGCGAATTGCGCGAGGCGGCGCGGTATCGTCCGGCAAGGGATCGGTTCAAGATTTACATTCTCGATGAGGCTCACCAGATCACTGATGCGGCTTTCAATGCGCTGCTGAAAACGTTGGAGGAGCCGCCTAGCCACGTCGTATTCATGCTGGCCACGACGCAGCCGGAGGATATTCCGCAGACCATTCGTTCGCGCTGCCAGCATTTCAGTTTTCGGGCGGTTCGCTTTGAAGAAATTCTGGGGCAGTTGAGGGATCTGGTCGGCCGTGAGAACATCGAAGCCGACGAGGATGCGCTGGCCCTGTTGGCGGAGGCCGGAGACGGCTCGATCCGCGATGCGCTTTCGATTCTGGATCAGGCGATTGCCTCTTGCGACGGACGGCTCACGGCCGAGGCAGTGCGGCAGTTGGCTGGAGCTGCGCCGGCGACGGTGCTCGAAGACGTGATGCAAGCGGTGGCGCGGAGTTCCAGCGAAGAGGTCTTGCGGCTGGTCGACCGGTTGATTGGCGAAGGCCACAGTCCAACTCACTTCGCGCGGCAGATGGTTCGATTTATACGCAACTCTGTTGTGGCCAAGATCGCCGGCGGGGAATCTTCCCTGCTGCAGATTTCCGGGGATGAACGTCTGCGGGTGGCGCGCGTCGCTGAACTATTCAGCGAGGAGGATCTGGCGCGGCATTTGCAAATCATGTTGCGCACTCACGGAGAGCTTGGATATCGGCAGGAACAACGCTTTCATCTGGAATTGGGTCTGCTGAAAATGGCCCACGCGCAAAGATTATTGCCGATTGAAGAGTTGTTGAGCGCGGCGGGTGTAGCGGGAGCAAGTGCTCCGAAAACAATTGGCAAACCGACCGTCGTTCCCGATCCGAGGAAAACAGAATCGCCGGCGGCTCGGGCAAATCAGGTTTCGCCATTCGCGGCGGATTCGGCGCGAAAAAGTGGATCGAAGCCACGGCTCATGGCTGACGATAATCCCGCGGCAGGTGCGCCGGGGTTCGCTACCGGTCGGGTGACTGCGGAAGTGATCATGGGCTCGGCCGCTCCGGCGGCGGTGGCAGAGGCTGCTCCGGAAGTATCTGCCGGACCGGAGCGGGTTCCAGAAAAACGGACGGACGATGTAACTCAAGATCCTCTTCGCGACTCTGTGCTGAACGCGTTGGCAGCGGGCGGCCACCAAATGCTGGTTTCAATGTTGGACGGCGGCGAATGGCAGGTCGAAGGAAACGAGTTGGTGATCAAAGTGGCTTCGTCGGCCACTGTGATCGATATGACTCTGGGAGCGGATGCGAGACGGCTCGCAATCGCGACTGCTAGCGGGGTCGCGCGACGGGCGCTTAAGCTGAAAGTTGTCCCCGGCGAGATTGCGCCGAGCGTGGCAGCGACTCGCCCGTCTTCGAATGGCGGAGGACGCAGCCGGGCGGAACAGGATCCCATTGTTCGCCGGATGAAAGAAAAGTTTGGGGCGGAGATTCGGACGATTATCGATTACAAGGACAAGCGGTGAAATTTTTTCAGGATCCGCGGGCGAGGGCGCCCGCGCCACACTTTCTCCGGGAAAGGCGATATGGGCGGATTTAACTTGCAGGAATTGATGTCGCAGGCCAAGCGGCAATATGAAGTGCTGCAAAAGAAGATGGAGGAGACCGTGGTTGAGGGCTCGTCCGGCGGAGGCACTGTGGTGGTCAAGATGGACGGGCGCAAGCAGGTGCTGAGCCTGAAGATTGATCCTGAAGCGGTGGAGGGCGGCGACGTCGAAATGTTACAGGATCTGGTAACCGCGGCGATCAACGGAGCCAGCCGGAAAGTGGATGAAGCCATGCAATCGACCATGGGTGGAATGCTGGGTGGGCTGGGGATTCCGGGAATGTAAGGATTGACGATTGAGCAATTTGGTAATTGAGTAGTTGTTTACTGCAATTGCGCTGCTGGTTTTTCAATTACACAATTACCAAATTACACAATTGCACAATCTCTCTATGTCTAAATTTGCGGAGCCGATGGCGCGGCTGATCGACGAACTTAAAAAACTGCCGGGGATTGGCAGCAAGACCGCGCAGCGGCTCGGGTTTCATATCTTGCGCTCGAGTGACGAAGATGCGGAGGCACTGGCCGCGGCCGTGCGCGACGTCAAGGCCAGCCTGCGTCTGTGCTCCATCTGCAACAACATTACGGATGTGGATCCTTGCGTTTACTGCAGCAGCGCGACGCGCAACCAGCGGGTGATTTGCGTGGTGGAAGAACCTACCAACATCGGTGCCATCGAAAAAACTAAACATTTCAACGGTGTGTACCACGTGCTACATGGGTCGATTTCGCCTTTGCATGGTGTCGGCCCGGAACAATTGCGCATTTCGAACCTGATGCGCCGGGTTGAAGACAGCCAAGTGGATGAAGTGATTATCGCCACCAATCCAACAGTCGAGGGTGAAGCCACTGCAACCTATCTTTCGGGGAAATTGCGGCGTGCGGGGCTCAAGGTGACCCGGATTGCCATGGGCATTCCGGTCGGCAGCGACATCGAATATGCGGACGAGATCACTATGTTGAAGTCGATGGAGGGCCGCCGGGAATTGTAAGTTTTCCTCCTTATTCCAAGTCCATCGCAGTGATCAGTGTGCAAGAAGTTTGCCTTCCTTATGCTTCTCCCGCTGGCGGAGGACCGCATGGGCTTATCGCTATAACGTTATACATCAATCATTTACATAGGTTTCCATCGAGTTGTCGATGATGGCTTGAATTGGAAGGATGTTTGCAGCGGGAAGTTGCGTTTCCGCGTCCTTCTGATTTTCGGCTGACGCGAGGAGTTGCATCCGAACAGATCTGGCCAAACCGGCCGGAGGCACCTTTCGGCGCCAGCACGCGCCGCGCTGTGATGTAACCGCATCTCAACTCGACGCCATGAGAAGCCGGGCCAACCAGCCCGGTTTTCTTTTTACCCGACCAGAAAAGCGGCCACGGATCTTCACGGATTCACACGGATCTGAGAACGGAGTGCTGCATTCAATTGGAGGCGGCTTCGGCCTCCAGAAAGAAGTTCGATTCTTCCTCGGCGGGCACGATGCCTTCTGGTAAGACTCCCTGGTTGTATTCGGCCAGGCGATTTTTCCATTTCAAGAATTCGGTCAGGTTCTGGGGCTCGATACGGATTTCCACGCGGCGAAGACTGGCGAGCAGCAGATTCATCTCGTAGCGGAAGCCGGTTGCAGTGCGAAGGTTTTTCTCGGCAGGCTGGAGCATCTGGATTTTTCGGTTGTGAAACTCGAGCAGTCCCCAGCCAGCAGGCAGTTCTTCCGGACGAAGCATAGCCGCTGGTGTCAGATAGAAGCGTTCACAGCCCAGGCCGAGTTCCTGCTTGCGGCGGAAAGGTTTGTCACGGTCGGCAAGAAAGTCAGCGCGAGAGATTTTGCATTCGACGAGCACGGAGTGGCAGGCTCGCTTCCATCCGATGGCGTCGGGCATTTCACCGCTTAGACAGGCTTGCTCGGAGAGAATCACTCCGCAACGATACGAGCGCAGCCATGCTACCGCTCTCTGGACTAATTGGGCGTGAGTCATAGGATGCTTTAGGTTGTACTCGCTGCCGAGCGCGGAAGGAAGTGACTCGGTAGCTTCTAGCTTCTGGCTACTAGCTTGGGCTTCGCAACCCTCAGCGGCTTCACCATGACCGGTCGGCGGTGGACAGTTTCCAGCAGGTGGCGTGCGGCGGCAATGGTTTCGGCTTTGCGATCGCGTGGAGAGTAGCCCTGGGCGGCGATTTCAAGGAAGCCGTTTTGCTCGCGGACTTCGAGGCGCTGAATATGGCCGTTCCCATCGAAGTCAAAAGCGTTCGCCAGACGTAGAATTCCCGCCAGTTGCACGACAGTTTGGCGCTGTCCTGGCGTCAACCCCGCCAAGGTTTTCTGACCCGCTCCGCGGCAGCGCGCCGCGATGATAGCGGGCAACCAAGCCCGCCAAGCGCAGCTTTTCTTCACTCCAGCTTAGAGGAGGGGTTAACCGCTGGATCAGGCTGAAGGTGGTTTTGTGATGCCCTTTTTCATTCTTGGACCGGCCGACGTCGTGCAGCAAGGCGGCGACTTGCAAGAATGGAACGTCGATCTGCGGGCTCAGAATCCGCAGGCCGCCGGCGGACTGGCAAACCGTCATACAGTTGAAGAGCCAAGCGGGCGACGTGCATCGAATGCTTGAAGTCAGGATCAAGGAACGACGCCCACAGTTTGAGGCGGCTCAGCGCGGCCGCTTCGATCTGCTTTCCCTGAGGCAATTCCGCCCGCCACGATTTGCCATAGCGAAGCCTTGCCCACCATTTTCGCGCGATATTTCTCGATCCTTCGGGCGCGCTCTTCGATAATCCTGGAATGCCAGCGCGAACGTGTGTCGGCATCCGGAATGGCGTTGACTGTGCAGTGCTGTTGCCCACAAGAACATCGAGGTCATGGACCTCGCCCAGCAGAGTCCTGCAACTCCTTGAGATCGTCACTCCAGCCTACGTGTTGCTCGGGCAAGAAAGTTCTCCACGATATAGCGGAAGCGCTTCAATCCGATGCGCAGCTGGTGAAATGCCGACTTGCGAGCGATTGCGCAGCGCGCGTCGATGCAATTCGTGGGCTTCGGTCCAACGCTCCAGCGCAAGGTGTTTGAACACGGGGCTTCCCATCCGCATGCTGCCGCCCGGCGAGGCAGCGATGTGATCCATCGCCTCCATTGCTTGCGATCGAACTCCTGCAAGCGCCAGGGCGGCTTGCTGCTTGAGTTGAGCCTCACGGCCGGCGAGGAAACTGCAGCAGAATACCGGTCACCGGGTCATCGGGATCACCCAAACGATGTACCCACTCCTCCATCACCTGCACGTCTCGCAGTTCTCCCAACTGGCGAGAAGAGCCGCTTGCCTGCCTTCTTCATCTGTTTCCATGCGGGATTAGGATCCATGACGCAGAAGGCCGTCGGCTATGGAGCGGCAGCGGCGCAACGCGACTCGCAGATCATGAACCGGATCGGGCGCAAAGTCCACGCCGGCGCGGTCGCACTCTTCCAGCACGCGTTCCATCCAAAACGCGAGGCCTGCTTTCTTCGATGCGGTTCTTGCTGCGGCGACGACTGGAGTAGCGGACATGCGTGGTTGGCGGTGACTGGCCGATCATTCTCCTCGTGAAGCAATTAATTCCCGAGATTTATCAGGTGCGGGTATTGTCCTTGGTTTCCGCCATATTTTCAATGTCCTAACGAGCACAGCGGGAAGGCAAATTGACTCGGAATTTCACCGAATTCGAGTTCTTCTGCACACTCTATTCGGCACCATTTCTCGCTCGAGGACTATTACCTCCGTAACATGCATCCACTTACCTCCTGCATTAACCTTATAGCGGAGTTTCAGGAGCCAGTATTTCCACCGCCGCCACAACCAAAAGAGAAGACGGAATGCCTCCGCTCGCGCCTTTATTCACAGCCTGAACATTCTGGTGAAATACGTGCGCCTGTATGGCTTTCAGCACAAGCGCACGGAGGGGCAATTCGAGGTTACCTGGAACGAATTGCAGCATGGCCTTGCCCAAAGAAGGCGATGGCGGCTTCCTGCTGGGTGTCTCTGAGAGCAGGTTGCTTCTGGACGGTGTGGCGCTGGAATCGGGACAGGCCGAACGCAGCTTCGCCCAACTTTTGACCGCCGCTGGTCTGGCCAGCATTCATTTTTCCAAAGGAGTGACAGTCGACGATTTTGCCCGGCTGATCCGGGCCTTTGCCGTCGGCGGCTCCAAAGCCCAGGACGTGGTCAAGCAGATCAAGGAAACGTTTGGGGACAACAAGAATTCCACGATTAGAATTAATGAAGTCAAGTTCGTCGCGGCTGATCCAGGCACTGCCGACGTCACCATCGCGGCGCAGATTGCCGCCCAGACTCTCGGTCCTGAATTCAAAGAGTGGCTGAATGATCCGCAGAAACTGCTGCAACTCATTGCCGCAGCGGAAGGCTCCCGCGCGGGTGGCGGCGGGGGTGGCGCACCCATTGGCAGTGTGCCGAACATAGCGACTGGTGAACCGGCGAGCGACAATGCCGCCGGCGTCGCAGGTGGGGGAACCTGGGCTGGTGGAGTTGTGCCGCTTCAGGAAGAAGAGGTTATTCAGGCCATCCGTTTGCTGACGAAGTTCGGAGAAGTTGGCGCCGATCCGAACGCCAAGACCGACTTGCTGCAGAACGAACTGACGCAGGCGGATCCGAATACCAAGCTGAATCTGCAACAACTGCTGGAAACTCTGGCTGCCAAGAATTCCACGGAAAAGAACGATACGCCTCTTTTGATGAAGGCAGCCGAGCACATGGCGATTCGCTTCGCTATGGAGCGCTTCCAAAAGGGAGACATCAAGGTCAATGCCGTTCACCAGATGCTGGAGCATATGAGCCGGCAAATGGACACCTTGCGGCAGATCCTGAAGGTACACGAAGACAAGATGAGTAAGGCGGGGATTCTGGTCGAGTCGCACGCCGACATTCTGGACCGCATGTTCTGGGCGGAAGTGCCGGAGGCTGGAAAGAAAAGCGTGCTGCTCTCCGGTGAAGCGCCCTGTGTGCCACCGCGGAACATCCGCCAGTTCATCGACGTTTTGCTGGAGCGTGGCGACAAGGAAGGCGCCAGCGCCATCCTGCAGAATTACTCGAATTGCCTGACCGCCAAAGATGCGGAACCCCGGCGCAAAGCGGCGATCGGATTAAGCCAGTTAGCCGACCTGTTTGCGGCTCCAGGAATCGATTTGATCGGCCCCATCGTCCACAAGATTGGTGAAGCCCTGGTTCGAGATCCCGATCCGGAAGTGCAAAGCTTGCTCAGCGCGGCCTTTGTGCGCCTGAGTTCGGAAGCCGGCAATCGCAAGCAGTTTGCCGCGTTAAGTGAAGTCTGCGGAGCCATTGAAGGGGTTGCGAAACAGCGCCCTGCTCTGGCCAATGAGTTGCGTCCGCGGATTGGGGTGGAGAATCGCCTGCCGGAGTTCATCGAAGAGGCGTTGCGCCTTCCGCAAGTTCCTCCAGATCTGTTTCTGGTGCTCCGCCGCACTTCACAGGCCGCAGTGGAACATCTGGCCGACCGGTTCTTCCGCTGCATGCGGCGGGAAGAGTGCGACCGGATGGTGGACATTGCAAACGAACTCGGCCCGACCGGGCTGCAACAGGCGCGAGAGATGTTGCGCACCGGGCCAGTCCGGCAGGCGGCGTCGGTGGTCGGACTCTTAAGCCGTCTGGATGTGCCTACCTTGCTGGAATTGCTGCCCATCCGACTGCCTGAGTGGAACCGCTTCTATCACGATATTGTCGTACGCCAGATTGCCTATGGCGCGGCTCCGGACCGGGGACGCACTTTGCTGGAAATTCTGGAGCATCTCGATCGCTATGGTCCTGCCGCAAGCCATCGATGAGATTGGCATGAGCGGTGACCGGACGACTGTGCCGCCGCTCATGGTAATGGCGGAAGCCGGCGAAGCTCAGGGACGTTCCGCCATCATCCAGATCAAAGCCGTGGAGTCCTTGGGAAGGTTGCGCGAGCCTGAATCGATTTCCGTGCTGCGCAATTTGCTCGAAACTAAGAAGATGTGGAAGTGGTCGAATCATCGTGAGCTGCGGATCGCGGCTGCACAAGCTTTGGCTAAGATTGATCCGCGTTACGCCAGCCAGGTGATGGCGGACAGCGGCCTGGCACCCGGCGAACTGGCGATCGCTCCGTTGGATGCTGCTCCGGCGTGCCCCTGGGTGCGGCAGCGGCGCTACGAACGAATCGTTTTGCGAAAATCGCTTTCGGCCATCATCAGCAGTTCGTGGGGAAAATCCAGCATCTCGCTTCGCGAGCTGAGCCTGGGTGGTGGGATGGGCACGAAGGAAGATAACCTCCGCGTCGGCTCGGAAGCCAGCATCGATATTTCGACGGGCGTCCGCCACATTCGCGGCCAGGTTCTGTTGCGCCGCGCCCGGGTGAACGAAGTCGGATTTGAAATTGTGAACACGGACATGGAAAGCCGCCTGCGTTTGCGCGGAATCCTGATGGAAGCCGTGGAGCGTGCTCCAGAGATAAGAAACAGCGAGTGGAGAGGCGAGCGTAAAGTCTGACGTTCTGGAACTGGCAATCGGCATAGGGGGAGTGGTCACCCACTCTCCCCTGCCACACCACCGGACATGCGGGTCCGCATCCGGCGGTTCAGTTCGGTGAGCTAGAGTACGTCCAGCAACCGAGGAAGACCGAGCATATCGAAGTAAGCAATCGGAAACGCAGACGACAGGGCCGGACTGTTGGCGATGCGCCATGGTCCATGGGGACTATCGGCGGTTTGGGCCGCGAGGTCATGTCCGATGTTTCGCTGGCGTAGCCGAACATACCGCACCTTGCTGCGCTTCCATTGCTTCCAGATCACGGATCGCAACCTGCGTCGCATCCATGCCTCTAGCCGACGCAGCACCGAGGGCGTCTGGCTGAAGCCGAAGTAACTCTTCCATCCGCGTACATAGGTGGCGAGTTCCTTCGTCATCTGCTCCAGACTGATGCCCCGTGTTCGTCGCGTCAGTTCCCGGACTCTTTGCTTGCAGCGGAGCAGAGCCTTGGGCGCGATGCGCCGTTTCGGTCTGGTCCCGCTCGTAAAGCTAAAGCCCAGAAACTTGCGCTCCTGCGGTCGTGCCACCGCGCTCTTCGACTCGTTCACCTTGAGCTTGAGTCGCCGTCGCAGGAAACTGGTCACGCTTTGCATGACTCGCTTTCCTGCCCGCTCGCTCGCCACGTAGATATTGCAATCATCCGCGTAGCGCACGAAATGGTGCTGGCGCCGCTCTAACTCGCGGTCGAGTTCGTCGAGCACGAGATTCGACAGCAGCGGTGACAAAGGCCCTCCTTGCGGAGTTCCTTCTTCCACCGGACTCACCAGCCCGTTTTCCATCACGCCCGACTCCAGGAAAGCTCGGATCAACTTGAGCATCCTCTTGTCGCTCACCCGCCGCGCGACCGCCGCCATCAGTTTGTCGTGGTTCACTCGATCGAAGAACTTTTCCAGATCAAAGTCCACCACCCAGCGGTTGCCCTCGGCGATATACTGCTGCGCCTGGGCCACCGCCTGATGCGCCGAACGCTGCGGACGAAAGCCGTGACTGTGTTCGGAAAACGTCGGGTCCCATCTGCGCTGCAGAACCTGCATCACCGCCTGCTGGATAAATCGATCCAGCACCGTCGGAATGCCCAACTTGCGCACTCCTCCGTCCGGCTTCGCGATCTCTACTCGCCTCACCGGTCGCGGCCGATACGTTCCGCTCATCAGCTGTTCCCGTATTGCTGGCCAGTGCTGCTTCAGGTAGCCCGGCAACTCCGACACTTTCATGCCGTCGATCCCCGGACTCCCCTTGTTGGACTTCACTCGTCGTAAAGCCCGCTGGCAGTTCTCCCGCCCGCAGACTTCTTCCATCACTTGCTCTTCTCCAGCCGGACTTTCGGTTTCGCATTTCGCCGTGAGCGATTCGGTCCCTTCCCCAGGAGCCCTTGGAGCTTCACTCCTCCCCTCCCCGGTAAAGGCCAGCAACATCTGTAGCTGGTTCTTCTGCCGCTTGTCGTTCATCGAGTCCTGCGTCCTACTCGCCTCGCCTTACTGTTTGGGCCTTCGACCTTGCGGCCTACTATGCCCGCTGCTGACTCCCGCCCCACGGTCAGAATGGATCGCTCCACCCTCAGTCACGATGCCGTGACGTGCGGCGGGTCTCCCGAAGTAAGTTCGACCGCCTTCGCCGCGCAACCGCCGGATTTACCACCAGTGTGCTTGGTGGACCTGGGCTTCGCTGTCCTTTGCCAGCTCGCCCCACACCGTAGGCCTCATCATCCGGTTCTTGTTCATCGGCTCGCGCCTTTGATCCACGCTTCTTTCAGACCCCGCCTCGCGACGACGCCCTTGCGCTTCTCTAGCCCTTCACCTCCACCAGGTTGGGCAGGGGACTTGCACCCCCTAGCTGTCGAACATGTTCGGCACACAACAAAAAGCCCCTGCTCCGCTAAGCCGGGGCTTTTCACTTTCCGAAAAAACCTTCTACTTCACCTTCGCAAAGATGATCACCAAGGTGTACAGCGCCAAAGACTCGATCAGAGCCAGGCCAAGAATCAGCGCCAGCTGAATTCCGGGTCGAGCCGCAGGATTGCGAGCCAAACCTTCTGCGGCGGCGGCTGTGGCCTTGCCCTGCGCCAGAGCGCAAATGCCGGAAGCGAACGCCATGGAAAATCCAGCGGCGATTGCAACCCAGTTGACTCCGCCAGAGGCGGCTTCCCCGCCCTGCGCGAATGCAGGAACGGCAAAACACAACAGTGACAGCACCATGAACAGATTACTCAGTTTACGCATTGTGTCTCTCCTCGACCATGAATTACCGCCAGTGGGTGGTTGACGTCATACCTTGCAGACGCCCTCACGCTGAACGGTGGACAACTAACATCTAAGCCTTTGAAACTTTTGGACCCCCATTTTGTCATCCCGAGCGGAGCGAGGGATCTGCAATTCCTCACAACCAAGCAAAAAGCCCGCAAGGGCTAAAGCCCCAACACTCTGGTTGGCCTGATCGGCACGACTAAAGTCGTGCCCCCCACAAATCCATCTACAAATAGTTCTAGTGCTCTTCCGCTACCGCTCCGGCCAGATATACCGTCGTCAGCAACACGAAGATATACGTTTGCAATAACGACACGCCGATGTGCAATCCCAAAAACGCGATTGGCACTCCGATCGGAACCAGCGAAAAGAAAACCAGGGTGACCATGTCGCCCGCAAACATATTGGCGTAAAGACGGATGGTCAGTGAGAGCATGCGCGCGAGATGACTGATCAGCTCGATGGGAATCATCAGAGGCGCAAGCGCGGGCATAGGACCGGCGAAGTGTTTCAGGTAGGCGATCCCGGCGTGTTTGAATCCCTGCGTCTGGTAGTACACAAAAGCGCAAATCGCGCATCCCAGCGGAACCACCGGCACAGCGGTTGGAGATTCAAAGCCAGGGATTACGCCAATCAGGTTGCAGATCAGAATGAATAAGCCCAACGCCATAAGAAACGGTGTGAAACCTTCGCTATGATGGCCGATGATTTCGTGGCTCTGTCCCTCAACGAATCCGTGAGCGCCCTCGAAGATGTGCTGCAATGCGCCCGGCTTGTCAACAGAAAGCCGCGACCGCACCATGACAAATACGATAACGAGAAACATAAATACCAGAAGCTCCATCGCCAACGAGTTGGGGATGGGAGCATCCGGATATTTAGGTTCAATATGGAGCATCCGCAGCAACCCAGCGACTGGGCCGGCGAAAAGTTGATTCAAGAATGCGGTAAACCAGAGTTGTTCGTGCATGAGACAGCTTCTATCTTTTAGCTCCTAGCTTTTGGCTTTGCAGGCAACTATTCACAATCCTCTGCGCAAGCGCTACGTAAATCTCATACCCCGCCTCGCAGGCAATGCCCCCTACGGGCAGGAACAGGCCCGCAAAGAGCCCATAAAGACTCGCGGGAGAAACACTGAATATAGCATAGGCGGCCGCAGCCATCAAAAAGTAGCGGACCAGAAATCGAAACACAATTCCGCCACTCGATTGTTTGTAAGCGGTCTGGGTGGCACGGTCGGCCAGCGCGGACACGACCCGCTCCAGCCAATGAAAATTGAGATAGGCGATGGCGCATCCGCACGCGAACCCTAACGCAATACGCCAGCCAAAACGCAACCATCCCACGGCACTGAAAATAAGAGCCAGCGCCATCATGAAGCGCGGGATGCGGGTCAGCGGCGCCTGAATAGAACGACTCGGCCCGGCTTTCCCCGTCTTCGCTCATGAATTCATCTGGAGTCGGACGGAGGTAACTGTCCGGATCAATTCCACGAAACCGGCCATGATACCGAGAATCAGCCCGGCCAAATACAGCCACGTCGTATGCAGCCAATGATCCAGCGCCAGGCCGATCAGCCATCCGGCAACGGTGCCGCCGGGAAAATGAATGCCAACTGGCTATAGTTCGCCAACTGCACCAACATGCTCTTTTTTGCGGGAGGATCGTCGTCGCGGGGAGGCATAGATTGCGGACCTTCTAACCGCGCTGCATCTCTACAGCGACTGTAGAGACGTCGCTTGCAACGTCTCCAACTCTAACCCAGGCCCATCGACCAGGTCACGACTCGGATGAACCGCTCGGGGAAGATGCCGATGACGACGGTGGCGAACGCGGTTACCCAAGCGCGACCCGCATGCGCGACGCTGATGGGAAGCCGGGATTTGTCCGTGGCCTCGCTCATGAACATGGCATTCGCGATGCGCATGTAATAGTAAAGCCCGAAAACCGCGTACAGCACGCGCCAGAGACGCCAGAACATAGTGGCCGCTCTCCATCAGGCTCAGGAAAATGAAATACTTCCCGTAGAAGCCCGCCAGAGGCGGAATCCCGGCCAGCGAAAGCAGGAAAATCAGCATCAGGACGGCTTCGGTCGGGGCGCGTGAGAAAAGTCCGGCGATGTCGTCGATCTCGTCGCCGATCACTTCCGCTGCCGCAGCGAGGTGACCACGGCGAACGCTCCCAGATTCATGAAAGTGTAGACCAGCAGGTACAGCAAAATACCTTTGAAGCCATCGAAGAAAGCGGGCGCCGGATACTCCACCGAAGCCAAGGCAACCAATCCCAGCAGCATGTAGCCGACGTGCGCGATCGAAGAATAGGCCAGCAACCGCTTGAGATTGTTCTGCGTGAGCGCCGCCAGATTGGCGCCGGTCATGGTGACGATCGAGACAAAGATCAGCAGCGGAACATAGACCGTTCGCAACGGATACAAGCCCCAGAGGAAGATGCGCAGCAGCATCGCCCAGGCCGCCGCCTTTACCGCGACCGACATGAATCCCGTGACGCTGGTCGGCGCGCCCTCGTAGGCGTCCGGCAGCCATTGGTGGAAAGGGATGGCGGCGATCTTGAAGAACAGCCCAGTCGCGGTGGTGAGCAGCGCAATCACTGCAACCGGACTGACGTGATTCGAGTTCTGCAGCACCTGTTGCGGTAAGCACTTGCCTGATCGCCCCCAGACTGTGTGCTGCCGGTGAGGCCGTAGAGCAGAGACAAGTCCGTAAGCGAAGATTCCCGAGGAAAATGCTCCCAGCAGCAAATACTTCAGCGCCGCTTCGTTGGAGCGGCGATCGCGTGCGCAGGAATCCGACCAGCACGTAGGTGGAGATTGCCATCAGCTCCAGGCCGATGAAGATCAGCACGATGTCGAAGCTCGAGGCCATGCACATCATGCCGACCACGGAAAACAGGATCAGCGCATAGAACTCGCCGTGGTTTTCGTGTTCGATCTCAAGGTAACGAACCGACATCAGGATGGAGATGCCCGCTCCGGCGAGAAACAGATAGATAGAAATAGATGGAGAAGTGGTCCATGCACCATGGACTGCACGAAAGCACATTCCAGCTGAGCGGCCCACTTTGGCAGCTTCGAATTGCGCGAACTGAATCTTCATTACCCCGGCAGCGGAAAAAAGCACGCCGACGAACGCCGTCACGGCGTTCGTCCACTTCCACTCCGGCGGGATCATCAGGTCGATCAGCAGAATGCCCAGCGCGAACAGCGGTGAGCAGAACAATGGGCAGCGACAGCAGATAGTCCGTGCCGGTGAAATATTGTGACATGCCAGGCACTTATTTCGTCCCCTTTGCGTCGCCGAAGCGAGCGGAACGGCAAGGGCCGCCGTGTCCGGCACGACCGGCGCCTGTGGTTGAGCGGATGCATTCACCGCTCCGCCGATCCCCGGATAATCGGGCCGAACCGTCAGCACAAGCTGGTTCACCGGCTGCTCCAGGATCTGGAAGAACGGCTTGGGATAGAGCCCGATCCAGAACGCCATGATCAGCAGCGGCGCAAAGGTCAGCACCTCGCGCGGCGTCAGGTCATGCAGTTTTTCGTTCTTGGGATTGGTGACGGTTCCGAAGAATACTCGCTGGTAGAGCCACAGCAAGTAAGCCGCCGCCAGAATCACGCCGGGCACCGCCCAGGCCGCCCACTTCCAGTTCTCCATGAACGTGCCCTGCAGAATGGTGAATTCGCCGACGAAGCCGTTCAGCAGCGGCAGTCCCATCGAAGACAGGAACATGATCATGGTGATGGTGGCGTAGAGCGGCATGACGTTGGAGATGCCGCCGTACTCGGAGATTTCGCGCGTGTGCCGCCGTTCGTAGAGAATGCCGACGATCAAGAACAGCGCGCCGGTCGAGATGCCGTGGTTGATCTGCTGCAGCACCGAGCCGCTGCAGCCCTGCCGGATTCAGCGCAAAAATGCCCAGCGTGCAGAAGCCCAGGTGGCTGACCGAAGAGTAGGCCACCAGCTTCTTCATGTCCTTCTGCATCAGCGAGACCAGCGCGCCATAGATGATGCCGATGATGGAGAGCACGATCATCCAGAAGCGCACCTTTGGGTGCATCACCGACGTCGGGGAAGAAGCGGCAACGCGAAGCGGATGAAACCGTACGTCCCCATTTTCAGCAGAACGCCGGCCAGGATGACCGAGCCCGCGGTGGGCGCTTCCACGTGGGCGTCCGGCAGCCAGGTGTGGAACGGGAACATCGGCACCTTGATGGCAAAGGCCACGAAGAAAGCCAGAAACAGCACGATGGCAAACGTCGAACCGTACGCCGGGTCGTGGAAGATATGCGGCGCGGTCTTGTAGAGCGCCTGAATACTGAAGGTGTACACGCCGGTCTGCGCGGAAGTTGTAGAAGTACAGGAACAGGACCGACAGCAGCATCAGCACCGAACCGAGCAAGGTGTAGAGGAAGAACTTGATCGCGGCATAGAGCTTGCGCGGGCCGCCCCAGATGCCGATCAGCAGGTACATGGGCACCAGCATGGCTTCCCAGAAAACGAAGAACAGGAAGAAGTCGAGCGCCATGAAGACGCCCAGCATGCCCGGTCTGCAACACCAGAAACCAGATGTAGTATTCCTTCACCCGGTTCTCGATCGCGCGTCCACGACGAGAGGATGGAGATCCAGCCCAGCAGCGTGGTGAGCATGATCAGCAGGAAACGAAATGCCGTCGATGCCGAGAACGTAGCCCGCGCCGATGGAGGGAATCCAGTTGTTGGGCGCGCCCTCCATGAACTTGAAGCCCGGCTCGAAGCGCTGCGCCCAGAACCACGGCACCAGCGGGAGCGAGACCAAGAAGGCCGGCCAGGCGAAAAGGTTCGCGATCCAGCGGATGGCGTCCTTGTTGCTCTTTGGGAACAAATATGAGCAGGAGAGCGCCCGCGAGCGGCGTGAATAAAATGATCGAGAGAATATGGCTTTGCATAAAAGCAGTTCTCAGTTACCTCGAGCACTGCCGTCCCGGCAGCTGTCGTGGGGGCGCTACGCTATCGCCAAGCGTAATAGGCGACGAATCCTACCAAGCCCATCACCATCACCAGCGCATACCACTGCACCAAGCCCCACTCCAGCAAGCGCACCGGATAGGACAGCATCCGTGACAGTATGGCGGGGCCGTTGACCAGCACACCGTCGATGATCCACTTGTCCCACCAATTGGAAACGTGCCGGTGAGCCCGCGTGATCCATCCCGCGCCGTTGACTATGCCGTCGATGACGTGCGAATCGAACCATGATGACGCTTCGCCCGCACCCATCACGCCGAGGCGTACGTCTCCCACTTTGCGGCGGCCGGTGAAGGCGTAGTCGTAGCCTTCGTCGACGTAATACTTGTTGTAGAGCAGGTCGTAGAGCGGAGGCGCCGCAGCCGCGATGGGCTCGACATAGCCCTTGTCGGCTTCGCGATACGCGCGCCAAGCCATGCCCCACCCAGTCACCGCCGCGCCCACGGAAAGAAACATCAATCCGTATTCGATTGGGCTTGTGTGTTCCTCTTCCTTCTCGCCGGCGGCAAGCTGAGCAGCCTTCCCTTCTTCTTGGAAAACTGTCGCCTCATGCGCAAACACCGGTTCCAAGAACTTCGCGAAATGATCGGACCCGCCAAGACTGTGTGGCCAACCGAGCCAGCCGGCGCAAACGGCACAGACCGCCAGAATCACCAGCGGCATGGTCATCGACTTCGGGGATTCGTGGATGTGGTGCTCTACTTCGTGACTCATTCGCGGCCGGCCATGGAAAGTCAGAAACATCAGCCGGAACATGTAAAAGGCCGTCATCAAGCGCGGTGATGAACCCAATGAACCAGAGCAGGCGATAGGCGCCGCCTTCCGAAGACCAAGCCTGCCACAGAATCTCGTCCTTGGAGAAGAACCCCGCAAACGGCGGAATCCCGGCAATCGCGAACGTAGCAATGAACATGGTCCAGTGCGTGATGGGAATGCGTTTGTGCAGATCGCCCATGTTGCGCATGTCCTGCTCACCGCTCATGGCGTGGATTACCGATCCTGATCCGAGGAAGAGCAGGGCTTTGAAAAAAGCGTGTGTAAATACGTGGAAGACGCCCGCTGAAAACGCGCCCACGCCCAGCGCGAGAAACATGTATCCCAATTGCGAGACTGTGGAATACGCCAGCACCCGCTTGATGTCGTTCTGCACCAGCCCAATGGAAGCGGCGAAGATCGCAGTCAGCGCGCCGACGATCGCGACCGGTCTTCATCGACGTAGGCGCCAAGCACAAAAAGCGCATTCGAGCGCGCCACCATGTACACGCCCGCGGTCACCATGGTCGCGGCGTGGATCAGGGCGGAGACCGGCGTGGGGCCTTCCATGGCGTCGGGCAGCCAAACGTAAAGCGGAATCTGCGCCGATTTTCCGCAGGCGCCGACGAACAAAAGCAGCGTCGCCGCGGTAATCACGGGATCGCCAATGGCAAAATGCCCGCTGCGCGCCAGCATGTGTGACCTCGGTGAAACCGCAACGACCCGAAGTACCAGGCGATGGTAAACATGCCCAGCAGGAATCCGGCGTCACCAATGCGGTTTACGATGAATGCTTTATTGGCCGCGGTGCTGGCGGAATGGCGATGAAAGTAGAATCCGATCAGCAGGTACGAGCACAGGCCCACGCCTTCCCAGCCCACGAACATCAGCGCGTAGTTGTTCCCCAGAATCAGCGTGAGCATGGAGAACATGAACAGGTTCAGGTATCCGAAGAAACGGTAGTAGCCGCCTTCGTGCGCCATGTAGCCGATCGAGTAAATGTGGATGAGGGCTCCGACGCCGGTTACAAACAAAAGCCAAATGCGGAGAGCGGATCGAGCAGGAAGCCCACGTCGGCCTGGAATGGCAGCCGGTTTCCCGTCGCGCATCACGTAGTTCATGTGGCCGGTGTCGGTCCCCAGCCAGGTGTAGACAATGGTTTGGTAGGGCTTGCCAGGATTGCCGTGAGCGTAATCCGTGTATTGCCATACCGCGCCACAGGCGAACAGGAATGCCAACACTACGACGCCGACGCAGACTGCGTTGACGGTCGCCTTCTGCAGCTTGCGGCCAAAGAAAAACATCATCGCCGCGCCGAAAGCCGGCAGGAGGGGAATCAGCCAGATGTGTTCTAAGAAAAACATGTCGTTGGTCGTTGGCCCTTCGTCGCCCGCTACTAGCTCCTAGCCTACCACTTCAACAAGTCCACTTCGTCCACGTTCACCGTTTCTTTATTGCGGAAGAACGCAATCAAAATTCCCAACCCTACCGCCGCTTCCGCGGCTGCATCCGTGATCACGAAAATCGCAAATACCTGCCCATGCAATCCCCACAACCGCGAGAACGCCACCAGGTTCAGGTTGACCGCATTCAGAATCAGTTCGATCGACATCAGAATGATGACCACGTTGCGGCGGGTCAGCACGCCGATCACGCCCAATATGAACAGAGCTGCGGCCACCACGAGATAATGAAGAGTGCCGATTGGAGCCATAAACCGCTTCTAGCTTCTTGCTTCTGGCCTCTCACTAGGAGCCAGAAGCTAGAAGCTGCTTTTCAAATTCTCTTCTTCGCCATCACCACCGCGCCGATAATCGCCACTAAAAGCAGCAGCGACGCAATCTCAAACGCAAACATATATTGGCCGTAAAGCATCAAGCCGATCTGTTGGGTGTTGTTGCTCTCCATCGGCTGCGCGATATGGTAAGGGAAACAGCTTCTTACCCTTCACGTACACCACCACGAACAGCGCACCCAGCGCGATCGCGGCCACGACATCCCACCACCCATTGCTTATTGAATTGTTCCTCTCTTTGCGAGCGCTCGAGATTCACCAGCATGATCACAAACAGGAAGAGCACCATGATGCCGCCGGCATAAAGAATGATCTGGACGCCAGCGACGAACGGAGCATAGAGCATCAAGTAAAGCCCCGCTTGTGCCAGCAGGCCGAAAATCAGCGCCAGAGCGGAATGCACCGGGTTCTTGCGCGTGATCACGAAAACCCCGCTCACCAACGTAAGCCCGGACAAGAAGTAAAAGAAGAACGTCGTGGCTACGGGCTGCATGCCGGGCTGCACCATTTGCTGCATACTAGAGCACCACTCCTAAAATAGCGGTCAGGATGAGCACGCCGATCCCGATCGGCAACAGCACCTTCCATCCCACTTTCATGAGCTGATCGAAGCGGTAACGCGGAAACGTGGCGCGATACCAGATATACAGATACATAAAACCCGCCACCTTGGCCACGAACCAGAAGATGTCCTGAATGCGGTCGCGCACCGGAGGCGCAAACAAGATCAGGCCGATCAAGCCCAGCACAGCGCCGAATCCCGCCAGGCCGATCGTCTGCACGCGGAAGTAAGGATGCTTCGGCATGCGGCGAACGCCGACGAAGGCGATGGCCGCAAGTCCCAGGAAACTTAATCCCGGGAAAAGTGAGAACACCAGGTCCCAGGTCTCACCCGTCAATGCATTCGGGAAAGGCCGGTACCACCCGCCAAGCCACAAAGTCACGGCAATCGACGATACCGCGATCATCGCCGCGTACTCGCCGAGCATGAAGAGCGACCAGCGCAAGCCGCTGTATTCGGTATGGAAACCGGCAGTTAACTCCGATTCTGCTTCCGGCAAATCAAACGGCGCGCGATTGGTCTCCGCAACCATAGCAATGGCGAAGATTCCAAATGCAATAAAGCCCAGCGGAAAAAATTTGAACAGGAACCAAACATGCTGCTCCTGCTGCGCCTGGACGATGCCAATCATGCTCAGCGTGCCCGTTCCCGACGAGGCCGCACTAACTCCATAAGGCCCGAGCCCGTGCAGGCTGGTCATCAGCACGGCGGAAACCACCGCCATGCCCATGGCAACTTCGTAGGAAACCATTTGCGCGCTGGAGCGGAGCGCGCCAATCAACGGGTAGTGCGAGTTGGACGCCCAGCCCGCCATGACGACTCCCAGCACGCTCAGCGAAGAAACCCCGAGCATGAAGAGAATTCCGATATTCAAGTCCGTAATGGCGTGGGTCGGACCGAAAGGAATGACAATATAGACGGCGAACGAAGCACACAGAATGATCAGCGGTGCGATCCAGAAGACAAACTTGTCGGCTTCCGACGGGATAATGTCTTCCTTGGTCATCAGCTTGATCGCGTCGGCAATCGGCTGCAGCAGTCCGTGCGGGCCCACGCGCATGGGGCCGAGGCGAATCTGAAAATGCGCTAGAGCCTTCCGCTCCAGCCAGTTCATCGCCATCACTGCAACCGAGACTCCCCCGAAAACGATCAGGATATAAACGACAGACCAAAACACATTGCCCGCCTGCCCCGGCGTCGTATTGCTGCTGAGATAGGAGGTGATGTAGTTGAGCATCAGCGGTCGACCTCGCCCAATACGATGTCCAGCGTACCGATGACGGCGATGACATCGGCGACCAGGGCCCCGCGCACCATAATGTCCAGCGCCTGCAGGTTCACAAACGAGGGCGGCCTTACACGCACGCGATAGGGCTGCGTCGATCCGTCGCTGACGATGAAGTATCCCAGTTCGCCCTTGGGGGCTTCGATCGAGTGGTAGATTTCGCCGACCGGCGGCTTCATCACTTTAGGAACCTTCGCCATGATCGGGCCTTCGGGAATTTTCTCGACCGCTTGCCGGATAATGCGCAGCGACTGCCGCATCTCCTCCATGCGCACCGTGTACCGGTCGTAGGTGTCGCCGTTCGCCCCGATGGGAATTTCGAAATCGAAGTCGGAGTATGCTGCGTAAGGCTGGGCTTTGCGAAGATCCCACTTCACCCCGCTGGCTCGCAGCACCGGGCCGGTGACGCCGAGCGCGATCGCATCCGCGCGCGATATCACGCCGACGTTTTTCGTCCTCTCCAGCCAGATGCGATTCGTCGTCAGCAGTTCTTCGTATTCATCGATCTTAGGCGGAACAAAGTCGAGGAACTTGATTACGTCACGTTCAAAGCCCTCGTAGGTTTCGTACTGGCAGCCACCGATGCGGAAGGCATGCGTAGTCAGCCGGGCGCCGCAATATTTTTCAAAAATCTTGAGAATCTCTTCCCGGTCTCGGAAAGTGTAGAACAGCGGCGTCATGGCGCCGATGTCGAGAGCATGCGTGCCCAGCCAAAGCTGATGGCTCGCCAGCCGGTTCAGTTCCGTCAGAATTACCCGGATATATTTCGCCCGCGGCGGCGCTTCAATGTTGAGGAGTTTTTCAACCGCCTCGCAATAGCCCAACCCGTTCGAAACCGCAGCCACATAATCCATGCGATCGACGTATGGATTGAACATGGCGTAGGTGCGGTTCTCGGCAATCTTCTCGACGCCGCGATGCAGATAGCCAATCACGCACTCCGTGCCCAGAACCTGCTCCCCATCCAGCTTGAGAATGACGCGCAGCACTCCATGAGTTGCTGGATGCTGCGGCCCCATATTGATAACGAGTTCATTGCTGTCGAGAAAAGTCTTGTCGGGCTCGCCGAGTTCCAGATGCGAGAGATATTTGTGGAGTCGGTAGTCTTGGGTTCAGTGGTCTTCGGATCAGTAACGGTTCGGTCGGTCATGATTATTGGCCGCTCTCGATCCCCAGGTTGGCCCGCACCCATTCCTGATCCTGTTGAATGATTCCGTAGTCTTTGCGAAGCGGATAACCCTTCCAGCCATCGGGCAGCAGGATGCGTTTCAAGTCCGGATGCCCATCGAAGCGGATTCCGAACATGTCGAAAACTTCACGCTCCAGCCAGTTGGCGGTCGCCCAGATCGACACAGCGCTGGGAACGCTTTCGCCGTCCGCGATCATGATTTTCACGCGAATGCGTTCGTTTCTCGGAGAAAGAATACAGAATCCACAGGAGATCGAACTGTTTTTCGCGCTCGAGGATAGTGCACCGCGGTAATATCCACGCAGTAGTCGAATTGTTCGCGGTCGCGCAGAATCTGCAGCAACTCGGAAACAATCGAGGGCTCGACGATCATGTAGTTCTGGCCAAGGTAGCTGTTGGCTTCGCGAATGCCCGAGCCATACTGCCCTTTGAGCTGCACCAATCATCGGAGAATCCCACGGAACGGGAGCAGGACCAGCAGGCTTGGCCGGCGGCGCGGGCGCGTGACCGGCGACCGATTTCGGCTCACCGCTCGGCGGCGCGACGGGATTTGGTTTCCTCGGGCATTGCTACGAAGGCACAGACCTCCGGCTCGGCAACAGTTTAGGAGAACGTTAACTTCTAACAGCTTGCCAGATACCGTGTCAACGACGAGTGTGAATATCCACCGAACACGCCATTTCATGTTCACCTGTCATGTTCGCTAACTGCGGCTTGGTGAGACTCGATGAGATCACGAATGCGCTGCGCGTCCGCCTTGCGGTGCCCGTGGCTGGTGATCGGATTCGTCCCACCCGCAGAGTCGATGCGAATGTTCGACCACACCATCCCGGTAGAAATTTGCACCGAAGCCACCTGCGCCATAGCGATGCTTTCCTCGTTGCTGCCGAAAAAGCGCGGTTTCACTTTGCTCACGTGCAACGGATTCACCACGATGCGAGTCGGAAAAAGAAGATTTCCTTTGGTCCAGCGGCTGGCTATAAAAGTTTCTCCGTCGGCAGTTGGGTTAGTCATAAGAACAAACAGTTTGGCTGAGACGATAAGCGGTTGCGGCACGAAATTTTCATGGCCGAGTGCGAAGCGCTGTTCTCCTACACCCACTCCAGCGCTCCCTTTCCCCAGATCCAGATGTAGCCGACAATCAGGATGCCCAAGAAAGATGAGCATCTCCAGCAACCCGAATGTGCCCAGCGCCTTGAACTTCACCGCCCAGGGAAACAGAAAATGGTCTCCACGTCGAAGACCACGAACAGGATGGCGATAATGTAATAGCGGACGGTGTAACGTCCTCGGGCGCTGTCGATGGGATCAATGCCGCACTCGTAAGGCATCAACTTCGTCCGATTAGGATTATCCGGCCGAATCAGTTTGGCGATCAGCAGCGTAATCGGGATCAGTACGCCTACCACGGCGACGAAGATAAAGAGTGGAACGTAGTTTTGCGGCATCGGGCCTCAGCTTCCGGTTCGATTGAAAACTTCAAAGCAGTTTATAGTACCGCCGAGAGCCGCTGGCTTCAAGGACTCTCGTCACCAGCTTGTTTATAATCGCTTTTCTATCTTCGCAGATCAAAGGAACCCATTGGCACTCGACGAGAACATTTACAAATTGCGGCTGGAGAAGCTGAAGCAGATTGAAGCGCTGGGGCAGATGGCCTATCCGACCAAGTACGAATTCACGCACACCATTCCCGCAATTCTGGCGGAGTACTCGCGAAATCAGCCGAGGAACTGGAGAATCCGCAGAGTCAACGTGCGCGTGGCTGGACGCATTATGGCCATCCGGTTGATGGGCAAAGCCGGGTTCGCGCATCTGCAGCAGGCGGGCAGAAGCTGCAGATCTACGTAAAGAAAGATGCGGTCGGCGAGAAAGGGTTCGAACTTTACAAGCTCCTCGACCTCGGAGACCACATCGGAGTCAGCGGATATTTATTCCGCACCCGCACCGGCGAACTCAGCATCCACGTCGAGGAGATTACGTTCCTATCTAAAGATCTGCTGCCGCTGCCGGAGAAATGGCATGGCCTGACGGATGTTGAGTTGCGATACCGGCAGCGCTATGTCGATCTGGTCATGAATCCTGAAGTGCGCGAAGTATTTCTGAAGCGCAGCAAACTGGTGCAATCGATGCGGCGGTTCCTCGATGCGCAAGACTTCATCGAAGTCGAAACGCCCATGATGCAGCAGATCGCGGGCGGCGCGGTCGCCAAGCCGTTCGTCACCCATCACAACACGCTCGACATGGATTTGTACCTGCGCATCGCTCCGGAGCTTTATCTCAAGCGGCTGACTGTCGGCGGCTTCGATCGCGTCTACGAAATCAACCGCAACTTTCGCAACGAAGGTCTCGGGCTGGCGCTGGAATCCCGAGTTCACCATGCTCGAGTTCTACCAGGCTTATACCGATTATCGCGGGGTGATGGATCTGACGCAGCAATTGATCGAGCAAGCAGCCATCGATGTGAACGGCACCACGAAATCCAAGTGGGGCGAAGCACGAGATCGACTGGGCCGGCGTCGAACTGGCGGCGCATGACCATGCGCGAGGCCATCATTCACTATTGGCCAGAGGCGGCGGGGGCCAAGCCGCAGATGTCAGACTTCAGCTCTCATGATTCCGTGAAGGCGTTGGTGGCAGCGATTCAACACCGGCTCACGCACATGTCGCTTACGATCCGAATGAGCCCGTGGGAAAAACAGTCGCGAATCTGTTTGAGGCGGTCGCCGAGGAGCACTTGATTCAGCCGACGATCATTTACGAGTTCCCCACGGCGGTCTCGCCGCTTTCCAAGCAAAAAGCCGACGAGCCCGACTGGACCGAGCGCTTGGAGATCTTTGCCGGGCAGATGGAGATTGCCAACGGCTTCAGCGAACTCAACGATCCCGAAGACCAGCGCCGCCGTTTCGAACAGCAACTCAAGGAACGCGAGCGCGGCGACGAAGAGGCTCATCAGATGGACGAGGACTACATCCGGGCGCTCTCTTACGGCATGCCGCCAGCCGGCGGAGTCGGCGTGGGCGTGGATCGGCTGGCAATGCTCTTGACGGATTCCCATACAATCCGCGACGTGATTTTGTTCCCGCTGCTGCGGCCGGAAAAAGCATCGAGCGTAGAGGACACGAAGGAATAGGCTTTCTCGCGAAGGAATCCGAGCCGTTCTTGCGCCGGCAAAATACATGGATTCTTCGCCTCGCTCAGAATGACAGCCGACTTTGTTCTATTGACCGACCTCCGCGATTCGAGAACAGCGTGTTGAGCATGAAGAGTTGTCTAATCGTGCTTCTGTACGCGGTCCCGCTGTTTGCGCAAAGCAACAGCGGCGAATTGCGGCTCAAAGTGACCGATCCCGCCGGTCTTGGCGTGAAAACAGCCGTTCAGATCATCAGTGAGGCGAATCAGTATCGAAATACTCTGACGACCAGCGATCAGGGCAGTCTGGACGTGCAGCGCCTGCCTTACGGCATCTATCAGCTCGAAATTCAGCAGCCTGGCTTTGCGCGACGTATCCGAATCCGTCGAGATTCGTTCCTCGATTCCGACCGAACACACGATCCAACTCAAGCTGCCATCGGTGAACGCAATCCGTAACGGTGAGCGCGGCCAACACGCTGATCGATCCCGATCAAGCCGGCTCCGTCAGTCAGATTGGCTCGGACCTGATTCAGAACCGGCTCAGCTCGATTCCGGGCCGTTCCCTGCAGGATTTGGTGAATTCGCAGCCCGGCTGGCTATACGAAGGCAATGCCGTCCTGCATCCGCGCGGCTCGGAATATCAGACGCAGTTTGTGGTCGATGGCATTCCGCTGACGGACAATCGCTCGCCCAGCTTCGGCCCGGAGATTGAAGCGGACGACGTGCAATCGATGAGCATCTATACCGCGGGCATTCCCGCGGAATATGGCCGAAAAATGGGCGGCGTGGTCGAGGTGAACACGCTGCAGGATTCGCAGCCAGGTTTCCACGGCCAAGTCGTGCTTTCCGGCGGCAGCTTTGACATCGGCCGGCGCTTTCGCGCAGGGGCAGTACGTCTGGGGCAAGAATACGCTCGGCGCCAGCGCCAGCGGCAGCATGACGGATCATTATCTGAATCCCGTGGTTCCGCAGAACTATTCGAACACGGGCACGCTCGGCGATTTTTCGGTCCACTACGAGCGCGATCTGACGCCGAAGGACCGCTTGCAGCTTCATCGTTCGCCACGAGCTCTCGCGCTACGACATTCCCAACGAACAGGTGCAGCAAGCCGCGGGCCAGCGCCAAACCGCCGACAACATCGAAACCATGGGAATCGTCTCCTACCAGCACACATTTTCGTCCAACGCGGTGGCCGATTTTCGCGGCATGGTGCGCGACAACGCGAACGATTTCAACTCCAAGCCGAATCGACTCCCATCGAGGTCTTTCAGCACAATTGGTTTCGCGAAGGATATTTCAAGGGCGACCGTCACCATCGACCACGGCCGCCACGAATGGAAGTCGGGCGTCGAGTCGGACAATACTATTCCTGAATGAGAATTTCAGCTACATCATCACCGATCCAACGCAATTCGATCCCGGCACGCCGCTCGACTTTCGGCTTCCTGGCGAATCGCCCGGACCTCGAGCAGTCCGCGTTCGTGCAGGATCTGATCCGCCTGGGAAACTGGACCATCAACGCCGGGCTGCGCTGGGACCACTATCAGCTTTTGCTGAACCGGCAGGCGGTGGACCCGCGCTTCGCGATTTCGCGCTATTTCCCGTCCGCCGATCTGGTCCTGCATTTTTCCTACGACCGGGTTTTCCAGACGCCGTCTTTCGAGAACATCCTGCTTTCGAGTTCCACGGCCGTCGCAATCGCTCGACCCGATCTTCCTCCGATTGCCCGTCGAGCCTTCCGAAGGAAACTACTACGAAGCGGGCTTGACCAAGGCCTTCTTCGAGAAAGTTCAAGCTGGACGCCAATTATTTTCGGCGGCTCGTGAACAACTATGCGGACGACGATCAGATCGAGAACACCACCATCAGCTTTCCCGATTGCATTCCGCAAAGCCATCATTTATGGCGCGGAAGCGAAAGCTCGATCTGCCCGATTGGCACCGCTTTTCCGGCTTCTTGAGCTATTCCTACAAGGTGGGCAACGCCTGGTTTCCGGTGACCGGCGGCCTGTTTCTGGGCGACAACGCGACGCATGCGGAATCCAGCTCACCGGCCATTTCCCGGATTCGCAGGATCAGCGCAACACCGTTCGCGGCCGCGTTCGCTACCAGGTCGACGCCGCGCTTCTGGATCGCGGGCGGCATTCAATACGACACCGGCCTGCCATTCGAGTTCGATGGCGACCCAGCCACGGTGCTCGCCGAATACGGCCAGCAGGTCCTGAATCGCATCAACTTCGCTCGCGGCCGCATCTATCCTTCCTTCCAGGTCAATGCCTCGGCGGGCGCGGATATTTACAAGTCGGACCGCCTGAATATGCGGTTTCAGGTCGACGGACAGAACCTGACCAACGTTCTGGACGTCATCGACTTCGGCGGTCTGTTCTCCGGCAACGCCATCGGTCCCTCGCGCAGCTATTGCCTTGCGCCTGACCACGAACTTCTAGCCTTTGCGAGACGCCTTCGAAGCGGCTCGATGTGCTTCTGCCGGCCGTGCCATCCGCGCTTCGGTTGGATGCAACTGGTTTGACCGACCTTCGAGTAGGCTTTTTCCAGCAATGCCGCTTGCGCGCAGGTTATCATGGCAATTCATCCGGCCACGCCGGAACGGAGTAAGGGTAAGAAATGATAAACGACAAACGCATCGCAGTGGTGATGCCCGCCTACAACGCGGAGAAGACTCTGGAAGCGACGGTGCGTGAACTGCCCGATCTGGTCGACATTCGCATCCTGGTGGACGATCACAGTTCCGACCGCACCGTCGAGGTCGCAAAGCAACTCGGGCTTGCAGTTTTTCGTGCACACCGCGAATTACGGCTACGGACGCAACCAGCAGACTTGCTATCGCGAGGCCCTGGCTGCCGGCGCGGATGTGATCATTATGGTTCATCCGGATTATCAGTACACGCCTCTTCTGGTTACGGCGATGGCCAGCATGGTGGCGTATGGAGTCTACGATGTTGTGCTCGGCTCCCGCATTATCGGAGGCCAGGCCCTCCGCGGCGGCATGCCCATCTGGAAATATATTGCCAACCGCTTCTTGACCGCGTTTGAAAATTTCTTTTTGCGGGTGAAGCTCTCCGAATATCACACCGGGTATCGCGCTTTCAGCCGCGATGTGCTGATGAAATTGCCGTTGCTGGAAAATTCCGACGACTTCGTCTTTGACAACCAGATGCTGGCCCAGTGCGTGCATTTCGGCTTCCGCATCGGAGAGGTCTCTTGCCCGACCAAGTATTTTGACGATGCCTCCTCCATCAACTTCCGGCGCAGCGTGCAGTACGGCTTGGGAGTATTGAGCACTACGCTGCAATTTGCCTTACAGAAATGGGGCTTGGTGCATTCCCGAATTTTTAGCGCCAAAGGCCGGCGCCTGGAACCGGGATACGCGGAATACTACGCAGATGGCGAGGCGGCGGAGCGGCGGGCGTAGACGGTCTTCGACAGCCCGACCAAATTCTTAGTCAGCAGACCCAGGAGAAGTAACCGATGGAAACTGAAGTTAAAGACACCCCGGATGAGTTGACTCGAAAGAAATTAGCCGTGCAGCGCCGGCGTTCCAGCGGGGCGTTGAAACTCTTTCGGAGGTACACACCGTTCTGGTGGCGTCGCGCTATATATACGCCTTATCTGCTCGCACTCGACGGCGTGGATTTCATCCTGGGAAGACGAGACCCTCTAATTCCGCCGCGCTATTTGGACTTCGCCGGCACCTTCGCCGGAGCCGGGCAGGAGTACGTCAACTACTTCAAGGAACTGTGCGGCCTGCAGCCGAACCACAGAACGCTGGACGTAGGCTGCGGAATTGGTCGGGTCGCAGCCCCTCTGGCCGCGTATCTTACGACCGGCTCTTACGAAGGCCTGGATATCGTTCCCAGCGGGATTCGCTGGTGCCAGAAAAACATCACGCCCAGGTACCCGCGTTTCCGATTCCAGGTCTCGGATATTTACAACAAGATGTACAATCCCGGCGGCCGCTTCAAATCGGTCGACTACCGCTTTCCTTTCTCCGATGGAGAATTTGATCTGGTGTTCCTGATCTCAGTTTTCACGCATCTCGTGCCGGCTGACCTGGAGCACTATATATCGGAGATATCACGGGTGCTTCGCCCCGGAGGAAAATGCCTGTTTACCGCTTTCCTCCTCGACGACGAGGCGCGGCGCGGAATGGCGGCGGGAACAAGTGCATTCGATTTCAAATACGAACTGCCCGGTTTTTGGACCAGCGACCCGGTCACTCCAGAAACCGCAATCGCCTACGAGGAGTCCACCGTGGCGCCTCTGCTCAAACGGTATTCCCTCGTCGCCGACCCTACGCATTTTGGCGCCTGGAGCGGAAGAAGCAATCACTTCAGTTATGGGGACATTGTGACTGCCACCAAGGCATCCCCCATCAACCGCTAGCCAGATTATCCGACCGCCCCGTCAAATCCAGACGGGGCAGCCAACTCAGTCATCGTCGGGATCTAACGGTACCGACTTATCGTTCAGAAAGTGAGCAGCGTCAAACTTTGACGGAATCTGCTGAAACGTCAACGGCGTTTGAGTAAAGTCGAAGCAATCCGAAAGGTCGCCAGTGCCTGTGAATTCGTCGGCGTAGGCCGGGGTTGCTCCAGGCGCAACCGTGCCCAGGCTGAAAGTAGCTTCAACGAACTTGAGAATGCTGCCAAAGTCGTAAACCGTATGCGTAATGTATCCCGCCTTCGCATAGGGAGAGATCACAACCAGGGGCACGCGAAAACCGTATTCATACGAGTTCAGGATCGCAGGGGGAGGAACGTGATCGTACCACCCTCCCCAGTCATCCCACGTCAGAATAATCGCCGTGTTGGACCAATACGAACTGTTGCCAATAGCATTGACGATCGACGCAACCCACGAAGGTCCCGAACCATCGTTCACTCCCGCGTGGTCGGATTCCTGCCCGTCCGGATTTACCCAGGTCACACTAGCAAGTTGACCGTTGCTGATGTCAGTCAACACTCCGGTCTGCGGGATGACAACGTTCTTGACCCAATCGGAGCCTGTGCAAGTGCTCCCGCTGGAGTCCGGAACGCACATATGCTGAATCGCGTTCGGCGCGGTCCATATTGATCCGGGTCCCGGGGCGTAGTAGCGCCAGCTGATTCCCTTGGCATTCAGCAAGTCCGTCACCGTGGGGTGGTCGTAGCATGTAAACTGAGCGGGGTATGAATTGATCTCGATGCCGTTCGGATCAATCCATGCCGCCATCGTACCCGGAAGCGCGGTGCAGCCGGCGATTGGATTCGAACCCTCTCCCGGAGGGTACATCGGGTTTTCCGCAACGAAGTAGTCGCTGTTGGGTTGGCCCGGCGGGGTCGGCGCCGCAGTCCCCGAAATGATGAATTGATGGGCGTTGAAGCTCGGACCCTGATTGGTTTGAAACATTCGGTCGCCGAAGGTATACGTTTCCGCCATTTGGAAATAGGGCGCAACTTCCGACGGGTTCACGTAACGAAACCACGCAGTCGGCGAAGGGCAATCTTTTTCTTTGTGAAGACAATCGATGTCGATTTTGTCGGCCCCATCCATTTTTCCGCCATCATACATCGAAACCCAAGCTTTGTGCGCGTGGCTCAAATCGTAGTCGGTCACCAGCGACATCGCCGTAAGCGGAACCTTCTGGCCCTGCGAAGTCAATCCCATTTGGCTGATGTCTGCACCGTTCTTAATCAGCTTCGGATCCTGAAACAGGTTGTCTGGAGTGCGATTCTCCTGGAAGATGATCACAATGTGCTGAATTTTTTGCGCGGGCGGAGGCGGCGGAGGCGAACCACCCGTGCCGCTGCTGCCCCCGCCGCAGCCGTTCAAACCTAAAAGAAGGCACGCCGCGCAAACGAGCAGCCCCCAGAACATGAGCATCTTAGCTGAGAACATGCACTTTCTCCTTAGACAGCGTGGTTACGCGTATTAAACCCGGATGGTTGGAATTCCACTCGCGCTAATAGATGCGGTTTCCGGTCATGAGGTTTATTTGTGGAGCCCAGGTCGAGCGCACGTAGCCACAATCACAAACATTAAGCCTACAAATTCAATAGTTTGGATCATTTGCAGATTGAGACGCGGATGCACTTCCAGGCTATTTGGATTTTGTATTTTCGGGGCCTCCGTGCTTCTCGCTGGGCCCAAAGTAAGCCTGATTCATCTCCGTTGTGATGGGCTGTTGCACCGCCTGAATCATTTCTTCCCGACGCTGGAGTTGCAAGATTTTGTGAATTTCGCCCTTCACTGCATCCAACGGCTCTATCGACTTCGCGTCCAGCTTATAAATATAGTGGCCCGTCGAATCGCTAAGCACTTGCGAGACTTCGCCGGTTTTCAACTCAAACGCCGAAGCCTGATTCGGCGGGATGCTCGATGACCGCATCGCACCCAGGCTGGGATTAGGCGGAGTATCGCTCGCTCCCGCCGCCGTGTACGCATCCTTCTGCAATTTGACAAAGTCTTCGCCCGCCGCCGCTCGGGCGCGCAACTGCTCAGCCTCGCGGATCATCGCATCCTCGCCCGCTTTCCGTTGAGCCTTCACCGCTTCCGGCGTGGCCTTTTCTTTCGGCAGGGGATCCATCTGCTTGCGGTTGGGGATGAAGATTCGCTCCAGCGTCGCTTCCTCGAACACCGCCGCGTGGCTGTGATAGTAGTCCTCGATTTCCTTTTCGGATACCTTCGCCGACTCTTCATCGATCTGGCTGATCAGTTGCTGCGACAGGATCTGCAGCCGGGCGAACGCCAGCCGTTCCTCGAAGCGCGAAGTCTTGTCCAGCCCGCGGCTCTCCGCCTCGCGCGCATTCGCCAACAGGCTGGGATAAGAGTTGGCAATCTGCAGCTTCATGGAAGGCTTCATCTTCGGCAGCAGAGCGTCGGTCAGCTTCTCGAACTGCGCCCGGGTAATGATGGTTTGGCAGGCTGCCTTCGCCGAACTGTCGGTCGAGGCTGATGCCGGCTGCGCGCACAGTCCCGTAATCGTTAGCACAGCCGCGTCCGGCGCAACACTCGATGCCGAAGCCGGCGGCGGCGCCTCCGGTTCATTCTCGCGTATGATCGGCGGACGATACTCAGGCGGCACATTCGACGGAACAGGCTTTTCCTGCCCCCAGGCCAAGCTTCCAAGCAACCAGCAGAAAAGCCAGAAGTAGCGCATTCCGGAGATTCCTCCAAAGGTAATCAAGCGGGGATTCTCCAAAATCCTAGCACACTCCCCGACGCCGGAGGCTCGCCCAGCCATCCTCGGTTCCGTGTAGAACGGGTGCCCCACCCTTTTCCGCGTTCTTTGCGGAAAGGGTGGGCGCTAGCCGGGGGACAAGCTCCTTGCGCTATGCAAGGGTGGGACGCCATGCTGCGGTCCGGAAGACGACGCGATGAATAACGATTAACCGGTCGACGTGATGCTCAAACCGGCGGATGGCTTCCGGTGCGAGAACGTGCTATTGTTGCGGCTGGTGGCGGGTCCTCCCGCCTTCGTTTCGTTCGAATCAATCCGTAGGCGGCGTCTGATGCGACCGAAATTACTCCTGCTCGCGTTACTGATTCCTTGCTCTCTGACAGCCCAAGCCCAACATCGCTTCCATGTGCTGCATTCCTTCGGCGCAGGCCACGATGGCGGGGGCGTTTGGGACAGCGTGGCTTTTGATGGGAGCGGGAACCTGTACGGTACGACGAGCGGGGGCGGCAGCTACAGCTATGGCACCGCTTTCGAGCTAAGCCCCCAATCGAACGGCCGGTGGAAGGAAACTATGCTGCGTAGCTTTAGGAACGGTGACTCCGGCGGAGACGATCCAAACGGCGGACTCACCGTTGCCCCTTCGGGGGAACTCTACGGCACAACTGACGTTGGCGGGGCGTACGGCGTCGGCACCGCGTTCGCACTGGTTCGCGGCCAACACGGCTGGACTCGCTTGGTGCTTCATAGCTTCGGCGGCCCCGGTGATTATGCATGCTGCCCGTGGGGCAATCTCATCATGGGCCGAGACGGTAAGCTGTACGGCACCGGCGGCTCCGCCTTCGAGATCTCGCGGAGCCCGAACGGTTGGACGGAGAGCAACCTTCACATCTTCACCGGGAAGAACGGTGACGGATTCCTGCCCAAGGCGGGGCCGACTATGGACGCTGCCGGGAATCTCTACGGCACCACGCTTGACGGCGGGGGGGCCCCTTTGTGCGCCGACGGTTGTGGCACGGTCTGGGAACTGCAGCCTCCCGCGAACGATGAGCCAGTTCCCAAGGCCTGGACAGAGCACATCCTGCATGCCTTCGGCTTCTCTGACAACGATGGCGTGTGGCCCGGCGTGGGCCAACTAGCCATGGATGCTGAAGGAAATCTCTATGGAACGGCCAATGGCGGCAAATACCGTTCTGGCGTCGTCTACAAACTGGCTCGCCCCACCGTTGATTCCGGCCAGAATTGGCAGGAGACGATTCTGTACAACTTCACGGGCGGAGCCGATGGAGGAGTTTCAGAAGGGGTGATTCTGGATAGTGCCGGCAATCTGTATGGGGCCGCGGCCGTTGGCGGTTCCCCGAGTTGCGGTTGTGGCGTGGTATTTAAATTGTCGCCGCACGCGGACGGCAGTTGGAAATACACCCTGCTGCACACTTTTGTCGGCTCCGACGGCGCCGAACCCGACGCAAACTTAACCCTCGGCCCCGACGGCAAACTCTACGGCACAGCCGCCACGGGTGGCACGTTTGGCGGCGGCGTAGTCTTCCAACTCACCCCGTAGCCTTCCCCTTTAGCTTTAGCTGGTGCCCCCAGGTCTCGCGGTTTTGTTGGGGACCCAGTACCCTTTCCCAATCCCTCGGTCTCGCAGTGCGTTTTGCTATTGACTTGCGCGATTCAAGTTCGATAATCTATTACAATACACATTATCTACAAGATAATGGACGATCTTTGACAATCCGAGCTAGGCGGCGGCATGCCGCCCACCCCCGCGCCAAACGCCTCGTCATCCCAGTTCCAAAATGGGATGCGGACGGAGCGAGGGCCAACCTAACTCCCATGTTCTCTAGATTTTGCCCGTAACTCCTGTAAACTCAAAGATCTAGCGGGTAGTCGCAAAACAGATCGTTTGTTTTCAAGATTTTGCAGTCAAAAGGGGAGGAGGGGGGGTACCCAGTACTAAACAGTAAACTCCGTCCCATTTCGGAACGGCAGCTAGTCGCTATCCCAGCCAGGCCTTCCACGCCGCGCTGGCCGCGAGACCATACAGCACGCCAAAAACCACCCGCCGGAAAGTCTTTTCTTCGGCTTTGGAAAATGCCTTTTGCCCCAGATAGGTTCCCAGCAGAATAAATGGAAGCATCAGCAACAACGGTCGAAGCCAGGCAACGGAAATCCTGGTCGCCGCAGTCAACAGCAGATACGCGGACGTAGTCACGATCAAATAAACCATGATCGTCGCCCGGCTGATTTCTTTCCCCATGGGGCTGGAAAAAAAGAAAAGGACAACCGGCGGCCCAGTCATTCCAAAGGCCCCGCCCAGAATCCCCGAAAGGCTTCCGGCGATCAGCGTGGCTGCAGTCCCCGGATTTCTCCTGGTTCTAAAACCAAGCGCAAGAAGACTGGTGAAAGCAAAAACCATCACTGCAATAGACAGATAAGCGACACGAGAAGAGATCACATGCAACGTCCAAAGACCGATTGGCATGCTCAGAAGCGCAGCGACAATCAGAAGCTTCACCGGTTTCCATGCAATCCCGGTTCGGACGACATGCCGCAGCAGCAGGAACCCCACGCACAAATCGATTGCCATCGCCAACGGCACCGCGTCCGAGGGCGGCAGGATAAGCACCAGCGCCGGCACCGCAACCAGAGCCGACCCGAAACCGGTGAAGGCGCGCACATAGGAGGCGGCAAAGGCCGTCAGCAGCAGCCACGCAATCGTCGCCGTACCACCGAACCCTCCAGCCAGGTGCGGGAACGTCGAGCCATTCATGGGAGGTTGAGGAATGTCGAGGAATTACAAACCAAAAAATTGGTGAGCGCGGATGGACTCGAACCATCGACCCATGCCTTAAAAGGGCATTGCTCTGCCAACTGAGCTACGCGCCCCACCCTACTTTTATAGCATCCTCATGATACAGCACTCAATTGGGTAAGCGCTGACCGGGGCAAGAACCCTTCGAAGAGAAATCGTTCGCGCAGACTGAACCTGGCTCTGCCGAGTCTCGATCCGCAGTTGGGGTCTTACCTTTCCTGCAACTCAGGCTTTTCTTGAAACTCGGGCACATGCGTCAGGAGTTCCACGAAGACGCGCCGGAACTGCTCGAAGAGTTGTTCGAATTGGCCGACTTCATCGTCGGACGAGACGCGGATTTCGGTTTCGTAGTCCCCACCAACCACGCGGGTCGCGACCGCAATGATGTGCTCCAGTCGCCGGAATACCAGACGGTTGAGCAGCGTCAGCACCAGAAAGATGCCGAGCGTCAGAGCGACGACCGTCATCAGCACGAGGACATTCTGCGTGTGCCGCATAGCCACGTAAAAGCCCGAAATGTCCCGCACTACAAACATTGCGCCTACGTTGTTCCCGGCGGCGTCACGGATCGGAAAGATGCCGCGCACGAGGACGGAATTTCCGTCGTGGAAATATTCCAGCGCCTTGCCCTGGGCGGGCACCGCGGCCAGTTCTCCCTGGAATTGAATGATCTTGTCGGTGGCTGTGGTTTTGTCCGCCACCACGAAGTTCGGATTGTCATCCCAGTTATCGCGCCGCTTCCAAACCGCGCTCGAATCGGCCCAAAACTGCCGGTCCACGAACTTCTTGCTGAGCAGAAGTCCGTAGTCGTCTCCGGTCTGGTTTTTCATGGCGTGAATGAACTGGCCGATTTCTTCGCCAAACTCGACATAGCCGGTCACATCGCCTTGCGAATCGTAAAATGGTCGCAAAATTCTCACGGCAAATCCGGCCTTGGCCAGTTCGTTTCCAACCACCATGGCATGAGTGCGCACCACTTCTTTGTCCATGAAGCGATTCAGATGGTCGCCGAATTTCGGGGGGTTGTGGAGACGAAGGAAGACGGCTCATGTCCGGCTCGGGAGTGTGGAACATCCAGTTGGTAATGCCTTCGCTCTTCAACTTCGGATACAGCGGCGAAGTTAACTCGAGCAGGCGGCGCGATCCTTGGCGGCAAAGGCGTCGCGAACCTGCGGATTCATCATCAGCGTCTCGCTTACCGCGGTCATTTTACTGATTTCCCTGGTTTCCAAAATCGTGAAGAGCTTTTGCGCGCCCATGACCGACTCCGCCGCCAGGGTCTGTGAGTTCCGCGCGAAGCTGTAATGCATCAGTGCCAGGATGCCGCCAACGCCCACTACGAGACAGGCGACCAATGCGGCCAGAACTTTGGTTCGAATCAAGTTCCATTTCATGCGAACACTCCTCACAAGTTGATATTCAGCACGTCTTTGACAGCCTGCTTCAGTTTGGCGACGGCTACCGGGTCGTCTGGCGTGTTAGCAGAGATCAGCGCCAGAATTCGGCCGGAGCGTAGTCCAATCTTGCCTTTCACCTCGGTCGCATCCAGGCCCTCGGTCTTAATCTTGTTTTCAATTGCCATTCTCAGATCGTAAAGTTGACTCACAAGGCAGACTCCTCCCGTTGCAGGTATTCATTCGCTTCGGCGCTTGCCAAGACCCTATTCGAACCGGACAGTGCTGATGCCTGCCTCAGCCGTCCATTGTTTTGAACAAATTGTTGCCAGTCCCGCTGCATGGTGCTGGTGCTGTTATCGGCACTTTCGTGGGTGACTTTAATGGCTGCGGGTCCGCAGCGCCTAAGCTGAACAACGAGGGAAAGCTTGCCCGCCCAATTGAGTAGTTGAGTTGGAAACAGCGGGGGCAGGCGGTGGCCCACGGAATTCGCGAGATCCTGCAACGACTCCTTCTTAAATCGCTGGATAAGACCAGGAAAACCGATTCTGGAGGTGCTATGCCGTTGGTGATCTGCCCCGAGGATTAGAACCAACTTAGAATCAGGACTCAATTAGAAACTCTTCCGACCTCCTCTCGGCAGACGGTTAAAGCGAAGTTTGTCGCAAGTGCAAGCGATCAAGGGTATGAGAATTCATTCTTAGAAGGAGGCCATCCGCATGGCTACTGGTGCAGCTCCCGCTCTCGAACCAAAGATGGATGCGAAAACCGAGACTACAGAAACTGGCAAGGCGCAGCCCTCAACCCTGAAGCAGCGCTTCATAAGCCTGCTGCATGAGATTTTCCAAGGACGCGAAGAACATCTTGGTTGGCGCCAATAAGCACCTGCGGTTCTAAAGGTGTCGGCCAGCGGTTGAGCTGGACTTTTTGTCACGCGGCCCTTCTCCGCCTCATTCTGCTGACGCCGCGAACAGCTGAACTGGAGATCTCGGAGTCCCCCGCACGAGCATGCTCACCTTCCCAGATGCTCGCCTTTGCACTTTTCTGATTTAGTCTAGATCCGTGTTACGGCAGAGTTTTTCTCTTCGCGGTATGTTTCATGCCATCACCGAGGTTCCCCGAGCAGTTTTCTTGATTTCTTCATCGCTTCTCTGAGCTTTTCTTTCCACGCAGCCTGCCTGCTCTGCAGATGCAGGGCGGTGCTGGCGATCTGCTCTAAAGGTACAACCAGGATTACCGCATCGCGGGAAATCGCTTCCTTGGGCATGCCAAACACAATGCAGCTAGCTTCGTCCTGCGCGATCGTGGCCGCCCCAGCTTCCTTCATCTCACAGAGCCCTTGAGCGCCATCGTCGCCCATGCCAGTCATGATGACGCCTACTGCCGTTGGGCCCGCGGAAATTGCCACCGACCGAAAAAGCACATCCACACTCGGACGATGCCGAGAAACCAACGGTCCATCAATGATCTGTATGACCAGCTCTTCTCCCCTGCGATTGACGAGCATATGCCGGTTGCCCGGAGCAATCAGTGCCTGGCCAGTTTGTAGATGATCGCCATCCGTTGCCTCCTTGACCTCTATTCCGCATTCTTTGTCCAGGCGCTCAGCAAAGGCGCGGGTAAAGCCTTCGGGCATATGTTGCACGATCACAACCGGCGGGCAGTCGGTCGGCATGGCTGTGAGGAAGACTCGTAGCGCCTCGGTTCCACCCGTCGAAGCCCCCACCGCAATCAGGCCCCGCGGCGTCCCGGCGTAGCGCGGCTTTGCCTTTGCGAGGCAGGACAGCATCGGCCGTTAGCCGAGGAACCGCTGCCAAATGCGGCCGGGACCTGACCTGTGCCTGCGATGCGCTCCACACAGCATCCAGCAAAGTCACCGCTGATTCGTGCAGGAAGTCGCGCACCCCCACCTTGGGCTTGGTGATCACTTCAACCGCGCCTTCTTCTAGCGCGCGAAGTGCGAGCTCAGTGCCACGAGCCGCCAGGCCGGAACACACCACGACCGGCGTAGGCATTTCTAACATGATTTTTCGGATAAACGTCAGGCCGTCCATCCGCGGCATTTCCAGATCCGTAATGACCACGTCGGGCGATTCCTTTTGCATCTTTCCCCACGCAATCAGCGGGTCCGCAGCCGCCTTGACATTGATCCTGCGGTCGGTGCTAAGAATGGCTTGCATAACTTGGCGGACCATCGCCGAGTCATCCACCACCAGGACCTGCAGTTCATCTCCATTCATCTGGCACGCTTCTTCGAGATCGGCAGATCTTCACCGACTGCTCCTTGTCCCTTGCTCTTTACGTAAATGGTCGGCTCAAGGCTTCGGATCTGCGAGGACACGCTATTCAGATTTTCCGCATGACCCACGAACAAACACCGTCGGCCATAAGATGCCGCACCAGATTCGCGACCACTCTACGCTTCGAAGCGGCGTCAAAATAAATCAGCACATTGCGGCAAAAAATGGCGTCGAATGGACCTTCAAGAAGCTCGGACTCTTGATCCAGGTTCAGCCTTCGAAAATCGACCATCTGCTGAATTTCGACTCTCACTTTCATCTCGCCTTGCCGCTCCGCCATTCCGCGCAGCATAAAGCTGTGCAGCAAATCCGTCAGGCAACTCCGCCGCCCTCGCCATGGGATAAATCCCCTTGCGCGCCTTTTCCAGCACGCGATTGGAAATGTCCGTAGCTAGAAGCCGCACGTCCCAACCTTCCTCCGCCGGAAGATGCCGGGCAAGCAGCATGGCCACGGTGTACGGCTCTTCCCCCGACGAACATCCGGCGCTCCAGATCCGCATTCTTCTGGGGCGCAGCGCCGCGTTCAGCCTCCGCCTGCCATCGCGGAAACACTCTCTGCACCAGGAACTCAAACTGCCGGGGCTCGCGGTAGAAGCGGGTCTCATTGGTGGTGATGGCGTCGATCATCCGGGCGCGTTCCTCGTGCTGCTCCGGCTGGCATAACGCATTCGTAGTAGCTTTGCCAGCGAAGTGATCTCCAGCGCCCGAAGCCGTCGAAACAGCCGTCCGCACAACAATGCCGTTTTCGAACTGCCCAGCCAGATGCCGGTTTCGGCGTAAATCAGTGTCTGGAATTTTTGGAACAGCGCGGGACTCACAGTGAGATGCGGCGGCTGCTCGAGGCCTGCACGTCGACCTGGCGGGACTTGCACTGAATCCTTGCCTGCAGCGGTTCCAGCGGGCAAGGCTACGCTCCCGTCTCGAAGTGTGCCTCTTTCGCCGGTGCTTCAATGATCGTGTTGTCCGAATGCGCCTGATCGGCAACCGACTCCGTCACCGCAAGCAATTCGTCGGCGGAGAGCACTTTGTCGATGTCAAGAATCAGGCAAAATTTCTTGCCCAATGCTCCCATGCCGAGCAGGTATTCGGTCTTGACACGAGTGCCGAAAGGCGGGGTCGCTTCGATTTCGTCCGCCGAAAGTTCGATTACCTGGCTCACGGAGTCGGCGAGAACGCCCATGGTCAGCGCCTCACCCTGGAACATCACTTCGGTGATGATAATGCAGGAGAATTTGGAAATGTTGCTGGCTGGCAATCCGAACTTCACCGAGAGATCAACCACCGGGACAACCTTGCCTCGCAGGTTGGTCACACCGCGGATCCAGATCGGAGTGTTGGGCACGCTGGTGACCGCCTCGTACTCAACAATCTCGCTCACCTTCACAATGCTGATCGCGTATTCCTCGCCTGCGGTTAAGAAGGTAAGGTATTGCACCCTGCTCACCGGGAGTTGTTTGCCCTTGCTTCGACGCTCCCATAGTTTCACTCCTCACGTTTCCGCCGTTTATGGCGCGGGTTTCCCCGGCTAAGCCTCTCTACAGCCGGTCAACGTCCGCCTAGAACGGAGCGAAGTTAGCTTCTTCCTCCACCTTGCCGCCAACCGGTTGCTGTGCCACGCGGCGCGAAATCGCTTCTGAACGCTGGGTTCAGAGGCATGGTCACGCGTTGCTTCCCGTCCCCGCTGCGGTTGGCGTGCTTGCTCTCCTGCCACGCGGAAGAAAGTCATCAACTGCTGCAGTTGCTCCGACTGCGCCGCCAATTCTTCCGCCGTGCTTGAAAGTTCTTCTGCCGACGATGCATTGCGCTGCGTGACCGTGTCGACCTGGGACATCGCCTTGTTGATCTGCGTCACTCCGCCGGACTGTTCCGTGGAAGCCGCGGCAACGTCCTGCACCAGCTCGGCGGTCTTCTTGATGGAGGGCACCAGGTCCGACAGCAATTGGCCGGATCGTTCGGCTACGCTGACGCTCTTCCCGGCCAGCCCGCCGATTTCCTGCGCCGCCAACTGGCTGCGCTCGGCCAACTTTCGAACCTCGACCGCGACCACGGCAAACCCCCGGCCCTGATCTCCTGCGCGAGCCGCCTCAATCGCCGCGTTGAGCGCAAGCAGATTGGTCTGGTAGGCGATCTCTTCGATCACCGAGGTCTTGGCAGCAATTTGCTTCATCGCTTCGACCGTCTCTTTGACTGCGTCGCCGCTCTCTTCCGCCGCCAGGCCCCCTTGGCCGCCGCCTGCTCCACTTGCCGGCTGTTGTCGGCATTTTGGGTAATTGACGCGTTCATCTGTTCCAGGCTGGAGCTCATCTCCTCCACCGAAGCAGCTTGTTCACTGGTTCCCTGCGAAAGACTCTGCGAGGAAGCCGAAACCTGCTGCGCCGCGGACGCCACCGCTGCAGATCCTTCGCGAACGTCCCTGATGATTCCCGACAGCCGGCTGCTCATCTCCCGCATAGCCTGCTGCAATTGCCCGGTCTTCGGACTGGTTGGTGACAAGGATCTCCTTGGTCAAATCGCCGGCGGCGATTCGCTCCGCATGCTGGACGGCCTGCTCGATCGGGCACGGTAATGCTCTCGCGTGACGCTGATCGCCGCGAAGTGTGGCTAGAAACAGAGTGACAGCCAGCAGCAACAATGCAATGCTGCGTCCTATGGCGTAAGCTTCCTGGCTTTCCTTCATGCTTTGCTGCATGGCGTCGGTTTGCAGGTCAATGAACTTTGTCCCACATGGCGCGATACTTATCGAGCGCCGGGATCACTTCTTCCCGCAGCGCCGCCAGTGCTTGGTCCCGTTTCTTGTCGGCCAGCAGCGCCTTGGCTTTATTCCTGGCCGAAATATAGGCCTGCCGGTCCTGCGTGACGACCTCAAACATGCTCTCGCTCTTGGGCAGAGCTGAGACTCTTTTCGATTTCCGCGACCTGCCCGCTGATTTCGTGGCTGATCGCCTCGTTTTGCGGTTCAGCTTTTTCTCTTCGTCGGGGTCCGCGGTCTCAAACAATTGCAGGGTGATGCGGGCGTTGGTGATTGAGTTTTCGATGGTCTGGTGCGTCAACTCAACCGTGTTGTAACGCTTTTGCATCGAGGCCGACATGTTGGAATTCAGACGTCCGAGCCAGCTCAGCCCGAATCCACCCACCGCAATCACGCACAGCAGGATGGCCCCGAACACCACTCCCAGCCGCGTGCCTATTTTCCGATCTTGCCAAGTTTTCATTGTCCTTCACCTTTCTGATCGAAAATCGAATGGCTGCTTTTCCCTTAAGCTTGCGCTTGCAAAGTCGATTGCATCACTCCGCGCAGAAGACTGGGAACATCGATGATCAAACCCACCCGTCCGTCTCCCAGCACGGTAGAACCGGCAATCCCCGCACTGCTCGAAATGCCCTGCCCAGCGGCTTCACCACGGTCTGCATGCCGCCCAGCAATTCGTCCACTGCGATTCCAGCATGAAACTCATTGATTTTGACCACAACAATGTTCTCCCTCTTCGGGGCCTGCCCGGCCACGCTGAAAACACGCCGCAATCGCACATAAGGAAGTGCCGTTCCGCGCAGACTGAGGATCCCGCTGGCTTCCAGAGTTGCGTCTGCTCGGCTGGCAATTCCGTACACTCGGTCACATGTTCCAGAGGGACGATAAAAGTTTCAGCTACCTACCCTTACCGAGAACCCTTCAATGATGGCCATGGTCAAAGGAAGGCGGATGTTGATAGTGCTGCCTTTCCCTGCTGTACTCGAAATCTCTACCGTGCCCCGCAAATTGTCGATGTTGCGCCGGACAACATCCAGGCCCACCCCGCGGCCGGAAAGATCCGTCACCGACTCCGCCGTAGAGAATCCCGCCTGGAACACCAGGTCGTAAATCTCCTGCTCACGAATCTCGTCTTTGCCCGACAAGAGTCCGAGGCGTTTTGCCTTTGTCGAGAATTCGTTTGCGGTCGAACCCAGCTCCGTCGTCTTCGAGCTTCACGATAATGTTTCCGCCGCTATGTGCCGCAGATCAGCCGGATCAGTCCGCAGGGATTTTTGCCCTGGCTTTCGCGCAAAGCCGGCTTCTCGAGGCCATGATCGACCGCATTGCGCACCAGGTGCAGCAGCGGATCTTTCAATTGTTCGAGCACGGTGGTATCAACCTCGACGTCTCCTCCCACCACTTCCAGGCGAGCCAATTTTCCGTGGCTTCTTGCGAGGTCCCTCACCGAACGGACAAACTGGCGAAACAGCGGGCCGACTGGGACCATGCGAATGCTCATCACTTCACTCTGCAGATCCATGTACAGGCGCTCGGCCTCGCGATGCATCTCCAGCATGCTCACGCCCCTGCTCAGTGCCGAGTTTCTCGATCATGCGGCGCAGGCGCCCTTGCGCAATCACAATTTCCCCGGTCAGATTCAACATGTGGTCGAGTTTGTCGACATCGGCGCGCAGCGTGCGGTGACCGGCCCCGGGGAGCATGTCGAGCTTTACGGCTGCACCTGGATTCTGCCTGCAGCCGCGCCAGCGGTGACAACTCTTTTCGACCGTTTTTCTACCTCTCGCGCGATTTCTTTTCTGAGCTCTTGTTGTCCCGGGGTAAGTTCCCGTTGCCCCGCCGCCGCCGTCGAGACCATGGCACGAAGTTCATCCACAGCCTTCAGCAACAGTGAAATCAAGTCTGCGCTGGGCAGCGCCTGCTGCTCCCGAAAAACGTCCAACAGGTCCTCTACAACGTGGGCAAACCCAGCGAGTTCGCTCGAGTTCCAACGAGGTTGCGTTTCCCTTGATGCTATGGGCAACGCGGAAAATGCTGTGCAGCAGTTCCGGATCGGAAGGACTTGATTCCATCTGCACCAACGCCTGCTCCATCAAGTCCAGGCCTTCTTCCGACTCGACGAGGAACGACGCCAGAACTGCTTCGTGATCAAAGTCCGCCAAATTCACTATCCCTCCTCTCGTCTGCGCGACCATGGGCAGCACCGCCATCCTTATTTCACTTGGTCGAAATTCTTGATCGTCGTTACGCCATCGGAAATCTGAAAGACCAACCTTCGGCCATGCTTTCCCGGACACATCTTTTTCCATCACCGGAATGCCCGCCGAACGAAGAAAATCTTCGGCCAGCTGAACATTCCTTGATCCCAGCGACTGCAATGGATCGTTGCCAAAAGCGCTCGACCCGCCAAAAATCTTGGCCTGCAAATACTTGAGTTCACATCCCAACGCCAGCACCTGCCGCAGCAGTTCGGGATTGGCCACGTTGCCGTAGCGAAATCGGTTAGGTCCTTCGCCCTGCCCTTCAGGCAGGAGATAGTGGTTCATTCCTCCCGCTTTCTTGTGCCGGTCCCACAGACAAATCGCCGCGCACGATCCCAGTATGGTTGAGATGGTGATCGGATCGCGGGTTACGAACACCTGCCCCGGATAAAGGAAGTGCCTGGCCTCTTCGGAGTCCGTGTGCTCAAAGGTCTTCATGAACTCCGCGGGCAGCACGGCCGGATTAAATTTGGGGGGATTCTCTCTCATGCTCTCATTCCTGGCCCCTCAGTCACCGAGTTTTGAATGCGACGCTCGCGACCAAACAAGGGCTTGGCGGCTTCGTCGGAAAGAAGTTTGAACAATTCCATGTCGGTTCTGTCGAAGGCCTGCTTCTGGGGAAGCAAACGCAATATCGCAAGTATGGCGATCGTCTGGTTTGCGAAACGGATGGGAACAAACGCCTGCACCTTCGTCATTGCGCCGCAGTGATCGCGAGCCGGAATCTCAACATGGCACTCCCCGCCCATCACGCGCCGGAGGCCAGCCTCGCCCAAGGCCCGCGGCAAGTCGTAATTCTCGGCATCGATTCCGAATGACCAATAAACTTGGAAGGTTGCGTTTCGGCGATCGACTTTGAACAGACCGATTTCCTCCGAGCCGAGAAAGTTGGCCACAATCTCGCGCAATCCCTCGATCGCATCCTCTTGATCCCGGCTCTCGGCCAGTCGCTTCCGCGCCGCTCCTAACCGCAGATCGTTCATCGCCTCGGCCCCAGAGGGCTGCGCCCCAGATCCTTGCTCTTGTCACCGTTCATGAAGGTCCTTGCTGCACTGAGTTCGACCAACAGGAAATCGAACCTGCTCGTCCCCGCGCTACTCGCCTAGGTAGCTCTGCAACAGCGCCACCAACTCGGCGCCATCCACCGGTTTGGTGATGTAGTCATTGCATCCGCTTTGAAACCCCGCCTCCATATAAGATTCTTCGCCGCGAGTGGTGACCAGAACAATGGGGATCTCGCGCGTGCTCGCTTGCTGGCGCATCCTCTTGCAGGCCTCAAACCCATTCATGCGGGGCATCACAACATCCATCAAAACCAGGTCAGGGCGCTCCTGTTGGGCTTTCTCGACCGCTTCCTCGCCGTCGCTCGCGGTCACGCACTGGTAGGTCGTGCGTCTCTCCAGAATCTCGCGCTCCATCATCAGGGCGGTCTTGGAGTCGTCAACCACAAGGATTTTCTTTGACATTGTTTTTCCTCGAACTGTCATGCCGAGATTGTGCGCAACTGCCGTGGGGAAGGCAGAATCTCCAGTCCAAGTCCTGGGCTGTGCGATTCTTAGTGATTTCTAACACAGGCGTAATTACCGCGATAATTACGTAGGTAATGGGATGAAAGAGTTGGAGCGTTCCAGAACCTGTAGAGACGTTGCTTACAACGTCTCGGTTTGTGAAGCGCAATCGGCAAGTTTCGCGTTAACCGCGCGGCGTATAATCGGCTGTTGAAGAATCCAGCGAAGGGCGGACACACATGGCTCCCACGAACGGTAATTCCGGCGACGGCAGTGGCATTCAGGACGATCAGGACGACAACGGGCACAGCGGCAATGGGCACAGCGTTCCTCAGCCGCGATCCGAGTGGATCGCGCGGCGCAAAGCCGAGAATCGCGATGGTAATTTCTCCCAGATGCACTATGCCCGCAAGGGTTTGATCACGGAAGAAATGGTCTATGTGGCCGATCGCGAAAAGCTTTCCGCCGAACTGGTGCGCGACGAAATCGCCCGCGGCCGCATGATTGTTCCCGCGAACATCAATCATCCCGAGCTCGAGCCGATGGGCATCGGCGTGGCTTCGCTGTGCAAGATCAACTCCAACATCGGCAACTCCGCCGTTACTTCGAACATCGACGAGGAACTTAAGAAGCTGCACACTTCCGTGCACTACGGCGCCGACACCGTCATGGATCTTTCGACCGGCGGCGACATTCACGACATTCGCGAAGCTATTCTGCGCGCACTCGCCGGTGCCGATTGGAACCGTGCCGATCTACGAAGCCATCTCGCGGGTGAAGCGCGTCGAAGACTTGAATGCCGAGGTCATGCTCGAAGTTATCGAAGAGCAGGCCGAGCAGGGCGTCGATTACATGACCATTCACGCCGGCGTGCTGATCCAGTATTTGCCCATGGTTTCCAAGCGCATCACCGGGATCGTGAGCCGCGGCGGCGCGATTCTGGCGCAATGGATGGCCCACAATCACAAACAGAATTTTCTTTACGACCGCTTCGACGATATCTGCAAGATTTTCGCCAAGCACGATGTTTCATTTTCGCTGGGCGATGGCCTGCGTCCCGGCTGCATCGCCGACGCCAGCGACGAAGCCCAATTCGCCGAGTTGAAGACCCTCGGCGAACTCACGAAGAAAGCCTGGGAATACGATGTGCAGGTGATGATCGAAGGCCCCGGCCACGTCCCGCTCGACAAGATCAAAGAGCAAGTCGACAAGGAAAAAGAGCTTTGCTACGAGGCGCCGTTCTACACGCTGGGCCCGCTCGTCACCGACATCGCGCCGGGATACGACCACATCACGTCGGCGATTGGCGCGGCCATGATCGGCTGGCACGGCGCGGCGATGCTTTGCTACGTCACGCCCAAAGAACATCTCGGGCTGCCCAACGAAAAAGATGTGAAGGACGGAATCATCGCCTACAAGATCGCCGCCCATGCCGCGGATCTGGCCCGCCATCGTCCCGGCGCTCAGGACCGTGACGACGCGCTCAGCTACGCCCGCTACAAATTCGACTGGGAAAAACAGTTCGAGCTGTCGCTCGATCCGGAAACCGCCCGCTCCATGCACGACGAAACCCTGCCCGACGAAGACTACAAAGAAGCCGCCTTCTGCTCCATGTGCGGCCCCAAATTCTGCTCCATGAACTATTCCAGCAAAGTGGACGAATACAACAAACAAGTCCACGGCCTGGAAAAGAAAGACTACTCGGGCCTGGTGGAAAAGCTGGTTTCGCTCAAGTAAATACTAAATTGGTCGTCCCCGCTTTTTCGAAGAACGTAAGAGTGGGGCAGCCCATGCCCGTGAGTTAGGATGGGGCATCTTTGTTTTGCGCGGTGATACCGGCGAACTCGAAGACGGTGCGGAGGTCGCGCCAGTTGCCACGCTCGGCGCCGGCGATGGCGGCTTGCACTCGCTCGAGTTCTTTTTTTTCCTGCTGCAATTCGCGTTGGGATTTCTTTCGCTCCTGCGGAGCTGGGTTGTTTTGTGTCGTTGTCCCACGGCTGGCGCCGTGGGCTGCATTCTTTTGCCGCTCCGCGGCTGGGGTTGCGGTTGCTTTTCGCGGATGCGGTCTGGGTGGAGGCCGGCGCGGTTTGTGCTTCGCGCGGGGCGGCGTTGGTTGCGGGCTCGCGGACAATAGTGTCCGCGCTACACGGCTTCGCTCCGACTTCGCGGGCGGGGGCGCCCGCGCCACGCTGGCTTTGCTTTGAGTCTATGGGTATGCCGAGTTCGGGGTGTTCGATCAGGTATTGGCGGGCGTAGTCGGGGACTTCGCGAACCATACTTTGCTTTTGGTCCTCGTAGCGGGCCTCGAAGCGGACATTCTTTGCATTTCTCGCGGCGATGCGCAGGGCTTGAATGATGAGCCGGGCGCGGGTTGGGTCGAGCGTGCCTTTCAACAGGCCATCGACGACGTGCATGAGGGAAAGTTGGATGGACTCGGAGTCCTCGAGCAGGGCCATGGAGTGGAGCTGCATGTCGACGCGCTGTTGCACGCCTTTGATGACGCGGGTATGGAAGTAGCAGAAGAACTCGCCGCGCAGGGCGGGGGAACCGCAGCGCTGTCCGGTGACCTTGATGTGGGTGCAGGTGCGGACGTTTGGGAAGGCTGTGGGCATTAACTACTCCTGAAAAAAAATCGCGTTTCGCGTAAATCTATGAATTGATTGGGTCGGGGTAGCGGGGTACCCGCCAGATCTATGAAAAGAAATGGGTTGCGGGCAAAATCTTGGGGACAAAGGAGTTGCGGGGCGGTCGACGGGGAGCGATGCCTGGCAGGTGGATCTGGAGGGGAGGGACAACTTACAGGCTCCTTCATCGACTCGTTATATAGCTACAGTATAGTATATCTAATAAGTAAAGTCAAGGAAATAATGAAGAAAATACGGGCGCAGTTCCAAAATGGGAATGAAGCCGAGGGCCTGGGGTCATTTGGCGGAAAGGCGGGCGAGCCCCATAACTTTTGCTAAGGGATCGTTACACGCAGAAACCCCGGACTGTGAGTGTAATCGGGATGTTTCGCCAACCACCACATACACAGGAAAAATCGTTCGCGGAAGTGCAGGTTTTGGAGTAGACTGCCGCACTCGGCCACAAACGGAAATCCGGTTTGCAAAGAGATTGAAATGGAGGAAGCTTGAAAACAATACGGTTGGTTCTCTGCGTGGTGGCAGTGTCGTTCTGTGTCAGCCTGGCGCAGGCCCAGACCAAAGATGCCATAGGCTGCAAGGACTCGACGCTGGTTAGCCGTTACCCCGGCACCTTCATCAAGTCCTGCACCGATAAAGCCGACGAGAGCCACGACTTCGAGATGGGCGACGGGAAACCGCTCAAGACGCTCGAAGGTGAATATCACGAGATCTCCTACTCGGCTCCCCAAGGCGCGAGCAAGGCCCAGGTGGTTCGGAATCTCCACACTGCGCTACAGAATGCAGGTTATATTTTCGATTACGATTCCGGGGCTTATGGCGATCTTACCGCTCATCTAGGCAAGACCTGGATCGGGGAGAGCGTAGGCGGGGCGGGCCAATACACGCAGTCCATTCTGATCGAAACGAAGTTGACGCAGGATGTGGTTGCGACGGCGGCCGTGCTCTCGAGCGGCTTGGCCGCCAGCGGTCATATCGTGGTCAATGGAATTCTGTTCGATACGGGGAAGGCTGAGGTGAAGCCAGAGTCGGGTGCGGCGCTGCAGGAGATCGTCAAACTACTGAAGCAGGACGCCAAATTAAAACTCTATGTAGTGGGCCATACCGACAATGTCGGGGTGCTGGCCGCGAATGTCGAACTCTCGAGGCGGCGAGCGGCCGCCATTGTGCAAGCGCTCACCTCTCAGTACGGCGTGGATGCGGGAAGGCTGCTAGCTTATGGCGACGGCCCTTATGCTCCTCTGGCATCGAATGACTCGGAGGACGGGCGCAGGCTCAATCGCCGGGTCGAACTGGTAAAGCAGTAGGGCGTAGCGGCTAACTCGAAATCCCTTTCAAGGGTAGATGAGTGCAATCGGCGATCACAGGTTTTGAGGGGTTTTGAGTGTAACCGCGATTTTACGCCAAGAATCGCGTACGCTATGCTGTCCGGTGCTGGCAAGAGGCCCAATTCGACCGCATGTGAAGGCGGGTTTCATCGTTATCGTTGTCGGAATTATGCCTTTCCTTTACACCAGTTATCGCACCCATTCTCACAATTGGACTCCGCTCTCCGTTCCGCTGGTCATCACGCCAGGAGATTTTGAGTCACCGGAGTTCACAACCGACCTAACCGGAACCTACATCGTCAGTCTTGTGTTCGATCCCTTGGCGGACGGAAAGAAAGAAGACTGCCTAATCGGTGAAGAGATCGTGAAGGGAAGCTGCCAAGATATTCCGAGAACGCTCTATTTGGAGTGGAGCGTTCTTGCTAGTGGCACTACTGGGGTTCCGCTAGCACCATATGAGCCGCACGCGTTTTCTGGCAGTCCCGGTGAGGATGGGACTGAAATCGGACTGTTCGAGGCAAAGCGAGGAAATCGTCAAAGGATACGTTTGAAGATCTTGAAAGATGCCGGAGAATTGAATGCAGCCCATCCAAAGCTGACCGTTGAAGCACACCGGGCATATTGGGAGCAGTGGGTTATCTTAGGTCAGCTAGCGTTCCTGTCTGCGATCTTCTTTGCAGCCGTCGGGCTTGGTCTGATACTTGTGCCGCTGTTGTTCCGTCGCACAAAACTCCCTGTTGCTACAGGGTAACGGCTGAAACCAGGCCATTACACTCTTTGAGAACTGGCGCTGAGGTGTCAACGTTTCGCCAGCGATCGGTGGCGGCTGCGGAGCTTTGCTCCGCTGGACGGGTCGGAGACCCGTCCCTACACATTTATTGTGGCCTTACCAGGTGTTGTGGGCAGTGCCGTCGAGGCCGAGGGCAGTCCCCCAACAAAAAGCAGGTCCCTCCGCTCCGCTTCCCATCTCGCTCGGGGATGGGAAGCTTCGGTTGACGACAGTTCTTGGCAGGCTACAGTAACGCCCACGGCCCGGCCTCACGGTGCCCACAAGAAGGCCGCGAACGCTGCCAGGCTCAGCGCCGTCCGCACCGCGTGCAGCCTTCCCCAGCGGATCAGAAGCTGCCGAGCAGACTCTGAGTTTCGATCCAAGGATGGATCGAGCAACTTCTTGTTTGTGGGAAGAATGGCGATCAGCGTAAAGGGAACGACCAAGACGATTAACATTCCTCCGACCAGCCAGACAATATTCGTGGTGAGGACCCAATTCGCCATGGCGGATACAAAGCTGACAATTGCCAGTGACGCCTGCATCACCGTCGCTCGGCGGTAGCTGGGCCCAAATTCGGTCGCGGCCAGCGCAATCCCGCATTCCATGCGCGCGGGATGCTCCACCATGGTTATGTAGAGGGCGGCTCCGGCAAACAGCCCTGCGCAGGATGTCGCCACGAACTTCAGAGCGAAGATCATGGGGCTATCCTAGTGTAGTGCGTCGGAGATAAGGCCGTATATAAAGGACCGCGAAAGCCAGAAACCATTCGACTGGCATTCCCGCAGCGGCTCAAGCCGCGACCTATTTGCTTCCGCTTGCGGACGGGCTGAAGCCCATCCCCTTCAAAACGAATACCGGTCAATCTGTGTGACGAAGCGGTGGCACGGGGGGTGTTACCAGGTGTTGTAGGCGGTGCCGTCGATGCCGACGGCGGTTGAGCCGCTGTGGACGTCGAAGATTCCGGGTTCCTGCTGGTCGACGGTCATGATGGTGTCGGTTTCTTCTTCGACCGTCCAGGTATCGTTGCGGCCGGTCATGGGGTCGTTAGGGATTTGCTTGAAGTAGCCTGCGGTGACCAGATCTTCGAGAGACTGCGGGGCTTTTTGTTTATCCAGGGTGTATTGCGAGATGACGGAGCGGAGGGCGAAGAGATTCTGCTTGAGGACGGACTCCTGGCGCGCCAGATCGACTGGTTGTAGGCGGGGAGCGCGACCGAGACGAGGATCAGAATGACGCTGATGACGATCATCAGCTCGATCAGGGTGAAGCCACGGCTTTGCTTTTTACGAGACTTCTTTTCGAGAGCTTGCCATTTACCAGTCCTTGTACTTGGTGCCGTCGAGCGCCGTGTCCTGCGATTTGGTGAACACGTCGAAAACGTTCTGCTCGCCCCAGGAGTCGGAGTCGGGCTCGTCCTGCATGGAGCGCATGCCCCACTCGGTGCTATTGGTCATCGGATCAATCGGAATCTTGCGCAGAAACTTTAGTTTCTTGCCTTGCACATCGACGCCCTTGACCAGCGAATCCAGATCGGGAGGGTAGTTTTCCGAGCCCACTTTGGTCTGGAATGTGCCGCGGTCGGCGGCGTCCTTGTAGCGATCGATGGCGTCGCGCATATCCCACAGCACCCGGCGCAGTTCGTGTTCTTTTTCGCGCTTGATGGTGACCCGCGCCAGCGGGATGCGCCAGGATGGTAAGGATCATGCAGGATGGCCGTGGCCACGATCAGCTCGATGAGCGTGAAGCCACGGGTCTTCCGAGGGCGACGATTTTTCTGGAATGGTCTAACTGCATATTGAGCTGTGATGAAGTCCTGGTACGCCGGGATCTGTAGCGCCGGTCCCGGTGGGGCGCTTGGAGTGTGTCGTAGAACCGAATCTTTCGCCCCGCTGGGGCTTGTTCATCTTTCACTATCGACCCACGGCTTGCGCCGTGGGCTGCATTCTCACGCCGCTTGGCGGTTAATGAAAGAGATTGGTTCGTCCCCGTTGGTCCGATTCCCGTCCGGCGAAGGCAAGAGCACTCGCGACAGCCGGCAGGATGCCGGCGCTACCTATTGGATCGTTACGGTCATGGCTGCGCCGGCTGCTGGGGCTGATTGCATGCCGGGGTCGCGAACGCCTCCCCTGGCGATGGTCAGCGCTGGACTGTCCGGCGGCTTTGGCCACCAGGGTCAAAGTCACGACCGTGCCTTGTCCGGAAATTCCGCCTGCGCCCGGTGGGCGCGTCGCGGTAATTTGCAAGGTTCCGGTGGTGTCATCGTCGCGATGAACCAGGGCTACGGCTTGGCCGTCATGGGAAAGGAAACTTCCGTTCGAAACGTTGACCACTTGCAACATCTTCGGATCGTAGCTGATCTGCAGGGGCACGGAATATGCATTCTGGGCGCCGGAGAGCACCACATTCACTGCGAAAGTCGAGCCCTTGGCCTGGGTGGCGCTGCCGGATCGAAGCTGAAGGCTGCGCGCGCCCGGAGGACGATGACGGCTCTGCGGTGCCTGGCTGGCCGATTGGCGCCAGATTGGCCCGGCTGGCGGCTGCGCTGGCGGTTGAGCCGCGGGGATTGGAGCAACCGCCGGCGCCGCATTCTGATGGCTCACCCGGCGCAACTCAATGGCGTTGGCGGTGCCTACGTCCAGAGGCCTCCTGGTTCATGTCGCTGTATTCATGGGCGCGCACGATGTGCGGAATCAGGACGAAGACCGTCTCGGTTTCCGAGTGGTCGGTGGTGATCTGCGCGAAGAGATATTTCAAGATTGGAATCGAGGCCAAGCCGGGAATGCCGGATAGCGACTTGGTTTGCTGAGTCCTCCAGCATGCCGCCGAGCAGGTTGACTTCGCCTTCCTTCAGGCGAACTTCGTGCTCGATCTTGCGCTGCCCGATGACTGGTTGGCTGATGCCGCCGATGTTGGAGGTGCCGGTCACGGAAGAAATGTCCATCACGACCTTGAGCGTGACCTCGCCGTTGGCGTGCACCTTGGGGGTGATATCGATGTTCACGCCGACATCGAGATATTGGAACTGGGTGTTGACCAGCGGGTTGATGCCGACGCCGCCGATGCCGGGTTGGAAGGAGCCGGTGGCCACCGGGACGCGGTCGCCGATCTTGAGCGAGGCCTTTTGTCCGTCAACGGCGCGAATCTGCGGCTTCTGAATCAGCTTGGTGCTGGTGTCACTGAATAGCGCGGTGGCCGTCGCCTGCGGAATGGTGATGGTGAAGTCGGTCGCGTTCAAATTGTTAATCTGGTTGAGGTTGAGCTGATTGGGCGTGCCGGTGGTTGAATTCAAGGTTGCCGATGGTGCCCGAGCCTGTCGTGGCTGTCGTGGTGGTGGTAGTCGTCGGGTTGAGGTTGCTCTGCAAGGCTACGGTCGCGCTGGTGGGTGGATTGATGCCTAAGGTTTTGGACTTGTCGCGGTTGATCTGCAGCACGGCAACGTCGACGATGACTTCGGCTTTGGCCTTATCCAGATCGCCGATCAGTTTTGCGCCAGGGCGATCTGGTCGGGAGTTCCGCGAACTACGATTGCGCCTTGCGAAGGCAGCGGTTGAATGCGGGAGATTTCCAGGATCTGCCGCATGGCGTTGACTACGTCCTGCAACTCCGTGGGCTGGGAAAGGTTTGCCAGGTAGAAAGTCTTGATGACGCTTTGTTCGAGATCTTTGCGTTTGGCGGGATTGTCGGCGGCGACGAAGATCGTGTTCGCGCGTTACCGGGCGCCAGAAGGTTTTCGATTCGAGCGCGATGATCTCGCAGCGCTTCTGCGAGCGAAACATTGTTCAGCTCGATCTTGATGCGGCGGGAAGTGTAATCGGGATCGAAGAGCACATTGATGCCGGCTAGCTTGCCGACGGTCTCGTAGATAACTTTGGAATCTTCGGTGATCTTGAGATTGATGGGAACGTTGGAGATGGTGGCCAATTCGACCGGGCCGGCAGCTTCGTCGAGGCGCTTCTGCACGCCACTCGGGAGCGGGGCGGCCGCTTTTGGGGCGGCGGCTTTGGCCGCATCGATCATCTGTTGCGTGTGTTTGAGTTCCTGCTACGGCGATGGCACTGGAGGGATCGATTTCCGCGGCTTTCTGGAACTCGGCCAGGGCGGCGTCCAGTTGGCCAGCTTCGCGGAGCAACTGTCCGCGATGCACATGGGAGGCTCCGGCGAGGAAACGCAGGCGCTCGAACGCGGACCGGTAGGTAAGATCGCTGGGCTTGAGGTCGTAGGCTTGTTTGTAATAGTCGTAGGCTTGTTCGTAGTTTTGTCGAGCCTCGGCATCCTTCCCTTTTTATATAGAGCACTTGGCCTTATCAGCCGCGATGGCTAAGGGTTACGGCCAGGACCAGCAGGACCATCGCCGCCGGGCGGATGCAAGCGTTTCATCAAAAATTCCTCATAAACAGTTTTCTCCCACTGGCCGGCCAGGACCTCGGGACAAAACTCTGAAATTTTGCCGAATATAGCGTTAGCTGCGCGATTATAGCATCGCCTCGAAGCCTTCCGAAGTTACTGCTGTGGTAGCAGTTCACTCTTTGGTGCGTGTACCAAAGTTGTCAGCTCTCCGGCCCTCCCTCAGTGGGCTGCATTCCTCAGAGGAGACGTAGCCAGCTACGTCTCTACCATGCCGCGCTTGCTGCGTTCGCGTGCTCCTATGAGATAAGCTAGTAAAACCCATGCCACGACAGCCTGTGCAACCAACCCGGCCGAATCCGGAGAAAAATCCTCGCCGCGATCCTACGGCTGCGGGGCAGCGAGACGCCTCCGTTAATAGGATCGCTTCGCATAACTACTTCTTGCTGGAAAAATTTGAAGCGGGGGTCGCTTTGACTGGGACGGAGGTCAAATCGGTGCGGGCGGGCCGGAGCAACCTCAAAGACGCTTATGGCTTGATCAAAGACGGCGAGCTCTGGCTGCTGAATTGCCACATCGGCCCTTACGAACATGGGAACATCTTCAATCATGCGCCCCTGCGGACGCGCAAGCTGTTGGTACATAAAGAAGAGATTCGAAAGCTTATCGGCAAAACCCAACAGCGTGGACTTACGTTGATCCCGACGCGGATGTATTTCAAGAACGGTAAAGTAAAAATTGAGGTAGCGCTGGCTAAGGGCAAGCAACTGTGGGACAAGCGCGAAACCGAGCGCCGCAAGACTGCCGACAAGGAAGCGCGAGAAGCATCGCGAGATCGCGGAAGAGCTAGCCATGGGGCTTGGTGCTCACGGTTGGTTTCGGGATCCTTTGTTTCTGCTTGCCTTGACGGCGGGTCTGGCTGCATTCGTGGTCCAGTCTGGCGAGCTTGGCATCCGCCGACACCATGCATCGCTTGCAGACGGCGCATTCTTTCTGGACGGCGGAGCCGCCGGTTTTTCCACAGGAGTATCCCGAGTTCGGTGCTCATGGCCGGGGAGGCAAGCTGTATCGACTGGTATGGGATCGGCCAGCCGCTGCTCATGTTGCCGGCGGACATCGTGGGAACCTATGTCGAGCGGCTGCCGGTGTTCGCCGAGTACAACGGCAATGACCCGAGCGTGCGCAACATTGTGGTCAGCTACAGCACCAACATTCTGATCAGCGTTCTGACGGCGCTGGTCTGCTTCCGCTTTCTGCGGTTGTTGAGGTTCAGCGGCAGGCAGGCGGTGGCGGGCGTGCTGGCGCTGCTGTTCTGCACTACCCACCTCCACTACACCCAGAACATGATGGAGAACAATTACATCATGCTTCTGACCTTGGCCGGACTGGCGTTTCAGTATGAATGGCTGCGCACCGGGAGCCGTCGCGCGTCTGCTCCTCGGTTCAGCCGCCTTTGGACTCAACCTGCTGACTCGGCTGACCACTGGCCTGGACCTGCTGGCCGTGGCATCCTTCTTATTACTGGTGTTGTGGTTCGAGCAGGTGCGCGGCAGGGAGTTTTGGGCGCGCTTTGTCGAGTACGTGAAGACCGCCCTGCCGGTCTATGCGGTCTTTCTCTTATCGACCGGCTTTATCAGTACTATCGCTTTGGATCTTTCTTCAACACTTACCTGCACTATTTCGCCGTGGAACGGCGGCTTCAGGATTCGTCGTTGCCGGCGAATTATCCTTTCGAGAATCCGTTTCACGTTGGGTTTCTGGGGGCGCTGTTTGCTCCGGAGAAATCTATTTTCCTTTTTGATCCTCTGCTGATGCTTACCGTGGTGATTGCGGTTTTAGCATGGAAGCGTTTTCGTCCGGAAATCAGGGCGTATCTGGTCGCGGGATTTCTGCTGCTGCTGGCTTATATCAGCTTTTACGCCAAGTACACGGTTTGGAGCGGGGATTTCGCATGGGGCGACCGCTATGTTTCTACCGCGGCAGAAATGGTGGCATTTATCTCGGTGCCGCTGCTGTTGCGGCATCGCGCGGAGTTGGGGAAGTTCGTCTGGACGATCGGAGTGGCTTTGATCGCGGTTAGCGCGATGGTGCAGGTGGCGTCGCTGGCTTTCTGGTTGCCGCTGGAGATTTATCAGATGGAAACGCTGGGGCATCCGACCTTCGTGATTGGGCTGCGCTTCGAGAATATCGCTGCGTTTGCTTTGGGGAAGATGGATGCTTGGGGACTCAATAATCAGGCGATGACCGAGGATCCGTGGGATTACGTTCACATCACTACGTGGAATTTTCTACCGTTTTTGCTGCGGAGGGTTGGGGAGGCTCCGGGTTGGGTGGTTGAGGTATGCTTCTCAGTTTGGATTGCTGGGATTGCGGCTCTGGGTGGGGTGTTTTGGCGGCTTCGCGACGTCCTGATGTAAGGGTGGTGTTGGCACGGGCGTTATTCCGGCAGTTCCGAGCTCCTTTTGTGTACCTTTGTGTCCATTGTGGTTCCAGCATTTTTCAGTTCATTAACCACAAAGGACACAAAGGTACACAAAGGAAATCGTCACTGCTAGACAAGAGGCACGCCGGAGAATAGCCTTCCTGAATCTTTAGCTCGACAGATCACCAAGTATGAGTGTCGCAACCGTAAATCCATCGCCACAAGTGCAACAACCGGCGGCGTTGCGCGTGGTCTCTGTCATCGGAGTTTTGTTGTTCGTGGCCGGGGCGTTGTTGCCGCTCTTTCTTTCCGAGCACGCTTGGATTGCAGCCCTGCGCTGGGCGGGACTGATTGCGATCGCATCCACCGGGCTGTGGCGGCAGTCGCTTACTCGCTGGATTTTCTTTGCCATGCTGCTGGGTGGAGAGATCGGGTTGGACCGCCCTCAGTTCGCGGAGCACTTGCGGGTGTCTGAGCGAAATCTTTTTGCGGCTGATCAAGGTCATCGTCGCGCCGCTGATCTTTGGGACGCTTGTGACCGGCATTTCCGGACATGGTAATCTGCGCAGCGTTGGGCGCATTGGCCTGAAGAGCCTGATTTATTTTGAAGTCGTCACTACGCTTGCGTTGTTCCTGGGCGTAGCAGCGATCAACATCAGCCGGGCCGGAGAAGGGCTGGCAATTTCGCAGACTGCCGTCGCCCCACCGCAGAATACCGCTCCTCTGCGTTGGGACGACTTCCTGCTGCATATCTTCCCCGAAAATATTGCGAAGTCGGTCGCTGAGAATCAAATCCTGCAGGTCGCCGTGTTCGCAGTGCTGTTCGGAATCGCTCTGGCGCGAGTGTCCGAGACGAAGCGCGCTCCCATGCTGAAGCTCTGCGAGTCGCTCACGGAAACCATGTTCTCCTTCACCAATCTGGTGATGTATTTTGCGCCCGTCGGGGTCGGAGCCGCGATGGCGTACACAGTGGGTCATCTGGGAATCGGCGTGTTGCTGCCCCTGGGGAAATTGCTGCTCACGGGATATTGCGCGCTTGATTGCGTTCTTGCTGCTGATCCTGTTGCCGATCGCGCGGCTGGCGCGACTGCCGCTTGGGCGATTCGTCAAGGCCGTGGCCGAGCCTGCAACCATCGCATTTGCTACGAGCGCCTCCGAAGCGGCGCTGCCCCGCGCCATGGAAGCGATGGAGGCCTTCGGCGTGCCGCGGCGCATTGTTGCGTTCGTCATTCCCGCAGGTTACAGCTTCAATTTGGACGGCTCGACGTCTGTACCTCGCGCTGGCGTCGATATTTGTGGCGCAAGCAGCGGGCATGCACATGGGATGGTCGGAGCAACTGTTGATGGTCTTCACTTTGATGCTGACCAGCAAGGGCGTGGCCGGGGTGCCTCGAGCTGTGCTCGTGGTATTGCTCGCGACTGCGGCCACGTTCCATCTGCCGACGGAGCCGATCTTTATTATTCTTGGCATCGATGCGCTCATGGATATGGCGCGCACTTCGGTCAACGTCATCGGCAATTGTCTGGCTTGCGCGGTGATGGCGCGGTGGGAAGGGGAATTGAAAGAGCCGGACCCTGCATAGTCAATGTGAAATGAAAACATCGCCAACAAACGTGGGCGCTAAGGCTGAACCGGACAACACGCCATAGTTTCACACCATCTCTCAACGATTCTTACTGATCCTCGGCCATGGTGGTTTGGGAGCCTTCTTCATCTCCGCGGATCAGGCCGAATTTCTTTAGCTTGTAGCGCAGGGCGTCGCGGCTGATGTCGAGCAGTTTGGCGGCGTGGGTCTGGTTGCCGTTGGCTTGGCGCATGGCCAGCTCGACCATGGCGTGCTCCACTTCTTCCAGCGACGTTCCGCCTTCGGGGATATAGAGCCGCGGGAGGGTGCGGCCGTTGGGCAAGGTCTGTCCGCCGTCGGCGGGCGAGGTTCGTTCGAAGACGGTGCGGCCGCCCGATTCGCCGACGGAAAACGGCAGATACACCGGGCGCAGGAAGGGCTCGTCTTCGAGGATCATGCCGCGCTCGATGGTGTTCTTCAGCTCGCGAACATTGCCCGGCCAGTTGTGACTGAGAATAAGGCGGCGGGTCTCGTCGGTGATGCCGCGAATCGACTTCTTGAATCGGCGGTTGTAGCGCTCGATGAAGAAGTCCACCAGGGGCAGGATGTCTTCTTTGCGGTCGCGCAGCGGCGGGATGAAGATCGCAATAATGGCCAGGCGGTAATAGAGATCCTGACGAAACTGGCCTTCGCGCACCGCCTTTTCGAGATCGCGGTTGGAGGCGGCGATCACGCGCACATCCACCTGCATGTCGCGGATGCCGCCCACGCGGCGGATGACCTGATCTTCCAGCACGCGCAGCAGCTTGGCTTGCAGCAGCGGAGAGAGTTCGCCGATTTCGTCGAGAAACAGCGTGCCGCCGTCGGCGGCCTCGAACAGGCCTTTCTTCATCTGCTTGGCGTCGGTGAACGCGCCTTTTTCGTGGCCGAAGAGTTCGGCTTCCATCAGCGTCTCGGGGATGGCCGAGCAGTTGATGGCTACAAAGGGCTTCTCCTGGCGCGAGCTTTCGTAGTGGATGGCTTTGGCGATGAGGTCCTTGCCGGTGCCGCTTTCGCCTTGAATCAGAATGGTGGTGGCTTCGCTGGACGCAACCTTGCGGACGAAGTTCATCAGCTCGGTCATCTTCGGCGAGACGCTCACCACGCTGTCATAGCCGGCTTCGCGGCGCACCTCGCCGCGCAGGGTCTGGACTTCGGTGCGCAGGCTGGTGGCCTCGAGCGCGTTCTTGATGGTGACGTGCAGCTCGTCGAAATCGATCGGCTTGCCGACGAAGTCGTAGGCCCCGAGCTTGAGCGCGGCTTTGACGTCGTCGAGTTGGGGATCGGCGGTGATCATGATGACGGCGCGGGCGTCGCCATTTTTCTTGAGTTGATCGAGCACTTCGATGCCGCTGAGGTCGGGCATGCGCACGTCGAGCAGGACCAGGTCGGGCGATTCATGCTGGGCCAGTTTGAGCGCGGGTTCCCCGGCATCGGCCTCGATCACGTGGTAGCCCCACTCTTCGCACTTCTGGCGCAGCGACCAGCGCACCAGGCGCTCGTCGTCCACGATCATGATTTTCTCGGCAGGCATCGGTGTTTAATTTACTACGAAATGGGCGCAGCTTGCTTTGATGGCTTGAGTTGAAGTTGCGCTGGAACGCCCGGACGAGGCGTCCGGGGCTACGTCGGCGTGGCCACAGAACGCCTGCTAGGAAGCGGCGACCTCTGCGGTGGGCATCTGGAACGGCAGCAGGACGGTGAACGTGCTTCCCTTTCCCACGACGCTGCTGACTTCGATGCGGCCATGATGATCTTCGACGATACGGCGCGCAAGAGAGAGGCCAAGACCGGTGCCATTGCCCTTGGTGGTGTAGAAAGGCCGGAAAATGTTTGGCAGGTTCTGGGGAGAGATGCCGCGACCGGTGTCGCTGACAACCACACTGGCGTAACCATCGCGCGAGCCGATCTCGACCCGGACTGTGCCCGCGCCCTCCATGGCCTGGACTGCGTTCAGCAGCAGATTCAGAAGCACCTGGTGAATCTGATCGCTGTCGTGCTCGACTTCGGGCAGATCGGGCGCCTTCTGCAGTTCGATCTTGATTGGTCTGGAGAGCACCTGCTGGCGAGCCAGCATCACGGCGTGTTCCACGGTGGTGTTGAGGTTGCTCCGGCGAACTCTGCGGCCGGCGAGGGCGCGCCGTTTCCAGAAGATCGGTCAAGGTGCGGTTGATGCGTGCGATTTCCAGGCGAACATCTTTCACGACTGCCCGGGCTGGACTGGTCGCAGGCAGGTCGCGGCCGATGATTTCGATGACGCCGGCGATTCCGGCGAGCGGATTGCGAATCTCGTGGGCCAAGCCTGTGGCCAACTCGCCGAGCGTGGCCAGGTGCTCGGCACGAGACATTTGGGTGCGATGCAGGCGCTCAATCTCCTCGCGGCTCTCGCGCAACTGCTGCATCATGTGATTGAAGTTGCGGCCGAGGTCTCCGATTTCGTCGTTGCGCTGGGAGAAGCTGACCGCGACGTTCAGGTTGCCTTCACTGACCTGCGCCGATTTTCTCCTGCAATTCGACCATGGGCCGCTGAATCAGATAGGCAAGCACGACGATTAACACGGCACAGATGGCGACGGCTCCCGCTCCCGCGACGATCAGCACCGCGTGGCGTTCGGGGTCGCGCAAAGATACGGTCGCCAGAATGAAGAGCAGCAGCCCGGCCAGCAGCACGAGCCCTACCGGCAAGATTGCTTTGAGCTGCCAATTAACGCGTACGGAACTCAATCGGAAGTCCTCCATCTGCAGGCGGTCTGCGGACAGTTGTGGGCTCGCTGCCAGCCTGGCCAACCCGGAGGTTGGCGGGCTGCAGCAGTCGTTTTGGAGGTCACTGCCAGTGGCCCAGTTGCTTTCGCCGCGGACTGATGGCGGCTAAGCATAAGCGTGCAGTCCGGGCAGCAAGTAAGTCACGCCGAAGAAAGTGAACATCACTACGGCAAAGCCCAGGATGGCGAAGTAAGCGGCGCGCCGGCCACGCCATCCGCGAGTGACGCGCATGTGCAAATAGCCCGCATACACCAGCCAGGTAATCGCCGCCCAGGTTTCTTTTGGATCCCAACTCCAATAAGAACCCCAGGTGCGATTGGCCCAGTAGGCGCCCGCCGCGATCATCAGGGTGAGTAAGGGAAATGCGATGGCGATGGTTTTGTAGGTGATGCGGTCGAGTTCCTCGGCGCTGGGCAGCATGCGCTCGAGATCTTGACGCCGCCACAGCAGCAAGAGGTACAGCAGTGAAACAAAGATCCCGCCCACCAGGCCGGAGAGAATGAACGGGCTGGCGGCCAGAGCTGGTCGGGAACAAGCCGTCGGCATCGAGCGAACCGTAGCGGCCATCACGCGCGCGCAGCAGAAAGAACACCAGCGCCATCACCTGCAGCAGAATGCTGACAAACACCGCGCGGTTGGCGATGTCGATGAAGCTTCTCATTACCAGTCTTGCGCCAGACGCAGATACAGAGCGAGCGGCGCGGCGACTGCGGCAAGCGACCAGCAGCATCAGCCAGCCAAGATCGGGAATCACAACAAACAGGCGCACGCCCTTGGCCAAGAATACTTCTGACTTCTCTTCCGGATTCCAGGCCACCACGCTCAGCCCGCCCCATTTCTCGAAGCGAGTCAGCACGCCGACGTAAGTGGCGATGCCGAACAGGCTGGTCGCGGCCAGGAAGGTCTCGGTCTTCATCTTGTCCTGGATGAGGAACATCATGGCCAGCGCGAAGCTGAGCGCGCATGCCGCGTAGGCCAGCATGGCGAGCGTGACGTGAACGTGCAGCCAGGTCGATTGCAGCGCGGGCACCAGCGGATGAACTTCGGTCCGCAGCAACTGCATCAGCACAACGCCCACGATCGCCACCGGCATGGTCACGGTGCCGATAACCTTCACTCCGTATTTTTTTTCGGCAATCAAGGTGAGCACGGCCAGCGTCCATACGAAGCTGAGCAGCATTTCGTAGATGCTGGCGAACGGCGGATGTCCAGCTTCATACCAGCGATGCGCCACGGCGCCGGTGTTGGCGAGCAGGCCCGCCCACGTCGCCAGCGAAGCGAAGCGGATATAAGCAGGAATGCCGGTGACTCCGAAGCCCAGATAAAGCGTTCCCGCGCCTGAATAGAAAATGAGCGCTGCGTAAAGCAGGTTGGAATCGTTGAGCAGATTGCCGCTCTTGACCACGTTCAGAAATGCCATGAACAGCAGGAAGGCGACTCCCAATCCCACCATTACGACCAGCGTCGTACCGGTAGCTGCTGGTTGCTGTTCGGCTCTTGCCACTCGTGCCATAGACGCATCCTCCGTTGCCGGATTTCATTTTCCGGCGAGTGAAGTAACAGGCGCTTCGGCGCCTGCCTTCACTGAAACTTTGAGTTCGGATTCGATTTCTTCCACCAGCTTGCGGAAACGCTGCTCGAACACATCTTTGTTCTTGTTGGCGGTTCCGCCAATCCAAAGCATCAGTTGGCCACGGGCATCGCGCACCGGCACCGCCCACACCCGGGCGTGGACGAAATAGAAGACCACCGCCAGGCCAAGACCCATGACGAGCACACCCGCCCAAACCGCCCACTGGCCGGGCTCGTGCGAAACCTCGAGGCCGGTGAAGTAGGCCATCTGCACGTCTTTGCCTTCGAAGTGTGTAGGGCGAAGACGCGTTCTGCTCAAGGCCTGGGATCGCGGGCAGCCAGAAGTTGACGGACTGACCCGATTTCCCGTTATCTGACTTGGATCCACCACCAGATGCGCGGCTGGATTTTCCAGGTCGTTGGAGCGGGTGTAAACCTGACCATCACGTACTACGTAGTCGGGAATGAATTCGGCGAGGCGGACCGTGGTATCGCGAATCCAGCGGAAGAGTCTCGTCTGGAGCAATCGCGATGTCCTTGGGCGTTTTGCCATCGCGGGGAGTGGCGGTGAGTACCAGTTTGTCGATCTTTCCGGTCTTGCCGTAGCTCGCCTGATAGAAGCGTACGCCGCGATAAACCAGGGGATCGTTGACCACGATCTGCTTGCGTACGATTGCCTGCCCGTTCTCCACAATCGCCAAATCTGACCACCAGCGTTTGGGAGTGCCGTCGGCATAATTCTCCTGGCCAGCGCCGTCACAGCGGACCGCAAATGGCAGGTTGCGTTTGCTGCCGTTTGCGGTCTCCACCTGGCTCGACTGTTGCCCGCGGGTCAGGGTGACAAATGCGCGCCAGCCGTATATCGCATCGACGATGCCGCCGAGAAAAATAAGCAGCAAACTTGCGTGCACGATATAAACCGCCAATTCAGAAAAGCGGTTGCGCTCGCCGAATAGAGAAAAGCTGTTCTCGCGTACAATTCGCTCGGGCCTGAAGCCTGCCTTTTGGAAAACTCGTTCTGCAACGCTGAGGGCTGCTTCTTCATCTTTAATCGGAATCAACGCATGGGTGGGCAGCGCGTTGCGGAAGGTTTCGTCAGGACTCTTATAAGGACGCGAAAAGAATCTCCACGAATTGGGGAAGCGCTGGACCGAGGCAGCGATAATGCTGAGGCTCACTAAGCTCAGGAGCATCACGAACCACCAGGCATGGAAAACGTCGGTTAGTCCCACGCCGTCGAGCAAGCGCAGCACCTGGGGCGAATAGGCTCTCTGCATCTCGTCGGCATCGGTTGCGGGACGCTGCAAAATCACCGTCCCTGCCGCCGAGATGATGACCACGAGAATGAGCAGAATGACGCCAGTCTTGATTGCTCCGAGGGTTTGCCAGATTTTTCGAGCTACCGAATGGACGGTTGCGGCCATATCTTTCCTCTTCCCCGTGGGTAGAAGAAGCACGTTTCACGCCATTGCCGAAAATTTCGCGAAGTTGCTGAAATTCCTGAGAATGCGTCCAATCAGCCTGAGCACGAGAGCAGAGCGGCTTGGGCCAAATCACACAGCGGATTGGAGTTCTGCGGGAATTTGGCGCATGCCGGGGGCCTGGTTAGGACACAGTAGCGCGACTTGATTTTAGGGCAAGGACCGCGGTATAGCAGTTCCGTCCTAGCTCTCGCCTAGGCTTCTATGTGACACAAATCACACGTTGATGTGAGGCCTCTCGCAGAGGCCGGAAACTGCGAGTGTTCAGATCTTCTAAGTACGGCGGCGGTCTCGGAATCCAGTGCGCGGCTATTTGCAGGGGGCTCATCAAGTTACTTGGGTCATTTTGATCATTTCACTGTGGGAGAAGCCTCATCGTAATTGGAATTTTCAACAACTGCGATTTTTTACAGGGTCGAGCTCGATTCCCAACTGATTTTGCTGCAATCTGTTATAAGGACTGGTCCGAGACATGCCAAGGCGGAGAACTAAGGCGAGATGCGTGCACATACGCTCAAGGAGGCAGGGGTGGGAGTGACGTTGGAATCATTCACATCGATTTCCGAGACGACTCACAAGTTGAACGCGCTGAGCTGTGTCATGGTGATAGTCATCCTGGTTGGCAGCGCCTCCGCGGCAAAACATCCGGTTCCGCTCGACCCAAAGGCGGATACCTCCACCTGCATTGCCTGCCATGAAGACAAGACCAAGGGCAAGTCAGTCCATTCGGCAATGGCGATGGGCTGCACGGCCTGCCATGAGATCCGCAACATCAGGGATGTAACCCACATCAAGCTGATCACGACCACGCCCTACGCGCTCTGTCTCACTTGCCACGCGGACAAGAATGCCGCCGGCATAAAAGGTACAGTCCATCCGCCAGCAGTGCGCGACTGCGTGAAGTGTCATGACCCGCACTCGTCGGACAATAAGTTTCAGTTGTTAAAGGCCACGTCGGGGGACGAGAAAGAGAACCTCTGCCTGAGTTGCCACAAGACGGGCATGAACGTGCCCGAAAAGGGCAGTCGTCACGCCGCCCTCGACATGGGCTGCGAGACTTGCCACACAACGCACAAGACCGGGGAGATCGGCAAAGCGGAATTCGACTTTCATCTCACCAAGGCATCGCCGGCGCTCTGTTTGGACTGCCACGACCCAAAGAATGCGGATCTGCAGAAAGCGCATCAGAACCAGCCCTTCGACAAGGCCGATTGTTTAAGCTGTCACGATCCCCATCAGTCCGCCGCTCCCAAGCTGATGGCGAAATTCATGCATCCGCCGTTTGCGGACAAACAGTGTGATGTTTGTCATGCTCCAGCAAAGGACGGAAAAGTCGTGTTAACGCAGACCGACGCCAAGGCGCTGTGTGTGACCTGCCACGACGATAAAGCCAAGCTGATCGAAACCGCCAAAGTTCCGCATCCAGGGGCGGCGGGCGATTGCACCGATTGCCACAGCCCCCACGCCAGCCGGCAGCCGGGGCTTCCCAAGACCAATGCAGTGGACATTTGCCTGGGCTGCCACAGTGACATTGCCGATCTGGGCAAGAAACCCGTGCACCACCAGCCCGCATTCGTGCAAGGCTGCGCCACCTGTCATCAGCCGCACGGCGGCGACAACGATCATCTGTTGCGGGCAAAGGGAAATGCGCTCTGCCTGGAGTGCCATGGACCGGACTCAGCACCGCAAAAGTTGGAAGCTCAGCACGTGCTTACCATCTTCAACGGCCAGGTGAAACTGCCGGAAGACTACTTCCAGAAGAATAAGGTGGCGATTCTGCCACTCAGGTTTGGACTGGGCCATCCGGTGCAGAGCCACCCCGTCTCGGATGTGATGAATCCAGCGGATATCACCAAGGTCAAGACTCACCTGACTTGCATGAGCTGTCATCAGCCGCACTCTTCGGCACAACCCGGGCTGCTGGTGAAAGATCAGCAGAACAACATGGCATTCTGCGACAACTGCCACAAGAACAGGATTGACATGCGGCAAACCACGACAGGAGATTAGAAAATGTTCGCGCTTCCTTCCAAATCGAATAGCAACCGCGGGACGCTGGCGGCGTTGGTGATCCTGCTGGTTCTAGGGTTGGCGTCGCCGGTTTCCGTGTACGGCAGCAAGAAGAAGAAAGCTGAGGCCACTCCGCAACCCGCGCCCGCGCCCAACGCGGGGGTTCGATACTTCCAAACTGGTGTGGCCCAACCCGCCTAACATCGCGCGGGTCCGCTATCTGAACTATTACGCGGGCATGAAAATTGATTACACTCCGGCTGCCGCCACCAAGAAGAAGCAGAGCTGGATGGACCGCGTGGCCGGAACCAAGCAGGAGGACAACACCGATAAGCTTAAGACTTTCCCTTTCCAGTTGCTGGGACCTTACGGAATCGCCATCGACTCCAAAGGACTGGTGTATGTGGCGGATCAAAAAGTTGGGGCGGTCTTCATCTTCAATACTGAAACCCGCGACACCACGCTCATCCGCAACGGCTACGAGGCGCATTTTGGCTTGATCAATGGCCTGGCAATCGACGACAGCGACCGCCTCTTCGTCTCCGATGGCAAGATGCATCGGGTTCTTGTCTTCAACCCCAAGCACGAAGTCGAGGGCCAGATCAGCGAAGGATTGGTGGATCCGGTCGGACTGGCGGTCGACAACGAGAACCGGTTCCTCTATGTCGTTGATGAGCAGCAGGACCAAGTCATGGTGTATGACGCGGACACTCTCAAACTGCTGCGCCGCATTGGAACCGCAGGAAAGAAACATACCCTCACCACGCCCGGCGACTTCGGTGGGGCCACGAATGTGGCGCTGGATGCGGACGGCAACGTCTACGTCACAGACACCATGAACAACCGCGTGGAAATTTTCGATGCGGACGGAAAGTTCATCAGCCAGTTCGGCAAGCACGGCGATGGTCCGGGATATTTCGCCCGGCCCAAGGGCATCGCGGTAGATTGCGATGGGCACATCTGGGTGGCCGATGAGTATCAGGACCGGGTGCAGGTATTCAACCGCGAAGGCCAATTGCTGACCTTTATTGGCGACGTCCACGCAAATGCTCCCGGCCAGTTCAAAGCCCTGGTCGGTATTGCCATAGACAAACAGAATCGCGTGTTTACTACTGAACAATACCCGGGCCGCATGCAGATGTTCCGCTACGTCACCGACGCTGAGGCGGCCGCCGAAAAGGCGCGGCGCGAGCAGGACCTGCAGAAAGCGGCGGACGCACGGAAACAACTGTCGCCTGCCGATGCTCAGAAGGCGGCTGATGGGACAGCACCGAAACCGAATGTTGCAGAACCCGCACAAAAGCCGCCGGATGCGCCCGCGCAGAAGCCTTCCGAGTCAGCGCCAGGCAAAGACACGGCGGCTAATCCGCAGACCTCGGCAGCACACTAAATGGATGTTTGGGGAATTACGGCTGGAACAGAATGCATTAAGCGCCGGCGAAGCATGGAAAAAGATCAAGATCATAGAAGGTTGTCTTTGACCTTTCGCTGACACCCTCGCACCCTCTTGAAGCCCCCCTCGCGGTGACCCATATCACAGTTATTGGTGAATACCCGCACAGACTCTTACGTCTGCGAGGCGTCTCATGTCGGTGAAGGAGAATATTCCACGTGATCAATCGCGCCACAGAGCTGTTGAAAAATACAACATCGACCGCGTGGATGCTTGGGTCTTTTCACCAGCCCCACTGTGGGAGAAACCCCAATGCCACATGGTTTTCTCCACTCAGAAGGGCGATTCTTGGCGGTGACCTTGCTGTAAGTGCATACTCTGCAGTTACTTACACGATTTCCGTTCGGAATCAAATACCCCGGGGATACGGCGGCCCTCGTGCAAAGTACTTGCTGGAGGTTCAGAGATGGATCTCGAGAGTTCAGTAGCGAAAAGTAACGTGGTGCAACCACTTCATTATAGGAGAATCTTATGAGAAAGAACTTGTTGGTCCTGGTAATGGTTCTGGCGGTGGCGGGGTTCGCCGCGGCCCAGATCCAAGCGCCGACGTCAGACGTCCTCGGCGCCCACCTCAACTACGGTCGTGGCTGCGCCGCCTGCCACGCACCGCACAGCGGCGCATGGGGCAACGGCGCCAATAAATCCGGCGACACCCACGCCGGCGAAGATGCATTGTGGGGCCAAGATGTGGGTAATCTTTACGGCAAGACGATCACCACTGGCAACACAGATCGCGGAAGCTTCACAGAAGTTCTGCCTACCAGCCTCCTGGCTGGGACCCCCGACGTTCTTGGCCTCTTGACCTGCCTCAGCTGCCATGATGGCAACTGGGCACAGGGCGCCATGATGCAGAACAAGGTCTTTGAAACCCTGCCACCCAGCTACGGAACCTACAACAAGATTCCAACTCTGCTCGGGCAGGACGGCAATGGCGCTGGCGACTACCTCAACGATCACCCGGTGGGATTGAATGCCACCGTTTCTTGCGGCGGCCAGTACAATTGGGATTGCACCGAGACCAACGGCGTAATCAGCATGACCGGCCCCAACTCCTCCCAGTTCGTAAAGAACTATGGCTTCTTCGTGTCACTCAGCGCGTACAATAACACCGCTGTAGTTACTTGCACGAGCTGCCACAACCAGCACTTGATGAACGTTGTCAGCGTCACCAACGGCCCGAAGAGCGGTTTGCCGACTGGCGCCTACGCGACCATGTTCTTCATCCGCGCACCCTACAACCCGGCGAGCGGCACAGCTGGAGCGAACCAGACGGCGCAATTCTGCCGCCAATGCCACGGTGGAGAGGCCAACGAGTCCAATGGCAGCTACACCATCCCGACGACTTTCTAAGCTGTCGGCTTTTTTACCCGAGGGGAGAGAAAAACCTCTCCCCTATTTTTATGAGTGAGGATGGCTTATGAGATACCAACTATCAGTCAGCGTCCTGGTTCTGGCGGCGCTCTCACCAATGACGACCCAGGCCCAACAACTCGCAGTCTCCCACACACCCAGTGCCACTGTAACGCAACCGGCAAGCGTGCTACCGCAACCCACGGGCAAGCCCGTTGCCCGGGTAAACGGAGCCGTATTGACTGATCGTGACCTGATGCGCGAAATGTACACTTTGTTTCCTTATGCGCGCCAACACAATGGTCAGGTGCCTCCGGAACTTGAGCCCCAGATCCGCCAAGGCGCCCTGCAGATGCTTGTTTTTGAGGAGTTGTTGTACCAGGAGGCGGTGCGCCGACAGATGACCATACCGCCGGCGAAGCTGAAAGCGGCGGAGGCGGACTTCCGAAATCAATTCAGCAGCCCGGACGAATATAAGCAGTTTCTGAACTCGGAGTTTCACGGTTCGCAGAAGGCGCTGGACGACAAGATCCGGCGCTCGTTGCTGATTGACGCCATGCTCAAGGCGGAAGTGGACCGCAAGTCGACCGTCTCCCTGGCCGAGACCAAGGCTTACTATGACAAGAACCCGGCTCGTTTTGAATATCCGGAAGCCTTTGCTATACAGACAATTTCTTTCCTGCCGGCGCAAAAGCCTACGCCGGCGAACATGAAAGAGCAGCGCAAGCGCGCCGAGGATGCGCTGAAGCAGGCCAAAGCGACCACGAACTACGAGCAATTCGGGATGCTGGCGGAAAAGATCTCCGAGGACGACTACCGGGTGATGATGGGAGATCATAAGGCCGTGGACCGCGCGAAACTCGCGCCCCAGGTAGTCCAAGCGCTTTTGGCCATCAAAGCTGGCGAAGTCACCGATATCATTCAGGTTGAGCAGGCGTTTACCATAGTCCGGCTGAACCAGCACATCCTGGCCGGGAAAATGAAGTTTGCGGATGTGAAAGACTCACTGCAGAAAGAGCTGGAAAAGAAAAAGCTCAATGAAGTTCGCGCCGCCCTGGACAAGCGGCTGCGAAAGAATGCAAAAGTGGAAGAGCTGTAGAGATCATGACTGGCGATTGCGAATGGCGGCCGGGTGTCCCCGCCCGGCTGCCGAGGACGCCCGTGCCAGACCTACAACGTCTCCCCGTCACCGTGCGATTTCCTCGCAAAGCAATTCATGCGCCAAATGCCTTATGATCTTGTTTTGGCTGGGTTATATGGCCCAGATTCGGCCTGCCTGACACGCCCGCAATTCCACCCATCTCTCTGTTTAAAAAGCGTTTAATCGTGTTCCCATTTCTGGCCGGGAACGTGCTTTTGTCTACCACAGAGGAACGAAATGGGTGGCTGCGTTGGCCGTCGAAAGCCCCAATCCGGCAGCGAAGGAGCGGGATCCAAGGGCTACGGAACGCAGTCGCATCGCAGTGGGGAAGCCAGAAGACGACACGGGATCAGAACTGCTGCCCAGACAGCAGGAGGTTGGTGCCAGGTGGCCGGTGGTTTGCGAAATGCGGGTTTGGTGCTGTTGGGATTTCTCCTGCCGATGCTGCCGGCTGCGGGGCAGGTCACGGTCGGGGACAACCTCAACATGAACCTGAACGGCACCGTGTCCGCAGGATATACGGGAGATTACGGAAACCTGATCACCTCTGACCATAGCCTGTCTCTCGGCGGAACGGGCACGCTATCCGGTTTTTATTACAACCCCAACTTTCTGTCCTTCACGGTTTCGCCTTACGTGAACCAGGCACGGGACAACTCTTCCTTTCAATCCCTTTCCAACGCCAGCGGGGTCAATTTGAGCACTTCGATTTTCGGTGGCAGCCATTTTCCCGGATCGGTGAGCTATGCCAAGGCCTACAACAGTGAAGGCAACTTCGCGGTCCCGGGATTGGCAAACTACACGACGCATGGCGACAGCGACACTTTCGGGGTCAGTTGGGCGGAACTCGTGCCCGGCCTGCCCAGCCTCTCTGCCAACTTCCAGACGGGAAGCAACCAGTATTCGATATACGGTTCGAATGATAGCGGGAGTACTGCCTCGCATGGATTTGGCATTCGGTCGGGATACACGCTGGAGGGTTTCAATCTCGGGGCCTACTATTCGGATGGAAGCTCGCACTCGCAGATACCGCAAATTCTTCAGAACTCGCCGGAGGAGACCGCGACTTCAAGCAACAGTGGCTACGGATTTTCCCTGGGACACGTTCTTCCCCTCCACGGATCATTTTCAGGGACTTATAACAGCTCGGACGTCAATTCGGATTTTGACGGGAATAACTACAGCGGCAACATCGATACTTACACCGCAAGCGCAGGCTTTCAGCCGACTAACAAATTCCACTTTTCGGTCAGCACCGACTATTCCGACAATCTTGAAGGCGTGTTGTACCAGTCGATCACCGCGGCAGGAGGCGTGGCTCCGCCACCGAATCTGGGACAGGGATCGCACTCTTTCGACTTGTTAGGCAATGCCAGCTATGCGATTTTGCCGAACATGCAAGCACTGGCGCTGGCTGACCATCGCGAACAATACTTCCTGGGCGAGAGCTTCTCAGCCGATTCCTACGGTGGCGGCATGACCTACGGACGGACCTTGTTCGGCGGCAACCTGAACACTGCCTTTACCGCCACTGACAACACCATTAGCAATTCGAATCTCAACGCACTCGGGCTGAGTGCCACAGCCAATTACAACCGTCGATTCGGGAAATGGGTCACGGGAGGGTCTTTCAGCTACGCGCAGAACGTGCAAACCCTGTTGGTAACCTACATGGCCTCTTTCTACAGCTACTCGGGTAACGTGAGGCGGCGCTTTGGAAAGTTCTCATGGAGTGCGGGCGCCAGCTTCAGCCAGACAGGTTTAACCGAGCAAAAGGGAACGACGAACAGCAGCGACAGTTACAACAGTGCTCTTTCCTATTCGCGTTGGATCAGTGTGACCGGTTCGTACTCGAAGTCGAGTGGCAATGCCATCCAGACCGGATTCGGGTTGGTCACAGCCCCAATTCCACCCATCGTGTCTCCCGGTGATCTTATCCTCTATGGCGGCAAGAGTTATGCATTTGGCTTGGGCAGTAATCCGCTGCGCAGGCTGACCATTTCTGCCAGCTTCGCCAAGGCAAACAGCAACACCAACCTGGGAGGGGTCGCATCCTGGAACAACACAGAGCAGATCAACACGCTTTTTCAGTACCAATTCCGTAAGATGTATGTGACGGGCGGGTACAGCAGGCTGGTGCAGGGCTTTAGCGCGTCCGGCGCCCCGCCAGAGAATGTGTCATCGTTCTACTTTGGAGTATCCAGATGGTTCAACTTCTTCTAGCCCGCGCCAACTGTAGGAAGCGAATCTAAGATGCGGGTCGCGCTCAAGCTGAGGACGCTCATCGTTCTGCTGCTCCTCCCGATTCCGGGCTGGGCTTCGCGGCACGCCCAGAAACCCAATGAACCAGCCCCTCCGGACCTCTTGCTGGAGGGAGGTCGAAAGCTGACCTACGAACGCAGCTTCGGCTCGGAACGCGAAGTGAAGCCGAAACGAGGCTTCTGGAATCGGTTGGTAGACTTCGTAGCCGGGGAGCCCGAGTTCCGCAATCTCGTACGGCCCTACGGCATAGCCACCGATTCCCACGGGCGGATCATCGTCACCGACCCTGGCGCCGGCGGCGTGCATATTTTTGATTTTGCGCAGCAGAAGTACAAGTTTCTGGAGCGCCAGGACAAAGAAAAGGATCCCATGGTATCGCCGCAGTGCGTCGCGGTCGATGCCCAGGACAACATCTACGTAACGGATTCGGAGTCCGGCAAGATCTTCGTGTTCAATTCCAGCGGAAAGTACGAGCGGGTGATCGGCAGCTTAAAGGGCGGTGAGGGGTATTTCAAGCGCCCTACGGGAATCGCAGTGGACTCCGCCGCGCAGCACATCTATGTGACCGATACTCTGCGTAACAAAATATTCATGATGGACATGCAGGGCAGCATTCTGCAGACCATCGGGAAAAATGGCGAAGGCGATGTCGAATTTAATTTCCCCACGGAGTTACGGCTGGACGGGCAGAACCTGATCGTAGTGGACGCGATGAATTTCCGCGTACAGGTACTGGACCGCTCCGGATCTTTCCGCTACGCCATCGGAAAGATTGGCGACAGCAGTGGAAATATGTTCCGGCCGAAAGGGATTGGGGTCGACTCCGAGGACGATTTGTATGTCGTTGACGGTCTGTGGGGGGTGGTCCAGGTATTTAATGGCCAGGGCGATCTTCTGTATTACTTCGGTAAGAGAGGTACGCAGGCGGGAGAGTTCCAATTGCCCACAGGGTTGTTCATCGACCACGACGACCGGATTTTCGTGGTGGACTCCTTTAACCGCAGGATTCAGGTATTTCATTATTTTGGCTTGAAGAAATCAGCCAAGGAAGGAATGTAGTGAGGCTCAGGGTCCTATCCGTTTGCCTGACAATTCTGCTGACCGGCGGAACGCTCCTGGCCCAGTTCTCGGGCGACGTAATCGGTTCGCACGACCTCGGTCCGGGAAGCAAGTCTCCCATCACCGGCGCCCGGCCCGATTTCTGCATGTATTGCCACGAACCGCACTCCGGACTCAGCGGCAAGGAGCCACTGTGGAACCAGAAGCTCACGACCCAGAGCTACAGTTTGTACACCAGTAATACCGAGAAAAATCGAGGGACGCAGCCGGTGCTCGGAGCCGACAGCAATCTCTGCCTCTCCTGTCACGATGGGACGGTGGCTCCGGGCACGACCGTGGTCTACGGCCAGGTCACCATGTTTGGATCGATGTACGAATACGATGTGTTTGGCAACAACCTGCAGCCCTCGCACCCCTTCGCTCTGGCCTTACCCTTGAAAGACAACATCGATCTGATTGCTTCGTTGGCCGCGAAAGGCACCACCGGAGATCCTACCGGGGCGGTGCGGCTCATCCATGGCAACGTTGAGTGCACATCGTGTCACGATCCGCATGTGCAGAATAAAGATCAAGTCTCGCTGAATTTTCTGGTGCGCGACAGTTCCAGCGGACGAATGTGCCTGGCCTGCCACGACCCAACCCGGCAAATCGGCGGCAAGCTGAACCCACTTGCGGATTGGGCCACGAGCGCCCATGCCCTGGTGCAGAACAAGCTTTCTCCTCAGGCGAATGTAGGAAGTTATCCAACTGTGGCCAAGGATGCGTGCATTTCCTGCCACGCGCCGCACAACGCCCAGGGGCCGGCGCGGCTGCTTCGCGGACAAAATGAGCAGGACTGTATCGCATGCCACAATGGAGGCACCACTATCTCGCCCGCGCCGCCCAGCGTCTTCGCCGAGTACGCTGCTCCCAAGGTGGGGCATCCATTCCCTACAACCACGAATCCGCACGACGCCGCCGAGAGCGCGCTGCTGAACAACAACCGGCATGCGACTTGTGTAGATTGCCACAACGGGCATTCGTCGAGCCAAGTGGGAGTCTTTCCACCACCTCCTCTGATCCGCACCTCTCAGAAGGATATTGCCGGAATCAGCGCCACCGACGGAATGTCCGTACTTGACCCTGCGGTTAATCAATATGAGAACTGCTTTCGTTGTCACGGAAGCAGCGCCGGGAAAGCGGTTCGGCCGATCTACGGATACCTTCCCGTGCGGGCGGCCTCCGCTGGCGATCCGCTGAACATCATTCCGCAATTCAGCGCAGCCTCCACCTCGAGCCATCCCGTCACCCACGTCAACAACAGTTCTCTACCCCAGCCCAGCCTGCTGAATACGATGTTGGATCTGGATGGTACGACCCAGGGGCGCGCCATGGGAACGCAGATTTTCTGCACCGACTGCCACAACAGCGACGACAATCGCGAGTTCGGGGGCACAGGCCCGAACGGTCCGCACGGATCCAAGTGGACTCACATTTTGGAACGCCGATACGAATTCAACCAGACGGTCGGGGCCGGGCCAGCTGATCACGAATCTATTTCGGAACCCCGATCTCAGCGTGAATGGGCCTTACGCGATGTGCGGCAAATGTCACAATCTGAGCAATATCCTGAGCAACGCCAGCTTCACCCAGCACCAGAGCCACATCAACGCCGGCTTTACCTGTTCGGTTTGTCACACCGCACACGGACTGGGAGGCATCAACCCGAATATTAGTGGCCAGCGGCTGGTGAATTTTGATGTCAACGTGGTTGCCCAGAACGGACCCGCGCCCATCTCTTACAATCGCGCGACCAATACCTGCGTGCTGGCATGCCACGAGACCGCGCATAACCCAAATGGCTCGGTCGCGGCTATGGGTTTGCACCCGGGTGGGCGCGTAGGGAAAAAGTGAGGACATGGAGGTGGCGACGGCAACCACGGTCGAGACCAGCATTGAAAAACCTGCCTCCATTCTCTCCAAACTTGTCTATCCCGTGGCTCTGCTGGCTTCTTTGTCGATCTGGCTGCTTGCATTGCCGGCGCCTCTCTGGTTAGACGAGACTCTTGCCTACTGGCAGGTCAGCGGCGGCTTCTCGAAGATCTGGAGCCGCTCGGCGCTAATGCCTTCTTCGATCGGATATCTCTATACCCTATGGGTGGCCAAGTCGATTCTTGGCAGCCAGGAAATCGCACTCAAAATTCCGTCCACCTTGGCCATGCTGGGCGCTGCCTACTTTCTGTTTCGCAGCGCCCGCGAGCTTTTTGACCCGGAGATCGCGTTTCTCACCTGCGTGTTTTTTTGCCTGGAACCCAACGTGGTGTTTGCCGCGACCGATGCACGGCCGTACGCGTTTGCCTTGCTGGCAACCAATTTTACGATTTTTATTTTTATCCTGTGGATGACGCGACATCAGACGTGGCAGGCAATCCTGTTCGGCGCCGCGGCGGCGGGGATTCTCTACTTCCATTACTTGTTTGGCGCCATCCTGCCAGCCTTTGCGATTTACTATCTGGCGTTGCGATACCGCTCCATCAGGGCAGATGCGCGGCAACTGGTGGCAGTGCTCGCTTCGTTTGCGCTGCTCGCTCTTCCGCTGATTTTCCGTGTCGCGAGCCTATATCACACGAGGGATACTCACATCGTCCAGGAACTGCCCCCGAAGTGGATCGCGCTAAACACACTCGTGCCCATGCAGACGCTGATTGGCTTCGTGGCGACGATCTTTCTCGCTGCTCTGGTTCGGAAAGTAAAGCTGCCGGGACGCGACTGCTTCGCGTCAGGCGTGCTGTGCCTTCTTTTGGCTCTGGTTCCAGCAGGCATTTTGCTCGGCGTCAGTGCCGTCACTCCGCTGCATCTGGTCATCCCACGCTACTTTCTCGTGGTTGCACCCGGCAGCGCGTTGACCTGGGGCCTGCTGATGACCCGCGTCGACTCTCGATTACTGAGGCAGATCTTCTGCGTGGGCTTAGTGGGAGTCACGGTGTTCAAATGCTACAACTCACCGAATTCTCGCAAGCACGAACTGAATTTCAAGCAAGCGCATGAACTCGTGAATAGGAATGCCGCCAAGGACAGAGCACCAGTCCTGACTTGCAGCGCATTTATAGAGTCGAACTTCGAGCCCCTGCCGGTCGATCTCGCCAGTGAAAATGCTCTGGTTTCGCAACTGAGCTATTACCCGGTCAACGCACCGGTGGTCCTGCTTCCGTTCTCTCTGAATGATGAAGCCATGCGCATCGGCAGCCAAACCATCTTGGCCGCCACACAGCAGCGTCAGAGGTTTCTTGCCGTCGGAACTCCCGAGTGCTATCCGACGATAGAGTGGCTCGCCAACTCCTCAAGCGGCGCGTTTACGGCGCAACCGATCGGAGACTTTAACGGAATTGTGGTGGTCGAATTCCGGCCTGTCGCCGGCATTGACTAACGCCGCACGAACACCACCGCCAGCGAATCCTGAAAGATCAGACTGAAGCGCGGATCCGACAGCAGCACGCTGGCCAGTGGAACTTTTTTCGAGAGCAGCACGACTTGCGCAGCATTGAGATAAGGATCGTCCACATACGATGCGTCGCCCTGCTGCGTCTGGAAAAAGCGCAAATCCAGTTCATCGCCGTAAAGATCGGTGCGCCCGTCGATGGCCACGGGATAGTCCGGCATATACCAGGTGAGAAATCCGCCCCAGTCGAAGGTGTTGTAGAGCGGGCCCGGCTGGGGATTTTGGCGGAGAAAGTTGACGGCCTTCACGGGAAACACACTGCTCATGGCGGCGTCCAGGCCGCGGGTATCAAAACCGGTGTTGCGGGCGATCAGAAACAGGAACAGAGCCAGCACACCCGCCAGCGCAGCCTTTTCTGGAAGAGTCTCGCTGGGTTCGGGATCAACTTCTTCGCGACGGGAGTCCGCAATGCAGGCGGCCGCTGTGATGCAGAGGAACCATGAATCGCGCATGGTGCGGAAGGCAACGACGCTGGCGACGGTCAGCAGCGCCAGCTTAAACAGATCGACGCGCTTCTGCCGTCCCAGAGTGAAGAAGGCAGCGCCAGCCAGCAACAGTTCCACATAGTGGCTGTAGGCCCGAAAGTTGAGAGCTTGAAACTCGCGAATGAAAGTGTAAGGAAACTTCGACCCCGCGTAGGCGAAAACTATGGGATACAAGTGATAGGAGTATGGTCCCAGACAAGTGGCCAGCAAGCAGGCGGCGAAGATGAGCACTAGTTTGCGCGCGGGCAGTCCTGATGGCAACGCGAAATCCGCGATGATGCCAAAATGCGCCCCCAGTTGCTGTAACAGGTGCACTCCGAGTGAAAAGCCCAACTACGAAGATGCCATAAATAAATTGAATGTGGCAGATTCGCCCACACGTAGAAACACCAGCGGCAGCCAGTACAGAAGATGCGCACGGCCGCGGCGATGCGACTGCCAGAATCAGCGTGAGCGTTACCGCGAACAAGCATCATCGACAGAAAAACCGGCCGTGGCATCAGGCTGAACAGAAACGCCGAGCAGGTAACCGTAGCCAGAACGCACGCCACCCAGAACTTTCCTGAAAGCCTGCGAGCCATCCAGTACACGGCATAGGCAACGGCCAGCGTCAGCAGAGTCCGAAACACTCCGAGCCCACCAGTCCGAACCAGGCATAGGCGCGTGAGAGCAGCACCTCGTAACCCCAGCTGTAGGCCGCCCACGGCCGATCGGCTGCAGTGCGCGAAAGGATGCCGGTGTGAGGAACCGCATGGTGCTCGACGATCCAGTCGCCCACCTTCAGATGCCACCAGATGTCCAGATCGAGAACGCAGAACTTCAAGAGCAGGGCACGCGCCGGCGACAGCGGTGAGCAAGCCAGCCAGCACGAGCAACTGCAGCGGCCGTCGCTGCAATAGCCCGCGCAACTCCTGCACCGCGCTCACTGCTCCCCGCCACCTGATCACCGTCATTGCACGGTCAAAGCCTGCAGTGGTGATCGTTACTGCGTTGGATTCGGCTGGGCTGATGTCGTTCCTTGAACCTGGACGTTGTAAGTTCCAAGTAGTGGATTCATGGACCCGAACTCGAGCCTCCTCCGCCGCAAGCATTCAGCAGAATCAGAAACACGCACAGCAGTGCCAGCCATAGCCAACGCCGTTGCTTATTTCGGCGTCCGGCGCCGGCAAACAAAATACCCGCCAGCGGCACAAAAGCGAAGTAGAGCTGCAGGCGCATTCCGCTTGGTTTCTCGAGGAGGCCGCACCAGAGGGTACGTTGATGGTCAGCGCAAACGGCACCGCTGAGGTCGCTGGCGTAATCGTGGAAGGTGAAAAACGTGCAGGTGGCGCCTGGCTGGCAAGTGAACTCTGTAAGACACGAGAGCTTGATCGGCTTGCCTCGGAGCGCCAGTATTTGCGTTCAACAGAAGGGAATACGTCGCCGATGCTTCCCGGAGAAGTGGTTTGAGGCATAGGCTCCGCCGCAGACGGCTCGGTGACGATCAGGAAGATTCGGCGCCGGTGGCACTCGAGTTGCGCCTGCGAGACTGCCTTGACCGTGACCGTTGCTGGCGACGGCACGGCGGCCGGCGCGGTGTAGAGGCCCTGAAGTGGAAACAGTTCCAAATGTTGCGTTGCCGCCAGTCACTCCATTCACTTGCCAGGTCACCGCGGTGTTGGTCGTCCCGGTTACAGTTGCGATGAAGGCTCTGCGTCGTGGCCGTATAAACCTCGGTGGCAGGCGGGTTGGATCCTACCGTGACTTTCACAGCACCGCCGGCTGCGACAATCGTTGCCTGTGTCGATCCCGAGGTGGTGCCATCAGCCGTTGAGATTGCGGTTACCGTGACTGTGGCTGGCGTCGGAATAGTTGCTGGCGCCTGAAATAATCCAGCGGTCGAGATTGTCCCGTACAGTCGAGTTACCGCCCGCCACTCCATTCACCTGCCAGGTCACGGATGTATTGCTCGGTTCCGGTCACCATCGCCGTGAATTGCTGCTGAGTCGGTGACTGCCACATTGACTGGATTCGGTGTAACCGTGACAAAGATGGTTGGAACCAGTTCGCGGATGCGCGAGTTTTCCGTGTCGGCAATCAACAGAGATTGCCGGCAGAATTGCCAAACAAGCCTGAGGGCGAGTTGAGTTCGCGCGCTGGTGGACTGGCCGCCATCGCCGGAGAAACCAGCCGTGGGGTTTCCGGCAGCGTGGCCGGTATCCCGGCCACGGTTTGAATGAACCCAGTGGCCGCTACGACCTCGCGAATCGCAGCATTTTCTGTGTCCGCAATGAAGATGTCTCCAGACAGCGTCGACGAAAAGACCGTAAGGAGTATCCAGCATAGCGCTGGTGGCAGCGGCGCCGTCGCCTGCGTAGCCGCGTCCACCGGTCCCGGCCACGGTGGCAATGATGCCGGTCGAGGCTGTGACCTCGCGAATGCGATAGTCGGATGTATCGGCAATGAAGATGTTTTCTGAACGTCGACAAATACGCCGACGGGAAAGCTGAGCTGTGCGCTGGTGGCGATTCCGCTATCCCCACACGGCAGTGGCGCCCGGCGGAGTACACTGCTGCCATTGCCCGCCACGGTGTTGATATTGCCGGTCGAAGCCGTCACCTCGCGAATCACGAATTACTTGTGTCCGCGATGAAGATGTTCTCTGCGCTGTCTGCGAAGACGCCGAAAGGACTCACTGAGTTCCGCACTGGTCAGCGGCTCCGCCGTCGCCGGAGTAACCCGTGCCTAATGTGCCGTTGCCGGCCACCGTGACAATGTCTCCGGCTCGAGGCCACCGACCTCGCGAATCACGGAATTATTTCGTATCGGCAATGAAAATATTCCCCGAACTATCCACGAAGACGCCTTCAGGACTGTCGAGTTCCGCGCTGGTGGCTGCACCGCCGTCACCGGTGTAGCCGGCCTAAGAGTGCCGTTTCCCGCCACGGTCTGAATGTCGCCAGTGCTCGCCACGACTTCCCGAATTACCGAGCTGGCGGAGTCGGCGATAAAGATGTTTCCCGCGCCGTCAACGAAAACGCCTCCGGGAGCGTTCAATTCCGCATTCACCGCCATACCGCCATCGCCGGAATAAGCCAGAGTGTTATTTCCGATGATGGTCTGAATGACGCCGGTCGACTCGACACTTCGCGAATCACAAAATTGTCCGTATCCGCGATAAAAATGTCTCCTGAAGAATCCACGAAGATGTTGCTGGGATAGTTCAGTTCCGCACTGGTGGCTGCCCTGCCGTCGCCAGAGTAGCCGTTCCAGTTCCGTCGCCAGCCACGGTGGCGATAACGCCGCTCGATGCCGCCACTTCGCGAATCACGGAGTTCGCTGTATCGGCGATGAAAATGTCCTCGGCGCTGTCGACAAACACGCCGCTCGGCAATGTTGAGTTCCGCACTGATAGCCGGGCCGCTGTCGCCGGTATAGCCGCGGTTCCGTCCCCAGCCACGGTTTGAATGTCGCCTGCCGGAATCGAACTGTGGCAATCGTAATTGGCGCTGTCCCCGTGTTCACCACGCGGATGCGGTTATTGTCTGTATCCGCGATGAAAATGTTTCCCGAGGCGTCGACAAACAACCCCTCGGGAAGATCAAGTTGGGCGCTGGTCGCAATCCCGCCATCGCCGGAGTAGCCGTTAGTGCCATTGCCAGCCACGGTTTGAATGGTTCCAGGCTGAATTATAACTCCGGCAAGAGTAATCGCAGGTCCCGGTATTCACAACGCGGATCGCCCCATTGTCCGTATCCGCGATGAAAATGTTGCCCGAGCCATCTATAAAAACTCCGAAAGGATCACAGAGCTTCGCGCTGGTCGCTGGCCCCCCATCGCCGAGTAGAGCACTGGGTGCCGGCTGATAGTAAGTGCCGGCTACCGTGGAAATGTTGCTATTCGACGCGTGACCTCACGAATCACGGAATTATCTGTGTCTGCGATAAAGATGTTTCCGGAGCCGTCCATAGCCACGCCTTCCGGTGGAACATTCCCAAGGCAGCACTGGTAGCGGGTCCTCCGTCACCGGAGTAGCCGTGAGTACCATTGCCGGCCACCA
>CAWFBI010000008.1:0-719603 GCA_963814015.1 uncultured Acidobacteriaceae bacterium
AGTTGCGCGGCAGGTTGCCCTGCTGTCCTGAAGGTGGCGGCGTAAAGGCGTTCTCATTCAGGATTCTGCCCCCTGGCTGTCCGGGGGCGGGTAGGTAGAAAGGCACTCCGGGCACAACCTTGGGCCATGTTTCATAGAACAGGGGAGAATAAACGTGGGCAGTTACGTCGTACGGCTCAGCTGAGCTGATCCGGACGATGCTGTCGATCTGCCAGTTCCGCAGCAGAACGTCACTGAGTCCGTTCCAGTGTGGCGAGGGTATCTGCCAGGAGACCGCCGCAGAGAACGAATTGCGCACATCGAACCGTGAAGGCCCAAGGTCTGAAGCGACGTTCACATTGCTTAAACTGGTCGTCCAAATTCTGCCTGCGGTATCCTCCGAAGCGGTGTCGGTGGACTTAGCGAAGGTGTAGGCAATGAGGGCCTGGAAGCCCCGTGCCATACGCCGCTGAAATTGGAGTTGAAGCGCGTTGTAGTTGGACCAATCGCCGTTGTGGGTGGCAAAGGTAACGTATGGCCACGGTCGAGATGATGGAATCTTCACGGAGAAGACTCGCTCCGTGCGCGCCGACGTAGGTCGCCGACACCGACTGATTCGCTCCAAGCCCGCGCTGGACCGCGAGATTCCATTCATAGGTGAAAGGGACCTTCAGATGAGGGTCGACCGCATCGATATACGCAGTGCCCTTACCGGGCACGAGTGTAAAGGCAGGGGGCTGGAAGACGGGGTTGCTTAAATTGAAGGGTCTGGGACCGGAAATGATGTTCGAAGGCCATAGGGAAAATAGATCATGGTCCCTGCCAGTCCTCCCCCATAACCCAGGTCATAGTAGCGTCCAAAACCGCCCCGAAGCACCGTTTGCGGAGCCAGCTGGAAGGCACCGCCCACGCGGGGCGCAAAGTTGTTGATCCGCGTATGCGAAGCGGCGTACCTGCGGGGGCGAGGCCAAATGGTGCAGGGTCAAAGATTCCTGTCACCGCGTAGAGTGGTTTCCCAGGAGTGACGGAGTGTATCGGGGTATTGATCTCCCAACGCAGGCCATAGGTCAGGGTAGGCGCCGCGACGTCTCCCAAATGTCCTGGGCGAAGAAGGAATAGTTGTCAATCGTAGCAGTGATCGCGGCTCCGCCAAAGTTCAGACACGAATCCAGTATTCCTGTCTGCAGGTGGCGTAACTATTTGCTCCGATGAAAAAGCTGTAGCTGTCGGTGTCGCTAGCAGGATTCAGATGTCGAAAATCAGCTCCAAACTTAAGCTGGTGCGTCCTGGCCGTAACAGAGAAGTTATCTATGAAGTTGAGCTGTTTCTGAGCATTCGACTTCTGAGGGCCTTTGGTGATCCGCCATCGGAACCAGGAGGGAAAAATAAAATCCGGTCAGCTCTACTGCTATAGCCCGGCGGGAACATCGCTGCATCCGGCGGTGGCACCGCGCCGTGAAAGCTGTCTATAACAAAATAGTTCCCGCCCCTGTCCCGGCTCCAGTTTCCTCTGAAGTCATTGACAACGCTTGAGGTGGAGACCCAGGTAGCACCGACGGTGGCTGAGTCGGCATTGTCAGTGAAGTTCTGGTCTTCAGACCAGGTGCGTACCGATTCTGTGGAGGGGGCATGGTTGTAACGGGCAAACAGACTCAGGTGCTGATGGATGGTGTGGTCGATACGCAGGCTGTAGGCATCAAGAGACGTGGGTGGATTATCCCACGGTGAGAGGGGCAGTCAGGCCATCGGAATTGAGGGGTCCGTCCGGCATCGGGAAGGCCGCCATCAATGGCTGGTAAGCAGGCGCGACGTTCTGGCGAGCTGCCGCTGTATAGAAGTTGCCGGTGGCCGTCTGCGGTAGCAGCAGCCGCAAGCCCTCATAGGAAAAGAAGAAGAAAGTACGATTTCTGATGAGGGGGCCGCCGATCGTTCCGCCGAAGTCATTCTGACGGCGTGGCGGCATCGGCAGGGGGGTTGGTCGAAGTAGTTACGGGCATCCAGCACGTTGTTTCGCAGGTAGTCGTACACCGTACCATGAAACTGGGCGGTGCCGGAGCGGGTGACGATGGAGACCTGGGCGGGGCTGCGCCCATACTCCGGGGCAAAGGTCGAGGTTTGTACGCGGAACTCCTGCATGGCGTCCACCGAAGCAGTCCATTGGTCCCTCCGCTGACGGTCAGTGAGGGGAGGGTACCGCCCAGGGTTTGTCCGGATCAAACTGAAACGACGAACCCGAGTTGGCGCTAACGCCATCCACGGTGAAATAGTTCGAGTTCGTCCGCTGCCCGTTGATGCTGAACTCACCGTTGCTGATTCCTCCTCCTCCCCCACTTATGGGAACGAAGTCAACACCAGGCGTAAGGCCGATCAGCGACTGGAAGCTGCGGCCGTTGAGCGGCAGGTTTTCGACGAACTGCGGGTTCACAACGGTGCCAACCGCAGGAGATATATTCACGGCTTGGCCGGTCGCAGTGATGGTGAGGGACTCGATGACTGACCCAATCTCCATGGTAAAGTTACGCCCCACCGCATTTTGCGCGCTAAGCACCAAACCCACCAGCACAATTTGTTGGAATCCGTGATTGTCGACGATGAGCCGGTACTGTCCGGGACAAAGACCGTGGAGCACATACACACCGTTATGGTTGGTAAGTGCGGTGGATCGAGTGCCAGCGTCCACATACCGCGCGCACTTGCGCTCCTACCAGCACGGCGCCTTTACTGTCTGTTATCAGCCCCGAGACGGTCGCTGTGTCGCTCTGTGCCAACACGAGAAGAGGCGTAAGGCAGAGAGCGAGAAAAAGGGAAACGGCGAGGCGGACCATGGCCGTCATGCTCCTCGTCTAGAAGGAATCTCCGGTCACTATAAACGAGCTTGCGCCTACGGGTGATTGGCCTCGCCTAGGTAGGCGTAAAGAAGCCGTTGACTGCTGGGCTTTTTGGCGCCCCCTCCGAATCCACTGTGACAAACACCGAGTCGATTTCCTTTACCGCCGCAGGATCGTCTGTTTTGAGCGCCCAACGTCGTTGTGTCTTGTCGTCAACATATAAGAAACCTAGGCTGCGCAGCGAAGTCGCCTTCCCTTCCTGCTGTCCCCATACCTGAAAAGTTTGTTTCGCGTTAATCTTTCTTGCGTCAGTCAGATCGAACGCATAAAAGATAAGCGACTTGCCTTCAGTCAAGAAGACACGGCCGAAAGCTTTCCGGCTTCCATTAGGATCGGTATCGCGAACATCCACTACATGCAGCTGACGTGCGCCCATAAGATCGCGAACGTCTTTGCCTGCGGTTGCCAGCTGACGCTCCATGTCGACATTCGTGGTAGCGGTTTTTAGCTGCTCCGACAGCTCGTTGATATGCGCCCGGGCCGCGACCAAATCCGCCTGATCGGAAGCCCGTGCCTGGTTTAACCGGACCGTTGGCCTTCGGTATCGGCCAACTGTTTTTCCAGCATCTTCCGTTGCGCTTCTGCCTCCTCCAGCGACTGGGCGTCGTGGGAGGCTGACAGCGTCGCCGCTGATAGCGCCTGCTCTTCATCGTGCCGGGCGCTGTTCGCTGCCATATTTTGGGATGCCAATTGGGCGCGCAGGTCATTCGCTTCGCGCTGCTGTTCAGCCAGCGCATGCTGGAGCCTCGAAACAGCCCCGCCGAGGCTGGAATTCTGCTGCGCCAGCTGCCCAAGTTGCTGTTGCGCCTGCGTTACATTTTCCTGACTACGCTGAACCGGAGCATGACAGGAAGGACGCAAACCGAAAAGGAGTGCAATGAGCAGGGCAGCGAGTCCCACAGCCGGCGCACCGAAACTCAAAAGCCATCTGGGGGAGGAATCTAGCTTCTTGACACCGCGCGAGAAGGTAATGCCGTCCATCGAGGCCCTTTGCATAAACCGTTCGCTGGCGCCAGGATTGGTGCGGCTCATAGTCGTGCCGACGAGCCGGTGAAGGCGGGGCTCGGTAAGCGGCAAACAGAAATGGACAAGTTCACGGAATTCTGCGCGCGCGTTCCTGCAATCTGCGCAGGTTTCCGAGTGCCTCTGGAGATCACTCAGTTCCTCTTCGCTGAGATATCCACCGGCTGCCAGGGCAGCTAACTCCTCATAGTATGGATGCTCACTTATCATTGCTTGATGTCGACCGGCTCACGGGTTGAGTGATGAAAGAACGTAGTTTCTGAAGCCCTCGATAGTAATGGTGCCGGACATTTGAAACAGAGTCTCCGGTTTTGTTTGCAATCTCCTTCATGGAAAGTCCTTCGTAGTTCGCCAACTCGATGACCCGCTTCTGAGGTGCGCCCAGTGTTTCCAGCCCTTGATGCAGCAATCTTTGCAATTCTCCGGGTGCGTATTTCCCGCCGGCGAATACATCGCCTGCGGAGAACGGCCCCAGGTCTTCTATTCCGCCCTGGTTGTAAAAGTTCCTCGTATTCAAGTACTGCTTGCGATTGAACGCGCGATGGTACGCATATTGGAGCAGCCACACTTTGAGTGTGCCTTTACCAGGGTCGAATTGTGCCATCGAGTTGTAAATTTCCAGAAACACGCTCTGTGTCACGTCCTCGGACTCGCCACGGTCGCGGACGATCTTTAGCGCAATACCGAAGACGAGCCGATGGTAGCGCTCGAACAAGACCGCAAGAGCGTCGTTGATGCCGCCCTGCAGCTGCATCATTAACTTTTCATCGGTCAGCAGCTTCAGATCTGCTAGGCTCGGCGGTGTAGCGCCGGACCTCGGAACAGATTCCGAATTCACCAATGAACCTCCAGAAAAAGGGTGAACGCAAGAGCCTTCCGAAAGCAGTTGTCCCGGAAACGATAGTGAATTACGTTGACGCAGCGTTGCCATTATTTCACCCCCCTTTTGGTGACCTGAAACCTGCACTGGTAACAGTGCAATTTTCTTTGTGAGGAGTTGTTTCCTGCATCAGCCGTTCGGTGGGGATGCCGCAGCAGTGTGAGGCTTCTTTCCGGCAGGTATGCTGATCTCTCTTGAGAGGCGACTCTTGCACCGTTACAGGCTTGCGGGAAAGGTCTAGAGTGTTTGTTTGACGATCGGGGCGCGGGCCAAGATTCTCGTGCCCTGCCCGGGGCTGGACCAGATTTGAAATTCGCCGCCAATCAGATGGATTCGCTCGCGCATGCTGATGAGTCCCAGCCCCGCCGCGAGCCTCGCGGCCTCAACATCGAAGCCAACGCCGTTATCACGTATTTCCAGGCTGAGATCGTTGTCGGAACAAGTCAGTCGAACCGTGATGCTCTTGGCGCCGCTGTGCTTCATTGTATTGTGCAGTCCTTCCTGCAACACTCGGAGGAAGGCCAGCGCGATCATGCCGTCCAATTTCTCCTCCAGATGATCGCAGGAACAATGTATCGGGATACCCAGCTGCTCGGAGCATTCACGGCAATGGCCCTTGACTGCGACCGCCAGGCCGAGCAACTCCAGCTCCGAGGAGTGCAGGTTGTGCGAAAGGCGGCTCACCTTGTTGATGATCTTTTCCAGCTTGACGGACAGATCTTTGAGGCTGGCGTGCACCATCTCAGGATGGCCGGATACCGGTTGGCCTGCGCGGAGCATCTGAATCTTCAATACCGCAAGCGACTGCCCGATATCATCGTGAAGTTCTCTCGCAATGCTGGTACGATCCGCCTCTTGTGCATTCATCATTCTGCGGCTCAGCTCATCGCGCACCACTTCGGCGTCGCGCAGATCCTGCTCGGCCCGCTTTAGAAAACTGATATCTTTGGCGACCGCAGCCAGGCTCCGAGGCTCTTTTGTAACATCGTCACGTACCAATGAAAAGACCATGTTCACCCAGACTGGTTGTCCAGATGATCTAACGACACTCATATTGGTCGAGTAGCGGGGAACCTCACCGGCGATAAGCCGGTCCAGGCCGCGCTTGTACTCAGGCCCCGATTCCTCTGCCAGGAAAAATTCGTTGAGGTTTTTCTCCAGCAGGTCTCTCTCCTGCCGGCCAATAACTTCACACATCTGCTCATTTGCACTCAGCACTCGGCCGTCCAGAGTCAATTGAGCGACGCTAACCGCCAAATGTTCAAAGGCCTCCCTCCAGGTGTGCTCTTGAACATAGGTATTTCGCTGTTCGTGAGAACTGCGCTTGAGCATTTTTAGGTCCTGGGGTGTAAGAAGTTCAAGCTCCCTGAATTCATCCGCAACAGTATAGCTCGGGAACTCGGAATAAAGATAAGGGATTCGCATGGACTTCTTCTTGCTAAAACCAGCAATTTTGCTAGTATTCAGCCGCCTGATCGCCGACTAGTCTTTGATGTAGCTGCCCAAACAGAATCCGCGCAACAAGCCCTGATCCTATGCGCGACGGGTGGGTTAGAAGTGAAAAGACTCCTGTGTGTAGATGACAGTCCGGATATGCTCGAAGTCCTGGTCGATCTGCTCCAGTCCGAGTTTATGATCGTTGGGACTTTATCTTCCGGAGCTTCAGCGCTTGACGAAGCTGGGACCTTGAATCCAGACGTCATTCTCCTGGACATCGACCTGGGCGATATGAGTGGCTTCGTTGTGGCGAAACAGCTGAAACGCACTGGGTGCCCTGCCAGGATTGTCTTTCTTTCGGTTCACGAGAGCATAGACTTCATTCGAGCCGCTCAGGACTTGGGAGCAGCCGGATACGTCTGCAAATCGCACATCACCCGCGACCTGGTGAAGACACTTCGCACCGCCGTCTAGCACATCGACCGCGTGATCATGTTAGGCATCCATAACGTGTGTGGCCCGGGTCTCGCTTTTGAGAGCTGGGGTTTTTACTCACTTGACGGAGCTGAATTGGCCTCCGCTTAAGACAGCGGTGATGGCGTTTTCAAGGTCTGTGCTTAGGCGAGACTTGAATACATATCCCGAAGCACCCAGACCAAAGGCGGCACCGGCGAGATCCATGTCTTCGTGGAGTGTCAGGAAGATGATCTTAGCCGGGCAACCGGCCTTCTTCAGTCGTCTGGCTACTTCAAAGCCGTTCACATCCCCTAAGGAGATATCCAGGATGATCAGGTCGGGGAGCAGCGTAGCGGCTTGCTCCACGACCGCGGCTCCATCAGACAACGCTGCTGCAATCCTATAGGTCTGCTGCAACATGCCAACCAGAAGCTCCAATTGGGCGTGATTATCATCCACCAGCAAAATGGCGGGGGCGGATGCAAGCTCCACTCTCATGCCGGTCGACATCAGCCCCAAGCTCGCGTCACGGCAAGTCTCGCATTTGCGGATGTGCTCGTTCCACGCGCTTAACGCCTCGTTTGCAGTCTTGTTCGCCTCATCGAACCGCAGCTGCCCCAGCCAGCTCCAGCGCAGCCGTAGACTGTCCTGGGCGATGCGAAGCCCAATAGCAGCCGTCCTTTGCGCCTCCTGGCGCAGCGATCCTACAGGGCAATGTGAACGGTTCATCGGCTTGCTCCGCGCCTTCCTGTTGACGCGATCGTTGCGCAACTCGGCTGCTAAGTGGGGCCCCACAGTTCCGGGCCCGATCTGTTCTCTCATGGCTCCGCAAGGGATCGAATCGAAATTGTGGGGCGTGGGCAGTTCTCTAAGAGCTGCGTGACTTCATGGATCAGCGATTCTCTGAACACTCAGAGCGTGTTGTCGCCGAAAAATAGCCTTCGAAAAGCTGGCCAGAGGAAGAGCGAAAACCAGCTGTCCTTTTGCATAACTTTCGTCTTCGCCGAAACGCTCATCGATCCGCCTGTCTTGGAGCTCGTGCTTCAACAAGACTCATACTCATTTAAGGATATAGAGAGGCGGTCGTTGGATCGTTGCTCATGAGCAATCAGGCAATGTGATTTCTGCAGTAACGTGTAGCCACGGAACTCGCTATTTTCTCCTACCCAGTGATCCGAATCCGGATCTAACGGGGTATGCCTACCAATCTGGTTTTGTTCTTGCCCCTGCGGACGAGGATTGGCAATGCATCTTTGTTAAATAAAGGACTTAGGAGCGCGGCCTGGAGTCTTGATGGGGCAGGTTCTAAGCGTTAGCCATCTTGCCAAAGACTTCCAGCACGAATTCGAGATGTGCACGCGTGTGTGCCGCCGTCACGCAGAGCCGGAGCCGTGCTGACCCTTGCGGAACCGCTGGAAAGAGAACCGGAGCGGCAAGGATGCCGTAATCGCGAAGCCTGCGCGCAAACAGCGCCGTCGTCACCTCGTCCTTCAGAATGACGGGAATGACCGCCGTCTCGGAGAGACCGGTGTCATAGCCCAGGTCGCGCAGACCACAACGCAGGAAGTTGGCGTTCTGCGCGGTTCTTGCCACACGTTCCGGTTCCTGTGCGAGGATCATCAATCCTTCACGGATTGCTGCCACCGATGCGGGGCTCAATGCCGCGGAAAAAATGTAAGGTGACGATGAATGTTGCAGAAAGATGACGAGCTCCCGCGAACCCGCGACAAATCCCCCGGTAGCGGGAATGGCCTTGGCCAACGAACCCGTCCAGATGTCGACCTCGCTCGCTGCAATGCCAAAGTGTTCATCTACGCCACGGCCATGAGCCCCCAGTACACCGGTAGCATGCGAGTCATCCACCAGCAGAAAGCAGCCGAATTTCTTCTTGATCTCGATGATTCCGGGTAGAAGGCAAATGTCGCCGTCCATTGAAAAGACGCCGTCCGTAATGATGAGCGTACGGTTGGCAGGCGGCCCGTTCTCGATCTCCTGCTGCAGCGACTCCAGATCGTTGTGCTGGAATCGCTGCAAGTGGACACCGGCAAATCTGCAAGCGTCGGTCAGGCTACGATGGCAAAGTGCATCCATGATCACCCGATCCGCCGGTCCGAAGAGCGCCCCGATGACAGCGACATTGGCTGCATAACCGGAACTAAAAGTGATAGCCGCCTCTGTCCCTCGAAAGGCTGCTAGATCCTGTTCCATCCGCTGGTGCTCGTCGGTTGTGCCCGTAAGCAGGCGGGCTCCGCCGGTGCCCGTACCATACTTCTTGATAGCCTCGATGGCTGCGCTGTCGATGCGTGGGTCCCCAATCAGCCCCAGGTAGTCATAGGAGGACAACATTAGCATGGAGTGGCCGTCTGCCCGTACTTCTGGCCCGGTTCTTGCCTCCAGGGGTATCTGAAAAGGATACGCATCCGCATTGCAGGCCAGGGCAGTGGTCTCGAATAGTCGCCGTCCGCGGGCATCGATCAGGTCGCTCTTGCCAAACTTCCAGCTTCTTGCCGAGGAGAAATATCCCTCGAAGAGCTGACCACCAGAAGAAGGGAAGCTAAGCGTTTCCCCCTGCGTAATTTTGGTTTCCGTCGGATTATCCAGCGGTACAGCCGTTTTAGAAGTCACTATCGAGATCCTTCTGCTGACAAGTCTGAAGACTTAAAGAGTATTACAGCGCGATGAATGCCCAGTCGTTGCTCATGAGCAACTAAAAGGTAGTTGTTCAATAAATATGGCTTGTCCTGGGTATCTTCTCCGGGTCGCAGCCATCCGGATGGCTGGTGATCCACGCCAGGAATCTTATTCGGCTGGTCTGAATTCGCGCACGGAACCTGAAAGACAGGTTGAGGTGGTCCAAGGGTTCGTTCGAATCCATGTATCAGTCAGCGCATGTCCAGGTTCTGGCCCATTTTCCCAAAACCATCCACACCCTTAGTGTCAATGACTTGCGATCACCCCAAGCGGACGTTGACACGTCTCCGACGGCCAGCAGGACCAATGGCAGCAAACTGGCGATAGAGATCTTGGGGAAATTATGGTCAACCTGCATGGGATTCGCTTCTTCGTATTCCAATGGATCCTGACGCACTCACCCAGAGCCTAATGCTGATGATTTGCAGTTACCACTGCCAAAACTATGAGTCGGGTGGCAAAAACGTTACAAGGGCTTTCGTTCCCGGTAGCGGTTGTTAACGGATACACGGATGCGGCCTTTCGAAAGGCGCGATTGTCATGTGTAATTCAACCGAACATGAACTGCTTGTCTGAGCGGTTTAGAAGTCCTGCCCAGCAATACCCAGACCATCATGCGAAGCTGTCATGTCATGCCGCAACAGCCGGCCAGGGAAACGAAGCAAGACCTTGCCCCGGCGCTTTTCGAGAATTCCCTGGCGCTGCCAGGCGTTTAACAGGCGGCTTGCAGTGAATGGAGAAATGTTGGCCTCGTTGGCCAATTCCTCATTCCTGACGTCGAGTTCGACGCCTCCGGGAACTCTTTGACCGATCCCATCGGCGAGGTTGGCCAATACCTGAGCAAGCCTCTGCGGGGCGGAATCACAGATCAGAGAAGCGTGTGCCGCCCGATAAGCTGCGAGGTAATCAAAGGAGATCAACAACGTATTTTCTACCAGTCTCGGAAATCGCTCACATAAGCCGCGGATGGTGCGGCGACTCCAAACCAGCGTGCTGCTACCAGTCATTGTTTCACTACTGACAAGGTATTCTGCAGGTTTAGCCAGAACTGCCGCTTCGCCGAAAATCTCTCCTGAAGCCACGCGAAGGATTACTATTTTTTGCCCATCCTCCGTCAGGAAGAAGCGGCGCAGGCGCCCGGTCAGAAGCAGATATAGATGCTCCGCAGGATGTCCCTGGTTTACGATCACTGAATTTGCTAAAAAGCGTTGCTGGATTCCAGCTCCGAGGATCGTTCGGATGTCAGGCGCATCCAGTCCCTCAAAAAATCGTGGCTTCCGCTCTCGTAGAAACGGCGCAACAGGAGTATTCATGCTCACCGGTTTGCCTGAGCGAGATTGCCATCGATACTCCGCCACTTGCGGCTCTCTGCTCATTTCGTTCCGGTTCGAGCTTCGGCAGGAAATTGAAGCGCGTTACTAGTCCGCAGTTCAGTCACTTGACGCACAATATCACTTGCCTTTTCCGGGTCGACGCCTGCGTCTGTCGACACGTAGGTGAGTCGAGTGGGCGCTGCAAGCCGGGTACCGGCAGCCTCAACGATTCCAACTATCTTCAGTATGATCTCCTGCCGAATACCGGTGAACTCACGAAAGTCGCCGGTCTTGACAAACGCGAACAACTCCAACTCGAAAGCCGCGCCGGCAAAATTGGTTACGCGCAATCTTGAGCTTCCGGATTCGACTGCGGGCTCTTCGTCCAGCATCTTCTGCACGCCGTCCAGTACGAACCGAAGTTGTTCAACCTGGGTTTCAATCCGGAGCGAGAAGGTTTGTTGGAGAAGCAATTTGGGCCGTTCCTTCATGTTTTCGAACTGCATTTGCGCGAGCACGCCATTAGGAACAACCAGCAGATTCTGGTCGAGGGTTCGGAGCTTCAAAGAGCGAAGCCCGATATCGGCAACAGTACCAACTCGGTCGCCGATCTTGCAAAAATCACCAACCTGTATTGCTTTGTCTAGCAGCAGTGAGATTCCGCCGATCAGGTTTTCAAGTGTTTTTTGTGCTGCCAGCGCGACCGCCAGACCGCCGATACCGAGTCCGGCGAGCGCGGTAGTCACATTCAATCCAAGTAATGCGAGCGCGACGACTAGGGCGATGATCAGATATGCCGATGCGGTTAAGTCTCTGCATCAGGATCAGCATCGACTCCCCGGCATTGTGGTGCGTTCGCGTTCGGTTTAACGCGCGGTCGAAGCCCTGGTCAGAGAGCCTGCTAAAGAGCCATCCGAAACAAGCCGCCAGCAGGGCGGCCAAGAGACGAACATAGTAGGTGCGGTACAAAATCGGAGGTTCCAGCAAGTACACGAATACGCCGTGCAGCAGGATGGCAATCATGCACTTGAGCGGCATGCCAACTGGTGTATCCCAGACGGTGTGGAAAGGAAGGTGGCGGAGCTTGCACCAGGCTCGCCTCGGTGCGCTCAGCAAAAAGGTCGACAGCCAGGCTAGCTAACCACGCGAGCGGGATCGAGAGCAGCCAGCCGAGCCATTGCGTAGATGACATCCCTAGTATCACGGGACCGCTTAGTAGGGCACGCCTGATTCGACTGGCTTCCGTTGGCTTTTCCCTCTCTAGCAGGGCGTATAGCTTCGGGACACTCTCCACCGTTCCCCGCGAAACCAGCCATATTTTGCCTGCAACAGGATCATCCACGCGCACCAGGATCATGTCTGCGCTCGTGCCACCCACCGTTACGACACCGGCACGTACTTGGCCAAGCGGAAGCCCCGGTTCCACTGTGCCGTTCGGATCGTCGCTGAGCAAGTTAATGGCGCCCTGGAAGTTCGGGGATAGCATCCGAAATTCCCTGGTGAGTTGTTCCAGGTTCTCGCCGGGAGGGAGTTGCAGGAAACGAGCGGCGGTCGCGTAGTCCCCGCTTGCTTCGTATTTCATGAGGTTTATCAGTGAACTGCGAGGCGTTTGGCGCCCCAGCGGATCCAACGGCGCCGCAGGTTCAGCTTTGGGTTCCGGTGCCGGAATTTTTGGTAGTTGGGCAGGCGAAGATACAGCCGAGCCTGCGAATAGGAGGATGGCAAAGGTGAAGCAAAGGGTGTAGGCCTGCTTGAGCAACCGGCCTACACCCTGCCGGTTTTTTTTTACCAGGGACATGGGTTTCCCGCAACCACTCGAATCTGCTATTTTCTCCATCGGGGCCCTGCGTTCATCGAGAGGTTTGTTAGCGTGCAACAACTGCTACCTCTTCGGTTGGTCCCTTCGCAAAGGCGCCTTCTTTGCCGGCGTCCAGCACCTTCTGCCCGTCGAGGCGCCCGAACATCTCGATCAGTTTTCCTACCAGGCCTGTCCATCCGGTCTGGTGGCTGGCACCAAGGCCCGCTCCATTGTCACCGTGGAAGTACTCGAAGAACAGGATGTAGTCCTTCCATTGCGGGTCCGTCTGGAACTTCTCCGTACCGCCGTACACGGGGCGTCGGCCGGATTCATCCCGAAGAAAGATGCTGGCCAGTCGGTGGGCGATTTCGCGGGCCACCTCGAAAAGGTTCATCAGCTTGCCCGAGCCAGTGGGACACTCAATCTTGAAGTTGTCTCCGTAATAGAAGTAAAAAGACATCAGAGAACGAATCAGCACCGCATTCACCGGCATCCAAACGGGCCCACGCCAGTTGGAGTTACCGCCGAACATGCCAGTGTCCGACTCCGCCGGAAGATAGTTCACTTGATATTCCTGGCCATTCACATGGACGACAAAGGGATGATCTTTGTGATATTTGGAGAGCGCCCGAATGCCATGGGGGCCGAGGAACTCGTTCTCGTCAAGCATCTTAGTCAGAATGCGGCGCAAGCGGTCGGGGTTGACCAGCGCAGCGATGCCGCGCCCGGCATACCCAAAGTGACCTGGTCCGGTGGGATGAATACTTTCCATCAGTTCGGGCATGCGCCGCAAACGTTCACCCAAGATCTTCGCCAGTCCAGGCACTCTTTCGCGCTGCCACGGCTCGATCACGGTAGTGGCGGCCAGGGGAAGCAGGCCCACCATGGAGCGAACTTTGAGCCGCTGGGAGCTACCGTCGGGCAAGCGAAGCACATCGTAGTAGAACCCATCCTCCTCGTCCCACATGCCCCCAGGCCCGGTTTGATTCATGGCCCGGGCGATCCAAAGAAGATGATCCGCAAACTTAATCGCCATGTCTTCGTAGAAACTGTCATAGGACGCTAGTTCCACTGCGATCTCTAGCATGTTCTGGCAAAACATCGTGACCCATGAGGTCCCATCCGCTTGCTCCAGATGACCGCCGGTCGGCAGTGCGGCGCTGCGGTCGAAGACGCCAATGTTATCCAGTCCAAGAAAGCCGCCCTCGAAGAGATTGTTGCCATAGCGGTCTTTGCGGTTCACCCACCAACTGAAATTCAGCATCAGCTTGGAAAACGAGCGCTTGAGGAAATCAATGTCGCCTTTCCCCGTGGCACCCTGTTCCGTCCGGTACAGAAAAATGGTGGCCCAGGCATGCACCGGCGGATTCACATCGCTGAAGTTCCACTCATAGGCGGGGATCTGACCAGTCGGGTGGAGGAAAAATTCTTGCAACATCAAGTCAAGCTGCTGCTTGGCGAAGTCCGTGTCAACCGTAGTCAGGGCAATCGTGTGAAAGGCCAAATCCCACGCTGCATACCACGGATACTCCCACTTGTCCGGCATTGATATGACGTGCTGATTCAACATGTGGAACCATTCGCTGTTCCGCATGATTGCGCTTGCTGGGCTTCATCGGGTCATCACCGTGCTCCGAGAGCCATTTGTCCAGGTCAAAGAAGAAATATTGCTTGGACCAGAGCATGCCGGCCATCGGCCTGGCGCAGAACGCGAGCTTCATCCTCGCTGAGATGGGCCGGGGTGACCTTGCGATAGAACTCGTCTGCTTCGGCCCGGCGGGTCTGCATACTCGTGGCAAAGCTGCTGAACGGATCGCCGATGGTGGCGGGAGGCTTATCGCTCAGGCGCAGACGGACGGTGGCTGTCTTTCCCGCACCCACCTTTAACTGATACTGTGCAGCAGATTTGGTCCCCACTTGCGCAGAGTTCACCCCGTTGGCATTGCCCTCCACGACATAATTGTTGATTCCGTCTTTGACATAAGGAGAGTTGTTAGGGGTGCCGAAGATCCGCTCATTGTTCGTCTCGTTTTCTGTGAACAGGAGGGGAACATCCCCTTCACAGTACAGATACCGTTCACCCAGCTCAGCCTGCGATGCCACGATGGTCTGAGTGCCTTTCTGGCCACGGACCTGTTTCAAAGACGGCTTGGGGGTACCTGGCCACCATGTCCAGGTGTTGCGAAACCACAGCGTTGGCAGCACCTGTAACTCCGCCGCCTCCGGTCCGCGGTTCACTACACTGATTTCGACCAGCATGTCCTCTGGACCCTGCTTGGCGTATTCCACGAAAACATCGAAGTAGCGGTCGCTGTTGAAAATCCCGGTATCCAGCAGCTCGTACTCCATGTCATAGCGATTGCGGCCTCTGTTGGTCTGGATCAGATCGAGATAAGGAAACGCCGCCTGCGGATACTTGTACAAATACTTCATGTACGAGTGGGTAGGCGTGCTGTCGAGGTAGAAGTAGTATTCCTTAAGATCTTCGCCGTGGTTGGCCTCGCTGTTCGTCAGGCCAAACGCACGTTCTTTGAGGATCGGGTCTTTGCCATTCCATAGGGCCACGCTAAAACACAGCAACTGGTTGTCGTCGCTGATGCCGGCCAGACCATCTTCACCCCAGTGATATGCGCGGGACCGGGCCATGTCATGAGTGAAGTAGTCCCAGGCATTCCCGTCCTGGCTGTAGTCTTCACGCACTGTGCCCCACTGCCGCTCGCTTAGGTAAGGTCCCCACTTCCTCCACGGTGTCTTGGCGACCCGCGCCTCTTCCAATCGGGCTGTTTCTGGATCATGAATCATTCTGTACCTCTTCCTCTTGGCTGAGTCGGCTCAGCGGTTTTCGCGGCGTGTCTAATTGTGGTTTTTCAAAACCACCGGGACGAGGAAAACTTTTGGCTTGAGGGCCCTGCAACTGCCGGTCGAGCGAATCTCCGAACACGCGCAGTCGGCGAGTTGAAGATAAGTGAGCGGGAGCCGTCTCAGCTGCGCTCCCTGCGCTTCTTCCCTGGAGCACCTTCGGTAGGCGGCTAATAGGATCATTCTCTTCGCGCGACGGTTTGTCCACTGTCATTTGTGACAGGGGCGCCGGTGAATTAATCCTAGGTGTCCATTGTTCTCGGCAGGCGGTTCCAAACGGCTGCCGATGCTGCGTTCTTTTGGGTCAGAAGTGGCGTCATCGAAAACCACCCGTGCCCGGCTATCTTCCTACCGGCAGCGCTACCGGCTGTGCCAACCGAAACTCGAGCAACGATTCGCTGGGGATCGAGATCTGCTGCCCCTTCTTGGTGGCGGCGACGGCCGTTCCCGCGCCCGCCCCGGCGAGGGCGCCAATCCCAGCTCCCTTTCCTCCTCCTGCTATTCCGCCGATGAGCGCACCCAGTCCCGCGCCACCAACCACCTTCTTGGTTGTGTTGCCCCCTTCTCCCTTGCCCTGGATCTCATACGTGCTGGTCAGCAGCGGATAAGATGTGCCGTTGATCACGATATCGGTCAGTTCCAGTCCGAGTTCGGAACTACCCTTCATCTTTCCTGCGGATGAAGCCGTCGCGAGAACACCATAGACAGGGGTGCCTCTTCGCGCCACCACCACATTGTCGGCTTGCAGATTCGTCTCCAGGCTACCCGTAAAACGAAATCCCGCCTTCTGTTTGCTGGAATCGATGGAATCAACCGTTCGTATCAGGATCCGCGTTCCCGCCGGCACCGTGACCCTGTTTTGCGCTGCGGCGGTCAGGGCTGTTATTGCAGTTGCCAGCCCCACCAGCACTGTCGCGGCTCGAATCATTCCCTTCAGCATGTCCAGTCTCCTTTTTTCTTGGAACCTACGAGCTTTGCCCAACTACCGGTAAAGAGGAATCGATTTGCAGGTCGATAATTAAAAGGAGCTGGTCCTCGACCTGGATAAAGCGCGCCGCCGTAATTCCGCCCAATGCCTGTTTGACCTGCTCATAGTATTTCGCCAGGAGCTCTGATCGTTGTTTGCGGTAAGACAGCGCTTTCTGAACCAGCTCGTCTGCCTTCTCATCCGTCATCTGATCGTAGGTACTCGCATATTCTTGAATATTGGCGACTCTTTGGTCATTCAGTTTGGCCAATTCCACGTCGTACTGTTCGTAGATAGGCCAGAATTTCGCTGCATCGGCGGCGCTTAGTTGCATCACCGCCCCCATCATCTCGGCCTTCTGCTGCCGGACGTCAGCGCGCAGCAGATCAATGTACGCCTGGATGTTTTGCGCATCAGAGCCCGGCGAGATGGCTGCCTGCTTGCCGGTTGCCGCGTTATCCTGGGCCGGCGCGCCAGGGGCGCAAACCAGCAACGCCACAACCAGGATCCAAGCTGCCTTTTGTTGCTTCATCTCTCGTCCTCCATAGAAAATGCGGGCCAACCGCCGCCCAGGTTGCCAATCGGGTTCGCTCGAAGTCCGAGCTAGGCGCGGTTGGCCCGGCTCTGAGCGCACTCTGTGTAATCCCGACATCATAAGGCTTGTTGGCAAAAGGGGATACTGTCTTTTGCGACAGTATGGTCACGCGAATCACCCACAGCGGCCATTAATCAATTGCACAATGCGGCAGCAGATGGTCCACCGGGCTGCGGCATTGGGACGAATCCCTGGACTATAGGTAAGGTTCTCTTCGCTCCTGGGATGTCGAGTGATCATCTGGTAAACAATTGCGCAGTCCGGCCCCTGATATTTTGGCACTATCCACTGCTATTAATGCTAGATGCCGAGTTTGGATCGGCAGATTACGCTTGGAGGTGCAATCAGGAACTCTCCGGGACAACCAATGGCCGGCCCGGCGGTCGGGTCTTGCTATCGAGTGGCTTATGCGAAAGGGAGCGGCCGTAGTCGGGAGCGCCGGTCAATATTGCGACCTGCCAGGCACTAAGTGTTTGGTGGCGCGCTGGTCTTTGATGCTTTGCGTTTTCGTGCTCGCTGCGTCTGCCCATCTTGCCTTCGCCACTGAGACGTCCATCCCCCAAAATGTCCTGGTTTTGTATAGCTTTACGGATCGCAAGGCACAGGATGATCTAGGAAGTCTGAAATCTACCACCCGGTCGAGGACCGGCGTGCCCGTGGACTTCCGCTTCCCGACCTATTGCCTTGGCAGCTCCTGCTTCGATCGCGGAGCAATTGGCGGATACTTTGACGACTCGGTCGAACGGGGAACCGAGGTAGGAAAGCTGGCCGCGCTGGTGCTCTCGGGAAGAACACCGGAGAGCATTCGCGTCATGCAAGGTCCCGCCCCCCACCCTCAGGTGGACTGGCGGAAGCTTCGCCGCCGGAACATCTCGGAATCGGCTCTTCCACCTGGCGCGACCTTGTGGTTTCGGCCACCAACAGCCTGGGAACGCTACGAGAAATATGTTGGTGTTGTGCTCTTACTGATCCTCGTTCAGGCGTTGTTGATCATTGGATTGCTGTGGCAACGCGCCCGGAGCCGCAAGGCTGATTTTCTTCTGCGTGAGAGCGAAAAGCGCTTCCGGCTGATGGCGGATACGACACCTGCACTGGTCTGGATATGCGATAAGCACGGCACGGTCACCTATCTGAATGACCGGCGGATTGACTTCACAGGCCGCGACTCGGCAACCGGACTAGGAGACGTATGGTCGGCATTCATACACCCTGACGACGTGCAGAGGATCCAGGCGGCAAATAAGCGTGCGCTCGAAGAGCAGAAAGAGTTTTCCCGGGAATACCGGCTTCGCCGCCGGGATGGAGTGTACCGGTGGATGCTGGACATCGCGGCGCCGCGGGTGAACGAGGATGGCTGGTTTGCCGGGTTTGTCGGTTCGGCCGCTGACATCACAGACCAGAAACTGGCACAGGAAGCGCTGGAGAAAATCGGTGGCAAATTGATCGAGGCGCAGGAAGAAGAACGCAGCCGCATAGCCAGAGAGCTTCACGACGACATCTGCCAGCGGCTTGCGCTGCTCTCGATGGAACTGGAACAAGTGAATCGGGGATCGAACGGTTCAGCTGGCTCGCTCAAGATTGAGGAAATCCGGCGCCACTGTGCGCAAATCGCCGGTGACGTTCAGGCGTTGTCCCACAAACTCCACTCCTCTAAGCTCGAGTACCTTGGCTTGGCAGCCGCTATCAGAAGTCTCTGCCGCGAATTCTCCCAGCAGCACGATGTGAGCGTCCAGTTCGCCGACGAGAACGTACCCAGCTTTTTGCCCCGGGATATTTCCCTTTCTCTCTTTCGCGTCACCCAGGAAGCGTTGCAGAATGCCCTGAAACATAGCGGCGTAACCAAATTTTCTGTGAGTTTGCGGGGCTCGGCAAATGAAATCCAACTTGAGGTCAGTGACCCTGGCGCGGGCTTCAACGTGGAGGGAGCAAAGCTTGACAGGGGATTGGGACTTGTCAGCATGCAGGAGCGAATCCATCTGGTTCACGGCATTTTCACCATCGAATCGACGGTGAAGAGTGGAACAAGAATCCTGGTCCGTGTGCCTCTGGTCGCTGAAATGAAGACTTCAACAACGGTAGCCGAAAGCGCCTGAGCTTTCGTGGAGGATGAGATGAAACGAACACGTATCTTGTTGGCCGATGATCACACGATGATCTGCGCGGGACTGGCGAAACTGCTTGAGCCCCTTTACGAAGTGGTAGGCAGCGTTGAAGACGGCCGTGCGCTGCTGAAAGCGGCCGATGCGCTCAAGCCCGACGTCGTGGTCCTGGACATTGGAATGCCCTTGCTGAACGGCCTGGACGCGGCGCGAGAATTGAAGAAAAGAACGCCGCACATCAAGCTGATTTTCCTTACCATGGAGACTGACTCCTACATTGCAGCTGAAGCCTTTCGCGCCGGCGCAGCAGCCTATCTGCTCAAAACGTCACGGCCCACAGAGTTATTGCAGGCCGTTCACGACGCAGTGAGAGGGGTCTCCTATGTGACCCCGCAGATTGGCCGCGCGATCGAAAACATGTTCATCCGTGATCCCGGGGCGGAGGCGCCCAAGCAGCTCACCGGGCGCCAGCGCGAAGTCCTGCAAATGCTGGCGGAGGGGCGTTCTATGAAGGAAATCGCCTACGTTCTGGAGATTGCCCACCGTACCGTCCGCTTTCACAAGTACCAGATCATGGAGGAGTTGGGTATCACGACCAACTCAGACCTGGTCAAGTACGCCATGAGGCACGGAATGATCTCGGCCTGAGGGAGGAGACCGTTAAAAAAGTTGTCAATGCCGGCTATACAGTTGTTCAAAGGAACACTGTCGCAGGTGACAGTAGGCAAGGATTCGAGGGGAGGAAATGATCAGAAGTAAATGCTCAGCGTGTTGGCCACCGAAGGGATCGCCGTGGATAAGATTCGAGTGGTGTTGGCCGATGATCATCGGGAGGTGATCGCAAAGGTTCGAGGAGTGCTCGGTGAGGAGTTCGAGATTCTTGAGGCAGCGGAGAATGGCCATCAAGCTGTGAGTGCTGTTCTGGCGCTGGATCCAGATATTTTGATCACCGATATTTCCATGCCTCTCCTCAATGGGCTTCAAGCGGCAAGAAGGATTCAAAAAGCCAATTCGCGAGTGAAGATCATATTCCTGACCATTCATGAAGACCGGGATTTTATTGCTGCGGCGTTCTCGGCCGGCGCCACGGGCTACGTCACCAAGCGCCGCCTGGCCTCTGACCTGGTCCCTGCCATCCAGGAGGCGCTGAAGGGCAACACCTTTGTGTCTAATTCGATACGGAGTTAAGCGCGAGCTCGAACAATGCGGGTGATCCACGTGGCGAAACGGAGTTCGCTGCCGGGTAGTGGAGATGTGGATAGCGGCGGTCTTATAAGTCCGAAACACTCGATGATGCCGCCGGCGAAACCGGTCCTCGAAGCGGTCTTGTGATCCCGGCGGAAGGCGTAAAGGCATTTATGAGACTGCTTCGAGCCTTCATGCTCTCCTGTTCGATGGCAGTCGCAACATGCTCGCTGAACCCGGTTTGGGCGCAAGACCTCTCTCCCCGCGCCTACGTCATCACGGCGCTGCATTCCAATGCGATCAACCTAACGTACTCTTTTTTTAGTGGCAGTATTCTCTTCGATGGCGCCGCTCCGATAACGGGTGCAACCGGAACATACCACGTGCCCATTCTTTCCTACTATCACTCCTTCGGCGTGCTGGGCCGCTCGGCCAACATGAATATCGCCTTACCCTACGCGGTAGGCAACTTTCAGGGGAACGTAGCTGGCCAACCGCACCAGATTTACCGCTCCGGTCTTCTGGACTCTACGTATCGAGTGTCGGTGAACCTCAAAGGCGGCCCATCCATGCCGGCACAAGAGTTTAGGAAATGGAGGCAAAAGACATTGCTGGGCGTCAGCCTGAAAGTGTTGGCTCCCACGGGTCAATATGACCCGACCAAGCTGGTGAATTGGGGCGCCAACCGATGGGCCTTCAAACCGGAACTTGGCGTTTCCAAACGCTGGAATAATTGGTTTCTCGATTCGTACGCTGGAGTGTGGTTCTATACCACCAATCCGCAGTATTATTCGCCCCCAGTGCCTAAGCCGCAAAGCGAGCAGCCCATTGGCTCTTTTGAAGGCCACTTGAGCTACGACATCACACAACGATTCTGGCTTTCTCTGGACGGAAATTACTGGTTCGGGGGCGTTACCAGCTTAGGTGGCATAGCGAACCCGGTTACGCGCCAAACCAGCTCCCGCATCGGCGCCACAGCTTCGATCCCTTTGAGCCCGCACCAGTCGGTAAAGGTCAGTTACAACAACGGCGCCTACATCCGATTCGGAGGAAACTACCAGAGTGTAGCCGTCGGCTGGCAATACTCCTGGCTCGGCAGGCCCTAACTGGTGAAGCGAGTCATCACAGGCTGGTGCGGATTTTAAGCGAACCGGGTATCCCGCCCTGCGCCAGGATCACGCCCGAATGATCGGCCCGCCGCTCCCTGTTGGGGCTAACCTCGATCGCGCTCTCGGGTCACCAAGTGAACGGATCCGAGTGTTAGGTGAGGGTGATAGGGCGGGGAAAGTGTGCGCCATAAGCGCCCTATGCGCCATGAGGGTCGGGGAAAGTGTGCGCCATAAGCGCCCTAAGCGCCATAAGGGTCGGCATCCGCTGGTTTCGCGGCCGAGCACATGGAGGACGGAGGCGAACTCCTCTGAGAGCAAGAAGAGGCGACGATCGGTGACGGGATGTTGATCGCGCAGAGCATGGAGGATGCCGTTGGCTGTGAGGCGGGCGGTGGTGACGCGGCGCGCAGCCCAACCCGGGTCGACTTCGGCGAAGAGACGCGAGATCTGGCGCCAGCTGGTTCCTTTGCGGGCCTTGCTCGATTTGCCGACCAGGACGACGAAGAGATTGAGGCCGTGGCGGGTGGAGCCCACGCGGCAGTGAGGTGCGTGGCCGACGAGGTTGCCGAAGGCGGCCAGGAACTGGAGGAGAACGGCGGCGGGATCGGCTTCGGTGTGCGGGGCAAGGCTGCGGACGACGAGACCGGCAAGACCGTGGAGGGCGGCTTCGCCGAGTATGGGATGCTCGGGCGCGGGGGGCGGCTCTGGCTCCGGTGTGGAGAGAGCAGGGCGGGTCTGCTGCTGGGGTTGGATGCCGAGCAGCTCGTCCCGGCGACGTTGTATGTCGGCGATAGTGGGCAGGACAGGCCGGGTTATCCCCGTGCTTGTGTTGCGTATCATATTTCGACACTAGTACGGTTTCTAATGTTTGTCGAAAAGTCATTAGTCACCTGGGATTAGTGACTATATATGGTTGATGCTTTCACAATAGTTGCCACTTTTTCCGGAGGGCCGAATTTGACGGGCGGAGTTTATGAGGCTCGGTTTTCCGGTGGATAGATCATGCCGCGGTATTTCCCGCGTAAGAAACTCAATAAAGGCCGCATCCGTCAGGCAAATGCGTGGCGCATGCTCGATGCATGCAAAGGAGGGGGCGAGGCGCATCGTGAGCAATGACTGCTTAGGAATCAGCGGCCCAAATCTACAGGCGACCACCATGTGGCCTTTGTAGACTCCCGCACGCTTCGTCACTGCGATTTCTTCACTCTGGCGCTCACGGATAAGAGCCCTCTCGAACTCAGCCCACCCCGCCCAGTACCGACATCATCAGCCTGGACATCGGCGAGTCCTCACCGGTGAACGTGAGGTGCCTCAGCGATTTAGGGCCACCTATACGGCTGGGCACATCCAACTTGAGCATTATTTCGCGATGAGTTTTACAGTACGGAACTATCAATTTTACCAGTGGCTCTGTGACTCCGAGTCTGCTTAACCTCTAGTCGTGGCCATCGATAAAAAGCCAGCTTGTCCGAGGTTTCTCGCATGCTGTGTTCCACCAAAGGTTCGAGAAATCTTCTTCAAGTGCTTTTCTGGACATTTCTTGGCGTCTGTGTGCCCGGTTTTGGTCAGACGGCCTCGACAGGCGCTTTGCTGGGGGAAGTGTTGGACCCCTCAGGCAGAGCGATCATTGCCGCTAAGGTTGAAGCTCAAAATACAGCCATGACGGTTAGCCGCTCGGTCCTGAGCGACGAACAGGGCCGATTTGTTCTGCCGCTTCTGCCGCCTGGAACGTATCAAGTCACAGCTACGAAATCCAACTACTCGCAGGCGCAACCGATCTCAGCACGAGTGCCAGTAACCGAGACCATTCGGGTTTCGATTCCGATGAAGGTTGCTGGAACTACACAGAAGATTGAAGTTCAAGCCAGTGTTTCTCAGCTGCAAGTTGAATCGATCGGTCTGGGACGCGTCGTGGATGCGCACGCCATTCAAGCATTACCGCTAGTGACCCGAAACTTTACTCAGATCATCGACCTCTCACCAGGCGTGTCGACCGGTGTGAATAACGCGGGCGAATTAGGCGCGGGCGGTGGGGGGCTCTCGCAAATCGATCCCGGCAACGATGGAATTTTCGCCCACGGGTTGCGTTCTTACGACAACAACTACGAATTTGATGGTGTCCCGGTTACCGATCTTCAAGCCAGCGCCATTGCGAGCGGCGGAATTCCCATACCGAATCCCGATTCGATAGAGGAATTCAAGGTACAGACAGGCCTCTATGATGTGTCGTTCGGCGAACACGCGGGGGCCAACGTCAGCCTTGTAACGAAATCTGGCACGAACAGCATTCACGGAAGTGTCTTCGAATTCTTCCGCAACAATGTGTTAAATGCGAATGATTACTTTCTCAAGGGTACAGGCCAACCGCGCCCCGATTTGAAGCAGAATCAGTTTGGGTTCACCGCCGGAGGGCCAATTCGTCGCGACCGGTTTTACTACTTCGGGTCATACCAGGGAACCCGGCAGATCAATGGTTTGGCATCGAACCAGGCTCGGCTCGCATGCTCTGCTGACGTCGTCATGCCGCCTCTTACGAACGATCGGTCCGCGCAGGCGCTGGGAGAATTATTTGCGGGAAAGACTGGAGCATTTGGCGGTGTGTCGATAAAGGCGGACGGTACCAACATCAATCCGGTAGCCCTGGAAATCTTGAATTTCAAACTGCCTGATGGCTCCTACCTAATTCCGACTCCGCAGGTAGTCAATCCTTCGCTGCCTCTTGCAGGCCAGGGGCTCAGTACCATCAGTACGCCTTGCCACTTCAACGAGAATCAGTTTCTTGCCAATCTGGATGGAAATCTAACGCAAAACTCTAGTCTGGCAATTCGATTCATGTGGTCGAATGGCGCCATGAATGTGTCCTTCCCGGGCAACGGCCTCAATGGGACAGGCAATATTTCTGGTTTCCCCAGTAGCATTGACAATCACTTCCGCGTGTTTTCTATCTCGTGGGTCCGAATCATGCGATCGCAACTGCTCAGCGAGCTGCGGTTTGGGTATACCAACACGCTCGGCTCTAGTACAGCTCAGGCGCCGTTCCAATGGTCAGATCTCGGGGTTGCGGCTGGCACGATGAATAATGAGAATGGGTTACCAAGCCTCGGGATCGTCGGTTCGATCAATCTGGCGAGCGCGTTTCCCCGTACCTTCAATCAGAGGCGTTTCTACCTTTCCTACGTGCTCACCAAGTCGCATTCCCGGCATCTGATCCAAGCGGGCGGTTCGCTGTCGCGAATTCATGACGATGTGAACATTGTGGGACTTGGAACCCTTGCTGAATTCCTCAGTTGGCCCGACTTCTTACTTGGTCTGAATGCGGAACAGAATGGGACCAATCTCTTCGGCAACGTCTATGCGTCGATTGACGATTATGGATTACTGAACCGTGAATACCGTAGCTGGAATGGATCGCTGTTTGCAGGCGATCACTTCCGGGTGACAAGCACACTGATGCTTGATTTCGGATTGCGATACGAAAGGCTTGGCCAGTTCGGGGATGCGCTCGGACGCACCTCCAGCTTTGACATCAACCACGCTGATCCGAACCCTCCGTCTACAGGGAGTGTGGCGGGGTATGTTGTTGCGGCGAATTATTCAGCGGTTGTTCCGGCTGGCGTTATCCGCGCTCCTAACGAAGCGGCAAATTTCGGGCAGGGAGAGAATGGACTAGCTCCGCGCATTGGATTTGCCTGGCAACCCCTGGGTGCGGCATCCAGATTTGTGGTCCGCTCGGGCTATGGCATCTACTTCTCGCAACCGACGGGACAAGCGTTTTTCCAAAGCGTTTTCGGGGCGCCCTTTTCCTTTGGTTATGAGAATATCGGCCGGGCCAATGCCTCTGCGACGCTGAGCAACCCCTTTCCGCAACCGTTTCCGACCCCCAACTTCTTCCCGTACTTTCCTCCATATTCGCCAACCAGCGATGTCGCAATCAGCACCGTGTCCCCCGATTTTCGTCCTGCGATTATTCAAGAGTATGGCCTGAATCTTCAAGTTGCACTTGCTAAAGACTGGATGCTGGAGGTTGGCTACGTCGGAACGCGAGGCACGCACTTGCTGAGAAGCCGCTCTCTGAACCAGGCACTGCCGGCCTCTACGACGAACTCAATCCGAGGTGTCACTTCGAATACAGTGGCAAACATCGGGTTGCGGGTACCAGTTCAAGGAGTCCCGCCCGACGCGCTGGACATGGTCGAATCCGCGGGCGTCTCTTCTTACAACGGTCTGGAGGTCAGCCTAAACAAACGCCTGAGCGAGGGCTTGCAACTGCTGGGTTCGTACACTTTTTCCAAAACTTTAGATAGCGACCCTGGCAACATCAACGGGAGCTCGGCGGGGAACACTCTTACTTTAGGGGACCAGAATTCAGCATCGCAGCGCTGGGGCAGAGCGAGTTTCGACCGGACACATCGCCTTATCGTAAGCGGCACATATGCGCTTCCATCACCGTCCGATCGTTTGGCAAGCGCTCTGTTCGGTGGCTGGTCCACTTCTGGTGTGCTTACTCTGCAATCCGGTGTGGCGCTCACCATTGCATACAACAACTTGACCAATGTCTTTGGTATCAGCGAAGACCGCGCTCAGGTAGCAGCGGGCTGCAACAAGTCAATTCTGGTTAATCCTGGCAGCGTCGATAGCAAGCTGGGAAAATATTTCAACACATCGTGCCTCACTACGCCCCCAATTATCGGTGCGGACGGCATTGGCACCGCATTCGGAAACAGCACTTCAGGAATCGTAGACGGTCCGGGGCAGTTCAATATTGACTTGAGCCTCATGAGGAACATCCCAATATCCTGGCCCAGGGAAGGCTGCAGCCTTCAGTTCCGGGGGGACTTCTTCAACGCGTTGAATGACCCACAGTTTTCGAATCCAAATACCACCTATGGATCGTCCTCATTTGGCGTCATTAGCAGCACATCTGTAAATCCCCGAGTGGGGCAGCTGGCGGCGAAGATAATTTTCTAGGGATTCGCGAATCTGCTGGAGGTTTGGCGAACGCACGGTTAATTCTCAGGCTTCGTTTTCGCAATGTGTATGATCTCGTTTGCGTCAGGCTCAAACAGCAACGGTGGAAACCGATGCGAACCAGTTCCCAACGCGCTAGAATGCTGTGCAGTCAGACTCTCGGGGACTATCTGGGAAGTTCATCAAGCGGCCGCAGGTTGGGTTGTTCGCCATTTTTCAAGCTGGTTTGGCGCGATATGGCGCTAAGCAACCGCCTGACGTGACGAGGTGTTCGGCAGCGATTGCGACAAGAGCACGGGGCCTGATTGTTGTTCGCGATACCTATGAAGAAGACGCGAGTCGCGAAGGGAGCCGCCCACACCACCAAGTTTGGTGTCCGCCTTGGTTTGCGGCGTAAAGGGCTTTTCATTGTTGTCTTCGTACTCCTTGCTCTCACTCGTACAGCTACTGCTGCAGGAGCAGGAACGGAAAAGAACATCCTCGTCCTTTATAGCTTCTCCGAACGCAGCGTGACACTTCCCATAGATTCTTTGGAATCTGCGATACGAGCCAAGGTTTCATTTGGACTCAACTTCTATGTCGAGTATCTGGAAAGCCAGCGATTCGCCGATAACGGCTATCAGAAGGATCTGGTAGAGGCGTTACGAGAGACCTACCGTCCCCAGAAGCTGGATCTCGTAATTACGGAGTCATATCCGGCATTCCATTTTGCACTGGAACATCGCGATGAGTTGTTCGGCGGCGTGCCGATCGTCTTCTATGGTCTTGACCGCAGTAGGATCGCGGGGCAGCAGATGTGGCCTGGGGTGACCGGTGTGACGGAGACTGTAGATGTCCGAGCTACCATCGATCTGGCGCTCCACCTCCATCCGAATACCAACACGGTAGCCGTCATCACAAATGGGTCGGAGTATGAAAGGTACTGGTTGGCAGCTGTCCATGGCGAGCTTCTTCATCATCAAAATGAAGTCAGGGAGATTGATCTGGTTTCCCTCCCAACAAGTCTACTGCTTGAAAAAATTGCGATGCTACCGCAGCAGACCGTGGTTTTATTTCAGGAAGCCCCACAACAATCAATTCGACCCGCGATCGGAGCCTTTGAAGTCCTTGCACTGGTCGGACAGCGCCTGCCCACCTATTGCATTTTCCCAATACTTTGTTTGAATCGCGGGGGAATCGGTGGAGTTGAATCAGACGGCAAGCAACAGATCGCGCCGGCTGCCGAGCTAGCGGGGCGCGTGCTTTCCGGCGAGCGGCCGGAGAGCATTCCCGTGGTGAATGGAACCGAGGCCCAGGTCAAGGTCGATTGGCGGCAACTCCGGCGGTGGAGCATACCGGAGTCGGCACTTCCTCGAGGCACCGTGGTCTTGTATCGTGAGCCCACCCTCTGGGAGCGTGACCGGAAGTACGTTCTTGCCGCCATTGGGCTGATCGTCGCGCAGGCCTTGTTGATCATCGGACTGCTGTGGCAGCGGGCGAGAAAACGGAAGGCCGAAGCCGGCCTTCTCGAGAGCGAAAAGCGCTTTCGCGTAATGGCGGATACCACGCCCGCTTTAGTCTGGATGTGCGACGCGCAAGGCAAGATTACATATCTGAATGAACGGCGAATTGCGTTTACAGGCCCGGATCCAATGGCGGGATACGGCGACACATGGGCCGAGTACGTTCACCCGGATGATCTGAAGAATGTATTGGACACCGTCTCGGAGGCGCTAAAAACCCACCAGCCGTTCTCAAGGGCGTACCGCCTCCGCCGTAGCGATGGGGCCTACCGCTGGATGTTCGATGTTGCATCTCCGCGGGTGAACGGAGATGGATCATTTGGCGGGTTCATCGGTTCCGCGATTGATACGACGGACCAGAAACTTGCGCAGCAGGCACTCGCCAACGTCAGCGGCCGGCTGATCGAAGCGCAGGAGAAGGAGCGCAGCCGGATCGCGAGAGATTTGCATGACGACATCTGCCAGAGGCTAGCGCTGCTGTCGATGGAGCTTGGCCAGGTGAATCGTACTTCGAATGGATCACCGGAGGTTATGAAAAAGAGCCTGGAAGATATCCGGGAACATTGTTCCGAGATCGCGGGTGACGTTCAGTCACTGTCTCACCAACTGCACTCATCGAAGCTGGACTACTTGGGCATCGTGGCCGCCATACGAGGATTCTGCGCGGAGCTCTCTAAGCAACACGAATTAAATATCGAGTTTTCAGAAAGAAACGTGCCCACCCATTTGGCAAAAGATGTATCACTTTGCCTTTTCCGCGTCGCGCAAGAAGCGCTCCATAATGCGGTGAAGTACAGCGGGGTAAAACAACTCATAGTACAGCTGTCCGGCGTGGAGGGCGCGGTTGAGCTTGTGGTGAGCGATGCTGGTGCAGGCTTCGAGGTAGAAGAGGTAAAGAAGAACCGGGGACTGGGGCTACTCAGCATGCAGGAACGGATACATCTGGTGCACGGGACCTTCTCCGTCGAGTCGAGACCGGGGCACGGAACGAGGATTATAGCTGCCGTGCCGTTTATTACCGAGAATGAGTGGTCTCCAGAGAATGGGAACCTAAAGGAGGCTAGTAGTGCGGGGGGCCGAACGTGAGGGAACTGTCACAACAGACAGGTATGCAGGTTCGCGTGACGCTCCTAGTGAGGGGGCCCTCAGCCGCGCGCTTGCCGCCCTACGGCGTCACCGGAGCCCCTGGCGCGGGTTTCGGAATGCGGAAGGTGTACAGGACCCCAAACACAATGGTGTAGCCCTTTGGGGCGGCCAACGCCCTGTATTCCTTTTCGTATTTGAAGAATACATTCCAATCATGCTTAAGATCGATATAGTTTACCTGCCCACCGGCGGCGTGCATGTAATAGAAGGGGACCAGGCGTTCAAAGGCATCGATGACCGGGTGGTCGCTTCTGTTGCGCGAGATCTGCGCCTGGTCGTACCCGACCAACCCAATCTGGGCTACTTTGGTTATGTTCTTTGTCTTCAAGAACGGCTTGTTCAATGGAATGGCTTGCCCTAATCCCCACTCATCACTCCAGGCTGCCCCGGGGGTCAGCTGGACGTTTAAGGGCAACGTCCCCATCATCGTGGTGATGTCCCCGGACCGGGTGGTTTTTGATCCGTGGGTCTCCCAATTGCCCATGATGTTCGCCGTGGTCCCCTGGTCCTTGGTGATGTAAAAGGTGGAACCGGCGGTGAAGTCGTTGCCCCAGTAACCGGAACCGACATTATTCGTAGCGCCGGGCGTGTAGCGGCCGGTGGGCGCCACAAAGGCGTATCCCGCCCAGAAGTCTGCCCGAGGAGTGTGCCAAGCTAGATTTGCCAGTTGAAACCACGTATCCGCAAGAGCGAAGCCCCCCGATCCAAGAGTCTTGCCGTTCCCCAGGAACGGTAGCACGAGCGAGCCTGTGCCTATCGTGGGGAAAGCGACAAACGGCGCGAACTTCGCTCCGAGAATCTTGAACTTGGGAACATAAAAGAAGAAGTTCTCGACTGCCCAGATGTTATACGTGCCCGTCGCCTTAACCGGAGTGCCGTTTTCAAGATTCAGCTGGTGGGCATTGTAGTTGAGGTTGTAGTCCCCGTAGGTGATTCCAGGATCGGGCATGATGCCGGCGTTCAAGCCGTATTGGCCAGGCTGATATTGGCCATGCTGCTGCGCCAAGAGCGATGAGGTGATGGATAGCACGATGCAAATCAGAACAGCGAACTTCCACCTGCCATGAATGATCCTCGTCATTGGGCCATTTCTCCAGTTCACAAAAAGTCGGTAATTCGACGCGAGCTCACGGGCTTTCAGGGTCGTGCCCTTAATCATGGAGCACAGGCGCAGTCCGAGGAACTGGCAAAACTATCAGTCACCAGGAAAATAGCAAGCAGCGATATCGTGTCCAGCTATGAAATTCGTCAGTCAGGGTGGTGTGACGATAGATGGCCGGCACCTGGCGAGGGCCGGCGGCGCTTCTCATGAGCCTATGAGCATTTGTGGGTTGGCTATCTGGCGAAATTGCTAGCTGACGGCCGGAGACATCAGGCTTAGACTGCCCTTAAACGACGCATTCTTGCGAATTAAGAGAATGCAAAGAGGTTCATGGAATCAATCCTGGTAAGCTCGACAGTCTTCATGGTGGTGTTCGGTGGGGCACTCGCCGGCATGGGCCTGCGGCAAGTTCTGCCCCAGAATCAGCTCGGAGCCGAGGCAAAGGACGTCATCAGGCTGGCAACTGGTCTGCTGGTAACCATGACCGCATTGGTCCTCGGCATGCTGGTTTCTACCGCCAACTCGTCCTACCAGGATCGGAAGAACGAGCTCGCCGAGATGGGTTCAAACTTTGTACTTGTCGATGGTTTATTGGCAAGCTATGGGCCCGACGCCCAGGCCATACGCGAAGAGCTGCGCGGACTGGCGGAGACCGGCCTCGAGCGCGTCTGGCCAAGCAACGCATCCCAGCAGCAGCTCAGGCCTAAGGACAACGGCCAATCCTTTTATGACCACTTGCGCAACCTGGCGCCCAAGGATGACACCCAGGTTGCGGTTAAGGCCGCCGCTATTTCTGCGGCCATCAACTTACGCCATACCTACTGGTTAATGTTCATCGGAGTGGAGCAGAGCTCCCTGTCGTTTCCCTTGCTCCTGGTTGTGGTCTCGTGGCTGACCTTCATCTTCATCAGCTTCGGTCTCTTCGCGCCGGGCACCAAAGCAGTATTCGTGACCCTGGTCGCCTGCGCACTCGCCGTTTCCGGCGCGGTGTTCATCATCATGGCAATGTACACGCCTTTCAGTGGAGTCATGAGGATCTCCTCTTCTCCGCTTCGCGACGCATTGAGCCTGATGGGACACTGAACCTGTTAATCGCTGGTCACTTTGCTTTCTTTGAGAAGTAGATATCCAACGTCAGTCCTATGCCATGTACCTGTTTATTGGGGTGTTTACCGGTATTGTTCTGGTGTTCGTAGTAAGGAGTGAGCTCAAAGTGTTTTCCCATGGGGAGGTGAGTCCCCGCATACAGCTCCGTCGTACTGACCTTGCTGTACTGGCTTTCGTAGTAGATTTCAGCGCTGGCGTAGGGTATGAGGTGGTAAGAGCGAATCGCCACCGTCCGTTCGAGGGACAGCATATTGCGATAGCGCCAGGTGAAGCTCCCGTTGCTCCAGTCAAGATCTGCACGGTTTCGGTCGGTCAGCACCAGCCTGACCGTCAGGGGGAGGTGCGATGTCACGGCGATTGGGATGCGATTTGTCCCAGGCTTGCCGGGGGCCGAGAGATAGCGGTAGCCGGCTGTCAGGACAAGGGGCCGCTCCTTAGCATCGTCCAGATCGAAGACGGTGATTTCTTTGAGTCTGACCAGAGGTTTTAAGTAGAACTCCATGCTGGGGCCTATCTCGGCCTGCGTGGGGTCACCCCCCTCTCGAGTGTCCTTCGCCTGAAAGCTGACCCGTATATCCGGTTTGAGCTTTAGATATGCGTCGACTTCGGGCAGAAACTGCGCTGACTGGGCGCTTTGTGCGCTCCCGGTCGTGCAAAAGAGCATAAGAACCAGCCAGGGGGCACGACGGGCAACCATAGTCGCGCGCTCTTTCTTGCAGGATTTTGCGGCTGGGGACGGTCCTAGCCTGGGGCAGCGTTTAGGGGGGGTCGTGGAAGGCCTCTCTTCCGCTCGGCGAATCCAAGCTCGAATTCTCGGCGCGGCGAACCGGCCTTAGATCGAAGTATCCCGGCTTTTCGAGTTTGGCGTAATTGGCAAATTTGCTAGCCCGTATCGATAAATCGTGCGTAGATGTCAGCCAGGCCCTCGTTACCTGAGCATCGTCTCCCGGGGTGCCGATTTGTGGTATTTGGCCGCTGGTTTGCGCCTGGAGCCACAAATCGGTCCAGAAATTTAAGTCCTAAACCTATGAGTTCTACTAGTTTGCGGCGTACGAGCAAGTTGGTAGCCTTTCCTGAAGAGAGGCTTTTAAATGATCGGATCACAAAAACTTCGAATGAATTTCCTCGTCGCCGGCCTGGCGATTGCTTTTCTTTGCGCCCCCACCGCCCCAGCCCAGATGGGCGCAGACGATCCGAATGTACAGAAGGCCAAGGACATTCTGTTGAAGGGCGTGGCGAGCGGTAATCCCGACACGCGGTCACTCGCTGTTCAGTCAGCCAGCCTTATTGGGGATCGCTCGGAAGTCTTAAACAAGCTGTATTCGATGTTGGAAACGGATAAGGATGTCCCCACTAAGATAACCATCATCGCCACCCTGGGCAGTTTTAATAATCCCGCAGTGATTCCAAGTCTACAAAAAGCGCTCAAGGATCCGGTGCCGGAGGTCGAAATGGCGGCAGCGCTGGCGCTTTACGGTCTCAAGCAGCCAGACGGGAAAGCTTTTCTGATGGATGTACTGGAGGGAAAGCAAAAGGCTACCTCGGGTTTTATGAGCAGCGAGAAGAGGTCGTTGGCGCGAATGACTCATACTCCGACCACAACCCTGCTCGGAATGGTGGCCAATGAATTTACCTTGCCAGGCCTGGGCTCTGGCATGGAATCGGCCGTCGGGCTATCGGCGGATCCGGCTTCGATGGCTTCGTCCTCGGTGATATTTTCGCTGGCTAAAGATAAGGACGACCCCGCCGTTTGGGCCGCGCTGGAGGCGGCGCTGGCGGACAAAGAATGGGCCGTTCGCGCCGCAGTCGTCCATGTGATCGCGCTGCATGACGATCCAGCCTTGTTGGGTAAGATAGCTCCGCTCATGGACGATAAAAAGGAGCAAGTGAGTTTCCGTGCGGCTGCGGCTTATATTCGCTTGTATATCATCCTGCACAAGTCCCAGTAGTTTCTCGGCAACAACGATTGCCAAAGGCACACATTGTGTAGACATTGTGTGCCTTTCTTAATTTGGAATAACCCGGTCATATCGTCCGTTCTATGAGCAGTAAACCGCATTTTCACCCACATACTGTCACTTCAGACAGTTCACCGGTTTCGGCACGCTTGCTAAGCTCCTGTCAGATCACAATAAATGTGAGGTGAAGCATGAGTTACTGGAGAGCAAGTGAACGCGTGGTCCTTGGATCGATATTAGTGTTGTCTTTTTCTTTTACGGCGAATGCGCAGGAAAAGCCGGTCGACATCGCCCAGGCTCAACAGTCGCCCGCCGCCACCGCAACGCCGAGCAGTCTGGCCTCTCCTGCTCCGTCGATCGATGAGGATCCTAAGTGGCATTTTACGAGCCTGTCGTATATCTGGTTTCCGGGAATATCCGGAACCGTGGGGGCTAAGGGTTACAGTAAGCGCGTCGCTGTAAGTCCTTCTGACCTGGTGAGCCATTTCAATATCGGGCTCATGGGATCCTTTGAACCCCAATACAAACGATGGAGTCTTCCCATCGATTTTGTCTGGGCGAAACTTTCCGATAGCCAATCGTTCATCAGGTTACCTGGCTACTCTGCCAAGGCCACAGTCAAGGAGGGCATCTTTACCCAGAAGGTGAACTACCTGGTTCTGAATGGCAAGATGATGAAGATCCGCGCTACGGCAGGTGTTCGGGGCTGGTATGTAAGCGAGAACCTTCAACTGCAGCCCCCGACACCGCCTAACTTTAGTGTGGGGACATCCCAAGGTTGGGCTGACGTCGTCGGGGGCGCAAACATAACGGTACCTTTGTCACCAAAAATCGCAGTCTTTATAACCGGCGACGCCGGCGGCGGGGGCGCTAATGTCGACTACCAGGTTGCCGGTATGGCCAACTATCAGATAAAGCCAAAGTGGGGAATAGGTTTTGGGTACCGGTACCTCGACGTCAATTACCGCAATTCCAATCAAAACGTGCTAGACGCTCATGAAAGCGGATTTGCTCTCACGTTACTTTACAAATATGGCAAGCAACCCCCGGTTCAGTAAGCATCAAAACCAGGGCGCGTCTACAGGTTGCTGATCGAGTCACGGCGAAACTGCCCGCATTTCCATTATGGAGGTGCGGGCGTTGAGGGTGTGAGAACTTCACTCCCAAACTCAGGCCCGGAGGGCCGGCCGCCAAACGTCGGCCCAGCTCGCTAGGGCTGGGCGTGAATGCTGAAAGATGATTCCGCCCGCCCCGCGCTGCCCCGGCGTGCCGTGGGGCCTGCCGTGGGAGCCTTGGCGCGGCACTGCGAAAAAACATCCTGGACGAAGGGCACGGCTTGAGCCGTGCAACAAAAACCGAGGCTAATGAGGGCTTTATAACCGTGTAATTCGCCGGTTACAGGGATTCGCCCTGCTGCAGCACAAGCTTGTATGCGACGTAATACTTGTAAATATTGCTTACGTACTGGACGGTCACCTGCCCCACGCTTTGAGATACCAGGAGTTCGACGTTTCCGAACCATTTGTTCGGGTCCAGTCCCTGTGCGGATGCTTTCTTACGGAGTGCCGCAATTCGGGTTGGGCCGGCATTGTATGCAGCAAAAGTAAACAGCAGACGGTTCATCGGATCAATTTGCGGATCGTTGAAATAGGTGTCCGAGATCGTATGTAAAACTTTGACTCCCGCATGAATGTTGTTCTCTGCGGTCGTTACGTCGGGGATGCTGATAGGCGCCGCCGCGGCTGTAGCCGGCTTGACCTGCATGATCCCAACCGCGCCACCATGTCTCGCCGCCTGATTGAGCATGGACTCCTGGTAGCCCTGGGCAACGACAAGCAGGTAGTCGAGGTCATACTGAGAAGCGTACTTCTTAAAGAAAGTCACAGTTTGATTGAACGCATCAAGCTGCGCCTTACTGGTGGGATCTGTGATCCACTTCGTGTTCTGCAAATATCGCCGCATCAAAGTGTTGCCGAAAGATGTTCCCGCCATATGGCTCTTGACGAACTCATCGACAACTTCTTTGAGCCTGGGGTTGTTCTTCCGCATCGCAAACGCCAGAGTTCCTTCCTCAGCGATGACAAGATTCGGTTGGGGAGTTATGTCGGGAAGCACACTGGCCCAGAGTTTGGCGCGATCGGTGATAGTAACGGTTGCCGGGATGATGCCTGCGTTCACCATCTCCAGCAGATCCTCATCCAACAGATTCTTGTCCGCACTCTCGATCAGAATGGGTGGCTTGCCCAGCTTTCGTAATGAGTCATTTACTTTTGCTAGATTGGCGGGGTAGGTGGTGAGAGGATTGACGAATATTTTCTTCCCGCCAAGGTCCTGCAACGAGGAAGCCGGCCCGAACTTCTTTCCCGTGACCACGATCTGTTTCACATTTGTTACGATCGGGACCGAAAACGCCACTCGCTGCTGGCGCTCGGGCGTCACCGTCAAGCCGTATGCGATCAGGTCACCCACCCCCTGGGTCAAGGCCTTTTCAGCCTGATCGGGACGGACCGGGATGAATGTAACCTGCACCGGCTGTTTGCCCGTTTGCAATTTCTGGTTAACCGACTGCTCGAAGGCCCGGAGCGCTTCGTAATATATGCCTTGCGGACGGCCATTCACGTAGAAAAAGCCGGAACGGCTGTAGAAAACGAGCGCGCGAATGTTGCGGCGCTTGACCATTCCGTCCAGGTCGTCAGTATGACGCTCGAAGTTCAATGGCAGGCCCGCGGCGTCGGCCTGCGGTGGAGCGTTGTCCGGTGGAGCGCCCGGAGGGCGATTGGCAATCGCTGCCCAAGCAGGTTTGCCGATCGAGGATGCCAGCCCAGGCCCGATGATCGGCGCCAATACAAGAGATGCGATGATTCCCAGCACAGGTTTGGGAACGCGAGCTCGGAAATTGATCATTATTCTCTCAGCGCCACTCAGCCAACGACTGAAGGCTTAGCAAATATCCTTCGAAGGTAGAATGAGCGTTTTGATGTTACCTGGAGAGTTAGTTGCCGCTCCGGGTCCCAATAGCTTCGCCAGAGACAACGATCTCAACCCGCCGATTCTGCTGCCTGCCTGCGGCGGTATCATTGCTGGCCACCGGATCGGCGGATCCCATTCCCATGGAAGTGACCGTGTCGGGATTCAGTCCCTGCTGCACCAGGAACATACGCACTGCATCCGCCCGCTGTCCTGAGAGTTTTAGATTGAACTCATCACTGCCCGTGCTGTCGGTGTAACCGGCAATCTTTAGCGTCAGACCTGGGTGGGCCAGGATCACGCCCGACATTTTGGCCAGAGCCAGACTTGCAGCCTGGGAGAGCTCATATTTGCCTGACGCGAACAGTACATCGGCCATGGTGACCACGAGTCCACGCGGCGTGTCCACCGTTTGCAGTACCGCGTTCAATTGGGCGAGAAGTTGTGCGCGGAGCTGGCGCTGCGCCTCGACCGCCTGGGCCGCTTCTTGAGCTGACTTGCGGGCTGCTTCGTCCGCTTGCTTTCTGGCGGCGTCCGCCTCGGCACGGGCCTGGGCCTCTTGGGCAGCTCGTTGCGCATCGGCTTCCTGCTGCGCCTTTAACTGCGCTTCGCGTTGGGCTGCTTCCGCAGCTCTTTGCTCCTCCGCGCTCTTAGCTTGTGCCGCTTTCGCTTCTGCCTCTTGTTTGACAGCGATGGAGCGCGCATCCTCTGCCTGCTGGGTTGCACTTCGCGCAGCGGTCAAAAGCGGATTCTTCTGCTTTCTGGAAAGATAATCCTCCATCTGTGCTTGAGCCTGTTGAGCCCTGCTCCAGGCGTCCCCGGCATATTTTTCCGCGCCTTGCAGTTGTGCAATGCGCAGCGCATTCCGAGCCTCATATACGATCAGCGGAACTTTAGGATCGATAGTGAGCGGTTGAAGCTGGCCTTCGTGGTAGGTGCTGCGGCTAAGCAGCTGCGCCGTGACCGGTGTAACCTGACCCTTGGTATCGCTGCCTGGAACACCCTGCAGCACAACCTCTTCACTGGCGTAGGAAACAGCAAAGTAGGGCTCAGCCGTAACAATCATGGCGAAATTCGGCAGTTGCGTCGTCACCGTCAGTTTGCTTTTGTCACCGTTCAGTTGAAACTCTCCCAGATTGCGAGCGCGGCCTTCCGGAGTGATCGCCCAGAGTACGTAAGTTAAAAACTCAGGGCCCAGGGTGGTCGCCGGCGACATCTTCTGCAGCTCAGCCTGGATTGTAATGACTCCTTTCTTGTTTTCCACTTTTGCCTGGCCCTTAGCGAAAGGCAGTAACGGTGTGCCGGTGAAGGTGATGCTGCTCGAAGCGTTGTTCTGGTAACTAACCGCCTGTACGGTTCGGGAAATGCTGATATTGATATTGACTACCGAGGCCGGAGCTGCGGCCTGGTCTTGCGCTACTGCCATTACATTGCACCAGCCGAGTAAGCCAACCACGAGCGCGATCTTCTTCATAAGGTTCCCTTTTGACGGAATCTTTCGGCTGCAACAGAGGCACGGTCTGCGGCAGCTGCTTTTTCCCTCGCACCACTCCAGTTGATCTGGAAGCAGGTGACTGCAATCGACATTCTACAAGAGCCCGGTGCGAGGGACTGCTCATCCGATCGCGATAGTCGACCGATCGGACCCGGGGAGGCAATAGGTCCAGTCGACACTCGCCCGGACAAGCAGACTCCACTCGGAGTTCCGCTGCGCGTCGACACAATGATCTTTAAAGAGGCACCAGGGTTTGAATACTAGTAAAAATACCAGAGGGCGCGTGAATCTTTTTACGATGCCAGGATGCTGCTTCCATAAAGGTACTTCGCGGTACACCATAAAAACGGCTCAAGCTTCCTATTGTGGGTGGAGCGATTGAGAAAGGCTCTCAAGATTTTGCGGCCGCACCCGAATGATGCCTCCCCGGGGGCTGTCGATGTCCGCTATAAGGAAGAACGAGATCGCCAAAACCAGGGTCAGGACCAGAAACACGACGAATTCCATCCCCGTCCGTTTAATGCAATAACCGATCAGCAGATTGCAACAGACACCGATCATGAACATGAGAAACCATGCTGAAGGCGGGATCCGGTTCCACCAGGCAGCCTGTGTATATCCCTGAGAATTCAGTACATCATTCATGCCCGCAACGACCAGTGCGGTCACGGCTGTCTGCTGGGCAGCGGCCGGCTTCACCACCGTGGACCACAGTTCCGTTTGCAGTTGAGCAGTATCGGCATTCACGCGGCGAAGCTTTTGCTCATCGCGAGCGGTATAGAACAATATCCGCTGATCGGTATAGCTCGCCAGCAGGGTACGCACTCTCTGCGCGTCGGCGGCGGGTAACAGATCCGCCCGGACGTATTCCGTGCCAATAGCGTTCGCTTCCGCTTCCTCGTAGTTCTTGCGCTGCTCGTATCGGCTGATGGCCATTGAAAAAGTGAATCCAATGATGAGCCCGAGCAACGTCAGGGTAGCACCCAGGACAAGGCCTGCATCAGCACCCACAGCGTCATCCTTCAAGCGTTTCTTGTCGCGAAACGTGGTGCCGATCCACCCCGCCAGCCAAAGCAGGAGGAAGGTTATAACCAGGACAACAACCGGATAGTTCGTTAGACGGATCATCTACTTTGAACCCTGTCTCATTGAGTCAGCTAAGGGCCCCTGCTCCGGCCGGGGGAGCACGGCGATTCCAGGCGAGCTCAGCTCCGGTCCAGTCTACGTGCTTCCGGGCATTATGCTAAGCCACATCCGCATTCGACCGGCCTCGTATGGTGCAATTTCATCTGCCCCGTGTTGCAGGGCGCTCCCGAAGCCGATACCTCCGGTACCGACCCCATTAAATTTAGCTGCATCTCTGGTGTTTCTTCCAGTTGTCTCTGCCTTTTCCTTCGAACGAAACTGTTTCAGCTCGCTGGCATCTGAGGTTTAAGAAATAGCGAGACCTGATCATTCCAGGTTGGAGGGGAAGAGCATGCGATTGCGAAAGTACCACTGGATTTATCTGATAATAGTGGGCCTGCTATGTGCTCCTGCGCTCCTCCTCTCAGGATCGTTGCAGGGTCTACAGAAGCCGAGGGCTGCAAGCGAATACGGAGACGATGGCCTTTGAGCAGGAGCAGAAGCCGCGTTCGCAATCCGGTTGCTGCATACTGCTGATTTTCATAGGGACTCTCCCTCGCCCTTTGCTCGGTTACCAGGAATGACTATTCGATCACTGCGTGGAATCTGCAGTGGGTCAAAGGTTTGTCCACACCTGGAGCCTAACTGCCCAATCATCCGATATTGACAAAATTTAAGGTTTCGTCACTGGAAAAGTGCTAAACTCCGTTCCAGTCGCCAGGATGCTACCGCTGGTAGCTGCGCGGCTGGCGAAAGGGAAACGCCTGTTTTTTACCCAGCGGACGCCATCCGTACAATTTGCAGACCGCGAAAGGCAAGCTGTCGCGGAGCATGTGCAATCTCTGGGCCCTGTACTAAGACCGAAGCAGAATTTACGAAAACAGACACGCGCACCATTACCGTCTGGAAAGGTACATCCGGCATTCGCCAGGAAAGCGATGCGTTTTCAGGTTTACCAAGCCTGCTAACCCATGCTCGGAAACTGCACCACGTATGATGCGAGGAGCGGTACAGCCCCGCGGCAATGGGCCTGCATAAAAGTTATAAATTTGGCGTAAAGATCCTCATTGGCGTAGTATTGCTCGTACAGATCACCAAGTTTTGCGTTGACGCGTTTCCTGGGCTGTGGTAATCGTCACTGCCGAGCCAGTGCAAGGTACAAGAATTTTTGTTAAGAGGGCGGCGGATTTCATTTTACTAATTTCCCCTCGACAACGGGCCATGTGCAAAGATTGCTTTTCAGGAGATCTCCGGTGAGAGAGCAAAAGCCCGCAGCACGTATTTTGATTGCTGATGACCATCAACTCCTGGCGGATGCATGCAAGAGTATGCTGGAGCCTGAGTTCCAGGTGGTTGGTATCGTAACGGACGGCCGCCGTTTGATCGCAGCGGCAGCTGAGCTCAAGCCAGACATCATCATCCTCGATATCTATATGCCGCACCTGAACGGCCTCGATGCCGGAAGCCAGGTGAAGCAGAAACTCCCCGGGGTCAAGCTGGTCTTCCTGACCATGACCATGGAGGCCGATGTAGCGGCTGAGGCATTCCGTCGCGGTGCCTCTGCCTACGTTCTTAAGCAGTCGGCTGGTGACGAGCTCGTGCTTGCTATCCGTAAAGTCAACCAGGGGGCATCTTACCTCTCACCGCTGATTGCCAAGGAAACGGTGATGTACCTGCTGAACCAGGGAGAGAATTTCAGCGAAGAGAAACATATCACCAAGAGACAAAGTGAGATTCTGCAGCTACTGGCGGAAGGAATGTCGATGAAAGAAGTGGCGAATGTTATCGACATAAAGCCTGGCACAGTCGCATTTCACAAGTACCGGATGATGGAGACCTTGAACGTCAAAACGAACGCGGAACTCCTTGAATACGCAATTAAGCGCCACATGACACCTGCGTAATCGTACCGCCGGCGTGCGACTCACGACGCTTCGACGCGACTTCAAACCCGATTCCGCCGGGATTTTCCTGTTTACGGTTCCCCCCAGTTCGGTTGCGTCTACCAAATATCCTGCTGCGTTGTACCTGTCATAAGTGACAGTTACGTCTAAGACGTACGCACGATAGCCTTCCTCTGCTGGGATGATCCTGCACGCCTTCGGTGGCTGAGTTGTTGGTTCTGGAGAAATCTGACTGACGAATCGAGCCGGTCCATTATTACCACCCCACATCGGGACCGCACCCGTGCTGCCCTACGGATTAACCTTGTCGTGCACGGAGAGAAAAATATGATCGGGACTTTCGCGAAACAGCTTTTGGCAACGGTTCTCTCTTTTCTACTGGTGGTTGTTGCCACGCCGCTTGAAGTCGGAGCTCAACAAACGGGGTACTCGGGGCAAGGTGCACCACTGTCTTCCGACGAGCTGCAGGGACTGGTCGCGCCCATCGCGCTGTACCCGGACTCCCTCGTGGCGCAGGTTCTTGGGGCTGCGAGCTTTCCAGACCAGGTTACTGCCGCCACCAACTGGCTGCAGCAAAACAGCTATCTCACGGGGCAGCCCCTCATGTACGCGGTTGATTCGCAACCCTGGGATCCCAGTGTGAAGGCAATGACCCAATTTCCCTCCGTGCTGCAAAACATGGCAAAGAATCTGAGTTGGACCTCCGCGTTAGGAGAAGCGTATGCCACCCAGGGTCCTGATGTCATGCAGGCGGTCCAGGTGTTGCGTGCGAAGGCGCAAGCTGTCGGCAATCTGAAATCAGGCTCACAGATCACTGTCGTGCAACAATCGCCGCAAGTCATCGTGATTCAATCGGCGAGTCCGCAAGTAGTGTATGTCCCCCAGTACAACCCGGCGGTCGTGTACGGCTACCCCTACGTGACTCCGGGATACAGCACTGCCGCGGTGGTGGGAACCGCCGTAGTCGCGTTCGGGGTTGGAATCGCCATGGGAGCCATGATGAGCGGTGGCTGTTGCGGCTGGGGATATAGCAGTTGGAACTGTGGCTGGCATGGCACCACCACGGTGGTTTATCGCGGCGGGGCATACTACGGAAACACTGCCTGGCACGGTGCTGCGTATGGTCCGTACGGCTCCGCTCACTATGGCGCTGGCTATAATTCGGCCACCGGTACTTACGCACGTGGAGGTACGGTCTCGAACGGCTACGGCAGCGCAAGCGCCGGCCAGGCGTACAACCCCAGGACCGGGACGTATGCGCAGGGAGGGTCCGTCTCAAACGGCTACGGCACCACAAGTGCCGGGAGCGCCTACAACTCAAGAACCGGGGCATCGGCATCCACGGTGCAGAATTCCAATGCCTACGGGAGCTCGGGAGCCTCGACGTACTCGAAGAACGGCAACACTGCCTACTCGCAGCACAATACAAACGCTAACGGAACCACAGCCTCCATGACCTCCTCGACCGGTGCCAAGGCCTATGGCGCGTCGGGTGCAAACAACAGCGCCGCTTACGGTGAGACCGCAAATGGGAACAAGTATGCGGCCGCGAACGGGAACACCTACTCAAACACCGGGAGTGGGTGGAAGGGTTCAAGCTCGAACACTCCGAAATACAACACATCCAGCTACTCTGCCCCGAAGAGCAGTCCAAGTTCCAGTGGCTGGGGTGGGCAGGAAAAGAGCGGCGGATCGTCGGCCTTTAATAGCGGCGGCGGCGGTTGGCAATCCAGGGAGGCAAGTGCTCGTGGCTCATACAGCCGGGGCGGTGGTGGTGGCTGGGGAGGTCGCAGGTGAACCAGGTGGCGCCACTGCAAGAGATAACAACTTTGGTTAGCAACAGTGTTGAGAGTGTCTGACCCTCGAAGGTTTGGAGAATAAGTATGTCACAGGCGGCCCCCAGAATCTCTTTGAAGGCTTGGTTGATACTTCTGGCTCTGATGGTTTCGTTTGCCGGTTGCAATAAGACCGCGAAACCGTCGTTCACCGCGTTTTCTTCACCCGACGAAGCAGGCAACGGTTTGCTGGCCGCGGCGAAGGCAGGAGACCAGAATGCGCTGCTGGAGATTTTCGGTCCGGATTCCAAAGACCTAATCTCCTCCGGAGATGCCGTGCAGGACAAAGCCACGGTCGGCGCCTTCGTGACCGGCTATGAAGCAATGCACCGCTGGCGCAAGATGCCCGACGGGAGCCAGATCCTTCTGATCGGCGCTGACAATTTCCCCTTCCCAATCCCACTGAAAAAAAATGACAGCGGGCAGTGGGTTTTCGACACGGCTGCGGGGAAGGAAGAGATTTTGCGGCGCCGCATCGGCCGCAACGAACTGTCGGTCATCGACGTTTGTGGAGCACTGGCTGACGCTCAGGCCGATTATTACTCACGGCACCACGATGACGGAAGCACCAAGCAATTCGCTTTGAAGTTCATCAGTGATCCTGGCAAACAGAACGGCCTGTATTGGGAGTCGCCCGACGGTCAGCCCAAAAGTCCACTCGGACCACTCCTGGCCTATGCAACCAGCGAAGGATATACAGTAAAGCCGAATGCGCACCAGCCTTTCCATGGTTACTACTTTCACATGCTCACCAGCCAAGGCAGTAATGCACCAAGCGGTGCGAAGAACTACGTGGTCGATGGGAAGATGGTGGGCGGATTCGCTTTCGTCGCCTATCCGGCTGAATACGGCAATTCGGGGATTATGACTTTCATCATGAACCAGGATGGCCTCTTCCTGCAGAAGGACCTGGGGAAGAACACCGCGGAGACAGCATCCGCCATGACCGAATTCAATCCCGATGCCAGTTGGACCCTTGTGCAGCTGTGACCGAATACAAGATTAGTCAAAAACGCGTTTTGCCGATACCAAGGCCAGGAAGAGGAGAACTCATGAACACCCAACTTATGCATGGCTCGAAGCAGCCGGCACTTGCCCTCCCGATAGTTACCGTCGTCGCTGTGCTGTTGCTTTCCACTTTGCCATTCCGTGCACAAAATCCGGAACTACAGCAGAAACTTGCCGAAATCAAAGCCGCGTCCGCGGCCAATAAGCAAGCCCTCGCTCATTACACCTGGCAGGAACAGCAGACGACGAGTATTAAGGGGGATGTAAAAAAGCAACAGGTCTTCCAGGTAAGCGTGGGACCTGACGGTCAGCAGCAGAAGACCCAGATCGGCGGCTCGCAAGCCGCGCCACCCAGTGGCGGCAGGCTCAAGCAGCATGTGGTGGAGAAGAAGACGGCTGAGTTTAAAGACTACGGTGAGCAGATCGCGGATCTGGCCAAGCAATATACGCAGCCCGATCCAGAGAAACTCCAGGCAGCCTACCAGGCAGGCAACATCTCGCTTGTACCGGGCGGTGACGGCGAAATCAAGCTGGTCATCAAAAACTACGTCAAGCCAGGTGATTCAATGACACTGGTGTTCAACCGGCAACAGAAGGCAATCCAGAGCGTTCAGGTTGCGAGCTACCTCGATAGCCCCTCAGACGCCGTCACTATAGCGGCACAGTTTGCGAAGCTTCCTGACGGCACGAATCATGTTGCGAGCACGCAAATCAATGGTGTCAGCAAGCAACTAACCGTGGTGACTCAGAATTCGAATTATCAACCTGCTTAGCCGTAGTACCAGGAATTCCTCGGGCCGCGGTACACGTTTGTCTCATCCCTACTGGAGGGCTCATGCGCAAGACCATCTTGTCGCTTACCGTTGCCGTATTCATGCTGGCGTCGATATTGAATCTGCACGCCGCCAAGTTGGCCGGGGTGACCATGCCGGACACGACAACGGTCGGGGACAAATCGCTGGTCCTCAATGGGCTTGGAGTGCGAACGGAGTTCATGGTGAAGGTCTACGTCGCAGGCCTTTACCTCGAACATAAGTCGCCTGATCCTGGAGCTATCATCAAGGTCAACGCACCCAAGCGGGTTGTCATGCAGTTCCTGCACGACGCAAGCAAGAAACAGCTGACAGATGGATTCGACCAGTCGTTCAAGGACAATACTCCGGACGCCGAGACGACGATGAAAGCCAGTACAGATCAATTTCTCGGTGCACTCGAGCCCCTCAAGGTGGGCGATCAAATGGTCCTCACCTATGACCCGGCCAGCGGATCGACACTCGTCATCAACGGTAAGCAGAAGCTCACCGTCCCCGGTCCAGCCTTCAGCCAGGTGCTCTTCTCAGTGTGGCTTGGGTCGAAGCCGCCAACTGAGAATTTAAAAAAGGGAATGCTCGGGGAATAGATTGACGCCGGGGGAAGTAGCTGCCCAGAAGGGATCATTGCGGCCCGCGAAAGCCAGCCTCGGTCACAGTTCATCTCCTTGCTAGCTGGCAACTTTTGGTCCCCGGCCTATTAGATTTGACAGTACCGATTCTCTCCTGCGCGTGGCTACCATTAATGCCATCATGATCTGCCGCATTGAGCAATCGAATCCCCCGCTTGTCAGAGCACGGATTCCAGAGTCTTACGGTACCTGACACCGTACAAGGAGATAGCTGCCCCCAAAGCTGATCCTGTATTGTTCGATTTCATTTGGTTCGTTGAACACCGCTTACCGCAGTTCAAGTCTCTTCAAGGATTAACCAAAACGATGGGCTTCGCCATGCGCAGTGTCGCTCGTTCTTGCAAGGGCCGATAACGGCTATCACAGTTCGCGCAGGAGGTGACCATTGAAAACCCGAGCCGTGCAATCATCGTTGCTGCTTTGCATCGTGTTGGCTGGGTACAGCTACGCCCAGGAGGTAGCTAAGCCAGGTACAACCGGACGCCCAAAGCTTGGTCTTGTGCTCGAGGGCGGGGGCGCCTTAGGCCTCGCCCATATCGGGGTTCTGCAGTGGATGGAGGAACACCGCATTCCAGTAAGCTATGTCGCTGGGACCAGCATGGGAGGCCTGGTCGGGGGCATTTATGCTACCGGGAGGTCTCCTGCGGAGGTCAGGGAGATCACCAACGGGATCAATTGGAACGAAGTACTGAGAGGCCAGACACCGTTCCAGGACCTGTCGTTTCGGCGCAAACAAGACGCTCATGAAGTACCGAACAAACTGGAATTCGGCCTGGCCAAGGGTTTGCAGTTTCCCGGGGGCTTCAATTCAGGTCAACAGGTTTCCCTGATCCTTGACCGGGTTGCACTTCCTTATTCCGAACTCAAGAGCTTCAACGATCTTCCTATCCCGTTTGCCTGTGTGGCCACCGACCTCGTTTCCGGCAAGCCACACGTCTTCCGCAGCGGCCCTCTGGCACTGGCATTACGGTCAACGATGTCTCTGCCGGGCATCTTCACGCCAGTCCGGACCGGGGATCACATCTACGCAGACGGCGGCTTGCTTAACAACATTCCAATCGATGTCGCCAAAGAGATGGGGGCCGACATAGTCATTGGAATCCATCTGGAGACCGAGCCCCTCAGCCCAACGGCGCCCCTTTCCAGTTTCGCCGTACTGGGTGAGTCCATCTCCGTCATGATCGCTGCCAACGAACTTCGGTCCATGGAGCAGGCGGATCTGCTGGTAAGCGTGCCGCTGCAGAAGTACAACGCTCTGGATTACGGCGCTGCCGACGCAATCATAAAGGCGGGGTATGATGCGGCTGCCGCAAAGGCCAAAGTCCTCTCTGCTTTCTCGGTGAGCGAAGCCGAGTGGCAGCAATATCTGGCTGACCGGAATGCCCGGAAGAAAACAACCCCTATCCCCGAGTTTGTCCAGGTTGCCGGCACCGGCAAAGAGTTGGCCAATTCGATCGAGCAGAGACTGTCCGTAGACGTCGGCAAACCAGTAGACACCGCGAAATTGGACGGCCAAATGATGAGGCTCCAGGGCCAGGGCCGCTTCGCGAACGTCGGTTATTCGATGGTTGAGAAGGACGGGACCCAGGGACTGCAGATATCAACGGAGCCAAAGCCATATGCGCCCCCGGTGGTGCGTCCCATTCTTCTCATCGACGGTTCTGATTACAACAACGTGCTTTTCAGTATGGGAGCACGAGTCACATTTCTCGATTTCGGCAGCTACCGGTCCGAGTTGCGCAGCGATGTCATCATGGGCTCGCAATATCTGATCGATAGCGAGTACTACCATCCATTTAAGCCAACCAGCAATTGGTTTGTGGCTCCGCGCGGAGGCGCCAACAGCCAACAAGACTACGTCTACAACGGAGATACGCAGGTCGCAACCTACCGGACACGGCAGGTCCTTGGTGGCCTGGATGTGGGATACGGATTTGGGACTACGGGAGAATTGAGACTCGGATACGAAGGCGGATGGGAAAAGCTTTCGCCCCAGATCGGGAACTCGGCGGTCCTACCCACGGTTTCGGGGACAACCGGGGATGCCAGGCTGCAGTTTCAGCTGAACACTCTCGACAACCCAGTGATACCCCGCTCCGGTCAAAGCCTTACGATCTACACCAAAGGGTACAGCGTCAACCCAGGCGCTCCCGGGGCGTTTCCGCTCTCCGAGGTTCAATCGCAAAGCTTCTTCCGTCTGAATAAGCCGTCCTCGGTGTTTTTTGGGGCTTCCGGAGGAAGCAGTTATGGTTACAAAGCTGGAATTCCCGCATTCTCGCTCGGTGGGTCGCAGCGCCTGGTCGCCTGGAATACGAATGAATTGTACACAAACCAGTATTTTCTGGGACAACTTGGGTATATCCGCGAGCTCTTACAACTACCTCCCTTATTGGGCAGCAACGTAGAGTTTCTCGGGGTGTATGAAGTTGGGAAGACCTACAAACTGGCCCTCGGTCCAAGCCCACCCAACCTCCCCATGGATGGCGCGGTTGGAATTATCGTGAACACGATATTTGGGCCGGTCGAAGTTGCAGGTGCGATAGGTGACTATGGCCGCGGGAGGTTCTTCTTCCGGATTGGGCGAATATTCTAAGGCAGTGTCAGATAGGTATACCCGGCGGGCTTCGGGGAGGGTGGATTTTTCTTGATAATCCAGTCTGGCAATGTGGCCGCTGGGTACAGTGTTCTGATATTGCCTATAGCGCCCTGCGCAGCGCCCGCGTGGACCATTCGTCCGCGGCTTGGCGAGTCAGAAAGGGGTGCGCGGAGGCCTGGCACGCTATGAAACTTCGGGTCATCATTTTCAGCCTTACTCTCTTATTCTCGTCGCCACTGTTCGCGCGCGATAACACCGATGTAATCGTGATGAAGAATGGCGATCGCATGACCTGCGAGATTAAGGGACTGAGCGCCGGTGTGCTTTCGGTCAAGTTGAAATATGTTCAGGGCATCATCGGCGTGCAGTGGTCGGAGGTAGCTCACCTGGAGAGCAATCAATTGTTCATCGTACAGACAGAGGACGGCACAGTGTACACCGGTAAGGTGTCGACTGCTGCAACCTCTGGGGAGCGCCCAATGAGCATTGAAATCGCCTCTGCGCCAGAGAAAGAAGTAGAGATTCCACAATCTCAGCTCATCAAGCTGAATCAGACGGCCGAGAGCTTTCGGCGGCGGTTCAACGGTACTATTAACACCGGTATTCAATATTCCAAGGGCAATGAAACCACTCAGTATAACGTCGCATCGCAGGTGGAATACCCCAGAGAGCGCTGGTCGAGTCAGGCGGCCTTCAATTCCAGTTTCGCTTCCAGCAGTAACGCCAGCATCTCGACCCGAAACCAGGTGGACCTTAGTGTCATGAGGTTGCTGCGATGGAACAACTGGTTCTACTCAGGAACAGGAACTTTCCTGCAAAGTTCAGTGCAGGGAATCAATCTCCAGACCACTCTCGGTGCGGGCATAGGGCGCTATCTGCGGAATAGCAACCAGTCGAGCCTCTACGTGCTCGGAGGCTTCGCCTGGCAGAATGCGCAGTATAAGACTTATACAGCAGACCAGGGCGCGCAAAATGCTGCCGCGGGGTTGGTTGAAGCTCAACTCACGGTCTTCAGATTCAAGAAAACGGATCTGGATATCTCTGCTGGCGTTCTACCCGGAATTTCAGAACCTGGGCGCGTCAGGGCCAATATCAACGCTGCTTACTACATCAAGCTCTTCAGCGATCTGTCGTGGAATTTTTCGTTCTATGGCAACTGGGACAACCAGCCTCCTCCGACCCTCTCGGGGAGCGACTACGGAACCAGTTCTGGGCTCAGCTGGAGTTTCGGCAACAAGGAGCCTGCCGGGCGCCGGAAATAAATGGTTCCTAAATCGGCTGATAGTTCGAGTTTTGCGTCACCACGTTTAATTGCTTGCTGGCGCCGTTTATCTGCGTGCCGGTCACGTGGTTGGTGCCGTCAGGCAGCTTGGCAAACTGCGCTGCGATGGTCACCGCATCCGTAGGGTCGTCGAGGTAGCTGTTAACCCGAACACTCTGAATCGCCTTCAATTGCTTATTGAAGACCAGAGTAACCGAGTCATTTGGCTTGATGTAGTTCTTAATGGTGAGGGTCACCATGGTTTCCCCTCCGCCTAATTGCATGGAGATATTTCCCTGCTGGTAGGCCTGCTGCAGCCGATCGGGATCTGGCTGGGTATATTGCCTTGCCAGGTCCGCAATCTGCTCGCCGTAGTCCTTATATTCCGCCGTCTTCTTCGCCACGATATGGCGTTTCAGTGGGCCGCCACTCGGCCCCTGATCCGGCTGGGCATTGATCGGGGTTTTCTGCTGCTGACCGTTGGGCCCAACGCTTACCAGGAAGAGCTGTTGTTTCTTGACCTCACCCTTGATGCTGGTCGTCACCGACTCCTGCCAGTTGTAATGAGACAGAGCTTTTTTATTGGCCGCGGATGCCAGCTTGATTTCGGCGAGGCGCTGCTGCAGTGCCGCGCCCTGCGATATGGCCAGCGGAGCAGAGAGGACCAGCGCAGTGAAGCCGGTAATTAAAGCGACTGCAATCGTGGAAGGGCGTACGCCGCGCGCAATTTCTGTCTTCATAGCATTCCTCTTCTTGTTTCGGTGACAGTCAAAACAGCCTGTTAAGCTCCAACCTCGCGACAAGCTATAGCCCGGCAAGATAGGCAACGAACAGGACGGCTAAGAATCCGTCCAGGATTGCGATTGCCGTCATTGCGACCGTACGTTTCACAGGCCCGAAAACGATCAGTGCAACGATAACAGATTTTTCGATAATGGCAGCCGTCAAGATCGGAAGGCGAGTAGCGGGGAAGAAGGCGCTAAACACGGTCAGTGCGCAAACCACAAAAAGCAGCACGCCCCAATGCCGGATTAAGAACATTGTCACGCCGTCGGCACTTTCGGCTCCAAACACGAATCGCAGGACTGGCTTGGGGAAGAGGGAAGCGGCCAGACCGCCGGCAGCGGTCGGAACCCCTGAAGCGATGAGTATCCAAGCGATGGATGGTGCTAGCATTTCGTCCGGTCCGGTCAGGGATCTAGCCCGCAGCCCTTAAAGTTCAACACAGCATAAGAAGGAAAGCCGGATCAGGTGGTGGCTGCCGCCACCGGGACTGATCCGGCCCATCATCAGGTCAGCGCGCGGGAACCTATGAAGTTTCCTACTGACCGGCTATACCCTTGTTCTGCAAAACCATCACCACGACGCGGCGATTCTCGGCCTGCCCTTCCTTGGTCGTATCAGGGCCTACCTGATCGGCCGTTCCCATGGCGCCGGGCGCCAGCATGTTGGTCAGGGGAATGTTGGCGTCCTGCTCCAGAAACTGGCTGACAGCGTTAGCCCGCTCCACGCTCAACTTCTGGTTCAGCGCCGCGGATCCTACCGCGGAGGCGTACCCCTTCACCTGGATAACATAACCCGTGATCGTCTGTGCCTGCTCAGCCAGCTTCAGGAGTTGGGGCTTATATTGCGGCTCGAGGGTAACCTTTCCGTTGCCAAAAAGCACCGTCACTTCGTTCATAATGTTGTATTCGCCCAACTCACCAAAGCGCTTGTTCGCGGCGGCGATCGCAGCCTTGTTGGCGGCAATCTTCTGGTCCTCAGCACTGAGCTGCGCCTGTTGTGCCGCAAGGGCTGCTTTTTGCGCCGCCAACTCCTGCTCGCTCGCCGCTATCTTTTGCTGGTCTGCCTGTTGCGCTTCTACCGTCGGTTGCAGCCCGGCCTGAGCATCCATAGCGGCTTTCAGATCGTTGCCTTTGAATTTGATGCTGTCCGCCACCAGTTGGCCCTGGTCATTTGTCGTTCCCTGTACCTGCACCGGAAGGCCTGGGATCAGGCACGTCATGGCCATCTGTTTTTTCCGGCCTTTGAATACGCCTTGTACTTCGTCAACTTCAGTAGTCGGTGTAAGCAATACGACGAGTTTGGGTGTATCGGCGGTCTGCAGGGTCATCGTGGCGCCGCTTCGTCCGTTGATCACCCCCTGGACACTCTGGCCTTGCATCGTCGCACTGCCGGCCAAAATGATCATCAGCGCCACAACAATGGCGGGGACGGTGTAGACGAATTTTGCCTGAAGCTTGGTTCTCATGTGCTTTCTCCTTGCCGCTCGCCGTGCTCTTTACGGCACTACGATCTTTAGCCATCGAAGGTGACAGCGATACTGGCAAAACTACAAGAGTGATGAAAAACCTTTGACAGGTGGGGAAACGGAAGTCATATCAGCGAGGAAGCCGGGGGAGGGCATGGTCAGTTTTTTACCGGGACCCTAGTAGTATTGGCAGTCTTTTCGTTCTCTGCCTGGGGGTCTAATCACACTTGGGCAGGAAACATCCAGAGAATGAAAATGCGACTGCAAGAACTCGACTGGAACCACGGATGAGCACCACCGTGGCACAGACACATTCCATGCGCCACCTGGTAACCAGGTGGCTGAGAAGACTAGGCCTTGCGTTTGTCTGGCTTGTTCTCACGGTTCTTTCCTTTTGGGCGATGGCTGCTCTGTACATTGACACCCGTATTTCCGTACTGAAGGTTCCACTGGTGGTTCTGTATGCGGTCATCGTGATTGCGATTGTGGTGAAGTATAGACTGCGCGCTCGATCCGCCCTGTTATGCTTCACCTGTTTTTGCCTGGTCCTTGGTTGGTGGCTGAGTTTGCAGCCAACAAATCAGGGAGACTGGCAGGGCGATGTGGACAGGCCAGCATGGGTACAGATTGATGGAGATCGAGCCATCATCCACAACCTGCGTAATTGTGACTACCGCACCGAGACCGATTACAGCAATTGCTGGAGCGATCGCACGGTGAATCTATCCGGCCTGCGCGGCGCGGACCTGTTTTTCACAACCTGGGGAGTGCGCTGGATCGGTCATCCGATTCTGAGCTTCGATTTCGGGGATGGCCAACACATTGCGTTTTCCATTGAAGCCCGTTACAAAGCTGGCCAGGCCTATTCCGCCATCCTTGGTTTCTTTCGACAGTACGAACTCATTTTCGTGGTCGCCGATGAGCGCGACGTAATCCGTCTCCGCACCAACTACAGGAAGGACGAAGAAGTCTTCCTTTACCACGCCAGGATGGGACCTGGGCCGGCAAACGCCATTTTTCTAACCTACGTTCAGTATCTAAACCAATTGAAAGACCACCCTGAGTGGTATAACGCTCTAACACGGAATTGCACCACCACCCTTGACACCAAAATTGCTCAAGACGTCGCCAACCCGCAGCCTTGGAACTATCAATTTCTGGTGAATGGTACATTGGATGAACTGCTCTATGACCGTGGCCGGCTGGTCACAGACGGGCTGTCGTTTCCACAGTTAAAGAGCCGCGCACACATCAATGCGGACGCCAGGGCAGCGGACAACTCGCCGGACTTTTCTGCGCTTATTCGAGCCGGTCGCCCGGGTTTTGAAAATTCGAAGTGAATGGCTCGGGGAACTGCTGGTGCAGCGGGATTTTCCAAAACTTGCAGGTGACACGCCCGGTGCCGGATGTACGATGAAGCGAGTGTTGGCGAACCCGTCAGGTGCAAAGGCCTCTGCCGGGAACGCGCTGAAGGACCAGCGTATTGCAAACCCGAAAGAGGATAAAGCCAGTGAAGGAAATGCGATTCATAGTGATGTCGGCTGTTTTGTTGGTAGCCTCGGGCGCCATAGCCCAAACCGCAACCGCGGACCAGTCTGGAACCGATACTGATATCGCGTTGTTGCGATCGGATGTTCAGGCACAAAAGACGGATATTATTGCGCACACCATGCAGTTTAACGACGCCGACGCAAAGGCATTCTGGCCCCTGTACCGCGAGTACGCCAACAAGCAGCAGGTCCTGGGAGATCAGCGGGTGAGCGCGATCAAGGATTACGCCGCGCAATACGACACTCTGACCGACGCCCAGGCCGACGGATTAATGGCTCGCATGTTGAAGTTTGACAAGTCAAGAACCGACCTTCGAGCTGAGTACTATCCTAAGTTCAAGACCGCGATCGGCGCCAAGCAGGCGGCCAAATTTATCCAGGTAGACAACCGGCTGAACTTGTTGGTTGATTTGCAGCTCGCCAACGCGATCCCGATCATTCAGTAGCGGCATCCGTCCTGTTCCGTCAGATGTCACCATCTGGGTCGCGCGTCTTCCCTCAGGGTGTCTTCTTTACGTGGCGCAACCGATGCTTGTCGAAGACGTAGTGCCCGATCAGCCACCCGGCGGCGCCTCCCACCAGGACGTCCGTCGGGAAATGCTCCTGTCCGAGGACACGCATCACGCTAACGCTCGAGGCCAGGGAATATGCGCCCAGTTGCACCCACTTCGACGGGTACTCGCCCGCGATGACTCCTGCCACACTCCATGCCAGCATGCTGTGTGAAGAGGGAAACGAATTGTTACTGCCGGAGTTCGACGAGAAAAAATCGCCTGCGGCATTGTTGTAGAGAGGGCGCTCACGCCTGAAGATGATTTTTGTGACCTGATCCACCACTACACTGTCCGCAAGTGCTTCTCCGCTCAAAATACCCGTCTCGCGAGCGTGTGCATCGCCCTTGAAGAGTCCGACACCATACAACGTGACCGGTATGGCGATCTCACTGCCAAGCAGGGCATTGGAAGCATTGACGCTGTCTTTGTTAAAGCCCGGGTTGCGAGATAGGTCGCGCATCGCATCCGTGTCGGTTGCCAGCGTCACGCCGGTTGCTGCGCCGAGCGGTAGCAACCAAATCAAATCGTGTGCCCTGATCCGCACCGGGCTGGTCCAAATCGCGACCTGATCCTTGAGGATAGCTAACGGCAGACCCTTTTCGGTCACCGGAACCTGCACGGCAGGAGCGTCCGGCAAAGCACCTCCGGGTGCATCCACCAGAGGCATTGAATCAGTTCCGGAAAGAGTTGAAGCAAACGCACGGCCAGTGGAACTCCCAAGCGAACAAAGGCAGAGAGAAAACAAGAGCCACCGGAATACGACCTCAGTACAAATCGCCACTGCCACCACCTATCCCTGCTGATCCAGAAACTACACTCCGTACGCATTAAGACTATTCGGCAATCGACGGCGGCGATACTAGCAAGACTACAAGAGAAGGGAAAAAGGCAGGCAGCGCCGAGTTTCGCCGTGGGGTCGAGCGGGCGGTAGTAGACACGGCTGAATGGTTCCGTCCAGTTCGGCTGCGTGGGCTTCACCAGTCGGCCTCTTCCGCGCCGACTAGCAGTTTTGCTAGTCGACCTCGAAGCGAGACATCCATACCCTTACAACACAAAGTGCGCGCACCTGCTGGATGCCCTCAGAGGGATAGCGGGCTTCTGAATATCCAATTGCACTCATCTGGTGCGCTCGAACATAAAGGGTCAAGATGACAGTTTTAGAAAAAATGCTAAGAACACATCGGGAAGGAACATCCTTTGCGGAGGGCGATCGTGCCCGCTCCGTTCGAGTCCAACTCGCCCTGTTACTGACTTTTACCTTGTGTTGCGGAGCTTCGGCGCAGGATAGAACCGATGCCGATTACACGCGGACCTCCCAGCCTGCGATGCTGAGCTATCAGGAACTTGTCTCTCTCGGTGAGCAGGAAACGGTGGACCCGGTGCTGGCCGCCAAACTACACACCTTGCTAACCACTCCGTTTATCAACAATGAAGCATATTTCAACGGGATAAAACCGCTCCGGCCCGATCTCAAGGGTATGGGGCCCTCGCTGCGCCTGGTCGAATGGAACATCGAGCGGGGAATCGAATTCGACAAGATCAAACTAGCGCTCACCGATACGCAAGGATTCATCAGCGAAGTCCACGGTGAGGCCGCCAGCAATACGAACGCCGAAAAAGCGAAGGACGAGGTGCTCCGCGCCCAGATGGAAGTGCTTCAGTCCGCGGACGTGCTGGTATTGAATGAAGTCGACTGGGGCATGAAGAGAAGTGACTACCGGGACGTGGTCAAGGATCTTGCCGACGCCCTCAAGATGAATTGGGCCTATGGTGTCGAGTTTGTCGAAGTTGATCCCAAGATACTAGGTACCCAGTCGTTCGCGAATGTGGAGAATCAAGACGAGCGAAAGGAGTTGGAGGACCTGTTCAGCGTCGATAAGACGCGCCTTCTGGGATTGCACGGCACCGCCATTCTCTCCCGCTATCCTCTTCGGGACGTCAAGGTCGTGCCCTTTCAGTTTCAGGCTTACGACTGGTACAACGGCGAGAAGAAGTATGGAAAAATGGAAGCCGGGAAGCGGAAAGGCGCAAGCCTTCTCTTCGGAGAAGAGATCGTACGCGAGGTGCGCCGCGGAGGCCGCACCAATCTGATTGCAACCATCGATGTACCTGATCTTCCCGGAGAGCAGGTCACCATCGTAGCCGCTCACCTTGAGAATCGCACCACGCCGAAAAACCGTGTGAAGCAGATGGATGAAATTCTTGACTTCATTAAACCGATCTCTCATCCGGTGGTCGTTGCCGGGGATATGAACACAACCGGGGCCGATGGCACGGTTGTCAGTATAAAATCGGCCCTACTGAGAAAGCTGAATTCTCCTTCGTATTGGGCTACAAAAGGGGTCAAGTACGCGACTGGCGTGGGTTTCGGCATGGACATCGCCGGGATTGCCTTTAAGACGACCAAGTTTCAGAGTGACCCAACCGCCTCCGGCGTTCCGTTACTGGCGGCCAATCCCGAACAAGGCCTTTTTAAAGAACTGAATAAGTTTCGCTTTGACGACCAGGCACGGCTTGACTATCGCGGGGATGCCGAACTCTCGGTGCTTGGCCGTCAGGGAACTCTGGGTAACTCGAACGAGCGCGGCAGTAAAGGATTCATGACCACGTTCGCCTTGCCGCGGACACTCGGAATCGTAGGAAAATACCGGCTCGACTGGATATTTGTGAAGGCCTATCTGAAAGATGACCCTAAATCCGCCGACTCCTATCGCTTTGCTCCTCACTTCGCCCGCACCATGAACGAAGCCAATCAAGCATTCGCCGACCCTCTGTCAGACCATGCCGCCATCAGCGTCGATTTGCCGATCATACAGTCGGCTGCGCCAAGCTCAAAGAAGTAGGCCGAGTATCCGCAAATAAACCCGGCCTATGATTTTGGAGTGCTAACCAGCGTACCTCTTCGGATCTGGTCCGCCGGTTATTGGATCTGCTTACTGCCGCGCCATGGCGATGCGGATAGCATCTTCCGGGGAGACGAGGTGATCGACGCTCTCAGCATCCTCAGCAATCGCGAGTTGGACGCCCTTGACGCGACCCGAAAACTCGTTCCCGTGCGACCCGTAATCCGGTGACACAGGCGCCCCCGTGTCCACCCCCACGTCGCAACCATCATCGGCAGAGAAGATCATGGGTTGCGTGGCGCCGATCTTGCCCTCGCCCACCTTTTTGCCATCCACGTACAATGACACCTTACCCCCCTTGGCGAGGCCGCCGCCAGCGTAAGCAAACTCCATGCGTACCTGGTGGTCGCCCGGGGGCAGTGCGCCGCTTGATTCGGCATAGAACTGCTGGATGCCGAAAAAGTTGTAACAGTATTTGAGCTTGCCGCCCTTCGCATACAGGCTCCAGCCGCCAGCGTTGCCGCCTTGAGCGACGATGACGCCCTCTGCCCCTGTTGTGGGCACGACGATCTCAGCGGTCACCGAGTGGGACTTGTTCTTGATATTGAGGACTGAGTTCTCGGACAGACGCCCCATGCTCCCAAATAGAACCTGCGAGTTGCCCTTGATCAAGACCGGCCGCCCCGCCAAATCTGAGTTGAACCGTTCAACTCTCCGGTCATCGAGGGGCAGTACGTTGTAGCGTGCTGCCTCTATAAGCCACAGGCGCTGCAGTTCGTGGAGCTTTTCAGGCATGTCCTTGGCCAGGTTGTTCGCCTGGCTCCAGTCCTTACTGGTGTCGTAGAGTTCCCAGGTGTCGTCGTCAAATGCCGGGATCTTCTCGCCGAAGAGCCACGGAGTACTGTGTCGCGTCACCGCGGTCCATCCCTTGTGGTAGATGCCGCGGTTGCCGAACATCTCGAAGTACTGTGTCTCGTGCGCCTCCGCTGCATTGGCATCGTTGAACGAGTACGCCATGCTCACGCCTTCGATCGGGTGCTGCTGTACTCCATTCACGAAGAGCGGCTGAGGCACTCCGGCCACCTCAAGAATGGTAGGCGCAACGTCGATCACGTGATGAAACTGGGTTCGGAGTTCGCCCTTCCCCTGGACTCCCTTGGGCCAGTGCACGATCGTCCCATTGCGCGTGCCGCCAAAATGTGAAGCGACCTGCTTGGTCCATTGATATGGCGTATCCAAGGCATGCGCCCAGCCCACGGAATAGTGGTTGTAGGAGTCCGGTCCCCCGAACTTGTCCAACCGCTCTATCAGGAACTCGGGCGTCTCCAAGGCGGACGCGCCATTTAGAGTGATGCACTCGTTGTAGGTGCCGTTCAGCGTGCCCTCTGCGGATGAGCCATTGTCGCCGATGATGTAGTAGATCAGCGTGTCGTCGAGCAGATTGAGTTTTCTCAGCGTATCAACCAGCCGGCCAACATGGTGATCGGTGTACTCCATGAACCCGGCGTAAACCTCCATCTGGCGGATGAGGACGGGCTTGAGGGCTGCAGGCATATCATCCCATGCGGTGATTTCCTTGTGCCTCTGCGTGAGCTGGCAATCCTGCGGAATGACACCCAATTTTTTCTGGCGGGCGAAGATCTCTTCGCGCAGCTTATCCCAGCCCTGATCGAACTTGCCTTTGTACTTATCCGCCCATTCCTGCGGGACGTGGTGCGGGGCGTGGGTCGCACCCGGAGCGAAGTAGACGAAGAATGGCTTATCGGGGATGAGCGCTTGCTGCTGCCCGATCCAGTTGACGGCCTTGTCCGTCATGTCTTCCATCAAGTGATAGCCCTCTTCGGGCGTGCGCTTGACCTCGATCGGGGTGGTGCCTTCATAGAGCGATGGATACCATTGGTTCGCCTCACCGCCGATGAACCCGTAGAAATATTCGAATCCGCCTCCCCCGGTAGGCCACGCCTTGAAGGGACCGGCGGGGCTGGTCTCCCAAACCGGCACTTCATGGCATTTGCCAAACTGCGCCGTAGCATACCCATTGAGCTGGAGCGTCCGCGCGATGGGCGAGCAGGTATTCGGGAGAACCGAGTTATAGCCGGGCGCCGAGGTCGCTATTTCTGTAATCCCGCCCATGCCAACGGTGTGGTGGTTGCGCCCGGTCAACAGGGCCTGTCGCGTCGGCGAGCAGAGCGCTGTGGTATGAAAGCGGTTGTATTTCAGGCCCTCGGAAGCGAGGAGTTCCGCCGTCGGCGTGTTACATGGGCCGCCGAAGGCGCTGGAGGAGCCGAAGCCTGCGTCGTCAATCAGGACGATCAGGACGTTTGGCGCGCACTTGGGCGGGCGCAGCGGCGTAATCGGCGGAAACTTGGTGTCCGGATCCTTCGCATCATAGGTCACCAGGCCTGTGCGCGGCTGATCGGGGATGGGAAGAACTGTGCGTTGAATCTTGTCCTGGTCATTCATTGAGAGAAGGCTCCCTTTTCGTTAGAAATCTGGGATGTTCGCGCGACGATGAAGGAAACAGGCCGCACTCGTCTCGGTTGCGGTGACAGAGTAGGCCCCCACGCCTTAACGATACAACTGGTAAAACTTACAGTATCGGGCTAACGGCGGCATTTGGCGTTCTCGCTGGCAGCGAGAAACGACCAGTGAGTAGGTTTTTGGAAGCCGTTGTTAGGACCAGGGTTTCGGTGTGTGCTCTTTGCAAACGACCGCGACGAGGTGGAGTTCAGCCACGCATCCGAGCACCTCGGTTGCAATATTAGGACAGCCTGGGTGGTCGCAGAGGTATTCGGTGAGCAGTTCTTCGCGCCCGTCCGGAGTCGTGTGGCCCGTCTTGATCGTTACCTGAGGAATGGAGAATCCCCCGACCGAATACTCCTATCATCGATGAGCGGAGGGTGCCTTGTGCAGGTACATTCTTGGTACATCGGACGACGTGCCTTGGGAAGTGTCGGGAACCCCCACGGTAACGGCTTACAGTTGCCGATTCTGAGTCTCTAAGTCAAACACACCAAGAGCGAGTCCCCAGGCATCGCCACGATGTTCTCTCGCCCGGCGGCCAGCCGTGCGAGAGAACAGACTCCCTGGTGAGTGGCCTATTCGGATTTGGGGGCGCCCGGAATGTCGAGGTCGTTGTCGACGCTGAAGACCCCGGGAGTGGAATTGGCTTGCATGTAAGCAATGGCCGCATCGCTCTGGTTGTTGACCACCCCGTAGAGGGTAACATTGCCGTTTTTCACGATAATGTGGATGGAATGGAAGCCTCGAGGCGGATCATTTGTGATGCCGCCGGCCATCAATGCGACGCTGCGGCCACCCGGTCCCAGCGCTTGCGCGACACTGCCCTGGTTGGCGTTGTATTTCCGTAGGCTGGGCTGCGTATAAATGCGGTTGTAGACGGCAGCGCGGATACGATCGTCGTTAGGAGAAGTCGGGAGGACTTCGATTTGGTTATCGACCGACTCGACTCCTTCAATGCCCTTGAGAACGTTAGCTGCGCTGCTCTTGAGCGTCGGACGAGAGGCGAAGCCTTTGAGAACGAGGGTCTTGCCATGGAAGCCGAAGGTGATCCAGTCGAAAACGTTGTAGTTGGTGAGGCTGCCGAGCTTCTTCTGTACCTCTTTGGCGATGCGGAGTGTGTCGTCTTGCGACCAGGTAGGGGAGGGGTTCTGGGCAATGATGGCTGGAGCGGCAAGGCCCAAAATGAGAGCGGCCGCAATGACCGGAAACGTACGGCGACTGAGTGACAGAACGTTCATTAGCTGACTCCATGCGCTGAGATCGGGTCCCTTTTCGTCGCAGATAATACGCCTAACTGAAATTCGAGTCCACTGATCTTGGGGCATTTTGTACCTTTTCGAGCGGTCCTATTTATCGCCTGCCTTGTTCTTGTGGAGCATCCGCTTGATGTCGGGAGCAAACTCCGCCAGCGCATCGACCACCACACCCACCCAAGCCTGAGTCACCACGCTTTGATAGCCCTTAGTCAGCACGCTAGGGTAATTAGGCTCCCACGAGGCGACGGTCACCCCGGCCCCAAACGCTGCCGCATACGACATGATCTGAGGTCGTATCTCCTGGTCGTGCGCGCCACCGTAGGTGATGAAGTTCCGGACCACAGCGTGGCGAATTCTTGGCCACGCGCCTTCGCAGCGGCAGCGGTCATAACGGGGCTCGAATCCGACCGCCGCATTGCCCAGGGCTGTCAATGAGTTCTGAATGATGTTTCCCGCCTGGAGCGAGCCAACGCGTTTGGCAAAACCTGAAGCGCCATCACCCCACTCCGGTTCAGTCTTCTTGACCTGGTCGTGGATTGCGAAGAGTCCGGTCTTCACGTAGATTCCGGGAGTTGTATAGGTCTGCCGAAGATAGAGCTTGAAACGCTCCTCGCCGGTGAGCGGCACAATGGGCGCATCCTTGGGGATGTATGCACCATAGACCCAGTTTACGGGTAAGGTGGTGTTGACCGCCGGCTCTGGAGTTGACGGAGCTTTGGCCCCTTCTTGCGCAACACATGAGGGGACCAGAAGCAGCAGAGCGGAAATACTCACGCGAGCTGCGAGGAGTCTTGCCACGGATAGGCCGCCCGAAAAACCACAGTTCATACTCTGAACGGACCCGAGCAGGCGTGCGAATGACATTCCATAAACCCCGGGCATCGTCTGACCTTAGCTTCAAAAGCGAATCACCGATGCGCTGGCTGGTAATTGGCGTTCGGGATCCGTCTATAGCAGCCCCGAGACGTGCCGCTGCTAACCTTCTGCAAGGCTACTACGGCTGGGTTAGGAATGAAGAACTAGTAAAAATCCTAGCGTTTCGGTATAAAGCTACTTGCTGTGCCAAGCTCGACCCACTAAGCTCAACTCCCGTGTTCATCGCTAGGATCTGTTGCTCGGGTTCCCTCCCCGTCAACCCTCATGCCAATATGGTTTGGCGTCTCGATGGGCTTGTTGTTCTTGATCGGGGGAAACCAGTTTCACAGTTAGGTGGTGGACGATGCGGCGCTTAGTCTGCGTAATAGCGGTGCTGTGCAGTTGCGTCCTGGCTGTCCCGGCTAAGGCGCAGCAACAACAGGAGCCCCAGGATCCCGAAAATGAAAAGCAGATAGGGCTCTGGCTCGATCAGGGAATTTCCACCGGCCTTTCGGCGAATAAATCTCTGGATGTCGAATTCTACGAGCGGTTCGACGAGGGAGCGTCCAACCTCTTCGAGTACTTCGTTCAAGGCGGCGTCGCCTTTCGTCTGCAGCCCTGGTTCACCTTGATACCGATTTATCGTTACCAACGCTTTCCTGGAAATCCCACAATTGCCTACGAAAACCGATTGCTACTCAATCTCACCTTGAGCACATCCCGAGGCTTGTGGCGGCCGACCCTGCGCACGCTCATCGAGGGACGGTTTCCCGATAACCGATTCGCTTCAGGACGCCTTCGATTTCGCCCCGGCGTCGACTACACCTTACCGCTTCGCATGGCGCGGCGTCCGGTGCTGGTCGTGAACAATGAGTTCTTCATCGTTCCCGGAAGCAACCCGTTCGCCAACGGCGGCAGCAGCTACACCCAGAACCGCTTCCAGGTGGGAGTACGATTGCCCATCGCCGATTCTTTTTCTGTTCGGCCTTATTACTTATTACAGTCAGTTAACCTGCCCAGTGGCTGGGACACAAACGAAATTGCTGGTATCTCGCTGGCCTTTAAGATCACACGCAAAACCAGGTGACGCCTTGCCGTTCACTGCTATGGCTTTGCATCATTCGCGTAGGCGCCGCGGGTGCGGTTTCTTGAAGAATAGTGAATGCATCATAGGTTACGATTGCTTCGCCAAGACAACGTAAGGAGGACCTCAATGAACAATCTGCCGAACTCGCCCAAAGCCGCTCTTTCCCGGCGCAAATTTCTCGGCACTGCGCTGGCTGGAACAACGGCCACCCTCGCCGGCGCGGCCTCGATGAGCTTTTTCAGTACCGAACCCGCCCTCGCCCAAAGCAACCTCACCCCCGACCAAGCCCTCAAGGCCCTGCTCGACGGCAACGAGCGCTCTGCTTCCGGCCGCCTCACCAGCTTTGATCAGGATCTGAAAATCCTGCGCGACCACACGGTCGACAAGCAGGAACCGTTCGCCGCTGTGCTCTCCTGCGCCGATTCACGCGTGCCCGTTGAGATTATCTTCGACCAGACCATCGGACACATCTTCGTAGCTCGTGTCGCCGGCAACGTGGTGACGCCGGAAATTATTGGCAGCCTCGAATACGGCGCCGCCGTCCTCGGGACGAAGGTCATCCTTGTTCTCGGCCATGCCGGATGCGGCGCAGTCAAGGCGGCCATCCAGGGCAACGCGGTTCCGGGACAGATCAGCTCGCTCTTCCCGCACATTCAGCCCGCCGTCGACCAGGCTGGACACGACCTGAAAGCGGCAACGAAAGCCAACGCAAAAATCCAAGCTGCGCTATTGCAGAGCTCGTCTCCCGTGCTCGCGCCCCTGGTGCAGGAGAAGAAACTCAAAATCGTAGCGGGATATTACGATCTGGCCACAGGAAAAGTTTCGCTCAACTAAAGCGCCAAAAGCGAATCCACCGAGATCACGATAAGCCTCTCAGGTTTCACGAATCATCCAGTCGGCTGCGCCGCTCGAAGAAGTAGGCCCCACCAAGGGGGCGCCGCATTGCTTTGCCCATCGCCTTGACGCCGAAACTGTCCTCGCCTATCGTCGCAGCAGCGGCTTGAATTTGGGTCCTGTACAGGGGAATACGCTCAACCATAGAAGCGTCCTCGTAGGCGATCAGAGGGCGACGGGCGTACCTTAGCTCAAAGAGAGGTCGTCCCTTCGCGATCTTCTAACCTCGCTTTAGCCCGACGATTACAATCGCCTGCGACGGACAGCGGTCCTTAGCGAATGGAGACATTGAGTGATCATAGAAAGAGCGCTTAGCGGAGCCCAGAAGTTCGCCGTACTGACACTCGCCGGGATGCTCATCGTGGTAATGATTCTTTCCACGATTCACCTGGGTGTACTGATCTGGCAGGAGATCTTGAAGCCTCCGCGGTTCCTGATTCCAGTACAAGGGTTGCTCGAAATCTTTGGCTACTTCCTGCTGGTGTTGATCGGCGTAGAACTCATAGAAACGCTGAAAGCATACGTGAAGGAGGATGCCATTCACGTTCGTGTTGTTCTGGAAGTGGCACTGATCGCGATGGCGCGAAAGGTAATAATTGAAGAACCAAACGACGTACCGAGTTTAACGTTGTTCGGAATCTCAGCCCTAATCCTTGCGTTAGGCATTGCCTTTTACTTTGAGCGGCAGGTGAAGCATGAACCGCACAACAGATAAATACAGATAGCGAAAGAAGGATGACGATTCGCCCTCGACCGCATGAAGGCACTCGCGCCGCAACAGCCGCAGGAGGAAAGGAGAAGGAGTTGTTTGCCTCGCTTGCGACATTAACGGTATCGGGCCCATCGAGACCGAGCAACACGGTAAAGCTAGCGTTAAAATGCGGCGGTTTTTTGGAGGCCCGTCACAACGACGGTCGCGTTTCGCTTGTCCGGTTAGGCCAACCCCTGAATATGGTTAGGGGGCCGGTCCATGCAGCCCTATAGAAAATTATTGAATATCAACATCTTATGGATTATGCTTGGCCGCGATATAGCGGTAGTACGGCGTCAATCGGTCTGTGTGAGGCACACTGCGATGTGCTCCGGGTCCCGAAATTTCCCTGGTCCGCTGTATCTTTTGGCAGTTTCGACAATCTTCGGATTTGCTGGAAAGGGCTCGATAGAAAGATCCGAGGCGGAGCGGTTAGGGAAGCGGCGTTCTAACCCTGCAAGTTCGAGCGGTTCTTACTAGGTTGGGGGCGCTTGGTTTCACCGGGCCACACTGTCATCCAGAACCGCCCGGGCGATGATCGTCGTGATAATCGAGTACGGCATTTCCGGAATCTCGAGACTATTTGTGCTCCGGCTCCGGAGATTCTTGGCTTGTGCCTCGCTTTTCCTGGCCTTTTGTTGCGCCTCCCCGGCCGAACTCAACGCCGAGACACCTCATGCAGAAGAGCCGAAAGGGGTGCTCGTCCTCTATAAGGATGACACGAGCGTTCCTGGTGAATTGGCTGCGGATAAGGGCATACGGTCGGTTCTGGGCAACAAGGCGGACGTCAAGATTTACAGCGAGCATCTGGACACTTCTCTCTTCCCGGATCCGAAGTTCCAAGCGGCACAGTTAGCTTGGTTTAGAAGCAAGTACCGGGATCGAAGAATCGATCTCATCATCACGGCTGCCTTACTATCGCAAGGAATTTTCCCAGGCAAACCGACGGTTTTCTGCGGAATAGAGCGCAGCGGGCTGTCTCAAGCGACTTTACCTCTCAATGCGACAGCCGTCTGGATATCCCCGGATTTCAAGGGCACCTTGGCCGCCGCTGCTCGATTGCAGCCACGAGCACATCAGGTCGTCGTCCTCAGCGGGACAAGTGCCTGGGATCGCCATATCGAGATGGTGCTTCGAAACACACCGCCGCCCCCGGGGACTAATTGGGAGATCAACTATTGGGATGATATTTCCATTGAAGAAATACGTTCACGACTGGCTGTTCTTCCCAGGGATACAATTGTGCTCTTTGTCAGCATCGAGCGCGATGGAGCGGGCCACCCCTATGTTTCACGGGACTTGATACCAGTGTGTCGGAGAAATGATTTTTTGCGTGCATGAACCGCAATATGCAGCCCAAGATCCATCGTTCGGCTACAACATATAGTGTGCAAAATTCTATCTCCGACACACTGATACCCTCTCTTTCCGCCGCTTCCTCAGCGCCAATCTACGGTCTCTCGGATGGCTTTATTGGCTTCGGAATCGTCGGGGGTGCCGTCGTCAGCTTCGAAGCGGAGGGCAGGCAGGCCGCAGAATTTGGGCAAAGAATTCTCCGAGGAGAGAAACCCGCCGACATTCCTCCTATCGCGGTTGCCTCCTCGTATGAATTTGACTGGCGCCAGCTTCGCCGCTTTGGCTTGAGCGAAAGCGCCCTGCCTCCAGGCAGCATTGTCAGATTCGCAATCCGCTCCCCTTGGGTCCTCTACAGAGGATGGATCGTCAGCGGCGTGGCCTTCATCCTGCTCCAAACCACCTTCATAGGTTACCTCCTGGCGCAAAGGAAACGCCGTAGACGCGCGGAAAGCTTGCTCAGCTATGAACTCCGCTTCGAATCCTTGCTCTCCGGTTTGTCTGCCACTTTCGCGGACGTCCCAATCGAGCGAACCGATGCTGAGATTGAGAACGCGTTGGAAAAGCTCAGGGTTTTTCTTGACTTGGATCGAGTCAGTCTATTCGAGTGCACTGACCCCGATGGTCCATTTGAAATGAGCTATTCGGCAAGTGGCGCGGCAATTCCCCCGGGCCCACGGGCTTTCAGTCGAGACGAGTTTCCGCGGATTGTGGCGAACTTGCTGCAAGGAAAAGACTGCGTGATACGGTCCAGTGAGGATTTGCCCCCCGATGCGCAGAAAGAACGAGCCTTTTTTCTAGAAAAGGACTATAGATTCATTGCATTGGTGCCTCTGCGCGCCGCCTCCCTGACAGTGGGTAGTTTGAAGTTCATCTCCTTTCACGAGGGCACGTGGCCCGATGAAGTCATTCGGCAAATCAGGGTCATGGCTGAGGTATTTGCCAATACATTAGCGCGCAAACGGATTGAGGACGGACTGCAGGAGAGCCAGCAGCGCTTCCAAACGATGGCGGACACGGCGCCAGTCATGATCTGGATGTCAGGGACCGATAAGCTCCGCACTTTCTTTAACAGACAGTGGTTAGAGTTCACAGGGCGGAGCCTGGATCAGGAACTAGGAAACGGCTGGTCGAAAAGTGTTCACCTGGACGACGTAGAGCAATGCCTCAGAACTTACGTTTCCAGTTTCGACGCCCGCCGGTCTTTCACCACGGAATTCCGCCTGAGACGGGCCAATGGAGAGTATGGCTGGGTCTTCGACACCGGCGTGCCGAGATTTACGCCGGCAGGGGAATTCAGCGGCTTTATCGGATCCTGCATGGACATCACAGACCGGAGATCTGCCCAGCAGGGCCTGCTCGACCTTAGTGGCCGTTTGATCAGCGCGCAAGAGGACGAACGCGCCCGGATTGCTAGGGAGTTACACGACGACTTCAGTCAGCGATTAGCGCTTCTCGCGATGCAACTTGGGCAAGTCGGTGAGAGCCTACCCAGCTCGAACGAAGCGGCCAGTGAGCGTCTCAACATCATGTGGAATGGTATCAGCGAACTCTCATCTGACATTCACAGGCTTTCGCACGAGCTGCACTCTTCCAAGCTGCATCACGTGGGCCTCCTGCCTGCGGCGAAGAGCCTCTGCGAGGAAATCGGACAACAACACCGCATTCAGATCGAGTTTGTCCACCGGGAACTGCCGGAAGAGATTTCGCCGGACCTAGAACTGTGCTTTTTTCGCAGTGTTCAGGAGTCTCTCAACAACATTGTGAAGCATAGCGGTGCGAAGCAGGCGCACGTCGAATTCGTTGGGACAGCTTCCCACATTCGTTTAAGAATTGTCGATAGCGGCGTGGGCTTTGATCCCAGTGCCAAGGCAGCTCGAGCAGGTTTAGGACTTGCGAGCATGCGCGAGCGGCTGCGTCTGTTGGGGGGTACTATGGCGCTCCGTTCGCGTCCCATGGAAAGGCACCGAAATTGTGGTCGAGGTGCCCCTAGCGCACTCGATTACCCAGGCTTACTATCCGTAAAAGGATTGACAGAAAGGACAGCCGGTGAAAAAACCACGCATTTTACTGGCAGACGACCACGTTCTTGTTGCTGAAGCTCTCAGCTGCATGCTGGCTCGCGTTTATGACGTAGTTGCCACGGTGAGTGACGGCAGGTCTTTGCTCGACGCGGCTATGACCCTGAAGCCCGACTTGATCGTCGTCGACATCGGCATGCCCCTGCTCAACGGGTTGGACGCAACCAGGCAGATTAAACGGCTTTTACCCAAAGTCAAGGTGATCGTCCTCACCATGAACGAGGAGAGCGGCCTGGTTGTTGAAGCCTTCCGAGCCGGAGCTACGGGTTACCTACTGAAACATTCCGCTCCCAAGGAACTACTTCAGGCAATTGAGGAGGTCCTCAAAGGAGCATCTTACCTCTCACCGCGAATCACAAGCGGGGCCGTCGCCGCCATGCTGCGAAGCGGCTATGTTAAGCCACAAGCGGCTTGCCAACTCACTCCGCGTCAGCGCGAGGTTATCCAGCTTTTGGCCGAGGGCCGATCGATGAAGGAAATCGCGGACGTCCTTACGATCAGCCTCCGAACGGTGGCTGCACACAAGTACCGCGTTATGGAGCAGCTGGAGATTAGGACCAATGCGGAGCTATATCGTTACGCTGTGAAGCATCAAATAATCACCGTATAGGCCCTCTAAATCTTCCGCCCTGTATTGTTATTTCTACCAATATCCAAAGCCCGATTTGCCTTGTATTTTTGATGGACTGGCCATGGCTTGGATAGATGGAGTCTGACCGTGAAAACGAGTCGGCAAGGAGTAAAGGATGAGAAGCGGCCTACCCGAATACTGGTCGCCGACGATCATTCCGCTGTCCTTGAGTCGCTCGTTCCCTTTCTTGAATTACAATTCACAGTCGTCGGAACAGCCTCCGATGGCAAGGCTGCGGTGGAGGCCGAGGAGAAGCTCCATCCGGACGTTGTAGTTCTCGACATCTCCATGCCAGTAATGAGTGGGATCGATGCGGCCAAGCAGATGCGAAAGGGCGGGTCGAAAGCTCCGATTGTCTTCCTCACTGTTCATCAGGATACCGATATCCTTGCTGCGGCAAAGCGAGCAGGTGGGCTGGGCTACGTGGTGAAGAATCGCTTGCAAACAGACTTGGTATTTGCCATCAAGGAAGCACTGGAAGGCCGCGATTTCGTTTCGCCGTTCTCGGAGCGATGAGCCTTGACACAGCACTCGATCTCGGCCAACCGGCGACGAAGTTGTACGGAGGGCTTGTGCGAAGAATAGCGCGCCGTCGATGGCTCACGCCAACTTTAGTTCTGTTATTGGCTGGGCGAGGTTTTCCGCAAGGGGACCAGCAGAATGCGGCCCTTATCGTGATCGGCCACCCCGGACAGGTGCCCATTACCCAGATAAACGGCCGGCCTTACGTGGCCGTTGACGCCTTAGCGCGGTTGATGAGCGGCGCCCTCGGGTATCAAGGCAGTCAGATCACATTGACGTTGCCGCCGGCGAGCGCGGAGCGGACTCTTTCTCCCGCCGGCCAGTCTGCGAATCCGGCACTTACCAGAGATTTTCTGAAAGCGGGCATTGAAACCATGAGCGACATCAGGGAATGGCGAAGCGCGCTGCAGATTGCGGTTGAGCATGGGTACAAAGTGACAGACGTCTGGTTGGATCATTACCAGGCGCAGGCCGCTAAGAACCTCCGCTTGGCGTCCGTAGCTGCCACAACCAACTCTGATCGAAATGCGCTTCAGTCGTTGAGCAAGGAGCTGGGCCATATGCAAGAACTGAGCGACAAGATTTTGCGGGCTCGCAAGAACTTGAACTACATCTCCCCGGACGCGTTGAAGAACGATCCGTTGGACCAGAAAATCCTGAAGTGCGCGAACTCACTGGCCGCAATGGCCGCCAGCGGCGAGTTTCAGGATGACGGCTCGTGCCGTTGAGAACCGCCGAAAGTGCAACAGGTTGCGGAACGCTGCCCGTAGGATGGGAATCCGCTTATAACTTATCGTGGGCCACGGAAAGCGCCTCCCCTGTTTTTCTGATCTGTGATTACCGAATCATGCCGCATTCGAACCAACCGGAGGCGCAATCAAAGAAAAGGCGAAGCACTGACCGGGGGAACCATTGGTAGTTTTTCCCGCTCCATTCGCTAGTTCTCCTAATTCCGTGGGCCCGAAGTCAATGTAAGAGTTACCTTGGATCGTGTTGGTGCCCGTGGCGGCCGATTTGGGGGTGTACACGCGGCCGCCTGTAACGAGAAGAAGCGATGGAATTTTGCCTTTGCGGCACCGCCCTTAATTGAGAGCGCAGTTCGGATTCAGCTTCCAGTTGGAGTGAATTGATGAGAGTCGCTCATGTTTATTGCGTTCTCCTTGGGATGGGCCGAAGGATAGAGTTGGCCAGGTTTCGACAGCGGTCCTGTTGTTTTCTGCCGTCGCTCCCTTTGGCCAAGACACTTCCGCGAGCCCTGGCCCCCGAAACCGGGCGTCCAGGGACAGCCAGCGGGTGCACAGGATACTGCGGCCCTTGCATCCGCCGGGTGCGTCGCCCTGGGGCATGCGGCTTCAGATTGCTCTGCTCTATCCCAAAAGAGCGAAAGGGTAGTGGTGAAATGTCACGGGGCTTAAACAAATAAAGACGAGGAGCGTGGCGATGCAGCATTCACAATTAGGCGATGGACGTGATCGATTTGATCGGCGGGCCTTTTGCAAGGTTGCCGGCGTTGTGACCGCTGTCGGGTTGGTAGAGGCAAGCCTGGGAACCGTGTCGGTCCACGCAGACCTCACCAAGGAGCAGCGTGACAAGATGACCCCGGATGAAATCATCCAGCAAATGAAAGCTGGCAACGAACGCTTCCGCTCGGGCAAACCGCAGCATCGCGATCTCATGCGCGAAGCTAAGGCGACTGCGAAGGGACAGTATCCTGCCGCGATTGTTTTCGGCTGTGTTGACTCGCGAGCACCTGCAGAGTTGATTCTCGACTTTGGTATCGGCTACATATTTAGCGGTCGCGTGGCAGGTAATGTTGCTGACGAAGACATATTGGGCAGCATGGAATTCGCTTGCAAGGTGGCAGGCTCGAAAGTGGTGCTTGTCATGGGCCACACATCCTGCGGCGCGATCAAGGGTGCCATCGACGGAGTGCAGCTTGGCAATCTTACGGCATTGTTGGCGAAGATCCGTCCGGCCGTTGAAGCCACTCGCTACACGGGGGAGCGCTCGGCCAAAAACTACGCCTTTGTAGACGCTGTGGCGCAAACGAACGTGTCACTGACCATCGCCGACATTCGGGAAAAGAGCCCTGTGCTTCGGGACCTCGAATCCAGCGGCAGCATAAAGATTGCAGGCGCGATGTACAACCTCGAAACAGGTATGGTTGAGTTCCTCGAGTAGTGGTTAGAGACGGTCTCCGCTCGAGGTCCACGGATTGGTCGGCAATTCAATTGATTGAGAGGACATCATGAAAAAGCAAAAGATAGCGCTTACACTGCTCGGCACGTTTTGCATCCTGGCAATAGGTTGGTTGGCCGCTCGCTCGCAAGCCGCGAAGACGGTTCAGGTTCACATGGTCATCACCGACGCGGCGCTGCGGACCGAGAAATCGCTTCCAGCGCTCAATGCGGAGAACGTGAAGGTAAAACAAGGCAAAAGCTTCCTTAGCGTAGTGCAAGTGATTCCTGCGCAGGGGGACCAAGCGGCGCTGCAGTTGATGATTTTGATCGACGACACGTTGAACACCCAGGCCGTCGGTAACAATCTTAACGACCTGAAGGCCTTTATCGGAGCTCAGCCGCCTTCGACCGTCATCGGTGTCGCCTACATGTCGAACGCGATTGCGAATGTAGCGCAAAACTTTACCGCCGATCATGCTCTTGCGGTAAAGGCGATTCGTTTGCCCCGTGGCACCACTTCCACCATGGATAGCCCCTACCTGTCGCTCATCAGCCTGGTGAAGGGCTGGCCCCAGCAGAATGTTCGCCGCGAGGTTCTAATGGTTACAGACGGAATCGACCGCCTTCGCGGCCAAAGGCCCGGGCCTGACCGTCTGTCGCCCAGGTATGGAGTTGGTCCCATCGTTCATGAGATGCCCACCATCAGTGTCGATGCCACTTCGGCCAGTGAAATCAGCCAGCGCTACAACGTGATTGTCCACTCCATATACTCGCCCGGAATCGGCGGACCGGAACGCGGCTCTTGGACCGCGCAGATGGGTCTCTCTGGTCTGAGCAAGCTTGCCGAGGAGACTGGCGGTGAAACCTACTCTCTCAGCACCTCCAACCCGGTCAGCTTTAAACCCTATCTGGAGACTCTGCAGAAGTTGTTTAATCATCAGTATTATCTGGTTTTCCGCGCCGTGCCTAAGAACAAGGGAGGTCTCCAATACGTCAAGGTCGAGACCCAGCCCAAGACCAAGCTTCTGGCTCCCAACAATGTCTGGGTTCCCGGCGCTACCGAGAGTGAGTAAATCACGGGTACAGTCGCAAGCAGGCGTATAGCGACACCATCAGAGAAATCGAAGGGACAGGACGGAACATCCCCCGATGTTTGGAGTCGGCTCAGGTTTCTCATTGGATAAGTTTCGTCTGCCCTCCGGTTTTCAGCGTGGTCTTTGCGAATGCGGGCGCCCATCGCGGTCAAATCGTTGCTGATCACGCCTGTCAGTACAACGAAACCTTCTGGCGTCGATCCGACCACCGCGCCGAGGACGGAGCCCGTGGCTTTTTAAAATCCACGGTGGGGACCAATACGATTTAGACAGTACCGGGAAAGGCGGTCCGCACCTGGTTGTTATTCATACATCAAGTTCCTGGCGATCGTCTTGGCCTGTGCACGAAGGTTGCCTTCAACATCGAGAGGCTCACACAAGGTTGGTTCGTGTGGCGGGTGCCACACGATGCAGCCGCTTCATTTTGGCTGGATCTCAGCTTTCAATCGATACAGAGGCCGTTGGTCCACTCGTATGAATCCGCTGCGCGGGCTATCGACATCGGCGATAAGTCCCACGGCAATCGCGATGGTCATCGGACCCAGCACCAACGTCAGCCAGAAGCGGCGCTTCAGCGCCAGGCCTCGGGTGAAAACGGCAATCAGAGCTACGATGGTAATCAGCATCCAGACTCTCTGAGGGATTCGGTTCTCCAATGCAGCCACGCGCTGACTGTCGAGATCGATCACCTCATTCAGGCTATTCATGAACGCTGCTACGGCTACAGGAGTCCGGTCGCTCTGCGAAACCGCAACCAGGTTCTTCCACAGCTCTTGTTGAAGACTGCTGGTACGACTCATGGCTCGTTCGAGTTGGACAGGATCAACTCCCGCCGCAAAGAAGTCGATTCGCGCATCGACGTAGCTGCGCAGTAGTTGCTCGAAATTTTGCTGGTAAGGTTGCCTCAGGATTGCGGCGCGGAGGTAAGTTGTTCCGATCGCGTCGGCCTCTCTTACGACCAGCTCGCGCCGCTGATCATATCGGGAAACAGCCATCGTCAGGGCGAAGCTCACTAAAAGACTCAACAGGACAAATAGGCCACTGGCCATAGCGTTTATCTGTTCCTTCCGGTTTTGGTCGTCCTCAATGTGCGATTTGATACCAATGCGGTATCCCAACTCACCGGCAAGCGCCATAAGAAAGAAAAGCGACGTCGCCACCAGCCAGTGATGATTCAGGAGGTTCTCGAACATAGGCAGCTCGCTCACAAGATTGAGCCCGAAACTTGGGGCTTGGCTAGCAAGCCTGACAGGAGACGCGCGCTGGCGGAAAGCGGGACACAGAAGCTGGCCCAAAGGCAAGGGCCGTGAGGGATAGGGAAGTGCAAATTCGCGAGCAAGGTGCTCGGAATCTCGGCTTGTCCCTCGTCGTACTGCGCAATTATATAGCGCCAGCGCGGACCAGGCCATCGAACGAAGCTGTGGTCATTTTCCCGGGCACTAGCGGTAGAACTACCAGTGGAACTCCTGACAATAGAGGGCGGTCGTCGGCGAAGTAATCGAGCCGATGAAAAGCCTAGCCCGCATGACGAAGTTCCCAGAAAACGCTATTCCCAGGTCCAGTTCGTCGACGGCCGACAAGGTTTACAGCATAAAATTCAAACTCCCAGCCCTGGAAGTAACGATGATCTAGAATTACTTACTTCATCGTCTAGGAGCACAATCGGAGCGCAATATGAGCCGGGTCCTCGTTATCGGAAGTGACACCCAAGTGAGCCGCGAGATCGGCGATGCACTCTCCGCCGCCGCTTTCCCCATGGAGTACTCGGCTGGGGACGCCGACGCCCTGCGGCGATTGCGTATGCGATCGTTCGGAGTCGTAATTACCAGTCCAGACAGCGCTGTCGACGAAGATTTGGCTCTGCTGGAAGAGATGCGCGTCGTCAGGCCTGGGGTAAAGTGCATCGTCCTGGCTCATCACAGCACTCCGGGCGAAGTCATCGCTGCCCTGCGCGCCCGGGTGTTCGCATGCTTCACACCTCCCTTTGATCCGGACGATATCGCGAACCTAGCCTGTCGCGCAGCGTCCGACAGTCAATGGCGAGACGACATACAGGTTCTATCGGCCAAGCCCGGCTGGGTCTCAGTCCGCGTAAACTGCCGCCTCATTACTGCTGAGCGCCTCATGACGTTCGCGAAAGAGCTTAGCGCTCAATTGCCTGATGACACACGGCAGGAAACAATGCAGGGGTTGCGAGAGATATTGCTGAATGCAATGGAGCATGGAGCGGCGTTCAATCCCGAACAGGTGGTTGAAGTCACCGCTGTTCGCACTGGGAGAGCCCTAGTGTTTTATGTGCGTGACCCCGGGGCGGGCTTCCGCCGCGAATCGCTTACCCACGCGGCTATTGCAAATCCCGCCGATGATCCCGCTGCACATATTGGGCAGCGGCAAGAACAAGGAATGCGCGCCGGGGGATTCGGTCTTCTTCTGGCGGGCGGTGCTGTGGACGAGTTGATCTACAGTGAGATCGGTAACGAGGTGTTGCTCATTAAGTATGTGGATTCACCTTGAGCATCAATACGGCCTAGCGGTGCCGGGCCTCGTCGCTGAAGTGATTCGAGCGGCAATATGGAAAGCAGAAGGACGACACAACTGGCAGGGATTCGCGCCAATTGACCCCGCTTCAAAGGCGGCGATCCCGAATCCAAAAAGTATGAAACTACGTTGCTTTACGGTTTAAGGAGGAAAGAATCGCAATTTACCTATTGGCGCTAACAGGAAAGAGCCAATTGCCTAAACTCAGCTTCGCGAACTGAGGTCCAAAATGTATTCAAGAAAATTGCTGTTGTCGTCGATTTTGATCTGCCTCAATGGCAGTGGTTCAAGTCAGGTTATGCTTCCTTCGGCTGGCCTTTCCACATTAAATGAACCAGCGGACGCCGCTGCTTCATCCGCAATCTCGTCTGAATTGCGCGGGATGGCAGCGAAAGGACAGTTAGGAAATAACCTCAGCACCACTGGATATCGGGAGCAAATCAAGAGACTTTATGAATCTACAAACTTTGCGCCCTTGTGGATCAAAGGTGATGAGCCAACATCGCAAGCAACGTATTTGATTGAGGCTCTGCGCGCAAGCCGTCTAAAAGGGCTTGAATCCCAGCGACTATGGTGCGGAAAGCCTGGGAACGCAATCGAAGTCCCTCAAGGGAGCGTCTGCTGTCGCTCAGGCTTCGTTCGATGCGTCTCTAACGATGGCGACGATGCGATACATCTCGGATCTGCGAATCGGGCGAATTAATCCCAAACATCTGAAGTTCGGCATCGACGTTCAGTCCAAGAAATACAATCTGCCGGAATTTATTGCGCAACAGGTCGCAAGTGCGGGAAACGTTAAATCTGTCCTGGATCAGACTGAGCCACCGTATGCCGGCTATCGCCGTATCGAGATCACCTTGAAGCAATACATGGATTTGGCTGCCAAAGGCGACGGTGCCAAAGTGCCAGGGGGGACCAAAACCGTCTCTCCGGGCGATACGTACACAGGAGCTGCTCAGCTGGCTGAGCGATTGCAGTTGCTTGGAGACCTTCCCCAGGGCGGAAGCTTCGATTCCTATAGCGGGGCCCTCGTAGAGGGGGTCAAACATTTTCAGGCAAGACATGGCCTCGCGACAGACGGCAAATTAGATGCGACCACTCTACGTGAGTTGAACACTCCACTCAGCGCACGCGTACAGCAAATCGATGACGCATTAGAGCGCTGGCGATGGATGCCCACCGAATTTCAGCAGCCTCCCGTGCTCGTAAACATTCCCGAGTTTCGACTAAGAGCCTATTCAGAAGATCACCAGCTTGCGCTCAGCATGAACGTCGTTGTGGGCAAGGCCGCGCCAACCCAAACGCCAGTGTTTACCGACGACATACGGTTTATCGTTTTCCGGCCCTATTGGAACGTTCCCCCCGGAATTCTCCGCAGGACAGTCATCCCCGGCATTATGAAGAGCAGTGGATATATAGCTCGTGAGAGATTCGAGGTAACCGACTCCAGTGGCAGAGTGGTGTCTGCGAACGACGATCTGGTAGCTGGGCTACGCTCGGGAAAATATTCAATACGTCAGAAACCGGGACCAACAAATGCGCTCGGGCTGATCAAGTTCATGTTTCCCAATTCGCATTCTGTCTATCTCCACAGCACTCCATCGACCGAGTTGTTTTCCAAGTCGCGACGTGACTTCAGTTCAGGCTGTATCCGGCTGGAGAAGCCGGCAGAGCTGGCCGGCTTTCTGTTGCGCAATCAACTTGATGGGCAAGAACCATGGACCGTGGCACGCGTACAAACAGCAATGGACTCAGGCAAAGACAATCGGCAGGTTAACCTGACGGTGAAGGTCCCTGTCCTTATTCTCTACGTAACGGCCGTCGCCGAGGAAGACGGTACTGTGCACTTTTTCGATGATATCTATGGTCACGACCAACGGCTGAATGCCCTGCTTGCCAAAGGCCCTCCTTATCCGTAGACAAAAGGGGGTTTCGCACAGCTGCGCGCTGGATGAGAGGAAGAAATACAGCGACCGGATACTCAATTCCCATAGTCGCCCTAAAATGCTAGGGCTGCTCGCAGCCTGTCGAATCGCCGGGCAGCCGACGCCATCTGCAAATGAGTCACCGACGTTAGGGCAGCGTCTTTGGTAACCGTCAAAGACATTTTGTGTGCTGAGAAGGCCCCCAAAACCGCATCTATACCGTGCCCCGTAACGCAGGCTTCTACATGCTGGAGCGCCTCGATGACCATCAACCGGTTAAACCCTCGGCACGCAGTCCCAAATCCGGCTTGGGCATCACCAGCGCTAAGGATGGAATCTCCAGCCCATAATAGTGGTTCTCGTGGGCAAACGAAGCGGATCAACAAGCCCATCGCGCGACAAAAGGACGGGGCGGGAATTAATGCAAAATTTGAGCACCATCATGAAACAAAGGACTTATCAGCATCCCCCGCCGGCAATCGCCAGTTGCAGGTCGACACTGCGATCCGCCTCGACGACTTATGGCGCTTATGGCGCTTATGGCGCACATATTTCCCCGCACCATCTCTCGCTATGGAGTGCACTAATGACGCTCAACAGATCACATCCCGGACACCCAACCATGCCGGGAACTGGCCTGCATCGAGCTCAGCAAGCTCACCGCGAAAGAATTGCCGGACGACCGGCCACCAGGGCAGGTCAGCCAAAACGCAGACCGCGGCCAAAAACCACAGTTCCTTCTCTGAAGGGACCCGAGCAGGCGTGCAAACGTCATTCCAGGAACATTGGGCATCGAACGACCTCAGCTCTGATGCGTCTTGACGCTATCGGAGAACGACATTATGAACAACCACCAAAAGCGACAGTCCGGGCTGTTTACCTGCTAAACGGGACCCACATACCTGTCGCATTTGACAGTTGCTTAACGTGGGCGCCAGGTCCTAGTCTGTCGGGGGCCGCAGTTTCGCGCCTTCTTTACTTAACTGCAGTGGAGCGAGCAACCAGCCCAGCATTTGCAAAGGAACCAAAGAATGGCACCCCCGAGGAATCCGCAATGAACCCCGTTCTCCGCGCCAGCACTGCTTCGCTTTTAACCGTTGTGTTCTCGTTTACGAGCGTTATGACCGGCTGCAAGTCGGCTGAACCCACTCCACCACAGAACCAGGCAGCTGCCCCGGTTCCGGGTGCACCCGCGGCTCCGGCTCCCTCGCAGCCAATGAGCGTCGACGATCTTGTTGCACCCATCGCTCTCTACCCTGATCAGCTGCTGGCGCAGATTCTCACCGCTTCTACCAATGCCCAGGAGGTCCTCGACGGGGGGAACTGGCTGCTGCAAAACCAGAATCTCAAAGGGGATGCGCTCACCAACGCCGCCAAACAGGCTGGCTTCAGCCCCAGCATGCAATACCTGATGAGCTTTCCCCAGGTTGTGGACAACATGTGCCAGCAGATCGACTGGACGCGCGAACTGGGACAGAGCTTTCAGGCGGACCAGAAGGGCGTGATGGATGCCGTTCAGCGTAAGCGCGCACAAGCGCAGCAGACGGGCAACCTGAAATCCAGTCCGCAGATGACGGTCGAAACCAAGAAGGCCGATAACGGTCAGCCATATGTGGAGATCCAGCCTGCCAACCCACAGGTCGTCTATGTTCCGCAGTACAATCCCGTGACTATTTACAACACGCCGGCTCCCGCAACAGTGGTCGTTACCCAGCCTGCGGCCACGACGACCACGGTAGTGCAATCCGGAGTCAGCACCGGTTCCGCGGTCGCTATCGGTCTTCTGTCGTTCGGCGTTGGCATGGCCGTCGGTGCGGCGATAAACCGCAACAACTACTACCCATATCCCGCGTGGGGATATGGTGGCGTTTATTATGGCGGCCGTCCCTACTATCCGCCCCCCTACCGCCCCGTTTACCCTGGATATCGCCCAGCCTACGGATACCATCCTCCGCCGAACTACCACTGGACCCAGTACAACAGAAACGTCAACGTGAATGTGAATAACAACTACTACAACAAGTTCAACAGCAACACGGTCAACAACCGAAATACGAACGTGAACAATATCAACGCCAACAATCGTCCGGCTTTAGGCGCAGGCAACCAGGGTGGCGGCCAGCCGAACTGGAAGGGCCAGCCCACCTACCAAGGGGCTCGGCCCAACAATGCAAACCAGAGACCCGGCGCGTCCATGGCCAACGCAAATCCGGCGAATCGGCCGAATGCCGGTAACAACCTGGCTGCAGCAAATCGACCAAATGCAGGTAACAATCCGGCTCCGGCGAATCGCCCAAATACCCCCAACATGCCTGCCAATCGGCCCAACCTCGCATCGAATCCCGGCGCCAACAACATGAATCGGCCGAACACTGCGAATGCCGCTGCAATCAATCGGCCCAACGCGGCCAACCCCGGCGCTATGAATAGAGCCGCCGCCCCTTCGAACATGAATCGGGGCGGCGATCGCGGCTACAGTAGTGCCGCTGCTCGTCCTGCAGGTGGGGGCGCCCCGGCGGCTCGTCCCGCTCCTCAGGCACAGAACCGTGGCGGAGCTAATAACAGCGCCTTCGCCAACAGCGGCAGCGCCAAGTCGGAGCGAACAGCCAGCAATCGCGGGCAAGCAAGCATGGGCGGCGGAGCCCGCGGTCGTAAGGGCTAGTTAGCTCCGAGGCCGGCGGCGGTACACCAGGCAATTGAGGTTATAGACAATGAAACGCATTCGTACAGTTGCAAATTATCTTCTTCTTTCCGCCCTTTATATGGCGGCCTTTCCCGCTAACTCCCATGCGCAGGGGGCCGGTCAGAAGACCTTTTCTTCCTCCGGGGACGCGCTTACCGCTTTCATCCAGGCTGTGCGCGACGGGGATCCTTCTGAACTCGGAGCAATCCTTGGCCCGGGGACGGAGCAGGTCGTTTCTTCCAGTGATTCCGTCGCTGACAAAGCCGCTCGAGAATCTTTTCTGAAGTGGTACGACGAAAAGCACTCCCTTGTGCCCTCCGGCAAGGGCCAATTCACATTGCAAGCGGGCAAAAATGACTGGCCGCTCCCCATCCCTCTCGTGCACGCTGGCGATAAGTGGTATTGGGATGGAAACGCAGGTAAAGAAGAGATTCTTTATCGACGCATCGGCCACAATGAGCTGGCAGCCATCAATGTGTGCAAAGGCATTGTCGCCGCCCAGCACGACTACGCAGCTTCCGCCCACGACGGGCAACCCGCCGGATCTTACGCAACCCGCATCGTCAGCGAACCGGGTAAACAGAACGGGCTCTATTGGGAAGTGAAAGACGGCGAGCCCGAAAGCCCGGCAGGACCGATGCTTGCTCAGGCTGCCAGGGAAGGCTATGACACCTCCGGCAACCGTACGCCCTATCACGGGTACTACTACCGCATGCTTCCGGCAGCCAGTGGATTCGGCTTCGTCGCCTTTCCCGCGGACTATCGCTCCAGTGGTGTCATGACATTTCTCGTCAGCCAGAAGGGCGTGATCTACGAGAAGGACCTTGGCGATAAGACCGCCGATATTGTGCAACAGATGTCTTCCTATGCTCCGGACAAGACTTGGCGCGTGGTGAAGTAGCGGCCCGGGGCGACCAGGTTCGCAGGACACCCATGGCAGCAACTCCAACTCACGGTTCTGTCTTGAACTCCGGCCCGGGGCGAAAATTCGCCAGCAGGACATACACGCTAACCACCAACGCCCACAGCGGAAAGACCAGCGGAGCCCAGCCGAAACGTCCGATGCTCAGGAGCAGAAAAAGCGCCAGCGCGTAGCCGAGGAATGCCATCCAGCGCGGGAACATCCCGATGCGGATGGCAAGCGTGCAGGTCGAGATCATGAATACTCCCGCCATCCTTAACCCGTATACATTGACTAACTCGTAGGCCAGGCCGCGGGCAAACGTGTAGGTGCCAGAGTCCATCAGCTTTCCGGGCATTGCTTCGTAGGCCATGATGACCCCACCTGTAACCGCCGAAGAGGCAAAGATTATGGCCAGAAACAGGAGCCCGCTGCCGAGGAAAACGGTGGCTAGAAACTTGTCTTCGTGTGCCCCCATCCGGTCGCGCAGCACGCCCATGAACCACAGAAAGGCAATTCCGGCGAAGGGCAGCAGATCCAGGGCGAGACCGATGGACTTCGCACTATGAGAAAGCCAGGTCCCTGGATCCCCCGGACTGTCGGGAACAGAAAGCCGGATAAGCACCAGACTAATGATGAGCAGGATCGAGAACAGGATACCGGCGATCGCACCGGCGCGCGGCGCCTTCAATTGGGTACTGATCGCGTCTTTCTCGTCTTTCATCATTCCTCCATCCGCTAAAGCGAATCACTTCGCATCATCGAAGACTTCTCTGTAGTTCGCGATTCAGGAAGAGGGGGCCTCCTTGAGCTGAGTTCTCCGAAAAAGACGCGCTGCACCAGGCGTGACTCCGATGCAACGCGTAACAAAAAAGACATCTAACTCGGCGATCTGGCCCTGTGCACGTAGACCAGTCACGGACCCCAAACGCGTTTATAACCGGAGCTTAAGGATTTGGATGCAAAAATGGTATTGGTAGAACTGACGGTTTCGCACTAGCAAAAGTGGTAGCAGTATGGCGCCGATTGAATGCGCTGTTGCGGCTTTCTGTCAGCGGTTCTGCACCACTATTTAGCTGGTTTCGCAAGCTATCAGCACGAGGTATTCGGCAGAAAGGATCGGTGGTATTGAAGTACGTGAAACCGAACGGTTGACACAGAATTCACCAAACATGTTGCATGTTTGCTCCGCGCTTGACGCGATGTGATGATTCTTCCCCTCAATGGTAGGCTATCCAATAGCCGTCTAGACTCAGGGGACCTTATTAGGAAAACAGGGCCTTTGTTTAGCTTCTTGGTCGGAATTCAACTTGCTCTGTGGAGACGTTCATGAAAATTGGTCGTCGAAAGTTATCGCCACGTTATCTCGGAAGCACAATTTTACTGATGTGCAGCCTGGCCCTCGCCGCGGATGCGCCCGCAAACGTGGCGGGCACGTGGAAGATTGCTGTCACGGGCGGAGCCGGCAGCGCCGAACAGACCATCGTCCTCACTCAGGATGCCAACAAGATTACCGGGACTTTCAGGGGGCCGCGGCAATCCGGCCCGCTGCAAGGAACCGTGGACGGCAATAACATTTCCTTCCACGTCGCGACCCGCGTTCCCCTCGATTACAAGGGCACCGTGGATGGCAATACGATGAAGGGTACTTTGACGGGAAATGGAAAAACGGGCGACTGGTCCGCCACGCGCGCCGACTAACAGTAGTTACAGTTTCGGGGTTCCAATCCTCGCAGGAGACGTCGCCCTCTCGACCAACTGGCTTAGCAGAGTCCGCTGTCAGGTACTTTGCTGAGGCCCCGCCGAAGCGATACCCATCTTCTTAGAAAGCAATCTGGTCACCACTAAGGCGATCTGGTGCGCCTTCCCAAAGCGGTATGTGTCGTTCCCTTTCGGGTCCTCCGGAAGGCGCTGGGCAATCTGGTCAGGCATAGTGGAGCGGATCGGGTTACCGTCTTTGTAGTGCCGAAGGCAACGGTCTGGGACTGATCGGCAGACGCGAGAGTTTGCGGCTCGCGGGAGGCTCGATAAGGGTGACCCCCTCCTGGCCACGGTCGTTAAAATTTGCATGGAAAATGACTTGAAACCGAGAGTGCTGCTAGCGGACGATCACGCCACGATGCGCACAACGGTTGCAGGAATTCTCCAGGCCGATTTTGATGCAGTCGGTAGCGTCGCAGACGGGGGCGCAGCGTTTGAAGCTGCACTCAAGCTCATGCCGGATATTCTTGTTCTCGATGTCGAGATGCCGATCTTGAATGGGATCGATGTGGCGAGACGACTTAGACTGCAGGGATACAAAATGAAGATAGTCTTTGTTAGTTTATCCACGGATGTCGATCAAGTTGCCGCTTGCTTCGCAGCAGGAGGGGACGCGTATGTTTCAAAGAAATCGATTCCTACCGACCTCGTCTACGCGATGAAAGAGGTGCTAGCGGGCAGAACATTCATTTCTGCCGATGCCCGCTGAGCTGTTTGCCACGCCACATGCATGTGAAAGCTCCGTCTCGTTGCCGGACGCGCTCTTTCTGCTATTTCATCGAGTCGCGCAACTGGAGCAAAACTTCATCGGTACCGGTGAGGCGGATGAGACCCTGGGACGGGTATTCGATCTCAAGTGTGGCATAGATGGTCAATGTGACCGCGAAGGCAAACGCGATGGTATAGAGCCAGCTTCGCGTGGTGGCAGTCATGCCATAGCCCGCCAGAAAGGCGGAGCCTCCGCTAAGGATGAAGAGAAGAAGGAAGATAACAGCTGGCGGGTGCATGTTGAACGCGTTCTGCCGTGTGGCCGTGATATCGAACACGGCGTTCAAGGCCGGAAGCAGCAGCTTGCCGGCATCGGGGTTTGCCCCTGGTGCGGCGACGCTGGCCACAGACGCTTGCCAGATCTCCCGCTGTAGCTGCTCCGTGGCTGCCGAAGCCTCGCCCGATCCGCGATCATAAAGGTGGAGGCGGGAGTTGATGTAGTCGCGGAAGAGCTGGCGCAGAGGAGGTTGATTCTGGGGCGGCAGCAGGTCGAGACGGAGGTACGCCGTCTCAATGTCGTTGCGTTCCTCGAACACCAGTTCGCGATGCGCATCGTAGCGGGCCACCGCCCCGGAAAAGGTAAAGGCCAGCAGCAGCCCAAACAGCGCGAAAACCGCCCCCTCAATGGCACTGCTTTGCGGGGCAGTCTGACGACGCAGACGAAGCCCATGCCCAAGCTGCTGCAGGGCGATCATCGCCGGAAGCAGAAAGAAGGCGTCGAACGGGTTGATAGTCATACAATCGCAAACGACAAAAGGTCAGTCATTGATGGATCTTGGCGCTCATTTTTGCGGCTGGCGCTCGTCGCGGATCTACTTGGGAGGCGTACAACCCGCATTGTTGGCGCCCTTAGCGCATGTGGTGCCATTGGGCCCAGTCGCAACGCCCTTGCCGTTCTTGGTCTTGCTCTTGCCGCCACCAGTTGTCTGCGTGGTCGTTACCCCGTTCGAGTTTTTGTTCGCGGTTGCAGCCTTGCCTGTATTCGGGTTGTAGGCAGCAGCAGATTGACCATCGCTGCAAACGGTCTTGCCACGCGCATTCTTGACGCAATCTGCCTGGCATAAATTGGCAGAAAGAAACATACACGCCATCATCATTAAGACTTTCATTACGTCTCCGCAAAAGCTTTGTCGTTTTTAACCGGGCTGATCTTGGTGGACAAGTACTCCTTCAGCATGGCACCTGCAGCTCACCATATGTAACTGCAAAACTGCTAGGTCCCGATACAAAACGGGCTGCCATTCGACCCCACTTCACAGGCATAATCGATGCTGGTGTCTCGCTGCAGCGGAGCAGCATTCGACCCTGACACTGCTTGCCCCTGACGGCAAAGTGGAGAAGGTCGCCATCGGGGCCAGCCCGCGCCGGGATTGCTTTCTCAATAAGCTACGGCTTGCCTGTTCTGTCGCGCCGGAGGGCGCGGGTGGAGCCCTGTCGTCCCGCCAGATTCTAAACGACTTAGCGCAAATCTGGCCGGTAAAAGACTGCGCACCGCGCGACATCTCAAAGGTCGCTGGCCAGTCCGCAAACTAACCAGAAGCGGAGAGCACCTGTTATCGAAGCATCGCCTGAGTCGATTACCAATTGCGGACAAATCAATTGGGTCGCAGGTCAAATTTCCTTCTACACTTAGTTAGATCGCCGTGGCCCAAGTGTCTGCTTTTCATAGTTCCAGATGGAAAACCGCTGCCCTTTGTATTCTTGCGGTAGCTGCGCTTTCGACTTGGCCTGTAAGTTCGCTGTTTCATAAGACGCCCCACAATACTGTGGAGTTCAGCCGGGATATCAGGCCCATCCTGAATCAGAATTGCGTTGCTTGCCACGGAGGCGTACGCCAAAAGAACGGTGTTTCGTTCATATTCCGCGAAGAGGCATTGGGTACAGGCAAGTCGGGCCGGCGCACCATAGTGCCAGGCCATCCCGATGCTTCCGAGTTTATGGCCCGCCTGACTTCTAAGGATCCCGAGGCGCGCATGCCTTATCACGCTCCACCGCTGCCGCCCCAACAAATCGCCTTGCTCCGTCAATGGATTAAGGAAGGAGCTAAGTGGGAGGATTATTGGGCGTTTGTCCCCCCCGCGCCACAGCCCTTGCCCCAGGTGAAGCGTGCGGATTGGGTCCGCCAACCCACGGATCGGTTCATCCTGGCGCGGTTGGAGAAGGAAGGGCTCGAACCCTCTCCAGAAGCCGGCAAGGCAGCCCTGTTACGGAGAGTTTCTTTCGACCTTACCGGGCTGCCGCCTACCCCCCAGGAAGAAGCGGCATATTTGGCAGACTCATCGCCCGGCGCCTACGAAAAACAAGTGGACCGGCTACTGGCCTCGCCGCGCTATGGCGAACGTTGGGCTTCCATGTGGCTGGACCTGGCGCGATATGCGGATACCAAGGGCTACGAAAAGGACATGGAGCGCCCAGGCGTCTGGCCCTACCGCGACTGGGTCATTGATGCCTTCAATCGCAACCTGCCCTACGACCAGTTCATGATCAAGCAGCTGGCGGGAGATTTACTTCCCGGTGCAACCTTCGAGGATCGGATCGCCACGTCCTTTCACCGGCAGACCCCCAACAATGACGAGGGGGGCACCGATGATGAGGAATTTCGCATGGTCGCGGTGATGGACCGTGTAGCGACCACATGGTCGGTGTTGAACGGCGTCACCATGAATTGCGTGCAATGCCACTCGCATCCGTACGACCCTATTCGCCACACCGATTATTACAAGTCGATGGCTTTCTTTAATACCCAGGGCGATGCGGATCTTGAGGATGACTCGCCAGTTCTCATGGTTCCAAAAGATAAAGCCCGTTATGCTGAGGCGGCGCAAATACAGCAAGAGATCGCCAGTCTGCTGCACGCGGTGGAAACCTCAGACCGCCAGGTGGAAGGGAAGGCGCAATGGAAACCATTGCCGATCCAGACTGCCGCGGCCAACGAGGTGGCGGCCCTGGAACCGATGATCCCGGAACTGCAGCAGAAGCTGGCAGAACTACAAAAGAACCAGAAGCTCTCTCCAGAGAAGAGAGACGAGAGTTTGAAAGAACTACGCAAGACGATCTCCGAGACCAGGGTAAGACTGGCGCATGCCAAGGCTGTGGGGGCCCCGGCGAAAACTTTCAAAATCCATGATGGAGACGCGCTGGCGACGGCGGAGACACCACCGCAATCCTTTTATGAGCTGACCGCGAGTCCCAACATTTCTTCGCTTACCGCGCTTCGTATCGAAGTGCCCCCGCTGAACCCGGAAGTAGCCCGCCATACGCCGGAAAACGGCTTCATTGTGGATCGAGTGGAGAGTTGGGTCATTTCACCGGGCGGCCAGAAGAGCAGGATTGTGTTCCGCTGTTTCGTACAGGATTCGGAGAGGAACCTGGAAGCCGCAGTATCCATAGGGAGCGATCCGAAGCAAAAGTTAAAGGAGAAGGATCTGGCCCCGAGCGCATTTGCGGCTCTTCCCAAATTGTTTCGCACGCGAGGGGTTGTGGGGGTTCTCGCCCATCCGCTGCAATTGGCCAGTGGGAGCCGTGTTGAGGTCGATGTCAAGCAGGTAAGAAACATTGACGATAAACCCGCTCTCATTCAGCGCATTAGACTCGCGGTGAGCGGCGATCCAATCTGGACGTCTTTGAGCCAAGATCCTCTCCGTGCCCAGAGCATCGAACGTCTCCAGCAACTCAGCCGGGAACTGGCCGAGATTCCCACGGTTCCGCTTCCCGTGATGGCGGAGGAGCAATCGTATGAGCGAAGGCCGACGCTGGAATTTGAGCGCGGTAATTTTCTAACCAAGATAGGTCCGGACCTTGCGCCGGACGTACCTGCGATTTTCCCTAAATTTCCTGGGGACGCTCCGCGAAACCGGCTCACTCTGGCAAAGTGGTTCTTTATGCCGGGACAGCCGCTCACGGCGCGGGTCGCGGTCAACCGCTATTGGGAAGAACTCTTTGGGACCGGGATTGTCGAAACCCTGGAAAACTTCGGCAGTGTAGGAGAGGAACCCAGCCATCCCGCACTTCTGGATTGGCTGGCGCTTCATTTCCAAAACGACCTGCACTGGGATATGAAGGCGCTGCTGCGCGAATTGGTAACCAGTGCTGCCTACCGGCAGAGCGCAGAGACGACACCGGCTCTTATGGCCAAGGATCCTCGTAATCGCCTGCTGGCTCATGGTCCGCAGCAACGGCTTACGGCGGAGATGGTACGCGACCAAGCCCTATTGGCCAGCGGCCTGTTGAGCACAACCATGGGAGGACCGCCGGTTATGCCTCCCCAGCCCGCTGGAATTTGGAATTCGGTTTATAACGACTCGAAGTGGATCGACGCGACGGGTCCGGACCGGTATCGCCGGGCCATTTATACGTTCATCAAGCGCACCGCGGGCTATCCCAGCGCACTCATGTTCGATGCGTCCGACCGCGATGTGAGCCTTCCCCGGCGCATTGCAACCAACACTCCGCTGCAAGCGTTGGTTACGCTCAACGATCCGGCGTATAAAGAAGCCGCAGAAGCCCTGGCGCGACGGGTAATCAAGGACACCGCCGGCAAAACATCCGATGCCGCCAGCGCGGATGATGTTCTCGATACCCGGCTTGGTTATGAGGCGCGCCTGGTATTGTCTCGCAATCCTACAGCTCGCGAGCTGGCCGTGCTGCGCACGTTCTATAAGCAAGCGCTTACCATGCCAAAGCAGGCTGCGGTTGTGAAAGCAAGCATGAGTTTCTCCGCAAAGGGAGTTCCGGCCAGGGAACTGGAAGCGCTTACGGCCGTGGGCAGCGTTCTGTTTAATCTTGATGCTGCTCTGGTGAGGTGAAGGTTTATGTCAGATTCCGAAATCGGTGCAAAGAACGGCCCGCCGCCTGGACTCAGTGAGGAGCGGTTCGCATTGCTGCAGGCGCAAACTCGCCGGCACTTTCTGCGCAGTCTGAGTGCTGGGGTGGGCTCGATGTTTTTGGGCACATTGGCATCGCAATTTGCCTCCCCGGTAAAGGCTGCGGAACGTAGTGTTGACGGATCGCTGCGCCTCGACTTTACGCGCGACCCTTCCCGTCCGCTATCAGTGTTGCCCCCGCAGTTTGCCGGCCGGGCCAAGCGGATCATTTATTTGCACATGGCGGGGGCACCTAGCCAACTAGAGCTTTTTGATCACAAGCCCGATCTGACCAAACTCGATGGCCAGGAATGTCCTGCTTCCTTTCTGGTGGGGAAGCGATTTGCCTTCATTAGTGGTGTACCCAAGCTGTTGGGTGCGCAATATCCGTTCCATCAGGCGGGAAACAGTGGCCAATGGATATCAGACCGCCTGCCCCATCTGGAAAAGCATATTGACGACCTTTGCGTGATCAAGTCGATGCGCACCGATCAGTTCAACCATGCGCCGGCTCAGCTACTGGTGCAGACTGGCAACGCTCGCCTCGGTTATCCGTCGATGGGTTCCTGGGTGATCTATGGGCTGGGCACGGAGAACCAGAATCTCCCCGGCTTCATCGTGCTGGTGTCGGGTGGCAACCAGCCGGATGGCGGCAAACAACTGTGGGGGTCTGGATTTCTACCCAGCGTTTATCAGGGTGTGCAATGCCGCTCTCACGGCGAGCCGGTGCTCTACCTGGAAAATCCGGCAGACGTAAGCCGGCCTCTGCGCCGCCGCATGCTGGATGCCGTGGACGAAATCAACCAGCAAACTTATGCGGAGTTCGGCAATCCTGAAACCATTACGCGGATTGCGCAATACGAGATGGCGTTCCGCATGCAAATGGACGCCACCGACGCCATGGACATCCACAAAGAGTCCGCTGCCGTGCTTGCTGCTTACGGCGCAAAGCCTGGCGAGTCCAGTTTTGCTAACAATTGCGTGGTGGCGCGCCGCCTGGCGGAGCGTGGTGTGCGTTTCATTCAGCTCTACCACTGGGGGTGGGACGACCATGGAACTTCGGCCAAAGATTCCCTGAATATCGGCTTTGCGGATCGCTGCCGGGAAACCGATCAGCCCATCGCGGCACTTCTCACCGACCTAAAGGAACGCGGAATGCTGGAAGATACGCTGGTGGTCTGGGGCGGCGAATTCGGACGCACATCGATGCGGGAAAACCGCAACGGTCAGGTCATGCAGTTTATCGGCCGGGACCACAATCCGGGCGCGTTTACCATCTGGATGGCCGGGGGCGGAATGAAACCAGGCATGAGCTACGGCGAGACCGACGCAATGGGCTATGAGATCGTAAAGGACCCGGTAGACATTCGTGATCTTCACGCAACCATGCTCTACGCCATGGGATTCGATCATCGCAAGCTGACCTATTCCTTCCAGGGCTTGGAACAAAAACTGACCAGCGTGAAACCCGCGCGAGTGGTGGCAGAGGTTTTGGCGTGATTGGGGGCTGTTATTCTCTCCGCTATCGAGGCCACATGCCTGCATGACATTTTCGGTTCGCCAGGTGAATGGCCGGCTGCGCCTTGGACTTCTCGCGCTTGCGCCAATTTTGCTACTCTCTGCCCTGTTCGTTTTTCTGCCCCCGGATGGACTCGAACGCGCTCCCTGGGCGCAATTTACCGGGCGATTCCATCTGTTGACCGTACACTTTCCGATTGCGCTGATGCTCATCGTGCCGGTGTTGGAATTGGCCGGAAGAAACGCCCGCTTCCCCTACCTGCGCGCCTCAGTTCCTTTCGTATTGGCCCTGGCCATGTTGAGCAGCCTGGTGGCGGCAAGTCTGGGATGGTGCCTGGCGCGGAGTGGTGGGTATTCAGGACGGCTGGTCACTCAGCACATGTGGGGTGGACTATCCGTGGCGGCCGCCTGCTGGCTGTGCTGGATGGTCCGCGAACAATTCCGCGGTCAGCGTCTGGATTTCATCTACACTTTTGCACTGGCGGCAGCCGTCGGACTTGTGGGCTGGACGGGATATCGCGGCGGCCAACTATCGCAAGGCGAAAATCACCTCACCGAACAAATGCCGGGAGCACTGCGAAAGCTGATTGGACTTTCGGTTAGCCCCAAAATTCTACCCCGATCGAATCCTGCCTTCTTCTATGGCGCGCATGTGGAACCCATCTTCGTGGGGCACTGCTACTCCTGCCACGGTCCAGAGAAGCAGAAAGGGCACTTGCGGCTGGACAGTTATGACGCGCTGATGCGGGGAGGCAAAGATGGCGTAGTGATCAAGGCTGGAAACGTCAAGGGCAGCGCACTGTTCCATCGCGTCACGCTCTCACCTTCCGACGATGATGCCATGCCCCCGCAAGGCAAGCGCCCTTTGGGGGCAAATGAGGTGAAGCTTCTGGAACTATGGATTGCCGCCGGGGCGTCGTCTACACTGCCGGCCAATGCGATCAAGGATGCGCCCACGACACTGGAGCCCGTCGTTGCCGAGGTAACCTTCGAAGAGATTGATCCTGCCGCCGTAGCGCGGTTGCGCGCCCCCCTCGCACCAGAGGTTGCAAGACTGAAACAGCGCTTCCCAGACCTTCTCGATTACGAATCCCGGGGCTCAGCCAACATTGTCATAGACGCCTCACCCCTGGGCGCCAGGTTTGGGGATGATGATTTGGCCGCATTGAAACCGCTAAGCGAGCAGATTGTTATTGCCGACCTTTCCGGCACCGCTGTCACCGATCGCTCAGCCGCTCTTTTCGCAGGCATGAAACACGCGCGTGTCCTCCGCCTCGTAAATACGAGGATCACGGATGCGACCCTGTTGGAGTTGGGCGGTCTGGATCAATTAGAGTCCCTGGATCTTTACGGCACGGCCGTTACTCCGGCCTGCATGAAGGTTGTGGAGCGCTTGCCAAAATTGCGCCACCTCTATGCCGGAGCAACCAAAATTCCTGTCGACGTTCCCGTGTCCGAGGCCATGAAAGGCAAGCTTCTGTTCTGAGTTCTGCCGCCAGGACGCGTGTGATCGGAGCAGGGGACATCGCATGTCAGAGACAGCCCCCGATCGCTACCTGTTTCGACTCTTGGGCAACGCGAATGCGATGTAAGACCTGTGCACCAGTTGCCCGGTGGGCTCCTCGGGTCCGTCCCTGGGTATGTCGGTCTGCTTCGCCGAGGCGGCACAAACAACGATGTATTCGCGCCCGTCCACCTCGTAAACCGCCGGCACGCCTTCTGAGGCAGCTGGGAGATCCGCTTCCCAAACCACCTTGCCGCTCTCCTCGTCATATGCGCGGAGCTTGCCTTCGTCTTTCGTCGCGATAAAGACCAAACCACCCGCGGTAACGACCGGTCCGTTTCGCGACATCATGATACCCGTGCCTTTGAGATTTTCGGGTGCACCTTGAGGAGCGTTTCCCAGGGGTATCTGCCACTTGATCACTCCCTGGTTCAGATCGTAGGCGGTCATGGTGGTCCAGGGCGGGCTGATGATCGAAGGCTGCAATCCGTACCCCGACCAGTAACGAACCGGGGCCGATCCAGCGCCGGCAGGCGAGGATCCGCCGTTCGTGGGGATTGGGTCTGGCGCACTAGCGGGGTCGCCAAGATACAACAGGAGATTGTTGAGAAGTCTGTCGGTGAGGTCGGGGAAGCCGGGCATGTCTTTGAGCCCGTAATTCACCACACTTTTAATAGTGTCTCCGCCAAAGGTCGAAGGTGCATTCACGAGCGAGGGGATAGCGGGAGGGGCACCTGTTCTATCAGGGCCGTGGCATCGTTCGCAGTAGAAATGGTACACAGCCTTGCCTTGCATGGCCGGGGTCGCACGCCTCGGAATGAGCCATAGCGAGGGCGGCTCTCGTTGCTCATTCTTGAGTATGGCCGGAATATCCATAGACACCACGTACATCGTCCCCTTTGCCGGGTTCGCCGCGGTCATGCCCCAATTGGTCCCCCCATGGTTGCCGGGCATTTCGATCGTGTCGGTCAACCCGGGCGGCGTGAAAAGCCCTTCATTCACCGCATGCTCCACCACCTTCTGCCACCGGGCTCGATCCTCCGGTTTCAAAATATAGGGGTCCAGGTCGGCTACCGTGAATGCCTGGCGTGCGAAGGGTGGCGGCTTCACAGGGAAAGGTTGTGTGGCAGAAGCCTCCTCCCCAGGCATCTTCGATTTCGGCACGGCACGTTCCTCAATCGGCCAAAGTGGCTTGCCGGTTGCACGGTTGAAAACGTAGAGAAACCCCTGCTTCGAAGCCTGCGCCACGATAGCGACATCCTCGCCGTCGTGGCGCACGGTCAACAACTGCGGCGCGGCCATCGCGTCGTAGTCCCATAAGTCATGGTGGATTAGCTGGTAGTACCAGATCAACTTCCCGGTGTGGGCGTTGAGCGCGAGCAGTGAATCAGCGAACAGGTTATTACCCTTGCGGTCGGCGCCGTAAAAGTCGTAAACGGGTGCGCCCGTGGGTATGTAGACGATTCCCGTCTTTTCGTCGAGGCTCATCTCTCCCCAACAGTTCACGCCACCGGCGTCTTTCCAGGCATCTTTGGGCCAGGTGTCATAGCCAAACTCACCAGGATGGGGGATGGTGTGGAAGATCCAGGCCATCCGTCCGCTGTGCACATCGTAAGCCCGGATATCGCCCGGAGGAGACCCGTAGTCCTCTCCCGTGGACGAACCCAAAATGATCAGATCGCCAAAGACAATGCCGGGGGTGCCGGATTGGATCTGATGCATGGTTTGCGGATCACGCCCCAGCCCTTCCTTGAGATCGATCGACCCCCCGGCGCCGAAGGATGTGATTAGTTGTCCGTTGCCGGCATTGATTGCTTCCAACTTGTTATTAAAGGCGATGAGAAGGCGCCGATCAGAGCCGTCCTCGCTCTGCCAGAAGTTGATGCCACGATGACTTTCCAGTCGCGAGCCCAGGTTGCTGGAGTGATAGACCCATAGCTCCTTTCCTGTCGCGGCATCGAGGGCAACAATCGAAGAATTTTTTGCCAGGACATACATGATCTTGCCGACGATGATTGGATTGAACTCATACGGTCGTTCGTTTCCGCTGTCGTAAGACCAGGCGACTTGCAGTTTGTCTACGTTAGAACGGTCGATCTGCGTCAAGGCAGAGAAATGAGAAGCGTCCGCGCTCCCCAGATATGTGCTCCAGGCGGTATGGGGCCCGGTGCTTTGTTTGGAACTTTGCATCGGGTTCGCCAATGCCGCCATGCTAAATACCAAAACGGCGGGCCCGGCAATCTCACAAAATCCCAGCAGAACGGAACCACGCCTGGTAAAGAGCATGAAATGTTTCTCTCCCGAGTTCTAGGTCTTTAACGGCTGGTGGAAGACGAATGTGCCCTTTCGTGCGCTGGTCACTATCTCGATCTTGCCATCCTTGTTGACGTCCTTGGCGGCGATCTGGGTGCCGACACCCGATGCGTTATGGATCATGCCGGGAATCCACTCTACCCCACCCCCGGATTTGCGAACAGGTTTGAACCTGTAGAGCACCGGCGGATCATCCACATCGTTTTCGTCGTAGACGTGACCATGCGACCACCAACGCTTTCCGGTGACGATGACAGGAACTCCGTCACCATCGAGATCTGCCAAGGCGAGGGCGTGTAATTCAGTGAAGGCTACAGATTTGTCTGTCTCTTCCCATACCCCACGGTCCGCCAGGGGTGTCAATGGATCGCCCATGATAAGGTGGCGCTTCCAAGAGACAGTTCCTTGCGCATCCCTTTGCTGTTCGAACCATGCCAGTCCCGGGCCGTGCGCATTGAGGCTGGTGATGACATCTGGAACTCCATCGCCGTTGACGTCATACACAAAAATATCGGCGCCGCCGCGCAGGCCAGGCTCTCCTTCAGTAGCACCAAAAGGGGCCGGATGAAATGTCCAAAGCCCGCTCGTTCCCGCGGGTGGCTGTTCCCACCAGCCGCTGGCCGCGATGATATCCAGGCGACCGTCACCGTTGATATCGCCCACACCGAGCCCGTGCGGCGCCCGCTGCGCCTTTTCAGAAATCGGATAAAACCGCCAGGGCTTCGTCGGATCGGAGCCATCCGGTTTCGCGAAGCCTATCTGGCCGCCTTGCGCCATGATCAGTTCGGGACGGCCGTCCCCATCGATGTCCACCAACTGCGTTGTCTCGCAGGTAACGGAGGGAACAATATTGTAGTTATCCCAATGGCGAAACTCGCCCCGAGGATTCACGAACAGTTGCGCGGAGAAATTGGGCTTTGGACCGAAGCCCATGATCATCAAAACGTCGGACCACCCATCGCCGGTAAAGTCATGAACATAACTCAGAAAGCAGTTGGAGTAGTTGCCGTGATCTCCCGTGCCCCCAATATCGATGGGGGTAGGCGGATAAAGTTCCCGTGCTGTCGTGTAATCCGGTCCTATGAAGTACAGGGGGCCGCTCACCACTTCGTCGTAGCCATCCTGGTTCAGATCTCCGGCGGCGACCCCTTCGGCATAGAAAATATCCGTCAGTTGCCGGGATCCAGGGTCAGTAGCTTCTCTCGCTAATCCAGCGGTTCTCTGGGTAAGGTCGAAGATGGAAAGCTCCTTGAAGCGGGCATCCTTGCTACCGGAGACATACAGCGCCAGTGTGCCGAACTGGCTTCTTGCATCGAGGGCGGCCCCAACCCCTGTCGTATCCCATGGACATGCGAGTCCGCGCAACGTGATTTCCACCTGCTGCCATCCGCCAGCCAGCTTGCTGATATGGATCGACGGTCTCAGAGGCCAGCCGCTCTTCGTGCCTCTCGCATCGTTGATACCGAAGCAGGGTATCGGGGCGCACATTCCGGGAGAGAGCTCGTCGCCGTTTGACGATGGCCGGGGGGAAGCGGGAATCATCTTACGGTCAATCTGTTTTCCTTTTGTATCGAGCGTGAGCACAAACATCTCTCCCGCATCACCGCCGATGAGAGGTATGTAGATTCCCATGGTCCGGTCGCCGCGATCCGCTGGATGCGCATAGCGAGACCAATTGAGAGGAGCATTGCGCAGCAGCACACCGACCTCTCCGCTGGTCGACCGGAAAGCGAACCTAAGCACGAAATCCTCGAAGCCGCGCTCCAATTCGAGCCACCCACCCTCAGCAGCGTCACACGATCCGAGCAGCTCTCCGGTTTCTACTTGCCATCGCGCAGGGCCTAGAACATGCCAACCATTCAGACTCGTCCCGTCGAAGAGCGGCATTCGCGCGGAGCTGACCGTCCTGGCGCGGCCCGCTTGCCCGGCAATGGCACTCGACGAGGAAGAACCTTCCTGCGGCTTTGAAGAGTTCCAAAATGGAAACCACGCTCCCGCCGTGGAAGCAAGTTCAAGAAATTGCCTCCGATTTGTTTTCACAACCTGGTTCCCCTCCTTTTTCATTTCAAATCGGGATAAGTGATCCGAGTCAGCTAAGACAAGAAGGCCGCCAACGCGGCGGCCTTCTTGTATCGAGCTAGAGAAAAGCCAATCATCTACCTAAGGACTAGAACGCCGCCGCGCCAGCCTCGGCGACTGCGTGGTCCTGGTCGCCGGAGCCGCCGCTTACGCCGATGGCTCCAACTACCTTGCCGCCACGCTTCAGCGGGATACCGCCGGCAAAGATCATAATCTTGCCGTCGTTCGAGGCGTGGATGCCGAAGAACTGGCCACCCGACTGCGAGTGCGTGGCGAGGTCTTTGGTGGTGATGTCGAAAGCCCGCGAGGTGTAGGCCTTCTTGATGGAGATGTCAATGCTGCCCAGCCATGCGCCATCCATACGTACATGCGATACCAGGTTGCCGCCTTCGTCAGCCACGGCAATGTTCATCGGCTGACCGATTTCCTTTGATTTCTTTTCCGCTGCCGCGATCACCCGGCGTGCGTCTTCCAGTGTCATAGATTTAGTCCTTTTCGCGATGGGGTTAAATTCTTTTTGAGTGACTTCTGTTTTCCTTCATTACAACTAACCAACCGAGATTTCCGTTAGGCCGCGATTACGCCGTGCGGATCTAACACGAACTTTTTCGCTGCGCCTTTATCAAAATCTTTGTACCCCTGGACAGCCTGGTCCAGTGTTACGACGGTGACGTTGACGGCCTTAGCGATTTTGATTTTGTCGTGCAGGATGGCCATCATCAGTTGGCGGTTGTACTTCATTACGGGACATTGACCGGTGGTGAAGACATGAGATTTCGCCCATCCCAGGCCAATGCGTATGCTGAGATTTCCGGTCTTGGCGTTCTTATCTGCCGCGCCTGGATCCTCGGTTACATATAGGCCAGGAATACCGAGAGCCCCGCCAGCGCGACAAATCTCCATCAGCGAATTAAGCACGGTCGCGGGGATTTCCGTCTTGGCGTCATGGCCGTGGCCGCGGGCTTCAAAGCCGACGCAATCGACCGCGCAGTCCACCTCTGGAACCTTGAGGATCTGGGCAATCTGATCGCCGACCGAGGCACTCTTGGAGACGTCCACGGTTTCACAGCCGAAACTCCTGGCTTGCGCCAGCCGCTCCGGAATCAGGTCGCCCACAATCACCACCGCAGCGCCCAGCAGTTGGGAGGCGGCCGCGCAGGCCAGACCGACCGGGCCAGCCCCGGCAACGTAGACCGTGGCCCCAGGACCGACGCCCGCGCTGACGGCGCCATGGTAGCCCGTCGGCAGAATGTCAGACAAGCAAGTGAGATCGCGGATCTTTGCCATAGCCTGCGCTTTGTCAGGAAATTTCAGCAAGTTGAAGTCTGCGTAAGGAACCATGACATAGTCGGCCTGACCCCCGACCCAGCCGCCCATGTCCACGTACCCGTAGGCTGCGCCTGGCCGCGCTGGATTCACGTTCAGGCAAATGCCGGTGGCGCGTTCCTTACAGTTCCGGCAGCGGCCGCAGGCGATATTAAAGGGCACAGAAACCAGATCTCCGACCTTGATGAACTCGACGTCTCGACCGGCTTCGATTACTTCGCCGGTGATTTCGTGTCCCAGGATGAGCCCTTTTGGTGCGGTGGTGCGGCCCCGGACCATGTGCTGGTCGCTGCCGCAAATGTTGGTGGAAACAATCTTGAGAATGACGCCGTGTTCGCACTTGCGGTTCCCGAGCGCTAATTTCGGGAAATCGATGCTGTGTATTTCCACGACGCCAGGGCCCATGTACGCTACTCCGCGGTTACTTGCCATGTGTTGCAATCTCCTTGGGTTTTTTGTCACATTCTGCGGTTTGAGGAGTGGTTTGGTTTCCGCCCCGCGCACGCCAATCGCTTCTTGACGCTCGTTTCGTGCAGCGCGCTGGCCGGCCGGCCGAGAATGTCGACAGGATTTTTGTATTCCGGCTGCGGCTGCGAATATACGCGGACTGCACGGCAAGTTCAAGCCGGACCGGACGAAGTTTCCCTAGAGTTGCGAGAGAGCCAGAGGGGCAGCGATTCTTCATTTCTTAACGAAATGATGCCGGAACCAGCTACACGGATGTCAGGGCACTTTTTGCGGTAACCAGTTTGTGATTGACGTAGTTGTAGGGAGGGATGCGGTCGCCCTTGATCATCGCCAGGCCGAGATGGATCAGCCGCGCACCGTAGGTGTTGACTTCATGAGAGACCGATCCGATAAAGGGAGAATTGGGCTTTACCATCTCGTCCAGAGCTTCTGGAATGCAGTCCTGGCCAACAATGGCAACGTGCTTCTCGCGCTTCGCTTCTCGAATCGCCTGCAGCGCTCCCAGGGCGCTGGTATCCGTCGCAGCGGCAAGCAGCAGGTTGCGATCCTTGGGATGACGACGTAGAAAGTCCGCCATCAACTTGTAACCGCGTTCGCGAAGTCCGCGTCCATCCATGCGCACGAAGGCTTCAATGGGCAGGTCGGGCAGCACGGAACGCACGCCTTCAAACGCGCCGGTGATGCGGCTCTGCACCAGCGGGCCGGCTTCTTCGATGTCCAGGCCGATAACCCACGATGCTTTGCTGCCCCAGCGTTGCCGGGCATGAATGGCAAGATACTCGCCCGCTTCAAAGCCGGCGCGGTAGTTATTGACTCCGAAGAAAATGGCGTGCGGATGCGGAATCTCGACCGCGATCAATGGAATGCCTGCGTCGGCAATCTTGTCGGCAACGATGGGCGCGACCTGCTGCTCAATCTGAAATTCGATGACCAGATCGACCCGGTTGGCCACGAACTGCTCTGCATTGCGGATCGCCGTGGCGGCGTCGTAGTGGTTGTCGAGGATCATCAAATCGACGCCGGAAGATGCCGCAGCCACTCGGAGGCTCTCCGTGACCGCCTGAGAGAAGGGCAGGTCTTCCGACTGGCCGCCGAAGCCGAAGCGGATTTTTCTGGGTCGCGTGGCCAACCGGTACAGGCCATTTTCGGTTTGCGCGACATAGCCGCGATGGACAAAGGTCTTCAGGATGCGATAGACCGATGTCTTTGAAATCCGGGTTCGCTGATAAAGAGCCTCGAGTGCAAGCGGCTCGTCCTCAGCCTGCAACAGTTCCAGGATGTCCAGGGCCTTCGACAGGATCGGAATGTGGTACAGCCGCTTTAATCCAGACTTAGCCAAGCAGCTCCTTTTTGAGCCTTTGTTTATATTCAATACGGAAACAATGGAGTCAGTATAACGTTTGCGAGGGCGCCGGTGTTCTGCCGGCTACCGGTCCAACCTGCCGTCGCCACCTCTATTATCGGCATGCTATATTTATGCTCCCAAAGAAACCAATTGAGGAACTATTTCCAGTTCTAACCGTCGATGCCCACTCAACCACTTAGAGTGGCGGGTAAGGGGAAAAGATCTTTTTTATGAAGACGCCCTTCACACCCAGGAAAGTTGCGGTGATCGCTCTCTTCGGTGCCTTGGTTATACCCGCCGGGGCTCCTGCTCAAAATTCAGCTGACCCGCTGGAGCAAGGCTTTCAAAGTCCGCCAAATGGCGCGACGAGCACATGGAAGCCCGGCGCAAACCAGCTGGAGATGCGACTAGCCAATCTCGGGGTAAATCGGCTGATCGGCGATCAGCAGCCGAATGCGGCCAGGAAATATACCTTTACTACCCGCAATCCTTACAAAGCAAACTCGCCGCTGCTTGCTTCCGGCCCGCTTGGAGCGGTACAAGTCGTACGCATATCATCACAACCATGAACAGCAGGTATCGGCATTTACGCATCGGCCTGGTTGGGCTTGGGCTTGACGCTTACTGGGACCAGTTCGCGGGGCTGGAGGAAAGACTCAAAGGCTTCCTTGACGACGTGGAGAACCAGATCGCAGGCGATTCGCGGGCGGTAGTGAACCTGGGATTGGTCGATACGCCGGAGAAGGCGCTGGCAGCAGGGCATATATGCCGGCGCGAGGACATCGATATTCTGCTGATGTACATCACCACCTATGCGCTTTCGTCTACCGTTCTGCCGGTGATCAAGCGTGCCCAGGTTCCGGTAGTGTTGCTAAATCTGCAGCCCGCGGCTGCCATCGATTACGCGCGCTTCAACGCCATGGAAAGCAGAACTGCGATGACCGGCGAGTGGCTGGCGTATTGCAGTGCTTGCCCGGTACCTGAGATCGCGAACGTTCTTCGCCGGTTGGACATTCCTTTTCACCAGGTTACCGGGATGCTCCATGACGATCCGGTTTGCTGGCGGGAAATAGAGCAGTGGCTTCGCGCAGCGGAGGTGGTGCATACCTTGGCCCATAGCCGCCTCGGATTGATGGGCCACTACTACGGCGGCATGCTCGACATCGCTACTGACCTGGCCCAGGTGAGCGGCCGGTTTGACCTGCACATCGAAATGCTCGAAGTAGATCAACTCACTGCGTTGCGGAACCATGTCGGTGAAGACGATGCGCAAAGTAAGCTTGCGGAGTTTCGCAACTTCTTCGAGGTGGGCGACGATTGTTCGCAGACGGAACTTCTGCGCGCAGCTCGCACGGCGGTGGCGCTCGATCAGATGGTGAAGCAAAAAGACCTTGATCTGCTGGCCTACTATTACATGGGAAGCGGTGTGCCGGGAAATGAAGACACGATGAGCTCGATCATACTCGGCACATCGATGCTCACCGGCCGTGGAGTGCCGGTAGCGGGAGAGTACGAGGTCAAGAACGTGATCGCTATGAAGATCATGGACCTGCTGGGGATGGGCGGGTCGTTTACCGAGTACTACGCTATGGATTTTGCCGCGGATCTTGTACTCATGGGCCATGACGGTCCGGGTCATATCGGCATCGCCCAGAACAAGATCAAGGTGCGGCCGCTCAAGGTGTACCACGGTAAGGTGGGCGCGGGCCTCTCAGTTGAGATGTCAGTCAAGCACGGCCCGGTGACGCTGCTCTCCGTGGTCGAGGATAAAGACAGTGGGTTCGCACTGCTGATCGCGGAGGGCGAAAGCGTGCCCGGGGCCATTCTGGAAATCGGCAATACCAACAGCCGATATCGTTTTCCGCTGGGTGCACGCGGATTTGTAGAGGCCTGGAACTCACACGGCCCGGCGCATCACTGCGCTATCGGAGTCGGGCATGCTGCCGCGCAAATCGAGAAGGTTGCAAGCTTGCTGCAGCTGCCGTCGGTTCGAGTTTGTTAGTAGCCTGATTGCGGAAAGGGACAGATACTAAACCGCCGATAAGATTTGCTGGGCCCAGTGAGCCACCGAGGCGGTATCGACCCCGTCCGGATGCGGATTCTCGAGGGCGGCTAATTGTACGGCGAAATTGCCGATGGTCGCACTTTCTACCGCACCACATCGAACCTCCAGGCCGGTCGCCGCGGCCGTGAGCTCATTCAGAAGAGTGTTGCGGCTGCCGCCGCCAACGATATACATCCGCCGCAGCTTCTTTCCCGTGATATGCGCGAGGCTGCTCACGATCTCTCCGTACCTGGCGGCGAGACTGTGGAGAATGAGGCTGCTCATTTGTGGCGCCGCTTCAGCGCCCTCCGCGAATGTCTGCATTCCGCGCCGCTTCAGTTGTCGGTTGATGCGGGCAGGCATTTCTCCGGGCAGCAGCAAGTCGGGGTCATCCACATTGAGGAGAGAAGCGGGTGGCGCAAGATGCTCGGCGGCCTTGATGAGTTCAGGTACAGTCCAGTCAATCTCTGCCGCCCACTCCGTCATGCACTGGCGCAGCAGCCACATGCCGTTGACGTTTTTGTGAAAGCAAATGCGGCCGCCGACGGCGCCGAGGTTGGTGAAGTCCGCTGCCTGTGCCTCTGCTCCGTTGCAAGGCTCTTTCAGTACTGTTCCCACCAGCGACCAGGTGCCAGAGCTGATGTAGGCCCAGTCATCCCCGCTGTCGGCAATTCCCGCGATGGCCGAAGCCGTGTCGTGACAGGCCGGCGCGATCAGCTCGGCCCCTTCAAGGGCGCGGAGGTTTAGGTGGCGGTCAGCCAATTTTCCGATAATGGTACCTGGTCGAACAATCGGAGGCGCCGCCGCCATTACCAGGCCCACCGCTGCAAAAACCTCTGGAGACCAGCTACGCTTCTCCGCATCGACCAGCTGGGTGTGGGTGGCATTGGTGTACTCAGCCACCGCTCGCCCGCCAAGGCGATGCAGCACATACTCGGGTAGATTCAGCCACGGCTTTTCCTGCAAATCGTCCGGATCAGCGGCAAGCTGGTAGAGCGTATTGATGCGGCTCATCTCGGTACCCGTAATGGAGCGAAGGTGAGCGGCTGAAATCCGCTTCCAGACTTCCGCCTGCGAACGGATGGTTCGCTCGTCGCGATAGCAGAAGGGATCGGCGATGGCTTCGCCAGTTTGATTCAGGCGCACGTAGTCCACTGCCCAGCCATCGGCGGCAATGGACCGGATGCCTTCGGGCGCAATCTCCACGCACTTTCGCAGGCCGACATCCATTTGTTGCGTGATTTGGCTCAGATTCCAACGCAGCTCGCCATTGTGGCTCACTGGGGCATTCGCATGGCGATGAACCAACTCAATGTGGGGCTCGCCATTGAGCCAGCGCAGAAGGGAAACGCGACAGCTTTCCGCGCCCAGATCGATGGCAATCATCGCCCGCCGGTCTTTTGGACACGAGGCAGGATCGCTCATCTGAGATAAGCCTCGGTCAGTCCTCCATCGACCGGGATCAGGTGACCTGTGGTACAGGGCGCCTGCGGACCCGCCAGGAAGAGGATGGCCGCGGCACAGTCTTTGGGGTCGATGGGCTTATGCGTCAATGTTCTGTTGGCGTAGAACTGCGCCAACAACGCGCGAAGATCATCGTCGGAAGCGGACTCCTGGAAGGGGATGTTGTATTTCGTCAGCGAGGCCTTCACCCGGTCGCGAGGAAACATGGTTGATCCCTTCACTACGGTCGCGGGGCTGATGCCGTTGACGCGAACCCGGGGAGATAAAGTGACCGCGAGTTCGCGAATCAGGTGGCTGACTGCCGCCTTGCTGACGTCATAGGCTTCGCTGCCGCGCTTGGCCACGACCGCGTTCGCCGAGCTGGTCAATACAATGCTGGTGTCAATACCCTGGGCACCGAAGATCCTGGCGGCTTCGTCCGCCAGCAGGTAGTTGGCAGTGACGTTGATTTCGAGCGTCGACGCCCACTGCGCGTCGCTGATGATGCCGTCAGGCGATGATGGGAACAGCGCAGCCGTGTTGACCAGGATGTCGATGCCTCCATAAGCCGCGACCGTCGCGTCGAGCGCAGATCGAATGGCGGCGCGCTCGCGAATATCAATCTTAACCGCTACGGCAGCTTCGCGCCCCGCGACCCGCTGAGCTTCGGCAGCGACCGTTTCGGCTGCAGCAAGCTCGCGATCCGCAACCACTACATGCGCCCCCCGTTTTGCGGCCATGAGCACCACCTCGCGGCCAATTCCGCTGGCGCCGCCGACCACCATGACGACGCGACCGCTCAACTCCTTAGCGGCAGGCTGCCGGCGTATTTTTGCTTCTTCGAGAGCCCAGTACTCGATGCGAAACGCTTCGGAAGCCGGCAACGCGACGTAATTGGAGTGGACTTTGAAGGCGCTGGTATCAGCCGCTGGTCCTGCCTGGGGCAGGATTGCGGGGCATGTGCCCTCATCGAGATGCCCGGCGCCTTCCATCACGTGGATGGCGTTGACATAAAATTCGCCGGTGATCCGCGCCTCGGCCTTGTTCTTGCCGAAGCTGAACATGCCGACACCGGGCACGAGCACGACGGTTGGATTGGCATGGCGCATCGCGGGTGAGTCTTTCAACGCGTGCTTCTTGTAGTAGCCGGCGTATTCACTGCGATATTTTTCCAGGGCGGTTTTCGCTGCAGATTGGATTTGGGATGCATCCCCAGCCTGGTCCCAGTCGATAAAGAGCGGCCGGATTTTGGTCCTGATGAAATGATCCGGGCAGCTGGTGCCTAAATAAGCCAGCTCCGCAGCCGAATGAGAATTGATGAACTCCAGGACCTCAGGAATGTCAGTGAAGCTGCCAATCATGTGCTGTTCGCTGGAGACGCTGCCGCGCAGAAAGGGCATCAGTTGGACAGCAATCGCCTTGCGTTGCTCGTGCGGCTTGTACTTTGCGCCCCCGAAGGAATGGCCTCCCTTTTTGGAGCGATGACGCTCGATGAATTGGCCGATTTGGTCGATGATGGTGATGGTGTTGACATACGATTCGCGCTGCGTGCTGCCCCAGGTGAACAGACCGTGGCCGCCGAGTACCACGCCATCGCAGCCCGGCACTGCCTTCACTGCGCGTTCGAGCATCATGGCCAGTTCAAAGCCCGGCCGCTGCCAGGGGATCCATACCATCTTGTGGCCGAACTTCTGGTTGAACTCATCCATCTTTTCCTTGCCGTTGGCCGAGGCAGCAAGTGCGATGCCCCAGTCGGGATGGAGATGATCCACGTGAGGGAAGGGAAGAAAGGCATGCAGCGCCGTATCGATGGAGGCGGCGACGGGATTGTTCGCGAAGGTGCACAGCGGATACATGCCGACCATCTCGTCTTCCAACTCCACACCACGATAAATCTTCCCGAGCGCTAGCACCTTATCGAGGTACAGGGTGGCAAAGCCCTCGACCTTGATGCTGCCCAGGTCGCCGCCGCTGCCCTTCACCCAGAGCACCGTCTTCTTTTGTCCGTCCAACGGATCGGTTCCCTCGAGTTTCGAGCTGGTGTTGCCGCCGCCGAAGTTGGTGATGCGCAAGTCCGATCCCAGCAAATTGGAGCGATATCGCAAAAGAGCGGCGGGGTCCAGGGTCTTGGCATGGCTCTCATCCCAAAGATCGGCGAGATACTTCAGGGACATACTTCTTCTCCTTCTGCTGCGCGAGTACACCTGGAACCAATAGGGCAAATGTTTCCAAGCGAACCTATACTATGCCACGAGTGTGCCTTTTGTCCGCAGGAAGTGTGGTCAAATTCAATAGATAAGTATTTCATTATGCGCACTCGCTTAACGTAGGATAGGTGCATTTGATCAAACTCACCCGAGGTGGATGTGGGTCCTAACCCGTTTATTGGTGTTCTCTATCACTGGATAGGCGGCCTCGCTTCCGCCAGCAATTTCATCCCATTTCGGGGAATCAAGCGCTGGTCGTGGGAAATTTACTGGATCATCCAGGGTATTGCCGCCTGGATCATCGCGCCCTTGGTGTTGGCGCTCCTACTGGTCCCCAATCTTTTCCCGATTCTTCATGCTGCGCCGTCTGCCAGCATCACCTACGCATGTTTCTGGGGAGTGTTGTGGGGGGTGGGTGGATTAACCTTCGGCCTCTCGATTCGCTACCTTGGAATTGCTCTTGGGTATGCGATCGCGCTTGGCTTTTGTACCGCGTTCGGCACCTTGATGCCACCCATCTTCAGCGGTCAGATGTCATCCATTCTGCACGAGAGTTCGGGGCAGGTAATACTGGCTGGAGTGGGAGTGTGCATGGTGGCGATTGCGGTCAGCGGTCTCGCCGGCTATTCGAAAGAGCATGAGATCTCGAGTGAGGACCGGGCGGAAGCGGGGGAGCGCGACTTCTCTTTTGGCAAAGGGCTCGCCGTAGCCATCTTTGCCGGCATCATGAGCTCGTGCTTTGCCTATGGGCTCGCGGCGGGCAAACCCATCGCCGAGATAGCACGGGTTCAGCTCGTTGCGCAGAATCGCCTCGATCTTTGGCAGAACCTGCCCGTGCTGGTGGTGGTTCTCTGGGGCGGTTTCCTTACCAATTTTCTGTGGTCGCTTTTTCTGATCGTGAAGAATCGTTCCTTCGCCCAGTTTGCCGGAGCACCCGGCATCAACCCCATGGGTACCGTCGACCCGGAGGCAACTTCGCTCGACCTAGCTCGCCGCCTCACCGGCCAGACACTGGTAAAGAATTACATCTTCGCCGCGCTGGCGGGAGTGATCTGGTATTTCCAATTCTTCTTCTATTCCATGGGGCAGACGAAGATGGGCAAGTACGATTTTTCCAGCTGGACCCTGCACATGGCGAGCATCATCATATTCGCCACTCTGTGGGGCATGGCCCTGAAGGAGTGGAAGGGAACCAGCCGGCGAACGAAAGGGCTGGTCGCACTGGGATTATTTCTGCTCGTAGGCTCGACCGTGGTGGTGGGCTACGGAAATTACCTAAAGGTACGCTGAAGCATTTCAGGCATAACTCGCGATTGCACTCTGGTTAGCTGCTGCGCGTTCCCGGGTGATCTCTTCGATATAGCCGCTTTCACGGAGGGCCAAAAGCGGATCTTCTACCAGCCCTTTCGATCGTCTCCAGCTCTTGATGATCGGCCGCACATCCTGCCAGAACGCTGAGCGGAAGCACTCTTCGGCTTCAACCAGCTTGCATTGGTCCTGCAGTACCGAGAGCCGCGGGTGATCGACCAGTGTCGCCTTGGCGTAGATCTCCTGGGCGGTACAGACGGTCTGAACCATGGCTTCCATCTTGCCTTTTAGATTGTGACTCTGGTCGATCATGTAGGCGACGTCCACAGAAGCGCCTGTTTCCCACTCGTAGTTACGAATCTCGTGAAAGATACGGAAGACCTGGTAGGGATCGATCGATCCCAGGGTAAGATCATCGTCGGCGTAGCGCCGGTCATTGAAGTGGAACCCACCCAGCATCTTGTTGTGCAACAGCCAGGCGACGATTTGCTCGATATTCTGCGTCTGGTAGTGATGTCCGGTATCGACCAGCACCAGTGCCTGCGGTCCGGCCGTCTTGGCCAGCAGGAGCGCCATACCCCAGTCGGCCACGTCGGTGTGATAGAAGAATGGTTCAAAAGGCTTGTATTCGATCAGTAATCTCTGCGCAGGTCTCAGGGCATCATGGACTTTTTTGAGGGTCTCCTCAAACCAGCCGATGCGGTGGCGGATGCTTTGTGTTCCGGGATAGCTTGAGCCATCAGGAAACCAGGGCGCTATATCTCGCGAATCGAGTTTATCCGCGATCGCCACGCAGTCCAGCATATGATTGAGCGCCTGCTTGCGAATCGCCGGGTCGGGATTGCCCACCGCACCGAATTTGTATTCCTGTTCTTGAAAGAAGTTTGGGTTAATTGACCCTGCGGCCACGCCGCATTTGCTGGATAGCTCTTTTACTTGGGGCACATCTTTCAATCCGTTGGGCAGATCCCAAAGGGTATGAAGGGCGACAGTCGGGCAGGCTCCAGTTAACTGATTGACCATGCCGGCGTCGCTGAATTTCTCCGCCAGGTTGGTCGCCGCCGCGGGCTGCATGAATTTGCCGAAACGGGTCCCGGTGTTAGCGAAACCCCAGGAAGGCAATTCAACCTTGAACTGATCGAGCGCCTGCCAAACCGAGCCTTCCACGTCCTGTGCCATAACGTCCCCTATCCGCGAAACTTTGCTGAAATCTTCAGGCGACTCGCTCTTCTTGAGTGCCGGGGGGTGAAGAATTGCAATAGGGTAATAGTTTCTATCCTAAACTCACGTTATGTCAATTATTCGTCTGACTCGGGCTTAAAATTCAATAGGGAAAATGCGCATTCAGATGTGCCGGGTTCAGAGAACGCGGTCCGACGACCGAGTGCTGCGGCTCAGGATTGGGAAATCAGGTTGCCTGTGGGCACCCGGAGATTTGTCACCGGGCAATGAACAAAAACCTGTTTTGGACAAGTAAGACTTCAGTGCGCCGTCACAGCCGCCGCGCCTGCGCAGGGGAATGTTCTTCCCGGAACATAGGGTCATCTCGCCGGCATTATTGGCCCCCACTACTGCGTAGTCACTCGAAACGAATAAGTGCCCGCGGGTAGCTCATAGGTGGAGATACCGTCTGCGCTACTTACCAGGTGGAGCTTCTTACTGCTGGCTATGGCTTCTCCGTCCAGGGTGAACTTACCCTGCCGACTTGCCGGCAGCGGCAGGCGGGCGGTGGTATTTGGGGGAACCGTGACCAGCCAGGTGGCGGTGGTACCGTTCATGGACCAGGCGGATCGTATCTCTCCATAAGAGGACTGGTAGCGGAAGTCGAGGCTTCCCAGGCGTGCGTCGAAATTAGGATGGAGATAGATGGTGTGGAAGCCGGCATCTGCGGGCAGGGCATCGATACCGGCCGCGTAGCGGTAGATCCAATCGGCCACTGCGCCATAGGCATAGTGGTTGTACGAATTCATGCTGGGGTCGCCACGCATCTGGTCGCCGTTCCAACGCTCCCACATGGTAGTGGCGCCATGGTCGACCAGGTATCCCCAGGAGGGATACTCGGTATTGAGCAGCAGGCGGTAGGCAATATCGCTGTGCCCGGTGTCCACCAGCACGGCCAAAAGATAAGGTGTACCCAAGAATCCAGTTGCCAGGCGCCCATGGTTGGCCTCGATCTTGGCGATCAGCCGGTTGGCTGCCGCGGCGCGCAGCTCGTCGGGCACGAGCTTCATATTCAGCGCCAGCACATAGCTGGTTTGGGTATCGCCACCCTTGGCCTTGGCTTCGGGGTTGTTGATTTCTCCAAAGGGCGAAGGGCCATTGTCAGCCCCCGCAATGAATCCGTCGGCATGAATAAACTCGGCGGCGAAGGCGGTCTTGATGTTGCCGAACAGGGCAGCATACTTTGCTTCCTCTTCCGTTTTGCCGAGGGCATGCGCCATCTGCTGCATCAGGGTGACGTCGTAAGCCCAATAGGCAGTCGCAACCAGCGGCTCGAGCGTAGGACCTTCGGGCGAGAGCCAATCCCCAAAGGGTATGCCGTAGCCCGTCTTCCATAGGTAAGTCGGATTGGCAGCCTGAATCGCCGCCAGGTACTTTTCCATCGCGTCCCAGTTCTGCTCGATTACGCGGGTGTCTCCGGATTGCAGCCATGCAGTCCAGGGAATGATGACGCCGGCATCGCTCCAGCCCGCGCCGAAGCCGGGACTCGGCGTACTGGTCCCTGGAGCGAAGATTCCGTACATCGGCGTGCCCACCTGGGTTCCTCTTATGTCGCCGGCAAATTTCTTGGAGAACTGCGTCAGGTCCATGTTGTAGGAGGCGGTACGCCAGAAGACCTGAGCGTCCGCAGTCCATCCCAGACGCTCATCGCGCTGCGGGCAATCCGTGGGCACCCCGACGAAGTTCGAGCGTTGTCCCCAGAGGATGTTGCTCCAGAGCTGATTGATCATCGGGCTGCCAGTGTGCAGCTGCACGGTAAAGGGCGCATCGGTGTATAGGGCCACTGCCTTCACGGTGTTAAGGTCCGGCTTATAGGTCAGGCCGGTCACTTCTATATAGCGGAAGCCGTGAAAGGTAAAGTCCGGCTGAAACTCCTCCTCGCCTTTGCCGGAAAGAATAAAGTGGTCGGTCGCTTTCGCGGTGCGCAGGTTGTCCACATACATGGTGCCGTCAGGATTCAGGACTTCGGCGAAGCGCAGCTGAATGTCTGTACCTGCGGCGCCTCGCACCCGCAGCCGCGGAACTCCGGCCAGGTTCTGGTGGAAGTCGTAGATATAGATTCCCGGCTTGGGGCTGGTGATGGACGCCGCGGTGAGCGTCTGGTGGGCACGTATAGGTTCGAAGAATTGAGGGACAATCTCCGGCTCCAAAGGCTTGACCAGATCGACTGGCTTCCAATGTGCGTCGGAAAAAGCGGGTGTATCCCAACCTGCCTGCTCCTTGCGCGCGTCATAATTTTCGCCGTCGTAGATCTCCGCTTGAGAGATCGGAGACACATCGGCTCTCCAGGAAGCGTCGGTCGCAATCCATTCAATGGAGCCATCCGCATGCTCGATCCGCAGCTGTGCTTTCAAAGCCGGAGGAGTATTTCCATAGTTGTATCCCTGACGGAACCACATGAGCGGCGTGGTGTACCAGCCGGGCGCGAGCCATGCCCCAACTGCGTTTTGCCCGGTCTTCAATTGTTGCGTGACGTCGTAGGCCTGGTAAGGAACGTGAATACGAAAGTCGTCCCATCCGGGAGACAGAACCTGATCGCCGATACGTGCACCATTGATCTGGAATCGATAGGCGCCCAGTGCGGTCACATAAAGGCGCGCCGAGGTCACCGGCTTGGTTATCGCGAAGCTGTGGCGGAGCAACTTCACCGGCCCGGTCTGCCAGGGATTCCCCATCACATCGTCGCCCATGGGCGCTTGAGGAGGTACGTAGGCGATCGCATTTTGCCAGGCAGAATCGTCGAACCTGGGTTCATACCAACCCTGCTGCGCATTCAGTGTGGCCTTCCACTGCTTGCCGCTGACCAGAACGATCGCGGTTCCATCGCTCATTTCGACATAGAGACAAGCGCTCATGGGGGTGCGGGTGGTCTCGGACGTTTCCGCCCCGTTTGCCGCCGGCGTTCCGTATAACGTGACCCCCACGGCGAGCAGGTTCTCACCGGCGCGTAGCTCCGAGGTAACATCCTGGCGCAGGTAGGTTTTCCACGGCGCCTGCTTCCACGGCGGCATTGGTAATGTTTCCAGCACCTGCTTGCCATTCACCCATGCCGCGGCGGAATCTTCGCCGGTAACGAACAGGTCGGCGCGTTTCACGGGCTCGTTGAGCTGGAATCGGTAGCGGAAATCGTGTTGCGTATCGGCGCTTTGCTGGGGAGGCGTGCTTTTGGTGTCGCCGGTGTTGGTAATCCATGTGGCGCCCGATTCACGGACTGCACGGTGCTCCGGATCCTCATAGCCGATCCACTGGGCTTTCCAGCTTTCCTTGAGCAATCCTGTTTCCCACCAGCTCACGTCGCTCGCTGGGTAGGGCTTTCCGTCCTTGTCCCAAACCTCGACGCGCCAGTAGTAGCGAGTGGAAGCAGCTAACTCAGGACCGCCGTACGCCACTCCGAAGGATTGGCCGGAAGGGATGCGGCCGCTATCCCATACGTCGGGCTTGCCGCCAGATAGCATCGTGGGTTTGGTCGCCACCTCGATCCTGTAGGCTGTCTGGCGTGCACCCGATCCCGCATCCTGAAGCTGCCAGGAGAGCAGCGGCTGGGCGGAGTCGATGCCCAGAGGGTGATCGAGAGAGTCACAAGTGAGGTGTGCTGGTTTTCCCGAGGCCGGTGCGGCAAAGACGGGAGCGAGGAAAACAGTAGCGGCCAGCCCGGCAATCGCCAGGATTGCGGCGCGCCGCACCTTTGGCGCAGCATTCCCGCGGTGGAGAGGGTTTGGTGAGCTCATATGCATTCGGCTGAAACTATCGAGTTGGCAAGGCGGCAATGTCAATAGGAAAGTGCTGTACCGTTCGAATCGTGATTTTCTATTTGGAACTGTTGCTCTATTGCCATCCTTCTGTATGATTGGTGCGGCTTCGGACCACCCCTCTGCGTAAGCTGGCCGCAACGCGTGAGCCGGATAGGGAAAGGCGCACCAAGCCCATTTCACATCCTGTATTCGACAGGGCGGAGAATCTCTTGATCAATCCATCCAAGCCCCTTGTTAACGCCGCCTTCGCTACCAGGAGACCGGTCTCGCTCCTTCTACTGCTGGGAGCGCTTTTCTCCTCGTCAGCGGTGCTGGCACAATCTGCAAGCAAGCCGAACGAGGTCACCATCGATTGGAACAAGACGATCATCGTTTCGAAGTCGACACCGACTTTGCAAGTGGTGGTTAACCCAATGCTGCGCTCCGGGGCTCCGATTCACGATGGCGCGTTCCAGGCGCTCAAACAGCTAGGCGCAGACTACGTCCGCTATGTTCCCTGGCTCCCCTATCCCAGGCTCGGTGTTGCTGAGCTCGAACCACCGACTAAGGAAAAGACCTCCTGGGATTTCTCGCTCATTGATCCCATGACCAAGGACTTTCTCGCTGCGACCGAAGGTCACAGTACGGTGATGAACTTCAGCACCATTCCTGCGTGGCTATTCAAGACGGACAAGCCCGTGACTTACCCGGCCGATCCTAACCAGGTGGATTGGAATTACACCCAGGGCACGGAGCTGATGGACCCGTCAGGCAAGGACCTGGGCGACTACTACGCCAGGCTGGTGAGTTGGTACACCAAGGGCGGGTTTACCGATGAGAATGGCAAGCAGCACTCTTCCGGATACCATTACAACTTTCCTATCTGGGAAGTCCTCAACGAGGTGGAGTTTGAGCACAAGACTACACCGGAGCAATACACTGCGCGCTACGACGCAATCGTCAGTGCTATCCACGAGGTGAGCCCAGACACGAAATTCATGGGGCTGGCATTGGCCATGCCTTCGGACGATCCTCGCTATTTCGAGTATTTCCTCAATCCCACCAACCACAAACCAGGAATCCCGCTCGATTATGTCTCCTACCATTTCTATGCCAGCCCCTCGGCGGACCAGGACCTCAACAACTGGCAGTTCACCTTCTTCGACCAGGCAGATAAGTTTTTAGCTACTACGCGATACATCGACGCGATCCGCCAGCGGCTCTCTCCCCAGACCAAGACCGACACAAATGAGCTGGGCGTGATTCTTACTTCCGATGAAGCGGAGATAGCAGAGAGTAAGGCGCATCCCGACAGGATTCCAACACTCTATTGGAACGCCGCAGGTTCTCTCTACGCCTACCTTTACACTGAGTTGGCCAAGCTAGGCATTGATGTGATTGGTGAATCGCAGCTGGTCGGTTATCCGTCGCAGTTCCCGAGTGTCAGCATGATTGACTGGAAAAACGGCAAGCCTAACGCTCGTTATTGGGTGCTGAGTCTGCTAAAGGATAACTTCCACCCCGGAGATAAACTGGTCGAGACCAAGCTCGGTGGCAAGAGTGACATTGCGGCCCAGGGTTTCGTTACCCCCGCGGGCAAGAAACTGCTGCTGCTCAACAAGAGGAATCGGGCCATTGACGTTACCTTGCCACAGGGTGCGCAGAACGCGAATCTTCTCATCGTCGATGAGGCGAGTGGCGAAGGCGCGGCTCGCTCCTCGAAAGAGGAGGGGACTCACGTGAGTCTGGCTCCCTTTGCCGTGGTTGTCGTCAGCTTTCCATAGTGCTCCGTTCGCATGATGCAGAGACAGCTCGCCCCCTATAAAATTGCTGTCATCGAGGGCCGGATGAAGATGCGGGTTCTGGGGCTGGCGATTGTTCTTGCGCTCTGTGGGGCAACGGTCTCTGCGGAGAAAATCGCCAAGCCGGGCGCCGATCCCATTCAGGCGGAGCTGATGGCCGACCTGCACGCCCGCCTGTTGAAGGTGGGTGGGACCGTCTACGCGCGTGTCACCGTCGAGTGGCGAAGCCCTACTTGCACTCTCAGGAACGGAGCGGTCCTGGAGGCGCATGTGGTCTCGGTGGTCCCCAGTATCAAGCCGGTCAAATCTTCCGAAGTGGGCCTGGCCTTTACCGGGGCGCAGTGCGGAGATCTGAAGATGGGACCCTTCAATCTGCTGCTTTCCGCGATCGCGGCTCCGCCGCAGGATAGCGATCTGGGCATACTAAGCTACAGCTTGCCGGTTCGGGCCATGTCCGGCGTAAACGGACAGATCGTTCTCAATAGTATGCGTATCAGCAATGATCGTACTTTGCAGGTGGCGTCGCCTGAGGTCTTTCTGGAGCCGCTGATCCCGCGTATGGAGATCGGGGATGTCCACGGCATAAGGGGATTGAAGCTGAGCGTGGGCACTGGGCCAGAGAACAGTTCGATCCTGACATCGAAGGACCACGACGTGGCGCTGGAGAAGCACTCGCTGTTTCTGCTGGTTCCCGCACAGTGGACAATTGCCCGGGCGTCAGGTGAACCAGGCACCGCCCAGCCGGAGTCAGGCGAGCCGGCCGCCCGTATTCCTGCTGTAACCAGGACCGCGGCCCTGCCGTCCAAACCGCCCGTCAATGACATCGATCTTTGCGCGCCACCGCAGTGCAACGTAGCGTTGCCTTCGGGCAATGCCAGCGATGTGGGCCATGCCGCAGCCACTATTTCCATCCGCGAGTTGGGCTATTCTCCGCGTCCCCAAAGGGACGCGTTCAACTTTGTCCACGATGAGGTGCTGGCTTATCTCGGTCCCAGGGAACTGCTGGTCGCATTCAACCCGCACGAACTGGTGTCCAGGGATGCGCAGAGGCTGGGCTCGACTGTCCGCGTAATCCGGGCTGCTCTCGTGGACACGGAGAGCCACCGGGTTACACACACCGTTGACTGGGAACTACCCGACAACCGGCAATATCTCTGGCCGCTGGCGGATGGCCGTGCGCTGGTGCACGTCGGTTCGGAGCTCCGCGTCTATGGCGAGGGTTTGCAGATTCAGAATCGAGTTTCTTTAGACGGACCGCTGGCCTTTGTGCGCGTGACGCCCGACGGCGGCTTTATAGCCGTAGGCGTGCTCCATGAGCGGCATACGCCGGAACTGCATGCCCAGCTTCGCGAGAACCTCAATGGCGACCCGGAGGAAGATGTCAATATCCTGGTTCTGAATCGCAACTTCGAAATCATCGCCAAGTCAACTACGCAGTCGAACCTGATGGCGCCCACCTTGCTGAACGAAGGTCAGGTCACGCTAGCGGCGCAGTCGAACATGCGTTACCGCATCTCCATGGTGACCTGGGACAACCATGCCTCGGTCGTAGCCCGGTTCACCTCCAACTGCACGCCTGAGCTTTCCAGCATCGCGCCGGACCTTCTCTTCCTGGTGAGCTGCGATAAGCAAAACGGGGGCCGCGAGTATCGGGTGCTGCGCGCGAACGGCAAGTTGGCGTTGAAAGGTGACTCGACCCTGAATGAGTGTGGACATGCCGCCGAAGGGAGTGCCAATCAGGAGGCGTTCGTGGTGAAGATCGTGGAGTCGACGCTGCCAGTGCCCCCAGGATCGCCCATGAGCGCATCGCAATTCTCCTCCGAAGAGTTGCGTGTCTATCGCGCAGCGGATGGTAAGCGGCTGCTCAGCGTGCATGCCAGCCCGCCGTCCATGAGCCGCGACGGGTACGCGCTAGCGCCGGATGCTTCGCAGCTCGCGGTGATGACCCGCGAGCAGATCGTGGTCTATTCCGTGCCCGGAAAGTGATCTCCTGACGATGTCGTTTTGCATAAGGTTGTTTCTGGCTTAGTAGTGCCGATGGACCGCGATGGACCTTAAAATCTGCTGTTTCTCCTCTTCGATTTTCACGCGAGTAACAACGCTACCGAAATTACGAGCCCGCCTTCCCCGGAGCGCTGATGACCAGAGTGAAAACCACCGATGCAGTCTGCCCGGAGGAGCCCACGGTGATCACCGGCATATAGGTGCCCGCCTTGGTTGAGGAGTTGGCGATCAGGGTGAGTAACCCGGACGGATTGGATTCCGACTCCTTATAGTTATAGGAAACTCCAGCCGGCAAACCGGCGATGGTAAATGTTGCCGTTTCGGTGGGAGCGACGATGGTCACTGCAACATTGACCGCTGCTCCATTGGGCGGCACAGTGACGGTGGCATTGTTGACGGAGACGGAAAGGTTGATCGGCGGAGGAGAAAAGGTCCCACCTCCGCACCCGATCAAGGCGAAGAGGAATGCTGCACAACGGAGACTACTGAACCTCACCATTTTGCAGCACCTGTTTGGTTACTTCTCCAGGTGTACTCGTCCCTTGCTGCAGCGCAATCTGACTCCGCAGACGCTGAAATTGGGCCAGAGCCTTTTGTTGCTCGTCTTTGTTGCCAAGGGCTCGACTCACCTGTGCCAGGCGATACCACGCTACCTCATCATCGGCATTGAGTGCGACCGCCCGCTGCAGATGCGGCAGGGCCTGATCCGGCTTCTGCTGCGCCATCAGGGTTGTTGCCAGGCCCACGTGCGCTTCCTCAAAGTCAGGATAGTAGTGCAGCGCAGATTCAAAGAGCTGTTGTGCCTGGTCGAGCTCATTCTGTTGGCGATGGATCTCAGCCAGCTCGTATATGGCGTTGGCATTGCCCGGATCCAATTGCAACTCCTGCTCAAACTCCCGCACCGCTTCTGTTCTGTCCTCGGGCATATGGTTAAGCTGCCAGCGGGCCAATAACGTCCGGCCAATGCGATAGTGTAGGTTCGGACGGCGAGGATCGAGCTTAAGTACCTCGCGATATTCGCCGATGGCAAGGTTGGTCGATCCTTCGCTCTCGAAAGCTTCCGCGGCAGCCTGGTGCCGCCATATTGACGTAGGCGCCACCACTTCCAGCTGATGCAGCGTGAGGAAAGCGTAATTCCCGTAAACCCGCCCGGTGTGGTAAAGAATCTCCGGATCGTTAGGATACAGCCGGTTCAACTCCAGGGCCACAGTCACCGCGTCCTTGTCACGCTGCAAACCGGTATAGGTTCTCATCAACTGCAGGCCACACATACGCTTTGTGGCTGGATCGGTAGCCTGCTTAAAGCCTTTTTCGAGCCCTGGCAACGCTTCCTCGTATTCACCCACTTCCGAGAGCGACATCGCCAGCAGTGTGCTGGCCCTTCCCAGGCCCGGTTTCAACTTTAAGGCACGTCGCAGTTCGGGCACAGCCTGGTCGAACTTCTTCTCCTGGAAATAAACCAGCCCCAAGGTAGCGTGAATTTCCGCAATATCGGGATCGATCGCCAGCAGCTTTTTGAAATCGCTCTCCGCTTCGTCGTAGTGCCCGGCGGCCAGCGCCTGCTGGCCGGCTTGGGAATATTGTTGCAAGGTCTCTTCCTTAGTGCCCTGTGCCACTGCCCCTGTGGCAGCGCACCAGGCAAGCATCACCAAACCCTGGAAGGCAAAAGCCTTGGTTCTGAGAATCATGAAGGCAAGTTTATCTCCTGCAAAGAAAGCTCCGCCACGCCGAAAAGGCGTGGCGGAGGTGAGTTGGTGATCGATCGGGTTCTTGGCAGATCAGAAAGTGATCTTGCCGCTAAACTGAACGATCCGGGGCGACGAGGATTGAGTAATCAGGCCAAACTTAGAATCATTCACGTTATTGTCAATGGCCGCGTTGCCACCCGATCCAGCGACCAGCAAACCGCCCACGTCGCCGGCATACTGGTGATGGTTCCAGATGTTGAACATATCTGCCTTAATTGCTAATCTGAGACGCTCGGTGAAGGCGAACTCTTTACCAAAACCCATATCCCAGTTATTAATGCCCGGCTGGCGCAGGGAGTTCCGACTGATGTTCCCGAACGTCCCTAGTCCGGGTTGGCTGAAGCAGGTCGGATTGATGCGCTCGAACCGCCCACTCAGACCGGCATGAATATTACAGCCCGGAACGATATTCGCATGAGGAAATTGGCTGTCGTTCGCGCCCTGGATGTCGTTGGCAATAACCGTGTACGGGAAGCCGGTCTGGAAAGTGGTAATGCCGGTCATCTGCCAACCGCCAATTGCCACGTCTTCCAGCCGGTTGACTCCGCCTCCGAATTTCTTGCCGCGTCCAAACGGCAATTGCCACACATAGCTTGCGACGAACCTTTTATCGACGTCGAAGTCAGAAGGTCCGTAGTCCAGGCTTGGGTTATGGTTGTACTCGAAGCCCTGATAGCCCTGTCCCGTAGCGCCCACGCCGGCTGCCGCCGATTTGTCGTCCAGGCTCCTGGCCCAGGTAAAGATCGCTGTTGCGGCCAGATCGTGAGCGCGATGCTCGAACTTGATGTTGGCCGCGTTGTAGTTGGAATAGCCGTGGAAGTCACTGTCAATGTAAAAGCCGTTGAAATTGGGATAGGGCAGGCGGCTCACCACGGTGCAGGGAGCCTGGCTAAGGTTGATATAGCTGCCGGTGACTGGATCTGTCGCCTGGCAGAACGGCACGCTCGCCGCTGGAATTTGATAGGGCTGCGATATATTGCGTCGATCGAGAAGATGCACAGACTTCGTGCCAATGTAGTTCACCTCGAGCGTCGTGTTCCTGGCCAGCTCGCGTTCCGCGGAGAGCGTCCACGAATTGACATAGGGATCGAGTGGATTCTCCGACTCGATGACCGCGATGAACGACAACGTGGATTCAGGGAAGGGCCCAAGTGTGCTGTAACTTGGGAATAGCTGATTGGTCAACTTGGGAACGCCTGCAACCGTCGTGGGGCTGAGACTATTGCGGATGCTATAGGGATAGATATCCGCCGAGTCATCGATTTCGCGTCCTTCAAAAGAGTCGTAGAAGATGCCGTAGCCGCCGCGGACAACGGTCTTGTCGTCCACGCGGTAGTTTATGCCGATACGTGGGGCAAAGGGCGTCTTCGGGCCGGGATGGGGATACTTCCCGCAGTATCGGAGGATGGGGCCCCCATTGATGCCAACCCCGGGCGCCACTCCGTCGGTCGTCAGGTTCGGATCGGCGTAGCAAAGCCCGCCTTGCGCGTTGGTGGTGTCGAGCCAAAAGAAATGGTTTGAGGCTTCATAGGCTGCGTAACGATAGTCCCAACGCAGACCGTAGTTGAGAGAAAGCTTCTGGCTAATCTTCCAGTCGTCTTCCGCGTACGGCCCAAGATATTGGAAGACGTGGTTTTGTGGGTTACCGGCCTGGTTCGTCGGGCTCAGCGGACCGGGCACAAATCCACCTACGCCGTTGTAATAGCCGGTCAGCATGTCAGCGACGGCATTGCCGGTGCCGCAAAGCGGTTGGCCGCCGTTGAGGGCTGACGCGGGGTTGCTGCAGGTAAGAAAGTTCTTGGCGGCCGTCGCTGGGCTAAAGCTCCAGTCGCCATAGAAATCATCGTCTAGGTTGCGTATCAGGTGCCAGCGACGAAAGTCGATGCCCAGACCAATGGTGTGCTTTCCATGAACGGTAGTGAACGAATCGGCGTACTCCCAGTTCGGATTATCCGATCCGCTGTAAGAGTTGACCGGACCACCGCCGCTCGCAAAGCTCCCAATCCCAACATTCGGCCATGTTTGCTGAAGGGCTGTGAAGGTGGTAAAGACCCCCGTAAGCCCCAGGGCGCTGACCACGGAAGCGGGTACAGGAGCCGAGCCCTCCGGAGCCTGGGCGCGCAGCTTGCCGAAGCGGAAATTGTTTACGTTCTTTCCGCCGATGCTAATGGTGTGGGATAGCTCCCACGCATCTTCGGTTTGGATATATTCCTCGATACCGTAGTTGATGGATCCGGAGTTGTACTGGGTGTGATTGTTGTAATAGGCATGCGTGTAGCGGCCGAAGACTGAGCCATATTTACCTAGGTTCTGATCTCCACGATAGGTCTGCTGGTTCATGGTCAGTGGACCGGGAATATTGGTGATGAAGTTGGTGGTGCCCTCTGGCGTATTGGCCACATTCGGTGCAGACCAGAAACCATTGGCTACGGCCACCAGCCCTATCCGAGCTGTTTGAAAACTCTTCGGAACCTGGGTGCCCCAGTCATTCAGCCCAGTGTACGGGTCCGCCGGCAGGCAATCGTAGCCCGCGTTTATCACGGCAGTGCAGGCAGGTGTTCCGTACGCAGGCAGCGGGCCTCCCGGGAAACCCGTTACGGCCGGTACGGTGGTGGCGGAAAAATCACCCCCCAATTCCGCCGCTGTGGGTACAACGTTTTCTACTCGGGCGCCGTTATTCATGCGCCAGCCTTCGTAATTGGCCATCCAGAAGGTCTTGTTGCGTCCGTTATAGATTTTAGGAATATAGACGGGACCGGAGGCGACAAACCCGAACTGGTTCAGATGCAGAATAGGATTCTCGGTTTTTACGCCGGCGATGATATCGGTCGCGGTAGGGAAGGGCGAGGAGTCAAAGGCGTTATTGCGGTTTGACTCGAACGCAGCACCGTGGATTGAGTTGGTTCCCCCCTTGCTGACGATGTTGACCTGGCTGGCGCCGAATCCATTCTCGGCTGGGTAGATGCCGCTCTGCACCTTGAATTCCCCGATTGCGTCCTGGGAAAGAATTACGGCCGGAGTCTGGAGCGCCTGATCGGTATTGACCAGTCCGTCGAGGGTATAGTTATTTCCCTCGGGGCGGCCGCCATTGATACTCACCGCGTTGCCTTCACCTTGGCGCATGGTGCCTTGCTCGCCGCCTACCGTGACCGCGCCGGCGCCAATCAACAGTAGCTGCATGAAGTTGCGCCCGTTCAACGGAAGGTTGGCCACCTCCTCTCCGCTTATCTCCTGGGAGAGGGCGGCATCGTCCGTGTTCAGGTTGATGGCCTGCGCAGCTACTTCCAGAGTTTCTGTCACTGCTCCCGGCTTCAAAGTCAGGTTAATGCGGACTTTTTGATCGACCGCGAGGGTGAACGGGTCGGTCTGGGATTTTTGAAAGCCCGCGGTCTCCGCAGCAACCGTATACGTGCCAGGGTTCAACGATGGCGCGTTGAAATCTCCTGCAGAGCTGCTCGTTGCGTTGAAGACGGCGTTGGTTGCCGTGTTGGTGACAATTACCTTGACGTTAGGAAGGACGGCGCCAGTGCTGTCGGTGATAGTGCCGAGAATGGTGCCGGTTGCTCCCGCCTGCCCGAAAGCCGTACTTACCGCGACAACGGCGAAAACGCTGAAGAGACAAATCTTGCGCAATGACATACGGACTCCTAAAAGTAACTACCGCTACCACGATGGGTGGCTGTTTCCCCCACCTTCTGGCCGTTTATCTCGTGGCGGTGCTTAAGAGCCGGGAAGCGACGCGCTCCAGGTTCTCAAGAGCAACGCAAAAAAGCTCACTTCGGATTACGCGCCGAAAATATAGGCCGCAAAATACGAATGTCAAGGGAAAAGAAGTTTCTCAATAGAATTTTCTGGAAATTGCTAACCAAACCAGAGGCTTCTGATGAGCCGGATCGCACAGGAGTCAATGGAAGCCGGTGATGCGGTACGTACCCGAAACCAACGTGACCGAACTGGGATCGTTGTTTTGGCTTACACCCACCGATTGAGCCAGCAAGTCACTCGATTCCTTCCAGGCGCGGTAGCCCACGGGTAGTGAGAGGGTGGCGGTCGCGTTGGGTGGGATCGAAATCTCAATCGCAATGGCGGTGTCGCCAATCTTCGACCACGCGCTGCGAACTGTCCCTAACGGGGTGTCTATTGCGGCGCTCGCCCGGGTCGTGTCCGATTGCCCCAAAGGAACATACGGGTGTATGCGGATGCGGTCCGCCGCGGCGCGGCTCAGATCGATGTCGAGTCCGGCTAGACCACGGTAGAACCACTCCTCGCCATGGCCAAGCATGAAGTGGTTCTGCGAGGAGTCGGGATTGGTGTCCCACGCCTCGGTGAGTGTGGTTGCGCCGCGAGCCAGCTGATAGCCATAGCTGGGATTAGTGCTCAGCGAAAGCATCTGCTCCAGCACGTCGGAGCGTCCGCCATCGGTCAGCGCACGGACAACGTAGTGGAAGCCCACGTCCCCTGCCGTGACGTGGTAACCGTGTGCTTCGATGTCGCGAACCAGGTTCGCAAGCACGGCGGCGCGATGGCCGGCCGGCACTATTCCCAGCGCGAGAGGCATGGCGTTGGCGGTCTGACTGGCGCGGTCGTACTGGTTCGTATCGGCGTGGAAAAGTGAGGTGTTCAAGGCATCGCGCACCTCTTCGGCCTGCCGGGTGTAGCGGGCTTCATCTTCGGATCTCTCGAGCACGTGCGCTATGCCGGTCATCGCCACCAGGTCCTCGTACAGGGTCGCGGTTGCGGTGAGGCGTTTGCTGGTCAGCTTGGCATAACCCGGTGGCCCCGGCCCGATGTCGTACCAATCGCCAAGCCCGTAGTTGAGGAGATTGCCGGTGGCTCTCGACTGCAGATAGGCTATGTAGCGCTGCATGGACTCGTAGTGCTGGCGCAGTGGGCCGGGGTCGCCGTAGCTCTGGTAAGCAGCCCATGGGCTGAGCACCACTGCGGATCCCCACTCGGGCGAGTCGCGAAAGTCGGTGTCGTGCCCTGCCTGATCCAGGAACTGGACATATTCGGGCGCGATGGCAGGAACGAGGCCACTGGGAAGTTGCGCGTCGGCCATGTCATCGGAGAGCTTGCGGTACAGAGCTGAGACGTCATAGTTGGCCATGAGCGAGCCTGCGAAGAGGTGCGTCTGCTCCAGCCAGCCGAGCTTTTCGCGATGCGGGCAGTCGGTCAGCACGCTGACCATGTTGCTATTCACAGCGTTGAGGATGAGGTTATGGATGCGGTCAAAGAGTTCGTTCGAGGAGGAGAAGTGGCCGACCTGGGTCGCGTCGGCGTGCGTGGCCTCCCCGGCGAGCGAGATGATCTTGACCTCCGGGCTCGAGGCTTCTGCCTGGACGTAACGGAAGCCGTAGTAGCTGAAGCGCGGATGCCATAGCTCTTGAGAGTTGTCGCCGCGCAGGGTGTAGCGGAACAAGACCGGCGCCTCGGGCGAAGCGTTGGCGGAGTGCTGCGTGACCAGGCCGCCGGCGTCGAGCAGCTCGCCTGGCAGAAGCTGCACGGTTGCACCGGCGGGGCCGCTGGCCGCTAGTACCGGCCAACCCGCGAAGTTCTGGCCAAGGTCGTAGACCGTCACTCCAGGCCGCGGGTGCGTGGTGGTGACGGGGGCGTAGTGTGCCAACGCACGGATAGGTGGAGTCTGCTCCAGGACGAGCTCGCCACCGGGCCCGGAGACGACCGCGGCCGGGTTCCATTTGCTGTCGTCAAAGCCGGCCATGTCCCAAGATGCCGGTTCGAGGCGGGCGTCAAAGTCCTCGCCGCCGTAGGTGTTGGAGAAGGTGATCGGGCCGGGCGCGGTGCGCCACGAGGCATCACTGGCGATGACTTGGTGTCTGCCGTCAGCGAAGGTCAGGTGCAACTCGAGCACGAGCTTGGGTTGGCCAATGGAGCCATGGAACTTGGAGTAGCGGTCCGGCGTCTCGGGCACGTTGTACATACCGTTGCCGAGCAAGGCGCCGAGTGTGTTCGCGCCGGCATGGAGCAGAGGCAGGACGTCGTAGGTGTCGTAGAGAACCGTCTTGCGGTAGTCGGTCCAGCCGGGCGTTAGAACGTTGGCGGTAACGTTGCGGCCATTGAGCCGGATCTCATATTGGCCCAGGCCGGTAACGAACAGGATCGCCTGCACTGGATTGGGCGAGACGGTTACGGTGCGACGGAACATCGGCAGTGGCTTCGCATCGGCCGGAGGGGATGAGTCGGGCGAAGCGGCGATCCATTTTCCCAACCAGCTGCGGAGTGGGGTGATGAAGGTTGCAGGTTCAGACCATGCCGAAGCGACCGGTGACCTGTTGGTGAGCGTAGTCTGCCAGCTGCGGACCTGCCACGTGATCGGCTCACCTTCCGGCAACGGTTTGCCGGCGTAGATGGTGTTCATGTCGGAGGAGAGCACCTGGGATGAATCCCACACAACGGCTTGGTTCTGGCCCGGCAGCGCAGAAGTGACGACGCGGATTTGGTAAGCAGTCTGGTGAATGCCGCGATCAGCTCCGGCGGTCGCCTGCAGCGTCCAACTGAGTCGTGGGTTGGGTGCCGTCAGGCTGCCGTTGGCCAGGTGAACGGGAACGGCCGCGGGTTGCTGTGCGAGGATGGGCGTCGTCAGAAGGACCGCGGCGAGCAGAACCTTAAATAACATTGGTGAACCGCAGGCAGGCCACGGCGTAAGGCAAAAGCTGGATCGACGACGCATTCTGCACTTCGCGCCAGGCCACGGAGCCGCGTTCGGTGAAACTCTGTTCGTCGAGCAGGACGACAGAATGGAGTTGTTGCTCTGCCTCGAGCACCGCCTCTTGTTTCTTTCCGGTGAGGTTGGCTAGCAAGGCCACGCGCCTTCCTTCCCGATCCATGCCGGCTACCGCAGCCACACAACCCGGGCGGTTTGATTGACACTGGTAGCGAACGTTTCCACCCAGTTCGGCGAGAGCACGCGCGGCATAAAAGGCCGGATAGAGTAGGGGCTCTCCAGAAGTGCCAGTGCTCGCCAGTCCTAATCGCTCCGTCAAACTACCAACCGTCAGCGACTGCAAGCCCGCTTCAGCCGTGGCTGCAACGTAGCCAATCATCCATGCGGCTGCGAACAAGCTTGTTTGTCTCGGGTCACGATCCGTCATCGTGATTCGCCGGTTTGCCGGGTTTTCCATCACTCGGGCGCCGTAGGGGTTATAACGCATACCGATAGTGGACGGACCAATCCGGTAAGCCTTCTCCGTGCCGATGATCGCGCGCGCCGAGCGGACGATGTGCGGCATTGCTTCCAGGCTCTCCATGACGCTCAAATCATCCGCTGCGTGCACGATGGGACAGGTGCAATGGGAAACGAAATCGAGCAGCTCGACAGGCGGACGCTTGCGGTTGAGTTCAGTGAAGAAGCTGAGCGTGCCGCCACCGATGGCCACGCCCGGAAAAGCCTCTCGGGCTGCCTGGTAAATTTCGGCGAGCGGCGGGCACGCCGGCCATGAGCCGCCGGGCAGCGTGGATCGGCGGTCTACAGCAGGGGAAACCAGAACGCCTGATAGATTCAGGCCGGCTGCGGCAACCATCTCGGCCAGGCCGGATAACTCCTCATGCAGACTGCGCTGCGCAGGCAGCACCAGTTCAAGAACAGATTTTGTCTTGTCGATAGCCGGAACGCTCCTGGCAACGTCCGCAAAGCCGCGAAGATGGCTGTGGTCGTGGCCTGCGGTGGGGTCGAAGTGTAACAGCAGAAGTTGCGGTCGCAGGCTGCTAAGGAGGCTGGGGTGCGCGAGTGCCTGCGGGACCAGGTCAGGATGGATAGAGACGCCAATGCCGGGAAAGGCGCCTTGAGAACCGGCGATGGCCACGCGGATGGGGGCATTCTCTCGACGCGCCGGCTTGGGGGCAGAGCCCGGGCTTTGCTTTATTTCGAGTTCAACTGACTGCCGGTTGGTGACCCCTCCCTCCATAACATAGGGCCACGGGAGGGCGAGCGGGCGGACGTAGGTTTTGTAGGATGCATCCGACCAGTTGCGCTGGTCTTCCATCTCAAACACGTCCCCATCCAGGAGGCAGCGCGCCGTGATGCCGGGAGTGACGTGGTGTTGAATTGCGCGAATATCCTTGAACGGCTGCGCGGGCGAAATGAGGTCCGGGAACGTTGCCTGTTCCTGAGAGCCGTCGACATGCTCGATGATGGCTGGCTGGCCGGCAACACCATCGATGGGATGCAGAACAGCGAAGCCACAGCGTGCGGTAACAAATGGGGTCAGTGGCTCGGCGAGCACCTCAAAGACAAGAGTTCCTTGAGCGTTCCCCGTGATGCGCGCCTGGTAACAGAGGGTCTGGTTGGGTTCGGCAGAAGCGCAGCGCCCGCGGTAGGTGATCGCGAATGCACCGTCGCTCTTTTCGAGGCTGTAATCGGTGATTTCAGGATTGTAGGTTCCCCAGTCCGAATCCCGCACGACATAGGCGATGGCCCTCAAGACCTCATGGCCTTGATAGCGGATGGTGCGCAAGCCTCCGGCGACAAAATCCGCCGTCAGCGCGCCTGCCTTCAGGGTGATGCGCTTAGGCGCCTTTTCTTTGGTTCCGACTCGTCGCTCAATCAGGCTTGTCTTCATGCTTCACCGGATACGCTCTGCCTTTATACCCCAGACGCACAATGGTGAGTAGTTCCAGGCGAATCGCGATCTCATGACTCTGTGTTAGATTTCCCGTTGTTGGGGGTACTCGTATGCGGCAGTCTGGCGCAAGGGATCTTGTCCTTCGCGGGCACTTCCTAATTGCTGCCGCGCTGGCAACTTCCGGCCATCTGGCGACTGCAACATCAGGACTTGCTCAGACGAGCGACCAGGTCACCGCCTCGTCTACCGAGAAGCAAGTCCCGTTTCAGCTCAAAGTAACAAGCAACCTGGTCGTGTTGCGCGTCGTCGTACGCGACGCCCAGAACAAGCCAGTTGAAAACCTTAAGAAGGAAGATTTTAAGGTTTTCGATCGGGGCAAGCAGCAATCCATCACGCAGTTTTTTCCGGAGATCCCCGCTGCGCAAACCACGAGTCCAGCTTCCACGGTCGCGTTAGGAAAGCCATCCATTGCAGTCGCGCCAGTTTCGGCCATGCCGCAACGCTTCGTGGCTTTGTATTTTGACGATGTGAATATGTCCGATGCGGACGTGATGCATGCGCGGGATGCAGCCGATCGTTACCTTGCAACCAACCTTCATCCAACCGATCGGGTTGGCATATTTACCTCAGGGGGCAGCCTGTCGGATTTTACTGGCGATCCGAAGCAGATCCACGACGCCCTGCTCAAGCTCCATGTCGCTCCTGTGGCTCTGGGGACCCACGAGTGCCCGGACCTATCCGATTACCAGGCGGAGCAGATTATAGAGTTTGACGACGAAAAGATCGACGCCTGGCAGATCGCGATTGATCAAGCCCTGCGTGATCAAAGATGTAGCCAGGTGCCCAGGGACCAACCCGGAGAACCCCAAAGGTATATTGCAGTGCTGGCGCGAAACGTCATGGAGCAAGCCCAGTTGCAGGCGCGGGCCGACTTGCAGGAACTGGATAAAGTAGTGAACTACGTCTCGCGGATGCCTGGCCAGCGCGCAGTCGTTCTCGTTTCCCCTGGATTTTTATCGCGCAGCGAACAATCTCAATTGGATCAGGTCATCGATCACGGACTGCGCGCGCAGGTGGTAATCAGTTCGCTGGATCCCAGGGGGTTGACGAACCCCTTGCCCGAAAGCAGCGTAGCCCGCGATTACATGCCGGTTTTCCTCACCTCAGCCGTACACCGCCTGGATTCCGACAGAGAGTCTGCTGCCCGCGACGTGTTGGAAGAGGTAGCGCAAGGTACCGGCGGAGAGTTCCTGCACAACACCAATGATCTCCAGACCGGATTCGGCGTGTTGGCAGGCTCTCCGGGGTACTACCTGGCCTTCGCGCCTGCCGATATGAAGCTGGATGGCAAATTCCACGATTTGAAAGTGGAGCTGGTAGAGAAGCACGCGGGTTTCAGTGTGCAGGCGCGGCGCGGCTATTTTGCAGCCCGAAGTGAGGCTGAGGCCATTGCCGGGCAACGCGAGACAAGCGATCCGGATGCTCAGGCAAAAGAGCAGATCCGGGAAGCGGTTTTTTCCAAAAGCGAAGTGCAGCAATTGCCGGTCACGATGGACGTGAAAGTCTTTGCAACGAATACTGAGAACCGCGAGCTGGCACTGTCGGCGCACCTGGATACAAAATCGCTCCACCTCCGCAAGGACGGGCAGCGCAACCTGAACAACGTCACATTTGTATTCGCCGTTTTTGATCAAAAGGACAATCTTCTCGAGGTGCAAAGAGGGCAGGCTAAATTGGATACGCCAGACGCAGAGCTGCAACCAGTTCTGAATGCCGGCCTGAAAATGGATTCGACTTTTGACCTGAAACCAGGCATCTATCGGATCCGCGAAGTGGTGACTGATTCAGAAGAACATCAGATGACCGCTCTCTCCCGTAATGTGGATGTTTCCGCCGAGTGCTGCGCGACTCGTGACCTCGCGAGCAACCAGCCGGTATCGACCGCCCAGCCCAGTTCCGCTCACAACCTGACGAGCAATCAACCGGCGTCTCCCAGCCGGGGAAACCTTCGGCCGGCTGATGCGAATGCTCCATCCTATGTGGACTATCCTTTGCAGAAGCTGAGAGCAGCAGTACCCGCATTGAACGGGATAAAACCCGACACAAGTCAGGATCAGCTCGCTTCGATTCTCGCGAAAGCAGGGGATGCGACTGTCAACTCATTGTCCAGAGTGCCTAACTTGAGTTCTCTCGAAGACGTTTACTCCGTCGTTATGTCTCGTGCCGCTGGACCGGCGAACAGTGTTCTGGGAATGGAGGAAACACCAGGGCTGTTAGACCTGGAAGGGCAGCTACGGCAGACCCGAAGCATCGAATTCAATTACTTGCTGCTGTTTGATCACCACCCCGACGGTGCAACAGCAATTACAGAGTTGCGGACAGATTTCAAGAACCGGCAGGTCAGCTCGTCCGTCGACGGAGTGGCCCCGCGTGGCTTTGGATTCGCCTATCAGTGGTTGCTGTTATCGCCTGCGAACCAATCTGAACTACGCTTCCGCTATCTCGGGCAGCAAAGAATAGACGATCATAAGACCTTCGTTCTGGGGTTTGTGCAGATCCCAAACCGGGTCAAGTTACCCGGAGAGTTCAAGTGGGCCGGCAAGGAAGAACCATTTTTCTTCCAGGGAATCGCGTGGATCGATCAATCTACGTTTGAAGTTGTTCGATTACAGACCGATCTTTTGTCGCCGGTTCAAAGCGTGAACCTGGTACGAATGACCACGGATCTGCAATTCCGTTCCGTGCGCATTAAGGGTTACGACGCCGATTTCTGGCTACCCTCTCAAGTCCTCATTCGCACAGAACAAGGGGAAAGCGTTTTGAACGAGCTTCACCAATATTCGAGGTATAAGTTCTTCCACGCGGAAAGCAAGCTCCTCCCCTGAGCGCCATTCTTTTTTCTATTAACGATCCCTCACCCAAAAAAACTTAACCATCTCTCATCCAAACGACAGTGGGTGCCCCATATCTCGCGTTTTTTGCGAGATGTGGGATGGGATGTATATTGGCTGCCATGCCCGTCGGATTGAAGCGTTTTCAGGAGGCCGGTGATCTTCACTTCGTCACCTTCAGCTGCTATGCGAGGGAGCCACCACCTGGCGGAAGGATTTGCAAAGGATGTCTTTGAGCTTTCTCTGGAAAAGACGCGCCAGAAGTACGGCTTCGCAGTGGTCGGATATGTCGTCATGCCGGAACACGTGCATCTGCTGGTGACCGAGCCGCCGGAGGAAAGTCTGGCGCGAATCCTGCAGGCATTAAAGATCTCAGTTTCGAAACATCTGCCTCCTAAGCCATTTTGGCAGCGGCGTTATTACGACTTCAACGTCTTCACTTTCGGCAAACAAGCAGAAAAACTTGGCTATATGCATCGCAATCCGGTAACACGCGGATTGGTGGAGACCCCGGCAGGTTGGAAGTGGTCCAGTCACAACTACTATGAAACTGGCTTAACGGGAACGATCGAGATCGAGCTCCGATGGTATTCCGAGCTCAGTTGATTACTTCCCGATCACAATTATCTGGAACGAGTGCGGGATCATCGGCGCACGAGGGCCGCGCATCCAGGCGGGAGCGCCTGGCGGCGGACCGCCGGCCGGCGGGGGCGCGCCCGCAGCCGGTGCGGCCGGTACCGGTCCAAACTCGGCAGTAATGGTGAAGATCTGGTTGGTCTTTGTATCCAGGGTCAGCACCTTCGCCCGTGCCGGCGTGGCCACGGTCTGCTCAACGGAGAAACTCGTGGGCGAATTCTCCTGCACCACGGTAAGCGTGCCATCCCCCTGCGAGCTGAAGGCCTCCATCGTCGCCGGGTTGAAGGTGGCGCCGTCGGACCCGTTGCCAATGGGCAGATCGGTGATGATATGCCCGTCCGTCGCCGACAGAATGATCATGTTCTTATTGTCGCGGCACGCGGCGAAGAGAATATTATTTTTCGCGTCCAGCGCCAGGCCGGCGCATCCTCCGCCCTTGCTCGAAACATCGTACTTGCCAATCATCTTCATCGTGTTCGCGTCGATGACCGCGATGGCGGATTTGTCTTCGATGTCGACATAGATTTTGCCGTGGCCGTCAGTGGCCGCCTGTTCGGGCGCGCCGTCGATGTCGATGGTCCCAAGGATCGAGCCATCCTTATCGTCGAGCACGGTGATATTAGGCGCCGAGTGGCTGAGGACGTAGAAGTGGTGGTTGTAAGCATCGTTGAGGTAGCCGTCCGGATTGCCCTGCACGTCGATCTTCTTCAGAATGGCAAAGGTCTTCGCATCGAACATCGTCACCGGCTTTGAGGTAGCGAAACCGTGCCCCGTCGCGGTGTCGACCGCTCCGCCGTGTGCGCTGGTGCCCGGGATATCTCCCACCTGGGCAAGTGTGTCGAGGTTAAAGACGCCGATGTGGCCGGCCGGGCCAGACCGGGCAACATAAAGATTGCGCCCGTCAGGGTCCGCGGTAACGTAGTCGAATCCGCCATCGCCGCCGACCAGTTGGATTTTGAGGATCTTGTACGGGCCGGCGTCCTGTGCCTGGGCGAGACCGGCGAACGGAAGCATAACGGCGAGTGCTGCAACTACGAGCGGTTTCGATGGCATGGTGATACCTCCAGCTATGGACTTCGCGGAACTTTCGTCGGCCCGGACTGTCGGAGTCGAGGATTGATTTCTACTTCTTCTCGAAATCGAGCATACACAGCGCAACCTTAACGTTGCCTGAAGGTCCAAATCGGGCCGCCCAGGGGTATTTGAACCTTTAAGCGAAATCCAGGGCTCAGAAAGAGCACTGCTTGACACCTATGCCGTAGCTACACGATTATTTGTTGGCTCTGACTGCTGACTTCCAGGATCTGTTCTTATTATGTTTGAGGGAATGTCGAGGCGATCGTTTGTGAAGGCGCTGGCCGCCAGCGCGGTGTCCAGCTCGGCAATCAACTCCGGCTTCGGGCAGGATCGAGTTGCCGCCTCAGGCCAACCAACTGAGTGGTCGTATACCAGTGGAAAGCAATACACTGACCCCTTCAACCAGGTCGACCTGGATGTCCTCATTACTCCGCCCTCTGGTCAGCCAGAGCGCGTGCCTGCATTCTGGGCTGGGGGCTCTACCTGGCGTGTGCGTTACGCGGCGCCCGCCCCTGGGACTTACCGCGTTCGATCGGTCTGCAACGACACCAGGAACACCGACCTTCATGATCGTGTCTCGGTGTTGAACGTGCAGCCGTATGCCGGTCAGAACGCCCATTACAAGCACGGCGTGCTCAAAGTCGCAGAAGACGGGCGTCATTTTCAGCATGCCGATGGTACGCCTTTCTTCTGGTTAGGTGATACCTGGTGGATGGGCTTCTGTAAGCGGCTTAGCTGGCCGGATGGGTTTCAGACGCTGACTGCCGATCGAGTGCAAAAGGGCTTCACCATGGTCCAGATCGTGGCCGGCCTCTACCCCGACATGGAGCCTTTCGACGCTCGCGGAGCAAATGAAGCCGGCTTCCCATGGGAACCCGATTTTTCCCGCATCAACCCCGCCTACTTTGATATGGCCGACGTTCGCATTCAGTACCTTGCTGATCAGGGCCTGGCTGCCTGTGTGGTTGGCTTCTGGGGATACTTCATTCCCCGCATGGGGATGGAAAGAGTCAAGCAACATTGGCGTTATCTCATCGCGCGATGGGGCGCATACCCTGTGGTATGGTGCCTTGCCGGTGAGGGCACCATGCCCTACTACCTGTCGAAGACCAAGGAACAAGATACGGAAACACAGAAGCACGGGTTGACTGAATTGGCACGCTATGTGCGCGCGACCGACCCGCGACATCATCCCATCACCATTCATCCTTCAAAGAGTGCCCGGCTCTGCGTGGATGACCCCGCGGTGCTCGACTTTGACATGCTGCAGACCGGCCACAACGATCGCCAGAGCGTGCCTAACACCATCGAAACCGTCAACCGTTCGCTCGCCGCGACCCCTAAGATGCCGGTGCTGATAGGAGAGGTCTGCTACGAAGGGATTGCGGAGGCAAGCCGGCAGGAAGTGCAGCGCTTTATGTTTTGGTCAGCCCTTTTGAGCGGAACGGGCGGACACACCTACGGAGCCAACGGCATTTGGCAGGTAAATACGCGGCAGCAACCCTATGGACTTTCGCCGCATGGCCATTCCTGGGGTGGTCCTGCGTGGGACATAGCGGCTGAACTCCCTGGCTCGGGACAGCTCGGGCTGGCTAAAGGTCTTCTGACTCGTTATTCCTGGTGGAAACTTGAGCCGCAGCCCGATCTGATAGAGCCACACTGGAACTCGACCGACTACTGGCAGCCCTACGCCGGGCATATTCCCGGAGAAGCCATTTTTGTCTTTTCTCCGTCAGCGTTCAAACCAGTCACGTTCAAAAATCTGGATGCGGCAAACTATCGTGGTTTTTTCTTCAATCCCAGCGATGGAACTGAGGTGCCAATCGAGAGCGTCCATCCGGATAGCAGCGGCAACTGGAAGCCGCCGGAATTTCCTATCTTCCGTGATTGGGTGATCGTTCTCGAGCGCAAGACATGAATCCATTTCGAGTCGGCTTCTCCGCAGATCTTTGCGACCAGCAGGGACAACCGGTCTTTCCCGATATTGGCTTATCGCTTCTCGAAGGCGTTCCCCGAATCGCCATTGGGTCTGTTGCGGAATATCGGGCGGAATATTCTCCCGATCAGTTGACGGATTACGATGTGCTGATCTCCTTGAAGCCTAAGGTGACGCGGCAGTCTCTGCTGGGCGTGTCTCGGCTGTGTGCCATCGGCCGCTGCGGTGTTGGTTATGACAATGTCGATCTGGAGGCGTGCACCGAAAAGGGAATTGCCGTGTTCATCACGCCAGGCGGAGTCGTTCGCCCGGTGGCTGAGTCCATTGTGCTGGGCGTATTGGCACTTTCGCACAATCTGCTACGCAAGGATCGCCAGGTACGCCAGGGTCTCTGGGCGGAAAGCACACGTCTGCTGGGGCGGGAGCCACGGCAGCGGGTTGTGGGTACGATTGGCCTGGGCAACATCGCGTCGGAGGCGATCCGTCTGCTTCGGGTTTTTGACGTGGGAAGATTTCTGGCTTTTGATCCTTATGCCGCGCTCGAACGGGCAGCACAACTTGGTGTGGAAATGGTGTCGCTCGAAGAACTGCTGCGCACCTCGGACTACGTGCTGGTCAACTGCCCGCTCACGCCGCAGACACGCGGGCTACTGGGCAAGCCTCAGTTCGCTCTGATGAAACCGGACGCGGTGCTCATCAATACGGCGCGCGGACCGATCGTAGACGAAGCTGCGCTGATCGATGCTTTGAAGAACGGCAGGCTCGGAGGAGCTGCCCTCGATGTTTTCGAAAAGGAGCCCCTCAGCTCAGATTCGCCGCTGGTCGCAATGGAGAATGTCATCCTGACTTCGCATTCCATTGCCTGGACCGAAGAGCTGTTCCGCGATATGGGACGCATCGACTGCCAGGGCGCCCTGGCAATTTATCGCGGAGAGCCGCCTGAACATGTCGTCAACCCGGAGGTGCTGAGCAGTCCCGCATTTCTACAAAAACTGGCGAAATACAAAGCTGTATTTTCAGCAGAAGGCGACACTGTATGACCACCTTTCGGCAGCGGCTCCGGCGAGGCGACGTGCTCTTGGGCCAGATGGTGCTTGAACTCTTTACTCCCGGTATCGGGCAGATGCTTGCATCATGCGGACTGGATTTCGTGATCTTCGATATGGAACACGGCCGCTGCGATCTTGCCCTGCTTGCGGAGATGGTCGCGTCGTGCCGCGGCAGCGAGATCGTTCCCATCGCGCGAGTTCCCGATGCGGCCTATGTGCCTCTGTCGCGCGCCCTGGACCTTGGCGCCCGGGGCATCATGGTGCCCCGCGTGGAATCGAGAGCACAGGCCGAGGACATTGTCAGCCAGCTCAAGTACGCGCCGCAGGGCAGGCGAGGTGTGTGCCTCGGGGTGGCCCACGACCTCTATCGTGCGGGGAATGCCGATTTCTTCCCCAGGGCGAACGAGGAAATTTGCGTCATCCTGTTGTTGGAAACGGTGAAGGCTTTTCACAATCTGGAGGCGATCATCTCCGTACCTGGAGTGGATGTCGCCTGGATGGGACATTACGATCTCACCGTCTCGATGGGCATTCCCGCGCAATTTGAGCATCCGCGATTTCTAGCTGCAATGGACGAACTCGTCTCGGTGTGCCGGCGCTATGGCGTGGCCCCAGGTTTTCTTCCCCCTTCGCCAGAGGCGGCCGTGCATTGGATCAATAGAGGCTTTCGCGCCATCAGCCTGGGCAGTGATATTGGTGTGTTCCTTGACGGTGTGCGCAGGTTTCGCACGCATATTGTGCATTCGAGCGGTACCGTGTGAAGCAAAATCTGGGGCACCCGGATTTATTCACCGGCCGAGTGGTGAAATAGTGCTGAAGCTTTCGACAATTCTGACGTTATTAGCAATGATTGCGGGCGCCGCGATCGGGGAGGTCCGTCACCCTAAGGTCCAGGATGGAATCTTCGAGCGGACCTTTGCGTCTCAGAAGTCCTACCCCGACCCGTTTAATGACGTTGACGTCGACGTTGTCTTTTCAAAGGGCGCGGAAAACTGGCGCGTGCCCACGTTTTGGCGGGGAGGGAATCAGTGGACCGTTCGCTTCGCGCCGCCCGCTTCGGGCGAATACGCCTATCACCTGGAGAGTACAGATAAGTCGAACCCCGACCTCAACGGCCACCAAGAGCGGGTAAGTATCGCTGCCTATGCCGGGAACAGTCCTTTGCGGCAGCACGGCATGTTGCGTGTGGCGGCAAATAAACGTTATTTCGAGCATACCGACGGAACACCTTTTTATTGGCTGGGCGATACGTGGTGGACCGGTTTATCCGACCGGTTGAGCTGGGACGGCTTTCAGAAACTTACGGCGAACCGGCAAACCAAAGGGTTCACAGTAGTCCAGATCGTTGCCGGCCTGGTCCCCTCAAATGAAGAGGAGGCCCCCGTCGATCCTGGCTTTCACAATGAAGGGGGCGCGGTATGGGACCCGGACTTCAAACAGATCAATCCTAAATATTTTGATTTCGCGGACCGGCGAATTCAGTTGTTGGTGGATGCCGGAATCGCGCCCGCGATTGTAGGAGCCTGGCATCAGGCGCTTGGCCAGATGGGCGTGGCCAAAATGGAGAAGCACTGGCGATACATCATTGCTCGCTACGCAGCCTATCCGGTGTTTTGGATCGTAGGCGGAGAGGTTTTCGACCCGCCGGCGGAGATGGGAAACAAGCTCCAGGGCATCGTTCTCAATGGCAAAATGACAGATCTGAGGTCGCCCGGCTGGACCGAGGTGACTCGATATATTCGCGCCACAGATCCGTATCATCACCCGGTCACCGTTCATGAGATCCCACCGCCGTTCAATATTCCTCTGCAAGACGAGTCGCTGACCGACTTCGACCTCTTCCAACCCAGTCACATGGGATGGCCGAGCATTGCCGTGGAGGTCGCGCTGCTGGACATTTGCCGTTCGCGGTCGCTGATCAAGCCGGAGGTGGTAGGGGAGATCGGCTATGAAGGGATTGGTGGAACCAATTTGGAGGACTTCCAGCGAGTCTCCTTCTGGTTAGCCATGTTGAACGGAGCCGCGGGGTACACCTACGGCGCAAACCCGGTGTTCGAGGCATATTCGACCGACAAGCCGTTTCAGCGCACCAAATACACGCTCCTGACCTGGGAGGAGGGTATGGACCTTCCCGGCGCCTACCAGATCAGCCTGGGAGCAAAGCAGCTTCAGCAATACTCATGGTGGCAATTTGCGCCACATCCGGAGTGGGTAGCACCGCGGGGGACCACGCTGTTGGAACCTCGGAGTGAGAGAAAGGGCTCCGAGTTGGGCTCCTTCGATTCGATCCTCACCGAAGCATCCCCTCAGGTTTCGGGCAGCGCGTGGTCGTATCCGGCGGGCGAGTGGAGAGCAAAAAACGGGAATTTCTTTCAACCGTACGCCGCCGGCATTGCCGGCAAAGTCCGATTTATCTACGTGCCGTGTTTGAGCTTGTTTTGCCACACGCCCCCGACGGTCCTCGGTTTAGAGCCGGGGGTGCGATACCACGCGTATTACTGGGAGCCGACCATAGGGGTCAAGTTCGACATGGGAGTCATCGAACGTCCTTCGCCCGGGGCTGTGCTGCTGGAGGATGGGAAGATGTTGGCCGCTGGTCCTGATCTGACGATCACCGATAATGTGCAGGAAAAAGATCTGGTGGCGAGTGTTGAAGGCCCCAGCAATGCAGGCTCTGGGTTGATTCTTCGTTACCATGATGCGGACAATTACATTGCCGCGGTTTATTCGCCATCGGCGCAGGCGGTCTACCTGCTGGACCGGGAAAAAGGGGCGGATGGCAGCCCGTTGGGGAGTATGCCGGTGGCCGCCATCGGTCCCAACTTTGTACTAAGTGCCGAAGTAAGAGGACAATGGGCGGCCGTGTCCATCACGGATGGAACCAACACTTATACATCGCAGATTGTGCCTGTCGGCAATATAACGGCCGGAGGCGCCGGGCTCTGGCATCAAAGCGGCGGCGCGGCGCAAAGCCTGACCCATTTCCAATTGCGAAAAAGCCCCACCCTGGTTACGGATGCCCACCTGGAGAAGAAGCTTTACGACGCGCGGGGGATCTATCGCGGTGAGTTGACGGGGAAGGGCTGGGACGATTTTGGCAAGGAGAAAATCCTCCTGCTCGATGCTTACCAGCCTGACCCGCTACCCATGCCGCAAGATTGGGTGCTGGTCCTCGAAAACAGCAAGTGAACGCGGAGGAGAACGGGAGCTTCTATGCAAACCTGCATCTCTCACAGGGTGGCTTCGTGGCGTCAGCGTGGACTGGCGCTGGCAGCCTTGATGCCGTTGTCATCGTTCACCCATGCTCTGAGTCCGCACCCGCTCACAGCTGCAGAGAAGCAGAAGGTCGTGGCGCGGGAGAAGCACTCCCTGCTTCTCCTGGTTCCCGCACAGTGGACAATTGCCCGGGCGTCCGGCGAACCAGGCAGCGTCCAGCCGGAGTCATGCGAGCCCGCCGCCCGTATTCCCGCTGTAGCCACGACCGCGGTCCTGCCGCCCAGGACGCCCCTCAATGACATCGATCTTTTGCGCGCCGCCGCTATCCTCTGCGATGTCATCTTGAGTAAGAGAAGGGAAGTGCGCGGGCAGGATGGGATTCTACGCATTCATCTCAATAAGCATTTTGATGTTAGCTCTGCCCGCTTCTTCGAAGTGTGTCAAATTACTCCAAGCGTCTTTCAGCGGAAATGTTTGTGAGATGAGAGGCTCTGCCTTCAGTCGGCCGTCGTTCAACATGGCGATGACTGTGGGGAACTCGTCGTTGTAAGCGTTTGTGGTGGTGATCGTCTTCTCCACACTGAGAACATCGTTCCAATTGAACTCGATTGCATGGGGTATGACTCCAGTGAGGCATACGGTGCCGCCTGGCCGAGTAACGCTGAGGGCAGTGTTGAGCGCTGCGCCGGAGCCTACGCATTCAAAGGTATAGTCAACTCCCATTCCACCAGTCAGATCGGAAACGGCCCGTCGGGGATCTGATATGTCCGCTTGAATAAAAGCACTGGCGCCTAGATCTTCAGCGAATTTCCGCTTAGCGGAAGACTTCTCGATCACGTAAACGTCCACGACGCCACAAGCGCGAAGTGCCTGCAGCGTGCACAACCCGATAGTGCCGCCGCCCACAATCGCGGCCGTGCCGCCTATCTCCACTCTTGCCCGCCGTGCTGAGTGCAGGGCAACCGAGAATGGCTCGACCATAGCGGCCGATCGAAAGGAGACGTTGGGCCGAAGGACGTGGCAACAATCCTCGGGGACTGCCGCGTATTCCGCATATCCTCCATCGCGCGCAAATCCTATGGTGGCTGCGACCGGGCAGTGTACAAAAAGCCCTCGACGACAGAATTCGCATTTTCTGCAGGAATCCACGGCGTTGACTGCAACCCGATCGCCGACACGAAGCCGTGTCACACCGGGGCCGAGCTCAACCACTTCGCCGGAAAACTCGTGGCCCAGAACCAGCGGTATGGATCGGCCCGTTCTCTTATGGGGAGTCGAAGCGACGTACAGCGGACCATTTATGTATTCATTGAAGTCGGTATGGCATAGCCCCGAGGCCTTGATTCTCAGCAGCACTTCTCCAGCGCTCACATGAGGCTCTGCAAAGTCCTGGTACCGTAGGTCCCTTGTTCCGTGGTAAACGAGTGCTTTCATGTGGCTTGGCCCCGCTGATCAGCCTACCAGACTTACTCCCGCACAATAAGAGCAAGCATCATAGCGTAGCTTGAGTGCTTATGCGCGAACCAACCAGCGATCGACTCCCCGTTATCTAAGAAGTGCAGAATAAGTTGAAACGGACCTACTCATCCTTCAAGAGACTCCGCTGCATGAAGACCGTATCAAGCCAGCGGCCGAATTTGAAGCCGACATCTTTCAACAATCCCGCGTCATCAAAACCGAAGCGTCGGTGCAAGCTGATCGAGGCCTGGTTGGCGCTATCGCCGATAATCGCAATCATCTGGCGCATGCCGCATGCCTGGGTAGCGGCAATGAGAGCCGGCATCAGAAGCTTTCCCAGTCCGGTTCCAAGATGGTCAACGCGGACGTAGATGGAGTCTTCCACCGTATGCCGGTAGGCCATGCGGGAACGATAAGGCGCAGCATAAGCATATCCGCCAATATCGCCGTCGATCTCAGCCACCAGCCACGGCAGGCCCCTTGCTTCTACCTCGCTCCAGCGCCGCGCAATCTCGGTGTTATCGGGCGGTTCGGTTTCAAAAGTCCCAGTGCCGTGGCTTACGTGATGGGCATAGATAAGCGTGATCGCATCGAGGTCGGATGCAACCGCTGGTCTAATAATGACAGCCATTGCCTTTCGTGCTCCTGGGCAGCGCGCCTCAGCGGATGTGCGGATAGTCTCCAGGAATCTTCAAGGAAATGCGATAGATGCTCGAGCTTGCCGCGACATAAAGTGTCTTGTGATCGGCGCCGCCCCAGGCTACATTTCCCACCCGCTCCGGAATATCGAGGGTACCGAGGTGCTTGCCCTCAGGAGAGAAGATCCAAACGCCGCCCGGGCCCGCGCTATAAAGATTTCCCTTCTGATCTACCTTCATGCCGTCGGGCGCTCCTGACCGGGTATCGGAGGTGGCATCGAAAAAGAGCTTCGCGCCGGTGAGCGTTCCATCGGATTGGACGGTGTAGCGCATCCAAAGCTTCTTTGGTTCGGAGTTGTTGACGTAGAGGTATTTCTCGTCCGGAGAAAAGCATATCCCGTTCGGCCTGGGCAGGTCTTTGAACAGGAGCTGCAACTGCGCGTGGTCGGGCGGTGCGCCAGGCTTATGAGCAACCGCGCCGGGCAGCCGGTAAACACCGCTGAAGTCCAGTTGTTTATTTGGGTCTTTGTCCTGCTTTGGAAGCCCGTAAGGGGGGTCAGTAAAGTAGAGTGTCCCATCAGACTTGTACACCAGGTCATTGGGACTGTTCAGCTGCTTGCCTTGATAGGTATCCGCAAGAATCGTGGCTTGCGCCTTGGGGTCGACTTGTTCCAACCTCCATACGTCGCGCTGTGCGTGACCTGCAACCGTAAGCCGGCCACGCGGGTCGAGTGTCATGCCATTGGATCCTGGCTCGGGACCGCCAAAGGGTGCGGAACCCTTGTAGCCGCTGGGCTGCATAAAGATGCTGACCCCGCCGTCGGGGGACCACTTACGAATGCTGTTGCTGGGAATTTCCGCAAACAGGAGATAGCCGGCCGGTATCCAGACCGGTCCCTCCGTCCATTTGAACCCTTCGCCTGTGGCGGCTCTTTGCAGAATGGGCTGGGCAGGAACGATCAGGTCCAGGGCCGGGTCCAGCCGCTCCACCTTCATAGGTACCGTGGGCGGCCCTTCCGCCGCAAATGCCGTCTCCGAAGCCGCATAGAGCAGGCCATTATGGATTGCCGGCGATGCAACCAACACAGCGCCGCTTGTAACCGCGCTCAGAACAGTTAGCCAGAAAACCTTGCGTTGGATCACTTAATCTTCTCCCTCAGGAAAACAGACGGATCATAACACTACCTGGCGCGGTGCTGAGATGTGTCGAAGTCCTGGCGCGAAAGGTTTTGCCCGCGCATCTCTAGCGGCAGGGTGAACGAGGGGGTTGGCATGGCGGATAAGCGAAGTGTGATGATAACGGGAGCCTCGACAGGGATCGGGTGGGGCACGGCAAAGGTGCTCGTTGGACACGGATTCGAGGTATTCGGAAGTGTACGCAAGCAGAGCGACGCAGACCGGCTGGCAAAGGAGTTTGGCGCTGCGTTCGTTCCCCTCCTGATGGACGTTACGGATCATGCGGCGGTTGCTCGGGCGGCCGAACAGGTGGCCTCATCGTTAGGACAGCGGCGCCTGGCGGGGCTGGTCAACAATGCGGGCGTTGCGGTGCCTGGACCGCTATTGCACCTGCCATTGGCGGAGTTCCGGCGGCAATTGGAGGTAAACCTGGTCGCTCCGCTGGGCTTGACCCAGGCGTTTGCGCCGTTGTTGGGGACGGACAAAGCCCGGCACGGGACGCCGGGGCGGATTGTGAACATCAGCTCCGTCGGGGGAAAGATCGCAGTGCCTTTCCTGGGGGCGTATGCGGCCTCAAAGCATGGCCTGGAAGGGATGTCGGAGTCCCTGCGACGGGAGCTGATGCTCTATGGCATCGACGTGATCGTAGTTGGGCCAGGAGCGGTGGCGACGCCGATCTGGGATAAGGCGGAGGGCGAGGAGTACGGGCCTTATCGTGCAACAGATTACGGCACTATCCTCGACCGTTTCGCGAAGTATTTCATCGCCGAGGGGCGCAAGGGATTGGCTCCAGAGACCATTGGCGAGGTCGTTTATCGGGCTCTCACAGCCGCCAGGCCCAGAGTGCGCTATGCGGTCGTACCTAAGAGTTTTCGGAATTGGACTCTGCCCAGGCTGCTGCCGAAGCGAACCTTGGACCGGATGATCGGCCGGCAAACCGGACTTATCTCACCGAACTGACCTCAAGTATTTCGACGGATTGGGATCCGGAAAGCCCGACCGGCACTCCGCGGATCCAATCGTCGTGCGTGAACACGCCCAGATCCTTGTTCGTGACCACGGAGCGTACTTTAAATTTACCCTCCGGCATCAGGGGCAGTTGGATGTTGGCTGCTGACGTAGTCGACTTATTTCGGAAGATAGCGATTACACCATCGCCGGAATGCGAAAAGCGGGCAAACCCATCCCACGCCGCCGATGAAGGCTGACGCCAGTTGCCCAGCGGGAAAAAGCTCTGATTGATATTCGTGTTTCCACGAAGCTTCTTGAACCATCGGATGTGATCCTGGTACCACTGCTGATCGGCAGGACTCAACTTACGCAGATCTCCGAGCAAGAGAGGAGCGGAACCGATGGCGGTGGCAAATGTTTCCTGGGGGCTGGGTAGATCTGCGTGCAGATTTCCAATGAGCATGGTCTCCGCAGGCATGGAAGGCGCCCGCTGATAGAGCAGCGTGCGGGCTTGCAGCGTCCCCGCGGAGTCGGGTTGCCCATCGTTGACATTGCTCATCCAATCGAGGTCACCGGCGGCCAACAAACCGGCATCGATCACGTGTTTCTGGCCCCAGAGTTCGAAGGTCAGGTCAAGCAGAACGTCGGGATGCTTTTCATAGACCTTGCTGGTGACGTGACTGATCCCCTCATAGATCATGTTCAGTGACTCGGCCCAACTACCGTGGTAATGCCCTTTGGCCCAGCAACCAGGCGCCTCGCCATAGGCATTGAAAATCGTGGTCAAATCGAGCTTCACGTAGGCCAAATGGAAGCGCTCGATGGCATCGTTGATTCGCTCCGCAGCCGCGTCCTGAAATGGGCTGGCCAAACACATGACGACTTTGGAACCCGCCATGGTGTTGGTGAGTTTCGGCTTGCCGGATTGATCGAGCGCCGCCCAGTCCGGGTGGTGCACATAGTCTGAGGTCTTAAGCCCGATGGCTGCCATGGGAATCCATAGTCCCAGGCGCATGCCTTTCCCTTCTACCGCTTTGCGGATCGAGTCGAGACCTCCGGGAAAGGAAGTCGGGTCTACCGTGTTCTCGCCGTATTCCTGTTGCCAACCGTCGTCTATGGTGAAAGATGTCCATCCCCATGGTCCCGGCGACATCGATCAACTGGAGTGTCGTATCGCGATTGATACTTCTCTCGAACGGTTCCCAGGTGTTGTAAATCCAGGGTGCGCCCCGGGCAAGAATCTTTCGCTGAAGAACCCCGGCGGTGTAGGAGGGAAGTATCCAGTGGGGATCGCTAAACCCATCGCCGTCGCGAAACGTGAGCAGCGAGACCGCCGCAGTCTTGAACTCCGCTCCAGGCGCGAGCGACCGTTCGAAGGGCATCAGATCGGTATCGTACAAAACCCCGACACCTACGTGCCCCGGGTCGGACCAGGCATTAATCTCCGTCCGCTTCATATAGCCGGGCACTTCGCTAAGAATGGCAAAGCCATCGCCGGTACGTGCGTTGGATAAAAAAAGGCCCGCATCTTCTGACCTTCCGGTATAGAAAGTCTCTCTCGGGATGGCACCGTACTGAGCATTCAAAACGGTTTCATTCGAGAGGCCTACCGAGGGTGCGATGGCCTCAATGTTCAAATGGGAAAGATGCAACGGGGCGGAGCCGGTATTGCGCAGGACCAGCCATTTGCGTACTGCCGGATGTCCATCGTAAACCCGATAGACGACCGAGACCTCAAGCGGGAATGTCCTGCTCCGGAGATAGATGGTGAGCGACTTTCCATCTGGCAGCGTGCCCTGGTCGGCCTTTACCAATTCAAAGCTCGCGCCTGTCAAAGTCTCCCCGTTGCAGACAAAGGAAAATTCCGGGGCGGGTTGCCGGCCGGCCTTTTGAGGAGACATGAATTCTGTATGGGTGGTGAGATCGGCAAGCTGCTGCGTCACCAGGCCAGATACGGGGTCGAAGGTGACCCTCCTCTCAATCCGGTCATTGCCGATGGTCCAGCTTTGGCAGAGCGCGCCCGAAGCTGAAAGCCACAACACAGCTACTGCCAATGACTTATTTCTCATTGAAATGCTCTCCTGTGCGACGCTCGGTGCTTGATCTAAGGAAACTCTGAACGAGTTCTGATTCTTGTAGGCGATGCCTTTCACAGGCCGCGGAAAACCTTGAGCAAGAAGAAGGCACTCCCTCAGGGGCCCGTACCCTTCACTCCTTCAGAAAACAAGGAGCCTTTCTTCAGCCTGTGTCGGCCATCCATAACCGCCGCCTTGAAGGGGACGGCCTTCAGGCCGTCCATAGACGACACCTCAGGTTGACTGCGGCTTTAGCCGCCGAGGGACTTTCCTTGGACTTAACAGGCACCCTCTAAGCAAAGATAAGGTTCAGAAAAACAAGCGCCAGGAGAATGCCTGCGGCGGAGAGCAGCAAAGGGAGCGGTAGGCTCCCGGGCCCCGCCCGGATCCCAGGCGGCCGGTACGCCGGAACCGCGAGCAGTCCCTTTTTCGTCACCAGGCTGACAGCGATGGTGATCAGAAAACAGGCCAGCCATCCAACGCCCGCGCCGTAGAAGCTCGCCGTCATATCGCTGCCATAGTTCAGTATCCCTCCCTGGTACAACAGCCAGTGCCCGAAAGACGCCAAGGTGCCGCAGACCAGACCCGTGAGCGCGCCCGCGGGCGTGGCCCAGCCGGTGAACATGCCTAACAGGAAAGTCGCAAACAGCGGCGCATTGAAGATAGAGAACAGCATCTGGACATAGTCCATCAGATTGTTGAAGCGCAGCACCACGAAGGAAGTACCGATGCTGAGTACTGTAGCCACGACGGTTGCGATACGGCCGACGAGCAGGTAATGGGCATCGCTGCGGCCTTTGGCGAGGTGGGCCTGATACAGGTCGTAGGTCCATACCGTGTTGAACGCGGAAATGTTCCCCGCCATTCCCGACATAAAGCTGGCCAGCACCGCGGTGACCCCAAGCCCCAGCAAGCCATGAGGGTAATATCGCTCCAACATTGCTGGCAGTGCCAGGTCGAAGCGGCTGGATAGACCCGCCGGGAGGATGGCCGCGGCTGCGACTCCCGGCACCACTACCAGCAGAGGGAAGAAGAGCTTGACCCCAGCCGCCACCAGCGGGGTGCCCGAGGCGGTGTCCAGGTCGCGCGCAGCCAACCCGCGCTGAACCAGGACGAAATCAGTGCACCAATAGCCGAAGCTCAATACAAAGCCGAGACCGAAGATCACACCCAGGCCATCCATCGTAGCCGTATGGGGATCAATCGCACGCATGCCGGCCCAAACGTGTCCCATACCTGGCGGCAGACTCGACTGGAGTCCGTGTCTCTCCCAGCAATATCGTGCCGAATACCAGGCAAGCGGCGCAAACCCAATGACAATCAGCGCGAATTGCAGCACCTCGTTGTACATCGTCGCGCGCAGGCCTCCCAGCAGGATGTACGCAAGTACGAACACGGCCGAGATCACTGTTGCCAGCAGAAAACTCCATCCAAAAATCACTTGCAGGATCAGCGCCATCGCATACAGTCCGACTCCTGAGACCAGTACCGTAAGCACGGCAAACGAGAGTGCGTTGAAGGTGCGCGTCGGCTCGCCAAAGCGCACTTTCAGAAATTCCGGTACGCTGCGCACCTTGCTGCGGTAGTAGATCGGCATCATCATCAAAGCCAGAAACAGCATTGCGGGAACGGCGCCGATCCAATAGAAATGCACTGCGCGCCAGCCATATTTGGCGCTGGTGGAGACCATGCCCATCACTTCCAGCGAGCCGCAGTTCGCAGCCACAAAGGCAATGCCGGTGATGGCCAGCGGCAGCGACCGGCCGGCTTCGAAGAATTGTTTAGAGGTGTTATTCCTGCGGCGCAGGCGGAGTCCGATGAGCAGAATGACGAGGAAGTAGGCGACAACGATGCCGTAGTCCAACGCGTTCAGATGAAGCTTTAACAGCGGCGTTTACCTTTCCCCCGGCGTCAGGAGGCTGCTGCCGGTAGAAGGGCCGCTTGATTCGCGGATGATCACTTCGGCTGCCAACGTTCCCAACACCCTACCGATTCGCCAGCTTGCTTGTAAAGTTCCTGGGTTTGCAGAGTGTTGTGTAATTTCATGCAGATTGTTTCGCGTTGCTGGCATCCATCAACCAGTGGCCGGATCCGCGCTCCCCAAGTCGTACGTTCTCCCGCCATGTATACAGGTTGGCGCCGCCCCCGCTGGCGTACCCTGCGCCCCGCCTGACCGCAAGTGGATTCTGATTGCCATCATCCTCGGCTCGGCCCTGGCGTACATGGACGGCTCGGTGGTCAATGTCGCCCTGCCGACCCTGCAGTCTGCCTTCCACGCGACCTCGGGTGGCATTCAATGGGTTGTGCAGAGCTATGCGCTTTTCGGGGCTGCGCTGTTGTTGCTTGGCGGCGCTCTCGGGGATCGCTACGGCCGGCGGCGCACTTTTCTACTGGGCGTAGCGCTGTTTGCGTTAGCCTCGGCGGGGTGCGCCGCCTCGTATTCCCTGGGCGAACTGATCGCCGCGCGCGCGATCCAGGGGGTGGGCGCCGCGCTGCTGATGCCCCAGGGCCTCTCCATCCTCTCGGCGTCTTTTCCGGAACAGGAACGGGGGCAAGCCATTGGCACCTGGTCGGCCTGGACCAGTGTGTTTGCTGCGATTGGGCCTGTGGTCGGGGGCTGGCTTATCCAGGCTTGGTCCTGGCGATTGATTTTTCTGCTCAATCTCCCCCTCGTTCTGGTGATTATGTTGCTGGCGCCCCGCATACCGGAGAGCCGCGCTAAGCGTGACGGCCCGGCCCAGCCACTGGATGACTTGGGCGCCGCCTTGGCCACCCTGAGCTTTGCCGCCATCATCTATGCCCTCTCCTTTGTCCCGCAACTGGGCTGGCGGAACCGCCTGGTGAGTTGGCCCTTGATCGGCGGAATCTTTCTCTTCGCCCTATTTCTGCGCTCCCAGTCGAGCCGTCCCAATGCGATGATGCCGCTGTCTCTCTTCCGCATCCCGCGCTTCCTGGCGCCGAACTTGCTTACTTTTCTTTTATATGGGGCGTTGATGGGCACGCTCTACGTGATTCCTTTCTATCTGATCCAGGTACGGCATTACCCTCCGGCGGTAGCCGGCGCCGCCTTTTTGCCCATGATCCTGCTTATGTTCTTATTCTCCTCCCGTGTCGGTGCGCTGGTTCCCAGGTTCGGCGAGCGGGTTTTGCTGTGCGCAGGGGCGGCGCTGGCCGGTACCGGGTTTGCCGCGTTCGCCTGGCTGGACACCCTGCACGGCTACGCCCTATCCGTTCTCCCGCCGGTCCTGATCCTGGGCTGCGGAATGACTCTTTGCGTCGCACCGCTTACCAACGCCGTCATATCTTCGGTGCCGGAGACGCAGACCGGCATCGCTTCTGCGGTGAACAATGCGCTTTCCCGGCTGGGCGGGCTGCTGGCTGTCTCTCTTCTTGCCCTGCTACTGGCTCACGGTTTTGCAGCCAGCCTCAGCATGCAACTTGCTCATTCCAGCTTGCCGGTCGAAGTTCGTGACCAGATGTTGGCGAACCGGGCTCGACTGCACGATATTCCAATCCCAACCAGCCTTACCCAGCCGCAGCGTGCCCAGGCCACGCTGGTCCTCGATCAGGCGTTTCTCGCCGGATTTCGCTCGGTGACGCTGGCTTGTGCGATCAGCGCCTGGTGCGGAGGGCTGGCTGTGCTCCTGCTGCTACCGAAGACCCGCCGGGCTTGAAACTGTTGTAAACGCACAGGCTGTGACCTCCGTCTGTTGTGGCGAGAAGGCTAAAACCCATCTCAACCGCTGAGGAGGAAGTATGAAGTTTTCGCTTGCGCTTATCGCAGTCCTGGGTCTCTTACCGATGGCCCAGGCGCAGACCCCACCGCACACCCCCCCGTCCCCGGCTGCCATGGTCCAGCACCAGGTCCAGCGTTATACCACTCTGCTCTCTCTGACTCCGGCTCAAGTAGAGCAAGCGACCACCTTCTTCAACGCGGAAGTCACGGCCCATCAGAGCTCACGAGCCAGCGAGCGCACCGCTCACCAGGCTCTGGAGGCCGCCATCAAGGCGAACGATACGGCAACTATTCAGTCGACGGCCACCGCCCTGGGTCAAATGGAAGGCGAGATGCTGGCCGCCCATGCCCTTGCCCGGGCTCAGTTCTACGCCATTCTCACCGCCGACCAGAAGACCAAGTACGCGGAGTTGGAACAAGAACACATGATGATGGGTGGCCCAGGCCACGGGCCGATGCGATAACCTAAACCGATGCCCAGAGGGCGCGTCTAATGGAAGCATTGGAGCCGCTTATCTACGCTAGAGAGCTTTCACCCGTGCGGGACCGGCTGATTGCGGAGCTTGAGGATGTAAACACGCTCTGCGCCACCTACCGGTCTCGCATCTATCGCTATGCTCTGCTCTCGCTCCGGGATCCTGATCTGGCGGAAAATGTGACCCAGGATTGTTTCCTGAGGGCATATCGGGCGCGCGACGAATTTCGCGGAGACTGCAGCGTCGCCACCTGGCTGACGCGGATCGCAACCAACCTCATTCGCGACACCACGCGGTCGCGGAAGTTTCAGTTTTGGAAAATGGTGAGCACCACGGCGGTCGAGGTTGGTGCCATGGCAGACCGTCTCCGTGCCTCAGGCGCTTCCCCCGAGAACTCCCTGGTGGTCAGGGAGGAGTTACGGAATGTTTGGGACGCAGTGGACACCCTGCCCGGCAAACAGCGCAGCGTGTTTCTGTTGCGCTTTGTAGAAGAGATGGAACTGCCCGAGATCGCAACTGCGATGGGGCTGCGTGTGGGTACCGTTAAAAGCCACCTGCATCGCGCGCTGGCTGCGGTGCGCAAGGCGATGGAGAAAACGAGATGAAAACTAACCATCTGTCAGCCTGGGAGCGAGAGGAGTACGTTCTCGATCAGCGAACTCCGCAGATGCTTCGTCATCTGGCGGAATGTGCCGAGTGCCGGGCCGCCGTGGAGCGGCTGGAGCATGGCGTGTCTGTTTTCCGGAGGGCGGCTGTGGAATGGAGCTCGGAGTGCCTGGCAACCCGCCCGCAGCAGCTGCAATTTGCCTCCATGAGAAGGCGGTCCTCGACTGCCCTGCGGTGGGCCATCGCAGCCATAATCCCCATTGTGCTATTGATACTCGCGCTGCTTCCTTTCCACTTTTCGAGCCCGCCTCGCCCGGCTGCGCAAATCAGTGATGACGCTCTCCTGGAGCAGGTGGATGAACAGGTCTCGGTCGCGGTTCCATCGTCCATGGAGTCGCTGACCCATTTAGTCTCGACGGAGAGCAGCACCGGCTCGACTACCTCTGCCCCAGGGAGCAAACACATTGTCCAGACCAACTAGGGTCCGGAACGACAAGACAAGGCGCTGCCTTTCTGTCTTGCTGGGGATTGCTCTGGGATCGGGCGCGGCTCTCTGCCAGGACAGCGGACCGCCGCCGAATGGACCAGGGGACGGCATGGGACCGCCGCCGATGGAGGGCCGCCGCCCACCTATGGAACGAGCGTTTCACCTGGGGCCCCACGGCCGCTGGTGGAACAATCCGGAATTAGCGCAAAAGCTCGGGCTCACCGTGGACCAGCAAAAGAGAATGGAGACCGTATTCGAGCAAAGCCGCCCTAGTTTGATGGATCTTAGCGCCACCGTGCGCAAAGAGGAGGTGGCGATGGAGCCCTTGCTTGCGGCAGATCAACCGGATGAGGGCAAGATCCTGGCCCAGATCGACCGCGTGGCACAGGCTCGCGCAGAACTGGAAAAGGCAAACGCCCGCATGCTCCTCGGTCTGCGCAGAGTGCTGACCCCGGAACAGTGGAAGACGTTGCAGGCAGAGGAGCCTCGGGGACATTATCCCCGCTTCGGGCCGGGTCCACGGAGCGACTCCGGCAGCCATCCATAGGTCCGAAAAAGAGATCTGCGGTTCTCTTTCGGATGTGGAAACCGCTCAATGGTAACTTCGCTCACTGCGGGTGAACGTCTCACTGCGGATGCGCGGCGGACTTCCAGGCACGAACGTAATCTACCAGGTACACCGACGGCAGGTCGCTGTCGCGCGGCATTCCCCACCAGTCAACTTGAGTTTCAGCGTCGAGCACCATCGTCGCCGGCATGTGCCAGCTGGTATTTTCCAGATGGCGTCGTAATTGTCCATCGATATAGAAGTCGATGAACTCCGGGGTCCAATTCATGCCATATACATGGAACCCGTCCGCTACGTTCGAGTCCATTGCGGCAAAGTCTGTGTCGTTGCGATTGACGGTGATCCCGTCTTCCTTGAAGACATGCCCGGACATGAACACCCGCTTTGGATTCGCCGGCAGGCTGCCGCCGGCTTCGAACACATCGATCTCGTTCCAATTCTTCTCATCTTTGGCCGGAAACCAGAATGCACTGGAGCCGGCCGACTTCATCGCCCGGGCTCGCACTTCGAAGTATCCGTACAGTGTGTTGGCTGTGCTCTGCACTGCGCCGGTTGTGTAGTCGTGGTAGCCCAACTTTGCTCCGTCCCCACCGACGGCCTCTTTTCGCATCGTGATCTGAAGAGTTCCGTGCCGGACCTTAACGTTGTGATCAACAAAGAGGGCGGGCAGCCTGCCAGGCCAGCCGGTGACGTTAGTCTTCCATTTCGAGGAATCGAGAGAGGATTTGTTGAATTCGTCGCTCAGGGGTTTGTAGATCGTCCAACAGCCCTGGTTGTGCGGATCCGACAGAGGCAGCACAATCGTCGAGCCGCCATACGCAGAAGCTGAGACGTCGCTGCTGAGGTGTCCACTTAATGGGAGACCCAAAGCGCAAAGCGCGGTAAAGCAGCTGTTTAGCAAAACCTGGCGCATCTTCACGGAAAATCCCGCAAGTTAACTAAGTTGACCACTCCGGCAGGTTACTAACTGACAAGTCGGCCCCTTGGACGCGGGAAAGTATCCGAGCCGAATTGCTTCTATCTGTGCCCAGTAGGCTGGAAGCCGCTGAGCCTCTCATGGAAGTGCGCTTGCAATTCCGGGACATGCAAAGAATGACGATAGGCGTAAATGATCAGGCCGATTCGATCCTTGACCCCGAGTTTGGAATAGATCGACGTAAAATGATGTGCGACGGTGGGTTCAGAGATGCGCAGTTCGAGAGCGATCGCCCGGCTCTTCAGGCCCTGGCAGGCCATCTGAATGACTTGTTTTTCACGAGTGGTGAGCCGGCTGAGGCGATCTGCATCGGCGGTCCGTCCCTGGCCTCCGGACAACTCGTGATTGAGAATCTCCTCCGCAGTCGTCTTACCGATCCAGATGCGCCCGCTGGCGACGGTCAACACCGCCTTTCGTATATCCGCAGCAGACTGGAGCTTGCCCAGGAAACCACGTGCGCCGATGCGCAACGCATGGCGGCGCGCACCAATGCTCTCGGGCATGGCGGAGAGAATGAGTTTGCTCTTTTCGGCGATGCGGGAGGCCGTTTCCAGCGTGGTCATCTGCCAATCAACAATCGAGACACATCCCGCGTGCACTGCGAGCGCTTCTTCAAGATCGCTCAGCGTCGTCACTTCTCGCACGACTTTGATGACTGGGTGCTTCTCCAGGAAATTCCTGAACCCAGACACTACGACTGGCGAAGGGTCAGCCAGGACAACTTCAATGGGTTGCATATACCTCCCTCATCGAAAATGGTCTGCAGGAGTAAGATGCACTCCCGTGGGTGCTGCATTAGATATTCAGTTCCGATGTCTAAGCGTGGGAGTAAAAAGCGCGCCGTGTAACTGCCCATTATTGGCCCGGGCAAAAGACCCAGAGCCTAAACTTGAGATTTTATTGTGTGTAGATGGCCCGAGGGAGGAGCGCGTTTTAGTTTTTATGAAACCTGACACCTATGACCAGGCGCCTTGAAAAAAGCATTGCATGAGTCATCTGTCCAGTCAAGGTATTCCCGGTGATAAGTCGTGTGATTGTTTGAAGAAAGGCGCGGGGCCACGCTACCAGGTACGTTACTCTGGAAGTGCATTCCAGGTGCAAATTAGAGTTACCCAAACACTAAAGTAACTCGGAGCTCAACCGCCCTGCGGAGTGCGCTAATCGTCGGACGGTGCCGGGCAATCCGCAAGCTGGAATCTGCATCAGATTTTGTCCAAAGATCGCAGGCATTTCGTGTGCGCGTTTACAGCACTGCCATATTGCGTCACTTCTCAAAATGGCAAGAGATTGCTACTCCGATATAGCAAGAACTAGCTATCAAAATTAGAGGAGGTTGCCATTGCCACGATGCGCAAGTTCCAGCAGAGTTACGACACGCACAGAGTTTGCCCAGATGCTCGATTGAGACGCGCCGCTTGCGCGGCTACAAAGGATGTTTCCATGCCGTCGAGTAAAGTACTTAGCTACTCAATGCTTTTGTGTCTCGGTGCAACAGGAGCGCTTGTTCTTGCACCTGCTGGTGTGCTTGCACAAGCTGCGGCCAACGCGCCTGCTGCTGCCGTCGCATCAGTACCAGAAGGTCAAGACGCCCACACCGCTGCACCAGCTGCGCAGCTGCTGCGGCGAGGCGCGCCTTACCGCTTGCGGCAGGGTGATGTTATTGAACTTACCTTCCAGCTCTGTCCCGAATTTAACCAGGACGTAACCGTGCAACCGGATGGCCAGATCAGCCTGAGGGGAATTGATCCCATCAAAGTCGAGGGGGAATCGCTCACCGAAACCACGGCCAGTGTGGTCCACGCTTACACCACCATCATGAAAGACCCGGTGGTCGCGGTTTCGCTCAAGGACTTTGAGAAGCCTTATTTCATCGCCGCGGGTCAGGTGGGGAGGCCAGGAAAATACGACCTGCGGTCTTCGCTCACGATCACGGAAGCGGTAGCAATTGCAGGCGGATTCAACAAAGATGCCAAGCATTCTGAAGTTGTTTTGTTCCGTCCGATGGGCGATGAAAAATTTCAATCACGTGTAGTTGATGTGAAAAGACTACTAGCGGAGCGCGACCTTAGCCAGGATGTGCACCTTCTTCCCGGAGACGTGTTGTGGGTTCCCAGTAGTAAGATGTCGCTCATCCGTCCATACATCCCCAACTCCAACGTTTTCTTCAATCCAATTCCTTAAGAAGGCGAACCGTCTATGGAGATCGTAAAGACCGATGGTTTACATATCGAGCCTTATCGGCCGAGTCCTCTTCCGACTCCCAGGGAAATCGGGGCTGTCATTGTCCGCCAACGGTGGGTTGTGTTGGGAACCATGGCCGTGGTGGCGCTTGCCATGTGGCTTTCGGGTCTTTATGTTCCCAAATACGTAGCTCAGATGAAGATCCTGGTGCTTCGCCAGCGTGTGGACGCAGTCATCACTCCGGAAGCGAACTCTCCCGTGCAATGGGGCGGGGACCAGGTCAGCGAAGAGGATTTGAACTCCGAGGTCGAGCTCCTGAAGAGCTCAGATCTGTTGCGCAAAGTAGTGGTGGTGACTGGCCTTGATCACGACCGTTCCATCGGAGTGCAATCCACGCCGGAGAGAGCAATTGCGGCTGCCGCGTACCTGCTGGAGCAGCATCTGAAAATTGAAGGTATCCGTAAGACCAATATGATTGCTGTCCAATATGAATCGGGGGATCCTCAGTTGGCGAGCAAAGTGCTCAACGCTCTCTCCGACGCGTATGCGGAGAAGCATATGGAGGTCCACCGACCTACGGGTGAGTTCAAGTTCTTCGATCAGCAGGCAGCGCAATACAAACAGGGGTTAGCGGACATACAGCAAAAGATTCTTCAGTTCAATCAGCAGCATGGAGTGGTTTCTCCGCAAGTGGAGCGAGACCTCGCCCTAAACCGTGTCAATGACTTCGACGCCAGCGCCCGCCAGGCACAGGAGACGGTACTCGAAGGAACGCAGCGCATCGAGGTCCTCAAAAAACAGTTGGCTTCGATTCCACAGCAGACCACGGCTATGGTGAGAATCTCCAGCAACGAATCGCTCATTGGTCAGATGAAGGAAACACTCAGCACTCTGGAGTTGAAGCGAACCGAAATGCTCGGACGCTACGCTCCGACCTACAGATTGATTCAGGATCTTGACGGGCAGATCGCCGAGCTCAAAGGCTCCATCGAAAAGGAAATGAACAGTCCAATTCATGATGAAACCAAACAGGCCAATCCCGTTTACCAGTGGGCCCAGCAAGAATTAGCACGAACCGAAGCGGAAGTCGCCACGGCGAGGACGAGGGCCGGGGCGGCAGCGGGCATCGCTGCTCAGTATCATGCAACCGCCTTGGGCCTGAACCAGCAGAGCGTTTCCCAGGAAGACCTGCTGCGAGAGGAAAAAACGCAGGAAGAAAACTATATGTTGTACATGCACAAACGAGAGGAGGCGCGCAGCGCCGACGCTTTGGATCGCCGTGGCATCGTGAATGTGGCCATTGCGCAGCATGCGGTCACTCCTTCGTTTCCTGTACGGAGCGGACAATACGCGGCCCTCATGACGCTGTTATTGTGCGCAACATTCGGCATTTCGGCAGCCTTCGTCGCGGATTTGATGGTGCCATCGTTCAGAACGCCAGATGAAGTGACTCGCTACCTGGATGCCCCCGTGCTTGCCTGTCTGCCCAGGGGTGAAACTTCCTAAAGGTAGACAGTGCACGCCGTCAAACCTTTTCGCGCTGCCATCCCCCGGCTGTGCGAGTGAGTATTATCATCCGCGATCGTAGGCCCGAATGGGCCCAATCATGAGCAGCGCAATCGAGTGAGAAATTTTGTGGAGGAGTTTGGATGCGCGTGAAAGAAGACGTCTTCGAACCCATGGACTCAGTATTGGAGGGCTTTGCTCCTTCAGAGAGCAGCTGGAGGCAGAAATGGCGTGCGGTGAAGGAGGCTGTTATTCCGACCGCCCAGGAAGATTCGCCGGTTGAGACTCACGCGCCCAGGGAAAAGGCGCACGATGAGATGCTGCAACTGGTGCAGCGCGTTTTTCTCGCGCCCGCCATCACTGCTCCCAAGAGAGTGATGTTTTGTGGCATCGATGCCAATAACAGCAGTGACGTATGCGCGAGCGCGGGCCGAGTGTTGGCCGAGCAGACCGGGTCTACGGTTTGCCTGGTAGACGCAAATGTTCGCGATGCCCCCTTATCCAGACTGTTCGATCTGGATCGAAGGAACGCCGGGTACGGAAAACTAGCCCCCTGGCGTGAGCAATGCATGTACGTCGGTCCCAATCTCTTTGTGGCCGGGACCGGCGTACTTGCAGGGAACAACGGAGGGCTTGCCCCTTCCAGTGAACTCAGAGAGCGGATCCTGGCCCTCTCCAGCAGCTTTGAATATCTGCTCTTCGATGCACCGGGTGCAAACAGATCAGCGGACACGGCATTGCTGGGCCAGGTTGCCGGATCCGTTGTATTGGTGCTCGAAGCAAAGTCCACCCGCAAGGTAGAGGCGAGAAAGGCCAAAGAAAGACTGGAAATGGCCAACATTCGCATTTTGGGAACTGTGTTGCATAACAACTAAGAATTAGATTGGCTCCCACAAAGCCATGAGCAAGTCCGTAACTCTGATTTCTTCTGATTGCCTGCCTTAGAAAACGGAACGAAGTTTGGAAATCAGCCCCCATGGGGCTGGGACAGCGGAGCCGTGCCTTAAATTTTCCGCTGCGCACTTACCGGGCCAAATGTAAACGAGAGGCAATGTCAGATGGATGTGCTGTTACTAGCCCCGGTTAATCCTTTCGATGCCCGTGATGGGCATAGGATGGCCGTGGCCAGCGACGTTTGTGCCATATTGGACAACCATCTCAGCGTGGGCGTGATCACCTTTCTCTATAACCATCAACAACCGCCGGCACGAATGGAAGATCCCAAACGGTGCGACGCGAGGTTCTTTCGCGTACGCGAAGGATCTTTCCCGGTCCGATTCATGCGTGGTCTTTTCGCCCGCGTCCCTCCGTCGTCCGAAAGACTGTATTCGGCTGAATCCACCGCCGGCGTCCGCTGGGCCTTGAAAGAGTGGAAACCGAAGTTCGTCATCGTCGACGACGTTTCCATGGCAGGTTACGTGCCCTTGGTGCGCGAGTTATCCCCTGGCGCGAAAGTCATTCTGAGAACCCACAATGTGATGCAGGATGTGCGCCGGGAGCACCTGGATCGCACCAAAGGCCTGCTGCGTCTACCCGTAGCTTACGATTACCACCGCTATGTCAGGTTCGAGGCCGCGGCGATGGAGAGCTGCGATGCGCACTGGGCCATTTCAGAAGAGGATGCAGCGCGAATCACCCAGTTGTATGGCCGGCAATCCGCCTGTCTGTCAGTCTCCATCGAGCATGAACGGTACACCCCTCTTGCTATCGGAGAGGGTGCGAGAAATTTCTTTGTCCATATAGGAACTCTGGATTTTCGACGCCGGGCAGATCTCGAGTTATTTCTCCGTGACAGCTGGCCGAAGATTCGTGCCGCTGCGCCCCAGGCCGCGGTGGACTTTGTCGGTGAACTGGTCGGGCGGCAGATTGATGCGCCCGGCGCCATCTATTCAGGACCGGTTAAGGATGACGCCGATGCTTACCGCAAAGGTCGCTTCGCCTTGAACTTTCAAAATACAACCGGAGGAATCAAGCTCAAGACGCTCACCTCGCTCGCAGCGGGCAGGACACTCGTAAGTACACCGCGAGGAGTTGAGGGGTTACGTTTAGTCGCCGGCGAGCACTATTGGGATATGACGTCATTCTTATCTCAAAATCATCTGGCAGAACTTATCGAGGACGCCGAGAGCACCAGGCGAATGGGCCAGGCAGGACGCGAGTGGGTGGTAGAGAACCATTCACGCGCCGCTATCGCTTCACAATTCACACGTCTGTTGGGGGCCGCATGACGACCAGCCTGGAGAAGACTAGTCAGGATAAGACCATCTTTATCCTCCTGCTCGTCCTTATCTTAGGGTGGGCGACGATGCCGCTCACCTTGTTCGATGTCGGACGTTATTCGTTTCCGCTGATCCTGTTTGCGGGTCTGCCGTTTTCAATTCGCATGACCTACCGGTCCCTGAGCTGCCTGACCCTTATCATCGCCTCGGCTATTTTTGCCACCCTGGTCGGCGTGATCCAGGGTATCCAGTTGACCCACATGATCTCCCAGAACGCGCTGCAGATTCTGGCCATCACCTTTGGAGCAGGTATCGCCGCCATCAACTGGCACAAATATATGCCCAGCCTGGAGCGGGCAATTGTCATCATGGGGATCCCGATTGTTGGCTACGGCTGCTATCAAATGGCTGCCCGGCTCCTGCATTTGCCCGGAGCATTTCTCCCGGTTACGAATAAGCAGTATTACGCCGCAGGCGGATTGCAACTCGGTTGGGACAAAGCCGAGATTACCCGAGCCTCCTCGTTCTTTTCCGAGCCTTCTGAATTCGGCTACTACAGCCTCTGGATTCTGGTGGTGGGGCTGTCCACAGACAACAGGAAAATTCGCATCCTGGCGCTGTCGTTGGCCGCGGCGGGCCTTCTTGCCGCGCAATCGCTGGGAGCAATTCTTGGTGCGTTTGCCATCTTCGTGGCGTATTGCGTGGTGCAGGGCGTTAGCAGGCACCTCATCCGCAATTTGTTGCTGACGGCTTTGGTGTTCGGGGGCACGGTGGCGGCGCTGAATGCGCTTGCTCCCGAGGCCTTCGAACAACTCTCTCAGCGCATCGGCTTCGCCGCTTCGTTCGATGAACGCGCCGATTCAGGCAGAGTTGACCACCTCCCAGCCTGTATCGAATTGTTTAAGGCTTCCCCGGTCTGGGGGTACGGAATCTCCGCCCTGAATGCAGCCGGCTCGAACGGATCGGACATCACGACCATTAATTACATGCTGGTGTTGATGGAAAGGGGTCTGGTTGGCGGATTACTGTTCTTTTTCCCGTGGTTCTTCCTCGCTTTTCGCGCCTGGTTGCTGCCCCGCCATGCCAACGGAAGGACGTTCTCTGTTCTGGTGATGGTAATGACGATTTGTGCCTTCTGCGACTTCTCCCTTACCTATTTTCTCCCGTTCTGGCTGGCATATGGTGTGTCGGCGTCCCTGGTATTGCAAACCCATGCCCCGTCAAGGCAGAGGAGTGATTCCCAAGTCTCGCAACCGTATCAAGCATCGTTTGCAAGTTGACTCGGAAGTAGTAATCGATCACGGGCCTGAGACCAATCGCAACCCTGTTAAGACAGGGTTGTCTATAGCGGAAGGACATAGTCAATGGATAAACCGAAACCGATCATGAGAATCCAGAATCTGCAAGCTCTTCGCGTTTATGCCGCGCTGCCCGTGGTGTTTTACCACACGGGATTTTCCCTGGGAAATATCAAGCCAGTGGGAATATTTGGCATCCACTTGTTCTTCTTGCTCAGTGGCTACATCATGGCCTCGATCATTGACAATGATTCGACCGCGTTCCTGAGACGCCGCCTCATCCGGATTATTCCGCTCTATTGGTCGCTCACGCTTCTGCTCTATCTGGTTGCGTGGAAGTATCCGCACCTGATGGGCGCCACGCGAGCGAACCCCTCCGAGTTAGTTAAGAGTTTATTGTTCGTGCCTTTCGCCAAGAGTAACGGCCTCTTCCAGCCCATTCTTTTCGTCGGCTGGACCGTGAACTACGAGATGTTCTTCTACATGACGTTGTCGCTCGCGGTGCTGATTAACAGGCGAAGGGCCGCCTTGTTAGGAGCCGCCATCATGCTCTCGGTCATGGGTGTATGTTCCTTTTTCGCCAGTACCAGTCCGATCGCCCGGTTCTACTCCGATCCTCTGCCGCTGGAGTGCATCTTCGGCCTGCTCGCATACTATTGCGTTCGCTATGTGACCCCGCGTTTAACGCCGGCCATGAAACCGCTCCTGCTTACCATAGCCATAGCCTGCTTGCTTGTTATGCCGGTTATGGAAGAATTCAATTGGTTGGGTCATCTCCCCGAAGTCGCTCGCTATGGCCCTCTGTGCTTCGCCCTGATTTGCAGCGCTGTCCTCCTGACGTTCTCGGGGGCGGACATAAAAATCAAAGCCATCGTGTTGCTGGGAGACGCCAGCTACGTGATGTATCTGGTGCACCCGTATATCGAAGAATTCCTCGATCGAGTGATCGGGTGGTTCTGGCCGGTCTTTCGCATCAACAGTCTGATCGGCTGCCTGGTCGCGCTGCTGCTGGTACCGCCGATCAGTGTGCTTCTATACATCCTCTTTGACCGGCCTACGCTTCGCTACCTCAACCGCGTTCTTTGTGGGCGTCGTCGGTCCGATCCCGCCCTTTCTATCAAGCCTTCAGGATTCGGGCTGGCAGGGGCAGCAGAGGGAGTGGTGGCTCGGCCAGCGGTCGTGCGGGAAAGCACCCTGGCGTAGAAAGGCAAGCAAATGAGACAAGCGAATCTTTTCCAGCAAACGAGTCCACCATGAAGAAGTTCTTGCAGTTCTTCTCTTTTGCCGCCATGACCCAGGTGATCCTGCTGCTGAACCAGGTGATCCTGCTGCCTATGCAGATCAGGTTATGGGGCCATCTGGAGACTGCATTTTGGTATGCCGCGATCGCGCTCGCAACGGCCACGACCATTGGGGACTTTGGTCTGCGGACGGCTGGTCACGTGGAGTTGTTGCGGCTGTGCCGCGAACACGACCCAGATGCCCGATCGGAATTCCAACAGTTATGGGCGTGCATCAGGTTGCTCGTACTTCTGGTCACGTCGGCGCTCCTCCTGGGTGCGTTCCTCTACGGCCGATCGCATGCCCTGGGGGAATCGCAACTGGTTCGGACGCTGTTGATCGTGGCGTATGCGCTGGAGACGGTTCTCATCATTCGCATCGTCTACCTGGATTCGCTGGGCGAATACAGCCGGGCCGAAGCCAGCTATTTTACATTTGCCGCAGTGCGGCTTCTGTTGGCGGTACCTGCATTGCTGGTTTTCAAGATGCACGCGGCCGGCTTAGCGTGGTTGTTCTTCGGGACGTCGGTTCTCGGGCTCGTGCTTCAGGGACTCCTGGTCAGGATACCTCGAGAGCTGTCGATCCTGAGTCCTTTTCCCAAGCGGTTGAATTGGCGGACCTGCACGTTGGCGCGCTACACCATGGCCGAACCGTGCGCCAATTGGGTTCGCTTGAGTTTGCCGGTGCTGGTGATCGCTGCCATCGCCCCTGCTGCCGCAGTTACAACGTTCGTGGCCCTGCGAGCCATTTACGGCGCGGCTCGCACCACCATTCAGCAAGTCGCCCGTGTTGCCTCGGTTGAGGTTCTGCGCTTTCGCACCGCCGGAGAAACCGCTACCTCAGAGTCGTTGTTCGCGTTCTTTCTTATGCTCACCGGGCTGATCGGTACGGCGCTGGCCGGTGTGATTACCGTAGACAACCTCCGCCTGCTGGGTCTGTGGCTCAAACATTTTGATCGGCCGTTATTCCAGGAGATGAATCTATCGTTTGCGTTGGCCACTCCTTTTTATTCATACCAGGTGATCGTCGCGCTTTCGTTCAGGATAGGCCAACTGGCACCGATGGCCCGCCGGCAATATGCGTATGTTTTGTATTCGGCGCTGTTCGCTGGTGCGGCACTTATCACCAGAAAGTTGGGCTGGTATCTGGGGCTGCTGGTGACTGCGGAAGTGGCTCTGTCTATGACGTTCATGGCGTGGCAAAAGATCGGCGGAGCTACCGGCTACCAGACCAGGGCGGGGCTCCGCGGACTGAAAGCGTCTTTCGCTGGCGCGGCGGTGGTTCTCGGTTTATGGATGGCCGTGCGCCATAGCACTTCCCATCTGTTTCTGGGCCGCTCTGTCGGATCACAACTCGGAGGATTGGGCCTTTTGGTGGGCGCTCTTGGCTCCCTGGTGCTATGTGAGCTTGCTTCGAACGCCGATGTGATTCGCAACCTGTTGATGGCGCGCCGGCCGGGGAGCGCGATCAACCTGTCATTCATCGAAAGTAAGTCCTGGGCGAAGTAAGGGTCATAAGTGTCTTTAGCCAAGCTTGAAGGATCAAGTAAATGAGAATCCTGGTAAATGACTACGCTGGCCACCCGTTCGAACTGCAGCTGAGCCGCGAGCTGGCGCGTCGCGGTCATACGGTCCTGCACACGTACTTTGCCGCCTATCAGACCCCGAAGGGCAGGGTCGACGACGATTCGCAGGCTAACGGGCTGCTCTCCATTCTGGGGATCAATATCAAGCAGGAGTTTGCTCAGCATTCCGCCCTTTACCGCCGGTCTGCCGATCGTGCCTACGGAATAGAGCTCTGCCGGCAGGTGGTCGACTTCAGGCCTGATGTCGTGATCTCTGCCAACACTCCGCTCGATGCGCAAAAGCTCCTGATGGCAGCAGCCAGGGAACACGGAGCGAAGTTCATCTTCTGGATGCAGGACCTGCTTAGCTCCGCGGTGGAATTTGTGTTGCGGAGGAAGGGTGTCCCCTTCGCATCATTGGCCGGCAAGCTGTACTCGCAGTTGGAAAGGCGTCTCCTGCGTAAGAGCGATGCCATTGTTTGTATTGCATCGGAATTCCGCAGCGGCCTGGAAAAGTGGGGAATCCATCGCGAAAAGATCTTCGTAATCGAAAACTGGGCGCCGCTCGATGAAATTTCGCCCGGGCAGCGGCAGACCCCATTCTCCCGTGACCATGAGTTGGACGGGAAGTTCTGCTTTATGTATTCAGGGACTCTGGGAATGAAGCATAAGCCTGAGCTGCTACTGCAACTGGCCCAGCATTTCAGTACCCGTAAAGATGTTGTGACCATGGTGATTGCCCAGGGAGCAGGTGCCGACTGGCTGCGTGAGCACTCGACCCAGGTCCCTGCGCACGCGCTCAAGGTCCTTCCGTTTCAGCCTTATGAGCGGCATGGGGAAATCCTCGCCAGTTCCGATGTATTGATCACGCTGCTGGATGATGAATGTGGAGCCTTTGCCGTTCCTTCGAAGCTGCTGGCGTATTTGTGTGCTTCCCGGGCTCAATTAGTCGCCGCTCCTGTCAACAATCTGGCCAGCAGGATCGTGCGCCGTTCCGGCGCCGGGTTTGCCGCTGCCGCAGAAAAGCACAGCTTCCTGCATGCGGCCGATCGGCTGCTGGAACACCCGCAACAGCTGGCGGAGTATGGCGCGAGCGGGCGCAGATACGCTGAAACAAATTTCCGCATCGATCGCATCTGCGACAACTTTGTGGATGTCATGACCTACGCGCTTCACGGGGAGCAGAAGTTCGCAGCCGGTGTCTCGCCCTCACGTCTTTCCGGTTCCGCTGCTGCAGAACCGACTGGATGAACCGTACTTTTAACCGAGAGAGAGCGAAATGAAATCATCTAGAGAAACGATACTGGTTACGGGTGCCGGGGGATTTATCGGTCATCATCTCGTGACCAATCTCAGGCAACAGGGGCACTACGTCCGTGGCGCCGATCTCAAATATCCGGAATACACGGATGTGGATGCCGATGAGTTCGAGATCGTCGACCTGCGCCGGTGGGATAACTGTCTGCAGGTGACCCGCGGGGTCACTGCGGTCTATGCGCTCGCGGCGGACATGGGCGGAATGGGATTCATCCAGAATCACCATGCCGAAATTCTTTACAACAACGCTTTGATCAACTTCCACACCCTGGAAGCGGCGCGGTTCAACGGAGTGAAGCGGTATCTGTACACCTCTTCGGCCTGTGTTTACCCCGAATACCGGCAGTTGGAAACCCAGGTAACACCGCTCAGGGAAAGTGACGCTTATCCCGCCGAGCCCCAGGATGCCTACGGGTGGGAGAAACTGCTTACCGAACGCCTCTGCCAGTACTACCGTGACGATTACAAAATCGAGACCAGAGTCGTTCGCTTCCATAATATCTTCGGGGAGTTTGGCACCTGGAAAGGTGGCCGGGAAAAGGCGCCGGCGGCGATGTGCCGGAAGATTGCAACCGCAAAACTTACCGGCAACCGCGAGATTGAGATTTGGGGTGATGGTGAGCAGACCCGATCCTTTTGTCACGTTGATGATTGCGTGCAGGGAATTGTCAAGCTAATGAAGTCTGACTATCGCCGAGCCTATCAACCTTGGGCAGGATCGCATGATCAGCATCAATCAGCTGGCGGATATGGTCGCAAGGATCGCCGGTATTTCGATCACCAAGAAGCATATAGATGGTCCGCAGGGGGTCCGGGGCCGCAATTCAGACAACACTCTTCTGCGCCAGGTCCTTGGCTGGGAACCTGAGATCTCGCTGGAGCAGGGACTGCGGCGTACTTACGAATGGATTGAAGACCAGCTGGTGCAGGAAGGTGTAAGCCAGTCTCTCGAGACCGCACAGACGGCCTAGGAAGAACCCTGGGAGAATACCGGGCCATTTGGAAAAATCAGGCACTCGGAGGACACGACAATGACTATCATCAGGCCCGCTAATAAGTTAAGGGTGTTACTAACCGGGGGCAGCGGGTTTATCGGCTCGCATGTAGCCGACCAATTTGTAGCTCATGGCTGGGAAGTTGTGATCCTGGGCCACGCTACTGAAAGGCGGAGATATGCCTCCACCAGAGAGGTCACCCTGGTTCAGGGAAGCGTAGGGGACCGCACCTTGTTGGAGGAAATATTTTCCCAGGGCGTCCACGGGGTGATTCACCTGGCATGCAGCACGGTTCCGGGAACCTCGAATGCCGACAAGATGTTTGATGTTCGGTCGAACCTGGTGGAATCACTGGAACTGCTCGAATGTTGTGTCAGATACAAGATCGAAAAGCTGATCCTTGCGTCCTCGGGCGGTGCGGTATACGGAATACCCCGGCAGCTCCCGATTCCTGAAGAGAGCCCGACCAACCCGATCTGCTCCTACGGCATCGTTAAGCTGGCACTGGAGAAATACCTGGAGCTCTACCACCATCTTCACGGGCTCAACTACGTTTCGCTACGCATTTCAAATCCCTACGGTCCTCGTCAGGACCCGAACGGGGTCCAGGGAGTTGTCTCCGTCTTTGCTGCCCGGATGCTACAACATAAGCCTCTTACCGTTTGGGGTAAGGGCGACACGGTCAGAGACTTTGTCCACGTTCGCGATATCGCGCGCCTGTTCTATCTGGCAATGCTTTCAACCGAGCAGGGTATATTCAACGCGGGAAGTGGGATCGGTATAAGCATTAACGACCTGATCGCGATGATGAGTCTGGAGCTGGGTGTAATTCCCAACATCATCCGCTTAGACTCGCGCAAGTGTGACGTTCCAACCACAGTACTAAGTTGCAGAAAGGCGAAGCACGCATTCGGCTGGCAACCACAAATCACCATGGAACAGGGAATCCGTGAAGTTGGCGCATGGCTTTCCACTGAAATCATTCCTTCAACTCAGCCGCAGGTTCTCCCCCAGCCTGCCATCATACCGGCCGCAGTGATAGCTCAACAGCTGGCATAGAAAGGGTGAAGAGTGAACCAGGAAGAGCGTTATGCGGTCAAGCCGCTTAACCGCCGGTATCGAATAATAAAAAGGCTGTTAGACATTGCCTTGGGCGGTTTATTGCTGCTTGTCTCGTTGCCCATCTTTCTCCTTGCTGCCCTGGCAATTCGGCTGGAGACGACAGGAAACCCATTCTTCTTCCAGCGCCGTCTTGGGCTTGGAGGAAAGCCGTTTTACATTGTGAAGCTGCGCGGTATGTTCAGCGACGCCAGGGAGCGGTTCGCCGAATATTATGATTATGCGCGGCACGGAAGCCTGAACTTTCATTTTCATCCCAGGGAAGATCCACGTATCACCAGGGTTGGCGCGTTTGTGCGCCGTACCAGCATCGACGAGTTGCCTAATTTCATCAATGTCGTTCTGGGGCAAATGACGCTGGTAGGTCCCCGCCCGGAGGTTCCTGAAATGCTCGACCTGTATGGGGGCTACAAGGCCCCATACCTTTCTATTAAACCTGGCGTGACCTGTATCTCAAAAATTTCCGGCAGAGATAGCTTGTCAAAGAGGGAATCGATCGAATTGGATTTGAGTTACCTGGACAAGATGGGCATTGCTTGCGACTTCAACATTCTATGGAAGACCCTTCTGGGGGTTCTGTTGCGTCGTGACGTATATGACGGAAAGTCAATCTGCGAATCGGTGGGGCATGAAACGATTCTCAAGCGGCAAAATAGCGTCAAAACGGCCGCTCACACGGAGGCTCAAACACCATGACTGAACTCACGGGCCGCTTTGTGACCTTTGAAGGGATGGACGGGTCTGGAAAAAGCACCCAGCTGGACCGGTTGGCGTGGGCACTGAAGAAACTTGGCTTCAGGGTCGTGCTCACCCGGGAACCTGGCGGAACACCTCTGGGAGAGCTGATTCGTGGGCTTCTCCTCGATATCAACAATAAAGGAATTCATCCGGCTACCGAACTGGCACTGATGTTCTCGGCTCGTGCTCAACATGTCTCCGATGTAATTAAGCCGGCGCTTATGCGGGGCGAGTGGGTGTTGTGCGATCGCTTCGTTGATTCCAGTGAGGCCTACCAGGGTGGTGGGCGGGGATTAGGAAGTGAGGCGGTTCTCGCCATGCATGGCGCTCTTCTGGCTGGCTTCGCGCCCGATTTGACGGTTCTGTTGGACCACGATGTCACCGAAAGTATATCCCGGGCACGCGCCAGGAGTAAGGCGGTTGAAGGTAAGGAGAGCCGGTTTGAAGACGAGGGCCCGCAGTTCTTCGAGCGAGTACAAAAATCATTCTGGTCCATTGCAGCGCGAGATCGGGAACGTGTTGTAGTGGTCGACGCCAGGCGCCCGGTGCAGGCAATACATGACGAAATTCTTGCCGAGGTATCAAGACGTTTTTTTGCCGATTACACGGTCCCAAATCCTCTTGTAGAAGCAAACCAGTTGTCCTGAAATGTAAACCGCGTCAACGAGTACCTGAACAGCCTCAATACTGAATGTTAAACGTCAACCTAGGAGTATCTTTCAGTAACAATTATGTAGTAATGTAACTAATAAGCCGTACGAGAGTCAGTCCCGGAAGTAATAGCTGGTTTTAGCTGGAGACCGGATTGATGTCCTCCCCCGAGACGCTGGAAATTCCCCAGAAGGGCAGGATCCCTTCACTGGACGGCTGCAGGGCGCTGTCCATCTGCCTGGTGCTGATTTCACACCTTTGCAACACTCCAGCATTCCAGGCGTTGAATCCTTATACGCGTACTGTGTATCTGTTCGGGCCTTTCGGAGTAAAGGTCTTCTTTGTTATCTCCGGATTTCTGATTACAACACTCCTGCTCAACGAAGAGCACAAGAACGGCAGCATTTCCATCAAGATGTTTTACCTTCGGCGTGCCTTCAGGATCTGGCCCGTCGCCTACGCGTTTATCCTGGTTGTAGCCTTGTTCCAGTGGAGAGGCTGGATCACTCTGCCGCCGCACAACCTGGTGTATGCCGGCACGTTCACGATGAACCACGCTACAGGCGGCAAAAGCTGGTTTACCGGACACCTCTGGTCGCTGGCCATCGAAGAGCAGTTCTACCTGGTGTGGCCGGTAGTTATTGTGTTTACCGCGAAGCGGGGGCGTGTGCTGGCCTGCTGCATAATGCTGCTTCTTGCGCCCTTGTCGCGCATTCTGACTTTTGTTTACAGGCCGGAGGTATATGCGGTGATGAAGCAGAGTCTGCTCTTTATGGGCGATTCGATTGCCGTAGGCTGCTTGTTAGCGCTGTTTTCTGGCGAACTCGAAAATAGTTCCATCGTGCGGCGCATCATCGGCTCGCGATGGTTCTTCCTGGTCCCCGTGCTTTCTGCGGTTATGTACGGTACGCTCAGGCCGTTTCCGGCGTTCAACCTGGGCGCTGGCGAGTCGATTGCCCTGGTGTGTATCGCGGCTACTATCTGGAGAGCTATTCGGGTTCAGGACGCCGCTTTTCGGCTTCTGAATTCAAAACCGCTGGTGACCGTAGGAGTGTTCAGCTACTCGATCTATATATGGCAGCAGCTTTTCCTGAATCCAACCTCCGCTTCCATATTCAACCGGCTGCCGATCAATTTTCTTCTCATCTGCGGAGCGGCTATGTGTTCTTATTACTTAATAGAACGTCCTTGCTTGCGGTTGCGTCCAATTTTTTTGGAGTGGTGCCAGAGCAGGGGACGATATGGCGGCAATGCATCAGTCGCATCGGCGGTCTCACCCGGGAATCATGCTGCATGAGGCTTGGCACAGACTCAAGAAGCTGTTAGACTTTGCCGCAATAGCTAGACAGAAAAGCTGACGGTCCCAAGGCCGGTGGTGTGTGCTGAGCTGTTTTCCCCCTCGCTCGCCTGCGCATCCAGTCCGGATGACAAACATAGAAATAATCGACTTATCCAGTGTCAGGTGTCGCGTATGTCGCCGAGTGCCTGGCGGATGGGGGTGGAATTGGACAGGGTAGGACGTTATTGTTTTACCGGCAGGCTCGGGATCCAAGGGTGGCTTTCGGCTGGAGCATGCCGCATGATCACTGCCGTCGATCGAGTTCAAAAGAGCCTCGATGTGAAGGGCAACGTAGCTGAGATTGGGGTCCACCACGGACGTCTCTTTATTCTTCTCCTCTTGATTTGCCGGGAGGGCGAAACAGGACTTGCTATCGATCTCTTTTCTGACCAGGAACACAATCTTGATAAGTCCGGGAAAGGTGACGAACAGATCTTCAGGGCCAACTTGGCGAAATACGCACGGGGCAAGGTCGCCCGGGTGCACGCCGGTGACTCCACTCTACTGACTGGACCAGAGGTCAAGAGGCTGGCTGGCGGACCGGTGCGAATTTTTAGTGTCGACGGAGGTCACACCGAAGGGGTTACTTTTTCCGACCTGGTCACGGCTCAGGATTCTCTCGTCGACGAGGGGGTGGTGATCCTCGACGACTGCTTTAACGAGGCATGGCCCGACGTAGCCTCAGGTGTGGCCAGGTATATGGCCCAACCATCGAGGGAAATGGTGCCTTTTGCGGTGGGTGGCAACAAGACTCTGTTCTGCAGACCACCGTTCGCCGCGATGTACCAGGATGCGTTAAGAGCCCTTCCTGATCGGCAAACTTCGGCACGGATGTTCGGCTTTCCGGTGATCTCGCTGCACGTTAACTACTCGAGCGTCTATGTGGCGTTTCGCCAGACCCGGCTGTGGAGAAGTATCAAAGACACGCCTGTCGGTGAGCGGGCTAAGTGGGCTTACGACAAAGTTTCCAGCATGGTTAGATAGGAGCGAAAGATGGAAGGGTGTTCCAGCGTATTACAGCCAAGCCATGAGAACGGGATGATGGTCTATCTCGTGCAGTTACTTACTTCCGCGAAATACCGGGTTCGCAGTATCGCGGCCAGGGCAGGCGTGTCTATTGGCGCCGACGCGCCCAGTTGGGACCATGCATTCCAGCAACTCGAGAAGGCCGGTCTGCGCCCGCGGACAGTTTTCGATATCGGCGTCGCGCGCGGAACCCCCTGGCTATACAAAGCCTTTCCGGACGCCACCTTCCATCTGATTGATCCGACCCGTGAATCTCTCAAATTCATGCAAAGCATTGCCAGGCGCTACAAGGCCCAGATTCACAATGTTGCCCTTGGCGATCAGGAGACTGAGTTGGAGATTGCGATTCCGGCGAGCAGCATCGGCAGTTCGTCGTTCTTTGAGGATGTCGGCGCATCGGAGATCGCCAACCGGTACACGGTTCCAGTCCGAAGGTTCGATCAGGTTGCAGGGAAGTTTGAGCGCCCGGCGCTGGCGAAAATCGATGTTCAGGGTGCGGAGATCCTTGTGCTCCAGGGAATGGTTGAACACCTGGCTGACCTCGATGCCATCATCATCGAAGTCAGCACCATCGCCACTGCCAAGGGAGCACCCGAAATGGGTGAGGTCATTGACTTCTTTGCCAAACAGGGCTGGTCGGTCGCCGACATACTGTCCCTGTGCAGACGACCACTGGACGGCGCTCTGGCGCAGGTTGACCTGCTGTTTGTCCCCGATAACTCGCCGCTGCGTAAGGATAAGCGCTGGTCCGCGAGTTAGCCGCGGCATTAAAAAGAACCGCAGATCTCTCAACTACGCTCCGGTCGAGATCTGCGGTTCTGGCCATCTTCGAAGAATCACTAGCTCGCATCTTTGGTCGAGAACGCCAGTTCTCCGCTGCTCAAGTCTGGCCAGTCCAGTGGCTGCCCCCTGCCTCCCACCTGCCTCGTCAACAAAGCATCCCCGTTGCGCCGTCCTAGCCCATGCTTAGCGCAGACCGCCTTGACCAGTGCTTCGATCCGCTTTCGATAAGCCGTCGAGACGAATGCCTCGCTTTCAAAACGCTGCCGGTACATGGGCTCAAGCGCGGGAAAATGCTCCCGGATAAAAGTCAGATAAATCTCCTTCGAGCAGGGCTTTAGAAACAGCGGTTGTGCGGAAAGGAAACTGGCTCGCGCGGCCTTCGCTCTCTTGGCCATCCCATCCAGCGCCTTGCCCGTGTCTGTGAGGCCAGGCAACAGCGGCGAACATAGTATGCCTGCTCTCAGGCCGGCCTCGCGCAGCCGGGCCACTGTCCGCAGCCGCAGGTCGGGCCGGGGCGCCCGCGGTTCAAGCAGACGCGCCAGGGCTGCGTTGGGGGTAGTTATCGTCAGGTGCAGTACCAGGGTATTTCGCTCCGCCACCCTCTGCAGCAAGGGAATGTCCCGTTCGATCAGCGTTGACTTGGTGACCACCCCGATGCGGAGGTCGTGCTGCCGGGCCAGCACTTCGAGCAGTGACTCCGTTACCCTGGCGCGGCGTTCGACCGGTTGATAGGGGTCGGTGGCCGTGCCCAGGGCAATCTCTTCTCCCGGGCGGACCTTTTTTAATTCCTGTTCCAGCAGCCACGCCGCATTCTGCTTGATAAAAATCTTTCGCTCGAAGTCTTCCGGCGGCAGCTCCATGAATTCGTGGGTATAGCGGGCGTAGCAGTAACGGCAGGCGAACTCGCATCCGCGGTACGGGTTGATGCTCCAGGCAAAACTTAGCCCCCGGCGCGAAACACTCCTGTTCAGGACCGATCGAACCTGAAGAGAGCGCAGCTCCATGTTATGGCCCTCTCCGGCTGGGGAGGAATCAGCCGCCAGCCGGGCGATGCCCGTCAGGGGAGATCCGCAAGCCTGCGGAGGGAAGCGGGTCAGGATAGGAAAAAGTTCCAGGTTCGGATTCGCGGCCAGAGCCATCTTCGCCATTTGTTCGCCTCACAAGACCCAGCCTACTCCCGCTTCTTTCCCTTGGCAAGAATTTTGGGCACCAAAATTCACAAAGTTGCGGGATGTACTTATGGGCGGCGGTCTACGCGCAAACGCACCCCGCCTTTCGGGCGCAGCGAAATTGCCGGCCACAGCGGCAACTTCTGGGGTGCGCCGGCGGGGAGCGAAAGCTTCCAACGGTTGGCCACGGAAGCGAGAATCAGCACCCCTTCCATCCACGCCAGGCCTTCGCCGATGCACTGCCGCGCACCGGCGCCAAAGGGGAAATAGCAGAAGCGCGGTCGCCGCGACTTGTTCTCCTCAGTGAACCGCTCGGGATCGAAGCGCAGGGGGTCTTCCCAGAAGCGAGGGTCGCGGTGGGCCACGATCTGTGGTGCCAGTAGGATCGCGCGCTTGGGTATGGTGATGCCGCGGTACTGATACTCTTCCGCCGCGGTACGTGCCGTCACCCAGACCGGGGGGTAGAGGCGCATCGTCTCCGCAAACACCTGGGCGGCATAAGCCAGCTTGCTGTAATCCTCCGCAGCGGGCATACGCTCCCCCAGCGCGGCACGACTTTCCTGGTGGAGCCGCTCCTGCACGTCAGGGTTACTGGCCAGCTCCCACAGGGCAAAGCTCAGCGCATTCGCAGTGGTCTCGTGTCCGGCCAGCATCACGGTCACGCATTCGTCCCGGACTTGCTTGTCGGTCATCCCGCCGGTGCCCTCCTCGGTATCGACCGCAGCCAGCAGCATCGACAACAGGTCCCCGCGATCGCCCGGATCCTTACGCCGCTCGGCGATCATGCGGTAGATCAGCCCATCGAGATAGGCCTGGCCTCGGCGAATGCGTCTCATGGCGGGCAGCGGCAGATTCAGAACAACTTCAGGAAAAGGCAGGAATGCCAGGGGCAGAAATCCCATAAAAGAATCCACCGCCTGCGCGATCTGCTGCACCTCCCCCTCAACGTTGGTGTCGAAGAGCGTCTTGCCCACGATGCGCAGGGCCAACAGCAGCACCTCCGGCTGCAGGTCCATCACCGTCCCGTTCTCCCAGCGGGCGCTCATCTCCGCCGCATAGCCGGCGATGATCTGCGCGTAGGAGGCGATCCGTTGCCGATGAAACGCCGGCTGTGCCAACCGGCGCTGGCGCAGGTGCAGCGGCACTTCGCTGGTCAGCAACCCCTCGCCCAGTACTACTCTTGCTCGCTGCATCACCAGTCCGCGGTGGTGGCGGCCGGCATCGCGCAACAGCAGGTCTTCTATCAATTGAGGGTGGTTGAACTGGAAGATGTGCCGGCCGAACCCAGTGTAGTGGTTCAGGTCGCCAAACCGGCTGGCGGTGCTGAGCATGAAGTCGGCAGCGTTCTGATGGAAGACTGCGCCCGATAGGAGACGCTGTCCGAAGCGAGGACCATCGGGGTAATGCGCGCCGGGATGAATCAGAATCCGCGGCGCTACCGTCTCGGCTGCGAGGGGAAAGCTCACTGGTAAGAGTTTAGTCCCCCGTCGTCGCCGCGTTTTTCAGCGGATGAAATCCCATCTGCCACAGCAAAAGTGCCAGATTAACCTTCTTCGTCGTCCGGCCGCGGCGCGCGCACCCCTCCTCCAGGTTGGGTTACAGGGTTGCGCACGTCACCCAGCCGCGCAGCGCTCAATGGGCCATCCTGCACCCGCCGGCGAAGCCCGAGCAGAGTTTCCTGTTTGTCGCGCGCATACTCGGCGGCCAACCGGGTCAGCGCATGGGTCACAATGTCGCTATGGTGCAGGTTTTGCATCTCCGGATCGCGGCGGAAGTTCAGCCACAGGCGATGCACCAGCTCCACGTCATCGGCCCGCAACGACGGAGCGTGGGGGCCGATGTGGAACGACTCAGCCTCGCCATTGGGGGAGACGACGTAGAAAGTGATCTGCTTCTTCGGCTCCGGCAGGGCTTCCCACGCCTGGCCTACGCGGTAGGCCTGCTCGTGCGCCGACATCTTGCTCGAAAGCCCTGAGACCACGGCGGCCGCTTCCAGCGAGTTAGCGGTCTGCACCAGCGCCGCAAAGATGTCACCCGCCGGCACCACCAGGAGAGAGATGTGTTTGCCAAAGCTCTCGGCGACAGAAACCGCTTTGGTGAACAGCATCTGCTCGTATTCGCTGAAGAGTTGATCGGAGGTGGACAGCAACTCCGGACCGCCTGCGCCCACCATCCGCGCCGTCAGCACCACGACGTCCTGATCGCCGGTGTTGGTTCGCGCCAGGGTCCACTTGAGCGCGAAGGGGTTGTTGGCATCGCGCATGGTGACCACCACACAGCCGGGGTTGATCTGGAGCACGTCGCGACCCACCGTGTCCTCGTGCTCCAGCTGAAAGTGCTCCTTCATTTGTATTTCGGTGGTAGTTCTCCGGCGCCTGTTGTCGTGTTCCGAGACAGTGAAAATGATAAAGAAGGTAGTTGCGAACAGAATGCCGCTTACCGTAGCCACCGATTTGGTGAAAAGGTTTACCAGTGCGGTGGTTAACAGCACCATGAAAACCGAGATCAGGCCGATCGGAACTTCCCGCTTGCCGATGCGCAGATTGGGGGGGACCTTCCATCCGCGTTCACCTTTGTACTTCCAGCGCAGTACCAGCATGGCCAGGCTATTGAAGGTGAAACTCCAGATCACGCCAAACGCATAGGCTTCACCCAGCGCGATCACATTGCCCCGGCTGGCGATGATGGTGAAAAGCTGCATCCCTACGACCAGGTTCACGATCCGGTAACTGGTGCCAAATTTGCGCTGCGGCTTGCGGAACCAGTCCGTAAGCACGCCGTCCTCGGCGATACGCATGAGCACGCCGGTGGAACCGATGATTGAGGTATTGATTGCGCCGGAAAGAATGAGGAAGCCGACCAGCACCACGAACACGCGGAAAATAATCCGTAAGACCTGGGGGCCGACCATGTACATCGCCATCCCGGCGATTAGATTGTCACGGTAGACCGGCACCCGCACCGAGTCCGGGATCAACATCACGGCCAGCAGCGAGCCCAGGCCGGTGAACAGAAAGCTGTAAATCGCAATCACGATCGCGGCGCGTTTCAGGTTCTTGAGCTTGGGGTGTTCGATCTCGCGATTGACCTGGGCCAGCGTCTCTTCGCCGCTCATGGCCAACACGGAATGACCGAAGGCCATGATGATGCCAAACAACCCCAGCGTAGCGGGCAACTTGGTGTATTTCAGAAAGCCTAGAGCGTCCTGGCTGAAGTGCAGCGTCGAAGGCGTGGGCCACGGCGGCAGTTTGGCGCTCAGATGGAAGGCCGAATAAATTCCCCAGGTCAGCAGGATCACCACCATCACGGTGGTGATCTTCATGACCTCGAGCGCCTTGTCGCTCGACTCCTCGATCCCTTTCAGGTTTTGCCACCAATAATAAATGGTGACGATTGCGGCAAAAGCTGCCGCGGTTAAATTCATGGGGAGTTGGGGCGCGACATGATGCCCACTCAGCATGGCGCCCGGCAGCCAGTTATGAGCCGCGGCCACGGTCATCAACTCGTTTAACAGACTGGTAATGTACTGCCCGGCGGAGACGCCCGAAATGGGACCGGTCAAAATGTAATCGAACATGAGCGCAGAAACGCTCAGCTTGGCAAAGGTGCCGCCTAAAGCCTCCTTCACCACGCGATACACGCCGCCGCGGGTGAACATGGAACAACTCTCCACGTAAACGGCGCGCACCGCAAAAGAGAAGAGCATGACGCCGAGGACGAACCAGGGGGCCGATTTGCCCACCGCTTCTTCGGCAATGCCGCCGGCGTAAAAGGCCGAAGAGCCAAGATCGTTCAGCACCACAGCCGCGGCGCGCCAGAACGATATAAAGGTGAGCATCACCGAGGATGCGACAACCAGCTTCACCCGGTTGGAGGGGATGGATGGGGCTTTGGTTGTTCGCTCGGTAGCCATCAGATATAGGCTAGTGTGTCAATCCGCGACCGGGGACAGTCGCGGTCAGGATCGAAGCCAGAACTGAGTCTATGTTGCTTGCCGCTCAAGGTCAACGACGGATCGCGTGTCAGAAGCCTGATTTACTCACCTACCAATAATTGAAAATCTTCAATAAAACTAATCACTACCACCACCGCCGACCCGGCGACGCCGGCGAAGAACATTACTTCAAAGAGGCGCATGAAGAAGATGGCAATCCACATAGGCATTGATTGTATCGCTTTCCCGGTCTCGTAGTGTGCAAGAGTCTCATCCCACGAGAGATGGAAGACGGGGGATGGTAGACTCCGGCCATGGCAAGATTGGCACGGCAACCCTGGCTGCTCGGCATTTTTTCTGCCGCGCTGCTTCTGCTGCCTTTTTCGATTATCGGCCCGGTGCCCTTCTGGCGGACCTTTTTTGCGTGGCTGGCTTTTGTGCCCCTGTTCTGCGGGCTATTGTCGAAGCAGAATCTGGCCCATCCCAGGGCGTTGCTTCGCGGGACCCTGGCTGCTTATCTCATGGGCTTTCTCTGGTTTACCGGCAATTGCTACTGGATCTACCAGACCATGTTGTACTTCGGCGGCCTGCCGCGACTCATTTCGGCCGGCATTCTGATCGCCTACAGCATGGTGCTGGGGCTTTACTTCGCAGCCCTGGGCTTGTTGCTAACCGTTACAGCACGCGCGTTCCGTAGTTCACATTACGCGCTTCTCGCCGTGCCCTTTTTCTGGGTAGGGCTGGAAGTGTTGTCTGCCCGCTTTACCAAGGTTCCGTGGGATCTGCTGGGGTATTCGCAGATCGACAATTTTCTGCTGACCAACCTGGCTCCGTACACCGGGGTCTATGGCATTACCTTCGTGCTGATCGCGGGCAACGCGCTGATCGCCTGGGGGGTGCTTGCCTCCACTCCAAAACGGCGTATCGCCGTCTTGATAACCGGCTTGGTCGCAGTGCTGGTGTTGCAAAACGGCGATCATTTTGCGCCTGCCTCCGCCCCGGCCCCGGCCACCGCCGTCCTGTTGCAGCAGAATCTAAACGTCAATCAGGACAACAACTGGCCCGGCCCCGAATATGAAGAGCATCTTGACCAGTTCGTCAAACTCAGCAGCCGCAGTTGCGGGCCTTTCCTTGCCGGCATGCCTGATCTCAATGCCTATCCCGTGACTCCCGATTGCCCGGAAGAGCCCGTCGCTCCCGACATTATCCTGTGGCCGGAATCGCCTGCGCCTTTTTTTGACAAGGATCCGCGCTTGCTGAATGCTCTTCACGCGGTGGCCCTTTCCATGCATGCGCCGGTCATCGCCGGCACCACCTCGTTAGACCCGCACGGCGCTCGGTCCGAAATGTATAACTCCGCGCTATTCGTGGGTCAGGACGGCGCAGTCGCCGGCCGTTATGACAAGATCCACCTGGTGCCGTGGGGAGAGTACATACCCTATAAACGCTTCTTTTCCTTCGCCAAGAATCTGACCCAGGCGGCCGGCGACATGACCCATGGATGGCGGCGGGTGGTCTTTTCGACCGATGGTCACCGTTTCGGTGTCTTCATTTGCTACGAAGAAATTTTTGGCGATGAGATCCGGTTGTTCGTAAAGCAGGGCGCCCGGGTGTTGGTCAACATCTCGAACGATGGCTGGTACGGCGATACCTGCGCGCCCTGGCAAACGCTCAATATGTCGCGCATGCGTGCCGTTGAGAATCGCCGCTGGCTGTTGCGCGACACCAACACCGGCATCACCACCATCATCGACCCCTATGGACGGCTGACCGCCAGCGTGCCGCGCCACCAGCTTACCTCGCTCGCAGCCGGCTTCGGCTATCGCACTGACCTGACTTTCTATACTGTGCACGGCGACCTGTTCGCCTACCTGTGTGGGATAATCAGCCTGTGCATTCTCGCCGCGGCGATCGGATTTCTGACCTATCATGCTGAACGAACTCGAATTCTCATACACTCCGGTGCGCGAAAAAGTACGCGACCTTCGGGAGTATCTTTGACCATGCACGAATCGACAGGGAACTGGCTGCCTTAGAGTCCAAGCTCTCCGATCCCGCCATCTGGTCCAACCCAGCCGAGTCACAAGTGCTGATGCGCGAGCGCAAGCGCCTCGAAGGCCAACTTGCCATGGAGAACGAGCTGGTGCGCCGCACCGGGGATATCGATGCTTACTTCGAGCTCGCGCGCGAGGGCGAGTCGATCGAGCCTGAACTGGAACGCGAGATCAAATCTTTAAGCGAATTTGTTGAGCAGCTCGAAACCCGCACCATGCTCTCGGCGGAAACCGACCCGCTCAATGCAATCGTGACTGTCCACCCCGGCGCCGGGGGCACCGAATCTCAGGACTGGGCGGACATGCTCCTGCGCATGTACCTCCGCTGGGCCGAGCGACATGGCTTCAAGACGGAGATCAACGACTATCAGGATGGCGAAGAGGCGGGCATCAAGTCGGCTACATTCACCGTTACCGGCGAGTACGCCTTCGGGCAACTTGCGGGAGAGACAGGTGTTCACCGGCTGGTGCGCATTTCTCCCTTTGACCAGGCCAAGCGCCGCCACACCTCATTCGCCAGCGTCTTTGTCTCCCCTGAAATCGACGATTCCATTCACATCGATATCAAGCCTGAGGAATTGCGCATCGACACCTATCGCTCCGGCGGCAAGGGCGGCCAGCACGTGAACACCACTGACTCCGCGGTGCGGATCACCCATCTGCCCACCAACATTGTGGTGCAATGTCAGAATGAGCGTTCCCAGCATAAGAATCGCGAGAAGGCGATGAAGATGCTGCGCTCCAAACTCTACGAATACGAGCTGGAAAAGAAAAAGCAGATTTCCAAAAAACTTGAAGACTCCAAGCTGGATATCAACTTCGGTTCGCAGATCCGCTCCTATGTGTTGCAGCCCTACCGGATTGCCAAGGACTTGCGTACGCGGGTAGAGGTTGGCGACGTGGATGGCGTGCTCGATGGCAACCTGGACCCGTTCATCCGCGGCTATCTGATCATGCGCCGGCAGGGCGGAGTGCCGGCCCCGGTCGAGGAGCCGGTGGATTGACCGGCAGCATCCAATGTTTCATGAACGAGCCTGAAACCATCCGCACCATCCTGGAAAAAACCAAGACCATAGCTGTGCTGGGGCTTTCTGACAACCCCGCGCGCCCTGCATTTCATGTTTCCAAGTACTTGCAGCAGGAAGGGTACCGCATCATCCCGATTCATCCCGCGGTCAGCCAGGCTTTAGGGGAAAAGGCCTATCCAACGCTCGATGACGCGTACGCGGCAGAAGGACGAATTGATTTAGTCGACGTATTTCGTGCTTCCCAGTACGTCCCGGAAATTGTCAAAGACGTGATGCGTCTCAAGATCCCCTATCTGTGGCTGCAGGAGGGTGTCTGCCACGAGGAAGCGGTTAAGTGGGCGGAAGCCGATGGCATCCTGGTGGTGATGGACCGCTGTATCTATAAGGAACACGCGCGTCTGACGCAACTACGCCAATAGGAGCTCGTGCCGGAGCCATAGCCGAGACAGAGTTTTGACAACTTCGCTGCAGCCGAACGACTACAATGAAAGGGGAGCGTTTAGCTCCCGGGTATGCCTAGCCTACGTCGATTAACACTGATCCTATTCGCTGTACTGACCGTCGCCGCACCGGCGGCCACGCCTGTTACGGGACCAGTCCATGCGCAGCATCTCACGATCGAGTTGCTCCCGCTCGATGGGTCGATCCAGCCTGGAGGCAGTGAGCTTGTGGGCCTGCACTTTACCCTCGACAAGGGTTGGCATGTCTACTGGGTTAATGCGGGCGATTCCGGGGAGCCACCGAGAATCAAGTGGACTCTACCCGCCGGCATCACCGCAGGGGCCATGCAGTTTCCCGCACCCCGCCGTTTGCCACTCGGCCCGCTGATGGATTTCGGTTACGAGGATGAGGTGCTCTTCCCCATAACCCTAAGCGCCGACTCCACCCTCAAAGTACCCTCCACCGAACAGCTCACGGCCCATGTCGATTGGCTGGTGTGCCGCGAGGTGTGCATCCCAGGCAAAGCCGACCTGGCCCTTCCGCTCGAGGTTGCGGCTCAGAAGGGTGCTGGCGATCCTGGCCGGCAAGCGCTCTTCGATCGCTTCCACAACCTCTTGCCACAGCCGCTTCCGCCTTCATCCCAGGCGGTTTTCGCAGCCACTCCGGGTGGCTTCACACTCGCCCTCAAGGGCCACAATACGGCCAACGCCCAGTTTTTCCCGTTAGAGGAAAGCCAGATTGTCAATGCGGCCCCCCAACCAGTCCAACGCGTGGACGGCGGGATAGAGATCTCTCTTAAAAAGGATGAAAACTTCCGTACACAATTGGCGCAATTGAACGGAGTGCTCCTGCTGGGTGACGGATCAGCATACGAGATTCATGCTCCCCCCGGCTCTTTGCCGGCCACCCTCGCCGGAGGCTCTGGCTTACTCAGGCTCCTTCGCTTTGCCGGTCTGGCCTTCCTGGGCGGCGTGATTCTGAACCTCATGCCCTGTGTCTTTCCCGTCCTATTCATCAAAGGGCTCGCGTTGGTGGAGTCTTCCCGGCACCACCATACCCGGGTGCGCGCCCACGGTTTGGTCTACGCCCTGGGAATCCTGGTCTCTTTCTGGGCTGTGGTTGCCTTGCTGTTGGGGCTCAGGGCAGGAGGACGTCAACTCGGCTGGGGATTCCAATTTCAGTCTCCCGGTTTTATCGCGGTCATGGCGCTGCTGCTCTTTTTTCTCGGACTGTCGTTGGCCGGGATGTTTGAGATCGGACTCACTGTCACCAATGCCGGTTCGAGTCTGGCCTCGCGCCACGGCTACGCCGGCAGCTTTTTTACCGGCGTGCTGGCCATGGTCGTGGCGACTCCATGCACAGCTCCATTCATGGGAGCGGCCATCGGTTTTGCCTTGGCCCAGAGCGCGACGGTTGCCTTTGTCGTGTTCACGGCGCTGGCTCTCGGCCTCGCTGCGCCTTATCTGCTGCTCACGTTCCATCCGGTGTGGATGAGCTATTTGCCGCGCCCGGGCGCGTGGATGGAAGTACTGAAGCAGGCCACGGCTGCGCCTATCTTTGCCACCGTCATCTGGCTGGTGTGGCTCTTTGCTTCCACCGCCGGAGTCGATGCCGTCGCCGCTTTATTAGCCGCGTTTCTGCTGTTAGCCATCGCCGGCTGGATTCTCGGCCGCTGGCCGGCACGACGGGTGGCTTCAGCCTTTGCCATCTCAGTTATCGTGCTGGCGGTAGCCACGCCGCTTTATGCCTTGTGGAAGTTCCCCGCGGCTGCCGCGAATACTGCTACCCAGGCCGGTTGGCAACCTTACAACCGCGCGGCCATCGAGCAATATCGCGCCCAGGGCCGCCCGGTATTTATCGATTTCACTGCCCGCTGGTGCCTGAGCTGCCAGGTCAACGAGCGCGCCGTTCTCAATCGCGGCGATGTGCGGCGGCGCCTGCGCGACTCCGGTATTGTGCTGGTGCGCGCCGACTGGACCCGGCATGATGAGGACATCGCTTCGGCTCTCAGGGAACTCGGGCGCAGTGGCGTGCCCACCTACGTTTTTTATCTCCCTGGCCAACCAGCTTTAACCTTGCCTGAAGTGCTAACACCGGGCGTCGTATTTGGGGCGCTCGATCAGCTCCAGAACCGCCGAGCCTTGCTCGAGCCTCAACCCTGAAAGGGTAAGCCGATGAACCGGAAATGCTCCGTTATGGCCGCGATTGTGGCTGCCGCCCTGACCATCGCCTTTTCCGCCTACGCCGCCCAGGTCGGCAGCCAGGCGCCTGACTTTCATGGAACCGACTCCAATGGCAAGACCCAGAGCTTAGATCAGTACCACGGCAAGTTCGTGGTGCTGGAGTGGCATAACCACGATTGCCCCTACACCATCAAGCACTACCGGAGCGGCAATATGCAGTCCCTGCAGAAGGAGTGGACGGCTAAGGGTGTGGTGTGGCTCACCGTCATCTCCTCCGCCCCGGGCACGCAGGGTTACGTGGATGCCGGCCAGGAGAATGCCTATCTCAAGAAGATGGGCGCTCAACCGACTGCGGCCGTCCTCGATCCCAAAGGCGCGATCGGTCACCTGTACGATGCCAAAACCACGCCCGATATGTATGTCATCGATCCCAGCGGAAAACTGATCTACGCCGGCGCCATCGACGATCGTCCCACCACGGAAATCTCTGACATTAAGGTTTCGAAGAACTATGTCTCCGCGGTGCTGACTGAAGCCATGACGGGGCAGCCGGTGCAAACGCCGGTGACCCGTCCCTATGGCTGCTCGGTGAAGTATTGGCAATAATGCAAATGATGGCTGAGCCGCTAAAGTCGTTTCCACTGCTTCGCTGGCTGCTCGTCGCAGCAGTGGCAGCCGGCTTGGCACAGGCGCCTGTATTCGCCATGCAGGCGCCCGGGGCTCAGCCAGGGGACGATCCGCATATCGCCGAGGAGCAGTCGGCTGAGCGCCAGGCCCTGGGGTTTCTCGGCTACCTGGACCAGGGACGCTTCGCAGACAGCTATGCCTACACCGGCATGCTGATTCGCGCCCAGTTGGACCGCGATTCGTTTTCCGCTCAGATACAAAAAACGCGCGCCGGCACTGGCCCGCTGCAGGGGCGAGAGCTCATCGATGCCAGCTATACCACCACCGTGCCCGGGGCTCCTGAGGGCCAATATGTAGTCCTGCACTACCACGCCAGCTTCGCCAACCGGCAGGACACCGTGGAGACGGTTACGCTGGCCTTCGCCAAGGGCTACTGGCGAGTGAGCGGCTACTACATCAAATAAGCTCCGACTACACTGGCCTCGGGGAAAAGTGTGCGCCATAAGCGCCCTATGCGCCATAAGTGCCGGCGGCGGCTGGTTTCGTGTTTTCAACTTTGGCCCACAGGGGTGAGCGTCGTCCGCGGCCGGGGAGGTTTCCCTATTGTGCGTCTCCACCGCTTGTGGATTATGAGACCAGTTCCCGCGAGCGGGTGGCTGTTCGCGTCTTTCACCGGTCAGTCCTGGTGACAAACGGGACGATATCTCACCTATCGATGATGCTGGGCCGCGCCTTTTCGTCCTTCTCTGCCTCTGATATAGCGTCGTTCTTCCCTTTGAACACGGACATCCTCAATCCCTCAATTTGCTGCTTCAGAGCCCGCCAATTCAGACCGGACCTCAGTCCGTAACAAAATAAGCGCGATTTCCGATCGAGAATACTTGCAGAAGTGACAGGTCGAGCAGACATATGCCCTGAGAGGTTCTCAAGGTTAAGACAATGGCTTCAATCGCGGTCTTTTCGCTGTCGGGTATCAAGGATCGCACATCGATTTTCCGTCCGGAGGACATCTCCTTGCCAACGAGTCGCGCGATTAAGATGGCGAGATAAAGCTGGCCTACGAGAAGCCATCTCCGATAGCCAAAGACCGCGCGACCTGGCTTTTTGGTGTAATTTCACCGTAACCCAGCGTTGTCAGACTCGCGAAGCTGTAGCACATCCACTCTTCCGAAGACGACGAGGACAAAGTGACCGTGCTCTCCGTCCGAGTGGACAAGATCCGAGTCAGAGCCCGGGGGCCCCGCAGGCTGAGTTGCGCCTATCAACGCGCAAAGGCTTCGCCTCAGTGATCATTGTTTCGAACCATTTCATAAACACACGTGCTTTCGTGCTGGTTAATCGACCGGATGGGTAAAGTACCCAAAGATCCAGGGGTGGTAGCATCCATTTTCTGAGAATCGATACTACTTCGCCTGATTCAAGCTCAGGCGCAAACATCCAGCGTGAGGCGATCGCAAAGCCCTGACCGGTAATTACCGCTGCGCGCACACCTTCCGCAGCAGTGATCATCAAACGTCTCTGAAATCGCACCAGGGTCTCTGAAGTGCCGCGCCGGAAGGACCATTCCTCGCCGCCAGTCCATTGGGAATAGATAATGGCGTCGTGCTCGGTGAGTTCCGCAGGTGTGTTCGGCACACCCCTGCGAGCAAGATAGGCTGGGCTCGCCACAACGAGCCGCTCGCTCTGTGCCAGCTTGCGCGCTCTTAGGGACGAATCGGTAAGAGCGCCTAAACGGAGAGCCACATCGATATTTTCCGCCACCAGATCTCTGGGCCTGTCATCCATCACAAGTTCGAGCTGTAGTTTCGGGTGAGCGTCGAGAAATGCCGCGAGCCTGGGCACCAAATGCAATCGTGAGAACGTAACTGCCACGCTAATCCGGAGCCGCCCTTCAAGGCCGACGCCAGCGCCTCTGGCTGCCGCGTCCGCTTCGTTCGCCTCCGTGACCGCGCGCAGGGCACGCTCATAAAAAGCCACACCCGCTTCGGTCGGAGATAGTTTATGAGTTGATCGGACCAGAAGACGCACGCCCAATCTATCTTCCAAGCCCGCAATCGTCTTGGAAATCGCAGGCTGGCCAATTTTGAGGTCGCGTGCCGCGGACGAAAACGATCCGGTGTCCACCACTCTTACAAAAGTTTCCATTTCGCGTAGCCGGCTCATAACCATCTTTCTTCTGCGAGGTCAGCCTTCTATTCCTCTTCGGAATAAATGCTATCACCGGGAGAGGTCTACCTAAAGCAATGGGGAATGCTTACAGTTGTCAATAGCCCGCCTCGACGAAAACCCTGAGGACAAAGCAGCCATGCAGATCACACAACACGTTTATTTTTCTGACTACCGTAGCCTGAAGATGGCCCGAGATGCCCAGGGCGTGCTGATAGTTGAGTTTCACACCGAGGGTGGTCCCCTGACCTTCACGGCGCAGGATCATACCGATTTTGTGGACGCTTTCTATCGGATTGCCCAGGATCGGATGAACACGATCGTGATCCTGACGGGAACAGGCGGGGAGTTCATTCCGGGGATCGACTTTACATCCTTCGGCAACGTTGCCGATCCGGATATTTGGAGTCAGGTGCATGACGAGGGTGTTCAGATTCTCGAGAATCTGGCGAACATACGCGTGCCTCTCATCGCGGCGATCGAAGGACGTATCCATGTGCATTCCGAGTATGCGCTGCTGGCAAACGTGATTGTGGCAGCAGAAGGGGCGACCTTTCATGATCTTCCCCATTTCGCCGGCGGCATTGTGCCAGGTGACGGAATCTTTACCACGTGGAGTTACCGGGCTGGAGCAGGGAGAGCGGAGGCATTCCTGCTCAACCCACAGCCGCTGACGGCGCGCACGGCCTATGAATGGGGTGTGGTTGGCGAGGTTGTGCCAACCGGACAGGCGCTCGTTCGAGCACGTGAACTGGCCGCCCTCTACCTGAAAGCTCCGGAAGTCACGCGTCGCAACACCCGCGCGCACTTTATCCAACCGCTGAAGGAACGCATTGTGCGAGAAGTCGGTTATGGACTTTCGCTCGAAGGCGCCTCCGCCGCGGCCCTCGTCAAATCCATGCAAACCAATAGGTGAGCAGATTGCTCGTTCGACACAATCGTTGTGTTTAGAAACTCTACGAAAGGAGAGTCCACATGAACACCACGGGAAATGGTTCTCCAACCGAGTCATCCAGGAAAACGGGCCCGGAAGAATACGATCTTGTGATAATCGGCAGCGGCGCGGGATCGAAGCTCGCCGCATGGACCTTTGCCGGAGGGGGACAGCGCGTTGCGGTGGTCGAGCGGAAATATATCGGCGGATCGTGTCCCAACATCGCCTGTCTGCCGAGCAAGAACATCATTCACACAGCGCAGGTTGCATCGTACGTGCGCAAGAGTGAGGAGTTCGGTATTGCCAGGGACGGCTTTAGAGTCGATATGTCCGCCGTGCGTGACCGCAAACGCAAGATGGTATCAGGCTTAGTCGATACGCATCTCGCCGAATACAAGCAAAGTGGAGCGGAACTCATCCTCGGTTCCGCACGTTTCATCGGTCCCAAGACGGTAGAGGCCACGCTGCCCGACGGAACAACGCGTCAACTGCGTGGGACCAATGTGGTGATCGGGACAGGCACCCACGCTGCGTTAGAACCGGTTCCCGGCCTTGTGGACGCACAGCCACTCACTCATATCGAAGCACTCGAACTGGATGAGGTTCCCGAACACCTGCTTGTGATCGGGGGCGGCTACGTTGGGCTGGAGTTGTCCCAGGCGATGCGTCGATTCGGCAGCAAGGTGTCGGTGATTGATCGCAATGACCGGTTGCTGCATCGAGAAGACCAAGATGTGACGGAAGCTCTCGGGACTCTCTTCGAGGACGAGGGCATCGAACTCATTCTGAATACAAGGATCAAAGGGATATCCGGGAAGTCAGGTCAGTTGGTAAGAGTGGTGACCGAGCAGAATGGAACGGAGAAGACATTTGAAGGCACTGATCTGCTGGTGGCAGCCGGCCGCGTTCCAAATACAGCAGGTCTTGGATTGGAATTGGCCGGTGTCGAGCTGACCAATCGTGGGTACGTGAAGGTTAATGAGCGGCTTGAGACGACGGCGCCCGGTGTTTGGGCGGTCGGTGAAGTAGCGGGCAGCCCACAGTACACCCACATCGGCGAGGACGACTTTCGTGTCTTCCGAGACAATGTCACTGGCGGTAACCACGTTACGACCGGCAGGCAAGTCCCATTCTGCCTCTACACGGACCCTGAGCTCGCCCGGATCGGCCTGAGGAGAAAGAATCGAGTCGAGCGGCCTGAAAGGCAATACCGCTAAACGGTCGGACCTCGAACTTTACATATGTCGTTTCGGCCATCCGTTGTGCGCTGGGATGTCAGAGGAGAATTGTCATGAATAAATTAAGTGGAAAAGTCGCAGTGGTGACTGGAGCCTCTAAAGGTATTGGAGCTTCCATCGCCGAGCACCTGGCGGCAGAAGGCGCTTCGGTGGTAGTGAACTACGCCAGCAGCAGAGCCGGAGCAGACGCTGTGGTTGCCCGAATTACCAACAAGGGCGGGAAGGCCATCTCTGTTCAGGGGGACGTCTCGCAACCGAAAGATATCCAACGTCTTTTTTCGGAAACGAAAAAGGCGTATGGCAAACTTGATGTCCTTGTGAACAACGCCGGCACTTATGAATTTGCGCCGCTTGAGGCCATCACTCCGGACCACATCCAGAAGCAATTCAATCTGAACGTTGTTGGTCTACTGCTGACCACGCAGGAAGCGGTCAAACTGATCGGGCCCGAGGGTGGGTCCATCGTCAACATCGGTTCGATTGTTGGTCCAATGCCAGCGCCGCAAGCGTCTACTTACAGTGCGAGCAAAGCTGCGGTAGACGCAATTACGGTCTCGCTTTCTCAAGAGCTGGGCCCACGCAAAATCCGCGTGAACTCGCTTGATCCGGGCATGGTGGAAACTGAGGGCCTGCGCGCTTCCGGGCTCCACGAGGGTGAATTTAGAGAGCGGCAGGACCGGGAAACTCCTCTCGGTCGAATTGGCCGGCCGGAGGATATTGCGGTCGCGGCCACATTCCTCGCCGGAGACGATGCTCGCTGGATCACCGGTCAAGTTATCGTTGCCGCAGGCGGAAAACGGATGTAATGAATGCAGATAGCGGAGGGGATTCCGCCCTCTTAGTCCCGGCGTCCATCTTTGCGTTGGTCTTTGGGGTCGCCGCGCATCACCTTCCAATTCATGGGCAAAGTGCGCACTGCCCTTGCACTGCGGCAACAAATCCAGATACGAATACCCACTGCCTCACTGTATGAGCAGACAGAGCAGAACTGAGAGTCTTGCTGGTTAACCGCTTGCCAGCGGCGCAAAGGCGACGCTGGCGCGCAGTCTGTTCAGGCTTGCGAGTATTGCATCTGGTCGAGATCGGAGATCAGCCCAGGACCCGTCGGGCGCCATCCCAGCCGATGCTGCGTCAGTGCGCTGGAAGCCGGCATGTCGAACCCCACGAACGCCGCGAGCCACCCAAAATGCTCGGCTGCCTCCTCGGGAGACTTGGCGACGACCGGCAGCTTCAGGCCCCGTCCGATTGCCTCAGCGATCTCTCGCGCCGTCACGCCCTCTTCGGCGACCGCGTGATAACGGGCTCCCGCTGAACCCTTCTCAATCGCTAGTCTATATAGGCGGGCACAATCGAGCCGGGGCACCGCAGGCCAGCGGTTGAGCCCGTCGCCGACATACGCCGAGACACCCTTCTCCCGGGCCACAGCGATCAGGTAGGTGATCAGACCTTGCTTGACTGTGTCGTGGACCTGCGGAAGACGCATCACCGCCACGTTTACACCACGGTCCGCCACGGAAACACCAGCTAATTCCGAAGCTTTACGGGGATTCGGGTGGTCGGGATTGAAGTTTTCTTCGGTCGCAGGTTGACCTGGCGCAGTGTTGCCCATTCCAGTTCCGGAGGTGATGAGCAACGGGCGGTCAGATCCGACAAGCACGGAGCCCATCGCCTCGATGGCGCGTCGATCTGTCTCACAAATCGCGACGAAGTTCGAGAAGTCGTGGTTAAAGGCAGTGTGGATTACGCCGTCGGACATGGCCGCTCCGCGGCGCAAACTTTCCAGGTCTTCAAGATCACCTCGATGCACCTCGGCTCCGGCGGCGATGAGAGACCTGGCGCCTGCATCGGACCTCGTCAGTCCGAGTACCTGATGGCCGGCATGGATGAGTTCCGGAACAATGGCCGACCCGATGAAACCTGTAGCACCGGTGAGAAAAATACGCATACTGAGTTCTCCTTTAGTTCAGTTGAGGACTGTTAACAACTAGATGGGGCATGGGGTTGATACGATCTATACTGAGAGTCCGTATTATTGGTCCGATCGTCCGGAGGCTGTATGGATCCGCTCTCAGATGTGTTGTCGCTGCTGAAACCGCGGAGTTACATCTCGGGCGGATTCGAGGTGGCTGGTGACATGGCCATCCAATTTCCAAAACATCAAGGCATCAAGTGCTACGCCATGCTCTCGGGCCAGTGCTGGCTCTCTGTGGAGGGCGTTCCCGATGCGGTGCTCCTCACGGCGGGGGACTGTTTCCTTTTACCGCGTGGGCTCCCTTTCTGCCTGGCAACCGATCTGTCACTCACGCCTGTCGACTTCCGCACACTCCTCTCGACGCGGGGCAACGGTAGTACGGCCTCGCACGATCAAGGTGTGGGGCGCTATATTGCCGGCGGGCACTTCCTTCTTACCGGCAGTCATGCCGGCATGCTGCTGGGGTCTCTGCCGCCCATCGTGCATATCCGCAAAGAGTCGGATAAGGCGGCGATACGGTGGTCACTGGAACGGATGAAGGATGAGCTGCGCGATCCGCAGCCGGGCAGCTCTCTGATTGCACAGCAACTCGCCTACATGATGCTCATTCAGGCTCTTCGATTGCATTTGGCAGATGGACCGGGAAGTGGCGTCGGTTGGCTCTTCGCCCTGGCCGATAAACAGATGTGCGCGGCGATTGCCTGTATGCACGACGATCCAGGGCATCGCTGGACATTGCAGGAACTGGCGGAGCGGGTCGGAATGTCGCGATCGATCTTCGCTCTGAAGTTCAAAGAAACGGTTGGGGAAACACCCATGGAGTATCTGACACGCTGGCGGATGCTGCTGGCCGGCGACAGGTTAAAGACTGAAGGCGATTCTATTTCCGGGATCGCGGTATCGCTCGGTTACGAATCCGAAAGCGCCTTTGGTAAAGCCTTCAAAAGAGTCATGGGCTGTTCGCCAAAACAATATGGCCGTGGGAGCAGCTCCACGCCGCGTTCTTTCACCGCCAATAAAGCTAGCTACGACCAGCAGATGGAACTGGCCGCGGCCCGGTAGTCGGTTTCTGTCCCAGGCACTACGATAGTTACCTAGATAAGATACGGCAAGATAACGAAGATAACGGGACATGATAATCCTGGAGTGGACCCCTTGGTTGAGACAGCGGAAAACCCGCACGCGGGATTAATTTTGACATGAATGTCATCAAAGGTTTACTGACACGGACTTCTCGCTCATGACCGTATCTGTTGCTGCGCGATACGGCCCAGCAGGCTTTCTACGATACGATACGGTACCGTTTCTGTGCAGCCCCGTCCCTTGCGTCGCGGTGCATCTCTTGAGTTCAAAGGTGAACTCAAGAGATGCACCATATTAAGCATGGTCTGCGACAAGGAATGTCTGATTCTTCTCCATCGACTTCGTCAATTTCAGAAAATCGGCCTGAGTGAGTTGAGCCGGCAAAAAATCTGTCCTGCCATCCGGTTGTACTGCATCCTTCATCATCCGCTCGTGGTGATACGTTGACACACTCAGCATGCGGCACGGATGCTCACTCTTGTTGAAGAATGTGTGAGGCGCATTGGGCTGCACCACCAGGCTTTCCCCGGCTTCATACACGTCCCACTCAGCGGCGCCCTGGCTGTTCCAGTGTGCAATTGACAGCGTGCCTTCCAGTACATAGAAAAACTCCGCAAATGGATGCTTATGAAGTGGAATACCCATGCCCGGCACGACCGTGGTCTCATAAATGGAGAAGGTGTAGCCCGTGTTTTCTCCCAGTGCCCTCCACAGCAACTGCATAGGCCCGATATCAAGCGCCGGGCCGCCTGTTTTGTTGTTCTTGATCACGTTGTGATGAATGACTTCTTCAAGCGGCGTAGGGAAGTTTGACATATAGTTGTCCTTTCGTGGACGAAGTTGGTGCTCTGGGGTGAACGCCAGAGCTTGTGAGTTGCGCAGCTAGCATTCCGCTAGTCCCGTGGGTTCCCACAGTTATCTGTCGCATGAATCGTTACAGGCCTTTACACAGCCCATCGGGTCGCCTCGATGAGAGAGGTGGTTGATCCTCGCGAAGGCCTTGCTATGTGGTCGTCACTGTCACGGCCTGACGCACATACCGGCTGCTGTCCAGTTGCTGCACCATGAAGGCCGCCAGATCGGCCCGCCCGATCTTGTGCGCCTTCTCGCCGCCCTCCGTGCTCAGCACCCTGGCAACGCCGGTCTTCTCGCCGTCGGTCAACATCGGCGGCCGCACGAGCGTCCAGTCCAGGTTGCTGCCTTCGATCTCGGCCTCCATGCCCGCCTTGTCTACCAGCAGACCCCGCAGAAACGTCCGCATGAGCAGGTGCTCGTTGAAGAAGCCGGCGTTCTTGACGCTCTCTCCCGCACCAACCACCGAAATCTTCAGCAAGCGCCGCACACCATTGCGCCGCATCGCGTCCACAATATTGTGTGCCGCGCTCGTTTCCATCGTCGTCACTTTCCACGGCGTCTTGCCGCCCAGCGCGTCGATCACCGCATCCTGCCCGGCGACCGCAACGTCGACCGCGGCCGCGTCCAGCACGTCGCCCGCAACAACTCTGACGTTCGCCTTCTTGTACTGCCCGGCGCCGCGCACGAAAGCCGTCACTTTATGTCCGGCCGCCAGCGCCTCATTTACCAGCGCCTCTCCGCTCTTGCCCGCTGCTCCAATCACTAGAACGTTCATCGCATCCTCCTTTTGCCTCGTATTTGGCCCCATCCAAATGAGCGACCTGACAATTAGAGGCCTATAAAAACCATTGGTTGCAAATTAAGCAGTGGTTGCAGATTATGAGCGCATCAACCGCTGCGCCATGAGAGGGTGGCACGTTGCAACCAATGGTTATAAATCAACATTCGGTCGCAAAAGATCGTCAAAAGGACTAAGGTATTGAAGTGACATCCACATCACCGAGTCGCCGGGTAGAGCGCAAGGAGAGGTTGCGGGGCGAAATCCTTGCGGCTGCCAGCAAAATGTTTGCCGATCGCGGCTACGAAGCCGTGACGCTTCGCGCGATCGCTAAAGAGATCGGCTATACGCACGCCGTGATCTATCAGCATTTTCCCGACAAATGGCATATTCTTGCCGAGCTGAGCAGCGAGACGATCGGGCTGCTGATTCAGAACTTCGACGCGATTGCCGCTAAGCATCTTGCACCGAAAGAGCGCCTTTTTGCGACTTCACGCGGCTTAATTCAGTTCTGCACTGCCCATCCACAGCAGTTTCGCAACGTCTTCTTCGGGCCTGAGAACCGCAACGGCATCCGCGCTGGACAATATATTAACGACATTGGCACGCCGTTGTTCCGGCGATTCGTGCAGCTCTTTTTCGAGGTTGCCAAGGATGAAGGATTGCCTAGTAGGGATGACATAGTGATAGCCCACACCTGGTGGTACACGATCTTTGGCCTCGCCACACTCATGGTCATCCAAGGAGTTGTGCCCGACTTGCCTGACCAGACTCTCGTGGTCGAGCAAACGATCGCAACGCTTTGGGCGGGCGTCCAGGCTGTTCCGCGATTGCCGAAGAGCGCAATCACTAAGCGATCCGGCCGGTCCAATGCCTCAAAGCGATAACAGCTTCGATGATTCGGATGATGTAACCCCCAGATGGATGTGACGATCTAGCCGGATCTAGCTTAAAGCCAACTTAATCATTCACCCAGGACAGATCGCACTCACCAGATAGTTTCGTAATGTCGCTGGCAGATCCAGGGCTTACTCAACCCTGGATCAGCAGGCCGAGCGGTTTAAGCGGCCCGACTGGAATGAATTCGAACTCAAGGAAGCCGTTCGCGGCAAGCGGCAGCTCGTGGATTATCGACTTAGCCTGATCGAGCGACTCGGTATTCATCAGGAAGATCACGCCTGGCTTATCCTCGCGGAACCAGAATTGCTCGATCTTGCCTTCAAGATAAAGTTTGAGTGTGTCCGGAACTTCTTTCCGCATAATCCGCTGCCTCTCTTCGTCCGTGATCGGCTTGGCGAATGATCCGATAGCGAAAACCTTCATGACGATTCTCCTTGGCAGATGTGAAATTTCCATCTCTGACGAGGACTAATCTAGCTAATCGAAGAGCTAGATGCACGCCATCAATTGTTTCGCGTGGCCAACTTCACGTTCTCACAGCAGGAAGAGGCCGAACTAAACAACCTGGATGTAGGTTTTTTCAGCTTACAAGCACATGTGACGCGCTTCCCGACGACGACTGACAAGAAGCGTTGCCGGCAGAGTGACACCTCGCTGGCCAAACCACGCCCGGGAAAAAACAGCGGAAAAGCGAGATCGACGAACGCAATCGAGCTGGATGACCGTTCATGACTTGCAGCTGCCAGTTGGAGGATCAATGACAGGCCTCCTGTACCGGCAACAGAAGATCGGGTGCCCCACATCTCGCTCGTTTTTCGCGAGATGTGGGATAACACGGTCCTCGACCGGCAGATCTGCAGTTCTACGGACCCTGCCTGGAGGTGTTTCGTCAGAGCAAGCGGAGAAATCCGCGCCTACTTATTCGCAAAACTGTCTATTCTTCCGCGTTCACCAACCCTCGTTCTTTCAGCATGGGCTCGATACTGGGCTCTCGCCCCAGCCAGGCCCTATACATCGCAGCCGGGTCCTCCGTGTTACCCCGCGAAAGCACCATCTGCCGAAGGCGATCTCCGTTAGCTCTCGTCAGGCCTCCATTATCCAGGAACCACTGATACCCATCCTGATCGAGCATTTCCGCCCATAGATATGCGTAATAACCCGCCGCATAGCCACCGGCAAAAATATGAGCGAAGTAACTGGAACGGTAGCGCGGCGGCACATAGCTTATGGAAAGCTGCGTGCGCTCTAACGCCGCTTTCTCAAATGCATCCGGGCTCTCGATCTGCGTGCCAGGACTCTGGGTGTGCCACTGCATGTCGAGTTCTGCCGCAGCCAGGACCTCGGTCAGCGCATATCCCTGGTTGAAGGTTTTCGACTCGGAAAGTTTCGCCGCTAACTCCGCAGGCATGGGCGCGCCGGTCTCATAATGCTTCGCATAATTTTCGAAGACCGCCGGATAAGTAGCCCAATGCTCGTAGAACTGGGAAGGGAACTCAACGAAGTCGCGTGCCACTGTAGTGCCCGACAGGCTCGGATACTCGCAATCCGCAAATAAGCCGTGAAGCGCGTGGCCGAACTCGTGAAACATGGTCGTGACATCGGTAAAGCTGATAAGCGCCGGCTGGCCTGCAGCAGGTTTGGGAGAATTGCCCACATTGCAGATCACGGGCAGAGTGCCCAACAGCCTGGATTGACCGACCAGGTTGGTCATCCACGCCCCGCCATTTTTGTCGTCACGTTTGAAGTAGTCGCAGTAAAACAGGGCCAGCGACTTCCCATCTGCATCAATCACCTCGAAAACGCGCACCTCCGGCTGGTAGACAGGGTACGTCTTTGCGTTCCTGGAACGTCAATCCAAAGAGCTGGTTGGCAGCGTAAAAGACGCCATTCTCCAATACGTTGTTGATTTCAAAATAGGGCTTGACCTCGGCATCATCGAAATCGAATTTTGCCTTGCGCACCAGCTTGGCGTAGTAGGCCCAATCCCACGGCTGCACTTCATCGCCTGCGTTCATGAGCTGACGAATGTCTTCGGCTTCCCGGCCGGCGTTGGCCGTGGCCGGAAGAACCAGGTCATCCAGGAAGCGCTTCGCGGCCTCCGGCGCTTTGGCCATCTGATCTTCCAACTTCCAGGCAGCAAAATTCGAGCAGCCCAACAGCTTGGCTTTCTGCATGCGAAGCTGCGCCAAACGCAGAACTATCTCGCGCGTGTCATGCGCTCCACCGCGTTCCGTGCGGTTCCAGGAGTTCTCGAAGACTGCCTGGCGCGTCGCACGGTCATGCAGGTCGGCAAGGTAGGGCTGCTGGGTGGTGTTCTGCAGGGTCAGGACCCAGCCCTCCTGCTTTCTCAACCTGGCAGCTTCCGCGGCAGCGGCTAGCTGAGCTTCGCTTAGCCCCGCCAACCTGTCTTTATCAGTAGTAGCAAAGGCCGCGTCCTGGGTAGCCGCCAGGAGCCGGGTCCTGAAATCGTTCTGGAGGGTGGACAGTTCCTCGTTGATTTTCTTGAGTTCGGTCTTGTCCACATCGGAGAGGTTAGCCCCGGCATGCACAAACTCGCGATAGTAAAACTCCACCAGGCGCAACGACTCGGCGTCCAGCTTAAGCGTATCGCGTTGCTTGTAAATCTCCTCTACGCGATGAAAAAGGCGGCTGTCCAGGAAAATCGCGTCATGGTGCGCAGCCAGTTTCGGCGCTTCGATCTGTTGCACTCGTTGCAGATCAGGATTGGTGTTGGCGCTGGTCACTGCGTCGAAGACCGACATCACGCGATCCAGCAGGCGGCCGCTTTTCTCCAGCGCAACCAGGGTGTTCTCGAAGGTCGGAAGATCCGGGTTATCCGCGATCGCCCGTATCTCTGTCATCTGTTGCGCCATGCCGGCTTCAATCGCCGGCTGGTAATCGCTGTCCTGGATCTTGTCGAAAGGGGGCGCCTGGAACGGCAGCGTGCTCGGTGTGTAGAACGGGTTAGCGGGGCCGTAGGCCGTATTAGCAGCCGGCGCGGGTGCGGCGCTCGAGGTGATCGCAATCGCTCCAGCAGTGGCGGTGTTGAGGTAATGAATGACTGGCCTCATGTTCTCCTTGTGCGGGCGCGGGGTGCCCCATTTCTCGATTGTAACGGGACGTTTAAGGCAGTCCTGCCCCACCGTGTCATCAACATTCGATTGTGCCGTATGAAGATCCGAGAACGGTTGTGTTCGCCTCGCAAAAGATTCATCTCCGACTGCCATCCAGTTTCATCCGGCGCGCGTAACTTCAGTACCGATGGTGCAGCTCAGTCCTACGACCCCCAACCGCCTGACCGGGTCTTGCGCCATTCGGATGCAAGTTGTTAAGGGAGACACGCATGCCAACACGCCGGTCCTTAGTCGGACTTGCGATGAGCCTGCTGCTGATTACCCCACCCGGAGTATTCGCATCAAGCCATCGCGAAGCACCCATCACAGCTTTAGATCACGCAGCTGATATCACAGACTTTTATGCCTTTGTCAGCTACGACCATCCGGATCGGGTCACATTCATCATGAATGTTGATCCCTTTCTCGAACCCAGCAACGGGCCCAATTATTTTCCCTTCGATCCCAACGTTCTCTACCAGATCAAGATCGACAACGATCACGACGCCCTTGCCGATGTGACCTTCACTATCCAATTCAAGACGCAGATCCGGGCCCCGCAACTCTTTACCGGCTTTGCCGGCGCCGGCAACGGGATCAACGCTCCAGCGAACTCGCCCGCGCCAGTGAAGCCAGGCACTCCGATTGTTCCGCCGGCGATTACCTCGCTCGATGGGCCAGGGGCAGCCGGGCTAAGCCTGCGCCAGACCTATACGGTGACCATGTATCGCGGTTCACAGATGATTAATCTTAAACCGGAGAGCGGGACGACTTTGTTTGCCGTTCCGAGCAACGTTGGTCCCCGGACCATGCCTGATTACGAGGCACTGGCGAAGCAGGGAATCTACACGGTTGACGGAGATCGCGGAGACATCCGCGTTTTCGCCGGCACCGTCGCCGATCCTTTCTTCATTGATTTGGGAGCATCGTTCGACACCTTTAATTTCCGCACCGGTGCGGGAGGTGGCGTACTGACTGCGGCGCAGGATAAGGACAACCATCTAAACCTTGCGCCCAATGCCGTCTCCGGCTTTAACGTGAACACGATCGCCATCGAGGTACCCATCTGTTATTTGACCTCCGATGGAAACCAACACAAGGCCTCTGACAAGGAAGCTACGATTGGAGCCTGGGCGACAACCTCGCGGTCACAGTTCAGCATCCGGCGTGCGCGTACTACGCCAGAAAACTGGGGCGGTTATACGCAGGTCCAGCGTCTCGGCAATCCGCTGATCAACGAACTGATCATCGGTACCGGTTACAAAGACACCTGGAGCATGTCAGAGCCGGCACAAGATGCGCAATTCGCCAGCTTCGATTTAGATCCGACGCTTGCCCGGGTGTTGAACGCCGCTTATGGCATCAACATTCCGCCACCCCCCCGGACTGATCTGCTTCCGCTGGTCACCTACGCCCCGCCGATTGCCGCTCCCGGCACACCGGCAGGACCGGTGGCTGATCTGTTGCGGCTCAACACCGGTGTTCCGCCTACTCCGGAAGCTAACCGTAGCCGGCTGGGCCTGCTTGCCGGTGACGGCGCAGGCTTTCCAAACGGGCGCCGCCTGACCGACGATGTGGTTGACATTGCCGCTCGCGCGGTCGCCGGTGTACTTAACCCCAAGTACAACGTTGCTCCGAATAACCTGATCGGCGATGGCGTCGCTGCAGCCGATGTGCCCACACAGGAGACTTTCCCGTATGTGCACTTCGCTTACAGCGGCCGCGATAGCCGTCACATCGACCCCAGTGAGACGGGTTGCGGTGATCAGCCAACGCTGTCGAGCAGCAATCAAACCGACGCTCCACCAGCAAACCAGGGCGGCAGCACCACCTGCCCTGTCGAGTAACTCTGTAAACCTGCCGAGGGTTTCCGGGCACTCCACCCTGCGGGGTGCCCGGAGGCCTTCGCTCTTCCGTAAAGGCTAGCCATGAAGATCGCTTCTACAATTCTTCTTATCGCCGGTTCCATCCTTCTGGGCAACGCTCATGCTCAGCAAATCACTCCGGCCGAGCAGCGAATCGCGGCCGCCAGGCAGCAGGTCGCATCCGGCCCCAGGAAGCCGGAAGCCTACACCAATCTTGCTTTAGCGTTCATCAGCCGGGCGCACGAAACCGCGTCGCCAGACTTCGATCGCCAGGCAGCAGAAGCCATCGCTACCGGCCTCAGTCTCGCCCCACAGGATTTTCAGCTGCGCAAAGCGCACGTAGCTTTGCTGCTCGACCAGCGTGAGTTTGCCCGCGCGAGAGATGAGGCTAAGGAGCTGCACCTGCACAACCCGGATGATGCGACGGTTCATGGATACCTGGCGCGAGCGTATTTGGGTCTGGGCGACTACCAGGACGCGGAGAATTCGGCGCAATGGATGCTCAGGCTGCAGCCCTACAATGTCCCTGGTTTGCTGATCGCGGCAGACCTGCGCGTGCACTACGGCGATCCTGAGGGCGCACTCGAGGTACTGGATCGCGCCTACTCGGAAACCGCACCCGGGGAGACCGGGGAACTGGCCTCGATCGCGAACCAGATCGCATCGATCGAGATCGGCATGGGCAAGCTGGATTCCGCCAGCCAGATGCTGCAGCGCGCCGACGAACTATTCCCGGGTTATCCGGAGACACTCAAGAACCGGGCGCGCGCCGGTGTTGGTCACGTGCCCGCGCAGGCCGCAGCTAAGCCTGTGCCGGAGAAGGCAGTTACTTCGCAGCCATTGTCTAACCAGATGGTTCCCCCTGCAACGCTCTCGCCAGTGGTGTTCTCACCTGTGCCGGCCGCGCTGCTTATTCCCCACGCTACCGGCACTGAGCGCATTATTCAAAGCATGCAGAGCCGGGTAGAGCGCAGCCCCAGGGATCCGGCTGCTTATTCTGCTCTTGGCGCCGCCTTTTTCCAGCGGGCCAGAGAGACCGGCGATGTGGAAGACTTTCAACTGGCAGAGCAGGCGCTCAACAAGTCGCTTGAGCTGGATAACGCGGATTTTTCTGCCGAACCCGCATACTCCACCATGGCGGAGGTGTGCATGGGCGAGCATCGTTTCAGCGATGCCGTTACCTATGCTCAGAAGGCGCTCTCGCTGGGCTCCGGAGATCTCTCCCCATTCGCTATCGTGGGCGATGCGAATGCGGATATGGGCGAATACGAACGAGCAGCCATTGCGTATTCACGGCTTGATATTTCCGATGAATCTGCGTCGGAGCCCCACAGTGTATACGTGCGCGACAGCCGCACCTCGTATCTCAAATTCGTCTCCGGCGACACCCCTGGTGCGATCCGGCTGATGCAAAGCGCGGTGACGGCCGGGACGGAAGCCCGGCTACCCGCGGAAAATCTCGCGTGGCTCTATTTTGAACTGGGCGAGTATGAGTTTCAGGCCGGCGATGTGGGGGCAGCCAACAATGCGTACCTGACCGCGCTGAACATTCATCCTGGCGATTATCGCGCTCTGGCCGGACTGGGAAAGCTCCGCGGCAACCAGGGCCGCTACGCCGAAGCCATCAAGCTCTACCAGGCCGCCATCGCCGTTGTGCCCATGCCCATTTACGTCGCTGAGCTGGGAGACATGTACAGCAAGGCGGGCAACCCTACTGAAGCGAGGAAGCAGTACCAGCTGGTGGAATACATCGGGCTGCTGGGCCACATTAACCAGGTGTTGCACAATCGCGATCTGGCGCTCTTTTATGCGGACCACGATATCAAGCTCGATGAGTCACTGGCGCTGGCCCGCAAGGAGTTCGAAGTTCGCCACGACATTTATACCTGGGATGCCCTGGCGTGGGCGTTATACAAGAACGGCAAGTACCAGGAGGCTAGCGAAGCCATGGATCATGCGCTGCAGCCCGGTACACGCGACGCGTCTCTGTTTTTTCATGCCGGCATGATCGCCAGCCGGTTGGGACAAACAAATCAGGCCAAAGACAGGCTGCAAACTGCTCTCAGCATCAATCCCCAGTTTCACGTGATTTATTCGGGCGTTGCCCGGCAGCAACTAAAGACGCTCCAGGATCAGGCGGCACTCACCGCGAGCCAAGGACCGAATCATGTTCCGTAAGCAGTTTTATTTGTTCTCTTTGCTCGCCGTCTGCCTGGTGCTGGGACCGCGGAGCTTTGCCCATCCCATGGGAAACTTCAGCGTCAATCACTATTCGAAGATCTCGCTCGAGAATGACGGCATCAGGGTTTCCTACATCATTGATTTGGCTGAGATCCCGACCTACCAGGAGCTGCAGCAGGGAAATGTCACCGCCGATGGAGCAGATCCGGCGGTCACACGCTTTGTCTCTTCGCGCGGCGTTGAACTCGGGAGAGGCCTCAGCCTGCTGGTCGACGGCAAGCGCTTGCCCTTACGGCTTTTATCCAGTCAGGTGATCTTTCCCCCCGGCGCGGGCGGCCTGCCAACCATGAAGATGGGCTTTGTCTACCAGGCAGCGTATCCGGTTGTAGAGAAAACCGCAGACCCGTCCACTCCGCCACACTCCGGTCCCACGTCCGGCCGGGACAGGCGGGATGACAAAGGTGAGGGCGGCAACCTGCAGTACACGGATAACAACTATCCTGGTCATGCCGGATGGAAAGAGATTGTTGCTGTTGCTAATCCAGGGGGAAGTCTCATCAGCAGCTCGGTGCCCCAAACCGACCGTAGCGCCGCGCTAACGAACTATCCGACCGACCTCCTCAACAGCCCGCCGCAGGACTTGTCGGCAGTTATCCAATTTCGCGATCCGGTTGCGTACAAAGCAGGTCCCTCCACTGCGCTGCGCTCCGGTCGGGATGACAATTCTGTTGCAGCGACCGGCTCTCGTGTTCCCAGTAAATTGTCATCCCGGCCGAAGCGCAGCGCAGTGGAGGGACCTGCTGTTCCTAAACAGGCCGCCAGACCGGCTTCTTCGGGCGTCGTCCCGGCCGCTCCCGCAGCAGCCCCTGAGCCGTTGCACCTCCAGGCCAACCAGCAGGCGACCCCACGGAGCGCGTTCACCGAGCTGATCACTGCCCGCAACCTGACTCTTTGGTTCCTCATAACCGCCGCCTTCATTGCCTTTGGCCTGGGAGCACTGCACGCGCTTGAACCTGGCCACGGCAAGACGATCGTAGCTGCCTACCTGGTAGGGTCGCGGGGCACGGCGCGACATGCCTTGCTGCTCGGTCTCATCGTTACCGTCTCCCACACAGCGGGAGTTTTTGCTCTTGGCGCCATTACCCTGTATGCCTCGCGCTACATCGTGCCCGAGCAGCTCTACCCCTGGCTGGGCGTGTTCTCCGGGCTCACCATTGCCGGGCTCGGCGGCTACATGTTTCTGCGCCGCTGGAGCGGTCTCGATGTTGACCACTCCCATACGTCGGGTCAGCTCCATAGTCACTGGTTTTCTTCCAGCAAACAAAGTGCCGTTGCGCCCGAAACCGCCGAGCCGGGCAAACCAATTTCGCTCTACCAGCTCTTCGCGCTGGGGATCACTGGCGGCATCATCCCGTGTCCCGCTGCGCTGGTGGTGCTGCTCAGCGCCTTCGCCCTGCACCGCGTCGGCCTGGGTTTTTTTCTGATCATTGCGTTCAGTCTCGGCCTGGCAGCGGTGCTGATTGGTTTCGGCATGCTCATGGTCTACGGGCGCCGCTTTGTGGCCGGCTTGCGCGCGGATGGCTCGCTTACTACGCGCTGGCTGCCCGTAGCCTCCGCGGCCTTTATGACCATTCTTGGCGCCGGTATCGCGGTTCGCGCCTTTGTCACCACCGGCATCGACTTCCACAACCTGAGCAAAGAAAAGCTGGGCCCCTTTCTCTTTGTCGGAGGTTTGGGGCTGTTGCTGGGAATGCGCCACTCCACTGATCCCGACCACGTGGTAGCGGTCTCGACCATCGTCAGCAAGCAGCGGAGTATCCGCCAGGCAGGGTTGATTGGCACCATATGGGGACTCGGTCACACGCTGACCATCTTCGCTGTCGGGAGCATGATCATCCTCTTCGGTGTCGTCATCCCGCCGCGTCTCGGACTCTCTATGGAGTTCAGTGTGGCTGTGATGCTGATCCTTTTGGGAGTACTGAATCTTACCGGGGTGATGCAGCGCTTGACGTCTTATCTGACTCGAAACCGCAAAGCGCCGGCAGCCGCCAGCATCAGCAGCAAAGCGGAGACGCTGCTTGACCGCTCCGTTGGCCGCTTCGGCGTGTATCAATGTGTGCGGCCCCTGGTTATCGGCATCGTCCACGGCCTGGCGGGATCGGCGGCGGTTGCCCTGCTGGTTCTCTCCACTATCCACAGCCCGGTGTGGGCCACCGTATATCTGCTGATCTTTGGCGCCGGTACCATGGTGGGCATGATGTGCATGACCGCGGTGATGGCGCTGCCGCTCGCGTACGCGGGAAGCCGTTTCACCAGCGTCAGCCGCGTTTTCAGTGTGGCCTCAGGAGTGGTGAGTGTTTGCTTCGGGTTCTTTCTCGTCTACCAGCTTGGCTTCCTGGGAGGACTCTTCACCAGCCATCCGCAGTGGACGCCGCGCTGAGGTAATGGCTAACTAACTATGAGGCTGCGAAGCCTTACGGGCGATCAATTCAAAACCACTCACCCGGGCATTTCTTGTTAGTTCTGCAAGTTGCGCGGTGCTGTCTGAACCCCCTTTCATCCGGATCCGGCAGATGGCAAGCGAGGCCTCAAGCTGAATTCGAACCAGCCCGAATTTGCCGGCTTCAACCAGCGCCTTGCCCGTTATTCGCTCCGCCTCCGTCAAGTCTCCAGTAGCCGCCGCAGCGTACGCACGTTCGATGGTGAAGGGTAGACCAATGGTGACATCCCTGCTCTTGCTGGAGAGTTCCAGCCCTCTGGTAACAGCCTTCTCCGCATCCTCGATCTTTCCCTGTTGCAGGAGCGCTCGACTCAACAGACCCTGGGCTTGAATTTCGTTATCTGTTTCCTTCTCCGTCTGAAATTCCTGAATGGCGTCTCGTGCCAACTTCTCGGCCACCGTCGCCTGATTGGAGTCACAGGCCAGTTCACCGAGAGCCACATCGATTTCCGCGGCCATTCCCTTTTCCCCGAATTGCTGACGAATGGCACGGGATTCTTCGTACATCTTCTTCGCCCCTTCGCTATCTCCCTTCTGCCGTCGCAGTCGACCAACGGAAAACAGGGTGGCGGAGTAATGAGTCTTGTCACCGATTTCGCGCTGAATTGCGGAGGCCTGTTGATACGTTTGCATGGCGCCGTCCAGGTCGCCTTGATCTGCGAGAACATCTCCGATCAGTTGAAGATCAATTGCTTCTGAAGCACGATGCCCGACTTCGCGAGCCAATACGAGCGCATCCCGATACTCTGCGAGGGCATCTCCAAGACGCCCTTCGGCATGGCGGATATCGCCCAGGTTACCGGTGACCACGGACATTCCGTGCTTGTCTCCAACCTCGCGGTAGTTGGCAAGAGCTTCGATGTAGAGGCTCTCGCCAGCTTCGAAATCGCCTTGCTGGGCAATGATCAGACCGATATTTCCTAGTTCGCGAGCAGTAGCTCGCTTGTCGCCAACTTTCCGGGCAATCTCCAGCGCTTGCTCATAGAGTTGCTTCGCCTGCTCCAGGTCCCCCTGGTTTATGGGCACTTCCGCCATGGAATGAAGTGCGAGTGCTTCACCGCTGAGATCGCCTGCCTGGTGATAAATTCGGCGAGCCTCGGCGCCGGCGGCCAGGGCTTGTTGGGACTGGCCAAGGTTGGCCAGGGTGCGGCATTGGATGACTCGTGCATGTGCAGCGAGGAGATTTGCGCCGGACGCATTTGCCTTGGTGATGGCGTTATCCGTAGCCATCAGCACACGCTTATTGTCAGACAACAAAAAGGCCGCGTCTGCCTCGGCTACGTCCATGCGAGGATCGCTTTTCGCTTCCGGGAACAGTCCGCGAAGCCTGGCGATGGTGTTCAGCGCGTCACTGCTTCGTTCTCCGCCGATCTGGGCATTGGTTAGATAGAGGCCATATTCCAGATTGTCGGGGAAGAAGCCAAAAAGGGATCGATAAGTGTCAATCGCTTTCTCCCAATCTTTACTTGCTTCGTAGTAACGCGCCTGGACCAATGCATGATCTTCACGGGAGAGTTTGCCCGCCAGGTCTAACGCCTTTTTTGCTTCTGCTACGGCGTTTTGGTTATAGCCGAGAGCCATCCATGCCCTTGCCAGGCTGGCATGAGCCAGCGGATACGAGGGGTCAGCGGCCACGGCGCGAAGCAATAGATCCCTGGCTGCCAGAGCATCAAAGGTCCGAAGCTTCGCCAGGCCTTCGGCATAAAACCGCATGGCCTCGGGATTGGAAGGGACCGAGGCGCGTATGCCTGTGGCATCGAATTGAGAGACGTCCGGAACCCCCAACTGTTGACGCAATTTCGTTCCCGACCGCGAAACGAGATCGGACAAGTTTGTTTCTGTACCGATTTCAGAAACGGTGGCGACGGTTTCGCCCCGTACGGTGTCCTGCAGACGAAGATCAACGCGGACTTGGCCGCCGTTCCCCAAGTCGAGGTAGGAACCGAGAACGACCAGGTCGCTGCCCAGATTCTTGCGCAGGCGTGCCAGCGTGTCTGCGGCCAGACTATCTGTATCCGGGAGAGACAAATCGACCTTGGTGCGGGCCACGGTTTCTACCGGCACGGTCCGCAATTTTTCACCGGCGCCTAGTTCCGTGGCCAACATTTCAGACAAAGCGGTGGAGACCCACGCGGTGTCGGCGCGGCCGGAAAGGTTCTTGAAACCTAATATGGCCACCGAGGTGCGCGCACCGGAGTGGGCCTGGCTCGACCCTTGCTCAGCAATCTGGTTCCATGTTCTTCGTGCCTCCCAGAAAACGAGACTGGCTATCAGCAGAAGAAAAATCAGCGCCGTCGCAACCGATTCTTTGTGCCTGCGTATAAACCTGCCCCCACGATAGGCGAGCGTACGCTTACGCGCGGCTACAGGTTTGCCAGTCAGGTAGCGTTCAATATCGGCGGAAAATTCTGCCGCGGAGGCATAGCGATTTTGCGGCTCCTTGCGCAGCGCCTTCAGGGCAATGGTGTCGAGATCGCCTTGCAGACGGCGTCTCAATTGGCCTGGCTCCAGACCCCGGTTCGCGTCAACGCCGGACAGTGTCTGGGCGTGGGTGACGGCGGTGCTCGGCTTCTCCGCTTCCTCGTCACATATGGCTCGCTCCACCTCCAGAAGGGATTGCCCGCTGGAGCGATAGGGCTTCAGGCCGGTCAGCAGCTCATAGAGAAGTACTCCCAGCGAATAGATATCGCTTGCCCTGGTGACGGATTGTCCACGTACTTGTTCGGGACTTGCATACTCCGGTGTCATCGGGCGCCAATTTGTCTGCGTGATCAGGGCGGTTTGTACGAACACCGGATCGAGCAGCTTGGCAATACCAAAATCCAGAAGCCGGACAACCCCTTCTTTGGTGATCAGGATATTTGCCGGCTTGAGGTCGCGATGAATAATCAATTTTTCGTGAGCGTACTGGACGGCGGAACAAACGGTGCGAAACAGATGCAGGCGTTGTTCAATCGAAAGCTGGTGAAGGTCGCAATACTGGTCGATTTGCACCCCATCCACGTACTCCATCACCAGGTAGGGCAAGCCTTCGTCTGTGCTTCCGCCGTCGAGCAGCTTTACGATGTTGGGATGATCGATGGCCGCCAACGTCTGGCGCTCATTGCGGAAACGATGGAAGATCTCGCCGCCCTCGGGGCCGGGCCGCACCATTTTTACGGCCACTAATTTTCTGAAGGCGTCATCGTCGCGTTCCCCTAGATAGACCACCGCCATACCGCCGCTGCCGATGACGCGGAGGATGCGGTACGCCCCAACTTTTCTTCCAGCCATGGCATCGGGCTGAAAGAAGAAGAGGCTGGCGGCGGGAGAATTTTCCAGCAGGCTGTCCGCGCCCTCATGGTGAGAGGCCAGAGATTCTACCTCGGCGCGCAACACTTCGTCTCCGCCGCAAGCCTGGCGGATAAAACCACTACGCAGCGCGGGTTCGCGTTCCAGGGCGGAGCCTAGAATCTCTTTGACCTGGTCCCACTTGTCAGACATCCTGGGCCGGTCTCCGTGCCAGCTCTCTTGCCAGCCACGCCTTAGCGACGTTCCAGTTGCGTTTGACGGTCGCGGGTGAAATCTCCATAACTTCGGCGGTCTCCTCGATGCTCAAGCCGGCGAAGAAACGGAGCTCGACTAAGCGAGCTTGTTGCGCGTCCAGCTGGGCTAGCCTGGTGAGCGCCTCGTCCAGCGCGACCACATCGGCAGGCCGTGCTTTGGAAACGATGGACGCTTCTTCCAGGAAAACCCTATCGACATTCCCACCGCGTTTGGCGGCTTGATGTTGGCGGTTGTAGTCGAGCAAAACACGACGCATGACTTGTGCCGCAATGCCCAGGAATTGACTGCGATTGCCCCACTGAACTTCCCGCTGATTTACCAGCCGAAGATAGGCCTCGTGTACTAAGGCGGTTGCTTGCAGGGTGTGACTCCCGCGCTCGCTTTTCAAGTAATGCGAAGCCAGGCGTCGCAACTCGGCATAGAGCAGAGGAATCGACTCGGCTAATGCCTGCTGGTTGACTGCGAACGGCTCGGGGGGGCGGCCCTGGCTTTCCATTCGGCGCTCCCGGCATGGCTGCCTTGATCGGGTTTTGGGGAGTAACCCGCACAAAATGAGGGTTCTAGAGGCCTACATAATACCCCTGAAAAACCCTTTCAGCAATCGATTTGCGCACCCCCTGGGCGACTTAGGGAAGCATCCTCACCTTTTCGGCCAAAAATAAGTTCCGCATTCATGAGCCAATTTCTCGAGCCTTTGCGCGTAATGGCCAGGAAAGAAACCAGGTGGTTGATCAACCAGGTTTCGAACGGAGGTTCGCGGTGCAAATTGCTGGACAGAAATGCCTGATCCGTACCCTGTGTGCAATGGGAATTGTCGCGGTTCTTCTGGCTTCAACGGCCCGCAGATCCGGGGGCCAAACGGCGACGCGGCTACACAAACCGCCGGTGCCGGGCGCCGCGGGCGCAGAGCAAAAATACAAAGCCATTTGGGAGCCAATGAACTATCCCGAAGATGTCGACCTAGAGGAGGTTTTCTTTGCCAACGACCAGGTTGGCTGGATTGGCGGCAAGGGTTCGGGAGGATTCATTTTGCATACCACCGACGGGGGTAAGAATTGGCAGGTCCAAGTCGGCGATCCCCACTCGAATGACGCTAACGTGAGCCGCCTGCATTTCCTGGATGCGGTTCATGGGTGGGCAGTGCAAGGCGGTCAACTGATAAGGACCACGAATGGTAAGAACTGGCAGACCATAGGTCCGTTTGTGGCGAACAGTCCTCTCGCTGACTATCAGTTCACCTCCGTTCAGGACGGGATCTACGCCGGCGGAGATTACAGCGGTTCGACCATATTCACGACCCACGACGGAGGCCGCAGCTGGAAACCGGTCTTCCAGTGCGCGACCACGCTGCAATTCAATGGTCTGAACAGGAATGTGTCTTGCTTCATACGGGAAGTGTATTTTCCATCTCCGCGAGTCGGCTACGCAGTGGGAGGAAGTTTTCTCGATCCCTGGGCCACCATCGCCAAGACGACCGATGGCGGGGCGACGTGGAAGATCATATTTGCCAGCACCGATATGGACACCATCTCGACGGTGTTCTTTACCGACGAGAACAACGGAGTGATTCGGGTTCACGACAGGCGGGTGTATGTCACCGCTGACGGCGGTCAATCCTGGCAGGGCGCGACCGGCTCCGCGGAAGCGTCGATGAGATTCGCTGATCCATCGGTGGGCTGGTCTTGCAGCATTCAGGCTCGGCCCAGCTGCAGTTACACCGTGGATGGGGGAAAGAGCTGGACGACTCGCGACGTCAACTTTCCCGCGGACATGAACGGCTACAGCGTACCGCGGCGGGACCAGGTGTATGTGGTGGGCGACCACGGCATGATGTATCGCTACCGCATTGTTCCGGCGAGTTACACCGCGCAGGGAATCCTTGACGCTCCCCTGGTGCCCTCCTACGGAGGAGCGCTCAACGATGAGCTCGATCGCATGCGGGCCCATTGCCAGGAACTACAAGCGAAACTTGGGGCCGCCAGTGATCAGGGCTATCCCGATCTCCAGCCTCGTTCCCCGGTTCCACATCTGATGAACGCTGCCTACGTGAGGTATGAGGGGGATCCGCAAAGCTTCACTCAGGACACCAGTTCAATGGCGGCGCTCAACGCTCCCGCCAGCCCGGTCATGCAGAACTGCTGCGGAGCGGAGCTGCAGAATCTGCAAACCTCGGTCGCTTCGTTTTCTCAGCAGGTACCGGCGTTCAGCGGCGAGTTCAAGAATCTGAACTTGCTTTTTGTAGGCATGAACATGCTCAACGATCTGTTGAGTAAAGCGCACAGTATTCAGGCGGCGTTCCTGGCACTGAAGCAGGCTCCCGACCTGCAGAGCGCCTCCCTGGCATTGCAGAATTTTTCCGGGCAGGTGGGTGGCGCCAGCCAGACTCTGGTCAGCGGTTTCCAGAACCTGACTCTCAGCGATGCCGCCGGCACGGGCGTGATCGCCAACATGGCGGGATCGCCGGCTTCCAGCCCGGCCCCGGGCGCACCGGGCGCCAATCCCAACACTCCGGCAAATGCTGCGCCTCAGAACTCGACCATTTCCAACACGGTTAACAGTGCAGCCCAAAAGGCCAAACAAAAGTTGAAGGGGCTCAGTCCTTTTTAAACAGGCCAAATCAAGACATTTGACAAGGAGCCGATCATGAAAGCAACTCGAGTCTTCCTCTCACTGGTTATCGCTTTTGCCGCAATCGCTCTTCCGGCTTATGGAGCCGCTCCCTGCTGTACCGTCACCGGCGTTAACGCCAAGACCGGCATGGTAACTGCCCGGGAGACGGCGACTGGCCGTAGCTTCCAATTCAAAGCGACCAATGCAGCACTGCTCAAGACACTCAGTGCCGGTTCGCCCATCTACGCCAACTTCTCCACCAAGCAGGTCTCGGTAAACGGCGAAGTCCCCTGCTGCTCCATCGTGAGCCTCTCGGCTGCGGGCACGGTCGCGACTTCGGGCAAGATCGCACCCGCATCGGCAACACTTGCGGCACCGGCATCCTCCGCCGTCAACAGCTCCGCCTCGATGTCGAGCACCACCCCACACGCAATGGGCACCGGCTTCAAATGTGACCCCGGGAGCGGTGTTTGCTATTGCACTGGCGGCAAGAACTCGGCCGATTGCCAGGCGTTAGGGAGCGATCCCAGGTGTGGCAGCAAAGTTGGGTGTGACGGCATAGGGAGATGCTTTTGCGCTCCACCTAAAGCACAGGCGTGGGAGTGACCGAGGCAAATCGCAATTCTCAACGTCTCAGGAGGCCTATATGAAACGCGGATTCGCAGTCGTGCTTTTTCTACTCGGTATAAGCCTGCCCTTGTATGCCGCTGGGCCTTGCTGCTCAATCACAGCAGTTGACTCCCGCACGGGTCTGGTAACGGCCAAAGAAAATGCCACAGAGCGCGTGTTTCAGTTTCAGGCAAGCAATGCTGCGCTGTTGAAGTTGCTTCGTCCGGGAACCCAGGTCTATGCCAATTTCACAGCCAAGCAGGTTTCGCTGGATGGCAGAAACAGCTGCTGCCAGATTGTGAGTGTTTCCGCTGGGGCCGCCACGGCTCTAACATCGCTTGCTCCGCGAACGCCAGTGCCGGGAACAGCACCCGCTGCCGCCAAGCCGGTCGTACAAGCGGCGGAAATTCCGCAAACGGCGGCTGTTGCCGCGAAGACTTCTCCCGCAACCGCGCTCAAGTCTGTGCCAACCTCTATAGCACCGGGGGGCGTTGGGGTGCGGCCAGTGAATCTTGGCGGGGGGACCGGTTTTCAACGCTGCTGCACGCTGACCGCGGTAGAGGGCATTCTGGGCGCCACACCGGATTGGCCGGCAAAAGAAAACGAACTTGGCTGGACCTTTGGCTTTCAACCATTGCCAAAATTTCCCAACCAGCCGAAGGGCTTTGGCCCGGGATCGCCGCTCTGGATCAACTTTGGGACCAACCAGGTGTCGTGCGACGGGGTGACAGTCTGCGGCTCGGTCTTCGGCGCTCAACCGGTCAACTTTGTGCAAACCACGATTCTGGACGTTTTGCCCATCGGCGTTATCTACGTCCCGCCCGGTGACCCTCAGGATCCAGTCGGCAGCAGCATAGTTGCGAAACAGATTTTTTCGCTAACCAATATGAAAGCCACCGTTACCAGTACAGTCAACGTCACCACGACTCCCGGTCAGCCGCTCGAATACGGGATCGATATTGCGGGCCCGGGCGTCCCCGCCACGAATCCGCAAACCAGCTCGACCAGCCAAACCGTATCTGAAACAACCATGGTGGGCGAGGCGGCGCAGGGTCCTGGCGGATATCCCGGCTCGAATGACCTGGTTTGGTTCTATGTGAATCCCGCTTATGACGTGACGTATATCGGAGTCTGGCTTTACAACGGTGGTCGGTATCCTGTCGTGGCAAGCCCGGGGCAGATTGTTTCCATCGTTCCTCACCCCAAGCAGCTGTCGGGCGAGTGTGGGCCGCAGTGGCAATTCGCGCACGCCACCATTGGCGAGCTACAGGCCTACGCCGCCGGCGACACTAGGAATGCCGATGCGGGTTTTCTCAATCTTATTTGCAAGGCCGCGCAGACTGCTGCACCTACGGGAGGGGGACAGAAGAGCGTGTTCGGCCTTTCTCCCGCTACGCCGGCACAAAAGTTGATTGCGCTCGATCCCATGGCGAACCAGGCCGGCCGATTGCTGCCTGTGCTTGGGCAATCCGCGGCAACTACCACCATGGACCCCTCGTCCGTGCCTGGAAATCCGGGCCGTTTTCAGCCGCTTGCGCTGAGCACGGATGATCCTGGATCTGCTTATCCCGTGACCTATTGCGGCACGGATGCGCCGTTTAACTTTGCCGATCTGGCTAGCCAGACAAACACTACGTCCAATTCGACAGTGACGCAGTTTCAAGGCAATCCGGTCCTGATTTTGAATCCGGTCGCCATTGCCGCGACAGCAATTAATGCGGCCGCAGGGATCAAATTGCCTGTACCAGGCTCGGCTGTAAGCCTGGGGACTGCCTGGACCATTACGTCTACGTATACCACCGCCACGACAAAGGGAACGGCATGGAACGTGACCGGAAACTTCGGCTCGGGCATGTACGGCACCAGGGGTTACCCTTCCTGTGATAGCGCTCCGGCCTTTAGTACAACTCTTTACTACGATTGGGTGAACCACACTGTTCTGTTCTGGTCGGTGCCGCTGCCGGCGAACGGCACTGAGGTGGAAGGCTTCATTGCATCGCCAGGCAGGGCAAGCCGCGTGGTTTTCACTTCTGCCAGTGGAGGTCATCCGCTGGTGGTGCTGCCAAATGCCAAGGGACAGTTCCACGCCAAACTTGCGCCGGGCAGCTATCGATACTACGTCTCGCAATCCGGCGCGCGCACCACTGCCTTGAACGTAACGGTTCCCGCCAACCAGAGTGCGCCACTGCAACTTCCTGCGATTGAAAAAGAAGCTGCCGTTTTAGCCGGTCGCGAATGACTTCAGGTGCAACTGACATGGCAACGGAGACGAGTCATGAAGTTATGCCCTCATTAACGTTTCATGCTGTTTCAACCTGCGATGCCGTATTTTTCCAACAGAAAGGTTCGTACTTTTAGGGGCATCACGGATGAGAGTTCCTGCCAGGTAACCACACTCAGGCGGCATCGGAGTTCCGCGCTCGTCACTGCAGACATGATCTCGAAACAATCCTCGATCAGGTCCTGACGGCGCTGGTCGCAGAAAACAGCAAAAGATGCGGCATGCTCGTGAGCGGCCAGAGCGCCACGAATCAGTTGGCACGACCGATATTTTTCTTTGCTCATGGGAAGCCGGTCCAGCTCGAAAACTGATTCCAGATCCCGATAGCGATGAACCAGGTCGCACCTTGCGGTCTGGAAATCGCCTTCCGTCAACTTGGCTTCGATGAACAGCTTTCCCAGCTTGAGGTCCATCTCACTTCGATCCTGCGCGCCATTCTTCAACGGGATTCCCGGTCTGAAGCCAAAGGTCGGATCAAGGGCCGGCTCGATCCCGAGCAGGGAACAGACAGCCATGCGGCGCAGGATTCCCGGGTAACAGAAAATGTTCATGAGCAGCGCGTCGGAGCTGTTGGCGCATTCGAGCTCGCGCCGGGTGCGATCCAGCTTCCTGGGAAGGAAGCGCGAGCCGGTGTAGACCTTGGCCAGCCGCGTTTTCCAGCCGGGTTGCTGCAGAATTCGCTTGTACGAGGCGGCAAGGAAGTTCCCGTGTTCCCCGGCTTCGTTCTCACTGTAGACGATACTCGGCACGGTACCGAAGGTCATCTCCGCAGCACATGCGGTTGCTCTCGCTAGGTTGCGATGGCTGAGCTCACGGCGCAGGCTGCTCGGGCTAACGGAGAAGGTTTTTCGCACAATTTCAGCATAGGCGAAAAATAAGCGAAGGTCACTACGCTCGTAAAGCAGATGCGCCCGATCGATATGGGGCGGGCTTCTGCTTCCATCCGGTAGTGTCCGCTCATGCACATGGACGGCTTATTCCTCATCACTATTTCTGCTTGGACCCCTGCCGGCAAAACACCGAGACTTGGGGTTAAGGGGTTGGCAGATGAGGCATGGCAGAACGATCTTTTTCATAGGCCTTCTTGTTGCGGCCAGTGGCGTTGTTTCCCCAGCCATTGCCCTGGCTGGTGGAATCGCATTCGGCTTCACGGTAGAGCATCCGTTCCGCGTGGAGAGTCATTCGCTGGCAAAGCTACTTCTGCAGGCCTCTGTCGTTGCCCTCGGATTTGGTATGAATCTGAAGCAGGTGGTGCACGCGGGCCGCTCCGGCTTCTTTTATACGGCGATCAGCATTACCTGCGCCATGCTGCTTGGTCTGCTCTTTGGCAGCTTGCTTAAAGTTGCCGGCAAAGCGTCTTTCCTGATTTCCGCGGGCACGGCTATCTGTGGCGGAAGTGCGATCGCTGCTATCTCTCCGATCACCGGGGCGGACGAGGAAGAAATCAGCGTTTCCATGGGAACAGTATTCGTGTTGAATTCTGTGGCCCTGCTTGTCTTTCCTACGATTGGCCATGCGTTGCATTTGAGCCAGAATCAATTTGGACTGTGGTCAGCGCTGGCCATTCACGACACCAGCTCCGTAGTCGGAGCTGCCGCGAAGTATGGCAATCAAGCGCTTGCGGTCGGCACTACAGTGAAGCTGGCACGGGCGCTTTGGATAGTCCCAGTCTCGCTGCTTGCGGCAGGTTTCATGGCGAGGTCAGGGCAATCCCACAGCCAGGCTAAGGTTAAGGTTCCCTGGTTCATCTTCCTTTTCTGTCTTGCGGCGGCGGCGGCGACATACTTCCCACGCTTTGCCGGTCAGTACGGCACGCTGAGTCACCTCGGTAAGGCCGGCCTGACCGCCACGCTGTTCTTGATCGGGACCAGTCTTTCGAAGAACACCCTGCAGCAGGTTGGCGTCAGGCCCTTCCTCCAGGGCATCACGCTGTGGATCATTGTTGCCGGCGCATCGCTGGCCGCGATCTACTTCAACTACATATCGATTTAGCGTTGTGAGAACAGCGTGGAGCGACCTGCTGTTCCCTATGTTTGAGCGCAGTCGTTATCCTCTCGCAGCCACGTTTCGCCCGGTTGCCCGCGGTGCCAATTGCTCCGAGCGCTCGAGCACAAAACGCTGGAACGTGCGGGCAATTCCAGCGGGCTCGGGGCCGGCCACGGTGGCCATCGAGAACATCCGCGCCAGGTTCAATCCGCGCACTCTGGCCAGCTTCAGGGTTCCCAGCGCAAGCTGGTTGCGCACCGCCCAGCGCGATACGAAAGCTATTCCCAATCCGGCTTCCACCGCGCTGAGAAGGCCTTCGGTTGAATCAAACGTCATCGCTAACCGCAGCTTCTTCACTTCCAGTCCGGCTTTTTCCAACGCCTGCTCGACGATCCTGCGCGAGCCCGAACCCAGCTCCCTAGTCACCAGCGTCGACTGCTGCAATTCCTTCACCGTTACTTCCTGGTCCGCCCATTCATGCCCTGCAGGCACCACACACACCATGTGATCTTCCATGAAAGGCTCTACCTTTACGTCGCGGCGCATCGCCGGCCCTTCGATCAGACAGAGCTGCACCCGGTGTTCCACCAGGGCTTCGAGGATAGTTTGGGTGTTGCCACCCATTACGCTGATTTCGACTTTTGGATTTTCGTGCAGAAATCCCGCAATCAGCTTGGGTAGCAGATATTGCCCAATCGTCTGGGAAGCGCCCAACGTCAGCCGCCCGGCGGTTCCACCGCTAGTCGCGGCTACGGCTTCGCGAGCTTCCTCGGCGAGCGTGGCCAGCTTCCGGGCAAAAGGTAGCAATGCGGTACCGGCCGGGGTGAGCGAAACCCGGCCGCCGGCGCGATCAAATAAAGGAACATCCAACTCTGATTCCAGCGCCTTGATCTGCTGCGTCACTGCGGATTGGGTCAGCAACAACTCCTCCGCTGCAATGCGGAAGTTGAGATGATGAGCGACCGCACGAAAGACCCGCAGGCGAAAGTTCTCCATGGCGTAACCTATTATTGCCGCAAGGAGCAAGAGTATGACAGATCTGTTACTCGTTGGTGCAACCGGTCTGGTGGGCCAATCGGTCCTGCAGCAGGCGCTCGCCGACAGCAGGGTTGCCAAGGTCGTCGCAGTTACGCGTAAACCGTTGCCACCCCAACCTCGGCTGGAAAATCCGCTGGTCGACTTCGATGCTCTACCGGCCGACGCGCCGTGGTGGAAGGTGGATGGCGGCATCTGTACCCTGGGCACTACTATGCGCCAGGCGGGTTCGCATTTGGCCTTCCGTAAAGTGGATGTCGATTACCCGCTGGCGGTGGCCAAATTACTGCACGAGCACGGCGCAAAGAGCTTTGCCTTTAATTCCTCGATCGGCGCTAATCCAAAAGCGCGCGCTTTTTATATGCGGGTCAAAGGTGAGGTGGAGCAAAGACTGATCGCAGGCGGCTTCCCCTCGCTCACGCTGGTGCGCCCTTCCGGCATCCTGGGCCCGCGCAAACCACATCGTGCGTGGGAGGCGCGCACCATCCGGATGTTTCATTCGCTGCGGCCCATTCTGCCACGCCATTACAGGGTGGTTCCGGCCGATAAGATAGCCAGGGCTCTGCTCGAGGCTGCCATCACCGCCCCTCCCGGCGTGCACATTGTGGAGTCTGAGCGGCTATGAGCGCGCGCTCAGACTTCCGACAAATAAGGCAGACGCAGGCCCAGGGCGAAGTTGAGCTGGACCAGGATGATGAAAGCAATGCTGACGTACGTGTTGAACAGACAGAGGCAGGCTCCGAGGGCATAAAGGCCCTGGGCCACGACGATTCTGCGTTCTACCGCACATTGCCTTTCCCGCGAAATCTCTTCCCGCAGCAGACCCGCTCGGGTTGCATAGCGCCAGCTGGCGTATAGCACGACGCCGAGCAGCAGAATGTTGCCCCAATAAGCGATGAGGACACTGCGATAGGAAATAAATCCAGCCAGCAATCGAGTCGAAAAGGGCATGATCGATACCGCGAAAAGGAAAGCAATATGGATCCAGGAGAGATGGCGATCACTGCGGGAAAAAGAATTTAGCTGCGCCTGCTGGCCGTTCCAGAAAATTCCAAGGGTCATGAAGCTCATCAGGTAGCTGATGAGCTGGGGCAGGGCCTCGGCAAGTGTGTGCCAAAGCTCCCTCTGGCTGTGGATCGCCTCGCTGGCCGGCACATGGAGATCCAGAACCAGCAGCGTCATGGCCACAGCGAAGATGCCGTCGCTGAGCGCCGCAAGCCGGTCCAGACTTTGACCTGTAATCTGGTTGTAAGACGTGGGCATGTCCCGACAGTGTAGGAGCATTCGGATGGACAAGCAATTATGGACAGCGGTCGACCAGTACACCACCAACCTGCTCATGCCTCCGGACCCGGCCCTCGATGCGGCCCTGGCAGCCAGTGACGCAGCCGGGCTGCCGTCGATCAGCGTCTCGCCGAGCCAGGGCAAGCTGCTCATGCTGCTGGCGCGGCTTGCGGGCGCCTCGCGGATCCTGGAGATCGGTACGCTGGGCGGATACAGCAGCATTTGGCTGGCGCGGGCCCTGGGGTCCGGTGGACGTTTGATCACACTCGAGGCCAACCCCAGGCATGCTGAAGTGGCGCGCGCCAATATCGCCCACGCCGGATTCGCTTCGGTGGTTGAAGTGCGCCTGGGCGACGCGCGCGCAGGCATACAGCAACTCGCGGCGGAGGGAAGCGGTCCTTTCGACCTGATCTTCATCGATGCCGACAAGCAGAGTATCCCGCACTATCTGGAGTGGTCGCTCAGGCTGTCACGCCGCGGCAGCCTGATCGTCGTCGACAACGTGATCCGCGACGGAGCTTTGATCGATGCCAAGAGCAAGGATGCAAACGTTCAGGGAGCACGGCGCATGCATGAGATGCTAGCCGCCGAACCGCGCGTCAGCGCCACTACGTTACAGACAGTGGGCAGCAAAGGGTACGACGGCTTCACGCTGGCGCTGGTTACAATGGACGTCACTTAGGAGGAAGCTTGGAGAGACGAGAGTTTGTCACCTCGGCGATTGCTATGGCCGGGGCCGCGTTGAGCGGCGGAGAGGGACGAGCGATGGCGCAGTCTGCACAGGAGTTCTACCAGCTGCGGAGGTACACGCTGCAAACCGGCCCGCAGTTGGCCTTGACCCAGAATTATTTTGAACATGCGTTGATTCCGGCGCTCAATCGGATGACGATCAGCCCGGTGGGTGCCTTCAGGCTGGATATTGGTCCGGAGACGCCTACGTACTATTTGCTGATTCCGGCAACGTCGGTGGAAACGTTGGTGACGCTGGAGAGGCATCTGGCACAGGACAGCGAGTTCCTCAAAGCGTCTACGGCGTTCTGGGCGGCGCCGGCGTCGGCGCCGGCGTTTGCGCGGGTGGAAACTTCGCTGATGTCAGCCTTTGCAGGTTGGCCAAAGCTGGTGGCGCCGAAAAGCGAAAAAAGAATCTTTCAGCTGCGAACGTACGAGAGCGCGAGCGATGCGGCGCATATCCGAAAAGTACAGATGTTCAACGAAGCGGAGATCGGGATCTTTGTCCGCACAGGATTGATTCCCGTGTTTTTCGGAGACACATTGATCGGCCACCGAATGCCCAGCCTGACGTACATGCTGACCTTTGAAGATGTGGCGGACCTGAATAAGAAGTGGGCGGTGTTTGCGTCCGATCCGGCATGGAAGGATCTTTCGCATCGGCCGGGGAATACGGATCCGGAGATTGTGAGCAATATTTCTAATTTGTATTTGAGCCCCTTGAGCTGTTCCCAAATTTAATCGCCGGACGCCGGAGCTTCGGGAGAGAGGGACCCTCTGTTTTTCGTACATGGCCTTGCGGGAGCAGATTGTTGCTCCCGCAAGGGTTTTACCCGGTGGTTTACATGCCGTTGGCGCCAGAGGCTGTCTCGGGGTGAACGACGCGGTAGGTGGTGCCACCGTTTGCCCATACCCTGAGCAGCATGTCCTGATCGGCAGGCGCCTGCTTCACATCATTGCGGAACTGGTCCGCCGATTCTACCGGTTTGCGATTGATTTCGAGAATCACATCGCCACCGGTCAAGCCCGCATCCTCCGCAGGGCTGCCCGGCTGAACCTGTGCAACCGCAACTCCCTTTACATCCGAAGGAAGATTCAGCTGCTGGCGCACATCCGGAGTGAGGTCCGAGATCGCGATGCCCAGCCTGGCGTGACCGGACTCGTCAGTGGTGTTCGCCGCGACTTCCTGGTCCTTGTGGTACTCACCAACCGTCAGGTTCATTTTCTCGGGGTGGCCGTTCCGCATCACGTCCAACTCAATCTTCGAGCCAGGCGCATCTTCGCTGACGATCACCTGCAGATCACTTCCTGTTTCCACCGGCCGGCCGTTCACAGCGGTAACCACATCACCTTCCTTCAAGCCGGCGCGGCTCGCAGGAGAGTTGGGAGTTACCGAAGCAATCAGTGCCCCGGTGTTTCCAGTCAGGTTGAAGAACTTCGCGTTCTCAGGAGTTATATCGTTCAGACCAACTCCCAGGTATCCATGATGAACCACACCATTCTTCATCAGCGCATCGACTACGGGACGCACCGTCTGGGTGGGGATAGCAAAGCCCGCACCAGAGAAGTTTCCCGTATCCGAGATCAGAAAGGTGTTGATGCCGACCAGTTGACCATGCGCGTTGACCAGCGGGCCACCGGAGTTGCCGGGGTTGATCGCGGCGTCGGTCTGAATAAATCCTCCCGGCTTGCGTGCGTCATCCCTAAACGGGTTGGACCGATTTACCGCGCTGACGATACCGCGGGTAACTGAAAACTGAAATTGGCCGAAGGGGTTGCCGATTGCCAGGACGGATTGTCCGGGAACCAGCTTGGTCGAATCACCCCAGGCAATCGCAGGCAGGTCGTTAGCGTTGATCTTGACCACGGCTAAATCTGTAAGTTTGTCGGTGCCAATTACCTTGGCCGGGAAACTCCTGCGGTCATGCAGGGTTACCCGAACTTCCATCGCCCCATCGACCACGTGATTGTTGGTCACAATGTATCCGTCAGGGGAGATGATTACACCACTGCCAATACCATGCTCAATCTGCCGTTGGCCGTGGCCCATGCCTGGCATACCGTGGCCGAACTGCTGGCCGGATCCAGGGCCGAATCCCGGGCCGAAAAACTGCGAGAAAGGATTGTCGCCCTCGCCCTGGCCCTCGCTCTCCATCGCCGGCTGCTCGGACCGGTGGGAGGTGACGGCAATGTTGACCACTGCGGGTGTAACCCGTGAAGCTACCGCTTCGGTTGCCTGGTCGAGCGCCAGAAGAGGATCGATACTCGCGTTGTTGATAGGTGCAATCGGATTCTCAGCAGCGGTTGCGGCGTCGACGTGCTTGTGGCCGAAGACAAACGCTCCAGTGAACAGGATGAGAGCCAAAGCCAGCATGGGCCCGGCGAAGCGCCTGGCCTGTGCTCTTAATAAATTAGTTTCTGTGGACATGAGTTTTTCCTCTTTCATGGTGAAGTTTCTTAAATCTGGAAAGCGATCCAGCTATCGGGAGTGGGAGGGGTTTGACGGGGCTCGCCGTGAGAGACCCTCGAAGTCTGCGGGACTTCCACGGTGAAAAGAATGAGGGTGATGTCTCCGCCGTCCTCGTCTTCAGTCAACTGCACGAATTGCAGGCGGTGTGAAGTGTGAACCTGCTGCCGGGAATGAGGCTTGGGCAGAACGCTCGCGCGCTCGGCAGGCTGGCCCATCGCGGGATGGAAGACTGCTTCCTGATACCGGGCTTGCGGTTGGTCCGGGTAGGCCGGCAGTACAGCAGCCGTAACCGGGGAGTTACTGGCAAAGGTTATGACATCCGGGCAACGCTGGAGCATGAACACACCGGAAAGCGAAGCCATCAGCCCAGCCGCCACCAGCCCACGAGAAAACAAGGGACCCAGATTGCGCCGGCGATGGAGAATGTTCTCCACCCGGCCTGCCAATTCTGAATGCCGGTGCCACAGGCCAGGCGCCAGCGAAGTTACCCGCCTCACCAGCCTGTTTTCAGCAAGTTTCGTCAGGCACGTCGCATAGGCGCGCGCATTGCCGGCCGCATCCAGCACGGCATCGTCGCAGGCTTGCTCGCGTTCCCGGCAAAGGTGCCGCTCCGCCCAAAAAAGAGCAGGATTCAGCGGGCAGGCAGCGCGTAACAGCTTCTGTAACAAATTGGTCCAATCATCCCCACGGTCCAGGTGAGCCTTTTCATGCAGAAGGATCTGCTTCAGTTCGTCCGGCGTCAGTTCACTCCACAGCGAGCGAGGCAAGACGATGGTGGGACGGAAGAAGCCGATCACGCTGGGCGCATCCACCGCATCCGAAAGTCGCACTTCAACCGAACGCTTGCCGTTTCGCTGCAACACTGACTGGATCTCTTCATCGAGGCCGGAAACAGGGACGGAGTTCCGCAAGACCACTCTCGTCTGGTGCCCGCTGGCGAGCAGGCGGGCAAGCGAGAGCAGGGAAGCGAGCACCCAAACTGCTTCGAGGACAAAGGCCCACCCGATATTAAGGTGCAGCGAGAAACCTGTTTGCGGCACGCTGGGGAGGGCGGAGGGATAAACGCTGAACAGGTCACGGCTGAGTGCGAAGCCGGGCAGCAATGCCACCAGCAGGAAAACGATCAGCCACAACGTAAAGCGGGTAGAAGCACGCAATCCGGGAGCGAGTTTGAGCGCAGCCCAAGCAAAAGCGGTCAACGCTAGTCCCTGCCAGATGCTGGCGATCAGCAGCTCCGCGGGACCGGTCGAAATCAATTGCTGTAATACAGTCGCTTCCATCGGGTGATTCACTCCGCCTGCCGGATCGCCTCTCTTAGACGTTGCAACTCTTCCGGGGTTACATCGCCGTCGCCCAGCAGCGATAACATCAGCTTTTCCCTCGAGTTACCGAAGAAGCGGCTCAATACCAGGCGAATTTCCGAGCTGCCGGCTTCTTCCTCCGCTACCAGGGGCACGTAGTAAAAAGCACGACCTTCCTTCCGATGCTGCACGTATCCCTTTTGCTCCAAAATCCGTATGGTCGTGAGCACCGAATTGTAGGCCAGGGCATTCTTTTTGGGGAGTGCGGCGGCAATTTCATTTACCGTCGACTCACCGCGTGCCCAGAGAATCTTCATCAGCCGCAGTTCCGCTTCGGTGAGCGTGGGCGATTTTTTAGGTGGCATACAGTTGTCCCGAAATAAAGGCTACTGCGGTCCCTTTGAATTGTCAACTAATTTATTAGTATTTTGGCGCCAGCTAGTATGCTCTGGAGAGCAAACCCCACCTGGAGACGACGTTGTCTTTGCCGACCGACCAATCCAGTTCACGGCCGCCGATCGATTTAATTACCAGTCCTTTTGCCCGCTTCGCCAGGATGGAAGCCGCGGGCGGCATTCTGCTCCTGGTGGCCACCGCGGCGGCGCTGATTTGGGCTAACTCGCGCTGGGAACATAGCTATCACCAGATGTGGTACACGCAGGCCACCATCACGCTGGGTAACGTCTCTCTCTCCGAGAGCAACCATGAATGGGTGAACGATGGCCTCATGTCGATCTTTTTCTTCCTGGTTGGCCTCGAAATAAAGCGCGAGGTGCTCATCGGCGAGCTTTCGACTTTCAAGAAAGCTGCCTTTCCTTTCATGGCTGCTATCGGCGGGTCGATCGTTCCCGCGCTGATTTATGCAGCGATTAATAAAGGAGGTCTGGGGGCTGATGGTTGGGGCATTCCGATGGCGACGGATATCGCTTTTGCGCTCGGCGTGCTGGCGCTGCTGGGCAGCCGGGTGCCGGTGGGGCTGAAGGTCTTCGTCGCCGCGCTGGCCATCGTGGACGACATCTTCGGCGTGCTGGTAATCGCGATGTTTTATACCAAACATATTTCGTTGGTCGCTTTGGGCCTGAGTTTCGTGGGCGTCGCCGTCTCCTTTGGTGCCAATTGGCTCGGCATTCGCAATCCTGTTGTTTATGCACTGATTGGAGTGTGCGTTTGGTTCGGGGTGCTCAACTCTGGTGTGCATGCGACGATCGCAGGCATCCTGCTGGCCTTTACGATTCCTGCCCGGAACTCACTCAACAAGACGGAATTTCTTCGCCAGAGCCGCTACCTGCTCGATCAATTCGAAACTCACGATCTAAATTCTGCACAAGCGCACCATGCTATCCATGCGCTGGAGCAGAAATGCGAAATGATCGAATCTCCGCTGCACCGCATTGAGCACGGCCTGCAGCCATGTGTCAGCTTTCTGATCATGCCGATCTTCGCCTTTGCCAATGCGGGGGTCCACATCCTGGGCAAGGTTGGTGCCGCCGTGACCCATCCAATTACCCTGGGGGTGCTGTTGGGTTTGCTGCTGGGCAAGCCTTTGGGCATCACCATGTTTGCGCGGCTGGCCGCTTATACCGGACTGGCGTCTCGGCCCGCATCCGTCTCCTGGGGCCTGATCTTCGGCGCCAGCTGGCTGTGCGGTATTGGCTTTACCATGTCGCTGTTTATCGCCTCGCTTGCACTGGGCGATGGAGACTTGCTGGATATGGCAAAGATAGGAACAATGGCGGCCTCGATCGGCGCGGGATGCATTGGGAGCCTATTGTTGCTAAAATGCATTCGATCCGCACCACGGTAATAACACTATGGTAGTAACAGTCTGCCGATGCGCGGCTGGTATACTCCGGTTGAATTTGTAATTACCCGGTACTGAAATCTCCCCCGATGAAGTCCGATATATGTTCACGGGGCAGATCTATGCGTTCGAACAATCGGGTTCCTCTCTTTATTAATCGGTTTTCGCTTTCGCCGCGCACGGCGATTGGTGTACAAACGCTTCGCTTGATGGATCCACACCAGGACTGGCTGCATTTTCACTGGTGGAGCAGCAGCCTCAAGCAGCCGGATCCGCGCTCGGTTCTGTTTGAGAACACCGTACTCAGCCGGTATTCGTTCCTCCACAATCCCAAGCTGTTGCGGGCCTGTGAACGGCTGCGCATCAGTTCGTGGAGCGGCAGCGATCTACGGCCTTCGTTTGCCAATCGCCTTATCAACCAATATCGCGAACGCGTGTCAAGCGCGTATGTCGCGCCACTGAGCGAAACCGATGCCACACGTTGTCTTGAGCTGGCGAACCTGGTCGGAGCTCCTTTCGTGCTTCATCTTTGGGATGTGTTGCAGGGCGACGTTGCGAGCGGTGCACTGAGGGAATTGGTGGATCGGGCGGAGAGCGTCTTTTGCGTAAGTCAGCCGCTGCTGGACGATGTGTCTTTCATACGGAGCGATGCCGAGTTACTTTCTTTCTCGAGAGATGCGTCGACGGCGAAGGCCATGTCCCGCGATCGAGGCCCGCTTAAGATCGTCATGCACGGCAACATTAGTTCTTACGCGGAGGGTTTGGACGATCTGGATCAGGCCATTGCTCTGCTCGAGCGTAGAGGGTTAAAGGTCGAGGTGGCTTTTCTGGGCTCTCCCAAAATTCTGCGTCAAGCCGATACCACCCTCAAGGAGCGAGTCAACGCTCGTGGGTTTCTCCCCACGCAGCGGGACCTGGATCAGGAACTCAGCCGTAGTCACGTCGCCTTTTTGCCCGGTCCCAAGTTGGATCCGAGGTGTGACCTCAGGAGTCGATACTCCATCCCTTCCCGCATTCTCGACTACATGGCCGTGGAACTGCCGATCGTCGGTACGGTCCATAAGGCCTCTGCGACGAGCGGCTTTTTGAACAACTTTGGCCTTGATCCTGCGGCCACCTGCTCCGGACCGGAGGAGATCGCCGACTGGCTGGTCCGGCTCACGCGCCCCAAGTGCTGGGCAGAGCAAAGCGCCAAATCCCGCAATGCCTTCGACCAGCTGCAAGGTCAGGAAGCACCTGCTCAAAAGCTCAAACGGGTCCTGGACAAGATCGCCTAAGGTCGGAGCAAGCCATAAAGCCGGTGCTCTAAGGTCTGGGTACCTGAAAACAGGAGGGACCTGCTGTTTCTTTCATCGGCGGTGCGACAGTCCCGGTAAGGGAGACAGCCCCTGTGCAGAAAACCGGCTCACAGGCGAAAATGGTTGCGTGACCATTCTTCACGATGACCGCCTTTTCCCTTCCGAACCCACCATCCGGGCCATTGCCCGCAGGCTATATGGAGCCGTTCGCAATCTACCGATCGTCAGCCCGCACGGGCATACCGAAGCGCGCTGGTTCGCGGATAACGAGGCATTCCCCAACCCCACCAGTCTCTTCATCGTTCCCGATCACTACGTTTTCCGCATGCTCTACAGCCAGGGCATTGCAATGGAAGATCTGGGCATCGGGCAAAAAGAAATGGATGCCGATGAGGCGCGTCGGATATGGATTCGGTTTGCTGAGTCGTATTACCTCTTTCGCGGCACGCCCACACGGATGTGGCTGGACTTCGCCTTCCAGGAATTATTCGGCCTCGAAGAGCGGCTTTGCGGCGCCAATGCCGGCAACTATTACGACACCATCAGCGCCAAGCTGGCCTCTCCGGCTTTTCGTCCTCGAGCGCTCTACGATCAATTCAACATCGAGGTGCTGGCCACCACCAACCCGCCGCTCGATCCGCTGACCTACCATCAAGCGATCCGCGACTCGGGTTGGAAGGCGCGCATCCTGCCTACCTTTCGTCCCGATTCGGTGGTCGACCCGGAATTCGACGGCTTCCGCCAGAATGTGAAGCGGCTGGGCGAGATGCACGGCGAGGATTGCTCGCGCTGGCAAGGCTATCTGCTGGCTCTCCGCCGCGCCCGCGAGCGCTTCAAGAAACTTGGTTGTACGGCGACCGACCACGGGCATCCGACCGCCAGGACGGCCGACCTTTCATCCAGCGCAGCTGCCGCGCTCTTCGACAAAGTGATCGCGGGCAGTGCCGACGCCGCCGAGCAGGAGCTGTTTCGCGCCCAGATGCTGACTGAAATGGCACGCATGAGCCTGGAGGACGGCCTCGTGATGCAGATCCATCCCGGCAGCCGGCGCAATCACAACCGCCAGGTCTTTACCCGCTTTGGCCGTGACGTGGGCGCGGACATTCCCATGCCGACCGAATACGTTCATGCGCTGCAGCCGCTGCTGGAGCGCTTCGGCAACGACGCCTCGCTCACTATCATCCTGTTTACCCTGGATGAATCGACCTATAGTCGCGAGCTGGCGCCGCTGGCAGGGCATTATCCTTGCCTGCGATTGGGGCCTCCCTGGTGGTTTTACGACAGCCCCGAAGGCATGATGCGCTTCCGCGAACTGACCACCGAGACCGCCGGCTTCTATAACACCGTGGGATTCAATGACGACACGCGCGCCTTTCTCTCCATCCCGGCGCGGCATGACGTTGCACGCCGCGTGGACTGCGCTTTTCTGGCAAAGCTGGTCGCAGAACATCAACTGGACGAAGATGAGGCAGTCGAAGTGGCTCACGCCTTGGCCTATCAGCTGGCGCGCAAGGCATACCGGCTATGAGTCTTTATTGGCGGCAGGGTGGCCCGGAAGCCGAGCTTTCGCCAAAGTCTCTGCGCGACGGGCTCTACCAGGCGCTTGACCGGCTTGGGGATCGGCGCAAAATACTGGCCGTACCCCCGGATGGTAGCCGCTTCCACTCCCGTGCCGGCGAACTCACCCAATATGCCTACGACTACTACGGCGATCGGCTGGGCTGTGTGCTACCTGCCCTGGGAACACACACCGCCATGACGCCGGCCGCGCTTACGCGCATGTTCGGCGACATTCCGCACTCGCTCTTTGCGGTGCACAACTGGCGCACGGATGTGGTCACGCTGGGCGAGCTGCCGGCAAGCTTCATTCAGGAGCAGTCAGGCGGTCTGCTCGACTACACATGGCCGGCGCAAGTGAATCGAATGATTCCAAAAGGCGGTTTCGACCTGGTGCTTTCCATCGGCCAGGTGGTGCCTCACGAAGTGATCGGCCTGGCCAACTACAACAAGAACATCCTGATCGGTACGGCCGGACCGCTCAGCATTGGCCGCAGCCACTATCTGGGAGCGGTGGTAGGCATGGAGCGGATCATGGGAAGGGCGGATAACCCGGTCCGGAACGTCTTGAATCGGGCTTCCGACGAGTTTCTTGGCAATATCCCCATTGTGTACGTATTGACGGTGATCGGTACCAATCGAGCCGGGGAACTGGTGGCGCGCGGTCTTTTCGTTGGCGACGACCTGGAATGTTTTCGCCTGGCCTCCGAGCTCAGCGTCCAGGTCAACATCCAGCTCATGGATCGGCCTATACGCAAAGCAGTCGTCTACCTGGATCCGGAGGAGTTCCACAGCACCTGGCTGGGGAACAAAGCCATATATCGCACGCGAATGGCGCTGGCCGATGGCGCCGAGCTCATCGTGCTAGCTCCCGGGGTAAAGCAGTTTGGAGAAGACCCCACCATCGACCGCATGATTCGCAGGTATGGCTATCACGGCACCCTGGCGACGCTCGAAAAGGTCAAAAACAACCCTGACCTGGCGGCCGAGCTCAGTACAGCCGCGCATCTTATCCACAGTTCATCGGAAGGCCGCTTCAGCATCACTTATTGTCCCGGTTGCCTGAGCCGGGAAGAGATAGAAGGCGTAGGATTCCGCTATGCCGATCTGGCCAGCACCATCGCGCGATACAACCCGGCCAAAATGCAAGATGGCTGGAACACCGTCGATGGCGAGGAAGTATTCTTCATTTCCCATCCCGCCCTTGGCTTGTGGGCATCCCGGAACGGGTTCGCGGCAGTTTAGGTACCTGCCGGAGCGAAATTCCGCATCGAACAGACAAGCTGCCCAAATTAGAAGTGTTTTGGAAGGTACCGATGGAATTCCATGTTTCCCGTGAAGCACGCGATCGCTATGAATTTAACCAGACACTTTTTGCTTTCAGCGGCAACGTAGTCTTCGCCAATCTGGGTGCCAGCCGGGAGTTCGCTTATCGCATGAACGAGCGGCGGGGAGCCGAAAAGGACCCGACGCAGGCGATCCAGCCTGGAGCGCTCTATGCCATGGGCCTGATCGACGAGATGAGTCATGCCCTGGTCGACTATTACCGCCGGCGCGTGGATCCCACGGTTATCGCGGGAGCGCTGGAATGGTTTGACGCCCGCCTGGGCAAAGCGGAACTGGATAAGACCATCCTGGCCTTTGTGCAGCAGTTTCCCACTGCCGACGTCTACCGCAAAGAAAAGGACGCGGCTGAGTGGCTGGCCGGCGCAACCGACGGCATCGCTAACCGGGCGGTGGCTTTTGAAGAAATGATGCTGTTGTGGCTGGCCAATGCCAACCCCGCCTTCAAACCCTTTTCCGAGCTGTTCGCCGATCAGTCTCTCGCCGCGGTCACACGCTATCAGCAAATCACCACCGGGCTGCGGGATTTTTTCAGCACCCGGCCTCCGCTGGGCGCGAAGAGGCTCAACCTGATCGACATGCTGCGAGGCCCGGCCCTGGCTTCGCCGGATTCTCTCAGCGGCCAGCTCGCCTACATCATCGAACACTGGGCCGACCTGATCGGCGACGCTCTTTCCAAGCTGCTGCTGGCGATCGACGTGCTCAAGGAAGAAGACATCGCGATCTGGATGCGGTTTCATCCCTCCGACGCCAACGCGGGACGGCGGCGAAACCTTCCCTGGAACGCGGACAAGCGGGGCGAGGTGCCGTCGTATCTCTCGGCGGTCGAGGAGAGCGAGCGTTTCAGCCAGGACCAGGAGTGGATGCCGACCACAGTGCTCATCGCCAAGAGCACCTATGTGTGGCTGGAGCAGCTCTCCCGCTTTTACGGCCGCCACATCTTTCGCCTGGATCAAATACCCGATGAAGAGCTTCGCCGGCTGGCTGGGCACGGGATCAACTCTCTATGGCTGATCGGCGTCTGGGAAAGAAGCACGGCCTCCCAGACCATCAAGCAACTGTGCGGCAACCAGGATGCGGTGGCATCTGCGTATTCCCTTTACGGATACGACATCGCACACGATCTGGGCGGCGAGGCGGCCTATAGCAACCTCCGCGACCGTGCCTTTGCCCACGGAGTCAGGCTGGCCAGCGACATGGTTCCCAATCACATGGGCATCGATTCCAGTTGGGTCATCGAGCACCCGGAATGGTTCATGTCCCGCCCCGACAGTCCCTATCCAGCCTATCGGTTTGAAGGGCCAGACCTCTCCCGCGATGGCCGGGTGGAGATCAAGATCGAGGATCATTATTATGAGCAGTCCGATGCCGCGGTGGTCTTTCGCCGCCGCGACAAATGGACCGGCGATACCCGGTACGTCTACCACGGCAACGACGGCACCAGCTTTCCCTGGAACGACACCGCTCAGCTCGACTACCTGAACCCAGCGGCGCGAGAGCAGGTGATCCAGACCATCCTGCACGTGGCCCGGCTATTTCCCATCATCCGTTTCGACGCGGCGATGACTCTGGCCAAACGCCACTTCCAGCGGTTGTGGTTTCCCATCCCAGGCACCGGCGGAGCCATCCCGTCGCGCGCCGAATACAGCATGAGCAAGGCCGACTTCGACCGTGCCATGCCGGAAGAGTTCTGGCGCGAGGTGGTGGATCGTGTGGCCCGTGAGGTTCCCGGCACGCTGCTGCTGGCCGAAGCGTTCTGGCTCATGGAGGGTTACTTCGTCCGTACCCTGGGAATGCACCGGGTGTACAACAGCGCCTTCATGAACATGATGCGCGACGAGGACAATGCGAAGTATCGCTCGGTGATCAAGAACACCATCGAATTCGATCCCGATATTCTCAAGCGTTACGTTAACTTTATGAGCAATCCCGATGAGCGGACGGCAATTGACCAGTTCGGTAATGGCGACAAGTGCTTCGGGGTTGCGACCATGATGGCCACCCTTCCCGGACTGCCCATGTTTGGACACGGTCAAATCGAGGGTTTCACGGAAAAGTACGGTATGGAGTACCGCCGCGCTCGCTACCAGGAGGATCCGGATATCGGATTAGTAGCGCGCCACGACCGGGAGATCGCGCCTCTGCTGCACAAGCGCTGGTTGTTTGCCGAGAGCGAGAATTTTCTGCTGTTCGACTTCTACCGGTCCGATGGTTCGGTGGATGAGAATGTCTTCGCCTATTCCAACCGGCGCGGCGAACACCGGGCATTAATCATCTATCACAACCGGTTTGCAACCACGTACGGCACGATTCACCAGTCTGCCAGCTATGCCGACAAGGGCGCCGGACATCTGCGCCAGCAGACGCTGGGAGGCGCATTTGGACTGCCCAACGATGGCAACCTGTTTCTTGCCTTCCGTGATGTCACCACCGGCCTCGAACATCTGGAGCGGGCGTCGAAGATTGTCTCCAATGGGTACTCGATAGAGCTGCAGGCTTACAACTGCCACGTGTTTCTCGACTGGCGAGAGCTAAGGCCGGATGGGGACTACCGCTGGGATCTGCTGTGTGACCACCTGAACGGCCGCGGCGTGCCTAACCTGGATGATGCGCTTCTGGCTCTCGAAGTAGCCCCGCTGCACCACTCTCTGGCTTGCCTGCTGCAAGCCGATCTGGTGGAGCAGCTGGCCGGTCTTTCAGAGCCTATGCCTGCTTGCGGCGAGGAGGCTGCGGAATCCACTCCGGCAGCGCAGCTGCTGCAACGAATTGAAGGACTCAGCTTACGTTTCGCAACCGAAGGACTGGCCTTCTATGGTCGCAAGACTGGCTCGCCGGTAGACACCGACGAGAAGGGTCTATGGCTGGGGATTTGCCGGCAAGTGCATGCGGTTACGGGGTTGCCGGCCCTGGAGACTGAGCTCTCCGAGCCCTGGTCGCGCGAAGCCAAGTTGGTTTTGCCCAGCATCGACCTCCCTCTCCACGCCAGCGCAATCTGGGGTCCTGCGTTGGCGTGCGTGGTTATTGGGGGCATGGCCGAATCGGTCGCAGGCAAAGACTCCGCCATGAGGGCGCTGGCCCTTTTCGATCGGCTGCGGTTGCGTGAACCTCTTGCCCGGGCCTTTGCCGGGGGCGGTGACATTAGTGAGGATGGCTGGCGCGCCGCTGCACGGGTGAGGCTGGCTTTCCTGTTGCAGACGCTGCTGCCTGCCAAGCCGGCCAAAGCTGCAACAGACGATGCTTTCGCCGGCTTCCCACGCGGATTCTGGGACGATAGCGACGCACGCTGGCTGCTTAAGGTGCACGAGGCGGCAGGGGAGTGGTACTTCAACAAGGAGCTTCACGAGCAGCTTCTGTGGTGGGCGCAGTTGCCCGATCTATTACAGCTGGCTGCCCCAGGGGAGGCGCCGCCGGCTGTTGCAGGGAAGAAGACCCTTGCTTCGCGACCCACGCAGTCGATTAAGGCGATCGAGCAAAGGGTTCAGGAGGCCTGCGAGGAGGCGGAAGAGGCCGGCTTCCGCATCGGAAAGAGAAAGGAATCGACCGCCAAGGCGGCGAAACGCGAAAAAGGAGCTCTGACTAAGTAAGCCCGACGCCTAAGAAGGGAAGCCAAAGGGGGTAAGAAGGGCGGCACCTCTTGAAGCCTTGCCACGCGGTAACTAGTAGAATGGCAAGTGTTTGGGCTCCGGAGGACTATGGCTCGAGAGGCTACCAAGGCACCAGAAGGTCCGATTACTCTGGCCATCGATATCGGTGGCAGCGGTATAAAAATTCAGGCGCTAAGTCCGGAAGGCAGGCCGATTAGCGAACGGCTGCGGGTACCCACACCGGATCCGGCAACCCCCACCGCGATCCTGATTGCCCTTGACGAGCTCAAGGTAAGCGTTCCCCTCTTCGATCGCGTGTCCGTCGGGTTCCCTGGGGTAATCAAGCAAGGAAAAACGCTCACCGCCGCAAATCTTGATCCCGGGTGGATTGGGTTCCCGCTGGCGAAAACGCTGGAGAAGCGTTGGGGCAAGCCGGCGCGCATGGCCAACGATTGCGCAGTCGGTGGCTACGCGGTGATCAAGGGCCATGGAGTGGAGCTGGTTATTACTCTGGGCACCGGTATGGGTTCGGCCCTGTTCACTGACGGTGTCTTGTGCCCTGGGCTGGAGCTGGGACATCATCCGTGGCGCAAGAAGACCTATGAAGATTACTTGGGCAGGCGCGGACTGCAGAAGTACGGTCTGAGACGCTGGAACAAGTTGTTGAAACGCGCGGTGGAACAAACCGCCGCGACCTTTAATTGGGACACCCTGTACATCGGGGGTGGCAACGCCAAGAAAGTAACTCTTAAGCACGGTTCCGAAATCAAGATCATCTCTAACGAGGAGGGTCTGCTCGGGGCCATGGCTTTGTGGAGAGATTGGCAATAAGGTTTGCGGCGTCTTCAGCTCTTTGAAGTCCTGGACCAAGCGTGGTGCCCTCAAGCTGTGCGGCATGGTGCCACGGACTGTCTTGAGGCCATCATCAACCGGACGGATGTTTATCGGCCCGTCCAGGGGGCGATCTTCCGGGCCATCAGTGACTGTGGCGACACGCGCGTCGTAGATCTTTGCTCTGGCGGCGGGGGCCCGTGGCTGAGTCCTGGGTGGCGTTCCGCGTTGGCTAAACACGCGCCGCTCACCGTGGTCCTGACGGATAAGTTTCCCAGTGACGTGCTTTCCGCCCGGCTGGGAGTGGATCCCTACATCCGCAGCGTGAATTTCTCTGTAGATGCAGCCAGCGTGCCAGGGTCACTCAGCGGCTTTCGCACTATTTTTTCCTCGTTCCATCATTTTCCCGATGCCGTCGCGCGCGATGTGCTCGGGGACGCGGTGCGCAGTGGTGAAGGCTTTGCGATGGCTGAGGTGACTTCTCGCACCCTGCGGGCGTTTGCGACAATGCTGCTGATGCCGGTGTTTGCCTGGATTCTCACCCCGCTCATGCGGCCCTTTCGCTGGTCGCGACTGCTGCTGACTTACGTGCTCCCACTGATCCCGCTGCTGGTCCTGTGGGATGGCATGGTCTCCTGCTTTCGCACTCGCACACCGCAGGAGCTGCTGGCGCTGACCACCGGCTTTCCCCAGTATGAGTGGACGGCAGGTTACGCCCCGGGCCGTTGGCTTGCTCCTGTGTACCTGATTGGGCGGCCGAGGTTTGTGGACAAGCGTGAGGCTTGAGGAACCCTGAAAAGCAACAGCAGATCCTTCCACTGCGCTACGCTCCGACGGGATGACAATTCATTTGTGAAGGGGAATCGACCCGTCACGAAAACAGACCTCGCCACTCTGGACAGGCTGCGTGTGCGTCTTTCGGTATGGAAAGGCGCATGAAGCGGGCTAACGCCACCAGGTTCCACCGGAAATCCGGGGTAGGGCAGGGATCTGCGGTTTCCTTTTCGGGTTTGTGGGCGCTATGAAAAGGAGTGTTGGCTGCTGCCGCGCGGCGAGCAACACAGAGAGCTTAAAGTCTCTCTCTCTAAGCACGCGGCCAGATCGTTGTTGTGCAGCTGAGGAGTAGTGTCCGTGGCCCAGAGAATGACCAACGCCCGCCCCATGTCAGGCGACCCGGTCGGAAACGAACCCGGTCCTGCTCGCAGCTTCCGCCAACAGGTCTGGAGTTATGTCTCCCGCTCTCCGCTGCAATCTCTATGGAACCTTGAAGGCGTGGCCGCCAGGGTCATCGTGAAAAATACCTGGAACGCCATGTTTGCCGATAACCTGCTGGGACGTTCGGCCGAGCTCGGCTTTTATTTTCTATTCGCCCTGTTTCCCACCCTGTTGACGGCCTGCGCGGTGCTTGGTCTGGCGGCTCGCTCAGCCGCACACATCTACGAGAATCTGCTGCAGTATCTGTCGATTGTGGTTCCTCCTGCCGCCTTAGGGACGGTGCTTGAGGCCTTTAATCAAACCACAGCCTCCGCCAGCAGCGGCAAGTTAACCTTCGGCCTGGTCGCGGCCCTGTGGTCTGCTTCCGTAGGGTTTTCTGCCATTCAAGACAGCCTGAATGTGGTCTACCGGGTGAAGGAAAGCCGGCCGTACTGGAGGGCCAGGCTATCCGCGATCGGCATCACGTTCATTCTCTCCATCGTCATCACCCTTATGCTGGCTTCGCTGCTGGCGGCAGACTTCCTAGCCCGACTCGCTCACCTCCATATCTATCATCACTTCCTTGCCGTATTGGCCGCAGGCTCCCTGAGGACTCTGGGCTGGCTCGTGGCCACGGCGTTTCTCTCGCTTCTCTTCGCACTCATCTATTACTTCGGGCCAGATGTTAAAGTGAGCCAATGGCGTTGGCTCACGCCTGGCTCCGCGCTCGGTATGCTGGGCTGGCTTGCAGCCTCGCTTGGCCTTCGCTTCTATGTTCACTACTTCAATAATTATTCGGCGACTTATGGTTCACTGGGCACTGTCATCATTCTCCTCACCTGGTTTTATCTCAGCGGTCTGATGCTTTTGCTCGGAGGCGAGATCAATAGCGAAATAGAGGCCGCAGTGCACGAAAAGAAGCTTGCGTCTGCGGGCGTACTGAAACCTGAGATTGTCGGTCCATCGGCTTCCTAGTTTGCACGTCGCATTTCGATACAACGTCAAGCCGCGGCTCATCAAACCGCGTCCCGCTTTTCGTGCATCTGATGGGGTGATGGTGTGGATTGAGCTGTTGGTGGGATTTTTTCGAGGGACGGCTCAATCCAAGGTCGGGAAGACGAAAAAAAGCCTGTGGGCCGCAAGCATATTGGCCCTGTGTACCGGGCTAGGTGCGCAGAATACGAACCAGCCCGGGCAACTTCCCAAGACTGCTCCGAACAGCCAGGCTATCTTGTATTCCTACGAGGGGCAGAACGTTACTACGGTTGAGATCGCGGGGCGTCCGAATCTGGATACCAGCAAGTTACTGCCCCTCTTGCAACAGCATGCAGGGGAGCCGTTCTCGAGAGAAAAAGTCGATCAAAGCATAGTCGCGCTGAAGAGTGCTGGAAATTTCGACGAAGTTCAGCTGCAAATCGAGCCCGATGCAAACGGGGTGCGGGTGCTGCTGATCGTCGAGCCCGCGGTCTGGTTTGGGATCTTTGAGTTCCCTGGTGCGGAACAGTTTCCTTATTCGAGACTGGTGCAAATCGCAAATTTTCCACCGCAGGCGCCCTTCAATGCAGGAGACGTCCAGAAAGACTCCGGCGCGTTGCTTAGTTTCTTTCAGCAGCAAGGATATTTTGAAGCCGAGGTTCGTCCCCAGGTAAACCTGGACACCACGCACAACTTAGCGAATGTACGGTTCATGGTGAGCCTCAATCGGCGCGCTAAATTCGGCAGCGTCGCTATTGCCGATACAACACCGGAAGAAGCGGCCAAAATGACCAGGAGCCTCCAGGGCGTGGGGGCGCGAGTCAGGGGAGCGGCTATCCGTCCGGGGAAGAACTATCGCCGGGCCACACTGACCAATGCCCAGAAATATCTGCAAAAGCGTTTGGAGAAGCAAAACAGGCTGGCCGCACAGGTGAAACTTGCCGGAGCTGCCTACATTGCGGAAACCAACCGCGCCGATATTCAGTTCGATGTGCAGACGGGTCCCACCATTCATGTGCAGGTGAAGGGTGCACACCTTTGGAGCTGGACCAGGAAATCGTTGCTGCCGGTCTACCAGGGAGTGGGGGTCGATCCGGAGCTGGTGCAGGAAGGCCGTCAGGCGCTGGTTTCTTATTTTCAGAACAAGGGATTTTTCGACGTCAACGTCGACTCTGAGTTTCATAAGCACGACGCGGTGGACACTATCGTTTACGTCATCACCAAGGGCAAGAAGCACAAAGTGACCGCGGTGAGTGTGGCCGGCAACAGTCAGCTCAAGACACCGGATCTGACAGCGCTGATTACCGTAAAAAAGTCGCGCATGTTTTCGCCCGGTAACTACAGTGAGCAACTGGTTCGCGCGAGTGCCAAGAATCTCACCGCCCTCTACCAGTCTGAGGGATTTAGCAGTGCGCAGGTCTCGCCCTCAGTGAGCCGCAGCGATGGCAATGTGAGGGTGACCTTCCGTGTAACCGAGGGACCAAGGGATATTGTGAGCTCGCTACGGATCGAGGGCGCTGATACCTTCCCGGAAGCAAAGTTTGCGCCCGATGGGCTGAAGCTTGCTGCCGGTAAGCCCTATTCGCAAAAGTTTGTTCAGGCAGACCGTGCCAGTATCGTCGCGCATTATCTGCAGGCCGGTTATCTGACCTCCAGCTTCCGTCAAACAGCAACTGTAGTGTCGAAAAAAGATCCTCATCACATCAACGTGGTCTATCACATCTATGAAGGTCCACAGGTCTATACCCATGATGTTGTGACCCTGGGGCGCGCACAAACCCAGCAGAGGCTCATCGACCAGGACGTGGCCACAATTGTTCCCAACCACCCGCTTACCGAGACCCAGCTGCTCACGGCGGAAAGCCAGCTCTACAGCCATACGGGAGTATTTGACTGGGCGGAAGTGGATCCCAGGCGCCAGATCACAACTCAGACCAGTGAAGATGTGCTGATCAAAGTCCACGAGGCCAGGAGGAACCAGATAACCTACGGCTTTGGTTTTGAAGTGGTCAATCGCGGAGGCAGCGTTCCTAGTGGCACCGTGGCGATCCCGGGGCTGCCACCGGTCGGATTGCCGTCCAACTTCACTACCAACCAGACTACCTACTACGGGCCGCGCGGAAGTTTTCAATACACCCACAACAATATTCGCGGCAAGGGGGAGTCGCTGTCTGTAACGGGGTTTGCTGGACGCCTGGATCAGCGTGGCGGTGTCTACTACATCGACCCTTATTTCCGCTGGTCAAAATGGGGCTCGACCACGTCTGCCCTGGTCGAGCACGATGAAGAGAACCCAATCTATTCCGCCCAGATCGAAAATGGCAGTTATCAGCTGCAGAGGTTTTTGGATAAGAAGAAGGTGGATGTCTTTTTCGTGCGGTATAGCTTCAGTCAAACTGACTTGACGCGCATAGAAATTCCCGAGCTGGTGCCCCCCCAGGATCAACATGTTCGACTCTCTACGATCGCGGCGAACTTCACCCACGATACCCGCGACAACCCCCTGGATGCGCACAAGGGTACGCTGGAAACGGTCGAATTGGACTTCAACCCAACCAAGCTGGGCTCGAGTGTGAACTTCGCCAGACTGACCGGCCAGTTGGCGCACTATTGGCCGCTCCCTCACAAGATCGTATGGGCAAACAGCATGCGCATTGGCCTGGCCCAACCCTTCGCGAACAGCGCCGTACCCTTGAGCCAGGCGTTTTTCACCGGCGGCGGTAATACCTTGCGCGGCTTTCCGCTGGATGGCGCGGGACCGCAGCGGCAGGTTCAGGTTTGCAGCTCGGGATCTTCCACGGACTGCAGTTACATCCAGGTGCCCAGCGGAGGCAATGAGCTGTTGCTTCTCAACTCTGAGGCCCGCATTCCGCTGCCTATCAAGCAGGGTCTGGGATTGGCTGTCTTCTATGATGGAGGGAATGTTTTCCCTCTGGTCGGATTTCATGACTTTACGTCGCTCTACACGAACAATGTGGGATTGGGCTTGCGCTATGCGACGCCTGTCGGCCCGGTAAGAATCGATATCGGGCATAACCTGAACCCAGTCCCGGGAATCAAATCGACCCAGTACTTCGTGAGCATTGGGCAGGCATTCTGACGGAGGTAGTCACTTGAGCACCGCAGGGCATAAGCCTACGCAAGAATCAGGACAGCGCCGCCCGCACTCGCGGCTCTGGAAGGTAGCTGCCTGGGCGGTCATCAGTGTAGTAGCCCTGGCGGTGGTAACGGGAATTGCCGTCACGGTTGTGCTGCATAGTGCGCGGTTCCACAATTACGTTCTCGCCACCGTTCAAAAACGAGCCAGTGAGAGCATCGGCACTCAAGTACAGTTACAGAATTTTGCCCTCCATCTTTCGAATCTTAGCCTCGATCTTTACGGCCTGACCGTACATGGAGCCGATCCTTATCCCAATCCTGCGCTGCTCCAGGTGGCTCACGCCGAAGTGGGTATTCGCATTGTCTCGGTTCTGCGGAGGAAGTGGTATCTCGACAACTTCATTGTCGATCACCCGGTGGTGAAGGTATTTACCGACGTGCATGGCGTGACCAACATCCCGGTGATCAAAAGCAGCGGTTCCAGCAATAGCAATACCAGCCTGTTCGATTTGGGGATTCGCCATGCGGTGCTCAACCAGGGAGCGGTCTACTATAACAATCGTCAAAGCGTTCTCTCCGCCGATCTGCACAACGTAGATTTCCGCGCTTCCTTCGACAGCCTGCTGCAGAAGTACTCGGGGAGACTCAGCTACGCGGATGGCCACCTTCAGTCAGGGACCTTCAAGCCGATCCCGCACAACCTGGATGCACAGTTCGATGCGACGCCCACGACTTTTCATCTAACCCAAGCCAAACTGACCAGCGATACCTCGCAGCTTCTGCTGATGGCGACGGTGCAGGACTATAGCCACCCTCAAGTGCAGGCGCAGTATGTCACCACGCTGGACGGCAGCCAACTCCGCAAGATTCTCAATAACCCGTCGGTGCCGAATGGATCTATCCGTGCGACTGGTTCGGTTGATTATCAGCAGGCCGCCAATCGATCTTTCCTCGATACGGTATTGGTGCGCGGCGACCTAAGCAGCCGGCAGCTTGACGTGCAAACCCCCGCACTTCGTTCGCAGATCACAGACATTGCAGCGCACTACTCGCTCGAGAACGGCGACGCAACGCTCAAGGATTTCCGGGCGAATCTTTTCGGCGGCGTGATCACCAGTACCGGTAAGATGAGCAACATTGACGGTGATACGCGTGCGAAGTTCAACGCCTCTCTGCGCGGCATCCAGCTTGCGGATCTGAATCGCGCTATGAAGTCTTCCCCCATGCCCAAGGACGTTGGTTTAGGGGGCGTGCTGAATGCGGAGGCGAATGCTGCCTGGGGAAAGACGTTCGACAATGTTGTGGCCCATACTGATGCGGCTATTCAAGGAAGGGTATCGGGCAATGCCCAGGTTATTCCCGTAGAGAGCGCGATTCACGGTACGTATACAGGCGGCAATCAGGAGCTCGCGCTCAAGCAGAGTTTTCTGCGGACTCCACAAAGCACGTTAACCATGAACGGCGTAGTGAGCCGGCGGTCGACACTGGATCTTAAATTTCAATCCAACAATCTGAGCGAGCTGGAAACTGTGGCAGAGTTGTTCCGCACGCCCACTCCGGGGCAGACCATTCAGCCGCTGGGCCTGGCAGGGACCGCGTTATTTCAGGGTACCGTGCGCGGATCTACCAGCGACCCTCATTTGACAGGACAGTTGACTGCTTCTAATTTTCGCTTCAACGGAACGGCCTGGCGATTGCTTCGAACGAATGTAGATTTGAGTCCGTCCGAGGCCAGCCTGCAGCACGCCGATCTGGAACCGGCCGCTCACGGAAAAATTACCTTCAATGCCAGCGCCGGGCTGCACAAGTGGGCCTTCACGGATGCAAGTCCCTTGCAAGTCGAACTCGATGCCTCGCAATTGGACGTTCAGGATCTGGTGAAGCTTTCCGGGCAGCAGGTGCCGGTGACGGGGACGCTGGCAGCGAACGTGAAAGTACACGGGACCGAATTGAGTCCGATCGGGCAGGGAAACGTCTCCATAACCCATATCACTGCTTATGAGCAGCCGATTACCTCTGCGAAGTTAATCTTCGAGGGCACTGGAGAAGAAGTTCACGGCGATCTTGGCGTCGAGCTTCCCGCAGGCAACGTGCAGAGCCAGATGAGCATGCGGCCGCGCGAGAAGAGCTACAACGCACAGCTTATTGCGACTGGCATTCGTCTGGAAGAGCTGCAGGCTCTCAAGGCGCAGAATATCGACGCCAGGGGAGTGGTCAGCATCAAGGCAAATGGAGCGGGAAGGTTCGATAACCCGCAAATCGATGCCACGCTGCAGATTCCGCAAGTCGACATCCGGGATCAGAAGATCGCTGACGTCAACCTGCAGATGAATGTAGCCAACCATCTGGCTACCGCCAATCTAACTTCCTCCGCGGTGGGTACGACGATCCGGGCAAACGCGAAGGTCAACCTGACAGGGGACTACCTCGCAGACGCTACTCTCGATACGCTGGCGATCCCGTTGCAGCCTATTTTCGCCTTATATGCACCCGCGCAGGCTAACGATCTGACCGGACAGACCGAGGTGCATGGCACGCTCCATGGGCCGCTCAAGAACAAAAAATTGTTGGAAGCGCGCCTCACGATTCCGACACTGAAACTGGCTTACGGCAATACTGTGCAGCTATCCGAGACGTCGCCTATCCGCGTCGATTACAAGGACGCCGTCATTACTCTCGAGCGTTCTGGTCTTAAGGGCACGGATACCGATCTGCAGTTTCAGGGGTCGATGTCCACGGCCAGCGGCGCCCCCATGTCTCTGGTGCTGTTAGGCACAGTGAATCTGCACCTGGCACAGGTGTTCGCACCCGATATCAGGAGCTCGGGCGAGTTGAGGTTCAATATCAATTCGAATGGAGCGACGAACAGTCCCGACTTAGGCGGCCAGGTAGAAATTGTGGACGCGAACTTCGCCAGCGGCGATCTGCCGGTCGGCTTGCAACACGGGAATGGCGTGCTGACGCTGACCAAAGACCGCCTCAATATCACAAAATTTCAGGGGATCGTCGGCGGCGGGACGCTTACCGCACAAGGTGGAGTGGCCTATCGGCCGTCGGTCCAGTTCGATCTTGGGCTCGCAGCGAGCGACGTTCGCATGCTCTATCCGCAAGGTGTTCGGGAGACTCTGAATGCCAATCTGCGCCTTGCGGGGACCACGGACAACGCGGTTCTGGGAGGCCAGGTCAAGCTCGCCGATCTCTCGTTTACTCCGGCCTTTGATTTGAACAGTTTCATCGATCAATTCTCGGGTGGAGTTACCCCGCCTGCAACGCCGGGGCTGGCTCAAAATATCCAGCTGAATTTGGGCCTGAGTTCCGAAAATAACCTCAACCTGGTTAGCAGGACGCTCAGTGTTAACGGCTCGGCGAATCTGCGGGTGCGAGGGACGGCAGCAGAGCCGGTGATCCTGGGACGGATCAATCTCAGTGGCGGGGACATTATTCTCAACGGAGACCGGTTCGTCCTCAATGGTGGAACGATCGAATTCGTCAATCCTTCGGAAACGCAGCCGGTTGTGAATCTCGCCCTGAACACGACTATCCAGCAGTACAACATCTCGATGCGCTTCAATGGGCCAATTGATCAACTGCGAACCAACTACTCTTCCGATCCCTCGCTGCCGGCCGCCGATATCATCAACTTGCTGGCGTTCGGTTCGACCACTGAAGCCAGCGCAGCGAATGCTACTCCGGCAAATCAGGCTGCGACGTCGCTGGTGGCGTCACAGGTAAGCAGCCAGGTAACAAGCCGGGTTTCTAAGGTCGCAGGCATATCCCAGCTTTCTATCAATCCGGTCCTTTCCGGGGGCACCAGCCAAGGGCCTCCCGGGGCTAATATCACCATTCAGCAACGGGTGACGGGAAACCTATTCGTCACGTTTTCCACCAATGTTGCCTCGACGCAGAATGAGACCATCCAGGGCCAGTATCAGATCTCCCCGCGGTTTGCGGTAAGCGCCACGCGCGATCAAAACGGAGGCTTCGGCTTCGATACGCTGATCAAGAAGACGTGGTGAAACTCTCCGGCGTCGCAACGATCACTTGTCCAGTCTGAATTCTGTACCCCCGGAGATAGATCGTCGGTTTGATCGTATCGATTACCTTGTCGTGCTCCAGCCCAACGGCCGGTTGAAATGCAATCACTTCCAACGGCATATCGGAAGCAAAGGGCTGGTCAGTATGGTTCTCAATGTCGATACCGATCTCCTTGAGACACTCCACAATCCGTTTGATATGCCGGAGCAGTGGACTAACCTGCTCCGCGGCACTCTCCTGCTGAAGTGTGAAAGCGGCATTCGCGATATCGGTAATTGGCCGAAGTTGGGTCATCACATTCCCATCGGGCAAGCTATAGGCGATTGTGTCTGTATCATTCATTGAGGACCCCACTGGAATCGGAGGAACACAACTGTACGCTCGATACATGTGGAGAATGAACATTAATTACTCTTCATGTCCAAGTGCATTCCCAGACCGAACCTTTCAGCTGCTGCCCGACCGACCAGGTTCGCTCGTGATCCGGACTTGATCAAGGAATGAAAATCAGACTGTAAAGCCCAATAGCAAGTAGTGAGTGCCTGCCGCCGACGCGATAGTGTGAATCCTGGAGCGATGCTTTTGAGCCCAGATTTATCGGAGCGCCGATGCCTTCCAGCCGCAGAGATCGAATTTGCGCTGGGTGGGATTACAAGGCCAAACAATCCACCTTGCGCGCAACAAAACGGAAACGTTTATCCCTAGAGTCAGCGATCTCTCACCTCGCTTGTGTCCCTCGGCCGTGAGCCACCGGTGACGACGATTTCGATTCGGGACTCTGTATTCCTCTCCAGGTCGCGCAAGTAGAAGTAGTCGGGGCGCAGTTCCACTTGACTCGCCAGGCGCATCTGATCGCCAAAGTGCGGTGAGGCCGGATCTTCGCTCACGCCCGGCAGCATCTCAGAGTAGGAGGTCAGCGACCCATCCGGGTGAAACGCGACCACGAAGGGCACGCGCTGACAGCAGTATGCGTCGAGCAGGGCGGGCTTCTTGACGTCCGGTCGAAACGCCATGGTCCGCATCGCTTCAGCCCCGCTGGGCTCCAGGACCCAGGCGCCGATGGTATTGAGCTCCTTTTTGTCCTGCGACGAATCGATCGCGGCGCCGCCGACGGGAAAGGAGTCGGAACCTCGTCCGATACGGTGAACGTCGCCGAAGACGAGGTTGATCGTGCCAAACCCCTGACGAAGAGAGGCGTACGCCGCCAGGACTGCGTCTTCTACACTCTGCTGTTGCGCCGGCGTGAGCGGCCGCCTGGCTTCGACAGCGCCTTCGACCGCACCGGCAGCTTTGTGGGACGCCGAGCGTAGCGCCTCGCGAAAAGCCATGTAGTAAAGGGCCCCGCGCGACTCTTTCGTGAACACACCGTCGAAACTCACCAGGGCCGCGACGAACGTGGCCAGGTCAGGATCGGTGTTCTTAGCCCAGGCACCCGAAAGCTGGAGCGTTTTGAACATGCCGCCCCATTGGTCGGCGCCAAAAACCTTCTCGTCCATGGTGATCTGGATCGCGGCCTCATCGCTGACCCCATGGGCATTTTCGAGTAGCTCGATCATCCTCAGCTGACGCGTGTTGGTCTGGCCGGGGTCGAACGCGTAATAAGCAGGGTATTTTTGAGGATCGAGAGTCGGTGTGGCGTACATGCGGTCGGGACTCACATTGTCGTTGCCGACATAGTCCTGGGGCGGGTTCTCGACCTGCACCGCTTCGCTCAGCGAAACGAACCCCGTCCACGCTGTTCGAGACGTCGACCCGTCGAGGGGAAGCGTCACGTCTACTCCGTCGGGGCGCTTCGGAAGACGGCCGGGCCGGATGTAGAGCAAGGTCCCATCCCTCCCGGCCAGTATCAGGTTGGCGGGATAGAGATCCATCGGCGCCAGGGCGGCTTTGATGCCGGCGTGGGTGCGGGCATGAGCCATCTCGAAGAGTTCGGCGTTTCCCATGCCGACCTGGTCGAAATATGCCGAGCTGACGACAAAGGCGTCGTCTCCACGCCGATCCACCACTGGCGAAAGGACACCGTTGTGACGCGTGTACTCGAACTCACCGGTAACCGGCGCGGCGCCGTGGACGTTGATTGTGTACGGAGTCACGACCATCCTCTGAAGTTTTCCGTCGAACAGGAAAGCGCGTGGGTCTCCCTTTACGGTTGGGATTCGATAACAGTCTCCTGTGTAACGGGGTCCTTCGGTCCATCCCCAGGCGAAGTCGTTGCTGTGGCCAAAGAAAAACATCGCCGCGCCGGCCACGTCGAATGCCTGCACATCCAGCGAACCTGCCTTCATGCGCCAGGGATAGAAGATGGTTCCCACGGCCTCCCACGGGTGGTGGGAATCCGAAGAGAAGGTGATCCCCTTATCCGCCGTCCTGCTTCGGCCGATGGCAAAGGCGTCCGAGCCTTCGCTGGTGGTCAGCGGACTCGGCTGGTATACGACTTTCTGCGCCGCCGCTGCCATGCGAGCGGGGCAAATCGCGTCCGCCTCGAGGGTAAACTGCCACAGCAACGCGAGCGGAAGTGCGGGTTCAAGCACCGGCGCCCAGGCTGGTTTGCGCCCGGGGTGGTCAACCATGAACTGGTTGATTCCGGCTATGTAGGCTTTCAGGTCCAGACCATACTGCGGCGGAATTTTCGCCATGTTCAGGCGTGCTTGCTCCAGGATCTGGAACTTCTTCACCCGCAGGTCGGAGGCGACCGCGTCCGGTATCTCTCCGCCGAACACCGGTCCCACCTTGTCTGCGCCGATCGGCCCAGCGCCGAACGCGGCCGCCAACTCGCCCTTGACGCCGAGATACAGCAGCAGAACCTGATCGAGACGATCCTCAGCCGTCGCATAGCCCAGGCCGAAGAAGCCATCCTCCTCGCGGGCGGCGTAGAGGTGCGCCATCCCCCATCGATCGCGAAAAATGGTGACCTGACCTTGCTTCAGCTTTAGTGGCGCGTTTGCTTGCGCAGCCTGCGCCGGCGCGCGAAGGCAACCAAGGGCCAACATGATCATGGCGAAAAGGGCGATTCTCGTGCGGAGGTTCCGGCGCTTCCTCAAGGTTGGGCGGCAAAGGGTCAACATAAATAGTTCTTTCGTGCGCCACGGCACCGTAAATTTGCGGCGAATGCCGGACCTAAACCACGCTCACGGTGAGATTCGAAACGAACATCGCCGCTGTTCATTTCACATCGTTCTTGAGGCTGCGCCCCGCAAACCGGGCAAACGAATGCTAGCGAACGGTCACTCGGCTTCATGGCAACGTTGTATCGCTATTGAATCAGCAATGATGTTCAATTCTGACCACAGCAGCCGGAAGATGTTCAATTCTATTTGCAAAGGCATCGTCGTGCAGCACTTGTCACTGTCTCAGTTACCGTGCGGCAAATGGCTTGCCTCGCACTGTCGCGTAGACGGCATCGAAGACGGTCAACCCACTGATATTTGCGACGCCACCTACGGTGATCGGATCACCCAGATATTGGACCCTGGTCTCCGTGTTAGTGAACGCAGGCCACTGGGGAAGGTCCGGGCCGTTCGGATTGCCTGACTTCGCGAAGTTGACCCAGTAGCTGGACATTTCCTCGGCCACTCTCCGATCTGCCGCGCTCCAGCGCCAGGGCTCCTGGTCCAAATGGTCGAAAACATACCACAGCTCGGCAAAGTGGCTCGCGCCCCAGCCCTCGTAGACGGAACCGGTAGGGAACGGTGGCCGCTGTTGAAACAAGTAGTAGTACACACTCTTCTGCCCAGTTGCGGCTTGCAACCTCGCCCAGGCCCACATGTCCCAGCCAAAGCGGAGGTCGCGCTCCAGGCCGAGCCGCGCCTGCTTCGCCCCTTCGTCGGTGGTGTGGGGATACGCCGCAAGCAGCGGAGCAGGGAGCTGGCCGACGCTGTGTTCCATGTCGCTCTCGAACGTAGCGGCCGTCTCGTGGGTGACGTCGATCATCGCCCGCGCTTCGTCGGCGTTCGAACCGAGCAGCAGCGGGACATCGTTCTGCTGCCCCGAGGTGAATGCCTCGTAGGGCGAGAGAGGAAGCACATAGGGTTCGATCACCGGGTGGGAGATGCCGCCGGCGTTGCCAGTGAGCAGATTGGCCGGCAACAGCCGTAGTTGCTGGAGCGAGGGTGCACCGAGCGAAGCGGCGTACTTTTCCCCATCGCGTTCTGCATTGGCCAGCAGGAACTTGGGTGCCAGTTGAAGCGGCTCAAACAGACCGCCGCTCTCTCCGATGGCGCGCTGAAACAAACCCTTCGCAAGCGGCGAGGCCATCAGGATGCTGACTGAGATTGCCCCGGAGGATTGACCGGCAACGGTTACACATTTCGGATTGCCGCCAAAGGCAGCAATATTCCTCTGGATCCATTGGAGTGCGGCGATCTGGTCCATCAGGCCGTAGTTCCCCGACGAGTGATGTGGCGACTCGCGCGTCAGCTCAGGAAGGGCAAGAAACCCGAGTGGACCAAGTCGATAGGCGATGGTGACAACGATCGTGCCTTTACGTGCCAGCCGGTCGCCCCAGTAGAGTGGCATTGAGGCCGACCCGTTGATGTACCCCCCGCCATATATCCAGACAATCACTGGCAGGCGCTGGTGCGGGCTCTTCGCCGGCGTCCAGATGTTGAGGTAGAGACAATCTTCATCCACCTTGGGCGGCGTCTCGCCCGGCATGGACACTCCAACTTGCATGCAGGCCGGGGCAAACGCATCCGCCTTACGCGTGCCCGTCCAGGGTGTGGCATGTTCCGGGGGACGCCAACGCAAGTCACCCACCGGCGGGGCAGCGAATGGAACTCCTTTGTAGACACTCAAGCCATTTGCACGTACCCCGGATATCGTTCCGGTCTCCGTCAGGACTCGCTGCGCAACAGCGGCAGACGCCAACTCTGCGGCCGCGACTAACAAACATGCGAATCTCCATCGGTTCCGCATTCGGCACCCTCGCCACGACTATTGCACTCTCGACGCGTTGCTACTGTGCAATAAAGCTCACATGGCTGGAAATCGGAATGTCGCAACACGATCCTGATGCTCGTCGCACACCGCAGGGTGAGATTCTCGGCGAGCCGTCGGCATTCCGGAATTGGCCCGCGCATCTAATCGGTACTGATAAGGCGGCTTGTCGGAAGAGATCGGGTAATAGGGAAGGGCCACGTTCGGCAGCAGAGTCGGTGATCCCGGGACGGATCCACAATCCGGCCGGAGGCGGCTGCTCGAGTCAAATGTCATAGAGCGGCAATTACAAGCAGAGTTGCGTCATCCTGGAATTGCGCCCCGCAGTAGGCGGTGACCTGCGCGAGCAGCCGGCTATTCAAATCCTTCGCGGAGAGCGTACGGTTGGCCAAAGCAAATGTTGCGATGCCTGCTTCTTCAAATTCCCGGGCGTTCGCATCCAAAGCTTCTGTGATACCGTCGGTGAACAGGAGCAAACGGTCCCCTGTCTTCATCTCGATCATCGAGTCCTCGTATGTCCAGGCCGGGAAAACGCCGAGCACTACCCCTCCTTGATCAAGCATCCGGATTGAGCCCTCAGAAATGAGGATCGGGTAGAGATGTCCGGCGTTGCTGTACTGAAACGTATGCATTTCCCCGTCCAGAATTCCGTAGAGAAACGTAACGAACTTCCCGGTTGCGATGTTCTCATGCAACAGAGTGTTAACCTTGCCGCACACCTGAGACGGGCTCGCCGACTCGCTCGCAAACGCGCGAACCGCTGCTTGCACATTAGCCATCAGCAGAGCGGCAGATACGCCTTTTCCGACCACGTCTGCGATGCAAATGCCCAGTCGATGATCACCGAGCCGGAGCACGTCGTAGTAATCTCCGCTCACCGTGCTCGCGGGCTGCCAGGCACCCGCGACCTCGAATCCCGGAAGCTGGGGGATTTCTTTTGGAAGCAGAGACTGCTGTATCTCTCGGGCACGTTCCAACTCCTGCTCTCGCATTTCGAGCCGGGCGGCGCCCCGTTCCACGGTTTGTTGGAGCTCGACGTTACGCCGCTCCAGCCGGTCTTTCGTGCTGTGGTACAGAAACGAGGAAACACCGAAGGCGAATGTGATCAGGAACGGAAACTTCCATCCCGTCGCAATCAGGTGGGAAAGCGTCTGCGGAACAGGTGGAGCAACCAACCATACAACCACGGTCGAAATTAGGTAAATAGGGAACGTCAATACAAGGAGGATAGTCAGGAAAATCAGCAAATCGTAAGGAAATGGCCTCTCCGCATAAAGAAACTCCAACCAACCTATTGCAGGCGAGAGGAGGTTCCCAATGCAGAGAGAGTACAGCAGGACCGTCGCGGGATTGATCTGCAGTCCGACGGCCCAGAAAATGGCGCCGACAACTCCGGAAAGAGCGACGTAAAGACTTTGCTGCCGGAAGAATCGTGCCAGAGTTGGGACGTTCACGTTCCCGCCACCTCAGTGTCTGAACACCTGTTGAGCTAGAACTGTATATCCCTTAGCGGACAACTGATAGAAGACCTCAGCCAGCATACCAGCCACTCCGCGCAGGCAGAAATTTGTCACTACCCGGAAGCGCTCTTCCCAACAGTCTAATTCCTGTTTGCCGGCGATTCGGCAGTGTGGCTGTCTTGGACGTAGTGGCGTCGCGGCGAAGTTCCTTGAAAACGCCAGGACTCTCTCTTGAATGCCAGACGCAGTTGTGGCAACCCATGGCGACGCAAGTATCGGCTTCGTTCAAACGGGGATTTCAGTAACTTCCCAGAATCCTGGCCGGCCACGCGGATCTCAGTTGGCGTAAAATCGCCAACGGCGCGAGGCATCGCGCCATGCGATAAGGACTATGAAAAAATGGCTGCGCCGCCGACAGTTCCTTGTTCTGCTCCTCGCCGCCTGTTCGGCCTGCTGTAACGCACAGGCATCGCCGGCTGGGTCGCAGTCCGTCGTGATGGCTCGATACTCCGTAAGCCTCGCGCCCAGTGATCAACCCGGAGCCCCTCCGCAGCTAAAGCTCGAACGTGAACACCAGACCGTCTTCCAAATGCCAATTGTTGCCGGAGTGGCCTCTCCATCGAGCGAAGAGCATCTATCTGAGATCTCTTACTCGCTCCGCAAGTCGGGCGAAGACACCTTCGAATTAAACGCCGCAGCAAAAAGCAATTTGTGGACAGGCCGCCGATTTCAGTGGCGATTCTTCTCCGACCACATTGAGTTCCAACAGTTCGCCACGGGATCCGGCAAACTCGGCCGGTGCTACTTCCTCGCAAATGGAGTCTCCAACCGCTGGGACAACGGCACAACAAGGGGTCGCGCGTGGGACGCTGTCATCTATGCCGACCGCTATTTCGCGCCCAACCCCAACCTCGCCGACCAGCTCGAATTCAATATTGCCATGCCTCAGATTCTGGGCTTCAGCATGGGCCGCGAAGAAAGCACGGAGCTGGACTTCCGTCCCGAGCGTATGGCCGGGACCTTTGCGCCGCCTCCCCTGTTCCTGGCTTTCCACTTGGACAACACGTGGACCGGTGTCGGCATCGGAACGAAGCCCGGCGACTATCAGTTTCCGGCGCTCGAATACTCCGGCTCACGATACGCCGGCGCTTCTTTTTATGTCGACTACATGGGTTACCGCAGCGTTGACGGCGGCTTTGCCTCGCCCGTTCTCACCATCAACATGGCCTATAGCCCGCTCGACGCCCTCCATAACTACACGTCATGGCTTTCGGCAAATGGATTCGCAACGTTTTCTGTTGCAAAAGATGTCTTCTGGCACCACCTGCCCATCTTCTGTGGCTGGGCCGAGCAGACGGTCGAATCGGTTCCCCAGGGCGGCGCGCCCAACAAGCTTTCCACGCAGGCGAATTATGAAAAATGGCTCGCCATGCTCGACGAGCGTGGGCTGCCGGCCGGAACTGTGGTAATCGACGATAAATGGCAACAGGGCTACGGTACTTTTGAAGTCGATGAGCAAAAGTGGCCCGATCTAAGAGGCTTTATCTCCGCGCAACATGCGAAGGGACGCCATGTGCTCCTCTGGGTTCCTGTCGCGGATACTGACGGCTTGCCGCCTTCCCTGTGCATTACCTACGAGGGCAAGTGCGTCATCGCCGATGTAGGTAAACCCGAATATGAAGCCTGGCTGCGCCCGCGCATTCGCCACCTCGTCCAGGATCTCGGTGTTGACGGCTTCAAGGAAGACTGGGTACGGGCACCCGCCACTCCCGGTCTGCCGCTGACTGGCGCGGCCACGGGCATTGAATTCGTCCGCCGCTTCCAGTCCATCCTCTACAGTGAAACGCATAAATGGAAGCCGGACGCAATGGTAGAAACGCAAACCACCAACGCGCTCTTCCGCGAGTCATCGGACGTGATCCGACTGAACGATGTCTGGTACGCCAGCCGCAACGTCGCCGAGATGATGCGCCTTCGCGCCCGCATGGCGAACATCACCGGCTGGCCCCTGGTCGATACCGATAACGCCTCCTCCACCAACCTGAAAGAATGGTGGAACTATATGCAGGCGCAACCCTCCATCGGAATCCCTGCCCTGTATTTTGTCACTCGCACCGAGACGACCCAGGAAAGCCCCTCACCCGCAGACTGGACCTATCTGGCAGCTTTGTGGCGCGAGTATATCGATTCACTCAAAACGGCAACACCACAGTGAGAAGTAGCCAGGCCCCGCCATGCGCTTACGAAGAGCCGCAGTTCACCACCGCGATATCGCCAGGCAACGATCTTCTCCGAGCCACTTTTGTCCCCGTCGCATACTCCGCGCGCCCGCGGAGATAAGGATCGCGGTATCTAATCTTAGGCTATAAATCTCCCCTTACCTGTTGAGCACATCTTTCTTGCAGCCAGACTGCTCAGATCCTGGAAGGGGAGCGCCTGAGTTTGGAAAACCGTGCGCACTAAGCGCACTAAGCGCACTAAGTCATCTCCTCCAACAGGCGGGGATCTTCGATTCCCGACCAGAGGGTAGCGGGGCGGCCCTTTCCGGGCGCTATTTGGTTGGTGACCAAGCCCTGGTAAGTAAGTTCTTCGAGCGCCAAGTCAATGCGCTCGCTGCTGACATGGCCATGAAAGAGAGCTCTGATTTCTTTTCTGGTCAGGCCTTCCTGGGCTTCGTCCAGAGCCTGGCGAATGCGGTCGACAATGGCGTCGCCGGTGGCGGTGCGGAAGAGCATGGCAGCGCTGGCAGAGCAGTAGTCCCATACGGCGAGGGCGGCCTGGAGATGGGACAGCGCGATGACGGAGCTGTAGTCGAGGGCCGCGTAGATGGCGCTGAGGCGCAGGACCTGGGCTTCTGCCCGGCTGGTGGCGGCGCCGTAGAGGCCGGGATGGGCCTGGCTCAAGGCTCCATAGCCATCATTCCAGAGCTCGCGCGCGGCTTGATCGCGGCTAAAGGCCTTCTCCGCTGTACCTGTAGCCCAATTGAGAATACGGCGCAGCTCGCGGGCAACGCCGGCTAACTCGTCCGGCCTGGCGCTGCCGCCTTCGGGCAGGCGCTGGCTCCGCCGCACACAGGTCCAGAGGCAGCGATTGGCAAAGCCGTTATGCGATTCCGCCTGGTGGAGATGCCCGATGAGCTCAGGCTGGGTGATATGGCCGACCAGGCTGATGTGGGTCCCGGTTGCCTGCAGAGGCTGATGACGATCGAGGGTGTGGAGATTGCCGCTGTCCCAGGCGGTGCGGAGCAGGGGTGAGAGGTGACTTTTATCCCGGCCCAGCAGGTGGAGGGCGGAGGCGAACTCCTCGGCAAGCACGAGGAGGCGGCGATCGGTGGGCGGCTGTTCATCACGCAGAGCATGGATGAGGCCGGGGGCCGACAGGCGAGCGGTGGTGATGCGGCGGGCGACCCAAAGGTCGTCGACTTCTGAGAAGAGGCGGCAGATCTGGCGCCAGCTGGTTCCCTTGCGGGCCTTGCTGGACTCGCCTACCAACACCACGAAGAGATTAAGGCCGTGACGAGTGGACTCAACCATGCAGTGCGGCCCCGGCCCGACCAGGTTGCCGAAGGCGGCGAGAAACTGCAGGAGGATGGCGGCCGGATCGGCTTCGGTATGGGGCGCGATGGTGCGGACAACGGTTCCGGCGAGACCGTAGAGCGCTGCCACGCCGAGCGTGGGCCAGGGGGAATCCCGGGGTGGGGGTGGGGTCTGGGGAGCGGGATGGATCTGCTCTTCTGGCTCGGGGTGAGCGTGGATGCCGAGCAACTCAGCCCTTCGCCGTTGTATGTCTGCGAGGGTAGGCAGCGCGGGGCTCGGGAGTTCTGTGCTGGAACGAGAGGCCATGCTGCGACACTATTACGGTTCCGAATAGCTGTCCAAAAATCCTTAGTCACTCTGAAAAAGGGTGACTTTGTGTGGTTCGATTTTTTAAATAATTACAACTTTTTCCGAAGGTGCCCGAGAGTATTGACTATGCAGTTAAGGGGAGGGGCCAGTTGCGTCGAAAGTCAAGGTAGGTTCGCTGAATATGTTATTGCCGGGGTTGTGGTCAAGGCAGCTAAGAGCGGCGGAGGTTACCGATTTGCGGATTTGAAGAGCAATATAGATCTGCGGCTATACGTAGCGCTTCGGCGTGACGGAACGTCTTGCAGTGTGTCATGGTGGCCTCTAAACAAGTGCTGCGTGCGTTGCGGACCAGCGATGGGCTCGGCAGGCTGAAAACAGTGCTGGAGAACGATCCGGGAGGCATCTCTGACGGGAACGGTTGCCGGAGTGGGGTATGGCGCTCAGGAGTTCTACGATAGTTTTGGGAACCGCAAGCTGGAGACAGTTACTGCTGGGTCGAATCAAACCCAGCCCTCGCCTTACCTCAACTTCACGTTGCCCAACAACCGGATCGATGGCGCGAGTTACGATTATGCAGGGAACATGCTTTCCGATGGGCTCAACAACTATCTGTATGACGCCGAGAACCGCGTCTGTGCAGTGCAGCAAGCGACTACAGGTGGTGGGCTCATTGGGTATCTCTACGCTCCCGACGGGACCCGGCTGGGGAAAGGAAACCTTACGAGTTTCTCCTGCGACGTGCCCACCAACGGGATGTTAACGACTAACGAACTGGTCTGGACTAATCTGTATACCGTAGGTCCGCAGGGTGAGCAGTTGCAGGAGACGGTGCAGATCGGCGGCGGCTACTCGATCACGAGTGGGCAGAGTATCACTGTGTGGGGGGCGCAGATGGTCGTGGGGTCGAACCAGGGAGGGTACGTGGAGACGCAGAACACGACCACGGTTACGGGCAGCTCGCAGACGCTGGCGGCGAATGGGATGAACGAGGCGTACAGCTACGACGCGTTTGGCAATATCCAGGAGACGGGTAACTATAGTTTCATCCAGGCGTACACGCCGAGCAACCAGCTCTCCGGCTGGAGCTATGACCAGCGGCAACCTGCTGGTAGATGGATTGGGCAACAGCTATCAATACGACGCTGAGAGCAAGATGAAGAGCGGAGCCGGCGCGACTTACTACTACACGGCTGAGGGCCAGCGGGCGGAGAAGGCGGGCGCTACTACAGTAGACACGGTGTACTTTGGGGGACAGCCGATTGCCCGCCTCTCGGGTGGCGCCTGGACGGGTCTTGTGTACGGCTCAGGTGGCCTGCTGCTGGAAGTACCCGGCACGCAGACCGGTTCACCGGCCTACCGCATGACCGACCACCTCGGCTCTCTGGTGGGCACGCTGTCCTCGGCGGGAGCCGTGCTCAGCACCCAGGACGTAGCCCCCTTCGGAGAAATCTTCGCCGGCAGTTCCTCAGACCCCTTCACCTTCACCGGCAAGGAAAGAGATCAAGAGAGCGGCAATGATTACTTCGGCGCTCGTTATTTCGGAAGCTCGATGGGGAGGTTTATGTCTCCTGATGAGTTTGGGGGACATCTTGAAGACCCTCAGACTCTCAACAAGTACGCTTACGCTCGGAATAAACCTCTGAGTTACGTCGATCCGGATGGGCACGATTTCAATCTGGCCGGGTGCGGAGGTACGAACACGGCGACCTGCCAAAACAATCTGGTTGGAACGACATCGACAGATGCAAACGGAAAGAGCACGTTTACTGCCACTGTCATCAGCAATGGAGCGAACGACCTGCAAGATCAGGCTGGCAATTCGTATAGCGGCACGGTGACATCTGCTGGTGTCTCGTTCACGCAAAACGGAAGCAATACGTCTTACAGCGGATCGTGGATCAATGGAAGCGCGGACACGTCGTTTACCCAGACCGGGGGTGCCCTCAACGGCTTCTCCTTCAACTTCAGCCAGCCCAATACGGCGACGGGACAGAGACTAGCCGGGACGTTCTCTTACGGCGACGATATGTCTGCGTCGCAGGCAGGAGCAGCACTCGAAAAAGCAGGCTTCTCCCACGCTACTTCGACGCCATCTTCAATCCGATCCACGGATATGATGTGACGCACTATCGAGGTGGGGGGAGCAAGGTCTTCCTCTTTGTGATCCGAACTCAAACTGAAGTGAAAGGGGCATAGAGATGAAACGTATCGCTTGCATCTGTGCAGTCCTTTACTCATGGCATCCGTAGAGTCACCTGCCGCGCCCCGTCCGCCTGAGGTGAGCAAAGTGCGGTTCGAGATCACGCGGCTCTCGAAGGACGCTGGGCTGTTGCACTGGAAGATCACAAACAGCTCCGATGACGGAATCTATGTTTACAACTTTTTCCTGTTGGGTCCGGCGTACACAGTTGAACGGAGCGCCGGGAAGCTCGTCTTCGATACGAGTCCTGTCGTTCGGGTCGCAAGCTGTCCACCGAACAGGGTGGCACCGCCCCTCCTTCTTTTCGTGCGAAGTGGAGGCGTGATCGAGGGTGACTTCGTGGATGAAGCAATTAAGAACTCGGCTGCTGGAGACGAAGTCTCACTCAAGATCGCAGTTGGATCGGAGCCGGACAGCCTGGTTGAAGAGGCCAAGCGTTTTTCCAATAGCGACTGCAAGCATAGCCCGTATGACGCGATCATCAACTGGGCGACCTTCCTGGAGAGTGCCCCGGTGAAAGCTCTTTAGCCCGCATCCTCAGCCGCAGGCCGTCCTTCGGGGGGACGGCCTTGCTGCATCTGTGACCCTGCCAGCATACCCGGTCGGCATCCCCGCCTACCCTGAAATCCGCCCCTGATCCAGCATCCTCAAAAGCCTCCATGCTTGCGCATGGGGATTAGGGTGACACTCCACCCCTGAAAGGGTTGCGCATGCAACCGGATCGGTTGCAAATGGGATCGTGCAGAAACGGGGTAACTTGCGGGGTGGGACGTTTCGGGACGTTTCGGGACAGACGAAACTACCCCATTACTTTTCATTGCCAGTGATCGCATTCATTTTGTGATTGTTTGCACCAAAGAGACTAGAAGCAGTCGAGCGAAAGTTGGATTTGTTTGCTAGCTGTCTCAGCATGCTTCTTTGGACCCCTGTTCTGCACGGTGAGCGGTCGATGGGCCTCTCGTCCCAACGCCCGAGTAAATTCCGGCGATCCCAGCGGCCGGCCGCCCAAGGTGCTATCCCGGATTGCTTTTATGCTCGATTCATTCGCCTGCGTTTCCAGGTAGGCTCGCCACTGCTCAGCACCCCATCGACTGCGCCACATGTCCATTGCCAGCCGAGGGTTTGCCGCAGCAAGACCGCAATGAACGGGTGTAGAGGACCAAGGCCAATCCTCAGCGCGCGCGACCAGGCGGGCGCGAACCGGGTTCAGTTCTGCGTAGCGCAAGGCTTCCCACAAATGGGCCTCATCAAGTGGACAAGAGTAGTAGCGCCCCTGCCAGACGTGACCGCTCGAGCGATTCGCCGCATTCCAGTAGCCTGCGAACCGGCCGTGCGTTAGCTTCAAGCTGCGCGCCAGCCCGTCCTCTTTGCGTGGCACGACCAGCAAATGAACATGATTCGACATCAAGCAGTAGCCGATCAGTTCTACGCCGTAACGCTCCAGGCCTTCCTCCAGCAGACTGAGGTAGACGTTCCGCTCGGCATCCGTTTCGAGAATGAAGCGCCTCGCATTGCCGCGTTGGGTGACGTGATGGGGGAAGCCTGCCGCCACTATACGTGCGAAGCGAGCCATTCATCCATCCATCCGTACATATTGGAGCGAAACCGTGGGTGGCCTCTTGCTGCGAGACTTGTCTTTGATCGCACCGGTCAATCCGTCAATCATCGGAGGAAGACCTAAAACGTTCCCCGGTAGCGTGGTTAAAAACACTTTAGATTCGAGTCGGTCCAAACTAATATTTAAGCAGGGTAATTTCGTCTGTCCCGAAACTTCTGTCCCGAAACTTCCCGAAACTTCCCCGAAACTTCCTGTCCCGAAACTTCCCGAAACTTCCTGTCCCGAAACTTCCCGAAACTTCCTGTCCCGAAACTTCCCCGACTTTGCGGGCGGTTCACGCGAAGGTTGTTTACCGGAACCGAGTGCTGCAAATATTCTTCCCGTCCCCGCCCGCAAACTGTTTTTCCGAACAGCCGTTGATCCAATAGCATAGGACAATAATGATATGTCGTATGCTACATAGGATAAAGAAGTTCGTCTGAGGTGACGGCGTGCTGCGTAAGACCTGGATCGTGATTCTTACCGTGGTAGTCCTTCCATGTGCGGCTCAATCTCAGGATGTTTTGCCGTCCGCAATCTCCTCTTTGTACGATGCGGCCTTATCAGCGATGCAAACTTCCAAGTCCCCGCAGGACATCAAACGAATGGTCGAGGCCATGGATTCTCGAGACTGGGTCGGCCTAGCACCTACCGGAGAGAAGACCTCTCGCGAACAAGCTGAGAAGCAACTTCTGGGGCTATTATCGATACCCGTTGGCCAAAGACCGATTCCCGGGCAAAAGGTTGTCTTTGTGAGCGAATCCGGATCGCGCGCCCTCGTCGTCTACTGGGTTTATCGAACCACAGCTGAGGGACCTGTTGGATCAATGGTACGAGACACATGGGTACAGACTGGGGCTGGATGGCGTCGCTCAATGCATGAGAAGCTATTTCCGGACCGGCTGCTAAAACTCCCTTGATGCTGCACAATACCGCCTGACGGTTTCCAGGTGGGTAGAGCCCCGAACTTGCCACTGTGTTTCCGTGAAACGGGAATCCCGGTATTTTGCCACCGCAGACCCCCGCCGGTAGGGAATACGGAAAACATTTTCAGGCAGAATCAACATCGAGAACGTGTATGTCGAGTCAAGCCACAATCGGAACCATTGCGCTGGTGTTCGTCTCGGCGTGCGGCTTGCTATCGACGTTTGCAAACCTTCGGATGGTGGAGAAGGTAAACGAAAAGCTCCCGAAAGAAGAACAGATCGGGCCCGCTGGGCTGGCATTTCTCTAAGACCCTACGGCTTCATCGCGAGTACGGAAGGCTCTACCCGGATGGGCGTCTTCTTTTGACGGTCCGCCTGGTCATGGCGCTGATGATTGCCTGTTTGGTCATCTGCGGCTGGGGCTTTGGATTTCTGGCAACTCCGCGCCAGGTCGAAGATCCCGCTAAAGAGGTTATAGGTATCGGCTGGATTTCGCCCCATTAATTTCCCCTCCCTTGATTGTCCTCGAGCAACGACCCCGGCAGAGCTGGATGTCATCCTGGAACGATTGTGACTTGGCGGGAGGGTCATAGGAAATGGGGCTGGTTCGCATCTTGATCGTAGATGATTTTGAGCCTTGGCGATGTTTTGCTCAGTCAGTATTCAGGGAGAGTACAGAATTTGAGATTGTAGGTGAGGGCTCAGACGGCCTGGAAGCAATTCGCATGAGTGCAGAACTGCAACCGGATCTCGTTCTGTTGGACATCAGGCTTCCGAAGCTCAATGGTTTTGATGCCGCTTGCAAGATCCAGGAAGTATCCCCAGCTTCGAAAATAGTGTTCGTGAGCCTGGACCGGGATCAAGCCATGCCTACGGAGGCGCAGAGGCTTGGCACGCAAGGCTTCCTCTCAAAGTTGGATTTTGCAGACCGTCTGCTAACCACGATGAGGACTGCTCTCTGCCTATGAAGAGATTCTTACTTGCTTTCGTGATGTCCGCTGCAGCCTTCGGTCAAACCAAGACCGACATAGCCATCCATTGCGTTGCGTTGCCAGGAGATGTAGTCGGAGGTCAACTATGCAGTGCGCTTCGAAATGCTGTGGCGAGAAGTCCCCAATATCAAGAGGTTGCTAAAAACCCGGAAGGATGGCAGCTTAGGCTTGCCACCATGGCGATCGATGACGGCAACGGCACAGCAGTCTCGATGACCCTGGTCTATCGTGCGCTCTATGTTGTGAACACGGTCCAGGTTTGTGGGGCAGCAGCGGTCCCTGATTGTGCCCGAGGCATGCTGTCCGATTCCGACGGCCAGATGAAATCGCTGGACCAGGCCATCCAAGCCCAGATAGCTAAACAGTGGCATCCTTGAGGTACCCATCGTGTCGATTCAGACAGCAATTCGGGTGAGAGAGGGAAGTGACAGTTTAAAAGTAATTCGTAAAGTGCCACTTCGCTCTGTCGCCGAAGACGCGCCGAAGAATTGGGCGAACAAGAGGGCCACCGTCAGGATCGTGTCTTTAGCATATTCAGGTGCTGTCTGGAAGCCAGACGAAACATGCGTTGCCTTTCCCGGGAAGGGCAACGCATATTTACAGCGAGGAGCAGATTTTGCCCGTGGGCCGGTGCGGGACTTGAGGTCGCGGACCGGCCCAGGCGGGCACGGCACCTCAGTGGTTCCAATCGTTGCCGTGAGGCTCAAAGCCGGCGGTCAGACGGGTAGCGGTGTGGGTGAAGCAGCCGGTCGTGAGTAGTTTGCCGTTCGCGTCATAGTCGACGACGACGCCAGATGAGGTGAACTGGCTGTTCGAACCGAGGACGATTTTGTCCGTGACGCTGGCCCGCGAAGCAAAGGTCCCGTCCGGGTTATAGCGGTAGAACCAGTACATTGCGGCGACGTTCTTTTCGTCCGCGGGACCCCAGACTCCTTCGCTGATGCCGCGCGAGGCGGTGTTGGCCGTCTCGATCATGGAACCGTCTCGCCGGAATTGCTGGAGAGAGGCGACCGTCCGGATAGGAGCGCCGGTTTGGCAGTTGGTTACGTTGACGCTCACGCTCCAGATGCCCTCCAGCCCGTTCCTCTCCTGCGCCGGGAGGATCGTCTGCGAGGCCGCGAAGCCGAGAGTCAGAAGGATGCAAATCCTGAATATACGCTGAGTCATGTCAATCTCCTTTTTGGTGTGAACTGAGAAGCGGAGCAGAGGTCCGGATAGGGTGGGGAACTTGTCTCTGAACGGCTTTGCCCTTAAGGCGGAAAGCGAAGGAGAAAACTGGCACCAGGGTGAATTTTTTTTGGGAAGGCTTACCGGCGGCTCAGTTCGGCATGCAGCCAGGAGCGCGCGAACTTCCAGTCCCGCATCACGGTTTCCGGCGAGATTTCGAGGACGGCGGCAGATTCTTCCACGCTGAGCCCGCCGAAGAAGCGCAGCTCGATCACGCGGGCCTTGCGCGCGTCAATCGCGGCCAGCGCGTTGAGAGCGTCCTCAAGAGCAATCAGCTCGTTCGCCCGTTGTCCGCTCAGGTCGGGCAGTTCGTCCAGGTCCACGCGCTCGGCATGGCCGCCCCGCTTGGCTGCCACCCGCCGCCGCGCCCGGTCCAGAAGGATGTGCCGCATAATCTGCGCCGACACGGCAAAGAAGTGGGCCCGGTGCTGCCAGTCCACATTGGTGATGTCGATGAGTTCGAGATACGCCTCATGCACCAGAGCGGTGGCCTGCAGCGTGTTTCCGGGGCGCTCGTTCTGCAGGTGGTGTCCTGCGATGCGCCGCAGGGTGCGATACACGCGTGGCGTCAGCCTCTCCAGCGCGTCCCGGTCTCCTTCAGCCCAGGCGCGTAGCAACTGCGTTGTTTCCGATGTCTTATCTTCCCCGGAGCTCGGCTGGGGCTGGTGGGTCACGGCACGCGCCTCCTGGCCTACCCTCCCGCATACGTCGCCGAGAGTGCCGCAAATCGTATCAATTGGACGCTGTCGGCGCAATAATACCATTCATATACTTCCCGAGGTAACGCTTGACATCCGAGCGCTGGCGGCAGATCGAGGTGCTCTATCACTCGGCCCGTGAGAGGGGCGCAGAAGCTCTGGCTGACGCTGATCCTGAGATTCGCAGGGAAGTTGAAAGGCTGTTGGCGCAGGACTCGGAATCCGGCGACAAGCTGCTCGATCAGAATGCCGCGGACCTCATTGCCGATACCGCCGAAGCACAGCTAACTCCCGGTACCCAACTGGGGCCCTACAAAATCGAAGCGCTGCTGGGGCAGGGAGGCATGGGCCGGGTGTATCGCGCCACGGATACGCGGCTGGAACGTCCGGTCGCCATCAAGATCTGCAACCGAGCCTTCCTGGACCGCTTCAGACAGGAGTCGCGCTCGATTGCAGCCATCAGCCACCCCAACGTCTGCACTCTGCATGACGTCGGCCCCAACTACCTGGTGATGGAGCTGGTCGAAGGCGAAACCATGGCCGCGCGCCTCGAGCGCGGCAAACTGACCCTCGCACAGACCCTTCGATTCGGAGCCCAGATTGCCGAAGCCCTGGCGGTGGCTCACGCGCGGGGCATCGTGCACCGGGATTTGAAGCCCGCGAACATCATGGTGACGAAGAGCGGCGTCAAAGTGCTGGACTTCGGCCTGGCCCGATCGCCGGGCGATCCGACCCTGACTGAGCCCGGCCGCGTCATCGGCACCCCTGCCTACATGGCGCCGGAGCGAGCGGAAGGAAAAGAAGCCGATGAGCGGGCGGATATCTACGCGCTCGGGCTGATCCTGGCGAAGATGGCAACCGGGCGGCTCTCACGATTCCCCGCAGATCTGCCGCCCGCCCTGGATCGTGTAATAAGGAGATGCCTCGAGACCGATCCGGACGAACGCTGGCAGTCAGCGCGCGACCTGCAATGGGAGCTGGAGTCGATTGCGCAGGCCCCGCCGGAGGCTTTGCCCGGTTCGCGGTCCGGTTCGCGGTCCAAGTTTCCAGCCTGGGCGCTTGCGCTCGCCACGATCGCGGGGATCGCTCTCGTGGTGTTCGCGCTTCTGCGCTTTGCCCAGCGTCCTGCGCCGCCGCCGCTGGCGCGCATGAACATTCTGCTTCCGGAAAAGTCGCGCGCTTTGTCGCTCGCCGTTTCTCCTGACGGGCGCTTCCTTGCCCTGGTCCTGGTGAAAGGCGGCAAGCAGCAGATCTGGATTCGGGCACTCGACTCTGTCGATATGACGCCCCTCGCCGGGACCGATGGGGCAGCGGATCCGTTCTGGTCGCCGGAAAGCCGTTTCGTCGCTTTCTTTGCCGATTCCAGGTTGAAGAAGATCGAGCGCTCCGGAGGGCCGGTGCAAACCATCTGTGATGCGCTGGGCGCTCTGGGCGGCACGTGGAATCGGAAAGGCGTGATCCTGATCGGGGGACTGGCGAGGCCGCAAACCGTTTCCGATACGGGCGGAACGGTTGCCGATCTTCCCGGCCACATGGTGACCGAGAGTTATCCCTCATTCCTCCCCGATGGCCGCCATTATGTTGCGACACGCACCACCGGCGTGTGGCTGGGGTCGATTGACGATCCAGAGGAGCGGCGCATCCTTCCGGATGTTTCCAGCGCCCAGGTTGTGGCTCCGCCCGCCGGCGGCCCTGTGGGCGCGGTCATCTTCGCGCGTGCTGGAATGCTGACCGCCCTGCCCTTCGACTTGAAGCGGCTCGAAGCCGGAGGCGAGCCGTATCCGGTGGCCGAAGGAGTAGTGGCGCGATCGATTACGCCCCAGTCCCTGGCTTCCACCTCCAGCGCCGGCGTGCTGGCCTGGGTTTCCGGGGAGAGCCTGAATTGGCAGTATGTCTGGCGGAACCGGCAGGGCAAGGATCTCGGCTCGGCCGGCGAGGCGGGCTCGGTGGTCATGATTTCCCCGGATGGAAAGCGGGTGCTGGGGGATCATTTGAGTGGTGGTGTATGGGTGCTCGAACTCGCGACCGGAGTTACCACCCGGCTGGGTTTCGATGCGGCGGGCATGGATCCTGTCTGGTCCAACGACGGCAAGTACGTCGCCTGGTTCAGGCCCGGGGGCATCTATCGGGAAGCTGTCAACGGTGCCGGGGAAAACCAGCTCCTGCTGAAGTCCGATCTTCTTTCCGTTCCCAAGAGCTGGTCGCCGGATGGACGTTACCTTATCTATGCGCAGGTCAATCCTGCCACCGGATCGGCTGACCTGTTTGCGCTCCCGGTGGCAGGGGATCGGCGCCCGCTGGTACTGGCCGATACTCCGGCGAACGAGGATCAGGGGCAGTTTTCGCCCGATGGGCGCTGGGTGGCATACACCTCCAACGAATCGGGCCTCAGCGAAATCTATGTGATTCCTTTTCCACCCACACCCAACGGTGGCCGATGGATGGTGTCCCGCGGCGGGGGCGTACAACCGCGCTGGCGCCGCGATGGCAGAGAGCTGTTCTACATCTCGCCGGAGGGGACCATGATGGCGGTGCCGGTGAGCGCCACGCCGGTTTTCGAGGCCGGCACACCGCAGGCCCTGTTCAATACGGACATGGTGGATACTGGAATCCGCACCGGGCCCATGAGTTGGGATATTGCTCCGGACGGGAAACGGTTCCTGATTATCAGCGACAAATCCCAGGAAACATCTTCCCTTAACGTGATTTTGAACTGGCGTCCGAGACAGCAGAAGTGAAGAGCAGAAGTCAGCCTCGCACCAGCCCCGCTCAGCGGCCCTCCGGCAGTTCGGCCGGCACCAGGTGCCGATCTGTTTCCCATGCGAACAATGTCAGCCGGGGATAAACAATGGCACTTACATTTCGCTGGTCAGTAACTTTCTTCTTTCTCTTCTTTTGCGGGCCTGTGCTGGTTTCCTCCCAGGAAGCAGCGACGATCAATTTGTCGTCATCCGGTTGGACGATCTACGCCGACTCCATGAACAGTGAGCTCACGGTCTCCCATCAGGCTCTTGGTGCGGCGATCCAGCACATGCGCCTCAACGTTCGGGACGCACAGGGGCTGCACCTGTTACGTGGATGGCAGGCGGTAAAAAACAATGATCCGGACCGGATCGTTATAAAGAGTTCGAATCCGACAACGGGATGGCAAATCGAAGTCATCGGCAACGTCCTGAAAATATCTACGACCGCAGACGATGGGGTAGTCACCGGCGATTTGCCTGCATCGCCAGAACGTATGCCGGCCAGACTCCTTGATCCTGAGGGAATTCCTGTCAACTGGGACGGAACGAAGGAGGTGGAGAGCGGCTACGGCGGGAGCCTCACGAGAAACCCCTCTGCCCTTACCCGTAAGAATGCGGACGTTATGTATTTCCGTTTGGGGCAGATCGACAGTGCAGCGTTTCACGATCAATTCGACCGCCCATCAGACACCGGTATTCGCTTCCCAGAAACGAGCCGCTTTGGTCGCAGCGTCCATGACCCAAACATACTGAAGCTTGAAATGCCGGTGCCGGGGAATGCGATTGTCCGGCTTATGCCCAACTATTACACCAAGACCCTGGGGATGCCGTATTACGTACCATACAACGATTCTGTATTCAAAACTGCTCCCATGGTATGGTCCAGCTGGACCAGCTACTACGAAAATGTTCGCGAGGCGGACATCGTACGAAACACCGATTGGATCGCAAACAAGCTCCTGCCTTATGGGTTTCAGTACGTGGAACTGGATGACGGTTATGATCGCGGCAAAAATAAGGAACACTACTGGATCGAGAACTGGGATAAGATCCAGTTTCCTCATGGGGCAAAGTGGCTCACCGATTACATCAAATCCAAGGGGTTGCTACCAGGCGTCTGGTTAGTGCCGAACGCCTATGCGGGAGCTGTTACAACACATCCTGACTGGTATGTAAAAGACAAGTCCGGCAAGTTAATCCTGGATTACAAAACCCCGACCCTCGATTCCACGAATCCTGAGGTGCTGAACTTCTTGCGAATAATGTTCACCAAGCTAGATGACATGGGGTTCGAGTATTACAAGTTCGATGGAGAACATGCATTTTCCAAGTATGTTCCACTCGTTGATCACAGCAGGCTGCACGACCCGAATGCGGACCTGATTACGAACTTCCGAGAACGCCTCAGCATCATCCGGGATGTGATCGGCCCTAAAAGATTTGTCGAAAGCTGCCCAGCGGGCACCCCCCTTAACAGCGTTGGGTACGTCGACTCCTACTTTAATGGCGATGATCTTTACGCCAGCTGGCAGGGAATGTATCCGCTTTTCAGTTCGATTAACGCCAATGCATTCTTTAATCATGTCACGTCGTACCTCATGCCCGGAGAAGGCCTTGAACTGGGCCTGCCCATGACGGTGGAAGAGGCGAAGAAGAAGCGGCTGCCCGTCGTACTCGAAACAACGAAGCAACGGGAGGATCCTCTTGCTGGTTTTGGTGTGAACGATGCCGAAGCCAGGACACTGGTGACCTATGTAGCGCTCACCGGAGTTGCCTATCCGCTGGCCAGCGTAATGCCTGAATTGCCAGAACAAAGGGTACAGTTGCTTCAGAAAACACTCCCAACCCTCCCAATTTATCCTGTCGATCTTTTTAGCCGAGGGACCGAGGCCAGGTGGGACACATTCCGATTCACGCAGCCAGATTTCTATATCCATAACTTTCCAGAGGTCCTGGATCTGAAAGTGAATGCCACCGCCGGACAGTACGACTTGGTGGGCCTAACCAACTGGCGAAGTTCCGTAGCGACCCGGAACCTTGATTTCGAGGAAAAACTTGGACTCGCAGCAGACGCTTCCTATGTCGTCTTTGACTTCTGGAGACAAGAGTTCATGGGTGTACACAAGAAAAACCTCAGCCTTGAAATCGAACCCCACGATACCCGCGTCTTGTCAATTCATCCTCTGGAAGAGCACCCGCAACTGCTGGCCCTGTCGCGCCATATTAGTGGGACCTATTCCCTTCGCGAGCTCAGTTGGGACAGCTCGCAACTGTCCTTGACTGGCGTCTCTGACATTGTTCCCGGAGATCCTTATTCGATCTGGTTGTACGTCCCTGACGGATACAAGATAGATCAATTGCAGGTTACGAATGGAAATCAGGAAATCTCCGTCAGTAACGAATGGAATGGTCAAACGCTCAAACTAACATTTTCCGCCACCTCGGGTCCGGTCCGGTGGGCAGCAAAATTCCGGAAATAGAACCAGGCTGGCACGCAAATGAGTGAAATCTACCGATAGGAAGGGAATTGCCGATCGGTATGAATCATAGATGTACGCAGCGTTCTCCTTGCACGTGACAGTCTTGACTTGACCGCCGAAACAGTGATGCCAAGAGATTGCGCGATCTCCCGCATGGAGCGTCCTTTTGCCTGCCGGAGTTGGATTACCTCGCGATGGACCGGTGGCAGTTGGTGGATGGCTTTCCGCAACAATTTATGTCTTTCTCCCCGAACGTAGTGGCTCTCAGGGTCGTCCATAGGGGACGGCGGCTCCCAGGTCGAGAAGTTTCCCACACGACCGTCGCCACCGTCGATCGAAATCTCGTAGTAACTGCGCTTCTTGCGCAAGATCATGAGCGCCGAGTTGATCGCAATCCGCGTAAGCCAGGTGGAGAAACTGGATCTTCCCTCGAAATTCTTAATGTTTGTGAACGCGTTCAGGAAGGCGTCCTGGAGTGCATCCTCAGCATCCTGCCGATTCCTGGTGACTCGATAAGTGGCTTGAAAGACCTTGTTCGCATGGCGTTTACTGAGTTCGACAAACGCGTCCGTGTCTCCAGATTTAGCTCTGGACGCCAGCATCTCATCGCTCACCTCCGTCGGGCTGTATTCAATATCAACACTATTTACCACTTGCATCGGTAGACTCATAAGGACCTCTTGTGTGATTGGTCTCTTCGGATGGTCTGGGGGCATTCAGTGGGAAGCTCCGTGGCTAGGTGTTCATTCGCTGACTCCAACAACATTCTGAGCTGTTGGTTCTTGATGAGAAGCTCGCGTACGTATTGCTGCAATCTCAGCGATTCTTCTTGCAGGCCTTCACCAGGTGACAAACACGGGCCTTCGTCCAGCGGGCTCGCAAAGAGTGAACTCGTCAAGTGCTGCTCGGTCGAGATGGTGCCGCGAGGGGCCTGTTTTAAGGGTTCCTGGGGCGGTTGTGGGGTCATAAAGATCCTCCAATTCAAATTGCCCGTTAATGACAGTGTCCGAAGTCGGGGCCTGAGTAGTGGTTGAAGTAGCTAAGATGCGCGGCCCCAATGAGTCGAGATACGTTTCCATAGGTGCCATTACGCCAGAAGCATGAAGGCAAATCTATTAGACGATGGTATCGGCGATACCTTGGTATCAGCTAGCACTACCGGAGGCACGCAAGCGTGCGGGTGTACCAACCGCGGCTGTCTTTCCATGCCCCTCTGATCTCAAAACCGACCTCTTTGAGAAGCCTTCGAATGCCCTGGTCTGTGAACTTGTAACTATTTTCGGTGTGAATGGTTTCGCCGGGCATGAAGTGAAGATCAAGGTCCGCGTGCTCGATACTTACATCCTGCTCTTGCGTGCTCTCGAGGTGCATCTCGATCCGAGACTCGATGGAGTTCCAAAGCACGCGAATGGCGGAAGCGGGCGGCGTCAAAGTCGGAGCTGCAATCATCATCGCGGCGGCGCCCAAAAAACGGCGACCAAGATCCACTTCTCCAGACATGGATCGTTCCCCATCAAAATTCAATCTTTCTCCGCCCGCGGCTCGCGCTATGTCTTTTCCTCGATCTTCAGAGTGGTCGTGCTCTTTCCTTCTAGGCAAAGGGCTCCAGTTTGGCGAGGATGGTCGGCAGGTATTCCGCGACCGTCGGATGAATGTGCATTGCGCGCTGGATGACCGTGTACGGCGCCTTCGCATACATCACGTCCAGCAGAACGTGAATCACTTCGTCGCCTCCGACTCCAAGAATCGCAGCACCCAGAATTTGTTTTGTTTCTGCATCGACGCAGATTTTGATGAAACCTTGCGTCTCACCTTTTTCGTAGGCCCGGCTCACTCGACTCATCGGATATTTCACAGCGAGGGCACGGCGTCCGGATTTCCGTATCTCTGCGTCCGTCATGCCGCATCGCCCTAGCGGCGGATCGATATATAGCGCGTAGGCTTGGATGCGATCGGAAACCCGGCGATGGTCAGCGTTGAAGAGATTGTCGGCAACAATCTCGTAGTCGTTATAGGAAGTATGTGTAAAGGCGCCGCGGCCGTTGCAGTCCCCCAGTGCCCAGATGCCGGGCACGTTCGTTTGCAATTGATCATCAACCGTTATGTAGCCGCGGTGGTCGGTGGCAACCCCAGCCCGGTCCAAACCCAAGTCGTTCGTGTTGGGAGTGCGTCCCACGGCCAGAAGTACGTGAGTGCCTACTACTTCTGGCGGACCTTCTTCGCACGTGAGGCCGACGGCGACACCGTCATCGCGTTTCGCCAGCGCGATACATTTCGCATTCAGCCGGATTTGAATGCCCTCAGCCTCGAGGATTTCGCGTACAGCTTGGGAGACGTCTTCGTCCTCCCGTCGAATCAGGCGCGGTCCCATTTCCACAATCGTGACTTCGCTCCCGAAGCGGCGATAGATCTGAGCGAACTCCAGCCCAACATAACTTCCGCCGACGATGATGAAATGTTCGGGCAAGAAATCGATATCCATCATTGATGAGTTGGTGAGAAATGGGACATCATGAACCCCCGGCATGTCGGGAATAGAGGCCCGCCCGCCAACATTGATATAAATTTTGTCGGCTTGCAGAACTTCATCGTTGACCACGACGGTGTTCGACGACTGAAAGCGGGCATGACCCTGGATGACCGTACAATTCGTCGTCCCTCGGAGCCACTCCTCCACTCCCTTGTTTGACCTCGCGGAGGCTGCATCCTTGCGGGCTTTGACTCGCTTCATATCGACGCGCATATCACCCGTGGCGAAACCATATTCCGCACCTCGGCGGGCAACATGGATCGCATAGGCACTCGCCACGAGCGTCTTTGTCGGGATGCATCCCGTATTTACGCACGTGCCGCCAAATTTATGGCGCTCGATAATAGCGACGGTTTTGCCGGCACTCGCAAACCGCACTGCCAGGGACGGGCCCGCCTGGCCCGTCCCGATAATGATTGTGTCGAAGTGCTTTATCGTAGTGGTCAACGTGCCCCCTCTATGAGGATCGTGCCATCTTTGGCTGCCTGTTCGGGGGTGTTGCCGGCCGAATCGGCTGCGATGCAGTGATTAGACCCCAGGTGCTCCGGCAAATCAATTGGACGAAGGTATTGGCGATACCGTGGTGTGGGGCCCCGTGGAACAAAGTACGCACCACCCTGTGGCCAAGAAACGGGTTGGCCGCACCGTTCGCCCGTCAGGAGGAAAACGATGACTATTATCGAAGGCGCTGGAAGCAAACCGCAACTATGCGAAAAATTACGATCCAACGCTGGCGAAGCGTCCGGCCCCGCAAAATCGCAGTTGTAACCTGCATGGATCCACGGCTGTCAAACCTCCCTGGAATCTTGATCTGCCGCAAGCCGATATCGACGTAACCCCTTGGTTAGTCCATAATCACGATGACGAATCTATTGGACGGACGTATCGAACAACACCAAAGTTTGGATTAGACATTTGGACACAAGGTGGTGCGTACTTTGTTCCACGGGACCCAACACCAAGGTATCGCCAATACCTTCGTCCAATTGATTTGCCGGAGCACCTGGGGTCTACTCGCTGCATCGCAGCCGATTCGGCCGGAAGAGCGACTTAGAAACGGGCTTGGCCGCACCGTTCGCCCGTCAGGAGGAAAACGATGAGTATTATCGATGAGACGCTAGAAGCAAACCGCAAATATCGAAAGAATTACGATCCAACGCTGGGGAAGCGTGTGGCTCCCAAAATCGCAGTTGTAGCCTGCATGGATCCACGGCTCTCAGACCTCCCTGGAATCTTGGGTCTGCCGCAAGCCGATATCGACGTTATCCGAACCGGCGGACCTGCGGTAACAGAAGATGTTCTCGGAACCACAGAGATACTGCTTCTCAACCACACCGGCCGCGGGTTCACGACATTCACAGATGAACAAATGAACGCGAAGCTGAGCGCTTCTACCGGTGATGCGTCGCCGGCTCCAGTGCGATTCTTCTCCTATAAGGACCCCGAGGAAAATACCCGGGAGCAGATCAAGAAAGTCAGGTCGCATCCCTGGATTGCCAAAGACATCCCCGTGCGCGGTTTCATTTTCGACGTGGACACGGGCAGATTGCGCGAGGTCAAGGTACTTGAAGGCGAGCGCGCCGCTGACTCGCGATCACTTTTCGTTGTTCACCGGCCGCACAATTCCTGCTTCCGCCCAGGAGGAGCCGGAGCGGACTCCAATGGCCACGAGAGAACAACAAATCCGGGCAGCCGTTCAAATGAGTGCTTGGGGAACGACCACCGCAAGCCGCCTGTGCTTAATCTCTTTCGTGCACGGGCCGACACTGCGCTCCCCCAGCAGCCAAATATTTAAAGAAAGGGTGGCAAAGACATGCCGGAAGCGACCTGGAAACCTCACGAGAAACACGGACAACTGACAATGCAGAGCGACTTGCCCGACAGCGTCTACGCGTTTCCAAAGCAGCGTAAAGAACCACTGACCGACGCGCAACATGTGCGTAACGCGGTCGCGCGGTTCGATCAAGTCATCGACGTCTCCGATGCCGACCGCGCTTTGGCGTTCGCGAACATCGAGAAGGCTGCAAACTACTACGACGTCAACCTCGCGGAAACGTCATGGCACGACTTGGGCATTCATCCTCAAAAGAATAGAACAGAGGCTGCCGCAAAAGGCGCTGCGACGCGCGAAGGCCGAGTGCAGAGATAAGAACCCACTGGTCAGAGAGTCGGCCGACAGAAGAAGTTCTGGGATGTGCTGAAGTGGGCGAAATACCGAACTTCAGCGAAGACGAGGCAATGTTGAGCGCCAGAATCGGTGCGTCGTTTCTCACTAAATTATTAGCCATGCCTATCCGGGTGGCTTTCAGTTTCGGGACTCCATCGACTCGGCGACGAAATTCCAGCTTCGTACATCTAAATTGTGTTAAATGACTGTTTCCCCACCTTGCATAAGGAGACGAAATATGAAAGCAGTTGTTGTCCATCAATATGGTGGGCCTGAAGTACTCAAGTTCGAGGAGTACCCTGACCCGGTTCCGGGTCCGGGCGAGGTGCTGGTGCGGGTCGCCGCCGCGAGCGTGAATCCGATCGATTGCAAGCGGCGTGCCGGATTAACGAAGGATTTTTATCCCATCAAGTTCCCGGGCCTCATAGGAATCGATATCGCGGGGACTGTGGTCAAGATTGGGCCGGGAGTGGAAGACTTTGCCGTCGGCGACCAGGTGTTCGCTATGGCGGACAATACTTACGCCGAGCTTTGTGTCGTGAAAGCCACGATTCTGGCGAAAGTTCCCAAGGGGCTCGATTTGATCCAGGCGGCGGCGCTGCCGCTGGTGACGACGACCGGCAACCAGCTCCTTTCAGCTACGGGAATCAAAGCGGGCCAGACGGTTCTCGTCGTAGGTGCTGCTGGAAATGTCGGGCGTTCGGCGGTATTCACTGCGAAGGTAAGCGGGGCGACTGTGATCGCGGGGGTTTTGAAGAGGCAGATGGATGAGGCGAAGACTGTGGGCGCGGATCAGGTGGTCGCAACCGACGACGACACCGCGATTGCGAATCTTCCTCCGGTCGATGCGGTTGCGGATACGGTCGGCGGAAGAACCGCCGAGAAGCTGATCGGCAAGGTCAAGCCGGGAGGAGTGTTTGCTTCGGTTCTCGGGGCACCGCAGAACGCCGCGAAGTACCCATCCGTAAAGGTCGTGCCAGTATTCTCGAAATTCGACAGGAAAACGCTCCAGCTCATGGCCGAAGCGGTGCGAGATGGCAAGCTGGTAATCCCGATTAGCCAGAAACTGCCACTCAGTGAAGCGGCCGAGGCTCAAGCAGCGGCAGAAAAGGGTGGTGTCGGGAAGATCTTGCTGGTGGCGTGACATTATTTGCGTACAGAGGACACGAAAGGAAAATCGGAAGTGAAAAAGGGTCTGCGCGGAATCAACCCCGCTTCAAAGCCGAGCGGCGATGGGTGTGTGGAGTGCCTGGCGTCACCGAAAGGTTGGTGGTTTCACCTCCGCCGCTGCGCGGAGTGTGGGCACATCGGATGCTGTGACAGTTCTCCGAGTCAGCATGCATCAAAGCATGCGGCGACGACAGGGCATCCGGTCATTGCCAGCTTTGAACCGGATGAAGACTGGTTCTTCGATTACCAGAAGCAGGGGATGATCAAGGGTGTGGAATTGCTTCCGCCGCACGCGCATCCCGAAAGTCAGCCCGCTCCTGGACCAGCAGGAAGGGTGCCAGCCAACTGGGAATCGCTCCTAAACTAGCTGCCCACTATAGGTAGCCAGCAGCAACAAGCTGCTTCGTCGATCGATCACCTCAGTAACTTGGCGGCGAGCCAGTAATCGACACTGAATTTTCCCGGACCAAAGCAGATCAGCCAGATAAAGAAGAGCACGTACAGGACTTCCGGAAGGTAGAGGAAATCGTCGAGCCAGTTAAGAAGTGAAAGTCCTTTAGGCATGGCGGAAAGCTTGGTGGTCAGGATGGCGACAAGCATATCGACCGATAAAGCCACGCAGGCCAGGCTCGAAAGAAACCCCACGGTCAACAAGGATCCGCCAACGAACTCGACACCCGACACGAAATAAGTCATCAGGCGTGGAAACGGGACTTGGGCCTTAACCAGCGTTTCGTACATAGTTTGCGTGCTGCCGGCGACAAACAATTTGTTTGCCCCGGAGATGGCGAAGAACAGCCCGAGCGAAACGCGTGCCAGCAGGATGGCATATTGTTCTAAATCACTGCTACCCAGCAGCGCAAACTGGACCAACCGTTTCCAATCCACCTCTTGTCCCTCCAGGAGGATGTGCCGTAACGATACAGTTCGACTTCTCTCGGTAAATGCGTTAATCAGGACTCAGCGGGTCCTTGGCGTTTATCTCTGTTCTCGACCAATTATGCTGCCAACCGGAGATGGCGGTGTTGCTAGCCAATTATCGCGCCTCGAGATTATGTGTCCATCCGTTCGACCCATTGAGCGCGCGATGCGGGAGCCACGAATGGATCTGCAAAGTACTGTGTTTCCCGCGCAACTTTGTCGTCCCTGAACTCCATGATGCTCACGGTGTAGGACGGCTTGCCGTCATATGTCAGGATGAATTCGGTGATCCAAAGATCACCGCCGCCAATGATTCGTCGGACAGCAAACCGCTTTGTGCTCGGCTGACTAGCGCGCTGGTTCTGTATGTTGCTCCGACCGCGGGTTCGCTCGCCTGACTGCGGGTATTCCAGCACCGCGTCCTCGTGATAGATGCGGTGCTCCGTTTCGAAATCGTTGGCATCAGACGCCGCCCAATGCTGATCCAGTGCCGCACGGATCTCCTGATCTCGTACTCCAGAATACTGCTCCTTCTTTCGTTGAGCGTTCATCTTGAGCCTTCAATTTGACAAGAAGCTAAATGGCTTTAGTGGAATCGGAGTGTACGACTCGTCAAGTCGCGCTGTTTCTTCGATCAGCCCAGAGTCTACACCACGTCGAAACGTGTAACTCAATATTTTCTCATTTGACATACGTCCTCCTTCAATGGTCGCAGTACAGATCGCTCGATCGACAATGGATCGCAACTTGCCGTGGCTGCCCCGGCTCCAGTCGTGACACACCGCGGACTACGTTGCCGTTCTTGAATTCCATAATGCCGACCGTGTAGCCGGGCCGTCCCAGGGACACGATCGTATATTCAGTGATCCACAGGTCGCCGGTCGGGACATCGACACGTCATCTTGCTTTCCGAGTCACAGTCCTCAGCTCGCTCCAGCACGCAAATTGTAAGCTTAGAAGCAGTCGTGGGCGCTTGGGGGACGACTAAGGTTGGAACCCGTCCGCCATCCACTTGGCGAATAGTTCAATCCGAGATTGCTGCCAAGGACCTTCTCCTTTTGGTGGTGGGGGCGGCATTACGGCGCCACCGATTCCACGAATGCGATCGTAGATGGCGCCAGCGTGCTTTTTGACGTCATCGTAACTTCCCAGGTTGAACGCCTTGCTCATGCCTTGAATGTCTCGCTCCGTAAAGAGCGGGCGAATGTCTATCTGAAAGCTCGTCGTTTTCATCATTGCGCCTCACAGGTATTGGATTTTACAGATGTCGGGGTCTCCTTTGTGAATCCAAAACTTCCTTTCTCTTGGTGTCATGGGCATCCCAAATCGTCGCTCGGTGTGACACAAACCACCCGGCGGCATAAAGCTGTCACCATTTAGCCGGAACAAAATGGGCCGCGCAATTGGACGATGGTATTGGCCATACTTTCGTATCGACTGCAGTGTCTTCATGCCCGAGGCATGCGGCTTAAGCATTCAGCTAGTCCCGAAAATCGATCAAAGCGAAGGAAACCTCCTCCCGCACACTTGATACGAAGGTATCGTCGATACCATTGTCCAATTGTTTTACTCCCTTTACCCCTGGCTTAATCGTAATCGTGTGAGACGCACGTTGATCGGGCTTAGAAAACATTTTTGTGAAGGAGAACACACCATGCCTGAACTTGTGAGAAAATCTTCGGCGCAAGAACAACAAAAACAAAAGATAGAAACACGCACCGCCATGGAGCTTATCGCCGGCTTTAACATCGGTGCGACAGCCGTGGCAGCGCTCGCTGTCCTCGTCGCCACGGCCGTTTACGCGCAGGACAAGTACTCGCTCAAATCGCCGAGCGGAATCGCGTTCTCCGACTTCAGGGGATATGAGGATTGGGCGGTGGTCTCTTCTGCCCGGACCGACGAAGTACTCAAGGTAATCGTCGCCAATCCGACCATGATCACCGCGTACAAGGCCGGCGTTCCCGGCAACGGCCAGCCTTTTCCGGATGGCTCCATGGTCGTGAAGCTCCAGTGGAAGCCGAAGAAGAGCACGGAGGCCCCCTTCATCGTGGACGTGCCAGACGTCTTTACCCAGGCTTTCGTCATGGAAAAGGACAGCAAGAGATTTCCGAAAAGCGGCGGGTGGGGATACGCGGTGTTCAACTACGAAGCCGCATCGGACAAGTTCACGGCCGATCCCAAAAGCCTCTCAGACTGCGGACACGCGTGCCATACGGCCGTGAAGGCGAAGGACTACATCTTCCACCCGTACGAGAAGCGTTGAACTGCGCATGCCTCCGACGTTAAGTACCCTGCGCGTCCCGCATGTTTCGCAGCCTCTTCCCAGCGCTATCCGACCGCTACGGTCGCTCCCTGGGGGCAATCTATGAGGATAAAGCCGCAAGTCCTTTCAGAGCCAGACGGTGAACCTGAACCGAACCTGGTGCGAGCAGAGCGAGCTCGGAACGAAGCCGCGCGGCCATTCTTACCAAGTCCGCGAAAGACTCAGCTTTCATCTTTCGCATCACCTGGCCTCGGTGTGCCTTTACCGTGATCTCGCTGATGGCTAGTTCCGCACCGACCTCTTTATTTAAAAGTCCGGACACCACCAAAGCCATGACCTGCCGTTCACGGAGGCTGAGTGACGCATAGCGATCGCGGAGCGACCTCATTCCCGCCTCTCGGTTAAGGGCAACGGAGCTACGCCTGAGCCCCTCCCGGATGGCACTTACGAGAACCTCATCACGGAATGGGTTCATCAAGAACTCAATAGCTCCGGCTTTCATGGCTTGAACCGATGTGGGCACATCGCCGTGGCCGGTGACAAATATAACCGGCGTGTCGGGGCGTTCGACGACGACCCTTCTTTGTAGATCAAGTCCATTGAGGTCCCGCAGAGAGACGTCAAGCACCAGGCAGTTTGGAACCAGTGGCCGGGGCCGGGCAAGGAATTCTCGAGCGAATGCGAAGGTCTCGAACTGCCAGCCTTCGCAGCAAATCAACGATTCCAGGGATTCACGTACAGCGGTGTCGTTATGGACAACGAACACGATCGGCTGCGCGGGAAGCGGTTCAAGTATGTACTCCGAAAGGTTCACGACGATTGCCCTCCACCCTGCGTAGGTCGTACTTGTTAAATGGAGCAGGCAATCAGGAGAGGTAAGTCACCTAGCGACGAAACCGATCTCCTGAGGCCAGATTGTGCTTGAGCAAAACTCTTTTTTCATTTCGACATCGTTTACGACACGCTCGTCCTGACGTTTCGCTTTTGACAAGCCTTCCTTCGAGCCACGAAACGCGGCATGTTGGAGGCGAAAAACCTGATGGGTTCATCTTTATATCTCTCCATCGCACATGGTCTTCCTACCACCGTTATCGTGACCTAAAGCTGAACGGACGGTTTGGAGCAATTGCTCGTCACTAAAAGGCTTGCCTAAGAATGCGACGGCACCGGCTTGCATCGCTCGCCTGCGGGAGTCTTTATCGTCGTAGGCGGTGACGAAGATGATAGGAATGCCGTAGCCTGCGGCAGCGAGCTCGCTTTGGAGCTCGAAACCATTCATGTCCGGCATCCGTACGTCGAGGATGAGACAGGAAGTCTCGTGCAGTTGGCCAGATTTCAGAAAACTTTCGGCAGATTCAAAGGCCGTCGCTCGAAAACCGAACGATTCGATGAGTAGTGTTGTGGTTCGGCGGATGGACTCATCGTCGTCAACCACCGAGATCAGAACCTTTGCCGCCTTGAATTCCCCTCGCAAGGCTGAATGAATGGTCTGGAGTAGCTCCTCGTCGCCAAAAGGCTTGCCTAAGAATGCAACAGCACCGGCTTGCATCGCTTGCTGACGCGAAACTTTGTTGTCGTAAGCGGTGATGAAAATGATAGGAATGTCGTAACCTGCGGCAGCCAACTCGCTTTGGAGCTCGAGCCCGTTCATGCCCGGCATCTGAACGTCGACGATGAGGCACGAGGTATCGTGCAGTTGGCCAGACTTCAGGAAATCCTCGGCAGATTCAAAGGCGGCTGCTCGAAAGCCGAAAGACTCGATGAGAAATGTGGTGGTCCTGCGGATGGACTCATCGTCGTCAACTACCGAGATCAGACCCCTTGTCATTTGAACTCCCTATTGACCCTAAGCTATTCCCGGGCGGAAAAGGAATCAATTGGATGTTGGGATATCTGTTGTCTCACAAAGGAGTATGTGAATAAGCTTTCGTTTATCGGGTTTTTTCCGAAGGGCCTTTGAGCTTCTCGATCATTCTTATGAGCTCGGCGAGAGATTCCGCGTGCATCTTCTCCATTGCCCGGCTGCGCTGGACTTTCACGGTACTCTCCGCAGTTCCAAGTTGGTCCGCAATTTGTTTATTGAGCATGCCCGAGACGACCATGGAGATCACCTCCTGCTCGCGCGAAGTCAATGAGTCGAAGCGCTGTTGGAGGATCATTACATCTTTATCCTGGTCACGTCTGGCACGATCCCGCTCCAGTGCGATGCGAACAGCATCCAGCAGATCCTGGTCGCGGAACGGCTTGGTGAGAAATTCGACGGCTCCAGCTTTCATAGCGCGGACACTCATTGGAATGTCGCCGTGGCCGGTGAGAAAGATGATCGGAATACGAGTGTTTCTCGCTGCGAGCTCCCGTTGAAAATCTAGTCCACTCAATCCAGGAAGTCTGACGTCAAGCACAAGACAACTGGGCGCATCTGGCGGCTTTTTATGCAAGAAGGCATCCGCCGAATCAAAACTTTCAACTTGAAGACCCACGGTGCTTAAGAGAAACTTCAGCGAAGAACGTACCGATGGATCATCATCGACGACAAAGACAATAGGAGCACCAGTCATGAGGGACTCCCGCCGGTTGCTGGTAGCGTGAAGGAAAACACAGCGCCGTGGGGAGAGTTGGGCGCGGCCCAGAGTCGACCGCCATGACTTTCAACAATTGAGCGGCTGATCGACAAACCCATTCCCATACCGTTCGCTTTGGTTGTAAAGAAGGGATTGAAGACGCGATCCAACTCTAAACCAAAGCCAGTGCCGGAGTCGCTTACCGCAACCAGTACGTCCCCGGATTCGTCGATCCGGGATTGCACCCCGAGGAAACGTGGTCGATTTGCCACCGCGGCCATGGCTTCGATGCCGTTCATGATCAAGTTCAGCAGGACCTGCTGCAACTGAACGCGATCAGCCAACACGGACGGCAGATCTGTTTTCAATTCGTGGTCAGGTACGACTAGATTCTCATAAAGCTCACGGCCGGCCAGGACCAGCACCTCCTGAATCACTTCGTTTATATCCAATTCGCTCTTTTCAGCAGGTTGTTTCTTTATAAACGCGCGGATCCGAGCTAAGACGGCACTTGCGCGAGTACCATCGGCAATGATTCCTTCGAGAGCCCGACGCAGTACTTCAGGTCCAAGATTATTATTGGCGAGCAGTCTCAGGCACGCGCTGCCATTATTGATGACCGCGGTCAGGGGTTGATTGACCTCATGCGCTATCGACGCCGCTAGTTCGCCCATGGTTGTGAGCCTCGAAACCCGCGCAAGCTCCGCTTGCGTCATCTGCAGGTTACGCTCGCTCGCGCGGAGCCGATCCTCGGCCTGTTTTCTTTCACTGATATCGCGGATGAAGCCGGTAAAAAGCTTATGCCCATCGCTTGTTAGTTCGCCAAACGAAACTTCAACCGGGAACTCCTGGCCATCCTTGCGTTGAGCGGTAACTTCGACGCCTTGCCAGTTTAGATGCCGCTTGCCAGTAGCCAAATATCGTCTGAATCCATCTAAATGCAGTTTCCGCATCATTTCCGGCATAAGCATTGTCATAGGTTTACCAACGATCTCGACCGGGTCATAGCCAAAAATGCGCCTCGTGGAGGGATTCGCAAGGAGGATGTCGCCCCTTTCATCCATGCTGACCACTGCGTCGTGGGCTGCTTCAACAATCACGCGATGCTTTTCTTCGCTGCTTCTCAGATCTTCCTCGGCGTGCTTGCGATCGGCAATTTCCTTTCGCAGCTCTTCGTTGGCCGCGGCGAGTTCTGTCGTTCGTTGCGCGACGCGTCGATCGAGCTCGCTCGCGACCCGCTTCTGTTCGCTCCAGAGCCATGCCTCCTGCAACCCGATGGACGCCTGATTCGCTGCTACGCTCAGAATAAGTCTCTCGGTTTGCTGCGGAAAATCCTCTCGCTCTGACCCTGCTACGATTACGCCAATTTCACTCTGTAGCCCTAGTCCCAAGGGCACAATCGAAATGTCTCGGTCTCCCCAATGGTTTCGCATCAGCGGAGGCCATTCCTGAGGGTCGGCCCCGAACCAGTGTTTCAGTACCTCGCCGATCTCGTGCGGCTGAGCTATGTGTTTTTGCGATTGAGCGAACCGAGCCATCTCGATTGGCGCCTGGCCGCCCGTTTCCTTCAACCGTACATAGACAAGATCCAGCTGGAGCATACGCAGCAGCGCGTCGAGCAAGGTATGAGCAATCTGGGATGGCTCACTGCCGCTCCACACGGCTGGAAGAGCGAGGACGCTAATCAGATCGTTAACGCAGCGCTGAAGGCGCTTGACTTCCTCTGCAAGATCTCTGGGTTGCGCATCCATATCTCAGGCCGTTGCAGGAGAACTACTCCGGCCAGCTCGCCGTTGGCGAAATTCTTGCAGGAACTCATCCGGCGGTACAAAGAAAGGATTCTGCTGAAGGATGCCGCCGATGATAACCATGGGATGAGTGCGCATGATGTCAATCACCGCGTCACCCCCAAACTGACCGAGATGGTAAGTGCAGATGACCGCGTCGTCGTGCCGAAGCCAAACGTCATTTACACGCGACTCGAACTCAATCACGTCATCAACATGAGACCGATCTTCAACCGCCCAGTCCATGCGACAACAAATGCGGCTCAGAGGAAATCCTCCCTTGGCGTTTCCGCTGGCCAGTTGCTCAAATACCTCCAGCATCCGATCCTGATCGAAGCGGCCATCTGGAAGGTAGACTTCGGTGTTGGTCCGGAGCTCGAGCTGTCCGCTCTGCTGCGCGACCGCCGGGTCGATGCCCGCGGCAGTCAGACGTTGTAGATGGTCCTGACGTTGCTCCGGGTTTAGGACGTGAACGGCTTTGTCGCCAGATTTCAACCCGTCGCTGATGAATGGAAGCAGGATGCGATATTCTTCCTCGTCGTTGTTGAAAAACGCGCAAACGTGACGCGTTTCGGCCAGCTGGGAGCCGGCAAGGGAAATAGGTGGTGAGACGCTCCTCAAGGTCCTTTCCTCCTTATGGATATCGTGCAACGCGGCTAAAGCGGTTTCGCAATTACTGTGGCCTGATAAAGATCGCGAGGAGGTGGTTTTCCTTGGGAGAAAACCACGGTCCGTGGCTTCGGTCTGCACCAATTGCGAAACCGCTGTAAGGCGACGATGAGCAGCCCGCATATTCCTGGCAGGCATGGTTTCGAAATTCAGCAAAACCATCAGGCAGCGCACACACAACCGGCGCCGGGATCGTTTCGCTCAGGTTCCGCAGATCCAGCGACTCGCCACGCTGTTTTGCGTTGTGTGTTTCAGCAGTCATGTCTTGCAACGTTAGTGCTGCTGGAAGTCTTCCTGGGCGGGGTAACTCTGGTCTTGTCGTAACACACCCCAAAACTGCAAGGGGATGCGTCCCAAATCTCGCGTTCAGTACAAGACGACCGGAAACCGTGTTTATGTCGGAAATACACATAATCACGGACGGGCCTGAGGGAATACTCGTGTTGGATCTGTCTGGGGCCTGAAGGTGAGGGGTGAGACAACAGGGATGCTCTTACAATAAAGGATGACCGTGTCACCTGCGCGGGGTTCACGGACTGGCCCCGATACAAGATGATTTCCTCATCTTTCCCAAGCGGTTCGAGGATGTACTCTGAAAACTCCAGGACGCTTGCCCTCCACTCTCGCAGGTTGGCCCTGCAAAATAGCCTCGGCAATCGGGACAAGCTAAGTCAACCAACGATGATACTTAGCTATCCTGAGGGCAGAGTTTGCTGGGGCGAATGCACTGTTTCCGCACACCGATACTAAGGTATTGCCAATATCATCGTCCAGTTGCTTCATGGTCTCCGCCCTGGCCATTCCAGGTCTGTGCATCGAATTTGGAGCGAAAATTCGATCGCCTGTGCGATTTCGCCTGGGGAGAGCCCGAGGAGTCTCCCCGTGATGGCGGCCAAGCTGGGTGGAGTGGTTGAAGCCCTTGGGCATCACCGAGACGGCCGATCCATGATACAGCCGGAAACCGAAAGGCAATGCCAGACGCCGACTTCGCAACCTGGCCGAAGCCTGAGGACATCGAAGATTCCGGTTTATGGGAATAGCTGATTTTCCCAGCCCGCGCCATCGCGGAAGTCGCTCCGATGCCTTCTGAGGGTTGTTATTTCGCGGATCGTCCTTCGCGGTAAGGTATTCGGGGCCAATCGCGCCATTGGGTCACGGGATGAAACCGGGGCTAGTCGAGGAGGCAGCCATTTCGGCAATCGCCGAACGACTTGGAAAGACGCCGGCTCAAGTGCTGCTCGCATGGGCGGTGCAACGCTGCACGGCTTTGCTGACCACGCACAGGACTGCGGACCGGGCGAGAGAGAATTTCAACATCTCCGCCCTTCCAGAAGACGCATTTGACGAGATCAATCGCATCCAGATCAGACAGAGGCTCAATGACGTAGTAAATACGGACGCGCGCATCGTTTCATTCCACGAGTTAAACCGGCATGAAAGCCAAACAATGGAGGGTTCTATGAAGAAGAACACCTCCCAGGGGCGGCCAGCATACAACATGTGTCAGTTGAACCTCTCCTTCCTCTCCGTTCGTGAAGCCAGTGACATGCTTACCTTTTACCAGCGGCTCGACCAAAATCATGCGACTTGATTTGAAGCCGTGGCCCTCTGCGGCCGATAAGTGAGGGCGGTTGTAGCCAGTCATGTGGCCACGGAGACACGCGCAGCAAGCGAATGCTTAAGACGAAGACGTGAGGCCATCTGCACCAATTCCGCGAAAGAGTTGGCTTCCATCTTCCGCATCATGCAGCCACGATGAGCCTTTACAGTAATTTCACTGATGTGTAGTTCATCTGCAACCTGCTTATTCAGGAGTCCGACGACCACCAATCCCATCACTTCGCGTTCGCGAGGGCTCAGTCGAGCATACCGCGCCTTCAATGAGTGAAGCTCTTCGCGGCGCGCAAGCTGAGCAGTGCTGCGATCAATGGCACTCCGTATCGCATTCAGCAGCACGTGGTCGGCGAAGGGCTTCGTCAGGAATTCGACCGCGCCGGCTTTCATTGCCTGCACCGTCATCGGTATGTCGCCATACCCCGTGATAAAAATGATCGGCATATCCCGCCGCTCCACCGACATGCGCTTTTGCAGTTCGAGACCATTCAGGTCGGGAAGAGAAACATCCAAGACCAGGCAGCTTGGTACGGCAGCATGAGGACGCGCGAGAAATTCTTGAGCGGATCTGAATGTCTCAACTCCCATGCCTTCGTCGCGAATCAGGAGCTCGAGAGATTCGCGAACGGAGATATCGTCATCGACAACGAACACAGTAGGTGAGATTTGTGAAACGAGGCGCGATGTCATGTGAGATCCATACTAACTGGCGTCAACCATTCTACCTCCGAAAAACACCCGAACGCTGATGAGAATTCATTTCACTCGCAGCGCGGCATTCAGCGCGTCGAGCAGGGCCGTATCGCTGAAAGGCTTGAGCAGGCATTCCGCTGCACCTTGTTCAAGTAGGCGTCTCCGCACGGCCTCATTCCGCTGAGCGGTGATGAAGATGACTGGGATATTGATTCCGCGGCGCTTTAACTCCAGTTGCAGTTCCGGGCCCCCCATCCCCGGCATGGCGATGTCCAGGAGTAGGCATCCGGTCTCTAGAGCGCTATGCGACTCCAGGAACTCTTCGGCCGAGGAGAACGTGCGTGCGGCAAACCCCAGGTCTTTCAGTAAATCGGGTAACGATTCGCGTACCGATTCATCATCATCAACCACCGACACCAGTAAGCTTGTATGCGTCATGGATTTCTCATCCCGTGTCTGCGGCAAGACTGAGAACGCTTCGTGCCACAACAGGTTGGTGGGCAAGTAGAGGCGTTCCCCAAGTGTGCGGCGAATGCTGATGGAAAACGCACGGGTCCCCGCAGCTGAGCTTTCCATGAAGCCCCTTTTGGCAACACTTACAAAATACGATGCTCCGCACGGACGAGGATATCTATTGTACTTTGGTATTGGTTCCTCCCTCTTTTAAGAAGGCGGCTTGTTTCCCGATAACGAGAGTGTTCTCAATGGCAGAGAATTCTGACTGGGTATTGGAGGCTCTCCGCGAGGGGTCGGACTTCACCCTGTACCGCGGCAAAGAGCGCGGCAACCACATTCCGATCTTGGCGGTGGCGGTCGCCGCTGAACAGCCGTCGCCTCAGAGTCTCCGGCGGCTCGAACATGAATACTCGCTGGCGGCCGAACTCGATGCGGCATGGGCCGTTCAGCCGCTCGCCCTGACTCGTCACCAAGGGCGACCGCTCCTCGTTCTCAAGGATGCAGGTGGTGAACCACTCGATCGTTTAATCGAGTGGCACCAGGGACAACCGATCGATCTGACTCGCTTCCTGCGCATTGCCATCGGTTTGGCGGCAGCACTTGGCCAAGCCCACCGGCAAGGCCTCATCCATAAGGACGTCAAGCCTGAGAACATACTTGTCGACGACTCCGGTCATGTTTGGCTCACTGGCTTCGGCATTGCCTCCCGGCTCCCCCGCGAGCGCCTGCCGGCCGCCCCGCCCGAGATCATCACCGGCACACTTGCCTATATGTCCCCTGAGCAGACCGGGCGCATGAACCGCTCTGTGGATAACCGGAGCGATCTCTACTCTCTGGGCGTCACCTTGTATCAAATGCTGACCGGCGCGCTCCCATTCGCTGCCGCCGATCCTCTGGAATGGGTCCACTGCCACATCGCACGTCAGCCTATCGCGCCTGTTGATCGCCTCACAGTCCCAGAACCGCTGTCTGCCATCATCATGAGGCTTCTCGCCAAGAATGCGGAAGAGCGCTACCAGACCGCTGCGGGCCTCGAAGCCGATCTTCAGCGATGCCTGACGGAGTGGCAATCACACGGTCGCATCGACCCATTTACTTTGGGAGCGGACGACTCTTCGGACCGATTGCTCATACCCGAGAAGCTATACGGAAGGGAGCGTGAAGTGGAAGCTCTGCTTGCGGCGTTCGACCGGGTGGTGGCGCAGGGTACCGCCGAACTCGTACTGGTGTCCGGGTATTCCGGTGTTGGCAAATCTTCGGTGGTGAACGAGCTGCACAGAGTGCTCGTTCCACCGCGCGGGCTTTTCGCCGCAGGCAAGTTCGACCAGTACAAGCGCGACGTACCATACGCGACGCTGGCACAGGCATTCCAGATGCTGGTGCGTCAGATCCTGGTCAAGAGCGAAGCCGAGGTAGACCATTGGCGGCGCGCCCTTCTGGAGGCGCTGGGGCCGAATGGCCAATTGATCGCGAACCTGATCCCCGAAGTCGAGTTCGTCATCGGGAAACAACCGCCTGCGGCAGACCTGCCGCCGCAAGAAGCGCGGGGCCGTTTCCAGTTGGTGTTCCGGCGTTTCCTCAGCGCCTTCGCCCGCCCGGAGCATCCACTGGCGTTGTTCCTCGACGATCTGCAATGGCTGGACACGGCAACTCTGGAGTTGCTGGAGTGCCTGGTCACCGATCCGGACGTGCGGCACGTGCTGCTGATCGGAGCCTACCGCGACAACGAAGTCAGTTCGTCTCACCCGCTGATGCGGACGCTGGCCGCGATCCGCGACGCTCAGGCAAGAACGCAGGAAATCGTGCTGGCGCCTCTCGGGCTCGATGACGTTGAGCGGCTCATTGCCGACGCCCTACACTGCGGGCCCGACTCCGCTGAGCCTCTGGCTCTGTTGGTTTACCAGAAGACCGGCGGCAATCCGTTCTTCGCCACCCAGTTCCTCATGGCACTGGCCGAGGAAGGTTTGCTTCGGTTCGACCGGGATGCAGCAGGCTATACCTGGGACCTGGGCCGGATCCGCGCGAAGGGCTACTCCGATAACGTGGCGGATCTCATGCTGGGGAAGCTTCAGCGATTTTCCAACAGGACGCAGGCAGCTCTCCAGCAACTCGCCTGTCTCGGAAACCTGGCGGAGATCGCCACACTGAGTGTGGTCTTCGGGCAAACTGAAGAGGAGGTCCACACTGCGCTACTGGAAGCCGTCCGCACCGGGGTGATTCTTCGTTTGGAGGGAACTTATGCTTTCCTCCACGACCGGATTCAGGAGGCGGCCTATGCGCTTATTCCCGCAAGCGAGCGCGCGGGAGTACACCTTCGGATTGGCTGGGTGCTGCTGGCGAGCGTGACCGCCGATGGTCTCGCCGAACATCCGTTCGATGTCGCCAACCAACTGAATCGGGGCGCCCCACTGCTGATCGATCACGACGAGAAGGTCCAGGTAGCCGCAATCGACCTGAAGGCCGGGCGAAAGGCCAAAGCGTCCGCGGCGTATGCGTCGGCGTGCGCGTATTTTTCAGCCGGCATGGCGCTGTTGGACGAAAGGAACTGGAGCAGCCAGTATGAGGTGACGTTCAGCCTGTGGCTCGAATGCGCGGAATGCGAGTTTCTGACCGGCGATTTCGACCGAGCCGAGCAACTGATTGTCGATTTGTTGCCGCGTGCCGTGTCGAAAGTCGACCAGGCAGTCGTCTACCACCTGAAAGTCCGGCTCCATATCATCAAATCGGAAACTCAGCTGGCTGTGGCTGCCGCGCTCAGGTGCCTGCGCGGATTTGGCATCGATCTGCCGGCGCATCCGAGCGAGGATCAAGTGCAGGCGGAATACGAGAGGTTGTGGCAAACCCTTAATGGGCGTCCGATCGAGAGCCTGATCGATCTGCCGGTGATGACCGATCCGGAACTGCTGGCTGCTATGCGGGTGCTCTCGGCCCTTGTTCCCGCCGCTCGCTTCACTGACCACCGTCTGTGGGCCTTACAGTCCTGCCGTATGGTGAGGATCAGCGTGCAGCACGGCACAAGCGTCGATTCCCCGTGGGCCTATGCCCATTGGGGGATTGTACTTGGATCGGTCTTTCACCGTAACAGCGAGGGTTATCGCTTCGCCAAGCTTGCATGCGACGTGGTCGAGAAGCACGGCTTCATCGCAAGTCAGGCGAAAGTCTACCTTCCGTTTGGAGGAATGGCCGTTTGGACGCAGCCGATCGCGGCCGCGATCGATTTCCTGCGGTCGGGCATTCGCGCCGCGATTGAGGGGGGTGACCCGACCTTCGCTTGCATTGGCCTGTTCATGCTGATTGCCGACCTTCTACTGCGGAACGACCCACTCGACGTGGTGTGGCGCGAATCGGAGATAGCGGTGGATTTTGCCCGCAAGGCGCGGTACGACGACGGCGCGGCCATGTTCGTAAGCCAACAACGCTTCATCGCCACGATGCAGGGCCGGACTACGAGCTTCTCCACATTCAGCGACGCACAGTTCGACGAGGTAACGTTTGAAACCCGGCTCACAGCGGGCCGGACGCCTTTGATGATCTGCTCGTATTGGATACTCAAACTGAAAGCGCAGTTCCTGTCAGGCAACTACGGAAAGGCTCTCGCGGCGGCTGACAAAGCCAAGCCGCTGCTTCAGGTCGTGGATTTCCCTGTCGTACTGATGGATTACTTCTACTATGCTGCGCTGACGGTGGCGGCGGTTTACGAGACCGCGCCGGCGGCGTGGCGTCAACTCCTGATGGAGCACCGGGAACAACTACGGGAGTGGGCCGAAAACTATCCCCCGACGTTCGCTGACAAGCACGCGCTGGTATTGGCGGAGATTGCCCGCCTCGAACAGCGAGACGCCGATGCCCTGCGTCTGTATGAGCATGCTATCCAATGGGCGCGCGATAACGGCTTCGTTCAAAACGAGGGTTTGGCCCACGAACGAGCGGCGCAGTACTACTTGGCGCGCGGTATCGAAACCGCGGGCTACGCCTATCTCCGCAACGCGCGAAACTGTTACGACCGTTGGGGCGCTCACGGGAAAGTAAAGCAACTCGACGAACGCTACCCGCGCCTGCGCCAGGAACGAACTCCGGCTTCTTCGGCCACGATTGGCCCGCCAGTTGTGCAGTTGGATGTCGAGAGTGTAGTCAAAGCATCGCAGGCACTTTCAAGCGAGATGGTCCTTCCCAAGTTGATCGAGAAGCTGGTGCGAATTGCGGTGGAGCATGCCGGGGCCGAGCGGGGCCTGCTGATCCTGGTTCGGGACGGCGAGGCGTGGATCGAAGCGGAAGCCACCACGTGCCAGGGCAGGATCGAGGCTGCGGTTCGACAGGCAGTCGTGATGCCTTCCGACCTCCCGCAATCCGCGCTGCATTACGTGATACGAACGCAGGAAAGCGTGCTTCTGGATGATGCTTCGACCGACAAGGTGTATTCCAGGGACGAATACGTAGGAAGCAAGCGCTCGAAGTCCGTACTGTGCCTGCCAATCGTCAAACAGAAGAAGCTTGTTGGCGCACTTTATCTTGAGAACAACCTGACACCGCGCGTCTTCACGCCGGATCGGGTTACTGTACTGCAGTTGCTGGCTTCGCAAGCGGCGATTTCCCTGGAGAATGCCGCCCTCTATACCGATCTGCAACTCCAAGTTGGGCTGCTGCAGCATCTTCCCGTATCCGCCTGGACGCTCAAGCCTGACGGGACACCGGATTTCGTGAATCAAGTTTGGCTTGACTTCGCCGGTCAGACCCTTGACTTCGCCCGATCCAGTCCCGAGGCCTGGATGACCGCGGTCCATCCGGAGGATCGGAAGACAGCAGCCAGGAGCTTTTGGGAGGGCGTGCATTCGGGACAGGGTTTCGCGATGGAAACCCGGTCTCTCCGCGCTAAGGACGGGACATATCGCTGGCACCTCAATCAAGCTGTGGTCTTGCGCGATTCCGAAGGAAGAGTCGTCAAATTCGTCGGTACGACGACCGACATCGACGACCAGAAGCGTACCGAAGAGGCTTTGCGCCAAGCGCAGGCCGATCTCGCACGCATTCACCGGGTGACCGCCATGGGGGAGTTAACGGCATCTCTGGCACATGAAATCAGTCAACCGATCAGTGGTGCCATCACCAACGCCAACGTCTGCCTGCGAAGGCTCGGGAGCGATAAACCCGATCTCGATGAATTGCGCGCGGCTGTCACCAGGTTTGCAAGAGATGCACAACGTGCCGCTGAGATTATCAATAGGATCCGCTCACAATTCGAGAAGGGCTCCCTGAATCGAGAGACTCTTGGTGTAAGCGAGATGATTCGAGAAACCGTCGCCCTCCTGCGCGATGAGGCAGTGCGATACAACATATCGGTCCGCACGGACCTGGCAGCCGATCTTCCTCAGATTGTCGGAGATCGCGTGCAATTGCAGCAGGTCGCGATGAATCTAATCGTCAACAGCATCGAAGCGATGAAGGAAATTGATGGAATACGAGAGATGGTCATCAAGTCGCAGCGAGCTGAAAACGGGCAGATTCTTGTGTCCGTGAGTGATACCGGCATAGGATTTCCGCCGCAGTTCGCGGAACAGATTTTCGATCCGTTCTTCACAACGAAACCGCACGGCACCGGCATGGGGCTTCGCATCAGCCGTTCAATCATTGAGTCTCATGGTGGGCGCTTGTGGGCGATCGGTTCCCCTGGGCGCGGCGCAACTTTTCACTTGAACCTGCCCACCGCGATCCAGGCTATAGATGAACGCCGGTGATTCCAAGGTATCGCCGATACCATCGTCTAATAGATTTGCCTTCACGCTTCTGGCGTAATGGCGTGGAACCTATCTCGACTCATCGGGAACCTGTATCTTAGTTGCTTCAACCACTACTCTGGCGCCCGGTTTCGGACACCGAACATTAACGGGCAATTTGAACTGGAGCGTCTTTATGACTTCACAACCGCCTCAAGAACCCTTCAAGCAGGCCCCTCGCGGCACCATCTCGACCGAGCAGCACTTGACGAGTTCACCCTCTGCGAGCCCACTGCACGAAGGCCCGCGTTTGTCACCTGGGGAAGACTTGCAAGAAGAGTCGCGGAGATTGCAGCAATGCGTACGCGAGCTTCTCATCAGGAACCAACAGCTCCGAATGTTGTTGGAGTCAGCGAATGTATCACCTGGCCAGGTAGCTTCTCCACCGAATGCCCCCAGAACATCCGAAGAGACCAATCACACAAGAGGTCATTATGAGTCTACCGATGCCAGCGGTAAATAGTGTTGATATTGCGTACAGCCCGACGGAGATGAGCGACGAGATGCTTACGTCCAGAGCGAAATGTGGAGACACGGACGCGTTTGTCGAACTCAGTAAACGCCATGCGAACAGGGTCTATCAAGCCACTTATCGAGTCACCAGGAATCGGCTGGATGCTGAGGATGCACTCCAGGACGCCTTCCTGAACGCGTTCACTCACATCAGGAATTTCGAGGGGCGATCCAGTTTCTCCACCTGGCTTACGCGGATTGCGATCAACTCGGCGCTTATGATCTTGCGCAAGAAGCGCAATTGCTACGAGATTCCGATCGACGGTGGCGACGGTCGTGTGGGAAACTTCGCGACCTGGGAGCCGCCGTCCCCTATGGACGATCCGGAGAGCCACTACGTCCGGGGAGAGAGACATAAACTGTTGCGAAAAGCCATCCACCGGCTGCCACCGGTCGACCGCGAAGTAATCCAACTCCGGCAGGCAAAAGAACGCTCCATGCGGGAGATCGCGCAATCTCTTGGCATCACTGTTTCGGCGGTCAAGTCAAGACTGGCGCGTGCAAAGAGCGCGCTGCGCACATCTATGATTCAAACAGATCGGAAATTTACTTCCTACTCACTTGCGCGCAAGGGCTTAGAACGAAAGCCAAACAACACCCGGAGCCATCTATGCAAGAAGAACAAATACGTGGCGCCCTGAATGCGCATTGGCATGCGTCTGCAGCCGGCGATGTAAACGCTGAACACGATATCTACGATGACGATGCTACCTGCGACTATCCCCAATCAGGCGAACGAATCCTCGGACGAAGCAATTTGCAGGCCTTGCGGAGTCATCATCCCGGCAAGCCGTCGGGGTTTGACGTCAAGCGAATCCTCGGGAAAGGTGATCTCTGGATCACGGAATACACGATCACTACCAGGGGCGACCAGCATACACAGTGAGCATTATGGAGTTCCGCAACGGCAAGGTCGTGCACGAGACGCAGTATTTCGCGGATCCCTTCGAGGCGCCATCCTGGCGAAGCCAATGGGTTCAGCGGATCGCGTGACGCGGCGTTAATAATCGATGAGTACCGAGAGGTTTTAGGGCTATATCTGAAGCGCCCGAGGGTCAGTCGACTTCATTCTTCAGATTTGCAGCCAAAGCTTCTGCAACACGTTCGGCCATACCCTCGAAATGCCAAGAGCCGCGCTGATTAGGAAACGGGTTGCAACTCTTTGCCCTTAGACTCGATCGCACCGAGCAGATTTTGCCACGATTCATCGAAGGACTTGGCACCCTGCGATTGCAGGTCTGCCGCTAGCTGTTCTAAATCAATTCCGGCCTTTTGAAAATTGCCTAGAACGTTCTCGCAGTCTCCTCCGTCTCGCGGGAGAGTCCCGGCCAGCTTGCCGTGATCACCGAAGGCCAGCAGAGTTTTCTCGGGCATTGTGTTGACCGTGTTTGGCGCCGCCAGAGTGGAGATGTAAAGGACGTCTGAGGCCTTTGGGTCCTTCGTGCCGGTACTGGCAAACAGGAGTCTCTGGGGCCGAGCGCCAAAGTTGGCCAAACGCTGCCAGCGGTCGGAGGCAAGGATATCGCGGTAGGCTTTGTACACCCGCTGCCCGATGGCGATGCCAAGCTTGTCCCGTAGTTGGCCGGGTACTTCGTCCATCGTTGCGCCGTCCCATCGACTCAAGAATACTGAGGCAACGGATCGAACATCCGGGCTGAGGCCCGCTGCAACACGCCGTTCGAGCCCCCGCATGTAGGCCTCCGCCGACGCCAGATAGTGCTCACGAGAAAAAAGAAGCGTGACGTTGATGGCGACGCCAGCGGCGATCGCTTCCTCAATCGCTGGATTTCCTTCCTTGGTTCCAGGAATCTTGATGAAGAGGTTCGAACGATTTGCCTTCTTGTGCAATTTAGTTGCTGCAGCTACCGATCCCTTGGTGTCATAGGCTAAAAGAGGCGACACCTCGAGGGAAACGAAACCATCATTGCCTGCCGTTCGCTCGTGAACTGGGGCAAAGAGGTCGGCGGCTCGAGTCAGATCCTGCAGGGCCAGTTCAAAAAACAATTCCTCGCCCGAAAGCCCGGTTGACAGAAGACGGCCGATCTCCGCGTCATAAGATTTGCTCTTTGAAATGGCATGTTCAAAGATGGTTGGGTTCGAGGTCAGTCCGGTGATGGAAAGCTCATCGATATAGCGCTTTAGTGTTCCGTTGTCCAGCAAGTCACGCGTAATGTTGTCGAGCCACAAGCTCTGCCCGAGATCATGGAGTTCCTTTGTCGCCTTCATCGCTCCTCCTGCTCAACTTTGCCTCGCGGCGCGTTTTTTCCTGATGCATACTACCTATCGCAACAATTATGGCACCAACTCCTCTGAGAGCAACTCATTGATCATCGCGTCGGCGGATCAGCTGCCTTTGGTGTCACCTCCTGCTCTCGATTGAACCGGAAGTGCGGAGAAAGCGCAATTGGACGATGGTATCGGGGATACTTTGGTAGATGCGAGCGAGACTTGTCGAATCAATCGACATGACCTCAACTCTGGCGGAAACATGGAAGAACCGGCGCATTGAGCTGCTCCAAGTAACGAACCGCAATCACTCAAACCAATCACTTATCGGACCACTTGTACGAAAGTATCGACCGATACTTTCGTACAATAGAACAGTCTTCCGGTCTATGGCTTAATCTCAACATCGAGTTCGAAACTGAACGCGTTGCGCGGTCCCACGGCGCTACAGAGTCTGTCGAATAACAACTGGAGATTGGCATGGGAAGCAAAAAGACAGCCATCGTAACGGGAGCATCACAAGGCATCGGAGCAGCTGTTGCCCGGGCGTTTCTGGATCGCGGTTATGACGTTGTTGGAAACGCACGCAGCTTTTCGAGCGCAAGCTTCACTCAATCACCGAACCTTGCGCTCGTCGAAGGAGACATTGGACTTGCAACGACAGCGGAGAAGATTGCGCAGACCGCAATCGAAAAGTTTGGCTCGATCGACCACGTTGTCAGCAATGCCGGCATCTTCTCGAGCAAACCATTCACGGATTACACCGCCGACGAGTTTCGCGCCTTTGTCTCCACGAACCTCGAAGGGTTCATCTTCATCACTCAACTTGCGGTGAGTCAGATGCTTGCGCAGGGCACTGGCGGCAGCGTGACGTGCATCACGGCATCGCTGGCCGACAACCCCATCGTGGGTGTTCCAGCCTCCATTCCAGCGATCACCAAGGGAGGATTGGATGCGGTTATCCTGAGCCTCGCGAGCGAATATGCGAAAAGCAACATCCGCTTTAACGCGGTAGCTCCTGGAGTTGTCGACACGCATCTTCACGACACGGCCCAAAAGGACTTTATGAAGACTCTCTCTCCCATGGGTACGATCTCGGAGGCGAAGGACATTGCCGACGCTGTCGTTTACCTCACCGAAGCTCGCTACGTCACCGGAGAGGTGCTGCACGTGGACGGCGGTGCGCACGCGGGCCGGTGGTAGCCGGCAAAGCTCGCAGCTGGCACTGCGGAAGCGACTCTAGTTCCCGCTGAAGGCTCGAAGAGGTGACCTCCAGATGCCGGGCCATTTGGATCATGAACCACCAGTGGTCGCCTCCGACCGGAGGGACACCGACAGCCTCGACGTGGCGAAGATGATGAGGGGGGCGATTGTCAAGAACCTCAAAAAAAGCGGAGAAGCTCCACAAGAGTCGATGTCCTAAAGGGAGAGGAGATGTGGCGCCCATTCGGGGAGCCGTGGAAAATCGAGAATAATCCGAAGCGGTCTTCGTAGAATCCTTGGCAGAACAGTGACGGAAATGCACGGCCGGCTTCGCCAAATGCACTTTTCTGCAATACGAAGGTATCGAACGATACCTTCGTCCAATAGGTTTCTTTTCGCGCTCGTGATGTGATGGCTCATGTGCATCGGGTGTGGCAAGACTCGATACCGCAATAAAGACGCGTTCATCGGTCAACTGTGCCATTGAGATGACATAAGACTAAATCTAGCATCAAGGAGACTAACGATGAGCCTTATCGATAAGGCGCTAGCAGCAAACCGCAATTACGCAAAAACCTACGATCCGGCGCTGGGAAAGCGTCCCGCCCCCAAGATTGCAGTCGTGACCTGTATGGATCCTCGCCTCTCAGACCTCCCTGGAATCCTGGGTCTGCCGCACAGCGATCTCGACGTTATCCGAACCGGCGGACCCGCGGTAACAGAGGATGTTCTCGGTGAGCTGGTTGTTTCCACCCGTGTACTGGGAACCACAGAGATACTGCTTCTCAACCATACCGGCTGCGGGTTCACGACATTCACAGATGAGGAGCTGAACTCAAAGCTGAGCGCTTCAACCGGAGATTCTTCGCCGGCTCCAATGCGCTTCTTCTCCTTTAAGGACCCCGAGGAAAATACCCGGGAGCAGATCAAGAAAGTCAGATCGCATCCCTGGATTGTCAAAGAGATCCCCGTGCGCGGCTTCATTTTCGACGTGGAGACCGGTCTGCTGCAAGAAGTACGGCAGACTGCACAGCAGGCTGCTGACTGAAAGAATCCAGGCTTGCAAGATTTGAGACTCCAGAGCGTCGTCCAAAGTAGCTTTGGCGAGCAGATGACCCTGTCATGAAGATTTCTGGATGAAGTGGGTCTGGCAGACAGGATGAAGGTATTCCATTGCGGACCGCGTTTCATCTCGCTCACCAAGTCCGAGGGCTATCACGGGCCAGCTTGCCGAGTGATACGGCTGAGTTGGCCCAGTATCTCATCGGGAAAACCCTTGTGCGCAGAGCCGGGCCAAACAGGATTAGCGGTCGTATCGTCGAGACAGAGGCTTACCCACCGGGCGATCGTAGTGGGCATTCTTATCATGGACGAACGGCCAGAAACCAATCCCTGTTCCTTGACAGGGGGTTTTCCTATGTGTACTTCATCTATGGGACGTCATACATGCTCAACGTGACGGCTGAAGAGCCGGGGGTTGGCGCAGGAGTGCTGCTACGCGCCATTGAGCCTCTCGAAGGAATTAACCTGATGAAACGGCTCCGCAAAACCGACAAACTCCGAGATTTGGCGAGAGGGCCGGGACGGCTTGCGGCTGCAATGCAAATAGATCAGCGGTTGGACGGAGTTGACCTGTGTGCCAGCGGTCCGCTCTGGCTTGGGACTGCGGTTCGAGAGACTGCGCCCATTGGCACAACTGTGCGCATCGGCATCACGCATGAGGTGGACCGGCTGCTGCGTTTCTTTGAGGTGGGCAGCGCATTTGTTAGCGGACCCGTCAACGAGATAAGAAGTCGTTAGGCTGGGAGCGGTTCAACTCGCGGGGTGAAGCTTACGCCGACAAACTTTTGTCCGCCATGCGTTATCAATTTGGCGGAAATCTGGAAAAACCCGACCGCACAACCAAGGCTGCTTAAGGAGATAACCAGGGAGAACTCCCATTCCGATGCATTCGTCTTCTTTGGTGCAAGCGGCGACCTGGCGCGCTAGGAGGATGGCAGAACCCGATCGTGGGGCACGAACGCTGGTAAGGATACGAGTTAGCACTCGTTCCGCAGCATGAGGAGAGAGGACACCATCTTCTGACAGATATCAGTGACAGCCTGCGAGTTCGGGGAGCTGTGGTCCTCGAAGGTTTGCTGTAATAGCCGGATGGAATCATCGGTGATGCGCGCAGGTGCGTCCTCTTCGTGTGCGATCCATGCGGCAATGTGCATGAGTTCATCGCTATATTCATTGAGAAAATAATCCAGCGCCTGATTTTGGTGCAGTGTCAATTCAAAGTTGATCTCTCGTCGCCCACGATGTGAGAGAAGACTGAGTTCCAGCAGGTAGATCGAGCGCAGCGCTGGCTGAGCGCTCTGAATCCGGTCACATTCGACAACGTCTTCCTCGCGCCGATGGCGAAACTCAAACTCAAACCGCGCGGCATCCGTCTGCGATTCCAGATTGGCGAAGTTGTCATTGATCTGACTGCGGAGACGGTTGATCTGTGAAACGGCAATGGCTCTGTCGCGTACCACCGGACAAACTCCGAGCTGTGCCAACAGCCGTACGTTCCGCACCAGCAGTTTCTGCAGCTGCTCCGTATCGCTCTTCGTCCCGAAGCGGTCGAAGATAAAGCCCATGGCGAGAATACCCAAAAACACGCCCATTACCCTATCGCGCGCGATCGTGAGGTCGGTCTGGATGTGGTAATCCTGCAGGTTGACGAAGTAAAAGGGGAGTGCCATCTGCACGCCAAAAAAGGAAAGCCGCGGGCTGGAGGTGGCGAACCATGCGGCGATGGCGGTCCCCGCCGCAAAGAAGAGAGCAAACCCGAAGATGCTGTCGATAGCGGGTAGGATCAGAATCTGCGCACAAATCCCCAGGACCAGCCCTCCGGCAACAAATCCGGCAAGGCGGAGAAACTGCGCCTGGAGCGAAGTGCCGATGGTGCTCTGCGCAGTAACGATGCAAGTGAGGACGGACGGAAAGATGCCGGGCCAGTCGAGCGCGTTGTACAGTATGTAACAAACGCTGGCAGCCAGGCATCCGGCAAATGCGAAGCGTAGATATTCCGGGTTCTGGAATGTATCGGGCAGAAACAGAGCGCGCCACCAGTCTCGTCCTGGCGCCTTCTGGGAACCATCGACGATCTCATCGGCTTGAAAGACTTCGGTCAGGAGTGCGACGGTTCGTTCCATCTCTTGAAGCATGGGGAAGCTAGAGGACGGCTGCCCCTCGAGCACAGCAGCAGATGCGGAAATAACCCCTGACTCGCGGAGCTCGGTTCGAATTGCCCCGAGCCTCGCAGATAGTGCGTCTAGGCGGATCGCGTCGTCCTCGCCGGGTTGGGTGGAAGTGCGCTCGAGATTCGCGGCAAGACCAATGAGCCGGCCCGCCAGCGAAATCAGGGCGCTGCGCTGCGCCCGCCGGGTCGGGTCCAGACCCTGGCGCTGCAACGTCATTCTGAGCCGGCCAGTGCCGATCATCTTGTATTGATGAACTCTAGCGAGGACCGGCTTGGGTGGGGCATGGTGAGCGGCGAAGCTCTCCGTTACCTGCTGCACCGCGAGCAACAGATCGTCGACGAATGTGATGAGCGGATCGGAGCGATCGAAGATGCGGTATAGCGCTTCGGTTGCCACAGTGGCGCCAGTACCTACGGCGATTACCACGATAGGCCAGAGAGTACCCGCCACTTGGACCTGGCTGGGCGCGGAGCGATCCCATATCGGGAGGGCAACGCCGATCGGAATGGCGAAAGCCAATGCTGCTGCGTAGTTAGTCGTCGTGCGCAGAACGAAAAAGATCAGATACAGGCTTCCGATTACCCAAAAGAAGTGAGTAATGGGGTAACCGCGGAATAGCATCATACCGAGCAGGGTATAGAGGGTCGCGAGGACGAATCCGAGGACGATGAATTGGCCCCCGCGCCAGGTAGCGGCGAGATTTTCGCGAGCCAGGAGAATTGAAAATACACCAGCCAAGGCCGCGTTAGGAATGCGAAAGGTCACGACGATGATCATGACCAACGTAGCCGCGATCGTCATGCGGATGACCGTGTTCAGGCGTCCTGGATACGAAGCAACCTCGCACCGTATGAGTTCGCGAAACCAAGGCCAAGAGACAGTTCGGCGCGCTGGCTGGTGGGGGAGCTGAGCGGCTCGGGTCGCCATATTAAGGCTTCCGTTTGAATCCGCGGATAACTACTACTGCAGATTCCCCCAGACGAATGCCATCAGGCGGCGGTGACTGAATCCGGATGCGGACGGGGTAGCGGCTGGCCAGGCGTACCCAGCTCAGAGTGCGTTGTACGTCGGGCAGGCCGGACGTAATTCTGCCCAGGAGCGAAGGATCGGGTATAACACCGTACCCGGTACTCTCGACGACGCCTGTAAATCTCAATCCCGAGTCAGACATAACGTACACGTCCGCAGTCATACCCGGTTGGACATGCTTCAGCTGCGTCTCGCGGAAATTTGCAATCACCCACCACACGCGAGTATCGATAAGCGTGAAAATTTCCTGTCCTATGTGAGCATAAGCACCCTCGGAAATGACAAGGCTGGTCACACGTGCGTCGAATGGAGCGTAGACGCGGCAATGGTTGTAGTTGTATTGGGCGTTGGCGATTGCGGCGGCCCGTCCTTGCCGTTGGGCCACGAGGGGATCCAGGGTAAGTACGCTGGACTGCGATTGATGAAGCTGTGCTGTGCTCTGCTCCGCCGAGGCCTTGGCCTCCGCCAGGGCAGCCAGCATCGAGTTGAGGTGGGCTCGATTAAGAGCCAATTGCGATTCGGCTTCATGCACGGACTGCGCGCTGGCCCGCTCTGTTGTGCGTGCCTGGTCCACCTGGTCGACGGTAACGTACTGCTTGACGAGCAGAGGCTCGACGCGGTGCAGGTTATTTTCGGCGTATGCCGACTCAGCCTTGGCTCGATCCAATGCAGCCTCAGAGTGGGCGACATCGGCCTCCGCCTCGCGGATCGAGGCCTGCGCTCGATCGACGTTGGCGGTGGCGCTGCGGGTTGCCGCCCCGGAGGCAGTGACGGCGTGCACTTCGGCCCCAATGCGCCGCTGTTCGTCGACGACCTGGCCTTCGAGGGCGGCCTGGTCCGACACTGCGTGGTCAAGGGCATACTTGTAGGGTCGATCATCGATTTCGAAAAGTAGATCGCCCTGCTTGACACGCTGATTGTCGGCGACGTTCAGGTGCAGTATGGGCCCTTCGACAACGGGGGCAATTCCGATGTAGTTGGCAAAGATTTCGGCGTCATCGGTCTGGGGGTGCCGAGTCGTGACCGAGTAGACAGCAATCAAGCCGACCATCGCCAGCAGAACCATGGCTGCGGTGAAGACGCGACCGTACCAGTCAAGTTTTGCGAGGCGATTGTCTTGCACGGGTTGGCCAGTGTCTTGGGTCAACATCGCGTTCACCTAGCTGTAGAACAGGAGCCACAACATGCACGAAAGGAAGGTCGCCATGCCAAGATAGAAAAGTACGGGTGCAGCCAGGTGCTCAGCGATAGCACTGCGAGCGATCAGGGCGCGTGCGCCCGTCGCCAGTATGAGCCCACCGGCGGCCGAGAAGATCCACGCGGGGAAAAAGGAGCCGAAGATGCTGTATTCGGGCGCGTGAGAGCAACCAACCAACGTTAACGGCACCGTCAGATATAAAGCTCCGAGCTGGCGAAATGAGGGTTTCCGGCGTCGATCACGCTCCGTCGATTCAATGTTCATCCTCAGTAGACCTCAGTCTCACGTTTCGATTAAGCCACAGAGTTCAGGACCGAATCTATTGGACGAAGGTATCGATCAATACCTTCGTATCAGATGATCACGTTGGCGCCCAGGCAGATCGTGGACACGTGGAATTGAAGTTCGCGATTGCGGTCGGCGAAAACTCGCCCAGCCTCGCGAACTTGCCGAAGAGAAATCTGGCCTATGCAGTCCGTGAAGATGATGTCCACCGATACTTTGGGATCGACCAATACGTTCGTCCAATAGACTCGGTTCCGCACTTCTGCCTTAATACCTACTGAACGCGAAAGAATCGTTTTCCAGTTCGGCGTAAGCGGACAACCTGCGCATGGCGGCGAGTTAAGTGCGTTTGTCAACGCGGTGAGGAGGTTGTTCGGCCCAGAGTCAAGCGGCAAACGCATTCGAGGAATTGAAAGAACTGGGGGTGGTACAGGTAATTCATGCGACGGCGCCCATACGGGAGCGGCTTGACTTGTGTAGCGTCTCAATGATTGAATCCATTTTTCGGCGCCTGCAAAGGTTGATACCAGCGAGCGGCATTCCCTCGGCTGTTGAACAGGCTGCTCAGTCGTCCCTTCGGGGCTTATGTCGAGTTTTTCCGCAGCCTCTGAAGCCCCATTGATTTTGCGGGGGCTTAAGTACGGGCTAAAAGCCCCTACCCTTCAAAACGGATAAACGATCATCTGCCTGAGACACACCACTAGTGATTGCCGGCGTGTTGCTGGCAATGAACCGGAAGAGATTTCGATTGATCGAATACAACCCATCATTGAATGTTCTATTTTTGTCGCTGCTTCTCGCGTTCTCCGCGGCGCGAGCTCTGGGGCAATGTGCCGGCAAAGTGTCTTCTCCAGGAGCTGTCGTCGACTGTGCTGCTCGCGAAACCCCTCGCGAGGGAACAGCGATTCTCGATCCTGTTCACCCCTACACCCTGGCCGAACTGATCGACGTTGCCGAGCATCACAATCCCAGCACGCGCACGATCTGGGAGCGCGCAAAACAGAAGGCACGCGAACTCGGTTTGGCAAAAGCCGCATATTATCCCGAGTTAGACGGCTTAGCTGTTTTCGGCGACGAGAGATTGATAAATCCATTCCCGAAACCGCTGGCTCCTCGCGGCTATGTCATGGTCGAGGTGCCCATCGTCCGGCCTGAAGTCACGCTCCAATATCTTATCTTTGACTTTGGTAAACGCGCAGCGAGCGTGGACTCCGCAAAAGAAGAGAAGCTCGCCGCGGGTGCAGATGTCATTCAGGTAAATCAAGCGCTGGCATTTCGTGTCGCCAGTGCGTATTACCAGCTGGTAACCGCACAGGAAAGATTGCAGGCCGCTCAGGACACATTGCGAACTGCACAAACCACGCAGGATGCGGCTGAAAACAGACTTAACAACGGACTTACGACTCTTCCCGATGTCCTCAACGCCCGGGCTGAAACGTCACAGGCGGTGTTCGACGAGGAATCCGCGGATGGGGACGAAAAGATTGCGCGCGTGACGCTGACTGAAGCGGTGGGAGCTGATCCGTCTCCCGACATAGTGATTGACAGCCAGAGGAGTGCGCCGTTGCCGGAGAGCCTCACAATGTCCATCGAGGCGCTGATCGATCGGGCGATGAAGAATCGCCCCGAACTCATGGCGCAAACTCTGCGAATCCGCTCCGCCGAGGCTCGCATTCGTGCAGCGAGGGCGGAGTACAAACCGCAGATCGTTCTCTCGGGATCGGCTGCGCAGACCTCCCTGTGGCCCTCGGCGGATTACGGCCAGCTCGGTGCCGCGAGCGAGCCTACCTGGTCCGCCGAACTCGGCATTCATTGGCGCATCTTTGACGGGGGTGTGCGCAAGAACGAGCTGTTGATCACCGAATCGAAGCGCCGCGAGGCAGAAGACGAGCTTACGGCAACAAACGATCAGACGACGCGCGAGGTCTGGACCGCTTACATAGCATTCCGGACGGCGTTGCGAAAGCACGACGCTGCTGTAGCGCTTCTCCAATCCGCCAACGAATCTTACGCGGCATCGCTCGATGCATACAAATATGGAGTTAAGAATCTGGTCGATGTTGTTACCGCGGAGAATCAACTGGCCCGAGCTCGACTATCTAGTGTCTCCGCTCGATCAGAATTATTTCTGGAGGCAGTCAACCTTGAATTCGCCACCGGAAGTCTGCTGAGGAATCAACCGCCAGCGACAAGACTACACTCCCAGGACGGACACCAATGATTTCGCCCAGACCGCAATTGCCCTCATCCGAAAGTATCGTCGATACCTTCGTCCAATTGTTTCTTTCTCAGATCTCTAGCATGAGGGCTTGATCGCTTCCGATATCTGCGGTTCCGGATCAGTCCCGAGATGACGATAGCCGTAGGCACGACTGTCATGGCTCCCGGGGAGGCATTGAAATGCGAGGACATCGAGATGGTAGCGAGTCGTCATCCCCGTCCGGACGAAATGCAAGCGTACGAGCGCGTGTTGGGCGACGCGATGGCGGGGGATGCCACTCTGTTTGCCGCCAGGATTATGTGGAAGAGGCCTGGCGAATCGTCGATCCCGTACTGAAAACCGGCACTCCCATCTTCGAATACCAGAAAGGCGCCTGGGGTCCGAGCTAGGTCGAGCAGAGAGTTTCTCCCGCCGGAGGGTGGCATAACCCGATCACATCAGACCAGGAAGATTTCCGCCTGGTCGCCAAGGCAGGCTGACAACGCGGATCGTGTATAGACCACATCCGTGTTGTGTCTTGTGGTCGACCCATACCAAAGTATTGCCGATACCTTCGTCCAATTGTTGATCTCATGCCCTTCTGTTGTGATTGCCTCGTTGCGACCCGATTCGACCGGGAAATGCACGACGAAGTAAAAGGAGAATGAACATGAAAATACTGATGGTGTTAACATCCCACGATCAATTGGGCAACACCGGCAGCAAGACGGGCTTCTGGCTTGAAGAATTTGCTGCGCCTTACTTTGTTTTCCGGGACGCCGGTGTTCAGCTGACCCTCGCCTCACCTAAAGGGGGCCAACCCCCCGTCGATCCCAAGAGCGATTTGCCCGAAAATCAAACCTCAGCCATGTCACGATTCAAGCAGGATGAAATAGCAAAGGCGGCACTTGCCCACACGGTCAAGCTTGAGGATATGAAAGCAGGGGACTTTGACACGGTGTTCTATGTTGGAGGACACGGTCCACTGTGGGACCTGGCAGAGAGCCCCGTTTCGATTGCCTTGTTAGAGTCCTTCTACAACTCGGGAAAGCCGATTGCCCTGGTGTGCCACTCCCCAGGTGTGCTCCGTCATGTCACATACAAGGGTGAGCCGCTGGTGAAAGGTAAGCGTGTCACTGGCTTCACGAACGGAGAGGAAGAAGAGGTGCAACTGACACATGTTGTGCCCTTTCTAGTAGAGGACGAACTGCTACGGCTGGGAGCGATCTATGAGAAGGTTGCTGACTGGCAGCCGTTTTCAGTCGTTGATGGCCATCTCATCACAGGCCAGAATCCCGCGTCCTCAACCGCTGCAGCCCAGAATCTCATCAACCTGCTCGCCCGGAAAGCCGCTTAGCTGTCTGCAGCCTATTGGCGAGCGAATCGGCTCATCGTCATCCACTACGCCGGCCAAGGTGACCCCATTACCCGGGCTGCACTGACTCAACATACGCATTCTCAATCGCTTTCGATTTGTGTACATCGCGGGACTTGCCAGCCGAGGGTGGGCTTCCTCCTGACATATATAGCCGTCACGAAGCCACCCACCCAAACAAACAAGAAATAGGAGGGTTTATGACAACCGCAGTCGCAGCAACGACCATGAAAGCTGCCCAAGTGACCGCGGCTGGAGCCAGTCTTAGAATCGTCGAGCTCCAGGTTCCCGATCCAGGCCCGGGACAGGTGCGCATCAAAGTTCAGGCATGTGGTGTGTGCCACAGTGATGCGATTATCGTCGAAGGCCGCCGGCCAGGAATCCCCTATCCGCTGGTTCCGGGCCATGAAGTGGCCGGCGTGGTGGATGCGCTCGGGACTGGAGTGACTGAATGGCGAAAAGGCCAGCGGGTTGGCGTTGGCTGGCATGGCGGCCATGACGGCACTTGTCCCGAGTGCCGGCGCGGAGATTTTCGACTCTGCCGCAACGAGAAGAATCCCGGTCTCAGCTATGACGGCGGTTATCAGGAGTACATGCTGGCTCCGGTCGAAGCATTAGTTTCGATTCCGGACGGTGTTAGCGATATCGATGCGGCCCCGCTGGTGTGCGCTGGAAGTAACACCTACAACGCGCTACGGCATGCGGGCGCACTGCCGGGCGACCTGGTCGCGGTGCAAGGGATCGGTGGACTCGGCCACCTCGGAATTCAATTCGCCAACAAGTTTGGTTACAAGGTGGCCGCGGTCGGGCGCGGCTCGCAAATTGAATCGCTGGCAATGAGACTCGGCGCCGACGTATATATCGACAGCAATGCGAAGAACTCAGCAGAGGAACTACAAAAATTGGGCGGCGCAAGAGTCATTATCGCGACAGCGCCGGACTCCAAGGCAATGACCGAACTGATTGGCGGTTTGGGTCCGAACGGCAAGCTTCTCCTGATCGGCGTAGCCTCCGATCCTATCGAGGTGGCTCCGGTTCAGCTCATCAGGGGCGGCAAGACAATTGAAGGATGGGCAGGGGTAACGCCGGCGGATTCGGATGACACACTTCGCTTTGCCGAACTGCGCGGGGTACGCGCCATGGTCGAAACCTATCCCCTGGAAAAGGCAGCCGAAGCATATGCCCGCATGATGAGCGGCAAGGCAGAGTTTCGCGTTGTGTTGACGATGTGAATGCCGGTTGGTGGGCCTGATACCAAGGTCTTGATCGATACCTTGGTCCAATAGATACTGCTCGACCCTTGTGGCTTAATCGCACTGTATGGCCTCCGAACAACTTAACCGCACAGGCTTTGGTGTTGGTTGGTCGCTGAAGGAAGCCCGAAATTTCTCTGGCTAAGGATACGACATGCGACGGAGACCCTGGAATGAGTTACTCCTGCTTAGTTGCACCCTTCTCGGCGGAGCAGCGGCCTGCGCACAGTACAACCCACCAACCACGCCTGCGCCATACAACCCGATTGCCCTGGCCGAAGTAACAGGAACGCCAAGGGCAGCCGTCCAAGCCGGGCAGAATAATTATCAAACCCTGTCCCAGAATCCGTACCTCGGAGGGGTTCCTGCGGGAAGACTCAGCGCAACGCCAGTGGCGCTTTCCCTCGAAGAGGCCGTCGCCCGTGGACTCAAGCAAAATCTCGGCGGAGTCTTGGCCACGGATGTAGTTACCGACGCGAGGGGAGCGCGTTGGCAAGCGCTGAGCGAGCTGCTTCCCAATGTAGTCACCGATACAGGTTTCGGAGTTCATCAAATCAATGTAAAGGCGGCCTTCGGTCTGACGATTCGTGGAGAGCCTCCGATCATTGGCCCATTTGGCTATTTCGACTCGCGGGCTTATCTCACGCAGTCCGCTTTTGATTGGGCATCCATCGAGCTGGTGCGATCTTCAAAGGCGCAGGTGAGGTCGGCGGAGTTCAGCTCCAAAGATGCTCGCGAGATTGTCGTGCTTGTGATTGTCTCCAACTATTTGCTGGTCATCGCCGACCAATCGGAAGTTGAGTCAGCCACATCGCAACGGGACACCGCCAAGGCACTTTTTCAACAAACCTCCGACCAGAAGACCGCAGGCCTGGCCTCGGCCGTAGACGTTCTACGGTCACAGGTGCAACTGCAATCACGCGAACAGAAACTGATTGTCGCCAAAAATAATTTAGCCAAGCAGAAATTGGTTTTGGCGCGAGCTATCGGTCTCCCTCCGGGCCAAACGTTCGAGATTACCACCCACGTCCCTTACAGGGAGCTGACACCTTTGAGTCTCGATGAGGCGGTCCAAAGCGCCTACAAGGCTCGCGCCGATTTTCAGAGCCAGATGAATCAGGTCCGATCCGCTGAGCTCGCGAGAAGTTCTGCTTCTGCCGAGCGGTATCCATCGTTAGGCGTGGAGACCGACTATGGTCTCTCGGGAGTTAACCCGGGCTCGTCGCACGGCACCGTTGATGCGGCTGCCACGCTCCGCATTCCTATCTTTCAGGGTGGAAGAGTACACGGGGATATTCTCCGGGCCGACGCTTTGCTGACCAGAGAAAGACAGCGACTGGAAGACTTGCGAGCCAAGATCGATCAGGAGGTTCGCGACGCTTATCTGGATCTGGAAGCGGCTGCGCAAGAAGTTTCTGTCGAGAAAAGCGCAGTAATGCTCGCCACTCAGACCCTGGAACAATCTCGCGATCGATTCATTTCAGGAGTTACAGACAACATTGAAGTCGTTCAAGCACAAGATGCGCTGGCAATCGCTACTGACAGCTACACTGCCAGTCTTTACGGCCACAACGTTGCAAAAATATTTCTGGCAAGAGCGATCGGCGTCGCGGAATCAGGCTTTGCTGAATACGTGGAGGGAAAATGAGTATGGCTGAGCAAAATCAAGCAGCGAATCCACCGCAAGGGCCAAACGTACCAGCGGACCACGCGGGCGCAGCTGGCCCGCCAATTTCAGCTTATCCCCCAGTTTCAGCTTATCCGACGAGGCGCTCCTACAAGCGTTGGATATTTCTTACCTCGTTCATTGTTCTGGCCGTTGCCGGTGCTTTGCTCTGGCACCATCTTTCGGGCTTCGAATCCACCGACGATGCACAGGTGGACGTTCATCTTTACCCTGTCAGCGCTCGCATTTCCGGATATATCCAGAAGGTCGACGTTGAGGACAACCAATGGGTCGAAGCAGGTTCCACACTTGTAGAAATCGATCCAAAGGATTATGAAGTCGCATTGGCAAGAGCCCAGGCGACACTCGATACTTCGGAGGCCGCCGCGAAAAGTTTGAATATCGATGTGCCCATATCTTCCGTCGACACCACAAGCCAATTGAAGTCCACGTCCTCAGATATTCGGAATGCGGAAGCGGCGATCCAGGCAGCAGAAAAGCAGGCCGCGGCCGCCCACGCCCGCGTTTTGGAGGCGCAAGCGGAAAATATAAAGACTCAAGATGACGTAACACGCTATCGCTTGCTGCTCGCGAAGGAAGAGGTACCGAAGCAAGTCTACGACCATGCTTATGCCGCCGCGGCGACCGATGTCGCCGCCGTAGCTGCGGCAGAAGCAGACGAGGCCTCAGCTCAACAAGCCGTTGTCGAAGCGCACAGCCGCCTCGCTGAGGCTCAGGCCCACTACGAGGATGCCCAAGCCGGGCCGCAACGCGTCGCCTCAACCCGCGCCAAAGCCCTTTCGGCCATGGCGGATGTGCAGCAGAAAAGAACTGCTGTCGAACAAGCACAATTGAATCTGGGATACACCAGAATATTTGCACCTGTAGCCGGGGAGGTCACGAAAAAGGTTGTCGTCGGATTGAACGTCGAGCCTGGGGAGCAGCTGCTCACCGTGGTTCCCCTGGATCAGGTGTGGATCACTGCGAATTTCAAAGAGACCCAACTCAAACACATGCGCGTGGGCCAGAAAGCAAGGATTAAGCTCGACTCGAACGGCCGCACGTACCGCGGTCACGTCGATAGCATTGCGGGAGCAACGGGGCCCATCTTCAGCTTGCTGCCGCCCGAAAACGCAACCGGCAACTACGTGAAAATCGTTCAGCGGGTACCGGTAAAGCTTGTTGTGGAGCCGGGCGAAAATCAGGATCACCAGCTTCGGCCGGGTATGAATGTCGAAGCGAAAGTGTACTTGCGATGAGCGCCACCGCGCTGACTCTTCCGTCCGAGCAGGCCGTCTGGCGCCCGAAGGTAAATCCCTGGGCGATTGCCGCCACCGTGTCGATGGCCGCGTTTATCGAAGTCCTGGACACGAGCGTTGCCAACGTTGCATTGCCTTACATCGCCGGAGGCCTGGGAGCCAGCTACGACGACAGCACCTGGGTACTTACCTCGTACCTTGCTGCGAACGCTATCGTCTTACCGATCAGCGGATGGCTCGCGGAGTTGATTGGCCGCAAGCGGTACTTCATGATGTCGCTTGCCGTTTTCACTGTGAGTTCACTGCTTTGCGGGTTAGCGCCCAACCTGCCGCTATTGCTGTTGTTTCGAGCTGTGCAGGGCATCGGTGGCGGCGGACTGCAACCGATGGCACAAGCCATTCTCAACGATACATTCCCCCCAGAGCAGCGCGGCTCGGCGTTTGCTGTCTACGGCATTACTGCAGTTCTCGCCCCTACCGTTGGGCCGATGCTGGGAGGCTGGATTACTGACAACTATTCCTGGCGCTGGATATTTTTCATCACGCTGCCCGTGGTCCTCCTCGCTCTTTACTTGACTTACACCCTGGTCGAAGATCCGCCGTTCCTCCGTCGCTTAAAGAGCGGGGGTATCCGGGTGGACTACATTGGAATATCCATGTTGACGCTGGGGGTGGGTTCGCTGCAGGTGGTTCTGGACAAAGGGCAGGAAGACGATTGGTTCGGCTCGCATTTCATCACGACTCTGGCGATAACCGCAACGGTTTGCCTTATCTCGCTGGTCATCTGGGAATGGTTCCGCAAAGAGCCGATCATCGATGTCCGCATGTTCAAAAGCTTCAACTTCGCGGCAGCGAATTTGATGATGTTCATGATGGGCTTCATGCTCTTCAGCACCCTGGTCTTGATTCCAGAGTTTCTGCAGACACTCATGGGTTACACAGCAGAGCTTGCAGGCCTCGTCCTCTCCGGCGGCGGAGTTATCTTGCTGGTGATGATGCCCATCGTCGGCCGGCTTACATCAAAGATTCAAGCCAGATGGCTGATAGCGACGGGATGGCTGTGCCTCGCCATTGGACTGTTCTATTGCGCGCACCAGATTGATTTGTTCGTCAGCTTCCGCTTTGCGATGTGGCTGCGGGTAGCCCAAGTGATAGGAATCGGGTTTCTATTTGTCCCCATCACGGCAGCGGGTTACATCGGAGTTCCTCCAGAGAAAGGCAATAGCGTCTCCGGCATGATCAATTTCATGCGCAATATCGGCGGCAGTATCGGAACCTCCGTCGTGACCACCATGATTGCCCGACGGGCTCAATATCACCAGCAAATCCTGATCGGCCATATCACCCCCGATTCCCCTGCATATCGTTCGGCACTCCATGCACTGAGCTCAAAGATCGCGCACTCCGGGCTTCGGGCCGCGGACGCCCACGACCAGGCGGTTGCGAGATTCTACGAATTGGTGCATCAACAAGGCGGCGCACTGTCCTATATGGACATCTTTTGGGTCCTGGGCGCGCTCTGCTCCATCATGTTCGTTCTTGCGTTTTTCTTGAAGAAGAATGATCCAGGAGCGGGCGGAGATGTCGCGGTAGGCTGAGGATAAAGATGACAAACGCAATGGTTAACGCAGTCACAATTGAGCGCGAGTTCGGCTGCGGAGCATCCGAAATTGCCGGTTTGGTCGCCAGCCGCCTCGGATGGAGTCTGTGGGACGAACGGTTGACACAGGAAATCGCGCGCCTGACCGAGAGTACGCCACAGGTGGTCGAGCAGAGAGAGTGGCGAACTGATCCTGCCGTGTACAGGGTTTTCAAAGACTTTCTTCGGGGCGCCTTTGAGGGTGGCTTGCCGCCCACCAACCGGCTGCACTTGCTCGATGCGCGCCGGATCGCCGCTGTTTCAGAAATAGCGGTCAAGACAGCACTTTCCAGCGGTCCGTCGGTGATTGTCGGCCGAGGTTCGCAGTTTTTCCTGCGCAATCGCAAGGATGTCTTCCATGTGTTCCTCTATGCCTCTCGCGATTATAAGATCCACAGGCTAATCTCCAGGGGCGCAACTGAGAATAAGGCAATCGAACAGATCGACACCACGGATAAAGCGCGAGCTGCTTTCGTCCGGGATTATCTCGGGTTGAAATGGCAGGAACCCCACCTATACCACGCAATGTTCAATACCGAAATGGGGGAGTCTTGTACAGCCACCATGCTGGTTGAATGTGTTCAACAGTTGGGCGTGATTGAGCCGTCTCAATGGCCAGAGCAACGGAGTCAGACGTGACTACGCACCACGTCCGGCATGGCCAAAGGACGTTAAAGCGGTGCGGCATGGGCGCTCTTCAACATGATGCGCAATATCGGCGGATCGATCGGATCGTCGGACTGTCAACACTGCTTTCTATAAGAGAGTGGTTCCAACCCGAGCGTATCGGGACATGCCAACGAGCCAGTACAACTCGGTTCTGGAAACCTAGCCACAAGCCGGCTTGTGAGGACCCATCGCAAACCCTAGGCGAAGCTGGATTCAGGTAGCGGACTCTTCATTCCAGCGGAGGACGCGCAGCGCCCGCAGCGTGTTCCACCTGCTGGGGCGACCGTCGCCATCTTCGAGCGCAAAATGGACCACCCCCGGATGTGTGTTCTCCAACAGCCAGATGCCATCGGGTGGCTTCTTCGATCGGAGCAGATCCATCGCTTCGTCCATCCGCGAGTCCGGCCTATGCCCGGCTGAGCGGAAGTAGTCGAGGGCACGCAATACGTCGTATCGCCAGCGGACTGGAAATGAGAATTGCAGCCATAGGGGATCGACAATTTCACCAGTGCTCTTACGTCGGAACAGCTTTCGTTCGAGGAGGTACTCCTCACCCCTCCGTCGAGCCGCGATGGACTCTAAGGAGCCACCTGTTGCGCGCTCGTAGGCCAATAATCCTTCCAGGACGTTGATCGTGGTCGCGAACGACGAGCGAACGGAACCGTTCTCTGCCTCGCAATTCCACCCGCCGTCCTCAAGCTGCTCGCGAAGCAGGCGAACAACGATGGCTTCCACATCCAGGCCGAAGTAAATGCCCAATGTGACGGTCCTGCCATTGATACACGGCTCAACCTCACCTGTGAAGAAGGGTTGCCCGGCGTGCTCCCAGCGGCAGTGGTCTCTGACCAGCGCGACTGCCCGGCGTACCCGGTCAGAGCGCGGGTCGACCCCAAAATCGTACAGCAGCTGAAGGGTGGGCAGCGTGGAAGTCCAAGGTTGGCCTTCGGTCTCGTTGGCCTGGTCATGGCTTGGTGCCGGAAAGCACGCACCTCCCGCCCATTGACCATCTTTGCCCTGCAACGCCAGCAATCTGGCACCCCAGCCGTCGGTGGCGACGCGCGCTCGCTCGGCAGCGATGGTCTCAGCCCGCTCATGAACAAGATCGCGCAACACTTGCCAACGGATGGCGGGGTCCGAATCGAGTAGCCACTCGACAACGTTCATGCGACAGAGTCTAACAAGATAACCCGCCGGCTCAAATACATTGAAGAGATGAACACCAGTCTGGATGGTCGGCCAGCCTAATCTGGTTCCTTTCTGTTTGCCCGTCATTTGCCCGGAACGATGTCACGCCCCAGAAACCCTGCCACGAGCAGACATTCCTTTACCAATCACCTGCTGCACAATCGAAGAGTTGACACCGCGCAGGGCCGCAATTGGAAATTGTGTGACTCTCTTGACAAACAATAGCCACGCGGTTATGGTTCTGGGTGTGAAGCCGGCCAATCCTGTGTTCCGTGCTCTTGCCGATCCGACTCGCAGGGCCATTTTCGAGGAGCTGACCCGCCAGGGCGAACAGACCGTCCACGCATTGACTCGCTATGCGGGCGTGTCCCAGCCTGCTGTCTCCAAGCATCTGACGGTACTGAAGCGGGCGAAGCTGGTACGGCATCGCCGCGAGGGACGCGAAACTCACTATCGCGCTCGGCCCGACTCGCTGGCGCCGATGGTGGATTGGCTCAATCTTTACGGCGCCTTCTGGGGAGACCGATTTGCTCAGCTCGAAAACCTACTGAAAAGGATGGACCCGTGAGCCAGGAATCAAGGACGAATCCAGCAGAGTGTCCCCGTAGCCTTGTTGTCGAGAGGGTATTCCCGCACCCGCCGGAGAAGCTGTGGCGAGCGCTTACAGAGGGTGAGCTGCTCGCGCAATGGATGATGAACAACGACTTCGAGCCGGTGGTCGGGCGCAAGTTTCAATTCCGCGCCAAGCCCTTGCCGAACTGGAACGGCATCGTCGACTGCGAGGTGCTCGTCGTCGACCCACTCCAACGCCTGTCATATAGCTGGGGTGTTGGCGATGCCGCCGGCGGGCTGCAATGGGTGGTCCTCTGGACGTTGACTCCAGCGGAGGGCGGCACGCACGTCCGCATGGAGCAGTCCGGCTTCCATCCCGATCAGCAGGCCGCGTATCAGGGTGCAAACTACGGTTGGCAGAAGTTCTTCGGCGGTCTGGAGCGAGTGCTCGGCAGGAGTGCAAGTTGAAGGCCGCCAGGATGAACGAATCCAGGGGGCTGGTCGCCGGCTTCTGGATCTTCACCGTGCTCTTCTGCCTGGAGATGAGCTTCACTGCCTACTGGGAGTTGCTGCGCCTGCCGGAGGCGGCGCAGGCGTTCACCCGCCTCGGCTTCTCCGCCGCCTCCTTCCGGGTGGAGCTCTCGTGGGCCAAGGTTGCGGGTGTGGCCGCACTGCTGATACCCATGATTCCCGCGCGGGGCGTCATCCACGTGATTAAGGAGTGGGCCTACGCCGGCTTTGCCATCAACCTCGTCTCGGCGCTTATCGCCCAACTCTCCATAAGCGATCGCCCGCAGGCGGTAGTCCCGTCCGCGCCCACCAGCGTGCTCTGGGCGCTCTCGTACTTCTACTGGCGGAAGGGAAATGACCAGAGAAGGCTCTCAGCTCTCTCGCGCGGCGGCTTGTAGTGCGGACAGGTCCATCTTGATCATCCCCATCATGGCTTCCATAGCTTTGGGATGGTTGATCAAATCGCCGATATTGCGTGGCACAATCTGCCAGCATAAGCCGAATCGGTCTGTGAGCCAGCCGCAGGCCATGGGTTTGCCGCCTTCGATCAACTTGTCCCAGTAGCTGTCGATCTCTTCCTGAGAATCGCAGCGGACGAAGAACGAGAAGGCGGGGTTGAGCTGATGCGCAGGGCCGCCGTTGAGGAAGACCATTTCCTGGCCCTCAAGCTCGATCGTGACAGTGGCAATCTTGCCCACGGGCCAGGGACCGACACCTTTGGAACGCAGCTCATCGAGCCTCCGAGCATGCGGAAAGACGCTCAGGTAAAACTCAGCGGCTTCTTCGGCGTTGTCATTGAACCAGAGGAATGGCGCAAGTTTGTTCATGGCTGGCATGGTAGCAGACGGGAGATCACTGACGACAAGCCGGCTGTACGTCAAACGTGTAGATGGGAATAAAAGAAGGGTACGACCCGTGTCGATTCAGACAGCAATTCGGTGACAGAGGGAAGTGGCAGTCTAACAGCAACTCGTAATGTGCCACTTTCCTCTGTCACCGAATTGTTTGCGCCAGGCGCGGCAAACGCGAGACCGCTGGGCTAGGACTTGATGAACTGAACGTCGAGAGCGATCTGCACGTCTTCGCCAACCAGAATTCCTCCGGTCTCAAGAGCGGCATTCCAGTTCAGACCAAAGTCCTTGCGGTTGATCTTCGTCGTCGCGGAGAGACCAATGCGGGTGTTGCCCCAGGGGTCCTTACCCGCTGCGCTCGGCCCTTCCACGGCGAATGTCACCGGCTTGGTGACTCCATGGAGTGTCAGGTCCCCGGTTACGGAGTACTCCTCTTCGCCTTTCTTCTCGACCTTTGTGGACTTGAACGTCATCACCGGATGTTGTTCGTGATGGAAGAAGTCCGCGCTCTTCAGATGCGCATCACGCTGTGCATCCCCGGTGCTGATGGAGCTGACATCAATCGTCGCATCCAGCTGGCTGCGGGTTCGATCGGCGGGGTCCTCGACCAGAGTTCCGCTCAGGCCGCTAAAATTCCCCCTAACATTCGAAATCATCATGTGCTTCACTTTGAACTCCGCGCGGGAATGTGCGGGATCGATCTTCCAGGTGATCGTGGAGACTGGGGCGATTGTGCTAGTAGACATACTGAAAGTCCTTTCCTTAGGTTGTGTTCGTTAGTATCTGCGGAGCTGATCTTCTTCGCGATCAGTCCAAGGCTGATTGTTTACCTGGCGCCCGTCACGGATCTGCAGAAGCAAGTTACGAGCAAGCTCTAACTCTTCCTGAGAGATAGTGTGCGGCCGGCCTGGGTAGCGCCTCGTCGTGACCATGGCTCCGGTGCCACCCAATATCGCCGCCGACTCTTCCACACGTGCCCAGGGCACATGCGGATCCGGGTCCCCGCTGCAAAGCAATGCGGGCATGCCCAGAAGTTCTCCAGATGGTAAGTGGGGAAGCGAACCTGGTGGTCCGATCAGACCACCCGTGAAGGCGATCAACCCTCCGTATCGTGCCGGGTGGCTGGCTACAAACTCTGTTGCCAGGCAGGCGCCCTGAGAAAACCCGGCGACCACCACACGCTCACGGCCAAAAGCAGCTTGCTCAAGGAACCGGATCACTGATTCCACTTTCCCTAGAGCAGAACTGAGATACGGTTCGTTCGCCTCCCGCGGCGCTAAAAACGAAAGCGGGTACCACGTGTGGCCGACAGCCTGTGGGGCGAGGTAGGCCACATTCGGAAGATGGAACGCGGAGCCCAGCTCGAGGATGTCCTCTGCTGAGCCGCCGCGCCCATGCAGCAACACAACGGCGAGATTGGCCTGGTTCAGCGGGGCGCCTGCTTGCAGCACCGGACCCCCGGCGTGCGGATCGCTCGTCATGCCTGCACCTCCTCCTGGGCCTTGTGCAGCGTAACCGTTGGCAGGTGCCGGGCCAGTTGGGCCAGATTCCCGCCGAGCCACTGCGGCACCCGGAGCTCTTCTCCCAGAGACTCCAACGGCTCGTCGATGGCAAAACCAGGAATGTCCGTTGCCAGTTCGAAGAGCACCCCGCCGGGCTCTCGGAAGTAGATCGAACGGAAATAGTCGCGCTCCATCACCGGGGAAACGCCCAGATACTGGCTGATCACCGCGTGCCACTGCTTCTGGTCATCGTAATCCTCCGAACGGAACGCGATGTGATGCACTGTGCCGGCGCCAGAACGCCCGCGGCGGGCTTTGGGATCCACCATAATGTCGAGATGATTGCCAAGCGCGTGGCCAGGGGCGGAGAACCGCAACCGGTTTCCCTCTTCCGCCACCTTGCCGAAGCCAAGCAGTGCAAGCGCGGCTTCCGTCTGGCGAGCATCGCGCTCGAGCATCGTCACTCCGAAGAAGCCGTGGATCGCATGCTCAACCGGAACATCGGCAAAACGTGGGGCCTTCAGAACGGCGGACTCGGCATGACCTACAAGTTCAATCTTCATGCCGTCCGGATCGCTGAAGGTCAACACGGTCTCGCCCATCCGCTCTTCTTTGCTCTCGAGCGAGACATTCTTCGCGGCCAGCCGCTGCTCCCAGTAGGCGAGGGAAGCCGGAGGAATACTGAACGCGGTGTGCGTAACTTCCCCTGCCCCGGCAACCCCCCGGGTAGCGTGAGGCCAGGGAAAGAACGTAAGGATCGTGCCGGGTGTTCCAGCATCATCCCCGAAATAGAAATGGTAAGTCCCAGGATCGTCGAAGTTTACCGTCTTCTTGACGAAACGCAGACCAAGTACATCGGTATAGAAATCCAGGTTCCGCTGTGGTTCGCCGGCGATGGCGGTCACGTGATGCAGTCCTACGATTGGTTTGGTTGGCATCTTTGCAACTCCTTCGATATAGTAAGATTCGATATCGAAGTAAAAGATTCAGGATGTCCGGACTGGGACCGCCACGGCCGAATCTTCCTTCGACATCGAAGCATCTTGAAGAGTGCGACCATGCCGAAAGCCTCCCAACCCGATGCCTCCACGACAGGCCCCAAGCTATGGGTGGTGCTGGCTCGAGCCTACGGAGCCATGGCGTCCTATGTTGAGACCTGCATCGCGGCCGAGGGGATCTGCCTGAGTGACTTCATGGTATTAGAGGTTCTGCTGCACAAAGGGCCAATGACCATCTCCACCATTGGCGAAAAGGTACTACTGGCCAACGCTTCCATGACTGCTGCTGTAGATCGTCTCGAGCAGAAGGGGTGGGTCGTCCGGCAAGACTCAGAGAACGATCGGCGCGTCAAAATCGTGGCGCTCACCCGAGAGGGCCGGGCCTTCATATCCGAGTTGTATGCAGATCACGCGCGCGATATCGAAGCAGTGACCTCCGTGCTCACGCAGCGAGAGCACGACCAGTTGCGCTCGATGCTCAAGAAGATTGGACTCTCGGCCAAAGCCGCTGCCGCGCAGCGAGGTGCCGGGTCAACGCCGGCTCCTTTAAAAGGGGCCCGCCTGGGACTGCATCCGAAGCGTCGTTCCTTCGCCACCGCTAAGGGTTGAACGGAGTCTGCCTCGGGCTTCGATAAAAAACTATCTTCTCTTGACGGCATCCAGGGTCCACAACCCCGGACCAAATCGTGTATAAGACCAAAGAACAGCCGGCGCCCCCGCCGCGCTGCTGCCCATGAACGTTGCGGTGTCGCGCCGCAGCTCACTAACCACTGGAGGATCAATGGACAAACGGAGACGAGGTAAGCAGCTGAGCTGGCTCGGTAGCGCGTTGCTCATAACTTTGCTGTCCTCAGCGGTGAGTGCGCAGCAATTGCCTTCTTACATCGAGCGGCCACCAGACGCGGCTGGTGTATTCGCGATATGGCCCGGCTCGGGTGTGCCGCCCGGCTCGGAGAAGTGGACCTGGCACGAACAAACGATGCAGGCGCCTGGAAGCAACGTCCCGAATCGAATGGTCAGGAACGTCGTCATCCCAACGGTCACCATGTTCAAACCGGCTGCGGGTACTTCCAACGGCACAGCGCTCATCGTGGCGCCCGGCGGCGCGTTCACTTTTCTGATGGTTGACTACGAAGGCTATGACATGGCCCGCTGGCTCACCCAACGTGGCATAACGGCCTTTGTTCTCAGGTACCGGGTTGCGCATTCGCCTGAGAACGATGCGGATATGCCCGCCTTCCTGCAAAACCTGACCAGACCTCTGTCTCGGCCAGGTCCAACGGTAGAGACGCCTCCCGTCGTGACCGAAGCAATGCAGAAAGCTCGACTCTGGGGCGAAGAAGATGGCCGCCAGGCGATCCGTTTTGTACGTCAACATGCCACCGAATGGGGCCTTGATCCGAATCGGATCGGGATAGCCGGCTTTTCTGCCGGCGGCGGGGTGGTCATGGGGACTGTGATGCAGCACGATACCCAGAGCCGTCCGGACTTCGCTGCCCCCATCTATGCTGCGTATCAATCGGCGACACCGGTGCCCGTGGATGCGCCTCCACTGTTCATCGCGGCCGCTGATGACGACAAACTCGTTGCACCTATCTCCGGAGCGAGACTTTACGAGGCTTGGCATGCGGCCGGCAAACCGGCAGAACTGCACATCTTCGTCAAAGGAGAGCATGGCTTCGGAATGAAGCAACAAAACCTTCCCTCGGACTCATGGACCGACCTGTTCAAGAACTGGATGGCCGCACTGGGCTATCTCTCTCCAGCAGGGAAGTAGGATGCCCGTCCCCAGCCTAAGATTGGGAAGGAATCTGAACTTGAAATACGGCGACATGAATCATGGCCCGCTACAGCGTAGCGCAGTGGAGGGACCTGCTGTTTCCTTTCTCCGGTTCTCACACACACGCTATAACCCCACATCCTGGACTACGATCATATTGATATGGAGCTTGCCATGGAGGCTGTTCTGGGTGTGGATCCAATTGTCCAAGACAACTTAAGGGACGAGGGCTTTGAGCCGGACCTCCTGAATACAGACCTTCGCGCGAAATGAGGTCCGGCGATGGTATCTGTCCCTCGTTCTAATCTGGTTCTGTTGGCGACGTTCCTGCTTGTCTTCCGTCTGCACGGGCAGGAAACATGCCGCGAGGAGGTAAAAATTCTCCTTTCCCCGACGCAGGTGCAGACTGCGATTCCGGCACTTGATGCTCGGGGAGAGGCTCACGGTCATATCTATTTTTATGACACCTCAAGTCTTGATCTGCTCGCCGAGGGGGTGATCCTTCGTCTAAGGGCGGGAGCGGAGATTGACCTTACGACAAAATTACGACCCCTCTCCGGCAAGAGATTCCTCGATCCATCCGGCGGACGCGAAAGCTACAAGTGTGAAGTGGATTTGAACGATGGCGCAGAAGATCGGTCGTTTTCCATACAGAACAAATTGGTTGCCGCAAAGGTGCCGGAGACGGGCGAGGAACTCTTTCAACTGCTGAGCGAGGGACAAAAAAAACTGCTCGAAGACGCGAAGGTCCAGATTGATTGGAAGCGAGTCAAGCGTATCGCAGAGATTCTATCGACGAGCTGGACAACACGCGCCAAGCCGCCGTTTGGCAAGTTGAGCCTGGAGCTTTGGGAATGGCCGAGTGGCAGCATTCTCGAAGTCTCAACCAAGGTGGCACCGGAAGCCGGGCAGTCCACCTACGTCCAACTGCGGAATCTCGCCAACAAACATGGGTTGGTGATGAGTACGAATCAACGTTCCAAAACAGCAATTGCATTGGGAGAGATCACCGCGACGCATCAACAGTGACGGAAATCGCTGACCGGCGGAAAGTGCCACTTTACAGGTTACTTTTAAAGTACCACTCGTCTGTCGCCGATTTGTGTCGCGCGAAGCAGCCTATCCGGGTCCTCGTTTACGGGGACTTGATGGTGGTCCTCTTTAGGTCCAAGTTATATCAACGCCGCAAGTGCATTGGTTTCGGGGACAGGATGGAGTGGACCCCTCCGTTGTGTTTGACCTGCAGATTGATACCGAAAACACGTGCCGAAGCGACGTCAAGTTGCTGGGAATATTCAATAGGCGGGAGGAGGCGCGGCTGAAACGTGGTCCTTTAGCTTTTTATGCTAGGAAGCCCTCCGATGGGGGTTAGTCCGTCCTTGTCCCCGAAGCTCCAGATCCAGCTATGTCTGTTCCCGGCTGCGCCGTATCGGGAGAGATATTTCGAGGGTATGACTGGGGTCTTAAATGGCCCGCACAATACATTAGGATACGAGAGGCTTTTCCATGTGTTTGAGCAACCAGATTCTCGCTAACGCCCAGTGCCGCTTCACGGATCGCGGAGACATCTCCAGCATCTCGCCGATCTCTTCGACAGAGAAACCACCGAAATAGCGTAGCTCCACGACTTTCGCCTGCCGCGGATCCACTCCTTCCAGATGGGTAAGTGCATCATGCAAAGCAATAACTTCCTTTGATCGTTCGCTGGAAATCATGAGTCCCTCTTCAATCTCAACCCGCTCAAGGCCTCCCGCTCGCACCTTGGCGTTGTGTGCTCGTGCATGATCGACCAGCAGGTGACGCATGACATTTGCCGCGAATCCGATAAAGTGCTGGCGACTCTGCCAATCAACGTCCTCGCGAGCAAGACGCAGATACGCTTCATTGATGAGAGCAGTCGGCTGTAATGTGTGGTCCGGTCGCTCGTGTTGCATATAGGATTTGGCCAGCCGGTGAAGTTCGTTGTAGACGAGCGGCAATAACTTCTCGGCTGCAGACTCATCTCCATTCTTCATCGCCCTCAACAGAAGCGTGATGTCCGGATCATCCGCAGGCATAAAGGTTGGCTCACAGTTGTGGATAGAGCTGCCAGCCGGTGCTGGATCTTCGACGGCTTATAGGCTAGGCTTTCCGGGCGCCACTCGCAACCCCGACTACATAAGAGGCGATAAGACTGGCGATGCTGCATAACATTGGCCCTTTTGGGCGCTGGACTTCGCTTAACAGATTGAAGGCAGAGTTCAACGCCTCATAGAAAGGAGACACTATCATGAAACGCATCACCGCAATCGCACTCCTCGCCATCGCAAATTTTGCCCTGGCCGGTACGTCATTCGCGCAGTCCAACGGAGTACAGGCGAAGGTCCCGTTCGACTTTACAGTAGGCGACAAGGTGCTTCCCGCCGGTAACTACACGATCAGATCGGAATCATCGCAGCTGATCGTGATCAAGAACCACGATCATCCCGGTGAGGCGGCACTCAGTCTTGTCAATCATTCCAGCGATAAATCTCCCAACGGAGGAAAACTGCTGTTCCAAAAGTACGGGACCCAGTACTTCCTGAGCGAGATTCTCTGCGACTCTGCGGAAATGAACCTGAGAATTCCTCCTTCGAAGAGGGAAAAGAGGGCTCAGTTCCAGCAGGCAAGGCTCAGCCCGAGCAGCACGACTCTAGTTGCTGCCCGTTAAAGCAGTGATTTGGAATGAGAGGCCTGGAGCCAACCATCTCCGGGCCTCCACGTTCCTTCGGCCAGTGCGATTTTGTATGGCAATCACGCAGGATTTCGAGACCAGCCTGATACCTTTTGCCGTTCGAGTGCACTATGCAACTGAAAAAGGTGTGGTGGTGCTGTCCTGAGGGATAAGGAATCATAAGGTCAGAGCCCAGTGGTCGGCGGCTTCAGAGACCGGTTGCTGAATCGGACCTCGAGACCGATAAGGTGCACGTACGGTGTGCTGATTGGTATAGGCTGGGTACCATCAATCGCTGGGGGATTTCTCTCCCACTAGGTGTCGTCCGGAATTCCCACCGGTACTGGAACCCTCGGTCAGTTTGATTGTTCCCACTTGCTCTGAAATTGACCCCCCGGGTTAGCTCTCGAACGGCTGTCATCAAGGGTGGATTGTTATTGTGTAATTCATTTGTAATGAATGCTTTGTAGGAATCGGCATTATGTCGAGTCAATCCGAATTCGTGGAGGAGTTGTTCGAGGCCGCGCTGGCGCGCGAGCCTGCCGAACGTCACGCCTTCCTCCAAGAGGCGTGCGCCGGCCAACCCGAGCTAAGACGCACGGTCGAAGAGTTGCTGGCCGCGGATGAACGTGCCGGCAGCTTCCTTGAGCATTCGCCATTCGACTTTCTTGACCAGCCGAACCTGTGCCCCCCTGGCGCCGGGACCACCGGTTCCATCGATGCGGATGAATTTTCTCCTTCGCCGCCGGCGGCCGGGCGATTCAAGCCTGGCCAGGTTCTGATAGATCGCTTCGTCATCGTACGTTTCATCGCGAAAGGAGGGATGGGCGAAGTCTACGAGGCGAAGGACGGCTTTTTGCAAGGCGTCCACGTCGCCCTAAAGACGATTCTTCCTCACATTGCCGAAGACCCCGCCCTGCAGCAACGTTTTGAGCGGGAAGTATTGCTCACGAGGGAAGTGAGCCATCCAAATCTTTGCCCGATCTATGACATCTTTCATTGCGCGCAGCCGCCGCCTGACTTTTTGTTCTTAACCATGAAGCTTCTGCCGGGCGAAACGCTCGCGGCGCGATTGCGGGGCACTACGCCCATATCGATCGCGGAAGGATTGGCTATCCTCAAGCAGATGGCCAGCGGGCTGGCCGCCATCCATGCCGCCGGCATCGTACACCGGGATATTAAGCCAAACAACATCATGCTCGATGGTAGCGGTCCGGACGTGCGGCTCTGCATCACAGATTTTGGCTTAGCTCGCGCTCATGAGGCTGAGCCATCCCTTTCGGGGGCGGGGGTGATGGCGGGAACCCCCGATTATATGGCTCCAGAACTATACGTGGGTCGGCCGCCCTCACAAGCCAGTGACCTTTTCGCCTTTGGTGTTGTTCTCCACCAGATATTTACAGGACAGAAGCCGGCTTTGGCGCCGGACCACTCGTCGGTCATCGTCAGTCCGCGGTTGAATACATCAGGAGTGCCATCGTTCTGCGTCCAGCTGATCGTGGGATGCCTCGATCGGGATCCGGAGCCAAGATGCCAGGCCTTTGAACGCGTACTGGAGTCACTCCATATCAAGCGTCGACCTAGAGAATTATGGACTCGGCGCCGTTTTGCCGGCGCGGCGGTTGCTGCGATTGGCACTGTGGCTGGCGCCGCGTGGTGGAAAAAGGATGATCTGGAAGATCTGCTGCAGCCGCTCCCCAGCAAGCGTTTCGTCGCCCTGTTGAATTGGCCGCAACCTTCCGATATCCACGTGACCCCTATGCTGACCAGCGTGTTAAGTGCAATCAAGAGTGAACTTACGCGTGTCGAGACCCTCGACAGAGATCTCTTTGTCATCTCGCCGGAGGACATGAGCCTGAATGTCGCGGGAGTGACCCACCTGAAGGAGGTCTGTGACTCTCTGGGAGCAAACCTGGTGCTGGCCGCCTCTGGTTTGCCGGGAGCCACCCACTTTGAGCTTTTCCTGCGCTTGCTGGATCCCTCATCCAGTCAGCCGCTTCGCGAGAAGAAACTGACTTGTGCTCTGTCTCAGATCGCATCCCTTCCCGGAAAAGCCGTGCAGGCCGCGGCGTCACTGCTCGATTTAGTTCCTTACCTGAAACAGGGTGAGGGAGCGTTGTTCGGGACGCAATCGGCCGCCGCCTTTACCGCCTTCCAGTCGGCCGAGACCCTGAGGAAGCAGCCAAACGACACCGGGCTCGATGCGGCCATCGAGCAATATAAGCAAGCGACGGAGGTGGATCCCCGCTACGCAATCGCTCATGCGGAGCTGGCACTTGCCTATGGCCGGCTCTATGCAATTCGGCGAATCCCCGAAGCTCTTGACCTCGCTTATAGAAATTGTCAGGTGGCGCTATCGCTGGACCCTGCGCTCGCCGACGGACATCTCGCTCTGGCGTCCGTCTTCCAACAGACAGGCAACGAGCAGGGAGCACTGAATGAGATCGACCGGGCGCTTTCACTCGATCCCTCCAACCGATACACGTTGGTTTGGCAGGCGCAGATTTACACGCGTCTGAATCGGTGGGACGAAGCTGAGAAGACCCTTCATAGAGCGCTGAAGGAGCACCCAAACTTCTGGTTGGCCTACAACGAACTTGGCTTCGGCTTGCATGGGCAGGCGAGGTATCGGGAGGCGATCCAGGCTTTCCGCGCTGCAAGCCTGGCCGCTCCAAAGAATGGAATGTCTTTGGGCAATTTAGGCGGGGAGTATCTCCAGGTCGGCGAATTCGCTGAAGCTCTGCGGAGTTTGCAGAACGCCGTCGCCTTGGACCCTGATTCGGATCTGGCTGCGGCGAACACTTCCCTCGCATTTCGTTACCAGGGTAAGTACGAAAAGGCGCTGCCATTCGCACGCAAAGCCGTGGAACTGAATCCCGCTCTCGATTCGAACTGGTTGGAGCTCGCCGACTGCCACTCTTCTTTTCCCAACCACCAAAGCGAAGCAAAAGCCGCCTATGCTCGGGCTGCGAGGGAGGCGGAGAGCCATCTCTTAACCGACCCGGCAGATGCCCCGAGTTGGATGCTGCTTGCCCTCTACAAGGTGAAGTCGGGTAGTCCGCAGAACGCCCCTCTGCTCATCGAAAGAGCTGAGTCGTTGGGAGCTCGTGACATGGACTCGCAGGTCTATAAAGCAAGAATATTGGAACTGCTCGGAAAGCGTGAGGAGGCGCTTACTACGCTCGCTGCCTGTTTTCGGAAAGGAGCCACCGACTTGCAGGTGGTGGAATTTCCTGATTTGCAGCCGCTTCGAAAAGACCCCCGCTATCGCCAACTGGTGCAGTTAAAAGCTCTTGCCACTGTTGCCAATGCTTTACCAGGTGGAGAGAATCTCTAGCGGTTCGTGCGCTAGTGCGGTGATCGCTGCCTTAGGTCGATAATAATTGTCCTGCCGAAGCATTTTGCTGAGGTAAATTCTTAACGCGATAACCTTCCCCAGAGAGCGAGGATGATATGGGTACTGCTACAACAACCGTGGTTGCAACAATGAACGTGGCCGTAACTCCGGCTTCAGTCGACGTCCAGCCGGGGCAAACGCTGGAATTCACAAACCATTCCGAGAAATTCCCCACATTTGAGATAGTGTTTGATGGTCCTAGTCCCGCCAGTCCAGGGGACGTACTCACGGGCACCAACAAAGTAACAATCCAGGTGGCCATACCGGGAACATTTAAGTACAGCATTCTGCACATCCCGGACGGCGGCGCTCCTGTGAGCACAGGGGCTTTTTCCATTCGGTCTTGCACCGGCGGCTGTAAATAAGGGACTCAAGAGGGCAGACGAGACGTTCACTCATCCGTTGAGATCATGTAAGCAGAGAAGACGTCTCGTCCGTCACCCACCACGATGGTCTGAGCTGAAGGAACCATTGGGCAGAATTACGGCGACGCTTCCGGGCTTCAACTACCCGGAGGATTGCATGAACGTAGGAGAGACGCCGAAGAGACCACTGCAATTCCTACATGCTCCCCACCTCGAAATAATGGGGAACACGGAGTGATGACATGGCACGCCGGGACCTACCATCTGCACTACACTCCACAGATCTGAAGGACCTAACAGCCGCTAAGTCAGAGGGGTCGAAACGGGGAGGTAGTTCTGGGTGCGGATCGCGTAGAAGTCCCTTTGGATGAGCGCAAGGCACTTTGCTGGTTCGAATTGTAAATGGCGAAGAGGTAATTCGACGCCACTGCAAACTTCCGCAGAATTCGGACCAGCAGACGCTCCGATCAACGGTGCAAGACGACTTAAGGGACGAGGGCTTTGAGCCGGACCTCATGAATACAGACCTTCGCGCGAAATGAGGTCCGGCGATGGCATCTGTCCCTCGTTCTAATCTGGTTCTGTTGGCGACGTTCCTGCTTGTCTTCCGTCTGCACGGGCAGGAAACATGCCGCGAGGAGGTAAAACTTCTCCTTTCCCCGACGCAGGTGCAGACTGCGATTCCGGCACTTGATGCTCGGGGAGAGGCTCACGGTCATATCTATTTTTATGACACCTCAAGTCTTGATCTGCTCGCCGAGGGGGTGATCCTTCGTCTAAGGGCGGGAGCGGAGATTGACCTTACGACAAAATTACGACCCCTCTCCGGCAAGAGATTCCTCGATCCATCCGGCGGACGCGAAAGCTACAAGTGTGAAGTGGATTTGAACGATGGCGCAGAAGATCGGTCGTTTTCCATACAGAACAAATTGGTTGCCGCAAAGGTGCCGGAGACGGGCAAGGAACTCTTTCAACTGCTGAGCGAGGGACAGAAAAAACTGCTCGAAGACGCGAAGGTCCAGATTGATTGGAAGCGAGTCAAGCGTATCGCAGAGATTCTATCGACGAGCTGGACAACACGCGCCAAGCCGCCGTTTGGCAAGTTGAGCCTGGAGCTTTGGGAATGGCCGAGTGGCAGCATTCTCGAAGTCTCAACCAAGGTGGCACCGGAAGCCGGGCAGTCCACCTACGTCCAACTGCGGAATCTCGCCAACAAACGTGGGTTGGTGTTGAGTACGAATCAACGTTCCAAAACAGCAATTGCATTGGGAGAGATCACCGCGACGCATCAACAGTGACGGAAATCGGTGACCGGCGGAAAGTGCTACTTTACAGGTTACTTTCCAGTCTGACGAATGAAAGGCGGGACGGTCCGGCTTCATCAGCTGCGCGCTTCAGACTAAGGACGATGTGCGACGGCATTCATGCGGCTTCTCCAAAGGTCTTGTAGTCCGTATAGCCATGTTCCGCACCACCATAGAACGTCGAGCGATCAAAAAGGTTTAAGGGGCGATTCCCCTTGACCCGCTCCACCAAGTCTGGGTTTGCAATGAAGAGTCGGCCGAAGACGATTGCGTCTGCGTGCTTTTGCTCGATGGCCACGGCCGCGCTGGCCGGGGTGTAAGCAGCCGCAGAGAGTAGCGGGCCGTTGAATGCGGACCGAAACAGGACCGCATTGTTTACAGCGTCCTCGTGCAGTTCGTCCGTCAGACCGATCTCAGATCCACGGGCTTCGATCAGGTGCAGGTAGGCAAGGTGGCGCTGGTTCAGTTCTTTGATCACGAAACTGAACAATTCCTTGGGCTTGCTATCGTGAATGCCACCATACTGCCCGAAGGGTGAAAGACGCACCCCGAGGCGATCCGCGCCGATGGCAGCACTGACCTTCTCGACAATGTCCAGAAGAAAACGAGCTCTGTTCTCCTGCGTACCACCGTAATTGTCTGTGCGTGCGTTGGTTCCGTCTTCCAGGAACTGTTCGATCAGGTGGCTGTTTGCTCCCTGCAGTTCGACCCCGTCAAAGCCTGCCTCGATCGCATTCAGAGCAGCCTGACGAAAGGTACCGACGATGACTGGAATCTCAGCGGCTTCCAAGGCGCGGGGAATTTCAGCCTTGACCTGTTGGAAGTCTCTTGTGAGGGCGGGAATATTCCCAGGAATGGCCGAGGGAGCAACGGGCACAGAGCCATCCGGCCGCAACGAAGAGTGCGAGTTTCGTCCGTTGTGAGCGATTTGCATGATGATCCGTCCCCCGCGTGCATGAACAGCATCCGTGACGACGCGCCAGCCGGCAATCTGTTCTGCCGTGTAGATTCCCGGGTCGCTTGGGTAGCCATGCGCATCAGGGCTGACTGCTGTCCCTTCAGAAATAATGAGACCGGCAGAAGCGCGCTGAGCGTAATACTTGGCGTTCAACGGGGTCGGCACGCTGTTGGCTCCCGCACGCATCCTCGTGAGAGGTGCCATAATGATTCGATTCGGGATCCGGACGGCCCCGAGCTGTAGAGGACTGAAGAGCAATTCTTCCGACATTGTGCCTACCTCTCGTACGTGCTGGCAGGGAATTGCGGGCCGCTTCCTAGCAGCCCGTACCCTGATGGGCAAGACGGCTAAAGTAGCGTGATCTCGCCCATATCGATTGCAACCAGTAAAGGCTCTTTCACAGGCTGGTAGTCGCCCTCATACGCGTATACTCGACGTTTGGTCGGCACAATGATGCCGTCTACGTCGCGGTAGTCCGAGGCGTAGTTCAAGCCGGTGGCGCCGCCAAGAATATCAACCGTGTAGTCGTGCCGCCGCAATAAGCCATCCGGTCCAAAGCAGGAGATCTGTTCCTTGGTATGACTCCTCACGCTATCGGGAAAGGTCACCTTCAGCCGCCGCCAAGTTTCACCCTCGACTTGAATCGACGGGATCTCCTCAGTAGCGAATCCGTCATGGGTGTAGAGAAACGGGGTATTTAGGTACGTCCACAATGCCTCACCCACGAAGTAAACGACATCGATGTCGTCCCACGGCGTTTCTCTCTGTTGTCTTTCGAATGACTTCTCTGGATTATCGCGGGCCTCGATGAGCGTACCGTTCAGCTTTTCGATCACAATGCGGTTCGGCTCGAAAATCGCCCGCTTGTCCTGTCCGGGGAAGTCCACTGTGAGGCGCTCGTTCCGCGTCTCTATGGTCAACACCACGCTCTTGAGAGAGTCTCCTTTACCTTTCACAAACCAGATCGCGCCTGTAATCGATGCCGCAACCCGGATTGCCTTCACCTTGTTCCAACGGTCAAGACCGCCGTGGGCTTTGACAGCCAAATCCAATAGTCCGCTCTTCGCTACTTCTTTTGCCGGGACGTCGTGCTCAACTGGCAAGCCGTCTTTGGGATCCAAAACCATCGTTGCTGCTTTCATATTGAGTTTCCCTCTCGGAAAAGATAGTCACATTCACTGTGTTTCACTCGTAACCTTGTCCCTTAGGCGACCGGTTCTGCTGAGGCGAATCCTTCCTTCTTATTTGCCCAATAACCAGCGTCATCGGGGTGCAGTTTGCCCTTGATTGGGATAGACAGATGTCAGCCTATTCTCAGGGATAGAATCACCGGCAGTCTGAGCAATATTGCTCCACTACCGTGATGCTTTTCGTCGACCTGTACGACTCTGCCTTCAAGACGTTGCGAGAGGCGCGCTCGGGGGCGAAAGTCGACGACGTTATATTTTGGCGATCTGGACTTCCATAGACAGGAGCGCACTGTAGGGTCTGGGAAGCAAGCCAGCAAACACAAAACGCGCAGGCCAGCCAGGCCGCTTGAGATTGCAATTTCCCTTTAAAAACCTTGGAAGTACAGAGAAGAGGGCGGTTGAGTGACGTTCCGCTCGTGTTTACTTCGGGAATGAGTCGCCGAACATTGGGTTCCCGCTCTTGGACTGTTGCTCGGTAGCCTCGTCCTGAATGACATCCCAGTGTTCGACGAGAATTCCATCCTTCAAGCGAACGACGTCCGCTGCGATCCAGTTCACTGGCAATCCGATGTTGGAGAACCGGCCATGAACAATGACATAGTCACCTTCCGCAAGAATCACCCCAGGCTCATACCTGAGCGACGGCGGTGCGGCCTTGATCAGGTTGAAGAGCCCGTCTCGGCCCGGCTCGATATGGGCGCTGTGTTGAATGTAGTTGGGAGACCAAAATCGCTCCGCACCCGTGTAATCTCGCTTATTGAACAGGGTATCGAATGCTTCCAGTACGATCGCCTTATTCTTATCTGCATTTGAATTGCCCATCGTTTTTCCTCTCTTAAAAATCGACGTTGAACGTTTTTGTTATGCGCGAGTTCATGAAGCTCGCTCAAGTGGCGAGGCGGTGCCGCGGCCGTCAACCGGACCTTCTCTCGGCCGCCATCAACGAACAGTTCGATACCCGTGACGCGAGAGCATTTGCCGCCCTCAACCATCTTCCGAACTGGATTTCGTACGACCTCGAATGTTTCCGCAAGCTGTTGGGCTAGACTGCCCGCCGGGATGTTATCGTTCAGGTAGAAATCGAGCTTGCCATCTTATAGATGGCGATGATGATCAATCCACGCCGCCGTCTTGTTCGACATCCCTATGGGCTGCTAAACGGTCTGGAGCAACCATGGTTAATGCGGTCAGTCCCGATGGGAAATGGCTGTATCGAGTGGGTGGAATTTCCGCACTCGCCTTAGGCGTTGCATACATCGTCATCTTTCCGTTGTTCGCTCATGTGGGAGCTCCGCCGACGGGTGGCGAGATTTGGCTCAAGTACCTCCAGGGAAAAACCACGGCTTGGTGGACCATCCTTGGGCTCTGTGTTCTCACGGATTTTCTCTACATCCCGGTCGCGTTAGCGCTCTACGTCGCCCTGGAACGGGTCCACAGAAGTGCGATGCTCTTCGCAAGCGCATGCGTGGGGTTGTTTGTTGCCTTAGACCTGGCCGTTACCTGGACGAATTACGCCGCACTCCTCACACTGAGCGGCCTATATGCCGCAGCCACGAATGAGGTGCAGCGGGCAGGCTACGTTGCGGCGGCAAACTATGCTTCCGCGGTGCTGGCAGCCCCCACCGAGGTCTTCTACGCCATCGTCGACCTTTCACTCGGGATTTTCATCATCGGTATCGTGATGTTGAAAGAGAGAGAAATCTTCGGGACGGCCACGGCTTATTTGGGCTTGGCTGCGGGCATGTTTGGATTCATTTCCGTGGGGAGATTTTTTATAGCCATCATGCTGAATGCTGTTCTGACCACGGTCTGGCTCTTGTTTGTAGGCTATAGCTTCTGCAGGCTAGGTCGGGACCATTCCGGCTGAAGACCCTCGTCCGTGATATAAACTTGCCGTTGGTTCAGGGGATCCGGCTCCGTAAACTTCATGCGCCCAGTCATTCAAGCTTCCGGAGTCCACAAGTCCTACGGCCGGACGGTGGCGGTGGACGAGGTGTCATTCGAGGTATACGACGGTGAGATATTTGGTTTAATCGGGCCCAACGGCGCAGGAAAGACCACCACGATGGAGTGCATCGAGGGTCTGCGCAGGCCCGACCGGGGCACCATATCGGTTCTAGGTCTTGATCCCTTTCGCCAGGTCTACAAGTTGCAGGACCGCATCGGGGTTCAGCTCCAGCAGGCGCAGCTGCAGAAGCGGATCAAAGTGTGGGAGGCGGTAGACCTCTGGGCTTCGCTTTACCGAAAGAGAGCGATCGACGGCGAACGCTTACTCGAACAGCTTGGCCTTACCAATAAGCGGGACGCCTGGTTTATGAACCTGTCGGGAGGCCAGAAGCAGCGTCTGTTTATCGCCTTGGCGTTAATCAACGATCCGGAGGTCGTGTTTCTCGACGAACTGACCACCGGGTTGGACCCGCAGTCGCGGCGGGCGATCTGGGATCTGGTGTGCGGCATACGGGACCGCGGCAAGACAGTTTTTTTGACCACGCATCTGATGGAGGAAGCCGAACGATTGTGCGACCGGGTGGCAATCATTGAACATGGACGAATCATCGACATCGATAGCCCGGAGAAGCTCGTCGACCGGCACTGCCCTGAGCGAACCGTAGTTCTGGCCACAGACGCCCCGGCCGCTGCAGAACGTTTTCGGGCGATCCCGGGAGTCGACACGGTGGTCTGCACTGGCAACCGATTCACCATTCGCGGCCGGGGCGACGACCTGGTAACCGAAGTGATTCACTGTCTGTCCGAGAATCGGATCCGGGTGATGGACTTTCGCACGATCCTCCCCAACCTTGAAGACGTCTTCCTCAAACTGACCGGTCACTCGATTCGAGAGTAGGTTTGATCATGATGCTGCGCGGACTCTGGAAACTGACTTGGATCGAGATCAAGATCTTCCTGCGCGAGCCGCTTGGGGCATTCGGCACCATTGGTTTCCCGGTTTTAATTTTCCTGGCGTTGGGTCGAATAGCTGGCCACAGACTCGCATCACCCGCGCTTGCCGCCAGCGGTTTTATCCGCGCAGGTCTGCCAGTTTTCGCGTCGCTCCTGATCGCCGTGAACGCCGTGCTTTCGCTGGTCACGATTATCTCCATCTACCGCGAGGGTGGCATCCTTAAACGCCTCCGCGCCACGCCGCTGCACCCGCAGACGATCCTTACCGCCCACGTTCTCGTCAAGCTGATGCTTACTGCGGCTACGCTGGCCTTGATGGTCCTGGCAGGGAAGCGCTACTACCCGATCGGGCTTCATGTTCCATTCTTCTCGTTCACCCTTGCGCTGCTGATCAGCACTTGCAGCATCTTGTCGGTCGGCTTTCTCATCGCCAGCCTCGTTCCCACAGCACGATTTGCGCAGCCGATCGGCGCCGTCATTCTGTACCCGATGTTCGCTCTCTCGGGACTCTTCGTGCCCGTTGCCTCGCTGCCACCACTGCTTCACGCGGTGGCGCGAGTGTTTCCGCTAACCTACGCAGTGCCCCTGCTCCAGGGGATTTGGACCGGCGATCCCTGGTCGGCACACTTTGGTGACGTAGCGGCGTTGGCGGTCGTCTTTGCCGTTTGCACGGCCCTCTCGGCGAAGGTTTTTCGCTGGGAGTAGCAAGATTGCGCGAGGCGGTATTCAGCGCTTAACAGCGTAAGAGACAGGTCTACTGAAAGTTCTCTACCATTGTCAGGGAACTCTTCGACTCGCCTTCCGCGAATAACAGGGTACGTCCGTCGCGCGAAGCGGCGAGATTCGCTGCCCACGGAATGGGGTTTTGTTTCAGCCGAAGTACGGGCATAAGCTGTCGAGTCTGAAAGTTGTAATACAGGATCGTCGGGCTGGGGTCCGCATCAACATCCAGGAGATAGAGGCCTGTTTCGGTCACTGCAAAATCGCCCCAGTAAGCCAGGTGGAGTGCTTCGGTGACGCGCTCTTCCGGACCGCCGTCAATAGGAACTCTCCAGATACCACCTTCAAACCGGGAGTAGTAGACCATCTTTCCGTCATAGGACTCAAAGGCCGCAAAGCCCCCCTGGCGTGTTAGTTGCTTCTCTTGTCCGCTCGCCAGATCGCGCTTCCATACCTGGCGGTTCCCCGTGCGATTGGATTCGAAATAGATGGACGCTCCGTCTCGCGACCAACTGGGCACAACGTTGTTGTAGTCCCCCGATGTGATTCTGTGGAGGTTGCGGCCTTCGGCGTCCATCACGTAGACCTGGCTATACTCGGATCGAGAGTCGAAGGTGATCCACTGATTGTCAGACGACCACCGCGGGCTTCCTGCCTGGGTGTTAAAGAAAGTCAGCTGTATAGGATCATTGCCATCCGCGCTGCTCTTCCATATCTCAGGTCTGCCCGAGCGCGGAGAGTTAAATACTATCTGGCGTCCATCGGGCGAGAGTTGCATCGCGCCATTGAAACCGCCGGAACCGAGAATTGGGTTTAGCGAAAAAACCTGTCCGCCGGCGCTCGAGAGTTCCGCTCGCCAGACTTGTGATGACGAAAAACGCCAAGGGTCTGGTGGCTCAACGTAAGCTAGCCGGCGGCCGTCGCGGGAAAGCGTCCCCACTCCCGGAAACTTTGTTTCCGGCTCGATGTTGCCTCCGGCACGGGATATCCGCCAAACACGAACGAGTCCGCTGCGAGTCGAGCCGAAGGCGATATGCCGCCCATCTGTGGCCCACATGAGGTTCATGATGCTCTTGCCTTCATTGGTCAGCCGTCGCAGATTTCCTCCTGCGAGTGCAACGAGATAAATGTCGCTTCTCCCCCTTGTTGACTCCGCGATGAACGCTACGTCCTTTCCATCGGGGGACAGGGTGGGGAGCATGTCCCCGCCATCGCTGCGAGGTGGTGAGTGAAGGCAACGCTTCTCTCCGGTTGCCAGAGAGAAAAGGACAATCCCGCTCGGCCCATCCGGATCGCATCGGTCTGCGATCACCAGCGATTTTCCATCGGCGGTCCACTGGGGGTGTACTGCTTCTCTGGCGTGGCATACCATCACATCGGTCAGCTTGCGCTCGGGACCACCCAAAGCCGGAACAACGAAAACGCCCGCCCCATTGTCGTAACAGCGGGCGAAGGCGATCTCGCGACCGTCGGGTGACCAGTTTGCACAACAAATGAAGCCGCTCTTGGTATGCGTGAGCCGGAGTGGTCTTTCTCCCCCGATCAACTGCGCATAAAGGTCTCCCTTAACTGGATTTTCGCCATCCCAGATAAATGCGATTTTCTCTCCGTCCGGCGAGAAAGCTGGGTCCGCAACACTACCGGAAAAGTCGGTAAGCGGGACGGTTCGCATGCCTGCGCTCCTGGCAGCGGGCCAGGCCCAGCGAAAGGGGGCGCCATTCTTAATCGTGCGGATGGCCAGAAAACCCACCACCAGGGTGATGAGCGCCACTGCGACGAGTCCGGAGAGAGGCCATTTGGGAGATTGCTCCCGCTGTTCCTGGGCAGCCACGGCCGCGCTGGCAAAGCGGCGCCGAGTCCACAATTCTCTCGTCCCGTATTTGACACGGAGTGAGTCGAGTGCACGTTCAAACGCCTGGCATCTTCGTGTAGGGTCGCGATCGAGGCATTCCACGATCAGCCGGACGCAAAACGAAGGCACTCCTGACGAGCTCAACCGCGGGCTGACGATGACCGACGAGCTGTCCGGCGCCAAAGTCGGCTTCTGTCCGGTAAAAACCTGGTGCAGAACAACGCCAAAGGCGAAAAGGTCGGTAGCTTGCGAAGGCGGCCGCCCCATGTATAGTTCGGGGGCCATATAGTCGGGTGTCCCTGCTACCGCCCCGGTACCCGAAACGGATGGCTCCGCTTCATACGTGCGAGCTAAACCAAAATCTGTGATGCAGAGCCGGACGTCCGAGCCGCTCCCCTCGAGCATGATATTGCTCGGCTTAATATCCCGGTGTGTGATGCCGGCGGCATGGATGGCCGCCAGCCCGGCGGCCATCTGCTTGAGAATTGCCAGTCTTTCCTCGGTCGATATGGGCGTAGGCCCCCGCAATCGCGCCGCGAGCGTTTCGCCCGGCAAAAGCTTCATGGTTAAGAACAAAAAGTTAGGTGGCGGTTGCGCACAACGAAAGATGTCATAGATCGGGCAAAGATTTGAGTGGCTAACTTCCCGCGCAAGCAAGACTTCCCGCTCAAAACGTTGCTGTAAGGCCGGATCGTCGGCAATATGAGGAAGAATTGTCTTCAGGGCGACGTGGACACCTTGCAGGAAGCGGTCCTCCGCTTCATAAACTTCCCCCATCCCGCCCTTTGCGATGAAACGGACAATGACAAAACGATCGATCAGGACTTGGCCAGGCTTGAGTCGCCCTGCAGCCTGTGGCAGCGAAGAAATTTGGTCGGCATCGACGGTAACGGTCACGCCAGCAACGCCAGGAGGGCACTTCCCCGGTCGGTCAAGAAACTCAATTGGCGGATGTTCAATAAAGCTGCCGCCAGTTTCATCCCCGGCCAGCAACTGTTCGACCGTGCGTCGTAGCTCCGAGTCGCCGCCGCACGCCTTTTCGAGGAAGGCCTCCCGTTCAGCGGGCTGGCGCGCCAGCGCGGCTTCGAACAGTTGCTCCACGTATTCTGATTGACGAGCCATAACTACAGGTCCTACAAAGTATTCGTTGGCAATAACCTACACCTGGACGATGCATCTTTGATGAGAGCCAATCGGAAAGTAACTTGTGGTCAATTTCCAGTGCAGGCGGCCCGAACTTTAAACTGACTGAGGGTCCCAGTACCGGAGGGGGAATTCCGGACGACGCCAAGTGGGAGAGAACTCCCCCGGCGATTGCTGACAATGGTACCCAGCCTATACCAATCAGCACACGCCGGTGCATTTTTTTCCGTCCCAAGGTCGGATCCAGCAGCGTGGTTCCCAAGCAGACGGGCGCTCGCTTCTGCACTTATGATTCCTTGTCTCCTCAAAACGCACCGCGATGTCTACCTTTCCTTGTTACCGGATGCACGCGAACGGCAAAAGGTATCAACTGGTCTCGAAATTCCGTGTGATTGCCATACAAAATTGCACCGGCCGAGGGAAAGTTAGGCACTCTTGTCCCTCTTCGCAGGAGGAATTCATAAGATCACGAAGACAAGCCGCAAAGTGTCCCCAATTACCGGAGCGGCGGGTCTCAGTTTAGGGTGCAGTCCAGACGAGGGTGGAGGCGATAGACGCGGCATTCGTATTGCGGAGCGGATTTGTGAGAATCACGGAAAAAATCAACAGCAACATCTTCAGCGGAGAAATAGCAGTTGGTGGAGAGCTTAAGTTGCACCCCGGGGTAGGCTTCCAGCTCTGAAGCGGCGACGGGATGGACATAGATGATATCGATGGGCCCGGCTCCCTCGGTCAGTGCTCGCTCCAGGGTGCGCAGCAACTCGACTACCACTGGTGCTTCGAAGGGATAGAACATGTAAATGAGCAGCGGTTTGGCGGGCCAGTTGAACTCGGTTGCGTCGCCTTGGAAAACCTCCAGCTGACTACAAGAACGAGATGTCTGAAGCCAGATAGTGAGATTGCGACGGGCTTGTTCTACCAGGCCGGGGTTCATCTCAACGCCGATCACCCGTTCGAAGGGATAGAAAGAAGCGATCATAACGATACGGCCCATTCCGGCGCCGAGATCGAAGAACGTGTATTCCTCAAGCGGCGGTTCCGAGACACTGAGGGTGGAGCGCCAGGCATCGATCGATGCGCGAACCACGGAGGGAGGGGTGGGGCAGTAGAGAACACTGTAGGGATCGTGAGCATGGCCGGTCCAGAGCCGGTTGCTGGGAATAAGGGCTTGCGTCTGGACGCCGTGCTCGAGGTCAAATGGGTGGGGCTTCAGCCGGGCAGGGCGTACTAAGCAATATCCGCTGAGGGCAAGCCGGCCGAAAGTACCCAGCAGACCGCGCTCCCGCAAAGAGCGGCGTAAGCGGGCGGTCAGATGTATCTTGCGCATGATGAGCAAATCAGTGGACGTGACACCTGTTCCACAAGGATGATGGATCTTCCAGTCTGCTGCAAATTCTCCATGAGCGAAGCTCAGTCCTCTCTGGGTGGTGAATTGAGAGAACCGATTGAAAAGTGGTCGAAGGTGACTTCCAAAGCCTCTTTACCTGGCGCAGCGGCGTAGGTTCCGCGATCTTCATGCGCCTTTCCTTGATGAAAGGCACACACGCTATCCTCTCCTTTGCCGCATGCAGGAAACACGGGGTATCTCGCGTTTTTTGCGAGATGTGGGATATGCGCAACGGTCGATGGTGCGTTCCGTTGTATAAACCAAAGATGCCCCTAAGATCGATGCGTATTCGTCTGCAGCTATCCCTTCTGTGTGTCTCCATCCTGTGCGTCAATCCCGCACCTGCGCAGCAGACCAGGAGCAATTACCGCGTACAGGAATTGATGGTTCCCATGCGCGATGGCGTGCGCCTGCAGACCGTAGTCATCACCAAAGCCAACCAGGTGGAACCGCTACCCATCCTGCTCACGCCTTACGGCGTTCTCACCCAGGAAGACTTCGATAGCCACGCTGCGAAGGAAGGCGCGGATTGGCTACCGGCCAGTTGGAAGGAACTCGCAGCGGATGGCTACATATTTGTCTGGCAGAATCTGCGTGGGCGATTCAAATCTGAAGGCGTTTTTATGCTTACCTCGCAGTACGACCCAAAAGATCCGAAGCAGGCTAACGAAACCAACGATGCTTACGACACGGTGGACTGGCTGATCAAAAACGTCCCCAATAACAACGGCAAGGTGGGGATCTATGGAATCTCCTACAACGGGCTGACGGCAGCGCTGACTCTCCTCCATCCTCATCCCGCGCTCAAGGCCGTTAGCGAGCAGGCGTCGCCCGTCGATCAATGGATGAACGACGACGATCATCGTTATGGCGCATTGCGCGAGAGTTACACTTTCGAATACTCCGTGATGGAGCAAGCCGACAAGAACAAGAACACGAACTTCGACTTCGATGCCTACGACACGTACGACTGGTACTTGAAGGCAGGCCCTCTCACCAATCTGAATGACAAATATGTACACGGAACGTTGCCTTACTGGAACGACGTGATGCGGCACCCGGATTACGACCAATTTTGGAAGAAAGAAGCTTGGGTCAATCAACTGCACGCATCGACGGTCCCCAATTTGAACGTGGCCGGCTTCTGGGATCAGGAAGATCCCTGGGGTCCGTGGCAAATCTTCCGTCATGCGCAGCAACACGACCCGGACAACACCAACCTCATGGTCGCTGGACCATGGTTTCATGGTGGATGGTCAACGCCTGTCGGGGACAGCATCGGCCCCGTGTCTTTCGGCGGCCACAAGACCGCCCTGGAGTTCCGGCAAAACATCGAAGCCCCATTCTTTCGTTATTATCTGCATGGCGAAGGCGAAAAGCCGGTGTGGAAAGTGACCACTTTCCAGTCCGGATCGAACACCTGGCACACCTACACAGAGTGGCCTCCGAAGCAGTCGAAGCCGACCAATCTTTATCTACATGCAGATGGGACTCTATCGTTTACCGCGCCCGCGGCGGGGGCACAGGAATATCGTCAATACGTCTCCGACCCCGCAAACCCGGTGCCCTACCGTCTACGTCCGATTTCACCAACCTACCCGGCCTCGGAGTGGCGCTTCTGGGAAGTGGCCGATCAGCGCTTTGTCGATCATCGTCCGGATGTGCTGACATTTATCAGCGAGCCCCTCGATCACAACGTAGTCGTGACAGGAGAGATTGCAGCCACGCTTTTCGCTTCGAGCTCCGGTACAGACTCTGACTTCATCGTGAAATTGATCGATGTCCATCCCGAGAAGGGACAGAAGAGCGCCATCGAGTCAGACGCTTCCTATGCGAACTCTATGAACGGATACGAGCTGCCGATCGCGATGGAGGTACGTCGTGGCCGCTATCTGCGCAGCTACGAGCATCCGGCGCCCCTGAAACCAAATCAGCCGGAGCAATGGCAGATCCCGTTGCGCGATCATGATCATGCTTTTCTGAAGGGTCACCGCCTTATGGTGCAGGTGCAATCCACCTGGTTTCCAGTCATCGACCGCAACCCGCAACAATTTGTGCCCAGCATCTACCAGGCAAAAGCAACAGATTACGTCCCGGCGACGCAGCGTATCTTCTGCACTCCGAGCATGCCCTCCCATCTGGTGCTGCCGGTCATACCATAGATCAACCACCAGGCAGGGACTCCCGGCGTGAGCTGATTAAATAGGTTCGAGCCACCCTCTGCCAGCCAACCGCATCTCAGTTGACGACATAAAATTCACCGGGCTCTTGTAAGATAGCTTTTGTACGGTTCGTGTCGATCCATTTGCGGCCGGAAAAAAGTTACAGAATCGCCATGAACTCCATTCCTGACGTCCGAGACGCTGTCCACCCTCTACGCGGCTCCGCTGCATAGGGAAAAGTGGTCCGCCCCCCTCGACCTCGGTTGAAATACCCGCTTGGTCCCATCGTTGTGTGCCGTCACACTGCATGAGCGTGAACGTACGTTCTGAATAACGAGGGAGATAAAGGATGAAGTCGAGAGTTTTTTTGTTTTTTCAGATGGCCTTACTGGTCACTCTGCCCCCTTCGATTGGCACCGCATTCAGCCAAAGCTACGATGTGGTCAACCTGGGGACACCCTTGGGTGGCTCCTTCGCTATTTCTGCCGGGATCAGCCCGGGGGGCTTCCTGGGTGGCTACGCAAATCTGACAGGTGACAAGACGCAGCACGCAATTCTGTGGCTCCCCGGTTCAACCAGGGACCTGGGCACTTTCGGAGGGAAAAATAGCACGCTGCTCAACCAGTTCTCAGGCTTCTCAGAGACGGCCACCACAGACCCTTTAGGGCAGGATTTTTGTGGAACGGGCACGCATCTCATTTGCCTCCCTTTGATCGCACAATACGGAAGTGCCATTAAACTACCGCTGCTTGGCGGCAACAATGGCGCTGCCTTCGGTAACAACGACATCGGTCAGGTGGCAGGAGTTTCTCAGACCGCCGATACCGATCCCAGCTGCCTCACCGATGGCAAGCCTGTTGCCCCGTTCTTTCAGTCTCAAGCGAGTGTCCCCGTCGTTTGGACCTATGGGATTGCTCGCCAGCTTCGGTTGCCCTCCGGAGACAGCGAAGGCAGCGCGAATGCCATTAACGACCTCGGTCAGGCTACCGGCTCTACCGGAGATTGCGTGAAAGCTCCGGCCGCCCATGCCGTGCTGTGGAAAAATGGGCAGCCGATCAACCTCGGCAGCCTGGGCGGTACGTTGAATAGCAATCCCTTCGCTATCAACAATCTGACCCAAATCACGGGTACTTCAGATCTGGCCGGAGACTTGACCAGCCACGCTTTTCTTTGGCAGAACGGCGTGATGCAGGATCTGGGAACGCTGCCCGGGGACTATTACAGCGTGGGTTACTCCATTAATGATGTCGGCCAGATTGTCGGCCAGTCGTGCGATGTCAACAATAACTGCCGCGCTTTCCTATGGAGCAAGGGAAAGATGGTCGACTTGAATACTCTCATTCCCGCCCACTCATCTCTGTACCTTTATCTGGCAGCAGTCATTGACGGTCTGGGAGACATCGCAGGCTACGCGGTCGATCAGAGTGCAAACACCTCTCCTGCCTTCTTCGCGATTCCTGGATTTAGCTTCGGCAGCCAGGAGTCGTCATCCGTCACCCCACACCTGGAGGCGGTTCCCAAGGTCTCCGTTCCCCTGGCTATGCATGCGCTGATGAAGCAGAACTTGAGGATCGCCAGAGGAACACGACAGGTCGGACCACGCTAGACCCGACTTCGTGGAGTATCTAAGCCACAACGCCGGCACGGCCTTCCACCAAGAAGGCCGTGCCGGCGAACACATATAAATCCCGCCGTGATGTTACTCGCCAGAATGCCGCCCATCGCTTAGTCCAGCCGTTTTGCTTCCGACTTCAAATTGAGATTCCGGATGAGCCGGTGCAAGTACTTAGGGTGAATTCCCAGCAGGCGTGCCGCGTCGACCGGGCTGCCGTTGGCTTCATCCAGCGCCGTCAGGACGAGCTGCTTTTTTGTCTGGTTCAGAGTGTTGTGATAGCGCGCGGCCAATCCTGACGATTGTTCTTCGAGCAGCGCGTTGGGCAGATCTTCGGGGAGAATTTCGTCGGTCAATCCCATGACAATGGCGTGCTCAATGGCGTTCTCCAACTCACGAACGTTTCCCGGCCAACTGTATTGCATCAGCAAAGAGCGGGCTTCCGGGGCGATGCCTTTGAAACCGCGCCTGCATTTAGCCGCATACTTGTTGGCGAAATGCAAGGCCAGCGACGGAATGTCCTCGCGATGCTCTCGCAGTGGAGGGGAAACGATGGAAACCACATTCAGCCGATAATACAAATCCTGCCGGAATTCGCCGGCTTTGATCGCCTGCTCAAGGTTCTTGTTCGTTGCGGCCACGACGCGGGCGTTAAACGGCAGCAAGCGGTTTCCCCCGAGCCTTTCGAATTCACGTTGCTGCAGGACCCGCAGGAGCTTAGCCTGCAAGAGAGGAGCCATCTCCCCGATTTCATCCAGGAACAACGTTCCGTCCTCGGCTGCTTCGAGTTTGCCTTTCCTGGCCGCGACGGCGCCAGTGAAAGCTCCCTTTTCGTGCCCAAATAGCTCGCTCTCCAGCAAGGCTTCCGGTATGGCAGCGCAGTTGATGGCGATGAACGGCTTGTCCGGCCGCAAGCTGTTGGCGTGAATGGCGCGAGCCACGAGTTCCTTGCCAGTTCCGCTCTCGCCGCGAATGAGCACTGTCGAATCGCCTTTAGCGACCCGCCTGATAAACTCACCCACCCGCAGCATTGGCCGGCTCTCCCCGATGAGGGTATTGTCGGCCTTAACCTCCACCCGCAATCGCTGGTTCTCCGCCTGCAACGAATCCAGCTTGGACAGGTTCTCCAGCGTGACTGCGGCGATGCGGGAAACTGAGCTGAGGAAGTAGGCGTGTTCCTCGCGGAAGGCGGGCAAAGCGGCAGGCGAGCTCAGGTAAATCACGCCCAGGACTCTCTCCACCGCCAGCAGGGGCACGCACAAAACATGCTCGATGGAAACGGTCCCAGGCTGAGCTGCTGCAAACACAGCGCATCGTTCCCAGGTTGCCTGCTGCACCAGTTCCTCGCGAATGCGCATCTCCTGCTGGGCAGGCCCCTTCCTATTCCAGGTACAGGGTGGGCTGGGCTCCTCGTTCCGGTTCAGTTGAAGCACGATCGCGCCCTGTGCGGCCGGGATCACTTCGGAAATCAGCGCCAGCAACTCGCGCTGCAAAGCTTGCACGTCGCGGGTCGAATTGATGACATTCGCAATCTTGAAAAATGCGCTCAGATCGCGGGCCATTCGGCCCACTCCTGAGGCATCGGACGGCAGGCCCCAGTGATTGAGGGGCATGGTTATCAAGTCGGTAGGCGCATCGCTGCCCGGGAGGGATGACATCAGGGCGCCCCCATCATCGGGGCCCGTGAGGAACACAGATTCGCTGCTCCCGATACGAATCCGGTCGCCGTGCTGGATGATCGTACGGGTCACCTTGGTTCCGTTCACAAAAGTTCCATTGTGACTGTCGAGGTCTGCGATCTCAAATACGCCGCTGGAGACTTCAATAACCGAACAATGCTTTCGCGAAACCCCAGCGTCGATCACCTGCACCTGGTTGGAGGAGTCCCTTCCCAGAGAGAGGGGGCCGTTGTTCACGGCCCAGACTTTTCCTTTCTGTAGGCCGGAAATCGCCAGCAGCCTTGGGTTGCTCAAGTCCGCCTCCGGTTATTGAGTCTAGCCGAAGTGCAAAAGAACCATCTTCGAACCGGCGGGAGCGCTGCGGGAACCGGCAGACTCTCCGCGGGTATCCGTTCGGCTACTATTCCGCCGCCTGCCGGGGATAACTGGGAAGGCGAGCCCGCTTATGTTGTTGCAAAAGCTGGAGAACGGGCCAGGAGCCAACCCACTTCACCTTTGGCCCCGAGGTTGCAATTACTCCGAGTGTCGCGACTGGCTTCCAGTGAGGTTACTGAGAGTTTGAGAGACAAATTCAGTTTGGGTTCCACTGCAAGGAGCTCTCAAGGGGGATGTCATGAAACGCAACTATATCGGTAGCTTATCGTTAGCCGTGTTCTCGCTTCTGCTCACCACCACCGGCGCCTTCGCTCAGTCTATTGTGGAGGCCGATGTGCCATTCGCCTTCAAAGCAGGAGTCACCCAACTACCTCCTGGCCACTACCAGATCAAGGAAGATCATGTCAGGGAGTTCATCACCATCCGCAACGTGGTTACCGCCGCGATTGTGGTCGCCTCGGTGCAACAGAACACTCCCAGCGACGCAGGGTCGAGACTTGTTTTTCACCATTTTGGCGATCAGTACTTTTTGGCCGAGATCCGTGGAGGCATGAACAGTTTGGATATGACCCTACCCGTCACCAAACAGGAGAGGCAGCTTCAGTCGCTTCAGGTCGCCAGTGGACCATCGAAGGCCAGCCAACAGGTAGAAATTGCTCTTAAATAATCGAGTCAAAGTCGAGCTTAAGAAGAAGCCGGAAACCGCGGCCCGGCTTCTTCAGGCGTCTTGGTTGCGTTTTGTGCATTCGTCGACCAGGCTGTATTCCTGGCCGCACCCCATACGGTCCGATCCTGGCTCAAGTTGAGCTCCCTCGGGTTGAGGGGCGACCCCTTCGTCCGCAAATCCTCACACCTTCGTTACCTCGGGAAGTGTCCACCGCTTTTATAAGGGGGTTGACGGCACGACTGGACTATTCTTCAATAAGCAAATCACGGATGGGCGTCAGCCACCCCTGATCTCAGGTCATTCCCACCGGGCCTGGCACGGTTGCCTTTTTTGAGACAAATCGATACGCGAGGGTATCCCGGTGACCCAATCTTACGAAGAAACTGATGCCAGTCACGTACTAACCATGGAAGAAATCACGAACCTCACTGAAGAGGGTGGCAAGCCCGCCGACACCCTCATGAACGTGGTTGCCCTGATCGCCTCGCGGTTCAGGAGCGATGTCTGCTCCGCCTATCTGCTTGAACCGGATCGATCCAACCTTGTCTTGGCCGCGACTCTCGGCCTCCACCCTCGATGCATCGGCACCCTGCGTATGCCGCTCAGCGAGGGCCTCGCTGGGCTGGTCGCAGAGAAAGTGATGCCGGTAGCTGTTGAGGACGCCGGTATTCATCCCCGTTTTAAATACTTCAAGGAGTCCGGTGAAGAGGTATACCACTCCTTCCTGGGTGTGCCGCTGATCGATCGTGGGATTCTGCAGGGCGTTCTTGTGGTCCAAACTAAAGATCCAAGGATATTCAGGGAGAACGAGATCCGCATGTTGTCCGAAGCAGCCAACCAGGTCGCGCCGGTAGTCAGCGAAGCCCGAACACTCGATCGCTTCATCGCCCCGGCCCAGGAGCGTCTCTGGTCTGTCGCTCGCAACCTGTCCTGGTGTTGGGACTACGACTGCATCAGCCTGTTTCGCGACCTTAATCCCACCCGCTGGTGGCAGCTGAATCAGAATCCCATAGCGCTGCTCAACGAGATGCCATTGGGAGAAATCGAACGCCGCGCAACCGAAATGGGTTTGCATAGCCGCATCAACTATGTCTATCGCCGCCAGCAGGAATATCTACGCGCAGACCGTACCTGGGGCTCGATGAATGCTGGTGTGCTTCGGCCCCACCCGGTGGCCTATTTTTCCGCTGAGTTCGGCTTGCACGAATCCCTGCCCGTTTATTCCGGCGGCTTGGGCGTGCTTGCCGGAGACCACATCAAGAGTGCATCCGACCTGGGTATTCCGCTCGTCGGCATCGGCTTGTTTTATGGGCAAGGCTACTTCCGCCAGTACCTGGACAAAAAAGGATGGCAGCAGGAAGAGTACCTGCACACCGATGTCACTCAACTTCCCATGGAACTGGCCATTGGCAAGAATGGGGAACCGGTGGTGGTCGAAATCGAAACCCGGGGCGGGTCGATAAAGGCCAAAGTATGGCGAGTGAAAGTGGGGCGTTGCGACCTTTTGCTGCTCGACTCGAAAGTGGCGGGCAACGCTCCCGAAGATTTGGACCTGACGTCTCGCCTCTATGGCGGTGACGGTCGCACCCGCATTCGGCAGGAGTTACTCCTCGGAGTCGGTGGTTTTCGCGCCCTCAAGGCTATGGGTATTACCCCCGGTGTTCTCCACCTCAATGAAGGCCACAGCGGTTTCGCGGTCCTGGAGGCGATTCGCGACCGCATGCAGGAAGAAGGCCTGGACTTCGACACCGCCGCAAATCAGGTTCCCCGGGAAGTGATCTTTACCACCCACACTCCTGTGCCCGCAGGTCATGACCGATTCAACGGCGATCTGATTGAAGAACACCTGGGGCCGCTCCGCGAACAACTGGGCATTTCGCACGAACGGCTGATGGGCTTTGGCCGGGAGCGTCCCAGCGACCATCATGAACTGTTCTGTATGACCGTTCTAGGACTCTTGCTTTCACGCCGTGCCAATGCGGTTTCCTCTCTGCATGGCGAGGTCTCGCGAGCCATGTGGAAAGGTCTGTATCCGGGGAAATCCGAAGACGCAGTGCCCATCGGTCACATCACCAACGGCGTCCATGTCCCCTCCTGGCTGGCGCCACAAATGTCTCGTCTTTACGACCGCCATCTCGGGGTCGGATGGCAAGGCAAGAGCTCGTGGTTGCGAACCTGGGAACCCATCGAGAATGTCGACGATGGTGAACTGTGGGAGACCCACCTGGCCCTCAAGTCTCAGCTGATCGATTTCGTACGCCGGCGCGCCCGGGAGCAGGCCGAACGCCGTCGTGAGTCCCATGAGACTCTGCTGCGCCTGGGCAAAGTGCTTTCCCCGGACGCGTTGACCATCGGCTTCGCCCGCCGCTTCGCCACTTACAAACGAGCGAACCTTATCCTTGCCGATATCGAGAGACTGGCGTCCATGGTCAATGATGCCAAGCGTCCGGTGCAATTCCTGTTTGCCGGCAAGGCCCACCCCCACGACGAGCCGGGAAAGATGGTGCTGCAGCAAATCGCCGAGATGATGCGGGACGTCAAATTTAGAGACCAGTTTGTCTTTATCGAGAACTACGACATCAACGTCGGCCGCTACCTGGTGCAAGGGGTCGACGTCTGGCTGAACAATCCCCGCCGGCCCCTGGAGGCCTCCGGAACCAGTGGGCAGAAGGTGGTCCTCAACGGAGGCCTGAACCTTTCTGTGCTCGATGGCTGGTGGGCTGAAGCATATGACGGCCTCAACGGCTTTGCCATCGGAAACGGTAGAACGCATACCGATATGGATGTGCATGACAGCCGCGATGGTGAAGACCTCTACCGTGTTCTGCGTGACGAATTGATTCCCCTTTTCTATCAGCGTGACAAGGACGGTCTGCCTCGGGGTTGGATCACGCGCATGAAGCGCACTATCCGCACCCTGGGCTGGCGCTTCAGTGCCGACCGCATGGTCATGGATTACACCAGAAACTGTTACGTTCCCGCAGCAGGCGGCACCTCCAGCGAAATGAAATTGCCTTGCTAAGCACGATGTAATCGGCAACGGGACGGCTCTGAGAACAGGACGGCTCCTGACCGGTGAGAAGTTAGAGTTGGTCCGCGGCTTCCGCCCCTTCCTCGACAATGGAGCGGTGGACGTAATTCACCCCGACTTATGCTTTTCAGGGTCATTACGGGCACGGAGAAAATCGCGGACTACGCCGCGCTTTCGCGTACCCCCATCGCCTTGCACAACGTAGGCTCGCTGGTCATGACCTTTGCCACGCACAGTTTGCCGTCTCTATCCAGAACTTCTTCGAGTGTGAAAGTGCCCTCGCCCATCCCGGCCGCTATGTGGAAGCGATGGCCGCGTCCAATCCACCGCAGGTGAGCAAGGGAGAAATGGCACTTCCCAAAGGAGTCGGCCTGGCTGTCGATCTCAATCCGACTTTCTAAAGAAGAACCTGGCCCCGGGCGAAACCTACTGGGGTTGAAGGGGAGGGAACACTTGAAGCAGCTTCTGCTGTTCATGCTCTTGAGTTCGTCAACCCTGCATGCCCAGAACGAGGGTCTGTGGGAAGGCTATGACGGCGAGTGGGGCCACGTTTCCCGGCAACTGATCGCGCTCGCCGAAGCGACCCCTGCGCAGAAATTCGCCTGGCGTCCGGCACCAGGGGTGCGCTCAACAGGCGAAGTGTACATGCACATCGCCATCGCCAACTTCTATCTGTTGAGTGTCACCGGAGCGAAGGAGCCGCCAGTATCCGTCGATATGGAAAAGACAGTGACCGTAAAGGCTGAGGTCATCGACTGGCTGAAGCGCTCCCTGGCAGCAGTAGCCACGGCGCGAGCGCACCTAAAGCCGGGTGACCTCGAGCGCAAAGTCAGCATCGATAACAAAACCGTCACGGTCGATGGCATGTATCTGCGCATCATCGTTCACGACAACGAACACATGGGGCAATTGATTGCGTATGCACGCATGAACGGCATCGTGCCACCGTGGTCCAAGCAATAAATCGCGCACGCCCACCCATCCGTGCTTTACCGTGGTCCCCGCTGGTCGTTTCCTCCCTGCCGCTGTGGACTCGGCGGCCGATTCTGTGGCTGCGGCGCCGGACGGTTCGGGGCCCCAGTCGGTTTGTGTTGCGGAGCAGGCCTACTCTGTGGGGCAGGTCTGGTCTGCGGCGCAGGCCTGGTTGAAGGAGGTCTGACTTGTGGCGCAGGTTTAGTCGTCGGCCTCGGCTGCGGCCGGTTAGTGGGCGTCCCCGGTCGTACCGGCTGGATGGACGGTTGTCCGCCATTCGGCGGCCTAGTATTGTTTGGCGGCCGTGTATTGGTCGGCGGCCGAGTATTGCCAGGTGGTCGATACCCGGGCCCATTCACAGGGCGGTTGTAGGGCGGCCGGGTTCCCGGACGATTAACCGGTTTGGGCGGCCGGTAATTAGGCGGCCGATAGCCCCAATTGCCGCCATACCCCGGGCGGTTGCTATAAGGCACTGGGCGGGGTCGATACCATATATGCGGTGGCCGATATCCGGGTCCCCAACCGCCCCATGGGCCGCGGTTGTAATAAATCCGGCGGCCTCCCCAGTTCCATCCCCAACCACCCCACCCCCAGGGCTGGCTTACCAGAAGTGCCGTAATACCGATGGCAATGCCGAATGTAACCATCCCCGCGCCCGCATAAACCACAGTGGGATCATATTGCGGCAGGTACACTACCTGCGGATTCGCCGGTTGGATCACGTAGATGGGCTGGCCTGAGTACTGCTGCACTTCTACTTGCTGCTGCGGAGTGCTGCGCAATGCACCCGACGCGTACGCCTGCGCCCGCAAGCGCTGGATGGATGCAGACACTTCCCCCTGGTTCGCCATGACCGCCGCCCCGATGGCTGCATAGTCGTCTATGTTGTCCGCCATCATATGCAGCACCTGGGGGAAGCCGACCAGCGCGATAAACGCCGGATCAAACCCCTGTTGTTGGGCCGCAGCCGTCAACTGAGAGACGGTGAGATTAGGGTTCTGCGCCAGCCAGTTGTCCACATCCAGAATCTCTTGCGGGTTGGTGGAGGCGGTAGTGATCTGCGCCAGCAAAGAGTCGGGGTAAAGTGCGATCGGAGCCAGCAGTTGGTCCAGTTGCTGGGGCGTAGGTGGCGGCGGTCCCTGTGCCTGAAGGTCGGGAGCGAGGCCCTGAAACAAAAGGAGGCCGACCAACAGAAGAACCGCAGGCAGACTTGGTTTGCGCTGCATGCAACCACTCCGAATTCCGAATAGACCGTTCTTCATACTACTGTAGGGTGGCCGCGCTCTGAATGTGGGTGTGACGAAAATCGCCGGGAAACTTCAGCCCATACCCGAGACACCGGTCGAAGCTGATATGCGCCAACCATATGAGGGCAGGTTGGCCGATCAGTGGGGAACCCCGCTGCCAGGCAAGCAGGCCCAGCGCCAACGGAAGCACGTCGCTGTGAACCAGGTTGTAAAAGACGGCCGAGCTCTTGCCGGCAGAACGCAGGTATCCGAGTAGAGAGAGGTCAGGCACCAGAAACAAAAGAGCGAATATGCCCCAGTGGCCGGGGTAAAGATGCTGATAAGCGACGCTTGCAACCGCCAGCCCAACCAGTCCCTCCAGCCCAACCAGTCCCTCCAGCCGGAGCAGAACATCGGGGCGGTTAAGGTTAACAGAATCTCCCAAGGCAGTCATCCTACAATTCTCCTGTTGCGCGCTAATTATCAAGGACGGGTAGGCGCCATCATACTGGCTGCCGGCACATCCACCCGCATGGGGCAAGCCAAGCAGCTGCTTCCTCTGGGCAGGAGCACTGTGTTGTCACAGACGCTCGAAAACGTTCGTTCCGCCGCGGTGGATGAAATCGTCCTGGTTCTCGGCTCTTCCGCGGAAGCCATCCGCGGTCAGCTTCCCCAGTCTCTTCTCGAAAGCCTCAAGGTTGTCGTCAACCAGGCCTATGGGCGAGGAATGGCGAGTTCGCTGCGGGAGGGGCTTTCCGCTCTGGATGGGCACACGGATGCCGCGCTTATCATCCTCGGAGACCAGCCATTCGTTCGTCCCCGGACCTACGATCAAATCGTCGATCAGTACCGCCATTCTCAAGCGCAGATTGTGATTCCCTCGTACCAGGGTACTCGTGGCAACCCGGTTCTTCTCGACCGCTCAGTCTTTTTCGAAGTCATGCAGCTAGAAGGAGACATTGGCTGCCGGGCCATCTTCGGGAATCACTTAGAGGGAATAATTAATGTGGAAGTTGAAGATATGGGAGTGCTGCTCGACATCGACGACCAGAACGACTACGACCGCTTTAAGCGCTAGGGCGTAACATCCGCCTCGCATCGGCGAATCACCGCATCCACGTCAAAATCGCGTCTGGTCAGGCTGTCATCCACTCCGCGCCGCAGGGCCACCATTTGACTTATCACGCTCAAAGCAATCTCCTCCGGCGTGGAGGCACCAAGATGGAGGCCGGCGGGAGAGTACACGGTTGCAATCTTTTCTTCGGCAACGCCCCCAGTGCGAAGATAATCGAGCACCAACCTGGACCGATGGCGGCTGGCGATCAAAGCAACGTAGGCTGCATTGCCCGCGAGCGCCTTTTCGAGCCACAGATGATCTCTCTTATGTTGCGTAGCAATCACCACAAACGATTTTGGTCCGATAGGGGTCTCCGTGAGATCGAAATCGTCGGTGACCAGTCTCTCTGCCAGTGGGAACGAGTTACGGTCGGCGGCTGGGTCATTCACGGTGATGGAAAAGCCCATCAAGTCGCCCAGCACGGCGAGGGTTTCGGCAATGCGGCCATGGCCCACGATCAGAAGTTCAGGTTTGGGCAGAACCGGCTCGATAAAGATATCCATGGTCCCTCCGCAAGGCATGCCCACTCCCAGTACTTCATCGCTCATGTCCACGGTAATCAGCCGCGGTCTCTCCGTTTCGATGCACACCTGGGCTTCGCTGCGAACGGCGCTTTCTGCGCAGCCTCCGCCCACCCATCCCAGCAGCAGTTTGCCGACTGAATCGATCAGGGCCTTGGAGCCGCGCCGGGCCGAGGAAGATCCCTCAACCCGGACCACGGTAGCAATGGCGAAGGGTTGGCCATGGGAGGCGAGTTCGGCCGCTTTGGTATACAGGTCTGAGGACATCCCTGAAGGGGTATCATATTCTTTCGTTGCTTCACGCTTCAAGCATGGGGACTGGCCTTGTATAGCGAGCTGGTACGCGCCCATTACGCCAATCCGCGTAATGTGGGCTCTGTAGCTAACCCTTCGGGCAAGTCAATGGTAAAGAGCGCGCTTGATAGCGACACCGTCTTGGTTTCGCTGCGCGTCGAAAACAACCTCATCCAGGAAGTGAAATTCAAGTGCATGGGATGCGCGGTGGCCATTGCCTGTTCGTCGATGGCGACAGAGATGGTGCTGGGCAAGCCTGTAGACGACGCCTACGCCATTACCGAACAGGCCGTAGCCGATGCACTGGGCGGGATTCCCGAATACAAGATGCGTTGCAGCAACCTGGCCCCAGCCGCCATCCGAAATGCGATCGACGACTGGAGAAGCCGCACCGCTTGAGGAAATTCGAGCCCTGGCGGATATCGATGCGCTGCTTCCGGAATTGAGTCCCGCCAGGGACGGCATGAAAATAGCCAGGACACAGTCCTGGGTCAATTCTGCGGCCTAGGCTATTCTCAACTGCCGCTTCGGGGCTGACGTCCGACGCAAAGCAACAAAATAGACCTCTTCGCACGTTCACCTCCTCCAGATGGCATCCAATGAGGGTAGTTGTAAGGAGAACCATCCATGAATACTGGCCGCCTCTGGTCTGTGACCTTGACCGCCGCTCTCGTCTTAAGCTTGCCTGTCGCCTTTGCTCAGACCACCGACTCCAGTGCAAAGCAGGATATGAAGAACGCCGGATCTGACACCGAGCATGCTGCGACCAGTGCCGGACATGGCGTAAGTCAAGGAACCAAGAGCACTTATCACAAAACGGCGGCAGGAACCCAGAAGGGCTACGACAAAACAAAGTCTGGAACTGAGACTGGCTACGACAAAACGGTGCAGGGAACCAAGACTGCTTATCACAAGACGGCGGCAGGAACCCAGAAGGGCTACGACAAAGCAAAGTCTGGAACTGAGACTGGCTACCACAAAACGGTGCAGGGAACCGAAACCGGGTACCACAAGACAGCGCATGCAACTGAGACTGGGGTCCACAAGGTAGAGGGCAAGCCAGAGCCGCCGGTCGACAGTCCCCAGCGGTGACCGCCTGCCACCTCAGCTTCCGTCACGGCAAACGCCGCCTCAGGGTTCACGGCTCCAGTCGCACACAATTGTATTTCCGGTGCGGCTGCTCTCGACCGCTGTCTCCAACACCCGCATCGTTCGCCATGCCTGCAGCGGCGTGACTTCGAGCGCCGCATTCCCATGCAGCGCATCGCGAATATTGATGTAGTAGCTGCGGTAGTCCCCAGCCTCGGTAGGAATGCGCGTGCTAACCGGCTCACCTCCTTCATCGATGGTGAGCGTGCCCCAGTGCTCCGAAGCCTCGACGCCCCATGGTTTGGAGGAGAACATATCCCCGGCCAGCAGATGGGCTTCCTGGCAGTCGATGCCGAATTTGCGAAAGGTGCCTTGCGTGCCGTTGAGCGTGAAGCGTGGTCCTGGGTCGCGCGCCAGGCAGGTAGCGCGTAGCCACACGCCGAGACCCGAGGGCACTGGCCCAGACACGGAAGAAGACACCTGCGCGTGAGACGCGGGATAGTGCAGGTACAGGTCGAAGGCGTCGTCAATCCGGGCTCCCTCCCGTTCCGCGCGCACATTTGCCCAGACCGATTCGGGAACACCAAAGAGCACCAGCGCCTGGTCTACCAAATGCGCCCCCAGATCGAAGAGCACTCCGCCCCCCGGTCCACCGTCTTCCCGCCAGGCGTGCAGCCGGGGCAGCTGGCGGAAGCGATCATAGTGGGATTCAAACTTGACCAACCGTCCCAGCCGATCGCTGTCCAGCAGCTTGCGTACGGTCTGGAAGTCACCATCCCAGCGGCGGTTCTGGTACACGCTGAGCAACCGTTTGCGCGACTGGGCCAGCTCGATCAACTCCACTGCCTCGGCCGAAGTCAGGGCAAAGGGCTTATCGATGACCACATCGCGGTCGGCCAGCAGACATTGCCGCGCGATAGGAAGATGGGTAGCGTTCGGAGTAGCCACCACCACCAGGCGGATGCTGGCGTCCTTAAGAAGATCCTCGACCGTGGGCAAAATTTTCACCTGGGGAAAAGCCGCGGCAGCGTCGGTGCCACTTCTCTGGACGATGGCGGCTAACTCCAGCCCCTCGACCGCTTGAATGACGTTCGACTGAAAGACGCGTCCCGCGAATCCAAAGCCAATCAGGCCGACCTGTATACATTTCATTTGCGACCGCAGCGCTCCTGTAACCCTTTATACGTGAACGGGAAAGTGGTTACTCCTGCAGGTTCCGGCGGATGACCGCCGGGGTATCGTCAGCTTGACAAAAGGCCAGCCAGGCAAGAGTATAAATTCTATGCAGTGTCTGCATTATCCCGCTGGTTGTTGTTGCTGTGACAGGTGTTATCCATTGTCATTGCGCACAAGCGGGTGTGAGTTTTTCTAGCAGAGAAGTAGGGTTTCCCTACCAGCCTTTCGCATAACTCAAGCAAGTACCCACAACCGCTGCCAGCTCCTGGCGAGCGGTTTTCTTTTTTACTAAAGCGGCTACCCGTACCGCACTACGCAGGGAAACTGAAAGGAGCCCGATTGCCAACCCTGGGAGTCCAAACAATGCCGGTAGGCTCCGCGCCCAAGCTGAGCCACCTCCAGATGTTGGAGGCGGAGAGCATCCACATCTTCCGCGAGGTAGCAGCGGAGTTTGAGAAGCCGGTCATGCTCTACTCCATCGGCAAGGATTCCTCCGTCATGCTGCGGCTGGCGCAGAAGGCCTTTTATCCGGGGCCGATTCCGTTTCCTCTTCTGCATGTCGATACCGGCTACAAATTCAAAGAGATGATCGCGTTTCGCGACGACTACACCCGCCAGGTTGGGGTAGAGCTGCTGGTGTGGCGAAATGAAACAGCAATCGCTGACGGAGCTAATCCGGTGGCTCTCGGAACGAAGCGCTGCTGCGGATTGCTCAAAACTACGGCACTCCTCGATGGTCTGCGCGCCCATGGCTTTGACGCCGCCTTTGGGGGCGCCCGGCGAGACGAAGAAAAGTCCCGCGCCAAGGAGCGTATTTTTTCCTTCCGGGATAGCGCCGGCCAATGGGATCCGAAGAACCAGCGCCCTGAATTGTGGAACCTCTATAACGGGCGCGTGAATCCTGGTGAAGGCATACGCGTTTTTCCGCTGTCCAACTGGACCGAGTTAGACGTCTGGCACTACATCCACTTGGAAGACATTCCGGTTGTACCGCTCTATTTTGCCCAGAACCGGCGGATGTTGGTGCGCGGCGATAGCCTGATCCCGGTGGAGCAGTCTTTTGTGCAGGGTCTGCCGGGAGAAGAGCAGTGGGTCAGGTGCCGCCTGCGTTCGCTGGGCTGCAGCCCCTGCACCGGAGCCATCCGCTCCGATGCCGACACCATTCCCAAAATTATCGCCGAGCTGGTTGCCTTCCGTTCTTCCGAGCGGGCCAACCGGGTCATCGATCACGATCAGGACGGGTCGATGGAACTGAAGAAGCGGGAGGGCTATTTCTAAATGCCACTCTCACTCGACCCTGGTGCTGTTGAAGATATGTTTTCGATGGAAGAGTTTCTCGCCGCGGAGCAGGCTAAGGAGCTGGTGCGCTTCAGCACCGCAGGCAGCGTGGATGATGGCAAGTCGACCCTGATTGGCCGGCTGTTGTACGACTCGCAGAACGTCTACGAGGATCACGTGCGCGCCGTGACCAAAGCGGCTAGCGGAAATGTCGCCGCAGCAATCGATTTTGCTCAGCTTACCGATGGCCTGCGGGCAGAGCGGGAGCAGGGCATCACCATCGACGTCGCTTACCGCTACTTTTCGACCACCCATCGCAAATTCATCATCGCCGACACTCCCGGGCATGAGCAGTACACGCGCAACATGGCCACCGGTGCGTCGACCGCCGACGTGGCAATCATCCTGGTCGATGCCCGTAAAGGCATCCTGACCCAATCGCGCCGTCACGCCTATATCGCCTCGCTGTTGGGGACTCGCCATATCGTAGCCGCCGTCAACAAGATGGACCTGGTGAATTATTCGAGTGAAGTATTCGCATCCCTGGCGCGCGATCTGCAGCAGCTGGCGGCCAAGCTGGGCATCTCGGATCTGCTTTCCATCCCCATCAGCGCGCTGCATGGCGACAACGTGGTCGATCGCGGTTTGAGCATGCCCTGGTATGAAGGTCCTACGCTGCTCGAATACCTGGAGACGGTGCCCCTTGGGCAGGATGTAGCGGGCGCGGCCTTTCGTCTACCCATCCAGCGGGTGATTCGTCCTGATCACCACTATCGCGGCTTTGCCGGACAGATTGCCTCCGGCTCGGTGTGGCCGGGAGATCGGGTCACCGCCCTGCCTTCGGGCAGAACCAGCCGGGTGAAGAGCATCACCACCTTCGACGGTGATCTGGCCCGTGCCGTGGCGCCCATGTCCATTGCGGTCACGCTTGAGGATGAGCTGGATATCAGCCGGGGCGAGATGCTCGCAGCCGCGCACCAGCCGCCGGCGGTCGCGGCAAACTTTCTTGCCGCCCTGGTTTGGATGGATGCTCAGCCTCTCGATCCGGGCAAGAGCTACCTCTTGAAACATACTTCTCAGACAGTAAAGGCCAGGGTGAAGACGATCCGGCATCGGGTAAACATGCAGACCCTCGATCCCGAGGCCGCCGCCACGCTCGAACTCAACAGCATCGGCGTGGTGGAGGTGGAGACCACGCGTCCGTTGTTCTTGGACACCTATGCCACCCACCGCCGTACCGGAAGCTTCATCCTGATCGACGCCGTATCGCACGCTACGGTAGCCGCAGGAATGGTAAGCGAGATCGTGAGTGGCCATCGGGACTCGAACGCCGTGGCGGCCATCGCCATCCGAAACCCTGAGCTGCTCCGCCTGCTCGAGGCCGCCTTGCGGGAAGCCGGCGTGGAAGTCGTGCGCACGCGGACGACGAATCGTAATATGATCCATCGACTGTTACAGATAGGAGTCGTTGTCCTGATCGAGTCTGATGGGGTGAATGATTTCCCTGGCGATGTCTTGGTCGCGCACGATTCTGCTGTCTTAGCGTTCGAGCCGGTGCCTGGATTACCGGAAGAGCCCCCACAGGCGGTGGTCTATGTTCTGCGCGCGCTTAATGGAGGCAGCGATGAGTCTTGAAGCCCAGATAGCCGCAGCACGAAGCCTGGTCAGCCAACAGATTGAAGCGGCGCGGACAGAGGAAGTCTGCGTAACCAGCAGCTTTCAGGCCGAAGACATGGTCGTTGTGCACCTGGTGCGCGAGACGCTCGGCAGCGTGCCGGTGATCTTTCTCGACACTGGCTACCACTTCGCCGAGACCTACGAGTATCGCGATCGCCTGGCGCAACAATGGAATCTGAACCTGGTCAATGTACTGCCCGAACTCACCGTGGCGGAACAGGAGTCCAAATTCGGCATTCTGAACCAGACGGCGCCTGATCGCTGCTGTGGCATGAGAAAGGTAGGGCCGCTGTTCGGGTCGCTCGAACCATACCGCCTTTGGTTTACCGGGTTGCGCCGCGAACAGGCAAAAACCCGCGCCAACTTGCAGACGGTGGATACCTTTACCTTGCCTTCGGGCAAGCAGTTGCTGAAGATCAGCCCGCTGGCGGAGTGGTCCACCAGGGATGTTTGGCATTATGCCGAACAGTATGGAATTCCGCTGCTGCCGCTCTACGAAAAGGGCTACACCAGCATTGGATGTGAGCCGTGTACCAGCCTGCCGTTCGACCCCGATGACCCACGCTCAGGCCGCTGGGGTGGCCGCAAGCAGGAATGTGGTATCCACGTGCAACCGCAATAGAAGAGAGTCTTCATGCTGCAGCTTTTGATCGGGTTCTCGATAGCGGTAGTGATCGCGCTCACAGGGGTGGGCGCGGGTGTGGTTACGGCACCGTTATTGATACTCTTTCTTCACGTGCCGGTGGAGATCGCGGTGAGCACTGCGCTGGCCTATGCAGCGGTGGTCAAGCTGATCGTGGTTCCGGTTCAGGTCTGGCGCAGGCAGGTCTCCTACCGCATCCTGGTATGGATGCTGCTCGGCGGCGTACCAGGAGTGATTGTGGGTTCGCTCTTCTTCCGCCATGTTGCGCAGCACGGCCCCAAATCGCTGCTTTACATCGTGCTCGGTGGCATCATCATTTTTACCTCCGGCTGGCAGCTGTTTCGCCACTTTCGTCCCGACGCCATCACTCGGCCGGTAGTCGACCGTCCGCGGTGGATTGGGCTGATCACTTTCCCCATAGCCGCCGAGGTAGGCTTTTCTTCCTCCGGCGCGGGTGCTTTGGGCACGGTTGCGTTGTTGGGACTTACTTCCCTGACAGCAGCACAGGTAGTGGGCACCGATCTTACATTTGGCCTTGCGCTTTCCGTTGTGGGGACCGGCGTCCACATGATTGGTGGCGGCTACAATGCGGCATTGTTGTGGAAGCTGGGCCTCGGCGGCGTCTTGGGCGCGATTGCCGGCAGCGGAGTAGCGCCGCGCATCCCCAACCGCCAGTTGCGCTTCGCGCTGTCGCTGTGGCTAATGACAATTGGCTTCCAGTTTGTCTACCAGGCCACGCATTTGGCAACCAGATAACTGCTCAGGTTCCACCCTGCAAGGCGGGCAAAGAAAACAGGACGGGTGCTCCACGTACGCTGGTGCGAACGTGGGCCGATAACGATCTCTTTCGAACGCTTTCCCTATCCAACACGCGATTTACAGGTTGATATAGCAGTAGCGGTCGAGGGGCTTCGCCCATCCTTTTCGGCCCACGTACGCTTAGGCGAACGTTGATTGAATAAGGTCGAAGGCTTCAGCGATGATCCTGTTGGGTGCCGGTAGAGGACTGGTACTGGTCAGGAACAAGGAGAAGCCTTCGATGAAGATTATAGGGTGTGATTTTCATCCCAGCTTTCAGCAAATAGCGGTTTTCGAAACGGAGACCGGAGAGGTCACCGAGCACAAGCTGGTCAACGGTAACGGGGAAGCGGAGCGGTTCTACCGCAGCTTGCCTGTATCTTCGCTGATCGGCATAGAAGCCTGTGGCAATAGTCATTGGTTTATCGACTTGCTGGGCCAGCTAGGCCACCAGGTGTGGGTGGGAGACGCGGCTAAAATCCGCGCCAGCGATACACGCAAACAGAAAACCGACCGCAGAGATGCAGCCCACATTCTGACCTTGCTGCTGGAGAAGCGTTTTCCCCGGTTGTGGACACCCAGCCGGCCAGAGCGGGATCAACGGCAGCTATTGATTCATCGCCACAAGCTGGTACAGATACGGACCCGGGTCAAAAACAGCTGGCCCTGAATCAAGGGGTGCAAAAGAAACAGAAGCTGTGGAGCAAGGCCGGACAGAAGCTGCTCATCCAGTTGCCGTTGCAAGGATGGACCGCGGTGAGGCGACAAGACTGCCGCCAACTGCTAACACAGCTGGATGAGCAGATTGCCCGCTTGGACAAGGCAGCTGAGCAGGCCGCTGAGGCTCATCCCCAGGCCAGTCTGCTCATGCAGCAGAAGGGAGTAGGGCCGATCACCGCTCTGGCTTTTGCCCTAACCATTGGCGATGTCGGCCGTTTCCAGCACTCCAAGCAGCTAGCCAGCTATCTCGGACTGATCCCCTCCGAGCATACTTCCTCCAGCAAACGAAGGCTGGGATCGATCACCAAGCAGGGCAACAGCTTCCTCAGGATGTTGTTGGTCGAATCGGCGCAGAGCGTGACCAGGTTCGACCCACAGTTTCACAAACACTACGTTCACCTGTGCCGCAACAAGCCCAAGCCAGTCGCCAAGGTGGCTGCGGCACGCAAATTGGCCGTACGGCTTTACTGGGTGCTACGCACCGATCTGAACTCCCAGAACGCCGTGCTTATCGAGAGCAGCCCGCGGGTGCCCCTGGTCGGCCCAAGCTAGACCGATACGTTGATTGGGCGCTCTCGCATCCCGCAGTGCGCTGAAGGAGCGGAAATGATGGAAATCAAACTGCCGATTTCCACATTCCCTCTCCACTACGACGGCAGGATGTTCGCAACATGAATCATGATCGATACTGCGATCGAATCGATGGGTGGTGGCAGGCCTAAAGCCTCCCACTGATACTGATCAACGCGTGATGATAAACCGGACCGGTCCTCTACCGCCTCGGCCAACACGCGGTGATTATTCACCGGTCAGGAGACCCCTGCCCTTGACAAAGCCTTCGACCTTATCGAGGGGCACCCGTCCTGTTCCCTCTGGGCCCTGCCATGAGACAAATTCCGCCGGCACTGAATTTGGAAAGGAGTTCTCACCCGGCCCGTTCGCAAAGCCAGATCCCGACCGCTAAAATGGGCGTCACCATGAAGATCCTCACCTCTGAAATGCATAACTCCCGCAAAGGACCGGAGACCTGGTTTACCGGCACTGTTTGGCTCAATGAAATCCTGGCGGTGACTCCCCCCTCGCGTCTCAAAGCGATTCGCGTCTGGTTTGCTCCGGGCAGCCGCACGGCGTGGCACACCCATCCTGTGGGACAGACGCTGCACGTGCTGGACGGTCTGGGCTTAGTCCAATCAGCCGGTAAACCGCCGCAGGTGATTCGCCCTGGCGATACGGTATCGATTGCGCCCCAGGAGCGTCACTGGCACGGCGCGGCCCCGGGAAGAACCATGACTCATCTGGCCATGCAGGAGGCCGACGAGCAGGGCAGCGATGTGATGTGGCTGGAACACGTCACAGACGAGGAGTACGCGCAGCCGGCTACCTAATCGCTCCATGCCCCTGTGTGGGGATGTGGCGGGTCTGCTCCGCACTCTTGACCGGGTCGCGATCCGAATTCTTCTGATAGGGCGCCCGATCATGCTGGCTTCTTTCCTTGCCGTTGGGCTCCGATCCGGCAGCCGTCTTGTTGCCGGCACGCTTGGTTGCTTTGGTCATAAATCACCTCACTCTCCAGATGCTGCCCAATCAGGCGAGTTGCCTGACCTAGGTATCCAGCCGGAACCTGCTCTCCGCCAGGTGGAACATCGGGCGCCACACCAGCCGATTCACCGTCACCACCATGAGCGACATGATGATGGTAGCCAGCAGTAGAATGGAAAACTGCCCGTGATCGCTGGCCGCGCTGATCTGGGCGCCCAGCCCTAAGGTCTGCAGGGTCTGGTCTTTCAGGTGAAAGTATTCCGCGACGATGCTGGCGTTCCAGGCGCCCCCTGAGGCCGTCACCAGCCCAGTCACCAGGTAGGGAAAGATCCCCGGCAAAATCACAACCTTCCACCGCTGCCAGCGGGAGAAGTGGAACAGTTGGGCAACCTCCTTCAGGTCGGAGGGAATTGCCGAAGCGCCGGCAATCACATTGAAGAGGATGTACCACTGGGTGCCCAGCAACATAAGAGCAATTGACCCGATGCCCAGCCCGCCGCCCCAGCGTACCAGGGCGAGCAGCAGGATAGGAAAAATCGCAGTCGCCGGATAGGAAGCGGCGATCTGCGCCAGCGGCTGGGCGATCCTGGCCAGACGGGGATTGAAGCCGATAGCGACCCCGGCGGGGATGGTCCAGGCGGAGGCGATCAACAAGGCAGCATTCACGCGCAGAAAGGTCGCGCCCGCGCCCTTTAACAACTCCACGACCTCTTGCCCATGCACATAGCGCAGCAACTCCAGCGCCCGAAAGGCAGCAAAAGCAACCATCAGGGTAGCCGCGGCGATGAACAGGATCGATGCCAGCTGGGATCGCTTGCGGGGCTCGTGGTAGGGTCGCGCGGTCAGTTCCCGCTGCCGTCGCGCCAGGCTGGAATAGATACGCTCGCTCAGCGGCACAAAGGTGGCCCGCTTCAACCAGTTAAGCGCATTTGAGTTTTGCAGGGCGTAGAGGATGGGTGAAGTCTTTCGGCTGGTGCTCTCTCCCTGCTCGAATTTGAACTTATCGGCCCAGGCGATCACTGGGCGCCACACCAGTTGATCGGTGGCGACGATAATGAGGATCATGGTCACCGATCCCCACAGCATGCCATGGGTGTCGCCCGTGCTTGCCGCTGTCTGCAAATAAGAGCCGAGCCCGGGGAGACGGAAGTCGCGGTCGCCCAGAACAAACATCTCGCAGGCCATGAGAAAAAACCATCCGCCGGCGACTGAGACCATCGAGTTCCACACTAGGCCAATGGCTGAGTAAGGCAGTTCCAGCTGCCAGAAACGCTGCCATGCGGTAAAACGAAAGACCCTGGACGCTTCCCGCAGCTCCCGCGGCAGGCTCTTAAGCGATGAGTAGAAGCTGAACGCCATGTTCCATACCTGCCCGGTAAAAATCAGCAGGATGGCGCCCATTTCAACTCCCAGCTGGCGCCCGGGAATGAGCGATATCATGGCCAGCATCACAGCAGGAAGGAAGCTCAGGACGGGAATCGATTGCAAAATATCGAGCACCGCGATCATGAAAGCTTCCGCGCGGGGATTGTAAGCGGCTACGTAACCGTACCCCACGGCGAAACAGAGGCTCAGCAAGTAGGCGACGAAGATGCGCACCACGGAATAGAAAGCGTACAGCGGGAGCATCTTCGCCGAAGGGGAAATGGCGACCGCGGGAACTGGATGTCCCATCCAATACTGCGCGATGCGCAACACAGCATAGAACAGGGCAAGCCCGCAGGCGGCGACGCTCAAGTCGAGAAAAAAAGGCCAGGTCCGCTCCAGCACCAGGGTGCGGGAAAGGGTCGGCGTGCGGAAGAGCCTGGTTGGCTCGCTCATTCGGCCTGGGCCTCTTCCACCGCTTCGGCCGTATCTTCCTGCTCCGGGAGGATGAATCGTCTGCGCGATGCATCGAAGTCAAACAACTCCGCATAACGGCCCCAGTTGATCGCCGTCTCCAGCTGCCGCAGCGTCTCCTCCGCGCTGAACTGCTCATCGAGCATATCGAGAAAGAACTCCTCCGGGACCGTATGGTCCGACTTGGTGTCGAGGGCCCGGGTAATCTGCCGCAGCAGCAGCACGTGCTCAACCGCGGCTTTACGAAACAGCTCCTTCTGCCGCAGGATCTCCGACTCGGCGTACTCCCGTCCTGCGGGCGTAATGGTGGCATCCCCTTCTTCTACGGTGAGGAAGCCCAGCAATTGCGCTGCATCGACGATGGGCAGCAGGTCATCAATCTCAAATGCCAGATCGTCGGCCAGGCGATAGATGTCGGCCCGGCCGTTGTAATCGATAAGCAGCTCCAGTAAGCCGGCAATTCCGCCTGGCCGCGCATGGGGAAGCATCTGGTAGTGCATCTGCCGTTGATCCCGCGCCGCCACCCCCTGGGGGACGGCGGAGGGGGCCACGTCGGGCCGGGTGAGCACTTTATAGATGTAATCCACCAGCTGGGTGAAGGCGGCGCTCTTGCGGTCCCGCGGCTGGTTCATGGTGACCGGAAAATCGACCCGCACGTACCCTGGATTGCGGCCCAGCACAATAATGCGATCCCCCAGCAGCAAGGCTTCCTCAATGTTATGGGTCACCAAAAAAATGGACTGTGTAGGAATCGTCTTCTTGTGCCACAGTTCCAGCAGTTCACTGCGCAGATTCTCCGCCGTCAGCACATCCAGGGCCGAGAACGGCTCATCCATAAACAGTACTTCCGGTTGCACGACCAGGGCGCGGGCGAATCCCACCCGTTGCCGCATCCCTCCGGAGAGTTCCTTAGGGTACGCTGCCTGAAAGCCATCGAGGCCGACCGTGTTCAGGATCTTGAGACTTTGTTCGCGTCGCTGCTCGGCGGTAATGCCGCGAGCAATCAGCGGCGCTTCGACGTTTTCGAGCACCGTCAGCCACGGAAACAGGGCGAAGCTTTGAAAGACGATGCCCACATGGACGTCCGCTTGCATAATCGGCTTACCATGCCAGAAAACTTCGCCCGCGGAAGGTTGGGAGAGCCCTGCCAACATGCGCAGCAGCGTAGACTTGCCTGAGCCCGAGGGGCCCAGCAGGGCAACAATTTCCCCTTGCACAATAGACAGGTCGGTGGGTGCGATCACCTGGATGCGGTTTTCGCTGGGTTGGGCGTAATACTTCTCTACCTGCTGGGCGCGAATGATCGGTTCAGCCATCGGGAAAACGTCCAACGAAAAGGATATGTGGTCAAATTATCTTATACGTAGAGCGCGGCGCCGGAATCTCAAGTGACGCCCCGCAACGCTACGCCGGGAGACAGCATCTGAGTCGGAAGCGTATGATTCCAGTACTGCCTCAAGCGTTTCCATACCACGATATCGTGACCTGCTTCGGCCGATCGGGAGTGCCGGAGCGACGAGCGTCAGAAAGACTTAGATCGTCCCTCAGGAGCAAATGACCAATTCACAAGCAAAGCCCAAGGTGCTGGTAGCTGATGACGAGCGAGTAATCGCAGACACGCTGGCCATTATCCTAAACCAGAGCGGGTTTGAAGCCACGGCTGTGTACAACGGTGAAAAGGCCGTAGAGGCAGCGCGCACGCTCCGGCCCGACATGCTCATTTCCGACGTCATCATGACCGACATGAACGGCATTGACGCCGCCATTACCATCCGTGGTATGTTGCCTGACTGCAAGATCCTGCTCTTTTCCGGTCAGGCTGCCACCGCAGACCTTTTGGACCGTGCGCGCGTCCAGGGCCACGAATTCGAGATTCTGGCCAAGCCCGTACACCCGCAGGATCTACTGGCACGTCTCCGCAGTTAGGCCGGCGGACGGCGCGGTCGCTGTTTCGCTGAGATCGACTTGATGATCAGGCGAGAAGGTCCGTTTGGAGCAAATGGAATTGCCGCTCGTGCCGTCGCTTCCTGCATCAGTTTTTTTACCGACAATTCATCCAGCGTGGCTGTCGAGGGCAGGCGGATGTGGCGGGCGACGTTTCCGCTCCCCTGTAATATCCCGTCGGGATCGGGCAGCCCTTTCGCTTGCAGAAAGAACAAGCTCACCCACCTGGGAAAGACGGCCACGGAGAAAATCGCCTGCGATGGCCTCTCGGTAGGACCGAAACCGATCGCCAGGGCGTTGTAATTGTCGTACACCAGCTGGATTGCGGTTGGATAGCGCTCTCTCATCGCAGTCAGGATCGACCGGGCAAGCGCGGCGACCTCCGGACTGAACTTGGCGATAAAAGAACCCAGCTGCTGTTCTGCTGTCACCCGATCAGCATAACTGCTACTCTGGCCGGCATGAGAGCCGTTGCTGCCCTCGTATTCGTGGTGATGGCCGTTGTCCCGCCGACTGACAACGCGAAGCTCGATGCCCGGGCGCAGGAGCTGATTCAGCTGCTGAAGCTCGAAGCGCTGCCCGGGGAATCGGGTTACCTGGGCATCATCGGCAAGTCCGCGCAGCAAGTATCGGTCAATGGCCGGCTACTGGCGGTGCAGAGCCAGAACTACTACATGCTGACAAGCCAGCGGCCCATCGACTATCTTCACTGGCTGGCGTCTGACGATACCCACATCCTGATTGAGGGCGGCCCGGTGGATTACTTCATCTTTCATCCCGATGGGCGGGTGGAGAAGGTTACGCTGGGGATAAATCTGGCTGCTGGGGAGCGCCCCGTAGTGCCGGTGCCCGGAGGATGCTGGAAGGCGCTACGCCTGCGTGACGGGGCGCGGTACGCGCTGATGGCCAACGCGCTTTCGCCTGAGTTCACACCGGGCCGGGTAAAAATAGGAGAAGGCACAGCGTGGCTGAAGCGCTATGCGGGCAATGCTCCATGGGCGAGCGAGACGCTGCTGCGACAGCTCATCGGACCCAACTGGCAAGCCAACAACTGAGCATATCCTCCACAAACAAACAGCTGTAGGACCTGCAACCAATCCGAACAGGTGCCCTTCGATGTTTGCCCCAGCGTACATGGGACGAAAAAGATCGGGCGAAAGCCCCCCAATTTTTTGGCACGGGCATTCAACCAGCCGCTACGGCAACAAACCAAACACCGCGACGCTGTTCGTCGTACCCAGGTACACCTTGCCATTGGCGATCATGGGAGTAACGAATTTGTTGTCGGAGAAATGATCGCGGCTGTTCGCTGCTTGATTGCTGTCGTACAACTCGGTTGGTATGTTGGCCGTGTTGTAGGCGTGCAACACCCCTGCGCCATTCTGGTTTTCAATCGCCCACACGATGCCGTCCTGAGACCCATTCGAGCTTACGCTCGGAGTCGCGCCGGGATAGGCAAAAGTGTTAGCCGACTCACTGGCCGGAGACGTGGCCAACAGTGCATTGGTCATGGGAAACGCCTTGAGGTGATCGCCGACGCCAGCGTAGTAGACCGTGTTATTGAATAGCGCAGCCATCGACCAGGCGCCTCCACTCAGTGCATTGGGCAGCTCCTGATAAACCGCATTGTTACTGCTGGCATTAAACTTACCCATGTTGTCGCGATCGACCACATAGATATTGGTGTCTTTGCCGGCGCCGACGGCAAGATGGCGCGTGTGGCCGTTGGCATCTGTCTGATCGGGCAGTAACATGGCGCCACCGGAGCCCAGATCCTGGTCCGCATCGCTTTCAGACTGCAGATTGTAGGCAGCGAAATAGTCCGCCGCTGCCAGCACATTCCCGGTTGTGGATACCTTCATGAACGCGTTGCCAAAGTCTCCGTGCGCAGGAAAGCCATTCGCGCCCAGGGTTGTGTCGAAGGTACCGTTCGCATCCAGAAAGTAGATATTGCCCTGCGTATCCCCGGCCAGGCCCGCGCCGGCCATCCACACCGAACCTTCTCCATCGCCGAAGTGAGGCGTCGAAGGCCCGTTCGGCGTCAGGTTTAAAACGCTGGTTTGCTGCAGCGTGGCTTCGCTGTAGGCCATGAGCCACCCAGTGTACGGATCCTCATCGCAATGCGAGGTCCATGCAAGGTAGAGCTGTCCGTTCATCAACAACAGACCCACCCGCTCCGCGTATTGACCGGGATCGAAGACCTGCATTCCGTTGCTGGAACCGTACCCGGTTCCCGGGAAGCTGGCCTGAATCTCAGACGGGCTGCCCTGCAGCTCCGCGCCCGTCGTGAGGTCCAGCGCGTGCAGCCGCTGGTGGTACTTGCTGCTCGAGTCCTTCGACATCCCTACAAAGAACACGGCGCCGTTCGGGCCATGGGTACGGTCAATGACCGGCGTGTCGGTGATTCCGATCTCCGGCGAGATCTGGCTGCAGCCATGATCGTCGCTGGTGGTCTCATTCGCTCCCAAAGCGCTTACTTTCCACAGCTGCGTGCCCGAGTCGGCGTCGAAGGCATACGCGCTTCCGTGTTCGGTAACTACGATCAGCACATTATGCGTTTGCCCCGCCACCGCAAGGCTGCTCACATAGAGCGGCTGCGCATCGACCTTGCCGTCCACCGCCAATTCACGAAGCTTGCCAAACCCATTAACGTTGACGTTTTGCGGAGTCAACACGCTCTCCGATGCGTACCATCCGTCGCGTGCGTTGTCATTGTGATAGGTGGTTACATTCACTCCTGAGGAGGCGGCCACTGTGAGCGCCAGGGCGCCGGTATGGGTGAGTGAGCCGGAGGTGGCGGTGAAGGTCACGCTGGCACTCCCCGCTTGCGCGCTGTTGCCCGCCGTAAGCGTGACGCTTTGAGGCGTGCCAGGGGTGAGCGAGACCGAAGCTGGGTTGGCCGTCACACCTGCAGGTAGTCCGCTCAACGCAACGCTGGCGCTCCCGGTGAAACCGTTCAGCGCAGTCGACGTCAGCTGGACCGGTTGTCCCGCCCCGCCAATGGTAAGACTCAGCGACTGGGGACTGACTGCCAGTGAGAAGTCAGGTTGCGGCGGCGGTGGTGGAGCGGTGACGGTGATGGCCAGTGAAGCCGTATGCGTTATTGTGCCCGATGAGCCGGTGAATACTGCCGGGTAAGAACCGGGAGCCGTTCCCGTGGTAGCAGTCAAAGTGAGGTTGGTAGCTGCGGGAAGGCTGCCGGGGTTGAGCGTGAAGGAGGGCGTCCCGGCAATCAACCCCGCTGGCAACCCGGTGATTGCGACCTGAACGCTTCCAGCGAACCCGTTCTGACCCGTTGCTTGCACGGTAACAGAGGATGCAAGACCGTCAGCTATCAAACTTAGGGATGTTGGAGACACAGCGATGGCGAAGTCTGGCGGCGGCGCTGCTGCTGCCTGTACGGAAAGAGCAGCTTGCGTGCTGGCCATCTGGCCATTGACGGTGGTAGTAAACGCGACCGTGGCCGTTGTAGTGGCTGCCGAGGAGGCCGCCGTAAGCACCAGCGGCAAGGAAACGCCCGGGGTAAGTGACAGCGTCGCGGGGGAAACCGTAACTCCGGTTGGCAATCCAGACACGGCTACCGTCACCGCGCCGCCGCCGGCCGGCGCGGCCAGCAGCAGGGAAGCCTGCTGACCCGCCGCTCCCGCCGTCAGCTTGATGCTCGAAGGAGAAAGAGTCAGTGTGAGCTGAGACCCGCTATTGCCGTTATTGCCGTTGCTGCAGGAGGCGAGACCGCCGGCCAACAGGCCGCTGACGAAAAGCGCAAGTGCCCACTTGAAGAACCGGTCCGAGTGAAAGATAGAGTGAGACATGGCGGCCCCCGGGGGATGCTCGGTTCTTCTGACCGGGCAGAGGATGTACGCTGTCAAATCTGGCCCGCAAGAAGCTTCCCCGGCCCGCTTTGACGACCGATCTTATGCTAAGCCCTGCAGGTTGCGGCGCTCATGAAATATGCCTTTACCATTCCGCCGAAAGTTGTATGACGCAATCACACCTTTGGGGCCGTCAAGGGCCTGCTCTGAGCCATCTGCCCCCGCTTCGTTTTTCTGAAGAAACCGACTAATATGTCAGGAGTAATTACGTTGATGTTATGGCAAAAATAAGGAATATTCTTGACACCACAAACGTTTCTTGGTACTCCTGCTTAAGAAGCAAAGCTTCATCTCCGTGGTCTGTCTTGTGCCTTGCCGGAGCGCTCGCGCCTCAAGCTGAGTAAGGGATCCGGTGGCTTAAGTGGCAAACGTGCGACCTAACGTCGTAGTTGGTCCGAGGCACTCTTATGTTTATTTCGCGGCCCCTGCGAATGATTGCCGCAGCCCTCTCTTACCTAAGTTGCAAAGGTGCGATAGCGAAGCTCACCTTGCGGCCATCATTTCCTCGTACGCTATTCTTTCGGGGCCCCTTCGATCCTGGAGTTACTCATGAGAGTGCTTACCTTCTTGCCCCGCTTTGATTTGCAAAGACGCGTCGAAAAGGCGCTGAGCTCGGCTCAGTTTGTCGTGGAGAAAGTAGCTTCCGCCAAGGAATGCTTGCAGATTACCCGGTTTGTGCGTTACGACGGTGTTCTGGTCGATTCAGATTCCCTTGTTTTTGCCGGGGCTCTGGTCCTGGTAAGACAGCTGCGCCAGGAGAACTCCGATGCATCGCTGTTCGTTTTTGCTCGATACCTGGATCTGGAGCAGCGCTTAAGTTTGTTCGAGGCTGGTGCGGATGATTGTGTGCGTGAGCCATTCTTTGCCTCCGAGTTAGCGGTGCGTCTTGGCCTTTCGATACGGCTGCGTCACGCAGCTTCCGATTTCGAGGCGCCGCACATGGTGAACATGCTCCGCTCTGGCGATCTCGAACTGGATTTGATCCGGAGAAAAGCTGTGCGACTGGGCAAGGACATCGATCTGCGGCCGAAGGAATTTCTGCTGCTCGAATACCTGGTACGGAATGCAAACCGGCCGGTTACGCGAACCATGATCCTGGAGCATGTTTGGAACTCCTCGTTCGAGGGTTTGACCAATGTAGTCGATGTCTACATCAGCGCCTTACGAAGCAAGGTTGATAGAGACTTTCCGCAAAAATTGATTCAGACCAACCGGGGCATCGGCTATACCTTTACCTGTGTGACCGGCCTTCCTCATGGCCCGAATGGCCTCGCAGGGAGGAATGATGGCAGAGCAAATGCTTCTTAAGCGAACCTCACAGCGAGCTTCGCTCCTCACGCAGCGTGGTTTGATCGAGCGCATTTCTGCTGCAGCTTCTTTCGCCGCAGCGTGTCTCCTAAACGGGAATCCGGCGAATCGTCGAAGCGGGTCTGGCGGATCGTATTTGAAGAGGCGACCCGACTGAACAGGCAACAGGCTCTAAGACCGTCCACCTGGCCTCCTCCGTAAGTGGTTTAAGAACAGAAATGCTCGAGCCCTTTCGCCAGGGTCGACAAGGAAGCACCCGTAGCAATGAGTGATTTGCGTTTACAACATGGAAGTCAGGAGTAATTCGCTCATGCCAGGGATTGGTGCAAGGCTCCGAACGATTCGCCAGCAGTGGCAACTCTCGTTGCGAGAGGTTGAGGAACGCAGTCTCCGCTTTGCTCAGGAACAGGGCAATCAGTCCTACCAGGTCTCTGCCAGCTGGCTCGACCGTCTGGAACGCGAAGAACACGAATTGACCGTCAACAAACTAATAGCTCTGGCCGATATCTACAACGTCCCGACAGAGCAGTTGCTACGCTCCATGTACCCTGGAAATGCACAGACCCTGATCCTGAAACAACTTTCCAGTCCGAACGCAACGATATTGTTGACCGAAGGGCCGCTCGAAGAGCAGGCAAGGTATTTACTCCCCGATACGCCTCTTCCCGATCAACCGCCCGACGAGACCACGCTGTTGGCGACAGAGAACGGTCAGTTAACCGCGCCTTATAGGCGGGGGATCATCGGGAAACGCGACCTCACCCTCGACCCTATGATCCCGGCGGGCTCGATTGTTCAAATTGACACCCAGAAACGAGCCATCTCCTCACGCAAAGACTGGACCCATGAATTTCAGCGCCCCATCTATTTCCTTATGACCCGTGACGCTTACGTTTGCGGCTGGTGCGAATTGGATAAGGCCTCGGACTGGTTGACGCTGATCCCTCACCCCTTGTCGCCAGCTTCCAGCCGAAGATGGAAGTACCGGACAGAGATAGAGACCATTGGTCGCGTCATTGTTGTGGCTATTCGATTGGCGCCATGACCGGCTCTAGAGTGCCCTTTGCAACTCGGCAAGCATGGAGAAATTTCCCGCCTCATAGAGGCTAAGCAAACGGCGTGTCATGAGGTAATAACTTACCACCGCACGCTGCGCATAGAATGGGAAGGAGACCTGCAGGTTGCCGTTCTGGGCAGCTCCCTTCAGACGTGCAACATGCCACTTCAATTCCCTGGCATCCAGGCGCAACCGCTCCGCAATGGCCAGCGCCTCCGGGTACCAACGCTGGACATAAAAGGCCAGATCGATCAGGACGTCGCTATTTTTCTCCAGGACTTCGAGTCCTTCCAGCCCACCGATCAATTTCCACAGCTGCGTCGGTTCCATGCTCCCGGCGTCATCGACCAGCTTACGCTGGCCCGACTCGTCGACAAGGTCCAGGGCCACCTCCGCAATGTTGTTCCGGTCTATCCAGGTTAGCTTGGCGAACAGTTCTTCCCAGCTCTCCGGCGATGACCGTCGGCTCCGGAAGTAGTAATAACCTGCAACTAAGACGAGGGCACTAACAAAGATCCCAATCGCAGCGACGAAATAGAGATTATGTGTATTCACCACTTTTTCCGCGATCGCAAGTCGTGAAGATCGTATTCCAGTCGTCTCTGCAAAGTAAACATCTTTTCGCGCATTTCCGCGGTCATTTTTCGTGCAGGCTGCTCATCCCGCCATAGATTGATAATCCAATAGTTAACACAACCCAGGTAAGCAGCCATGCGTATATGGGACAACATAATGAAGGCTGGTAACTCTCGGCCGACGCCGAAGTAACTGTGTCCGCTCTCAATCAACACACCGAAGAGCGAATACGCGCCCAGTCCCTGGGCAATTTTTGCCACATGAGTTTTCCACGGAAGCCTTGCGTTTATGGAAAGAGCCATCATGGCGACGAAAAGCTCACTCTGCAGGGCCGCCGCAAAGAGATTACCCTTGGTCGCAAAAGCCTGCATCCAGGTTCGCGCCGGCGGACTAGCCATCCAGGTGAGACCCAAAGCCATGCTGACGCTCAGGGCTAACAGCCATACGAAACTACTCCGCACGTCGTGCGCCCATACGTCCAGCGGCCGGAAGACACGGGAGGCGACCTCGTAGACGACGCAAAGTTGCAGCATCGTATCCAGCACGGTCAGCGACCAATAGGCGTAAAAGTAGCTGCCTTTCGTACCGTAATGCAGGACGAAATACAGAACAATTGTCTTGATGACAATCAGCGTGATGAGTGCCGTAAAGAAGGGGAAATCCTTGCCTCGGCGCCGATACCAGAGAACAAACAGCAAGCCAAGATTCGCTATGAAACCAGCCGCCCAGAACAGGAGATCCAGACCTGTGAGCCGCACCCCGGAATCCCCTTTCAAGGCGGCCAGTCGAGGACGGGCCGTTTAGCGGTTTCACAATTGGTGTAGACGACCCCGGATTTCCTACCGGGGCTGGTGGATCCACCGCACGGCGTGTGGACCCGGCCGGCCGGGTCCACTCCGCGCAATCTTTTCAGGCCACAGTCATTGTGAAACCCGCTTTAGCGGTATATTACGCTAAACCCAAAAAGGCGAGGATCGTGTGCACCACCCCGGGCTCTGGGTCCGTCCCCAAAGGGGTGGAGGCAAAAGCGACTGGAGTAACCAGCGCGAATAGTGTTGCGCAGAGTGTGAGCTTGCGAGCAAGTTGTTTGAGCATTGGTAAGTCTCCTTAGTAGCGCAAAGGTGCACTGCATGGAGATTACGAATCAAAGCCGCAAAGTTCGAGCTATTTGCATACGCTGTTGCTTAAGCGTAACGAATGAAAATATTAGTCGCATCGTCCTATGATCCCTGAATGATCATTCTCTTTGGCTTTACACCTCTAAAGTTGTCTTCATGTTTCCGATACGCAACAGCGCGCAATGCCGGCTCGCGTTGCCCCGGCACAATGGTCTATTCGCCGGTCGAGTTGTCTCCGGATGTTACCTCAGGAAATTCCGGATACGCGCAGCATAATTCTTCCCCCCTGATCCAAGGTCTGTGAAATTATTTCCTTCCCCAACGCATTTGTGCGCGCTTAGTGGTAATTGATGCGCCATTGCGAAGCAAATAAGATAGAATTGACAGAGTAAATAGACTTCTGTTATTGCTCTTGCACCATGTAATGTTTTCCCTCATCCGTACTAAGGTTTTCACTTCTGTCTTGTGCCTTACTCTTCGCTCCACTCGCTATTCGGGGTACAGAATTCGGCGGTCAGGTGAAAAACTTGCGGGATGCGGTCTCGGATTCTCACGGAGCTGTCTTTCACTTTGCAACTCCTGCGAATCTTGACTGTGGCGCTTCAGGACTTACCGCAGTGATGCAAAGGCGCATGTCGCCTGGCCACTATGAAGTGCTGCGTGCTTTTCTTTCGGGGCCCGTTCCAACTTGGAGGTACTCATGAAAGTGCTCACCTTCTTACCCCGCTGTGATCTGCAAAGAAGAGTTGCAAAGGCGCTCAGCTCAGCCCAGTTTGTCGTGGAAACCGTCGTTTCCGCGAGGGAGTGCCTGCAGCTTACCCGGTTCGCGCCCTACGAGGGTGTTCTGGTCGATTCGGATTCCCTCATCTTTGGAGATATTGTGCTGCTGGTGAAGTTGCTGCGCCAGGAGAACTCCGACGCGTCACTTTTTGTTTTTGCACGATACCTTGACCTGGAGCAGCGACTTCAATTGTTTGAAGCCGGTGTTGATGATTGCGTGCGGGAGCCGTTCTTCGCCTCGGAGTTGGCGGTCCGCCTGGGCCTTTCGATACGGCTACGCCAGGCTGCTGCCGATCTCGCAGCGGCAAATACCGTAAACGTGCTTCGCTCCGGCGATCTCGAACTCGATCTCATCCGGCGAAGGGCTGCGCGATTAGGAAAGACCATCGATCTGCGGCCTAAGGAATTCCTGCTGCTTGAATACCTGGTCAGGAACGTCAACCGTCCGGTTACGCGAACCATGATCCTTGAACATGTATGGAACACTTCCTTCGAGGGCTTGACCAACGTGGTTGATGTCTATATCAGCGCGTTGCGCAACAAGGTCGATCGTGACTTCCCGCAAAAGTTGATTCAGACCAACCGGGGCATCGGCTACACTTTTGTCTCCGGTGCCGCCATACCACCGCCCTCAAACGGCAATGGCAAACGGCCACCGCAGTCAAGTGGCCCCGAGCTATTGGGCGGGCATGTGCGCGGGGCTTGATGCGCCGTGGCAAGGCAGTGGCAGGCGGGCTACGAACTTGAAGAGTACCGGCTTTAGTGAAGCTACGGGCGCACGTACCCTTATCACCCGTGAATGTCTACAGGCTCTAGCCCCTGACGATTCGGCCACGCCCATGTCCCCGACATTTGATCCTTCAACCAACGGCCTGAAGGCCGTAGCCTTCAATGTTTATCGACCAGCACGAGAGACCGCCGCCTCAATGAATCATTTTTAATATCGCCGCGCGTAGAGGTTTCAGGTTTCCCTACTAGTCTCCGTTTTACACAAAGACATGGTCGGAGGAACAAATGGCTTCAGTAACCGCGGTTCCGGTAGAAGCGGCCTTTCCGCTGATTCGACTGCCAAAGGTCAGTTGCCACCCGTTGCTGTCCTCCCTGGTTTTCTTCACCTGCGACGCGTTCGCCATCACGCTTACGGGAAGCCTGGTGTTGTTGGGCAAGCGCACGAACGGTGGAAGCCTTGATATCCATCGCTACTTCGCACTATGGCCGGTTCTTGGCGTCTTCATCGCAATATTCTTCTCTGCAAATCTCTATCCGGGGGTCATCCACAATGCGGTAACTGAACTTCGCCGCCTTGCTCTTGCATTGACCCTTAGTTTTTTTGTGCTGGCGGGTTTGATTTTCGTCACCAAAAGTGCCGATGACTATCCCCGTCGAGTTCTTCTCCTATGGTGGATGGTGGCGATGATTGTTACCCCGCTGCTGCGATCTGTGGTGCGAGGCTTAATCTGCCGTCGATCCTGGTGGGGCAACCCGGTCGCCGTCTTTCACACCGGCGATGAGTCGGCCGAGATTATCCGGGAGTTGGAAATGCATCCGGAGATCGGGCTGAGGCCAGTCGTCATTCTTTCTTCCTCTCATTCCCTTCGCCCCAGAAATCGTCTTCCGGTTCTTGACTTGCGGCTGGCTGCGGCAGTAAGGGCCTGCGGAGTGGAGCGTGCGATGATCGCCCTTCCTGATGCAGGCTCCGGCAAGGTGCTGGAAGATCTGGAGAAGTTCGAAAGTATTTTTCCCCGTCTAATGATCATCCACAGTTCGGCGGCTCTTTACAGCCTCACCGTCGACGCACGCCAGCTCGCCGGCTGTTTGGCGGTCGAGGTGCGGAGAGACCTGCTTCTGCCGCTCCCGAGATTCACGAAGCGCGCCATCGATCTGTTGATTGTCGGCCTCACCATCCCGGCAGTTGCGCTCGCCATCCTTCTCCTTGGTCTGCTGGTAAGACTCGAATCCGCCGGACCCATCTTTTATGGCCATCTCCGTATCGGCCGCGATCACTCGAACTTTCGCATCTGGAAGATCCGAACCATGCAGGTGAACGGAGACGAGTTATTACAAAACGCCTTGGCTAAAGACGGAGCCTTGCGCGAGGAATGGCTGCGGGACCGCAAGCTGCGCCACGATCCTCGTATTACTCGTGTGGGCAAGTTTTTAAGAAAAACAAGCCTCGACGAACTACCCCAGATCTGGAACGTATTGCGGGGAGAAATGAGCCTGGTCGGCCCACGCCCAATTGTGGAAGAAGAGATCCCGACTTACGGACGGAATTTTTCGTTGTATTGCAGAGTTACCCCAGGCCTGACTGGTCTATGGCAGGTCTCCGGCCGTAACGCAGTAAGCTCCCGCGACCGCGTCCGCCTGGATAGTTATTACGTTCGCAATTGGTCTCCGTGGCTCGATATTCATATCCTGGCGCGAACAGCCAGGGTGGTGTTAACCGGAGACGGAGCTTACTGAATCCCCCAGTGTGGAAGCTGTGAAACGTTCGCGGTAGATGAAAGTGCCAAATGACGAAACAGGCAAGAGACAAGCGAATTCTGGTCACCGGTGCTGCTGGTTTCATAGGTGCGCACCTCGTTCACCGGCTTCTTGCGGATGGGTTTGAGGTCGTAGGTGTAGACAACCTGAACAACTACTACGACCCCAGGCTCAAGGATGCGCGGCTGAGAAAGCTCTGCATCGGGCCCCGGTTCTGGTTTTTCCCCTTGGATCTGGCAGATAAGGGCCGGGTGGAGAGCCTTTTCCACAACGGCGATTTCGAAGCCGTTGTTCATCTGGCAGCGCAGGCCGGGATACGGCGTTCGATTACCAGTCCTGACGAATATGTTGCAAGCAATCTCGTCGGCTTCGTCAACGTGCTCGAAGGCGTTCGAGCTTGCTCGTGCCGTCATTTTGTTTTTGCCTCTTCCAGTTCCGTCTACGGATCCCACAATAACGTTCCCTTTGCCGAAGAGGACTCCACCGACTACCCGGTCAGCCTCTACGCGGCGACCAAGAAGAGCAACGAGGTTGTTGCCCATGCCTATAGCCACCTCTTTCATATTCCGACCACAGGACTCCGATTTTTCACCGTCTACGGGCCATGGGGCCGGCCGGATATGGCGGTCTTCAAGTTTGTCGATGCGGTCATGGGCGGTCGCGCTATCGAGCTCTATAACTTTGGCCGCTTGCGGCGTGACTTTACCTTTGTCGACGATATCGTGGAGGGGATTGCCCGCATTCTGCCCCTGCCGCCGGAACCGGGCAAGTTGGAGCGGGCAGGTGCTAAGGCTCCGATGCGCCTCTGCAACATCGGAAACCAGCGGCCGGTCGAGCTCCTCCACCTGGTTCGCACCATCGAGTCATGTCTGGGCAGATCGGCGGATATCCGTCTGACACCCATGCAGCCGGGCGACGTCTACGAGACCCACGCTCGCGTCGATAAGCTGAAAGAAGTGACGGGATACAGTCCCCTCATCTCGATCGAAGACGGCATAGGCAGATTTGTGGACTGGTACCTCCACGAATATCTGCCTCTCGGCCTGGCGAACTCGCCTGAGTTTCCGCTCCCGCCGCCGGCACAGAACGCCTACCAGGGTGTGCCCTCGACCGCTCGCGAGGGATAACGCTCACAGGGAATGCATAGTTGGAGGAAATGGAATGGACACTATAACGATAGTGGGCATGTTGGCGATTACCTGCATCTTGCTGCTCGTGATTCTCTTGCAAGTGCGCAAGCTTTCGAACTTCACCGCCAAGGCAATTGACCTGTCGCTCGTCCTTACCCGTATCGACTGGCTGCAGACGCTTCGGGAGCAAGCCGATCGTTCAGCGCGTGATGAGGCTGTTCGGAGTCGCCTGGAGCAGACGGCCCAATCCCAGGGTCTTCGTAGTGAAGTTGTGAGCTCGCTGACTGGCATCGGGGACTCCGTTTCCAGCAAGCTGGAAGGGCTTACCAGATCGAATGATCAGAGGTTTGAGCTTCTTCGCTCGGGGATCGAGCACCGTCTGGATTCCTTTGCCACCGAATCCGGCCGCAAGGCCGATGGGCTCACCCAATCCGTAGTAGCTTCATCAGCGAATCTTAAGGAGGAGCTATCGGCCAGGCTGGTTGAGTTGAAGTCTTCTCTGGATACAACAATCACGCAAACCCACACCCTTCAAGGCCAGCAAACCGAAGCCATTTCGAGCGCGATCCGGATGTTGCAATCGGGTGTCGATGGGAACCTGTCGCAACTGCGTGAGGAGACGGGAAGATCGTTCAGGAACCTCGGCGACGGCGTGTTGTCGACGCTTACCGGCATCTCTCAGATGCAGAAGGCGGAGCTGGCGGAAATGCGAACCACTGTTGATACCCGGCTGGTCAACATTCAGGTTGAGAACGAAAAGAAGCTGGAGCAAATGCGGCAGACTGTCGACGAGAAGCTGCAGGGGACGCTCGAGGCCAGGCTGGGAGAGTCATTCAAGCAGGTCAGTGAGCGCCTGGAACAGGTCTACACCGGGCTGGGTGAAATGAAGACCCTGGCTACCGGGGTCTGCGATCTAAAGCGAGTACTGACCAACGTCAAGACGCGTGGTACATGGGGAGAAGTGCAGCTGGGCTCGATCATCGAAGAAATCCTTGCCCCGGACCAGTTCCGTAAGAATGTGGCCACCGCGCGTACGGAGGAGCGCGTCGAATACGCCGTTAAGTTGCCTGGGCGCGATAGCCACGGAGAGCCAGTCTGGCTTCCTATCGACGCCAAGTTTCCCATCGAGGACTACCAGAGGTTGATGTATGCATCCGAACGGGGCGATGTGGAAGCGGCCGAAAGAGCCTCGCGACAGTTGGAAGCGACGTTGCGATCGAGCGCAAAAAGCCTATCTGAAAAGTACCTTGCACCGCCGGGGACAACGGACTTCGGCATCCTGTTTCTTTCTACCGAGGGTTTATATGCAGAAGCCATGCGGCGGCCTACCCTGGCCGACTCTATCCAGCGTGAGTATCGCGTCGTTCTGGCGGGACCGAGCACGGTAGCTGCACTCCTGAGTGCCCTCCAATTGGGATTCCGCACCCTGGCTATCGAAAGACGATCGAGTGAGGTCTGGGAGACTCTGGGCTCAGTGAAGGTGGAATTCGGCAAGTACGCCGACGTCCTGGCAAGGGTCAAGAAGAAGCTGGGGGAGGCTCAAAATACGATCGACAGCGCAGAGCATCGCACCCGCGCCATCCAACGCAAACTGAGGGATGTGGAAGGCTCCGAGGATCTGGAGCTTGCCGGAGCGGTCCTGACGGAGGAGGAAGCTTTGGAGGAGGTTCCTGTCCTGACCACCGGGGACTGAGCCGGTCTCCCAAACCAGGTCCGGCTTGGCCTCAAACTCGATCCTGCCCACCCGCGTCTAATACCTCTGAGGCCGGTATCCGCCCGGCCAGGGGGATCTTGTGCACATAAGCAGGCGCCTCGGCTTATTCTTTCTTGTCTCGTTGCTTTCGACCGCTGGGCTTTCCGCTCAGCAGAACATCCCTCCCCCACGAGCTTCTGCGTCCAGGATCGATCTGGACGTTGTGGTGACGGAGAGGTCTGGGCCGCCTGTCGCCCATCTGCAGCAACAGGACTTCACCATTCTTGATAACAAGACCCCGCAGCACATCACGTCCTTTCAGGCCTTCGCCGGCAGCCAGGAACCGGTTCACGTCATCCTCGTGATTGATGCCGTTAACAGCCCATACGAGCGAATCGCCTATCTGCGCGGGGAGATCGACAAGTTTTTGCGCGCCAACGGCGGTCGTCTCGCCCAGCCTATGTCGCTCGCATTCTTCACCGATAAGGGCACGCAGGTCCAACAAGGCTTTACTACAAACGGCAACGAGCTCAGCGCCTCTCTTGATCAATACGCCGTCGGTCTCCGCAGCATCACCCGCTCCTCGCAATGGGGCGCCAGCGAGCGTTTTCAGCTTTCCATAAACGCCCTTCGTGAGCTTGCCGGGCAGGAGGCCAATCTCCCCGGCCGCAAGATGGTCGTCTGGGTGTCTCCGGGCTGGCCTCTGCTTTCCGGTCCGGGCTTGTATCTTGACACCAAGCAACAGAACCAGATCTTTGCCACCATTGTCGGCCTTTCGACTCAGCTCCGAGAGGCCCGCGTGACGCTCTACAGCGTCGATCCTCTGGGCTCGGCCGAAGGGGTAGGCCGCACCTTCTATTACCAGGATTTTTTGAAGGGCATCAGCAAGGCGGGCCAAGTCGCGTTGGGCGACCTCAGTCTGCAGGTACTAGCCACTCAGAGCGGCGGTCTCGCCCTCAGTTCCAGTAACGACGTCGTCTCACTCTTGCAGCAATGCATGGCGGACTCCGAGGCGTACTACGAATTGTCCTTCAACCCGGCCCCTGCCGACCGTCGCGACGAATACCACAGTCTCGTCATCCAGGTGTCAAAACCCGGTCTAACCGCCCGCACCCGGACCGGCTACTACGCCCAGCCGTAGGGTTTAGGAGCTTTCCCCAGCAATTTTGGGTGCCCTCCTGTGGAGCTTAGTGGGTTCCGCGAACTTCATGCGCCTTCCCTTAAGAATGGCGCACATTCGGCCTTGTCTAATGCTGCGTACAGAAAATCGGGGTATCTCGCGTCTTTGCGAGATGTGGGAAATCACGAGTCTCCAATTGGGACGGCAACCTCCTAGATAGCCCGGATTAAACGCACGGGCAGCGAGATCAGGGCAACAACCAGCTCCAGGGCTCCGTGTACGGCAATGCCAGCCAGGCGAAATGGCAAAAGAATCAACCACACCACCGGATACAAGACAATCGCCAGCAGTGCCAACGGCCAGCAGAGGAGAAAGAGAATACACCACAGCAAGAACTTGATCATCGAGCGTTAACCTCACGGGTTGCTTTGCATGGGCACGGCTTTTGGCCGTGCCGTGAGTGTTGGGCTTTAGCCACTGAGGAATTCGCGGCCATTCGCCCCTGGTAACGATACGCAATTCAGGCTCTGCAGGTTCCTGCAGCGGTTTCCATCCGCCCCGTCAGATCGAACTTACAGCGACCTATCCCGTAGCCAGACATCTGATTCAAAGATCGACTGCCGAGGAGGAAACTCATGGCCGACAACGGAATCGTCAATAAGTCCAGCAAGCACTCGGTCGAAGAGACGTTGGGGAAGCTCCAGACCATTCTCAAGACCAAGGGAATAGCCATCTTCGCGCTCATCGACCACAGCGGGGAAGCGGAGAAAGTGGGGATGAAAATGCGCCCGACCAAGCTTCTGATCTTTGGTAATCCAAAGGGGGGCACTCCCTTGATGCTTGCAGCGCCGAGCATTGCTATCGACCTGCCGATCAAGATCCTGGTGTGGGAGGACGACCAGGGCAAGGTCTGGGTCTCCTACAACAGCCCTGACTATCTGGCAAAACGCCACGCGCTGCCGCAGAATCTGGTGCAGAACATCGCCTTCGTGGAGGCGCTGGCTGCCAACGTCGCGGAGTGACCCTAGAATGTAGTTCATGCTTGACGCCGCCCTCCAGGATCGGATCGCCGCGCTGGCTCGGGAGGCGGGTTTTTCCAAGGCGGGAATAGCGCCAGTTCCGCCGTCCGGAGAGCCGGCTGACTATCCTGAGTTGAGCCATTTCGAACCCTACTTCGAAACTTGGATCGAGCGCGGCTATGCCGGCGAGATGGAGTACCTGAAGCGCCGCGACCAGGACAACCGCCTGCTGCGATCTTCTCTGCGTATCGCCGTTCCGTGGGCCCGCTCCGTTATCGTGTGCGCGGCGAATTACAACGCCGACGCCCCCAAATCCATTGATCCAGCCTCAGCGGAAAGCGCCTGGATTGCCCGCTACGCCTGGACGGGATATGAGACCGGCCCCGAAGGGCAAACCCTGCCAAGCGACTACCACGATGTCCTGCTGGCGCGCCTCAAGAAGCTGGAACAGAGCCTGCAACAGGCGCTTGGTCCCTTCCCAGCCCGCTGCTACGTGGACACCGGTCCCCTGGTAGAGCGGACCTACGCCAGGTACGCAGGCATCGGCTGGATCGGCAAGAACACCTGCATCCTTGACCAGCAGCTTGGGTCGTGGCTTTTCCTGGGCGTGATCCTTACCGGGCTTGAGATGGCCGCTCCGGTCGCGCTGCCAGAAGACCGCTGCGGCAGTTGCACCCGGTGCATCGATGCCTGTCCCACGGGTGCTCTGGTAGCACCGTACCAAATGGATGCCAGCCGTTGCATCTCCTACCTGACAATCGAAAAGCGCGGGCCTGTCCCCGAGCCATTGCGGTCGCAAATGGGCCGTCAGGTCTTCGGCTGCGACATCTGCCAGGACGTATGTCCCTGGAATAGCCGGGCGCCGCTGAGCGGAGATGCGGAACTGGCGGTTCGGCCGGAACTGGTAAACCCGGCCCTTGCCTGGCTCGCGGAGCTGGATGCGGAGAGCTTTCGCAGCTGGTTCCGCCAATCTCCGGTGCAACGCACCAAGCTGAGCGGCTTGTTGCGCAACGTAGCCATCGCCATGGGCAACAGCGGCCTTGCGAGCTACCTGCCCAAGCTCCAGGAGTGGGCTGCCGGCTCAGATCCGGTGCTTGCAGAAGCGGCGCAATGGGCTCTGGTCCGTCTCTCAACGACTGATACGGATGCCCGCGCTCATCTGTAATCCAACCTCAGGCGCTGCGCACCACATTGGCGGCGTTGAGTCCTTTGGGTCCCTGCTGGCATTCGAACTCTACCGCATCGCCTTCGTTTAATGTCTTATATCCGTTCTCCTGAATAGCAGAGAAGTGCACGAAGACATCCTCTCCAGTGGAGCGCTGGATAAACCCGTACCCTTTAGCTCCGTTGAACCACTTGACCACGCCATTTTCCTTCAAGCGAACTTCCTTTCAGACTCGATTAACCATCTCCAGCACTCCCCAGGGACACCTCGAGTGGCCGTCATTCGTTTGCGGCAAAACGTCGTTCACCTGGAATGCTTTGAGGGCGGTGAAACAATTACAGCAATTGGCCTTCCGAGCGTTTCGAACCATGAATTCTTGTTCGAGCTTGATGATGTTATGGCAGGAATTGGAATTCAGTGCAAGAAAAATTTGGCTGCCGGAACCACAGGACAGAAGCCCGGTCGTCTGGGTAGTCGTGGCTGCATCGTGTGGGTCATTTCGAGGTGGCTTCCATGCTGCTAGCATGAATGGCTATGACGCTCAGCGTATCCATCCCCCGGATTGAGGCGACGCCCGAAGAAGATGTTGCCCTGGTCGGTGTTCCCGCCGAACCGCAGCCGCCGTCCCGGTTAGCTGCCAACGCGGGGCTGGGTGAGGAGATCTGGAGCCTTGCCCGCTACATGGCACAGACGGAAGTGCATACTTACGCCTTCAGCGTCGCCGCCAATACCATCTTGTCCCTGTTCCCGTTCATCGTAATGATGTTCACCATTGCGCGCGTGGTCTTCCATTCCCACGCCATGGAGAGCGCGATCGCGGATATGATCCGCTACTTTCTGCCCACGGGTCAGGAATTTGTCACCAAAAATATGGAGATTGTCTCCCATGCCCGCAAGGGCGTGCAATTTGCGTCAGTGGTCATGCTCCTGATTTCGTCGACCGGTGTCTTCCTTCCCTTGGAAGTAGCCTTGAATCGGGTCTGGGGCGTAACCAGGAACCGCTCCTACTTCATGAACCAGTTGGTCTCGCTGGGGCTTGCTGCCGGAATCGGTACCATTGCCATGCTGAGCGTTGCCATTACTGCGGCTCAGCAATCGATCTTGCAGGTCCTGTTCTTCGGCCACATTGATAATGTCATATTTGTCTTTCTCTCCCATTGGCTGCTACAGATTTCGGCGGCCATTGCCAGCGTAATGCTCTTCTTCCTCATCTATTGGATTCTCCCCAACCGCAAGCTGCCCGTCCGTGCCGTGCTGCCGACCGCTATTGTGATAGGCCTCTCGTGGGAGCTGGCAAAAATGCTGTACATCGCGGCGCTGCCCTGGATGGATCTTCACTCGGTCTACGGCCCCTTCTCCGTATCGGTAAGCTTGATGCTGTGGGCGTTCGTGACCGGGCTGTTGCTGTTGGCTGGTGCGCATTACTCCGCCTCGCGCCACGCGCTGCGTCTTGCCTATCTGGCAGACCTCGAACGGGCCGGCGGAGAAAAGAAGAAACCGCAGTACTAAAACGACCGCCGAACCTGCTGTTTCTTTTTCTTTACCGAACCAGGAAAGCTTTCACAACAATGTCATTCGGCGCGCGTCCGGCCGGGAAGAGCGTGAGCAGGGAAGCTGGGTTAGCGCCCGTGCGTACCACAGCAATATCCCCTGATTGCGCATTCACCACCAGAAGAAGACGGCCAGAGGCGGAAAAAGCCAGGGCGTCGGGGCCTTCCCCAACTTTGACCCCAGGACCGATCAGTTTCCCATCGTCTATGCTGTAAATTCCCACGCGGCCCGCGCTGAAATCGCTTACATACAAAAGAGAGTTGTCCGCGCTCACCAGTCCGCGCACCGGGCGCGCGCCCACCAGATAGGCGCCACCTACTTCATTTGTGGAGGTGGTGAGCTCGGAGATGGTGTCGCTGTCATAGTTGGAGACGAACGCCTCGCCGCCATCGGGCTTCAGCGCGATGTGGAGTGGTGTCTTTCCGACGTCGAGAAAAGTGAGAAGAACGTCGGCCGGCGAGGGATCGTTGCCCGTAGTGTGAGCCAGTCCGATCACCATGATCTGGTGCCCTCCGGAGCAGGTGACAAACGCCTTGGAGGAGTCGGGCAGGATGATAGCATCCGTTGCCCCCGGGCAATGGTCGAAGCTGCTTCTTACTTTGAACGAGTGCGCATCGGCGATGCTGACGCTGCCGCTGGTGCGGTTGGTGATGACCACCGTCTTTCCGTCGTTGGCAATGCGAGCCATGCCGGGCCCCTCACCGGCGCCAATCACGCCAATTTCGCGGCGGTGCGCAAGGTCCAGCACCGAAACATTGTTGGAACTCGAGTTGGCGACGTAGGCCCGGTCACCCTGCGCATCCACGTCGATAAAGTAGGGCCGCCGTTGGACGCGGATGGTTGCGGCGACGGTGTTACTTTCCGCATTGATCACGGTGACGGAATTGCTGCCGGAATTCACCACATAAACCTCGTTCCGGCGAGGGTTCGCTGCCAGCCCTGACGGGCCGGTGCCCACTGCGATCACCCGGTCCTGGCGCATGTTAACCAGGTCGAGCACAGTTACGGTATTGCTGCCGCCGTTGCTGATGTAGGCGTATTCGCGATAGTTCGCGGGATAGTTAGGGAAGTCCCGCTGACGGCAACCGGCTGTGCCCAGAACCAGCCAGCAAAGTATGGGCGCCCCATATCTCGCGCACTTTGCGAGATGTGGGAAATGACAGCCCTTTCCCGACAAGGTTTGGCGCCGAAGCATTTAGCGAGGAGCGGGCTCGGCGACCGTGATCCCCCGGGGCACAGACCGGTGAACCGCCCCGGCGATCTGGGATATCTCATCCATCAGTTCAACAAATTGGTCGGGATACATCGATTGTGCGCCATCGGAGAGGGCCTTATCGGGCTGGTGGTGCACCTCGATCATCAGGCCATCGGCCCCCACCGCGGTCGCCGCGCGAGCCAGAGGCAGAACCATGTTGCGCTTGCCCGTGCCATGGCTGGGGTCAACAATGATCGGCAGATGGCTAAGGCGTTGCACCGCCGGCACGATACTAAGGTCAAGCGTATTGCGAGTGTGGTCGGCGAAGGTGCGTATCCCGCGTTCGCACAGAATCACCTGGTAGTTGCCTTCGCTCATCACGTACTCGGCAGCCATCAGCAGCTCGTCCAGCGTCGCTGACATGCCGCGCTTGACCAGAACCGGCTTGCGGGTCCGGCCGGCGCGCTTCAGCAAAGAAAAGTTCTGCATGTTGCGGGCCCCGATCTGGATCACATCGGCGTATTCCGCCACCAGGTCGAGACTCTCGTTGTCCAGCGCCTCGGTAACAATCCGCAGACCGAACCTGTCCCGTATCTCGGCCATAATCTTCAGCCCATCCTCGCCCATGCCCTGAAAAGCGTAGGGGGAGGTGCGCGGTTTGTAGGCGCCTCCGCGAAAGAACTGGGCTCCCGCGTGCGCGATCTGCTCTGCTACCGCAAAAGCCTGCTCCCGGGATTCGATCGAGCACGGCCCGGCAATCACCGCCAGCTCCCGTCCGCCGATGGTCGCATCCGTGCCCGGAAAGCTGATGACCGTGTTCTCTTGTTTTACGTCGCGGCTGACCAGCTTGTAGGGCTTGGTGACCCTGATCACTTCCGCGACGCCGGATAGATCTTCGAGGTCCCCCTGATCGACAGCGCCGCTATTGCCGGTAATGCCGATGGCCGTGCGTTGCGCCCCGGGCATGGGATGGGCGCGGAACCCTAATAGCTGAATTTGCTCGCAGACGGCCTGGATTTCTGCCGGCGTGGCCTGCGGTTTCATCACCACGAGCATGGGGTAAATGACCTTTCCTTGCACTCTAAGTGTACTGGCTGCAGTGAGCTGCGGCAAACATCTGGTATACCTGAGCAGATGGATTACGCTCCCAGGCTGCGCCGCTTGCGACGCCAGATGAAACAACGGGGAATCGATAGCTTGCTGGTCACGCATCTGCCTGATGTGCGGTACCTTTGCGGCTTTACCGGGTCCAATGCTTTTCTCGCTGTGACTGCGAAGCGTGCAGCGATGTTCACCGACGGCCGTTACATAGCCCAGGCGCGGCAGGAAACCAGCGCGGCCCGGGTGGTGATCGCGGCCAAGTCCGCACGCGACGAGTCTTGCCGATGGCTGGCCTCAAGCGGGGTCAGGCATTGTGCCTTCGACCCGGAAACGACCACGGTTGCCGATCTGGCGCTTTACCGCAAAGCATTGCCAGCAGGGAATCGGGGGTTCTTCCAGCCCTTGGCCGAACCCCTGGTTCGCAATCTTCGCCTGATTAAGGACGACGAGGAACTCAGGCTGATGAAACAGGCTGCTCACCTGGGCGTGGAGCTGTTCCATGAACTGCTGCCCCAATTGCAGCCGGGGATGCCCGAAACAACCGTAGCAGCCCTCCTTGAGCACAGTGCCCGTGCGCGCGGAGCCGAGGGCATGTCCTTCGAGACCATCGTTGCTAGCGGCTCCCGTTCGGCCTTGCCGCATGGCCGCGCCACCGCCCAGCGGTTGCCCCGTAAAGGCTTCTTAACCCTGGACTTCGGTGTTATTCTCAAAGGTTATTGTTCAGATATGACGCGCACAGTCTTCCTGGGGCAGCCAACACGCCGGGAGCGCTTCACGTATGATTCTGTCCGGGAGGCACAACAGGCGGCCGTTGAAGCGGTCAAGCCTGGAGTCTCCTGTGGAGAAGTAGACGAAGCAGCGCGCAGCGTCCTTCGCAAGGCTGGCTTGGCTGAGTACTTTACTCACTCCACCGGTCATGGCGTCGGGCTCGAGATTCATGAAGCACCCCGCATTGCTGCGGACCAGTCGCAGTCCCTTTTGCCGGGAATGGTTGTCACCATCGAACCCGGCGTCTACATTGCAGGTCAGTTTGGAGTGCGCATCGAGGATATGGTTGCCGTGACCCCGGAGGGAGGGCAGGTTTTGACGCCGGCCTCCACCGGGTGGACGCAACTCTGAAGCAGACGAGAGATTCATGACGCCTGATGAAATGAAAGAGTTGAGGGAACTGATTGAGTTCCTGAAAGAAAATGATATCGGCGAGTTCGACTTCGAACGCGACGACCTCAAGATTCGCCTGAAGTTCGGACAGCCGGTGCAGACGCCGCCTGCTTCGGCTCTCGATATTGCCCGACTCGGTCAATTGTTGTCCCCCGGGCAGCATACGGCGCCGCCCGCCGTTTCGCAGGGTATCCATGCCGTGGCTTCTTCCGCGTCGGCTGCTGCCTCAGAGACGTCGGTTGCTCCGGCCGAGGAGGAGCAACTTCATATCGTCAAGTCGCCGATCGTGGGCACGTTCTACGAGTCGTCTTCTCCAGGCGCGGCCGCCTTTGTCAAGATCGGGGACGAGATCGAGAACGGCCAGGTGCTTTGCATCGTCGAAGCCATGAAGCTGATGAACGAGATTGAATCGGATGCAGCCGGGGAAGTGGTCAAGCGCCTGGTCACTAATGGCCAGCCCGTGGAATACGGCCAGCCGCTTTTCGCCCTGCGGGTGCACTAGATCCTTCCATACCAAAACGTCACAGCAACAGTATGATTGCTTTCGGGTCCTGAATGGAACCTATGTTTCGGAAACTGCTCATCGCCAACCGCGGCGAAATCGCGCTACGCGTAATCTGTGCCTGCAAAGAACTGGGGATCCGCACGGTTGCCATTTACAGCGAGGCCGACCGCAACTCGTTGCACGTCCGTTTTGCCGATGAAGCGATCTGCATCGGACCACCCCGCTCGGCGGAAAGCTATCTAAATGTCCCTGCCGTCATCTCGGCTGCCGAAATCGCCGATGTCGATGCCATTCACCCCGGGTATGGCCTGCTAAGCGAGAACGCGAACTTCGCTGAGGTTTGCCGGGCTTCGAACATCAAGTTCATCGGGCCCACTCCCGAAGCCATGCGGCTTATGGGCGAGAAGGATAAAGCTCGCCAGGCAATGAAGAAGGCGAAAGTTCCCATCCTCCCTGGTTCCGAAGGTGTGTTGCAGAATGAGGAAGAGGCCCTGGTTTGGGCTCGAAGCGTAGGCTTTCCTGTCATCCTCAAAGCCTCGGCGGGCGGGGGCGGACGCGGCATGCGCGTCATTCGCACCGAGGAGGAGCTGCCACAGCTCTATCAGGCGGCGCACACCGAAGCCTCTAATGCCTTCGGCAACGGCGACCTGTATATGGAAAAATTCATCGAGCGTCCCAGGCACATCGAGTTTCAGATCCTGGCCGACGAGCACGGCAACGTGGTCTCCCTGGGCGAGCGTGAGTGTTCCATCCAACGCCGCCACCAAAAGTTGATAGAAGAGGCTCCCTCGCTTCAGGTGACGCCCAAAATACGCGAGGACATCGCCAAGACCCTCAAGAGGTGTCTGACCGCCATCGGCTATCAGAACGCCGGGACGGTTGAATTCCTCATGGACGAGGACGGCAAACTCTACTTCATCGAGATGAACACCCGCATCCAGGTGGAGCATCCGGTGACCGAGGCGGTGACCGGCGTCGACCTGGTGAAAGCTCAGCTGCGGATTGCCGCCGGCGAAACCCTGTCCAGCATTCTTCCCGAAGCGGTGCCCATTCGCGGTCACGCCATCGAGTGCAGGGTCAATGCGGAACACCCGGAGAAGTTCACGCCCTCGGCCGGCCGCATCACAGCCTTCAATGTTCCCGGTGGCAACGGCGTGCGGGTGGACACTGCGCAATACGCCGAAGGCATCGTGCCGCCTTATTACGATTCGCTGATTGCCAAGCTGATCGTCCACGGCAGGGACCGGGCGGAAGCGATGGCCCGCATGTCACGAGCGCTCGAGATGTTCGTCGTCGAGGGCATCCACACCACGATCCCGCTCCACCGCCGCATCCTGGAAGACGCGGAATTCCGCGAGGGAAATTTTGACACCAAGTTTATGGAGCGCTTCTTCGAACGCGAGAAACTTCGCCGCGAGCAGCTTCTTGCGCATACGTAACCTGCCCCGCCTGTATCCCATTCTGGATGCCGGCCTCCTGATCCGGGCCGGTCTTTCCATCGAAGGTTTTGCCCGCGAACTGCGTGATGCCGGTATCCGTTTCCTGCAATATCGCGATAAAGAGGCCTCGGACGAGGTTCTGCTGGAGCGGGCAGCGATTCTGCGCCATATCTTCCCCGAGTCGGACAGCTGTCTCATCCTCAACGACCGCGTCCCGCTGGTGCGCGCTGCGAGCTACGAAGGGATCCATGTCGGCCAGGGGGATGTGTCTCCAGCTGAAGCTCGCGCCAAACTCGGGTCGGACGTTCTTATCGGAGTATCCACGCACGGCGAGCGCCAGCTGGCCGCTGCAGCCGACGGGCCGGCGGACTACGTTGCCATCGGGCCCGTCTTCGCAACATTGTCCAAGCAGGTTCCGGACCCCGTCGTCGGGCTCGAGGGCGTTCGGGCAGCCCGCGCCATTATCGCTAAGCCACTCGTCGCCATTGGAGGGATAAACCGGGCCAATTGCGCCGCTGTGATCGAGGCCGGAGCGGATTCGGTCGCGGTCATCTCCGATCTGATCAACAGTCCGGGTAAGCGAGTAGAGGAATTCTTCTCAATCTTGGGTGGCCACCACGGCACTGCAGGCTGACTGACCCAACGGGTGCCCACGTTCGCCCCAACATACGTGGGACGAAGAAGACGGACGTAGCCCCACCATTGAGTCAACGTTTGCTGGACACGCTAACCGGAAAACGGTATAGAACATACAACCCGCGGCAAGCAGCAGGCGGCATCGCCGGAGCGGTCACACCGGGGACAGGCTGCCCGGAAAGCATAGACACCACAAATCCTTTAGTGGAGGATGATCCGGACCCGATGCCTAGATTCCTGGCAACCAAACCCCTCTCGATACTCACCAAGGAAGCCTACGAGGTAGGGGAAAACACACTCAGGCGCTCGCTCGGCCCGGTCAACCTCATAACCCTTGGCATCGGCGCCATCATCGGCGCCGGGATCTTCGTGTTGACCGGCCAGGCGGCCGCTCTCCATGCCGGTCCCGCGGTTGCTCTTAGCTTTGTCTTTGCCGGCATAACCTGCGCCTTTGCCGGACTTTGCTATTCGGAATTCGCCTCCATCATTCCCATCGCCGGCTCCGCTTATACCTATGGCTATGCCACCCTGGGCGAGCTAGTCGCCTGGATCATCGGTTGGGACCTGGTCCTCGAGTACGCTTTCGGCGCCGCCACCGTGGCCTCGGGTTGGTCCGGATATTTCGTGAGCCTGCTGCAGCAATTGCACATTTACCTGCCGCCGCAGTTCACCACCACCTACGGGAACGTGCTCTATTTCTACGGCCAGAAGTGGCAGCCCGCAGCTTCACTCCCTGCTACCGTAAACGCCGCAGCCTTGCCCCACGTCGCCGGCGTCTTCAACTTTGTCGCCTTCTTCGCCATCCTGGTTGTGACCGCCGTCCTGGTCATCGGCATCAAGGAATCGGCCAACCTCAACTCCGCAATCGTAATCGTGAAGCTCACCATCGTAGGCATCTTCCTGGTTCTCGGCACAGGATATCTGTTCCATCATCCTGAACTCGGCCGGGTCAACTGGCATCCCTTTATTCCTCCATCTCAGGGGCCCGGCGTGTTTGGATTTGGGGGCATCACGGCTGGAGCGGCATCAGTTTTCTTTGCCTACATTGGGTTTGACGCTGTCTCGACCGCCGCCCAGGAGGCGCGCAACCCGCAGCGCGACATGCCCATCGGGATCCTGGGTTCGCTGGTGGTCTGCACCCTCTTATACATCCTCGTTTCGACCGTGCTTACCGGCCTGGTCAACTACCGCAGCCTCGATGTCAGCGACCCCGTGGCTGTGGGCATCGATGTCACCGGCGTCACCTGGGGTAGCCTGCTGGTTAAGATCGGCGCCGTCTTTGGCCTGGGCACCGTGATGCTGGTAATGCTGCTGGGCCAGTCTCGGGTCTTCTATTCCATGTCAAAGGATGGCCTGTTATGGAAGTGGGCATCGGCCGTTCATCCCAAGTTTCGCACTCCGTGGATCTCTAACATCGTGGTGGGCACGATCGTTGCCTTCCTTCCCGCGCTGCTCCCTATCGATAAGCTCGCCGCGCTGGTGAACATGGGTACGCTGCTGGCCTTCACCATTGTCTGTGCCGGGGTCTGGATTCTCCGCCGTCGCCACCCCAACATGGAGCGGCCGTTCAAGACGCCGCTGGTTCCGCTGGTTCCCATCCTTGGCATTTGTAGCGCTTTTTACCTGATGATCAAGCTTCCGCTCCTCACCTGGGAGGTGCTCATTGTTTGGCTGATCATAGGTTTAGGAATTTATTTCAGTTACAGCATCAAGCACAGCAAAGTACAGGCGATGAGCCCGGCGGAGACCACCGGCCGAACTCGATAGACGAATATTCGCAGTAGAAATCACGGAATGGCCGTATACTTCTCTCGCCTAAAGCGGTTTCACAATTAGTGCAGCCGGAAGCCAAAGACCGTTCCGTGCTTTCTCCCCAGGAAAACCACACCTCGCGATCTTCATCGGGCCACAGTAATTGTGAAACCGCTTTAAGAGGAGGCGTCCATGAATAAGTACTTTGCGGAACTTGTCGGTACGTTCGTCCTGGTCTTCGGGGGCGTCGGCAGTGCGGTGCTTGCGGGAAGCCATATTGGTTTCGTCGGCATCTCTGCGGCTTTCGGGCTTTCACTGCTCGCCATGGTGTACACCATCGGGCCTATTTCCGGCTGCCACGTGAATCCGGCTGTCACTCTGGGAGTTTTTCTTGCCCGAAAAATTAATGCCAAGGATGCAGCCGCCTACGTGGTGGCACAAATCATCGGCGCAGTCATCGCATCCGGGGTAATTCTCCTCATCGCCAACGGCCTTCCGGGCGGCTACAGCGCCTCCGTGAGCGGCCTCGGCGCGGATGGGTACGGCCTGCACTCTCCCGATCATTACTCACTCACTGCCGGCTTTATCGCCGAAGTGGTTCTCACCATGTTTCTGGTTATCACCGTCCTGGGGGCGACCGACATCAGTGCTCCGGTCGGTTTTGCAGGCCTGGCCATCGGTCTGGTGCTGACCCTGATTCACCTGGTCGGCATTCCCATCACCAACACTTCCGTCAACCCGGCGCGGAGCATCGGCCCGGCGATCTTCGTCGGCGGTTGGGCGCTGCAACAGTTATGGATGTTTATTGTCGCGCCGTTCGTGGGCGCGGTTGTCGCCGCAATCGTCTATGCCGGCCTTGGCCATCCTGCAGTACTGATCACCACCCGGAAAGCAGAGCAGGCGCTACCCGGGGAGCAGATCGACAGAATCGCGTAGCAGACTCTGGTTTAGCCCCTGAGGGAAAGACCCCTCAGGGGCCAAGAAAAGAAAACCGCAGATCTCTCAGTAAGCAAGTGCTTAGTAGAAGCGCGGCGCTCCCCTTTGTCATCTCGACCGTAGCGTAGTGGAGAGATCTGCGATTTTCTCAACCGGCATCCAATCCAGATCTGCCCTGACACATCGTCGCTGAGCGAAGGGGCGGCCTTCAGGCCGTCCACAAAACATCGCAAACGAGTGCGGCTTTAGGAGCCGCTGAGGGATTTTTATAGAATTTTTCGTGCCAGACGGCGAACCAGTTCGGTGGTCACCCCATAAATCGCGTGCGTCACCAATTCGCTGGCATGCTCGCGTACGGGCTGGTCTTCGGGGGCTTCCGTCAAGCCCATCATGGGTAATGCCGAGGCGTGCGTGATCCCGCACAGGGTCAGGCCGAAGTTGGCTCCAAGCCGGCCTGTGACCGCTGGCTGATACTCGGCAAGGGCTCCGTACACGCCGCCCGCCAGAGCCCCAAAGCCCCAGTGAATGGCTCGCACGGAGACTTCCTCTTCTTTCTCGCTCAGGGGACGGTCGGCCATTCGATTGACCAGCACCGCAGGAGGAGGAATCTGCCCCTGGGTCCGCGGTGGGTAGACTGCCTCACCCGCGGCCTTTGCCGCCGCTCCCACCAAACCCCCAATGGCTCCAGCGAGAAACCCTTTGAACAGCGATCGTTTACGGCGAGCAGACGCAGTTTCTTCGGTCGTTGTCATATAGATGGAGAGCGGCCTTTCGTCCTGTTAACCTAAATCGTCGTCATAGGCAATGCAAGGTTGGAGAAAGCATGGCCATCAGCAGGCAGTGGACCGAATGGCATCTGACGCCGGGCGGCTGGGTATCTGGATCCAGCCGCCGCGACGGGGAAGGGAACGTGTGGCGCGATGAGCCTGAGGACCGGTTCATCACCTTCGTCTACCAGGAGCAGATCGACAAGGCTCATCCCCAGCCGCATCCCACCGTGCAGGAGTCTTGGCGGTCAAAAGATGCGGGCGCAGCGGCCAAAATAGAGCAGCTGCTCGCCGAGCATGGTCCCTGTCCGCGAAAGCTTTAGTTGGGTGCAGCTATGCTGTTGTCTTCGAGCACAGCTCGTTCATTGCCCGGGTCAGTTCCTGGGCGATCATAGGAGCCGTCGCAGTTTCGATGGCTGAACGCTGCATCAGGTACACCAGCTTGCCGTCGCGAAGGATGGCGATCGCGGGAGAAGTCGGCGGATGACCTTCGAAGTAGGAACGGGCGCGTTCCGTGGCTTCGCGATCCTGGCCCGCGAATACGGTGATCGCCTGATCGGGCAGGACCTTGTTCTGGAGGGCCAGCCTGACCCCGGGGCGCATCTTGCCTGCGGCGCAGCCACAAATCGAGTTGACCACCAGCATCGTGGTACCTGGCTTTGCCAGTGCCGCGTCGACTTCCTCTGCGGTCCGGGTTTCTTTGATGCCTGCGCGCGTAAGCTCTTCGCGCATCGGTATAACCATGATCTCTGGGTACATGCCTTCTCCTTGAAAACGCTCTCTCGATTGTAGAGATTCGACTCGGGTTTAGCCAGTACATATGCCTCAGTACCGCTCCTGATATACCTTGGTGGAAAATGCAGTTCCTTGAGCAAGTACCGCTTGCGCCCTACACGACCTTTCAGATTGGTGGGCCCGCCCGCTGGTTTGCGGAGGCGGCGGGCGAAGACGATATCGTCGAGGGCATCGCTTTCGCCGGCGAACGCCAGTTGCCGCTCTTTGTTCTCGGCGGTGGCAGCAACCTTCTGGTTTCGGACGCGGGTTTTCCCGGTCTGGTCCTCCGCATCGCTCTGCGCGGCATTGCATCCACCCCAGCGAGCGATCGATTGATCGTCTCCGCCGCGGCCGGAGAGGACTGGGATGGTCTCGTCGCCTACGCCGTCGCCGAAAACTGTGCGGGGGTCGAGTGCCTTTCCGGCATCCCAGGCACGGTAGGCGGCACACCAGTGCAGAACGTAGGCGCTTACGGACAGGAGGTTTCGCAAACCATCGTCACGGTACGCGCGTTCGATCGGAAGACAACGGAATTCGTCGATTTGGCCGCCGCCTCCTGCGGGTTTTCCTATCGCCGCAGCATCTTCAACTCCACCCACCGGGAACGCTATATAGTGAGCCGGGTTGACTACGCACTGCGCAAGGGTGGTTCCGCCAACTTCGTCTACGCCGACCTTGCCGGGTACTTCGCCACCCGCAACGTGGTCTCGCCGACCCTGGCCGAGGTCCGCGACGCGACCCGCTCCATCCGCGCCCAGAAGGGTATGCTGCTGGTGCCCGGCGACGCGGATTGCCGCAGCGCTGGCAGCTTCTTCAAGAACCCGATCGTGCCGGTGACGGTACTCGATTCATTGGCTCAAGAGTTGGGCATTGAAAAGCGGAGCATTCCTGCCTATCCGGCCCAGGACAGCCAGGTAAAGCTCTCCGCCGCATGGCTGATCGAGCGGGCCGGCTTTCAAAAGGGTTATGCGCTCGGCAACGCAGGAATCTCCAGCCGCCACACGCTTGCGCTCATCAATCGCGGAGGTGCCAGTGCGGCCGAGGTCGTTGCCCTGCGCAATAAGGTCATCGATGAGATCGCATCGCGCTTTGCCATTCGCCTGGAGCCCGAACCGGTCTGGCTGGCGTAGAGCCGCTTCGGCACCAGGTAAAGCCAGCACGTCCCCCCACTGCGCCGCCACCACGGTCAAGATCACTGCAACGATTTGTCATCTCGACCGGACTGGAGAGATCTGCGGTTTCTCTCTCGTCATCCATGACCAAGTTGCCGCAGCAGTTGCTCTCGCCGGGAGGCGAGCACCACCTGTGCTGGGCCGTGAGCCTGGATCTGGCCGTGGTCGATCACCATCACATCCGCCTCTGTCTGGAAGGCTTCCGCGACATCGTGCGAGACATAGAGTGCGGGAACATCCCGCTTGGCAAGCCACGCCGTCAGTTGCTCCAGAATGGAGACCTTCAAATCCGCATCAATGCCGGTGAATGGCTCATCCAGCAACAGTAAGCGCGGCTCCGGAGCGAGAGCGCGAGCCAGCGCTACGCGCTGCTTCTCGCCCCCCGAAAGATCGGCAGGCATTCGTTTGGATAGTGGCCCGGCATGAAACAGTTCGAGCATCTGCGCGACCCGTTTTTCGCTCGACTCCCGGCTGAGTCCGAAGAGACCAAAGGCAACATTGGCGGTTACATCCATGCTGGGAAAAAGCGTGGGGCGTTGGGTGACAAACCCAATGGTGCGTTGCGCCGGAGGTACCCACGTTCCACTGGCTGTCTCCACCAGTGTTCGGCCATGCAAGACCACTCGGCCACGCTCCGGTCGAATCAACCCGCCCAGGACGCGCAGCAGCGAAGTCTTGCCCGCTCCCGACGGCCCGAACAGCACCGTCCAGGGCGCCGACAGGGCGCATGACACACGCAGTAATAGATCACCCAGCGTGTGTTCGATCTCCACCTGCAGGTATTCAGACACCGGTGGATCCCCGACGTCCATAGATGATCAACAGTGCCAGGAAGGAGAGGCTTAGCAGCAGCAAAGCCGTTTGGTTGGCCTGTGCATAAGCAAAGTCCTGGACCTGGTCGTAAATAGAAATGGAGAGCGTCCGGGTCACGCCAGGAATACCGCCGCCGATCATCAGCACCACCCCGAACTCGCCCACGGTGTGAGTGAAGGCCAGTACCGCTGCGGTCAGCAGGAACGGCCGGATCAATGGCAGCAACACCCGCGCCAGGACCTTGCCACGGCTGGCAGAAAGGAGCTCTGCTGCTTCCAGAAGATCTCGATCCACGGAGCGGAAGCCAGAGGTGATTGGCTGCACAGCAAAGGGCAAACTGAAGATAATCGACCCAACCAGAAGCCCAGCGAAAGAGAAGGCCAGCGGGTGACCGAAAACCACCGACAGGGCTCTCCCGGCCGCAGTACGTGGACCCATGAGCACCAGTAGATAGAAACCCAGGACTGTCGGCGGCAGTACCAGCGGGAGTGCAACTGCAGCCTCCACCAGGGGTTTCCAGCGTGCCGTACCGTAGGCCAGCCAATATCCCAGCGGGACGGAAATCGCGAGCAGGATCAGCGTAGTGAGCGTGGCCAGGCGGAAGGTTAGGAAGATAGCTTGCTGATCCATAGGAAGGGGCAACGGTTCAAGGTGCTCTTAAGCCACGCTCGGCGAGCTGCTCTCTGATCGGTCCGGAGAGCAGAAAGGTGAGGAATTGATGAGCTTCTTGAGCCGCAGATCCCTTGAGCACAACAGCGCCCTGCAGGATTGGAGGGTAGGAACCCTCAGGCATCTCGACATATTTGCCTACTCCACTCAGGTGCGGCGTCAGCGCGGAGGTGAGAGAAATCAAGCCCACATCCGCATTGCCGGATTCAGCGTATTGGGCAGTCTGAGCGATGTTTTCCGCGACCACGAGCTTGCCTTGCAAGACATCCGCCAATTCCAGTTTCTCGATCGCAGCCTTGGCCGCGCGCCCGTAGGGTGCGTGTTCGGCATTGGCAACTGCGACCGTTCGCAGCGACGGACTGCGAAGCGAGTCGATGCTCAGTGGTTGAGCCCGGGAGTCGTTTCGCGCCCAGAGCACCAGTGTCCCGCGGGCATAGGGAACTGGTTCGGCACTATCGGCCAGGCCAGCGGCAACCACCTTCTGGGGGAACGATAGATCCGCCGAAAGGAAAAGGCCGAAAGGGCCCCCGTTCAAAATTTGCGTGGTCAGGGTGGCCGAGGAGGCATAAGAGGCCTCGACTTTCTTATGGGTCTGCCTCTCAAACTGGTCGATGAGGGCTGGCAAAACCGGCTGGAGGTCCGCGGCCGCAGCAACCCTGAGCGTGCTGTTCTCTTGCGCACTGGAGTAGAAGGAGGCTAGAACCACAAAAGCCAGAAACAACCTTCTTCTAAACACGCAGCACCATCACTTCAGTCGACTTGATGAGGGCGGCTGCAGTTTCACCCACCTGGAGCCGCATTTCCCGCGCCGCTTCGGCGGTGATGATGGAGGTAATAATCTGTCCTCCGATCGAAAGCTTGACTTGGGCCAGCAGTCCCTCAATCTTCAATTCGACAATACGGCCGGTGAGCTGATTACGCCCGCTAAGCGAGCGCAGCATCTCCCGCTTTGGGGTTTCAGGGCGTTTCGCCTGGTGCAGCAGGCTGTCCAGTTCAGCCTCTGGGATGCGATAGTGGCCACCCGGCGTCTTCACCGCCTTCAACTTCCCGCGATAGAGCCACTGCTTGATGGTGGGATACGAGATCCCCAATCTCTGCGCGGCTTCGCGTGGTGATAGCAGCATAGCGAAATGATACGATACCATCCCCCAACCCATACGAATTTATCTGGACTTGAACAAAATCGAGGGTACCTTCCCGAACCTGAGTCTGAAGCCCTCGCGCTCGGACGCGGCATTCACGGAGTTGTGAAACCGAGTTCTACGCTAGGCTTAAACCATGGACGAAGCTTCTCATCAACTGCGCTGCGTCGGCTGCGGCGCCGTTATCCTGCCTGACACAGTAGAAAAAGACTTTCGTTGCGTCGAGTGCCGCGAACTTCTGGAGGTCGAGTACCCCTCGTGGAGCGCGGCCGGCGCCCACGTTTCAGGACCGCGCCGTATGCCCAACCCGGGTGCCCTGCGCTGGCTGTGGCAGGAGCGGCTCCAGTCCAGACTCCCCATCGACCAGAGCGGGGTGTGGCGCTTTCGTGAGTTGCTGCCAATTCTGCTGCATCCCGAAAAGGCGGTCACACTGCGTGAAGGCAACACCCCCCTCTACATGCTCTTGCAAAGCGCAGAGGAACTGGGGATGGAACAGCTCTACGCCAAACACCAGGGCATGAACCCCACCGGCTCATTCAAAGACACCGGGATGACCGCGGCGCTTTCACAGGCGCGCGAGCGCGGTTTCCAGTGGGTGGCCTGCGCTTCGACCGGCAACACCTCGGCATCGATGGCGGCGTATGCGTCCCGGGCCCGCATGAACAGCCTGGTCTTGCTCCCCGAGGGCAAGATTTCCTGGTCTAAGCTTTCCCAGGCGCTCGACTATGGCGCCGTCACCTGTCAATTGAATACAGACTTCGACGGCTGCGTGCGCGTGCTGACCGAAGTGGTCCGGCGCGCACCTGTTTATTTGCTCAACTCAGTCAATCCCTACCGGCTGGAAGGTCAAAAGACCACCGCTCTCGAGATCGCAGAGCAGTTTGATTGGCAGATCCCCGACCACCTGATCGTTCCTGGAGGAAATCTGGCCAACAGTTCCGCGCTGGGCAAAGGCTTTCTCGAAATGATGCACTTGGGAGTCATCAACAGGGTCCCGAAAATCAGCGTGGTGCAGGCCGAGGGCGCCAACCCCCTCTACCTGAGCCTCCTGCATCAGGACGGGCGCGCGATCCAGCCCGTGCACGCCAACACCCGGGCCACGGCTATCCGCATCGGCAACCCAGCTTCATGGCGCAAGGCAGCCCGCGTCATCCAGCAAACCGGAGGCTATTGCGAACAGGTAAGCGAAGCGGAGATTGCCCTGGCTAAGGCGGAGATTGGCCAGGAGGGTATCGGTTGCGAGCCCGCATCGGCCGTGACCTTGGCCGGCCTGAAGAAGTTCGTCCGCCAAGGCAGAATCGAACGCTCGGAGTCGGTGGTGCTCTTGCTCACCGGACACACCCTGAAGGATTCTGAGTACACCATCGATTTTCACCAGGGGAAGTTGTTGACCGGGGAAGAGAGTGCCGGGCTGGAGCGGGAGATCTCAGAGAAGCGCCGTGCCACGCTCTCGCTCGAGGCCTCCGCCGACGCCGTGCTTCGCGTGCTCGAGGCGGCTCTCCAGGCATGAAGACGGTGCAACTGCGGCTCCCTGCTACCTCGGCCAATCTGGGTCCGGGATTTGACGCCATGGCTCTCGCGCTTGAGCTCTTTCTGGAGATCGAGGCCGTGCCCGCCCCCCGGTTCTCCATCCTTGCGACGGGACGCAATCGCAACATCTGCGGTGGTTTAAGCAGAAACCTGCTTATCCAGACCTATGAGTCCGTACTCGTCGCCGAGCAACGCCAGGTTGTGCCGCTCGGCATTCGCATGCGCAACGGCATTCCGCTGGGCATGGGCTGTGGTTCCTCGGCAGCGGTACGGCTCGCCGGGGTTGCGCTCGCTTCTGCGTTCGGGGGTTTAGATTGGGACGCTGCCACCATCGTTGACCGGGCTGTCCGGCTCGAAGGGCACCCCGATAATGTGGCCGCCTGCTGGCATGGTGGCCTGACCATTGCCGCCACTGCGCAGCCACTCGCTGTCGTCTCCCTCCCGCCACCACCAGATTGGCGAGCGCTCCTGGTCCTTCCGGGAACTCCCGTGGCGACCGCCGAGGCGCGCGGGATGCTGCCCCAGAGCTATGAGCGCCAAGACGTGGTCATGAATGTCCAGTGCGCGGCCCTGTTAACTGCTGCTTTCGCCTTAGGCAGAGCGGACCTGATGCAACTGGCCACGCGTGACTGGCTGCACCAGCCCTACCGTACTGAGCTTTGCCCGCTCCTGCCCGCGCTGCTGCCTCTGGCCGGTAGCCGTGGAGTGATGTCGGTGACGCTGAGCGGTGCGGGTCCCGCGGTCATGCTGCTGACCCAAGAGCCGCAGGCGGCTGACGAGGCCCTGAAGGGAGCAATTCTGGAGCTTGCCAAACCTGTATGTCCGGTAGAGATTCTTCCCGCAGGCCTATGCCGCGAGGGAGCTGCGATGAGTCTTGGCGATTAGCGTCCGGCCATGGCGAAAAGGTTATTTTCGATTTCCTCATGTGTTACTTAGCAGTTACCTAAGTTTTGTTTACAAGTCTCTGTGTTAAGTCCTAATTTACGCGTCGTGGGCAGTTCTGGGGGAGGGCTGCTCTAGCGCCTGTGGCCGCGAGGCCCGGGCGCTTTTGGTTTTTGGGGCAGTTGCACCTTTTCCCGCGGTGCCGCATCCATTGATCAGGCTCGAGTGTGTTGTGGATGCTATGCTCAGCCAGGGAGTGAAGGAGGAACATGGCAGGACCGGGAGTCTTTGAAGTAAGCGATGCGACATTTGAGCAGGAGGTTCTGCAGTCTGACCAGCCTGTTCTAGTCGACTTTTGGGCTGCCTGGTGTGGGCCGTGCCGAGCGTTGGCGCCCGTCGTGGACGAGGTGGCGGCGCAGTACCTTGGCAAGCTTAAAGTGATGAAGATGGATGTGGATAGGAACTCGGCTACGCCGATGCGTTACGGCATCCGTGGCATTCCGGCCCTGCTTCTCTTCAAGGGCGGCAAAGTGGCGGAGCAGATCGTTGGCTTTGTTCCCAAAGATACGATCGACAAGAGCATCAGCAAGCTGATCGCTGTTACGGCCAGTACCGCGGGCGCGCCCGCAGCCAGCGCTAATGCCGGCACAACAGTCAATGCAACACCGGCTGTCACCGCAGCAGACGCGGCTGCTAAGGCCAATTAACCGCGGCCCCCACTCAGGAAATCAAAAGCCCCAGCGAAAGCTGGGGCTTTTTCATTTGAGTCGAAGAGTGCGGGCTTTACAGGGTGTGGGAGAATCTCTGGGCGAAGGGCACGGCTTCAGCCGTCCCGAAGCTGGATGGGATTGGTGAGGGCCTTAGCCCCCGCGGTACATCTTTTTCCGTGATTGATGGCCCTGAGGGTGGCTTTCCTGCATCGTCTCGCAGCCCCAAAAGCCATAACATCCGGCAATCCCTAAGCGTATCGCCGCAAAACGCCGAGAACGCGACCCTGGATTGCAATCTGCGAAAGTGGCACGTAGATGGGTTCCATCTCGGTATTTGAAGGCTGCAACCGGACCATGGTTCCTTCAATGTAGTACCGCTTCAGGGTAGTCTCGCTCCCGCGCACCAGAGCGACGATAATCTCCCCCTGGCGCGCGGTGCTGGTGTGCTCCACCAACACATAATCGCCATCCACGATGTGCTCATCGCGCATGGAATCTCCGCGCACCTGGAGGGCAAATACCTCACGATTTCCGATGATATCGCCCAGCGCGATGGTTTCGTTGCTTTCCGATGCCTCGACCGGTTGGCCGGCCGCGATCCGTCCCAGCAGCGGAAGCCGATCCGAACGCCTCGTCTTGCTGCGTGGCGGTAGAACGTCGATGGAGCGGCTGCGATTGTGGGCGCGCTGCAGCAGCCCTTTCTTCTGCAGATTTGTAATGTGCTTGTGTACCGTGGCCAGCGACTTAAGACTCAACCCGCGAGCAATCTCCTCAAAAGAAGGGGAGTATCCATTGCGCTGCACAAAATTGCTGATAAAGTCCAGAACCTCTTTCTGCCTGCGGGTCACTGACATTCCAGCATTATAGCGAACAAAAAGCGAACCAGCGAAATCTTTTTTGCCGGCGTTCCTCCGCCCCGCGCCAAAAGGTCGCAGCCGAAATGTTTCGTTTTGGGACGGCGCCCGCGCGCCTATCCCGTTATGAGACGGTGCGCTCAGGAATGTCCGCAATGCGCTTGTCTCAGGCGTAACTGCGATGCAGGGTAGAGATGCAACGCGGAATGCATCAGTTCACAGGGTCTCCGGGTGGTCACCACAAAGTAAACGGCGGCACAGGTCGAGTTTCCTTGGGTAACGCCGATAGACAGACAAAGCTTTCGTTTATCGGCATCGACGCCCAACCCAACAGCCTGTGCCTTTCGCCGGAAGATCAATGGCACCTTGGCGGCGCTTTACAGCTCCTCAACAATTCTCGGCTTCAGTTCTCAGATACAGGTTGGATGGTGAATATGCAAGAAGCAGGAAAAGGTCACAGGCGTCCCCGGCGGAGCGGAGCACCGGCGCAAGACATCAGCGCGCTAGACCATGTCGCCCAGGAAAGTGCAAAGAAGGAAGCTCCTGCTGTCGCGCCCGCAATAGCGCTGGGGCCGAGGGCTGGCGATCTGCTCACCGCCGAACAGGAAAAGCTCATGATCGAGCATCTTCCCATCGTGCGCTTCATCGCCCGCCGCATCCATGAGCGCCTGCCTCAACATGTGCCCATCGAAGACCTCTATAGTGCTGGCGTGGTTGGGCTGCTTGACGCCTTCGGTAAATTCGACCCATCCAAACAGGTCCAGTTCCGCAGCTACGCGCAATTCCGTATCCGCGGTGCAATTCTGGACAACCTGCGCACCCTCGATTGGAGTCCGCGGGAGTTGCGACGCAAGGGGCGGGCCATCGAACAGGCAATCCAGACCCTTACCGCCCAGTTCGGCCGGGCCCCGAGCGACCTTGAGATCGCTGCCCAAATGCACATCGATCTGGCCGCCTATCAGCAACTGCTAGGCGAACTAAAGGGGCTGGAAATCGGCACCCTGCATTCCGAACGCTCCGAGGACTCAGGCGAAGAAGAGCTGGTCTACCTGCCCAACCGGCCCGAAGACGATCCGCTCTTTCGCTATCTGCATGCCGAAATGCGAGAGCGGCTGATCGAGGCCATTGGCGACCTGCCCGAGCGCGAGCGCCTGGTCATGACCCTTTACTACTACGAAGAAACGACCATGAAAGAGATCGGACTCATCCTGGGCGTGGTGGAGTCCCGCATATCGCAGATCCACGCCTCCGCCGTGTTGCACCTTCGCGCCCGGCTAGCCGACTTCGCCGCCCGCCAGGAACCATCCATCAGTTCGTCGGCTTCCCGCCGGCCCGCAGTCCCCAAGAATGCTTGCTGAGGCCCTTTCACAATGGTTGTCGCGTTGGTTACCAAAGGTCCCCTTTTGTATGCGGATGATGCTACGCTGAAGTCCGGCATGGACTATTGCGACAATCCGACGCCATCCGGCCAGAACGCCCCCGATGCCATCGATGACGCCACCGACGAGGAACGCCGCAAAAAGATTGCAGACCTGAAGCGGGCTGTGGCCGACGGAACCTATTACGTCAGCGCTGAGGCATTGGCCGACAAGCTGATCGAGCACCTGTTGGAGCCAAAAAACTAGCCTGCGGCGGTTGTTTGCGTCACGGATATACTTTCGTGAAGAGGCGCTTTGGCATGCCAATTCGCTTTTTGTGGAATGCGACCAGAGGCCATCGCTTTACTCCGTGGCGCAGCGAATACCTCAAATGGCGCATCGAAACCTATTCCGGCCGCAAGGCTGACACCATCGACGCAAGCTACTTCTGGTTCTTTCTCTGGAAGGAAAGGGCCCAACTGATGCGGTTCCTCGGTTGGACTCGGAATTTCGGAACCCGGAGCTGGCCAAGCTCTTGAGCCTTCTCCTCCTTTCCCGCCGTCGCCTGTCCCTGGTGCTTGCCGGCATGTTCCTCCTTGGCCTTGAAGCGCACGGCTGGCAGGCCTCCTCGCCCGAGACAACAATTCGTGTCCAAACCTCAGAAGTGTTGGTCCCCACACTGGTCCAGATGCCGTCGGGGGAGATTGTTTACGGCCTGGGCCCGACCGACTTTGAATTGCTGGACAACGGTGTGCAACAGCAACTCCACGTTGACGATGACCTGGACAGCGAACCGGTTTCCGTTGTCGTCGCCGTGGAAAAAGGCCGCATGGCGGCGCTCGAATTCGACAAGATCAATCGCCTGGCTCCCTTGATCGATCTGTTCTTAGGAGATGGGTCGAGCGAAGCGGCTTTTGTAAGCTTTGATTCCAAGCCTCAGCTGGTAGTCCCTTTCACTAAGGACGAAGATCGTCTGGGCCATGAGTTGAAGCGCATGGAGCCGGGCGACGGCGGAGCAGCAATTCTCGATGCTGTGGGCTATTCGGTAAAGCTGCTCGAAGACAGGCCCAAGGACTACCGCCGGGTCTTGCTGCTGATCAGTGAAACTCGCGATCATGGCAGCCGGGATGTGGACGAAAAGCGCCTGGTGGAACAGATCGGCACCAGTAACACCCTGGTTCTGAGTGTCACCTTTTCTCCCTCCAAGGCCTTGTTGCTGCATGATCTGAAGAATGGTGGTCAGACCGCGGGTACAGCTGATCTCCTCATGCCCCTGATGATGGCAATCCAGTCAATGCGTAAGAATGCGGCTCGGCAGATTGCCCTGATGAGCGGCGGAGAATACGCCCCCTTTACCACCGAGCGCGGCTTTGAAGCGCGCGTGCAAGAGGTAGCTAAACATGCTCGCAATCGCTATCTGCTGAGCTTTCGCCCCTCCGACAATACTCCGGGCTTGCACCTGCTGGATGTGCGACTCACCCGCGATCTGGGCGCCCGGGTAGTGGCCCGAGCCAGCTATTGGGCACTTGATAAGGACCCAGTTCAGTAAAACTCCGCCCTGTCAACGAGCCGTGGAGCGAAACAAGGGGCACCCCGGACAGTCGCAGCCAACCCGCTGGCATCGAAAGAAGGGAACCCGCGTTCGCAATCATGCGCGCAGCTAGGAGATGAAATGAGCAAAGTAGTGAAGTTGCAGGCAAGCGACGGCCACGAACTGGATGCCTATGTGGCTGAACCAGACGGTAAGCCCTGGGGCGGACTGGTTGTGATACAGGAGATCTTCGGCGTCAATCAACACATGCGTTCAGTGGCGGATCGATTCGCGCAGGAGGGTTTCTACGCCGTGGCTCCAGCGCTCTTCGATCGCGTGGAACGCAACGTCGAGCTGAGTGATGCCGGCGATGGCATGCAGAAGGGGATTGCCTTGGCACAAAAAATCAACATCGACGACGCAGTCAAGGATGTGGATGCGGCACTCCGATACGCTGGCAAAGAGGCAGGGAAAGCAGCGGGCGTAGTGGGCTACTGCTACGGAGGAACGCTGGCCTGGCTAGCAGCAACAAGGCTGGCGCCGGCCGCCGCAGTGGGCTACTACGGTGGCCACATCGCCAGGTTCGCCCAGGAAAAACCGCGGGTTCCCGTCTTGCTCCACTTTGGGAAGCATGACAACCACATTCCGCGGGCTGATGTTGAAAAAGTGCAGGCGGCCCATCCGGAGGTGGAGATCGATTGGTATGACGCTGGGCATGCATTCAATAACGACACCCGCGCCAGCTACAACCCAGAGGCATCGAAGGAAGCCATGGCCAGGACGCTGGCGTTTTTCAATAGATACCTTTGATCTTCCGCCCCCCAGAAATGGCGTCCATAGGGCTAAGCTGTGCATCTATCAGACTGACTTTGGTTTGAGCAGCCAAATCCAGGGGGAATGCAGAGAAGGATGGCCGCAGCGACCACTGCCGACGCGTCCGCCGCAAACGCGGCGATGTACGCCTGGAAGCCGCGGACAAATCCGTGGCTCATTGCTGCTACAGTGGCTCTCGCGGCTTTTATGGAGGTGCTGGACACCTCGATCGCCAATGTGGCGCTTCCCCATATAGCAGGCAGCCTGGGCGCCAGTGCCGATCAGAGCACCTGGGTGCTCACCTCTTACCTGGTAGCCAATGCGATTGTTTTGCCCATGGGCGCCTGGGCCGCGAGCGTGGTTGGGCGGAAGAATTTCTTCATGCTCTGCATCGTGATCTTCACCGTGAGCTCATTCTTATGCGGCATCGCCCCCACTTTGGGCCTGTTGCTGCTCTTCCGTGTATTTCAAGGAGTGGGAGGAGGAGGTTTGCAGCCAATGGCACAGGCCATCATGGCTGATTCCTTCGAACCGTCAAAGCGCGGCCTTGCATTTGCGCTCTACGGGTTGGTCGCAGTGCTGGCGCCTTCCATTGGACCAACCCTTGGCGGCTGGATCACAGACAACTACTCCTGGAACTGGATTTTCTATATCAACATCCCCGTAGGCATCCTGACGTTGTTCCTCACCAATCGGCTGGTGGAAGATCCTCCGTACCAGAAATCGGACCGGAACAATCTCTACCGTATCGACTACATCGGTGTTGGTCTGCTGGTGGTAGCGATGGGTGCGTTGCAGATCACGCTCGATAAGGGCGAGGAAAAGAACTGGCTTGGATCGAATTTCATTGTGGCCTTTGGTACTACATTCATCCTCTCGTTCATCGCCTTGATCATTTGGGAATTCCACGCTAAGAGACCGCTGATCGATCTCCGACTGTTCAAGTTCAAGAATTTTGCTGTGTGCGCCTTCCTCATGTTGCTGACCGGTGGACTGCTGAATGCGACCACCGTCCTGCAGCCGCAGTTCCTGCAGCAACAACTCGGCTATACCGCGACCGTCGCCGGGCTGTCCCTTTCGGGCGGGGGATTGGCGCTGCTCGTCGCCATGCCCATGGCGGGGCAGGCGGTGAGCCGATTCCCGGCGCGGAACCTGATTGCGCTGGGCTTTGTTATCTTTGCCGTCGGGTATTTTTACACCGCCAAACACATCAGTCTGCTCATTAGTTTCGGTTTCGCCTCCAAGCTGCGCGTCGTGCAAATCATCGCTATCCCCTTTGTCTTTATCTCTGTGACTACGGCAGCCTATTTCGGAATTCCTCCCGAGAAGAACAACCAGGTGTCGGGCCTCATCAATTTCGTCCGTAACATCGGCGGCAGCATTCTCATCTCGCTCACCAATGCCCTGGTCACGGAGCGGGCGCAGTGGCATCAGAGCACCCTCTCCAAAAACACCACCTTGGCCGGCAGTGTCTATCAGCAGAAGATCGACGCATTGCGCGGCACTCTGGACGTGACGGCGGGGAAAGCAAATGGGTTACACCTGGCCCAGGGGCAGTTGTATCAACAGCTTCTGGCGCAAACCCAAGCCCTCGCTTATGTCGATGTCTATTACGTGCTTGCGTTTGCCGCCGTCCTGATGGTGCCGTTGGCATTCCTGCTTGATCGCAATCACCCGGGAGGCGGCGGAGCGGTCATGATGGAGTAAATACTCTGCTTTAAAACCATTAAATGCTTTTTATGACAGCAAATGGTGGGTGCTCCATAGCTCGCGCAATTTGCGAGATGTGGGAGGGAAGGCCAATGACCAAAGTGGGCTTTCGTTCCGGCTTCGTTGAAGCTCAGGGCTTTGATTCCCTGAAGCGTGGCCTTGGTGCGTGGACGCACCATCGAAGCCATGTTATTCTTAGTCAGACACTTAGAGAGTGGACTCGATTTAACGTAGAGGAGTAACGCGCTGCCGTGCTGGCAACTGCAAAGAAAACCGAAGTCATTACGCGCTTTCGCACCCATGATAGTGATACGGGTAGCCCGGAAGTGCAGATTGCGATTCTCAGTGAACGTATTGGCGAGCTGACTGAGCACTTCAAACTCCACAAGAAAGATCACGCCTCCAGGCGCGGTCTGTTGATGCTGGTGAGTAAACGCCGCCGTCTGCTGGACTATCTCAAGACGAACAATTCTGACCGCTACCGGGATGTGATCGGTAAGCTGGGCATCCGCAAGTAACAAGCGAGCAACTTGTACCTCACAATTAGGCGAAGAGACTGGATCAAGCGGTACGCTGAGACGGCTGGTGCACACGGGGTCGCACCGGCTGGCGAGCGCACGTCGGGTCATCGGCTAGTTCCGTCTCTGCACGCTGCCTCTCGCGCTGGTGCCTTTCCCGCCCCCTGCACGCGCCCCCGCCTTTTGTGCACATACGAAATGAGGATTTTATGAAACAGGAAGTAACTGTCGAGCTTGCTGGTGGCAAGCGACTGACTTTTGAAACCGGCCGGTTGGCCAAGCAGGCCTCTGGTGCCGTGGTAGTGACGCAAGGCGACAACGTCGTTCTGGCTACCGCAGTGGCCGCGCCTGATCCCAAAGAAGGACTCGATTTTTTTCCCCTGACCGTGGATTACCGCGAATACACCTATGCAGGTGGTCGCATTCCCGGCGGCTTTATCAAGCGCGAGGGTCGTCCCAGCGAACGTGAGGTTCTCACTTGCCGCCAGATCGACCGTCCCATTCGTCCCATGTTCCCCAAGAATTTCCGCAATGAAACCCAGGTCATCGCCCTCGTCCTGTCCGCGGATAAAGATAATGATCCCGACGTAGTGGGCATCAACGCTGCTGGAGCGGCCCTGGCCCTTTCCGATATTCCTTTCGGCGGTCCCATCGGCGCCGTGCGCGTAGGTCAGGTAAATGGCCAGTTCGTCGTCAATCCTTCCTACGCTGAGCGGCTTGAGAGCGTGTTAAATATCACCGTCGTTGCGACAAAGGACGGTGTGGTGATGATCGAGAGCGGTGCTAATGGCGTTACCGAGGACACGGTTGTCGACGCCATTGAATTCGGTCACAGTGAGGCCAAAAAGATCTGTGCCGCGATCGACGAGTTGGTTTCGAAGGCAGGAAAGCCGAAGCGAGTGGTGGCTCCGCTCGAGTTCGATCAGGCGTATTTCGCGGCGCTTCAAGCCAAAGTCGGCGACCGGTTGAAGGACGCGCTCGACACCAAGACCCATCCCAAGGCGGAAAGCTATGCGCTGGTCAAGCAGATCAAGGACGAGCTGGCCAAGGAGCTTCCCGAAGGGGACGCGGACGCCAAGAAGAAACTGTCGAAGTATTACGAAGTTGTACGGGAGAGAATCTTCCGTGAGCAGGTGACCAAAGAGCGTATACGGCCCGACCGGCGCAGCTTCGATCAGATTCGGGACATTTCGATTGAAATCGGCGTGTTGCCCCGCGTCCACGGCTCCGCGTTGTTTACCCGCGGCGAAACCCAGGCCCTGGTTACCGTTACTCTGGGAACCTCGGACGACGTGCAACGTCTGGAAACCTTCCAGGGTGAACAACGCAAGCGTTTCATGCTGCACTACAACTTCCCCCCATTCTCGGTGGGTGAAGTGGGACGCATGACGGGCGTAGGGCGTCGCGAGATCGGCCACGGTGCTCTGGCAGAGCGTGCCATCGCAGCGGTGCTGCCCGGGGAAGACGAGTCTCCCTACACCTTGCGCGTGGTTTCCGACATTCTGGAATCGAATGGTTCTTCCTCGATGGCCAGCGTCTGCGGGGCCAGCTTGGCACTCATGGAGGCCGGCATTCCCCTCAAGGCAGCCGTTGCCGGTGTGGCCATGGGACTGGTCAAGGAGGGTGACGACTACGCCATCCTGACCGACATCGCCGGTGCGGAAGACCACTACGGCGACATGGACTTCAAGGTGGCAGGCACCCGTGAGGGTATTACTGCGCTGCAAATGGACATCAAGATCAGCGGCGTTACCGGACAGATCATGCGCGAAGCCCTCGAACAGGCTCGCCGCGGACGGTTGTGGCTGCTGGATCAGATGGATGCGGTGCTGGCTACACCGCGCACCGAGCGTTCGAAGTTCGCTCCCCAGATCCACACCTTGCAGATACCGACAGACAAGATTCGTGATCTGATCGGACCGGGCGGCAAGACGATTCGCGGCATCATCGAGGCCACCGGGGTAAAGATCGATGTCGACGATACCGGGCGCGTGAATGTCGCATCGAGCGACGAAGACGGTCTGAAGAAAGCGCTGGCCATGATCAGCGATCTCACCGCCGTCCCTGAAGTAGGTAAAACCTACCTGGGCAAAGTGGTCAGGTTGGCCGAGTTTGGAGCGTTTGTCGAAATCTTCCCCGGCACCGACGGATTGCTTCACATCAGTGAGATCGCCGAGCATCGCGTGAAGGACGTCAAAGACGAATTGCGCGAAGGGGATCAGGTATTGGTCAAGGTTCTGGGAATCGAAGGCAACCGCATCAAGCTATCGCGCAAGGCGCTCTTGAAAGAGCAGCGTGAGAAGCTCGGGCTTCCGGAGCCATCGCGAGGCGGTTCAGGTGGAGAGAATGGCGGAGGCGAAGTCTCAGCTCCGCGCGCTCCGCGGCCGCAAGCGCAATCCCCAGTGGAACGGCAGCCGGCGTCGAATGCCAGCACCATCACCATCGAAGGCGGGGAAGAGTTCGATGACGATGAGCCATTTATCGAAGGCGGCGATGAGCCAAACTTCAATCGTGCGGATGGCACTTCTGATGCCGTACCGGCTGAGGTTCGCAGGCCGGCATCGCCGGGCGGTCCCGCTGGTCAGCGCCGTCGGCGGCATCGCAGCCGGGGACGCGGTCCAGGTGGTGGCGGCGGCGGAAGCCGCGGTCCGCAGTAAATTCTGAACCCGGCGGTCTGCGGGTCGTAGTAGAAAAGGGGTTGCGCGATATGTGCAACCCCTTTGTTTTTGAGAACGGCTGGAACCGCCTTGATAGTTGATCGGTCACCGGACGGGCTAAAATCCGCCCCCTTCAAACAGTGGCTCGCCTTCTCAGCGCTGGCCGTTGTCTGGGGCACTACCTGGGTAGCTTCCGACACCCTGGCCGAGTACGTTCCGCCGTTACATGGCGCGGCGGCCCGTTTCCTGCTGGCCGCTCTGCTCTGCGTTCCAGTGATCCTGTCGAAACGGCTGAAGCTGCCTCGCGGCCGTGCTCTGGTTGTCGTGCTCCTGCTCTCGGTCACCATGATCGCGTTGCCATCCATGCTGCTCCATTGGGCGCAGCAGCACGTTTCATCAGAAACCGTAGCTGTGCTATTTACAGCCATGCCTCTGCTGGTGGCCTTGATGACGCCTGGCCTCGAAGGCCGTGCTGTGCCGCGCACTGCGATGCAAGCGACAATTGTAGGATTTGGAGCGATTGCCCTGGCGATGGGCGCTTCGTTCTCGGCGGATCAGGTTGCGGGCGCCGCCGTAGCTCTCCTGGCTGTGGCATCCATCGGCGCTTCTGCGCTTCTTGTCCGCCGTGAACTCCGTACCGTGAATCCCCTGGCGGTGACTGGATTGCTATTGGGTGCAGCGGCAGTGTTGCTTTTTCTTCTCAGTTTGGCGCTCGAACGAGGACAGCCGGTGCAATGGAACCGCATCGCGGTCGGTTCAGTGGTTTTTCTTGCTGTTGTCGCTGGCGCTCCGGCCTATACCATCTACTTCTGGCTGTTGCAACAGCTTGATGCGTACAAGGTGGTAACGGTGCAATGGATCGAGCCCCTGGTCGCCATCCTCGAGACGGCTTTCTTTCTCCGCCTGGGCCTCTCGTTTAGCATGATCGCCGGATCAGTGGTTACCTTAACGAGTTTGTTACTGATCATGCGGGCGCGAGCAGAAGATGACGATACCGTTTCCCTCCTCAGCAATTGATAATGTGAGGAGACATTATCCGACGGGGGATGCGATAAACTGCAGGCGATGGGCGCCACTTTATACATTGTCGTCGAGGGCGAAGACCCAGGCTTCGATATCTTCGTGAACGGCAGGGCGCTTGCCCGTAATGAGGACGCACTGGAGAAGATGGCGCAACGCATTGGGGTCAAACCGCTTTTGGAGTTCTTCTCCGCCGATGAGAACTCCATGGCTCTACTGCTCGAAGAAGGCGCGGGCGATCCGGAGTGGGCGAAGACCTTGCCTCCGCCGCAGTGGTTTTCGCCGGAAGATGGCCTGATTACCGTTTGCACGCTGCTCGACCACCTCAAAGCATCGCCCACCGCGCTTGGAACAGAAACCCCGGCCGTCCTGCGCGAGATGGAAGAATTTGAGCGTGTGCTGCGCAAGACAGCCCAGCGCCAAATGCGCTGGCAACTAGCCGTCAGCTGGAAATAATCGTTTATCTGCAACAAAACTGGACGGGCGGCCCCCCGTTCGCCTCAGCGTACTCCGGATTTCGTGTCGACAGGAAATCCGGCGGGAAGCCCTTCGAACGCTTCTCTAACCCTTCCAAGCGCCGAGCATCTTTCGTAGGAATACCAGCTCCCCGGTGTGATAGCTGGTGTGATCGGCAGCCAGCAGCACTTCGCGCAACAGCGTCTGTTCCTTCGTGCCCCACGGAATCTGCGAATGAAGGTTGCTGTCCGGGTTCTTGACCAGCTTTTCAAAGGCCGCCAGATCTTCCTTAAGCGCTCTCACAGAGCTTTGCCAGGCTTGCTTGGAAGGCGGGGCGGCGGAAGCGGGCCAATAATCGTCGGGCCAGTTCTTCTCGACGTACTCCGGATTCGTGGAAAAATCCCACAAGTCACGCAACGCAATGCGCATGTGCTCGAGAAGTTCCCATGCGGAGTGAGGCGCGTTCTCCGGCTTAGCGCCATACAGTTTCGGAGGAAAATCCTTCAGCGCCGAAAGCACGTCGACGTGCGCATTGCCGCCGCGCAACAGCGCCACAAGTTGATCTCGAAGGGAAGCGTCATTGGCCGGCATACTCTGCTCGGATGCACAAAAATGAAGTTGGGAAGCTACGAGACCTCGGCCTCCACAGCGACTTCACGCTTGCCGCTGCTGAACAGGTCGCCCATACGGCGAATCTGCGCACCCACCCCGCGGAGCTTCTCCTCGATGCGCTCGTAACCCCGATCAATATGGTAAACGCGATCGAGAATGGACTCGCCGTCCGCCACCAGAGCCGCAAGCACCAGCGAAGCCGACGCGCGCAGGTCGGAGCACATGACTACCGCCGAAGACAGCGGTGTTTTCCCACGTACCGTCGCGGTTCGTCCGTCCACTTTGATATTCGCGCCCATCCGAACCAGTTCGCCCACATGCATGAAGCGGTTCTCGAAAATATTCTCTTTCACCGTCGTCGTGCCTTCGGCCTGGGTAGCCAAAGCCATGTATTGCGCCTGCATGTCGGTGGGGAAGCCGGGGTATTCTTCGGTGGAGATATCGTTCGCCGAGAGATTGCCTTCGCTGCGTACGCGCAGCGAATCAGCGCCCATCGGCGTGATTCGTACCCCACTAGCTTCGAGTTTGCTAATGAGTGCGGAGAGGTGCGCTGGCTGGCAATTGGCCACCACCAGGTCGCCTCCACTAATAGCGCCCGCGACCAGAAATGTCCCGGCTTCGATGCGGTCCGGATTGATGCGATGCTTGGCGCCGTGCAGCTTAGCCACGCCCTTCACCTGGATGGTCGCCGTCCCCGCCCCCTGGATATTCGCGCCCATGGCCACCAGCAAAGCGGCCACATCGATCACCTCCGGCTCGCGCGCGCAGTTTTCCATCAGCGTATCGCCATCAGCCAGAACCGCCGCCATGAGCAGGTCTTCCGTGCCCGTGACCGTAATCTTGTCAAAAACAATATGTGCGCCATGCAGCCGTTGGGCGCGCGCCTCAAGATAGCCGTGTTCCTGCACGATGGTCGCGCCCATCATTTCCAGCCCCTTGAGGTGCAGATCGATAGGCCGGTCGCCTATGGCGCATCCGCCAGGCTGGGCGACGCGGGCGAGCCCGCAGCGCGCCACCAAAGGACCCAGCACCAACGAAGAAGCGCGCATGGTCTTGACAATCTCGTATTTCGCGGTGGGGTCAGAGAGCACGCGGCAACTGATGGTCGAGCGGTGCTGCGCGCGCCCATAGCCGAGTTCGACCTCGGCGCCCATCGAAGTCAGCAGTCTCCGCTCAGTCTCAATATCGCGGACCTGGGGAATATTCTCCAGCACCACTTCGTCTTCGGTGAGGATCGCGGCGGCCATGCAGGGAAGAGCGGAATTTTTGGCTCCGCTTACCCGAATCGTTCCTAGCAGCGGGTTACCGCCGCGAATCACAAACTTATCCATGAGAGCCCGGGGGTGCTCCTTACTTAAGTATGAGTTCTATAACTCGAGCGTCGTATCTTCGATCGCCAGCCGTACATTACCGTCAGACTTAGCCAGGCGGCGCACCGCCTCAGGTTTGTCTACCTTTGCCTTGAGCATCACCAGGGCTACGGGCACGCTGCGTCCGGCAGACTTGATGGTGAGCACAGCCTGCTCGCGATCGATATTGCAGGCACGCATCAGAATACTGATGCCACGCTCCACCAGCTTGGTGTTCTGCATGTGCACATTGACCATCAGGTTGTCATAGACATAGCCGAGCCGGGTCATGGCGCCGGTGGTGATCATGTTGAGCACCATCTTCTGCGCTGTGGCGGCCTTCATCCGCGTCGATCCGGAGACGACTTCTGGTCCAACTTCAGCCACGATGCAAATGTCAGCCGCGGAAGAAAGCGGTGTGTTGTGATTGCAGGTGACGGCGGCGGTCTTGGCGCCGCGGGCGCGTGCATATTCCACTGCGGCTACCACGTAAGGCGTGCGGCCACTCGATGAGAGACCGATGACCACGTCTTTGCGCGTCGGGCGGCGACGGGCAATATCGCGCTGGCCCAATTCGGTTGAATCCTCGTTCACTTCGACCGCTGACGCCAGGGCCTTTGGCCCTCCAGCCATAATGTACTGAACGCTTTGCGGAGGAGTTGAAAAAGTGGGCGGGCACTCGGAAGAGTCCAGGCCAGCGATGCGGCCGCTGGATCCCGCGCCAACGTAGATCAGCCGCCCTCCGTCGCGCAGGCTCCGCGCCACCATGTCGATGACCAGGGCGATCTCGGGCAGCGACTTCTTGACTGCCGCGGCGATCTTCGAGTCTTCATGGTTGATGATGCGGGCGATTTCAAGGGCGGATTTGGTGTCGAAGCCCATCGAGGCTTCGTTGGAGCCTTCCGTAGTTAGTTCGTGCAGGTCTTGCGGCTGATCGCTACCCGATTCGTTGCCGGTGCCTGTCTCCTTGTGAATAGTACTTGTTGTGGCCATGTTGGTTTACTCAGCTCCCCACTCGACTATCTGATTTTATCTCCAAGTGACAAAACTTTGCTCTGAAATTAGGGCTTGGCGTGCCAACCACGCAAACACTTTTGGGTTATGGCACTTTACCCCGATCCAATGCTTCCATCACTGCGTCGTAGAAGGCAGGACGAACCGTGCGAATGGCCTGGCTCTCGCGCTGGGGCCAGGTGCGATTGGTAAGCAGCACGATGGCTAGGCGGCGCTCGAAATCGATCCACAGCGACGTTCCCGAGTAGCCGAGATGGCCGGCCGAGTGGCGGCTGAAAAATCTGCCCGACGACGAAGGCTGGGAGGGCGTATCCCATCCCAGCGCCCGCGAACTCCCCGGCGGCAGCTCAGCGCGGGCAGTGAAGAGCCGGATGGCCTCCGGCGCGAAAAGTTGCTGCTGGTCCAGCATGCATTGCGCATAAAGCAGCGGATCGAGGGCGTTGGAGAAAAGGCCGGCATGGCCGCCAATTCCCCCCAGGACAAAGCAATTCTCATCCTGGACCTCTCCCTGGATGATGCGGTGGCGCAAAGTCGTGTCTTCTTCGGTCGGCGGGATGGCCGCTCGCCAATCAGCGGGCGGTCGAAAGCAGGTGCTGGTCATGGACAGGGGCGCGAATACTTCGCGCGCGCAGAAGCTTTCCAGACCCTCGCCGGCAATGACTTTGAGCGCCTCGCCCAAGAGGATAAATCCCGGATCGGAGTACTCCGCGCGGTTCCCAGGGGAGCTTTCCAGGGGTAGACGGAGGCAGGCGTGGAGCAATTCCTCTCGTCCACTCGCCCCCTCGAATAGGCGCTTGTAACCGGGTAGCCCCGAAGCGTGCGCGAGCAGCATGCGTAGCGTCACCTGGTGCCGTGCACTTCCGGCGGCTTCTCCCTGAACAAAGCCAGGAAGGATCCGTCCCAGAGGCTGGTCGAGTGAAAGCGCCCCATTCTGGTACTGGAGCATGGCCATGGAAGTCGTTGCGATCACCTTAGTGATGCTGGCCAGGTCATAGACAGTAGACGCGGTAACTGCCGCCGCAGATCGGTCATAGGTAAAGCCGCCAACGCCATCGAGCGCGAGCACCTGGCCTTGCGCGAGCACACTGAAGACCGCACCGGGAAATGCCCTTTCCGAAATCGCTCGCTCAAGAATGGAGTACGCTTCGGCAAAGTGAAACCGCTGCGCAGCCGCGGAGGCTGGAATTGTCACTTGCGGTGGAAACATGGTTACCACCAGCGATGTTACCCGACCAGTCGCTCCACTTCAGGACAAATGCACCACTGCGCTCTCCGATCGACCTTGGGAGCCGTCTATACTTGTGAACTGAGGTTGTTGGGATGAGCCTTCACGGAAAGGTCGCCGTAGTGGGGTTGTTAGCCGGAATGGCCGCCGCCCTGGGACTGGCGCAGACCGCCGCCCAGGCTCAACCGTCCGCCGTCGCGGCCCCCAAGACTTTCACTGTTCCCGCCGGAACCAAAGTACTGTTATCGCTCAAGAGCGCGATCAACACCAAAACTGCACAGCAGGGAGATGGCGTCTACATGGTTTCCTCTTTCCCGGTTGTTGGCAGTTCGCGAATCATGATTCCGGTCGGTGTTTATGTGCAGGGTGTTGTCGACCGGGTCCAGCGGCCGGGCCGGGTAAAGGGACGAGCGCAACTCGACCTGCACTTCACCACCATGATCTTCCCCAACGGCCAGGTGGTTGAAGTCCCTGGAGTCCTCAACAGTTTGCCCGGATCTGACGGCGCCAAAGTGAAGGACAGCGAAGGCACGGTAGAGCAGGCCGGTAACAAGGGCCGTGATGTCGCCAATGTGCTCAAAGGTGCGGCGATCGGAGCCGAGGGCGGAGTCATTGGTGGCGCAGCGTCAGGAGACATCGCTAAGGGAGTTGGCTATGGCTCACTCGCTGGTGCAGCCGCAGGCACCATCTACACTCTTTTCACACGCGGTAACGACATCGTTATTCCTTCGGGAACATCGGTCGAGATGGTCTTGCAGCGGCCGCTGGTCTTACAGGAATCGCAGCTCGCCGGTATCGAACAGACCAACGGTCAGGCGCAGATGGTTCCCGCCAGTCAGCAGCAACCCATGCGGAAGCAGCGAATTCTGTGTCCGTTTGGAAGCCCGGGTTGCAACTAATGGATCAGGAAGACCAGCGCGGCCGTAGTTTCTGGCTTTGGGGCCGCGACATGCTGTTCTCTCTAGCCGTCTCTTTTTTCATCATCACTTTCCTCTATCAGCCGGTAAGGGTGGAAGGCACCAGTATGTTGCCTCGCCTGGGAGACCAGGACCGGCTGTTCATCAATAAGTTTGTCTATCACTTTGAGAGCGTTCATCGTGGCGATGTGGTGGTTTTTCACTACCCGCGTGATCCCCAGAAGAGCTATATCAAGCGCGTGATTGCGGAGCCCGGTGACGAGCTGCGCATTGATGACGGCCGTACCTACATCAACGGCAGGCTCTTGCCGGAGCCTTACGTGCCCAGAAGGTTTCACGACAGCCGATCGCAGGACGCAATGGTCATTCCGCCCGGCGAGTATTTCGTTATGGGCGATCATCGCTCCATTTCGAGTGACAGCCGTGACTTCGGACCGGTGCCTCAGGATCTCATCTACGGCAAGGCCGCATTTGTTTATTGGCCGGCCGAAGACATGGGAATCATCCACTGATTCACCGCTAATACCTGATAAACTTGACTGAATCCACTCGACGGAGAAGCCATGCAGGCAATCCTCGCGCTCGAAGACGGGCGCATCTTCCGCGGTGAGAGCTATGGCGCCAAACGCGAATGTTTTGGCGAAGTGGTTTTCAATACCGCCCTGACAGGCTACCAGGAAATCTTTACCGATCCTTCCTACGCTGGACAGATTGTCGTACTCACTAATCCGCAAATCGGAAACTACGGCACCAATGCCGCCGACAACGAGGCCAGCCGCCCATACATCGAAGGCCTGGTAACGCGAGAGTTTTCGCCCATAAGTTCCAACTGGCGTTCCCAGCAGGTCACCGAAGAGTACCTCGAGCGGTTCAACGTTCCCGTGATTGCTGAGATCGACACTCGGGCTGTCGTTCGTCATTTGCGTACATATGGTTCGCTGCGTGGAGTCATTTCGTCGCTCGAGACGGATCCGGACAAACTCATCCTCAAGGCTCGCGGCATACGCAAGATGGATGGTACTGACCTGGCGAAGGTCGTGAGCACCAAGTCCCTATACCAATGGGACTGCAGCGATCGGCGCAACTTCAACGGCGATCCCTTGCAACAGGGCGACGAGACCCTGAAGTTGCCGCCCCCGGATCTGCATGTAGTGGCTTACGATTTTGGCATCAAGCACAACATTCTGCGCATGCTGGCCCGCGAAGCCTGCCGGGTCACTGTAGTGCCTGCGGAAACCTCGGCGGAGGATGTGTTGGCCCTGAACCCTGACGGCATTTTTTTATCCAACGGGCCGGGTGATCCCGAGCCGGTGACCTATGCCCAGGAAAATATCCGCAAGCTGGTTGGACGAAAGCCGATGTTTGGCATCTGCCTGGGGCACCAGTTGGTCGGCCTGGCCCTCGGTGGTAGGACCTACAAGCTCAAGTTTGGTCACCACGGCGGAAACCATCCGGTGCAACAGACAGAGACCGGCAAAGTGGAAATCACCGCGCACAACCATAACTATGCGGTCGATCCAGACTCGATCAACCAGAGCGAGGTCGAGCTTACCCATGTCGATCTGAACGACAACACGCTCGAGGGCCTGCGCCATCGTTCGTTGCCGCTCTTCAGTGTGCAGTACCATCCCGAAGCAAGCCCCGGCCCCCACGACTCCAACTACCTCTTTCGCGATTTCCGGAAACTGATGCAAGAGTGGAAGCGATGAAGCTTGTAGGGGGGCTGCGATGTAGGGTGGAAGGTGACGCACTGACATTTTTGAACGGACGGGCTTTAGCCCGTCCGTTAATCTACCAAACAATACCCGGCTTTAGCCGCTGAGGGTGGCGATGCGTCCAGCGAGAGAAACTGTCAGTAGTGGCGGACGGACCTACTTCGTCAGCTCTCAGACCGTTGACCGACAGCCATTTTTTCGCCACGAGCGTTGGGCCTTATTGATGGAGGAAGTTTTACAACATTATCGAGGCGATTCTTATCTGCTTCACGCCTACGTGGTGATGCCCAACCATTTCCACATAATCATTACCCTTCGCGAGAGTCTCGAAAGAGCGATGCAGAAAATTAAGGGTGGATTCTCGTTCCGAGCAAGGCAAGCTTTCGACTGCCATCACAATATCTGGCAGCTGGGTTTTTCAGATCATCGGATTCGAGATGCTGAGGATTGGGACAGTCACCGTGCCTATACGCGGCAAAATCCTGTCAAAAACAAGCTCTGCTCTTCGTCAGAGGAGTACCGATACCTTGGGATAAATCTAGACCCGATCCCTCAGCGGCTAAAGCCGCTCTTCTTAGCTGGGTCTGATGGCGGGGCTGAAGCCCCGCCCCTTCAAAAACCGGAATTGGCTAAGCCCATTGGCAGAGCTATGGTCGCTTTCAAAAGTCAGGGCAAGCTCCGCCCGTTGGAACGGAATAAATAAAATGCCACGCAGGAACGATATAACCAAAATTCTAGTGATCGGCTCCGGGCCGATCGTGATAGGGCAGTCGGCGGAGTTCGATTATTCCGGCACTCAGGCCTGCAAAGCGCTTAAGGCCGAAGGCTACGAGGTGGTGCTGGTCAATTCCAACCCGGCCACCATCATGACCGATCCGGAGCTTGCGGACCGCACCTATATCGAGCCCTTGACCACGGAGTATGCAGAGGAGATCATCCGCCGCGAGTCCGAGCGGATGACCGATGCCAACGGTCACCGCACCGGAAAATTTGCCCTGCTGCCCACCGTAGGAGGGCAGACGGCTCTGAATCTTGCCGTAGATCTTGCCGATGCCGGCATTCTCGAGAAATACGACGTAGAAATGATTGGCGCCCGTCTCGAAGCCATCAAGAAAGCGGAAGATCGCCTGCTCTTCAAAGACGCCATGGCGCGCATAGGCCTCGATGTTCCGCGCTCTGCGCTGGTGAACAATATTCGCGACGGCGTGGAATTCGCGGCCAAGATCGGCTTCCCGGTTATCATCCGGCCATCCTTTACCCTGGGCGGCTCCGGCGGCGGCCTCGCCTATAACCGCGAAGAACTGATGGATATCCTGGGTCGCGGACTCGATCTTTCTCCCGTGCACGAGTGTTTGATCGAAGAGTCGGTGCTGGGCTGGAAGGAATACGAGCTCGAAGTGGTCCGCGACCTCGCCGATAACGTGATCATCATTTGTTCCATCGAGAACATGGACCCGATGGGTGTGCACACCGGCGATTCGATCACGGTGGCGCCGGCTCAGACCTTGACCGATCGCGAGTACCAATCCATGCGCGACGCGGCGATCCGCGTGATGCGCGAGATCGGCGTCGAAACCGGTGGCTCCAACGTGCAGTTCGCGGTAAACCCGGCCACCGGGCGGATGACTGTTATTGAGATGAATCCGCGGGTATCGCGGTCTTCGGCGCTGGCTTCGAAGGCCACTGGTTTTCCCATCGCCAAGATCGCGGCTAAGCTGGCAATCGGCTACACGCTCGATGAAATTCCCAATGACATCACACGCAAAACGCCGGCATGCTTTGAGCCGAGCATCGACTACGTAGTGGTGAAGATTCCCAAGTGGCAGTTCGAGAAGTTCCCCGGAGCCGATGAGAACCTTGGGCCGCAGATGAAGTCCGTTGGCGAAGTGATGGCCCTGGGCCGCACCTTCAAAGAAGCGTTGATGAAGGCGCTGCGTTCTCTCGACACCGGCAAACGCATAAGTACGGAGGTGATTGAGCCGCGGCGGCTGACACAGCGCCTGGTGACGCCGCAGCCCGAGCGCCTGAACTACATCCGCTATGCCTTCCGCACCGGTCTCTCGGTGCGTGAAGTAGCCCGCATGACGTCGATGGACCCGTGGTTTCTTTATCAAATTAAAGAGGTCACTGAAGCCATCCAGAAGCTCGCCGACTATTCGCTCGAGACCATGCCGCCGGATGTGCTGCGCAAGGCCAAGCGTATGGGCATTTCCGATGCAAGGATCGCCGAAGTATGGAACATGGATAGCCTGGATGGCGCGACCGCGGTGAGGGAACTGCGGCGGCGTCACGGCGTCAAGCCAGTGTTCAAGAAGGTGGATACCTGCGCTGCAGAATTCGACAGTGATACGCCCTATCTCTATTCGACCTATGAAGAGGAGGATGAAGCGCCGCCCACAGCGAGACGCAAAGTGATCATTCTGGGCAGCGGGCCCAATCGCATCGGGCAGGGAATTGAGTTTGATTATTGCTGCTGCCATGCTGCGTTTGCGCTGAGGGAAGACGACTACGAAACCATTATGGTCAACTGCAATCCAGAGACGGTGTCGACCGATTACGACACCAGCGACCGCCTGTACTTCGAACCGTTGACCCTGGAAGACGTTTTGGCCGTCTATGAGCACGAGGCCTCCTCTGGCGCCGAGATTGGAATGATCGTCCAGTTTGGCGGCCAGACTCCGCTGAACCTCGCCCTCCCATTGAAGGCAGAGGGAATTACGATCCTGGGCACTTCTCCCGAATCCATCGATCTGGCGGAAGACCGCAAACGCTTCGGCAAGCTGCTGGAGGACCTGAATATTCCCCAGCCGCCCGGCGCCATGGTCACCACCGTCGAGCAAGCCCTGGAAGGCGCGGAACGCGTCGGCTACCCGGTGCTGGTGCGCCCGTCCTATGTATTGGGCGGCCGCGCGATGGTCATCGCCTACGACGCTGATGCGGTGCGCCGCTACATGGGCGAAGCGGTGGAGTACTCCCAGGAGCGCCCCGTCCTGGTCGATCACTTTCTTGAGGATGCGGTTGAAGTGGATGTGGACGCGCTGTGCGACGGCAGAGATGTGGTGATTGCCGGCATCATGCAGCACATCGAAGAAGCGGGCATCCACTCCGGCGATTCCTCCTGCGTGCTGCCCGCAGCCGACCTGGCGGCCACAACACTCGATACCATCCGCAAATACACTCGCGAGCTTGCCCTCGCATTGAATGTTATCGGCCTCGTGAACCTGCAGTTCGCCATTCAGCGCCGCTCCGGGGAGCAGGACAAGGTATTCGTCATCGAAGTAAATCCACGTGCCTCCCGCACCGTCCCGTACGTCTCCAAGGCAACCGGGGTGCCACTGGCCAAAATGGCTGCGCGGTTGATGACTGGCCGTACCTTGCGCGAGTTGATGCCGGAGCAGGTGGCCGAGCGCACCGATCTGGCCACCGGAAGCCACTTTTTCGTGAAATCGCCGGTCTTTCCCTGGAACAAGTTTCCCGGTGTGGACACGGTGTTGGGACCGGAGATGAAGTCAACCGGCGAAGTGATGGGCGTGGCCGATAATTTCGGCGAAGCCTTCGCCAAGGCACAATTGTCAGCCGGGCAGGTGTTGCCGGTGAAGGGCACCGCCTTCTTCAGCGTGAATGATCGCGACAAAGCCGTGGTGGTGGACCTCGCCCGGCAGTATGTGGAGCTGGGTTTTCACCTGGTCGCCACCCAGGGTACTGCGGATGTATTAGAGCGCGCCGGCATGGTTGTGGAGCGAGTCTACAAAGTGAAGGAAGGCCGGCCGAACGTGGTGGACTTGATCAAGGGAGAGCGTATTCAGCTCATCGTTAACACTCCGCATGGCCAGGACACGTTCTTTGACGAGAGAGCAATTCGCAGAGCTGCGGTGACCCAGCGGATACCCACCATCACCACCATTGCGGCAGCAAGAGCCGCGGCAGAGGGAATTGCCGCGACTCAGCGCCGCCAGATCACCGTCAACGCACTGCAGGAACTCCGCAGGGAGCAGGTCGCCGCGCACTAAGAAGAAACCGCAGGGACCTGCCGTGAAACTGTTCTAGTTACGAATATCCACCATCAACTCGTCGACCACCCGCTGCTCATCCCCGGTGAGGGGTAGCAGCGGCATCCTCGGCCGGCCGCCATAATATCCGTTTAGGTCGAGCGCGTACTTCACCCCGGGAATCCCCATTTTGCCGGCGATCTCGATTCCCGCCCGGGCAATCCGCTCCTGCTTTTCCGCTGCCAGTGCTGCGTCCTTCTCTGCCCACGCCGTATAAACCTCGCAGCAGGCCTGGGGGGCAAACGTTGCGAGCGCCAGCACCCCACCCGTGGCACCGGCTTCGAGCGATGGGTAGAGGGTCTGGGCAGAACCGCAGAGCAGCTGGAAACCCACCTCCTTGGTACGCGTCTTTAGCGGGGGCCGCGGCGCCGCCACGGCGATTGCTGTGGCGCCGGAAACAAGCTCGCCAGCGGCTACGAAGGTAGATCCCGCATTACTTTCCTGCTGTCCCGTCTGCGGAGAGAGCATCCTCGACGTGACTGCGGCAAAGACGGTAGTGACCGTCACCGTCCGCTTCCTGGCCGCACGTGTGGCTTTCACCAAGTCTGCGATCCGTTCCACATTCCCGCTCGAATCCTTCATGCCCGCAATATTCGGATGCATGGCCAGCTCGGCGACCACCTCGACGGGCAGGTCGTACGCCGTGCAGCTCGGCACACTGTAAAGCAGCACAGGCAACGGAGAGCGGTCTGCCACCGCCTGGTAATAGGTCAGCATCTCCCGGTTTCTCATCTGCTTACGGTAAAAATGAGGCGTGCGCACCAGGATCGCATCGTACTCGAGCTCAGCGGCATAATCCGCCAGGCGCAAGGTCTCAATCACGCTTTCGCGGCCCACTCCCGCTAGCAAAACCTTCTCTGGGGCCGACGCGTACCGGGCCACGCGCAGCACTTCCCGCGACTCCTCGTCGCTCAGCATAACCGCCTCGCCAGTCGAGCCCAGCATTACCACCCCACTCATCGGTGTGCGCGAGTAGCGCTCAATGTTTGCTTCCAGCTTTCGCCAGTACGGGCGTCCGTCCGGATAGAAACACGTGGTTGCGGCGGCAAAAATGCCTTCGAGCAGCATGCCATTATTGTATTCCGATCTGGCAATGCCTCTGAGATCGGGATTTCTCCCGCCCAGTGGCGAATTAGAGCCATTGGACGCCCCAGATTAAAGCCCGGCAAATCACTGAACTATAATGTTGGTAGCGGAGATCAGGGGTCCTTCTTGATCCAGACGGCAACAAGAGGTCTGGCCGGCGATGGTGCCGCTCAATTCATCGGGGAAGGAATCCGGCCAAATGGCGACAGGAGACGTTGCCGTAAGAGCACCCGGAGCGGGTAGCTCAGCGGCACTACAGACGCCAACATCCAAGCGGATCATCAATGACTTCAGCATCCAGGTAGCCACCGTAAACGGGTCCGGCTCGCAGTCCGCCAACCTGGTCCTGCTCAAAAGCATCTTCGGAATGGGTATTCCGGTAAGCGGAAAAAACCTGTTCCCATCCAACATCGCGGGGTTGCCGACCTGGTACACCATTCGCGCCAGCAAACAGGGATACGTCGCGCGCAGGCGAGAAATAGAACTGCTGGTCGCGATGAATGCCGAGACGGGGAAGGAAGACATCCTTTCGCTGCCCCCAGGCGGAGCCGCCATTTACGACGAGGCCTTAAACCTCAAGCAGTATCGCGACGATGTCATCTGCTATCCAGTTCCTTTCGACAAGCTGACGGCTGCGGTATGCCCTGAAGCCAAGCTGCGTAAGCTGGTCCGCAACATGGTCTACGTGGGCGTTGTGGCACAGTTGCTCGCCATGGATCTTACTGTGGTCGAGAAGTCCGTGCGCCGCCAGTTTGCCAAAAAACAGAAGGCCGCTGACCTGAACTGGACCGCGGTAAAAGCCGGCTACGATTTCGCGGCCAAGTCCCTGACCAAGCAGGACCCGTTGATCCTCGAGCCCATGCACGCGACCGAGGGCAAGATCATCATCGACGGAAACTCGGCCGCCGCCCTGGGCGCCATGTTCGCTGGGGTCACCGTGGTTACCTGGTACCCCATCACGCCCTCTTCTTCCGTGGTTGAGAGCCTCATCGATTACATGAAGAAGTACCGCGTTGAAGAAGATGGCAAAGCAAACTTCGCCATCGTACAGGCGGAAGACGAACTGGCAGCTATCGGAATGGTGCTGGGCGCCGGCTGGGCTGGCGCGCGTTCCATGACCTCTACTTCCGGTCCAGGCATTTCCCTGATGACCGAGTTTGCCGGTCTGGGCTATTACGCTGAGATTCCCGGGGTGATCTTCGATATCCAGCGAGTCGGTCCTTCCACCGGTATGCCGACGCGCACCATGCAGGGTGACCTGCTGGCGATTGCCTACCTATCGCACGGCGATACCAAGCACGTCATGCTACTGCCCGCCTCGGTCAGCGAATGCTACCAATTCGCGATGGAGGCCTTCGACCTGGCCGAGCAATTGCAAACTCCCGTCTTTGTTCTCTCTGACCTTGATATCGGAATGAACAACTGGATGTCAGACGCGTTTATCTATCCGGAGAAACCGTTGAATCGGGGCAAGGTACTCTCCGCCGAAGACCTGGAGCGGTTGGGTGGCTTCGAGCGCTATAAAGACGTGGACGGCGATGCCATCCCTTACCGCACCCTGCCCGGAACCGACCATCCCAAGGCTGCCTACTTTACCCGCGGCAGTGGCCACAACGAGAAGGCGCTTTACACCGAACGACCGGACGAATATCAGAGCCTGATGGAGCGCCTGGCCAGGAAGTTCGAAACAGCGCGCACCCTGGTGCCTGCACCGGAAATGGTGCAGACAGGCAAGTCCAAAATAGGATTGATTGCCTTCGGCAGCTCTGACTTTGCGGTGCGCGAGAGCCGCGATCAGCTCAAAAAAGAATATGGGCTTGAAACCGACTATCTGCGCTTGCGCGCCTTTCCCTTTTCCTCCGAAGTGCACGCTTTTGTAGCCGCTCACTCGCGGATCTACGTGATTGAGCAGAATCGCGATGGGCAAATGCTCAGTCTGCTTAAGCTCGACCTGGCCGCCGACCAAATCACCAAGTTGAGAAGCATTCGCCACTTCGACGGCCTGCCCCTCGACGCACGCACTGTGACCGACCAGCTGGTCCTTCAGGAGGAAATCTAATGGCGACGACTCTGAACCCACCGGTGGCGCCCGGACCCAAGAAGAACCGCCTTGGCCTTCAAGTGTTGGACTACCGCGGGAGCAAGACGACGCTCTGCGCTGGTTGCGGACACAATGCCATTTCCGAGCGCATTGTCGATGCCATGTATGAGATGGGAGTCGCTCCCGAGCGGGTGATGAAGCTCTCGGGTATCGGTTGCTCTTCCAAGACCCCCGCCTATTTCATGAGCCGGGCGCACAGCTTCAATAGCGTCCACGGGCGCATGCCTTCGGTCGCCACTGGGGCGCTCATGGCCAACCACACCATGATGGGCCTGGGTATCAGCGGCGATGGAGATACGGCTTCCATCGGCTTTGGCCAATTCGCCCATGTCATGCGGCGCAATCTCCCTCTGATCTACATCATTGAGGACAATGGTGTTTACGGGCTAACCAAGGGGCAATTCTCGGCCACTGCCGACGTGGGCTCGACGCTCAAAACCGGGGTCATCAACGACCTGCCGCCGATCGACACCTGTGTGATGGCGGTCGAGTTGGGCGCGACCTTCGTCGGCCGGTCCTTCTCTGGGGACAAGAAGCAGTTGCTGGCCATGCTCAAGGCGGCCATTGCCCACCGCGGCACGGTGATGCTCGACGTCATCTCTCCCTGCGTCACCTTCAACGACCACGAAGGCTCAACCAAGAGCTACAAGTACGTCCAGGAGCACGAGGAGGCGGTGAACGAGGTAGGTTTCGTTCCTTCTTTCGAAGAGATCGCCGTCGATTACGACCCCGGGACGACCTATGACGTGAAGATGCACGACGGATCCCACATGCGGTTGCGCAAGCTCCACGAGGATTACGACCCCACCAACCGGATCGGCGCCGTGACTGCCCTCATGCGAGCCCATGAGCAGGGTGAGGTCCTGACCGGCGTCTTTTACGTCGATACCACTAAGCCCAGCTTCACCGACATGCTGAACCTGGTGGATGAACCCCTGGCCACTCTCCCGGAGTCCCGCGTTCGCCCCTCGCGCCAGGTGCTCGACCAGATTATGCAGAGGCATCAGTAGCCACAGCCCGAAACACGCCCCTAGGTAAATTTGACACTACGTTACCCTCGGGGCGTGCTCTTTTGGAATCGTGGGTACTAATTAGATGCAGCAATTGTTGTTCAACCCTCCCCTAAAAGTTGTATCATCAGCTCGTTTCTCCAAACAGGGCAAGGGGTTGGCATGCGTAAGAATTTCCTTCGAGGAATATATCTGTCTGTCGTTGCCGCAAGTACCCTGGCGCTCGCCAGCGATCACTTGGCGGTCCCCAAGCTTGCCCCGGAGATAACCAAGATGGACGTCTGGGTAGGGACGTGGGAGTCCCAAACCCAGGTAATGACTACTCCTTACAGTGAGGCCGCCTCGGTAACCTCTGAGATGACCTGCACCTGGTCTCCCCACCATGGCTTCATCCTGTGCGACCACCTGATGAACGGCCCCACCGGTGTCAGCAACAGCCTGTCGGTCTACACCTACGACGAAGCCAATAAAACCTACAAATTCTTTGGTGTAGACAAAGACGACTCTCCGCGCGAATTACCGATGCAGGTTAAAGGAAACATCTGGAGCTTCGGCACCGAAGTGCAGAACCAGGACAAGACCATCATGTTCCTGACCAACGATGAGTTTCTTTCCGACAAGGTAATGCACTTTCGTACCGAGTTCAGCGAAGACAATGGGCGGAACTGGAAAGAACTGAACCAGGGCCAGCTCACCAAAATCGGCTAACTAGATAAACTCGATCTCGAAAATATAGCCGCTGTTGGGGCTTTGGGTGAGTTCAAAGCCCGGCGGTCCCACGCCTGCGTCGCAACTGATCAGAACGCCATTGTGCATGGCCAAGCCGTGCGGATCGGCCGACCCTTGGACAAACTCCGCCGTCTCCAGCGCCTGTCCCGTCGTTGCGTCGTACTTAACCAGGCCCGGCGTAGTCGTGTGGGTCAGCTTGCCGTCCTGCTCGATGTAGCGATCCACATCGGAGGTGCCCGTCACCATCCAAACTGCTCCGTTGTCCCAGGCAATGCCGTGCCAGCGCGCGGTCGTGATCGGAATGATAAATTCCGGCTCCCAGGTCTTAGGATCGACCCGCAGGATGGCGCGCAAACGGTTGGCCACGATCCAGAGTTTGTCTGCATGCCACATCAGGCCGTGGCAGCCGCCCCCATCGTCCGGTGGCCCCAGCGGGATCTGCCGGTGGGAGACGGTCTTCGAGTTCATGTCGGTCTGGTAGATACCTTCCGGGCCGCCATTGGCGCCCATCCAGACACAACCATCTCCAAAGGCCATTCCGCTGGTGTTGCAGGACTCAGTCAGCACCGTCTTCAGCAACTTGCCGTTCCAGTCAAGCAGCCAGCAGGCTTCCGGCGAGCGCTTGGCGTCTTTGCCATAATTCTGCGCCTTCTGTTCAGCGACCCACAGACCCTCCGGCACGATGGCTACCGCGTTGGGATAGCCTGGCGGAGCCTTGAACAGCGGCTTAGTCTGCACCTTGCGATGCGGCAGCTCCCGTCTTGGTGGCGGAGGTGAAGCGTTCAGATGCTGGGCAGATGCCATGTTCGCCACTAGCCCGAGACCTGAGGCCAGAAAATCTCGTCTCCTCATATCCACCTTCCTCCTCCAGCAACAACTCTGGGTGCCCCATATCTCGCGCTTTTGCGAGATGTGGGAAATTAACAAATCTCAATCCACATCACGATAGGTTTATCTACCAAGCCCATCAGGTAAAGCGAACACATAGAGCTGCTGGCCGGTATCAGGACGATGCACCTCGGTGAGGATCACGTTGGGCATGTTCTCCGGACTCCCGCCGCCCAGGCCAGTAGTCACTGCAACATACTGCTTGCCATCCACGCTGAACGAGACGGGATAGCCCTGCACCGTCGTGCCGAGCTGCGTCTCCCACAAAATCTTGCCGCTCTTCACATCCACGGCTTTGAACGAGCGGTCGTAATCCCCGACAAAGGCGATGCCCCCGCCGGTCGAAAGCACTGCAGTAAGAAACGGAGCGCGCTGCTGGAAGGACCAGACCTCCTTCATGCTCCCGGAGTCATACGCGGCGAGCTTGCCCATGTTGCCACCAGTGCCCGGCATCTCGTAAACCCGCACCGCGGCCGCGACACCGCCCGAGCCCGCCTTCCTCTCGACATCATGTCCGTTCAGCTCGTCACAGCTTTGGGAGAGCGGGATGATGAGCAGGTCGCTGGGTTCGTAATAACTCATCGCCTGCCAGTTGTGGGCCCCCTCCTCGCTGGGGCAGGATTGGATCCACTCATTGGTCTTGCTGTGGATGATGTCGTCGCGATACGTCGGCACGCCTGTCCTGGGATCGATGTGCACGAATACGTTCTGCAGCACGGTTTCTCTGTAGTCGAGGAACTTACCGTTCGTCCGGTCCAGCTTCCACAGGATGCCGGCTTTACCGATGGTCATGACGGTCTTCTGCCCACCGTGATCGATCAGCACGCGCTCAAAAACTTCGTCGAGATCGAGCGACTCGCCCGGCGAGTGGCTGTAATACCATTTCAGCTTGCCGGTGTCGGGATCGAGCGCTACCGTGCTGCTGGTGTAGAGGGCGGCGCCGTCCCCGGTGCCGCGGCTGGCCCGCATCCAGGGCTTGGCTTGAGCCACACCCCAATAGGTCAGATTGAGATCAGGATCGTATGTGCCTGCAATCCAGGTCTCGCCGCCCGCGCGATAGAGATCGTCAAGTCCGTTCCAGGTCTCGCCGCCCGGTGTCCCCTTGAGGGCGATGGTAGTGAAACGCCAATCCTGCGCGCCGGTATCAGCGTCAAAAGCGGTGATGGCGCACTTCTCGGTCCCGTACCCGCTGCAACCCGTGAGACCAACCAGCACCTTGCCATGAATGACCATCACGCCTCCGGTCTGGTTATGGCCCTTGCTGCCGATCGCAACCTTCCAGGCAATCTTGCCGCTGCGCGCGTCGAGTGCGACCAGATGAGCATCCGTGGTAGCTACGAATACCCTCTCCTGATAAAGCGCGAGGCTGCGATTGCCTCCATACAAATATGGCGATCGTGGGCCGATACGGTTTTCCCAAATCAGCTTGCCAGTCTTGGCATCGAGCGCCTGCACGATATTGTCAGTATTGGAAAGGAACATGATGCCGTCGTGCACGATGGGCGTCACCTCATTAGCGCCACCCTCATTCATCGCCCACGCCCATTTAAGCTGCAGATTTTTCACGTTGCCGGCGTCAATTTGCCTGAGCGGGCTAAAGCTCCAACCCTGATAATTGCGGCGGAACATAAGCCAGTCGCCGTCCGTGGGATGGTTGAGCATCTCATCGGTGACCGGCGTGTAGTGCGGTATCTGTCCCGCGACCGTAAGCCCGCTGCGAGCAAGTGGCGTTGCCTGTCCCTGGAAGGAGAGCCCAACGGGAACCTGGCCGTTGGCAATATTGCCGATCTTCACATCCGTGTCCGACGCGAAAGGTTTCCCGCCCGCAGTTGCGCCGTTAGCCAGGAGGAGAAAGGCGACGATGTTCTGATAGGTTTGGTCGCTCAGGCTTCCGCCCTTGCCTAAAGGCATGGCCGCATGGAGATAGTCGTAGAGTTCCCGCGTCGAACGGTCACCCCACGACTTGAGAAAATTGCCGCCGGCAAGCGATGGCGCTTCTCCCCCGCCGGTTAAATTTTCCCGATGACAACTGGCGCAAGCAGTGGAGTAATCGGCATGGCCTTGCGCGGCCTGCCCCGATGTGAACGGACCGGTGTCCTGCTGGGCAACCGCGCCGCAACTCCACAGGGCCAGGGCGCTTGCCGCCAACGCAATCCTTCTTGTCATGCTTCTCCCGCGCAGACCAGCGTAACCCACGCCGGCCTTATTGCGGAATGATCCAGCCCCAAAGGTCACCCTCGGGCGCCTTATCACTGTCGATCTCGACATAAAGACCGCCCTTGCGCAGGGCGGCGAGTTGGCTGACGTTGAGCTGTAGGGTGCCGCTCAGCGTGCCACTCGTGGCCGGAGAGACGGTGAGATCGGCGATGCGCGGTCCGCGCACGCCGGGGAGAGAACCCATGAACAGATGCGCACCCGTAGGCACGGCGAGCAGTCCGCTGAATGACCCCTTGATCTTGAGCTCACTGCCCTCGAGCGTCGCGGTAACAGAACCCACACCCGAACTATCGGCGCGCGTGCCGACCAGGCGCGGTCCGGGAGAAAGGCGGAATTGGAACGTAGTGAGAGTAGCGGCGCCCAGCAGCACGCCGAGAAAAAACGCTCCGGGGAGGAGAATCCTAGCGGCGCTCTCCGCTGTGCTCCGGACTCGATCCAGGCTCAGGAAAATCCGTGTCGGAATCCTTGAGCATTTCGTCCTGATCCCGGTGGCCCAACTGGTCATGCAAATTGGGCTTGCCGTTGCTGGAGGGCTCACTGGTTTCTTCTTCAACCGCTCCCTTGTGGACATCACTGTCGGGGTGATCTTGTTTTGCCATCGTGCTTAAGAGATGAAGGTTTCGGCTGCGGTGTTGTCCTCAGAGCCGGAGATACTCCGGCTCTGAGGCATTTCGTTCTATAAAGCCGCGGTCACGGCCTTCACTTGTGTATAGTTTTGGAGCACTTCTTCGCCCATCTCACGGCCCCAGCCGGACTGTTTATATCCGCCAAAGGGAAGGGAAGCGTCGAAGACGTTATGGCAATTGATCCAGACCGTACCTGCCTGGAGGCGCCGCGCCATCTTGTGCGCGGTGCTCAGATCCCGGGTCCACACGCTGGCGGCGAGTCCATAGATGCTGTTGTTCGCCTCCCGTGCCACTCGATCCAGATCGGCGTCAGAGAATGATTCCGCGCACACAACGGGACCAAAGATCTCTTCCTGAACGACCTTCATGGTTGGTTTGGTATTGGTCATCACGGTGGGCTGAACGAAATACCCGCGGTCCCCATGTCGTTTTCCACCGGCAGCTATCTTGGCTCCCTCTTTTATGCCGGAGTCAATATAGCCGGTGACCCGATCGAACTGCTCTTCGCTGACCAGAGGTCCCATCTGGGTTTTGGGGTCGATGCCGGCGCCCATGTGAATTCCGCCGGCGATATCGCTCACCCCCTGCAGAACCTTTTCATACACGCTTTCATGCGCGAAGAGCCGCGAGCCGGCGCAGCAGCATTGTCCCTGGTTAAAGAAAATGGCGCTGGCAGTGCCTGGGATCGCACGTTCGAGGTCGGCGTCGGGAAAGATAATGGCCGGGCTCTTGCCACCCAGTTCGAGGCTTACCCTTTTCAGGTTGCCGGCCGAAGCTTTCACGATCAGCTTGCCAACCTCCGTCGAGCCGGTGAAAGCCACCTTGTCGACCAGTGGATGTGCAGCCAGCGGCGCGCCCGCGCCTTCTCCGTAGCCGGTGAGAATGTTGACCACACCCGGCGGGAATCCTGCCTGATCGAACAACTCGGCCAGCCGCAGCCCAGTCATTGGCGTTTGCTCGGCTACCTTGAGCACCACGCAACAGCCGGCCGCAAGGGCCGGAGCAAGCTTCCACGCCGCCATCAATAGCGGGAAGTTCCAGGGAATAATCTGGCCGACGACTCCGATTGGTTCGCGCATGGTGTATGAGTGGAAGGCGCCCGGAGTGGAAAAGTTAAGCGTTGAGCCTGAAATCTTGGTTGCCCAGCCCGCCATGTAGCGGAACATGTCGATGGCCAAGGGAAGATCGGCAACGCGCGCGACAGAAAACGGCTTACCGTTATCGAGCGATTCAATTTCCGCGAATTCCTCCAGGTTGGCTTCGAGCAGGTCGGCCACTTTCCAGATCAGCTGTCCGCGTTGCGAGGTGGACATCTTGCTCCACGGTCCCTCGTCAAAGGCCCGGCGTGCAGCCAACACTGCACGGTCTACATCTTCCGCCTCAGCTTCGGGCACTTGCGCCACCACGTCGCCGGTGGCCGGATTGTAGACGGGGAATGTCTTGCCGGATGCAGCCAGGACGAAGCGTCCATCGATCAGCATGCGGTGCTGCCGCGAGAAGAACTCTGCGGTTTTCGAAGTGATACGTGAATCAACGGGGATGGTTGCCATCAAATACCTCCGGCGCGATCGGCATCAGCCGACTTCTTACGCCGAAGGAACGATAGCACCGCACTGGAATGGCAGTCCAGTCGAGGACCGGTGACCAAAGAAACTGCAGGTCCCCACCAATTTCAAGAAACGATTCCACTTCCTTCAACAATGCAAATGTAACGATCTACTGGCAGATCGGTGAACCTCTCTACCCGGGTGCTTGGAGAGGGCCAGCGAATCTCGAGCTGATCAATTTTGGTGTGTGCGCCAAGGCCAAGCACCATGCGAGGGTCATGGCTGGAGAGATAGCTGCCGCCTCCGGACTTGAGCCGGGTGCGCTTCAGGGCTCCGGCTTTCCAGGTTACACGGGCCCCTACCGCGTCAATGTTGGCGTCCTTCCCTACCAGTTTGACCCCCAGCCAGTGGTTTCCTTTGGCTGCCTGGTTTCGCAGCAGCAGTGGCGCCCCATTATTGGTTGAGATCAGAACATCCACGGCTCCATCGTTGTCGAAGTCGCCCAGCGCCAAGCCCCGTGCAGCGAGAGGCTGGTGAAAAATCGGACCGGCGGATGCGCTGACATTTCTGAGCTTTCCGCCATCATTGTGAAAGAGAAGCAAAGGTTCGCGATAAGTCACGCTGCCGGAGTGCACTTCGATCTGATCGTCGGGGTGACCGTTGGCAATGAACAGATCGACATCCCCATCGTTGTCGTAATCAAAGAACCGCAAACCCCAGCCGCTCATCGAACGGGTCGCTTCTCCAATACCGTTCACCGGCGAAAGATCGTCGAACGTGCCGTCTTTATTATTGTGATAAACGGAATACATCTCCTGATCTACATTGGTCACGGCGAGATCCTGCCAGCCGTCCTGGTCGAGATCTGCCGCATCGACACCCATCCCCGACCGGGCGCGGCCGTCGGCACTGTAAGCGACTCCCGCCTCGACGCCCTCGTCCTTGAACTTGCCTTGATGATTCACCCACAGAAAATTGGGGACGGTATCGTTGGCGACAAAGAGATCCATCCAACCGTCATTGTTGATGTCGGTTGCCACGGCGCCCCAGGCTTTGCCCATACCTGAGCCGATACCGGTAGCTTCTGAAACGTCGGTAAACGTGCCGTCCCCGTTGTTGTGAAACAGCCAGCTATGCGCGGGTGGATAAATGCGAGGGATGCAGTAGTGGCGTTCTCCTGTGCCCCCATTGCCGCAGAACTTGTTGGCCGCCTTGTCGAATTCGACGAACCGGCAGACGAACAGATCGAGGCGACCGTCATTGTCGTAATCGAACCAGACGGCGCTGGAAGCCCACCCAGGGGTGACGATACCCGATTTCAGCGTGACGTCAGTAAATGTTCCGTCGCCGTTGTTGCGATAGAGGATGCACCGGTTATAGCTGGTCACGAACAGGTCGGGATAACTGTCTCGGTTGTAGTCCCCGACGGCGACACCCATGCCGTAGCCTGCGTCGGCCACCCCCGCCTTGGCGGTCACGTCGGTAAAGGTTCCGTCACGATTGTTCCGGTACAGTCCATTGCGCAGTGGTTTTGCAGGAGTAAAGAAATCGCATGGTCCGCTGTTGACCATGAAAATATCCATCCAACCGTCGTTGTCGAAATCCAGAAAAGCACATCCAGCGCCTGTGGTTTCCGGCAGATAGTAGTCAGCGGACCGTCCATTGGAGTGCGTCCAGGTTATGCCCGATTGCGTCGCTGCAACTGGCTGAAACAGGGCCCGAGAGGTCGTTTCTTCCGCCGCATGAGTGGTAGAGTGGAATCCTCTGGGCAGGAGGCGCAGGGGCAGACAAGCAGCCAACGCGGAAAGAACTTCCCTTCTGCTTGGTTGACGCATCGCTTCATGTTACACGCCGCTACAGCGGGTTACACGCTACTGGAGCCGGTTACACGCCGTTACGGCTGGAGAAAGCGCCAACCGTCGCCGGACACTTTGTAAATCCCCCACCCTGCGATGGAAAAAAATGTCAAACTGCCAGTTGACATTCGTCTCCCAGGCGCTTACATTTCCCGCTGAATTCCCAAGTGATTTCGCTTTCGGGCCACGGTTTTCTAGACTTCGGTGCAAGTTGACTACTGGGACTGATGCAAGTTGTTCCCGTCAACCAGGCAAGAAAAGACTTTTACGGCACTCGCCAAAGAAGTGCAGCTAGAAGGAGGCTCTATGCGAGGCAACGTTTCAAAGTTCGGTACGTGTCTTTTGGCGGTTATCCTTGGGGCGTTTCTTTTGGCTTTCAACCAACAGAGCGTCGCCCAGGACGTCAACGCCTCTCTCTCGGGATCGGTAACGGATCCAAGCGGCGCCGTCGTACCCAGCGCAAAGCTCACCCTTACCAACGAAGCCTCCGGAACCCAGCTGAACTTCGAGACCGATGCCGGCGGCGAATACAACTTCCGCAATGTCACCCCTGGCGTGTACGACCTTGCCGTCACTGCGCCGAGCTTCGAGTCCTTTGTGCGCAAAAGCATCGAGCTGGCGGTCAATCAGAATGCCCGTATCGACGTGAAACTGACTCTCGGCAACACGAATCAGACCGTCACCGTCAGCGCCGACGCTTCGCTGATCAACTATGAAACCCCCACCCGCAGTTTGGGTGTAAGTCCGGAAACGCTGCAGAACCTACCCCTGGTTATCTCCGGCGCGCCCCGCTCGTCCGTGACGGTTGCTATTTTTATGCCCGGGGTGACCACCGGTGGCGGCGGCAATGCCTACAACTCCCGCACCAATGGCGGCATCATCACCGGCGACGAAGCGGTCGTCGATGGTGCCACGGCGGCGGAAGGTTTCATGAATCAATCCGGGATGGTGAGCTTGCAGACCGATTTTGGCATGTCGCCCGATATCACCAGCGAAGTCAAAATCCTGGGCTCCAACTATGACGCACAATACGGCAACTCCACTTCAGGCCAGCTCATCGTGCAAACCAGGAGCGGCGGCGAGTCTTTCCACGGCGCCGGTTACGAGTATCTTCGCAACGACGCCTTGAACGCCAAGCAGTACGGTGCATCGAGCAAGACGCCAGACAAAGAAAACGACTTTGGCGCAAACGTCGGCGGCCCGATCTGGCTGCCCAAATATCACAGTCGCAGCGATCTCGTAAAAGGCTACTTTTACTTCAACTGGGAGGGCTTTCAGGACCACGGGGGCGCGGCTTCCTCCACTCTCTCCATCGCCTCGCTGAATGCGCGGGCGGGAAACTTCAGCGGCGCCGGCACCCAGCTCTATTATCCTTTCGACCCGGGGAAGTATGGGGCTCTGGCGGGCCAGCCCATTCCCAATAACCAGATCGATCCGAACTTCGAAGATCCGATCGCCAAAGTCTTTCTTTCGAAATTGCCGAACCCAACCAATGGCCAGGAAACTAACAATTACTTCATCCCCAGGTCCGGACAGGGATCGTTAACCAACAGCGAGAACGTGTATTTCTTTCGCATCGACGTGAACGTCGGGCAACAGGACCACTTCTACTACACCTTCTGGTGGCAGTTCAGCGGTGTCAATACGCAGAGCGACCTGCCCATCGCTATATCGACCGCGACTCCGGCAAATCCGGAGAATGCGCCGATCCAGCGCATGAATTGGGAGCACAATCTCTCCAGCCTGATGACCAACCACGCTACCGTCGGCTACCTGAGCCGTAACGAAGGCTACTACGCGCTGAACGGCAAGGCCGGTTTGCCCCCAGTGCCGGGTGTGGCCAATTCCACCTACCAGCCAGAAATGACATTTGGCGGGGGCTACTCGCAATTGGGAAACAACGCTCCCCCCAATTCGATTGACAATCTGACCACCCGCGGAACCTGGGCCGTCAACGACGTCTTCACCAGGATCCAGGGCAAGCACACCGTCACCGCCGGTATCGAGTATTCGCTCAAAGGCATGAGCATCCATAGCGGAGGAAATCAGGGCGGCACCTTCAACTTCGCCGCTGATACGACTGGTAACGCAGGTTGCGCGAACTCGGCTTGTCCCGGGGATCCTATGGCCAGCTTTTACCTCGGTGCTGTCCAGAGTGCCAATGTGGCCTACATCAACATCCTGGGCAAGTACCCGCGGCAACATGGGTGGGCCTTCCACGTTGGCGATTCCTGGCGCCTCTCCAACAAGCTCAACTTGTCGTACAGCCTGCGTTGGGATTACATCAGCCCGTTTGTGGATAAGCACAACAACCTATCGTTCATTGACCCCAACGGGCTCAACCCGGATGCGGTTACTGCCTCGGGCACGGAACTTCCCGGACGGCTTGCGTTCTCAGGAACAAAGTGGGGTGCAGCCAGTTACGGCGGGCGGTATCCCGAGCTCGCGTTCAAGAAAGGCTTCGGTCCCCGGGTCGGGTTTGCCTACACCGTCAATGACAAGACGGTTGTACGGGCCGGCTACGGACTCTATTTCGGACAGGCTTTCTATCCTGGGTGGGGTGGCGGTCTGGCGCAGGATGGATTTAACAAGAATCTAACCCTGAACGAAGCGTCAGCCGGGAACTTCAAGACCCCGGCGATCTATCTTGTGTCCGGCATTTCCCCCAGCCAGGTCGGCCCGACGCAAAATATCTCCTCCGGCTTTGACAACGGCCAGACGCCCTCCCTTTACCGGCCTTATGACGGCAACCGTAGACCCTACGCCGGGCAGTGGAATCTAACCGTCGAGCGTCAGCTACCGGGCAACACGGTCTTAAGTCTCGCCTACGTCGGCACCAAGGGTACTCACCTGCCCACTGCGCTCGGCCCCATCAACGTCTTGAACCCCCTGAATCCAACCATCACCTCCATCGGTTCTGATCTGGCGATCAACTACAACGATCCAGGTGGCCCGGCGGCCTTCGCCCTCCATGGCGTCTCCCAGCCTTACGTGGGCTGGGACGCCCAGATGACGGGATGCGCGCCGACCATCGCTCAGGCTCTTCTGCCATTCCCGCAATACTGCGGCGTCCTGCAGGGTCTTAACGAGGGGCGTGGAAACTCCATCTACAGGTCTTTCCAGGGCAGCGTGGAACGGCGCTTCCAGGGAGGATTCTACCTGCTCGGCGCTTTGACCTTGCAGAACCTCGTCACCAATGCTTCTAACAACGTTCAATCCACCAACAACATAGGCGTCGGCTCCGGAGGCAACAGCGGCGCTTTCTCTCCCTACGACAACGCGCGGGCCCGCGCGATCGCTCCGGATAATGTCCCGGCTACTGTTTCCGTCGTGATCGTTTATGACCTTCCCTTCGGGAGAAACAAACGCTATGCCAGCAACTCTTCCGGCATAGTCAACACTCTGATTAGCGGCTGGCAGACGAGCCCTATTTTCCGCTATGAGTACGGCATTCCGTTCTCGTTCTATTCCTCTGCCTGCGCCACTGATACCCTGGTGCCCGAGTTCCGTGAACACTGTGTCCCGGGCCAGGTAGCGGGACAGCAGCCCTTGCTGCATGGCCGCAGCAGCTTCAACCCGGTCACGGACAATAACCGGCTCATTAACCCCAGCGCGTTTGAGCACGACTTCTCCAGCTTCGGTTACACCGGCTTCGGGAAGGCAGTGTCTTCCGTCTACGGACCCGGCTATCACGATCTGGATATAGCGTTTACTAAGAACACCCACATCACCGAAAGAGTGAACTTCAGGTTCCAGGTCAACTTCTTCAATACTTTCAACAGCCACTTCTTCATTAACCAGGGCGATACCAACGGTGGCACTGGATATGCGTTCGTCACCGACGTCGCGGCTTCTGGAAACTCTTTCGGCACGTGGAATGGAACGGTTACCACTCCGCGCACCATCCAGTTGGTGGGCCGGATCGAGTTCTAGAGGGTTCCTGTGCGAAGGGGACGGCCTTCAGGCCGTCCCTTCAGCGTTTGATTTCGATTTATGGATGCGCCGCTGGCTGACGGCCGGCATCGCTTGCGTTGGCGTGCAAACGAAGATAGGTATTGACCTCTTGCTGGGCCGCGTCTTTTCGCCCCAGCTGGTTGTAAACGTGCGCCAGCGCAATGTGCGGCTCCGCGTACTTGTCATCCAGGCGTATCGCCTCCAGTAGTTCCGGGACGGCAGCTTCGGGTTGACCCAGATGCTCAAGCACTTTGCCCAGCTGATAATGCGCCGCCGCAAAGTGCGGATCAAGCCGGAGAGCTTCCCGCAAATCGGCTTCCGCCTCCTGCGTCCGGCCTAGAAACTGAAGCGTCACAGCTAGATTCAAGTAGGGCCACGCGGAGGGATGCGGCGCATTCCGATCCAGCTCAATGGCTCTGTTGAAATTCCTAATAGCAAGTTCAGTTTGGTTTTGATAGAAGTAGCAGAGGCCGAGGTTGTCGTAAGCACGGGCCATTGTCGGATCGAGGACGATTGCCTGCTGGAAGCGCTGGGTTGCCTCCGGATAATGCTGTGCGTCGTAATCGATCCGCCCCAGCCAATACGGGTACAACGCGTTTTTGCTATCGTGAGCAGAAAGTGATTCGAGCACAGGCCGCGCCCAGTCCGGATGCGCAATCCGTATGTACGCCATCGCCAACGAAAATTGAAGGCCGGAGCTAAGTGTCGTGATGGCATCGGATTTCTTCCAGGCGATCGCGGCGTTCAAATAGTCGTGATTCAGAAAGTAGACGCTCCCCAAATACGCCAGCAGGCCAGCAGCGCGCGCCGAATGAGGATCCTGTTCAACTTCTTTTATCAGCAACTCTTCCGCGCCAATGTAGTCGTGCTCGGCGACCGCCGTCTTCAGGTGAGATACTTTTTCAGGAGTCAGATCTAAAGATGGAGGCGGAGCCGTGACCGGTGCCGGTGCATCGCTCGCGCTCTGGGCCGCGGAAGAGGGAACCGCGGTGTCACAGAGAAGCAAGGCCAGCATAACCGCTCCGATAACTCCACCCCTGCACGTCATGGACGGTAGTTTAAGCGGTTTCACAATACCATGGCTCCATAAAGATCGCGAGGTGTGGTTTTCCCTGGGAGAAATCCACGAAAACCTCTTTTGCTTCGGTCTACACCAATTGTGAAACCGACGGGAGTGGAAGACATAGTGCTCAGCTACCATCAGCTTCGCTCCCATTGCGCAATCCGCCTCTCCTTCCATCCCGGGCCAACCATCCTTTTAACCCTTGGCCTGCTCTGCGCGGCGCAAGCAGGAACAGCGCAGCCATCGGGCGAATACCGGCAGCTGGTGCTCGCGATCCAGCAGCACATCGAGCAAAACGATCTCGAAGGCGCACGCTCGCTGATTGCCGGCGCAAGGACAAAGTTTCCGGCTAACGGGGGTCTCGAAAATCTTCTCGGTGTCATAGAGATTCAGGAGGGGCATTCGGATCGCGCGATTCAGCAATTCTCGGCAGCAATCGTGCACGACCCCAGTCTTGCAGGTGCTTATCTGAATCTGGGCCGAATTTATATGCAAAAGGCCGAAAGCGACAAGACTGCCCGAGCCTCTGCTCTTCGCGTTTATGAAAAGCTTCTGCACGCGGAGCCGGGGAATGCCGAGGCTAACTATCAGGCCGCCATGCTGCTCATGTGGGATCAGAATTACCAGCGTTCCCTGGAGCATCTTGCGCGGTTGAGCCCGGACGACCGCAGCCGCATCGGCGCTCAGATCGTGCTGTGCGCCGACGAAGCCGCTCTTCATCACTCATCTGCGGCAGACAAAGCCGCGGACGCACTGGTCGCGGCTCCCGACTTTTCCGAGCAGGATGCAATGCAGGTCTTGCCTGCGCTTCAGACAGCGCATCGCGCCGATCTCATCGAGCGGCTATTTGCCGCAGCCAACGAGAAAAAACCGCTTTCGCCTGGCGGGCTCCGCATACTTGGTCTTGCCCAGGAAGGAGAAGGAAATCTGGAGACCGCGCGCAAGACACTTGAACTTGCGTTCACTCAGAGCAATTCGTCCGTTCCGATACTTGTGGACCTGACCCGCGTTGCCAAGGCCGCCAAGGATTATCAGGGAGCACTCGGATATCTGGCCCATGCCAGAGATCTGCAACCCAACGATGCCGGCTTCGCCTATGAGTTCGGTGTGCTCTCTCTGCGCCTGGGTCTTCTCGGTGAATCGCGCAAGGCCATGGCTGAAGCTGTCAAATTATCGCCGGACAATCCCGAATTCAATTACGGCATGGGGATTGTTTCCTCCTTCGCGCAGGATTCAACCCAGGGGCTACCTTATCTCGAGAAGTATCATGCGTTGCGCCCGTCCGACCCGGCCGCGGCGCTTGCCATCGGAACCACCTACTTCCGGGCGAAGAACTACGATTCCGCTCGGCTATGGCTGAAGCAGGCCGCGAGCCACAATGCGACTGCGGCAGACGCGCATTATTACCTGGGCCGAATCGCGCGCGTTGAGGGCCATCTTGAGGAAGCGAGACATGAACTGGAGCAGGCGAACACGCTCGCCCCGGATCGGCCGGACGTTCTTGGGGAGCTCGGCCAGGTCTTTGTCGCGAGCCACGAGTATCGCGAAGCGCAGGCCTATCTCGACCGCGCCGTCGCCCATGATCCGGAGAACTACGGAGCCAACTTCGGCTTGCTGCAGCTCTATGCGCGAACCGGGGACCCTCGGCGTGAGCAACAATCGAAGCGCTTCGATGAGATCAAGAGCAAAGATGAAGAACGCTATCAGGAAATGATGCGTACTATCGATCTTCGTCCTGAGAAATTGCCGGACAGCTAGAAGGCTGGAATCAACCAAGCGCTCGTGATGCAATTCTCTTTGGAATTTCCACCTACCCACGGATAGGGGTGGCCCACATCTCGTGTTCGAGATGTAGGATTTCACGAATCTCTTAAAGGCTTAATTCGTTAACTACAAAGTAATGGGGTGCGGGCCGTTTAATCGCGAGTTAACCTCTTGCATTCGCGTGCAGATACGGCGTTGACGATAATTTTGCCGAGGGACTATGATGCGCTGTCTATGGAACTGACAGGCAAAATCGGCGCTTTGATTGCGAAGAAAGGCGGACAGGTGTGGTCGCTGGCACCGACGGCATCCGTCTATGAGGCCATCGCTCTGATGGCGGAAAAACAGGTTGGCGCTCTGCCCATCATCGATGGAGGAAAGCTGCTTGGCATCGTCTCGGAAAGGGATTACGCCCGCAAGGTCAGCCTCAAAGGCAGATCTTCGAAAACCACCGCGGTCACTGAAATCATGAGCTCCCCGGTGGTCAGCGTCACCCCGTCGGATACCGTCGAGGAGTGCATGCACATCGTCACTGATAGGCGCATTCGCCACCTGCCGGTGACGGAAGGGGGCAGGATCGTGGGCATAGTTTCGATTGGCGATCTCGTCAACTGGGTGATTACCGCGCAGCGGGAGACCATCCACCACCTCGAAGCCTACATCGCCGGAACACCTCTATAAGCACTAACAGCGATTCTCCTCGTTTCTTCTGATCGAGTCCCTCCCCCGAAGGAATCGATCAGAATGCTCTCAGAGAATCGCTGCTTGTTGATGAGCATACTGGTTCTGGCGCAACTCGCCATAGTTCTTGGGTGACAGGCGGGAATATCGTAGTTGTACCCTCAAGGGGTAACTGTCGGTAATATCGAGAACCTTTGTGGGACGCAGGAATGTCCTTTAGGTGTCACTCTTCACCGTACGTAAGTAAATGTGCCACAAAGATCGGTTGAATTCGCGATCGCATCCGGCGTAAAGACCGGCATTTTTTGTCCCGACAAAAATGCAAGATGCAAGGAGTGCCCTGAGACGTAGGTGACCATCCACTGGGCATCCTCATCTCCACACAGGGTATTTTTGTGAAGAAACTTTTTTGCGGCCGGTATGCTCAGCCTGTAGAGATTGCCGCCCCCGCCGGCACCGCTCTCTGCAGCAAAAATTGCGCTCACCTCGCCTGGCTCGAGGCCGCGTATTTGGGCGATCGTAAAGCTCGAAAAGTTAATCGATATCTTGTCATCAGAGAGCGCCACGTCGCCGGTGATGGACTGGGCTGTCGAGCTCGCAGCTCGCCAATATCCTTTCTCCTGTGCCGCAGCATTCATACAGCAGGCCAGCACCGATCCCACAACCGCGCAGAGCAGCTTATCTCGCTTCATGTTTCGAGGATGACATTCAACCTCCCTTTGAGCAACTGCGACCTTGTGAGTCGTCGCACTACTTCGTCCCACAATCCTTTCGTACCGTGGCGGCAAGACTCGCAATCAGCCACCTGCCATCAGTTTGGACTAGATTAAACAAGTCTGTTCCGCAGTGGTCCAGTTTGCCGTCCACCCGAAACTCGAATGGAGCCCACACCACTGCCAGATCACGATCAATGCGCATCAGCGGATCATGAATACGCTCCTCAATCTGTGTCCTGCCCTTTCCCACCCTTTCGGCAAATGCCGCAAACGTTATCTGCTCCGTTTTGCCGTAACGCATCAACACCATCGTTGCTCCGGGGAGTACTTGTGTGGTGATCGCTACTGCGTCTCGTTTGGCCATACCGTCAAACATCGCGTTTATCGGGACCAGGACGGCCTGCTCGTCCGGTGTCGCGGCGCGCGTCGATGGAGTCAGAAGACCTGCAGCGATTGTTACCGTGGAAAACAAAAGGAGCTTTCGTAGCCGGAAGAAATTCATGGCTACGAATTCTAACCTGAGCTTCTCGATGTTAAGGATGAGTGGCGTTCTCCAAATCATTCCGTGTGCAGCGCCTGCATGGGGTCAACTTTGGAAGCCCGCGTAGCCGGCAGCCATACTGCGAACAGCGCCACGACAGAAAGGATGAGCGGCGCAGAGAGGAACGCCGCTGGATCCCAGGCTTTGACGCCGAACAGGAAGCCGGCAATGAGCCGGGAGAGGCCAAAGGCCGCGCCCAGGCCCAGTGCCACACCGGAAACGGCCAACCTCATCCCATGCCAGACTACGAGCCTGCGGACCGCTCCGCGGTCCGCACCCAAAGCCATGCGAATGCCCATCTCCTGGGTGCGCTGCTCGACCGAATAAGCCATAAGGCCGTATATGCCGATGGCGGCAAGCACCAGCGCGACCGCGCCGAATATGGTCAAAAGCAGCATGTTGAAGTTCTCGCGCGCGATGGAGCGGCCCATCACCTCGTCCATCGTCCGGATATGGGCCACCGGAAATCCTCCGCTGGCCAGGCGCAGCCGTTCCGTTACAGCAGCAATTACCTGGTGGGGATCGCCGCGCGTGCGCACCACCCAAATCAGCGCCGAGGTGTCGGAGTAGGCTGCGGTGTAGCCATCCGTGACCTGCGCCGTCGGAACCATCATCATCCCCTCGGGAGGGTGGCCGAGGCCGACGTTGTGCGTATCGCCGACCACCCCGATGATCGTCCGTGGCGGCTCGTCTGTGTCCGGTCCCAGGCCCTGGCCGACGAGGATGTGCTGGCCGACCGGGTTTTCGCTGGGCCAGTGTTGCTTTGCCAACGCCTGATTGATAAGCACCACGCCCGGTTTGTCAGCCGTGTCGTTTTCGTTGAAGTCGCGGCCATGCAGAAGGGGAATCTTGAAGACGCTCAGATAGCCCGGCGAAAAGCTCATCCATCGGCTTCCAAACCGGCGCGGGTTCCCGACGATCTGGAACGGCAAGCCGTCATCGACCTGGATCGGCAGCCAGGTGGTCGAGCCGGAAGCCTCCACTCCGGGAATGGTATTGAGCCGCTCGCGGCCACGCCGCGAGAGTTGTGCCACGCCTGCCGCCGTGTGCAGGCGTTCGCCGGTCATCGACATCTCCGCAGTGAGAACGTTGTGCGAGTCGAAGCCAGGACCGACCTGGTGCAATGCGATGAAGCTACGGATCAGTAAGGCCGCACCGATCAGCAGCACCAGCGCCAGCGAGACTTCGCTGACGACCAGTAAGGAGCGCGTCTTGCCCTGGCGGAATCCGGTACCGGAGCGGCTGTTGCTTTCCTTGAGCGAGGTGTTCAGGTCGGTGCGCGAGGCAGTGAACGCCGGGAAGAGTCCGAAGAGAATGCCGGTGACCAGTGAGACCGCCAGCGTAAAACCAAGCACCCGCCAATCCATTCCAAGGGCGGAACCGTTTTCGCCGACCAGAGGAAGGCCGGCCGGGCTGACGGCAAGCAGTGCGCGCACTCCAGCGAATCCGACAATCAATCCAAGGGCGCCGCCGACGAGGGAGAGCAAAACACTTTCCGTGAGCAGCTGGCGAACGATGCGGGCTCGGCTTGCCCCAAGCGCGGAACGGATTGCCAGCTCCCGCTTACGCCCGGTTGCGCGCACCAGCAGCAGATTGGCGACGTTGGCGCAGGCGATGAGCAGCACCAGGGTGACCGAGCCCAGCATCACCAGGAGGGATCTGCGTGCGTCGCCCACGATCGAGTCGCGCAGCGGCTCAACGGAAAAGCGGGATTCCTCCGCAGGGTCTTTGGGCGGATAGGCGCGATAGTACTCAGCGGCCGCGAGCTTCATCCGCGCGTTGGCCTGATCGAGGGTGACGCCGGGTTTGAGCCGCGCCGCGGACTGAAAATCTTCGTTCATGTTGTCGCTGACAGGGGGAAACTGGAACGGCAGCCAGACGTCCGCATCGAGAGGCGAGACAAAACCTTTCCCGATGACGCCGACGATGGTGTAAGGCTCGTTGCCCAGCAGAAGCGACTTTCCCACGACGGCCGCGTCGCCGCCCAACTTGCGCTGCCACAGACCATAGCTGATCACCACGACCTTCCCGCCGTGGGGCGAGTCCTCCTGCGGTGTAAAGGTGCGTCCCAGGATTACCGGAGCGCCGAAGAGACGGAAGTATGCCTCCGAGACGTGAATGCCATGGATCTGTTCCGGCCGGTCACCGGTGATATTGAAACCCGGGCTGGTAAAGTCGAACGCGGCTATGTCCTGAAACACGCTGGTCTGGTGTTGATAGGTGTGAAAGAGAGGAATCGAAGCCAGGTTGGCGGAGAGCATATCGCCGCCATTTTGCGAATGGAGCTGAAACTGAACGATGCGATCGGCGTCCGGGTAAGCCAGCGGCTTGAGCAAAACCGTGTTGACCACGGTAAAGATCGCGGTGTTGGCTCCGGTACCCAGCGCCAGCGCGGCAACCGCGGCAATCGTGAAGGTGGGGTTCTTCACGAACATTTGCAGCGCGTGTCTGACATCATTGCGAAGGTCGCGCATGGCTGGGTTCCAGATCTTAATGGTCAGGGATTCACCCCGGGCACGCGATCGGCGTAGCGGTCCCAGTGCTGGGCAAGCTCCTTCACTACCCGGCTGCCGACCAGGTAGGCCGATGCCAAAGCCTCCTTGTAGGCGGAAAGGTCGTTATGCGCCTCGCTGGCCAGCAACTGCACGGCATCTTTACCCTGGGGCGGCAGCTCGTAGTCGCTTGCCGTGCGCAGATCCATGACGCGGTTGAAATCGACCCGTTTTGCATGGGCGAGTAAGCTGAGCGCCTGAAGGTAGCCGGTATCTTCCTCGGCCGAGGTCACGGCAATGCCTTTGCCGGCCGTCCAGTAGGCGACCCATTTCTCGCTCCATTCCGCCATCCTGGCACCAAGCCAGAACCGGTCGGCGGTGATGGTATCGCCCTTCAGCACGAAGGGTGGCTTCTGAGCGTTGGGATACGCGGGATAGCCGGCACGCACGGTTTTCAGCGTCGCATCATCGGGCAGGTGCATGTCTGCAGTCAGGCGATAGGCCCAGCCGGTCAGCCCTTCGTTCAGATGAAACAGCTGGTCGGCCCAGTCGGAATGGGTCGCGGGCACAGGCTGTTGGTAGGGCGTGGCGCGATCATAGGGCACGATCCCGGTCGGCCAGTCCTTTGGGATTTCGCGGGCGTCGATCTCATAGCCGAGGTCGCCGTCGACGGCATAGTTCGCCCATGCGGCCGAGCCGACCGATCCCTTAGCGGGGTCGATCCCGGCGATGCCCGCCAGAATCCAATAGCTCCTGGTGAGATCGAAGCGCGGATCCATGCCCAGAGCCATGATCGAGGCGGCTGCGTGCGACTTGCCTACGCCGGTTACGATGCCCAGCACGTGATCCGCCTGGTTGTAGCGGAGATGGTGATAGCCCTGGGGGAAGGGAAGCGTCGCCGTCAGCGGATAACGCTCGACCCAGTTCTGGAACTCGCCCGGCGCATCGCCGGTATCCTGGCCCTGCTCGAAGGTAGTAACGACGACAACGCGGATCGGGATCTGCGCCGGCTGGAAAGCTTCAGCGTGCGGGATTGCCGCCGCATCGGCGAGGATCAGCAATGCGACGAAGCCCAGGCGGACTAGTCGATTCTTCATGCCATTCTCCGACTGATTTGAAATCTGAGGAACCGCACGTGACATATGTTGGCATATCACAGGATCTGTAGAATGCTCTAAGCGTCCCATATGCCGGCAGTTTAGCGGCGCCCCGGGCGGCGAGACAGGGAGTATTTGGTGCCGATGACTGAGGCTCAGATCTGGAAAGGTTCTCCTTTCACGATGGAACGAATAGAAGGGAAAGCCCCGGGCACGGTGATCTTCCGTCTCTGCGGACCTTTCACTGCGCGCGACATGTTCTCCTCTCTAACGCCCGTCGCGCTGGGCAACCTGCTCGATTTCCAATCGACGCCGGGCGAGCGGCCGCCGGCGGTTAACATCCTCGACCTGACCGATTGCCCTTACGTCGACTCTACCGGCCTGGGCATGATCGTCAGGCATTATGTGCGCTGCAAGGGTAAAGGCATTCGGTTGATTGCCGCCGGAGTGAACCCGCGCGTCCTGGAGCTGTTCAAGCTCACCAAAGTGCACGAGGTCATTCCCATGACCGCCACGGTTGAAGCGGCGGAAACCCACTAAGAGTCCTTCAACGCCAGTCGTCGATCACGTAGGCATCTGCCCGATTGAAACCCTCCCCATGCGGACGATGCATGGCGACCCCCTGCACGACGACTCGATATCCGCGTGCGCGCATGCTCCGGTAGGCATCTTCGCGAGCCAGGTTTACGCCGGCTTCTATTGAGGCTCCGCGTGAGGAGGCGAAGGCCTCGCAAGCATCCAGCAATTTGTCGAAACGTTCATTCGCGCGGGCGCCGCCGCGGGCCGCGCCGAATTTGATGTAACAGGTCTTCTCGCCGCCTTCGGATCCGGGTCCGTTCAGACACACTGCAAACCCATCGAGAACGGCATGGGTATAGGTCAACACTACGTCGCCAGTGCGCTGGGCCAGCACAGCCCGGGTTTCACCCGTAAGGTCGAGCCCTTTGTCGATCTTGTGGGTAAGTTTGCGGCATGCCTCGATGGCCGCTTCACGCTGGTTTTTTTCAAGGCCGACAGCAGCACGGGCGCAGTGCCGCCCGCGGCGTGAGGCGTTTGCCTGGCTTCCGGAGTGAGCGTCATGATGGCGGTTAGATAGCGCGGCCAGTAGCCGAACTTTTGGTACAGGCCCACGTGTTTGGCACTGTGCGGGAAGGTGAATAGCCCGGTGTGGCGCAGGCCCCATCGGTCGAAGATCGGCATTGTGGATTCCAGCAGCCGGGTTGCCACGCCGCGGTCCCAGTATTCCGGCAGAACCGTCAGGGGTCCGAAGAACCCGAACGATCCCCAGCGGGTGACTACGTTCGAACCGATCAGACGGCCACCTTCACGCGCCGCGATCACCTTCACGTGGGTCGAGTGCCAGCGTGGTTTCATGAAAGTGCGGTCGCCCATGAAGTCAAGCGGATTGGGCACTCCCAAAAATGTTCCAAACGCCAGTCGAACAATACGGTCCGCCTCTTCGAGTTCGCTCTGTTTCAGTGGACCAACTTTGATGGATTGACTCCTCGACATTGCTTTATGTCTCCTGCGCTAGCTTGCAGTAACTCGCCAGGAAGTATAACGAGGAACACTGTAACTCACATTTGAGCCGTTCGTTATTACAATGCCAATGGAGGCCAAGGGGTGCGAGAGTTTCGTACGGTCTTTCCGAAGATCAAGACCCGCTTTGACGAGCGACATTCCGGCCGCGATGGACTCATCTGCAAGCAGGGATTCTATGATGGCTGTTCCGTGCTGAAGCTGCAAAAGGCCTCCTGGACGAACGATCCTGTGGATCAGATACGTAATGAGAGCGGAATCTTCTTTTCCCTATGGATCGATGAAAAAGCCGCGAGCAAGAGCAAGGCTAACTACAACATTCATGCTTTGAAGCTGAGGCAACTGAAAGGTTACTCGATCACCAGTCGAGATTTCGCCAATGATTTCAGACAGGGCTTCGCACCTATGCGCGACGCGTGGCCAAACGTGAGTGTGGACTACGGACCACTGACCCTGATGCAGGGATGGATTGAGGTGGACTTGCATCATCTTGAAAAGGACATACTGGTCTTAATGGAGCGTTTCAAACACGTGGGTCCGCTCATCGATCGCCTGTTGGAGTCGCGGCGCAGGTGACCACCATCGCTGAGTGAAGCGGGCAGGCCGGTGACCGCGACCAATCGTCTGGTGACGGGCGTTGGAAAAACAGTGCGAACTAAGCGAACTAAGCGAATTAAGCTCACTAAGTTAGTAATGGTTACCAGAGACGCCTTCGAATGGTTAGCTGCTAAGTCCTTTGTTTCATCAAGGTGCTCAAGTTTTGTAGTTATTGTCGTCCTCGCCTGGCGCCGGTTGGCGGATTTACTATAGCTTTTCGCTGGTGCGCCGGGGACTCTTTCGCGGGTTGCAGCGTGGACGGTGACCATGGCACTCCCTGGGTGGAGAAGCTCTGTTTTCGGTTACTGTATTGATTCGGTTTTGTCGAGTTTAGTGGCGGAAATATCTGAATAATTTCACTTTTGTGCGGCAGCGTGTGTCGTTTCCGCTTGCGGCGGCGGTAAGTCGAATTTCTGCGAATTACTGGCCACGAATTACTCGAATTAATGCGAATGCCCCGTGCGCTTTTCGGAGACTGCTCACGAGCGGTAGAATCGAAACACAGCCACCGCGGAACATTATTCCGTTCCGAAATCGTGTCCCGCGATTCCGCACGCCTTCTGGGAGCGAACCTATGCCCGTTGAACTGAAAATCAATGATGTGGTCAAGACGGTGGATGTGGAGCCGGATACCCCGCTGCTTTGGGTGCTGCGCGACACACTCAATCTGCACGGCACCAAGTATGGATGCGGCATGGGGTTGTGCGGCGCTTGTACGGTGCTGGTCGCCGGTGAGGCGGTTCGGTCGTGCCTGACGATGGTCTCCACCGTGGTGGGCAAGCCCATCACTACTATCGAGGGGCTTTCGGCGGATGGGTCTCATCCGGTGCAGGTGGCGTGGGAGAAAATCGACGTACCCCAATGCGGCTACTGCCAGGCCGGCCAGATCATGTCCGCCGCCGCGCTCTTATCCCGCACTCCCCACCCCACAGACGCGGACATCGACACCGCCATGAGCGGCAATCTCTGCCGTTGCGGAACCTACCCCCGCATCCGTGAAGCCATCCACGAAGCCGCAACGCTCCAGAAAGCCTAAGGAGAGGGAGAAAAACAATGAACCTGGACCGCCGCTCCTTTCTCAAAGTTTCCGCCCTCACCACCGGAGCCCTCACCCTCCGTCTCTACATCCCGCAGGCCCAGGCCCAGGCGCCCGCGAAGCCCAACCTGAAGCCCACCGCCTTCATCAAGATCGCCCCCGACGGCACCGTAACCATCAAAGCAAGAGGCCCAGAAATGGGCCAGGGCATCAAGACCGAGCTCCCGATGCTCATCGCCGAAGAGCTCGACGTCGACTGGAAGAACGTCCGCGTGGAACAGGCCGACCTTGACGAAGCCACCTACGGCAGCCAATCCGCCGGGGGAAGCACGTCCACCCCTAAATCCTGGGACCCGCTCCGCCGCGTTGGAGCGGCCGGCCGCCAGATGCTGGTCAGCGCCGCCGCCCTCACCTGGTCCGTCCCCGCCTCGGAATGCACCACCGACGCCGGCTGCGTCCTGCACAAAGCCACCGGCAAAAAAGCCACCTACGGAGAACTAGCCGCCAAAGCCGCCGCCCTCCCTTGCCCGGTTCTCGACACGGTCCCCCTCAAGGACCCCAAGGACTACCGCATTATCGGCAAGTCCCAAACCGGAGTCGACACCCCCCACATCACCACCGGCAAGCCTCTCTTCGGCATTGACGTCTCTCTCCCTGGAATGCTCTACGCCTCGATCGAGAAGTGCCCCGTTTTTGCCGGGAAAGTCAAAACCGCGAACCTCGACCAGATCAAGCAAATGCCGGGCGTCCGCCAGGTCTTCATCATCGACGGAACCATCAAGCCCGCCGCCTACACCGCGCCCGAGCCAGGCATGGAGCCCGGCATCGCCATCGTGGCCGACTCCTGGTGGCACGCGCAGAAAGCCCGCAAAGCGTTGAAAGTCGAGTGGGACCTGGGGCCAGCCCAAGCCCAAAGCAGCGACAACTTCCAGAAGCAGGCCGAAGCCCTGCTCGCGGGCCCGCCCGTCACCACCGTCCGCACCTATGGCGACATCGACGCTGCGCTCAAGACCTCCGCCAAAGTGGTGGAGGCGAACTACACCTTCCCGTTCCTCGCCCATGCCACGCTGGAGCCGATGAACACTACCGCCCAATGGACCGGCGGCAAACTCGAAATGTGGGTCCCCAGCCAGAACCCTGGTTCCGGGAGCGCCCTGGTCGCCAAGTCGCTGGGCATCCCTGAGAAGGACATCACCGTCCACCTCACCCGCGTGGGAGGAGGCTTTGGCCGCCGCCTCATGAACGACTACATGGTCGAGGCGGCCTGGCTCGCCCAGCGTGTGCAGGCGCCGGTGAAGTTGTTATGGTCGCGCGAAGACGACACCACCCACGATGCCTACCGCGCCGGCGGCTTCGTTGGACTGAAGGCCGGGTTGGATGCGCAGGGCAAGCTGGTCGCCTGGCGCCACCACCTGGTCACCTATGGCGATGGCGGCAAGCTCTCGCCGGGCGCGAACATTAGCAGTGACGAATTTCCCTCCGGCCTCGCGCCCCACTATGCGCTCTACACCTCGGCCATTCCGCTGATGCTGCGCACCGGCTATCTGCGCGCGCCGGGTAACAACGCCTATGCGTTTGTGGGCCAATCGTTCCTCGACGAGCTGGCCATAGCCGCCGGCCGCGACCCGCTGGAGTTTCAACTGGAGATCCTGAGCAACAAGATGGTGCCGGTGCCGGGCGAGGAGAACACGCCCAAGGGCCCGCGCGACCTGAACCCGGAGCGCTTGAAGGGAGTGCTGCAGTTGGTAGCGGAGAAGTCCGGCTGGGCTAATCGCAAGAAGGAACCGGGGCGGGGCATGGGGATCGCCGGCTATTTCTGTCACCTGGGCTATTTTGCCGAGGTAGCGGATGTGACGGTCGATAAGGACAACAAGATAAAGGTGAACCATGTCTGGGCGGCGGGCGATGTAGGCAGCGAGATCATTAATCCGCGAGCGGCCGAGAGCATGGGCTTTGGCGGGGTCATCGACGGCATGGGCGAAATGGCCCAGGAGATCACGCTAGCCGACGGCAAGGTGCAGCAAACGAATTTCCATCAGCATCCGCTGATGAGGATGAAGCAAGTACCGCCGATTGAGGTGTATTGGATCAAGACGAATTTTTCGCCTACCGGGTTGGGAGAGCCTACGCTGCCGCCCATCTTGCCGGCGGTGGGGAATGCGGTGTTTGCGGCTACGGGGAAGCGGATTCGGACGTTGCCGTTGCAGAAGAGTGGATTTAGCTGGGCTTGATGGGGGCGGGTAGTCGCCCTTACAGAGCTTGCGCGAGCGCAGTCGTGAAAACAGCCATATCCCGGAACGCCCTCGCGTTGAATGGGTCGGTGGCCGCAGCGTCCGCCAAAATCCGAGGCATCATTAGTACCAGCTTGTCATAGAGAAACCGCACCTGCTGTACCGACGGCTGCCGGTCGGCTCGAACAAACGCCTTTGCCAGCTCTCGAAAGACTCCGTCCGCCGTCCCGTCATGAATAAATATAGGGGCCGGTCCCGTTCAGATCCGAAAGCGACTTCTGGATGCGCCAGTTGACCGATTCAAACAAGAACCAGTGAACCAGTTGTGCGTTTTGCGGTTGCGGCGGGCGTGCAGAACCGAAAGCCCAGCTCGAACGGCATGTTGAAGCGAGGCGTCAGAGGCGGCGTTGTGTCCAATTCCACCCGCGACATGTCGTGGATGGAGTATCGGCAACTCTCGATCAGGGAAACGATGCGATCCAGCCGTCTGGTCCCGCCGCGCGAGGGATCAAGCAAGGCGCAGATTCCACACACATAGGCGAGAAAGGGCGGAACAAACGAACAAACAAAGAGTCGTAGGGAACGTTTAGGAAAACGAGGTCACCCGATTTCCTTGCTGCCTGTTTTGCGGCGCTTAGCTTTCCATTAGTCGGTGTTGAATTAGTTGCGGCCTTTTCAAGCGGACTCTCGGACGCCGACTTGCGAGCCCAGCGGATCAGCTTGGTGGCACGACCTTTCGAGACACCGAGAACATCCGCCGACCGTTCGGGCGTAGCAAAGGGAGTCGTAATTTCCTGTGCAACCATATCCTAAGTATTGCGTATTGCAGAGGGCCCCGAAACAACACAATCTCGCCTGCAGATGCCGGGGCCTTCGTGGTGAGCACTGGTAAACGTCCCGTCTGTTCACCTATTTTCCTATTTCTGTTCACCTATTTCTGCGCAGCGTGGGAGGCGCAGCCGCGCCAAGTTCGAGTTGCTACAATCTACAATCGATATACTGTCCTCTATTCCATTTCCAAATGAGGTGCAATTTGCACTGCAGGGAATTTGCGGGACATCCAGGAATTTGCACTGCAGGTCCCTGATTTCCACGCCATCCTGCCCCCCAGCTTCCGATGTAGCACCTATTCCGACTTTACCGATCAATTTGCATGTAGATCTAAATTTTCTTCAGGCCACGCGGCAAGTAATTGGGCATTCACGCATACCTTTTATGATCATCTGCCAATAAAAAGAGATAGGAAGATTAACCGTAATTTTCGGAGTTCCGTCTGGTAGAGCTTTCTGTATCACTTTAGCATCCATAAACCAACCTCTATTCGGGGCGATCTCCGGGTTGAATGCACCGGCTCTCGAGGTCCGTCAGCATATTTAACGTCGGTAATGTGAAGGTCGGTGCGGCCTAAATTGGTAATTACAATCTTTTTCGTTCCCATGTCAAAGGTGGCCGTTACCGACGGCTGGTAAAAGAGTGAAAGCTGGGCCTGAACAGCTTTGTTCATCGCTTCAGTTGTGGACTGTAAGCTTTGCAAAGTAGTGGCTGTCGCTGAAGCGCTCTGATTCATCGTCACGGTCATTGTGAGTAGTCCCTTGAGCGTTGATGCGGTATCTGAAGTACTTTGCTGCAGGCTGGTCAATATTCCGTTTTGTTTGCTCATGAACGCACCCTGCTCGCGCCCTTGCTTAATCGCGAGCCAAATTTCACCGCCGATCAACAGGATGACTACGATTTCAAGCAGTAGATCGCGCAAAGCGATCCTCCCACCCTCTCGTCGGTCCATCTCGGTCATATAAAACTGGGCCTCAAGAAGAAGCGACACCTTTCGCTCACTGAAAATAGGTTCTTCTTGGCTTTTTTCGAAACATTCTTTTGCTAGGTTTCTCAGTTCGCTCCGCTTTGCTTTGTCGAATTGCTCAAAATCCACGTCGTTCCGCCCTTCCGTAAAGGCCATCCCATTCCAAAAGCAACCTAAAAACATTGAGAAACCCGCACCAACAGATGCGTGGGCAACTTTGGTTCAGACCAGATCAGCGTGGTCTGTATAGGGAGTGCCAGTTGCGGTTGAAAACAGATTGGGGAAGTGGCCGATCACCATTTCAATAAATCGCCCGTGGTATACGGCATATACGGACCTCGATACACTGCCGTGTTGAGGCCGAACGATGTTCAAAGTGAGCCTGTCTGTTCCGATTGTGGGTCTGAAATACGCCTATTCTTCCACTGCCCGTCGGGGGTGCTGTGTGTGAAGTAATCTGTACCACCGGCAGGGAGTGTTCGCAGGTCAAAATGTGACCGCTGGGTTGTGCCGTCCTTAATCGCACCTAAAAGGTCTTTCGCTTGATTCGTAAACAAGGAAACCGCCATAGGTCATTCTCCTCTCGCCTGGGACTTTTTTCATTTGTGAAAGGCCGGCCAAGAGGGACCACTGGGCCCCCTTGGGCTACATCGTGTCTCCGCCGTCTACATCAACATTGCTTATCTTCAATCCATCGAGACTAGGCGGCTGTGGCGGATTTTCAATCGTCAAGTCTCCGGGTGCGCCGAAATCCTCGCCTGCCTTGAAAGTGCGATTCGACTGGCCGGAAGGCGAATTGGCGGTGAGTATGATCGATGTGACCCGAAATGTTCCGCTGGGGCGACCGTACAAGCTGACGATTGGACAAAGAAAGAGACTCTCCGTTGCCTGACAAGCGTATTGGGCGCTACCGTTCCCCGCGGTTTGTTCAGCGGCCTTAGAGCTCAATGTCAGGGTCGCCCACATGCCTTGCGGTAGGCTGGCCCCGGAGACTCGAAAAGAAATCAGCCCAGGCTGACCTGGTTGAACAGTATCCCGGACGATACGAGCGGCTTGGGGGAGAGTTTTAGATTGAACCTGCGCGCAAAGCGGCAGCGGCAGAAGAAATGCGACAGCCGACGTTTTCCCGATATTCACGATAATCCCTTTCGGCCGAAGGCACTTTCCGATCCTTTTCAGATATATGTCATTATAGAAAACATGTCAATGTCAATAATGCAAACAGTTTGCGAGGTTGACAAACCAATGTTTGGCCGTCCATTATGACATCAAAATACGGTTATGCGCAAGAGACCGAGAGCATATCGCGACTTCGGCGGGCCATTGAGAAGAACAGAGTTAAAAAAGAGAAAATTACCCAAGAGGAGTTCGCCGCAAAGCTGCGCCTCACCCGCACATCGATAACCAACATCGAGCGGGGCCGACAGCACATCCAGCTTCATGTCCTTTACCGACTGGCTCGAAGCTTGGAGGTTGAAGTTCTTGACCTTCTTCCTTCTCAAAAGTCATTGGAAGAAATGCCAGCCTTTAAGCTCGTCGCGCTGAGCGACGACGAATGGTTAACCCGTACGATAGCCCCGGAGAGACCTCGTCATGTCCAAATCTCGCAAACAACAGGTCGAAGTGGAGGGCCTGTTGAACCGTAGCGGTGTTACAAAAGCGCCCGTGCCAGTTCAACAGATTGCTCGAGACTTGAACATTGAAGTGCGCTTCTCCCCTACTCGTGAAGATGTATCGGGAGCGCTCGTTGTGAAAGGCGGGGCGGCTTTCATTGCAGTAAACGACGCGCATCATGAAAATCGTCAGCGGTTTACTATCGCGCATGAAATAGGACATTTCTACCTGCACGATCCTAAGGAAGGGGCCCACTTCGACGAGGATTTTCGCGTATACGGTCGAAACGGCAAATCCTCTACGGCGACTGACCCTAAGGAGGTTGAAGCGAATCAGTTTGCTGCAGAGCTCCTGATGCCACAGAAATTTCTGCTGGCTGACTTCTCAGGAATGAAGGGCGACCGGGAAGAGATTGTGGTAAGGCTGGCGAAGAAATATAAGGTCAGCCCCCAGGCGATGGAATACCGATTGGCTAATCTAGGTCTTTTGGTTCCAAGCTTTGATGCGCCGTGACACACCAGTCACCAGTCTACAAAATTTTGCGAACTTTGCGGGAAGAGGTTTGGGCGGTAATGCGGTGACAACATACCTATTGCAGCAAGTTCAACTGCTCCCCACGTAAGAGGGCTATGCACTGTGCTTGCAATCCAGTTCTCAGAGCAGTCCGATGTGTTGTGTGTCGTCTTTAGGCTACCACTGCTTCCGGAACCTGAATGTGCAGCCGGCCGGACTGGTCCTCGACGATCCACTGACGCTCAAGAGCGAGAACGCTCGGGAACGCGGTCTGAAGCCTGAAGACGTGGAGACGGAGATCGCTGAGGCGCTTCTGCAAGTCGGCTAATGTAATATCTTGGCCATTCCAGGACTGTAGCGCCGTCTTAAAGTTGAACATCCTCGTCCTCCCCCCACTCACCACTCATTATGACACGTCTGCTGCTGTCTGGAAGTGCTTCGTTTACTAGTTGATTTACTGGGGTTCGCTCGACCCTAATAGGGTCAGAACCTCATCTGTCGTGACCGCGTTTTCTTGTCCCGCAAATGCATAAAAATGAATATCTTCTGCCCAAAGATCGGAAAGATGACGGATCAGCGGACTCATCTCCGAGGCAGGTGTCAGCGTACCGTTTCTGGCGCGAATGAGCATCGCGCTCTTTTTGGTCGTGCGATTCACGGCGTAGGGTTTGAAGGTGAAAAGTGTGAAGAGCACGCCTTTATTCGATAAACGTCGCCTCGCCGCCTGTAGCTTAAGGGTTCCATCCTCGAGAGAGGTCAGATCTTGGATGTGATCCCTTAAAGCGGCGAACTGTGCCGCGCTCAGATCTCCCTTCCGCTTCCAAAGGCTGCGTAATTTTGGAGCTCGATCGAGTATGACCGCCAGACAGGCAGAAAGCAGGGGCGCAGTGGCTGTTCTTTGAAGAGTTCGAAGGCATTGGAACCACCAACCGTCATCGAGAATTGAGTACTGCCGTAACGCGTCAACGCGGTCTTGCTGAGTTTTAAGGCCCTTAAGGTCGGAAAGGAAACTCAGCAGAGGATCCGCTCCTGGGAGATCCATCAATTGAGTCGAAGCATATCTGAGAGCCGCGCCCACTTGCGCGACTTTATGATGACGCACGAAGACTTGATGACTGCGTGACCGAGTCAGGCAATAACTCTCTAATGCGGCAAGTCCGGTTCGTATCGCACTCGTATACCGTGCTCCGCGTCTTACCAGAACCAGATTGGACACCAAACGTTCCAAGTCGTATTGAGCAAAGTCTAAACCCAGGGCTTGACCATCTCTCAGTAGGTAATCTGCCCGATCTACGTCGATTTCACCGTCTACCAAAGAATGAAGCCACTGCATAGCTGAAGCTGGCTGATGATTGAACACACCTGCTTCCGGCTCAGGTGTGTCAAGAATTTTCTTGGCCAGAGAGTAGACGTGACGAACTGCGGCTTTAGGCTCTGGCAGGAGCTGAAAGACGACGTCGGCCAGAGCATGTCCGATCTCTTCGTGGGGAGCATGCGCATTTGCGATCTCCAGGGTCGGAAGGGGGAGCGCTCTGCCCGCAGCATCTCTGGAAGACGCAAAGTCCTTCAGCGCATATTCAAGGTCGTGGCTGAAAGGGAGATGACCCAGGTCATGGAAAAGCGCAGCCAGACGCAATGCCCCTTCCGCGAGTGCAAGGAGTCTTCGATTGTCCCTGCCTTGCGCCGAATCGGGTTTGACGAAACTGGAGAATCGAATCGCCCCTAGCGCATCGAGTGCGCCAGAGTGGGTGAGAAGATCGTCGAGCTCCTCAGCCCGCAAAACGCTCCAGTCGAGCTGCGCTTGCACCTCATCCAAAAAGCTCTGCGTATCGCTGAGCAAGCGTTTCGAGTGCAGCCACAAGAAACGAGAAGCGAGATGCATGGCACCGAGGCTATGCACAAATCTCGAAGTCTTCGCCTCCGGGAATACCATCTCTGCTAGCCCCGTCTGACATATCCGACGCAATCTCTGCGTGATGGGGGTATCAACTACGAGTCTTTCATGAGGTGCGACCGATAGATAGCCGTGTACGGGATCTCTTACCACGAAAGGCCTTAATGGCGCTGTGTGAATCATTTGCTTAGTAGTCACTCGGGGTGGACAATCTTTTCCATCATAGACATCGAACAATCAAGGAGTAATAGAAATAGCATAAGGGGACATGTCTTATGAAAACTGGGAAAAACCAGTGACAAACGGGACGGACTGTAGACGGAAGTGACCCGAAAGGGAGCGATACCGCTACGCTTCTTAGGCAGAAATAAGGCTAAAATGTCAGCGTTAATGTTCCACGGAAGGAGCGTAAACATGCCTGAATACCCGATCCTTGAATTCAATTGGAAGGAACTTCCCAACATTGCGGATAACATCTGGCAAGCCCAAATGGCCGGTTGGGAGAAAGTGCTTACCTATCGTGGTCCGCTTCCTGAACCCGAAAGCCGCAGTATCCGTAAACATACCATGACCTACGAAGTCGACGGCCAGAGTTATCACATCCCAAAATTCACAACTGCCAACAACCGCGACGAATATCCCTTTGCCTGCACCGTGGAGGGTGCGGCCAAGGACGGCCATCGCAAGCCATGGGTCGGCCATGTCCCACCTTACGAGAACTATGTCCAGGGGGGCATGATCGCAGCTTTCATTCGGAAACACGGGATTACGGCCACCGGCCCAAACCGCAGATTCGAAGTCCGCGTCATCAACCATCCGAGAGGCGCGGTACGTCCCTAAGAGCCAGAGGCAAATCGGGGACGGAAAATACCCTAACAAAAAAGCACGAGTATCGCGGGACCAATGCTTGCTGTATTTGAAAAGTCGATAGACGGGAACGACCCCAAGGAAAACCAGGCGACAGACGGGCCGTAACCCACGCAAAACAACGACAGCTACAAACATAAAATCACACCCCAAAATCTATTCTGTTTCAAAAGCTAGTTTGCTCTGCCTCGCATCCAAAGGCGTTTTAGCGGGCGACCTCCCCTTTTGCGGAGCTAGTCGGCGCTTCATCGATTGTTCGAGACCCTGCACAAACTCTGTGGTACCCAGCGGCCTGGACGCGCAGGGCAAACTGGTGGCTCCGGCACCGCCTGGTCACCTACGGCCATGGTAAGCGGCTGGCGCCGGGGCAGCGGTTTTCCGCCGGCGAGCCACGGAAAGAGGCCCGAACTCAGATAGCGCTCCGTTCAGATGGACCCAAGTTAGCCATGACTAAGTAAAATCGCTCTATGAAGACCGTCAATATCGGAGAACTGAAGAACCAGCTCAGCGCTTATCTGCGATACGTCCGCAGTGGAGAAGAAGTGGTGGTGCGAGACCGCGGTCTCGTTGCTCGTATCCTGCCTCTGCACGGCGCGTCGGGATCCGATGAGGAAGCGCGACTCGTCGCGTCGGGAGCCATGAAACTGCCGCAGTAGGAGATGGACTGGAAGCTCTTCTTCTCCCTCCCCAAAGGGAATGTTTCCCGGAAGGTTGCTGTCGACGCCGCGATCGAAAGCCGAGGCGACCGGTAGTGGAGCCGGCCTTTTGGGACTCAAGCGCCCTGGTTCCGCTTTGTGTCCAAAAGCGGGCCAGTGCCATCGTGCGGCGGCTGCTACGACAACATGAGATGGTGGTGTGGTGGGCTACTCCTGTGGAGATGCGGAGCGCGTTCGCGCGCCTGCTGCGCAGCGGGCACTTGATGCCTTCCGAACACGTCTCTGCCGGGCAGGGACTGGAGCAACTGCGGCGTGGATGGCGGAAGTTGCAGCCCACGGACCGTTTGCGTGCGTAGACGGAAACGCTGGTGGACCGTTTTCCCTCAAAGGCGGCAGACGCGTTTCGACTCGCCGCGGCCCTTACCTGGGCATCGGGAAAGCCGCGCAGCCATGTGTTTATCTCCGGAGACGCACAGCTCCTGCAAGCGGCTCGACAGTGCGGATTCCAGGCCGTGGAGGCATAGTGGGGACCGCGCTGTGTAATGATGCGCGCTCTCATAGATGCCATGCATAACCTTGCGTCGAGACCCTTCATCTCCTATGCTGCGGGCATCTCGGCTGCCGCCAAGTGGTAAACCGCACAGGCAAAAAGTAGCTCGTCACGAGCGCCGTTACGAGTCGTAGTTCCCACGGAAGACGCGAGCCGCTCGCGGACAAGTACCGATGTGCATCTACCGATAGCGTGGAAGCAGGATTTCGCCTCTACGTCGTCCACGCCTCACACGGGTTGGGCTTACTTTATTGTCCACTTGCCCAGGGCGGTCCAGTAGCAGGCGCGGTAGGGTGTGTTTGCTGTTGCGGTCATGGCGGCCTGGATATTGCCGGCCGCCGTAGTCGTCCATGCGCCGGTGGCAAGAATGTCGAAACACCCGCTTGTAAAACCGGTCGGCACGGTAATCGTTGAAATAGCTGATGTCCCCGAAATAACCACCAGGGGTGTCGTTGGCGCAATCGTAGTTGCCGAAGCAACGGTAGAAGCTGCGCCGTTCTCCATGACAGACTGTTGCACGCGGCGACCCCATGTGGGTATCGCACCCGGACCGCCAGAGAGAAGCGGTTGACCCGCCGCGCCAGCGTCGCCGTTGAGCAGAAACGCGCTTAGCAGATTGATGCTGTATGCGTTGAACCGCTCGGATACGGGCGCGAAATCAAAGAACCCTACGCGGACCTGATCGGCGATGGTTGCTCCGTAGAAGCGAACCCCGAGCGTGCATCCCGAGCCGGTGATTGCGGTCAGGTCCACGGGTACGGAAAAGAAGCCTGCCGCGGTCGTGGGCCATGCGTTGGTGATGGGGATGTTGTACTTGTACTCGAATGGAGTCGAGCAGGCCGTAGTGAAGATGCTCATGGTCGCAGTGTTGCTTGCAGCGGTGGCACCCTTCAGCGATACGTAGAGCGTGTATCTGCCGGGCACCAGGCGTTGCCCAGGCCCGATCGGTATCACTTCAAGATTGAACTGTCCGGTGGCGCAGTAAATGAAACCGCGATTGTTTCCGACGTCGCAGGCGGCGTAGCTGTGTGTGATGGGCGACGTGTCATCGAAACTCCAGCCCACCGACATAGCCTGCGATTCAAAGGCAAAGTTCGCGTTGAACTCTTCCGGAGTGATGAATCCGCCTTCCGAGCTGGTATAGGGCACCGTCAGGTTGCCGGAGTTGAACGTCTCGTTGGTCTGCGCGCGGATGGGTTCGCGGCTGTTGCCTGCCTCCAACTCTCCATAGGGTCCGGTCGGGCTACTGAAGCGCTGCGACGTGGTTCCTGAGAACTTGCTGAAGGGAGCAAAGTTGATGAGGGAGTTCATGCCGTACACATTTCCCTTTGGTTCGCTCCCCAGGTTGGCGACGAAATCCGACGTGTTGCCCCTTCCCCAAACGATGGTCGGGGTTGAAATGGCGTTATTGAAGTTCCCACCAAACCAGTGCTGGGAGCCGCCGCCGATGTAGACCTCGCCTCCGCCGCCCATGTGCTGGTCCTCGATCTCGGAATTGTAGGTGTCCCACTCCCACTGCGGCATTTGTACGGCGTGCGGGCCGGCCTCGGGTTCACAATAGAGGTTTTTGAAATGATCGAGCGAACCCACAGCCAGGTAACCGCCCGTCTGGTCGTTCCATTCGCTGCTGAAGTAAAAACATGTGTCCGCCCCGAGAGCGGCGCCCGCAGTCGTGCCCTCCTGCGAGTAGACGTTGAAGTTCGAGTAGCTATTCTGATTTCCCAGCGGGATGTTGACCGGGTTGGCGGCATAAATAGTAATGCCGTCCCAGTGGGTTCCATCGGCGGTTGGCTGAGCTGTACCGTAGTTCCCGTTCTCGATCGACGGCGGCCCCATGGCCACTCCGTAAAACAAGTACAGCGTGTACAGATTGGCAAATGTGGTCGCATACGAAGGCGAGACCATGTAGATCATGGCCGTGTGGTTTACCTCAGACCAGGCCTCGCCGTTGATCTCGTTCGGCCATTGATAGAACGACAGGTTCTCGATCCTTGCGTTGGCGCTCCATGAGCCGGTGGTCCCGGACCGGGAGCTGATCCCAGTGGCTATCGGAAACGCAAAGGCTGCGTTGCCTACGTTCCAGCCGGGGAAGTAACCCGCGGTGCCGCTGGGCGTGGTGTCTTTGGCGTTGACCGTAGGGGTCACCGGCCAGGGATAGCTGGGCTTGAACTGGTTCAGCGGTACGACGGTTGCACCTGCTGAGTGCGCAGCCCTGGAGGTTCCGTTTTGTGCGCACTGCACGCCATAGAGCGTGTTCGCCGGAGTAGGTTTGGCAGCGTTCGACTTGCCAAAGTACGTGAACTGCTCGCCGTCGATCTGGATCATCCCGAACGGAGCAACGTTCGACTCGTAGTAAGGAACCGGATTGATGGAATTGGCCAGCGTGATGGTCGAAGGACAGGAACCGGAACGGATCGCGGTCGCCAGATTTTGCGGACTGGTGCCGGCAAACCATTCCGCTTGTGTATTCGTCGATCCGGTGGGCAGCGCGGCCGAGAGTGTACGCGCGTTCGCGCCCTTTGGGCAGCTTCCCGCGGTCGAGGCCACCGTCGCCGTGAAGACGCTCGCCATATAGGGAAAGACGACCGTTTGTCCCACTGCCGGCGCCGTCTCTGAGTTGGGCACGCACATCACCGCCGAGGCCGCGCCGATCGAGGCGACGCCGTTAAAGGCTCCACTGTTGTTGTTGTTCGGCCCCTGGAACCATCCAGGGGCGAGAGGATTGGAGGAGACGCCGGTCTTTTGCGCGATGGGCCGATACAGAGCCGCTTTCGCGGTCGTTCCCGAATCGTTCACAATCTGCCACGGCAAGGTCGCGTCGATGCGTGAGTCCAACAAGAATGTCAAATCGTGGATGTGCGCCGCGCCCTGGTTGACTCCTTGCGTCTGGCTCGGATCGGGACCGGCAAAGATGTCTTCGCCCGGAAAGCTCACGATCTGGGAGTTGAAGCCGAGCCCGATTGGACTCTGGCCGCGGAGCGTCTGGGTATGGGTTTGGCAATACCCGGCGGGGAAGACCAGTGTTCCCCCTGCGCCCACCGCCGTCATGCCCTGGGCGATGGCGGCCGTGTCATCGTGGCCCAGGGTCATCTCATGGACCGTGGACTGGGTGAAAGGCGCCGGCGTAGTGAGCACTCCGTGCAGGCTATCGCTGATCGAGGTGACCGCGCTCTCAAAGGCGGTGGGAGTGCCTGAGACTGCGCCCACAGCGACCAGCACTTTTCCGATGTCGGCCGAGGTCAATGCTCCGTTGAAGATGGTAAAGGTGGTTGATCCAGCCGACAGCGTGCCAAAGACTTGGCGGGTATCGCAGGCCGCGCCAAATTCGGTCACGTTGCGGGCCGCGGCTGGAACGGCTTTCCGATTGTCTTCGACGCGGTAGTTTCCGGTGTTGGTCAGTGGGACACGCCCAGCGCCTGGCCGAGTAATGACCGAGCTATTATTCTGCTGCAGTGAGGGGTGAGCATATCCCAAAATGCAAACCACAGACAGTGCTCCGCAAGATCGCCGGCGCCAGCGCGCGAAATGATAAAAGTAGCCCTTCATCAGTCGACCCTCTCAGGCCAGCCAGTTGATATGGCTGTGTCTTTAGTATGGGCCTCTGAGATCTCACAGATAACTACTTCACCAAGCGGTCACAGACGAAATGTAACCCGTTAGAAACGCCCACGGTTTGCCGATAATTCCCACAGCCTGGGCATTGGCGGGACGGGATTGGCCCTAAAGCAAACCAGCTGTCCGTGTAGCAGGCTATTCAGTGGTAACACGGACAGATACGTTTGCTTTAGGAGCACTTCCGTCTGTCATGCTTTTTCCCCTATGCTTTTCCCCCTTATCTCTCGATCCCCAAAAAACGGCTTGGTACACTTTGTGCGGGACGAGGAGGTGGGAATGACGTCAGGGGAAACACAGCCTGAAGTAATCGTGAGGACTGCCAGACCCGAGGACGGCCCCGCGTGTGGGCGGATCTGCTACGAAGCCTTTTCCGCGATTAGTGCGGCGCACGGCTTTCCTTGCGATTTTCCGGGAACCGAAGCTACCACCGGGCTGCTCACCCTGCTGTTTTCCAGCCCGGGCGTGTATTGTGTTGTGGCCGAAAGCGGGGGCCGGGTGGTTGGCAGCAATGTTCTCGATGAGCGGTCGGTGATTGCAGGGGTCGGCCCAATCACGGTTGATCCCAGCGCACAAAACCTTGGACTAGGCCGTAAGCTGATGCAGGCCGTAATGGATCGCGCGAACCAGCGCGGGGCCGCTGGCATCCGGCTGACACAGGCGGGCTATCACAATCGTTCTCTCGCGCTCTACGCCTTGCTCGGCTTTGACGTTCGGGAGCCACTGTCATGCATGCAGGGGCGAACGAACGCAAGGAGCCTTCCTGGATGCAAGGTGCGGCCGGCCAGACCGGAAGACGCAGATGCTTGCAATGCTCTGGCGCGGCGGGTTCACGGCTTCGACCGGGGCGCCGAGTTAGTGCAAGCGATGGAGCAGGGAACTGCGCGCGTCGTAGAGCGCGGCGATCGCATCACCGGATACACAACCCACCTGGCATTCTTTGGCCATTCGACTGCGGAGACTAACGTGGATTTGCAATCGCTGATTGCATCGGCGGACTCCTTCGCCGGACCGGGAATTCTTGTGCCTTCACGAAACCACGGTCTGCTGCGCTGGTGCTTGACCAACGGTCTGCGCGTGGTGCAGCCGTTGACCTATATGAGCGCCGGACTTTATAGCGATCCTTCCGGTGTGTGGCTGCCCTCGGTGCTTTATTGAAGCAGCGAGGGGCACTCTGGCGGGGACAGAGCGCCGGGATAGACCGGCACATTTTAGGGGATGAGAGGAAAGCGTGGACAGAAAGCAGACGAGATGTCCACGCAAAGCGTCGCGTCCAAGCAGAGGTATCTTTCCGTCCCGTCCCCGGGTTTCCCACCCTAAGACTTGAATGAAGCCAAATCTGCAAACTCTTCTCAACCAATTCAGATGGTTATTGCAACTTCGCATATTCTGCTTTGGCCGCGATGAGAATGGGAACGTCAGGGTCCGCGTCCTTCCATAGCGTAAGGAACTCCTGATACGCGGCCTTGGCTTTGGCCGTGTCACCCTGCATCGCGTAGGCTCTGCCGATTTGCAGACGAGCAAGTGCGCCGATGGGCGAGTTCAGCACGATGCCGCGGTGGTCCAGGATTTTTTGGAACTCGGCTGCCGCTTCGCTGCCTTGTTGGGCGACTAGATAGGCTTCGCCACGCACAAGAACGGGATACAGAGAAAATCTACGACCACCCAATTCATAGGGACCAGCAGCCTCAAGAAACTCAATGGCTTTCGTTGTATCGTGTCGGCCAAGCGCGAGCTGCGCTTGCAGGGTCGGCAAGTAGTTGTAACGCACAATAGTGTCCTCTGAAAACTTCTTATCCAAATCATCGGCCAGGGCCTGCGCCCGGGCTGAATTCCCTGTCAATGCGTTTACTACCGCGACTCTGTATTGCAACTCCGGATCCACGGAAACGCCAAGGGCGGAATCGATACGCTGACGCGCCTCAGCTGTATTTCCAAACAGGGCTTCCCTCAAGCCAGCTCCGACTTCGTATCTTGCTGCAGTCTCTTTTTCTTCCGCACGTTCGGCGGAAGTAATTGCGCGGCTCGTAAGCTCTCGGGCGTCCTTAAGTCGCCCGGAATAGGCGGCTGTATCAGCCTCGTACCCCAAAAGGACGTCTTCCACACCCGGTTTGCCAGCATTCAAGGCTACCTGCCGCTTCATCTCAGCCGCATCATTCTGCAAGAAGCCAAGCATATAGAGACCCTTAGAAACATCGAGTTTTCTTGCCTCTGCTTCCTCCGCAGTAGCACGCGCCTCTTCGAGGCGGTTCAGATAAAGATAGGCAAAAACAGCATTGTTATATATCAGAGCGCTATCCGGTAGGCCGCGAAGTGCCTGTAGGTATTGGAGGAGCGCTTGGTCATATTCTCCCAAATAAGCGTAGATGAAGCCGAGTGTGTTATGTGCCATCCAGTCTCTCGGAAATGTTTGCGACCGAAGTTCAACCGACTGCCGCGCCTTTTCAAGGTTACCTGTGACACCGATGTAGTAACTAGACTCGATGGTTAGTTTCTCTCTTTCACTCACGCGCTCACGCAGCGCGAAGGCCTTTTGTAGATTCTCGAAGGAGAGGCTGCGCTCCCCTAGATTTGCATAGCTGACTCCGAGGAAGCCGTAACCCATCGCAAAATTTGGGTCGAGATGAACGGCCCGCTGCAAAAAAGGTACCGCGGCTGCTGGATCGTTCTCGCCCGATATCTTGGCCGCAAGGCTGTAGGCCTGAAGAGCCTCAAGCGACGGCGTGGTGGCCTGCTGGAGTGGGGTATCGAACTTCTGCACTGTGGTGAGCGATTCGCCCAGCTTGTTGCGGATATCCGAGGCTGCCTTTCCCAGAGCGTCCAGGATGAGGCTCTTCCCGCCCGCCTGAGCTTCCGTGCTCGCCAGCAATTCCCCGTTTGAACAGTTGAGCGCCTTCAGGGTCAGCAGGTACTGCGTGCCAATCTGCGCTATCGAACCGTTGATGACGGCTGTACCTCCCGCCCGTTGGCAGAGTTCCCGCGCAATCTCCGGCGTCAGCTTCGCATCCGGCTTCTGGCCCATCATCTGCAAGGTCTGCTGGATGCCCCGGTCAGGGATAATGCTCAGAAACGGCGACTGCTCCAGTTGCACGGAAAGCCCCTGCCGGAGAGTCCCGTCAAACACTGGGTCATCAGTGGCGTTAACGAAATCAGCCAGAACGATGGTGTCCTTATCCGTGAGCTTCACCACCCTGTGAGAGCGCCAGTAAAGAATGCCCCCAATCAACACAGCCACCAAAGTTGCGACGGGAATCAAAATGTTCCATGGCAGGGCGCGCGGTTGGTTTGCGATTCCAGATTGGCTTCCTGAGGCAGCGTCTCGTTCTTTGCTGGACGGCTGTGGACTAGTCTCTGCTCCACGCTCCTCCTCGAGGTTCTTCACCGCCGATGAGCGCCCCGACTCCGCATCCCGCTTTAACCGCATCAGTTCGGAACGCATTTCCGACGCGTGCTGATAACGCAGTTCTCGGTCTTTCTCCAAGGCACGATTGATGATGTCTTCCAGCTTCGGCGGCAGGTCGGGATTCAGCCGCAACCCCGGAACAGGTGTACGGTTCAGGATTGCTTCAAAGATGGTTGCGCTACTGTCCCCGCGGAAGGGCAACTGCCCGGTGGCCATCTCATAAAGGACGGTTCCAAATGAGAACAGGTCGCTCCGTGCATCCAGTTCTTTCGCACGCGCCTGCTCTGGCGACATATAAGGGACCGTGCCGAGCGTAGACCCCGGGCTGGTAAGATGTTCTCTGCCCACTCCTTCGGTCACTTGCCCTGTAATCGTCGCTCCAGAAGAGCCAGAGTCCGTGAACTTGACCTTGGCCAGACCGAAATCGAGAATCTTGGCGTGACCGCGCTCGGTCACAAAAATGTTCCCCGGTTTGATGTCGCGGTGAACGATTCCCTTGGCATGAGCAGCGTCCAGAGCGTCGGTAATCTCAATCGCCAAAGGGAGCAGGACCTCGTTCTCCACAGGTTTTCCGTTGATGCGATGTTTCAGCGTTACACCGTCGAGAAACTCCATGGCAATGAAACGTTTGCCGTCCACTTCGCCAATTTCGTAGATGGTGCAGATGTTCGGATGGTTGAGCGCGGAGGCCGCCCGAGCCTCCCTCCGAAAGCGCTCCAAGGTTTGCGCATCTTGCGCCAGTGCATCGGGCAAGAACTTCAGGGCGACCAGGCGGCCTAGTTCCGTGTCCTCAGCCTTATAGACCACACCCATACCGCCTCCACCGAGCTTTTCGATGATTCGGTAATGAGAGATGGTTTGGCCGATAAGCGAAGACGCGTCCGGCATAAGGCGCTCCTCTTAAGTTGGGGACAGAAGCCAAGTCAACGAACAGGAACAGCACGCTTGTCAAGTCCTGGTAACCCGCTTCGAGGAATTCGGCCTGGTGGCAGCGAGCCGTACGATGACATCACCGACACCTATTGGTACCGGGCCGACATGGATTACTTCCTGGTCAAAGAGGCACAGCGCCCCTGATTGGTCCCGAGAAAGCTTAGTGGAAGGTATTCTATCGTTCCTGTGTTACGGGCAACCCGGCAGTGAATCTTCGTAGTGCCTGGGAAGCCTGATTTTCGGTAACTACCTCTCATGATCGTTCCTGGTCAGGGCCTTTGCCTCTTGCAAAACCGGCATAGCCGGAGACTCCTGGCCCACCGCCTGCCAGGCATATATGGGACCCGTGATTATCCGGCAAGAACACGCCTAATCAGAGCGTACCCGTCGCGAGGCGCCAGGGCAAAGAAACCTCGCGGGCCAGCACGCAGCTTCTTCCAACTTTTTGAGAGCCTTCGAAGCACGTTGTAAGTCTGCCGCGATCTCCTTCACCAAGTTGTCGCGGTGATCTGCCCCAATTGGCACTCCGCCAGGCAGCCTTGCAGCGAGTCCTTGGGAAAACCGGGGACCATCCCAATCCACTTCTGCGAGCGTGGATCGGACGGGACGATATCCCTGCTCGACCTAAGCGATTGGGGGGTGAACATTATGTCCACCATTTCCGCGATGGCGTTCATTTCACTTTACTTTTGATAAAATGTAAAGCGAGGAGGCACCGCATCATGGAAGCCACTCTCAGCAGCAAGAACCAGGCTACTATCCCAAAGGCGGTACGGGAATATCTGCACCTTAAACCGGGCGACCGTTTCAGGTTCTTTTTTCAGCCCGATGGGGCTGTTGTGATCCTGCCCAGGATTCCGACATCGGCGCTCAAAGGCAGCGTTCCAAAATCTTCCCGGCCCGTTTCGGTCGAGCAGATGGACGCGGCAATTGAGGCCGGCTCGAGAAACAGATTCCGCTGATGGTCGGACTCGATACGAATGTGATTTTGCGGTACCTGCTTCAGGATGAGCCAAAGCAGACAACGCTAGCCAACCATATCGTCGACCAGGTACTGAGCGACCGGAACCCCGGGTTCATCAGCCTCGTTACTGTCCTCGAGATGGTATGGATGCTGCGGAGTCTTCTGAAGCAAACGCCTACGGAAATCGCAACACATCTTGAGCACCTTCTTGCTGCAGATTCTCTCGAAGTTCAGAATGGGCAACAGGTCTTCGAGGCTGCGTTCGCCCTCAAACGAGGTGCCGGGGAGTTCGAGGACGCCTTGGTCGGTGCTCTGAACGCGTGGGCGGGCTGCCCGCATACGTTGACATTTGATAAGAGAGCTCTACGGATGCCCTACTTTCATCTAATTTCCTGATCGCGACTATCGCAGCGGTAGAGGTCTACGACCTTTCCCAGCATCACCTCGCAGCGAACGACGAACCTGGCATTAATCGATATCAATACCGATCGCGGTAGGGACGCATATCGCTATCCGACCTACGCAAGGAAAGCAGGACCGGGCGCGCTTTTACCCCGGAACGATGGGGGTTCCTTCGTCTTGTCCCTTCAACTCCTATTTCCCGCCTTTAACGATCACGCCCTTAAGTACCTTGTCGTGGGAGGCCACAGCCTTTGGTGTTGGCGCGGAACCGTGAGCGACCAAGGGTCTGATTTTTTCATTCGATCCGATCAAGAAAACTGCGATGTGATATTTCGGCATTCACGATCTGCATCTCATTTCAAAACTGACGGGAATAGGTATCATGTCGACGCATACAAACGAAAGTCGTTTCCATGAAACTTGAAACTGGCCGTATTAGCAAACTTGCGCAAATTTCTGACAAGCTACAGCCTGCGGGTCGAAGTAAATTGGGGTTCGCTGTTTCAAATTATTTCTATGCTGACGCGCATAGGCCGGTATAGACCGATGACGGACGGGGCGTTTGCCCACGCGAGATATGTGAACACGCAAACATCCCGTCTGTCAGCGGGTTTTTCAATATTGGGTGCCGCAGCCGCGTTCAACCCAGGAACGATCCGCACCACGTTTGCAAATTCCAACATCACCGCAGAGGAGGAATATGACCGCAACTATTGCTCCACAAGAAAGCAACACGCTGACAACTGGCAGCAGTGCGATTCGCCCGTTTCAGAAAGTAACTGTTCCAGAAACGGAACTCACCGAATTGCGCAGGCGCATCAACAACACAAAGTGGCCCGAACGGGAAACGGTCACAGATGCAACCCAGGGCGTGCAGCTCGCGACGACTCAAGCGCTCGCGCGCTATTGGGGCACGGAATACGACTGGCGCAAGTGCGAGGCAAGACTGAATGCTTTGCCGCAATTCATCACCGGGATCGATGGGCTCGACATTCATTTCATTCACGTCCGCTCAAAACATGAAAATGCGTTGCCGCTCATCGTCACCCACGGCTGGCCCGGCTCGGTCGTTGAGCAGCTGAAGATTATCGATCCGCTCACCAATCCCACGGCCCATGGCGGAAGTGCATCCGACGCCTTCGATGTCGTGATCCCGTCGATGCCTGGCTACGGATACTCAGGCAAACCGACCATGACCGGTTGGGGCCCCGATCACATCGCACGCGCCTGGGTCACGTTGATGAAGCGCCTCGGATACACGAAATTTGTTGCGCAAGGCGGCGACTGGGGCGCAGTCATTGTCGATCTGATGGCCGTGCAAGCGCCACCGGAGTTGCTTGGCATCCACACCAACATGCCTGGCATCTTTCCAGCCGAGATTGACCAGGCGGCTTTCTCCGGGGCGCCGGCGCCATCGGGTCTCTCCGCCGACGAACAGGTCGCTTACGAGCGTCTGCAGTTCGTCTATCAAAAGGGAATTGCCTACGGCTACCAGATGGGGCTGCGCCCTCAGACGCTTTACGGAATCGCAGATTCCCCTGTCGGCCTTGCGGCTTATTTCCTTGATCACGACGCGCGCAGCTACGCGCTCATCTCACGGGTTTTTGCCGGAGAATCCGAAGGCCTCACGCGCGACGACATTCTGGACAACATCACGATCACCTGGTTGACGAACACAGCGCTTTCTGGCGCCCGTCTCTATTGGGAGTATTGGGGCAAAGGAGGGTACTTCAATGCGAAGGGCGTCTCCATCCCGGTTGCCGTGAGCGTCTTCCCTGACGAACTTTATCCTGCTCCGCGGAGTTGGACAGAGAAGGCGTATCCCAAACTGGTCCATTACAACCGCTTGCCAAAGGGCGGACACTTCGCCGCCTGGGAGCAGCCGCAACTCTTCTCAGAAGAGGTTCGGGCGGGCTTCAGATCGCTGAGGTAGGGTTCTTCACAAGAAAGGAGGAGATGCGCCATGCCTGACCCTTCGCAGTTCAACACCGACCGCACCTATCCGGGGCGGTGGACGATCACCTTCAACAACCCGCCGATCAACATGTTTGTTCCCACAACGATCGTCGAATTGGGAGCGCTCATGACCGGCCTCGAGGCGGACCCGTCCGTCAAGGTCGTAGTGTTCCAGTCGGCGAATCCCGATTTTTTCACCGCCCATCTCGACGTAGGCAAGGCAGCGGAACGGCCAGAGGTGCTGGGCCTTTGGCGCGACTTTGTGCTGCGCCTCTCGTCCACGCCAGTCGTGAGTATCGCGAAGATTCGCGGCCGCACGCGTGGCATCGGTAATGAGTTCGTGCTGGCCTGCGACATGCGCTTCGCCAGCCGGCAAAGCGCCCTGTTCGGCAACCCCGAGGTCGGCGTCGGACTGGTCCCGGGCGGCGGAGCGCTGGAATGGCTCCCGCGCCTGGTCGGCCGTTCGCGCGCACTTGAGTTCTTGCTCAGCGGCGACGATTTCGATGCTGATATCGCCGAGCGCTATGGCTGGGTGAACCGCACGCTGGACGATAACGACCTCGACTCGTTTGTCGATGCGCTCGCAGAGCGTCTGGCCTCGTTCGACCGGGAGGCGCTGGGCGCGGTGAAGGCCCAGGTCAATCGAGTCGGGACGCCGACAGCTACTGAGCTCCAGTCGAGCACCGACATATTCTTCTCTGCCCTGGCCTGGCCCGGTCAGCAGGCGCGCCGTGCCAGGGTCCGTAGTTTGGGTTACGGCGTCCCGAGCGACTTCGAATTCAACTTCGGCAGGTACTTGCCTAGGCTCGGGCGGGCGGACGGCGATGACACGGGTACGCAGCCCCCAGAACACAGGAGGTAGCCATGACCACCAATGAAGTCCTTAGTAACGACACAGCAAGAAACGCGGGTGCAGCGAGAGTTGACATGAAGCTCGAGGTCGTCGTCATCCCCGTTTCGGATGTCGACCGCGCTAAGGACTTTTACGAGAGGATCGGATGGCGGCTCAACTTTGACCGCTCCGCCGGCGAAGATTTCCGCTTGGTCCAGTTCACGCCGCCGGGCTCCTGCTGCTCGATCCATTTCGGCAAGAACGTCACGTCGGCCGCTCCCGGTTCGGGCAAGGCATTCCTGATCGTTGCCGACATCGAGGCCGCCCGGGACCAGCTGGTCGCCGCCGGCGTCGAGGTCGGCGAGTTCTTCCACGACGGCCCGGAAGGCCGCGGTAGCGGCTTGCATCCCGAGCGTCTCTCCTACCGCTCGCGCGCCTTATTCAGTGATCCCGACGGCAACAGCTGGCACATGCAGGAGGTCTCGATCCGGGACCCCAGGCGTGGCTAGCCTGGCGCGAATTGCTTCGGCTCCCCAAGCGACGAGCAGGAGCCAGAACTGCCACAAGCCAGCTAAACGCGACTTTGAAGATGCGGACGGCCCAGCGCCGTCCGCTCAACTCCCCGCACCCCTCTGGTTGACTCATCTCTCCGCACGCCTTACTGCCCAGCGAGACATGTTGGGGATACTATTGCTGCAGCCGGATATCTGCCGGTAGCCCACAAGAAGATGGAAAGCGGACATGCCTGGGGGTTACGCTGAACGATGATGAGTGCAGGAAACACCTGAAGCCTGGCACGGGATACTTCGAGCCGACACCGATGTGGGACGACGTGCAGTCTGTCAACGATCGGCTCTTCAGCTAACCTCCTCGAAGGGAACGAAAAAGAGCGCGATACCTGACAGGCATCGCGCTTTTTTTCGTTGAGTCAATCCGGGAAAGACGGAAATGACCCTAATGGAATCGTGTCTGTTGCTAGAACTGAAGTAAAGGACTTTGACTAGGGTCAATGCCGCCTGGTCCTGTTCTTCCGGTCCCGTTCTTCCCAGCTCCGTCTGGTCCGCGAAACGCCCCCAATCGGTTCGTACTATACTCGCCTACACTCATGAGAGATGCGTCATCGCGCATTTGATCGGACGACCGTGACGATCTGTGATGAGCTACGGAGGAGGCGATTCGATGATCGATGCACTTGTCGGCATAGCAGCCACGATTTACATCTTCAAATTCATCATAGGTCTCTTCAAACCGAATCCGGCAGTCTGGCGTTGCTTCCAAGTCGACGGCGGCTGCGGCTACGGGCCAGAGCAGGCGTGTGAGTGCAGCGATGAAGCCAAAGAGCTGTGGATCAGGCGAGGCTGTACGGAGTTTCACCTGAAAATATCTGGTTAACGGGGGAGAACCTGGGCGACAGGCAAAACCTAAGCCTAAGAAGATCGAGACCAGAGTCGAAGGGATAGATGGAGTAACCACTTATCACGTCGCGTCGTGCAGGCAGTTCGACTGGTGATTGCTCCGTCTGGTCCCTTCAACTCCATTCTCACCGGTACAGACCCGCGCTCGGCACTGGGTCTCGCGGATTTACGACCTCCGCGCTGCCGGTAGCCTCACCCAAGGGTGACCGCCCTCCAGCCGCTCGCCTGGCACGAGGTTCAGAAATAGGGATGCACTTTATTTGCCGGGGTACCCGATTGGGTCATGGACCTGGCTGGGGAATTTGGCTAACATTCGCGCATGAAACCAGCAGAAGTGCAAAATACTGACGCCCAGGCACATGCGTTAGGCGACCTTTCACGGACGATACCGAGAGAGGACGGAAACATCAATTCCTTTGGTCTCTATCCTGATCTGTTGCGAATGCACAAGGCTGGCACACTAGCAACCGCATTAGGTTCCGAAGGGGCGGCAGAGGCGATGTTGAGCAGTACCAGGAAGGCCTGCAACGACCTGGTGGTTCACCGTGCGCAGGTTGCAACTCAGCAAGCATCGGCCGCTAAGATCAACCTGCTGAGACGGACGGTACAGATTGTTGCACCCGCTTTACTTGCGCTCTGCATTCTCGGGCTTTGGTTGTCTCTGCAATAGGCGGTTACAAGTCGGACGTACAAGCCTAGTTTCACTTAAAGGGGTAAGTCGGATACACGTCCCTGAGTTCCCCCCTGGTGTGACCCCGAAAGTGAAACACGCCGTTGGGCTGGAATTTGGGACGGTTCGACGTTTCATTTCTTTCTGCGCACCACATTGGCACGAAGGAAAGCGCTGTAATCCGCATCATCGAGTGTGCCGCCCGCGAGCTTCAGAACCGCTTGTGCGGCATCTTCCTCGCTCGCGATGAAGCGATAGCCGTTGAGTTCGAGAAACAGGATTCCGACTACGAAGCCCGTACGCTTGTTGCCGTCGAGGAAGGGGTGGTTGCGCACGATACCCGCCGTGTAGGCAGTGGCCATATCGGCAATGTCGGCAGCCTCGGCATAGGCATACTGCTGTTGGGGACGGGCCAGCGCCGACTTCAGCAGGCGGCCATCGCGCACGCCTGCGGCTCCGCCGTGTAGCGCGAGCAGACGATCGTGCAGCACGAGGGCGTCGCGTTCATCGATCCAGACCGGCTTCTTCATTTGGCGAGAACATGCAGCGTGTTGCGGTAGCGGTTGATAATGTCCTCCGCTTTCGCCATCCTTTTCTCGAAGCTCGGATCGTAAGGCGTAAGCTGGTAGCCGCCGTCTGGTGCTTCGATCAAGAATAAGGCTTCGCCATCGGCGGTGTGCAGACGGTTGATAACTTCCTTCGGCAGTACGACCCCCAGCGAGTTGCCGAATTTTCTGACCTTGAGTTCGACCATTCCACCCCTCCTACGTTATTACTAATGTAATAACGTAGGACAATTTTTGCAAGAAGCGAGTGTACCCGAGGCACACGGCGCTGTTCCCTCGATTTGCGTGATGGCGGTCCCGGTGAAGTTACCCTGCGAACCAGGGTGAACGAAACCAGGGACAGAGAGCGCCGGGCTAAATCGGCACATTGTAGGGGATGCAAGAGCCCCACAGGAAAGGAGAAGCGACTCCATCTTGGTCTCGAGTCTTGCGCTGCAGTCTGCGAGGGCGGCAGTTGAAGTGTAGACAGGGGTATTGGCGGGGGCCATAGAGCTGCGAAACTACAATCCGAGTGCCGACCCACTGCCCCCCTCGTCTTCGGATTTACCGCCGAGCTCGTGCGTAGGATCGTTCGCAGCGCGATGTAAGCGCCGGTCCGGGGAAGCCTTGCCTGGCGGCACAATCGGCAGACCCGTGCCGCGCCATGCATGAAATCCACCGACCACGTCGGTCGCGCGGCAGAGTCCAAGATCCTGCAGAGCCACTGCCGCGAGGCTTGAGGTATAGCCTTCGGAACAGAACACAATCACCTGGAGGTCATGATCGGTCGCGACCGGCAGCCGCGTGCTGGAGGCCGGGTCGAACCGCCACTCGAGCACGTTACGTTCGACAACCAACGCGCCCGCTATACTTCCCTCGATCGCGCGTTGGCCTTCGGGACGAATATCGACGAGTACCGCCTCTGTTTTGGCCACCGCCTCATAGGCCTCATCCGGAGATAGCCGTCGCAGCCGGGCCCGTGCCGCTGAAAGCACTTGCTCAATGCTCAAGGCACCGGTCCGCTCAACGGGTTTCCGCCGCTTCACGCGCGACTCCTGATCGAGCGTCTCAGCCTCACCGGGCGCGCGTTCGCGGGGAACCAGTCGAATTCCATCCAGCTCGTACTCGTTCATCTGGCCAAGCGGAGGAGAATATGCGTGAATGCTGATGGCCGGTGCGAGAGAGACGTTGCGGACGTCATGCGTGTAATCGGGACCGAATGCGCGCGGCTTGTCCGGATAGATCACCCGGGTCCGCTCACCAGGACGATGCTCCTCAAGAATCCCGGTCGCTACGACGAAGGCTCCCGAGGACGCGCCGTGGTCGTGGAAACCGGTGGATTGCCCTGGCAGCCAGCTGATCACCCATATGTCATAGTCCGTACCGTGATACAGCCGTTCATACCAGCGCCGTTCGGCGTGGAGCCGCACTTTCTCCATCCATCCATCAGACGACGCGAACTGCGAGACGATGTTGGCGAGCTCCTCAGGCGTTCTCGAGACCGCACCGGACAGGTTCTTCGCTTGTATCAGTGTGGTGCTGGCCTCGCGCGCAAGGTGTCTATCTGTTGCCATGGCATATCTCCCGGTTGGGCGGCCTTAGCGGCCCCCTCCATTCGGCGGGCAGACCGGTCGAGAAGGTGCGCTGAGTGAAACCAGCGAATTTTGCGTAGGATCTCTCCGCAGCTAACCGTCGTAACAAGCCCCAGCACGTATATCGGCTTGCCGCCGGATACTACGAGCAGAATGGAGCGTTTCGGATGAGCTCTGGAGAAGGTGTTTCAGGAATATCTGAGAATGCCGCGGCTCACCCGACGAAAGGCTGGTCGCAGCGACAACAACGAAGCAGGGAAAACGCCATGGTTTGACGCTAGCATAGCCTGAAGAATCGGGTCAATCTTTGAGCATTGGCCAGGGCGGTACGCCTGTAACGCCCGCAAAGCCCTGAAGTCGAGTGGGACTGCTGTCCTGCCCGCTTCCCAAAGCTGCGACAGCTTTGGGAAGCGGGCTGGAACACGCCAGCTTGCTTAGCGCACGCACAGGATACCTATCCGCCTATCTCCCCAAACTGCGTGCTTGATCGAAAAACGAAAGCGCAGGCTAGTGCCCGTTGGGAAACGGCCGCGGCATGCCTGGCTTCCAGTCGGGTATGGCGTATCCGTTTCGATTCGGCATTTTCACTTGCGGCAGCGTCGTTTGGGCGAGGACTTCATCCTCCTGAATCACACCGTTCTTGTAGAGCAGGAACGCGGTGAGCGAGTACACCTCGTCCGGCTTGAGCGAGCCTTCCTGCCTGAAGGGCATGCCGCGATTGATGTAGTCCCATATGACCGTCGCGTAAGGCGCATGCAACGCCATGACACTTCCCGGTCCAATGCATGGCTCAAGGCATGGCGTCGAGCTCTTCAGAGGCGTTTGGGGCTTGATCAACATCGGAGCCAGCCCGCCCGAACCGTTCTGTCCGTGGCACATCGCGCATTTCTGGGCGTAAATCGCCGCGCCCTCTTTTGCCGTTCCTTTCCCCGGTGGAAGATTCTTCCCGTCCGGGCTGATGGTGATATCCTCGGCGCGAATCTCCTCGGCGGCCGGCGTCCTTCCGACGCCGTAGGTCGGCGATTGGGCCCACGCAGCGCCGCACGCGCACAAAAGCAGCGCCGGAAGCAGAACTTTAAATCGCATTGTGCACGCTCCCATCGCCCGCTACCCGCCACGGCTGAATCGTGTTGTCCGAGCCCTGGACGCCGTGAGTTTTGTAATGGTCCGGGGGCACCTTGAAAAACGCGGCCAATTGCGCGCGCGAAGGTTGCACCTGCCCAAGTTCATCGGTGCAACGCGACTGCAGCACGCATTCTCCCCCGTTCCACTTCCAGTCCATGCCAAAGCGCGTATGCGCTTTGGGATGGACCGCGCCGCGGATCTCCGCGTCTTTCCACGTGTCCCCGCCGTCGGTGGAAACTTCTACGCGCCGCACCGCACCTCCGCCCGACCACGCCAACCCTGTCAGTTGGTAGATTCCAGGACCGGGGAGCTTCTGCCCTCCTGACGGAAAAGTGATCACCGATTTCGGCCCCCACTGGAACGTCAACGCAGCCACTTCTTCATCCTTCGAAATATGTCCGTAATCGTTGTAGGTCATGTAGTAGCGGTCCACGACCTTGATCCGTCGCAGCCATTTGGTGTTGTAAATCCCTTCGAAGCCCGGAACCACCAGGCGCAACGGAAATCCTTGCTGCGGGCGTACCGGCTCGCCGTTTTGCCCGTAGGCGACGATGCAATCGTCCATCGCCTTCGCCAGCCGGATACTGCCGGCGCCCTTTACCTCTTCCGCGCCTTCCGACACTACCCAGGAGGCGCCCTTCTGTACACCGCACTCTTTGAGCAAAACCGAAAGCAGCACGCCTGTCCATTCACTGCAACTCGTCAGCCCGTGAGTCTCCTGCACCGTTTTGTCTTCCGGCCTGGAATGGTTGCCCAGGCACTCTATGAAATGAACGCGCGATACCGAGGGAAAGCGCTTCAGATCATCCATGCTGAACTCCAGCGGCCGGTCGACCATACCGTGAATCATAAGCCGGTGCTGCTGGGGATCGATATCCGGCACGATCGACCCGCGATGCGTGCCGATGAAGTGAAGCGACGATGGTGTGATAATGCCCACCATATCCTGCAGCGGCGCTAACACGTGAAACGTCAACCCAAATTCGTCCGGCGAAGGTCTGTCGTCTACCGGTATGCGAAGCGAGGTCACGTAGTGGGACCGGTCGCCATACGCGACCTGGTCCTTCAGCGACTTTGTTTCGGCAGCCGATGTTTGGCCGGTTGCGGTTCGCACGGCGCCCAACGCGGCTGCTGCGGCGCCGGCGGTTAAAAATCTCCTTCGGCTAGCCTTCGTCAAATCGGCCGGTTTTTTCGATGCCGGGTTTCTTTTCGAATCCATGGGTCTCTCCTTCCAAAGCGGTTTCGCAATTACAGTGGCCTGATGAAGATCAGTTATGTGCGTCCATTCTTTCCACCCCCGGGCACGCAAACACCGCGTGCCCCGGGGCCCCGGTGTTGGTGGAATGGCTGCGTCGGGTTCAGTTTCCTGGTCTACGCCATTAGCAAAAATGCTATAGCGCTGTTTTCACTCGCGCCGAGCGAATGTTTCGAGGAAACTTCGTTCTCGCGTTTTTGCTTGTCGCAAAATGTACGCCTGCTTGGCGGATCAAATCAAGGTTGGATGAAATCCGATGACAGCATATCTATTCCCGTGACGTTTGCCGCACGCCGACTGAGCCGAATGCACCTGTCGCCCTCTGCCCGAAGTTGTGGTGAATAAGTATGCTGTCAGGGCGCCAAGGAAGCTGGCGTGTTCCAGCCGGTGCAAGGCCGATTAGCTTAAGCGGAAACAAATCTGTCGATCAGAAGCTCATTCACACGCTGGCCGGTGCTGATCGGAGTCTGACCCACTGCAGTTGTCCACAGGGCATCGGCCCAAACGAGCCTTCCCGTCAACGCACCTGCCGGAGCCTGACCCGCAGTCCGCATGCCGGGGGTTATCGCAAATTCAATCTCGGTTCCCCAGTGGATACTGGCGATGGGAAAGTAGGCGACGCCGTCGGATGCTACTGCATAAAGACGAAATTTGTCTTTAATCGTTACATGCTTCAGCGTGCCAGCGCCGTCCCGCTGCGTCGATAGTTCGATAGGGATGGTCCAACGCGGATTGTCGTAGGCGGAAACAGATGCATGGTTGGACCGAGGGTCTCGCGGAGCCTGCATGTTGATGTTCATATCTTGAGTGGTGCCCTGGAACCATGGAGGCGCATTGGCGCCGCAGTCCAGCAAACCAGTCCCCACCTTGCTGCCGTCCCGAATGACCTTGAAGACAGCCGGCGTGACAATCGGCGCTCCCGAAGGGCGGGAATAGATGGCCTCCCGCTCCGCGCTCAGAATATTCTGGATGAAGCCGACGACAAGTTTGCGCGCCGGCACAACCGGCCGCATGCCGGGCGCCGCCGCCAGGGGCACCGCTGTTGCGTGGAACTCGAAGCTGCACATGGCTTCACCACGCGGGGCACCAAAACAGACAGACTCCCACTTTCCTTGTCCACCGGGAAAACCTTCCATCCGCCCAAACGCCGCGCCCTCATATCTGATTTGTACATTGGCAATCTGTGGCGTGATTTTGGGGACGATGGTGATCTCGTAGTTTTTGACCGTTGCTTTGAAGGCCACGTTCGCCTCACAGAGTCAGTCTTTTCTCTGACTGACTGCGGATCACCTTAACAAATAAATGGGAACTTCGCCAAGAGAGCTGTGGAGAGCTTGCGGGGTGCGGGATAGACGAAGAGATCACCTTCTGTAAACAAAATTGGCTGAGCGCAGCGGAGGAACTTAAGGTTTACTCACAGAGGGTAATGCGGTGGCCGCACACCTATTCCGGCAAATGAACACGCTTGACGGTGAACAGGTATCATGTCAGCGTAATTCGCCACATCCGTTTGGAACGGTCAATTTCAAACGAAATTCGCCAGGGGGTTAGCGCATGAGGCAAAAACACCTTTGGATCGCAATTCTAATCCTATCTACAATCGCCATTGTCGTGCTCATGACCGGCACTCGAACGATCCTAGCGCAAGCCGGAGTTCAGCACGGGGATCAGAATCACCCTGCTTCAGCCTATAATCCGTACCCTCCAGAAATCCTTCCGTCTAACTTGAGCTCTGAGATAGCCCGTGTTCTACGGGAGGCGGATGTCATCGAAAGCCGCGCGATTGCACGATGGCACTCGCTCGAACCGCCGATTCTCACCGGGCAGCCGCCGGTCATGCAGAATGTCGGAACGGAAGCAATAGAAACGCTCGGCGAGCTTATGCTTTACGACAAGAACATCTCGCCCAACAGGAACGAGTCGTGCGCGTCGTGCCACATGCCGTATGCAGGCTTGGGCGGACCGATTCCCTCGGTCAACCTGACAATGATTGCGTATCCTGGAACAGCTCACTTTCGAGCATCCAAGCGAACACCGCAGCGACATCCGTACGCGCCCTTCTTCCCGCCACTGCAGTACAACCAGGAACAGGGTCTGTTCTTTGGCGGAAACTTCTGGGATTCACGCGCCACCGGTTATAAGCTTCGGGTCCCCGACGCGGAACAGGCACAGGGTCCTCCCGTCGATACCTTGGAGATGGGCTTCCCTGATACTGCTTGCGTGGCCTTTCGGCTCTCCGCCGCTGCGTACAGACCTCTCTTTGAAGAGGTGTGGGGCCAGGGCTCGTTCGCTATCAAGTTCCCGCGCGAAACCGAGAAAATCTGCGAAACCCCCGGAGGGGCTGCCGTGTTCAAAGGGAGCGCCACGCCGGTTCCCTTGAGCCCGGAAGACCGCACCCGCGCCAACACAGTCTATGACCAATGGGCCCACGCCATTGACGCATTCGAGCAGTCTGTGCAGGTCAGCGCTTTCTCCTCGAAATTCGACGCCTTTCTGGCCGGAAAATACAAACTCACTGCAGACGAGATGGCAGGTTACAACCTGTTTAATGGTAAGGGCAATTGCAATTCATGCCACCTGGATGGACGGGGAACAACGCTGAAGGCAGATCAGACGGACTCGAGCGCGGCTGCCCAGGTGAACCCGTTGTTCACCTGCTTCGGCTCGGCCAATGAGGGCCTGCCCCTGAATCCCAGAGTTGCTTTCTATTACGAAACCAAGCCGGATTCCTACGGGTTCATTCCCAATTCTTACGGCTTCGGCTATAGAGATCTGGGACTCGGAACTTTCCTCAGAAGCGGGTTCGGTTCCGGCCCCAGCCCGAACGGGAGTTGGAAACAATACGCACCCACTGTCGACGGTCAAATGCAAGTATCTATCTTGCGCGACGTGGCCCTGACACCGCCGCAATGCCCGACCACCGAAGCCCCCGGTCCCTACTTCCAGAAGGAGTTCTTTCACAACGGCTACCTGAAGAGCTTGAAGCAGGTCGTACACTTCTACAACACACGCGACAAGTATGCGTACCCTGTTACTTCCGGACATTGCCCCGCGGGAACGACCGAAAAAGTAGACTGCTGGCCGATGCCCGAGGTGGCGAACAATATCGACATGACCTCCGGTAACCTGGGCTTGACGGATAAGGAGGAGGACCAGATCGTCACCTTTCTGCAAACATTGTCGGACGGTTTCACCAGGCCTTACCTCAACAGCGACACGTTTACGGGTGCTTGCATGAAGGGTGGTTCGGCGGCGACCCAAGGAAATGAATTCCTGATTCCCACTCCGCCTCTGCCGCCCTGCGCGCCGGCTATTTGCGGTGTCGCGCCTGTCCCTGGTCCTAAGGCGATAAGTGACAACTCCCTCGCTCACGAGAGCCCGACCACTCCCCATGTGGCGCGCGCACGGATCATCCAAGACCCTGTGATCGAGCTGGCGACGAATCATTTGACGGTGATCAGGTGGACAACGGACAACCCCGGTGGCTCTCCCGTGCATTACGGAGTGGTGCATTACGGTACGGATCCCAGGGAGCTCAGCCAGACCGCGAAGTCTCCAATCAGGCTAGACCCGGGCCACTCCGTTACCGTTTTTCGCGTGCGCATGGACGGGCTGAAGCCTGAGACAACCTACTACTACACGGTCGGTTCCATGGGAGCTGCGGGGAAGGACGATGGGGTGAAGGTCAGCGTCCAACATTTCGCTACACCCTGATGGTGCAAGCCCAGGCGATCCCGGTGACAGGAACGTTCACCGCGTCTGGAGGAGCAATATCCTGGTGGATAATTGTAACGGTTACGTTCCGTCCCCCTCAGCCGGCTAGCTGAAGGAAGTGGGCGACCGCCTGGCACAGCAGAGTTTGTCCCCGGACTTGAACGATTGCTCGGCAGACCATCGCGCGCCGCGCTCCAGGATGCAAACCCACGGCCAGGATTTTCAGGCGCTTGGGCAGCCGCGCCTGCTCCCACAGGGACCACGCTATGGCGCCTGGTGCAGGTCTTTTCTGTCACCGCGATCATACGCTCTGAATTCCCGTACAAGTGCGACGAGCCCTTCCACAACTGCTTCGAAGACGATTCTCCCTTTCTCCCGGTTGGCGAGAGTTGGATCGCCGGCGACCCCGCTTTTGCTGAAACGAGACCAGACGTCCATCATCAACACCGGGGAACTGGTCATCAGGTCCATCCATATGAAGCGCGACGGCGGCATTCCGATTTCTTTCTTCGCTTTGGCCATCTGCACACGTGACTCGTCGAGGTAAAGATAGACCGAGGTTTCCAACTCACATGCATGAGCCATCCCGCCCGGCTTCTGCGATTGTCGTACCTTGTCAATGGCTTCCCGGGCGAGGCTGGGCCAGATAAAAGCAGCACAGAGCGCTTCCGTTTCCAGCACGGTGCGCCGAGCGGCAAGGTCAAGAATGGGCATATTGGATCCGTGCCCGTCCGCCAGGAGAATCCGGGTAAATCCGTGCCGCGCAACACTTCGGGTCACGTCCACGACAAAGTGCAACAGATGCTCCATACTGATATCGATTGTTCCCGGGAAGTCCAAGTGATGTTCCTCGAAACCGTAGGAGATGGGCGGCAAGAGAATCATTTCGCCATCCATGCGCCTGGCAGCTTCTTCACAGATGGTTGTTATCAAAAAGTTATCAACATCGAGAGGGAGGTGCTCGCCATGATCCTCGACTGATCCGACGGGAAGCACGATGACTGGGTTGCGGCTGACCAGATCTCTGATCTCAGGCCAAGTGTATTGCTGATAGTAAATGCTCTTTGAGGAAACCATTATCTTCTCCGAATAACCAGTAGACAATCGACTTCCGTGGGAGTCACGGCCGACGACTATCAGACCTGATCTTGGGTACCAGCATTGACCTTCGCGTTGTATGCTGAACCACCGCGCGATGTTGTAACTGAGGCATGCCCAGGTGGCCGTCTATCGACGCCTTCAGCTTTCCTCGGCATCGAAATTGGCGGAGACAGCGCTGCTCGATCCGGCATGCGCGAAGTCGGTGATCTGCGACCGTTGGCGGTAGATCTCCCGCGCCCGTTCTGTCTCCATCCTGCTTTGAACGAAGTCGTTGAGGGCGGCTCCTCCATTCGCGTGATGGACCGCTTCCTGCCTCCACCTTTCCCGAAGTGCGCTGACCTCGGTTGGAACGATGCGCGCGAATGAGGAGCGGGCCGTAAAGCGCCGCCGCCTTTATCCCGCGCGTTCTTCTGCCTCTTCGGCATCCCCGAATACCTCTTCGCGGATGATCCGTTCGGTCGCTTCGTTGAAATACGAGTCCAGAGCTGCTTTGATTTCCAGGTACTCGGGCCACAGCGTGTTGTCGATGAATGTCCTCGGAGCCCGCACCACCACCGTTGTGTAGCGCTGCCGAGGATAGCGATAGGGCTTGAGCTGGTAGCGGCGGCACAAAGCGGTAAACAGCAGGCGGCTCCAACGATCTGAAAGCCCGAACTGCATTTCAATCGCGGGTTCCACCTTCTCCGCAGCGCTCAGAGCGGCAAGCACACGCTTGCTAGCGGCAGCCGCAGCCTCGCGCTCCCCACTCGTCGTAGCACCCTCGAAGAGAGCGGCGATCTTGCGCAACTTTTCGCGAAGTTCCTTTTCCGTCGTCATTAAGCCGTCGCCCCGAAGTAGAGGCCCCTCTGTTTTTGAACAAATGCTCTACACTGCAGCATAGAAGAGGGCTCGGCGACGGATTGTGGGAAACAAGGTAATTACTGCACCGCCTGAAACTTTTTTTCGGGATCCCGCTTTGAGGGAATCTCGGGGACGAGAGCGCCGGGCTAAACCGGCAGATTGTAGGGGAGACCGCGCGTATCGTTCCTCGGTTCTGCGATGCCGTTCCGGGGGCCAGACATGATGCTGCAGCCGGATCGCGGGCTACCTGGAAGCTGACCGCAAGCGTTTCAACCCCTGCGTTTGAGCGCGCAACTTTCATCAACCAGCAGGGGAGGGGTTCACCTACCATCGTCGATGTTGGGGTTTCTTCCGAAGAATCCTGGCTGGAGGACGCAAGTGCAATCAAGGTTTTCATTGAGCCGCATGACTTTTGATGCGAACGCCAAAGGGCTGCGGCGTATCACCGGCATGGCGCCTCGCGTTCGATTCCATTTTTACCGCAGATTTCTATTCACTCTTCTGCTGTCTGCGTCCCCTCTTTTCGCGCAAAGCAGAACCCTGTACATCTCGAAACACTATCTAAATATTCCGGTGGCACGCGCAAGTGAAATGCACGTGTTTCAGATCCAAGTCGATGGGATTCAAAAACGGGAGTTCCCCTTACAATTGGCAGAGCATTCCCCTGACTACTGGATATTTATCGACGTCAGCGAATTCAAAGGACAGACCATCACGCTTTTGGGCCCGTCCTCGCAGGCCGCTCTTGACGGTATTTATCAGGGTGACGAGATCGAAGGTGCGGACTCGCTCTACAAAGAGCGCAATCGTCCTCAGTTCCACTTCACGGTGAAGCGAGGTTGGAGCAATGACGTAAACGGCCCAATCTTCTACAAGGGTCAATACCATCTGTTCTGGCAAGCTTTTCCGTTCGGCGTCACCTGGAACACCGGTTTCATGTATTGGGGACATGCCGTAAGCAAGGACCTGATCCACTGGCGGGAAATGGCTCCCGCGCTTATGCTCGACCATCTCGGCTCCCCATGGTCTGGCACCAGTCTGGTTGATCACAACAACGATGGGGGCTGGGGAAAAGATGCGCTGGTGCTGGTCTATACGGCTTACGACCGCAACTCGCAGAAACAGGTGCAGTGCATCGCTTACAGCACAGACAACGGAGTTACCTTCACTCGCTATGCAGCCAATCCGATCTTGGACAGTAACCGCGAGGTAGGCTCGAACGACACCAGGGATCCGAAGGTTTTTTGGTACGAGCCTACCAAGCATTGGGTGATGGTGTTATTTGAGAAGGATGGGATGTCCTTCTACACTTCAAAAAATCTGAAGGCGTGGACGCGAAAGAGCCATTTCAAGAGCCTGCATGAATGTCCCGATTTCTTTGAACTACCCGTCGATGGAGACCCCGGTCACAACAAATGGATTCTCCATGGGGGCTCGTCGAGCTATTTCATCGGCAGCTTCGATGGGGAAGCATTCAACCCTGAATCTCCTGAGCTTCGTTATGCAGAAGGGGTAAACGTGCATGGGAAGGATGCTCTCTATGCGGCACAATCCTTCGCCGAGATGCCAGGCGGCAGGCGAGTACAAATTGCCTGGGGAAGAATTGAGCCAGAGGGAATGCCTTTCAACCAGATGATGCTATTCCCCACCGAGTTCAAGCTGGTAACCACCCGGGAGGGTCTCCGAATGCGCGCCACTCCCATTGAGGAAATAGAAAAGCTGCATCGAAAGCAGCAGACATGGTCGTCGTTGACGGCTGCCGATGCCAATCAAGCGCTGAACAGGGCTGGATCCGGACCTCTCGACGTGAGATTGAAGGTTACTCTGGAGAAGGACGATGAACTGGCCATTCAGTACCAGGGAAACACGATCGCTACGATTCATTCCGCAGAACTTAACAATTTCCGGGGTTCCGTCGAGATCTTGATCGATAAGGCTGTCGCGGAAATCTTCGTGGACGGGGGAGCGCGCTACATCGTAAGAGAAATACCCACAACCACTGGCGGCCACGGCTTGGAGTTTGGGATGGGGAAGAATACGAGCGCGATCAATCGCCTTGAGATCTGCCAAATGAAGTCGATATGGAAGGCCCAAGAGGCGAGCGAGAGATGAGAGTCTCTAGTTTGATCTGAGTCCCAACTGACGACATCAAACCGGTGCGCTCATCGAGAATCGTCGAATTGTGCAAGCTTCCAGGGCAGGAAGAGAAAATTTTCGCGGAGATTTTCAATAGCCTGGCGGGCATCGGAGCTGGCGGCCTCGCGGTGCTGGAGGTAGGGTGCGGCACGGGTCAGGCGACAGCGCCGCTGCCACGCCGCTGCCACGCCGCGGAGATGGGGCGCAAACCTGGCGCGCATTGGGCGGCGCAATTTCACCGTTCCCCGGGGTTATGACCAGCACACCAATTACGCTGCTCCTGCGGTATTTCCCCGGCGACAGCATACCCATTCCCCCCTACAAATGAGAATCACTGAATCGGTATGCTGTCGGCTAAAGGAGCGCGATACCGCAATCGAAGAGCGCAGCGTGCGATGGGCATGGCCAGTGACTCAGGGAGCCGGCCTAGAGGGACACGCTGATTGCGATGCCGACACCAGGGTATCTCTGGTTGTACATGTAATACCCATTGTCAGCGTAGACAACGTAAACGTCGTCGGTTTCATACCAGTTGCTTGCCCAGGAGTTGGGCCAAGGATCAACAAGGCTGAACCAATAGCCGCCGTATTGAAAACGCGGGAATCCGCCGACAACCATATAGGGCTGACTAAAGATCACGAACTCATGGCTTGATCCGAAATGGCCGTTGTAATGATTGGCAGGGATACGGTAGCCATTGTAGCCGCCCCGTTGCTGCCACGTGCGGTGGTCAGACTGCCAGTTCTGTGATTGATGTCCTTGCCATGCTGCCTGCTGGACATTCTGCTGTTGCTGGGTGTGGTGGCCCTGTTGCTGGGATCCCTGTTGGTTAGCCTGTTGTTGCTGCTGCAGTTGTTGCTTGTTCTGCTGCTTCGCCTGTTGCTGTGGCTGCTGAGCATGCTGCTGTTGTGACTGCTGAGCATGTTGTTGCTGTGGCTGCTGAGCATGTTGCTGCTGTGGCTGCTGAGCATGTTGTTGCTGCGGCTGCTGAGCATGTTGCTGCTGTGGCTGCTGAGCATGTTGCTGCTGTGGCTGCTGAGCATGTTGCTGCTGCGACTGCTGAGCATGTTGCTGCTGTGGCTGCTGAGCATGTTGCTGCTGTGGCTGCTGAGCATGTTGCTGCTGCGGCTGCTGAGCATGCTCTTGCTGCGGCTGCTGAGCATGCTCTTGTTGATGATTACTCTCCGGCTTAGCTTCCTCTTGTTCATGCTGTGCGAAGGCAGGAGCACTGGTTCCGAAAGACAGAAACACGGCTGCTACCGTGAGAGTTATAAGGACTTTCATTAGGTATTACCCCAACTACCAGACTAGGCGCTGGAAGGACGGTTTGACTGTCTCCTTTTGCACACCGTTGCGATTTCGGGGCTTCTTTCCGATGGGCGAGAAAGTCAGTAACGGCGCGGTTTTCCCGCCCGGCCGGCAAACCGCCAGAAACGACTGGGTGATAAATTGCCCAGTCTTTGTCGTTAGTGCGTTACATGTGCATAGGGTCTGCTGGCGGCCTCTCGATGCCAGTCGGTGACCTGCCGAACCGCTTGGGCCAAGCTGTGGACCACGACGGTGGGTCTGCTGTTGCCGAAGCGGCGTCTTCGGTGGGGTTCCAAAGGCCGATGACGATGCGATTGTGGAAGTTGTGACCGGACGCACTGACAGATGGTGCGGGCTTGGGAGAAGGCGAAGGGCGGCAGCGCTGGGACGTGCGCAAATCGGGGATGGACGAGAAACGCCCTAATAAAAAAGCACGAGTCTCGCTGGAGTAATGCTTGCTGTATTAGGGATCGAAGGATAACCCGCCCTGCGAACAATTCGAGAAGTCCAGGCTTCCCGAACGATAGCTTCCAGGGAAGTTTCCCGTCACTTCCCCGTGTAGCTAACTCTCCACACCGAGTTTGATCCGTCGTCGCTCACCAGCAGCGATCCATCCGGAGCCACCGTCACGCCCACCGGACGTCCCCACACCTTGCCATCCGGCAGCACGAAGCCAGTGAGGAAGTCTTCATACTCGCCGCGGGCGTGGCCGGTCTGGTGCAGCGGCACCCGGATTACTTCATAGCCCACGCGCACCGCTTTGTTCCAGGAGCCGTGCTCGGACGCGAAAATGTCTCCCTTGTACTGGGCAGGGAACTGCTGGCCTTGATAAAAAGTAAACTCCAGCGACGCATTGTGCGGCTGCAGCAGCACATCCGGCACGATGACTTTGTCTTTCAACTCCGGATGCTTGCCCTGGTGCCGCGGATCCTGATGCGCGCCCATGTACCACCACGGCCAGCCATAGAACCCCCCTTCCTGTACGTGCGTGATGTAGTCCGGGACGAGGTTGTCCCCCAGGGCATCGCGCTCATTCACCGAGCACCACAACTCACCCGTTTGCGGATTCACCGCTATCCCGCCTCCCGGGTTGCGAATGCCGTAGGCATACACGCGCAACACGCAATGCTCCGGATCGCAGGCCAGAATGTCCGCGCGGTCCTTCTCTCGCGGCGTGGTATCAGGATCGTCGACGTTCGATCCCGAGCCCACCGCAACAAACATTCGCTTGCCATCCCGCGAAAATTCTACCGGCCGCGTCCTGTGCCCGAACCAGCCGCCATGGGGCAGGTCGGCGATGTGTTGCGGTGATCCGCGCGCCTGCAAATCGCCATTGTGATAAGGGAAACGAACGACTTCGGCTTCGCTGCCCACATACAACCAATGCGGATTGGGGCCCGGAGGATAGAAAGCCAGACCATACGGCTCTTTCAGGCCGCTGACAAAGATCGCCGACTGCTCGGGCTTGCCGCCGGCGGTTAGCCCGCGAAACACCCGGATGCGTCCGGGAGCGCTTTCTGCAAGAAAAATGTCGCCGTTTGGAGCCGTGCGCAAGGTCCGGGGATTGTCGAGCTCAGCCCCATACAACTCCACCTTGAACCCGGCCGGCGCCGAGGGCCACACGTTTTCCGGCCGCGCCACCAGGCTCGGAGAGTTGAATGCCGATCTGGTCGCATACGGTTGGGGTAGATCGTTCAACGTAATCTTGTGCAAGGTTCCCGGCTTCTGGTAACGAAAATCGGTGAAGGGTGGCGTCGGCGGTGGACCCTTCAGCTTCGATGTGTTCATGTCGGGGGGTGACGGCGCGGCCGCCTCCGGCGAGGCCTGCGACGTTTCCGCCGACTCCAGATAGGTAACGATCTGCCAGCGCTGCTTTGCCGGCAAAGACGCCCAGGCGGGCATGCCGTTATCTTTGTCGCCCCGCGTAATGAACCAGAACACTTCACCCGGCCTGACCGAATCGAGCCTTCCGTCCACCAGCGGCGGGCCCTGGCTCGTGCTCTGTCCCAGCTTCCCGTGGCACGAGAGGCAATCGCGCGCATATAGCTCTTTTCCGGCCTGCGCTGCGTCCTCCTGGCCTGCGTACGGGTTCTTCGCAGCCTGCGCCGAGGCCGGAGCATTGTGGAACTTTGTGTTCACATCTGCTGAGAGCAGCGATGCAGGTAGCAGAATCATCGCCGCAGCGAGGGCGTGTGCATCGGCAAACCAGCGCATGAATCCTCTCCTGGAGAAATACGGCGACAGGATTTCGACAGGATACATATTCCCTTTGCATTGCAGCAACCGTGGCACCGGCAGGGCCATCCACCGCGATGAGAGTGCGTGAATGCTGGCGCGCCCGTCATAGAAGGTCTTCAGGGGCAGCCTGCCTTGGGCCAAGAAGATTTCTCCGCAGCACAAGCAAAGCGGGCTGATGGAGCGGGTGCCCCATCGGTGGCGTGCGCGGGACCGTCAGTGGCACCGGAAGGGGTCGCGTTGTTGCGGCGGTGGCTGGACGAGCAGCCAGATTGGCGCGGCTGCCAGCCGTCTTCGGATTGCGAAGCATGAGCACAAGGCCGGTGGTTGTCCATCGCTTTACAATGAGTGTCTTCGTGCACTCACCACAAAGCCAAAAATACTTGCTGGGTACGGACCTCGTCGCAAATGCCCCGACGTCTGACTGGAACTGGTCGTTAGAATGCGATTCCATTTCAAGCAGATTGAGCGTTCCCTCGCGGAGATAAAGCAGTTCCTTAGAACATGGTGGATTTGCGCACTGCATGGCCGAGTTGTGCTTGCTCCCTACAATGCGTGGTTGATTGGACAAGTAATTCTGGAAATCAGACTCCCGTTGCCTACTCATAGATGCTCCATCTCGTGCGGTTGCTCACCAAGACTGGGCTCGTCTGGAGCGTCTCCAAGGCTGGAGGCGAGGAAGGACCTTTTTGCGGACATCTATAGTTTACGCTCTTATAGCTGTGGTCGTTGTGTTAGTTCGCGCGTCAGGGCTTGCACTTATGGTGACAATGACCCTGGTCACGAAAAGTTGAAGTTATTTCGAGTGCGGGCTTTCGAAGCGGTAGCAAACACAATCTGGAGGGTACTGCCTCTTGACAACCCTAGCCCTATAGGCCTAGCGTTATTCCGAGCAAGTTTCTCTTCTTACTCTTTCAGGTTCACTGAACTAAGTCAGCCCATCTGAAGTTTTTCCTCTTAGATTACTACTAAGGAGGAACTGCGTTATGACACTATTAACCAGTTGGGAATCTCTCCGCGAATTTTCCGCCATGCAAGAACGCAGGAACCGCATGAACCACGTTTTTCGTGAGTCGTACAGCCCCGAAGGCCCGGAAGAGGCGTTGACAACCACCGCCCTCGCACCGCCGGTGGACATATACGAAGACGAGCACTTCATTGTTCTGAAGATTGACGTCCCGGGCATCGACGAAAGAGACATTGATGTTCGCATTCAGAACAGCACCCTCACTGTCCATGGCGAGCGCAAGATTGAGAAGGAAGAAAAAGAGGAGAACTTCCGTCGCGTCGAGCGGCAATACGGAAGCTTTACCCGCTCGTTCACTCTTCCCAGCTCCGTGGATCCGGAACAAGTGAGCGCCCACTGTGACAAGGGCGTGCTGAAGATAAACCTTGCCAAGAGGGTCGAAGCCAAGCCCACGCAGATCAAAGTGAGCGTTGGCGGCGAGAAGACCGTCGAAGCCCAGGTTCCCGGCAAGGCCGCGTAAAACGAGTAGCCAGTGACAGAAATGGGAGGTGGCTTGATACCGCCTCCCATTTTGTTTTTTGATCCCAAGCAACGGGAAGACCCATGAAATAGCGGTTAAACTAGGGTCGGGGTGCCGAAGGGCTTTCTATCCGAGGGCCACTGGCGGAGAAATTGTGGCCGGAGCAGGAGGTCAATGGAGTGAGAATTCACAGGGCAAGCCACCGCGAATGAAAGATCGGCGTGCGTTGAGGCAAATCGTATGAACGTGCCGGAGCTTGTGCTGTCTCAGCCCGTGCTCGCACCCCTTACCCGTGCTGCGATCTTTCTGGTCGTTTGCATAAAGCCGGAGCGTGAGAGCTGCGCAACCGTGCGTTCGTTCTGCGCAGATCTCGCGGGACTCATCCGCGCTGTGGAGTTCCGTGACATCGAGGCTGGTCTTACTTGCGTTTTGGGCTTTGGTTCCGATGCGTGGGACAAACTCTTCGGTAGCCCGCGACCCGCTGAGCTGCATCCTTTTCGAGAGATTCACTCCGGCGGGCGTCATGCTGTCTCCACACCTGGCGACATCTTGTTTCATGTCCGCGCCCGGCGCATGGACATCTGTTTTGAGTTGGCAACACAGATCATGCAACGCGTCGGAGATGCAGTCTCGACTGTCGATGAGGTACAGGGGTTCCGTTATTTCGAGGACCGCGATGTCATCGGATTCGTCGACGGGACGGAAAACCCAAGAGGGAAGGCAGCTCTGGAGGCTGCGCTTGTCGGCGATGAGGATGTTGCCTTCGCCGGAGGCAGTTATGTCATCGTCCAAAAATACCTACACGACATGAAGGCATGGAACGCTCTTTCCACCGAGGCGCAAGAGCGCATCATCGGGCGCAAGAAACTGTCTGATGTTGAATTGGACGATGCCGAGAAGCCTACGTCGGCGCACAACGCGTTGACCGTCGTCGAGGAAAACGGAAAAGAGGTCAAGATTCTGAGAGACAACATGCCTTTCGGCCGGCCCGGCTACGATGAATTTGGGACCTATTTCATCGGTTACAGCCGTACTCCGCGTATCACGGAGACGATGCTTGAGAATATGTTTGTAGGCCGACCGCGGGGCAACTACGACCGGCTGCTCGATTTCAGCCGCGCGGTCACGGGTAACTTGTTTTTCGCGCCGTCCGCAACGTTTCTCGAAAATATCGGCGACCCGGGACCAGAGGCCGCGGTAAACGCCGCCCCAGCGGCGGATTCCGCCCCTGCTGCCGCCTCTTCCGTGGGCGACACATCACTTGGAATAGGATCACTCAAAGGAGCTGACGATGAATAACCTCCATCGGGAGTTGGCGCCAATCTCGGACGCCGCGTGGGCGCAGATTGAAGAGGAGACGAAGAGAACGCTTAAACGATATCTTGCCGGCAGGCGCGTCGTGGATGTTCCGTCTCCGGGAGGAATTGCTTTGCCCGGCGTCGCCACTGGTCACCTGCTATCGATTAAGCCTCCTGCCGAAGACATCATCGCAAATCAGCGTGAAATCAAGCCTCTCGTGGAACTGCGTGCGCCGTTTGAGTTGTCCCGCCAAACGATCGATGACGTGGAGCGCGGTTCGGATGATTCCGACTGGCAGCCCGCCAAGGACGCAGCAAAAAAGATTGCATTTGCTGAAGATCGAGCCATCTTCGATGGTTATCGCGAAGCGGCTATCCAGGGCATTCGGGAAGGCACGAGCAATCCGGTTAACCCGTTGCCCTCCGACGTGCGCGATTATCCGGATGCGGTTTCCCAGGCCCTAACCCAGTTGCGGCTTGTCGGTGTTAATGGACCTTATTCCGTTCTGCTGGGGGCCGACGAGTATACCGAACTTGCTGAGGTTCGCGATCATGGGTATCCAGTGCTGGAGCACGTCAAGCGAATTGTCGATGGGAATATCGTCTGGGCCCCAGCCATCGCCGGCGCTTTCGTACTCACCACGCGAGGCGGCGACTTCGAGCTCAATATCGGACAGGATGTTTCCATCGGCTATCTCAGCCACACGGATTCTGTCGTCCGACTCTATCTCCAGGAGACATTCACTTTCCGCGTCCTAACCAGTGAGGCGTCCGTCGTTCTTGCGCCATCACAAAAGACCCCAGCTTGACAGCCCGGATGAATTCCGGTGCTGGTCGCGGGCCGCTCGTGACGGGCCGGCTTTCGAATTTCTGTCCACGAATTTCTCTGGTTTCTCGTCCCCTGGTTTCTATTTTTGTTCGTCCTTTCAATGCTCTCGCTAACAGTGGCGTCTGTTGAGCGTTATGACGACGCCTGAGTGGCTTCGCGCTCACAAAGTTACTGAGAGTGATCTCGTAAGGACTTAAGTTTACGGGTGTGGGAAATTTCGATTTATTTCAGGATCAGAAGTATTTACACTCGCCTGGTTAACGAAGTCCTTGTGATTTTCCGGGGTTTTCGAGGAGACCGTTTTGCGCCCGGTGGTTGTTTTTTCCTGCGGTCTGCTTCTTCTTCTTCTGTCCTTTGGATGCGGCGGGTCCTCAACTCCGTCTGCGCAGCCGACGAATCCCACGACTCCTACGACCCCTACGACCCCGGCAACTCCTACCGTCACCTCGATCACCCCCTCGAAAGTTGAGGCTGGGGGCGGACCAACCAATGTCACAGTGGCAGGCACAGGATTTCTCTCCTCCTCGATCGTTAAGGTGGGAGGGGTGGCTGAGCCGACAGTCTTCGATAGTTCCACAGAGTTGAATGCGACTGTCCCCGCCGCCCAGTCATCCGCCGGGGCTGAATTGCAGATAGTCGTCGTCAACGGAACGGTATCCAGCAGCAACACGCCCGCTCTTAATCTAGAGGTCGACAATCCCTCTCCGGTGATCAGCTCCATAAGCCCCGATGCCGTGACTGCCGGCGCCGCGGCCACGACAGTAGGCATCACAGGCACCGGTTTCCTCAACGCGTCTGTGGTGCAGGTCAACGGGAATGCGCGTCCTGCAACCTTTGTGAATGCAACTCAATTGACCGTTGTGCTGACGGCGGCTGAGCTGAGTGCGTCGGGCGAGGCAGCGATCGGCGTTGTAAACCCAAGCCCGGGCGGCGGCTCGTCGATGCCAGTTTCGCTCGCCATCAATGCGCCCGTAATGAACGCTCCTGTCCCCACATTGGCTTATATTTTTCCACTTGGTGCAGCGATTGGCAGTTCCACCCAAATAACTCTGAATGGCTCTGGTTTTACGGCTGACTCGGTTGCACAGTGGAACGGCACTGCCCTGGCCACGACCTACACCAGCTCCACTGTCCTCACGGCTCAGGTTCCCGCGTCGCTGTTGAATCTGCCCGGAAATTCTCTGGTGACGGTGACCAATCCGGCCCCTGGCGGTGGAACCACCGCTCCACTGCCCTTTACCGGCTACGTCGGCATTCCCACCAACGGCATGGCGTTGAACCCAGCCAATGGTCTGCTGTACGTCTCGGTTCCCAGCGCGGCCGGTCCGCCCTATGGCAACTCTGTCGTTTCCATCGATCCCGCCACTGGGGCGTTTGGAAACCCCATCTATGTGGGGAGCGAGCCCGATAAGCTGGCCATTTCCGCCGATGGCCAGACACTTTGGGTTGGCCTCGATGCCGCCTCCACGATACAACAGGTCAATCTCACCACGGCCACGTTGGGGATGCAGATCCCCTTGCAGGACGACATAGGCATATACCACTATCCACCGTTCGTCCACTCGATCGCCGTTCTGCCCGGAACCTCGAACTCGATCGCCGTCAGCCTAACCACCAACGACGGTTTATACAACGATGACATCGCGATCTACGACAGCGGAGTGGCCCGGCCCAAAACCGGTTCTATCTTCGTTACAGGAACCGTGCCCGCTATCTTTGTCAACCCCACCACCCCAGAAATCTATGCCACCGCCCAGGGTGTCGGCTATGCCGTCTTCAGCTACGATGCAACCGGGGTGACCCAGACCGCCGGCAACGTGAGCTTGCCTAATGTAAATACACCGTCTGGTTATGAACTCCAGATTGATAACGGGCGCGCTTATCTTGATAGCGGACAGGTGCTCGATGCGGAAAAGACAACTCTGCTGGGCACTTTCAATACCTCTCCGAACAACCCGGCGGCCGGCCCGATGTTCTCTGAATCCTCATCCGGACGATACTTCGCTTTGGTTTCCTCGCCCGCCAATCCACCGGTTCCTACGGACGATTATCAGATTCAGGTCTTTGACGAGTCCACCTTCAACCCTGTTTCGAGCACGACGATTCCGGTGGGAGGCGTGGCCGGCGGTTACAAATATGGCGCAGGCACCAGCACCGAAACAACGTCCAACGGATGGAACAACACCGACACTTTCGTTCGCTGGGGAAGCAATGGTGTGGCCTTCCGCGCTGCCAATGCGGTCTTCAGCTTCCGCTCGAATGTCATCAAAGATCTCAGTGCCGTCGACACGGATCTGGGTGTCTCGCTGGCCGCGAGCAGCACCGCAACCAGTGGATCCAACACGAGCTTCACAGCTTCCATCAATAACAACGGGCCCTCGGCATCGACCGGTGTCGTCTTCTCGGCAGCCTTGAGCGGCGATGCAAGGATTGTGTCGGTTGCCGCGTCCCAGGGATCCTGCACCCAAAGCGCCCCTGTTACCTGCAGCCTCGGCAACCTGGCCAACAGCGCCAAGGCCGCGGTGACCGTTGTGGTCCAGCCAATGGCTCCCGAAACGCTGGTCCTCAACGCCCAGGTGAACGGCAGTGAAACCGACCCTGCCCCGGCAAATAACTCGGCGACTGCCTCTGTAGCGGTCACCGGCACGGCGTTGAACCCTCAGCCTGCCCTTACCGCGCTATCGCCAAATGCCGTGCAAGCTGGGTCTGCGGAAATTACCCTCACTATCACCGGCAGCGGATTCACCGCGGATTCTACCGTCATGTGGAGTGGGACACCCCTGGAGACTTCCTACACTGGTCCTTCCCAACTCACTGCGCAAGTGCCTGCCGGCCTGCTTACTGGCTTAGGCTGGGCTGCCGTGTCCGTGACCACGCCGGCTCCCGGAGGCGGATCGACCATCCCCTTGCCTTTCTCCATCTATAGCGTCGTGTCTCTTACCGCCAATCACATTCTGTTCGACCCCTACACCCGCCTGCTGTACGCCACCGTGCCCCCTGGAGCCACCCAGCCAACCGGCAACACACTGGTTACGCTCGACCCCGCGACTGGCACGCTCGGATCACCGATCCCCTTAGGCAGCCAGCCGGACAAAATGGCTCTGAGCGACGACGGTCAGGTTCTGTACGTCAATGAGGATGGAAGTACCAGCGTAGGCAGATTCAATATGCTGACCAGGACCCTGGACTTCAGCGTGACCGTCCCGGCTGATTCTTCCAACGACGGCAACCTGCGAGACGTAGCCGTACTTCCCGGCAGTGAAAACACGATTGCCGTCGACCTGGGCGAAGACTGGGGCCTGCGCCTCTATGACATCGATCCAGTCCAAAAAACCGGCACAGCCCGCGGCAACGCGACGGGATCCTATACTGGCTCGAGCCTGCAATTCCTCAACCCATCCGCGCTGCTCTCGTTTGACATTGATACCTCAGGCGCCACTTTTAATGAGTTCCCGGTGACCAGCAGTGGCCTCACCACCGATTCCACCGATCAGTTCACCCTCAACAGCTTCAGCGCATTCAAGCTTCGGGGAGGCATTGCGTTTGCCGACGCCGGTGGAGTTGCCAATCCATCCGCAACTCCTCCCCAATCTCTGGGCGCTTTTCTTCCCATCACGCCCATCACCTCAATGTATTCCTACTATGACAACACCGGGCAACAGATGGTTGAACCCGACACTTCGTTAGCCAGAGTCTTCTTCGCTGCATATCCTTCAACGATCGCGTACGACCCCTATTCACTGCCGCCGATGGGATTAGTCGCGTACGATGAGACGACTTATCTGCCCTCTGCCATGGTTCCACTCGCCGCGCTGAACACCACAATGGCGCTTTCGGGGGGCGGCGTGGGATCTGTTACCTATACCGACCTCGTCCGGTGGGGACAGGACGGCCTCGCCCTGCTGACCTCAGCCGGCCAGATCGCCATTCTTCGAGGTCCGTTCGTGGTGCCTCAACTGCTAAACCAGAATCCAGCAGCCGTCTTGAGCGCGGCCTCCCCGGCGGCGATAACTCATGGATCGGGAAACCTCCTCCTCACCCTCACTGGAACTGGCTTCATCCCCGGTGCTGCGGCGAGCTGGAACGGCGCATACCGCACCACAAACGTCGTGGATTCCGGCCATCTCACAGTGGCCGTCCCCGCAAGTGACCTGGCCGCTGCGGGATCGGCAACGATCACTGTGGTGAATCCAGGCGCAGGCGCTTCCCCTTCACTGACCTTCACGATCAACTAGAGGTGAGAGACTTCCCCGAGGCAAGGTATTTTTCCGAAGGAGCGGGTCCCCGAAATTCCTCTCCCACATCTCGCGCAAAGCGCGAAAGATGGGGCACCCAAGATAGCGTGAAAGTACCGGGAAGTCAGCGAATCAGCTCCTTCGGGATGCAGCCGTATCTGCGTGCCAAGGAGTCGAGCATCGGTACGCGGGAACCCGCTAGCTGCGATCTAGTGTGCGGCGTCCGGGGACATACCTATTCCCCAAAGAGGTAGGGAACAGGTATCATGCCGCTGTATTCCTTCCCATCTTGCGCGCCCTCCGCAAGTGCGATTGGAGCCAAACCCACGCGGCACAAAATTCCGATATTAGCCGAAAGAGGGTCATCTTTCGGATCGAGAAACATGGAATCGAGAAACCACTGGACCGTCGGGATTCCGACGGCTGACAGCGCGCTATGGAGATAGAGGAATGCCCAATCGGAGGCGAATATCCCTCAGCCTGCTGTTGATCTGGTCCTTCTCGCCAGCCCAGGAGGTACATAACCACAGCGCACCTGAGAAACTAGGGAAAGTCTCGTTTCCGATTTCTTGCACACCAGCCGTTCAGCAGCAGTTCGATCGAGGTGTCGCGCTACTTCACTCCTTCGCATACAGCAGCGCCGAGACTGTGTTTCAGAGTGTGGCAGAAGTGGATTCGCATTGCGCGATGGCACACTGGGGCATGGCAATGTCGCACTTTCACCAGCTATGGGATCCACCCATTTTACCCGGGTCCACTTCGATTGCTCAAAACGAAATCCAGCTAGCCCGGCAGGCCCGGACGGGGTCCGAACGCGAGCGCAAGTTCATCCATGCGCTGGGCCTGATCTATCAGGATGCTGAGACTGTGCCGTACTCCACGCGGGCCTTGAACTACGAGCGCGCCATGAGCGAGCTCGCGGCAGAAGACAGCAAAGATGTCGAAGCGCAGGTGTTTTACGCGCTGGCACTCCTGGCAAATGTATCTCCTACTGACGCGACGCACACGAGGCAGAAGCAGGCTGCCGAGTTGCTTGAGCCGCTTAATCGCGCCTACCCGGAGCATCCCGGAATCCCTCATTATCTCATCCACGCTTACGACAATGCGGAGCTTGCACCAAGAGGGCTCCCGGCGGCCAAAGCTTACTCCCGGATTGCGCCCTCGGCGCCCCACGCATTACACATGCCATCGCATATATTCACGCGACTTGGCCTGTGGGAGGACTCCATTACTTCCAACCTTGCTGCAAGAGAAGCCGCGCACCAGCAAGGCGACGTGGGAGAAGAACTGCACGCCATGGATTATTTGGTGTATGCCTATCTTCAAATTGGGCTCTACGAGGACGCAGCCCAGGTCATACAGCAACTCAAAAATATGCCGAAGCCGGATTCAGGCGATTTCAAAATAGCATACGCGGCTACCGCGATGCCGGTTCGCTACGCGGTTGAGCGAGGTCAATGGGCCGACGCGGCCAGCATCGTTCTCCCCACAGGAGCTCCGCCTCACGTGACTGCGATTGCGGTGTGGGCTCGTGGCCTGGGGCTTGCGCGAAGTGGACGCGTCGCCGAGGCGCGCAGGGAAATTGATAGGTTACGGACGATCGAACAGCAGCTTCGCACTTCGGGTGATGACTATTGGGCCGCTCAGACGGGGATTCTGACTCGCGAAGTCATGGCGTGGTCAGCCCAGGCAGACGGGAGACCGGATGCAGCGGCAGCTTTGATGCGCGCGTCAGCCGATGCGGAGGACGCAATCGAGAAGCTTCCGGTGACACCCGGACCGATTATTCCGGCGCGCGAACAACTCGGCTTCCTGCTCATGGAACAGAATCACCCGGGTCTGGCGCTCAAAGAATTTCAGACGGCACTGGTAAATGCCCCGGGGCGGCGTGGAGCAATTCAGGGCGCGACGCGTGCCGCCCAACCCTCAGGTCAGTAATAAGCCTCATTCTGCATTAACCCTCAATCCGGGTGTATCTCTAAAGGGCGCAAATGCGAATTACGCTTTGAGAAAATATGGCCTGGCCTCCCAAGATTCCCGAAGTCTGCGCACTGGTTTCGACGCGCGGTGAGTTCTACTCGGTCGTGATGTTTCCGCGACGGCGTGAACGAATGGTATTGTTGCGGCGCCGAGCTGGTGCACCAATCAGCCACGACACTCTCAAGCTGCAAATGCTTCGAACCGAATAACCGGACGGGCACGGCAAGGCTGTGGTCTAATTCCTAACGTAAGCGTTAGGTGAAGACATGGGAGACGAGATGCCGTCCTCACTGAAGGTTGACCTCGGAATTGCAGACGTGGTTCGTGTGGTCGACGAAATACTTACCCGGCGGCATAATCGGAGTACCGAGGCGCTCGCCGGCTTCGCGTCCAACCTGTCCGATGACCTCGATGTATGCTCTGAGATCGTCAAGGCTCTGGATGGCCTCTTCATCGAGCTGGTCAGGGGCTTTTCCAGTACTAACATTACTCACGATCCGGCCCTGCTCAGCGCGCATGTTGAGGAAACCCGGAAATACCTGAGCCGGCGTGATCTTTTGCCTCGAATGGAGGAATGCATTGGAGCGATCAAGGCAGCGTCCCTGGATTCACGCCTAAAGAGCGGAGATCACCGCGAATTAGTATTGGCGCTGCGAAGCCTCGCCTCCAGGTTGCAGTTATACCGCGACAACCTTGGTAAGGGTGCAGTCACTGGGGTCGGACAAACCGAAGATTGGAATCTGGAGACCCTGTGCGAGCGAGCTCTGGGATATCAGTATGGCGGAGGAAGGTTGGCCAGCCCGGTAGAAGAGATCGCTGAAGAGGTTTTTCGGAACCACGACTTCGATGTTTCAGACAACATTCACCGACTTATCGGCACAGCCCGAAAGCAGGCGCAAAAGCTGGCCCGCGACACGTCGAGCAAGGTGTAATTCAGCACGGAGATCGAGACGCAGGAAATCATTCTTCAGATGCGCAGAACGAAGCGAAACCGCATGTTTTCGCCGAACCACATGATGTAGTTTGTTCCCCAGGCGTTATTGAAGAGATTGCAATGAACGCCACCCGCGAGGTCTGGTTGAGACGTCGAGAAATTCAACGCCGATTTCTGCCCCAAAGCGATTACCGGCGAGTCCAGCGCCTCCACAAAGATCGACTCCTTTTCATCCGTATAGCCGAACCCTGTGGAAACGGCGTGCATATGGCGATTGCCGGAGGGAACCACGTCAAATGGCGATACCTGCTCACCCGATTTATCCATCATCCAGCCCTGCGGACCGGAGACGATCGGATGAAAGGTCAGCCAAAGCGCTTCGGGAAGACGCGTGGCCGGCTTCTGAAACCAATAGAAATTCAGGTGGATCACGGGTTTTGCTTTGGGGAGCAGTATCTCCAAATACATCTTTTCCGGGAAGGCGGCTCGTCCCGAGCGCAGCGCTTCCGCGTCGAGGATCTCGAGACGCGCAAGCAGGCGGTGAGCTTCTGCATCTTCCTCGATCTGGAGCTCCGCTAATGACGGCGACCAGTCACGGTGTTCCGCCCCGAAGCGCTCGATGTTCGGCTTCCCAAAGTCCTTCTTGGCCCAATCGGCTGTGCTGATCACATAATTGGAAAAGAATCGCGAATAGTCTTGCGGGGAAAGTGTCTGGTAGGAAACCAGGGCCAAAGGATGATCGGCGGATGCCCATTCCCGGCCGGATCTCTTGCGGCGCAAACGACAAATCGCTCCAGTCCCCGGATCCAGTGCGAGGATGAAATGCGCCGTTTCCACTTCCTTTCCGGCTGGGTGGCTCGACGGGTGAGACAACTGCGGTGGGCTGGCTTCGAGCTGGTGCAAGGCGGCCAGCGCCTGATCACGCAGAGGTGCAGGCAGCACGGCAATTCCATCGAATAGATCCTGGCGCTTTTCTGCCCAGCTGTACTGCACTACCTCGTAGTTTTTGGTGTGCAGCATCCCGGCCAGATCGTGCGCCGTGTAATGGTCGAAATCGAGCCATGTTTTGGTATCGGTGCCCCAGGTGTGCTCGATCTCAAGGAGGATGTGGCGAAGCAGGGCCAGATCGGTAGCGTCGCCGGCGTGAAATTTCTCTTGCGTGAGCCAGGTCTGACGAAGCCGCGCAACTTCACGGTACCGGGCAAGCTTAAGAGGATCACTTGAAACCCCGTAAATCCACGTATCCCCGATTTCCTGTTTTACTACGGGCAAGTTACTCCGATGAGCTTCGACGGCATTCGCGATCTCAGTGAGATTGGTGGAGACAATCTCAGCATTGGGGAATTGGCGGTGCAAATCGGCGCAGATCTTCACGATCTCTTCAGGCTTGTGGGGACCGCTATTGTCATCTGCGACCACGATGGCGATGGCCAGATCTGAACCTGGCACACGCGCGACAGCGCCATACTCGTGGTGGTACATCACCACCAGGGACGCCCCTTTCGAATCTGTCCAGACAAACAGGGAGGGCACCTCGGCCGGCGTGCTTGCACCATTCACGCCGATGTCAAGGAACTTCACGCCCTGAGCGGCCAGCGGACCAATGAGGCCGCGGGTGTGGCCGGGTACATCGGTCATTTTGGCTCCGCTTGTTGTTTGGCCGAATCGCCGGTCCAGGGCCCTGGACAAGGTAACGCCCCCGGAAATCATCGATGGATCCATCAGCTCGGTCTGCCAACTGAAGGGAAGGGCATGCCATGCAATGTCTCCGTTGGAGACGGCACGCTCCATTCGCCGGCGATCCTCGGGCGCAGCCTGCTCAAGATACTCGTAGAGCAGCCAGGAACCGGTCGTCCAGACGTAGCGGCAAGAGCCGGTCTGACGCATTTCTTCCGCTACGCGAATCGCCTGGGGGAAGTACTCGGTGAAGTACCGTCGAACGACCGCGGCCTGGGTATCAATAAAGCCGGCGTCGAAATGACATTTGAACAGGACCAGGACACGCTTAACCTCCCCGTCGGGCGCCGGCGAAACAACTGGCGCTTGCATGGAAAACCCACTGCCCTGGCCGGCAGTGAACGCGCCTCCCAGGGCGATAACGGACTTGATGAACTCACGACGCTGCATAGTAGACCTTGACTGGCAAGAATCTTACAACGGGTGAATCGCGATCGGGATGTGGCCCTCAATGTCAGGGCATGGGGAAGAAACGGGGCAGCCTCAGTACGATTCCGGTGGTCAAGGTCCTCGGATGATAGCTGTTACTGTTCGGAACAGAGAATCCTCCATAACTGAATTCAGCGAGGCGCCAGTCGATGCGAGGCAAGACTGTGATGTCGAGGCCGCCCAAAACTTGATATTCGAACCTGGTGCCGTTACTCGGCGATCCCCCATTGAAGTTCAGGTTGGCTAAGCCAGCCGTCGCCTCCGCGTACGGGTGCAGGGGGATAACATGCAGATTCAAGCCGACCCGAGGTCCGATCGCACCGGTGTTGAAGGAGTCGCCGCCGTTTCTTGAAAAGGAGCCGCGGAGGTCCACGCCCGCGCTCAGGATCGCAAGACGTCCGCTCGCGAGATAAGTCCCTAACGTGCCTCCGTAGAAGACGAAGCCGTTGTTCCCTGGAACGCCCACGTTCTGGACGGTGAATCCGCCGTAGAGCCCAAGTTGCGCGTGGAGAGAGTGCGGCGAAAGGGGCAAGAGAGACAGAACGAGCAGTCGCAGCAGTTTCATCAGGCGGGAACTCCTATCACTAACTTACTCTTCCGTCGGAGGCCAGAATCGCGATAAAGCCGGGGGAGAAGCCAAAATATAACTCTCATTAAAGGAAAGACGGGAAGGGAAAGACGGGGACAGACAGGCCATACTCTAAAACAACAACTACAGTTACCAATACCGTCAGGTCTGCGAAGACTGGGCAGGCCCCATTGGAGATGACCCAGATGAATCCGCCGGCCAATGGAGCAGCATCTGAGGGCATTCGCAGTCGATGGATGGTCTCGTTTTCAAACGCGCTTTCTATTTTAAGAAGGCGCAGAAGGCGCGAGAAACCGATCAAGCAAGTTTCCTTAATTGAAGGAGGCTGTAATCTGGCCCAAAACCGATGCAAGGAAAGCACAACCTGGTATTCCCTCAATGTCCCGGAGCGGGGGTTTGGTGCTCCTCGAGCTTTTAATAGAACCGGATGCCGATGTCAAGCTTAGACGTCATGGCCGTGTCGAACAAAATGATGGCCGGGATGGCGAGGAGCAATACGTTCGCGGCGTTTGCTGGGCCAGAGGCCGCGACCAGCGAGAGCGCCGTCGTCGGCGCACGGATGCCGAGCCGGATGTTTCTTGCATCTCCCAGGTCTAATCTGTAACGCATGTGCCCGGTTTATACCTCAGGACCAAACGGTGGCCGTCACGCCCCAGCAAACGAGCCGGACAGTAGCGAGCCTCTCTTCGGCTACTGGCATTTTTGCTAGAGCGGATGATTACCGAATCCGACAAGAAGGTGGTCGAGGTGCTTGCGATATGAGGCAATGGCGGTGCCGATAACCATCCGCTTTCCTCAGCTACTGCCCGGCCTTTCTGAATGACTAGCCTGCGCAGTAAAACACTCTTACTTTATTTATCAGTGGCTACATGTTTTGCCAGTGTTCGACGTCTCTAAGGACCGATACCCTGACTGCCGTAATGGGGTTTATTGACAGGAGAACGAACAATGAGAAAGCCCGGAGTCGTGGTTATCCTAACAGCTGTGTTTGCGCTACTGGCCAGCTTCCCCGCGTTCGCGCAGAACAGCTTCAAGTTCCAAATGTCGTCGAGTTTCTACGCAGGTAATGCAAAGTTGCCGGCAGGAAGCTACGTCATCACACAAATGTCGGGTTCCCCTAACCTCTATAGTCTCGATAATACTGCAGGCTCACACTCGGTGGTCCTGGAGACGCGACCGTCTTCCAAAGCGTCAAAGACCAAGCCAGAAATTGTCTTCAATAAGTATGGAGACACGGATTACTTAGAGAGGGTTGAGACGTCCGAGGGTACCTCGTTCGACATAATGCCTGGCTCGGCAGAGAAACTTGCTGCGAAGAAGGGCTCTCCACAACCACATAGGGTTCCGACGAGCTAGCTGAGGGCAAACGAATCAACCCCACATCAAACACTCCGACCGATGCCATGCTCAGCGTGCGGGGACGCCATGGTGCGCTGTCTCCGCGCGCCTGAGTATGGGGCCCGTCAGTGGAGGACAAGAGCTTTTTTCCAAAGTTCGTCCTGCGGGCGAATCGGGGCGGAGGCTGACGGGAATACGCCTTAAAGGCTATAGCGATCCCAGCGCGACTCGGGGAACCGTAATTTCGCTCGACAAGCCTCGCGGCGGGGCTCACTGAGCTTTGCCCAGCCTTGTGGCTGAAGGAGCCCGTCTCCGCCGCGGCAGTGGCCACCAGGCCGCCCCCAGTCGTAGAGCGCCAGTCCGCGCCCAGGGTGACAAGATCCTTGGGGATATTGACAACTTCTTTCCAGCGACTCGAAGCGCCGCCTGGAGGAGCGGTTTGATTGGGATACCTGGACCGGATGCTTGAGGGGAAGACCGCCCCAGTCTTGTGTCTATCCGCAATTGGTGTGATCCGCATCACCGTATCCCACTCTCTGTGTTTGTAAGATGTCGGGTGAAGGTTGGAGGCCGCGCTCCCTGTTACAGGCGATTCGCGGGTCTTGCTGCCCGGTGCTTGCCGTCCAGCCTTATCTCGTATAGCGAGCCCCTCCGCGAGACGTGTTCGAATCGGAAAGGCCGATCATGGAGAACCGAGGAGGATCTGCCAGGCACGAAGGGTCGAAGTTCTATCTTGTTGGCGGTGGGATTGCTTCACTCGCCGCTGCCGCTTTCCTCGTCCGGGATGGGGATGTTCGGGGCTGCGATATTACCATCCTTGAGCAGTGTAGCCAGCTGGGTGGAAGCCTCGATGGCGGCGGTTCGCCCCAGAACGGCTATGTTATTCGCGGTGGGCGGATGCTCGAAAGCAAGTATTTATGCACCTACGACCTCTTTTCCTCGATCCCGGCGTTGGCTAAGTCTCAAACTGTCACCCAGGAGATCTTTGCCTGGAACCAGGTCATGAAGACCTCGTCCAAGGCGCGCCTTGTCCGCGACGGACACCGGCTCGACGCTCCAGAATATGGATTGAGTGAGAAGCAGATTCTTACACTGGAAGTTGTGGCGGCGGCGCCGGAGGCGATGCTGGGCGAGAGCAGCATTGCGGACCACTTCGAACCCTCTTTCTTCGAAACTAACTTCTGGCTCATGTGGTGCACAACCTTTGCTTTCCAGTCCTGGCACAGTGCCATCGAATTCAAACGTTATCTGCTGCGTTTCGCGCACATAGTTGCAGGATTCAACCGCCTTCAGGGGGTTATGCGGACCATCTATGAACAGTACGATTCGATGGTTCGTCCGCTTCATAAGTGGCTCGATGAACATGGTGTGAGATTTGAGTTGAACACACGAGTTACCGACCTGTTTTTTGGCGAAGAGGACGGTCGCAAGGTTGTCAGGGGCATCGCATATTCGCGCGACAGCATCCCGGGTGTGGTCAAGCTAGGCCACGGCGACTATGTACTCGCCACACTTGGCTCGATGACGGAAAGCTCCAGTCTCGGATCTATGGACGCGCCTCCGGTGCTCAACGGCAAAAGCCTTGGCGGCGCATGGATGTTTTGGGAGAAGATCGCCGCGGGCAGGCCTGAGTTTGGTCAGCCGTCTGTCTTTGCCGATCACATCGACCAATCCAAGTGGGTATCGTTCACGACGACTCTGCGCAATTCAACGTTCTTTCGCATCGTGCGTGATTTTACGAGTAATGTTCCGGGAGAAGGTGGGCTGGTAACACTTGCGGAGTCAAGTTGGCTGGCTTCGATCGTGTTGCCACATCAACCGCACTTCATTGGACAGCCCAAGGACGTCGACGTGTTTTGGGGCTACGGACTCTTTGTCGACAGACCGGGAGACTTTGTGAAGAAACCAATGTCGGCATGCACGGGCAGGGAAATTATGACCGAGATCCTCGGACACCTGCAAATCAAATCAGAGGCTCAGGAAATACTCGAGAGATCAACCTGCATTCCTTGCATGATGCCGTTCATCACCAGCCAGTTTCTGCGCCGGAAACATGGGGACCGGCCGCACGTAGTGCCCACAGGCTGGACCAACCTGGCCTTCATCGGTCAGTACTGCGAATTGCCCGACGATGTAGTGTTTACGGTCGAATACTCAGTCCGCTCAGCCCAGACGGCGGTGTACTCGTTGCTCGGACTGGACCGTAAACCGCCCGCAGTCTACAAAGGGCAATACGACCCCCGGAATCTGTATCACGTCTTCACCACTCTGCACGATATTAAGGCATGACCGCAGCGCCTCGCCGACCACGATTCCCGTTATAAACTCAGGTTTACCCACTACACTTGACCAGACAAGTCCGTGAGCAAAAACTTCCCGTTGATCATTCGCCGCGCTATGTACAACCTTCGCGGCGGATTTCTGCTTCGCCCGCTCATCATCGCGCTGGTGTTGGGTGGCGCAGGCGCGCTCCTGTCCTGGTTGGAAGAGCAGTTTCCGGCGGCCAGCGGCTGGGTGCCAACCGCCCTGTTTCCGTCGCATGCCGACCCGCAGGTCGCCCAGGTGATTCTAGCCGGCATCGCGGCTTCCATGATGACGGTGGTTTCCATCGTGTTCGCCATCCTGCTCATGACGCTTACGCTGGCATCGATGCAGTTTTCCCCGCGCATCATTGTCAGCTTTTCGAAGGACCGAGTGACCCAATGGACGCTCGGTGTCTTCCTGGGCACGTTCTCATACTGCATGGCGGCGCTGCCGGCGGCGCGCTCGCTGCCTCACCCCTTCGCACCAGTAGCGACCGTCCTGGGGGCGATGTTGCTGGCACTCACCTGCGTCGGCTGGCTGCTCTTTTTCATTCACCACATCTCGCAAGCCATCAGCGTGAATCACATCGTCGACAAGATCGCCAAGGAGACGGAAAACATGATCGATGAGCTGATGCCGTCGCCGCGTGGGCTGGACAGCCTCAAGCATGTCGAGGCGCTTAGACCCAACCCAAGCGAGGTGGCCATTTTGAGCGAGGAATCCGGCTACATCCGCTTTATCGACAGGCAGCGCCTGATCGCCCTTGCGAAGCAATACCACGTCAGCATCCGTGTTTTGCGGCGGGTTGGGCACTTTGTGCCGGCGAGCATACCACTGATGATGGTCTCAAAGGGCAAGCGACTGAACACTGAAGGAACCGCCCGGCTGCTTGCCGCGTTCGACTTTGGACCGACCAGGACCTTGCAGCAGGACGTGGAGTTTGGAGTCCTGCAAATCGTCGATATCGCGTTGAAGGCTATCTCGCCCGCGGTGAACGACCCCACGACCGCGATCAGTTGCGTCGATCAACTGAGCCGTATCCTGATCCGCTTCGCGTCTCGTCAACCGCCTGACGAGCTGCTCTGCGATCCGCCGGGCATTCCTCGCGCAAGCGTTGGATGGATCCATTTCGAGCGCCTGGTGGAAGCAGCCTTTGAGCAGATCCGTCTGTATTCGAAAAGCGACGTTGCGGTCAGCTTGCGGTTGCTGCGAGCGCTGGGTGACATTGCCTCCTCGACGTCCGATCCGGAGTTCCGCCGCATACTCGTGGAGCGCGGATTGCGCACCGTAGCGGGCTGTGCCGAAAAGCTCGGCCAAGATGAACTGCAAGAGTTGCGCGTCCGCCAGGCCGCGCTCGAGACCTCGAACGCAATCTCGAAGTCGTAGGTGTATGGCGCATTCCGCACACCCTAGCGTCCGATATTTCTCCTTAGTGTTTCGCGGTTTCACTCGCTAAACGCTTGTAGACTTCTTCGGCGTGATCGTAGGCTGCGCGCGCAGCCGCTTGCTCTGCGGGGGAAATCCGGGCTGCTTTCTGCGTCCAGCACTGATGAACTGCGTTTAGATCCCATTCGGCGCTTGCCCGGGAAGCGCGAATCGGCTTACCAGCCACGACGACAAAGATAGGATTTGTATGTGCTGACGGGAGAATACGCATGGCAACCCAACTGCTCTCGTCAAGGGGTATATCAAACGCGACGTCGCGGCTTTTGCCATCTGCAAGCAGGTTCTTTTTTGCAACAGCTTTGCCGTTCACGACAAGCTCGACCGGTACTTCCTGCGAGTTTCCAATGCGGGCGCGTTCAATGGTCCAATAAGGCTTCTGGTTATAGGGCAGGGTCTTAATACCTGGATCAGGAACCGGTTCGAGCAATGCTGCAGCGCGAACGGTAGCGTGGACTACGCCGGGTGAGGGAAGCGCTACCTCACTCGCGTGGGTTCCCACTTCGACGCCATTGATCGCATAGTCCATCAGATGTGCGCGCCCGTCGGAAACATAACTGCGTCCTGCTTTTAATCCTTCCAGCCATGCCGAGTAGGTTAGAGGACCATCGAGCTTTACGTAACTGCGGGCCTCACCGACGCGTTCGTCGTAGATACAAGGAAAGTCCGTTTCCCCAACAATTCTGGTGCGGAAGCCGACGTTCAATGTGTGATACCAGATGCTGAGTTCCCACACGAAGGGAGTGTCACCGGCCGAAATAAAATCGACTACGTTCGGCTCGGTGACGTCGACAATGTATTCATTGGCTCCGATACCGTCAAAACCAGGCATTTGGAAACTGGGCACCTGGTCGTCGGCGACCTCTAACCCCCACCCGGAGTGCGCGAAACCTACAACTGCGCCCTGACTCCTGGCCCAGCGCAGGATCGGTAGATCCCAGGTCGGCCAATCCTCAATCTTTTTGGTGTTCGGATAGTCCTGATCTTTGAGCCCTAACAAGACGAGATGGCCGGCGTGGCTGGAGGGAAAACCGGATACTTCGAGGTCATAGTGCATGCGAAATCTACTCTGCGACAGGGGATCGTCGTGTCCGGAGAAGAACTGCTTCTGATAATAGTAGTCGGGTCCCCAGGTAAGCACTGCTCCGATGTTGAGTCGTTCGCCTTCCAGCTGCCGCATCATGTCTTTCGGCAGTACGCCTTCTTCCGGGTTCTGATAATGGGAACACCCAGCTGCATGAACATGGCTGTCTCCGGAATACCAGCGGAACTCCGAAGGATCAACCCACCTCTCTAAGTGAACGGTCAACTCCTGGGGATCTTTGGAGTCGACAGAGACCTGTTTCGTTTGCGCGCGGTACTCCGGACCCCCGGTGCTCGTGATCGAGTATTCACCGGGAGGGAGTGAGATCGATTCGCCGTCTGAGCGATAGATTTGGGGTTGAAAGAAAAAATCGGGCGCGAGACGCTTCGAAGGGTTTGGATACACGCGGTTGGAACGATCGCGAATGGTCAGCGATGCAGTCGCGGGTTGGACGCTTTCGTCGGCGATGTGGAGTTTGATTTGATGTACAGGAGCCGCGTGAAAGAGGACGAGAATGTCGTTACGGAAACCTATGTCCTGCGAACCTTGTCCTACGTTGAAGCTGATATCCGCCGTTCGTTGCCCTGCGTCACGACTGTAGATCTCCAGGATCTGATACTCCACGGGTAGGCCTGAGAGCCGCTTCTCCATGGGAGCAGTTTTGGAAACAGAGATGTTGGCCCAGCGATCGCGAACGTCGCTTTCCGTCAGCAATATCTTAGGGGATGGGTCGCCGGTCGAATGGATGTACACGTCACCACTATTGGGGCTGGTCGCAACCAGCGGTGAGGTTACCCCGGCCCGATTGATCACCTTCACCAGGAAGAAGCGCGAGCCGCCCTGGATCAGCGCCGGGTCCGCCGGACCGTGCTCTACCTTGACGCGGCTTTCTGCGTTGATATCGACAATCGCTAATACATGGGCGTCTAAAATCTGCTGCAACGAGTTCGCTGCAGCCTGCGCATCGGGGTCCGAGATGGCCTTATTGATCGCGTCCTGAGTGCTCTGAGAGAACGGCTGGCCCAGGAAGTCGAGCGCTGACTCGAGGCGCCGGACCTGTTGCGCCAGAGGCTGGATTGCCACTGGGGGCAGATCGGATCCCAACAAGCCCTCTGCAGCATTTGATTGTGTTTGCGTCTTCGAGGTCGCGGAGTGGGGAGAAGCCGGGCCGTTTACTCCGGCTTCCCATGCGTGCTTTTGTACGTGCCCTGTTTGCCCGGTCGCGCGAATCAGGGATAAGCTGGCCAGAGTGAAGCAGGCGAAAACGATTGTGCGCAAGCTAGTCCGGGTGGCCTTCGACTCTACAGTCACGAGAGTAACTCCCATCTGCAGTTGGCTGATTAGCGCGCTCGCAGCGGCCCTAACGATGCGAAGCTACTTAGCGGGGATTTCTTTTTACTTCGACAACGGCAACCAGTTTATGCCCGGCGCCCCTGCCTGCAAATAAGATTTCAGGGGAATTACCGGGGGGATGATTACGAGCGTAGAGGGTAGGATTCGGGATGACGATTCTATTTGGGAGCTTCGCCCCTGATGTTTTAGGTATACGGATTGGAACGATCCGATGATCACTCCTCGTCGCCGCTTCCTTCGCAACTCCGCCGTGCTCGGTGCCGCTGCCTCGGTTGCACCGGGTCTCGCCATGGCGGTTGCGGACCAGGCAGCGCCCTATCGTACCCCATATAAATATCCAAAGCTGGTTCTCTCCGCCACCGGCAGGAAGGGTGATTTCGACCAGCGCAGCATCGATGATCCCATCGTCTTCCACGCCAACGGAGCCTTCCAGATGCTTTATATCGGCTGGGACGGCATCGGGTACCAGACAGGCCTCGCCACATCCATCGATCTCATCCATTGGAGGCGTACCGCCCTGGTCGCGCCGCGGGATCCAGCGTCAAGGTATACGAAGTACAATCTCGCTCTCAGTTCCATTCTTCGGGACAAAGGGGTCCAGTCCCGTGGCGAAGCCATAAAGGTCGATGGCAAATACATCGGCGCCTGGAACGCCTATCCGAGCGCCGGCTACGAGGAAGGTGCAGCAGTCATCGGCCTCGCCACCTCAGAAGACCTTCTTAACTGGCAGCTCACCGATCCGATCCTCACTCCGCAGGACGGCGCCCCTTGGGAACATGGGGGCCTGTACCGCCCCGACCTGATGCTCGACCATCAAACCTACTACCTCTACTACAATGCCAAGACCGACGTACTTCCTCCTGGCGAAGGCGGAGGGTGGCGCGAACAGACGGGTGTCGCCACCTCGACCGACCTGAAGAGCTGGACCCGCTATAAAAAAAATCCTATCCTCCGCAACGGCCCGCGCGGGAGTGCCACTTACCCTGGCACCTACCCTATCTCTTCAACCCAACCGCCCACACCAGACGCCCGTGACAGCCGGTTCGCTTCGAATCCATTCGTCGTACAAAGCGGCCGCGGCTACGCAATGTTCTATTACGGCTTTCGATACCAACGTCCCGGTCGCGCCTGTGAGATGCTCGCCGTCGGCGCCACTCCTTACTCCTTCACCAAGGTTCCGGAGGTCCTCATCGACACCGGTGCGCCTGGTACGATCGACGAAACCTTCGCCCACAAGCCTTCCGTCATCACCCATGAAGGCGTTCTTTATCATTTCTACTGCGCCGTAAGCGGCCAATACCCTAACGAGTCGCGCGGAATCGCCGTAGCACGTTCGGAGCCCTGGTAGCGGGGTACTTACTGCGTATTCCGCACACCCTTGAGTCATATTTCCACTGATTTTGCTCGGTGCTACTCGGAAACGGAGAACCCAGAGTCAGGTCCCTGGGTTTTGCCCGGTTTTCAGCACTATAATCGAACCTTGCGCTTGGGCAACGACCGGACCAGCCCCGCATGAAATCCTAACGGAGCTCAGAAACCAGACTCAAAGAGTTGAGTTTCGAACAGTGAGCAGGCGGAGGCCACTTGGACGCGTCAATCGTCTCGGTTCTCGTTGTCGATGATCACGACCCGTTCCGGCGATTCGTATGTTCCATGCTGGGTAGAAGACAGGATTTGCTGGTTATCGGCGAGGCCTCAGACGGATTAGAAGCAGTTCGCAAAGCCGAAGAACTGAAACCAGACTTGATGGTGCTCGACATCGGGCTTCCCACACTCCATGGGATTGAGGTGGCTCGACGAATCGGTGAACTCTGCCTTGAGTGCAAAATACTCTTCCTTAGCCAAGAATCTTCTGCCGATGTGGCGCAAGCGGCTTTGAGCCTGGGGGCAATGGGCTACGTTGTCAAAGCAGAGGCCGGAAGCGAACTGTTAGCCGCCGTGGACGCGGTTTGTCAGGGCAGGCAGTTTATCAGTAGGGGACTACGTGACAATTGGACCAGCACCACCGATGCACAAGCTCCTGCTCCGAAAAAGGCGAAGATCGCTCACAGCCACGAGGTGCAGTTCTATTCTGAGGACGCGACTTTTCTGTTTGGACTTACCTGTTTCATCGAAGCTGCTCTAAGGGCCGGAAATCCGGTTATCGCGGTAGCCACCGAATCACATCTGAAGAGTCTTCTGCTGCGATTGCTGGCTCGTGGCATGGACGCTGTAGCTGCCATTGAACAAGGGCTCTATCTTCCGGTGGATGTTGACAGGGCGCTCCAGACATTCATGGTGAACGATCTGCCCGACCCGGTCCGATTCCGGCTGGCCATTGGCGATCTACTCTCTTCAGCGACCAAGGCGCACGAAGGAAAGCATACCCGAGTGGCAGCCTGTGGTGAATTTGCACCTACGTTGTGGGCACAAGGTAAGGCAGATGCGGCGATTTGGGTCGAACGCCTCACGGACGAGATAGCCAAAACTCACAACGTGGATATTCTGTGCGGGTATGTGTTGAGCAGCTACCCGGACGAACAGGTAAGCCACATGTACGAGAAAATCTGCGCCGAACACTCAGCCATTCATTCCCGGTGAACGTTATCAGGCGGTTCCCGAACCGAGAGGCACGCTGGCATGGATCTTTGTACCATGCTTGGGTTGGGACTCGATGGAAAGGGTCCCCTGCAGTAGCTTCAGCCGCTCCTCCATGCTGACCAAGCCAAGCCCTCGACTCAGCTTTGCCTCATTGACGTCAAAGCCCACGCCCGAATCGCTGATCGTGAGATGAATCTTATCCGGTTCTCCCCACAATTTCACATCGATCAGCCAGGCTCCACTGTGTTTTACCGAATTGCGGAGGGCCTCTTGCAGGACTCTGAAGAGGCAAAGAGAAATGTCCGCCGGCAGGGGACTGGGCAAATCCTGGCTCTTGAATTCAATCTTCACCTTCCTCTGATCCCCAAGTTCCTGGCAGAGGCCCCTCATGGTGGCAACTGGGCCCAGATACTCCAGTTTTGTCGAGTGTAACTCGTGCGACAAGGTTTGAATATCGGCTGTTATCTCACTGGCCTGCTTGTGTAATTCGCCTATGCGGTGGCGGACTTCTGACGAATCGGAAGGTTCCTGGTGGAGCTGTTCTAAATTGATGGTCAACAGTGCGAGACGCTGACCAATGTCGTCGTGAAGTTCTCTGGCGATCCGGTTGCGCTCCTGCTCCTGGGCCTCAATCAACCTGCGGCTCACGCTCGCGAGCGCCGCTTCCGCCAGTTTGCGCTCCGTAATATCCGCTACCATGCCTACAATCCGCAGCATTCTGCCTTGTTCGTTGAAATGCGCGCGACCGGTTTTCTCCACCCAAATCACCCTACCGTCGGGGTCAGCCATTCGATGGCAGACTCGAAGGTAGGGCTTTTCCACGCAAAGCGCAGCATCTGCGGCCAAGACTTTTTCGCGGTCGTCTGGGTGAACCTTAGCCAATATCTGTTCACCAGTAGTAAGGTGCGCCACCTTATCGGTGCACAGCATCTCAGCGTACTCTCCCGAGCGTGCGATCACGTCGGTGGCAGCATCCCACTCATAGGAGAACATCTTTCCCGCGTAAGCCGCCAAACGAAACCGCTGCTCGCTTTCGCGCAACGCATCTTCTGTCCGCCTTCGTTCGGTGATGTTCTCCACAAAGGCAATGACCAGGGGGGATCCTCCATCAATGTTCTCCAGCAGAGAGACGTTCAGCCGACCCCAAAGCTGGGCGCCATCTTTCCTCACATATCGTTTTTCCAGCGAATACTGGTCGATGATGCCTGAACGGAGCTGTTGAAATAGAGCCCAATCGTCCTGGGAATCTTCGGGATTAGCAAATTGGCAACAATTCATGCCGCATAGTTCGCTCTCCCCGTATCCCAGCATGGAACAAAGAGCCGGGTTGGCAAGCAAGAGCTTCCCGTCGATATCCTCCACTGCGATTCCCAGTGACCCTTGCTCAAAAAGATAGCGGAAAAGTTCTTTAGCCTGTGCTGGCAATACTTGTGTGGGCATGACGGCTCCGGAAAAGTTCAAAGCGTTCTCACCCTAGCACTTCCGGTGCAAAAGTGAATTTCGGGGAAATAAGGTGACATGAGACCTATTGCCCAAAGCCTAACTGGACAGAATTCAAGGAGATTCGCACACAAATAACGTACCACATTGACTAATTTTGATGTCTCGTTCCCGGGTATCGCGACGAAGTAAGCTAGATCTATGAACCCCTTAGTTACACCCTCCTGGCTAGCCGGACGCTTGGGCGATCCAGGCACTGCAATCCTGGATGCCACCCTGCCTCCCGTGGGTGTCACGCCGCCGGTTGATACGCATTTGCTATATCTTGCCGGGCATATCCCGGGGGCGATCTTTTTCGATATAGAAGCGCTCTCTGACCACTCCACCCCGCTGCCCCACATGTTGCCCACGGCGGAGGCTTTCTCGCGCGACATGTCGGCTCTCGGTGTCGATGATCGCATGACCATCTGTATCTACGAACAGGAAAGCGTTTTCTCCGCTCCGCGCGCCTGGTGGATGATTCGCACCTTCGGAGCCCGGGAGGTCTACATTCTCGACGGCGGCCTCCGCGCCTGGAAAGAGGCCGGTTTTCCCACGTCCTCTGGCCCGGTTCGCCGCGCAGCAGCCAACTTCCACGCCAAACTCGACCGTGATGCCCTAAAAAATTTCAATCAGATGCAGCAGATGATCGCCGAGCGGGGGCAAATTCTGGATGCCCGCTCCACCGGCCGGTTTACCGGCGCCTCGCCAGAGCCCCGGCCCGGCATCAGCCCGGGCCATATGCCCGGAGCTACCAACATACCGTTCGCCGAACTGGTCGAGGATGGCCGTCTGAAGCCCGCCGAACAACTCCGTCAGATATTCACTGCCAGGGGTGTGGACATGAAACAGCCGATCACGACGACCTGCGGCTCTGGCGTCACTGCTGCTGTCATCGCCCTCGGCCTCGAAATCGCGGGCGCCAATCGCGTCAGCCTGTACGATGGTTCCTGGGCAGAATACGCCCAACACCCAGAAGCCGTGATCGAGAAGACCGCCTAGAAAAAGCGACAACAGGACTGACCGAAGAGGTCCACGAATTTCTCACGAATTTCTGTCGGAAATAGGCGATACGGCGGCGCAGGATACCTGTAGCGGCGTCAGATGGTACGATTCCCCGTGGCCTTCAAGATTACGTCCGCACTGTGCGCGTACTACCGATAAACAGGCGCGTCGGCGGCCGTGGAAACGCAAGGGTTATGGGTCATCTGTCCCCAACCTGGGTTGGGTGAGACGGCGCGAACAAGAAGACGATTCGATTGCCATGCAAGAAGAGACGTCTAGTTTGTTAACGTGTCAGATACGCTGCGGCTCCCACCACAGTGTCTGCTGAGCTATGCACACCTAACAGCCGCTCAGCGATCCAGCCCAGGGCCATAAAACCCGCAAAGAACGCTCCGCCGATTCTTAAAAATGGGTAGGAGCGGGTGCGACTCATGAGGACCAGGGACGGCATAGTGACGGCGACCACGAGCATCTGCACGGTTTCTATACCCAGGTTGAACGCCAGAATGCCGACCACGCGTTCCCATCGGCCGAGCCCCAAAGCGCTCAGGGTGGCAGCAAACGCCAAGCCGTGAATGAGTCCGAAGAAGGCAGCTATGCCAGCTTCTTTACCTGGGAAAATTGGGCGCAGAGCGTGGATCGCCGACACGAGAATAGAAACAGCAATCAATACCTCAATCGGACGACTGGGCACGCGAACGATTCCAAATGCAGCTAATGCCAGCGTAATCGAGTGCCCGATAGTAAACGCTGTCACGATTTTGAGAATGCGGAGCACGCTATTACTCATGCCGGCGAATCTAGCCCAGCGTGAACCGACGACGATGAGAGGTGCAGGCAGAAGAAGTACGAGTAAGAACAGTAGATGATCCGTACCTTCCGCGATATGTCGCATGCCGAGACGGAAAAGGGCGGCGAAGCCGAGCGCACTCATTGACCCGCGAACGTTTGTCCACCATTTGCGCAGTGGCGGGTCTGAAGAACCACCAGCCTGCACATAATCCAGTTGGTAGAACGATTGGCGTTCATTCCGAGTCTGAGCCATGACTCGGATATCCGGGTCACCTGGAACGAGACAATTTACCAGGTAGGCTGCATTTCGGTTTTGATGACGGTTTTCGAGAACGAGTCTTCGGTTGGGGCCACCATGGGGCAAATCCGCTGTGAACTCAATATGTATCTCCCCAAGTCCTTCTCTCATCTGCTCGATTTGCGGGAAATCTACTGAGACAAGATTTGGTTTCAGACTCTGGCCGTCCACCGTCAGCGACAAATCACCAAGCACTCGCTCCGCATAGGTTCTCTGCTCGGCTTGGGAAATGATCCCGTCTCCGTTGCCGTCGATGCTCGCGATCACGGAGGAAGCTACCGCAACACCGGGGATCATGCGCATGGAGGCCTGAACATGATCTTTATCCAACGAGATGATGGTGGCTTGCAGGTATTCATCCAGCCTATGCGCGAAGACGGGCCTGACGAAACAAAGAAGAATCGCGGCAGCAACGATGAGCCTCGGTTTCATTGCTTTGCAATCCCCCGTCCGTAGTCGTTCGTCGGATCGCGGTACATGGTATGGACATGCAGGGCGGGATCGCCCCCAAGAGTCTGAGGTGCATACTCGATCACAAGATGCGGGCCCTGGATGCGGTAATAGGCGGTAATGTTTTTGCCAGGACTCACGGTTGTCGGTCCGCTCCAGGCGAACCAAGTCTGGTTGATGTCGGCCTTAAGCTCGGCCATACGAGCTGCGGCCGCACTTTCGTGAATAATGCCTGCCCATTCTGAAATCACATCGAGCAGCATGGCGCGCTGATGCTCGGTCATAACTGACGCTTTCAAACCTTCGGGAACGATTGTCTTGCCGTCCTGTCCCGGACCCAGAACGAGATCGGCGAGCTGGTAGCTTAAGATGGCTTGCCTGCGCTGCTTGTCGTCGAGTGTTTGCAGCAAGGCAAATGCCTTATCGCTCTCCTGACCGAGTGGCCTCACGGTTTTGCCATCGATCGTGTAGAGGGCAGGTTGCGCGCCGGTCAGAGTCGGTGTGAGGACGCCGCGCTCCCCGGCGATGGTTATGTTAAGGGCCAGATGATGACCTCCAAACTGCAGCATCCAAGGGTTCTTTTCAGAGGGCGTTCCGAGGATGGAGATGTAATAGAGATCCTTGCCAAATAGATCGGCGCTGGGCGGGCCCAAGGGCGGCTGATTCGCTCCATTCCCGACAGGTGGAGCGTTTCCATTCCCAGGCGGAGGGTGGTTGCCATTCCCGCGAGGAGGGTTCTTAGCCTGGTTGATTTTGAGGGCCTCGTCACCCTCCATGATCTGCTGAACCTTCTCAAATCCCTTCGGGCTGAGTGCGGATGACACCAGAGCCATTGCGGCGGAACGCTGGGTAGGATTCATTTCCTTGAGGCTGATCCCGCCCCGAGGAACAAAGCCGGTAGGAAGGTTAGACCAGCGTGCCCTCTGCTGTGCGTCGTCGAAGGCAAAAAGGACGCTTTGCCGCTGCTTCTCACTGAGGGTCGAAAGGAATGTATTCGCGGTGCGCACGATTTGAACGGTAGCAGTCTGCGCTATTGCAGGCGCCAACGACATAAAGATGAGCGCCAATACCCCGATGCGGGGGATGGCTCGAATCAAAAGAGACTTCATACTGCGTACTCCTTCAAACCGCGCTCAAGCGATTGCGACTATACCCTGCCCGTTCGATACGGGTTGCGGTAGGGCGGTCTGTGATTGCAGGAACTTTACCACCAATAACGTGCGGTCGTCGGCCGGCGATCTAGCGTCTGCAAATGCGTTGACCTGAGTCATGATCCGCTCGCAAACCTCTCCCGGGCAACTATCCGGCCTGCTCGAAACGATCTCCTTAATACAGTCGTCTCCAAACTCCTTATCGTTCTGGTTCGACGCTTCACTGATGCCATCCGAATACAGAATGAGCGTATCGTCGTCCTCAATCACGACCGTCCCTGCCGAGTAACGCATATCAGGGAGCACACCGAGAACAGGCCCGCCGTCGTCTAGTGGTTCGCTTTGGAGTTGGCCTCTGCGGACAAGCATCGGTGCTGCATGGCCGGCGTTCACGTAACGCAATATACGGGTTACGGGATCGAACACGCCCCAAAACATGAATCGTTCGCCGGCGGTTTGCTCGCATAACATGCGATTGATTCGCTCGCAGGTAAATTCGTGCTGTGATGCTGTAGAGGACCGAATCGCTCTGTGAAGCACACTCACGAGGAGAGCTGCCGGTACTCCTTTTCCTGAGACATCCCCCAAGACAATCGCGATCTTGCCGGATTCTGCTTCGAAGATGTCGTAGAAATCTCCTCCAACCTGGTCGGCAGCTACAGACGATCCCGCGAATTCCACAAACGGCGAGATCGAATCCTTTTTCGGCTGAAGGTCGCCCTGGATTCGTCTTGCCAAATGCATTTCGCTTTCAAGATACCTGCCGCGCACGTAGCGGGGAGCGCATAGGCCGATCACCGCGACCGAGATCAACAGAATGATGGATGCGATCAGGCCCACGATCAGATTCTGCCGGAGACCATCGAAGGCGCCAGCAACAGCGTTTATTGGAATCGCCAATTCCAGCGCGTAGGCCCCTGGATGGCCACCTGACGCGTGGCTATGCGAGTCGAGAGAACCTGATTGTGCTTCCGGGCTGGCATCGCCGGGACGGGCTTGCTGATTCAGCTGGCCGGCTTTGCTTCGACGGCATGTGGTAAGCACTCCTACGGGGGAAACATCCCGGTTCGCGTATCCCACATCTCGCAAAGAGCGCGAGATATGGGGCACCCATTGGTTGTTGGAAGGGATAGATTCAAAACAAACAGCAGGTCCCTTGTGCGACGCTCCGGTGACGAGACACCCCAGTTTCCAAGCGACTTGTCTGTAGTCGAATAGATTTGTCATCTCGACCGGAGCGCAGAGGAGTGGAGAAGGTATACGGGTAAAGAGCCCGTACACTTCAAGGCGGGTGTTGTTATGATCGCCTTGGGCGCCCGGAATCATTGGGAAGCCCTTCTTTGGAAAGAAAGCTACAGCATTCCCGAGGACTCGTGAGTTCTAGACCACGGCTGGAGATTGGCCTTGCGTTGATGGCCGCATCTATGTTGCTCAGCGGGCCAACCTGGGCGCAGGTCTACATGAGTTCGCCGGCTGAGACCCGCGCACAAGCCAGTCCCACGCAGAAGCCAGAAGGTGCAGCTACCCGGTTGCGTTCGATTGTCGCTTCCGGCCGCCTTGCAGATCTTCGTTGGCCCAACTTCTTGAACTACCGCTCCCAACTCAACAGCTTTTACCGCCCTGCCGGATTTGAGCCGGCGTGGGCCGTCGACGGCCAGCCGACGGCGCAAGCCCTCGAACTGATCAAGATTTTGCAGGATGCGGATCGTGAAGGCCTTCGGACCGAAGATTACGACGCCTCACGCTGGGCGGATCGACTGGCATCGCTGATGGGTCCGCATGAAGACGCTGAAGAAGCGCGCTTCGATGCCGCCCTCACCGTCTGCATCATGCGCTATCTTTCCGATCTGCACCTGGGAAGGATCAACCCGCATCCTCTGGCTTTCAAATGTGACGTCTCTCACGAAACGCTCGACCTGGCCCAATTCGTCCGCCAACGTCTGGTCAACGGTTCCGATCTGCGTTCGGAAGTGGCCGGCATCGCGCCGCCCGTACCAGGCTACCAGCGACTACGCGACGCTTTGCAGCATTACGCAGCACTGGCGAAAAGTGATGATCGGGAGAAACTGCCTGACCCCACACGACTGTCTCCGGGCGCCCAATACGCGGCCATAGGAAGGCTGACCAGCCGGTTGAGATTGCTGGGCGATCTGCCACAGAACGCCACCATTCCACCTGACTCTGAGATTTATGAGGGAGCTCTGGTGGATGCGGTCAAACACTTCCAGCAGCGTCATGGTCTACGCCCAACCGGCGAACTTGATTCCGAAACCATTACTGAGATGAATGTGCCGCTGAGCGATCGGGTGGAACAGATAAGACTGGGCCTGGAAAGGTACCGCTGGTTGTCTTACGACTTCAAACAGCCGCCCATCGTTATAAATATTCCGGAATTTCGCCTCTACGGCTTCGAGGAAGGGAATCAACTCGCTCTTACCATGAACGTGAACGTGGGCGAGCAGTACGATTTCCAAACTCCCATGTTCGAAAATAACATTCTGTACATTGTCTTTCGTCCTTATTGGTACCCTCCGCCAGGCATCTTGCGCCGTGAGATCATCCCCCCTCTGGAAGAGAATCCCTCTCTCGAAGAGAATGACCTGGAGCTGGTCAGCCCGAGCGGGCGAGTCATCGACACCGGCAACGTCACTCCTGCGATGTTGCAGCAGGTGCGATCAGGGAAGCTAACCCTGCGCGAGCCACCCGGTCCCGATAATGCCCTGGGCCTGGTCAAATTCGTCTTTCCCAACAAATATCGCGTCTATATCCACGACACGCCGGTGAGCGAGCACCTGTTTGTTGAGGGCGAACGGACGTTTAGCCATGGGTGCATCCAAGTGCAGGAGCCGGCTAAGCTCGCGGCGTGGCTCCTCCGCAACAACCCCGGTTGGGATCTGAAACGAGTTGAGCAGGCTATGCATAAGGGGCCGGATAACGTAAGCGTCAATCTTGCTTCACCTATTCCGTTGTTGATCGTTTACCAAACGGCTGTCGCCGAGGAGAACGGAGAGATCCACTTCGTGCAAGATATTTATGGACGCGATGCGCAGCTCAAGAAGAAGCTCGCCAGGGGTTACTCGCTTCCCAGGTGAAAGTAGAGCGACGGCGGTTGCCCCGCCGGCTCCGCAATTGTTCCTGACCCTGATGTAATATGAGCGCTACCCAGGGTTGCGCGTAATACCGGGCATGAGGAAAGAGTGACGGGATGTCCACGGCTGACCTTAATGCGGAGAAAGCACGCTCCTTCCAAACTGTTGCAGCGCATCCATTGGATCTCGAAAGAGCGAGGCGGACCAGCCAGGGGAGCCCGGAGGCGTTTCGGGATTTTCTGCAGTTCTCGAAGGATCATTCCGATGAATTCTGGGCTCAGATTGCTTCGGAGTTCGAGTGGATGCGGCCGTGGGACACCGTGCGCAAGGGGGACCTGCCATGGTTCGAGTATTTCAGTGGCGGCGTGATGAATCCCTGCGTCAACCTGTTGGACCGTCATGTAGCCGGCGGCGCGGGCAATCGCGTTGCTCTGATCTGGGAAGGTGAAAGCGGCGAGTCTGCTTGTCTCACTTATCAGATGTTGTTGACCGAGGTCAGCAGATTTGCCAATGCACTCAAGAATCTGAGTGTTCGCCGAGGGGACGCGGTGGCAATCTTCCTGCCCAACGTTGTGGAATGCCTGATCGCCATCCTGGCATGCTTTCGCTTGGGTGCGATCTACAACACGGTCTTTTCCGGGTTCTCGGCGACCGCGCTCAACGACCGGTTGGTCAGCTTTTGCCCCAAGGTGGTGATTACAGCAGACTTCGCCATCCGGCGGGGGAAAGCGATCCCGCTTAAAGCAAAGGTTGACGTATGTGTGAAGAACCTGGGCGATCACTGCAAGGTAGTGGTGGTGCGGCGAACCGGGCACGAGGTGACGATGGCAGCCGGCCGCGATCTCTGGTGGCACGAGGTCGTGCGAGCCGCTCCAATCGAGTGCCCAGCGGAGCCGCTTGAAGCTAACGAGCCGGGACTCGTTTTCTATACCAGCGGAACCTCGGGGAAGCCCAAGGGTGTCGTACATTCAGCTGCCGGTTTCATCATTAATAATTATGTCCATGCCAAGTACCAGATGGACCACCGTCCCCAGGACGTTCTTTGGTGTACGGCCGACATTGGATGGCTGACGATGCACATCTGGGGAATCGCCGGGGCGCTGACCAACGGCGCGACCACTATTTTTGCCGAAGGCGCACTGGATCACCCGCAGCCAGATCGCTTTTTCAGGATTCTCGATAAGTATCGCGTCAACAAGATTTTCACGTCGCCGAGCGCGGTACGAATGCTGATGCGATGTGGAGACGATTGGCAGAAGCGTTTTGACGTATCTCCTCTCGAGGTCGTGGGACTGGTGGGAGAGCCCTTGAATCCGGAGGCCTGGGAATGGCTGCGTTCGAATTTGGGTGGCGGCCGGATTTACGTCAATAACACCTGGGGCCAGACCGAGCTCGCCGGCTGTCCGCTGGCCGGGGCTGCGTGGCTGACCCCGATGAAGCCGGGATCGTGCGGCGTCGAATTTCTCGGAGACTCGGTTGATGTTGTGGATGTGAATGGCCACTCCGTAGCTGCCGGTGAGCCGGGGAACCTGGTTATCAAGAAACCGTTTCCCATGATGATCCGCACCCTATGGAAAGAGCACGAACGTTATCTGAACGAGTATTTTCGTAAGATTCCCGGATGCTACTTCACCTATGACGCTGCGGTTCGTGACGAGGACGGCCATTTCTGGGTATTGGGACGGCTCGATGACGTGATCAACGTAGCCGGCCACAGGCTAAGCACCATGGAGATCGAGAACGCTATCCTGACTTGCAGCGAGATATCTGAGGCTGCAGTGATTGGCTGTCCCGATCCTACAAAAGGCCTGGTACCAGCAGCGTTTGTTTGTCCCAGGTCGAGCGAAACCGATCCCTGCACTCTGAAAGCTGCGATTCTTGGTGCAGTAGAAAGGGAGATCGGCAAGCTTGCGATTCCCGAGCACATTTATTTAGTAGAAGCCATGCCGAAAACTTCAAGTGGAAAGATCATGCGCCGGCTCCTCCGTGACCTCGTTGCCACGGGTCGCGTGCTGGGGGATATCAGCGGACTCGAGGATGTATCCACCGTAGAAGAGATTCAGTCAGCTATGCGCCACAAACTTTGATTGAGCGTCTCAATCGGAAGGCACAAAACACCATGTCTGCATCGTATCGCCCCTGCACCCGAATGATTCGACAACTATTTTTGCCCGCAGCCGCTCTGGAAGTTATTTTCCTGGCGCTCCCAGCCGTGCTCACTGCTCAGTCCGTACCGCCGGCGCTGGAGTCTCCCCCAGTGCAGGCGCCCCAGATGGGCCCAAATGGCGAGAAGCTCGCTGGTATGCCGAAGTTTCATGACCCCGCGCCCTATGACATTGACGAGCACACGGGCTACAAGCAGATTTTCGACGGCAAGACCTTCACAGGGTGGGACGCCGACCCCAGCATCTGGCGCGTGGAAGACGGCGTCATGGTGGGCGAAACGCTGGAGGGCAAGCCAAAGGGCAATAACTACATCGTCTATCGCGGCGATAGAACACGCGACTTCGACTTGAAGCTGCAGATGAAGATTGAAAAAGGCGGCGGTGGCGGCATTCAATACCGCAGCGTCACCGGCGTGCCATGGACTCGACCCCAGCCGAAGGGCCAGCCGCCGTATGACCTGAAGTTCATGATGACCGGCCCGCAGGCAGACTTCTGGTTCCCGGTGACTGCACGGACTGCGTTGTACACAGGCCAGTGGTACTCCGAGAACACGATGCAGGGCATTCTTGCATATCGCGGCCAGGTAACGCAGGCGCTGCCGGGCCAGACCAATCGCCTGGTGGCCAATATAGGGGATATCAAAGCGCTAGGCGGCTATGTGAATGTCAACGAATGGAATGACTACGAGATTATCGCGCGCGGCGGCGTGATGATGCATATCATGAACGGCCAGCTGATGGCGGTCTTCATCGACGACAATAAAGATTCCGTAAATAACCAACCCGGACTTATCGGCTTTGAGATCGAGAGCCAGCCGTGCAAGATCTCTGTACGCGATATCTGGCTGCGGACGTTCGACTAGGAAACAGTCCGGGAACGGCTTCCCTAAGTGTCCAGCTAGTTCGCATTGGTCGTGTACTTGCGCAGTATGAACTCCTGTACTACAGCATTAACCAGCCGCCCGCCCGTGTTGATAAGAGCGCTGGAGACTACCAAGGCAGGTCCCCTGTTGCTCGGCGGAAAGTAGAGGTTTGTGAGGGAACCCGAGATAAGATCGCCACCCATGCTTGAATAGTTGATCTGCCAGCGGCCATTGTCTCCCTTGCAGATAAACGGGCTGGAAATCGCGTGCATCGCGCGCGATTTCCCCGTACCCGAGCCCTGGTAGAAGTAGCGCGGGTCCTGATGCAGAAGAGCAGGCAGGACGCCGCCGCCGATCATAACGTTGGAGAAGCTTTGGGCATAGGCAGCCCCGAAGCGCTGACCATAACCCTTCGCACCTTGCTGATAGTTGGGTCGATGCGCTGCCTGATTAAATCCTGCCAGGGCAACGTCACCGGCGATACTGACTGGATCGGTGGCAGCTCTAAAAGCGAGCTCGTACTTCAGCTTCTTCGTAAGCGGCACGGCGTTCCTGTCATAGACTACAAAAAAGTTGGGAATAACTCCGAGAACGCGCTGCTTCTCTTCTGCCTTGACCTGTTGGGTAGCCAGTTGCTCAACCGTGAGAGCGACTACCGTAGTCTCTACCACGGATATCTTAAGCTTGATATCGGTCAGCTCCAACGCCTGGCCGGGCTTGAGGACGATGGCGGGCGAGCTCCAATCAGCGAATCCCTGGGCATGGATAGCGATCTGGTAAGAAACCCCCGGATCGAGATTATTGAGCGCGAACGATCCTGTTTCATCTGTCGTGAGGGTGCTGTGTTCGCTCGAGACCGGTCCTTCCACCGTGATTGTTGCCCCTGGAATGACCGCGTCTCCAGCGTCCGTGACTGTGCCGCTGATGCTTCCATGCAGCGGGTCAGGCGCGACCATCTGCTGGCCAGGCACGGCGACCGGAAGAACACAAAGAATAAAAGCACAAAGAAGTTGGCGGCTACGCATCATCAAGGGCCATCTTTGCAGGAAAGATGCAGCAGCCACCATGAAGGAGTCAGACATTTCGTAATTCTTAAAAAAATGGCAAGCATTTTCCAATGCGATGACAATGACCGCTCCAGCGTTACTGGCGGGTCAGGCCGGGCAAATGTCCTAAGTGCTTCGATTTCCAGGTGGACATGACAATTGTCAAATGCGATAGTGCCTGGTCCCCGCGAAGCTGTTACAGCAGTGCACGAGGGCGCTACGGCCCAGCCGACCCTTAAATGACCGTCGGGGAACGGAACCGCTTGTCCGTCGCCATGGTGCGCCAAGACTTCACAGGACTAATCCCACGGTCGATGACCGATGGCCTCCGGTTAGAGGGCAATTCGGGGCCCACGGCGCATGCCGCGAATCCCACCTTTGCATCAGAAGAAATGGGACCGAATGAGACTGTTACGAACCCCTATGCCCGGGCCCAGCTCATCGCTGGTGCAAATTCCGAATTGCTAACAACCCGGCGCAAACGCGCGATTTGACCTTCAGCGTTGTCTGGATATGCGCGCCACTGCCAATTCGGCTCCAGGAATCAAAAGCTGCGCAAGAGAAAGTCTCTTGCGCTCGCCAGCACTTTCTCTCGCATCGCGGGCTCTGGCAGCATCCGCGCGATTTCAATTGCCCCGACCATCGTTGAAAAGATGGAAAAGAAAGCGCGCTCTTTGTCGGCAGTTCGCTGACCAGGCATAAACGGAAGCATTCGACTCTTGTACTTTTTCAGTTCCTCAAAGATCTGGGCTTTCATCGCCTTATCTGCTCGTGTCAACTCGGGGGCAAGAGCCGTCAACGGACATCCGTACTCGGCGTGATCGCAGAGCTCCGGACTCAGGTATGCCTTCACAATCGCCTTCCACGCTGTTTCGGGTTGGGACTGCTCCCCGACGTGAACAAGGCGGCCGGCTGTTTCCTGGAATGCCTCGCTCAGCGACTCCATGAGCAACTCGTCCTTGCTCCCGAAATGCTTGTAAAAGCCTCCGTGGGTCAGGCCGGCGTCCCGCATCACGGCTGATACCGCGGCGCCAGTGAGGCCTTCGGCGCGAACCCGCCGCGAGGCGTCTTTCACAATCTTCTGATGGGTTTCAACTTTGTGTTCGGGTCGGTAACGCATAGTCCATTATAGGATGCTGGCAATCATCTCACTGTGCAATCCGTCCGCCCCTGACCCGTTCGAAGAAATTCTGAATCCATAGGATGACGCATATAATCCTATGCGTAGTGGAGGCCTTATGTCGCCGCAAACGCTCTTTCAAATACATCTGGTTTTAGGTTATGTCGCGTGCCTGCTTTGCTTCGGCGTGTATGTTCTGCCCAGGCTTAAGTCGATGGAACGAATTGAAGCGCAACGCGTCATCGCCACTGTGCACAGCTTCCGCTTCTTCGGGCTCGTTTTTATTCTTCCAGGCGTCGTCGGCCCCAACCTGCCCGCTGGCTTCGCCACGTTCGCCGCCTACGGCGACTTTGCAACCGGAATCCTGGCCATATTGGCCCTTCTCACTGTAAGGGTACGTCCGATCTTTTGGTTGTTCGTCGTCGCCTTCAATCTCGTGGGGGCGGTCGACATCATCCTCGACTACTACCACGCCGTCCGGGTTGGCCTTCCTGCGCTCGCCGGGCAGTTGGGCGCAACCTATGCGATACCAATCATCTACGTGCCATTGCTGATGATCACGCACTTCGTCGCCTTCTATTGGCTGGTGCGTCCGCAACCCAAGGCGGCTCCGGTCCTCACCAGCGATGCGATGGCATCCTCGTTGTGATCAACCGTCCTCATCAAACTGCCGCTCCTGGAGAAACGTCGTAACCGATGCCACCACCAAGGCACGCCAGCACTATCGCGCCACGGACCTCACCAACCGGATCAAGTAGGACTCTGAAAGGCCGCTGGTTCGTTTCCCGAACCGCTTCATCACGGAGAAGAAAGATAAGGAGAAGAAAAATGTCTCAGCCTATACTCGTCACCGGCGCGGCCGGTGGCGCACAGGGTTCCACTGGACGCCAAATAGCAGCCCTTCTGCTTGGCAAGGGTGTTCCGGTTCGTGCCTTCGTTCATAAGCTGGATGCGAGGTCCGATGCTCTCCGCGAGCTCGGCGCGGAAGTTGTGCAAGGCGATCTGTTGGACCCGGTCTCCGTCCGCGCTTCTCTCAGGGGGATAAAGTACGCTTACTTTACCTATCCCGTGGCGGATGGGCTGCTTGAGGCTACAACCATCTTTGCTATGGCCGCACGCGAAGCAGAGACCGAGCTTGTCGTAAACAATTCGCAACGGCAGGGGACGGGCAAAGCGCCGAGCTTTCGCAATATGCAACATGGACTAGCCGATCGCATCTTCGATTGGGCAGAGGTAGGAGCGGTTCATCTGCACGCGCCGCCGTACTATGAAAACGTGCGCGCGCTGGTAAGAAAGAGTGTCGCCGAACAGAGCACGGTGTTACTGCCGTGGGGCGACGGGAGCGCCACAATCCCACTGGTAGGCGCAGAGGACGTGTCTCTGGTGGCGGCTACGCTGCTGGCTAATTCAGAAACACCTTCCGAAAGCGCGTACGATCTGATCGCTGCAACGCCCAAAGTGAAAGAGATCGTCGACACACTGAGCGCCGTGCTTCAGCGTCCGATACGGTATGTCGGCATCACGGATGAGCAGTGGGCCGAAGCCGTGAGAGGCCAGATCAATCCTCACGCGCTCGATCATCTGTCGCATCTTTGGCGATACTTTCGATCATCTGAAAGACCGAGCGATCTGGAGGCTCTCGGCGTTACCGATACAATCCGCACCGTCACGGGAAGGCGTGCGCAGACTCTGGAGGACTTCTTCAGAGCTAACGCGGGAGAATTTGGTAGCGTTCCGGCTGCAACCTGAATCGGCCAGCAGCCGTGTCGATTCAATTCCCATAGCCTAACCGCATCCGCCGCAAACGCCAGCGGCTCCCTTCAAATGGCTCTATCTGAACTGCCCGGCCAGGGATCACCCGGCCGGAGTTTTCTGCGTCTGGCAGTCAAGATAGAGTCCTAACGTCTATGAGGATTGATCCCGGCGTAGCGTGATTATGCGATCTCGACTTCGGTGAAGTTGCTCTCTCTCAATAACTTGATATCGCGAATGGGTGGCTGCCCGAAGAATCGACCGTACTCGCGACTGAACTGGCTCACGCTCTCGTATCCAACCTCGTAGGCAGCGGTCGTGGCATCCAGTCCGTCCATCAACATCCGCTGGCGTGCCGTCTGGAGCCGAATTTGCTTCTGGTACTGCAGAGGGCTCATCGCGGTGAGGGCGCGAAACTGGTGGTGAAGGGTGGATACCCCCATCCTCGCCGTGGATGCGAGTTCTTCCATGTGCAGCGGCTTGGCATAGTTCGCTCGCAGCCAGGCGATCGCCCTTGCCGTTCTCTGGCTTAGATCGCCATTCGTAGCAATGGCGCGGAGCCGCTCCCCCTGCGGCGTCTTCAGAATGCGGTACAGAATCTCCCGCTGGATCAGCGGGCTGAGAAACGAAATATCCTCTGGGGTTTCAAGCAGGTCGAGCAGCCGGAGACATGTCCGCAGTAGTCCGACGGTCGTCTCTCCTACCGCCAGACCTTGGCGATGCGGAATGGCCTTGTCCGTCAGCATGTCATCCCGGCTGACAACCTCTCGAACCGTCGGCATGTCGAGCTTGATAAACATCGTCAGCAGTGGCGTCTTCGGCGAGGCTTCGATGATCTGACTCTGCGCAGGCACATCGATCGACGACAGTAGAAACGATGAACCGTCGCACACATACTCGGTGCCGCCAAGGATAATCCGTTTCCGCCCCTGTACAAATACGCTGAGGCCCGGCTCGTACGAGGCCCGATAGCAGGGAGTGGGCGCCGTCCGTTGATAGAGCCACACCTCGGGTATCGCCGTGGAGTGCTCTCCAGCCCTGCCCGTGATCGCGGTAATTCGACGCGCCAGCGTCTGTCTCGTCTCGATCACTGCCGGATCGGGGACAAGGGCGTCCTTCACTCTCCTCAACATCTCTTCTCTCCTCTACGGTAGGGTACTGCCGCCACCCGTCCGGTGTGCACAAAAATAAACCCAGCAAACAGGATCAGGCAAAGAATCGGCAGGATCGGAGAAGCGAAGCAGCGAGCGCCTCGATACCGTTGAGATGAGGCCGGGAACGCCCGGAGGAAGCAATGCAGATGGGCATGACGAAGCAAGCCGTACGAGGGGGAAACGCCGACAACCTCCATGACGCACATTGCCTTTCAGAAGTCGTTCCATGGATCAGCCGTCAACCGGCTGGAGCAGGTTACGGACGGGCAGTACAGGCTTATCAGGTAGGAACAACAGGAAGTTGAAGGCGAGGAAATCAACATGAACATATCGTTTGCAAACAAAGTTGCACTGGTTACAGGCGCCGCCTCGGGATTGGGGCTTGCTACAGCACAGGCTTTTGCGGAATCCGGTGCGGCTGTCGTGTTGGCGGACTGGAACGAGAAGGAGGTGCAAGCAGCCGCCACGGAGCTCGCTGACAAAGGCCATAAAACTTTAGCTATCCGCTGCGACGTGTCGGATGACGCGCAGGTAGAAGCGATGGTGAAGCGGACGGTCGCAACCTTCGGACAGCTCGATGCCGCCTACAACAATGCGGGCGTTCAAAATGTGCTTGCCGAAACTGCTGATTCTCCGCGCGAGGACTACGACCGGGTCATGGGCATTAATCTGCGCGGCGTGTGGAGCTGCATGAAGTTCGAACTGCAGCAGATGCGCGAACAAGGCAGAGGCGCCATCGTCAACTGCTCCTCCCTGGGAGGCCTTATTGGCGGTGCCCGGCGCGGGACCTACCACGCTGCAAAGCATGGAGTGATCGGATTCACCAAGAGCGCTGCTCTTGAATACGCAACCCGCGGCATTCGCGTAAACGCTGTGTGCCCGGGCATGATCCGGACGCCGATGTCTGACCAGATGATTGCCGCAGGTCAGGGTGAAGAACTGGAGAAGATGATGAAGACCTGCGTGCCCATGGCGCGGCTGGGGCGTCCGGAAGAGATCGCGGACGCCGTTCTGTGGCTCTGCAGTTCAGCCGCAAGCTACGTGACTGGTCAGTCGATCTCGGTCGATGGCGGCTTCGTCATGCGCTAGTGAGATCAGAAAACGCAACAATCCAGCGTTATCCGTCGACAAACACGAAGGGTGAATGGGAGACGATCGTCCATGATCCCTGGTTCCTCTGGCCGCACACGATCTCGGTCGCTACGGGACTGGCGAGGGAGAGCCTAAGCGGGAACGACGGGCAGCGTGTGGTCTGGTACGCGCTGATCCGTGCTGGAGAAGATGACAAAGGGAGATCACCATTGCGTGTTTGGAACCTGACCACTATGAATTTCGTTGCTCTCTGTAAGTAAATGAGGGTCTCCTCAGGGAAACTGCGGAGACCCTCTAGTGGTGAAGCTACCAGTTGCCGCCAAACAGGTCCGACATGACTTTAACGCCGGAGTCGCATGCGTGGTTGAGGCAAGGCAGGCCGAAACCGGCCTCCATCGACTTCAGCAGCGAGTAGCTGTTGTAGTAGTTGGAGCTTTGAACACCGTGGCTCCCAAAGTTCGTCTGGACCGTGAGCACCACGCGGTTCTGGTTCTGTGTCGGATACAGGCCGGTTAGGAGTTTGGTGCTGCCGCTGTAGTCGTTCTCATCCCATACGATCACCATCGCGTTGCGTCCAGACTTCCACGCCTCAGAAGCATGGATCGCCTTCACCAGCCGCTCGATGGTGGTATCGCCCTGCTGAATGAGGCCGGGGTTCAGTCCAACCTGCGTGCCGTAGGTGTATCCGCTGTTGTTCATGCCGTAGTCGAACGCGCAGAACGCGTCGCTGTTGCCGCGGCCGTGCTGATCATCGCACTGGTTCGGCACGATGAAAGCAAAGTCCGGCACATTTCCGCTCTTCAGATCGGCATAGAGACCTTTCGGCCCCTCGAAGCCGACCATGTTAGCCAGGCTGCTGTCGCGATCGGAGCCTTCCTGGATGCTGGCGAAGTAGGCAAACGGGTTGTGCTTCACGGCGTAGAGCTGCACAACACTGGACGAGGTGAGCGGGGCCAGCAGCGAGAAATCCGACAGGTTCGTGGCCGTCCCGTTGCTGTAATTCACGCCGTAGATCGAACCCAGCGGCAAGCTCTCCTGGTAGGATTTCCATCCCTTTCCTGCAGAGTCCAGCTGGTCTGCAATTGTTTTCCCCACTGTCTTTGCAGCCGGGACCGACTTCACTCCGTCGATATCGGCGAGTGCGACAAAGGGGCCCCCTACTTCATTCCAGGTATCGACCGCCGGTGTCGCAGCGTCCGTGCCGGTGCCGGAGATCGGACAGACGTTGCCAGTATCCACGGGAAAGGGTGCCTTGCCGCCGCTGTTGTCAGCGTTCACCACGCCCGTCACAATATTCGGCGAACACGATGAGCTGCCCCAGTCCGGAGCGTTATCGCTGCGGACCCCAAAGTTCGAACCCCCCACAATCTCCAGATAGTTCGTCAGGCTGGGATGTCCGACAGCGAAATAATTGGTGGCGAGATTGACCTTCCCGCTGGAGATCAGACTGTTCAGGTAGGGTTCGTTCGGATTGCCGAAGACCTGCTGATAACCATGGTTTTCCATCATGATTAGAAATACATGATCGAGATGAGGAACACCGGTCGGGACACTGGTTTCCTGAGCGAATCCGCTCGTCGCCAGCACCCCGGCGACGAGACCCAGTGTTGCAGTTTTTCTAAGCATGAAGGCAGACCTTTCGAATTTGAGTTTGCGGGCGTCGGTTAGCACGTACCCGCACCACGCGTACTCTGTGCCAGGAATGTGAACAAGTCTTTAAGGGTTGACGAATAATGTGAAAAACTACCTGCTCGATACGGACAGATACCTCTACTTGACGTCAAATCAGCAGCATCGCCAGGCGGGCTTTCATTCGGGCGTCGATCTCCGTGAAAAGCCTGACCCGCTTTCTGCGTGAAGATCGATGCCGGACGGTGCTTATTCTGCGGACCTTCTGTCCGTCAACCGTTGCTTCACTCGGGTGCGGCTCTTCACCACAGGCGGGCTCGTCTTGCCCCACGTGACGTGGTTCCACGTAATCGCCCGGAGTCCGTCGCGCTCTGAATGGAATGTCATAGGGGGCTCCGCTGGCTTTCCCTCTATTGCGTCGAAGCTAACCTTGACCTGGTTGTCTGTCTCCACCCAATGCCCGAAATGGGTAATGGTGCCGTTCCCCGCATCTTCGGTAACCGTAGCAGTTCCATCCAGACCCAGGCTGACGTCCATCGAAGGTCCTGGCTTTGCGTCGTCTGCGGAACGCGATGCATAAGTTCCCGCAAATCTCGTATGAGCGGTTTCGCTTGCGCCGAGCGCACCCGTCGTAAACAGGAACCAGGCCCCGAGTAAAAGGCCCAAAAAAGGCCGATCATGAATGAATGACATCAATCTTTATCATGCACTACCTGGGCCGGCAAGCGGCCAGAGTTTTGGGGGCACTTGCCCGAAATGGCGACAAACCGTCAAAGGGGATTCCTAAACGCTGCGGCGTCAGATAGGAGTAACGAGGCAGACCACCCTACCAACTTCCGACAGTCAACTTCCGAGTAGCCCTCAACCGCCAACACTCTACTACGACGGCTTGGTGACTACACGCTCTCGTGGATTCATGGTTGCGGCTTTAGGTACCAGGTGATGCCCGCACGCAAGGGTTGTTCTCGCCAGAAACCCCGCCCGCAATCCTGACCAGCCATTTTCTGACAAGCCGGCTGAGCGCCCGCGGCACACATGTCCATTTTCCATAATCCATTGCCGGTTAGAATAGAACGTGATTAGCATGTGGGGGCGCTCGTGGGCGTCCGGAATGCGGGCTTCGATCCGCCCATGGCCAAATCGTGACCGGAGCTACGGTGAAGCTTACAGACCTGCGCGCAATCCTCCAATACGTCCCGCAATTCCGCGAGAAGACGTTCATTATCGCAGTGGATGGAGGCGTCGTCGCAGACGAAAACTTCGCCAACATTCTCCTCGATATCGCCCTCTTGCGTTCCTTGAACATCCGAGTGGTGGTTGTGCACGGCGCTGCCGAACAGATTCAGGCGCTCGCCCAGAAGCAGAATGTCCAGCCCTCCAACCTAGACGGCACCGGCGTGACCGACGCCGGGACATTGCAACTCGCCATTGAAGCCGCCAACCATGTCATGCACGAGATCATGGGCGGGCTTTCGGCGAACGATCTCGGCGCGGCGACCACCAATGCCGTCATTACAGTCCCGCTGGGGATCATTCACGGCGTCGACCATCTGTTCACGGGGAAGGTGGAACGGATTGACACCACGCTCCTCGAACCCTTGCTGAACCAGGGCATTGTTCCGGTCGTTTCGCCCATCGGCTTTAGCACCGAGGGCAAAGCGTACCGCGTCAACTCCGATAACGTCGCTGTCACGGCGGCAATAGCGTTGAAAGCGGCAAAGCTGATTTTCATTACCCCGCAGGACGGTTTGCAATACAACGGCCAGCTCATTCGTCACATGGTAGTGACGGACCTGCAAAAACTTCTCCAGCCGGGAGGCGGGGGATTTGCGCCGGAAATGGTTTCCAAAGCGAGCCATGCGGCCGCCGCTTGTTCCGCAGGCGTGCCGCGCGTCCACATTGTCAACGGGCACGAGGACGAAGCGCTGCTGGCCGAGGTCTTCTCCAGCGAAGGCATCGGCACGCTGATTTACGCCAACGAATACGAACAGATCCGCACGGCCAGAAAAAAAGATATCCGGGCGATCCAGCAGTTGACCAAAAAGGCGGTGGAAGCCGAAGAACTCGTCCGGCGAACACGCTCGGAGATGGAAAAGAATTTGTCCGAATACTATATCTACGAAATCGACAACAATCCGGTCGCGTGCGTGGCGCTACACGTCTATGCCGGGCAACAAAAGGGCGAACTTGCCAGCCTTTATGTCGATCCACCGCACGGACACCAGGGCATCGGTCGAAAGCTGATGCGCTTCGTTGAAGACAAAGCCCGCGAAATTGGTCTCTCGGAATTGATCGCGCTCTCGACTCAGGCGTTTACTTATTTTGAGTTGAAGGGCGGCTTTGTGGAGGGCACTCTGGATGATCTTCCGCCGATGCGTCGTGACAAGTACAACCAAAGCGGGCGGAACTCCAGGGTTCTGATCAAGAAGCTGAACGTCCCGGCATTGGGGCAACCGGCACGCCCTCAGGCTGTGACCGCCGCGTCCTGATTCACGTGCACAACTTTCGCCGGTGGGAATCCGTTGAAATACGTGCTGCTGGCGCCGGCATAGGCGCCTATATTTTCCGCGTAAACCAACTCCCCGATCTCCAGATCCGGCAGCTCCTCGGTCATGCTTAGGGTATCGAGCGCGTCGCAGGTGGGGCCAAAAACGGAGCAAATTTGCGTGGGAGCCTTTTTGAAACTCTTCAGCGGGTACAGGGCGTGGTCAAAGATGATGCCGCTGAATGTTTGATAGACACCATCATCCAGATAATAGGAAAGCTTGCCGCCGCGGACGGCCTTACCGATGATCTTAGCCACCGATGTAGCGGCGGAAGCGATCAGGAATCGGCCCGGCTCAGCCAGGATCTCAATTGGCTGGGGAAAAAGACGGTCCAGTTCGGCGTTGATCACTTTGGCAACTCTGGTGAAGGGAGGCACCGTGGCGTCATAGTGAGCGGGGAAGCCACCGCCGATATCGAGAAGCTTGAGATCGAACCCACGTGTCTTCGCTTCCTCGAAGATGCCGGCAGCTAAGTGAAGAGCCTGGATGTAGGTCTGTGGATTCGTGCACTGGCTGCCAACGTGGAAGCTCAGCCCTTCCACCTCGAGCTTGTTATTGTGAGCGAAGGCGATCAGGTCGACCGCCTCGCCGGGAAGCGCGCCGAATTTGCTCGAAAGCTCGACCACCGATCCGGTATTAGGAACACGCAGCCGCAGCACCAGTCCGGCGTGCGGAGCATAGCGGGCGATTTTCATGACCTCTTCGTAGTTGTCGTAGGTCACTAGCGGTTTGTACGGCTCCAGCAGTTGGAGTGTCTCAATGGCTTTGATCGGGTTGGCATAAATAATGCGATCCCAGATATAGTCCTGCCGCTCTTTGTCCGGAAGGTGCTCAATGTTCTTGTGAACGGTCAAAAACTCAGCCATGCTGGCAACGTCGAAACTAGCTCCGGCGTCGTACAAAGTCTTCACGATCGCAGGATCGGCGTTTGCCTTAACCGCATAGTAGGCCTGCACGCGTGGCAGGTATTTTCGGAATTGCGCCAGGTTTTCCCGAAGCGCCTTGTGGTCCACCACGATGAGTGGAGTGCCGTGCGTTTTGGCCAGTTGGAGGAGTGTTCTTTGGTCCATGGTTGATTGTGCGGCGCTGCGCTTCAGTCGCCTTCCGTGATCAGAAAATTTTTGAACTGCCACGGGTCAGAGAGGTCGAGCTGCGGCTTGTTATATCCGCTGAACGGGTTGACGTAGTGCTTCAGCGGGGTCCAATCCGAAGCTACGGAAACGAACTTGCCCAGGTAGGGTTTGCTGATGTCTAACACATAGTCGTGGGGCAAATCGTCAGGCACCGAGAGGCCGCGGCGCGGATTCTCGATCATCCACATGCAAGCCGCAACCACCGAAATGGCAACCTGCATGGTCGTAGCGTTCTGGTGCGGGACCAGGCGGCGCGCCTCCTCGATATCGAGATCGGTTCCGCACCACCACGACTGGTAAGGGTGCCCCATCACCAGCGCCCCCAGAATGTCGGCTCCACTGGTGATTTCGTCGGTCATGATGCGCACCCGCGGTTGCAACTCGTAGTCGCGGCCACGCAGCTCGTAGAGCGAAGCAATGGCGCTGTCACAGGGGCAATAGGCATAATGGGCTGTGGGCCGGTAGATCGCCTTGCCGTCTTGCCAAACGGTGAGCTTTTCGGTAATGGTAAACGCCTCGCCGTGGCGCACAATCATACCGATAATGTTGTGATCCGGGGGCACCCAGCTGGCGACGAAGGTGTTGATCCCCATGCGCGCCAGGGCTATCTGGCTTTTCGGGCCCTCGGTATGCTCGTAGGCGAAAGGCGGCAGCTCTTTTTCATGAGTGCCCCAACCCAGTTCGGCCGTGGTCGTTCCCTCTTCGCGGAACCCCTCAACGCTCCAGGTATTGACGAACTCGTTTACCTCTTTCGGCTGATTTGTGATCTGCGTGTCGCGCTCGCTGCAGTGAATCACTTTAACGCCCAATTGGTGCGCCAGGTGATTGAATTCTCGCGCTTTCGCGTGCTTGGCGATCTTTTCTGCCAGGGAATCGGAGAATTTTTTTTCCCCGAGCGCCCGGTCCGCAATATCCAGCAGAGCGTGCTTGGTGAAATGGCTGATCAGTCCTGGGTTCGCTCCGTGTTCCACCACCGCTGTCGGCCCCGGCTCGCTCCACGTTTCGACCATCCGCCGCAGCCTCACGTGGCGCCAGTGGAGGGTGCGCTCGGTAGGGTGCTTGTTCTCGGCTCCGGCGTAAGGATCCCAGACTTCGACCGACGTGTTGATGTAAAGGACCCCCCGGTCGTGGCACCACTGCACGATTTCGCAGCAATCAATATTCCACGCCAGATCGATGAGCAGTCCTCCGGGCGAGAGGTACCGGCCCAGCAGGCTCCCCAGGTTTTCCGGCGCCACGCGATCCCGGACGAAGTTCACACCCTGCTCAATCCAGGGCTTTAGGGCTGCCTCGTTTGGCTCAAAGTCAAGAATGGTGATGTGGGTGGGGTCGATGCTGAGATGTTTGAGCAGAATGGGCAGCGTGCAACGCGCCACCGCACCAAAACCGATAAGCAAGACTTTATTGGAAAATGTGAGCATTATGTTATGCCGGTGTGCCAGCCGGAGCTAATCCAGGTTTGTAATCGGGAAGCGTAAGACTCTAGCGTCAACAAAGGACTCAAGATACCGGCGGGGTGATGGCCGCCAAGCCACAGTCAGCGTAACAGTCGATTGTTACAATCTCGTTAGTCCCTGGTCGATCCGAGCGGCGGCTCAGAAGTTGGCGGCCAGAGGTGAATCAAGCCCGAAACGGCGTTCACGAAGCTTCGCCGGGTCTCGTAAATTCCCCCCACATTAACACGTATAACGCCCAATGCATAAGGCCAGTCTTGCGCGAAAACAAATCAGTGACGGACGAAAACGGCACTTGGGAAACAGCCTTCAGGCTTTCGATATACGTCTCCCCCAGGCCGAACGACGGGATTGCACTTCGCCGGAGGCCGAAAAGTTGTATGGTCGCGCCGTGAACCACCCAGTTAGCCTGCGATGGTCTGTAGGGGGAATCGATGGCTTATACCAAGATCAAAACCGGCAGCGGGTCTAGGAGCTATGGAGTGGTTTGTGAGGGCTGTGGCGAGTTCATTTGCTTGTGGCCGGATATCGCGGACAGCCCGACAATGAAGATCTTTGTTCCCGGGCGGGAACCGGTGCGGTGCAAGTGTGGCAGTAGCGCGGTCTATGTCTCTAATAAGGTTGTGGACGAAACAGGGAGACCAACCTGCTGATCGATCCAGCACGAACCAGAAAGGCTCACTTTTATTTCAGGCGGCAAAATGGGTGGCACGATCCCCGATACCCTCGACTTTTCCGTTCGGAGAATAGGCATCATGTACCTGTATCTCCATTCTCCCATTTCAGATCGAGGGTTAATATGCTCAGACTCGCTGCATGCGGGATGATGCTGTTCTTGGCCGTACCGGGATATGCGCAAACTTCCACCTCCGTAGACCCCCACCAGCTCGAGTTCGATGAGGCGGTCAGGTCTTTTCAGGCAAGACACTATGAAATCGCCCTGGCGGATTTTAAAAAACTCATCGCTGACCAGCCGGAAAACCCGGTTTACAAGAAGTTCGCTTCCGAGGCCGCCCTCAATCTCGGCGATGCCGATTTTGCTCTTAAAACACTGGAACCTATCGAACCAGGCCGCCCTGATGACTGGCAGATTCATCTTCTTTTAGCTCGCGCCTACGCACAGACGGCGAAGGAGCCACACCATGCGGAAAAGCGGGATGAAGAGATTGCCCAACTGACCCGGCAACACAACCAGGATCCGAACTCACAGCTCGGCAGGCTACGAGACTTCCTTTTGGAAACGGTTCACCAGGGCGACCAGGCAATCCAGTTCTATCCGGCGCTCACTCCCTGGGGTCCGTACCATGTGCGCCTCATTGCCCGCACCTTCGATGCTTCGGGCCAGCCCGGCCTTCGCATCACTCTGGAGAGTAGTGACTTCGATCAGCCGCAGTTTGCCAGGGAGCACCCCGCGGAAGCAGCAGCCGGGCAGCGCCTTTACAGTCTTGACGGCTATGCCCCCGACCAAAAAAGCGCCGACGGTCGAACCATCCAGACTCATTTCACCTATGGCTTTCTTACCGGGCAACCCACCTACGATGAAGTGCGCGAACGCATTCTCGCAATCGCCGCGGGTACGGTGAAGCCTGTCAGTAAAACATCGGGGCCGATCAATTAGCTAAAAAGGTCAATGATGGATAGTCACCCACCCCAGGTGACTAAACACCGCTTCACGGAGTACCACCGGTAAGAAAACAAGCGCTCACGCTTCATCGAACCATGGTCGATCCGCATCTACAGGTCATGGCCGGTTACACGTTCATTTTCGCCACGCCGTACGAGTTCACCCCAACCGCGCGCTGGCAGGTTGGGGCACGCAAAATCGAACTTACCACTCTTTCCACGCTGTATTCCTTCGCCCCGCCACCTTCCGATCGGCCATTGAACATGACGAATCGATGCGGGAGAGGACCCTTATTTCGCTTAGTTCGCTTAGTTCGCACTCTTTTTCCAAGGGTCCTCACCGATTTGGGTCTTCGCTTCATGTCCAGGTACCTCTTTTGGGTAAAGTGCATCGCAAGCTCGCGGAGGTCGTTGCTGCATCCATACATCAGGAAGATTGCTGACAGGAGGGCGGATGAAGCCCTGGAAAGTCATAGCACTGTTGACCTTGCCGATGTTGCTCTTTGCGGCGTGGCGCATCTGGTCCATTTACAAAGAGCGCCATGAGCCGGTGGTGGTGAAGCAGGGGCCGCCGGAGCGCAAGATTACTCAGGATGACCTGGTGAACCCGCGCAAGATGTATATTGCAAGCCTGAAGTCCGCCAAAGAGGAGCTGAAGGGTCGAACCGTGTGGATGCAGGCTGGCTATCAACTGGAGTACTACCCCTATCGAGGTGGTTCCCTTGTGTTCAGCCAGAAGATGGGTCCGCTGCCCAGCAACCAGGAGTTGAAAGTCGAGGATGTGGTGGAAGTAGCCACACCCGCTCACTGGCTGAGCAGGATTCCGCGCGGGGAAAAAAACATATTCCTGATTGTTCGTAAGCCTGGCGACCCGGGTGATTACGCTGTGCCGATGGGAGAGGTTGAGGGGGGCAGCGAGGAATTTCGCATGGATGATCTGCTGTACTACGACGACCCGCACAAGCTCTATAGCCACTGGCCGGCGAATGTTTGGCAAGCCATTGACCAGCACCAGGTGAGGCCTGGCATGAGCGAGATGCAAACCATGATGTCGGTCGGCCAGGTAGCCCAGTCGGATTCAAGCGCCTATGGCAATCGGACGGTCACGTACACCGCGGGCGATCGCAAAATTACCGTGACCTTCGTGGGGGATAAAGCCACAGAGGTTCAGTAAGCGGAGACCACACGTCAAGTTGCGGTGAACCGAGTATGCGCTTGCTAGTGTTCACCAGCGGGGCGCGAAGGCTGCGCGACGGTGGCGGTGCGCAGAAAATCGAAGTTACCGGAACTGGAGATCTGTATGTTTCCCAATCGTTTCGTGTGGACCAACACCGCATCCAGATACCACAGGTTGATGGACGGTAGTTGGGCGGCCAGAATCTGCTGCACCTTTACATAGTCGGCGCGGCGCTGGGCCTGGTCTCCCAACATCGCTGCCTCCCGTATCAGGCCATCTAATGCGGCGTTGGAATAGCGTCCGCGATTGGCCCCGTGGGGAGGAAACATGGTGCTTTCATATGCGTAATGGAAGATGTCCGGATCCTCGTTTCCGCCGATCCAGCGCAAGGTATACATCTGGAAAGCGCCCTTGCTGATGTCGGCGTAGAAGGTGGCAAACTCAAAACTCCTTACTTCCAGAGCAATCCCTATGTCGCGCAACTGCTGTTGCAGAACCATGGCCAGCAGCCGGCTGGTCTCATCGGTCGAGGTCTTCATCGCCAGACGGAAGCGAACGCCGTCGTTTGCTCGCTTCCATCCCGCTTGGTCCAGCAGGGCATTCGCTTTCGCAGGATCATATGGATATTGCTCAATGTCTCCTGTCCAGGCCCAATGCTGGGGCGGCAGCAGGCTCTCCGCCAATTGGGCGCGGTCCCTCCACAGGGAGTGAATGATCAACGGCCGGTTCATCGCGTAGGCGATCGCTTGGCGCACGCGAACGTCGCGCAGCACACTGTCCTGGGTGTTGAAGGAGATGTAATTCAAGACCGTGCCCGGGGCACTCTGTACCACCAGGTCGGGGCGCTTAGCCAAGGCGAAGACCATATCGGCGGTCAGGCAATTGATGCACACATCGGCCGATCCCTTCTCCAGTTCGAGGGCCCGAGTGATCGCATCGGGAACGACGGCAAAGCGGATGCGCGCAATTTGCGGAAGCGGCTGCCAGGAGTTTGGGCTTCTTTCGAGAATTACTTCATCATCCTGCAACTGGGTAACGAAACGGAATGGCCCGCTGCCAATGGGATGAAACGCGAAGTCGCGGCCGCTGCCGGCGGGAACGACGCCAAATCCGCCATCGGACAGATTCCACAACAGGGCCGCGTCGGGTTGTTTTAAATGGATGACGATGGTTGCGGCATCGGGCGCGTCCACATGATCGATGTGCGCCAGCGCTCCCGCCTTGGCGGTGATCACCGTGCCATTGCGCATGGTGTCGAGGGTGTACTTCACATCTGCCGAGGTCAGGGGCTGCCCGTTGTGAAAGTGAATGCCGGTGCGCAAATGAAAACGATAGGTTAAAAGATCGGGAGTCTCCCAGCTGGTAGCGATCCAGGGCTGCAGGTTGAAGTGAGCATCCTTGCGCACCAGGCTATCGAATATCAGGCTGTAGATGTGTTGCGACTGGGCATCGACACCGATGCGAGGATCAAGGCTGGTGGGGCTGCTCTCAATCAGCATGGTTACCGTCTGCGGCGATTGCCGTCCGCCTCCGCATCCGGCGAGACACGCGAATATGCATAGGGCACAAAAGCGAAAGAAATCAGACATAAGTGATCTGGCCCAGGATGGCCGGCCGCGCAGCCCCAGTTGCCGACGGGATATTTCCCGGGCGTCGATGCCAGGTTTCATATGCCAGCAAGGCAAAGGCGGCGGCCTCCTTTGCCTCGGCCGGCAGTCCAAGATCATCGCTGGCTTGCACTGCACATCCCAATCGCTCTAGTTCGTCGCGCAGCATTTGCATCAGTGTCAGGTTGCGCGCGCCTCCTCCGGAGACAATAAAATCCACCGGGGCGTGAGACATGCTCTTAAGCAGGTAACTGGAATAGGCCAGCCCCACGCTTTGTGCGGTCAGCGCAGTGGCCGACGCGATCGCATCTTCCCGGCTGCCGCCCGCTCTGCGGCACGCATCGAGGAAAAGAGTCGCGTAGTCGCTGCCGAATTGCTCCCTGCCGGCAGTCTTGGGCGGCCGGGCCTGGAAGAAAGGCTCGCGCAGCTTCGCGCTGACCACCGCTTTGATGACTTTGCCCCGCGCACCTGCCTTTCCCCCACGATCGAACCGCTTGTTGAAGAGCTGCTGCATCAGTTGATCGATCACCATGTTTCCCGGCCCGGTATCGAAGGCCACCACCTGCAAGGGTCCGGTATTCGGAGGCAGCGCGGTCAGGTTGCCAATGCCCCCCAAATTCTGCAGCACGCGGCCCCTCGTTGGGTGACGAAACAGCACGTAGTCGAGCAGAGGAACCAGCGGAGCACCCTGGCCTCCAACCACCATATCGGCAGGGCGAAAGTTCGACACCACAGCTACCCCGCTCTGCGCCGCCAGCATCGCCATCTCGCCAATCTGCCAGGTGCAGGTTGTCTCGCGGCCGAGATAGCGCGCGGGAGTGGCCTGGTGATAGATCGTTTGCCCGTGGCAGCCGATCAGGTCCAGTTGGCAGGGATGGCGTTCCAGCGCAGTTGTAAGCGCCTCGGAATACGCCTGTCCCAATCGCCAATTCAGCCGCGCCAGCTCCGACGTCGCAATAGCTTCGGCATTCATCGCCGCCAGCACGGCGCGGCGCAGGGCCGGCGGGAATGGGAAGCCGGCATGACCCAGAAGTTTCAAATCAGGGAATGCTGGATTGTCGGGGTTAGGTCCGATCCGGGTAAAGGCAACGTCGATGCCATCGGCGGAAGTCCCGCTCATGATGCCGGCCACCGTCATGGTGGTCAGCGGAAGCTCATTCCCATTCATGCCGGCCCCGCCTTCGCGACCTGGCCGGTGAAGTGCTCGACCGCACTCCGCATCTTGTTTATCGCATTGCCGGTGGGCTCCGCCGGCAGTGCGTCCTTCTTGAGTTTCTTTGCCTTGAAGGCCTGCACCTGGGTGGCCGCCCGGCGAAGCATGCGGGCAAAAGCTCGCGAGTTCTCCGCTTCCCGCAGCACCGCCTCATACGCAGCGAGCACCAGCGCCGGGTCGCGGCAAACCTCCACTACGTGCATACCCGCCGCAAGCGAGCTAACCGCCGCATCGGCAATGCCCATGTGGGTGAGGATGCCGCCCATCTCCATGTCGTCGGAGACAATCAGCCCCTTGTATCCGATCTCTCGGATCAGCACTTTTTTAATCCAGTAGCTGGAGACGGATGCGGGCTCGGTGCCTGAAGCGGAATAGGCCGCATGCGAAACCATCACCATCGGCAGCTGCTTTGCGAGCTTCCGGTAGGGCTCCAGATCTTCCTGCCACACCAGGTCTAGAGGTTTGGTGATCAAAGGAGTCGCGTGGTGCGAATCCACCTGGCCGCTGCCCAGGCCAGGGAAATGCTTTCCGCAACCCAGCACGCCTTGTGCCGCCAGTCCTTTGAGAAAATACGTGGCATAGCGGGTTACCTGGTCCGGATCGCCGGATACAACCCGTGTGGTCATCACCGCTTCAGAGGCCAGGGTTCGAAGGTCGAGCACTGGAGCGAAGGTAGTATTCAACCCCAGCATGCGTACCTCCTGACCAATGAGGCTGCCATGCTTCTCGAACAACGCCGGTTGGTTGGTGGCCGCAACCGCGAAGGGCGACGGCATAGGCGCAATCAAATCGCGCAGCCGGTCTACGGTGCCTCCTTCGACGTCGATGCAGCGGAGCAGTGGATGATCAACCGCCTGCGCGGCCGAGTGGAGCAGGGCATGGGTCTGCGCGGCGTTTTCGATGTTGCGACGAAAGAGAATGACCCCGCCGGGCTGCAGCAGGCGCAACCAGGCAGACTCCATCGCGGTCAGCTGCGCGCCTTCCAGGCCTACAACTAAAACCTGGCCGGCCGCCTGGCGCAAAGTTACGACGTTCACGAATTCCCTCGAATCTCGTTCTTGAGCTCTTCGAGTAGATTCAGCGCCTGCAGCGGCGTCAGGCTGTTGGTGTCGGTCTGTTCCAGCCGATCCAGAATGCGCTGCGAGAGCGGGGTGAACATGGTTAGTTGCAAAGGGGCATCCGTCTCCTGGGCAACGTTCCTCTTCTCTGACTGCTCGTGCTGCAGCAGCACCTGGCGGGCGCGCTCAATGACTGAAAGTGGAAGCCCGGCCAGCCGCGCCACCTCGATCCCGTAGCTCTTGCTCGCCGCGCCGGGCTCGATGGCGTGCAGAAAGACAATGCCCCTGGGAGTTTCTTTTACGGCGACCCGCAGGTTCTTCAATCCCGGCAGCTGCTCGGCCAGCAGAGTGAGCTCATGGTAATGGGTGGCGAAGAGCGTTCTGGCGCCTACCTGGGCATGCAGATATTCGAGCGTGGCCCAAGCCAACGAGAGCCCATCGAAGGTAGCTGTTCCGCGGCCCATCTCGTCGAGCAGGATGAGCGACTGCGAGGTGGCGGTGTTGAGAATGGTGGCAGTCTCCGTCATCTCGACCATAAAGGTCGAACGGCCGCGAGCCACGTTGTCACTGGCTCCGATGCGGGTGTAAATCCGGTCCACAATACCCAGCCGCATGCTCTTGGCGGGAATAAAACAGCCCATCTGCGCCATGATGACAAGCAACGCCGCCTGGCGCAGATAAGTGGACTTGCCGCCCATGTTCGGCCCGGTGATCAGCAGCAGGCTGGGCCCTCCGGTTTCGACGTAGAGGTCATTGGCGACGAATTTTGTCTGCCCAGCTGACTCCAGCAGGCACTCCACCACCGGATGGCGGGCGCTTATCGTTTCCAGCACGGCAGACTGGGCGATCTGCGGGCGGACGTAGTTCCGCAGCGCGGCCAGGTGAGCGAAGTTCGCCAGCAGATCGACCTCGGCAATCACTCCACTCGAGACGCGAATGCGGCCTGCAGCCTGAAGAACGGTCTGGCGAAGCTCGGCAAAAATGCGTTTCTCGATCTCGATTGACCGCTCATGCGCGGTGAGCACGCTGATCTCGTATTGCTTCAGCTCCGGGGTAGTGAAGCGCTCCGCGTTGGCCAGGGTCTGCTTGCGTTCGTAGTCTGCCGGTACCAGTGCCAGGTTGGAACGCGTCACTTCTATTGAATATCCGAAGACGTTGTTAAAGCGAACCTTGAGGGAATGGATGCCGGTGCGCTTGCGCTCCCGCTCCTCGATGGTGGTGATAGATTGGCGGGCATTGGCGCCCAGCGAGCGCAGCTCGTCCAGTTCGGCATCGACGCCAGCCGCGATGGCGCCTCCATCGGCCAGGTTTACCGGGGGTTCGGGCAAGAGCGTCCGCTCCAGTTGTTGCCGCAGGTCTTCAAGAAGATCGAGCCGCTCGGCGCAGGCCAGCCAGCGTGGAGCCGAGAGGCGCTTTAAACCGGCGTGGAGGTCGGGGAGGCGAGCGAGCGAAGCTCCCAGGCTGGCTGCGTCTCGAGGCCCGGCGCTATCGAGCGAAATGCGGGAGAGCATCCGTTCCATATCCTGAATTTCCCCCAGCGTTTTGCGCAGGTGCTCGCGGTCGATCAAGCTGTGGGCTGCGACGCCTACCGCTTCCAGGCGAGACTCGATCTCCGCGCGGTCGATCAGCGGCCGCACCAAGGACGCCCGCAGCAATCGTTTGCCCATCGGAGTCATGAGGCAATCGAGGTTGGCGTAAAGCGTGGCCTCGCTTGCGCCGCCGGAGAAGAGCGGTTCAATCAACTCCAGGTTGCGCACCGTCACTGCGTCCAGCTGCAGGTTCTCTGCCCGCTGGTAGTACCGGATGTTGTTCACGTGCTGCAATTCGATTTGCTGGGTGCTGCGCGCGTAATGCACTACCGCTCCTGCCGCAATGGCCGCCCCGCGGGCGCCGGCCAAGCCAAAGCCTTCCAGCCCATTGGCCCCCAACTGCCTTTCCAGCAGTGGAATGGCGTAATCCGCGGTGTAGACCCACTCTTCCAGGCGCGTTTTGGTGCCGATCTTGTCGATCTCTGCTTCCATTTGCGGATCGAGCGGCGGCAAGTCGGAGGAGAGCAGCAACTCACTGGGCTGGACCTTGATCAACTCATCGACGCAGAAGCCGACGCTCCCGGGCCCGGTGAACTCCGTCGCGCGGAAGTCGCCGGTAGAAAGGTCGAGCAGGGCCAGGGCCGCCACCGGACCGGCAAGGTGCAACGCCGCCAGGTAGTTGTTTCGCTCCGACGCCAGCGTGGGATCGACAGCGGTGCCGGGGGTGAGCACTCGCGTGACCTCGCGGCGCACGATCTTCTTGGTGAGCTTGGGATCTTCCATCTGCTCGCAGATGGCGACCCGGTACCCTTTGCGCAGCAGCCGCGAGAGGTAGTTGTCGGCGGCGTGGTAGGGGACTCCGCACATGGGCACCGACCGTTCCTTATCCCGTGCCGTGAGTGTGATTTGCAGTTCCCGGGCGGCAATCTGCGCGTCTTCGAAGAAGAGCTCGTAGAAATCGCCCATGCGGAAAAACAGCAGGGCATCGGGATTCTGACGCTTGGCGGCCGCGTACTGGCGCATGAGGGGCGTAGTGGTTGCGTCGGTCGCTGGAGCTGGAGGAAGTGTAGACACGGAAAACGCCAGCATATCGTGAATGACATGCCGGCGTTCAAAGATAAGGAAAATGGGAGTGGCGCTTACATCAGGCGACGATGCGGGGTTCCTGGTTTACGTGGGCATCGGAGCCGTGCTGCTTGACCATCTTGTTGTAGATTCCCAAAAGAAGGAACGGGGCAGCCCACTGGCCGATGAACAGGGCGTGATGATCTTTGCCGTTGATCTTCAGGAGGAGGGAACCCACAATCGAGGTTAGTGCAGCGCCCAAAAAGAAGCTGGTGGGCAGCTTGGCGGAGTAGCTCTCCATCATGGCGGTAGTTTGATCTTCCGGTATTTCTCCGGCGCGTACGCGATAATCCATTCTTTAATCTCCAGTCTTAGCACGGTGAAGCGAGTACGGGTTTAGATGGGGGACTCTGGCCGCGAGGAGCGGATCAAAATACCTCTCTTCGGGTGGGAGGCTCCGGCCTCCCTAAAGGATGCACGCTGCCGGGGGGTGATTTCCGGTGAAAATTCCAAACTTGAACAGGGTCAAATTTCCGGCCGATTTTTGTAGGGTCTACCCAGGACTGTCAGCTGGGTAATTTTCGAGGCCGTCCCTTACCGCACTAGACTCCGATGCCCAGCTCCTGGCATCGAAGATCCAATGACGCCATGACGGCCACCTTTTCATTGCTCTTGTTTAAGCCGGAGATAGGCGGATTCGGACCCGTCTCGACCCCAAAGGCTAACCTGGGGCACCTTTGTGCCGCACGGTTATACTTAAGGGTTGCGGGAATCGGCATGTTTCTACTCTGGTTGAGAGTTGCGGCGGTCTTGTACGCGGTGGCGAGCGTTTCTGCACTGCCTGCGGTGCTTTATGACCGGCCAGGGTGGAAGAAGGTTTGCGTCCCGGCAGCGGTCTCCGCCTTCTTCTTCCATTTTGTCTCCCTGGTTGAGATGCTTTCCGCCTCCCATCATTCGCTGCCGGTCGGGATGCACGAGGTCCAGTCATTGCTGGCGCTGCTGATTTGCGCCGCCTTTCTGCTGGTCGCAGTTCTCTACCGTACCGTCTCTTTCGGCATTTTCGCTCTGCCCCTCTCCCTGCTGCTGGTCCTGGGGCCGGCCATGGGTCCGGATCACTGGACCTTTCATTCTCCTGAAATTCGCAGCGGTTGGCTTGGGGTGCACATCGTCGCCCTACTGGCGGCCTATGCTGCCCTTATCTTTAGCCTGTTTGCCAATTTCCTCTACCTGGTGCAGGAGCGACGGCTCAAAAACAAGAGCAATGTCGACTTTCTGGCCTGGCTGCCTCCGCTCGAGACCATGGAGCGCATCGCCTCGGGCATGCTGCTCATCGGCTTTCCTTTCATGACCCTGGGTCTGTTGGCCGGATCGTTGATCGCCCAGGAGAGCGTCGGGCCGGCCTATTTCAAAGATCCCAAGGTGCTGCTTTCTTTTGCCATGTGGGCGCTCTATCTGGTGATGCTTTTCGTTCGCCGGCAGGCGGGCCTGCGGGGAAGGCGAGCTGTTTACCTCTCCAGCCTGACCTTTCTGGTGGTGATCAGCGTCTGGGCGGCCAATCAGCTGAGCTCAGTACATAGGTTCACCGCCCCATGAACATCGTCCTGTTGGGGCTGAACCATAAGACCGCGCCCATCGAGTTGCGCGAGCGGCTGGCCATCGGGCCGGAGCAGTTGGAAGAGGCTACGCGTTCCCTGGTCCGGGCGCCGGGAGTGCTGGAGGGCATGATTCTCTCTACCTGCAACCGGGTCGAATTGCTCACCAGCCAGGAACCGGATGCACCACACCTGCTGGGTTTTATTGGGAGCTACTTCGGTATCGAGTCGCAAGCACTGACTCCGCATATTTATGAATACCGGCAACAAGACGCAGTACGCCATCTGTTTCGCGTCGCCTGCAGTCTCGACTCCATGGTGATTGGCGAACCCCAGATCCTGGGCCAGGTAAAGAGCAGCTACCTGGCGGCGCGGTCCGCGGGGGCTATCCGCGGCCATCTGGACAAGGTGCTGCAACGCGCTTTTGTGGTCGCCAAGCGGGTGCGCAGTGAGACCCAGATCGGCAACTCCTCGGTATCCATCGCCTCGGTCGCGGTGGAGTTGGCGAGGAAAATATTCGGCTCGCTCGAAGATAAGAAGGTTCTGCTTGTTGGCGCGGGAAAGATGAGCGAACAGGCAGCTCGCCACCTGGTGGACCAGGGCGCGGGAGCCGTCCTGGTCGCCAACCGCACACACGAGCGCGGGGAACAGCTGGCCCAGCGCTTCGGAGGCAGGGCGATCCGCTTTGACGACCTGTACGCCAACGCGGATCAGGCCGACATCATCATCACCTCCACCGGCTCGGCGCGGCCAGTTTTTCGCCGCGAGCACGCCCACCACTTTCTGCAGCAGCGGCGTGGGCGTCCCATGTTCTTTATCGACATCGCCGTACCGCGCGACGTCGACCCGGAAGTCAACAAGCTGGACGGCATCTTCCTCTACGACATCGATGACCTGCAGTCGGTAGCGGGATCGCACCTGAAGGAGCGCGGTAAGCAAGCGGAATTGGCCGAGGCAATGATCCTGGCCGAGGTAGATAAATATCAGCGCCGGCTGCACGCGTTGAACGTGGCGCCGGAGATTGTGCAGTTCCAGCAATCTGCGGAGCAGATGCGCCGCGGGGAATTGCGCCGCCTGGCGAGTCGCCTGCAGGGGCTCTCCCCAGAGCAGCAAGCCGCCGTCGAGGCGCTGACCCGAGGCCTGGTTAACAAGCTTCTCCATCAGCCGGTGCAGGCGATCAAGGCTGCCGCCAGTGATGGAAACTCGGCTGCGGTGGATGCCATCCGCGAAGCCTTCGGAGTGAGCGCGCCAGGTGAGCGCGTGGCCGAGGACGATGGGTTTGAAGATGTCGCTTCAGCCCTGGACAAGGACCGTATTCCTTGATCCGCATCGGTTCCCGGGGATCGCAGCTGGCGTTGTGGCAAGCCAATCACATTGCCGAGGCACTCCGCAATCTGGGGCATGAAGTTTCCATCGAGATCATCCGCACCACCGGCGACCGCATGCAGAACATCGCCTTTGCCGCAGTTGGCTCCAAAGGCATGTTCACCCGCGAGATTGAAGACGCGCTGCTGGCGGAGACCATCGATCTGGCGGTGCACAGTCTGAAGGATTTGCCCACGGAGTTAGGCGAGCCGTTCACGCTGGGGGCGATTCCCCAACGAGCGGATCCCCGCGATGTGCTGGTCTCTGAGCGGTACAGTGGATTCGATGCGCTGCCTGCAGGAGCGGTGGTAGGCACCAGCAGCCTGCGCCGCCAGGCGCAGTTGCGCGCGCGGCGGTCCGACCTCGAATACACTGAGTTTCGCGGCAACGTGGATACCCGGCTGACCAAGCTGGGGCAGGGGAAAGCGGACGCGATTATCCTGGCCGCAGCCGGCCTTGAACGCTTGCAAAAGACCGCCGCCATCCGCGAACGGTTTGCGCCCGAGGTACTATGCCCCGCGCCCGGCCAGGGGGCGCTGGCCATCGAGTGCAGGGCAGCGGATGGGGCGATGCATGCCGCCTTGCAGCCGCTCGAAGACCCCGACACCCGCCTGGCCATCACTGCGGAGCGTCGATGCCTGGCCGCCCTGGGTGGCGGATGCCTGGTGCCTATCGGCGCCTATTGCCACCGTGCCGGCGACGAATTGTCATTGCGCGCAGTGGTAGCCTCCGCGGATGGCCGGCAAATAATCTACGCTGATCGGCGGCACACTGATCCGGAGATGCTCGGAGAGCAGCTGGCGCAGCAACTGTTGGACCAGGGCGCAGGCGCCATCCTCAAGCTGGAGGAAAAGCGGGCATGAGCACCAGCCAGCCTCTTGCCGGCAGGCGCATCCTGATCACGCGTGCCCGTCACCAGGCCGGCCGGTTGGCGGAGGCCCTCGAGGCTCAGGGCGCAGAGGTACTGCGGTTGCCGACGATTGAGATTGTCCCTCCTGAAACGTATGCCCATGTGGATGAGGTCCTGGAGGTGATATGCGGTTTCGACTGGCTGATCGTGACGAGTGCCAATGGAGCGGCGGCGTTAGCTGATCGCATGCAGGTTCTGGGCATCCCTCCGCGGCGACTGAAACACCTGCAGATCGCCGCGATTGGTCCTGCCACTGCGGTAGCCCTTGACCACATTGGCTTGAAGGTTTCGGCGATGCCCGATGAGTACGTGGCGGAGGCAGTCGTCGCCATGCTCAAAGAGAAGGTGTCAGGGCGGCGCGTTCTGCTGGCGCGCGCAGCCGTGGCCCGCGATGTTATCCCCGAGCAGTTGCGACAGTGCGGAGCGGATATTCACGTGGTCGAGGTCTATCGGACCGTCATTCCGGCCGATTCGATCGAGCAGGTGCGCGAATTGTTCGCGGCAGGGAAGCCGCTGCCTGATGCAGTGACCTTCACCAGCTCGTCAACAGTAAACAATTTCTTTGCACTTCTCGCCGCCGCAAAGATCGAGCTGCCCAAAGGGCTGCGTGCCGTGTCGATTGGTCCAGTTACCACGCGGACTCTGCGCCAACATCACTGGGAGCCAGCCCGCCAGGCGATCCAATATGACATCCCCGGGGTTGTCGATGCTTGTAAGCAGCTGACCTCCACCCATTAAGCTCACGTGTCCGGCGGATCTTTCTAATCGCCAGCAAACGGCTGACTGCCGTTACGGAAAGAGGGATGTGGTTGCCGGGGGATAGAAGAGGCGACCATTTTCCACCTGGGCGAAAGGGGTCATGCTATGCGGCTTGCGGGATGACCTGCCGTCGGGCAGCACGAAGATATCTTCAACAACGCCTCCGCGGGCGAGTACGGCATCGCTTATCAGGGAACGGTGACAGCGCCAGGGAAGGGACTCGGCGCACATGATCACAGTCCTGCTCAACTCCTGCTGACTCATCAGCCAGTCAAGGTGATCTGCGAATTCCTGTGTTTGCATATAATCCGCATACCCGCGAAAGCCTTCGTTGAGCCAGCCCATGTTGATGGTGTTCTTGTGTACGGGACGCCGGCCGCCGAGGCCCTCGCGCCACACAGCGCGGATGTCCTCCTTCTCGAGAGAGGCGAAGAGCGGCTCCTGTCCGAACTGCGGGTGTCTCCGTGAACCAGGGTGACGGCGCACATCAACCAGAAGGCTGCATCCGTTCTCTTTGAGAGCACGCAGGAAGGACCCAATCGGAAGCGTCGAATGTCCAATGGTCATCATAATGGCAGATTACTGGTCGGCCAACAATTCGGGGTGCGAGTGAAATTCCCATGCTGGCTGCTCCGCGTGAATGTAGGACATCGTAATGGATGAGCAATTCTAAAGTTAAGTCACCCGCCAAACACGTACTCTAGAAACGCAGCAAATAGCTAACCTTCAGGTAGATAGTCTTGCCGTCGTTCATCAGCGACGAGTAGGTCGGTGGCAGAATCGGATCGTTGGTATCGCACTGGCCGTTCGCGTCGCGGGTGCAGAGGGCGCGGTCGATGTTGGCAAAGTTGCCGAGATAGCCGAAGTAGACGGCCGTACCAGGATGCGGCATATAAGTCACCAGTGCGTCAGCAAAAAGCGTCTTGGAGTTTGTGAGACTGGTGTACTGCGGGTTGGGCAGGGTGGAGATGTATTGGCCGATGAGATTAAAAGAAAAGGCCTTGGTGATCTGGTAATTCCAACGTGAGATCAGTTCGTGGTTGTCATAGACGACGTCGCCGTTCGCCGGGTTGGTGAAATGCGTGTACACATAACTGTTTTGCAGATCGATGGAACTGGCCGGCTTTATCTCCACGTTCAGATTCGGTGAACTTATGTTCACAGGCGTCGGCCCTTCATTGTTTGGCGGCGAATAGTTGATGACTCTTCCCGTACGGACTCCGCCCCCGATCGAGAGATAAGCCCCGGGGGAACTGTAGAAGTTCACGCCGGTGGTATGGCTCTGATACTCCACATCGGAGGGCAATGCGGGGTAGTCGACAGGCCGCAACCGATCTTGCCCTAAAACAACGTATGCGGAAACCGATGTTCGATATTTGAAAGTCATGCTGTAGGCGGGATTGATGTAAGCATCCAGTGGCGTTCCGGTATGGTCCCAGATTCGTTCGCCGTAGATACTGGGCCCGTGGGAAAGAATGAACCCGTGGCTGGGACGAAAGGTATAGCCGTAGAAGCCGTTGGGCTCACGCACATCGGGGCGGCGAAAAAATCCAGTGTCCGTGACATAACCTGCAGAGGTATCGTTGTACGCCACCCACCAGTTGCGATGCAGGCTGGAATAGTCCACCTCCTGGGAGTACGACTGGCCGCTACATGTCAAGCTAAGAACTTCGCACTCCTGTTCGCCCTGGGTGGAGTTGCTGATATTTTCCGTTGCGCTGGTAACGGCCTGCCCGGTCAGTGTCCAGCGGTTTTTCAGCCGCGCCCGATAATCCAAACCTCCGGCGCGATTGAAGGAATCGAGATATTCGCGGTCGGCATAAATGAAGCCGACATTGGATAGGGTGCCCAGGTCGCGATTGACACGGCCGGTGTAGAAATGTGCGCGCGTGTCGAATTCAGGATCGTCAGGAGGAACGGCCTGTCCCGGGCTTCTGTCGTCGACGCCCAGGATGCCCAGCGCCCAGGGACCAAGCTTTCCCGTGAGGCGGGCGCCATACTGCGGCTTAACAATATTGTTGGTGTAGTACAGGCTGACCGGAGTCTGGAAGTAACTGCTGTTCTCAATAAAGAACGGCCGTACTTCCGCGAAGTAGGGAGGAAAGCGCTGGTTGGGGATAGCCGGATTGTCGATGCCGACCTGGCTGAAATCAGGGTTGACCGTGGTATCGAGAACCAGGCTGTTGTGCAGGATAAACTTCGCGTCGAGCCCGCTGTAGGCCTGAAAATGCTTATCCTGAAAGTATGGATCATCGGGATCGATGCTGTTTAGTTGCCGCAGGTTACGGCCTAACACATAAGGTTCGAATTGAAGATTCTGGCCGTGCTCGATATCGCTGAAACCCTCGGCAGCGATGTCCTGCGTCAGACGGCCGGCAATCGCATGCCGGTTCTGCGGCCAGAAGGCCTGCTCATTGGCATGAGAGATATTCCGTTCGAGGATAATGCCCCAGGTCCGCGTCTGACCCGGATCGGCGTTCTTAAAATACAGACTGGCGAAGGGGATGCGCATGAGCACAACGTATCCAGACGGCGTACGTTTGCCCCAGGTATCCCAGACTGTGTCGAAGGAATTGTCGGCGCCGTTTTGCTCGCTGTAGAGCCCATCGCTTTGAATGCCGAGGGCATTGCTTTCAAACATAAAGGCCCGCCGCTGATCGTCGAAGGTATCGAGCATCACCTCGACTAAATCGTCGTCTCCAAGCGAATCGCGCGCCAGCATGTGCGCACGGATGAGGGACGGCGTCTTGTCTTTACAAACGAAAGCGGCGAAGAAGTATTCCCGGGTGTAGCCCAGATAGGCGACGGTTGATTCGGTCGCAGGCCGGCCGTCATTGGGAAACCGCTCGATAAAGTTGTTGATGCGCAGCATTTGTTTTGCGGACTCGGCGCGCACCGGGGCGGTCAGGAAGTCGCTCAGGCGCGGTTCACTCTCCAGCCGCGGAATGATGACATGATTCGAGTGGACCACCGCTGCGCGCATCCCGGAAGAAGGGGTGCTTGCCACTGCGGGTGTGGGCGCCGATGGCAGAGAGTCCACTTTGGGAAAATGAGGCACGGTCGTTGCCGCCGCGGGCAATAAACTGCCGGCCAAAAGGCAAAGCATTGGCATGAACACTTTTCGCAAGGCAGTTGCGGGCATAGTGAATCGAATAACTCCAGTCTTTCAGGGGCCGGGCGGCTTGTTTTTCCTATTTGAACTTTTATCCGCGCCAACAATAGGATATCGCAACCTCATCCGATCGCCTACAGGCGAGCAGTATTTGTTGACGCCTCATCGGGCACGTAAGTAGACTGTTGGGCGCTCTTCTCAACCCGGAAACCTTTCTATGAAATTCAAGTTCGCAGCAGATTCGTGCATATTCGCTGGACTCGCATTGACGATGGCTCTGCCCCTTTCTTTGCGGGCACAAAACTATCGGCTTTATGTCGATAACAGCAACGGCGACAGCATTTCGGTGATTGACCTGAACTCGCTGAAGGTCGTGGACGAGATCAAGATCGGTGCTCCCCTGATCCACGGCCTGGCCTTGCGACCCGATGGCAGATTGCTATTTGTCACCGTTGAATCGGATCACACACTGCGATTCGTCGACACCACGACGGGCGAGACCAAGGCCACCGTAAAGCTCACCGGCCGGCCCAATGAGTGCGCGGTCACGCCGGATGGCAAGTACGTGGCGGTGCCCATTCGAGACGGGGACAGCGTCAACATCGTCGACGTGATGCAGCAGAAGGTGGTTAAGGTGTTGCCCATCAAGGAGCCGCACAACGCGGTCAGCACCGACAGCAATCGCTACCTGTTTGTGAGCTCCATGGGATCGAACGCAGTCAATGTCATCGACCTCCAAACCATGTCCTTTTCCGCGGTTGTGCCCGCGGGTGGAAGGCCCCGACCCTACGTGATTTCGTCCGACGGGAAGACGATGTATGTGGCCGTGTCCTATTTGCACGGATTCGACATAGTAAATATCCCGGAGAAAAAGGTTCTTGAGCGGGTTGACATGCCGGCCCAGCACTCGGGCCCGCCTCGTCCTCGTAAGTTCGAAACGCCGGATACGTTAACTCATGGTCTCGCGCTTACTCCCGACGGTAAAGAATTGTGGGTCACGAGTTTGCTGGACGACTGCATTTATATTTACGACCTGAAAACCAGGAAATTCAGCAGCCGTCTTCCCACGGGCGATGGGCCGAACTGGATCGTCTTTTCTCCCGATGGAAAATATGGTTGCGTCAGCAATACGGACAGTGACGATGTTTCTATCTTCGATGTGAAAGAACGACGGGCGCTGGCCCAGGTCAAGGTCGGCAAGGTGCCGAAGAGACTCGTCATCGGTACGGATCCTAAGGCACACAACCTTAAGTCCTCAATTGAGTGATGAGAAAGGCGCATACGCTGGCAGCCTTATTTCTTGTTAGGGGTTGCAGCGCAGTGGAGTGATCTGCGGTTTTTTCCCGCTGGACGTTCGCTGAGTATTAAGTGTTTCGAGAAGCAACCAGCTCCCATATTCGCGCCAAATGATGATCGTCGTGTTCGGCGACAAAATACAGGTGGTCTACGAGTCGCATCGGCGTCTTTAAACGCGGGTGTGGAATGGCTTGCGCAAATAGCGACGCGTCTAATTGGTCCACACGCTTCAAAAGTGCTCTCCTGGCGCTGCGGAACTCATCCAGAATGTGCTCCAGCAGCCGCGCGTTGTGGTTTGCTTCGTCGGTTCTTCGATTGTTCAGGTCCGTCGGGGTGAGTAGATCGCTGGCTGCCACGTAATCTTCGACGCGCGCCAGCCACAGCGGCTCGAGGTCGAGTAAGTGACCGGCGTGTTCCTGGGCCGACCACTTTTCCTGCGCTTTCCTGGCCAGGATTCCGTGAGAGCAACTGCCAAGCACCTCTTCAAGCCTGGCCGGAGTGCCGCGCAGTCGAGCACACAGATTCGGACGCAGTTCCACAGGAAAGGTAAAGTCAAACTTGCGTTCAAACCAGATGGTCACCGGACTCATGAATTTCACGCGTGAGAAATTTGTGTGGCCAGGCTCAAGCGGGCCGCATGCGCGGGAGCGGATTGCGCCAACCGCGTAACCTTGAAGACCGTAATATCATCTTGCTGGCCGAAATTGCACGCTGCCTCGACCATCTGCTCAATTGTCGGATCAGACCGGATCAGCGCAGCCAGCCGATCAAAGCCGTACAACTCGCCGGCCGAATTTCGCGCCTCTAAAATGCCATCGGTGTAGAACATGAGCGTCTCCCCCTCATGGAGCGCGAATATCAGCTCGTCATAGTCCGCGTCTGCGGCCAGGCCCAGCGGCAACGATCCGGCTACCGGCAATTCCTCCCGATCGCGAAAGGGCGCGAGGTGCCCGGCATTGGCCAAGGTGGTTTCTCCGTCGGGATCGATGCGGGCGATCAAACAGGTGGCGAAGCCCCCGTCTGTGCGCCCCAGCAGCCGACGGTTCAAACCACGAAGAATTTCCGCCGGACTCTGGGTGTAGTCCGCCAGCGTGCGTAAGGCGCCCACAATCAGAGAGACCGTCATGGCCGCTTTCAGCCCCTTGCCGCTCACGTCTCCCAGGGCAATCAAGGCCCCCCCGCCTTCCGTAGCGATCACCTGGAAGAAATCGCCGCCTACCTCTTCGGCGGGCCGATACACGCTGGCAATCGACAAACCGGGAATCGCCGGCGTCTCTTCAGGAACGAGAATCTGCTGCACTTCGCGGGCCGACTTTATTTCCAGTTCAATCCGGGCTTGCCGCTCGCGCTCCAGAAATTGCTCGCGCGCGATGGTGAAGATCAAGGCCAGGAACAACAGCGTGTTGAGGATAACGAAAATGCTGAAGAAATAGCCACCGATGTGAAGGCCGAGACCCTGCAGACGTGCGCCCGCGGTCCAGTGCGTAAATCGTACGCCTTGCCCAGCCAGGTTTGCGACACAGGAAAGAAGGCCGGCCACACAGACAACAATGATCAAAGGCCATAGCGAAGGCCGATTTCGGCGCATCAAGCCAAAACCGATAATGAAGAAAACGTATAACGGAGTAAGGGAGTAGACGGCAGTCGAGATGCCATCGATCCAGGGCAGCACGCCGCCCCGCTCCCAGAACCAGATGGTCGTGACGTCGATGAATTGGGCGGCCAGGTAGGTTGCGATGATCCATCCGGTCGCCCGTCGCCATTGCCGCTCCTGGGTCATGCCGAACAGCGACAGCAGGATCAGCCACATGCAAATATCCTGGGCGCTCGAGAGCAGTTGCGTCACCAGTTGATACGTGTGCCACGTTATTCCGAGACGAACAATCGATAATTGCTGGAGTCCTTGCAATCCGCCGGCCACCAGGTAGAGCCCCAGCCAAAGATATAGGCCCTGCTTGCGGTCGCGTAGAAAGAGCAGGAAACTCAGCACTCCGATGACCAGGTTGACCGCCGCCATCAACGAACTGGGCAGCCTTCGCTCATCGTTCTCATACGCGATTGTCTTCGCCAGGTTACCAAGCAGGGAGCCATCGCCCAACAGCGGTGCTTCTGTAAAGCCGCCCACCTCTGCTGGATCGACCGACGAAAGTGGCGCTTTCCATACCCGCAACGCCAACTCTCCACTTGTACCTGGCAGTGGATAGACAGTTGGATGACCAACGATCCACCACTCGGCATGGGGAGGCACGCCGCCATAAGTTCCCAGCTTCAGCCCGTTCCAGTAGATTTCGTAAGCATCCTGGGCAGGGGGAATCAGCAGCGCCAGGTTCTTTGTTCCCGCGATGTTCGAGTTGTCGATCTCGATCCGCAGCCGATACCACGCGAAGCCGGTGTAGCTCGGATGGCTCTGCTGTCCCCAGGTTTGATCGATACGGATGGGCTCCCAACTCGAATCATCCAAGGCCGGATCGGCCCACGCCTTGTCGTCGCCCAGGTGAAACCGCCAGCCCTTGTCCAGGGGAACCGAACCGGTCCCTGGGTTCGGCACTTTCAGGGTTTGGGCCATGCCCGGGGTAACCAGGCATAGAGCTGTCAAAACCAGAACCAGAACGGAAGACACGCGCGGTCCACGGCAACCAGGACATACCCAAACCATTCCCAGGCTCCTTGTTCAGGCTATTTGCTCTGTAGCTGACCAGCATACGACATTCTGCGGTTTAGCTCTCCTGCTTCAGGATGTGGTCGACTACCGACTCGTCTTCCGCCAGCATTGGAGGCCCCCCGACATTGGCCAAACTAAGCTTGCAACTCTGCTCCAGATCCTGGAAAAAGTCTGCTTCGATGGTCGCCGCAAGGTTGTGGTCGAGGGCGGCGAGATTTACTTCATCGTTCAGGGCAAAGGAGCGGTGGTCAAAGTTGGTTGAGCCGACCACATTCCACATGCCATCCACGGTCATCAATTTCGCGTGGATCATTGACGGTCCATACTCGAATATCTCGGCGCCCGCCTGTAGCAGGTGGCGCACACTGCGATGGCTCAGCCTTCTGATAATCGGATGATCGATATGCAGGCCCGCAGTCAAAATCTGCACTGCCACGCCACGCTGCTGAATGGCCGCGATCAACGCCTGCCTCGCACTTCGATCAGGCAGGAAGTAAGGGGTTGTAATGCGTATGGTGTTGCGCGCGCTATTGATCAACGCCTGAAACAGAATGCGTGCCTGGGTGCCTCCGCCGTGGGGGGTGCTGGAAACGACAAAGCTTTCCGCGCCCTCGGGCGTAGCGCGGAAGCCAAATTGTTTTGAGCTGGAGAGAATTTCCCCGGAGGCCTCCAGCCAGTTTTCACAGAAGGCTGATATCAAGCCGGCGACCGCCTCCCCTTCCACGCAAAAGACGGTATCCCGCCATACCGGCACTGAGGTTTCGTACAACCAGTGATCGGCGATACCCGCGCCGCCGATAAAGCCAGTCTCTCCGTCCACGATCAGCAGTTTGCGATGGGTGCGATTGTTGGTTTTTGGCCAGGTATTCCAGCGCAAAGGGTGGTACCAGCACATCTGACCGCCGGCGGCGCGCAAGTCATCGAAGTAGGACGAATGGGTCCCGAAGCTGCCCAGCGCATCAACAATAATGCGCACCTCGACTCCGGCCGCGGCCCGTTCGGTCAAAGCGGCCAATATCTCATCGCCGATCTGTCCCTCTAGAAACTCATAGAATTCGAGGTTGACGGCATATTTCGCCCGGCGGATGGCCTCCAGGTAGGCGGGGTAAAACTCGACTCCATTCTTCAGCCGCGTGATCCGGGAATGGCGCCTGGTGCCGTCCGTAACCAGGCTCAGGAATTGAATGAATTCCTCCGAGTCCAGGGCGGCGGGGTTCTTGTCCGGCATGGAATAGGGCACTGCGGAGCCGAAGAAATCTATCAGGAAGCGCGCCCCAAAGATCGCCACCGCTCCCACTCCGACGGCGGCAAGTCCTCGCGTGACGAGGTGTGGCTTACTGTTTCTAGCACGGTCAGTCATGCACGGCAAGGATACAGGCAGGGCATGTTAAACGTGCCCACGGAGTGGGATGGGCCCCACATCTCGCAAAAAAGAGCGAGATATGGGCACCCATGGTCGTGGGCAAGGACAAATCGCCAGATTGGCTCAAGCGCGAAATCTCTCTGCAGCGCGAGCCTTCGCTTTGGCGGCCTCTTCTTCTCGACTCCTCGGAGCCGCATTCGTTTCCAGCGAACGGAGGAGCCGGGTCGAGATAGCGGCTACCTCATCGACCGCTGCTAGAAAGGCGGCTTCGTTTGCCTTCGACGGCTTGTTAAAGCCGCTGATCTTTCTCACGTACTGGAGTGAGGCAGCGCGAACCTCCTCGTCAGTCACGGGAGGATCGAAGTTGAATAGCATCTTGATATTCCGGCACATTCTCACGACCTCAGCTTCGTTATTTTAGCTGTTGGGTGATAGGCCGAAGGCTGCAAGAGCTCACTCGGTAAAGTGCTCGTTTCAGGACAGCGTTTTTCCCATCCCCGATAGAACTTCCTGGAGAGATATTCCGTACTAACCAAAAGCTTCATCAGGGCAAGCATTTGCATCGTATGCTGCTCGGCCGATGAGGCGCATCTCTCGATCGCCGGAGGTTCCATGCAGACACTCCTTGACGACCTGCGCCACGCAGTCAGGCAATTGTGCAAATCGCCCGGTTTTACGATCACCGCTGTTTTGACGCTGGCGCTGGGCATCGGGGCGACCACGGCGATTTTCACCCTGGTGTATGACGTGCTGCTGAAGCCGCTGCCCTACAGCCACCCGGAGCAGCTGGCGGTAATGGAAGAGCAGGTGGCAGAGTTCCGCGACATTTATCCAACCTTGCCTATGAATGCGAACCATTTCACCTTTTGGCAACAGCACGGCCATAGCTTCCAATCCGCGGCGCTGATGGAGGAAGGTTCGGTGCCGCTGGGATTGGGCGGGCATCCGTTGCAGATCAATGTACTGAACGCGACTCCAGGCATTTTTTCCGTACTTGATTCCGCGCCGCAGCTGGGCCGTGGATTCTCGTCGCAGGAGGCTCAACTGGGGCACGAGCACGTGGTGGTGCTGATGGACAAGCTTTGGCGGAACCAGTTTCAACGCGATCCAGGGATCCTGGGAAAAACCATCACCCTCAATGGATTTCCCTATATCGTGATTGGCGTGATGCCGCCGTCGTTCCATCTGCCTTATATACGGGCCTTCGGGAGCGCGGACACGAATCACCCAGAGCCTGCTGACGCGCTGCTGCCTTTGGCCTTCTCGAAGGACCTTTTGCAGGAGGACATGGGTGAGTTTGATTATTTCGGGTTGGCACGCCTGAAGCCTGGAATTTCCGCGGCCCAGGCGAATGCAGAAATCAACGCCCTGCAACACACGATCATGGCTAGCCTGCCGGCAAATGAGAAAGCCATTCTCTCGGCGACCCTGACGCCGTTCCAGCAGGAACTGGTGGGCAACAATCGAACGCCACTTCTGATTTTGCTGGCAGCGGTGGCGGGGCTGCTTCTGGTCGGCTGCGTCAACATCACCAATCTCCTGCTGGCGCGGGCGGTCGGCAAGAGGCAGCAAATGGCAGTGGCCGCTGCTCTGGGAGCGAGTCGCGGCGAAATGCTGCGCATGGCCCTGCGTGAGACCACGGCGCTTGCCACAGTGGGCGGTACGCTGGGCCTCCTGCTGGCGATGATCAGTATGCCGGTCATGCAGCGCTATCTTCCTCCGGCGCTGGATTTTCGAGGGCCACTGCATCTGGATTGGGCCGGCGCCTGCTGTGTCCTGGTGCTTGCTGTGCTGGCGACGCTACTGGCGGGCGCTGCGCCGGCTTGGATGATGGCGCGCACTCCTCCGCAGGAGGTTCTGCACAGCGAATCACGGCTGGCCACCGAGTCGCGTAGCAGCAAGCGCATACGGAGAATGTTGGTGGCCGTGGAAGTTGCGGTCAGCGTGGCCCTGGTGTTGATGACCGGACTGTTGACCACGAGCCTGTACCGGCTGCTGCACGTAGACCGGGGCTTTGAGACCGCGCGCGTCGTTACCGCGGCCATCGATCTGCCGGATAAGTCCTACTCCGACTTAGCGCCTCGGACCGCGTTTTATAAGCAGGTGCTCGACCGGCTGTCGCGGCTCCCGGGCGTGGAGCACGCAGCGGCCGTCAGTGAGTTACCCCTGTCTCGTGATAGTTGGGTCGATATGATTCACGTCCCCGGCGATGCCAGACCCATCATGCAGATGCCTACTGAGCACTTTCGCTGGGTCACTCCGGGATATTTTGCGACCATTCACCTGCCCCTGGTTGCCGGGCGTTTCTTGAGCTCGAGCGACGAGGGCAAACATTACGCCGTCGTCTCGGAACTTACGGCCCGAACGCTCTGGCCTGGTAAGAATCCCATTGGACAGCAATTTGGTCGCGCCGGCATGAATGAGAGTTTCTTTACCGTGATTGGCGTAGTAGGGAATGCGCGGACGGTCTCTCTGTCCAAGCCGGATCCGATGATGGTGTACATGCCCTACTGGTATCGCAGCGACAGAACCGGTGGCCTGCTGGTGCGTACCCGTCAAGACCCGGCGACGATGGCCGATGCGATGCGCAAGGCCATCTGGAGCGTCGATCCGGAAGTTCCGGTGCAGGAGGTGCGCCTGCTTGGCGGCGTGGTCGAAGACTCGATAGCGAACCGGCGTTTTGAGATGCAGCTGTTGCTCCTGTTTGCCGCCAGCGCCTTGCTGCTGGCGGTTTTGGGGGTCTACGGGGTAGTGACCTATTCCGTGGTCCAGAGGCAGAGGGAGATTGGTCTGCGGGTGGCGTTAGGTGCGCAGCGGAGAAATATCTACGGTTTGGTGCTGCATGATGGCCTGATGCCGGTGCTGGCAGGGGCGGTTGCCGGGGTCGCGGTGGCCTTCGCGTTCGCACGCGTGGTGGGCAGTTTGTTGTTTCAGGTAAGTCCGTACAACTCTGCCATCGCTACCAGCGCTGTCGCGGTGCTGGTGGCGATGGGAACCGTTGCCTGCCTGCTGCCCGCACGCCGTGCCGCATCGGTCGATCCTATGCAGGCGCTAAGAAGGGAATAGAGACTACTGAACGTTCACCGTGACCTGCATGGTCGAACGGCCATACTGGTTGGTTGAATTCAAGGTGTAGATGGTGGTGGCGGCTGGGGTCACGGTTTGCGTGCCACCACGCACTGGGCCCACGAAATCAATGTAATTGTAGGAGTCATTGGTGACGGTCCAGCTCAACGTCACTGGGGTGCCGGCCGCAACAGTGGTCTGCGAGGCGGTGAAGCTGCTGATCGTCGGCGGTGCACCTGTTGGCGCGGTGGCGTCGTCGTATACCGTTCCCATTTGCACCACATCGAAATTCGATGCATCGATCGCTTTCAGGGCGTCCAGATCGTTGTCGTCCCAGCGTGCATCCGGGGCTCCCTGGAAGTACATGTTGCTGCCGTTATCGGCGACGATCATGCCGTAATTTTTCATGGCGGTGAGGATCACCTGATTGGCGGCGCTGAAGCCGGAGATGTTGAAGCTGGCCTTAAGCCGCAGCCGCATTCCCATGATGTTGTCGGTGCCGGAATTGTTCCCCGCAGCGTGGGTCGCCGGCGCGACAAAATAGCCGCCATTCGAATCGCTTTTGGTTTGCGCCAGCGTCATGCGGAAGGCATGATTGATTGCTCCCGCTGCCACCTCGTCATAGCGCACCAGCCCGGGAAAGATGGGCAACCCTGCCGCGTCTGCTGATGTCCATCCATAAGGACGGTGTTCGGTGCTGGTCAGGTCCCAGATCGCTCCGTTGGCAGCGCTCCAGGCACCGTTGCAGAGCTGCGTCTGCCAGGTTTCATAGAGCCAGCATTTTGTTTTGTCGAGGACAAGCAGGTGATTGTCTCCGGTGGTTGTACAGGTGGGAGGGAAGCCTTCGATAGGAGCGGTGAGGGGGATCGGGTACAGTGTGATGTCACTCTCGCTCTGATAAGTCGTCATCGTCACCTGCACTCCTGGGGTGGCGTTGGAGTCGACGACAACGTAGGGTATCCCGTAGTTTCCGTCGACTACGTTGGAGAAGTCAGGATGCAGATGGCTTCCGGTAAGCGAACCGATGATGGCGGCCGAGTTGGGATCGACCGGGGCGGAGGCAATGTTTGTGTTCCAGAGGTTTGAGGACGGGAATGGTACGTAGCCATTGAGACTGGCTCCGTTGCCCGTGCTCATGTTGCCGCATGCCGGCCCGGCCGTGGAGTTCACCGTGATGCTCAGGTTGCCAGTCTGGGAAAGCGGCGTTGGTGTGCTCGAATCCATGACATCGACTGAGAAGGTTGTGCTTCCCACCTTGGTGGGTGTGCCGCTGATGGCGCCGGCGGAGGAAAGGGTTAATCCTGCGGGCAAGGAAGTACCGTTCCCAAGGCTGAACGTATAGGGGGCTACTCCACCCGCCGCCGTCAACGTCGCCGAGTAGGCTGTATTCACGGTGGCGTCTGCCAGCGTGGTCGTGGTCAATGTCAGCGTAGCCGCTCCGTTCGCGATGGTGAGTGTGAGCGGTGACCTGGCGGTCTCCGGGGTGGTAAACGAATCCGTCACCACGAAGGTCAACGGATAGGATCCAGCCGCAGCCGGCGTTCCCGAGAGGGCTCCCCCTGTTGACAGACTCAACCCGACAGGCAAGTTGCTGCCCGAGGCCAGCGCCCACATATAGGGTGGCACGCCGCCGGAGGCCTGGAGTGTGGTCGACGGATAAGGGGATCCGGCAGTGCCACCGGGTAGAGAAGTGGTCGTTACCGCGAGGGGGGCTGGGCTGATTTTGATGCTTAGACTGGATGTGGCCGATTGCGATGAGGGTTGGGTCGAGTCCGTCACCTTGATGGTTGCTGACGCTGTGCCGATGGAGCTCTGGGCTGGAGTCCCGGTAATCATGCCTGTCGCGCTACTGATAGACAAGCCGCTGGGCAGGTTGCTGGCGCTGTAGGTGTAAGGTGTGGTGCCACCGGAGGCTGTCACCGGGCCGCTGTATGCGGCACCCACGGTTCCGCTGGGAAGGGAGGTCGTGGTGACCGTCAGGTTACTGGACTGGGTTGGATTTGAGGTGCCGTTGCTGCTGCTCGAACTGCTGCATCCAGCGATAAGCGCTGTCGCGCCGAAGATCAGACTCCATCCCAGTTTCCGCATGGCCCGTGACTTCCTCTTGCTGATTCGGTCGCAGATGGGAAAATACGTCAGATGTGAAGCAATTACAGTTTCTCTATGCTCCTGATGCTAAATCACGGATCTGTAACAAGTGAAGGTTGTATCGATATGGGTCGACACGCCAAAGTTGTAGTTACAACTTAAGTAATGGGTATGGTGCGGCAAAAGAAACAGCAGGTCCCGCCGCTACGCTACCCCGGATTTCCTGTCGAGGTTGGTGCGTTGACGAAGTTCGTGCGGCTCTCTTTGCGGAGAGCCGCACACGTGGGCGTTGATAGCGGCGCGCGGCAGGAAATCCGGGGTAGCGTAGTGGAGGGACCTGTTGTTTCTTTTACTTCAGCATCGCTATCTGGCTTTTACGCGCCGTGCTGTCTTCTTCTTAGCCGGCCGCATACGAACCGGCTTCTTCCCTCCGTCTTTTTTCTTGGTCGCAGTCGAAGCACCAAGAAGTGTGATGAGCTTGGTGCCGATGGGAGAGCCAAGGCCGGTGCATGCATCCCAACCAGGACCGGCGGAGAATGCGCCGTTGTTTCCCGAGACGATGTCGTTGAACGCAGACGCAGCGTTTGCGGCGTAAATCTGGGGCTGGATGAAGCCGGCGCTCTTTCCGTTCTGCTGATTGTTCAAGGCGATGAGCCCAGCCCAAAGAGGAGCAACGGCACTGGTGCCGCCGATGACCAGGCTCTGCCCATCGACGCGGACCTGGTAGCCCGTTACCGGGTCGGCATCGCCGCTAACATCCGGAACGCCTCGGCCCCCGGTACTGGATGAAGACGCGGGCACATTGGCGTTAGCCTGCCAGGATGGCAGCGGAAACGCGTTGCTTACTCCGCCTCCGGTGGCGCCCTCGTTGCTGGCTTGCTCGTTCCACACCACCTCCGATGTGATGGTGCTGCCGTTCCCGACAAGCTCGGTTCCGCCACAGGCAAGGACGTGCGGGCTGGAGGCAGGGAAGTCGACGTTATTGCCCGTACCACCGTCGGTGGACCCGTTGTCGCCTGCGGCAACGGTGACGGTGATGCCGAGCGCGGCCGCCGACTGGCAGGCGGCGTCGAGGGCATTCATCGACTGTGTTGTCCAGCTGGATTCCGGCCCACCCCAGCTGATCGAAATCACGCTGGGGTTGTTGGTCGAGTCGTGCACGGCACTGCCGACGGCGTCGATAAATCCCTGGTCGGTGTTGGGCGCGAAGTAAACGACAATCTTTGCCCCTGGGGCGACAGCCGCAGAGACTTCGATATCGAGCATAACTTCGCCATCCGCACCGTTTGCGTTGCTGGGAGAGTTCTTGCCGTTGTCCACCGACACGGCGGTCACCTGGGGCGCTTTTTGTCCCAGTCCTTTGAAGTAGGCGGTCAGATCCGCAGCCCGGTAACCGCCGCCCAACTCGATGATGCCGATGGTCTGCCCAGCGGCACTGGCGCCCTGGGGAAACTGGTAAAGTTGTGCCACCTGAACCGGAGTGTAGGAGGTGTTGGCGGCCGCGGCATGGGCGCGTGCGAAACCTTCTGTTCCGCCCGTCCTGGCGTTGATAGTGGACCCCAGGACGCGGAAGTGGGGTTGGGCCTGAGGGCGATTATCGAGCCCCAGGACGGCCTCAACCGCGCCGGCCAGTTCTGCCGGAAGACGGATACTGCCTTCGCGGACGCGATAAACGTTGCCGTCCAGAGTCTTCTGCGTGAGGTTGACGTCGAAGGCCTTCTGCATCGCAGCGACGGTTCCGCTCAGTTTGATCGTGCGCCGCTCAGGCTTGGGCGTGCCTTTCTCGACCGTGAGCCCGAATTCCTTGGCAAAGGCGTGCACCAGCTTGATGGCCGCAGGATCAGCGGCGTGGTTCTGGCGATACTGGGCGCGTGTGAGGCGGTCTATGCCCAGGCGCTTGGTATTGAGCGGATTCTTGCGCCTTACGATCACCGAAACTGTGAGGACGCCGGCGGGGCGAGCCGGCTTCTCGCCGGTTGCCGCGGACATGGGCGCTTTCTCGCTTCCAGGCAGTACAAGGCGCTGCTGGGAAGAGAAGCGGGTGGCGGAATTCTTAGGAGCCATGGGGATTCTCCGTGTCGCTGGATGACCAGCGAAATTTGGTGCCCCCCATACTATTCCGCTATCCGCCCCTAAGGAAGTTACGAGTAGTCTGAGCGGCTGTAGAATGAAGGCTAGCAATGCCCACATCCATTGACTGGCCGCTGAAGCAGCCGCAGCACCGCCGCCGCCGCTTCTTTCTTATCCTCGCGGTCATTGCCGTAATCGTCTTCGGCGGCCGAACCGCGTTGTCGTATTTCGTTGACCTGCTGTGGTTCAGGTCGCTCGGTTACGGAAGCGTGTTCTCTAAGACGCTGGCTGTTGAGTGGATCATCTTCATCCTCTTTACCGCAGCTACCTTTTTCATCCTCTACGGATCGTTTGCCGCCCTAAAGCGGACGCATCTGCCCGATTTGCCCAGCAGTCACACCATCTTTTTCGGTGGACAGCCATTAAGACTTCCAGTCGAACCTGTGATGCGCCTCCTCGGGTTCGGCGGATCGATCGCCGTTGCCCTGATCACGGGCGCCGGCATGATGGCGGAATGGCCGACCCTCGCTCTTTTTTGGTACACACCGGCTGCCATGGGCGGCGTCATCGACCCGATCTTTGGCAAGCCGCTTAACTTTTTCCTCTTCACCCTGCCGGCCTGGCAGCTCATCTCCGGCTGGCTGCTTACGCTGGCCATCATGGCCTGCGTGCTGGCCGTTTTCTTCATCCTCATCACCGGCGGTGCAAGCGCGTTCTCCGGGCGTCGTAGTTACCTCACCATCCCGTGGCGCGGGCTCTCGATCACGTTTGCGTTCGTGCTTCTGATCATGGCGATACGCGTGTATCTTGGCCGATTCGATCTTTTGTTCGACGACCATACCGTCTTCGGGGGCGTCACCTACACGGATGCGCATGTCACGCTCACCGGCCTCCTCCTGGTATGCGTGGCCCTGGTCGGCGGCGCGGTGGCCGCTGCGCTCAACGCCATGACGGTGGCCCGGGGACGCTGGCTGATAGCGGCGGTTCTCCCTGCAGCTCTCTGTTTCGCCGGCGTTCGCGTGGCCGGCTGGTGGATGAGCAGCTTTATCGTCAAACCGAACGAACTGGTGCGCGAGCAGCCCTACATCGCCCACAACATCCTCATGACACGCCAGGCGTATGGATTAGACCGTTTCTCCCTGCGCGAGTTTCCCGCGGAGACGACTGTGGGTGCGGCGGACCCGGCAAATAATCAACCCACTCTGCAGAACATCCGTTTGTGGGATTGGCAGGCACTCCAGGACACCCTGCGTCAGATTCAGGAAATCCGTACCTACTACGACTTTCCTGATATCGACATCGATCGCTATGAAATCGGTGGCACGCTGCGCCAGGTAATGCTCGCCACCCGCGAGCTGAATGTCGAAAAGCTCCCGGAGAGCAGCCGCAACTGGATCAACGAAAAGCTGATTTACACCCACGGCTACGGTATTACGATGAATCCTGTCAATGGGTTCACAACGGAAGGGCTGCCAACGCTCTACCTGAGCAACATGCCGGTGCAGAGCACGGTTCCCGGCCTAAACGTAACCCGGCCGGAGATCTATTTTGGGGAGCTGACGAACACCGATGTGTACGTCAAGACGCGGCAGCAGGAATTCAATTATCCCCAGGGCCAGAGCAACAACCTTACCTCTTATCAGGGCGAAGGCGGCATCATGCTGGGCGGCTTCCTGCGCCGCATTGTGCTCGCGCTCGACCGCGGCGATCTGGGAAAGTTACCTTTCAGCGACGATGTGAATTCTCAGAGCCGGCTGCTGATGCGGCGCAACGTGCGTGATCGCGTAACCGCCCTGGCCCCGTTCCTCACCTACGATCAGGATCCTTACATTGTGGTGGGCGATGATGGCAGATTGTCGTGGGTGATGGACGCCTTCACTACCTCAGACCAGTATCCGTACTCCAGCCACTACCGTCTGGGTGATGATTCCATCAACTACATGCGCAACAGCGTTAAGGTGGTGATCGACGCCTACGATGGCTCGACTACTTTTTATGTCTTTGACAACCAGGATCCAATCCTCGCTGCCTGGCGCCGCATTTTTCCGGGGTTGTTCAAAGACGGGGCCGCGATGCCGCCGTGGCTCCGCAAGCATATGCGCTACCCGGAGTTATTGCTTAAGCTGCAGGGAGAGGTCTACGGTCTCTATCACATGACCGATCCCGCAGTTTTCTACAACCGCGAGGATCTGTGGACGGTGGCCAGCGAAGTCGGCATGAGCCAGGGAGGTGGGCAGACCACCCAGCCAATGCAGCCGAATTTCGTGCTGATGAAATTACCCGACGAGACGGGCATGGAATTCGTCGAGATTCTGCCCTTCACACCCGCCAATCGTAACAACTTGATTGGCTGGATCGGTGGCCGCAGCGACGGTGAGCACTACGGTACCTCAGTGGTTTACAACTTCCCCAAGAACAAGCTGGTGGACGGACCGCTGCAGATTGAAGCGCGCATTGATCAAAACGCCCAGCTCTCCGGACAATTGACGCTGTGGAACCAGCAGGGTTCTCACGTGCGACGTGGTACCTTGCTGGTGATCCCCACCGGGCGGGCGCTGTTGTATGCCGAGCCCATTTACCTGCAGGCGGAACGAAGCCCGATGCCGGAGCTGCGGCTGGTGGTGCTTGCGCTGCAAGACCGGCTCGCTTACGGATCAACCTTCGAAGCGGCGCTCGCAGCGCTATTCGGCGGAACCGGCTCATCCCTGACTGCCGCGGAGCCTCAGCGAGCCCCGCCGCCATCGGGCGCGACGGCGTCCCAGCCCGCCACCGACCTTAACTCGACTATTGCGGAAGCCGCCAGAGACCTTGGCGACTACCAGCATTTGACTGCAGAAGGCAAACTGGGCGAGGCTGGGCAGAAGCTGGAAGAGTTAAAGCGAGCCATCGACAAACTGAACGCACGTCACTAGGACGCTAAAATGGCAAAGGCCCGAACCAACCAGCGGCTCAGGCCTTTTCCCGGGAGTGCGGATTAGTGGCGATCTTCTCCGCCGCCCATCATATGACGCACGCCGGCATCGTAGCCGCGTTGAAAGCCCTCGCGGTACTCGTGACGAAGATCTTTCGGAACATCCGGGTGACGATATTCATCGCGGTTATTAACATTCGGTTGACGATGGTTCTCGTAATCTTTGCGAGCCCCTACCATGCCATCTTGAAACCCACGCCTTTGCGCGTCGTTGTACTCCGACGGTACGTTATCCCATCCCCCGTGCTCACCATATCCTGGTGGCGGTGATCCTTGCGGTGCATATTGGGCGTGCATTGCAGCGGTGGAACTTAAAAGGAGAATTATGGTGCTCGATGTCGCCAAACGACGGAAAGTGTCCATGTGCTTCACCCTTTCGTGGTCTTACAATCTACCCAACATAGATGCCGAGGTAGCACGGGGTGTTGTCGTGGAACCTTTATAAGTTGAAGAATGCTTTGTTATGAGACACTTACTCGGATTCCTGGGCTCGGCAACCGGATGAGGATTGCGGTTTGGTGAGCTGACCAGTCTCAAGACTGAACTGTAGTCGGGCATTGTCAGAACGAACGCCTACTGGTCCATCGAAGCCCAGCGCATCGGTGCCGACGGAGCCCTCCCACACCAGCGACTTATCAGCAAAGACTTTCATCTCTGCTCCATTCATTTCGGCGCGAAGTGTGTGTGTATCTCCGGAATTCAATACGGGAACCGGTGAGCTATGGCGAGGCTTAATGTTCTGGTATCCCCGATTACCACATTGCGCGCTGCTGTGTTGGCCAGGGTTGCTTTTGACCGACACTACGAGTTTCGATTCCGGCTCGATGCGCCACATCGCATAAACCAGGTTGCAAGCATCCTGAGCACGCAGCTTGAGGCCAAACTGGCGGCGCATTTCACCGGATGCGAGCGGTGCTTCGTTGGGGGTGGAACCTAAATAAGTAAACCGCGCCTCGGCTATTGGTGGTGTATGGGCGTTGACATAAGCTCGCATCTTAGACACGTTCACTGACATGCGTTCTCCTGGCAACGGGTCAATCGTGCCTTCTGTAACGCAGAGAGTTTCTTTTGGGACCGGCACTAAGCGGATGGACTGCGAGCCCGCGGTGAGATTCGAACCACTTAGAAGGACGAGAGCCAAGGCGTATAACCTTCGTGGTTTTCGCATTCCGCCCCCTGTAAAGCTTATAGCCAGGCGCTGCTTTTCACGGGTGACCCACAATCGGCCCAGCGTACGTGGGACTAGAACAATAGGTTTTTCAACGCTGTCCCTAGCCCCCACAGGAATTGCTGGTCGTAGAGCAAGAGCGATTGTTGGGCTTCGCCCGTCCCCCTTCGTCCTACGTACGCTGGGGCGAACGTGGGGCTACCCGTCCAGTTCCTATTTGTCTCTTACGCTTCCTGCTCGCAGCTCTCCCAACAGGATCGTCCTTCGACACAGATCGAACGATGCACATAGTGTTCGTCGGGACCGGCCTTGCGCATGGTTTTGAGGCACCAGTAGGTCGTCGTCGACCCCATAAGCTCGACGAGTTCATCATGGAAGTCACCGAAGGCGCCATAGCTAGACTTGCTACGGAGTGCGTTACAACGGATCTGTACCAGCTGCGTCGTCATATCGAAGTTCCTTAACCAATCGAACTTGGGTCGCGTTGCATCTGTCCCGCCGCTAACAACACCGTTCGATAAATAGCGGTCTGAAACAGTTGCGTTTTGAAACCGTTCTGCGAGAGTGGCGTGGCAGGCTGCATCGCGGCCCTGGCCGCTGCGCGTGCCGTGGCCTCGTCGATGGTCTTGCCGGTCAGCATCTCTTCAGCCGGGGCAGAGCGCATGGGAGTAGGCGCAGCCACGCCCAGCACCACCGCTGCCTTGCGGCACAATGCGCCGTCCATCACCAGCACTACGCCCGCATCGGCAAGAGGCCAGTCGAAGCTTTCCTTCTCGCCGTATTTCTGATAGGCGGAGCGGGTGCCGGCTTCGGGCGCAGGCACGAAGATGCCGGTGATCAGCTCGCCTGTCTGGACCACGGTCTCGTTGATCAGGCTCTCTTCCGGGGGAACGTAAAACTCGCTCATGGCCACCGTGCGCGTGCCTCGCTTCGATGTCAGCTCCACCCGCGCACCCATGGCCAGCAGCGGCACTGCGGTTGAGGAGGGGTGAACCATGGCGCAGGTGCTGTTGTTCATGATGGCGTGGTATTGGTTTTCACCAGCGTGGGCGTGGCAGGCGTTGCTGGTGTCGCCCTTCTTCTTGCAATCGAAGTCGCTGGAGCGGAAGTACCAGCAGCGCGGGCGTTGCAGCAGATTGCCGCCAAGGGTTGCCATGTTACGCACCTGTGGCGTGGCTGCGTGACCAGCCGCATCCGATAGCGCCGCGTACCTTTGCTGGATCTCCGGATGGGCAGCGATCTCGCTCAAGGTCGACAGGGGACCGAGGTGCAGGCCATCGGAGGCAGCAGTGATGCCGCGCAGGCTGTCGATGTTGCGGATGTTGACCAGCTTGGGTGGGGAAACGATATCTTCCTTCATCAGATCCAGCAGATCGATGCCGCCTGCCTTGACGACTGCGCCGTCACTGAGCTGGCTTAAGGCTTCATCCACTGTTCTGGTATCGACGAATGAGAACTTGTTCATGCTTCCACCTCTTGCTGCGTCTTGCCCAGTGCAGCGAGCACGTTTGCGGGTGTCATCGGTATTTTTCGCATGCGCACCCCGGTTGCGTTGAAGAAAGCATTGCCGATGGCAGCAGCCAGGGTGATGATTCCAGCTGACTCGCCAATACCGGCAGCATCGGTTGAGCTTTGCGCGATGTAGTTCTCGACCAGTGCGATCTCGATCTCCGGCGTCTCTCGCGCACCCAGAATCTTGTAGTTCTCCAGGTTCGCGTTGAGCATATAGCCCGCGTTACGGTCCATGATGCGTTGCTCGAACAACGCATACGAGATTCCTTGCAGGATGCCGCCGTTGATCTGGCTGATCACGCCTGTAGGGTTGATAGGGCGCCCGCAGTCATGAGCCCCAAAGACTTTCTCCACGTGTACCCGCCCGGTCTCGGTATCCACGGCGAGTTCAACATAGTCCACGCCGCCGTAGGTGAGGCGCTCTTTGGAGTACTCTGCTACCCGCGTCGCTCGCGCGGACACATCGCCGGTGGGTAGCTTGGCCGCGATTTGTCTCAAGGTGTACGACTTCGAGGCGTCGTTCTTGAACACCACGCGGCCATTTTGCATCGCAAGATTGTCAGCAGTCGTCCCAAATTTGGGGGCAACGGCAGCGAAGAGCTGCTTCTTCGCTTGCCAGGCTGCATTGCGCACGGCGGGCGAGATGGAACCGGTCGTCACACTGCCCCCGGAATCAGGGCCTATCGGGAAGCGGGTATCGCCAATGCGGATGACGATGCTGGCCGGTGGCACGCCAAGCTCCTCCGCCACCACTATTGCGAGCATGGTTTTGGTTCCTGTGCCCAGGTCCTGCACCGCCGACATCAATTCCACCGAGCCGTCACGCGAGATACGCACCTCGCAGGACGAATCCATCTCGACGAACCGGTACCAAACCGACTGGGCGATTCCCATGCCCCGCTTGACCGGCCCCGTATCCGAGCCCGCGGGCCTGCGGCTGCGCCAATTGGTTCGCTCGAGAATGACCTGACGCTCGACCTTGCGCGCCGGGTGCTCGTCAATCTTGTCCCGCAGCACGATCGGGTCCATCTCCAGTTTCACCGCGAGCTCATCGATGGCCTGCTCGAAGGCGAAGCAGCCTTGCGGATGGCCTGGTGCGCGGAACGCCGCCCCCGGGCCGGCATTGATGAAGACGTCGTTCTCTTCCGTGAGCAGGTTAGGGCACTTGTACATATTGGTTGCCGGGCCGGCAGTTCCCGCGCCTGTACCTACTCCGGCGGTTCCGTAGCTTGTAAGCCTGATCGCGGTCAGCGTTCCATCTCGCTTGGCGCCGATTTTCAGCTGCTGGTGAGAGTCGGGCCGATTGGAGACGATATGCTCCTGCCGGCGATCGAGCATGAGCTTGACCGGCGCCTTTGCCTTGCGCGAGAGGTTGGCCGCGACCACCCCTTCATTTCCCGCACCAAACTTTGCCCCGAAGCCGCCGCCCATATACTCGGTGATCACCCGCACCTGGCTCTTGGGCAAGCGAAAGACATCGGCGAATTCTTCGCGAACGCTCGATGTCCCCTGCGTCGAGGCGTAGATGGTCACTTCCTCCGGCTTCCAATCGACCACGAAACCGTGGGTCTCGAGCGCAGAGTGGGTTTGGACCTGGGTAAAGTATTCGCTCTGGACGATCACGTCCGCCTCGGCGAAACCCTTTTCAAGGTCGCCCGATTGTTTGCGTTGGGGTCCATGCACGTTGCCCGTTTGGGGCACGTTCCTGGGTCCGCCTCCGCCGCCCGCGCTGCCGGCCTCATCCGCCGGGCCAGGGAATACCTTAGGGGCGTCCGCAGCGCGCGCCGCCGAGCGATCGACCACGAACGGCATGGCTTCGTATTGCACCTTCACCAATTTCGCTGCATCGTCTGCGATCTGTTGCGAGGTCGCGGCGACCCCGGCGATGGGCTGGCCGGCATAGCGGATCACTGGATAGCGGGAAGGGGATTCCTGCTTTGGATCGCGCAACTCTGCGACTCCGTACGTGTGTTCGATGACATGGACCGCACGCACACCCGGCAGCTTCTCAGCCTCGCTGGTGTCGATAGAGACGATGCGACCGTGCGGAATGGTGGCATCCACCATGCGCGCGAAGAGCATGCCAGGCAGATGCACGTCTGCCGTGTACTTACCCGTGCCCATGGCCTTCGCCGGGCCGTCATAGCGCACGGTCGGCTTGCCGATGTACATCAGCTCGGAGTTTGGCGCCAGCGGGGGTGGCTCGTCGAGCAATACCTCACGCTGCTTGCGTTCGAGGCCATTCTGCGGAATGCCGAAGACGAAGCTTTCGCTGCGCTTAGCAGGGTCCGGTTTGGCCGGCGTCGTGCCCTGCGGTTCTTGCTCAGAGGTCAGCGTATCGAGTGACATCCTATGCCTCCGTTTCCCTGGTATGGGTAACCAGGCCAGCGCGCTGCTGGGCTACATCGAGCGTAGCGGCAAAAACCTTGGGGTAGGTTCCGCAGCGGCAAAGATTGCCGCTTACAGCGTGCTTGACGTCGTTCAGGCTTGGGCTCGAATTACGTTCGAGCAGAGCAGCACAGCTCATCACCATACCCGGGGTGCAAAAGCCGCATTGCATAGCGTCATGCTTGACAAAGGCAGCCTGCACGGGATGCATCTTGTCGCCGTGGGAGAGACCCTCGATGGTGGTGACCTCGCGGCCGGCAGTATCGATCGACAGAGTCATACAGGCCAGCGCGGGAATCTTGTCAATCCAGACCGTACAGGCCGAACAGGAGCCGCGATCGCAAACCACCTTGGTTCCGGTCAGACCGATATTGTCGCGTAATGTCTGAGCCAGCGTGTCGCGAGGCTCGATCACCACCGAATGCTCGCGTCCGTTGATGTGCAGCTTGACGGGGAGGGCTTCCGGACCCACCACCCGGTTGTTGTGCAGGGCGTCTTTGGCGTCGCGCGCGAGGGCGTTCGCAGTCTCGATCACCGAGGTTGCGGCAGTTACGCCTGCCCCCTTCAAAAAGCCGCGGCGGGAGAACCGGATCTTTGGAGAATCGGCCATAGGAGCCTTTCGGGTTGTTGGCTAGCTTGCAGATCGTGGATGAACCTGAGCCGCTGGATGGGCGCAAGCAACGGAGACAAAACGATACTTATAATTTACATCCAGCAGGCTTTCGACCGCTATTGGGTGAGGGGTAACTGGAAGACGATTCGATGCCAAGGAAAGAAAAGGGCTGAACTGTTGAGCGGTTCAGCGATAAGGCCCCAGTGAAATGACCAGAATCTCGGCCAAAGCGTCGGATTCATTGCGCCATTGGCGGGCCGTTCCGGCGACGATGGTCACCGAATCGCCGCGGTCGAGGATCTGCTCGCTTTCCTGCAGCTTCAAGACCACTCTGCCTTCAAACACCATAGCGAACTCGTCAGAAATGGACGGAGTGGCATGCTTTCCAGTGAGGCCCCCCGCCTTGATGATGAGCATGGAAGCCCGAAACTGCGATGCATTGGCGAACGACCCCAGGGAAGCGATTTCGGCACGCGACCAATCCAGCGCCATGTGGCTGCGATCGCTGGCGCGCACGATGGTTACTACCTGCTGATTCGCGGAAAGGAAGAACTGCCCCAGCGTAACCCCTAGCGCGTTGGCTATCTTCTCCATCGAAGAGATGGAGGGGGAGCACTGTCCATTCTCGATTTGCGACAAAAAGCTAGCTGAGAAGTCCGTCCGTTCGGCCAGAGCCCGCAATGAAATGCCCTGTTGCTCCCTTAAATAACGCAGAGAGTTACCGAGAGTCTGTTCAATCATTTAGTGCCAACTTGATCCAGCGACCTTTATCGTACTGTTACTTAAAATAATGTTCAGTATACAGACGACGTTGCGCAGGGAACCGTGCCCTCAGGCTATCTAATGGCCATACTTAGAATATCGGTTGGGCATCCGGCGCTGCATTGCATGCCGCAGTAACCATGACATTAACACCTTTGCTATGCCCGCATTCAGTCGTGACTACTCCATGTCTTGTCACTCGAGTTGCATAATGGCTCCAGCGTGCAATCGACACAGCGCGGCTTGCGGGCAATGCAAACCTGGCGCCCGTGGTGGATCACCTCATGGGAAAACGCGATCCAGTGGTCCTGGGGAATGATCTTCATCAAGTCCTCCTCTACCAGGATCGGTTGCGTCGCCTTAGTAAGTTCGAGACGTCTTGATAACCGAAGCACGTGGGTGTCGACCACTATCCCTACCGCTTTGCCAAAGGCGACACCCAGCACCACGTTGGCCGTCTTCCGCGCTACGCCCGGCAGGGTCAGCAGCTCATCCATGGTTTGCGGAACCTTGCCTGAGTACTCAGTGATAAGTTTACGCGCTGCTCCGTTGAGAGACTTAGCTTTATTGTGATAAAAGCCGGTCGAGCGAATCTGCTCTTCGATTTCCACTAACGGCGCGTGGGCGAAGTCAGTGGGGGTAGGGAATTTCTTGAACAGTTCCGGGGTAACCATATTGACGCGCGCGTCGGTACATTGGGCGGAGAGTATGGTGGCTACCAGGAGTTCCCAGGCATTTCTGTGGTGCAACGCGCACTCGGCGCCGGGATAGGCCTGTGCCAGGCGTTCCAGCAGCGCGGCGATGCGCTCCGGAGCCAGCGGATTGCGCCGTGTCTTGCTGGCCGCGAGCTTCTTCGGCTTCCTGGGTGGGGTCTTCGAGACCGCAGCCTTCATCGGCGTCTAGCCGAGCCGCGCCAGCATATCTTCCGGCGTCATGCGAATGCAGGTGAAGATGGGCGTGTCTTTCAGCGTGTAGGGGCTGATCTCGGTTTCGCGTAACTGTTGCACCAGGTCGAGGAAGTCCTCGGGATAGTTGGTTTCAAACGCCACCACAAACTCCTGGTCGTCGATGCCGAAGGAGTAGGTGGTGTTTAGTTTGACCCGGGGATAAAGATGGCCGACCCGTATGTGCTCATTCATCAGCCGTTGGCGTTCCTCGGCGGGCAACAGGTACCAGGCGCGGGTCTTCCAAAAGGGATAGATGAAGATATACTTCTGGCCGCCGGGCCGGATGCTGCCCCGTGTATCGTGCTGGCCTTCATGCTCGTGCCCGATCAGATATTGGGACCGTTTGGTCATGGACAGGAAACTGTAGGCCGTCTGTAGATAACCGCCCATCGGGGTCGCCATCAGCTCCGCGGTCATCTGGTTTAGATCTTCCGGGGTATAGCAGATGCGCCACAGCACCATGTCGCAGTCGCCGCGAAGCCCCACGGTGGAATAGGTGAGTGTGAGCAGACGTCCGGGCTGATTCCAGCGTTTGATCACCTCGGCAAAGGCAGCGCGGTGCGCATCCTTTTCTGCTGTGGGAAGCCGGCGCCATTCGGGAAGCACTTTAAAAAAAGTAAAACCAATCGTCTGCCGCTTCACTTCCTTGGCCGGGGCCGCGGCCCGCTGTGGCTCCCCAGCGGTCTGGACTTGCTCGGAAACTTCCGGGATAAGGGCTTCTGCCATGGCGTACTCCTTGTAAGCTCCATGGTAGCAAAGCGTCAACCAGCTATACTTCGTCGGAATGGCTGAGAAAATACTGGCTCTCCTTGCGCACTTCATTATTGCCGTCATTTCGGCCACGGGTTATCTGGGGATCGCGCTGTTGATGGCGATCGAGTCGGCCTGTATTCCGTTGCCCTCCGAGATCATCATGCCGTTCTCCGGCTACCTGGTGTACAGCGGCAGGTTCCAGCTTTTGTGGGTGGCTACGGCGGGCGCGATCGGCTGCAACCTGGGCTCGGCCGTAGCTTACTGGATCGGGGCACATGGCGGCCGCCCGTTGGTGGAGCGCTTTGGGAAGTATGTCTTGCTCAGCCGTCACGACCTGGACCGCACCACAAATTTCTTTCTGAAATACGGGTCGATTACCGTGTTCCTGGCGCGCCTGCTGCCGGTGGTGCGGACTTTTATCGCCTTGCCTGCCGGCATTGCCCGCATGCCGTTATGGCGCTTCCACATCTACACCTTCCTGGGCTCCTGGCCGTGGTGCCTTGCCCTGGCGTACGTGGGAATGAGACTGGGCCGCTCCTGGGAAACCGATCCGCGCTTCAAGGAGGTTTTCCATCGCTTTCACCTCGGCGTAGAGGTTGTGCTGCTGGCTGCCATTATCTGGTTCGTATGGTCGCACTGGAAGCAGCGTGGGGAAGTCACCCCTTAGATTCTGACCGGCTAAGACTCAGTCCTCACCAACGGCCAAAGGGTCGCCTACAGGGAATCGGGGATATGGGCTACCCCTTTTCGCGGGTAGGGTGAGAATTCCCGGAGGAGAATTACTTCGCTTCCAAGCACCAGTTGCTACCATTAAGCAGTGCTTTCTCTCCTTTGGGCGGCTGCGATTTGCCAAAGCAGAACCGAAAGGCGAGACTGAAAACAAAAGACGCGAGAGGACGGACCCGCAAGAAAATGTCTACCCCTACGAGCAGCAGCCAAGAGTCTGCTGACAGTTCACCGATTCAGCCCGCCAACGGAAAGCTAGGAATCATGATCCCCGGGATGGGGTCAGTTGCGACCACCCTCGTGGCCGGTGTGGAAGCCGTGCGCAAGGGCATCGCCAAGCCCATCGGCTCCCTTACCCAGATGGGAACCGTGCGGCTGGGCAAGCGCACCGATGCGCGCAGCCCACTGATCAAGGACTTCGTTCCCCTGGCCAAGCTCGACAGTCTCTGCTTCACAGGTTGGGATATTTTCGCCGACAACATGTTCGAGGCTGCCAGAACTGCGCGTGTTCTTGAGCGGGACCAGTTGGAAACCATTCGCCCCTTCCTGGAGGGTATCCGGCCCATGCCGGCGGTTTTCGACCAGTATTACGTCAAGCGTCTGAGCGGCACCAATGTAAAGAAGGGCAAGAACAAACGCGACCTGGCGGAACAGCTGCGTGCGGATATCCAAGCCTATAAGAAAGTGACCCAACGCCAGGTAATGATCTGGTGCGGGTCCACCGAGATCTTTCTCACCCCCACCGCGGTCCACCAGTCCCTGGCCTCGTTTGAAAAGGGACTGGAAGAGAACGACATTAACATCGCGCCGTCGATGATCTACGCCTACGCTTCGCTGCAGGAAGGAATTCCCTTCGCTATGGGAGCGCCGAATTTGACCGTCGACCTGCCCGTGATGCAGGAACTTTCCCGCAAGAACAGCGCGCCCATTACCGGCAAAGATTTCAAGACCGGGCAAACTTTTATGAAGACGGTACTGGCGCCGGCCTTCAAGGCGCGGATGTTGGGTGTGAGCGGCTGGTACTCGACCAATATTCTGGGCAATCGCGATGGCGAGGTGCTGGACGATCCGCAGTCATTCAAGACCAAGGAAGAGTCCAAGCTGAGCGTGCTCGACTTCATCCTGCAACCCGAGCTTTACCCCGATCTGTACAAGGACATTTACCACAAGGTAAGGATTAACTACTACCCGCCGCGTGGTGATAACAAAGAGGGTTGGGACAATATCGATATTTTTGGCTGGCTCGGGTACCCGATGCAGATCAAGGTCGACTTCCTATGCCGGGATTCGATCCTGGCAGCGCCCATCGCTCTCGATCTGGTGCTCTTCCTCGACCTCGCGGCGCGTACCCCGGAGCTGAAAGATATAGGCATTCAGGAGTGGTTGAGTTTTTACTGGAAGTCGCCCATGACGGCTCCCGGGCTTTATCCGGAGCACGATCTCTTCATCCAACTCATGAAGCTGAAGAACACGCTGCGGCACATCAAAGGCGAGTCTCTGATTACCCACCTGGGCCTGGAGTACTACGACTAGGCAGCTCGGCCTGGCATGATGAGGGGTTAGACGGGAAAACGTGCCAGGGATAAGCCGCCGCATACGCCTTTGTTGCCTTCTGCTGTTGTTGCGAACCGGCTGCGCGCAAGACGTCAGCTTTCGTATCACTCCTCTGCGCCCAGTGCAAGAGCTGCGCGCAGAGGCGCTCAAAGCGTCGCCACCACAGGAGAAGGGACATTTCCGCAAGCCGGAGCTGGTTGAATTGGTGAAGCTGGATCCCACCATCAAGCTCGACATCCGTTACGCAACAACTAACAATTTTCTGGGTACGCCCTTGTATACCCAGCCGCGGGCGTTCCTTCAGCGGCCGGCTGCGGAAGCGCTTCTCCGCGCTCATCGCGAACTCAAGGCTCACGGATACGGCCTGATCATCCATGACGGCTACCGCCCGTGGTACGTAACAGAAATCTTCTGGGACGCCACACCGGACGACAAGAAAATCTTCGTTGCCAATCCGGCACAAGGCTCCAGGCATAACCGCGGGTGCGCTGTGGACCTATCTTTATACGATTTGCAAACGGGAAAAGAAGTGAAGATGCCCAGCGGATACGACGAGATGACCAAGCGGGCCTATGCCGACTACGACGGCGGCACGCCCGAGGAGCGCGCCCGCCGCGCGCTGCTACGCCAAGCCATGGAAAGGCAGGGGTTCATAGTTAACCCCGAAGAGTGGTGGCACTTTGACTATAAGGATTGGAAACAGTATCCGATTATGAACGTGAAGTTTGAAGATCTCGGACTCTAACGGCTAATCTCTGTGCCATTCCACTGATGGGCAAAAGATCTGGCACAGAAATCCAACTAATCTCAAAAGTCTCCTCCCCGACGACCTGATCATTCGACCAACTTGCTTCGTTGGTGCTGGGTCTTGGGTAAGAAACCTGCCAACAAGCCAATCGCCGGAAGATAAGCACATACCTTGTACACAAAGATAATGCTGGTAGCGTCGGCAATTCTGCCCAGAATCGCCGCACCGATCCCGCCCATTCCGAAGGCAAAGCCGAAGAAGAGGCCGGAGATCATTCCCACCCTTCCAGGAACCAGTTCCTGGGCATAAACAAGAATCGCCGGGAAGGCTGATGCCAGCACTAAGCCGACGATAACGCTCAGTACCCCGGTCCAAAAGAGGCTTGCATAAGGCAGCAGCAAGGTAAGCGGCAGGACTCCGAGAATTGAGCACCAGATCACTGTCTTGCGGCCAATGCGATCGCCAATCGGTCCTCCTATCAAGGTTCCGGCTGCGACTGCTCCCAGGAAAGCGAACAGGTGGATCTGCGAACTCCGCACTCCAACATGAAAGCGGGTTATCAGGTAAAAGGTGTAGTAACTGGTAAAGCTGGCCAGATAAAAATATTTTGAAAAGACCAGCGCAATCAGAACCGCAATCGCAGAGGCTACTTGCTTACGCGACAAGCCTGTCATCTGATCCCTATGCTTCGCCGGCCGGGTACGCAGATGGGATAGATGAGCCTTGTACCACTGGCTTACCCGCATTAGCACCACAATTGCCATCAATGCGATCAGCGAAAACCATGCGACCCCGCGCTGCCCGTGCGGCAACACAATGAAGGCAGCCAGCAGCGGCCCCATCGCCGATCCAGTATTGCCGCCAACCTGGAAGACCGATTGTGCCATACCGAACCTGCCGCCGGACGCAAGGCGGGCCACGCGCGATGATTCCGGATGGAAGACAGCCGAGCCCATGCCAATCAAGGAAGCGGCCAGCAACAGCAAGGGGAAGGTAGTCGCAATAGCCAGCAACAGCAGGCCGCTCAAGGTGAACACCATGCCGATCGGTAATGAATACGGCATGGGCTTGTGGTCGGTAAAGCGCCCGATAAACGGCTGCAGAATAGAGGCTGTCATCTGGAACGTCAGCGTCAGCAAGCCGATCTGACCGAAGTTCAGATGGAACGAGCTCTTCAAAATGGGATAGATGGAGGGCAGCAAGGCCTGCATCGTGTCATTTAGCAGGTGGCAAAAGCTCACCGCTATCAACACTCGAAAAACTGTCCCGTCGTTCACCAGAGCGGGACTCGGGATCTCACTGCCTTCAACGATTTCCGTAGTCATGCCGGCCGCGTAGGATCTCCTGCTTCTATGCTAGCGCGAGTCGTGCCTTCGCAGGTTAGCCGCGTCAGAAGAGACGGATCACGGATGCATATTGCCGGCCTCTCGAAGGACTAAAACAAGCGCTTCCAGGAAGGTTTCATTGCTGGTTCCTGATGGAACTTCCAACACAGTTTTCTCTCCCATTCTGCGCGCCAGTCTTTCCGCCAGGCTCGCTCGCACATCAAGCGGCAGATCGAGCCGCCGCGCCAGGAAGCTTTCGATCAGCTGCAGGTCTGCGTGCGACAGACGAGCCACGGCATCTGCCGGCAAGTCGAGAGTTTTCCTCACGACAGGTTGGAGTGGTGGTTCGAGGGCTGCGGCGGTGAAGGTTCGGGCGCCTGCCGGTAGAAGGGGGGTCTCCGCCGGGACGCTGTGCACTACCAGGGTGCCGGCGACCATGTCGCCCAGTCGTTGCTGCCGGCGAGTGGCAAAGATACAAACTGCGCCCACGAGGTAGAAGCCGGGCAGCATATCGATAATACGAATGAGGTTTCGACCCATCGATTCGAACAAGCCAATCGGCCGGCCGCTCTGCTGGATCACGCGCAGACGCAGCAGCCGCTTCCCCGGAGTTTGCCCGTTCCAGAATGCTTCAAAGAGAGCGAAGTATCCCCACTGAAGAAGGAAAGGAATAAGGATCACCAGCGCGACTGCCCACTTCGCGGTGGAGTTCGATGCCACGTGGCCGCGCGCGGACGATAGTCCCGGCAGAGCGGACAGAATCAACACGCTTACGATGATGATCACGAAAAGGGAAAAACCTTGCACGAAGGAATCGACCAGCAACGCGACGCACCGGCTGCCGATGCCTGCGAGCGGGAACTCAATCCCTACCAGTTCCGGAGTCTCGATGCTAAGCTGATCCCGAAGATCTACGCTTTCGTTGCTCATCGTTGTCACCTGTGACCGTGAATGGAATGGGAACCATGATATCCAATCGCTGGATCCAAAAGCGTAGAGGCTGCTGGGATCGTCTGCGGGCGTTGATTGCAGCGCTGGAGGCGAGTGGAGTGGGCAGCCTGCCCCCGGCAGAGTTGCGCGAGATGGCGTTGCTCTACCGGCAGGTTGCCGGTGATCTCTCCGCGCTGCGCCAGGAACGCAGCGCACGTAACCTCGAAGCCGAACTGAACCAACTGCTCGGCCAGGCGCACGCAATTATCTACTCCAGGCGTAAGACAGACTTTCTTGACGTGTGGCGATTCTTTTCCCGCGAATATCCGCGTCTGTTTCGCAAACTGCTGCCGTTTACCCTTACCTCTCTTATGTTGTTTCTGACGGGTGCGGTCGTGGGCACGCTGCTTACGCTGGTGCGGCCCGAGTTCAAGCGTCATTTTCTTGGTCCTGCGATGACGCAGACCATCGAGCGCCGCCAGATGTGGACCGAGTCGGTCAATTCGATGGCGCCTCAGGCATCGAGCGCGATCATGACCAACAACCTGGCGGTCACGTTTACTGTTTTCGCTGCAGGAATCACCGCGGGAGTCGGGACCCTGTACATGATCGGTTGGAATGGCGTCCTGCTGGGCGTGATTGCGACGGCTTGTCATCAGGCGCATATGAGCACCAAGCTGTGGAGCTTTGTCGCTCCCCACGGATCACTGGAGCTTCCGGCGATTATCATTGCCGGCGGCGCTGGTCTCCGCCTGGCTTACGGATTGTTCTTTCCCGGTATTTACAGCCGCGGTCATTCGCTCTCCGTCGCCGGGTCGGAGTCTGTCCGTCTGGTCAGCGGGGTCGTGCCGATGCTAGCCATTGCCGGGATGCTCGAAGGATTTTTGTCTCCTTCAGCCGCTCCGGTGTGGCTGAAGTTTGTGGTTGCCTTGCTGCTCTTCACGCTGCTCGTGCTCTGGCTTTGGTCAAGTCCCGGTACGGTTTCCTCAGAGACTTTAGAGTCTGCGTAAGAATCCAGGAAAACCGGAGGGACCTGCTGTTCTTCTGCTACAACAGTGCTTTCTCCTTAATTTCCAGGTAGCGGTTCAACACAAAAGAAGTCATCTCTTCCGGGTAAGTCTCGAGTGTGAGTGCTCCGCGTTGGCGCAGCCTTCCCAGCAATAGCTCCCTCCAGTGCACCATCTCCTGGGCCGCTGCCCCGGCGAACATCTGCTGTTGATTTTCAGGGCGCATCGCGGCAATCTGCCGCAAGTCCCTTTGCTCGATGGCGACAAACAACACCAGATGCCTCCTCATCAACTGGCCTGCACCTTCTGCGACTTCCGGCTGCATTGAAGTTTCGGCGGGATCGGTGAGCCAAAGGACAAGGCTTCGCCTGGGCTGCAGGCGATTCAAAGTCACAGTTGCCCGCAGATGATCGGCCTCGGCGGTTTCTCCATGGACCAGAGCAAGAGCATCCAAAATCTGGCGAAGATGCGCACCGCCGCGCCCGGGCGCGATCAATTGCTGCGTCTCGCGACCATAGGCCAGCAATCCCACGCGATCGCCAGAGGCAAGTGCAAGCTGGCTCATGGCGAGCGCAGTCGCGGTTGCATAATCCAGCTTTGTATATCCGCCCACACGCGCCTGAAGCAGACGCCCCGCATCGAGCAGCAGCCACACCGCCTGGCTGCGTTCCGTCTGGTACTGCTTGGTGATCAGGCTGCCCCGCCGGGCAGAAGCTTTCCAGCAGACGTCGCGGAGATCATCGCCCTCGAGATAATCGCGAAGCGTCTCAAAGTCCCTCCCCAGGCCTCTTTGGCGCTGCTTGCGCAGCTGCAATTCCAGTTGCCGGGTGCGGGCGAGGAACAGGTTTTGGTCCTGCGCGGTGCGGGTCGCGGGATAAATCCGAACCGTCTGAGTAAGATCGGCGGATGACCAGCGTTCCAGCAGGTCGATAGGGCTGCGATAGCGGAGATAGAGCTTTCCTGCAGCGTGATCCCCGCGCTCACGTGGGGTGAAAGCATAGCGCAATGTCGCTGGTATATCTGGATAGCACGTCAATTCCAGCCACTGCGGCGCCTGAAGGAAAGCGGGCGGTAAATCGTCCATCATGCGGCACAACAGCAGACGCCGGCCACGCTGCAGGATGGACAATTCCACTTCGCTCGAGGTGCCTAAAGCCGGAGCCGAGATCCAACTCCGTTTCGCTTCGATCAGCCTGGGACCTGGCAATAAGAACCCGTCGATCAGGGCAAATAGCAGAACAGTCGCGTCCCAGATGGCGACGCCCCACACCAGGCGATGGATAAAGAAAGCGGGTACGAACCACAATGCACCGAGCAGCAACAATAGCAGCGTCCGTCTCGTCAGTCCGAACGAGAAGCGGCCAACGGGCGCCGCCGGGGAGAGCCTGGGCCCCGCGACGATGGTAGGGGAGATCACTGCCGGGGCACCGCGACCGCCGCCAGGATATCCGCGATCACGCGGTCGGTATCGTAACCCTCCAGTTCCGCCTCGGGCTTCAGAATCAAGCGATGACGCAACACCGGAAGGGCAGCCTGCTTCACGTCATCGGGGATGAGATAACTTCTCCCTTCCAGGGCGGCAAAGCCCTGCGCCACCAGCATCAGGCTGACAGCCGCTCTTGGGCTTGCTCCCAATGTGAGTGATGGCCACTCACGGGTGCGGCGGACGACGGCCAGAATGTAGTCATAGAGACTGGCTTCGATACGCACCTGGCGAACTTCAGCTTGCGCTGCTGCCAGCAGACCCCCTTCCATCGCCAGTAGCGAAGTGGATTCCAAACCTTTCGACCCGGTGCTGGCATGATGGCGCTGGAGCACGATTTTCTCCTCTTCAACGGTCGGATAGGTGAGGCGAAGCTTCATCAGGAAGCGATCCAACTGCGCCTCCGGCAGCGGATAAGTACCTTCGAAGTCGATCGGATTCTGGGTGGCAAAAACAGTGAATGCCTGGGGGAGGGGATAGCCCGTTCGGTCAATCGTTACCTGCCGTTCCTCCATGCACTCCAGCAGGGCCGACTGGGTCCGCGGCGGCATGCGGTTGACCTCGTCGACCAGGAGGAAGCTGGTAAAGACCGGCCCCTTGTGTAGAACAAACTCCTCGCTCGCATTGCGAAAGACATTCGTGCCCAAAATGTCGGCAGGCATTAGGTCGGGCGTCGACTGCACCCGATGAAACTCGAGGCCAAGCACTTGGGCCAGCAATTTGACTACGAGTGTTTTGGCTATGCCCGGAACGCCTTCGATCAGAGCATGTCCCCGGCACAGGGCCACTACCAGCGTCTGATCGATGAACGTGTTCTGGCCGGCGATGATCTTGCTCAACTCACGCCGCCCGTGTTCCAGCAACTGCGTGGTTGCTTTCAATTCCGGGCTTGCGCTGATGCTATCTATGGACGCGTTTTCTTCCACTGTTGGGTCCCCGGTGTCGCTGGATGTGTAAGTCGGTTGATCGAATCATCGTAGTCGTGTAGCGCTTGCACCCGTTCGAGCGCTGTCTTCGTTGACAGGCTCTCCGTTGTCATGGCCTGTTCGCAATCTGTCAGGGTCTGTTGCAGCTGTCCAGCCGCTTTGCCGAAATGCTGCGCCAGAGCGACAGACATTCCCGGTGCTTGCGCAGAAAGGCTCTGAGGAATGGCAAATAAGTGTTCGAGCCGTTTGCGGAAGTGCTGGTAGGCGCCGCTGACCGCAGTATGGTTCGCGCCTGCTGCCTGGTACAACGAGCCCAGCGAGTGCACGAATTCGATTTGTGTCGTCCGTGGCGCGATGGAATCAGGACGAAGCGGCCCGCTTCTTCGTCCATAACTCCACAGCAGCAGAGCAGCGACCAGCACCAACTGCCACCCGATCAAACTCAGCGGCGTGCCTCGAGTGTAAGACAACAGGGAAGGAGAATCGCCGTGCAGCGACTCGTCCCACAAGACGTGCGTGGTTGCCGGCGGTCCGATGCTATTGAGGAAAAAGACGAGGTTGTCTGCCTGCTGTAGCCCCGAGTTTTCGAGCGGCAGCGAACTGGCCCACCAGATCACCGTGCCTTTGCCGGCCTTGTAGGTCACGGCGACGGCGTCATGCTGGCAAGTGTAGACAACCTGGTGCAACGGATTCGACTGCCTCCAAAATGCTTCCGGTGTTATGTGGATCGTGCCCGAGCCAGCCAGTTCGCTAAAACCATTGGCATCGCCGTCACATGGAGACGGCGGAAAGCGGTTGCTCTGAACGGCATTGTCCGGCAGCAGCAGACCCCCGGCAAAGCCGGTCACCAGAACGCGAGCCCCCTTATCCAATGCGGTCTTCACTGCCTCTTGCGAAGCGTTCACATTTTGCAGGAACGGTTCAGCAAAAACCAGGGTCGTATATTCATCGACTCGATCTTCGATTTGCGTGAGAGGCTCGCTCTGCCGCTCCACCTGATAGCCGGACTGACGCAAGAGCTCAAACGCAGCCTTTGCCCCGTGAGGCGCGGTGGAATAGCTGGATGGCGTCGGGTCGTCGTCGTTGTTGGCCGGGGAGAACATCGCGAGCACCACGATTATCATCCCCACCAATACAGCACAGCCCAGCAACAGCATTCTGTCCCTGGGGCCAACCGAAGCCAGCAGTCTCACCGTGGCTGAATCCTTTCCAACACCCCACAGGCTTCGGCGAAGTCTTTCTCGCCCGCTGGTAGCCCGCCGTACCAGGTGTGCTCGAACGATCTGGTCAAAGAGAAGAGGTCGGAGAAGAGGCCGGCGCGGGTTTCAGGGTTCCCGCTCAAAAGGCCCAGATACTCACGCGGAGTACGAGTCCGATCCGCCGGCCATGAACGGCGCGATTCGAGGCAGGAAATAGCGGCCCAGTAAACATGATGGATGGCCTCGCGCCAGCGTCCTTCACGGCCCAGTCTTTGGCCCTGTTCCAGCCACTCCTGCCAGCTTTGTGCGGAGGGGGCCGAAGGGTGAGGGACGTTGTCGCGCGGCAAGCCGAGTCTCTGCACCTGTAGCTGGCGGATAAACCACCAGACCAGCAATCCGCAGGGAATGGCGATCACCGTAAGTTCCAGAAGATAGATTGCCCAGGTCGAGGAGTTGCTTGGCATCACCCTGGCAAAGACGTTCAGCAGCCAGCTCAGGAACTCATGCCAAATCCTCTCCAGGAAAGAAGGCTGTTTGTCCTGGGGGTAGTCTCCGCTATCGAGAATGGCATCAAGCTTGCGGCGGATATTCGAAACATTGCCCGGCACATATACGTTGGGCGCCGGCGATGCTACCTCCCGTGTCATCTGCTCCAGCCTCGCACGGGCATTGCTGAGTGTGGCTTCCTTCCCCGCGAGCTGATCATCTTTCGAGTTGTCCGCCGTCGCGGCTTGCCGCAGGCTATCCCGCAGCCAGCCATAGGCAACAGTTCGCGCGCCGGCGGCGACCGCTACAATCTCATCGGGGCCGACCAGAGCGGGGTCACACGCTTTACGCGGCATCGTCTTGCGCGACAGATCCTGGGCGCAGTTTTCCACCACCGTGTGCACGCGATCGAGCTCTTTTGTGTACTTTGCCAGACTGATCTGCCGCAGAGCGCCGCCGGTTGTAGCGTTTGCCTGCCCCACGGCGCATGGAAGGCCAAGGGTGAGAACGCCAAGTAAGCCCAGCCCGATGCGCGTACGGCCCATCACCGGGTGAATCCTGTCGATGCAAGCCCCTCGTTCGAGGCCTGTGCAGAAGACCGGTCCAGCATCCTCTCCAAATCGAATCCTTCCTTCCGGACCCGCTCATCGTAATAAAAGAGAGTCAGCCCGATGGAGTAGATTGGCTTGACCAACGCACTGCTCAGCGCGCCTGCGGCCAGGGTATAGGCGGCCATGGCCGGCGATGCTTGCCCGCGCGTTCTGACTAAGAACGCAAAGACAGGAGTCATCAAAGTTGTCGCCAGTGTGCCTTGTGCAGCCATCACAATCAGTAAAAGGACCAGGATGCGCCCTTTGGTGTCCTGGGTCAGGAACACGCTCCTCTTGAGCGACCGCCACGCCCCCAATCCTTCTTCAACGCAGGCGGGAACAGCCAGCGAATACCTCAGCGTCAACCACAGGCACAAGGGCAATGCAAACAGGACCATCAAAGCTGTTCCGCCATATACGAATGTGATTACATTGGCCTGGCCCAATGTCCTCGCGCGAGCAGCGACCAGTACTGACGCGACAGCTCCCAGCACGACCACGATGATGGCGCCCCAGGCAATGAGAAATCCGAGCGTATTCACCCAGACATATTTCAGCCAGCCGGAGCGCAATGCGAGGAACGCCTTTACGATGCTGGTCGGTTTACCGTCATAGATCGCTGCCACCGCCCGGTTGCTGGCCGCCAGGCAAAGCGCAGCGGCGGCAAACATGAATATCCAGCCGGGAACCGCTGACACGCTGCCGATCAACTGCCGCGATCTGATGGCGACATGGTGGCTGGTCATCCAACGACCCTCCCCCAGGTTGATAAGGTTCCAGAGTAGCTCGACGATGGTACTCACACCGGCAATCCCGAGAAAGAGTACGAAGCGGGCGCGATAGAGTTGGAAGATCCTGTCCAGGATCTCAGCCAGCCTCAGAGGACGTAGCTCGATATCCACCAGAACCACCTCGGCCCGAAAATGATTTGTTGCGAGAGGATAGGCAGCCTTTGCTCAGCAACCCGGAGCCGCGTTCCTCTCGTAGCGGGAGCGAGCTTCGGCCAGCTTTTGCAGATGATCACGGGAGAGGGGCTGGGGGCAGCCCAGTTGCCGCGCAACCAGGCAGACGTGGGCATAATGCTCCACCGTTTCCATGCGCATGAAGGCGTTGAGCAAGGTGTCGCCGGCGGTGACAACACCGTGGTTGGCGAGCAGGACCGCGTCATGATCGACGATCAGGGGCTGGATACTGGAGGCAACGTCGTCCGTTCCCGTGGTCGCGTAGGGCGCCAGCGGGATGGAGCCGAGCGCCATGACGATCTCTGAGCACAGGGGCTCCTCGAGGGCCAGGCCGCAGGAGGCAAAACCGGTTGCGATGGGCGGATGGGCATGGACCACCGCTTGCACATCTGGTCGCTGGCGGTATATCGCCAGATGCATGCCAATTTCGCTGGTAACATTACGGCTTTCGCCGACCCGGCGGCCTTCCAGGTCGACCAGGACCATATCCGAACCCTTGAGCAGGCACTTGCTCATGGCGGTGGGGGTAGCCAGAATGCGGTCATGACTGAGGCGAACCGAGAGGTTGCCCGCCGTACCGGGCACGAAGCCCAATCGATACAGCCACTTACCGAAGCGGGCGAGCTGCTTGCGCTGCACCATCTCGGCTGACCGCTCGGGAGCGGTGGAGCTTAGGGCCATGTTCAGAGTTGTGGTAAATCCACTCTTTTCCAAAGCCGTTGGATGCATACGTCACCAAATCCCCGTTTCAGTTGTTCCTCGCAGTTTCTGACGGAAACACGGGAAACGCAACAGGGAAAACGCGGATGGCGAGAAATTAGGGTTAGGAGGAGCCGGGTCAGTTCACCGCCCCGCACCCCAGCCCTCCAGTTTCCGCTCACGTTTCTCAGCTAGTTAGAATCAGACGTGTCCACCAACTGCTAAGTCTCAATTCTTTAAAGACGTAAGAGAGAAGATTGAATTTTTGCTTGAGGCCCCATGAAGCTGATTTTCATCTATGGTTTTCCTGCGACCGGCAAACTGACCGTGGGCGTTGAATTGGCGGCAATCACCGGTTTCAAGCTATTTCACAATCACCTAGTGGTGGATCTGCTGCTCTCAGTCTTTGACTTCGGAAGTCCTCCGTTTGTCGAATTGCGGGAAGATATCTGGCTGTCAGTGTTTGAGCAGGCCTGCCGCAGCGGGCTGCCAGGATTGATCTTCACTTTCGCGCCCGAAGGAACGGTTCGTCCTGGCTTCATTTGTGAAGTATTGACCACGGTCGGGCGGGGCGGTGGCCAGGTCGAATTTGTCGAGCTCGTATGTCCCGTAGCGGAGTTGAAACGGCGCATCGTCAACCCGTCCAGGCTCCAATACCGGAAGCTCAACTCGGTTTCCTTGTTCGAGCAGGTGCATGCGAGCGAAGGTTTCGATACAGCTTACATGCCCCAACCGGCGCTCTCCATCGACACGAGTGTCTGCACTCCAACTCAAGCCGCAAGGGAAATTATGCGGGCGCTCAAGCTCGGTTCGTCCGGTTCATGATCGCTCTGGCCTAGTTGTGCTTAAGCTCTTACGATGGTCGACATGACAACGGGTCTTACCCTCGGCGTCCTGGAACTGAATGGGCAGCCACTTTCGCTCGAGGAGGTCAGCCGGGTGGCCGGCGGTTCCATGGAAGCAGCCATTGCGTCATCCGCCCGCCAGCGAATCGCCGCATCGCAAGCCGTCGTGGAGCGCATTGTCACCAGCAACGAAACCGCCTACGGCATCAACACCGGCTTCGGCAAACTGTCCGATGTGCGCATCGGTCCAGGAGACCTCCATCAGCTGCAACGCAACCTGGTGCGCAGCCACGCTTGCGGGCTGGGCGAGCCGCTGCAAGAGTCCGAAGTCCGGGCCATGCTCTTACTGCGTGCCAACGTCCTTGCCAAAGGATTGAGCGGCGTACGCTGCGAACTTATCGAGTTACTGACCCTTTTGCTCAACCGCCGCGTGCATCCGGTCATCCCGGCCAGAGGATCGGTGGGAGCGAGTGGCGATCTGGCTCCCCTGGCCCACCTCGCGTTAGTGCTCATCGGAGAGGGCGAGGTGTTTTTCGAAGGCGCGCGGATGCCGGCCGCTCCGGCGCTTGCCAAAGCCGGTCTGGCCCCGCTGGTGCTCCAAGCCAAGGAAGGTCTGGCGCTGCTCAACGGAACCCAGGCCATGACCGCAGTGGGTGGTCTTGCAGTGCTGCGCGCGGTGCGCGTGAACCGGCTGTTCGATCTGGCCGGAGCTATGGCGCTCGAGGCCTTGCGCGGTACCCCTGTGGCCTTCGATGAGCGCATTCACCAGGCACGGCCGCACCCCGGCCAGATGCAGGCGGCCGGGCATCTGCGTGCGCTGCTGCACGACAGCGAGATTCGCGAGTCTCACCGGGTAAATGATCCGCGAGTGCAGGACGCCTATTGCCTCCGCTGCATGCCCCAGGTACATGGCTCTGCACGGGGCGCTCTGCAGCACGTGCGCGAGGTGCTCGAGATCGAAACCGGATCTGCGACCGATAACCCACTGATTTTCTCGGACGAGGTGCTCTCCGGGGGCAATTTCCATGGTGCGCCTTTAGGCCTGGCGCTGGACTATGCCGCGATCGCGGTGACCGACCTGATGAGCATCAGCGAACGCCGGATCGACCGGCTCATCAACCCTGACTGCAATGAGGGTCTGCCCCCATTTCTTTCAGAACGGGCCGGACTCTCCTCCGGACTTATGATTGCTCATGTCACCGCGGCTGCGTTGCTGAGTGAAGCCAAGGTGCTTGCGCACCCGGCGAGCGCAGACAGCCTGCCCACCTCGGGAGGTAAGGAAGACCATGTCTCCATGGGCATGACGGCCGCGCTCAAGCTGAAGCAGATTGTCGATAATGCGGAGAAAGTGCTGGCCATTGAGTTGATGACCGCGGCCCAGGGACTGGAGTACCGCAGGCCGCTCAAGGCTGCGACGGAGATTGAGCGAGCCCGCGAATTCGTGCGCACCATGGTTCCGCGGCTGGATGAAGACCGAGTGATTGCTGGAGATATTGAACGCTTAGCAAAGGGGATTCGCGATGGAGACTTTGATAGCTGGTCCGCATAAAGGCGCGATTCGTGCGTCCCGAGGAACACGGCTGCGCACTAAGGGCTGGCAACAGGAAGCTGCCCTGCGCATGCTGATGAATAATCTCGATCCGGAAGTGGCTGAGGCCCCGGACGAGCTAGTGGTCTATGGCGGCACCGGGAAGGCGGCTCGCGACTGGCCGTGCTACCACGCCATTGTGCGTGCGCTCGAGAGCCTGGAGAACGATGAAACGCTGCTGATCCAGTCTGGCAAACCGGTCGGCATTCTGCGCACCCACTCGATGGCGCCCCGGGTGCTGATCGCGAACGCTAACCTGGTCGGCAAATGGTCCAACTGGGAAGTATTTCGCGAGCTCGAACAAAAGGGATTGATGATGTACGGCCAGATGACGGCCGGGTCCTGGATCTACATTGGAAGCCAGGGCATCGTGCAGGGCACCTACGAAACCTTCGCCGCTGCAGGCCGCAAGCATTTCGGCGGCAGCCTGGAAGGGAAGCTGATCGTCTCCGGTGGCATGGGCGGCATGGGTGGCGCGCAGCCTCTGGCTGCCACCATGACCGGCGCCCGCTTTCTCGGCATCGACGTGGATCCGAAGCGTATACAGAAGCGGGTAGACAGCGGCTATTGCGACCGCATCGCCAACTCTGTCGATGAGGCTCTCCATCTGCTCGCCCAGGCCGGCAAGGAGGGAAGCGCTCTTTCTGTCGGCCTAGTAGGAAATGCCGCCGACGTTCTACCCGAGTTGCTGCGCCGCAATTTGATCCCTGAGATCGTTACCGATCAGACCAGCGCCCACGATCCGTTGAATGGCTACGTGCCCAACGGCATGAGTTTCGAAGCTGCGCTGGAGCTACGGCAGCGGGATAGTGATAAGTATGTAGCCCTCTCGATGGCAGCCATGGGCAAACAGGTGCAGGCGATGCTCGAGTTGAAGCACCGTGGGTCGGTGGTTTTCGATTACGGAAACAATCTCAGAACCAACGCCAGGTTGGCCGGGGTAGAAGATGCTTTTGAAATTCCCGGCTTCGTACCCGAATACATCCGGCCTTTGTTTTGTGAAGGCAAAGGGCCCTTCCGCTGGGTGGCGCTCTCCGGTGATCCCGAGGATATTCGCAGGACCGACCGGCTGGTGCTATCGCTTTTTCCAGAAGACGAAGCGCTCAAGCGTTGGATCAAATTGGCCGGCGAGCGCATTCAGTTCCAGGGGTTGCCTGCGCGCATATGCTGGCTGGGCTACGGGCAGCGGGCCAGGCTGGGGTTGGCCATCAATGAGCTGGTGCGCTCGGGTGAAATTTCGGCGCCCATCGTAATCGGCCGCGACCATCTCGACACCGGATCGGTCGCCTCTCCCTATCGCGAGACGGAGGGCATGATGGACGGCTCCGATGCGGTCGCGGACTGGCCGCTGCTGAACGCCCTGGTGAACACAGCGGCGGGCGCCTCCTGGGTCAGCATCCACAATGGTGGTGGCGTGGGCATTGGCTATTCACAGCATGCGGGCATGGTAGTAGTGGCCGACGGAACCAGCGAGGCCGCTCTGCGCCTGGAGCGCGTACTGACTACTGATCCCGGTATGGGCGTGTTGCGGCATGCGGATGCTGGGTATCCCGAAGCCCGAAACTTCGCCCTTGCTTCCGGTCTGCGGCTCCCAATGGAGGAAGACGAATGAGTCTCAGGAGGAATCTCCCATCGATCGATAGTTGCGAGGAAGCGCTCCTGTGCCGACCGAAGCGTTCACGATGCTGAGTGTATCGGTCTGCACTTTCTCCCATTCCTGCAGGATGAAACCCTGCTTCTCGAAAAAACATGCGAATGCGGAAGGCGTCCCCATGGAGGATCTCTTCCATGATCGGGACTAAGACTCGAATTTGGCCCGGATGCAGACCGAGTTAATCATCAAATCCTGCGACGGCTCAGGAAGGCTCACATCGCAGCGGTCCTACTAAACCGGCGCGTGTCGCGGCTCTCCAGGCGCGAACGGCGGAGATCATCGTGAGCAAGTCAAGTCAACCCTAACGGGTCTGTGTAAGAACCCGAAATTAAACAGCAGGTCCCTCCGCTTCGCTGCGCTCCGGGTCGGGATGACAATTCTGTTAGGTTCATCAAGCAATAGCTTCGGCGAGAGACCCCAAAACCCTCCAACAGAATTGTCATCCCGAAGCGGAGCGGAGGGATCTGCGGTGTCAATTTCCGGGTTCTTACACGGACTTTAAAGCCCCAGGTTAGTCTGCCTCACCGGAGTATCGATGATCAACGGGGGAGTGCGTTCTGGGCACTTCAATTTCTGTTTCCAGTAGAATTCAACCCGAGGGTGGCAAATGGATTCAGCTATCACTTTTACTGAATTGCTACTTTACAACGAGCGGGAAACGAAGCGTTGGAAGGAGTGGTTTGAGACCCATCCAGAAGCGCTCGAGGTCCCTTTTGAGATCGCGCGTGCAAAAACTGTACGGGGATTGCTGGCTCACATTTTTGTTGTGGAACTTTTATTCGCCAAAGCGGTGTCGAATGATCCTCGACCAACCTGGCAGGAGCTGCAGGCTCGCGCAGAAGACGAGTTGTTTGGAGTCAGCGAGGAAGCATGTCAGAAGTTCCGTAAGTTCATCGATTCGGCGCGACCGGAAGATTGGAATGAAGTGAAGGACGTCGGTTTCAGTGGCCTCAAGGCAAGCAAGCGGAAAATGTTTGCCCAGGCCATGATTCACGGTGTGCAACATCGTGGCCAACTCGCAACCCATCTGCGCCAGCAAGGATTTGGTGGAATGTGGGAACATGACCTGATCCTTACCGATCTGATCACCTAGACCCCCGGCGAGTTGAATGACCTACGCGAACAGCCACGGTTGGCTTTTTTCGCCTCTTGCGCGCGAGATCGAGAAACGAACGCAGCACCGGACTCTCCCAGGATGTGAGGTACTCTCGTTGATGCATGAAAATTAGGAAATCTCCTCCAGAAAACGACTCGCTAGCCGCCGTGGTGAACTGCTCGCAGCTGCTCACCCTTGCTGGCCCCAACCGCCCACGCGTGGGTGTGGAGATGCGCGAGCTGGGGGTTATCAGCGACGGAACCATGCTCATCCGTGGGGGCAAAATCGAAGCGGTGGGGTCGCGCGGCGAAATCGAAGCCCGGCTTTCCAAGGACACCCAAATCATCGACGCGGGGGGCCGAGTGGTGACGCCCGGCTTCGTGGACGCGCATACCCACCTGGTTTTCGCCGGCAACCGCGCGGATGAATTTGAGATGCGCTGCTCCGGGATCACCTATCAGGAAATAGCCAAGCAAGGCGGGGGCATTCGCTCCACGGTGCGCCGCACCCGCGCGGCATCAGAACACGAGCTGTTGGCCATCGCGCAAAAACATGCATCGTGGTTTCTGCGTGACGGTACAACCACGATCGAGGCAAAATCCGGTTACGGGCTCAGCGTCGAAGAGGAGATTAAGATCCTGCGCGTCGTGCGCCAGACAGGGCAGACCACGCCGTTGCGGTGCGTGCCGACGTTTTTGGGTGCACACGAGGTAGCGGAGGAATTTCTTGGCCGTACAGGCGCGTACGTCGAATTGGTGATTGAGGAGATGCTTCCGCTGGTCGCTCGAGAGAAGCTGGCAACCTTCTGCGATGTCTTTTGCGAACCACATATCTTCGATCAGCAATCCGCTAAGCGTATTCTCGAAGCGGGGCGGCGCCTGGGACTTGGCCTCCGCATCCATGCCGATCAATTCAGCTGCTCAGGTGGCGCTATGGTGGCGGCGAGTCTCGGCGCTGCCACCGCCGATCATCTGGAACATACGGATGCAGCTTCGATTGCCGCTCTCGCCGCGGCAAATGTTCAGCCTGTCCTGTTGCCCGGCTCCGTGTATTCAATCGGTTCCAGGCATTACCCACCCGCCCGCGCCATGATTGATGCCGGGCTTGCCGTAGTTTTGGCCACGGACTTCAATCCCGGCTCCTCGCCTATTGCATCCATGCCCGTGGTCCTGTCGCTATCCTGTACGCAAATGAAGATGACCCCGGCGGAGACGATCACCGCTGCGACCATCAATGCAGCGTGGAGCCTCGGCCTCGGCGGGCAAGTGGGCTCGCTCGAAACCGGCAAGTCCGCCGACTTTGTGGTTTATGAAGCTAGTAACTATAGAGAAATTCCCTATTTCCTGGGTACTCAGCGACCGGCCATGGTGTTCGCTCGGGGAGAGCGCGTCGCCTGAGTTTGCAGGGTTGGAGCCTGCTATGAGGCAGACTCCGGCTGGTACTATTCTGAGGTTCACTCGGGAGGCTCACCATGCGAAAACTCGCCACAAAATGGGGGCTCGCCACCGCGGTTCTGGGACTTTTGGGAAGTTGTGCTTGCGGCGCGAATTTTCCTTTTCAGAACCCTTCGCTTCCAATTGAGCAGCGTGTGAACGATTTGGTCGGGCGTATGACACCCGGGGAGAAAATCTCCCAGATGACCATGACTGCTGCGGCTATCCCACGGCTGGGTGTTCCCGAATATACCTGGTGGAACGAGGGACTGCACGGCGTGGCGCGTTCCGGCTATGCGACCGTTTTTCCGCAGGCCATAGGTCTTGCCGCAACCTGGGACACGACCCTGATGCATTCGGTGGGAGACACCATCTCCACCGAAGCGCGGGCCAAGTACTCCGACGCCATTGCGCACGGCAACCACCGCATCTATTTCGGTCTGACGATCTGGTCTCCGAACATCAATATCTTTCGCGATCCCCGATGGGGCAGAGGGCAGGAAACCTATGGTGAGGATCCTTATCTGACTTCGCGCATGGGCCTGGCCTTTGTCACCGGCTTGCAAGGGGATGATCCCAGGTATCTGAAGGTAGTGGCCACGCCCAAGCACTTCGCCGTACACAGCGGGCCGGAGCAACTGCGTCACGAGTTCGATGTGAATCCCTCGCCCCAGGACTTCCAGGCGACCTATCTTCCCGCCTTCCACACCACCCTGGTAGAGGGCAAAGCGGCATCTACCATGTGCGCCTACAATGCGGTCGATGGAGCACCGGCCTGCGCCAGCGATCTGCTGCTCCGGAAAACGCTGCGCGGCGAGTGGAAATTTAGCGGCTTTGTCACCTCCGATTGCTGGGCTCTCACGGACATATGGAAGGGCCACAAGTTTGCCCCAGACGAGGAACGTGCCGCGGTGCTCGCCCTGCGTGCCGGCACAGACACCAGTTGTGGTCCGGAGTTCGCGGCGCTGAACCAGGCGCTCAAAGACAAGCTGGTGAGTGAAAGCGAAATCGACACCGCGGTGAAGCGGCTGTTCACCGCGCGCTTTCGGCTGGGGATGTTCGATCCGCCCCAGGATGTTCCCTATGCGCGCATTCCTATGAGTGAAGTTGATTCGCAGGCGCACCGGGAGCTGGCTCGCCAGGTAGCGCGGGAATCGATCGTGCTGCTCAAGAACGCGAATGGCATATTGCCCCTGCAAACAAATGGCGAGACCATCGCGGTGATCGGTCCTAATGCCACCATGATGGAGTCGCTCGAAGGTAATTACAACGGCCAGCCGACGCATCCGGTATTGCCGCTCGATGGTATCGAAAGCCGCTTCGGCAAGGTGCTATTTGCTCAAGGCTCATCCTATGTCGCAGGGTTTCCAGTGGTGGTGCCACGCACGGTCTTGCGTACCGGCAACGACGTCGGACTAAAGGGCGAATACTTCAACAACGCCGAGTGGCAAGGCCAACCGGTGCTTACCCGAGTCGACAAGCAAGTGGATTTTGACTGGGCCGCGGCCTCTCCGGCCGAAGGCATACCTGCAACCGCCTTCAGTGTTCGCTGGAGCGGCTCCATCACCGTGCCGGGCGCGGGCGACTACGTCTTTGAGATATCGCCGGAACACTGTTCTCCCTGCGACGGGGCTGATAAGTACCGGCTCTCCCTCGATGACAAGCAGGTTATGGAAGCGGGTCGCGATCGAAAGCAGTCCACGGGCCAGGCTTCCTTCACTATGCACTTCAACGATTCCGCCCCGCATGCAATCCGCGTGGACTACGCCCACACTGCTCCCATGTTTGGCGCCGGGGTGCACTTGAAGTGGCAGCCCGAGGCTGGCGTTCTGCGCGAACAGGCGGTCCAGGTTGCCAGGCAGGCGGACGTGGTGGTGGCCTTCGTGGGCCTCTCGCCGAGTCTGGAAGGGGAAGAGATGCCGGTGCACCTGGAGGGTTTCAGCGGTGGTGACCGAACCAAGATCAGCTTGCCCCAGCTACAGGAAGATCTGCTGCAGGCCATCGCTGCCACGGGAAAGCCGCTGGTCGTGGTGCTCATGAACGGCAGCGCCCTTGCGGTGCCGTGGGCGAAAGAGCATGCCGCCGCGATTCTGGAAGCCTGGTATCCGGGGGAAGAGGGAGGCGCCGCTATTGCGGAGACGCTCGCCGGCGACAACGATCCGTCGGGCCGTCTGCCGGTAACCTTCTATGATTCGCTCGATCAACTTCCAGCGTTCGAAAATTATTCGATGACTGGCCGCACCTACAGGTATTTTTCTGGGCAGCCGCTTTACGGTTTTGGCTATGGTCTCAGCTATACCACCTTTGCCTACAGCCATCTCAAGTTATCGCAGGCCAACCTCAAGCCGGCGGAGCCACTGACGGTTGAGGCTGACGTGACCAACACCGGGAAGCGAGGCGGAGATGAGGTTGTCGAACTCTATCTTCGCGGGCCGCAAACGGGCGGGGCGCCACTGCGGTCGTTACGTGGATTTCAACGGGTTAGAGTCGAGCCCGGGCAGACGAAGCATGTACTCTTTACGCTCCAACCCGCGCAATTAAGCGAGGTTGATCAGAACGGGAAAACTAACATGCAGCCGGGCAGCTACACGATCTCCCTGGGTGGGGGACAGCCGAGCCAGAGTGCTGGCGTCGAAGGCCAGTTCACCATTACCTCAATGAAGTGAGCTTCCGTTCTTTGAGGTAGGACGAAAGCGCATTGACACTTCCTTCAGGATCCGCCAACGCTACGTACCCATCCGGCCGCACAAGATAGACTGCGTTCCGGCGCAGCCCGGTGCGCCTAACCTGCGGCCCCCAGGGAAATACTTGCAACGGCAATCGATGATGCTCGCAGACAGTTTGGATTTCGGATGCAGCTTCACCGTACACGTGGACCTGCCAATCCAACGAAGTTAACGGCCTGAAGTTGTCGACCCCATCGGCTGCTGACTTCACCCATGGAAGCCGGTCGCCACCGTGAACGGTTCCCGAATGGCCTTGGCTTAAGCTGCTTCCACGATAATTGACCGCTGTCTGTGAGACCGTGCGAAACATCAAGCGGCGTGCGGTCTTGAGCGCGTATATGGGCGCGAGCAAAAGCGGCACGAGGTGCAACCGAATAAGCCGCGCCATCGCACCGGTGCTGGTTACGGCGGTGAAAGCCCGATCGGTGGTAGCAACCAGGCGCCGGGCAAAGGCAATCCGTTCCGGCTCGTAGCTGTCGAGAATGGACGCGTCCGCCTGCCCATGCAGGACGGCGGCAAGCTTCCAGGCGAGGTTGACTGCGTCGCCAATACCGGTGTTCATGCCTTGACCACCAACGGGACTGTGGATGTGGGCAGCATCCCCGAGCACGAAAGCCAAACCCTGGCGAAAGCGAGCGGCGACCCGATGGTGCACATGGTAAGTCGAGAACCAGTTCACGCCTTCGACATGGATGCTAATCCACTCGAGCACGCGCCTGCTGACGTCGTTCCACGACAGGTCTTGGTTCTGGTGTTCCGCTGCCTGGCGCACGGTGCCGATGAGCCGCGCCCGCCCCTCATCCTTTAGCGGGAAGACGACGAGGAAATCGGTGCTATCCAGCGCAATGTGCAATTCACCGTTCATGGTCGCTCCGCTCGCCTGCACGTCTGCGACATAGAAGAGATGCTCATATATACCGCCAGGGAAGCCGATCTGCAGTGCCTCACGGACGGTGGAATGTGCTCCATCGCACCCGGCAATGAATGCGGCCTCACACTTCTCCTGGCCTCCATCCGGCCGTTTCAGGTGGGCAATCACTCGACTCCCGGTATCCTCGAAGTTCATGAACTCTGTGCGGCGTTCGACCGCGACGCCAGCCTCGCCCAGGCGCTCGATCAACAGGCGTTCGTGCTCATCCTGGGGGAAAATCAGCGCGTAGGGATATGGGCTGAGTCCCGCGCCCATCTCGCCCAGGACCGCATGTGCCGCTCGCTTGCCGGCCACCCAGAGATTTGCAGCAATGGTCTTCCGCCCGCGCTCGACGACCGCATCCGCGAGGCCGATCTGGTTGTATAGCTCCAGCGTCCGTGCCTGAACAGCCAGCGCGCGAGAGGTAGTCCCAGCTTCACCCGTCTTGTCGACGATCCTCACACGGACACCAAGACGCGTCAGCCAAAGTGCCAGCACAAGGCCTGTCGGTCCTGCGCCGACGATAAGAACGTCTGTATCCAGGGACTCATTCATCGTCAAACTTGTCAGACCTTAAGAAGACTCGAAGATTCCAGTTGGCAATCCGTCGATACTGAACGCATTTTTCAATTGCCGGTATTCTTCCAGTCCGGTTTCACCTTTCGCCTCCGCCCATCGTGTCAGAGTTGGGCGCTCGGCGACGTATTCAAATAGCGGAACGCCAAATCCACAGGAAGTCTGGACCAGATCAATGTCGAGCACCACGATCTGGCGCGATCCCGGGCGCTCTACATTTGCAAATGCGGAAGCAAGCAGTTCAGAGTATGCGGAGCTGCGCCGAGGGAGAGTTTTGCCCTGCCCATAGAGTCTGAGAATCATGGGTGCTCCTGCAAAGGCACAGAACATGAGCGTTAAGCGTCCATGGGCACGGAGATGAGCCGCAGTTTCATTGCCGCTGCCCGTTTGGTCCAGGTAAGCGACGCTGTTTGCACTGAGGACACGCAAGGCTGCCCCATCTTTGGGAGAAATGTTCACTCTCCCTTCGGCAGCAGCAGAGGCAGCAAAGAATATGCGTTGCTGGAGAATAAACTCACGGTGGTTCGATTCGATCGATTGGAATTGCTTTCCCATGGATGTACCTCAACGGAGTCTGCTGAAAGCGGGGCTTGTGTAGGAATGTGGGGCATGCGTCCTATTCCTATTTGCCCCTGAGGCGCACTTGGAGCCGTACCTATATTCTAGCGATTGATCCAGAACCCGCTCGTTATTCTTAAATCGAACGCAGAGCATCGATCGGGTCTACGGAAGCAGCACGGGTCGCGGGAAGAGCGGATGCGAGAAGCGCCATGAGCATCATGACCAGGATGCCTGCAATGTAGATGAGCGGGTCGGTAGAGCTAACGTCGAATAGGAACGAATTGATGAGACGTGACACACCGAGCGAACCGACTAGGCCTAGTCCACATCCGAGCAGCGCCAGTTTTGCGCCGCAAATGAGGACGAGCCGGGCGATGCTCATGCGCTGGGCGCCGAGCGCCATGCGGATGGCTATCTCCCGGGTGCGCAGCGAGACGGAAAACGCAACCACCGCATAGATCCCAGTGATGGCGAGCAGAAGAGCGCCCAAGGCAAACGCGGTGATGAGGTATGTGTTGAAACGGCGTGGTGCTTCCACATTCGAGATCACGTCATTCATCGGCTGCACTTGCTGCAGTGCTAGCTGCGGATCGATCTCGGCGATGGTTGAGCGCAGCGTCTGCGTCATCTGCTCCGGAGGCAGGGCGGAACGCAGCGTAATGTATCCTCCGGCGGCGCCGGTAAGTTGCCCGGATTCGGTCCCGTAGAGGGTAGCGGGCTGCTGTATTGGGCTATACCACTGGTCGGCGGCGGGCTCATCGCGAGCGCCGAGCCTGGTATCGGCGACCACGCCAACCACAGTTGCCCAAGGTAGGCCCTTCTTCGGGTTGCCGACGTGCATACGCTTGCCGATCGCCCGCTGGCCAGGCCAGCAATGTCTGGCCATGGACTGGTTCACGATAATCACCAGGGGTGTGTTGGCACGATCGTCCATGGTGAAGGTTCGGCCATCGAGCAGCGGTATCCCCATGGCGCGAAAGTAGTCGCCGTAGGTATTCGCGAACGTGGCGAATTTGAGTTTCCAACTCGCCGCAGGCTCGCCTTCGATGGTATACGCGGCGGCGGCGGAAGAGCCGGACGCGGGAAGGACGTCAGTGAGGCCAACGGCGACAATTCCGGGCTTGGTCGAGAGTCGATCGACGGCCGCATGGTAGAAGGCCTCGACAGTTGCATAGGTGGAATACTGGTTGAGTGGCAGTTGATAGCCGGCGACGAGAACGTGGTCGGGCTGGAAGCCGGGATCGACGGCGCGCATCTTCTGGAAGCTTCGCAGCAAGGCGCCGGAGACAGTGAGCAGCATCAGAGCAATGGCGATCTGGGAGACAACCAGGGCGGAACGCAGGCGGCCATGACTGGAGGCGGCGGTGCTCGGGATACCCTCTTTGAGGCTTTCTGTGAGGTTAGTCCGCAAGGCCGCGAAGGCAGGTGCGAGGCTGCAGAGGGCACCCGTTGCCACGGCGAGGAACAGGCCAAAGGTGACCACCGTGGTATCCATGGAAATGGAGTTGACGCGCGGCATGGATTCGGGCAGAAGGTGCAAGGCAGTGCGGATTGCGGCCGCGGCAAACGCCAGGCCTAAGAGGCCAGAGACAACGCTGAGCAATAGGCCTTCGCAAACAGATTCGCGGATGATCACGCTGGAGCGCGCACCCAGGGCCAGTCGTACGGCGTATTCCCGGCGCCGGCGGATGGCTCTCACCAACAGCAGGCCGGCGACATCGACGCACGCCAGCAGCAGCACAATGGCAACGGCGAAGAACAGCGTGCGCAGCATGGGGCGAACGTTCGCCACGGCGTGCTCACTCAGTAGTTTGACGTCGGCCTGGATGTGGATCGCAGACATGTTGGCTGGAAAGCTGCGCATGACCTGCTTCGCTACCCGGTCTACGTCCTTCGCGGCCTGCGAAAGGTTGACACTATCCTTCAGGCGGCCCACGATTTGGTATCCCCAATAGCCGGCGCGCTGGTCTGAAAGTTCGTCGGGCGCAAGGCTCATGGGTACCCAAAGCAGCGCCTGGTCAAGCTGCCCGGCCTGCAGCGGAAATTCAAAACTGCGGGGCATCACCCCAATGATGGAGTAGACCTTGCGGTCCAGAACGATGGACTTGCCAAGGACATGGGGATCGCGTTGGTACCTGTTCAGCCACAGAGCGTAACTGATGACGGCGAGGGGCTGACGGCCATCCTCTTCCTGCTGCGTAAAGACGCGGCCCAGAAGGGGCTGAACTCCCAAGGTTGAGAAGACGCCTGCGGTGAACCGGGCGCCGCTGATCTCTTCTGGAATTGCACCGCCAGAAAGCTCATAGTGGGTGCCGATGTAGCCGCCGAGAGAGGCAAAGGTGCTGGTTGCGTTGGTGTAAATACCGATCTCGCGGGCAGTCACGGGGATGTTCTGGCCCCCTCCGAGGTGATCTCCCAACAGAACCAGGCGTTCGGGGTTGTGGAATGGCAGCGGGCGCAGGAGAATGCCATCGACCAGTGAGAAAATGGCGGTGGTGGCGCCGATGCCGAGAGCCAGAGCGAGGATGACGGTCAGAGTGAAGCCAGGCGCCTTACGCAGTTGGCGAAATGCGAAGCTTAGATCGTATAACAATGCGTACATGCGTCCCCTCCCAACCTCTCCGGCTTTCTCTAACGGAGTTTATAGGCGAGGCACGTCCGAAAGCGAACCACCAGGAAGGGAGCATGGTCTCTGAAGCGGCTTACGGCGGGCTCGCAGAAATTTCTGGCGTTACTAATTCTTCTGTGCACCTCCGGGTGCGGAGCGAGCTTTCGCATCCAGCCCGCAGTCGTCTTCATTGGTGATTCCATCACCTACAACTGGTCGCAGAACTGGGCCGGGCAGCAGGCCGCCTTCGCCCAAAACAATTGGCTCAACGTGGGAGTCATCGGGCTGACATCGGGCCAGATCGCTGGGGGATTCGACTCCTACGTGGTCGACCTGCAGCCCCAGGCCGTGCATATCCTCGCCGGTACCAACGATGTGTATCCCGGGTGGCAGTTATCCGACACTGCGAACAATATCCAGACCATGGTAAAAAAAGCAAAACAGCATCACATTGCCGTGGTGATTGGAACCATTCCTCCCTGGGGCCCGGGAGCTCTGCCGGAAGAGGCCGATCCCAGCCCGCAGAGGTTTGCTCGCATCGATCAGCTCAATCAATGGATAACCCAGTTTGCGGCAGAGCAAGGCATTCAGATGGTCGATTACCATTCGCTGCTCGCAGCCGCTAATGGGGAGAACTATATTCCGGCGCTGACCGTTGATGGCGTCCATCCCAGCGCAGCAGGCTACGCCGTGATGACGCCGCACACCGAGCAGGCACTGCAGGCGGCTATGGCCTCGCCCTCTCCCTAACGATTACGGCTGCAATTCTTGCTGCCGGTGAGTCCTCTTCTCGATTCCTCTGAAAAGCCATGTACCCCTGCATCCCGCCAGCATCGATAATAAGACGCTATGAGATTTTTGCGGGCTTGCCTGCTGCCGATAGCCCTATTCCTATTTCCCGCGCCTGGGGTGGCTCAGATACCGCCACCAACTACACTCGCCGGGATCGCACATGTCGCCATCCGCGTATCCGATCTCAAGCGCTCCCGCGACTTCTATCAGAAGCTTGGCTTCGAGCAGCCCTTTGCCTTCAACAAAGATGGAGCCACAACAGAAGTATTTCTTAAAGTAAATGACAAGCAGTTTATTGAGTTGTATCCGCAGCAGGAGCCTTCGCAATCGATCGGCTTTATGCACATCTGCTTCGAGTCCACTGACCTCGAAGCGCTCAATCGCGCTTACCTCGCGCGCAGCCTCTCTCCCACTCCGGTTAAGCGTGCCGGTGCAGGCAACCTGCTTTTCACCATGGTGGGCCCGGAGCAACAGAACATCGAATATACCCAGTACATGGCCGGCTCCCTGCATAGCAAGGACAAGGGTCAACACCTGGGCGCAAACCGCATCTCCACACAGATCTTCGGTGACAGTTTAAGGATGGAGGACCCGGTCGCGGCACGGGCATTCTATGAACAGATGCTGGGCTTCCACGAATCCCGCAATCCCCTTGAGCCCGGGCTGATTCCGCTGCTTCTGCCCGGCACCTCGGGCCAGGTAGTGGAGATAACACCGGGTGTGGATCAGATCCTCTTCTCCGTCGACAGCTTGCGGCATGCAGCCGCCCAGCTCAACGCATTGCATGTAGCATTTCAGAAGCAAGGTTCCATGCTGACCATCCAGGATCCGGATGGAAACCGTATTGTTTTTCTAACTATCAAGCCGGAAACAGGGTGGCATCTACCGACGATTCCATGGTTCACAAGATAATTATCAGTTGCGCCATCACAGGGTCGATCCATACCCCTACGATGTCTCCATACCTGCCGTTCTCGCCTGAAGATATCGCACGCCACGCGATCGAGGCGGCAGAGGCGGGCGCTGCCATCCTGCACTTCCATGCGCGCGATCCCAAGACCGGACAACCCAGTGGCGACCCGGCGGCCTACCTGCAGTTTCTGCCCGCGATTAAGGCGGCGACCAACGCGGTCATCAACATCACCACCGGCGGCAGCCTGACCATGACCCTGGATCAGCGGCTGGCTCCGGCGCTGCGTATCAAACCCGAACTGGCCTCGTTCAACATGGGATCGATCAATTTCTCCATTCACCGCTCGGCGCGCCGCCACAGCGAATGGAAATATGACTGGGAAGAACCTTACCTGAAAGGGACCGAGGCCAATATTTTCCGCAACACGTTTGTGGATATGAAGCGGGTGGTGAAGGAACTGGGAGAGGGTTGCGGCACCCGATTCGAATATGAGTGCTACGATCTAGGCCATCTTTACAATCTGCGCTATCTTCTGGATGAGAAGTTAGTCGAGCCACCGCTTTTCCTGCAAACCGTTTTTGGCATTCTTGGCGGGGTGGGAACCGATGTCGAGCTGCTTAGCTACTTCAGGGCGACCGCGGACCGCCTGTTTGGCCGGGAAAACTACCAGTGGTCGGTTATCGGGGCGGGGCGTCACCAGATGCGGATCGGGACGCTGGCAGCGCTCCTGGGCGGTAACGTCCGCGTGGGCCTCGAAGACAGCCTGTGGCTGCGCAAGGGCGAACTCGCTAAATCGAGTGCCGACCAGGTGAGAAAGATCCGCGGGATCCTCGAAGCGCTTTCCTTCGAGATTGCAACCCCCGGCGAAGTAAGAGAAAGACTCCACTTGAAAGGGGCCGATTGTGTTGCGATTTAGCGCTTTCGTTTCCCTGGCGCTGCTGATACTTGCGCCCATCGGGTGTCACTCAAGCGCCCCTGATGCGAGTTATGACGTGCTCATTCGCCATGGCCACATCCTCGACGGCAGTGGGAGCCCCTGGTATGCCGGAGATATCGCCATCAAGGGCGATCGCATCGCGGCCATCGGATCTTTAGGGGATGTGCAGGCAAAGCGCGTCATCGATGCGTCGGGCCTGGTGGTCTCCCCGGGCTTCATTGATATGTTGGGCCAGTCGGAAGATGCGTTGCTGATCGACAACCGGTCCCAGAGCAAATTGTCGCAAGGCATCACCAGCGAGATAACCGGGGAAGGCAGCACCATCGCACCGCAAAACGAGTTTACGATCGCGGCGCAACAGATCATGCTGGATCATTACCATCTCACCGTCGATTGGCGGGATCTTACGGGCTATTTCCGCCGCCTGCAAAGGTCCGGCACGCCGATCAACCTCGGGACCTACGTTGGTGCAGGCCAGGTTCGTGAGGCGGTGATAGGCGACGTGAATCGCGCGCCTACGCCGGCGGAGCTACAACAGATGGAATCGCTGGTCGCTACGGCCATGCAGCAGGGCGCGATGGGGCTCTCGACCGCGCTTATCTATCCTCCGGGACATTATGCAACCACCGAGGAACTGATTGGCCTGGCTACGGTCGCGTCGCGATACGGCGGCATCTATGCTACCCACATGCGCAGCGAAGGGCAGACCGAAATGGCAGCGATCGATGAGGCCATTCGCATTGGGCGCGAAGCAAACCTTCCGGTAGAGATTTTTCACCTTAAAGTCAGCGGCAAGCCGCGCTGGGGCCAGATGCCGCAAGTGGTCGCGAAGCTGCAGGGAGCGAGGGATTCAGGTCTGGACATCGCAGCAAATATGTACCCCTACGTCGCCGGCAGAACGGCACTGGCGTCTTCGCTGCCGCCGTGGGTGGCCGACGGCGGCATGGGTATCTTGCTGGAGCGCCTGGAAGACCCCGCGATTCGCCGGCGCCTGGCGGCGGACATGGCACAAGATCACAACGATTGGGAGAACCTATATCGCGATTGCGGTGGCGGTAGTGGAGTGATGATCTCTTCGGTGGGGAACCCCGACCCCGACCTTCAGAAGTTCGCTGGAAGAACAATCGCTGAAATGGCGGCGATCGAGAACAAGCCAGAGTTGGACGCGCTCTTCGATTTCATTCTTGCCGATAATGGACAAACCGAAGCACTCTACTTCCTGGCCAATGAGAACGATCTTCAGTACGGACTGAAGCAAGCCTGGACCAGTATTGGTCTCGATGCCGGCGAGACCTCGCTCGATGGACCGCTCTTTCAGCCGCATACCCACCCGCGGGCCTGGGGATCGATGCCGCGGGTTCTGGGTCACTATGCGCGCGATCTTAAGTTGCTCGATTTGCCGCAGGCGATTCACAAGATCACTTCTCTACCCGCGCAGCGTGAACATCTCTCCGGCCGCGGATTGCTGAAGAGCGGCTTCTATGCAGACGTGACCATCTTCGACCCTGCCGCCATCATTGACACCGCAACGTATACCGATCCCAACCAGGTTTCGAAGGGGGTGTCGTACGTCTTTGTGAATGGTCAACTGGAGTGGGAGCGGGGCCGGCTGACGGGCGCCAATGCGGGCCGTCCCCTGGTACATGAATCCAAAGACTCCGCCCCGCGCTGACCAGGGAGGCTTATGCCTGTGATGACGAGGAGAGAAGCGGTACTCGGCCTGGCGGGGTTACTGGCACAGGCAGCGCAACAATTGCCGGCAGACCGGAACGTTAAATGGGCACTGGGCTCGAACCTATGGAACTCCTATCCCGGCACCCACTTTACCGACATTCTTGACGTGATGCACGATACCGGATTCATCGGGCTTCGTTTGACCCAGTATCCACAGATCCTCACGAAGTACGGCATCACACCGGATCAGATGGAGCGGGAGCTATCCAGGCGCGGTCTCCAGGTAATAACCATTTCCTTCAATGGCGCGGCGGATGATCCGGCGCAGCACAGCCAGATCCTGGCCAACGCGCGCGACGCGATGACTTTTCTCAAACGCTTTGGCGCCAATCGCCTGGTTGTCTTCTCGCCGGCGCGCGGCAAACCCGCAGAAGCCTTTGCCATCATGTGCCGGTTTTTCAATCAGCTGGGAGAAGCCGCAGGTGAAATGGGATTCAAGGCGGGTCTGCACAATCATCTCGGGCAGATGGTGCAGACTCCTGAAGAGATCGATCGATGCATGGCACTGACCGATCCTGAATTGTTCTACTTTTCTCCCGACACTGCTCACGTCTACCTCGGTGGCGGAGATCCGGCGGTCATTATGGAGAAGTACAAGAGCCGGCTGATGATGGCCGATTACAAAGACGCCAAGCGCGCCGGACTGACCGCGAAGTACATCACCAACACCTTCGACCTGGGCGACGGCGAGATCGACTTTTCGGCTTGCCACCGGGTACTCCGCAGTATCAGCTTCAAAGGCTGGCTTTGTGCAGATCTAGATATAACGAGGAGCGGTCCCCGCACCAGCTATGACCGGTGCGGGAACTACATCGTGCGCACGCTGGAACCGATCTATGCCTGAAGTCACGCGGCGGGAGATGCTGAAAATGACGGCTGCTGCTGCACTCTCGAACTATCGCATCTTGGACCCGCACGTTCACGTCTGGAAACACGACGCTCGCTTTCCCTTCGCGCCGGGATCCAAGGTACCCGATTACGATGCCACTCCGGAGATGCTGCTGGACCTCATGAAGGCCAATGGGGTGGAGAAGACGGTGATTATCCAGGTCATCCACTACCGCTACGACAACGGCTATCTTGCGGCCGTACTCAAGCAGTACCCGCGCTTCTTTCAAGGTGTGTGCCGGGTAGACCCGTTGGATCCCGCCGCGCCGGATCATCTTACGACCATTTCTGAGCAGCAAGGCTTTCGAGGAGTGCGCTTGAGCCCGGCCGGCGATGCGACCGGAGACTGGATTCGAGGCCCGTTGATGCCACCATTATGGAAGCGTTGCGAGCAGCTCAAAGTGCCCATGACGCTGCTGGTGCCGATCAGCCGGGTTCCGGACGTCCAGAAACTAGTCGACAAACTTCCCGATTTAACGGTTGTCATCGACCACATGGCGGATTGCCCTGTGGAGCATCCAGAGCAACTGGCGGCCCTGGTGGAACTGGTACGCTACCCAAAAGTGTTTGTGAAGATCTCGCATACGTGGTCGTTATCCAGGCAAAATTATCCCTGGCTTGATGCACAGCAACTGGTGAAGCGCTTGTACGACACGTTCGGGCCGCAGCGGCTTATGTGGGCGACTGATTGGCCGATCGCAAACGATCGAGCAAGCTACGCGCAGAGACTCGCCGTAGTGCGAGACGAAATGAAATTCCTCAATGCCGACGATAAGAGCTGGATGCTCAGCAAGACTGTGGAACGGGTGTGGCCCTTTCCGTGATTTACGCGCTGAAGAGTTTGATCATCTTGTCCCGTGAAGCATCCACGTGCACCTGCATCGCCAGGCGAGCTTCCACCGGCTCGTGCCTTTCAATTGCCCGCAGAATATCAGCGTGTCCGATCCAGCCAGGGACGGTTTGGGTACAAAGGGTATCCAGCCGGGTTACGTAGCCGAGCGTCAGGTTGAGTTGGTTGATTACCCTTTGATTTCCGGCCAGCTCGCTCAAGCGCCGATGGAATGCCTGGTTGGCGAGCAGTATCTGCTCCAGGCTGGCTGTGGGATCTTTCTCCGGCGCGACGACCGCAGCCAATTCCTTAAGCTGTTCGTGGCTGGCGGTCTGGGCTAGTTTTTCCGCAGCGTAGCATTCCAGCAGCTTGCGGTAGTCGTACATGTCCACGATGTCGCGCACAGAAATGGGCGTAACCATGAAGCCCTTCCTGCGGATCCGGGTCAGCCAATGGTCCTGCATCAGCCGGGTGCACGCTTCGCGTACCGGGGTTCGACTGGTTCCGCATCGTTCGGCAAGATCGGCTTCGGAGAGGAACTCGCCGGGAGGAAGCTTGGCGGTGATTAACCAATCGCGCAGGATGCGGTAGACACGCTCTACTTCGCCCAGCTTGTTGGCCTTGGCTCGGGTTGGTTTCGTCAATCGGCGATCACCGGCGTGTCTCTATTGTCCACCATTTTCTTTCCTGCCCGCCGCTCCATCCTGGCCAGGCCAGCGTCTGTCATCATAGTAGAGAGCCACCTGACAGGAGTCGCGCATGGAGATCCGGGGGACCGAACGATTTCACAGGCAGTCCAGGCAAGTTGGCGCGCGCCTGAGCTTGCTGTGCTTTAGCCTCGCTGCTTCGGCGGCCCTCGCCGTGGCGCAGGCCAAGCCGGCCAAACCGACCATCTCACCCGATCGACTTCCGGATTCGTACCAGATCTATTCGCTACTGATGCCCGGCCAGGTTTTTACGGATATGGATTCGGGTCAAAATCAGCCCTGGGCCATCAGCGGCACAACCATCAATGAGGATGACATGGACCCCAAGCTGGCGCCGGAGGCCACCCTTCAACCGCCTACTGATAATGCGCATGCCTTTCGCGAGGCGGTGGCCGACTACAACCAGCGCAAGAAGGAACGCCTCGCTTTGACCCGCCGCTTTCAACTGAGCCGTCCCTACCTGCTGTTGAAGCCTGCCGATGCCGCGCAGTTCAGAGCGGCCAAAACCTCGCTGAACGCCGACTCAGATACGCAGTCTGCGTATAGCGACTACCTGGGTATCACTTATTTCAGCGAGGTTTATTTCAATACTGCGCAAACGGCAGCGCTGGTCTATATCCTCGATTGGTGCGGCAACCTGTGCTCCCAGTCGGAGTGGGTTTACCTGGAGAAGCAAAACGGAGTTTGGGTACGCCGCTCCGGCAAGGCGCCCGCGCAGACATAGAATTTCGGAGGGGAAATGCGGTTTGCTGTTTTAGTGATGGCTTACCTTCTCTGCGGAAGCGCTTTTGCCCAGGAACAACCGATACGAGTCGCTATCGTTGGCCTGGAACATGGGCATGTGGCCGGCTTCCTGAAGCAGTTTCCAACCCAGCATGATGTGCAGCTGGTGGGTATCGTGGATGCTGACACCGAGCTTTCCCACCGCTACGCACAACAGTTTCATCTGGATCCCAGCCTTTTCTATACGCAACTGGATGCGATGATCGCAGCCCGCCACCCGCAGGCCTTGCTGGGCTACACCTCGGTGGGGAAGCATCGAGAGGTGATCGAAGCGGCAGCCCAGCACGGGTTAAGCATCATGGTGGAAAAGCCGCTGACCATGTCGCTTGATGACGCTCTGGCCATTCGCCGCGCGGCCCGGGAGCACCATATTCAGGTGCTGGTGAACTACGAGACCACTTGGTACGCCAGCAACCGCGCCGCGTATGACGAAGTGGCTAAAGGCACCCTGGGTGAGCTGCGCAGAATCGTGGTGCACGATGGTCACGAGGGACCCAAAGAGATCGGTGTGCCGCCGGAGTTCCTCAAGTGGCTGGAGGATCCGGAGCAAAACGGCGATGGAGCTTTATACGATTTCGGCTGCTATGGCGCGGATCTGGTGACGTGGCTCATGCACGGCGAGTCTCCGCTAAGCGTAACCGCCGTTACGCAGACGGACAAACCTCAGATCTACCCTCGGGTAGCGGATGAAGCGACCATTATCGTGCGCTATCCAAAAGCACAGGCCGTGCTCATGGCTTCCTGGAACTGGCCGTTTAGCCGTAAGGACATGGAGGTTTACGGGGCCACAGGGTACGCCATCACGGTTGGGCCGGACCAGCTGCGGTTGCGGGCCAAAGGTCAGCAGCAGGAAAGCGAGACGACGGCTCCGCCGCTGACGCCGCCCAACGACGGTTCACTGCATTACCTGGCCGCGGTACTCAACGGAACCCTTAAGCCCAGCGGCGACCTTACTTCGCTCGATACCAACGTGGTTGTGATGCAGATTCTGGATGCGGCAAGGCAGTCTGCGCGCGAAGGCAGAACCATCAAACTGACGCCATTGCCGAAATAATCAGCGGCCTCTGCCGGCGGCCATCCGGTCACCGTGGAGCGGGCCGAGATGGCCGACGGGACCGCGTCGTACATCCGTCGAGATGTGCGGGGCCCTCCTTCTGCGGACCACGAAATGCGGCCTGCCATGGATGACTTCTGAGGGCAGATATCTCCGCTTCTCTCCACACAGCGAGCACACCACGAATATGGGGCTGGCAGGGAAGCTGTCTGTTCCGGCTAACACGTCGTGGCCGCATTTCTTGCAGCAGACCACGCAGCACTTGGGGAAAAGCAGAGCGCGCATGTCGACCAATATAGGGGAATAAAAGGGGAAGATCAAGCCCTGAGAGAAGAAGCAGCAGGTGCCCGCGCTGCGCTCCGGTCGGGATGACAATTCTATGGAAGAACCATTCCTCGTGTTCCCAATGAATTGTCATCCCGAGAGCTTGTGACTTAATTCCGCTTAGTTTTAAGGCAAAGAGGATCGAGCATGTTTTTTACGGTCGGACTGCTAAGCGGCGATCAGGCCAAGGTGCGGTATCAACTCGGTTCTGCTTGCCATACTGTGCCAGATCCTTTCTGTTTTGCTGTTGCAGCGCGGTTTTAGCTCAGAAACGCTTTGCTGAAGTGCATCACGTTGTAAGCCAAGGCGCACCACAGGGTCACGCATTTGATTTTGCTGAGGCCGCGCACGGTCAACGGCGCCAACCCGCGATAAGTTCGTAGGTCAGCATTCACGGTTTCGCTGGTGGCGGCCCTTTGTTGGTAGATTTTCTTTCCTTCTTCGCTGGCCATGCGCTGTTTCCATGCCCGTATCGCTTCCGAATCGCTTGGCTTGGGTTCCAACTCGTGGCCCCGGTTTTGCGGGTTCCTTGCCGGTTTGGGCGGCACAAACAGCTCCACTTCTTGCTGGTGGGTTTCGACGATGTCCTCCATCCGCAAGTAGCCTCCATCCACCAAGTGCTGCTCCACCTTGCCCCCAGTCCGTTGTTCCACTTGCTGCCGCATCGGTTCACTCAACCCAGCTGAATCGGAAGACTCATTGCTGACTTCCACTCCCAAAATGGCACGGCTTTCGGTGTCGGTGGCCAACTGCACGTTGACCGCAGGGTTATAACCACCGTTGGCCATCTTCATCACCCGCGTGGCCGCATCCGTGGTGCTCACCCGCGGCTGCCGGGCACGGATCTGATCCCCACACCTGCCTTTTCCGGCCCTCTGGGCCGCCTCTGCCTGCTTCTGCTTCAGCTCCGGCAACTGCGCAATCGCCGCCTCCAGACGCTGCTGGCGCGACTCCGCGGCTCGTTTACGCGCCGCCTTCTGCCGCACCGTCACAGCTGCCGATTGTGCCGGCGATTCCAGTTGCTTACGCAACTCCAACACTTGCTGCTGGGCTTGCACCAGCAGCTGCTGCAAGCGCTCTTCGCGACGAAAACTGTTGCTTCCGGCGCTGACTCGCACCCGCACTCCATCCTGGCTGATGCGGCTCACGCGCACCAAATCCTTGTCCACTAGCGTCACTAGCACTTGGGTAAACAGATCGTCCAACGCATCACCGTGGTCGGTGCGGAACTCAGACAGCAGACGATGATTTACGCTGACTCCGCCGCATAACCAGCGGAACGGCGCACTCTCTTCGCAACGACGCGCCAGCTCGCGCGCTGAACCTATGCCACGGATACACGCGTACAGCCATAAACCCACCAGAAGACGCGGGTCGGTCGCATCGCGGCCCGCTATCCCCTCCCGGGCGCGGATCGGCTCGCAAAAGCCACTCACATCCAGCTTCTCCACCACCGCCATGACCGTCCGCACGGGATGAAGCGCTCGCACCAGATCATCGGCACACTGCACTACCATCGCCAGCTGACGACGTTCTGGCTTACGCAGACGAACCGCACCCTTCTGCTGAACTCCCCCCACTTCGCTGTTGCCCATATCTCTTCTTACAACTTCACCCAGCCAACAACTCGATCTATTCGCGATGGTGCACCAAAAAAGTCACAACCTCCGAGCGAAGCCGAGGGATCTGCATTTTTGTCCGTTCCTAGCAGAATTGTCATCCCGACCGTAGCGTACCCGGATTTCCTGCCACGCATCATTGGACAAGTCCGCGTGTGCGCCTTTCCGCAAAGAAAGGCGCATGAAGCGCACCAACGCCACCAAGATCGACAGGAAATCTGGGGAGCGCAGTGGAGCGACTGTTTCGCACGACCCCCGGACCACGCCCCGTTAATTCTGCAACTTACGGTACTAGTTGCATGATCGTCTTCAACCCATTAATAACAGAGGGCTTCTCTAGCTGCCAGCTGCAGTTTGCCCGGCAGTTTTTTGGGCTTTGATCCAGCTCTCAGTTCGAGCGTCAAGCAGGTCGAGAGGCAGCACACCGCCGCTCAGCATCTCGTCATGGAAGGTCCTTATGTCGAATTTGGGACCGAGTTCCTTGCGGGCGCGCTCACGTAGCTCGCGGAACTTGAGCTGCCCCAGCTTGTAGCTCAGGGCCTGGGCCGGCCACGCGATGTAGCGATCGGTTTCGGTCTGTATCATGGGCTCGTCGATGACCCCGGTTTTTCGAAAGAATTCGACCACCTGGTCGCGCGTCCAGCCCTTGGAGTGGATACCTGTGTCGACCACCAGGCGAACGGCGCGAAGCCGCTCGCTGCCCAGCCGGCCATAGTCGGAGACAGGATCCTGGTAGAAACCAACCTCCTTGCCCAGTTGCTCGGCATAGAGCGCCCAGCCTTCGATGTAGCCCGAGTTGAATGAGTGCTGGCGGAATTTGGGCAAATCCGTCATCTGCTGTGCGACGGACAGCTGCATGTGATGGCCTGGGATGCCTTCGTGATAGGCAGTCGCTTCATCGTCGATCAGGGTGCGATGCGCAAAGTCGGAAGTGGCGACCACGACCCGGCCTGGGCGTTTGCCATCCGGAGTTCCGGTTTGATAGTGGGTCGCCATCGCCGACTGGAATGCCGGGATCGCTTCAACGGTCACCGGCGAGCCGGGAATGTAGGTAAAGAGCTGCGGCAGCCTGGCCTGCATCTGGCCGAGGTAGCGGCGATAGTCATCGAGGATCTGCTCGGCAGAGGTTGGAATGTATTTCGGGTTCTTCTTAAGCGAAGCGTCGAACGAAGCCAGATCGGAAAAGCCCTCTTTATGAGCGATGGCGAGCATCTCGGCCCCGATGCGGTCCATCTCCCGTAGGCCAAGCTGATGAATCTGGTCGGGAGTCAGATTACTGATGGTAGTGCGACTGCGGATGTTGTGCTGGTATCGGCCTTCACCACCCGGCAACGAGGTTATCGAGAGCGTGGTGCGGCCGTGAGGAGCATATTCCGTGGCGACAAAGTCTGCAAACGCCTTGTAGGCGGGCAGCACTTCGTTGTTGACAGCGTCTGTAATCTGCCGTGTGAGCCGCTGCTGATCGGCGGGGGAGATATTGCTCGGGAACTTCTTCGTGGGCAGCAGGAACGGGTCTGCGGCAATAACCCCCTGGCACTGACCGGGGATTTTCTCCAGCAGAAAGCGCACCGGCATGAGGTGGTCCTTCATACCAGCGCGAAGCACCTCTTCGGTCTGAGAGAATACGCGCGGAATTTGGTGCAGGCGCGAGATGTAGTCCTCGTAGTACTTGACACTGCTGAACGGAGAGGAGAGTGGAAGATCAGCGAGATAAACGTGAGGACCGCCCATCTGGGAGATGGGCATCTCAAAATCCTTGAATGCGTAGTCTTCATTGCGCTGATCGAGGGTGCGGACAAGGAGTTCGTGAGAAAGGAGGTCCCGCTCGTCGAAGCCGGTGGTGGAGATGGCTTTGAGGCGGGCGAGAAATTTCTCGTCCGTGGCGTGCTCGCGCTCAGCTTCGGCCATGGACTGGTCGTCCAGCTGGTCGTTGTAGCGATAATCGCCGAAGGCAGTTGCGGTTTGCGGCGAGGCTTTCAGGTCGGCCTGATACTGCTCTTCAAAGAGCGCATTCTGGGCGGCGACGCGCTCTGCGACGGAGGCAGGCGGTGCGGCCAATGAGGTCGAAGCAGAAAGACAGAAAGAGGTGGCGAGGGTAAGGCTCAAGGCATCAATACGCATGTATGAGGAAAGACTAGCAGAGGTGCAAAAGGTCACCCAACCCACTTGCCCCTGAGCGGCTGAAGCCGGATTCGTTCTGCGATATTGATGGACGGCCTAAAGGCAGTCCCCTCAGTGAAGGGTACCCGCTTTAGCCCGTTGATAGTTACTGCAACCACCATGGGGCTTTAGAGTCTGCGTTACTTTCCCATCAAGAAGTTCACCAGAGCTGATGCACAAGTGGGCGAATCTTCGCATCGTAGATTTTGCGGATGCCGTCCATGACATCCGGGGTGAGCGGCGGAAGATCGGAGGCACTCGCATTGTCGGCCACCTGGCTGGGGCGCTTACCCCCAGGGATGGCACAAGTGACCGCGTCGAACATCAGGATCCAGCGCAGAGCGAACTGGCTCATGGTTACGCCGGGCGGCACCAGGGCGCGCATTTCTTCGACCGCGGCTAACGCCACCTCGTAGTCGACGCCGGAGAAGGTTTCGCCGACATCGAACTGCTGGCCACGGCGATTGAAATTGCGATGGTCGTCGGTGCCAAACTTGGTATCGGCGCGAAACTTACCCGTAAGCAGACCACTGGCGAGGGGAACCCGCGCCAGGATACCCACCTGCTTTAGCTTAGCTTGGGGGAAGAAGAGTTCCGCCGGACGCTGGCGGAAGCAGTTGAAGATGATCTGCACGCTCTGCACGTTGGGGTACTCCATGGCCTTCAGGGCCTCTTCTACGCGTTCCACGCTCACCCCGTAGAAGCGGATCTTGCCCGCCTGCACCAGGTCGTCGAGCATGCCGAAGATCTGCGGATGATAATAAGCATCGGTCGGCGGGCAATGGAGCTGCACCAGGTCGAGAACCTCTGTGTTCAAGTCGAGTAGGTTGTAGTCGACCCAGGAAGTAAGGTTGGCTCGGCTGTAGCCCTCGACCGTCTGCTTAGGCAAACGCCGGCCCACCTTGGTGGCGACAATGATCTCTTCTTTGCGAGACTTCTTCAGCTTCCCGATCAGGCGGTGGCTGCGGCCATTGCCGTAGACATCCGCGGTGTCGAGAAAGTTGATGCCGGAGTCGATCGCCTGGTTGAGTGCGGCGAGCGACTCCTCATCGCTCACTTCGCCCCATGCGCCGCCGATGGCCCATGCGCCAAAACTAATCTCTGAAACTTTCCAACCGGTACGGCCGAGTGCGCGACAGTTCATAGCCAAATCGTATCAGGCCCTCGACGCAGAAGGGACGGTGCAGCGGGCAAGGACGATGGTTATATCATCCGGCTGTTCAACGGTGCCAATCCAGTCCGCCACCGCCCCGGACACAATTTCGGTGATGCGGGGCAGAGGCTTGTTGCGATGCTCATGGATCAATTCGATCAGCCGCTCCTCGCCAAATTCACCGAACTCGTTCTCCGGTTCGGTGACACCGTCACTGTAGGCGACAAAGATATCGCCAGGCTGCATCACCAGGGTCGACTCGTCATAGGTGACACCGTCAAACAAACCGACCACCGTGCCGTTCACCCCAAGCCGAAAAACTTCGCCCGTCGCCCGCAGAATGAACGGTGGCAAGTGGCCGGCATTGCAATACGTCAATACCCGCGCCTTAGCGTCATAGCAACCGAGAAACATGGTTGCGTATTTTGCGGCCGGGGTGCTGCGATACAGCTGATAGTTCAAGGTAGTCATCAGCATGGCCGGCGCGACTTGAGACTCGGTGCTTCCGTCCCCGCGGTAGTACATGCGCTGATCTTCCCGGGATCCGTAGCCTAACGAGGCGGGCATCAACGCCATTTCGGGTTCGAGCGAATAAGCGCGAACGAAGGCGTGCACCGTGGCCATCAAGAGGGCAGCCGAAATTCCTTTTCCGCTGATGTCTCCGACGGCGAGAACCAACCGGTCGCTGCCCAGGGGAATAAAGTCGTAATAGTCGCCGCTGACGGTGCGCGCAGGAACACAGACCCCGTGGACTTCGAGCGAGGGCAGGTCAGTCATCTGGCGAGGGAACAGCAGCTCCTGCACCTCGTAGGCGATGCTGAGTTCGTTCTCCAGCCGCTGTTTCTCTTTCTGCTCTTCAATCAGTTTGGCCAGAGACCCGGTCATGGAGTTGAACGACTGTCCAAGCGCCGCCATTTGATCGCGGCCGCGAAGCTGTATGCGGTGGCTCAGATCGCCGCGGTTTACGTGTTCCGTCGCGCGATAGAGTTCCCCTACCGAAGCAGTCATGCTGCGCGAAAGGCGAACACCGATATAAAGGGCAGCCAGCTCAATGAGTCCGAAAAAGATAGAGATTGCGAACAAGATGTCGCGGATTGAAAGATATTTGTCTCCCAAGGTAGCGAACAGGGTCGCATAAAGCATCGAGGGCCGGGTGCCGACATCGATGAGCCCTTGCTCCTGTTTTGCTCCATTCTGCCAGTCCACCACATTGAAGAACGTGGGAAAGTCCAGGGTTATGTCGAACCAATGGGAACGAGGGGGCACCCGGCCGGCCGTCACAGGCGTTCGAATATCTGGCAGGGTGGGGTAATGAAGGTCCCCTTTTCGGTCAGGAGGATACAACGTCACTCTACCAAGGCGCGCCGTGGTCGGCAGGAGTAGATTGGGCGTGATGGGAATATCGGAGATCAAAGCGATCCGGCGAGCGCCATCACCGGTAAGCCTGATAGCGCGCAGATGCAGGGCATCTTCATCGACGACGAAACCGGTGAAGTCTGCGCTGATAAAATCAGGCACTCGCGCCGGCAGCGTGTTGAGGAGTTCTCCGCCGGTGGAGAGAACAAAGCCCTTTCCGATTCGCGACACCGTAACCGTCCGCCCAGGGAACCTCTCGTCCGAGGCCCGGGTGAACTCTCCGGCAATCTTTTCATTCAGTTTGCCCGAACTCTCCAAAGGGAATAACTGCGCAGCCAGCGAATCATTTGCTGCTTGCAGATGCTGCAACTCCGAGTGCAAGTCAGAGAACACAACATAGGTGGCGAATTGGCCGGCAAACAGATAGCCGGCAACGCCGCCCATGAGCAATAACAACAGGATCGGCATGACGCCGATGAAGAGGTAGGTGACGATCAATCGATTCCGCAGCCGCCACATCAGAGGGCGATAACCCCAGCGGCAGAACTGGACCACGGCAAGGAAGGCGAACACCGTGGTGGTAAATGCCGCCCAGCCGTCCACCTTCGCGCCTAAGAAATCGGCAGCCCAGAGCAGCACGCACAATATCCCCACCCAGACGGTGACGTCGCCCCATTTGGTGGCGGGGCGCAGTATCCGCATCACCTGGGCCCTGACATCTCTGGAATTTGGTAACTTGCTCGCCATACGTTCGTTGCAGAAGGATAAATCCCCTTATCCCTGGCTCCTCGTAGTATAGGCCAGTCGCAAGACAGGCTCTTTATTTGCGATGATGAAGAGATGCTGGTGAAAGAACAGTCTCGCCTTCTCTCCCTTATTGAAAGCGGATTCGCAGCGCTTCGCGTCCTAGTGATCGGCGATGTGATGCTGGATCGCTCCATTTGGGGTGATGTCGATCGCATTTCGCCCGAGGCCCCTGTCCCGGTGCTCCGCTCGGTACGGACCACCAGCGCCCCCGGCGGTGCGGCCAACGTGGCCATGAACTTGGTCGGCCTGGGGGTCAAGGTCGGGCAGGCAGGCTTCTGGGGCGACGATGGTGAAATGCGTGAGTTGAGCGCATTGCTCGCCGCCGCCGGCGTCAATTTCTCCGGGATGATCGTTTCCGGACATTCCACCATTTCGAAGACCCGGATCGTCTCCCGTAATCAGCAATTGTTGCGGCTGGACGTTGAGAGTGCTGACCCGCATCCACCCGCCGAGCACCAGGCATTGCTCGAGCGCGCGCTCGAATTGGTGAACACCGCCGACGCGGTGATTCTCTCCGATTACGCTAAGGGCGCCTTGAGTGCGCCGCTTTGCCAGGCCGTCATCACCCGGGCCCGGGAACGACGGATCCCCGTACTGGTCGATCCCAAGGATCGGGACTTCAGCAAATATGCCGGCGCCACCACCATCTGCCCTAACCTCCAGGAGCTCGGGCTGGTCACAGGCATTGGCAGCCGCAACCTGGCGGAACTGCTGGCCGCGGCGCAAAGGATGGTTGCGCAGCTCGGTATCGATTACATGACCGTCACCATGAGCGAGAAGGGCATTCGCATTCTTTATCCCGATTCGGTTTTTCACTCGCCCACCCGCGCCCGCGAAGTCTTCGACGTCACCGGAGCGGGCGACACGGTCATCGCCACCCTGGCGGCGTCTCTGGCCGCCGGACTTGACCCGGAGACTGCCGTTACCCTGTCCAACATTGCTGCGGGCATCGTGGTCGGCAAGACGGGAACCGCCCCTATCTCCCGCAACGAGCTGGTGGCCGAATTCACCGCGTCGGCCCAGATGAAAGCCCCGGACAAGATTCTCGATCTTGAACACCTGCTGGTTCGTCTGGCGGAATGGCGTGCGAATGGGGATCGAATCGTCTTTACCAACGGTTGTTTTGACATCCTGCACGTGGGCCACATTACGCTGCTCGAACAGTGCCGCGAATTTGGAGATAAGGTGGTCATCGGTGTGAATAGCGACGCTTCCGTCAGAGGGCTGAAGGGGCCTGCACGGCCCTTGGTCGGAGAAAAGGAGCGTGCGCGCGTTCTGGCTGCGTTGGGCTCGACCGACGCGGTCATCATCTTTGACCAGCCTACCCCGCTGGAACTGATCCGATCCCTGCGCCCGGACGTATTGGTAAAGGGTGGAGACTACGCCGCCTCGAACATTGTCGGAGCAGACGATATGACCACCTGGGGCGGCCGGGTAGAAATTGTGCCGACCGTTAACGGCGCCAGCACCACCAACACCATCCGCAAAATGACGTCTGCCTGAGAGCAAGTGAACAGCAGCTCCACTACGGTCGGGATGACAATTCTTTTGTGCCCATTGATCCCTACAATGGAATTGTCATCCCGTCCGGAGCGTAGCGTAGTGGAGCTGCTGTTCACTTTCTCTCAAGCAGACGCTGAATTACGCTCTATTCGTTCCTGAGTGTCTCCATCGGATCGACGGCGGCCGCCCTGCGTGCCGGAACCCACGCCGCTAATATTGCCAGCAGGAACATCAGCGCAGGCACGGTGCAAAAGGTGAGTGGATCCTGCACGCTGACCCCGAATAGGAAGCTGCGCAGAAACCGCATCAGCAGAGCAGCCACAACCAATCCGGCAGCAGAACCTCCCACGGCAAGCAGCAGGCTCTGCTTCACGATTGCGCCCACTATCTGCCATCGCATTGCGCCCAGCGCCAGCCGAATACCGATCTCGCGCGTCCGCCAGCTCACCACGTAAGCGATCAGACTGTAAACTCCCACTCCGCCGATCAACAGCGCCAGAGCACCGAAGCAGAGCAAGAGAATCGCCAGCGACCGTGGAGCCGACATCGACGCCGCCACCACCTCGTTCAGGCTGCGGACCCGCGTCACCGGCACCTGTGGATCGACTTCTTTCACCACCCTTCGCAGCTCGGCTGCCACTTCAGAAGTGCTCGTGCGCGTACGCGTACGCAGCAGGATATCCATTACCGGCTGCTCACGGGTGTTGGTCATGGGCAAATAGACTTCATCACCGAACCCGCCCGCAAGACCGCCGTCGTGAGTGTTGCTCACTACGCCCACCACCACAGACGCCGCGCTGCTATTCCACACCGCCGGCGCCGGTTCATCCCTAACATCGACCATGTGTCTACCCAGGGGGTCTTGCTGTGGCCACAGCCGTTCCGCCATCCGTTGGTTGATAACCACCGCATGGCTTGATCCTGACCCGTCCTGAGCGGTCAGCATGCGCCCCCGCATCAACCGCATCCCCAGGGTGGCGAAGTAGTCAGGTGACACGGTGCGTCCGGTGGCAAGCAAGGCGCCCTGCCGCGCATCCCGGGGATGACCCTCGGCGTCGTAAACATAATTGTTATCCCGTCCGCTGAGCGGCAATGAGTCGGTCAGCGCAACGGCTTCCATTCCCGCGATGCCATGGGCGCGATCCAGAAGGGTGGCAAAGAAGGCATTGCATCGCCCTTTGTCCTGGCATGCGGTTGCATCCAGCGATACCTCTGCCGTCACCACCCGCTCGGTGCGAAACCCCGGATCCACCTTCGACAGGCTGTAGAGACTGTGGAGCAGCAGACCGGCTGCGGTAATGACCACGACGGACAACCCGATCTGCCCCATCACGAGCGCCAAAGACACCCGGAATTGCGATGCTTTGCCGGCCACGCCGCGGCTGCTTGCGCGCAGAGCCCCCTGCAGGTTGGGCGATGCCATCTTCAGTGCTGGGATCAGCCCAAAGATTAATCCGGCCATCAACGAGGCCACCGCCGCAAACAGAAATACCGGCCAGTGCAGTGATATCTCATTCAGCCGCGGAGTGTCCGCGGGCAGTAGCCGCGCCAAACCCTGCAGACTCGTAGCCGCTGCCAGCAAGCCCGCAGTCCCCGCCAGCGCACCCACCAATACACTCTCTGACAACAACTGCTGCATCAGCCGGCCCGAAGAAGCACCCAACGCCCCGCGAACCGCCATCTCGCGTTCGCGGCCGGCGGCCCGTGCCAGCATCAGATTCGCCACATTGGCGCATGCAATCAGCAGGATCAAACCCACCGCGCCAAACAACAGCAGCAGACGCGGACGCATCGCGCCTACTTCCGACTCCAGCAGCGGCACTACCGTAAGATCCGAAGCCCAGGTATCCGGCATCCGCCAGGGAAACAGCGGCAGCAAGGCCGCATGCAGCCGGTGTAGTTCGGCTTGGGCCTGCGCCGGAGTCACTCCGTCCTTCAGCCGCCCAAAGATTCGCAAGTCGAAGTTTCGCCAGGGATCAATCGGATCACCGCCTTTAAACGCCACCGGCGTAACAAACTGGGTGTCGGCGTAGGGGAACCGCACTCCGGCGGGCATCACGCCTATAATCCGGCGCGAAATGCCGTCGATGCGGATGGTCTGCCCGATCACATTCGGATTCTGCCCAAAGTGCTGCTGCCAAAAACCGTAGCTCAGCACCACCACAGAATCGCGCCCGCCTATTTCGTCGTCACGGGTAAAGAAGCTGCCCAGGGCGGGATGAATCCCGAGTGCGTAAAAAGCATTGGCCAGCACCTCGGCGCCAAACACCCGTTCGGAGGAGTCGGCCTGGGCCACATTCGACTCCGCATCCACTCCGAACCCACTGATTGCCGTGAAGGAATCCGAATGCTCCCCCAGGGCCCGGATCCAGCCCTTGGGAAAGAAACTGACCTCGCCTGCGCTGTATTCGATCCGTGTCAGCCGGTCCTGTTGCGGAAAGGGCAACGGGCGCAGCATGATCGAGTCCACCATAGAGAAGATCGCGGTATTGGCCCCGATTCCCAGCGCCAGCGTGATCACGGCGGTCAGCGTGAATCCAGGCGATTTCCTCAGTTGTCGCAATGCGAACTTCAGGTCATTCAGCATCGTGCCCTATCGATTGCATGCCGTCGGCCATATCCAAGTCGTCGAAAACAAATGGTTAGGGCGGAGCCAGGCCCCCGGCGGGTTGTCCACAAGCGAAATCTTTTGTTCGAAATTGAACAGTTGGCGCGAAGGGATTTAGCGCGCGATAAGGCTGGTAATGCGCGAACGGTATCCTCGGCTCACAGGCAGCTTTTGTCCGTCTGACATGGTAACGAAGCACTCCCCCTCGTTGCCGTCGGTGCGAAATTCTTTGACATGTTGGAGATTCACGATGGCAGAGCGATGAATCCGGAGAAAAAGGTCGGGATCCAATTTGGTCTCAAAATTAGCCATCGTATTGCGGAGCATGTGGCTCTCCTTGCCGGCACAGATGCGCACATAATTTTCTTCCGCGCCGATCCAGCGGATATCCGCAATAGGCAGAAAAAGGATTCGCCCCTTGGAGCGAAACACCAGTCGGTTGGTATATTCCTTCTTTTGCGTGGACTTAACCGCCCCGTTTGCCCGCCTTCGCGCCTGCTGTTCACGCGCATGCTCGAGGGCAATCCTCAACCGCTCACGAGTGAATGGCTTCAGCAGATAATCGACCGCATGCACCTCGAAGGCTTTCAAGGCGTATTGGTCGTGGGCAGTGGTGAAGATTATACTCGGAAGGCCGAGGGCGGAAGAACAGCTCAGAGCTGAGACGACATCGAAGCCGTCCATGCCCGGCATGCGAACGTCTAGCAACAACACATCGGGTTGGGTGAGCTGAACCAGGTCGATCGTTTCCGCGGCGTTGGCGCCTTCGCCCACCACTTCTATGTCTGGTTCCTCTCGCAGGAGTTGTAATAGCTTTTGCCGGGCAAGAACTTCGTCATCCGCGATCACTACTTGTAGCGGCATACAAGGACTCCGCGTGGTCACTGCTTGGACTCTTGTCGATCTCCAGGGGAAGCAGAAAGACGGCGGTTACATCGCCGGGAACAATCTCCCGGATAGAAAAGCTTTGCCGGCTTCCGTAGTGCAACTCCAAACGAGCCTTTACATTCGCGATGCCGACGCCCTGCCTCTTCGGCGCATCGCCGAATGAGCCCGGAACACAGCCCGCATTGCGTATAGATATGCACAGTGTATCCCCTTCGACGCAAGCCCTGATGGTTATCGTTCCTTCTCCGAGAGACTTCGAAATTCCGTGAACATAGGCGTTTTCAACAATCGGCTGAAGAATCATTGTAGGCACGAGGGCATCCCATGCCTCAGGCGCAACTTCAATGCTGTGGCGTACTCGATCGCCGAAACGCAACTGCTGTATCGAGACGTAGAGTTGAATGACATCCATTTCCTCTTGCAGGGGAACCTTTTGTGCGTGGCCCTTTGCCAGTGTGATACGCAAGAGGCTGCTCAATCGTTCCAACATTTCGTCAGCGCCGTCGGGGTCGGACCGCATCATCCCGGAAACGCAGTTCAGGGTGTTGAACAGAAAATGGGGGTTGAGCTGCATCTGCAATGCCTGCAGCCGGGCCTGGATGAGCTGTGCCTGCAGGCGTGAAGCCGTCTGCTCTCGCTCCCGAAATCGCTGGTAGTAGCCAATGCCGCGGAAAAGAGCAAATACGATCCAGAAGATGGCTACATCCGTGATCAGCTCAGAAGACAAATAGCGTTCGAGGCGGGCAGAATAAGTGTAGTGCTTGCCCGGGCCCTGGTAGGGAAAGATAGCGACAAAGATAACTTCCAAGAGGATGCCGACGAGAATACTCAAAGGCAGATACTGCAAAAGCATCTGTCGCGGGGAAGCGTTCAGTATGTGGGCGCGCAGGTAGCGCCACATAACCAGGAAGATGAGGCCCCACAACAGAAATTGAAGTGCACAGCCGATGAGGGGCGCCCAAAGCGGAATCTTCCAACCACTTATCGATGCGTCCGCGACCTCCTGAAATCCAAACAAAAGCCCAAGCGCGACCCAGCCCGACAAGAAGACCAGCGGGTGCATGAAAAACGGACGGATTTGGTCTGCCTCTTGCTTAGTTAGGCTGTTCAGCGTGATTCCCAACCTCGTTGTCCACCGTGGGGGCATGCGCCGTAGCATACACCTCCTGGATGGGGAAATACTTTGGGTTCATTTCGCTGGCGAAGATAAATAGGTCGTGGTTAGGATGCGTTTGCAGCCATACCGCAACTTCCTGCTCCGCGGAAGCTGTATCGGCAACGTGAGTAGCCGCAAGCTGGAGTTCGACATGCAGATAGTTCTCTGCCGGCCTCCCACCCTGCAAGACTGCTATGCGGAACCAACGATAGGCTGCTTCTGGATCTTTTGCCACCAGCAGCCCATCGCGGGCTAACACACCCAGGGCAGTGGACGATTGCCAGGAGCCGGCTCCGGCGGCCGAGAGCAGCAGGTTGGTTGCTTCCTGCGGCGCTTGCGGCAGGCCGGGATGGTTAACTAGCAGAAGGCCCAGACTATGGATGGCTGGCACATAGCCGCTGGCGGCTGAAAGCCGTAGTAGTCTGGCCTCATTGGCAAGATCAGGCGCGCGCCCCGGATCATTGGCGTCGAACAGCGCCAGGAAGCATTCTGCTTCAGGGTCATGCTGTTTCACGCCGATCTTGAACCAGGCCTCCGCTGCAGCTCGGTCGACGGGAACGCCCGATCCCAGGTAGCTCGCCAACCCCAGGTACGCGGCAGCCCGGCCATCTCTTTTCTCTGCTGCTGATTTCAGCAGCCGCAGACCTTCCTGAGTGTCCTGCTTGACTCCGTCGCCGCGCATATAAATCGCTGCCAGGTTTACTTTGGCCTCGGAGTAGTTTGAAGATGCGGCTCGTCCGTACCATCGAATTGCCTCAGCCTTATCCTGGGTTACGCCCATGCCGACGGCATACATATAGCCCAGGTAAAGTTGTGCTGCGGGATTTCCCTGGTCCGCCGCCTTCCGATACCAATAGGCAGATTGAGCGAGATCCCTTGGCACTCCTCTTCCTGCAAAATAATCGGCTGCCAATTCCAGCTCCTGCTTAACAAACCCTTTCGCTGCCTTTGTCTGCACTTCAGCCATACTCGCAGAATGGTCTTCCTGTGTATTGGGCTTAGCTTCGGCGCTTATCGTTTGCAGCAGAAAAAGCGTTGCCAGCAAAGATATCAAATGAGCGCGCGACATGAGCAAGGTACGTAATGGCATAACATCACCTCACATTCATTTGCTCTCGCCGCGACCACCCGGCACGCTGGGGAGAACGACACCATACTTACTCAACTGCAAAGGGTTCTAAAGCACGCACGTCGCCCGATTGCGCTGCAGTTATTCGATAAGCTGGCCACTCGTCCCGCTCTCGCAGCGCCTCGTCACATATCGCAGTATTTTTGTCTTTATTTTCTGGATTTTTGTAGGGGTGAAGGGTCACGGCCCAGGAAGCGAAGATTGATAGCGACGAATCGTCCCCTAAACGAAACCAGTCGTCAGCAAATCGATGCCATCCGTCACTATCTTCCGCGGAACGTACAGATAAGTCGTCCCTCTACCGAATTCTGGATTGTTTGCCGCGGCCCAGCGCACTGAAGTTTCACGTGTCGATCGTTTCACATTATTTCCAGGTTCATTGGTCACACCTTTTTGCCTGTTTGTCACTTATCGCTTCGCGACAGCGGCCCTGGGCGCTGACTTGCGTAATGGTGAGTTTCAATCGGGCGGAGGAATCATGACAGTTAACTACTTGCGCTTTATATGGATCTTGATTGCATTGGTTCTTCTCGTTTACTGCGTGCCCGGCTTTGCCCAGGGCATCGTGACCGGTTCGATCAGCGGCACCGTTCAGGATCCAAGTTCCGCCGTGATTGTGGGCGCGAGCATCACCGCGATCCAGGACAGCACGAATGCTACTTTCAAGACGGTGAGCAACAGTAATGGAAGCTTTCAAATTCCCGGCATGCCGATCGGCATATACATCGTCAACATTGAGGCGCCCAGCTTCATCTCGATCCATATCCAGGCCGTCAATGTGACCTCGGGGGCGCAGACGCCACTCGGCGCGCAGACACTGAAGATTGGTAATTCGGAGGCGGTGACCGTGGAGGGCGCGACAGCACTACTGCAGCCAGATTCGGTGCAGGTCAGTCAGACCTTTGATACGCAGAAGATAGCAAATCTGCCTATCGGAAATGGCTTTGACATCGTCGCGCTCTTCACGCCGGGAGTATCCCCTTCGGGTGGCAACGTTTTCACCAATAACAACGGAGCCGAATTCTCGACCAACGGGTTACGCGATCGCAATAACAACTTCGAGCTGGACGGACAGGCCAACAACGACACCAACATCGGTGGCCCGAATGTGTTTTTTGGCAATCAGGATGCACTTGCCGAAGTACAGATCATTACCAATGACAGTGCCGAGTACGGAAAGAACAGCGGCGCGGTCGTCAATTACGTTACCAAGGCGGGCACGAACGCGTTCCACGGGACCGGGTACGAGTTCTACAACGGCAGTTGGGCTGACTCCCTTACCAATCAGTCAAAGAGCCCTCTGTTGGGCAACTGTTCCCCGGGCGAGAACCCCGCAGACGGCTGTATACCGCCAACGGTGCCTCGGTACGGGGATAATCGATGGGGCGGTACGCTTGGTGGCCCGATCCTGAAAGACAAACTGTGGTTCTTCGGCTCGGGTAACTTTGAGCACACGCGCACCGGCACGGCGCCCTCCTCCTCTGCCCCCTTTATTACCCCGACTCCGAACGGAATCAGCCAACTGCAACAGGCTTTTCCCAATAATCCTGCGGTCAGCGCGCTGGCAGCCATTGGCCCTGCGAGCATTTCCAGCGGCAATCTCACCTTTGGAACACCGACCACCGTGAATGTACTGGGACAGCCGATCGAATTCGCCACCGCGCGGCGCACCATCGTTGGTCCGTTCAATGACTACGAGGGAACCGGACGCGTGGATTATCAACTGACGGAACGTGACCGTATCTTCGGCCGCTACATCTATCAGAACGCAACCAATTTTGGCGTAAATTACTTCCCCCCCTCTGAGGTAGTCACCGGAGGCTTTGTCAACGTGCCCGGTACCAGCAACTACGTGGGGGTCGATTGGGCGCACACGTTCAATAACCACTTTCTGAACCAGGCGCGCTACAGCTACTCGCGATCCACCACTTCCTTTGAAGCCGGCGGCTTCGCCAGCTGCACCAGCGCGGGTATCCTTACCGGTTGTCCGATACGTGTGGATTTCAACGATGGCCAAACGCTCTCCCTGGGCGAGAATCCGGCGTGGCCGCAAGGCAGAATTGTGCGCAGTCATCAGCTGCAGGACAATGTTTCCTGGCAAGCCGGCAAGCACTTTCTAAAGCTGGGCGGTGAGTACAACCATTATCCGGAGAGCGACACGGGACTGTTCAATGTCAATGGAGATTTGCGCTTCGACAACTTCGGCGAATACATCAGCAGTTCGCCCACGGTTACCTTGTATGCCGAAGGACTTGCAGCCTATAACCTGGTGTTCAATTACGGCGCGGTCTACCTTCAGGACGACTGGAAAGCCAGCGAAAACCTCACCTTGAGCCTCGGGCTTCGCTACGAGATCCAGAGCCAGCCACTCAATGGTTTGCACGCCTTGACGGTGCAGCGGGAATCGAACCCAGCCACCGCGTTCTGGGATCAGTCGCTTCCATTAAGTCTGCGGACAGTGCAGTCGCTCCCACTGGATAAACACAACCTCGGTCCGGTGGTTGGCTTTTCCTGGATGCCGAAGCTGCGTGGACAAGGCAACACGGTCGTTCGTGGCGGCTTCCGCATCGGCTACGATCCAACGTTTAACAACCCGTTTGTGAACATCGCACAGAGTACACCAGTGGTGAACGCGGCAACGCTGCAAACCTGTCAGAACTGCATACCATCCAACGGGCAGGGCTCGGCTTTGCGTCCTGTGATCGACCCTCAGGTACCCCGCGGGGCCAACCCCGGGTCACGCTTTGAGCAGAACGTGGACGCGAAACTGTTCAATCCTTACACCGAGCAGTGGACCATCGGCCTGCAGCAGGCACTCAACAGCCATGTTGTTGGCGAGGTGCGTTACCTGGGCAATCATGCGGTTGGCCTGTTTCAACTGCGCAACGGCAACCCCGCGCTCGGGCCGCTGATCGAAGCCGGTTTTGGCAACGTCATCCCTTCGGGCCTAACGCCGTGCAACACGCCCAACACACCCGGATTCGCGGATGGCTACGTCGATTGCAATCACACCAATGTGCTCACGGTCGGCAACACGGGGTATTCCAATTACAGCGGGCTCCAGACTCGCCTTAGCGTCGAGCATTGGCATGGCGTCACCGCCGGCCTCACCTACACTTTCAGCAAAGACATGGACAATGTGACGGAGATCTACAACTCGTTGACCGGAGGCAATACCAGTGCCTACGCGCAAAGCCCGTTCGACCTTAGCCAGGCGGAGCGGGGCCTCAGCGGACTGGACTACCCTAACCTCGCGTCTATCTATGTAATCTTTGAAGTGCCCGTCTTCAAGCAGAACACCCTTACCGGAAAACTGCTCGGAGGATGGCAGATCAATCCTGTCTGGAGATATGCCAGCGGGCAGCCCTACACTGCTATCGAGTCATTGCATAGCGACTACACCGACTTTTCTATCCCGTTCGATACCACGTTGTGCGATCCCGAACAGGTCTCCGGCAGCACCACATGCCGCCCCATCCTGGCCAACGCAAAGGCGCCCATTGATACGGTAGGCCTATGTCTCAATGCGGCCGCCGGGGACTGCGGACTGGTCGACTATTACAGCACTCCGCAATTCACCAACAACCCGGCCTCGACACCGGTGCCGGTTACCAAACAAAACGTCCATTGGATTGTGAACGACTTAACCGCCGCCCAACATTACGGCACGCCGTTCGCCGGCGCGGGAAGAAGCCTGCAGCGAGGCGACACCATAAATACCGCAAATTTAGCAGTGCTGAAAGACTTCAAAATAAGCGAACGATTTACCTTCGAAACCCGCGCCATCGCGTACAACATCACGAATCGTCAATATCGCGGAACACCCGGCGTGAACATCGACTTTGGTAGTTTTTCTGAGGTTGGGGGATCGTTTGGCAATACCTTTTTCAATGCCAACGGCAACAATGAAACCAACTCTGTCTTCTCGGGGATAGACCATCGCCGGCTCGAAGTCGGGGGGAAAATAATTTTCTAGAGGATCTATCGTGTGAGTCGAACAAGGCGCCTATTGGCTCTTCTCGCGGTTCTCTGGTTCACCGCCGCGGCGCCTTCTCAGGACACGGCGATGTTCCGCGGCAACCGGGCACATACCGGCGTGTACGACGCGGCAGGTGTGCCCAGGCTTACCGGGATCAAATGGAAATTCCATACTGCCGGCCTGGTTATCTCGTCGCCGGCAGTTGCCGGCGGTTCGCTCTATGTGGGCAGCACAGACGGCTATCTTTATGCCGTGGATCTGGACTCAGGGGCAATGAAATGGAAGTTCAAGACCAGGGCTCGCGTGGTTTCGTCACCCGCCGTTGCCGGCGGCCTGATCTACTTTCCCAGCTACGATGGCTGGTTCTATGCTGTCGATGTCGTGACCGGAAAGCTCAAGTGGAGGTTTAACAATGCCGGTGAGCGCCGCTTCGCCGCCAAACACATTCATGGCGCGTTGCCTGCAGCCGAAACAATGCCCGATCCCTTCGACTGCTATCTCTCCTCACCAGTAGTCTGGAATGGCGCTGCCTATTTTGGCAGCGGCGACGGCAACGTTTACGCTCTGGATGCGAAGACGGGCGCTGTCAAGTGGAAGTTTCACACCGGCGACGTGGTCCATGCCTCTCCTGCGATCTCCGGCGGCACGCTTTTCATTGGAAGCTGGGACAGTTATTTTTACGCGATTGACGCCACCAGCGGAAAAGAGAAGTGGCGTTTCAAGACCGGGGAGGATCCCGGCATACACAATCAGGTGGGCATCCAGTCCTCCGCGGCGGTCGCCGGCGGCACTGTATATTTCGGGTGTCGTGACTCCAATCTCTACGCCCTGGACGCCGCGACTGGGAAGAAGAGGTGGTCATTCTCGACTAAGGGCTCATGGGTTATCAGCTCGCCCGCGGTCCTGAACGGCAAGGTGTACTTCGCGACTTCCGACTCGGCCCTGTTTTATGCCCTTGACGCCGCGTCCGGAAGACAAGTTTTTTCACTCAGTTTCAAGTTTCCGTTCTTTTCCTCGCCCGCCATCGCCGGCAACACGCTCTATATCGGCTCTCATGACGGCAAGCTGACGGCGATCGACCTCATAACTCAAACCCGCGCCTGGGATTTTCAAACAGACGCCTCCCGGCAAAAGCTGGCTGGGCTCTCCAAGCCCGACGGAGCCCCCAACTATGAAGCGGCTTTTGACTCAGATTTCTATGACGATATGATCGCCGGCATCGCCAGGATGCAGGGTGTAGGCACGATCCTTTCTTCGCCCGTTGTCGCCGGCCGCGAGGTTTATTTTGGCAGCAATGACGGAAATCTGTACGCGCTGAGGTGAAGGTCAACGCTGAGGTTGGCCACTATTTCCTCAGACTTCGAACCAACACGGCGGCGGCAGTGCTGAGCAAAGAAACGGCCGTGACCAAGCGGAGGGCTTGCTTTGCGTGATGAAGCTTGGGCTGCTCGAACTCCGTTCCAAGCACGGGCGTCGAGAGGTGCTCACCCGCGTAAGTATTCTCGCCTCCCAGGCGGACGCGCAGGGCGCCAGCCATTGCGCTTTCGGGTTGGCCGGCGTTAGGACTCTTGTGCTTTTTGCCATCACGCAGCCAAATGCGTAAGGCTGATTTGCTTTCCCTCCCAGCCGCCGCCACGATCGCTAACGCCGTCAGGCGCGAGGGGATATAGTTGGCCACGTCATCCAGCCGGGCAGCCGCCTTGCCGAAGTAGAAATAGCGCCGGTCGACGTGACCGATCATGGAATCGAGGGTATTGACGGCCTTGTATGCCATCGCCAATGGAACCCCGCCGATGGCCATGTAAATTATGGGCGCCACGATCCCATCGCAGGCGCTCTCGGCCAGCGTCTCGATGAGGGCGCGATGAACCTCCGTGTCGCTGAGGGCCCGCGTATCGCGGCCGACTATTCTCGCCAGTCTCTGCCGGGCAAGCGGCAGGTCCGCTTTCTCGAGGGCTCGGATCACGGCAAGACTCTCATCGACCAGGTTGCGCGATGCGAGACAGGTCCACGCAAGCAAAATCTCCGCGCCCCACGTGATTGCTTTGGCCGTAACGAAATACGAGATGCCGACCAGACCGACAGTGAGGGCTGTGCCCGCGATCAACTCCTCCGATGCACTTTGGCCGGGCCGGTGCAACAACGCTTCCCCAAGTTGGGTGCCGCGCCCCATCAGCCGTACTGGATGGGGAAACCACTCCGGGTCCCCGGCGATCCAATCGAGAAGGCATGCCGCGGCGATAGTCTTCATTCGTACTTGAGCCCCACCCAGGCGAAAATGCGATGCATGTCGAGCGACATGCTCACCTGGCGAGCAAGACGGTCGAGCGACTCCTGGCGTTGTGCCTTCCATGGGTTGAACGCTGATGGAGAGGCCAGCTTGTGAAAGCTTCTGGCCGCGATCAGGAATTGATGACGAAAACAGTCGTCGTCAAAGATGCCATGCAGGTAGCTGCCGAGTATCCGCCGGTCGGCACTGATACATCCGTCTCGCTCTCCACTTGCCAGGGTGGCGAAGGGCTCGGCGTAATCCAGATACAGAGTCTTGCCTACATGAATTTCGTATCCGGCAATAAGGTCTTCTCGCAGCGGTTGGCCGAAAAGAGAATCCCCATGGATGGTGCCGGAGCAGAGCCGGGTTACCTTGTCTGCGTGCATCGTGGTGCTGATGGGGAGCAGGCCAAGTCCTGGCATGCGACCCTCGCGCTCGATACCGCCCGGATCGACCAGCTCCTGGCCAAGCATCTGCATACCGCCGCAGATGCCCACCACCAGGCCAGTCCTCGCATGCAAGTGCACCGCTCGCCCGAAACCATTCGCAAGCATCCACTCCAGGTCACTCATGGTCTGTTTGCTTCCGGGCAGGATCACGACATCCGTGTTTGCCAGGAACCCGGCCGAACGGCAGAAGAGCAAATCGACCGACGGCTCCGCACGCAACGGATCGAAGTCCGTGAAATTGGAAAAAGAAGGCAGCGCTATCACAGCGATGCGCAGCGGGCGGCCTGGCGCGTTGTCACTTGTCGACCAGCCTGCGCGAGTAACTGGTGGCAGGCCAACGCTGTCTTCTTCTTCCAGCGCGAGACCGGGCAGATAGGGAACCACTCCGAGGCAGGGTTTCCCCAGACGCTGTTCCATCATGCGAACCCCGGGTTCCAGAAGGCTGAGGTCGCCACGAAACTTGTTAATGGAGAAACCGCGGATGCGATCGCGCTCAAGCGAATCCAGCAGCTCGACGGTGCCGAGCAGGGAAGCGAAGACTCCACCTCGATCGATATCTCCCACTAACAGGCATCGGGCATCCGCCATTTCTGCCATGCGCATGTTAACAATGTCATGCTCCTTCAGATTGATCTCGGCCGGGGAACCGGCACCTTCCAGAATGATTACTTGAGAGCTTGACGCCAGCGTCTGATAGCTTTCGCGCACGATAGGCATCAGTTCTTCCACCCGTCGCTGGTGATAGTCGGCGGCGGAGATCTGGCCCCAGATCTTGCCCCGCACTACCACTTGTGAAGAGCAATCGCCCGACGGCTTGATGAGGATAGGATTCATGTGAACCGAAGGCGCGATGCCGGCCGCTTCAGCCTGCAGTGCCTGGGCTCGGCCTATCTCCAGTCCTTCGATGGTCGCGGCTGAGTTAAGCGACATGTTCTGCGATTTGAATGGGGCGACACTGTAGCCTTGTTGGGCAAAGATGCGGCAAAGCGCCGCCGTCAATAAAGATTTGCCCACATGGGACCCGGTTCCGAGAACCATAACGGCGCGGGCCTGGCTCATGACGCTTAGGATCTTTCCCCGCCAACAGCGCCCGGGTGCCCCATATCTCGCTCGTTTTTCGCGAGATATGGGATATCACAGATCTTAATCGGCGAGTTCTTGGCCCCACAGGCAAAGGGGTCAAGAACCCTGGTATCCCACATCTCGCGAAATACGAACGAGATATGGGCCACCGAGGATTTTTGGAAGGTACGGGGTTTCACCAGGCTCTGGACCATTTCGGGCCGGGATTGGTTCCGTCGCGAAGACGCGCATCGATGCCGGCGTTCAACTCAATTAACCTCCCGAAAAGCCAGACCAGGTCAGAGAGGCGATTGAGGTAGGCCAGCACCTCCGGCTTGACCTCTTGCCCGCTCTCAGCCAGCCGTACTGCATTGCGCTCCGCACGCCGGCAGACGGTGCGCGCGACCTCGTAGGCCGCTGACTCAGTATGCGCGCCGGGCAGCGACCAGTCGGCAAGAATCCCCTCCGTGGCTTCAATCTGGTAGACCAGTTGGGTCAGGAACTCAACGTCTTCAGGAGTGATGAAGGGCTGCGGTTTGCGGCTCTCCGGAGGCGTCGCCAATGCCGAGCCGAGCCGGAAGAGCGTCTTTTGAATTTGTTCCGTCCAACCCGCGATCTCGTCATTCTTGCAAATGCTGCGCGCAAAACCGAGTACGGTGTTCAGCTCGTCTACCGAGCCATAGGCCTCCACACGCAGGTCCGCCTTTGAAATGCGAATGCCGCCAGCCAGCCCGGTTTGGCCTGCATCTCCATGCTTGGTTGCAATACTCATCTACTTTCTCCTTTTGCTTCATAGCGCACGACGCAGCAGTACGGCCGGGTTTGCCGCCAGGCTTCCGGCTCTGAGCAACCGCACAGGTGCCGCAAGACCACACGCAACACACCCGCATGCGTGACGACGGCGATAGGACCGGGATTGCCATCGAGGAGAAGATTCACTTCCTCGAGAATCCGTGTCTCAAACGTCTGGAAGCTCTCTCCTGAGGGTGCAGGAAGGTGGGGATAGGCGGCCATCCACTTCTGGGCATACTCAGGATCCAATTGCTCAATCTGCTCCCAGCTCATGCCTTCCCAATCGCCGAAATCAATCTCCCGTAGGGCCGGGCGCAGCACCCGCGGGATGTTTCTGCCAGCCGCAATGGCTTGAGCGGTGCTCTTAGCGCGGCGCAGGTCACTGCTGTAGACCGTGTCGAAGGGCTCTGCGGAGAGCAGTTGAACCAGCTTCGTCAGCTGCGCGCGTCCCTGTGCGTTTAATTCGGGGTCCGAGTGGCCACAATACCGGCCGGCCATCTCCGTCTCCGCATGGCGAATGAACAAGACGCGGCTCATGGTTTCCACACCCCGCAGACATAAACGGCTATCTCGGTGAGCTGATTGGTGGCGCCAAAGCAGTCGCCGGTGACACCGCCAAACTTTCGCATGTAGAAGAAGCTGCTGAGCAGGGGAACGACCATAGCCGATAGCAGCGGAGCAATCGCAGCCTTGCGAAGAGCCACAATCACGGTGGCAATAGTAAATAGGGAGCCGACGATCAGAGAGGCAGAAGATGTCAAGCTGGCTATCCGTGCACCCTGGCCCTCGCTGTCGCGCGCAGGCGGAAGATAGTAACTGAGCGGCAGGCTCGACCAGCGGCAGAGCACATGAGCAGACACCAGGTAGGCGGTGAAATGCTCGAGCGGCAGCCCGGCAAGCAGCACTGCCCGGCTAAGCAACGAAAGCACCAGGGCTGCTACGCCATAGCTGCCGATGCGGCTGTCCTGAAGAATCGTCAGCCGCTGTTCGAGACTCCAGCCGCCCATACTATCGGCGACATCGGCAAGACCATCCTCATGTAGGCAGCCGGTGATGAGCACCAGGTACAGCAGGACTGCCACAGCGCAGGCGGGCCGGCCGAGATGTGGTGCAAGCAGTTTCTCGAGCAGCGCAGCGCCTGAGCCAACTACCAGGCCCACCAGGGGGAAGAACTTGACTGCGCGCGCCAGGCCGTCGGGCGCAAACGCCACCCGGGGCACCGGTAGACGGGTGAGGAACTGAAATGCTACCGCAATGTCCACTGCAAATCGCGGAGCGCGCAGGCTCATGCAGTTGCCCCGCTGATGCCGGCCGAGGTGAAGGTAGCCATCTCCTGAAAGAGCCGCATGGCAGCTTCCAGAATAGGCATGGCCAGAACTGCACCAGTGCCTTCGCCCAGGCGCATGTTCAGGTCGAGAATGGGCTCGATATCCAGATGGGCCAGCAGTATCCGGTGGCCGGGCTCTTGCGATTGATGCCCGGCAAACAGGTAGGGTCGCACGGCAGGGGCGAGGCTGCAGGCGATGGCTCCTGCGGCGGTCGAGATAAAGCCATCCATCACGATAGCGATCTGGCGCCCTGCGGCGCCCAGTATCATGCCGGCCATGGCGGCGATCTCCAGGCCGCCGGCACAGCGGAGAATCTCCCGAGGGCCTGTGGGCTGGGCAAAGTGGCGGCTTAGAACCGCTTCGACGACTCGGCATTTGTGCGCATACGCTTCGCTATCGAGGCCGGTCCCTCTGCCAGTGACCAGGCCGGCCGGCATGCCCGTAAGCGCAGCCGTCATAACGCTGGCAGCAGTGGTGTTGCCAATGCCCATCTCGCCCACCGCGATCAGATTCGTTCCCTTGCCGTACGCAGCTTCCGCGAGTGTGAGGCCGGCCAGGAGAGCCGCGGCCAGTTCTTCTTCGCTCATTGCCGGTTCGCGTAGCATGTTCCTGCTGCCCCGGCGCACTTTCAATTGTGCTAGTCCTGCATGGCCGGTCAGGTCTGCATCCACACCAACATCAACTACGTTCACTTCCACCTGGTTGAGCCGGGCAAGAACGTTGATGGCGGCTCCTCCAGACAGGAAGTTGAGCATCATCTGCCGTGTGACCTGAGCGGGATAGGCGCTTACCCTCTCCGCCGTGATGCCGTGATCCGCAGCGAAGACGTAGACCGATTTCTTGGCGGGACTAGTGACACTCCCTTGACGGATGGCAAACCATTGGGCGGCGAGATCTTCCAGGCGGCCGAGACTTCCAGGCGGCTTAGTGAGTGAGTCGAGGCGAGCCCTGGCCTGGGCCAGATAGGCGTCTGGCGGAGCAACGATGGATCCGATCGCTTCCTCGATTTGTTGTTGCGTCTTATTAAGCAATGCGGTATTCATCGGGCCTCTTTTCGGTAAAGCTCGGCGCGCTCGATCAGCAGCGGGTGACGGTCCGGGGGGCACTGAAAGGCGTGCTCCAGGATCGAGGGTTTGAGCATCTGCTCCGGACTTCCGCTGGCTAAGGGTTGCCCCGGGCTGAGCAAAAGCACAGTGGAGAAATTCTTATCTACCAGGTGCAGATCGTGCATCGATGCCAGAATGGTAATGCCTTCCGCCTGGAGAAAATGCAACAAGTCGATGAGCTCGACCTGCCTTCCTATGTCGAGGTTCTGAGTTGGCTCATCGAGCAGCAGCAGTCGGGGCTGCTGTGCCAGTCCCAAGGCAATCTTGACTCGTTGACGTTCCCCTCCGCTTAGCTCGTTGAAGATGCGATGGCGCAGGCTGGATATATCCGCCAGGTCGAGGGCTCGATCGACCGCTATCCGGTCGCTGCGCCCAGGCCCCCGCAGCATACCGATGTATGGGGTACGGCCCTGTTCCACCACTTGTTGCACCGTGAACTCAAACGGCAGCTCGAGTTGCTGTGGCACCAGCGCAATGGTGCGCGCCACCTCTTTCAGAGGGATCGTCTCCATGGGCCGGCCGCGCAAGCGAACACTGCCCGATGCGGGGCGAAGCACCCCGGCAGCAATACGCAACAGCGTCGTTTTGCCGGCACCATTAGTGCCGATCAGCGCGCTGCAGGTACCCTCTTCGAGGTCAAAGGTTGCCTGGCGCAGGACCTTTTGTCCCTGGTAGTCGAAATGCACGCCGTCTACGCGTAACAGGCTGCTCATACGGTATAGCTCCGTTTCATCTTGCGCAGCAGGTAAAGGAAGAAGGGGCCGCCGATAAAGGCCATCAGGATGCCCACCGGAACCTCTGAGGGGGCAAAGATGGTCCGCGCCAGGGTATCCGCAAGCATGAGGAAAATGGCCCCGGCCAGCGCAGTTACGGGCAACAGGCGAACGTGATCGGGGCCCAGCAACAGCCGCGCGACGTGAGGCACGATCAGACCGGCGAAGCTGATCATGCCCCCGAGCGAGACCGCCACCGCGGTCAGTAAGGAACCGATCAGGATGATCGATACCCTCGCGGATTCAACCTTTATCCCCAGCTGCTGCGCGTACTCATCGCCCAGGGCCAGGGTGTTCAGCGTCCGCATCAGGGGGAGCGCAGCCACGGTCGCCAAGCCGAGCAGAGCCGCACTCACTCCTAACTCGCTCCAGGCCGGTATGCCGATCACACCGTGCAGCCATGACAGCAAAATACGGTTGCCGGCGCCCGTCTTATCGAAGAGCTCAAAGAAGTAGCTCGAGTTGGTAAATATGGTGCTGATGGCAAAGCCAGCCAGCAGAAGGGTCACCACGTTGGTCTTGCCCGCCGATCGAGCCAGCGAGTACACCAGCGCCATGGTGGCCGCCGACCCGGCAAAGGCCAGCAGGGCAGTGGCACTGAAGCCGAAGATCGACCACTGGGAAAAGAAAAAGATCCCGATGCAGGCGCCAAAGATCGCGCCTCCTGAAGATCCGATAACGTAAGGGTCGGCGATGGGATTGCGAAACAGTCCCTGGAACAGAAGTCCAGCCAGCGCCAGCCCCGAGCCGACCAGCCCCGACGCCAGCACCCGAGGTAACCGGATATGAAACAGGATGAGCCGCTGCATTTCGCTAAGCGGCTTATGTCCCAACAGCGCAGCAAGGATGGTGCGGGGTGAGATGGACACGGCCCCGGTTGCCAGCGACAACAGCGCAACGACACCCAGGGCCGCCGCCAATACGACGATAAGAGGCAGAGCGCCGAGTTTACGCCCTTGACGCCGGCTCGCCTCAGGTGGGCTGCCTCGCTTGAGGCCGGGAGCCGTAGCTATTTCAATCGCCAAGATTCGCCTCCAAAGCTGATCTTCACTCCGGCCCGAAAAGTGAAGGGCAGCGCGGGGTAGCCGAACGCTTCGCTGTAATGCTCACTCAACAGATTCTGTATATCAGTGTATGCGGTCAACGATCGACTGACCTGGTAGCCGCCGCCGAGCTCAAGACGTTGGTACGCGCCATCCAGATTGCGGTTGGGCAGCAACAGGCTGTTACCGAAATCTGAATCGGTAAGAAAGTCGCTATCATCCCGGCGGCCAACCAATGTCCCGGTAAACGAGCTATACCATCGCGAACGGTTGTAAGTAAGTCCGAAGTAGCCGGAGTGGGGAGCGCGGCGGAATTGCCTTGCACCTACCAGGGGCGAAAAAGCACCGATGGGGACGGTGGGAAAGTTCGGGTTGTAACTGGGTAGCGATTCGCTGGAGAAGGATTGTTGCACGACTGTGTCAAGATAGGTGTAGCCGCCGCGGGCAAAAAGATGGTCGCCCATCTTATACTCCAGGGCCACCTCTGCTCCCTGGGCGCGGAACGCCTGGGAGTTGACCGCCGCTCCGTACTGAACCGCCGGATCGCTGGCGGCGGGCAGACCGAGTGCCAGCAATGCAGACTGGGGAACGAATTCCACGCCGTTGGTAAATTCATTGTGAAAGTAAGTCAGGCTGACGCGGACGCGGCCGTTCCAAAGCTGCTGGTCCACGCCTCCATCGAAGGTTCGCGAGGTCTCAGGGCCAATAGGAGAAACGTGATACCGATTGATCAGCTCGCCGCCATCCGGCACTGCGGCCAGGATGTCATAAAGCGAGATGCTCTGGTAGTAGATACTCGGCTCTTTGATGCCCTTCCCGAAGCTGAAGTTCAGCTTGGTTCCACTGAGCCAGCGGGCGTTGCTGGGGCGAAACAGATAATAGGCAAGGGAAGCGCGAGGAGTAGCCGCGAAACCGAAGAGCCCGTTATCTTCAAGACCGCTGCCTACGGTGTAATAGAGGCGGTTCCATAGGTCTCCAGCCAACTGAACCGTGTAGCTGTAGTTGCCGCGCTCGATGGTGGTAGGTGTTCCCCCGGAGGTGAGCGTCGAGCCACGCTCATCTTCATACTTGAACGCGCCCAGGGCGACTATATGCGGATTAACCCGGTAATCGGACTGGGCATAAACGAAGTCCCGCTTACTGGGGGCTACGTAGTCGTTGGGATAAGTCGAGCCATAGCTCGCGCCGTATTGAAAAATTGCCTGCCCGCTTACGCGATAGCCATTTGCGCCCTTTATGTTGACCGGAGCGCCCAGGTAGACGTCCTCGTCTGGGTCATAAATGCCGGTCGCTGCCCAGTCGGTGTAGTTGTAGTTCAGGCGCAAGCCGCCGTAGCGTATCTGGTTGTGCCATTTTTCGGTGGTCTGGTTGTTCCAGGCAGCACTGTAATAGCTGTCTCGTTCCTTCACAGTTGCGTCGTCGGGAATGCCATAAAGCAGAATGGCATTCGGCTGGTCGGCAGAGACGGTAAGATGCCGCACCGTAAAACGCAGATCGTTGGCTGTATTCGGTGTCCAGCCAAAGTTTCCCGCATAGGTCCCGTTGTGGAAGGAATTATTGGGCAGGAAGTTCTGCGTCTGCGTGGCGGCAAAGGCAGAGTAGTAATCGAAGTGGTGATAGGCGCCGCTGAGTGTGCCCAGCTGGCGGAAGCTATTGAAGTTGCCCGCATCGCCAGAATACGTCAGCAAGGGAAGCAGGGTGCTCCCTCGAGCCGTGGTCAGGCTCACCACCCCTGCCAGGGCATCGGAGCCAAAAAGTGCGCTGTTCGGCTCCCGCAGCACCTCGATCTTATCGATGCCGACGGTATCGATGTTGCCGAATTCAACCGCCCCACCTATGTCGTCGGCCGGAACCCCGTCGATCAGCACCTTATTGGCATTGGTGTTTCCCCCGCGAATCGACAACCCGGTGGTGCCCCCCACCTGCCCTGCCTGGGTCAATTGAACACCAGGAATCAGGCGCAGCGGATCCTGCACCTCGGTCGCGTAGCGATATTGATCCGCGGTCAGCACGCTCACCGGCGCGCCTACCTGTGCCTCGGGTGTAGGGGTTCCGGTCGCGGTCACTGTCACTTGTTGGGTTAAAGTCTGCGTGGCCAGGGTGATGTCTACCTGGGCTTGGGCCGCTGCCGTCACAAAGATGGAGTTGCTGGTGGTGGATTGGAAGGTCGGCGCAACCACACGAACCTGGTAGCGAGCGGATTTCTGCAGATGGAAGGAATAGCTGCCGGTTGCGTCGGTGGTGGTTTCGGCCGCCACAGTCGTGCCGTCGAGTAACTGAACGGTGGCCGAAACAATGACCGCTCCAAGCGGATCAGTTACAGTTCCGCGCAAGGTGCCGCCCTCGGCGCCGAGGGCTCTTAGCGGCGCGAGTAGCAGAATCGCAACCATGAAAGGACTGCGAAAAATCGAGAAATCGAACACTGCGTACCCCCTCGGGTGGGTGAAGCAAGGCCGTTCTCCTGACTTACGCGTCCACGAACCTTGGCTGCCTTCCCAGGACTTGTCCCAGTGGCTTTGATCGTCCTTGCCCGGTTCTCAGCGCTTACAGTTACGGGGTAGTGGCGGATTCACACCGCCTTCTCGTTACCTTGCCGTGGTTGGGTTGAAGAACGGAAAACTCCCCTTCCGCTCTAGGGATGAAATTCTCTGGCCATTTCCTCCAGGGCATCGATAGCCACCGGACTCGGATCCTGAATCCCGGTCTCGACGTAGTAGACTTTGCCTGCCTGGATCGCCGGCAAACTGCTCCAGCCTGGCCGGTTCTGCAACATGCCGATGGAGATTTTGCCCCCGCGGATGAGCAACAGAGCCTCCGGCGCTCGCGCGATCACCGTCTCCATGCTGACCTGTGGCCAGTCAGGGATCAGATCATCGGTCACCGATTTGGCTCCCGCGGTCTCGATGATCTCGGTGATGAACGCGTGCTTGCCGATGGTGACGATGGGGTCATACCAAACTGGAACCAGCACTCTCGGCGCCGGTTTACCAGCCGTTCGCGCTCTGACCGCCTCGATACGCGCAGCCAGGCTGGCATTGAGTGAAGCCGCCTGTGGGACCCGATTGAGCGCTTCGCCCACGCTGTCAACCGAATGCAGAATGCCGGCAAGACCGTGCGGGTCGACCAGATAGACCGGGACACCAACGGTTTCTAATTGGGTCGCGGTCTCGGCCGATCCAGGAATGCTGGTGCCAAGCACCAGGTCAGGATGGAAGGAGAGGATGGTCTCGATCGAGGGCTTGACCAGACTGCCGATGCTCGGCTTCTTTAGGGCGGCCGGGGGAAAGGTCGTGTAGTCGCTTACCGCCACGACATCATCGCCTGATCCTAGTGCGAAAACAGTATCGGTGACACTCGGCACCAGGCAAATCACCCGATGCGGATGGTCGGGTACAGTGACCTTGCGTCCGGTTTCGTCCGTCACCACGCGGCTTGCCTGAGCCGCAACGCCGGCCATCAGCATGATGAAAACCAGCAAGGCCCTCCTCATACGGTCTGCGCTCCCTTGAGCACCACGGGAAGGCCGGCGACCAACAGAAGCACGTTGGACGCGACCCGGGCGACGCTCTGATTCATTTCCCCCAGCAGATCGCGGAAGCGTCGACCCGACGCATATTCCGGCACCACCCCACTTCCGACCTCGTTCGACACCAGCACCACCGAGCAGGGAGGCGACTGCAGGGCGAGGCAGAGAGCGTCAATCGAGCTTTGTTCGTCACCCTGCGCGTCGAGCAGGTTGGCGGCATAGAAAGTCAGGCAATCGATGATCATCAGGTCGCAAGCCGGGCCGTGATGGGCGATCGCCTGGGCCAACGCCAGAGGTTCCTCGACCGTCTGCCAATGCTGTGGACGGCTGTGGCGGTGCCGGTCGACTTTGCGCCGCATCTCGTCATCATCGCCAGGCTGCGCCGTGGCCACGAAGACAACCCGTTCGGCACGCTCGCCGAGTCGTTGTGCGTAGTAGCTTTTGCCGCTGCGCGCACCCCCAAGCAGGAGCGTCACCCGATTCCCGTGGTTTGATTGCATACATCGCCTCTGGCGCAGGTCAAGAACCTGGCGCGAAGCGGGATCCAACAAGAAGGCAGCGTCCTGACTGATGAGCAAACTACGTCAGTAAGGTTGCTTTCCAGCTCTCCCATCGAAGCTGAAAACGGCCCTGGTGGGCATCTGGCCGGTCTCCTGACTCACGCTTCGTCGATCTTGAACAGCCTTCCCAGGATTTACATCCCAGTGGCTCGAGCAAATTGGTTCAAGCTCTCAGCGCTTACAGTTACGGGGTAGTGGCGGATTCGCACCGCCTTCCCGAACACCAGATTTCACAACAATAGCTCGGCCGGTGCGGTGCGTCAATGGTGATCCCATGAAACTGCTTTTTCGCCAGCCGCTACTTCACGCGGGCCCCGGCTAGTTGCGACCGGGCAATCCTAGCTACCCAAATGGCTAATCCTGACCATGTGAATCCCTGCGGTAGCTAGATACACTCCTTTCTACGCAGCGTCGGGCCCACACGCCCTGTTTCGGCGTCTCCGGAAAGCTATCAGGTCAAAATTGTAGTTCGGGTCCTGTTTTACCCATACGGAATTCCCCCTCCCCGACCCCCGTCCGTTCAATGGGAGATCCTTTGAATGGCAGCCCCACACTCGATATGTGTGGTCAAGATAGCTGAGGACATCATGAAAGAAAGCATCCTGCTCTTACTCGCGCTTTCCGCCCCTTTAGCTAGTGCCCAAACCGTCCAGGCCGCCCCCGCCCCGCCGAGCCAGGCAGTGGCGGCGGGCTACACCAACCTGGTTTTTGATGATGAGTTCAATTCACCAAGCACCATTTCTCCTGATGGGACAGGGACCTATAACTGGTATGGGTCAACTGCCCCAGTGAGTCCTGCCATGGCGCTGCCAGGCCCGACCTATTCGGTCGTGAACGGCGTTCTCGCAATCAACACTGACCAAAGCGGCTATTCAGACAGTCTGCAGACGGCCACTCCGCAGAACACAGCGAATGCCTGGCAGCATGGATACTTCGAGGCCAGTATCCTCTTTTGCCAGTATTGCAGTGCTGGAGCCGCGTGGCCGGCTTTCTGGAGCTCCTCAACCGCTCTGTTGACGGGACAAGTGCCTCTGGGCGCTCCTTATCCTGAGCTCGATTTCATGGAGTATTACACCCAACCAGCCTCAAGCACGCAACCAGCCGTAGTCACGCAACCGGTCCAGGGAATCTACACAACGACTGTCCACCAGTGGATTAATGCCACTCCGATGACCGGGGTTCAAAACCCCAATAACGTGCCGACCATTCCACCGGGCACGGACTTCAGCTTGTGGCACACGTACGGCTGCTTGTGGACGCCGAACCAGGTCCAATGGTTCTTGGATAATCAGCTAGTCACGACAGTGGCCACTGGGCCTGGTACTCCGTTCACTGCGCTGGAGCAGAGCAAACTGTACCTGATCTTGGGATCAGGGGCGTGGTGGCCAATGTATGTGGATTATGTCCACGTCTGGCAGTGAGGGTTGCTGACGACGTGCCTGCATCCTTCGATGCAGGCACTATTTTTTTGCGCTGCTGAGGGACACCATGAGAGAAACCTTCCTGCTTTTGCTGGCTCTGTCGGCCGTACCTTTTGCCGATGCCCAAAAACCACCCAGTCAAGCGGTGACGTCGGGTTATACCCACCTGGTTTTCGATGACGAGTTCAATTCACCGGATACCGTTTCCCCCGACGGAACAGGCAACTATAACTGGTACCGGACAAACTTCTACAATCCCAGCCTGACGCTCCCAGCCTCGGGCTATTCGATTCAGGACGGCTACCTCGCCATCTACACCGACACCAGCGGCTACTCCAATGGCCTGCAGACGGCTGATCCTCAGAACACGGTGCAGGCCTGGCAGCATGGATACTTTGAGGCCAGGATCCTCTTTTGCCAGTACTGCAGTGACGGAACGGGGTGGCCGGCTTTCTGGAGCTCCTCAATCGAGTTCGTGACCGGACAGGTACCGGTGAATAATCCTTACGCTGAGCTCGACTTCATGGAGTATTACACCCAGGGCGGTCGATCAACCTACGAGACGAATGTCCATCAGGTGATCGACAGTACTCCGAGCACTCAGGTTCAGAACGTCAATGACAAACCGAAGATTCCACTGGGAACGAATTTCAGCACGTGGCACACCTACGGATGCCTGTGGACACCGAACCAGGTGCAATGGTATTTCGACAATAAGCTGGTCACTACGGTAGCCACAGGGCCTGGTACTCCATTCACTGCTCTCGAGCAGAGCAAGATGTTCCTGATCTTGGGGACAGGCAAGTGGTGGCCAATGTATGTGGATTATGTCCACGTCTGGCAGTGAGGGAAGATAGGGCAGCCGAAAATCTTCGGCGAAGTTAGAGTCGCCCTGTTCACGCTTCAATGGCGATGGGGACGACGGAGTTTTCGGCAAAAGCAGGTAGAGTTAACGAGGGCAGTATGCTGGCAATTGCCGCGTAGACTAGAAGTCCGCCGTAGAGCTGGGGGCTGATGGAAAAGTTTTCCCGCAACAATTCCGCGATAACCAGGGTGAAGATCAGTGTCGGGGTGAGTGCGATGGCAACGCGCAAGCTGCCGCGGTGCCCCCTATGCTGCATAAAGCGCGCCTGCAGCCAAACCACGCCCAGGCGAATGGGGATGATGCAGGCGGCAAGCAAAAAACCATAAAGCAAAGACGCCGCCACCAGCGCAGCACTCGGTACGCCGAGGCCGTTGTGGAAGAAATAGAAGGGGATAAAGAAAGAAGCGAACAGACGAATTGCTTCCAGATTCTCGTTCGAGGCGAGAGTGGTCATGCGTTTGCTGAGAGACCGCGCGACCAGTCCGGCGACAAATGCGCCCACCAGATAATAGACGCCTAATGTCTCTGTGATGACCGCGCAGATAAGCCCAACCATGAGCAATAGTGAGAACTCCGAGCCGGGAGCGTAAGGCACGACCCAGCGTCCCAGGGCAAGAAATACCAGGGGCATGAACGCGATCAGTAGGGCGATCGCGCCGCCCGATATGAGCAGAGTCTTCATGGATTCCGCCTGCGAAATCACGAGAAACAAAAAGACGGCCGTGACTTCCCCGGCAACCGCATGCAGCGCCACTTCAGACTGCTCCGTATGGTCAAGGCCGGAGTGGGGCAGCATATCCAAAATAAAACCTGTCGACGGAGTGAGAAGCGCGAGGGCAAGCAGCCAGGCAACCTGCCAGCCAAGGTGAAGATACATCGCGGCGATGCGTGCACACGCCACCAGCACGAGCCCACGCACCGCGAAGTGTCCGGCCAGCGAGGGCAGCTGCCGCCGAAGCTCGCCCAGGTCGACTTCCAGGCCCGCGAAAAGAAAAAGCGCGGCAATGCCCAGGGTCGAGAGATAGGAGATGACGCTGTCAGTAATGAGTGGCTTGAAAAAGCCGGCAACGATGATGCCGAAGGCGAAACAGGTGAGCGGGGCAGGGAGACGGAAGCGCTGCAGTGCCCGGGGAATGACAAGCAGGCCGAAAACCACGGCCAGGTAGATAAAGGTAGTGCGTGGTGCTTGCATTAGCCCTTCTCCAGGTGATTCGTAGCCCAGGGTAAAGGGGAGCTTTAAATTTAGCGTGCTTAAGCCAGGTAAGGAACGGAATTTTTATGTGCCGCCCCAGAGGCTTTAGAGCGGCGTCAAAGCTTGAGACAAGAAACAGCAGGTTCTCGGGTCGAGGAGAGCCTCGCTCCGACAACAGAATTGTCATCCCGTCGGAGTGGAGAGACCTGCTGTTTCCTGTTGGGCGCAGCTCTTCCTGGACAGGTCTAACTGCGGCGGACGAACTTCAAAGTTCCTTGAGCAGCCAGCGGATGGATCGCTTCTGGATCTCGATGTACTGGGGATTCCACATGGCGTGTATCGTGTGGCCGACTGCGGTGAATACGACCCGTCCCTTGCCAAAATCGTAGGCCCACCCCGAAACAGACTTGGTGCCCAGATCCTCGTACTTGAGACCGTCGATATTCTCCGCCTGCATAATGATGTACTTGGGGTCTTTGTCGTAAGCGACGTAATGCTGCTCATCGTTGACGATGAACGAGTTCATGCCTTCTGTGATGGGGTGCTTGTTTTCCGTAGCATGAACCTGGAATGGACGCAGCGGCGGGTGGCCGAGGTAGGCTCCGCCCATAACCTCACGGTAGTTTTTGGAGCTGAGCGAGATATGGCTGCAGTTGTGCAGAGCATAGAAGCCATTGCCTGCGCTCACAAAACCTTTTATCGCCGCACCCTGCTCCTCGGTGATCCACGTGACGGGGTTGGGATCGGGGAACGTCTTGGGAGTTTCGAGATCGGCCTCGTAGGCTGCGTACGCATCCGGCCCAAGATAACCGTCGGGCCAGATCATGCCGTCGCGCAGGATCAGTAGCAACTGATAATCCTTCAGTAGACTGGCCGAGAGCTGATCGTATTGGATGGTGTAGTCGATGGGGATGTTGAGGTCTTTGAAGACCTTGTTCAGACTCACTCGGATGTAATCGGGGTTGTGGTAGCGATCGCCGACCAGTGCCAGGGCACGGGCCTTCGCGTTGCCACGAGCAGACGAACTGGTACCCAGGCCTAGCAGGCCGGCGCCTGCAACTAAACCGGCGTTCTGAACCAGGGTTCGTCTGGAAAGGTTCGTGCGGAAGAGCTTCATGGAGCCTCCAATGCTATTCGGCGGGAACAAATGAGATAACCACAGGCAATGAAATATCGAGCACTTGACCAGCCGGCTTCAGCGTACCGTCGTTCTGATCGATAGCAAAGACAACTATGTTGTTCGACATCTGATTTCCAGCCACCAGATATTTGCCGCCTGGATCGATGGCGAAACTCCTGGGAATTTCACCTCGCGTGGGCGCGACCTGAACCTTCGTCAGGGTCCCTTTGCCCGGATCGATGGCAAAGACGGTAATGCTGTCATGCCCGCGATTCGAGGCATATAGAAACCGGCCGGATGGATCGACTTCTATCTCTGACGAGTTGTCGACTCCCTTGAAATCAGATGGTAAGTCGGAAATCGTCTGTACTGGAGTCAGCGACCCCTTCACCGGATCGAAGGAAAAGACAATCACGCTTGAGCCCATTTCGCAAACAACGTAAGCGAACTTCGCCCCCAATCCGAAGGTAAAATGCCGCGGCCCGTAACCCGGTTTCACGCTAACGAACGCGGGATCGTTAGGTGTGAACGTACCCTTGGCCGCATCGACCCGATAGATCTTGATCTGATCCGTGCCCAGATCCGGCACAAACAGGAACCGATTATCGGGCGAAAGCACCGTCGCATGAGCATGAGGTCCCTCCTGACGAGCAGGGTCTATGCTCGAACCGCTGTGTTGATCGAAGCCTGTTTTTTCACCGATACTCCCGTCCGCTTTAATGGCGAATGAAACCACACTTCCAGTGCCGTAGTTGACGACAAACAGCATTTTGCCCGTCTTGTCGACTACCAGATGGCACGGGACGCTTCCGCCCGAATCGACCTGGTTGAGAAAAGTCAGCCTCCCTGTCTTGCGATCGATGGAGAAGCTACTGACAAAGCCGTTTGTATTTTGGCTCTTTGCTCCGCGTTCCCGGCCCCCCTCTGTCACCGTGTACAGAAAGCGATGCTGAGGGTCAGTGATCAGAAATTGAAGTGTGGCGGCCTCAGCCGCCACACCGGTCGGCGTGAGCCGGCCGGTCTCAGTGTCGAAGCGATAACTATAGATTCCTTTGCTCGTCGTGCCCACATAAACCAGGGCGGAACTGGCGGACGGCGTCTTCTTGGTTGCCGCACCCAAAGGTTGCGGAACGTTCGCCCCGGCGAGTACGAAGAATGCAAGCAGCGCCAACCTCATCCGTGTCATCAATCCCCCAACCCTCTGGTTCAACCTCGTAAATTGAGAACGCCTCGGTCGAAAGGAAGGTCGGCTCCAGCGAGAAAGCTGGCCAGGTCGGAGCACAGATAAACTGCCAGCCCCGCCACCTTCTGGCCTCGCCATCCTGCCGATGGGCTGTGTGTTTTTGCCAGTTCAGCCAGCATCTCTTTTTCCCTGCCGGGATAGTTCCGCTTCAGATAGCCGTCGACGAAGGGAGTATGGACGCGCGCCGGGGAGATGCAATTGCAGCGAATGTTCTTATCCAGAAAGTGCTTCGCCACCGAGAGCGTCATCGAGCGAACCGCACCTTTGCTCATGGAGTATGCGAAGCGATCGAACCCGTCCAAAACCAAATCCAGATGTGCGCAACCGTTCTATAAGTTGTCCAACCGTGATGTCAAGCACCGCCGTTGTGCCCGCGGCTGTTACGGATTGCCGTGCTCTAACGGTACGTCTTGTCGTCGAGCCGCCGGAAATCAACGTCGTTCATCACTCCAATGGTAACGACGGCGAAAGTGAAGACTTCGGTCCCCGGTTCGAGATGGCCGGCGATCACCTTGTCGGGGGTTGCCAGGGTTATATGCGGATGAAGCCGGCCGTCGATGACGTATCCATTCATGCTCACCAGGTCAGCGGGTTCGGTCGGATTCTTTACGTAGGTGTCCCGCGATGGAAGCGTCCGATTGCTGACCTGGTGGACCTGGTAGCCACGAACGGATCCCATCGCCGAGAGAATGACTCCGTTGCGAATGTTCTCCTGCTTCACCATTTTTTGCAGGCCGGCAAGCAGGTCGGTCTGGTACTTCAATCGGAGAACGACAACACGGTCGAAGTGACCGGTGATGGCGTAAACGTCGGGCACCTGGTCACTGTTCGGCTTGGCATCGTCAGCAGGGTTGGGCGAAGGATTGATGGCCGTCCGCCGGGTTTCCTGAGCGAAGGTCATGCTCGCTATCAACACGAGCAGAATGAACATTCGCATAACATTCTCCGGTTTGGGTTCAGAATACTGCTTTAACGAAATGTGCCGTCTTCACGCCGGCTTTCTCGGTGTAATAGACCGTAACTTTGGCCGTCTTGTCTGTGCCCTTGGCAATACCTTTGCCAGTGTCTTTCGCTGCGGTATCGGTTAATTTGAAAGTGTCTACCGTGCCGTCTGCCGTCTTGACCGCAATGGTTTTTGCTCCTCTGTCTATGTGGGTAACGGTCCCATCCGTTGCCTTCATCCCGTCGTCGCCGATCTTGTCGACCTCGTGCGCCGTGTCCTTACCTCCCACCACCGTATAGTGCACCGCGACTTTGGTGCCAACGTCCACTCCGTGGGCTGCGTCCACCGTGCCCTTCGCCGTATCTTTGGCTCCGTCGACGGTGACGTCGCTGGTGTAGTGAAACGTGTGTTCGGTGCCGTCCTTGGTTTCGACTACAACGGTCTTTGTCCCTGCATCGACCTTCTTTACCGTTCCGTCCACCACATGAACCACATCCTGGGCCGCCAGGCTCAGCGACGCGGATAGAGCGAAAGCTCCCACCAGGGCTAATGTCTTGATCATGAGCATCCTCTTTTCGTGAATTTTGATAAGTGCACAACATCTTATATCACCTTCGGGATTCTGGGTTTGGCTACCAACAGCCGCCTTTCAAATCGGTTGGTGTGAAAAGTCGTCGACGAGCGAAATTGCGCAGTATATCTTAGGACGGTATGGGGACCGGTTGGGGGAATTGGGTCGTATTCGTGTGTCTGGTCCTCGCACCGACGCCTTCGTCAACCGCCCAGCGAGCCGCGTCGCCCGCAAGCCCAGACAACGCGTCACAGGAGCAGGAAGACACCAGAGCGGTTCGCACCAGGGAGTTCCTCGGATTGGGCAGGATGCCCGATGCAAAAATGGCGGCCGACGGGGGCAAAATTTTCGGACCCACCTGCGGCTTTTGTCACGGAGCCGATGCTCGCGGTGGAAGTGCTCCCGATCTCTTACGCTCTTCGGTGGTACTGGACGACAACCAGGGAGAACTCATCGGCCAGACCGTCCACGACGGCAGACCCGCGAAAGGCATGCCGGCGTTCCCCTCGTTAACGAATGAGCAGCTGCGCGACATTGCGGAATATCTCCATTTGCAAGTGGAGCTGGCTGCGAACCGGGGAACCTACAAGGTTTTGAACGTAGTGACTGGCGATGCCAAGGCGGGAGAAGCCTATTTCAATGGCCCAGGCAAATGCAATACCTGTCATTCGGTGACCGGCGACCTGGCGCACATCGGGTCGAAAATGAACCCACCAGATCTGCAACAAGCATTCTTGTACCCTGCGGCCAGGCAGCCGCGGCCACCCACCAGGGTAACCGTGACCTCACCAGACGGTAGCAAGATCGACGGAACATTAAAGCACCTCGACGATTTCTATATCTCGCTTTACGACCCAGAGGGCAACTATCATTCCATCGCTTTGGAGAAGGGTGTGACGGTGCAGATAGAGGACAAGCTGGTCTTTCATCGCCAGATGCTGGACCACTACACCAACCAGCAGATGCACGACCTTACCGCCTACCTGGTGACGCTGAAGTGAAACTGGTCTTTTGTTTTCTGCTGGCCTTACTGCCCGGTGTCTCCATCGCACAAGGACTCGACCCCCACAAACTGCTACAAAAGGAGCCGACCGATGCCTGGCCTACCTACAACGGGGATTACTCCGGTCGGCGGTTCAGCCCGCTGACCCAGATTCAGGCTTCCAATGTTCAACAGCTGTCGCTGGCCTGGATGTACCGCGTGAGAATCCCCGGCGGCGCCATGCGAGGTGTGGGAGAGCCGGACATCAAGTCCACGCCTCTGATGGTGAATGGAGTTCTTTACTTCACTATCCCCGACCACGTTTATGCGTTAGACGCGCACACTGGCCTGGAACTATGGCACTACGACTGGGTGGACAAGGGCGGTCACCTGGTCGGCAATCGTGGTCTGGGGATGTACGGCAGCTGGCTGTACTTCCTGGCGCCAGACGGCTGGTTCATTTCTCTGGACGCGAAGAACGGCAAAGAGCGGTGGCGAAAAAAAGTAGCGGACGAGAAGATGCAGTACTTCACCACGGGAGCACCGATGGTGGTTGGCAATCACGTGATTGTTGGCGTAGGCGGCGACGCGATCGATGTTCCCGGATATCTGGAGGCGCACGATCCTACGAACGGTGAGTTGCAGTGGCGATGGAATAGTGAGCCGGCCAACGGAGAACCCGGATCAGAGACCTGGCCCAACGAGGCCGCCATGAGCCATGGCGGCGGCATGACGTGGCTTCCCGGCACTTATGACAGTGAACTCAACCTGCTGTATTGGGGAACCGGCAATGCGAATCCTGTAATGGCGGGACAGGGCAGGAAGGGAGCCGATCTGTGGACCTGTTCGATCGTCGCCCTGAATCCCGACACCGGCAAATTGGTCTGGTACTTTCAGGGATCGCCCCACGATACGCACGACTGGGATGACACGGAGACACCGGTGTTGTTCGATGCCGAGGTCGATGGCAAGCCACGCAAGCTGCTGGCACAGGCCGCGCGCAACGGTTATTTCTTCGTGCTGGATCGGACCAGCGGAGAAAGCATTCTCTCCAAGCCTTTTGTTCCTCTGAATTGGTCTAAGGGCATCGACGCCAGGGGGCAGCCCATACCCGATCCCCAAAAAGAACCTACGGTGGACGGCAACCTGCTGACCATCAATGGGGTCGGTGGAACCAATTGGATGCCTCCCAGCTATAGTCCGCAGACGGGTTTGTTTTATGTCAATGCGTTCCGCGGATACAGCCTGACCTACCTCACCGATACCAGCGATCGCCCCGAGGGATACGGTGGCTCGATACGCGACCTTTGGTCGCAACATGTGCTTGAGGCAATCGATTACAAGACCGGAGAGGTGAAGTGGAGCCATGCGTACCCGACCGCCGGCGGCACGGTAGGAGTAGGTCTGGGCGGACCGGGGATTCTGAACACTGCGGGGGGTCTTCTCTTCAGCGGTGACTACAACGGGAACCTGATCGCCTTTAACGCCAGCAACGGAGGGATCCTATGGCATTTCCCCATGCTGCGTTCTCTGGGCAATGGGCCCGAGACTTATATGCTGGATGGGAAACAATATCTCGTCGCTGGCGGGGGCGACACCCTGTACGTTTTTGCGCTGAACTAGCCGCTACTTCCTCTCTGTTTCCTTAAGGAACGCTATCAGGTAATCCTTCCAGACGGCGGCTTGCGTGTGGGTGCCGTGTCCCCGGGTAGCATCAGAGATCGGGATAAGAATGAACTTCGCGTGCGGCATCCTGGTAACCAGCTTTTGCGCGATGCCGAGCTCGGGCGGGTTGATGAAGTCATCGGCGGAGTTGATCCACAGCACGGGAGCGGTGATGGTGCTGAGCTTCGGTTCCGGATTGTAGTTGCGCGAAGCGTTGACGTAGTAGAGAAGGTTGTTGGCGTCGGTGCGCTTTATCAGGGATTCCAGCGTGCGATCAACGTAGCTCTCGGCCAAAGCGCGGGTAGGATAGTTTTTCTGCATCTGCAGCGGCGCGGAGCCGGCGATGATTATCAGGTCATTGGCTCCCCGAAGCCCTTCGACGGGTTCCGTGGTGTAGTCCCCGTTCTTCCAGGCGGGGTCGTTGCGGATCATCTGCATAGCCATGTACCGCCACATGCGGTTGCGGCCGGCAAGCTCCACCGGCAGGCAGGCAAAGGGAGCCAGCGCATCAGAGAAACTGGGATAAGTCTCGCCCCAGACGAAAGACTGCATGCATCCCATCGAGGTGCCGAGAATGAGACGCAGATGGTCGACGTGGAGGCCGTCAACCAGCATGGTGTGCTGAGAGGCGACCATGTCGTCATAGTCATATTGAGGGAAGTGCATACGCAGGCCATCGGAAGGCTTGCTCGACTCTCCCTGGCCGATGTCGTCAGGAAGAATGATGTAGAACTTCGTGATGTCGAGCGGCTGGCCAGGCCCGAAGAGCACGTCGGAGAAAACCGGGTTGAGAAGAGAATGGGCATCGCCGCCAGTGCCGTGCAGCAGCAGGATCGCATTGTCTGTAAGCCCGGCTGCACCGAGGTGCGGCTTGCCCAGAGTGAGGTAGTGAAGTTTCAGCTCGGGTATGAACTCACCGCTGCCGAAGTGGAAGTCTTTGATGACGTAGTTGCCGTCCTGGGTCGGCCAGTGGCTGGTTTGAGCGTGGGAGGCCGTACCTGCAAGCAGAGCGGCAAGGAAGATGAGGCAGAACGGGCGTGTCAATCTTCGCATGCTAGTAAGGGGTCGCTACCTTTCGTACCGGAGGTTTGTAGTCTACAAGCTCATCCACCGGCCTTTTTCCCGCCCATGCAATACTTCGAAGCAGCATCGTTTGAATCTGTGGGTTAGCGAAGTTGGCATAGGTGTGCCCCTGCATCCACACGAACGCCCGCGCGGGCTGCCCACCCGCCAGCGTGTGTTCGTAGGTCCAGATCTGAGGCACGACTTCACCCTTGTGCGTACCGGCGCTCGGAGTTCCCGGGATCACTGCGGTTGCCAGTACATGGATCGCCGGATTCTTCGCCCAAGTCATGCTGAAGAACGCTTCATCGAAGATGGTGATGTCCGACATTCCTTGCATGATGGGGTTCGATTTATCCACGATGGTGTAGGGGATGTCCGCACCCAGCGTGTAGTTCACCTCGCCATGCTTCTTCGCGCCGCCAACCAGGGTCGCGAAGTAAGCCGGATCAGGACCGCACAGGGAATCATGGAGACTGACGATACCGCCGCCGCGTTTGACGAAGGCTTCGAGGGCTTGCTTAGCGCTATCGGTCATGTAGCCGTCGTCCCCCTTATAGATCACAAGGACGTCGGTATTCTCAAGTTCTTGAGCGCTGGGTTGGTGAAGAGAGCCGTCGACGATGGCTCCATGCTCGGTCAGGATCTTGCTCCAGTCAGCAAGAAACTGTGGATAGTCATGCTGGCCGGGCTGGTGGGTCTTCAGCCCCGCCTGGAGGTATACACGCACACCATTCGGGTTCTGATTCCACGGCCGGGGCGCGATAGGGGATTGTTGCGCCGACAAGGTCAACAAGCACAAACAAAGCGTGGCGCCCGCAATTGCTGAGAGTAGCCGTGAGAGTCGTGCGTCCATATCACCCCTTGGACCAACAGATTTCGAGCATGCCATCACGATCGTTCGCAATTATAGACCTCGATGAAATCGGGAGCTGTTGGTGTGCAGCTTCGTCTCGGTGCCTATTTCGGTCTTCAAGCGCAGTTCTGGTTGAATCTGCAAGCCGATTACGATTTGCGCCTGGCGCGCACCAACAAGGGGCTGAAGAAGATCAGGCCCCGGCCAGCAGCCTGAGAGCCGCCCCGTTTTGCTGTCAATTCAAGAGTTACTCGGCTTTGCAATCGCATAGTAAGGCTGATTCGAAAGGGTCGAGTTCAATGCAGGATACAGCCACGCTGCAGCGGCAAAGTAGTACTGCAATGGATAAGCGGAGTTTGTGTAATCCCCCGGGATGGCAGAACTGTAGCCAGTGTGGTCCGGCTGCATTTCCACGGATATCCAGCGTTCGGCCTGATTGACGTGACGATAGTAGAGATGGACTTCATCGGAGGTGTCGTGTGTGAGCAGGGATAACGAAAGCGGCTGCCCGGGATGAAAGCTTGAGGGCGGCGTGTGCACGCACTGGACGGAAGGGCGGGATGGTCTGCCCGTGGCGGTCCGCATAACCGACTCGATATTTTGCGTGGACGCGGCGGACGCAGGCGGAGTTAGCAACTGGCGCTCCATGGCTGCAATATCAGTATCGATCGCGGCCACGCGGTCGCTCCAGTTTCCCCGGCGCATAGGAATATTGCCGTATGTGATGTCAGGACGGTAAACCCGATCGGCACGCTGCGCCATTGTTGCCCACGCCTCCCGCGCCTGCTTGTAGTGGGCAAGGGCAAGCTTGCCGGCATCCGCATTCCCGGTCTTCGAGTAGATCTCAAACAGAACTCCGCTCCGAAGTTTGGCCGCGAAGAAGCGGCCCAAACCATTCTGGATAAGGACGTCCTCTTCCATCCGCCGGAACTCAGGCGAGGTGTGGGACGTTGCCTGCAGGCGCGCATTGGTCAGGGCTTGAGTGGATGCTGCCGTGAAATCCTCCAGCCACTGGGCAACCTCGCTCGGTGAATATTTGGGATTGGACCGGCCGGCGAGCAGGTCGCCGGCGTGCTCGACGATAGTAGAGAAGAGCTGCGGATCGAGAGGACTCACTGTGCCAAAACATTTTGGTGTGGGTGTGTCGCTGTAGGGCGAACGCTCGCTCCCAAGCACAATTGGCATGTTGTCGTAAATCTCGGGCCAGTACGCATGATTGGAAGCCGAAGCCAGGTGAGCCGAGGTCACCAACGGTAGAACGCGGCTGGCATTGGCCAAAGCGGTTTCAACTGAGCTCGCGCCTGGTCCGAAATTGCTGTTCAGGTATCTGTGCCAGATCTCGGGATCCGCGTTGGGGTTGTAGAGGCACCGTCCCCAAACACGATAGAAGTATTCAAATTTCTCCCAATCGCCAGATTTTGGATTGAGGGATGCATCGGCGTAAGCGCAACGGCCGCCGGGCAGCCCGGAACCTTCGCGTCCCTTGAACGTAAGAGGTTCCATAATGTCGAGTCCGGCCGCACCACAAAAGTGAGAGGTGCGTCCGAAAGCCGCGGCCATTTCCGGATCGCCCGAAAGCAAATGTCGCTGGGTTCCAGGCCATAAACGAAACAACAATTGATAGCGGCTACCCCGCTGCAGGAAGTCGGCATAGCCATAGCGAGTAAATCGCCGGGCGCCGTTGCTGACGCTGAAAACCCCGGTCTCGATGCGGTCGGGCTCCGGTATCTCCAGTTCCCGGATGTCGGCCTGGTTATAGCCGAGGCTCTGGTGTTCCGCGGAATACTTCGCGCCCAGCTTGACCGGCATACCCGTATCCGCCGCCATGTCGATCATGGTCTGATTGACTCCCTTGGCATGCATGTCGATTTCGATTTTGCGCCCACAGCCGGAAATTGCTTCGAAGAGAGTCTTCCAAAAGGGATAGCTTCCCTCTGGAATTCCACTCTCCCCGTGCACCCGAAGCGTGAGGCCTTGAATCTGTGGGCAGGCCTTCAAAATCATGCCCAGCGCATCGCGGCAATACGCTGCATGCGTCTCGGGTGTCAGGCCCTCAATACGGTGGTGTGCTTTAGGGCTGTCGGTCCACTCGTAAGCATGGGTCCAGATTCCCAGTTGGAACTGGAGCCCCCGCGCGCTGGTCTCGGCAGCAATGAAACGTAACATTTGCAGATTCTTTTCCCGCTCTTCTGCGCTAAACGGAGGCAGGTTTTGCTCGCCCGCCTCATTGGTCAGCCGAACCACTCGCACATCGTATCCTGGGACGTCGACCAGATACGGGTAAGGGAAGTGGAAGTAGTCGCCGGTGACTCCGCGAGGAAAGTCGTAGCCCAGCCCGAAGGTAAAGTTAAAGCGGTTGAACCGGCTGGCCCCGAGCACATCCAGGTACCTGCGCCAAAAATCCTTATCGTAATACCAGGGTTTGTCTTCGACCTCGCTACAGAACAAGCGTGAGACGCTTCGGACTTCGTTGGCGGGGTGTTCCTCAATCGCTTCGACCAAATGCAATCCAGTTGCCGGATCGGAATTGAACTGGACCCGCTCTGCCAACTCGAGCAGCCCGTACACAAAGCCCCTTTGGCCGGTTGCGGAGACCCAGATCGCCGGACTACCTAACAGTCGCCCTGCAGTGAGGCGGAGGCTCTCGGGACTGGTGAGCGTGGCTGAGGCTCGCGGGAAGTTTCCAGCCAGAGTTGAATCGGGACCCGCAACTAAGATGGAAAAGGCGGACCCCACGGCTTGATCCGGAGACTGGACAATCTCGCAAATCGCGCCCTTGGCGATAAGAGCTTTCCGAAGCTGGCCAGCGGCCCAGGGAACCGGGTCACCGGCCGTGCAAGGGTCGCCAGAATCAACAATGATAGACGTCCGCTGGCTTGGACCGGCAAGAGCACGATGGGTTAGACTCAGGGCCGTTACCGCGCCGGTCAGTTTGAGAAATTCGCGGCGCTGCATGGTGGAACCAGAATCAGCCGACATGCCTTCGCGCTCACCTCATATCGCAGTACACACGGGTTACACTATAGTTTGTCGCGAACACTGCTCGCAATCGATTAGAATCCGGTCATCTTGACACACGCCGGCCGCCACTTTCTGCAAATCCCCGGTCCCACCAATGTCCCCGATCGAATCCTGCGGGCGATGCATCGTGCGGTCATCGATCACCGCAGCCAGGAGTTTTCAAAATTAGGCTCCGAGGTTCTGGAGAATCTGCCCTCCATCTTCCAAACCGCCGACCCGGTGATCATCTATCCTGCCTCGGGCACCGGGGCGTGGGAAGCAGCAATCGTCAACACCCTATCTGCCGGTGACCGGGTGCTGATGTTTGAGACCGGGCATTTCTCACAACTCTGGCGGCAACTTGCGGGACGGTTCGGCATCGTGGTGGACTACGTGCCCGGTAACTGGCGGAGGGGCGCGAACGCGGCGGAACTAGCTTCCCGGCTGGGCTCCGACGATCGCCATACCTACAAGGCAGTACTGGTGGTGCACAACGAGACTTCGACCGGAGTGACTTCTGGGATCGCGGACATACGGCGGGAGATGAATCGGCTCCACCATCCGGCGTTGCTGATGGTGGATACGATTTCATCCCTGGGGTCGATTGATTATCGTCACGGCGAGTGGGGAGTGGATGTGACCGTCGCCGGCTCGCAGAAAGGCCTGATGCTGCCGCCAGGTTTGAGTTTTAACGCGGTCTCTGAAAAGGCGCTCACCGCGAACAAGAGCGCAAAGTTGCCCCGCTCCTACTGGGATTGGCAGGAGATGCTGGGACCCAATCGTAGCGGTTATTTCCCCTTCACCCCTGCAACCACGCTGCTTTACGGTTTGAAGGAGGCGCTGGCGATGCTGCAGGAAGAAGGGCTGGCCAATGTATTTCGTCGCCATCAGCGGCATGCGGAGGCGACGCGCACAGCAGTGCGAACGTGGGGCCTGGAGATTGTTTGCGAAGACCCGCGCGAATACTCCAGCTCGCTCACCGCTGTGTTTGTGCCTCAGGGCCATGATGCCGATCGCTTGCGCAGCATTATCCTCGATAATTTCGATATGTCGCTCGGAGCGGGCCTTTCCAGGCTTGCCGGCAAGGTGTTTCGTATCGGGCACCTTGGCAGCTTCAACGATCTGATGCTGGCCGGAACACTCAGCGGCGTTGAAATGGGCCTTCGCTTGGCCGGCATACCTCACCACTCGGGCGGGGTTACGGCGGCGCTTCAATCGCTTGCACCCGGCGACCGCTAGACGAGCCCATGCAAATGCTCACACCGCTTCCGCTTAGTTCCCACGCCAAACCCATCGATACCTTTGCTCAAGCGGCTGAGCTCGAAGCGGAGTTAAAGCGGGAGATTAAAGGAGAAGTCCGTTTCGATCGCGGAAGCCGCGCCATGTACTCGACCGACGGGTCGAATTACCGTCAGATTCCTATCGGGTTGGTCGTTCCGCGCGATGCGGATGATGTGGTGGCTGCCATGGCGGCCTGCCGCAAATACGCAGCGCCTGTTTTAGCTCGTGGCGGGGGTACGAGCCTGGCGGGGCAGTGCTGCAATGTCGCCGTGGTGTTCGATTTCACCAAGTATATGAACCGCATCCTCGAGTTCAACGCAAAGGAAAAATTTGCCTGGGTTCAGCCTGGAGTTGTACTCGATACGCTCCGCAACCAGGCTGAGCAACACCAGTTAACCTTTGCGCCCGACCCTTCTACACACAATCGCTGCACTATTGGCGGCATGATCGGGAACAACTCCTGCGGCACCCACTCTTTGCTGGGCGGAAAAACTGTCGACAACGTCGAAGAGCTGCGGATTCTGCTTTACGACGGTACGCAGATGACCGTTGGTCCCACGACGAGTGACGATCTTGAGCGCATCCTTCGCGGAGGGGGACGCCGTGCGGAAATCTACACCGCGCTGCGTGCGATCGGCGACCAATATGCAGATCTGATACGGGCACGATTCCCGCACATTCCGCGGCGCGTCTCCGGCTATAACCTCGATGAACTGCTGCCGGAGCGATTTAACCTGGCTCGAGCGCTGGTAGGGACGGAGGGCACCTGCGTTATGGTGCTCGAGGCCAAGGTGAAGCTGATCCCCAGCCCACAGCATCGGACGCTGGTTGGTATCGGCTATCAGGATGCTTTTGTGGCGGCGGACCATGTCCCTGAGATCCTGACCTTTCAGCCCATCGGCTTTGAAGGCTTCGAGGGGAGCATCGTGGATGGATTGCGGCGCAAGGGCGCTCCAAAACTCGATTTGCTTCCCGAGGGGCGCGGCATCGTGCTGGTTGAATTCGGTTCCGACGATCCGGAGCATACGCGGGGTCTTGCTCAACAACTAATGGATCGACTGCAGCAGGTGCCGAATCCGCCCAATACCCGGCTCTACACGCCGGCCGAGGCGCGCGATGTATGGCACCTGCGGGAATCCGGGCCCAGGGCCGCAGCGTTCGCTCCAGGAGCGGCGCCGCAATGGGAAGGATGGGATGATGCGGCGGTCGCACCGGAAAAGCTGGGTGGCTACTTGCGCGATATTCGCGCCCTGATGGATGAGTACGGCTACGTAGGAGCTTTTTACGGCCACTTCGGGCACGGATGCATCCACATGCGCGTCAGCTTTGATCTGCAAAGCGAAGCTGGTATCCGCAAATACGGCGAGTTTGTCGAAAGGGCAGCAGATCTGGTCGTGAGCTATGGCGGTTCACTCTCAGGCGAGCATGGCGACGGGCAATCTCGCGGTGCTTTGCTGCCTAAGATGTTCGGGCCAGAACTGATCAACGCCTTCCGCCAATTCAAGGCGGTTTGGGATCCACAAAACAAACTCAATCCTCATAAAGTAATCGATGCCTACTTGCCCACGGAAAACTTGCGTCTGGGTGTGGACTACAGACCGCTGCAACCGGAAACCCATTTCAAATTTCTAGAGGACGGCGGTTCCTTCGCAAATGCTGCCGCGCGATGCATCGGCCTCGGAGCTTGCCGCAAGCTGGACAGCGGGTCGATGTGCCCCAGTTACATGGTGACATTGGAGGAGGAGCACAGTACCCGCGGACGGGCACACATGCTCTTCGAGTTGCTGCAGGGCGAGGTTGTCGACGGCGGCTGGAATAATGAACAGGTCAAGCAAGCGCTCGACTTATGCCTGGCATGCAAGGCCTGTAAGTCAGAGTGCCCGGCGAACGTCGACCTTGCCACTTATAAGGCTGAGTTCCTGTCGCATTACTATGAGGGCAAGCGACGCCCCCTGCATGCGTATGCATTTGGCATGGTCGACCAGTGGGCGGAGCTGGGTTCGTTCGCTCCGCGCCTCGCCAATTTCGCGAGCAGAGCCCTCAAGCCGCTGATACAGAAGGCACTGGGCCTTGCCCCCCAACGGCAGATGCCGCGGCTGGCTAAGGTCAGCTTCCAACAGTGGGCACGCGAGCACTTCGTTGCTTTTTCCGGCGGTAGCGTGGTCCTGTGGGCAGATACCTTCAATAACTATTTCAGGCCGGAGACGAGCGAGGCCGCATGGGAGGTACTCACGCACGCGGGTTTCAAGGTAATGGTCCCGCGGGGTCATCTCTGCTGCGGGCGCCCGTTGTACGACTTCGGAATGCTGGAGAAAGCCAAGCTGTATTTGCAGCGCGTGATGGAGGTGCTTGCGGACGAGATCGACGCCGGGCTTCCCATCGTTGTCCTGGAACCAAGCTGCGCTTCGGTATTTCGTGACGAATTACGAAACCTTTTTCCCGAGGATGCGCGTGCCGACCGGCTAAGGCGCCAGACGTTCCTCTTGAGCGAATTTCTGCAACATCATGCTCCCGGTTATCAACCTCCCCAACTCGCGCAAAAGGTGCTCCTTCATGGACATTGCCACCACAAAGCGATCATGAGGATGACCGATGAAGAAGCCTTGCTTCGCAAAATGGGTTCGGACTTGAGGGCCGTCGATGCGGGCTGCTGCGGAATGGCAGGGCCCTTCGGCTTTGCAAAAGAGAAGTACGCAGTGTCACAAGCGATTGGCGAACGAGTGCTCTTGCCTGCGGTGAGGCGGGCGGAGCCGGATACCCTTATCGTCTCCGACGGGTTTAGCTGCCGCGAGCAGATCTTTCAAGCCACGGGCCGCCAGGCTACGCACCTGGCTGAAGTCTTGCAGCGAGCACTGCATCAAGGTCAAGTAGGTGGTCCCTCCACTACGCTTCGGCCGGGATGACAATTTTGTGGCAGAGACCATGTCCTGTGCTCCGACAGAATTGTCATCCCGAGCGCAGGAGTCATGGGTCTTTGGGCCCACCGAGTGGATGAAAAGCGGCTTCCATTGCGCAACTACTCTCCATGGAAGCGCCGCCCCCCTTGTCATCTCGACCGAAGCGCACCCGGATTTCCTGCCACGCTGCACCGGACACGACCACGCATGCGGCTTTCATTAAGGAAAGCCGCAAGTAGCTCGCCAACGCCACCAACCTCAACAGGAAATCCGGGGTAGCGTAGTGGAGAGATCTCTGTGTGGACGCTCTGGCGTGGAAATGTTTTTCGACCGAGCGTAGAAAAACTGGTTGCACTCAGGAAAGCTTCTGGATCAAGTACGAGAGAGGTGTCGCCCCCGAGAAGCTACGGAATCTTCATTTCGAGGTGTTGATCGCTCTGACAGCGCGCTCCCATGGGGCGCGTCTGGTAATATCCGACCGCGTGGATTTTGAACTCACCTCGTCCTACACCGCCGCCAAGGGTCTCAGCCTCGAGATCTGGTAACCAACGTTGATTCCGCACAAAGGCGCAAATCGCGGCAGAATTCGTCGATGCGTCTCCGCTCCGTATCCCATGAGCACATGAAGCGAGCGGCGCCTCCGATGAAGGTGTAGAACTTCCAGCCCCGTTGGCGCATGGCCTCCAGGATTTCGTCAGAAGCATTGACGAACACTGCGTTGGCTTCCGGTGGCGAGACGACGTTGACGCCCGGAATACCCGAGACATGATCGGCTAAATAGCGTGCGGTGGCATTTGCGTGCTCGGCGTTGCGCAGCCATGCGCCGCTTTCCAGCATACCCACCCAGGGAGCGGCAAGAAAGCGCATCTTCGAGGCGAGTTGTCCTGCCTGCTTACACCGGTAATCAAAGTCCTCAGCGAGTTTCCGGTTGAAGAAGAGGATTGCTTCGCCTATGGCCATTCCGTTCTTGGTGCCGCCGAAGCAAAGCACGTCGATACCGCTTTTCCAGGTTAGGTCCGCGGGGGAGCAGCCCAGACTGGCGCAAGCATTGGCGAAGCGCGCTCCATCCATGTGCAGCCGCAGCCCGTGCCTCTCGCAAGCCGCCGAAAGAGCGCACAGTTCTTCAATCGTGTAGACACGGCCCGTCTCGGTCGATTGACTGATCGTGACCGCGCGAGGCTTGGGATAGTGAATGTCCGTCCGGTTGGTAGCGATCGCTTGAATGGCAGCGGGTGTGAGCTTTCCGTCGGGGCTTTCGGCGACGAACAGCTTGGAACCGTTGGAAAAGAACTCTGGAGCCCCACATTCGTCGGTCTCCACGTGGGAAGATTGGCAGCAGATGACAGCGTGATACGACTGGCACAGGGAAGCGAGCGCTAAGGAATTTGCAGCGGTGCCATTAAAGGCAAAAAACACTTCGCACTCCGTCTCAAACAATTCCCGGAAAGCATCGGCTGCGGCCGCAGTCCACGGATCGTCTCCGTAGGAAGAGACGTGGCCACGGTTGGCCGCTTCCATGGCGGCCCATGCCTCCGGGCAGATGCCGGAATAGTTGTCGCTTGCGAATTGCTGCAGAAGATCGGCGCGGTTGATTTCAGTCATATCGTATGATCTCTTCTTACTTTAAGCCCGGAAAGGCGTTCTGAATTGTGCCGTGAAAGTAAAGGGGCCAGTTCTGTGAGAGTGCGCCCGTATCGTGCGACGGACCGCCGAGAGTGGCTTCGACTGCGCCGCGCTTTTTAGCCGGATCTGCTGGACGAGAATGGGAGTGAAGGACTGGACGCGGAAGAGTCCCTGGGCTTCTTCGAGGTGGAGCGCTTGATCAAGTATCGCAAGGCACTTTGAGTTGAGAATCCCCTAGGCAACTTCTATATCCCACCCCAGCCCTGGAACGTCCGATGGCCGCGCATAAATCCCTTCCGGCCCCCGGGTGATGTGGTTATCTTCTTCGAAGCGCCGGTAAACTTCGTCCGGTCCACCCGGAGGGGGCATGAACGTCTCCGCCCACGGACTGTTCGGCGTAGCCAGGATGAAGTGAATCGAATCGAACGCGCCGCCACCGTGCGGAATTACCGGGATGTCATAGGCGGCCGCTAGCGCGCCGATTCGCCGCAATTCCGTCATTCCACCGCACCAGTGTATGTCCGGCTGCCAGATCGCCGCTCCGCGATGATCTAACAATTGACGGAAGGCATAGCGCGTGTATTCGTGCTCGCCGGTGGCAATGCGGGTAGATTTTATCTCCGCGCTGAGGCGGCCGAAGCCTTCATAGTCTCTCGGCTGCAGGCATTCTTCCATCCAGTAGACGCGATAGGGCTCGACCAGGCCGGCCATTTCAATGGTGTACTGCTCATTCCATGCCATATAGCAATCGAGCATAAGATCACCGCCCGGTCCCAGCGCCGCCCGCGTCTTCTTTACCAGGTCCAGATTTTTTTGCTGCCCTTCCCAACCGTCGGCTGGGCCATAGGGCATGGCAAGTTTGAGCCGCTTGTAGCCGAACTTGATGTGTTGCTCGATGTCATTGCCGGTGCAATAGGCCGGAATCCGCGGCTTCGTCTGGCCCCCCAGCAGTTCATAGACGGGGAGACCGAGCGCTTTGCCGATCAGGTCCCAAAGCGCCAGGTCGACTCCGCTGATAGCGTTGATCGCGATGCCGGCCTGCCCGTAGGGAAGGGTAGAGCGATACATGATGTCCCACAGACGTTCGAGGTTGAACGGATCTTCACGCAGGAGCAACTTCACCAGGTGCTGCTCGACCACCGCACCGCCGCCGGCGCCACCATACCCGTAACCCGTCACCCCTTTGTCGGTCGAGATCTCCACATAGAATCCCTCCAGCTTTCCCGGATCGGGGTTCCATAGCGACCGGGTGGCCTTGTATTTGGGATAGATCGACATGGGATTGGCAACTTCCACACCACCGGTCGACCACGATCCGGGAGCCGGAGTGTAGCTGGGCACAGGATGCTTTGGCCGGGGCTGAACCAGCCGCACTCCAGTGATTTTTAGCTTGCTCTTTTCTTCCTGAAAGGCGAGCGCCGGAAGAGTGACGGCAAAGAGTCCGCCGAGCTTGAGTAGTGATCTGCGATTCATCTGCAATCCACCGCATCGGTAAATTAAAAAAACTGCTGCCACTCTCGAGAAAGCGACATGTCCGAGAGCAGGTGGAATTGTACATCGCGGAACAGTGCGAATGGCTCGCGCAGTTCATTGTCAGTTCGGGAGATGCGCGAAGTTTCGATGCATGGATGAAACGCATGAAACATGTCGACGCTGGACAGCACTTCAGCAGAGACGAGCTGAACGCCCAGAAATGATATCGGGACTGCCGCGGCTTATGCCATCAGCAGTCCCAAATTACGACTGACCAGGTCTGAGGTAGGATGACCGGCTACTCGAACATAATCGCGCCGCAGGCAGCTCTCACGCGGCCGAGCTTCCAACCGGGAAGCTCGGTGAGTTGCGGAAAGCGCTCCGGCGGGCGCCTAGTTCGAGACCTGAGCCGTTTGCATCTGGCTTTGCGAAGCCTTCAGGGTCTGCCGCTGCTTCTCGAGGTCGACATTTTCCGTCTCGAGCTTCTTCTTCTCCTCCATCAGCTTCTTGTTGGAGGCATCAAGCTTCTGCGCCTCTTTCAGCAGCTCCTGATTCTTCTTGACGATCGCGCGCTGGGTGTTGACCTGGTCGGTTAGGACCTTGTTCTGCTCAGCGAGGCGTTCACGCAGGGCCGCATAGTCTACGGACGCATCACTCGCGTTCGCAGGCAGCGCTGTGTCGGCGTTGGTGTTGGCGCTGTTGCTCTGGCAGAAACCAGGTATGGCAGAGAGAGACAACAGCAGGGCACATGTCGGAAGAAAACGCATTTTATTACACCTCATTCCCGTGGGTTGAACTTCATCGAGCGTCGCCCGGAAATGCTCCGAACGAAAGGGCATCGATTGGCCCAATCGTACTGAAGGCGTATCGTCGTGGGAGTATCACTTTAGAACTAGTCACTCGCAACCAACCTGCTTTTGCACCATCACACTGTCCGCCCGGCTAGAGCCGTCAGACGCAAATAGCACATTCGATTAGACTTAGGAAAATGCATCGATGCGTCGAAGGTATTACCCTCTGCCAATCTTAAGTAACCATGCTGTGTGCGTAGATCCCTTGTAGTGCAGGCGCCCACACCAGGGGAGCTCAGCCTTGAATTGGCAAATCAACGGGAGTACCGTGTTGACATCGTCCGTGCGAGACTGGGGGCGAATACGAAACCCTTCTTCATCCTGCCACTCGTTATCGTGCTCGCGACCAGCAGTGCCGTCGGACAAGACCCCGTCATGCATTGCAGCGCAAACACCGCATCCACGAATCCTGCATCGATGACGTCTTGGCCTCTTCGCGTGGAGCGCACCAATTGCCCCGTCGAACTACAGGTAGAACACGCAAGTTTCTTCTACGAGAGCAAAGCCATAAATGGCCGCCTGCGTCGCCCGGCGCCTGTAGCGTAGCTCTCAGCATGCTCATGCGCCTCAGCGCCACTCGTTAGTTTGCCCACCAACCCACAAGAATGGCGTAAGAGGCGAGCCTCTGCACTTGAGCAGGAGGCTTCGCCCTGCCGCGGTTGTTCTCTCGTACCCGGAATTCGCCGAGGATTGTACCGGGGCCGTACCACGACGGTGGCAATTCAGCTCCAGGCGCTTCAGAAAGCGCACAACAAGGGATAAAAGAAATCCACAGAGAGCCTCAAATACGTTCTCCGGCCAAGAGGTTGTATGCAGGAAATCAATGTCAAACTTTGGCGCAACCACCGGGAGCAGAACTGGTCTGTTGAAATAAATGGCAACCGTTATGAGCACGTAGACATCGGAGTGATTGAAGAGCTCGTAGAACGCGCATTGATCGTTATAGAAAAGTCTCTGATGGAAGCGGAAACGCGACGCCCACAGTAGCTCGAAGATGTAGTCCCTCACTTGTCTCGCAAACCCCAACACGGTTGGCGGTTGCACATCACCGTGTTGACAGGGTTGAAATTCATAGCCCATTTTCTGGAGACCGCCCGCAGCGAAAAGTCGCGGAGCAACTTGATTCTCCATTCGCGCCTCTGACAATAGACAGGGCTTATAAAGACTTGTTGGGAGTTCCAGTTATTTATGCCTGAAGTTGTCCCTCGCATTCTGCTGGTAGACGATGACCAGGCCGTGATCGATTCCCTGAGTCTTATCCTGGAAGCAAACGGATTTAGATGTCGCACGGCGACGAACGGCTTTGAGGCATTAAAGGATCTTCGTCTGACGTTACCCGACATCATGATCTCCGATCTGAGAATGCCGCAGATGTCAGGCTACGAGTTGCTCCCGATCGTGCGGCGCCGCTACCCCCAACTCCCAATTATCGTAATGAGCGCAGAATCCATGGGCACGGTCCAATCTATGGGTCTGCCGATGGACGCTTACCTTCAAAAAGGGGCATATGCATCGAAGCAACTCATTGCCACGATTCGCGAGTTTTCCGCCGGCCCACACCTCCGGGAAGAACATTCCAGCGATGCAAACGGGCAATGCTCGACCGATAAGAAGGGTTGAAACGGGTATCGGGCACCTTGATTGCAACCATTCGAGTTTCGTATCTGCCAACGACAATTTTGTGTTGAAGAACGATCTGTGCCGCCCCCTGGAAAATCCAACAAAAATTTGCTTGCCTATACATGAAAAAAGGGCATACTAGCGCCATGTAGGTAATGTGTGCGGCTTAAGCGCGAGACATTAAGCCTGGGCAGTTGCTCACCGGCTGCCTTGAGAAAGGCGACGCCAAATGCCCTCCCACCGCGCCAGCATCCTTCTGGTCGAAGACGATGACGAGGTTCGCCTCGTGCTATCCGCCGTTCTGGCCGAATCCGGATACCGCGTTCGAGCAGCAGAAGACGGATTCGTAGCGCTGGCCGAGCTAAAAGCTGAAATTCCCGACATCATCGTTTGCGATCTCAATATGCCGAAGATGTCTGGTATTGAGTTGCTTGAGGCAGTTCGTCGTCAGTTTCCCAAAATTCCGTTAGTCGCAATGAGCGGTGCATGTTCGCACGGTGTGCCGCCAGGAGTCACCGCCGACGCATTCTACGAAAAGGGAAGTGCACTGAGTCCTCTGTTGCAGATCCTGGCTGCCATGGCCACATGCCAGAACATAAAGGAAACGGCCGCGCCTCTTGGCTGTGCTTCACCTCTCTAACTAGCTCACTGGGGAGCGACCCAGCCATTAGAGAGTTCTGCGCGAATTTGAACGCTTCCGATGCTCTTGTTCCCAGACTCGGCGGATACTGTGAATTGCTGCCAGCCCCCCAACTTGGCGGCCGGGGCTGCGGCCTCGACCCGAAGAAAATACTTACTGTGCGCGGCGATAGAAGCGGGAGCAACAGGCGCGACCCTCCATCCATCCGGGGCCTTCACGGAAAAATTTACGTCGATGGCTGTATCCAAGGGATTTTCAATAACCAGTGGGATGGCCAGCTCCCCGCCGACGTGGACTGAAATCTCCAACGGCACGATGGCTGCCAGGCGATCCAGTCCATGGGCCTGCCAAAGCTTGTGGTAATAGCTCCAGGGATCGCCGATCTCAAGCGCTGGTTCTGCATACTTGACTGCCGTGAACCCGGGAGCACGCTGATAGTCCACGCCTTCTACCACGCCCGTGAAGACATCATCGGTAACCCCGGACGGAACCAGCGATTTTCCAAAAATCAGTCGCACCGGCCCCATAATAAGTTTTGATATCGCCCCTGACGAATTGCCCAGAGTATTGCCGGCTATCTCATTCGCGATTTGCGTGCCGCCCTGGGTTAGATGAAAGGCAAATACCTCGGCGGCCAGCATTCCGTAGCTCACATGGCTGGAAGGAGAGATTTCCTGCGATGAGTACTGCGGGCCTTGTCCCGCGAAGATGTCATGTGTGGGGTTGTAGAAATAATAGATTTTTTCCGGCTGCCAGGGACGAAGGCCTTCGGTTAGATTCGTATTCTTGTCGGGGTTGGTGGCCGGAGAAACCTGTTCTGAAAGTACAGTCGGGTCCCCTGCCAGGTCGAACGCCTCAGTCGCGAGCACGCCAGACGCCTGGTGATCCGCATGGTTTTCTCCGGTGGTAAAATCCGGGAGCCAGGTGAGAATCACCGATGGCCGGGTAATCCGAACAATACGCACCAACTGGTCTAAGCAGCGGCCATGGCTGCAGCGTTCGAGCGACGTTAAGACATTTTGGCTGGGAGTATCCCGGCCGCCCAGAAACCAGACATTGGTGATGCCTAAGGAGCCTAATGCACGGCGCCCCTCGACCTGGCGAAGATCGCCCAGCGCTGCGGCCTGCTCCGGGCCCACGTCGTTGTTTCCTCCATCGCCGGCAGTTTGATACACAACCGCCACCCGCTTCTGGTGGTCGTAGATTTCACGCGCCAGATAAGATGTGACCATCACTTCATCGTCGGGGTGTGCCATCACCACCAGGATGTCGGCTTTATAGCGCGGGTCGCCCGGGCGATTATTTGCCCGGTAGCTATCCGGCTTCGCGTTGTCCACTTTCTGAGCCCACATAAGACTCGAACCCAGGGCTATAAGAATTCCAGCACTCAGAACCGATCTCATTCTTTGGGTGAAGCCAATTCGAGTCATAATTTCGGCGCCAGGTCACACCATCCCACCGCTAAGAATACGCGCAGAACGGCCCCTGGAGCGGGATAATGGCACACGGGCCGTTCCCACTCCAGGGGCCGTCTGGAAATCACAACCTCGACTACCTGGAGCAAGAGGTCGAAGTCGACTCTGTATTGCTCTTGAATACTTCGCCGGAATGTGAATACCCATTCTCGTTACTGATGTACATATCGTTATTCGCCATATCGGGCCCGCATAACGCGTTATCTTCGACCAACAGATTGCTGGATGCACCAACTGCAACCCCTGTGGCCCAGTAGCCTCTTACCGTGTTATTCACGACCTTGGTCGAGTTGCCCCAGGCCTCAATCCCTATGCCGACCCAGCAGCCTGAGCCGCAGACACTCTCCACCTGGTCATCGACCATGTTGTCGTGAATGTTTGCGTTTGATCCTCCCCCAATGGCCGCCGATATGCCGAAAGTGAGCTTCCATGGAGCGAGAGGTTTGGAGAGATTGTTGTACCCCACTTCGAGGCTGCTGACTTTCGAGTTTTGCATCTCGATAGCCATGCGGTGAAAATTGGTGAAGGTGTTGTTGTTGATGTGGACGTTCGCCCCGTTGGCGTAGTCGAAGAAAATCTTTATGCCCTCATTGATGGTGTCGAAGCTGTTGTTGTTGATAGTCGTGTTTGAGAAGCCATAGCCGAAGATTCCAGATACCCCAAGATTCTGGTCGGAGCTGGAGTGCAGAATTTGAGAGTTGAGATTCTGAAAAGTGTTGTAGGAGAAATCGGAGTTTGACGCACTGGTATCGATGTAGAGTCCCACGGTCGTGGTCCAATTGGACCATTCAGTTGACCCATTCGGGCCGTAAGAGATATTCCGAAACGTGTTGTATTCGATCATTGCGCCGGAGACGGCCCCGCCCAGATGTAATCCCCCGCCATCGAAGATCAGGTGCTGAACAGTTAGGCCGTTTCCGTAGAAATCCATCAGCGCATAGCCGCCGGTCCCATGAATAATTGTTTGCCCGTTGGTTGCTCCGATATAACTGCGCCCCGGCTGCAGTCTTAAATGGCTAAGATTGAATGTGCCCGCCTGAAAGGAAATCGTGTCGCCTGTATGGCTGTTGTTGATAGATGCTTGAATCTGCGTCTGAACCTCAGAGGGAACCACCGTGATCGTAGATGCGTGGAGGCTCTGCGTGAGGGAGAGGAAAAGGGCGAACGACAGGGCGAAAGTTGCCCCAGATTTTTTCACAGACATGATTACCTCAATCTAAAAGAATTGGCGCTGCGAGGCAGGGGGACAGGAGCAGTGGGTTGTAGCAGTATTCTCCCGCGGGTCCCAGGGCTTAGGACCGCGCGTAGGAGGCTAATGATTGTACCTGGAGGAATCGCCCTTGCTGATTTCCGGCTTCAGGCCCGAAGCTGTTTCAAATCCAAATGTATGTAAGCTGTTTGGAGTTTAAACACGTTTCGAGTTCTGACGCAAACATCCAGGTTATAAAGCAACGAACCTATCGCGATACCGCTTCTCCCGTGAGAGGAAAAATTACAGAGTCGCGTACCCGGGCTCTGTCGTATTTACACGCGTCGACAAAAGGCCGGCAGCCACTTTCCTCTGGGGTTTCGCCCATAGCGAAGCCCGTTGGACAATCAAAAACAGCCGTCAGTAAGAACTTAGTTAATCTGTGAGTGGCCGGGACAACATATACCTAAGTTACTTGGGTAACTTATCACTGTAACTTACCTGCGTTACCTGGAATACGTGAGTGTGAACGTCTTTTCAACCAGCTTCCTCACGGGCCCGCAGAACACCAGTATTCAGTAGCAGAATATGTTTAGGAAAAGATGAGTGTAACTCGACGTAAGCCATCACAGTACTCTTAGACAACATTTTTATGCAATTTATTTAATCGGCGCACCGTCTGTCCATCGGGAGTGGCGACAGAACGACGCTTCTACTGGCTGAAAAGAAGGGAACTGCTGGTCATCGGCGGGCAGAGTTATCCAGTCTCACCACTTAGTCTGGGGTGGCTTTCAACTGAATTTATTTTTAGGTGCAAGGTGCGGCGGTAGGCGAGTCTGAAGAAGCTTTAATGCATTGGGCGGGTGTATCCAAAGCCCTACGGCCAAGTCTGACGTGAATCGCTTGTATTCGTTGGGATGGAGCGAATTTGGGCGTTTTGGTTCCCCGATCGCCCGTTTAGGCGCCGCCGGTTGCTTTTCTTAAAGGCGTTCTGATGTGCGCTCGAGGATCGCTGGAGGGAACGCTTCGACCCGGGAAAAGTTACGCAGCGTAAACCCCTTATCCCGCTTGCGAACCCGCTCTCGCGTTTCGTTGGGAAATCAGGGCTGTTTCGAATTGCCTTGGGCACCGTCACTATCGAAACCCGGAGGTCCTTCGCTATATCCTCCATGCGGACGGTCATGGTCGGCGCAATGCAATCGATCGCATCCTATTTACGTTCGCTGAGGAATGCGCCCTAGTCGGCCGCGCCCTCCAACTTCAGAACATACGCATACTCCCCAGGAAGTTGGCCGGGGAGTTTCACCGTGACGTCTTCGCCCTGCTTTTGCCAGGTCAGCACACCCTCGTGGCCCAGCAACGTGATAGCAGCCGCCGTAGGCAGTGAGAGGCCCTTCAACGTCACGCTCCCGGCGCTGGGCTTTCCCATCAAGACCGCATAGACCGCCTTTTCCTTCCGGGTGAAACGTACATCGAGATCCTGCGTCTTGCCTTCCGCCCTGGTCCACGGCTGCGTCCCGTAGATAGCCTCACCGTTCTGCTTAAGCCACACTCCTAGCGCCTTCAGCCGGTCCATCTGAATCGGGGGAATGGTTCCGTCGGCTTCCGGTCCCACATCCAGAAGCAGGTTGCCGTTCTTGCTCACGATGTCAACCAGCAGGTAGATGAGCTTATCGGGCTGGATGGTCTGTTCTTCGCCCTCGGCGCGGTTATAACCGAACGATTGACCCAGCCCTCGGCACTCTTCCCATTTCTTCGGGTTGATGTCGTGCATGGTCTGGTATTCCGGTGATGTGAAGTCGGTGTGCCCGATGCCGAAGCGGTCGTCGACCACCCCATCGGGCACTTCGCTGTAATATTCAGCCTCGATCTCGCGCGGGTGCCCGGTCTTGGGGTAGTCGATGTCGTTCCACAACACCGCGGGATGATAACGATGGATCAGCTCCCTGTATTGCGCGTCCACATATTTACCGTACGCCGCCGTCTCCGGCTTCACGGTCTCGTAGTCGGACTTGACGGAAATGGGCCCGGAATTAAACGTCCAGTCATAGCCACCAGAGTAGTAGAGACCCATGCGCATACCCTGCTTTTGCACCGCCTGGGTCAGCTCCCCCGCAATGTCGCGCGTAGCATGCTGCCTATCCGCAGGCAGAATAGGGTTCGGGGTAGTACTGGGCCACAGCGTGAAGCCTTCATGGTGCTTGGTGGTCAGCACTACATAGCGTGCGCCGGCATCTTTGAATACTTGTGCCCAGGCATCCGGGTTCCACTTCTTGATTTGCTCATCGAACACCGGGACAAAGTCATAGTAGCTGGCGTTCGCTCCGTAATGATCCCGCTGGTATTGCCAGGTTGGCGACCCAATCAGCCGCATGCTGTTGAGGTACCACTCGGCATAGGGGTTGTGCATGATGTAGTCCAGGGAACCAAAATCATGATCCTGATGAGAAACCGGAGCCCAGCCGGGCACGGAGTACAGTCCGTAGTGAATGAATATCCCCAGCTTGGCGTCCGCGTACCAGGATGGCATCGGATGCTGATCCAATGATTGATCGGTGGCTTCATAATGCGGCTGAGCAACTGCCGTAACACCGTAGAACATGCATGCGGACACAAGGAGAGCCGCAACATTCCGAAGAACGCGAACCGGCTTGATCCAAAGCTTCAACATTTGAAATTTTCTCCTGCTGAAAACACCCGCAAGTATACTCACAAATGTTTTTTCGCGTCTCCTCGCATGGTTGCCCGGCAGATCATTGAAGCGAAAAGGCTGGACCTATCTGAGCCCTCCAAAGCTCTTCAACCCACCCTGTACTCAGAACTTCGAGTGGCGGTCAGCAGCACCCTCAACACTTCGCAGAGCTGCAATTAGCTGCAAAGGTTCTTTTCGATCTTCCGAATTGCTTATTGTTGGCGGCGCCAGCGTCGCCAGAAGGAATCGCTTTCACTATGCTCCGCTGGGACATCGGAAAGGGCTGACTCCCTAGCTACCGGAGTCTTTCACCACCGGATGACAACTGTGATGATGAGTGTGACAGCTCCCGACCTCTCGGTCTCTCGCCCAAATAGGTGGCAGGGGGGCGAACAGAGAGCAGCCCAGTTCGAACATGTCTTGAAGCCGCTCTGACGCTCCAGGTCCCGATGGGCACCTCGTTCGATCGCGGCAACGCGATGCTCGCTCTGTGCATCCATATAGTTGCGCTGAACAACGTCCAGTGATACTTAATACATGGGGCATTGGTTACCCGAGCGATGTTTAGCCCAACCGGCTTTGAGATCGTTCGACCGCCCCGCTGTCGTAAAGCATTTCGAATGCCACGCTCTATCGGCAAGCAACACCGGCTTGTAAAGGAACAACGACCGCCGCACCCCCTGCGTGCGGTATAGGCGTCGTTTTGCAGCGTAATTGACCAGAATTCGATCGACAACAAATTAATGGAGCAAAATTTGAGCCTTCTTCGCGGCGTAAGCCTGTTGTCTGTTTCCTTCCTGGCAGTCCTTTCCTCGGCCTCGCTCGCCGCTCAGGTTAAGGTCGATCACATGGTTGTCTTCGGGGATTCGCTCTCCGACAACGGCAATTTCTACGCACTCACTCACAATCCCACGGCTCCGGCTTATTCCTTTGGACGAGCAACCGATGGCCCGGACACGTATCCCGCATCGACCATTAATGGTCTTTGGGAGGAGCAACTTGCCACTTCACTGGGTCTGGCGGTCCCGCAGCCTGATCTGATCAATACCGCCAATCTCAACTTTGCCTTCTCCGGCGCCGAGACAGGTGACCTGGCCAACTCGGCCAGCGGACCCTACGGAATGGCCCAGCAGGTACAGAGCTACCTTGAGCAGAAGCCGCCTCAAATCGGCACCGCGCTGCATTTTTTTTGGGGAGGAACGAATGATGTGTTCGACTACCCGAACCCGCTGATCGCGGAACAAGGTTCAATACAAAACATTAGTGCGCAGATTTCCTCGATCGCAGCCGCCGGCGGAAAGTATTTTGTCTGGCTCAATCTGCCCCCGCTTGATCTCACTCCGCGCGCCGCTGGCAGCGCGACCCTTAAAACTGCATCGGCAAACTTCGCGACCGACATGCAACAAGCAATTGCGACACTGCGAGCGTCCAACCCTGGCATCGTGATTGTTCCTGTTGACATCTACTCGTTGTTCAAACAGGTCATTCAAACGCCGCCGCAATATGGCCTGACCAATGTCACGACGCAGTCGCAGTATCATGCAGTCAATCCCGATCAGTACTTCTTCTGGGACTCGGTGCACCCCACCACGAGAATTCACCAGCTCATAGCCGGTTTGGTCCAAACCGATATCGCACACATCCTGGCTATTCCTTCATCCCCGGTCAAGTTGCCGCTCTCAGACGACTTCGCCGCGACTGCCCTGAACTCAAGCATATGGACGGTTGAGGCTCCCCCGGATGCCACCGTATCTGTAGCAAATGATCACTCGGTCCTGAGTCTTCCCGCAGGTACCAATCACGACGCCTTTATCGGCGGTAATCATTCCGTGCGCATATTGCAACACGTTTCGAACGTCGACTTCGATGTGGCAGCCAAGTTCGACTCCGCGCTTGGCTCCGCCTATGAGGGCCAGGGAATCCTCGTTCAGCAGGACGATGGAACATACCTGCGCTTTGAGCTCGCGTCCGACGGCACGCAGCTATTTCTTTCCGGCGCCAGTGTCTTTGGCGGAACAGAGACGAATTATTTCAGTACGCCGCTTTCTGCCGGCAATTCCTCACTGTGGCTGGAGGTCAAGCGCAACGGCGATACGTGGACGCTTAACGCTTCGAACGATGGCGCAAATTACACCACTGCGGGCAGCTTCAACCAGAACATCAATGTCACCGCCATCGGCCCGTTTGCATGGAACTACAACTCCAATGGGTCTGCTGCTCCGGCAATTACCAGTCTCGTGGACTATTTTCACAATCTCGCTGCTCAATGACCCGCTCAGGCGGAGGCCGTGGTCGCCGGCTCAATGGCAATCAGCGACGGAATCTCACGTCTCCGTGTAATTTGGTACAGATTAAGTTGTTGATTACAAACGCCTGGCGAAGAGAGTGTGATCAAACCTAAAGCGCCGCCTTTGGGTTCTGTAAGTTATAGAAAACAACGCGCCGCCGATGCCAAGAATGCCAGGCTTGCCACGCCGCAATGCCCGCCATTGCCCGCTGGCGGCACGCGTATCGAAGCGATCTCCTCTATGACGAACGCGACGACGAAGGTTGTGGACGACACTCATCTTTTTTTTGCTCGACCCTTACCAACCGGAACGAAGGAAGTAGGCCTGTCGCAAGTGACAGTTCCCCAATCAGCTGGGATGGAATGAACTAAAGATCGAGCCTTTGCTTGCGGCGTGCCGGACTCTCGCATACTATCTCGAGTCCACGCCTCGATCTCCAACCAGGTACCAATCGGAAATAAATTGACAGCTGGGGAAACACAAAAATACGTTCCGCTGGGGTCTTTTGTGCCAACGATTTTAACTGATTGCCTGAAAACCAAGGGCCCCATTCACGGCGCTCAAAAATTCGCGACTCATATTCGTACGTAAGGAGAACGACATGGCCTGGAGATCAGCTGTTCGAAGACCGATGCTGGCGGCGATCATGATTTCCAACTTGTTTTTTGCAACATGGACTTTTGCTGCCGACATCAAGGGCCAGGTGTTGGGTGCAAGCGCTCCCATCACCCAATCAACGGTGACCCTATTGGCAGCGAGCGCAGGCCAGCCCAAACAACTCGCACAGACTAAAACCGGCAACGATGGCCGGTTCGTGATCCATAGCACTGGCACGCCAGACTCCAGCCTCTATCTGGTGGCTACCGGTGGCGTATCTGCGGCCAATCAAGGAGCCGGTGATAATCCGGCGATTGCGCTGATCACGGTTGTCGGCAGCAAGCTCCCGGCCAAAGTCGTGATCAACGAGATGACCACAGTGGCATCGGTATGGACGAACGCCCAGTTCCTCGATGACTTGACGCTCCAGGGCCAGCCACTGGGCCTGCGCATCGCCGCGGGTAACGTGCCCAACTTCGTTGACGTGGAAACAGGTGGATGGGGTGATGCAATCCAGAATCCGCTCAACAGCAGCCAGACACCTACTATGGCCAATTTCGCAACCCTGGCCGACCTGCTTTCCGCTTGCGTGGCGCGGGTGAAGGGGGATGCCTGCAGCAGCCTGTTCGCAGCGGCTGCGCCTCCGGGCGGTGGGCCGCCGACCAACACGCTGAACGCAGCCGAATCGATCGCCCTTAACCCCTGGCACCAGCCCGGGAAAATCTACGATTTGCTCCGCCAGTTCTATCAAGTATCGCCGTCCAATCACATGCTTGCGGTTCCATACATGCCATACCTCAACTGGGCGCCCAGCGCATGGGTCCTGCCGCTCAAGTTCGACGGCGGAGGTTATGTCGCGGGCGGCAAGGCTATGTTCGATAGCGAGGGCAACCTTTGGGTAGGAGACAACTTCAGCGTCGGCTGGCAGGGACAGGACTCGTTGTGGCAAGGCCACGCGACCAAGTTCGCGCCGAACGGCAAGCCTCTCTCGCCAATCACTACAGGCTTCACCGGCGGCGGGATGGAGGGCGGAACCTTCGGCGCCGCAGTGGACGCCAAGGACAACGCGTGGTTCACCACCTACGGCAGCAAATCAATCGCGGTATTCGACAAGAACGGCAAGGCCCTGACGCCACCGGAAGGCCTCAACTTTGGCGGCCGGCTCGGCCTGATGCAAGGGATCATCGTCACGCCGAGCGGCGACGTCTGGGTCCTGGGGATCGAGAAGAGGCAGCTCGTGCACTTTCCTCAAGGCGATATAACCAAGGGCCGGATCGTTTGCGAGGGTGACAGCGCAGAGCCGTGCAAGTCGTTTCAGGCGCCATTTCACCTCGGCATCGACCAGCAGGACCGGATCTGGGTTGCCAATAGCGGAGTCGATCATGTCACGCGCTTTCCGGCCTCCAATCCGAGCCAGGTCGAGAACTTCAAGACCGGAATCAACAATAGCGGTTTAGGCATCGACAGCAAGGGGAATGTATGGGTCACCAACCGGTTCGGCACCGGCCTGCTGGGCATGGCCCACCTGGTCGACATGGGAATACACCTGAAGACCGAGGGAGTTGCGTCGGCTTCAGACTACCTGACGAAGACCATGTCTGAACAGAAAGGAGGCACTATCAATGGAGGCAGTGTCACCGTGCTGCGGCCGGACGGAACGCCATACACGGGTTCGCCGTTCAAGAGTGGTGGTCTGCCAGGCCCGTGGGCGGTTGCCGTGGATGGCAACGACAACATCTGGATCTCCAATTTCGCCGGGCCCAGCAGTCCGATTGTGGAGTTGTGTGGCGTGCGGACCGAGCACTGCCCGCCCGGCGTACATACCGGCGGACAGATCGCGCCTCCAAACGGCTACGTGGGTGGAGGTCTGCAGATGCTGACCGATATTGCTATCGATCCGGCAGGCAACGTCTGGGCGATGAACAATTGGCAGGATATCGACAGTTGTATCGGCACACCGAGTGAGGCGCTCTCGACTCGATGTGGCGGACAGGGCGTTGTGATTTTCTACGGCATGGCCAAGCCGGTGCACGCACCGCAGATCGGTCCATTTCGTCCGTTCTAAAAGAAGCCGGACGAAAGGTTAGATGACCAATCAAAAAGCTGAGATCCTCCTTGGAATGAAGCTCGATTCGTCCGAGGCCCTGTCGAGGCAGTGGTCACAGGAGAAAAGAACGGGGAGTACCCTTCAAGATTGAGTCCGTTTAAGCCTTTCGACTGAGCAGAATCCAGGCGCCAATTCCCAGTAAGGGATCGACAATCGCGAATGTCACCAGCAAATGGGGGAACACTCCAGCGAACGCCAAAGGGACAAATATCAGCGGAACGAATACCAATCGGACCGGATTCGCGGAAGTGGCATTCACTGATGGTCCTCGATTATATTCGCCATCGGGTGATACAGGACCGGTCCGATCTCTATTTCAAAAAAGAAAAGGGCATCTTTTACGAGCTCGACAAGAAGCGGCGACTGTGGGCGTTTATGAGGCGCTCGGAAGCTTTAGACTGCCCTGTTGAATCTCTAAACGCCAGCTCCGTTCGACGCCAGAGAGTTACTTTCAAACCGCCGTCGGTCCACCCTTTGGATAAAACATCCTCGCCGGGTCCTCACATTGCAAGTTTCGGATATGCTGGTTCAACACCTAATTGAGTAAACGATCCCGGCCAAACTTGTTCTGCATTGATGCACAACAGTTTTGGGCACACACCGCCTGTTTTTAGGGCCATTTCGAAAGCAAAACGAAAAGAGAACATCATGACGATTAAACCGCTGCTCATAGCAGTTGTCGGCGCAAGTGTGGCATTTGCCGCCGGCTGCAACAAGGTCAAACCCGAACAAGCCGCAGACACGATTTACACCGGCGGCGACATTGTTACCGTAGATGATGCTCATCCCAGTGCGGAGGCTGTCGCTGTCAAGAACGGAAGAATCCTGGATGTGGGTACGCGGACGGAAATTGAAAAGAACCATAAGGGTGCAACCACCCAGATAATCGACCTGGCGGGCAAGACCCTTGTACCTGGCTTCCTTGATCCACATAGCCACTACATCAATTCTCTTTCCGTTGCCAACCAGGTCAACATCATGGCGCCGCCCGCTGGGCCGGGCAAAGACATCCCCAGCATTGTTGCAACACTCAAGAAATTTCGTGACGACCATAAGATTCCTGCGGGCGTCCTGATCCAGGCCTATGGTTACGACGAGAACGCCATGCCCAACGGAGTTGGGCTGACCCGCTACGATCTGGATGATGACTTTCCCGACAACCCTGTGATGGTGGGGCACGTCTCCATGCACGGCGCAGTGCTTAATTCCGCGGCAATGAAGACGTACAACGTTACCGCGAAGACGAAAACGCCGCCGGGCGGCATCATTCTGCGCAAACCGGGGACTAACGAGCCGACAGGTCTGCTCATGGAAACAGCCTATCTGCCGATCTATTCAGCCCTGCCCCAGCCAACCAAAGATGAAGAGGTGGAGTGGAGCCGCAAAGGGCAGATGCTCTACGCAGCCGCCGGCATTACGACGGCGCAGGAAGGTTTAACCCACGCCTCAGACGTGGCCCTTATTCAACGAGCTGCTGCCGCCGGTGTGCAGGTGGTCGATGTCGTCTCTTACCCCTTCATCCTTGACCTTGACGCGGTACTTAAGAACAACCCGGTGAGCACGTTCGGCAAGTACGTAAACCACGTGAAATTGGGGGGAGTAAAGATGACTCTGGATGGCTCCCCACAGGGCAAAACTGCCTTCTTCACTACTCCTTATCTGACTGGTGGCCCGGCCGGCCAAAAAAACTGGCGCGGTGAACCTTCCTTCCCCGAGAGCCAGGTGAAGGAATGGTTCAAGAAAGTGTATGACCTCGGTCTTCCTGTGAACGTCCATGCCAATGGCGATGCAGCCATCGACATGTTGCTTAAGGCGCACGAGTATGCCGCAGCCGGAGATCTCTCCAGGGATCGCCACGTTACGATCATTCATTCGCAATTCGTTCGGCCCGACCAGTTGGACAAATACAAGGCGTATTCCATGACGCCTTCGCTTTATACGGAACATACGTTTTACTTTGGCGACACGCATGTTCTGAACCGAGGTAAAGAACAGGCCTTCTTTGAAAGCCCCATGCGGGCGGCCATCGACAAAGGCCTGCGCCCCACGAATCACACTGACTTTGTTGTGGCGCCCCTTGATCAGATGTTCGTGATCTGGACGGCGGTCAATCGCATTTCACGCAGTGGCGTAGTGATCGGACCAGATCAGCGTGTCACTCCCATGGAAGCATTGAAGGCCATCACCATCAACGCCGCTTACCAGTACAGCGAGCAAAGTTCCAAGGGTTCGATCGAACCGGGTAAGCTGGCGGATTTGGTGATTCTTTCCGGGAACCCAATCACTACATCGCCGGAAACAATTAAGGACATTAAGGTTGTCGAGACGATTAAGGAGGGTAAGTCTATTTACAAAGCCGCTCAGCTATAGGTACATCGACTTGGTACAAAAGGCTCTTCCACCTTTGCCAACGCTAACGGGGTGCGTCATGCAGATTGTGGATTATGAAGAGTTGCGCAGGCGCGCTGACCTTTTCCAGGATGTCAGAGGCCTTGGCGGTCCAGATAATAGGCTTTGGTTTCTTGTTGTGATGGTCAACGTATTCTCCAATAGCGACGATCAGTTCTTCGACACTCAGGAAGACGCCGCGGCGCAGCCGATTCTCTGTCAGGTCGCGGAAGCTTGTAGTCGTTCTGCTGCTCGATTGGCCATCCATTGGTGTCGATCCCGTCCAGCCGCTTGCGCCATTCTGGCAGCACCGCCGGGCTAGCAGCCATCGCGCGGGGCCGGTAGTCGGGCCCTTCGCCATTCATCACCGGACGCTCGAAGTCGCGCCACTGTTCGCACAACTTTACCAGGGCCGCATAGCCATTCGGCTCCGGCGCGGCGAACTTTCCGAGCTTCCGCGACTCTTCACCCTCAAATGCGTGAATGACATGTGCGGTTTTGCTTGCAATCATTGGCCGCGACAACTATCTCTCAATCGCGTTCACCAAATCAACAAATGATTAAAACATCGCTACAGCATAACAAAACGTTCGAAACAGCCATGCAGAACCGAGTAAGGTTTCAGTACTGCCACTTTTTCATTCCATCGTTGGTTGCCGGCAAGATGCCCGGAGAATTTAACCCGCACGAGCTTTCACCTTTCTCCTTCAACGAATGTGCTTGTGCGCGACAAATGATTGCGACGGTTGGTGGACCGCCAATTGGCCCAGTGCGAATCTAATCGAAGGAAGATAAAGGGAGACTAGAATGCAAACCACCGATAACACAATCCCGGCGTCCATTATGAACGCGATCGAGAAGACCAAGCCGGCGATCGAGCGCATTGGACTCGAAGTCTGGAATGAGGCTGAACTCTCGCAGGCAGAGCACAAGTCCGCTCAAATTCACATTCGCGAACTGGAAGCCGCCGGCTTCAAGATTACGACTGCCGGAACTTGTGGCTATACTGCGGCGTTCGTAGCGGAGTGGAGCCAGGGAACGGGCGGAGCCAAGGTTGGCTTTCTGTCAGAGTATGACGCCCTGCCTGGGCTGGGCAATGAGACCGTCAGTGAGCAGAAGCAGCGCAGCAATGGGAATAAGAACGGTCATGGTTGCGGTCACAACCAACTCGGCGCAGGTTGCACGGGCGCAGCCATTGCACTCAAGCAGGTGATGGAGAACGACTCCATCCCGGGGACTCTCCGGGTCTACGGATGTGCCTCCGAAGAGAAGGAGGGGGTCAAGGTACTGATGTCGCGCGACGGCTTGTTTAACGACCTGGACGGCGCATTGGCGTTTCATTCAGCCCCGCTTCCAATTGTCGGTTTTGTTAGGACCGCCGCGGTCAATTACCTGAAGGTCGAGTTTTTTGGCAAAACTGCTCATGCCGGTATGGCGCCTTGGGAAGGACGAAGCGCACTCCACGCGGCCGAGTTATTTGCCCACGGTTTGAATGTTATGCGCGAACACGTGGAGCCCACCACGAGGATCCACTACATCATTGAGTCCGGTGGGGCTGCAACCAACGTTGTTTCGGACTATACGAAACTGCGAGTGGGCATTCGTGATAAAGACCGTTCGCGGGTGGTGGCGGTTACGGAGTGGGCCACACAAGTCGCCGAGGGTGCGGCCATGGCCACTCAGACTCGCACGGAATGCAAGGTTCTCTTCGGCACGTGGGATCTGCTGCCGAATGGCCCGCTGATTGAGCGGGTCCACGCCAACATGGAACGCATTGGCGTACCGAAGTGGACAGAAGAGGAACAAGCATTCGCCCGCGCCTGCCAAAAGAATCTGGGCGTCCCAGAGAAGGGCATGGCGACGACAGTGATTCGGGTTCCCTCCGAAAAAACGGTGGGAGGCGGAACAGATGTCGGTGATGTGAGTTGGAATACACCTACCGGCGTCTTTGGGTTTCCGACCTCGCCAGTTGGCGTCGGCCTGCACACATGGCCGGTCACCGCTTGTGGGGGAATGTCGATTGGAGTAAAGGGTGCTGTCGCTGCTGCTGTAATCATGGCCGCCACGGGATACGAGTTGCTGACGGATGCCGAGCTCCGCGAATCCGCGCGGGCCGACTTTGAAAAGCGCAAGGGAAGCATTCAGTACGTCTCAGCCGTCTCGCCCGGTCAAAAGGGTCCTCCGAGTGGACCGGACCAGGAGTTAAAAACCGGCAGCGATGAGATGGTTTACAGCCCAGAGTAGCGCGGAGCGCGGAGATAGATGGAGATGAGTACTGCGCAAATTATCGGATTGCTGGTTAAGGCATGCGCCTTGTCTACCGTGTTTGCGCTTGGCCTCAACACGAATTGGAAAGACGTTACCTACCTGTTGTACAAGCCCGGACTTCTTTCACGCTCGTTGGTTGCGATGTACGTGCTAACGCCGCTGATCGCGATCATCTTGGTGCTCGTCGTCCACGCGCCACTGACGATTAAATACGCTGTGCTTCTGATGGCGATCTCGGCCGGCGCTCCAGCGATGCCTAAGAACCTTCTGAAGATCGGCGCCAATCCGCAATATGTCCGCAGCCTGTCAGTGATCACGACGCTACTCGCCATCGTGACTGTACCGTTCTCCCTGGCAGCGCTGGGTACGTTCTTTGGCAGGGACATCAGAGTCGAAACCGGCCAGGTAGCGGCGAAAATCACGGTTGCATTTCTGGCGCCTCTGCTTGCCGGAATGATCGTGCGCTCTTTTGCGTTGACAGCCGCCAAACGCGTGGCCGGGCCAATCATGGGCATGGCTGGGGCCATCATGTTGATCCTGATTGTCCTCGTCGTAGCCACCAGCTTCAAGGCGGTGGTAGGAATTGGTCTGATTGGTTTGGCTACGATCGCGGTGATGACGGCCGCATCTCTGGCGGTCGGCCACGTTCTCGGCGGATCCGATCCGCACGATTGCACCACGCTGGCGGTCGCCTGTGCGACACGCTTTCCGGGACTCGGGCTGCTGATTGCTTCGTTGAACTTTCCCAACGTCAAGCCGCTGCCGGTCGTGGTCGCCTACCTTCTCATTTCCAATCTGACAGTGCTGCCCTATCGGTACTGGCGCAAGACTCAACACGCACAACAACAGGTTGCCCTAGTGTAGTGCGTCCTGCAGATTGTGGATTATGAAGAGTTGCGCGCGCGCTTGGCTTTTCCAGGGTGTCAGAGGCCTTGGCGGTCCAGGTAAAAGGCCTTGGTTTCTTGTTGTGATGGTCAACGTATTCTCCAATAGCGACAGTCAGTTCTTCGACACTGCGGAAGACGCCGCGGCGCAGCCGATTCTCTGTCAGGTCGCGGAAGAAGCGTTCTACCGTATTCAGCCAGGAGCAGCCGGTGGGCGTGAAGTGCATGTGGAAACGAGGATGGCGTTATGGGCTATGAAAACAAAAAACTTATGGCGGAGAGAGTGGGATTCGTTCTCGAGGCGATCCTTCAGGTTCTATAAGTTATAGAAAACAATATGCCCCCGCTGCCAACAATGCCATACTTGCCACGCCGCATTGCCCGCCATCGCCCGCTGGCGTAGTGTAAGCCGCTCAGAATTTATGCTAACTTGCGCAAGCCTCCGACTCTCTGTTTCCAAATTTGATTATTAACTTAGTTTCAACACTTAGCGTGGGGCGGTTGGCGCTGTGAGACCCGCAAGCAAGATCGAAGTTGCGATTCAGGCGGCTTCCATGGCCTGTGCTGTGGACATTCAGGTGCGTAATAGTGGGAGCGTCAACTGGGTGGTCAAGACACTTCTGGCAACTTCCCCGCATCATCGTCGCCGGGTCCGATTTCTTTCCGCCAACTTCCACGCATCTCATCATGACGAGCTCCAGGTGGTGGAGCTTGGGCCGTCGCGTGGGGCTTTGACCGGAACGGTTTTCCGGAAGTCAATCACTGAGTGGCGTTAAGCTCGAAACCTCGGTCGCCATCAACGGAGATTGATGCAGTCTATAGTCAATTTGCCACTTCGATCCGTCATCAACATTAAACAATGTCACTCGGGCCAAAGGCTCAGTAATCGCATCGATAGGGAACAATCCGCAGACTGGGTTGGCTGGACCAGGCTCGGCTGGAGGATCCTGTAATGCCATAAGTCTTCCCCCAACCTGGAGGGCAAGAATGAGTTCGAGTGATTGCATGTTTTGCGCTGGCCGCCAGCAAGCCTGATTCACGCGGCAAACGGTGGTTTCGAGTGTGCGAGAATGCGCGCCGATGGATGTGGCGTCGATGTATTTGATTGAGGCCTTGAGTTGGTGGTCTTTCTTATCTTGATCGTTGCACGAGAATTTGAATCGGGCCAAACAAGTTGGAATTGAGTCGCAGCCGAGTCGTGGTAACGGCGCACCTAACGACTTTATGGGCAATTGTCCAGCCCACGCGGGAAGAACAATTATCTCGGGACGATGGCGACGGATCGCGGAACGTTCTGAGGATCCAGCCATGGCAACTCTTCGCCGACGGATCCAATCAGCCAAACCCATAAACAACGCCACGCCACAACCGGATAAGATCCAACCTTTTTGATTCCAGAGCCAAATAAGCATGTATCTTCTCGATCCAGAGCCAAATTGCAGGTCTTCTACCGCTAATCAACGCCAAGGATAGAGTACAAAATGAGGTTCATCCTTCTCTGTGACGGGGATCACATGCAGATGCCGGCTCTTGGCGCAGAATTCTCCCTCCGCTCGGCTCTCTGGCAACACTGAGATTGAACCACATGAGCGCAGCCCGATCTAGCATGGTAAGCACCAGCGCAAAGTTGACCACATCCAGCTGGAATGGAGGATCTCCCGTCTGCCACTGAAAAGAGCCGGAAAAAAGCAGTCGGCTGAATCGCAAACGTGATTTGCGTCACAGCATCGTCAAAAGGACGACGCTATGCTTCAGCGTGGAATAGGAACAAGTGCGGGACTTAGCCTGATATTCGCCATAAGAAGCACCTTCGGAACGTGTTTCGGCACCTCGGCGGCAATAATCCGAACAGCCAAGCAACCGAATTATGCGCGGAACACCAGATGGGAGTTCACACGTATGAAGGTATGAAGCATCATGCCAGAAAGATCACGAGAGCTTCGTCAGGCAAGTTGGTGGACACCGTCACAAGCTCAGAATCAGCGGCGCGGGAGCTGTTTTGTCCCGCCCCTGTCATCACGGTTTACGTGAGGTTCCACAAGGACTGCTCGCACAGCGACGATCATTTCAGGCGCACTTCCCTTCGTTTTCATCTTCGTGCTTTTCCGAATGGATTTGAACCCCGGAAGAGGGTGAACAACGCCTCTTTTGAGGCGCTGGGTGAAGAGTACAGGCGGCCCAAAAAATTACAGCTCGATGATTCCCCGTTTCAGAGCGATGGTCGCAGCGTGAGTTCGGTCGTGCGCGCCCAATTTGGAAAGAATACTTTTGACCCGGCTCTTGACTGATTCTTCCGTCGTGGAGAGCGCATCCGCGATCTGCTTGTTCGCATTGCCAGCGGCAATCAGTCGCAGTACGCTGATTTCTGCCGGCGTCAGGGCGTCGTCGGTCACATGCTCCACAATCTCCAGAGAAGCCTCCGGGGAGATAGTCTTTTTTCCTGCGTTGGCCGCCCGGATCGTCGTCAGGAGTTCCGTATGCAAAGTACTCTTTAACAGGTAACCCTGCGCGCCTGCCTTGAGCGCCCGGACAATTTGTGTGTCGTTGTTGTAGGTTGTCAACACAATGACCTTGGCGTCAGGGAATTCATTGCGAATCGCAATCAGCGCATCGAGTCCGTTCATTGCTGGCATCTGCAGGTCCATCACGGTAACGTCGGGGCGATGTGCCCGGAACTGCTGGATCGCTTCACGGCCGTCAGCGGCTTCGCCTATCAACATCATGTCTGGCTGAATTGCGATCAATGCGGCGATCCCTTCGCGTACGATCGGGTGGTCATCGACCGCAAGAATTCGAATTCGAGCGGTGCCGGTACTCATGGTCTTTCTCCTAATTCATGCCCTGTCCTTTTTGCCGAGCAATTGTGATAACCAGGAACCCCTTGGAGCCGTAGCATAGGCCGTGGCAGCGGGAATACGGAGTTCCACTTCCGTGCCCGCGTCAATTTCACTCCAAACCACCAGCTTGCCCCCGATCAGTTTGGCGCGTTCCCGCATGCCGGGCAGGCCGTAGTGTCCCCGGGGCCCCTGTCCCGACAGAACTACTGTGTCAATGCCTTTTCCATCGTCCCGCACACGGAGCCGGAATTGTTGATTGTCATATCTGATTTCAACCTCGACCTGCCGGGCCTGGGCGTGGCGGAAGGCGTTCCGCAGCGCTTCGGCGGCAATCCTGTAAATTTCGTCACGCAGGATGGGATGTAAATTTCGCGCCTCGCCTTCCACGGTGACGCTGAATGCTGAGGTCCCGTGGTTGGCTGCATCTGTTGCCAGTTCCTCACCAATTGTATTGAGTGCCAGAGCGAGGTCGTTCGTCTGGACCGTGGAGGCGCGTAAACCCTGCACCGCATCGCGGCCTTCGACGATCGCCTTCGCGGCCCGAGCAATTGTTCCGTCCAGCTGCTCCTTTGCCTCCACGGGACGATCCGGCAATAACTGGGAAACGACCTGGAACCGAGGCAGCAACCCATGGAAGCTTTGCAGCAGTGTGTCATGAAGTTCGCGCGCTATGCTTGTCCGCTCTCCAACGCGCGCCTCCAAGGCCAGAGCGAACTCCCGGTGCAATTGCCGGACGCGAAACTGGTGGGCCGCCCACAGCAACCCCAAAAGGAATACCCCGCACAACACGCGGAACCAGTTCGTATTCCACCAGGGAGGCGTGATGAGGATGGGCAGCGACACCCCTTCTTCGTTCCATACGCCATCGCTGTTTGATCCCTGCACGCGAAAAACATATTTACCGGGGTCTAGATTGGTGTACGTAGCCAGGCGTTGCTTGCTGCCCACCTCGTTCCAGGCAGGTTCCAGGCCCTCGAGCTTATATCGGTAGCGGTTCTTCTGGGAATTTGCGTAGCTCAACGCCGCGAATTCAAAGGAGAAAACATTGTCGCGGTAGGGTAGCGTCAAGGAATCGACGTATGGAATGGCTCTCTTAAGTATCGATTTAGGGCCAATGGGCACAGGTTGGTTGAAGATTTTGAAGCTGGTGATCACTACCGGCGGCACGTATGGATTGTCCCTGATATCTTCTGGGAAAAACGTGCTAATCCCATTGCTGCCGCCAAAAAGCATCTCCCCGTCCGGTTCTTGTATAAAACAGCCTTCACTGAACTCATCACCCTGTAAGCCGTCGGACACGTCATAGTTTCTAAACGTTTCCGTTTGCGGATCGAACCGTGATATCCCCTTCATTGTGCTGAGCCAAAGCCTGCCGGCAACATCTTCCAGAAGCCCGAGGAGAGTGTTGTTGGGTAGGCCCTGGCTTTCCGTGTATCGCGTGAACGTTTCGTTTTGCCGGTTGTACCGGTACAGTCCTTCTCCGGATGCCAGCCACAATGTTCCGGCCCGGTCTTCCTGGATGGGGCCGATGCGGCCGCCGCGGAGTTTGTGAGGATCATACTGGTCGGACGTGTAGTTTACGAAGGTTTTCGTCTTCTCGTCGAAACGGCTCAGCACACCGCCCCGCGTCCCTAACCACAGCGTGCCGGAACGATCCTGATAAATGACCCAGACGCTACTTGCCAAGCTGGTCGGGTTATTTGGATCAAGCTGGTAATTGGTAAATCGGTCCGTTGGTGGATCGTAGCGGCTTATACCGCCCACCTGGCCCACCCATAAGTGCCCGCTTCGATCTCCAAAAATGCTGAGAACGTTATTAGAAATCAAGCTGCTGGGATCACGAGGGTTGTGCCGGTAGTGTTTGAACTGCCCAGTGCGTTCATCGAACCGATCAAGACCGCTATTCCAGCCGCCCAACCAGAGATAATCCCGTGCATCTTTGTAAATGCTATTAATGTCACTGCCCTTGCCGAGGGCGTTTGTGTTTTCCGGACCGGGAACATAATGGGTGATTTTCCCGGTCCTCCGATCCAATCGATCAAGGGAGCGAGGGAAGAACCCAAGCCACAAAATCTCTTTGGAATCTTGATAAATCGCGGTGACCTTGCCGGGGGAGAGACTATTGGGGTTGCCGGGGCGATGCCGGTAATGGCCGAATTGTTCTTGCCGGAAATTGAGAATATTAAGTCCCGCATTCTCAGTTCCCACCCACAGCACGCCGCCCTTATCCTGATAGACCGAGACAACGGAGTTATCGTTGAGGCTATCCGGGTTGGTCTCATCGTGTTGGAAGAGGCGCGTTAGATGTTCCGTGCGCCGGTCAAAGTAGTAGAGGCCCAGGCTCGATGGCACCCAGAATCCGTTCCCTTGATCATCGAGAAGCTTGCTACTCGCCAGGCCGACAGCACCGGCGCCAAATGGGTATTTCGTGAATCGCTCTGCTTGGCGATCATATTTCACCAGCCCGGCGATTGGGGAATAGGCGAGCATCCACAAATTGCCGGCGGCGTCTTCATAAACATAGTCCGCGCCCAAGCCATCAAGCGTTGCAGGAGGGCGAGTAATTTGGCCTGTCTGTGGGTTCAGATGGAAAAGGCCGCGTTCGCCAACGAACCAGATATCCCGAAGGTGATCCTCGATAACGCTCGTGATCCTCCCAACAAATAGGCCATCGCTATCATTCAGATAATGAGTGAACGTTCCGGTCGCTCGATCAAATTTGTCGAGACCGGTGTCTGTGGTGCCAAACCACAGATAGCCGCGAGTGTCGTAGACAATGCTCTCAACCGAATCGCCGCTAAGACTGTTGAGGTTGCTGGGGTCATGCAGATAGCGGGTAAAGCGTTCGGTTTTAGGATCGAATTTGTTAACGCCGCCAGTAGCGGTGGCAATCCACAAGTAACCCTGATCGTCTTCCACAGCATCCAGAATAAAGTTCGCGCTTAAGCTGTCAGGGTCGTTCGGGTTGTGCTTGTAAACGACGAAGCCATTACCATCGAAGCGATTGAGCCCGTCTCGGGTGGCAAACCACATGAAGCCTCGGCGGTCCTGCAAAATTCTTCTAACATTGCTCTGAGATAAGCCATCGTTGGTGGTGAGATGGGTGAATCTGAGGTCTCTTACCCTGGCTGCCTCCGGCGCGCCATCATTCAATGTCCTGATTTCAGGGATAATCCGCTGAGCTCCGGGCACTAATGTTTGCGCCATCGCACATTGCCAGCTGAAGGCCGCAATCAACACGATTGGAACTAGTCGAAATGGCCGCTGATCCAGAATCCTTGGCCTCCAGGTGAGTGCGACACTCATAGTTCGACCTTCGTTTCGTACTGGTTGAGACGTTTGTTCGGATCGAGTGCTCAAACCGCGCCTGCCAGTAACAACACGCAGGCGAGATAGAGAACCATGTGGCCGCAATCGCGGTGCGAGGCCAGATGAAACGACGCAGGAGCCATCGGCGAGAAGCCATGTTTCCCACCTGCGCAGACGAATAGCGTCGGACACCAATGCTCCAGTTCAGCCAGGGCTGAGCCGGAGTAAACTCGAGAACGAACAACAAGCGTTGATTGAAGCCAACGAGTGTGGATTTTTGTTGTTATCCTGTTTCGGTCTCAAATTCTACACCCGCGGGGATTCGACCCCAAGCCTAACGGCGGCTCTGCTCCGGAATCCCACCTGGAGAGCCGGATGGGGTCCGCGCCGCTCCCTGGCAGCCACTGCAGGGGGAGCCGCGGCTCGAGATGGGAGGCTTTGCAGGGGACTGAGGGGCACTATGGCTTGCCTGGTAATGCGGGAACGCGTCATGCTGATCGGAGGAAACCTGACAGGGTGAAGCGAAGTGGATGCGGGAAGCGAGGTGGAACACTGCGAGTGCCCGTGACCGCTCACACGACAGATCGGAGAGGTTGCTGTTCGTCGGAGAGGTTTGCGGGCTAGGCATGAGCATGATTCGCCGAAATACAGAGTGGCGCTTGCGGGGAGCGAGCCGTATCTTGCTCCTGTGCATTATGCACGCGTTCTATGGCGCAGCAGCGCAACCCCACCCAGCTCAGGGCGGTCCCGTCGTGGTGAGGGACTTCAAATTCACCCACCTCACCACCAACGATGGCCTCTCTCAAGGCTATGTCGTTGCCATTTTGCAGGACCGCCGGGGCTTCATGTGGTTTGCCACCCGGGACGGCCTCAATCGCTATGACGGCAACGCCTTCGTCGTATACAAAAACAACCCCAACGACTCCGGCAGCTTGAGCTCCAACTTTTTGCAGGACCTGATGCAAGACGATCGCGGCTATCTGTGGATCGCCACCAACACCGGGGTTAACAAATTCGCCCCTGAAACCGAACGCAGTACCCGCTACCTTCATGACCCCGGCAATCCCAATAGTCTCGGTGGCGCCTCGGTCAAGAGCATCGCCCAGGACAGTCGCGGTTCTCTTTGGTTTGGCACCGAAGACAGCGGCCTGGACAAGCTCGATCCGACGACCGGAACATTTACTCACTATCGAAATGACAGCGATGGCCACTTTGTTGGGAGGATCAGCCAGGTGATCGTGGATAAGCATCGCGAGATCTGGTTTGTTGGTGAGCGCGGTCTGTTCCATCTGAATCAACAGACGGGACAGATCACTCGCCCGCTTGCAACCAGGAATGGCCTCAGCGCAGACAGTGTGTATGAAGACGAAACCGGCAGTTTGTGGATGCTGGCCAACTCCCCGGTCGTCGGGCTCGCGAAATACGATCGGGAGGCAGAGCGCCTCACGACATACCCGCTTGGCGCCGGTGCTGTCGGCGTTCTGGCATCGACGAGCAGTGGGGGGTCGCTGAACGGCACCCTTGTGGCTGACGGCAAAAATGGATTATGGGTGCCATCCAGCCAGGGTCTCTACTACTTCGACCGGATAACAGAACGTTTCACGTACCGGTTTCAGCACGACGAAAGCAACCCCGATAGCCTCGACAACAACGCCGTTTTCTCTGTCTATCGGGATAGGGGCGGCGTGCTGTGGGTGGGAACTGAGAATGCGGGACTCAACATTCTCAATTTTCGGCAACAGCAGTTCAACCCTTATAGGCATCGCCCCGCCGACCCCAATAGCCTCTCCCCCGGCCGGGTCAAGGCGATTTATCAGGATCCCAATGGCGTTCTGTGGGTAGGCTTGTTTCCCCGCGTCCTCGATCGGGTGGATCGAAAGACGGGGAAAATCACCCACTATGTTCCCACCCCGGGCGCCGAGAAGGGGTTCGGTGAAGGCACGAACGTTGATTGCATTTACAAAGATACAGCGGGTTATCTCTGGGTCGGTGGCGGAGGTTCCGGTCTTGTGCGCTTCGATGAAGGCACGGGGCGTTTCAAGCATTACCGGCACAACACAGATGATCCCAACAGCTTGATTTCTGATAATGTATACGCCATCTTCGGAGACCGGAACGGTCACATGTGGGTGGGCCAGCAGGGCGGCCTAAGCCGCTACGAGCCAGCCAGGGACCGATTTACCAGTTACCGGCCGGTTCCAGACCATCCAGCCAGTCTGGAAAATACCGTCTGGGTCATCGATCAGGATCGTTCCGGCACGCTGTGGCTGGGGACTTGGGGCGGCACGCTGGTCCGTTTCGATGACCAGGCAAAGACCTTTGTGAATCACACGCCTGACCCGAATGACCCTCAAAGACTCAACGGCGGCGGCGTCAACACCATCCACGAAGACCGGACTGGAACACTGTGGGTGGGAGCGATGGACGGACTATACCGGTACAACCGGCAAAGCGGAGCGTTCGCCCGTTACACGGAAAACCAGGGCCTGCCGAGCAGCACGATCCGGTGCATTCTGGAAGATAGAGCTGGCAGGCTTTGGCTCAGCACTCAGAAGGGCATATCCCGATTCGATCCTCAGAGGGAAACGTTTAGAAACTACGAGGTGTCCGACGGCTTGCAGAGCAATGAGTTCAGTACCGGTTGTTATCAGGGCCCGGATGGGGAGATGTTCTTTGGGGGCAGCAATGGGTTGAATGCATTTTTCCCGGAAAATGTCCGCGACAATCCTTACGTGCCGCCGGTCGTCATCACCAGCTTCAGAATCTTCAACAAACCTTTGCCCATCGGCCCCGGGTCGGTGCTTAAGAAAGCCATCCCGTACGTCGATTCCCTGACTCTCCCCTATCGCGACAATGTTTTCTCCTTTGAATTCGCCGCGTTGAGTTACGCAAATTCACCCAAGAACCATTATCGCTATAAGCTCGAGAACTTCGAACGTGCCTGGAACGAGGTGGGTAGCAGGCAGCGACTGGCTACCTATACCAATCTCGATCCTGGGAAATATGTCTTTCGCGTGCAGGGTTCGAACGGCGATGGCGTATGGAATGAAGAAGGCGCGTCATTGACCATTGTCATCACACCCCCCTGGTGGAATACACCGTGGTTTCGTGCGCTATGCGTCCTCTTCTTCACCACTCTGCTGTTGGCTGCTTACCGATGGCGTTTGCGGCAAGTGCATCATCAGTTCGAAATGACACTGGAGGCGCGCGTCAGTGAGCGCACACGAATTGCGCGTGAGCTTCACGACACGCTGCTACAGAGCTTTCATGGTGTACTGCTGCGGCTCCAAACCGTTTCCCAGTTAATGCGGGAGCGCCCAATGGAAGCGCAAGAGAATCTGGAAAGCACGATCGACGAGGTTGCTGAGGCGATCACCGAAGGCCGGGACGCTGTGCAAGGATTACGCGAGTCGACGGTCCAAAGCAACGATCTCGCGCTGGCCATCAACGCGCTTGGAGAAGAACACGCAACCGACTCGGCCGGCCAGCGACCTGGATTCCGGGTAGCCGTTGAGGGCGAGACGCGGGATCTGCATCCGATTCTTCGTGACGAGATCTACAGGATCGCTGCTGAAGGGCTGCGGAACGCGTTTCAGCACGCGCAGGCACGGCAGATTGAGGTTGAAATCCACTATGACGATGAGCAATTTCGATTGCGCGTGCGGGACAATGGAAAAGGTATCGATCCGGCCGTTCTTTCCCGTCAGCACGGAGAGGGGCACTATGGCTTGCCTGGTATGCGGGAACGCGCCACACTGATTGGAGGTAAGTTGACGGTGTGGAGCGAAGTGGAGGCAGGAACGGAAGTAGAGATACGGGTGCCCGCCAGTACCGCCTACACTGCAGATCGGAGAGCTTCCTGGTTGTCACGAAAGCTTGCCGGAAAAGCGAAGCCTTGATCTAGAGGAGACCGGTTATGAGCGCCACCACCGAGCCCATTCGAATTCTCGCTGTCGATGATCATCCAATTGTGCGCCGGGGGATTGCCGGTCTGGTAAGCATCCAGCCGGATATGCTCCTGGTGGGTGAAGCGTCCGACGGTCGCGAGGCTATCCAGCTATTCCGGATGCACCGTCCGGACGTTACGCTGATGGACCTGCAAATGCCGGAAATGAACGGCGTTGATGCGCTGATTGCGATTCGCAACGAATTCCCTAACGCCAAGATCATTGTGTTGACAACTTACAAGAGCGACACAAAAATCGTCCGGGCGCTCAAGGCTGGCGCTCAGGCGTACCTGCTTAAGAACGCGTTACACAAGGAACTACTGGAAACCATCCGTGGGATATATGCCGGGAAGAAGGCCCTTTCTCCAGAGGTCTCCTATGAAATCGCTACCCATGCGACGGATGACACATTGACGCCGGCAGAAATCAGCGTATTGCGGCTGATCGCAGCCGGCAATGCGAACAAACAAATCGCGGACGAGCTCTCCATCACGGAGGAAACCGTCAAGAGTCGAGTCAAAAGTATTCTTTCCAAATTGGGCGCCAATGATCGAACACAGGCCGCAATGATTGGGTTCAAAAGAGGGATCATCGACCTTTAGTTTCTCCGGGCTGTTTCCCCGGCGCCAACAGAACTCTAAAAGAGTGAGAAAAAAGACTCTTTTTTGGGTTTCGATCCATGTTGGGGAAGCTGGAAACTGGTGGAGTCTAGAAAAGTGCGTTTTGCGGCGCCTATACTCCACATTTGGTGGCGGTTGGCGCGGAACAGGTTTGCTTCTCATGCTGTCGTTCTTGGCGCTCCGCTGCTTCGACGCTGTGGAGGAACCATCCTGTCGCTACAACGATAGTGTCCGCATTTCTCGTGGGATTCGGACTTCTTCTCAGCCGGACCTGTGGACGCCCATTGTGGGAGGATCTTATTTCGGCGCCAACGAAGAAAAATGGCCAGGACAGTCGCGATCTTTAGTCGTGCCGACTGGCTGTGGACCGGAAATCGATTCTATTCGTGCTCTATGGCCTTACTGGACCGTTAGCGTGGTGTTGCCGGTGACTGAGCCCGAGGTTGCGGTAATCGTTGCATTGCCCACGGATACCCCTGTTGCCAATCCGCTGCTATTGATGGTGGCAAGAGTGGTGTCACTTGAGGTCCAAGTCACCGAGTTGGTGATCACGCTTGTGCTGTTATCGGAATAGGTGCCCGTCGCGGTGAATTGTTGCGTTCTTCCAACACTGATCGTCGGGTCTGAGGGAGTAACCGCAATTGAGGTTAAGCTGACGGTCTGACTGCTCACGGACAAGTTAGTCCTCACTTGGTAGCACTGGCAGTTCGCGGATATGGTGGTTGTTCCATAGGCGACTCCAGTGGCAAGGCCGTTCGCATCCATGGTAGCCACCGACGGGTCGGACGAGGTCCAGGTTGTTTGCCCGGTCACGTCGCCGGTACCGCCGTTTGGGAAAACTCCCGTGGCTGAGAATTGCTGAGTATTACCGGGGCGGATGCTGGTGTTGATCGGGCTGATAGTAGCGCCGACAACGTCTTTCGAATCGCGGAAGAATTCACCGCAAGTACACCCGGTGGCCAAGGTGAGCAGCACCACGGCCAGTACGATCGCCAGGAGTGCTCTGTTGAAGAAGTTGTGCATCTGCATTCGTCCTATCCTCCAGCTAGTTGGATATCGGCCAGAAATCGGGCATGCCCGCGCAAGGTCCTTTTTTCCTCTGTGTGGGATTCCCATGTTCATCTGGTACTACCGTGTGAAGCTCTACACGTGCGCGTTGTCGAAGTCTTAAGTAGGCACGCGAAGTGCCACGGCACAATCGACGGAAGTCTTTGTTGGGCAACGGCTGGGATGGAGCCTATGTCGGCAGTGTTGACGTTATTTCGGCGCTACCGAAGAAAAATGGGCAGCACGTCACGATCTTCGGTCGTGCCGGCTGGCTGTGGACCGGAGGTTGATTCTCTATGGTCAGTCGATGCTCGCCTGTTTGGGTGGAAGCGCGTGGAACCTTAACCGCGAAAATCAGCTCCAACTCCTGAAAAACTCCTTTATCAACCACCGAAATTTCTGGCTTAACGGAGGCTATTACTTTCCCTCCTTAGAGTTTGCGATTTGCCCCGTAGTGGGGCTGTTTGCAAACGAGAACTCATTGGACAATTCGTTCATCAGGAAATTGGGCTCTGAATTCGAGCTCAATCGGAGACCGATTGAAACCGAGGTAGGGAGGGAAATCATGGCGCACGCGGCTATTGCTTTTACGGACCAGGGAGGCTTGACAGGGGAAAGCATTACGAACATCATCTGCCCCGCGGTAGACCACGCCTCAAACTTCGAACAATTGAGATTCATGCAAGAAGACCTCAAGGCGGAGAAGGACAGGTTGCAACTCCTTCTGGATCTTGCTGCCCAGTTTGCACCTGACATGGAACTTCGGCAGCTACTTCGCACCGCGTCGGCAACAATTCGGAGTATGACCCAGTGCGATCTCATTGCCATTCATTTGCCTGATAAAGAAAACAGCTCGCTGCGACTCTTCACGGTTGACACTTGCAACGATCGTGATCGAGCCGTTCGTCAAGAGGACAACAGCGGCGAAGTCGCCTGTGAAGCGTTCCGAACCAAGAGGCTGATGCTCTCTCCTGAAGGAACGGGATACCTAATGCCACTTCTCAGGCGCAACCGGATATTGGGAGTTCTGGAACTCAAATGGCGGAAAGAGCTTCTTCCCCGAGAGACAGATTTCCTCAAACAAATCGCCGACCAGGTGGCAATTGCAATTGAAAATGCTTTTGCTTATGCAGAAGTCAGACATCTGAAGGAGCAGCTTTCGAGAGAAAAGCTGTATCTCGAAGACGAGATTCGAAGCGAGCAGGGGTTTGAGGAAATCGTTGGTCGCAGTTCTGGAATCCGGGCTGTACTGCGAGACATTGAACTGGTCGCCCCCACGGATTCGACAGTCCTGATCTACGGCGAGACTGGTACGGGGAAGGAACTTATCGCACGGGCCATTCACGAGCGCAGCCCGCGCAGTTCGAAGCCATTCGTAAAGCTGAATTGTGCTGCGATACCAACAGGCCTGCTCGAAAGCGAACTTTTCGGCCACGAAAAGGGCGCGTTTACAGGCGCGATTATGCCGCGGATGGGCCGGTTTGAATTAGCCAACCATGGCACCGCGTTCCTGGACGAGATCGGGGAGATTGCGCTGGAGCTTCAGCCCAAGTTGCTGCGCGTACTGCAGGAACGGGAATTTGAACGCCTCGGAAGTGTGCACACCATCAAGACCGACGCCCGGCTCATCGCCGCGACTAACCGGAACCTGGCGGCCAGCGTTCAAGAAGGTGCATTTCGCGCCGACCTTTTCTATCGGCTCAATATCTTTCCGATCCACGTGCCCGCCCTCCGCGAACGTCGCGAAGACATTCCTTTGCTCGTGAGGCACTTTGCACAGCAGTGTGCCCGCCGGATGAATCGAGCAATCGATGCGATTCCGTCAGAAACGATGGAAGCGCTGGTTCGGCACCCGTGGCCGGGAAATATCCGTGAGTTGCAGAATGTAATCGAGCGCTCTGTGATCCTTTCGCCGGGTCCGGTGCTCCGCGTACCAATCGCCGCTCTGGGTTCTCATCGCATACCCGATGAGGAAGGAAGAAGGGGCAGAACCCTCAAGGAAGCCGAACGCGAGCACATCATGTCAACTTTGAAAGAAGCCAATTGGGTTGTTGCTGGCACAGACGGAGCTGCTGCGCGGCTCGGAATGAAGCGCTCAACGCTCCAGTTTCAAATGAAAAGACTCGGCATCGTTCGACCGTGGAAGCAGTGATATGCACCTGCCTTAGTCAAAGCTGTCCCATTGTTCGTGCCAGCTCAGCTAGCGCAATAGAGTGTGCGTGGGAACTACGCTTTCGAAATAAAGTCCCGGAGGAACGGCTGAGAATAGCCCAGGACGCAGTCCTGGGGAAAGGTTGAAAGACGACCAGTCCCGGAGGGACGGCTGAAAATTACCCAGGATGCAATCCTGGGCTGCTTTCACTTCCGCAGTGTTCCAAGCTGGAGTATTCACGATCCGGTGTAACCCCGAACCATGTCCAGGGTAATTTTCAGCAGTCCCTACGGAGTGTGTGTCATAGCAGAGTGGGGCAGACAAAATTGCAGTTGAGGGTTCAAACGGTTCTCATGCGGGCGATGTTGTGGGCAATGGCTAGCAACATCCATTCGGTTTGAACGTTTACCAGGCCCCGTCTGTAGAACCGTCTGAGACCACGTTGTTGTTTGAGGATTGCGAATAAAGGTTCTACGATGGCTTGGCGTTTTTGGTAAATCTGCCGCCCAGCCGGGCTTCGGAGCTTCTCCCGCATGCGCTGGTGTTTGGGGTTTCGGATAGGGCTTCGACCTAACCCCTGGGCCACTTCGCCGGTGGTGAACTCGTGCTTTAGGTTGTTGTCCGGCAGATAGCCGTCGATACCATGTTGGTCGAGAAATTCCAATGCCTGACCACTAAAAAAGCCAGAATCAGCGCTCACTTTCTCCGGATGAGAGCGACATTGTCGCTTCACTTCCTCGATCATGGGCACCAGCGAGGCGTTGTCGGTGGCCTGTTGCGTCACCCGCGTAGCTACGATGAAATGGTCCTGGCTGACAGCCAGATCGGCGGTGTAGCCAAGCACCCAGCCATCCCGGGCACGCAGAAAACGGCTGTCTGGGTCGGTGGTGGAACTCTGAGCACGCCTTGACCGGGGCAGTGGAGTCAGCCCTGTACCCGCCTGCAGTTGCGCCGAAAGCGCCTCCTGCTGTTGGGCTTGCAGCACCACACCTCCGTTTTCGTCTCCCTCCGGCTGGGTTGCCTTTTGCTGATACCGCCGCACCTGAAGACGGTCCTGCGCCCGCTGATTACGTTGCTCCACCACACTGCTGCGCGCGGCGTTGGCTCCGATCCGGCTGGAATCGATGGCCACATGACCCAGCTGCGCCAACCCTGCCTTACGTGCCATCCCTAATACTTGCGTGAACACGTCGTTGATCGCCCGCCGATGCCGTCGTAAAAACTCACTGAGCGTCTTATGGTCGGGCCTCAGTGCTCCGGCTAGATAACGCAGCGCCAGATCTTCTCCTATCCGCTGCTCCAGCCGGCGCGTCGAATGCACCTGCAAACAAAAGGCATACAGCCACACCTTCAGCATCATCCGCGGCGGATACGCCAGACGTCCCTCCCGACCATAAGCTTGCTCGAACTCCCTCACATCCAGTGCTTCCACTACCCGATGCACGTGAAAACACAAGTGCTTTTCGCTCAGCACCTCCGCCACACTCCGCGGCAGTAAATACATCTGCTCGGGATCGTAATGATGAAAACGAGACATACTCCCTTCTCGCTCACATCTTTACCCAAATCAAGTACCTGCTATGACACACACTCCTGCGGGACTGGTCGATGGCGCATGCGAACCCACGACTACGTGGTGGGCCTGGAGTTTCTACATGTTTCGGAGCTGCGAATTGGCCGGCGAAAGATATTTTGCCGTGTTGGATCAACGCACAACTAAACCCTGTGCCAGCCACGGGCTTCAGTCGGGGGGGACGGGTTTTCAAACCCGCGAGAACGCTCCGGGATATAGATTCAGGGCTTCCAATTCTAAACCCAGAGACTCCGATGACCAACGATCTCTCGCTCGGTGTCGTTCAGGCTCGATCCTGTCCGGTAGTAGACACCAAGAGGAACCATCAGTTTCATGAGCGGAGGATTCTCTACCCAGATCTTGTATGGTCCGGGACACCTTCCTCGGTCGCGCATGATGGCCTCGTAGCCGTCGCGTTGCTCTGGCGTCATCTCACTCAGCGGAATTTCGGCATACCGCCCAAAGGTCGCCTGTATCGACATAAGTTCTCCCTACTGCCATTCACTTCGATATGAATGGCATTAATATTTATGCTAATCTGATGCCCCAACCTTCATTGGCGGTACGCAAGCACGTCGGAAGTTTCAGGTATCGCTGGGTGTACGTCCGAGCCAGGACCCCGGTTCTCCGCTTGGTCCCACCGGATCAACTTCAGATCCAGCACAATAAAGGAGTAGAGAATCGGCACCAAGCCGAGGGTCACAAACGTGGCGATCGTCAGGCCGCCGATCTGTGCATAGCAAAGGGGCTCCCAAAGCGGACCGCCGTGTGCAGCTAACGGAAAAAGCGCAATTACAGTGGCTGAGACCGTGATCATGACAGGCCGCAGACGCAGAATACCGGCATCGATCAGCGCTAGTTTCAGGTCCTCACCCTCCTCTCTCTTCTCCTCGATAAATTCAAACAGCACGATGATGTGGCTCACGATCACACCGATCAGACTGATGACTCCAAGAAACGCCATGAACCCGAATGGCTGCCCCATAATAGCGAGTGCAACGACGGCGCCGACTATCCCGTAGGGAATCGCCGCAAATACAACCAGCGGCTTGACGGCCTGTCTGAATTGGGCCAGCAGAGCCAGGTAGAGAGCGAACACGCAAATGATCAGCACCGTTGTAAGATCGCCGAAGCCGCTCACCTGTTCTTTGTATTCGCCGGCGAAACGGAAAATGAATCCAGGCGGAAGCTGTTCTTGAAACGCTTTCAGCTTCGGCATGGCCGCCGCGACAACTTCCGAAGGCAAATGGCCCTCTGCCGGCCAGCACTGTATGGTAATTGTCCGGTACTGATCGAAGCGCTTGATCTTGGGCGTGAGCGGTTGCAAAGAAATCGTCGCGACTTGCTCGAGAGGGACCGGAGGCGTTTCCTGGCGAGAGAAGACATACAAGCTGCTTAAATCCGAGAGCTGGGCCCGCTCCTCCATTCGTAAACGTCCAAGAATCGGAATCTGCTTGTCGCCCTCCCGCAACACTCCCGACTGCACTCCGTGGAGCGCGGCGTCAATCGACTCCGAGACATCTGCGTTGGTGATATGCGCAAGGTTTGCCCGATCTACATCTACGTGAACCACATCTTTGACGCTTGGCTCTCCCCAGTCATCTCGCACTCTGGCCGCAATCGGGATGTCAAGAAAGATCTGCTTCAACTTTTCGGCCTGAGACCGGAGTTGGGGAAGATCTTCGCCGGAAACTCTGACCTGAATAGCTACTCCGATAGGTTTACCTGTTTCGAGGCTTCTTGTGTCGACGATCGCTCCCGGAACCTCCTTGTCGAACTCCGTTTGCAGAAGGGCCAGCAGTGGCGTGGTGTCGTGCGCGTCCTGGGTCCGCAGAATCACCTCACCGTAGTTGGTCTGCCTATCCTCAGGGGTGGCGCTGTCCCAGAAACGCGGGCCACCGCCGCCCAGAAAAGCTGTCATCGATGTGACGACCTGCTTTGGATGGCCGTGCTCGGCATGAGCCTTGCCGTAATCGTCCGACACGCGATGCACAATCGATTCCACCTGTTGAACTGTTTGCCGCGTAACGCTCAGTGGAGATTCATCCGGCAACCAAACGTCGATATAAGAAAAGTATTGCAGGTCTTTTGGAAAGAACTGCGGTTTGAGCGTAGAGAAAACGATGCCGCCGATGACCAGCACAAGTAGCGAGCATGCGAGGCAGAGCTTACGGTGCTCGATGGCCTTCTTCGCCGTACGGAAATACCAGCCTGTGAACCCGCGCTGACGCCTTTCCTCAATAGGAGTCTCGATCCTGCTTTGGAGCAGGAACGAGCTGATGAACGGGACAAAGGTCATCGACACTAACAGCGCCGCGAGTAGCGAACAACTGATCACTATCGGCAGACTGTGCAGAAACTTGCCGGTGTCGCCGGGCAGCAGCAGGAAAGGCAGGTAGGACGCGATATTCGTCACTGTGGCAAACGCCATGGTCTTGAACAACTTTGTTGGCCCCAGCCACGCCGCGACGGATCTTGGTTTGCCCTCGCCAAGTTCTCGCACAATGGCGTCGCCGGATACGACCGGCACGTCCACGAGTAGTCCCAGCGCGATAATCAGAGAAGCAATCGAGACCTGCTGGAGATCGATTCCAAGAGTGTTGATCACACCAAACGTGATCGCCAGTGTAATGGGCATAGAGATCGCAATCAGGACGGCAGTCCGCCAGCTCCAAAAGCCGATCAGAGCCACAATGATGACCAGAACCAGCGCTTCGATCAAGCTGTCCGTGAAAAGGTCGATCTTGTCCTTCACTTGTAGAGGCTGGTCTGAGGTCCGGGCGAGAACCAGGTCCCCGGGCAGAGTTTTCCGGATACTTTCCAGATTTGCGTTCACCAGTTTTCCGAACTCGTTGATGTGTTCTCCCTTCCGCATCTGGACGGCGAGCGTGATGGCGCGCGTGGTGATCCATTTTCCATGCTCGTTCCGACGGGTAAAGGTGTTCAGGTATGAAGCCGGGCTTTCATATCCTCGGTCAACGTCCACCAGGTCGCGCAAATAAAGCGGTTCGCCATTCGGCGATGCACCGATGATCACATTGCGCAGATCGTCCGGAGTCTTGAACTCGCCAGTTGTGTTGACATTGACGTTGCGGCCCGTTGCGTTTAGCGGTTGGCCGCTGTCGGGCAGATTCCGGGCCGTCAGAATTTTGGCAAGGTCCGCCGGTGTAAGCTTGTACTGCGCTAGGCGCTCCTGTGAGAAATCGAGATACACCCTCTGGTCGAGTACGCCGGACCGGTCCACCTTCGATACAATCGGCAGCGTTTTGAGACTGCGTTGAATGGTGTCGGTGAAGTCGTCGAGATCGCGATATGTGTACTTGTCGGCGGCGATGGCCTGAAGCGCCGCGGCGGTATTTTGTGGATCGCCGATGATTGCAGGCTGCCACGCGTCTGGATGAATCTCGTCGATTTGCAGTTTGTCCCCGAGCAGCTTTCTCAGCGCTGTTTGCAGATCCGAAGCGCTGAGACTTGTTGCCGCGTCAACTCCCGTGAAACCGGCTCCGGAGAAGGGCCTCATATCGGAAATCAGATGTTGACTCAATAAGGACTGGGCCGCGAACGACATGGTCTGTTCCACTTCGCCCGAGTCGATCGATTTCGGATAGACAACGACCATCGAGAGGCGAGGTCCGCCCTGTCCAGCCATTTCACTCCGCACCTGGCGTATACCAGCTTCGACAAGTTTGCTCATCCAGGCGACCTGAGCTGGGTCGGCCGGCGGGCTCGCCACCGTAAGCATTAATGCCGCGGTGTCGCCGAAATCTTTGACGTAGATAATTGGGCCGGCGCCATGCGGAAGGTCGTGGATGGCATCCAGCTTGATCTTGACATCGTCCAGTTCACTATCCCGGTCGTACTTTCCATTCTCCGCCAACTCGAACTGCACCATGGCGGAACCGGTCCTCGCAGTGCTCTTGATTTCCGTCACCCACTGGTTCTGGGAAATTGCCTGCTCGATCTTTTTGATCACCAATTGTTCAATCTGTTCCGGAGCGGTCCCCTGCCACGGCACGATAATCTCCGCCTGACGCACAGGAATGTCCGGGTCCTTGCGTTGCGGCATCATGATTAATCCGTACACTCCCCACATGAGGGCAACGACGAGCGAGACCCAGGCAATATGCTTCTGCTCGGTAAAGAAGCGGGCCAGGTTGTGTATGTTCTGAAAGGACTTATCGTTGGATTCGTGCGCCATCGCTGCCTCCTAGTCGACAATCCGGACGGGGCTTCCATCATCCATCTGATAGGTCCGGTTAACAATGATTTGTTCTCCTGGTATGAGGCCTTCATTGATCACGACCGACTTGCCGATCGTTTCCCCAATCCTCACACTCTTCAGTTGCGCAAACTGCTTCCCATCGCGTTCTTTTATCGTGAAAATGGAATAGCCATTCGATCCCGATTCCGTTGTAACCAGGGCCGTCATAGGAACCACGGGAACACTCTGCGGATTCGCGTCTTCGATCCGGGTGCTGGCGATCATGCCCACCTTAAGCGAACCATCGCGATTCGGCAGACTCACCTCGATGTTGAACACTCGCGACTGAGTATTGGCAGAAGCGGCAATTTGCGTGACTCGGCCGGTTAAAATCCGCCCGCGCAAAGCCTCTAACTCCACGGGTACCGGAGCGCCCATCTTGAAATGTCCGAGCATGCTATCGGGAACGCCGAAAGAGAACTTCACCACGCTGGTATCGTCGAGAGTGAATGCAGTTGTGCCGGAAGCGACCAGGTCGCCCCGTTCCACATCCTTTTCGACAATCACTGCCCGCATCGGGGCGATCAGGGCGGTATCACCGAGGTTGATTCTCGCGGAGGTGAGTTGGGCCTGCGCGGAGTGAAATTCGCCCTGGTAAGCCTCAATTTGCTGTATCGCGGCCTGCACGCCCGCAGTGGTGGTTGCATGCTCCTGAACTGCCTCGTCGTAATCGGGACGAGTCATCGCTTTGGCGGCATACAGCGCTTGCGCTCGTTCAAAGTCAAGGTCCGCCTTGGTCTGATCCGCCTTGGCCTGGTCGAGCTTCGCTTGCGATGCCGCAACCAATCCCTGTGTCGCCCCTTCCTGGCCCAGCGCCGTGCTGACCGACGCCTCGTAATCGGAGCGGCGCAGATGCGCCAGCGCCGTCCCAGCTGGGACCTCATCTCCTGCTTGTAGATTCCGCAGCCGTCCATCTGCGCCGCGCACCTGATGCAACGCGGCGATGTACCCAGGCACCTTGAAGGCCATCTGAACTCGTATGTACGGCCGAATTTCGCCTGAATAGCGCCAGGCTGGCCGGACCTCCTGAGTAGCTACCGTCTCGGCTTTAACTGGGACGGGCCCCGGCCCAGCTTCCTTCTTCGCACACCCGGCCAGAACCAAGAGCGCGCCTAAAGCGAACATCCCTAAAACACGCATTATTCTTCTCCAATCGCCTTTTTCAAATCCGCTCTGGCTTTCCAAAACGCCGCGAGAGCCTGCTGTTGCTGACTGTCGGCGGAAGACAGGTCGGACTGTGCCTGAAACAAAACTTTGGTCAATACCGCTTCCCGCTTGACTTGCACCTGAACTTCATTGAGCCTCTGCCGTGCCGTACGTTCGGTGGCATCGGTGAATGCCAGTTGCCGCCGGGCGCTTTCCAGAGTGCGTAACGCATTTCTCGTTTCGATAAGAACGGACCGCTCAGTGGAGCCCACGGCGACTTTGGCTTGCTCTTCTCTCGCTCGCTTCTCCGCGTATTCTTGCCGCTTGCGCCCCCAGTCCCACGGTTCCCAATTGACCTGCATACCCGCCACCGCGATGTTGCCTGGCAAGGCGCCCTCCAAATTCGCTGTCGTGAAGTAACTGACTCCCAGGCTCACATCGGGAATGTATCCGGCCTTCTTCGCCCGCGCATCGTAATCCGCTTGCTTTACCTGCAGCTTCGCCTTCTTCAACTCCGGCCGGTTTTTGAGCGCCTGTACTTCCATTGCCTCGGGGGTCTCCAGCTCGCCGTCCGCGCTGCCGATGCTCGCAACCCGAAACTGCGTGTGTATGTCCCTGCCCATCAGGTCGTTTAATTGCTCGCATGCAGTTGCGACCTTGTCTTGCGCGTCGCTCACTGCATTGCGTGTCTTCAGAAGCTGCGCCCTAGATCCCAGCAAATCGGACTCGAGAACCGTTTCTCGCTTCAGGTTCTCTCCTGACAACCGCTGCGATTCTTCGTAAAAAGGAAGCGACGCCTCGAGGCTATCGAACGTGCTCTGCGCCTGCACAACTGCATAGTAAGCGCGCCGGACTTCGTCCACTACCTCCAGTCGTGTTTTCTGCTCGTCTTGCCGGGTAGCCTGTAGTCCAAGCTCAAGAGCTCGCAACTGCAAATGCAACTTGTACTGGGTTGAAAGCGGCTGCATAACAGAGGCATACACTGCTCCGGCCGGTCTTCGCGCAATCTCAGTGGTTGTGTTCGTTGACGGAACCGGACCCGTAGCGGGGTACGTTCCAAGCTCGCCCGTCTGAAAAGTGAACGATGGTTTCGTTAATAGTTGCCCGCCTAACGCAATGACCTTGGTATTCGCAAAGCGCCTAGTTCTGGCCGCGCCCAGGTTGTCGGCCGCCCGGAGTGTATCCAGTCCAGCCGTCTTCAGCGAGCTATTGTTCGCAATAGCTTGTTCAATCGCTTCGTCGAGCGTCAGTTCAGGGGCGCTGGCTTGCTGTGCCACGCCGCTCGCCGCAGTCACAACCAAAGCAAGCGCCAATTGAGCAAGCTTCATCCTCGTTCTCGCACTCATGATTCGCCCACCTTGTATCGGATATTTAAGATCGCTGAGTTCCTCATCGCTCGCGCCTATTTACCCGGGGGCGGGGGATAGTTCTTGAAAAGCTTGACCATCGCCTTTTGCAGGTTGTTGTAGTTTTTATTCGGGTCTTTCTTGAGGTCGACAGTTTTGGTGGCGTCTCCGCGCCAGATCAGCTGCTTTCTTGCAGGGTCGTAGAGGCCCACCGCCAGCGTCCCAACGGGAATGGTAGAAGTCTGGCCCTGAAGCGAGCTGAAGCCGCCCCCCCAGTATGGGCCGCCGCCCCAAAAGCCATTCGCTCCCGAGCCCCACAGGTTTATGCTCTTTTCCTCACGGACGTGGGCCTGGTAGCCCACCAGAAGATCCCCACCCCTATCGACCTTGGTGAGATCCTTCTCTGCGAGCTGTGCATCGACTGCTCGTTTGATGTCCTGATCAAGCAACTGATCATCTGAGACAGTGCTGCCACTCATGGGTGGTGGGCCGATCGGCAAATTTGGCAATCCGCCTGGGACGTCGACCTTCGGGGGACTGCTCGGTCCGCTCTGGAGGTCGACCCATTGATAGGTCCGATAGGACTGAAAGTTAGCGCCGCGGTCATAGTTGTAGTGGACATCCTGTCCATAGGCGCAAGCGATCACGAACAGGAAAGCAGGTAAGACTATCTGCAGCTTGCTGAGTTTCATGGAAATTCCTCTCTGTGTGCCGACATTTTGGTTTCCGGGCCGAGATGTTGGCGTTGGTTCATAACCCCGCTGGGCACGATCTTTCTCTTAGGTCCTCTCCGCAAACCTGTCCTCATTTAGAAACAGACATATGCAGATCCAATGTGCCCGGAGGGATTCTTCGAACATCCGTCCCACTTAGACAAAAGCAATTAGAGGACCATTTACTTAAGCGGCCTCACTCGCCGAGCGGGAGCGGCATAAGCGTCGTTGACCATTGCCATCACGCCCCCCTGGTGGAATACACCGTGGTTTCGTGTGCTATGCGCCATCTTCCTCACCACCCTGCTGTGGGCGGCCTACCAATGCCGTTTGCGGCAAGTGCATCATCAGTTCGAGATGACACTGGAGGCGCGCGTCAGTGAGCGCACGCGAATTGCGCGTGAACTGCACGACACGCTGCTGCAGAGCTTTCATGGTGTACTGCTGCGGCTCCAAACCGTTTCCCAGTTAATGCGGGACCGCCCGATGGAAGCGCAAGAGAATCTGGAAAGCACGATCGAAGAGGTTGCTGAGGCGATCACCGAAGGCCGGGACGCTGTGCAAGGATTACGCGACTCGACGGTCCAAAGCAACAATCTCGCGCTGGCCATCAGCACGCTTGGAGGAGAACTCGCAACCGACTCGGCCGGCCAGCGACCTGGATTCCGGGTAGCAGTTGAGGGCGAGACACGAGATCTGCATCCGATTGTTCGTGACGAGATTTACAGGATCGCTGGCGAAGCGCTGCGGAACGGGTTTCAGCACGCGCAGGCACGGCAGATTGAGGTTGAAATCCGCTATGACGATGAGCAATTTCGATTGCGCGTGCGGGACAATGGAAAAGGTATCGATCCGGCCGTTCTTTCCCGTCAGCACGGAGAGGGGCACTATGCCTTGCCTGGTATGCGGGAACGCGCCACTAATTGGAGGTAAGCTGACGGTGTGGAGCGAAGTGGAGGCAGGAACGGAAGTAGAGATACGGGTGCCCGCCAAGAACTCCGAAAGATCTTTGCATCAGCTCCGACCCTGTTTTCCGTGCGCAACCCGATCGTGGCGGCATGCTACATCGCGGGAGCTACCTTCTAAGCGGTCTATTGCTGGCGCGAAGAAGATCCGACGACCAGAATGCCGGCAGCAGAAGTCGCACGCGCAGTTGCGCGGTTCAATACCAAGGGTGTGGAAGAAGTATCCAGTCTATCCAAGTAGCAGCTGAATTTGACATCGCGCATTGACTCATTAGCGCTTTGTGCCTTTGAGGGCCACACGAACATGTCCGATCGCAAGAAAACCGGGTCTGAGAAACGCACGGATCTACGTCGCGAGTTGGTGCTCGACGCGGCGATCAAACTCTTTGCGAAAATACGGGTATCACACCACCACGGTCCCGATGATCGTTGAAAAAGGAGAGGATTTCCACTGGGAACTTCTATCAGCACTTCCGGAATAAACAGGATTTGTTCGGCACGCTGCTTGAGGCCCTAGATCGGGATCTGGCAGCTACGATACGTAAAGCGATTGCCTCCGAGCTCGACGCCTTCGAAAGAGTACAGAAGAGAGTTGAAGCCCTCTTCCTTTTTCTAGCCTGGAATTCAAAACAAGCACGCATCCTGTCCTCAGGACTCAGCCCGCAGGTCGAAAAGCGACGTCGATCCATATTTAGCCAATATCAAGCGACCGTGAGATACACGCTTGAGTCGGCTCCCGAACTCTTTGGCCGCCGCAACATTGCCATCTTGGAGCGGTGCATCGCTGGAGCAGCTTTTGAGGCGCTCCACTGTTGGTTCGAAGAAACCATAAGACGTGGCGCCCTGCGACAGAGATTGCGCATGCAGTAGCTCAATTAAATGCCCAAGCAATAACGAAGCGGCCTCTTCGAAGTGGCGAAACATGATGCCGATGTTCTCTTCCGAGGACTGACCATTCGGACACCCTTAATGGTTAGCTCCCCTCACTCTAAAGAGGCTCATTGCTCCCCTCAAAAGAGAGTCGCCTGGGCTCCCGATAGAGTTCGACGCAAGACTCCGTATAGGGTAGCTCTCCGGCGGAATTAGTCCGAGAATGTCTATGTAAGACGAAAAGGAGCGAACAGAAGCTTTTCTGCAACATGAGAATCAAGTAGTGGCTGAAGTAGCGGGCCGGGACTCGGGCGCTGCCTTCGGAATTTAGCCTGTGATCTGCATCACATCGGCGTGCATGAATCCATATTAAAGTGCGAACGATCATCATCCTCGGGGTGGCATGGACAAGGAGCGTGAAAAATGACACCGGTTGTAGAAGCAGAAGTACCGGCCCTCTCGCTGAGTGCATACGGAGAAGCGAGATCCACGATTCTAGGATCACCACTGAGCGCCGAGGAACTAAGGAAGACCGACGCCTACTGGCGAGCATGCAAATACTTGGCCCTCGGCATGATTTACCTGCAGGACAATCCTCTGCTGAAAGAACCTCTGAAGCCGGAGCACATCAAGAACCGCCTGCTCGGACATTGGGGATCGAGTCCCGGCCTCGCATTCATGTACATCCATATGAACCGGTTGATCAAGAAACTTGATCTGGACGTGATTTTCATGGCCGGACCCGGACACGGTGCGCCCGGCGTTCTGGGACCTTGCTATCTGGAGGGGACCTACTCCGAGATCTATACCGAGAAGAGCGAGGATCTGCCCGGCCTGCGTGACTTCTTCAAGCAGTTCTCGTTTCCTGGCGGTATCGGCAGCCACTGCACGCCGGAAACTCCCGGTTCTATCCATGAGGGGGGCGAATTAGGGTATGTGCTTTCTCACGCTTGCGGCGCTGCGTTCGACAACCCTGACCTGATCGTCACCGCGGCAGTCGGAGATGGAGAGTCCGAGACGGGTCCGTTGGCAACTTCGTGGCATATCAGCAAGTTCCTCAACCCCATTCGCGATGGTGCGGTTCTGCCGATCCTTCACTTGAACGGATACAAGATCAATAATCCCACTCTTCTGGCGCGCATTACCCACCAGGAGTTGGAAGAGTTGATGCGGGGATACGGTTGGACGCCCCACTTCGTTGAGGGCTCAGATGCCGATAGCATGCACCAGGCCATGGCGGCCACGGTGGAACATTGCGTCAACGAGATCCGGGAGCATCAGCAGAAATGCCGGCAAACCGGTATAGCAAGCCGGCCCCGCTGGCCGATGATCGTCCTCCGTTCTCCAAAGGGTTGGGGTGCGCCGAAAGAAGTGAGTGGCCACCGGCTCGAGGGATTTTGGCGCGCCCATCAGGTTCCCCTGACAGACGTCAAGAAGAATCCCGAGCAACTGCGCATCCTGGAGACATGGATGCGCGGCCTCAAACCCGAAGAGCTGTTTGACGAGAACGGCAAGCTCCTGCCAGAGCTTAAGGAACTCGCGCCAACCGGGACCCGCCGTATGAGCGCCAATCCTCATGCCAACGGCGGAATCCTCAAGAGAAACCTGCGCTTGCCTGACTTCCGCGATTACGCCGTCAAGGTTCTACAGCCGGGAACGATTGAAGTCGAGAACGTCCCGCCGTTGGGGAATTTGCTGCGAGACACGATGAAGTTGAACATGACCAACTTTCGGGTGTTCGGTCCGGACGAAACGACGTCGAACAAACTACAGGCTGTCTACGAGGTCAGTAAGAAATTCTGGATTGCCGAGTACTTCCCCGAAGACCAGGATGGCGGCGAGTTGGCCCCCGATGGACGTGTGGTTGAGATGCTCAGCGAGCACACCATGGAGGGCATGCTCGAAGGCTACTTGCTTACCGGGCGCAACGGCTTCTTCTCCTCCTATGAGGCCTTTATCCACGTCATCGACTCCATGTTCAACCAGCACGCGAAGTGGCTGTCGATCTGCAACCACCTCTCCTGGCGCCGGGACATTGCCTCACTGAATCTTCTCATCACCTCGACGGTCTGGCGACAGGACCATAACGGTTTCACCCACCAGGATCCTGGATTCCTGGACGTTGTTCTTAATAAAAGTGCTGCTGTCACTCGCATCTACCTTCCTCCGGATGCTAACTGCCTGCTATCTGTGGCCAACCACTGCTTGAGGAGCGAGAACTATATCAATGTGATCGTTTCTGACAAACAGCTGCATCTTCAGTATCTGAATATGGATTCCGCTATTGAGCACTGCACCAAGGGAGTCGGCATCTGGGATTGGGCGAGTAACGATCAGGGTGGCGAACCCGATGTCGTGATCGCTTCCGCTGGCGATATTCCTACGCAGGAAGCGCTCGCTGCCACCGTGCTGCTGCGCGAGGAATTCCCGGAGCTGAAGATCCGTTTCGTCAACGTAGTCGACCTGTTCAAGTTGCAACCGAGCACGGAGCATCCTCACGGGCTGACGGAGTGTGACTATGACTCTCTATTCACGGTAGATAAGCCGATCATTTTCAATTTCCACGGATATCCATACCTCATTCATCGCCTGACTTACGCGCGCAAGAACAAAACGCTGCATGCTCGCGGTTACAAGGAGAAAGGCAACATTAACACGCCAATGGAGCTAGCGATGAACAACGAGATCGATCGCTTCAGCCTGGCTATCGATGCCATTGATCGCGTCCCCAAACTGCAAAAGATCGGGGGCCACACCAAAGAGAAATTCCGCAACGCGCAGATTGCGTGCCGGGCTTACGCATACACGTACGGCATAGACAGCCCGGAGATTACCGGATGGAGGTTCCCCCACCCGTCGGCCTAACCTGATCCAGTGTGGAGCGGGGGCCGTCTGATCACCAGGCGGCCGTCTCCGGGGCATGCATGGTGCAGATGAAACGCTCGCCCAGATGGCTTGGGGCTGAATCGAATCCTGAGCGCGTGGAGAGGATCGCAAATGCTAAAGAAGAACTGTTCCGCGAGCTGATTCGCGATCATAGCATTTCTCCCCCTGCCCGGGGTTGCAAGTTGGATACACCGCCTTCGCGGGCAGGGATGGCTTCAGGCGATCGCTTCCGCGGCGCCTCGTCCTAACATCGACGTAGTCCTTGAAGCGTTGGCGGCTGCGCATTGTTTTCAGGCTGTCGTCTCTGCCGATGATGTGCACCGCGGCAAGCCAGCCCCGGAAGTGTACCTGCTGGCAGCTTCGCGGGCCGGCGTATCGCCCGACCGATGCATTGTTGTAGAAGACGCCGTCGCTGGAATCGAAGGTGCTCACCGCGCAGGCATGCGGAGCATCGGAGTAGCGCGTAACGGTAAGCATCTCGCCGCTGACGTAGTAGTGCAATCTGTTGACCGCCCGAGTCCCGACACCTTCGAAATGCTGTTGCAGGGCAGTAGCTTACTTAACAAAAACTAGGCTAACCCACAGGATGGAGGGAGGGTGGTTGGAGCTGGCACGCGCCCTAGCCAGTGTATGAGAGACCATCTCTCAAACGCTGCGGGAGTGGTTCTCTTCTTGTGCCGTCGCGATCCGAACATTAGGTGCTGCTGAAGGGTGTGAGGAACAGCGGTCCCGGCGGCAACAAAACTCTATGAGCCCGACACAGCCCTGACAATGGCAGTCAGCGAATGAGGGTCCAGGCTGGCGCTCCCAACCAGTGCGCCGTCAATTTCCGGCTGGCTCAGCAGTGCGCGGGCGTTCTCCGGCCTCACGCTGCCGCTATAGAGGATGCGCAAGGCATCAGCGACATGCCTGCCGACCAGGCGCGCTACTTCGCTGCGGATCATCAGGTGGGCTTCGGCGGCAATCGCCGGGGTGGCCGTCTTACCCGTCCCTCTGGCCCAGACCGGCTCATAGGCGACGACCATCGGACGCAGGTTTGCGGGGTCGATCTGATGGATGGCCTGGCTGATCTGCCGGCAGAGAACCTGTTCTGTGATGCCGCTTTCCCGCTGATCCTCGTGCTCACCTATGCAAACGATCGGCACCAGGTCATATTTGAGTGCGACCGTCAGCTTGCGGTTAACGGTATCGTCTGTTTCGCCGAAGTACTGGCGGCGCTCGGAGTGGCCGAGGATCACATGACTCACGCCCAGAGCGCTCAGCATCGAGGCGGAAGTCTCCCCCGTATAGGCACCCTCTTCGGCAAAATGCATATTCTGCGCCCCCACCAGCACATCCGAGCCTTTCACTGAGTGCAGCGCAGTAGACAGATCGACAAAGGGAGGGCAGATTACGATCTCGCCCTCGGTCTCATCCTTGACCAGGGGCAAGAAGGTATGAAGGAAGCTCTGTACCTCCGTTGGCGTCTTGTACATCTTCCAGTTGGCGACGATCAGGGGCTTGCGCATGCTAAATGTTATCTCCTGAACGGCAGGGCGACGATCGATCTCGGAGCCACTACATGTCTCATCCTTTCCATCGGCACGCCGTGGTCGGGAAAATCGTCAAGACTTGGCAAAGCAGTATCCACTGCTTCTGTCCCACTCGTGCGCGCTACCTTCCTGGATTTGGAATTCCAACTCATCCGGACAACCTTAATGGTTAGCTCGCTCACTCTAAAGAGGCTCATTGCTGCCCTCAAAAGGAAGTCGCCCGGGCTCCCGATAGAGTTCGACGCAAGACTCCGTATAGTGTAGCCTCCCGGTGGAATTAGCCGCAGAATCCCTGTGTAAGACCAAAAGGAGCGAACAGAAGTATTCCCGCAGCATAAGAATCAACTAGTGGCTGAGGTAGCGGCAAGGACTTGTACAGCCTTTGGAATTTAGCGGTGATCTGCATCACATCGGCCTGGAGGAGTTCCTATTAAATTGTGAAACGTCGATCGGAAACAGGACGGAGTCGTCGAGATGCAAATCGTCTCGCTGCAAGGCAGAATAACCGTTGGAAATGCGAACGAGATGCGGCGCAAACTAGCGGATGCCTTGCTGCCCCGGCTGCCAGATTTGACAGTCGATCTTTCCGGCGTCACCTACATGGACACGTCGGGGCTGGCAACCCTGATGGAGGCGATGCGGGTCGCGCGTCGGCAAGGCACTCGGCTGGTTTTGGGTGGTATCCAAGATCAACCGCGCTATCTCCTCGAGATCACGGATCTCGATCACGTGTTCGAGATTGAAAAGGCGGCAAACACGTGAACGTCCTGGAGGAAATTGGTAGCGGCGTAATCCAACGGCTCGCATATATTGGGGGCTTAACGGATCAATTCTGTTCGTCGCTGGCCGCCTTCCCACGCCTACTGCCGTTCGTCGGAAGCCACGGACGTTGGCGAAGCTCAATCAGGCAGATGTGCGCAATCGGCGTAGATGCGGTACCCATGGTAGCAATCGTGGCGGCGTGTGGCGGATCTATCCTTGCCATCCAGAGTGCTTCCGAATTAAAGCAGTTCGGGGCAATGCAACTCGTAATCGATATCGTCGTGATCGCGTTCACCCGCGAAATGGGTCCACTGCTCACGGCCATCGTCGTGAGTGGCCGCTCGGGATCGGCCTTTTCAGCAGAGATCGGAACGATGGTGGTGACTCAGGAGATCGATGCGCTACGGACCATGGCCATCGACCCGATTGAATTGGTGCTGGCGCCGAAGTACCTTGCGGCGGCAGTTGTAGTACCTTGCCTGAACATCGTCAGCAACGTGTTCGGGATTATTGCAGGCTGGGTGTTCATGTATCTCAGCCTGAACATGACCCTCCCGATGTATCTGAGATACGCAGCAAACGCGGTTCGTCTCCGCGACGTATTCGTTGGATTACTGAAGAGCCTGGTTTTCGCCACCATTATTGTCCACGTGGGGTGTATGGAGGGCTTCAAAGTAAAAGGCGGCCCGGAAGCAGTGGGCAAATCGGCGACTTCGGCCGTAGTCAAGTCCACCCTCCTGGTGATCTTCGCGGACTTATTCATTACGTCAATGTTCTACATGCTGGGATTGGGGTAGTTATGGCGAATCCGATCATCTCCGTCCGCGATCTGACTGTCAGCTATGGCGGCCGCCGTGTACTGGATGGTGTCAATCTCGATGTCGAGCGTGGGGAAGTGATGGCCCTGATCGGAGCCAGCGGCTCGGGTAAGAGCACCATGCTTCGCCACATCATTGGCCTCGAGCGGCCGGATGCAGGCACGGTTCTCGTGCAGGGCGTAGATATCAATCGCTGCTCTGCCCAAGAGCTGAAGACCGTCCGGCGGGGGATGGGGGTTGCCTTCCAGGAGGGGGGGCTCTTCAGTTCGATGTCTCTCGAGGAAAACGTCGAGCTGCCGCTGCGCGAGTTGACCACGCTGGCCGATCCTGTGATCGAGATCATCACCTACATCAAGCTTGCATCCGTGGGTCTGGCTGATGCGGGCAAATTGCTGCCGCAAGAGCTATCGGGGGGCATGAAGAAACGTGCGGCCGTGGCACGCGCGACCGCACTTGATCCGGAGATCCTCGTATTTGATGAGCCTTCTGCCGGACTCGATCCGATTGTCGCCGCGGAACTCGATGAGCTGATCCTGTTTCTGAAGCGCGCCTTCCAAATGACCATCCTAATCGTGACCCACGAGATGGCAAGCACATTCCATATCGCCGATCGCCTGGCCATGCTCTACAAAGGCAATCTCATAGCAGTGGAGAATAAAGAAGCTTTTAAGGCAAGTACCGATCCGAGGATTCGTCAGTTTCTCGATCGGATTCCCGAACACATCGCCGAGAGCGAATCCGTGCGGCGCCGGGTGCGAGAATTCCTCGGCATCACAGGAACAGAACAATGAAAAGTACAGAGGCAAAGGTCGGAGCCTTCGTCGTCCTCTGCGCGGTCATCCTGACTGCGACCGTTTACTACGTGAGCTATGTGCGATTCAAGGGCGCACGGGTTCCATATAGGGCTTATCTGCGAGATGCGGAAGGGATGGAACCAGGCACGGAGGTCCTGTTTGGAGGAATTACGGTGGGCAAGGTGACATCCGTGAAGCCCGACGAAGTGGACCCGACCCGAATTCAGATTTCCCTCGATGTGAGGCAAGGTACACCCTTGAATGCCAAGTCTGTGGCGCAGGTTGGATCTGTAAGCCTGATGGGCAGCCCAGTTCTAATGATCAGCACGGGTTCGAACGCCGCCCCGAGGTTGCAGCCAGGGGCCGTCATACCATCGCAGGAAACAGTGAGTATGAATGAACTGCTGAGCAAGGTGGCGACAATTGCCGACTCCGCACAGGTAACGCTCGTGGCCGTGCAGAGTGACCTCAACAACATCACTGGCGACGCGCGCCAGCTCCTGGCAAATCTGAATGACACCACCGGCGCGGCAAACCGGAAACATCTGAGTGGCATCTTGGCCAACACGGACACGATGGTCGCGCAACTGTCGCCGCAGGTGGACCGGATCAGCGAACAGGTGCTGAAGCTGACCAAAGATGCAAACAGCGTCATAGCCAAGTTAGGGCCGACAGTCGACAACGTGAATGGAACGATCACAGCAATCCGAGAGCCGACTCAAGCAGATCTTGTAGAACTCCAGAAAACACTTGAGGAGACACGTGGCCTGCTCAACAATCTGCAGTCCCTGGTTCGTGCGAATAGCCAGGACGCCACCTACACGATCGAGAACCTACGTATGGCAACCGACAATCTGAACGATTTGACGGAGTCGGTGAAGGAGCGGCCATGGAGCCTGGTGAGAATCAGACAGCCGAAAGACCGAAAAGTTCCCAAGTAAGGAGACCGATACCAACAAGGATGCTTCCGATTGCAGCGGTTTGTGCATTCACGCTGCTGATCTGTGGCTGCTTCGGCAAGACGCGGTATCCGAGCTATTACGCGCTCTCAGTTGCTCCGGCGCTGGGGTCAGATATCGGTTCGGCTCGCCAGCCAGGTTCGGTTGCCGTCCGGCGCTTCGAGACACCGGCGTACCTGCGCCAGGGGCGCATCGTTTACCGCCAAGCTCAGGATCAGATCGGATTTTATGAATATCATCGATGGGCGGTAGAACCAGGCACGACGGTTACGACGGCGCTGATCGAGTCGCTTCGCGCCTACCATGTCTTCTCGTTCGTAGAGCCATATGACGGCCAGAGCCGGCCCGACTATCTCTTGACCGGCCGATTGCAGCGGCTCGATGAGATCGACTATGGAGGAGGAGTCAAGGTGGAAGCGAAGTTGTCGGCCGAACTAACGAACGTGCGAACCGGAGCGGTTGTGTGGGCGGGGGACGCGGGAGGAACCTCGAAAGTCGATGGCCGTGACGTAAGCTCTGTGGTCGTTGAAATGAATCGTGCTCTTCACGAGAGCATTGATCGGCTTCTTACGAGCATGGAACAGCAACTCACTGGAATTGAGATTTCCTCGCGTTAGTAGCGTGCGATAGAGAGCATCACCGAACCTATTGTCCGAACAATCGCAAGTTACAGCGGCCTGACTTTCCGGCGAGTTTCACACCTCGGTTACCTCTGGATCAAAATCGCAGTTCAGACCTGACGTGATGAGCGTCACTGACTTCACCACCGGCGAGTCTCAGCTTTATCGTGGGAATGTGCAATGAACACCGGATGCGCTCGGCTGTGCCGGCAGCCTTGTTCACAAAGCAGCATTTCCTTCCCATTGATTCGGTACTAATAAGGAGGAAGATTGATATGTCCGACAATATCGTCCCATTGGTTAAAGAACATCGTGCCTTCTACGAGGTGTCGCCATACTGCCGGGTGCTCGAGGAAAGGCATGGACTTGAGGCTACGACCCGAAGCATTCAAAGTGGCTTTGATGTTGACATCTACGGTGTAAACACCAGGAATGAACTGGCGTTCCCGGGGTCTGATCGTCATTACGCGCTGGGCTGCGCCGGGTTACAGAAAATCGCCGAAGAGGTCTCCCATCACACTAGCGGTTCTTGCGTCCTTGAGGTGATTGCGTTTCCTTCGAAAATCGTCTTCGATAATCGAAACAGTGACACTGTAGAAGGAATGATCCGAATCAGAATTTCACATCGAAGGGGTCTTGATCAGCCTGCCGGCCTGTCGGAAGAACATGCGCTTGAGGAAGTTGAAAACCAGCTTCAGGGCATGGGTGTCACCCGACGGTGACGGGACCAACACATGAAACCTGAGTGGGGGCGGCGTGGCCAAGTGCTTCACGCACCTGAGCGCGAAGGAGACGACGGCGAGACCGTGGCTGAACAGGCGAGGGAACGAAAGATAACCGTCGAGCAGGCATGCGCGAACGCGCTAGACTTGTGGACGGTAACCTGGATGTCTGAAGTGAGCTCGACTGCGGTACGGAAATTGAGCAGAATATTCCTGCGTCTCTGGCTTACGCGGCCGCTTCGCGCCGCCGCCAACCCCGGTTGTTTCGAACGACCGCAATGAACGCACGATTCGACGTCCAAGGACTGCGGAGGTGAGCTTGATTCACCATATCCTGCGTTTGGCGTTTGGATCGGCTTTCTTGTGGTTTCCGATTCTAGCCTTCAGTGCGCCGCCGACGGACATCCAGCTCGTGCAAGTGCCGATCGTTACCGGATCTCAGATAAAGTTTTATCATTTGTCCTGGGGATCGTCGCGTTTCGATGTAGGAAGGATCACACAGGACGATAAAGGATTCGTTTGGTTGGGCGCGGCGGATGACCTGCGCCGGTATGACGGTTACCGCTTCATGCGCGTGCAGGGCGATTCTGAACACCCGAACCCTGCTGGTTTCATTATTTCGGAGTCGCTGATAAAAGATGGCTCCGGGATGTTGTGGTTCGGGGTGGAGGATGAGTTCCTGGACCGGTATGATCCCGGCACCGGGAAGCTCACGCAATACCGGGCGGCTGTTGGGGATCCATGTGGACCATTGGGCCCCGCGCATCAGATCACCCAGGACCCGGAAGGAATGATGTGGGTGGCCACGGAGAAGGGACTGAACCGCCTCGACCCCGTGACGTCGCGGATCACTTGCTACCGCCATCGGCAGAATGACAGTTCCAGCATCGCGTCCAATCGCATCATATGCACGCTTGAATCCAGCCATGGCACATTGTGGGTGGCCAGCGAGGGAGGCTTGGATGTCTTCGACCGTCACGCGGGTAAAGTGATCCGGCACATCCCACTCGAATCAAGGTCTGGAGTGCGTTTTGGTCTCACTCCCCCTCCCGCAAATCTTTACGAGGATCGCTCTGGTGTGCTCTGGGCCGGGTTGTCTTCTGGCGCGGATTTGGCTTCCATTGACCCGGCCACCGGGTTCGCGACGGTGTATTCCTTCCGTGGGCCCGGATTGCAGAACGCATCCTCCGGCGTGGTATCCATTCTGGAGGACCAAGATGGAGCCCTGTGGCTCGCCAGCAACGGACTGGGTCTTTTAAAGCTCGATCGCGATCGAAAACGAGTGGCGTGGTACGAGAGCAATCCGGACGATCCCAACAGCTTAAGCGGCGATCTTGTGGTTGGGCTGTTCCACGACCGAGACGGGAGCTTTTGGGCCAATACAAAGGGCGGAGGTGTCTATCGTTTCGACCCCCGTGCCCCGGTGTTCCGCTGGTATCGCCACCAACCAGGTAACCTGAACAGCCTCATCGATAACTCCGTCATATCCGCTTATGAAGACAGCCGCGGAATTCTCTGGGTTGGAACGGAGCGGGGACTGAACCGCATGGACCGAAGCACGGGACAGGTCAAACGATACGAAGCCGGCAACTTTAGCGTGGGTGTCCGCTCCATTGCGGAGGACCGCACCGGGGACCTGTGGTTCGGCACCCGCGGCAAGGGACTCACGCGCTTCGATCCTCGCACCGGCGCCTTTCGCACCTACCGTCACGTTGCCGCTGATCCGAAGAGCTTGAGTCATGATTATGTCGCCAGTTTGTTAGTTGATCGCAAAGGAACCTTGTGGGCCGCGACCGACTATGGCATTGACCGCTACGACCCGGAGACACAGCAGTTTCAAAGTTACCGGCCAGCCAAAAAGAGCTTGACCCGATACCACACCATCGCCGAAGAGCCCGGCGGCGCTTTGTGGCTAGGCAGCTCCGAGTTCGGCCTGGACAGGTTTGACCCTCAGACCGGCAAGTTTACTGGTTATCAGAACAAACCAGGCGACGACCGTAGCCTGGCTCATAACCGCGTTTACTCCGTCTGTGTTGATCATTCCGGCACGGTTTGGGCGGCCACCTATGGAGGCCTGGACCGGTTTAACCTCGCCAACCACACGTTCACACGGTACGATGCACGCGATGGTCTACCTGCCAACACCGCCCTCGGCATCCTCGAGGACCAGAGCGGCAATCTCTGGATCACCACCCCCGACGGCCTTTCGCGCTTCAATCCGCAGAGAGAAACGTTTACCAATTACTACAGCTCCGACGGTCTGCCTACGGATCTGTTCAGTGTTCTGGTCGTTGCCTCAAAGAGCCGCACGGGGGAAATGTTTTTTGGATCTTATAGCGGGCTGGTGGCTTTCTTTCCCAGCGAGGTTGTCGACCACCCATCTGTGCCGCCCGTGGTATTAACTGATTTCCGGTTGTTCGGGGAGCCAGTGCCGGTGGGAAAGGAGCCGCTGAAGCAGCCGATCTGGTCCACCCCCTTCCTGACTTTACCAGAGCGAAGCATCTTTTCTTTCGAGTTCTCCGCCCTGAGCTATTCCGACCCCGCCCGAAATCGCTATCGGTACAGGCTTGAAGGACTGGAGACGAAATGGAACGAGGTCGACAGCACCCGGCGTTCGGCAACGTATACGACGCTTCCGCCGGGAAGGTACACGTTCCGAGTCGAGGCTCGTACCGACCGCGGAGATTGGAGCGCAAACAGTGTGGCCTTGCCTATTCGGATCTTGCCGCCATGGTATGCCACGTCATTGTTTCGTTCGCTTTGTGTGCTGCTGTTATCGGCGTTCCTTTGGGCGCTGTACCGGTACCGCCTTGATCAGATCGCACAGGAATTCCATGTGACGCTGGAAGCGCGAGTCGGCGAGAGGACTCGCATCGCGCGGGAGCTGCACGATACGCTGCTGCAAAGTTTTCACGGGCTCCTGCTCCGCTTTCAAACTGTGGATAATCTGCTCCCCGAACGGCCGGCCGAAGCCAAGAAAAGGCTCGCGAGCGCGATCGATCAGGCCGCGCAGGCGATCACCGAGGGCCGGGATGCCGTGCAGGGGTTGCGCTCCTCTACGGTCGAAAGTAATGATCTGGCCCGAGCGTTAAGCAGACTCAGCGTAGAACTTGCGGCGGATGAAACCAATCCCAACCCCGCCACCTTTCATGTGGCGGTGGAAGGCACGGCGCGGAACCTGCAACCGATCCTGCGGGACGAAGTCTACCGGATTGCGGGCGAAGCCCTGCGCAATGCTTTCCGGCACGCAGAGGCGCGGCGGATCGAAGTGGAAATCCGCTATGACAATCGGCAGTTTCGCCTGCGGGTGCGGGATGACGGAAAGGGAATCGACCCCAAGGTTCTCAGCCAGGACGGGCTTGCCGGCCACTACGGCTTGCACGGCATGCGCGAACGCGCCAAACTGGTCGGGGGCAAGCTGGATGTCTGGAGTGACTTTGATTCCGGTACGGAGATCGAGCTGACTATTCCGTCCTCCATTGCTTATGCGACCTCTCCTGGCAGCCGCCGTTCCTGGTTATCTCAGAAGCTGTCTGAGAAGTTGTCCCGGAAAGAAACGCAGATGAAATCATGAGTGCCGATCCCAGCCCGATTCGCATTCTTGCGGTTGACGACCATCCCATCTTCCGCCAGGGGATCGTTGGGCTCATTGCGGATGAATCGGACATGCGATTGGTTGCCCAAGCCGCGAACGGGCAGGAAGCCATCCAACAGTTCCGTGCGCACCGTCCGGACATCACGCTGATGGACTTACAGATGCCGGAGATGAACGGTCTCGATGCGCTGATCGCGATCCGCGACGAATTTCCTGAGGCACGTATCGTCGTGCTGACTACCTATACCGGCGACGTCCAGGTTTTGCGTGCCCTCAAAGCCGGCGCCTGGGCTTACCTTATAAAAAATCTCTTGTATAAAGAACTTCTGCAAACGATTCGCGCGGTCCATGCCGGCAAAAAGTCTATCTCCCCTGAAGTCTCCTTCCAGCTTGCTGAGCATGCCACCGATGACGCCCTCACCTCGGGGGAAATCTCTGTCTTGCGTCTGATTGCCGCCGGCAACGCCAACAAGCAGATTGCCGATCAGCTCTCGATCAGCGAAGAAACCGTCAAGGGTCGAGTGAGGAGCATCCTCTCCAAACTGGCTGCCAACGACCGAACCCATGCCGCCATGATAGGCATCAAGCGCGGCATAATTGAGGTTTAGCTCCCTCGAAAGAGTGTTCGTACCAACTCGAATTGGGCTTTCGGGCGCATGGGGAAGATCGTAACCTCCAAAAGGGCTAATTTTGCGACGGTTATTCTCTACATTCGCCCGCGGTGGGCCTGGTGCCGGTCTCCTGGTCATGCGCCTGGTTGCCGGCAGTGCGCTCATCGACGCGGCGATGATGAAGCTCCAGGGCGGCCCTGCGCTCGGACCGGCGGCCATCCTAACCCTCCTAACAGCTATCGCGGGAACTCTCCTACTTGCAGGCTTGTGGACGCCGATCATGGGTGTGCTGGTTGTGGTTATCGAGTTGTGGAACGCCTACTCGCAACCTGGAGATCGGTGGACTCCTATCCTGTTGGGAACCCTCGGCGGCGCTTTAGCCCTGCTCGGGCCTGGAGCCTGGTCAGTCGACGCTCGCCTTTTTGGATGGAAACGCATCCCCATTGGAGACCGCGGGGTTCATTCGGACACCCTTAATAGTTAGCTCGCTCACTCTAAAGAGGCTCATTCCTGGTCTCAAAGAGAGTCGCCCGGGCTCCCGATAGAGTTCGACGCAGGACTCCATATAGGGTAGCTCTCCGCCGCGATTCATCCGACAATTTGTGGCGACACCGAAAGGATCGAACGCAATGAGCGCAGCCCGATCTAACCTGGTAAGTACCAATTTGAAGGAGTTCCCTCCGTTCCGACTGGACACCATCAACGAATGCCTCTGGCGGCATAGGGACACAGGAAGCGACGAGCGAATTCTACTAACTCCCAAGGCATTCGCCATGCTGCGTTACCTGGTGGAGCACGCTGGCCGCCTGGTGACTCAGGATGAGTTGCTGGAAGCCCTATGGCCCGATACCTTCGTGCAGCCGGAAGTGCTCAAGAGCCATGTTCGAGATCTCCGAATCGTGCTGGGGGACGATTGCAAGCGCCCTCGCTTTATCGAGACTCTGCCGCGGCGTGGCTACCAGTGGGTTGCTCCTGTAAGTGACCCTCGTACGGCGACGGAGTTCGCAGTAGAGTTGCCCTCTTCGAAAATTGTTGGCCGGAACAAGCAACTGGACGAGTTACGTAATTGCCTGCGGAAAACGTTCGCCAACCAACGGCAGGTTGTCTTCATTGCCGGAGAAACAGGCATTGGGAAGACCACCCTGGTCGACGAGTTTGTACGCCAGACCGCGGCAGCTTTTCCCGGCATGCGTATTGCACGCGGTCAATGTGTCGAAGGGTACGGGGGAAAAGAAGCTTACTATCCCATGCTGGAGGCGGTGGGCCAGTTGTGCAGGGGTTGCGGAGGAGACACCGTCGTGCAGGCACTGTCCGCACAAGCGCCAACCTGGCTAGTGCAGTTCCCTGCGCTGGTAACCAACCAGCAACGCGAGGTGCTGCAACAGGAGATCGTGGGCGCCACGCGTGAGCGCATGCTGCGCGAGATTGCCGAGATACTGGAAACCATTACCTCTGACCAGCCCTTGCTGCTGGTGCTGGAGGATCTGCATTGGGTGGACCCCTCCACCGTGGATCTCATATCGACCTTGGCGCGCCGCCGCTCACCGGGCAAGTTGATGCTGCTGGGCACGTATCGCCTTGCTGAACATCCCTGGAAGGCAGTGAAGCAGGACTTGCTGGTGCATCGGTTGTGCCGCAAGATCGCACTGCCGCCGCTAACGGAAGCCGAGGTGGCGGAGTATCTGGCTATCGAGTCGCCGGGCGGAGCCGTGCCAGAGGGTTTAGCTGCGCTGATCTATCGCCATTCGGAAGGCAATCCGTTATTCATGGTGGCCGCTTTGGACCACATGCGAGACCGCGGTTTGATCGCCGTCGAGAATGGAGCCTGGCAGATTAAGGCGCCGCTGGAGATGGTCGATCTGCAAGCGCCGGAGAGCCTGCGGCAATTGGTCGAGCTCCAGATCGAGAAGCTGAGCGCTGAGGAACAGCGAGCGCTCGAAGTAGCGAGTCTTACCGGTGTTTCGTTTACGGCGCACGCAGAGGCCCTGACCACGACTCTGGACCAGGAGAAGTTTGAAAACCTTTGCGAAGAGCTCTCGCGCCGCCAAAACATGGTGCGCCGGACGGGATCGCGTCAGTTTCCGGACGGGACCATTTCCCAGTGCTACGAGTTTGTGCACGCGCTGTACCGGGAGGTCTTCTATCGCCGCCAGGCACCCGGGCGACGGGCGAAGCTACAGCTGCGCATTGGAGAGCCGGCGGGAGAAGCTTTTCTGACAGCATGAGAATCGAGTAGCGGGGCGTGACGCAGGTCACTGCTCCGGCGACAGGCTCAATCTACCATGTCCCCGATGCGCAGTTAGGGGGCAGGTCCGGTAAGTTAACTGCGCCGTTCGACCTAAGCCGAAGTCCCGAGTAGAAGAATCATGAAATCGAACTATCTCTTACTGGTCCTGACGATGCTTGCGTTTGCATCACCGATCCGATCGCTTGCTCAAGAGGCTTCATTAGATGGTACGCGGGCCTCAATCCTCACCCTCGACGATGCTGTGTCTCTCGCTCTAACGAACAACCGTCTGGTGAAGAACTCGTCGCTGGAAGCGGAAAAGTACGACTTCCGGGTGAACACCATTCGCAGCCGGCGGCTGCCCCACTTTCAGTTCTCCACGCTGGGTGGTGAAGTGCTGCAGCCGTTTAATTTCACGTATCCGGCGGGCGCGTTCGGCACCTATCCAGGAATTGGTCCGATACCCTCAACGAATGCCAAGGTGCACACTCCTGCCCAATTGGCAACCTTCACCACGGCCGGGCTGGATGAGCCCTTAGCGCAGCAGTACAAGATCCACCTTGGCATACGGGCGGCCGAACTGGGGCGGGATGTCGCACGTGAGGATGTGCGAGCGGAACGTCAGAAGATCGCGAACGAAGTCCGAACAGCCTATTTCGAGATCGTCGCGACACAGGCGCAAGTGGATGCGGTGCACGACAGCGTAAAAACGTTGCAGGAGGCACAACTACTCACGGCCCGGTATCGAGTGGAAAAGACGGTACTCCAGGGCGATGTATTGGAGGTCGATGCGCGGCTGGCCAAGGCGAGCTACGAATTGTCTACCGCAGAAGACGGACTCACGACGCAACATGAACACTTGAACCAACTTCTGGGTCGCGATATCACAATCCCGTTTCGTGTCGATGCGATGCCGGAGGACGACCAAACGGACCTTACGCTCGAAGCGGCGCGACAGGCTGCACAGAATCGGCCCGAGATCCGCCAGGCGCAGCTCAAAGAAAAACAAGCAGAATATGACCGCCGGCTTGCCAAGGCGGAGTACATCCCCGACCTCGGCCTGGCGGTGCAATATCTCGGAATCAACAACGTCGCAGTGCTCCCGGCAAATGTTGCAGTGGCTGGCTTTCTGCTGACCTGGGAACCATTCGACTGGGGACGCCGCCACAATGCCGTCGCCGAATCAACCAGAACTGTACAACAGGCTCGCAACGGAAGACAGGAGACAGAGACGCAGATCGCAGTCGAGATAGGAACAAAGTATCGGAAGTGGAAGGACGCTGCTCTGCTTCTCAAGGCAACACGAATTGGACACGAAGCGGCCGCGGAGCAATTTCGTGTTACGAACAATAAATACGCAGAGCATGCAGCGCTCCTGAGAGATGTCCTCGAGGCGCAGACTCACAGCTCAGAAGCAGACTACCAGTACCAGCAAGCACTCTCGTCGTACTGGAGCGCCCTTGCCGACCTCCGCCGATCGATGGGAGAAGAGTGACCGATGAGAACAACAATTATTTTTGGGACCAACAGCCGGCAGGGCAGAGTTCGAGAAAGTGATCGGAGAGGGGTGGACGTTATGGGGAGCAAATGCAGAAAAGGGCTCGGACCGGCAATAACAGCGGTGCTTTTCGTCATGACGGCAGCTACAAATGGTTGTCAGCAACCCACGCAAGTAGCCGCCAAGTCGCCCACGCCTGTTCATCTGGTGGATGTGACTTTGTATCCGTCCTCAGGAGATATAAGCTCCTCAGAAGATTTGCACTACTCGGCTTCCGTTCTGCCGTTCGCAGAAGCGAGCTTGTCGTTCAAGTCCGCAGGATATGTGACGGTGATCAAGCAGGTCATGGGAGCAGACGGACGGCGTCGGGATATAGGTCCAGGAGACTATGTCGCCCGCGGCACGGTTCTCGCGCAGATTCGGCATCAGGATTTGAAGAATGAGCTTGACCAGGCCACGGCAACTCTGCGTCTAGCCGAAGCGCAGCAGGCCGAGGCAACGAAGGATTACGAGCGCGCGAAGAGGCTCTACGCCTCAGACAGCTTGATCAAGCCCGATTTCGATCAAGCGCAGGCCAAGTTCGATTCTACCCTTGCGGGTGTGGATCATGCCAAGGCTAACCTGCACCAGGCGCAGCTGGTTCTCGAGGACGCCGATTTAACGGCGCCGTTTTCGGGGTACATCCTGGCTCGGAACATTGAACTAGGAAACCTCGCATCCCCCGGGACTGCGGCCTTTACGATCGCCGACACGAGTGCAGTCAAAATTGGTTTTGGTGTTCCCGATTATGCCGTAAGGCTTCTGCGACTGGGGCAACCATTCAGCATTCACCTGCAGGACGATCCAAAGGAGTACAGCGGGCGGGTCACCAGTATTGCCGCCAGCGCCGATGAGAAAAATCGTGTCTTTGCCATCGAGGTGACCGTGCCCAACCCCAAAGCGCAATTGAAGCCGGGGATGATTGCTTCACTCAGTTTGACAGGCGTTCACAAAACCCCGGTTCCCTCCCTGCCTCTTAGCGCCGTTTTTGCTGACCCAGCCGCACCTGGACGCTACGCCGTTTTCGTCGCCCAGGAACAGGGCGGCCAATGGGTCGCGCATTTGCGTGAGGTCACGCTCCATGAAGCACACGAGAGTGATGTCGCGGTCGAAGGTGTAAATCCAGCGGAGAAGGTCGTCGCCGTTGGATCCGCTGGCCTGAAGGACGGCGATTTCATCCAGGTTATCCCGTAGAGGTGAAGCGCAAATGGCACTCGAAAACGAACAAGACATTAGTAATCGCCACAATGTCCCGAGGTTCTTCGTCGAGCATCCGCATATCTCTTGGATGCTTCTGGCCGGAGTGCTCATTTGGGGCTATTTCGGATACACATCCATGCCGCAGCGCAAGGACCCGGACATTCCCGTGCGCCTGGGTGTAGCGGCTTGTCCATGGCCCGGAGCCACCGCACAACAGGTCGAACAGTTTGTTACCCGCCGAATTGAGGATGTTGCGGCTGAGAATAAGACCATTCATCCGGGGACCGATGCGGACTACGGTATCAAGTCCATATCTCTTCCAGGTTATTCGTTTGTGACCATTCAACTGGATGAGGGCATCACCGATACCAAGCGGCAATTCAGCGACATCAACCTCAAGCTGGATGGGTTGAATTCCCAGTTACCGCAGGGCGCCGGTCCTATCTCTTTCCAGAGCGATTTTGGAGACACCGCCGCGCTCATGCTGACGGTCGCGAGCCCCAAGGCGGACGATATCGAGATCACAGCCCGCGCCAACTCCGTCGAATCGGCAATTCGCAAAACTCGTGATGCAAAACAGCAGAATCGAGTGGGTCAGCAGATCACAGTGGTAGATCCCTTTCCGCAATCGATTTCGGCTCGGCAGGTTCTTGACACCGTACGCTTGTTTCAAGAGCAAGCGCAGAGTGCCGGAATCCTTCGAGACTCGGCAATCATACAGGGGAGTGGATTCATCGCCGTGGACGGTGTTTCCGACGCAGATGACAGCACCATTCAAGCGTTCATTCGCCGGTTCATCGCGGAGCGGCTAAAACGGTCCGAGATGCATCCCGATGCGTGGGCGCCGGCGATCATCCGCGATCCGAGGGAAACGCGAACGAAACTGGCCGAGGTTGCGGGCGACAAATACAGCTATGCCGAACTCGACAATTTTTCTGATCTGATTGGCCGAACGCTGCAGGGTGCTCCTGAAGTTTCCAAGGTGGAGCGGCGAGGCGTTTTGTCGCAGACTATCTATCTGGATTACTCGCAGGATCGCCTCGCAGCCTACGGTCTGCGTCCTGCCGATCTGTCTAAAGTTCTTTCCGCCCGGAACATCATCGCCCCCGGCGGAACGGTTGAAACAGGCGAGCGCAGGGTCATTCTCACCCCTTCGGGACAATTTAATACCGCTGGAAGCATCGGGGATGTGGCTGTATCGGCCACATCAGAGGGTGCCCCCGTATACTTACGGGATCTCGTCCAAATCAGCCGTGGCTATCAGGCTCCCGCCCAGTATCTCAACTACTACACCTGGCGAGACGCAAATGGGCACTGGCAGCGCAGCCGCGCGATCACCTTGGCAGTCTACATGCGCGATAAGAGGCAAATCGCGCGCTTCGGACAGTCCGTGAATTCGAAGCTTTCGCAGCTTCGGCAAATTCTTCCCGCCGACCTGATCCTGGCGCACACCTCCGACCAGCCGCTCCAGGTCAAAGAGAACATCCATCTGTTCATGCGGGCACTTATGGAAGCCATCATTCTCGTCGTCTTGGTTTCGCTGATTGGATTTTGGGAGTGGCGGCTGGCGCTGATCATGGCCCTGGCAATACCCATCACACTCGCGATGACGTTCGGTATCGTGAATATGTTGGGAATCGATCTTCAACAAGTCTCCATCGCAACGCTGATCATTGCATTGGGCCTTCTTGTGGACGTGCCGGTGGTCTCTGGCGATGGCATTAAACGCCATTTGGCGGAAGGGTTTCCGCGCCGCATTGCCTGCTGGCTCGGCCCTACAAAACTTGCAACCGCGATTTTCTACGCGACGGTCACCAATATCATCGCCTACCTCCCATTTTTGATGCTGACCGGTAATACCGGCGAGTTCCTGAAGAGCCTGCCTATCGTGATGACGGCTACTCTTGTTTGTGCGCTGATCGTTGCCATGACGTTTGTTCCGTTCCTGGGCTACTACATTTTGCGTCCTCCGGCAAAGCCTGAACCGACGATTGAGGAGAGACGGCAGCGAGGATTTTACGGCTTCTATAACCGGCTTGTCGGCAAAGCCATAAAACACCGTTGGGCTGTATTCGGCGGGTCCTTGGTTTTCCTGGTGATAGGCGGTCTCTTCAGTTCCCGGCTTAAAACTCAATTCTTTCCCGAAGATGTCCAATATTGGTTTTATTTGGATGTCTGGCTGCCCAATGACACTCCCTTGAGCGTCACCAATGATGCTGCAATGCAGGCCGAAAGAGTCGTCCGGCAGGTGGTTGAAAATTCGCCTGACGCCGCTACTAAGGAAAACCGCGGGCATCTTCTCAAGTCGCTGACCACCTTTGCGGGTGGCGGGGGGCCTCGCTTCTGGTTTTCGGTTTCGCCGGAAATGCCGCAGACCAACTACGCTCAAATAATTGTTGAGATCACTGATAAAGAGGCTTCGCCAAAGTTAGCTCGTCCCATCCAGGACGCACTGGACAAGGAAGTACCAGGCGCGTGGGTTACGGTTCGCCAGCTGCAAACAAATCCTGTTGAGAATCCCGTAGAGTTGCTGATTTCTGGGCAAGAGGACGTGGACCCAAGAAATGAAGTGAGCGATATTCGCGCGCTGCGACAGATTGCCGGGCAGGCTCAAGACATCGTCAGGCAGGCCGGCGGTATTGCCGTTCTTCGCGATGATTGGTTCCCTGACGATGTTCAGCAAAGGATCCAGATCGATCCAGACCGCGCAAACGTCGCCGGTATTACGAACGCCGATGTCGCGGGCGCCTCGGCCACGGCCATGAGCGGCACGACAGTGGGCGTGTTCAAGGAAGGCGACAAGAATATCCCCATTGTGGCCCGCCTTCGCATGGAGGAGCGCGCGCAGCTTGCTGATATCAAGAACCTATATGTCTATTCTTCGCAGACGAACAACCGGGTGCCCTTGCTATCGATCGCGACTGTCGGAAATTCTTTAGAAACGGGCCGCATTGCGCGACGCGAGCATTTTCGCACCATTTCGATTCTTTGCTACCCGCAGCCTGGAGTTCTCGCCTCTGAGATCCTGGGACCAATCCTGCCAAAACTGCAGCAGTTTAAGAAAAATCTTCCTCCGGGTTATCAGCTCCGCATTGGTGGCGAAAACGCCAAACAAGTAGATGGCTTCACCAACCTCAAATTCGTTCTGTTGATCTCTCTACTTGGCATTTATCTGGCGCTCCTCATTCAATTCAATAATGCCGTGAAACCCCTTCTGGTATTTGCCGCGGCTCCGTATGGTGTGATCGGCGCTCTGATCGCTCTTTCGGTTATGCATACTCCCTTTGGATTTATGGCCTTTCTGGGCATCGCCAGCTTGATCGGTGTGATCATCAGCCACGTCATCGTGCTATTCGACTTTATCGAGGAAATGCATGCCAAAGGGGAGCCCCTGGAACAGGCACTGCCGGACGCAGGCATTCAGCGTATTCGGCCGGTAATGATCACTGTAGGAGCGACCATATTGGCGCTCTTCCCGCTGGCGCTTGAAGGGGGGCCCCTGTGGCAGGCTCTTTGTTATGCACAGATAGGCGGCCTTGCCGTGGCAACGTTCATCACCTTGCTCTTGGTGCCCGTCCTT
>CAWFBI010000009.1:0-257864 GCA_963814015.1 uncultured Acidobacteriaceae bacterium
GCGAAGGGCTTTGGAGGCATCAACTATGCTTCGCACCGAGCTTCCTAGGGATAACTACACGAAACGTCAAAAATCGTACGCTAAGGAATTCGGATCATTGCAGCAACGATCAGGTTGAGACCACTTGCTCGATAACGCTTGCTTCTGCGACTAACACCACAAGTCTTGCCCCGATTCTTTGGCATTTGCTGTGAGTGTCGGATGTTGTGCTGAGGGCCTAGTCTCCAGAGGGCTTCTCGATGTGATCAATCAGGATGAACTCGCTGGTTCCGTCGGTTGGCTCGAGGTTTAGTCCAAGCGTTTTCATCGACATTTTTACGTCGTTAAAGGGAACAGGCGGGAGCGCAGGCGCCGTAGGGTCACTTGTTGCAGGCAGTGACCGAGGACGGGTTAGAAGCTCTTGGTCTTCCGGAGGCAGCGTGAAGGTAATGTTAAACCTCCCCGTAATCCCGGTTTTGTCCACGACGTGCCGGTCCAGAAAAACGGATAAACCAGCGCAAAGATCTGCCAGTGTCGCAGCCTTCATGTCGAGTTCGTCACCCCATAGTCGACCCGTTCCGCAGTCCGCTTCCGACGGTGGTTTGTCAAAGTCCCTGGGAGTGCAACTCCCTTGGAACGGCTCAAGTTTAAGGCCGCCCTCGGCTACCGTCAGCGCATAGACCGGGACCTTTCTGGTATCACGGTGGACCTTTAGCTTAAACCGGTCTTCGAGGAGAGCTTGAAGCAAGGGTCCATTCATCATTCCCTGGCCTTCAGGCCCGTTCGCTTTTGCGTGGATCTCATAGAGATCAGACCTGGTCCAGGGGGGGCCGCCGGCGACCGCAACAGACGACCCCGGATTCATATGGCCACTGGAGAATAGACCGTAGGCTTGCTGGATCAGACGCTCAGTAGTTGTGCATTGCGACTCGAACGTCCCCTGGAACTCGCGGCGACCCATGTCGCGGGAAATCTGCAATTCCGGGTTAGGTCTGCGGAAGAAATCGCACGATTTGATGGATGCCGTTTCGAATCTGGGAGCTGCTGGCCGCGCTTGAGCCGAAATGCCGGGCGAACTCATGATGCCGACTGCGATGGGACTCGCTACAGTCGCTATCGCTGCCGCTGCCAGGGCGAGTTTTTTCGCAAAGTTGAGGTCGGCAGCAATGCGTCCGGTCAGGATAGCGTGGATTCTCTTCTTTAAATTTGCCCCTGTCACTCCGGATACCAAAGACAACGGCGATTCCACATAGCTCTTGCAAACAGTGAGAATTCCTTCGGCGTAATCGAGCGGCTCACTACCGAGGCTCAGCACGGCTTCGTCGCAGGCCCGCTCGCGCTCTTCAAGTAGCCGTGCGCCGATCCACCACACCAGCGGATGAAACCAAAAGACGGTCTCCACGATCATGTGGACCGCGGAAGTTAAATTGTCACGTCGCCGGGCATGGCACAGTTCGTGGTCGAGCACCGCCTTCCATTGAGGCGGCTGCAGACGCTCCGCGATGCCGGATGGGTAGAAGGAGGATCGGGTGGAACAGCCCCACTACTCCGGGTTCAAGCAGGCCGGGCGAAGAGCGAACCTGCATGGTTCCCAAAATATCGATCGGCCTGCTGGAACGTACCGCCGCCCGAATACGGCGCCAGCCTCGAAGACGCAACACTATAAGCGCGGCGAATCCACATGCCCACAAGCCGAACATGGCGATAGCGGGCCAATCGTGAGCGGCTCGCGTAGAGGGTACCTGCGGCAGCGTTTCTGGAAATGGCTGGGTTAATTGCACCACTGCAAGCCTGACGGCCGGCGCCGGCGCGATGATGTGGGTGCCCGGGGCCCATTCCAGCCGATGGCCGAAGGTCATTAATAACGAGAACGGGAGGAGGAATTTCAAAGACGCGCTTAGCCACAACCAATAGCGGACCTGAGCCCGGTTTCGGTGGAAAGCCAGAGTGATCAGCCCGACCAGAATCGCGAAGACCGTCGATTGCCAGATGTGATTGGTTAGCTCAGCGATCATTTCGCTTCACGCGTCCTTTCCGCTTTTGTTCTAACTCAATCTTTTTGAGGGTTTTCTCCAACTCACGAACGTCGTCCAGGCTAAGCTTTCCCGCTTCGGCTAACTGCGCCATCATGGGTTGCGCTTGCCCTCCAAAGAAGCTCAGAATCTCATCGAGAAGGCGGTGCCGGGTCACGTCGCGCGCGAGGATCGGCTCAAAGATATGGGCATTGCTGATTTTGCGGACACGACGTACTACGTTCTTCCCTTCCAGCCGGTACACGGTCGTTTGGATGGTTGTGTAAGCGGGACGGGGTTCGGGAAAGAACTCCTGGATCTCGCGAATGGATGCTTTCCCATTTGCCCAGAGAGCCTCCAGAATTTGAAGTTCGAGTTTACTTAACTTCGGTTGGCGCATATTGCTCTACTACTCTCGATGCGAGTCTACTACATTATAGTAGATGTAGTTGGATATGCTTCGTGCGACCGCAATGTTCCGTTATGCAAGAATCGCAAAGCGGTAACTAGTGCAATCGCCAGGAGAAGCTGGACGGCCACGTAAACTGTCTTAATGAACTTCACGAGCTTTTCTCGTTCTCTAAGCCCCAATATGCACGGTTTGTCATGGCGGGTGGCATGGCTTTGAATCAACCAAAATTGCCGGTTTGGTCTCCGAGCCAACCGATAATCCTGACCGTCGGCGCAGGGATATCACGAAGCAAAAGGGCTGACTGAGGGACTGTCTCTAGGTTCGCCATCACCGAGAAAGCCATTTGCCCACTAATCAGTCCCGAAACCGGCATCTGGGAGATTACTCCCGATAGTCTTAGGTGGAGAGTAAACGGTCGTTAGCTACATGCACGTTTTTCAGGACTGATCCTGCCCGCCGGACTAAAACCGTCGATTTGGGGTCTGGGGGAAGCGGAAATTCCAAAGCGCCGTGCTGCCGGATTCACACTCTTGGCGGGCTGGTGCTTAACCAGTAACTTACGGCTAGGCGACAAACCAGGAACAACCCAATCCAAGACCCTGCGCCGTTCTCCGTTGAATCGCCTCCGAGCGGTACTCCGATGTCGTAATTGAAGCTGAATGAGTGGTTCGGTTGTCAGTCAACGAGTTGTGGTAACCAAGATAGATGCTTTTGGCAGGGAGCCATCGCGGCTCACTCTTGCCCGGCACTCCCTAATTGCTGATGGATCTGCACCTGATCGCATCCGATTAGATCTTTACTAGCGTCGATTATGAGGCTTCGATGTATTCCCGAACTGACAGCACCGATGCGCGAGAGGGAAAGAACTTGTTAATCAGGCAATCATGGACCTGGGGATCGAGGTCAGCGCAGCAATCTTTAATGACAGCGAGACGAAAATCGGCGTCAGCAGCTTCGAGCAGGGTGGAGAGGACGACGCCGCTGGTGGCGATCCCATATAGAACCAGCGTGTCGATGTCATTAGCACGAAGGATCATGGCGAGATCGGTGCCAGTAAAAGCACTGATGCGATGCTTGGTAATAACAATTTCGCCCTCTTTCGGGGCGATGACAGATGGGATCGTCCCGAGCGGTGCCTGAAATAACTTTTGATGCTGCGCCGAGGATTTAATGGCACCGAAAAGAATGTTTCTGGAACTGACCTCTGGGAGCCCCGGACGAAAGCCTGCTTGGATATGGATAATGGTCATGCCGGTGGCGCGTGCATGATTGAGGACACTTGCGGCACGAGTCAGGAAGGCGTCTTTGTCGTCTTTAGCGTAGATCGAAACGATGCCGGTTTGGCAATCCATGCTCAGTAGTGCGGTATGCTCCGGATAGAACGGAAATGTTGCAGTCACATTAACCTCTTTGCCGCAAGAAAGAACTTGTCAAGTTCCACATTCTAATCCAGCGCGCCTTGCATCGGTTATTGTCTCGTAGTTGGTAATGGATACCGCCGAGTCACCCGCCGAGCGGCGAAAGGCATCCACCTTTCGGCTTCCCCACTCCTTTTCGTGATTTCTGGGTTTTGCTTAGATCACCGGCTACCCGGAAGTTACCCAAAACGGGCGTAATGTCCGGGTTGGCGACAATCCGCCACGTGACCCTCGTTTCACCAGAATCAACGCTTAATTCGGGGAGGTACTCAGCGCGAAGGTGGTACCCAGCCCGGCGAAGAGATAACGATCGCCAAATGCCTTCTTCAGCGCCGTGAAAGCTGGCTCGCCGGTGCAGTGGCCGGGTGCGACGTACTGCACGTTAAACGTGTCGTGCAGCGCCGTGACGATCTTCTGGATGTCCGCATCGCTCGCCACTACGAGGTGAAAGCCGCCGACGATCAAATGGATGCGCGGGTCGATCGTGCTAGCCCCTTCGAGGATCTTGTCAATGCCCGGATGTGAACACCCGACCACCAGCACCATGCCGTTGGGCGCTTTGATAGCCAGCGACAGCTCGTGCAGTTCCAGTGTGCCCGGTTTATCGGAGACCAAAGAGATCAGATAGATGTCGGAAGCGATCTCGACTGTTTTATCCACGAGTTGGAAGTTTGCGCCAGGCCAGGCTGATCCAAACCGCATGACATCGGGGGGCGCACCGCCGTAGTAACGCTGTTCCGACGGTAGAGAAGGGTCCTTGCGAAAAAAGCTGCTCGGCAGGTCGGCGCCATAGACGCCAAACCCCTCCTTCGGCGCGTAGATCTTCACTTTGGGGTTCACCTTCAACAGGTACGCCAATCCTCCCATGTGATCGCCGTGGCGGTGCGACATGACAACGAAATCCAGGCTCGACAGGTCGATGTTTTTTGCCTTTGCGTTCTGGGCAAGGACCTCCGGGTTGTTGCCGGTGTCGAACAGGATTCGCTTCCCGCCGTACTCCACCAGCGCAGCATAACCCTATTCTGCATGGCAGAGTCTTTGCCGAAAGCATCGTAAAGTATAGTGATTTGCGCTTTGGAGGGACCGGCGCTTGCCATGGGAGCGGCGGAGGTTGTTATCGCACATCCGACGAGAAGCAGGAGTGCTGCGGAAGAGAAAAGTGCCGGGGAATAGAGTGTCATTGTAGCCCCCTGCGTGTGGGCACTGTGACCATTTGCGGTTCTTGGGAACGCGAAAACAATTACACCTGTGCGGACCGTTCCCGTCAAGGCTACCAATGATAGGTGGCGCCTCTTCTACGGGTGTCGGAGATGTGCCCGAACTCATGGATGCTTGCTTAGACTGGATGGAATGCATCTCCATCGACACCGCTTGGCTGCTCTCGTGATTCTATTGGCGGTATGTACGAGTTCCGGCGGACCGGCCGCGTGACGGGTTTAGATCTCCTCATGGGATCGGATTCTTGAGGTATCTAATTGAGCGGAAGATATCGGTGTGCAGGGCGCCAGTCGCGCACACGACAACTCGTGCGATCAGCTATTGATACGAACGGAGACCTCGAATATGAAGCCTAATGAACCCAGCCGCACAGCCCTGATAATCGCCCGGCAACGAGCTGCTCATCAGGTGCTCGATCATGGCTCGATCCTCTCTGACCCATTTGCCATGAAGGTTCTGCGTGAAGACGAAAAGGACGTGCTTCAATTTGCCAACGGAAACCCCTTGGCCAGCATCGGACGCCTGTTCACCACCGCGCGAAGCCGGATTGCGGAAGATGCTTTGTCAAGAGCTGTCGAAAGAGGGGTTCCTGGAGGAAGTCTTTGCCGCTAGTCTTGGCCCCGAAGCCATCATGATCGCGCCAGGATGCCCCGGGACGCGCGTTCGCGGAACCCGGAACAGATGAACTTACCGGAAACCCCGGCGGGCAATCGATGAACAATGTTTCGCTGCCCGTCGTAAAATCATGCGTGCATGCGGGATAGTACGAAAGTGATCATCGGTTTCGGCTCGATCTGGGGTCTTTTTGCGTTTGGTGGCATGCTGTTCAGTTCGTTCACAATCGGAGCAAATGACTCCGCGCCTGAAGTCTTGTCGATTCTCCTGTACGGGCTCACGATTCTCCCGTCTTGCATCCTCGCGATTTGGTTTATGAGATACGCAGCAGTATGGCTCATGCTCCTCGCCCCGATAACAGCGATCGGACTTGTTTACCAGGCGATTCATTCAAGAACAGCGGGAGACTACTGGACAGTGGTGGGTGGCATGGCAGAGGCACTGATAGTGGCCGCTATTCCCGGAGTGATAGGGCTGCTTCTATTTCGACGCCGGGGCGAGGCAGCCGTTTCATTCCCCTGAAAATGTCGGGTTTTTCGGTATCCCGGTTGATCGGCTGGTAAACAGATGAAGTTAATGGTATGTCCGCCGCTTTCACCCGACAGAGAAGCTGGGTTATAAGGGCAAATATCCGAATCAACTGTTTATCAAGTGATAGCTTCCGACTTGGCGGTGACCGCAACGGGCGATCAGATGCTGCTTCGCTACATTGATGATGACCGCGGCACGCCCCATCGCAAATTCCAGGGAACATACCATTCTCCCGAGCCCAATAGACTATGTGCAGCGAAGTCCGGTGCCGGCGGTAGAAAGCTTCCAGAGGCCTCGGTCGAACCTTCCTGAATCGAGGACAGATCGTATAAGATGCGTTCCCCTGGAACGGACCACCGGCACGCGAGACCATCTGCTCCTACTTGCCACGAGGTTTTCATCCGACCACCCTCTCTGGTTAGAGTTCACAGCCGCTTCAGCGCCCTACTTTTGCTCGCGAAGCGAAATTCTAGTTCAGGACACAAGGTTCAAACCGGATCCTTAATTCTCCGAGGGCTTTTCGACTTTATCAATCACCAAAACGTCGACTTGCGCCTTGGTTGACTCCAGCTTCAGTCCCAACTGCTGCTGAATAGCTGTAAAGAGATCCGGTAACGAGTCGGCTCGCTCGGGAGGCTTCGGTGGTTCGCCCGGCCGGCCAGGTGAGGCGGACGGAGTCTCATCAGGTGTCCATTGCAATTGGAAATCGAACCGTCCCTTCAGCCCGGTTTGATCCACCACCGGACGATCCAAGTGGGTTTGCATGACGCCTGCGAATTCCTCCATAGTGGCGTTCCGCACGGGCCAATTACCGGCCCTGAAAATGAGGTTAGGGATGGGACTGGCGGCCTCACTCACGGTTAGCTGCTTGGGTCCGTTATTTCCCACCTTCAGGGCGTACACGGTGAGTTGCTTCTTATCACGATGGAGCGTGAGCTGAAACCGATCCGCCAGGAGTTTCTGAAGCATCGTCTTAAATTGATTTGGGTTGGGCTGTCCCTCGCCCTCGGACCTCCCGGTGATATCGAACTTGTCCGACTCAACCCAGGCCGGCGCGCCGCTGATCTGCGCCGCATGAACGCCATAGGCGAAGGCGATTAGGTCGCTTACTGTCGCGTAAACCGCGGTTACCTCGGTACCCCGTATAGAGAACAGCCTCCGGCCCGGCCGGTTCGGGTCGCTGAGTTTGATGGTGGCTACTTCGAATACCGGATCGGCGTCCACAGCCATCATTCTCGGTGCAGGCGGTGGCTTCGGGATTTCCCACGCAGCGTCGTCTTTCACATGCGCCAGGGTTAGAGGCATCGCCGTTCCATCGGTCGCGCTCCACTTGCCCGTCAGGGTAATCGCGTCTGCATCCAGTTTGCCTTCGTAGGTGCCCCCGATTGCCGAGACCGTTATAGTTACGTTTGAGCCTTGACTCGCGACCGCGGCAGGCAAGCCCGGGACGGGCCGGTCAATCATGTAGAACGTCGCTTTAAGAGCGCCTTCGTCAGCCTTCAATATCTTGAAGACAATTCGTATTTCTCCATTAGGCGCCTGCGGTACCCTCAATTTGCCCTGCCAGGTGCCAGTCATATCCTGTTCCGGGATTGACTGGGCCTGTGCCCGCAGTCCAGGCGCGTTAGTGATGCCAAGAATCACAGGAATTGCGATCGCCAGGACTGCCGCGAGCACCAGTCCCACCTTCTTTGGCAAACTCAAGTTTCGCATAGGCCGGTTTGCCATGATCGCCTCGATTCTTTTCTTGAGATTCGCCCCGGTCACGCCCGCTACGCATTTGAGCGGCGATTGCAAGTACAGTTCGCAAATCTTGAGGATTCCCTCCGCGTAGGCTTCCGCTTCACTCCCCATCCGCAGCACCTCTTCGTCGCAGGCCCGCTCGCGCTCGTCCATCAGGCGGGCCCCCAGCCACCAGACCAACGGATGAAACCAGAAGACAGCCTCGACAACCATGTGCATCAACGTCGCCAGATTGTCGCGGCGGCGTACGTGACACAACTCGTGAGCGAGAATTGCCTGAAGTTCCGCGGGCGCGAGGCGATCCCCAATCCCGTCCGGTAACAGCAACACCGGACGGAATACGCCGAATACACCAGGCTCAAGGATCGATGCCGAAGACAGGGCAGGAATACCGATCCCCAACGGCACCGGCGACGCCGCGCGTAGGGCTACCTGCATTCGGTGCCATCGCATCCACCACGAGAACACCAAAGCGCCGCAGCCAATCGCCCAAAACGCAACCAGCGTCGGAACAACAAGAGCTGATTTCGACGCGTGCGGTATCGCTGCCGCTCCTGACGTAACTGCGGCCACAAAAGGCTCATTAACCTGCTCAACGAGAACTGGTACGCGCGTCGGCACAAGCAAGACCACTGAATGCCGTTCAACCAGCCCACCCACGAGCATCAGTAACGAAAAAGGGACCAGGAACTTCGCCGAGGCCGCCAGCCACAGGCAATACCTCGCATGCGCCCGGTTTTTTCTCAAGAGCAGATTCAGGAGACCTGCGATCCCGGCAAACACCGTGGATTGCCACAAGTGGTTTGCGATGGGTAAGAGGCTGTCCGGAATCATTCCGGCTTCTCCCGCTTCGTCGCCTTTCGCAGCGCGGCGCGAGCCTCGCGCAGTTCCTCCGGAGTCAGTTTCCCCGATTCGATCAGGTGCGTGACGATCGGCGATCGCCTGCCGCCGAACAGCGCGACCAGATCGTCGATCATTCGATGCTGCGCGGAATCCCGTGAAACAACCGCCTCAAAGACATGCGCGTTGCCGAACTTGGTCGTGCGCCGGATTGCCTTCTTTGCTTCGAGCCTGTAGACCACCGTCTGAACGGTTGTGTAGGCCAGCCGTTCGTCCTTGGGGAATGCCTCTAGCAACTCGCGAATGGAGCACGGCCCTTTGCTCCAGAGTGTCCCCATGATTTGGAGCTCTAACCTGGTCAGCTTCGGCAGGGGCATGGCAGGATCAATCTACTACAAGATGCGGTAGATTGGAAGCCTTTCCCCAGTGAAATTTGCGCGATGCCCCTGGTATCGCTCCCGCTGCATTCCTTCGCGTCGACGGGAGAGATGATATGTGGCTAGACCGCTCAGGGGCCCGGCTGCTGGCCTTTGAACTCGGAAGGCTGAAACGGTCCTGTTTTGTCCTCCAGGATGGTATTGACAAACCATCCGTGCCGTTCGCGGCGTTGAAGGACGCTGATTTCTTGCTCGCTCAAATTTGGATCGGTGGAGAAACGGGGCATCATAAGGTTTTACGGATCGGGGACCGCAGGGACACCTGCCCGCAAGTCTTGCCGGTAACTTGCCTCAAGTCTTTGTCCCTTTCCGCAATTTGAGACCTGCCGCTACGCAGGCGCAAACGAGCAGAACGACGCACGTCGTGATGACATAGGGAGCTTTACTTCGAGGTCCAGTGGACGTCCACACCCATCGATCCCAACAGAACACCAGACAAACCAAGAAGAAGGAAAACCACCAAAGAAGTCCAGAGCAAGAGTGTCCGGACAGCCCTTCGCCATCTCTGCATTCCGGCATTGCTCCTTGCGCTGATTTTAAACTCCAGAAAAGTCGGAATGCATCTCCATCGGCTCTTGGGCTGCTCTCGTGATTCTATTGGCGGTATGTACGAGTTCTGGCGGACCGGCCGCGTGACGGGTTTAGATCTCCTCATGGGATCGGATTCGGGAGGCATCTAATTGAGCGGAAGATATCGGTGTGCAGGGCGCCAGTCGCGCACACGACAACTTGTGCGATCAGCTATTGATAAGAACGGAGACCTCGAATATGAAGCCTAATGAACCCAGCCGCACAGCCCTGATAATCGCCCGACAACGAGCTGCTCATCAGGTGCTCGATCATGGCTCAATCCTCTTTGACCCATTTGCCATGAAGATTCTGCGTGAAGACGAAAAGGACGTGCTTCAATTTGCGAACGGACACCCCTTGGCCAGTATCGGACGCCTGTTCACCACCGCGCGAAGCCGGATTGCGGAAGATGCTTTGTCAAGAGCTGTCGAAAGAGGGGTTCGGCAGATCGTCATCCTTGGCGCCGGACTCGACACTTTCGCTCTCCGGAATCCCCATGGCACACGACAGATCCGTATCTATGAGGTGGACCACCCCGCGACGCAGGCATGGAAACTCGAGCGCCTGGCCGAAGCTCAAATCGCACTTCCGCCATGGCTTAGTTTCGTGCCAGTCGATTTCGAGCGGGACGATGTGGGAGAGAAGCTCGCCGCCGCAGGCTTTCAGCAGAACTCGCCCGCGTTTTTCACTTGGCTCGGGGTTGTGCCCTATCTGACACAGGACGCTATCGGCCGCACTCTGGACTACATGTCGTCCATCCAGAACTCGGAGGTGGTGTTCGACTACATGGAACCTCCCGAGGCATTCTCAGAAGAGCTAAGGCAATTAGAAAAGGAGCGGAGCGAACAGCTTAAGAAAATTGATGAACGTTCGGTCAGCCGCTTCGAGCCGGCTGGCATTGCAGCGATTCTTCGCGCGCACGGATTTTGCGCCATCGAAGACATCAATTTCCAGGAGATCGCGTCCAGGTTCGGCCGCGCCGTTCAAGGACTCGCGCCCGGACACGCCGGCATTCATGTTGTCCACGCTAAGCACTAATTGAACGCGGTCATCTATTGCTATTCAAATACAGAGCGCGTCCACTCCGACAAATCCGGTTTATGTACGGACGGGTGCAGCCCCGACAGCCCGTCCAGATTATGATCTGGCTTGCAAAGCTTGGGTTCTGGGCGGATTACCGGGTACTCGGAAGTGCTACTCGGAAGTTGCTCGTTGTTTAACAACTCGGAATTGGCTCACGCCGTCTGGAGAAATCCGTACCGGAAAGTCTTAGTGCTGTATCTGGAGCGCCCCGTCAGGTGACAGTGCGCGGCTGCACGGTCTTAGAGGGGGGCGCTTCTGATACAGCGACTTGAAGGAAGCCGCCCTCCGGGAAGCCTATGTACTTTGAATCGGTCTGAACAGGTGCAGAGGGATCAGGCACAGGCTGAGTTGGGCAGCGTCGGATGACAGAAGGGCGGGATGGAGCAGCATGTTGGTTCGCCGAGGCCTTTTGTGGACGCCGGAGAGGCTGTCATCCAAGGGTTTTTGACCGGAAGAGACAAGGGATCCGCGTGCGCGCAGAAGCACGAGGAGAGGTCGAGGATGTGGATGGAGCTTCATGCAACGCATCGGTGTGGTTGAGGTGGGGAGCGAAGCAGGAGTTGCGCGGCGGAGAGCCGTTCGACGACGTGGATAGTTCCACCGCAGACTGGGCAGCTCCAGAGTGGGTCAGTCTGATCGGTGGGTGGGGATGCTGGCGGAGCAGCCACGTTCTCTGAGTTGCCGAGGAGTCGAAAGCACAGCGGCAACAGAGTAGCGCGGTTGCGGTTGGCAAGGAATCCGAAGTTGCGGATGCGCACGAAGCCGGGTGGCAGCAGATGGAGCAGGAAGCGGCGAAGGAACTCATCGACCGGCAGAGTCATGAGCCGCTTCTTGTTGCCGTGCGCGGAATCGCGCCATCGAAAGGTGACGTTGCCATCGGAGAGAGCAACCAGCCTGCTGTTGGAAATGGCGACGCGATGAGTATAGGCGCCGAGATAACGCAACACATGTTCCGGTCCGCCGAAGGGCGGCTTGGAGTAGACGACCCAGTCGTGGCGGAACAGTACTCGCAGCCATGCGCTGAAGGCGTGTGGTTGGGCAACAGCCAGCAGGCTGCCGTGGAACTGGAGCTCACCGCGATGGAAGGCGTTGCGAAGTCCGGCGACGAACTTGCCGCGGAAGACACGGCTGAGCACGCCGACGGGAAGGAAGAAGGAACGCCGGGCGGAGATCCAGCCTGAGTGGTCCGGGGTGATGCCGCCAGCGGCAACGACGCAGTGGATGTGGGGATGAAACTGCAAGCGTTGATTCCAGCTATGGAGCACGCTGAAGAAACCGATCTCGGCACCGAGATGCCGTGGATTGCGGGCGACTTCAAGCAGAGTCTCTGCACTGGCGTGGAAGAGCAGGTTGTAGATGAGTCGCTTGTTCTGCAATGTGAGCGGAGCCAGTTCCCGCGGCAGCGTGAAGACGGCATGTACGTAGCGAGTGGGCAGAAGCTCGCGTTCGCGCGCCTTGAGCCAGCGTCGGCGCGCGTTGCCCTGGCACCGCGTGCAGTGCCTGTTTCTGCAGGAGTTGTAGGAGATCTTGGTCGTATGCCCACAGCCGGTGCAGCGGTCGCGATGGCCGCCCAGCGCGGCAGTGCGACAGCGTGTAATGGCTAACAACACCTTCTGGTGTTGCCAGTTGATCCACTTACGACTGCGTTCGATAAACGCCTGTCCAGCACAGCGAACAATGTCGGCCATCTCCACGAGATGCCGGTTGTTCAACGGTGCTTGCTTGCTCCCTGTGAGGAGAACATGAGGGCATCGAGCGGGCTGGCGGTCGCACTCAGATGCCGTTGGGATAGATGCAGGTAGACCGTAGTCACTTCGAGGTCTCGATGGCCGAGCAGGATCTGAATGGTGCGCAGGTCGGCGCCGGCTTCGAGAAGATGTGTGGCGAAGCAGTGACGCAGAGTGTGCGGATGGATGCGCCTATGCTCAAGGCCCGCACGTTCAGCAGCGATCTGGCAGGCAGTCCAGAGGACCTTGGTGGTGACGGGATAACTTGCCGTGTGCCAGCGGTTGCCGGGAAACAGCCACTCCTTCGGCTTGCGCCGGAGACCTCGCCAGTAGATGCGAAGTTCGTCGAGCAGCTTCGGGCTGAGCATGACATCGCGGTCCTTGCCGCCCTTGCCCTCTCGGATATGGACCACCATCCGCTTGCTGTCGATGTCACTGACCTTCAGATGAGCCGTTTCTGCGCGGCGTGCGCCGGTGGCATACATCGTCATCAGCAGGATGCGATGAAAAGGTGTGTCCGCGGACTCAATCAGTCGCGCGACTTCTTCCTGACTGAGTACCCCCGGAAGGTGACGCACCTTCTTCGGATAGGGCGTCTCGGCGATGCTCCAGCCACGCTTCAACACGTGGATGTAGAAGAAACGTAGCGATGCCAGCCGCAGAATGACTGTGTTCGGGCTGTACTTCAACTTGGTGAACAGCATCGCCTGGTACTTGCGAATCTCCTCAGGGCCAAGCTGATCGGGCGGACGCCGAAAGTAGCGGCTGAAGTGCGCAACACCGTGCAGGTAGGTGCGGATGGTTGTATCGGCGAAGTTGCGGCGTTGCAACTCCTCAAGCATGAGCTGACGTAGTTGGTTCACAGAGAATCCTCCTTCTCTGCGAACCAAACTACCGGGGCAGCCGCAAATGTCGGCTCAGCCGCACGCGAACGCGTCCGCCGCCGCAGCGGCTTCGTTCATGTCGGCTTCTGTTTACGAATGCGGTTGGATCCACTTGGACGTAAAACGACTTTGCGTAGATGTGGCACACGCTACGCCGCGAGACGTATCCGCAGGCTGGCACATGTACGAGATGCTAACGACGGCAAAGTGGCTTCTCTTCAGGTGCAAAGTGTGACTCAGTGGTCGCGGGTCAACTGAATTCCGAAACAGCTCGACAGTTTCCAGTTGGGGTCATTGAGTAACCTCTGCCAGTGCTGATTGAGTGGAAGAGGCTTTTCGCCTCTTCCACTAGACGATTTCGTTGCCGATCAATGACCGGAGAGGTTTGAAGCCATCAGCGTCTGTTGGCCAGCAGGCTTGAGCCGAGCGAGCTGCTCCTCGATCATGCTTCTGCGCAGCACCTGGTCGACGCCATCATGATTAACTTCCTCAAGCACCCAGCTATCGCCGTAGCGCTCGAACTTCAGGTAGGACTCGAAGGATTCCCTGCCGGGGTGCACATTTCCGATGCTGAGCGCTATCACCGAGCGACCACGTGAGCTTAGGATGATCAGGCCCGTATCCCTAGTGATCTTTACGCTGTAATCCGCGGCCGGCATGTTCTGTCCCGCCGCGACAAATGGGAACGGCACTTGAACCCGTACAGTTTGAGTGATCTGTGCATGGGCGGAAGCTGCCGCCAACAGTAAAGCAAAACCGAAGAGACCTGCGATGTGCTTTTTCATGACTTCCTCCGCTTGGATCGCGTTTACGCCTGACAGCCGCGTTTATTTGTGCTTCACTCTCTATAGCGAAAACCGCGGGCAAGACCCGTAACGTAGGGCAGAAAATAATTTCCTCCGGTAAGGGTCGCAAGAACTCCAAAGTAAGCGCTTGCTCTTCGGTCATGCCGAATTTGTGGGTTTGCGGGTTATACGTGATATAACCGCCCGCTGCCTGAGAAGCCAGCCACTCGCGCACATAGCTCGCGCCCATGCGGTTTATGGCAGCCAGTTCCGCGGCACAGAGCGGTCCGCGAGGACCTTGTAAAGTCCAAGACGGTCTCCGATCACGACCATACCGGCGTGAACGGTGGCTCCCAGATCGGTGACAAACTGTCCTACGAACTGCTCCGCTTTTTCGCATCCACAGCCATCGGTTCCTCCAATCGATTTAAAGAACCAAAGATTTACTTCTTGCTCGGGTCTTCTGCGGGATTGACATAGTTAAACTGCAAGGGCGCGCTGCCGTGGACCTGCACGATGACTTCGCCGGAAGCCATCGCGTAGTGATGCATGTCGGGATCGAGATAGGCGAAGCTACCGGCGGGGAATGATCCCATCTTGTCCTTGTCGAAGGTGTCTCCCATACCGACCTTGAACGTCCCTGAGAGGACCGTGACGTTTTCGCGCTGGGGATGCCAGTGGGGTGCAATCCGATAACCGTCTGGCATTTTCAGGCGCACGGTGTAGTCACCGGTGGAAGCAGCAGGGTTGCCTTCGATTACGGCGAGTTGCGCACCCGGGGCGACGAAAGGCGGTGGCGGACCCCACGGAATTGTGTCCGGGGTGAACGCGTTCTTTTCGTGAGCTCCGGGATGTGCGGTGAAGAACGGGCTTGCGATGCACAACATCGCGACGATTGACAGGGCAATGAACAGCTTTCTTTTCATGAGAGTCTCCTCCGGAGATTCTTGAATGGGGCATGATCTCGTGCGGTGGGAGCGGTTCACAATGCAGCGGGTATCGCCTTTAGATATTTTTCTTATATCGTCGCAAGTTATTGATTTTTATTGGATAATGCTGGTCAAGGATTCTCCATGGGGCATGCAAAGCAGAGTACCGGCGAAGTCGAAGTCGACTTGGGGCGCTACGAACTGCGGCGTTCCGGACGGCGGATCAAGATCGAGAAGAAGCCCATGGACTTGCTGATCTTTCTGCTTGAGCGCCGCGAGCAAATGGTGTGCCGGGAGGACATCATCAAGAAGCTATGGCGCTCCGACCTGTTTATCGATACCGAAAAGAACGTCAACAACATTGTGCGGAAGCTTCGCACCGCGCTGGGTGACAACGCCGAAAAGCCACGCTTTCTTGAAACGGTCGTGGGCAAAGGATATCGCTTCGTCGGCCCGGTTCGGGTGATCGATGCAAAATACCCGCTCTCCGATCCTGGACGAAACTCTGTGGGTTCTGACGCCCGGAAAGATGGGAGCGAATTGGGTGAGAGGTCTTCCGTCGCCGTGTTGCCGCTGTTGCTGCTGGAGAAAGCGGCGGACGACCAAGGATTGTGTCTCGGTTTCGCGGACGCGCTCGTCTCGCTCCTCGGCAATCTATCGGGCCTGGACGTGCTGCCCACTTCGGCAGTCCTGAACCTGCCTCTTGAACTAACACCTTCGGAAATCGCCTCTCGACTAGGGGTGCGATTTGTTGTACACGGCGCCGTGCAGTTGTCAAAAGGGCAGTGGCGCCTTTCGCTGGAGGTGCTCGACGCCTACCTGCAGCGCCCCAGCTTCACGAAGAAGTGCGACATCGACATGGATCGCCTTGCGGGTCTCGAAGGCGATCTTGCGAAGCAGATCAGCCGCGCACTGAACCGGCCGTATAGTCCGGCGGTGGTCGAGCAGCGCCCACGCTATAGCAGGGATCCGATGGCATATGCGGAATTCATGCGCGGCTATCGGATCACGGCCTCCGGCGATGCGTCGATGATGGATCAAGCGAGCCACCATCTCACCAATGCGGTGACTCGCGATCCGATGTTTGCCCTCGCTCACGCGACCCTCTCGTTCGCATGCACAACCCGCCATTTCGAATTCGACCCGGCCAGCGTGTGGCTGGAGAAAGCCGAATTCCACTGCCGGCGGGCGCTCGAAATTGACGCGAATCTTCCCGAAGGACACGTGGCCCGGGCATTTCTGCTCTGGGGACCATCGAAGAATTTCCAGCATCTGGAGGCGATTTCCGATCTCAAGCACGCTCTGCTCCTGCAGAACAATCTGCCTCATGCTTACAATCGCCTGGGCACCATCCTGGCACACGTCGGCCTGCTCGATCACGCGCGTGAGATGTTCGAAAGAGGACGGCCTTTTCAACCCAAGAGGGCGGTGAGCCCGAGCGTCGTACAAGTCTATGTTTGGGGCCAGGAATACGACTTGGCGCGCCAGCAGATTCAACTCTGGCGGGCGGAGAGCCCCGGTAACAAGTACCAACTTTATTTTGCGCCAGTCCCGGCAATGATGACTGGGGACTGGAAAGAGGCGCGCCGCCTGATGGATGAAGCATTGCGGCTTGTGCCGAACGATCCGCTCATCATGAGCTTACAAGGTCTGCTCCATGCCTTGATGGGGAACGGAGAGGCAGCAATCGATTGTGTGACCAGAGCCTGTTCGAGTCCGAAGTCCTTTGGACACGCACACCATACGTATCATCAGATCGCTTGCACCCTCGCCCTGACGGGAAGGCGCGAAACTGCCTTTGAGTGGCTGGAGCGGAGCGTCAGCACGGGGTTTGCCTGCTGGCCTTTCTTCTTGAAAGATCCTTGCCTTGCGAGTTTGCGCAGCCTTCCCGAGTTCGAACTTCTGATCACTGCTTTGCAGGCCAAATACCCGGACCATCTGGGACTGCTATAGGGAAACAACATCGGCGCACAACCGTTCGGTGCTCTCTAATTGAACGCGGTCATCTATGGCTATTCAAATACAGAGCCCGTCCACACCGACAGAAATAGATGAGAAGATTGCCTTGCACAAACCTGCTCGGCGCAACCAAACTGACGGAAGCGCCTCATCACGTCTGCTAGAGCGCAGCGCCCGAACGCACAATCCAGAATCCTGAGAGCGTTAGCGAGCGATCAGCGGTTGGAAGAAAACGAATCACTATCTAACGACTTGCAACAGAAATGAGGGTCCGCACGGGACCCTCATTTTCGTAAACAGGTTATTGACGCGATGGCTAGTTTGCGCTGACTGTAATCGTCCACGGCCGCAGGTAAAGGGATCCCACCCTAGCCCGCACATTCGCCGTACCTGCGCCCACCGCTTTCAGCAACCCTGACGCGCTGACCCTCAGCACCGCACGATTGGACGTCGACCAGGCGGTGACTTTGTCTCCCAAGGCGTCTGCATTCGGGCTGCATGCTTCAGTGACCGTGCCGTGGGTGCAGTAGGCCGTAAATTGCAGCGTCTGTCCCACGGTCAACGTGTTTGCGGAACTAGTATTGGCCACGTAACCTCCGGTGAGAGGGCCGGGATTTGACGGCGGTGCCGGTGCCGGCGGCGGTGGTGCCGGCGCTGATGGATCCGAGCTTACCTGGTATGCGCCTATGTCAAACGGCGCGGTGCGCGGATTCCCGGCGTAGTCATGGTTAGGTGCTCCGGTTGCTGTGCCAGCACCGATGGTCGGTGAACCTTCCTTTTCTGTATAGACACCTGACCCATTTTCCTGCCAGTTCGTGAAGGTCGTCCCGCTCGCCGGATCGACCGCTATATCTCCCTGAAGGATAGCGCTCGTGCCGGTGTTCCAGTCCTTGCAGTAGTTGCCCCCACCATTGTTGAACAGATCGTTGTGGGAGTAGTTCACCGTGAAGCTGCTGCTGTTCGAGTTCATGAACCCACAGGCATCCGCTCCCGATTGGGTTCCGTTGTATACGACGATGTTGTTAATTGCCGCAACGTTATTCGTGGTAAATACGACACCACCGCGAGCGTTGTTAAAAACGAGATTATTCGCGACCACGTCCCCCTGTGGGTTTCCGCCACCGTCTCCCGGGCCGACTAAAACGCCCCAACCCCCTGAGGTATCGTGGACAATGTTATTAGTGATGACGATTCTGTCTCCTCGAGACTCAGCGATGATGCCATCGGTGAAGCTGATCGACGGTCCACATTTCGGAACCCCGCCAGACATGGAAATGTCGTAGATGAGGTTCGAGTCGATGGTTATGTCGTGGACCGGGTCTACCAACTGAATGCCGCCCCCACCATTGTTACCGCAATCGGTCTGAATATTATGGATGGTATTCCGCGTAATGTTGGTGAAAGACTGCGTGACGTAGAAACCCAGGTTGTTCTGCCCTCCGGTATTCGTAACCTCGAATCCGTCGATGGTCTGGTACTGCCCATCCGTTTCTATGACTGTGCTATTCCCGGTCACTGTGTTGGTTAGCTTACAAGCTCCGCGAGTGGCGCAGGTTAAGGTGACGTTGTGGCCCGGCGTTCCTGAAGTGGTGAAATGGATTTCATTGTTGCCGTAGTTATAGGTTCCAGGGGCTACCTGAACAGTGTCGCCCGGCTGCGCTTTTTTGTTGAAGGCATAATCGGGGGTTGCGCAAGGACTCGCCTGGGTACATGCATTTGAGTCGCTGCCGGCCGGGGTCACATACCAGATGTTGCCGCTTTGGGCGTGCGCCAGTGGGCCGACCAAAAGCGAGAGTACGAGGAGTGATATCAGTTTCATTCGGGGGAGAGCCTTCCTTTTAGTGCGATTGCCAAAACACGAATCCCAACAGACGTGCATCGGCCATGTTCCGGCTGGTGCCGAAGATCAGGACTTGTTCTGGTTTTATTGTGGTAAACGGTATGCCTGAGCCAGAGCGATCAGCTCATTGAGCTACGCATACCAGAGTGCCCCATCGTTATACGGGGTCTTGGTGGCCGCTGCCTCTTCAGCTGCGGCCTAAGGCAGGAACAGCATTTGCCAGATGGGTTGTTAAAAATTTCGTCAGCAAAGTTTCCGCTGCTTGATTCATCGGCTGGATCGCATCACTTGTGAGCTGGGTGACGCGTCTACTTGCTTCGATCGATCGCGATCGGACATCGATCGGCGTCCCTTGTCCGCGAACGGATGCCAATCTGGAAACAGACCCGGTACTTCTACGAAATTGCAAAGTGGCCTCGTCCTCCTCGGACAGTACGGCGCGCGCGACTCCACCGGTAATGAAGTCCATCGCGTTGCCTTTAGCTTCTGCTGCAGTCAAGCGGCTGCTCTTTTTTGTATTTTGTCACAATTGCTGGAATGATAAAAGAATCTCTAGAGACGAAATGCGGCGCGCTGTATCGGACTTCGTCGAAAATCGAAGAATCATCGTCTGTAACCGTGACACTTGCGTCCCACGCACACTCACCCAAAGAAGTTTCTTCCTGAGACAAGTACGCTTTCTACTCAGACAGTGTAAAAACTCCAGCGACACGACGGAATCGTGCCCGGCTAATTCACGGCTAAAAGTCAACAGCAGACGATCGTGAGCTTAAACCTAATTTCGCTATCTCAACAGACGGCTTCACACCAATGAAGAATTGTCATGCGATCGTCGTTTTAATGTCGGGCCATTGCTTTGGTTATGGGTTTGCCGTACAGGTTTGGTGAGCTCATTCACATCGCAGCAATCTCCAAGGGACAAGAGAATTACGTAAAGAAGACACATGCGTGACACACGAGAGCGCCTGGGACGCGACGATGTGGGCTGGTTGAATCTGGTGGACCGAAAGGACCATGCAAGATTCTTCCCACAATCAGGAGGTGCAGTGTGAAACGCAAGCTCTCTCGTTCCAAGGTGTCGGGCGATACAGCCAAAACAGCCATCGATGAACAGGAAGATCTATCGAAAAACGGATTGGTGCGCAGACGATCGTTCATCAAGAGTCTAGGTATCACAGGTGTTGCGCTTTCGGCGGGCGCCTTGCTTGGAGGCAATGTCGAAGCTGAGGAGCGGAGTGGTAAGTTGGAACCCGGCGATGCGGCTATTCTTCGCTTTCTCGCGGCGGCCGAGATCATCGAAAGCGACCTTTGGCAGCAGTACGCAGAACTGGGCGGGTTACAAACCAACGAACCACCCCTACTTACCGGCCTCAAAGGCGGAAATGCCGCCTACATCAGAGCCCTTTCCAACCTCGACGGTGATATGGCCACCTACATACACGACAATACAGAAGACGAATTCAGTCACGCTGGATTCATCAACGCATACCTGGCCTCGAAGGGAGCGGACACTGTAAATCTTGACCGGTTCCGGACGCTGCCCAGCAGTCAGGCGACCGGGGCACAACAAATCAATCGGCTGACCAATCTCATGGAGTTGACGATCGACACCTCCTGGTGGACCCGGTATCGCAGTCGTACTCAGAATCCGGATCTTGGAGATTCCTTCGCCAATGCAATTCCGATCCTGGGGAAAAAGCGGCACACAGCGATTCCCAGGAACGACGGCGAAGCGCAGCTGGACTCAAGTTCGCCAAATGGTGTCACTGACCTGACGCAATACATTGCCAATACTGCGGGCTTTCACTTTGCTTTTATTGAGCAAGGCGGCACCAGTCTCTACGCTCAGTTAGCCCAGCGAGTGTCGGATGTCGAGGTACTGCGCATTCTGCTGAGTATCGGGGGAACAGAAATTGCGCATTTCCAGACATGGCACGACAAGGCCGGGAATGCTCCGGCTTTGAAGGGAGTGGTCGATCCGGTCAGCGGCGATAAAGTTGATTTCCCGGACCTCACCACCTTTGCCGGCAACGAAGACTTGCAGACGAACCTGATCATGCCTGAGCCCACATTTTTCCTGAGCAAGGACTTTCCAGTATGTTCAATTATTCGTCCGACTGAGACCAAGGGCGCCGCGGCAGGGGCAGTCAAAGCGCTCACCAACGATGGGCTGTTCAATGGGCAGTCCAACGCCTTCTTTGCTTACCTGAACGATCTCGCAGAAGACGCGGACGAAGCCGTTCGCCAGCACTGATCTCTGCCATATCGACTAGTAGCTGAACTCCGTCTCGACCGATACACTACCGGTCAGCCTTAGATCGGGAGATGGAATAACACCCCATGGGCGCACCTATGAGCCCATGGGGTTCCTGAGCCCCGCCAAGTCAGCGGGCGTCCCCGCCTGCCAGAGGTGCAGTTCGTCTTGACCCGTCATCACGCAGACTCATGATAGCGGGCTACTCCGTACGGAGCGCCTGCATGGGATCGATGCCCGCTGCGCGGCGCGCCGGCAGGTAGGATGCGAGCAAGGCTGTGGCGAAGAAAACCGCGGCCACCGATGCGATGACGAAGAAGTCCAGGGCCCCCACGCCATAGAGAGTGCTCCGCATGGTGCGGCCCACCAGCACCGCACCTCCTATTCCCAGCCCCAGGCCGATCGAGGCAAGAATCGATCCTTCCTTGACAAGGAGGCCGGTCACGTTGGAACGGCTGGCGCCGAGGGCAATGCGCAGGCCGATTTCCTGGGTCCGCTGGGAGACGGTAAAAGCCATTACGCCGTAGATGCCGACTGCCGCCAGCAGCAGCGCGAGCAGGGCAAAGCCGCCATAGAGCAGCAGGGTGAACCGGTCCTGGACAAGCAGCTTGTCTTTGACTTCATCCATGGTGCTCACATACGCCAGCGCCACATCGGGGTCGACGGAGTGCACGGCCTTCGAGACGGTTCTGGTTATGGCTGCCGGATCCTCGGCGGTGCGGACGCCGACGGTAACGCTGGGCAAGAGCGACTGGGCAAAGGGAACGTCGATCTCCGGCAGCTCCTGGCGAAGGCCGAAGGAGCGGACGTTGTGGAAGACGCCGACAATCTGCCAGTCGACGAGCGGCCCCAGTTTGGGCAGGCCGGGAATGATCTGCTCGATCGAGAGGCGTTGTTTGAGCGGGTCCAGGCCTTTCAGATATTGCCGAACAAACTCCTCATTGACCATCGCGACACGCACGCTGGTCGCGGTGTCCTGGCCGGTGAACGTCCGGCCGCGCACAACACGAATACCGAAGGTTTTGAAGTAGTCCGCGGTGACGGATTGGAAGGGAACAAAAGGCCTTTGGGCGAAATCAACCACCGGCCCACCCACCACGGAAAATGGCATCCCGTCGCTGGTCCCGAGCAAAGGCGCGCCGGTGACGACCGCAGCTGCGGAGACTCCTGGAATGGCTTGGATACGGTTGAGAATCTGCCGGTAATAGGTGTCGATCTGCGCTGGGTCCTTAAATCGGCCGTCGGCCTGGTCAAGCTCGAATTTGAGCACATGGTCGGTACGCACGCCAAGATCAACACGGGTCAGGTTCCAGAAGCTGTGCATGGCCAGGCCTGCGCCAGCCAGGAGCGCCAAGGCCAGAGCCAACTCACCGATCACCAGCATACGGCGCAGTTCGTTGCGCGAGCCAGCGGCACCGGAGCGCCCGCCATCCTTGAGTGCCTCAGCGGGATCGACCCGCGAAGCGTACCAGGCGGGCGCGCAGCCAAACAGCAGTCCGGAGAGCATGGTGGCTACCAGGGTTACGGTCAGGATGGGGAGGTTCAATTGCAAACTGGCCTCGGCCGGCAGCGTGCCCTCCGGCATCACGGCAACCAGTCCGCGCAGCAGAACGACGCCCAGACTGCAGCCTAACGCGCCGCCGATGAGCGCCAGGAGGCTGCTTTCGGTGAGGAATTGGGCAAAGATCTGTCCCCGCGTCGCCCCCAGAGAGCCGCGCATAGCGATCTCCCTTTGCCGGGCCGTGCCTTTGGCCAGCAACAGATTGGCGACATTCACGCAGGCAATCAGCAGCACAAAGCCTACCGCTCCCAACAGCAGCCAGAGGGTTTGAATGCTGTCCTTGGGCAGGAAGTCGTTCTGGAACGGGTCAACCCGCGCGCCCCATCCGGTGTTGGTCTTCGGGTTGTCAGCGGCGATGCGTTCGGTCACCGCATCCATGTCCGCCTGCGCCTGCTGGATGCTGACGCCGGGCTTTAGCCGGCCCATCGCGATCATCCAGTGATAGTCATGGTTGATCTGCTCGGGGCGGAAGGCCAGGGGAGTCGTAAGTTGCGCGTCATAGCGATCCGATAAGCCCGCGGCCAACACGCCAACTACGGTGTAGGGTTCGCTGTTGATGCGTATCTGCTGGCCGACAATATTCCGGTTGGCACCCAACCTGACCCACAGTTTGTGGGTCAGCACCACGACACGATCCTTGCCGGGCATGCCTTCTTCCGGCAGGAAGTCGCGGCCCATCATGAGCGGGTAACCCATCACGTTGAAGAAGCCGGGCGTTACGCGCCTGCCATTCACTTTTTCGGGCGCACCTTTGGTGGCCAGATTGAAGTTGCCACTGGTTACGGCGAAAAGGCCCTGGAAGGAACGGCTTCGACGCTGCCAGTCGAGGAAATCCCCGGCGGAGATACCGTTACGGTTGCCTTTGATCTTTGACCACACCATCACTAATTCATTGGGATGGGCAAGAGGCAGCGGTGCAAGCAGCGTGGCATAGACGACGGTGTAGATTGCTGTTGTGGCGCCGATGCCCAGGGCCAGCGTCGCGATGACTGCAATGGTCAAGCCCGGGTCTTTGCGCAACATGCGCACGCTATAGCGAAGATTCTGGAGCAGATTCCGCATGGGACCTCTTGTCTTCCCCGCCGGGAGCGATTCTCGACGTGGATCAGAGCATTTTCCCTGCCAAAAAGGCAGGGAAATAAGACGGGGAAAAGCAGATTTTCTGGCAAGATGCCGCAGGAGGGCTCTGGATTGCCTGTTCAGTATCGTAAAACCGTGTGCGATTCCGGACAATGAATCATCGCCTATTTGCCGGGCGCTCAGCCATGCTGTTGCGAGCCCGTGTTTGCTCAGTCACCTAATCTTCAAGGCCAGCAGCGTCAAGACGGCGTATGGATGTAACACACGGATCTTGCACCCGAGAGAAGCAGCGGGCGTCACCGGCCTTGCGCTGATTCCTCCGCAACTGTTGCGAGAATCTGCTTGTCTCTGTTTACATTCACTCTACGAGACTGAACATGCGCATAATGCCGGTACTCGTCATTGCGGCTGCTTCGGCATTCGCATTTTCACAGACGGCTCAGGAAGACTGGCCAGTGTATGGCCGCGATCCGGGGGGAGCCCGGCATTCGCCGCTCACCCAAATCAACACCACCAATGTGAGCCGCTTACAGCGGGCCTGGACTTATCACACCGGGGAGAAGGGGCGATCCTTCGAAGCGACGCCTATCTTCGTTGGCAACGTTTTATACCTTCCTACGCAGAATCAGAACATCGTAGCGTTGGATCCAGAAACCGGAACAGAGATCTGGAAATACACCAACCCAACACCGAGAGGTTCGGAGAGCCGTGGGGTGGCTTATTGGCCAGGCGATAAGCAGACCCCGCCGCGGATCTTGTTCAGTACCGGGGATGGGCGGCTGATAGAGTTGGACGCGAAGACGGGAAAGCCGGTGGCCGCATTCGGCGACCATGGCACCATCCATCTGCGCGCCGGAGTGACGGATCAATATCCGGAAGCACATTTTGTCATCAGTTCACCGCCGGTCATTTATCGCGATGTCGCGATTGTCGGTCCTTCGACCCAGGAATCAGGCAGTGTGGGGCCGAGCGGCGATCCGCGGGGTTTTGATGTGCGGACGGGCAAGCTGCTGTGGACCTTTCATACCGTACCGCGGCCCGGAGAGCGGGGCAACGAGACCTGGGGGCCCCAGGGGTGGAAGGACCGTGCCGGGCCCAGCCAGTGGGGCCTGGATACAGTGGATACCAAGCGCGGGCTGGTTTTTCTGCCGGTTGGCAATGCGGCAGACAGTTTTTACGGCGCCGATCGCAAAGGGCCGGATCTGTACGCAAATAGCGTGATCGCTCTCGATGCGCTTACCGGCAAGCTGCGCTGGTATTACCAAATGGTTCACCACGATTTGTGGGACTACGACATGAACGCCCCTCCGGCGCTGATCGATGTGAAATACAACGGCAAAACGATTCCCGCTCTGGCCGAGACGAACAAGATGAGCCTGTTATTCATTCTTGATCGAAGAACCGGCAAGCCGATTTATGGTGTCGAGGAGCGACCGGTGCCGAAGGGCGACACTCCTGGGGAGTGGTATTCACCGACCCAGCCCTTTCCTGTCAAGCCGCCTCCGTTGTCTCGCACCACCATGACCATGGAGGACGTCTCCCAGCGTACGCCCGAAGCAGAGAAGTTCTGCGGTGAGTGGCTTAGCCGGTTGCGTTCCGAAGGACTGTACACGCCCTTCGGCATGACCGCATCTCTCTCGATGCCAGGAACGATGGGCGGCGGAAACTGGGGCGGCGTGGCCTTCGATCCGGAGCTAGGCTACATCTTTGTCAACACGAGCAGCCTGGGCACGGTTGGGCAAATGGCACCGACGGCAGCCGGCTCGCTTCAGCCCTATCACAATCTGAGTGGATACACCCGATTCCTTGATCAGGATGGTTATCCATGCCAGCGACCTCCGTGGGGCGAATTGACCGCGGTGAACGCCAACACCGGCGATATCGTTTGGCGAAAACCACTTGGCAGCTACGACGAACTGGAGGCGCAAGGATTGAAGAATACCGGCGCCAGCAATATTGGCGGTCCGATCGTGACCGCAGGCGGCCTGGTATTTATTGCCGCGACCACTGACTCCAAGTTCCGGGCATTCGATGCACGTACCGGCAGCGAACTTTGGGTGACTAAGATGGATGCCAGCGGCACCGCTGTCCCCATGACCTATATGGCCCGCAATGGCAAGCAATACGTCGTGGTCGCAGCCGGTGGCACGAACCGTTTCCGGATGATCGCCAACACTGCGGACCAAAATTCCGATGCCCTCATTGCGTTCGCTTTACCGGATAAGCAAGAGAGCGGTCCTGGCCGGCAAGCGAATTCTTTAACAAGCTCGCCCGGGGCGACTACCAGCGCCTCATCGGGCGGCACTGCATCTACAGCCCCCGCGGCCGCCTTACCCGAAGGCGAGGAACGGGCAAGCGTGATCGCAATCTGCACTCAATGCCACGGACCGACAACTTTTTCAACGCTTCGGATGAGCCGGGCTGCCTGGGAAGACGAAGTGGAAGACATGAAGGATAAGGGAGCGGCCGGAACGGACGAAGATTTCAAGAGGGTGATCGACTATTTAGCCAGGAACTTCCCGCCTCGTTAAAGCCGCACTTAGTTGTTGGGGGCTGACGAATATGGCACCGTAGAAGATACGAAATCCCCGCTTTCCGCCTCTCCATGCTGCAGAGTCCTTGATGATGATTTCTCCTCAGGCCGCATAGCGCAGTCGCTGGGACACCTGTGCAGTGGCCAGTTGCGCGACCGGAAGACGGGCCGGCGAACAGGAGACATAATCGACTCCGATTGAGGCGAAGAAGCGGATCGACTCGGGATCGCCTCCGTGCTCTCCGCAGACACCGATCTTTATGGCGGGATTGACAGCCCGCGCGCGCTCGATGGCCATCCGGATCAGTTGGCCGACGCCTTCCTGATCGATGGTGACAAAAGGATCCGCCTGCAGAATGCCATGCTCCAGATAGTGATCGAGATAGCTGCGCGAGTCGTCGCGAGAAAAGCCATAGGTCATCTGGGTCAGGTCATTGGTGCCGAACGAGATGAAGCTGACGTGCCTGGCAATCTGGCCGGCACACAGGGCGGCGCGAGGCAGCTCAATCATCGTTCCCACCTTGTACCGCACCTCCTGGCCGCGCGCAGCAAGCACCTCTCCGGCTGTTCTGTGGATCATCGCCGCTAGTACGCGCATCTCCTGCTCGGAAGAGACCAGCGGAACCATGATTTCGGGCGCCGGGCTGAACCCCTGCTCGGTGACGTTGGCCGCAGCCTGAAGAATCGCTCGCACCTGCATTTCCAGTATCTCCGGATAGGTGAGGCTCAGACGGCAGCCGCGGTGGCCCATCATAGGATTGGTTTCAGTGAGAGCTTTGATCCGATCGCGCATGGCGTCAAGATCGAGAGAGGCTTGCCAATTCTCATCCCGGCGAGCGGTCGCAATCTCGCCCTCTATCTCCTCCACGGAGGGCAGGAATTCGTGGAGCGGGGGGTCGAGCAGACGGATGGTTACGGGGAGCGGCGACATATGACGGAACAGCTCTTCAAAGTCTTCCCGCTGCATAGGCAGGAGGCGCTCGAGCGCGGCAATCCGATCTTCGACGGTGGTTGCGAGGATCATCTTCTGAACGTGGGTCAAGCGGCCATCAAAAAAGAACATGTGTTCGGTGCGGCAAAGGCCGATGCCGGCCGCATGGTGCGTTCGGGCGGCCAGCGCATCTTCGGGAGTGTCCGCGTTGGCCCGAACCAGGCAAGTGTTTTCGTCCAACGCCCACGAGAGCAGCGTGTCCAGCGCGGGGTTGGTTTCACTTGCGGAGCGAACCGGCAGCTTGCCGGCAAAGACCCGGCCCGTATTGCCCTCCAGGGTGATCCAGTCGCCGGCGCGGAAGGTTATCTCTCCGATGCGAACGGTTTGCGCTTTCTGGTCCAGATGCATGTTCCGCGCGCCGGTAATGCAGCACTTGCCCATGCCGCGTGCCACCACGGCCGCATGGCTGGTCGCGCCACCGCGAGCGGTGAGAAAACCGGCGGAAACGGCCATGCCATGGATGTCATCCGCGCTCGTCTCTTCAGTAACCAGCACCACTGGCTCTCCACTCTGCGCCATGCTCACGGCGCTGATCGCAGAGAGTGCAATCCTTCCCGCCGCCGCGCCCGGCGAAGCCGCCGTGCCGCGCGTCAACTCGAGTGGATCGCTGCTCAGATCAAGCTGCGGGGAAAGGATCTCTCCAATGCTTGAAGGGTTGACGCGCTCGATCGCCTCACGCCGGGTAATCAGCCCTTCTTCCGCCATGTCCACCGCATTTTGCACGGCGGCCAGGGCTGAACGCTTGGCGGAGCGGGTTTGTAGCAAAAACAGCTTGCCCTCTTCAAAGGTGAACTCGAAGTCCTGAACGTCGCTGTAGTGCCGCTCCAGCCGCTCGGTGACCGACTTCAATTCCTCGTAAACCGCCGGCATGGCCTGGGCAAGCTCGGCGAGTGGCCGCGGCGTGCGGATTCCGGCGACGACGTCTTCGCCCTGGGCGTTGGTGAGGAATTCCCCAAAGAGTTCGCGCGTCCCGGTTGAGGGGTTCCGTGTGAAACCAACGCCGGTGCCGCTGTTTTCTCCGCGATTGCCGAATACCATGGCTTGAACCGTGACCGCCGTGCCCATTGCGTCTGAGATACCGTTGAGTTTGCGGTAGCATTGGGCGCGTTCGCTCCGCCAGGAATCGAATACCGCATCAATGGCCATTGCCACCTGGAAATGTGGGTCTTGCGGAAAAGGCTGGCCGGTGTGCGCGGCTACAATGCGTTCAAACTCACCTATCAGGGTCTCGAGTGCGACTGGCGTGAGGGCGGCGTCGTTTGGCGCGGCGTGCTTCAGCCGGACACGCTCCAGGGCGGCGTCGAAATCTGATTTTGGTACGTTGAGCACAACCGACCCGAACATCTGTATAAGGCGGCGAAGGCAGTCCAGCGCGAATCTCTGTGAGCCGCTCTTCTCCGCCAGGCCGGCGACGCACCGCCGGTTGAGTCCCACATTCAATACCGTATCCATCATGCCGGGCATGGAAACTGGAGCGCCGGAGCGCACGCTTACCAGCAACGGATTGGCCGGATCGTCGAAACGGCGTCCGACGGCCCTCTCCAGCCAGGCAAGAGCCGCTGCGATCTCTTCGTTCATCCCTTCCGGCAAATCTCCATGACGCAGGTAATGCCTGCAGACCTCGGTGGTGATGGTGAAGCCCGCGGGTACGGCAATTCCCATCGATGTTATCTCTGCAAGTCCAGCACCCTTGCCGCCGAGTAGCTCGCGCGGCGATGGCTTTGCTAAATTGCCTTCCAGAACGTTGCTGCCGAAGCGGTATAGTCGTTTGATCGGATTTGCCATGTTGGCTCCAGAGTGGGATTTACTGCCAGCCTGTTGATGCCCCTTCACCATAGGCGGGATCGATAGAGCTCACAAGAGACCCCGGTCCGAATCGGACGATAGCACTTGGCGACCCGCTTATGGCACAGGTAAGGTGGTCCATCATGCGGATTGACAATCGACCACCGGCTTATCTCGCCCGATTGGAAGAAGCCATCGTGACCCGAGAGGCCTCCATCGCGTTTCGTGTGCTGGATGAGTCGGAAGCCGCTATCGCAAAAACAGAAGCCTCCGCGCCGCACGCATCGGCTCTGCTGCTGTGCCTCGCACAGTGGATCGACCTCGGATACACCCGGACAAGCGGATTCGAGCGACTCTACGAAGCGGTTGCCTTGCTCGACGCAGCGTCGCTTCCGGTCATCGACTATCTGCGCTGGCATATGGTGCAGTCCTTTTACGCTGTGAGCCGCGAAGACATCAATCAGGCGCTGCATCATCTCGAAGTCGTCGAAATGGCAGGGGAAGATGTGCTGCCGCCCTATCTGAAATTCCTCGCTCACTACTGGAAAGGCCGATGGCACCGGCGTCGCGGCGAGTACGAGCGTGCCTGGGAACACATCAAGGCAGCGCAGACGCAGGCCTGCGCGTTGCAGGCGCCGCGCCTGGTGGCCGTGACCAAGATCCATGAAAGCTGGCTTGTCTTCCAGAGAGGGGATCGACGGCTGGCATTCGATCTTTTGAACGAGGCCGAGTCTGAGTTATTGCCGACCGGGCACGCGCTGTCGCTGGGTAATATCGAGTCTGCCCGGGGACGGTTTGTACGCCGGTCAGGGGAGTACACCCGCGCGCTGGTTCACTTCGAAAGGGCGATTGCGCTGCTCTCTTCGATAACTCCCGAGCATGTGAATCTGGCCCGCGCCCTGGTAAATGCCGCGTATGTCAAGCGGCTTATTTCGCTGGACATGCGAGCCCGCCTGCGCTCCTCAACCGCGCACGGCAAACATCATCAACGCCACCTCCAGATCGTTAATGAGGCGCTGGCCATGCTGGAGCAGGCAGGTGCGATCTATGCCCAACATCATCATCAGGGAGGGACGGGATCTGTTCTGGTCAACGCCGGACACCTGCACCTGGAGAGTGGGGATATCGACCGCGCCGCCGGCGAAGCCTCCAAAGCTTTTGTGCTGGGCGAGGAGCATCAGGATGTGATCCTGATGGCTCGGGCCCGTACTCTGCAGTCTGCGGTCGAATTGGAGCGCGCGGAGGAAGAGCTGGGCGAAGGCCCGGATGCAGCGCTCCACGCCAACCTGGCTGTGCAGCATGCCGAAGAGGCCATCGGCCTGGCCCGCAACACGCAAAACCGCCGTCTGCTTGCAGAGGCGTACCTGGCGCGTGGGAACGCCGCAACGCAGTCCTTCTTTGAGGATTGGGAGGTGGCTAGAGACTATGTCGCCCGTGCGGCGGAGTTGCTCAGCTCCGAAGACAAGGATCATCTTGTGCAGGACCTCAATACATTGAAATCGAAGACACTGCGCGCAACGGGAATCGACGAGATGCTGCGCCGCTGGTCGAGCGGCGAGATTGGCGACAAGACCTTCCAACAAGTCGAAGAAGAATTTGCCGAACTGGTGATTCCCAAGGTGTGGGTCAGATATGGAAAAAACGTGACCCGAGTCGCCAAGAAGCTGTCGATCTCTCCCAAAAAGGTTCGGCGCATACTGCGTAGTGCGGGCGCCATCCGGTGATCACGCGGCCGGGTCACCTATACGCCAAGCTGACGCAGATGATGATCAATATTGGGCGCCATCTATGACAAGCTCTGTCATGTAACGCCGAATTTTTATGGGTGGCATCGACTGTTCCCAATCAGAGCTGTCCAAATTAGCGGATTGGTCGACCCCGTCAGGTTGATTTTATTGGACAAACGAGTGCTGCGATCGGGCATTGCGAAACCGGGTTGGGGTTTTCATTCCGAGGGGATGGTTCATCCGGCGCGGTTCCCCGAGGAAAGTTTTAGGAGAGCCGCAGGGCGCACTGCAGATCCCTCCACTTCGCTACGCTGCGGTCGGGATGACAAAGGGGAGGGCGGCGCTTTCATAGAACATTGGCTAGTGGCTGCAAGAACAGCAGGTCGCTCCACTACGGTCGGGATGACAATTCTGTAGTGGCCGGAATAGATGCAACGGAACAGTATCTGACCCTGCAACAGAATTCGCATCCCGACCGTAGTGGAGCAACCCGCTGTTTCTCTCGCGGCCAAAGAGGTTCCCTCGTTCTTCAAAAGCTATTTGGACAAGTCTGGTTCCCAATCCTCCCTGTCTATTTCCGAAGGGTTCCTCGTGTTTTACAAAAAATCTGATAATCTGATTCTATGAGAAGGATATCGATCACGGTCACGGAGGCTGCGCGAAACTTCGCCGAATGCATTAATCGCGCCCGTTACCAGGACGTCACGTTCGTGCTGCTCAAAAATGGCACCCCTGTTGCCCAGCTTGTGCCTAACCAAGAGAAGGTCTGTTCCGGGCGTGATCTGGCCGCGATTTTGGCCACAGCCGGCTTGCCTCATCGAGAATCAAAAGCCTGGCGCCAGGATCTCGAGGCTTCACGCAAGACCCTGAAGGGCCCTGAGAACAAGTGGAAATAATTCTGGATGCCGATGTCATCATCAGCGGCGAGAAGGACATTTTTGACCTCCAACGATGGTTAGAATCTCGAGCGGAAGATCGATTTGAGGTTGCTGCCATCACCATTGCGGAACTTTGGCACGGCGTGGAGCGTGCGTCCGCAACGCAGCGGGCCAGACGGCAAAGATATATTGAGGCTCTGGCGGCGGTGCTGCCGATCATCGCCTATACAGAGGAAACGGCGTACTACCACGCGCGCGTATGGTCCGATCTGGAGACTTCGGGCAAGATCATCGGAGCATATGACTTGATTGTGGCTGCCACGGCCTTACAGCGCGGCAGCACCCTAGCTACATTCAACAAACGCCACTTCTCCCAGGTGAAGGGTCTGAGCATCATCGAACCCAAGCTGGCCTAGGCTGGGAGAATAAGGGCACAAACTGGTGCGTTTAGGGCCATGGATTCCCCTCTCTGCGATTCGCCGATCGTCCCCAGTGCGGACAGTCTTGGTAACATCATCGCTAGCCATGGCCGCCCCGTCCGCCTTCCCTATCCTGCAGCAAACGCCCCGCGAGGCACACACCCACGAGTCCTTTTCCGCTTCTCGCCAGCTGGAAGAAAAACTGCGCCAGACGGTCCGAGGAGAAGTCCGCTTCGACCAGGCTTCGCGCGCACTCTATGCCACCGATGCTTCGAACTATCGCCAGGTGCCGATAGGGCTGGTCTTGCCCCTCGATGAAGCCGATGTTGTCGCCGCCGTGGCTGCGTGCCATGAGGTGGGAGCGCCGGTGCTCTCTCGCGGCGGCGGTACCTCGCTGGCCGGCCAGTGCTGCAATGTGGCGGTGGTGATGGATTTCTCCAAATACATGCACGCGATTATCGAGCTGGATCCAGCGCAGAAATCTGCCCGCGTCCAGCCCGGCATCGTGCTCGACCGGCTGCGTGATGCCGCCGAAGAACATGACCTGACCTTTGCCCCCGATCCGGCCACGCATAGCCGCTGCACGCTGGGCGGCATGATCGGCAACAATTCCTGTGGCGTTCATGCCCTCATGGGGGGCAAGACGGTCGACAATATCGAAGCGCTCGATATTCTGCTATACGATGGCACCCGGCTCACCGTGGGCCCTACCTCAGAAACGGAATTGCAAGCGATCATCACCGGTGGCGGCCGCCGGGGGCAGATCTATGCCGGGCTGGCACGGATCCGGGATACGTATAGTGAGCTGATCCGGCAGCGCTTTCCCAAGATTCCGCGGCGCGTTTCCGGCTACAACCTGGACGAGCTGCTGCCCGAGAACGGCTTTAATGTAGCCCGCGCACTGGTGGGTTCAGAGGGCACCTGCGTTACCGTACTGCAGGCCCAGTGCCAGCTCAAACATAGCCCGCAGCATCGGCGGCTGGTGGTGCTCGGCTTTGCCGATCCTTTCATCGCTGCCGATCACGTGCCCGCGGTGCTCAAGTACAAACCGATCGGCCTCGAAGGCTTCGACGGCCTGGTGGTCGACTACATGCTCCGCAAGCAGCTGGCGGTCGAGGACGTACTGCTGCTGCCGGAAGGCCGCGGATTTCTGCTGTGCGAATTCGGCGCGGACTCCGCGGAGGAAGCCGACTGCATTGCGGAAGAGTTCACCCAGGCTGGGCTTTCGTTTGGCAAGACGTGCACCGTGCGGCGCTACTCCGATGAACAGGCCAGGCGGGTTTGGCATGTGCGCGAATCTGCCCTGGGGGCGACCGTCTTTGTTCCCCGGGAAAAGCATGGATGGGAAGGCTGGGAGGATTCGGCTGTGCCACCGGAGAAGCTGGGCAGCTACCTTCGCGAACTCTACCGGCTGCTCGAGCGCTATGAGTACAAGACGCCGATGTACGGACACTTCGGCCAGGGCTGCGTTCACCTGCGCATCAGCTTCGATCTTGAAACGGCCGAGGGCATCCGCAAATATCGCGAGTTTATCGAGCAGGCGGCAGACATTGTCCTGGCCCATGGCGGATCCCTGTCAGGCGAGCATGGTGACGGGCAGGCACGGGGCGCGCTGCTACCTAAAATGTATGGTCCTGAGTTGATGAAGGCCTTTCAGGAGTTCAAGGCTCTGTGGGACCCGGACAATGGGATGAACCCGGGGAAGATGATCGATCCCGTCGCCGTCTACGATCCGGTGGACAACCTTCGCCTGGGAGCCGGTTACCAGGCGAAGAAAGTAGACACCTGGTTTCAATACCCGCAGGATCCGGGCGGATTCGGGGAAACCACGCTGCGCTGCGTGGGTGTGGGAGCATGCCGCAAGCAGGACCATGGCACGATGTGCCCCAGCTATATGGCCACGCGGGAGGAAAAGCACTCCACCCGCGGACGGGCCCACCTGCTGTGGGAGATGTTGCAGGGACGGGTGATCAGCGACGGATGGCGCAACGAGGGGGTGAAGGAAGCCCTCGATCTCTGCCTCTCGTGCAAGGCGTGTAAAACGGAGTGCCCGGTCAACGTGGATATGGCGACCTGGAAGGCCGAATTTCTGGGCCATCATTATCAGGGCCGGGTGCACCCGCTGCAGCACTACCTCTTCGGGTTTATGGACCGCTGGGCAAAGCTCGCCGCTATTGCTCCGGGGTTGGCCAATTTGCCTATGCGGACGCCAGGGCTGCGCAGCCTGGTCAAAAGTATTGCCGGGGTTGCGCCGCAACGCACCTTACCTGAGTTTGCCGGGCGAAGCTTTCAGTCGCAGTACCGCAACCGGGCTGGTTCCCAGGGGGCGCCGGTGCTGCTTTGGCCGGATACGTGGAACAATTATTTTCATCCCCAGGTACTGGGCGATGCGCATGAGGTGCTCGGCTCAGCTGGATTCCAGGTACAGGTGCCGGCACGACACATCTGCTGCGGCCGGCCGCTCTACGATTTCGGCTTTCTCGACCAGGCGCGCAATTACTTAAAGGATGTTCTCGCGCGCCTTGGCCCGCAGATCGACTCAGGTATGCCGTTCGTGGTTCTCGAGCCCAGCTGCGCCAGCGTTTTTCGTGACGAGCTGATCAATTTGTTCCCCTCCAATGAGCGCGCGGTGCGGCTGGCGAAGCAGACGTTTCTGCTCAGCGAATTTCTCACCCGCCACGCGCCGGGATATCGGCCTCCACAATTGAGCGGGCGGCAGATGGTACTGCACGGTCATTGCCACCAAAAGGCTTTGATGGGCATGCAGGATGAGATTTCGCTGTTGCAGGCGACGAGTGCCCAGGTAAGCGTGCTGGATTCCGGATGTTGCGGAATGGCTGGCCCGTTCGGATTTGAGAAAGACAAGTTTGAGGTTTCCCAGGCGCTGGGCGAACGCGTGCTTCTGCCCGCGGTGCGTTCTGCCTCAGCCGACACGATTCTGATTACCGATGGTTTCAGCTGCCGGGAGCAGATCCGGCAGAATTCGCCGCGGCATGCGGTGCATTTGGCGGAGGTTCTGGCCGGGCGGTGCTAAAAGCGATGGTCGGGGCTGCACCCCCGTCTTCGTCTTCCCTTGGGCGAACGTGGGGCCCACCCGTCCATTTCTGTGCGTTCCTGGTTTCGCGGTCCCTTTGAAGCCCCGGCCGGAATGACAATTCTGTTCGGGAACGGTAAGTCTCTTGTCTCAAATGATTTGTCATCCCGATCGTAGTGGCGAAAGACACTTGCCGGGTTACCAATGGGTTCGTGTTGTACCCGGGATTACGAATTAGATAGGAAGTATCCCGGTGCGGCTGTATGCTGGAAGAAGTGCTTGTAACGCTTCGGCTTGCGTCCTGTCTCCCTGAGCCTTAGTCCCCTTAAGAGGATATTTAACCCGAAAACGTGAGGCTCTATGCGTTCTGAACTGGTCTATTCGGCCGGAATTAAGATAGCAAACAGGTTTTTGCTGGCAACTGTGGCAATCAAGGCAGTTCGCAAACTGCACATCAGCACCACCCGCACCGAAGACACCGCCAATGTGGTGTTCGTCGACGTCGCCGCCGGCCGTTATACCGATGTTTGCATGCCTGAGATTCTGCCCCAGGCGGCGATCGAGCCCTTGATCGTCGATCCGTTCGTCGTTTCCGCTGCTTAATCGCCGCTAAAAAATGACCTCCCAGGCGCTGGGAGGCATTTTTTTGTTCATTCTCCGCTCAACAACTGCGGCAGGGTTTGCCGGTGTTTCGGCTTACGGCTGTTTTCCCGCGTCTGGTCGTCGATCACCCGTTCCGGACGGGGTTGGCCGACGCGCTCGCGGGCGTTGGCCTTGACCGCCTTGACGATAGAAAACTTTTCCGGCCTGCGCTTTCTCCTGGCCATCGAACGATCCTCTGCGGTTATGGAATCCCTGGGTAAGTATGGAATACTTCTTAAGGTTCACAATATCCGGGAAAGCGGGTCTCAGGCCATGGAAGAACGGGACTTCTTCGATGAAAAATCTGAACAGCGGAAACACACGCTGACCTGCCCGCATTGCGGCAAGGTCGAAGAATATGAGGTGGCTTGGCTGGTACGGCGCAAAAAGGCGCAGTTGCCAGGCAGAGCCGACGAGCGCGACCGCGCTCGCTTCGCCAAAGCTCAGTCGTACATGGTGCGCAAGGATGACATCGTCGGCTGCAAGAACGTTCGCTGCCGCAAGCGGTTTGAAGTATCAAGCCTGCAGTCGGTGGCGTTTATCTAGATTATGAAAATACTGGTGTGCATCAAGCAGGTACCGCAGAAGGATGCGCCTCTCAAACTGAACGACGCCGGCACTTGGATTCGTGAAGACGTGTCCTACGAAGTGAACGAGCCGGATGCGTATGCGCTGGAAGAAGCGCTGCGGCAAAAGGAAAAGCACGGCGGCGAGGTAGTGGTGGTGACCGCCGGCCCGGCGAGGGCGCAACAGGTATTGCGAGAAGCGCTGGCTAAGGGCGCAGACCGCGCCATCCACCTCGAAGATGACCGCTTCGCCACCCTGGATGCGGCGAATATCGCGCGCGCCGTGGCCGCTTCGATTGCCGGGGAAGCATTCGACCTGATCGTGACCGGGCTGCAATCGGACGATTTCGGTTTTGCCCAGACTGGTGTGCTGTTGGCCGAGGTACTTGGGTGGCCCCACGCCACCATCATCATCGGCATCGAAAAGACCGACGGCGGCCTGCGGCTGAAGCGCGAACTCGAAGCCGGGCGCTACCAGCATGTCGACGTGGGCTTGCCCGCCGTGCTCACCATCCAAAGCGGTATCAACAAGCTGCGTTATGCCACCCTCATCGGCATCAAGCAGGCCAGGTTGAAACCGCTGCGCAAAGTGACGTGGGCCGAAGTGGAAGCAAAGCTGGGCAAGAACCAGCAACAGATCGAACGGCTCTATGTGCCGGTGAAGCAGAAGAAGACCGAGATGCTCGAGGGCGCGCCTGCCGAGGTGGCGCGGAAGCTGGTGGAACAACTCAAAAATCAGGCGCGCGTGATTTAGTACAATTCAGTGTTGCGATCCAATGTTGTGCGCGAGGGATACGGCATGGCCAATACACTCCTCCCGGTAGAAGAACAGAATCTGGTCCCCAATCAGGTCGAGCTGCTGGATAAACGCAGGAACCGTGGCTTGATGCTCATGGTTATCTCCGGCCAGTTCGGGATCATCACCACGGTTCTGCTGCTATGGCTGGTCCAGGATCTGACCTATGCGCCAGGATGGGCCCATCCGGTGGCCTATTACTTTGCGTTTTCGCTGCTGGTTTCAGGGCTCACGGGGTTAGCCGGAGCGTACCTGCGCCGCGGCGCGCCCGAGTTCTAGATGGCAGATCGGATTCTGGTAGTCGCTGAGCAGCGGGAAAATAAGCTGAACCGTGTATCGCTCGAAACCCTGGCTGCCGCCCAAGCCATTGGCAAAGAGACCGGATGGCTGGTTGAAGTAGTTTTGCCGGGCTACCAGACCACGGCGCTGGCACAGGAACTGGCCGGGCACAAGGTCGAGAAGGTATACGACCTGGAAGCAGCCTCGCTCGAAGCCTATACCTCGGACGCCTACGTCCATGCCCTGAAGGAGTTTATTGCCGTCCAGCAACCCAAGCTGGTGCTCTTTCCCCACACCTACCAGGTCCGTGACTTTGCCCCCAGGCTGGCCCTGGCGCTTGACCGTACCCTGATCTCTGACGCAATCGGGTACAAGTACGAAAGCGGAAAGCTGCTGTTTACCAGGCAGATGTTTCAGGGGAAATTTGTGGCCGATGTGTCTTTTGCCGGAGAAGCTCCGTGGCTCGCGACGCTGCAGATAGGAACCTATCGCGCGGACCAGGCGGAAACGGGCTCGGCCCCGGTGGAGACGATCGACGCCGCCGCACCCCCGGTCCTGCGCATCACGCCGCACGAGGTCTTTCAGGAAGCCAAGCAGGCTGTGGACCTGTCCCAGGCCGAGATCATCGTGGCCATTGGCCGGGGGATCAAGGAGCAGAAGAACGTTGCCCTAGCCGAGGATCTGGCCAAGGCACTGGGCGGCGAGCTGGCTGCGTCCCGCCCTATCTGCGATAACGGCTGGCTCCCGCTGGAGCGGCAAATCGGCAGTTCGGGGCAAACGGTTGCGCCCAAGCTCTACATTGCGCTGGGGATCAGCGGCGCCATCCAGCACATCGTCGGTATGAAGGGTGCGCGCACGATCGTGGCTATCAATAAAGATGTAGAGGCTCCCATCTTCGAGATTGCCGATTACGGCGTGGTTGGCAACCTATTCGATGTGGTCCCGGCACTGACTGAAGAGATCAAGAAGGCGAAGGCCTGAGTTTCGGCCCAGCCAAAAGCTATGATTCACTTCCGCCAACCAATCGAGGGGATCGAACGGCCACAGATGGAGGCGGATGTTGTCATCATCGGTGGCGGCCCCGCTGGGATGGCTTGCGCAATGCGTCTTTCGCAGTTGATCGACGCCCACAACGACCAGCTGGCACTCAAGGGCTCAACTGCAGCTCCGCTTTCCAAAGAGAATATTTACGTCCTCGAAAAGGCGCGTGAGGCTGGCCAGCACTGCTTGTCCGGGGCATTGTTGGACCCCCGCTCCATGCGCGAGTTGCTTCCCGGCTTTGAAGCTGAAGCCCCCATTGATGCGGAAGTCACGCAGGAGTCGGTTTACTTTCTTACCGAGAAGGGCAAGTACAAGCTTCCCATCGTGCCGCCGCCCCTGCGCGACCATGGCAACTATGTCATCTCCATTAATAAGTTCGTTAAATGGATGGCGGCCAAAGTCGAGGAAGCGGGGATTACCATCTTTACCGGGTTTGCCGGGAGCGAGTTGCTTTTCGATCAGGACGGGGTGACCGGTGTCCGCACCGATGATAAAGGGGTGGATAAACAAGGAAACCCTAAGGCCAACTTTGAGCCGGGGTACGATCTTCACTCCAAGATCACCGTTTTGGCCGAAGGTGCGCGCGGATCGTGCACCAAACAATTGATCGAGCACTTTCATCTGGAAAACCCGGATCACGCCCAGACCTACGGCGTGGGGGTCAAGGAGCTGTGGGAGATTCCGGCCGGCCGGATGGCCAAAGGGGAAGTTATCTACACCCTGGGATACCCGCTCACCAGTCAAGAGTATGGAGGGGCGTGGATTTATGGCATCTCCGATACTCTGCTCTCGGTCGGCTATGTGGTTGGCCTCGATTACCAGGATCCGCGGTTGGACCCACAGCACATCTTTCAGTCGTTCAAGCTACATCCTCTGGTTCGGCCGCTGCTGGAGGGTGGCAAGATGGTCCGCTATGGAGCCAAGAGCATGCCTTACGGCGGCTGGCTCACTATGCCGAAACTGGCGGGCAAGGGTTGGATGATTCTGGGCGACTCGGCCAGTATTCTCAACTCCCAGCGGCTCAAGGGCATCCACCTGGCAATCAAGAGCGGGATGCTGGCGGCGGAAACTGCCTTTGAATCGCTGCTCGTGGGGGACTACTCGAGCGGGGCACTGGGCGCCTACCAAAGCCGGGTCGAAGGCAGCTGGATTAGAGAGGAGCTGTACCCGGTACGCAACTTTCACCAGGGCTTCGAGCACGGGTTGCTGCCGGGCCTGGTAAACAGCGGCATACAGCAGGTGCTGGGAGGAAGAAACCCTGGTCCCGACTTCAAGAATCATGCTGGATACCGCAATATGCGCCATCTGGACAATCTCGGCCGATCGACTTATGGCCGGGAAGCCACGCTGGGGCCAGCGAAGGGCGACGGGAAACTCACCTTCGACAAGCTGACCGACGTCTACCACTCAGGCACCCGTCACGAGGATGATCAGCCGGTACACCTGGTTATCCGCGATACGGATATTTGCAACCATCGCTGTGTGCAGGAGTATGGCAACCCCTGCCAACATTTTTGCCCGGCGGCAGTGTATGAGATGGTGGATTCACAGATCCATATCAACTTCGCTAATTGCGTGCATTGCAAGACCTGCGACATTATGGACCCCTACCAGGTCATCACCTGGGTCCCGCCCGAGGGCGGGGGCGGCCCTAACTATGACGGCATGTGAGCCCGGGAAAGAAACAGCGCTCCCTCACTACGGCCGGGATGACAATTCTGTCCGAACACGGGCGGTTTTCCTTCGCGTTTTTTCCGAATAACGGAAAAGCAAGAAACCAGATATGAACTAGTTGCGGATCCCACCCAGGGGTCTAGCCCTGCTCCGTGCCTAGCACCAGCACGGCGACGGTTTTGAAGTACACCACGTCTTTGTCGCTGTGGTTCTGCAGACCGATCCAGCCTTTGTCAGGACGCAGGCCCCGGTCGGGTTCGAAGGGAAACTTTTTGGGCGGCACTGGCTGGCCTTCGGTGTAGTCCGTCACCTTTACGTCATTCACAAAGACCTGGGTTCGAGGTCCTTCAATGCGGATCACCATAGTGTTCCACTCCGGGCCCGGTTTGCCCGGCTTGGCCAGCGGACGCGTCAGAGAGTAGAGCGTGCCGGTTACGTGAAAGTCGTCTTCGTTCCCGCGCTCGGGATGGTTGTCGATTTGCACCTCGTAGCCCCGGTTGACGGGCATCCAGGGCTCCGTGGGCTCGTCGGGTATACGAATGAATACACCGGAGTTATCGTTCTCGTGCTCCATCCGGTAGACCACTTTGATCTCGCAGTCGCCCACCGGGCCGACAGTCGAATACAGGAGCCCCATGCCCCCCTGGGTTTTCAGTAGCCCATGCTCCACCGTGAAGCTGCCCGGCCCTACGTGCTGCCAGCCGCGCAGATCGTGGCCGTCGAAAAGCTGTTTCCAACCTAGCTGCCTGGCTGGCGCCAGGATGGTGGCGCCGAGCAGGATCAGCAGCGCCAGGGCCGGTCTTTTCTTCATCGTTTCCCTTCCCTAGAAAATGCCAGTTTAAATCGTTTCCCTTCGCCAGCCTTAAAGACGGGTGTTAGGCGGCGATTTTGCGTGTAACATTCCATTGCGCGTAAAGGGTTCGCAGTACACTCGCTGAAAGGGGCCGAAGCCATGAGCGGCAGCGACCTGTTACTTACCTGTAGCGACTGCGGTCAGGAATTCGTTTTCACCGCTGGTGAACAGCAGTTCTTCCAGGAACGCGGCTACTCCTCGCCCCGGCGCTGTAAACCATGCCGCCAAGCCAAACAGAGTTCCGCGGGAGGCGGCCACGCTCCGTCCCACTCGCAGCACGAAGGCGGTTACAGCACCAGCGGGGGGGCCGGCCCCGGCATGAGCACGGGCACAACCGTGGTCTGCGCCAGTTGTGGACAAACGACGACGGTACCTTTTGAGCCCCGTGGCGACCGTCCGGTTTACTGCAAGAGCTGCTATCGGCCTAAACAGGGTGGGGGTGGTGGCGGGGGTGGTGGCGGACGGCAAAGCCGCGGGGGTGGCGGCGGCGGGGGTGGCGGGGGTAATCGCGACCGGGATCGCAAGCGCCACTAGAACTGTAACCAACTAGTTGTATGGCAGCGTACATCTCGCAGCCAGCATACTGCTCCCGAGGGTTATGGCATGGAGCAGGTTCTGTCAGAGATGTTCGAGCAGGCGCGCAAGCTGGTCGTGGAGACCGATCGCAGATTGGCGGAAGAAAACGACCGCATCCGCGAAAAAGAACGCGAATCCAAGCTTTTGGAGCTTTCCGCCCAGATCGAAGCCGCATTTGACTTCACCAGCAAGGAAAAGCTGGAACTCGACCCCCGGTTGGATATGCAGGACGGCAAGCCCACAGTGGAATTCATCGTGCGCAGCCTGCGGACGATTTTCGTGATGTCGCCCCAGCCTGAAGGTATCTGGACTCTGAACGCCCTGGAAGACGGGCGTCAACCGCAATTGCTGGGAGAATTTCAAGGCGGGATTAAGGGGGATGCGGCATCCAGGCGGTTGGCCGCAGCCCGGATCGTGACCGCGATTGGAAACTGGGCGCAAAGGGGACAGCCCCTGCCGGCGAAAAAGCCGGTGCAATCGGAACATTCCGGGCGCTGGCAGGATGCGGCGGTACCGGTGGAAATACAGCCGGAGCGGCGCGAGCCAACCTACGGCACCATGGGCAAATTTCTCGGATATTAAGCAGTTCCACTGTTGCGATACACCGCCAGGATCGCGAGGTATGGTTTTCTTCGGTGGAAAACCACGTAAAGGCCTTTCGCTTCGGGGCACACCTACTGTGAAACTGCTCCAGGGTTCTCCCCCGGCGGGGAAATGTGCGTTGATCTGCCGCATTTCCCCGGATTCTCATCGTTCTGCAATCATCGAATCAAGCTGTTCTTCTCCGCCGATGGCTCCGCTCAGCCAGCCTCGGTTGCAGATTAATATGGGTGCGGAGGTATTCAGCGATGAACACGCGCGCACCGGCGGTGATTCTGCTCTTTTTGCTGGCGCTGGTTTGCGCCGTGAGCGCCGCCGCTCAGAATGGTAAGCAGCAACGCATTGCGGATCTGGCCTACGAGGCGGAAATGGGGCATGAAGGCGGCGATTGCCCGGATGCGACCACCCTGGTCGACCGCAATGTTTGCCTGAACGACGCGCGGGTCGAGACTTATAAGAACTACACCCAGTTTTTCGACGCCCTGCGGGAAGCCCTGATCCAAAGCTCGCCGAATGACGCCAACGCCCTGGCGCTCGACGGGACGGAAGTGGTGTGGGAGAAATATCGGGTGACTGCCTGCGATGCGCTGGTCAAGGTATACGACATCGGCACGGTCAAGCACCCGGGGTCGACTGAACCCAGTGCCCAGACCCGATGCCTGATCCAGTTGACGCGCAGCCGCATGCGCGACCTGAAGCAGCTTTACGGGCCAACGCTTTAGGACGGCTTAACCAGCTGCTTGAGTTTGCTCCTGGTACTGTTACATAATAAGCCCGCAACCTCAACCTCTCCTACCTGAGATCCAGACGGCCGGCACGCGGGCGGTTTGAGGACTGTGTCATAACCGGCCACTCCCTTCCAATGGCGCGGGACACGGCTCAACTTGGCCTTTCTCTGGCCGATGCAACAAACAGTGCTTACCGGGCAGTCTTGTCCACGCCGTCTGTGCCCGTCGAACCCTAACCGGTTCAAGGCAATTTGCCACGGATGTCACGCAAACAGCTGGTTTTCACTCTAATGTCGGCACTACCTGCAAATAGTCACCGGTTTCTCGGCAGACAGGCCATCTTCGACGAGAAGATGCGCCTTTATGGATACGAATTGTTATTCCGCTCTGGGACGGACAACGCTTTCAGCGGGGATATTGAGGATGCGACCAATCAGAGCATCGATAGCTGCCTGTCGATGATCGCCTGTTCCTCAGCCAAGAATCTTTTTATCAACTGTACGCGCAATGCGCTGGTCAGCATGAGCGTGAAGCTTTTGCCAAGCCGAACGGTAGTTCTCGAGATTTTGGAAACCGTGATTGCTGACGCAGAGCTCGTAAGGGCATGCAAACAGCTCAAACGGTCTGGCTTTCGCATCGCCCTGGATGACTTTTCTCCAGACGAAACTAAAGGTGAGCTAGTTGAGATCGCAGACTACGTTAAAGTAGATTTTCGCGCTTCGAATCCTGCCGCGCGGCAGGAGATATACAAGATGTTTCGCAACAAGAAGGTTATCTTTCTGGCCGAGAAAGTTGAAACACTGGCAGAGGTGCTAGCAGCACAAGCAGAAGGTAACACTCTCTTTCAGGGTTATTTCCACGCTCGACCAGAAATTATTACTGAAGCACAAATACCCGCCGGTAAAACCGTCTATTTGCAACTGTTTGCCGCACTGGCCGAGTCCCCCATGGATACGAGGACGGTTGAACATCTCTTATTGATGGAGCCGTCTCTCTGCTATCGGTTGCTTCGGCTTGCCAACTCCGCCGCATACGGATTTCGTCATCGGATATCGACTATTCAGGCAGCTTTGACGGCAGTTGGTGAAGATGCCTTTCGGAAACTAGTCACGGTAGTTCTGGCCAGCAACTTGTCTCACTCGGCAGGGGACAGGGACGCGGAACAGGCTCTTGAGCGAGCCTGTTTTTGCGAGTCTCTGGCACCTTCGTTAAATGAGAGCCCGGCAGAACTGTATATGCTCGGCATGCTATCCATGATGGATCGGATGTTGAATATCCCCATGAAGCAGCTGGTAGACCTTATCTCTATTGACTCCCGAATCCAGGAGGCGCTGCTCGGGTCCGCAGAGGGGATGGGCAGGGCGTTGGAACTCTGCAGATACGAGGAGCGCGGAGGAGATTCCCAGGGGTTGCCGCGCCCGGATGAATCGGTAGGCGACAGCGCGTCATACTATTTTCAAGCCTTGATCGCAGCGGGCACTACTCTGCAAGGGCTCCACGGCTAACGCGGATTAGCCGGCGCTTTGGCTTGGACAGGATTGGGAGCAGAGACAACCACAATATCCACGCGCCGGTTTGCTCTGCGACCTTCCGGAGTGTCATTGCTCGCGGACGGATGATACTGCGCGTACACGTCGACGATGTTGGTAGTGGGATCGTACGGAATATTCCACACGTCTCGCATCAGGGTCACACGTGATACAGCCTTGCCCGCGTTATCCATCAGGCACTCAAGAATGGCAAATTCACGCGGCGTCAGATCGATGATCCGTTCGCCACGCACCACCCGGTGTTCCTCCCGGTTGATCATCAGATCGCCAACCTGCGATGAACTCACCGCGGGGGTGAAATCGCGCCGCAGCAGTCCCCGGACTCGGGCCAGCAACTCCAGGAAGGAGAAGGGTTTGATCAGGCAATCGTCGGCTCCCTGCTCGAGCGCCAATACCAGGTCTTCGGTGCGATTCCGCGCCGTCAATACCAGCATGCGCAATCCCGGCTGGCCCAACCGGACCCGCTTCAGCAGTTCCATTCCATCGATCCGGGGTAGGTTCAAATCCAGGATCACGAGATCGAAAGGGACGTTCTGCAGGACATCCCAGGCTGCCTCGCCATCAAGGGCAACCTCGACAGAAAAAAGCTTGAGCTTGAGTGCGCGACTGAGAAATTTGCCCAGAGGAACATCATCTTCGACGATGAGGATTCTGGCGCCCGCCGGGACCTTTGGTTGACCACGAAGAGCGGTGTCAGCCACCGCTGAACCGCCCGGGGGACCCGTATCACCTATTGGTACCCCGGGTGGTACGAGCTGGGACGTCATTCACTGCTCCTGGTTTTTGTCATATTCGTATCTGTAACGGTTTCAGGATTTCGCGCCGATACATACGAGAGACCTATTTGGCTTACATCTTGGCTCCGGCACGACCAGGCGGGACCGACGAGGATGAGAGACTTGGACAGTATCCGCAGTTTCATATTTCGCGAACCCCGCATGACCACGGGTTTCCGGGTTGATTTTGTAACTGGAGGCCCATCCTTCCGAGGGTTGTGCCGGGATGTCAGCGACACCGGTATTCGCGCCGAGTTTGATGATCCCCTCATCGTCGGCGGTTCTGGGTTACTCATCCTTCGCCCTCCAACCGGGGTGCTCGAACTGCGCGCCCAGGTCGCCTATATCGAGAAGCGCCAGGTTGGGCTCTTGTTTCTTTTTGAGACGCTCTGGGAACGCAGGATGACCATCGAGTTTATCGCTGCGATCGCCAACGATGGAGGTGCTTCCCCGAGGATTCGATTCTGATGTTTTCACGGTATTCTACTTTCCCGGCTTCGCTTCCTTAACAGTTGCTGTTGGTGCCCTGGTTGCCGGTGTGGGGGTTGCGTTTAGCGCGTTGCTTACTGGTAAAGAGCCATTGCTGATGAACGCCGCCGGCTGATCGGATTTGACATACTGAATGATCAAAGTCACGCGCCGGTTAGAAGCATCCTGCGGTTGCAGAGGCGTGCGCAGGTTCTGATCCGCATAACCTCGCACCTGGACTACCTGATCCCGCCGCAGACCACTGTTCTGCATCAGGCGCCGGGCCATATTTGCGCGATCGGTCGATAGCTCCCAGTTACCGTAGGTCTGCGAATCGGAAAAGGGCTTGGAATCAGTGTGGCCCTCAATTGAAACCGGGTTGGGTAATTTGCCCACTTCGACCGACAACACTTTCAGCAGGTTCTGCAGAATCGGAGTTGGCTGCGCCTTGCCGTTCTCGAAGAAGGTTCCTTTGGGATCTTCCATTAACTCGATCTTCAATCCTTCCGGAGTGACGGTCATCTCGATCTGCTTCTTGAGCTTGTCGAAATCCGCCAGCTGTTCCATGGCCTTCAGCAGGTTTTCCTTCAGCTTGGCCATGTCTTCTTTTTTGACCACAGGGGCGGCTTCGCCGGCGCCACCTAACGCGGTTCCCTTCTTCTGGGCTACGCCATTTGGGTCGCGAAAATACCCACCCACGGCTTCCTGCACCGGCTTGCTGCTGTTCATCAGCCAGAGCACGATAAACAGCGCCATCATGGCGGTGACAAAGTCGGCATAAGCCACCTTCCAGGCTCCGCCGTGGTGGCCGCTATGGGCGCCCTTCTTCTTGATGATGATTGGCTGTTCGTCTGCCATAGTTTTATAGGCCTATGCGGCCCCGGGAACGGCCGCGGGCTCCCCAGCTTTTTCCCGGCATGCTTTCTCGACTTCGGCAAAGCCGGGTCGAGAATGCCCCGGGATTGCGCGGCGCCCCATTTCAACTGCCATAATGGGCGAAGTACCTTTGATAAAGGCCAGCATCACCACCCGAAGCACGGCGTAAAAACTGTGCTCCTCGTCCACCGTCTTCGACATATTTGCGGCCAGCGGTCCCAGCACCCCGTAGCAGAGCAGGATTCCCAGGAAGGTTCCGACCAGGGCAGCCGCCACCTTGTGTCCGATTTCCTCTGGCGGACCGCCCAGCGAACCCATGGTCACCACCACGCCCAGCACGGCGGCGACGATTCCCAACCCGGGCAATGCATCCGCCACGCTGTTTAATGCCTGGTTGGGCTGGTTGGCCGAGTGATGATGGACTTCCATGTCGAGATCCATCATCTGGTCGACATCAAACGGATTCACGCCGCCGGTGATTGCCATGCGCATGGTGTCGCATACGAAGTCGCGTGCGTGATGATCTTTCAGGAAGGCTGGGTAGCGGGAAAATATCGGGCTCTTCTCCGGATCTTCAACATCACTCTCGATGGCGATCGCACCCTCTTTTCGGGATTTTGCAAACAGGTCGAACATCATCTTGAGTGTGTCCACGTAGAGCTTCTTCGAAAACGGGGATCCCTTGATGACACCCGTAAGGCCAGCGATCATTTTCTTCAGGATGTGCATTGGGTTGGCTGCCAACACAATGCCGATCGCCGCGCCGCCGATCGTAACCAGCTCGGCCGGCTGGATGAGGACGGCAAGTTTGCCCTTCTCCATGAGGAAACCAATGATCACGCAAGCGAATACAAGTAAGATTCCAACAATCGAAAACATTTTCTACTCCATCCCATCCGAACCGTATGGTCTTCCAGGTTCCCGTCGACCGAGAGGCGGCGGATCGGCCGGTGATGAACAGGACCCTTCCCTCCCTAGTATCGGCAACCCAAAGCTCTCATTGAGCGGCTGGTTCAAAAAACCGCCCAATGGAGCAACCATGCGAGGTAGGGCGGCAATCAACGCGACGGAAGCGGCGATAGAGCTCGAGAAAGCGCCAAGTGGGGGGACGGATGGAGCGGCGAATCCAAGAGCTCGCGCACTTTCCTTAGCAAATCATCGCGGGTGAAGGGTTTTTCCAGAAACCCGTAGTCCCGTCCACGCACGCCCAACTGAACTATCGAGTCATCGCTGTACCCCGAGGCATAAAGCACTTTGGTCTCGGGCCGGACGGCGGCAAGTTTCCCGGCAAGGACAGAACCGCTGAACCCGGGCATAAACAGATCCGTGATCATCAGAGGGAGTGGTCCCGGGTGGGCTGCGGCGATGCGTAAAGCCTGGGCTGGATCGCCTGAATCGAGCACCGTGTATCCGCAGTCCTCGAGCAGCCGTCGAGTAAGTCGCCGCAGAGGAGCGGCGTCATCAACCAACAGGATGGTCTCTGTTCCCCCGCGTATCCCTTTTGCCGACCCCTGCTCGACTGCGACCGGGGCTTCGTCGCAGCAGGGGAAATAGATCTTGAACGTTGTTCCGTCGCCCGGCTCACTGTAAACCCCGATCACGCCCCCACTCTGTTTGACAATGGCAAAGACGGTGGACAAGCCGAGTCCGGTACCCTGGCCGGCGGCCTTGGTGCTGAAGAAGGGCTCGAATATGCGGGATTGGGTTTCCAGATCCATACCTGTCCCGGTGTCGCTCACGGTCAGCTGCACGTATCGACCAGGCCGGGTAAAAGGGTATTGCCGCGCGTGGGCTTCATCGATCTCTGTGTTCGCGGTTTCGAAGGCGATCTTTCCGCCCTTCGGCATGGCGTCGCGAGCATTGATGGCCAGGTTCATCAGCACCTGTTCCACTTGACTCGGGTCGGCCTTGATCGTTCCTAACTCTGGGCAGAGCACACTTACCAGTTCAACGTCATCACCGATAAGCCGGCCCAGCATTGTCTGCATACGATTCACGGTAGCGTTCAGATCCAGAACCACCGGCTGCAACACTTGCCGGCGGCTGAAGGCGAGCAGTCGTTGGGTGAGGTTCCTGGCCGAGGAGCCCGCATTGTGAATCTCCAGGATCATCTGGCGGGTTGTTCCGGGCAAGGCCGCTTGCTGTTCCAGGATCTCGCAATATCCCAGGATGACGCCCAGAAGGTTATTGAAGTCGTGAGCCAACCCCCCGGCAAGTTGGCCCACCGCCTCCATTTTTTGGGCCTGTCGCAGTCGTTGTTCTGACAGCTCGGCATCTTTGCGATGGCGAATGTCACGAACGCTGCACTGGATGACGTTTTCGCCTTTCACACGATAGACGTTGCTGATGAACTCCACTCCGATAACCAGCCCACCCCTGGTCATAAGGGGTAGGTCGTCATAGCGGATGTAGTGCTTAGATACCACTTCTTGAAACCTCACCTTAGAGGCCTCAACATCCTTGAAAAGGCCTATGTCCCAAAGTGACTTACCTACCAATTCTGTATGGGAGTAACCCAACAGATCTGCCAGGGCGGGGTTCACATCAGTGATCGCTCCTGTATGTGCATCGAGGATCAGTATCCCGCCCTGTGCAGTCTCAAAGAGCCGGCGGTATCTGGTTTCAGAGTCCATTGACCTGCCTCCCGGATGTGTTCTTTTCTGCCAGCTACTGTATTGTTGGGGAACCTGTTGATAAGGATCGTCAGGCAAATGGGAACACCTACGCCCGTCTATTGACTTTAGGTAAGTCGATATATTGTGAAAGGAGGTGGACCAGCTGCATCGCGGTACGGAAAGAAGCCAGGCGTGCGTTTTGCGCTCAGCACGTCCCCGGTTGCGACACGTCGGCCGCCGTAGTCCTCAGAGGCCAGCAGCCCACCCTGGTCATCAGAATTCGTGTCGATATTCTATCGATGTCAGCGCCCTGCTCGCTGACAAGGCCCAGCGCCGCAGGTTGGCAATCAAGGCCGCGTACATTCCCTCCGATATGTCGTTCATCGGCAGCGATTCTCCACCCCGTGAGATCTATTTTCCAGATCGCCTGGCCCAAGGGAAGGCAATAGGAGAGGCCATGGCAAAAGCAGGCACTGGTTGCGGCCGAGGCGCTGCTCGCCTTCACCACGAAGCCAATTCAGAATGCTTCCGCCGCGGTGCGGGCGACCGGCCAACCGCTCAGGCAGGCCGCGGGGAATAAAAGCGCCTATAGCGGTGACGTTTTCCTATCGCCCGCTCGTCGTACAGGACGGCGCAGCCGCTACTGGCCGGGCGTGGCTTGAGGCCAACGCGACCATGGCGGTCGAGCGACCGGATGGAGACCGGTGCTGGGATTACCGCGAGCGCCCGTCGAGCGTATCCACGCGGCTGTACGCGTTCTCCTGCCGAGCCGTGCTGGCTGCGGCGTCACCCATAAATTCTCCCTTCCAATGATCAAGACGACGTGTATGGCCGATAGGAGGTCTACGGGTGCGCGCGCCCGCCGGGAATCAGATCATCTTGCACCAGATATCGGCAACATACAACTATTGGCTTGTCGGACTGTCGTTTGGGGTTGCGATTCTAACGTCTTACGCTGCCGTCGACCTAGCGGCGCGCGTCACCGCCAATCGAGGGCGCGCCCGCGGCGCGTGGATGGCCGGGGGCGCCTTCGCGATGGGCAGTGGCATCTGGTGCATGCATTACGTCGGGATGCTCGCCTTTCACCTCCCGATACCCGTCTACTACCATCTTCCGACCGTCGCGCTATCGCTTTTGGCTGCCATTTTCGCCTCTTTGACCGCGCTTTATGTGGTTAGCAGAGAGCGCATGACAAGCGTGCATGCATGGACTGGTAGCCTAGTCATGGGTGCCGGCATCGCCGCGATGCATTACATCGGAATGGCCGCGATGCGACTTAATGCGATGCATAAGTACGACCGCTCGATCTGTGTCTATTCAGTCTTGTTTGCAGTCGTCATCTCCTTCGTCGGCTTGACACTTATCTTCTACTTGCGCGACGAAAACCATGGCATCCGTTTAAAGCTGGCGATCGCTGTGATCCTCGGGTTGGCCATTCCCGTGATGCATTACACCGGAATGGCCGCGGTCAGTTTCAGGGCAATGAATGGAAAGCTAAATTTAACGCACTGTGCAGATATCTCGGCAGTGGCCAATTTCGCAATCTTCGCAGTCACCGGGACAATTCTCGGATTTGCGTTGATCACATCGCTCATCGACCGACGCATCTCTGGTCAGCACCTGACGCTCGAAAGTGAACGAAAAATGCTTCGTGCTTTGATCGACCACATTCCGGAGAGCATGTACGTTAAGGACACCGAAGGCCGCTTCGTTCTGGCCAACGTTCAGGTAGCGCGAACCCATGGTTTCGACGATCCCCAACTGCTGATTGGAAAGAGCGACTACGATTTATTTCCGCTAGAGCTGGCAAAGACTTTTTATGAGGACGAGCAGCGCGTGATGCACTCAGGGCAGTCCTTGTTTGACCACGAAGAGAGCGGACTCGACGCCGCCGGAAATAGCGTAGACGTGCTCACGACCAAGGTGCCGCTGCGCGACGGCAAGGGCCAGGTCACAGGAATTGCGGGTATCGGACGAGACAACAGCGAACGCAAGAAGAGTGAAGAAGCACTGCGAGAAGCGGAGCTAAGGTATCGAACCCTGTTCGACGAGGCCCTCGCCGGCATCTTCAAGCTTGGACCGAAGGGCCATATTCTTAGCCTGAATCGGGCCATGGCTGACTTCATGGGATATGCCAGCCCGGAGGAGATGCTTTCAAGCATGACCGGACCTTTGTGGACGGCGGCCGTGTTACCAGAACGGGGCGCAGAGTTCATGGTCATGATGGAAGCAGGTGGGCACGTCAGGGGTTTCGAGCTGGAGGTCTTCCGCAAGGATGGGAGTAAGATCTGGATCTCGTGCACCATTCGAGCTAAGTCCTACAAGGGTGCTCTGGTAGGTTATTCGGGGATGGTCGAGGATATTACGGAGCGCAGGCTCTTGCGGGAGCAGTTGCTGCAGGCGCAGAAGCTTGAGTCGGTGGGGCAGCTCGCAGCCGGAATCGCCCACGAGATCAATACTCCGGTGCAATACATCGGGGACAATGTTCGTTTTCTGCAGGACACCTTTGGGGAACTAGCTGCTCTCAATGTCGCATATGCCCGTCTGCTGGCAGCGGTTCGCAGCACGGAAGTGACTCCGCAGATGCTCGAGGAGGTCTCGCTCACGGTCGAGAAAGCAGATGTCGATTACCTCCTGGAAGAGATTCCAAAAGCGATCGAGCAGACACTGGAGGGCATATCGCGTGTCTCCTCATTGGTCAGCGCGATGAAGGAATTTTCCCACCCAGGTACGGGAGAAAAGGTCCCTCTGGACCTGAACCACGCGATTGAGAGCACGATCACTGTCGCCCGCAACGAGTGGAAGTATGTGGCGGACATGAAAGCTGAGCTCGACCCTGCTCTGCCTCTGGTCTCCTGTTTCCCAGGTGAGTTCAACCAGGTGGTTCTGAACCTGATTGTCAACGCAGCGCACGCGATTGCGGATGTAACCGCAAGCGGAGGTCCGGAAAAGGGCCTGATTACGATTCGGACCCGCAGTGTTCCTGGCTGGGTTGAGGTGCGGATACAAGATACTGGTGGAGGGATTCCGGAGAAGGCACGCGCACGCATCTTCGATCCCTTCTTCACCACCAAGGAAATCGGCAAGGGAACTGGACAGGGCTTGGCGATTGCGCGTTCTGTGGTGGTGGATAAGCACCAGGGAACCATCGATTTCGAGACAGAAGAGGGACATGGCACGAGCTTCATCATCCGCCTGCCCTGTGAGGCCGTCCCGTCTGCGTCGGGGGACCTAGCGGTCGCATGAAGCGAATCTTATTTGTCGACGATGAAAAGAATATCCTCGACGGTGTGCGGCGGATGTTGCATGCTGCCCGGAATCGCTGGGAAATGGAGTTCGTCACCAGCGGGGATGCTGCACTGCTGGCCTCGAAAGAGCGCGCATTCGACGTCGTGGTCACTGATTTGCGGATGCCGGGCATGGATGGGGCCGAATTGCTGGGACACATCCGCGACCAGTTTCCGGGTACAGCGCGGATTATTCTGTCCGGATACTCCGAGGCAGCGCTCGCGGCACGAGCTGCGCCCGTGGCTTACCGGGTATTGGGCAAGCCCTGCAATGCAAAGGAACTTGCGGACACCATCGAACGCGTCTGCACTCTTCAGGACGTACTCTGTACGCCGGCATTGCGGCAGATCATTGGTACCATCACTGAGCTTCCCTCCTGGTCAAGCGCTTACGCGGCGTTGAGCGCGGCTCTGCGCAATGCGAGCACCCCGATTGCAGACGTGGTCGAGATCATTCAGCAAGATGTCGCGATGTCAGCCAAGATTCTACAACTCGTCAACAGCGGATTCTTTGGGTTGCAGCAGGGAGCCACCACCCTGGAGCAGGCAGTCAACTATCTCGGACTGGACAAGCTAAGAACCCTGGCGCTGTACTCCGAGACCTTCAGGGTCTTCGTCCCTGACGCCCGCATACCAGACTCGTTCGGCCGAAGCGCAGCGCAGCACTCTCAACGCACAGCCGTCATCGCCGGCGCGCTTCCACTCGCCCCGGAGCTTCGTGAACGGGCATTCCTCGCTGGATTGCTCCACGATGTAGGGAAGCTGGTGTTAGCCAGCACCATGCCTGATGCGTTCTGTGCCGTTCTAGCAAAGATGAGCGACCAAGGGACTACGCAGGCCGACGCGGAGGAAGAACTGCTGGGAATCTCCCACGCCGAGATTGGAGCGTACTTGTTGGGGCTTTGGGGCATCCACGACATGGTAGTGGAAGCCATCGCTCATCATCATCATCCTACCCGCATCCATCACGCTGGTCTGGATTGCTCGGGTGCCGTGTATGTGGCAAATCTGCTGGCGCACGAACTTCAAATTCACCCCGACGACACCCAGGGAGCCGAGCTCGGCGCGGCAGACCGGAAGGAGCTGGAGGTTCTGGGTGTTTTGCAGCAATTCTCCTCGTTCCGAGTTCGTGCACTCGAAGGGCTGAACTCGCACTCGCGAGCGAGTTCGTTTATGCCGATGTAGGACAAGACGGCACCGAGCGAGGCTGCTTTAGCTTGAGAGTAGCGATTCGTTCAGGAGAAGCATGCCTGCGAAGATCCTTTTAGTAGACGACGATCCCGCGGTCCTGGCGGGTTACGATAGAACGCTGTATCGCGAATTCGAGGTCGACACAGCCGCTGGAGGAGAACTCGGGCTAAAAGCAATCAACAGCAGCGGTCCATACGCAGTAGTCATCTCAGACATGCGCATGCCCGGCATGAGTGGCTCACAGTTCCTGGCCAAGGCGCGACAGTCAAACCCGGATACGGTGAGGATGCTGTTGACTGGCTATACGGACCTGGGCGCTGCAGTGGAAGCGGTTAACGAGGGAAACATCTTTCGTTTTCTCACCAAGCCTTGCGCGAAGGAGGTTTTGGTAGCGGCCGTCAACTCTGGAGTAGAACAGTATGAACTCATCCGCTCGGAGAGGGACCTTCTGGAGAAGACCCTTCTTGGCAGCATCAAAGTGCTGGCGGACGTTCTTGGCGCCTCCAGCCCGGAAGCTTTTGGAAGGTCGCTGCGGATCGCGCAATATGTTCGCCATATGGCCAACAAATTCACCTTCGTGTTCCGTTGGCGCTTAGAAGCGGCAGCTACGCTCTCGCAGCTTGGCTGCGTAACGTTGGACACGGAACTGGTCCAGAAGTCGGTTGGCGGCACGAAGCTTTCGCGGGAAGATCAAGCTCGCTTCGATACTCACCCCAAAGCCGCTATGCACCTTCTCACAGGCATTCCCAGGCTGGAACCGACTGCCTGGATGATTGGTCAACAACTTCTTCTGGATATCCCGACGCAGGTTCCCGACCTGCCTGCAGCCTCGATGAAAGAGACAGTCTTCGGCGCCAAGATTCTCAAACTTGCGGTGGCCTTCGATCAGCTTCGGATCAAGCTTTCCTCAGATTCAGCGGCAATTGCCAATCTTCACACCCGAAGGACCGAGTTTGAGCGCGAGCTGGTGGATGCTTTGAGCGGCGTCAAGGCTGTGGGTGGAGGGATGGAATCGCGCAAGGTGTCTACGCTAAAACTGGCAACGGGTATGGTCCTGGATCAAGATATTCGAAACAAGGAAGGTATGTTGCTGGTTGCAAAAGGCCAGGAGATCACCAGCGCGGTGCAGATCAAGTTGGAAAACTTTGCGAAGGCGGGTCTGATTGACAAGGAAGTCCAGGCGCTTGTTCCGATGTAGATCCCGTCCGCTGCGGGGGCGAATCGTGGATGTCGCTGCCCTGGTCTTTCATGGGCGTTGCGGCGGGAGGCGGCTTCCGCGGAAGCATTTACCAAGGCTTCCGGAGGGTCACAATGGAACGGCGGATTGGTTCAGGATTTGGGGATACACATTTGATAGTACGACGTCTTTGGTATGCGATGCGGCCGCGGGGCGATCAGCCGGCAGTGAAAAAGCCGGCAATGCTTCCAGCACAGGCCTGGCGAAGAGATAGCCCTGCATCAGTTGGATACCGCAAGAACGGAGGGCATCGTACTCTTGCAAGGTCTCAATACCCTCTGCTATGAGAGTGCAGCCGATCGCTCGCGAAAGTTGGACCATTTGCCTGACAATGGCCAGTGCAGTTGGTCTCTGCTCCAGGTTGCGAGTCAGTTCCATATCCAGCTTGACGATATCGGCGGGAAAGTCGGCCAGCAGATTGAGCCCGCAATAGCCGGCGCCGAAGTCGTCCAGGGCCATCTTGAAGCCGTGTTTGCGATATTCTTCCACGATGCTCCGCAGATGTCCGCGGTCGCGCACCTCTTCTGCTTCAGTGATTTCGAAAATCAGCTGTTGCAGAGGAAAGCTGCACTCCCTGGCCGTCTTGAGCGTCAACTGAATGCACGCGGCGGGGCTGTAGACGGCACCTGGCATGAAGTTGATCGAGAGCATCGCCCCGGTTTGCGCCAAATGGAGTTGCGATGCGAGAGTAATTGCTTTCACGCGGCAGTACTGATCGAAGGCGTAGCGGTTCTCATCGGTCACCTGACTCAATATGGACCCCGCCGACTGACCCTCCGGACCACGGACCAGCGCTTCATACGCAAACACCCGTCGAGCTTCAGTGTCGACGATAGGCTGAAACGCCATCGTGAATGGGAAGGGCGGCTGCACACCATCCTTGCAGGCACCACACGCGAACGGACTCGGGGAATTCGTCACATCAGAAGTATCGGCAGGACCGATATGAAGATGAGATTACTTAGCGGCGCGGCAAGCGGCTTCAAATTGCACCCGCGGCAGCGAGGACCTGTCATGCGTGCGCCTGCAGATAACCACAGACGACGCACAAATCTCGGCCATCTCTGGAGCGCACCGTTATGCTGCCGCAAGTAGGGCACGGGTTGTATGACGGTCGCCGTGCGACCTGGTGCGGTTGTGTTAGAGGGGACCGCCTGGTGTCCAGTGACGACACGATACCATCTTCAGACATGTCGTTCTGCAGGTTTACCATTGACTGCCCCCGATTTCCGTGGGCCTGATCTCTCGCAGCACCGCATCTCGGCTCATCAACAGTCGTATCTGTTCGCCGGTGCGCCTGGTCTCGTCCGACTCCAAGGAGCACTGCATCCCGTTGGAGTTACATTGCCGGTCGCGCAGACCGAGACCGGTCATCCGTGCATTGCACCCCGGACAAATCATCGGGTCATCGATGAGCTTGATTTTCATGGCATTTTATCCTCACGGACTCATCGGGACAAAGTGCCGAACCTTCTAGTTACCGGTGTTGTAGGCGCAAAGTGTGCTCAATCAAGCTCTGGAACCGGGGTTGTGCACTCGTAAGGACGGCGTGAGGCCGGCCATTCTGTGAGTCATGAAGGGGGAGAAGTTGATCGCGGGAAGTAAGCGGTCAGATAAATCAAGTGGAGCCTGGCGGCCCACTGCATGACGGTATGCTCCCGACAATCCCGCGCTCAGTGTGGAAGAAACTCAGCGCAACCGCTGGGGGAGCCTAGGATGGGATTACGCATCAATCAAGCTTCCGCCGCAATCGAGTTCTCACCATTGGACCGACCGGGATAAGAGCCAATGTGGAGCTCGAAAATTGGAGCGGATCCAAACCGCGCCACATGTATTCCATGATCTTGTCTGCAACATCGGCGGCACTTACGTAATAGATTTCATCGGTCAGTGCCTTCTGGGTATGCGCGATCTTTTTCATGTCAGAACCCTTCCGTTTTCCCTCTCCAACGCAGCGAGAGCTGGGACAAGAAACTCCTGTCCAGCTTTTCGGCACCACCGGGGTTCCACTTCATCACCGTATAGTTGCAGCGGATCCGCGAGTGGCTGGCACGGCCTAAGAGATCGCTTCAGTTGCTTGTGCCCTTCGCGGTCAAAGAAATCAACTCGGAGCTCAGGGGCAATGGAAGCACCACCGTCAGCCCGCTGCTCATGAGGCGCTGCCCGGTAAGCTCAATATCCGGCGAACTACCGTCCTCAAAATGCAAATGGTAGCGTTGCTGCGGATCCAGCCCCGCCAGCAAAAAGTGATGTCCCGGTTCGTCTTCGACTGAGCCGCGGAAAGCGAAGACCACTCCTCTGTGTTTGACAGGGTCCCAGTATTCCATCCCGTCCCAGTGCACGCCGTCTGGCCGCGCCGATACGTGAAAGAGCTCGGCATCGCGAATCAGCGGCCGCAGGTTAGTCTTATAAAATTTGATCGTCTGTCGTGCCAGCGCATGTTGTTCCAAGGTCCAGGCACTGGTATCCTGCATCACAGTGATCCACCCCATCATGCCGCTGCGCAATTCATAAAGAAAATTCTGTATGCGTGGTGTTGGCCATTTTTGCACATATGTTTCAAGCATTGCAGCGGGCAGTACAAAGCTGGTGTCGTAGAACGCGCGGCGATTCGACACGGGATCGTAGGAATCGGTGATGGAAAAATAATCGCCGTGCGCGGCACTGCCAAAGTCGACCATGCGTCCGCCGTCGTTACATATCTCCAGCAGCAGTCCCGGATGTTCCCGGCGCAGTTGGGCATAGATCCCGTAATACGAGCGCACCGCGTGATAGCTTACGTCCGTCGAATTGGAGCTGACCACCAGGTCTCCGCCATCAATGTTTCGGATGCTGATGTGCGACAGGTCAGGAGGCGCATGAGGGTGGTTCTGCCGGGTGCATCCCTGGGCCACCAGATACCCATCCTGCTCCAGCATATCGAGGTGATAGCCGGTCACGATCCGGTTAACCTCGCGCGCGGCGTAGTCACGCGCGGCGGGGACACCGAGATCGATGGTCTGACCCTTGAACGGCTGCGGCTTCCAGTCTGGACCAACGTCGGCTACCAGCCATTCGCGCACTGTTGGGTCGCGCAGGTTCAGCGCACCAGGGGAAGTATCGAGCCCTGCCTGCGACCAATCCACCCACAAACCAAAACTCATTCCGCGGCGATGGGCGTCATCGGCCAACGGGGCCAAACCGTGGGGAAAGTTCTTTGGATTCGGGTACCAGTCTCCTACTCCGCGAAACCAGCCCGCGTCGAGGTGGAACATCTCCAGGCCAAGTTCGGCTGAGTCGGCGATCATGCGCTTTGCGATGGCTTCATCTACCTGCATGCCGGCGCCCCAGCTATTGTTAACGGTGAGCGGATAACGGGGATCAGCCCAGGTGCGCGGCGAACCAAGCACCGTACGCACCCAGGGACGTAACTGATTTCCGGCGCCATCCGGGCCACCTACAAATGCACCCAGGAATACGACTGGCAATTCGATGCTGCCGCCCGGTGAAAGACGGGTGAACACAGGGCCTGGCTCTGGGTCGAGCCCGAGCCGGCTGTGAAGATCTTCCGGCGTGCGATCGAGGGTGATGCGTGTTCGCCCACTAAACTCGATACCCGCGTACCAGCCTGGCCGCCGGTGGCCCGGTAGAAACACTGCCTCGTAGGGTATGATCTCGCGTTCTCGGCCCGGAACGTCGTGCGCATAGGTGCTGGACCAACCTGTCCATCGATATCCCGGCCCGGCGCTGTCGAGATGCGTGCCGACGGGAGAGGGCTCGCCTGCGCCCTTCTCCACATAGAAATGTCGCAGTGGCGTTGCGGGCCCAATTCGCAAGTCGAGACACAGGCTGTCGAGCATCGGCATCCAGAACTCACGATCGCTCAGGTTCTCAACTGTAATTTGGTGCTCAACAGGGCCGAATCCGGCGCGGGTGGTCCATTGCCAGAATAGCCGCAGATGCGGCTCCTTCGATTCATAGACAAAGATCACCCGGTTCGATTCAACTCTAGCGGAGCGGGGCAGCAGATGCCATTTCAGCGGAAGCCGGGCGTTGCCGAGTTCCACAAACGTGGGCAGTGACTCATCGCCACGGTTGCGCCACAGATTTTGCTGATGCCCACCGAGGGAAATTATTCCTGGGGCCGATTGTCCGGCGACGAACTCCATCACTGTGTCGCTGGTTGACAGCCTCGCTTGAACCTGCCGCCCAGCTTCCCCGGCTGCATCGCAGCAGCAGACCGCCACTAGCAGGAAGCAGCAGATTGGCACGTTCAAAATCAACATCGCCACTTCTCCAGCGCAGGCATGCCCGACTTACCGATGATAGCGCCTAGAGCAGGCTAATTTGGATCGTCTTTACCAGCGTGAAATGTGTCATTTCTTAACTTCGACGGCCACGGCTTCAAAAGGCTCGTTGCTGAGGTTCTCTTCGGTATGCTCGACGGGCGTCCCCCAAGCGACGTCACCAGCTTTGTGTTCTACGGTCTGGACCTTGCCTGTAGCATCGGTGGTCCGGAAATTCTGATCAGTAAGAAAGACAGTTACGCGATCCGTCGGATGCGCGTGCATGGGAGCCACCCCGTGCGGCTCGATCCTGACCCTCAGAACCCGCACCTGGGGGTTTTCGAATTCCAGCTTGTAGTGGCCGGGATCTACTTTGAGTGGATCGAGATTCCCAGTGATCGCCTTGCCTGTCCCTGACGTCTTCAATTCGATCTCGATGACGTCGAAATCATGATCGAGGACCTGCGGCGAGTGCATCCCGCCCGATGGGCTCCACACCACCTGGCCCGCCTTCCAATCGAATACCGCGGGTGGCCGCCCGTCTTGATATTCGAATCGTTGCCGGCCCGACTGGAGGTAGACCATCACCCGGTTCATATCGTGCTGGTGGAACTTTCCCACCACTTGATATTTCTCCAACGCACGGACCACCTTTACCTCATTGTTCTCGAACAGCGGCGCCGAAGGAGCCGTTGGGATCGTGGCCAGAACAGCGCCCAATAAGAGCAATGCAGGATGCCAGGTAATTTGCATGAGGGGGAGGATAGCTTATCGTTTATTGAAGCGCAAATCTATTGAGCATAAAGTTCCTTGAAGCAAAGCGGGCTGATTGCCTGCCCTGACCTCTGCGTGACAGGGCACGCCCTGGTGCTGTGTTCTTTCCTTAGCGGTTCTACGAGTGAAGCTCTCGAACCGTGGAAAACCCAGCCGATTTCGCCTCATTGCTGGAACTGATTGTGAACTTCTTGATGAACCATTCCTGGCTGTTCATGCGGTCAGCGTTGTTACGATCGGAAGGTCGATCATATGTTCCGTCCGCTTTCATATGCCTGGCTTTGACAACATCGGCAAGATAGACGGCAAGCACCTCGTCATGGAGAAACCGCACCAGATTGGGATCGTTCACCGGGAAGGCCACTTCTACCCTGCGATCAAGGTTGCGCGGCATCATGTCCGCGCTGCCGAGGTAAACCTCCTCTTGCCCGGCATTGCGGAAATAGTAAATGCGGCTGTGCTCAAGGAATCGCCCCACGATACTTGTGACCTTAATGTTTTCGCTGACGCCGGCTAATCCAGGACGCAAGCAACATATCCCGCGCACCAGGAGATCCACCTGGACACCGGCTTGTGAGGCCTCATAAAGGAGTTGAATCATGCGCATATCGACCAGGGCATTCATCTTGAAGATAAGGTGGCCCCGTTCGCCGCTGCGCTGATGCTCAATCTCGCGGCGTATGAGCCGCTCGAAGGCCTCTCTCAAGGCCACGGGGGCCACCAGCAACTTTCGATAGTCAACCTTGGCGGAATAACCCGTCAAGTAGTTAAACAAGTCAGTACAGTCAGCACCAATCGCTTCATCGCAGGTGAACATTCCAATGTCGGTGTAGAGCTGAGCAGTAAGGCTGTTGTAGTTGCCAGTGGCAAGATGAACGTAACGGCGTATGGCATCGCCTTCGCGCCGAACCACCAAGGCGGTTTTACAATGCACCTTCAGCCCGAGCAACCCATAGACAACATGCGCTCCTTCGTGCTCCAGGGCCCGGGCCCACTCAATGTTACTCTCCTCGTCGAAGCGGGCCTTGAGCTCCACGAGCGCGGCAACCTGCTTTCCCTCTCGAACGGCATCAAGCAGCGCCTCCACCACAGGTGAGTTACGGCCTACGCGGTAAAGGGTAATTTTGATGGCCAAGACCGCCGGGTCGTGCGCGGCTTGCTGGAGAAACGTCACTACTGGCTGGAAAGAGGCGAACGGGAGGCACAGTAGAGTGTCCTGGCGCCGGATGGCTGCAAATATATCTTCGCCCTCTTCCTCCGGCTGCAGCGCAGCCGTGACTGCCGGGACGAAAGCCTTATCCTTCAGATCGGGACGATCCATTGGATAAAGATGTTTCAAGCGCGATAAGGCCAGAGGTTGACCGAGCTTGTAGATATCTTCGGGCTCGACTTCAAGGTTCTTGTGCAGGATTTCCAGGACTCCCGCCGGCATTCCGTCGTTCACTTCCAGCCGGACCACGTCGGCAAAGCGGCGTTGCCAGACACCTTCTTCAACCGACTCCATAAGATCCCCGGCCTCAAGCTCCTGGATGGCGCTGTCCGCGTCCCGGGTTACATGGAATGGATGGGCTTCGATAATCTCCATTCCCGGAAACAGGCTCTCCAAATTGGCCGCGATGAGCTGCTCCAGCCACAACATGTACTGTGGCGCAGGCGTTTTCCTTTTACTGGTCACAGTTTCTCTGGCCACTGGAGTGACCGGTACGAGTTGGGGCAGGATATCGGGCACTTTGACCCGGGCGAAATGTTCGGTGCCCTTGCCGGCACGAAGCAACACGGCCAGATTCAGGCTGAGATTTGAGATGTGAGGAAACGGTCTACCAGGATCAAACGCTAAGGGCGTTAGCGCAGGAAAAACCGACTCCAGAAAGTATTTGTCAGCGTTCGTTCGCTGCTCCGAAGTCAGCTGAGCATAATCCACGACGCACAAACCCGCCTTGTTGAGGGCGGGGAGGATTTGCTGTCGCAAACAGTCCTGTCCGGCTTTGAAAAGCTCCGAAACCTTTTCATGAATGGCAGCCAACTGTTGTTTGGGCGTCATACCATCGGGGCCACATTCAAGTACGCCACTCTCAACTTGCCGCTTAAGCCCGGCGACTCGAACCATAAAGAACTCGTCCAGGTTTGAGCCGAGGATGGAGAGGAACTTAACACGCTCAAGCAGAGGGTTGTGCGGGTCCTGAGCCTCCTCCAGGACTCGCTTCTGGAAGGCAAGCAGGCTGAGTTCCCGGTTTATGTAGAGTCGTGGATCGACCAAAGAACAATCGTCGTGCGGGCCCGCCTGGTTGGGCTCTGGTTGCCGTCGTTTGGCGGTTTGCCGGGGACCCCGGTTCTTGGCCCTGGTGACGGAAGTGCGCGCGGTGGGCATCGGTGTAGTTAAAGATATACCGGTTAAACGGAGATTAAAGGAGTTGGCGGGAGCGAAATCTTTACCCGAATCGCTGTCATCGGGCAAGCCCATCGCTATGAGGCACCGCCCCCCCCCGGTTGGCATAACCCAGCCCCGGGAGCCGGTAGTCGTGGGGGTTGCGCACGATCGACGCTGTTGAGCACTTCTCCGCGGACAGTGTGCTGCGGGCGGGAATTGTCCGTCGTCTGGCTCACTGAGCGGGCCGGCGGCATGGTGAGCAGCACCGTAAGCGGCAGAACTGAGATTAAGTTCAGAACGGCCATGCAAGACCGCCGGGATCGCGTGGTCCCGGTCGTTCGCATATCGTATGACGGTTCCTCGAAATCAGTTACGCGGCCAAAAGAGGCAGAGTGAGAACCTGAAAAGAGAAACGGCAAATCTCTCCACTACGCTTCGCTCTGGTCGAAAAACATTTCCAAGAAAGATCTGCGGAACTGCAGATCCCTCCACTTCGGTCGGGATGACAAAGGGGAAGGCGACGCTTCCATGAAGAGCGACTGCTGGACAGAAGGCGCTTTTCATCACCTTGGGTGGGCCGCAGGCCCATGATCTCTCTGGTCGAAAAACATTTCCAAGAAAGGTCTCCGGAACCGCGGATCCCTCGGCTGCGCTCGGGATGACAAAGGGGAGGGCGACGCTTCCATGGAGACCGGTTACTGGACAGAAGGCGTTCTTTCATCACCTTGGGTGGGCGGATGGCCCATGAACACTCCGGTCGAGATGACAAATTTAGCACCGAGAAGAATTGTCATCTCGACCGCAGCGTAGCGTAGTTGAGAGATCCGCGGCTACCCCTCGGGGGAAAAACCTTTCTCCCGGTCTGCCAGGTTCCGCTACCCCTTGAGGTTGTAGACGATGTTCACAGTCGTCTTAACCTCGACCGGATCCCCATTCAGTAGATACGGCTTGTATCTCCACTGCCGCACGGCGTCGAGCGCCGATTGCTGTAGCTGTTGCGGGCCGGAAAGGACGCGCAGGCTTTCGATATTTCCATCTTTGCCAATCACGGCACTCAGCACGACGGTTCCTTGAATCTTCGCTTTCTTTGCTGCCGGCGGATAGATGGGCACTGCCTTCGTCAACAGGTTCCCGGCCATCACGTCAGAAGAAACCGCGAGCTGCCTGGGCGCTTTTGATGGGTTGCTGTCGTTGCTTGCCGGGGCCGCATTTGCATGCATCCCCAAAGCCAGTGCTGATCCGCAAGTTGCCAGACCCAATGCTGCGCAGGCAACCACAATGGCCACCCGGCACGCCCCCTGTATCTCTTTGTGTTTCTCTGTGAGGTTCATGAGTCTCCTTTCAAATGCGTTGGCATCGAAGATTCCGATGGTGTGAGGTGTTCTGCCCAGCGTTCCTGCTACCAGCAAGGACGCCAGCCGTAAGAGGGATTGTGCGTATTCCATGTGTCCGGTCATTGCAGCCGCCATCTGGTCGCAAACCATTTCGCGACTTTCCATGATGCGTACGCGGGTCAGCCAGAGGAGCGGATGGTACATCACAGGCAAGGAGAGCAATTCATACAGCAGGTTCTTCATGAAATCTTTCCGGTACATATGCGCGAACTCATGCGCAATGACGGTATGGAGGTCCCCATCCGGCAAGGTATCGACCATGCTCACGGGCAGTAAGACAAGTTTTCGACGCAGTCCCATGGTCACCGGTCCGAAAATTCGGGAGGAAGCCGCAATGGATACATTTTCAATCCCAAACCTTCTCGAGCATCGCGCCCAGAAAAGCGCGGGTTCCCCCCTAAGCAGCACGACCGCGGCCTCTCGCCGCAAGGCAGAGAGGGTTGTGGTCCTCCACAGAAATCTGGCGGCGAAATATGCGGTCAGCGCGGCATACAAGATCGCGATCGTTGCCAGCAGCAAACCCGGCAACTGAAGCACACCGGCGCCACTTCCTGAGCCGATTAATACCGATACCTGGGCTTCACCCGCTTCGCTTGTGTGCCAGCCCCAAAGGGAGAGCGCACTCGGCCACTTCCAGGGGAAAATCGAGGCGGCTGGAACCAGACTCTGGAGCACCAGGGCAATCACCCACACGCGATGCTCAGCCACAGCACCAACTGAACGGAGCGCTCGCGCCGCAAGCCACGCTGCGACAAACAACAGCGGAACCTGCCACAGGGAATTGAGAAGATAGGCCAAAATCCAGAACTCGAGAGCTCTCATGGCTTCCTGACTTTCTCATTGAATCGCTCGGTTATTTCCGCCAGCTTTTCTGCGTCGATCTCGCCGTTCCTGAGCAAGGTCATCACGAGTTCTTCGCTGGAGCCGCGAAACATGCGATCGATCAGGTCTCGAACGCCCTGACCTGATGCCCTGGCCTCGGTGATGGCTGCGCTGTAAGTGTAGGCACGGCCTCGTAGCTCACGTTTGAGCTTTCCCTTACGCTCAAGAATGTTCAACATGGTTTGAACGGTGGTATAGGCCAGGGGCGGGTCCAATTCTTCCTGCACGGCGCTCACCGTGCATCGGCCACACTTCCAGATCACCTGCATGATCCTCAGTTCGAGCCTGGTTAAGCCGACTTTTTTCGACGCTTTCACCATCCCGTCTCCTAAGTTCTTAGGACAATATGCCCGGGCGGCCGGTCTTGTCAACTAAGAATTTAGGAGTGCAAGCCGGTGCCATGCGGCCTGCTGGAAGTTAGATAGGCATGGAGGAAAAGCTAGATTCCTACTTCCAGTTCACGATGCTGTCCCACGAAACTGTCCGCTTTATCTCTTCTAAAATTCGATAAAATTTGGCTTTTTTTCGACTTCAGCGGCGCCGGGCAAAGGGGCCTCTTTTTAAGGAAAAGGGCTGCCTGGGTGAGCTGGTGGTGCCCAGAAGAGCCTCGAGGCCGCTGTCTGTCGCGAGGGGAACCCAGTTCGACCCTTGCGGGATGACGGGGTCGGCAAGGCTGGGCTGGCTGCGGTCAAAGTCCCGGTCAAAATTCCGGTCGAAATTTGGGTCGGGGGGCGGAGGGGGCGCGGCGGTAGCCGGATTGGGAGCCGGCTGCGGGTCGGGGACCTGGGGGGCGGCGGGTTGTGCTTCCGCGGCGGGTTGGGCATCGCCTGGCTCCTCACCCGCGGCTTGGTGCTGCTGTTTGCGGCGCCACGCAGAGTCGTAGATTTGTGCGTTGACGGGCGGGGCCGCGGGTTGCGTCGCGGATGGGGAGAGGCGGCGATCATTCATGGTTCCGGACGGGATCAGTCCTTCGATGGCTACGATCATCGAAAGAGCCTTGATCTGGCCGGCCATGCTCCCTCTGGTCGCTTCAGGGTTGAGATTGGCCAGTTCCCAGAGCCGGGCCAGGATCTGGTCGCGACCAAGGTTCAGCTTGCGCAGCCCTTCGGCTTCCTGGTCCACCAGCTTTTCTCTGACGGCGGCGCGGTGCTCGATCATGTAGGCGCGGACGCGGGGCTTGGCTTTGGTGTAGGCGGCGGTGTCGGGATTGAGACCGACGGCTTCTGCGGCGCGGCGGTCATTCATGGTTCCGGAAAGGACCAGGTGAGCAAAGGCCATTTCCTGATCGGTGATGGGATCGCTGACAGTATTTTTGGGCATAGGTCGTCTCGTTCCTTGGTTTGCTGGAGATTGAAATGGGTTGGTTTGCTGCTCTCTTAGTGACACAAAGGGGTTGAGAGCCGCGGTCGGCCCGTCATTAGGTAGTCTTGGGGCTGGTGTTGGTGATTTTGGGACAGGGATCGAGTGAGGTACCGGACAGCAGTGAAGCTATCCTTCGCTCACGCGGAAGGCCGAAACTACCGGCAACTGCCGGACAGGGCGCGGTTGCGTGAGAAGCCGTCGCCTGCCGATATCTTCTACTCTAAGAGATAGAGCCTTTCCCAGTTTGATGTAAGTGGCGAGATGCTTTTTTCCGCACAGGAGTACAAGCCCAAAGGTCACTCGGGTTTGGCATGCGCGTCGGCAGCGGGATACAAATGGGTGGGCGATACGGTATGTGAAGACACTAAGTTCCCCTTCTGTTGTTAGGCCTCACCAGCCGGGTTATGAACGGCCAGCCCTAATACACCAAAATGTAGCGCATAGCGGTGCTATTATTGGTGTAACGGGGCAAAGCTATGAGAGCGTCCGTAACGCTTGATGACGATCTGCTGAAGAGGGCGCACGAGTACACCGGGTTGACGGAGAGGGCGGAACTGCTTCGCGAAGCCCTGAAGTCAATCATTGCGAGGGAAGCCGGGCGCAGGCTTCTGGCGCTGGCCGGGACTGCTCCGAATATCAAAGATGTGCGTAGGCGGCGAGTGGATGAACCATGATCCTCGTCGACACTTCCATCTGGGTTGAAATGTTTCGGAGGGGAAGATTCAAAGCAGAGCTGGCAACTTTGATCGGGAATGACCAGCTCTGCACCCATCCGTTCGTAGTCGCGGAATTAGCGTGCGGGTATCTCCCAGACCGGCAGCAAACACTCCTCGAGCTCGACAGACTCACCGCACTACCAACCATACGCACGGCGGACGTGCGATACATGCTCGAAACTCGAGGCTTGTTTTCCAAAGGCATCGGCTTCATCGATGCTCAACTCATTGCCTCGTGCATCACCTCGCATGGCACGCAGATCTGGACCATCGCCAGGCCTCTCGGCAAAGCCGCGGAATCCCTCGGCCTTCGCGCAACACCGTAACATTCTCGACCCCTGCGCAGGGGACACTTCCGATGGAGTCGATAGCAGTGAGCGGGAAACCATCGGGCCAGACGAGGCTCCATCTACAGCCCAGGGCTCCATCGTGGGGGACTGTTTCCTACATGTCGCCGGAGCAGGCCGAGGGAAAGAAAGTGGATGCGCGGTCCGATGTCTTCAGCTTCGGTGCGCTGCTCTATATGGTGACGGACAGGAAATGGTGACAGACAGGAAACAATCGGAGAAACGAACACCCGCTACCAAGCCACCGGAGTTAAGCATGATGAACTGCTCCTCTAATAAGATCATAAGGAGGCTCTGAACCGCTCCTGCTGAAGGGACGCTCGTCGCGACGGCTTCGCCATGGACATTTTCCGGACGATGGCCATATGAGAGGCGCTATGCCCTTTGATGAATTACCGTTGTCAGCAAAAATCCTCATCGGCCTAATGGCTCCTCCGGTCGTCACGATCCTTTGTTGGCTGATAGGACCACGCTTGGCGGGCACCCGGCGCGAGCGCACTCGGACCCGAAATTGGGTCGAGTTTTGGTTGATGCTTATCGCTGCCTATTTGATCTTTGCCGTTGCTCTTTGGGGCCGCCACTTCTTTGCCGCCAATGATCGCCTTGACCCGTCATCGCAACTGGTCCAGTAGCGAGATTTCATGCATGCACCAGAATAAGACTAATACGGCCACATGATACGGACACCCCGCGATTGCACTGCGCACCCGCGCGGAGCTTTCGGCGAGCAGGCTTTGTTTACATAGCGCACTGCTTGCTTAGCCACCCCGTCGCACAAAACCCGTCTGCAGGATTCGCATCCGATAGATGACTGTGACAATTACCGGATATGGTGCGGCAAGTCGGTTTTGGGAGAATCGAAGACGTGACCCCGTCCAGATAACCTCTCACGTGATCGAACCCGATGCGGTCCAGTCTTAAGGCGCCTTCCTGTTCGCGTCCCGGCTCGGCAATCATCACAACCGGCTTGACGCGATCCAAGAGTGTGCCGGCCCAGGTGGCGTTTTCGGATCACTGCTTTATTCGACTGTCGAATGGATATTTCAGCGCTTCAGCGATCTGAAATCGATCGGCATCCGGATGGAGCGGATTGAAGAGGAAGTTCGTTGTCTGGGGAACGATCGCACTGGGGAGCTTAAGCAGGACTGCCTCTCTCCTCCGCAACCACTCAGTGCCCAGGCTTTTCGTGATCTCTGGCCGCCACTGCCAACCCTCAGGAAGGCCGGTCTCTGCGATGGCAGGTATCTCCGGTTCGGGCCCCTCAATTCGCAATAAAGTGAAGTCCGGAGGGACATCGTTTGCGGCGGTATGGACGCAAACCTCAAGCAGAGCAGAAGCAGGATTTTCGCTGAGATAGACAACCGGCTGCCCGGGATTATGCCATCGACCGCCAGCCCTCAGGCCGCCGATGCCACTTAGATCGAGGTGCCGGCTGCTTCGCCACAGCACCATCTAAACGAACATTCCCTCATCGATCTGAACCAGGAGCTCTTCCACAATCCGGCTCCCGGTATCGGTCTTCACCAGGGAAAGAGGGGACCGCCCTTCAAGCCGGGCATGTGGTTTCCGAAGCCAGGCCAACGCCCGCTCGCGCTTCCCATATACGGATTCAGCGGAGGAGAGAACGCGCACGATGCGGAGGACACGATCAGATTCCTCCAACGTGAGTTTCTCGCGACGGGAGCGGCGGTGCTGTAAGGTTCGCGATGGAATGACCGTCTCATCAATCTCTGACCGCTGAAGTCCGAGCATCAAAAGCCGTTTGATCACGGAAGGAGCAAGGCGCCCTTCCACAATACGAAGGATCTCTGTCTCCGTTGCCGGGGGCTCGACCCCTAGCCAATCACCGATTTGCGTAAGGCCCGCATCCATCGATCCACCTTGCTACATTATGCCATGTTTTCATCGGCAAAATGACAGCAAAAGTAGCTGAGAACATTTCGGAGGCGCCGCAAAAAGCCCCAGGTCTCAGAAGCGAGACCTGGGGCACCCGGTTGTGAAAGGCTGGTTAGATATGCTGCGCTAGCTGCAGCCGCTGGTCGAGCCGCAGCTCATGCATCGGTAACAGCTGCCGTTGCGGACCATGATTGCCCCGCAGGTGTGGCAACTGGGCGCGTCGCCCATGTCGAGATACTCCTTCATGGCGTCGGCGGCGTGGAAGATTGGACTGCCCTTGCGAGCTTCGGGCGCTCCGAAAATGCCCCGGTCTTCCATGCTTCCGCCAGCGCCGCCCTGACCAGTGGCGGCGGACAGGATGCCGCTGGCTGGTGGCTTGGTTTCATACCTCGGCTCGTAGGCTGCGGACGGTTCTTCCGCCAAGCCAGGCGCTGCAGGGAGTTGCGTGCCCGCTGCCAGGCCGGAGAACAGGCTCAGTTGATGTCCGGAAAGGAAGCGCAACTGGAGCCAGCGGAAGATGTAATCCATGATGGACTTGGCAAAGCCAATCTGTTCGTTGCCTGTCCAGCCGGAGGGCTCAAAGCGAGTGTGGGCGAACTTCTCGCACAGCACCTTAAGCGGAACACCATGCTGAAGCGACAGCGAAACCGCAGTGGCAAAGGAATCCATTAGCCCCGAGACGGTGGACCCTTCCTTGGCCATCTTGATGAAGATCTCACCCGGTTGTCCGTTGGGGTAAAGGCCGACCGTGATATAGCCTTCGTGCCCGGCGATGGAGAACTTATGCGTGAGCGAGGGACGTTCCTCCGGCAGACGATGACGGACGGCGCGGGGCGGACCCTGCGTTGCCTCGGTATCTTCGCGCAGTGCGGCGGCCTGACCCAGGTTGACGGCGTTGGCGATGGACGCGGAGAAGGCGTTGGCGGCCGTCACCACCGAGTTGGCAGTGACTTCGAGCCGGGCCGAGACCTTGTCCTCGAGCAGGCGCAGGTCATCGGTGACGGAGGCGGTGTCGCCTTGCGCCATGGCGGCGAGCACGCGGTCGGCGGCAGCACTGACCGCTGCGTCCGCAGTGGTTTCCGAACCCAGCGCGTTCTTGATGACCTTGGCCTTGTTGCCATCGGAGACGTTGAGCGGTTGCGCACCCTTGGATCCGTCGCGATAAATGGCAACCGCCTTGAGGCCCAGACGCCAAGCCTCGGTGTAGGCCTGAATAATATCGTCAAGGGTCGCGTCATGGGGCAGGTTGACGGTTTTGGAGATGGCTCCAGAGAGAAACGGCTGAGCAGCGGCCATCATCCTGATATGCCCGGAAGATTGGATGGAGCGTGTGCCTTTGCTGGGCTTGAAGCTGCAATCAAACACCGCGAGGTGCTCGGGCTTGATACCGGGCGCACCCTCAATGGTCCCGGTAGAGTCGATGTAGCTGACAATCGAATCGACCTGGGGATTGGTGTAGCCGAGTTTGAACAGGGCAATGGGCACGGTGTTGTTGACGATTTTGATCATGCCGCCGCCGACCAGCTTCTTGTACTTGATCAGCGCCAGGTCGGGCTCGATACCGGTGGTATCGCAGTCCATCATGAAACCGATGGTGCCGGTGGGGGCGAGCACGGTCACCTGCGAATTGCGGTAGCCATGCTGCTCGCCTTGAGCCAGAGCCTGGTCCCAGCAATCCTTGCTGGCCTGGATGAGCTCGGCAAGCTGAGGCGTGGCGAAGGGTTCGGCGGAGTTGGCGTGGCCGATTTTGTTTACTTCCGCGCGGTGCATGCGGATGACGTCGAGGAAGGGCTCACGATTGACGTAAAAACCGGGGCACGCGCCTCCCCGCTGCGCCAGGCCGCCGTCTGCGTACTGAGCCTGCTGGCAAAGGGAGGTGGCGGAGACCAGCGCCGGCGCCTTTTCGGCCAGGACAGACGACTGCAGATAAGCCTGGCCGCACATGATGGCGGTGAGAGCGGCAGCGAAGTCTCTGCCGGCATCGCTGTCATAGGGCAGGCCGAAAGCCATCAGCAGCGCGCCCAGGTTGGCGTAACCCAGCCCTAGCGGCCGGTAGTCGTGGGAGTTGCGCACGATCGACTCGGTCGGGTAGCCGGAGTTGTCAACCAGGATGTCCATGGCGGTGATCATGATGTCGATGGCATGGCGATACGCGTCCACGTCAAAGGCAGCGGCCGGGGTAACGAACTTTAATAGATTGAAGCTGGCCAGGTTGCACGCCGAGTCATCAAGGAACATGTACTCGGAGCACGGGTTCGAGGCATTGATGCGGCCGGAGTTCTTGGACGTGTGCCACTTGTTGATGGTGGTGTCGTACTGCATGCCGGGGTCGCCGCACTGCCAGGTGGCTTCGGCGATTTTCCGCATGAGATCGCGAGCCTTGTAGGTCTTGACCGGCTCGCCGCCCTTGACGGTGCGGGTGGTGAAGTCCTGGTCGCGCTCGACGGCGCGCATGAACTCATCCGTCACACGAACAGAGTTGTTGGCATTCTGAAAGAAGATGGAGCTGTAAGCTTCCGAGTCCGGACCGGAGCCGTCATAGCCGGCCTGCATCAACGTCCAGGCCTTGACCTCCTCCTTGGCCTTGCACTCGATGAAGTCGGCAATATCGGGGTGTTCGGCGTTGAGAATGACCATCTTGGCCGCACGGCGGGTCTTGCCGCCGGACTTGATGACGCCGGCAAAGGCATCGAACCCGCGCATAAAGCTGAGCGGCCCGCTGGCGGTGCCGCCACCGGACAGCGTTTCCATCGATCCGCGGATGCTGGAGAGATTGGTCCCGGTGCCGGAGCCCCACTTGAAGAGCATGCCCTCGGTTTTGGCCAGGGTCAGAATGGAATCGAGCGAATCGTCCACCGAGTTGATGAAGCAGGCAGAGCACTGCGGATTGCGGTAGCCGGTCACGGAGAACTCGACCGCGCAGCTATGGGCATTCCAATGCCAGTTCTGGGCATCCGAATTGGGCTCCAGCCGGTCGCAGCCGACGTTGAACCAGACCGGGGAATTAAAGGCCGCTTTCTGGGTAATCAGCAGATGGACCAGCTCGTCGTGAAAGATGGCTGCGTCTTCCGGGGTGGCAAAATAGCCGCCTGCGATACCCCAGTCACGGATAGTCTCTGCGACCCGGGCCACGAGTTGGCGGACACCGGTTTCGCGAGCCCCAAACTCACCTTGGGCGGTACCGACGTGGCCGTGGAGGTATTTGGAAGCGACGATATTGGTGGCGGTCATCGACCAGTCGGCGGGAACTTCGACGTCTTTCTGCTCGAAGATCGTCCCTCCGGTAGCGTCTGTGATCGAAGCGGTACGGCGCTCCCAGGTGACCTCGCTGTAGGGCGAAATGCCGGGCTTGGAGAAGAAGCGGGTGCAGCGCACGCCGGTGGTGGGTTCAGGCTTTGGCACGGAGTGGCTGTAGTGGGCGGCCCAGCCGTTCGCGGCGGCGGATGTTGCAGAATTGGTGGCCTCGGCCATGGTTTTTCCTCACAATTTCTTAAAGAATGACAGAAGAGCCGTCCCCGGGCGCTCTTGCCTGGCGCCTTCAGAACAGGAGTAAAAGCGGCTTTCTGGAAATACTGACCAACCCAGGCTTTGGCGACAAAACGGTAAAAGTAAAGCCGTGAGATGCGAAAGTACCGCTCTCCATGGCGTGTGTCAAGCCAGAACCACTACATCTAGTAGTTTATATGCATATCCTCCCACTTGGTTCCCGAAACCGAACGAACGGCTGTGGAGAACTGCGCGGGGCCGCTCCGCGCACGGACCTGGACTTTCAAGGGTTCTGAACCTCAACACGACGGCCCGGCTCCAACGGCCAAGAACGTCAAGATTCGCGCTATCCCACATCTCGCAAAACACGAGCCAGATACCCGAATTTCCTGTACGGCGCACCATCCATCTTCGCGTGTGCGGCTTTCTGTGAGGAAAGCCGCATGAAGTTCCTTGGTCCTCCCAAGCCCCACAGGAAATCCGGAGTATGGCGCACCCAGGCTCGGTTGGACGGACCAACAATGCCTGAAATGAGGCTACGCCCGGCTGGGGGATCGAACAAGGCGGATGGGCAGTACGGGGAGCCAAGAGATGTGGAACTCGTGGATAAGGGGGGACGTTACCGTGGCGATCAAGCTTCGCACCGAAGTGCCGAGGGCCACTAGCGTGGCCCACCCGAGGCGCGGATACTCGGGTGCTGCTAGGTGGTCGAGGTTTTACCCTTGATCAAGCGGTAGATGGCCAGGAGCACGATAGCGCCCAGCAGCGACATGATAAAGCCTGCGCGCTGGCCTTCCTGGTACAAGCCCACGTGGCTGCCGACAAAAGTGGCCAGTAAGGCGCCGGCGATCCCGATCAACATGGTGATGAAGATACCGCCGGGATCCTTTCCCGGCATGATGAACCTGGCGAGCGCTCCGACGATAAGGCCAATGATTGCTTCCCACAACAGGCTTAACATGACCGCCTCCTGGCTTTTTCTGGAAGACTTCATACTGGAGCCACGGCCGCGCGCTGGCTACCGCGCGCGGCTATCCCGGCAGACTTGCCTTGCTCAAACGGCCCTACGGCTTCGACAGGTTGTGGGGCGACTTCCTGGTCAGCGTTTTCAACAACAGCGCCGCGGAGGGCGGGGCTGGCACCGCTTTGTTGAAAACAATCGCCGAAGCAGTCACATCTTTCCCGTAAAGATTCTTGTTAGCGTCGTTGTCCGCGCGCAAAGTGGAACCGGTCAGCGAAACCCCGGCGAAGAGTCCGCGAGCACGCGAGTAGGAGAGGATCTCTGCCCGCATCGTGGCATCGGTTTCCGCGGAAGCATTGCGCCCAACCGGGCCAGCCGCCGCGGAGGCGTCGCCACCGAGCTTGACCTTGCTGGTGAGAATACCCTGAGCTGAGCGGGGACTCATGAGCAGGAGCACGAAATCGGTGGCCTGGCCGCCCAATTGCAGTCCGAAGCTCCCGCCCTCGAGGGCCATCATGGTTGGCGCACTCCAGGGACCGTGAAAGGTCTTGCCACCGCGGCAAGTCATCACACCACGGCCGTAGCTGGCGCCGACGATAAAGGCGGCTTTCAGAACGGACGGCAACACCACCACACAATCTGCTTTGTCAAGGATACTCTGCGGAAGGGTGTCGGGAGCGTTCACGATTTCAGTGAATACTTGTCCTGCGTTCTGCACACGATCCGTTTCCTTATCCTGCCCAAAAACGGGCAGAACCATCAGGCCCACGAGGCTTAGCGCCACTACTGTTCTCTTCATGCTCTCTCCTTGAGACTTATCTCGATACCATTGCAGCAATCCAACATTGCCTGCGGCTGAGCCCGGAAACGAATCCGGAGTAACTTCTCCGGTAACCGCTGAAGATACTATACAAGTTTCTAATGGCTATCAATTACGGCGGGTAACTCTTGCTTTGTTACGAAGGCGGCTGGTACAACCGCCTCAGACAAGCACATTTGACAGTTATGGGCCCGAAACGCAGGCCGGAATGAGGGTTTGCATCTTATCAACATTTACAAAACGCAGTTCCACCAGACTACGCCGTTGGCTCAATGCCTGCATATGGCTACTCGCGGCATTTTGCCTGGCGCCAGCCCTTCGGGGTCCGGCACAAACTGCGAAAACTTCACCGATCACCATTGCGGGCAGTCAATTTATGCGCAATGGCAAGCCCTACCAGATTATCTCGGGAACGATCCACTATCCCCGGGTGCCCCGCGAGTATTGGCGGGACCGGCTGCGCAAGGCGCGGGCGATGGGTTTAAACACGGTGGAGACCTATGCCTTCTGGAACCTGCATGAGCCACGGCCGGGGGTCTTCGATTTCAGCGGTAATAACGACATCGCGGCATTCGTGCGCATGGCGCAGGAGGAAGGACTCAATGTAATTGTGCGGCCGGGGCCGTATATCTGCGCGGAATGGGAGGCCGGCGGACTGCCGGCCTGGCTGTTTGCCGATCCCAGCATCCAGGTCCGCACCAGAGATGCCCGGTTTCTTGCCGCGTCCGACCGGTACCTCTCCCGGCTTGGACAGGAGCTGGCTCCTTTGCAAGCCACGCATGGCGGCCCGATTATCGCAGTTCAAATTGAGAACGAGTACGGCACGTTCGGCAACGACCGGCTTTATATGGAGCAAATTCACCAGTCGATGGTCCGCGCCGGCTTGGGAGACTCCATCCTGTTTACCTCCGACGGCGGCAGGGAGCTGGTCAACGATTCTTTGCCGGGAATTTTGCCGGTGGTCAATTTCGGCCAGGGCAAAGCGCTAAGGGCCTATACCGCCCGATACCTGAGCTTCCTTTATATGGCGTCGACAATGGGGCCATTCCACTTCGACCAGCCTTCGATGACCGGCGAATACTGGGCCGGCTGGTATGACGCCTGGGGCGGTGAGCATGCCAGGACGGACCCCGAGATACAGGCAAAGGAAGTGGACTGGATGCTGGGTCGAGGGTATTCGGTCAATCTCTATATGTTCCATGGGGGAACCAACTTCGGGTTTATGAATGGCGCCAATATTGCCAATGACGCTTACCTTCCCCTGGTTACGAGCTACGACTACGATGCAGCGCTGGACGAGGCAGGCAGGCCCACGAAGAAGTTTTACATGTTCCGCGACGTGATTCAGCGCCGGACGGGGATCACGCCACCTCCCTTGCCTGCCGCGCTGCCGATCGCGAGCGTGGCGGCCTTTCCACTCACGGAATCGACTCCGCTATGGAGTAACTTGCCGGCCGCGGTGACTGCGGAGCACCCTCGTTCCATGGAAACCTTTGGCCAGAGTTACGGTTACATTCTGTACCGCAAGGAATTGACCGGCCCGGTGGCGGGGCAACTGGTTGTCGACGATCTGCGGGATTACGCCGCCGTGTATCTGAACCACAAGCTGCAGGGCACGCTGGATCGCCGCTTCAAACAGACGCAACTCACTATCACGGTGCCGGCCGGGCCGGTGACACTGGACATCCTGGTTGAGAACACGGGCCGCATCAATTACGGTGCGCAGATCCAGGAGGGCCAGGCGGGCATCACCAGGTCTGTCAGTCTCGCCGGTCACGAGTTGTCGGGCTGGCAGGTTTATTGCTTGCCCATGACCAGCCCGGACGGGTTGAAGGACTGGCAGAAAAAAGCCATCGCAGGGCCCGCATTTCATCGCGGGACATTCACACTTGCATCAGCCGCCGATACTTATCTTGACGTCAGCCAGCTGGGCAAGGGTTTTGTGTGGGTCAATGGTCACAATCTCGGACGCACTTGGGGGATTGGCCCGCAACAATCGCTGTTTCTGCCCGCAGCCTGGTTGCAGAAAGGCGCGAATCAGGTCGTGGTCTTCGACTTTACCGACCTGGACGCGCCGCAACTGCGGGGGGTGAACAATCCCATCTGGTCTAAAAAGCCGCCTCGGCAGCAGCGTTCGAGCCTCTAACTCTCTGTCTGAGCCAAGGTGCTTGAGTGGCGCCATATCTCGCTCGTTTTTTGCGAGATATGGGATGCCACGAGTCTTAACCTTAATTGCATATTGGCTCGGAATAGTTCGGGTTTAGCGCTGTGGAATCCCACATCTCCCATAAAACGAGCGAGATATGGGGCACCCCTTTCCGTGGGCAGGCGGAATTCCTGGTCGAGTTTTTTCTTACACCGCCTGTTCGTGGGCAGGTGGAAATTTCGGTCGAGTTCTTCTCTTGCTAGCGTCGGTAAACTACACCGCCCTTCATCACGAAGGAGACATGCTCGAGCACGCGGATGTCGTCCACGGGATTGCCGGGGACGGCGATGATGTCGGCATAGTAGCCAGCCTTGAGCGCGCCGAGGTCGTGCTCCCAGTCGAGCAGCCTGGCACCGTTCAGCAAATCGGCCTTGAGCACCTCGAGCGGCTTCATTCCGTACTGGACCATGAGCTCCAGCTCACGGGCCTGGGTACCGTGGGGAAAAGGACCCACATCGGAACCTACGGCCATGGGGACGCCATGGGCCAGTTGGCGATGAAACTCCTGCACGTGGTAGTCAAGCTCCTGATGTTCCAATGCCGCGTCCTCGGGGGTGGCGGCGTGGGCAGCGAAATACTCGGAGATGGTAAACGTCGGGACGGCGTAGATCTGCTTTTCGCGCATCAGGCGCATGGTTTCGTCGCTGAGCTGGTAAGCATGATCAATCGAGGCCACGCCCGCCTGGGCGGCGTACAAGGCACCCGGCTCACCAGTGCAATGAACGGCAACGCGTGACTGCAGGCGGGCCGTCTCGGCAACCGCCTGCGCCAGCTCGGACTCGGAATACTGGAGGATGGTGTGGAACTGGCCGTCCTTAAAGAAGTCGCGGCCGGTTTCGTAAATCTTGATGAAATCGGCCCCGTCCTTGATCTGCTGGCGAATGACGGTCACCAGTTCATCGCCGGTATTGGCGTAGGTGGCGTTGGGGAGCACACGCTGCTCGGGGTTGAAATGAAGGGCGTCTTCGTGGCCGCCCAGAATGTTGACGGCATTACCGCTGATACGCAGGCGCGGTCCTGGGATTTCTCCCTTGTCAATAGCATCGCGGACGGCGGTGTCGGCCGGCCCCGCGCCTTCCGTACCCATGTCGCGTTCGGCCGTGAAGCCGGCCAGAAGATCGGCTTTGGCGGCCAGGGTGGCCATGATCACCCGCTGGGGGACAGACTCGATCACGGTCTGAAGATCTTCCGCACCGGGATGGAGGAAGAGATGCACATGGGCATCGATCAGGCCGGGCATCAGCGTGGTGTCGCCCAGATCGATGGTCTGCGCCCCATCGGGATGGGCGACGGAGGAGCCGGCGGCGACGATCTTCTCGCCCTCAACCAGGACCTCACCGGGAGTAAGAACGCGGCCACCTTCAATATCCAGCAGGCGCGCGGCATGGAGAATAACAGGGTGAGATAGCGGCGGAGTCTGTGCCCGGGCGCCCGGCATGAGGGCCGCAAACAAGAGCAGGATGCAGGTCCGAGGTCGCGTATGAATCGCCAAGATGGTTTGCAGAATATCAGCAGATCCCGCCTGTTCGCAGAACCGTATTAGTATTGGGGTCAAACTATGCGGCTGCGTAGAAAGATCCGCGAGGTAACTTACTACTTCGAAGATCTGCGCGACCTTTTGGCCAAGGCCAGTCCCTACCGCTCGGGGGATGCGCTGGCTGGGATTGGCGCCGAGAGCGCCGAACAGAGAGCCGCGGCGCAAATGACGCTGGCCGACGTTCCCCTGCGCGCCTTTCTGCAACAAGCCGTGGTGCCATACGAGATCGACGAAGTTACGCGGCTGATTATCGATACTCACAATGCGGCAGCCTTTGCTCCAGTATCTTCGTTTACCGTAGGAGATCTTCGCGATTGGCTGCTTTCCGACGGCGCGACCGGCGAGGCGCTGGCGGCCCTGAGCCCAGGCTTGACGCCGGAGATGGTGGCAGCCGTCAGCAAGTTGATGCGGGTGCAGGACCTGATCCTGGTAGCGCGCAAGATACGGGTGGTGACCCGGTTCAGGACCACCGTGGGTCTGGCGGGCAGGCTCTCGACGCGACTGCAACCGAATCATCCCGTGGACGATCCGGCAGGAATCGCTGCGGCTATGGTCGATGGCCTCCTGCTCGGCTCCGGGGATGCGGTGATCGGAATCAATCCCGCCTCGGACAACGTGACCAGTGTGAAGACGCTGCTGACGCTGATTGACCATGTGCGGCAGAAGTATGGCATCCCGGTGCAGAGCTGTGTGCTGGCGCATGTCTCGACCCTCATGGTGGCGCTCGAACAGGGCGCGCCAGTCGACCTGGTGTTTCAATCTATCGCCGGCACAGAAGCCGCTAACCAGTCGTTCGGGGTAAACCTGGCGTTGCTGGATGAAGCCTACGCGGCAGCACGGGCGCTGAAACGCGGGTCGGTTTTTGAGCCGCACAACGGCGGCAAGCCCATGCTGGGCGATAACGTAATGTATTTCGAAACCGGACAAGGCAGCGCGCTTTCCGCCGATGCCCATCATGGGGTTGACCAGCAAACCTGTGAGGCGCGGGCCTACGCTGTTGCCAGGCGCTACCGGCCAATGCTGGTCAATACCGTCGTGGGTTTTATCGGGCCGGAGTATCTATACGATGGCAAACAAATCATCCGGGCCGGTCTGGAGGACCATTTTTGCGGTAAGCTGCTGGGGCTGCCCATGGGTTGCGATGTTTGCTACACCAATCACGCCGAAGCCGACCAGGATGACATGGATGTGCTGCTGACCCTGCTCGGCGCAGCCGGGGTGAACTACATTATGGGTGTGCCCGGGGCCGACGATGTCATGCTCCATTATCAAAGCACCTCGTTTCACGATGCGCTGTATCTGCGGCGGGCGTTGGGTTTGAGGCCGGCGCCCGAGTTTGAGGCGTGGCTGCACAGTGATGCGCGGTTGCGCTTAAATGTACCGGCGTTTCTGGCATAGCTCGATGATTCTTAAACGGGATCGAAAGCCGGATCAGGTCCAACCTGTTGCTGACCTCGCGCCGCTGGAGATGTCTGACGCAGCGCGCGAGGCCTTGCGCAGTTATACCCCTGCGCGGATCGGCCTGCAAAGCACCGGGGTGAGCCTGGCAACCGGTCCTTTGCTCGATTTTCAAATGGCGCATGCGCGGGCGCGCGATGCAGTTCATGCAGCCATCGACGTTCGTATGCTGTGCGATGAACTGCGCCGATGCGGGCTGCCGGCACTGGCCCTGGAAAGCAAGGCCAGGGATCGGGCTACCTACCTGCGGCGGCCGGACCTGGGCCGGGCGTTGAGCGAGAATTCGGCGGCGCTGCTTTCCCCGGGAGAATACGATGTCGTCTTCGTCATCGCAGATGGGCTCTCGGCCCTGGCCGTGGAGCGGCACGCGCTGCATTTGGTACGAGCAGTTTTGCCTTTGGTAGCAGGTTGGCGATGGGCCCCGGTGTGCGTGGTGGAGCAGGGCCGGGTGGCCGTGGGGGATGCGATTGGGGAGGCGCTCCACGCGCCTTTGGCCGTGGTGCTGATTGGGGAGCGTCCGGGATTGAGTTCCCCCGACTCTCTGGGTGTTTACATTACCTGGGAGCCACGGCACGGCCGCAGGGACTCGGAACGGAACTGCATCTCGAACATCCGGGAAGAGGGATTGGGTTACGCCGCGGCGGCGAGCCGATTGCACTATTACATGCTGGAATCGTCGCGGCGGCAGATGACGGGACTGGGGCTCAAAGACCCGGTGGAGAATCTCGCCGGCCTGATTTAGACGGATGGCACGGTCCAGCAAAGCACCGTGGGGGCTTTCGCCCCCGTCTTTTTCGTCCCATGTACCCGGATTTCCTGCCACAGGCCGCCACCAACGGCCGCGCGTGCGGCTTTCACTAAGGAAAGCCGCATGAGGTTCGCCAACGCCATCAAGTTCAACGGGAAATCCGCGGTACGCTGGGGCGAGGGCGCACCCGTCCAGTTCTCCTACCTACTCTTACCTGTCCCTTACTCAGCGCGCTTGGGCAGGCTTGCCCACAGATAAGTTTTGAAGAAGGTCAGCGCGCGCTGGTTGGCGGATTCCATTGCTGTGCTGCTAAAGACGTGGCCCTCGTCGGGATAAATTCCGGCTTCGCAGGTGAAGTCTCTTAGCTCGCAGAGGCGGATAAGCTGGCGCGCGTTGACGATCGGGACCTGCTTATCCTGCTCGCCATGAAAAATGAGGAGAGGAGGCAGGCTCTGCACCTGGGAAAAGAACTGGTTAGGGAGCAAGCCAGACCATTCCGCGATGGCATCGATGCCCACCTTGTGGGAACCGGCAACCAGCGCGACCGAGGCTCCTACGGCGTGTCCTACGAGCGCGATCTTTCTATTCCGCGGGATGGGGCGCGAGCGTAGGTCGGCAACGATATCTTCGACCACTTGAGCCCAACGCCGATAGTTTGCGGGGGTGGGTTCGACCGTGGGCGTGGCGCTTAAGTAATCCGCCAGCAAGACGCGAAATCCGTGCTCGGCAAAGAACCGGGCCTGCGACCGGCCAAGAGCGAGATCGGAAGGACCCGAACCCCGCAAAAGGATAATCGTTGCAATGGCGTCACGAGCGTCATAAACCGCGCAGGAGACGGCTTTGCCATGACTCATGAAGGTGGCATACTCCGACGGCGGCGTTTGGGCAGAGAGAGCCGCCGCGGCCAAGCAGAAGCAGGTCCACGCGACCAGCCGGCGAAGCATCTTAGAGCACCTTGAGGACGACCAGGGAAAGGTCGTCATTCTGCGCCGCGCCGGCGGTGAACCGGTCGGCGCTCGCGACCAACGCGGTGACGATATCCTGCGCAGAGCGTTGGGTGGTCATTCTGGCCGCCGTGATCAGGCGTTCTTCTCCCCATTCCTCGTAATCGGCGGTCATGGCTTCGCTGATGCCGTCAGTAAAGGCGATGAGGACGTCGTAGGACAGCAGCTGAAGCCGGCCCTGCTCATATTGAACTTCGGTAAAGATGCCCAGCACCGGACCGCCGGTATCCAGGCGCTGCACCGTGCAGGGAGACTCCGGGTTGCAGAAACTATCCTGCCCCGGGGAAGCAGGACGCAAGAGTACGGGCGCGTTGTGTCCGGCATTTACGTAATCAAGCGTGCGCGTAGACGGATCGTATTCACCAAAGAAAAAGGTGACGAAGCGATTACTGGTGGAGGAATCGTAAATGATGCGGTTGAGACCCTCGATGAGCCGGGCAAGACTGAGCGTGCCGCTGAAGGTCAGTCCGTGCAGGGCGGAGCGGATGGACGCCATGAGCAGGGCGGAAGAGATGCCTTTGCCGGAAACGTCGCCGATGGCTATGCCCAGGCGGCCATTCTCGAGGGCGATAAAGTCGTAGTAGTCCCCGCCAACCTCCTGCGCGGTGCGGCTGAAGCCAGCGAAGTCAACACCCTTTACCAGGGGGTAGATCTGGGGCAGGAGGCGCTCCTGCACTTCCCGGGCGATTTCGATTTCGCGATTGATGCGCTGGCGTTGGGCTGACTCCTCCGCCAGATGGTGGACGAGCGCGCTGTTTTCAATGGCCAGCCCGGTCTGCAGGGCCACCGAAGAAAGCAATCGCCGGTCAGAGCGGGAGTATGGTTCTTCGCTTAGCTTGGGGCCCAGAGCCATCACCCCGATCAGGCTGGAGCGGCCAGGCAAAGGCAGCAGCAGTTCCGCGTCCAGCAGGTCGAGGACCGAAACCTCGGCAGGGGCGGCCAGTGCCAGCCACGGGTCGGGATGCTCGCGGTAGACCCGCTTGGGACTACGGTCTATGGCCAGGGCACGCATGGTGGAGGAGTTTTCCGGCAGGGCAACGTCGACCGTACTCGGAATTCCTTGCGCATACTGCAGGTGAAAGAGCTTGCCCTGGCGCAGGAGGAAGGAGATGCGCTCCACATGGAGGGTCTGGCTGAGGCGCTCGGTGATGGTCCGCAACAGGGGCTCGGTTTCGGTAAAGCTCCTGGCTTGCTCGGAGAGATCTACCAGGACCTGATCGACGGAGTAAGCCTCGCGGAAGAAGCGCCGGTCAATCCATAGGGAGAGAGGCCGCGCGATGCGCAAACGCAGAAACAGAAAGACAACTACAAAGATCACCGGGGAGATGAGGTGAACCACGCGGCCAGAGGTATGGGCAAAGCGATAGATGCGGAAGCCGAGAAAGGTAAAGACGATCACCTGCAGCACCCATAGCGTGCCGCGGGCGAAGGCGTAGCGGGTGCCCTGGCGAAGGATGATGCGCAGATCGAGGGCACGCTGCACGATGACCGTGTAGGCGAGAGAGAGGGGAAAGAACGTGAACAGAATGGCCACGGTGAGGAGGGCCCAGGGAGGCGCCACTTCCATCACCGACTTTTCAGAAAGCGTGGAGGTTACGAGCAGGACGAGCACCGGGCCGAGCCCGAGCAGCGAACCAGCCGCCACCACTCCCAGACGGCGGCGGGCGTCCGGCGCGGGAGCTGGAACGGCGAAGAGTTTGCCAACGATGGCGGCGATGAAGATACATAGAGAAAGCGCGGCGAGGACGTTGACCGCGACTTGAAGAGGATTTACTGCGGAAAGGTAGGGTTGGATGAAACGTACATGGTAAAGCCGGCCGTACCTGAGAGCGAATTGGACAGGAAAGATCGCGATCTGGGGAGCGATGATGAGCCACTTGATCCACGGGTGGCGAACGTCGGTGCGGGAGCGGATGGGGAAGTAGATGCTGAACAGGATGAGCGAGATGAACATCCACTGAAAGGCGAAGAGCTGCCAGAAGATGGTGAAGGGCCCGAGGAAACCGGGGAAATACCCGGTTACGGCAGTGAATGCCGGAACCACATTCAGGATGCCCAACAGAAACCAGGCGTTCCATTCGCGCGGGCGGGCCAGCACGACCCAATAACCCAGCAAGAGGCAGAAGGCTGGAAAGAGGACCACCAGCACTATATTGATCACCCAGCCGGACACGGTGGGAGGACCCCTCCGCTGTGGCATTAACCCTACTTGCGCCGTATGCATCCCGCCCGCTCTACTGCGATAAACGATGGAAAAGATTTGCCCTGGACGAGCGTAGAAGGTCTGGCGAATCAGCCCTGCCATTCCGGTAAACGGGACTCCATTCACGGAGATGAGCTCATCCTCGGCTGCCATCCCCGCGCGTTTCGACTCGGGAAGCGGTTGGACCAGAAAACGGTCGTCGTTGGAGTGCTCAAAAGGGGGCCGCGCGCGGTTGGGATTGAGAAAGCTGTCGAACGTCGCGGCCGTGTTGGCCGCATAAAAGAGCGTCGAACCCACAACCAATATGAACAGCAACACGTACGGAAGTTTGGTGAGGTTCGTTTGCATGGACCCAATAAAGCATTTTTACTATTTCGTTGATCTGGCGGGACTCGCCAGGAGTAGCCATTCTTTCCACCCCAGGCACGCAAAGACCGCGTGCCCCGGGGACCCCGGTTTTGGCCGAATGGCCGGGTCCAGAATAGTCTCCTCGACTATGCCGATCGTAAAAATGCTTCCGGCGGCATGGTAGCAGACCGCAGGTTGACATCAGGGGGAGAGACAATTAGTTTTCTAATAGATATGCAAGTCCGCACTCACCATCATCGTCATCACCATCATCACGTGACGAGCGTGTCGGCGGACGGTTCCGGCCAGCGATAGAGGCCAGGAAGCCAGGATTAGGAAGAGCCCGCCGGCGCGAGATGCGCAAGCGGGCTTTTTTGCGTTTGGTCTGGAGAACGTAAAAGGAGAGGTCCGGCAATGACCGAAGCAGTAAAACTCGATTTTGCAAAGATGGATGGTCTGCTACCTGCAATCGTGCAGGATGCGGTGAGCGGCGAAGTGCTGATGGTGGGGTTTCTCAACGAGACCAGCTATGCCAAAACGCTGGAGACGGGCTTTGTGACCTTTTGGAGCCGGACCCGGCAAAAGCTGTGGATGAAGGGAGAAACCAGTGGAAACCGGCTACGCGTGGTTTCGGCCGCGACCGACTGCGACCAGGATACAGTTCTCTTCCGGGTGGCCGTCGAAGGCGACGGGCTGGTTTGCCACGAGGGAACTGTGAGCTGTTTTACCAACGCAATCGAATTGCCCGCAACAGTGGAGGCACGGAATGGCGAGTAAGCTGAAGCTCGGTATCCCCAAGGGAAGCCTGCAGGACGCAACCATTGCGCTGTTTGAGAACGCCGGTTGGCACATTTATGCGAACGGCCGCTCGTACTTCCCGGGCATCGACGATAGCGAGATCGAGTGCATGCTCATCCGCGCCCAGGAGATGGCACGGTATGTGGAGAAGGGTGTTCTGGATGCCGGTCTAACGGGGATTGATTGGGTGGTGGAAAGCGGGCTGGATGTGATCAGTGTCACCTCCCTGACTTATTCCAAAGCGACCCGGACCAAGGTTCGCTGGGTCCTTGCGGTGCCCGAGGATTCTCCTTTTGAGCGAGCGGAAGAGCTGAGCGGAAAAGTGATCGCGACCGAGCTGGTGGAGGTGACCAAGAATTACTTTGCGGCCAAGAAGGTTCCTGTAAAGGTCGAATTTAGTTGGGGCGCGACGGAAGTAAAGCCGCCCATGCTAGCCGATGCCATTGTGGAAGTGACCGAGACGGGCAGCTCCCTGCGGGCCAACCGGCTGCGCATCATCGATACCGTGATGGAAAGTGAAACCCATTTGATTGCCAACCGGGCGGCTTATGGTGATCCCTGGAAGAAGCGAAAGATCGACAACATCTCACTCATGCTCAATGGGGCGATTGCGGCGAAAGGCCGGGTGGGATTGATGATGAACGTTGAGAAGAAACATCTGGACCAGGTGTTGGCCATGTTGCCGGCGTTGGATTCGCCGACCATCTCCGCGCTTAGCGATGCCGGCTGGGCGGCGGTGAATACGGTGATCGAAGAGAGCGTGCTGCGCGATGTAATTCCAAAGCTTAAGAGTGCGGGAGCAACCGGGATCGTCGAGTATCCGCTCAACAAGATTGTTTTCTAATGCGGACGGTCAAAGCTCCGTGATTTCCCACATCTCGCAAGGCGGGAGATATGGAGCACCCACAATTTCCTAGAACGACGGAGTCTGCATGAGGGTGGTGAAGACACAGGGCCGTGGTGGCAGGGAGACCCGGCAGATGCTGAGCGAGCTGGAGTTGCGAGGCGCCCGGAATACAGCGCGGGCGATGCCAGTCGTGCGGCGCATCGTGGCCGATGTGCGCAAGGGCGGGGACCAGGCTCTGCGCCGCTACGCGGCGAAGCTGGACGGCCTGACGGCGCAACAGCCGCTGGAAATAAGCCGCGCTGAGATGGAGCAGGCGTGGGAGGAGATGCCCAAGACGCTCCAGGCCGCGATGCAGACCGCGGCGGGCAATATCCGGCGATTCGCGGCACGGCAGATGCCGAAACAATGGAGCGCGACGGCCGCGGGGCTCACTACCGGGCAACAGGTACGGGCCCTGGGCGCAGTAGGGTGTTATGTGCCCAGCGGACGGTATCCGTTGCCCTCTACCCTGCTGATGACGGTGATCCCGGCGCAGGTGGCCGGGGTGCAGCGAATCGTAGTGGTTTCGCCGAAACCGGCAAAGGAGACGCTGGCGGCCGGGGCGCTACTCGGGGTGAGCGGGTTTTACCGCATCGGTGGAGCCCAGGCGATAGCGGCGCTCGCTTTTGGCACGGAAAGCATTGGCCGCGTGGACAAGATAGTGGGCCCAGGCAACTGGTATGTGACCGCGGCCAAAAAAATGGTGGCCTTCGATTGCGCCATCGACATGCTGGCGGGCCCGACGGAGATCGTGGTGACCAGTGAGAACGGCGACTCCATAGGCATCGCGGCGGACCTGGTGGCCCAGGCGGAGCATGACCCTGAGGCTCTGGCGATCCTGATCACGACCGATCTTGCCCTTGCCCGAGAGGTGGTTAAAGAAGTTGCTCAGCGGGTAAAGACGAATCCGATTGCCAGGCAGGCAATTGAGCGGAATGGCCTGGCGGTGGTCGCGGGTTCCGTGGACGAGGCCCACGAAATTACTAACCGGCTGGCCCCCGAGCATCTGACGGTCGATGCCAAGCAGGACCTCGACTGGGTGCGCAATGCAGGCTCCGTGTTTATTGGCCGCTATTCGCCGCAGCCCATGGGGGATTACGTTTCCGGCCCCAACCACACCCTGCCTACCGGCGGCGTTGCTCGGGTGCGTGGCGGCCTCAGCGTGATGGACTTTTTGAAAGTGATCACGGTGCAGGAATATACGCTGCCGGGGTTGCAGAAGCTGGGACCGGCCGCCATCGCGCTGGCCAACGCGGAAGGATTGCTTGGCCACGCCGAAGCGGTGCGGGCGAGGGGGATCGATGGCTAAGACCCTATTGCAACAAACTCCGGCGCCGCGAGCCGCGGTGCAGCGGATGCACGCTTATCATCCTCCGCTCAGCGGGCGGCAGGGGCTGCGGCTGGATTTTAACGAAAACACCGTCGCTTGCTCTCCGCGGGTGCTCGAAGCGCTGGCCAGGATCGCGGCCTCGGACTTAACGAAGTATCCCGAGCGAGGCCAGGTAGAAGCTAAGGTCGCGCAGCACCTGGGCCTTGAACCTGCCGCGGTGCTGCTGACTAATGGAGTGGACGAGGCAATCCACGTGCTTTGCCAGACATACCTGGATCGCGGAGACGAGTTTCTCTTCCCTACCCCGACCTACTCCATGTATGAGGTTTATGGATCCTGCACGGATGCAATCGTCAAGACGGTACCTTGCGGCGAGGATTTTGCTTTCCCGCTCGAGGCTTTGCTGGCGGCCATCACCCCGGAGACGAAATTGATCGCCATCGCCAGCCCCAATAGCCCTACGGGTACGGTCGCCAGCCGGGAGCAGGTTCTTGAGGTTCTACACCGCGCCCCGCAGGCAGTGGTCCTGGTGGATGAGGCTTACTACCACTTCTGCGGGCAAACGGTGATGGACCTGGTGGGGGAGGTGCCGAACCTGGTCGTGGCCCGTACCTTTTCCAAGGCCTACGGACTAGCAGGGCTGCGACTGGGGATGCTGGCCGCCCCCGCCGGCATGCACCAGTGGTTGCGGACGGTCATTTCCCCCTACAGCGTGAACTCGCTGGCCCTGGCCTGCCTGCCGGCGGCACTCGACGACGACCGGTACCTGGAATGGTATGTCGGAGAAGTAAGGGCGGCGCGGGCAGAGATGGTGGAGAGCCTGCGCCGCCTGGGAGTGCCTCAATGGCCTTCGCAGGCCAATTTTGTCCTGGTGAAGATCGGGCCCCGGCATGCCGAGTTTGTACAGGCCATGCAACGGCGCGGTGTGCTGACGCGCGACCGTTCAAAAGACCAGGGCTGCGCCGGGTGTGTTCGCATCACCGTAGGAACGCAGGATCAGATGAGACAGGCCGTGGCCGCCATGGCCGAAGCGCTGAATGAGATGGGGTGGGAGAGGGCATGATGGCAAAGAAGAAGGCTGTCCCGCAGAAGAAGCGCCACGCCGCTATCGAGCGCAAGACGACCGAGACCAAAATCTCGCTGAAGCTGGTCGTGGAAGGCAGCGGGCACTACAAAGTCAAGACCGGCATTCGCTTCTTCGATCACATGCTGGAGCTGTTTACGCGTCACGGGGCATTCGACCTCGATCTCGCATGCGATGGCGATCTGGACGTCGATCAGCACCACACGGTGGAAGACGTAGGCATTGCGCTGGGTGAGGCCTTCGATCAGGCGCTGGGCGACAAGAAGGGTATTTTGCGCGCCGGATACTTCCTGATGCCGATGGACGAGACCCTGGGCGTCGCCGCGGTCGACCTAAGCGGACGAGTGTCTTGCGTGGTTAAGACCAAGGTAAAGAAACGCCTGGTAGGCGACTTGCAGAGCGAGTTGGTGGAAGATTTCTTCGAAGGCTTCGCGCGCGGGGCGCGGGCCAATGTGCATATCGCCACGATGTACGGCCGCTCCAACCACCACAAAATCGAGGCCCTGTTTAAAGCTTTCGCCCGGGCGTTGCGCGTTGCCTGCTCCCGGGATAAGCAACTGGGCGAGATGCTTCCGAGCACCAAGGGATTGCTGTGATCGCGGTCATCGACTACAAGGCCGGCAACCTGACCTCGGTGATGAAGGCGCTCGATGCTCTCGGCTTCGAAGCAACAGTCACGGCAGATCCTGAGGTGGTGCGGAGGGCGGAGAAAGTCATCCTTCCCGGGGTCGGCCATTTTCAGGCTACGCAGCTACTTGCGGAGACTGGGCTGGCCGCCGCGGTCAGTGATTCGATAGCGCAGGGCGTCCCTTTTCTGGGAATCTGCGTGGGGCTGCAATGGTTATTCGAGGGCAGCACGGAAGCCCCGGCAGTGAGAGGGCTGGGCCTGTTCAGGGGCCAATGCCAGCGGTTTGCCCCTGGCATGAAGGTGCCGCATGTGGGCTGGAACGAGGTGCGCGTCAATTCTCAATCGCGCCTGATGCACGGCGTCGAGGACCGCGCCTTCGTCTATTACACCCACTCCTACCGTGCTCCTTTGATAAGCGGAACAGTCGCGGTTACCGTTTATGACGGCCCTTTTTCAGGCGCGGTTGAGCGCGGCAATGTAATGGGAGTGCAGTTTCATCCGGAGAAGTCCGGGACGGCAGGCATGCGTGTCCTGCGGAACTTTGTGGAGCTGGCATGCTGACCAAGCGGATCATCGCCTGCCTGGATGTGCGCAGCGGGCGGGTGGTGAAGGGAGTGCAGTTCGTGGACCTGGTCGATGCCGGAGATCCTGCGGAATTGGCCAAGCGGCATGCGGCGGCGGGCGCCGATGAGATTGTATTGCTCGATATCACAGCCACCCACGAGGGCCGGGGCACGCTGCTGGATACGGTACGGCGAACCGCAAAGCAGCTGTTCATCCCGTTCACCGTGGGCGGCGGCATACGCTCGGCCGACGAGGCGGCGGCGGTGTTCGATGCCGGCGCCGACAAGGTGAGTGTCAACTCGGCGGCAATTGCCGATCCCAACCTCATTGACGCTATCGGGAGGAGCTTTGGCGCCCAGGCAGTGATCGTGGCCATTGATGGCCGACGCGTCCCCGGAAGCCCGGTTAGCCAGGCGGAGGTGTTTGTGAGCGGTGGACGCACGCGCACCGGACGCCGGGTGATTGAATGGGCGCGGGAAGCAGAACGGCGCGGGGCGGGAGAGATTCTACTGACTTCGATGGATGCCGACGGCACCCGCGCGGGATTTGATTGTGAGCTCACAGCGCGGGTTAGCGAGGCGGTGCAGATCCCCGTGATCGCTTCTGGCGGGGCCGGGTCGGCGGAGCACTTTGCCCAGGTGTTCCAGGAAGGCAAGGCACACGCGGCGCTGGCAGCGAGCATCTTTCACTTTGGCATTGCCGACGTCCGGGCGCTCAAGCAGGAGTTGGCGGTGCTGGGGGTCCCGGTGAGGCTGCCATGCTGATTCCATCCATCGACCTGATGGGTGGGCGCATCGTGCAGCTAGTGCGAGGGGAGACGCTCAAGCTGGCCTTTGACGACTTCGAATACTGGATTGGCCGCTTTCAACGCTATCCGCTGGTGCAGCTGATTGACCTCGACGCTGCGATGCGGCAGGGGGACAACGGCGAATTGATCACCAGGATCGCCAGCCGGTTGCCTTGCCAGGTGGGCGGCGGCATCGGCACGGTAGAAAAGGCTGCCGCGGTCCTGTCTGCCGGCGCCAGGCGGGTGATCGTGGGCTCAGCGCTCTTTGGCGGAGCGGACCTGGTGAATATCGGGTTTGCGCGAACGCTTTCCGGAGCAGTGGGGCTGGAGCAGTTGGTGTTCAGCATCGATACGAAACAAGGGCGAGTGGCAGTGAAGGGTTGGAAGGACCAGGTGGAGCTTACTCCGGACGAAGCCGTGCCTCAATTGGAACCATTTTGCGGCGGCTTTCTTTATACCCATATCGACCGGGAAGGGACCATGCAGGGCTTTCCTATCGAGGTGGCACACCGCCTGAGGCAAAGGACTAAACGGCAGCTGATTGTGGCTGGGGGCATCCGGGAGCAGGCCGAGATCGATGCCCTGGACTCTATCGGAGTGGATGCCGTCGCCGGAATGGCGGTGTATTCAGGGGTTCTCTCCGCCTAACCTGCCAGAAAATACAACAGCAATGGTGGGCTTCGCCCGTCTTTTTCGTCCCAGGTACGCTTTGGCGAACCTGGGGCACCCGTCCTTCATCCGTCCATTTCCTCTCCCATGAATTTCCTCTGACAGGAAGGTTCAAACTAGCGACGCAGGATTCTGCGCTCGCGCTTGCGGAAGACGAAACCGACCGCAAAGAAGCAGCAGGCGAAAAAGGCGGTGAGCGCAGCCTGCAGCCGGTTGTGGTGGAGGAAGGCCAGAACGCAGTCACCCCCCCAGGCCACCGCCAGCACGAACCAGATGACAGAGCCCCGCATGGACACTCCTTCGACGCAGCAGATACACTTCCCTGCATGGCAACTTCGGTTACCAAGAATACGATCACAGCCGCTCCGCAGACCATGGTGAATCCCATGCGCCGACTGGTCTCGCTCGACGTGGCGCGCGGCATCACCATCGCGTTCATGATCCTGGTGAACAATGGGGGCAGCGGAAGATACAGCTATAGCCAGCTGGAACATAGTGCCTGGAACGGTTGGACTTTGACTGACCTGGTGTTCCCCTCGTTCCTATTTATCGCGGGTATTTCGATCGTATTCTCGAACGAGTCGCGTATGGCGCGCGGCGAGTCGAAGACCGCTCTACGTCTGCACGTGCTCAAACGGGCGGTCATCTTGTTCCTGCTGGGGCTGGTGGTCAACGGGTTTCCGTTGTTTCACCTGTCGACCCTGCGCATCTACGGAGTGCTGCAGCGCATTGCGATTTGTTTTCTTTTCGCCAGCCTGCTCTATCTTTGGAACAGCCGGGCGTGGGTGGCGGCCACTACCGCTGTAGTGGCGCTGTTCGGTTACTGGATCCTGATGCGTTGGGTGCCCATTCCCGGTATCGGTGTTCCTACCCACAGCGTGGCCCTGCTCGACCCCAACCAGAATTGGGTGGCGTACCTGGACCGCAAGATCTTATCCGGCCGCCTTTATGAGGGGGTGCGCGATCCGGAAGGCCTGCTTAGCGACATTCCCGCAATGGGCACCATTCTGCTCGGTGTCCTCACCGGCATTTGGCTGCGTCGACCGAAATCCCTATCCGCCAAAGCAGCCGGCCTGCTGGTTGGTTCGATCAGCGGATTGGTGCTGGGAAATGTATGGAACGTGTGGTTCCCCATTAACAAGAAGCTCTGGACCAGTTCCTATGTTCTCTTCGCCGCAGGCTGCACATTGTTGCTTCTTGCACTCTGTTTCTACGCCGTAGAGATCAAGCAGTGGACGCGTGGCTGGACGTTTCCGTGGCTGGTCTTCGGATCCAACGCCATCACCGCGTATGTTTTCTCGGAACTTTTGTCGGCCGGGCTCTCGACTATTCAAGTGCATGACGGCGCCAGGATCACTGACCTGCAGCAATACATTTACCTGCACTGGTTCTTCCCCGTGATTAATCCGTCGTTTGGATCGCTGCTTTATGCCATAGCCTTCGTTCTTGTCTGCTTCGTGCCGGTCGTGTTGTTGTACCGGAAGAAGATTTTTATCAAAATTTAGTTCTTTGCAGACGCCCCGAGAAAGAGGAAGATGGCGCCTGCGGCCGCATCGAGAATGGCGGCTGTGACGTTGCGTGGGGGCAGGAATTCCACTACTGCCGCCACCAGGAAGGCGATGGACGCCGCAAGGTAGAGATATCTGGACTTGATTGCTAACTTCATTGCTAGAAGTTAGCAATGCTGCGGAAAGAGGGCAATCATGGCGGGAGACGCGATGCGATTGGCCAAACGACTGGATGAGGTGGGTTTTTCCGATATCGTCCAGGTCCGGAACAAAGTGATGGAGTTGAGGGCGGCCGGCGAAAAGGTGCACGCTTTCCACGGCGGCGAGCCTTTCTTCGAAACACCCAACACTGTGAAATACGCTCTGCTAAGCGCCGCAGTTGAGAACAAGACACGATATGCGCCATCTTCGGGCATAGAGCCACTGCGCCAGGCGATCGCCGCGAAATTGAAGGAGCGCAATGGCCTCGAGGTTTCTGCTGAAAATGTAATCGTGACTGCCGGGGGCGCGCACGCGTTATATATCGCCTTCCAGGCGGTACTCGATCCGGGCGACGATGTGTTGCTTTTCTCTCCCTATTGGACGCCGATCCGGGAGATGATCACGGGCTGTCAGGCACGAGCGCTGTTAGTGCCCACAGCGACGGCGCGCAGCGCGGGCCTGACCCGGACGCTCGAGGATTTTGCCACCCCACACACCCGCGCAATCTACTACAACACTCCGCAGAATCCTACTGGCACGGTGTTCTCTCGCTGGGAAGCGGAAGAAGTAGCTGCGTTCGCGAGGAAACACGACCTCCTCGTGATAGCAGACGAGGCCTATGAGGATTTGGTTTACGACGGTGAGCATTTTTCGATTGCTTCGCTGCCGGGCATGGCGCAACGCACGATCTCCACATATACCTTTTCCAAAACCTACGCTATGACCGGGTGGCGTGTGGGTTATGCAGTAGCCAGCGAACCTTTTATGAGCGGGTTGCGGAAGCTGGTTCTGTATTCCGTGAACGGGGTCTCCACGATGACCCAGTGGGCCGCGCTCGAAGCTCTGCGCATACCCCGCAGCGAGATCGATGCGCGGCGCGAGCAGTACAAGCACCGACGCGATCTGTTGGTAAACGGATTGAACGAGGCGGGACTGCCCTGTGAGATGCCGCAGGGGGCTTTCTACGCTTTTCCCCGGGTGACGAAGATCAGCAAAGACAGCCGCACCGCGGCCCGGATGCTGCTGAGCAAAGCACATGTGGCCACCATTCCTGGTGTGGTCTTCGGCGGCCAGGGAGAGGGCCACGTCCGCTTTGGCTATGCCATCGATCCCCAGGCCATTGAAGAGGGTTTGGCAGCATTGAAGAAGTACCTCATCCCCTAAAGGTTGTAGGCCAACAGTCCCTTCGAAGGAACTTTTTTTCCTCTGCCGCACACTTCTGCTTCGATTCTCCCGTCAAAATATGAGACCTTCTATGAGAACGTGATCGTGAGTGAGCGCAATCGGGTTGCGCTTGTTAGTGCGCCGGCAAATAGTCGTAATTCCATGGCCCTGAACGAAGAGCACCGGCGAGGATGCAGCAGAACGAAAGAACAAAAATCATACGAGCGAGGTATTGCGCGCTCCGATCCTGCGGCGGAAGATCCTACGAAACACGAGTAGCTTGCACCAAACTCACACCACCGGAATCAAAGGGCCTTGTATGAAGTTCTTCACGAGATCATCTGTTCTTGTTTTTGGGCTCCTGCTGGGGGGTATCTTTTCTCCGGGAACGAAAGCAAGCGCGGCTGAAACTCCATCCGAAGTCTCCACACTTGAGATACAGGGGCCGGACCAGCCTGTGAGTGTCGCTCATCTAACGACAATATCGTTCGATATTGCGGATGCGGAGCTACCCGACGAGCCTGGCGTTGGCATAGGACAACAAGTCCAGACAGCTTCGGGAGAGCCCCCGCCTTCGGGCTCAACAAACGGCGCAATCGCTCCAGATCCACTCAGCGAAGGTAGACAAACCAAGCGTATTCTTTTCATGATTCCGAATTTTCGTGCCGTGAGCGCAGATGAACACCTGCCACCGCAATCGGTAAAGGAAAAGTTTAAGACTGCAATGCTTGATAGTGTTGATTACTCCTCGTTCATCTTCGTAGCAGGTCAGGCCGGTGTTGCGCAGGCGAACAGTTCCTACCCTGAGTTTGGCCAGGGAGCCAAAGGCTATGGCAGGTACTACTGGCATACACTGGCGGACGCGATTAATGAAAATACTTTTGTCGAGTTCATCATCCCCTCGATCCTGCATCAAGACACGAGGTATTACACCCTGGGCAAGGGAGACTTTGGCAAGCGGTTGGGGTACGCATTCACGCGCATCGTCGTCACGCGTACGGATGAAGGCCACGAGACTTTCAATTTCAGCGAGATCGTGGGAGCAGGCGCGTTCTCGGGCGTCGCAAATCTCTACTATCCGAGCCAGGAACGCACGCTCACTAAAACCTACCAGCGATGGGTCACGAACCTTGCCATTGATGGCTGTACCTTCGCCTTCAAGGAAGTATGGCCGGATATCAACAACGCACTCTTCCACCAGAAAAACTGACCAGACCCCTAGCCATCTGGGCGATGTCCGCAGCCCAGTAAAGTGTTTTCATTATCTTGTCCTTATTGGAGAAGATGATGGAAACAGCAGCACAGAGCGCAGGGGTTTGGAGTGAGCTCTCCGAGTCAATAGCAGAAACAATTGAAGCCGTTCAGGGCAGCATCGTGACGGTGCATGGAGGCGGCCGCTCCACTTCAAGCGGAGTAGTTTGGCGGCCCGGAGTGATTGTGACCGTGCGTCATGGACTCCGCCGCAGCGACTCCTTACAGGTCGGCCAGCGGGGTGAACCATTTCAAGCCACGCTCGTGGGCGCCGATGCGGGAACCGATCTCGCTGTGCTTCGCGTGGACGCGGGCGCGGCGAAGCCTGCGGAAGCGGTTGGCGCTCAGCCTGCTCGCGTGGGTGAATTGGTGCTGGCAGTGGGCCGCTCTGCTCTGGGCGACATATCTGCCAGCGCCGGAATCATTGCACGCGTCGGCAGCGCCTGGCGTAGCTGGCGCGGCGGGCAGATGGATTCACTGATCCGCCCCGACGTGGAGCTCTACGTCGGCCAGTCCGGCAGCGCGCTGGTGAACGAGGGCCGTCGCGTGTTGGGCATCAACAGCACCGCACTCGCAAGAAACGCGGTCATCACCGTGCCTGCAGCAACCATCGATCGAGTGGTAGATGCCATTCTGGAACGGGGCCATGTGCCTCGCCCCTATCTCGGTGCTGCGATGCAGGCTGTTCCCGTACCCGAAGCTTTGCGTTCGCATTTCGGTGAAGGTGTCGATGAGGCTTTGCTGGTTCTGCACGTGGAAGCAAATGCGCCGGCCGCTACGGCGGGCATCCTGGTAGGCGACCTGGTGCTGTCGGTCGATGGCAAACTGGTTGATAACGTACACGGTGTTCAACGTCAGCTATCCAGCCTGAAGGTTGGAGACACAGTTGCTGTGGTGGTAATCCGCGGCGGCGTAAAAATAGATCTGAAGGTAATTCTGGCAGATCGTGGCTGAGGATCACAAACGCGAACGACAGGCCTGGGCGACGCCCGGGCCCGTGTCTTTCCAGGAGCGGTTTGTGGTGTTGCCCTGCGTGGACTCTATGATCCACGCGAGCCGATTCGTAGCCCTCCGTGCTGCGTGGGAGTTGGACTTGCTGCCGGTCGCTCTGCCCTCGACTTTGCCGTTTCGCGTGCAAAGTGACAGCCCGGACGTAATCGTGATTGCGGAGGGGGAGGCCTTCCTGGCCAGGGCGGGCAATCGCAGCTCACTCGAGGAAGTGTTTTCCGACACGCCGGCGGTGCTGCTCGCGGCAGAGCCGAATACCGCAATGGTGCGCAGCGCTGCCCGGATGAAAATATTTTCTGTGCTTCCGATGGAGGTCACCACGCATCAATTAGTAACCGCCATCTCCGCCACGGTGGCGGGCTTTGCTGTTACCCTACCGCGTCCGCCTGCCGCGCCGGCAGACACGATGCGGATTACGGAAGATCTGACTGCGCGTGAGTTGGAGGTGTTGCGGTTGATGGCGCGAGGGCACACAAACAAGCAGGTGGCCGCACAGCTGAAAATTTCAGAGCATACTGCGAAGTTTCACGTGAGCTCTGTGCTATCCAAACTCGGCGCTCTTACGCGTACAGAAGCGGTGACAATTGGTATGACACGCGGACTGGTTGCAATCTAAGGGAAAACAAATGGAACATGAATCTGTACCTGGCGATTCTGGTGTGGCCGCCGGCAGGCTGGACGACTCTGATCTGCTGGACAACTACTCACGCGCGGTGACGCAGGCCGTCGAGCGGGTGAGCGGATCGCTGGTGAAAATTGACGTTCAGAGTGTACGCCGGGCTAATCGGCCAGGCCAGGAAGGATCGGGCTCCGGTTTCGTTTTTACTCCCGATGGCTTGATCCTTACCAATAGCCATGTGGTTCACCAGGCGGCGAAGATCTCGCTTACGTTGACCGATGGCAGCAGAAGCGGCGCAGTGCTCATCGGCGAGGATCGGGATACGGATATCGCTGTACTCAGAACCGAGCATGCCGTCTTTTCCCCTGCCGCGCTGGGCAGCTCGAAACGATTGCGCATCGGGCAGATTGCGATCGCCGTGGGCAATCCATTCGGCTTTCAATTCTCGGTCACAGCGGGCGTAGTCAGCGCGCTCGGCCGGAGCATGCGCTCAGCTTCAGGCCGCATGATGGAAGAGATTATTCAGACGGACGCGCCGCTCAATCCTGGTAATTCCGGCGGCCCGCTGCTGGACTCCGCCGGCAGCGTGATCGGAGTGAACACGGCAACCATCCTTGGCGCCCAGGGCTTGTCGTTCGCGGTTGGAATTGATACGGCAAAGTACGTCGTGGCCCAGATTCTGCAGCACGGCCGGGTGCGCCGCAGCTCGATTGGGATTGCAGCGCAAAATGTGCCCATCCCGCGGCGTCTGGCTTACGAATACAAGTTGCCGATGCCTACGGGAGTGATGGCCACGGCGCTGGCGCCCAAGGGCGCTGCTTCGATTGCGGGCATGGAGGAAGGCGACGTAATCGTAGGTTTTGCGGCTCAGCCGGTGGGGGGCATCGACGACCTGCATCGTCTGCTGACTACGGAACGCGCCGGTAAACCTCAGAACGTTAGCCTGCTCCGGGGCACAGCGCTCAAGCACCTTATGATCGTGCCTCGGGAGCGCGAAGAGGACGGCGAAGCACCGCGCTAGCAGGTGGTGGTATCCTGAGCGGAATCAGCATCCATGCCTACCCCTGGTAGTTCGCACCCCGACAACACGGACCTGGAAAGCGGCGAATCATTCGACGCGATCTTTTCCGAGTATGAGCAGAGCCATGCGCGCCAGGGCGAAGGCGGCAGACAGATTGAAAGTACTGTAGTCGCCGTCTCCGCCGACTCGGTCTACCTGGATATCGGCTACAAGACTGAAGGTGTTCTGCCGCTGGCCCCATTTCAAAGTGCGAACGAAGCGGTAAAACCCGGCGACAAGTTTCTGGTGGCAGTCAAAGGCCGCAATGCCGAAGGGTACTACGAGCTTTCACGCTTCAAGGTGGAGCAGCCCACGGACTGGGCCTCGTTGGAGCGGGCTTTTGAAAACAAGGCGCCGATCGCCGGCACAGTGACCGGGTTGGTCAAAGGCGGTTTGAGTATAGATGTGGGGGTACGGGCTTTCATGCCCGCCTCTCGCAGTGGGGCGCGTGACGCAGCTGAGTTGGAGAAACTGGTGGGGCAGCAGATCCGCTGCCGCATTATCAAGCTGGACGTGAGCGACGAAGATGTAGTGGTCGACCGCCGGGTGCTCACGGAAGAGGAAGACCGCTCCACCAAAGAGCGCCGCTACGGGGAGCTCAAAGAAGGGGAAACGGTGCACGGGGAGGTGCGCAGCCTCACCGGCTATGGGGCATTTGTGGATATAGGCGGCGTGGACGCGCTGCTCCACGTGGGCGACATCGCCTGGGGTCGCGTAAACAAGCCGGAAGACGTGCTTTCGGTTGGACAACAGATCGAGGCCAAGGTGCTCAAGATTGACCCCGATAAGCAGCGTATCTCGGTGGGCATGAAACAACTTTTGCCGCACCCGTGGGATGCGGTTGCGGCCACGCTGAAGGCCGGAGATCGCGTGCACGGCACGGTGACACGAGTCGCCGATTTCGGAGCTTTTGTCGAGATAGAGCCCGGCGTTGAGGGCTTGATTCACTTGTCGGAGATGTCCTGGGCCAAGAAGGTGAGAAAGCCCAGCGACGTGCTCAAACAGGGCGACACGGTGGAAGCGGTGGTTCTCGGAGTGAACATGGGCGAGCGCCGCCTCTCCCTGGGCCTTAAACAGACGTTGGGTGATCCCTGGGCGGAGGTAGAGCAAAAATTTCCGGTGGGTTCTGCCATCGAGGGACCAGTTACCAGCTTCACCAAATTCGGCGCCTTCGTTCAGCTTGCGGACGGAGTGGAAGGCATGATTCATGTCAGCGAGATCAGCGCCGAAAAGCGCATTCAGCACCCGCAAGACGTGCTCAGGATGGGCCAAATGGTCAAGGCCCAGGTGCTCGAGGTGGACAAGGCAAAGCGTCAGGTGCGCCTGAGCATGAAACAACGAACCTCGGTGACTGTGGACGAATATCTTGCTGAGCACCCGGTGGGCAGCGTGGTTACTGGCAGAATTCTCGATGTTTTGGAAGGATTAGCCAGGGTGGAATTAGGCGAGGGCATCGAGGGTGTGTACCGCGCCGGCACGGAGAGCCCCGCTGCGGAAGCGCCTCCAACTGAGGGTAAGGTGGACTTGTCCGCAATGAGCTCGATGTTGAAAGCGCGCTGGAAGGGCGGCCCTAGTAGCAGCGCCCCAACGCCTGAGGCCATTAACGCAGGGCAGATTCGCAGCTTCCGCATCGCCCGGATGGAAGCGGATGCCAGGAAAATCGAACTGGAACTGGTGTGAGGCGTTTTGGCTCTCTCGCCGTGACGGGACCCTGGGTGGGCGGGTACAAACTCCAAATGCAACGAAATGGGTTTGAATTGATTTATAGCACTCCAGTAGCCGGGGCGGTTGGAAAGTGGGAAGCGCGGTTTGCTTTCCACTTTTCAATGGCCCGCCGAGGGAACGGAAGTTGGAAGGGTACCCTTACCGATGTTTGACCAGTAGTCGGCAAAATCGAAAGTGCCTTCTGGGAGGAACAGTTCCGCGGGAGCTTTCCAGCCGAGTGTCTTTCTCGGTCGGGTATTGAGTTTCCATGCGATCTGATCGAGCTGTTTTTGGGAAAACAGAGACAGATCAGTCGCCTTAGGGAGGTATTGGCGGAGTAGGCCGTTGATGTTTTCGCAGATGCCTCTTTCCCAGGGAGCATGGGGATGAGCGAAATAGACAGTGACTCCAGTGTTTTTAGTCAGGGTTTTGTGTTTGCTCATCTCACTGCCCTGGTCAAAGGTCATGGAAAGGCGCATCTGGCTTTCAAAGCGTTTGAAAATCTTGGTAAAGCACTCCGCGACCGTGTCGGCCTTACCGTTGGGCAACTTCACCAGGGCGACAAAGAGGCTCTTTCGCTCCACCAGGGTGCCTACCTGAGAAAGGTTTCCCTTGCCAATCATGAGGTCTCCTTCCCAGTGGCCGGGAATCAGTCGCTCGTTCACTTCGATAGGCCTTCGGTCGATCAAGGTCATGTCGGGAATGGAGTGACTGCGCCCGTTTTTGCCACGCGCCGGTCTGCGCGCCTTGTGTCTGCGGCGCAACAGATCCAGCAGGCTGGCGCGGAGCTGTCCTCGTGGCATGGCATACAGTGCGGTGTAGATGGCCTCATGGGAAAGACGGACCGGATCAGCCATACGTGCCAGTGTGCTCGCAATCTGCACAGGACTCAAGCCTCGGCGAAGATGCCTCAGCATGGTCATCCAAAGCTGGTTGCCGGCTTTCAGCTTGCGAGGGCGGCGCGCCTTAACAGATAACACACGGGCTCTTCGATCAGCTGCCACACTGCGGTAGCCTCCAGCAATGCTGCCCTTACGCAGCTTCGCTCTCCATCCGTTGCGCCGAATCTCACGGGTTATGGTCGACCGGGCTCGCCTCAGCTCGGCAGCGATCCTTGCCGGTCTCCTCCCATGGCTTAACTGCGTTTCAAGAAACACCCGCTCCGACAAATCAAGATGACGAAAACTTCTTGGCATATCGCAACTATCTCCTATTCTGGAAATGTTGCACTTGTAGGCTGAATCCGCCGTGCCCCACATCTCGCTCGTTTTTCGCGAGATATGGGATACCTCAGCTCTACACCGGCGACTCTTCCGCTCCATGGGCGACGAAGGTTAAGGTTCGCGGTATCCCACATCTCGCGAAAAACGAGCGAGATGTGGGGCACCCATGGCCCCGTGGCGGGAGAGAGCCAAAAGGAGCGTAGGGATCTGCGGTTTTCCTTAGCGGGGTAAGGCGAAACTGAATAGATCACTGCCGGAGGCGATGGATACGTACTGGTTGCCGTCCACCGCGTAGCTCATCGGGGAGGCATGCAGGCTCTGCCCGGTGTTAAAGTGCCACAGCGATTTTCCCGTGCTCGCATCCGCAGCCTCGAAAAAGCCCTGGTTGTCGCCGAAAAACACTAATCCGGCCGCTGTTGTCATAACGCCACCATAGCCATGAGAATCACCGGCTTGCTGATACCGCCAGGCAAATGTCGCGGTCCGGGGATCGAACGAAAGAAGCGTCTGCACACTCTTCTTGTTTGGATCGCGCTTGGTTCCGGTGGAGTAATACTCCTTACCCTCTTCGAATGGCGCCGGTTTGCGAAAATATATGGAGCAATCCTCAAGAGCCAAGAAATAGAACAAGCGCGTAGTCTCGCTGTACGAGGGCGAATACCAATTGGTTGCGCCTTCGACGCCCGGGCAAATGAGGGTTCCGTCTGCGCTGGGCTGCAACTCAGAGGATATGGGACGGCCGTTCGCATCGACCCCCTTAGCCCAATTCAGCTGCTTGACGAACTGCGTAGCCGACAGGAATTTTCCGTTGGTGCGATCGAGCACATAAACGTAACCGTTACGGTTTGCTTCGACGATCAGTTTTCTCGGCTGGCCCTGATATTCCATGTCAACGAGGACAGGTGTCTCCACTGCGTCGTAGTCATATAAATCATGGGGCGTGAATTGGAAGTACCACTTCAGCTTGCCGGTGTCCGGATCAATAGCGAGCAGGCTGGATGTATAAAGGTCATCCCCGGGCCGAACGCTTCCGTCGTAATCCGGTGAAGCATTGCCGGTGCCCCAGTAAAGGGTATTCAGCTCCTGATCATATGTACCGGGCATCCATGCAGTAGCGCCGCCGTGAAGGTAGGTATCGCCCGGCCAGCTTGAAGATCCAGGTTCTCCCGGGGCTGGGATGGTCCACAAGCGCCACGCTAATTTTCCCGTCGTGGCATCGAAGGCGGCGAGAAAGCCGCGCACTCCGTCGTCTCCGCCCGAGGTGGCAACGAGTACCTTGTCCTTAAGGATCAGCGGAGCACCGGTGGCCCCGTAGTTCTTATTCCAGTCGGCGTAGGCCACGTCCCAAATGAGGTTGCCCGATCGGTTATCCAGGCAGAGCAGGTGAGCATTGTCCGTTTCCATGTACAGACGAGTGCCGGATATGGCCACTCCGCGATTGATATGGCCGGAGGCATCATCGATCAGGCCCCGTGAAACGGCCCGGGAATAGTGCCAGAGCACCTCTCCCGATTGCGCATTGAGAGCAAACGCATCGTTAGACCCGGTAACGTACATGATGCCATTGACCACTACCGGGGTGGCTTCCAACACGCCGGGGGTCTTGGTGTGAAAGACCCACTGCGCCTGCAGGTGGGCGACATTCTGGGGAGTGATCTGGGTAAGGCTGCTGAAGCGCCGTCCGGTGTAGTCGCCGTTGTAAGAGGGCCAATCGTCTTTAATCTGCGCCGACGCATAGGTACATGCGCAAATAACCATTACCCAAAATCGAGCAAGCTTCATGCGATCAATGCCCCTCGTTGTTGATGGTAACGGATACCTCTCCCAGGGCTCCGCGGTCGACACCGTTGCTGTCGATGAGGTGAATAGATACCCGGGCGATGTTCTTTGCAACCTCAATCGTCTGCTGAAGCGCCACCGGGTCCTGGGGGCGAACAGCCTGCAGTGTCACTTCCTTCGCTTCTACCCCTCCCTCGTCGTAGAGGTAAGCCTTGAGCTCTCCGGGAAAGAAGGCGCCAAAGCTGCCCGAGAGGTCGATCTTGCCGGAGGCGCGCCGGGCGACCAGAGGTTTGCCCACCAAACCCGCTTCCGTCACGGTGTTGAAGTCGCCGCTGAGACGTGACGGAAACCAGGTGGTATCGAATGCATAAGTTTCACCTGGCCCCAGAGTGACCATGGGGCTATTCAGTTCTGCTTCCATGTAGTAGGGTGTCTTTTCGAGGCTGGTCGTTCTCAGATAGGGCATTCCCTTGGCATCCAGCTCCACCGTGGGGCCGTTCTTATAAAAGATGACGGTCGCTTTGCCGGGATAATCCCCGCCGGCAATGTGTTTGGTCCTTTCAACCATGGCGTACTGCGTCGCGCCGTCGATCAATGCAACCCACCCGGCGGTCGAGTCAAGCCACACTTCGCTTTCGAGATACTTCCAGTTCAGCTGGAACAAGCCGTCCCTGACACTGTAGGAAGGATCGTTCGCAAGCCCATCTCGCACGTGGTAACCGAGCAAATATCCGGAGCTTGGGTTGAGAGGGGTAAAGACCCGGAACTCGCGATTGTATTGCGTGGGATCCCTGGCATCGGACAGGTTGTACTGGGAGACCGACTGCACTGACCAGGCGATGGAGTGACCGGTGAAATTTTTGGTAATCGCATGGAAGAAGATCTGGGGGGAATCGCTGCCAATACTGATCTCTCGTGTATATTGCAGACCGGTTGGCGGATCGGGCGGCCCTTCCAGACGCACGGTGCATCGGGCGCCCTGAGCGAGAACGGAGAAGGCATAGGCGCCGTCGTCGAGCGGAGTGGACGCACCCTGCCAGTGCTGCTCGTCATCATCGCCCTCGGGCAACGGCCAGATTTTGTCACCGCCATAGTTGATCCAGCGGCCGGCTGCTTCTGCTGGAGAAATATATTTCCCCTTGTAGACCGGGTTTACAAAGAGGTAGGAGTGACCGTTGAAAGTAACCTGCATGAGCCGGCCACCCAATTGAGGCACAAATGTCAGTTGCACCCAGTCGTTGGTAAGCTGCTGCGCTTGCCACCCCTCAAAGACCGCGGGATGGACGGTGCATGGAGAGGATGCAGCGTTTGCCGTGGATGCCGCCATGGAAACGGCCAGCAAACATGCAATCGCTGACGGTTTTATCATGCAGCGCCCTTGCTGCGGGCCTGGGTCAGCAACTGCCGAATCCGTTGGCCTATGATAATTTCTTCACCCGGCCGCAGAGTCATGGAAACGATCTGCAGCTTATCTTCGTGCTTCGAGGCTTGCTTAGGCGTCGCCTTGCGGGATAAGACATCGCTCGGATTGTCTTCGCTGAGGACGGCAATGGCTGGAGTCCCTTCAATCAAATCTTTGGCGCAGTCGGCCGTTGTATACCGCCAGGCTTTTTGGTCCCACGAAATCATGAGTGTGGGGCATTGGTTTTCTTCAGGCATGTAGACTTTGGCTTCAACTCCCGGGACGGTTTCGACCAGGGTCGCAATGCGCTGCACCCGTGTCCCCCATTCTTTGTTGAGCTTGGAGACGTCCATCTTCAACCAGGCCTCGACCGCGGCCAAACAGCCCATGATCTCTTCTTTGCCTACCTTCATTGGACGGCAGACTGCGCCCTCCCAGGGGTTGCTGTTAGCAAGGGCGGCATCGATCAGATCCTTGCGGCCAAGGAGAATGCCGCTCGATTGAGGTCCGCACAAACCCTTGCCTCCGCTGAACGTATACAGGTCGCAGCCCATCTTTGCGAATAACTGAAGCTTGTTTACGGGAGGTATGCCATCGGCTGCGTCCATGAAGATGGGGACGTGATGTTTCTTGGCAGCCGCGATCTCCCTGGCCAATTGCTCGGGAGGCGAGGTGGTGTAAACCATCACGGTGTTGGAGGTGACCGCGTTGGAAATTTGTTCCGCAGAGTCAACCAGAACGAGTTTGCCACCGGCCAGGCGGATGGCACTATCAAACACGCTCCGCCCACCCACCATAATCACCTCGTTCTTCAGCCCGTCGGTGTTGGGCAATTGCCAGACCTTGTCCGGGTCGGTTCCGGCAATGCATCCCGCGGTTGCGACGGCCATGGCGCCGGCCGCGCCCGAGGTGATCATGCCAGACTCCGCACCAGTGAGCTGGGCCAGACGCCTGCCCGCGGCCTGCTGAAGATCGAAGATGTTTACGAAATGTTGCGCGGCCTCCACTTGAGCGGCTCTTACTTCGGGCAACTCCAGGCTCGCGCTGAGATAGGTCCATGTTCCACGCCCGTTGATCAGTGGCTTTACACCCAGCCGGGTGTAGATGTTGTCTGTCGAGTTGCGGGCCACCTCTGCCCAGCCGGTTCCCATAGCCTGTTCCAGGCCGACCTGTGCGAGCAGCGGAAAGGCTGCAGCCCATTTAACGAAAGTTCTGCGTTTCATCTTGAGGCCTCGTCGGTCCTTCCCGGTTGGCGTCTTACGGCAATAAAGGAGATCTGCTCCGCACCCTCCACGCCAACCTCGAAGTTTTGTTGTAGCGTCGATCGTGCGGGATACGGGGGCGCGAAGAATGCCGTGCTTCCCTGCCCGGATACGTAGAGAGTGCCGTTGGCCAGAAGGCCCGCACTGTAGGCGGAATCAGAACCCGGCGGCTGAATAACCTTGAAACCCGGAGTTTGGCCAGATGCAAATAACGCGGATGCCGGAATTAACAGGAGAACGATGGCGCGATGGAATCGATGGACCATTTCGTCCTTTTAGAGGTACGGAATAAAGCCATGCGCGCGGGTCGAAATCTTGTAAACAGAGGTTGTCGCGGTTATGTAGAGGGTGGAGTAGCCGGCGTCTCCCCAGGCAAGATTTGCAGGCTGCTCAGGCACGACAATGGTTCCCAGGTGATGGCCAGCCGGATCCCAAACCCATATCCCCTTGGGGCCAACGACATACAGATTGCCCTGGCGGTCGACCTTCATGCCATCCGGCACACCTTCATGCGGTCCGCCTGGCTCTTCGCCGAAGATGCGCCCGTTGCTCAGCTGGCCATTGTGGAAATCATAAACCCGGATGTTCTTTTGGGTTGAGTCGTCTACATAGAACTTTTTGCCGTCGGGGGAAAAGGCGAGTCCGTTGGGCTCGTCAAGATCTTTGGTCAGCAGCTGAGGCTGGCCATCGGAGGCAATTCGGTAGACTCCCTTGAAGGGAATTTCCTGTTTTTGATCCTTGGGCAGGTCAGAGGTTGGATCGGTAAAGTAAATGGCTCCATCCGGGCCCAGCACCACGTCGTTGGGGCTATTTAACCGCATGCCCTGATAGTGATCTGTGACTGTTTCGTAGGTCTTGCCGTCGGGCGAGAGGCGGATGATCGCTCGCAACACACTGGCGCAATCCAGGAGCCGGTGCTGCCGATCGTAGGTGTTGCCGTCCGGATCTCCGAGGGAGATGATCTCCTGCTTCTGACCGGTGACGGTGTTGAGCTTGAAAATCTTGTTGAGGGTTTCATCGCTTACCCACAGATAACCTGCCGGATCCCAAACTGGGCCTTCCGTAAAGCCAAAACCAGAGCCCACTTTCGTCATTTGCGCCTTGCGGTCAAACAGATTCCAAAATGCGGGGGAAAGCGGCTCCAGTGAAAACGGACGGGTGTCGGCCTGCAAGCCGATAGAGACGAACAGCGTGAGCGAGGCAATTGCGGTCTTAATCGTCATTGTTTTCCGATTTTGAGGAGTGTTCTGGTGAGTGCGTGGCGTTTTCATTCCCAGTCTGGAGCAGATAGCTGACCAGGTCATCCACTTCCTTGCCGTTCAAGGTGGAAGCAGGCATGAGAGAGCGAGAGCCGAAATCCACCTGGGCCAGGTCTGATTTTTGAAAGAAGTGAAACGATCCGTCCATGGTTTGCAGGGAGAGGGAAAAATTGTCGTTGACCTTAAGCATCCCGGTAAGCTTCTGCCCGCTATTCGTCACCACGGTGGTGGCTCTCTTATCGACAGGGAGATTCTTATCCGGGTCGAGGATGACGGCGCGCATCTGATTTGGCTTGGCTTCTGCCCCATAAAAGGAGAGCTCGCTGCCAATGAAGCCTCCCTTGCCGTTGACCATGTGGCAGCCGGAGCATTGCGCTTTGCCGAAGAAGAGAATCTCTCCTTGTTTGGGATCGCCAGGAAGCTTAACGATATCGCCTCTCCCCTGGAGGATCCTCAAATAGGCAACGACGTCCGCCACCTCCTGGGATTTCAGGGATGAGAAGGCCGGCATGCCAGCACCCGAGATTCCATAGCGGACAATGCCAGCCAGTTCGCGGTCCATGAGGTGCTGCACTGCGGGGGCAGTAGCGATGTTCGGTGCGTGCTCTCCGCCGCGGCCATCCGCACCGTGACAACCAGCGCAGTTGGCAGCGAAGATGGCAGCGCCTGGTTGTTGCGCATGCAGCGTGGCCAGCGGCAGCAGCGCCAGAACCACGACGCGGACGAAGATGCCCTGCCCCCAAACCATCTCCGTCAAAGGACCTCTTTCCTCACTTTAGAACAAGAATTTCAGCGCTACTTGCATGATGCGAGGATCTTTCGCCGAGGTCACATAACCGAATCCGCCCTGGCCGGTGTTGTTGACGAGCCCCGACGGATTGTTAAACTGCGCATGGTTGAAGACGTTGAAGGCTTCTGCCCGGAATTGCAGTTTGGTGCTCTCGGTGATGGTGGTGCTCTTTAACAGAGCCATATCATAATTGTCGATGCCAGGACCGGAGAAGGATCGCCGCATAGCGTTTCCTACTTGCCCGATTGTTTCCGGGACGAAGTAGTTGGGGTTGAAATATGGCAGCCCCTTTCGCGGGTTCTTATTTCCATAAAGAGGGCTGCCGTTGTTCGCGTAATTTGGCACATCTACGTTTGCATTAAAGGCGCCAAGCAGTGAGTTATCGTCATTCTCATTGAGAGTGACCGGCTCTCCCGTGGCAAATGTAGATACGCCGGAAAGCTCCCAGCCGGTTGTGAACCGCTTCGCAATATCTCCTCCGCCGATAAAGTGATCGAAGGGCAACTGCACGGTGTAGCTGGCGACCAGGTTATGCGGGACGTTAAAGCTCGATAATGCGCGGGTTTGGCCCGGATTCAACGGATTGGTCGCGTCAAAGGAATCCGAACCATTATCCAGCGACTTCTCAAAGGTGTATCCAATCAGGAAGTTGAGGTATTTTTCAGTGTGCTCCAGGGTAACCTGCAGCGAGTTGAAACTGGAGCTTACCGCCGTCTTCATGTACGGATTGCTGTTGAAGTTAATCCCGAAGGTGGGCCTGGTTCCGTTCACTGTCTGGCCGCTGGCCGTGGTGTAAACCGTGTCTTCGCCGTACGGGCCGCAAGTCGTCGTACCGGGCGCGACATTGGCTGGATTACTCAATTGGAGGCAGAGGGCCTGGTCTCCTGGATTTGATTCCTCAAACGTCAGCAGCTGCCGGCCGACAGTACCGACGTAGTTCACGCTGAGCACGGTTGCGGTTCCCAATTGCCGCTGGAGAGAGAGTTCCCACTCCTGAACATAGGGCATCTTGTTTTTGTAGTAGTAGTAGTCGGATCCGCCAATGGGTGTCGCTGCCGCCCAATCGAACGTTGTATCGGGATTCTTAGGAGACACGTTGGTTGGAGGAAAGACGAAGGGGAACTTCTGTCCCGCCGGAGTTCCCGACGGCCGATCGACAAACGGGGTGGCCAACTCAGTCGATGAGACAGAATAGTAGTTGCCATATGGAGCGTCGCCTACCTCGACGAATCCAGTGGCGTCCTCGATAGAGCTATAGAAGATGCCGTAACCGGCACGTATGCTGGTTTTTCCAGCACCGCCCAATATTTTGCCAAGAAAACCGTCGGTCGCCTCTGGCGCATAAGCGAAGCCAATTCTAGGACCGAAGTTGGTGTACTTGGTTGGTCCGAGGGTGCGAGGTATGCCTGGATCTCCAGGGACAACCAAGCCCAGGGGAGCACCGGGAAAAGCGAGTGACTGCTCACCGGGAACGACCGTTTCGAGCTTGTTCTGCGTGTCGTACCAAGGTGTAGCCGCTTCCCAACGGAGTCCGTAATTGAGGGTGAGATTGCGGGTCGCACGCCAGCTATCCTGAGCATAAAACCCGTAGTACTTGCTGCGCGAGTCGAGAAGCTGTTGGCTGGCCTGCACAAAGCTTGCCGGTGCCCCGATCAGGAAATCGGCAAAGTCCAAGCCGGTCTCTGAACCATTAAAACCATAGCACCCGTTATAGCAGTCGTAATTCCGCTCGTTGATCTGGTTGTAGTGGAGGTTGGTGCCAAACTGCAGAGTGTGCGTTCCAAAAATCTTGGTGACGTTATCGATGATTTGAAAGGTGTTGTTGTATTGCCTTAAGGCGTCGGGCGGGACACCAAGGCTGAAGTTATTAAACATAAAGTTCGCAACACCCTCGTACGAAGGGTTGATTGGGGAGATACCGCCCTCGGGGCCCCACGGAGTGACAAAACCCTGCGAGGCAAGGGTGACACCCAAACCCTGGCCTGCGGTCGGTTGCCCGGTTTGGTTTACGTCCCGCAGATAGGCGAGACGGAGATCGTTGACGGTCGACGAGTTAAACGTGGTGGTCAACCCTAAATTGACCATTTGGGTTTGACCTTTGTTGGTCGCGGCAAAACCCGGGACGGATACCTGACTATACGGATTGATTGTATGGAATCGATCAATGAAGTAATAGCCGAACAAAGCGCCGAACCGGGTGGGAACGTCGACCCGGCCACTCCCCTTATCGTCGCTCAACGTCTCGTTGAACGCAGAGGTGGAGTAGTTAGGCGTACCGTTGACAACTCCGTTGGCCGTAGGGAGGAACTTCAGCGAGTTCACCGCAACCGGCGACCACGCACTCGTGGGAATGTTCGCATTCGGAAAGACGCAGGTTCCGGGGTCCGTGCAGCCCGGAGTGTAATAGTTTTCCCCCTGCGCTACGGGATATCCCAATGTCTGGGAAAGGGTGTTGGCCCAGCCGGCGCCGGCGACCGTGCCGGTAAGCGAACCCGCTGAATCCGAGAGGTCTCCCGTGCGGTTGGCGTTTGAAGGCACGGGATAACTCTGTGTTGCTCCCAAAATCTGGCGTGTGCCCTGGTAGTCGCCAAACCAGAAGATTTTGTTCTTGCGGATCGGCCCACCGGCCGTACCTCCGAATTGATTCTGGATAAATACGCCGCGAGTGGGAGAGTAGTAGTTTCTTGCATCCAGGTCCGTGTTGCGCAGGAAGTCGAAGAGCGTCCCGTGATACTGATTGGTCCCCGACTTGGTGACCACGTTGACCTGGCCACCGCTATAGTTTCCATACTCTGCGTCGAAGTTGTTGGTGATGATACGAAACTGGGCGATGGAATCGAGATTGGGGATCATGGCGGCCCCGTTATGCACGCCTTCTTCGGCATTGGCCCCATTCACCATGAATGCGTTGGATCCAGTACGGCCACCGTTGACGGATTGCTGGCCATTGTCCAGGTCGCCCGAAACCTGCGTCGCGCCCACTCCCGATGTGGAGCTGTCCCCGCTATGCGAATAAGGCGACACTCCGGGCTGCAATTTCAAGAGGTCGATGTAGGAACGTCCGTTCAGCGGCACGGAGGTGATCTTCGTGCCATCGATGAGCACACCGTTCTGCGTGCTCTGCGTCTCTACCTGCAGAGCGTCGCTTTTCACGCTCACAGTGTTGGTAACGGTTCCGAGCTGCATGGTGATGTCAATGCGGAGCGCGGAATTGGCGTCGATCTTTATCCCTGTCTGCTGGTAATCGCGGAAGCCGGGCTGGCTGGTAGAGAGATTGTACGTGTCAACGTTAAGGGTAGGGAGGTTATAAAAGCCCTTGGCGTCAGTAACCGCAGTGCTTTGTACGTTCGTCGATACGCTCGTGGCTACGACCGTAACGCCCGGGACTACGGCCCCGCTCGGGTCAGTGACAACTCCAGAAATTGAACCGGTAATGGCGGCCCATGCCTCGAGTGATGCAAAAATTACGACGGCGGCTACGCCGGCAAAAGACACTAGTCTCATGAATCGATTCACAGCAATGACCTCTCTCAAAAATAAGGATCAGCGGAGCAAGATAACCCGAAACCAAACGATGATAATAATAAGAAAACGATGGTAAAAAGAGGGTACTGGTGATCCTGCATGGTGTCAAGAATCCACCGGGCCGCAAAAAGCGGCCAGGTTTGACGGGCCAGGCGGGCACGGCAGAGACTCGATCTACTATCGTTCGCCTTTTTTCATTGCCTGGAGGGCACACTACGACTATGGACAGTTTCAATCAGCCAAAGGTGAGCAGGCGTAGTTTCATGCGACGTTCGATGATGGCTGGAGCCGCCACCTCTCTTTTGCCGGGCACGAGCCAGGCGGAAAAGACCGCTGCTTCTGTGCCGACCGGCCCCAACCTCTACCAGGAGATCGGCGTGCGCCCGCTGATCAATGCCAAGGGCACCTACACCATCATCAGCGGCTCGCTTTCTCTGCCCGAAGTCAAGCAAGCGATGGAAGAGGCTGGACGTCATTACGTCAACATGGACGAGCTCATGGCAGGAGTGGGCGCGCGGCTGGCTAAGATCACCGGTGCGGACTGGGGTATTGTGACCGCGGGCTGCGCGGCGGCCATCACGGGCGCAACCGCTGCCTGTATCGCCGGGACCGATCCAGAAAAATCGCAGAAGATGCCTTACCTCACCAAGGGTAGCTTGAAGAGCCAGGTGATCATCCCAAAGCACTCGCGCAATCCGTACGACGTAGGTGCGCGCCTGCTCGGGGTCGAGGTGGTGGAGGTGGACACGCCCGAGCAATTGCAGGCAAATATGGGTCCGCAGACGGCGATGATCTATATCCTATCTTCTCCTGACGCCGCCAGCGGGCCCCTGAGCATTGCTAACATTTGTCAGGCGGCCAAAGCCCGGAATATTCCTGTGTTCGTAGACGCCGCGGCCGAAAACCTCACCATACCCAATATCCATCTGGCTGCTGGTGCAACGTTCGTTGGGTATAGCGGAGGCAAATGCATGCGTGGACCGCAGTGCGCCGGACTATTGCTGGGACGCAAAGATCTGCTCCAGGCCGCATGGTTCCAGGCTGCGCCGCACCACAATGTGGGACGCTCGCTGAAGGTTGGCAAGGAAGAAATCATGGGCATGCTGACCGCCGTCGAGATGTGGACCAAGCGCGACCACGAGGCCGAATGGAGCACGTGGAAAGAGTGGCTGGGCACCATTGAAGCTAAAGTCAAACCACTGCCCTCGGTGACCACCGAGTACCTCATGCCTGAGGATCTTTCGAATCATTCGCCTAGACTCCGGATCAAGTGGAATGGCAATACACTCAAGATCACCGGCGACGAGCTGGCGAAGACGCTCGACGAGGGCACTCCCCGCATCCAGTTCGATGAATGGAGCGGAACTCGCCCAGACGAGATGGAAAGTTCGCTCACGATCATGCCCTACATGATGATGCCGGGAGATGACAAGATTGTGGCGGACGCCATTTTCGCCACGCTCTCCCATCCGCCAAATTTTTCCGCGCCTGAGATTCCGCAGGGTCCCCCGGCGAATATTGCCGGAATCTGGAACGTGCAAATGAAATACACGTGCGGTGAAGGTTCGCAACGCTTTTTGCTGGAGCAGCAGGAAGGCGCAGTAACGGGTGTTCATCAAGGCGAAATTTACAACGGAAATCTCACCGGGAAAGTTCACGCGCAACAGGTGAGTTTCCGCAGTGCCATGCCGGTTGGAGGGAACGGAATTGAATACTCGTTCAGCGGCACGGCAACAGGGAATTCGATGAGTGGAACGGTGGCCCTGGGTGAATATGGCCACGCACAGTGGTTGGCCACCAGAGAGACTTAGATCCAACGGTTTTGAATTTCCGCCGACGAATCCTGGCAATCTGAACGTTATCCCACATCTCGCGGAAAGCGCGAGATCGCACCCAAAATGGGTTGCACACCCTTCATTGCGCTATGCTCGTATTGGAGAGCGTTTTGAATCTGCATAGAAGTAGCAAACATTGATGTTGGTCGCCCGGGTTCGATTGGCTCTGATTTTTACCCTGACCGCAGTGCCCTGGCTGCCCGTACTATGCCAACAGACTGCAAACCCACCGGCATTGCCGGCGGCTCTCGAACCGGTCTTCTCCGGCATTGAACCTCCTCAAACCAGCGACTATGGTTTGGTCTATGTCCCTCTTGATAGCTGGATCTACCCGGCTTTTGAACGGCTTTTCTCTCTTGGCTATGCCGACTCGGCATACCTTGGTATGCGGCCCTGGACGCGCACCAGTTGTTTGCAGATTCTTCAGGAGACCTACCTCAAGCTCGAGGATGCGCCCCAAGACGAGGAAGCCTGGAGGTTTTTTCAAGCTCTGGCAGTGGAGTTCGGAGTGGACGCCGGACAAAAAGCGGCAAGCGCCGAGGTCCGGAATCTCTACACCCGGAATATGTATATCAAGGGCCCTCCCATCAATGACTCCTTCCACTTTGGCCAGACTCTCATCAACGACTATGGACGCCCGTATCAGGAAGGCTTCAACGCCCTTGACGGTTTCACGGCGTGGGCCCAGGGCTACCATCTTTCCCTCGATGTTCGCGGGGAATACCAGCACGCACCTGGGCGCGCGGCTTATCCTGAATCCGTCCAAGAACTGTTTTCACAAGTTGACAGCACTCCCCTGCAAGCCCCCGAGGCTGTACCCCAGACCAACGTCTTTCGCTTGATTAACGCCAACCTTGCGACTTCCGTGGCCAACAACGAGTTCTCCGTGGGCAAGGCAGATGATTGGTGGGGTCCGACGCAAAGCGGGAGCATGGCGCTCAGCAATAATGCGGAGCCTATCTATGCCCTGCGCGTCAATCGCGTAGTGCCGCTGCGCATTCCGCTGGTCTCCACTGTCCTGGGGCCGGTTCGCTATGAGTTTCTGTTTGGCTCTCTGAAGGGAGATTTTTATCCCAGAAACCCTTGGGTTCACGCCCAAAAATTCAGCTTCAAGCCGTACAGGGACCTTGAATTCGGCTTTTCCCGAGTGGTTATCTTCGCCGGGGAAGGCCATGTGCCGCTCACCTTCGGCTCGTTCTGGCACAGCTTCACCAGCTTCAGCAACGTGAGCCTGGCCGAGAAAGAAAGCAGAAATGATCCTGGCTTCCGGAGTTCCAGCTTCGACTTTACCTGGAGGCTCCCCTGGATGCAGAAATGGCTAACCCTCTACTGCGATTCGATCGTTCACGATGACGTCAGCCCCCTTGCTGCCCCGCGCCGCGCGGCCGTGAACCCAGGCCTATACCTGTCGCACCTCCCCGGACTTTCTCATGTCGATCTGCGAGCCGAGGCGGTATCGACAGATCCGGTTTCCTCCACGCAGGGTGGTCAATTCATCTATTACGAGTTCGAATATCCATACGGCTATACCAACAAGAGCAACCTGTTGGGGAGTTGGATTGGGCGGGAAGGCAAAGGGGGCCAGGCCTGGCTCACCGACTGGCTCAGCCCCAGAGAGTACATCCAACTAGGCTACCGCAACGCCAAGGTCTCAAAGAACTTCATCCCCGGGGGCACAACGCAGAACGACTTCAACATCAAAGCTGTGCTTCGGCTCAAAGACGACCTGGAGTTGGATGCTTTCGGCCAGGCGGAATTTTGGAAAGTCCCTGCCTGGGTCACCGGGCAACAACATGATTTCACCGGGTCGGTTCAGCTAACTTACTATCCCAAACTAAGCTGGCGCCAATAATAACCTGCCGGGAAAAGAAAAGCGGCCGGAACGCGATGACCTGCGTTCCGGCCGTTTGATAGGAATCAGTCTTTCTACTTGCCCGTTCCCGTTAGGGTGAGGACCGGAACGCCGGTGTTATAGGCGTTGCTATGGACCGTAATGCGCTGCGTGGTCTGGCCCAAACGCTTCGGGGTGAATTGTACATTCATGGTGCACGAACCGGGAGAAGGGATCACCAGGCCATTGGCGCAAGTCGAGCTACCCAGGATGCTGAACGCAGTATTCGGCTGATTGGTGGTGAAATACGGCGTCTGCAGGGTCATCGACAAATTGCCGATGTTGTACTCGGTGGCGGTCTGGGTCGGGCTTTGGGTCCCCACCTTGAGGCTGCCAAACGCCAGCGTGGACGCGTTGCCGTTGAGATAGATCAAATTGTTGCTAGTTCCGCCGCCGATGTTCCCGATGGCAAGACTCTGTCCTCCCGGGGATATAGCCAGCGCACTGGCAGCAGACAAAGAAGAACTGTCGAAGTTCAGCACATAGGCAGGGCCGTTCCCCGGGTTTGGAACCACCGTGACGGTATTCAATGTCCCATCCAGAATATAAAGATCCTCAGCTGAGTCAAAGGCCAATCCGGTCGGATTGGTCGGATTGGGCACGCCAAGGATCGGTCCCGTCCCCGCGGTGCTCAGGTCCGCAGCAACATTGACCACCTTGCCAGCGGGAGAGCCCGACGGGTCCCCGCCATCCCCGATGAGCAGGTTGGCACCGTAGGGATCAATCGTCAGCGCCTGGGGAAAGATGATTGATATCCCGTTGGGTATGGTTAATTTAAAGGGTGTGCCACCAACCGGTACCTTCACAATATAACCGGGAGTGCCGGCGTCCGCATTGACCCCTGCCGGACCCGCGTCTCCGATATAAAGGTTGCCCAGAAAATCGACTGCCAAAGCAATCGGGTGCTGCACCAGCCCTGCGGTGTTGACGAGTGACGGCGCCCCGCCGATGACTTCAGGTACCAGGATGACCTGGCCCGTGTTGAAGTCGGCGATGTATAAATCGCCCTGGGCGTCCAGAGCGAGCCCACTCGGCGCACTGAGGGTGAATTTTCCGGTCGAAACGGGAGTCAGTGTTGTCCCCCCGAGACCATTGGTGGAATAGACTTTGGCTGCCAGGGTGTCGGCGATATAGAGCTTCTTGTTGAGACCTGAGAGGGCCAGCCCCTGGGGCTGCTGCAGGCCCGTAGCGGTGATGGTGCTATTGATTGGAGTGGTGACCTCCACTGGGGCAAAGCCGAGTACGTAGGCCGACTTGGAAGCAAGAGTGGTAGCGCCGGGACCCCTGACCAGAATGGCCGCGTCGCGGATACCAGGATAGACAGGCACGCCCTCGTAATTTTCGACGCAGGTATAAGGAAAGTAGGGAGAGATGGTCTGGCCGCCGGGAGCTGTGGTGTGCTTGCCAAAGGTGCAGGTGCCGCCCCCAGCCCGCGTGAGTTCGGTGCTGGTGTCCCCCAGAGTGACGGTCCTGAAGCTGGAGAGCGTCGCGGCCGCATTGAATTCGAAGTTGAACTGCACCGGAGTTCCGGTCTGACCGACGTTAACGGAGCCCATGTTGACTCCATCGAGGTACTGCAGCTGGACGACCGCCCCAGGAGCAGACTCAAGCACATCGAGGTTGCCCTGGTAATCGAAGGTCATGCTGCTGCTGGTGCCGAGTCCCGTATTAGGCAGAATGTAAGGATTGGCAGGGGAAGCGGCGGGAATGACGATTACCTGCTGCCCGGGATTGGGGCCTGTACCCGATCCCAGAAGTGACAGGATGAACAGATCGCCCGCTCCATCCATTGCCAAACCTGACGGCTGAGTGACGACAAAGGATTGCGTAGGTACCGGTTGCGCGAATCCGCCGGCGGCCGGCGCTTTGTAAACGCTGCCGCCGCTAAGGTTGCCGTTGTCAGCAAAATACAGGTTGGTCGATGCGTCTCTCAGCAAAGCAGCCGGAATGAATGTCGCGGGGTTGATGCCGGTGAAGCTGAGCGGCGTCGGGGTAGTAGCACCCGACGCCATGGAATAAATGGATCCGACTGTGACCGTGTCCGAAACAATATCGTAGTCGCCGATAAACAGAGTGCCTGCACTGTCTACCGCGAGCGAGATCGGATTGGTCAGCGGGGCTCCGGAGAAAACCACCTGTACAGCGCCAGTCAGATTGCCCGTATTATCCGCCGTCATCTCAAGCACACGACCAACCGTCTTCCCACCAACCGTGGGCGTGTCACCGATAAAGAGATCGCCATGGGCATCCAGGGCAAGCGCTTGTGGGGTCGAGAGCGTGTAGGGTGCGGTGGAAATCAGGTAGATGCCTCCGAACACGTACGCGACTACGCGATTATTTTGCGTATCGGCGATGAAGACAGCGTCCTGGTTGGTGTTGTTAGCCGCAATGGATTGTGGGCTATTGAATGGCCCAGAGGTGATGGTCGTCTGTGCGTCGATAACGACTGCAGGCGCTGCAGCCCATGCGCTAGAGGCACAAAGAGTGAGCGCCAGGACGGGGAGGCAGAAGAAGAATTTCCATTTTGCTGAGGAATACTTCGCTGGGAACTTCGACGGCATAAGGGACATGGCGACGGCACTCCTATACAACTTTTGTTCGGTCAACCCTAGTCTACGGGGCGGCTAATAACTTGCAACCCCTTTGCGGAGCGGTGAGGCTGCATTAAGGTCAGTGATTGGTCGTTACCACTTAAGTTGCAGCTTACCTAGGGGAGTGAAAGTGAGGCTACACTTTGCTGTCGCAGAATGCTACAGATTTGGGAAATGGGCGGGTGCGGAAGGGGACTTTTGCTGCGGAACTGACCGCAAAATGGCCCCCCGCAGAAGAACGAGAGGAGGCCTTTTGTTCTTTCCAATCAAGGGTTTGCGCGCATAGGCGCCGGCCAAATCGAAAGTTTACTCTTTCGATTTGGCCAGCAGCGCCCGGGGATAACTGAGTTTAGGGGCTTTAGCTACCTTAGAGGGTTACAACCCGATGAATGCAATCTGCGCGGAAGATACTGAACTTGCCTTTGTCGTAGCCGCCAAAGTAGATGAGGCCGCCTCGACCTTTGCCGGTACAGGTTAAGGCCACCTGGTGGATCGATCGGATGCCCTGGCGGTCTTCATACTCAAGCAGCACAACGGGCTGGCCCGTCATAGGCGTGGACAAGCGAAGATCGGCGAATTCAACGAGGTTGCCGGTGACCGGTTGCTGCGGCGTGGATATTGGGGATTTGGGCTCGGGATTCACTTCACGATTGAAGCAGATGCAATGTATCCACTCAAGTGACAGATTGCGTTTTGCCGTACAACCTTTGTGCAATACGTGGCCGTTTTGTACATGCATTTGTAACGCTGCATGGTTTGGAGTCTCCACGCCGCATCTCACTGCAGGAGGGAAAACATCACATGCTCATAGCGCACCTTAAAGCCCATCTCGTAACCGGCGAAACGGTAGACCTGCTTCCCGTGCGCCACGAGACGGACGTGAAAAAGGAATTGACCGGGCTGCTTGAGGGCTGGGCGTCGTCGGGATTTCTAATCTGGGAGAAATTTGTCTATCCGTGGCACCAGGTGCAGACGATTGAGGTCACCGTCGAGAGCCTCTCAAGAGGACAGGCAGCACAAAGAATGCTGGACCTGCACGGAGCCGATCGCGCACGCCTGCACGAGGAGTTTTGGCAAGGCACTCGCCAGATTTAGCGAACTCCAACCGTCTGCAACCACCGTTGCAGATTCGGCCCCTGCGTCGCGCGCAGATCCACGCAATCCGCGATGCTGTCCCGAGCCTTCTCAAGTGCATGCGAGGTTGCCAGCACAGTGTGTTCTTCAAAGAATTCCGCAACCTGGTTGCTGCGGTCCACACTGCAGAATCCGCCCATAGACTCGACCAACGAGCCGCCCATCCAGGTCGTGATCTGAGCCCTCACCCTGGGCCAGTTCTGTTGAACATACTGCCAGGCCACATCCCGCGTGCGACGGTCCTTCATCTCCAACTGGACTAATCGCAAGGAATCCTGGTTTTTTACCTGGGCCGACAGAGCGTAGTCGAGAGCGCGAGCGACCAACGCGGCATCGCGGAAGCTTGCCAGGGCCTGAAAAGCCTGGATGCGAACCTGAGGATCGTCGGCCGACTGGCTGACTCGCTGCAACCGGTCGAAGAACGCAGCGTCCCCGTTCTGCGCCGCGACATTAAGCGCCGTGGCCGCCAAGGTCGGGTTGACGGAAGCAGGGTCGCGGAGATATTGCTCCGAGATCTGCCTGGCATCGGCGATGATCAGAGGATCACTGCCGATGTTGCCCAGCAGGCCATAGAGTGCGGCTCGCAACAGGCTCTTATCCGGCGCCTCGGCGGCAACCGGCGCACCCAGACGCGCCAGAGCAGGAGCAAAGTTCTTGCGCACCCAAGCGGCAATCTCCGTGTGCTCCTCGGGCGTCGAGGCCACTTGCTGATCGATGATCCGCAATGCGGCGGAGACCGTACTAATTACAAATGAGCTGTCGTCATCACGAACCGCGGCAGCGAGATTCAGAAAGTCGCCTACGGTGGCGATGCCGGCGCGAGCCAGCGCCCACTGGCTGCCCAAGAAAGTGATTCGTTCGGAGGGCGTAAGGCTGGTCTCTACCATGCGCAGCAGCTGTTGATAGTCGGGGCTATCGTAACTGCTGCGATAGTAGCCCTTGCCGCCGGCGTTGCCGTAGAACACCGGCGCCTGGGGCACGTCGAGGCGCTGAGTATGGGCGCTAAGAATGGGGCAATCAGGCTGATCCCCGGTTCCTTTAAGGCAAACCGGCAAGACCCAGCTCTGGTTTTGATCTTCTGCGTCTTTGGGGTTGAGGAAGAAGCGCTTCTGCGTCACCTCTACTCTGCCGTCGCGCACGTTGCCAAAGGTCAGCAGCGGCTCTCCTGGCTGCGCCACCAGGCTTTCCATGACCTTATCCACGGGTTTGCCACTCGACGCTTGTAACGTATTCCAGAAGTCCTCTGCCGTGGCATTGCCATACATGTGCGCCTGCAGGTAACGATGCACGCCCTCGCGAAATTGCGCTTCGCCAAGATAGTTTTCCGTCATCAGAAGTACAGCTGCAGCCTTGCCGTAGGCGATGCCGTCAAACATCTCGTTGATCTCGGCGGGAGTCTCGGCCCGGGAGCGAATGGGTCTGGTCGCGCGGCCGCCATCGAGGTCCAGGGTCGTGTTGAGCTCCGAGGCCTGGTCCTGAGGAATCTCCCATTCCGGCTTCCATGCGGCCAGGGGCTTATTCGACATCCAGGTGGCGAAGCCTTCATTCAACCAGACGTTGTTCCACCACTCCATGGTCACCATGTCCCCGAACCATTGATGCGCCATCTCGTGCGCGACATCCACGGCTACTATCTTCTTCGCGCCGATAGAAGCAGTTTTCTCGTTCACCAGCATGGCGGTTTCACGATAGGTGATGGCGCCGAAGTTCTCCATGGCACCCGCCTCAAAGTCCGGAAGCGCAATCATATCCAGCTTGGGCATGGGGTACTTGATGCCGAAATAGTCATCGTAGTAGTGGAGAAAGAACTCAGCGCCGGAAAGCGCAAATTGCGCCAGCTGCACCTTGTCAGGAGTGGCGCAGGCGCGGATAGGAACGCCATCACTCTCGCCCGAAAGACACTTGAAATCGCCCACCAGGAATGCCACCAGGTAGGTTGACATCTTCGGCGTGCGGGCGAAGGTGATGGTGTGTTCGTCTGCGATGGGGCCGGGCGAGTCGGAGACGATATTGGTATTGCTTATCGCCGTATCCCCCTGGGCCACGATAAGACTGATATCGAAGGTGGCTTTATACGCAGGTTCATCGAAAGAGGGAAAGGCCCGGCGCGCGTCGGTTGGTTCAAATTGGGTTACGGCGTAGTTTCGCTTGGCCGTGCGCGACAGATAGAAGCCGCGCAATTCTCCGTTCAAAATGCCGCTGTAAGCAATCTTCAGCTTGACTGGCCCGGCAGCCAGCCTGCGCGCAAAATGAAACGTAACCTGCTGCAGTCCGGGATCGAGGGAGACTTCCGCGGTCAATGTCCTGCCGTAGGTCTCTGCCGTGACCGAGTCAAACTTGAGCTGCCAGGCGTTCAGCACAATCGAATCCACTGCCTGCGCCAAGGTGAGATCAATCGTTTCCTGCCCGGTGAAGGCCGCCGCCTGCAGGTCCGGCGCCAGTTGCAAGGTATAGTGCTGGGGTCTGGCCACGCTGGGCAACCGCTGAGCCTGGGCGGCCGCGGGTAGCATGAGAAACCCAACTGCGAAAGATAGCCCAAATTTCATTCTGCTATGCGCCACGTTTTGCCCGGCTCTCTCCTGTATTCAGATATGGAAGCGATGTCTCTATTTGACTATTCCTCGAAGCGAAAGGAAAGGAAGGTCAGTAGTCCGTCGCGCTCAATCTGCAACACGACTGCATCTCCGGACTTTAGCCCGGTCATAAAGTTCCTGAGGACTGCCACCGAGTCGAGCTTAATGTTGTTCGCGTTGTAGAGGATGTCTCCCGTCTTAAGATTCACTTCGGCGGCTGCGGCGCCAAAAGTGCGGGCGACAACCAGCAGGCCTCCCGATTGCCGCGGGCTGCCAATCTGGCTGGCTAGCTCCGGGGTGATCGGCACAACCAGCGCGCCCAACCGTGGGATCAAATCCTGATCGGTATCGGTTGGATTAAGCAGAGTCATTGGATCCCGTGGCGATTGCATGACCGGCACATCGACCTGCCTGGTCGCCGTGCCGCTCAGAATAGAAAGATGAACAGTCTCCCCTGGCAGCTTGCGAAACATGATCAGCGCAAACTCTTTGGTGTCTCGCATGGACCGCCCGTCGGCGGAAAGCACGATGTCATCGATTTTGAGACCGGCCTTGTCTGCAGCCGAATCAGGCACTACGTCTTCGATCAATACGCCAGCGTTGCGCGTCAACCCCAGTCCCTGCGCGAGCACGGGGGTAAGGTTGGTGGGATACACGCCGATCGTTCCCCGCCGGGTGCGGCCATACTTCACCAATTGTTGGTAAACAATGCGAGCCGTGTTACTCGGGATGGAGAAGCCAACGCCCTCGTTGCCCCCGGATTGAGTCTCGATCATGGAGTTGATACCCACCACGTCTCCCCGCATGTCGATCAGCGGGCCGCCGGAGTTACCAGGATTGATGGCCGCATCGGTTTGCAGGTAGACCATGGGACTGTCCGGGTCGAGCTGTTGATTTACGGCACTGATTACGCCCAGGCTGACACTGTCCTGCAACCCCAATGGACTGCCAAAAGCCAGCACCAGTTGGCCCGGATGCGCACGATCGGAGTCGCCAAACTTCAATGCGCGCAGGCCTGACTTTTCTACTTTGATCACCGCCAGGTCGGTCACCGTGTCCAGGCCGATCACGTGAGCGGGCATGGCGGTTGCCGGCGGTTCGGCGCGGTCGCTGCCGGCGTCTACAACCCCGCTCTCATCCGGCACCAGCACGCTCAGAGTGCGCGCACGCTGCACCACATGGGCGTTGGTCAGGATGTAGCCTTGCTGGTCCATGATCACTCCGGACCCAACCGATCGCTGCTGGGCCAGGAAGGCAGTCTTGTTGGTATCGCCGCTCTCGACTGGCGCCAGCCCGGCGGAGTAAATCTTGACCACCGCGGGCTCGACTGCATGTGCCAGCGACTCCATATCACTGCTCAGATTCATCAGCACATCTGCCGCATGCATGCCGCCTGGAGGCGGTGCGGCCAGCGGCTTCTGAACCGGCGTGGGAGGCGCCTGTTGGGCGAGCCCGCGAACGCCGATCGGTCCGCCTAAAGCAGCCGGAAGCAGAAGCGAAGCCAGGAATCGGTTAGCCATGCAGACATCTCCTATGCTGCAGCCGGTCAAGCTTCCCGGTAATTGAGCAGCACCAGGCCGGCAGCGAACAGGAACAGCGGCCAGACGTAACCTGCGGTTCTAGATGCACGGCCGGGAGGCAGCCGCAATTCCAGCCAGCGGGCCCATCCCGCCGTCGCGCCTAACAAGGCGATGGGGGTATGGCTGAGCGACGCCAGCAGGTCCTGTGCCATATCGCTGGGGGCGTGGTTATGGGTGAGCAGAACCGCGGCTCCCAGCGCACACATCATGGGAAAAATCATAGCCGCCCAACGAGCCCTTAATTTGCCCGCCTGCACCGCGCACTCGAATGCCGCAAAGCACAGGATGAGCAACGCAGCAGCGCGATGCTGCAACACGTCGGGAGCAGAAAAGCTGGCCCAGAAGGGACGTGGACCCAGGGGCCAGTTCTCGGGGTCGGCGCGCAGCAAAATAAAAACAGATAGACCGGCGAAAGAAACCGGCCAAAAGCGCGCCCACCGCATGCCAGGAAAGTGGCTGGCAAACGCGAGCAGCCCGGCCGCCAATACAATCAGACCCGCCCAATGATGGTTGTATTCCGACCATTTGCGGTCCGTGTCATCGCTGCCGCCGTTGGCCTGGAATTCGTTCTCCCGCACCGCAGTTTCGATGGAAGTGGGCGGGGTAAGCTGGGATGCGGATGGGCTGGTAAGGCGTGGAATTCCAGGACGCATGCGCGCCGCAATCACCTGCAGTGACACCTGCTCGGGCACGTCGACCGCAGGCGGTTGGGCGGACATCGAAGCAGCGGCCAGAATGATGGTGAATCCCAACCCAACCTCGGCCTCGGCGAAACGCCGCAGTCGCGCAAGCAGAGGCGCGGGATCGGTGTCCAGCCGCCGCACCATCATCCAGTTGCCTATGCCCATCAGAAGCATGACCAGCAGGAGGTAAATCTTGGCCAGCAACAGAAGGCCATAGCTGGTTCCATAGAGCCCCTGCCACGTGCCTACGTAGAACCAGGCCAGGAGGATTCCTGCCAGCACCAGCACCACGACGCTGAGCAGAGCCATCGAAGAATAGCGCCTGGTCATGGCGCGGGCTTCGTCCACGCTCCCGGTACGGCCTAAGGAAATCAGCAGGAAAGGCATGGCTCCGATCCACGCCGCCGTGCCCAGATGATGGGCCGCGGTTGCTAACCCCAACAACAGACGGTGATCCATGCGCGCTGAGGCGTGGCTGGTGGACACGGTGGCGATCAGCAGCAGCAAGCTTAGCGGCATCATGGCGGTGATGGCTTTGCGGCGTGCGCAGACCCAGATCAGCATCGCCAGCAGAGCAGCACTCAGACCCGCTTCAAAAAATTTGGTGCTGATCAGATCGCGGAGATGCAGATCGCTATCGCCGAGCAACGATGCGCTGGTGAGAATGACCGTCACTACCTCAGCCACGGCGAGCGAGAGGGCGGCCCAGCGGATACCGCGGAAGCAAAAGGACTCGACCGTCGCGCTCGCTTTGGCGGGACGCACAACGGCCAGCAAATAAACGATGCCGCCCAGCAGCAAGGCCTCGAACGAAAGATTTGCCGCACGCAGCAGCGTGCTCAGAAGATCGATATCGCGCAGCAGCCAGATCAAGCGGTCATCTCAGATCACCAACGAATATTGGGTGTCCCATATCTCGCGCCTTTGCGAGGTGGCGACACCCGCGCTCAACGCGCCGCTTTTCGATTCCAATTGATCACAAAGCCGGGCCAGAGCCGGATTGCAAATCCAGCCATCTACGTTCCTTCCCACATCTCGCAAACGCGCGAGATACACCGAATTTCCTGCACGCGACACTGGACGGGGTTGCGTGTGCGCCTTTCTATAAGGAAAGACGCGTGAAGCTCGCCGCCACCGATAAGCTCGACAGGAAATCGGGAGGATGGAGCACCCAATATTTGTTAGCAGGAAAATGCTATTGCACCTGGAAAGGAAGTTCACCCCGCGTAATGTGACCATCACTGGCCAGAACCTGCCAGCGAAGCACGTAGGCTCCCTTCACCAGCCCATGGCCGGTTGCTGACAAAGCATCGGGAGCCGACTGAGTGGGAGTTCCGATTTTTTCCACCGTGCCATCCGGCTTGAGCAGGCTCAGGGTTGAGCGTGCTCCATCGACGCGCGAATTGTACTTAAGATTGATCGTAATGTCGGGACCGGTCACCGCAGCGTTCTTCTGCGGCGTGGAACTGACCAGCACGGCATGGGCCAGCGCGATACGCGGACTGGCGCCCACCAAAACTGCAAATAAGAGAAGTACTGCGCCTGCGAACCATCGCGGCGATCTGTCTTGCATGACCATCTCCCAGGGAAGCAAAACCCCTAGCTATGAATGTATAACTTTAGCTAGGATGGCGCCATTTGCACCGACTGTGCGCGTTCGGAGAGACCACCTATCTCCGCAGCGCGTGCTTCCGCGTAGGCGGCAGCGCCCATCAAGGCAGCTCGGCTTTCCAAAATGAGGCGCACTGGCGTCTGCACCAGCAGATCACTCAACCGGCCTTTGTCGGTAAACGCCTTCATGAACGTACCATCCTGCATCTTCTTGAGCAACTTAGGGGCAATGCCTCCGCCCACATACATACCGCCGGTGGCCAGGATCTTCAATGCCAGGTTGCCGGCTTCTGCCCCGTAAGCGGAGACAAAGATGTTCAATGCCTCCACACAGAGGTCGCTGGCGCCCGATTCGCCCAACTCGCCGATCACCGCGTTGGGATCTTCGGTGAGCATGCGATCCTTCAACCATTGTGGTTCCAGCATGCCTTTCACATCCCGGCAGTAGGCGTAGACGTTGGCCAAACCGATGCCAGAGATGACACGCTCCGAGCTCACGCGTCCCTTAAGCGTCCTTTGCAGATAGCGCAGCAGTTCAATCTCCTCCTCATTGCGGGCGGCAAAATCGCTGTGGCCGCCTTCCGAGGCCATGGGCCGATAAGTCTTGCCATCCCACACCAGAATGGCCTCACCCAGCCCGGTGCCCGCGGCAATCAAGCCGCGATTCCCTTCCGCAGCCGGGTCGCCCTTGCTGAGAACAAGAATCTGGCCGGGCGTCAACTCGGCAATCCCGTATCCATTGGCTTCAAGATCGTTGATCAGGAAAACGTGTTGGATCTTAAGATCGACAGCAAGCTGGCTGGAGTCCAGTACCCAGGGCAGATTGGTCAGCTTCAGCCGGCCATGACGCACCGGACCGGGCACACCAAAGCAAGCCGCGAGCACATCGATGGGCTGACCGATCGTTTGTTTGCAATCATCCAGGAATGTCTCCACGATCTGCACCAAGCCGGGAAAATCCCTGGCGTGAAACTTATGATCATGTATGGCCAGCAGCTGTCCGCGGTCGAATCTGTACAGAGCCAGGTGCACCTTAGTACCGCCCACATCGCCAGCCACGATCATCGAGCGATCTCCAGCCTGCCCTGGCCATTCGCCCCGGGCGGGGGCAATGCGGCGGCAGCGGCAGCGTCAAGCAGCAGCGTGATGCGACGGCTGGCGGGCCGGATCAACTGCGATGGATACAATTCCGGGTCATAGGGGCCAAGAAATACCTGCTTGAGCGCGGCAACCTTGTCAGCACCTTCAATCAAGAAGAAAACATCCCGCGCCCGGTCGATCACTGGCCAGGTGAGGGTAACTCGCCATGAATCTTTTTGAGAGGGGACATGATTGGCAATGGCAATGCGCAGCATCTCCTGCAGCCCTTCGGTGTGGGGGAAAAGGGATGCAGTGTGCCCATCCGGGCCCATGCCCAAAGCGACCATATCAAAGATCGGCAGCTCCGCGCCTTCCAAGCGAAAGCTTTGCCGGATTTCAAACTCGTATTTGGCCGCGGCCTCGTCCGGGTCGAGTTCGCCTTGGATGCGAAAGATCTGCGTCTTGCTCAGCGGCACTTTGTCCAGGAGCGCCTCCCGGGTCATGCGGTAGTTACTATCCGGATGATCGGGGGGCACACAGCGCTCGTCGACCCAATAGAGCTCGAGCTTGTCCCAGGGAACCCGCTCGCGGTATTGCGCGCTGGCGTCGGCAAGGAGCTCAAAAGTATGCTTCGGAGTATTGCCCCCGGAGATGGCGATCCGCGCCTTGCCGCGCGCTCCGGCAGCCGCACGAATACCGTCAACGAAGTACTGCGCCGTGCGCCGGGTTACCGCTTCCGCGCTCGCATCTACGTAATAGAGAACTTCTATTGTCTCAGCCATGCAACTCGATTAACGCTTTCCGTCTTTTCCACCTGCGGCTAAAGCCTACGCCAGGCGCGCCCGTCCCTGGCCAGCAATTCATCGCCTGATTCCGGCCCCCAGGTTCCGGCGGCATAGTTGGGGAAGCCCTTGGGTTTGCTGCTTGCCCATTGGTCGAGGATGGGAGTCAGCAGGGACCATGTCGCCTCCACACCATCGCGATGAGCGAACAGAGTAGCATCGCCCAGCATGGCATCCAACAACAGCCTCTCGTAGCCGTTAGCCGATGATTTGCCGAAGGCGTCCGCATAACTGAAGTTCATGTTGACCGGGCAGACCTCCATATTCGGGCTCGGCACTTTGGCGCCAAAGCGCAGGGAAATTCCTTCATCCGGCTGAATACGCATGGTGATCAGGTTGGGCTGCAACTCCTGACATGCACCCGACTGGTTCGCGAACAGCAACTGTGGAGGTTGCTTGAACTGAATGGTAATCTCAGTCGCCCTCTTTGCCAGCCGCTTGCCCGCGCGCAAATAAAACGGCACGCCCGCCCAACGCCAGTTTTCTATGCCGATTTTCAGCGCCGCGTAAGTCTCCGTGCTGCTGTTTGGATCGACACGATCCTCCTGCCGGTAGCCCTTGACCTGTTTACCATCGACCGTACCGGGGCCATACTGTCCACGCACTGCGTCCATGAGGTGGATGGGCTGGATCGAGCGCCAAACTTTGACCTTTTCCCGCCGCATCGCGTCGGCCTCAAAAGAGACCGGGGGCTCGAGGGCGACGAACGATAGCAACTCCATCACGTGGTTCTGCACCACATCGCGGAGCGCGCCAGCTTTTTCATAGAACGGCCCACGGCCTTCGATGCCGATGTCTTCCGCCGCCGTGATCTGTACGTGATCGACGAAGTTACGATTCCAGACCGGTTCGAAAATCCCGTTGGCGAAGCGAAAGACCAGGATGTTCTGCACCGTCTCTTTGCCCAGGTAATGGTCGATGCGGAAAATCTGGTCTTCAGCAAAAACCCGGTTTACATCATCGTTCAACTCCCGCGCCGAAGCCAGATCATGGCCAAAGGGCTTCTCGATGATCGTGTGCACCTTGCCTAGCTGAGGTTTCGCCATTCCATGCGCGCCCAACTGCTGGATGATGTCGGCAAAATATTCCGGCGCCGTCGCCAGATAAAAGAGCCTGTTGCCCTTGGTGCCTTGCTTCTCGTCAATACTCTCGAGCAAGGTCTTCAATTTCCCATAACCTTCGGGGTCGTCGAAGTTCATGGCGTGATAGCTGATCTTATCGATAAACTCCTCCAGCTTTTTTTCGCCTTCCTTGACTCCGCCGAATTGCAGAATGCCTTCGCGCATGTCCGTTGGAAATTCATCCTGCAGCGGACGCCGGGCCACACCCACGACCGAGAACTCCGGCGGCAAGAGGCTGGATTGCTCCAGGTGGAAGAGAGCCGGCAGCAGCTTGCGCTTGGTCAAGTCGCCAGACGCGCCGAAAATGACCACGATTGTAGGCTCAGGAATCCGTTCGGCACTCTGCGCCGCCTTCAAGTCTTCGGGAGAGAACTTCACTTCCATGGTTGCCATGGGACTTGCTCCTCGCTCACACAGTTATGTTTATGTCCTTACGCCGGTATCGAGGCCCAATTGCTCCAGCGCCTGCACGCATTGTGCTTCATCCTGATAGTGGATTGCGTGAATTCCCAGAGCTTCCGCCGCCTCGCAGTTCCCCTGCCGGTCGTCGATAAAAGCCACTTCCTCCGGGTCGCGCTGGAGCACGTCAAGCGCTAACTCAAAGAATTTAAGATCCGGCTTGCGCAGACCCAGGTAACAGGAACTGAGGAAAACATCGAAGTACCTGCCCAGCTCAAAGCGCTCGATCCGGTAGTCGTTCAACTCGCGGGCCTCGTTGTTGAACATCACCAGCTCCATCTCCTCTGATGCCGCAAGTTCCTGAAGGACCCGCATGGCGCCATGCGGGAGTAATACCGATCGCTGCTTCATCGCCTGCAAAAAAGCCGCGGGTGTGAAGGGCCGCGGCTCGTAAAAGACGGTTTGGAAGAGATATTGCTCCGCGGTCATCAAGCCCTTTTCCCACGGGTCATTGGCGATCTCGTGCCGCAGCTCGAAGGAGGCGCTATCCACTGCGAACTGCTCCATGACCGCAGCGCGTTCGATACGATCCCAGCCATTGGTGAGCAAAACGCCGCCCACGTCCCAAAGAATAGTGCTGATCTCCGCCATGTGGGATTTCACCTTGAGAATCGCGGCGCCCCACATCTCGCACAAAAACGTGCGAGATATGGGGCACCCATAATTGTTTAGGCCTTGCCTGCCGTTGCTGCAGGCCGGACCCGCTCCAGCAATTGCCTGGCCCGCTTGGTGATGTTCTCCGGAGTGAAACCGAGCTCTGCCAGCACCTTGGGCCCTGGGGAGGAAGCGCCAAAGCGCTCCAGACCGATTACGTCCCCGTGGCGGCCGACATACTTCCACCAGCACATGGGCGCACCGGCTTCGACTGCCAGAGCGGGCAGATGATCGGGAAATATCTGCTTCTTGTAAGCTTCGGGCTGCTCTTCAAAGATACGGAAGCTTGGCATCGAGACCACACGCGCGGAGATCCCTTCTTTCTTTAAATCCGCCGCAGCCTGGAGAACCGGCCAGACCTCAGCGCCGGCCGCTACCAGCAGCACATCGGGGGAGGCGCCGCCATCCTGCAAAATGTAGGCGCCTTTGCGCACGCCTTCGGCGACTTGGTATTTCCCGGGGTCCAAAACAGGCAGGTTTTGTCGTGAAAGGGCCATGAATGAAGCCTCTTTCCGTTCCAGAGCCAGGCGCCAGACAGCAACCGTCTCGTTGGCATCCGCGGGGCGAAAATCCGTCATATGGGGCATGGCCCGCAGCATAGTGAGTTGCTCGATCGGCTGATGCGTCGGTCCATCTTCACCGAGCGCAATCGAATCGTGCGTGAATACGAAGATCGAGTGTGCGTGCATCAGCGCGGCCAGCCGAAGAGCCGGTTTGCAGTAGTCGCTGAAGCAGAAAAACGTCGATCCGAAGGGGATCAATCCGCCGTGGACAGCCATCCCATTGACTGCCGCGCACATACCGAACTCACGAACGCCGAAAAAGATATTGCGGCCCTTCGGGTCGAGATGGAAGCTGACGCTATCTTTAAAGATCGTCCTGGTCGAACTGGTCAGGTCGGCTGCGCCGCCCACCAGCTCGGGGACCGCCTTGGCGATGGCATCCATGACATTGCCGCCGGCACTGCGAGTAGCAATCGGCTTATCCACCGGGAATGAGGGCAGATTCTTCTCCCAGCCATTGGCTAGCACGCCTGACTGCACGCGCTCGAACTCCGCGGCCACATCCGGGTACTCCTTCTTGTAGCGGGCGAAGAGATCGTTCCATTCCTGCTCATACTTCTTGCCCTTGTCGAGGGCCTGCAGCCAATTCTGCTTCGCTTCCTCCGGCACATAAAAGGTCTTATCCTCCGGCCAGTTCAACTTCTTCTTGGTTTCCCTGGTCGCCTCGGGGCCAAGCGCCTCACCATGCGCTTTGTTGGTGCCCGCCTTGGGGCTGCCATAGCCAATCACAGTTCGCACGCGGATCAGCGAAGGCTGATCCTTCACTGCCTGGGCGGCTTTGATGGCCTGGGAAATCGCTTCCAGATCGTTGCCATTGTCTACCATCTGCACGTGCCAGTGATAGGCCGCGAAGCGCTCGGTCACGTCTTCGGTGTAGGAAAGCGCCGTTGGTCCGTCGAGTGAGACGAGGTTGTCGTCGTAGAAATAAATCATCTTGCCCAGACCGAGGGTACCGGCGAGGGAGGCGGCCTCGTGCGACACCCCTTCCATCAAGTCGCCGTCGCCGCACATCACGTAGGTGAAGTGATCCACAACGTTGTATCCCGGACGGTTGTAGATTGCCGCGAGATGCCGTTCGGCGATCGCCATGCCGACGCCCATGGCGAAACCCTGGCCCAGCGGCCCGGTGGTGACTTCCACCCCGTCCGTGTCGCCAAACTCCGGGTGGCCAGGCGTGATCGAGCCGTATTGGCGAAACTGCTCCAGATCCTCAATCCCGACTTTGTAGCCAGTCAGGTGCAGCACCGCGTAGAGCATTGCCGACGCATGCCCATTCGACAACACGAAGCGATCGCGATTGCTCCACTTGGAATTCGCCGGGTTGTGGCGCATGAACTCATGAAAGAGGAGATACACTGTGGGGGAATCGCCCAGCGGCGCCCCCGGGTGCCCGCTCTTGGCCTTCTCGACGGCATCCACGGCAAGAAACCGCAGCGCATTGATGGACAATTGATCCAGTTCGCTCATTCGCAACCTCACTCTTCCTTTCGAGAATACTTCGGTTTCCTGTTAACGTGGCGGCGATCGTTCTTCCTTAAGATGACGCCTGCGCGGCAGCAGTCTCTAGCCGGACTTCGAAATTGCGGCCCTCCCAGCGATCGTTCTGGTGCCACCTCAAGGTAAAGATCACCCGGCCGGCTTTACCCGCTTCGGTTTCCATATCGGCGAAATGGCCCACACAGCCCACGCGGCGGCTATCCATGGTGCGCACCGTGTACCAGTCATCCAGCGTCCAAACCAGGAAAAAGTGGTGGTCCGCCACCATGCGCAGAATGGTTCCCGCAACCATAACCTGCACTTGCCGGTTGGGCTGGAAGACCTCAATGGGGGACGACCGCTTACCATTGCCGTAGCGCTCGGCAACTGCCGAGATCTGATCAAAAACCTTGCCATCGGTCACCGACCGGAGCAGTTTGATGTACTCCGCGTGCGCCCAAACCAGCGGCATGGCCGCTCCGGTAGGTTTGCCCAGCTTCAGCCCCGTCCCGGGCATGTCGGGGGCGTCCCATATCTGTTCCGGCAGCATGCCACCCTGGGAACTGAAGCCTTCGAGGGCCTGAATGTAGGGGCTCACGTCGTGACCCGCCGCCAGTTCGTAGTGCGCCCGCTCTCCAGTCAGCAGCGGCCACGCCCGGCCCTGACCCCAGCCCAGGAATGGACCGCCGTCGTGGCGTTGTCCATAGCCGTCATGGTTGTACCGTCTCCAGCACGGCCCTACCGCGGTCTCTACCTTCAGCACATGGTCGATCACCTTGACCGAATCGACCACGACCGGGTCATCTGCCCGCCGCACTCCATACCTGACGAGTTCCAGAAAGCCGGCATCGACCACATTGCGGGCTTCGAATTCGACCCTTTCCCCCGGTCCCCGGTTGTTGATAGCGACAATTTCTTCCCCGCAGCCGTTGGACGCATAAGGATCCCCGCACTGGGGCGGACGAATGCGCATGTAATGGCGCGGTACGCCGGGCAATAAAGTGCCGTCGTTGGTCACCGTCCAGTCTTCGAGGTGGGCCTCGATCCAATCAGCATGCTCTTCAAGGAAGAGGGCCAACTCTGCCGCTCCATTCGCGCGCATGATGTCGGCAGCGCAAATCAAGCTTGAAATCACCACTGCCAGGGTAGAGGGGGAGTAACCGGCAGCTTCTTCCCAGCGTTCCTGCTGGGTGACCGGAGAGTGACGCACCAGGAATCCGGCGGCGCGCTCGACAAACGGGAAGACGTCGAAATCGCCCAGCCCCTTCAGCTTCCACAACCGCCACGAAAGAATAATAGGAAAAGCGACCTCGTCGAGCTGAATGCCCCTCCAGTATGGGGTTCCGTCAATCCAGAAATTTTGTGCAAAGCTGCCATCCGGCTTTTGTGTGCAGGCGAGGTAAACCAGGGCGCGGCGGGCCGTATCTACGCGGCCGCAGGCTAGCAGGGCAGTAGCGCTCTGCACCATGTCGCGGGTCCAGACAAGGTGGTACCCGCCTACGTCATCGTCTCCTTTGTGCTGGCCCCAGGGAATGGAGGCGGAGGCGATAAAAGCTCCGGAGTAGTACTTGTCCTCGTGGGACAGAATAACGTTCTGACTCACCTGCAGCAGCCGTCCAGCATCCATGGCGGCGCCCTTCAATGCTTCGGGTGTGGCGGCCCGATGCCACTGCTCGTTGAAGCGCTTCAGGTTTTGGGCGAAGGGCGTAGTCACTGCGCCTAAAGCGGTGGTCAAGGCGGAGTGGTGTCCCTCGCCGAGAGAGATCGCCACCACGAAATCGCGGTGCAGGTTAAGATCGATCTCGCCGGTCAGGGCAATATTTCCATGGGAGGCGGTGCCGAACTGCCAATCCATCTGGAAGTTGTCCATGAGGTCTTGCCAGCCGTCGCTCCAGCCCACAAAGCCACAACTGGCACGGGCGAATCCACAACTCGCCGCCATGACTAATGAGAGGCCGTTCTTCGAAGCCAAGAGCGCGAGCTTGCCCGACAGATCCAGCACCGAGCCGGAATTGTCTGCCCCGCCGACATCTAAATGAGGCGCCAGCAGTGCGTAGGCTTTCATGCGCGACAGCAGGTTCTCGTTGCCTTCAAACCGCACCCGCATCAGCACGACCGGGTGGTGGGGGTCGGCAATGATTTCCTTGATGATCTTGTAGCGGCCCTGGGGATCGGAATTGGTGAGCCGGACGGCTGAGGAACAGCCGTCGATGTATTCAAAGATTCGTTCCAGATCGCGCTTCTCTTCGTGAACAAATGTCTCCCCGTCGGTCAGCAGGAATTCCATGTCGCGGGTCTGCGGCCGGTCGATGGTGGGATAGTAGATCTCGTTCAGGATGCCGTGCGAGACCGTGTACCAGATGCGGCTGGAGGCGGAGTAGGCCATGCCGACACAGTCTTTTCTGCTGGAAGTCCAACGGGGTTCCACTCCTGGCCATCCGAAGGCCGAGCCCTGCCCCTCAATCCAGCGATAGCTGGAAGCCTGATCCGTCATCGTCTTTGCCTTCCTCCGAGACCGCAGAGTACCTGACGGATGGATGCGCGCGAAGTTACAAAGGACTTGAAAATAACCGGCCCAGCCCAGTGCACCGCTTTAGAGAACTTGAGTGTTGGCGTCGGGATCAGGATGGAAGGCGACTTCCCGCATAGCGTGGGCAATCTCCCGGTTCTTCATAAAGCACTCCCACACAAAACCGCTGCGCAGGTTTTCTGCCATCAGCATACCAATCCCCACGTCGATCCCGATCACGTCCTCGCCATACCAGCCGGCTTTTGGCTGGAAGGCATCGGCGAATCCATAGCGTCCCCAAAGCTTATCGCCATATCTCTCCCGCATCGTTAACAGAACGTGAGAACACTCTGCGGGCAGAAAGACCAGCGACCCCGCGGCGGCACAGGGCACCAAGGTTCCGTCGAGCGGTCCGATGGAGGGCGGGCCGCCCCAGACACGATAGCCCTGGCGGGAATCGGAGGCCGAGATGCCCCACATATCCTGATCAATCCAGGGGAATTTCTGCCCCTGTACCAGGCACCAGAGCTGATGCGCGCGGGTGGCGGCAATGGAGTTGGTGAAGTAGTTGGCATGGCGGTCGCGCTGGTTGCGGTAGTCGACCCAAGCCTGCGGATATTGATGAATGAATAGCGGGGCCGCGCCGCTGATGTAATCGATCCCTCCATAGGAGACGACCGGGCGCTGGACTGATTCCCACGCCTCGGGCGGAACAGGGTGGGTGGGCGACCCGATCGCCAGCAGGTACATGGTGGTCAGCTCGGAGTAAATATCCCACCTGTTCTTGAGGAAACCCTGGTCGGGCAACCACCCCATGGAAAGCGTGTCGCCCCCGTTCATCATCCACTTCCAGTCGATGCGGCGGTAAAACGTGGTGGCCAGCGCTTCGATCCGGGTGTTGCCGGTAAAAAATTGACGGCAGTGGAGCACTCCGCAAAGTAACAGTGCAGTATCGATCGACGACAACTCGCTGCCAAAGAGCCGCTGTCCGCTATCGATGTCAATGAAGTGGTAAAGAAAACCATGCTCGTGGGGACATTCTTCCAGCAAGAAAGCCAGGGTCTTCTCCACTCGCTGCTCACAATCCATGGGGCGGAGGTAGTTGTATTTAGCGGCGATGCACAAAGCGCTCAATCCAAAGCCGGTCGCGGCGATGCTGGAAACCCGGCTGAGGGAGCGTCCGACGACCGGCGCGCGGTCACGCACCAGGCCGCTCCTGGGACTCGCTTCGTTGAAGAAGAAATCGCTGTTCCGGCCCAACATGTCGTCCAGGAGGGCCTGGGCCATCCTGGAAACCTGGGTGAGGGGCCGGTTGATGAAGACACCTGGCGGATGAGCGTATTTTTCCGCCGACTGGCTTTCAGTCTTTGGGGTGGTTGTGGCGGGGGTAGAAGCCTGGGCTGGGCGGTCCTGCAGACCCTGGCCGGCAGCCAGACCTGGGGCTCCAAAAGCCAGTGCTCCGGTGGCGCCCGCCTGTCGTAAAAGTTGCCTGCGGGTTATGCGTGGCCGGGTCAATGCAAACTTATTCTCAAAACCAAATTACGAGCAGATAAATGCTCCGATGCGGCAGCTCGCCGAGACTGTTCTGAGTGTAAACCCCTGCTTCCTGATCAAAATCACCATTAGGTGTGGGGCGACTGGCTGGTAACTGGCGCATTACGGGAGACCTGACCCGCCCGATTTGCATCCCACGCCATGGAGTCGCAATATTGGAGAGGGCAATCAGGTGCAGCCGTTGCGCCCAGTTGAGTTTGCCCGCCGATGGTTTTCCCTAACCCGCATCACGCCCGACCCGGGCAGTCGATGAGGGACCAATCCAGGAGGATATTTTGGCTTACGAATTGCCACCACTTCCCTACGACTACGCCGCGCTTGAGCCGCACATCGATACCGAAACGATGAAGCTTCATCACGACAAGCATCACGCCACATACGTCAACAACCTCAACGGCGCTATCGAGAAGCATCCTGAGCTTGCCAAGCACTCCCCAGAGGATCTGCTGCGCAACCTGTCCACCATTCCAGAAGATATCCGCACCGTGGTACGCAACAACGGCGGGGGGCATGTGAACCACAGCATGTTCTGGGCCATTATGAAGCCAAAAGGGGGCGGTGATCCCACGGGCAAGATCGCAGAGCAGATCAAGAAGGACTTCGGCAACTTCGCCGATTTCAAGAAACTGTTCAACGAGACCACCGCCAAGCAGTTCGGTTCCGGCTGGGGCTGGCTGGTGTTTGAGGGCGGCAAGCTAAAAGTCCTCACTACTCCGAACCAGGACAATCCAATTTCCCAGGGACACTTTCCCATTCTGGGCAACGATGTCTGGGAACACGCCTACTACCTCAAATACCAGAACAAGCGGCCGGACTATCTTGCTGCCTGGTGGGGAACGGTGAACTGGGACGAGGTTAACAAGCGCTTCGAGCACGCGCAGAAGTAGCAGAGCAGCCAGCCTGTGGCAGGGCACAGGCTGGCTGCCAGTTGTCTCCGGACCAACGACAATTTTGGAAAGAATACTTCACGACGGGGGCCAGTGCTGCTGAATGAGTGCCAGCGCTTGCTCCCGGGTTTGCACGGATCCTTCGAGCTGCGCATCCTCCGCCATGGCCAGCATTTGAGAGAACTGCGGCCCGGGACGATATCCGGCTTCGATCAAGTCTTTACCACTCACCAGCAAGCGCGGCCGAACCTCCTCCTGCGGCAATGTCTCGAAACGTCGCCGGGCAAAATCGTACAACTCGAGTGAGCCATGACTGGCTAGACAGTCAAGACGGTGGAGCGCCAGATGCTGGTCAAAGTGCTCCAGGCGGAAGAATCGCTTCAAAGTCGACTCCTTCATCTTGTATAGATCCGCAAAGCGCATGTGGTTGGCGATGAGGGACAGGATCTGCTCCGTCTCGTGATTGGGAAATCGGAGCCGGCGGCAGATTGCTTCAGCTATGCGCATCCCCGCCTCCACGTGCCCGTCGAAGCGTATGCGGTCGGGGGCCACGCGAAAAGTGGCCGGTTTACCGATGTCGTGGAGTAAGGCGGCCCAGGCCAGGGCGACCGGACAGCCGGCGGTCAGCCCGTGAAGCAACAACAGCGTATGCAACCACACATCACCTTCAGGGTGGTATTGCGGAGGCTGCGCTACACCCTTCAACTTAACAACTTCAGGCAGTACCTGGACCAGCAGCCTGGTTGCATCGAGCAACTCAAAGGCCCGCCGCGCGTGGCCCTCGGTGAGCATCCGGGTCAATTCGTCCCGAACCCGCTCGCGGCTAACCTGGTCGACGGCCGGCGCCAATCGCTCAATCGCCCTCTCCGTCTCCGGCTCCAGTTGGAACCCGAAGCGCGCCGAGAAACGGACACCTCTTAACATGCGCAGTTTGTCTTCTGCGAAGCGCGTCGCTGGGTCTCCGATAGCGCGGATCAAACCAGCATTCAGGTCCTGCATGCCGCCCACCGTGTCCAATAGGGAGCCGCTGTCGGGATCCAGCATCATACCGTTGATGGTGAAATCCCGGCGCTTCGCATCCTCCTCCGGGCTGGTGGAGAATCGCACCGCATCCGGGTGCCTGCCGTCGGAATAGGCGCCATCGCTGCGAAAGGTGGCTACCTCGGTCAGAATCTCGCCGGTGCTGACCAGGACGACGCCGAAGTGCGCTCCTACGGCAAAAGTCTTCTCGAAAAGATTGAGCACCTGATCCGGGAGCGCGCTGGTCGCGACGTCGAAGTCTTTGGGCTCGCGACCCAGCTGCAAGTCACGCACGCAACCGCCGACAAAGTAAGCCTGATGGCCGGCGGAGCGCAGCCGGGCGACGATTCCGGCTGCCGCCTCCCGTGCTGGGTTGGGTCGCATGTCTACTACTATAGAAACGTGAGTCAACCCAGCCCTGGAAGCGGCCTGATTCTGGCCATTGAAAGTTCCTGTGATGAGACCGCTGCCGCAGTTGTTGAGCGCGGGCGCCGCATACGCTCGAGCGTCGTGGCCTCGCAAATCGCGGTCCATGCGCCGTATGGCGGCGTGGTTCCGGAACTCGCCTCGCGCGAACATCTGCGCAATATCATTCCCGTAGTCCGCTCAGCGCTGACCCAAGCCTGCGTCCGCTTATCGGAGCTCGATGCCATCGCGGTCACCGAAGGGCCCGGCCTTGCGGGCGCGTTGCTGGTCGGGGTCGCCTACGCGAAGTCGTTGGCCTTCGCCCTGGACAAGCCGCTCATCGCCATCAACCACCTCGAGGGTCACATTCACGCCGTTTTGTTGGCGCATAGCGAAACGCTCGACCCAGGCACTCGATCTCTGGCCCTGGTCGTTTCCGGAGGCCATACCCATCTTTATCTCACCGAGGGTGAGAAGTACCGGAACGTTGGCGCCACGCTCGACGATGCAGCCGGCGAGGCCTTCGACAAGGTGTCCAAGCTGCTGGGACTGGGCTATCCGGGCGGTCCCTGGATCGATGCGCTTGCCCCTCACGGCGACCCAACGTCGGTGGCCTTCACCCTTACCCAAGTTAAGCGAAAGGCTCATCGACCGGATTCTCCGGCCGGCCCGCCCCGCTTTGCCTTCTCCTTCAGCGGGATCAAGACCGCGGTGCTTCGTTATGTCCAAATCCACGACCTCTACCCCGCGATCGAGCGGCGGCGTGAAGCCCTGGCTGGCCTTCCCTTGGCCAGCCCCACCGATGCGCTCCCCCTGTGCGACGCCAAGACGCTGGGACTGATCGCGTCGTTCCAGCGTGCGGTGGTCGACGATCTCAAGCGAAAGACCTTTCAGGCGGCCGAAGCGCTGGGGGCGGAAAGTATCCTGGTTTCGGGCGGCGTCGCCGCGAACCGTGAACTGCGGGCACGGTTTACCGCGGAAGCGGAAAGCCGTGGATTGCCGATCGCCTTCCCGACGGTTGCCCTCTCCACCGACAACGCAGCTATGATCGGGGCCGCTGCCTGGCCCAGGTTCCTGGCGGGCGAGTTCGCACCCCTGGATCTGACCGCTGATGCCTCGCTGGCCCTGGGGAAGAAGTGCTCCTGAAAATCAGAGCGGTTGGAGAACCCGTGTTGCGAGAGCGCGCTCGGCCCTTACGCCCCGAGGAGATCCTGCTGCCCAGGACCCAGGAACTGATTGCTTCCATGCGTGAAACCATGCACGATGCGCCGGGAGTTGGTTTGGCCGCGCCGCAGGTAGGGTTGCCATTGCAACTCGCTGTCATCGAGGACCGCGAAGAATATATGAAGGACCTTAGCCGGGAGATGCTGGCAGAACGGGAGCGTAAGCCAGTGGCTTTTGAGGTCATCATCAACCCGGTCCTGACGCTTGAATCAGCCGCGGAAGTCGAGTTTTTTGAAGGCTGCCTGAGCCTGCCTGGCCTGGTGGCCCTGGTACCTCGCGCGCGCAAGGTGACGGTCGAGTGTCTCGATGCCCAGGGCAAGCCGAAGGTGATCCGGGCTTCGGGATGGCACGCGCGCATCCTGCAGCACGAGATCGATCATCTTTCCGGAGCACTCTATGTGGACCGCATGCGCAGCGTGAGTCTCTGCTCGCTCGACAACTTCAACCGCCATTGGAAAGGAAAGTCCATCCCCGAGGTTAAGCGGTTGCTGCCATAGTGGTATGCCAACCTGGGTTCCAATGCATCGGCTCTGGTGGACGCTGGCCGATCGAGAAGTTACCATGAGGGTCAGGTATTTCCCCGCACCCGGATGACCATCCGCCTCTTCAACACTCTCTCCAATACTGTCGAAGATCTCGAACCATCCGACGGTGAGACGCTGCGCATTTACGTTTGTGGACCCACGGTCTACGATTACGGGCATATCGGCAACTTTCGTACCTTCCTGCAACTGGATGTTTTGCGCCGCTTCTGGAAGCAACAGGGGCACAAGATATTCCATGTGATGAACATAACGGACGTAGACGACAAGATCATCCGCAACGCCGCGGCCGCTCATCTGGACATAAAGGAATACACCGAGAAATATGAGCTCGCGTTTTTCCAGGATCTGGAAGCGCTTAGCTGCGAGCGTCCCGAGAAGGTGGCCCGGGCTACGGAAAACATCCCGCAGATGGTGGACCTGATCGAGTGGCTGGCGGCTAAGAACCTCGCCTACCAGGCCCCGGACGGCTCCTGGTATTTTCGCATTGCCGGGTTTCCGGAATACGGCAAACTGTCCAAGAAGGATTTCTCAGCGATCAACGACGGCGCCCGGGTAGATGTAGACGAATACGACAAGGATTCAGCCCGGGATTTCGCCCTGTGGAAGGCCGCCAAGCCCGGGGAACACCACTGGGATACGAGGCTCGGCCCTGGCCGCCCGGGTTGGCATATCGAGTGTTCCGCTATGGCGCTGAGATATCTTGGTGAAACCTTCGACCTGCACGCGGGGGGCGAAGACCTGATGTTCCCTCACCATGAAAACGAGATCGCGCAGTCCGAATCGGCCACCGGGAAAACCATGGCGTACCACTGGATGCACGTGCGTTTTCTGCTGGTGGATGGGCGCAAGATGTCAAAGTCCGAAGGCAACTTCTTCACTTTGCGTGACTTGTTGCTCAAGGGCTATAAGCCCTCAGCGATCCGGTTTTTGCTTATCTCGGTTCCCTACCGGCACCCGCTGAACTTCACCCTCGAAGGATTGACCGAATCTGCCAGCGCGGTCGACCGGGTGCGCACGTTCGCACAAAGGATTCGCAGCGGAGCCTGGGCTCCAGGGCTGAATGCTGAACTGGAGGCCCAGACAGCGAAAGCGCAGCAGAACTTTTGCTCTGCGCTGGCGGACGACTTGAACACCTCGGAGGCCAGGGCCGCCATTTTTGACCTGGTCCGCGCCGGGAACGTTGCCGCCGATTCCGGCAAGTTATATACCGGGAACGTCGCGGCCATCACGGAGGTGCTGCGCCGCTTTGACGAGGTATTTGCCGTCCTCGACGATCGCGATGCGGAGATAGCCCGAGGCGCCCTGCAATGGGCGCGGGACGAAGGACGGAGCGACCAGGCGGCGCCCGCACTGGTGGCCGCTTACTCGCTGAGCGACCAACAGATCGACGCACTGCTGTTGGAGCGGGAGCAGGCCCGCCGCACCCGCAATTTCGCTCGTAGCGACAGCATCCGCAACGAGTTGGCCTCGCTGGGGATCCTGATCGAGGACTCCAAAGACGGCGCCCGGTGGAAGCGGAAATAAGCCCTCTTTTGCCGTCGAAAGGAAACCGCTGTTCCTTAGTAGGACATGGTTTAGCAAGGAGGCCGTGGTAACCTTGAGGTGCAAGGGGATTTAAGTATGTGGGTGGAAAACCAGAGACCGTGCCGTCCGGAAACCGGTTGCTCCCCCATGCCACGCAAGTGTCTTAGCGTGCTCCCCGCCGGCACCCGACCTAGTCTCTTCGGCGGCGACTAGCTTTCCTCCGCCGAAGCTCTGCCCTGCCTCCGACCGCCCCGCGGTCGATTGACTCGCCTTTGTTAGAACGCCGAGAAAGCAGAGAAAGCATCATGCAGAATAATGGTCATCAAAATAGCACCATTCTTGCCCAGTACGGCCCGCGACTCCTAGGTCCGCTGCCGGGCCCGAAAGCCCGCGCAGTGATCGCCGGCGACGACCGCTACGTTTCCCCCAGCTACACTCGTTCCTATCCCATGGTGGCCAAGCGCGGCCGTGGAGTGCGCGTCGAAGATGTTGACGGAAACGAATTCCTCGACTTTGCCGCCGGCATTGCCGTGGTTTCGACCGGGCACTGCCATCCGGAAGTGGTCGCCGCGATCCAAAAACAGGCTGCCGAACTAATACACATCTCCGGCACCGACTTCTACTACGAACATATGGTGACGATGGCCGAGCGGCTCTCAGCGATTGCGCCGATGCCCGGGCCCCATCGTTTTTATTATGGAAATTCCGGGGCTGAAGCCATCGAGTGCGCCATGAAGCTGGCCCGGTATCACACCGGCCGGCAAAACATTATTGCCTTTTTCGGTGCCTTCCACGGGCGCACCATGGGGGCTCTTTCGCTCACCGCTTCCAAGCCCCAGCAACGGCGCCGTTTTGCCCCGCTGGTTCCCGGCGTCACCCACGTGCGCTATCCCTATGCTTATCGTGGTTGTAGCGGGGGCCCGCAGGAAGAAGAACGCTTCGCTCTGGGTTGCGCCCGCTACATCGAAGAAAAACTCTTCAAGACGACACTCCCTCCGGAGGAGGTCGCCGCGATTTTCGTCGAGCCCATCCAGGGGGAAGGCGGTTACGTGGTTGCACCGGACATCTTTATGCAGGAGCTACGCCGGATCTGCGACAAGCACGGCATTCTGCTGGTAGTCGATGAAGTGCAATCGGGGGCCGGCCGCACCGGCAAATGGTGGGCGGTCGAGCATTCCGGGGTTCAGCCTGACATGGTGTGTATCGCCAAGGGTATAGCCTCGGGTATGCCGCTGGGCATCTGCATGACGCGGGCGGAGCTTATGGACTGGATCCCCGGCTCTCACGCCTCGACCTTTGGCGGCAACCCGGTGGCGATCGCAGCGGCCCTGGCCACCATGGACGTGCTCGAGCGCGAGGGCATCGCCAACGCGGCCACCATGGGAGAGGCATTCTTTTCCCGCTTGCGTGACTGGCCGGCAAAACATCCGATCGTAGGCGAGGTCCGCGGCCGAGGGCTTATGATCGGCATTGAGATCGTCAAGAGCCAGCAGACTCGCGAACCCGCCCCGGCACTGCGCGATCGGATCGTCTCCCTGGCATTTGAGCAGGGTCTTCTGCTGCTCGGCTGCGGAGAAACCTCCGTTCGCCTGGCGCCTCCGCTGATCGTTAACCAGCACGAGGCAACGATTGGCCTCGATATCCTTGAGAAGTGCGTGACCCAAACCGAGCAGGAGCATTCGCAAACAGCCAGCTTCGCCTCCGTAACCGTTTAGAGCCTGAGCCGTTGCCCCACTTTTCGCAGTCCTTGCGAGGGTGGGGCGACCGAGCTTCTCTGGGTTAATCTGGAGTCTCTGGAGAGCACCCCGTGCAGGCTGCAGGCATTCATCACCTTGAGCTCACGCTTCTCTTGCTCGTCCTCCTGGTCGCTGGACTAACAACACTCGCGCAACGCTTCAAAATTCCGTATCCCATTGTGCTCTTCATCGGGGGCGTGGTTCTCTCCCTGCTGCCCCATCTGCCGCAAGTCGCACTCAATCCCGATGTTGTCTTCCTGGTTGTTTTGCCCCCTCTGCTTTTCGTTGGCGGGTTCAATACTTCATGGCGAGACTTCCACCAAAACATTGTCAGCATTCTTATGCTGGCATTTGGCCTGGTCGGCTTTACGGTGGTGGGCATCGCACTGGGCACGAGTTGGTTGATTCCCGGCTTCGACTATCGCCTGGGCGCCGTTCTCGGAGCGGTGGTTTCGACCACCGATGCCATTGCCGCCACTGCAATCGCCAAACGCCTCGGCCTTCCCCGCCGGATCGTTGACATACTGGACGGCGAAAGCCTGGTCAACGATGCCAGTGGGCTGCTCGCTCTCCAGTTTGCGGTTGCCCTGGTCGTCGCCGGGCGACGCCCCGGGCCGGGGCTCGCAATGCTGGAACTGATGTGGCTCATTGCCGGAGGGGTGTCGATCGGGCTTTTTGCCGCCTTTGTCATTCACAAAGTCTCACTCGAGATCACCGACTCCCCGGTGGAGATAACTCTCTCCCTCGCCACGCCCTATCTGGCTTATCTTGCGGCCGAGGGCATCCACGCATCCGGCGTGCTCGCAGTCGTGGTTTGCGGCCTGTACCTGGGCCGCAAGAACTCCGAGATACTGTCCATCAACGCGCGGATCGAAAGCACCGCAGTGTGGAAGACACTGGAGTTCGGACTCAACGGCATCGTTTTTATCCTCATGGGCCTGCAGCTGCGACTGATCCTGAGCGGTATCCATGACCTCTCCGTGGGCCAACTAGCGCGGTATGGGGTATCGTTCGCGATCCTGGTGGTAGCGCTGAGGATCATTTGGGTATATCCAGGCGCGGCGATCGCCTATTGGATTCGACGTCATCTGATGCATCAAGAAGAACTCCCTCCCAGTGGCAAACAGATCTTTATCGTGGCCTGGACAGGAATGCGTGGGGTGCTGGCGCTGGCAGCCGCCATCTCTCTACCCACGGTCCTGCAGAACGGTTCCCCTTTCCCGCAGCGGAACGTCATCATCTTCCTTACCTTTTGCGTGATCTTTGCCACCCTGGTCGTGCAGGGGCTCACGTTGCCGGCGGTTATCAGGAAACTGGGACTCGCGGTCGGTGGCGAGCGCAACCTGGAGGAGCAGCAGGCGCGGCTGCTCATACTGAACACGGCGCTCAACTATCTCAGGGATCTCGCGCGACAGGCAAAGTCAGACCACGCAGCCATTTATGAGGACCTGATCCGCCATTACCAGGGCCGCGCCACGCTGATTGAAGCCGGGGGTGAAGAGATGGGGCCGGAACGAGAGATCGCCCTGGCCCGCTATGAACGCAATCTAACCCAGGAACTACGCGCACTCGAGCGCTCAACAGCGGTCATGTTGCGCAATGAAGACAAAATTAACGATGAGTTGCTGAGAACCCTCGAGCGCGAACTGGACCTCAGCGAGGCACGCCATCAGGACATTTAGAGAATCTAGCGCTTTTCGGTACTCTTCACCCACATGACTCCCGCGGCGAAGAAGACACAAGCGACCGCGAGCGCCAGGACAGCGTGCGGTTTGTTCCTGTAGTGGACCGCCACAGCGGCATCAATCCACCAGACCACGGCGCCCACGAACCAGATAAAGGAAAGATTCCTCATTCGCATCGAGGCTACCTCAACCACACGAGTTCACAATGCGACAACTCTTTGACATTCCGTTACTTTGGGAATCGCAAAAAAAACCTTGGTTCCCACTCAATTAGATAATTCTAAAACCAATTGGGAGCTTATGTTTTTCCTGAAGATCGTCGCTTGACCCAAACCTTTTCCGCCGCCGGATGCCCGAGGGTGGAGCGACCGGCAGTGGTCTCGATCGAGATGGTCCGGTCGTAGTTCTTCTGCAGGACACTCACCCGGCCGCCGGGCGCGATGCCCGCCTGATGCAGAAAAAGCAGCAGCTTTGGATCGCGCTCATACAGGCTTACCACCGTATACCCGGCGTCCTCTCGGGCTTCGGACAGCAAAACCATACCGCGCTTGGCGCGCTGCTCCGGGCTTTCAGGCAGCACCCAATTGCCGTGAGGACAAGTTCCCTTCGAGCCCAGCCTTTCCAACAGTTTGGCTTCAAAGACGGGGGACACAGCGTGCTCCAGGCGCTCTGCTTCATCGTGAACCTCGTACCATTCCATGCCAAACATTTCCGCCAGCATGCGTTCGATCAGATGGTGCCGCAACGCAGTCCGGTACGCTGTCTCCTTGCCTTTGGGCGTGAGTCGCACAATGCCGTCTGGCTTGACTTCAATATATCCATCGCGCCTGAGGCGCTTCAGCGCCATGGTGACCGCGGGTGGCGACACGGAAAGCCAGTGTGCCAAGGTTGCAGGAATGACCTCCTGCCCTTCGCTCTCTGCTTCGAGAACCGCCTTCAGGTAATCTTCTTTCGATATGGTGATGGGGGGCTTCACGTCAATCGCTCTCAGTAGTTTAGCCCGATCGCCGGGAGCTCATCGTTTGCCCGCCGCCGGGAGTTGGTATCCACCAAAAGCGCCTCGCTGCCGGCGCGAAACAGCCCGAGCCGGATTTCTTAGCACCTCGCCAGGCAACACAGGCAGCGCAGTCTTGTGTTCATACCGCAGCATTTTGGGCAGTAACTTGTAAGTAAAGCTTTAGTAACGCGGATGGGTAATCGAGCGCGTGAGTTTGGGTAGTATTGTCAAGGCATGCTGTTTCCGGTCGGATGAGCTGACGTAAAGCGCCGCTGAACGTGATGGCAGTGGAAAATGTGCAAAAAATGCTGGTATCGTGGGCTCATTTTCGCGTGCTATACTCACCCATTCTTGGCTGCCATTCGGCGCATGAACTCAGTAGAATTGAAGCCGGTCAAGGATGTAGGATGTATCTGGTTAGTTAACAAATTTGAAGCCGAGTTGATCGTGCGCCTCATATCTCGCTCGGCTGTTTAAAAGACAATTTAGCCTAGACTTTTTGTGGTTGTTTCCCTACCCACCCGACGTCGCGTGGAGGACATTGTGAGTGCTCCTGCTACCACCTGCGTCTCTGCTTCGCGAGAGCGCGGGTTGGACAATCCCCAGCCGGAAAGAGCAGCTGCCGACAGTATCGACCCCAGCGGTCGTAAGGACCCCTTGGTATCCGTCATTATTCCCTGTTACAACGGCGCCGCCTTCCTCGAAGAAGCGGTGAGAAGCGCACTGGCACAGAGCTATCCGAAGGTGGAAGTCGTCGTTGTGGATGACGGGTCGACGGATGGCAGTCCCGAAATTGCACAGCGGTTTCCCGTCCGATACATACGTCAGCAGAATCAGGGCAAGTCAGAAGCTCGCAATCTGGGCATTCGCGAAAGTAAGGGCAGTTACCTTGTCTTCCTGGATGCCGACGACCGTCTAATGCCGCGGGGGATTGAAATCGGCCTCAGGGAACTCGAACGCCACCCGGATTGCGCACTTGCGGTAGGGGATCACGTGTTCGTTGGGGCGGATGGTTCCTATTTGGCCAGCTCTACTAAGGCCGGCCCACTTCACTCCCACTATGAAGCGCTGTTGAAGAGCAACTTCATTGAAATGATCTCCTCCGCACTTTTCCGCCGTAGCATTTTCGATGAAGTTGGGTGTTTCGATCCCACTCTTCCGGTGGCTGAGGATTATGAGCTTTACCTGCGCATCGCCAGAGTGCGGCCGATCTGCTGCCACGCGGCAATTGTCGCTGAATACCGGAGGCACGAAGCAAATACATCTCTCAACTCGGAGCTGATGTTGACTACCACCCTGCAGGTACTGGAAAGCCAGGCGCAATACGTTGGCGACGACTCCGGCCGGCTGCTCGCGTTCCGTGAGGGTCTCCGATCCTGGCGAAAGCAGTATGGCCGCCAGCTTGCATCGGAACTGGCACGTTCCTTTTCTACTTTGCACACGGATCATCTTCGACGCAAGCTGCTGCTGCTGGCCAACTGCTATCCGCAAGGATTGTTGATGTTGATGCTGCTACGAATGGTGCCGGCACTCGGCCGACGCCATCCCGCACTCTTTTCCCGCCAGCAGGTTCGCGCTGTGGCGGGTGATCGCTTCGACGCACGACGCGCTCGGCAAGCCGTCAGCGATCTGGTTGCGTTTCAGGAAGATGCAACGCGAAAGAAGGTGTCCACCCCGGCTCCTACAGAGACGTTATCCAGGTAAGGCTTCATTACCGTGGTGAACGCGGGCGTAATTTGCGATCGAAGTTTGCCCATGATATTTCTTGTCTTGTAAACAACCAGAAGCGCATTCGCTGAGCGCTCAGTTTTCTTTTGTGGCATCTGTCGACCGCACTCAAAAGTGTGGAAGAGTCTTGGTTAGGGAAAAATCGGCGGGCGGATGCCGATGTTGTTCACGCTCCTCCGCGTGAATGATGCTACCGACAAATTTTCCCCTGCTGCTTTACTCGATTGAAGTCCCTGGAGCACATTGTGAGCTCTCTCGCTGCCTTCGACATCTCCAACGCACAAGCACGCTACGTTGCCCATCGCAGCGCAGCCTCAGTGGGTCAAGATCCTCTGGTCTCGGTTATCATTCCCTGCTTCAACGGCGAAGCGTACCTCGAGGAAGCGATCAAGAGCGCCCTCGCGCAGAGCTACCAAGCGGTGGAGATCATTGTTGTGGATGACGGCTCGACTGACAGTAGCCCGAAAATTGCACAGAGGTTTCCGGTTCGATACATACGCCAGCAGAATCGCGGGCTAACGTATAGCCGTAATCTTGGGATTCGGGAGAGCAGGGGCACCTACGTGGTCTTTCTGGATGCGGACGACCGGCTGAAGCGGGATGCGATCGAGACCGGACTTCGCGTTCTGACCGGCCGCCCGGAATGTGCCATGGCGGTGGGGGATCACCTTTTCGTTTCCGAGGATGGCTCACACCTGGCCGATTCTCGCAAGAACTGCCTGCTTGAGTCCCACTATGAAGCACTGTTGAAAAGCAACTTCATCGAAATGATCTCTTCGGTGCTCTTTCGCCGCAGTGTGCTCGAAGACATCGGTGGATTTGATACCGGGCTTCGTGTGGCCGAGGATTATGACCTTTACCTGCGCATCGCCAGGGACTATCCGATCTGCTGCCATCCAACGGTCGTTGCGGAATACCGCATGCACCATGCAAATGTCTCCCATAATTCAGAGCTGATGCTGAGCATGACCCTGAGGGTGTTGAGAAGCCAGGCGCGCTATGTGCGCTGGGACCCGCGCCGTTTGTTCGCTTTTCTGGAGGGCGTTCGCACCTGGCGCAAACAGTACGGTCGCCAACTTGCGCTGGAACTGGCACATTCCTCCTGCCTTTTGCACGTAGGTCAACTTCGCCGGAAGCTTCTGCTCCTGCTCGAGCACTACCCACAGGGACTGATGGTGTTTCTTCTTTTGCGATTCATGCCGAGTTTGGGCGAACGCAAGGCCGGGGCTTACAGCCAAGGGGCGACGAACCAAAAGCTGCTGTCACAAAGAGTTCACGCGTGGTTAAATGCAGCCAAGCCACAGTCGTCGACCCAGATCGGCTAAACCGCGGCCGAACCCCGTCACCGGCCTGAGGAAACGCAAATCAACGTTCCACAGAACATTCCGTTCCGAAGCACGCTTAAGAGGGCGGCGAAGCGCCTGCATCGCTGGCGCACTGTCTTCCAGAAGAAGGCGATGATCCTGGTTTACCATCGGGTGGCCGAAGCCAACGTAGACCCATGGGCTCTGGGCGTAAGCCCCGCGCACTTCGCCCAGCAGTTGCAGGTTCTCACTACCATCGCCAACCCGGTTTCACTTCAGGACCTGGTAAGAGCAAAATCGGATCGCGAGCTCCCGCCACGGCCCATCTGTATCACCTTCGATGATGGCTACGCAGACAACTTGTATGCCGCCAAGCCTGCTCTCGAGGCCTACCGTGTGCCAGGGACGGTATTCATCACGCCGGGCTATCTCGATGTCCCGGAAAACTTATGGTGGGATGAACTGGCGAAGCTCATCCTTGACCCCACGTCGAGGCAAGAGGAGGTGAGCCTTAGCTTGCACGGCTACCACTATGCCTATGCCTTTCCGCCGGAGACGGGGGATTCGGGTGGCCCGGATCCACATAGCAAGTGGAGAGCCTGGGAAGCCGCGCCAGGTCCGCGGCAGAGTGCATACCTTGCGATTTATGGCATGCTGGTCAAGTTGTCAGACACTGAGCGCGAAAATGCTCTCCAACAACTGCGCAGGGGGGCGAAGCCGTATGCCGACCGCCAACAACATCGCTGCCTGACCGAAGAGGAGCTACGCGAGCTGGCAACAGGCGAGCTGGTGGAGATCGGCGCGCACACGCTGACTCACCCCGTGCTTGCAGACCTGCCGCCTGACCAGCAACAGCATGAGATCGGCGGCAGCAAGCGACGCCTGGAAGCATTGACCGGAAAAAACATCACCAGCTTCGCCTATCCCTATGGCAAGAAGAATCATTACACCCGGGAGACGGTCAAAACCGTGCGGGCCAATGGATTCGCCTGTGCCTGCTCCAACTTTGGCGGACTCGTGACCCGGACTTCCAATCGCTTTGTACTGCCACGGTTCCAGCCTATGGACTGGGATGGGGATCGATTTGCCGATGTAGTGAACTGGTGGTACCGGGAATAGAATAGAGCGCATGCTCGCGCTCCGGCTTCTCGAGGAATTTGTCCACGCCAGCGACTATTTCGCCACTCGGTTAGGGAAAGGGCGGGCAGCGCACCTGGAGCTGGGGCGCCGTGGAGAAGAAGCGGCTTTCTTCTACCTTCGCCGCCGCGGCTACACGGTTGTGGCGCGCGACTGGCGTAATGGAAAGGTTCGTGGCGATCTTGACCTGGTGGCCTGGGAAGGCGACACTCTCTGTTTTGTCGAAGTAAAAACACGGACCAGCCGGAACGTTGCTACGGCAGAATCCGCCGTCGACGACGATAAAACCCGGGTGCTTCGCCGGATGGCGCGTCAATACCTTCTCGCGCTGCCCGATGCGCCCGATCAGGTTCGCTTCGACGTCCTGTCGATTTATTACGAGGCTCAACAGCCCGCGGATATTCAACTGTTCCGCGGTGCTTTCGATTGGCGTTGAAAGGAGCGGCACTTGTTGAACCGCCGGCAATTCATTTCTGCAATGGCTGCAGCCACAGCGATAACGGCAGTTCCCTCATCTTTCGCCACCTCCGCCCGTCTCACCCACAAGGAACGTGTGGATCGCGCGTTAGGCGGAGAGGATGTGGACCGTCCCCCTTTCAGCATGTGGCACCATTACAAGCGCCCGACTGCGCAACTCGAGGCCCAGGACCACCTTGAATTTCATCGCAGGTACGACACCGACTTTGTCAAAATCATGAATGACTTTGACTATCCGCGATCGAAGACCGGTAAGTGGTATGAGCTGGAGCCGTTGAAAACGCCTTATCCCGAGCAACTGCGAACCCTGGAGCTGGTTCGCGACGGCCTGCATGGCGACGCTTATTTTATCGATACCCTGTATGGGCCTTATATGACAGCGATGTTGTTATTGGCTGCCGAGCCCGAGTTTGCCGGCAAGAAAGATGCAGAGGATCGAAGCGAAGTGATCCGCAGCATCCATAGCTTCCAGAAAGAGAACACAGCGGGCTGGGAGCAGGCGATGGAAGCCATCACGCAATCCACCATCAACCATATTCGCAGTTCCCAGGAGATTGGCTGCTCGGGGACCCTGGTCAGTATTTTCAACGCCACCAGCAAATTTGGATCGGTCTCTGACTATGAGCGTTATAGCCGGCCCTACGATAAGCGGGTGCTCGCGGCGCTAGCTGAAAGCAAGCTGACGCTGCTTCATCTGCACACGCTGGAGAGACCATATCTGGACCAGTTCAAGGACTTTTCAGCGCCGGTCATCAATTACTCGGTCAAAACGAGCGGCATTCCCATCGCAGAGGTTCGCAAGGTCTACTCACAGCCGATTGCCGGCGGAGTAGATGAAGTGGACTTTGATAAGCTCACGACGGAAGAAATCCGCAAGCAGTGGACGCTGGCGCGGGAGCAGGCAGGAAGCAAGTACATCATTACGCCAGGCTGCTCGGTACCCGATGCTTCGACCGCCGCTGAGCTGGCCCGCATGCCGCGTGCCGTGATGCGCACGACTTGAGAATTTCCACGTTCAATGGACCGCAGGGTGCCCCAACAGAGGTGGTAAGGACAGATCGAGCGCTGTTCTACTGGGCGTCCTTATATTCTTCATGCCAAGCCATTTGAATGGCCTCGAGCTTGGGCTCATTCGACTTCGCCGGGTCATCCGCGAAGCCTTCCAGTTCGGTTACGTATTTGTGCAGGTCAGTAAAACGTACCGTGAGCGGATCCAGGCCGGGAAATTTTTCCTGCAGCTGGATCCCGATTTCTTCCGCGTCATTCCAGGTAATCTCACGCGCCATCGTTCACTTTCCTTCCTGCATGCTTAGCGGCTTGCCCTCGGATACGTAGTTGCGATTCCACTTGGGAATCTCCACCACGTAGTTTCCCGGCGCGGTGATGACGGCCTGGCAGCCCAGGCGAGAGTTGAGTTGTTGATCCGCCGCCATATCCAACCGGTCGAGTTCATCGTCATCCGCCGGCGTGAGTGCTTCGGTGCCCTCTTTCGTCCACAGGTGACAGGTGGTGCACGCGCAGACACCGCCACAGGCGTGATCGAGAAAAATATCGAAATGCTCGGCCACGTCGAGGAACGACATGGGCTTTCCATGGTGTCCGTAGGGCAAGGTGCCGTACGCAAACTCAACCGTGCGGCCCTCGGGAAGAAATGTTATGCGGACCATATTGTCATTCATGAGTTTTCCATTACTTTCTTTCAAGGAACTCGGCTTGTGCGAAAGGGTGCGAAGCCGTGGGACCGTGGCCCAGTTTGTCGTCGGCGGATTGCATCGTCTGGCCCTTGATCGCGCTCGATACCGCCGCGTCCATCATGAGTTCGGCAAAGCGGTGGGTTGCTTTGTCCAACGCTTCGGTCCCAGCCCGCAGCGCCTGCAGATCATCGCCCTGCTTGAGTACGGTTAGCTCCGCGCTTAGCGCGCTTATCTCAGCACGTTCATCCACATCGAGCAGCTGCCAGGCAGGATGGAAAGGAGCTTTTTCGACCGCGCTCAGGATAGTGTCCGCTTCGTTCCTGGCTTCGACCAGCTGGCGGAGATGAATATCTTCCTCAGCATGATCGAAGGATTCAAGAATCATCGATTCCACCTGCTCGTCGGTCAGGCCATAAGCGGGCTTTACCGAGACCTCCGCCTGCTTGCCACTGCGCTGCTCCAGCGCGGACACGTGAAGGATGCCGTTGGCATCGATAAGAAATTTGACCTCGATGCGCGGCAAACCCGCGCTCATGGGCGGAATCCCTTTCAGGTCGAAGCGCGCAAGGGAGCGGCAGTCTTTAGCCATCTCGCGCTCACCCTGCAACACGTGAATAGCGACATTCGTCTGCCCATCGACACCGGTCGTGAACGACTCAGACGCGGAGGCAGGGATGGTTGAGTTGCGCTGGATGATTTTGGCTACCACCCCGCCCAGGGCCTCAATGCCCAGAGATAGCGGGGTCACATCGAGCAGCAGCATATCCTCGGTAGCCTTCGATCCGCCGCCCAGAATATTGGCCTGCACGGCAGCACCGAGGGCAACCACCTCATCCGGATTGAGTTCGGTTCGCGGGTGTTTGCCACGGCGCGGCAGCTCAAAGACATCGCTCACGAGGCGCTGCACTAAAGGAATTCGCGTCGAGCCGCCGACCAGCACGACCTCGTCAATTTGATCGGGAGTGAGGTGCGCATCGCGCAGCGCGTCGCGGCAAGGTGCGATGGTGCGGGCGACGATGGGTTGAATCAGCTGTTCGAATTGTTCGCGCGACAATTCCCGCCGGTAGCGGCCGCCTTGCGGGATTTTTATGTCTATTTGAGCCACCGACTGCGACGAAAGCGCGATCTTGGCCTCGATCATCGCCTTACGTATAGCCTGAATTGCTTCAGGCTGCCGGCGCAGATCAGTGCCCGCATCGCCGGCGATATCGTCAAGCGCAATTGCAATCAAGAGGTTGTCAATGTCGTCGCCGCCCAAGTGGGTATCGCCATTGGTGGATATGACCTCAAAGATACCCTCGTGCAGCTTGAGTATGGAGACGTCAAAAGTTCCACCGCCAAAGTCATAGACCGCGATGATGCCTTCTTTTTGGCGATCGAGACCATATGCCAGAGCAGCGGCCGTAGGCTCATTGACCAGGCGCAGGACTTCGAGGCCGGCCATGCGTCCCGCATCCTTGGTGGCCTGGCGCTGGGCATCATTAAAGTAAGCCGGCACGGTGATCACCGCCTGGGTCACAGGCGCGCCAAAGTAGCGCTCCGCGTTCCGCTTGAGCTGGCGCAGGATGTGCGCGGAAATCTCCGGAGGTGTGAATTCCATCTCCCCGAGGAGTATCCGCAGGACCTCGCCAGGCTGTAGATCTTCCACCAACCGGAAGGGAAAGAACTTCAACTCTTCGACCACATCTTCCACGCCGCGCCCCATCAGGCGTTTGACCGAGTAGATGGCACGCTCCGGCGCATTGAGTAGTGTGGGCCGCGCTCCATTGCCGACCAGCATGGCAGGCCGGCTGCCGTCACGAGCCGGACTCAACGCCACCACCGAGGGCACCAGATTGAGGCCGTCTTCCCCGGGAATGACGAGAGGCGTGTCCCCTTGCATGAAGGCGACTAACGAGTTGGTCGTGCCCAGGTCGATACCGACTACGCGCTCATCCGCCATAACTCTCAGGACCCTCCCAGGGTTTGGTCCACGTCGCGCACCAGGTTCTGCAGGTAACTGCGGCGTTGCAGCAACGCAGTCATCGCTTCTTTGGTTGCGGTCTTGCTTGCTTCATCGTTCTGTTCCCACGCAGCATCCCAGGCCGACCACCGGGAACGCACTTCCTCGTCAAGCGAGGCGAGTTGTGCTGCGAACTGGTTCTTCGCTGCCTCCAGATCGCGGCGCAGCTGTGGATCGTCTTCGCCCATCTTCTGGTTTTGCCGCAATTCCTCGAGTTGCATATTCAGCTCGAAGACTTCTTCCAATAAATCAGCAGGAACCTTAGAAGGATTCGGCCCACGGTCCTCTTCGAACTGCACTCCTTCAAGCCGCAGGAGGTACTTCGTTCGATCCAGCGGATTCTTCAACGTGCGATAAGCATCGTTCAACAGCGAAGCCTGCGCCAGGCTCCACTCCTGCTCCTGCTGCGAGGCCCGAGCGTGAAGATCGGGGTGCAGCTTACGGCTGTAGCGGTAGAACTGCTTTTCCAGCCCCGGCACATTGACATCGAGCTTAGGGGGCAGGCCAAACATGCCGAAGTAATCCGTCGGCCGCGGCGGTTGTACTTTGCCGCAAGAGCCGCAGAAGGGCTGCCCGTCCGCGACCTCTTGTCCGCAGGACCAGCACTTTGCCGGCGCACTGACTCTTTCAACAGTTTGCATAGGGCAGAACAGACCGCGGCGTGCTTACGCCGAAAACGATGACCCGCAACCGCAAGACTTGGTCGAATGGGGATTGATGAAGTTGAATCCCTGCCGCATCAGCGTCTCTTCGTAGTCGAGAATCATGCCGTGGAGATAGATGAACGACTTGGGGTCGACGAAGACGCGAACGTCTTCAAAGTTGTAAACGCGGTCGCGCTCTCGCGGCTGAGAGTCGAAGCGAATGTTATAGGAGAGACCGGAGCAGCCGCCGCCCTGAATGCCCAGGCGGAGCCCCCCCTGTTCAGGGGAGACCCCTTCCTTGGCCATGGCCACGCGAATCCGCTTCAGGGCACGCTCCGTGATCTGGATGCCCTTCTGATTCGGCGCGGTGTTTTCCGCATTGAGGACGGCCAGTTCCATCTCGCCTTCTGCTTAGTGAGCAACCGAAGCTGTGGCCTCGGCCGCTTCAGTCACGCCGTTCTTCTTCTTCCAATCGCCGATGGCTGCGCGGATCGCATCTTCTGCAAGCACCGAGCAGTGAATCTTGACCGGCGGCAATGCCAGTTCTTTCACGATGTCGGTGTTCTTGATCTGCATCGCTTCCGCGACCGTCTTGCCCTTGACCCACTCGGTTGCGAGCGAGGAAGACGCGATTGCCGAACCACAACCAAAGGTCTTGAACTTCGCCTCTTCAATGACTTGTGTCTCGGGATTGACCCTGATCTGCAAGCGCATGACGTCGCCGCACTCCGGGGCGCCGACCAGACCGGTACCTACTTCAGACTGGCTCTTGTCCATCTGGCCCACGTTCCGCGGATTGTTGTAGTGGTCAATTACCTTGTCGCTATATGCCATTTTTATCTCCCTTGCTTTTATCCAGCGTCATCGTGCGTACACCAAAACTAAATGTCTTTAGTGCGTCTGCCACTCAATCTTTGAAATATCGATGCCCTCTTTCACCATTTCATAAAGCGGTGAAAGTTCGCGAAGTTTCTGCACTACATCGATCACCTTGTCGGCCACGTAATCGACTTCTGCTTCGGTGTTGAAGCGGCCCAACCCAAATCTGATCGAGCTGTGAGCCACGTCGTCGCCCAGGCCCAGGGCCTTTAGTACATAAGATGGCTCGAGCGACGCAGAGGTGCAGGCCGAGCCGCTCGAAACTGCGACATCGTTAATCCCCATCAGCAGCGACTCACCCTCGACATAAACAAAACTGACGTTGAGGTTGGCCGGCAGACGATGTTCCATGGAGCCATTGACGTGGACATAGTCCAGGTTCGACAGCAGCTTGCTTTTCAGCTTGTCGCGCAGTTTGCCCAGGCGATCTGCCTCTGCGGCCATTTCCTCGCCAGCAATCTCGCACGCCTTACCCAAGCCGACGATGCCGGGCACGTTGAGCGTCCCCGAGCGCATACCGCGTTCGTGCCCGCCACCATCGATTTGCCCCGAAATCTGTACCCGGGGATTGCGCCGCCGGACATATAACGCGCCACATCCCTTAGGGCCGTAAATCTTGTGCCCGGTCAGGGACAGGCAATCGATATTCATGGCGTTGACGTCGACCGGAATCTTGCCCACGGCCTGCACCGCGTCGGTGTGAAAGATGATGTTGTGCTGGTGACAAATCTTGCCGATTTCAGCGATTGGCTGTACTACGCCTATCTCGTTGTTGGCAAACATGATAGTGACCAGGATGGTCTTATCGTCGATGGCCCGTTTCAGGTCTTCGAGGTCGATCAGGCCGTCCGCCTTAACGGGCAGATAGGTGATGCGATAACCATATTTTTCCAGCCGCTTACAGGCATCGAGGACCGCTTTGTGCTCAGTCACCTGGGTGATGATGTGATTGCCCCGTTCGCGGTACATCTCGGCAATGCCCTTGATGGCCAGGTTGTTGCTCTCGGTCGCGCCGGAGGTAAAGATGATTTCCTTGGCGGTGGCGCCAATCAACTTGGCGACCTGCTCCCGGGCATGCTCGACCGCCTGCTCAGCCTCCCACCCGAAGGAGTGGTTGCGGCTGGCTGCGTTGCCGAATTTGGCGGTGAAGTAAGGCATCATCGCCTCCAGCACCCGGGGATCCATCGCTGTGGTCGCGTGGTCATCCATATAGATCGGCAGCTTCACGTTGGCCGGCGCCTTCACTGCATTTTCAACGGTACTCATTGCGCTCTCCTACTCCTGTCATTCTCAAATCGATCATGAAACTCTACTTAACCGCCCAGGCTCACCAGTACGGATTCCATTGGCCTGCCGTGGTACCTCCGGGTGGGATCGTGCTCACACAGGTCGGACACCCGAATCGCCTTCAACACGTCCGAGATGCTTTCATTGACCTTACGTAATGGCTCCCTGACGGTGCAGCTATCAGTAAGGTCACAGCCGTGGGGGCCGCTCTCGCAGGAGGTAATAAATAGCGGCCCATCGATGGCCCCGATCACCTCAAATGCCGTAATGTCCTCGGGCGGCCGCGATAGCGCATATCCACCATTGGTGCCGGCGTGGGAGCGAAGCAGCCCTGCTTTGGTGAGCCGCTGGAGAATCTTGGCCAGCAACTGGGGCGGAATGCCGTAGGCCTCGGCAATATCCTTTGCACTCAGGGAAGGCATGTCGGCACGCTCGGCGAGGAACTTTAGCGCCATTAATCCGTAATCCGCCTTCTTGGTTAGCCTTAGCATTCCTGCTTACCTTGAGATGCAATTGCGACCGGGCTGGTCGCATATTCAGTATACGACCGATTTCCCGACAATCACAACCTGCAGCCGGCAAACCCTGAACTCAGGTATTACGCAACTCTTACACCGCCCGGGGCTTGCCCCCACTAGCGTATTGGGTGGGTGCGGAGTGTAGATGATGGCAACAATCACGAGTCCGGCGGGCTCAGCAACAGAAGCAGCCGAATTACAGGCGGCCCTGGAGCCGCATAAGGGTAAGTTTCAGTGGGATTTTGCTCTCATCATTGGCGCTTTCCACCTGGGAGCGTTGGCGGCCCTGTTTGAGTTTCGCTGGTCGGCCCTGGCGGTTTTTGCCGTGACCTGGGTTCTGACCCAAAATGTGGGTATCGGCCTGTCCTACCATCGCTTGCTGACGCATCGCGGCTACGTGGTTCCCAAGTGGCTCGAGTACACCATGGCAATCCTGGGAACGATGGCTCTGCAGGGCAGCCCGGTCTATTGGGTCGCCGTGCATCGTCTGCACCACCAGTTCACCGACAAGCCGGGTGATCCCCATTCGCCGCGAGATGGCAAATGGTGGTCGCATATGGGCTGGATCCTGAACGGCTCGCTGCATAACGACAGCGCTATTCTCAAGCGCTATGCTCCCGATCTGATGAAACAGGGCTTTTACCGCTGGCTGAACCGTTTTCACTGGCTACCGGTGACGGTATTGGGCTTTGCGCTGCTGGCGGTGGGGGGGTGGCCCTGGGCACTTTGGGGCATTTTCTTCCGGGTCACGGTCGGCCTGCATGTCACCTGGCTGGTCAACTCCGCGACCCATATCTGGGGTTCGCGGCGGTTCGAAACCCGGGACGATTCCCGCAATAACTGGTGGGTAGCCCTGCTGACGGGCGGCGAGGGATGGCACAACAACCACCATGCGTACCCGGTTTCGGCTCGCCACGGGATGGCCTGGTACGAGCTTGATGTGAACTACCTGGGGATATGGATGCTGGAAAAAGTGGGGCTAGCGACCAAAGTCAACGCCAAGCGCGTTTGACGCAGCATCTGACGTTCTGAGATTTTCCATGCCGCATCTTTATCCCTGCCCTGCCTGGCAGCAGCCTGTGCCTGTTCTCCGGCGCCCAACACTGCTCGCACGCTCAAAGCAGCGAATCAGCGGCTTGGCGTCGGCGGCCCCGCGGCTGCGCAGGCTCCATGGGTTGACGAAGAGCAACTGCTACAGTTGCGAGAAGTGTCCGGCCTGCTGCGCCGCAGGTGGAGCACCTGCGCGGCGGCTCTTTCCCCTGGTGATCCCTGCCCAAGGTTTAGCGGCGGTTGAAGTAGGCCGGTAAAAGGGGGAAGAGATCGCCTGGCGATCAGCGTAGTTGAAGAAGCAAACGAACCACAGCATCCCCACCACGAGCCATTTATAGTTTCGATCCGGCGATTTGTTCTGGATCATCGATGGGTGGTGGTAATCGTTCTCAACCAGCCTTCGCAGTCCGCCGTTCCGGGACTGGTGCTGCAGGACTAAAGCAATCCACAGCACTCTGCTTCAGGCCGCTGTCCAACTCCTTAAGTTGCCGCTCCACGATATCGCTCACCTGTGCTGGCTGACCAACCGCACGGAGGTTGAGCAAGAGTTCCAGCTTGCCCGCAGGGGAGGCGTCCAGGTCTCCTTCGACGATTGGTTCCTGCCCATTCGCGCAGATCGCAGCCTTCAGGAACCCTGTGGGTGAAGTGACGATAGCTTTCAAATGAGCAATCGGGATCTTCGCTGCGGTAAGGGCGGAGTCGAGATCGTCGAGCAAAGGTCCCAGCAGCATCGCCGGAGAAAGCAAGGTTTGCGGTTCGAACACCGCTCGCAGGTTCAACCAGGCGAGTGCCGCCTCGGCGCGCGCATACACCGAGTAATCGATTTCCAGCTTCTGCTCAGCAGTGGCGATTGTGCCGGAGAGGACCTCGTCTAACCACGCCGCAACGCCTTGGCCCGACTTCGCGCTCAGCCGGCGAACATGAGGGGCGCCAGTCTCTGGATAGTCCGGGTAGAGGTCCGACTTCGTGAAACAGACCAGATCGGCTTCCTGCAATTGCTTATCGAACAGAAAACGCATATCGGCATCGGCGTTCTCTTCAAGCATTGCCTTGGCGCGGAGTGGATCTACCAGAACCGTGAGCGGTGCCAGCCGATACGTGTCGCTGTAGTCGAGCAGCGGACGGAGCACGGTGGCCGAGAGATCCGTGCAGCTCCCCACCGGCTCGGCAAAGATCACATCCGGCGCATGGGCGCGGAGATCGCCGATGGCGTCGATCAGCTGGGAAAGACGGCAGCAGAAGCACCCGCCGGTAACTTCTCCCGAGCGCATGCCTGACAGGCCCGCATAGCGGCTGTCGACCAGGTCCGTCCCCTGGTCATTCCATACCATGGCGCTGCGCAGACCACTGCGCTGCAACTCGCGCGCCGCAGCGAGAATCAACGTCGTCTTGCCGGATCCAAGAAATCCACCCACCAGCACTACCCACGGCCTGGTGGAAGCCGCTTGCCCGCTCACGCGCTTGCGCCGGCCTTATAACGCGGCCACAGCGGCCGAATGGAATAGTGGTCCACTGCCGGCTCGGCATCGCATTCCAACTCGATCACGGTCGTTGGGGAGTCAGGCGCAGCCACTGGAAGCGACGTCAGCCGCAGGGAGAAGTCATCTTGCGTAAAGAGTACTTTTTCTCCGGTCTTCAGCAGCCGCGCGGCGTTCACCTTGGTCTTGACGCCGCCAATGGCTATGACGGCTCCCGGTTCGAAGAACGGCACCCACTGCGCCGCGGGTGTCTGCCCTGGCCAGGACTTCTGATGCACATACAAGGTTTTGCCACGCCGGGTGAAGTTGGCATTCGGGTTGCTCCGAAAGTCGGCCCGCTCGGTTTCATAGATAGCGCGGCCGTTGGTGTCCAGCCACTTGCCTACCGCTTGCAACACCTCCACGGACTCGGGCGGCACCGATCCATCCGGCATGGGACCGATGTTGAGCAGGTAGTTTCCGCCGCCCTGCGCGCATTGCGACAAGTTATTCACGATGATTCGAGGGGTCTTCCAGTCAGCGTCGCCCCGATTGAATCCCCAGCTTTCGTTCAGGGTCATGCATGTCTCCCAGGAACGACCCGCTTCGGCAGCTTGAATGTGCTGTTCCGGAGTGGAGAAATCGCCTTGCAGGCCGTTGCGGTTATTGACGATGATCTCCGGCTGCAGCTCAAAGACCATCTTGTTCATCCGCTCCGACTCCCATTGCTCAGCAGTCAATGGCCAATCGACGTCATACCAGAGAATGTCGATCTTGCCATAGTTGGTCATCAGTTCGCGGATCAACCCATGGGTGTAGGCCACGAAACGCTGGCGCGCCGCCTCATCCGTTTTGCAGCGGGCACCGTCGGGATGGTGCCAGTCCATCAGCGAATAATAGAAACCCACCCGCAGACCCTCGGCGCGCGCCGCGTCTACATACTCCCGCACCAGGTCCCGGCCCGGCCCTTGCTGGGGCGCGCAATAGTTCGTCAGCTTGGTGTCGAACATGCAAAACCCCTCGTGGTGCTTGGTGGTCATGACCATATACTTCTGGCCTGCTCGCCGCGCCAACCTGGCCCAGTCCCGCGCCGCGTTTGGTTTGGGACGAAAGTGCTTTGCCAGCAGCTCGTACTGAGGGATCGGGATGCCCTCAATCTCCATGGCCCACTCATGCTGGCCGAGAACGCTGTAGAGGCCCCAGTGGATGAACATGCCGAATTTGGCCGCATGCCACCATTGCATCCTCTGCGCCCGCGACGCCTCCTGCGGGCTGTCTGCCTGAGCGCTGGCTGGAGCGGAGTTTTCGAGCGCAGGAAAGACGCGCGCGCCCGCCTGCGTTGCCGAACAGGCTGCAACCGCCGCCGCGGATCCGAAATGCTTGAGAAGCGACCGCCTGGAGATCGTGTCCATCCTCATCTCGTTTAGGCTTCTCCTTCAATTCCCTGCAACAAGACCCACCATTTTGCCACAAGCGAGATGCAACTGTTATCGTTGGCCGTTGCTCGAATCCCAACGGAACAAAGTGGAACTCACTCAGGAGAATTGCAGATGTCATCCTATGTTGTCCCGGCCCTGGAGTCGCCCACACCTGTAGCGCCTGATGAAATTCTGCTGATTGCAAGCGGCGACCTGCGTCAATCCGCTAATAAGGTCTGTTGGGCGGCTCAGGCCGAGATGGAAAAGCAACTGACTGAAGCATTGCGGACCGAGGGCTACACGCTGCGCCGCGCGCACCCTTACCACGAAGACCTCCAGCACGGCTTCATCTATAACCAACGCATGGGTATGGATGTTTTCATGAAGATCCATCCCGACGCTCCGATCATTGTTGCCGAAGCGGTATGGCAGTACAGCAACAACGTATTCTCCGGATTGGAACATCATCGCGGCCCGATTCTCACTGTGGCCAACTGGTCGGGCCAGTGGCCCGGCCTGGTAGGCATGCTGAATCTGAATGGCTGCCTGCGCAAGGGCGGAGTGGCTTTCAGCACCCTTTGGAGCAAGGACTTTAAAGATGAATTCTTCCGCCGTGGTCTGCGGCAATGGCTCAAGGATCATACGATCGAACAGGATTTGAGTCACGTGCACGAACTCGACCTCTCTGTTCTGCCCCGCGCAGAGCGGGAATTGGGGGCGTCGCTGGCCCGCGATCTCAAGACGCGCAAGGCAATCCTCGGCGTCTTCGATGAAGGCTGCATGGGAATGTATAACGCCATCATCGAGGATTATCTTCTCAATGCCACGGGAGTTTATAAGGAACGGCTCAGCCAGTCCGCGCTGGTAGCCGCCATGGCCGCGGTGACCGACGCGGAAGCGCAAGCGATTCGCAGTTGGCTGGATAAGCGCGGGCTCACCTTCGTCACCGGCGTCAATGAGGAGATCGACCTGACCGACCGGCAGATCCTGGAGCAGTGCAAGATGTACATCGCTGCGATGAGGATTGCCGATGAATTCAGCTGCGACGCCATCGGGATCCAATACCAGCAGGGATTGAAGGACCTGGCCCCGGCCTCCGACCTGGTCGAAGGGCTGCTCAACAACGTGGAACGGCCGCCAGTGTTCGACGCCAGGGGCCGGGAACTGTACGCCGGCAGACCGCTGCCGCACTTCAACGAGGTAGACGAGGGCGCGGGCCTGGACGCGCTGATTACCAACCGGGTCTGGAGCGCCATGCAACTCGACCCGGCCACAACGCTGCATGACGTTCGCTGGGGAGAGCATTACAGTGGAGGCGATATCGACGAATTCGTCTGGGTGTTTCAGATCTCGGGCGCGGTTCCCGCGTCGCATATCGCGGGCGGCTATGCCAAGGCCCGCAGCGAACGGCAGCCGCCCATGTACTTCCGCCTGGGCGGGGGCACACTGAACGGAATCTGCAAACCTGGACACGTGGTATGGAGCCGGGTTTTTGTGGAAGGCGGCGCGCTCCACGTTGACCTGGGCCGGGCCACCGCGATCGAACTGCCCGCGAAAGAGACCACGCGCAGATTGAAGTCGGTCACCCCGCAGTGGCCCATCATGCATGCCCTGCTGCACGGCGTCACCCGGGATCAGTTCATGGCCCGGCATCGCGCGAACCATCTCAACGTGGCCTACGCTCCGACCAGCCAGGTAGCCGACCAGGCGCTGGCCGCCAAGGCGGCTATGATGGCGGAGTTGGGAATCCATGTACACCTTTGTGGAGATTGATGATGCTTGTTCCCCTTTCTGCAGATTCAAAAGAATCTAAGGATACGACACCGCCACTGGTTCCAAAGGGCCTGGCTCTGCCTTTCTTCCTGGTGACCGCGCTTTTTTTTCTGTGGGGAGTTCCCAACAACCTGAACGACGTTCTCATCCGCCAGTTCATGAAGTCGTTCGCGATCTCCCGCTTCCAGGCTGGGTTAGTCCAGTCGGCGTTCTACCTGGGTTATTTTCTCCTGGCCACACCCGCAGCACTGTTAATGCGCAAAATGGGATACAAATTCGGCATCATCGTGGGGCTGCTTCTCTTTGCCAGCGGCACCTTTCTCTTCTGGCCCGCTGCTCTCCTCGGGCGCTACGGTTTCTTCCTGTTCGCGCTCTTCGTTATTGCCAGTGGGCTTTCTTTTCTGGAGACAGCCTCCAATCCCTTTGTAGCCCAGTTGGGCTCTCCTGAAAGTGCTGCCCGCCGTCTGAATTTTTCCCAGGCCTTCAACCCCCTGGGCGCAATCACCGGCGTGTTGATCGGCACGGTCTTCATCTTCTCCGGCATCGAGCTCACGCCGTCGCAGGTGGCAGCCATGCAAGCAGCCAATACCTACGACGCCTACCTTAGGCATGAGACGATGCGCGTGGTGGTGCCCTACCTCGTGGTAGGAATGGTCGCTCTTTTCTGGGCGCTCATGATCGCCCGAACCAAGTTCCCTACCATTGCCCGAGAGCACGAGAACGCACAGGAGGAACATGGCAGCTTCAAGGAGCTGTTGCGTTACCCTAATTTTCTCTTTGCCATCGTTGCCCAGTTCCTGTATGTGGGCGCCCAGGTAGGGACCTGGAGCTACTTTATTCAGTACGTGCAGGATGGAACGCACGAGCCGGAAAAAATTGCCGGTTATTTCCTCACCGGCACGCTGGTTGCCTTTGGCCTGGGCAGGTTTAGCTCGGCTGCCCTGATGCGCTACATCAAGCCGGCCCTGCTGATGGGCGTTTACAGTCTGGTGAATATTGCATTGGTGGCGGTGGGTGTTGCCTTTCCCGGCTGGGTGGGCCTTTGGGCGATCTTCGTCACTAGTTTCTTCATGTCTGTGATGTTCCCCACGATTTTCGCCCTGGGTATAGACGGTCTGGACCGCAATACGAAGATCGGTGGATCGCTCATCGTGATGGCGATTGTCGGCGGTGCTGTGCTCACGCCGCTTATGGGCTGGATTTCACAGACGCAGCACAGCATCGCAAGAGCGTACATGGTCCCGTTGTTTTGCTACTGCGGTATCGCCCTTTACTCCTTCGTTGGAGTGCGTATGAAGCCCAGCGAGGCAATCTAACATGAGATCAGGCAAAGCGATCTTCTCTTTCGCGGCGCTGCTGCTCATGACCAGTCTTGCTGCCTCAGCACAACAGCCGGATTGGCAGGCAAGGCTGACGCAGGTCCTCCCTCTGCTCGGACACCGCAACTGGATCATGATCGTGGATTCGGCGTATCCCCTGCAAAGCTCCCCCGGGGTGGAAACGCTGGAAACGAATAGTGACCAGATGGAGGTAATCCGCAAGGTGCTGGGCGCCATCGACAGCTCGATCCACGTAAGACCGATCGTCTACATGGATGCGGAGCTTCCCTTCGTGACCGAGAAAGACGCTCCCGGAGTGACGGCGTACCGTGAAGGAATTAAGACCGCGCTCGCGGGACAGAAGATCACGTCGCTGCCCCACGAGGAGATCATCGCCAAGGTCGACGAGGTGGGCAAGACCTTTCACATCGTGGTGCTAAAGACAACTATGGCAGTTCCCTATACGTCGGTCTTCCTGCAGCTGAATGCAAAATACTGGAGCGATGATGCGGAAGCCCGGCTGCGCAAAGCGATGAGTGCCGGCGTAAAACAGTAACTCTGTCCGGGCCACGGAGCCGGGTACTCCATTTTTCGCTCGTTTTTCGCGAGATGTGGGGGGACCGTTGGTCGCCCCTTTACAACCTGGACGGATACCAGCCGCAAAACATTGGCATCCCAAATCTCGCGAAAACGAGCGAAAGATGGGGCACCCTGAAATACCCCGCGGGTGCCCACTTCGAATAAAAAGGCGCGCTCAGAAAAAGAACTTGCCGACAAGCTGGACGGCACGACCCGGCTGTGGATCTGAATTGAGGTCCGCAGTTGTCGAGCCCGTCACAGACGTGATCACACCGAAGAAGCCAGGCCCGTCGGTGTAATTGCCATCCGGCTGGCCGAAGTTGGCGTGGTTAAAGGCGTTGAAGGCCTCCAGGCGGATCTCCACATAGCGAGCCTTTTCCGCACCTAGCGGGAAATCCTTGTAGAGGCTGAGGTTGGTGTAGTTAAAGCCAGGCCCGTGGAAGAAGTTCCGCTTCACGTTGCCCAGGCTTCCCAGCGGCTCCTGAGAAAACAGCGTGGGATCAAACCACTGGTGATTCGCGGTTCGGGGATTGAAAGTCTTGATGTTGAAGCTCGAGGCGTCGGGTGTATCCGGACAGTTGTAGTAAGACAGGAACTGACCCGCATTGCAGTACAACGAGTTTGGAGTTCCTTTATCTTGAATGGTCACCGGGAATCCAGTCTGCAGAGCGGTCACACCTGAGATGTGCCAGCCACTCAGGCCTTCACGGAGCACCATATTGTCGCGCCAGCTATTGAAGATCGGCACCTCGTAGTTATATGAGGTGGCCAGACGGTGCCGCGCGTCGTAATCCGAGTCGCCATAATTCAGATACTCGAAACCGGGAAAATTGTTGACGCCGCGGCCGTTGGTCCCCGAACTCTCGTACCCGGAAGCGTTATCGAGAGCGTGGCTGTAAGTGTAGGCAACGGTGAAGTAGAGACCATGGGAAGTCCCTTTGGTCAGGCTAGCCTGGAAAGAGTTGTAATTCGAAGCCCCGTCGGTGTGCTGCTGACCGACACTGATAAACCAGGGAATGCCATTGCCGAAGGACCCGCTTCCTGCACTCCCGGGGACGATCGCAGGCTGGCTAAAGTATTGCGGGAAATCAATGGAGAGCCTGCCTCCATCCGCGGCGCAACTCGGATTTGCGAGGCAAGCCGCATGCCCGGCTGCGGTGATCGGATCACCTTCATAGGCGCGCACCAGTTTATGACCGACTGAGCCCACATAGCCCAACTGCAGGACCATATTGCTCGGCAACTCCCGCTGCACATTAAGGTTGAAGTTATAGGCATATGGGACGGTGTAGCTGCTGGGATAGGTACTGATCGAGAGCTCCGCATAGTTGGGCCAGTTCAGCTGTGTTCCAGGGGCGGGATAAGCATACGGAAATGGATTTGGCTCAGAGACGCCGGTTGAGATATCCGTGAATGGATTGGCGAACGAGGGGCTTCCGCCGAAATCGCCCGCGCCGAACGAATTCTTGAAACCCGGAGGGTCGCCGAGGTTTTGCAACTGGCCCTCTTCCGCGTCGCGATTCCAATACATACCAAAGCCGCCGCGGACGACAAACTTATGCGAACCTGCCGCACCGAGCAGGCTGGCAGGGCCGGAGCTGGGCGACCAGGCGAAGCCGAGGCGGGGGCCAAAGTGATCGTATTTCGCGGTGACACCGCCGGCGATATTGCAGCCAGGATCCGGGGAATAAGTTAGCCCCGGAGGGCCGCCGGGATAGACCTTGGATGTTGCGGTGCTTGCGGGTGACCAGCAAACGATGCCGAGGCCGTTGAACTGGTGGTTTTGATACGGCGCCTCCGTGTCCCAGGCGATGCCGTAATTCACCGTCAGGTCGTTTGAAACCTTCCAGCTGTCCTGAGCGTAGGCATAATACTCATGGCTGATCGCCTGGATGACGCTGCCGGAAGCCTGCTGGTAGGAGTCGGGGATGCCAAGAACGAAGTCAAGGATTGGGTCGCCCGAACTGTAGACACCGGTTCCTGAAAAGCCGTAGTTGCCGTTGTTGTTGGCAAAATAGGGATTGCTTACCCCGAACTGCTCGTAGGACACGCCGAACTTCAAGGTGTGGTTGCCAAAAATCTTGCTGAAGTTATCAGATGCATTGAGGTTCGTGTCCTTGCGTGGTTGTGGCCCCTCATACGTAAACCCCAGAAAAGCACCTGGTCCGGTGGCCGTGGTGCCGTTTAAACCGCTGACGTTGATCAGTGGCAGGTTAGCCATGGGACTTTGAGGAGAAATATCGAAGCCGTAGCTGCTGGGCTGAACCACATGGGCGGGTTCCACCGAGGCAAAGTTCAGACGGTAATAGCCGGCGCGCAGTTCATTCAAGGCTGTAGAACCCAGGGTATGAGTCCACGACGCCATGAAGATCTTGTAATGTTCAGCCTGAACGGTTCCAAATCCCGGTAGGTCCGAGCCGCCGTAGCCCAAGGCATCCGTGCTGGGACTTGACTGGAAGATGCTGGATGCCCAGAGCGAGTCGTTCTGCGACAGGTGATAGTCCGCACGAATGATGCCTTGGTCTTGCGCTCCGGTGTTGGGAGCGTTGAAGGCATAGTAAGATCCTCCGCCGACGGTCGTGTTGGGGGCAGGGACAAACTGCTGCAGCAGCTTGGCCGAGACCGGATTGTAGCTGGTCGAGGGGAGCTGAACGCTGCCGGTGGGAAAACACGCGTTCCAGGGAGTGCCAGCGGCGCAGCCTCCAACGGCAAATGGGATGGGATTAGAGGATAGGCCGACGGCGCTGTTAGCACCGTCGTTGACGACATTGTTGTCGCCGCTGAAGTTGCCGCCAACCTGAGACGGATTGAGCACCGGAGATAGTTGCGTCTGGCCTACGCGGTTCCTATACCCCTGATAGGCAAGGAAGAAGAAGAGTCGATTTTTGATGACAGGGCCGCCCAGCGTACCCCCGTAGAGGTTCTGATGATAATTAGGCCGGCTGGGGGCGAAATAGCTGCCGTTGGTCAAAAAAGTGTCGCGATAGAACTCAAAGCCGCTCCCATGGAACGTATTGCTTCCAGACTTGAGGACCTGGTTGACGATTGCGCCGCTGTTGCGGGCGAACTCCGGGTTAAGCGTGCTGGTGACAACATTTTGTTCTGCCAACGCATCGGGATTGACCGAGAGACCCTCGCTCTGCAGTGAAGAATCAGTAATATCGGCACCGTTGACCAGGTAGGCATTGCTTTGCGTTTGGCTGCCATTCGATGAAAAGTTGCCGAACCGGTCACTCGATTCCATAACGCCCGGTGTAAGCTTTTGCAGACCGGTCACATCCCGGCCGAGCAGCGGCGCTTCTTCCAACTGCTGGGCGGTGAACACCTGCTTCAATTGGGTATCTGCGGTTTCCACCTGCACGGCGGCAGACTGCACCTCAACCGTTTGCACGGCGGAGCCGATCTGCAACTTTGCATTGACCTCGCGATTGGCATTCACGTCCAGAGTGAGCCCGGTGGAGGAGAACTTCTGGAAGCCGTTGGCGCTGATGGTGACGGTGTACGGACCACCGATCTGCAGTTGGGGAAAGACGTAGTATCCGTGGCTGTCTGTGGTTGCGGTCGTGGTGATACCCGTACTGGTGTTGACAATAGAAACCGCGGCGCCGGGGATCACCGCGTCACTTGTATCGGTCACTGTGCCGTGCACAGCAGCGTAAATATTCTGCGCCAATGCGGGGTGGGGTAATCCCAGGGCCGCAAGGAGCAGCAGGGGCGTAGCTGCAAGTGTTCTCAGACGACGCGCTGCCATGGCAACGAGAGAAAGCCTACGAGAGTCCAGCATTTTGAATCCTCCATTTCGCTAGGTGCGCTTACAAACCGCCAAAATCCATTTGCCTATTCAGAGAGTCGTGTCGTGCCACTCATCTGGGCTCATGCGGCCATTCACCCGAGCCGGCTTGAGGCAAGTCCGTGGGGAATGGATATCTTTACCGGGTAGCCGCGAACCTTCTGCAACCTCAATTGTCTGAGAGTCCTGGAAGGCGCTTCGCAACAAAGGCGCCTCCGCCTGATCAGCTGCGCTTCTAAGCGAGCGCGAGCTCATCGAAAAACCGTGAGCCGCCGCCGACATTAATCAAAGTTCAGGTTCACTTCAAAAGCGCCAGGCAGCAATAGCCACTTGACGCAATTTCAAAGTGACCACTCGTCTCTGCAGCTAGCCGACCGTGGCGGTTACAAGATCCCCGGACCCTCCGAAATCACTGGCCTCGCTTTGGAAGATCGCAAGCAGGACGCCAAAGTTTTGGGCGGGTTGTGATGTGGTTAACAAGGCTGTGACCTCACTAACAATTGAAGTTTGCATGAGGGTTGGAGAGTTTACGGAGACCACGTAGAGATGGTTTGGAGAGCTTTTGTTTAGCTATCTCTCCCGCTTCGCTGTGAAATCTCCGCCATTAGAAGATGAAAATCTCTAACATCTCGGACGATTGCTCGGGGAAGTCTACGGATTTCCATAACGGCTGTCTTGAAGGCTGTGGAAGCCGAGGAGTGTACGAGAGTTGTACGAAAAAGTGGACTAATCCGCTTCAGCCTATGGTTTATGAAATATCGGCCACTTCGATCCCGCCCCAGGATATCGCACCGAGCAGTTTAATTTACTGATTCGATGCATCTTAGAGAAGAATTCATGAAATCTCCCACCTTTGGGTTACTTAGGCAAGCCAATTGCTTACACCAAGGTCATGACAGGTGGTGTGCGTCTGGGACTGGATTCTGACGGGACTCACCCTTTGGGCCCTTGGATCTGGTGATCACCAGCGAGATGTCATACCGGGCTAGCGACAGCCTTCCAAACAGCTTCGGGCCAATCCGAAACAGATTTCTTATCCCGGCCCTGGTCGTCCGTGGAGCTATTTCTAAGGAGATTGTGTGACAAGTTCAAGAATTAACAGCGGCACTTCCAGGATGGGCAGTTTGCTCATCCTCCTGGCATTCGCGCTCGCGACCTGCCTGTCAGCCCGCCTCTCAGCGCAGGAGCTATCAGGCACCAAGGGCGGCCTTCAGGGTGTGGTTACCGACAGCAGCGGTGCGGTCGTCCCAGGTGCTTCAGTAACGATTGTCGGAGCTTCCGATTCGCGCAAATTGACCACCAATGACACCGGACACTGGGAAGCTATCGACCTGACTCCCGGACTCTATACAGTGACGGTGGAACGCGAGGGTTTCAGCCAGACGCAGGCAAAAGCCATTGAAGTACAGATTAACCGTGTCATCGGCGTAAATCTTGTGCTTCAAGCCGGTGCGGTCGCCCAGACTGTCCAGGTCGACGCCACGGCGACCACTATCGACACTGGCTCTACAGCGCTCGGCTCCAACCTGACCAGCAGCTTTTATAGCCAGGTTCCAGTGGCCCGCGATGTAGGCAGCTTGTTTTACACGGCACCCGGGGTCACAAATGCCGGCGGGACGGGTACGGCAAATCCTTCGATCGGTGGCGCCAGCGGTCTGGAAAACCAATATATTGCTGACGGCGTAAATATCACCGACGCTGGGTACGGCGGCATCGGCGTATACAGCCCGATTTATGGTTCTCTCGGCACCGGCATCAATCTCACATTCATCCAGGAGGTTCAGGTCAAGACGGGAGCCTTCGAACCGAAGTATGGTAACGGCGACGGCGGCGTCATCCAGATCGTAACCAAGTCCGGTGGAACCGCCTATCATGGGGCGCTGGCCGCATTCTTCGCCCCAGGGGGCATGAGTGCCGGCTGGCGATATCCTGACGATTACTTCCAGCGCGTGAACCTGCGCGGTCGCATTGTGGCTTTGCCGCAGTATGATGCTTCGGCGGAATTCGGAGGCTACGTTCCGGGCGCATACCTGAAAGACAAGCTCTTCTTCTTTGGAGCCTACAATCCAGCGCTCAATGAGTTCTACTGGAACACGCCCTCCGGTGCGGGTCTGGTAGGTCCGTTCACCAATAAAACAACGAGCAACGACTACGCCGCAAAAGTCACCTTCAAGTTGAATGAGGGCACCAACATTGATGCCTCCGTCTTCTCTGACCCATCCAGAACCAATGCCGGGTTCGGTTTCGCCAGCGCCGATACCTTCCCTAACTACCCGCAGCTGAACCTCGCCAACCAAACGGGCTTTAGCCGGTGGAACTACGGCACCCGCAGCGAGACTCTGCATATCTCCAGTTCCCTCTCGCCCACCTGGCAATTGGATATCGCCGCGACCGCCAAGAGAAGCCACTTCAACGAGGTCGGGCTGCAAGACGTCTACCAAATCATCGACGAGTCGGGCGCCGTGTCTGCTGGACAGTTCACCGCTCAAGGACTGGGCTATACCCAGAATCCGACTGTGCATGACTATGGCTTTGGCATCGACACCGAAAAGACTGTCAATTTCCACGGCCAGCATACTTTCTCGATCGGATGGGGGTTATACCCATTCCATATACGCCCTGGATAAGGCCTATAGCGGCGGCTAATTTCACCTTTCCGACTGCAAATGATATTGGAACTCCTGTAGCCGGTATCACCAGCAATCCCGCAGTCGCAGGCAGCACGGCAAATGCGGCATTTAACCTGCAGGCCGCGGCCCCCAATCCGACTACCGGGTTGGTCGACTGCGCTCCTGCCCTATGCCCCTTCTATAACGGTGTCCAGGTCTATCTGCAGCAGGTTCGCGGCATCTTCAGCAGCCCCATCGCTGAAACCAGCTCGGTTAACATGTCCATTTACGGCAACGATAATTTCCAGGTCAATCGCCACATCGCCCTTAATCTGGGCCTCCGCTGGGATGAGGAGCAGCTCAACGCTGTCACCCAGAGTTACACTTTCGTCGACAACTGGTCTCCGCGACTGGGCATCAACTACGATCCCTTCGGCGATCGAAAGTCGAAGATCTTCTTCAACTGGGGCCGCTACACTCAAGCTCTGCCATCTGATGCTGCTATTCGCGAACTCAATCAGGAGTCAGACATCTATTCGGCTAGCTGGTCTCCTGAGTCGGACGGGCACGGAAACGTCATTGTCGGGCCCAGCGGCACAGTGGTCCCGGTCCTCGACGCGGCACATCTCATTAGTGGAGACCCCGCGGCTGGCGGAGCAGGTCCAGCAATCTTCACCCAGGGATCCATCCCCGAGCTAGTGGCGCCCAAGACAAAATTGAATTACGAGGAAGAATATGTCTTCGGCTTAGAGCGCCAGGTGAAAGGCTTCGTTGTGAGCGCTCGCTACAGCGACCGTCGCCTGCTGCGTATCATCGAGGACATGTCCGGTGCGTCGCCAGAAGGATATTATGCTGGTGTTCCGCAGCTCTTCCGCATCGGCAATCCGAGCACGACATCCGACTATTTCGTCAACGCGGATGAAGTGCCTTACACCTACATTCCCGACCCGAATATGACCGGGTATCACGGTCAACCCGCAAATTGCCCGCTTGATTCTGGCCGACAGGTCAGCGCCACCGGTACCACAATTCCCCAAGCGGTTTGCGTCTTGAATCCCCCGAACGCCACCTATACCGCTGGGGCCGGAACTTATCTTGGCGGCACGGATGGTATCCCCGACGGTGCGCCCAACGCACGCAGGCATTATCAGGCGGCCGAATTCGAGGCCAACAAGAACTTCAGCAACCATTTCCTACTGCGTGTTAACTACCGCTGGGCGAAGCTCTTCGGCAACTATGAGGGTCTGGCTCGAAATGACAATGATCAGTTCGATCCCGGAATCAGCTCTCTTTATGACTTCACGTTGGGGGTTCTGGGAGAGCTCGGGGATCAGTACGTGCCCGGTTGGCTGAACACTGACCGTCGCCACAGTGGCAACCTCTATGGTTCGTATGTAATACCTTCCGGATTTATGAAGAACCTGACCACCGGAATAGGTCTACGCGGATCCAGTGGGATCCCCATTACGCCCTTGGGCGCGCATCCGGTCTACACCAATTCTGGAGAAATCCCCTTGGTCCCGCGCGGATCTCTGGGCCGCGAAGCCGCTACCCTTCAACTGGATACCCATTCAGACTATCCCATCTCGCTCGGTGAAAAGTACAAGCTGAAGCTTGCTTTCGATATGTTCAACATTACCAACTCCCGCTTCGAGACGGCCAAGGATCAGGACACCGCCCTTGCCTTCACTCCTCTCATCGGTCCTGTCAATAATGTTGACTACCTCAAACCGTTGTCGTTCCAACGTGCGTTCAATGCTCGCGGTTCGATCCGGTTTGAATTTTAGAGGTCGATCAACTCAATTAAAGAGGGAGGGCTAATCGCCCTCCTTTTTTTTGCGTTCCTTTTCGTCTGCGGCCGCCTATTCCGCCATGCCCAAGAGTGTGGTTCCATGCCATGGGGTTCAGCCGCTTGGCCCCGGCCAACTCCTGTTGGTTGAACCAGGTAGGGCCCGCAGGATGGTTATGCCCAACCCCAACGACGGCTCCATCCTCCGTTTGCCGGATCCGAAAACAAGGGGAACAAGGCCCCAGACCATCAGCCTCTGCTTGCTGGTTAACGTTGAACAGGAAGAGTGTCGCGCCGCTTCTCGGTGGCCAATGCCAGGTCGGTCTGGCCGGCCATACGGTAGGCACGGGAAAGAGCGTCGAGGGCGTCGCGCGTTTCGAGGCTGGTTTCCCCTAGCGGTTTCAAGTACCGGATCGCCAAGGCCGAGTCGCCCTGAGCGAGCGCACACAGGCCACTCCGATACAGGTTGAGGCTGCTATCGGGATGCTTACCAAGGGAGCCCGCGCGCGCTGTCCAAACGGGAACCGCGTCGGGACCGCGCAGGGTGAAGTTGACCGCATCGGCTGTGCTCTGCTGCGTCTCGGGGTCAGTCACCTTGACCACCAGGCGATAGGAGCCTGATCCCAGGGATTGCGTATCCAAGTCTTTACCGTAGAGAAGGTTACCATCCGCGTCGAAAGAGCTGCGGTCGATGCTGCCGCTATCGGTTCTCTTATCCGGGGAGCCCAAGCGGCCGACGAGCGTGTCGATTTGGAGCTTCTTCCCAGCTGCTGCCAGGGGATCAGCTGGCGGCTGCCATATCTGCACCAGGAAACGAAGCGGGGCGCCGGGCGCAATAGTGGCGTTGTCGGAACCGACGGGCCATGTTTTAGTGCCCGAGATGCTGAAGGGAAATGCGTGGTCCGCGTCCTGAATGGGCGGCTGCCCAGACGCAAACCAGATTTGGCTCATGCCTAAACCGGTCGTGAATCCGGGGACCATGACCGACCGCGTTTGACTGAAGACCTGGTGAGTGAGGTCGTTGGTAAGTATGACCCGAATCTCATATTTTCCGGGTGCGGCGGGGAGCCTATTTTCTACGCCGAAGGCCTTGTCGCGGATTAAGGCGACCTGATTCTCGGTAAAGATGTGCTGTAACTGCTGCTCATCCTTATAGATAAGCTTGTTGTCCGGACCAGAAAGTTCGGTTTCGAGATGGAGCGAGTAATAGTAGCGGCCATCAGATTGACGGGCGAGCGCGAAGTCCCGGGGCTGGAAGAAGCGAAACAGGTAGTGGATGGTTGCTAAGTCCGCGGAATCGCGGGTGGCGACGACCGCCAGATCGGCAAACTGATCCTCGAGCAGGATACGGTGGGAGACGCCTTCCACCTGGCTGCGGCGTATAGAGAGCAACTGAAGATTCTCAGGCGTATTGCGGTAGTCTCGGATGCGACTGAGAATTGCGTCGGACTCGAGCGTGGGATCAGGGTTCTTGGTATCGACGGGTTCCGTAGGCAGCAGCGAGATGACGGTACGGGCCACCTCTGGGCCGAGATCGGTGTCGATGAGGTGCACAGCGGTTTTCTCGTCGTTAACAGCGTTGGTGCTGGCGATAAGCGCCTCTGGCTTATCCAAATAAGGGGAGTAAAGCCTGTAGTCCTGCGAAACGCTGGGCTTATAGAAGACGAGGTAGAAATACGAGGGTAAGCCACCACCCGGGCTCTGATAAAACCAGATCTCCATCTGCCGCAGATACCTGGTATTGACGTAGGCGCGCCGCTGTTGCGGCGGTCCCAAGGTTATGTAGACCATACCGCGGTCGCCGGCCCAGCCGTTTGTCGGGCCGAACTTGGCGTTAGCATAGGCGATGCGGCGATAATGTTCTTCACGAAACTCATTGACCGGGGAATCGGGGTCTGGAGTTCGGATCTTCCAGAAGTTCTCGATAAAGCGGTCGCGCGCCTCGTTCGTAGTCAGCGACAGAAAGAGTTTTTTCTCCTCATTGGAGATGAGGTACGGGACTTCCTGCGTGAGCCAGTGCTTGTAAGGCTCGGGCACGGTTGGCTGCTTCGCGGCAAAGGCTAATGAAGCGCAAGAAAGCACGAAAACAACGGCAAGTACTGCCTGAAAGCGGATCTTGGCATGAGAACTTAGCAATTTACTACCTCAGCGACGATGGGAACGACGGCGGCGGCGTGGCTCTCCTGTTCCACTATTTTACGCTGATCAGGTGGCAAGAAGGTCCCCCTCGGGCTCCCTGGGGTGTCGAGGATGGCTCGAACAATCCCGGATGGTTGGGGTTCTTTTCGTCCAGGTACGCCGGGAGCTATGAAGAAACCTGAGTTGCGATTTCTACACACCTTCTACGCGCCCGCCGAGCTTCATTAGGACGCGAGAAATACAGATCCCTGCACTGAAGCGGCACTTACCTATTTGTCTTCTTCAGGACCTGGGTGCTTACCGACAAACGGAGAGCAGCAGGGTTCCCGCGTGGGTGTGAACTCCATATACTCCACCCGGGTAAAATCCGGGTCGAAGAGGTTGAGCTGCACCTTGCCATCGCGACCAACTTGGGTCTTGGTGCAGTTGGGCCCTTCACATTTGTTTTTCTCCAGCGCGGCAACGGCATCGGCCATGTGCGCCACCCCAAGCGAGAAGTGGTCCATCACCCCGGCCTGGCGCAGAGTGGGCGTCGGGGACACGTTCAGCATGTATTCCAGCCAGTCCGTTCCATCCGGCACCTGGATGCTCTGGTAGTCCGTACTCTGGTCGGTCTTACCGCCATGCCAGTAGGGGCGAAAGCCCAGCACGCCTCTCCAGAACGCATCCTCTTTGGCCGCATCGCGAACGATGAAGCCTACATGGATGACACGCTTGCTGGTCGCATCGGGTGAGGACGGTGCGTTCGCGACCAGTTTGTTGGAACCGCTTTGCACGAAAATAACCAGGTTGCCCTCGGGGTCGCGGACCCCGAACTCACCCGCCTTCAGCGGCACCTCCGCCTTGAAACCGTGTGCCGCCAGATAACGTTCCAGTCCCTTCGCATCACGGGTAGTAAACGCGACCGCGGCCATACGAACGTCGGGCTGAGGGGGCGGCGGCGAAGTCAGTATCTCGATCCATTGGGAACCGTTTACCGGGTAGATCCGCACGCCATTCGACTGCAGACGCTTGTACCCCAGGGTGTCCCCATAGAATTTCTCTGCTCCGGCCGGTTGCGTCGTATAGAAGCGTGCGAATGCGATTCCCGTGATCGCGGGACGCTTGGCCGTCTGCCCTACGATAGGGGCGGCGGTTGCGATAACCAACGCGAGTAAAAGAGCTCGTCTCATGACCCGAACTCTAGTGCATTTGGCCGCCCCCGGTCAAAGCTCGCGCGGTGCCCATGCATGGGTCCGAGAGGCGGAAACGTTGCGTCTCCGGACAATCCTCAATAAACTTCTCTGCGAGCCAAAATGTGGTTTTCATCAGTTTTTAAAGGAGTCTGCGTGGCCCTTCTTCGGATGTCCTTTTTCCTCTCCCTGGCCATTCTCGGTAGCAACCTTCAAGCCCAGCAGACAGCAAACAACATGCCACCGCCTCCACCCCATGCCAAGGAGATTCACCTCAAGCACGTTTTGGTGATCGGCCAGACAAAGGGCTTTGAGCACAACTCAGTCTCGGCCGCCATGGCCGCCATCTATGACATGGGCAAAGAGAGCGGGCTTTGGGACACGATGATACGCACCGATACCGAGTTGCTCACCAAGAAAGATTTGCAGCGGAATACCAAAAACCTGAACTACTTCGACGCCGTCATCTTTGCCAGCACCACCGGCGAACTGGACATGGACGCAGGCCAGAAACAGGATTTAATGTCGTTCATCAAGGAAGATGGCAAAGGCTTTGTGGGCATTCACGCGGCGCTGGACACGAATTACACCTGGCCCGAGTATGGGGAGATGATTGGCGGCTGGTTCGACCAGCATCCCTGGATGACGTTCAATGCGCCGATTATCAATGAAGACCCTGACTTTCCTGCCGTGCGCCATCTTCCCAAAGCGTTCGTGAAGTATGACGAAATCTATCAGCCCAAGGATTGGTCTCGCAGCAACGTGAACGTGCTTCTCAGCCTGGATTCAAGCAAACTGAACTATGAGAACAACCCCCGCATCCATCGCACGGACCATGATTTCCCGGTGGCCTGGAGCAAGATGTACGGTAAAGGCAGGGTCTTCTATTCCACGCTCGGCCATACCGAAGAGTCCTGGGAAGATCCCGATATCCGGAAGATGTATTTCGAGGGGATCAAGTGGTCGCTGGGGATGACCGAGGGAAGCACCAAATCTCATGCAAAGCCGGCTGCGTCGCGATGATCTTTCGAATGGGGAGTGAAGGTGGAGTCACAAGGATGAAGAAGTTTCGGGATTTGGCATTCCTCGCGGCGATAGCAGGGTTGGCCGCTTACCAAGGCAGACAATTGCACATCTATGCGGCAACTGGCCAAGCGCCAGCCACAACCCAAAATGCTGGACCCACCCACGGTGGTGACGCCGCACCAGCCCATGCATCCGAAACCGCCGGCGGTTCCCTCTTCCAACAGAATTGCGCCTTCTGTCACGGCCGCGATGCCGGGGGCGGAGAAACCGGGCCTGACCTCACCCGGTCCAAGCTGGTCACCAGCGATGTGGGCGGAGACAAGATCGGGGATGTAGTACTGCATGGACGGCCGGACAAGGGGATGCCCGCTTTCCAATTCTCCAGTGAGCAGATCACTGACCTCGCCGCCTTCATCCACGCTCAGCAGACAAAGGCCACAGCGCAAAGCGGCAAGCGGAAAGGAGTGGATGTATCCGATCTCCAGACCGGAAACGTGGAAGCCGGAAAGGCCTACTTCAACGGTCCCGGCGGCTGCGCGACATGCCACTCACCTACCGGGGACCTGGCCGGCATTGCCACCCGCTACGAGGGGCTGCAGCTGGAGGAGCGCATGCTGTACCCCAAGGATGTAAAGAGCAAGGTGACGGTGACCCTGCCTTCGGGGGAAACGGTTGCTGGGACCCTGGTGTATCTGGATGAATTCACGGTGGGATTGCGGGACGCTTCGGGGACGTATCGATCCTGGCGGGTGAGCGACGTGAAGGTCAAAGTCGATGCGCCCGTGGAGGCCCACGTGGCGCTATTCAGTAAATATACCGATGCCGATATCCATAACCTGATGGCTTATATCCAAACGCTGCGCTAGAGGTTTCCAGATCAATATGAAGTTGTTTAAGAGTGGTTTGCTTGCCTTGAGCGCAGTGGTGGCGATTGCGTTTTCGCATTCGCTTGAGGCCCAGAATGTGGATGCAGCAATGCTTCTGCATCCGCCGGCGGATAGTTGGCCAGGGTACCAGGGCGACTACTCCGGTCAGCGGCATAGCCACCTGACGCAGATTACGCCGCAAAATGTAGCTAATCTGAGCCTTGCCTGGGCCTTTCAGACCAATCAGCCGGCAGAAATCAAATCGACACCGATACTGGTCGATGGCGTTTTGTACTTTACAGTGCCCGACAATGTCTGGGCGATCGACGCGCGCTCCGCCCACATGCTGTGGCACTACACCTATCCGCCAAACAAAGGGGACCATATCGGCCAGCGCGGCGTTGCCATCTACAAGGACTGGATCTTCTTCGTCTCCCCGGACGCGCACCTGATCTCGCTCAACGCCAAGGACGGCAAGGTGCGCTGGATTATCGAGCTGGCCGACGTGGAAAAGGGCTACTGGGCGACCGAAGCACCTTTCATTGTGGGCAACCACGTCCTCGTGGGTGTGGGCGGCGATTTGGATAACCTGCCTATCTTCCTCAAATCGATTGATCCGGAGACGGGCGAGACGCAATGGCAATGGAATGTCACTCCTCCGCCAGCTCCGGGCGTGACCACGGGGGGAACGACCTGGATGGCAGGGACGTATGATCCCACCCTCAACCTCATCTACTGGGGAACTGGAAATCCGACTCCGGTTCTGGCCGGCGACGCGCGGCCGGGCGACAACCTTTACACCTGCAGCATCGTCGCCCTGAATCCCGATACCGGCAAACTGGTGTGGGCCTTTCAGCCCTCGCCGCACGACACCCACGACTGGGATGCAGTTGAGATCCCGGTGCTGGTTGACGGAACTTTCCACGGGCAGCCACGCAAGATGCTCCTGCAAGCCTCGCGCAACGGTTATTTTTTTGTTCTCGATCGAACCAACGGCAAGAGCTTGCTGACCGTTCCCTTTGGACCGGTGAACTGGACCAAGGGCGTAGACAAGGAAGGCCGTCCGATCCCGGACCCGGCCAAGGAGCCGGCGCCCGACGGAGTTTTGATTGCACCGGACGAGGGCGGCCTGACCAACTACCGCTCGCCCAGCTTTGACCCTAAGACCGGCCTGTTTATCGTGAGTGCTCACCCGGCCTACAGCCTCTATTTCAACAAACCGGCGGATGGCACCTATGGCTGGGCGGGTGCGGACTATACGCTTTGGGGCAAGGGCGTACTCGAAGCGATCGATTACAAGACCGGCAAAATTCGCTGGACCCATGAACTCGGGCCCGGAGGATCGGGTGCTGGTGTATTAACGACGGATTCCGGGCTTACCTTCACCGGCGATGCTCCCGGCAACTTTCTGGTGCTGGATACGAGTACGGGGAAGACGCTTTGGCATGCAGGCTCAGGAGCGCGTATCGGAAGTTCTCCGATTTCCTACGAACTCGACGGCCGCCAATACCTGCTGACCAGCAGTGGCAGTGTGTTGTTTGCGTGGGCACTGCCGGAAAGCACGGTCACACCGAAACATACGGTGGCGAAGGCTCATTAAAGAGCGACGCAGCGATATGGGGCGGGTAGAAAAAACAGGTCGCTCCACTACGCTCCCCCGGATTTCCTGTCGACGTAGGCTGCCGTTGATAGATAGCATGCGACTCTGCTTACGGAGAGTCACATAGGTGGCCGCTAGCAGCGCGAACTAGGAACTCCGGGTACGCTCGGTCGAAAACATTTCCACGCCAGAGCGTCGACACAGAGATCTCTGCGCTGCGCTGCGCTTCGGTCGAGATAACAAAGGGGAGGGCTGCGCTTCCGTTAGCGGCGGCTGGTGAGTGGATTATAAGGAGACAGCAGGTCCCTCCACTTCGCTACGCTACGGTCGGGATGACAATTCTGTTAGGAACGGACAAACAACGAGTAGAAGCCGTTTTTCATTACCCTGGGTGGCCCCAACGACCCATGACTCCTCCGGTTGGGATTCGGTTATTCCGTAAACGAATTAGAGGTGTGACCGGTAAGCTCCATGAAAATTACCGATGTACAAACGGTTGTTGTCAACGCAGAAATGCGCAATTGGATCTTCGTTAAAGTCATTACCGATCAGGCAGGTCTCTTCGGTTGGGGTGAGGCATCGCTCGAATGGAAGACGAGAGCCGTAACCGGTGCGATCAAGGATTTCCTTCCTATGTTGATCGGCGAGGATCCTCGCAATATTGAGCATATCTATCAGAAGCTCTATCGGCATTCATTTTTCCGCATGGGAGTGATTGGCATGAGCGCCATCAGCGGCCTGGAACAGGCGTGCTGGGATATTTTCGGCAAGTCGCTCGGAGTTCCGGTCTATCGACTGCTGGGTGGCGAAGTGCGGAAGCGGGTCCGCATGTATACCCACCTTGGCGGCGGAGATATGAAGTCCGTCTACCAGACTTTCGATCCCCAACCGCTCATCGACCTCGCCAACGAAGTGGTTGCGCGTGGCTATACTGCGCTGAAGGTTGTCTTCGTCCCGTATTCTGAACCGTTGATGGGGAAGCAATACGTGCGGCAGTTCTCAGCCATGTTTGAGAAGCTGCGGTTGGCCGTGGGAGACAACGTCGACATTATGATTGATTTCCATGGCCGCACTTCGCCCGCCATGGCGATCCAGTATATCCATGCGATTGAGGAATTCAGTCCATACTTCTGCGAAGAACCGGTTCCGCCCGAGAACGTACCGGCATTGCGTCAGGTTCGGGAAGCGGTCCGCGTTCCGATAGCAACGGGTGAACGATTGGTGACCCGCTACGAGTTTCGCGAGCTTTTTGAGCAACAGGCGTGCCACATCGTTCAGCCTGATTTGTGCCACTGCGGCGGCCTCTTCGAAGCAAAAAAAATTGCGGCGGCAGCGGAGACCTACTATATGGGTGTGGCGCCACATAATCCTCTGGGACCGATTGCCAATGCTGCCGCACTCCACTTTGCCCTATCCACACCGAATTTCCTCATCCAGGAAGATATGCTTACGGACGTGCCCTGGCGATGGGATGTAGTGAAGCATGGCTTGAAAATGGAGAATGGCTACTGGTCGAAGACCGAGGCTCCGGGCCTGGGGATTGAAGTCAATGAAGTAGAGGCGGCAAAACATCCATTCAAGCAGGAAGCGTTTGCTGCCTCGGTAGCGCGCGCGGCAGACGGCGCCATTCTGGATTGGTAGAAGCGGGAGGGACCGCAGCGTATGAACCGGCGAAGGTTTCTCGGCGGAGCAGCCTTCATGGCGGCGACCAGGATGGGGGCCGCTGTCTCCGCCTCCCAAGGAGGCAATCTCTGCGGGTGTGATCCGTTTGTCGAGCAAGCCCTCGATAAAAGTTACGCCTACCAACCCGAAGGCCAGGCACTGGGGCGAGAAGCGTTCCGCGAGCTGAGCTCAGGCCTGAAGATCACCGGCCTTAAGGTCTTCGGCGTGTCGCTGACCCCTAATTCTGACCGGCCCTACGTCTTCGTCAAACTGGAAACAAACCAGGGGCTGGTAGGTTGGGGCGAAGGTACGCTCGAGGGCAAGGCCCAGTCCGTCATGTCCTGCATTCAGGACTTTCGTGACTTTCTGATCGGCAGCGATCCGATGCAGGTGGAGCATCTGTGGCAATCGATGTATGTGCACAGCTTTTATCGCGCCGGGCCGGTGATCGGCTCCGCGATCTCAGGGATTGATCAGGCGCTGTGGGACATTCGCGGTAAAGCGTTCAATCTGCCTGTCTATGAACTCCTGGGCGGCCCCTACGATGGACGTGGAATACGGGGTTATTATCACGTAGAGAGCGTGGCAACAGCCGAGGACCTGGCACAGTTGCGTGCGACAGCTCTGCAGCAAGGCGTTTCCTGTCTCAAGCTCGGCCTTCCCGACCCTGACTACGAGTGGATAGAAACCAATGCCAAGATCGATCGGGCGGTGAAATTCATGCAGCGTGTACGCGAAGGCCTGGGCGACTCGATCGACATCGCGGTAGATTTCCACGCCAAGATGGGGCCTAGCGTGGCATCAATTCTTATCAAGGAAGTGGAGCCGCTCAACCTGCTTTTTGTGGAAGAGCCCTGCCCGCCGGAAAATGTAAAGGCCATGGCCCGCATAGCCAGCCGCTCGACCACTCCGATCGCGACCGGCGAGCGGCTGGTCGCATCGTACGGTTGCCGCGAGCTGATCGAGATGGGCGCGGTTGACATTTTGCAAACGGACATCAATCATGTCGGCGGCATATCGGCGCTGTGGAAAGTAGCTGCCATGGCGAACATCTCGAATATTTCCATGGCTCCTCATGCCTGTGAAGGCCCCATCGGCGGCCTGGCGACTTTGCAGGTGGATGCTTCCATGCCCAACTTGCTGGTGCAGGAAATCTGCAGTTTCGTGAAGCCCGGAGACAAAGAGAAGATCTGGGCGGAGTGGTTCGGATTCCCGGCCATGCGGATGGTCGATGGCCGCGTTCCGCTGCCGACGAAAGCGGGTCTGGGCTTTGAATTGAGTGAGACTGCGTTAAGCAAGTACCCATTCGGCGGCACCGTACCGATGGCCTTCGTCTACCATCAGGACGGATCGGTCGCCGCACTCTAGAAGGAGAGAAGTGTGAAGCTGAATCATTCGTTTATAACCCGCGGCAAATATTTTCTGGCGGCGGCTCTTATCGTTCCCTGCCTGTTGGTTGCCTTGCTCCTGCGCGCGCAAACCTTTCCCGATGCATCGGTGTATGCGAATGACTCGGCGGCCATGCTTGCAGGCTACCGGCACGTCGAGGTCTCTTCGGTCTCTGACGCCATCGAGCAGCTCACGGGGCAGCGCATGTATATGACCCACCACATGCAACCGATCTTCACCACCAAATTTGCCGGCTACGCGGTAACGGTAAAAATGGTGAAGGAAGAGAACCACGACCCGAACGCGCTGACCGGCATGCTGACCGCGATCGACCAGGGAGCCAAGGATTCGGTCTATGTGATGACCCTTCAGGATGGAGCGGATATTGCCGGGATGGGCGGCCTGATGGGGACAGCCATGTCTGCACGCGAATTCTCGGGCGCAGTGATCGATGGCGGCGTGCGGGACGTCGCCTATCTGCGTAAGATTGGATTTCCCGTCTACGCCAACGGCATCGTCCCGGCAACTTCCGCCGGGCACTATCGCGTCGCGGGCACAGGCGTCCCGGTAGTATGTGACGGAGTAAAAGTGAACGCCGGCGACATTGTCGCAGCCGATAGCGATGGGGTGGTCGTTGTCCCTCGGGAGATTGCTGCGAAGGTTCTGGTGTTGTCACAGCAACTGGACTTTAAAGAACACAGCATGTACGCGTACATTGAAAACACAAAATCCATCGAAGAAGCGGTAAAGAAGTTCGGCCGGTTGTGAGCACCGTAATGCCTGGAGGTGGTTCATGCGAATTTCCGGTTTGTTTAGAACTCTGCTGCCTGCCACAGTAGCGCTGGGCGCGTTGTGCGTATGCAGCTCGTTGGCGACCGATCAATCTACTGCACAGACCAAGAGCCAGACCTGCCCGAGCAGCGATAGCGGGCTGAAGTTACCCGCCGGCTTTTGCGCAACGATATTTGCGGACAACATTGGTCACACCCGCCAGATGGTAGTAGCGCCGAACGGCGTTGTTTATGTCAACACCTGGTCCGGAGACTATTACCCGCCAGGTGACAAGCCGCCCGCAGGTGGGTTCCTGGTAGCCCTGCAGGATAAAACGGGCACGGGAACGGCCAGCGTGACGGAACGTTTTGGCGAGACCATCGCGACCGGCGGAGCGGGCGGCACGGGCATTGGCGGCGGAGCGGGCGGTACGGGCATCGGCCTCTACAAGGGGTCGCTTTACGCGGAGATCAACGACAAAATCGTGCGCTACGAGCTACCTGCGGGGTCGATCGTGCCCCAGGGTCCCGCCATTACTGTCGTTTCCGGATTGCCCCTGGGGGGCGATCACCCCATGCATCCTTTCGCCATCACCGCCGACGGGTCAATGTATGTCGACGTTGGGACGGCGACCAATTCCTGCCAGCTTAAGAACCGGACAGCCCTGTCGCCCGGCGCGGACCCGTGTACGGAACTGGAAACCAGGGGTGGCACCTGGCGCTATGACGCCAACAAGACCAACCAACCGTTTACCCCCGCCGATCGCTATGCTACTGGAATTCGCAACGGTGAAGGCTTCGCCATCGACGCCGCCGGCAAGCGAGTCTATGTGACCCAACACGGACGAGATCAGCTGCATTCAAATTGGCCCGACCTCTACAAGCTAGACGAGGAGGCCACGCTGCCGGCAGAAGAGTTGCTGCTTCTGAAGCAGGGCGGCGATTATGGCTGGCCCGAGTGCTATTACGACCCGTTCCAGCAGAAGCTGGTTCTCGCGCCGGAATACGGAGGGGATGGGGGCAAGAAGGTGGGCGTCTGCGCCAACAAGATCGCTCCGGTTGCGGTCTTTCCGGCGCATTGGGCGCCGAATGCCGCTGTGTATTACGACCAGAAGCAGTTCCCCGCCCATTTCCGCAACGGGGTGTTTATCGCCTTCCACGGTTCATGGAATCGAGCTCCTTTTGCGCAAGCGGGCTACAACGTGATCTTTCAGCCGATGGCTGGTGGCCGTGCCTCCGGTCCATGCGAAGTATTTGCCGACGGTTTTGCGGGGGCGGTCGAGACCCCGGAAAAAGCTACGCATCGTCCCAGCGGCCTCGCCGTCGGACCGGACGGATCACTTTACATTTCCGACGATAATACCGGGCGAATCTACCGCGTTGTCTATGTTGGCGGCTCGGCGGGAGGCGGCGCAAAATTTACTCCGTGTCCAAGTGCGACGGCTCCGGCCGGTCCTGTCGTCGAAACTGAAGCCAAACCGCCAGAAGGCACAAACCCGGATGCCGGGCTTTCCGTCCCCCCAGGTGCGACTCAGGAGATGGTGGCGCTGGGTGATCGCATCTACCACGGTCAAGTGGGCGGAGCATCCTGCGCGGGTTGCCACGGCTCAAGCGGGAAAGGAAGTCCCCTGGGTCCCGATTTAACCGACACCAAATGGTTGTGGAGCGATGGCAGCTATAGCGGCATTGCCAAAACGATTACCGACGGTGTGATGCAACCGAAAGAATACCGCAGTCCAATGCCGCCCATGGGAGGAGCTCAACTGACGGCTGACCAGGTACAAGCTCTCGCCGCATATGTCTGGGCTTTGAGCCATCACTGATGAGCGGAGGCCGGCTGGAGATCCCCAGTGGATGCCAGGGTTGTCGAATACCTTGGCAGACACTAATCTCGCTTGGTCCCCAGGGGCTAAAGTGTGCGAGAACCGGAAAAGGAACAGCAGATCCCTCCGCTCCGCTGCGGCCGGGAAGGCAATTCATTTGCCGGATAGTAGTTTTTCCAGTTCTCCCACATACTCCAAAGCCCTTTACGATTTTCAAGCGTTTAGGGCACTCATAAAGTCGTGTCCTTCTGCAAAACTAAGTTTTTCCGCAACCTGCATACTCCGTGCCTCAGCCGGCAGCGCTCGACGGCTTTGGTATGAAGGGTTCGTCTGCGGATGGGCCGTAGAGACCGGGAACGGGGAGGTTGTTCAGGCGAAGGTAAACGCCGAGTTGGGCGCGATGGTGGAGAAGATGATTAAAGAAGACGGTGCGGTACACAGCACTTCGCTTGCCCTTTATGGCGACATGTCCACCATAAATCAGCGTCCAGTAGTCGTTGAGCTGATCGTCTGTGGCCGCGGCAAGGGCGGCGCGTGCTTCTGCAGCAACACGATCGAAGGTATCCACCAGCTCCCGGGTTGATTGGAACTCCAATTTTGGAGGCCAGTCCCTTCCGGGTGCATCCGTAACTTCGGAGGTTACAATCAATGTTGCCAGCCGAGGAAGAGTGGCAACGTGCGCGGCCAGGCGGCCCATCGCCATAGACTTTTCATGGGGCTTGAAGGTTGGATTCGCATCGGGAATACGTTCCAGGGTCCTGCGCGTGCCCGCCATCTCGGTGTCGAAGTCCTGGAGCAGAAGCTCAGCGATCGTCATACAAATTCCTCCTCCGGATCATTGCGAAGATGATCTCATGCGCGATTGGAGATATACACGGAGGAAGTCGTGCAAGGACCACCCCTCGTGGACCTTGCTCCACCGCAGGATCGTCTCGCGTGTCTGGTTGAGGGCGGCAGCTTCAGCCGCTAGCGAAGCAGGGGACGTGGCCAACACTTCAATCTCGATTCGCGGAACGTACGCCTGGTCCGACACCCGAATCCTGTAGACCCCTGGTCCGGCCACCCGCACTTGCGCAACTTTCTGGCCAGCCGTCCAATCCAGGGGCTGTGCAACTGGACGGGTCGAGGCAGCAGCTTGTGGCCCATCGTTGGTTATGCTAAGTGCGTATTTGCCCGGAGGCAGACCACGCAACGCGGGAGCAATGGTTATCTCGCCCTGCGGGTTGACCGCCGACACCATCTCGAAGTTTCCTGCCATCGCTGCGCGGCCTGCCAGCGTTGGGAAAGGTGTCTCGGCCGTCGCCGGCCGTAACAACAGGACATTTCTGACCGCCAGGAACATATCCCAAACCGCAGGGCCGGGCGGCGGACTAATGGCCGGAACGCGAAAACCCTGGGCGCAGGTTTTGGCTTCGTAGCATTCGCACAACATGCGCAGCCCATTGGGCAGTAGGACTGTCATCGAGTGCGCCGGACTCCCGGTGCCAGCGGTCAGCAGGCCGCCGGGTGGGACTGCCTCTCCCAGCCGCAGGGCCGTGGGGCTGCCATTGAGATGCCAGTCCCCATGGCTTTCCCAGACCATTCCGGAAAGCCCGGAGCCCGGAGTCTCGCTCCCAGCCGCAACAGCCATGGAGAACTCGCACACCAGGAGCGCACCCAAGCCGATTGCCGCAACCCACACGCCAAGCAAGGCTCGAACTCTCATGCCTTGAGTTTAAGTCGCATCTACTTATGAATACGAGGCGGACTGGGGAGCCTCGCTGTCGAGCGTGGCCACAACGCCTTTCAGGGCAATGAAGACTTCAATTATTTCCTTTGGTAATACCTCAAATGTTGTATAGTCAACCTGCGTTCCCGAACTATTCCGATCCCCCCATCCCCCCTGTACGATCCCTCATCCCCTGGACTGCAAATTCCTGCTCGAACGATCAAGAGAGCGGCGGTCCCAAAGTTGTTTTTGGTGGAGCGGGCGTAGCTGTGCGGTGACGTTGCCGGACTATGACCCGATTGCCCACCTGGGTAGGAGGGTCATTTTGGGGCTGAGTGCATTCCTTCGTCTTTCACAGCGCATCTGGTCCGGGTCGGAAGATCCGGCATTTCAAGCAAAATCTGAAACCTTCACCAGGCTCCTGATTCCGTGCCTATTGTTCCTGGTGGCGGTCGGCCCCTTGCTGGGACAGGCCCCCAATGTACCCACCTGGCGCTATGACAACACCCATACGGGGCAGAACACGCAAGAGACGATCCTCACCCCGGCCAACGTTAACAGCAACACCTTCGGCAAGTTATTCAGCTACACGGTGGACGGCCAGGTCTACGCGCAACCGCTCTATGTCGGCAACCTAACCCTGCCCAATAAAACTACTCATAACGTCATCTTCATTGCTGATCAGCATGATTCGGTTTATGCCTTCGACGCCGACAGTAACGGCGGCGCGAATAGTGCGCCTCTGTGGCAGGCCAGCATGATCAGCACGGCGCATGGAGCGGCAGCCGGAGCGACTACTGTACCGACCGCGGATGTCCAATCTGGTACGGGGGACATAAATCCCGAGATTGGCATCAGCGGCACACCGGTCATCGACATCGATGCGGGAACTCTGTTTGTTGTCGCCAAGAGCAAAGAGAACGGCAAATACGTGCAACGGCTGCATGCCCTCAGCATCATGGATGGCAGCGAGCGCACTGGTAGTCCGGTAGCGATCTCGGCATCGGTGCCTGGTACAGGCTCCGGAAGTTCGGGAGGCACGCTCCAGTTCAGCACGCTGTGGCAGCATAATCGCCCAGCCCTTGGACTCTTCAACGGAAATATCTACATTGCTTTTGGTTCTCATGGCGACAATGGCCCGTGGCATGGCTGGGTCCTGGTTTACAACGAAACCACACTCAAGCAGACTGCCGCGGTGTGCCAATCGCCCAACGGGTATGGAGATGCCGTCTGGATGTCAGGCGCGGGATTGCCCATCGACACCATAAGCGCAAATGGAAGGGCTTTCCTGGCCACAGGCAACGGCGATTTGACTTCCTACCCCCCGGTCACCAGCAACGTGGACTATGGCGAGAGCATCCTTCGCTACGACCTGTCCAATGGTGGCTTTACGCTGAGCGACGCATTTACATCGTTCAATCAATCGGCGTTAACCGGCTCCGATCTTGACCAGGGCTCAGGTGGTGTTCTGATCCTTCCCGATCAACCGGGAGCACATCCTCACCTTCTTGTCCAGATTGGCAAGGAAGGCCGCATTCTGGTCCTCAACCGGGATGGTCTCGGTGGTTACGCCGGCCCCAGTGCCGGCCGTAACACGAACGCCGTGCAGGATATTACCAACGCATTGACATCGGACTCGGGTTTGTGGAGCACCCCAGCCTACTGGAATGGGAATGTCTACATGTGGGCCAAGAACGATACCCTCAAGATGTTTCCTATTACCAACGGCGTTCTGGCCAGCAAGCCCACTTCCCAATCGTCGACCACTTCGGGATTTCCGGGAGCTAGTCCCGTGGTCTCATCGAATGGCACACAGAACGGCATTGTGTGGGCGCTGAAGAGCGATTTCTCCGGAACGAACGGATCGTCTGTCCTTTATGCCTTCAACGCTGGAAATGTCGCTCAGGAGCTCTATAACAGCAATTCCAGCCGTGACGACGCGGGGCCGGCGATCAAGTTCACGGTTCCCATAGTCACCAACGGGAAGGTCTATGTCGGTGCGGGCTACCAGGTTGATGTATACGGCCTTCTGAACGCACAGCAACAGGCGCCGGCGCCGGTCATTTCACCCTCGGGGGGTACTTTCAGCGGCGCACAACAAATCACACTCACGGATACAGTGAACGGCTCTGCAATTTACTACACCACCGATGGATCGACCCCGACTACGGGGTCAACGCTGTATACGGCGCCCTTCCAACTCTCTACGGATGCGACGGTGCAGGCGATTGCCAGCGCCAACGGATATCTTCAGAGTCCGGTGGCGAGCGCAACCTATACCTTCAACACGCAGACCCCGGCGCCGCAGTTTTCGCCGGCAGCTGGTAGCTACACCACTACCCAGACGGTGACGATTTCCGATAGTACATCCGGGGCGGTCATCCACTACACGACGGACGGATCGCAACCCACGACCAGCTCGACACAATACACGGCGCCGATCACCGTAAGCAGCAGCATGGTCATCAATGCCATCGCTACTTTCAGCGGTCTGACCACCAGTAACGTCGCGACCGCGTCTTACACAATCGTGCCAAACGGGACGGAAATTAACTACGGCAATGGCTTCGCGAGTGTTGCCGGGCTGACCTTGAACGGCAGCGCGACCAATGTAGACGACAGCCGGCTGCAGCTCACTACAGGCCTTGCAAACCAGGCATCGAGCGTCTTCTACAACACACCAACCAATATTCAGGCCTTCACCACTGACTTCGCATTCCAACTCTCGAATGCCCAGGCCGACGGATTCACCTTTACCATGCAAAACGTCGGCCCTACTGCGCTGGGCGGGATCGGGGGAGGGCTGGGCTATGGACCCAACCCAGCTACCGGGACACCGGCCGGCATAGCCAAGAGTGTTGCCATCAAATTTGATTTCTATAGCAACGCCGGCGAAGGCACTGATTCCACCGGACTCTATGTGAATGGTGCAGAACCCACCGTCCCGGCGGTGGACATGACCTCTTCAGGCGTTCTGCTGAACAGCGGAGACGCGATTAACGCGCACATGACCTACGACGGTGTCAATCTGACCATGACACTTACAGATCCCGTCGTGAACAAGACGTTTACGCATACCTTCCCGATCAACATACCCTCAACCATCGGGAGCAATCTCGCCTATATCGGTTTTACCGGCGCTTCCGGTGGCGAAACTTCAAGCCAGAAGATTCTTTCCTGGACGTTTACCTCGCAATCAGGATCGGTCACGCAGACGCCAACTTTTTCGCCCAGCGGAGGAACTTTTAGCACAGCGCAACAGGTGACTCTGAGCGACGGGACAACCGGGGCCACGATTTACTACACGATTGATGGCTCGGTTCCCACGACTTCCTCGACTGTTTACAGCTCCCCCATTAGCATCGACAGTGGATCGATTACGATCAAAGCCATTGCGCAAGCGTCAGGTTTCAGCGCCAGCAGCGTCGGCAGCGCGACCTACACCATCCAATTGGCACCTGCGGCAACGCCCACTTTTTCACCCGGTACGGGAACCTATACCTCTACGCAGGCGGTCACCCTCTCCGACACCACCGCGGGAGCAACGATCTACTACACCACCGATGGCTCCACGCCAACCACCTCTTCCGCGGTCTACAGCTCGGCCATCTCCGTCAGCGCCAACACCACGCTGGAGGCTCTGGCAGTAGCTCCTGGATTTGCTCCGAGTGCGGTCGCAAGCGCGGCGTACGTCATTCAAATCGGCGGAACCGGGATCAATTTTGCCGCCGGTTTCCCCAGCACAACTGGTCTGCAGCTGAACAGCGTGGCTAAGCTGAGCTCTAATTTTCTTGAGCTTACCGACGGCGGTCAAAGTGAAGCCGGGAGTGTCTTCTGGACCGCGCCGGTCAATATCCAGGCCTTCACCACGAACTTTACCTTTCAGCTTTCCAGTGCCACTGCCGATGGATTTACTTTCACGATCCAGAATGTTGGCGCGACCGCGCTTGGAGGGATTGGCGGAGGTCTGGGTTACGGGCCCAACCCCGCCACCGGCACACCGGCCGGCCTGGCCAACAGTGTCGCCGTCAAATTCGACATCTTCAACGACAATGGTGAGGGCAACGATTCCACGGGGCTCTATACCAATGGGGCCTCTCCAACCACGCCGGCGGTTGACCTCACTCCTTCGGGGATCGTACTGTCCAGCGGCGATACCATCTCCGCTCAAATTGTCTATGACGGCACGACGTTGACACTGAACCTTACTGACACAGTTACGAGCAAAACCTTCAGCCATGCGTTCACAATCAACATCCCCTCAACGGTAGGCGGGAACACTGCGTACGTTGGTTTCACCGGCAGTACCGGAGGATCGACTGCGATCCAGAACATCAAGACCTGGACCTTCGCTTCAGGTACGACTCCAATCGCGGCCGATCCGATATTCAACCCTTCGCCGGGCACCTATGCTGCGACGCAAAACGTTTCCCTGAGCAGTGCAACGACAGGCGCAACCATCTATTACACCGTAGATGGTTCAACACCCACGCATTCCTCCGCCGTATACAGCGCACCGATCGTGGTCAGTGGTCCGTCGCTCACCATTCGCGCATTCGCGTCGGCGACAGGGTACCAGGATAGCCCGATTGTCGTGGGCAGCTATCAGATTCAGGCTGGGGCCTCACCCGCGGCCACGCCGACCTTTAGCCCCGCCAGCGGAACGAGTTTCTCTTCAACGTTGAGTGTGTCGATTGCGGATACGACTGCCGGAGCGGCCATTTATTACACCACCGATGGGAGCATCCCGACGACAGAATCTCAGCTCTACTCGGGTCCCTTCACCATCGGCACAACTACGACCGTGAATGCGATCGCCGCAGCTAGCGGCTTTACACAAAGTGCCCAGGGCTCGGCCAGCTATACCTACTCACCCGTTACCAGCGGAGCGCCGGTATCGGACGAGTTCAATGCAGCCAGTTTGAACACGGCCTTGTGGCAGGTGAGAGCACCGGTGGGCGGCTCGGCCGCGCTGAGCAATGGGGAGCTGGTGATCACAGTGCCGGGAGGAAGCAATCACGATGCCTTCAAACCAGCTCTGGACGCAGTCCAGGTGGTGCAAACAATCAGCAATGTGGACTTCGACGTAGCGGTAAAGATCGACTCCACTTTAAAAGGATCAACCCAGTATTACGGACAGGGGCTGTTGGTGGAAGGCGATGCCAAGGACTACATTCGCGTTGGGGTCATCGCAACCGGCACTGTCAATCTGAGCGTGAACACCATCATTGCCGGGGTCGAGACTACCCCACTACAGATCGCGCCATTCTCTTCCTATCCCGTGCCAACATATCTACGCCTGACGCGAGCGGGCACAACTTATACCGTGTATTGGTCGAAAGACGGTACGACCTGGAACAAGGTGGGAACATTCACCGATAGCGTGGTGGTGACGGGACTGGCGCCCTATGCCTGGAACTACAACGCCACGCCGAGTCTGGCAACCGCGCTCACCGCAACCTTCGACTGGTTCCATAACCTCGCCAGTAGTGGGCCGTCGGTAACGGCCACGCCGACCTTTAGCCCCGCCAGCGGAACGAGTTTCTCTTCAACGTTGAGTGTGTCGATTGCGGATACGACTGCCGGAGCAGCCATTTATTACACCACCGATGGGAGCATCCCGACGACAGGATCTCAACTCTACTCGGGTCCGTTCACCATCAGCGCAACTACGACCGTGAATGCGATCGCCACAGCCAGCGGCTTTACACAAAGTGCCCAGGGCTCGGCCAGCTATACCTACTCACCCGTTACCAGCGGAGCGCCGGTATCGGACGAGTTCAATGCAGCCAGTTTGAACACGGCCTTGTGGCAGGTGAGAGCACCGGTGGGCGGCTCGGCCGCGCTGAGCAATGGGGAGCTGGTGATCACAGTGCCGGGAGGAAGCAATCACGATGCCTTTAAACCAGCTCTGGACGCAGTCCAGGTGGTGCAAACAATCAGCAATGTGGACTTCGACGTAGCAGTAAAGATCGACTCCACTTTAAAAGGATCAACCCAGTATTACGGACAGGGGCTGTTGGTGGAAGGCGATGCCAAGGACTACATTCGCGTTGGGGTCATCGCAACCGGCACTGTCAATCTGAGCGTGAACACCATCATTGCCGGGGTCGAGACTACCCCACTACAGATCGCGCCATTCTCTTCCTATCCCGTGCCAACATATCTACGCCTGACGCGAGCGGGCACAACTTATACCGTGTATTGGTCGAAAGACGGTACGACCTGGAACGAGGTGGGAACATTCACCGACAGCGTGGTGGTGACGGGACTGGCGCCCTATGCCTGGAACTACAACGCCACGCCGAGTCTGGCAACCGCGCTCACCGCAACCTTCGACTGGTTCCATAACCTCGCGCAATGAAATGAGTTTCTGCAAGCACTAAGCCCGTTTAGCGGGGGAGGGACCCAGGTCTCTTAAGGAACCAAATCCGCTTTGTGCGGAACCCCCACCCGTTGATGGGTGGCGGGGCTACAGGCTGCGGAAACGTTGCACAGCGATGACAAGCAGCCACCAGTTCTCACACACCCTCTTTCGCCCTGGTGGCTGCTTCTGAAGACTACTTATCTACAACCGTCACCACAGACGCGTCCGGTCCACTCCACCCTGGCGTTCCCTCATGTTTCAGCTGATGCGCGGCATCGTCCCAGGTCAGGGTGGTGATCGAACCCGCGCCTTTTTCATAACCGTAGGTATTGCCGTCGTCCTGGAAGAGGGTAAAGCTACTGTTTGCTCCCGGATACACCCGGACTGAGGCAACGGTCTGGGGTTGCGATGCGCTCAGCACCTCCGACCCCAGCGGAACGATGCTGCCCGCCCGTACAAACAACGGCAGAGTATCGATGGGTGCATCAACCACAATCATCTGTCCGCCATGCAGCCGCTCATTGGTCCAATAGTTGTACCAATCGCATCCTGCCGGCAGATACACCGTCCGCTGGGTCGCGCCTTGCTCGGTCACCGGGGCCACCAGGAACGCCGGCCCGTACATATATTCGTCGGGAATGTCGGCAGCCTTCGGGTCGTTCGGGAAATCCATGAACAGCGCCCTCATATATGGAGCGCCGCTCTGGTAGCTGCGATATGCAGCCGAATAGGTGTAGGGCAAAAGCTGGTAGCGCAGCCGGAGATACTTCGCGAGGATCGGCTCCGCCTGCTTGCCGTAGGCCCAGACCTCGTTGTGATTTCTCTCTCCGTGCGCGCGCATCACGGGCTGAAAGGCGCCCCACTCAAACCAGCGCACAAACAGCTCGGGATAATCCTCGTAGTTGCCAATCGTACCCCGCACATCCGATCCATCGATAAGCGGTTTGTGCGGTGCGTGATAGTCCGCCGGAACCGCGGGCGAGAAGAACCCCGCGATGTCAGTGTCCCAGTAGGGCAATCCAGTCGCGGTGAAGTTCAGTCCTGCTGGAACCGAACGCTTGAGCTGGTCCCAGGTCGAAACAATATCGCTCGACCAGAACACCGTGCCGTTGCGCTGCGCTCCCAGATAAGCCGCACGGGCCAGGATCATCACCCTCCGGCTGTCACCGAAATCCCGCCGGAACCCCTCGTACACGGAAGCTGTGTGGAACAGCGGATAGACGTTGTAGAAGCGGGTGCCCGAGCCGACCGAGAACACGTCCTTCGCAGGGTCGATGTCCGGCTCGGTTTCATCCAGCCATATGTAATCGAATCCGTATGGTTTCACATATCGGTCGCGGATCTTCTCCCAGAACCACCTCGCGGCTGCGGGATTTGTGGTGTCGATGTTCGGCCCGATTGTGTTCTGGAAGTTTCCCGGATCCGGTTTCCCGTCTCGCGTATGGATCAGCCAGCCCTTGCCTTGCAGCATGTCATAGAACTGCGTTCCAGGGGCATAGTGCGGCCACACGCTTAACAGCGTCCCCACTCCCATCGCATGCAGTTCGCGATTCATCGCTGCCGGATCCGGCCACCGTTTGGGATCCAGGTCCATCTCGCCCTGCTTGGTCATATTGAGAAAGTCGACCACCACCACATCCAGCGGCAACTTCCTCTCCCGGTATCCCTTGGCGACATCCAGGATCTGTTCCTGCGTCGGATAAATCGCTTTGCTCTGGATGTATCCATAAATTGCCCTTGGCAGCATATGGGTAATTCCTGTCAGCAGGCGGTAGCCTTGGTATATCTCATCGCTGGTCTCCCCGGCGATCACGAAATACGAGACCCGGTCTCCAACCTCTGAGGACCACAGGTTCAGCCCATTGAACCCCAAGTCCACCGTCGTTTTGGAAGGGTTGTCCCACACCAGACCGTAGCCGCGGCTCGACACCATGAACGGTACGCACACGTCCTGGCCGCCAATCGCCATGTAGTCATGCCAACACCGGATCTCATGGTCCCGCAGGTCCATCCAGCCCTTCTGCTGCTGGCCCAGGCCGTAGTAATGCTCGCCTGCCGGCGAGTCGAAGATCGACGAGATCCGGTAGCCTGTGGCGCCCGCGTCGTTTGCAGCCACCTCTGCGCTTTCCGGCGCCATCATCCAGGTCCGCATGTGCAGCAGGGTCTTGCCGTCCGCCGCCGTCACCAGCAGCGCATCGTTGTGCGGACCGCGCCCACCGTCGTTGGGACCATTGCCGCCGCCGCCGCCAAAGTAGTGCTGGCGCAGCTCAAGATTCAGCCCATCGAGCGGCATCGGCTGCGGCCGCTTGTCCTTTGGCAGGTCCCCTGGCGCCAGACGCACCACCATCCGGGCAGACCGGTACACATCGTAGCCTTCGCCGTCGCGCTCATGCGTCCATCCCTCCGCCGATGGCTGGGCGACGAAGCCGTATCCGGGAGCGCCTGTGGCCGCGGCCCGGTCGGTGCTCATGGTTACGCGCAAGATGTTCGGCGCGTACGGCTCGAGCGAAATCACCCGGCCTTCCCGTTCCAGCACCAGCGGACCGGCCTGAGCCATCGCCACGCCGCCGAGAGAGCTCGCGAGAAGCGCCGCGCCCATGCCGTATGCAGGAAGCTTCCCCGTGAAGGGAAAGACCGTCCAAGGCCTATGGCCAACACCACGCTGTCCAAACACCATCGGTGCGCGGTTGCTTGTATTTATTCCCTCATCCATCATTCACCGACCTTATCGGCCACGAAAAAAGCCGCGCAATAACGGCATTGCGCGGCTTTGTGAGAGCCGGATCAGAAAATCAAAGTCACAGAGAATTCCAGTTGACGCGGCGACGCTCCAGTTGCCATCCCGGTAATGATCCCGGCGCCGGTGCAATCAATGCAACTGCTTCCTGGATTACTCGGGTTGATGTGGTTGAAGATATTGAAGGCATCGAGCCGGAACTGGGCGCTGACGTTCTCGCGGATCGGAGTGTTCTTCAATGCCGCGAGGTCGGCATTGAAGAACGACGGGCCAGTGTAGCTGTTGCGTTGCGCATCGCCGAAGGTATCAAGGTAGGGCCGGGAGAACGGTCCAGTCGTCGAGCCGTTTGGGCCAAAAGCAGGGTAGGGCGTGAAGTACGTCCGCGAATGGGATGTAGTGTTGAAAGAAGTGAGATTGGTTGGCATAGTGCCGACCGTTTTATTAGGCTGGCAGGGCCCGTTCGGTATGTCGGATCCGCACTCGCCATAGCTCGGGCTGAACGGGAGACCGCTCGACCAGTTCAAAGACGGGCTTAGCTGGTATCCGCTGATGAAGTAATTTGCCCAATGTGGAACGCTGCTCAAGAATTGCTGATTGCGGCCGAAAGGCAGATTGTAGTTTCCATAAAGCTGGAACTCCTGCTCCCGCAGATCGTCGTTTCTTCCGTACATGACCTTTCTGTTGATCTCGTCGTAATCGTTGTTTCCGTAATTGAACGCCCTCTGCCACGAATACCTTGCGGTAAACTGCAAACCCTGGGTGAAGCGCTTATCCACTGTCGCCTGCAGGGCATTGTAATGACTGTCGAATCCGTCGTGGTAGTACGTCAGGTCCTGGGTCCAGCCGTACTGGGCATAGTAGTGCCGGAGATAGTTGGTGTTGCTGGTCGTGGTTTGCGAAGTCGTAGGCAGCGTGGAAGGGGCCGCTGGATTCCAGCAAAGCGCTTGACCGTTCACGCTTTCGCTTGCCGGAATGCAGGCGGCGACCGCATTAAGATTAACCGTCTGCCCGTCGCCGGCAAACGTATGGGTGCCCTTGTTGCCGACGTAGGCAAGTGTCGCGGACACCGAGCTGGTCAGTTGCCGCTCGGCGCTTAAATTCCATGCGTCCACGGTGGGCAAAAGCTGGGGGTTCCCGCGGACTTTGGCACTCAGGCCATTCGGGATCGGGATTTGGCCGTTGGAGGGAATGGCGGGAAAGACGAAGGGCGCCGGACCCGTGGATAGATTGAACGCGGCGGTGTTCGCGCCCGCGTTGGTGAGGTTCTGATTGGCAAGCACGGGGAGGTTCTGGGTGACCACGTGACCGAAGTTCGTTCCGAAGACGCCAATATCGAAGCTTCTTCCATAGCCCATGCGAACCACCGTTTTGGGGTCGAGTTGGTAGGTGACGCCAACACGCGGAGCAATATTCTTGAAGTCCTTATCAACACTCATGGCAGTGTTGAATGGCCCGTAACCCGCCACGCGAATGGCACCGGTCGTGAGGTCGGCGAAGCCGCCCTGTCCTGGGCCGTTGACCGTCTCAGGAAAATAGATCTCCCAACGGACGCCCAGGTTGAGGGTCAAACGGGGCGTGACACGCCAGTTGTCCTGAACATAAGTGAAGATAATCTTCTGCGATTCCTTTGCGTTCACGGAAGTGCTCACATACCGGGCGAAATTGGTGACATCGCCCAACAGAAAGCTCGCCACGCCCAGCCCTCCGGGCGTGCTTAGCGACGTATTCTCGGTGTCGGTGGCGCTGAACGTGATCTCGCCGGCTCGATTGCTATCGCTTGGGACACGCAGGTTCCGGGCATAGCGCAGGTCCGCGCCGAACCTGAAGTTGTGATTGCCAATAATCTTTGTCCAGTTATTCACTACCTGATATTGGTCTTCAGTCTCCAGCAGATGGCAATTGCATGCGTTTACCTGCAGACTCGAACCGAAGCTTGACAGTCCGTCGCCACTCCCTCCGCTCGTATTATTCATAAAGAAACCAGGGGCGCCGGCGGTGAAGGTGGTACCCAGGTTCAGTCCCGGGATGCCTGCCATGGTGGCCAGGTCCTGGGTGCCGTCGTACTTTTCCGTGGAGACGTGATATCGCAGGTATCCCAGACGGAAGTCGGTGAGCAACCTGGGATTCAACCCGATATCCATGCCTGCGACCGCGCTCTGGTTGCGCCCGGTCGCGGAACCTCCAAAGTTGTTCGTGCTCGACGAAAATCCCGAGCCGCCCGCTGCTCCAAATATGGTACTGGCCGAGTTTTTGTTGTTGAAATAGCTGTAGCGGCCAAAGGTGTGCACCGATTGGCGAAGCTCGTAGTCAACCCGCACATCGAACTGGTCCTGGTTGGTAGCCCCAGTGCCCCCTGCATTGTAGTTATTGGCGGTGCCATCCTGCGTACCCGGCGAATTGGGCAACGGAATAAGCTTGAGCAGGTAAAGCGCCTGCGGAGAGAGGTACTGGTTGGGAATAAAGTTGTTGGCAAAGGCCTGGGGTTGCGCACCCGGGGTACCGGATGGGACAACAGCCCCGCTCGAGTCGACAAAAACCCGAGGATTGTAGATCTGTCCCTGCAACGCCCCGCGGCCGGTCAGAAATTCACTGAAATCGCATCCGTTCCCCGAGAGACACGAGTTGTGGGCGAGGGCCGTTGGAACGGTTTCTTGGGCGGAAGCTCCATTCCGTTGCCGGACGCCCTGGTAGTCGCCGAAGAAGAAGGCTTTGTTCTTCAAAATCGGCCCACCCAGCGACCCTCCAAATTGGCTGTAGAGAGCCGGCGGAGTCAAGCGAGTTGACAACGCGGAATAGGGCGCGAACTGATTAAAAGGGTTTCGTGCCAGCTGGGCGCCGCTTCGCCGGTAGTCGAATGCGTCCCCATGGAAACTGTTGGTTCCCGACTTGGTCTGGGCGCTCACCACCGCGGCGACCGACTGCCCGAACTCCGCGTCGTAGCTTTGGGTGGAGATTTTAGCCTCCCCAATTGCGTCCAGGGGCGGATTGATGACGATCTGGCCCAAAATTGGATCCTGGTTCGAGGCGCCATCGAGCAGATACCCTACCCCGGCGAAGAACTGCCCCTGGATGTTAACCGTTGGGCTGCCCTGCGAGTCCTCGGCGTTGTTTTGCGTCCACCCCATCGCCTGGGCTCCCGGAATCAGCAGTTGAAGGCTGGCGAAGTTGCGCCCCGCGATAGGCAGGCCGGAAATGGATTGTTGGTTGAAGACGGTCCCTACGTCCGCCCGATCGGTTTGCAGTACAGGTGGCGCGGCGGTAACGGTGACGCTTTCGCTGGCGCTGCCGACACTGAGTTTCAGGTCGATCTTGGGTGAAGTATCGGCTGAGACTTGAACTCCACGGTTCTCCACCGGACTGAACCCCGCAGCATCTGCCTTGACGTCGTAAACGTCCGGAATGAGATTCGGCACCGTGTATTCGCCCGATTGATTGGAGGTGGTCTGGACCGAAGTGCCTTTGCTCTCATCGCTCACGGTGATCGTGGCATTGGGGATGGCGGCGCCGCTCGGGTCAGTCACCTGGCCGTAAATAGACCCATAAATGGCTTGGGCAGAGAGACGCAGGGTCGATACCGGTAAACATGCGAGCGCAATAACCAGGAGCGCGCATCTGCTGCGCGTTTTCAATGTGGGTTGCATTGGTCCGTCCTCCAAAGAAGTACTTCAGCGCCATAGAAATACAGGCGCATCCGTTCTCGGCTTCGCGGCAGGTCTTTTCAAGTGCCTTACGGTGTATTACAGTGCGTACGCGGGAGTGCCAGGCTTTCCCGGTGGCGCCTAAGCCTCTTGTGGATTGACACGTACTCGGTAGAGGTCAGGTGGTTGAAATCAATTTTCTGCACCGGGAAAGGGCGATCGGTCGCAGTAATTACGAAAAAACAGATCCGGGTTATTAACAAACGGATGGAATGCCCCTTCGATCCCAGGATGCTCGGCAGTTTCGCATACAGCGAAAAGAGCGAGGTCTATGCAGCCGCCCACGATATCGAACGAGAATCAGCAAATTACCCAGGGCACCCCTCCTCCGGATGGCCCCCAGAAGGAGGCTATTCTGCGGGAGCTCGAGTCCATCTTGAGTAGCCCTTTCTTCCGCACTAGCAACCGCAGCAAGCAATTTTTATCCTACGTGGTGCAGCACACGTTGGCCGGCGGCCACGAACCCCTGAAAGAGCGCACGATAGGAGCAAGACTTTTTCAGCGGCCGCCCGGTTATTCCACGGGGGACGACCCAGTCGTCAGGGTTCAGGCGGGTGAGGTACGCCGAAGACTGGAACAGTATCATCATGCGGCTGTGAGCCAGTCACCGGTTCGCATTGAATTGCCGGTTGGTTCGTATGCTCCGGAGTTTCGCTGGGCCGCACCGCAGCTGGATGAGCCCGCGCAGGTCGAACGCATCCCGGCAGAACGGACAGAGCCAGAACCGGTCAAAGGTGAACTCTCCCTCGCTGCACCGGCTTCGATTGCGCCCATCGATCTGCTTGCGAAAAGTAAGCAGCCGTTTGCCCCGGCAAGACTCATGCTTGGCTTCACGTTGGCGCTCGCCGTGCCTTTGCTGGCCGCATTTATTTACCGTGGCAGCAACGGAAATCCGACGCTGCATCAATTCTGGTCGCCTGTTCTCGCCACAACGGAGCCCGTCCTGATCTGCCTGGCAAAACCGACGGTCTACGTGCCTTCCCTCGAACTTCTGCAACGGTATTCCAAGTTTCCCGGCGAATTTACCACCGAACTGCAGCGGCTCACTCAGCAGCCTCCCATGCAGCCCCAGGACAAACTGGTCTGGGGTGACATGGTGGAATATGCGGACTATGGCGTAGCCGCGGGCGATGCTTACGCAGCCGTCCGGCTCTCGGCGCTCCTCGGCCAGATGGGCAAAGAGAGTCAAGTGAGAATTGGGAGCCACTACTCCTTTGCAGATCTGCGTAACTCTCCTGCCATCGTCGTCGGCGCTTTCAACAATCGGTGGACCTTGCAAATGACGTCCAACCTCCATTTCGCATTCGTGGAAGAGGACGGAAAAGAGAAGATCCGAGAGCAAGGTCCAGCCGGTCGAACCTGGCGTCCGAAATATGGCCCACACGGAGAAGTGCTTGAGGACTTCGGCATTGTTACCAGACTCCTCAATTCCAAGACGGGCCAATTCGTTGTATCTACCGCGGGCATTCTGGCAGATGGCACGCAAGCCGCCGCCGAACTGGTTTCCAGTTCGCCATATCTGGAGGAAGCTCTTCGCTCCGCTGGACCTGGCTGGGCGAAGAAGAACCTGCAATTTGTTGTACAGACGACAGTAACGGATTCAGTCCCTGGTCCCCCCCAAACAGTCGCGGTCTATACCTGGTAGAGACGAACGGTCCGGGGATAGCATTATGGCTGGGGCGGTTCCAGATCGTCCGCCTTCTTCCGCTCCAACTCCGCTTCTGCGGTCCGGCCTGCCCGAGCCAGGGCGACCGCCAGTTGCCGGTGCGCCTCGGCGAAGTTGGGGTCGTCGGCCAGGGCTTCCTGGTAGCGCGCGATCGCATCGCTGATCTGCCCCTTTTCGAGCAACATGTTGCCGGTGTTAAGGGCGAATGCGGCCCGTTGGTGGTTCACCGCCACGCGGGTGAGGGTAGCAGCGGCCTTTCGTTCCGCGGCAGCTTCTGTTTGCTTTCCTTGCTCGGCAAATACGCTGGCCAGCGTGATATGGGGCGCGGGCATTTGGGGGGCGAGGCGAATTGCCTCCTGCAGAGCCGATACCGCTTCTGGCAGTTTGTTTTGTTGGCGATAGACGGAGCCCAGCACTGCCCATCCATCGCTGTTTTCCGGACGCAATTTCAGCGCCCTGTCCAGTTGCTGGGCGGCATCCTCGAAGCGCCCCTGCTGCATGTATAGGATACCCAGGGTAAAGGGCGGGTCTGGTGCGCCCGGATCCAGCTTTGCGGCGGTCTCCAGTTCCGGAATCGCTCCGCTCAAGTCGTCCTTCAGCTTGAGCGCGAGGCCCAGATTGTAATGGAGTTGGGAAGAAGAAGGATCCAGCTCGAGTGCCGAGCGAAACTCCCGCAGAGCATCGTCCAGATCGCTTTGCTGCAGGTAGGCGACCCCAAGGTCTTCGTATATGGTCACCACTTCGGGAGTAAGAGAGAGCGCACGCTGGAAAGTGGGGATCGCATCTTTCGCATTGCCGAGTTGTACTAAATCGAGTGCGAGATTGGTAAGCAAGGGTGCATTTGTCGGGTCCGTGCGGGCCACTTCCTGAAAAAGCGGAAGGGCCTCCTTGAATCGGCCGCCCGCCTGGTAAGCCAATGCCAGTTGATACTTCGCATCCTGGTTGGAGGCATCGAGAGCCACCGCTGTCTTGAGAATGGACTGTGCGTCTTCCACCTTCCCTGCCTGAGCAAGAGCTTTGCCCAGTGAGAGTTGCGCCATGGCGCTTTGGGGAGCCAATTGCGCGGCTGTGGTCAGCTCCTTGAGAGCCGCATCCGTCTGCTGCTGGCTTAGCAATACGAGCCCAAGATGAAGATGGGCTGTGGCCAGTTCAGGATCGAGCTGGAGCGCGGCTCGGAATTCGTCCCCCGCGAGCGTCCACTCCTGCTGTTGGGCATAGAGCGAGCCCAAGGCGTCGCGCAACGAGGCATCTGCCGGAGTAAGAGCGACGGCGCGTCTGAGTTTTTCCGTGGCCAGGGAGATTTGCCCGGTGGTCACCAATGATCGCGCATAGACCAGGAGCACACCGGCCGGTAACGGTTGCTTTGTGGAAGCGGAGCTTTGGTCCAGTTGAGTGAAAACTGAAAGCGCCTCGGCATCTCGTCCGCTCCCGGCAAGGGCCACGGCCAGATTTGTTTGCGCTGCAACGTCCTCCGGCTTCAGCTTGAGCGCTTCTCTTAGCTCCCGGATGGCCTCCAGATAAGCACCCAGTTGCACCAGGACCGCACCCAGTGCGCTATGCCCTTCTTCCATTTGCGGGACCAGTTTGACTACCTTTTGAAAGTCCCCGCGAGCTTGATCGAGCTGATGGTTGGAGAGTGCCCGGTACCCGGCGCGAAAGGCGTCATCTGCTTGTCTGGACTTGTCTGCGGAGGACGAGGCTGCCTGCGCGCGCGTCGGCTCCGCCGGCAGCAGCGCGAGCGATACGGCCAGGCAAACGCGCCCTATCATTTAACAGTTTCAAGCTTTGGCTGTGCATCGGCCTGGATTTGCTCGGCTATTTGGAACTCGTGCGACGCCTGGCTGGCTTGTCCCAGCGAGCGATAGGCCTGCCCCAGAAGCGTATGGGTCATATAGTTTCGCGGATCCATCGCCAGCGCCTTATCCAGGTACATCTTCGCCATGACCGGGTCTTGCTGTTTCAGCAGTACCTTACCCAGCAAAATAAACGGTACGGGGGAATTTGGTTCCAGTAGCACGGCCCGATCAAGCACTTCTTGCGCCTTGTTGTAGTCACCTTGGCGGAGATAGGTATCGCCCAGCCGGTCGTACACTTCGCCGTAGAGCGGATTCAATTCGCTTTCGCGGGTAAACTCCGCTACCGCTTCGGCCAATTGTGATTGGGCCAGCCTGATCTGTCCCAGCAACAAATGCCCCAGCGGCAGATTAGGGTTATCTGAGAGTGCCTTCTGAGCGAAGGAGTCGGCCGCCGGCAGATAGTCGCGCCGCAACATCATCCTGGCGGCCAGCAGGTAAGCCGAAGGAGATTCAGGCGGAAAGCCGTACTGCGTTGCAAAGGCCTTTCGCGCATCATCGTAGCGCCGGGTGTCCAGGTAGCATAGGCCGAGGACGTAGTTGCTGTCGATGTTCGTGCGGGCGATGGAAAGGTGTGCCTGCTCAAGCAGCGGAATCGCCGCCGCCGGTTTACCGATGCGAAAAAGCGCGACACCCTCCATCTGCATGGCCTCGCGGTCCCCTGGATCCTGAGCCAACGCATGCTCGAAGGCCGTTGCCGAGGACTGAATCTGCCCCTGCTCGTAGAACACCATGCCGCGCAGCCGCTCCACCCCGGCCGGCTCTGGCTGCTGTAGGGCAAGCGTATCCAGAATTTTTAACGCTTCGTCGAGCCGCCCCGTATCCAGAAGCTTTTGCGCTACCGCGGTTGGGGAACTAACGGGCTGCCTGGAGTCCTGAGTCCGGGCGCCAAACCCGGGCGCCGCCAGCACAAGGAAACACAGGACGCGCAGCTTCACCATAGGAATACCCGGCATATTTTATCTCACAATGAATCGGCATCGCGACCGCAGGAATTATGGGCCGTCGGCCCACCCAAGAAGATGAAGATGCAGGAGCACGGCAGTGGCTTTGCAACAGGGCACGACTGCGAACCCAAAGACCTGACACCGCAGCCAAAATTTACTGCCGACAGCTTTATTTTCGACAGAGCGTCGATGGGCCTGGGACCCACCCAAAGCCTGGAGTATCGCGCAGGAGGACCGCATGGTCATAGAACCAGTCTCCTACCGCGGCTCTAGAATGAATACGAATGACCTCTATGCCATCGGTTCCCACGTCCAGGATTCTCTTCAGGGCCATGCTTCTTTTGCTGTTGCTTGACACGGCGCATGGCAAGGCTGCGACACAAATCTATTCGCCTTCCCCAGAGCACAGTGGCCCGGCATGGTTTGAGGATTTTGCCGGGAAGGCAGGCATCCGGGTGCTCAACGCTAACGGGGGCACGGAATCCAAGCATTACATTATTGAAGCGACTGGAAGTGGCGTGGCAATCTTCGATTACGACAACGACGGCTGGCCCGACATTTTTCTCGTGAATGGAGATCTGCTGCCGGCACAGGATCGGAAAAGCCAGCATCCCACCAGCCATCTTTTTCATAACAACCACGATGGCACGTTCACGGATGTCACCGCGCGCGCCGGCCTCATGGACACGGCGTGGGGGCAGGGCGCATGCGTCGGCGATTACGACAATGACGGTTACGAAGACCTCTTTGTCACCGCCTACGGCAAGAACCGCCTGTATCACAATCAAGGCAATGGCACTTTCAAGGAAGTGGCGGCCGCGGCCGGAGTCGCCGGCAGCGGTAAGCTATGGGGAACGGGATGCGCCTTTGTCGATTACGACCGCGATGGCAAGCTGGATCTGGTTGTGGCCAACTACGTCAGCTTCGACCTGGCCACCACGCCTGCTCCTGGTGCGTCGCCCAGTTGCACCTGGAAGGGAGTTCCCGTCATGTGCGGTCCCAGAGGACTGGCCAGCTCTCCCAACCTTCTCTACCACAATCTAGGCAATGGCAAATTTGCCGACGTGAGCAAGACGAGCGGCTTCGAGAATACTCCAGGCCACTATTGCTTTAGCGTCTCTACCATTGATTACGATGAGGACGGGTGGCCCGACATCTTCGTCGCTTGCGATTCGACTCCTGCCATTCTTTACCGTAACAACCACGATGGCACTTTTACCGACACGGCGGCCGACACCGGCGTCGCCTTCAATGACGACGGTCGCGAACAGGCTGGTATGGGATCCTCGATTGGGGACTATGACGGGGATGGCCACCTGGACATTGTAAAAACCAACTTCTCCGATGACACCTCTACTCTCTACCACCATAACGGCGATCATTCCTTCACCGATGTGACATTCACTTCCGGCATTGGGGTCAACACCCAGTACCTCGGCTGGGGCTGCATGTTTGTGGATGTCGACAATGACGGGCGGCCTGATCTATTGCTGGTTAACGGCCACGTTTATCCCGAGGTGGATAGCGGCAATATGGGCTCAGCCTACCGCGAGCCGCGGGTACTTTATTGGAATCAAGGCAACGGGAAGTTCAAGGATATTTCCCGCGAATCGGGCCCCGGCATTACCCAACCGGAGTCGAGCCGCGGCCTCGCCATAGGCGATCTTTGGAATGACGGGCGGCTGGAGGCGGTAATCAACAACGTCAGCGACTTTCCACTTCTGCTGGTCAACCTGGCCAGGAACGACAACCATTGGCTCGGGATTCATTTGACCGGCGTCGCTTCCAATCGTGACGGAATCGGCGCTCGAATCGTGGTGCTTGGTTCCGGACCCGGAACGCCACGGATCTGGGTGGATGAAGTGCGAAGCGGCTCGAGTTACAGCTCCAACAACGACATGAGATTGCACTTCGGTCTGGGCCGCGCGACCAGCGTCGCATCGATTGAAGTGCACTGGCCAAGCGGGCTGGACGAAGTCTTTCCGGGCGTCACAGCGGATCAAATCATTTCCCTGCGAGAAGGCTCCGGCCACCCGAAACCATAACTCGCCACCCGTGGTAAGTAAAAGAAACCGCAGATCTCTCCACTTAACGCCGGCACGACTCGGGTTTAGTCTCGATCGCAGCCAGCGCTCGCCGAGCTTTTCCATCATCGGGAGAGTACTCGAGCAAATGTCGCAGGGCCATCTTGGCGGCCTGCGCATCACCCATCGCACACTCAATCATTGCCAGGTCCATGCTCGCTGTGGTTTCGCCGGGATCATTCTTGCTGACTCCCTCCAGCAAAGTGGCCGCGCCCTTGGTATCGCCGGCACGCGCCTGGAGTATCGCCAGATCTCCGGCGGCGACAGAATCCACAGGGTTCGCGCGCAGCGCTGCCTGGTACTCCAGCGTAGCCATGCGAAGGTCTCCCGACAAGTGCGCCAGAAAGCCGAGTGCGGTATGTAAGTCCGGATCTGCCTGCCCGCCACCGTGGCGCTCCGCCTGCTGCAGCAGCAACATCGCCTTACGCCCTGACTCCTGGTCACCATGTTCAGCAAACTGGAAGTAAGCGAGCCCCAGGTCACGATTACTCGCTCGTCCACCACCCACCAAAGTCAGATCCCCGGTTCGTGCCGGCACAACCCTGGACGGTGGCACAGGACGGCGCTGGATGCGATGGTCCGTCACCTGTTCATGGGCCACGTCTCCTGCCGTTTCCCGGGGCATGTGGCACCCGCTGCAGTCGGGCTCATCGGGGTGGTGCTTGCTGACGAATGCCGCCTCTCCATGGCATGCGAGGCAACGGCTTCTGAAGTAGGTTACCCGCTGTTCGGCAGAAGGCGAATTGTGCGGGTCATGACAAGTGGTGCAGGTAAGCCCGTTTCCGCTCTTTCTCTTGCACTCGCTCTGCAGCAGCGCTTCCCACTGGCTTGTCGCTCTGCCGTCGGGGCCTAACTCGCCGGCATGAACAAAGTGAGTCACATAGTCGGAGAGATCCTCTCCGGGAACGAAAGCCGACAGCGAACGTCCCGCTGCATTGACTGCCGTCTCGCCCTCCAGGTGACATTGCAGGCACACAGAGTCCCGCCTGCCAGGCGACAGCTTCGCTGGGTTCAGAATCGGGGCGGCACCGCCGCTCGCCACGTGTGCCGCAGGATCCGCGTGACACGGCTGGCAGCCGATGCCTCCATAGAGAAAGGGCTTCGCTCCGAAGTGATTGCTTGCGCCGGCGAGCGGCGGCTGCACGCCGGTAGCGTGACAGTGGAGACAGCCGGAGTCGACTTTCAGCGTGAAGGGCATTTCCCGCGCGTCCAGCGATTTTGGGTTCATATCCCATACTTGCTTTTTGCTATACCAGTTGACCGGGCTCTCAAACCAAAACCCAAGTTTCTGAAACAGGTAGGTGCGGCCTCGTTGGCCGGAGCCGACGAAGTAAGTGAGCTCCTGTTCTCCCTTGAGGGCTCGTTCCGGCGGCGCACCGGGCCGGTCGTAGCTCAGCCACGCACGGCCATCTCGCAGGAAAAGCCGGTAGTGAACACCGGACGCAGGATGGGTAAACTCCCCTGGCAACAGACCATCGGCGGCGGCACCGCTCGCTCGCGACATGGGAGTTTTCTGGTAGCTGTCGTAGATTTCCTGATGGCAACGGGCACACACCCTATCGGGGTTCTCGGCAGCTCGGACCGTATGGGCCCCCGACATAACACCCACCATTAACAAGAGCGGAAAGAAGCGTGACCGCGGCATCTTGACCCCGATTGCGTCCCAGTCTACGCAGGACTTAGGTCCGGAGCTACTCTTCAACTGCATTCGATGACGTAAACAGCCCCTGGGCGGCCGTGTATTACACTGGCGACGCAATCAACGTCAATCAGTCTTCCGGTTTTAAAGCGAGGCGAGAGAGGTGTCAGTGCTTAACGTTGTGCTCCCTGGATGCAAAGCAGCACGGTGGCTGCTTCTCGCTCTTTTGGTTGTGCCGGTGTCGGCTCAGACTGCTGCCCTGGCTTCACCCTCCGCAGCCACGAAGAAGCAAGCGTCCACTGAATCCCAGGAAGCAACGGACGCGGCGGATCAGGAAGCCGAACCTGTTGAAGGAGAGCTGTCGCCGGCTGCGGTTCAGCTGGATGAGTCGAAGGCTTCACCTCTCATTCAAGTGCTCTATGCCGCAACCCGTGAGACCAAGGACCAGCCCACGCTAGCCGACCTGGCGCAAGCCAAGAGCTTGATTGACGGCGGCGCGGATTTAAAGGCGACGGACTCCCTGGGACGCACTGCCCTACACTGGGCTATCTTCGGATCGAGCTATGCCAGCAAACAGGAGCTGATTGTTGCTTACGAGGAAACGGCGTCTGCTCTTATTGACCATGGCGTCGATATCAACCACGAAGATACATACAACGACACCGCGCTCGATTACCTGCTCTACTCGCCAAATTTTGAAATGCAGACCCTGCTGATAGAACACGGCGCCACCAGCGGATTTCTGGCGGCGTCGTTTAACTTCATTAATCAATTGGAGCTCTGCAAGACCGCAGACCAGAATTCCTCTATCCGCTCATCGGCGAATCACACTTCGGGTGGGCACAGCTTCCCTGCTGCGGTTTCTATCGCCCAGGATCCGGAAGGTGGCACCCTTGCGGCGAATCAACCTTCGCCGACGCAGCAGTCCTCACAGACCAGCCGGATTGCTGCGTTTATGAAGGCCGATCTCACGCCCGGCCAGACGATTTCTATCAGGCTCACCACACCATCTTCCAGCGACCGCTCGCGCACTGGTGATCCGATTGAGGGCGTGGTCACTTATCCTCTTTGCACGAATGGCGAGTGGATGGCATGTAAGCCAGGTCAACTTTTGATTCCTCCCGGAACCAAAATCAACGGCACGGTGCTGTTTGCGCAGAAAGCGCCGGATAAGTATTGGCGCCCGCGCCTGGTGCTCGACTTCTCCAATGTGGTGCACAAGGACGGAAAGACCTCGAAACTTTATTCGCGTGTAATCGACGTGGACAATGCACGCGAAACGGTTCGTAACAACGAAGTGCTGGGCATTATTCAGCCGCACGTGTCGGGGAAGGTTTCGCTTGCCTTCACCGCCCTCGGCGCCATCAATCCGGTCGTCTCAATGACCATCAACGGTGCTCGAGCCGTATACGGGCTGTCGATCCGGCGCGAAATTCTCTTTCCCGCTGGGACGGATGTCCAGGTCCAGATAGTTCGCCCGTCTATGCTGACGCAAAGAGAACCGTGGGAGGCGTGGCCCACGCTCCCTGTCACACCAAAGCTTCGCACCCTGGTCGAGCATGCGCCGATGCGAGTGCACACTCCGAACGGAACACCTTCGGACGTAACCAACCTGATGTTTCTGGGGACGCGAGAGGAAATCATGTCCGCCTTCAGCGAAGCGGGATGGTTTGAGGCTGTTCCGTCCAGTTTCGGTTCGAACGCGAAGGTGGTACAGGCTACTTTGCGGCAAACGGGTTACTCCGAAGCCCCGGTCTCAGGGTTGATGATCAATGGACGCATGCCCGACCTGGTATTTCAAAAGTCTCTCGACACCTTTGCCAAGAGGCACCATATACGCATCTGGAAGCAGGCTGCTGCTTACAACGGGCGCGAGGTCTGGGTGGGAGCGGCCACACACGACATAGCCGTAGAGCACACCAAGACCATGACCAAGTGGACGCATCGTATCGACCCACACATCGACCGGGAAAGAGACTGGATCGAGAGCGATCTGCTTTTCATCGGAAGCGCCACTGGTTACGTGGATATAGACCGTCCAGCAGCTCCTCGTAGCGCAGCGAACGCAACCGGAGATGATATCGTCACCGACGGCATGATGTCGGTGGTGCAGGTAGGACCGGCCAAGTCTCCGAGCGCAGGGCCTCCGCAGCTAATCTCGCGTTGAGCCTGCCGAATCATGAATCTGGTTGTGTTTGTGGACTACGACCCTGGAGATTTCCCGGTCAACCGGACGGCTTACATTGCGGGGAAAGCAGAATTTGTTACCGAGCTTATAAGTCGCGCGATTTTTAGTTCATCGCGCCGGACGATTCCGGTCCCTTGATCGGTTATTCCGTCGAACCTTCTGGAGGTCCGGATGGTAGCGAGTAAAGGCGCTGTAGCTCCTGCACATCGGCCAGCTGGCCTGCGGTCAGGATTCTGCCTAGTGCGGAGCGCTCTATCGCCTCCCAGTTGGCCAGGAATACGAGCAGTGCGTCGAAGTCGGGGTTTATTTCTTTCACAGTTTCATCATGCATCTCGCTAAGCGTAGCCGAAATACTACAAAGGGCCCCGGATACCGCCCATCGGTGTTAAGGGTATAACCCGGATTTCTCACCCAGAAACGGTGCTAACGAACGTTGTTTCGATCTGGGACATAAACATTGTGCTCGATGCCGCTATTCGGGGACGGCTTGATTCATCGGGAGTGGGTGTGTGTTCCGAGGGCCTGTGGTTACTGCAGTGCGAGAAATAAAGGTGGAGGCGACCTTATGACCCAATCGTACGAAGGGCTTCTCCACCAGGTAGTAGCTAAAGGTAGCGCAACCGAGAAGAGCCATGATGTTAACCGGACTTGCGCGCAGTACGGCAAGCCCGGGTGGGCTGCTAACAAAGTTGGTGCCGAAAAACAGCTGCTGCCACAGGTACAAGCTGTATGAAATCCAGCCGATCCAGCGTATCGGCTTACTTTCCAAGATACTTCCTTGTATCGTGCCTGGATGGAGCACGGTGGACAGGATGAGCAGCGGAACAACGATCGCCTGCAAGGTGGAGAAAAACGGAATTCTGGTGATAAGAAGACCAATTTCCATGGCGATCAACATGGGGAAGCACCAGGCGGGTAGATATCTCCTGGCAGCTCTATTGCGCATGAGAGGATAGAGCGCCAAAGTAATCATTGCCGGGATAAGAAGCGCATCAACATGGGTGTCCGTCCGAAAATTAATTTGATAATTCATGTGAATGACATGGGCCACAACGAATCGCCAGAGCGCAACGGCGACTGCCAAGCTTCCGAGAACCCGAAACCGCATCCTCTTGAATCGGACGAGTACGCCTGGAAGTACGAGGTAAAAATGTTCCTCCATCGACAACGACCAAAAGTGACCCGTGTACCAATGCAGTGCCAAGGGGCTGTGGTGCAGGTATTCGAGCACCATGGCGTAGTTGCGGAAGAACAAGAGAGCCCCGAACCAATCCACCGGCAACAGCGGAATGACATGGAACGCTGCCAGAATCGCAATTACCAGTAAGTAGAAAATCGCAGCCGGAAGAATTCGAAAGCATCGCCGGATGTAAAAACCCTTCACGCTGATCTGCCCATACCTCGACTCCTCGTCAAGCAGCCTGGAACAGATCAGTAGTCCGCTGATGGCAAAGAATAGCTCTACGCCCACCTCGCCAAAGTCGCTGACAGATCGAAGCACTGCTCCAAGGATAGGAACCGTGCACTGCACCTGCAGGTGATGCATGATCACCAGGCCGATTGAAACCGCACGCCAACCATCTAAGGTCGGTATATAAGTGGACTGTTTCCAGGCGGGGTCAGACATCTATCCAGAGAGGCCTCTGGATAGCTATACGCCGGGTGATGACCGGGAAGCCATTGAGTTCGACGAGCGATGGCTATGCAGCGCGCAGTTTGTTCCAAAGCGGAACGAATAGGCCCGATGCGGAATCCGAAGTGCTACGGGTCTCTCGTACCGGTGTCGGCTTCGCGCAGGAGGAAATCGAAGTCGCAGCCCTGGTCGGCCTGCAGCACGCAATCCTCAAATAATTTGGCGTAGCCACGAGAGGCACTTTTAGGTCGGGGCAACGGGTTCCAGGCGGCAAGACGGCTTTGCAGTTCGGCGTCGTCAATCAGCAGCTCAATCTTGCGTGCTTCCACATCGAGCATAATGCGATCGCCGCTCTGAACGATTGCCAGCGGACCGCCAACAGCCGATTCCGGCGTGATATGCAGCACGATGGTGCCGAAGGCGGTACCGCTCATCCGCGCATCGGAAATGCGGACCATATCTTTCACTCCCTGGCGGGCTAACTTCATCGGGATGGGCAGGTAACCGGCCTCCGGCATGCCCGGCGCGCCCTTCGGCCCCGCGTTACGCAGGACCAGAATGTCGTCCGCATGCACATCCAGATCCGCCCGGTCGATGCGCGTGGTCAGGTCTTCGACCCCGTCGAATACCAGCGCGCGGCCGGTGTGGCGCATCAGGTTTGGGGAGGCTGCAGACTGCTTGATCACTGCGCCTCTCGGCGCCAGGTTGCCATGGAGCACGGCCATCGCTCCTTCCTTCTTGAGCGGTGCGGCGATGCTACGGATCACAGCCTGCCCCGGCACTTGTTCTGCTCCGGCAATCTCATCTCCGATGGAACCGCCGGCCACGCTGGGCGCATGGAGATCGAGCAGCTCAGTAAGCTCGCGCATGAGAGCGGGCAGGCCGCCGGCATAATGGAAATGCTCCATGTAATGGGTGCCTGACGGCTTGAGGTCAAGCAGTACCGGAACCTGGCGGCCTAGTTTGTCGAAGGCTTCAAGATCGATTTTCACGCCCGCGCGACCGGCAATGGCGATCAGGTGAATCAACCCGTTGGTGGACCCGCCGATGGCCTGCAACACAATCATCGCGTTGCGCACGGAGACGCCGGTAATCAATTCGCTCGGTTTCGGCACGCCGGCAATCGCCATCTCGGCCGCACGCCTGCCACTGGCCTCGGCAATGCGGCGGCGGTCTGCGTGGGTTGCGGGCGCGGTGGCGCTCATAGGCAGCGCCAGACCCAGCGCCTCCACAATGCATGCCATGGTGCTCGCGGTTCCCATCACCATGCAGGTACCGACGGAAGGGGCGAGACGGCCGCTGATCAGCTCGATCTCGGAAACGTCGATGGCGCCGGCGCGGTACTGCGCCCACAGACGGCGGCAATCCGTGCAGGCACCCAGAACCTCGCCCTTATGATGGCCCACCACCATGGGCCCCGTCGGTACGACGATGGCCGGCAGATCCACGCTGGCAGCGGCCATGAGCTGGGCCGGCAAGGTCTTGTCGCAACCGCCGATCAGCACCACCGCGTCCATAGGCTGGGCCCGGATCATTTCCTCGGTGTCCATGGCCATCAGGTTGCGCAGGAACATCGACGTAGGGTGAGCGAAACTCTCGCCGATGGAAATGGTGGGAAACACCATCGGCAAGCCGCCCGCAAGCATAACGCCGCGCTTTACGCTATCGATCAGCTCCGGCGCATTGCCGTGGCAGGGATTGTAGTCACTGAAGGTATTGGTGACTCCGACAATCGGGCGATCAAGCGCATCCTCAGAGTAACCGGCGGCCTTGATGAAGGCTTTGCGCAGGAACAACGAGAAACCAGCGTCACCGTAGCTGGTAAGGCCTTTGCGCAGGCCCGTGGTGGTGTCTCGCCCCATCCCGCCATACTATACCGCCGCGCTATTCCCCCTGAACTGCTTCGAAAGCAGCCTTGAGCTTCTGGTGAAGCTGAGTGAGATCGCGGGTGTGGGCCAGAATCGACTCGATCGTAGCTTCGAAGAAAATGCCTTCCGCGAGAGTGGTCCAACCTGCGCGACGGACGATTTTCATAAGCTCTGTGTAGTACTCCTCGGAAGGAAGACCGGCAACTGCCTGTTTCACTTCGCGGAGTCTCCGCTCGAAGCGCTGAACCTGGTCCGCGGAGGCTTCGGGTTTCGACTTTGGCACACTGGCCACGTATTTTCTCCTATTCATGACGTGCGTTTGCGTCCACGAAAATGTAGTGGCCTGAGAATCACTTTCGTATCAAACCGGTTCAGATTTATTACGCGGGTCCGTCGCAGGATTGAGAAAACACAGCAGGTCCACTACTCTGGGCCGTAAGAACGCCATAGGTTTAGTGGCGCTCGATAGGGCTTTTTCCTCACGAACCCGTATAGAGTTGAAAACCTGCCCAGTACAGTGGCTTGCGGTATACCGCCGGGGAATGAATCAATGACAACTTTGCCGCTCGCAGGGCCACGTCAGGACTACTGCCGGCCTCAAGCTCGCCGTAAAGCCGGTCCATCAGCAGCGGCGTGGAAGCGTCGTTCATCTCCCATAATGTCCCAATCACGTTGTGCGCTCCGGCGCGAAGGAACGCCCAAGACAAACCCACCAATCCCTCGCCAGCGTAGACGCAAAGACCTGGCCCACTGCAGGCCGAGATAGTTACCAGTCTGGCGTGCAGCGGATAACGTACGATCTCACGAGCATGGAGTTTGAAGTTTTCTGGATTGTCAGGCGCCGGCGAAAGCACTACCGCCGAATCCAGCGGACTCGATCGGCTTGAAGTGCCATGAGCCACAAAGTGGATGTATGAGAATCCATCCGGCTTGTCTTCCCCATAGGCTGTGGGTACCGCCTCAGACTGTGTCACTACGGTCCTGGTTTCCGGTGGAAAGTGTTTTTCGATCCCTCGGGTCTCGGCAAAAGCCGTCACCAGGTTTTCATAACCGGCTCCGGTCGGGATGGGGTTGCCAATCAGCAGCAGTTTCTTTACGTCCTCCGCGGGAGAGCCTGGGTCGAGCTGGGAGAGCATTCGAATCGAATTTGCATTCCTGATGGTTACATCTTCAATCCAATAGTGGGAGCTGTCAGACCCAGGGGTAAGCAGCGTCTCAAAATTCAAGCCGTTCAGGATGCCATCGGGGATGATAAGGACCTTCGATCCCTTGGGAATCATTGCCGCTGCCGGCCCGACGAGGGTCTCGTAAAGGGTCTTCGCGGCTGGGTTTGCGTCGTGGAGCGGGTCGCTCGATTTCAGGATCGCATTCTGATAGCCCTGGACCTGGGTCTCAATTCCTGACTGCCCGGGAAGCATGAAGAGGCGGGTGTGATGCGGGGTGATTGCCCACAACCAGGATTTTTCCGGTCCCAGCGAATAAAAGAGAATTTCGCCCTCGAGCTTGCGCGCAACTTCCTGTACGTCAACCCCATGCTCTGGTTGTGCATCTGGCTTCGCCAGGCCCAGGCCGTCTGCCACTGTTCTCGCCCTGCCGATATCGAGAAGCTGCAAAGCCTCTTCGTGCTTTTGCGAGGCGATTAGAAAGTCTGCGTAGTCGCGGTAAAGCCGATCGCCGTTGGCAAAAAAAGGGAGCCGCAGCTCTGCTTCCCTGGCCGCCGCCCGACGGTCTTCGAAAGTATCAATAGATTTGCGATACCAGAGATCCGCTTGCTTTGATTGATGTTTACCCGCATAGAGGTTGGCGAGAGCATTCTCGATTTCCCATCGCAGCGAGGGAATCTGTGCGGATTTCCCGTATACCTGCGTCAACATTCGTTGTGCGTCCTGCCCATTTACCTGCTGCGTTGCCAGCAGCGCCTGCAGGAACATTGGATCCAGCTCCCCCGCTTTGTCTCCCGAAATACGGGCCGTTTGAATCGCTTCATCGCTCTGCGTTTTCGCCGAATCGAATTGCCGTTCCTGATAAAGCAGAAACGCGAGCTGGGTATGAATGCCCGCAATTAACTGGGGAGAATTGCTGGCCACCGCGTCTTTCAGCGCTTCCTGGTAGCTCCTGGTTGCCGCTTCCAGATTTCCCAGCCAGTAGTACGCTGACCCGGCCCTCCACAACCAGTTGGCCTGCGCGCTGGAGGTCGCTGTAAGTCGTGCCGCTTGCTCGGCCTGTTGAAAGCTGGAGAGAGCCCGGGCAAAATCTCCCAGGGCAGAATAGGCTACGCCACTATTTCCCATCGCGGCTTGAATCACCGGCTGCGCATGAATCGGCCTCGCAGTATCCGCGGCTCCATTCAACAGCGCCAGAGCGTCGTCGTAGTGTTCGAGGCTCAACTCCATTAATCCAAGGTGCAAAAGATCGGTAGCCTCGAGGAACGGGTCTCGATGCTCGCGGGCGACCTTGAGACTCTTTCTGAACAGGTCCACAGCTTCGGGTACGTGATCGCGATAGACCTGAACCTGGGCTTCCGTCCGCAGGACCTCTCCCTTCAATTCCGAGTTCCCTGATTCGGACAGGCTTTGCGCCTCTTCCAATTCCACATCGGCTTGTTGTGCCTGGCCGAGCCCGGCGTGGGCCAATCCACAGAGCAGGTTCTTCTTGATCGCGATATCGCCCGTAGCGGGATAGGAGACGCCCGGGCTGTCGAGCAGGGCGAGCACCTCCGGCCGGAGGTCCTGGTAGCTAAGGATCTCAGCATCGAGAAGCCGGAACCGCATGGCCCAATCCGGATTGCTCTCAGAGAACTCGTTGCGGGCCACATCTGCCTTCTGGCGGGCGACGTCGAAGTTGCCCTGCAGAAAATCGTTGCGGATATTTTGAAATGTCGCTGCGGGATCAACCGTCACTGAAGATCGACAACCGGGCAGGGTGGCGGCCGCCGCCAAGGCCAACACCAAGCCTATGGCGGAACCATACCGTTGCCTGCGGCGCTGGCCGTGTTCGGTCTCCCATGCGTCCCGAAGCCCGGAACGTGCGCGATGTGGCCGAACAATTTGACCGGGATCGCCCGATCCACGCCATCCACCAACGACCATAGAACGCATCCGTATGCCCCTGGTGTGCGCTTGGGAGCCAACCAAATCATACCGCTATCGAATGAGGTGAGCGGCTATTGCATCCGTAAGTGGTCAATATAGAACGACTTGAATGACTGCTTTGCGCGGTGTAACAGTACCCTTAGATATTCACGGGAAATGCCAAACTCGGCGCAAACCTCATCCTTGTCACGCTCTTCCAGGAGCACCGCTTGCAGCAGACGCCGGTCGCGTTCCGTCAAAGCGTTAAGGATCTGTCGAACCACTCGCTCTGTATCCTTGGCCTCAAGCAGGCTAAGCGCACTTGGCTCGCGACCGGGAACGGTAGCCTCCGTTTCGTCGTCGATCGTTGCTTCCATCCTTTTTTGAGAACGATAGTGCTCCAGCAGCACATGGTTGCAAACGGAATTGACAAACGGCCCCAATCGATCGGGGTGCCTCAGGCCCCCCTCGCCGCGCAACAGGACCAGCACGCGCATGAAGGTTTCCTGCCTGACATCCTCAATGGCTTCTTTAGAATTTAATCGGGAACGCAGCTTTAGACGGATCAGTTCGCTAAAGTAGTTCACGAAATGACCTTCGATTTGCGCGTCTCCGGAACGAAGTCTTTCGATGTAGGACGCGTCGAACGCAAAGAATTCCAAGCGCGATTCCTCCCCGGCGACAGCGGGTGCGTTCAAGTTTACACCGCCGGGTGAATCTGCCTGGAGGACTATCGGCTTAAAGTGTGGTCCCACTGGACCAGGCCCTTGGCGAGCGCGGGCCGGTTATCCGTACCAAAACTAGTTGTACCTTTCCATAAATCGCAAAACCGATTCGATCAAGGTTGCACATGGAACACGATTCATCGCATAACCTGGGCGATGAGCGTCACCCATCGAGACCTTATCGGGGTCCCTGGTGTCTGTGGGATCTCCGAGGGTTTCTTCATCTTTTGTGGTCCTGTTAGCATGCATATTTTTCTCCGGTCGGGATATGAATGAACCAAGGCAGACAAATCGGCACGGAATTGCTGACCAGCCCCGTCCGTACAAAGTAGTGGCATAGAAAGAACAGACGTTACAGAAGTGTGATGGAAATCCGGAATCATCGCGCCACCGCAGCTTGATGAGATGCAGTATGGTCTGCGCGCATTGATTCTTTTTTTGAAAGTAATGTAACGATCCGCTTTCCCCCAGCACTACAGTCGTGTGCCGTCACTGCACGCTCATTCGCTGCAGAGGAGAAACGCTAATGGCTACCAAGACTGCTACCACCTTCAAGCTGGGACGGCTCGCCCGTTCCCACGATAAACGCATTCCCATGCTGCACACGTTGACGGCGGGCAAGGCGCTCGAACCGGTCGTGCCTGCTGTGGATAACACTAAGGGAATGCCCGCCAACCTGGGCATGATGAAGAACGACACGCTGGGAGACTGCACCTGTGCCGCCTACTATCATGCGATTCAGGTGTGGAGCTTTAACGCTCTCCAGAACATCGATACCGAACCGGACGTAGATGTTCTGGATCTGTATGAACAGGCCTGCGGCTACCAACCGCAGAAGGGTGGAGAGGGCCCCGGCGGCAACGAACAGCACGTTCTTACCTTCATCCTCAAGAAAGGTGCACCGTACGGGCTCAACGGGCAACAGCGGCATAACATCATTGCCTTTGTTGAGGTCGACGTGAAGAACATCGACAACGTCAAGCGCTCCATTCACGACTGCGGCGTGGCGTACATCGGCTTCAACGTGCCGCAATACATTATGCCTCCGGGTGAGGAACCGCTTGCGGTCTGGGATGTCAATCCGAGGGCCGACAACACCATCGTCGGTGGCCACGCCGTTGTTCTGGCCGGCTATGATGCCAACGGAGCGCGGGTCATCTCGTGGGGACAGTACTACACCATGACCTGGGCCTTCTTCGAGAAGTTCGTGGACGAAGCGTACGCCATCGCGGACCCGGACTGGATCACCGCCAAGAAAACGACTCCCGGCGGGCTTACGATTCAGCAACTGGAACAGGCGATGCAGGCGCTCAAGGGCGCTTAAGCTCCGGAGTCCCGCCGGGACGCCGTGAAAGTAGCCCAAATACGATCCTGGGTCATCGATGGAATCGTAAAGGAGCCCCCGGGGGAGGGGGCGGCTGAATCCCACGTCGCATTCAGCCGTCCTTGCGGGACTCGACGCTTCCTTCGCTTCGCCCAGCACGCGCAGTGGGCTACTTTCACGGCGTCCCGGCAACTCTGATTTGTTTAAGCAGAAGCCTTGGTGCGGCCGGCGCGGAATGCCTCATATCGAGCTTTGCTTTCCGCGTTCGGAGGGTACAGGCCGGGCAGGGGCACCCCTGCTTGCACCTCAGCCATAATCCAGGCCTCCAGCTTCTCCTGCTCTGATGCCGCTTCCATTACATCGCTGAGGAGTGCCTGGGGAATCACGACCGCGCCATCTTCATCCACCACGATCACGTCATCCGGAAACACTGCCACGCCGCCACAGCCAATCGGCTGCTGCCAATTGACAAAGGTGAGACCAGCGACAGACGGCGGCGCCGCAGCGCCCCTGCACCATACCGGCAAACCAGTGTCGAGCACGCCGGCAACGTCGCGCACAACGCCATCGGTGACCAACGCAGCGACACCACGCACCTTCATACGGGCGCAAAGAATATCCCCAAAAATGCCGGCATCGGTGATTCCCATGGCGTCGACGACGGCAATACAGCCGGGCGGCATAGCTTCAATCGCAGCGCGGGTCGAGACCGGTGAACTCCATGACTCGGGTGTGGCCAGATCTTCGCGTGCGGGAACAAAACGCAGCGTGAACGCCGGACCGACCAGTCGCTTCTGCCCGGGCCGCAACGGTTTGGTGCCGCGCAGCCAGACATTGCGAAGACCCTTCTTCAGCAGCACCGTGGTGAGGGTTGCGGTTGCTATGCCGGAGAGTGTCGCGATCGTTTTTTCTTCTAGTCCCACGGTCATACCTAAATACTCGGGATCAGGCCGCCGTCCACGCGGATAATGGAACCAGTGATATAGGCGGCGCGTTCGCTGGAGAGAAACGCTACCACGTCGCCATATTCTTCCGGCTTACCTAAACGGCCCACCGGAATGCTGGCTGTGCTCTCAGCCAATACTTCCTCCACGCTGCGGCCTTCGCGTTTGGCTTTGGCCTCGTCAAGGAATTTTATGCGGGCAGTCGCGATGCGCCCGGGGGCAACCACGTTGACGGTAATGCCGTCTTTGGCGACTTCGCGCGCCAGAGTTTTTGACCAACCCACCAGTGAGAGACGCAGCGTGTTGGAAATGGCGAGATTGGGGAGTGGCGCCACAACGCCGGCGGAGGTGCTGGTGATTATCCGGCCCCAACGCCGCGCACGCATATTAGGCAGCACGCGATCGGTGATTTTGATCACCGAGAGCACCATGGCCTGAAATTGTTTGGACCACAACGCCGCATCCTGGTCACTGGCCGTCGTGGGTGGGGGGCCTCCGGTGTTGTTCACGAGAATATCCACCGGGCCCAGCTGGCTTTCAATCTTCGTGATCTGACCATCGATCTGTGCCAGGTCGGCAAGATCCCAGATCAGACCGATGCTCTTGCCACCGATGGCTGCCACCGCCGCCTCGGTGCCGGCGATGGAATCAGCTCCAATACCCGCGACAGCGACGTTTGCGCCCTCACCCGCCAGCGACTTCGCAATCGCCCGGCCCAGGCCGCCACCGCCGGCCAGCACCAAAGCCGTCTTACCCTGAAGACCAAAATCCATGGATGGTTCCTCTCCTTACTTCCATGCATCCGACTGGAAGCGTGCAATCGCCTTTTCGTCGAATCGATAGCCAAGACCGGGCTCAGTCGGCAGCGCCAGGCCGCCATCGCGCACTTGCATTTGCCGGTCGATGATCTCGCAGAAGTTGAATACCTTACCGTCGGGGAAGTATTCGACAAACTGGCCATTCGGTGAAGCCGCCACCAGATGCGCATGCAAATCATGGAACCAGTGGGGGCACATGGTCACTCCGTAGCAATCGGCCAATGCGGCGATGCGCCGGAATTCCGTAATGCCGCCACAGACCAGGGCATCCGCTTGCAGGATCGACGCCGCCTGTTTGTCGAGCAGCTCCTTGAAGAGCCAGCGCCCGGCCAGGATTTCACCAGTGGCGACAGGAGTGCTGATGACGGCCGCCAGTTTAGCGTGGTTGTCGATTTGATCGGGGCCGAAGGGCTCTTCAATCCAATACGGATCGTAGGGCGCGAAGCGCTCCATAAAACGCAGTGCCGTCGGTACATCGGACCAGGCGTTGTTGGCATCCAGCATGAGCAGCACATCGGGCCCGATCGCCTTGCGCGCGGCTGCTATCCTTGCCTCTTCTGACCTTAGGTCACCGCGCCCGACCTTCATCTTTACAGCGTCCAGGCCAAGGGCCACATAGCTCGCCAATTCTTCGCCCAGCATTTCGGGCGTCTTGCCCTCGAGGTAGTATCCTCCGCTGGCATAAGCCGGAACTGTTTCCTCGTAAGCAGCACCGAGATACTTGTACAGCGGCAAATTGGCCGCCCTGGCGTTTCTATCCCACAACGCGGTATCAAGAATACTGAGCGCGCGCATCACCGAGCCCGCGCGGCCGTGCAGCAACACTTCCTGATACATATTCTTCCACAGCAATTCCGTCGCGTAGGGGTCGACGCCGATCAGCATGGGCGCCAGCATCTCGCGCACTGCCGTCGTCACCACATTGCCCCCGGAGTGCCCGGCGTAGCAATGACCAATCCCTTCGATACCGTCATCGGTGCGGATCTTTACTAAGCTGTAATCACGTGAGGTTACCTGCCGGCGGGCAAAGGCAGTCGCCTGCCGCAACGGAATATGAACGGTACGCGCCTCGACGGAGACGACCCTGGGCATCTTGTTCCCTTTCGAGTTACATCCCTTTAAGAAGCTTGACCAGCCGGGCGAATCCCTGTTCACGCGCGGTCTTGTTTCCTGGGACAGTGTTGGTGGGGTCTTCGCCGGCACGCATGAAGCCGTGCCCGGCGCCCTCGTAGGTAACCGGCTCGTATGTTTTGCCGGCCGCCTTCATGGCTGCGGTGGTAGCCGGGATGGTGGCGTCGATGCGAGCGTCGTTGCCGGCGTAGAAGCCATAGACCGGGGCGGCGATTGTGGTCACGTCCGCGGGGCCCCCACCGTAAAACACAAAGGCGGCAGAAAGGTCTTTGCGGTGGGTGGCGTAGGCGAAGGACTTGCCGCCGCCCCAGCAGAAGCCGATCGAGGCGATTTTGCCGTTGCTCGCAGGCAGGTGCTTGCCGTAGTCGGCTGCGGCATCAAGATCGGCGTTCACGCCGTCCGGGTTTAGCCCGGATACTGCCTTGATCACTGCATCCTGGCCAGAGAATTCGCTGGTCCCGCCGCCATTGGGCCCGTAGCCGGAGAGCAGGTCGGGGGCAACGACAATGAAACCTTCGGCGGCCAGTTCGTCGGCCATCTCCTTGGCCCAGTCGCTAAGGCCGAAGATCTCGTGGATGAGGACAATCACCGGGGCTTTAGTTTTAACCTCGGGGTAGACCACGAAAGCCTGGACGGTACGATCGCCGTGCTTGAGCGGAACGTATTCGTGGTGACGAGGCGATGCTTCGAGGCGGGCTTTCGCCCAGTCTTGCGCATGGACGGGAGCGGTCGCGAGAGAAAGAAGTGCCGCAACAGCAACGGCAAACTTGTGGGCACGAGGCATCGTGAACTTCATGGGGAGGAGTTTAGTCATTGGGGAGTGGGTGTCGCAAGCTCTTGTTGTCTTCGCGGTCCGTTGGTTGAGCGATGGAGGGTCGAATGGATCGGACGAAAACAGATGGACGCTGGCCAACAAACGCTTTTGCTCCGGGGCGAACGTGGACCCTTACGGTTCCTCATCGAGTCCCAAGGATTGGACCCTTAGTCACTGACGTTGACGTGGCTATAGGGCCGTGTTTCGATGAAAATTGGTGAAAAGCAAACCCGTTCTTCCGGTGGACGCGATTCTGCCGGAGATCATCGCGTCGCTCAAGCGCTCTCCTAACCTTGTGATCGAAGCACCCCCGGGCGCGGGCAAGACCACACGCGTGCCTCCGGCGGTGCTTGAGATCGTCAGCGGTGAAGTCGTTGTCCTCGAACCGCGCCGGATTGCAGCCCGATTGTCAGCGCGGCGAGTCGCCTGGGAGATCGGCGAACCGGTTGGCCAGACCGTCGGCTACCAGGTACGGTTCGAGGAAGCAATCAGTGCCCGCACACGACTGCGGTTTGTCACCGAAGGCGTGCTGACCCGGCGCCTGCTCTCGGATCCAGCTTTAAAGGGCGTTGCAGCCGTGGTGCTGGACGAGTTCCACGAGCGGCACCTGGAAAGCGATCTGGCCCTGGCATTGTTGAAACGGCTGCAGCAGACGCGGCCCGATCTACGGATCGTGGTCATGTCGGCGACCCTCGATACGGACCACGTGGCGCAATATCTGGACGGCTGTCCCATCTTGCGGTCAGAAGGACGACAGTTCGAGCTTTCGATCAGGCATCTGCCTTACTCTCCAAAGCCACTTGAATCGCAATTGACGGATGCGCTTGAACTGCTGATCGAACAGGAACCCTCCGGAGACGTGCTGGCCTTTTTGCCCGGAGCCGCGGAGATACGGCGCGCTATGCGGGAGAGCCAGGCGGTCTCGCGGCGGGCCGGCCTGCTGGTTCTGCCGCTGCATGGCGACCTGCCGCTGGCGGAACAGGACCGTGCGATCGCGCCCGCTCCACAACGAAAAGTCATTCTGGCTACCAATGTCGCCGAAAGCTCGGTGACCGTCGAAGGGGTGACTGCGGTCATCGATAGCGGGCTGGCGCGGATCGCGACTTATTCCCAGTGGACCGGCTTGCCGACCCTGCACATCGGCCGGGTGAGCAAGGCGTCGGCAAAGCAGAGAGCTGGGCGCGCGGGACGCACCGGACCAGGCCGCGTGCTGCGCCTCTACTCGATGGAGGATTACCTGCGCCGCCCGGACCACGACGCGCCGGAGATCGCACGCAGCGATCTCTCTCAGCTTTTGCTGGCTTTGCGTGCCATGGGGATTGGCGACATCGACTGGCTGGATGCGCCGCCGGTGGCGGCAGTGCAAAATGCCGAGTCGCTACTCGATCGCCTGGGCGCTACAGAAGCTCACGCCCAACAGTTGGCGCGATACCCACTGCATCCTCGCTTGTCCCGTATTCTCACCGCAGCCATGGAGCGCGGTGTAGGCGAGGACGGCTGTATTGCAGCCGCGCTGCTTGGGTCGGGCGCTCGCCTGGAAAAAAATGACCTGCTTGCAGCCATCGATTCGGAGCAGGATTACCGCACCCTGCAGCAAATTGACCAGCTGCGCAGAATCGCTCGGCCTGCCAGGCAAACACGTCACAACGACGATGCTTTGCTGATGTCGGTATTGGCGGGGTTCCCGGATCGCGTGGCGCGGCGGCGCGCCGGCAACCAGGTGATGCTGTCGGCAGGCGGGTCGGCTGAAGTGGCCGGCGCGCCTGCCCAATACGAATTCATGGTCGCCGTCGATGCCGAGGATCGCAAAGATAAGCCGCTGCCGCTGATTCGTATGACAGCACGCATCGAGCCTGAGTGGTTGATCGAACTATTTCCGAATCGTGTGCGGGAGCAGGCCAGTGTCGAATGGAACCGGCTGGCAGAGCGGGTAGAGGCAGTCAGTGCGCTGCTGTACGACGAGCTGATGATTCAGGAGTCGCGAGGTGCGACGCCCGATGCGGAGGCCGCAGCCGAACTGCTGGCACGGAAGGCGCTGGAGGCCGGTATCGATCGTTTCGTCGACAAAGACCTCCTGAACGAATTCGTGGCGCGCGTTCAGTTTGCCGGGTTCGAGCCACCGGATATTCCCCAGGCGCTGCGCGACTTGTGCCTGGGACTGCGAAGCTTCGGCGAGTTGAAGAGCGCGGCCGCGAACCTCATCCCAATGCTCGAGCGGAATATGGTTACCCGACGGCTCGATGAAATTGCTCCCGCGCGCATCCGATTGCCCAATGGGCGGCAGACCAAGGTTCACTACGAGCCCGGCAAGCCGCCCTGGATTGCGTCCCGCCTGCAGGACTTTTTCGGCATGCGGGAGACGCCGCGGATTGGACAGGAGCAGACACCAGTGGTGGTCCATCTGCTTGCACCCAATCAGAGGGCCGTGCAGACAACGGCCGATCTTGCAGGCTTTTGGGAGCGGCTCTATCCCCAAGTCCGCCGCGAGCTGATGCGCCGCTATCCAAGGCATTCCTGGCCGGAACGGCCTTGACGATCCTAAAAGGAGCCAGCCCTGTTCGCTTGCTATGCATGCGGCGGCGGCGGGAGTTTCACGTGCAATACATTTCTCAGGTAGTTGATGTTAACCGCAAGATTGTCCTGGATGCTGCCGGTGCCGTCGCCCGGGCGTGGCGCATCGAGATCGTAGACTACCCAGCCCTTGAACTTTCTTTCGCGTAACAGCTTGAAGATGGCCAGGAAGTCCACGCCGCCCGCACCGAGATTATGGTACAGGCTTGCCTTGGAGTGCTCCGCCTGCGTCGGCGTAGATGTATTGCCGCGATACTTCGGGTAGGTATCCTTCATGTGTATTTCCGCGATTCGCGGGAAATAATCGCTGATGATCTGGTAAGCATCGCCGCCGCCCAGGGTCAAATGCGCGGTGTCGGCCGTGAGCCACACATATTTTGGATCCGTCAAATCCATTACCCTGCGCATGTCATGCTCACGCTCCATCGGTCCCCAGATATGGGGATGTGGCGCCAACCTCACTCCGTAGACGATCGTTTGCCTGCCGATCTCATTCAATGTATTGGCCAGTGTCTTGAGCTGGTCGTCGCTTGGGCCACCTTCCGGACGGCTGCCCATATTAGTCTTCCAATGATCGCAGCCGCAGGGCGCAAGAAAATCGTGCGCAAAATTCACCATCCGAGTGATGAGTTCGGCATTCCCGTCCGCGCTGAGCCAGGCTTTCGGATTTAGTTGCGTGGGCGGCAAGTCTCCCACGTCGATCAGGCTGATCCCGGCCACTTCGCACATTCGCTTGAGCGCGAGCGGCTTCCCCACGAAATCTCCGAGTTGTCTTGCGTACGGTTCGATACCTTGCAGACCGGAGCGCGCTGTGTCGGCGATGATTTGCTGCATATCGGTCGACATGCGGAGATTGCCGTTCGGCCAATCACCCCACAAAGAACCGGTAATCCCAAAGCGCATAAATGGATTGACGGGATCCAGCGATTTCTGCACAGCCGCCCAAACCGTGGGACTGGACATCGTACTCCCGGCCGCTGCTAACACTGAAGAAACAAACTCCCGCCTATTGAGCACGTTTCATCCCTTTGATTTATTTGAGCCCGAAAGCGTAGACATGAGCGTCATGGGTAACCACGAAGACCTTACCCAGCGCCACCACGGGTTCGCTGAAATGCACCCAATCCTTGATGGTCTTACCGCTCGAATAGAGTTGTTTTCCTGTCAACGCATCGAATGCGAAGAGCGTAAGGTTATTGACCGGAGTGGAACGAAACCTGGCCGATAGCGGGTTATGATTTATTTCGTCCTGGGTTCCGTGAACGTCAGCCGGGCTCTGGATGGTCTGTTCTCCGGTCTGGATCGCATAGACTACTCCGTTCGCCACCACCGGTGGATCAGGCACAATCATGTCGGGCGAAGTCCATTGCGGTATCAACGATAGCTTATCGCCCTCGGCGATAAGCTGAAACGCCAGGATGCTGCCATGTGGCGCCGCGCCGCCACTCGATTTGAATTGCGGCCCATTTTTCGAAGGTGGCCCCCACATGGGCACATACAGGAAGCGCTTGCCATCTGGGGTTTCGTAGCTGGTTATGGCGCCCCATACCCCCTGGCCCGGATTTCGCCCTTCCGCAGCATCGTTTCCGAGTTGCGGTGATTTGTATAGCGGGGTCGAGTGGTTCGGACGGCCGCCGCCGAGGTCGGCGGCATCGAGCAGATAGAGGAACCCTTCTTTGCCGGCAACGGCGATGAGCATCCGGTTCTGAAAAGTAAAAGCGTCTGGGCTCGCCGAACCCAAATCAAGGTCTTGAGCATTCAAGAACTGCCAATTCGAGGGGGTGAATGAATCCAACAGCCGTGCGGCTTTGGGGGCCAATTTCAACACGGTCTCCCCAAAACTGCCGGCCGCCGGGTCGTAGAGACCGTCGGCTGTTTGCGTGATCACCGTTCCGTTAGGACCTTTCGCAACCCCGCCCCGCCCCCAGGGACCCGCATATTTTGTGCCACTGGTATAAAAGCGCGTTAGCTGCGGGTGAGCCAGATCGCTCACATCCATCGCCGAGACGCTCCCCGGCACTACGGGAGCTTTCGACCCTTTCGCCGCGGGTAGCTGGCCGCAACCGCGGCCGCTGGTGGTGTAGACGACATTGTCGATCAGGTTCAGGCTCCAGGCACGGGCGAACGGTTCGACCATGTTGGCCGGTGTCATGCGGTCCGCGCCGTCGCTCAAATTGAGACCGCGCAACTTGCCGTCGCTGGTGATCAAAAAAATCATTCCGTTCTGCTTATCGATTACCGGAGTGTCGTTCACCGTGTTTGAGCACAGCCAGGTAGCAGGCAAAATGGGGGTGGCCGGATTGGCGAAGCTCTTCTGCCATAAGACCTTTCCCGTATCTGCGTCCAGTGCGAACACAGTGTCGTCAGCACCAAGCAGAAAAACCATATCTTTCGACCCTTGCGACGTCCTCACTCCTTCGGCCACAAGAGGCGCGGTGAGCGTTGAGAGAACTATTCCTTTGGATGGTGTGCTCAGCTGGGTGTTCCACAGCAGTTTCAGCCGGGACACGTTGTTCGTGGAAAGCGAAGTCTCGCCCTTGTTCCAGCCGGTCCGTTCCTGATCGTAGCCCCATGTAGTCCAATCGCGCCCCGGGGTGAGGTTTTGTGCCGAACCGACTTCCGCGAAGAGTAAGGACGCCAGCACTATCGACGGAATTGATATTGAAGTCTTTAGCATGCCCCGCAAGATAGATAGTCTGGAGGAGAGACCTCTGTCAATACGCCCGCCCCGGGGCAGCAACCGTTCATGGGGCTCGATTGCGCGAAAAACAAAAGCCCGTCCGAAAAGGACGGGCTCAATAAGTTGGCCTCGATTGGTCTAGTCTTGCTTAGCCGCGACCACCGTGGAAACCTCCGCCCATAGCATGGCCCGCTCCACCGGAAAAGCCTTCTCCGCGAAAAGATCCGGCATAGCCTCGAGATGGAACGTAGCCACGGCCGCCGTAGCCGCGATAGAAGACCGGCCCGCCGTAGTAGATGTACCTGGGCGAATAGAAGCCCCACCCAAACGGACTCCACAGCAGCCCATCACCCGGGAGCCAGGTATAGCCCCAAAAACCGGCATCCCAATACCACCCCGGGGCCATGCCGCCATAGCCTGCATAGGCTGAGGCCAGATTGATGTTCGCCTCCGCCAAATACCGGGAACGCAAGCTGCTCCAGTTATAGAGCGAGTCCTCGGCCAGACTGTGGTCGAAGCTGACGCTCTTGATTGCCGCGTTCTCCGCCAATTCGACCTGGTGGTCGCCCTTCACCTTGACCAGCTTTTGTCCATTGCCATTTCTTGCCTGCAGCTCGGCCTCTCCCTTAAAGACCCGGACGGTATCCTTATCCGCGTCGAATGCGTACAGGCCGTCTTTCAGCAGGCGTGTGTTTGCGCCGGCTTCTGCGACTTGTATGTTGTTACCTGGATGAATCTCGTCTACTTCGATATCAGCTCGGCCGCGGTCGAGCTCTACCTGCGTATTCAATAAGTTTGGCGAGATCATTCGTACCGTGCTGTTTTCTCCCACACGGAGAAACACACCGGGAGTGAGCAGCAGCTCAGCCCTGCCATTTGCTGTTTGCAGCACCTGGCCCGGCTGGAGCTGGGCGGAGCCCACCGATTGCTGATTTAACGGACGGCCTTCAATTGAGGCCGAGCCTTCTACGTAGTTAATAGTCCCTGGAACGGCTGGGTTTGCAGTCTGCGCTAGGGCGACAGGCGCGCACAGAGTCGCCAGGGAAAGCAGCATCGCTTTCAACCTTGGCATCGTAGTTCATTACCTCTGTGTTTATTAGACAGTAAACAGAGGAAAAAGTTGCTGCACCCAGCCGGAGTGAGCAGCCAAGGCCCGCGGACTCGCTTGTGTACGCAAATGGAGAGAGGCAGGCCGCGACAAGATAGCAGAGATTGTTTCAGCCTCCAAGGCCGTGGCCGTACTTCTCAACGGCCAGAGTCATACCCGGCATCCCTGCTTCGAGGTCCTGCGCATTCATGGCCGGGCGGACTCTGAAATGGGCGTTAAATGCGAGGAACCATGGCTCGGCGATGGCAGGTAGCTGCGATGAATCCTTCATGTCGAAGACTATGAATCCAGTGCGTTCGCCATTCTCTTCAGAAAAGTAAGCAGCCTCGGGCTTCAGGTCAGCCAGGATGTGCTGAATTGTCGATCCCAGGCTGCCATTCCGAACTGCTGCGTTGCCCGCTGCCACCGGGATTGAAACCGTCATCAACATACGCATGTGAACACGCCCCTCCCAGGGCACGCTGGAGTATACGCCTTATGTTTCTTCCTCGGGGTGACTCGCCGAGTGCGTCTTGCGCCATCCTTCGTATTTTCCCGGGGAGATTGCTGCAACCGTTAGCCACTGGAACGCGTTGGTATCGCGGCGATCTCCATATGGATACCGCGCATAGCGAGGCAGAAGCGCTTTCGCAAAGAATCGGCGTCGCACTGCACACTGCACGCGGGGCTACCATTACTGTGCACATTCACACGATTGCAGCTGAGGGATCTTTCGTTCATCTGCTGCTCGATGGTGCGGATTCGAATACAACTGTGCCGCTGAAGGGCGTCAACTCTACTGCGGAGGCTGTGCATTGGCTGCGTTTGGAGGTGCGCGGACCGCAGCGGCACGAATGAGTTGATAAGTAGTCCACTCTACATAACTTTTCCTGAGGAATAGAAGGATGCAAACTTTCGCTTTTCAGCGGGGCCTCAAAATAGTGCTGGCTGTCATGGTCTGGTCTTCGTCGCTGGGTGCACAGCAGTCGCATCCGGGGTCACGCACGGTCATGGATGCACACAACTGCTACCCCTATTTCGAATGGTGGGGCGACCGCATTGATCGCGCTCTTTCTGCCGGTATCCCCCTGGCTATCGAGCAGGACCTGGCCTGGCATAGCGATCCCAAGACCGGGCGCAGCTGGTCGGTTATCACCCATGGGGAACCAACCTATGGCAACGAACCAACCATGAATCAGTACTTCTTCGAACGCGTACGGCCCATTGTAGAAAAGGCGCTGCGCGACGGTAACCACGGCAATTGGCCAATCATTACGCTCAATCTCGACTTCAAGGACGACAAGCCGGAACACCTGGCCGCGGTGTTATCGCTGCTGCGGAAATATCAGTCCTGGCTAACGACGACGGTGAAAGGAACCCGGGAATCGGATGTCCAGCCACTGGACGTGAAGCCGATTCTGGTACTGACCGGCGAACCCGACGCGCAGCAAACCGTGTTTTACGATCAGCTTCAAACCGGCGATCGCGTGTTGCTCTTTGGCTCCATTCACACAGAAGGTAAGGAGCCTTCTGCTGCCCCGGAAGTCATGGATCCAGAGAAAGCCACGAACTACCGGCGGTGGTGGAACAATCCGTGGAATGTGGTTGAGGGCGGCGGCCAGCCAAATGCTGGAGAGTGGACGCCTGCAAAAATGAACCGGCTCCGCGCGCTGGTTGAACGAGCCCATGCGAACGGACTGTGGATACGCTTCTACACCCTCGACGGGGCAACCAAGGCACAGCTCAGTTGCAACGGGTGGTTCCATGATTACAACTTCGGCTCGCTTGATACGGCGCGCGTGCGCTGGCGCGCCGCTATCGCGGCCCATGTCGATTACTTAGCGTCGGACCAGTACGAACTGGTGGCGCAGGAAATTCATCAGGTCACGGCCGCCGACAAAAGGAAATGACCCCTCACACTGAATCTTGAAAGGGTGGGGCTGGAGCCGCAGATCTCTCCCGCGCGCTGTGCAACGGCGTATCAGCGGTTACTTCTGCGACTGGTCACGGGTCACACAGCATTTTGGCGAACAACAGGACTGGACTTCCGGCGGGAAAATGCCGATAGGCAGCACGGGGGCCACAGATCCTGCGCCGAAACGGCTATCTTGTCCTGATTCCTATCGTGCTTGGCCTGGTTCTGGGCCGGGCAGACTCCGTCGGTCAGCAACCGCGAGCCGAGCGGCCGCTCTTGCCTACCCTCACCAGGGTGCATGATGTTCACAGTCTGACGATCGAGCAGGCGGCGCGGAACTATCCCGTGCACCTGACCGCCGTAGTCACCTACTACGACCCTTACGTCGACCGGCGGCAAGCGGCACTCTTTGTCTACGACTCGTCTGGCGGCATCTTTGTGTCTATGCCTGTGGCAGATTTCCAGGCCGGCGACCTGATTGAAATAACGGGGGTAAGTTCCCCAGGGGATTATGCCCCGATCGTTAGAGGCACCGAGGCACACGTGATCGGCAAATCCCAATTGCCTGCGAATGCGCCCAGGGTCAGCTTGACCGTGTTGCTAACCGGCGTGGAGGACGGCCAATGGGTGGAAGTCGAAGGCGTAGTGCATGCCGTCCGGGAGTCTGGAAAAAACATCAGTTTGGATCTGGCTTTGAGCGACGGCGAAATCATCGCTACGACGGTCAAGATAGCGGGAGCGCACTTTAACAGTCTGGTCGACGCTAAAGTCAGGCTTCGCGGCAATGCGGCTCCGCTGTTCAATCACCAGCTCCAGATGACGGGCGTTCACCTGTTCTTTCCCAGTCGAGCTGAAGTAACCGTTGAGGAACCAGCGCCTGCGCATCCCTTTACGTTGCCGGTCTCGCCAGTCAACGGTCTGTTGCGCTTCACTCCCGATTCCGCTTCGCATCACAGAGTCCACATTCGCGGGACCGTCACCCTGGCGTGGCCCGGTCGATTGCTCTGCATTCAGGACGGCCTCAACGGTCTTTGTGCCCAGACCGACCAAACCACCCCTCTGCGCCCGGGAGAGCTGGCCGATGTGATCGGCTTTCCTATGATCGGCACGTTTACCCCCACTTTGACCCGCGCTACTTATGAGGCTGCGGGTTACGCGCAGCCGGTCCCCGCCGTGGCCGTTACCGCCGACCAGGCGCTGCGCGGCAACCATGACGCCGGGTTGATTGAACTGCAAGGCCAGCTGATTGGGCAGGACGATTTTGCCCGCGACCCGAACGTCGTTTTGTCTTCAGGCAATTACGTGTTTTCAGCCGTCTTGCCCGCACAATCGGGAGCGCAGCGGCTGCCCGCGTGGAAAAAAGGAACCATCTTCAAGATTGTCGGGATCTGCTCGGTGAAAGGTGGCGCCGGGAACGCTGGCACGCTTGGGGACAGCGGCTTTTCAGTACCTGAATCGTTTCAGGTCCTGCTGCGTTCGCCCCAGGATGTGATCGTGATCAGGAGTCCTTCCTGGTGGACCCCGAGTCACGCAATCGCCATGCTGGGCATGGCGGCCGTCTTCACCCTGGTGGTCCTTGCCTGGGTCTTCGTGCTGCGCAAGCAAGTCCAGGAGCACACCCATACCATCCGGGAGCAACTAGAGGAAGCGGCCAAGCTTCGGACTGCAGCCGAAGATGCCAACCGCGCCAAGAGCGAGTTCCTGGCCAACATGAGTCACGAAATCCGCACTCCGATGAACGGCGTGCTTGGGGTGACTAATCTGCTTCTGGATACCGGACTCGATCCCGAACAACGCGAATATGCAGGCCTGATCAAGGCGTCCGGGGATTCACTGCTCACCATCCTCAACGACGTACTCGACTTCTCCAAGATTGAGGCCGGCAAGCTTGAACTCGAAGCGATAGAGTTCAACCTGCGAGAAGGCATAGCACTCAGCCTTAGTATGCTGACCTTGCGCGCCCAGCAGAGTGGTCTGGAACTGACCTGCGATATCGGTCCCGATGTGCCCGAGCGGGTGGTTGGCGACCTGAGCCGTTTGCGGCAAATCATAATCAATCTCATCGGCAACGCCATTAAGTTCACCGAACGTGGCCAGGTAAGGCTCAACATTGCGGTCGAATCCAGGACGCGTGCCGAGCTCCGGCTGCACTTCGTGGTGGCGGACACCGGGGTTGGTATCGCCCCGGAGAAACAGAAGCTCATCTTCGACGCTTTCTCTCAGGCGGATGGCTCCACGGCTCGCAAGTTTGGCGGCACCGGGCTGGGGCTGAGCATCTCCTCGCAACTGGTGGAGTTGATGGGCGGCAAGATCTGGGTGGAGAGCTCGCTGGGGCACGGCAGCCATTTTCATTTCACTGCCAACCTCGGCGAAGGCAAACCCGTAGTGGGTGCACTTCCAGTATTGCATCCGCTGGTCGACTGTCAGACCGTGGCAAAGGAGACGAAGGTGTTACGTGTTCTGCTGGCGGAGGACAATGCCGTCAACCAGAAGGTCGCCTCTAGCGTGCTTCAGAAACAGGGACACCACGTGACCGTGGCCTCGGATGGAAGGCAAGCCCTGGCCGCCCTCGATCGAGACAACTTTGATGTGGTGTTGATGGACGTGCAGATGCCGGAAATGGACGGGTTCGAGACCACCGCTGCCATCCGGGACCGGGAACGAAAGACCGGCAGGCACTTGACTATTATCGCGATGACGGCCCATGCCATGCAGGGCGACCGGGAGCGCTGCATCGCCGCCGGTATGGATAGCTACATTTCGAAGCCTCTTAATGCCCCGGAGTTGATCGCGTTGCTGGACAAGTTCTCCGGCGCTCCTCAGCAGGAAGCAAGCCCGGCTTGAGTGTGGCTCGCGCCAACCAGCACTATGGCCATAGCACGATCTGGTGATCATGTGCAGTTGATAAGCTGCAGCCAGTAGCGACAGAACATCGTGCCTTCGCGTTGCAAATGCAGCTACTTGCCATCACGCAAACTTCAGTAATTCAATTCCTCCTGATAACTCCCTAGCCCTCATCGGGCGAGCCGATAGATGAGAGACGCAAAAATCCGGTGAGACTATCCGCCGTCTATGCACGTTGCTGCGTCTTCGAGGGGACACAATGCGAGTTAAAACCTGCTCATCTCTTTTTGCCTACCTGTTACTTTCCGGATGGTGTACATCCGCCACGGCGCAAGCGCCGGCCAATCGGGTAGCCGGGCGCATTGATGAAACGCAGGTGACAACCTTGCTGGGGAATGTGCATCCGATGGCGCGGGCCGAATTTGACCGCGGGGTAGTGAACGCAGAGACGCCCCTGAGCCACCTGGTTTTTCAACTGGAGCCTTCGATAACACAGCAAGCGGCGCTAGACGCGCTAGTGGAGGCGCAGCACAATCCCGAGTCGCCTCTATTCCACCAATGGCTTACCGCGGCAGAGTATGGAGCCCGCTTTGGGGCGAGCCAGCAGGATGTGGCGAGAATTACCCGCTGGCTGGCAGGGCACGGGTTTACGGTGGATGAAGTTCCGATCAGCAATCGGCAGGTTATTTTCTCAGGCACCGCGGGACAGGTGGAGGATACCTTTCACACCGAGATTCATCACTACCTGGTAGGCGGTGCGAGTCACATAGCGAATACGCAGGACCCGCAGATTCCCTCCGCGCTGGCGGGCGTGGTGAGTGGAATTGTGTCGCTGCATGATTTCCGTAGCGTCTCGCAGATCCGGTCGCGAACCACTCTGAGCGAACGTCCGCAGTACTCGAACGGGAGCACGCACTACTTGTTTCCGGCCGATTGGGCCACTATCTATAACCTGAACCCGCTCTACAATGCGGGGACCAGCGGCGCCGGGACTTCCATCGCGATCGCAGGCCGGAGCAATATCAACTTGCTCGATGTTTCTCAGTTTCGTTCGGCTTCCGGACTGCCGGCGAATAGCCCAACGGTGATCCTGGTGAATAAGAACCCAGGGCTGGTCGCGGGCGATCAGGATGAATCCACTCTAGACGTGGAGTGGTCCGGTGCAGTTGCTCCTGCAGCGACAGTGAAATTGGTGGTGGGCGCATCCACGGCGACCACCGACGGCATCGATTTATCTGCGCAGTACGTTGTCAACCATGCAACAGCACAGGTCATGAGCACGAGTTACGGAAGCTGCGAAGCAGATATGGGCTCCGCGGAAATGTCCTTCTACAACAGCCTCTGGCAACAGGCGGCAAGTGAGGGCATCAGCTCCTTTGTTTCTTCCGGAGATGCGGGCGCCGCGGGCTGTTATGGCGGGTCATCGACCTCCGCATCGGGTACGGGTGTAAATGGGTTGTGCAGTTCGCCATACTCAACCTGCGTTGGTGGAACAGAATTCAATGAGAGCTCTAATTCAGCGCCGTACTGGTCTTCGACCAACGGGGCAGGGTCTGGCTCCGCCCTAAACTACATTCCGGAAGAGGTGTGGAACGAGAGCGGAACCAACGGCGGTTCGGGACTGTGGTCTTCAGGCGGCGGCGCGAGCCTCTACTTTGCCCAGCCAGGTTGGCAGAAAGGGGTCAGCGGCGCTGGGGCAGCGAATGGGATGCGCGCCGTTCCGGACGTGGCGATGTCGGCATCGGGCCACGACGGCTACATGATCGTCGAAAACGGTAACTATTACGTAATCGCAGGTACATCGGCTGCATCCCCGTCGTTTGCAGGTGTTATGGCGCTGGTGGTTGAAACCAGGCACGGCTTGGGACAGGGCAATGCCAATCCATCACTCTATGCGCTGCTGAACGCGAGCAAGAGTCCTTTTCACGCCACGCTTTCCGGCAACAACAGCGTACCGGGTGTAACGGGCTTCACAGCCAGCGGCGCGTCGTATAACCTGGCAACCGGCCTCGGCTCGGTGGATGGCACGGTATTGGCTGGTGAATGGGGCAGTGGGCCGGGCACGGCCAAACCGAGCATCGATTTTGTGCTGACGCCGTCAACCAGGAACGGAACGGTGCTGGCCGGCAAGACGATTACATTCACACTCAGCGTGGCGGAAAGCGGTACCGCCAAGAACAAGGTTTCCTTAACGGCGACTGCGGCAACCGGCGTGACGGGCAGCATCAGCCCGGCATCGATCCTCCCGGGCACAACTGCTACCGTAACGATGACAGCAAGTTCAACCATCGCAACGGGAGCAAAGAATATTGTCATCACCGGTACGGACACCACCGGAACGCAGACAGCAACCTACACGCTCACGGTGACGCCGCTGCCTATCTTGACACTGAACGCAGCATCCACATCGATTGCGGTCGTGCAAGGCGCTTCCGGTACGGCCAGTCTGACCGCCGTTACAGGTGGGTCCTTCAGCGGCAGCATCAACTATTCATTGAGCGGCCTGCCTGCCGGCGTCATGGCGAAATGGTCCGCCAATCCGGCCACGCCGTCTGCAAGCGTGAGTACGAACAACGAGACGCTGACACTCACTGCTTCTTCCACAGCAACTGCTGGTTCAGCCACCGTGGTGGTTACGGCTGCAGGTGATGGGCTTGCAGCAAGCAAAAGCATCTCCTTGCAAGTACAGAGAGCGCCGGGCGTTCTGTTGACCCTGGCACCACAAACGCTTTCGGTGCCATCGGTTTCTACGGCGACAATTATGGTGACGGCAACACCCGTGGGCGGAGTTGCTGCGGCGGCTGGCTCAACCGGAACGACTATCAGCATAGCCTCGGGATTGCCCAAAGGCTTTACCGCTTCCTGGAGCGCGCCCAGCATAACCTCCGCCGGAAGCGTTGTCTGGAGGCTCACGCTGACGGGCAGCGCAAGCGCGATCGCCGGCACGTCTACCCTGAGCTTGACTGCGGTATTAGCCACCAAGACCGAAAGCGTTTATAAGACGAGCGGGAATCTGCCCATTATCGTTACTCTGGCTCCGTCCAAGCGGCTGCGTCCTCGGCCGCTGCAGTCTCATCCACAGAAATAGGAAACGATGTGGGTTGCGACTGATGCGAAAGACGCCGTTCAGAAGCTTGAGAACTTATTCGGTTGACCTAAACGAACCCAACCACCATATGGTGTGCTCGAAGTGCAAGGGCTTTACCGACATAGGAGAGATAGAGATTGGGTTGGTGTCGAAGGGCGACAATCTGCCCGGCGTATTTCTGGTGGAGCGATATGCAGCAGATGTGATCGCATATGCGCAAAGTGCCAGCGGGCTGGCCATCTGTTCCCTGGATTCCGTCATCTGAGCGGGTAAGATTCGCGCCAGTTGTGGATCACCCGCGGGATCTCCTGAACATCTTCATAGAAGAACCGACGGCGTGTTTGTGCGGGTCCGGCACCAACAATACAGCAGCAATCCTGTAGATCATGAATCCAGACTTTCCAACTTTCTTCCGCGGGGCGAACCCCAATGCCCGGGAGAATCTCAACTTCTATTCTTTTCTGGAGTTCCTCACCCGCAATTTCGTTCAGCTCAATAGAGATTGTCATAGGTTGCCCGCTACGCTTCTGTATGAGTTGGTTATGCTGAGTACCCTAGGGCTCTTCGTCCGCCAATTTGTTGGGTGAGTGCCGCAATTCATGACGAGCGCGGAGGCACCAAATCGGCTTCTGCCCCACACCCTCTTCTAGCTTTAAATTCCCGCTGTGCGGCTTGGAGTTGGGCCAGTTCCACCTCCAGGCAATGCTGTTTCTCGGTCAGCTCGTCCCTACGCATCTCTAGTCTCTTGAAAGCTTCTCGATCCTTCATGTGCGAAACCGCAAGGTCCAATTCCCTGATCTGATCCTGGGTGTGAAGCAGGACTAGCGTGCAGTTCATAATTCTTCGCTGGAAGTTTCGTTCTTCATCCATCGCCGCATTCTCCGCATTCGCTCCGCCGGATCGCACCTGGCAGGTTCTCCCAGAATTACGACATTGTCGTTGTGTGGTGCTATCTATTCTCCAGATCGTGGTGCCTTGAGTCGGAGTGCTATCCCATGTCTGATATCCCGCAATTCCCACCGCTCGCGGAAGCACAGTCTCGAAGTATCATTTTGCACTTGCCATGGGCTTTTCCATTTCGCCAAGCATGTCCATGGCTTCCTTGAGATGTGCGTGGAAATACCGTCGCATCAGTTGAAGAACCTTGTTGATGATCGGGTCACGAACGGAGTAGAAGACCTGGTTCCCGACCTTCCTGTTCACCACCAGCTGTTTGGCGCGAAGAACCGCGAGATGCTGAGAAACATTGGCTTGCTCCATGCCGAGTTTCTCCATAAGCGCACCTGCGGAGAGCTCCCCGTCAGCCAAGAATTCGAGGATCGCAATTCGAGTAGGATGCGCAAGCGCCTGAAAAATGTCGGCCTTGAATCGTCGTAGGGCGTCCTGCACATAACCTCCAGAGGCATATAGTATATAGTAATATTCGCATATAAATAAAAAGAAGAAGTTGCCCGATGAACGCTTTCTACAACATCATGATCGGCTACTTTTTCGGCTTTGCATTGGGGGTGGGCTGCGCTCTGGCAGTTATGTACACGATTTATACGAATGGCTACAAGAAGGGTATCGAACACTCGCTGCTCAAGGAAAAGCCGAAAGGCTACTACTCGGCTTTGACCACTGTGCAGAAGAGGTTCAACAAATAGCGGCCGAGCCAGGTTAAGCCATCAGGTTCTGGGCAGGCGAAAGACGGCCCAGGAAATTCAAACGCCTGACAGCTTGTCCGAGTACTGTTCATGTTTTATATGTTTCCTTAAACAAAACTGTTTGCCTTTTGTGAGGTTCGCTATTGATGTGCACGAACAGGAAAGGATGGTCATGTCTGCGATAAAAACGTTCCTACGCTCGTTAGCTCAAGCGTTCGGCATTTCCAGCCCGCAGCAGGTGAAACGCCGACCGGTGTCATGGCCGTTGAAGCCACCGGCCCGACCTGGGCTGGTGGGTACTCCGAGCAGACCTCATACAGCCACGACAACGAAGAAAGACGAATGAGGAATCGAGCCGTTTCTCTAGCGGTTTGAGCCATAGCCTCACGACTCCGCTGAAGAGCTGGTAGCGTTTTCAGAATCTCGTGCATAAGGAGTGAGCAATCGAATGAATATTGGGGACCAGTTGTCCGATGAATACGAGGAATACAAGAGGCGATCGCGCACATCCGCACCCTTTATCTATGAAGAGGACGGCACCTTAACCCTGTATTTCGAAATGGGTTCGGTGCAGAGCCAGATGCATGTGAACGAGCCCGATCTCCTTATGCTGGGTTACACACGAGCCATGATGGGCTTTCTGCTATTCAACAACCGTCCGCGGCATATTGGGACTATCGGTTTAGGCGGAGGCTCGATACAGAAACACTGCTATCGTTGTCTAGGTTACACGAAGATTTCCGTCGCTGAGATCAGCCCGGAGGTGATCGCCCTCCGCAACCACTTCTCTATCCCAAAGGATGATCATAGATTCAAGGTGTTTTGCGAGGACGGGGCTGATTTTGTATTTCGCCACTCGAACGAGTTTGACGTCTTGATTGTGGATGGATTCGACATCACGGGACAACCCGAACAGTTATGCAGCCAGCAGTTTTACGACGACTGCTACAGCGCATTAACTCCGGATGGTGTCATGGTGGTCAATGTGTCTGATCGTGGTGATAGTGCCTTGCTTGCGCGAATACGCCTGAGCTTTCAGAAACGTGTGGTTGTGGTTGGTTGCGACGATGGATGGAACCAGATAGCGTTCGCGGGGAAAGGGAATGCGTTTACATTTGCTCAAGCATGTACTGAATTGAAACAACATGCCGCATCTAGGAAGCAACCTCAGCTTGTCAAGATCAACTAGACAGCATCGCATTCGGCTTTAGCGGAGGATTGCAGACAGGGTTGAAAGGATTGCATGCTTGAAATCAATCCGACAAAGGTACTCTCGTGAATCTCCCTAGCTGGACATCGTGGTCGATTCAGGCGCTGTCAAGATACGACCTCGCTCTGTTGCTGACTGGTGTGCTTAGCTGGCTGATCCTGGGACTTGTCGCACTCGTTCGACCGCATAGCGTCCGCTTTGTGGCACACCTGCTTTTCCCGGTCGGCGCCTTAGTTGGACTCGGCGTTGCGCTCCTGGGAGGAATTGCACTAACAGCCGGCCACGCACCGCAGATTGTGGTGCTGCCCCTCGGCCTGCCCGATCTGCCTTTCCATGTTCGCCTGGATGCATTGTCGGGCTTCTTTCTGCTCCTTTTGGGGGTTGCTGGAGCCGGCATCTCAACCTTTGCGGCCGGTTACTTCCGATCGGGGGAGGGCACAGCGCCCGGGCTGCTTTGCCTGCAGTACCACATATTTCTTGCCAGTATGGCCGCGGTAGTACTCGCCGACGACGCCTACTTCTTCATGGTGGCATGGGAGACGATGGCCCTCAGCTCCTACTTTCTGGTGACCTCTCAGCACCGCATTCCTGAGATCCGCCGCGCTGGTTTCCTTTACCTCCTGATGGCTCACGTAGGCGCCATCTGTATCCTGCTCAGCTTTGGCGTCCTGCAGGGCGGCAGCTGGCAATTCACTTTTGATGCCATGCGCAGCGCCCGGCTCACACCCTTCTGGGCGAGTACCGCATTCCTGCTTGCGCTGCTGGGCTTCGGCGCCAAGGCAGGACTGGTTCCGGTGCATGTGTGGCTGCCAGAAGCCCATCCGGCGGCGCCGTCGCCGGTCTCGGCGATGATGAGCGGCATGATGCTCAAGACCGCGATCTACGGACTGCTGAGGATCAGCTTCGATCTGCTGCACGTCCGCTTCTGGCAATGGGGGGTGCTGCTGATCGCTCTCGGTCTATTCTCCGCCCTGTTCGGAGCGATCTTTGCGGCAGTGCAGACCGATATGAAGCGGCTCCTGGCGTACTCCTCGATTGAGAACATCGGACTGATCTTCACCGGTATCGGTCTGGCCATTCTGTTCGAGACCAGCAACTTGCGCCTGTTTGCCGCCCTCGCTCTCAGTGCCGCGCTGATCCATGCGCTGAACCATGCACTCTTCAAAAGCCTGCTGTTTCTTGCCACCGGTTCAGTTCTGCACGCAACCAAACAGCGTAGCCTGGGCAAACTCGGCGGCCTGATCCGCCGCATGCCCTGGGTGGCGTCCCTGGCGCTGGTGGGCACACTCTCCATTGCGGGCTTGCCACCGCTCAATGGCTTCGTTTCCGAATGGCTGCTGTTGCAGTCGTTTCTTTTTACGCCACAGGTTCCGCAGGCGTTTATCAACATGCTCATCCCGCTTGGGGCGGCAGCGCTCGCACTTACCGTTGCTCTGGCGGCGTATGTGATGGTCAAGTTCTATGGTGTGATTTTTCTTGGACAGCCCCGGGAAGCCTCCCTGGTACAGGCGCACGATGCCAATTGGCTCGAACGCCTGGGCCTCGGGTGGCTCGCGTTTGGATGCATCCTGATCGGCGTGCTGCCGCAGCTTGCACTTCGAGCGGCGGGTGCAGTTACCGGTAAGCTGTTGGGTCAGTCCGTCAAACTCGGTTCTCCCGTCTGGTGGATTACACCGATTGCGCCGGAGCAGGCGTCCTATAGCGGCCTTTACTTACTTGCAGGGATTGCCGGAGTTGTAGGCGTGACCTACGCGCTGGTGCGTATTTTGGCCCACGGGCGGGTCCGCCGAACCGCTGCCTGGGATTGCGGCTATCGGTGGCAAACCTCGCGTATGCAGGACACGGCGGAGGGCTTTGGTCAACCGATCCGGCACATGTTCGGGGCTTTCTTTCGCATGGAGCGCGATCTGCCGTCGCCCTCAGACATCGCGCCGCGCTACCGGATTCATATCGAGGACCGGCTGTGGCGCGCGATCTACCTGCCGATTGCGCGTGGCGTCGAGCGCCTCGCGGACGTGGTCAGTGTTTTGCAGGGCGGGCGATTGGCCGTCTATCTGCTCTACAGTTTTCTGACGCTGCTTGGCCTATTGGTATTTGTCCTATGAGTGGATTCACCGTCTTCCGCCAATTCGGAGAGGTGGTGTTGGCCATCGGGATAGCGCCGCTCTTTACCGGATGGATCGCACAATGCCGTGCCTGGCTGCAAAATCGATCCGCCCCACCATTGCTACAGTCGTATCGCATGCTGCGCAAGCTCTTCAACAAAGACGCGGCGCTGGCTACGGATGCATCTGCGCTCTTTCGGACGACGCCTTACGTATTGTTCGGAACGATGGTGTTGGCGGCTGCCATTATCCCTTCACTGGGTACCGACCTGCCGTTCGCGCGGGTGGCCGATGCCATCGCCCTGATTGGCCTCTTCGCCACCGCGCGTGTCTCGCTCGCCCTTGCCGCCATGGACATCGGCACGGCTTTCGGCACGCTTGGGGCGCGGCGGGAGATGATGATTGGGTTTCTTGCGGAGCCGGCGCTTTTGATGGTGCTGTTCAATGCATTTCTGCTCTATGGGAGCACGGCGCTGCCAAGCATGGTGGACGCATACTCTACGCACCGGACCGTGATCGATCCCAGCGTGATCTTTGCCGCAATCGCATTCCTGATGGTGCTGCTGGCGGAAAACGCTCGCATCCCCATCGACAACCCAGCCACCCACCTCGAGCTCACCATGATCCATGAAGCGATGGTGCTCGAATATTCAGCGCGACATCTCGCCCTGGTGGAGTGGGCCTCGAGTCTGAAGCTCTTCAATTACGCATGCATTGGCTTCGCTCTGTTTCTGCCCTGGGGTATTGCGACCCATGGAGCGTACGGAGCTGGGGCGCTGCTACTGGCCGTGACCGCTTTGCTAGGAAAGCTGGCGGTTGCCGGGGCGGCGTTGGCGCTGATCGAATCGTTGTCGGCTAAGGTGCGAATTTTTCGCGCTCCGGAGTACCTGGCGATAGCATTTCTGCTCGCCGTGCTCGGCTTACTGGTTCATCTACTGTTGGGGGCTTGATTCGGGATGCATAACTCTGATCTGACCGCCGAATTGTTAAGAGTCCTGGCGGCGGGGCTGTTGCTCATCTCCTTCGCTATGCTCTCGCGGCGGCGCACGCAACGGTTGATCACGCTGTTTGCCTGGCAGGGCGGTATCCTGTTTGCATCCACGTGCATCGTGGCCCACAGCTCCGGCCTTACGGAACTTTACTACTCCGCGGCCCTGACCCTGATCCTGAAAGTTATCGCACTGCCGTGGATCCTTCATCGACTCATCCAACGGCTCGGCGCGCAATGGGACAGTGAGACCCTGGTGAATATCCCGACAACGATGCTGGTGGGATTGGTCCTGGTGATTTTCGCCTTCGGCCTGGCGCAACCGATCAGCATGTTGGCGACCACCATCACGCGTCACACGCTCGGAATCGCACTGGCCGTCATTCTGCTCTCGTTCCTGATGATGATCACACGCCGAAAAGCGGTGACGCAGGTCATTGGATTTCTAGCCATGGAAAACGGGCTGTTTTTCGCCGCGACCAGTGCTACCTATGGGATGCCTATGGTTATCGAGTTGGGAATCGCACTTGACCTTCTGGTCGGCGTATTCATCCTCGGCATCTTTTTCTTCCAGATCCGGGAGCAGTTCGACAGCCTCGATCTGCATCATCTCGAAGCACTCAAGGAGGACTGAAGTGGAAATATTGCTGGTTCTGGGCTTGCCGTTGTTGGGGGCGATTTCGTTGGCCCTCTTCGGCGCCCGCCGCTTCGCCGCCGAGCTTAATGTCGGGGTGAGCTTGGCGACGCTCGTTGCCGCCGTATTCCTGGTGCTGCGGGTGATCCGGTACGGCCCCATGCTGGTGGCGCACGAGCAGTTCTTTGTCGACTCTTTCAATGTGTTTCTGGTTGCGCTGACCGCGTTCGTGGGTTTCACCACCGCGGTTTTCTCGCGGCCTTACATGCGCATCGAGGAGCATCATGGGCGTCTGAACCCGCGACGCCTGCGCCTCTATCACAGCATGTACCAGCTCTTTATGGCAGCGATGTTCCTGGCCTTGCTGACCAATAACATGGGTTTGCTTTGGGTAGCGATGGAAGCAGCCACCCTCTCCACGGTATTGCTGGTTTCTCTCTACCGCACGCGGGCCAGCCTGGAGGCGGCCTGGAAGTACTTCATCCTCTGCGGCGTTGGCATTGCCCAGGCACTGTTCGGCACCATCCTGTTATATTTCGCGGCCGAGCAGACACTTGGCCGCGAAGGCATGACTGCCCTATTGTGGACCCACCTCAACGCTGTGAAAGGGCACCTGGAACCAAGGGTGCTGGGACTTGCATTCGTCTTCCTTCTGGTTGGATATGGCACAAAAGTTGGCCTGGCGCCGTTGCACAATTGGCTTCCCGACGCTCATGCCGAAGGCCCGACGCCGGTGTCGGCGGTGCTCTCGGGTCTGCTCCTGAATGTCGCGCTGTATGCGGTGATCCGCTGCAAGGTATTGGTTGAAGGATCGATCGGTGCTCGTCTTCCGGGCCGCATGCTGATGACCTTTGGGCTGCTGTCTGCGGTGCTGGCTGCCTTCTTCCTTTTCAGGCAGCGGGATATCAAAAGGCTGTTCGGCTACTCGTCGATTGAACACATGGGCATCATCACGTTCGCCTTTGGAATGGGCGGGCCGGTTGCTAACTTTGCCGCGCTGCTGCACATGACCGTTCATTCACTTACCAAGTCATCGATCTTCTTTACCGCCGGGCACGCGTCGCAAACCGCTGGGACTCAGCGCATGGATGGAATTCGAGGACTGGTTGGAATCAGCCCAACGATCGGTTGGGGATTGATGCTGGGGTCGATTGCGATCCTGGGCATGCCGCCCTTTGGAGTGTTTTCGAGTGAGTTTCTCGTGCTGACAACCGCGATGCGCGAACATCCTTGGACGACGCCCTTCCTCTTGATTGCGCTAGGCGTGGCCTTCGCGGCAATCTTCAGCCGGGTCCAGCCCATGGTTTTCGGAGAGAGCGATGCACGTCCATTGCCGCACTCTCCGGCAATGGTGCCTGTGTTCGTTCATCTCACCATGGTGTTGGCGCTTGGCCTATATATGCCACCTGCACTGGCGGCATGGTACCGCGCCGCGGCGCGTCTGATTGGGTGATTGGTCATGAGTAAATTGCCGACGTTCATCGAACAACACCGGTCACAGATGCCCGGCAACATACCAAGCGCCCGGCTGTGCGTGGACGGCGAGCAATGGCTCGAGGTCGCCACAGCACTGCACGGGGCCGGCGCGTCGCTGCTGAGCCTCTGGGGAGCAGACGACCGCGATCGCGGCCGCTGCTTCGCCGTCTATGCAGCTTATCTCCTGCCGGAAATGTTGCTGGTGGTCGAATACCCAATCCAGGTGGAGACGGCCCCCAGGTATCCGAGTATCGCGACGTTGTTCCCGGCTGCGCTGCGCATGCAGCGTGGCGTATATGACATGCTCGGCATTGGCGTGGATGAGCGAAATGCGGACACGCGCGGATGGTTGTGCCACGGCGGCTGGCCAGAAAAGTTTTTCCCCTTGCGGCGGAAGGTCGATGGAAGCCAGCAATTCGCGGTTGGCACAGAGCCATACCCATTCGTATCAGTAGAAGGCGATGGTGTTCATGAGATCGCTGTCGGCCCGGTACATGCGGGTACCATTGAGCCTGGACACTTCCGCTTCTCCGTAGTGGGCGAGAAGGTTCTACGTCTGGAAGAGCGTCTCGGCTATACCCACAAAGGTGTTGCCAAACGTTTTGAGGGTCTAGCACAAAGCGAGGGACACCGTTTGGCCGCACGGGTCTCCGGGGACTCGGCCGTAGCTTTCTCGTGGGCGTACTGCGCAGCGCTTGAAGCAATCACCCAGACAGCTTGCCCTGCCCGAGCAACAGGCCTGCGTGGGCTGGCCCTTGAGCACGAACGCCTGGCCAATCATCTGGGCGATCTGGGTGCTCTCGGTAACGATGCCGGCTTCGCTTTCGGGCTCACCCAGTTTTCCCGCTTGAAAGAGGATCTGCTGCGCGCGAATGCATTCGCTTTCGGAACCCGCTACCTCTTCGATTATGTGACGCCTGGCGGGGTAGCAAGCAATCTGCCCGCAGACGGGTCTGGTCTCTTATTTGAACAATATACGGTCATCGAGGATTCGGTCTCCAAGCTGCGCTCCATCTATGCCGAACATGCCGGTTTGCAAGATCGCTTTCGAGAAGCTGGAAGACTGGAGACAGGTCTTGCGCAGAAGCTTGGCGCGGTCGGTCTTGCCGCGCGCGCGTCGGGCATTCCGCTCGATCTGCGAGTCGACCATCCGTGGCCGCCGTACGACTGGCTCGACCCGAAACTGATCGTGCAGGGCGCGGGCGACGTTGCAGCGCGAGTGCAAGTACGGTTCGACGAGATATTCGAGTCCCTTCGACTTTGCCGTGCGCTTCTCGCGGGGATTCTTGCTGGACCCATCCGGATACCCGTTCCTCCGGCGGAGCCTGATCTGCTTGGGGTTGGGCTTATTGAAGGTTGGCGTGGCCCAGTAATGATTGCTCTCGAGACCGGTCCGGAGGGCTCCATCCGGCGCTGCCATGCGCATGACCCGTCCTGGCAGAACTGGCCGCTTCTCGAATATGCGATCCTCGGCAACATCGTACCTGACTTCCCGCTCATCAATAAATCGTTCAACCTGTCCTATAGCGGACATGACGGATGAGGTAATTATGTTTGACGTTCTTTCGCGCATGCTGCGCACCGGTATATTGACCGAGCCGCTTCCCGTTCCCGCTGATTCATCGCCGGCCCTGGAGTTGCAGGCGGAACTTCAGAGAATCCTAGGGCGCGCGCTCTGTATCCGCCACGTGGATGCAGGCTCCTGCAATGGCTGCGAGTTGGAGATCCAGGCGCTGAACAATCCTTATTACAACCTGGAGGGCGTGGGCATCAAATTCGTGGCGAGTCCGCGTCACGCCGATCTTCTCCTGGTGACTGGGCCAGTGTCGGTCAACATGGAAGAAGCGCTGAAGCGCACCTATGATGCCGTGCCCGACCCCAAGTGGGTTGTGGCCCTAGGCGACTGTGGAGCATGCGGCGGCATCTTTGGCACGAGCTATGCCGGTCGCGGCGGCGTGGCAAATGTGATCCCCGTAAACTTCACGATAGGCGGCTGCCCCCCTAACCCGACCTCCATCCTACTCGGCATTCTCGAGACTGTGCGCACTCCACCTGGGCCAAGGGTGGACGCTTAGCAGAGCAAATATTCAGGTGCTCACTCGATGGATGACGCTTTGCACAGGACCCAGCAAAGCAGGGCTCACCGCCATTCTGTTTGACCATTCTTGCTTTTGCCGGCCACTTTCGCAGCAGTATCAGCTCTTCTGAAGCAGTTCGGAGGTGACCGGAGACGGGTTTCTCTTCTGCACGCGGAACGGAAAGCCGGTCTCATCTTCCGACGATTTAAAGCGGCACCTGCACCCTGGGTTGAAACAGCTCGGGTACCGCAATCCATTCGCCGGCACCCACAAAGCTGGGAGTCAGGCCTTCCGCCGTTACAGCTCGTCCGGGTGAAGTGAGGGGATATTGCATTAAATTCGATAAAATTTAGCCTTTTATCGACTTCAGCGGCCGCGCGGAAAGGGGCCAATGGGCAGCCTTAGGGGGCCAGTTGTGTTGAGAACGGCATCGAAGGTGTAGCCGGTCGCGTCCGGCACCCGGCTCAGCCTTTCGGGGTGGTGGATGAAGGGATTGGCGAGACTGGGGTGGTTGCGGTCAAGGTTGGGAGACGGTGCGTCGTTCGCCGGCCTGGGAGCAGGCTCCGGCTCAGGCACCTGGGGGGCGGCGGGTTGTGCTTCGACGGCGGTCACGGCATCGCCTTCCTCCGAGCCTTCGGCCTGGTGTTGCTGCTGGCGGCGCCAATCAGAGATGTAGCTTTGCGGCTGGACGGGCGGGGCCGCGGGTTGCGTCTGGGATGGAGAGAGGCGGCGATCATTCATGGTTCCGGACGGGATCAGTCCTTCGATGGCTACGATCATCGAAAGAGCCTTGATCTGGCCGGCCATGCTGCCTCTGGTCGCTTCAGGGTTGAGATTGGCCAGTTCCCAGAGCCGGGCCAGGATCTGGTCGCGACCAAGGTTCAGTTTGCGCAGCCCTTCGGCTTCCTGGTCCACCAGCTTTTCCCTGACGGCGGCGCGGTGCTCGATCATGTAGGCGCGGACGCGGGGCTTGGCTTTGGTGTAGGCGGCGGTGTCGGGATTGAGACCGACGGCTTCCGCGGCGCGGCGGTCATTCATGGTTCCGGAGAGGACCAGGTGAGCAAAGGCCATTTCCTGATCGGTGATGGGGTCGGTGACAGTATTTTTGGGCATAGGTATTCTTTCCTCGTTTGCATGAGATTGGGAGAGCGGTTGTATCCCACCCTTCGCCAAAAGCGGTGAAGGATGGGGCACCCGAGCTTTTTGTGACGGGGATAGGGTGTGGCACCGGACAGCGGCGAAGCTACCCTTCGCTCGCACTTAGGCCGTAACTACCGGCAACTGCCCTTCGGAGCGGTTGTATCGTTGTATCCCACCCTTCGCCAAAAGCGGCGAAGGATGAGACGCCCGAGCTTTTTGTGACGGGGATAGGGTGTGGCACCGGACAGCGATGAAGCTATCCTTCGCTCGCGCTTAGGCCGAAACTACCGGCAACTGCCGGCCAGGGCGCGGTCGCGTGAGAAGCCGTCGCCTGCCGATATCGTCTACTCTAAGAGATAGAGCCTTTCCGGGTTTGATGTAAGTGGCGAGATGCGTTTTTCGGCACGGGAGTACATGCCCAAAGGTCACTCGCGTTGGCCAGAGCCGCTGTATGCCGACGTTTGCCCAACTGGCCATTTTCCCCTATCTTGAGGGCATGGAAATACACTTCCCCCCCGAAACGGAAAAGAAGCTCAAAGACCTCGCCGCGCAAAGCGGCGGTGGAACTGCTGATGAGCTTGTGCGGGATGTCATCGAGGAATACTTCGGCGACCTTGCGCAGACGCGAGAAACGCTCGACCGCCGCTATGACGATCTCGAAAGCGGCAGGGTAAAGCCAATCCCCGGTGATGAAGTTATCGCGCGGCTTCGGGCCAAGAGCGCGGCCTACCGGGCGAGCCGCGATGAATGCGTATGATTTTCACCCGGAAGCCGAAGGCGACATCAACGCAATTTGGGAATACCTAGCCGAACAAAATCCCGATGCCGCCGACCGGATGATTGACAAGATTATTGCCACGATAGAAGCTCTTGTACCCGTTCCCTATCAGGGCCACCGCCGCCCCGACCTCACGTTGCGTCCCTTGAGATTTATCAATGTGGGAAATTACCTCATCGTCTACGCCCCGGACAAAAAGCCGCTATGGGTTATCGCAATCCTGCATGGAAGACGCAGTCCGCGCATCATGGCGGCAATTCTCAGAGACAGGGAGTAATTGAACCTCAATCTCCGATAACCCGACTTTGCAGGAAACGTGGTTGGTTAGGAATTCCTATGCTATTTGGTGACGATTCGCCAACTGAGAATGCTTACGCCTCAAATGCGAAAATCCGCTTCCAGTCCCTCTTCATGCTGATCACCGGCCATCCCTTCGCTTTCGCTTCGTCGTACAGTGCCGGCGTGAATGTTCCTACCTTGCTATCTGGCAACCCCAGGGCAGGACCGTAAGCATACTCGCGATCCTGGTCGTCATGCAGCACCAGCATCGCCATCCGTTCCCCGTCTCCGGACTTGGTGTACTCAAGCATCTCCCGGTCCCCTATCGAATTGCCAAACGCGGCGTGGGGAATCCTCCCGATCATCAAGTGGATCCCTTCCGGCTTGCCCGCATTGTCGTTGTTCAGAAGCAGCTTGGGATCCTTGGTCAGGATTGGATTCCCCATCGAGTCGTAGCCGAACGTAGTGCCGCCCATACTTCCCACTACCTGTTCCAGTGGCACACCGTAGACCTTATCGCAATACGCACGCACAAAATCCTGGCCACCACCGGTGACGAAGTAGGTTCTGAATCCGTGGGCGCGGAAATACGCCATCACTTCGAGCATTGGCTGGTAGGCCAATTCCGTGTAGAGCCTCTTCCAGCGCGGGTCTCGGGCTGTTGTGATCCACTGCCGCACCTGGTCGTGAAAGGTATCAACGGTCATGCCCGTGAGCGTCGCTTCGAGGATTTTATAGAGGTCCGGAGTTGGCAGCTTGGCTATCGCCGCCCGGTCGCCCGACATCACTGTCTTGAAGGGCTCCTCGTTGGCCAATTCCGGCTTTGCCTTGACCAAGGCGGGCACGCGATTCAGGCAGTAGACCACCTGGGTATAGATAGGCTGCTCTACCCATGTCGTACCGTCCTGATCGAAGCAGGCAACCCTCTCCGCAGGAGGGACGAATTGCCCGCTCGAAGAACTCGTCGTGACGCGAATGAAGTTCAGAATGGCCTGCTTGGCCGCGCCGTCGTTCCACGAGGGCAGCGGATCCTGACCCTGTGCGAGTGATTCGGGTGGGAATAAACTCTCGACTCCTGTCGGAACCAACGTCGCTGCCGTTGTCACCAGTCCCATCTGCAGCAGTTGACGTCTCGATACTTCCAGCTGAGAGCGTATCTTCATCCGAACCTCCCTACGTCGGATCGCTGCCCATCGTCCACTGATGGGGGTCTATAGATCGTTTTGTCAGTGCTTCAACGGGATGGAATGCAATTTTGTCATCGCGGTACCGTAGTTCCCGAGGTGATAGACAGATGCTCCGACAGGCGAGAAGGTAAAGTCCTCAAACGGTGCGGCGACCATGCTGTTCAAAAAGTCGATGGTGCCGATGCCAATGGTGACGTGCGGAGCATAATGATCCCCACTGTGCTTGGGAACGAACTCTGCGACGTACGGCAAGAGTTGCGGAACGATATCAGGATCCTGGGGAGTAGTGACGAACGCGGCGGCAGTTCCTGTGGGCGCCGTAAAGGGTGAGACCGCATCAATCAACGCCTGCTGCAGCCTGAGCAGGTCTGCTGTCGGCTTGATTACGATCCCGCCAAGGCCAATGGCTTTGTCAGGTATGTAGTAATACCGGAACGCCGTAAGCTCCCAGCTGGTTGGATGCTCGTTGCCAAACACTTTGTCGACGGCTGCGTACACCTGGTCGAGGTTCGCTGTTTTGACATACTGCTGCAGCACGGAGATGTGTGGTGCGTGTGCTCCGCCCAACGTGTAGCCCTGCGGGAAATTCTGGAGAAGCCGGGCATTGGCGGCTGTGGCGTGTTGGATCATCGTTGCATCCGGGTCAAGCAGGATGTCGATGGCCGTAACGTCATTTTGTAGGGCGACACTGGATTGCTGTGCCCCCGTGTTTCCAGACTGCACTTCATCGACGAGCGTCATTGTTTTCTCCTTTTCTTATCCCTACTGCTTCTGAGCGACGATCAGAAAACGATCGCGAAGTTGCTGCCGGCCGGCCTTATCGATTCCCAGCCCTTCTTCAAAATACCCCTCGATACTTCCATATTGGGTCTTTACCTCAACGAACGAGGACTGCAGATACTCGGTTTTCACGCCCAGCAGATCCTGTGGTATGGATGGGTCGCCACCCGCTGCGACAAAACCATCGATGGCCTGCTTGTAGGCGGGGAGAATATATTCGTTGCTTCGCAAATAGTCTTCGTACACTTTTTCTTCAGGAACTCCCAACAGCGTCAACAAAGCAGCTGCCGCCCAGCCGCTGCGGTCTTTTCCGGTGGTGCAATGGAATAGAGCCGGCAGCTGGCTCTTCTCGCCCAAGTCAATGAACAATTGGCGAAACGCGGCCTTCGCGCTCGGCAAGGTGACGAACTGGCGATAAGCATCCATAAACTTCGCGGCCCCCTTTCCGTTGCCAAGCGCCGCATTCGCAACTTTGGGAGCGTGCAGCATCTCTTCAACTTCCGCCGGGTTGGTGTCTTTCGCATCCGCGAGCACATTGAGCCATACATTCTTCACTCCGGCGGGCAATTGATCAGGTTTCGCTTCGCGCTCCCCCGCCGCTCTCAAATCGAAGCCGTTCTTCAGTCCAAGTGCGGCCAGTTTCTTCATGTCATCGGGCGCAACGGGATTCAGTTGGTTGGAGCGATACGCGACGCCGCGTTGCACGACGGAGCCATCCTGAGTCGTGTATCCGCCAACATCCCGCAAATTCGGGATGGAGGGGATACCTAAAGTCGTACCGGGAGCTGGCTGATTCTCAGCCGCAGCAGCCGCAGCAGCCGCGGTCGAGCCGAGCGGCCGGGACGCAACGGTAGTGGGCGCCGGGTAGTGAGAAACTAATGCCTGTTCTTTCACGGTTCATCCTCCGAAAGTCAGAGTGGGACGGAATGCAGTTTTTTCATTGCCGTGCCGTATTCTCCCAAGTGATAGACGGATGCTCCGGCAGGAGAGAACGTAAAGTCGTCGAACGGTGCGGAGCTAAAAGTGGTCAAAAAGTCGATGGTGCCGACCCCAATGCTGACGTGCGGGACGTAATGATCTCCGCTGTGATCGGGAACGAAGACTGAGACGTAGTGAATGAGGTCCTCGGAGATATGGGGTGCCTGGGGAGTGGTGACGAATGCGGCGGAAGTTCCTGTGGGCGCCTCGAACGGCTTGATCGCATCGGCCAATGCCTGCTGAAGCTTGAGCAGGCCGGGTGTCGGCTTGACCAGGATGTTGCCAACGCCAACGATCTCGTTCCCCATTTTCGCCTCACCTATGTGGTCGTACTTGTACGCCGTAAGCTTCCAGCTGGTTGGATTCGCGCTGGCTATCGCTTTGTCGGCGGCTGCGTACACTTTGGGAAGGTCCGCCGTTTTGACGAACCGCTGCAGCATGGTGATGTGCGGTGCATGCACGCCGCCCAACGTGAAACCCTTGGGGAAATGCTGTAGGAGCTGGGCATTGGCGGCCTTGGCGTGCGACATCATCGTTGCGTCCGGGTCAAGCAGAATGTCAATGGCCGTAACGTCATTTTGTCCGGCGGCACTTGCTTGCTGTGCCCGCACGCTTCCAGACTGCATTGTTATCGCAACCATCATGGCTCCGAACGGGAGCAGAAACAGGAGGGACTTCTCGATTAGCTTCACTATGTCTCCTTTCTTCGAGCCCGATCCTCTGTTTCGCGAGGATAGAGTATGCACGGCTTGGCGAATCGGCGACCAGTTCCTCGCCAGACACACCGCGCGGCGAGCATTAGGCTATGGCATAAGGCGGTATCAGTCACCTGTCACAAGCGACAGTCGTAACGGCAAATCGTCTAATTCCGCGTATGGGGCGGTTCAAGATAGTCTTCGCGGAACAGCGGAGCACCGGTCTTGCTGCCTGGTGCGAACCGCCGGCGACGATGCGGGTTCCGAAGTTCTTCGACCTCCGGGCCGATCCGTTCGAGCGCGGCGAGGAGAGTTTCAAGTACGACGACTGGTTCATGGAAAACATTCCCCTCCAGTACGCGCCACCACCAATTCTCATGAAGTGGCTGGAGAGCTTCAAGGAGTTTCCGCCGCGGGCTAAAGTCGCAAGCTTCACCATTGACCGGGTGGTCGAGAAAATGATGCCGAAGGACTGATCGTCAGAGAGATCCAGCCAGGCATTCAAGCAACCTGCCCTTGCATGAGCCGCGGAAGCTCAAAGATTTCCGACGCATCGACTAGCGTCTATGCTCCTGCGCCTGACTTTGCAGGCATTTCGGAAACGTTCCGCGAGTCCTTCCCGCCCAGCCCGCGAGTGGTCTCTGATATTTCTGAATTGCGATGCGCGTACTATGTCGTCTACTATATGGATAGCATACTACATAGGTATCAGTCCATGCCCTCATTCAGATTCAAGCTTCCTATCTTCATCTTCGCCGCCGTCTCAACTCTCGCCCAGACCGCTCCGGGCCAGCCCGCGACGCCCAAATCCACACCCGCCAACACCGCCCCCGATGTCGCCACCATCGAACACGGCGATTCCGGGATCAAACAGTGGAAGTTCGCAGTGGTTTCCATACGGAAAAATAATTCCGGCGGTCCCCGGCATATCGGAGTTGCGACGGCTGACGGATATCAAATGCAAAACTTGTTTTTGGGGTATCTGATCCGAATAGCCTACGTGCCGCAAACCGGCGGCGCAGCCTCCTATTTCGTTGACCAGCTTATAGGAACGCCCGCCTGGCTGACCGGCGACGACGATTGTTACGATGTGGACGCGAAGGTCGACGAAACAGACCTTGCGGATTGGCAGAACCCGGCCAAGCAGCCTGCCATGCTGCGGTCCATGCTGCAGGCAATGCTTGAGGACCGGCTCAAGCTGGTGGTGCACCGCAGCACCAGGGAAGCCCCTGTGGACCTGCTGGTAGTAGGGAAGAACGGACCCAAATTCAAGGAGACGAATCCCGGCGAACTTCATCCTGGCTCACGTCCGATGCCTGGAGGCGGGACACTGTCCCGAGAAGAAGAAGACGATCAGATGACAGTGCATTACTTTGGCATCTCGATAGCGCAGCTAGCGACATGGGCATTGGGGACAGGGCGCCCGGTTGTGGACAAGACCGGCCTTGCGGGAAGATATGACTTCACGATCCAGAGGCCGGTTCTGCAGCCGAGTCCGCAGCAAGGGGGTATTTCCGCGCCTGATCCGGGGCCCTCGGCAGCCTCAATTGCCGATCAACTCGGACTGAAGCTAGAGCCGTCAAAAGGACAGGTGGAGACTCTGGTGATCGATCACGTCGAGCGGCCCTCGCCCAATTAGCGGTTAAGACCTCCAGAAAAACGGGATTATAGGTAAGTTCAAGAACGCGCGCCGCAAGCGCCAATCCCGGACGGCCAAAATTCGCCAGGTTCGGGGATCGAGCAGCGATTTTTCATACTGCTGTCCTGACACGGTGGATGGAGCAGGGATGTTTCCAACCGCCGCCCTAACGCGGAAGTGGTTAGTAGTCGCTCCAGGATGCCGGGCTAGCCTGGATCGGTCAATGTCCGGGCGCTCGAGCATAAGAAGTTGATCGACCACGAGAAGGAATTATTCGGCGCCGACTATAAGCCGCACGACCTGATGTTCCCGGACGCCGGACGGAAGTTATTACTCACCCGATCGCGTGACGAATCGGATCAGCGAGTTTATGCAGAAGGCCGGGCTGAATGCGACGCTTCACTCACTGCGCCATCTGCATGCTTCCATGATGTTGAGCATGCACGTCCCGATCCCGATTGTCAGTAAGCGTCTGGGTTCATGCCAACAGTCAGGTGACGCTCGAAATCTACAGTCACGCGATGAAGAACGACGAGAGCAGCGCCGCCCTTCTCTGGGACGACGCGACTGCGGGCATTATCGGGCGCACTGAAAAACGGCCCCAGAACGGGCCGTTATCTTTTGTTACCCCAGCACAGAAAAAGGCGTCGTAAATGAAGGATTCTAAAGGCTTGTAGATGGTCGGGGAGAGAGGATTCGAACCTCCGACCCCCTGGTCCCGAACCAGGTGCTCTACCAGGCTGAGCCACTCCCCGAACTTGCGATTAGAGGGACGTTTTCGGGCCAAAGAGATCCTGGCTGATCTCCTTGTGAACGCCCGTGAACTACCTCAGAGTGTATCAGAGGTGCTACCGGGTCGCGCCGGGAACCCCTCGTTTGCCATGGAGAACTGCTCCCTCCTGCTCCAGTTCTCTGCCCTTCGACCCCGTGAAGCTGCGTCGACGGCATGCCGATAAGGCTAATTGAGTGTGTGTGTTTGTTCTGGCGGAGACGATTATGGCAAACCCAGAACGTGGAGCGCAATGAAGCGGGTCCTCCTACGAACTTTGGCCGCCGAGTGGGTGCTCTGCGTGTTGGTGTCTGTGGCCGCTCACGCTCAGAGCATGATGACGCAAGCAGCGTTGCCCACCCTGACCACCGCCAAGGCGGCGCACAGCTTGAGCGCTGACCAAGCCCGGCAACAATACCCTGTTCATCTGCACGCCGTTGTTACCTATTTCGATCCCGACACTAGTCCGGTCACGGCTGCCTTCTTTGCCTGTGATCAAACCGGCTGCATATGTGTTTTGGCTCCGCCCAAGCCACGGCTTCCGCTTCGCACGGGCGCCCTTATCGATATGACGGGGGTAAGCGCACCGGGAAATTACGCACCCATTGTCAATTTGACTGAGATCCACGTGGTGGGGCAGGGTGAACTACCCGCCACCACACCGCGGAGAAGCCTGAGACAATTGCTAACCGGCGCCGACGACGGGCAGTGGATAGAAGTCGAGGGGGTCGTCCATTCGGTATCACAGTCCGGCAAGAACCTCTATCTCTCGCTCGCTTTGGCAGATGGCATGATCCAAGGCGTCACAGCACTGACGCCAGGCTTCGACAATGCTCGCTTAATTGACGCAAGAGTCGTGATCCGGGGCAATGCAGCCCCCGTCTGGACCAAGAACCGCCAAATGGTCGGAGCACGCTTGCTGATCCCATCCTTCGCCCAAGTGAGGACCGAGGAGCCGGCTGGGGCCGATCCATTTTCGTTGCCAGTGCGTCCCATCAACAGCTTGTTGCGCTTCCAGCCGGGTGTGACGTTCATCCATCGTGTTCGCGTGCGCGGGGAAGTCACCTTGCAATGGCCCGGACGGTGGATCTATATCCAGGACGGCTCTCAGGGACTCTTTGTCCCAGGCATCCAGCAATCCGCCTTGAAGGTGGGCGAAGTGGTGGACGTGGTCGGCTTCCCCGCCATGGGTGAGTACTCGTTGATGCTTGAGGATGCTGTCTTCAGGGCAGAAGGCGGCGGACGAGCGATCATTGCCTCATCCATCACCGCGCAGGATGCTATGAAAGGGGATTATGACGCCAAACTGGTTCAAATCCAGGGCCGTTTGGTGAACGAAGATCTAACCTCGGAGTATCCGACCCTGGTGATGTCGTCCGGCGGAAGGTCTTTCTTCGCCCTCCTCCCGATTGGAACGAGAGCCGAAAACCTATCGTCCTGGCGAACCGGCAGCCAGCTTCTGCTCACTGGCGTTTGCTCGGTGCAAGTGGACAAAGATTTGTCGTACCAGCAATACGGTGGCGCGACGCCCATGTCGTTTCGGGTCTTGCTTCGCTCGCCACAGGATGTTGTGGTCCTGCGCAAGCCCTCGTGGTGGACGGCCGGTCGAATCCTTGGGTTGCTGGCGATTTGCGTATTGATCATCCTTTTTGGCACTCTCTGGGTCGCAGCCCTGAAACGGCGCGTCAGGGAGCGGACGGAGACCATCCGTGCTGCGCTGGAGTCAACCGCCGACGGAATCCTGGTGGTCGATTCCTGCGATGGCGTCGTGGCGCACAATCAGAAATTCGCAGCCATGTGGTCGGTTCCGGAGCCGATCCTGAAGCTGCGTACTCTACGTTCTCTGCTCGCCTTCATCGCACCGCAACTAAAAGACACGGAAGCATTCACCAGCAAGCTTCGGGCAGCGGACGCCCAGGCCAAGACCGACGACGTCATTGAGTCTAAAGATGGTCGAGTCTTCGAGCGCCATTCAGAGCCGCAAACAGTGCGTGGAGAGAATGTAGGCCGGGTGTGGGGATTTCGCGATGTCACCGAACGCTACCTGGCGGAGCAGGAATTGCAGATGGCCAAGGAGGCGGCCGAAGACGGCCAACCGCGCCAAGAGCGAGTTCCTGGCCAACATGAGCCACGAAATCCGCACCCCGATGAACGGCGTCATGGGCATGACCGAGCTGCTGCTGGACACCGAGCTGAACCCCGAGCAGCGCGAATATGCCGAGCCTGGTCAAGTCGTCCGCCGAGTCGCTGCTCACGATCATCAACGACATCCTCGACTTCTCCAAGATCGAGGCGGGCAAGCTCGAGCTGGAATCCGATCGAGTTCAACCTGCGCGACTGCATGGCGCGACACGCATGAAGACGCTGGCCTTGCGCGCCCACGCAGAAGGGCCTGGAGCTGGCCTGCGACATCCGCCCGGACGTGCCGGACGCGGCTGGTCGGCGATCCGAGCCGCCTGCGCCAGATCCTCGTCAACCTGGTCGGCAACGCCATCAAGTTCACCGAGCGGGGCGAAGTGGGGCTCAGGATCGCGGTAGACTCCAGGACGCCAGACGAGCTCCAGCTGCATTTTGTCGTGACGCGACACCGGCATCGGCATCTCCGCCGGAAAAGCAGAAGCTCATCTTCGAGGCTTTCTCTCAGGCGGACGGCTCCACGACGCGCAAGTTCGGCGGCACCGGGCTGGGCCTGACCATCTCCTCGCGATTGGTGGAGATGATGGGCGGCAGGATCTGGGTGGAGAGCGACGTGGGCCACGGCAGCACCTTTCATTTCACCGCCAGCCTCGGCGAAGGCAAAGAAGGCGGAGACCGTTCACGCCGCCGCCCCGGCGCACCTAGCCGGTCTGCGCGTGCTGGTCGTGGACGACAACGCCACGAACCGCCGCATCCTCGGGGAGATGCTGCGCCGCTTCGGAATGAGACCCACGCTGGCGGAGAGCGGGACCGCCGCCTTGCAGTGCCTGAAAGACGGCACAGGCTCCTTTCGCCGTGATCCTGACCGACGTCCACATGCCGGACATGGATGGCTTCACCCTGGTGGAGCAACTCCGCCAGGCCCCGAGTTGGCGGGCAAGGACCAAGGTCATCATGCTCACCTCGGCCGGGCAGCGAGGCGAAGCTGCGCGCTGCCGGGAGCTGGGCGTGGCTGCCTACCTCACCAAGCCCGTCAGCCAGTCAGAGTTGTTTGAGGCCATCTCTCGCGTTTTGGGCACATCAGGTCCGCGAACCGGATTCGACCCTGCCGGTCACGCGTCAGACCGTACGCGAAGGGCACGAAGCAGCTACGCGTTCTGCTGGCGGAGGACAATGCCGTCAACCAGAAGCTCGCCTCTCGCGTGCTCGAAAAGCACGGACACCAGGTGACCGTGGCGGCAAACGGGCGCGAAGCCCTGGCCCTGCTCGATCAGAGCCACTTCGACGCGGTGTTGATGGACGTGCAGATGCCGGAGATGGATGGGTTCGAGGCCACCGCTGCCATCCGGGCCGGGGAACGAGGCACCGGCAGGCACTTGCCGATCATCGCGATGACCGCCCATGCGATGCAGGGCGACCGGGAGCGCTGCATCGCCGCAGGGATGGATAGCTACATTTCAAAGCCGCTTGAGGTCGGAGCCCTGATCGAGCTGCTGGAGAAGGTCTCCGACGCCGCACAGCAAGAAGTGCTGGTCCGCGGTGAGCATGAAACGACTTGACGTACACCGCGGATTCCAGCTTGACTTGTTCT
>CAWFBI010000010.1:0-181821 GCA_963814015.1 uncultured Acidobacteriaceae bacterium
ACAAAGGCAACTTACCGCACTTGGCGCGCAGTATTCCGTCGCCATCGAAGACCTGGAGACGCCGCCGAAGGGACTTAGTTCGCATAGTTCGCTTAGTTCGCACTCTTTTTCCAACGCCCTTTTGCACGCCGGGTTCGCCCAACCGCCTAGAAGTTGAAGGACACTTGAAGATCGATGCTTCGATTGGATGACGGCGATGAAAAGAAACCGCCCGCCAGCGCATTTGACTTGCCAAAGAGTGGCGATTCGAGAACACCGACCGGCGGCGCGAGGTTCACATTGTTGAAGATGTTTCTGCCCATGGCGGAGAAGCTTAACGAATAGCGCCTGGATGCCTGCTGATCCAGCATGGGCGGCCGTCCGCCGGAACTGCTGAGTCCTCCAGGGCCAAGTCCGCCTCCAGGAGGGCCACCGCCCCCCGGTCCACGCCCTCCGCCGCCGGGAGGCGGCCCGTTGAAACCGCCGCCCGCCGCCCGCTCCGTGCGCGGTCCGATGCCGATCGACTTGCTGACCCGCAGGTTGGTGCTGAACAGCCCCGGACCAGTTACATAGTTGTAAGGGATCCTCGCCGCGTCGGCCGCGGGATTCAGGTCGAAGCTACCATATTTCGTGTTCATAACGTCCGTGCTCTCAGAAGTGGCGAATGCGGGACGATCGTTGAACTGGTTGTCGCCGTTCAGGTCTTGGCCCACGGTGATGTTGAAGGGGGTCCCGGAATCCAAAACCAGAAACGGGCTGATCGAAATCCCCAGCGGAGCGGAATAATTGCCGCCTAGCAGGAACCGCTGATGGATATCAAAGGTAGATCTGCCGTAGTCCGCCCGGGGGTCAAATTGATTGGATGGAAAGTACGTCGCCCCGGAGGTGTCAGCCTTGGCAAAGTTCAGCACGTAAAAGCCAAACAGCGTGAGCTTGCGTTCACGGACGCTGAAATTGGTGATCAATTGATTCTGGTGGTAAATACCTCCGGACTGATATTGATACGTATTCTCATTGATGCCGTTGGGCCGTACGCCGGTGCCGGTGGTAATGTCGTACGTGCCGGGGAGAAACGCATTGATGTTGTCGCTGTACAGTTGATGCAGGCCACGCGAGTTGATATAGGTGCTGGAGAGAGTGATATTTCTCCCGAAGCGATGTTCTATCCCAATGGCCGCCTGCATGTTCACCGGAGCCGTAAGGTTGGGAGCTATCGAGTAGGTCGTAGGTGCGGCCTCACTTGCCACCAGCGAACTGGGGGGAATGGCAGTTGTGCCAGGAGGGGGATTCTTCACCACGTACTGCTGCTGGTTGATACCATTCTGCCGAATGGCCTGCAAGACGTAGGTTGATTGAAACCGGTCAAAGAACCAGCCGTAGCCGCCACGGATAACCGTCGTTGCCGGCTTGCCACCCCCGCCAAGGGCCCACGCGAAAGAGAGGCGCGGTCCAAAGTCAGCGTGGTCGCTGATGCGGTTTTGCCCCTCAAAGCGGAGTCCATAACTCAGAGTAAAGTTAGGACGCAGTCGCCAGTCATCCTGAAAGAAAAGGCCGGCATCGAAAAGGAGCACGCGCGCGGCCGGAGTGCCAAACGTCACCTCGTACTGCGATGGTAGACCGGCGGCGTAGTTGTCGAGCGAGGAGTAAGTGTAGCTCCCATTAAAGCCCGCGGTCGATGTATTGGCGTCGCGCACCAGGCGCAGCCGGCCGCCAAAGCGAATGGCGTGTGCCCCGAGCGCAGCCGAGGTGTAATTCTGCAGCTCATAATGATCCTGCGCGTCATGAATTGTTCCCTCGTTGCTGCCGCCCCCGGTAAAGGCGCCTTGCACCGTGATGGTCGGGGTGGTGAAGAGCGGAGTTTGATTGTCGCGATCGCGAATATATTCGAACCGTGTTTCATTTACCATCCTGGCGCTGAGAATCTGCGTGTCGCTGACCTGCAGAGTGTTCTCCTGGTTTAAGGTGTCATAGCCTTGCGTTTGCAAGGCAAACTGGGAGACGCCGTTATTCGTGCTCTTCTGGCGGTCATACATGTAACGGACGCTGAGCGTGTTACTGGGGCTGATCTGAAAATCTATCCGCGGGCTAAGATCGAGCCGCGATTGAGGATTTGGAACCGCCTCCGAGTAGTTGTAACTTCCCCCCGTAGGGTCCAGCAACTGCGCATTGATGATGGAGTTGGCATTGTTGTCGCGCCGAAATCCACTGAGAAACCAGGACGAGCTCTTGCTCAAAGAGCCGCTGACGTTGCCTAGAAAAAAAGTGGAGTAGTAGGGTGGCTCGCTGGTCACAAACGTATTCAGCGAATTGAACGCAGAGTCGTTGCCGTTGGCCATGATCATGCCGTGCAAGTGGTCCGTGCCTGGCTTGGTCAATATCTCAATGCGTCCGTAACCGAGTTTGTCGTACTCCGCGGAGAAAGGATTCTGGTTGATTCTGATTTCGCGGATGGAGGACTTGGGCGGCAGCTGTCCGCCGCTAAACCCATCAATGTAAATCTGGCCCCCATTGGGGCCGGCCGCCGGCCCGGCTAACGCAGTCAGCTCATCCTGCAATTGATCCGGGTCGTCGGAGAGCGCGTCCAGATCCTTGCCCTTGATTACGATCGCACTTGAGTTATTGTCCGGGCTGGTATCGAGCCCCGATCCCTGGTCGGTGACGGTCACTTGTTGCTGGTCGACTGCGATGGCCAACGCAAGATTCTGCAGCGTGGCATGCCCGGCCTCAACCGTCACACTTTGAGCCTGCGCCAGCTCAAGACCCGCTGCGGTTACGGTGATGGTATAGGTACCAGCCGCGAGTTGCGGAAACAGGTAGGTCCCATCGGCGCCGCTCACGACCGCCGAGGTGGTTCCATCCGCTGCCTGCACAGTGACGGTCGCCTTGACCACCCGTGCTCCCGAAGGGTCGGTCACCGCTCCGTGCAGCGATCCGTTCGCCGGCAGGGCAAACAGTTGCGTAGCCGCGAAGAAGCTCACACAGAGGAAACAAAGGCTCAATCGTAGGGCGGCGGCGAAGCGTTGCATCAGATTCACTCCTGCGGTGGTGGATCACCACCTTCAGAAGACACCCACAGGCTTGGCAATGCGGTCACAATGCGTAACTCTTGGTAAAGGACTGTCACCGGCCAGTGACAATTTGTTACATTTCAGGCGTCTCCCCGCCTCCCGATCGGCGTACTCTCGGTAGTGACAGAAAGCCGAAGGCATGGAGCCCATTCTTCTTATCGACGACGACGTGGAGCTTTGCTCTATGCTGAGCGACTACCTTGGCCGTCATGATTACCAGGTGACCGCGGTCCACGACGGCAAGACGGGCCTGGCAAAAGCGCTGGGTGGAAGCTACTCCATCATGCTTCTCGATGTGATGCTTCCCGGGCTCGATGGCTTCGAAGTGCTGCGCCGATTGCGCGCCGCGGCATCCCCTATGAGTGTTCTGCTGCTCACCGCGCGCGGTGAGGATGTGGACCGCATTGTCGGTTTGGAGATTGGGGCCGACGACTATCTACCCAAGCCCTTTAACCCGCGCGAGCTGCTGGCCAGAATTCGGGCCATTCTGCGCAGAAGCGGGAACCCGGAAACGCCGGCGGTCTCGGGAAACTTTCTCACCGTGGTGGGTCTCGAGATGGATACGGCGGCCCGGGTTGCGCGCTGCGGCGAGACCGTACTTGAACTGACAGATGTTGAGTTTGAGTTGTTGCAAACCTTGATGCGTTCTGCCGGCGAAGTAGTCGCCCGGGAGCAGCTTGCAGAAGCTGTTCTGGGCCGTAAGTTTCATCCCTTCGATCGCAGCCTTGATATGCATGTTAGCCGGTTGCGCCATAAGTTAGACGCAGCGGACAACTTCGGTGACCGGGTCAAGACCATTCGTGGCGTTGGCTATCAACTCGCCGTGCCTGCGCCGCGCAAACTTGCAGGAGATCGCTAGGCCATGCGCGGGCTATTCACCAAGATATTTCTCGGTTTCTGGATCGCCCAAAGCCTGACCTTTTTCATCTCCACCATGCTGATCTTGCAGCACCGCTTTATTCGCCCCGGTGACGTGATGGAAGTTCTGAATGCAACCATGCCCAGCGTGGTCACTGCAGCCGTGAACGCCTACGAGAGAGATGGATGTTTGGGGTTACGCCAATTCGCCGAATCGCTTCACCAGACCATCTATCTCGCCGATAGCCCAACCCACGTTCTTTGTGAAACGCAAGTCTCTTCGGCGGCAGCAGGCGCATTGTCCGCGGCCGGCCGAAAGCCCGGGGTGCAATCGAGTCTGGTGGGCGACTATTATCTGTGGAGCACCTCGTCCCAGTCTGCGGGCGGCCACCGCTACCTTTTTCTCCTGACCCGCCGCCGGATCGCCAATACCTATGGGTTGCGCGAGCTTCTCTTCTTCGCCTTTCCTCAGCTTCCGGTGGCCATCGTAGTTTTCGGAATAACCACCTTCGTGCTGGTCCTCCTGCTCGTCCGGCCCATTGGCAGGCTGCGCGTTGCAGCCCGGCGCCTGGCCAACGGAGAGTTGGCCACCCGCGTTGCCAAGCCGGACGGAGAAGAACGTCTATTTGGCGGCGACGAAATTCAGGGACTGGTCCACGACTTCAATTACATGGCCGAGCAACTGGAGCGGCTGGTCGGCGCTCAGAAGATACTGGTGCGCGACGTCTCCCACGAATTGCGCTCACCGCTTGCTCGTCTGAGTGTGGCCCTTGAACTGGCGCGCGAAGAAGCGCCTCCGGCCATGATGGGCCATTTACAGCGCATCGAGCGCGAGGCCGCGCGTCTGAACCTGTTGATCGGACAACTGCTGCGGCTGTCCTCCATGGAATCGACGAACGCGTCCAGCCACATGGATAAGTTCAGTCTGAGTGGGCTGCTCGAAGAACTGCTGCCCGACGCGGAATTCGAGGCCCAACAAAGATTATGTACGATCCGGTTACTGAATCATTGCGACTGCATGGTCCAGGGAAATCCGGAGCTGATTTATCGTGCGATTGAAAATATCGTGCGCAACGCCATTCACTACTCCGGGCAGGAATCGGTGGTCGAGTTGAAGATGCGTTGCGAAGAACGCGCCGGAGTGCGTACGGTCACGCTCGATGTAAGTGATAGTGGACCTGGCCTTCCGGAGTCAGAACTGGAAAATATCTTCCGCCCGTTCTATCGCGTCGACGATGCGAGACAGCGGGACACCGGGGGATTTGGCGTGGGATTGGCCATCGCGGACCGCGCCGTGCGCCTGCATCACGGGGAGGTCCGGGCGCGAAACCGCCCCGAGGGCGGCCTCATCATCAGCCTCAGCCTGCCCTGTGACAAGTAAGACCACCCTTCGGAGAAGATTTAAGTTAGTTATCCGGAAGTGAGCGTGCTGAACCAGGGGCTCGTTTTCTTTCCTCTTATTCCGTTGAGGATCCCATTCCAGAAAGCTTGTTGTTAACCAAACGCGTCTTGGCTCGTTGTATGGGAAGAGTGTATTCATATCACGCCCACGAGGGGTATCCAGATGCAGAACCGACTCACCTCCGGAGCTGTGCGAACAGCCGCACTGCTGCTGGCACTGTTTGCCGGATTTACAGAGGTGCAATCCCAGTCATCCGCCCCCGCCCATCAGAAGGTATCCAGCACGCCGATAGCCGGCGCACCGGATGCCAGCGAAGCGGATACGGCCGCCACCCAGGAACAGCTTTTGAAGCTGTTGCGGACGAGCCCGACTTTGACCATGGTGGTTGCGCGCGATCCATCCCTGCTCTCCGATCAGGACTATGTGAGCCGTAACAATCCCGAGCTGGCACGGTTTCTTCAGCTTCACCCCGAGGTCGCGCGCAATCCCAATTTCTATCTCTTCTCCAACCTGCCCCGGCGCGGAGGCCGGCTGGATGAGCAGCTCGAGCGACGCATCTGGCCCGATCTGGGCCCGCAACCGCGGAGCGAGGCCCCTCCGGCCCTGGCGTGGTTCAGCAGCGAAATCGGACCCTTTGTAGTCCTGCTCTGCGTGATTGCTTCGCTGCTTTGGCTGATCCGTATGCTTTTGGAAAATCGCCGCTGGGGACGCATCTTCAAACTGCAAACTGAAGTTCATGGCAAGTTGATCGACAGGTTTGCCGGCAGCCAGGAATTGCTGGCCTACATGGGCACGGAGGCGGGCAAGCGATTCCTTGAGGCGGCTCCCATCCCGGTCGATTTCGAGCGCGAAGCACAAGTCCCGAACGCCGTGGCTCGTGTCCTCACCCCGCTTCAGATTGGCGTTGTGCTGGTCCTGCTCGGCATCGGCCTTCTCTTCCTGCGCCACAGTGTTGCCGACCTCGCCGCCCCTCTGCTGGTCTTAGGAATTGTGGCGCTTATGCCGGGTTTGGGATTTATCATCTCCGCGGGCATTACGTGGCTATTAGCCCAGCGCCTCGGCCTGATACCGGAGAACCCCAGCGCATCGTACAAGGCCGGCTCGGGTCCCGATGAGCGCGCACGTCCGTGAGTTTCGATGTTCCGCCAACCGGGCCCGGAGCATTGCATGGTGAACTGGGAATACTCCATTCCGAAGCTGGAGACCGGCGACGCCTCGCTAGCAGGCGAGCTGCGCATGGATAGCGATGCGTTCGCCGGCTTCTATGAACGTTCGGCCCGTTCGCTGTGGGCCTACCTGGCGCGTGTTTCCGGCGATCCGGCGCTGGCCGACGACTTGATGCAGGAGGCCTATCTGCGCTTCCTCAACGCCCCATGCGCGCCGGATGGCGAAGTGGCCTGCAGGCGCTATCTGTTTCGCATCGCAACCAATCTCATGCGTGACCATTGGCGCCGCCCCGGCACCGCTTCGATTGAGGACCTCTCGGAGACGCTCTTTGCCGTCGTCGACGGCTCGGCCCAGAGCGAGGCGCAAGCCATGCTGGGTCCGGCACTCGCGCGTTTGCGCCCGCGCGACCGGCAACTGCTTTGGCTTGCGCATGCGGAAGGCTATACGCATAAAGAGATCGCCGAGATTACCGGCCTGCAATCAGCAAGCATTCGCCTGCTGATTTTTCGCGCGAGGCGAAAGATCGCCCGCCTGCTCCGGCCACAGATCCCGGCTGAAGGGAAGAGAGCATGACTCCCAATCCTTGCCCGCGCGAAACAGAAGTCGTGGACCTGCTGAGGAGTGGATACTGGCCTGGAGCATGCGGACCAGAACTGCACTCCCACATGAATATCTGCAGCCAATGCAGCGACCTGGTGCTGGTGACGCGGACTCTGCAGCGGGCGCGGGCCGCATCCATGAGCGCGGCGCGCCTCGATGCTCCGGGCATTCTGTGGTGGCGAGCTCAGTTGCGCCGCCGCAGCGCCGCGGTCGAGCGCATGAATAAACCCATCGTGAGCGCCCACGGATTCGCGCTGCTGATCAACTTGCTGGTCGCTGCCGCCTTGGCGTTATCACTGGCGCGACATGGATTCCGTGGGCTGTCCTGGCGGCCGGTATTCCATCTACAGACGCTCTGGGCGTTCGTGTCCATGAGACACGATTGGAACCTGATATTGGTGATCTCCTGCCTGGGCGCCACGGCGCTGCTGGCTGGCGTGGCGCTTTACCTGGCTTCGGACCGGCCATGATCGGTCCGGGGACAAAGCGACGGGCGGCCCATTCAAGCCATGTTTTGGCTTGAGTGGGGCTGTTCCTGAAACTGTGAAGACGAAATTTGGCTCCACGAGCCCTTTAATATTCTTCTGATTGCTCGTGGTGAATAATGACCGCCATGTTTCAGAGAATCTTCCTCAAAGCCAGCCACAACCTGGACGACAGCTCATCGCGCGTGATCATTCATTTCAGGTAAGCCCGTACCAGATCGATCAAGTCCTCCGCGATTTCCTGGGAGGGGAACTTCTCTTTGTCTGGATTCATCATGTGCAGGCGGATGTGGTCCTCCAGCACCTCTGCCATCAGGCTGTTGATACCGCCGCGGACATTGGCCAGCAACATCAAAATGTCCGCACAGTCGTCCTCGGTCGATAGGGAGCGCTCGATGGCGTCCACCTGGCCACGAATGCGCTTGATGCGGGCCAGTAATTTCTGCTTATTTTTTTCCAGATGCGACATTTTTCCTTGCTGATACCCTAGGGGGATATGGTAAACATAGTTTAGCGGCAACCCCACGGAGTTGTCACTGGAGAACCTGAAGAACCTATGAAGACCGAAACCGCGCCCGAACCTCCGCGAAGCTGGAGTGTTCACCTGCGCTGTGACGGCCGGTCAGGATGCTACATCTCTTTTTGCTGATGGTATCCTTCCGTGCTCCTCACAGTGCACAACCTGTACGAGTGAGTGAGCAGTACCCCCTGACCAGTACGCGGATCAGCGGTTCTACCCACCCCTCCTGAGCCACAAGCCGGACTGACGCGCCCCTGAGCGCCGACCCCTTGCGTTGGGCCTGCTCGGAGAGCACACCTGCACCGGAAGGAGGATGTCATGACCAAAACCTTGTTCGTTTTGCCTGGTGTGGAGCGCAGCACCCTATCCTGCGTGTGGATCGACACCGGCAACCCGGCACAGCCGCTTGCCTGCGTGTGGATCGATCGTGATCTTCACATTGCCGCGGACCACGGGGGCGACGAGTCTCAGGAGTGCCCCTTATGCGCCTGAAACTGGACGCTGCGGGAGCCAGCATCAATCGGATTGAGTCCAACGTCGCGGTCACGGAACCTGGCGTAGCAGTGCGCAAGCGCTGGCAACGCAGCATGCTCACATTCCTCATGGTCGCCGGCCCCGGCCTGATCGTGATGGAGGCGGACAATGATGCTGGCGCCGTATCCACCTACGTTCAGGCCGGGGCGCAGTATGGCAACCATTTGCTCTGGATACTGCTGTTGCTGCTGCCCATCACCTACTTCGTGCAGGAAATGGTGGCGCGCCTCGGCATTGCTACCGGCCAAGGGCATGCGGCCATGATTTATAGCCGCTTTGGCAAATGGTGGGGACGGTTCTCGCTGTTTGATCTGCTCTTCATCAACTTTCTCACCCTCATTACTGAGTTCGCAGCAATTTCGCTAGCACTTGGTCACCTGGGCGTATCGCCATATATTGCCGTGCCGGTGGCGGCTCTCGGCCTGGTCACGCTGGTCGTTACCGGAAGCTATCTTCGTTGGGAGCGAACAGTAATCTTTCTCTGCCTGATTGATGTGCTGTGGTTTGTGCTGGCCGCTCGTACTCATGCCTCCCTGGCAGATGTAACACGCAATACTCTCGCGCCCCACCTGCCCCCGGGGCCGATCACCAGCGACCTGATCTTTCTCATCATTGCCATTGTAGGAACGACCATCGCACCCTGGCAGCTTTTCTTTCAGCAAAGCTGCGTAGCAGAGAAGCGTCTCCGCTTCGCCGATCTAAAGTGGGCGCGGCTGGATACCTTGATCGGAGCCTTATTCACCATTGCAGTCGCCGGAGCCATGATGCTCGTCGGCACTTATGGAAAGCGACACGGCATCTCGTTTCAGGACCCGGCGCAGATGGCCAACGCTCTCGCTCCCCTGGCCGGACAGTTCATGCGCAAAGGCATCCTGTTGCTGATGGTGAATGCTGCCGTGCTGGGCACCACGGCCATATCACTGGCAAGCTCCTGGGCATATGGCGAAGTCATGGGCTGGCCGCATTCCCTGCATAAGAAGATATGGGAAGCCCCAGGCTTTTATGCTGCGTATATCCTGTCCATCGCTGCGGCCGCCGGCATCGTACTTATCCCTCACATGCCCTTGCAGGTTGTCATTGTCAGCGTGCAGGTGCTAGCCGGGCTCATCCTTCCGTCGGCCATCATCTTTCTTCAACTCTTGCTGAACGACCGGGATCTGCTCGGCGAGCAATGGGTCAATCGCAAATGGAATAACTGGGTTAACTGGAGCATCATCGTGCTCCTGTTCGCTCTCTCTCTGACCCTGGCGCTGCAAGTGCTCGCCCCCAACCTCGTTCCTATTGGGAGGTAATCATGTCTGCTTTTGTAACCAACTGTGATCCTGACGTTTTCATCGTTGTGCACCCGCTCGATGATCGACCCGAGCAGAAGTGCGCTGACAAGAACCTTGGCCCCATCAAGATGAGCCGCACTGTACGCATCTCGTTGTTTGTCTTGCGTGCGTACCTGGTCGCAATGGTCGGCCTTGTTCTTTACCGCGTGCTGGAGATCACAGCGCTTGCGACCCGCTAACGAAAGGGCGTCCTGATGGAAGAACCGCAGCATTCGGAGCCTCCGCACGGCCGGAGGCAAACAATCTCCGCGACCCCTTTCTGATCTTTTCCTGATCGGCCCGGTTCGTCGCGGAAAGCACAAGCGATAGAGCGGGCGGCATTCTTCAAACGCTCCTCTTGATGAACGAGGCCGCTGGCGGACGGTACCTCCTGTCTGCCCAGACCACTCGACGTGCGTTTACGCGCGTTCAGGAGCAAGTCATGCTTAGAGATCAGGAAACAATAGAAAATGTGTGGGCTGTCGCTTCACCAGGAATGGCACGCGCCGTATCCAACCTCGCCGGAAGGGTTGGGCTGAGTGTCGGCCTTCTACTGGCCACGATGTCGTTTACATCGTCAGCCTGGGGCCAAACCAGCGGCCGAGCTACCGGGACTGTGAAGGATATGACCGGGGCGGTCATTCCGCAAAGCACGGTTACCGTTACAGACAACGCTACCGGCGTAAAGCAGTCCACAAGTACGAACGGAGCCGGCGTCTTCACCTTTCCCATATTAAGCATCGGAACCTACACCATCGATGCGAAAGCGTCGGGCTTTAAGGACGAGAAGCGAGAAGGAATCAAAATCGATGTCAATACATCGCTGACCATTGATTTCGCTCTACAACTGGCCGAAATGGCGCAAACGGTCACTGTAACTGCCGGCGCGATTCAGGTGGAAGCGACCGACACTCAACTTGGGCAGACCATCGCGTCGAAGCAGGTGACGGACATTCCTCTGAACGGACGTAGCTACACTGACCTGCTGGCCGCGCAGGCAGGCGTGTCTCCCATCACTACCAGCGGAGCAGGCAACTCCAGCTCTGGCGGGGGCTTTGGGACGGTGCCGGTCGCAGGAGAACAGAACACGGGGCAGTTTTCGATCCATGGTCAACGCGAGTCGGACAACGCCTATTACCTGAATGGAGTGAGTGTGCAGGAGACGATCGGCCAGCAGGCAGGTATCATCCCAAATCTTGACTCCATTGCAGAGTTCCGCATCCTCAGCAGCAATGTAGATGCCGAGTACGGCAGCTTTACGGGCGGCATCATCAACGTCGTAACTAAATCGGGCACCAGTCAGTTTCATGGCTCGGCCTTTGAGTTCCTTCGCAATACCAATCTTGATGCGCGTGGGTACTTCTCTCCCGAACGCTCCACGTTTCACCAGAATCAATATGGCGGCACGTTCGGCGGCCCTCTGCGCAAAGAGAAGATATTCTTCTTTGCCGATTATCAGGGGCAACGTACTGTGCAGGGAATCGAGACGGGCATCGTCAATGTTCCGTCGCTTGGTAATCGAAGTGGAGACTTTGCTGATACGGCGGCAAGCCTGGCGGGAACAGTGAATGGCCCCTATCTGGCGCAGACGCTGTCGAGCCGTCTTGGTTATGCGGTCAACCAGAACGAACACTTCTACACATCGGGATGTACAAATACCAGCCAGTGTGTATTCCCCAACGCACTCATCCCTCAACGCGCGTGGGGTAATGCGCCAATACACATGCTGCAGTACATTCCCATGCCCAACCTCCAGGGCGACGAGTTCTCTTCGGGCGCCGAGAAGCGTCGCATCGACGACAACAAAGCCTCCGCCAGAGTGGACTTCAACTCCGGCCGTTTTGGTACTTCTTCGATCTACTACTTCAATGACAAGTATGATCTCGATGATCCTTACCCCAGCGGCCTCGGCGGAGCAACCGTTCCCGGGAACGGACAGGTCTTTGATGCAGCCTCGCATGGCATAGACCAGACCGTTGCACTGAGCAATATTCATTCGTTTGGTGCAATGGTGGTGAATGAAGCCCGGTTCGGCTGGACCCGGCTCGACAACAACATCGGCATCCCCAGGGGCGGTGTTGGCACCACGCTTGGCCAACAAGGAATCCAGGCCGGCAGTGAAGGCATTGTTCAAGGCGCGCCCCAGCAGGCGGGTGTGGAGTTGATGTACTTCAATTCCTTCGCTGTAGGCACCAATCCCTTCTCTCTTGCGCAGGTCAACGACACCTATGACCTGGGCGACAGCCTCACCAAGACAATTGGCAACCACACCATCAAGACGGGGGGGCGTTACATCTGGTTCAAGGTGAAGCAGGCGCCGAATCTGGTTGCGAACGGCACCTTCTCCTTCTTCGGATCGGGATCACAAAGCACCGGCAATGGCTACGCCGACTTTCTGCTCGGCCTGCCGGATTTTTATTCCCAGCAATCTTCACCCAGGTTCTACGAAAGTGCAGCCGATGGCGACCTATTTGTCCAGGACAGCTTCCGCATCCGGCCCAATCTCACGCTCAACTATGGTCTGCGTTGGGACTACGTCACACCCTGGGCGGAAAAGTATCATCAGATCACAACCTTTGTTCTGGGTGCAGAGTCGCAGACGTTTCCCGGCGCGCCGCCCGGATACCTTGTGCCTGGGGATATCCTCCCCGACGGTCACAAGATCCCCGCGGGGATCGCGCCCACCCCGCTCGATAATTTCTCCCCCCGGTTCGGACTTGCGTGGTCTCCGGGAATAGCAGGTGGCTTTCTCGGCAAACTGGCCGGGGGCCCGGGGAAGACAAGTGTTCGACTTGGGGGTGGGCGGTTCATCACTTCGCCGCAGGGATTGACGGTTGCATATCCCACCGGCAATCCGCCCTACGGCCTCACCTATACCAGCCCTGAATCTCCGGTCATGGAAACCCCGTTTATCGGAGCGCTGACAGGAACGCAATACCTCCAACAGTTTCCGGTACAGGTGCCGTCGTACAAGGTTTCCGTTAAGAATCCGGATGCCAATGTGGATTGGTCACGCTACACTCCCATCAGCGGCGCCGGCAGTGTCTGGTACAAAAATAAAACTGCATACGCTATGCAGTACAACCTGATCCTTGAGCGCCAGATTGGTGCCAATGCGGTTTTGAGCATGGGATATATAGGCACGCTTGGGCGTCACCTGCTCACAGTGCATGGTGCGAATCCCGGCGTTGCCAGCGCATGCCTGAGTCTCAGCCAACCGCAGGATGTCACACCTGGTACTCCGATCTGCGGACCATTTGGCGAAAATCGGGTGTACATACGTGCTGACGGTACGGTTGTGAATGGCACACGCTCGCCCTTTCCCAACACCATCGGCACTGATGCCTACTACGAGAACATGGGCAACTCCGGCTACAACGCGCTGGAACTAACGTTTCGCCGCACGGTTGGCCCACTATCGCTTCTTGCCAGCTATACCTACAGCAAGTCTCTCGATCAGACTTCGAACATTCAGGAGCAGGTTGATCCGTACGACTATCACCGTCTCGACGGGCCATCAGCCTTCGACCTGAAGCACAACTTCGTCGTCAGCTATAACTACGACCTTCCGTTTGCCGCGCTTCTGCAGCAGGAAAACCACTGGGTGCGAGGCTGGCAGCTCTCAGGTATTACGCGCTCTGCCACGGGCATCCCTGTCACCTTCGCCAGTTTCGGAGACAATTACCTGGTCCAGGTACAAAACAATGGCGTCAATTCCACCAGCATCGACATGCCGAACTACACACCGGGGCCTCTCAACATTAACCACAACCCTCGCAATGGCCGCGAATATTTCAATACGTCGCTCTTCACCCCAAATGCGCTCGGGACGCAAGGCAATGCAAAGCGGCGCATGTTCTATGGCCCTGGGATCGATAACTACGACATGGCTCTGCGGAAACTCACAAAACTAGGCGACAACAAGTCATTCGAAGCGCGGCTTGAAATGTTCAATGTGTTCAATCACGCGCAGTTCTATCCAAACGGCTCAGTGGATGGAAATATCAACGACATCAACTTTGGCCATGTGCAAAAGGCAGCCGATCCACGTATTGGCCAGGTCGCTGTGAAGTTCAACTTTTGAAAGAATTCCGATCGAAGAGGGACCGAATCGCAAAGGTGTTTACGGAGCCGATGGCGGCGTGTAGCGAGAGCCTTTGCCTTGGGCCGAATGTCCGGTTTGCTGTGGCTCTGGCTCATGCATTCATCGGCTCCGTAATCTCCGAATCAGGAAGGGCCGTGGAAGGGAATTGCGGGCAGAAGAATCTGGACTTCTCAAAACGCTGGAAGGAAGAAACCATGACGATGACGTTGCTGTTTGCGGGAAGATTAACCTCGGCTTTGGTGCTCGGTGCGATTGTGGGGCTGGAGCGCCAGTGGCGCCAACGGACAGCGGGCACAAGGACCAATGCACTGGTGGCCGCAGGTGCCTCGGCGTTTGTGATGGCCGCACTCCTGCTCGATGACGATCCATCCGCCCGAGGCAGAATTGCGTCGTACGTGGTTTCCGGTGTCGGCTTTCTTGGCGCGGGTGTGATCTTCAAGGACAGTGGCAATATTCACGGCCTGAATACCGCTGCCACAATTTGGTGCTCGGCGGCGATTGGGGTCCTGGCGGGCTTTGGCGCTCCCCACCTTTCCTTGCTCCTGGCTCTGGCGGTCATTTTCACCAATACAGTCCTCCGTCCACTGGCGTATATGTTGCATCCGGTCCTACCCGAGGCAACTCCGGTAGAGACCACCTACGAGGTAAACCTGACATGCCGCAGCACAGACGAGGCCCATTTGCGCACCTTGCTTCTCACTACGATTTCTGAGTCCCCAGCGGTACTTCAGGCCGTGCACAGCGAGGACGTGGAGAACACGGATCGCATGCAAATCCGTGCAAATCTTACCCTGCCGGGCCGACGCAATGAAGCGGTAGAACAGGTTGTAAAGCGGCTTTCATTCGAGCCCGGAGTGTCGGCTGTGAGCTGGTCGATCGTACCTATGACGTTGGAGTGAACACGCGCATCCAGGACGACGACGGGCAAGAACCCCAGGTCTCAAAGACGAGACCTGGGTCACTCCCCGCGTCTGCCTGAATCCAACTCCGCCTGATCACTCTCTCCACGTGAGCGCCCATGGATTCGCGCAGCTGATCAACTTGCTGGTCGCCACAGCCTGGTGCTTATTTTTAGCTTTTTATTCTGCTGTCTTTCACAAAAGTCACTGCTTTTTAGAGGACAGCGGGACTGCTCTCCTTAATGCCCGACGGGCGGGCCTTCGTGGAACCTGGGTTGACGGGGAACAACATTCCAGGCCGTAGAAGGATTTCAGATACAGGCAAAGTAGCTCGTGAGCTGCCAGCGACTGATTTCCCATGGGCGAAGCCTCCGCTTTGAATTCAGCAACCGTAGTGGCGGCCTTTGTGGACCTCCTGCTGCCTGGGATAGGTTTGAGGCCGACAGCTTTATTAGAGCGATTTCTTCGTAAGGAAGTCGGTGAGGACTCGTTAGGGAGTTGTAAAGACAAGGCGGCGACCTGGCGCTGCGCTGGAAGCCATCCACTAGCCCGGGTTTAGCCATTTCCGAATCGCCTCGGTGTGCTTCGGGTAATGGCTGTAAGTATCCATTCGCAAACGATGGCGGAATCGAGTTTCGCTGGCAAACAGATCTTCGGGCGCGCCCTGAATGAATTCGATCAGGCGCCTGTGAGTTTCCTCTTGTTGTTGGAGCACCTCGGAGAGGGGCAAAGCTTGTTTCCGTTCCGTCATTAAACGGTTGAAGGCGTCGATGCCGCCATAGGTCACGGAATATCTTGGCGGCTTGCTACCCTTCAGAATCAGCGGCAGATGTTTGAGTGCTTCTTCCTCCCAGGTCGTCACGTGCGCGATGATGTCTCGAACTGACCAATTACCGGAGGCACCGGGCTCCGACAACTGAAGTTCGGACAACCCGCGGTACGATGTCTTGAAGGCTACCCAGGCCCTGTCCAGGCGTTTCAAGAGTTCCGATTTATCCATGCCCGTCCTTCGGCCTCATTTGGCGTCGTGAAAGATGATGCCCAGGGTGTGGCGATGCCCCGACCTTAGTCGACTCACCCCGTGCCGCAAATTGACACGATAGGTTCCACGCGTCCCTTGCACTGGACGATGGTTGACCGCGAACACCACCGCGTCTCCTTGGCGCAAGGGAACCACTTCGGCCCTTGATTGCATGCGCGGGCGCTGCTCGGTCAGCACAAATTCACCGCCGGTGAAATCCCTCTCCGGCTCGGAAAGGAGAATCGCCACCTGAAGCGGAAAGACGTGTTCACCGTACAAATCCTGATGAAGCGCGTTGTAGTCGCCCGAAGCATATTGCAACAGTAGCGGTGTCGGCCGCGCCTGACCGGCCTGGTGACAACGCTCGATGAAAAGCGCATGCGAGTCCGGGTAACAGACCTTCATCCCCATCGATTCGTTCCAACGATTTGCGATGGGCGCGAGGTGTGGGTACATCGCTGTGCGTAAGCCGGCGACCAGGTCCGGCAGCGGATAGGAAAAATACTTGTACTCACCCCGCCCGAAGCCATGCTGCGCCATGATGACGTGACTGCGGAACTTGTGACTGTCGCTAAAGAGACCAGCGATGAGCGCACATTCGTCGGCGCTCAGGAGGCCTTTAAACATTGCCCAACCGTAAGCATCGAGATCCGCCGGGACCGCCGGCCAGTCGAGATCCTGCACGCGGGTTGCGATGGACTCAGTAAGAAGACTGGTTCGATTTGGAGCCTCTGCCACACTCATCTGTGTCTCCTTTACTCTTCAAGATCATGCTAGCGATCTGGGCGTAGTCGGGCACTCCGAATCTTGCTTGCAAATTAGGGGGTTCCCGGCAGCTTGATTCCCGGAAATATCTTGATGACGGCCGAATCGTCTTCCCGGCCAAAGCCGGAACTCGAAGCCTGCAGGAACATCTGGTGAGCGGTGCTGGCCAAGGGTAACGGAAAGTTGCTGGCGCGTGCAGTATCAAGAACCAGACCGAGGTCTTTGACAAAGATATTCACCGCGGAGAGCGGAGTGTAATCGGCCGCCAGCACATGAGCCATTCGGTTCTCGAACATCCAGCTGTTGCCCGCGCTATGGGTAATCACATCGTAGAGAGCCGCAGGATCAACGCCCTGGCGCAAGCCCAGGGCCATCGCTTCTGCGGCGGCCGCGATGTGGACCCCGGCCAAAAGCTGGTTGATTATCTTGACCTTGCTGCCGTCCCCGGCCGCCGGCCCAAGGCGATAGACCTTCGCGGCCATAGCATCCAGCGCGCCGCCAACCTTGGCATACGCATCCGGATGGCCCGACGTCATCATGGTCATTTCACCCGTGGCAGCTTTGGCTGCCCCGCCGGAAATCGGCGCATCGAGATACAGGATGCCCCGCTCAGCGAGACGTTTCTCGAACGCTATGGAGGAGGCAGGATCGACCGTAGAGCACATCACGAAGACGCTTCCTGCCTTCATGGCTGCGGCTGCACCGCCTTCGCCAAATAAGACAGCTTCTGTTTGTGCTGCGTTCACCACCACGCTCACCAGGACCTCGCAGACCGCGGCCATCTCAGCCGGGCTGTTACAGGCCACGCCTCCTTCCGCGGCAAAAGCCTCGGCAATGTCGCGGCGAACGTCGAACACATGGAGGCTGTAGCCCGCCCGTCGCAGGGATTTAGCCATGCCCATTCCCATGGCGCCAAGCCCGACTAATCCGATGTGTTTTTCAGTCATTCGTTTCTCCTCCACCTCCGATGAGTCTCGGCTGTCATCGGCGGGTCTTCGCCGAAGAAGTACGGCTCTAGCCGCTGAAGCTACCAGAGGAACGGACCATGGAACCTTCGCCTGTATTGCCTGAAATCTTAAGCAGCAGCGAGACCATTGCCGCGACCACTAGATTAAGCGCCAGAGCTGGCAGCGCAGCGTATATGCCATAAGCGTGCCCGCCAAGGTGGAACGGGTAGATCGAGCTTTTGAGCCCGAGAGAAGCCGTCATGGCCGTTCCCGCGGCCATTCCCGCTATCCACCCGCAGAGCAGCCCCGGGCCATGGAAGAAGCGGGTGAAGAGACCGCCCGCGACAGCCGGCAGTACTTGCAATATCCAGACCCCGCCCAACAGCTGCAGTTCAATCGCGAATTGCGCGCGCACCAGCAGAACAAACGCGAGAGCACCCAATTTGATCGCGAGCGAGATGAGTTTTGCCGTGGCGGCTTCCTGCCTGCCGGTCATCGCAGCGGAGAAGAACGAGCGGTGAAGAAGTTCGCCATACAGATTACGGGTGAAGAGATTGGCCGTGGCAATAGACATGATCGCCGCCGGCACCAGCGCCCCAATGGCAATTGCGGCCAGGCAGAAACCGGCGAACCAGGGGGGAAACATGGTGGTCAGCAGCAACGGGATCGCACTGGAGGAATTAGCCGTATGAATTCCGGCGGCAATGGCCACGTAGCCGAGCAGCGCGATTAACCCCAGCAGCAGGTTATAAGCCGGCATCAGGGCTGCATTACGGCGAATCACGCGATCGCTGGCCGCGCTGAGTGAGCCGGTAATGGTGTGGGGATAAAGCATAAGAGCCATGGCCGACCCCAGGGCCAGCGAGGAGTAGCTCATGTACTGCGCGGGACGCAAAATGATCGAAGCCGGTGGGGAGTGCCGGGCAAGAGTAGAGGCGGCAACCGAGAAGACACGGCCATAGCCGCCCAGCCGCGCGGGAATGACGAGCACCGCGGCCAGCACCATAATGTAGAGCATCACGTCTTTGACGATGGCGATAAGCGCGGGCGCGCGCAGGCCGCTTGAGTATGTATACGCGGCCAGAATGACAAAGGCTGCGATCAGCGGCCACTCTCCCTTTACCCCAAGAGCAGCGATGACCTCGCGCATGCCAATCAACTGCAGCGCGATGTAGGGCATGGTCGCGAGGATACCGGTAACCGCGACGGCGACAGAAAGCCAGCGGCTCTGGTAGCGGCCACGGACGTAGTCCGCCAGGGTAATATAGCCGTTGCTGCGGCATATACGCCAAAGCCGCGGCAGCACCAGCATCATCATGGGATAACTCATGATGCAGTAGGGAATGGCGAAGAAGCCGATGGCGCCGGCGCCGAACAGCGCGGCAGGGACGGCAATGACGGTATAGGCGGTGTAGAGATCGCCGCCGATCAGGAACCAGGTGATCAGGGTGCCGAACTTGCGCCCCGCCAGCCCCCACTCGTCCAGATCAGCGAGACCGGGACCGGCTAGGTCCGACCGCCGCCAGCGTACGGCCCAGAAGCCGGTACCTGTAACCAGCAGGAAGCAGACGCAGAAAACAACCAGCGCTACGGGTTGAATGGAGGAAGCCATGTGGCCCTAGCGTAGCAGCGCGCCATTCGACCCCGTCCATTCATCCACCACGACGCCCAGGTCGTTGAGAATCTGGATGGTGGCCTCCACATTGCGGCGGATGGCGACCCGCTCCGCCCTGGGAGCAGTGGGTGACTCCTCGATCGCAACCACGCGGCCATAGGGCCAGACGTCAGGCGAAAGGGAGGCAAGCGCCTGGGGCAGATCAGCGGGCCGCACGTCAACCTCTTGCTTGCGCGCTTTGGCCGGGCGCAGCAGACCTCCGGCGTTGAAGCCATTCGGATCCTGGTCCCGATAGAGGATCGTCAGGGTGATGGTCTGCGGGTGGACCACAAGAAATGGATTGCCGTAAGCCTCTTTGGTGCGCACGCTGAGATAGCGGTTCTTGGAGGGCGGCGGAATCTGCTCCAATTCCTGCCGGGCCGCGTCCATCTTGCTCTGTTGGGCTTGGCGCTCCTGGCGCACCTCAGCCCGGGAGGGTGCGGAGGTAGGCGGGGCCTGCCGGCAACCGGCGGCGGGTAGAAGAGCACAGAAGAGAACGAACGAGGCTTTCCAGAGCCATTGCCGGCCGATCGGGAAGGAAGCAGTGAGGGGTTGCGGCCGAGCCACAAAATCAAGCATAGCAAGGGGAACACCGGATTGCCGCAGAGTGTGCGTGCACCGGTTGGTGACCATGGTTCATTTTCCGCTCCAGTTTGGGGCGCGCTTCTCGAGAAAAGCCCGCGCGCCTTCCGCCTTGTCGGCTGTGGAGCAAGACAGACCGAAAAGCGAAGCCTCCAGCTCCAGCCCGCTGGCAAGGGGTAGATCGTAGCCGGAGTTCACGGCGCGGATAGAGTCGCGAACGGCAAGGGGAGCCATGCCGGCAATGGTTTGGGCAATTTGCTCGGCGCGCGCCAGCAGTTGATCCGGCGCTACCACCTCGTCGACCAAGCCCAGGCGAAGCGCCTCCGCGGCGTTGATGACCTCGGCGGTAAGAATCATCTTGAGCGCAGCTCCCTTGCCGATCAGGCGGGGCAGGCGCTGGGTTCCCCCGTAGCCGGGGATAATGCCAATCTTGACCTCGGGCTGACCCAGGCGGGCGCTGGAACTGGCGATACGCAGGGTGCAGGCTAATGCCAGTTCACAGCCGCCGCCGAGGGCAAATCCGTTGATGCAGGCGATCACCGGCTTGCCGCAGTTTTCGATCAGGTGGAAAATACGCTGCCCGCGGGCCGCAAGCTGCTCCCCTTCGAGGGCCGAGAGAGAAGCCAGCTCTCCGATGTCGGCGCCGGCAACAAAGGCTTTCTCTCCCGCTCCTGTAATCAGGACCGCGCGCACGGCGGCGTTCTGCCGGATGTCGAGGAAGACCTGCTCCAACTCCGTCATGCTGACGAAGTTAAGCGCGTTGAGGACCTTGGGCCGGTCAACGGTGACCACCGCAATGGGCGGCCGCTGCTCGTAACGAATGTTCTCCAAAACCATGGTCGAGCCACTCCGGGGGCGAAGCTGTGAGTCTAGAGCAATTTGCTATGGGTGTCAGCGAGGAAGCACACGCGGACGCGGCCATTCCGCGATGAATGGCCGCACCTGGCTGGTCCCACCACTCCACAGTAATAGCAAAATGCTCTCCGGGGCCCCGATGTTACAGTCAGAAGAGGATGATTAAGGGGATCACGATCGTGCGGCCGGCGGGCACGCCGGAGGCTTATGCCAAGCTCGCCAGCTTCTTCTCCGCACTCGGCTTTGAGGGTGGCCGGGGATGGGAAGAGGAACTGAGCCGGGGCGTTTCCTTCCTCGCGCCGCTGGGGAATCTGGAGTTTGCCGATGGCATCGCGCCCTCCCCCGCGGAAATCATGGTGGAAGTGACCGGCCTCGAGGCAGTTCAGGCCGTGGCCAACGATTGGATGATCCGCAACTGGGGTGGGCAGGAAGCAGCTCAGCGGTTAAGCGCCGTGGCCGAGACCGCCTGGAAGGCCCGCTTGTTTACAGTAGAACCGGCGCCGGGGCACGCCATCGCCTTCTGGGAGTGGGACGACCCGCATAAGGGTAGACCGGTGGCCGTGGAGGGCGACCTGAGCGCGCACGGCATGCGCTTTGCCGTGGTGGTATCGCGCTGGAACGCGGTGATTACCGACCGCCTGTTACAGGGAGCGCTCGACGGTCTCTACCGCAGCGGTGCTGCCCGGCGTGATGTGCAGGTGATCCGGGTTCCCGGAGCGTGGGAGATCCCGTTGGCAGCGCGCATGGCTGCGGCGGGTGGACAGGTCGACGCGGTGATTACCCTGGGCGTGCTGTTGCGCGGCGAAACTGCGCACTACGAGGCCATCTACAACGAGGTGTCGCGCGGCATCGGCCAATCGCAGCAGGAAACAGGCATTCCCCATGCCTTTGGTGTGTTGACCTGCGAGACCCTGGAGCAGGCGCTGAACCGTGCCGGCATCAAGGCTGGGAATAAGGGATTCGAGGCCGCGATTGCAGCCATTGAGATGGTCTCGCTCGATCGCAAGATGCAGACCCCATGAGCGCTACCGGTAAGCGGCGCAAGTCACGCGAACTGGCTATGCAGATGCTGTTTCAGGCGGATGTCGGCAAGCACACTCCCGACCAGGTGCGCAAAACGTTCTGGGAGTCGCGGGATGAGGTGGACGCCGAGACGCGCGGTTTTTCAGAGGATATTTTTCGCGTCGCCACCGTCCGCAATGAAGAGATCGATGCCCTGATCCAATCTCATTCCGCGAACTGGCGGCTGAGCCGGATGCCTGCCGTCGACCGCAACGTGCTGCGGACGGCCATCGCTGAATTGCTGGGCTTCCCTGACACCCCGGTGCCTGTGGTGATCAACGAATCGCTCGAGATTGCCCGTCGCTACTCCGCCCCGGAGTCGCTGAACTTCCTTAACGGCGTGCTGGACGCAATTGCCCGGCAGAGGAAATCATCAACCCTGTCCGCTCCGGCAACCGAAGAAGACGAGCGCGCCTAGCCACCCATCTGCATGCTGTTTTCCCAAAGAGAACCGTACTCCGCGACCTTTATGAGGGCACGGTACTCTCCAAACCGATTTAGTGCGTCTTTCTTGTCGATATGTCTGTAAAGAAGACGTAGAGGCACCTTGGGCACTGCATGTGCAGGGCATCCACGGGGATGAACGCCTCAACCGGAGACGGGGACTTGCAATCTTTGCAAACCATGGTTAACTCCTCCGCCTCATCGCTACGGTCATTGATTGCTGATTTTTGAATCTGAGCCACGCAAATGGTACGAACCAGGGGCCGGCTTTGGATTTGCCTTTACGTTTCATAGACAAGCGACCGCCTTTTGCGGTGGCGGTGCGACAGAAAGCGATGGGGTTCAGGGTAAACTTGAGGTTAAGCGATCCTATTTGTAGGACTTGTTTGCCAGAAAGATTGCCATGAGGGCGAACACCGATTATTCGAGAAGCGCACTCCGCGAACGCAATGGCGGTGAGAAAACCTGGAGAAAGAACAAGCAATGGGACCCTATCTGCGACAAGGACAAGCGTGACAATTTGCCGGTTGTCTTCCAGGCTGGGAGCATCGGTTTTGGCGCTTTGTCTGGCGGGCGTCGTCCAGGCACTGGCACAATCCCCCCCCACTTCTCCCTCCGGGGCGCCCTCACCTTCGGTTCCCGATTCACCCGTGCCCGCACCCGGGATTGACATACTGCCCGGCGCACAACCTGTCATCAGCCAGCCAACCCAATCGCAACAGGAAAGGGCAGCAGAGCAGCTCAGGCAACAGGAGCGCCAGCGCATTGCCGGTGTGGTGCCCAATTTCAATGTCTCTTATAACGAGGATGCCCCTCCGCTTTCGCGCAAGCAGAAGCTCAATCTTGCCTGGCACACGGCCACCGATCCGGTTTCGTTTGGGATTGCCGGCTTCGATGCTGGTCTCAGCCAGGCGCAGGACGATTTTCCCGGATATGGGCAGGGGGCACAGGGCTATGCAAAGCGATTCGGGGCCTCTTACGTAGATAATTTCGATGGCACCATACTGGGAAATGCGATTTTTCCCATTTTGTTGAAGCAGGACCCACGATACTTCCGGCGAGGACAAGGAAGTTTTACTTCCCGTCTTCTTTATTCTCTTTCGACCACCGTGTGGTGCAAGAACGACAACGGGAAGCGGGGGCCGAATTACTCCAACCTGTTGGGTAATTTAGCCGCTGGAGGAATCTCCAACCTCTATTACCCGGCCTCCGATCGCGGGGCGGCACTGACCTTTGAGCGGGGATTCACGGTCACCGCGTATGGCGCCTTTGGCGGCGTCTTCAATGAATTCTGGCCCGATGTCGCTAAAAAGATCTTCAAAAACAAGATGGCTAAGCTACAGCCGCATGTTCCTCCTCCGCCGACTGTTCCGACTGCTCCGCTCCCACCCCGCTAGGTTTTCATTTCAAATCCATCACTACGATCCGGCCATCGGATTCGAAGGTGCCTCCGGTCGCCGTCTTCGCGGTGGTTAGAGGATTAGAGGGCATCACGTAAGCTGCGCCGGCCAGTACGCCGGATCCGGCGAAACTTTGCTCCAGGAAGTCGCGCTCCTGGTCGACGTTGGCATCGATGTGATGAGTGATTCCGCCATTGCGCTGGTCTTTCTCAAAGCCATTATCGTGAGTCGCGGAACCCACCCAGAGCGGTTCGCCGCCTACGGTTTCCGTGGTTTTCCACACTCGCAGATGATGGCGGATTGCAGCCACCTCGAGCGGCGCGGCGCGAGCAAACGACAGGTCCTGCGACCTGCCAAATAAATAGAGAGTGCTCATCGGCATCTCGGTGTAGGCCGCGTGGGAGAGGGTCGAGATCAAGCCATGGACGACCGCGTCCTCGGTGGTCTTGTCCACCTGCACCCAGCCAGCGGCAGTGAACGCCTTCGTCACCTGGTCCTCGGTACCGATCAGGGCGTAGTTCACCATGTCGCCCGGATTGCCTTGCAGGTCCCCTACTCGGCGGGGAATGTTGGCAAAGAGTTGTGGCGATACAAGTTTGGCCAGGTCGGGCGCGGAGACAGTCTTCTGCGCCGTCTGCGTAGTCAACTTCATCTTCACGGCAATGCTGCCGGTTCCGGAAAGATCAGAGCTCAGGTTCAGCCGCAGGAAGAGGTTGCCGGTAGCGGAGACATCCATGTCCTTGCTGGCGCCGATGAGGAAGGGAACGGCCGCGTCTCCATTGCCGATCCGGCCGATCAGGGCGCCGCTATTGGCCGAGTTCAATGGGTAAACGCGGATCAGGTCTTTCCATCCCCGGGTGAGTCCGTCGGGTGGGGCCGATCTTCCGTCAGCCAGGGTCAGATCGCCGGTGGCGGTGAAGTTGAGATGGTCCGCAGGGGTGACCGGGACGCCGGTGTCGGTCCAGTCTCCGCCTTCGATCTTGAAGGAGTAGGAACCCTTGCGAGCCTTGAGCTGCGACGCATCCGGGGCGGTCGCCTGAATCACCTCAACCGGCGGGTGAGTGGTGGTGGTTGCTGCGGTCGCCTGCGCAAGGGCAGTTGAGCTGAGAATCAGCAGGCAGCCGACTATCGAGACTATCTGTTTCATGCTCATAAGACGTTCGAGGGAGTGTAAGAGATACTGCGGTGCAAAGAGAAGGGCCCCGGCCGATTCGACCGGAGCCCTTCGATTGTAAGGCGTTTCTAGTAGCGGTAGGTTTCGGGTTTGTAGGGGCCTTCCGGCGCCACGCCCAGGTAGCTGGCCTGCGATGGGGTCAACGTGGTCAGCTTCACGCCGATTTTCTCCAGGTGCAGGCGCGCTACTTCCTCGTCGAGCTTCTTGGGGAGGGTGTAAACGTCAACTTTGTAGACATCCTTGTTCTTCCACAGGTCGAGCTGAGCCAGCGTCTGGTTAGCGAAGCTGTTGCTCATCACAAAGCTGGGGTGACCGGTGGCGCAGCCCAGGTTCACCAGGCGGCCCTCTGCGAGAACGTAGATGGTGTGCGCCGGTTTGCCCTTGGCTGCGGGGAAATTGTATTGGTCTACCTGGGGCTTGACGTTGACCTTCTCTACCCCCGGCGCACTGTTCAGGCGATCGATCTGGATTTCGTTATCGAAGTGGCCGATGTTGCAAACGATGGCCTGGTCCTTCATCTGAGACAGGTGTTCAAACGTCAGCACGTCTACATTGCCAGTGCAGGTTACGTAGATATCGCCGCGGCCCAGGGTGTCTTCCACGGTCGTGACTTCAAAGCCTTCCATCGCCGCCTGCAGAGCGTTGATGGGATCGATCTCGGTGACCACGACCCGTGCGCCCATGCCGCGCAGCGAGTGAGCCGAACCCTTGCCTACGTCGCCGTAGCCGCAGATCACGGCGACTTTGCCCGCCACCATTACATCGGTCGCGCGCTTGATGCCGTCGGCCAACGATTCGCGGCAGCCATAAAGATTGTCGAACTTCGACTTGGTGACGGAATCGTTGACGTTGATTGCCGGAACCAGCAGCTTGCCCTGTTCCTTCATCTTGTAAAGGCGATGTACGCCGGTCGTAGTCTCTTCCGATACGCCGCGCCACTGCTTGGCAACCTCGTGCCAGTGCTTGGGATTTTCCGCGTGCATCTTCTTCAGCAGGTCCTTGATCACTTGCTCTTCGTGGTTGGAAGAGGGGGTATTGACCCAACCGTCGCCGTTTTCCAGTTCATAACCCTTGTGGATCAGCAGGGTCACATCCCCTCCGTCATCCACTACCAACTGCGGACCCTTGCCCTCTCCGTGATCCAAGGCCTGGGCTGTGCACCACCAGTAATCTTCCAGCGACTCGCCCTTCCAGGCGAACACCGGAACGCCTGCCTTGGCGATTGCCGCTGCGGCATGGTCCTGGGTGGAAAAGATGTTGCAGCTTGCCCAGCGCACGTCGCCGCCCAGTTCAACCAGGGTCTCGATCAGCACCGCGGTCTGGATGGTCATGTGCAGTGAGCCGGTAATGCGCACGCCTGCGAGAGGCTTGTCCTTGGCATACTTGCGGCGAATGGACATAAGACCGGGCATCTCGTGCTCGGCAATTGAAATCTCTTTGCGGCCCCAGTCGGCCAGGGAAAGGTCAGCCACCTTGAAAGCGGGAACGGCGGCGGTGCGGTCGATTGTTGCTGGTGACATGTTTATAACCTCATATCGATACATCTGAATATATTGATACAATAGTCTGTAAGAGCTATGACGTCAATCGTAAAATCCTTGCGAGTGCTTGGTGATCCCAATCGCCTGCGCATGTTGTTACTTTTGTCACGGGAAGAACTTTCTGTTGCCGAACTGCAGGAGATTCTGGGCATGGGCCAAAGCTCCATCTCGACTCACCTGGCGCAGTTGAAGCATGCGGGCATGGTGGAAGATCGGCGCGCGGGCAAGAACATCTGGTACCGCGCGAAATCTGGTGGCGAGGTATTGTCCGGTTTGCTCGGGCTATTGCAGGAGGCTCCGGAAGAGATTCCGGAAGCCGAACACGATCAGGCAGCCCTGGAACTGGTGCTGCGCAAGCGGCAGGACAAGACGCGAGCGTTTTTCGACGACATGGCAGGGCGGTTGGGGCGGGAATATGTTCCCGGGCGCTCGTGGAAAAGTATTGCCGAGGCTTTGTTATTGCTGCTGCCGCCGATGGTGATTGCCGATCTGGGAGCGGGCGAGGGAGCCTTCTCGCTGTTGCTGGCACAGCGCGCGCAACAGGTGATCGCGGTCGACAATTCAGACCGGATGGTCGAGCTGGGGAGTGCATTGGCGCACAAGCAGGGAGTACCGGCACTGGAGTATCGCAAGGGGGATTTGGAAGCGGTACCCATTGCAGATGGCTCGGTCGACCTGGCGCTGTTCAGCCAGTCTCTGCATCACGCACTGCATCCGGAGCGCGCGGTTGGGGAAGCCTGGCGCATTCTGAAGCCCGGTGGACGGATCGCCATCCTGGATCTGGTGCAACACCGTTTTGCTGAGGCCAGGGAGCTATATGCCGACGTGTGGCTGGGCTTCAGCGAAGTAGAATTGGAGCTGATGCTGGGGAAGGCGGGGTTCGCCAATGTGCATACCGCCATCGTGCATAAGGAAACGGAAGCGCCCTTTTTCCAGACCGTGCTGGCTACGGGGACGAAGACGGATGACTGATGGGAAACCCAGGGATTTTTAGCTGCCAACGAACCGCGAGTGCCCCACATCCCCCGGATTTCCTGTCGAAGTTGGTGAAATAGTCGAGTCTCATGCGGCTTTCCTTCAAGAAAGCCGCACACGCAGCTTGGTCGGAGCAGCAGGAAATCCGGGTCTCGCTCGTTTTTCGCGAGATGTGGGATACCACGGCACTGCGCCAGCAACCCTTAAGGCGCATAAGGCGCTTAAGGCGCACAATTCCCCCCAGCGAGACACCTTGGTCAGGCTCTTTCCATTCCCAGGAGTTTCTCTTTGCGCTCTTTACCCCAGCGATAGCCGGTAAGCGAGCCGTCGCTGCCGATGACCCGGTGGCAGGGCACGGCGATGGCCACGGGGTTGGTGGCGCAGGCGCGGGCTACAGCCCGGACAGCGGTGGGTTGACCGATCGCCTGAGCCAACTCTGCGTAGCTGCGCGTCTGCCCCCGCGGGATTTGCCGCAGAGCCTGCCATACCCGCGCCTGGAATGCGGTTGCCCGCACATCCAGCGGAATGTGGCCCACTGCCGGATGACCGGTCATGGCGGCTAGAATGGCCGCCACCTGCTCCGCCATCCCTGTGGCATCGGGCAGAATTTTTGCGGCGCGAAACTGCTGCCGCAGCAAGTGCTCGAGCGCGGCCGGGTCGTCGCCCAACATGACACTGCACACCCCACGTTCGGTCGCTGCCACCAGCAGCAATCCAAGTTCGCAGGGCGCGGTCGCAAAGCGGATGGTCTCATGCAAGCCCCGTTCCCGAAAACGTGTCGGGCTCATGCCCAGATTCTCTGCCGCTTGTTCGTAAAAGCGGCTGGAGGACCCGTACCCCGCCTGATAAATCGCATCGGTCACGGTGGCTCCGGGCTCAGAGAGGCTGCGCCGCACCTGGCTGGCCCGTAGCTGCGCTTGATAGTCGCGCGGGCTTATGCCCAGCACCCGGGTGAACATTCGCTGGACTGTAAAGGGGCTGCTGTTTGCAATTCGGGCCAGATCGGCCAGGGTCACTGCACGGTCGCGATGGGCAGCAAGATAGCGGCAAAGCCGCGCTACTGTTGTGGCCTCGCGGAGTTCGCCGAGGGGAGTACACCGCTTGCACGCACGGTAACCCGAGGCCAGCGCTGCTGCTGCGTCAGGGAAAAAGCGTACATTGGCTGCGGCTGGCCGCCGGCTGGGACAGGATGGGCGGCAAAATATTCCGGTGGTGGCGACTGCATATACAAAACCGGCGCTCGCGTCCCGCGCCATAACCTGTTGCCACGCCTGCGTTGGATTGAGATCGGGCTGTTGAAAGCTTGACATGCCAGAATCATCAACCCAAGGCAGAGCGCGACGCTATCCGTATCTTGCCGGTGAATTATTTTTACTTGGCCGCGGGCGCGAGCTCCGGCTTTCCCTTGAGACCAGCCGCCTCGCGCAGTGCTTGCGCTTTGTCGGTGGCTTCCCATGTAAAGTCCGCATCGGCACGCCCGAAGTGGCCGTAAGCAGCCGTCTTGCGATAGATCGGACGGCGCAGGTCGAGGCTCTCGATAATGCCCTTCGGAGTCAGCTTGAAGTTGGCCCGAACCAGCTGCTGCAATGTCGCTGAGTCCACGGCTCCAGTGCCAAAAGTCTCTACCAGGACGCTGACCGGATCCGCGACGCCGATGGCATAAGCCAACTGCACTTCGCAACGCTTGGCAAGGCCGGCAGCCACGATGTTTTTGGCGATGTAGCGGGCCATGTAAGCCGCCGAACGGTCGACCTTTGTCGGATCCTTGCCGCTGAATGCGCCCCCCCCGTGGCGTCCCATTCCACCGTAGGTGTCGACGATGATCTTGCGCCCGGTCAGGCCGGTGTCGCCCATCGGACCGCCGATCACGAAACGGCCGGTTGGGTTGATGTGGTACTTGGTGTCGGCATCAAGCAGTTTGGCGGGCAAGGTGGCCTGGATCACGTGCTTCAGGATGTCGGCTCGCAGCTCCTCAGTCGAGATGGTCTCAGAATGCTGGGTGGAGATAACGACGGCGTCGACCCGGACCGGGTTCATATCCTTGTCGTATTCCACCGTTACCTGGCTCTTGCCGTCGGGCCGGAGGTAGGAAAGCAGCCCGCTCTTGCGCACGTTGGTCAGCTTTTGGCTGAGTTTATGGGCCAGCGAAATCGGTGTCGGCAGCAGATCTTCATTCTCGTTGGTGGCGTAGCCGAACATCATGCCCTGGTCGCCGGCTCCGCCGGTGTCCACCCCCATCGCGATGTCGCCGGACTGCTTGTTGATGCTGGAGATGACGGCGCAGGTATTGGAGTCGAACCCGTAGAGTGCGTTATCGTAGCCAATCGACGCCACCACCCCGCGCACCAGGGACTGGAAGTCAACGTAGGCCTTGGTCGTGATCTCGCCGGCGATGACGACTAAGCCAGTGGCAGTCAAGGTTTCGCAGGCCACACGGCTGAAGGGATCTTGTGCCAGGCAGGCATCGAGGATCGCGTCGGAGATCTGGTCGGCGATTTTGTCGGGATGGCCTTCGGTCACCGACTCGGATGTAAACAAAAACCTATCGTGTTGTGGCAATGCAGCTTCCTCCTGTTTCTAGATCGCCGGGCGGAAATCACCGGCGTTGCGTGTCCAATGAGCCTTGTTAGACCGTATCAGAGGGGGATCAGCGAGGCAAAAATCTCCCGTCACGCCCAGTGTCGGAATGGGATTACCTGCGTACTGCTGAAGGTAACCGCCGCCGTGGTACGGGTCACATGGGGAGGCGTACTGAGAGAGATTCTCTTGTGGACGTAGCTCCATACGAACCAACTGAGGCCGGCCACCAGCAGCAACAGTATCCCGATGCCGGTCCAGCGCAACCGCTGATCGGGGCGATTTCCCCCTCCGGTCTCGCCGCGCGCCTTACTGGCGTTTTCAGCAAAGCGCATCCAGCCGTCTTCATCGGCGACTGCCCCGGTCGATTGGTGAGCGGAGAGGTAGCGTCCCACCCACTCTTCCTGGTCGAGTCCTACTACCCGGGCATACTCCCGCACCATGCTCTTGTTAAACACCCCTCCCGGGAGAAGATCGAAGTGCTCCTGTTCGAGGGCTTGCAGATGACGATTGCTGATTTTAGTGACCCGGGTAATGGCGTCCAGGCTGATCCCGCGGAACTCCCGCTCCTGCCGCAATGTGTCGCCGAATTTCCCCATACGTTACACCCATCGGCTGGACCTATGCCGACATTCTCAACCATAAGACTGCGCTGTTACCAGGTCAAAAGCAAATCCTGTAGTCCTTTAGTTTGTGCGCACTACAGCATCTTTTGAGTTACTGGACGCGTGTTCCCAGGCCAATGGCGGTTGCTCAATCAAGCCGTGGCTGCAATTTTGCTACACTCGGCTCAGTCAGGCGAATAGCATGAATAGGTTAGTCATCGGCAACCTGCTCCATCGGCCCTTGCGCTCGGGTATCAGCATTCTGGCGGTCGCCATCGAAGTGGCGATGATCCTTTCGATCGTGGGCATCCTATTTGGCCAGATCGAAGGTTCCCGGAGGCAGCTGAGCGGCATTGGCGCGGACCTGATCGTCCGCCCCCCCAATGCGAGCTTTATTGCCGGGGTCAGCGGTGCTCCCGTCCGCGCCAAGGTGGCCGATATTCTGCGCCAACTCCCGCACGTTGCTGTTGCCTCCCCCGTAATCCAGCAGTTATCCGTAAAGACCAGCGTGGAGACGATCTGGGGCATCGATTACGACAGCTTCAACGCGCTGCGGCCGTTTGTCTTCCTCGCCGGAGGGCCGTTTCAGGGGCCTAATGACGTCATCGTGGACGATATCTTCGCCAGGTCTGGCAAGCACGACGCCCTGGTGGGGGATACGATTTCGATTCTCGACCACCCATTCCGCATTTGCGGCATCGTCGAGCACGGCAAAGGTGGCCGCAAATATCTGCCCATCCGAACCCTGGGCGCACTGTTAGGTGCGGAGGACAATGCCTCGATCATTTTCGTCAAGAGCGATGACCCCAAGAACGAGGAGCTCATCGAGCAGGAGATCCACGCCCATCCCGGGATGTCTGAATACCAGGTACAGACTCTGGCGGAATCGCTCTCGCAGATGACGCCCGAACACCTTCCTGCCTTCACGGATGCGCTTTACGTTGTCATCGGGCTGGCAGTGGTCGTCGGCTTCATCGTTATCTTTCAGGCGATGTATACCGCAGTGCTGGAGCGAACACGCGAAATCGGTATCTTGAAGTCTCTAGGCGCTTCCCAGTCGTACATCGTGGATCTTGTTTTGCGGGAAACGGCCTTTCTCTCCATGGTTGGCATTCTTATAGGAATTGGCGCCGCCTTCCTGTTGAAAAAAGTCATGGATGTTCGCTTCCCAACCATTCCTTTTCCCATTGATCTTCATTGGATCATTGCCGCTACCCTGATCGCCCTTGGCGGGGCATTGGTGGGCGCAAGCTATCCTGCTCTGAAGGCCGCGCGCAAAGATCCAATCGAGGCCTTGGCCTACGAGTAGCGGAAAGATCTGCGGTTTCTTTCTCGCTCAAGCAAGCGGTCCTGAAAGCTGCCGCAGCACCGCCTCGTGATTGCGTTCGCGTGCGTAGTCGGCCGGGGTCTTGCCTTGATGGCAAAGGCAGGCGGGGTTTGCTCCTGCCTCGAGCAGTATCTTCGTTACCTCTTCAAGCCCGGCGGCGGCCGCCTGGTGGAGTGGGGTGTAGCCACCGGCTTGCTCCATGTTTACGTTCGCTCCTTGGGCAATCAGGAGGCGGATGGTTTCGCAGTCGCGGCTCAAAGCAATGCAGGCATGCAGTGCCTGGTTGTGCAGGGGGTTGCGTGAAAAGCGATGCACGTGCGCACCGTGGGCAAGGAGCAGAGCCGTTGCCTGGGGTCCGCCAAATGCAGCTGCCAGATGGAGAGGTGCCCAGCCGTCGGCTGAGGTCTGATGCACCAGCATGGCATCCTGCTGCAGCAACGCCTTGATACGGCTGCAATCTCCCAGTGCGCAGGCTTCGAATATATCCAGAGTGGGCAGCCGGGTACGCAGGAAGTCTCTGATCAGCGGCTGCCCGTTGTAGATACTCCACAAAAATGCAGAGACGCCCTGGGCGTCTCTGCATGTAACCAGCGATGGATCTTCTTCCGCAGCGGCGGCGACTTCCGCCGTCGCGCCTCCGCGGATCAGGTTAAGAAAGCGCTGGCTCACCGAGCCAGAGTAGCATCAGTATCGCCCACAGAGGCGGCCAATACTGTCGCTTTCGATCCCTTTACCACCGAACCTGGTTTGGTCCGGTTGGAGTAGATGCGGAAGGTGACGACCAGATCGACCACCACCGGTACGGGCTGACCGTTCAAGGTCGCAGGGGTGAAGTGCGAGTTCTTGATGGCGTCGACTGCTTTTTCGTCCAGACCGAAGCCGATGGGACGCGCGATCGCCATCTGCCTCGGAACGCCTGTGGCATCGACAACAGTACGCAGCAGCTCCATACCTGCGATCCCGTATTTCTGGGCATATTCATTGGAGCTGGGATCGATGCTGTTCAGAACCTTGGGCGGCGTCATGCCATCGCTCATTACCTTGACGCTGGTGTCTTTGGGCATGAACTGGCGGTGCTCGCTCTTGCTGGTGAAGTATTCCTGCCAGTAGTCGGGCAGATGGGACATCATGCGCAGGTCGATGTCGCTGGCGAAGATGTTATCGAGGGCCTTATTCATCACCATGGCGCTATGGGCCGGAGAAACGGCTGCCAGGGCTTCGTAGGTTTCCGTGGTGGCGGCGGGGGTGGCGGGCGGTTTAGGTACGTCCGTAGTCCCTGCTGCAGCGTCCCTGGTCTTTAGAGTCTGGGCGGCCGCCAACTCCTGAGGCGTGGATTCGTCCTTCTTTTTCTTGTCCTTCTTAACTTTGGGGACGACGATGACTTCGCGCTCGATGGCGATGTGGACCGGCTTTTTGGAAATCTTTACTTTGTCGAAGGACTTGGTCTCGTCTTCGTAGGGCAGTGCGCCGAAGAAGTGCAAGCCATAACGATCGGCCTCAATTTCCAGCTTGTGTTTGGAGAGCTTCACTTTCCTGACTTCGAAGGCGGACAGGGTGAAAGAGGCGACCGTGGGCGAGCCGTTTACTTTGCCCTCCATGTCAAAATTCAGATCGTCGCCGAGGTAGGAACCGCGCAGAAAGACCAGTTTGCCGACGTAGCGGGCGCGGAGGGCGTCCTCGGTGAGAGGGGGAGTTGACTTGAGCAAAGCTGCATCCGATGCTGCGGCAGCAGGAACTGCGGGGGTACCCACCACCGCTCCGCTGCCGGCCGCTGTCTGCTGTCCGCTGGAGAGTGTGGTAAATGTACCGCAGAGTAAGGCTGCGGTCATAAGCGACGAAAGCTGCTTCTCAAACTTCATAAGTCTCCTTGCTCCAACTTTCCGGCCGGGAAGCGAAGTACCCGCTACGCCGTCCGGTTAGTTCGAGTGCTGGCAGCAGGTAATCGCAGCTGCAGGCTTGTGGAAGTGCTAATCCGGGGATGATGTGACGCCGGTTGAGCCTGGGCATTCTCGGCCATCAGCATGATGGCCAGGGCCAGCAACAACCCGACGCGAATGAGCGCAGCGACCAAAGATTCAGAGGCACGTTGTGTCATGTGGGGGACCTCCGCTATATTCCAAGGAGAGCGTATGTTGTTCTGAATGAAGAAGAAATGCCTCTTTTGTGCGCGAGTAGTAACCCTACCCCCGTTGACTCCCTTGCCCGATTGCGTTACTCTGGTCTTCTTGCGCAGCGCCGCGTTCGGCCCTCTGTAGTCGCTGTCTGATCCGAAAGAAGTGAAGTCCGGGAAGCCGCTTCACGGGAAACCGATCTGAAGATGAGCGAGCCCAGGTAGCCTGCCAGGAAAGCGAACCCGAAGAAGCGCTTTGGGCGTTTTCACAGTTGATGTACACCGAAGCGAAGACGCTTACGTGGTTTTCCGCCAAAGAAAACCACACCTCGCGATCTTTATTAGGCAGCAGGAACTGTGAAAACGCCCTAAATCAATTCTTCGCCACTCAAGCGATTTCGAACCTTTCGTTTGCGGGAGAGCATTTTTGCCGGCCGCGAGGTTTTTGCGGTGTGCAATGTGCGCCCTGACGAGGGGTTCCCTGGAGAAGCAGGTAACGATGTCTACGTATTTTCCCAGCTCGCACGATATCACCCGCAAATGGTTCGTAGTTGACGCCAGCGGCAAGACCCTGGGGCGTCTGGCAACCGAAGCGGCCAGCACCTTGAGCGGCAAGAAAAACCCCAAATACACGCCCTTTATCGACATGGGTGATCACGTGATCGTCGTCAACGCCGAGAAGGTGGTGCTGACTGGCCTCAAGAGCCAGCAGAAGGTTTATCGCCGCTATACCGGGTTCCCCGGCGGACTGCGTGAAGAGTCTTTTGTTCGCCTGATGGCGCGCCGGCCGGAGAAGATTGTCGAAGAAGCGATCAAGGGCATGCTGCCCAAGAGCAAGATGGGCCGCCAGATGGCGACCAAGCTCAAGGTCTACCGGGGCGACAAGCACCCCCACCAGGCGCAGCAGCCTGAAGTGTTGGAGTTGACGGCCCGCTAAGCAGAGAAGCAAAGAATAGGATGGACCACCGGTAATGGCAGATTTAGTTCAGTACTACGGAACAGGGCGTCGCAAGGCCAGCGTGGCGCGCATATTTTTACGCCCTGGCAGCGGCAACTTCATCGTCAATCAGAAGCCTTTTGAGACGTATTTCGTAACCCATCAGCAGCGGGTTTCGGCCAGGCGGCCGCTGGAGTTAGCCGAGCTTTCGGCAAACTTCGATGTTCTGGCTACGGTCAAGGGTGGGGGCGTGAGCGCGCAGGCAGATGCGGTGAAGATGGGGATTGCCCGTGCCCTGCTGGAGTTCAATCTTGAGCTGCGCAAGACGTTGAAGGCCGACGGCCTGCTGTCGCGGGACGCGCGCATTAAAGAGCGCAAGAAGTACGGACAGAAGGGCGCCCGCAAACGATTCCAGTTCAGCAAGCGCTAGAAGCGATGTTTGGTAACCAAATCTTCCCCGCCCTGGCGGGCGAGGGAAATCAATTCCGGCCATGCCGGAATGCAACTCACGAGGAGGTAGTTTGGCCACTATCACGATGAAGGAGCTGCTCGAGGCGGGAGTCCACTTCGGGCATCAGACCAAGCGTTGGAACCCGCGGATGAAGGAATACATCTTCGGCGAGCGCAACGGGATTTACATCATTGACCTGCAAAAGACCCTGAAGATGTTCAAGGAAGCCAGCAAGTTCGTCACCGATCTGACGGGGCAGGGCAAGGTCATTCTGTTTGTCGGCACCAAACGGCAGGCTCAGGACGCGATTGCCGAAGAGGCCAATCGCTGCGGCATGTTCTACATCAACCAGCGCTGGCTGGGTGGATTGCTGACCAACTGGATCACTGTGCAAAAGTCGGTCAAGCGCCTTCAGGAACTGGATGAGATGGCCACCGACGGCCGCTATGAGCTGCTGACCAAGAAAGAGGTCATCCGGCTGGAGCGGGAACGTAAGCATCTGCAGGCGAACCTGGCTGGCATCAAGAACATGCGCCGGTTGCCCGATGCTCTCTTCGTGGTCGATTCGAACAACGAGGCTATTGCTGTCAAGGAAGCCCGCAAGCTGGGCATTCCGGTAGTCGCCGTGGTTGATACCAATTGCGATCCGACTGTAGTCGACTACGTGATCCCAGGTAACGATGACGCGCTGCGTGCGATTCGTCTGTTTACCTCCAAGATCTCAGATTCCGTAGTTGAAGGCGTGCAGATGGCGGGCGACAAGCGCGCCGCCGACGCTGGGGTGACGGCCGATGAACAGCTCGAGGCTGCTCCGGTCGAGTTGGCCGGTTTGGAAGCCGGCGCCGACGAGCCATCCGGCGATAACGAGGTGGTCGACCTGGAAGCTGCGCTCGGCGGAGGCATCCGCAAGGCTCCCGGTGTGATCGCTGTCGACGAACCGGAAGTCGCCGAGCACACGCTGTAACTCTACTTACAACTACCCATTCAGGGCCTGTTAACAGGCCAGTAAAGGAACTGCAAGAGGATGTCAAGTGTGACTGAAAATATCTCTGCCGCCCAGGTGAAGGAGCTTCGGGAGAAGACTGGCGCGCCGATGATGGACTGCCGCAACGCGCTTGCGGAAGCCAAGGGCGATTTGGAGCAGGCTGTTGTGGTCCTGCGCAAGAAAGGGATGGCGTCGGCAGCCAAGAAGGCGTCGCGCAACACCTCCGAAGGGGCTGTGGGCACCTACATTCACGCCGGGGGAAAGATTGGCGTGCTGATTGAGATCAACTGCGAGAGCGATTTTGTCGCCCGGACGGAAGATTTCCAGGAGCTGCTCAAGGATATTTCGATGCACATCGCGGCTACCGACCCCCGGTATATCCGCCGCGAAGATGTGACCAACGAGGATCTGGATCGGGAGAAGGATATCTACAGGGCCCAAGCCGCGGCTACCGGCAAGCCGGCCAAGGTGATCGAACAGATCGTGGAAGGGAAGATGAGCAAGTTCTACGAGGAAGTTTGTTTGCTGGAACAGCCCTTCATCAAGGACCAGTCGTTTGCTATCAAGGACTTAATCGCGCAGAAGATCGGCAAGTTGGGCGAGAATCTGAGCGTGCGCCGCTTCGCCCGGTTCAAGGTCGGCGATCCGGTGTGGACGGTTGCTCAGATCAAGGCAAACGCTGGGGAATGACGTTGTATCAACGAAGTTACGATGCGGGCCGGTATTTCCGGCCCGCATCTTTTGCTGAAGCTGAAAAAGGGCCTGCTGTCTCGTACCTGTCCGGGACAGCGGTCCAGGCCGGCAAACAGCCAGTGCTTCACCCTTTGGTACCGTGGGTGTAGGCCGCGATTTGTATCAAAATGGATTGCGAAAATGCCCCCTCTCCTGAGGGATAGCGGCTCGTCCTGGATGTGCGATACTTTGCTTGAATGTACAAGAGAGTCCTGCTCAAACTGTCGGGAGAAGCTCTGGCGGCCGATCGCGGCTTCGGCGTAGACGTCGCCAGGTTACATGAAATTTCTCTGGAGATTCTGGCGGTTCGGGATCTCGGCGTCGAAGTCGCTATCGTTGTGGGCGGCGGCAATTTCTTTCGCGGCGTGGCCGAACAGGCGCGCATGATGGACCGCGTTTCTGCGGACCATATGGGAATGTTGGCTACGGTGATAAATTCGCTGGCCCTCCAGGATGCGCTGGAAAAATGCGAGGTGCAGACCCGCGTGATGTCGGCAATCGAAATGAACCAGGTAGCCGAGCCGTACATCCGGCGCCGCGCCATCCGGCATCTAGAGAAGGGCCGCGTAGTCATTTTTGCTGCTGGGCTGGGCAACCCCTACTTTTCGACAGATACAGCTGCGTCGCTGCGTGCCATGGAAATCAAAGCAGATGTGCTGCTAAAGGCCACGAAAGTGGAAGGGATTTATGACGCCGATCCTGTTATTACCAAAGATGCAATTAAATTCGAGCAGATTACCTACATGGAAATCCTCCGGCTCGGTCTAAAAGTAATGGACAGCACCGCGGTGAGCCTGTGCAAGGACAATAATTTGCCCATGATCATTTTCAACATGAACCGGCCTGGCAACATCCTGCGCGTGGTAAGCGGAGAAAAGGTCGGTTCCCTGGTGACCGCCTGACCCCCCAGAGCACAATCGCGGAGTACTCCCCAGCGCTTCAGGTCCCAGAACGATCGGCCCCTGCAATGCATGCTCTGGCAATACAGGCTCCCCTGACGCCTGCAGGTCCGGTGCTGGTTAAGCCGGCCACCATTTCCGCTGCCCGGCGATCGCAATTGCCGGCGCTCACCGGGATCCGCTGTTTTGCAGCCCTCAATCTTGTCTTCTTCCATTTTTCCGATCCCCATTCTTTTGGACCGCTCAGCCCGATCGTGAATGGCGGATATATCTCCGTCAGCTTCTTCCTGCTGCTTTCCGGCTTCATCCTCACGTATAACTATGCCGATCGCGCTCAGAGTGGAGCGCTCACCGCGCGCAGCTTCTGGTTCGCACGCTTCTCTCGCCTCTATCCCGTTTATGCCTTCAGCCTGCTGCTCTCAGCCGGCATGCTGATGCAGGAGGTGCAGGCCCACACCAAGTTGGACTTCGGCCTGGGATTGATTCTTACTCCCCTGCTGCTGCAGGGATGGCACCCCGTCGTGTCCACGTTCTGGAACACGCCTGCTTGGACTATGTCCACCGAGGCGTTCTTCTATCTGCTGTTCCCGTGGCTGATCACGCGGCGACGTCCACGCCAGGCGCGGACCCTGCTGATGATTCTGTTCGCTGTGTGGCTCTCCAGCCTGATGCTTCCGGCGCTCTACATGCACTTCAATCCCGATGGTGACGTCCACCCCGACCGTTATTCCGTCGGGATCTGGATGCGGGCGCTGAAATTTATGCCGCTGCAGCATCTGCCGTCGTTTCTTTTTGGCATGGCGCTGGGATTCCTGAATGAGAAGATTCGGCCCGAGAGCCGCAAGCGCCTGGCGCTTGGGCTCGGCGCCTTTACAACGCTCTACCTGCTTCTTTGCGTGGGCGACCGTCTACCCTACGTCATGATGCATGATGGTCTGCTGATGCCCCTATTCGCCGGGGTCATCCTCTGCCTGGCCGGTCAGAACCCGGTGTCGCGGTTCTTTGGCCTGCTTCCCTTTATCGCCATCGGCGAGGCCAGTTATTGCCTGTACCTGCTGCACTTTAATCTCTGGACGCTGCTGCACGATTCGCATTTTCTGGAGAAGAGCGGCCTGATCGTTTTCGATCCGTGGATTTCTTACCTGTTGTTGATCGTGGCTGCCCTGTTGACCAAGCGGCTCATCGAGCGGCCCGGAAGGAGCTGGATCATCCGCCGGCTTCAGCCGGGCGCTGTCCGGGCAGCCTGATAGCTCAGTAATGAAAGATCAAATCACAGGCCACGGTGAACTGGCTCTGTCGCGTTCCCCAGTCGTATGACTTCCGATGCGTGATCGAAGCGAATCTCGGGCCGTATCTGCACCGTCGTTCTGATCCAATGGCTCAGCATCAGTGTGTTTTCGGTGTACTCGGTGTTGACCCCGGTACGCTGGCCCTTCTTGTCGTTGAGCAGGTCGCTGCGGAACCCCAGGAAGTCATGATCCGATAATTGCTTCAGGATGTAGTTGACGGCGGCGTACTCGGGTGCGAAACAAGTCTCGAGGCCGGGGCGCAGGTTGCTGCGTAGGTGTTTGGCTGAGGCTTGATTGGGCCGGTGGTGCTGGGCACATCACGCTGGTACATCACGTAAGCCTCGGTCGCCGTATGCCAGGTCTTTGAGAACTTGTGATACCAGGTGCCATCGAACTGTTGAACGTTGTTGTAGCCGTATTTACCGTCATTAATGCCGTTCGCACAGAGATAGACATTGTCGTTGACCGAGCTGGTCGTGTGACTGACGCAAGCCGTTGCTGAGGGCTTTGCATCACTGGTCCAAAGGGCAACATCGTGGCTTGCGGTGATGTCTGCCTGTACCAGCCACTGATCGCTTAGTAGCACCGTAGCAAGCATCCCGGTGTCGGTGAACGGATGTTGGTGCGGCTGCTTGCGCCGTTCCAGGCAGTCATTAGGGGATAGCTATTGGTATCCGCCTCACCAATGACGGGGGATCCGCCATAAGACCAGTCGGAGTTGGGGAATGGCGGAGATTCGAGGGGCGACGGCTGTCCACGCCGAGGTGAGGCGGGGCCTTGTGGCGCCGTGCCGTGCCAATCCTGACGATAGAACTGAAAGAATCTTTCGAAGAAGCCTTGAGGGTTGACGGGTTGCGGAGATGGGCTCTCGGGTAACCGTGCGCCGGATCCGTTTGGGGCAGAACCGTTGGCTCCGCTCAATCCTGTCAAGACGACGAAAACGAGAATCAGGCGCAAGTTGAATTCCCGTCAACGATCGGACCTTACCTTGAATCTCAAGCATGGGATCAAGGTAAGGTCCGATCGTTGACGGTGAATTCTTACGGCTGCACTACTTCGACCGAATGGTTGCCGTGGGTGATGGCAGCTGTGCAGGTGGGCTGCCCGGCGGCCTTAAAGGGGGTGTTTTGTACGGCCGACAGCGCGCCGGTTGCCGGGTTCAGCGCCAGACCCGATACCGTGTTGCCGAGGAAGTTGGAAGTGTAGACATAGCGCGCCTCCGCCGGTTCGATCAGGATACAGATTGGCCCGGCGTCCACTGCATAGGTGGTCGAGCCAGCGATTTGTGTGGCATTTCCGGTGCCGCGATCAATGGTGTAGGCGCTGACATCGTTCGCATTGTAGTTGGCGACATAAACATAGATGCCTCGGGGATCGACCTGGACAGCATCGGGAAGGTTGTCGGTCTTGAAGGGGGTCTGCATGTTGACCAGGGTTCCGTTGGTCTGTATCAAGAACCCGATCATCTGGTTGGCGGCGCCATCGGTGACATAGAGAAACTTATTTGTCGGATCGCTGGCCAGCGCGTTCGGAGCTACACCGACGGGATACGTGCCGATCAAAGTGACAGCGCCAGTTGAGCCAACCTGAAACGCGGAGAGGGTGGCGTCATTTTCGTTGGCCACGTAAACATTGCTTCCGCTAGCCAGAACATTGACCCCTACCGGATTATTGCCTACGGGAAAGAAGGCATTGGTGCCATTCGCGACCGGTGTGCACAGGCTTCCCGTGGCGCCCAATTGCCCGTTGGCATTGATGGGGAAGATCACCAACGCTCCAGGCCCGGGGATGTTGGTGCTGAAGTTCGGCTGATAGGTCTCAACGATATAGAGGTAGGTGCCCGCCTTGTTGACCGCCAACTGCATGGGATAACTGCCGGGCATATTGCAAGTCTGCTGCGGGTAGAGCTTGCCGTCCGTTCCAATCGCGAACTCCACAACGGTGTTGTCGTCATGGTTGATCACGTAAAGATTCTTGCCGTTGGCTGAAGCGACGTCTGCCACTGGATTGCGGCCGCCCGAGGGATAGGGCGAATCCGCAATCGGAATCAATGCTCCAGCTTGACTATCGACCTTATAAACATTGATCTGCCCCGGGTTTTGCTTGGAGGAGGTGACGTAAAGGAAATCAATCGTATTGCTGGGTCCGCACGCAGTAACACCAAATCCAAGACCAAGGGTTACAACAGAGGCCAGTGCGATCCGGCCGAATTTACTGAACTTCATGCGCTTCCTTCATCCTGGACCAACTTGAAAATGGAGCAGGGCTGCAGCTCGCAGCAGAGCTATGGATAGAGTGTCTTTGAGGCCCACTAGCATTGTAAAAGAACATTAGAACAATGTACCGCTGGCAGTGCACCAGGTGGGTTGGCCAGCCGCGGGGAAAGAAGTGTTCCTGCGCAGATTGGTCAGGGTTCCGGTGGACGAGTTGATGATCGCGCCGGTCACTGTGCTGTCTGCAAAGTTGGCGGTATAGAGGTACTGGTTCGATGGATCCTCCAGGATGCACTGTGGAGAGGATCCCGAACCGAAGGCTGTGCTGGTCGGATTGGCTCCTCCGGAAAGCGACGTTAATCTCCCCGTGGTGGGATCGATGAAGAATGCGCTGACCGAACTTGCTGGGCTGGTCGGGGTCAGATTGGGCCCCTGGTTGGCGAGGTAAAGGAATTTGTTCTGATGGTCGACAATCATGGGTCCCGGATTGGCGACGGTGCCGGTGTTGGCAACCGCGCCGCCGACCAGTGACTGGAGCGCGCCATTGGTGCCGATGGTGTAGGGCAGGATCAGGCCGGAAGGGTTGACACTTTGCCCGGCATCGACCAGGTAGACGTACTTGGAGCTGGCGTAGATATAGCTCAGGTCCTCAGCCCCTGTCGGAATGGGCGTGTTCTGCGACAGAGTCAACTGGCCGGCGCTGTTCGCATACACGAATACTGCCTGGTTGGGATCGGCGACGCTTCCGCTGCCCTTTTCGATGGTGTAGATGTACTGGTTACTTGGAACCACGTAAAAATTGATGGGTGAGCTGCCTACTGGAAAATAGGAGAGGTTGGTGCCATTCGCATCCTTCACCGTCTGATTGGTGATTAGGGAAAGCCTGCCGGTGTTGGGGTCGATGTTGTAGGCAGTGATATCTCCGCAGGTGGTAGCCGGATTCCCACTCACGTAGCCCTTGCAGGTAGTGGGATCCGGAACGGTTGAATCGAGGACGAAGAGGTGGGTGCCGGAAGAGTCCGCCTGGATCGAAATCGGCAGGTTGCCCTGGCTGGTATAAGCCGCCTGAAAGCTAATTGCGCCCCCACCACCGATGGTGAACAGTGAGATGTTTGCGCCATTCTCGCTTGCCGGCAATCCGTTAGGGCACGCCACTTGCGAGCTTCCGCCGCACCCTGCGTTCAGGACATACAGAAACTTACCCGCGTTGACCACCAGTGCTTTGATCGGGTTGAAGCCGCCGGAGCCAAGGGGAGAGTTTTGGGTTGCGTACAGATTGCCAAGATTGCTATCGATCCGAAAGGCGGAGATCTGATTAAACTGCGAGCCGGTAACATAGAAATAGCCGACTGTGTGATCGGTACTGCAGGAAGTAACACCCAATCCCATTCCAAGGGACACTGCCAAGGCCAGACTGATCCGGCCGAATTTCCTGAACTTCATGCGTTTCCTTCATCCCGGTCGCTGTCGCGGTCTAGGGCTGCCTTTGCAGCTAAAACTGTATAAAAACTGGATCCTGTCGCTAATTGTAAAAGCTAGAGCCACTTTCGGCTATAGCGGCTCCCCTCGAGCCGATGGGCCTCACCACACCCGGCAAGAGTTCTCCGGATACATGGGAGCACCTTTCTTGCAGCTGAAGGCCTTGCCGAACTGATCGAAGTTCTGCACCGCACCATTCACCCGCCATCTGCCCGGGGAATGAGGATCGGTCAAGGCATTGTTCCGCGCCGCTTGCTCGCGCACGTTTTCGCACCACACCTGGCCGAAGGCAAGAAAGAAGCGCTGCGCCGGTGTGTAACCATCAATTTCAGGCGCAGTCGTGGCCGGAGCTTCCTTGGCCAGGGTGTTCATCAAAGCCATGTAGGCGAGGCGAAGGCCGCCATTATCTGCGGTATTCTCGCCCAGGGTGAGTTGGCCGTTGAGCTTTACTCCCGGGACGGCCTCAAAGTTTCCGTACTCCTTCGCTTCGCAGTCCGTGCGATCGGTGAAGGCCTTGCGGTCTGCCGGGGTCTGCCACTCACGCACATTGCCGTGCCCATCGTATTTGCTGCCCTGATCGTCGAAACCATGGGTCATTTCATGGCCGATCACCACTCCGATGCCGCCGAAATTGACCGCGGGATCCTTGGAGAAGTCATAGAACGGGGGCTGCAGGATTCCGGCAGGGAAGTTGATGTCGTTGAAGGGCGGCGAGTAGTAGGCATTGACCGTGGGCGGAGTCATGAACCACTCTGTCTCATCCACCGGCTTGCCCAACTTGTCCAGATTGCGGCGATCCTCAAAGACGGTGGCGCGGGCCATGTTTCCCAACAGATCGTCGCGCTTTACCTCCAGCGTCGAGTAGTCGCGCCAGTGCTCGGGATAACCGATCTTGTTGCGAATCAACGCCAGCTTTTCGAGCGCCTGTTTCTTGGTGTCTTCCGACATCCAGGGCAACTGCTCAATATCCTGGCGCAGCGCGGCTTCGAGTGCGGCCACCAGTTTGAGCATGTTCTCTTTCTTTTCCGGGCTGAAATACTTCTTCACCCAATCCTGCCCCACCGCTTCGCCCAAGGCATTGTCGGTGGCCAGGGTGCACCGTTTCCATCTCGGGGTCAGCTCTTGCTGCCCTTGTAACTCGGTGCCGTAGAATTTGAAATTCTCCTGCACGAATGGGTCCGACAACCACTGCGCAGAGTCATTCAAGGCACGCCAGCGGAGAAAACTCTTCCATGCGTCCAGACTCTGGGTGACAATCTGCGCGTTCATGGTGGTGAAGAATTCCGGATAGGTCACATCCAGCGTCTGGAACGAGCCCATCTTGATGCCCTGGAGATAAGACTGCCACTCGAAGTCCGGGGTTAGCTTTTGTAGTTCCGCCAGGGTCATGATGTGATAGCGTTTGGCCGGATCCCTGCGGTCCGTGCGGCTCATGGAGCCTTGCGCCAATGCGGTTTCGATGGCCATTACGGTCTGCGCTTCGCCGGCCGCCTTTTCGGGTGTGTCCCCAGCCAGCTGGAACATTCTGGTCATGTGGGCCACATAGTCTTCGCGAATCTTCTTCTGTCGCGCATTGTCGAGCAGGTAGTAGTCGCGATCCGGCAGTCCGAGACCTCCCTGGCCGGCCTGAGCGATCTGTTGAGTGGAGTCTTTCTGGTCCTGGGCCACGCCAAAGCTGAAGGCTCCGCTGGTGCCGTCCCTTATCTCGAGGGTTGCCAGCACCGCAGCCAGTTGCTTCTTGTCGCTCAAGGCATTGATGGTGTCCAGAGTCGGCTGCAGCGCCGATATTCCCTTTTTGTCAGCGAGCTGCGTATCCATGCAGGCGGCGTAGAAGTCTCCGTATTTCTGTTCCAGCGGTGTCCGCTTTGGGTCTGGAGCGGCTGCTGTTTCCAACTCCTTATAGAGCAGCCAGGCGTTTCTCTCGCGCAGTTCGGTGAACTCGCCCCATTTCACCTGGTCGGGCGGGATGGGATTGTTTTTCTGCCAGTTGCCGCAGGCGTACTGATAGAAGTCGGTGCAGGGGTCAGCTGTCTTATCGATGGCGGTCAGGTCGAAGCTCTTCGGGGCCTTGGGCTCAACTGGGGCAACATTGCTTTGTGCCTGAGCGGCCCAGCTACTAAATAAGAGAGCGCTGACGATACAAACTACCTTCATATAGCTCAAAAAATTTTAACGTGGAAGGTCAGATATTTTTTGGGATTCTCGCGTATGGCGGCGATGAGCCCCCGCGTCTCAGTCAGCGACTGGTCGAGATTGTTGTAGAGCGAAGGATTGCGCACCAGCTGCCCAACGGTGCCTTCGCCGCTGTCAACCCGGTTCAAGACCGAATCGAGCTTGTCGACGGTATCTCGGAGCTTGGCCGCGAACTGAGGATCTTTGGCGATCATGCCCAGGCCGCCTTTGCCGGCGTTGATGTCGGCGAGCAGCTGGTTAGCGCTTTGCACAGACTGGTTCAGGTTGTTGGCCAGCGTTTCGTCTTTCAGCAGCTTACCGATGGTGCCCTTCCCCTCGTCAAGACTGGCGGTCATCTTGTCCAACTTGGCAACAATGTCGTTGATGTGGTTGTACAAGGTGTCGTCGGCGACCAGCTTACCGATGGAGCCTTTGCCATTGGCAACGGTATCCACCAGCTGTGACAACTCGTTCAAGGTAGACACTGCTTTGTTGTAAAGGTCAGGATTGTTGATCAACTCACCGATCGAGCCCTTGGTTGAGTTGAGGGAATCGGCCAGGTGGTCGACCTTGGCCAGAATTGTATTCAACTGCTCAATCGTTCCCTGGCTGGATTTGATGACGTCGGAAAGGTTCGGGGTCTCGTTGGTCTTGAGCTCCGCATTGTTCTGGACCGCTGGCCCGGTGGCGGTCTTGCTGTTGATGTCCACGACTGTGTCGCCCAGAACGCCGATGGTTTCGAGGCTCGAGGTCGAATCCGTGCGCACCGCTTCTCTGAATCCGTTTCCGATCTTCATCGTTACCTCGACCGGGGTAAGCTTGCGTTCGGGTACGATTTTGACGGTTTTAACATTGCCGATGGTCACCCCTTCCAGGTTGACCGGAGCGCCCACTTTGAGGCCTGCGGAATTCTCAAAATAGGAGCGAAGGGTGATCTTTCTGGTGAAGATGCCGCCCGTGCTTCCTGTCATGAGAAAGACGAGAGCAGTCAGGGCTGACAATGCCACCAGTACCAGAACGCCCACCTTCAGTTGTGACCACTGGACTTCCTGCTGGCTTGGCACAAACCCCCTCTTTACCTGCTGGGACTGAGCATATCAAATGGGGCACCCGAAGTTGTTGGCTAGCCTTCCATCATTACAGTCGCCATTGCCAGGGTGGCGGTGTGGGTGAGGGAAAGGGAAACCGTCTTTACCCCGAGTTGCCTGGCCAGAAGGGCGGCACGGCCGCGCAGCTCGAGGATGGGCCGGCCTCCAGGGTGACGCTCAACCTGGAACTCGTTCCACGTAACACCCCTGCTGATGCCGGTTCCCAGGGCCTTCGCTCCGGCCTCTTTGGCGGCGAAACGTGCGGCAAAACTTTCCGCACTGGATCGCTTGCGGCTGCAATAGGCGATCTCATAATCGGTGTAAACCCGGCGCAGAAAGCGGTCGCCGTAGCGTTCGATGGAGTGCGCGATGCGCTCGATCTCGATCAAATCCACGCCGGTGCCGATCAACATGCTGACCACATTACCATGGGATCATTTCCGGTCATCTCCGCCTTCCCAATATGTAACCGTAATCACGAACCGTGGTACCTGTTCTGCGGTTGAAGATTGCTCTAACGTGGCCGATCAAGTTAACAAGCGAGGTATATTCAAGTTCACCCGATACCCTTATGTCCGATACGCTTACAGATGATGTCCTCTATTTAACGGCGCTCCTGGCCGAAGACCAATCCATGGTCGTACCCCGGCTTAGCGGGGTCATTCCTGATTGTGGAGCATGGATCCGCAGCCGTTCTTACATCGAGCCAGGTACGGCTCGGTTCGTCTTTGAGTTTCCCCGCGACATCTGCGTCGAGATTTATAGTGCGCTGGTTTCCGTGGGTCTCCAACTCACCGCTGCTTCGCATAGCCTGCTGACGGAGCTTTGCCGCTGCACTCCGCATATCTTTGATCTGGCTTCGAGGAAGCTTCCGGCGGCGGATGTAGCGACGCTGGACGCCGCCACCCGGTATATCTGTTCGCTTGAGATCATCAAGGTGCAATTGCAGATCTGGATGGTGAAGGAAGAAGAATTACAAATGCAGCTTGGCGGCAGTCATTGCTTCGCCGCCTGATTTAAATTTCACTCCCATTCCGCACAGCAAAGTGCAGCGATGAGCGTCTTTTCTTGAGGAAAAGCCGCGCCGGGGGTGTTTGCTTTGTATAGACCAGGAGTGAAAATGCTCATCCGGCGTCGACCAATCCATAGCGACGTTGCCAGGCCTCGCGCAGCCGGTTCCATACCTTGCCCTTTTCTTCCTCGGTGATCTCATTGGCGCCCACGGAAACGAAGGCAGCCGACTCTGTCTTGGCCAGCTCCAGAAGGGCCCGGTCGCGCACCAGGTTAGCTACCCTGAAGTCCGGAATCCCCGCCTGCCGGGTGCCAAAGAACTCTCCCGGACCGCGCAGTTGCAGGTCCAACTCGGCCAGCTCGAAGCCGTTCTGGGTGCGCACCATGGCCGCCAGGCGTTCTACCGCCGGAGCTGAGATTTTTCCTCCCGTCATGAGAATGCAGTAGGACTTGGCTCTGCCGCGGCCCACGCGCCCGCGCAATTGATGCATCTGGGCCAGACCGAATCGCTCCGCATGTTCAATGACCATCATGGTTGCATTTGGCACATCGACGCCGACTTCCACGACCGTGGTTGCGATCAGCACATCGACTTCCCGCCGCTGGAAGCGGCGCATGATGATCTCCTTCTCATCCGCATCCATCCGTCCATGCAGCAAGCCTAAGCGCAGGCCCTTGAGGGCTCCCTCTTTCAACTCCTGATACATGTCGGTGGCGGCCTTAAGGGAGGGACTTGCCGGTTTCTTAAACAGCAAGCCGGCTTGGTCCTCCTGCTCCGCCTCGCCGGCCGCGAAATCCAATTCGGGCTGGTCTTCCTTGGCGCCTTCGATGACCGGATAGACCACGTAGGCCTGGTGCCCCAGGCGCACTTGTTCGCGCACCTGGGCCCAGACTTCGCTGGCCTTGTCGTCGGGAATCTGGCGGGTGAGGATGGGCGTGCGGCCAGGCGGCAATTCATCGAGCACGCTGCAATCGAGATCGCCATAAAGAGAAAGTGCCAGTGTTCGAGGGATAGGTGTCGCGGTCATCACCAGGACATCCGGCTCGCCTGCGTTGGGCTTCTTCATTAGGCGCAAGCGCTGCCCCACACCGAAGCGATGCTGTTCATCGACCACCACCAGCCCGAGCTTGGCGAAATCGACGCGTTCCTCGATCAGGGCATGGGTTCCGATGACCAGTTGCGCCTCGCCGCGCGCGATCAAGCCACGGTTGGCGCGTTTGCGATTCTCATCCAGTGACCCGGTCAACAGAACCACTTTGTAGCGTTGCTGGGACCGCTCCAGCAGCTTGCGCGCTCCCAGGAAGTGCTGGGTAGCCAGGATTTCTGTGGGCGCCATCAGGGCAGCCTGGTAGCCATTCTCGATGGCCACCAGCATCGCCTGCAGGGCCACGATGGTTTTGCCCGATCCCACATCGCCCTGCAGCAGGCGGCGCATCGGTTCCGGCGCTCGCATGTCGGCGACAATCTCGCCCAAGGCAGTCTTTTGCGCTTTTGTAGGGTGGAAGGGCAGCACCTGGCGCAGCGCCGAACGCACGGCTTCGTTAGTCTCGAAGGGAATGCCTTGCCGCTGGCGAAATTTTTTCCGCTTCAGCTCCAGGCCCAGTTCGAGGAAGAAGAGCTCTTCGAAGATCAACCGCTTTTGCGCCGGCGTAGCCCAGGACTGGAGCTGGTTCATCGGGGTTCCCGCCTCGGGAAAGTGCGCCCAGCGCAGCGCGTCTTCGCGGCTGGGCAGCTCCAGCCGGCGGCAAAGCGCCTGGGGGAGGGTCTCGGGGATTCGACCCTTAAGTTCTTCCAGCAGCCGCCAGATGACACGCCGCTGCCAACGCGAAGCCAACTTGTTGCCCAGCGTCTCATAGACCGGCGCGATGCGGCCCACCTCCAGCAGCTTGGACTCATCATCGTCATGATCATCGGGCAGCACTTCGACTTGCGGCTGGATCATTTTGAAGCTGGTGCTGCTTCGCGAAGGTTCCACTTTTCCGTACAGGGCCACCCATTGTCCCGCTTTGAAGCGATCTTTCAGGTAGGTTCCGTGAAACCACATGCACTTGACCTTGCTCAGGCCCTGGCCCACGGTCATCTCAAAGATGGGCATGCGGCGCGTGCGCAGCAGGGCCATGCCGCGCACTTCGCCGATCAGGCTGGCCATTTCGCCCGGGACTAATTCCTCAATAGCTTGCGGACGCAAGCGGTCTTCATAGCGGAAGGGCAGGTGGTAGAGCAGGTCTTCGATGGTGGTGATGCGCTTGTCTTTGAGCGTCTGGGCGATGCGCGGGCCGATGCCCTTGACGAACTGCAGAGACGTTTCCAGTGTCAGTAGCACATCAGCGATGCTATCAGCGGAGCCGCCGGGTAGGAGCCGGAGGCTGATGGTGGGGACGGGTGGCCCTGGTGCGCTGCCGCGTACGTGGGACGATAATGATTTGTTTCCATTGCTTTCCACCGGGGCTCCGCACCCGACTGGTTCCAGGAAACACTAAAGCAATGGTAGGGGCTTTTTCGCCCGTCTTTATCGTCCCACGTACGCCACAGCGAACGTGGAGCACCCGTCCCGTGCCTCTTGCTGGATCAGCGGTACTAGCGGGCGGAAAGACCTGACCGCCGCTTGTGGGTGGCGGCGTCCAGCATGTAGACACACCGGGCGTCCATATGCTCGGCCATTTGAAATACCTTGTCGAGTTTGTCGTCCAGGGACGGCTTGTTTCCAGATCTCGGCAGAGAATAGTCACGCGAAGTAAAAGCAATCTTGTGTGTATTCATAATGAGTATCTGTATACCTGAGCGCCGGCGTACCGGAAATGCGCCAATCTCACTATTACCTCCACACAAAGGGGGCACCGGAGCTCCCCATTCGACCCTCCTGTTGGTTACTTCGGCGCGAGCTGCTCGCTATGTGCAACAAAACAGGTGGCGAACTGTAGAATCGCCCGGTGAAGGACTCGGTCCAGAGTTTTAGTTACAGCCAGCGGTTGACGATTGCCATCGTTCCCCGAGTGGCGGCTTATCTGCTGCGGTTGCTGCACCGTACGTTGCGCTACGAGGTAGTGGTTGAACCGGGTGCCGAGCCGGCAACAACGCCGGCGCTCCAGGTGTGGTGTTTCTGGCACCGATGCCTTATTCCTTCTGCCTGCTATTTCCACGGCAAGTTCAAACTGGTGGTTCTGATCAGCCGCAGTTTTGACGGTGAATTGATCGCGCGCACGATTGAGCGGATAGGCTTTCTCACCGCGCGAGGATCGAGCACGCGCTCCGGAGGGAGCGGCTTGCTGACGCTGGCCAAGGCCGTTGAGCGTGGACATGGGGCGGTGTTTACCGCGGACGGTCCACGCGGTCCGGTATACAAAGTCAAGCCCGGGGCGGTGAAACTGGCCCAGCTCACCGGCTACGCCATCGGCATCTTCTACGCGCATCCGGAAAGGGCCTGGACACTGCGGTCATGGGACCGCTTCCTGATCCCCAAACCTTTCTCTCGCGTGGCGATCAGCTGGGCGCGCAATATCGAGGTGCCGCAGACCGAAGACCCGGTGGTGATGGAAGCCAAGAGGCTGGAGGTGGAAGCAGCACTCGAAAGGGCGCGCCTCAATGCCGAGCAGCATTTTGATCAGCCCGTCAGGCGATGAACATGCAGTCGCCGTAAGAGAAGAAACGATAACCGGCTTCGACCGCGTGGCGATAGGCGGCGAGCGTTTTCTCTCTCCCGGCAAAGGCGCTTACCAGCATCAGCAGCGTTGACTGGGGCAGATGAAAATTGGTGAGCAGCACGCTGACTACGCTTAAGCGCGAGCCTGGGGATAGGAAGATGTTGGTCGTGCCGGAATGCGCCTCCATTCGCCCAATCCGCGCACAGTGCTCCAGGGTGCGAACCGTCGTGGTGCCGGCGGCAACGATGCGCCGCCCGTCGAGCAGCGCCCGATTGACCTGCAGGGCCGTTTCGTCGGGCAGCGTATACCTTTCAGCGTGCAGCTGGATTTCCGCGACCTCCGACACCCGCACGGGTTGGAAGGTCCCCAGCCCCACGTGGAGGGTTAGGTGAGTGATGATTACGCCTCGGGCTCGGATCCGCTCCAGAATTTCCGGGGTGAAGTGCAGCCCCGCGGTGGGGGCGGCGACTGAGCCGCGTTGGCGCGCGAAGACGGTCTGATAGCGCTCACGGTCAAGTGCCTCGTCTTGACGGCGGATGTAGGGCGGCAGCGGGACATGGCCCAGAAGCTCCAGGCGGGCGAAGAAGTCGTCTACTGGAGTGAAGCGAAGAAGACGTTCCCCGAACTCACCGCCAGCTACGACTGTGGCATGCAGGAGCTGCTCTCCCTCCGGGGTGGCGAAGGCTAGTTCCTGATCTACTGCCATCCTGCGTGCGGGGCGTGTCAGCGCTCGCCATTCCCACTCGCCGACCTGTTCGGTGAGCAGTACTTCAACCCGGCCGGCGCTCTTGCCCAGGCGCACTCCGAACAGCCGTGCGGGGATTACGCGGCTGTCGTTCAATACCAGCACATCGCCTTCCCGGAGCAACTGAGGCAGGTCGTTAAAGCACAAGTCCTGCCACGAGCCGCTCCGCCGGCTCAGGGCCAGCATGCGGCTAGCCCCGCGTTGGGCCGGAGGTTGCTGCGCGATCAGCTCCTGGGGAAGCTCGAAGTCGAAGTCGGAGACCAGCACAGACCCGATTGTATGAAAGCGACAATCCATCCCTTGGAGCGGTATCCTCAAAGGAGGGAAGGAAGGTCACTATGGCGACAACCACGCATGTTCCCGTTGAGGTTTATCTCCGCTCTTCCTACGAGCCTGATGCGGAGTACGTGGATGGAAAGATCGAGGAACGCCCGATGGGAGAATTTGATCACGCTTCGTGGCAGCAGGCGATCCAAAAATGGTTTTGGCAACATGAAAAGGAGTGGGGTATTCGTGTCCTACCGGAATTGCGGGTTCAGGTGGCGGCGACCCGGTATCGCGTTCCCGATGTTACGGTGCTTGACCGTAGCCGGCCCATTGAACAGATCATCACCCAGCCGCCGATTGCTGTGTTTGAGGTTCTATCTCCCGAAGACACTCTCCAGCGCCTCAAGCGGAGACTGGAGGATTACCGGTTAATGGGCATCCCGGAAATCTGGGTCATCGACCCCCAGGACAGCACCTTCTGTCGATACGAAGAGGGCCAGCTCCTGCGCAATAACTCCTTCTCCCATGCGGAAAAGGGGATCGCCTTCGATATGAATCAGCTCAAGAATCTGCTCGACTGAAGGGCAATGACCTCGCCCACCAAGCCTCCCATTTTCCTGCTGGACGCCATGTCGTTCATCTTTCGCGCCTATCACGCGATGCAGCGGCAACGCCCCATGTCGACGCGCTCCGGCGTGCCTACGGCCGCCACCTTTGTCTTCGTCAACATGATCAACAAACTCCGCCGCGATTTCCAGCCGGAGTATTTTGCCGCCGTCTTCGATGTGAGCGGTTCGGTCTTTCGCGATGAGCGCGCGCGGAGCATCGCCACGGTGCGCAAATGGAACATCAAGACGCAGACGTTTGATGAGCTCGACTACGGTGGTTACAAGGCAAACCGCACGGAAATGCCTCCCGACCTGGCTCAACAGTTGCCATTCATCCGCAGGTCGCTCGAAGCCTTTCGCATTCCCATACTTCAATCCGAGGGTTTCGAAGCCGACGATGTGATCGGGACTCTGGCGCGGCAGGCTGCGGAAAGAGGCCACGATGTCTTCGTGGTTTCGAACGATAAAGACATGCTGCAATTGGTAACCAGCAAGGTTAAGGTGCTCAATCCGGTAAAAGACAACCTGATCCTGGATCGCGAGAAAGTGGTCGAGGTGCTGGGAGTGCCACCGGAGCGAGTGGTCGACGTCATGGCTCTGCGGGGCGACTCCATTGATAACATTCCGGGTGCTCCGGGAATCGGAGATAAGGGCTCGGTCGAACTGATCCAGCAGTTCGGGAGCGTGGAGGCGGCGCTCGATCGTGCCTCGGAAGTGAAACGCAAGACCTATCGCGAGTCGCTCGAGAACAATCGGGACACGGTCCTGCTCAGCAAAGAACTGGTGACCATCCACTGTGAGGTGCCGGTCGAGCTCGAGCTCGAGAACATGCGCACGCAGGCGCCGGACATAAGCGCGTGCCGCGCTCTTTTCAACGAGCTTGAATTCACCACCATGCTCAAAGAGCTGGCCCCGGAAGAGGAGGCGGCGCCACTCTCCATCATCTACGACCCGTCGCCCGAGGAGGTCAGCCGCTTTACCGGGCTGGCACGCACCCAGGGCTTCGCCCTGGCCTTTGACACCACGCTGCTTGAGGTCGCATTGGAACAGGTGGGAGAGACGGAAGGCGAGGCCATCGAGGAGGAAGAGCCGGAGCTGAAGAATATGTCCCTCGGCCTGTTCGATGGCCCTCCACAGGCCCCTGATCAGAAGCCCGCTCCACAGACTCAGAAGGTCGCAGTCTCCGCGGAGCCGGGCAGGGCGCTGGTCTTTGCTCTGGACGCAGAGCCCCTGGGCCCGCTGCTGGCAGATGAGCAAACGGCCAAGTCGCTGCACGATCTGAAGGCTGCGCTGCGCATTCTTGCGCGGCATGACCAAGGCTTACGCTTAGCGGGTCCGGTCGATGACCTGATGCTCTATTCCTATCTGATCAATCCAACTCACACCACACACCCTTTGCCCGATGTCGTGGCGCGCTTTAGCGGCCGGGCTTTGCCGCCGCCGGGCGATGAGCTATTGCCGGCATCGGCGAACGCCATCCGTGCCCTCGCGCCGATGCTCAAAGAGGACGTGGAGTCGCTGGGAGCGGGGCAGGTGTATCGCGACATCGACCTGCCCTTGGTTCCGGTTCTTCTGCGCATGGAAGAGGCAGGGGTGCGCATCGACCGTGCGGTTCTCTCCGCCATGGCTGACCGGTTGACGGTGGAGATGAGCCGGGTCAGCGAGCAGATCTTCGAGGGCTCCGGCCATCGCTTCAATATCAATTCACCCAAGCAGCTGGGAGATGTGCTGTTCAACAAAATGCACCTGCCCAAGCCAATGAAGTACGGCCGGGGCAAAGTGGTTTCGACCGCTGTGGATGTGCTCGAAGAGTTGGCCGAACACAACGAGGTTCCTCGCCAGGTGCTGCAGTACCGTCAGCTGGCCAAGCTCAAGTCGAACTATATTGACTCGTTGCCGCTGTTGGCGGATGCGGAAGGGCGTGTCCACACCACTTTCAACCAGGTGGGCACGTCTACCGGGCGTCTTTCGTCTACCAATCCGAACTTGCAAAACATTCCGATCAAGACGGAGCTAGGCAGGGAGATCCGAGCGGCGTTTATTGCGGCCCCCGGGAATCTGCTTATCTCGGCGGATTACTCCCAGATCGAGCTGCGGCTGATGGCGCATTTCAGCGAAGATCCTCTGTTGGTGCGCGCCTTTGCCGAGGGACAAGATATTCATACCCTGACCGCGTCGGAGGTTTTTGGCGTCGCGCCTGAAGCAATGGACAAGCAAACGCGGGACCGCGCCAAGGCGGTAAATTTCGGCATCGTCTACGGCATCTCTCCGTTTGGATTAGCCCAGCAACTGGGCATTGAGCAAAATGTCGCCAGGCTGTACATCGAAACTTACTTCGCGCGCTACAGCGGGGTGCGCAGCTACATCGACCGGTTGCTTGAAGAGACGCGTAGGGAACAGCGGGTCCGCACGCTCTTCGGACGCGTTCGCCCCATCCCCGATATGCAGAGCCGCAATGCCAACCTGCGGGGCTTCGCAGAACGCACGGCGGTAAATACGCCGTTGCAGGGAACGGCAGCGGACCTGATCAAGATTGCCATGATCCGTATCGATCGGAAGCTGCGCGAAGAGAAGTTTGCCGCGAAGATGACGCTCCAGGTGCACGACGAACTGCTCTTCGATGTGCCGGAGAAGGAAGTTGAAGAGGTAAAGCAATTAGTGCGGCATGAGATGGAAACCGTGATCGAGCTCAAAGTGCCGATTGTGGTGGATTGCGGTGCGGGACCGAATTGGCGCGACCTGAAGTAAAACCAGGGCTGAGGTCAAAGGAACAGCAGGTCCCTGCTTTGTCTTGACCTCGTTAGGGCGTCGTCTTCTCGGTCAGGCTCCCTGGGGCTTCATGGATGTGATGAATGATGATCGTGTCGCCCTTGAACTCAACCTTGTCATAATCCCGTCCCGTACTTTCAACGTAACAGCCACAGTCCGTATTTGCGTGATGCGCCAACTCGATGCCCTCCGTCGTGCCCTGCAAAGCGGCTTTGGCCTGAATCAACTTGGCCTGGGCATCGGCCACAGCCTGGTTGGCGTCGGCCAAGGCTTTCACTTCAGACGGCGTGAGCTTCTCGGTCCGTTCCGGAGCCGTAGTCGTCTTTGGCGCAGCAGCCAGACCCGGATCTTGGGGCTGCATCAGGGCGAGAAAAAGAATGGCGGTGATCATAGCTGTCTCCTATATCCCTATTTCTACCCGAATTGCCTGGGCGATACGCTCCGCATGCTCGCGCATCTGCTGCTCCGATTCGGCTTCAATCATTACCCGCGCCAGGGCCTCGGTGCCGGAATAGCGCACCACTACCCGGCCGTTGCCGTGTAAATCTGTCTCTGCCTGCTGAATGCTCTCCACAACGGCCGGAATCTGATCGAGGGGCCGCTTTTCCCGCACTCGCACATTGACAATCACCTGGGGAAAAACGCGTAAATCGCTCAACAATTCGTGCAGCGGCTTCCCCGAGCGCGCCAGCGTATCGAGCAACACCAGCGCGGTCAGCAGTCCGTCACCGGTGGTGCTGCGATGGAGAAAGAGAATATGGCCCGACTGCTCCCCGCCCAGACTGGCGCGGTGCTTCTGCATCATCTCCAGCACATATTTGTCGCCCACCGGAGCCCGGAGCATGCGGATTCCACTGCTGCGCAACGCGGCTTCGAGCCCCATGTTGGACATGGTCGTCGCCACCACCAGGTCACCGGCCAATTCGGACTTGGCCTTCATGTCGCGGGCTGCCACCAGCATCACGCCGTCCCCATTGACTACCCGGCCGTGGGCGTCGGCAAAGAGCGCGCGGTCGGCGTCCCCGTCGAAGGTGATCCCCAGGTCTGCCCCCAGCGCCTTGGTCTCACGGGCCACCACCTCAGGGTGCAGCGCACCGCAGTTTTCGTTGATGTTGCGGCCGTTGGGGGTTACGTGCGTCAGGTGGATCTCGCCGCCCAGTCCGCTAAAGAGCTCCGACGCAATCACGGCCGCGGCTCCATTGGCGCAGTCGATCACAATCTTCTTGCCGGTGAGGTTCAGCTGCGGAACAACGTTGCGCAGAAATTCCTCGTAGTCCTCACGAAATGCTTTGCTGGCCGGCGGGGGGCTTAACTCTTTTGTGTCCGCTGGCGGACCGTCTTTGAGCCGGCGAAAGATTTCCCCCTCGATTTGTATCTCCGCCGCGTCCGGCAACTTGTAGCCATCGCCGCCAAATACCTTGATCCCGTTGTCCTGCCAGGGGTTGTGCGAGGCGGAAATCACCACCCCCGCAGCGAATTGATGTTTACGCGTCAGATAAGCCACACCAGGAGTCGTGATTACGCCGGCGTTCAGCACCTCAGCGCCGCCGCTCTGCAAACCGGCAGCAATTACCGCCGAGATCCAGGGACTGGACTCGCGAGTATCCGCCCCCAGCAGTATCCGGGGCGCGGGATCAAGATTCTTCAGGGTAGATGCCAAGGCAAGCCCGGTGGCGAAAATAGTGGGCGCGTCCAGGGGGGCCTCTCCAGCGACCGCACGAATACCGTCCGTTCCAAAAAGTTTTCTCATGAGTTGGTTTGGGGCGACTTCCTTTCGAGCACCCGGCTGGTCAGCGTGCTTTGAGCGAATCGTGTGGTGATCAGGGCGCCGTCATGGGCTGCCGACGCGTCCCGAAGCAGGACTCCCGCCTCGTCGAAAACCAGGGCATAGCCGCGATGCAACACCGCCAGGGGAGAGAGCGTCTGCAATAACCCCTCCGCACGTGCGTGCCTCGCCTTCGACCGCAGCAGCAGTTCCTGTTGCGCTCGGCCGATTCGTCCATCCAGTGTCGCCAGCCGCTCGCGCACCATACGCATGCGGTGGCTTACATCCTGACGCAGCAGCCGGCCCTCGAGTTTCTGCAACCTTTCCGCCATCTCGCGGCTTTGACGGTGCCAGGCGGCGTCCAGTTGGTACTGCAACTCATCGACCCGCTGCTGGCGGCGAGCCAGGGCATTCCGCATTCGGGCAAAGGCAGCGGGAGCCGAGAGCCGGGCAAAGCGCTCCTGGGCGCGCACGAGCAGGTAGCGGCAGGCCTGGTTCAGGCGGCGGTGCAGTTGCTCCAGGCGCTCTTCGACCTTGTGCTGCGCCTCGGTGAGGAGCTCCGCCGCAGCAGAGGGGGTGGGCGCCCGCAGGTCGGCAACAAAATCGGTGATGGTGAAGTCGGTTTCATGGCCGACGGCGGAGACCACCGGCAAGTCAGACTTGGCAATGGCCCGGGCCAGCAATTCGCTGTTGAACGGGGCCAAGTCCTCAAGCGATCCACCGCCGCGGGCTACGACGATCACGTCCACGGTGCGCGCCCGGTTGAAAAATGCGAGGCCTGCGGCAATTTCCAGCGCGGCGGTCTCGCCTTGCACCGCAGAAGGGTAAATCTGCACGTTCAGCGCCAGGTGCCGGCGCCCAGCCACATTGAGAAAGTCCCGAATAACCGCGCCGGTGGGAGAGGTAATGATACCAATACAGTGGGGGAAGGCGGGCAGAGGCTGCTTACGGTCCGCCGCGAAAAGACCTTCCTTCTCCAGCCGGGATTTCAATTGCTCGAAGGCGATTTGCAGCGAGCCGGCGCCTACCGGCTCCACGAACTCGGCCACCAGCTGCATCTGGCCACGCTGCTCGTAAACCGAGACCCGTCCGCGCACCAGGATTTGCAGTCCATCTTCCGGCCGGAAGCGCAGCAGCATCGCCTGGCGGCGAAACAGCACCACCGGGAGCTGGGCATCGCCGTCTTTCAGGGTGAAGTAAACATGACCGGAAGGAGCGGGGCGGTAGTTTGAGATCTCGCCTTCTACCCACACATCGGCGTACTCGCGCTCGATGTGGTTTCGGACCTCCCCCACCAGCTGGCCGACCCGCCACACCCGCCGAAGGTTGGCCGGAGCCTCCGGGAAAACCAGCCCAAGCTGGCTCAGTGATTCCTCCGGATTAGGCACACAACCTCCATTCTACCGCCGAAAGCGGGAGAGCAAATAGAAGACCAGCGAGAGCAGGACACTGAGCAAGATCGAGGTGCCCAGGGGAAAGTACACGGAGAGGTTTTTACCGCGGTAGGAGATGTCTCCAGGCAGCCTGCCCAGGGGGATACCGGTTCGGCCCAACAGCAGCAGCAATGCGCCGGCGATGAGCAGCAGCAATCCCAAACCGATCAGCAGCCTGCCCAAGTCATTCATGGTTTCATTCTACGGGTGAGTGGCTGTAGATATCACTGACGCAGCGCGGTGGAGGGGACGTGCTGTTTCAGAGATATCAGCCAGGGCTAAGCGGACCGCGGTCGATCAGACGGGTTAACTCCGCCAGCAGGACCTGCAGCCGCTCGATTTCCACCTTGCCCGGCGGGGTCGGTTGGCCAAAGAGCACTTCTGCCTCCCGCGCCAGGTCCGTACCCCGTGGCAGGCCGAAGGTGCCGAGCACTCCCGCCAGCTTATGGGCGGAGTCGACGGCGCTCAGCTGGGTAGCCTCATCCAGACGGTTGTCGATCAATAGATCCCCGGCGGTTTGCAGCAGCTGAGCCCGTTCGACGACAGTGTGGCGACTGCGATCCCAGAGGGCGGAGATCATGCTTTGCAGCTTTTGCTCCTGACTCTGAGCGTCGGGGGCCGCGGGCTTGCCGGAAGCGGAGCGCCCGTTCTCTTCAAGGGGAGTGCGATCTCGGTTGGTCAATGGATCATCCGCCTTCTTTCCAGCCTAATGCTGCAGAAATCTGCCGCGCGAGAGTCAGAGGGTCAAAAGGCTTGAAGAGGATGGCTGCCACTCCCATTTCGGCAAATTTGCGCTGATCTGGGCCTTGTACCTTGGCCGTCAGCAGCAAAACGGGAATGTGAGAGGTGCTACCGTTGGCCTTGAGTTTGAGCAGGGTGGTAGGGCCGTCCATCTCCGGCATCATTACGTCCAGAAGAATCGCATCCGGCTGCTCGACGCCGGCGCGTTCGATGCCCTGCTTGCCCGAACTGGCGAGCAAAGTATCCCATCCCGCGACCGTCTCCAGGCTCATGGCAGCCACCTGTCGTATATCGTCTTCGTCGTCAATGATTAAGATGCGGCGTGTCATAAATGTGCAGGCTTCGTGGTGATTTAAAGACCGGGAGACGCGGTTCCATCCCATCCCAGTGGCACTTCGCTCGCTCCATTTGGCAGCCGCAGCATAGATAGCACCAGCGTCTCCACATCCTGCGGTTGGACGCGGGCCTTGGTCAGGAACTCGGTGTGCCCGAGCCGTAACTTCTTGCGTTCGCCTTCGCTCAAGTCCTGGGCGGAATAGACCACCAGCGGAAGTTGTTTCATCTCATGTTGTTGGCGCAGCCAGTCGACCAGTCCAAAGCCGTCGCCGTCGGGCAGTGCAATGTCCAGAATCAGCAAGTCCGGCCGCGACGATACGCACAGCTCCATCGCTTTGCGTTGCGTGGAAGCGTGGTGTATCTGGATACCAGCCCGCTCGAAAGTAGCCAGGATGACCTTAGCCAAATCGGCATCATCCTCTACCAGTAACACACGGGAGGGTTGCCGTTCTACCTGCAACACCCTGGAGAGCGCCGCCAACATCGATTCTGTCTCCAGTGGCTGTTCAAGCCACGCATCCGCAGCCTTCTCTACCTCCGGATCGTTGAGCGCGCCAAAAGCGCTCAAGACCACTACGGGGATGGCTGCAGTGCGGACATCGTCGCGCAGAAGGTGCAGGGTTTCCCAACCGTGAAGGCTGGGCAGGCTCATATCCAGCAGGATGGCCTGGATGGGGGTTTGCCGGGCTACGACGACTGCCTCGTCGCCGGTACCGGCTTCGAGCACGGAATAGCCATTCTGCCTCAGACTCTCGGCCAGCGTTGCCCGGGTCTCGGGGTTCTCGTCGCAGACCAGGACAGACGTGGGGCTCACCTGAGATGCGGCGGAGCTGCCGCCCAGGCGCAATAACTCTGCGTCCCGGGTGACCGAGGGCAGGAACATACGGAAAGTGGAGCCGCGGTCGGCATTTCGCTCCGCCCAGATGCGGCCGCCGTGCTGCATGACGATGGTGCGGCAGATGGCCAGGCCGAGTCCGGTTCCGCCCTTCTGCCGTGCATCCGAGGCGTCGACCTGCTGGAAGCGGTCGAAGATCGACTCCAGCTTGTCCTTCGGAATGCCACGCCCGTTGTCTTTTACGCTGATGGTGACTCCGTCCAGCAGCCGTTCGATTGCAACCGTGACCTGCGATCCTGCCGGGGAGAACTTGATGGCGTTGCTCAGCAGGTTGGTCAGCACCTGTTGCAGCCGATCGGGGTCCACCTCGATCTGCGCCGGACCAGCCTCCAACAAGAGTTGCACCTTGGCGGCCTCCGCCATGGGCGTCATGGCATCGATGGCCTGCCTCGCCAGCTCCTCCAGGTCGCAATTGCGATAGGTAAGGGGAGCGCGGCCTGACTGCATTCGCTCCAGGTCGAGAATGTCGTTGATCAGCCGGACTAGCCGGTCGGAGTTGGTGACCGCGATGCGCAGCAGGTTCGACGCCTTCTCCCCCATCTCGCCCAGCAGGCCGGTCGATAGCAGTCCCAGCGATCCGCGTATGGAAGTGAGCGGGGTGCGCAGTTCATGGCTCACGGTGGAGACGAATTCGTCCTTCATGCGGTCGAGCGCGTAACGCTGGCTGATGTCGCGGAAACTGAGCACGCTGCCCACGGCCACGTTGTGCTCGACCATCGGCGTTACCGAGAACTCAACCGGGAAGGAGGCGCCATTTCTGCGGTAGAACACGTCCTGCCCGCTGGTGCCTTCGCGCACCAGGAACGCTCGCCCGGTGCGGCATTGATCCGAGCACTTTTCCCGTCCTTTGCGCTCCTCGTGCACCACCGAGTGCACGGTGCGGCCGATCAGATCGAAGGCGTGGGCGCCTAGCATGCTGGCTGCCGCCGGATTGACAAAGACGATGCGGCCGGAGGAGTCGGTGCCGAAGATACCATCGGCTACCGAGTTGAGAATTGACTCTTTCTGCCGGTTTAATTCTTCCAGCCGGCTTTCCTGCGCCGAACGCGCCATAAACTGGCCAATGGAGGCGCAAACGGTTTCTACCGTGGCCATCATCTCTGTATCTTCCCGCTGCTTCTGGCGGCTGAAGAACTCGACCACGGCGATGACCTGGTTGCCGACCCGAACGGGCACACCCCAACCGGTGACCAGCCCATCTACTTTGGCGGACCCTATGCGGGCAAAGTTGCTGTCTTCCTGCAGGTCTTCGATCCAGCAGGGGCTCTCTGCCGCCCAGATCTGGCCGGGCAGGTCCTTGCCCTTCTGCAACACCCTTCCAATGCTGTCGCGGTGAAACTCAGTACACGCCCGATCCGGCGCGAACCAGCCCGCCAGGTACCGGCAGTGATGGTCGCTGCTGACGAACCACAGTCCCGCCATATCGAACCCCAGATTGGTTCCCAGCGATTCGAGCATCGCGGGCAGTGCTTCGTCGGAAGTGGTCGACTCACCAACTACCTGGCTGACGGCGAGCTGCATGGCCAATCTGCGTTCGCGCTGGTATTGCGCCGTGACATCGCGGAAGATGCAGCGTACCGAGACCGGCTCACCGCGGTCCTGGCGGCAGCTCAGACTTGCCTCCAGCTCGCGATACATGCCGTTTGCGTCCTGCACCCGCAAATTGGCGCGATCGATGCGCTCGCCGCGCAGAGCGCGGTCAAACAGCGTCGCCGCGTTGTGTTGCATCTCCGGCGGGAAAGCAGCCTCGAAGCTGATGAGGCTTTCAAAGGCGGCCGCGCTCTTGCCGAAGCATGTTTGCCATGCCGGGTTGACGTAGAGGTACTTGGCGCGCGGGCTCAGGGTGGCGATCATTTCCTGCGAGTTGTCGAACAGGTCGCGGTAGCGCTCTTCGCTTTCGCGCAATGCGTGCTCGGCACGCTTGGTCGCCGTCAGGTCAGTGGCAATGGCTAGCAAGCCGGTCAGGGCGCCTTCGGTATTCCTCACCGCGGAGAGATAAACCATGGCGGGAAAGGTAGTTCCATCCTTGCGCCGGCAGAGGATTTCAAAACCGCGGACCCGGCTTACGGGGAAACTGGTGACGTACTGGACATAATGCTTGAGCTCGGGAGAGACGCTCTCCAGGTCGATGGCCGGCGAGCGGTCGAGGCGCGAGACCAGCAGTTGCCCTACGCGTTCCAGTTCGCCTTCTGGGAAAAGGTCGTGGGCGTTGAGTTGGCCCAGGACCTCGTGATAGCGATAGCCGAGCATCCGTTCGGCGGCGGGATTGAAGATGAGCAGGTTCCCTTGCAGGTCGGTGGCCAGAATCATCGGGCCCGCGGAGTCCAGAATGCTGCGCTGCAACTGGGCTACCTGTTGCACCTGCCATTCGGCCTCATCCTGGCGGGAGGCATCGAGAAAGCTGTGCACGCAGAGAGCGATCAGCAGCACCTGGGCGCAGGCCCAGGTGATCACGGCAGCTGAAAAAGTGCCGCCCCAGCCCAGCAGCAGTACCAAGCCGCCGTAAGCCGAGAGCAGCAGCGCAACCGCGAAAAATATGGTGGATGGCAGCCTATCTCGAAGCCAGGTCACTCGTACTCGATCGATGCGGGTCTAATTAACGAGCTCTTGCCAAGTCAGCCGTCCTAAAAAAGACGATACTAACCCATGCTAAACGCTAACTATCCGGAGTATAGGCGGCTGATCCCGGCCTATGAAGTGACTAACCGGAGTCCACGTAAGCTTGGGGGAAGAACTCACGCACCTCCAACGGGTCGGATCGGGGGAAAACCGCAGTGGGCTAAGCAGCGCGTTCCAGAGCTTGAGGTCGCGGACGCGCTTGCTCCTGTTTCGAAATTAACCGCGATGGAACGGAATTACGTTGGCACGGCTCTCAACAAATCTGTCTGACAAGGCCGACATTCGGCCAAGGGACCAGAATCCGAGGAAAAACAACACATAAGTGAACCCCGCTACACCTACAAGCAGCGACAAGGTGGTACCCCCAAAACTTCAATTGACCGTCCTAGGGGGATGCTCCGAAGTATACCGATCCTGGAATTGAAACTATAGAAAAAGAAAGAGTTTGACTGCCACTTTAGTACTACGCCTTATCACCCTACGCCGTTTTGGGCAGCGCTATGCCGTGACCGGCTCCAGGAGACGCGACCAGCGGCGCTGCTTTCGTTGTGCATGTGCTTTCTTATGATAGGCATAGCCAGTGATCATGGGCAGCGCCAGGGTGGCTTCACTGTACACCATTTGTTCGAACGTGGTGTCTACTTTGCCCCATGAACTGGCTTCCTTAAGAGTGCTGGAAGAGAGCGCACCGTCGCGCACGTCGGCGACCGTAATCTGAATCGCGTATTTGTGCATGGGGGCGTCGAGGCCGAGGATTTCCGCTGCCACCACGATGTCCTGGGCAAAGTTCTTGGGTACTCCACCGCCAATCATCAGCAAGCCTGTCGTCGGGTTGGCGATCTTCAACTGCGTCAATTCGTAGAAGTCTTTCACCGAATCGATGGCGACCTTGGGCTTGTCGCCCCGGCCATGCTGGTGCGCCACCAGCCCGAATCCGGCGGAGCAGTCGCTGAAGGCGGGCACAAAGATGGGTACGTCCATCTGGTAAGCGGAAAAGATGATGCTGTCGACGCCACCTTTTTCTGGCGTCTTGCCCTGCTTTTCGAGGTAGGCGCCCATTTCGCGGATAAATTCACGCGAGCTATACGGGCGCGGGTCGAGCGAGTCGGCAATGATGCGGCAGGTATCGTCGCACAAGCGCAGCTCTTCTTCGTCGATGAGCGTGTCGTAGATGCGGTCGATCATCAACTCGCGCAAGGTGGCGTCTTCCGTTCCCTGGCGGTACAGGTCGTCGGCGATCCAGTGCTTGTACCCCAGCGCCTCGAAAAAGTCCTGGTCCACGATGTTGGCGCCGGTCGAGACCACGGCATCGACCATGTTGTTGCGGATCAGGTCGACGAAAATCTGTTTCAATCCGGCGCTGATCAGCGATCCGGCGAGGCAGAGAATCACCCCGCAATCGTGGTCGCGCAGCATGCGTTCGTAAATGGAAGCAGCCCGGGCAAGGTCACGGGAACTGTAGGCCATGGATTGCATGGCATCCACCAGCGGAACGACGTTGTGCTGCTTGATGTCGATGTGTTGGATGGGGGTGGTTAGAAGCTCTTTCTTCGTAGGCATAGCAACTTAAGGATAACAAAGTGAGGCGGCTGGGACTTGTTAAATTCCGCGTGCAAGCAGCGGCAACAGCGCTACCAGCAAACTGGTCAGCTGCGCCTGTGTGCGCGCTCCAGTCTCCATCACTTCCTGGTGGTTGATTGGCTGATGGAGGATGCCGGCAGCCATGTTGGTTATGCAGGAGATGCCGAGTACCTCGATCCCCATGTGGCGGGCAACGATCACCTCGTGGACGGTGGACATGCCGATCAGATCCGCTCCCCAGATACGGAAGGCCCGGATTTCCGCCGGCGTTTCAAAGCTGGGCCCGGAGATGCCGAGGTAGACTCCCTCGGGCAGCCTGGTGACGGATTGGGCCAGCAGGCGCAGCCGTTTGGCATATGGATCTGTCATGTCGAAGAAACGTGGTCCGAGCCGTTCGTCATTGGGGCCGGCGACGGGATTTCGGCCGGTGAGATTGATGTGATCAGAGAGCAGGACCAGTTGACCCTGTTTGAGATCCAGCCGGATGCCGCCGGCGGCATTGGTGATCACCATGGTGGTGATTCCCAGGCGCCCCAGGACGCGTACCGGAAAGGTGACCTCCTTGGGGGTATATCCCTCGTAGGCGTGGACGCGGCCTTGCATCACTGCGACCGGCGTTCCGGCGACAGTACCTGTTACCAGGCGGCCGCTGTGGCCTTCCACGGTCGGCTGCGGAAAGTGGGGAATGTCCGTGTAGGCGATAACGACCGGTTGCTCGACCCGCTCTGCGAATGAGCCCAGCCCAGAGCCAAGCACGACGGCGACACGCGGCGTGACGGCGATGCGCTCGCGGATGGCGGCGGCGGCTTCTTCCGCTCTTTCGAAAATTCCTTGTGTCAATGATTTTCCCTCAAGGTTGATGAAACAGCAGGGACCTGCTGTTTCACCCTTAACGCAGCAGGACGCTGACGATGGCCGCCGACATCAGGTTAGCCATGGTTCCGGCGAGCATAGCCCGCAATCCCAGCCGCGCCAGGTCGTTGCGTCGGTTCGGCGCCAACGCGCCGATGCCGCCAATCTGCATGCCGATGGAGCCAAGGTTGGCAAACCCGCACAAGGCAAACGTGGCGATGGTAAAGGAACGAAAGTCGAGCGAGGACTTCTGTGCGCCAAGCAGTGCGTAGGCCACCAGTTCGTTGGTGACGGTGCGCGTTCCCAGAAGATTGCCGATCAGGTGCGCGCTGTGCCATGGAATCCCGATGAGCCAGGCGACGGGGGCGAAGATAAACCCCAGGATCACATTCAGACTGGCTGGGAAGGGGACATGGTGGCCACCAAGCCAATTGTGCAGGCCGCCCAGTATTCCATTCAGCAAACCAATCAGCGCCAGAAACGAAATGAGCATGATGCCCACATTGAAGGCCAGGCGCCCGCCGTCGATGGTTCCGCGGGCAATCGCGCCCAGTAGATTCTCCTCGCGGTGTTCTTCGTTGATGGGCATCGTGACCCGGCCCAGGGTTGCAGGAGTGTGAGTTTCCGGCACCAGCATTTTGGCGATCAGCACCGTGCCCGGCGCGGTCATGATCACCGCAGCCAACAGGTGCTTGGCCTCAATGCCATACAGGATATAGGCCGCCATGATGCCGCCCGAGACGTGCGCCATGCCGCTGGTCATGATGGTCATCAATTCCGACTGGGTTGCTCCGGGTAGGAAAGGCCGGATGCTGAGCGGGGCTTCGGTCTGCCCCATGAAGATACTGGCGGCCACATTCAACGATTCGGCGCCGCTGATACGCATGGTCAGTTGCATCAGGCGAGCCGCGGCTTTGATCACAATTTGCATGATGCCCAGGTGGTAGAGCACGGCGAAAAAAGCGGAGATAAAGATGATGGTAGGCAGCACCTGGAAGGCGATGATGAGGCCATAAGAGGAGTGCTGCTTGCCCAGCTCACCAAACACGAATCCGGAGCCGACAAAGGCGTAGGCGAGCATGCGGTTCACCGCGTCTCCCGCGGCAGCCAGGGCCCGTTCCCCGGCGTCGAAGCGCAGCACCAGCACGGCGAAGATCCACTGCAACCCGAGTCCCCAGGCCGCTGTCTGCCAGCGTATGGCCTTGCGGTTGGTCGAAAGCAACCACGCCAGCAAAAGGATTACCACCAGCCCGAGCACCCCGGTAAATCGTCCCAAGCTGTTCTCCTTACCTCACGAGTTTGAAACGGTGGGGAAAGACTTCTTCGAAGCGGTAGTCTTCCCAGCCGGCCTGGCCGCGAAAAATGACCCGGGAGGCGGGCAGCATGAACTCGCTTAGCACCTGTAAGCAAGCCCCACAGGGAGGACTTGCCGCCTGGTTCAGGTTGGTGATCGCGCAGGCGAGCACGCGCATCTCCGGGCCGTGCTCGGCGACGGCGCGAACCACGGCCGATCGCTCCGCGCAAATACTGAGGCCGTAAGAGGCGTTCTCCACGTTGGCGCCGGTAACCAGGGCTCCGTTCTGTAGCAGCAATGCGGCTCCTACACGAAACTTGGAGTAGGGCGCGTACGCGTGGTCAGCGGCATCCGCTGCCTGAGTGGTCAACTGCCGCAGCAGCTCCGGGGTAAATCCACTCTCGCCTGCTTGCATCGTCCCCTGAGCGTAATGGCAGTCGGGCATAGACGCAACACAAACTGTGGGGGCCCCAATCTCGCGAAAAGCGGGAGATAGGGGCACCCACAGTTTTAGGCTCGCTCCGGTGCAACCCGGCCTGCCCCTGCGGCTATCCTTGATGCAGCACCTATGACGGCAAAAAAGGCAACTCGCGATGTACTGGAGCTCTTTCATCCAGTTACGGCGGCCTGGTTTCGCGCTGTCTTTGAGCAGCCGACCGCCCCGCAGCGGCTCGGGTGGCCGGCTATCGCCGGCGGTGAAAATACTCTGATCCTCGCTCCGACGGGCAGCGGCAAGACGCTGACCGCATTTCTCTGGTGCCTGGACCGGCTCATGCTGCATCGCCCGGCCACCGAGACTGAGGGTTGCCGTGTCATATACATCAGCCCCCTCAAAGCCCTGGCCGTGGACGTGGAACGCAACCTGCGCTCACCGCTCGCCGGCATCGCGAATATGGCCCGGCAGGCAGGCGTCGCCTTTCACCAGCCGGAGATCAGTATCCGTACCGGTGACACATCGCAACAGGAACGAAGCCGATTCCGGCGGCATCCAGCCGAGATTCTGATTACTACCCCGGAGTCACTGTATCTGCTGCTCACCTCGGATGCCTCCTCCAGCCTGCGCCGGGTAGACACGGTGATCATCGATGAGATCCACGCGGTTGTACCCACCAAGCGCGGCGCGCACCTGGCGCTCTCGCTCGAACGGTTGGAGGCCATCACCGAGGGGCAGGTACAACGGATTGGTCTCTCTGCTACTCAGCGTCCGCTGGAAGAGGTGGCGCACTTCCTTGGTGGTGCGTCATTCGGGCCCGAGCCAGTTGAGCCGGACTCGACTGATCAGGATTCTCCCCTGGTTGCCTATCGTCCGGTCACCATCGTCGACGCCAGCGAACCCAAGAAGCTGGACCTGCGCATTGAGGTTCCGGTCGAGGATATGGCACGTATGGGCCAGCAGGAGGAACTGCCCAGCGGCGCGGCCTCTCAGGGCCCCAAACGGACTTCTATTTGGACCGCCATCCATCCCCGCTTGGTAGAGATCATTCGCCAGCGCCACTCCACCATCATTTTCGTCAACAGCCGGCGGATCGCTGAGCGGCTGGCTGGCGCGATCAATGAACTGGCAGGCGAGCAACTGGCCCGCGCCCACCATGGCTCGCTCGCAGCGGCGCAGCGTTCCGAGATCGAAGAGCAGTTAAAGGCCGGCCGCCTCCGTGCGCTGGTGGCGACTTCTTCGCTCGAATTGGGCATCGATATGGGCGCGGTCGATCTGGTGGTGCAGATTGAAGCGCCGCCTTCCGTAGCCAGCGCCATGCAGCGCATTGGCCGGGCCGGGCACCATGTGGGAGCAGCCAGCGAAGGCGTGATCTTCCCAAAATATCGCGCTGACCTGGTGGCCTGCGCTGCGGTGACCCGCGCCATGCATGAAGGGCTGGTGGAATCGACCCGCTTTCTGCGTAACCCGCTGGACGTGCTGGCGCAGCAGATCGTTGCCATTGTGGCTCAGCCTCCCGCCTTAGCCGGGTTGCCGGCCGCGGAGCGGAAGCAGTCTCAAGAGATTAGTGTGGAAGAGGTTTTTCGCCTGATTCGCGGCGCGGCTCCCTTCAGCAGCATTACGCGTACGGCCTTCGCCGGGGTGCTCGATCTGCTTGCTGGCCGCTACCCGTCCGACGAATTCGCCGACCTCCGGCCGCGCATCACTTGGGACCGGGCGCACGATACGCTGGCACCGCGGGACGGGGTCAAGATGCTGGCCATCCTCAATGGCGGAACCATTCCCGATCGCGGGCTCTACGGCGTATTTCTTTCCGGAGCGGAGGGCAAGCCGGTCCGGGTCGGCGAGCTGGACGAAGAGATGGTTTTCGAGAGCCGCACCGGCGATACCTTTATCCTGGGCGCGTCGACCTGGCGCATCGATGAAATCACGCACGACCGGGTGCTGGTGTCGCCGGCGCCGGGACAGCCGGGCAAGATGCCGTTCTGGCATGGAGACAACGCCGGCCGCCCGCTCGAGTTTGGCCGGCGCATCGGCCTGCTGGTGCGGGAACTGCGAGACATGCCGCGCAATGCCGCACTGAGCCGCCTTATCCGCGAACACGATCTCGATTCCATGGCGGCGGAAAACCTCATCCGCTTTCTCGCTGACCAGGAAATTGCCACCACTGCGGTTCCAGATGACCGGACGATCGTGATTGAGCGCACGCGGGACGAAATGGGCGATTGGCGCGTGTGCGTGCTGACACCGTTTGGCAGCCGCATTCACGCGCCCTGGGCGATGGCGATCACCGGCCGTATTCGTGCCAGCGGCGGTGCGGATGTGGAAGCGATGTGGGGCGACGATGGTTTCGTACTGCGCTTTCCCGACAGCGATACGCCGCCAGACTCCGAGCTGATGCTTATCGATGCCGAAGATGCGACCGACCTGGTGCTGCGCCAGCTCAGCGGTACGGCGCTGTTTGCGGCAAAATTCCGCGAGAGCGCGGCGCGGGCGCTGCTGTTGCCGAGGCGTCGGGCGCAGGGACGCGCGCCGCTGTGGCAGCAGAGAAAGCGCGCCTACGATCTGCTGTCAGTTGCTTCGCGTTATCCATCGTTTCCCATTCTGCTCGAGGCGTACCGCGAGTGTATGCGCGACGTTTTCGATATGCCGGCGCTGCTGGAGACGCTGCGCGCCATTCGCCAGCGCAATGTGCGCGTGCATGTCGCCGACACGCGCACTCCTTCGCCTTTTGCTTCCTCGCTGCTCTTCAGCTACGTAGCCAATTACATCTACGACGGCGATGCGCCGCTGGCCGAGCGCCGCGCCCAGGCCCTCTCCATCGATCAGGAGCAGTTGCGCGACCTGCTGGGCGATGCCGACCTGCGCGAGCTGCTGGATGCAGCTGCCATCAGCGAAGTGGAAGAGCAGCTTCAGGGTCTGCTCGAAACCCAGCGTGTTCGCTCCGCAGACGGAATCCACGATCTGCTGCTGCGCATCGGTGATCTGTCGCGTGACGAATTGTTGCGCCGTCTCGCCGACCCTGAGCTCGCAGGTCAACTGGAGCGGCTGATCCGCTCCCGCCGGCTACTCGAAATCAAGATAGCTGGAGAAAAGCGGTTAATCGCGATTGAGGATGCGGCTCGCTATCGCGACGCGCTGGGCATTCCGCTGCCCCCGGGAATCGCTGCGTCCTTGCTGCAGCCGGTGGCGGCGCCGGTTCTTGAACTGGTTCGCCGCTACGCCCGGACCCACGCACCCTTCACCCTGCGCGAGATTACCGCGCGCTTTGCACTGGCTGGCCACCAGATAGAAAACGCGTTGAATGCGTTGCTCTTGGACGGCCGCATCGTAGAGGGAGGGTTCCGTCCCGGCGGGGTCTACCGGGAGTGGTGCGATGTCGAAGTGTTGCGCCTGATCCGGCGCAAGTCGCTGGCCCGGCTGCGCCGCGAAGTAGAGCCCATTGAGCAGCAGACGCTGGCGCGGTTGGCTACCCACTGGCAGGGCGTGCTGCAGCGCAGGCGTGGCCTCGACGCGTTGCTGGACACCATCGAGCACCTGCAGGGCGCTCCGCTGGCCGCTTCGCTGATCGAGACTTCTATTCTGCCTGCGCGTTTGGCCAATTACTCGCCCGGCAGCCTGGACACGTTGATCGCTGCCGGCGAAGTCACCTGGTGCGGGCTCGATTCGCTGGGCGAGCATGACGGCCGCATCGCCTTGTTTTTAGCCGATAAGCTAAGGATTTTGCTGCCCGCGCGTGTCGACCCGCCGGCGGAAAATCCGTTGAGCGCGCGAGAGCTTGCGCTGGTAGAGCAACTGGGCCGGAGCGGCGCTGCTTTCTTCACCCAACTGCATGAGGCCGTGGGCGGCGGGTACCCTGGCGAGACACTCGATGCGCTGTGGAACCTGGTGTGGCGCGGCCTGGTGACCAACGACACCTTTCACGCGTTGCGCGCGTACGTTGCCCGGCCGGCCACTTCGCGCCAGCCTAAACGTCAGCACAACCTGCCTTCGTTTCGTTCCCGGCGCACCACTCCACCCAGCGCCCAGGGCCGCTGGAGCCTGGTTCCCTCGTCCCTGGCTTCACCCACGGAATGGAGCCACGCCCTGGCCAACCAGTTGCTAAATCGCTACGGCGTGCTGACTCGCGAATCGGCTGCCAATGAGAACCTGCCGGGAGGCTTCAGTGCCATCTACGATGTGCTCAAGGCACTCGAAGAAAGCGGCCGTATACGCCGCGGCTATTTTGTAGCTGGCTTGGGGGCGACCCAGTTTGCTCTGCCCGCGGCAGTCGATCTGCTCCGTTCCTTGCGCAATGGGCCACCCCTCGAGAAGCCGGAAATGGTAACTCTGGCAGCTACTGATCCGGCGAATTTATATGGCTCAGTGTTGCGCTGGCCGGCAGCGGGCGAAGAGGTAGCCACGGATGCTCCGCGTATGCTCACGCGCAGCGCGGGCGCCAGTGTGGTGCTGCGCAATGGCGAGATGGTGGCTTACCTGCGCCGCAATAATCCCAACCTGCAGGTGTTTCTGCCCGGCGAGGAACCTGAGCGCTCGACGACGGCACGCGACCTTAGTCTTTTCCTCGCTACGCTGGCTCAGGAAGATATGCAGCGGCGGGAAGATCAGCGGGGAGGCATGCTCATCTCGTCGATCAATGGCCAGCCGGCTGCGCAGCACTTCCTTGCCCCCTTTCTGCAGGACGCTGGTTTCCACCTTGCGCCGACCGGTCTCAACTTTCGCCGTGCAATGCTAGCCGTGGCAACTCCCAATGCCTGAAGGCGACACCATCTTCCGCTCTGCCCGCGCTCTGCACCAGGCGCTTGCCGGTCACAATGTCACCCTTTTTGAGACGGCCTACGCACCGTTAGCCAGCGTGAACGATCAGAGCCCGGTGGCCGGCCGTACCGTCGAGCAAGTGGAATCACGCGGTAAATGGCTGCTCATCCATTTTTCCGGCGACCTCATCCTGGCGACGCACATGCTGATGAGCGGTACCTGGCACATCTACCGGGTGGGGGAGCGATGGAAGCGCGCTCGCAGCCACATGCGGATCGTTCTGGGCACACCTGATTTTGTGGCGGTCGCCTTCGATGTGCCGGTAGCCCGTTTTCACACTGTGCGAACGCTGGAGCGGTTTGCGGGGGTTGCGGAGCTGGGACCCGATGTATTGGGCCAGTCCTTTGCAGCGGATAAGGCCGCGGCGCGCCTGCTCCAGTACGGCGGCGAAGAGGTGGGCAATGTTTTGCTCGACCAGCGGGTTATGGCCGGGATCGGGAATGTCTTCAAGTCCGAAATTTGCTTTGCCTGTGGGGTGCATCCCTTTCGGAAAATCGCGAGCCTGCATGCGCAGGAGATCGAGTGCCTGGTGGGCACGGCGCGCCGCTTTCTCGCGGCCAATGTCGCGGACGCCGCCGGGGATGGCATCGTGACGTACACCGGAGGCCGGCGCACTACGGGGTCGAGCAATCCTGCAGCCAGGCTCTGGGTTTATCGCCGTGCAGGATCAGAATGCCGCCGTTGCGGGACCAAGATTCTCATGCGCAGGCAGGGGCCGGGAGCCCGCTCCACTTACTGGTGTCCTGATTGCCAGAAGGAATAGAGCACCGCCACGGAGCCAGATTAACAGCAGGTCCCTGCTGTTAATCTGGCTTGACCAGAAATCTTAGTGGGGTTGAGATGGGTCCGGCTGCGGCTGTTGCTTGTTGTCGTTGTCGCCTTTACCCCCAAAGAGTCTTCCGAAGAAGCCCCTTTTCTTCTTCTGCTGCTGGTCGGGAGGAGGCGGGGCTGGTCCCGGTTGAGTTGGAGCTGCGGCGGCCTGCGAGCCCACCGGCTGCGCGGGTAACGCCGGCATTCCGTTGACCGGGGCTCCGGGTGCGACAGTGTTCTCCTTGCCAATACCAAAAAGCTTCTGGAAGAGATTGCGCTGATCGCCCGCCCCCTGGTCACAGGTTTGCGTGGGTGCGGTTCCGTCCAGGAAGACGGCGTCGTAATCTTGCGGGCAACTGGCGTCCGCAAGCAGGTTGGTTACTTTATCCAACCGCACGGTCGAGACACCCTGGGGCGTAGGGAACTGACGCGTATCCGAATACTCCGGCAACAGCACGGCGCGCTTCATGAACTCCGCCCATATAGGCGCCGCTGTTTTTCCGCCTTCCAGCTTGAGATCCGAATAGTCGTCATTCCCGATCCACACCACGCAAAGCAGATTGCTGGTAAAGCCGGCGAACCATGCATCATGAGAGGTGCCGGTTTTGCCCGCGGCGGGAGCGAGGAAGCCGTGGGCACGGACGGGGAAGCCCGTGCCGGAGTTAATCACGTTCTCCATCAGCGCCAAAGTAAGATAAGCGACGCGCGGATCAAGGATTGGCTTGGAGTTTGGCGGGTAGTCGTTGAGCACGTCTCCGGTTGCGGAACGGACGGAAGCCACCAACCAGGGATCGATTCTTACCCCGCCGTTGGCAAAGGTGGTATAAGCACCGGCCATATCAAGAGGCGTGGCGTCATAGGCACCTAATGCCACCGCAGGGGTTCCGCGAGCGGACTTAATTCCGGCATCGCGGGCCAGAGCGGCTACATTGTTGTAACCCACCATCTGGGCCAGAGACACGGTCGCGTTATTTTGCGAAAACTGCAGCGCGGTCCGCGCGGTGATCTCCCCCGTAAAACGAGTGTCGTTATGGTAGTTGCCGGGGGCATAACCACCTTCAAACGTGGTCAAATCGTTGTTGAGCAGGGTGGCGGCGGTAAAGACTCCGCTCAGCCTGCCGGGATCGGGCGGCGCGGGATCGGCGGATACAAGCTCCTCGCTGACCGGGGCCTGCGGAGCCGGCTGGGTCAGTACCGTGCCGGCCAGGCTGGTGTTGAACGCCGCCGCGTAAACAAAGGGCTTAAAAACGGAACCAGTTGGCCGATGTTGGATGGCGTGATCGAACTGGCTGGCGCCGTAATTTCGCCCGCCAACCAATGCCAGCACTTGCCCGGTGTGCGGATTGAGTGCCACCAGCGCGACCTGGGGATAAACGATAGGCGTGTCATCACCGGCCTTGACCCGGCGCGCATGCAGCTTCTCCACCTGCTCGTCGACACCCTTCATACCCTGCGCCACCGCGTCCGACGCCACCCGTTGCAGATCCGGATCGAGCGAGGTGTAAATGCGCAGGCCTTCGTGATTGAAGTCCGCATCTCCCAGGTGCTGCACCAGCCGGTCGCGTACCAGGTCGACGAAGTACGGCGCCTCACCCGCATCGATATTGATGGGTGTCAGGTTGAGCGGCTCGGCCTTGGCTCGTATGGATTCTTCCTTCGTGATCTTGCCTGTTTCCACCATCGCGTCGAGCACCATATTGCGGCGCTGGACGGCCCGCTCGGGGTGGCGATAGGGATTGAGAAAACTCGGGTGCTGGATCATTCCCGCCAGCAGTGCACATTGGGCGAGGTCCAGCTGCCGGACGTCCTTGCCAAAGTAGGTCTGCGCCGCCTGGCCAAAACCGTTGATGGCAAAGCTTCCCTGCTGCCCCAGCGGAATCTGGTTGGCATAGAGCTGGAAGATCTGTTGCTTGTTGAAGCGATTCTCCAGCTGAAAGGTGATGGCAATCTCGATGATCTTGCGCTTTAGCTTCTTCTCCGGGGTCAGGAAAAAGCCGCGCGCGAGCTGCATGGTGAGCGTGGAACCACCCTCGCGCCGACGGCCAGCCCGCAGATCGTCGCGGAGAGCTCCCAACAAGCGAAAGTAGTCGACGCCGCCATGATCAAAAAAACGCCGGTCTTCAATCGAAGTGACGGCATTGACCAGGTTCGGAGGCAGTTCGTTGAAGGTGACCAGGCGACGCTTGGTGCGGTACTGGCCTTCGGAGAGCCCGGTGATCAGCTGCGGCTCCAACTCGTAAGCATCCAGCGCCTGTCCGCCATCGCCGGAGATCTGGCTGACTGTACCGTTGCTGAACGTGACCGTGGCGCCCTGCTCGGAGTGGTACGACTGCGGACCAGGCTGAATGGTGATGCTGGAATTGTTGAGCGCGTAAGTTCCCATGCGCGAGCGGTCGCGGTCACCGTCACCGCTGTAACCCGCATTGCGCAACTCCAGGGCCACCGCTTGCGGGTTCAGCTTTTGGCCGATGCGCAGCTCTTTAGGGGCGGCGTAGATTTTCGCCGTCTGCTCAAAGAGGGGCTTCTGCAGCTTCTCATCGACAATGTGGCGATATTTGAAGTAGTAGTAGCCGAAGATAGATTCGCAAACTACCAGGCCGAGCAGCAGCGCGCCACCCAGCACCAGCAGGATGATGTTGCGCACCGGGTGCTTTAGCAGGCTTGTACGTACAACGTTGATCTTGATGGCCAAATTATGAACCCCGCTGCGACGTTAGACGACTTCCTGCATCCGCTCGACTATCTCCTCGATAGCTACGTCCTGACTGGTCGCGGTCGAGCGCGTTACCAGCTCCAGCCGTCCTTCCGCCGCTTTTTTGCCTACATTAATCCTGTAGGGAATCCCGACCAGGTCCGCATCTTTGAATTTGACGCCAGCCCGTTCGTCCCTGTCATCCAGCAAAACCTCGAATCCCGCGTCCTCGAGCTTCGTCGCCACCAGCTCGGCGGTGCCTGCCAGGTGGGCGTCGCCCATATTGGTTACGGTCACGACTACATCGAAGGGTGCAATGGAGCGTCCCAGCCAGAAGCCATTGGCATCATGGTTCTGCTCAATCGCTGCAGTTAGGATGCGCTCTATTCCGATCCCGTAGCAGCCCATGATGGGGGTCACCTCCTTGCCATTGGGGTCCAATACACGCACGCCCATGCCATCCGAATACCTGTAGCCAAGCTTGAAAATGTGTCCCACCTCGATGGCTTTCGCCACCTTCAGCGGAGTACCCGGCACGGCCGGGCATTGGGGGCAACTCTCTCCCTCGATAACGTTGCGGACGTCGGCAGTCAGGGTAGGAACAAAATCCCGCCCCGGCGTCACATTGCGCAAATGATATTCCTCCCTATTGGCACCGGCGACCAGATTGCGGCGCCCCTCGAGAGCACAATCCAGAATGACAGTCACTGTCCCGGTCTCGGCCTGTTCGCCGCTTGCCAGTATGTCAAGACCGATCGGGCCCAGGTAACCCGCCGGCGCATGAAAGGTATTCAGGATCTCCTCGGCTGACATGGGCCGGATCTCCCTGGCGGACGGAAACAACCCGGCAAGCTTGGCTTGGTTGAGCGTATGGTCGCCGCGTAGCAGGACCACGACCGCACTGGCGACGTCGGCTGCGCCAACCTTTGCTGCCGGGGTCAAGGCCACATAAGCCATGGTCTTGACTTGGTGAGCCGGCTCCAGCTGGAGAAACGCGCCTACATCTTCGATGGTGCGCTGCCCCGGAGTGTGTACCAGTTCCGGCGCGGCGTCCCCGGGCAGATCGTCAACCGGCGGCAGCTGCGAGGTAGCCTTGTCCATGTTGGCTGCGTAGTTGCACGCAGCGCAGCTGGCGATCAGGTCTTCGCCGGCTTCGGCGTACACCATGAACTCCTGCGACTGGGAGCCGCCCATAGCTCCGGAATCGGCCTGCACGGCGATGAAGTTGAGACCGCTTCGCCGGAGAATCTCGCGATAGGCCGCATCGTGCTTGTTGTAGCTGACATCCAGACCGGCGGCATCCAGGTCGAAGGAATAGCTGTCTTTCATGATGAACTGCCGCACCCGCAGCAGGCCGGCCCTGGGCCTCGGTTCATCACGGAACTTGGTCTGAATCTGATACCAGATCTGGGGCAACTGCTTGTAACTGCGCAGTTCCTTGCGGGCGATATCGGTCATAACCTCTTCTTCGGTCATGCCCAACACCAGCCAGGCGCCCTTACGGTCCTGCAATTTGAACAGGTTCTGGCCCATGATGGCCCAACGCCCGCTCTCTTCCCATAACTCGCGAGGGTGCAGGGCGGGCAGGAGGAATTCCTGGGCGATGCGGTCCATCTCCTCCCGGACTATGCCCTGGATCTTGTTAATGGAGCGTTGGCCCAGGAAGAGGTAGGAGTAAATTCCTGCGCCCACTTGACGAATGTATCCGGCACGCAATAGAAATTTGTGACTGGCCACCTCGGCATCGGCCGGGGCTTCGCGCAGAGTAGGGATAAACAACTTCGACCATCGATGCATTCTCAAGCGATTCTAAATGGTTGAAGGATGGTTCCGGCGGTATTCACCGGACTGTCATCAAACCGGGCGGTACGCTTTTTACAATCACGGATGCTATGTATAACGAACCCTTGAGCTTCGAAGTTGTTCCCGGCAGTGCGGCGGATATCCGCATCATTCGTTTGCACGGACCGATCACCCTGGCGAATTTGTTCGATTTTCAGAAGGAGCTGAACGCCGGCACGGAGAAAGTCACGATCGTCGACTTCACGGAATCGGAGTACATGGATTCGGCGGGGCTGGGCGCTTTGCTCAACTACTATGTGTCGAGTAAGCGCCGGGGCCGTTTTCTGCGCCTGGTAGCGGTCAACTACCGGGTCGCCGAACTACTCAAACTGACCAGCGCCCATACCCTGATCAAAGCTTACGACAGTATCGAAGCTGCGGAAGCGGCCACGTCCTAGTCAATTCAGATCAGCTCAAGTCCCCACAAATCATGAAGATGGAGCACGCCGGTCACGGCGCGTTGGGGATCGACGACCACCAGCGAGGTGATCTTCTTCTCTTCCATGATGCTTAGGGCGCGGGCGGCGAACTCATCCGGGGAAATGGTCTTTGGTGAGGCATTCATGGCCTCGCCGGCCGTCATGGCCAGTGCGTCTGGTCCTTTTGCCTCCAGCAGCCGGCGGAGGTCGCCGTCGCTCATAATGCCGATCAGCATCTGACCTTCGGTTACGGTGGTCATACCCAAGCCTTTTCGGCTCATCTCGTAAATCACCGCAGGCATCGGTGTGGCAGCGGAGACCCTGGGCACAGAATCGCCCGAATGCATCAGCTCCCTGACCCGGGCCAGTTTTTTGCCCAGTTTGCCGCCCGGATGCAGGTCGGCGAAGTCTTCCGCGCGGAAGCCCTTTTTTAGCGAGACAGCGATAGCCAGCGCATCTCCCAAGGCCAACATCACGGTGGTCGACGCGGTAGGAGCCAGACCCATCCCACAGGCTTCCTGCTCCACGCTAAGGTCCAGGGCTACGTCGCTGGCCAGTGCCAGGGTTGAATTCATGGCGCAGCAGAAACTGATCAGGGCATCGCCCATTCTCTTAAGCGCGGGCAGCAGGCGCAGGATTTCTTCGGTTTCGCCGCTGGAGGAGAGTGCCAGCACCAAGTCGCCTTTGGCCAGCATGCCCAGATCGCCGTGGAGGGCCTCGGCCGGATGCAGGAATAAGGCAGGTGTGCCGGTGGAGTTAAAGGTGGCGACCAGCTTCTGGGCAATGATTCCGCTCTTGCCGATGCCGGTGACCACGACCCGCCCGCGGCGTCGTCCGCACTCAACCACCAACTCCACGGCGCGCGCGAAGGGAGCCGACATGCCGTCCTCAAGACGGGCTGCAAGTCTAAGCAGGGCCTCGGCTTCAATGCGGATCAGTTGAGCTGGAGTGGGTGCGCTCATCAAGCAAACAATTGATCGTAACAGGGCCAGGAAGCGGCCTGGGGCACCCTCCATTAGAATGGGAGTCGTGAAGCGTAATCAATGGGTTATCGTTCTGGTTCTCGCCGCGTTCGCGCTTATGGTGTGGTCGGGATACGCCAATTACAAGCGCCGCAAGCAATATGCGCAGCAGCAGCGCCAGGCGCAGGGCACACTGGTTCCTGAGACGGCCAATAACCAGTCTGTCCAGCAGGACGTTGCCGCCGACGAGGGCCTGCCCGATCTGCGCGGCAAACGCGCTCCCGACTTCAGCCTGAGAACCGTCGAAGGCAAGAAGGTTTCTCTCTCTGATTACAAAGGTAAGGCAGTGCTGATCAACTTCTGGGCGACCTGGTGTGCGCCGTGCAAGATTGAAATGCCCTGGTTAGTTGCATTGCGTAGCCAGTATGCCGGGCAGGGCTTTGAGATTCTCGGCGTCTCGGAAGACGATGCTGATACGCCGCGGGCCAAGCTGGTTAAATTCGGACAGGAGCAGGGTCTTAATTACCCGTTGCTGGTGGGCGATGACGCAGTGTCGCGCAAATACGGCGGGGTCGAGTTCCTTCCCACCTCTTACTTTGTGGGCCGTGACGGAAAGGTTGTCGCGGAAACGGCCGGTCTGGTTTCAAGAAACGAAGTGGAGGCCAGCATCAAGAAGGCGTTGGCCGCCGGGGGCAAATAGATGTTTCGCTGCGCCATGCTGGTATTTGCCGGGCTTGCAGCGTTTTTGCAGGTAATCAAAGACCAGCCCTTGCCGCTGGCTACACCTGATGCCGTTCAGTTCCTATATCCCGCGCAGGTAAATGTGCCTGCCCGCCGTTCCACTGAGATTGATCTTCACTTTCGCGTGGCCAATGGGCTGCACATCAACTCCCACGCGCCAACGGAAAAGACTTTGATTCCGGCTCGGCTCGCAGTGGTCGAAGCGCCTGGTCTCAACGTCACCGCGGTCGATTTCCCGCCGGGTACTGAGTACGCCTTTCAGTTTGCTCCGCGGGAAAAGCTCAGCGTGTACACGGGGGAATTCGTTCTCCATGCGCACCTGACGGCGCAGCCGGGAGAGCACGTTCTGGCGGGGGGCTTTCGCTACCAGGCCTGTGATTCGAACTCCTGCATGCCGCCACATACTATTCCTGTGTCGGTTACCGTTGTGGCCCAGTAACAACTGTTCCTGGATCTTCCCTTGCAAAGGGACCCTGGGTGGCCTATATCTCGCTCGTTTTTCGCGAGATATGGGATGCCACCGCCCTGTCCTCTCTACAGTCTCGATTCGTCTCGGAAGCGAGCGGTCAAGCTCCGTGGTATCCCACATCTCGCGAAAAACGAGCGAGATATGGGGCACCCAGGGTCCGTGGTCAGGGCAGGGTCTCGGAGCAACGTAATTCTCCTACCCCACGCGCGATTCTTCATGAGCGGAAGGTATCGAGCCGGCCGCCTTTAGCCTCGCAACCACCCGGTCCCTGCCTAACGCGGCCATGACCGCGAACAGGCTCGGGGCCACACCCTGCCCGGTGAGCGCGACGCGCGATCCATTGATCAGCGCGCCGGCCTTGACGCCCTTCTCCTCCGCAAACGACCGCAACAACTGTTCCGCCCCTGCCTCGGTGAACTCGTCCAGGCGCTGGTAACGGTCGCCCAATTCCACCAGCAGCGAGCGGGTTCGCTCGTCCGGCAGAAATTTAGCCACAGCGGCTGTATCGAATTCATAAATATCGCTGAAGTAGCCGCGGAATGCTCCGGCAAAGTCTTTCAGGTTGCGAGCTCGCGGTTGCAGCAAAGCAATGGTCGCGAGTATCTCTTCCCGGGTGCGATCGGAGGAGAACCCGGCCTTCGCCCACTCCTGCTCGATCAAGGGCAGCAGTTCTTGCGGCGTGTAACGACGGATCCATTCCGTGTTGAACCACGCCAACTTGTCATTGTCGAAGACGGCATTCGACCTCGCGACACCGCTCAGCGAAAAGAGCTCGATGAGCTCGCCGGAGCTGAAGATTTCCTTCCCCGTGTTGCTGTCCGGCGTCCAGCCCAGCAGCGCCAGAAAATTGCGAAAGGCTTCGGGTACGATGCCCATGTCCTGGTAGGCCAGCACACTGGTGGCGCCGTGACGCTTGGACAACCGGCTCTTGTCCGGTCCGAGAATCAATGGGAGATGAGCGAAGACCGGCAGCGGTTCCCCCAGGGCCTCGTACTGCAATACCTGCTTAGGGGTGTTCGAGATGTGGTCGGCCCCGCGAATGATGTGGGTCAGACGCATATCCAGATCGTCGGCAACCACGCTCAAGTGATATGTAGGCACGCCGTCGGAGCGCAGCAGGACAAAGTCTTCCAGTTCCGCGTTGGCGAATTCCACCCGGCCGAAGACTGCATCTTCAAACGCGGTCACTCCGCCATCAGGCACCGCAAAGCGCAGAGCGCATGGCTCGCCCGCTTGCGACCGCTGGTAGGCGACAGATGTATGGATAGCCCGGCAGCGACGGTCATACATAGGGGGCTTGCCGGCGCCGGCAGCCTCCATTCGACGATGCTCCAGCTCCTCTTTGGTGCAGAAGCAGTAGTACGCGTGCCCGCTCTGGCGCAGTCTCTCGGCCGTGGATTGATAGAGAGGCAGCCGCCGGGATTGGAAGAATGGTCCTTCGTCCCACTCAAGGCCGAGCCAGCGCATGCCATCGAGGATGCCCTGCACCATATCCTCGGAGGAGCGTTCGAAATCGGTATCTTCAATGCGCAGAATGAAGACGCCGCCGGTGTGCCGGGCAAAGAGCCAGTTAAAAAGAGCAGTGCGCGCACCGCCCACATGCAGATAGCCGGTGGGCGAGGGCGCGAAACGAACGCGAGGAGTTAACGGGGTTTCTAGCATCCATTATGATGCTAGATCATACCCGCGGCTGATAGGGAGCCGGCGGTGGCGCTGGATAGACCTCCGCCGCAGGAACGACATTCCAGCGCGCGAAGGCCAGGAAGTACAACATGATGATTTGGATGAGCGGCACGAGCATCAACAGCGCGAGAAAAGGGCTGAAGCCGGCCTTCTTGAAAATGAACCAGTAAGGAATGACCACAACGATCGAAATCAGGGCGGCAAAGAAGCCAAAGAACATGAAATACATCAGCGAATGCGGGGGCCCGAATCCATAGTAAGGGTGCATGGTTAAGTCTCCACAGTAAGGTGCTGGCAAGCTTACCGCTCACCCCGGCCGGGGGCAAGAGCAAACCCCTTAACCTCAAGTGATGTCTTCGGTATCGAAGGCTGGTACCGGCACCATGCGTCTGCGCTCTCTGCCGCTGCGAGACTCGCTACCTATTTCGGTCAGGATCTTTTCCACCGCAGCGGGGTCGTCAATTTCGGCTTCGAGCAGGCCGATCCCATCGTTGTCATCCAACATTTCCAGCAGAACCACGGCGTGGGCACATGCCACGTGATCCTGATTCAAGCCCTCAGGTGTTTTCGCCTTGATGCCCACCGCATTGGGTTGAATATCCAGCAGTTCCGCCACGCGCTGCCGCATATCGCCGGAGATGGGCCCTATCTTGGGTGCGGCCAGCACCAGCGTGGTATCGACATTGACGATCCGATAGCCGGCAGTGCGCACTTCTTCCAAAGCGAGGTTGAGGAAAATCGAGGAGTCGGCATTCTTCCAGCGAGGATCGCCGGGGGGAAAGAAGCTGCCGATATCTCCGACCGCCAGCGCGCCTAGCAGGGCATCGGTGATCGCGTGCAAAAGCACGTCGCCGTCCGAATGCCCTGCCAGGCCTTCCGGATGATCAATCGCAATGCCACCAATTTTCAACTTCAGTCCGGGCTGGAATGCGTGCGAGTCCCAGCCGTAGCCTATTCTCATGCTCATTCGTTTTCTCAGCGTCAGGACCGGTGTTGCAAATAGAACTCTGCCAGCTTCAGATCGCCGGGATGGGTGATTTTCAAATTTGCCGGTGAGCCCAGGACCACCGCGACCTGTACCCCTGATCGCTCGACAATGCTGGCTTCATCAGTTCCGACGAACCCATCGGCTTCCGCATCGGCAAAGGCCTGGCGCAGAACGCCCCAGCGAAAACCCTGAGGCGTCTGCGCCTGCACGATGTACTCCCGGGGAATGGTAGCGGTAACGATGGCCCCACGGGCGGTCCGCTCCACCTGCTTGATAGTATCCACCGCCGGCAAGCCTACGATGGCCGCGCCATAACTTTCTACGGCTTCAATGGTTCGTTCGATGGTCGCGGGGTCGATCAGCGGCCGCACCGCATCATGGACCAGAATGATGTCATCGTCTGCCGCCGAGAGGGCCTTGAGAGCCCGGCTCACTGACTCCTGTCGTGTATCCCCACCTTCGACCACCCGCACCCGAGAAGCCAGAGCATGTTCGGCAATCATCGTTTCCATGCGGCCCATTTCCGGTTTACGGACGGCGACATAGATGCAACTCACGCGTGGCACGGCGGCGAACGCGCGCAAGCTGTGGACCAGAATCGGCAGCCCCTGCAGGGCTAGAAACTGCTTGGGAGCATTCGGGGTGGCGTGGCCCGGCGCCATCCGTGTGCCCATGCCGGCGGCCGGTAGAATAACGAAAACCCGCATAAACATTGGAGTATAGCAGGAAGGCCGGTTTAGCCCTCCACCGGCTCTACGTAGAACATTTCATTGGTGCAACGGAAGCCATTGCTCTTGTACAGAGGTTTTCCTTCGTCGGTCGAATGGAGCGCAACCACACGAATTTTTTGCTTGCGGGTCTCAGCCAGTGCCTGATCGATCAGCTGACTGGCCAGCCGCTTGCGGCGATGCGCCGGTTCCACGTAAACATTCAAGAGGTAGCCGCGCTTATCCTGACGTGGATCCAGCGGGTGCGGCGGCCAGTCGAGCAGGATCAAGCCGGCTCCAGCGACCACGGTGCCGCCTTCGGTAGTTAACCAGCCCCTGTATCGTCCATCCGCCAGCCTGGCTTCGACCCATGTCTTGAAACACTCCGCCATCGCATCAAGGACCCGGTTGTCTTGCCGCCCGGCGTCCACAAACATGCGGCGCCGATGGTGGGTGATGACAGCCGCGTCCGCGGGTGTCGCTGCTCTTATCTGGTACATGGCGGCAGTATAGCCTCTAACATATAGGCTGCCATGCAGGCGGCTGCGCCAACTCTCCGTACCAGTCTCTTTTGTCCCGGCCAGCGGATCGCCGTCGCGGTCTCCGGGGGCGCCGACTCCGTGGCCCTGCTGCGGCGCCTGCTCGAGGAGCGACCTAAGCTGGGAATCGTGCTGTCCGTGGTCCACGTGCATCACGGCATCCGCGAGGCCGCTGAGGAAGACGCTGTATTTGTTGGCAAGCTGGCGGAAGCTTATGACCTGCCGTTCCATCTGCATCGCTGCGACGCACCAAGTGCTGCCGCCACCCTGCGCGAAACCCTGGAGGAGGCTGCCCGCAATCTTCGCTATGGGTTCTTTCGGAAGCTACTCACGGACGGCCTGGCGGATGCCGTCGCCACCGCGCACACCCTGGACGACCAGGCGGAGACGGTGCTTCACAAACTTTTGCGTGGGGCCTGGACCGAGGGCCTGGGTGGCATCCATCCCATCCTGGTAGTCGAGCCGGGAAGCATCCTGCGACCCTTCCTCGAGAATAGTCACGCCACCATCGCTGCCTGGCTTCTCCAGTTACAGCAACCCTGGCGTGAGGACGCCAGCAACCAGGATCTGGCCCACACTCGCAATCGCATCCGCTTGCAATTGTTGCCTTTGCTACGCACTTTCAATCCCTCGATTGCCACCCAACTGGCACGTTTAGCGTCCATCTCGGCTGATGAAGAGGCCTACTGGCAGGGAGAGATGACCCGCCTGCTGCCGGCCATGTTGCTGCCTGGGCGGCCCACCCGGGGCGGTGGGCGCTCTGCCAGCACGCATCCCGAGGAAGAAACCGTCGCCATTGAGCAGGCCCGCCTGCGCGAGCTGCATCCAGCCGTGGCCCGTCGGGTACTTCGTGCGGCAGCCCGCCGGCTGGGCGCCCGGCTCAGCTTCGACCACACCGAACAGATGCTGGGGATGGTGGGGGAGGCCCCCTCCCGAGGCGGCAAATTCGATCTGGGCGGCGGCATTACAGTCGAGCGCAGCCTGCGGGAAATCCGTTTGACCCGGAACTCGGCCCTCTGCGCGCCTGGCCCCGAGTATGAGTTTCTCATTCCGGGCGAGATTCGCGCGCCGGAGTACGGCGTATGTCTGCGTGGAGAGTCAGCAGCTATCGCGCACCCCGCGACCCTGCGAGCAACGTTACGGCCCTGGAAAGCCGGTGACCGGGTAACACTGCGGAGTAGTCGAGGTCCCAAGAAAGTTGCAGCGGTTCTGGACCGGCTCCACGTAGTTGGCGCGGCCCGGAGAAACTGGCCGGTGGTCGAGTCGGAGGGAAAGATTGTCTGGATGCGCGGGGTCGACGTCGATGCGCCCGGATTTCGGTTTACGGTGCCGGAGTAACCGGATGGTCAGTACCCTCCGCGTATAACTTCGGACACGGTCTCATGCGGTTTCGCAGACGCTTCCGGCTTCGGCGGAGTAGAATAAACAAGGCAACCGGCAGGTGTGGCACGCGTACGGCTATTGGCCGTATCCAACACCCGAAAAAGTCTTAGGAATCATTGACAGGTTACTGTCGTCTAATAGTTGTAACAGCTGCAAAGAACGTTCCCGGTGAAGTGCTTGGCTTCGCCTCGAATGGTCCCTTCTCTTTATTGAGGCGCAGTAGAAAGAGGGTTTTTCGTGAATTCGACGGTCAAGACAATTATTTTCTGGGTATTCATCCTGGCTTGCCTAGTTCTTCTCTGGCAGATCGTCCAGAAGAGCACGGGCATGAGTCATGACCGGGAGATTTCCTTTTCTCAATTCATGCAGGACGGCCAGCAGGGCAAGATCAGCGACGTAACCGTCATCAATAGTGAAGTACATGGTCACTACGCCAGTGACCGCGAAGCCTTCCACACCACCGTGCCTGCTAACTACCCTGACATGTTCAAGATTCTCCAAGACAACCATGTCAGCATCACGGTCAAGGACACGCAGGGCAATTCCTGGCTTCCCATCCTGCTCAACTTCGCTCCCATCATTGTGATCGCGGCCCTGTGGTTCTTTATGTTGCGCCAGATGCAGAGCGGGGGCAACAAGGCGTTGTCGTTTGGCAAGAGCCGGGCTCGTCTGCTCTCCATGCAGCAGAAGAAGATCACCTTCAAAGACGTGGCCGGGGTAGATGAGGCCAAGGAAGAGCTGAAAGAGATTATCGAGTTTCTGCGCGAAGCCCAGAAGTTCCAGAAGCTGGGTGGCCGCATTCCCAAGGGTGTGTTGCTGGTCGGACCTCCAGGCACAGGTAAGACCCTGTTGGCCCGGGCGGTTGCCGGTGAGGCTAACGTGCCGTTCTTCTCCATCTCAGGTTCCGACTTTGTCGAGATGTTTGTGGGCGTCGGCGCCAGCCGGGTTCGCGACCTGTTCGAGCAGGGGAAGAAAAATGCGCCCTGCATCATCTTCATCGACGAAATCGATGCCGTCGGACGTCACCGCGGCGCCGGCCTTGGCGGCGGCCACGATGAGCGGGAGCAGACGCTCAATCAGCTGCTGGTCGAGATGGACGGTTTCGAATCGAACGACGGCGTCATTCTCATCGCCGCTACCAACCGCCCCGATGTACTTGATCCTGCGCTGCTTCGCCCCGGCCGCTTCGACCGCCGGGTGGTCGTGGGCAGGCCCGATGTACGCGGGCGTGAGGAAGTGCTCCGCGTCCATGCCAAGAAGGTTCCTTTGGCGGAAGACGTCGATCTGCGGATCCTGGCTCGCGGCACCCCGGGATTTTCCGGTGCTGACCTGGCCAATATGGTGAATGAGGCGGCGTTGAATGCGGCCCGCGCCAACCGCAAAGCGGTCCACCAGTTCGACTTTGAGCTGGCCAAGGACAAGGTCATGATGGGGGCGGAGCGTAAGTCCATGCTCCTTTCCGAGGATGACAAGCGGGATACGGCTTACCACGAAGCAGGCCACGTTCTGGTGGCGGCCATGCGCGACCACGCAGACCCGCTGCACAAAGTCACCATCATCCCGCGCGGCATGGCTTTGGGCGTGACCATGCAGTTGCCCGAAGAAGACAAGCACACCGTCACCAAGGATTACCTCGAAACCCAGCTTGCCATTCTGATGGGCGGCCGCTGTGCCGAGGAGATCTTTATGAACCGGAAGACTACCGGTGCGGGCAATGACATCGAGCGGGCGACGGATTTGGCCCGCAAGATGGTTTGCGAGTACGGTATGAGCCGCATGGGCCCGCTGACCTTCGGCAAGAAGGAGGAGCAGATTTTCCTCGGCCGCGAGATTGCGCAACACCGCGATTTTTCCGAGGAAACGGCGCGCCAGATCGATGCTGAGGTGCGCAGCCTGGTGGATGAGGCTTACAAGTCTGCCTATTCCATCCTGGGTGACCACAAGGACACCATGCACCGCATGGCACAGGCTCTGCTGGATCGCGAGACTCTGGACGCGAACGACATTCGCATGATCATCGCGGGTGAGGAACTGCCGCCGCTGCCGCCGCTTGGACCGCCGCCTGGCAGTCCTGGCGGTGATGTGCAGCATGTAATCAAGCCGGAGCCTGGACGCGCTCCTGGTTTCGGCGGCGAAAGCCAGCCGTCACCAGCATAGTACGCGCTCAACGTTTTTGACCTTAACTGAAAGCCCCATTGCTACCGAAATGGGGCTTTCATCGTTTGGGGGCTTTTCCTGAGGAAGAAGTCGGTTCAAGGACAATTTTGGGGGTCCCACGGCTCGCAAAGAACGCGAGATATGGGGCACCCCTGAACCCCAGATGCGACAATAGGCACAGCATGCGCGGTCCGTTTGTTCTGCTGGTTGTACTTGCTCTGCTTGCCGTCTCCGGTTGCGGATATCACACTCTCGGGTCCGCCGTTCATCTGCCGGATACGGTGCATACAGTCGCTGTCCCCATCTTCAAAAACAAGACGCAGTTTTATCACACAGAAGTTTCCATGACGCAGGCGGTGGCGCGTGAGTTTACCGATCGCACCCGCCTCAGCGTGACGGCAGACTCAGGCGATGGCGCCGACGCCACGGTTAGTGGGACCATCATTTCCGAATCGGTGCAGCCGTTGACCTATCGGACCGAAACCACAGCCGTCCAAACGGGGCAGACGACCAGCGTCACCTCGAGCTTTCTGGTCACTATCAACGTGAACGTGCTGGTGACCGACCGCGACCAGCGCGTGCTCTACCAGCACAACAACTATGTTTTTCATGAGCAGTTTGAGACCACCGCCGATCTGACCAGCTTTATCGAAGAAGATTCGCCCGCCGTGCAACGGCTCTCACGGGACTTTGCGCAAGCCCTGGTGAGCGATATTCTGGAGTCCTTCTAAATGCCTACGGACGATGTAAGCAAACTCCGCAGCTTTTCCTCTTCGGATCGCTTCGTGGCTGAGGTAAAAGCAGCCGCTGCGTCAACCCGGCCACTGCGGCCGGGGTACGTGCTCGCCGGGGATGAGATCTTCCTCTACGAGCGCTGCCGCCGCGCAGTTGTCGACTCGCTGATCGATCCAACGTTACGCGAGTTCTCGCTCAGCGATCTCGATCTGGCCGAGACCAGCATTTTTCATGTGCTCGACCTCGCCCGCACGCCCTCCCTGATGGCGCCGTTTCAGGCCATCTTCGTCAAGAACCTGAAAAACCTCTATACCCGTGGCGCGAAAAAAGAAGAGTTCGCGGCCCTGAAAGACTACTTCCGTTCCCCGAATCCCCAGGCGGTTGTGATCTTTGTCGCCGACCACCTGCGTATCCCCGCCGATCTGAGGCGGATGGACCTGCAGGATAAAGAGCGCTATGAGCGTATCCGCGAGACCCTGGGCGATGATTGTGGCGTGGTGGAGTTGGCCCGGGTGGATGAAGCGGATGCCGTGCGCTGGCTGCTGGCGACCGCGGAGAACCGGGGGATGAAGTTCGATCCAGACGCGGCACGGGAACTGGCCGACGCCCTGGGCGCGGACATGATGCTTATCGCCAGTGAGCTGGAGAAGCTCATCCTGTACGCTTCCGACCGGCGGCGCATCACCCTGGGCGACGTTGAGACCATGGTGCTTGCTGCCAAGCAGCGGTCGCTGTACGAGCTCACGGACGCCATTTCCGCACGGGATAAACCACGGGCCCTGGCCCTGCTGCATGGCCTGCTGAATGCTTCTGATGGCGGTGAGGACTCAGCCATCGGCCACCTCTACATGCTGGCGCGGACCTTTCGCCAGATGGTCGTTATCCTGGAGAAAAATGTGCGCGACTCGCGCGCCATCTGGCAAGCCCTATGGCAAGGCTTTCGCATGCCTCCATTCGCCGCTGAGGATCTCATCCGCCAAGCCCGCCGCTATGGCTCGCGGCGAGAGCTCACCCAGAAGCTTCGCCTCATTGCCCACGCGGATCTTGAATTGCGGTCCTCGCCGCCGGATAAGCGGCTGGTACTGGAGCGGTTGGTGATGGATCTAGCCAGCGAACCGCGTCCCCGCTTCTCCGCCCTAGCCAGCACCCAATACGCGATGGATCTGTGAGACCCTAAAAATCTTCTACACTCAAGTCAGAGGGTGCCCCATACCTCGCGTTCTTTGCGGGGGCACCCAGAATCGTCGCTCTTCCACAGAACCGCAGGACTAGCAGTATGCTGCCGAGATGCCTTTTTCCGCCCACCGTGATTGTGCTGGTGTTGTGGCTGGCCGTGGCGCCCCTCTCTGCTTCCTCGCACAGCAAAGAGCCGCCTCCGCCTGATCCCGAGGAACGCATCCTGGTTGGGCCGTTGGGCTATCGGCCGCCCGGTCCGCTATACATGTTGTCGGGAAAGGCATTCGGTTCTCTCGACTTCATCGATGCCCAACACCTGTTATTCACCTTCCATCAGCCGCGGCTGATGCGACGCGAGGAAAATCCCGGGCGGAACGATAACGACCAGATCATCCAGGCCCTAACCCTCGCTCTTCCTGACGGGACGGTCCAGGCGTCCGCAGAGTGGCGGATGCATGACCGCTTCAGGTATTTGTGGCCATTAGGTGGCGGCAGGTTTCTGGTCCGCCAGCGCAATAGCTACTCGCTCACCGACGCGTCGTTGAAGCTGCACCACTACATCGAGGTTGCTACGCCGGTACTTGAAACGGAGGTGTCGCCGGACGGCCGCATCCTGGTGGTCGAGCACGAATATGAACGGCACACTCCCGAACAGCACAGCAAGCTGGAAGCGCAGGCGGTGCAGTACGGGGAACCGCCTCCCGCCGAGGACACGCAAATTACGTTGGTGGATGTAGCTTCCAGAGATGTACTGGCTGCACTGCGAACGGAAACGCCGATCCATGTGCCTATCACCTCCAGCGGATATGTGGGTGTGGCGCAGGATAAGGGCGAAAACCAATTCCTGGTTCGCTTCATCCCCTTTCAAGGCGTGTCGCTTGTCTTGGGCCGGGTGGCATCCACGTGCACGCCACACGAAAATTTCCTCAATAAGAACGCATTGATCATCGAGAGCTGCGGTCCCAAGTCGCCCGATGTTTATCTCGACGTCTGGACCACGGATGGAAAGAAGCTGTGGAGCGGGCATCGCGAGGGCCACCTGGTATGGCCTACATTCGCTTATTCGCGAAGCGGCGATCGTTTCGCCGTGAGCCTGCTGCGCGTCTCCCACTTCATTGATCTGGTCGACTCGCTCAACGACGAAGATGTGCGCGAGCAGGTGGTGCAGGTTTTCGATACGGCGACGGGTTCGCTCTTGATGAGCACCAACGCATCGCCCATTCTGACTGCTGGCCAGAACTTTGCGCTCTCTGAGGATGGAGAGCGCCTGGCCGTCCTGCGCGAGGGCGCAATCGAGATCTACAAGGTGCCTCCCCCTCCTGCGCCGGAAAAAACCAATCCTCAGGTGGCGAAGAAGAAGTGAGGTTGCGCGGACTAAACAGGCTGCGGAAAAACCCAATGTTTCCGAAGGGTACGACCTTTACGTCGTACCTAGACGATTTCCAACCGGTGCGGTTTTAGCCGCTAAGGGAAATTTTCAGCGGCCTATAAAGCCCGTTGTCTGTTGGAAATTGCATGTACGGGCTAAAGCCCGTACCCTTCAAGCTTTCTTGGTGAGAGCCTTCACGCGCGCATGCAAGCGGCTTTTGTAGCGGGAGGCGGTATTTTGGTGTAGCACACCCTTTTGCACGCTCTTGTCGAGGGCGGAGACGGTTTTGCCATATTGCTCGGCAATGCCGGAGGAATCGCCTTTGGTAATAGCCTCGCGTAGCGCGCGAAGGGACTTGCGAACGTGACTCTTATTGGCGCGGTTGACCGCGGTGCGCTTGACTGTCTGACGGGCGCGCTTCAGCGCCGACACATGATTTGCCATCCTAAACCCTTATCTTTCTTGAAACTGGAAGCAGGCGGAAAGAAGTGCCGTCGCCCGCAAACCTTAAGTTTACGGGCTTTGGCGACCGGGGTCAATCCTCCTGCTGTTCGACAGGACCGCGGGGGCACTACAGTGCATCCAATGGGTAAGAATTCACGGAATAGGCGTTGACGCCATGATCGGCAAACGCTACTCTGTGCGCATCCTCGGGAAATATCTGGTGATTATCGCCAACCCGGTTAAGCATCCGATGCACGCGCAGTATCCTGCCTCGCTGCCCATCCACAGATTGTGTTCTGAAACCGTCCTAACAATCATGTCATTCCTCACGGACATGACAGGAGGTCATTTCTCCGCTTGATGAAAAAAGCGCTGGAAATCACGCCCAACCTGGAGCCCCTGTTCGGGACTCGCGATGAAAATCTCAGACTACTTGAGCAAAATCTGCACGTCCGCATCGACTTGCGTTCCGATGCACTGCACGTGGAAGGCTCTCCGGAGGCAATTGCCCGCTTTGAAAGGGTTTTTGCCGACTATGAGCATCTGCGACGCAACGGCACGCTGCTGTGCAACGGCGAGTTGCACGGAATGCTCAAGCTGGTAACCGCCGATCCGGCGGTAACCCTGCGGGGATTAGTCGAGAGTGGCAAGCAACGTTCCGCGGGCATCAAGCGCATGGTCCAACCCCGTTCCATCAACCAGAGGCGCTACTTCGAAGCCATCGAGGAGTGCGATATGGTTTTTGGCGTCGGCCCGGCGGGCACCGGGAAGACCTACCTGGCAGTTGCCATGGCAGCTGCCGCGTTGCTGGCCAAGAAGGTGAGCCGCATCATCCTGGTGAGACCGGCGGTCGAAGCAGGCGAACGACTGGGCTTTTTACCCGGAACGCTGCAGGAAAAAGTGGACCCGTATCTCCGTCCGCTTTACGACGCACTTTATGATCTGCTGGAGCAGGACCGGGTGGACAAAATGCTGGAGCGGAACGTGATCGAGGTGGCTCCACTGGCGTTTATGCGCGGCCGCACGCTCAACGACGCCTTCATCATCATGGACGAGGCCCAGAACACGACCAGCGAACAGATGAAGATGTTCCTGACCCGCCTGGGCAGCAATTCCAAGGCCGTCATTACCGGCGACGTAACCCAGATCGATCTGCCCAATCCCAAGAAGAGCGGCCTGGTGGAGGCAATTGAGATTCTGCGGGGCGTGGATGGCATCCGTTTCTGCCATTTCGAAGACGGCGACGTGGTCCGTCACCACCTGGTGCAGCGGGTCATCCGCGCGTACGACAGCTTCGGCCGGGCGCAGAGGGAACTGCCGCTTAATTTGCGCGAAGGTGCTCCCGCGAAATCGGCAGCGAAACCGCAGTAGCGGGCGTGACATACAATAACCTTGCACTCTGCGTTTCCTTACCCTTGATCTGCGACACGCAGAGGGCATGGCAAGATGATTGTTATCGAAGCTGCCCGAGCGAAGACTTCACCGGCCGCCTCTGCTCTCGGCAAGCGTGACCTGAACCAGTTCCTGGCCGGCGCTATCAAAGCGCTTGGTTTGACCGGCGAATTCTCCGTCCTCCTGACCGGAGATGAAAGACTACGCCAATTGAATCGTCAGTTTCGGGGAATAGACAAGCCCACCGATGTGCTCTCGTTTCCAGCACTAGCAGAGGCCGCGAACCGCGGTCAGGGCGGCGATCTGGCCATCTCTCTGGAGACTGCTTCGGTGCAGGCCGCAGACCACGGCCACACCTTACAGATAGAAGTTAAGATATTGATCCTGCATGGCCTGCTGCACCTCGCCGGTTACGATCATGAGCGTGATCGAGGGCAGATGCGGCGCCGCGAAAGCCTGCTGCGCAAGCAGTTGGCCTTGCCCGCCGGCCTGGTCGAACGAGCTGGCCGACCTCCGCAGAGGGGCGGCAAGCCATGAGCCTCGTTTCCGCGATCATCATTGCCCTGCTGCTGGCTATTCTGACGCTCTCGTCTTACATCGCTCGACTATATGCGGAGACGGGCAAGTTTCTCTCCGGTGAGTTCCAGGAGAACATCGACGTCTGGGAGCTGAAGGTAGAGCCGCGGTTGGGGCTCAGCCGGGAGCGGATCGCGCTTTCTGCCGCCGTGCTGAGCCAGTTCTCTCTGGCGTCGCTGGCCCTCTACTTTGGGGTACTGCTTTTTGCGGCCAACGCGGGGGCCCGGCCCACCGCGGCCGAGGTGGCGCAGGCGGTGCTCGGCGCCGTGCTGGTCATCGTGATCTTCAATCAATTCCTGCCCTTCGTATTTTTCACCCGCACTGTCGGGCTCTGGGTCGTACGCCTGACCTTGGTTATCCGGGTGCTTTTCTATATTGTCCTACCGGTCACCCTGTTGCTCTCGTTTCTACTTTCGATCGCCGCCCTGGCCGAACCTCTGGCCGGCGATCTGGAAGAAGATCCAAGTGAGGCGGCGGTGGAGGCTCTGATCGAAGCGGGAGAGGAAGAGGGAATCATCGAAGAGGGTGACCGCGATCTGGTCCGATCCGCGGTTGAGTTCGGCGATAAGGTGGTGCGCGAAGTCATGACCCCGCGGCCGCACGTGTTTGCTGTTCCAGGTGACATGACATTGGAAGCCTTTATCGCCGGCTTGAAGAAGTATCCGTACTCGCGCGTTCCGGTATTCAAGGGCTCGCTCGATCACGTTACTGGGATTGCCTTCGCCCATGACCTGCTCCATATCGCCGATGACGCCGCCCGCACGCAGACGGTGGCCAGTATCCAGAGGCCGGCCGCTCTGGTACCGGAAACCAAGCGGGTCAATGAACTACTACGGGAGATGCAGCGCGAGAAGCAGCACATGCGCATTGTGATCGACGAGTACGGAGGTGTGGCGGGCCTGGTGACGATCGAGGATTTGCTGGAGGAGATCGTCGGCCGTATCAGCGATGAGCACGAATATGACAGTGAGCAGGATGTGCCACTGCACGAGGCCGGCGGCACGTGGCTGGTTTCCGGGAATCTGGAAGTAGCCCGGCTGGAAGATCTATTGAGTGGCGGCTACCAGGTGGAGCAGGAATACCAGGCCGCGACAGTGGGCGGACTAGTAAGCGAGATCGCGGGACGAATACCGTTGCCGGGCGAGGTGATCGTTGCCGACTCGCTGCGCTTTGAAGTCGTGGCGTCGACCGACCGCCGGATTGAACGGGTGCGTGTCTCAGCGATTGAGAGCGACGATCGTTGATGGGGCTACACTAAGATGTGCGATCTGGTTTCGTCTCCATTCTCGGCCGTCCTAACGCTGGCAAGTCAACGCTGCTGAACGCGCTCATCGGCGAAAAAATCGCGATCGTCAGCAACAAGCCGCAGACCACACGCAACCGGATTCAGGGAATCGTGGAAGTGCCGGCGCGCAAGGGGAAGAGCGCCGCACAGATCGTTTTTGTCGACACCCCTGGGGTCCACAGGCCAGGCTCTCAACTGGACCGGCGCATGATGCAGGAAGTTTACGAAGCCCTGGAGAGCAGGGACATCGTCATCCTGATGGTGGACGCGGCCCGATACAGCGACCCATCCCCGCCCGGAAAGAAGCAATCGCCTCGGGCGGAACGGGAAAGCAGTGAAGACGCGTTTGTTTTGCAGCTGATCCAAAAGCTCGACTGCCCCGTGTTCCTGGTGATTAACAAGATTGACCTGGTTCTGCGTTCCAAGCTTCTGCCCCTCATCGAGCGATTCAGCGCTTTGTATCCATTTGCCGAAGTAATTCCCATCTCCGCAAGCAAGAAGGATGGTCTGGACACGTTGTTGATGAAACTGGTGGAGTATCTGCCACAGGGCCAGCGATACTTTCCCAGAGAGCAGTTCACCGACCAGCCCGAGCGCTTCCTGGTTGCGGAGCTTATCCGCGAACGCATACTGCTGGAAACCGGGGAAGAAGTTCCCTATGCTTCCGCGGTGGTGGTCGAGCGCTTTGAAGAGCCGGAAGTTGTTGTCAGCAAGTCATCAAAATTGCCTCTGACTCGCATTTCGGCGGTGATCTACTGCGAGCGCTCAGGACAGAAGGCGATTTTGATTGGTAAGGGCGGCAGCAAACTCAAGAGCATAGGCGCGGCTGCGCGCAAGGAGATTGAGTCGCTGCTGGGCACCCGGGTCTATCTTGAGCTGCATGTGATCGTTGAGGAGAACTGGCGCGAGTCAAGATACTTCGTCGACTCCCTGGACTGGCGAAAGCAACTGGAAGATCTTGCCCAGGCGAAGCCTGAGAGCCCAACCCGCAGCAAACCCGCACGGGAAAGAACATAAAGGGCGGAACAATTCTTTGGGAAGTTTGGGAATTCCGGAACCGAAAACCTACTCGCGCACGCTGATGCCGAGGCTCTTCATCTTGCGGTACAGGTGACTGCGTTCCAGGCCCAGCGCTTCGGCGGCGCGGCTTACGTTTCCGTGGCATTCATCTATTTTTTTGAGAATGTAATCGCGCTCGTATGCTTCCCGGGCCTGGTGCAGGGTACTGAATTCTTCTCCCTTGCGGCTGTTGCCGCGGAAGACCAGCATAGGCAGGTGCTTGCGTTCGATGCGTATGGTCTGCGGGTTCAGAATCATCACCCGCTCGATCACGTTTCTCAGCTCGCGCACGTTCCCCGGCCAATGATATTGCTTGAGCACCGTAATCGCCTCATCGCTCATTTCGATCCGCGGACGGCCATACTGACGTCCGAACTCCTGCAGAAATTCGCGCACCAGGAGCGGAATATCTTCCTTCCTGTCGCGCAGGGGTGGCACATAGAAAGGGATGACGTTCAGGCGGTAGAAAAAATCCTCGCGGAAGTTTCCCTTGGCGATTTCCTCTTCCAGGTCCTTATTGGTGGCGGCAATGACCCTCACGTCGACCTGGATGGTCTGCGTGCCCCCCACCGGGGTAAAACGCTGCTCGTCCAGCGCCCGCAAAACTTTGGCCTGCATTTTCAGACTCATGTCACCCACTTCATCGAGGAAAAGGGTGCCCTCGTCGGCTCGTTCGAAGGTTCCGAGCTTCTCAACCGGGCCATTGGGGATGGCGCCATGGCGATAGCCGAAGATCTCGCTTTCAATGTAGTCCTCAGGAATGGCGGCGCAGTTCAACTCGACAAACACACGGTCGCTGCGCAAACTCTCGCTGTGAATGGCGCGAGCGATAAGCTCCTTCCCGGAACCGGATTCGCCATAGATAAGCACCCGCCCGTTGGTGGGCGCCATCAGTCTAATTTGCTGGCGCAGCGCCTTGATGGAGACACTCTCGCCAGTAATGGGTACGTGCATCAGCAGCTGGCGCTTGAACTCCTGGTTCTCACTGCGCAGCCGCCGCGCTTCCACGGCATTCTTAAGCAGGATCAGGGTGCGATCGATGGAGAGCGGCTTCTCCAGAAAATCAAATGCGCCGAGTTTGGTGGCACGCACCGCAGTCTCGATGGTGCCGTGACCGGAGATAATGATGACTTCCGGCGTGCTCTCGATGGCCAGCGAACGAATTTCCGTCAGCACATCCAGGCCGTCCCGATCGGGCAGCCAGATGTCGAGCAGCATTACGTCATAAGAAGCGTCCCGCAGCAGCACCATGGCCTCAGAAGCAGTGGCCGTGCTGGTAACGGCATACCCGTCTTCCTTCAGGATCTCGCCCAGGGATTCACGGATTTCCGCCTCATCATCAACGATCAGAATGTGGTTCATGACGGCGGCCTGCCGTTAACGCCTACCAGAGCTGCTGTTTCGTGCACGCTCTTGGCATCGGCCAGCGGCAGTTCGATGATGAATCGCGCTCCTGTAGGACTGTTCTGTTCCGCGCGAATGGCCCCGCTGTGTTCCTGAATGATTTTCGAGGCAATCGCCAGCCCCAGGCCGGTGCCGCGTTGTTTGGTAGAGAAGTAAGGCAGGAAAAGACGCTCCCGCATTTCGTCGTTCAGGCCATGACCAGTATCCGAGACCACGATCTCCGCCGTGGTGTGCCCCTCGATCAGCGCGGTTTCAATCGTCAGTTCACGCAGCAGGCTGCTTTGCATCGCTTCGGCCGCGTTGTCGATGAGGTTGGCCAGAGCGCGCTTCAACGCCTCAGGATCGGCTAACACCGGGGGAATACCGGTCCCCAGGCGCTGCACGATGCGAATGTGCTGCAGTCTGCCGGCGAAGAGGGCCAGGGCACTCTCCACAATGGAATTCAGGTCGTATACTTTGGGCCGCGAGGTAGGGAACTGCGCCAGCGAGGCAAACTGGTCCACCAGCCTGCGCATGGTCTGCACTGAACCCAAAATAACGTCACTGCACTTGCGAATCACGGAGTCTGAGTCCGGTGTAGGACGGTCGACATGCCTGCGAATTCGTTCCGCCGAAAGCGCAATAGGCGTCAGCGGATTTTTTATTTCGTGGGCCACCCGTTGAGCCACTTCCTTCCACGCCACCTGCCGCTGGGCGTGGAGGAAGTCGGTGACATCTTCCAACACCAGGATGCATCCCTCGCGGTCCTTGCCCAACTCCAGCCGGGCGATGGTTGCTGTGACGTTCAAGGCGCCTCGCGGGCCGGGCAACTCGATTTCCGTGGCAGCCAGGCCCATGCGTTTGCTGCGGCGCAGAAGCACGATCAGCTCATCGGCAATATCGCGGGGCAAAATCGACTCCAGTGGCATGCCGGAAAGATCGTGGTGGTTGCGGGGGCTCAGCAGGTTGCGCGAGGCGCGATTCGCCTGCAGAACACACATTTGGGGGTCGAGCGTCACCACTCCGCTGGGGATGGTCTCCAGAACCGTTTCGAGCTCGCTGCGGCGCTCCTCCAGTGCCCGGTTGGCCGCCGAGAGCTGGGTTGTCGAGGTTTCCGCCAGCGCGCGGCTTTCTTCCAGATCTTCTGCCATGCGATTGAACGATCGCACCAGTTCCCCCAGCTCCTCCGTAGCCTCCACTTTTACCCGGTGAGCGTAGTGGCCGGCGGCCACAGCGTCCATGGCATCCGCCAAAGCCTCCACGGGACGGGTCACTTGCTTGGAGAGAAAGAGCGCCAGCCAGCTGCTGGCGAAAAATACCAGCGTGGTCAGCAGGAATAGCAGGAGCAGGTAGGTGGTGCGGATGCGTCTGCGATCGCGATAAAGGGTTTGGTAATCGCGGGCGCCGGAGCGAATGTCCTGCACCGTAGCGCTTAGCCCAGGGGGGAGAGGCAAACCAGCCACCACAATACCCCCATCCCCGGTGCTGGCCTCACCCAGTACGTATTCGTCTTTTCCGCTCACCAGCATGGGCACATCACTGCGCTGGGCCGCGCGCAGAACTGTTGCGGTTAACGTCTCGTGCCCCTGGGCGACATCGGCTTCTGCCTCATCCATCCAGGAGCGGATAATCGCGTGACCAGTATCCTGGGGCAACTGATATTGGCCGATCGCCGCGCCGTTGCGGAAGACGACGGCAAAGCCACCCTCAAGGGTGATGCGGTGGGTGCCGATTTCGCGCAGCAGCGCTTCGGTGTTACCCGTTTGCACGGCGTGAAGCAGGCTGGGGGAACCGGCCAAGGATCCAGCCTCTGCCCTGGCGTTCGCGGCCGCGTACTGAGAGAGTTCAAGCGACACCCGGGTCGAGTCCTCGCGAAGTTGGGAGGCTGGCTGTGAGAACCATCGCTCCATAGACCGGTTGAGCAACCCGAAGCTGAATAGGAACATGAACACGGCAGGCGCGAATGAAAGCAGAAGGGCGCCCACCAACATCCGGCTGCGGATCCTGGAGCCGAGCACCCGGCTGCGCTGGTCGGCCAGCAACTTCACAATGTTGCGGAAGAGCAGGACCAGCAAGGTGAGCAGCAGCAGGAAGGCGATTACCGAAAGGGCGGTGAAGAGGAAGATCTGTCCGGTGCCGTGGGGGCGCAGAAACGGCAGGTTGAAGGCATTTAACGCAGCCAGCACGAGCAGAAGCAGGAACATGCCTCCGCCGAGCGCTACGACGGCACTCCTGCGGTGCTTGGACTCCGTTGCCACGCGACTCCCCCCGTGTGTCTAACAGATTACAGCTCCAGGGGGGATGGCGCATATCTAGAGAGGGGTGAAGAAACCTGCACCAAGGGGCTTGCACCAGCAGAGGGACCTCGGCTGCCCCATATCTCGCTCGTTTTTGGCGAGATGTGGGATACCACGGCGTTACACCGGCCAGTTTTCCGCTCAATTGGCAAAGAATATTTAAGGTTCGCGTATCCCACATCTCGCCAAAAACGAGCGAGATATGGTCCACCCCTTGATTTGTTGCGAAGAGAAATCCCAAGTTGAGCTTTTCAGAGCTCCCGACGCTCCGGTTCGGATGACAAGGGAGAGGGCGGCGCTTTCCCTTATCGTCTGGTGCTACAGGGAGTTCATCTTGAGCAGGAACTCGGCGTTATTGCGCGTCTTGCCCAGGCGGTCGACCAGCAACTCCATGGCTTCGACGGGGGAAAGCGGATTGAGGACCTTACGCAGAACCCAGATGCGCTGTAGATCTTCCTTGGGGATGAGCAACTCTTCCTTACGCGTCCCGGAGCGCTGGATGTCGATGGCGGGAAAGACCCGCTTGTCGACCAGCTTACGGTCCAGAATGACTTCCATGTTGCCAGTGCCTTTGAACTCTTCGAAGATGACTTCATCCATGCGCGAGCCGGTGTCGACCAAAGCCGTAGCAATAATGGTCAGCGAGCCGCCCTCTTCAATATTGCGTGCCGCGCCAAAGAAACGTTTCGGGCGCTGCAGGGCATTGGAATCGACGCCGCCCGACAGTACCTTGCCTGAGGGCGGGACGATGGTATTGTAGGCGCGCGCCAAGCGGGTAATGGAATCAAGGAGGATAACCACATCGCGCTTGTGCTCAACCAGCCGTTTGGCCTTTTCGATCACCATCTCGGCCACCTGCACGTGGCGCGCTGCCGGTTCGTCAAAGGTGGAGCTGATCACTTCACCCTTAACCGACCGCTGCATATCCGTGACTTCTTCCGGGCGCTCGTCGATCAGCAGGACGATCAGGGCAACCTCAGGGTGATTGGTGGTGACGGAGTTGGCGATCGACTGCAGCAGCATCGTCTTCCCGGTCCGCGGAGGAGCGACGATGAGGCCACGCTGGCCTTTACCCACCGGGGTCAGCAAATCCGTAACCCGCCCACTGGTATTTTCATGGACGGTTTCCATCTTGATTCGTTCCTGCGGATAGAGAGGGGTCAGATTGTCGAACAGGATCTTGTTCCGCGTCTCTTCGGGCGACTCAAAATTGATGGCCTCAATTTTGACCAGGGCAAAATATTTTTCCCCTTCATGGGGAGGACGTACGTTGCCGCTGATGGTGTCGCCGGTCTTGAGGTCGAATTTGCGGATTTGCGATGGAGAGACGTAAATGTCGTCCGGGCCGGGCAGGTAGTTGTAATCAGGCGAACGAAGAAAACCGTAGCCGTCGGGAAGGATTTCAAGCACTCCTTCGGCAAAAATGTGGCCTTCTTTTTCGCTCTGGGCCTGAAGGATCTTGAAGATAAGATCCTGCTTGCGGAGACCGCTGGCGCCCGGGATCTCTAGCGTGCGGGCGATGCGGCTTAGCTCCGTTATGTTCTTTTCTTTTAACTCGGAAATGGTCATTTTCACCTACGGCGGGTAGCTATGGAGGGGTTTATCTGGGAAGGAATCTTGCTGGTTTAAGCAGGTTCGAGTTTCTTAGGAAGGGGTCGAAAAGGCCCAGAACAGGCCGCGCTTAAGCTGCGCGGCGCTGCTGGATCTGAGATGCTTCCGGGGTAGAGGCGGCTGGTGCCGCCGGGCTCTCGTGATGGAAGCGGACTAGAACCTCATTGGTGGTGTCTTGTAGACGGGTATTGGGCTTGTGCAGCTTACGCGTAGCCTTCGAGGCCAGCTGACACAGTGTATAGCGATTTTCAACGTGGGCAAGTGCCCCAAAGATAAGATCAGAGCGCATCTCTATTCTCCTTCATCCTTTGACCGTCCATGTGCGCATTGTTTGAGACGGCAAAGGATCTGCCTGGCGCGGCGTCGGTCGTTTTTCTATTTGTTAGACGCGAATGCTCTCTTGCGGGAACAATTTTTTCGTCTGAGTTTATTGTTGTCCAACCGGATACTGGAAAGATTCTCCGCGTCGTAAACGGCGCTTCCGGCGGAATTCCCTCGCGCGGAACCCTTACGCAGAGGCGCTTTTACAGGCTTGGCCTCTATCTCCAGGTTGCGCATGCCACCAAGTACAGGCATGTCGCGCTGCTGTGACCTCTATGCCTAATGAAGTTCCGTCTTCCGGATGCTCGATGCCCTCGTGCTGAAGCAGGACAATCACAGAAAGGGACAGATAATGCCCAAAAGGCGCGCTCTCACTAAGCCATGTAGAACTTAACGCGATCGAAAGTGAGGGTCAACACTTTTTTTCATAGAAATTACTCGCTTGATTCCCAAAAATGGAATATGCGCGAAAGCGCCAGCATAACTTTCCATTTTCGCTGGTAAACCACTCTCTAGGCAAGTTTTGGCCGACTGCGTACCATGTGCAGAGGCAAGAGCCTGCTCTGCCGGCCCCCTTCGATGACGAAAGATCGAACTTCCGACCCTGCCGCCGAACCCACCTTACCCCCGCTCGCGCTCGAAAAAGCGGAGAAAGGCTCGCACCGCTCTATGTGGGAACTTCTGCTTCAGCTGCGCGTCCTCTTGCCCTATCTTGCTCGTCTGGTGCCACTTCTCGATCGGGGCTTGCTTAAGCCCGGCCCCGACTTTGCCGAGCTTAAACAGGGAATTGCCGGGATGCAGACCGGCAGCCGTGACTTGGAAGTGCAGGTCAGGAATCAGGCCATCCAACTGGAGCGAATCGAGCAGCAAATGGGCCGCCTGCGGGTGGTTCATGAGAACAGCATCGAGGAAAGCCGCAGGCTTTTTACCGACATCCGATCGCTCCGCAAGTGGATGATCACCATGGCTGTCGTGATAGTTGTGCTGCTCCTGGCTACGACAGGAATGGTCGCTTACCTGATGACCCGTCCCTAGTTATTTGCAGTTTGGGGTCACTTTTCCTCAGTTGTTGATGGGAATAAAATTATTTCCCGTAGTACGAATTCGATTTATCGAACCGTGCAATTTGTACCTTATCCCGGCAGCCTTTCTGTTGCCAGTCGTATAAATCCGGGACTAGGATACGAGACGGTTCGGTGCAGTCCGCTTCCTTGGACGTGCCAGATCTCCCCTACGAAGTCGTTCCAGGCCTCACGAAAGAAAAGAAAAGCTGGCGACTTCCTTCGTCAGCGTGTGTGGAGTGACTGTCTATGGCATGGTATGCCTATTGTATTAGTGAAAAGCAGGCGTTTCCTGAACTTAGCCGCCATCGAAAACCCATTCCAATGGAATCGGTGATGGGAATCTCAGGAAATCAGATTTTCCTCTATCCAGCCAGTGATCTAGCAGTTATCGTCAGCGAACATCATCCCTCAGAAAACCTAGACCAGAAAGCAGCCGTAGAGCACGCACGTGTGATCAGCGACTGTTTCAAACTCTCCACCGTTCTTCCTTTCCGCTTTGGCACTGTTTTTGCGGACGACGAAGCCCTGAGAAAATCGATACGCTCCAATCAACGGCAGTTTCTTGCCAATGTTGAGCGTTTGCGCGGTAAGGCGGAAATGCACCTCAAAGTCCTTCTGGATGACTGCTGCCGTGAACAAGGCACACCAGTTCCGATGGACCGGGTGGGCAAAGAATACCTGTCCAGCTTGCGAGAAAGTGCTACCCGGCAACGCGAACGGCAGACCAAGGCGCGGGCCGTTTCGGTGCAGATGCACCGCATGTTCAGTCCGCTCGATGAAGAGATCAGTTGCCGCAGAATGGATTCCGGCAAGATGCTGCTCGACATCGCCCACCTGATCGATCACAAGGGTATCGAGCGCTACCAGAACAAGTACTCAAGCGCCAGCCAGCAGTTGAAGGATTGCCATATGCAACTCTCTGGACCCTGGCCTCCCTATCACTTCGTGCAGCGGCTCACTCGTCCGGTGCATGTACATGCGGTACCTGCATAAGAAGCTTTGCACATGAAAGACAGACAAAACCCCGGCAATCAGCCGGGGTTTTGTTTTTGCCGTCAGTCCAAACAATGTCGAGGGGCACCCAACATTGTTTAGAGGAATTGCCTAGACAACCTTGTTGGCGGCGGGCAGGTCTTTTCTTCGGCTCAGGACAAAGCTGGCGTGGGAGCGGCGGTCGGCGGAGGCATGGTCGATCTTGCGCCAGAAGGCCACGAAATAATCCACGGCGGAGATGATTGAGACCAGCACCATGAAGTAGATGGCAGCGATCGCGATCCACTCCACCGGCATAATGAACCAGCCGAAGTGCCAGGCATACCAGCCGTGGGCCAGAATCACCGCCACCACCGACACGATCTGGATCACCGTCTTTAGCTTGGCCAGATCGCTGGCCTCGATGGTGAACCCTTCCGAACTGGCTATCGAGCGCAGGCCACTCACCAGGAACTCACGGCCAATGACCAGCACCGCGACCCAGGCCTTCATGAGGTGGGGGTTGAACTGCACCAGGCAAACGTACGCCGCCGTAATCATCAGCTTGTCGGCCAACGGATCGAGCAACATGCCCATGGTTGTGATTTGACCGCGTTTGCGCGCCAAATAGCCGTCCACGCCGTCAGTGATGGAGGCCAGGATGAATACCAGGGAGGCGGCTATTTCCTGTTCACCGTGGACACTGCGGAAGGGAAAGACACTGGAAAGCATCCAGATGAGCAGAGGAATGCAACAGATGCGGCTCATCGTGATGGAGTTTGGCAGGTTCACGATCGACTCGACTGTTGAGGGAAGGCCAGCGTTCGCCCTTCCGTTAATTATGCACCAGGCGCCTGCCATTGGCTTGGCGCCGGGTGCATCGTGCGTAGGCACACGTTACTTTAGTCCGTGCTCCCCCAGATTTTCCTGTGGAGCTTGGTGGCGTTGGTACGTTTCATGACGCCTTTCTTTGCGGAAAGACGCACACGCGGCCTTGTCCAGGGCAACGTGGCAGGAAATCCGGGTCAGGCGTAGATGCCGCGTTGCTTGATGGTGAAGGCAACCCGGTCGATGGCCAGCATATAGGCGGCAATGCGATTGTTCACTGCGTGCGCTTCCGCGTAGCGAACCACGTCACCGAAACTCTCCGCCAGGATGCTCTCCAATTGCTCGTTGACCACCGCTTCCTTCCAGAAATAGCCCTGGCGATCCTGCACCCATTCGAAGTAGGAAGCCGTAACCCCGCCGGAATTGGCCAGGATGTCGGGAACGATGAAGATCTTTTTGTCTGCCAGGATCTCGTCGGCAACCGCTGTAGTTGGACCGTTGGCGCCTTCGCAAACAATGCGCGCCTTGATGCGGTCCGCATTGCGGCTGGTAATGACGTTTTCCGTGGCCGCCGGGATGAGGATCTCGCAATCGGAAACCAGCAAATCAGAAGAATTGACCGCTTCGGCACCCTTGAAGCCCAAAACCGTGCCGTTGCGCTGGCGGTACTCGAGCAGGAGGTGAATGTCGATCCCGTTGCTGTTATAGAGTCCGCCGTCATATTCGGCGATGCCAATGATCTTGTAGCCCTTTTCCATCATCAGCTTGGCGGCGTTCGAGCCCACGTTGCCAAACCCCTGGATCACCACCCGGCATCCTTCGCGCTGCATATTCAGGTAGCGCAAAGCTTCGTCACACATCACCCCGATGCCACGGCCTGTAGCCTCGCGCCGGCCGCGCGAACCGCCGATGTTGAGCGGCTTTCCGGTGACTACGGCGGTCACCGTCTGCCGCATGTGCATGGAGTAGGTATCCATGATCCATGCCATGGTCTGCTCGTTGGTGTTGATGTCCGGCGCCGGAACGTCTTTCTCCGGTCCGAGAAACTCGATCAGCTCCGAGGTGTAGCGGCGCGTCATGCGCTCCAGTTCGCCGATGGACATTTTCTTGGGGTCGCAAATCACGCCCCCTTTGGCGCCTCCAAACGGGATGTTGACCACGGCGCACTTCCACGTCATCCAGCTGGCCAGTGCGCGAACCTCATCGAGCGTTACATCGGGGGAATAGCGAATGCCCCCCTTGCCCGGACCGCGGGCAATCGAATGTTGTACCCGGAAGCCGGTAAATACCTCAATGGTTCCGTTGTCCATCATCACCGGGATATGCACGATGATTTCGCGTGCAGGGTAGCGCAATACTTTCCAGAGCCCTTCATCCAGGTTGAGTTTTTGTGCAGCAAAATCAAATCGGGCAGCCTGGGCTTCCCAGGGATTAATCTCCTGCTCGAGCGTTACGGTTTGCATAACCCATTCTCCAAAGGACTGCGTTGGCAGTCCGCCAAGTCCCGCCGCGGTTGAGCCGTTCGCGCCCGGGCGGGACGGCGCAGGCGCTCATACGGGGCGAAATCCGGCTTAAAGATTCTGCAGAGACTTCCGGGTTTCCGCTCCCGGCGAGCCCTACGCGCTCATTGCGCCCACTTGGCCGGGACCTGTTTCTTGTACTAACCCCAAACCGGTCGAGTATATGCGTCCCCAGGAAACTCGGGCAAGCGGCCCCCATTGCTTGAGATGCATCACTCGGGTGAATCCTCTACTCTTTACCTGATGGCCGCTATGGCCATTTAGTATGAGCAGGATGCCGGTAGACACTACGATTGCACCCACGCGTACTGAATTCCTCCGCCTGGCGGCCACGCACAGCCTGGTCCCGGTCTACCGCACCCTGACAGCCGACCTCGAGACCCCGGTGTCTGCCTTTTTGCGCCTGGCCTCCGATGAACCGCAATCCTTTCTGCTGGAATCGGTGGAGGGTGGCGAAAAAGTGGGTCGCTATACCTTTATCGGCGTCCGGCCATATCGCACCATCCTGTCTCGCGGAAGTTCCATTGTCATCAACGAGCGAGGAAAGAGCCGATCTCTGCAAGGCGACGTCTTTGCCCTGTTAAAGAGAGCTGTTGGCGGGACAAAAGCCGGCCCACATCGCCGGGCTGCCGCCGTTTACCTGCGGCGCGGTCGGCTTTTTTGCCTACGACGTGGTGCGGCAACTGGAGCGTCTCCCGGTGCTGGCTGAAGATGATCTCGGCGTCCCGGATGCCTGCCTGATGTTTTTCGACGAGGTTCTGGCGTTCGATCACGTGCGCAAGCAGATTCAGCTCATCGTGACTGCCGATGTCGGGCGCCAGAAACCTGCAGCGGCGTACAAAGATGCGAAGCAGCGATTGGGCCGCCTGGAGAAGCGCCTGGCAAGACCCATCCCCAAACCCCGGCGTGCTCCGCCCAGAGGAAAACTTTCCGTCACCAGCCACACCCTCAAGAAAGACTTTCTGGCATCCGTCGCCAGGATCAAGGAGTACATTGCCGCCGGCGACATCTTCCAGGCCGTGCTGTCGCAGCGCTTTGAAGTGAAGCCTGGAGTGGATCCCTTCTCTGTCTACCGCGCTCTGCGCATCGTCAATCCCTCTCCATACCTGTATTTCCTGCGCTTCGATCTGGATAAGGCTTCTACCTGCCTGGTGGGCTCGTCTCCCGAATTGCTGGTGCGGGTGCAACAGCGCCATGTAGAGTACCGGCCGATTGCGGGGACACGTCCGCGCTCCGCCAACGAGGAAGAGGATCTCCGCATCGAGCAGGAGTTGCGGGCCAATGAGAAGGAACGGGCTGAGCACGTGATGCTGGTCGACCTGGGGCGAAATGACATCGGTAAGGTCTGCGAATTCGGCACGGTCCGGGTCAAGAGCCTGATGCATGTGGAACGCTACTCTCACGTCATGCACCTGGTCAGCGCCCTTGAAGGGCAACTCAAGCAAGGACTCTCAGCCGTGGACGCCTTCTGCTCCTGCTTCCCGGCCGGCACTCTGAGCGGCGCGCCCAAGATTCGCGCGATGGAGATCATCGAGGAACTGGAGCCGACACGCCGGGGCATTTACGGAGGTAGCGTCTTCTACGCCGACTTCTCAGGAAATTTCGACTCCTGTATCGCCATCCGTAGCATGCTGCTCAAAGGAGAGCAGGGATACATTCAGGCAGGTGGCGGCATTGTCGCCGATTCAGTACCGGAAGAAGAGTACGAGGAGTCGGTCAACAAGGCGAAGGCCGTGGTGCGGGCTGTCGAAAGAGCGCGCGCAGCAGCCGGCAACAAGTGAGACGCGAGGCCGCGACCGCTGTAAACCTACGAATTCCCCGGCCCGTTAGACAAGCGACGTTGAGATTCGTGGAATCCTACATCTCGCGAAAAACAGCGAGATATGGGGGTATTTCTTTTCGTGGTCCGGGACAGAGTGCCGGATTCGTGTTTTAGGACAGAGTTGCGGTCAGGACAGACGTCTTGGATTTCCTCCTCAGGATAGAGTCTGCGAGCGAGCTACACTGAAGGAAGTGGCGTTTTATGGTCTTCGTTCTCGACAACTACGACTCGTTTACCTACAACCTGGTGCAGTACATGGGTGAGTTAGGGGCGGAGATGGTCATCCGCCGTAATGACCAGTTGACGGTCGAGCAAATTGAGGATCTCAAGCCAGAGCGCATTGTCCTTTCTCCCGGGCCGTGCACCCCTCAGGAAGCGGGCGTGAGCATTCCTCTCATTCGCCATTTTGCGGGGAAAGTGCCCATATTGGGTGTTTGCCTCGGCCATCAGGCGATCGGGGCCGCCTTCGGCGGCAATGTGGTGCGCGCACCGCAGCTGATGCATGGCAAAACCAGCCTGGTGGAGCATGACGGGCGCAATCTTTTCGCCGGCCTTGCCAGCCCCATGACCTGCACTCGCTATCACTCGCTTATTGTTGACGAAGAGGGTTTGCCGGAGGAACTTGAAGTCACCGCACGGGTCGAAAACGGCCACGGCAATGGGACCATCATGGGCCTGCGGCATCGCCGCTTTCCCATTGAGGGCGTCCAGTTTCATCCCGAGAGCGTTCTCACCGTGGATGGCAAGAGCCTGATCCGCAATTTTCTCAATCTGTGATGCGATTTCTTCTGATCGGCCTGCTTGCGTTGGTTGTGCCCCTGCTGGCGGCGCAGCAGCCCATCGGACGAACCTCCGCCACCGAAGTGCAAGTCTCCGGCGCGGTTGACATTTCCCATGGCCAGACGCTGTTGGGCAATGGCAGCGCGATTACAGCCGGCCAGCAGGCGGTGACGATTGCGCTCGAACGCGGCGGCGAACTCCGCCTGTGCTCGACCAGCAGCGTGCACCTGTCGAAGGACCGCTCCATCGATGATCCGGCCAGCAGCGCGCTCATGATGGCGCTCGACCGCGGTGCGATCGAGGCCAACTACGCTGTGGGCAAGTATTCCGATGTGCTGATGACTCCCGACCTGCGCATTCTTATCTCCGGCCCAGGGCAGGCCGAATTAAGTATCCGGGTGAACACCAAAGGGGATACCTGCGTAGACAATCACGGCGCGGGTGCGCCCTATGTCACGGTGAGCAGCCAACTGGAGGGCGGGGCGTACCGGGTACTGCCGGATCAGCGGGTCAACTTTGAGCATGGCAGCCTGCACGAGGTGGTGGATCATGAACCGGAGGCATGCGGTTGCCCAACGGCCCCCGCGATTTCTGTAGCCAGTGCCGGTGTTACGTCCGCCAACCCCGCCGCGCCAGGTCGGCCGGTCGGTGGTCCTTCCTCTACTCCTGCGGACACGGCGTTCCCAATCGCGGAAAGCGAGGGACTGGCAGCCCCCCCAACTCCACACGCCGTGCCTACGGTCCCTCCAGGCGAGACGCATGCCCAGGTAACTGTTCCCCTCACCTACAACGGAGAGAACCCCACTGCCGCGCCTCCGGCCCCGGCGCCGCCACCGCCTGCAGCCGCCACCACCCCTGCTCCTCAGCCGACGTCCCCGCCGGAGGTTGCATCCGCGCCGTCAGCTCCCAATCCGGCACCCAGCCAAGGCAGCCTCTTCCATCGCATTGGTCACTTCTTTTCGAGAATCTTCGGTAAATAGAGAAGGGGCTACAATCGACTTTTGAGGTTCTGTATTACCCAATCCAAGTGAGAGATGAAGGAGTTTTTCTTTTATGGCGATTCCTGCCACACAGATGCGCCCGGGTATGGTCATCAAGCACAATAATGAGCTGCACACGGTCTTCAGCGTCGAGCATCGCACCCCTGGAAATCTGCGCGCATTCATCCAGGCCAAGCTCCGCAACCTGCGCACCGGCGCCATGTTCGAGCACCGCTTCCGTTCCCCGGACCCCATCGAGCGGGTTATTGTCGACGAAGTTCCGATGGATTTCCTGTACTCGGATGGCGACGACTACTACTTCATGAATACCGAAAACTATGAACAGACCAACCTGAAGGGCGCCACACTGGGAGATGCCATCGAGTACCTCATTCCTAATCTTCAGATCAAAGTTTCTTTTTTCGACGGTGTGCCAGTGGGTATCGAGTTGCCTGGGACGGTAGAGATGACAGTGGTCGAAACTGAACCCGGCCTCAAATCGGCGACCGCTTCTTCCGTCACCAAGCCGGCCAAGACAGAGACCGGCCTGGTGGTCCAGGTGCCCCCTTTCATAAACGAAGGGGAAAAGATTCGCGTCGATACCGCCGAGGGCGCTTACCTCTCGAGAGCATAGGAGAAGGGATGAATATGGTGCGCCACTACGTCGTCAAAGGCCGCGTTCAAGGAGTTGGCTTCCGCTGGCTTGTCCATCGGGAAGCAGGAGCTCGCGAGTTGAAAGGTTGGGTTCGCAATACCGACGCAGGCGAGGTTGAGATCATGGTCGCGGGCAGCGAAGAAAAGCTGGCTGAGCTTCGTGCCGTGCTCGAACGGGGCTCGCGCGGCAGCCGCGTCGATGCTGTGCATGAGAAAGATATGGATGAAGCCATGGCAGCCGGCCTGGAATCGTTCCAGATTGAAGGAGCCTGGTAGTACGCATGACTCACCCTCCTATTAACTGTGAGCCTCTGAAATCTCTCATCCGGACCATTCCGAATTTTCCTAAGCCGGGCATTCTCTTCTACGACATCACCACCCTGCTCAAGGACAAGAAGGGTTACGCGACCCTGGTGGATGCATTGGCAGCCCACTACATCGGTGTAGAGGATGTCGATCTGGTTCTGGGCATCGAAGCCCGGGGATTCATCTTCGGGCCGGCGCTCGCCTACCGCCTGAATGCCGGCTTCGTACCAGTGCGCAAGCCGGACAAGCTGCCCGCGGAAACTGCGCGCGTGACTTACGACCTGGAATACGGAACGGATGCGCTCGAGATCCACCTGGACGCCATCGAGCCGGGGCAGAATGTTTTAATTGTGGACGATCTGCTGGCCACGGGGGGAACGATGGAAGCAACCGTGAAACTTGTTCGCCAGCTGGGGGCCAGGATTGTAGGCCTGGCTTTCGCCATCGAGCTCGACTTTCTCAACGGACGCGACCGGTTCAAGGAGTATGACGTCTTCAGCCTGTTGCATTACAGCGAGTAGGCCCTTGGCTACACCACTCTGCGGCCGGTAAGCAGATGGATGACGAGGGCCACCGCAGCGACAATGAGTAGAATGTGCAGTGCAAATGCGGCAAGGTGAAAGAGCAGAAAGCCGCCGACCCAGAGCAGGATAAGAATAATCGCAAGCGCCAGCCACATTGCCAGTGCACCTTGCGGAGAGTATCTCACCTATGAGGATCTAGCGATCATGCTTCTGCGCGCATCTTTAGCAATGTGGTTTGTGTTGGCTCCCCTATCCATCGCAACAGCCCAAGATCAACCCTCAGCGGTGACCGCTCTGACCCATGTGCGGGTGATTGATGGCAGCGGCGGCGCTCCATTGGAAGATGCGACGGTTGTGATCGAGGGCAATCACATCCGGTCGGTTCAAACCGGGGCTGGCGCGGTCCCGGCGGGTGCGCGAGTGCTCGATTTGCACGGCGACACGGTCATGCCCGGCCTGATCAATGCCCACGGTCACCTGGCGTTGATCGCTGATGGCCAGAACTCAGCCTCGGCTTACACCGAGGAGAACGTACTTGCGGAACTGCGGCAGTACGAGAGTTACGGTGTGACCTCGATGTTATCCCTGGGGCTTAATCGCGACCTCCTGTACTCGATCCGCCAGCAACAACGGCAGGGCAAACTCGATGGTGCGACGGTTTTTACAGCAGATCGTGGTATGGGTGTTCCGGACGCAGCTCCGGGTTTACCGGCTGCCGCCGATCAGATCTACCGGCCGGCAACCGTGGAAGAAGCCCGCGCGGCTGTGGACGCGATGGCCAAGCGCCACGCAGACATCGTCAAGGTCTGGGTCGACAGTGTTGGGGGAACCAAACCCTCCATGTCTCCTGAGATCTATCGGGCGGTGATCGAGGAAGCGCACAAACACCATCTGCGGGTGGCCGCGCATGTCTACTATCTGGCTGACGCCAAGTCGCTGGTCAATGACGGAGTCGACGTGCTGGCCCACAGCGTCCGCGACAAGGCCGTCGACCAGGAACTGATTGCCGCCATGAAGCGCCGTGGCATCTGGTACATTCCCACCTTCACGGTCGACGAATCGTTCTATATCTACGCCGAGCACCCAGGCTTCATGCAGCTCGATTTCTTCAAGGATGCCGTCTCGCCCGTGGTGTTGACGATGTTGACCAGCGAAGCCTACAGCCAGAAGGTAAACCAGGACCCGAAGACTGCCCAGCACAAGGCGGACTTCGCTATGGACCAGAAAAACCTGAAGGCGGTCTACGATGGTGGTGTTCGGGTGGGATTTGGAACTGATTCAGGTGCTTATTCGACCCGCATTCCAGGTTTCTCTGAGCACCGGGAACTCGAAGACATGGTGCAGGCGGGGCTCACCCCGATGCAAGCTATCGTGTGCGCCACCGGGAATAACGCCACGTTGCTGGGCATCGAGGCGACCAGGGGAACGTTGCGGCCGGGCAAGCGCGCGGACCTGATCGTGCTGGCCGCCAATCCTCTGGACGACATCACCAACACGCGATCGATCGTGACCATTTTCCACGATGGGCGCACCGTTCCGCCGCGGGTTCCCGTGGTGATTGCTAAGTAGTTACGGGAGGCAACAGAAAGAAATCGTAGAGTGTGAGGGCCACCAGGGCGCCGTTTTGCCAGACCGGCCTCCCCCGGCAATTACTGCTTCCACCAGTTGGGGAGTGGAGAGATTGCGGTGGACGTGGGCGCCTTCCACCAGCTTTCCTGTCGGTATGGTTGCCTTGACTGAATCCACTCGAGGTTCCCCCCCGGTGACCGCGCCTCGGGTATGCACGAGTTTACCCAAGCCCACTCATCGGGGCAACGCTTGTGCGGCGATTAGCCCAACGACTGTTGCGCTTTGTCCAAGGGCCCCTGCCGTCAAGGCATGACGGGCAGTTCGGGCAGCAAGGTGGAGTGCTTAGCTTCTTTCATGACCGCGTCCACCTGTTCCAGCACCTCGGCGACGCTCATGGTGTACATTTCACGTCCGTTATCGTAGCCATTTTCCGCGGCTTGCTTCAGATAGCGTCCCGCCACCTGCGCCGCCAGTCGATCGGTTATGACATGGCCCGAGCGTTTTTTCTGTTCCACCCAGGCCTCCGCAGGCATAGCGATCCAGACCGGCCGGCCATTCACTTCAAACCGGATGTCGACCGCGTCCGCATGGCGGGTGGCGATCGCGACCACATTCGCTGTCCAGCGGCAGTGGAGGTCGTCCCGGGTCCAGCGATCGGTTACATGGAAGTCTTCGTACATAATTACCAGCCTAGAGCATTTTTTGCCCGCCAAGGCGTTCCTTGGTGGGCATGCGAAAAGAAATTTGAAAAAATTTAAAAAGAAGGATAATTTCACCGGTAATCTGCGTCCAATTAGGCGACACTAGAACGACATTTTTAACGTGTCGAGGAGCAACGAAAAAAGTGGTGCATAATCCCGAAACAATACAGAAATTTGAACAGAGCCTTCGTCGGCAGGAAAAGCAGCTGGAGCACTCCATGATCTCCGCGGTGGAACAGGGCCGCGAAGTTGCAGCAGACAGTGCGTTGGACGCTGCCGATCAGGCCGTGCAGTCATACCAGAAGGAGATGCTCTTCAGCCAGGGCACCAGTGGGCACGAGCAGCTCGCGCTCGTCCGCCTGGCGTTGAAAAGGCTGGATGAGGGTACGTATGGAGAATGCATTCACTGCGGCAAGACGATTGGTCTGAAGCGGCTGGAAGCACTCCCGTGGACCCCTTACTGCATCGACTGCCGGGAGAAGATCGAAAACGGCGAGATTGAAGACCCGGTCGCTGCGGCCTGAGTTTGACCCGCAAACTTCGACGCTGCTAAACTTTAGAAGCCCACGCAGACGGCAAAGGCACAGGCGCTGAACTGCGACCCCTCCTACGAATGGCTTCTGAAGGAAATTAGTGGACACACAGACACGTCACGCGCTCAAACAGGATCGATTGGTCGAAGCTACCAAGACCAGTGTTGACTGGTTTCAGGAACATCGATCGAGGGTCATTCAAGCCAGTGTGGCTGCGGTTCTTTTGCTGGCGATCATAGTGGCCGCTTTGGTGGTTTACAACAAGCGCGCAGCAGCAGCCGACCTAGCTTTCGGCGAGGCGATGGACACCTACAACGCTCCTCTGGCGCAACCCGGGCAGCCGCCCACGCCAGGGGAGAAAACCTTCCCCACCGCCACTGCACGGGCCACCTCCGCCAACCAGCAGTTTGTACAGCTCGCCGATCGGTACGGGTTTTTTGAGGCCGGCAAGACCGGCCGGTACTTCGCCGGGCTGACGGCGAGCGACCTGGGCCAGACCGGGGCAGCCGAAACTTATCTGAAGAAGGTTGCGGCCGGGAGTGACGCTGCGCTGGCGTCGCTGGCAAAACTGGCACTGGCGAATCTATACCAGCAACTGAACCGCAATAGCGAGGCGGTTGTGCTTTACAACCAGCTGATCGCGAAACCAACCAACACGGTGCCGGCCGATGCGGCCCGATTGCAGCTGGCGGCGCTCTATGAAAAGACCAATCCCGCCGAAGCCAACAAGATCTACGTCCAGCTAAAAAGTTCTAAAACTGCCGCCGGCCAGATCGCAACGCAAAAGCTACAACAAAAATAGCCAGTCCCACGTTCTTCTAGGCTTTCCCCGCGTAAATGGACCATGGGTGCCCCGCATCCCGGTCGTTTTTGCGAGATGTGGGATACCACTGCCCTATCCTGAGACCTTTCATCGTTCCGTGGAGGCAAGGGGTTACCGTTCGTGGTATCCCACATCTCGCGAGAAACGAGCGGGATGCGGGACACCCAAGCTTTCCTGTTCAGGACAGAGCAATCAATGCGTGGTTACGGGCGTTGCTCCTGGTTGCTGCACGGCGTCGGTTTGGAATTTCTTGTATTGGTCAAAGCGGACGTCGATGTCGGCTCGGATACCAGCAACCAGAAAGGCCCGCGCCTGCAGATGCAATGCAATTGCCGTGGGTAGCCACGCCTCGTTGCGAATCAGTGCTTGATCGAAGACCACATTGCTGCCCTTAGCGACCGAGGCAAGCAGTCCGAAGCCCACATGGTAGTTTTCATCGAGGGTCGCGCTCATGCGCGAGACCTCGCGGTCCGCCTCATCGATCCAAATCGTACCGCTGACCTTCTTGAGCGCTTCTTCGTCCCTGCCGTGCGTCTTGGCATGTTCATCGCCGGCGAAGTCGAAAGCGATGGTATCGCGCCCGTTCAGGCGTACACGACGCGGCCTGGAGAAGGTAACAATCTGTAGCAGCCGCGCCACCGTAATGTCATCCTTGTCACGATCGGTGTAGCCCGGCTGCGAGATCTTGAGCACTTCTTTGTTGACCCGGTCCTGTTCCTTGCGCGCCTGGTCCGGGGTCAGGTCCTTGCCGTCTTTGCGAACCAGTTTTTGCACCCGGTGGCCGTTCACAAAAAAAACCTCGTGCTCTTCGGTTTCAGTCTTTTTCGTGTTCCCGCTGCTATCCAGCTGGCGGGTGGTTTGCACCGCGCGGAAGGTATAGTCTTCCCGCACCTTGTCCAATTGCTTCTGGTGCGCCTCGACCTCACGCAGCATAGTCGCCGCATCAGGGAGAGTGGCCGGGTCACTGGTGGCCACACCGGGTGCAGACGGCCATGCTAACGAAATCAGCCAAGCAGCGGTCGCGAGCCGTGGCCCTAAAAGAGACATCTTGCCCCCTGATGCCCATCTTAGCGTAGGCTGTTACCACTGAATTCCCGGTCAGAGTCGCGGGTTAGTGGTCCGAAAGGAAATCAAAACGATGGTGAATTTGCTCTTAAAGTGGGTCCTGGGCGCTTTGGCTCTCTTAGCGGTGACTTATATCGTGCCCGGGTTCCGGGTGGTCAGCCTGCCCTCCGCGCTGGTGGCAGTCCTGGTGATCGGCTTTCTGAACATGACCCTGGGATTGGTGTTGAAGGTGTTGACTTTTCCCTTCGCGATTCTCACCCTGGGGCTGCTCTTCTTAGTCATCAACGCGTTCATGCTCATACTGGCGAGCAAGATCACTCCCGGGCTACAGATAGCAAGCTTCGGAGCGGCTTTTATCGGAGCGGTGGTGCTGGCCGTGGTTCACATGGTTATCGAGTCCGTGCTCTAGCGCGTCGAGCCAGGAGTATCAGGAGCAGCGGAAGGGGGGGCATGAGGCGCGGCAACGCCGCGCGGCAGAGGCGCCAGGTTCCCGTTGGGGAGTAGGGCGCGTCCTGACCTGGAACGCCCGCGGCCCTGGTTAAGGGGCGTCGGCTGCACCGGAACCGGCTCTACCGGAACGTGCACCGCCGAAGCGGTCCCGAACCCTCCCGACGCCGGGGGTACCACTCGCGGGGTGTTGACCACCGGCGTGCTCCGGGCGCTGGTATGGTGGTGAAATACCAAGTTGCGTAACCCTGGGTTCAGGGCCACGGCTGACAGGGCAACGCTTGCCGCCAAGGCGCAGGCGGCTACCATCCGGGTCATCGAGAACGAAAAACGGTTGCGCGGGGCCTGGAGCCGGAGGTTGATGCGCCTTTCCAATCCGGACGGGGGCTCGACACTTCCCAGCCGGCGCAGGGTATCGTCGATTTCCGAATGTATGCTCATTGCAAACTTCCTTCTTGCTCCAGCAAGGCTGCGAGCGCGTGCCGCGCGCGATACAGCCGGGAGCGGATGGTCGATTCGGTTGTCTTAAGGACCAAGGCAATCTCTACGGTTGACAGCTCCCTGACCGCGGAAAGCAGCAATACTTCGCGCTCTCGTGCCGGCAGAGTGTCAATGAGACCAAGAATCCTTGCATGACGCTGGGCGGTGATCACCATCTTTTCCGCACTCAGTTCGCCCGTGGGCAGAACCCGCGCCAGCTCTTCAAAATCGTCGACTTCTGGCCGGGTCTTGGCCCGCCGCTTGCGATCGAGCACCAGGTTCCATGCGATGCGAACCAGCCAGACGCGATAGTCGCGCACCTCAGCCAGCTTGTTGCGATGACGGAGGACGCGCAGAAAGGTCTCCTGCACCACATCTTCCGCATCGGCTGCGTTGCGTGTAACTGAATAGGCCACGCGGTAAAGCGTGGTCGAATACTCTTCCACCAGCGCGGTCACCTGGGCGTGCGTATCCTGCTCTGGTATGGCCACCGCCTCGGCCTCCAGCCATCCGACGAATTGTCCTTCCATGGTTCCCATAGCTGAACGGAGAGACTGTCGTATATAGAGACGCATCATATACCCTTTCCGCTCGGCGGCGATTTCGTGTGACCGGGGATGCAACCGGCATCTATGATCATTCGTCATGCTTCCACGTGGCCTGTTTACGCGCTCTTTGTTGGCACTCTGCTGGCTGATGCCGGCAGTCTGCGCCACCATGTCGGCGGGGACGGGGGAGGCTGATCCGTCAGGCACTTACCAGGGGCATGCGCCCGCGGCCGACGCGGCGAAACGTGTCTTTACTCTCAACCTGGCTTCGGATGGCACCGCGATCCTCACCACGCTGTTCATTGGTAAAGACGACGCGATTCAGCATGGCCATTGGACGCAAAACGGCAGTCAAATTGTTCTTACTTTTGATGCGATGGGCGCAAACCGGCCTCCGCCCCACCCCATCACCTTTCGTCAACGCGGTCACGGACTCAGCCCCCTCCACTGGGATCCGAGTGAGTGGGGAAAGGCGGGGCCGCCAGCCCTTCACCGTTCCCATGCCACCCAAGGCGGCCTCTGACCGATGAGCGTGTTCTACAACATTATGCTGGGGTATTTTTTTGGCTTCGCGCTGGGGGTTGGTTGCGCGCTGGCAGTGTTCTACGCCATTTATTCCGGAGGCTACAGAAAGGCTCTGGAGCACTCGCTGCTGGAGCAAAAGCCGAAGCGCTACCTGGAGGAGATGGCGGCAGCGATTAAGCGCGCTGAAAAGGGAAAGGCTAAGAATAATTGATTTTCAGTTGCTTCAACGAAGGCAGAAAGGCGGGATGCACCTCCACCCTCAATCGTCCTGCCTGGACCCCGGGATCGGCGGTGGCGATCGCCAGGGCCTCTGCGGCGGTGCCGGCGGCTATGATCGAAATCCCCACCAGCGGTCCATCATCGGTGACCGGCCCCGCCAGCAGGTAGCGGCCGGCCTGCACCTGCTCCCGTATGAATGCCAGCTGGCGAGGCACCAGGTCGGCCACGTCCGCGCCCTGAGTATCGTTCCAGCGCTCGCCCTTGAGCAGAAAAGCGATGAAGTAGGGCTCGACGTCACGCGGAATGTCTTTCATCCGCGGTTGTTCTTTTGCCTGGGCTTCTTCCGTCATTTCTCTATTTCGCCGCCTCTTGCAGCAATTGATGGGCTGCTTCGGTCTTACCCTCTTTTTCGAGCAGGGCGGCGTGCTGGCGCAGGATGGCCCGCCGCTTCTTCTCCACCGCCGCTGAGTCCGCCGTGGGTGAGGGCTTGCGGAAGTTTTCCTCCGCCGCTCGATAGTCGTGGTCGGCCTTATCGGTCTGACCCATTTGGCTGTAGATCATCGCCCGATGCCAGTAAGCAGTGCTCCACTCCGGTGACCCGGGCTTGACTGCTTTGGGGACCAGCGCGATCTCCCGATCGAACTCCTCCAGCGCCTGCTGCTTGTGATCGAAAGCCGCGAGGGCAATGCCGTATTCATCGTAGGCCATCATCTTGTCCAGCAAACGCATATGGGGAGGATACTGGTCGGCCAGATCGCGCTGCTGTTTGCAATAGTCGAGCGAGAGGGGATCCTGGGCGGTGAGCAGGTTGACGCACTTCACCATCAGTTTGCCCACCTGTTCACTCAACTGGTTGGCCTTATCCTCGTCGGTCATCGGAGGACCTGCGGGGAGAGGAGTTGCGGGGGGCGCCGCATCCCCCGGCTTGGCTGCCGCCTGTTCGTTAACCAGCGATGGCGGGGCCATCATGAGCAGGGCCAAACAGCCGTAGATACAAACGCGCATGATTGATTATGCCGGAGGAACAACCGGGTGTGGGGCTCACCTGGCTTCCGGTTCATAGCACTATTGTGTAGCTAACAGTCTTTGTGCTTCGCCGTGCTTGCCCTGACGCTCCAGCACATCCGCGTGCTGCTTGCGCACCCGCTGGCGCAGTTCCCGGAAATGGTCGGTCCGGGCTGGATCGCCGGCCGCAGCGGCTGCAATGGCGCGGGTTAGCGTATCTTCCGCCGTCTTCAGATCGCTGGCCGCGTGCTCCCACTGGTCCAGTTGCTGATAGGCGGTGGCCCGGTGCCAGAACGCTACCGCCCACTGCAGGCTGTCAGGTTTAACGGTACTTGCCGGCAGCAGCGCGATCTCGCGGTTGAAAGGATCGAGCGACTGTTTGGGTTGATGGGCAACAGCCAGCAGGGCAACGCCGTATTCATCGTTGGCCACGATCCGCGCCATGCGTTCCGTGGCCGGGCCATTTTCGGCTTCCTCCAGTTGTGTCTTGCAAGCGGTGACCGCTTTTGCATCCTGTGCCTGCAATAGCTGCGTGCAATCCTGTCCTTGTGCCACCCCAACGCCCAACAGAAAAGCGACCCCGATGAACACTGCTCGACCTGCGAAAAGTGGCAACCTCAATCTCCACAGATAGAATAACGTGCAGGATGTCTCACCGGCTCTACTACGCTGACCCCTCGCTGGCCTCCTTCGACGCCCATGTTTCCGACATCCGCGAGGTTTCCCGGACCCAGGGGCGGTCGCTGTGGCAAATCGCTCTTGACCGCAGCGCTTTCTATCCCACCAGTGGCGGCCAGCCGCATGACACCGGCCTGCTCACGGCTACCTCTTCTGGCGGCGCGCTGCTCGAAGCCCCGATCCTCGCCGTGGAAGAGGACGAGCAAGGAGAGGTTTGGCACACTACACCGAAGCCGCTATCGGCTGGAACCGCGGTGCGCGGGCACGTCGACTGGAGCCGTCGCCGCGACCACATGCAGCAGCACTCGGGGCAGCATCTGCTTTCCGCGGTTGTCTATCGTCAGCTCGGCGCGGCGACTGTTTCGTTCCACCTGGGAGAGATGAGCTCTACTATTGATCTTGCCCGCGAGGCCATTTCCCAGGAGGAGTTGGAGCGGGTGGAGGACGCGGTCAACGACATCATCGCAGAAGATCGCGCGATCACCATGCGCACCATACCGCGGAGTGAAGCGGAGATGCTGCTGGCTGCGGGCACGCTGCATAAATTGCCGGCTAGGGAAGGGGACATCCGGCTGATCGAGATCGATGAGATCGATCTCAACGCCTGCGGGGGCACTCATGTAAAGTCAACAGGCCAGATAGGCGTCCTGCTGATCCGGGGCACAGAACGAATGCGCCAGGGAATTCGAGTCGAGTTCGTCTGTGGCGTGCGCGCAGCGGCGACAGCCCGGCACGATTTGGCCACGCTTACGCGCGCCGGGGCCGCGTTATCGGTGGGGCGTCATGACGTGGGAGAAGCCGTTGACCGGCTGTTGGCTGAGGGCAAGGCGTCGAATAAGGCACGGCAGAAGCTCACCGAGGAGCTGGCCGGCTATCACGCTGCGAGCCTGCTGTTGGAGCATCCGTTGCAGGAGGGTCGCCGAGTGGTGAGGCGAACCTTCACCGATCATGATGCCGGTTACCTTAAATTGCTGGCGTCGCGGCTGGTTGCATCGGCTCCGCGGACCTTTGTGCTGCTGGCTGCCACCCAGGAGGAACCAGCTCGCGTGATTGTGGCTGCCAGCGCTGATTTGAAGGTCGATTGCGGGAGCCTGCTTCGCGAAGCGCTAGCGGCCTACGGTTTACGGGGCGGGGGGTCGGCCGAAATGGCGCAGGGGCAAATTTCCGATGCCCATTTGGACGCGCTCTTCAGCGGACTTGAAGGGCGTATGACGAAGGCGTGAGGTGCTGGCCGCCAGCTTCCCGCATTTGCTCTGTTCACTGTTAAAATGATGCTGGTTGTTCCCACCCGTGGGGCTATAGCTCAGCTGGGAGAGCGCCTCGTTCGCAACGAGGAGGTCAGCGGTTCGATCCCGCTTAGCTCCACCAATGAATCAATAACATGCGGTAGGGGTATCGACGCCAGCGGCACTTTTGTGTCGTTGTTTGTGTCGTAACCCTTCGATGTGCGCTCCGAATTCCCCTCTTTACCCCTTCCCATTGTCAGCGCGTCGAGAGCGTTTCGCTTCGCGTCCAGCCGGACGTGCGAGTAGTGAGCGAGCATCTTGCGTGAGACATGCCCCGCAATCGACATGATGGTTTGGTCGCTGGCCTTGGACTCCGCAAGCTCTGTGATGGCCTGATGGCGAAGGTCATGGAAGCGGAAGCCCTCAAACGGACTCTTGAGCTTCGCAATGCTCGCCCCGCAATTCGTACACGTCTCACCGGGATTCTGTAGCAGACCACACCCGGCGCACTGTACGGCCCGCGTCAGCCGTCGCCATGCTGTCCGCCAACTCTTGATGCCGCGCGTAGGGTCGAAATGGGCCGTCTCACAAGCGGGGAAGAGGAAATGGCTCGGCTCTGTCGCTCCGAGAGCCTGTGAGCGCCTGTAGAGCTCAAGAATCACCGCCCAGGCGTCCGCGTTCAGAGGGATCACACGTTCGCCGGCCTCCGTCTTGCTCTTCCTCACGGTGAGAGAGCGTCCGATCATGTCCACGTCGCGCCAGCGCATTTCCTTAATTTCGCAGCCGCGCATCGTCGTGTTGAGGGCCAGCCGTGCGGCACACGCGACGGTCTGCCACTCAGGGCGAGTCCCGGCCCTGTGCAATAGCTTGACCTTTTCTTCATAGGTGAGCGCCCGCCCGATGTTCTGGCGAACAGGCAGCGGGTGAATGTCCTCTGAGAAGTGGTGCCAACGTTTCGCCCGCTTGAGGACTCCCCGGATGATGTCCAACTCTCGATTGACCGTCGCGTTTGCCCGCCCCGCCGTCTTCCGGTCGCGGATATAGCGGACAACCTGCGCGGGACTCATTCGCCACACGGCAACGTCGCCAAGGGCCTTGTTGATAGGCTTCACTCGCTCCCGCTCCGTCTGAATGCTGCGAGGGGCAAGGTGCGGGATGCGATCCGCAAGGAACCGCTCCGCCGCGTCGGAGAAGGGAAGCCGGGAGAAGTCGTCTTTGGTCGCAGCGAGTTTGCCCGCCTTGGCCTCTCCAATCAGTACCCGTTCCCTACGCTGCGCTTCGCGCCAGTCGCTTGTATCGAGAGAGAATCGGAACCGCTCACCGTCAACGAAGAAATGCGTGTGCCAAGTGCTACCGCGCTTTTTGAGTGCCATTTTCCCCTCCCTGCGAGCCCTGCCTACGTGATGACCGCGTTTTCTGCTTCTGCGTTTTCGTCCTGGAGCTCTTAGTGGTGAGAGCCGATTTCTTCTTTCTCGCTTGCTGATACTGGAGCTGATGCTTGCGCCACTCCCGGACGCGCCGGGCCGTGGAACAGGGATCGGAGCAAGTCAGCTTGTTATTCCGATTTGCAATGAACAGCTTCCCGCAGTTCTCGCACATGCGGATTCGGTCAACCTGCCATCCTCCGATTTGCTCCCACGGGAAATAAAGAGTGAGGGTGAATAGCGACCGCGCTTTTTGATGCCTCGCTATCATCCTCAGATACTCACGAGACTCCGTCACAAATATGTACCGCTCTTCCCGGCGCAAGGGATTGGCTGTTTCTGGATCAAGAAACTGCCGGAACTCGCCGAACCTTTCCCGAGGAAAATTCTCATCGAGGAATCGCACAAACTCCCGCCCGTATATGGCGTCATTCCAAAAGCCACTTGTACCCCCACTTGCTTCGAGGAACTTGGCATCCGGGAAAAATGGCAGTTCCTTATCAGCGGGGAGCATATTAGCCAACCGGATTAGCTCAGGCAGCGCAGTGTCCGGCCCTGTAACGGCTCCCTCAGCACTTTTTTCTTGTAACGGTTTACTGGTTTTCATTTTAGTAAGCACGTAAAACTTGAGTGCGTAATAGCCTGCTAGCATTGGCATGCAGGTGCATGTATGTTCACACGAGGCGAATTGGAATGTCAACTGAAACCGTTACAAAGACACTAACAAATTCGGTCAAGCAGGCTGCAAGCCGGGCTGGCCTGTCGGAGCGCAGCATTCGCCTAGCAATCAGTGACGGGCGGCTGCGCACCGTCCGGATCGGCACGCGAGTTCTGATTCCCGAGAGTGCGCTCCGGTCATTCTTGGGTTTGAAAACGGACAGCAGAGAAGGGGCCGATGAGTGATGCCTGACAACGTGCCCCAACTCCTTACCTTGGTTGAGCTGGCAAACACACTCCGCGTTAGCCCGCACACGATCAGGGCATGGGTCCGTAAGAATCGTTTGCGGCCCGTGAGAATTTGCAGACGATTGTTATTTGACCCTGCCGAAGTCGCCCGTTTTATTGCGGTGGCGAAGTGACCCGATGGCCCAATGCCCGGACTTTGAGTACATCCGTACGAGGGTTTCCATTGTCGCGGCGGCACGAGAATTGGGGCTGAGGGTGAACGGCTATCGCGCCCACTGCTGGCGCACCGAAAGCCATCGCAATGGTGACGCGAATCCGTCACTCAGTTTCCAAAAGAAGACTAATCGGGGTATGTGCTTCGTCTGTGACCAGCACACATGGTCCACCATTGATCTAGTGATGCTGTATCGCGGATGCGAGCGCAGGGAAGCGATTTCGTGGATCGCAGCAAGATTCCCCGTCCCGCACCTTCCGCCAGGATCGCAGATCAAGAAGAGGGAAGCATGGTTTCCACGTTTCAACTCCGGCGTGGATGAGAATGTCTTGACCATGCTAGTGCGAAGCGGAATATGGAGCGAATTGACTCATGCGGAGCGCAGCATCCTTCCGCCGCTCGTGACGTTTGCCGGACGGGATACAGGAATTGCAGAAATCTCCTACCGTGGACTGATGCGGTATTCCGGGGTGGGTAGCCCGGCAACAATCGCGGCGGCAATACGGCGCTTTGAGCGGATGCGGCTCTTACAAGTTGCCAGAAGGTCGGGCGAGCTTCTCTTCCGCCGCGTCAATCAATACACCCTCACTGTCGATGATCCGGACTTTCAGGCTCTGGTCACAAAAGTTTTTCAGAGGCAGAGGGAGGAAATCGAGCTTGAAAGGCAGCTACGGGCCGAAGAGAAAAAGAAACAGGCAGTTAGGACCGCCGTACCTGTATAGGTAATACTCTGTTCACTCAGTGAAGCAAAAGCAGAAATGTCGCTATAGTCAGAGTGAAGCGTGAAGTTTTCGTATGCTCCCGACTCAATTTCACGCTACAGCTAGGGCAAAGCGTGAAGTTCCTTTGATATAGGTCACTTCGATTTGTCAATGAAACCCGCTCCCACCCATCCGATTGCGCGAACTGCGCCCCACGGAATGAAAAATCCAAGGATGGGAAAGAGCGCACACGGGGTTTTCCCTAATAGCGACGCATCAGGGGGTTACAGGAAAGCGGCTCACCTATGCGGAGGTGACCGGCAAGGCGGGAGAAACGACGAAGTGAGGTTTGGGTCGGGAAACGCGGGAAGCGGAACGCTTAGGCGTTCGCTTCGCGGCCTTCTCTGCATCCAGTTGGGCTTTGATTTCAGAATGCGGGACGGCTACCAGGCGCGCCGCATAAAACTTGTGAATCTGTCGAAGTCACCCGCATCATTCTTGGCGGAAGGGTTGGGGTTTATTCGGCACATACGCTCCTAGATTGGAGCGTAACGCTGATGTATGTTCAGAATCAATGGTGGGAGCCTAAGCCGGAGAATTTTGAGATGTATTGTTTTTGCGACGATAGCGGCAAAGAGTCCGACGCCAGCAACCCAATCGTCGTTATGGCGGGGTATCTTTTCCCCGACATGAATGCTCTTCCCCTATTCGATAGCCTCTGGAAAACCCAGCTTATCCGGCATGGAATTAGTTGGTTACACATGAAAGACTTTATGCAGGATCGCGACGAGTATGCGCAGTTCGCCAATGACTGGCCACGCAAGAAATCTATTCTTGAGACGTTCATAAATGTAATCAAAACCTGCCAACCTGTCGGGTTTGGAATTGGCGTCGACATGAATGCCTGGAGAAACATTCCGCGGAGCATTCAAAGAATGGAAGGAGACGCGCAGAGCTTTTGTTTCTCTCGAATGATTAGGCTCGTGGTTGATCGAATGATGGTTGCGGCCCCACGCGATTCAGTTTCATTGATCTTTGATTGCGACCAAAACTTCTCCTCGGCACGGTTCAGCCGGTTCGTCACAATTCGCCGGAGTTTTGTTCCCGCAACTAAACATCTCGACGCTTTTACGATCGCGGAGCCGAAGCGGTATTTGGTCCTGCAAGCCGCTGATTTGCTCGCGTGGGAGACCCGGAAAGCAATGGAACGAAATACCAAAGGTTTGCCCAGCCGTCCGGAATTCGATCATTTCTTTACTGAAGTGGCTGGCATTTTCCCCGAATACATTGGTGAAGAGTGGAGTGCAGAAAAACTCCAAATGGACTTTGTTAATCCACTAATGGCTACAGGAGATTACGAACCGGACCCGCCAGCAGACGTATAATTGCGCCCACCATGACAGATCGAGACATTGCGTTAGCTCTGGGCGACTACATCAACAATCTTTTGGCAAAGATCGAGGCGCTACGAAGTCTGATTCCCGACTATCAGGAAGACGACCTGAAGCGGATGATGCAAGATCCCGCCTTTCGTCGTATATCCGACGGGCAATCTTCTGCGCTGCTTCACGCAATTGGCGACGAAACTCAAGCGTCTGCTCTGATTCACGCACTGGGTAGAAATTTCTTTCAGACATAGCGGGCACACCTCGATTACACTGAGATTGCCCAACAATCTCTAGATAGGCCCGGATGCCAGTCCGGGCTTTTCTGCGTCTGCGCCCATTCTACGCTTGCCCTGTCATGGCAGGCCCAGCTTCGCCCGGAAACTAGCCTTTGAGTGTCTTGGTGGTTTCATCGCACAGCTTGCGTAGTTCTTCGATCCTGCGCTTTAACATGAACTTTTACCAGTTAGTTAATGCGCTAATGCCAATGGGGAGAGGCATGAAATCACAATCCCTTCAACAGCTCCGAAAGGGTAGTATCGAGAGCGGCCACGATCTTGCGGAGTGTTCGCAGTCCCGGCTCGCGGGTTCCCCGCTCCAGGTCCGAGATGTGGACCTCATGGACGCCCGATTGCTCGGCAAGATCAATCTGTCGCCAGCCCTTGGCCCGGCGCAGCTTCCTGATTCTCTCGCCCGCCGCTGCGCAGATGTCCCGTGCCATGCCTTCATGGTCGGATTAGTCTTTGCGCTATATTTAGCGCATACGCTCTCTGGCGACTAAGTGATCCAGAAACCCACCGCACCTGGGCGGGGAGGTTTGACGTGGTTCTACGTTTTCAGAAGAAGGATGAATCTGACCGGGCAGCAAAGGAAGAGAGGCATACCGGTGGACTGGTGGTTGTGCTGGTACTTGTTGCTGTAATTCACGGTGCATTTGCATGGTTTAGCGATAAGAGTCTAGCGTCCTACGAGGTAGACCTCGTATGGCTTTTCGGATTCGGCTTTGTGTACTGGATGGCAGCCCCGTTCTACTACGAATTTCGTATCCGCACTAAAGAAATCGACGGAAAAGTATCTGCGATTGAAGAGGCTGTGAATGCTTTGAGGGAAGGCCACGCGGAATTGCTGGAGAGGTTCACCGCTATTGAGGAAAAGCTGACTGAGATTCAGGACGCCCGTTGAATCTAGGCCGTACAGCGCTCAGGAAAGAGAGATGAAATGGCGGACTGGCAGTTTTTGGTGTTGGTTGCACTCTTGCTCTGGGTTCTCTGGCGAACCCGTGTCGCTGCGCGGACCCGGCCCTGGCTCAGGGATGCGTTGCTGCGGAGAGTCTTTGAGCAGTTGAATGGTATTGAAGCGAAAGTGTATGGCATTCCCCGTGCCGAAATTGAGAGGGCAAATGAACTGTGGTGGCAGGGAGAAAGAAGGTCGGAAGCAGGGCGCCCCAAGGGTATATGGCCTTGGTCCGCTCGTTCTAAGTGCGGCCCTTGGTGCCACGAGGATTGGAACACGCAGGGTATTTCACGATCGGATGAAATCGAGATTGAAGTTCGCCTTGAGAAAGAAAGGGCCGAGAAAATCGACTTTGATCTGGCAAAGAGTCGGGCTGAGGAAGAACCTGATAACGCCGAATGTCAGTTTATGTTGGGAGTGTACTACTCGACTGGTCATGGCGTGGTCAAGGATGAGCGCGAAGCAGGACGATTGTTCCAAAGGGCCGCGGAACTAGGACACCCCTCAGCTTGCATTCACTTTGCAGGTACTCACTTCAACAACGGAAACTCTGAGGAAACGTATTTCTGGCTCAAGCTGAGTGCGGCTTATGGGGGAGAATCACCTTGGCTAGACGAACTTGGCGAAATGGCAAGTCGCTTAAACGCAGATGACCGGCTTGAAGTTGAGGCGCGTTGCCGGAAGTGGCTTGAGGATCATCCTGCAAAGCCGTAACGAAGTGAATATACCGCCCGTTGCATTTTCCCGCCCGCTGGTGATACCCAACGCGGGCTGTGGGTTGTCCGCTGCGTCCCATGCAGCCTTGACGTGGCTTTGATGAGCTATGCTGAATTCGGCTAGGTGGACGCACCGAACAGATAGACGCATCCCGGCCCGCTCCAAGCAGCAATTGAGCACACTTTCCAGACATTGATTAGTTAGTAATGGTTCGTGTCTCAAGTGCGTGCACTTGCGGGTGCTGCTCTCTCTTCCGGTTTGGGTTTCCTTTCGAACAGCTCAGGCCAATGCCGCACGAAGAGCCTTTTGCCTTTTGCGTCTCTTGCAGCTTTGCGAGCGTGCATTCAGATTGGTGGCGCACATGCGCTCCCTCTCCCGCTGCAGACCGATTGCACAGCCCGGCACAGTGTGCACTTCGATGCGGGGGCCGTCCTACCCCCTTCTGGTGAGGTCGAGGCAGCCTCATCCCTGCGGTAGAGTTTTCGCTTCAAAAGCACCGAAGACCGCACAAAGGATGACGCGGGTTTTTTCCCTTCGTTGGGTGCATGTGTCCAGAAAAGGGTAAGCGTCCGAAGTTCCCCTCTTGAGCAAATCATGAAGAGTGTGCTGGAAGTGTCCACTTAATTTTAGTGGACACCTATTGTGTGACTAAGCGGCTTTGGAAGGGTCGTTCTGGAGTGAGGAAGCTAAATTCCAGGGCAGGAGTTGCTCGATTTGATTGATGGGGTGTTCGGGGATCTGAGCGAGGACAGTACGAAGGTAGAGAGCCGGATCCAGTGCATTGAGTTTGGCAGTGCCGATCAGACTGTAGAGGGCTGCGGCGCGTTGTCCGCCAGAATCGGATCCCATAAAAAGATAGTTCTTTCGCCCCATGACTACCGCGCGTAAAGACCGTTCCGCCGCACTGTTGTCTATCTCCAGCAATCCATCATCGACGTAGCGTGTCAGAGCCCGCCAGTGGGAGAGCGCGTATCGGATGGCTGCTGCCGTCTCGCTCTTGCTGGAGAGGGAGCCGAGCGCCTTTTCCATCCAGTTCCGAAGACTGTCCAGAAGTGGCCGGGCGCGAGCCTGGCGTACCGTGCAGCGCAGCTCGCGCGGCTTGCCGCGAATCTCTTCTTCGATTCCGTACAGTGCTCCGATGCGCGCCATCGCCTCGGTCGTCGTGGGCGAAGCATGTGCCAGGTGGATGTCATAGAACTTGCGTCTGGCGTGAGCCCAACACGCGACCTCATAGATGGCGCCGTCGCCATAGAGATGATGGAATCCTGAGTAGGCATCGGCCTGCAGTGCGCCTCTGAAATCCTTCAGATGCTGGCGCGGATGTTCGCCCTTACGATCTTTGGAATATGCAAACCACACCGCCGGTGCGGTCCGATAGCCGGCAGGCCGATCATCACGCACATAGGTCCACAGCCTGGCCGTCTTGGTCTTGCCGTTGCCGGCAGCGAGCACTGGAACGGGGGTGTCATCGGCGTGAATCTTCGACCCTGCCATGACATGGCTTCTGATCTGGTCGACTAACGGCGCGAGCAACTCACTGGCCGCGCCTACCCATCCGGCCAAGGTAGAGCGGCTAAGGTCGATTCCTTCCCGAGCATAAATCTCGGACTGCCGATACAACGGCGAATGATCTGCGTACTTCGATACCAGCACATGCGCCAACAGGCTGGGGCCCGGCAAGCCGTGATCGATCGGCCGTGCCGGAGCAGGTGCTTCCACTACCTGTTCGCAGGCCGCGCAGGCGAACTTCGGCCGCACATGTTGAATCACCTTGTAGGTAGCCGGAATGCGTTCCAGTTGCTCGGATACATCTTCCCCGAACTGACGCAGCGCACCACCACAATCCGGACAGCAGGTGTGCGCGGGAAGATGCGTGATAACTTCACGCGCAAGATCCTCCGGCAAAGGCTTGCGCGGAGCACGAGGCCGAGACTTGGTTGTTGTCGGAGCAGAACTTAGCTGTGCTGCTTCGGTTGCAGCCTGCTCCGTCTCCAGTTCTTCCAGCTGAAACTCAAGCTGTTCCAGCTGCCCCTTCAGCTTCTCACTCTTACTGCCGAAGATCATCCGCCGGTACTTCTCGATAACCAGCTTCAGATGTTCGATCCGCTGATTGCTCGATTCGTGTTGTTGCAGAAACTCGCGGTGCTGGGCGATTACCAACGCCTTTAATGCTTCGACATCAAGCGTATCGAGGTTCGGCAATCGAGCAGAAATCACGACTGCAGTATGCCACGAACAGCGCAGCTGGTAGCTCCCAAAACCCGCATGAATACAGGAGAATCTCTCTTGTCACTCATACCGCCAGCTCGGGTGTCCAGGTTCTCTTGGGGCTACGCCAATCGATGCCTTCCAGCAGCATCGAAAGCTGCGCACGAGTCAGACAAACAGCTCCCTGGGAAGCTTGTGGCCAGATAAAGCGCCCCTTCTCCAGACGCTTGGCGAACAGACAGAGGCCGTCTCCATCGAACCAAAGAAGCTTTACGATGTCACCTCTCCGCCCGCGAAAAACGAACACGTGACCGGAGAATGGCTGCTGCTCCAGAACCGTCTGCACCTGCGCACTCAAACCATCAAAGCCACGGCGCATATCTGTTACGCCGGCCGCAAGCCATATCTTCGTTCCAGTACGGAGTTCGATCACTTGCGCAGGCTCTCCAGGATCGTACGTAGCAAGGATGGATCAGCGCCACTCTCGATGCTGATCACCGCACGGCCCTGAAGCTCGATGTGAATGCATCCAGAGGTCGAATGCGGCTTATCTTCGCCAGACACCACTACCGGAAGCAAAGACGCGGATGCTGAAACCGGCTCCGACAACTCGCCCCGTTCAAAGTCGCGTCGCCACTTGAATACCTGGTTGGCGTTCACCCCGTGAGCTCTAGCCACCAGCGCCACGCTCGCGCCCGGAACCAACGTCAGCTCTACGATCCGACGCTTCTCGGCCACTGACCGCCACCTGCGAACACGACGTTCCGGCACCAATCCCTCTGCCTGGTCCATGACACAAGCCTCAAACCTAAACCCGGCTTGGCGCTAGAGGGGAACTTCGGACGCTTACAGAAAAGGTCATGTTTGGACGGTAGAGGAACTGGTGGGATTACTTGGGCGAAAGCGATTCGCCCACTGCCTCTAATAGTTTGGCTTTCTTCTTCGGTTCCAACGTCGTAGAGGCTCGCACTGCCTTGACGAACTTTTCGTGAAAATTAGCGGGCATTTTGCCTTCAACCCGGAAGCGACCAAGGTTCGCTTCTTTCTCAAGTGTATCGTGCAAAAGGGTCATTATGTTCGCCGTATCGATCACTGTATCCTGATCGAAAAATGAAAGCTCATTCGCCTTATAGAAGATGCATCCCTCCAGCATCTCGTCAGTGAAACGCTGCACCTGCGAGGTTGATTTAATGCACCAGCAAAAGACTTGCTCGCCTTCCTTTGCATGCTTCAAAACCACAAACAGTTTTTCTCCGCCAGGCTGATTGGCATATTTGTAATACACCCGGATAACGGTATAACGTCCGATCTGTTGCGGATCAAAGGATTGTGGGTTCATCGAACGCCATCTTTATCGCAAAGTTCTCAAGCATCTCTTCCTTTGCCCCTACGATAGCGTTCGGGTCTTCTTCAAAGAAATCCTCGAATTTCATCAGAGGAGATTCTGTCTTTCTATCCATCCGAGCGTTCTCCCAAGCAGGAGTTTCATGCGTCAGCGACCGAAGCCGCAAGAAGGTAAGCCGACCGAATTCGAACAAAATTCTGTCTAATGCCGCGATGTCAGAAACCGAGAGTTGAGTTTGATCAATCGTCCCCGACGCAACTAAGCGCGGATACTGATATTTGGAATTCTCTTCCCTTATGTTTTTTGATAAAAGAATCGCGGCAGGGCTGGAGGGTTGTCCGCGCATCTCTTTGAAAAGGTCGTAGAGATTGGACGGTACAGGCCCATCCTTCATAGCCACATAGTTGTCCCCTGTGATGGGACGACCATATCTAACGAGGTGGTCTTTGTCCGACAGATAAAGCAGCTTAAAGAGCTTGGCCATCGTCAACTCTGGAAGGTTCTTCGAGACAATGTACACAGCAGCGGCGACTGTCTTTTCTGGATCGAATTCAAATTGAACCGACATCTTCGCCTTCCTTTTGCTTTCTATGCTACATTCCGGCAAGATGCAATGCCAATAGCAAGGTGGTGCCGTTTCCCTTCGACTCCCTAAAGGCCGTGATCTGGCGAAAAATGGGCGGGCTGTAGGGTACAGGAACGGGCGCGGAAGTGGTCTGAGGATCACCCGGCGAAGCCATAGCACAACAAGTGAGGAAGAAAAGGGGGACTAATGAAAACTCTTGCGGTAATAGCCACGCTGCTACTGTTCGCTGCTATCGGTCAAACTCTCACCGCCTCTCAAGCCAAAGCACATGAGGGCGAAACCGCCACCGTCTGCGGGAGTGTAGCGAGTGAACACGCCGCGATGCGCAGCCGGGGAGAGCCAACCTTCATTAATCTGGACGCCGCCTATCCGAATCAGGTCTTCACCATCCTTGTGTGGGGAGAGGACCGGCCGAAGATCGGAGCATTGCCGCCTGAAGGGTCACGGGTGTGCGCTACTGGGGTGATTCAGGATTATCGAGGAGTGCCGGAAATCGTAGTGAGGAGCAGTGGGCAGTTGAGCAGCCGTGGGAGGGCGCAGTGAGACGGTACAGACAATTGTCTCTTGCTGCCGCGTTGTTCGTCGGCGTTATGAGTTCTCTAACGATTGAGGGATGTACTGCGAGCGGCGATAGCTCCTTTCATGTTCTGACGGATTCCGAGTGGCAGTCTGTAAGCAAGTTGCGAAGTGCAGACTACACCCTCGTTGGCAATCAAGAATTGGCCACGCTTAGGCATGACGCGGAGATAGGGAAGAGCGTGGGACGCTATCAGATTCATAACGCAGGTTATCGAACGTGGCGTCTTGATACGGCGACTGGGCAGACTTGTCTACTGCTGACTTCAAAAGAGGACTGGAAAAGGCCTGAGACCTCTGAACAGGCTTGTGGCTCGGAATGACTATTGTTGGGCTGAAGAATGTTCTCGCGTTCCCTCATCTTTTGCGCGTGGATCATTCAGAAGGCATTGCTAGACGAGAAGAATCAGGGATACCAAGTTCCTTAAGTAACAAACCACATCGTGAGGTTACAGTGAATCTCAAAGAAGGAACGCGGCGGCTGGCCCTGCTCTTGGGAGCGGTGGGGGCGATTGGCGGCGGGTTTGCTTCATAAAGCGAATTGCAAACCATCCGGGAACAGCGGGCGAGCCCACAACAGATTTGAACAGTTGGCTGCATCCCTTGTGACCCAACAGGCACGCCGTTCGCTTGAGATCGCGTGCGCCGACGGGCACGCCGATAATCAATGCGGCGATGAACCGTATGTTCCAATGTCCGAAGTCAACAGCGGCGGGATCAAGACGATCTACTGGATAAAGAATCATAGCCTCGGAGAGATCAATTATCAGGTTGGGCAAATCGACACGGAGGATAAGCCAATATCTCTTTCCGACAGCGGCACCATCCGCCTGGGACCACCCATTGATTGTCCCTTGCGTGGCCGGTCCCAGTAGGGGCTCTTACACTTCCCGCAGCGCAGGGGCCGGCCAGTCCCTCTGAAACACCAAGGCTCACCGCAACGAAGACATTCCTTGATTTCCATGCCAACAGTATGCACTGAAAGTGTGCACCACGATGGACATTGCGAGCTTCAAGCGGAATAAGGGGAAAGCATCGTCATAGCCACCGCGGGCAGCGGGTCTGGACAAGTTATAAGTTCACCGGATCATCCATCGGCCATTCGCCGGCGTCCCGCTGCGCCAGCAGTCTGGCCAGGATCAGCACTGTCTTCGACGGCTCCCGCGCCCCGCGCAGCCACTGTCCCACTGCAACCTGCGACACGCCGAAGTCTGCGCCTATCGCGCGCAGCGACACCCCGCGCGCCTGACGAGCTCGCACATAAGCTACGAGTTGCGCCGAAGTGAACAAAGCGACGGGGAAAGCAATCGTCATAGCCACCGCGGGCAGCGGGTCTGGACAAGTTATAAGTTCACCGGATCATCCATCGGCCATTCGCCGGCGTCCCGCTGCGCCAGCAGTCTGGCCAGGATCAGCACTGTCTTCGACGGCTCCCGCGCCCCGCGCAGCCACTGTCCCACTGCAACCTGCGACACGCCGAAGTCTGCGCCTATCGCGCGCAGCGACACCCCGCGCGCCTGACGAGCTCGCACATAAGCTACGAGTTGCGCCGAAGTGAACAAAGCGACGGGGAAAGCATCGTCATAGCCACCGCGGGCAGCGGGTCTGGACAAGTTATAAGTTCACCGGATCATCCATCGGCCATTCGCCGGCGTCCCGCTGCGCCAGCAGTCTGGCCAGGATCAGCACTGTCTTCGACGGCTCCCGCGCCCCGCGCAGCCACTGTCCCACTGCAACCTGCGACACGCCGAAGTCTGCGCCTATCGCGCGCAGCGACACCCCGCGCGCCTGACGAGCTCGCACATAAGCTACGAGTTGCGCCGAAGTGAACAAAGCGACGGGGAAAGCAATCGTCATAGCCACCGCGGGCAGCGGGTCTGGACAAGTTATAAGTTCACCGGATCATCCATCGGCCATTCGCCGGCGTCCCGCTGCGCCAGCAGTCTGGCCAGGATCAGCACTGTCTTCGACGGCTCCCGCGCCCCGCGCAGCCACTGTCCCACTGCAACCTGCGACACGCCGAAGTCTGCGCCTATCGCGCGCAGCGACACCCCGCGCGCCTGACGAGCTCGCACATAAGCTACGAGTTGCGCCGAAGTGAACAAAGCGACGGGGAAAGCATCTCGTACCCCTGCGCTAGGCGAAACATAGTTACTGAGCGATCCTGAGGCTGGACACTCCGCGCCCCGCATCCTCATACACACACAGGACGGCGGGGCCGGTGTGTCTGGCGGGTCCGCTGCTCGTTAGCTCGCTCAGATTCTAGCGCTAACCAAATCCGCAACACCAGTTCGCGGTCCTTGTGGCCTTTGGGCGTCAGAGCGTGCTCTATAGTCTTTCGCATCACGCCGGGCGTGTTCGTAGCAACCAGCATTCCGGTTTCGGCCTTCGAATGCCTGCTCACTCCCTCCTGAATTAAGCCCCAGACCTGATGAACATCCGCGCCCGCTGCCATGATGAGGTAGTCAATCGTCACGGCCTTGCGCTCCGTTGCGGAACTCAGGGAGTAGTACAGCTCGACGATCTGCCTCGCCTGTTCGCCCTTGGCGAATTTCAGGTCTTCGATTGCCGCCTTGCCCCGCCCCGCCCCGCGCAGCAGCCGCGCCAGATTGGTATGTGGCCGGGCATCGACCGTCAGTCCGAGTGACAGGCAGGCACGGCGCAACGGGGACAGCTTGCGCTTCGGAAAGTTAAGAAGCGCCCCACAAGCCGCTTTGCCGGGAGAGATAGGCATCTTTCCTCCAACACTTTGCCAACAGCATATCGCAGCCGTGATTTTTCGGCGGCTGCTTTCGGAGGCCGGACAATATAGCCTAACTGTTTTACATTCTGAAAATTGGCAATTCCAAACAGGAGAAAATTCCGAATAAACAGAATCACGTTACACGCGCGACCCCGAAAAAGGGCCGTCACAGGCAAAGATGAAGGGCGGGGTTTGGACAACTTCCACAACTCCGGCAAACCTGTGGGATGTTTACCAGATAGTAAAAGTTCATGTCGTTTTCCACCACCATGTTGATTTCTCACTCTCCCGGCCCTGCGAAATCGGGCAAAGGGTCACAGCCTGTGCGCCCACCCTTTCTTGGGACAACTAACGGTCCAAGGCATAGAGGAGGGGGCGGGGCCCGGACAACTTCCGCAACGTGGGCAAGCGGGTCGAAGGCAAGCAACTTGTGTCGTTGTTTGTGTCGTAACTGTGTCGTCCCTGCCGGGATTATGGCAGCCCGCTCTATGTCACTCAGTACCGCTCCGATGAGCGAAAACCGCTGTAAATACAGGGGCGGATGCTCACTCGATGTCGTCTGGTATTTCTCCGTCTAAGGTCACGTCCTGAATTCGCAACGAGGAGGTCAGCGGTTCGATCCCGCTTAGCTCCACCAAGAAATCAATCATTTCGAATCCCGGCTACAGACCTTTGGCGGACAAGATGGCCTTGATCTGCGCGTCAACCTCAACCAGACGTAGGTTAACGGAACCCAAGTCCGCTGATAATGTACGGAATCTCTCAAGAACCCAGTCAGTTCTATGCTCCCAAAAAGGCTGTGAGACTGCCGAGATTACCGGGGAGAGCCACAATATCTGTCCTGCAAACAGCGCCAGAAGAACCGCATCGTGATGGTTTCCGGGCAACCAGGTTCGCATCCAGGTTTCGATGCGCTCATCGAACCTGTCGAATACCAACGTGATGACAAACGCAAGGGCCACGGGGAGGATGAATGCCGTGAACCTGACTAACTGCGCAAGTACACGCAAATGACGCCCTTTCGTGAACTGACCGTCAATTCTGCTAAGGTGCTCGCCAACCTCCCTAAGTATAGGTTTCAACGAGTCAAGCCTCTCGGCCGAGCGCTGGAAAATCGCGTCGTATTCATTGAGCTTTCGCTCCACTAGATCAAGCTCGGCTCGTCTGAGTGCGAGCTTCTTCGAGAGCTCAGCCAGCTTGGCCGGGCTGCTCCTGGAGGCGTCAATCTGATCCGTGAGTGAAGCAATCTCACGCGAGATGTCCCTAACCATCGGATCCGTACGCTTCAGGTCTTCTCTTGCTTGAATGCCGGCCTTATCGGCGGCGATGTATTTTGACGTAGCTGCAAGGAGATCTTTACCCAGGTCCGACGCTTGCATACGGAGGTATTCCATGTATGGGAAAGGTACCTCGTTTACGTCTCGGACCAGCTCCTGCAACAACTGCGGCGGCTCGACGTAGGTGAAGGATCTGGCACGAGCGTATTTATTGACGATCTCATCAATTTGGGCGGGAGAAGGCTCGGATAGCATCATCGCAAATGCCCCGATTTGGGGCGCGCCAGTATAGCGCGTATTTGGTGGAGGCGGGGAGAGCCGGCATCAGACTTTCCCCACCTTCCTCAAAGCAACGCGATCAGTGAAGCAAGTTGAAGGTGTTCGAGGCGTCATCCACGAAATAAACGCCTTCGTACGTCGCAATTAGCCCAAATAACGCTCCTGCTCCCGGAGGCGGCCCTCCCGTGTTATCGACAAGTTTGACCGCAATCTGTTTGCCAGTGAATGGATTGATTTCGACCAGGTTCCCGTCATTCCCGTTGGCGGCGATGAGGTGGTGATTCCGCGTGAGTATAAGACCGAGCGGGTCATTGAGGGCTCCCCCCCGGGACACCGTGTAACCAGGACCCCCCGAGCTCATCCGGAAAAGAGCAGCGGGAACTGCGGTGATCCGATTGTTCAGGCTATCCGCGACGTAAAGAATCCCGGTGTCCTCATCAAACGCGACCCCGGTTGGGCCTATGACCAATGCGTTAGGGTCGGTGCGCTCAGGGAAACCCGAGCCAATCACCGTGCTATCGATCAACTCTGGCGGTCCGCTCTCGGGAATGGCCAGGAGCAAACGCACCACAGTTCCGCGGTTCACGACATTTCCGTTGGCAGCGACCGTGCCATTGAGCACGTTGGTCACAAACAGCGCGGCCAGGGGGCCGCCATCCACGGCAGTCATGTCCCACGGACCATTGATGTGATGACCGGAAAATGTCTTGATCACGTTGCCCTTGCTGTCCAGCACGATCAGGCAACCTGCTTCAGCGGTTGCAGATGTGCCGTCTGTGGTGGGCAGACTTCCAACCACCACCAGGCCGCTGCGCAATGCCACCAACGCGGTCGTCAGTCCAATACCTCCAGGACAAGACACCTTTTTCGGATCTATCTGGGCGAAGAGGCTGAAGGTGCCGTTGGGCGCGATCTGCACGATCGTGGTGCCTGTTCCCTGCTGGTTTTGGCCGTTGTTGAAATTACTGATTAGGAATCGACCCTCGACCAGGTTTCCCTTGGTACGGGGTACCCGAGCAACCCCGTACGGATTCACGTCGCCATTGGTCGGTATGGTGGTGCTAAGGCTAGTTATTGTGTCAAGAGCCGCGATGGAAGATCCATCGGCGGCACGGGCGCTTCCATTTGCAAAGGCCATGAATAACAGCAGCAGGCCTAGCACACGGACTCGAAGTGAGAGTCGGCTGTTTAATTCCATGTTGGTCCTCCTCGGCTATGCGCACACGATCCTGCGTGATGAGAGAGGTGCGTTTCATGGCCGGGAGAAGACTAGAGTCTTCGCGGGCGCGAGTTGTCAGGGAATTGTCGGTATGTTGTAACTTCTTTTACGGGCGGATAGTTAACCTTGACTCTTCATCGAACAGCCTCCAGAACCACCTCGACTTCCAGGTGTCGCGTGCTTCCAGGTATATCCAGCGACCCCAGCGTCACAGGCTTGTCGGGAGTAAGGAGCGCCGTGGTGCTTAGGGTGACTTGCCTTACGATTGGATCGTTCTTTCCTATGGTCGATGGCTCTTCCGCCAGGCTCGATTGGTCCACTTGCGTAGAAATTTGCTCTCCGTTCGAGAAGTCATGTAGACGTGCGCTGATGTGCAGCCCCACGTCGAGATAGGTTACGTCCGACTTCGCCTCGGCAGAACCCGGGTTGTAGGAACCAGTCAGGACAGGCACCCTGCTGCCGAGCTTGATCTGTGAGTCCCCGGAATTCGGGTTAACGGTGAAGGCAAAATGCTGCACTCCAAGACGCTTGCCGCCGTCCGTCTCTGTGATCGTGTAGCTCACGCGGTAAGCCCTCGACGCGGCCGGGGGGGCATCCGCGGTCGACTTCTCGGGTGTAGCCGCCGTTTGTGCCCATATTGCATCGCTGCCGCACATTAGGATGAGCGCAATCCCCAGGACTCCACAAGCTGTTCTCATCTTCCGTCTCCCTTGTCGCTGTTCGATTTCATTCTTGATCTGGCTGGCTGCTTTGCGCGGCGAACCGCTGGAACTCCGCCTCGATCTCTGCCTGTTGCCGCGCCCGCATCTCAGGGTTCAGCATCGTCAATTCTTCTGCGTCGCCGGTATGTGCGATGCGCAATAAGATCTTCTCTTGCTTGGTTAGCGGCGCCTCGGGCGCGGGGTGACTGGCAGCCCGCATGTCGCGTAGAATCGCCAAATCGCTCGCGCTGGTATGTATCCTTTTGAGTGCAGCCGTGTTTCTTCCTGGTTGCGCGAATGGTGCAGATGGCCTGGTTCGAGCTCCTTCCGCGACTTGTCTTGAGTGCGTCGCAGGAAGTGAAGCTGCGCGAGTCACCTGCACATGCGTACGGACTGGCGCCCGCCCTGTCTGATGGATCACGAAGACTGCCGATAAGACGGAGATCCCTCCCAACGCAAGACCCCATGCCAATGGCCGCACGGCACGCAGGTAGGCCAGCCTGTCCGACTCCATTGGTCTCAAGCCCCGCCACCTTGCCGCGGATCTTGTCGACGCGCGATCTCGTATCGCATCCAGGATGCGGCACTCCATTCCGGCAGAGGCTTCGGAGTTTCGCAAACCCACGAGCACCTGCTGAATGAGTTCGTCAGAATTTTTCCTCACGCCCATCCTCCTCTATCGAGCCGTTCGCGCAGCCGCACTCGCGCCCGGAACAGCAACGCCCGAACGGCAGATTCGCTTCTTCCCATGACTTGCGCGATTTCTGTCGTCCCTAACTCTTCCAGTGCGGAAAGCAGCAGAACTTGGCGCTCTTTCTTCGGTAATCTCTCCAACTCGCGCAGAACAGCCTTTATCCGCTGCGCTTCGTTGAGAGCTTCGTCGGCCGGTACAGTCCCTGCTACCAAACTCTCCACGAAGTTCTCGTCCATCTGCTCCGGCCGTATGCGCCGCCTCCGATCGATGGCAAGATTCCAGGCAATTCGAATGAGCCATACGCGCATGTCCCGGACCGCGGGGAGAGAGAGCGGATGCTCCATCACGCGAACAAAAACATCCTGAACTACATCTTCAGCCTCTGCTCGACTTCGCAGGACTGAATGGGCCACGCGAAAGAGGAGCGCAGAATAAGTCTCCACCAGAGCCACAAGATCTATTCCCAATCCGGCGCTCTGCATAGAAGACAAAGCCAGGCTGCATCCCTCGATCGAAATCATGTTCCCCTTCTATTCCGACAGACGTCCGACCGCATCTTTAGCTCGCTCATTTTTGAGGCGCATCTGATCTCCATACGCACACCTTGCTGCTGTTTAAATTCACGTTTCCGTGCGGCAACCTCCGGCACCACTCATTGACATCGGGGGGGACGCAGGGGCACCATGAGCGGGCAAGAGAATTTCTCACCGCAAGGAGCTGCTCCCATGCCCACTACCGAGACAGAGACGACGGATGCGATACGCAGGCCTGCACTTAGTCCAGCCGCGGCCGCGTTCCTGGCCAAGAAACATCAAATGCTTATCGACGGCAAATGGGTTGACGCCCGTAGCGGCGAGACCTTTGCCGTCGAGGATCCGGCGACCGAGGAAATCATCGCCCACGTCCCGGCCGGGGATAAGGCGGATATCGATCTTGCCGTCGCGGCTGCTCGCCGTGCCTTCGAGACCGGGCCGTGGTCCCGCATTTCGCCCGCCGCCAGGCAGCGTCTTGTCTGGTCGCTGGGCGACCTGCTCGAGCGTCATGCAGATGAACTTGCCGAGCTGGAGGCGCTCGACAATGGCAAGCCGGTCACCAATGCGCGCCGCGACGACGTCGGCGGCTCGATCGAAATGTTCCGCTACATGGCGGGGTGGGCGACGCGGTTAAATGGCGAGCAAATTCAGGTTTCAACGCCGGGCAACTGGCACGTCTACACCATTCGCGAACCCGTAGGCGTGGTTGGCCAGATCATCCCCTGGAACTTCCCGCTCATGATGGCAGCGTGGAAGCTGGCGCCCGCGTTGGCGGCTGGATGCACTATCGTGCTCAAGCCCGCCGAGCAGACTCCGCTTTCAGCGATTCGGATGGGCGAACTCATCACCGAGGCCGGTTTCCCCGACGGTGTGGTCAACATCGTCACCGGTTATGGCGAGACCGCCGGCGCCGCCCTCGCAGAACATCCGGATGTCGACAAGGTCGCCTTTACCGGCTCGACGGAAGTGGGCAAGCTGATCGTCAAAGCGGCGGCCGGCAATCTCAAGCGCGTCTCGCTGGAGCTTGGCGGCAAATCGCCGGCTATCGTCTTTCCCGACGCCGACCTGGAACTAGCTATCGCGGGAACCGCCAGCGCCATCTTCTACAACCAGGGCCAGTGCTGCACCGCAGGTTCGCGGCTGTTCGCCCACAAGTCGATCTTTGACAAGATTGTCGAAGGCGTGACCAAGGAGGCGGGCAAGCTGAAGATCGGGCATGGCCTCGATCCATCGGTCAACCTCGGGCCGCTGGTTTCCAAGGAACAGCACAACCGCGTAACCGGCTTTCTTGAGTCGGGACGAAAAGAAGGCGCCGAAGTGGTCACTGGCGGTCATGCCAAGGGTAAGCAGGGCTATTTTGTCGAGCCGACGGTTCTGGCCCGTACCGATCGCTCGATGAAGGTGGTGCGCGAAGAGATCTTCGGGCCGGTGGTATGCGTCCAGTCCTTCGACGATTCCGACCTCGACGCGGTTGCCAAGTTTGCCAACGACACCGAGTATGGCCTGTCCTCAAGCGTCTGGACGCAGAACCTGAAAGCCGCCCACATGATGGCGCGCAAGATCAGGGCGGGCACGGTCTGCATCAACGCCCACAACTACGGCGACCCTGCGTGGCCATTCGGCGGCTACAAACAATCCGGCTGGGGCCGCGAAATGGGCAAGGAAGTCATGGAGCATTACACCGAAACCAAGGCGGTCGCCGCCAGGCTCTAACGCGGATACCGCCGCCGGATACCGCCGCAGCATACCGCCGCAGCATACCGCCGCAGATACCTTCGCCGGTTACCGTCCGCCGGCGAAGGTATTACAGGCGCCCACCTGGCCGGTGGTAAACCCGCGGTTGAACCATGAAACGCGCTGCTCGGACGAGCCGTGGGTGAAGGAGTCCGGGGTCACGTATCCCCGCGCCATCTTCTGCATCCGGTCATCGCCCACCGCAGCCGCAGCCTGTAAGGCGGCAGGCACGTCCCCTTGTTCCAGTATTTTCCGGTCAGCGGTTGAATGGGCCCACACGCCCGCGAAGCAGTCCGCCTGCAACTCCATAGCTACAGATAGCTGGTTGCGCGCCTGCGGATTTTGTTGCTGCATGGCGCGAACCTTGCGTTCGATGCCCAGCACGTTCTGCACGTGGTGTCCGATCTCATGCGCGATGACGTATGCCTGGGCAAACTCCCCCGACGCGCCGAACCGCTTCAGCTCGTCCCAAAAGCCGAGGTCCAGATACACCTTCTGGTCTGCCGGGCAGTAAAACGGGCCGGTGGCCGATTGTGCCGTGCCGCACCCCGACTGGGTATAGTCGCGGAAGAGCACCAGTTTAGCCCTGGGATAGCGGATATTCTCCCGGGCCAGGATCTGCGTCCAGGTGTCCTGCGCATCGCCCAGCACAAAGGAGGCCAGCTGAGCGGAGCGGTCTTCCTGGGGGGAAACTGCTCGCGGCGCGCTCTGCTGCTGGACGTGTGCCCCGCCGTTGTTCGCAAAATAGGCGCCAATGTAGTTGCGGCCGGTAACCAGGCTGATCACGAGCAGGATGAGAAAGCCTACGATTCCGAGGCCGCCGCCGCCTAAGCCGCCGCCCGACTGGCCTCGCCTATCCTCGACATCGCTGCTAAGACCGCCAGGAGTCCAACGCATAAAGTGCTTCGAGTGTAGTACGGCTGAATCGAATCGGGGGTGAAAAAAGGCTGATCTCGATAGGCAGCCGCGAGTGGCGCAAAAGTCTGTTGACCGTCCGCAAACGTAGCCGGCGGTATGGGCGTCCATATTTGTAGCCTTGGTCTTCCTTTGGGTCCGGGCTACTCGCCGAAAAGGGGCGACCGTGAAAGAGTGGATTTTGATCATCGGAGACGACCCGGTTCTGTTGCATACACGCGCCGAGCTGCTCCGGGATTGGCAGATAACGACAGCCAGCTCACGAGACGCAGCTGAAGCCATGCTGGCGCGAAAATATGACCTGTTGATCTTCAGCCAAACGGTGAAGGAAACGATGGCCAGAAGATTGATTGCCCAGGCTTCGGAGCTGGATCCGAATCCCAGGATATTGGCGATTCGCTCAGGAGAAGATCGACAACTGGGGTCACCCACTTACCAGGTAGATCTAACAAACCCGGGCGGGTTGCGGTCTGAGGTGGCCAGGATCCTGGATTGTTATCCAGCATCCTGAATTACATAAAGGCCAGCGCAATTCCCAGGAGCACGGCAAGAACGTGAAAACAGTAAGCGCGGAGGATACGCGTGGTTCTGGTGCCGCCCGTTAGCCCCACTTCCATTGGGGCTGGCGGACTGGCGGGGCCGGGGGAGACCATTTAAACCTCTTTCCGTTCCTGAGATTATCCACTCAAACGGTCAGAAATTATCGGTCTTCCATCTACAACCTTTAGTGCAGATTCACCGACCAGGGGCGGGAGAAAAGACAACATAGTTCCGGTTGATGTAAAGCCGGTACCGGTTGGGTGTGGTATCGGTGAGAACCTGCAGGGGCATGGGTCGCTTCAATTCCGCATCGCGAGTGCTGCCGGCCGTGAACAAGTCGTGCGCGCCGAGATCCATCACCAGAAACTTGTTCCCCTCCACAAAACCAACCCCATAAGCTCCCGGCTTCAGCATCTGCCCGTTGAAGTCCAGAGGTACCTCAGTGATGAGATAACCCTGATATTTCTGCTGCACCGCGGTTGAGTACCCGGAAGTATCGACCAGGGCGCAGAGCACCAGCATGCCGTCCGGCAGCTTCACCCCGCCGGCATTGCGCGCCTGTACGCTGGCCACTTGGCCGCGGAAGAAAACCGTCGCCGGCACCAGGTTGGCCACGTCCGGTGCCTTCAAAATGCTCCCGGTTGCCGCGGTGGGGGCAGTTGCGGTCGTCTGCGCGGGAAGGGAGAGGCAGGACGCCGCCAAGACGCTGAACAGCAAGGTCACGCAGTATTTTGTGGGTAACAAGAGCACTCCTACCAGAGATGAATGTACCATCAGGCGCGAGCTGGTGGCCGTGAGGCCAAACCTTTCATTACACGGAAAATCCGCTCGTTAGGCGGGATTTGGTCATGCGGCGCCGGCGCCAGCCGCTGCATCCTAGCCAGTTGGAGGAAAACAATGAGCGAAGCTCTGAGCCGCCCCGAAGCCATAAAGAAAATCTCGGAAATGATCAAGGACATACGCATTGCGATGATGTCCACGGTAGCGTCTGACGGAACCATTCACAGCCGTCCCATGGCTACTCAGGATTCCGAGTTTCGGGGCGAATTGCTGTTTCTTAGCCGGCAGGAGTCAAGCAAGACAGATGAAATCGCTCATCAGTCGCGAGTCACCTTGAACTATGTGGACAGCAAGAATCATCGCTTCATTACCCTTTCCGGCCACGCTGGACTGAGTAAGAATCGGGACACCATCCACGAGCTCTGGAATCCACTTTACAAAGCCTGGTTTCCGCAAGGTGAGCACGATCCTGAAATCACGCTGATTCGCGTCTATGTGGATCACGCCGAATATTGGGAAGCTCCTGCGAACGCAGTCGTACGTGGTTATCAACTGCTCAGAGCTGCTGCAACCAAAGGCCGCTCACCGGTGGGCGAGCATCAGGAAGTTGCGCTGTAGTACTAAGGTCTCCCTTGCCAGCTTGCGTTGGGCTGCTTCTGGCCGATCATTCCCCCAGACTGGAGCTCTTGTGCCCCTACGCAAGTTAAGAAAGAATCCGCATCCCGAGCCGAAGGCGGCCACCGCGGCACCTCAGGTCCAGACTGATCTGGACCGGCCAACAGCTGGCGAGATCTACGAGCAGGTTTCGCGCAACGCACGCCATGAGCTGGATCGATCGGTAGTCGGTCTCACCATTTCCGGGCTGGCCGGTGGAATCACCATGGGGCTGACCGCCCTGAGCACGTCGATTGTGATCGCCCAGCTAGGACAAAGCCCAACCGCCAGGTTCATTGCCGACCTCTTGTATCCCATCGGCTTCATTGCCGTCATCCTCGGCCGGGCTCAGCTGTTTACGGAAAACACGCTTTATCCTGTGGCCCTCATGCTCGCGGAACGGCGTCATGGCTGGAAAACTCTCCGCTTATGGGCCATCGTTTTGCCCAGCAATGTTCTGGGAGCCTTCTTGTTCGCGCTGCTCGCCGTCCGAACCGGCGCACTTCGCCCCGAATTTGTGACGGCGATGACCCACATCGGGGTGGAGGCTGCCGGGGTGACGACGAGCCACGTATTCTGGAGTGCTGTCATCGGCGGGTGGATCATCGCCCTGGTCGCCTGGCTGGTTAGTGGCAGCCACTCCATTACCGGCTCCGTTATGCTGATTTGGCTGTTGACCTTTGTCGTAGGGCTGGGAGGTTTCGCTCATTGCATCGCCACCAGTGGCGAGATCCTGGCGGCGACCCTCGATCATCAGCTCGCCTTATCCCGGTATTTCGCCTGGCTTGCCCCGGCAACGCTGGGTAATATTTGCGGCGGCGTGCTGCTGGTTACGCTGTTGGAGTATGGCCAGGTGAAGGGCGGAGAGGAACAAGGCTACTATCACTAGGATTGCAAGCGGAATGATGGATACCAGCGAGAAGAAAGAGAAGAAGAAACACGCTCCGATTGAAAGCTACGCCGTCATCGGGGACTGCGAGACCGCCGCCCTCGTTGGCTTGGATGGTTCGATCGATTGGCTTTGTTGGCCGGACTTCTCCTCCGACGCCTGTTTCGCTCGGCTGTTGGGTTCAGAAGAGAACGGCCGCTGGTTATTGACGCCCGCTGCCAAGGTGGAGAAGACGACGCGTAAGTACCGGGAGCACACCCTCATCCTGGAGACGACGTTCGAGTCCGCTGATTTTGCGGTCATGCTGATCGACTTCATGCCAATTCGCGGCACCAACTCCGACATCGTGCGTATCGTAAAGGGACTTCGGGGAAACGCGCCCATGAGGATGGCGCTGTCCTTGCGCTTCGACTACGGAGCGACCGTGCCTTGGGTCACGCGGGGTGAAGACGGAATCCGGGCCATCGCCGGGCCTGACCTGGTGGTGCTTCGGACTAAGGCCCCGCTCACCGGCGAAGACCTGACCACCGTGAGCGAATTCACAGTGAACCCAGGGGAAAGCGTCGATTTTGTAATGACCTATGGCCGTTCGTACCAGCATGTGCCGCACATCATTGATGTAAGCAAGGCGCTGGGACAGACGCAGATCTTCTGGGAGGAATGGGCGGCCGCCATTATTTATCAGGGCCCGTATCGGGACGCGGTCGAGCGCTCCCTGATCACGCTGAAAGCTCTGACTTACCGGCCGACGGGTGGCATCGTCGCCGCGGTGACTACGTCGCTGCCCGAGCAGTTGGGCGGTTCCAGGAATTGGGACTATCGCTATTGCTGGCTGCGCGATGCGAGTTTCACTTTGTGGGCTCTCATGCATGGAGGGTATTACCAGGAGGCAAAGGCATGGCAGCAGTGGTTGCTGCGCGCGATTGCCGGCAGCCCTGACCAGGTTCAGATCATGTATGGCATTGCTGGCGAGCGTTATCTCGCCGAGCGCGAATTGCCCTGGCTGGCAGGCTATGAAGACTCGAAACCCGTGCGGGTCGGGAATGCGGCGTCAGAACAACTGCAGCTGGATATCTATGGAGAGGTGCTTTCCACGTTCTACAACGCTTTGCAGCGGATGGGAAAGGATGGGGAGCTATCGTTTGCCATGCTCGCGCACATGGTGGAGCATCTCGAAACCATCTGGGAGGAGCCGGACGAGGGTATTTGGGAAACCCGCGGGGGACGGCAGCACTTTACCTATTCCAAGTTGATGGCTTGGGTTGCGTTCGACCGGGCTATCAAGGCGGCTGGGCTGTTGCATGCCGGTGCTCCCGTGGAAAGGTGGCAGAAGGTGCGGGCAAAAATTCACGATGAGATCTGCAGCCAGGCCTACAACGAGAAGCTGGGCAGCTTTGTGCAGAGCTACGGTTCGGAACACCTCGATGCCTCGTTGCTGCTCATGCCCATGATGGGTTTTCTACCCGCTGAAGATCCACGTGTGCGGGGGACGTTGAAGGCAATCGAAGCCGGCTTGATGTCTGGCGGACTGGTGCTACGGTACAACACGGAAAAAGTTTCGGACGGCCTGCCTCCTGGTGAAGGAGTCTTTCTCGCCTGCAGTTTCTGGATGGTGAGCGCCTTAAAACTGCAAGGGCGAGCCGATGATGCTAGAAAGCTTTTCGAGCGGGTCCTGTCCTTGGCCAATGATGTTGGTTTGCTGTCCGAGGAGTACGACACCGGGGCCAAACGCCTGGTGGGAAACTTTCCTCAGGCGTTTTCGCATATCTCGCTGGTGAATGCTGCCATCAGCCTGGCCAACCCCGGCGCCGAGGCTGTGTCGAAGTAAACGAGCCAGCCTGCATCCAACAGAAATATCGCATTTTTTACTCTCAGTTATATGGTGTCGCAAACGCCAGGAGGAATGGCATGCACGTATTTGAGGTCTGGGCTCCCCGAGCCCGAACCCTGGAAGTCAAAATCGGAAACAAGAAATTTGCCCTGGCAAAAAAAGAGAGGGGCTGGTGGTGGGCAAAGGTAGAGGAGGCAGGGCCGGGCACAGACTACGGGTTCGTGATCGATGGTTTGGAGCCTCCGCTCCCCGATCCGCGCTCCCAGTGGCAGCCCAACGGGGTGCACGGTGAATCACGCGTGGTCGATCACGCCGCGTTTGCCTGGAGCGACAGCGGCTGGCAGGCGCCCCCGCTCTCGAGCGCACTCATTTACGAGCTGCATATCGGTACTTTTACGCCGGAAGGAACGTTCAAGGCAGCGGAGTCACACCTGGACTATTTGAAAGAACTGGGGGTGACCCACGTCGAGCTGATGCCGATCGCCAATTTCCCTGGCAAGCGTGGATGGGGGTATGACGGTGTGGATTTGTATGCGCCGTTCAATGCCTACGGTGAGCCTGACGACCTCAAGCGATTCGTGAATTCATGCCATGGGAAGGGACTCGCGGTGCTGCTGGACGTGGTCTACAACCACCTCGGTCCGGTGGGCAACTATCTGGGAAAATTTGGACCGTATTTCACCCCCAGCCACTCCACTCCCTGGGGCGACGCGGTCAATTTCGAAGAAGCCGGGGCGACCGAGGTTCGCCGCTACCTCATCGACAATGCGTTGCTGTGGCTGGCCGACTACCACATGGATGGGTTGCGTCTGGATGCGGTGCACGCGTTCAATGACCGCTCTGCCATTCATTTTCTGGAGCAGCTTGCGGGTGAGGTACGAAGGCTGGAAGCGGCCATGGGAAAGCACTTCTACCTGATCGCCGAGAGTGATTTGAACGATCCCCGGATCGTCAAGGCAGAGGAGGCGGGCGGATACGGTCTGGATGCCCAATGGAGTGACGATTTTCACCACGCCTTGTTCGCTGTTATTTCCGGCGAGCGAGCAGGGTACTACGCGGACTTCGGCTCGCTCGCCCAACTGGCCAAGTCGCTGCGCTGCGTGTTCGTCTACGACGGCACCTATTCCGAGTATCGGCAGCGAAACCACGGGCGCCAGGTCGTAGGCCTGTCGGGGCATCGGTTCATCGGATTCGTGCAAAACCATGATCAGGTTGGCAACCGCGCCCGGGGTGAACGCGTTAGCCATGAAGCGGGTGTGGGCCGCGCCAAGATAGCGGCGGCGCTCGTGGTGACCGCGCCCTTCGTGCCCATGCTGTTTCAAGGGGAGGAGTTTGGAGCCTCCGCTCCCTTTCTGTATTTCACCGACTACGATGATCCCGAGCTCGGGCGGCTAATTTCCGAAGGCCGCAAGAAGGAATTTGTGGCCTTCGGCTGGGCCCCGGATCAGATTCCGGATCCGCAGGACGAGCAGACCTTCAACAAATCGAGGTTGAATTGGGCTGAGTTAACCGAGCAGTCGCACGCCTCGCTGCTGCAGTGGCACAAGGACCTGATCAACTTGCGCCGCAACTGGAGCGAACTGTCCGATGGAAACCTCAACGCCGTTGAGGTGCGATTCGACGAAGAGGCGCAGTGGCTGGTGCTGGAACGCGGAAATCTACGCATCGCCTGCAACCTGGGACAAGCGCCAGTGGATGTGGAGGTGGGCAGCGGCGCCCAGCTGCTGCTGGCATCCGATGACTCCATAGCCCTCAGCGGCGCGAACATCAAGCTGGGGCCCGATAGCGTGGCGGTGGTGTCTGCGAAGTGAAATGCTTTAGACTCAGTGCAATAATCTAGCTGAGTTGAGGAAGTTGCCTGTGAGTCGATGCATTGTGCTCGTATACCTGGCTGCGAGCATATCGCTCGCTGCGCTGGGTCAGAGCGCCGCCTGGCAACCGGATCTTACCCGCCAGCAGACCTACACTGTTCATCGGGCTTCGAGCGCTGATCGCACGGGAGCCAACGCCGATTGGCGCAAAGTCGACCCCGGAGAAACACTGACCGTGCTGGACACCGACGGTCCCGGTCTGGTTTCGCACCTGTGGTTTACCATTGCCAGCTCGGAGCCCTACCATCTCAAACGGATTGTGCTGCGCATTTACTGGGATGGCGAGGAGACCCCGAGTGTGGAGGCTCCGATTGGCGACTTCTTCGGGCTTGGTCTCGGCTACTACAACCCCTGGCAATCGGAAATGCTGTCGGTCGGAAGCATTAAGGATCTCAACTGCTTTTTCCCCATGCCGTTTCAGAGTCATGCGCGGATTACCGTGACCAATGAAGGCAGGCGGGCCATCAAGGCGCTGTACTACAACATCGACTACCGCATCGACGAAACCATCCTTGCGCCGGGCACGTTGTATTTCCATGCGCAATATCGTCAGGCGCAGCCCAACCGCGGCTGGACAAATAAGTGGACATCCAACAGTCAACCGCTGGTGAACAAGAAGGCCAACCTTACCGGGCAGGACAATTACGTGTGGCTGGATGCGAAGGGCAGCGGCCAATATGCGGGTGTGACCATGTCCATTTTGCAGAACCAGGATGATTGGTGGGGCGAAGGCGACGACATGTTTTTCATCGACGGTGCAAAGAAACCATCGATCGCCGGCACCGGCGCGGAGGACTACTTCCTCGGCGCTTGGGGCTTTAAAGATCGTCCTTTCTCTTACCTTTTGTACGGTGCGCCGATCGTCGGTAAAGCAAGGGCGGGAGCTCGATCAAGCGTGTACCGCTTCCATCTCGATTCTCCTATCGTCTTCAAGACATCTTTCAAAGCGACCATCGAACACGGCAGTGCGAATCATCGTTCGGACAACTACTATTCGGTGGCCTACTGGTACCAGGCCGAGCCGCACGCCCCCTTTCCTCCCTTGCCGCCGGTGGAGCAGAGGCTGCCCATGCTGGAGCAGGTCGGCGGACCGGGAAATACTTCGCCCGCAGCCCCGGCCCCCGCAGCCAAGCCACTTCGCCCAGCCCCACTAAAACAATAGTTTCAAGCCAAATTGAAACACCCTGGGGGAGCTGGCGCTGGTGATCTCTCCATACGTCCCGAGGATACATTGGCAAACCGGTGTCCGTAGAAGATTCCTTGACCAGCGACGTCGTAGGCAAAGCCAACGCGAGGTGCGAAGTCCCTGCTATGACCCAAGACCATATAAACCTGCATTTGCCACAGACAAAGTGTCAGATCAAATCACCGCCGCTAAGCCCAGCGTCAAAAGCAGGACCATGAACGAGATGATTGTTTCACTCACCGACCAGGTCTTCATGGTATCGACGACGCTCATGTTGAAGTACTCCTTCACCAGCCAGAAGCCGCCATCGTTGACGTTGGAGAAGACGACCGCTCCTGCCCCGGTGGCGATCGTCAGCAACTCGGGCCGCACGCCTGGGCTATGGGCGAGGATGGGAGCGAGAATGCCGGCGGCAGTGATCATGGAAACGGTAGTTGATCCGGTAGCTATGCGAATGAGCGCGGCGACCAACCATCCCAGCAGCAGGAGCGATACGTGGGCGTGCAGCGCAACGGCGACAATCGCCTGCGAGACGCCACTATCCTGAAGAATGCGCCCAAACCCGCCGCCGGCTCCGATGACGAGCGTGATGTTGGCGGTAGGCGCCAGGCACTCATTGGAAAATTTTAGAATCGTCTCCCGGTTGAAGCCGCGCATTTTGCCCAAGGTGAGAAAGCTGATCAGGACCGCAACCAGCAAGGCGATGTCAGCGCTTCCCAGCAGGTGCAGCGTGCGGTTGAGTGATGTGTCCGGCGCTGCCAGCACGCCGGCCCAGCTGCCAACCAGCATAAGCACCACCGGCAGCAAAATGGTGGTCATTGAGATGGCAAAGCCGGGCAAAGCGCGATTCGCTTCGTGCTCTGCAAACTCTTCCGCCATGGGATTGTGCGCGTCGAGCACAATCCTGGGCGCAATGAAGCGGGCATAGATTGGGCCTGCAACCGCCGCCGTGGGAATGCCAACCAGCAGGGCGTATAAGATCGTCCGTCCCACGTCGGCGTGGAAGATCGTAACCGCCAGCATGGCCGCCGGATGAGGGGGCACCAGTGCGTGGACCACAGAGAGTCCGGCTATCATGGGCAGACCAACCAGTATCAGCGAAATACGGGTGCGCCGGGCAACGGTAAAGGCAATCGGTACGAGCAGGACGAAGCCCACCTCAAAGAAGACGGGCAAGCCCACGATCAAGGCCGCGCACAACATCGACCAGGGGACCTGCCGCTCGCCGAACAACTGAATCAACGTCTCCGCAATGCGGTCCGAGGCCCCGGATTCCGCCATCATCTTGCCCAGCATGGTGCCCAGGCCAACCACGATCGCGATGTGTCCGAGGGTATTACCCGTCCCCGTCTCGAAGGAGGAAACGATGCTTCCCAACGGCATCCCGGTCACGGCCGCAAGCGCAAGCGAAACCAGCATCAGCGAGAGAAAAGGATTCAGCTTGCCCACCGCGATGAGCAGAACCAGCCCGATCACTGAACTGGCAGCGGCGAGCAGCAGGAAGAGGCCATGACTGTCGAGCATAGGCAAAGAGGTCAAGATTGGCTCAATGAGGGACGGGGCAGAAAGCGTCCACCTCTTTTCCCGGTAGCATCTCCATCTTTATAGGACAGCACACCATTGACCCATACGGCCGCGATTCCTTCGGCGGCGCTGATCGGGTTGCTAAACGTAGCCGTATCCCTGATCGTTTCCGGATTGAAGAGCACCAGGTCGGCGTAACACCCTTCGCCGATTTGTCCTCGTCCGGCGAGTCCGAACCGCCGAGCGGGCATACCGGTCATCTTATGCACGGCTTGCGACAGCGGGAAGACGCCTTGCTCCCGGCAGTAATAGCCCAGCACACGAGGAAAGGTGCCCCATAAGCGGGGGTGCGGCCGCGGGTCGTTAGGCAGCCCATCGGAGCCGATCATGGTTGCAGGATGTTGCAGGATCCGGCGCACGTCCTCTTCAGCCATACAGTGATAGATGGCTCCGGCGGGTTGCAGGCGTGCCGCCGCCTCTTTCTGTTCCACACCCCAGCCAAGGGCGATCTGCTGCAGTGTTTGGCCGGCAACTTCGGGATGAGGGTTCGACCAGGTGATGACGATACGGACGCGGTCATCTACCTGGCGAAGATCGAGGGTGCTGGAGGACGCCGCATAGGGATAGCAATCGCATTGCACCGGCTGTTCCGCACGCGCTGTGTCCAAGGCGTGAAGGATCTCCCCGCTCCTGCCCCAGTTTGCGATGCCTGCGCACTTCAGATGGGAGATGACAACCGGCACGTGGCCATGGCGGCCGGTATCGAAGGCCTCGCTCATGGCCGCGAGGATCTCGTCGCCCTCGGTGCGCATGTGGGTGGCATAGACCGCGCCGGCGGCAGCCAGTGGTTCGGCAAGCGACAAAACTTCCTCCGCCGGGGCCGAGCGGGCCGACGAGTAGGCGAGGCCGGTGCTCAATCCCAGCGCCCCGTTCTCCAGGGCCTCAATCAACTGCGCCCGCATGGCCCGGATCTCGGCCGCGTTCGCGCCCCGGTCGAGACGATCCATATGGTTGTTGCGCAGAGCTGTGTGGCCGACCAGGGCGGCCACGTTGACCGCCGGTCTGGCCACGTCTACTGCCGCGACATACGCCGCGAACGTGGGGTAACGGAAGGCATCGGCCTCCCCCAGCAGGTTCATTGGATCGGGAGGTGGGCCCGCCAACTGTACCGGCGCCGCGCTGATGCCGCAGTTGCCGACAATCACGGTGGTTACGCCCTGCGACAGCTTCGGCAGCATCAGTGGATCGCGTATAACGCTGGTATCGTCATGGGTGTGGACGTCAATGAAGCCGGGAGAGAGCACCCGTCCGGCTCCCTCCGTAACCTGCTGGGCGGTGTACTCAGAAAGCTGCCCGACCGCGCAGACGCGACCGGCATCCACGGCAACATCAGCTGTTTGTGGCTCAGCGCCGCTACCGTCGAGCACGCGTACATTCCTGATCAGAGTGTCACAACGAGGCATAGGGTATGGTAAATGCCTTTTCCGGTAGAGTGTGTTCCGGCGCCTGAACACGGGTCTCCCCATGCTTCGTTGGCACGTGGAAATTTTTCAGGCTAGACTGATCAGACTTGTTCCACATTAGGAGGGTTGCCCCATGTCCGAAGAGGATTTAAAAGCGGAACTTGAGAAACTGCGTGCGGAGAACGATCAGCTCAAAAACAAGAGTGTGCGTGGGCTGAGTTTAAAAGTGAGCGAAAAGGGAGCCGTATCGCTTTACGGCGTCGGCCGGTTCCCGGTCACCCTGTACAAAGAACAGTGGGCAAAGGTGCTTGGCATGAAGGACGAAATCGAAAAGTTCCTTCACGACAACAGCCACCTGCTCAAAACGAAGGAATAAGTTCAACCGGCTGGGGAACTCCGGCCTGGGCTGAACGGTAGATAGCATCAATGATGGCCATGTCCACATAACCATCCGCCCCGCACGAGGGCGGAACGGGTCCGCCTCGAATGGCTTGCGAAAACGCATCGATCTGCGGTCGGAATTCGTCGACTAGCGGAAAAGTCTTATGCAGCTGCTCCTCGCCGAAGCGGGCGCTCAGCACCCGCTCGTGTTCAAACGGAAACGCCGGGGTGAGCGAGACCGAGCCGAGCGTTCCCTCCAGATAGAGCATGGAGTTCAGGGCGGCGCTGTAGCAGGTGCTCGCCTGGGCCACCAATCCGCTGGGGAAGCACATGGTGAAAGCAATGCCCTCCTCGACGTCGCGAAACAGCGACCGGTCATGGGTCCACTGGAAAGCCGAGACGCGAAAAGGATTTTCTCCGGCCAGCCAACGCGCCGCGTGTACGCAATAAATGCCCAGATCCATGAGCGGCCCGCCACCGGCAAGCCGCCGGTCAAGAATCCACGGGGGCGTGGTCTTAAGCAACGCGTGACGTTCGCTGAAAGAGGAGTGCAGTATTTTGAGCGCGCCCATGCGGCCGGAGAGGATCAGGTCGCGAATAAAGAGCATCGAGGGCTCGAAGCACTTGCGGTAGGCGGTCATCAACAGAACAGACTGCCGGGCGCAGGTAGCGACCATCTCCGCCGCCTCGGGCGCACTCACCGCCAACGGCTTCTCGCACAGCACATGGCGTTTGGCCAACGCCACAGCTTCCACTTCCCGCTGGTGATTGGCCGGAGGAGTGGCGATGTACACCGCCTCCACCTGCGGATTAGCGAGGCACTCTTCCAGGCTATCGTAGGCGAAGCCTGCGCCATGCTGTGCGGCCAGTCGGTGGGCCTTTTCCCTATCCCTGCTGACCAGGGCAACCAGCCGGGCTTTCTGCGTGCCCCGGAAGGCAGGCAGGATCGCGGTTTGTGCAAGGGCGCCCAGGCCGAGGACGGCAAAACCTACCGGAGGCAACGCCTTAACTCTCGCGGTCTGCGCGGGAAAGCCGCTGGTTGCGGATTGCCTTGTGATCCAGGTCGCGTAGGCCTTCGATATTGGCCAGTACCTTGTGCATCGCCTCCACGATGGCGTCGATGTCGCTGCGCGGACCGAGGAAGATCTGGTGTGGAAACCAGACCGCTTCACGGTACGCTGCCTTCTCCGATTCCGGACAACTGTACATGGTCTTCAGATCAAGTGGCTGCGATCGGCCCCAGCTCAGGGCGGGAAAATCGGCCGGATCGAGTGGAAACAGTGAGCTGCGATAGACCGGTTCGTAGAACAAACCGTCGCAAGGTATGCCCTCCAGTTGCAGAGCTGCCACGAACGCGGCTCGGGGAATATCCTTCACTTGCTCCGAGAAGTACTTCAATACAAAGCCGTAGGGAGCTAACGTCGTAATCCTGGGCTCCGCCTTCAAGAAGCCAATGCCCGGGGCCTTAGCCAGCTGTTGTTCAAAATAGGCCATGTTCGCCATGCGGATCACCGCCTGGTCGGGAAGGCTTTCCAGCTGCGCCGTAAGCAGTGCTGCCTGAAACTCACCCAGCCGATAATTGAAACCGATCGTCCGATGGTGAAATTTATCGGTCACGCTGGCGCGGCCGGCATTGATATAGGTTTGCACGCGCTCATGGTATTCAAGGTTGTTGGTCAGCACCACGCCGCCTTCACCTGAGGTGATGAGCTTGCTCGACTGGAAGCTGAAGGCTCCCAGGTCCCCCATCGAGCCCGCGCCCTTGCCCCGCCACTTGCCGCCGTGCGCATGAGCGCAGTCTTCGACGATCTTCAGCGAATGTTTGCGGGCGATCTCGGGCAGCGCATCCATGTCGGCGAAACGCATGCCTAAGTGCACCGGCAGGATGGCACGGGTTTTCGGCGTGATGGCTCGCTCAGCGGCCGCGGCATCCATGCAATAGGTTTCGGGATCGACATCGACGAACACCGGCACCGCGTTCACCAGCAGCACCGGACCCACTGTACCCTCCCAGGTGTAGGCGGGGACCAGCACCTCGTCGCCGGGGCGGATGTCGATGGCCTTGAGCGCGGCCTGAATGGCTACCGTGCCCGTGTTGACGCACTGGCCGTAGGTAGTATCGTGCAGTTTGGCAAAACCAGCGGCGAACTGGGTGGAGTACTTGCCCGGAAAGGGCTGCCCGCCCCAGGCGCGGCTGCGCAACACGTCCAGAATGCGCGTCTCTTCCTTATCCGAGAACAGCGGCCAAGGTGTAAATGGGGTACTCCGCACTGCGCGGCCACCCAGAATCGCCAGAATTTCCATTGTTGCCCGCCTCAACTAAGAAGCCCAACGATAACCCATCGCCCTCCCGGGTTGCAACCTTGCCGCGGTCAAGATTCAAAGCGATTAGATGGGCAGCATTCTCCTGGCGCTAGATGGTGACGAGACGATTCAGCTCTGCACACTAAGCGGTTTGTGACTGCCCATCACACTGCGCGCCGAAATAGAAATAACCACTCCGGCCACCACAACCAGCGCCAGGGCTACCCGCAAGCCCAGCACGCCTGAGACTGATCCCACCACTGGCGGTCCAACCAGGAACCCCAGATATCCCACACTGGAGGCGGCTGCGATCGCCGCTCCCACGCCTCCCGGATTTCTGCGCGCCGCCGCCCCAAAGATCAGGGCAATCATATTGGAAGTGCCAAAACCTGCGATAAGGAAGCCGATCATCGCCCCGGTATAGGTCGTTCCCAGCAGTGCGAACCCAAAGCCAGAGGCGACCAGAATGCCTGAAGCTCGCAGCAGGTTTGTTGGTCCGAGTTTCATGTTTAGGTAGTCCCCGACAAAGCAGCCGGTCATCATCGACAGCGAAAAGGCGGCGTAACCGGTGGCCGCCGTAGCCGCTGAGACGTGAAGCGTCGAGCGTAGATAGACGGTGCCCCAGTCGCCTATCGCGCCTTCGATGAAGAGGGAGAGAAAAGCGACGGCGGCCAGTGCCCACAAAGTTCTTGGGATGAGGGCCCATCCCGCGGGGGGATTTACGCGCCCATCTTCGCCCCGCAGATAGGGCCTGCTCACCAGAACGGTCAGGATCATGCAGCTGGCAGCGGCGGCCAGATCTTGCCTTGCGCTCGCATGTTGGCGCAGCAACACACTGGAGAGGCCCGCGCCAATAACCCCTCCCAGGCTCCAGAAGCCTTGCAGGGAACTCATGATCGCTGAGCCGTAGGCGCGTTCCGTAATGACCGCCTGGGTATTGGTCGATACATCCACCATGCCTCTTAAGACACCGAAGCCGAACGTGCCCATTGCCAACCATGTCAGAGACTTTGTCCAGGGCAATAAAGACAGTGCCACGGCATAGCAGATTTGTCCTTTCCAGGCGATACCAGAGCTATCAAAGCGATGGAATACGCGCCCGATGACAGGCATGGAGAGGATCGCTCCCAGCGCCAGCGTGAACAGGGGAAGGGTTAGCTGTGCGTTCGAGAGTTGATAGTTTTGCTTGAAAACTGAGATGTGCGCCGACCACACGCCGAAGGCGAAGCCATTCCCGACAAAGAGCGCAGAAACAGCTCTTCGTGCGGATGCTGCCGAACGATGTTTCATGCTGTGCCGATTGTAATCGGCATCTTTCCTGATCCGCTCAGAGACTGTACTATGCGAAGGATTCCCAGCACTGGTCTTACGAGGAACCGGGATGCGCACCAGCATATTGGTAACCGGGTCGGTCGCTGTCCTGCTGCTGTTATCGTCCTGCAGGAAGCAGGCCACTACGAACGAAACTGCGGCGCCGGGCGCATTTGAACCTCAGGATCCCAGCCTAAGGGTAAAGGCGGGCGGATACCACGGCCATCATTTCAGCGGCCCGGTTTACATTCCTCGATCTTCTCCCATGGAAGACGGCACGGCCGCATACAACGTGACTTATCAGGATGGTGTCACGGTGGTCAGCAAAGACGATACGATGCGGCACCTGGTCACCATCCAACGGGATGGGAGCTACGTCTTTGACTCATCCTCCAGCCAGATCGCCAAATTGAAACCCGGAGGCGTGCTCCTGCTTTCCGGCCTGGCGCTGTGCACAGTGGTTGATGTTAAAAAGACTGGCGACGGTTACTGGCTCAAAACAGGACCAGCCAAAATCACCGATGCCATCAAGGACGGCCGGCTGGAGGGCACATATAAGATCGATTTCAGCAGAATGAAAACCGCCAGATCCTCCTCGGTGCAGGAGCGACCTCCATCCAGATTTTCTCCCGCTGTGTCCGTCGCTGGCTCGGAGACAACCCTGGCCCAGGGCGTGGCCGACTTTGATGTAGACTTTGGCGGTTACAACTACCACGTCAAATTCACCCCCGGCCATAATCGCATCGAGGTGCAGGCGACCATTAAGTATGGCGGCAGCCAGGGCACGCTCGCCTATGAAGGCGTCGGCTATCTCAGCAACTTTGTTTCGGCGATCAGGATGCAGATTAAGGATGGGCAACTTACCAACCTCGACTTCAACAACCGCAACCTTAGCGGCCAAGTGGAGTTGAAGTGGTTTGCTGTCGCTCCCGACGCCATGAAATCGGGCGCAATGGCCAAGATCACTTCCTGGCCGGCAGAACTGCTGAAGAGCGTCCAGCTCTCCAAAGCGGCCTATCATGTTCCCATCCTGGTAGGTGCGGTGCCATTCGATCTGAGGATATCTCTGGGCTTCAGCTTTATTCCGGCCTTCACCTCGAAGAACAGCGTCACCGAGGGAAGCAAACTCATCAAGTACAGCGGCAGCGGCGGATTCAGTCTTTCGAATGGCCAGACTAAGCCTTCCGGGTCCATCAATGTCCAGGCAGACGTCACCAGCCACGATAACCGGGTGGTGGCCGCTGGTCCGGTAGGCTTTACCGCGGCTACGGAGGCACCCCGGCTGGAGCTCACCATGGGTTGGCCACCGGCGAGCTTGCCGGTCGCGGGCTATCTCAACTTTATCGCATCCTACGGCATTGTCACGAATGGCATGGGCGGTCCGCTCCCATGCCAAACCAACGTCATGGCTTTCAGCGTGAGCTCTGGAGCCGCTTACTCATCACCAAACACTTTCGCAACCTGGTTTGAGCCGGCCACTGGAGCACCTTCGGTTTCACTGTGGCAGAAGACCGTCAAGTCCGCAGGCGCCGGTGGTCTTATGTGCCCAAGCTGATATTAGGCAACCATGATTGTCATATAATGCTGAACGGACGGGTATGAATAAATCTATACCCAGGGTTTATATGTGCAAAGAGATATCGGGCCCACCATGGATTCGTTACCGGGAGAAATTCCAACATTTAATCCTCACCAATATCTTCATGCCAGATCTCAGGATGTTCTCGTATAAATCCCTCCAGCAGGCTCACGCATTCTTCAGACTTCAGATCGATAACTCTCACCCCAGCCTCCCGTAGCCAGTCAAGCCCGCCTGCAAAGGTCCTGCTTTCGCCAACCACCAGGGTGCGAATGCCGAACTGGCGCACCAACCCACTGCAGTACCAGCAGGGGGCCAGCGTAGTCACCATGACAACACTGCGATAAGTGCGCAATCGGCCAGCGCGGCGAAAGGCATCGGTCTCCGCGTGTACAGAGGGATCACCTTGCTGTACCCGCCGGTTGTGTCCGGAGCTAAGCAACTGGCCCTGATTGTTGAACATTGCTGCGCCTATCGGAAGGCCACCTTCCGCCAGGCCGCTCCGGGCTTCGCGTATCGCGATCGACAGCATTGCGGCCCAATCCAGTTCCGGGTTCATCCCTCACCTCACAGTGAGCATACGGACGCGGCCGTTGGATTGTCGAGACAAACGATCGAAAGCAAGCGCAGACCGCATCGGTCGACGCTTGCTTCTACGACTTTATTTTTGACCCTTTACGTAGTCGGCAGCGTCGGCGGCTGCATCCTTGGCGTGGCCTATCGCCTGGTGAACTCCACCCTTCACCTGTTCGACTTGCCCTTGCGTCTTCAGCCGGTCGTTATCGGTGACGTTGCCTACCCCTTCCTTGACCTTGCCACTCAGCTTTTCCGCTCCGCCTTGCACTGTATCTTTATTCATATTCCACCTCATCTAGTGAGGTGCCCGTGGCGAGCCAGGTGTTGCCTAGCAACATTAAGGTCCAGCCAAAGCATCCTATCGCCTGCTCCGTTGAGTCCCTGCACATGAGCATAGAAAGGATTTTTCGATGACGAGATACAACCAATACAAGGCAGTGCTACTTTGCGGTGCCACCCTTCTTTTCGCAGGTTGCAATAAGCAAGACGATTCGAAGGCGAATTACCAAACAGCTATCAATGACTACTACAAGGCTCACCCCGCCTGCATCTGGCAGCAAACGAAGAAATTCCCGGTACAGGCCGCGACTTCCGACGATGCTAAGACGGAAGGCTATGATGCTCTCACCGATGCCGGTCTTCTTGTCCGCACGACCGGGGAGAAAAAAGTATTCATTATCGCTTCCAAGCAAGTGAACAACTACGATCTGTCCGCTCAAGGGCGTTCCGCCTGGACGCCGGATACGACCCAACCGGGATACGGTAACTTCTGTTTTGGCCATCGTGCTGTCGATTCAATCGATAGCTTTACAACCGGCGTCAACGGTTCCGGGTTGAAGACGGCAGAGGTGAATTACCACTTCACCTTCGCCGACGTGCCGGACTGGGCAAAATCCCAGGAGGTGCAAACGGCTTTCTCCTCGGTCGGATCCGCACTGGCGCATAGCCAGCCTGGCCAGGATTCGCTGGTGATGAATGGCAACGCATGGCAAGTGACGAAGTAGGCCCATCCGGCTCACCCATCCTTGAAGTCTTTTTCGTATCGAGGATGGGTGAGGCTACTGCTGGGCCGACTCCAGGGCAAGTAGTAGCAACGAGCGTGCCGTGACCCCATAAGTATCGCCGACTTTGAAGCTCCCCTTCTCGCTGTTGTCAGTGACATTGGTGTCGATCAACAGCGACCAGGTATCGCCGCCGGGGCACTCGGGCAAAGTAAATTCGACCAAATCGTGATGTTCATTGATCACGATCAACAGCGTCATTTGCTTTCCTCTCTGCCTGATTCCGGTTACCTGCGCCCGCCCATCCAGCAGCATACCGAAGCAGCGCATGTTTGTATCACCCCAGTGTTCCTGCTCCATTTCCCGTCCGTTGGCGTTAATCCAGGTCAGATCCTTGACTCCTAATTCTTCGTTGTATTGGCCAGTGAGAAAAAGGTTGCGGCGCAGGATGGGGTACTTGTGGCGCATACTTGTGAGCCGGCGGGTGAAAGTAATCAACTGCTCGCCTTTCTCGCGCAGTTCCCAGTTCAGCCAACTGATCTCGTTGTCCTGACAATAAGCGTTGTTATTGCCGTTCTGGGTGCGGCCAAACTCGTCGCCGGCCAGCATCATGGGCGTTCCCTGGGCCAGCAGCAACGTGGCCAGGACATTGCGCATCATCCGCTTTCGCAGGGCAATGATATCGGGGTCGTCGGTGGGTCCTTCGACGCCGCAGTTCCAGGAATTATTGTTTGAGCTGCCGTCCTTGTTGTCTTCTCCGTTCGCCTCGTTGTGCTTCTCGTCATAAGTGAAGAGATCGTTCAGGGTGAAGCCATCGTGAGCGGTGACGAAGTTGATCGACGACCACGGTCTGCGTCCCTGATGATTGAAGATGTGTGGGGAAGCACACAGGCTCTCGGTGAGGTCGGCGGTCGGGGCGTTTCCGGTCCAGAACTTGCGCGCATTGTCGCGAAATTTATCATTCCACTCCGCCCAGCCGGGAGGGAAGCCACCTACCTGGTAGCCCCCTGGACCACAATCCCAAGGCTCGGCAATGAGCTTGATTCTTGACAGACATGGGTCCTGACTGCAGGCTTTGAGAAATCCACTCTGATTATCGAATCCGTTCGGCTCCCGCGCCAGAATGGTGCCGAGGTCAAATCGGAACCCGTCGACCCGGGTTTCCTCTGCCCAGTAGCGCAGGCTATCAGTGACCATCTGGATCACGCGCGGGTGACTAAGGTTCACCGTGTTGCCGGTGCCGGTGTCGTTGATGTAGTAGCGCGGCTGATCGGGTAGCAGACGGTAGTAACTCGCGTTGTCAATTCCCTTGAACGATAGTGTCGGCCCGCGTTCGTTTCCCTCCGCGGTATGGTTGTATACCACGTCCAAAATGACCTCGATCCCGGCGTCATGGAAGCGTGCGACCATCTCCTTGAACTCGCGCAGTGGGTGCTTTCGATCGCTGGCATAACGTGTATCGGGGGCAAAAAACCCAATACTGTTGTAGCCCCAGTAGTTGGTCAGCCCGTGTTCCAGCAGGCGGCTGTCATTGATAAAGAAATGGATCGGCAGCAGCTCCACCGAGGTTACGCCCAGCTGCTTGATGTACTTGACCACCGCCTCCTCGCCCAGGCCCGCGTAGGTGCCGCGCAGGTGCTCCTCCATCCCCGGAAACCGTTTGGTGAAGCCTTTGACATGCAGCTCATAAATAATCGTGTCGTCAAATGGCACGCGGACTTCGGTCAGTACATTTTGACCGTGCCAATCGAAGTTGGGATCCACCACCACGCACTTGGGCATGAATGGCGCGCTGTCCCGCTCATCGAAGGTGGTGTCGTCACCCGACTCCATCTTGTAGCCGAATATCGCCGGGTCCCACTTGAGCTCCCCGGTGTGTGCCAGCGCGTAGGGATCAAGCAGTAGCTTGTTGGGATTGAAGCGGTGCCCGTTCTCAGGTTCATAGGGTCCGTGCACGCGATAGCCGTAGATCGCGCGCGGACGGACGTCGGGAAGATAGCCGTGCCAGATCTGATTGGTGTACTCGGGCAGTTCAATCCGCTCCAGCTCCCTCTCCCCGTTTTCGTCGAAGAGGCAGACTTCCACTTTGGTTGCGTGGGCGGAGAAGATGGCGAAGTTCGTTCCCTTGCCGTCCCAGCTTGCACCTCGCGGGTGGGGGAGCCCCTCTCTGATTGGGGCAGTGCGCGCTTCGGTCGTGGTCATTTCGGGCATGGTCATTTCGGGCATGATGATTTGAGTCCTGTCCTTACTTGGATTCGCTTGAAAGCGATTGCGAAAACAAATGTAGATTCAGGTAGATGCAGATTGAGGGCTTTTTGCTGGTCGGAAGTGGTTTCTTTCAGGCCATCAAATGTAGACGCAGAAAACTTGCTACGGTTTGGTTAGCAGACCTTGATCCCGCAGCCATTGCTCGAGCAGGACGGGCCATAGATCGAGCGCAGCGCTGCCTGCTCCCATACCGCTGCCGTGTTCCCCATGGCGGAATATATGCAACTCGGCCGGTACCCCGGCGGCAATCAAGGCGTTATAAAAGTCGACGCTGGCGCTGATGGGGACCGTTCGATCATCGGTAGTGCTGTAGACAAAAGTGGTTGGCGTCTGCGAAGTAACGTGCAGGCTGGGGGTGTATTTCTGTTCGTCCAGCTTGCAGGTTTCGGGCGGGATGGTCTTGATCAGCGAGCAGTAGGTGATGTAATGCCCACTCGGCTGCATGGCGTTCAGCCAGGGGTAGCCAAGCACCAGGAAATCAGGCCGGCTGCTGAGCCGCTCCAGCGGGTCGCTGGAGTCTGGCTTGCCGGCGTCGAACAACGTACCGGTGGCCGCTGCCAGATGGCCACCTGCGGAAAAGCCGACGAAGCCAATGCGGTCGGGGAGAAAGCCGTAAGCAGCAGCCGCGGACCGCACCAACCGTACTGCGCGTTGCGCATCCTCTAGCGGGATCGGGTAGAGATACTTTGCGCCCAGACGGTATTTGAGAACAAAGGCAATCACCCCGCGGGAAGTAAACCAATCGGCGACCTGGCGGCCTTCGAGGTTGCTGGCAAGGCCAAGGTACGCTCCGCCCGGGGCGACAATCACTGCCGATCCCGTGCCTTTTCCTTTCTGCGGAACGAAGACGGTAAGCGTGGGCAAATCGTCTGGATCGGTGCCTGCCACTTCAGCAGCACCACGCGGCCACAGCTGCAGGGTGGAGATGCCAAGAGCGGGATCGACCGTCTGCTCAGCATGGGCAACTAACACAGTGGCTACAATCACGCAGAGTGCTGGTGCAAGTCGATTCATCTTCATCTTTGGGCTCTCCATGCCGCAACAGGGTTGGTTCCCCAGGCGAAGTGCTCGGTCTTTCGTACCGTGCACAATCTTAACAATCCACATCGTTCTTCAAGACACCCCCCTGAGAGGTAGGCGGCCCCCCTCGAAAGGATTGTCTTTGCATACTCACTTCCTGTGAGTTACGCGGATTCTTGTGAAGCGGGCCGCGAAATACCTAATGTTTCGTGGTGAAAGTTCCAAGCGGCCACAATCTGGTCCATCCCAAATGGTTGGTCGAGATCGGCCCGAATGAGGGTTTCATGTCGATGAATGGATGACTACCTTGGGTTCATCGCTGCACGCTTCTTTCATAGTTTGCTCGAAAGGTGGTCCGCCGATGCTAAGCGCTAACTTTGCCGTCGATTCCGTCAGCCCCTTCCCCGGGATCCCTTCCCCAAAGATGCATATTCGCGCCGTCAAGGCCGTCGAGCGTCCGCTCCATGCACTCAGTTTGGTCGAAGCCGGAACCTACGGAAATCGCATGGCGAAGCACTTGCACATGGCGGCCGCACCCACCATCAGCGTGCGGACCCGGCACAAAGCGCACCTTGCAGTGACTCTTCTGCGCTCCGAGACTGGCCTGGTTGACAAGACAACACCATTCCAGCGCGAACGGGCCTTCGCCGTTCAGTTACACCTGCGGCATGTCTCGCCGGTTAAATTCTGGCTTCACGGTCGGCCGGTCCCGGTCGATGCGACCCAGGAGGAAGGCAGCGTCAGCATCATCAATCTTGAGCAGGAACCCTCCATGTATCTGGGGAACGCCTTCGAAATAGTGCAATTCTATGTGCCCCGTGTCGCCCTGGACGAGTTTGCGGATGAGAACGATGGCTGCCGGTGCGAGACGCTCACCTGGCCGTTTGGTAAGGTCGACCCCGGGTTGAAAAATCTTGCATCGTGCCTCTTGCCTGTGCTGGAGGAACCCGGCGTCGCCAGCGAGCTGTACGTCGACCACCTGGTGTTCGCCGCCCATGCTTACATAGCCCGCAACTACGGCGGAATCAAGATAGCCCCATCCGTGGTGCGCGGAGGGCTGGCGCCATGGCAGCTGCACCGCGCCACCGACATGCTGAAGGCAAACCTGGATGGACAGATCGCTCTTTCTCAGGTCGCGCGCGAATGCAAACTCTCTGTCAGTCATTTTGTACGTGCATTCAAGCAGGCCATTGGACAACCGCCCTACCGCTGGCTTTTGCAGCAGCGCATCGATGCCGCCAAGGAACTTCTGCTGCACTCCGGCTTGCCGATGGTCGAGATCGCGCTCAAATGTGGCTTTGCCGATCAGGCATGTTTCATCCGGGCTTTTCGCAAAACCATGAACACGACGCCCGGCGAGTGGCGACGCATCCGCATGCAATAGGATCAGGGGCTCGCTCGGTTCGTCGATTGCATTCCGCGGGGGTCGAAGATTTTCTGGAACTCTGCCGCCGCCTCGTTCCCCTGGGCAGCGGTGAAAACGTAAGAACGCCTTGCCCCGATGTCTGCGAGCAATTGCGCTTCAGGGATTCGAAGTTCGGTTCATGGGACCGCGGTGATCATTGAGCAGCGATTTAAGGGAGCAGGGGCAATGCCCCTGTTCTCTTAGTCAACACTGTCAACAATTTCGCCCAAGAACCAGGCTCTCCGTTCCGTCTCGTCGATCCACACCTCGATGAGGCTGGCTGTCGCCACATCGTTGTGGCGGTCGCACACCTCGTGCGTCGAACGCAGAGATGCGGTCAGTTGCCGATTATCCACGTACAACTCGCCAAGCATCGCTTTGGGTGCAATGTGGTGCCCGTTGTTATCCTTGAGCCGTTGATGACTCGTGACTTCGCTGATGGAGTGAAGGGTGGTGCCCCCCAGCTTCCGGGCTCGCTCTGCGACCGGGTCGGTCATGGCGAAGATCTGATCGGCGTGCTCATCGAGAAGCAGATGGTAGTCCCGGAAGTGCCTGCCAGTCATATGCCAATGAAAATTCTTGGTCTTAAAATACAGGGCGAAGCAATCGGCCAGCAAGTGGCGCAGCTCGCCTGATATCTCTTCCACCGCGGTGTGATCCAGCTGTCCAACACTCTTGACCGAAGTCGCTTTCTCAATCTTCTCTGCTGTTGCCATTATTGTCTCCTCCTGTCCGCACGGGAAAGGGATTAGGTCCTCTCCGTAACGTCACCTTCAATGGATGCACGCGGGTATGAAGTGCATTTTAATTTTCTGCTGTTTCTTCTCAAGGCCCCCCAGACCGACTGGTCACCTCTACCAAGGCAAGCCCCTGGCCCTCGTTACAGCAATAAAAGCAAACTATGAGCAACCAGAAACAAGATGCTGAATTTTCGCATCCTTTAAAGTCAAACCCGTACGTCTTGAGGAAATCGAATGGCTACAGGTTAAGAGAGTTCCTGACGCCGGGTCCTACGCGCCAGTGACCGTTCCGATCGACGAACGAGGCGATGGGATACAGCTGAACTACGAAACGATGGCAAGCTACCTGGCGGCTTATGGAAACTCCGACGCCCTCAAAGTAACTCACGATCTGGATAGCAAGGTTGAGGCGCTCCTGGCGGAAGCGGCAGCGTGATAGGGAGAGAAGAGTATGCCCGATGTTGAGCAGTACGACGCCGTTGTTCTGGGCACCGGAGAGGCCGGAAAGTATATGGCCTGGCATTTGGGCGGAAGCGGAAAGCGTGTTGCGGCCATCGAGCGCAGATATCTCGGAGGCGCCTGCCCAAACATAGCTTGCCTGCCCAGCAAGAACGTAATTTACGGAGCCAAGGTAGCATCATATTTTCAGAGAGGCGAAGAGCTCGGCATGTTGACCGACAAGTGGACCGTTTCCATGCCCGGCGTGCGAGCGCGCAAAAGGAAAATGGTCGACGGTCTGCACCAGGTGCACGTGGATAACTTCACCCGCAGCAAGGCTGAGATCGTAATGGGAGAAGGCCGCTTTATCGGCGAGAGAACCCTGAAAGTCTCACTATTGGGGGGAGGAGAGCGCGTTCTCCATGGCGATCAGGTGTTTATCAACACGGGTACGCGCGCGTTGATCCCGAACATACCGGGCCTCGCCGAGTCCTCTCCACTCACCCATGTAGAAGCCCTGGAGCTCGACATCGTTCCGGAACATTTGCTGATTTTGGGTGGCGGCTATGTCGGGCTGGAGTTTGCCCAGGCTATGCGTCGTCTGGGTAGCCGCGTCACCATCATGGAGCGCAATGATCGACTCGTTCACCGTGAGGACCAGGACGTTTCCGAAGCTCTGACCCAACTCTTCCAGGATGAGGGCATCGTCACTGTGGCAAATACCAGCCTGGGGCGAGTGGAAGGAAAGTCGGGCCACGGTGTACGGCTGCATGGTTACCGGCGGGGGTCTGAGATCATCGTCGAAGGTTCTCACTTACTGGTAGCGACCGGCCGTCTGGCCAACACCGAAGGCATCGGGCTCGAATTAGCTGGAATCAAGACCACCAAAAAAGGCTTTGTCGAAGTAAACGAACGGCTGGAGACAACCGCTCCCGGTGTTTGGTCACTCGGGGACTGCGCCGGTAGTCCTTTCTTCACCCACATATCATTCGACGACTTCCGCATCGTTCGCGACAATCTCGGGGGCGCGCAACGAACCACGACCGGAAGACAGGTGCCATCCTGCCTCTTTACCGACCCTGAACTTGCCCGGGTCGGGCTGGATGAATCGCAGGCAAAGCAGCAGGGCATTGGTTACCGCTTGGCAAGGATCCCGATGGCGGCGGTGCTGCGGACTCGCACCATGGCCGAGACCAGGGGGTTTCTCAAAGTGCTGATCAGCGCGACGGATGACCGCATCCTCGGATTTACGGGTTTTGGGGTAGGCGCCGGAGAGATCATGGCTACTGTCCAGCTTGCCATGAAGGCGGGAATACCGTACACCGTCGTGCGCGACATGACGATTACTCACCCCACGCTTGCGGAGGGACTTGTAGCGCTCTTCTCCACCGTACCGGCAATCAAATAAAGAGGCCTCACCTCAGCATGTCTACCTGCAAGGCACCACGGATGCCCCATATCTCGCTCGTTTTTCGCGAGATGTGGGATACCACGAATCTTAATCTTTCTGGCCGAATTGAACCGTCGAATGATGGCAGGTCTAGTGCAGCGGTATCCCACACCTCGCGAAAAACGAGCGAGATATAGGGCACCCATGGTCGTGGGTGAGGGAGGATTCAAGAGGCGGTGATCACATTGCCAATCCACCAATCGCAAGCACCACCAGCAGCCCACCTATAACGAAGTCGGCGAACTGCCTCTTCATCTCGACCGGCTGCGTGGCGCCAAACGTTTTGACGAATTCGGTCCGTACTTTTTTCAGCTTGTCCATGTTAGCTCGGTCAGTTCGCGACCGCGGCCCTTCCTGGTGTCGACACCATTGACTTGCGCAGGGCGACCTTCGCGCGCGCCAACCGGGACTTGGTCGCGGGAATAGAAATGCCCATGTTGCGGGCTATCTGTTTCATCGAATGACCCTCCAGCTGGCCGCGCTCAACGACAGTTCGAAGGGCGCTTGGTAGACGGCAAATGGCGTGCTTCAGGTGCAGGGACCTCTCGCATCCCGCGTAATGCTCCTCGGGGTCAGCGGACTGGTCGGCAATCTGCCACGTCTGCCACGTCTCTCCTTCGGCGGTCGCGTCCATTGAGGTTTCAAGGCGGATTCGCCTCTTGCGCAGGATCATGAGCGCTGAATTAATTCCAATACGGGTGAACCAGGTGGAGAAACTGGATCGGCCATCAAACTGTTTCAAATGCAGGAAGGCTCTCATCATGGAATCCTGGAGCGCATCTTCCGCATCCTCCCGGTTCTTGGTCACGCCGTAGATGGTGTTGAAGACACGTTTTGAGTTACGTGTGCAAAGTTCGACGAAGGCCCACTCCGCGCCGGCTTGCGCCGCCTCAATCAGCAGGTCGTCATCCAGGTCGCTGGGCTCAGGCCGGTGGGCAATGCTGTCAACTACCACGCTGCAGGAACTCATAGAAACACCTCGACGAAAGATTTGGAGAAGCTACTGGGGATAACTCGTGTCTGGAAATCAGCCTGTGCATACCCGTGAGGATGACAGAAGCCTGGGTAGACCACCCAGTGAGCAACTGTTAGCTAACGGTGATCCGCGATGGGCGGTGGTACCAAAGCGCGACCATGCATCACTACACAAAAGTAGCTTAGGGAACCCGGGGATCGCTTGATTGAAATTGCTTTAACTTTGCGGATCTTGCGCGAAGGGTCAGATGCTTGATAGCAAGAAAGGCAAGACCTGCTGCGGACCAGGCCACCACCAGGCGCCAGGCAAGTGGGAAACGTTCGTCGTTTTTCCAGAACGGCGACGCGAACGAAACGCAAGTCATCACGGTTGCGCCTAACATGCCGATCCAAACCAAGGGGCTGCCGATGCGAGCGTCGATTGGGGTTCCGTTGGGCCCTCTGCGCAGGCGTAGCACGGCCGCGCAACACATCACCGAGGTGAGGGTGAGCACCATGGCACACATGTCCGTCACTGGTTCCACGGCCCCGCGCCCGAGAAATATTCCGAAAATATTCAGGCAGGCGATGACCAGTATCGCCAGCCAGGGTGATTTGCGTCCGACGGCAGCCAGGCGTTCAGGAAAGAAGCCGACGCGCGCCATCGCCAATAGCAGCCGTACCGCCATCATGAAAATGCCGTTCCACGCCTTGAGCAGAGAAACTGCAGTCACGCAGAGCAGAATCGAAAACAGGACGCGCCCATGAGGGAGGTAGCCCGCAGCGGTGGCGGTGGCGAGCGGCGCGGAAGCCAGCGCCGGCCACGGCGCAGCGAAGCTGGCGCTGAGGATCACAATGCAATAAAAGAGGGTCGCCGCTCCGATCGAGACCACCAGAATCGTAGACACCACGCGCAGGGGAACCTTGTCCGAACGCTCTTCGATCATCTGTGGTATCGCCTGGAAGCCTTGCAGCGTATAGGCGCAAAAGGCGAACAGGCTTCCGGCGCCTAACCACCAGGGCTTTCCGTTTGCGGTGCCCCAAATCGGATAGGTATTCGCTGCATGACCCTGGATCAGCATCAGGGCCAAAATAACCGATCCCACAGAAAGAAATCCGGCAGTCAGGGCGAAATGAAAGCCTATCGCCGTCTGCACCCCCCGCAGATTCAGGCAGGTGATAACCAATGCCACAGCAATTCCGATCGCTATTGCGCTTGCCGTGACCGGTGCGCCAAAGGAGCGATACAAAGTCGCCCCCTGGAGTCTGGGAACGAGAAGCTCCACCACCCACGGCAAGGCAAGCGCTTCATATATGGTTACACCGACTAGGTAGAGAATCAGAAACCAACCGACAGCGAAGCCAATAACTCGTCCAAAGACGCGATAGCCGTAAATGAATTCGGTTCCTGCTTCGGGCAATTGCCCGATCAGCTCGGTGTAGCAGCAGCCGATGACCATCATCATCGCTCCACCACCGAGAAAGCCCAGGATTGCCCCGCCGGGACCCGCAATTCTCAGCCAGTTGCCCAATAACACGACCCATGCGGAACCAATGATGGTGCCAAATCCCAAAGCGAAATACTGCAATCGCCCAATGTCACCGCGCAGCCTGGTCTGCGCAACGGCTGGATCAGCTGCCATGGTGCGTTCCTTTGTGCCGCTGTTGCAAAGCAAAATCTTCCAGCGCTCCGGCAATCGCGGGCTCGCTGGTCAGGCAAGGGAAGAACTTCACCAAGTGAATTGAGATTGCGGAAACACTATGACACAGAACATCGCGCTCAAAAAGCTTGCGCTTGATCACGTCTGCAACTGCGTGATCGCGCAGGCCAAGGGTCGCGATTCCTCCCAGAACCGACCCTGGAAAATACACATCTGGATACAAGGCACAGGGAGCAAAGCTCTCTGCCATCGCCGATTCCAGCCGAGCGATATTCTCGAGCAGGCCGCTTCGCTGTGCTATCTCCACCACCTTGCGCGCGACCTGGGCACCGATGGGGCTGATCGCCATGCTGCTCATGTAACCCCACTTGGTGGAGTTCATGCGGAAGTCGTAGATGCCTTCATTGGTCAGCACCACGCTGGCAGGATAGATTCCACCGCCCAGACCTTTGCCCAGGATCAGCATGTCGGGAACGAAATCGTAATGCGACGTCATCCAAAATTTACCTGGGCGGTCCGGGTCTGATCGATAATGAGCAGCGTGCCATATTTGCGGCAAAGGCGCGCCAACCCGCAAGGTAGCCGGGCGCCGCAGGCGCGAAATGTCTCGTAGTTGCTGGGCTCGAGGATGATCGAAGCGCATTCCTTCTTCCTGAGGTGATCTTCCACCGATTCCAGAGAGCCGTAGGATTCGAAAAACTCACTGTGTTGTTCCGGGACCGGATAATGTCCGAAAATCCCTTCAATTTCTGAACCGGTGACCAGGTCGCAAAGCCGCCGTGCCCATGATACCCGTCGGTTACCTTGATGCCGGTCTGTGGACTATGCCTACGCCTGAGCATCGGCCCTGCAGCATGCTTCTGCCGCGAGCGCACCGGTCGCTTCGATCTGCCGCAGTGTGACGACGCTAACCTCAACCTGTTCTATCGACCTGGCGCTGTTGTTTTCCTTTCGAGTGAGCGGGCGGCGTAAGGCGCTGGCCTATCGTTACGCTTATTCGATCCCCAGTAAAGTGCATTCGCTGGGCCATCGCAATCCGAAATCATAGAGGCTCTGCAGGAGGCTCTCTCCGCCGGAATCCGGGCAACGTCGCCCAGTTCGCGGCCACCTCTTTAGGGCGAAGGAAAAGCGTAGGAGGAGAGCACGAGCCGGGGTAACATTTCACCTGAGGGCCTTGCGCGAGGCGACCGAGCCAGCTCAGCCGATATCAAGAGCAAAGAGTGCAAAGTCCCTCGTGTAACATCCTGCCTTAGAACAGAAGCCGGCTGGTCAAAAAAGGAGAGCGAAACATTGGAGCAGAAGGACTGGACTGGAATATTCCCGGCCATCACCACGCCGTTTCAAGCTGACTTGTCAGTCGACTACGAAATATTTGGAGCTCAGGCTCGATGGCTGGTGGAGTGCGGCTGCAAGGGAATTGTCGCCCTCGGATCGCTAGGCGAATCGCCGACGCTGACCAGAGAGGAAAAAATTGAGATTCTGAAACAGGCCAAGCGGTCACTGAACGACAAGGCGCCGGTGATTGCCGGCATCGCTGCGCTCAGTACGGCTGAAGCGGTATGGCTGGCGAAAGAAGCTCATCGCGCGGGTGCGGATGGCCTGATGGTGCTGCCACCGCAGGTGTACCGAAGTGACTGGTGCGAAACCCAGGCACACCTGGGCGCCATCTTTGAGGCAACGCCGCTCTCTTGCATGCTCTACAACAATCCCGTCGCCTATGGAACGGATATCACCCCGGAGCAGATGATCGAACTGCGGTCACGGCATGAAAACTTCCATGCCGTGAAGGAGTCCAGCGGCGACATCCGGCGCATTACCTCGCTCAAGCATCTGGGCTCACTGGCAATACTCGTAGGTATGGACGATGTCGTAGTCGAGAGTGTAGCTGCGGGCGCGACGGGCTGGATTGCCGGACTGGTGAATGCATTCCCTGAAGAATCGGTGCGTCTGTTCCGGCTCGCGCAAAGCGGCCCGTCGCAGGAGTTGGATTCTCTGTACAGTTGGTTCCTGCCCTTGCTGCGCCTGGATACCGTGCCCAAGTTTGTGCAACTTATCAAGCAGGTTCAGGAGGAGTGTGGCGGTCCTTCCGCGCGAGTCAGGCCTCCCAGGCTCGAACTCGCAGGTGCGGAGCGTGACCGGGTCATCGCACTCACCCGCCAGAGCCTTGCGAGGTGTCCGCGGTAGCGATCCTCAGATCTTTCCGGTGATCGTTGGCTGCAGCAGGGTTTCCTGCTTGGCACTGGAACCGCGCTTCGCTCGACGCCAACTGATCAGCAGCAACATCAGCAGCGCAGCGGCGCCGGGCACCAGCAGGCCAACGCGGAGAGACCCGGTGCCGGTGGAAATAATCCCCGTCAACCAGGAAAGCACGGCACCTCCCATGCCTGCAGTGGCAAAGACCCAGCCTGCATTGCTCGATCCCCCGATCTCCGCCAGGAACAGCGCGAGGATAAGCGGGAACAAGGGTGCCAGGGCAAAGCCGATGAGAGCCGATCCTGCGAGGATGGTTAGCGGGCTGTGCGCTGCCAGCAACAATAAGACGCCTGCTATGGTGGCAACCACAGACGCTCGATAGAGACGACGTTCCGGCATCCGGGCCAAAATCGCTGGTGTCGTTGCTCGACCGAGCAATAAGGCCGCCCAAAAAACGGCGACTGCCACCGTGCTGCCGGAGAAGGTCCAGGCAGTGGTGCGAGTTGCGTACGTGCTCATCCAGTTCCCGACGGATGCCTCGATCCCAACATAGAGAAAGGCGAGCAGCGCAAAGTAGAGAATGGTTGTTGCCTCTCTGATCCCGGTGGGAGCCGGTCCTGGACTTGTGGAGGCATCCAGATCACTTCGGTCCGCAAGCAGCGGTAACAGAGCGAACGGTAATGCGATGAGCCCGATCAGGCCAAACGCGGCACCTGCGGTGGCATGGCGTAGAAATTGAGCGGCCAGAAGAGGACACGCCACAGCACCAGCGCTCCATGAAAAATTCACAAGAGCGAGTGCAGCTCCCATGCGGTGTGGATAGCGCCGGCCCGTGAGCATATTGGTCGACGTCATAGCCAATCCGAGGCCGAGTCCATACACGCCAAATGCCGGCAAGGATTTTTGCTGCAGCAGAAAAATACAGATCGCCCCTGCGCCAATCAGCCCGTACCCGCAGGCCAATGCTTTCCAAAGGTTGCGCCGGACCAACAGCGCTCCCGACGCGGACGTGGCAAACTGCACCAGCAGTAGAAGGCCTGCGTCTCTATCCCGCAGGTGCCACTGCGTGGAAAGCCGGGGAAGAATAGCGCCCAGTAACACTGTGCCGATGCCAGTGAGAGCGCATCCCAGGTGGAACAGGGGCTCCAGCAAACGAAGGTGAGCAACCTTAACCGCAATGTGATTCGCGTGAGACATCCGAACGGAGTTTCTTTGGATGCCGCCGAGCGGCAGCGCCCTCTTCACTGTACGCGCTGCAGGGCTAAATCACGACCTCAGGGAATTTGCCGGCGGCCGGAGAGACGAAGAGTAGCCACTGCGTGGTTTGACCCTGTGCGCTGCGGTTGTTACTATCAAGATGCGGGGTGGAGCAGTCCGGTAGCTCGTTGGGCTCATAACCCAAAGGTCGCTGGTTCAAATCCAGCCCCCGCAACCAATAAGATCAATAACTTACGAAGATTGGTCGCTTCCGGTAAGTCCCCGTTATCCCCCAATAGGAACAGACTGCTATTTACTGGAGCGTCGCAGTGGCCGCATCTGCGGGCAAATCCTGCGAGTTTGGGCCGAACACCAGTCCAACAACCTGACTGTTTGCGCGGCGTTTGGTTTCCGCCATGGCCCGTCCATAGACGTTCATTGTCGTCTGGATCGAAGCGTGACGCATCAGTTCCTGCTGCACCTTCATTGGAGCACCCGTCTCATCGAGCCAGGAACGATAGCTGTGGCGAAATGTGTGCCACCCGACCTCCTCTCCCAACCCGGCGAGCTTCGCAGCCCGTTTGATCTGAGACTTCTGCAAGCTTTCCTGGTGGTACGGCCTCCCTGTGACCGGATTGGCAAAAAGCCAATCCTCGTCTCTGGGAAAGATCGAAACGGAGCGCCAGTGCAACAGCACCTCCGCCAGACGAGCATCGAGCGGAACATCGTCTCTCGAATATTCCGTCTTCACATCGTCCACCCTGCCGCCCACCACGCTTCTCTGAACCAGCACAGAGCGATTCTCGAAATTGAAATCGCCCCATTGCAGGCCCAGAATCTCGCTCACGCGAAGGCCCAGGCATTGTGCGACCAACACCATCGTCCGGTATGGTTCGCCCAGATGCTTGAGCAGCTCAAAAAATTGGCCCACGTCAAGGACCCGTGGCCGCTTGAGCCGCTTGCTTCCATCTTTCACGCGTACCAGAGAAACAGGGTTCTTGCCGAGTTCGACAATGCCCCACCGCTCCGCACACTTGAAGACCAGGTGCATAATTCCCCGTACATGAGTCTTTGACTTTGGGGCCAGCGGCAAATCACGCAACCACTGTTCCATCGCCATCGGCTTCAGCTTATCCACGGGGTGCTCTCCCCAGCGTGGACGGATGTGGACTCGGATATTTGACAGATGCGACTTCCGAGTCGAGTAGCGCTCCGAGAGTTCCTGCTCGATATAGCGGTCGAGCAAGGCTCCAAAAGACGCCGCCTCTACTTCAGCACGTGGAGATTCTTCGTTGAGCCGAAGAAGAAGAGCTTGCGTGGCCTTCCGTGCAAGGGTCTCCGTCGTGAGCAGATTGCGATCCCCAAGGATCACACTTTGCCGTTTACGCTTTCCCTGAGAATCCGTTTCGTAATAGCGGAACTCCCACACATCCGGTCCGCGTTCGCGCTTCCTCAACCGCAGACTTCCATATTGATACCGTGTCCGAACTAGCAAGGCTTGATCTCCTCTCTGGTTACGGGCACGAGTGGCTGATTCCAGCCTACTGTGCCTGGTCGTCGACGTCGAGGCCTACGTAATCCTCTCCAGGGCGGCGAGCCATAAGTTCGGAAGCGCGGAAGCGCCAGAGTTTGCCTACACGCAAGCCTGAGACGATGCCCTTTCGCGCATACCGTTGGAGGGTTTTGGGGTGAACCTGAATCAGAGCCGCAGCGTGCTCACTGTCGATAAGCGGCTCGAAAAATGCGGGAGGATGAGAGGAATCGAACATTGTTCGCACGCTCCTGAAACCACAATGGACGGTGTCCGAACGTGCGTCAACCCCACGGGTAGAGGCCGCTTTCCAGTTCATCGATACGGAAAGTGAAAATAAAGCGAAGTTTCGGAAACAGCAGTTGCACCTAGTCGCTACAGCTACTTTTAAGGAACAATCGGGAGTCTTACTTTTTCAGTTTTATGAAAGTAAAATTCGATTTTTACCCGCTTATCCACTAGACAAATCCCTGACGACATTCCCCGGATGGCTGAGACTAGCCGAGGCGCGGTCCGTGTCAAGGCCGGGCAAAGCCCGCCGCTACGCGGTCAAGAGCCTTGACACGGACCTCTATCGCTTCGGCACATGATTCCATCTATCCGGGGAATGTCATTCTCAAATGTCTCCCAAGAAATGATGGTCACAAACTCATCCCGAGGTCGTGCCCGTGGCTATTCTCATGCTGCGGTGCTGGTGGTTCCATGTTCTGTACAGGTAGGTGAGCAAGGCTATGCTCAAGCGCGGGACGAGTCCGCGCCTGCTCTCTGGCCAGCTCAGTTGCCGACGGACGCGCCGCGGAAATGGCTAGCGATTCGCGCAGCTGGTTCACATCGGATGTGATTACTGTAATTCCGTCGCGGCCACGGGAGGCGGCGACGTAGAATTGTTCCTGCTTCATTATGTCGCCGGAAAGAACCACTACGTCAACGGTCTTGCCTTGGCTACGATGTGCGGTAATGGCATAGCCATGGTCGAACTCCCGATAATTCGCCGGCAGAGTCCGGCCATCTTCAAGCTGAATGCGGCTTCCATCGACCCAGCGCACTTTAGCCAACTCTCCGTTCGTGGCGCGGAAATCAGCCTCCCGGCGATTTCCAGTCAACAGCAGCCGGTCTCCAGGAGATATTTCAATCTGGCTGCGCTCTTGCACGGAGAATGAGCGCGCCTGTGTCGGACTCACCATGCGCTCGACCCCGTTCAGATCCCTGGCGATGATTTGCGACCTGTCTGAACGCTCAACAACGAGCGCCTCGTTTCGAGCGATTCCTTGAGACGAGCGATGGAACAACAAGACTTGACCTTGCTGGTAATTCGACAGGTCCTTCTTCTGCGCTTCAGTCCATTGGAGTGGCGCATGACGCTCGAAAACTGTACCGGCTCCTAACTCGCCGCTTATCTTCATGCCCTCTCTGATGGCGTGGGTAATCCTCGCAATCTCTTCATGTGTGCCGGCAACGACAAGCACTTTGCGGTTTGGATCAGTTGTCAGTTCTCGATAGGCCGATGCCACCAACTGCGGACGCTCCAGGTATGGAACCTCACGTATGGATCCGAGCTGCTCAAGTTTTTGAAACCCTTGTTCGGGCGCCTGCCGCAATGTCTGAATCGCATCTCGGTATTCAGCCTGTGTCTGCCGTTGTACGGCCGTAAGCGAGACGCTTTTCATCTGCGATTCCCGCTCCAGAATGCGCAAGGCGTCCGATGCTTCGACGCTCTGGATTTGCCGTGTATCGCCGGAAAAGAGAATGCGCGCACCCTCGCGCTCTGCCAACTTGAGCAGTCCTTCCATCTGCCTGCCTGAAACCATGCCCGCCTCGTCCACGACCAGCACCCTTCCGAGGAGAGAAGGTTGTTCGGTGTTGGCCTCTAGGAGGCGTGAGATGGTCATCGCATCATGAAACCCGACCTTCCGCAATTCTTCGACCGCGCTTCGAGTCGGGGCGACGGCCACAATCTCACGGCCTGCATCGCGGAAGCCGCGGTCGATTTCATGCAGAGTGGCGGTCTTACCGGTTCCCGCAGCCCCGCGCAAATTGACTGCGAAATCTCTGGAGTCTAGGACGTGATGTACGGCCCGCTGCTGCTCTTCTCGCAGCCGCTCAGACGGATGGAATTCTCGGTCGCCCCCCAACCGTTCAAATCGCCCGATGCCTCGGTCCACCACAGCAATCATGCGCTGCTCGCGTTCAAGGCTCTCACGGGTAGCCAGATTATTTCCGGCCCGGATTAGACCACCCTGCGCCTGTTCCACTTCCAGTACACCGCGCAATTCACCACGATCAATCAGCCCACGGCCATGGCGCAGTGCTTCGGCCATCAAGTCGTGATCGCGCACAACGGAATTGCGTTCAAAGAGATGCTCTTTTGCATACTGAAGTGATTCTGCCGCGCGAGAGGGTTCTTGAAGGACGCGGGGAGTCTGCTCCTGGGAGTCCGCGCGGAGATGTTGCAGCGTGTGCCGTTCGTTTGGAGCAAGTCGGGCTTGTTGCTGTTCTCTCACCTTCTCCGTGGCGATTTCCGCCAACTTGTCCGCGCGGGATTCCCGGACGAGGACAGCAACTTCGTTATCGGTTGGCTTGCGGCCATGCTCTACGGTGAATCGCTCGATTGCGGCGTCCCGCTGCGCGCTCCGCACGCTGTACTTTTCGAGCAATTCATTCGAGACACCACGAATCTCGAATCCATGATCTTTCCCCTTGGAATCGCGGCGCGACTCTATCTCGTATCCCAGACCGCGCACCTCACGAGCGAGCGCATTCCGGTAAACCTCTGTCAGGTATGCACGCCGTTCATAAAGCCCAGATGCTTGGAGCGCCTTCCAGCGGCCCTCCACTCCGTCATAGGTCAGGTTGGCAGCAACGGCATGTGTGTGCAGTTGTGGGTCGAGTTCACGGCTAGTGTCATGGCGGTACGTGGCGACAATCCAGTTGGCGGTCGTGCGATCTTCATTTGCCCCGTTCAGGCGAACACGAGATGCAGCGTGGCTCTCGGCTTCTGCAAGCGTTTCCCGGACCGCTTTATCGTGAGCCGCGACCAGGCGCTCATCCGCTCCGACCAGTGCCTGAATCGAAACCGACTTTGGCGCAGAGAATGTCAGATCGTACAACGACCGCCCTTTGCTCTGCTCGCTTCCGTCCTCGCCCATGCGATCCGCACTATGCCGAGGCCGAAGGAAATCTCCGGTCTCAGGGTGCAGTCCCTCGCGCACCGCTTCAAATTGCTCCCGAGTCACCTCTCCGCGCAGGCCGAGCAACTCTGCCCCGCGTCCATGCCATTCACCTTGAACACGGCGGTGCTCGTCGTAGTAGTCGCTGTGTTCGAGGTGCCGCTGAGCATACCCGGCACCGCCCGACATCGCTCGGATCGTTAGCACAAGCCGACGGTAACTCTGTTCGAAATTCGAATGCAACGGCTTGCGTCAGACAAATGGCAGACTCACCGTCGCGCCGGATGCTATGTCGCATGGCATCGTGGTCTGCGCGGCCCGATCCTGCAAGCGTCAAGTGGGCACTTCAGGCCAAGGAGACTTCTCGCTGCGCTCGTTCTGAAGATAGACACCATCCCTAAGCCTGACGGCTTAGGCTTGAGAAACGCGTAACCACAATGTGAATGCTCATCGAACAATCTCGAATAGCGTTCCAGCCTGTTCGATATCTGTCAGAGTTGCATTCGGGTGTTATTGGCTGAGACCAAATTGTATCCATCGAGAATTTTGAGTTTGGACGGCAACGCCTTCCTGACCCCATGCAGCAGCCACTTGACCGGACAGACGTTTATCGGCCAAGTGGACTGGATTTGTAAACACTGGCCGACATGGGGAGTAATCCTGGGAAAGTCTGAAACAGGCAGAAAACAGCGCCGTTGTTCGGATTCTTGTTCCACTAGATATATTGGCTGCTGGATTCTTCCTGGAGTGGGATTCTGCCGCCCAATCTTATACATTACTGCTACCAAAACTGTCGCGGCACCCAGCACGAACTCCGCGCCGCAGGCGTGTTAGGTAGTGCACAAGTGGTAATTGACGGGTAGGCGGTTATCCGCGAGCAATCCGAGGAATGGGGGCACCCTATGCAAGGCCCTGTTCTACTGCGGGATGACAATTTCGTTAGCGATACAGATCTGGCCTCGTCCACTCCTCGATCGCGCTGACACTTTGTTTTGTAGCTGTTTACTGTTGCAGCGTTGCAGTCTATTTTTCAGTCGCGTCTGATGAATGCGGCTTCTGCTCTTCATGTGAGCGGATGAGCCATGTCGCGATGATAATGATCGCCGAAACCCCCACGATCATTTCCGCCCAAATGAAGGAGAAATAGTCGCCGAGCGCCCCCACACTCGGGACACCAGGCTGAACGTTTCGGATCGCCGGCAAACCAAAAATCAGGGAAACGGAAAGAGATAGGGGAACCAGGTCCACGCGCGGACCGGTGGTTGCCTTGAGCACCATAGCCAGCAAACTTACCGCCAGAGCACTCATCAACATCATCAGAAAGATAGAGACACCTATCACATTGTCGGCCCGCCTGACTCTTAATTCGATACCCGTGATTTTTAAACTGTTTTCGCGAGAAATATTTCCTTCGAATTTGATGCCTGGTGTCGATGCCGACAAAGTAACGGTGAGTGGAACGGTGGTACTTTGTTTCAAGGCGGCGGTGCCGAGGGCAAGATTTCCGCCCTGGAGCGCTGCCTCTCCCGTGCTTTCCAGAACCCCCGAATTCTCTGGCTGTTTGGTTCGCGCAGGCGTGGTCACCACCAGCCACAAGGTCGTACGGTAGCGATCCAACGGATATCGGTTTAGCTCCCCGTTCAGAGGAAAGACCGCCTCGATCCGATTCATTCTCTTTGCTTGGGGAAACTCAAATTCCTGTTGGCTTCTAACGTTGTTGGTCAGGAGCTTTAAATCAACCGCCGGCGTCACCTCGTCCTGAGCTAGCTTTCCCTGAGGCCGCAAAGCTATCTGCGCCGTCAACTCTTGCGTTGCCGGGTTGACCCCCGTAACCAGAACGGAGATGGCGACGTGGTCAGTTATGTCCGAATCGTCTCGTAGTTGTAAAGAACGTCGCGCAGCCTCATGCAGGCTGAGAACAATCGAAGTGCAATAGAGGATCAGGAAACAGATGAAAATCAGAAACCTGAAGCTCACGATCCTCTTCCACATGCTTTCAGATCCCTTCACTAGAAAGAATTCCATCCGGGCTGCACAAGCTCTCAACGCTTCAATGCACCTCCGCAGGGCTGTGCGCATGTTCGTCTGTTGTGGTGAGCGGCTGAGGTTCGGCAAACAACCTACCGCCCGCGACAACCCGCCAGGTGGTCAGTGTGTTCGCAATGTCATCCAGAGGGTTTGCGTCGAGAAGCACGACATCAGCTATTTTGCCCGGCTCCAAGCTGCCCAACAGATCTCCCGCTCCCACCGCTGAAGCGCTGCGCTGGGTGGCGATCTGCAGTACCTCGATCGGTGAAATTCCGGCACGCACGAAATACTGGAGTTCGGCATGCAGCGATTCGCCGTAGTTGTCTTTGGGATTGAGTGAATCGGTGCCCGCAAGCAGTGGTACGCCCGCTTGATATGCACGCTTCAGCTCGGCAATCATCGCCGTGCGAAGCGGTGACCCTTCCGGAAACAGCCCAAACACGACGGCCAGGGTTGGGGTCCAATAAGTCCCGGTTGCGGCAAGCAGTTGCAGGAGATCGTCGTTGTACACGTTCACGGGGAGCATGTGTGCCTTCATCGCGTGGCCGATGAGAGCCCCCCTGATAATCTCCTCACTGAAAAGACCGTGAGCCGACACCGGCAGTCCCTGCTTGAACGCTTCTGCAGCAAGGGCGCGGTGGAGTGGCCATGACAACGTGAAGTAAGACTTTACACCGACCACGCCCTCTTTTTTCTCCAGGTGAACGATGTCTCGCAGTTGCTCATCTGAGGCGCCATAGGCCGAGCCGCCCCAGATGAAGGGCGTTGCCTCAATCATGCTGCCGTAATGGAACACCCGTGGTATAGGCGCCCCGAACCCATTGCGGCGGTCCGCCCAGGCCTGGAGCGTGCCAGTGTCGCTGCCCATGTCTGCCACCGAGGTGACGCCGTATGCAATCCAAAGCTCCATCTGGCTGACATCACGGGCCGACTGGGAATGGATGGGAGTCGCGGTGTGCGTATGCATGTCGAACAGGCCTGGAATCGCGAACCTGCCGCCGCCATCCAGTACCTTCAGGTCTCCCGGTAGCGTGTGACTCGCCTCGGCTCCGATCCACTTGATGCGTCCGTCCTCGATCAGGAGCGAAGTGTCCTCAGTGAAAGCGCCAGCCTTGAAATCGAGAATGCGTACGTTGCGGAGCAATAGCGGTGGTGGGGGTTCTTTCGGCAATTTGAGCTGGATAAGCACTTGTCTCGGTCCCCCATTCTTCAGCGGGTGGAGCCACACCTCGGCCCCCGTCGAGTAAATGAGCGAGGTACCGTCCGGCGTGAAGCTGAAATTGTGCCCGCCCAAAGGGGAGAAGCGAAAAGGCGTGTCTTCCTTTATTGGTTGCGAGCCGAGCGGCGCTACCCAGATCTCGTCGTTGCGACGGAAGGCAAGCCACTTGCCGTCCGGCGAAACCTGTCCATTGGCCGCGAAGGCTGTAAGCGCGGTGATCGGTTCGCCGGCGCCCGTTAATTCGGCCGGGTAACGATGGACTTGTCCGTTGGCATTGAAGTACACCCACTTGCCATCGCCCGAAAACTGGCCGGCTGGCTGCCAGCGGGGGGAACCCGCAACCAGCTTCTGCTGTTTGCCACTCACAAGATCGGCCAGGTAGACACAGGGCATCTTCGGCTTCAAAGGTCCCGCGGGGGGCTCGAAGTGGGTATAAACAAGCTGCGTGCCATCGGGGCTCCAGGCGGGCTCGTAGCGCCCGGTGCGACCTTCCGACATCAAGGTGGAGATTTGGCCGGTCGCCAAGTCTAGGATCCTAAGCTGCTGCATTTCCCCTTCACTGACTTGATAGGCGACCCTCTTGCCGTCGGGCGAGAGCGCCGCGGGGCCCCACTCAAAACCGCTGGTCTCGAGCAATCGCTCGGCCGCGCCCCCTGAGACGGGCTGCCGCCAGAGATAGCCCGCGGCGGTGAAGATCACGCTTTTGCCATCGGGAGTGAGGCGCGGGGTCAAAATGCTTTTGGGGGACCCGGTGTGCTTTTCTGAATACACCGGTAGCGGCGAACCCGGATAGAACTCGAAGGCAATATCTGCAGAGAACTTCACCTCATCGCGTTTGCCTGTCGCTGCATCGATGCGCCAGAGCTTGCCTTTTTCACCGAAGTAGATCGCGTCCCTGGCGGCGCCGAACAGCGGGCGGGGTTTCGGATTGGCAAGCT
>CAWFBI010000011.1:0-273900 GCA_963814015.1 uncultured Acidobacteriaceae bacterium
GCCTTGCACCCATTCGAGGGCGCGGCGTAACTCGCCGGCGATCGCGGACTGCTGTTCGAGTGGAAGGCTGCCACCGTCGGGCAGGGATTTGCTGCGCCGTACGTTGGTCCACAAACAGCGGTTGGCAAAGCCGTTGTGGGATTCGATGTGGCTGAGGTGATGGGCGAGCTCGCTTTGCGTGACATGACCCACGATGCTGATATGCGCCGCAGTGGCCTGGAGGTAACGATGGCCGTCATGAGCGCACAGGTCACCACCGTCCCAGGCGCAGCGCAGCAGCGGAGAGAGCTGGCCGGTCTCGCGGCCGAGCACGTGGATGACGGATGCGAATTCTTCAGAGAGCAGGAAGAGGCGGCGATCGGTGACGGGTTGTTGATCGCGTAGCGCGTGGAGGATGGTGCTGGGTGTGGGGCGGGCGGTGGTCACACAGCGCGAAGACCAGAGCGGGTCGGCTTCGGCGAAGAGGCTGGAGATCTGGCGCCAGCTGGTCCCTTTGCGAGCCTTGCTCGATTCGCCGACGAGAATGACGAAGAGATTGAGGCCGTGACGCGTAGTACCGACGCGGCAGTGCGGGGCGGGGCCGACGAGGTTGCCGAAGGCAGCCAGGAACTGGAGGAGGACGGCGGCGGGATCGGCCTCGGTATGCGGGGCAAGTTTACGGACGAGGAAACCGGCAATACCGTGGAAAGCCGCGCCGGCTAGTGCAGGCGGTGGGGGCGCAGAGGATCGGGGTGGAAGGACCACCGATGGCTCAGACTCTTCTTCGGCGTAGGGTTCCTGGAGTTCGTCGTTTTCCTGCTGCTCTTCTTGCTCTTGCGTGAGGTGGACCTCCTCCGGAACGTAAGTGTCTTCTTCGTTGGGTGTGGCGAGTGCTTGCGCGGACTCCTGGCGGGCCTGGTAAGCAAGCAGCTCTCTGCGCCGTTGTTGTATGGCGGCGAGTGTTGGCAGCGTGCGGGAGGGGTTGAATGGGTTTTGTCCGAGTGCCATGATATGAAACTCCCACGGTTCTGATTTAAGAGGAAGCAAGTTGCGCGTTAGTCATCCGCCAAGTGAGGTTCTGTGCGAGGCAGTGACAGCATATAGATGCGGATTTGCTGAATTATCCTGCAAACTAAATTTCTCGCGGGCATTTGTTTTTGGACGGTTCGCTTCGACATCTGATATGACGCTATCGCTCCTTACTCCTTTCGTCCATGGTGCTCACTAAAAAGATGAGGAAGCAGGGGAGGTTAACTGGAAGTAAACACCTAACACTTGCTTCCAGGGGTAATTACGACATTGAAAATGTTGCGACGTTTGCAGAGCCAGACTTAGCAACCACGATCAGGCGATTTACAGGGCGCGTAGTGGTTCAGTGCCAGGGTTGCGGCGAGAAGCGCTCGGCCCCGACGGCCGGCCGGACTTTCATCTGCTGCAGGACTTTCGCTCCGCCGAGTCGCGCATTGTCGGGGCTCAGAGAGGGCAAGTAGCCTTCTAAGGTAACTAAGGGAACTTAATGTGACGAGGCACGGCCGCGAAGTGTTCGGGCTACGTATGATGGAGTGCCATGAGCATATTTCACAGCCTAAGAAAACTCGTGAAAGAGACCAGGACCTCGACGTGCGCGCGCATAATCACGGTTGAGAGTGGTTCAGATCGTATCTCAGTCAGGGTGAATGAGCATTTGACCCGAGTGGGCGAGGTCATTCCCCAACACGTCGAAGAAAGTCTCGTCAAGACGAGGTCGCACCCTTGAACGCTGAAGCTTGTGCAAGCCAGTTGCTTGAGGCTAGTTTGCGGGATGGTTTCGTCCAAGCCCTTTAGTACTTTGAGGACGCATTGCATCAAACGCTTTCGTGATGAGGTGGGAGGGAATGACTGCCGCTTGTCCCACAAAGGTTTTTGCAATACCGGCTAGCAACCCTTCAAGGTACAACGACAGGATGAAGACATGTCACCCACGGGCTATGGCGAACCAAGGGAGAACCCGTATCCTCATCAATAAGCAGCGATTTTCTAGGAACTTTCATCGATTCTTTCGGGGGAGGGACCCGATGAAGGAGAATAGGAGGATCGCTGCTTTTCGTTGCATAGGTATCTTGACATTGGGTACTTTTCGTCTGTCCCGAATTTTCCACTGTCCCGAATTTTCCCGAATTTTCCCGTCTGTATTGGCCCCCAAAACTGAGACACGCTGGGAGGCAAGAAGTGGGTGACACTTATCGGCCATAATGGAGCAGGCCGATGAAGAAGAAGGCGAGAAGCTACAGCGTAGATTTTAAGCAGGAAGCGGTGCGTCGGATGGCACAGGCTACCACGATCATCGGTCTGGCCAAGGAGCTGGGTATTCGGCGGAAGCTGCTCTACCAGTGGCGCGACCAGTTTCGGACGGGTGGGAGGGCTGGGCTTGAGCGACGCCGAGGCAGGCCGCCAAGGAGCAAGTCACAGACCGTTTCGCCGCCGCCACCCGATGCAGCCGAGTTGCGCATTGCTGAGTTAGAACGGCTGCTAGGCCGTAAGCAGTTGGAGGTGGATTTTTTAAGACGAGCCTTCGAACAAGTCAGGGGAGCAGCGTCGAGTCGTACCAGCGATGGCGGCAAGGAGTCTATCGCTCGATCGAAGTCTCGCTCTCGTTCGAAGGAGCAGGACTGACCGTGGAACAGCAATGCCTGGCAGCGGAAGTGAGCCGAGCGGGTTTTTATCGCTATTTGCATCTGGCTGCGCCGAAGCAGGCCGACCTGTTGCTGCGTGCTCGGTTGCAGGAGTTAGCAATCGAGCATCATCGTCTCCGTGGCTACCGGTTGTTGACTAAGACTTTGCAGCGTGAAGGTCAGGTAGTAAACCACAAGCGGGTACTGCGCTTGATGCGAGAAGACAACCTGCTTAGTTTGCGCCGGAAGAAACATGTGTTTACGACAGATTCGGCGCATACTTTACCGATCTACCCCAACCTGGCGCGGCATGCGACTTTGACCGCGCCCAATCAACTATGGGTGGCCGACATTACATTTATTCGGCTACGCAGCGAGTTTATCTATCTGGCGGTGGTTTTGGATGCCTACTCAAGGCGTGTCATCGGCTGGGACCTGGGACGGACGTTGCACGCGGGACTGGCGATTCGAGCTTTGCAGATGGCGCTAAGGGAACGTAGTTGGAAAGCGGAAGGACTGATCCATCACTCCGATCGCGGCATACAATATGCATCCAGTGATTACACCGGCCTGCTGGAGCGGGGTGAAATACAGATCAGCATGAGCCGGCGCGGCAATCCATACGACAATGCGCGCGCAGAGCGGTTTATGCGAACACTCAAGGAAGAAGAGATATATGGGGGTGACTATCGGAATCTGGAAGATGCGCGCGCTCGAATCGGTGAGTTCCTGGAGCAGACATATAACCGGCAAAGGCTGCATTCCGCGTTACGATATCTAACGCCGGAAGAGTTCGAGCAGGCCAGCATAGCCAAGGAAAGTGACGGCGCTGATGGAAGCGGTGGAAAACCAAAGGCAGGTTTCCCACCGCTCCCACAGGCCTTGGAAATCCCTTCAGGATTTCCACACTCCCGCGGCTCGGCGACGGCTAGTCCATAACGAAACGCAAACCGGGCCGGAGTGTCACCAATAAACCGCCGTCCAGTTTGTCTCAGCTTAGGGGTGCATTGCAGTCTGTCCCGGATTTTCCCTGTCCCGAATTTTCCCGAATTTTCCCCCAACGAAATCGGCCGTCGGTGGGATTCTTAGATAGTCGTAAGGTAGCTCCACGATGCGTGCAATTGCTTCGGGGTATTTCCGTCAGGTCCCCTTTATCCGGGATGCGTGTAAGGCGCTCGATATTCCCGGCGTAACAGTGCGTTTGCCTCGGAATCTCCGACCACGAGCTGCTTCTCTGGATCCCACGCCAGGCTTCGGCCTAGCTTCATCGAGTTGTTCGCCAAAATGCACGACGCGGTTGAAATGTAGCCCTGCTCGATGTCGGAGACCGGATGGCTACGCGCGTCGATCGAGGCAAGAAAGTTCTGCATATGATGCCGGATGGCGGGCGCGACGTGTTTCTCGAGTTCCTGTTCAGTCTGGTCCTCGGGGTATTGTTCCAACTCGTAGGTAACGTCTTTATGAACAGGCTGTCCGCCACCGACGGGAATAAAGTCATATCCCATCACGCTCACCTTTAGCGTTCCTTTGTCGCCGTAGAATGTCGCGCCCCATGGATACTTTGGATCCGCGGCCTCGCCCCAAGTGCGGTGCTGCCACACGACCCGAAGATCCTGGAAATCGAAGGTGGCTGTCTGGGTATCGGAAATGTCGGCCTTGCTCTTCTTATCGACAAAGATTCCACCGGTGGAATCAATCTTCGTTGGCCAGCCCAATCCGAGCATCCACCGTGTCATATCAAACATGTGGACGCACATGTCACCCACAATGCCGTTCCCATACTCCATAAACGCGCGCCAGCCGCGGGGGTGAACCAAGCTGTTATAAGGCCGCATGGGAGCAGGACCAGTCCAGGCATCGTAATCCAGATTCGCAGGCGGCGCGGTATCAGGTGGATTTGTCGTCGCGCGCATGTGGTAGTAGCAGTAGATCTCGACAAGCGCGATCTTCCCGAGCTTACCCTCTTCAATGAAGCGCTCTTTTGCCTCGACCAGGTGAGGCGTACTACGGCGTTGCAGACCAACCTGGACAACGCGATTGTTGTGGCGGGCAGCGGCCAGCATGGCCTTGCCTTCCAGAACGTCGCGGCTAATCGGTTTCTGAACATAGATGTCCACGCCAGACTTTGCGGCTTCAATCATGATCAGGGCATGCCAGTGGTCGGGCGGTGCAATCAGCACCAAGTCCAGATCTTTCTCGGCAAGCATCTTTCGATAGTCCGAGTAGGTGCGAGGCCTCTTCTTGGAACGCTGCCGGGCGGCGGACATGTCGGCGGCGTTCGAGAGCATCTGCGAATCGACGTCGCATAAAGAGACGATCTCGACCGGAGATACCTGCACCAGCCGGAACAGATCCGATTTTCCATACCATCCACAACCGATCAAACCGACTCGCCGACGTTTGTCGCGATCATACTCTTGCGCGGGCGCTACGGCGGCCGCAGCCAACCCGAGGGCAGCGGTGTGGAGGAATTCACGTCGATTCATAGGAATACCGGCAAAGCGAAATCAGTTTCCTAGTATATTCATTCGTATCAATCATGACTGACAAAACCGTTTCCCACGCGATCGAGCGGGGAATCGATTTCTTGTTCGCCAATCGTCTGTTTTGCGGAAACGAGCCGCGGCTATGAGAGGGTTTTGACCCCCTCGCTCGGCCCGAGCGATGAGTGGGCTACGGCCTACGCCGCCCGCGCGCTCCTTCATACCAACGAAGAGAGATTCGTTTGGGGAGCCAGAGAGACCATCGATTGGTGACGACCATTGATCGGTCATCGATCGGTGACCATCGATCGGTCATCGATCGGTGGCAGACGGACATGACCCCACCCGCGTTCTCTGGGGCACCCGCGAGCGGTGAAACCTTAAGCGAGCTTAATGCTGCCAACGCGGCTAAATAGAGTCTGCGGCCTGATCGCGGTCGAATAGACCGGATTCTGTTATCGTCGCGTGCATGACAAGGCTGCGTCGAGTCGTTGCTATCAATGTGCCCCACCACCTCACCCAGCGGGGCAATGCGCGGCAATATATCTTGAACCGTGACGAAGATCGTGCTGTCTATCTTAAGCTGCTACGAGAGAACATCGAAGCGTACAACGTGTCCCTGCTGGGCTATTGCCTGATGTCAAATCACGTCCACCTGATCGCCGTTCCGACGCTGCCAGATGGACTTGCGCTGGCATGCAGGAATGCTCATGGCAGGTACGCTGCATATTGGAACGCGATCCACGGTGCAAGCGGGCACGCCTGGCAAGGGCGCTTCTATTCCTGCCCTCTGGACGAAGTACATCTGTGGGCGGCGTTGCGCTACACGGAACTGAATCCTGTCAGGGCTGGGCTTGTCTCCGAACCGGAGAGCTGGCCCTGGTCCAGCGCAGTGGTGCATTGTGGGAAAACACAAGCCGCCCCGTGGTTGGCTGACAGCCTGTGGCGAAATCGCTGGACGGTTGCGGCTTGGCGCGATTATCTAGCTGCATCAGAAGCGGAATCGGACTTGGCCGCGATCCGCCGGTGCACTCACACCGGCCGCCCGCTAGGGGACGCTGCGTTCATCTCGAAGCTTGAACAGACTACTGGCCGGCGATTGAGGCCGCAGAGTAAGAGTCGACGAAAACAAAGCACCCAAGATCCACGGCAAGCAAGTCTCTCGTTAGATGCACCGCCTGTATAAGCTGAACCAGCAGGCGGCCCAGACCGATCCACTGATGACCGCACTATCCTTGTCCGCATAGAGGGTCATGTCCGTCTGTCACCGCTCGTGGTCTCGATGACCGCACTATCCTTGTCCGCATAGAGGGTCATGTCCGTCTGTCACCGCTCGTGGTCCATGTCCGTCTGTCACCGCTCGTGTAGTCACCGCTCGTGTGTCACCGCTCGTGGTCGCTCGTGACCGCTTGTCACCGCTCGTGACCGCTCGTGGTCTGTCACCGCTCGTGGTCACCGTTCGTGACGAACCCCGTCCGTCCCCCGAAAAGACCCATCCCCGAAAAGACCGAGGTGGCACTTTACAGTTACTTTTAAGTGCCACTTCCGGTCTGTCACCGACCACAGTCGTCACCGACCACAGTCCAACGGGACCAGAAAAAGTTCGCGCCACTAGGTTGATCGGGCAGAGCGATCAGCGAGTGAAGATCCCGGAATGAGAACTGCCCCCAACTGGCGGTATTGGTGCGTGAACGACGATATGCGTCCCCCGCCCCGGGCTGGACCGGATCCTGCACCGGCCGCCAATCAGACATGCCCTTTCGCGCATGCTGATCAGACCCAGTCCCGTGCCATTTTTTTTGGCTTCGACGTCGAAGCCGATACCGTCATCGGAGATTTCCAGACTCAGTACTCGATTCATGCGAATGATTCTTACCAGCATGTTGGTAGCGCGGCTATGCTTGATCGCATTTTGAATTCCCTCCTGAACAATCCGGAAGAGGGCGACCGCCAAAGTGTTATCCAGGTCTTTTTCCAATCCCTGGCAGTCACAGCGGATGGGGAAACCCAAGCGCTGGGAGCATTCCATGCAGTGGCGATGCACCGCCGCAGCCAAGCCCAGGAATTCGAGTGACGATGAGTGTAGATCGTGCGAGAAACGGCTTACCTTATAGATAACTGCGTCCAGACTCTCTGCCAGTTCCTCCAGAACTGAAGGCACTCGCTCCGGATGATCGGATGCTGATCGAACGCACTGCAGCATGCGGACCTTCAGAATCGCCAGCGATTGCCCTATATCATCGTGAAGCTCCCGTGACAGTCTAGTACGATCAGCTTCCTGAGCATTGATAAGGCGGCGACTCACTTCCATGCGCGCCATTTCCGATTCGCGCAGTTGCCGGTGCAGTTTTTTGGAAGAAGTGAGGTCGTTACCGCATGAAGCGACACCTCGAGGTTGTTGGCAATCTTCTTCCCAGGTAGCGAAAATGCCATTGTGAGCCATTTCTCTTCTCCATCCATGCGTCGCAGATTGTGCAGATCGAAACGGGCGAGAGGATTACATTGGTGTGTACACGGGATAGCCCCGGTTATTCCCATCGAATAGTGAGAATTGTTGCTCTGGACTAGCTAACCGAGCGCTTTCCCGAGCCGGTTCAAGGCTTATCACCCGCCGAGCCGCGGAGGTCCATCAACAGAGCTAGAAGGTAATTTTGAGCGTCAGCTGTCCTGAACGGGGGCCCCCGACTGCATACAACGGATTCTGCCCGCCTGGAGAGCCGCCCTGACCGAGGGCGAAGTTGGTTGTGTACCCCGGCGTCACAAGGCCGAAACCCGCGGCTGCCGCCGGCCCGAACCCCCACAAGGTATTTGGCGCGTAACCACTTCCAGGAGCGCCGAACATCGGGTGATTGAAGATATTGAAGTACTCCGCGCGAATATCGAGATTCACTCGCTCGGTCAGATTGAATCGTCGCCGCACAGCGAGGTCGGTCTGGTCGATGGAGTATCCACTGCGAAGGCCGTTGCGGGGAAAGTTTCCTGTCGCTCCTCCTGCCGCCTTGGTAAAAGCATTCGGATTGAGCGCCCTGCCGTTCGGCTGCGCCGGATCGGGAATCCAGTAGGGCTGTCCGGGGACGACTTCGGCCTGGGTTTCGTATTGGCCCAAGACGGGGGAATGCGCCTCAACGGTTACATTGATCGGAGGCTGCGAGGTTATCCGCAGCAAGCCATCTATGGCCCAACCTCTAAGGACCACGTTGGGCACCCCTCCCCAAGGCGGCGCCGGAATCTCATAAGAGACCGCGCCGGAAAAAGTGTTCCGGATGTCAAAGTCGCCAGGAGTGAGAGGCGGCGGCACAACCTGGCCGATGCTTGCCGCGGAAACGCCGCCGTCATCACTGGAGCCGAGATCGCTTGTTTTCGAGAGGTTATACGAGACGAGCGCCTGCAGGCCGCTGGCTAACAGCCTTTGGAACTGAAGCTGGAGCGCGGTGTAGTGGGAATATCCCAGGTTGTGAATCGCCCTGATATTGCCGAGAAGGCCAAGAGCCAGAAAGGCCTGCGGAATGATTATGTCCTGGCGCAGCAGTCGCCTGCCGTCCGCTCCGACATAGGTCGCAGTCAAGGTCTGCTTCGATCCCAGGGCTCTTTCGAAGGCCGCGTTCCACTCCATGGTGAGCGGTAGCTGCAAATGCGGATCGACAGCTGGCACGTACAAAACACTTTTATTAATCATGGTAGAAAACGGCGGAGGCTGGAAGAGCGCGCTGCCCGGATTGAAAGGCCCGCTGGTAAAGCGGTCCCGGCTATAGGGAAAGGCTGAACTGGCAACCCCCAGGTCACCGTAGCCCAGGTCATAAAAAAGGCCATATCCTCCCCGTACTACCGTTCTGGGAGTGACTTGGTAGGCTACGCCGATACGAGGAGCAAGATTATGGGCAGTTGTGCTCCATAGCCTGCCGGGGACGACTCCCGGAGGCAGCGAATCGAAGACCCCCTCGGTCACATAGAGTGGCTGCCCTGATGCTCCCGAGGGCGCGGGATTGATCTCCCATCTGAGCCCATAGGTGAGCGTGAATCGACGCTCGGCCTTCCACGTGTCTTGTGCGTACAGCGAGTAGTTGTCAATGTTGACTGAGAAGGGATTGCGAGCGTCCAACAGAATCGAATCTGCTGTGCCGGCCACCAGCGAACTAAAAGCCGCAGGAAAGACTGACCAACCTGTCGACTCCCCGGTGGTAGGACGTAAGCGTCGATAGTCGATACCCATTTTCAACTGGTGCGTACCGAGGGTCCACGAGAATGTGTCTATAAAATTCAGCTGCCGCTGGGTATTGACGCTCAATGCGCCAACTCGCACTTCCATGGTGCCATCCCCGTCGGGAAAAAAGACCAGGGCCTGGCCGGTATTCGGGCTAAATGGAGACGGGTAAATCACTGAGTTGGAAGGAACAATTGCTCGATGGAAATCGTCGAGATGGTGAATGGCGCTACCAGTGGCGCGGCTCCAGTTGGCGCGGAAGTCGTTCACTTTGGTTGGAGTAAACGTGATGGTCGCGCCTGCGGTTGCAGTGTCGGTATTCACATTGTCGACTAATTCTTCTTCCCAAAATCGGATTGAATTGCTTGACGGCGCATGGTCGTAGCGACCGAAAAGTTTGATCTTCTTATTGATGGAGTAGTCCACCCGAAGACTGGTGGCGTTGAGACCGGATGGATCGGAATAGACAACGGTAAGCGGTGCGACGCATGGATTGGTGACGTTGTCGCAGCTTGGATCGACCGGCGGCGCGGCGGGCAGCGGCAGCGCATTCATATAAGGCTGATAGGCAGGGGCAGCGGCTTCGCGGGCGGACGCGGTGTAGAAATATGATGATGCGGTTCGGGGGAACAACACCCTTAGTCCCTCATAAGAAAAGAAAAAGAAAAGCTTATCCCTTGTGAGAGGACCGCCCAGAGTCCCCCCAAAATCATTCTGGCGCAGGGGCGGCTTGGGAAGCGGGGGTAGATCGAACCAGTTTCGCGCGTCGAAGACATCGTTGCGCAAATAGTCGAATACCGAGCCGTGGAATTGATTCGTGCCCGATTTAGTCACGACTGAGATCTGGGCTCCGGGCGTGCGTCCGAATTCCGGCGCATAGCTCGAGGTCTGGATTCGGAACTCCTGCATGGCATCTACCGACACCAATCCGTTGGTGCCACCTTCGGAGGTGAAGCCCGGAGTCGTCCCGGCGATCGTCGGGCCGATGTTAAAGCTGGGCACAATCCCAAAGTTCGCACTAACGCCGTCCACCATGAAGTAATTCGCGTCCGGACGCTGTCCATTGACGGCGAACTGGTTATTGGAGGAGTCGTCGGCTACAAACACCAGCCCGGGCGCGAGCGCAATCAGGGACTGAAAGCTGCGCCCGTTCAGCGGCATATTGTCGACGAAATGCTGATCGACCACGGTGCTGACCACCCCGGATACCGTGTTGATATACGCGATGTCGCCGTTGACCGTGATTGACTCCCCAACGGCTCCAACCTGCATCCTGAAATTCCGGCTCAGCAGGTCCTGGACGTTCACCGTCATATCGGTGAGCGCGATCTGCCGGAACCTCGCCTTTTGTACGACGATGCGATAATGCCCCGGCTTCACGTTGGTGAAGACGTAGAGACCTGACCCGTTCGAGGATTGCGACGCATCGATATTGGTCTCAACATTGGTCAGCCTGATGTTGGCTCCGGGAAGTCCGGCGCCAGACTGGTCGGTGATATAGCCGGATATGGTCGCGGTATCCGTCTGGCTGAACCCCGAAGCACAGGACAGCACTACGAGAATGAGGAGCAGGAGCCTGCGGGCAAGCACCACGAGGAGAAAATTTGTTTTCATCTCGTGACTCTCTGTCCGAGCCTTCAGGGATGATTAGCTGGCGTACCGAGGAAGGCGCTCAGTATCTTTTGGCCTTTGGGCTTTTCTCCGGCCTTGGCGGTTGGTTCAAGTGTGACGTACACCGAATCGATTTGCGCCAGCACCTTCGTGTCGCTGGATTTGAATACCCAGCGCCCTTGAGCTGGATCGTCCATGCGAAGAGAGCCAAGCGCGCGAGTCGTATCGGCGTCGCCCTCCCGATGTCCCCACGCATAAAACGTTTTTGTGCCATTCGCACCCGAAAGATCGTATGCGTAAAAGATGAGCGATTTCCCTTCGGTGTAAAAGATACGACCAAAGGGCTTTCGAAGCCCGTTGTTGGTTACATCCGCGACATCGATGATGTGCAGATTGCGGGATGCGATCACATCACGCATTTCGCTGCTCGACGAGACCTGGTCCAGGGCTTGTTCTCTCTCCGCTGCGACGCGCTGGTCCGCAAGCTTGCCCTCCAGTTCCCGCAATTGGATCTGGGTCGAAACCAGGTCCGCGTTCTTTGCGTCTTCAGCTTCCTTCAGGGAACGTATTTCTGCCTGCGCAGTTGCGGTCGCGCTCTGGTCCTGAACGGAGCGGGCCTTTAGCTGGGCGATTTCATTCGCATCCTGGTCTCTGCTGCTCTGCATTGCGGTAATGGCTTGCTTCAGCGACTCGATATCGGCCAACGCTTTCGTGCGGGCGGACTCGGAAGCGGCAAGTCTTTGCTCCAGTTCTCCTTGCGGATTTTGTGGCGTAGGCGCGCCTCCGTCGGCCTTTGAATTGCCGGGGGCATCTGTGGGCCCAGGAGTAGGAAGGTCTATCGGTTTAAGAACGGCGGCTTTACTGTTCACTTGTGGAAAGTGCTTGTATTTCCCAACCTCGAATCCAAAGAAGGCGGCGATCAAGGCAACCGCCGCCATTGTCCAGGCTGGGGCAGGTGTCCGGAATACCTCGAATAGTCTGAATTTGTTAGGGGGGGCAGCGATTTCCTTGCGGACTTGTCCGGAGAACTGGGCGCCTGCATCCTGCAGCGTTCCGAGGATCTTCGTTCGTAAAACGGAGTGCTGACCGTACATTTCCGGCTCCAGTTCTCTCGCCTGGGTCAGCCAAATGGAATTGATGTCAAGCAACTCCTGGTGCAAGCCCCGACAGTGGCTGCACTCCTGGAGATGAACCTGAAACTCGGCGAATTCATCGGCTGAAATCTGTCCCGTTGCAGCCAGAGCACACAACTTTTCGTATTTGCTGTGCTCAAGCATTGGTTCCCCCAATGTTTCTTCGGGGTCGCTGCCCCTTCGGTTCCTCCAACTGCCCTGCCTTCTCCGACAGGAACTCGCGGAGCTTCATCATCCCCCTATAATAATGGTGCTTGGCGTTGGACAGAGTCTCCATTGTCCGGGTTGCCAATTCCTCAAAAGTGAGTCCCTCGAACGAGATCAGCTCGACCGCTGTTCGCTGGTCCGGATTCAATGTGGCCATTACCTCGCCTACCAGCCTGGACGTCTCCCCAGTACTCAGTCGGAGGGGTGATGCGGTACGGCCGAAAAGCGTAGCGACCTCCTCTTCCTTCACTTCGGCCTGATCATAAAATCGCCTCCGCTGCAGGTGATAACGACGATTGATGCTTTTGGTGTAGGCGAGTTGAAGAAGCCACACTTTAAGTGTTCCCCGGCCGGGGTCAAAAAGTTCCATTTTTTGGAATAATTCCAGAAAAACGATTTGAACAACGTCTTCCGCCTCGCCCACGTCCTGGACGATTCTTTTGGCGACACTCCAAACCAACCGCTGATAGCGATCCATAATGACCGCGAGCGCATCATGGTGGCCTGCCTGCAGATGAATCATCAGCTCTTCGTCAGATGATTTCTGTAATGCACGATATTGCATTTCGACTGCAAGACCCCCTCTAGGCGCATCCAGAATTTTTTCGTCCCGTTGGGAACCACTAGGCGTAGGCGGTGTATACGCCAATGAAATCGTTTGTCCGGGGTCTCTTTGAACTTCTAGATGCAGCGGCGTGCGGGATCGCTAACGGCACTTGTTAAAAGATAACAGGGAGGCTGAATCTCGACGCTTGGTGGCAGCAAATGTCGTCTGAGTCAGCAAAGGGACTGTTTTATGAAGATGAGAGATAGAGCACTCCTGCCTCAAGATCATCGCCAACGCGGCCCTCAGTTATCCAAAGCCGAGCGGCGTTGCGAACATGATCCGTCCCGACGGAACGCAGCCCAACCCGGGAGGCTACGACGGAGGCGGGGCGGTCGACGGTGCTTGGGGCGTGAATATTGACGGCGACGGCGACGTCTGGATTGGCAACATTAAGAATCAATCTGTGGTGCTGCTCGCCGGTGACGATACCAAAGGCCATCCTGCAGGCACCAAGGCTGGTGATCTGATTCACAAGTTCACCGGCGGCAGCATACAGATGATTACAGACGTCAACATTGACCCAGCCGGCGATGTTTGGGTGGCGAATAACTGGAATTCGGTTGATGGGGTCTCGGCTGAAAACCCTGTATTCGCAACTTCGACTTGGGGCGGCGGCTCAGGCCTGACTGTAATTTACGGAGTTGCGGGTCCGGTAAACCCGCCCCGCGTGGGCTTGGCGAAGTCATACTGATTGCCAAACGGAAGCCGATTCCATTGCTGATCGTGTCGCCAGAGCCAAGTGACTTGGCGAAGTTCCCTTGGGGATGGCGATAATTGTAGGGACTCCTGCGCTCGCGCGCTGGCTCCGGATCCGCGGTCGTGTGCTTTTGCTCTGCGGAATCGTCTTCGGACCTTAGGTTCTCGGGATTTTTCCTCTGACCGCGGGCCCCGCTCCAGGTACGACGCGTGGAGCATACATATAAAACGCGGTGCTCGTGATTCTGCCATAGTTTGTTGTCCGGGGGCTGATTCACGTGCCTTCTCAGAATCTCGTCAGCCGCACAATCCTCGTCCAGACAGTAGCAGGTATTTGGGCGGCCACTTCGAGTGGGAACCGCAGAGACCGAAAGACCCTGCGAATAACAGATTTTTTTCGTCCCATTGGGAACCACGGGGCGTAGGCGGTGTATACGCCAATGAAATCGACTGTCCGGGCTCTTTTTTAACCACTAGATGCAGCGGCTGTGAAAGCTGATCCACCGATCGGGTGAAGACCAAAGAACCACCCACTAGCTCAAAGGTTTGCGGCTCACCTCCGCGGATAAGGAGAATGACATGAGTGCGAGATCACCTATTCGAAAATCGTTAACGCTGCTGGCGGCGATCTTGGCTTCCAACCCTGCTATTTCCAGCGCCCTGTCACAAGTGACAGTTTCCCCTATTAGGAAAAATCTGGTGAAGTTCGAGGATGGTAGCTGCGACGCAGCCCTGGCCCCGAGGAAGTAACAGCACTTACTTACACGGAGCAGCTATGAACGACAAACCTAACATAGTGTTCGTTCTGGCGGGTAACGTCGGCTACGGCGACCTGGGCCCATACGGCATCCATTCGCACGACGCGCTCAATGGGGATGCCATTCTGCACGGTCATCGTGATCACCTCAAATTCGTAATGTGCCGACGCTGTTCTCAGCGAAAAAGCGTTCCGGCATTCCGAGTTAAATTGTGGGTGGGGGTTTTACTCGCTGCATTATCCGCTTCGAAGTTACTCGCGCAAGATCAAAAGCCTGCTGCCGGCGCTGTGTCATCAGCGGAGTCGCAGGCCGACGCATTACAGAAGGCAGTGCAAAACCCCGTCGCCAGCCTGATCAGCGTGCCGCTGCAGAACAACGCGAATTTAGGTTACGGACCGTTCAATCGCGTGCAGGATGTGTTGGAACTTGAGCCAGTCATACCGATCAGGCTCAGCGATAAGTGGAATCTGATCACGCGGACCATTCAGCCGTTCATCGGGCAACCGTATACCGATCAGAACACTGGCGGCGAATACGGGTTGGGTGACATGAATCCGTCGTTCTTTCTGTCGCCCGCAAAGCCTGGGAAGGTGATCTGGGGCGCAGGCCCGACGTTTGTCATTCCGACAGCGACCAACAAGATTCTCGGCCAAGGCAAGCTCAGCATGGGACCCGCTGTTGTTCTCCTCACTCAGCCGCCTCACTGGACGCTAGGTTTGATAACCAACAATGTCTGGTCCGTTGCGGGATCGGGGGGAAGGCCGGCGGTCAATCAATTTCTGTTGCAATACTTCATCAATTACGACCTGAAGAAGCACTGGTATCTGCAGACGGCTCCCATCATCACCGCCAATTGGAAAGCCAGCAGTGGCAACGAGTGGACAGTGCCAGTTGGCGGCGGTGTAGGAAAGATCATGAAGCTGGGCAATCAACCGATCAACTGGCAAGTGGAGTTTTATGGCAATGCCGTTTATCCCTCTGGTGGTTCCTCGTGGACATTCCGATCGGAGATCTCATTCTTGTTCCCTAAACTATCGGCCGCGGAGAAGAAGATGCTGTTGGAAGAACAGCTCAAAAAGTTGGAAGAAGAACAAAAGGCTGCTTCAGCGAAGAAATAAGTGAATCACTAAAACAAACAGCTTGCCGCCATCACGCTTGCCTCATAGGGCTTTACGGCGTGGGTAATCTCCGGTTTTTCTGTACAGGGTCGCCTGAGCTACCACGATGAGCAGGAAGTTATCCGGCAACGGAAAGGACAATAACAATGAAACTTACAGCGAACACTCGGAGTAGGGCCATTGGAGCCATTTTCGTTTCCCCCATTTTGAAAAAATGTGGTGAGGTTTGAGGGTAGTAGCTGCGAAGCCGCCCTGGTCCCGAAGTAACAGCACTTACTTGAACGGAGGAAGCTATGGAAAACAAACCTAACGTAGTGTTTATTCTGGCCGACAACGTCGGCTACGGCGATCTGGGCCCATATGGCGGTGGTGAATTGCGCGGCGCCCCCACCCCTCGGATCGATCAGATGGCCCGCGAGGGGTTGCTGCTTGACCAGTATCTGGTCGAGCCTGCGTGTACACCGTCGCGGGCGGCGCTCATGACGGGACAATATTCGATTCGCAATGGCCTGTCGCTGATTATCGCGCCCGGCAGCAGCGGCGGTGGTATCTCTTCGCGCACGTTCACGATGGGAGAGTTGTTTAAGGAAGCAGGCTACGCAACCGCGATCTTTGGTAAGTGGCACCTTGGCAAGGAGCCGGAAAGCCTGCCCACCGCCCACGGCTTCGACGAGTTCTACGGGATTCCGCCAGAACTCACCTGGGATTCAGCTACCTATGTCGATACGATTGAGCTGACGCACAGTATCCCTGCGCCGCATGACGTGCTACTGGCAAAAGGACCGCAGATCGTTGAAGCCGTTGCCGGGGGCCAATTGCGCAACGTCAAGCCCTTCACGCGCGCCGTGAGGGCCGAGATCGACAACGAACTGGTGGCTAAGTCCATCGACTTCATGAAGCGGCAGACAGCAGCAGCCAAGCCCTTCTTTCTTTATCTACCTTTTTCGATGGGGCATGCGCCTAATCTTCCATCGCAGCAGTTCGCAGGCAAGTCGCGGGCGGGCCAATACGGCGACAAGATGATGGAAGGCGACTATCACGTCGGCCAGATACTCGACATGATCAAGCAACTCGGCGTGGACGAGAACACCCTCGTGGTATTCGCCTCTGACAATGGCCCCACCGCCGATACGATGCGTGAGATGGGCAACCAGGGTACGCCGGACTGGGGGAATTCTGGGCCTTTTCGCGGCGAACTGGGCGACGTTACCGAAGGTTCGATCCGCACGTGCTGCATCATGCGCTGGCCGGGACACATCAAGCCCGGCACCACTTCGTATGCGATGTTCTCGATCATGGACTTCCTGCCGACGTTTGCCGCCATTTTGGGCGGAAAGGTGCCAACGGATCGTCCTATCGACGGGATTGACCAGACCGATGTTCTGTTCGGAAACAGCGAGACTGGGAAACGCGAGGGCTTGCTGAGCTTCATCGGTCCGGACTTGGCGGCGGTGCGCTGGAAGCAGTGGCGACTCTACTTCACAGACATGCATCCGACGGGTGCCGGGTCGCAACGGGTGGGCGGCTTCACTGGCTCTGCCAACTCTCCCATGGCTGGCTACCCGAAGTGGTTCAACATCGAGATGGACCCGCACGAGGACCTCAATGTCACGGGACTCTTCGCCTGGGTCGGAGAACCTGCCCTCGGAATAGTCATGAAATATAAGGAGACGCTGCAAAAATTTCCGAATCCGCCGGGGGCGAACCTCACCCGCTTCTGAAGCGCGATCCCCTTCCGGGGATTAAGAAGAGCTGACTGAAAGACTACTCCTTCGCTGAAGGAGATGCGGCTTCTCGTCAGCCATTGCGACTGCCTGATCTGGGATGAAGTCAAGCCAAGAGGGAGACTAACGATGCAGAAAATATGGACGGTATGGGAACGCAGACACCTCCAATGGCGTCTCAAGCTCGCAGCCTGCGCAATCGGCACCGTGCTCGTGATGCTAGTCGGAAACCTTCAAGCGCAGCAAGTCCCTATTCCGCAGACCGCCGCGGAAGTTCCGGGCCCCGCACCCGGTCCCATGACCAAGGCGTATGTGCAGATGGTGGGTCGCATGGCCTATTTTTGGGGTTGGCCTCTGGTCTATGTATATAACCAGCGGACGGAACTCACGAAGGCTCCCGAACCCGGTCTCCTCGCCGGCGTTCTACCGATTAGCCCGATGAATCAAGTCGGGATGCTGACCGGTTACGTTGACCCGGGCGAGACATTCATCGCAGACCCGAACCAGGATGTCGTATACGGGTTGGGTTATCTATCTCTCGAAAAAGAGCCTGTGGTCATTCAAGTGCCCGACTTTGGCGACCGTTTCTGGACCGTGCCGGTGTACGACGCACGCACCGACCAGGTCAGCGAGCTTGGGTTGCAGTACGGCACCAAACCCGGCTTCTACATGGTCGTGGGGCCGAACTGGAAAGGCGAAACCCCGGCCGGCATTGCCGGCATGGTGCGCTCGTCCACCGACTTCGCCGTGACCATGCCGCGCATCTTCATGAATGACACTCCGGAGGATCGCGCGGCCATCCAGCCCTCGCTGAGTCAGATTCAGTTCTACCCGCTTAGCCAGTTCGACGGCAAGATGAAGACCAAAGACTGGAACAAGCTCCCGACTTACCCCGTCCCACCGGAAAAGATCCGGCCTAAGTATTCGACCAAGCAACCACCCTGGGTTGACCCGGCAGTGTTCTTCGATCAACTACCGGCCGTCATGAAGCAAGTGCCTCCGATGCCCGGAGAAGAAGCGCTCTACAAGTTGATCGGCAGTATCCTCGATGCGGCCGCGAAAGACCCGGAGGTCATGAAGACGTTGCAGGCAACTGCCCTAGCGGCGGACGACGAATTGATCGCGCCGATGATGTGGTGGCGGTACAACGGCCAGCCCGCGGGTAATGGCTGGACATCGCCTGCAAACAACGGGGCGTTTGGCACAGACTACTATCACCGCACGGGCGCGGTGAAGGCCGATCCCTACGACAACAAACGCAACGAGACGATGTACTTCTACACCGATAACGACTCCCAGTTGCAGCAACTAGTGGGTAAGTCGTCCTATACAGTCACGTTCCCGAAAGGGGAGCTGCCACCCGTGAAGGGCTTTTGGTCATTGACGATGTACGACCCGGCACACTTCTTCTCTCCCAACGCGCTGAAGCGCTACGCGCTCGGCACGAAGAACAAGTCGCTCAAGTACAATGACGATGGCAGCTTAACCATCTATCTTGGGAATAACTCTCCCGGCAAAGACAAGGAATCCAACTGGCTCCCTGCGCCGCCCGGTAACTTCTCGATCTGGATCCGTGCTTATTGGCCTGATCAGCCCATCCTCGAAGGCACCTGGAAGCCGCCGGTCGTCGCGATCACGAAGTAACTTCAGGTCATCGCTTCGGGCCAACCAACAACAGGTTGGAGCGGACGTTTTTTCACGAGGCCCGCAGCCGAGCTGGGACGCTGCGCTGCGGGATCAATATCCACGCAGGCCGACGGAACCAAAGAGGATGGTGTTCCGGGCGTTCCTGCTAGGGAATCTGTTTTCAAGCTTTAGGTTTTCCGAGAAGCCAGCTAAGGAGCGGCATCAGGACGAACCAGCTCAAGGTCCAAACGGTTAGTCCGCTCCACGACAAGGCAGTCGCGACGATGGCGGTGAGCGGGTTGCTCAGGTCGACCCGAGCGACTTGCTCAGCCGACGCCTTCAACTCTGGCTTTGTCAGGTTGACGTGAATTGCGTAATAAAGCGCAAACAGGCTCAGGGCGCTTGCCATCGCAAGACTGACTGACTGCAGGAGAAGCGTAGGGGGCCCGCCGACATACATAGGGTCGGCCATCAGCGCGTACATGAACAAACAAAGGAAAATCAAACTCGCTATAGAAAGCGTCGCGAAGATGCCATTCGACCGTGCCAGCAAGCTAAGGAAGGTGTTTTTTCGGTTCCAATAGTAGGCTGTGATGATCAGGCCGAAGACCACTCGCGTGAGATTCGCCGGCTGGTTCGCCAGCAGGCCCAAAATACCGTGGGGAAGATGCACCCATTGTCCATCCTGGAAATGCGGCAAGAACTCGACGATTCTTACGAACATGAGCGCGAAGACAACGTCGAGGAACAAGCCTAAGCTTCTTAGCTTTTCGTCACGCACAGCATCACCTTTGCTACCGACCACAGGGTTCGCTCTGAATTAAGTGGGCACAACAGCATAGTGCAACACACTCTGGGTTGAGCGGTCACTGTCACTTGCGACAGTGACAAGCCCGGATTGCATGACGTTTACGCTGCTTTCTAACCGCTGCAAGAGCGGATATCGGAGGTGACCTCCAGGAACTTGAGGCGGATCACCAGTGCAGCGATTGGGAGCCGGTCATTCTGAATGACACCCTTCGCGGCATTAATTAATTGATGCTCTTCTGCTTGATGTATCGCCAGCCCGTGATTTGACCACGAGAAGAAAGGAGCGCGCGCAAAGAGCTTAGCTCGATTTCTTGGCCATCATGCGTACCTCACCTGCACAGGGGCGGCCACCTTTGGGCATGTTCCTCGGTCGCCTGGGTCGAAATCATGCCGATCGCTCAGGTGCTTCATGGGCTATAGTCTACGCCGTGGGAGTTGATGGGTCAGAGAAGTTGAACGGCAATGGGCATAGTGGAATAACGATAAGCGGGTTGGAGCATCCATTGTTTGCGTTGAGCGCACGCTGGCAAGGCACCGCGAAGCGAGAAGATTCTGCTGAATTCACGAGAAAAATGTTAAGCGGTGAGTTTTCGAACGAAAGATCAGCAATTGCTATGGCTTCTAGTCCGAGGTCCCCATCACAAGACCGTCCAATCTCTCCTGCCGCGTCTTGATCCAAGGGTTGTAAAACTTTTCAGGGCAAGATAAGGGGACATGATAATCATGTTCCCTTATCTCCCTCGACCACAGTCTATCTCCCCTTATCTCCCGACCACAACCAAAGTGCCACTTCCGTCTGTCACCGACCACGTCGTCCGGGTAAACCCCGTCCGTCCCCGAAAAGAGCCGTCCCCGAAAAGAGCGAGGTGGCACTTTACAGTTACTTTTAAAGTGCCACTTCCGTCTGTCACCGACCACATGTCACCGACCACAAAGTGCCACTTCCGTCTGTCACCGACCACTCATACCATCCACAACCGATCAAACCGACTCGCCGACGTTTGTCGCGATCATACTCTTGCGCGGGCGCTACGGCGGCCGCAGCCAACCCGAGGGCAGCGGTGTGGAGGAATTCACGTCGATTCATAGGAATACCGGCAAAGCGAAATCAGTTTCCTAGTATATTCATTCGTATCAATCATGACTGACAAAACCGTTTCCCACGCGATCGAGCGGGGAATCTATTTCTTGTTCGCAATCGCCGGTTTTGCGGAAACGAGCCGCGCGGCTATGAGAGGGTTTTGACCTCCTTCTCGGCCACAGCGATGAGTGTGTAACGGCCTACGCCGCCTGCGCGCTCCTTCATAGCAACGAAGTGAAATCCGTTTGGGCAGCCAGAGAAGCGCTTCATGCGCTAGTTGATCGAGCAAAGCAGCACGAAATGGGATTTTGATACAACCGGTGAAAAGGCGCGGATGGAGGATGGCGGCCAAATCGTAGATTTGCGGTCAGGTTGTCGACGATTTCGAACCACGACTCAGTGCACAGAATGTGGACAGTGACTCCTTGAGGCCGGCAGCACCGAAAGGAGTTCCAGTAAAACGGGGTTTCGGTAACCTCCTGGCGATCGGGTCGAAGTTTCGGATAACCCGACTTCACGGGAGGTTCGGTATGAGACCACATCCGAGGAGACGACCTATGAGACCCAGGTTGAGTGCATAATGGATGCGTGAAATTCCGGGAATGGTCCTCTTCGTCGCGTTCCAGCAATACCTGGCACTCATGGTGGTCGATGTTCATCACGATCCCGCTCGTGGTTGGCATAATGTTCACCCTCCCCAGAGCAAGGCACGAAGCCAGTGCTGCCCTTAGACAACAGACAACTCGGGGGAAGGTCACTTCGTATCAGCGATATGATCACAATCAATGCAGCTATACTTTTTTGGTACTCGGGAAGCAGTATAGCGGTAGGGACTCAGCTCCTAAGGTCGACATCGCAATCGGAGAACGGGTGCTGGTCTATTACGATGGAAAGAACCCAGCATTCAACTCTCTGGAAGACTTCTCACGGCGAACCGGCCGAGACCAAGGCTTTGCTGTCATGTGTTTGTGTTTGATCGGGATTTTTGCAGTCACCGTACTCCTCGCGAAGGCACATCACAGAACTGGCTTGCCAACCCGATAGCTTTAAACATTGCGATAGGTCACAACATCAAAGCGCGTCCAGGCGCATTCCCCCGAAACGCGAATTGCGGTGACTTCCCCCGAGATGGAACGTGACGGCCGCTTAGGATACCGTGGGCCCACGCCATGTAAAGTTTGAGAGTGGCTCTGACGCGCGACAACCATTTCGTCCCGCAGTTTTACCTGCGGAATTTCGGCTCTGCATCAGGTGAAGTTTGCGAGTACCGTACGCTCGTCTCTCACTCAAGCGTGGCTCGGTGGAAGCGTGTCAACGTGGCCGGGACCGGATACGAGAAGAATCTTTACACGAGAATCCGCCATGGAGAAGAAACGGACGATATTGAGCAATGGCTTAATCGCGAGTTCGAAACGCCAGCCAAAGAACCGCTTCAGAAAGTACTTACGGGCGAAGAGCCGACAAGCGGCGACTTGCAAATACTCGTACGATTCCTTGCGGCTCAGATCGTTCGAACGCCAGCATTTCTTGTGAGAAACTTGCCTATTTGGCGTCAGATGGCCCCGGAGGTGTTGAGGGAGACGGCGAATCGCGCACAGGAGGCTCTCAAAGCAGCGGCATTGGGCGAGCAGGTCGATATCGAGAACCCTCCACACGCCGAATTCTTTCCTGTGAAAACGGAGCAGGTCGACCTAACTGATAGGAAGCTGGTCCAGTTCACTACAACACTGACAGTGGACCGCCGACTGTGGTTTTACAGCATGAAGCACACGTTGACCGACACGCTGAAGGTTCTTTACGGGCACAAATGGACAATCCTCAAAGCACCGAAAGGCCTGGAATGGTTTACGAGCGACGATCCGGTGATTCTCCTGAACTACCGATCCGAGTCGGACTATGACTTCAATGGAGGATGGAATCGTCCGCTTGGGAATATTCTCCTTCCTCTAAGCCCTCGACATCTCATGTTTACAGAGATGGGCGCAGGCCCTTATCCAGAGAAGGTTCCCTCCGGCCAACACGCGAGACTGTTCCAACGAATGATTGCCGAGCACGCTTACCACAGGATCTACTCACTAACGGAGGACGACAGAATTCCGAAGTTGAGGAAACATAGAGAAGACGGGCAGGCCTTTCAGAACGATCGAGCGCTCTGGGCAGACATCTACGAAGATCATTGGAAAACGGAGCGAACGCGGTAGGCGGAGCCGATCGTCACGGAAACCCTGACATCCATAAAACCCGAGCGGGGACAAAAACCCGAGCGGGGACAGGAAGATGTGAAAAAATTGATTTAGAAACGTGGAGCAATTTCGGCCTTGAAAAAAATCGCGCCAGGATGCCTTATAAGCGACCGCTGGGCCATCGGAATACATTTCGGTTCAGACGAAATTTCTGCGAAATCGATTTTTTCACATCTTCCAGACGAAATAACCCCTCAGTTTTGAGCAGTAGAACCCCACAGAATGCGCGCCGTGCAGCAGTCTAAACAGGGTGACGGCCCCGCGCGGCATACGAATCACATAACTCGTAGCTAAGCCGGACCCCTGCGGGCGATGCGGTCTGCCCGTTGCTGCGGCGTCAGATTCTTCTGTCTCAATTGCCACGTCGTGTCATCACGTTTTATGCCGTCGAGCGTATGGTGTCCCACGAACTCGAGAGTTTTCCGTCGGTTTAGTTTTCCGTTTTCATAGTCAGTTTGGCTCTGAGCGTTCAAGACACATTCCAGACATGCTTCTTGGCACCGAACATGATGCTCGGCTGTGCCACGTAGAACGCTCAATGCTCTCTGGTACCAGTCCGCATGGTTTTGGAGCAGAAAAGCAAGGTGCCCGGATCCACCCGGTGTGCTCTCATAAAGCTGAACACCAGTCGAAGCAACAGGACCGACGAAAACAGAGACTACAGCCAGTTCGCGGGCATCCACTTCAAGAATGCTCGCACCCGCGACTCGGAGCGCGTGGCCGAAGGTCAAAGTGATCTGCTCGGCCGAACGATTGTCGAAATAGGGCGGCAGAAGCCCAGAGAAGTCCAGCTGGAGAAGGTCCGTTACCATCTGTGCGCCAAGGCAGTAGTTGCGTAGCACGGGTGACTCCCCGTCACGCCAACACCCGCTACCGTTCTTCTTCCAAAGGGGAAGATGGTTTCCAAAGCCGGCCGGCAGACGCTCTCGCAGCTGACCACTCGATTTCTCGCGATCACTGTATCCGCAGCGCGTACAGATTGCAAATCCGAGACCGGCATGGCCGGCGTTTGAGCCTATCAGCACGCCCCCGTCACAAAAGGTCGCAGACAGACCGGAAAAGCCACCAAAGTCAGGGGTCGTTTCCAAACCGGGACGATCGACGAATGACGTCGAAACGGTCTCTGTCGAACCTACGCGCTCGATACTTCCTCGCCAACTTGGCGGATCCCAAGCGGCGCACTCATATCCGAACCGCGGAACTATCATGGGTTTGCCTCTCGTGGATCGGAGCAATGAGCTGCATCCGTCCATGCAGGAGTCAAGTTCCCGTTGCGTCTTGTAGAGTATGTGCCCCGCATTGCATTCGAAACGGAAATAGGTGACTCCGAAATTGCCACCATCTTTATCGAAGCTACGCGCAAGCCCGTGAGACGCAAAAATCCTTCCGCCGGCCAGGAGCTGCGACCCTGGAACGTATTCGCTCAACGCCGTGACGCCGTCGCGCTCGAGCTTGACCGATGCACCATTGTGCCGACCGAAATTGCCCGGTGGCACGCGCAAGGCCTGCAACCCGATGGGAAAGCCGTAACGCGGCAGGAAGCGCAACGAAGCGAGCTCCTCAATGACGGTGTTCCTGCCCAATTCACCAGCCTGATAAGCGATGGCATTTAGGAGTTCCGGGCGGCTGGCCGCTTTTGCGTTTTCTGTTGACCATGCGTCGAGAAGGTTGCGGTAAGTATTCATCCACTCAGTGACGCACAACTCGAAATGCTTTCCAACGTTACGAATCAGTGCGGGAAGCGCACCGTTAGCGAGCGGAGTATTCTGCAAAAGCTGGTGGATGCGTTCTGCGATGGGGGTGGGATTTTGTGCAAGGTCGTCAAGGAAACGAAGAAATTGGGTGTGTAGTCCTGCTTCGTCCGGAACAAACCACGATGGCATTGATTCCGCATCGATTCCGTAGCCGCCCGGATTATTCCTCTGGGATGCCGTGTTTCTGCCGCCGGGCTGCAGATAGTCGACCCGGCAGAACCATCCCATTCTTCCGAACGCACCCATCGCTCCTGTATGACGGTCTGGAAAGACGAGGCCAAAGAACTCACCTAGAAGAAAAGCGTTCAGGTGACTCTTCGCGTAGTCAGGACCTTCGCTACGGCTTTCGCGCCCTCCTCCGCAACCCTGGCTTCGCCATCGTCGCCGTGCTGTCCCTCGCGCTCGGCATCGGCGCCACCACGGCAATGTTCTCCCTCGTCTACGCCGTTCTGCTGCACCCGTTTCCCTACGCCGGCGCCGACCGCATCATGAACCCCCACTTTATCCAAGCGCAACATCCTGACGTGTTTCAGTGGTTTACCCTTAGCGAGGCACAGTTGGATGAGCTGCGCCTTGCAGCCCCGGTTGATTCGGTGCTTGGCTTCATGAACGAGCATCTGGAGATCACCAACGACGGGTTGCCGGAAGACGTCTCGGGGGTGTACCTCACAGAAAATGCCGACACGTTCCTTGGCGTGCGCCCCCTTTTCGGCCGGATGATCGAGCCGTTCGATGCAGGCCAGTCGGTGGTTGTTCTCAACTACCGCTTCTGGCAGCGCCGCTTCGGCGGCGATCCCCACGTCATCGGGCGAACGCTGGAGATGGACCACGCCCCGTACATGATCGTCGGGGTGATGCCGCGCAGCTTCGCATTCACTGATATCGCCGGCGTCGGCGATGTTTATCTGCCGGCTAGTCTCAAGCGGGCTGTTGCCAGCGGCCGCGCTCCCTCCTACATACCGTGGATCAAGCTGCGGCCCCACGTCACAGTGGCCGCCGCCAACGTGGCACTCGAGCCCATCGTGCGAGAGATCCTGAAAATCCATTCCGTAGCCTCGTTGGCCTATCATCTCGGGCTGCAGCCGATCATCGTGCCTTACCAGCAGAATCTGGGGCGTACGCTCGGGCTTCTGCTGGCCGGTGTCGTCCTGCTGCTCATCATCGGCTGCGCCAACTGCTCCATCCTTCTGCTGGCCCGGGGCCGCACGCGCCAGCATGAACTCGCGATCCGCACGGCGATCGGCGCCAGCCGCTGGCGCATCGTGCGCCAGCTGCTCGTCGAAGCGCTGGTCATCTCCTGCACGGGCGCCGTCCTGGGCGTGGCTGCGTCATACTGGCTTGCCCGGCTTCCTCTGTTGCTGTCCCCGGACTCCTTTCCAGCCGAATCCGTCATCCGCATCAACGCTTCCGTCCTCGCGTTTTCCGTCGCGCTCGCGCTGCTTTGCGGCATCCTCTTCGGTCTCGCCCCCGCGTTGCGTCTCTCGCGCAACGATCCTGCGCGCGCTCTCCCGGGCCGGCAGGCTGGCGTGGTCACTGCTCCTGCAAGGCGTCGCTGGAGCGTTCTCATCGCGGCGCAGGTCGCCCTCACGCTTCTTCTTATGGCCACCGCGGGCACTGCCATCCGCGGCTTTGTGCGGCTCACGCAGATGCCCCTCGGCTACGATCCCGCCAATGTCATGCAGCTCGGCATCTCGCTGCACGTCGACAACCCGGCCGAGGGAAGCAGCCTTCAGTCTCGTGAAGCGCGCGCCGCGTATATCGAGCAGATCCGAGAGAAGATCGCATCCGTTCCCCGAGTCTCCACGGTCGCTGTCGGCGTGGACGCCACGCCGCCCGGTGCTGATGTTCAGAGCTCGCTCATCGTCGATGGAAGTGGCGATGGCGAGCAGCAGCAGGCTCGTGTGATGCTGGTCGGCCAGCGGTATTTCGCAGCGCTCCGCATTCCGCTGCTGCAGGGCCGCGTTTGGAGTACGGATGAAAACAGCAGCGGAGACTTCATCGCCGTCGTCAATCGGGCTTTCGCGACACGCTATCTCTCCTCGTCCAATGCCTTGGGCCGACAGCTACGCATTCCAGCTCTCCCCTTTCAGAATCAGTTCACGGCCAGTTCTGCGCAAAGCACCGCCTGGCGTCAGATCATCGGCGTCGTCGGCGATGCGCGCAACGACGGCATCGGTCTCCCCGTCGTCCCCGCCATCTACCTTCCGTACACCACCCTGATGCGGCAACACGTGGAGTTCTTCGTCCGCACCCAGGGCGATCCGCTCACCTACCTGCACTCCATCCGCGCCGCGGTCGCATCCGTCGCTTCCGACCAGCAGATCTCCAACGGCGCCTTCACCCTGAACGAAGCCATCGAGCACGACGCACAGTACAGCCGCCAGCGGCTCTTCTCCATCTTATTTGGCGTCTTCTCGGCCATGGCGCTCGGGCTCGCGCTGGTTGGCATCTTCAGTCTCGTCGCATACAGCGTCGCCCAGCGCACTACGGAGTTCGGCATCCGCTTGGCGCTGGGCGCGCCTCGCACGAAGGTCCTGTGGGTCGCTACGCGCATCGCGCTTGTCAGCACGGCCGCGGGCATCGTCATCGGTCTTGCATTTGATATCTTTCTCGGCGCCGTCCTCGCCCACTGGATGCAAAGCGCCTTTGCCGCGGGTAGTCTCTTCGCAGCCGCCGCGCTCCTCGCTCTCAGCGCACTCCTCGCCTGCCTGTTGCCCGCCCGCCACGCCATCGGCGTCCCGCCCGCTGAAGCTCTCCGCTATGAGTAAAGCGGTCCCATTTCACCAGAGCGTGTGAGGACCATCGGGACGAATAGAACGTTCACTGTTACATTAACGACACTGTTTCTCACCACTGGACGCATAATAGCGTGACGGACGGAACCGAACCGCTTGCTCCCACCTCACAATACTCCGGAGGTATTCGACGTTCACCTCGGGAAGAGCCGGGCATCCCAATGAACGGTCTCCGGCGCTCCTGCTTGGATCATCTTGAAGTCTGGGTGCTCGGTGTTTAGAACTACGTTGTACTCACGACCCTGTGTGATCAAACTTGGGACCCGAAGAACCGCAGTCCTCCTGGAACGGATCCACTCATCCCCGTAGGTGCGTGATGCAACTGCGTCCTCTGCATCCCAACCGGGCACTTTTTCTCGCACCACCCGCTCAATTTTCACATCGCCTGGTATTTCAATTCGAACCACCCGATGATTCGTAGGTGGCTGGGGGAGATTGGAGTGGGCCAGAATCTCGAGCAGGGCGCCCGCATACGTCTCCGCAGCATAGATCACGCGCGCGCCAACGGAATTCCAGCGACCGCCGTGCAACATCGCTCCCGTTGGGTCGAAGATCGCATGCCGCGCATCAGCGATGCGGTAGGCAATCATTCTAGACGGGCAAACCGTAATAGAGCTTGTCGAGGAGATCTTCTACCCTGCGAGCGCCAAGTTCCGTCCGGGCAGCTTCCAGTGGTGTGCTGTTATGGAGCTCGCGATGCGGCTTGCTCATCCACTCGCGCGCCTGATCACGGTCGTCCCATACATACTCAGCGTGGGCCAGCACACGGGCGAGCCGTTCCGTGCGTTCACTCTCATCGACGGAGAGTCGCTTGCTGCGACGCTTCCAGGTCGCAGCCGGAACGACCTTGAACTTGTATGCGCTTGCGATCCTGCGATCCAGATGGAGCCGCGCGGAGAGGCGCTCCAGAGATCGCTTCGGAAGGCCAGCCGACACCGCGGCCTCCAGGTCGCTCACACTTCGGATTGAACCCTGCAGGCCGAGGATTTCGGCAATTGATTCGGGTGCAATCACGGTCAGTCACCTCCGGCCCAGTATAGCTCTAAATCGCGCTCATGTGAGCCAAAGTTCGTGATCATCCGGCCTTGCGGGGGAATCAGCTACGTCGGGAATGGTGAGTGTGCATGCGGGGCTCAAGATCCTCGGTCACCATGCCGGCGTAGCCGGCGACCAATGGCCGCGGCTGCGCCGCCCGTCACCAGGCCCGGTTATACGGCCGCTTGCCAGAAGCATAGCCGATCCGACCCGGTGAATGAGTGACTTGGCCTGTTATCACCAATGGAGGCAGGTCCGGTGAGCACAAGCCGACTTAGCACGAACGATCTAACGGCTGGGGCAGAGTACGTGCCCGGATTAGTTTCGTGCCTGAGATGGGAACTTCATTTCTTCGACAAGCTTTTGAAACCGGGGATCGGAACGGAGTGGGTCCATGACTGGATCTACTTTGATCCAAACCAGCCAGCCGGGGTCCTCGGTGGCGGCCTTCTGCAGCCATTCGAGTGCTTGCTTTCTATCGCCCATCGCCAGGTAAGTCGCGGCGATTCGGTACAGGGGCACGTACATCAGAGTGGTTTTTTGTTTTGCCTCCTCCAGCATGGGCAGAACGTCAGTGCGTCTCCCCTCGGAGGCATACGCGTACGCCAGGCTCATCAGGTCCCCGGCGTCTCGATCTGTAATCGGTAAGATTGTCGCGAAGGCGTTGATCGCATCCTGCCAGTTCGATTGTCCAGCGTAGGCCCAGCCGAGGAGGAAATTGCCCATCGGGTTAGAGCCAACTGCCGGCCGTATCAACTCTACGGCTTTGTCATAGCGTCGCGTCCAGTAGTAAATCTCGCCCGCAGCAAGATCGACCGGTGGCGATCCATGCGCGAGCGCGCGCGCCTTTTCTGCTTCATCAACGGCCTGTGCCGGGCGCCCCATCGCGGCTAGAAATCGAGCGTAGCGGAGGTGATTCGAGGGATCGTTGGGAGCCAGTTCAATGGCTCGTTTGTACTCCTTCTCGGCCGGCTGCCATTGCCAGGTATTGAACTCTGCGTCGCCAAGCAATGCGTGAGCTTCAGCAAGCCCATCCTGGAGTTCAATTGCCCGCATCGCTGCTTCCTTCACCATCTGGAAGCGCTCCGGCAATCCCGGCCAACTCGGAAATCCGATCTCTGCTTTTGCCAAGGCTACCTGCGCCTGAGCGCATGAAGGATCCTTCTCGGCAGCCAGTTCAAAGTAGGTGAGCGCGCGACCCGCACTTGCGACGACCGGTGGCAACCCATACCCGCTTTTCGGGAACATGTCGTGCCCCCGCTGCAGAAGCTGATTCGCTTCCTGATTGCCACATTGGACTGAGTTGGCACTTCCCTGCGCCTTAGTGTTCTGTGCTGCTAGTGAGACAAAGACAAGGGCCAATATTGCACCCGCAAAACATCTGCGTTGCACGCATCTCACCATGACATCACTCCTCTTTCTCCGATCTTCAATTGAAAGTCTGCTGCTGAAAGCCATCAAACTTAGCCTTGCTTGAGGTTACTGAGGGCCACGCGCTCTGCTTTCCCCGGATCGTTCTCCACATGGCACTCTACGTTGAGAAGCATAGTGGCGCGGGCACCCGGGTCGTAGACCGGCCAGTGAGGCAGGCTGGCATGATTGGGATTGCCCGTGCGCGCGAAAGCAGCCCAGGCTCCGCTCACTTTGTCGGCTAACCGTTGGAGGATCTCGTTTCTCGTTAGCCCCCAGTTGGGAGCTTTGTCGAGATTGTCGAACACAAACGGAATCTCGGCACCGTGCGCTGCTTTGAATCGTCCACCCTCGATCGGCAAAGGCCAGTCAAAACGATACATATATACGGGCGCAGAGCGTTGCGAAACCTTGCGCTCCGCTTGAGCGATAGCATCTATGCGGAAATCGACGTCCGTCGTCACAGCGAAGTAGATATCGCTTGGTGTCGAGCGTGGCCGTGTGGTCTGATATGTGGCGATCAGCGCATCCAGACTGGATTCGTCGTTGAGATGAAGAGAACTCTTCAGTCTGTTTCTTAATGCCGCGTCGTCTAGCGAGAAGCTGCTGGGATCGAAATCGCCGTTGAGGCTGGTGGTCTCATTGAGATTGGTGCCAATCAGCATCGGCACATTTGCAGTGGCGACCGGCGCGTCGGGAGTGAATGGTTGACGGGGCAGTGATCTGCCATCGACCACTGGCGCGAAGCTGAAGAAGGGATCGGGCTTCATTTTCTGCAACGTCGTGATGACATGATCTGCAGGAAGGTCGATGAGATCATCGATACGATCCGGCGAGACGCTGAGTTGCGAAAGGCATTTGCTTGCCAGGGCGTCAGCCTCTTGCGCGGAGTCCACGCGCAGTGCGGAGCCGCTCTGAATGATCGCCTTATGGAACAATTGCTGGGCGGGTGGCATGGCCATCAGCGTGCTGATTTTGTATCCTCCGCCCGATTGACCGAAGAGGGTCACGTTGGCAGGATCGCCGCCGAACTGCGCGATATTGTCGCGGACCCATTGGAGAGCGAGCACGATATCGAGCATGCCGGCATTGCCTGAATCTGCGAATCTGTCCCCGCACAGTTTTTGCAGATAGAGATAGCCGAAGATGTTGAGGCGATGATTGATGGTCAGAACGACGACATCGTGCTTGGCAGCCAGATTCGCCCCATCATAGAGGGCCGCTCCGCCAGAACCTACTCCGTAGTGTCCTCCGTGGAGCCAGACCAACACCGGCTTTTTCTCCTGGGCACGCAAACCTGGTGTCCAGACATTGAGCACAAGACAGTCTTCGCTCATCCTCCCGGGCCCGGAAAGGCCGGCCCAGAATCCGCCATAGCCGAGAACCTGCGGCGCCGGCGGTCCAACCTCGTACGCATCCCGTATCCCCACCCAGGGCTTCGCAGGCACAGGCGGTCGGAAACGGAGTCGACCTTCAGTGGAGGCGCCGTAATGAACGCCTTTAAATGAGTAGACGCCGTTTGCATACCGGCCACGCAACTTACCCAGAGCCGTTGTCACGGTCGGATTGATTGCCGCAGAGCCCTTCCCTGGGGCTCGCAAAGGACTGAAAGAACTGCCGCCAATTGCAACTCCGCCGAGCCAAGTGGAAGCTTGGATGAATTCCCGCCGGGTGACCATCGACACTCCAACAAAAATCGAAGACTGAAGAACTGGATTTTGACCGAAGGATACACGTTGCAAGTTGCGTCGTAAGAGGAAAATTCTGGTTCCGTGCAATTAGAACCTGGAGCGGGCCTGGATCGATTCGTCTGGGGAGTGCTGGACCGGTTCGTGACAAATCACCGATGCACTCATCGAGCGTGGCTGGCCGAGAGATCTTCGTCTCCCACACTTCCCGTCGGGGTCACCGGCTACTCGTCAGTGTCGTTAGCAAGTGGAAATGTCCGCTTTTGAGAACAAATGAAGTGTCCGGTTGTTAAAAGTCAGCCGTAGTAGAGACGGTGGGAAAGTGCGAATCCCGCGTAGTGTGCGGGATTTGCAAGTTGAGAGGGAAAGTCTGTTTTGGGACTTTTCCTCTCAACGTCTTTTCCACGGCCTTGACCTGTTTTTTCGTCAGTGGCGTCAACAATTTTCCTTCCGCGCTGTAGTGTCCGACACGATGTCCTGCGATCATGAGGGTCAGTGTCTGGTCCAGGTGCTGATGGATGATCACCTTGCATCCAGCTAGGGTGGGGCGCCACTCGGCGCGCTCCAGCTGCATCACCAGATTGTTAAAGCTCACGGTATTATCCCGATCAACGGTGCGCTCGTATCGTTGCGTGAAGATCATCTCCAGGTTCCTGTGCCGGCAAGATATAAATGCCGTGCCTCGCTGTGTTGCCGGAACGGTAAAGCGGCGGTTGAACTCAGCGATGTAGTGCTCACGGAGAAACGCGTTGGCCGCGTCCAGCGTTCGGATCCCGCGCAGTCGCAACTCCTGAGGTAGCCGTCCCTGCCAGGTGGAGAAGTTGCGTTCCGAGCGGCCCCGTGCCTGCGGAGAATAGGACGGAATCATCTGCACTCCCAGTTCCTTCATGGCCCTGCCTACCTGCGTGGGACGCTCATAATCGACCTTGCCGCCGCTCTTCGGGGTGAACCAGAAATGAGCTCCCCGATCCGAATACAGCGCACAGAACAGCCCTTTTTGCTTAATCACCGCCCGAAGCCCGGCCATCACCGTGGCGCTCGTTTCCTCATATGCCAGCTGCGCATAGTAGATCTCGCTGGTGGCATCGTCCAGGATCACAATCAGATCGTGGCGACGCTCATCCTGAAACCACCGGTGATCGCTGCCATCGATGTGCAACAGCATGCCAGGCAGAGGACGCCGCTCTCGCCGCTTGCGGTGCACCCCTCGCTTGGCCTTACGCTTCACCAGACCGGCTCCCTGCAAGGCCTGCTTTACCCACGTGTAGCTCAACCCGATCTGATGGTCCTCGCGCAGCTTCTCGTGAAAGTGCCGCACGTTTAGATCGAAGTACTTGTCTCGGTAAAGGCTCAGAACCTCTTCGGCCTGCTCCTTCGGAATGCGGCGGGGACTCGGTGTACCTCGCCGCCGGTCCAGTAATCCCTTAGGGCCTTGCTCCTCAAGCCGCTTCCGCCAGCGACGCATCTGCCGCCCGCTCACGCCCATCAACTCTGCAGCCTGCCACCACTTGATCTTCCCAGCTGTGGCTCGCAACAGCACTTCCTGTAACTTCATCGCCCGCTCCGCCGCGGTCCTCGGATAGATCTCCATGCTCTCGCGCATGGTTCCATCCTCGCCGCCCGCTATGCGGACATTTCATTTGCTAAAAACACCGGACATATTATGTGCTAACGACAACCGGATATTCGTCAGTTACTAGTTGGGCAACAGCACGGAATGGGTCTCCTCGTCTGGAAAGATCGGTACTGGCAAATCGGCAAGTATTTACCAAAGCGAATGCGGGCGGGAACGCTCCACCCATACCATCAATGCTTGAGCAGGGCGACGCCACAGCAAACGAACACCGCCGCCAGCCAGCGCCGGCGATCGACATTCTCGTGCAGCACCCACTTCGCGGCCACAGCGTTGCTGACGAAGGTGAGGGAACCTGCGGCAGGAGCGATGAGGCTCACATCCGCGTGGCTGAGGGAAAAGAGCAGAGCGAAGAAGCTCAGAGCCATAAAGCCGACCCCGGCCAGGAACCGGCTTTCACTGAGCACGGCCCAGATCGCGCCTGGTAAGCCTCGCACTGCTTTGATCTGATCCAGGTCACCAACCGCCCGCATGGCAGAGGCGAGCAACACATCGCCGGCAGTGGCGGTCAAGACGACGGCGCCAATCATCACTGCAATCGCCGGCCCGGAGCTCTGGTTCATAGTGCAGAATCAATAGAATCGCGTGGAGTGTAGGCCGGCCCCTGGGTTACGAACCCCACTCCGGCAGTTATCAGGGCTATGCCTAACCAGCGCGCGGGCGAGATTTGCTCGTGCAGCCAGAACCTGGAGAGGAGCGCGACAGCAACGTAGGCGAGGGAAGTGGCGGGTAAAACAAAGGTCAGATCTGCCCAGGAGAGCGCCGTCAGATAGCAAGCAGTCCAGACCAACAGCACCAAAACCCCGCTCAGCACCCAGGGTGTTCGCAATGCAGAGAGAAGCGCACCGGGATGAGCCAGGGATACTGGTCCAATACGCTTCATCCCTATCGCGAGCGAAGTATCACCAAAAGCGGCGGCCAGCGCCACCACCGCCAAAACCAGATACCGCCGAGGTGTCATGCCCCGGCGTTGACGGCAGGGCCTGGTGTATTGGCGGCCTTGATCTTACCGTCTGCCACTACCTTGTTGCGTGCGGCGCGAAGCTTGAGGAACGACCTGGCTTCGACGTAGAGCCGCTTGACGTCGCGATTGACGATAGCCTTGCTCACGATGCGCCACGCCGCCTTGGGGCGGAAGTAGTACTCGTCGTAGAAGCGGTGCACCATTTCGAGCACGTAGTCCTTGGGCAATCCCGGATATTCGATGTGCGCCAACTGGTGTCCGCCTTCATCGACCATGGCTCCGTTGTTGATGATGAAACCATTTTCGGCGGCGAAGTCATAGAACTCCGTGCCCGGATACGCATGGGCAATCGACACCTGGATGGTCTCGACGTCGAGAGCCTTGGCAAAGTTGATGGTGTTGCGGATCGACTCCTTGGTTTCCCCGGGCAGGCCGAGGATGAAATCACCGTGAATGGTGAGACCGAGCTCATGACAATCGCGAGCAAAGTCGCGCGCCCGCTCCACCGTGGCACCCTTCTTGATGTTCTTGAGAATCTGCGGATCGCCGGACTCGAAGCCCACAATCAGCAACCGGCAGCCCGCTTCACGCATGGCCTTCAGGGTTTCGCGGTCGGTGGTTACGCGAGAGGTGCATGACCAGGTGAGCTTCAGTGGTTTGAGCTTGGCGCAGAGTTCAACGGTTCGCGCTTTCTGGATGTTGAAGGTATCGTCGTCGAAGAAAAACTCTTTCACCTCGGGAAAGAGCTCCTTGGCATGCGCCATCTCGGCAGCGACATCGTCGGTAGACCGCTTGCGCCATGCGTGGCCGCTCAGAGTCTGTGGCCACAGACAGAAGGTGCACTGTGCAGGACAGCCTCGAGTGGAGTAAAGAGAAACGTATGGGTAGAGCAGAAATGGCACGTTGTAGCGCGTCACATCGATGTCGCGCTTGTACACGTCGGTGACCCAGGGCATTTCATCCAGGTTGTCTACCTGGGGCCGGTCAGGATTGTGCACCACGCTCCCATTCTTGAGATAGCTGATGCCGAGAATCTGGTCGAGGGGCTTGCCATTGGCAAACTCAACTACGGAAAAGTCAAACTCGCGCCGGCAAACAAAATCGATCGCCGCACATTCGTTGAGGGCGCGGTCCGGAGAAGTAGTGACCGGCGGTCCAACGAATGCGATCTTGATTTGCGGGTTGGCGCGCTTGATGGCTTCGGCTAGCTTCTGGTCGCCGGTCCAGCCCGGCGTGCTGGTGAACAGCACCAGAAATTCATAGCTCTTGCTGATCTCGATGGTCTCGGTCGCGGAGATGTGATGCGGTGGCGCATCCAGCATGCGGGAGCCCTCGAGCATCCCGGCCGGGTAGGCAAGCCACACCGGATACCAGTAGGACTCGATCTCACGCGTCGCGGGCCAGCGAGAGCTGGCGCCGCCGTCAAAATTCTCGAACGATGGGGGGTTTAAGAGTAACGTTTTTAGCGGCATAGGCTTAACTTCCAGTCTAACAGCACGGCGGGTGCTGGGGGCGAAAAGAGGTCGCAATAGGTTAGACGTCCGGCACTCGCAGGAAGGTTCGTAAATTCAATCCTGGCAGAAAGTTAGCCATGGGGAGACGGGTTTCCCCTTCCTAGGGGTGGGGCACCGGTACGGCCTTGGCCCAGTCCTCAATCCTTCCCATTGAACGCAGCAAGGAGAGCCGGGCCTGCGTCAGCTGGAAGCGGGTTTCGAGCATGTCGACGAAATGGCTACGCTCGCGGATGCGGGCCCCCTGCTCGTCCTTGGGCAAGGGCGCTGACCCGCCGGCACCGCCGCTCCCCAGGCGAAGCTGGGTAGTGATGGTGTCGAGCTGGTCCTGGGACAATTCGTTTTGCAATTCAGCTACCTGCTCCTGCGCTACAAGCTCGGCAATGTTCTTCTGCAACCGCAGGATCTGCTCCGCAGTCTGATCGCGCAATTGATCAGCCTGGGCGCTTGCCTGGGCGGCCTCCGCGCCTGAGCCCATGGCCCTTGCCTTGCGGGTTGCGTCGAAGAGCGGAATGTTGATCTGAATTCCCACATTGAAGTTGTTGTGCTGAAAGCGCAGGTAGTACTCGTTGTAGTTGTTGAATTTAGCGTAGCGGTTGTACTCCAAACCAAAGGCGAAGGTTGGCCGGTTGTTCTGCCGGTCGTCGCCAAAGGCGGTGTAAAGCTTGGATTTGGCTGAAGCATAAGCGGCCTTAATGCCGTTATTGTCGTCCAACCCCGCCGGGTCCGTGATCTCAGGCGCGCTGGGAATGGTCTGCGGTTCGGAGACGATGTCTCCGGGGCTGAGGCCCGTCAAGTGGGCAAGCCGGACGCGCACCAGTTCGGCCTGGTCCACAAGATGAAGGCGTCTGAGCGCGATTTGGGCTCCGGTCAGGCGCGCCTGCGTCAACTCGACCTTGCTGTCCAGTCCGGCATCGACACGATCTGTTTCAATCTCAACCAACCTGTGAACGAAGCCAGTCTCCTCATCGAGCGCGGTGATCTGTTGGTTTACGGTCGTCAGCTCAATGTAGTCGCTGGCCGCATCGAAAATGACCTGCTGCCGGGTATCTTTTAATTGCAGTTGCGACGCCACCAGCGCCGATCGAGCAGAGCGGATATAGTCCGGTTGGGAAAAGGAGTAGGCCAGCGAATTCGCGGCCACGCTGTAAATCGAAGGCTGACCCACCGGGAAACCGTAGGAATAGCCCAGACTGGAGCCCACCGAAAAGCTGGGTTTATAGGCGTCCACGCTTTCCATCACCGCCGCCTCGGCGTGCTGCACCTGGGCGGCGCTTATGCGCACCTGGGTACTGTTGCGCAGCGCAAGGTCGACTGCAGTGTAAAAGGAGACCTGGGCACGCGCGCCGGTTTGCACAAGCAGGGTGACGATACCCAGCAACACGAACTGGCAGGCGCGTCTCACCGATATCCTCAATTGACGACGCGAATGGGAACACTTTCGGAGACCGGCGCGCCATTGGTGGTGCCTAAAGCGACGACTGTATGCTCCTTCAGGCCGCTAACGATCTGTACCATGGTGAGGTTGATGGCGCCCACCTCCACCGCCTCGCGATGCAGCGTGCCGCGCGAGACAACGTAAACATAATTGCGGCCGCCCTCGATGTGCAGAGCCTCGCGGGGAACGGTAAGGGCATTACGCACCTGTTGGGTGATGACCGTGACCACGACATTCGTGTTCGGCAAAAGGACTCCATTGGAGTCTTCAACGCTCACCAGCACTTCGCCCACGAAGCGGGTGCCGTAGGTGATTATGGTGGAGGGCAGGCGGGTGATGCGCCCATGGAATTTCATGTCCGGCTTGGCATCCCACACAATGCTGACCGGATCGTTGAGGTGCAGGTCGCCGATCTCCGGCTCGTCGAAATAGGCGCGCACCTGGAGCTTGGACAGGTCAGCGGCTTGCAAGATCTCCCCTCCGGGCTCGATATATCCATAGCGCGTCGCGGGAAGCGAATAAACCGTAGCGGCGAAGGGGGCGCGCACATTGCATTGCGCGATCACCTGGTTTGCGGCGGCAACGGCTGCCTGGGCTTCAGCTACGTTCGATCGGGCCCGGGTGAGATCGACCGCAGCGAAGGGTTTGGTCTTCTGTTCTTCCAGCCCTTGTAAAGAAGCCTTCGCCAGGCTCAAACGCACTTGTGCCTGGGCCACTTCGCTGGGCGCGGCCGCTCCTTTGGCAGCCAGCTTCTGAATTACATCGAGGTTCCGGGCCGCCTGGTCGCAATCGATTTGCGCCTTGGCGAGGTTGCTGGAAAGGGCGAGCTGTTCCTGATGTGTGCCGCCGCTCTGCACGCTCTGGTAGCCGGCTTCGGCTGCCCGCAACGCGGCCGTCGCGGCTGCCAGCTTAGCCCGGGCATTGGTGTCATCCAGGGTTACCAGCAGTTGGCCGGGGTGCACCTGCTCGCCCACGTGAATGTACACATTCTTGACGGTCGTTGCTTCCGGAGAGTGTGCCTCAAAGACGTGCTGCGGCTCGACCCGGCCGCTGGTGCTGCTGGGCTTGATCAGATCCTGCACCTGGGCCTCGGCGACCCGCAGCGGCAATTTTTCCCGCGTCATCCGGCGGACACCGAAGAAAATGAGAACGAGAGCGATCGCGGCAGCAATCCAGAGCGCACCGCTGCTGATTCTTTTTCGTCTTGCTTCTACCATTCAATCGCAACCGGAGGCCAGTATATAAGACGCGTTGCCATTTCTCCTGGAGTCATGGTGCTATGACTCTAAGAGATGCCTGTCTTCTTCCGCATCGTGCAGGTGGTGGACTGGCTGGTCGTCCTGTCCTGGATGATGCGCGTGTTGGTGTGGCGGCGAATGCTGCGGCGTGTACCTGATCTGACGCGGACTGATTACCCATATCGACGCCGGACCTTGCCCTCTTTAACTTTGATTGTTCCGGCGAGAAATGAGGCTGAGAATATTGCTGCGACCCTGCACTCCTTGCTGGCCTCGGAGGGTGTCGTGCTCCAGATCATTGCCGTAGACGATCGCTCTACCGACCAGACCGGCGCCATCATGGAGAGTGTTGCTGCAAGCTGGGCTGAAAGCGATGCGGGTAAGACACTCGAGATTGTGCACGTGGCCGAGCTCCCCGCAGGCTGGCTGGGGAAAACGCACGCCATGGCTTTGGGGGCCCAAAGGGCCACGGGCGAATGGCTGCTTTTTACCGACGGAGATGTTCTCTTCCGCCGCGATACGCTGCGGCGGGCGCTGGAATATGCCGTATACAGTACCGCCGATCACATGGTCCTGCTGCCCACGATTCTGCTGCCCAGTTGGGGAGAGCGCATGATGGTCGCGTTTCTTCAGGTCCTGTCCATATGGGTCTTCCGACCATGGCGAGTACCGAATCCAGGAGACCAGCGGGACGCGATCGGCGTGGGCGCATTTAACCTGATCCGGCGCGAGGTCTACGACGCTCTCGGAGGGTGGGAGGCGCTGCGCATGGAGGTCGTGGAAGATCTGGCTCTGGGCCGCAGGGTGAAGGAGAATGGGTACGCGCAGCGCGTCGTATTGGGTGTTGATATGGTGAATGTGCGCTGGGCGCGAGGAGCCTTCGGTGTGGTTGAGAACCTGACCAAGAATCTCTTTGCGCTGTGCCGCTTCCGGCCGGAACGCGTGCTCGGCTTCGCCTGCGGTCTGGCATTGTTCACCCTGTTTCCGCTGCTGGTGTGCCTTGCGGGACCAGCGATGTTGTGGCCAACCGCCACCATGTTGGTTGCACTTTTCCTGGCCTACCAGCGGACGGGCAAGTATCATCACTTTTCTTCCGTGCAGATGCTCATGTTTCCTGCCGCCGCTGTTTTGTTACTGTACGCACTTCTCCGCTCTATGTTGGTTGCGCTCTGGCGGGGCGGCGTTTGGTGGCGGGGGACCTTCTATTCGCTGGACGAACTGCGCAGGGGCTTGGAGAAGGGCTGACGCGAGACGACCAGGAGTCCCTGTTGCTGGGTAAGAGAGGGAATTGTGTCTACCGATGACATCCACGCTGAAGGTTTTGTACTCGCCGGGGGCCGCAGCACGCGCATGAGGCAAGACAAAGCTCTGCTCCCGTTGGCCGGCCGGCCGCTGATCGAGCTTGCTCTGGACAAGCTCGGCGCCCTACCCTTGGCGTCCGCACCGCGGATTGCAGGAGCGCGCCCGGAGTTGTCATCGTTTGCGCCCGTCATTGCTGACCTACATCCCGGATGCGGTCCATTGAGCGGCATCGAAGCGGCGCTGGCCGCGAGCACCATGCCGCTCAATGTCTTTCTGCCTGTGGACATGCCCTTGTTGCCGGCGCAGTTCCTGCTGTGGATGCTGCGGCGCGCTGAGATCACTGGCGCCGTGGTCACCGTTCCTCGTATTAACGGCTGGCCCCAGCCTCTGTGTGCCGTGTACCACCGGCAATTGCTGGACCACATCACAGCCTCGCTGCTGGCAGGCGAATACAAAGTCATGCCGGTGGTCACTGCGTCCGCCCCGCGCCACCGGGCGATTGATGTCTTCGACGTGGAACTTGTGGCCTCGGCCAATCCTGAATTGCTTGCCCTTTCCCGGCTGCCCCTGTACCGCTGGTTCCACAACTGCAATACACCCGAGGATATGGCAGGGGTGGGAAATGCTTTAGTCTTGTCCCAATGAGCACGCTTCCTGACTCATCTGAATCGGTCACGGGCATTCCTGTGGGGACGCCCATCGAAATCGTTCGCCAGTCTGGTGACGAGGAGAAAAGGGAAGAAGCCCGTCGGGAAGATCGCCCCTATATCGCCTTCGAACACGTTTCGAAATCCTTCGGCGATGTTCATGTGCTTGACGATGTCAGTTTTTCAGTCCAGGCCGGCGAGACGCTTTGCATTTTGGGCCGTTCCGGGGTGGGGAAGTCGGTTTCTCTGCAGCAGATCATGGGGTTCCTGAAGCCCGATTCGGGGCGAATCATGGTAGCCGGCCAGGACATCACAGACCTCACAGAAGAACAAATGGAGACGGTGCGCAAGAAAGTCACCATGGTCTTCCAGAGCGGCGCGCTGTTCGATTCGCTGTCGGTCGGCGAAAATGTAGCCTTTCCCCTACGGGAACGCGGACAACTGCTCGAAGATCAGATTCAGCAGGTAGTGAACGGATTGCTCGACATGGTCGGAGTGGCCGGCATGGCTGATCTGCTGCCCTCGGATCTTTCTACCGGCATGAAACGCTCCGTAGCTATAGCGCGCGCCCTTTCCGCGCAACCCGAAGCTATTCTTTACGACGAGCCCACCACCATGGTCGATCCGCTCATGGGCCGACTGCTGGGCAATCTTATTCAGAAGCTGAAGCATCAACTTCGCCTGACCAGCATCGTGGTAACTCATGACATGCGCTTTGCTGAACGGCTGGCGGACCACGTGCTTTTCCTGCATGAGGCGAAGGCTTACTTCTTCGGCACCATGGACGAACTCAAGCGTACAAACGACCCGTTCCTGCGCGAGTTCCTCGATCTGGATAAGCTTGTCCTGCCCCAAACCTGATCCTTTGCCCTGCCGGATGGCGCACGAACAGGTGGTGACTTTCCGGTTATCGCGTCCCCGAATAGTAACCACACCTTCCGCGTTACCGATGCCCCGATTGGGGGACCCGATGGTATGCTCTGTGGGTAAGGAGCCTGTCTTAAGAGATCGTTCCTGAGCGGCTTCTTTCAGTTGAAAAACGGGCCCTTGAATTGCTACCACGGAAAGATTTAAGGGGTTTTGTCGATCTGGCTTAACTCTCGAAGAACAAAGGTTTAGTTGCTATGCAACCCGGATTTGTTCACTTCAGTATAGAAATCCTCCTGGGCGATTGTTGCATCTCACGTTCTGCTTCGATTGCCGCGCCTGGCGCCCAGTTTGCCAAATCACGCAGGCTCATCCAATCGAGCCACCCGTACAGTAACGGGTGATGGCCCGAGTACCTGACTAGTAACAGAGTAACTTCAACAATTTCTGTGATTTCGGCTCCAACGAGGGGCAAAGTGTAAGTAGACTTCTGCACCCTCCTCGAGCTCTGGCGGGGACATCGATGGCAACGTCCGGACTTCTAAAGCGTTTGGCGACCAACGGCCGCGAGGAACTGCGGCCCAGGAACATTGCGGTTCCATCGCGGCCGAACAATCAGGGCAAAGGCCCACGCATTGGCCTGTTGTGGGTTTTAGGCGATGTAGTTATTGTTCTGGCCGCTTTGATGATTGCGGTTCGCGGTTGGCTTGGGGAGGGGCTTCTGGGAGCAGATTCACCCTACCGCACCAATATTATGTTCCGTAACCATCCCACCGTCCTGCTGAGCTGCCTGGGGTGGTTCATTCTCTCTCTCATTCTTGTCAGCAAGCGCTATCATCTGTACGGCCCGATGCAGATGCGCAATACTCTGCACGAACAGCGCCTCACAATCCAGGCCTGCCTCACTGCGGGTTTGCTGCTTTCAGGCGCGCTCTACCTGGTGCGCGGCGAAGTCATCTCTCGCGGCGTGGTGATCATCACCGTGGCGGCGACTACGGTATTGCTCTGCGGCCGGCGGTTGATATGGCGGATGATGATGTACCGGCGCTTTGAAAACGGCCTTGAAGTACGCAACATCATCATTGTGGGTACGGGCAGGGTTGGCCAGGCGATGCGCCACCATCTCGATAGCATTCGCCACCTGGGATACAGCTTCAAGGGCTACGTGCATATACCCGGAGTGGATTCCGAGAATCCCGCTCTGGCAGGCGACATCCTCGGTTCCCTCGATCAGCTGTTACCCCTGGCTCGGCAATTTTTTGCGGACGAGATTTTCCTTTCCGCTCCCTGCGACGCTCGTGTGGTCACGCAGATCGTAACCCAGGCAAGGGAAGCGGGGGTCGATGTCCGCGTTGTGCCCGAGCTATACGATGGCCTCGCCTGGAATAGTCCGATCGAGTATATTGGCCAGTTTCCGACCATTCCTTTGCACCGCGGGGAAACCCCGGTCATTGGACTTTTCCTCAAGCGCATTCTGGACGTGCTGCTCTCGTCGCTGGCGCTCATCATCCTGTCGCCGCTGATCGCAGCCCTTGCCATTGCCGTAAGGCTCGATTCCCCAGGGCCGATCTTCTATTGCTCCGATCGCATCGGGAAAAAGGGCCGTGTCTTCCGCTGCATCAAACTTCGCACCATGGTTGCCGATGCAGAGCGTCGCCGGGGTGAGGTGCTGCACATGAACGAGCGCGACGGAGTGCTGTTCAAAGTCAGCAATGACCCTCGGGTCACCGGCCTTGGCCGCTTCCTTCGTAAGTACTCTCTGGACGAGTTGCCCCAGTTTTTGAACGTGCTGCGCGGGGATATGAGCATGGTAGGCCCCCGGCCGCCGATCGCCAGCGAAGTCAAGCGCTACGATCTGAGCCATTTGCGTCGCCTCGACGTCCTGCCGGGCATGACTGGACTGTGGCAGGTCCAGGCGCGCCAGGATCCTTCGTTCGACAGTTACATCTCTCTGGATACGGCATACATCCAGAACTGGAGCATCTGGCTGGACATCAAGATTCTCGTCCGCACCCTCTCGGTGGTGGCCGGCGGCACCGGTAGCTAAGTCTTTTACGGCATCAGAACCGGGGTCGGCGGCTCCCTCTGAACCCTAGTCCCGGAGGGACGCCTGGATGTAGCCCAGGATGTCAGTCCTGGGTGTGGAAATAGGAGACATGACGAGTCCCGCCAGGGACGGCTGAAACCAACCTAAGAATCCAGCCGTCCCTGGCGGGACTAATCTTTTTCACGATAGATGACCCAGGACTGGCGTCCTGGGCTAATTTCGAGCCGCCCCTCCGGGGCTCCGGTCCGGAGCGGACGCAGTTGCGGAGATCGGCATTACTGAGGCGGTTGATAGACTGAGGTAGTGAAGATCGCTCTCGCTCAGATCAACCCCACGGTAGGGGATTTTCAGGGGAATTCGCAAAAGATTATCGAGTTCGCGCGGCAGGCGTCGGCAGCCCAGGCGGACATTGTCATGTTCCCGGAGTTGGCGGTTTGTGGCTACCCGCCTGCCGATTTCCTGGATAAGCCATCGTTCGTGGAGCGAGCCGCCGAGGCCATCGCGGAAATTGCCGCTGCAACTACCACCGGAAACCCCCTGACCGTCATTTGCGGTTACGTCACTCCGGCCCCCCCTGGATCAGGCAAGCAAGTGGTGAATTCGGCTGCGCTGCTACGCAACGGGGTAGTGGAGTTCGTCCAGTCCAAGCGGCTTCTGCCCTTCTACGACGTCTTCGACGAGCAGCGCTATTTTGCTCCTGCAGAGATCCAAAACCTGTACAGCGTGGCTGACCAACGCCTGGCCGTCACCATCTGCGAAGATGCCTGGAACGATAAGTTGTTTTGGCCGAGACGCCTCTATTCCATCGACCCGGTCGAAGAGCTGATGCGTGCCGGCGGATCGATCATCTTAAACATCTCAGCCTCCCCGTACTATCGGGGCAAGCGGGAACTGCGCCACCGCATGTTGGCCGCGATCGCGAAGCGGCACAATGCTCCTGTGGTCATGGTCAACCAGGTGGGTGGCAACGACAGCCTGGTCTTCGACGGAGCCAGCTTTGCCTTGGGGCCGGATGGCTCGGTCGTCACCCAGGCCCGTTCCTTTGAAGAGGACTTAGTCTATTTCGATAGCGTGGCGCTCACCGGAGATCGCCGCCCGGTGGATCCAAGTGAGGATGCGGCTGTCTATCAGGCGCTGGTCTTAGGCACCCGCGACTACGTTCGCAAGTGCGGTTTCTCCAAGGTGCTGGTAGGTCTGAGTGGAGGCGTCGATTCGGCGCTGGTCGCAGCCATTGCGGTGGCCGCTCTGGGCCAAGAGAACGTGACCACTATTGGCATGCCCAGCCAGTATTCTTCCGCCGGCTCGATCGAAGATGCCCGCGTGTTGGCGGAGAACCTTGGCATTCGCTATACCACCATTCCCATCCACGACCTTTTTGCCCAGTACACCAAGGCCCTCCAGCCGCTCTTCGCCGGCCGGCAGCCGGACATCACCGAGGAAAACATCCAGTCACGCATACGCGGAAATCTGCTGATGGCGCTTTCCAATAAGTTCAACGCGCTGGTGCTGACGACCGGCAACAAGTCGGAGATGTCGGTCGGGTATTGCACCCTATACGGCGACATGGTGGGCGCGCTGGCGGTGATCGGTGACGTGGTCAAGACGGAGGTGTACCAACTCTGCCGGCATCTGAACCGGGAGCGTTCTGTGATCCCGCTGCCGATTCTGGAAAAGCCTCCCTCTGCGGAGCTTCGTCCGGGGCAGAAGGATACGGACTCTCTCCCGCCGTACGAGGTGCTCGATCCGATTCTGCAGGCCTACGTCGAGCGCTACGAGACCCCGGAACAGATTGCTGCCAAATACCATTTCGATCTGGCGACAGTCAGTCACGTAGTCAAGCTGGTAGAGCGCAGCGAGTACAAACGACAGCAAGCGGCGCCGGTGCTCAAGGTCACCAGCAAGTCTTTCGGTATGGGCCGCCGTTTTCCCATCGCCGTTAAAGTTCAGGTATAAGCAAGATTAGAGAGGAACTGAATGCACCTTCGGACAACTGTATGTCTTTATGTTCTGGCAATCGCAAGCGCGGCCGCACTCGGCCAGAACGGAACCCCCCAGGCTCCCGCCCCGCAGGCTCCCCCCAGCTCGGCGCCGTCGGCGCCAGCCGCCCCCGCTAATCCCTTCCCCCCGGTTGACCCGGCAAATTTTACCGCCACCACGCCCACCAAGCAGACGGTGGAAGAGTTTCTCAACGCGTTTTGGGGATACGACAGTTCTCGTGTATGGCAGATCCAGGCTATTCTGCCAACCCCTGCACCAGGCGTAAGCCGGGTCCTGGTTCTGGTAAAGTCGGCAACTCCCACGCCTAAGGATCAGACGGCGCAGCTCTCTTTCTTCACTTTGCCCGATGGCAAATGGCTGGTGGCTGATTCGTTGCTCCCCTTCGGTTCCAAGCCGTTTCAAAACTATCGCGACATTTTGCAGACAGGCGCCAACGGGCCATCCAAAGGAGGCGCGTCGAAAGCTATGGAGCTTGTGGAGTTCTCCGACTTTGAATGCCCACATTGCAAGGATGCACAGCCTATCATCGCCAAGTTGCTGGCTGACTACCCCAGCGCTCACTTTGTCTATCAGGATTTCCCCCTGACCCAGATTCACACCGAGGCGCTTAAGGCGTCGACGCACGGCTATTGTGTCGCCAAAGCCGGCGGCAACGAGGCCTTCTTCAAGTTTTCCGATGCGCTTTTCGGCGCCCAGGCTGGACTCGCGCCGGCCACTTCAGACGAGACTCTGAAGGATGCCGAGACCAAAGCGGGGCAGGATCCGGCCAAGATTGCCGCCTGCTCCACAACCCCGGCGGCCAAGGAAGCCATTGATGCTTCGCGCGCCCTGGGCGAGCGTGTGGGGGTAAACCAAACGCCCACACTTTTTGTCAATGGCCGCGGGCTGCCCCTCACCAGCATTCCCTACGAGATGCTGCAGAAGATCATTGAATTCCAGGCGAAACTGGACGGCGTACCTTTGCCGCCTGCGCCGCCGGCTCCGCCTGCGAAACCAGCGCCATCGCTGCGATAACGGAATTGCCCGAGAAGCAACTGCAGATCCCTCCGCTACAGGATGACAAGTCTGAGCTTGTGTTTTTTCCGGAGGGTGTTTTCAGGGGTCGAAAAATCCCCGTCTCGGCTGTCCAGGCGATGCGCTGCTCTCCGCTTTGTCATCCCGGAATGTAGCGTAGTGGAGAGATCTGCAGGTTTCTTCTCGGGAATGGAGCACCGTAAGAGTGGCGACTGAGACCGTATCTTCTGCAGTCCCGCGGGCGGAATATTCGCGGCGACTCAGCGACTTGTCGGCGCGGCGCTCCAGGCTCCAGTCCCGGGAACGGCATGCCGGCTATTCACAACTTGCTCTGGCCGGGTTCAGTTTGACCTGGATCCTGTTCCGGCTGCGCCACTACGATGCGGTCGACCTGCTGCTTCTCATTCCCGTCACAGCGTTCGTCGTGATCGCCGTGGTGCACGGGCGGCTTATTCGTCGAGTCACTGCTTGCTCCCGTGCCATCCACTTCTATGAGCAAGGTCTCGCGCGGCTTGACGGCCGTTGGGCGGGAAGGGGAGTCCCCGGCGAGCGTTTCCTCGAACCATCGCACCCCTATGCGCGTGACCTTGATCTGTTCGGGCGAGCCTCTGTTTTTGAACTGCTGTGTACCGCGCGTACCCGCGCCGGGGAAGAAACAGTTGCCCGATGGCTGCTGGCAGCCGCACCACCCGATGAGGTTCGCGATCGCCAACTGGCAGCGAGGGAGCTAAGCGGCCGCCTGGATTTTCGCGAGAGCCTCTCGACCATTGGAGAAGACCTGGCCATGGGAGTTCGCCCAGCACAACTGATCGCCTGGGGAGACGCGCCGGCCGTTCTGCCGTCCGGAATCATCCGCATCGTAGCCCCGGTGCTCGCGGTTGCCTGGATATTCATCGCCGGCGGCACCCTGCTCAATACCTTCACTGGGCTGCTGCTGAACACGGCCGGCGTAGTCGTGGTGGCGTGGCAGCAGCTTTGGGCAGCACCGGAGTTGCTGGTGTTGGCCATCACGCTCGTCAACCTGGGGCTTTCCTATCGTTTTCGAACTCGCCTTAGTGAAGCGGCGCACGCGGCCGAGGAGGCCGGCCGTGACCTGAACCTCCTGTCCCAGGTGTTGGCCGCCTTTGAGCGCGAGCCTTTCGCCAGCCCCAGGCTGCTGTACCTGCAAGCTCGGCTCAAGCAGGGAAGCACCCTGCCTTCGCAGGCCATCGCCAGATTGAATCGCTGGGTGGAGTTTCTGGAGTCAGCGCACAACCTATTCGTCCGAATCTTTGATTTTGTTATTTTTTACCGGCTGCAATTTGTTCTTGCGGCTGAGAGTTGGCGCCGGCGTTACGGACCGTCGCTTCGGATGTGGCTCGAGACCGTAGGCGAACTGGAAGCGCTGGCAGCCCTGGGGAGCTACACCTACGAGCATCCCGAGGATGTGTTTCCCGAATTCGTCGACCACTCACCCTGCTTTGAAGCCGAGGGGCTGGCCCATCCGCTGATTCCGCGCAATCGGGCAGTACCCAATGATCTGCGCCTGGACCGGAATCTTCAGCTCATGATCGTGAGCGGCCCCAACATGGCGGGAAAAAGTACCTTCCTTCGCGGCATCGGGGTGAATGCTGTCCTGGCGCAGTGCGGTGCGCCGGTGCGGGCGGTCAGGCTGAAGCTTTCCCCTTTGGCGGCCACCGCCTCGATCTGCGTCCTGGATTCGCTGGAGGGCGGCATCTCCCGCTTCTATGCCGAGATCCATCGTCTGAAGCAGATCATGGACCTGACGGGCGGCTCGGTGGCCGTTCTTTTCCTGCTCGACGAGTTGCTCTCGGGGACGAATTCGCACGATCGGTTGATCGGAACCCGGTCGTTCGTCACCAAACTGGTCGAACGGGGAGCAGTGGGCCTGGTGAGCACGCACGACCTGGCATTGACGGCGATCCCCCAGGAGATCGGATCGCAGGCCATTAATTGCCACTTCGAAGACCACCTCGAAGACGGGCAGTTGCGCTTCGATTACAAGCTCTATCCTGGTATCGTCCAGACGAGCAATGCGTTACCGCTTATGCGATCGATTGGGCTTGAAGTTTGAACGCCGGGCTCAACGAGCAGGGAACTGAACGTCAGAGACTTGATCGCGGGACGAGTCTTTCACCAGGCCCGCGCTGGTAATTCGCGCCGTCCAGATGGGGTGGATCCGGCGGTCGTTCAGGCCCCGCGCCGATAACCTGACCTCAGCAAATCCTGTATCGCACATGTAATCCTGTACCTCAGGCGAGGAGAAGTATTGCTCAATAACCGAGCTGATGCGCTCGGCGTAAGGCTCGGCAGGCCAAATCACGGGGAACTGAAAGGACAGGATGTTGGCGTGGTCACCCACCAAGTCTACTGTGACCGACTTAAAGGCTGCAGTTATCTGATCGGCTTTCTTAAGCCGTGCCTGCACCGCGGTTGCCCGCTGATCTTTCGGCCGCCGGAGCATGTAGGCATAACAACTCTCGATGGGCGCAGGCTGGTAGGTCTCCTCGGAGGCACGCCGTAAGCCGGCATGGAACCCCTCCGACCCAGCGGCGTGGGTGACTGGCAACGAAAGCTGTTCCTGCCGACACGCAGTCAACATGAACAGCAATGTGGTGAGAGCCAGAAGTCTGCCTGCCATATTGCCTCTGAGAAAATTCCTCAGTAGTGCTAGGCCTAATAGGATGCACCTTTATCGGGGCGGAGTTCAAGTTTCAATTGAAAAAAAACGGATCGGCTACCTTGCCTGTTTCATAAGATTTTAACTATCTGGTAAATACGGCGGACAGTTCATCCAACAGGCGAAACTTGCCGCATTAGCTGTGGTGGGGTAGAGGAATGAGGGGTCCGGTCAGGTCGTTCCGCCGCCGCCGCAGGATGTGTGGCGTTACCAGAATGGCAAGGTTGCTTACGTCAAATTCCTTGGTGGTGCTGCTGAGAGCGGTGAAGCCGGGCAATTCGGCCAAGCCCGGGGTGCCGCTCACGGCATTCGATTCCTGCCGGGTAAGGTCGCCCACCACCAGCGCACTGGCTCCGCCGCGCAAATGGATGTCGGCGGTATAGCTGCGATTGGTGAGCACCGGCAGGCCGTTGAGGCTGGCGCCTTGAAGCGCCTGGATTTTGAGGTCGAGCTTAAGCACCACGTCATCGTTGCGCTGGATGCGGGGAGTAACTTTGAAGGTCAATCCGAGGTCCTGATATTGCACCTGGGGAATGGGCTGGGCGGCGGTAAGGCCGCTGGCGCTGATTCCCAACCCGCTCAAGACGCTGGAGAGTCCGGCGCTGGTGATTCCGGGAATATTTACGCCCGTGGAGGCAATGCTCGAATAACTGGAGGTGGTTATTGGATAGCGCGTGCCGCTGCGGATGGTTCCCTCAGAGTTGTCATCGAGGCGGAGCTGGACGTGGTCGAGCGAGCGCGTATCCGCCGCATTCAGGCTCAGGTTTCCCGTAATGCCGTTGGAAGTCAAACCGGTTAAGGTGAGACCGTTGCCGAAAGTGGCAAACGGCTGAGTCAAAATCGAGCTTGTGGCTTCGCCCGACGCAATCAGGATGGCGGCGATAGCCGCGTAGTCCCCGGCGTTCGCCAGGCCACTGGCAATGATCTGCTGCACCAGGCTCTGGTTTTGTGCGATCACGCTGTTCAGTTCGGTGGGGACGTTGAAGACCGTGGTCGTTTGCGGCAGCTGGATACCGTAAAGCCGCGTCCTGGTGTTCTCTACCTCGTAGATCTTTACATCCAGCAGCACCTCGCTCTTGCCGTCCAACAGATCGGCCAGAGTTTGGTTGAGCGCCGCCAGACTGCTGGCCGGGGCGCGGACGGTCAGGGTACCCAACTCCGGCTGCACCGACGCCTGTTGTATGCCGAGCACGTTCTTGGCCAGGTTGCCCATGTCGCTGAACTCAGCCGCCGTCAGGCCAGGCAGACGAATTGTTTCCAGCGATAGCCGGTCGTATTTGTCGTGGTTTTCCTTGGTCTCTTTGGCCACCATGACCCGGACGGGATCGAGCGGCACCATGAAGGAGTTGGTCGTCAGGCTGAGCAGGTGCGCGGCCTGGGCAAAGTCCACGTCGTCGGCGTCGAAGCGGATGGTTTTGGTGGCCAGGGAACCGTCGTCCACCATTCTGATTCCGTAGGTATCGAGCACCCGTCGCAGTACCTCCTGCTCCGTGCTCCTGAGGTGAAAGCTTTGATTTCCTGGTTTAGGCGTCAGTTCGATGGCAGGGGCGAAGGTTGCTGTGACGGTATCGGGGGGCAGTCCGGCGAGGTTTGCCAGATCATCGATATGTTGGGCCACGTCCGGATTTTTAGGGTCCAGCACCAGCGCCTGGGCAAGCTTTGCCCGGGCCACGTCAGTTTGGCCTAACATCCGCGCTTTATCCGCATCCTGTATCAGTTTGGTGACGCTGTGCTGGCGTGCGATCTGCAAGTCAACGGAGTAATCGCGGTTAGAAGGATCCGCTTTCGACGCTTTGGCGAAAGCCTTCTCCGCCGCGTCTACGTCTCCCTTTTCCATGGCGCGCACGCCTTGCACGTAAAACTTCTCCGCCGTCCGCGACTGCCTGGCTGTGGGTTCGGCTGGCGGCATTGCCGCCGGCGAAGACTGCTGTGCGTATCCCGCGAGGGGAGTGAGCGCACACCAGGCAACAAGCAAGCGGACTGAATGCATGAATTTATCCTAGGGGGCAAGTAATAAGTGGGCAAGTTACCAGGGACCCACTCAGCCCACACCGGGAATCTGCTGTTTCTTTTTCCGGTTCCCGCGCAGATTTTGTGGCTTTAGCGTGGCTGCCCGCCCTTTGTCGTTGCCAGCAGCGCTTCCAGAGTAGTGGTGCAGATCTCCGGGTGGTGCTCCAGTAAGGCTTGATAGGGATAGACTCCGGTGGCCACGGCTATGGTGGGGAGCCCGTTCGCCCGGGCCGCGGCAATGTCCGATGGCGTGTCGCCGATGACGCATACTTTGGCCTGAGCACCGGCAAGTTTCCGCGCTCCGGCGAGTGCGTTAGCGATCATATCGGAGCGCAGAGCATGGCGATCGCTGAACCCGCCAAAACTGAACCAGTCTCGCAGCCCGGCGATCTCGATCTTCAACCATCCGATTTGTTCCAGGTTGCCGGTGCCCACGCCCAGAAGCTTCCCCCTGCTCTTCAGGTAAGCCAACATGGACAGGACGCCAGGCATCAGGGTTACGCTCATGTGCGCCTGCCGTTCGAGCACTGTTTGCCGCATGCACTGCAGAATTTCTTCCAGGCGAGGCTGCCACATCTCGTCCGCGATGCCCGCATGGCGAAATGCGTCGCGCAGGATGGCGGTATCGGTGCTGCCGTGCAGGGGCACGCCAGCAATGGAGAGCGGGTGACCCAACACCGCCTCTACGCTCGAGGAGAAGGCGTCGTTGTGAACACCGCCATGGGCGTGGAGAAGGGTGCCATCAATGTCGAAGAGGTAGGCATCGCAGTCGTCCCAGCGGAATCCTTCGCGGACGGTCACGATGCCGTCAGCCGGCGCCGCCAGGTTAATTGCGCACCGTCTGCTTGTTGTTCTCAAAGACAGGACGTTCGGCGCGCGGCGGGCGCTTGAGTCCACTGCGAATTTGTTCCGGATCGAGTTTCAGTTCCGCGATCGTGCGGCGAAGCGTGTTGCGGTGCATGCTCAGCTCCCGAGCTGCCTTGCACTGGTTTCCCCTGTGATGCGACAACACTTCCAGAATGAAGCGCCGTTTGAACTCGCGCACTGCCTCGTCATAATGAATGCCGCCGGCGTGCATTTGCGTCACAAGACTATCCAGCTCACGTTTCACGAAAACCTCTTTCCTTTTCCTACCCGCTCGACTGCCGGGTTTGTGTTTGTCTCGAAATGCATTTCCGAACTCGGCTTCAACCAATTGGGTTGTGCCATACGGAGCGCCTGTAAGCCCTGACGGATTTCGTCCCCTAGAGCAGACGGTACAACATGCGAGCCGCCGTGGGCCGCGGTCAAAAAGACCGGAGCCAGTTGGGAGTTAACCAACCAGTCCTGCCTGGGCAAAAATGCCACAATGCCCATCAGGACGAGCGTGACCACGATACAACCCTCGACCAGCCCTACGACTGCCCCCAGCAGTCGATCTACAATACCCAAGCCCACTCCACGAAACAAGCCGCGAAGTAAACGGCCTGCAACGCTTGCCACCACCATGACCAGCAGCGCAATCAACAGGAACGCGACTAAGTTCGCTGCCTCGCGGTTGCGCACCAGGAGCAGAACCCAGGGTGCGAATGCCGCGTAATTTGCGGCGGCGACAAAAAGCCCGACAATGATACCGGCCAGGGAAAAGACTTCGACAAAAAACCCCTTTACGAAAGCAGAGACCACGGCTACTACCAGAACAATAATTATCAGCAGGTCGGCCAGGTTCATGCTTACAGTTCCTAAGACTAAGGCCGGGTAACACGAACGGCCGCGATGGCCGGGCCGGTTAGCAAATGCAGAGCCTGCTCATATTTTTCCTGCGTCTGGCGCACCACATTAGCCGGAAGTTCTGGCGCGGGCGGCTGCTTATTCCAGCCGATGCTTTCCAGATAATCGCGCACAAACTGCTTGTCGAACGACGGCTGCGGCGCTCCCGGGTGGTACCCTTCGCTGGGCCAGAAGCGGGAAGAGTCGGGCGTCAAGACCTCGTCTGCCAGTACGATACCTTTCCCGGTCAGGCCAAACTCGAACTTGGTATCGGCAAGAATCAGGCCGCGTTCGAGCGCATGTTCGGCCGCCTTGGCGTAAATCGCGAGGCTCAACCGGCGCAGTTCCTCGGCATGGGTACCGCCCACGCGCGCCACCATCTGGTCGAAAGAAATATTTTCGTCGTGCTCACCGCTCATGCTCTTGGTCGCGGGAGTGAAAATCGGTTCCGGCAAGCGTTCCGATTCGCGCAGACCAGGCGGTAGGGAAATGCCGCAAATTTTTCCCGTCCGCGTATAGTCCTTCCAGCCGGAGCCGGAAAGATATCCTCGAACCACACACTCAGCGGGAAACATCCGGGCACGGTTGACCAGCATGGACCGTCCACGCAACTCAGCTTCGTGAGGCCTCAATTGTGCGGGATATTCCTCCACATCCGCTGTTACCAGGTGGTTGGGAACAAGGTCGCTGAGGTAGTCGAACCAGAAGAGAGAAATCTGCGTGAGTACACGGCCCTTGCCGGGGATGCCCGTGGGCAGCACATAATCGAAAGCCGAGATTCGATCGGTCGCTACCAGCAGCAACAGATCTCCCACCTCGTACAGATCGCGAACCTTACCCCGTGCATATAGTTGCAGGTCTTCGAACTCGGTTGCGATGAGCGTCGGCAAGATTGCGCCTCGGGAGAGGAATGACTTTCCGATTGTCCGAGGTGCCGACCACTTTGTCAACGCAGGAAAACGTCACACCACTCCAGAGGTGCGCGAGCTTTCTCATGTTGGTCAACCGACTGTCAAGCGCAGAATGGCGCCAGTTGATTGGTAAGAGGAGGGCTCTGAAGCTCTTAAGCCATCGCCAATCGACGCTCCTGCCCCCGTTCGCGGGTGCGGGGATGGCTTGCTTCCTCCCCACCCAGGCGCACGGAAACCAGCTTGGATACTCCGGGCTCCTGCATGGTTACGCCGTAAATCAGGTCCGCAGCGGTCATCATGCGTTTGGAGTGGGTTACCAGCAGGAACTGGGTCTCGCTGCTCATACTTTTGAGCATCTCCGCCAGCCGGCCGACGTTGGTTTCGTCAAGCGGAGCATCGACTTCATCCAGAACGCAAAACGGGGCGGGTGAGTATTCGAAAATGCCGACCAGCAAGGCCAGGGCGGTGAGCGCTTTTTCACCGCCCGAAAGCAGCAACACGTTTTGCAGCTTCTTACCCGGAGGCGAGGCTACGATGTCGATGCCGCTTTCCGCCGTGTTCTCTTCATCCGTTAAGCGCATGAAGCCCTGACCGCCGCCAAAGAGACTGGTGAAGGTCTTGCTGAAGTTCTGATTGATACTGGCAAAGGCTTCGTCGAACTTCTGGCGCGTAATCTGATCGATCTCCCGAATGGTGGATTGGGTGTTCTCAATCGCATCAATCAGGTCTTTGCGCTGGGTTTCGAGGAAGCCGTGGCGGTCCGCCGTTTCCTGGTACTCTTCCAGCGCCATCATGTTGACCGGCCCCATGGCCTCGAGCTTCTGCTTCAGCCCGCGGCAAGCCTCGTCTTCTTCTGCCAGCGCCTCGCCTTCCAGACGGGGTATATCTTCCTGATGACGGAGTTGCGAAGCTTCCATTCCCAGGTCGCTCACGCAGGCAGCTTCCATGTACTCGAGTTCTACCGCCAGCTTGGCCGAGTGTGCACTGCGGGTGCTGCGCGCCTCGCGGAAACTGTCCATCTCAGCGCGCAGGGTTTTCAGATTTTGATCAAGGTCTTTTAATTGCTCGCGCAGCAACCTGGCCTCTTCGGTTGCCTGTGCCGCTTCCTCGAGCGCGCTTCTCCGTTCCTCCGCCAACCGCTCGCGCTCGACCGCCAGTTGTTCGTTCTCCCGCGTGCGCTGTTGTTCCTCCGCGGTGGCGGAGGCCAGCTGCTGCTCCAGTTGGTTGACCCGCCGCTCCAGGTCGCCATACATGCGATCGATGCGAGCAAAAGCCGCTTCCGCGCCACGGCTGCGCTCTTCCAACCCCGCCAGCTCTGCGGAGACAGCTGCTGCCAGCTGCTGTGCCTGCTCGCGCTGGCGGCGCAACTCTTCCATGTTCTGCTGCAGCTCGTTGACCTTGATTTCAGCCGCGGCATGCTCGGAGTCGAGGCGCGCAACCTCTTCGCGCTTCTCCTCGATCAACGCCTGGCGGACGCCGCGCAGGTCTTTGTTGCGCTCGCTCTGAACCATCCAGTCATCCAGGCGCCGCTCCAGCCGGGCGACTTCCGCATCCATCTGACGGAGCGCCGCGCTCTGGTTGGCGCTCTCCCGCTCAGCATTGCGCCGCTCTTCGCTGATTCGCTCCGCCTGGCTTGCCAGCTCGCTTAACAGCCGCGCCAGCGAAGCGGCAGTGATCTCCGCCCGTCCCAGTTCGGCTTCGACCAAGTCAAGTCTCTTCTGGGTCTCGCGCAGTTCGCCCTTCAGAGCCAACGGACCCTCTACGCTGGGCTTGCCGCCGGTCACGGTGACATTGTGAAAGCACTCGCCGGAAGGAGCCAGGAAAAATGCGTTGGGGTTTTCCAGGGCCAGCGACTTTGCCAGCTCGGCGTCGGGCGTCACGAAACCATCGCGCAGTTTGGGCAGAATCACTTCGAGTGAACGGCCAAAGCCATCGAGCACCCGGATGCAGTCTTTCAGCCGCTTCACGCCGACGCTGTTGTGTTCCGCGTCCAGGGTATCCCCGGCAAAGGAGAACTTTGCCTGGGAGTCGTCGGGATGAACCAAAAACGTGGCTCGCCCATCCACATCGCTTTTCAGCAGCCGCATACCTTCATGCGCGGCATCCCAGCTGGTGACTACGATGTAGTTCAGCTCGTCGCGCAAAAAAGAATCAACTACGGTTTCGTATTCGCCGCTCACTTCCAGGAAGTCTGCCAGCGTTCCGACCGGCGCCAGTCCGCCGCCCAGGGAATTCGACTTCAGCAGCTTGCGCACGGTGTCGGTGGAATAACTGTGTTCATGGATGAGCGACTGCAGAGAGTTGCGGCGGCCGGTCAGCGTAGCCATCTCCGCCCGCAACCGGTCCCCGTCAAGCTTGGTGGCGCTCTCTTCACTGCGACGCGTCTCGGTTTCTGCCCGCAGGGTGGCAAGTTCGGACTCCAGACGCTGCAGCTGCTCGGTGACCGACTCGAACTCAAGCGAAGCCTGTCCGCGTTCTGAGCCCAAAGAAGCGAGCTCCCCACTAGCGGCGGCGATCTCCCCGGCCAGCCGCTCCGCATCCTGTTCCAGTGCGGCCAACGACTCTTCCGCATGCATGGTCTGGTTGCGCGCATGCCCAGCCTGGGTGAGCAGCTGCATGGCGTAGCGGCGTGCAGCCTCCAGGCGCTGTTCCGCTCCGTTGACTGCTTCTGCCGCATCCCGCGACTGCCCCTGGCACAATCTTGACTGTTCACGGACGCCGGCCGCCTCGGCCGCGGCCGTTTCTAAAAAGCTGCGGTGAGATTCACGCTCTACGATCAGTCCCTGCAAGTGAAGCCGAGCCTGCTCCAGTTCCGCCGAACCGGCAGCAGCTCGGGTGCGCAATTCTGCGATGCGTTCCTGGTTGGATATTTCTCGCGTGGTCGCCCGCTCCAGGTCAACCGAAGCCTGGTTGGCTCGCGCGTTTGCGTCCTTCGCGCTCGAGTCCAACTGATAGCCGCGGGCCATCCCAGACGAGTACTCACCCTCAAGCGCGCTCACCTGTTCGGCGCCGTGTTCGATCTGCGTTCCCAACTCGGCGATCTCCACCGTCAGCGCCGCCTGCTCGCTATCCATCTGGGTGATCCGGCTGGCCAGCACGATGCGCAGCCGGGCGCGCATTTCGTCCCGGAGTGCGGCATAGCGCTCGGCTTTTGCCGCCTGCCGCTTGAGCGAACCCATTTGGCGCGTGACTTCTTCAAAGATGTCGTCGACTCGAGCCAGGTTCTGCTTAGCCTGTTCCAGGCGCAATTCGGAAAGCCGTTTTCTGGTTTTGAAACGAGTAATGCCCGCAGCCTCTTCGATGATTGCGCGCCGGTCATGCGGCTTGGAACTAAGCAGCTGCCCGATGCGCTCCTGCTCGATGATGGCGTAGGATTCCGGACCGAGCCCGGTGCCCATGAAGATGTCCTGGATATCGCGCAGGCGGCAAAGTTTGCCGTTCAGCAGGTATTCGCTCTCACCGGTGCGAAACAGACGGCGCGTGACTACGATCTCGCCATGACGCGCCGCGGTTCGTTGAAAGCGTCTGCGGCGAATCTTCAGCACCACCGGATTCTCAGCCGGCTGCTCTGCTGCTTCGGTTACCGGAGGATCTCCTTCGAGCCCTGAACCTTCCAGTAAGGTACCGGGTTGGACTTCGGCGATGCTCTCTTCGGTCTCCGCAGCTCGCTCGGCCCGGATCGCCTCTTCGTCCCAGTCAGCCTTTTCCGGCTCGGCGTGCTCGGCGGTCTCCGGCGAATCGGGAGAATCCAGGAGGGGGCCCTCTGCATAAGCCTCGGGATCGATGAGGGAGAGAGAAACTTCGGCCATGCCCAGGGACTTGCGATCCCGGGTTCCGGCGAAAATAACGTCTTCCATCTTGGCCCCGCGGAGGGACTTGGCCGATTGTTCGCCCAGTACCCAGCTCACCGCGTCGAGGATATTGGACTTGCCGCAGCCGTTCGGACCCACTACGACAGCGATCCCCTGACCGGGGAGAGTCACCTCCGTGCGATCGCAGAACGACTTGAACCCCAGCATCTGGATCTTCTTAAGCTTCAGCATGGAAGTGTTCCTTTGGCCTTAGAAAAGACTCTAGCGATCGCGTACTCCTGAAGCAACATGGAGACCCCAACATGTTGTGGATAAACCGTACACAACCCAATGCATGGGCTGTTGCCGATTTTGAGTGTCCTGAAAAACGTCCCGTCGCGGCGGGGGCCGCCCGGTTACCAAAGGAAGCGCCCTGGGGGCGTTTTCCTGAAATGACACACATTTGAGGCTAGACCTGCACTGGGACTGTTACAAGTAACGTTCGGGGCACGTACTTACGCAGCAATCGCGTAAGTTGCTGATTTTACGAGCACAACCGCTCTCGGGTCCTACAAATCTCACCTATCCCACCTTCGTAGTGTTGCTAAGGCTTGATGGTTGGCCGCAGCAAAACTTCACTTACGAAGGACGTTGGCGCTTGCGTGACCAGCATCGCCACCACCTGCGCGACGTCGTCGGGCTGGACCATCCGGGTGCGATCTTTTGTACTGCCTGCGCCCCCAAAGTGCGTGTTGACGGAACCCGGGGCGATGACCGATGCGCGGACATTATATTGCCGCAGTTCTTCGGCGACCGAATATGTCAGACCGTTTAATCCCCATTTGGACGCGGAGTAGGCTGCGCCCTCGGGCAAAATATTTTTCCCTGCGAGGGATGAAATGTTGATTATATGACCAGACCTGGCCGCGATCATCAGCGGAGCCAAGGATCGGATCATCAGGTAGGGTGCTCGCAGGTTGGTATCCATCATCTGGTCCCACTCTTCGACCTGCAGATCGATGAGTGGTTTGCGCAGCACACTGACCCCAGCATTGTTCACCAGGATGTCACAACGCCCTAGTTCATCGCTGACCCGTTTCCCGAATGCCGCTACGGCCTTCTCGTCTGTCAAATCGCAGGGCATCACGAAGGCCTTTCCCCCGTTTTGCTCGATGTCCGCTTTGACCTGCAACAAACGAGCCTGGTCGCGGGCGGTGAGCACTACGGCAGCGCCCATGCGTGCGAGTCTGAGGGCAATGGCCTCACCGATGCCTCGCGCCGCGCCTGTGACCACTGCTATCTGATTGCTTAGTGCAACTGTCGAACTAAGCTCGCTTTGCTTTTCCATCATTGTTTAGTTCCTCATGGAATTCGATGCTTTCGCACCTGCTAATTCGTTTACTTGTCAGAAGCGACAACCGTTTCTATAATCCATCCACAGCTCATCGGAAAGACTCTGGTTTTTCTCAATGAGGGTCTAACCAAAGGGCGAAGGATCAAAGCGATTAGCTCAGACACGAATTTTCCGGCTGGCATCCCCTCAAAGATGAGAGACTTTCGGCTGTATCGTCATGATTGCTGATCCCTGCGTTTTCCTGATTCCCGCATCTCCTAGGAGCGTTGCATGAAGAAGTTCGTCCTAGCTTCCTTGTTGGCCTTGGCCACCATTTCTCCGGTCAGCGTTTCTCTGGTCTATGGCCAAGCCGCTCAGTCCGGTCAGATCACCATTAAAGATCCAGCCGAATACAACGACTACACCAACGCCGTGGGACAATCCACGCCGGCTGCGAAGGCGACGGCGATCGAAGCGTTTTTGACCAAGTATCCCAACTCGGTGGTCAAGAATGACCTGCTTGAAGTGCTCATGGCGAGCTACCAGCAGGCGGGTGACGTAGCCAAGACGTTGAGCACCGCGGATCGGCTGCTCGCCGTTGACCCGGGCAACCTGCGCGCTCTGGCTATATCAGTTTTCCTGGAGGAAGGTCAGGCAGCTACCAAGACGACCCCCGCCGATGCGCAGCCGATTCTCGATAAGGCTGCCGCCCAGGCGCAGACGGGTCTCAGCGCCACCAAGTCAGGGAATATGGCGGATGCCGACTTTCAGAAATTGAAAGCCGCTACCGCACCCATCTTCGACAGCGCGATCGCTAAAGATGACGAAAACAAGAAGGATTTTGCGGGCGCCATCGCGGCCTTTAACAATGAGCTGAAAGCCTACTCGGATCCGGCACAGACACAGTCCGGTCCAGGACTCAATGACACTTATCTTCTGGGACAGGCCTATGCGCAGCAGACCCCGCCAGACCTCAAGAACGCGGCCTGGTTCCTGACCCGGGCGGCGCAGTTCGCGCCCCCGCAGGCCAAGCCACAGATCGAAAAGGCCGCTGAGTACTTCTACAACAAGTACCACGGCAGCATGGACGGGTATCCAGCGGTCCAGGCATTGGCGCAGGCCAACCTCTTTCCGCCCGCGGAATATAACCCCACTGCGGCGCCCCCGCCGCCATCGCCCGCCGATCTTGCCGCTCAAACAGTCGCTTCTACCCCAAATCTGAAAGACCTCAGCCTTTCCGATAAGGAGTTCATCCTTTTCAACGGTAAGCCAGAGGACGCGCAAAAGGTTTGGGATGTGATGAAGGGACAGCGGGTCCAGGTGCCGGGTGTGGTCGTTTCGGCAACCGCTGACTCGGTCCAGGTTGCGGTGACGGAAGACAACAAGGTGAGCAAGAAGGCGGACTTCACCATCAACATGAAGACCCCGCTCAAGAGCGTTCCCGCCATCGGCGCGACCGCCACCTTCGACGCCACGTTCGATTCCTACACGCCTAACCCGCCGATGATCACGCTGATCGACGGCGAACCACCAGCTAAAGCGCCGGCGGCTCATCGCCGCACCACCCACTAAGGCGAACTCTGGTAAACCAGGAAGGGCAACCCCGAACACGGGGGTTGTCCTCCTGAGACCGCGAGATCCACTATCGCTTTCCGGCCGGAAACTTATACCGCTCAACTCGCGTTCATGCTGCTCAGCATGGTCTGCTGGGGCTCCTGGGCGAACACCATCAAACTCACTCCCGGCTGGCCCATCCAGCTTTTCTACTGGGATTACGTTGCCGGCATTCTGCTGGCCAGCGTGGCTTGGGGAATTACGCTGGGCGGTGGTGCCGGGGTTCTGTTTCCGGCGATTGCCGCGGCTGATGGGCGCCATCTTCTGTTTGCGCTGGCCGGTGGCATCATTTTCAACGCGGCCAACCTTCTGCTGGTCGTCGCCATTGAGATTGCAGGCCTGGCGGTTGCTTTTCCTCTGGGAATCGGTTTAGCCCTGGTGATCGGGGTGCTGTTGAACTATGCTTTCTCGCCCGCCGGCAATGTGTGGCTGCTTTTCTGTGGAGTCGCTCTGGTGGCCATCGCCATTGTGATCGACGCCATCGCTTATCGCCGCCGTGAACAACATCGCACCCGGATTACCGCCCGCGGCATCGTGCTCAGTTTGTCGGCTGGGGTGCTCATGGGACTGTTCTATCCGCTGGTCGCGCGCTCCATGCATGGAACCGGCGCCCTGGGACCCTACAGTGTGGTTCCCGTGTTTGCCGTTGGTATTGCCCTCTGTAGTATCCCGGCCAATCTCTGGCTTATGCGCCATCCGCTTCCGGAACAGAAGCCGATGGCAATGAGCCAGTACTTTGCCGGACGACCAGCCTGGCACCTATGGGGCTTGGTTGGGGGCGCGGTGTGGTGCTCAGGAGCGGTGCTGAATTTTGCCGCTTCGCAGTCGCGATTTGTCGGCCCCGCGATCTCCTACGCCATCGGTCAGGGCGCGACCATGGTTTCGGCCGGATGGGGAGTGTTTGTCTGGCACGAGTTTCGCGGCGCACCGGCCGGGGCGCGGCGGCTTATCCCCCTCATGTTTCTTTTCTTCCTGCTCGGGCTGGGAGCGATCGCGCTGGCCCCAAATTATTGAAGAGCGGTAGGTCGCTAAGGAATTTTGGTGCCCCATAATTCCTCACGTATCAAGAGAAGTTCGGCGCTGATAACAGGAACGAAACCCCGCTAACCCGCATGGTAGAGTGAGGGAGTCGATGCCGCCCATTGCCCCCATGTTTTGGCCTCTGCTGCTCGCCAGTCTCGCCTTGCAGACACTCTCGGTTTTCGCGCAGGCGCCCAGTCAGGATCTGTTTCCCGGAGTAAAGCCCGTTCCTATCGCGCACACTCCACTTTCCGCTGAGCCATCCGTCATCTCGCTCGACCATCTCGACCAGGAGCAGATGAGCAAGGCGGATTACGAGATTGTTTCCAACCTGAGCCCTGAGCTTGCCAAGCAAGCCGCCCTGGCGAATTTCGACATCAGCAGTCCGGCATGGCATTTCCAGCAGATCGTGTGCCCGGCGTTCCCGGATTACGTCTTCTTATCCTTCACCCACGGCCCGGATCCCAACGGCTCATCCCGCTTTGGGGCCATACTGCCGCGCAATAGCGCCCAGGTGCGCGTCGTCTCCACTTATGCGCACGGGCTGTTGCCGTTCGAGGCCTCCTGGAACAGGCCAGGCACTTACGAGGTGTTCAACGGCATGCTGCGCGAGGAGCGTGGGGACGTTCCCCTCAGCCATGCGCCGAACTGGCTGATGATCGCTGTATGCTATGCCGAACTGAGCGGATATCCCGTGCAGGTGCTCAACACCATCCCGCGCCCGGAACCGACGCTGGATATGCTTCGTCTGGACGCGAACCGGCCGCAAATGTTTATCGAACCCGATCAGAGTGCCGAAGTCACCTTCAGCGACGTTTCCCGGCCCACCATTACTACTAACTGGACTCTGCACTTCGATCGGCACGGCCAGATCACGTCCTCTTCTCGAAGCCAGGTGCACCAGCCTGGCGCCATCGCGCTCAAGCCCTAGAGTTCACTCTCCCAGCATCAGGCGATGGATAGAGATCGCTCGCCCGGTTGCGCCGTCACACTCCACTAACGCCGCGCACATTCGGGGATCACCCTTGGCGGCTTCGAATTTTCCCGGCATTCCCGTCAGGAAGCGGTTGATGATTTGCTCTTTTTCCACACCGATGACGCTGTCGAAGGGTCCGCTCATGCCCACATCGGTCTGGTAGGCCGTGCCGCCGGGCAATACGCGCTCGTCAGAGGTGGGTACGTGCGTGTGGGTTCCGATTACCGCGGTAACTCTTCCGTCTAGGTACCAGCCAAGCGCAACCTTCTCTGAAGTGGCTTCAGCGTGAAAATCCACCACGATCACCTTGGCCTTTATTTTCTGCAGCAGGGAATCCGCCACCCGGAAGGGATCTTCCTGGCTGGACATGAAGATGCGACCCTGCAGGTCGATCACTGCGTACGTCTGTCCCGAAGGCAACTCTCCCTCGTAAAACCCATATCCTGGCGTGCCGGCGACGTAGTTGGCCGGCCGCAGCACCCGCCGGGGACGATCGCGGCTATCGGCAGGCACGGACTGCATATACTCGATAATCTCGCGTTTGTCCCAGACATGGTTGCCGGTGGTGAGGACGTGCGCGCCCTGGTCAAAGAGCTCGTCGGCGATTCCCGGGGTTACACCAAACCCGCCGGCCGCGTTTTCCGCGTTCACCACCACCAGGTCGACCCCCCGCTGCTCGATCAGGGGGCCGAGGTGCTCGCCTACGATACGCCGTCCAGCCTGGCCAAATACGTCACCGACAAAGAGAATACGCAAAAACCATCCTCCCTCTGGCGTCGATGGGCAAATGATCCTGCGACGGGTACGAAATGGTCCTTGAAATGATCATGGTTACCTGTTGGTGATTCTGCAACCTTGGATGTGACTAACGTGCAGTCGCAGGGTCATGCCGTTTTTGGTTCAGTTATGGTAGCGTTCGAGGATGGCCGTCAACTGTAGATTTGCTACTGGTGTTCATGTGCTGGTTCTGCTCGCTTCGGAGCCGGATACGCTGCAAACTTCAACCGATATAGCGGAGAAACTGGATACCAACCCAGTCGTTGTTCGCCGTGTCCTTGCCTCTCTTCAGCAGGCGAAGCTGATTGAAAGTCAGAAGGGGCCGACGGGTGGTTCACGACTCCTGAAATCTCCTAAAGCTATCTCTCTGGCAGATGTTTACAAGGCTGTAGAGACTGGCTCGCTGTTCCATACTCCCAATGTCCGCGCTGCAGCGGCTTTGCGGGTAAACGCCTCGCTCGAAAAAATCTTCTCCGGCTCCATGATAGCGCTGCTGGATGAGTTTGAGAAAACGAGCCTGAGCCAGGTACTGAAACGGGTCGGTAAACAGACGGGCAGAAAATAGAGCCGATCTGCTGACGGTCTTATTGCCCCCTCTCCTCGTCGCGGGGAGAGCGCGACGTGCTTTCTCCACCCGCTGAGGCTCCCGACTGGGAGCGCAGGAGAGGGAAGAGGATCACGTCGCGAATAGACTTTGCCCCGGTCAGCACCATGGTTAGCCGGTCGATCCCGATGCCTTCCCCCGCCGTAGGAGGGAGCCCATAGGCCAGGGCGCGCACGTAGTCTTCATCCATGGCATGGGCCTCCGTGTCGCCCCGCTCCCGCTCCCCCAACTGCTGCTCAAAACGTTTGCGCTGCTCTTCCGGATCATTCAACTCACTAAACGCATTTCCCAGCTCGAAGCCGCCCACATAAAACTCAAACCGCTCCACCCAGTCCGGTTCGTCCGGCTTGTTTTTGGAAAGCGGGGAGACCGCGACAGGGAAGTCGTAGATGATGGTCGGCTGGATCAGTTGGTCTTCAGCGACTGCTTCGAAGATGGCGGCAATGGTCTTTCCCGCTGGCTGACCGGGCTTGTACTCGAGGGAGATTCTGGCCTCCCGTACCCTTTCCGCCATTTGCTCGACTTTCTGGCCGCTGCCAAAATCTTCGAGCGCCGGCTTGGCTCCTGCCGCCTCCGGCCAGAACTCGAGAATGGCCTCGCGCATGGAGAAGCGCCGCCACCGTGACAGATCGATTTCGTGGCCGCCGAAGTTGGTCACCGTGCTGCCATTGACCTCCATCGCTACCTGCATGATGAGCTCCTGGGTCAGTTGCATCAGGTCATGATAGTTAGCGTAGGCCTGGTAGAACTCGAGCATGGTGAACTCGGGATTGTGCTGGGTTGAAACACCTTCGTTACGAAAATTACGGTTGATCTCGTACACGCGGTCCATACCGCCCACCACCAGCCTTTTGAGATAGAGCTCGGGCGCGATACGCAGATAGAGCGGAAGGTCGAGCGCATTATGGTGAGTGCGAAAGGGTCTGGCGGCGGCTCCGCCGGCGATCTGCTGCATCATCGGCGTCTCCACCTCGATGTACCCGCGCTGATCAAAAAATGATCGGATCGCCTTGAGCACCTGGGCTCGCTTGACAAAGACCGCGCGCACATCGGTGTTCATGAACAGGTCAACGTAACGTTGACGGTAGCGAAGCTCTACGTCGGCCAGGCCGTGATACTTCTCCGGCAACGCCAGCATGGCCTTGGCGAGGAAGGTGATCTTCTCGATATGGATTGTCAGCTCGCCGGTCCGGGTGCGGAAGACATAGCCGGAAACTCCGATGTGGTCACCGAGGTCCAGCAGCTTGTAGAGCTGAAAACCCTGCTCGCCAACCGCATCCAGACGAACGTAGATCTGCAGCCGTTCACCACCCTGTTGCAGCTGGGCAAAGCCAGCCTTGCCTTGGGCGCGAATGGCCATGATGCGCCCGGCGACCGTGACCACCGTCCGTTGTGCGTCCAACGCCTCTGCCGGGATCTCTCCGAATTCCTGGCGCACTTGTGCAAGCGTATGCGAAGCGACAAACTGGTTAGGGTATGTTTGCTGGCCGAGTGCGGCAATCTGGCGCAGCTTGTCCTGGCGGAGTGCAAAGAGGTTGCACTCGAATTCCGACTCAAACAATGGGTGCCTCTCCCGCGTATTATAGCTGCCGGGGACAAGGTCCAGAGTCATGGGTAAATCGGATCCACCAGAGAGCCAGTCAAAGGACGGAGCAATTCACTCCCTGGTACGCGTAGAAAGCCTCATTCAGCTCGGGCTCTTGTTGCCTGCCTCGGTCGTGATCGGGTGGGCCATCGGTCTGGCGCTCGATCACTGGCTAAACCAGCACTGGATCAACATTGCCGGCCTGATCTTTGGCGCAATCGCTGGTTTTGTGCAGACCATTCGCATCGTTCTGTCGCACAGTAAGGAGTAAATGGAATTCAGCGATCAGGATCTGCAGATGGTGTTGAACCGGGCGCTGCGCAGCGTCCTTATCGCCATCCTGGTAGGGATTCCCATCATCTGGGTCGCGTGGGGTTGGCGCTCCGTGTTGCTGTTTCTGGTAGGTGGCGCCATCGCCGCCACCGGGATCTTGGAGTGGCGACAGCTCATGGCCGCGGTTCTCATTCGCCTGAATATTCCCGTCGCCGAGACCGAGCCCACACCCCGGGGCAAGCCTCGGCCATTAGGCCCCGTTTTGTTCTGGTTTTTTGTTCGCCTGGTAGCCGCCGCGGCCGTGCTTTATGTTAGCCTGAGAAGTTTGGACGGCAAGGTAGCGGCGCTATTAATTGGCATCGCCCTGGCGCTCGTCGCCCTTTTAATTGAGGCACTTCGGCTGTTCCGCGGCTGGTCCGCATGAGGCTAGATCCACCGGTATGCATGAACTAGACCCTATCACCGCTACGTTAAACAAGTACTTCGGGAATCTGGCGACACAGGTTCTGCACGCTGTGCACGTCCGACCCTACAACGCACAGGCTCCCATCACTGAGACATTCGCCATGGAGCTGCTGGTGCTCGGCGTGTTGTTGATATTTTTCGTGTTGGTGCGGATTTCACTAAACGTCGAAAACCCAGGCCCGATCCAGCAGATTGCGGAGATGATTCACGGCTTCGTCTCCGGTCAGGCCGATTCGATCATTGGGCCGCACGCAGAGCGCTATGTCATGTTCGCGACCTGCGTACTGCTTTTCGTGCTGAGCTCGAACCTACTGGGCATGGTGCCCGGACTCATTGCGCCTACCTCGGTAGCGACGGTCCCGCTTGGTGTTGCGCTGTGGTGTTGGTTTTATTACCACTACCATGGTGTCCGCGAGCAGGGTCCAGTGAACTACTTCAAGCATTTCCTGGGACCCATCTGGTGGATTGCCCCGATGATGCTGCCGATTGAGATAATCTCGCATTTAGCGCGCATCCTCTCACTCACCGTTCGTCTTTACGCCAACATGTTCGCCGGGGAGGAAGTGACGCTGGTGTTCTTCTCCCTGATACCCGTTGGCATCCCGATCGTCTTTATGGCATTGCATCTGGGGGTGGCGCTGATCCAGGCCTACATTTTTATGCTGCTGACGATGATTTATGTGTCCCAGGCAGTAGCCCACGATCACTAGATTTTGTTTTCACGCCGGGGGCTATGCTTCCACCCCGGTTCGATCGCCGCAAGCGTGAGGGGGCCAGCACGGTGAGCCTCAACCACCCACTGGCGGCAATTTTTAAGGAAGCAAGGAGAAAGAATGCGCAAACTGCAATATCTATTCATGACCCTTTCGGTCTTGTTCCTGGCTACGCCGGCCTTCGCCCAAACCTCGGGTGGGGACGGCACGGGGCATGGACTCGTCGCTATCGCAGCTGGTCTTGGGATGGGGCTCGCCGCCGGACTTTGCGGCCTTGGTCAAGGCCGGGCGACCGCTTCAGCAACGGAAGCGTTGGCCCGGAACCCTGGAGCGCGCGCGGGAATCCTGCTACTGCTCACGCTCGGCCTGGCGTTTATGGAGTCACTCTCCCTCTTCACGCTGGTCATTATTTTCCTTAAGGTCCAGTACTGAACAGCGGCCACGCGCATCCGGAAGCGGAAGAGATCAGGCCTCAGGGCGAGTCCTGATCTCTTTCTGCGTTTGATGTACCTCTGACTGGAGAAGAGTGTCACGCAGACTCTTTAGCCCATACTGGGTTGCGGGGTTGTATGTACGGGCCAGAGCCCGTACCCTTCCCTAAAGCCGGTACCCTTTTGAGGCTTCAGGAATGAGGGGGCTGAAGGGTACGGCTTCAGCCCGTACGTGGATGAAGTCCTCAGGATGGGCTTTAGCCGCTGAGGTTTTTCCCGTCGAATGTTCGGAGTTTCCCTGGTTTTCCAACATGGCCCCTCGCCTGACGTTCGCGGCAACTTCGAAGCAGTTCGGCAAGTACACCGCGCTCCACCCGCTGACGCTAAGCCTCGATCCGGGAGAGATTCTCGGCTTTCTGGGCCCGAATGGAGCGGGAAAGACCACCGCTATCCATCTCGCCCTTGGCTTTCTCCGGCCCACCTCCGGAAGCGGGTCATTGCTGGGTAGACCCTTCGGCGATGCTGAGGCACGGGCGCGACTTGGCTTTGTGCCGGATGTGCCGGTATTTTTTTCCGAGAACGGCTTCCGTAGCGTCGAGTTGTCAGCGCGCCTCAATGGGATCAATGATCCGCGGCTCGCACAGGACATTCGTGATCTTCTCGGTGCTGTGGGTCTGCCCAACGACCATAAAGATGCACGGCAGTATTCGCGGGGCATGCAGCAGCGGCTAGCTCTCGCCCAGGCTTTGATCAACGATCCGGAATTGTTGATCCTCGATGAGCCGGCAGCAGCTCTCGATCCAGCAGGAGTGCAGCAGGTGAGGGAGTTGCTGCGCAACGCACGTCACGCCGGAAAGAGCATTTTCTTTAGCTCCCACCAGCTCACCGAGGTGGAGCAGATTTGCGACCGCATCGCTTTTCTCAATAAGGGCCGCCTGATACGCAGCGGGTCACTGAGGGAATTTCAGAGCGAGTCCGATCGGGTGGAGATTGAGTTGTGCGGCATCTCTCTTGCCGAGCTAAGCCTAATCCACCCGGCAGCCGCGACAGCCGGTGCTAACCCTGCGTCGATACGGATATCGGTCCCGGCCCAGGAACAGCGCCGCGTGATCGAAGCGGTGTGGAATGCGGGAGGCGAGATCGTGAGCCTCGCGCCGCTGAGGCGCCGGCTGGAGGATTTGTTTCTTGAGTGGAGCGGTCCATGAAGACGGGGACGATGTCGAAGATCTGGCAGATTACCCGCCGGCTGCTCCATCAGAACCGATGGATCTATCTGTTTCTTATGCTCTGGCCGGTGGGCATGGCGGCGATTCTGCTGGTGCCCACGGGCCGGCCAGAGCCTGAAGATGTGCTCTCAATCCTTCACCAGGAGTGCCTCTACGGGCTGGGGCTGGTGGCCTTTACCGGAAGCGCCTTGCTGGGCAATGAGCAGCGCTCCCGCCGCATCGCTACGGTGCTTTCGCGTGCAGTAAGCCGGCGGGAGTACTTCTTTGCCTTGGTCAGTGCGGCGTGGCTGCCGCTGGCACTCTATGTAATTAGTTTTGTGCTCAGCGGAACCGCACTCCTTGCCGCTATCGATCGACCGCTGGCTCTATTGTTCGCCCTGGCCCTGGCACAACTTGTGCTGGGAATGTGGACTGCGGCCGCGGCGCTTTTTTTCGCTACCTGGCTCCCCATGATGCTGGCATCCACCGCTTCACTGGGGCTGCTTGCTCTGCTGGGATTCGCCGGCTACGCGTGGCCTGGCTTTGCTCCGGCGCGACTGCTCTTTAGCTTGACCCAGGGAGACCTGGACGGGACAGCGCGCATGCTGTTGCACCCCGGCGGCTTCATCATGATCGTTCTGGGAGCGGCGCTGCTCTTTGCCGCGGGTACCGCTATCTTCGAGCGCCGCGACCTTGGATTGAAGAGTGACTAGATCCCTCTCTGACAGGTAAAGGTCACCCAAAATTGCCGGCGCCTAGTGTGCCCGGTCATTTGCGGCGGCGATCAGAAACACCAGGGGCGCGTTCCAGTTGATGGCCACCTCGTTAAGTGAGGGTGCCATCGCGTCATCGAGCCACATGCGCATCGGGGGTTGCCTGGGCAAGGTTCGCGCCACCTTGTCTGCCGGCTTGGCATTGGGGCCACCAGACAGAAGGCCGGGCCAAGGCGCAGCAATCTGGTCAGCGATGCTGGGACGATGGTGTGGATGAAGAAATGGGTTGGTCCCTACGTGCGTAACCCAGGAGACTCCGAAACAATTGCGTCCCAGCAGATAGTGCAGATTACCCAGCGCCGCGTCCACGAACTGCGCGTTCGGCTGCAGGTGGTTCGCTATGAGCAGCAAAAGCGATTGATTCGCGGCAACCGAGTTCGAGCCCCAGAAGTAATCTGTGGCATCGAGCGTGTTGCCGTAGCCGCTGGAGCGACGGCGCGTCAAGAGCATTTGTGCGGCGGCTGCTGTATGCGCGAGTATCCGGCTTCGCGTAGCACCATCACCCTTCTGTTCCGCGAGAACATATGTCCAATTTGCCATGGGCGCGACATTGGACCATGAAGGGGGCGCGATTGGCGCCTGCTGGACGCGCAGGAAAGCCTGCTCGTATTGCCGGTCACCTGTAGTTCGCCAAAGCTCAGCTGAGGCCCAGAGAATCTCGTCGCCGCAATGTGCGTCGCCGTAAGCCCCGGTGCCGATGCCCGGAGGATTAACAAAGACTACGTCAGGATGAGCGACCGCCCAGTTCCAGGCTCGCTTAGCCGCAGCCAGGCATTGTGCGGCAAACGCAGCATCGTATTCGACGTAACAACGCGCGGCGATGGCCATCACTGCAGCCAGATCAGCAGTGGCGCAGGTGCTTTTGTAAGGGGACGAGCCGGTGCCGATGACGTAGCTGGTGAGGTTGTCGTCCTGCGGCATCACAAAGCCGCAGAACTGCTCGCTTGTCTGCTTATGCCACACCCCGCCATCTGCGTCCTGCAGAGAGAGCATCCATTCAAGGTTCCAACGTATCTCGGCGAGATAGTCAGGAAGCTCACCGCCCGATTCAGGGATGCGAAGCGAGAGCGTACGCAGGTTACGAGGGTAAAGCTCCCAGGCCCACAACAGGGTACCGGTGGTGATGCCGCAATTGACCACGTAGCGGCCGTAGTCGCCGGCGTCATGCCATCCTCCGTGGTTCGGCAACACCCCCGTACGTCCGGAACTGGGGTGGTAAGCGTCTGCCTGATGACAGGTCGGATAGCGATAGCCGTCGCCAAGGTCGACTGCACATCCACAGCGCTGGCCGTAGAAAGCGCGCATGCACAGCATCAGAGGATTGGAATAGACATCGTCGCCGATAGCGAATGGCTGGCTGCGGAAGCCCTGCGCCACGAACTGGTATTTTCCAGCTGCGTTCAATGAAGAGAAGTCGGCCAGAGCCACTCGGTCACCGGAAGCGGTATCGACCGACGAGGCGGTCAGGCGGCCGTCAAAAACCGAACGTCCGGTCTGCTCGGAGCAGATCTGAAAAGACTGGTCTCGCCCGTCGTCTGCCTTCACACTGGCGATCTTTTCGCTTTCGCGCAGATAGCCGGTTTGGTTGAAAACTGCCTGGCTCGGGCCGGAGGATGCGGCACCCAACAGCGGGTCTGGCACGGAGAACGCGACGCTCGCGCCCCATGCGCTCATATATTTCAAGACAGACCGTCGTTCCATCGCCTCATCTTACGATAGGCTCTTAGCTTTGCTGAAAAGCTGTCGCTTCTCGAATCAAAGCCTAGCGTACTCACAGTGATTTAATCTCCACCGGCATGTCCTGAAGCGTGTTTTCGAGTATCGCAACAGTAACCTGGATTTTTTGCGATGGGTTCGAAGGGGGGCTGGTTGATTGAGTACCATAAGCAATGCAATTTTAATTGTTCCTTCAAGAAACCCATGCTAAGCTAACTTTCACTTATCCCTTGGAACCCCCGGTGGCTGTACCAATAAAAAACAGACGCTAATTAAAAGCGCCTCTTCTTCGGACTTTGCCGTTGGGCCCTGCTTTGGTAAGTTCAGTAACACCGTATTCAATCACTCCCCTGGCATCCTGTGGATGTTGATCGTTGACATCCGAGTGATTTTTGCACGCCAGATACTCCCCCGAAGCACGGTGGTTGTTCAGGTTCTTTCCCGGATCTGACCTCGCCGCCTTTTGCTGCATAAGCAAAGGGAAACTGGAGGTGTGTCTTGAGTGATTCCCGAGGTCCTGTTCCCCCGGGCAAAGATATACGTGCGCTCTTTGATAAGGCGAACATTGGGGATCTGCGGTATCTCACTTTTGCGGCGCAGAAAGCACCGCAGAAGAGCGCAGCAACCAACCCGCCGGCGGTTGCCCCGGAACCAGCGCAGGCCGTGTCCGCTGCGAATGGCAGCCAGTTGCGGCGCGCTCTCAACTCTGTGTTTGAGGTTAACGCCAGACTTCGCATTGCCTCGTCACGGCCGCGGCTGGCTGCAGGATCCGGAGCTGCGCTCATCTTTGCTTCCTGCGCCGGAGGAGTGGGCAAGACGACATTGTGTGCAACCATCGCCAGGGTCTTGTCTTCCCGCTTAAGCAATGTGCTGGTTGCGGATCGATGTACCGAGGGCGTCGTTCCTTACTACTTCGGTCTGGAGCGACTAAGTGCGGGTGGATTGCAAACTGTCTACCCTAATGCGCGCCGGGCAGGCTACCAGATGGTCATGGTAAACGCCCCCAGCGAGGAGCAACCGCATATCTCCACCGCCGGCTGGCTGGAGCAGCTCCAAGCCGAATCAGTCCTGACCTTGATGGACCTGCCGACGCTCAACGGCCTTGCGACGCATGCCTCGCTTGTTCCCGGCGGCCAGGTCGTTGTCCCTCTGGTTCCCGATGTCCAATCGATCGCCAGCATCGCACGCGTCGAAGAGCTTTCCGGAATGTTGACCGAGGGACAAAACGGGCGCGGCTTGTTTGTGCTCAACCGCTTCGATGAGGCGCGGCCCCTGCATCGTGAAATTCGCACCCATCTGGAAAAACTTCTTGAGGACCGGCTCGCTCCGGTTGCCGTGCGGGAGTCGGAGTATGTCCCCGAGGCGCTGTCTTTGGGCATGACGGTAGTCGATCATGTACCGCAATCGCCGGTCGCCAGAGACTTCGAGCAACTGGTGAACTGGCTCGAGGGTCGTCTTTCGAACCCAGCGGAGATCTCCGCTGAAAAAGTGGAGATCGCATGAGTAGCCCCTCGCAGCAAGGAGCCACCTGGTTAACTCGCCTTTACCCGTGGCTTATTCTTCCGCTCATTATTGCGGTGCTGGCAACGGTCGCGCTCATTCCGATGACGTGGCAGCAGCAGGCCTTTTTCGGAGTACTGGTGGTGGTCACCGGCTTCCTGATCGACCGTAGAAAGCGGGGACAGGCCGCGACTATTCTGCTGGTGCTGTTATGCCTTTGCGCCACCACCCGCTACGCCTATTGGCGTTCCGCAACTCTGTGGAAGTATCTGCATAACCCCTGGGGTCACGTCAGCCTGGTTGCCGAGCTATTGATGCTGACTCTGGTGGCAGCGGAGCTCTACACCTTTCTCATCCTGGTTCTGGGCTTCTTTCAAAGCATCGCGCCGCTCAATCGTCCTCCGGTGCTTTTGCCGGACAACCCTGAAGCATGGCCGGTAGTCGACGTGTTGATCCCGACTTTCCACGAATCGCTCGATGTGGTCCGCTACACCGTGTTGGCCGCGCTACAGATGGATTGGCCGGCGGAGAAGCTCAACGTCGTGCTGCTCGACGATGGGGGGCGCAGCGAGTTCCGGCAATTCGCCGCCGAGGCAGGCGTGCGCTACATTGCGCGCACGGAACACTCCGGCGCCAAGGCGGGCAATCTGAATAACGCGCTCCGCCAGACCAACGGAGAATTTATCGCCATTTTCGATTGCGACCACATCCCCACACGCTCCTTCCTGCAGATCTCTATGGGTTGGTTTCTGCGTGACGCGCGGTTGGCAATGCTGCAGACTCCACATCACTTTTATTCCCCGGACCCCTTCGAGAGGAACCTGGGAAAATTTCGCAAGATTCCCAACGAGGGCAGTCTCTTTTATGGCATCGTGCAGGATGTCAATGACCTGTGGAACGCCACTTTCTTCTGCGGATCGTGTGCCGCGCTGCGCCGTGCCGCCCTGGACGAGGTTGGGGGAATTGCGCAGGAGACGGTTACAGAAGATGCGCACACCTCGCTGCGGCTGCAGAAGGCAGGGTGGAACACTGCTTATATCAATCTTCCTCAAGCTGCAGGCCTGGCCACTGAAACGCTTGCCCGGCACGTCAAGCAGCGCATCCGCTGGGCTCGCGGGATGGTGCAGATCCTGCGTATCGATAACCCTCTGCTGGCGCGAGGACTCAAGCTTTCTCAGCGGCTCTGCTACTTCAACGCAACGCTGCATTTTCTCTATGCCTTGCCGCGCCTGATTTTTCTTACTGCGCCGCTACTGTATCTGCTCTTTGGTCTTTCCAACGTGCCCGGTTATTGGCTGGCGATTCTCGCCTTTGCGGGACCACATCTGGCTCTTTCGACCATCGCCAATTCCCGCATTCAGGGCAGCAAGCGCTTCTCCTTCTGGAACGAGATCTATGAGACCGTTCTCTCGCCCTACATCCTGATGCCTACCTTGTTTGCCCTCATCAACCCAAAGAGCGGCAAGTTCAATGTCACCGATAAAGGCGGCGCGCAGGAGCGGGGGTACTTCAGCGCGCGGCTTTCCCTGCCTTTTCTCTTTCTGCTGGGACTGAATCTGGTTGGCCTGGCGCTGGCGATTCCGCGTTATCTCTACTGGGACCGTGGCCACGCCGGCACCATCTGGATGAACGTCTTCTGGACACTTTTTAACGTCGTGATTCTCGGGGTGGCTTTGTCGGTGTGCGCTGAGGAGCGGCAAAGGAGACACGCGGTCCGCATCGCTTGCGCGGTTCCGGTCGTGCTACACGCACGCGGAGAAGCTGTCGAGGCGACGACGACCGACCTATCCACCAGCGGCCTGGCGGCCCAAGTCGGAGCCTTGTGGCCGCCAGGCGAGCAAGTTGAAATCGCATTCCCGGAAGAGGAGATGGTGGAGCAGTTGGCCGGTAAGATAGTCGGTGCGCAGAGTGGGCGGCTGCGAATCCAATTCGACCCGCTGTCGTTGTCCGGGCAGAAGCTGCTCACACGCGTGCTCTACTCGCGCGCGGACCGTTGGCTCGCATGGGACGAAGGCTTCGCCGCGGACCAACCTCTGCTCAGCTTCTTCGGCGTGTTGCGATCCTCGGTGGCGGGCTTCTGGAAGGTTCTGTTCATGGCCCCGGGCAGCCTCTCCGGTGCGTCTGCCAAGCCTTTGAAGCCGGTGCGTGTTGCGGTGATTGCCAGCCTGCTGCTGATCGTGCTCGGGCTGGCCTTTTGGCGTGCCAACGCCAGTACAACGCGGGGTCACAAAGAAGCGGCCCTGGAAACGATTGAACGATCGTTTACCCTGGGCTCACTGGCGCGGGGCAGAGAGACGTTCCTGCTGGAGCAGCCGGGCAGCCGCGAAATACTCAGATTCGCCACCCCGGAAAGCTGGCTGATCCGGGGCGGCAAACTGCACCTGCAATATCAGATTCCCAGGAATGCGCAACAGGAATACACTTACGCCGATGTTCGCCTGAACGACTCGATTCTGGCCTCCATTACGCCCACAGCTGAGGAGCGGGATGCCGGCGCCGGCGAGCTTGTGGTTCCGCTTCCTCCCGACCTTCTGCTGGCGAGAAATGAGCTCGCCATCCAACTTGCCGGCCAGGGGAACGTCGCGTGTGCTGCCCCGGCGCAAAAGAATCCGGCATGGTTTCGTATCGATCCCGGCAGCGAAGTAACCCTTGACGCTCAGCCTTTAACGCTGGCTTCCGAACTGGGTGCATTGCCGCAGCCGTTCCTTGAGCATCTGGCCAATTCACCGGTGGTGTTGCCTTTCGTCTTTATCCATTCTCCGGATGCTGTCACGCTCCAGAGCGCCGGTGTTCTGGCGTCTTGGTTCGGCTCCCTGGCAGACGATAGCGGGGTCCGGTATTACACCCAGGGCGAACTGCCCATGGGAAACGCCATTGTCCTGCTGCTCGGCCCGGAACAAGTGGAAGGAATCGCGGATGGGACCGCTCAGCCGTCGGTATCGATCCAGGCAAATCCCAGGGATCCATACGGCAAACTGCTGGTGATTCATGGCCAGACCAGTGATGACTTGTTGGCTGTAACCCAAGCGCTTTCGACCGGGCAGCTGAAGATGGCTGGTAGCCTGGCGCAATTGAGTGCGCCCGTGACGTCATCTCCACGAACTCCCAATGACGCCCCGCGGTGGATCCACAGCGATCGAGTGAGTCTCGACTATCTGGTCGGCCGTGGGGAACGCCACACCTATGGCCAGAGCCCGGTGAACGTCTACATGCACCTGGCGCCGGACTACAACTTCGGCGTTCAACAAAACATGTACCTCCATCTGGCCTATTCGGTTGACTCCCCGGATCTGGCGAAATCCTCCAACATCGCCGCCAGCCTGAATGGAGTGACATTGGGCAGCGTGCCCCTGCGGGCGACACCGGAAACGCACACTGCGGATATTCCGATGGCCGATGTCCCGACGGCCGTCTACGCCAATACGCTACAGATACAGTTTTATTTTGTTCCTGCCGGCACAGACGCGTGCGCGCCCGGAGCGGGAAAGTCAAGCGCTCAAATTCTCGGGTCCTCCTTCCTGGACCTGGGTGGCGCGGTGCACTACACCGAACTGCCGAACCTGCGACTGTTCGCCAAGGCAGGGTTTCCTTTTACCAGGATGGCGGACTTGAGCGAGACCGCGGTGCTTCTGCCTGCTGCCCCCGGATCTGATGTAACAGGGCTGTACCTCGATCTGATGGGATACTTTGGGGCGCAAACAGGTTATCCCACGCTCCATCTACAGGTAGCGTCCCCAGCGAATGCGCCATCCCTGCGAGACAAGGATGTGCTCGTTCTGGGGACCTTTGCCGACCTGGCGAACATTCCGGAGATTACCGCCAAGCTGCCGCTGACTTATGTTGAGAGCTCCTTCACGTTGAGCCGGCGGGCGCGGTGGGCTCTGGCACTGGATTGGTTGCTGCAGCGCGACTCCGGCGTTTGGCACACGTTGAATCGGGAGACGCCGGTTTGGCCCGAGGGGGTTCTGGAAGGTATTGAATCTCCTTTTACTCACGGTCGAGGTGTCGTTGTGATCGCCGCACGCGATCGTTCGATGCTGCCCGGGCTGGCTTCCGCGCTGCTGACCACCATGCCGCTGGATGGGATTGATAACACGGTGAGTCTGTGGACCGCGGGCAACTTCCTCAGTTATCCGCTTTCGACCGCAGTCTATGGGTCAGGAGATCTGCCCTGGTACAGCGCATTTCGTTATTGGCTGCCGCACCACTTGTTCTTCCTGCTGGCACTACTCCTGCTCATCCTGGCGCTGCTGGGATGGTGCACCCAGCACTTTTTAGCGGCCCGCATACGAGCGCGGCTGAATTGCAACGAGGTCGTGCCCGCGGTGCGGGCCAATGGAGACAGATATGTTCGCCAAATCTAAATTAGCGCTTGGCCTTCTTTTTTTGATTTTTTGCCCGACGGTACCGCCAGCCAGGGCGCAACAGAGCGCTGCCGACGTTCTGATCCAGCGTGCGCGTACCCTGGACGGGCAGGGCAGGCATGACCTGGCGGCCGCCGCATGGAAGCAGGTCCTGCTGCTTGATCCCACCCAGTCCGATGCTCTTGCCGCGCTGGCGGGTTATTACCAAAGCACGGGCGACACGGTTACGGCGAACCACTATCTGGCGCAACTACGCAAGGCAAAGCCGGGCGATTCCAGGATTACGCAAATCCCAAAATCGGCTGCACCCACGGGCGCGAACTCTGATTTTGAAGCAGCGGCGAAGTTGGCGGCGCAGCATCACTACCAGGACGCGCTGGCGCTCTATCGCAAAGCATTCCATGGCACCGCACCCTCCGGAATGTGGGCCATTTCTTACTACGAGACAGAGGCCGCCGTTCCCGCGGAATTACCTCAGGCCATTGCCGGATTGCGCGACCTGGCCAAACAATATCCTGCCAATCCCAGCTATCAATTGGCGCTGGGCAGAGTGCTGACCTACGATGCCAGGACGCGCGTTGAGGGGATACATTTGTTGGCCAGCCTGCATGGAACTGCGGATCAAATGGAGCAGGCGAGGCTGGCCTGGAAACAGGCCATCCTGTGGAGTCCGAATGGGCCTGCTGCAGAGACTGCGCCGGATTACCTGGCGCGTTATCCCGATGACCAACTCGCCGTGCACGTGCATAGTGCGGAGCATGAAACCCATCCGGTCATTGCACCCGGTCAGACGGAACAGGGACAAGCTTACGAGGCGCTGAGCAAAGGAGATTTGCCTCAAGCGCAGCATCTCTTCGAGTCACTGCTTACTATTCCCGCCCAGCGGGGCAAGGCCCTCGCCGGGCTGGGCTACATCAACATGCAGCAGCAGAATTTTGCCGCCGCGAAGGAGCACTTTGAGCAGGCTGAGAGCGCCGGCTATCATGCACCGGAGCTGAGCTCCGCCCTGATCGACGCACGTTATTGGAACGCCATGCAGGAGGGTAACCAGGCGCTTGAGAAGGATGAATTTGCTCATGCGCTGAGCGCCTTCGAGGAAGCGCATTCCATCAAGGCCAGCGGTCCCGAGGCGCTCCAGGGGGAAGCGGGCGTGTGGATGCAACAGAAGCAATCGGAAAGGGCGCTGCCTCTCTTCGAGCAGGCAGTCAAGATGCAGCAGGACCGGCCGCAGAGTTGGACGGCATGGTTCGATGCGATGGTGAGGGCGTCAAGGAGCAAAGAGGTGATCGCCGACCAGCCCTACATCGCTCCCGAAACTCTTACTAAGCTGGAAGCGGATCCGGATTACATGGCGGTGCTGGCGGCGGCCCAGATGAACGCAGGCAGTGAGTCCGAGGGACACCGGCTCATGGCCCAATTGGCCCAGGTTCCGGACCTCAAGACCCGCAGTGAAGCCCAGCTTCGCTGTGCTGAACTGCTGGCAACTAACGACCCCAGGTCCTCTGCACGGTTAGCGTTCGACGTCATTCGCGTTGCGCCCGACAACGTCGATGCATGGAAGCTGCTGGTGAGCGATGAACACCTGGCCGGTCGCGATCAGATGGCTTTGACTGCCGCTGATCGCATGCCCACAGCCGTGTACCAGGAGGCAACCCGCGACGTGGATTTTGTGACCATGCTTGCCGCCACTCATCAGGCGATGGGGCATTACAGCACCGCGTCTAACTTGTTAGCGCAAGCGCGCAGTGAGACCCGGGACGATACTCAGAAATCCAACGCCATCGAGGCCCAGACCGCCTCACTGCAGCTGGCCGAGGGGAATGCGCAGAGTGCCTATAGGACCTATGTGAAAATCCTGCGGCGTTCCCCCAACGACAGCGATGCGTGGAACGGAATCATCTCTGCCCTGCACCAGGCAAAGCAGGATGAGGACGCTTTGACGCAGATTCAGCAACTGCCACCGGATGTGGCCGAAAAGCTGGAACAGGATCCCGGATTCCTGCAGACCCTGGCCTCGGTCTATGGGGCTACCGGGCACAATCAGTTGGCAGTGGATACCATGGGACGGGTTCTCGCCCATTATCAGCCGGGGAGAAACGATGCTCCCTATGCAGTGGAAGCGCAATATGCATGGCTGCTGTTGAACGCGGGCGATGAACGCCGGCTTGCCGACACCCTGGCCCAGATAGGCCGGCGCAGGGATCTGACCGCCGGACAACAGCAGCAAACCCGCGACCTGTGGGCCGCCTGGAGCATTCGCAAGGCAGAGCGCGAGGAGAAGGCCGGGAACAGCAAACAAGCCCTCGCAATCCTTGAAATGGCCTCCCAGGCCTTTCCGGCAAATGGTGACATTCGCCGGGCCACGGCGGGAACTTATATTCGTAACAATCAAGGTAAGCTCGCGTTTGCCTTGTATCAACAGATCGATTGGACCCACGCCACGGCGACGGACTACGCCGGTGCAGTGGCTGCCGCGGGTGCGGCCCACCAGAAGGAGGCGGGACGGCAGTGGCTGGCAGACGGACTCGAACAGTATCCAAACGATACTCAGCTGCTAACCGCCGCGGCCCAGTTTGAAGAGGGGATGGGTGACAACCGTAAGGCCGAAATCTATTTGCGCAAGGTCGTAGCCAATAACTCGGAGATTAAGCTGACCCAGCAACTCACTAGCCCTGCTGGTTCCGTCAGCCCGGCCGCGGTCAGCGCCAGCGACGCGTTGGCCCGCATGCTCGCCCCTCAGGACTCGGCTGCTGCGCAGGCGGCGCCCTTGCCTTCGACGCAGAGCGAGCCGCTGCAGGATGCCATCACGGCTCTTCCCATCATCCAGCACCCGCCGAGCGAAGCGCCCAGCGATTCCAGGACGGACTCCAGTGAGCAAGCCAGCCCGTGGTTACGCAAGGCTCCGGCCCCGATTCCACATACACAGCCCATTGCTTATCAGGTCGACCGAACCAGCAAGTGGGAGGTGCCGGTCGGCGATGTGCCGCCTCCGCCCGTGCCAGCGGAGTTTCGCCAGGCGGAGAGCTCCTCGTCTCCGGTGTTGACCAACGCGAGCTTCACGGTTAATCCAGCCTCGAGCAGTAGCGCCGAGTTCGCGCCGGCCAGCGCTCTAACGTCGACCGCAAGCGCGCCGACAACCCGCGCAGTCATGCTCGGGCCGGGGCAGCAGGCGCAGACGGAGTTGGAAGGATTGGCCAGCCGCTACAGTGCGTGGATGGGAGGCGGTACCCAACTCGGCAGCCGCAGCGGTCAACCGGGCTTCGACCAGTTGACCCGCATGGAGGCAGTTTTCGAATCGAGTGCTGTCCTGGGAGAGAGCGCGCGCATTACTGTGCGTGCTCTTCCTGTGCTGCTCTCGGCGGGAGCTCCGGACGGCACATCGAATTACAACTTCGGCAATTCGGGCGCTGCGCTGATTGGCCAGGACCAATTCCAGTCGGGCGTCGGCGGGGAAGTGCAATTATCGACCCGGATAGTGGACGCCAGCCTGGGCTTTTCGCCCAATACCTTTTACGTTTCTCACCTTCTGGGCGGCCTTAGCGTACATCCTTCGAACTTCCCATTCACCTTTCGGGTCTATCGTGACCAGGTCAAGGAGACCATGCTTTCCTATGCCGGCGAGAAAGACCCTTTGACGGGGAAGATATGGGGCGGCGTCGTGGCCACCGGGGCCGAGGGCAGCCTCTCACTGGGAACGGCTAAGTCAGGTTTTTACCTCAACGGCGGCGCAGCCCAGCTGACCGGCGTCAATGTGAACAATAACAACCGCATCTACGGATCGACCGGCGCTTATTGGACGGTTTACAGCAACCCCTATGGAGTGCTCAAGATGGGGGCCAATCTGACCGGTCTGCATTATGCCCAGAACCAACGCTACTTTACGTACGGGCAGGGCGGCTATTTCAGCCCCGATTCCTACGTGCTGCTCAACGCCCCGTTCACGTGGGAAAGCCACCCCATGAACCACTTTGTCTACCACATCAATGCGAGCCTCGGGGTGCAGAGCTTTTACGAAGGCCCGGCGTTGCCAGGATCGCTGATTTCGACCGACACCCAACCTACAGCTCAGTCCAACATCGGCGCTAACTACAACCTGGATGCGAATGTGGCCTACCGCTTCGATGAGCACTGGTACCTGGGCGGTTTTGTCGGTGTCAACAACGCCCATGATTACCAGGATCGAACGGCCGGTGTGTCGGTGAAGTATATGCAGCGTCCGCAGGTGGACGTCGAGGGTGGTCCCACTGGGCTCTTTGATGAACACGCCATACGGCCGCTGATCGTGCCGTAGGCCTGAACATTTGAAAACTGATTTGTGTTGATAGGTAACTGTCTCGGTATCTAGAGTACGAAGCGATCATCGGGCGTGGTAACTGTGCTCGATTTCCGCTCGGAAGAATGCAGGCGCAGCCCCCCGCGCAGTGGAGAAATAACTTATGTTGCGAAAGCTCGCAAAAAGCAGCGCGGCCTGCGCCGCCCTTGCCCTGGCAGTGCTGTCAGGCCCCCCGTGCCTGGCCGCCGCACCCGGAGCGGGTTATTGGCATACCAGCGGGAGCAAGATACTCGATTCCAACAATCAGCAGGTTCGCATTGCGGGCATCAACTGGTACGGCTTCGAGACCGCCGACGAGATCGCTCATGGTCTCACCAGCCAGGACTATAAGACCGTCCTCAACACCATCCAGGCAAACGGATACAACACCGTGCGCCTACCCTTCTCCAGCCAGATGGTGGAGACGCCGATTGTTCCGTCATTCATTAGCTATACCGGTCCGGGCGGAGCGATTAATACCGACCTCAAGGGGTTGAATTCGCTCGAGATCATGGATGCGATCATCGATTATGCGGGAACCATCGGGCTGCGGGTCATCCTCGATCACCATCGTTCGGAGGCGGGCAACGGCGCCGAGGCCAATGGTCTGTGGTATACGGGCGCCTATCCTGAAACCGCCTGGATCAGCGATTGGCAGGCGCTGGCCACGCGTTATCTGAACAACTCCGCCGTGATTGGCGTGGACCTGCATAATGAACCGCACAATGCCGCCACCGGCGGCTCCTGTTGGGATTGCGGCACCGCCACCAACGATTGGCATCTGGCGGCGGAACGTGCCGGCAACGCCATCCTTACCGTCAATCCCAAGCTGCTGGTTTTTGTCGAAGGTACAGACGAGTACAACAACAATTACTATTTCTGGGGCGGCAATCTGCAGGGGGTTCAGACCTCGCCCGTGCAATTGAACGTCGCCAATCAGCTTGTCTACTCCGCGCACGACTACGGTCCGGCTGAATCGCCCCAGCTCTGGTTCAACGGCAGCACCAGTTATGACAGCCTGGTAAGCACCTGGACCTCAAATTGGGCTTACATCAGCCTGAATGGGATTGCGCCCGTTTGGGTGGGCGAGTTCGGCACGCTCAACGATGATGCCGATATTCAGGGCACGACGCCCGGCTCGGAGGGCCAGTGGTTCTCGAGCCTGGTGCAATTCCTCGTTGCCAACCCACACCTTAATTGGACCTACTGGGCCTTGAACGGCGAAGATCGCTACGGCCTGCTTGATTCCTCTTATAATGCGACGCCGGTCAGCGCGTTGAAGCAGCAATTGCTGGCGGGCATCCAGTTTCCGCTGAGTGGGGGAACGCCCATTACGACTCCCTCGTTCACGCTGGCGCAGAATCCTTCCACCGTGGTTGCGGCATCAAGCAGTACAGATCTCGGCGGCTCCGGCGACACAACAGAAGTGACCTATACGGCTTTGGTAAACAACCGCACGAGCAGTGACCAGTCTTCTGTAACCATTGCGCTCACTGTGCCTGCCGCCGCCGTAGTCATCACAGAAGCCAGTACCGGGTCTACCGCCACCTGCAGCACTGCTGCCGCAGTCTACACCTGCAGCTTCCCAAGTATTGCCGCGTCCGCCAGCGGGGGAGTAACCCTGACGGCAATCTATCCCGCTGCCAGCGTGACCTTCAATAGCAGTGGTCAGGCTGCGGAAGTCGTGAACGCCAGTGCGGAGATAGGCTCGCAGGCACTGCCCGCCGCTTCTGTTACTACAACGGTAGACAAGCAGAGTAGCCAGCCAAACACGACTGAGTCGATCGTGCCTACGCCCGCACCGGGCTATTCTTATCCATACGGTCAGGTGGCCACGGTGAACTTTGCCCTCGTGCCCACGCCTACCAGTCCGATTCCCATCGCGTCTTTCAGTGCGCAACTGGATGGAAGCCAAAGTCTGACGGTCACCTCGGTGGGCAGCAATCAATACCAGGTGCCGGTTGGCCTCTTGAGCGGAGGTTCGCATACCATCGTCCTGCATCTGGCGGCCAGTTCGAGCTATGCCGCGGCTGCCGCGACTGTGTCGCTGGCGGTACAGAAAGCAAGTGTGACCCTCGCGGTTGCCGGCGCGCCGGTGGCCGGGAACTATGGGACCGCGATCCCCGTAACTCTGAACCTCACGGGTTTGAGCGGTACTGGATTTGCTGCTCCAACCGGAACCGTCAATTTGGTTGTCGACAATCTGGCGCCCCAGGCAGCGACCCTCAGCGGCGGGATGGCAAGCTTCACCATTCCCTCCGGTCTTGCTGCAACCACCCATTCCTTGAATTTCAATTACAGCGGCGATAGCAATTACGCGGCGCAAACCCTGGGAGCCACGCTGGTCGTCAAGCAAGCGCAACTGGTGGCCACTGCGCTGCCCGCCACCCGGGCCTATGGCGCGGCGAACCCCACGTTTTCGGGGACCCTCACAGGCGTGGTTAATGGCGACGGAATTACAGCCACCTATGTGTCGCAAGCCACTGCCACCACGGCCGCCGGCATCTATAGCAGCGGCCCGGATGCAATTACGCCCGTGCTGGCTGATCCTAATAACCGACTGAGTAATTACACCGCCACGTTGAACGAGGGAACGCTGACCATCACGGCGGGAAGCGCCGGGAGCGGTTCAGACATTACCTGGCCCACTCCGGGGCCAATCATCTATGGGACCCCGCTTACTGCGGCGCAATTGGATGCAAGTTCGACCACTCCGGGAACATTCACCTACACGCCCGCCGCCGGGACGGTGCTCGGGGCAGGTCCGCAGACGCTTTCGGTAAGCTTCTTACCGACCGGATCCACTACGGCGGAAATCGGCAAGACGACACTGCTGGTTAACCAGGCCACCACCACCACGACATTGACGGCCATCAATGCCACCATCGCTGGTTCTGTCACACTGTCGGCGATTGTGAGCTCCATTGACGGCGGCACGGTCACCGGCAGCGTTCAGTTTCTGGATGGTTCGACCTCCTTGGCGGCGGTCGCCATCAATTCGACCGGCCTGGCTACCTATTCGGTCGAACTATCCAATGGACCGCATACCCTCACCGCTGTCTACTCTGGCGATGTAAACAATCTGGGCAGTACCTCGACCGCGCTGTTGGAGAGTGTCAGTGGAGGCCTTGACTTCTCGCTCTCGGCAAACCCCAAAATGTTATCCCTGAGCGCCGGTCAGAGCATGCCTGTGACGCTATCCGTGTTCTCGTCCGACGGCTTTACGGGGATGGTCACCTTCAAGTGCACCGGCCTTCCTACCGGTTCCACCTGTTCATTTAACCCGGCGACCATCACGGGAAACGCCACCAGCACGGCACAGTCGACAACGCTTACGATTGGACTGCCCACAGCATCGAGTTCTCTTGCACCCGGGCCGGGAGATAACCGCTCCACTCCTTATCTGGCAGGGTTCTTCGTGTTCCCGAGCACTTTGTTGGGCATCTGCCTCTTGTGGCAGCGCCGCCGACTGCAACGTACCCTGGGAATGTGTATCCTCGCGACCGTCTTCCTGGTCAGCCTATCCATCGGGTGCGCGAGCAACTCAGCCACGGGCTCAAGCCCTGGACCTAATTCGGTCGGGAGCTACAACGCGCTGATTACAGCAACGTCACCGGCTACTGTTCAGACGCTGACGATTCCGGTTACTTTGACGCAGTAATTGCTCCGCCTACGACCCAGGTCTCAAAGGCGAGACCTGGGCCACCCAGCGGGTTACGCTCCGGACAAAGGCCGGTTGCACAGGTTGAGTGAACCGCAGAGCACTGGTTTGGGGGTAAGCGAAACTGCAGATCCCTCGGCTACGCTCGGGATGACAAAGTGGAGGGCGACGCTTCCATCGAGAGCGGTCGCAGCATGCCGGCCCATTCAACGGGCCCAAGATCGTCCCACCCGCGCACATCGAAGCCCACGCCGGCCTTGTTTACGAAGATGCCAATCGATCCCAGAAAATTCCTGGCTTTTTCGAATACGCCGGCCACGTCTGCGTCGTGCGCGATATCACCGAGGGTGAAGTCGGCCCTGCCACTGTCGGCATTGATCTCCGCGGCGACGCCACGCCCGCGCCTCGTCCCTTCCGTGAACCAGGACGGCTGCGCTTTCCGCTGCAAGAACCTTGGCGATGCCTTCTCCTAGTCCCGCGCTACTGCCAACCAAGGCGCGTTTGCCTTCGGATTGTAGTTGCATCAGGCTGGGGTTAAATGACTGCTTGCGGTGGCGGCGATCTGGGAGCAGACGGCCTCCGTTACCTGCGCCGTCGTAGCGGTCCCGCCAAGATCACGAGTGTGAAGCGAAGGATTCGCCGTCACGTGTTCGATCGCTTTCATCACTCGCGCCGCGGCTTCGATTTCACCCAAGTGCTCCAGCAGCAACACCACCGACCAGAACGTACCCACCGGGTTCGCCCAGCCCTTGCCCATGATGTCGAAGGCCGATCCATGAATGGGTTCGAACATGGATGGGTAAAGCCGTTCGGGGTTGATGTTGGCAGTGGGTGCAATGCCCAGGCTGCCGGCCAGTGCGGCCGCAAGGTCGCTCAGTATGTCGGCATGCAGATTCGTCGCAACAATTGTATCCAGTGAGGCCGGTCGATTGACCATACGTGCGGTCGCTGCGTCGACCAGCTCTTTGTCCCAGGTAACGTCGGGAAATTCCTCGGCGATTTGAGCCGCGATCTCATCCCACATCACCATCGCGTGGCGCTGTGCGTTGCTCTTGGTAATCACCGTGAGCAGCTTGCGGGGACGAGACTGAGCCAGCCTGAAAGCAAAACGGTGTATGCGCTCGACCCCGACCCGGGTCATCAATGATAAGTCCGTTGCCACCTCGATCGGGTGGCCTTGATGTACTCGGCCGCCCACGCCTGAATATTCGCCCTCGGTGTTTTCGCGCACAATGACCCAGTTCAGGTCTTCCGGTTTGCAGCGCTTGAGGGGTCCGTCAATCCCTGGAAGAATACGTGTCGGGCGCAGGTTGGCATATTGATCGAGCCCCTGGCATATCTTTAGCCGCAGACCCCAAAGCGTGATGTGGTCGGGAATATGCGGGTCGCCGGCGGAGCCGAACAGGATGGCATCTTTGCTGCGTAAAGCATCCAGTCCGTTCTCCGGCATCATTACGCCATGTTGGCGGAAATAATCTCCACCCCAGTCGAAGTTCTCGAATTGGAAGTTAAAGGAGCCGCCGCCAAGTGCTTCCATAACCTGTTGGCCAGCGGGCACAACTTCCTTACCGATTCCATCTCCCGGCACGGTGGCGATACGATAGGTCTTCATCTTTTCGGTCCTAGCCGCGGTAGCTCATGTGCGGGGGAGTGACGCTTGACAGTTCCTTGAAGGCGGCATCGGGAAGCTCCAATCCAGCCGCAGCAATATTCTCCTCCACATGGGCAGGAGAAGACGTTCCCGGAATCGGCAGCATTACTTTTGACCGCCTGAGCAACCACGCGAGCCCGGTTTGCAGTGTGGTTGCGCCGAGCTCGCGGGCAATTTTCTCCAGGATGTCCAGCGCTTTCTTGTTCTGGCCCAGCGGAGACCAGGGCAGAAAGGCGATGCCATGCTGTTCGCAGTAGTTGACCACGTAATCCCACTCGCGATCGGCAAAGCTGTAGCGATTTTGCACCGAGACGATGGGAACGATCTTGCGTCCGCGCTCGATGTGCTCCTGGGTCACGTTGGAAAGAGCGACGTGGCGAATCTTACCCTGCTCGCGCAGTTTGGCCAGTGTTTCCATCGAAGCGTCGTAGGAGACGGCCGGGTCGGGAATGTGCAGCTGGTAGACATCGATGCGATCGAGACGCAGACGCTTGAGACTGCCCTCCAATGCCTCGGTAAGGTGCCTGGGGCCGGCATTGTGGATCCACTGCCCGGGGCCGACGCGCTCCCATCCCGCTTTGGTTGCGATGACCAAGCCGGTGGGATACGGGTAGAGAGCCTCGGCGATCAGCTCTTCGGAGACGTTGGGACCGTAGGAGTCCGCGGTGTCAATGAAGTTGACGCCCAATTCGACAGCGCGGCGCAGAGTGGCAAGGGCCGCCGGCTTGTCGTCGGGTGGGCCCCAGATTCCTTTGCCGGTAATACGCATGGCTCCGTAGCCCAGCCGGTTTACGGTGAGATCGCCGCCGAGAGTGATAGTGCCGGCAGCTGCGGCAGAAACGGTTTGGACCTGGCTCATGGAAATACTCCTTTTTTGTTGATGCAGTATTGGGACCAACGATCCCACCGTTTGCTTCAAATGACGGCAAACCAGGAGTAGCCGAGCTCTGGGGCCGCAGAATCCCGGCCTTTGCCGATGTTCTTCAGGTTGAGGTACGCAGACCCTGACATTTTCGGTGCGGTCAGGTTAGCATAGGCCATTCCCGCTTGCATAACCCTCGGCTGGACATATCCCGCTGCCTATGGTCGGCTAGATAGCGGAAGCAGGTTATTGGAGATTAGATGAGCACCACACCCACCAGGGCCGGTACAACTGTGAATACGCCCAGCCAGGTCCTGTTCGCCAGCCTGATCGGCACCACGATTGAGTTCTTCGACTTCTACATTTACGCCACTGCCGCAGTGCTCGTTTTCCCTAAGCTGTTCTTTCCCGCGTCCGATCCGGCCTCGGCCACGCTCGAATCGCTGGCCACCTTTGGCATCGCGTTTTTGGCGCGGCCGGTTGGCTCCGCGCTCTTTGGTCACTTCGGCGATCGCATCGGCCGCAAGACTACCCTGGTCCTTGCGCTGTCGACCATGGGTTTGTCAACGGTCGCCATCGGGGCGCTGCCAACTTACCGAACTATTGGTTTCGCGGCGCCGCTGCTACTGGCGTTGTGCCGCTTCGGGCAAGGGCTGGGCCTTGGAGGCGAGTGGGGCGGGGCGGTGCTGCTGGCCATCGAGAACGCGCCTGCCAACAAACGCGCCTGGTACGGCATGTTCCCGCAGTTAGGTGCGCCACTCGGTTTCTTCCTCTCCGGCGGCGTCTTTCTGCTGCTCTCTCATTGGCTAACCGACAAGCAGTTCTTCGCGTTCGGTTGGCGCCTGCCTTTCCTTTCGAGCGCGGTGCTGGTGTTTCTTGGCCTCTATGTCCGGCTGACCATTACCGAGACGCCCGTGTTTCGTGAAGCTCTCAGTCGCGGCCAGCAGGTGAAGGTGCCCATGCTCGCGGTTTTTCGTGACTACACCCGAGCGCTGGTCGCGGGCGTCTCCGTTAGCCTGGCGACGTTCGTTCTCTTCTATCTGATGACGGTGTTCGCGCTGTCCTGGGGCACCAGCGCGCTCGGTTATAGCCGGGGAAAATTCCTGCTCATGCAGTTGTTTGACATCTTGTTTTTCGCCCTGACCATTCCTATCTCCGCGGTGCTGGCGGAGCGGGGGCGCCGGCGCGTGATGATCTGGGTGACCATATCGATAGGAATCTTTGGCCTGGTGCTGGCACCCCTGTTCGTTGCTGGAACCACCGGGGCGCTGCTGATGATGGCAGTGGGTCTAAGCTTGATGGGTCTAACCTACGGACCACTCGGCACGGTGATTTCCGAGCTCTTCCCGACCGAGGTGCGATATACGGGTAGTTCGCTGGCCTTCAGCTTCGCCGGCATCCTGGGCGCCTCGCTGGCTCCGTACATTGCCACCTGGCTGGCCAGGACGTACGGACTCCAGTACGTGGGCTACTACCTCTCAGCGTCTACGGTACTAACTCTTCTTGGATTGCTTTCGATCCGGGAGACGAAAGACGATAGTCTCGCTGGTTAACCCAATGGAGAAACGATGTCAGAACTAGCCAGGACTGGGGTTTCGCTCGATGAAGAGCTCTTGAACGAGTTTGACCGATTGATTGCTAAACGCGGGTACAAGAATCGCTCCGAGGCATTCCGCGATCTTATTCGTGAGGCGCTTCTTTCTGAAACCGTCGACTCCAACAAGCCTGTCGTCGGCACCTTGACTCTGGTATACGACCACCACATTCCCGGTCTCTCGGAGAGGTTGACCGAGGCGCAGCACGCAGCCGGTGCAATGGTTCTTGCCGCCACCCACGTTCATCTCGATCACAACTACTGTCTGGAAGTGGTGATCATGAGGGGCAAAAGCAGGGAACTGCAGGAGATCGCGGATCGCATGTTGGCTCTGCGAGGAGTCGAACTAGGAAAGCTCGTGCTGACCAACTCCGGCAAGGATCTGAAGCATAGCCATCATTAAATCGCTAGCGGCCGAACTTGTAGGTAACGTTGACGCTCGCGTACGAGGGGATGCGGACTCCGACCTCTTCCTGTATCGCCGATGGGTAAAAATTCTCGATCGTTTGACCTGTATAGCCGCCTGCAATCAGCATATTCACTCCGATATCCAGGCGTCCGTTGAGGAAGGGACGTACCACCGCGGCGCGAAATTCCCTGACCGAGGTACCAAGACACTGGGCGTCCAGATCCGGCAGGCAACCGGTCCCCAACGGCTTTCTGCCAACATATTCAAATTCACCTCGCGCTTCGAGACGGAACGGCAACTTTTGCGTAGCTCCCAGCAGGTCAAAGATGGTTCTTGGCGCTTCCGGCGTCGGTTGCCCGGAATCGAGGTCACGCGCGTCAGCTTTCGAGAAGGTTGCCAGGATGGACCCTTGGCTGAAGCTACGCCGCACGGCAGCGGTTAGAAAGCGCAGGCGTCCGGGACCCTGGTCTTGCTGCAAGCCAGTGTCGGGGTCGATTTTTCCCAGTTCCTGGCTGGTAGTGACGTGGCCCAGAATGACCTTCAGATCCGTCTTCGCGATTGTTTTACTGGCTACCAGTTGATATGAGTGCGCGGTGGCTACCGCAGTCCCGGCGCCCGTTCCGGTCCCAATGCGGGGATCCTCAGTGAAGAAGGCCTGACCGAAGCTGGCGGAAACCATGGGAAGAAGCCAAGACTCCCTGGGAACGAAGGAAAGGGTAGCCTTGGGCGAATTCACGCCTACCCATTTCTGAAACGAGTTTCCAGTGTTGATCAAGTCTTCATTGTTGATATTGATTTGGTCGCGGCGCCAGCCGGCGTAATAGTGGAAGAAATGAGTCAATGCACCGGATCCGGCAGCGTATGGAGTCACGGAGCTGATGGTTACGTTGTTCGAGTCCACCTTGGTAAAGGGGCCGTAGGTGAAATCTCCCGGGGTGTAGAAGTTGTAATGGTCTAGATTGTCCCGCCGCGGAGCCTCACGTTCGTAGTCCAGCCCAGCTAACAGCGATAGAGCCTCGGTCAACTTGTTCACGTAGTTTGTGCTTTGGCCGGTGACGGTTCGAAACTCGCTTTGCCGAATGAGGCCCTGGCCAAAATTGGAGTACAGCGAGAGATTGTATGTACGGAAGAAGCCGGAGAGTGCAAGTTGCTGGCTCCCAGTGAGCCGCCAAATGTCGTTCACCGCTGCGAGCGAAGTATGAGTCTGGTCTTTTTGCCTGGGATCGATGGTGTCCCCCACATTGGGAAAGTTCGCATCATTTGGGTTTGGAGGAAAAATTGGCACCAGGCCAGGCACGTACGAGAAGCCGTAATATCCGATCCCCAGCAAAGTAAGTTGGTGATTGCCCAGGCGGAAAATGCGTTGGCCGTTCAATTTGTATTGCTGCCGATGTTCCAGTCTCTTTAAGAATCCATTGCCGAAGGAAGCTTCCACGGCCACGAATGACTGAGGCGCCGGGCTGAATCCCGTGACCACGTCTATATCCCGGTAGTCTCCTGTGAGGGTAATAAACGGATCGAGGTGTGATCGAAGTCCGTAGATTGCTGCCAGGTTGACAGAATGATTTCCCTGGCGAACGTTGTAGGCTCCGCCGTCGACCTGCACACTCTCAAGTATCTCCGGGATAAAGATATTGGGGTCTGAGTAGCCGTTGCCGTGGGCGTTTGCCGACAAGTTGTTCGGCACCAGGTAGGTGCCCGCAGCGATGAACTGGGCGATGGGTTCACCGTGATCGCCGGCTACTCCGGGGGCGAAGTATTGTGGGGCCTTTATTCCGCTGGAGGCGGTTTCTATCGGATACCCCGGAATGGAAACCGGAGCGCCGGGACGGCCGGGATTTGCGTCAAGAAGGTCCTGGCGGACATACACCTTCTCTGCAGGGTCCGGCGATAGTACATCGAACGCATTCACGTCTGCCGTGACGGTGACTGAATCACTTCGGGTTATGAGCGGAATGAGTTGGAGATCAAGGTTGCTGTCCCCGGAAAGCAGCTCGACCGATTCCGAAAGCGGCTGAAACGTCTCCGCGTTGACGGTGAGGTCGTAGCTTCCCACAGCGTTCAGGTCGATCTGAAATTGCCCTTGGGTGCCGGTTAAGGCCTGGTGATCCCTCTGTTCCCGGGCAAGATGAACGGTTGCTCCGGAGACGGGGTTTCCTTGCGTATCGACCACGCGACCGGAAACCCGGAAATCCTCTGCCAGTGCAGTCACACAGAAGAGCAGAAACGTCAGGGCCCAGACCGATCTAATAAAACTCTTCACCGGCTGGACCCTTTCGTCACGCGCAGAGAAAGGCAACTTGCCTGGAGGGTTGCCTGGGCCGTGATAGCACGACAGTCTTGTGGGTAGGGGCCGCGGTGGTATTATCCCTGTGAGAATCGTGCTACCAGAAGTACGAAGATTCCTGCCAAACGGATGTTGAAGATTTCAGCGCGCTGCAAGAATATTACAATTATCTGAATCGTGCTACCGGCGAACCCAGGAGCCTGATGCGACCAGTACTGCGGACGCTATTCAACGATGCAGCCGGAAACACCCGAGGCAAGGTGCTGGGAATATACAGCGTCCTGGTGGTGTTTAACGGAGCGGCCTGGCTCTGGGCTATCGTGGCACTGCGTCATTTCCCGGTATTGCTAGGCACCGCCTTTCTGGCCTACAGTTTCGGCCTTCGGCATGCCGTGGATGCTGACCACATTGCAGCCATCGACAATGTGACCCGCAAGCTCATGCAGGAAGGCAAACGGCCGGTTGCCGTGGGGTTCATGTTTTCCCTGGGGCATTCGACCATCGTCCTGCTGGGATCTGTGGCCATCGCCTGGACTACGCTGGCGCTGCAGCATCGCATGGATGCGGTCAGGGAAGTCGGAGGGGTCGTCGGCACGCTGCTTTCCACGATTTTTCTGTTTGGCATTGCGGCGGTGAACCTGGTCGTTCTGCATTCCATTTTCCGCACGTTCATCAGGGTTCGCGGGGGCCAACCCTACGTTGAGGAAGACTTCGATTTGCTGCTGGGAAATCGAGGTTTCCTGGCGCGCCTGTTTCGCCCTATGTTCAGGGTGATCAAGTGCAGTTGGCACATGTATCCCCTGGGAGTACTGTTCGGTCTCGGGTTTGATACGGCCACCGAGATTGGCGTCCTGGGTATCTCTGCTGCCGAGGCGTCCAAGGGTCTCTCGGTTTGGTCGATCCTGATCTTTCCTGCGCTGTTTGCGGCGGGCATGTCGCTCATCGACACCACCGATAACATCCTCATGCTGGGCGCCTATGGTTGGGCCTTCGTCAAGCCCATTCGCAAGCTCTACTACAACATGACGATTACCAGCGTTTCGGTAGTAGTGGCGCTTGCCGTTGGAGGTATCGAGGCCCTGGGGCTGCTGGTCGGGCGATTCCACCTGAAGGGCACTTTCTGGGATGCAGTGACCAGGCTCAACGAAAACTTCGGCACGCTGGGGTACTTCATCGTTGGCCTTTTTGTTTTCAGCTGGGTGGCCTCTGTGGCCTTCTACAAGTGGCGAAGGTTGGACGACCTCGAGCTGGGTACCTAAAGCTGCTTAGTCGTTCAGCGGGTGTGCAGGCGAAGCACAGCGGAGGGACCTGCTGTTTCCAAGGTTCCCAAGAATCTCTCGGGCCTAATCGCGCGTTCCAACTCGCTACGACCGAAGCCCCTTTTCAGCCGCAGCCAGCAAAACGCAAATAGCCACGCCCTCCGCAGCCAGAGCAACTTCTGACAATTCAGGGAAGGTTGGGGCGATGCGGATGGTGCGGTCTTCGGGATCTTTTCCGTACGGATGCGTTGCTCCCGCAGGGGTGAGCACGACACCGGCTTCTTTGGCCAGGGTCACCACTCGTTGAGCACAGCCTCTGCCTACCTCAAGGCTGATGAAGTAACCACCCTTGGGCCGGGTCCAGGTCACCTCGGGAACTCGGGCAAGCTTGTCGTCGAAGATGTCGAGCACTTTCTGGAATTTGGGCGCGATCACCGCTCTGTGCCTGTCCATCAACCGTAAAATTGCTGCACTGTCTTTCAGAAACCGAACATGACGCAGCTGGTTGAGCTTGTCCGGACCAATCGTGCGCGGCGTGAGTCTTGCCAGCAGCCACTTGACGTTATCTTTCGAAGCGGCAAACAGAGCCAAGCCGGCTCCAGGTAGCGTGATCTTGGAAGTGGAAGCGAAGACAAAAGCGCGGTTCGGGTGCGAATGGTGAGCGCAGAGTTCCAGAATATTGGCGATTTCCATGCATTCGCTGGTCAGGTGATGCACGGCGTAGGCGTTGTCCCAAAAAAGGCGGAAGTCCGGGGCCGCGGCTTTCATTGCCGCCAGGCGCTCGATGATTGCATCGGAGTAAACGGTCCCCGTCGGGTTACTGTATTTGGGAACACACCACATGCCCTTGATGGAGCCGTCCTGTGCTACCAGCCGCTCTACCTCCTCCATGTCCGGACCATCTTCCCTAAGGGCTACCGGGATCATCCGGATGTCGTAATCCTGGCAAATTTTAAAGTGCCGGTCGTAGCCAGGAATCGGGCAAAGGAATGATATTTCCCCCTGCTTCGACCAGGGTGTGACGCTATCGCAGGTTCCTCTAAGCAGGGCATAAACAATGGTGTCGTGCATCAATGCAAGACTCGAGTTATTTGCCACAACTACCTGCTCGGACGCCGCTCCCATCATCGCGGAGAATAGTCCGCGTGCTTCCGCCAGACCCTGCAGTCCGCCGTAATTGCGGCAATCCACGGCGTCCTCGGCAACGTAATCGTCCGCGCCTGGGAGCGACAGCAACCCATTGCTCAGGTCCAGCTGGGCGGGAGACGGCTTTCCTCTTGTCAGGTCGAGTTTGAGGCCCCGGGCCTTGAAGGCATCGTAGTTTTCCTGCAACCGTTGCCTGGCTGTGGCAACTTCGTCTGGGCTAAGCTGCGCGAGGTTTGTCATTCCGGGAGTGAACATCCTTTCAAGCTGGCCTGTGACTATTATGAAGGATTTTGTTTCTCCAGCTGCAACCCGTGCCCAGACCTGTAAAATCATTGCTGCAGACCGGCAGAACTAACGCCGGCAGTTCGGGTCAACATTGATAACCGTTCTTGGCCCCCGAATTGCGGTTTCCTGGCGCGGGACGTAGAGGCAAAATGATACTCAGACGTTTCGTCGCGTTGACGATGGTCTTGCTCCTGTTACCGCTCGGGCAAGTTGAGCTCCTGGCCCAGCAGTACTATCCATACGCCGCCCAATACGCGCCCTACCAGCAACCGGGCTACGGGCAGCCGGCTTATCAGCAGCCACAACCTTATGGGCAGCCGTACGGCCAACAGGCCTACCCACAGCAACAGGCCTACCCCCCGCAGGCCTACCCGCAGCAGCAGCAGCCTTACCCACCTCAGGCCTATCCACAACAGCAACCGTACGGGCAACAGCCCTATATGCAGCAGGGTTATGACCAGCCCCAGCAGGCACAGCCCCTCAACGCCCAGCAATTGGAGCAATTGGTAGCGCCGATCGCACTTTACCCAGACTCACTGGTGGCTGAGATGCTGGCCGCATCTACCTATCCGCAGCAGATCGCGGAGGCTGATCGCTGGCGGCAGGCGCAGGGCTATGCGCCTGCTGAACAGATTGCAGCAGGAGCCGCGGCTCAGTACTGGGATCCCAGCGTGAAGGGGTTGACGGCGTTTCCCCAGGTGCTCGCCGAGATGGACCGCAACCAGCGTTGGACTACCGACCTGGGCAATGCCTACTTCAACCAGCAGCAGGACGTATTGGAAGCCGTGCAAGTGATGCGCCAGCGCGCGCAGGCCGCGGGAAATCTGCAAAACACTCCGCAGGAGACCGTAAGTTATGACCAGGGCAACATAGAGGTTGCGCCTGCCAATCCCCAGGTGGTGTACGTGCCCGCTTACAACCCGTGGGGTGTCTACGGCCAGCCTGTTTCTCCGTATCCCGGGTTTTCTCTGCTCGGGGCGCTGGGGTCGTTTTTCGGCTCATCGCCGGTATCGTTCGGGTTAGGCATCGCGATGACAGCCTTCGGCCACACACCCTTTGGTTTGCTGGCCTGGGGCCTGAGCTGGCTGGCCCAGGCCGTGCTCTTTAATCACACAAGCTATTATTCGCATAGCACGACGGTGGCCAATTGGGGGTTTCCTCACGGAAGCCGCTGGGCTTATTCGCAACATGGTTTTAGCCAGCCTCGCGGCGGATACAACACAGGTTACGGACAAGGCTTCGCTCGCGGACCACAGGGATACGCCTCGAACCGGCCTGGAGAAGGCTTCAACCGGGGGTACCAGACGCCCGGAGTCGGCTACGCGCGTCCAGTCCAGCAGGCTTACAACCGCATGCAGCCTTCGGTCAACACCGCGCAGTTCGCGCGGCCTGGGTATGGCTCCAGCTTTAATGGAAGCTACGGCAACAGGCCTGGCGCATACTACGGTAATTCGCAGCAGGTGTTTCGTGCGCCGGCCGCCGGATTTCAGAGCCACCAGTTTGCGGAGCGGTCCTCCGGGGCTTATGGAGGCAAAGGCTTTAACGGGTTTTCCAGTAAGCAACCGCACTCCGGTGGGGGCTTCCATCTATTTGGTGGCGGGCATTCAGAAAAGAGTTTCGGCGGCGGAAAAGGCTTCGGCGGTGGGCATTCAGGTGGAGGCGGCCACGGGTCCGGCAAACATCACCACTAATAGGGAGCGCCCGCAACAGCGTTCCAGCGCACCTTCTCCGCCAACTTATCCCCAGTAACAGGTATTCGGGAATAGGCCTCCAGCATTCTATGCTGCAGACAGATGATCCAGAGTCTCCGCCTCCGCACACCGCGATTCCGTCGTTGGCCTGTGATTTGTTTTGTGTTCTGCTGTGTCTCTGGTCTGGCCCAATCTCAGCAACTCAAATTAGTTGAAACTCGCTTACCCGATGCACCGGCGGTAGGCATCCTGGCTGGGCAGGACATCCCCGCCCAAAGCCAAAATGAATCCCTAGGCACGATCAGCGGCACGGTGGTGGACCAGAATGGAAACGTCGTTGTTTCCGCCGCAGTGGGGCTTGCGCGCGAGGGGCACGCCGAGCAGGAAATCAAGTCGAATAGGGAAGGTCGCTTTACCTTCACGGACGTCCCGGCGGGCCCCTTTCAGCTCACCATCTCGGCAACAGGTTTTGCGACCCGGCAAGTACCGGGAGTTCTTCATCCGGGAGAAGCGCTCGAGATGCTGGAGCTCCGGCTATCGATTGCGGCTGCCACGACCGAGGTGCAGGTCAGCGGCGCAGATAATTATGAGCTTGCGGAAGAGCAGATCAAGATTCAGGAGACCCAGCGAGTGCTGGGCGTCATTCCCAATTTCTATGTCACCTACAATCCCGAGGCGCTGCCTCTTAAGCCAAAGCAGAAGTTCGAACTTGCCTGGAAGACCAGTGTAGACCCGGTCACCTTTGCAGCCAGTGGTGTGGTCGCGGGGTTGGAGCAGGCGGGTAACGAGTTCAGCGGCTATGGACAAGGCGCACAAGGGTATGGCAAGCGGTTTGGCGCATCCTATGCCGACGGCTTCATCGGCAACATGATCGGGGATGCGATCCTGCCCTCAATTCTCAAACAAGATCCACGCTATTTCTACAAAGGCAGCGGTACTACGCGATCGCGAATTCTGTATGCGCTGGCGAATGCAGTCGTCTGCAAGGGCGACAACGGCCGCTGGCAGCCGGACTATTCAGGTATCCTGGGAAGCCTTGCCGCCGGCGGCATCTCGAACCTCTACTATCCGGCGAGCAATCGTAACGGGGCCCAGCTGACTTTCGAAAATACCTTGATCGGTATTGGGGGCTCGGGGATCGGTAATCTCTTTCAGGAATTCCTCATTCGCCGATTGACGCCCCACGCGCGCGATCCGCAGGCGAGTCAACCGTAGTGATGTTTCCGGGACTTCGCTCTTATAGTATGACTACGTCACATTAGTTGCGGCGAGGTCTTGCGAGTGGCGCTGGTCAAGGGGAGAAAGAAAAGAGACGGCTTCCAGCGGCATATCCGGAGAGAAGAGAACCGGATTGCCGGCATGTTTAACTTCGTCATCTTTCTATCCATTGCTGCGGTTGGTTATACCGACTGGATCGTTGCGCCCAATATTTCGCTGGGCTATCTCTACGTTTTGCCCATTGCCCTCAGCGGGTTGGTCAACCCGCTGCCTCTCACCATTGTCGTAGCCGTGGTCTGCGCGGTCCTGCAGGAAGTCTTCGGACCGGCGGGAGACACCCTTAAAGTGGCGGCTTTCCGCGACGCCATCACCCTGGCCGGTTTTCTGGTGGTGGGGTTCCTGGTGACGCTGATCGCCAGGCAACGCAATCGCCTGGTAGAGGAGGTACGGCGACAGCGTGATGAGTACGAGCACGACCTGTTCCTGGCCTCCCAGGTGCAGCGGCAAGTCTTGCCCAAACCTCCTGTCTGTAAGGCTCTCGAGCTGGCAGCAGCCATGCACACAGCGACACTACTGGGTGGCGATTACTACGACTTCTTTCAAATCTCTGACAATGTGGTCGACGTCGTGATCGCCGATGTCTCTGGTCACGGTGCCGCGGCATCGCTGCTGATGCCCTCGCTCGCGGTAGCTCTGCGCCTTCGTGCCCGTGAATTGGACGGACCTGCGGCGATCATCAAGGACCTCGACCAGGTACTTAAGCAGATTACGAATACGGCCACCTTCGTGACCATGTTCTATGCACGCTTCGATCAAGCCGGCAGAACCCTGGAGTACGCCAACGGGGGCCATAATCCACCTCTGCTCATTCGCTCAAAAAGCACTGAAGCGCTGCAGTTGGAGGCGGGGGGCCCAATCATGGGCATTCTGAAAGATGCGCAGTTCTCAAATACGGTCATTGCCCTCGAGGAAGGCGACATCCTTACGCTTTTTACCGACGGCGTGACCGAGCAGGAGAATGAAGCAGGTGACGAGTTCTCGATTAGTCGATTAGAACAAGTGGTGGTGAGCAAAGAAACAGAACCGGCGGCCGCGCTGGTCACCCATATCACTGACGCCGTCTCCACATTTGCCGGAACCAAGCCACAAGTGGATGATCTGACGGTGGTGGTGGTAAAGGTTTTGTAAACCGAGAGAGTGCTACAAAACCCCGACCATTGGGCAGCGACGAAATTTGACAGTCATCCCCCTTTTTGGATAGCTTTCCCATAAGATGATTAGGGAAGAGAGCGGAGAGCTGATCCAGGGCACTCTGGAGATGCTGATTCTGAAGGCGCTGGCGCGTGGGCCGATGCATGGCTATGCGGTGGCTGAGTGGGTCGAGCAAACTTCGCAACAGGTGCTGAAAGTGGAGGAAGGCGCGCTCTACCCGGCGCTCCACCGGTTGCAGTTGCGTGGTCTATTGAAGGCCGAGTGGGGTGCGTCGGAAAATAACCGCCGCGCCAAATTCTATCAACTAACAGCTGAGGGCAAAAAGCGACTCAACGCTGAATCGCAGCGCTGGGCGCGGCTATCGGCCGCAGTCGCGTTTGTCATGCAAGCCTCTTGAGGAAACTGGTATGGCACTCCACCAATTCTTTCTGAGAATCAAGTCGCTGTTTCGCCGGCGCAGCATAGATAGCGAACTCACCGAAGAGTTGCAGTTTCACCAAGCACTATTGCGGGAGAGGCTTTCACGACAGGGTGTCCTGCCGGCGGACTTAGATCTGGCGACAAAGCGGGCTTTTGGTAATAGCTCGCGCTGGCATGAACGGCTCACCGAATTGTGGCAGTTTCGCACTTTGGAGAATTTTCTTCGCGACATTGGCTTTGCTCTGCGGCTGCTGAGAAAATCGCCAGGGTTCACCGCAGTCGCCCTGTTGACACTGGCATTGGGCGTGGGCGCAAACACGGCCGTCTTCTCCTTGATCAATGGGCTACTGCTGCGCCCACTTCCGGTAGCCCACAGCGAACAGTTGGTGGTACTACGCATGGAGGAGGGCGGCCCCCAGCCTAACTACTCTTTCTGCGCACCCTTCTTCCGCAGCCTGGAGGACAGACACGATGTCTTCGCGGACGTGTTCGCTTACAACCCAGACGTGCTTCAGGTACACGGCCGAGTTGCCAATGAGAATATTCAAGGGATGCTGGTGAGCGGGCAATTTTTCCGGGCTCTGCAAACCCAGCCGTTGATGGGACGCTATCTATCGCCGGAAGATGATCGCCGGGGCGGTAGCCCGGCAGGCCTTGCCGTGGTCGTCACAGAGCAGTTCTGGGAGACCTGGTTCGATCGCGCACCGGACGTGATTGGACGCAAGCTAATCATCGCCAACGTGCCGTTCACCGTAGTGGGGGTGATGCCTAAACGGTTTATAGGAGCAGATCCCACGCGGAGGCCTCAGATCTACGCCCCGCTTTCGGCGGACCCGATCATCGATGCGCCGAGGAACCATATCGACGATGGCATCCACGCGTGGTGGCTGACCGTCGGTGCGCGACTGCGACCGGGTGTCACTTTGGCCCAGGTAAACGCGTCACTGTCTGCAATCTCCGGCCCAATCCTGCACCAGGCGTCCGATGATGCCAGCTTTATTGGGGACGAAGAGAAAGGGCATTTCCATTTCGCTGCCGAACCGGGCGCCGGTGGATTTGCCTATGCCCGCCTGCTGTTTCGCCGACCGCTGGTAGCCATGCTCTCGATGTGCGGAGGAATTCTCTTGCTGGCGTGCCTGAATCTGGCCAGCCTGTTGATGGCACGCGGCGCGGCGCGGGAACGCGAGCTGGCGACTCGGCTAGCCGTCGGGGCCACGCGGCAACGGCTGATCCAGCAATTGCTGGCGGAGAGCATATTGCTTGCGGTCCTGGGAACAGTGGCCGGGCTGGTAGTTGCGCCTTTAGTGAGCAGTTCGTTGGCGGCGCTGCTTATGAGCGGCGACAGTGGATGGCGGCTCGACACATCGCTCGATCTGCGGGTGGTTGGCTTCGCCGCATTGATCACCGTTACCTCGGCGGTGCTGATCGGGCTGGTGCCCGCGCTCGAGGCCACGGCGGGCAACGTCAATGACCATATCAAAGACGGCCAGCATGCGAGGCAGCCGCATGAGCGGCGTAGAATCTTGCCCCGTATCTTAATGGCGTCGGAGGTAGCGCTGGCTCTGGTGTTGGTGGTTGGGGCGGGCCTCTTAGCTACCAGCCTGGTGCGGCTCTATAAGTCAGGCCTGGGGTTCGATCCCAGCGGCCTGGTGAACATCGGCTTCAGTATGGATAAGCAACAGCTCGAAGGCGATGCCCTGATGCGGCTGTACCAGGAATTAGGCGATGGACTGAGCCGCCAGCCGGGCATAAAAGGCGTCAGCTTCCAGTTCATTGTGCCCCTCTCCCATCGCGGTTGGAACGGGAGATACGCCGCGCCCGGAGCAAGCCTTCACCTTATCTATATGAATAGCGTGGGTCCGGATTACTTCGCGACGATGCGTATTCCGCTCTATCAGGGGAGGGAATTCAGCTGGGCCGATACCAACGCTTCCGGGCTGAAGATGACCCTCAACCAGGCCGCGGCGAAGCTGCTCTTTCCCGGCCAGGAAGCGCTGGGGCAGCAGGTCGTCGAAGAGAGAAAAGGGACCGCATATGAAGTGGTTGCGTTGGTCGGTGATACCAAGTACAGAGATATGCGTGCCCCTGCGCCACCAATTGGCTACGTGCCAATCACGCAGGACGAGCAGAAGAAGCCATCCTTCCACGCCGTGGTGCGTGTGGATGGGCCGCAAACGGCACTGGCTTCGGCCGCGCGTTCCCTGGCGGCGCGGTTGGCGCCGGCCATACCCGCGCCGATATTCTCCACCATGACTGAAGTGTTAGACGACTCCGTGAGTGCGGAACGGATGATGGCGTTGCTGGCCGTGTTCTTTGCCGGCTGCGCTCTGCTGGTGACCGCCATAGGTCTCTATGGAACACTGGCCTACGCAACCGCGCGACGGACCAGCGAGATTGGCATCCGCATGGCGCTAGGGGCCCAGCGGCTGCAAGTGATAGCTATGGTCTTTCGGGAAAATGCCCTGGTTGCGGCCGTCGGGGCGGGAGCGGGGCTGGGAGCGGCAGTTTTGTGTTCCAGGGCCCTGGCCAGCTTTCTGTACGGAACCTCGCCGCGCGATCCCTGGGTACTGCTGGGGTCCGTCGCGGCGTTGACCGTGATCGCCAGCGCGGCTTCTCTCTTACCCGCCCTAAGAGCGGCGCGAATTGAGCCGATGGCAGCGATTCGATGCGAATAGCGGCACACTTCAATTCCCACAGGGTAGAGAATCGGCAGAAGAGTCCGGGGGACGGTAGAATGATTCTGCAATGACCACACGGAACGAAATAATCGCTCAAATTGATGCTGAAATAACCCGCCTGCAGCGCGCGCGAGACTTTCTCGCCGCGGCGCTTATGGGCTCGCAAGATTCGAAGACTGCCGCGGCGCTCGCTTCGTTGAAAAAGCCCAAGACAAAGGCCCCAGCCCGGAAGCGCAAGCAGCCGGCCGTAGCGGCGGCTCCCGCTGTGGCGGTTGCTCCCCCTCCACCTCCGCCCAAAGAGGAACCGCAGATACACCGTGTTCCCCCCAAGCGGCGGATGGAACGGCGGCACGTGCCAACGGAAAAGGCGGGCAGATCTGCTGCCGCATTGAGCGGGTTCGTGCCCAGTGGCCCAGTCGCAGTTTCCGCGGACGAGGCACGCAAGGTGCAGGAGCGGGCCGTGCAACCTCCGCCTCCGCCTCCAATCGCGAGCGAGGTCCGTTCGGAGATCGGTGCCGAGCGCAGCCTCGGTTCGCTGATTCAAGCCTTCGAGCGCAGGGCTGGCCTGAGCGGGTTAGAAACTCCATAAGATCTCTGTGAGATCGCAGCAAAGAACGAAGAAGAGCCGCTCGCCGCTTTACGTCACCACCCTCATCGCGGGCGCCTTCTTCATGGAAAATCTGGACGGCACCATCATTGCCACGGCGCTCCCGCAGATGGCGCGCAGTTTCCACTCAAGTGCCGTCAGCCTCAACCTCGGCATGACGGCCTACCTGCTCACGCTTGCCGTCTTCATCCCCATCAGCGGCTGGGTCGCAGACCGCTTCGGTGCGCGTTCGGTCTTCGCCGCGGCGATCGCAACGTTCACCCTCTCTTCGCTGCTCTGCGGAGTAGCCCAGAACCTCACCCAGTTCACGCTCATGCGCATTCTCCAAGGCATTGGCGGAGCCATGATGGTGCCTGTCGGCCGCCTCATCGTCCTGCGGACAACACCTAAGGACAAGCTGACTGAGGCCATTGCTTACATCACCTGGCCCGGCCTCACCGCACTGGTCGTGGGTCCGCCGCTGGGCGGCTTTATCACCACTTATGCCAGCTGGCACTGGATCTTCTTCCTCAATCTCCCCATCGGTATCGTTGCCCTGATCCTGACGTTGCTATGGGTAGAGAACGTTCGCACCGGGGAGAAGCATGGGTTCGATTGGCTTACCTTCCTGCTCGCGGGCCTTGCCTCTGCGGGCGCCGTGTATGGGATGGAGAAGCTGGGGAGCGAGGGCGTGCCGTGGCAGCTACCCGGCATGGTTCTCGCGCTCAGCGTGCTCAGCGGAGTGGCCGCCATCGTCGCTGCCCACCGCAATCCAGCCACGTCGCTGATCGATCTGGAGTCGATGAAGCTTAAGACCTATTCGCTTTCCGTCTATGGAGCGAGCGCCTTTCGCATTGCCGTCTCGGTGCTGCCGTTTCTCCTGCCACTCATGTTCCAGATCGCCTTCGGCTTGAATGCCTTTCAATCGGGCCTCTACCTGCTCGCTCTTTTCGCCGGAGACCTGACCATGAAGGCGTTCGTGATCCAGGCTCTTCGCCGCTTCGGCTTTCGCCGCCTGCTCATCGTGAACGGAACCGTCACCGCCCTGTCCATGGCCCTTTGCGCGCTGCTTAGCCCCGCTATGGCGACGGTGCTGGTCATCGCCATCCTCTTCTTTCACGGAGCCTCGCGGTCGATGCAGTTCACCTGTATGACTACGCTGGCCTACTCCGAAATTCCACCCAGCAGGATGAGCCGCGCCAATGGCTTCCTCAGCGCAGTCATGCAGCTCAGCATGGGTATGGGCGTGGCCATCGGCGCTATTACGCTGCGCCTGGTCGCCCACGCGCGCGGCCACTCAGCCGCCGCGCCCCAACTGCGCGATTTCCACCTCGCTATGCTCTTCATGGCTTTGCTGGTGCTCGGCCCCGTGTTCGACAGCCTCGGCCTCAAGCCAGACGCAGGCGCCACTACCAGCGGCCATCGCCAGCCGCAACTCGAAGTGAGCCCCGTCTGATTTTGTGGATGATTAGGCCGCGACCGCCCGAGATGGCAGAATGATTGGATGTTCACGACCGACGAGCTCAAGCGAGTCAAGTTATTCAGCATTCTTGAAGAGACCCAGATCCTTAGGTTCGCGGAGACGGCTGCCGACGTGAGGCTTGCCCCGGGCGAATGGTTAATTCGTGAGGGCGAGCCGCCGTGGTTTTTCATCCTTTTCGAGGGCCGGCTGGGGATGGTGAAAGACGTTCTTGGCCGCCAGGAGGTTCTGAACGAATACGAATATCAGTTTGGCGACTTCTTCGGCGAAACGCCGATTCTGCTTGGCACCCAGGCTATGGTCTCGCTGCGAGCAGAAACGTCTTGCCGCCTCGTCCGGCTGGACCGGCAGCAGTTTCAGATTCTGATCAGAGACTCAAAAGAAGCCAGCGCCATGATTCTGCAAACCATGAATGACCGGCTGATGCGGGTGCAAAAATATACGACGGGGGCTCCCTCTTCCCGAGTGCTCATTCTAGGTACAAAGTACGATACCGATTGCCGGGATATCCAGGCCTTTCTCTCCGCCAACCGAATCCCCTACGAGTGGGTCGATCGCGAACGGGAGCCGGAGCGGGTGCCGTCGTTCATACCCAAAGATCTGGGTTGCCCAGCCGTGGCGATCGACGGAAAGCTCTTCGACCATCCGCCGACAGTGCGGGAGGTGGCAGACGCCCTGCAGTTGCAGACAAAGCCAAACAGCGACACCTACGACGTGGTCATCGCTGGCGCTGGGCCGGCGGGCATGGCCGCCGGTGTTTATGGCGCTTCTGAGGGCCTCAAGGTGCTGATGGTTGAGCGCTCGGCGGCAGGTGGGCAGGCGGGCACCTCGTCGCGCATCGAAAACTACCTTGGTTTTCCAGAGGGAATCTCAGGTGAAGACTTGACCGGACGCGCCTTAAGGCAGGCTGTCCGCTTCGGTGCGGAGATTGCGATGACTCGCTGCATTGAGAAGCTGGAGCGGCTCGACGGCCGCTATTCGTTGGAACTGGATGGCGGGCATCGCGTTGCGGCGCGCGCGGTGCTGCTGGCGACGGGCGTGGACTGGCGCCGGCTTGACGTGAAGGGCGCCGATCGGTTGCTCGGCCGCGGGGTGCTCTATGGAGCGTCGCGTCCCGAGGCAATCAATGTGAACGGTAAGAAAGTCTTCATCATTGGCGGTGGAAACTCGGCCGGACAGGCGGCCATGTTCTTCTCTAACTATGCTGCCGAGGTGAAGGTATTGGTACGCGGCGAAGGGCTGAAGCTAAGCATGTCGCAATATTTGATTGGCGAGATCGCTTCCAAGGCGAACATCCAGGTGGTTCCGTTTACCCAGGTGGTCGCGCTTGAAGGCGAGGATTATCTGCAGCGAATCGTGACCAGCGTAAAACCGCCTGATGGCGAGCAGGCCTTTCTCACTTATGAAGCCGATGCACTGTTTGTCATGATCGGCGCCGATGCGAGCACCTCGTGGTTGCCCGCTGAACTCGAACGGGATGACAAGGGCTATATCTGCACCGGGCGTGATCTCACCACCTGGAAGCTGGAGCGCGCTCCGTTTCCCCTGGAGACAAGCCTCGCGGGAGTTTTCTGCGCCGGCGACGTGCGCCATAATTCGATTAAGCGCGTCTCCAGCGGAGTAGGCGAGGGTAGTATGGCGATCGCCTTTATTCACCAATATCTGGCGCTCAAAAAGCAAGTGCAGGTTTAAGGTTCGTTGCGCAGGGTAGGTCAGAACCGCATGAGAATACGACGGGTGCCACACGTTCGCACCCGCGTGCCTCTGCTGTTTGGACTCCAAGAATCGCGTGTGACGGGGGAAAGCATTCGAAACATATCGTTATCGGCCCATGTACGCTGGGCGAACATGGGGCACCCGTCCTGTTCTTTTCTGGGACTCGATGCAAAGGCCGAGGTTTTAAACCAGCCGAGCTGACGGTTCCGCAAGAATGCCGCTCGGCTTAGTCCATCAGCTTGCGGGTCAGATAAATAAAGTCCACCGCTTTGGTTTCTGCTGATTCCTTCAGGTTTGCGCCGGTCGCGTGTCCGCCTTCAATGATTTCGTAGTAGAAGAACGGCTTGTTAAACTCCGCCAGTTTGGCTGCGAATTTCCTGGCGTGGACCGGTCCGACGCGATCGTCTTTGGTAGTAGTGAAAATCAAAGGCTCGGGATAATTCACGTCCGCCCTGAGCTGGTGATAGGGAGAGATCGATGCCAAGAAGGCTCGCTCCTCCGGAACCGCAACCGATCCGTATTCACCTACCCAGGACGCACCCGCAGCGATCTGCTCGAAGCGCAGCATATCCAGCAGCGGCACCCCAATGATGACCGCATTCCACATCTCTGGATGCTGGGTAAATTCAACCCCCATCAGCAGGCCGCCGTTGGAGTCACCGGTGATGCCTAATCTGCGCGGCGAGGTGATCTGCCGCGTCACTAAATCCTGTCCCACCGCCGCGAAGTCATCGTAGATTCGTTGCCGGTGTGTTTTCAGGCCAGCCTCATGCCAGGCCGGGCCAAACTCTCCTCCGCCGCGGATGTTCGCCAACACGTAGACTCCGCCGCGCTCCAGCCACAGCTTGCCTACGATGCCACTGTAGGACGGTGTATTGGAAACCTGGAAGCCGCCATAGGCTGTCATCAAGGTCGGGTTCGTGCCGTCGTAGGTTAGATACTTGCGATGCACGACAAAGTAGGGGACCATGGTGCCGTCCTTGGACTTCGCTTCGAGCTGCTCAACCAGATCCTGCGATGCATCGAATTGGGCAGGGAGCGACTTCGTCTCCTTCAGCGAATTGGTCGCAGGGTCGCCAAGCATCAGCGACGACGGGCTGAGAAATCCTTGGACTTCAAGAAAAAACCGGTCGTCTGCAGCGTTGGCTGACACGATGTCCACCGTCTGGTTGTCTGGCAGATCAAGCTTCTTCCGCGTCCACTGACCTTTTGCGCTTAACGTATAAACGGAGGCACGTCCCTGGACACGCTCCAGCGTAGTCAGCAATAAATGATTCTTGGTGGTTTGCACCTCTTGCGCGAATTCAACTGAGCTTGGGGTAAAGATCGCCGTCGGCTTCAAATGCGCGGGGTCCTGGCTCACCGCGTCCATGTCCAACGAGATAACGGATCCGGTTGGGAATGCCGTGTCCAGTTCTTCGGTCTTCCAAGCCTGGTTTAACGTGACAATCAGTTGGTTGTTTAGCAATCCCTCCACTTCGGCCTTACTCGGGAGTGCCAGCTTCTTGTTGCCGGCGAGGGTCCAAAGGAAATACTCGCCCTCGAAGATGTTGAGGTAGTGGTGTAATAGCGTGACATGGTGGCCTTGGCCGTCGTTGAGCGTATCGGCCTCGGCGTCTACGTCGTTCTCGGTTCCGCGAAAAATTTCTTTCGCCTGATCCAGGGATTGGCCTCGCTTCCACAGCTTAACCACGAATGGATAACCTGATTTCGTCATCGTGCCCGGACCCCAGTCACGCGCGACCAGGAGCGAATCTTTGTCCAGCCACCTGACAGATTGCTTGGAGTGCGGCAATACAAAACCATGCTCGACAAACCTGCCTGTCTTCAGATCGAATTCGCGCAGGGTTTCCGCATCCTCACCCCCGTTTGAAAGCGAGACCAGGCAGAGGCCATTGCCGGGGTACAGGCAGTTCAAACCGTTCGCCACCCACTCCTGCTTGTCCTTTCTGGCGAGCGCATCGTAGTCGAGGACCGTCTGCCAGTGGGGTTCGGAGGTCAGATAGTCGGTTAGCGTCGTGCGCCGGAGGATGCCACGCACATGCTCCGCGTCCTGCCACGTGTTGTAGACCGTACCCTCTTTCAATACTGGGATCGCCAAATGATCGGGCGACTCGTACACCTTGAGTGCAGCCTGTTTCAGGTCTCGAAAACGAGGATCGCCCTCCAGCACTTCGGTGGAACGAGCGTTCTGCGCCTTCACCCAGGCCAGGGACCGATCGCCGTTGACATCTTCAAGCCACCGGTAATTGTCGACTTGCTCCAGCGAAGCAGGGGAAGCCACTGCCGGTGCAGACGAGCGGCATCCGGTAGCCGCGCTCATCACTCCTAATATCGCTATGATCCCGAAACGGATTGGGGCGAATCCCGCCCCTAAGTCGGTCATTGCTTATCCTCCACAGAAACGCTGGATTTTACCTTAGGGGAAGTTTCCACCAGGCGAGAAGAGCCAAAGCAGAAGGGACGGCAAAGATCAACAGGAAGATCGGCGCTTCATCGCGTATGGAGTAGCCTGCTTTGGCAACGCCGAACCAAAGGTTGATACCTGCCGCGGCTAACCATGCCGGTAGAAAGTAGAGGGCCGCTTTGGATCCGTTACCCAATGCCCGTCCAACCAACACAAACGCGGCGAGCAGAACGAAACCCAGGAGCAGAATCTTGATCGTGTGCATGGCTTCTCTCCTCCGGAGCGGTTTCCATATGAAGGGGAATTGTAGCAGCGCCACGAAACACGTTACCTGGAGAGAAACCGCGCCATGCGTTCTATCCCGGACTCGATCTTTTTCCAATCGGCTGCGTAGCACCAACGCAACCAGCCCTCTGCTTCGGGTCCGAAGGCCCTGCCAGGAGCGAGCCCAAGCCCAACTTCATCGATCAGCCGCTTGGCCAGGCGCAGAGAGTCCTCTTCGCCGGCGACACGCAGAAAGAGGTACATCGCGCCATCCGCCTCGGGTACTTCCAGCCGGGGAAGCTGACCCAGCGCGGTGGACAGCCTGGCCTTTGTCTGGCCCAGCGCCGCTCGCACTTTAAGAACATAAGATTCTCCCTGCTGCAGGGCGACAACGCCGGCACGCTGCGAAAATTCGGAGACGCAAGACACGTTGTACTCGAGCAACGACGCAAGGTCGGGCACGATCGCGGGCGGCACCACCATCCAGCCCAGACGCCAACCCGTCATCGTCCAGGCTTTGGAGAAGCTGTTGATCACGATCAACCGATCGTCATCCTCGGCAAGGGTGAGAAACGATGGAGCCGATCTCGTTGCCCCTGTATAGACCAGGCGCTCGTAGACATCGTCGGCGAGAATCCATATTCCATGACGGCGGCAATGTTCGAGAATGGCAACCTGCTCTGCGCGTGGAATAGTCCACCCGGTAGGGTTGTTGGGCGAATTGAGCACCAACATCCGCGTCTCCGGCGTAAGGGCCTGCAGCAGTTTGTCCAAGGGCAGCGCCCACCGGCCGTGTTGCACTTCGAGCGAGACGCACGTAACCCGGCCGCTAACCACCTTTGGTATCTCCACCGCGTTCGGCCACAGGGGTGTGACCGTCACCACGCGGTCGCCTGGTTCGATCAGCAGCTGGCTGGCCAGCATCAGCGCTGAGTTACCCGAAGCTGTTACCGCGACACGCTCCGTCCCGATGGTGCATTGATGAAGATCCGTCAAATAAGTGGAGATAGCCTGCCGTAAGTACAGCCTGCCCAAGTTCTCTGAATAGAAGGTTTCCCCGTCGCGCAAGGAAGCGATGGCCGCTTCGCTAATGAAAGACGGCGTTGCTTGATCGGATTCTCCAAACCAGAAGGGCAAAACATCCTCCCGGTTCATGGCCGCATTGGCCACTTCGCGGATCAGAGAGGGAGAAAACCTCGGCGGAACGCAGCCCTTCGTAATGTCTGACAAAGCGGCTCGATGCAAAGAGAGTGCCTCTCTTAGCATCTTAAAGGGCACGAGGGTTGGCACGCTGACCTTAAAGAGATTCACGCCTTCAGGGTGCGCAGGAAACAGCAGTTCGCTCCACTGCGCTACCCCCCGTCGGGATGACAATTCATTGGGATAATGGGAAGTCGTTTCTAAAATAGAATTGTCATCCCGACCAGAGCGTAGCGCAGTGGACCTGCTGTTTTTGTTTACGGGCAAAGCTCAGAGCTTCCAGAGTGGTCGAAGCACATCGGAACAGGCATCGAGAAGGTCTTGAATCCCCCTGTCAAACGCATTTGGTTCTTCACTCTCAACGTCAATCGTTCCCACGACGGTGGTCCTCTCCGCGTCAAGCACCGGAACAATGATCTCGGAGCGCGTCGAGCCGAACGCAGTCAGGTAGCGGGGATCGGCTAAGACGTCACCAACATTCACAATCCGCCTCTGTGCAACGGCTGCGCTGGTGAGTCCTTTGGTGAGCGGAAACGTAGGAAATTCCGGTGCGCCAGGTCCACTCCAGGTTACGTTCCTCACCAGTCCAGCCGCGTGATCTACGTCATACAGGCCGACCCAACGGTAGTTGGCAGAGCTACGTATACGTAGTGATCGCTGCCGGCGGCCATGGCAAGCTGCGTACAAAACAGGGTGACTACTTGCTAGCCTTCGCCCTGCCATAGTTTGCGGAGCCACGGTTGACGGCCATCACCGCCACAATGCTGAGCACCGCCATCGCCATCAGGTAGAAGCTGGGCGACGTGTTGTTGTGGGTGGTGGCGGTCAGCCAGGTGAAGATTGCCGGGGCAAAGCCGCCGAAGAGAGTCACGCCAAGGTTATAGCTGAGCGAAAGCCCCGTGACTCGGGTGCGGGCGGGAAAGATACTTGCCATCACCGCCGGCAGAGCCCCGATGTAGGCAGTTTGCAGCAGCGCGTCCCATATGAGCCCACCCAGCAGGGTGGGCAGGCCCGGGCGGAGCGTGATGAGGAGAAACAGAGGGTAGAAGGACAACAACATCAGGATCGCCGCCGGCAGCATCAGGCGCGTGTAGCCGAGCTTGTCCGCCAGGTTTCCAAACACCGGGCAAAGCACCATGCTGATCAAAGAGAGAACGACGGTCGCGATATATCCAACCGAGGGCGGCAAATGTAAACGCGTCGTAGCGAAGGTGGGCATGTAGAGGGAGAAATAGGTGCTGGCGGTGCCTACAGCAACCAGACCGGCGCCCAGCAACAGCCCCACTTTTTCGGTGGCAAAGACCTCGCGGACCGGGGTCCGGGTGTGTGTGGTCCGGATGAACTCGGGGGTCTCATCCACTTTGCGGCGGATGTACATCCCAACCGGTCCCACTAACAAGCCGAAGATAAACGGGACACGCCAACCCCAGCTGTTCAGCTGATGAGAACTGATGGACGTAGCGAGGCCAACGCCGAACAGCGCAGCCAGCAGCTTCGCCATTTGCTGGCTGGAGAACTGCCAGCTGGAAAAGAAGGCTTTGCGGTGGGCTGAATGCTCAATCATGAAGGCCGTGGAGCTGCCGAACTCCCCGGCTACGGCGAATCCCTGCAGCAAGCGGGCTGCGAACACAGCGATTGGTGCAATCAACCCGATCGAGGCATAGGACGGCATGAAGGCCAGCACGGCGGTGCCGATGACCATAAGCCGAATGGAGAGGGCGAGCGCTGCCTTGCGGCCGGCGCGGTCGGCGTAGGCGCCAAGAACAATCGCACCGACGGGGCGGGCCAGATAAGACAAACCAAACGACCCGAAGGTGAGCAGGAGCGAGACCACCGGGTTCGAGTTAGGAAAGAAGACGGCGGCAATCGAGGTTGCGAAGTACCCGTAGACCAGGATGTCGAACCACTCCAGCGCGTTGCCCACGGTGGCGGCTGCGATCTGCAGAGCCCCGCTCGCAGAATTGGGAGCCGGGGGGACCAGTGGGTCGATCGTGGCGGTGCTGGACACGGAAGGGTAGCTGGAGGGTACATGAGGTAGAAATGCGGGGCAAGGCTTTTATCCGCACCGCACTTTATAGATACCAACTCTCGGTTGGTGGCAGCCCCAATCTGCAAAGCCCCGCTGGCGGACTTCGGCGCCGGCGGGACGAGGGGATCGAGTGCTCAGGTGCTGCGGATCGATGCGGCCCAGGGAAGCGATTGTTTCCTCGGTTAGACCGTCTGCGAGGTACTCGCGGTCGCGGCTGGCGCCGATATTTTCAAAGAGCAGCACGCCGATGCGCACGTTTTGGGGCTGCCCCATTGACCTCTGAGAAACGGTTCGGACCTCAGGAATGAAGCGGTAGCCTCGGCCGGGAACGGTCGCGATAAAGCGATTTTCGCCGCGGCATTCGCCGAATACCCGGCGCAGGGTAGAGATGTTCTGGTTGAGGTTATTTTCTTCAACGATGGTATCGGGCCAAATGGCGCGGAGGAGGGCGTCCTTCTCCAGCACTTCTCCGCTTCGGTTTACCAGCAGAAGCAGGGTGTCGAACACCTAGGGGTAAGGGGAACGGGCTCGCCCGTCCGCGAGAGGAGCAGGTTCCCGGCATCGACCTTATAGTCTCCAAACTCGTAGATGGAAAGCTCACCATCACTCATCAGGGTGCTCCGAATCTTCAGAAGTTTTCAGAATCCTTCAGACCCGCTTAAAGACTCGTTGTGGGGATGGGAATGAGTATAAGCCTGGAGGCTGGAGAGAGAGCCGGCCGATCGAAAGAAGGGAGAAGACATATGAAATCTGTAGTTTACGAAGCATTTTGTCAGCTGATACTTGCAGGGGTATTTGCTTTGTCGTTTGCCGGAGCCGCTGGGGCACAAACAGAGGGCTGGGATCAGGAGGCCGGCAAACTGGAAGGGAGTTGGACGGTCAAGGTGACCCAGCACAACTGTGAAACGGGCGATCCGGTGGGCAAACCATTCCTTTCGCTGCTCACGTTTTCGCGAGGGGGGACTCTGCTGGAGTCGACTAACAATCCAATGTTCTTTCCCGCTGTTCGCCATTACCTTGAACGGCGAGCTGGTTAAGACCCAGACAATCACGCAGAAGATTGAGATGGGATCAGACCGCAACACATTTGAGACTACATCCGCTTCAGTGGTATTCGTTCCAGCGGATGGCGGACCGACCATAACCGGATGTGCGACCGCTACGGGCACGCGGATCGAATAGCGGGCGATTGCCAAGGCGGTTTTCGCGAGCCATTTTCCTGGGAAACAGGGTCGGTCGCGAAATCCGATTCCTGAAAGCCCTGGTGCAAGGAATGCCTTGAATGTTGCTCTCCAGCTTAAGCTTTGACGGCTGCGGCAGGAGTGCTTACGGTGTTCAGCTTTTCAATGGAGGCGTGATCCAGCTTCAGTTTCGTCGCCTCGATCAGGTCGGTCAGGTGCTTGTCGCTGGTTGCGCTGGCTATGGGAGCAGTCACGCCAGGTTGCACCATCAACCACGCCAGCGCCACCCTCGCCGGAGTCGACTTGTGAGCGGCGGCAACCTGGTCCAGCACATGCAGAACCTGGAAGCCCCAGTCATTGAGGAAATTGGTTACGGATCCGCCGCGCGGTTTTCCCTCCGCATCCTTTTTCGAGCGGTACTTGCCCGTGAGAAAGCCCGCCGCCAGTGAGTAGTAGGGTATTACGCCCAGGGTATGTTCCTGGACCACCGGCAGCAGTTCCGTCTCGAACGGTTCTCGGGTCACCAGGTTGTACAGCGGCTGAAGCGAGATGTAACCCACCAGGCCGTTATCCTTGCTGATTTTGAGCGCTTTGGCCAGTCGTGCAGGGCTGTAGTTCGAGGCGCCGATATGCCTCACTTTGCCTTGTCTCACCAGCTTATCGAAGGCCGCCAGGGTTTCTTCAAGCGGCGTCTCCTCATCATCTATATGTGCCTGGTAGAGGTCGATATAATCCGTCCGCAAACGCCGCAGCGAGCTCTCGACCGCGCGCTCAATATATGCAGCCTTCAGCCCTTTCTTGCCATCGCCCATATCTACGCCGACTTTGGTTGCCATGATCACGTTGCTGCGCTTGTTGCCCTTGGCCATCCAATTGCCGAGAATCGTCTCTGACTCACCACCCACGTGGCCTGGCGCCCATCGCGAGTACATATCAGCGGTATCGATAAAGTTCAGCCCTGCCTCCAGGGCCGCATCCAGTTGCCGGAACGAATCCTCCTCCGACACTGTCCACCCGAAGACATTCCCTCCGAGACAAATCACCGGAACTTCCAAATCGGACTTGCCTAGCTTGACGCGCTGCATAGCCAACCTCCTCGCCTAGTGTCCGACGTTTTGCAGCAAACATGCAACCGGGAGTCGGCAGGGAAATGCTGCGCCGTTCTGGGACATGCTGCTTAGATACGGATTGAGCATGTTTCGTTCCATCTAGATTGAAGCGTAATGAACTCTCCGCCGCCGCCTTTGTCATCTTGAGCGGCAGGCTTACCTGGAGAACCCCAGGTCTTAAAAGCGAGACCTGGGCCACCAGTGGCTAGTTGAAGTATTGACCTTGTCATTAGGACCGTAGGATTGCGTAGCAAAGTGGAGGATTTAAGTCAGCTTGCGTTTCACCTGAGAGCGGGCCGCTTTCTTGCCGTGTGCCCTCGTGGTGCGTCTGCTGTAGCTGGCCACGCGGATCGTGGCGGTGGGCCGGCTCTTCGGCCGATACTCTGCAGAGGGACGAAGGACAGCCTCCACTCGCTGTTCTGCTGCGCCGGGTTCCTGATTGTAGCTCGGATCAAACATGGCGATGACCGTTGCGGCGCGAATGCTGTATCGTCTGGCCCATTGACTATCAATCAGCGTGCCCTGGACTGTCTGCCAATGCTCCTCATCGGTTTCGATAAAGCCGTCGAGTTGCGCCAGTTCGCGCTCGCCGTGTTCGTCATTCAGGACGCCAAGAAACTCAACAAACTCCTGAAGATTCGTACCCATCTGGAAGACTAACTGGCTGAGCGCCATCTGCTGCGAAGCCGTCAGTTCATCGAAACCCCGGCAATAGGCCTTCGCATTGTAGACCGACTGTACCGCAGAGATACGCAGAAGCTGCATGGCTTCTTCTTCGGTTAGTTGTGGCGTCAGGGTGTGCCTGATGATCTTTCGATGCCACTGCTTCGCCGTCCATCGATTTGAGTTGCGGTCGAACTGATCAAGAATTTGCTGCAATCGATCTGGAGCAAGCCCGGCTGCTTGCCAAAGCTGAACCGAGGAGGGCTCAACGAACGGATGCGGATTGAGAGGATCGAACTGGGGATGTTCCGTCGCCTGAACATCCAGACTGAACCCCGCGCCAACAAGAGGCCGGCGCGTGTTCGGGTCGGGATAGGCTGCCAGCACCCAACCTTCATGCTGATGGTCGCGAAGGATCTCCATCAAGCTGTGCAGACTGAACTTGATGTCGGAGTCTTTGAAATTAAGCAGTTGTTGCGACCCGTCTCCCGGCACGGTGAGACCCTGCGGAATGAGCGAAGCAGAGGGAGATGCCAACGATTGCACTGGAAGCAAAAGTGCTCCCGTCGCCGGCGGCGAAATTTGCGCGGAGGCGGAAGCTGCCACTGCTAACACCAAGGCTGGGAAAAACAAACGCATCTCTTTCAGATCGCTGAGCGCAGTATCTTCTGTGCAATACACAATGACTCAAAATCCGCCAATAAACAATAACTGAAAAGTGCCAGCCGCAGGGAAGGTAGTGCATTCGCCACGGTCGAAGGTAAGCCAACCTGACTCCTACAGCTCTAGTAAAGTGGATCCACAGAAGCCTATGGCCCGCCTCGATGCTCCCAGCGCCCCTTCGGTCCCGCCTCCTCCCGCCGCTGCGAGCAAACGTCTACTACCGTGGCTGGTTGCAGTGGCGTTTTTCATGGAGTCGCTCGACACCACCATTCTGAATACCGCCGTGCCTGCCATTTCGGCCGCTCTCCATGTGGCTCCGCTCAGCATGAAGTCGGTATTGGCCAGCTATACCTTGAGCCTGGCGGTTTTCATCCCGATCAGCGGCTGGATGGCAGATCGTTTCGGAACCCGCCCGGTGTTTGCATCCGCAATCGGCCTCTTCACTCTGGGGTCATTTTTCTGCGGCATATCGAGCAACATCCATCTGCTAGTCGCCTGCCGCATCCTGCAGGGCTGTGGCGGAGCCATGATGGTGCCGGTGGGCCGGCTCACCCTGGTGCGAACGTTTGCCAAATCCGAACTCATCCGTGCCATGAGCTTTGTCGCCATTCCGGGACTGGTCGGTCCCATGCTGGGACCCGTCGCCGGTGGCCTGATCGTTGGCTACCTTCCTTGGCGATTCATCTTTTACGTGAACATACCCATAGGCATCTTCGGTTTGTTGATGGTCTATCTTCACCTGCCGGACTATCGCGAAGAACACACCCACCCGCTCGATATTGTCGGGCTCATCCTTTTCGGTTCCGGTGTCGCCCTGCTGTCCTACGTGCTGGAGATATTCGGTGAACATACGCTGGGCGTACGCGAGATCATCGGGCTGTTGACTATCTCGCTCGCCCTCCTGGGCGGCTACCTATTGCATGCCAAGGGGACCATCTACCCGCTGCTGCAGTTAAATCTATTTCGCATCCGCACCTTCAGCGCTGCGGTGAGCGGCAGCTTCTTCACTCGTCTGGGCATAGGCGGAGTGCCATTCCTCTTGCCGCTCCTCTACCAGGTTGGTCTGGGGTTTACCGCCATTCAATCCGGCCTGCTGATCATGCCCCAGGCCATCGCGGCCATGAGCACCAAGTTCCTCATGCCGAAGATTCTGGCTCGGGTTGGCTTCCGTGGGGTGCTGATCTCGAACACCGTGATCCTGGGCCTTCTCCTCATGCTCTTCGCGACCATCGGGCTCCGCACACCCGTCTGGATGATCGTGCTGCAGGCGTTCTGCTATGGGACTTTTAGTTCGCTGCAATATACCAGCATGAATACCCTTACCTATGCTGACATCAGCGAAGAACAGACCAGCAACGCAAGTTCCATCGCCAGCACCATGCAGCAAATGTCCATTAGCTTCGGAGTCGCGTCGGCTGGGCTGGCCACTGCGTTTTTCATTCCCGCCCGCGTTCACACCAACCAGGGGGAAATGATTCATGGCGTCCACCAGGCGCTCCTGGTGCTGGGCGGATTCACGATCCTATCCACACTCATCTTTCGAAAACTGAAGAGTGGGGACGGCAGCAGCGTTAGCCAACAGAAAGTCGCTCACGCTGAGTAGAGAAACTTTCGGGAAACGTAACGAAGAAGCAGACCCATACACTATATTTTCAACCGTCCGCACCACGGCAGGAGAGCCTTATGCCGACCTCGCTCTATTCTCCCGACTTTCAAGCTGTATTGGACGCCGCCACCGCTACGCCACAGCCTCCCGCGCCTCAAACGGCGTTTCCGTCTCCTGCCGACTGGCGAGACCAATGGATTTACTTCCTTATGGTCGACCGCTTCAATAACAAGGCCGCGCCGCCACTCCATCCGCCCTTCGACGACCCCAACTGCTTTCAATATCAAGGAGGAAAGTTCTCCGGGATCCAGGCCCAACTTCCATACATCAAGGGGCTGGGCGCCGGCGCCATATGGCTGAGCCCGGTGCTCAAGAACGAAAGTTTTGATCAGGGTTCCTACCACGGTTACGGCATTCAGGACTTTCTTCGTGCGAATCCCTTCTTTGCCGATGTTGCAGCCAATGCCGACCAGGAGCTACGCGCTCTGGTTGACGGGGCGCATGCAGCGGGCTTGTATGTTATTTTCGACATCGTTCTCAACCATGCAGGAAACGTATTCGCCTATGCTTCCAACAGCACCGGCTACGATGCCCCGTACAGCGACAACCGGTTGGACGTATTGTGGCGCGACGCAGCCGGCAATGCCGTGGCTGCGTACACCACTCCCGCCGCCGACTTGCACCCCAGCCCTGACGAACTCGTCTGGCCTGTCGAACTGCAACAGAATGAATTCTTTCGCCGCCAGGGAGATCCCGCTCCGTACGACGATACCGTAGGCGACTTTCCTCCCTTCAAACAGCTTTCCACCTGGGAAACCCCGGTTCAGAATTTTCTCATCCGTGCTTTTCAATACGTAATTGCGCGCTGGGATATCGACGGCTTCCGCATCGACACCCTTCGCTATCTCAAGGGAGCTCTCCCTCAGGTTTTTGGCAACTCCATGCGCGAATTTGCTCTGAGCATCGGCAAGAAGAACTTCTTCACCTTCGGGGAGGTGCTGGATGGGAATGAAGAGGCTGATATAGCCCGGTTTATCGGCAAGAACACCGCTGACCAAGGCGATATGGTCGGTGTGGACGCAGCTCTCGACTATCCTCTCTTTAACTATCTCGTGCCCCTGGTCAAAGGATCCAGCGCACCCCAGGGCATGGTGGGCATGTATCAGCAGCGCAAGCAGATCGAGCAGGATATCCTAAGCTCGCATGGCGATGCCACGCGCTTTTTTGTCACCTTTCTGGACAATCACGACTGCAAAGCCAGAATTCGCTTCATCCCGCCCGATGGCATACCGATCTACGACAACCAGGTCACCGCGGGCTTGGCCTGCCTGCTTGCTCTTCCCGGAATTCCGTGTATCTACTATGGCACCGAGCAAGGGTTGCACGGCTTGGGCACTGACCCTGCGGTGCGCGAATCGTTGTGGGGTGGTCCAGGATTCGTCACCGCCAATCCCTTCTACTTACAGATTCAGAAGATCGCCGCGGTGCGCGCGACCCAGGCGGCCCTGCGCTATGGGCGCTTCTATTTCCGGCCCATCTCCGGTGACAAGCAGAACTTCGGCATATCGACCATCGCGCCTGGGGTGCTTGCTTATTCACGGATCTTGAACGACCAGGAGGTCCTGGTCGTGGCCAATTTCAACACCATCGCTACCCCACAGTCAGTGTGGGTCATCATCGACGGAACCTTGAGTTCTCCCGGGGATACATTTGCCGTGCTTTTCAGCAACCTTCCGGTGCCGGCCGCTCCGACACTAGTTGCGCAACTCGCGGCCGGCACTGTAACCGTAAATGAGGTCGATGGATCGCAGGGCACCGGGCCCATCAATGCCATTGGGGTCACGCTCCAACCAATGGAAGCGCAGATTCTCCGCAAGCACTGACAATGATGGAGCTACGGATTGGTGGTGAACCAATATAGATCTTTCACCTTAGCCCCGCCCTTTTTCATTGGCGGCGGATTTTCTTTGCCCCATGTGGCGCGGTTCCAGGTAACCGCCTGCAGTCCATCGTGTCCTGGCTGAAAGGCCATCGCAGGTTCGGCCGGCTTACCCTCCTCTGCGTCGAACGTGACCGTGACTTGGCTGCCGGAGTCGACCCAATGGCCAAAAAGGGTTTTGGTACCATCACCCGGGTCTTCCGTGACCGTAGCCGTGCCATCCGGGCCCAGGCTCAAATTCATGAATGGACCCGCTTTCCCGTCCCGCGCTTGAGAAACATAGACTCCGACAAAGCGGGAATGGCTGTTGGTGCTGCCAGCGAGTACGGCCAGCGGTGATAGCAACAAAATCCCGGAAACCGAAACCTGAAAAAAGAAGCGCCTGGGAAATCGCATGATACCCCCATCATGGAACGCAAAATCACTGCTCGCAAGGTCGATAGTCGAGCAGGCAGTGTGGATTTTTTGTCAGACAAAACGTGCTCGAGCGCCGCTTCTCACCTTATGGACATTCTATCCCCCGGGGTGGCGGGCACTTCTGACGTTAAACTCAGTTTAATCTTAGAGGTGGCGTGGTTTAATCTTCGCAGCCGCATGTGGGTGGCAAAGAGATCTGTAACGTTACCAAGGGAAGGCCAATGGAAGCTCTACCGAGATTTGATTTGCAAGGCAAGATCGCGCTGGTTACCGCAGCTTCTAGAGGACTGGGGCGGGCGATTGCGCTCGCGCTCGCCGAGTCGGGCGCGGAGGTCGCGCTTGGTTTACGCGACATCACCAGCGATGGCGGAGTGACTGGCGAGGTCACTGCCCGTGGCCGGCGCGCTTTGCCGCTGCAGATGGACATGATCCGTTCCGAGCAGATCCGCCACGCCGTCGATCGCACAGTGCAGCACTTCGGCCGATTGGACATTCTGGTCAACAACGCTGGGATCGCGCCCGAGAACCCGGCGGAAAAAGTCACTGAAGAAGACTTCGACCAGACCGTCGCCATTAATTTGAAAGGCACATTTTTTGCTTGCCAGGCTGCAGGGCGGGTCATGATCCAGCAGAACAGCGGATGCATCATCAACATGAGCTCGCAGGCAGCCTACGCGGCATTGCCGACCGAGTCTGTCTACTGCATGACAAAAGCGGCCATCAGCCATCTGACCAAGTGCCTGGCGGTGGAGTGGGGTAAGTACAACATCAACGTGAACGCGGTGGCACCTACGTTTATCCACACCCCGGGCACTGCGCCCGCACTTTCCGATCCCGAATTTCGCCAGGACGTGATTGACCGTATCGCCGCCTTGCATCGCATTGGAGAACCGATCGAAGTGGCCGGCGCGGTAGTATTTCTCGCCTCGCCTGCTGCCTCGCTCATCACCGGGCACACACTGGTGATCGACGGTGGCTGGACGGCGCGCTGATGCTCAGCGTCCAGGAGCAGTTTGGACAGATTGATATCTACGTGTTCGATCAGATCCTGCGCGGGAACATCGCGCCTGGTATGCGGGTGCTCGATGCCGGATGTGGATACGGGCGCAACCTGGTCTATCTGCTGCGCGAGGGATGCGAGATATTCGCGCTCGACGCGGATGCTGACGGCGTAGAACATGTCCGCCAGTTATCGGCGTCGCTCAATACTGAATTGCCGGCGGAAAACTTCCAGGTCGGTTCCATCGAGCGTATGCCTTTTCCGAACGGCTTTGCAGATGTGGTGATCTGCAGTTCAGTGCTCCATTTTTCCCGCGATGAGCGGCATTTCCGGGCAATGTTAGCGGAGCTTTGGCGCGTGTTGAGGCCGGGTGGGATGTTGTTCTGCCGTCTGGGCTCAAGGATCGGAATGGACTTCGAACGAGTGCGAGGCAGCATATTTATCGTCGGCGACGGTTCGGAATGGTTCCTGGTGGATGAAGAGATGCTCCTGGAGTTGACAGAGGAGATGAACGGAGTACTCGTAGATCCGTTGAAGACTACGATCGTACAGGACTACCGATGCATGACCACCTGGGTCCTGAGAAAGCGAAGAAACTAACGTTTGAAGCGGCCCAAATATTCGCCGGCGGTAACGCCCAGGACGCACGCAGTCACATCCAAGTGTTGAAATACCCAAATCCCAAAACGCAAAGGCTCCCATGAAATACAACACCCTCGGCCCAACCGGCCTACTCGTATCCGAAATCTGCCTCGGCACAATGACTTTTGCTGCCGGCCAAGGCATGTGGAAGTCCATTTCAGGTGTCGACCAAAACCTCGCCGACCAAATCCTCAAGAGCTCCTTCGAAGCCGGCGTGAACTTTGTCGATACCGCAGACGTGTACACCAACGGTGAGTCCGAGAAGACCCTGGCGAAGGCCATCAGCAACGTTGGCATCGCTCGCAAAGACGTTGTGATTGCGACCAAGGTTTTTGGCCGCACCGGCCCAGGCCGGAACGATGTGGGTGCGTCGCGCGGCCACATCATGGACGGAGTCGAGCAGTCGCTCAAGCGCCTGCAGACTGACTACATCGACCTTTACCAAATCCACGCTGCCGACTCTGTTACCCCTGTCGAAGAGACGCTCCGCGCTCTTGACACCCTGGTCACGCAAGGCAAGGTGCGGTACATCGGCTGCTCTAACTGGTACGCCTGGCAGCTGATGAAGGCGCTGGGTATTTCCGAGGCGAAAAACCTGGCCAAGCTGGATACCCTGCAGGCTTACTACTCCATTGCCGGTCGCGATCTGGAGCGTGAGATTGTTCCTTTGCTCAAGGACCAGGGAACCGGCCTGCTCGTCTGGAGCCCGCTGGCTGGAGGTCTTCTCTCCGGCAAATATTCCCGCGAGAACCAAAAGCCCGAGGACTCACGACGGTCCTCCTTTGACTTCCCACTGGTGGACAAGGAGCGCACCTGGCGCATTCTCGATATCCTCCGGCCCATTGCCAAGAGCCACAACACAAGCGTTGCCACCATCGCCCTGGCTTGGGTGCTGGCTAAGCCGTTCGTCACCTCAGTCATCATCGGCGCCAAGCGTGCCGAACAACTCCACGAAAATCTGGCCGCTGTCCACGTCCAGCTAACGGAAGGGGAGATCAAGCAACTTGATGAGGTCAGCGCGCTGCCGCCTGAGTATCCTGGCTGGATGGTTCCTTTCCAAAACGTGAATCGTCTCGCCGACGTTCCCCGCTTTTAAGGCAATAGCCGGCCTTCCCGAACCCCGGGGAGGCCGGTCGTCAGCAACGAGTTGGTTTTCCAGTTGTGGTTAAATCGCTGCAACATGGAGGCCAATAACATGAAGTTGCTGAAGACCTTTTTAGCGGTTTTGCTTGGATTTTTTCTAGGAGCTGGGCTGTATCGCCCAAACCCAGCCAAGGCTGCCGGCAATGTGTACGTTCAACAAGTACCAGTCGGCGTGTATAACCCGATCCGGGGTACGAATGTCGTCGGGTTCTCATGCGCCGGCTCTGGCGGTAGCGCTGCGTGCTACATCGCCAGTCAATAAGAAAAGGACAGTTGAGTACATTACTTCGCTGCAGCAGCGAGGCCGCCCGCACTATTTTACTTCGATCAGGCTAAGAGAGCGGGGCTGCATCTCGATATCGATCACCGTTGGGAGTTGCACGGTCCGCTGGCTTTGCTCACCGTCGATATACAAAGCCAATGTCTTGTTTCCCCGTCCTCGCAACTCGACGCGCGGAGATTCGCCCTGGTCAGCACAGTTTGCCAGCACAACGCCTATGCGCCCATCGGCTGCCTGCCACGTCGCGGACTGCACCAGGGGTTCCTTGCCCCACCCGAAGTCGCGTCCTGTTACATTGCTCACCGCCCAGGGCCGCAACATGCGCCCATAGACAAGATAATCCCGCGCGATTGCTGCCCGGAAATGGTTCAATCTCTTGGTCCAGTCAAGAATCGCACTTTGATCCGGAATGGCCCGTGTCCATGCCTGATCCCAGTCGTACTCAATAAGTCCCTTATCCCGCAGGGTGAAATTCACCATGTATCCGGTGGCGATGGCCCTCCCTACAGAAAGACGCAGGGCCTCATCATTCACCCGATTCCCAAAGAAGCCATCATGGCCGTTGCAGTACTCATGGTACAGAAACGAGTAAAGAGGACATGTCCTGACGCGGCCATCCCAAATCTGAAAATCCTGAAGATAGATCTCGGGCGGAGCCCCCTCGCAGGACATCGCGACGGTAGGATTCACCGACCGCGCGATTTCGCTATCTGCTTTGATAAGGGCCTTGAAGGCCTCGGTCATCCATGGCCCTGGTACCGGCGGATGACCGTGGTTGGTGGCGTAGCACGCTACGGGGCCAGGTCCCTGGTCAAACTGCTGGACGACACTGGGCCCAAGTTCCGCCATCTTCCGCGTCATTTCCAGAATCATCTGGCGTCCCTTCTCAGTTCCGACGCACGCCCAATAATTCTTTCTCCAGGGCCACACATCTTCTAACAACGTCCCATCCCACTTATGCGCCACCGCAGCCTCTCCCCCGTGGGACCGGAAATAAGGCATTCCATCGTAGCCGGTATTCCCCTGCCAGGTTACCCAGCAAAGGCTATCTCCATAAAGGAAGGGATACCAACCTTGCTCTTTTGACCTGGTCATGAACTCGCGCATCGCCGCTTCTCCACCGAGCGGTGGGTAGGCATCAGGCTGAACCCATGGGCCGCCATGTTCCCAGTTGTAAACGAACGGCATGAGAGGGCTCTCGAGCTCTGCGGCAAGTTTATCCAGGTAAGGCAGCGCATTGGTTGCGGGAGTATATTCGGGGTTCACGGTTGCCGGCGCGTCCCAGTCTGCCTGGCCACGCATTGGGAACGCGATCCCCACAGCCGAACCGGCAATCCATTTTGGGCAGTCCTTTCTATCGGCCAGCTTACTGCCACAGAACGGCTGCCTTGTTGCCCACTCCCGGTAGATTTCTGCCGCTGCATACCAGTCGCCCTGGAAAGTACCGACAACGACGTTGTAGGGCAGCTTTGTCTCGCCAGGCCCACGGGTGCCGGGGTAATGCGCCAGCCCCAACGTGACACCGTCATCCTCCATGACCCGATCGATAAACTTCGGCAACCCCGTCGCGTCATCGCAAGCCAAATAGAGGCCGCCAGCGGAGTTGTAGTAGGCCATTAGTTGTGTCGATGCCCATTGACCGGGATAATTAGGTGAGCGCCAGATCTCAGGAACGTTGCGCTGTCTTCCTCCCCATATATCGTCTAACCACATCTCTGGAGTGATCCTCTCGCTTCCTCCCCACTGACGCTCCAGCGGAGTGTGACGCGACCAGCCAGGCGATGCAAACACGGCAGGCTCAACCGGCCCCGTCAGGGATCCATCCAGAGATGACGAGAGGATGTAGCTATGGTCGCCGTCCCTGGGGTCGTCGAAGGGTACTTCGATAACCGGGAACCGCACGTGTCCAATCCAGGACTTCGTTCCGTTCTTCAATTCCAGGTTCCAATAGCTTAGCGTCTCGTTCGCCGGACACCTGATCGTCACCAGCCCATCGAAGGGTAACTCACCAATCTCCTTGTATTCGATCTTGATGGTTTGCCCGGTCTCATTCTCGTCTTTGTGCACGGTTACCGTCTTCGCGTCCGAAGAAGCAACCAGCTTGAACTCCGCACGATCATTCATGAACTCGACCATGAAGAGCGGCAAGCGAACGTGGTCTCGAATCAGCAATTCGCGGTTAATGCCATAAGTGGACTGAAACGACGCGATGGTTCCCCTTACCGAGTCGATCAGCAATCGATATCCGGAATTGAGGATGACCACCGGCGGGGCGGACACGGCTTCGCGGGACACTCTTATGGTGGTGTTCTGGGCAGCGAGTGCGGGTGTCGCGCCGCCCGTCAGATTCGCCGCTCCGCTGAGAGGCAGACACGAGGTCGCGGCCGTGGAAGCGACGCCGGAGAGGAATCGCCTGCGCGAAAATCCTTTGGAATCAGGCGGAGTTCGTATCTTTCCCGCTGGCACGATCTTCAGCTTGCGCGTGGACGCGCCAGGCTGTCAACGACAGAGTAAAAGCACACCGGTCGATTGCTCAGTTCCTCACGGAACCCCGTTCCAACCATTGCTACTCTAGCGAGGTATGTAGTTAGTGAGGTTTCGCATGCGCTCGGCCATTCTGCTCTGGCTTCAGGGTTTTCAGGTCGCAATTCTGCTATTGCACGATTGGGTCCCGCTCTCCCGCCTGAACGATATTCGGGCAGCGCGCCGTGGGCACGCCCTTCATGCGGTTGCTTTAGCGACCTTCGTCAGTTCCTTATTCCCGTCCATCGGGCTGGCTCTCAGCTTGTTTTACTGGCATTCCGGTTGGCCGAATTGGCTGTATGTTTATCTCTCGGCCGCTTATGGATTCCTTTTCGTAGGCGAATTGGAAGCCTGGTGGATCCCCTATCTGGTAATGCCGCAGCCCAAGAGAGCGGCCCAGTATGAGGCAATGTACGCCAACACCTGGGCCTTTCTGCCGCCCCGTAATGGAATCCGAATCAATACGCTGCATTTCGTTCTGCATGCGGCAACCCTGGCTACGTGGCTGGTTCTGGCATCGCATTTCGCGGCCAGGTTGTAGCCAGTCCCGGTCAGGCAGTTAGTTCTTTTTTCTTCTTCAGCTCTTCCAGAAGAAGCTCTACCTGTTGATCGCGTTCGAGCATGGCAAAACGGTCCTCCAGCGAATCGCCGGCAGTGAGTTCTCGGGTTGCGTGGTTTGCGGCCTGCTGAACGTTGATGCGGGACTTGTACCGGTCGATCGAAGCAGCGCCCTTGTCAGTGTGCGCCGCGGCGTGAGCTTGCTGCGATCTGCTGACTGCACGAGCCCGTCTGTGCTCCACTACTAGAAGATCGCAGTGCGCACGCGTTTCGGCGAGCTTCTGCTGCAGTTTAAGAAAGGCGCTGCGCAGACCTTCGGCTTCGGTTCGTTGATCGTCCAGCTGCTGCAGAAAGTTCTTGCCCATCTGCACATGAGACAGCGATCTCTCAAGCGCTTCCCGCGCCATGTCGTCGCGACCCTTGGCGACCGCAAGCGCGGCTTTGTTCTTCCAGCTTACGGCCGCCGTTTCATGCTCGGCGGTCTTCTTTTCCAGCAGGTGCTGATCTGCGATCGCAATCGCGACCTGCGTCTTTACCTGCAGCAGCTGGTTTTCCATATCGAGGACGAGTTGTTTGAGCATCTTCTCCGGGTCTTCAGCCTTGTCGACCAGATCGTTGAGGTTGGCGCGTAGAAGAGTGGTAACGCGTTCCATCAGTGCCATGACTTGTGTCCTTTCGTTTCAAACGTAGTGGGTCAACGGAGCGGCGTGTTGTTGGCGTCGCCGTTTGGGTGCGATTTCATTTGCTTCACATTTGCCATCAGGTCAGACATCTTCATCCCGCTGAGCGCCTCAAAAAGCGCAGGCACCTGGGCGGCTATCTCGGTCATCTCACCCGTAAGCTTGTGGGCGCCGACATTTCCATCCTTGCCGGTGGAGACGATGGTGATCTTGTCTACCTTGGCCAGCGGCTCAGACATGGCGCGTACCACATCAGCCAGGTTAGTGATCAATTTGTCGACCACGGCCGCCTGCGACCACTCCTGATACGCTTCCGCCTTCACGTTCATGGCCTTCGCTTCGGCCTCGCCTTTCTGCAGAATGATGGCGGCCTCCGCTTCACCCTGCACCCGGATGGCGGAAGCCCGGCCTTCGGCCTCTGCCGTCAGACGAGCACGTTCCGCACTAGCCATGTTCTCGATCCGTTGCTTGTCGATCTCGGAGCGCTTGAGCACGGTGGCGATCAGCTCTTTCTCGTTGCGAAGAATCTCTGCTTCCTGTACCTTGACCTGGCCTTCCTTCTCGATCTGCTGCACCTTCACCTGCTCGGCAATTACTTTCTGCTGCATGACGTTGGTTTGCAGTTCGTACGCTTTGTCGGCCTGGGCCTCCTGGCGCCGAGATTGCTCGGCGAATTGTGCCTTCTGGATGTCCAGGTCACGTTGCGCTTCTGCCTGTTTTGCCAGGGAGGCCGTCTCCGCGATCACCCGGTCCTGATCAGACGCGGCCTTGGCAATCGCCGCCTCGCGGAGCGCGTTGGCCCGGCGAATGGCGGTATCGCGTTCCGCTTCGGCACTCGCAATTTCTGCGTCGCGCTTGATGCGAGCAATATCCGGACGGCCCATGTTGGTGATGTATTCGTTCTTGTCCCGCACTTCGCGGATGGTAAAGCTCACCACCTCCAGCCCCATCTTGCTCATATCGTCGGCACAGGTAGAGCGCATGCGCTCGGCGACCATCTCCGGTTCTTTTACGATCTGTTCCACAGTAAGCTGACCGATGATGCCGCGCAGGTGCCCTTCCATGACCAGGCGGATCAGTCCCTCGCGCTGGTCTGGAGTCTTTGTCAGGAACTGTTCTGCTGCGGTTAGAATCGACTCCTGGTCGGAACGAACCTTGATCTGAGCCACAGCCTCAACCGTGACCGCAACACCCTGGCGGGTGTAGAGATCCTGCTGCGGCGCAACGTCAAAGCTCATGAGTTCGAGCGAAAGTTCGCGGCAATGTTCCACCACCGGGAAGATGACGGTTCCATGTCCCTTGATGACGCGCGGACCGCGAAAGCCGAAGACGATGAGCGCCTCATTCGGGCCAGCCTTGCGGAACATGCGGGCCAGCAAAGAGAGCAGAACAATGGTGGCGAGGATGCAAAGACCAATAACAATAATGTAGGTGTTCGGCATAAAGCCTTCCTTCATGGTTAGCCGACGAGTGAGACTGCCGGCGGCCACTGAAAAGCAGTAGCCGCGCCTCCTTACCGCGAATGCGTTAAGGATCCATATCATGCCAGGCACGGACATAAGCGACGCCTCGCTCATAACGCAACACCACTACTTCTGAGCCGCGTTCGATGCTGGTGCCATCTTCTGAGCGCGCGGGTACAGACCTGCGCGCACCAAGCTGGGTGTAAATGATTTCGCCGGTGCCATGGGGATGCAGCCGACCAGTGACGCGGCCGACCACGCCGGTGATCTCAGTTTCCTCGGCAGTGAGAGCGCGCTCCCGTGGCAGCAGGACGGAGGCGAGAAACCAGAAGATGAGGGCGCCGCCGGCCATTCCGCTGATGGTGGAGAGCAGCAGCACCAAAGGCGCGAAGAGCAGGCTGTGTGAGCGCAGCAGATACCCTACTCCGCCAAACCAACAGAGAAAGGCGGTAATGGTGAATCCGTTGAAAGGGGACACACCGCTGGATGCGTCGCTGTGCCCCATCTTCGCGCCGCTGTGCGGCACGTGAATGTGAGTGTGGCCACCGAAGTGAAAGTGGGTGCCGTGGGTGTGACCGCCGGTAAAGAGTGAGAGGACACAGAGCACGAGACCCAGGATGAAGCAGACGAGATAGAAGATTTCCCACGTCATTTTATTTCACCGAATTGCGCGTAGTGCGGCGTTTCCCTTTGCCCGGCTTCGCGGGTGCCGCCCCATCCGCTCCGGGCGTCTCAGCAGCCGGGTGCTCCGAGGGACGAAGAATTTCGAGCAGCCGATCCATCAGCACCGGGGTCTCCAGCACGGCCTCGAGCAGGAGCAGGCTGCGGCGTGAGTCCGGATACATTGCGACTGCCCGGAGCGCCCGGCATAGTTCCGGATCTTTACGAAAGCGATCTGAGCCTGCAATTAGCCACAGGTCAAGCTTCTCTTCCTGCGTTCGAATGTCGGAAAGAAGCTCGGCATGGTACCCCTCCGGATCCTCTACCAGGTAGCCAGGGTGGACCTTGAAAAACTTAGCCAGCAGAAGGCGGGTGGTGTTGGTGAGATGCGGCCGGGTGCCTGACTCGATCTGCGATAGGTAGCTCTGGCTGATCGGCGAATCCATCTCAGCTGCGATCGCGCGAACCAATTCCTGCTGCGTCATCGCCCGCCCGAGTCCGCGAAGGCTGCCCTCGATTTCCCGCAAGTACTTCAGTTTGTCGGAGAGTTTCATGTCTATCGCCGATTGCGATAACAATATCGCAGATTGCAATATAACGCAAGTCCGTCTCTCTCCTGTGCGATTCGTGGGCCTGGACCAACAATCCACGTAGACTGAAATCAAACTACCCGGAGATTGCCGATGCGCAGTAGATTGACCCTGTTCGTGCTCCTGCTGGCTGCACAAGTTGCCTGTGCCTTTGATTCGGTGCCTAAGGCCGAGTACCGGCAGCGGCGCGTAAAACTCGCAGCCCAGCTGCACGGTGGCTCGGCCGTGATCTTTGCCGCGCACGAACCGTCGATGGAGTACCAGGACTATCGCCAGGATGAAGACTTCTTCTATCTGACCGGCTCAAACGAACCGGGTGGCGCGCTTCTGCTTATCGGCGAGGGGCCTGCCACGGCGACTCGCCTCGGTCCCGTCCCACCACACTCGTACCGGGAGATTCTGTTCCTCCCGATGCGTAATCTCATCCACGAGAAATACACCGGGGCGAAGACTGATGCTTCTACCCCGGGCGCTCAAGAGTTACTCGGTGTCGACGAGGTGATGCCTCTCTCCACCTTGCCAGGCGTCTTCGGCGCTTTCCTGTCCCAGGATCCCCAGCGGGCAAAAGAGGTCTGGACTCAGCAGGACATGGACGTTGCCAGTGCGGCGCTCAACTTCACCTCAACTGTGCTGGGCAATGACGTCACACCCCCAACCCACGACGTTCGTTCGCTGACCATGCAGCTACGCATGGTAAAAAGCACGGCCGAGATCACCCTTATCCAGAAAGCGACCGATGCCTCGATCGCGTCCCAACTCGCCGGCATGCGAGCCATCAGGCCGGGAGTAAGGGAAAGAACCGTTGCCGGCGTCGAAGTCGCCGCTATGCTGGCCGAAGGATGCGAGCGCGTCAGCTATCCCGCCATCGTTGGCTCTGGCTATAACTCGACGGTTCTCCACTACTCGGAAAACAGCAACACGATGGGCCAGGGCGACGTCGTGGTGATCGATGCTGCCGGAGAGTACTCGATGTACGCCAGCGACCTGACGAGGACCATGCCGGTCGACGGTCATTTCACCTCCCGTCAGAGAGAGATTTATAACATCGTGCTCGGCGCCCAGCAGGCAGCACGCGACGCGTTCGTAGCCGGCAAATCGAAGATGGGCTCAACTGACCATCGCGGGGCAGACGCCGACAAGACCCTGCTCGACAAGGTCGCCTTCGACTACATCAACACCCATGGCAAGGATCTCCACGGCGAGCCGCTGGGGAAATATTTCATCCATACTCTCGGGCATTCTGTCGGCATCGATGTGCACGATCCATACGACTACGACAAGCCCTTCGAGATCGGCTCTGTGTTCACCATCGAGCCAGGCCTCTACATTCCAGAAGAGAAAATCGGCGTCCGCATCGAAGATACCTTCTACGTTGACGCTGCGGGAAAACTGATTGACTTCGCCGAAAAACTACCGCACACGCCGGAAGAGGTCGAAGCTGCCATGCGCGCAAAGTAGCGTGTCTGTTATTGAGAATGGCGAAACAGCAGGTTTATGAACGTTGAAGGCCTGTTCGCACTTACCACCATAGTGCGACTACCGGTGGATCATGCCGGAATGTGTTCCTTGTGTGAATTGTTGGTGAAGTTTTCCGTCGTTCTGTTGACGTTAATGATGTCTTTAGCTTGCAAGACTACGTTTAGGCGAGCGGTTTTCACCGCAACCGCACTTGGAGGCATCATGAATCAAGCAATCAGTAAACGCGTACTCGCCTTTTCCGGGGTACTTCTTCTGTCCGCCAGCGCTTTATCGGCATGGGCACAGCCGACGCCGGCTAAGGGTTATAGCGTGAGCGTCTTCGCAGTAGGTAATGACAAATACACCGCCCCAGATTCGATTGCTTTGGCCAATGGGCACATCTTTGTTGGTTACGGCGGTCCCGGGCTGCCGGACGGCAGCGACGGCAAAAGCAGCTACATCATCGAATACACCACGACCGGCGCCGAGGTGCACGTCTATGCGGTTCTCGGTCATAACGACGGCCTCAAGCTGAATCCCTATGACGGCAAGCTCTATGCCATGCAGAATGAGGATGCGAATCCAAACCTGGTCATCATCGACCCGGTCACGAAAGCGCAGACCCCTCCCATCAAGTTTGCGGTCACGCCAACCCATGGCGGCGGTTATGACGACATGGTCTTCCTCAATCGCAAGTTCTACATCAGCTGCTCCAATCCAGCGAATAATCCGAACGCCGAGCCCGCGATTGTCGAAGCCAAGGTCGGTAGCCTCATTACCGTCAAGGAGGTTTTGGCGGGAAATGCGTCTGCGATTACTGTCCCAACCGGCGTGACCACCACTCTGAATCTTCAGGACCCCGACTCCATGACGTCCACTCCCGAAGGAGATCTTTTCCTGGATAGTCAGGGCGACTCGGAAGTCATTCTGGTCCGCCATCCTAATACCGATGATCAGACCGTGCTGCAGATTCCCCTAAGCTCGCCCTATGGCACTCCGCAAATCGATGACACCATCTTCACGCCGTCGAGAAGGGGCTTCTACTTGATGGCCGACACTCCGGCCAACACCGTCTACGTGATCAGCAAAGAGGCTTTTGCTTCGGGAGTGGCTTACTCGGCAGGCGTTGGAGCCCCGAACTCAGCCGGCGTCTCCGAGGGCTTTGTAGGCAAGCTCGATCTTGATTCTGGCTACATTACTCCGGTCGTCACCGGTTTTCAGAGCCCACACGGCATGGCCTTCGTCCCCACGGACGGGACGGATGACAAATGGGGGAAATGGTAGCGAGAGCATTTTCTCCGTGCATCGGGGCGGCGCGTGTGCGCCGCCCCATGAAGGGGATGGCGTAGCCATTGGGTGTGAAGGTGAGAAGGGCGGACTAGAAGCCGTGTTTAGCTCGCGCAGCCATTTCGAGCGCAGCATCAACCTGTGCCAGCACCTTATCTGCGGCCAGTGGCGGCGCTCCAGCCAGGTAAAAGTCTCTTAGCCGCACCAAGGCTGCCGCCAACAGGTCACTGCTCTCCAATAAGCGTCCCACAAAAGCCTCTATCCGGGCTACTGCGTCTTGCGGTTGCGAGATCGCGATCACCTTGCCCGGTTTTTTTGGCGGGTCCATGGTGGTTTGATTATGCTCCAACTGGGCAGTATGCTTGCTCCAAGGCGCAATATGGCGTGCCCTGACGCAGTGTATGGCGCCTTCTAAGAGCAATTCGGCTATCCTCTCTTACATCTCAGGTCCATTTATGAAGCGCTTGGCACGCATCGTGATTTATGCTTTTCCAGCAATAAGTGACGCAGCCGAGCGGTTAGAACTCCTGCAATAGATGTCCTGTCACCCCATCCTTTCTCAACCGTGTTTCGAAGAGCGAGACCGGGCCGCTCGCTGCCGGCGCTTACTATAAGACAATGGATTTTCAATACGTCGTCGTGCCGGCAGTGATCGTGCTGATTGCAATTATGATGGCGTGGGTTTCGACTCGGCGTATCCTGTCGCTCCGTGGCGGGAGCTACCCCACGTGGCGGAAGATCACGGAGTGCATCGTGCTCTCGCTGGTGGCTCTCGTCGCAGTGGCTGTAGCTGGAAGCAGCACGTTAAACGCAATCGCACTGTATCGCTTTCGCCATCCGCCGCCGAGCCCCACGTACCTGGTGGATGGGCACCAAATGCGCATCGACTGCACCGGCAGTGGCACACCGACAATCGTGCTGGATGCTGGGCTGGGCAACGACGGGCTGGTCTGGGGTGGTATGCAGCCGGCGCTCGCGAAGACGACGCGCGTCTGCTCCTATGACCGGGCCGGGTTCGGCTGGAGCGATGCGCTGCCTCCCCCGCGCGACGCCGACCATATTGCCGCCGAACTGCATGGGTTGCTGGTGGCGGCTAAGATAAACGGCCCCATCGTCCTGATGGGACACTCGATTGCCGGGATGTATATTCGCGATTATGCAACGCGGTATCCTGCGAACGTTTCCGGCCTGATTTTTGTGGACGGGTCGACGCCGTTGCAAAACCGTAACCCGGCATTCCAGGCTCACGATGGCAGGGGATCGGCACGCCCGTTTCAGATGCTGTTGAACAGGGCCGCATTTGCTGCGGGTATTCCGCGCTTGTTAGGGGCGTGCTCGCGCAGTTTCCCAGGCTTCGATGCGCACGCCGCCAAACAACAGGCCGAAGACCAGTGTCATGAACCATTCGAAGCAATCGCTTCCGAGGAAGGGAGCTTCGACCGGTCGGGTGAGGAGACGGTGCACACGGGCCCGTACGGCGCACTACCGATTCTCATCTTCTCGCAGGATCCGGCGAAGGCCGCTTCTCAAGGCGAACCGATCGATATAGCAAAGGCCTGGAACCAGATGCAGGAAGACCTGAAGAAGCTGTCGACACGGAGCCGCAGGATGATTGCCAAAGGGAGTGGGCATTACATCCAGATGAGCCGCGCGGATCTGCTGGAGCGGGAGGTGCCGCTATTCATAGAACAAATTCGTGGCACGGCGCCGGAGCCGGCGGATTACGGATCAACAACAACAGAATAATTGCGGCGATTCTGATCGACTTACGAAGGAAGCTTTGTTTGCGTGTTTGCCGACGCACCTGCTCGCTCAAAGTGTCGTGGAAAGTCGGCTTCAGAACCGAATCGCTGCCGTACTCTTCCATGTCTGCTGGCAGGTGACGAAATCCGTCGATAGGATCTCGGAAACCCCGGGTAGTGGCTTGCAGGGAAGTCGGCATGCCTCAATTGGGCTCCGGCTTCGCCCAAGGCTTTCAGGTGATGCCCAAATCCCGCTCCGACTCTGTATTCTTCATGATGTGTTTTTTGACGAACACGCGGCCACTTTCGAAGAAAGGTGGCGAAGTCATCGAAGGAGGGTTCATCCATGGATAAATCCTGCGCGGAATCGTCTCATTTGGAGGAATGGAATGAAACTCAAGTCGATAGCTCAATTTGCGGTTGCTTTGTTCCTGAGCGGCGCGCTCATCGTCATGGCCCAAACGCCCGTGGCCGCCTCTGCTGCCAAAGGTAGCAAGCGTGACGCCCCCGCCAAGCCCAACGACAGCTTCCGTCCTCGCGGCCGGCATCTGATCTACGTCACGCTGCCGGGTTCGCTCGAGCAGCCGGGCTGGCTGAATGGCGTAGGCATCGTAGTACTCGACGCCAGCGACAACTATCGTTTCGTCAAGCGCATTCCGACATGGGAATACGCCGCAAGCATGAGCCCTGAACAGGTCTCCGGAGTGGCCGCCAGTCCGGTCACGAACCTCATCTACGTCGCCGCGCGCGGCCGGTTGGGTGCAATCGACATGGGCACCGACAAGATGGTCTGGTCGGTGACGCTCGACGGCAAATGTTGCGAACGGCCCCAGGTCACACCGGATGGCAAGATCGTGGTGGTCGGCGGCGATCTCCAGGACTATTGGTATGAAGTCGATGCCAGGACAGGTAAGCTGATCGGCAAGCTGGAAGCGCCGGAAAGCCCGAACTCGCACAATCTGAACCTGAGCGCGGACGGCAAGACGGCTTTCATGTCGCCCAACAATAAGGTGATGACGATTTCCGACATAGAATCGCGCAAGGTCATCAAGACCATTCGCTTTCCCGACAATGTGCGCGTCTTTGTGCTGAACAAAGATTCGACCCGGATCTACGCCAACAACAATAATTTCCTGGGCTTTCTGATTGCCGATGTCGCAACCGGTCAGGTCATCAAGTCAGTCGAAGTGGCCAGTGTGGACTGGAAGTCGAAGTGGAACGTGACCCCGCGTCCGCGCATGCCCCATGGATGCCCCAGCCACGGGATCGCGTTGACCCCGGATGAAAAAGAAATCTGGCTTGCCGACGGCATCTTCAAGAAGATCCATATTTTCTCCAACACCGATGATCCGAAGGAAATCGACTCGATCGATACTCCCGCCGGCACCTTCTGGATAACTTTCGGTCTGGATGGCAAATATGCGTATGCATCTTCGGGCGACATTATCGATGTGAAGGCACACAAAGTGGTCGGCCAGATGAAGGACGAATATGGACACACCATGTACAGCGAAAAGCTGCTGGACATCACCTTCGACAATGGTCACGCCCAGCGGGTTTCTAATCAGTTTGCCAATGCCTTCGGCGATTACCAGACCGCGGAGCAATTGGGGGTCGGCCCGCATGTCACGCCGATGCCGGGCAGCGCGCCGATCACCCTGACGGGAGTGAATGCAGTCAATGCAAGGGCCGCTCATGAATAGTGCCGTAAACAGAGAACTGGTGGGCGACAGGTTCCTGTTGAGCACCTTAGCCGGGGGACTGCTGCTTATGACCTGTCCGCTCGCAGTAGCCAGGGGCGCGGACGCCACGCCTCCGGCTCACGACCTGGCGCGGGAGGGCCGATCGCTGAAGGCGGTCTGTGCCAAGTGCCACGATCTGCAAATCGTGATGGATACCCCTATGAGCTATGACGCCTGGCACGATACAGTGCAGACCATGATCGATCGGGGCGCCAGCGGGACTGACCAGCAGTTCGATGACATCATGGACTATCTCCATCGAACGATGACTACCATCGACGTGAACGCAGCCGATGTAGATGAACTGCAGATCGTATTGAATGTAACGGAAACTACCGCGCAGGCGATCATTGCCCGGCGGAGCACCCAGAAATTCACCGGCCTGGCCGACCTGAAGTCTGTTGCCGGCGTCGATGCGTCCGCTGTGGATTCGAAAGCACGGTTGATTTTCTTCAAATGAACCGGCTCTGAGATTTTTGTTGTGAAAAAAGAGGGAACTATGACAGGAGTTTCGGGTTTGGATCGAAGGCAATTTCTTGGTGCTCTCTCGATGGGAGCTGCCGCGATAGCGCTCCCGCAACTTATCCATGCGCAGACGGGGACAAATCGGTTGGTGGGTGTCTTCCCGATTGGCTTTACTCCGGTAAACGCTCAGAACGAAGTCGATTATGACGGGCTGGCTTCCCAGGTGCAATTTTGCAGACGAGGCGGCGTGCACGGTTTGGCCTGGCCACAGATCGCAAGTGGATGGACAACATTGAGCGAAGAGGAAAGGATGCGCGGTGCGGAAACCCTCACCTCTGCCGCGCGAGGAGGTACAACGAAGATCGTGATTGGCGTGCAGAGTCGCACGGCGGATTTCAAAGAAACCGAGCGTTATGCCAGGCAAGCGGAGAAGCTTGGTGCGGATGCCATTATTTGTATAGCCCCGCCGGGCGTCACGTCTGCCTCCGAAATTCTGCTCTATTATCAGCGGCTCGGAAAGGTGACATCTTTGCCACTGTTTGCGCAGACCGGAGGCGACTTCAGCGTCGATCTGATCGTCGAGATGTTCAACACCATTCCTACTTTTCGCTACGTGAAAGATGAAGCGGGCGATCCGCTGGTGCGGGTAACGGAGATTAGAAGGCGCACCAACAACCAGCTCAATTGCTTTTCCGGAAAGGGAGTCACGACCATGATCACGGAGATGGAACGGGGCTTCGTTGGCCATTGCCCGTTCGTTAGCCTGGCCGATCTCTATGCTTCCGCCTACGACTTATATCACGCAGGTAAGGTGCGCGATGCATTCGATCAATTCGGACGCATAGAGGCGGCCAGCTCCATGTTTGCCCAGAGCAACGTCGACGTATTGATTGCCCGTCGTGTGTTCCGCCCGGGCACCACTACGCGCGTTGCGCCGCCGGCGCCGGGGGCTGATACCCCGCATCGTAAGGTCATGGGTCCTGATGAAATCAGGCGGGACCTGGACACGTACTTGAAGCCTTACCTGCGGGCCTAGCAGGGTTGGCGATCTTCGCTAAACGAAGTTGCGCCATCAGTAGGTGGCGACGGACACTCGGAGCACCTGGGGTTCTGAAGAGAAATTGAGTCCCCAGTCCGTTTGGTCGCCGTTCAGGATGCGAAGGAACTTAAAGTTGCCGTTTTCGTATGTGCCTTCTTCGACCCGCAAAAACTGCCGATGCTTCTTTGCATCCGCGGGATGGAAGTCCACGCGGGAGAACAATCCAGTTAGCAAAAACTGATTAGCCTTAAGTTGTGCAACCAGCGCACGCCCAATGGGCTCGGGATTCCCCTTGGCGGGCTCGTTCCGGACAGCTCCGTAGGAAACTACCGCGTCCCACGTATCGAAATGCAGTGTTTGTGTGACCTGGCCTTCCTCTTCGGCAACTGCCTGAAGCTTGCCCTCGAAATTGAGCCGGGCGATATCACGCATCATAGGACCGATCAGCCCATAGTTCTGCGCCGTCGGGTCCAGAAAGCTATCCTGGGTGCTGGTTTCGCCTGCTTGCTGCACGTGCGCTCGTGTGTAGTCCAGGCCAAACGGCGAGTACCCAATGGCCTGCAGTCCAAGCGCGGAGAAAAAGAAGCGGGCTGTACTTGCCGAACCGAAGGTCTCCGGGACGAAAAGCGCATTGTCTGGCCGATGATATAGCTCCAACACCTTCAGATATCCTGCAGTATCGGACAGGTAGATATCAGGCGCGAGAATATCAATCGCCGGCGCCGCGACTTTCCAGATGGAAAGCACGTTGTCCGTAGGTCCGCCGCTCTCGTAGCTGCCGGGTGGTCCCTTGAATGGATCGCGCAACGCGGCGTTGACGTACAGCGGCAATCCGTACACCGCCTTGCCCGCCGCAGCAACCTTGCCTACATAGGTGGCAACAGCCCAGGCATGGAAGCACACCTCAGCTTCTGTGCCGAAGGCGTCCTGCCAGTTGGCGGAGGGCGTTTGAGGCCCCTTGTTCATTGCGCTGAGGACGTTGGCTGGCACCGGGCCTTCGAAGAGCCTTTGCGCTGCCGGGGAATAGTCGCGCACCGCCCCCCATGTCCCGGTCTCGTTCTCAACCTGCACCATCAACACGGTCCGATCCGGGTCGGCGGCCTTGAGGTGCCGCATAAATTCGGTGAACGCGTGGATGTCCGCATCGAGAGACGCCACAGCAAACGGGGACGGCGAGTCAACCGCCTCTCCATTCTTGTTGACCACGTGGAAGTAGCGCTCGGGCTGCAGCTTCATCCACTCGGGCATATAGTGCTGGCTGCCGTTCTTCCACGTGCCGAACCAGAGCAGAACGAGATGCTCATGATGCTCGCGGGCCTGGGCGATGATTGTGTCCATCGCCGTGTAGTCGAACTTGCCCTGCTGCGGCTCGAACTGTTCCCAATAGATTGGTATCTCGAGCGTGTTGGCATGCAGATATTCAATAGCTGACCACACCTTCGGGAGCATGGCCGGCCAGTCGCTGGAGTTATTCGCCTGCGCGGCCAGGATCAGATACGGCGCCCCATCCACCAGCAGAGCAAAGCGGCCATCTTTCTGCACCAGGCGTGGGATCGGGTGTTCTCCCACCTGACCCTGCATTGCGCAACCCGCACTCGATGCCGCCAGAATGGCTGCGATGATGACGGTTTTCAAGCTTCCGGACACTAATCCTGCTCGCCGAGCGTTTGAGCATAGGTCTTGCCATATGGATAAAAGAGCTCCTTGCGGCCTTCCTTCCATGCGGCTTTCATTTCCGGCGTTGTGATATCCCAATCAGGGCGGCACTTACGGGTTACGGCACGGAGATCCTGACGGAGTTCCTCAGACGTCGGGCGGCCGAAGAACCAATAGCCGTTGTAGATCTTGTATATGATGAGGCCCGGTTCCAGAACGATGACATGTGGAATCATCGGGTTGTGCTCGGGGTCGGTGTATTCGGCAATGTCGAGATCCTTTTGAACCATTCGTCCCGTATCGGAGAGGAACGGCCAGTGGGCACCGACGCCTGAGCGGTACTCGTTCGTGACAGTGATATTGTCGGTGCTTATCGTGACCAGACGGCAATATCCAACTTCCATCTCACGGTGCAGTTGGAGAAGTAGTTCGGCCTGCCGGCGGTCCTTGGGGCAAAAACCTCCGCGGCTGAGTACGAGCACCATGGGATGCGGCCCCTGCAGTTCGGAGAGCTTGCGGCGCTTCGCAGTATGATCCGTGAGCTCGTAGTCGGGAAAGGGCGCGCCGGGCGCGATATCGGATCTCATGATTACAAAAACTCCCTTTCCTGTGTCGCTGAGGTTGAAATCGCAATCTTCTTGAGTTTTGATGATAAATCGACTTCAAAGTTCGATGAAAAGCACGCGATTTGTGGTGTTCGATATCCCTTTGGGACTCCTCGCGGCAACTGATGCGAAGGCATCGACCGATACCTTCGTCCAATAGATTCGTCCCCACTCTTCTGGCTTAATCGCAAGTGCGTATTGGCTCAGAACGACAACGTGGCATGAAAAGCCAGGCAACCTTGCTATTACAAAAGCAGATCAGCTTTTCCACAATCAAGATATAAGGTCGTACGAATCACCCCACGCGTTACAAGAATCTGTTCATCTGTAGTGGCAAAAGAGGAGATTGTAGTCGTTACCGGGTCTGACCGGAGAGGCAGGATTCTCTGAGGGCTCTCTCGAGAAGACGGCAGGAGATAGGTATGGCAGGCAACAAGACAGTCATCGTAACCGGCGCCTCGCAAGGCATCGGAGCAGCCGTAGTCCACGCCTTTCTGGATCGTGGCTACAACGTGGTTGCAACCTCGCGCAGCGTTTCCAAGGCCGGCTTCGCGCCGTCACCGAACCTCGCTCTGGTCGATGGAGACATCGGTCAGCCAGCAACGGCTGAGAAAGTCGCACAGACCGCGATCGCTAAGTTCGGCTCGATCGACCATGTTGTCAACAGCGCAGGCATCTTCTCAGCCAAGCCCTTTACTGACTACACCGTCGACGAGTTTCGCGGTCTCGTCTCCACCAACCTGGAAGGGTTCATCTTCATTACCCAGCTCGCGGTCAAGCAGATGTTGTCGCAGGGCACCGGCGGCAGCGTAACAAGCATCACGGCGTCGTTGGCGAAGAACCCTATCGCGGGCCTTCCGGCTTCGATTCCAATGATCACCAAGGGCGGGCTCGATGCCATTACCGTGAGCCTGGCGAGCGAGTACGCAAAGAACAACATCCGCTTCAACGCGGTGGCACCTGGCGTGGTCGACACCCCACTGCACCAAAACACCCCGAAAGACTTCATGAAGACCCTTTCACCTATGGGAACAATTTCCGACTCGACGGATATCGCTGAGGCTGTCGTCTATTTGACGGAAGCTCGTAACGTCACCGGGGAGGTGCTGCACGTGGACGGCGGTGCACACGTAGGCCGGTGGTAAGCACTCAAGGTTCGCAGTTGGTCGGTGCAGAACGCCGGCTGCAGGACCTTGGCATTCAGCTCCCAGCCGCCCCCACGCCGTTCGGCACTTACGTGGAGACGCTACAGACGGGCAACCTGCTCTTCTTTAGCGGGATGCTCCCGGTTGTCGACCACAAGCCGAAGTATATTGGCCGGCTGGGCAAGGAACTCGATACCGAGGCCGGACGAGATGCCGCCTACACCGCGGCTTTGAGCGTCCTCGCTGCGGCTAAGAAGCATTTGGGCTCCCTCGACCGGGTGACTCGCGTCGTCCGGCTGGGCGTGTTCATAGCAACCTCCGGGGACTTTTTCGACCAACCCAAAGTCGCGGACGCTGTTTCGGATTTGTTTCGAGATGTCTTTGGCATCGAGAAGACGTCGGTTCGGCTGGTAATCGGCGTTGCCGGCCTTCCCCTCGGGATGCCGATAGAACTCGACGTCATCTTCGAAGTCGCAGAGTAGCAAAGCAGGCAGAGGCCAGACGGTCTCTGCCTGTCGAAGTCAGAGGGTCGTTATGAAACAGCCGCTCATCGGTTCGCAGCCGCAGTGGAACAAGACTCGTGTTTCTTCAAGCCTGGGTATCGAATACCCCATCATTCAAGGCCCTCTGGGTGGTCTGTCGACGCAGCGACTGACGGCAACCGTCTCTAATTTTGGCGGCCTCGGTTCCTTCGGAGCTCATGGCTGGAGCCCTTCAGCAATTAAGGATGTGATCGCTGAGATTCGTGCGCTCACTCCCAAACCATTCGCCATCAATTTGTGGGTCTCGATGGAGGACGAGAGTGCGCGCACTTCCGGCAGCGAAGCGTTTGCGCGAAGCCTGGCGCCTCTCGCGGGACACATCCAGGCCTTGGGCGGCACACTCCCGGTCTTTCAGACTTACGTCCCGATCAAGTTTGAGGACCAGGTTCGGGTCTTGCTCGATGCAAAAGTGCCGGCCTTCAGCTTCATCTACGGAATCCCGCCGAAGGAGATTCTGGACGAATGCCATGAGCAGGGAATACTTACTATTGGAGCAGCGACGACACCGGACGAAGCCATCGTTCTGGAGCAGGCGGGAGTCGATGTCATCGCCGCTTCAGGCTTCGAAGCAGGTGGTCATCGTGGTTCTTTCCTGCGACCCGCCGAGGAGTCGCTCACCGGAACTTTCTCCCTGGTACCCCAGGTCGCAGACGCCGTTTCCGTTCCCGTGGTTGCTGCAGGAGGTATCGCCGATGCTCGCGGAATCGTCGCCGCTTTTGCTTTGGGAGCCGAGGGTGTACAAATCGGAACGGCTTTTCTGGCTTGTGAAGACTCCGGTGCGAGCGTGCATCATCGCAACGCGCTCCTCGGTGGAAACGCACGCAGAACGGGATTGACCAGGGGCTTTACCGGAAGGCTGGCCCGTGGAATACATAACCAGTTGCTCGAAGAGCTCAATCGCCCGGGAGTGGAGATCCTCCCCTATCCCTTGCAGCGCGCTCTGGTGAGAAACCTTTCCCTCCCTGCCGAGAAAGCTGCCAAGCCGGAGCTCCTTCCGCTTTGGGCCGGACAGAGTGCAAACCTTTCCCGGCAGAACGACGCGAAGACGCTGCTGCAGACCTTGGTAACCGAGGTCTCTACCATTGCCGGCCCTGTTCTTCGCTGGAACCGCGAACGAGGTGGCAAATGATCACCTGAGGCAGAAGGAACTCGACAGGCCGACGGAGGTAGATAGATATGGGGAGCGTTGCTTAAGGATCGTCTCAAGATCGTTATCCACTCTACGCTATACTCCCGCCCATCCTGAATTCCGCAAATGGAGCCGCTCATGTCCGCACCCTCGCCCCAGTCATCCACCGACATTCATGCCAAAGCCCTGGCCATCAATCTGGAGGCTTCTTACTACGGAACGTTTGCCGAGATTGGAGCCGGACAGGAAGTGGCCCGTTGGTTTCTAAGCGTTGGCGCGGCTTCGGGAACGGTCGCGCAAGCCATCTCCGCCTACGACAAGACTGTCAGCGACGATACCTACGGCGCTGGCACGCGTTACGTCTCCAGGGAGCGCCTCGTGGCCATGCTTGACCACGAATATAAGCTCCTCCTCGCCCGGCTCGCCCAGGTTCGCGGCGACCACACCCGATTTTTCGTTTTTGCCGACACCGTCGCCACCCGGAATTACCAGGGAACAAACGAGCAGCACGGCTGGCTCGGTTTCCGCTTCCAAGCCGAACCTGGTGGCCAGCCCAATCAGATTCTTCTCCACATCAATCTTGGGGATCCCACTGCGCAGCTCCAGCAGCAGGCCATTGGCACGCTCGGGGTGAATCTGATCTATGCCGCCCATTGCCAGCGGTGTTCCCAGGGAGACTTTCTGACCGGCCTGTTCGACGATTTGTCCCTTGAACGGCTCGAAATCGACGTTCTCGAACTAACTGGCCCCATTTTTGGTGGTGTAGATTCCCGCCTCGGCTGCCTGGACTTGCTCCGAAAGGGCATGTGCCATGCCTTGATCTTCGATTCCAACGCCCAAGTGGTCGAGCCGGCCACTCCCCTGCACAAGCGTCCGCTCATCGTGCAGCGTACTCTACGCGGTCATCCCGGCCCATCCGCCGCCGAAACCTTTCAGGCGGCCCGGCAGACGTTCCTGGCTGAAGGGATTCCCTCCGATCACCAACCTTTAGCGATGCTCGAGGTCAACACTCAAGATCTCGAAGGCGCTGCTGCCTCTGATAACGCGGAACTGCTGGCCCTGATTGAGCAGCTTGCCCCTCTGGGCCCGGTTGTCGTCACCGATTTCCCTGAGGGCTACCAGGTCCTTTCTTACCTTCGCCGCTACACCGCTGCGCCCATCCGGGTGATTATCTGGATCTCTATGTTTCTCCAGCTCATGGAAGAAAAGGTATACGGGTCCCAGCCCGGCGCCGTGTTAGAAGGCTTCGGCCGATTGCTCTTCACCGACGTCAAAATACATGTCGCCCCCATGCGCAAGGAAAAGTTGGTGGCCGCGCTCGGCGGCTTGCCACAAGGTCTTTTGCGGGAATCCCCCGGCAGCGATCTGCTGACCCTTGACGATCTCCTTCCCAAGTCGCCCCTGGACCACTTCTTACGCTATCTTCGCGCCGCAGGCCGCATCATTCCTCTGCAGTTAGGGCAGACCAAAACCTAACAAAACGAGGTGACACACATAAGCTGGAACATTGAGGGAAAAGCCGTCGTCATCACGGGTGCGAGCAGCGTCAAGCACTTCTGAGCTATCGAGGCCCCTTCGCGGGACCGCCGTCAAAGATGCTCTCACGCGTTCCAGGTTCGGCAGCGTGTTGATCGAAGCATCGCGCCAATGGTTCTATTCTCACTGCCGCGCCAGGCCTTGAGGGAGAGCGGATACGATACACTCCTGGTTTCGAAGGAGCTTATCTTAGATGCGCAATCAGTGCCGTCTCCGCCTTTTCTTGGGTTTTCTTGCTGCTGGCTTTCCCGCGATGGCCACTTGCAGTGCAGTTGCACAGCAAATTCCTCCAGTACCTTTGAGAGCGCCCGCGACGCCGCTTGTGACCCATGATCCTTATTTCAGCGTCTGGTCCATGGCAGATAGACTTACCGACAGTTCGACCAGGCACTGGACCGGTGTTTCGCAGGATCTGGTTGGAATTGTCCGTGTTGACGGAAGGAACTATCGCTTCCTTGGATCACTGGGGATTGAGGACCGTTCGCTTCCAGCCCTGCAGCAAACCGGCCATGAAATTACCCCTACTCGAACTGTCGTCGTCATGACGAGTCCGGAAATAGAACTCCAAATCGAGTTTCTGACACCGGCCTTTCCGGAAGATATGAAGGTGATGGCGCGTCCCGTCACCTACCTTACGTGGGACGTGAGGGCGCGGGATGGCCGGGCTCATGACGTAACCATCTACCTCGATGCTTCCGGTACCCTGGCGACGAACGATCCCGGAGAGCAGGTGACGTGGTCGCGTGCTGCCATCCCCGGCTTGAATCTATTGCGAGTAGCGACAGGAGCGCAGCCCGTTCTGGAGCGGTTCGGGGATAATCTTCGCATCAATTGGGGATCTTTCTATATCGGTGTCCCTCAGACCGAAGCGGCCCAGCTGGCGGCGGGGAACCAGCATTATCGCGAAGAATTCCTCTCCACTGGACAGATGCCGGATGCAGATGACATTGAAGGAGACCGCACACCTCAAAGCCGTCACCCGCCGGCACCGGCACTCAACGCGATCCTGCCCCTTGGCAGCGTGGGAGCCGGCACGGTCACGCGCCATATCCTGCTCGCCTATAACGATCTCTATTCCGTTGAATACTTGCATCGGCAACTATTGGCTTACTGGCGTACACAATTCTCGAGCTTCGCGGCGATGATCGAGGCCGCAGAGCGGGAGTACCCGGCACTTCGGGCCCGATCTAAAAAGTATGATGCCGCGCTTGAAGCGGATCTCATTCATGCAGGTGGCCCCGAGTACGCGGCCATTGCTACGCTTGCTTTCCGGCAGGCGATCGCGGCCCATAAGCTCGTTGAGGACATCGACGGAACGCCCTTCTTTATGCCCAAGGAGAATTTTAGTAACGGTTCGATTTCGACTGTCGACGTTATTTATCCTTCAGCGCCGATGTTCCTGCTCCTGAATCCGACGCTCGTGGAAGCGCAGTTAGAACCGGTGCTTCGCTACGCGGCGATGGCGCGGTGGAATTTTCCTTTTGCCCCACATGACCTGGGTGTTTACCCGCTGGCGAATGGACAGCTCTACGGTGGTGGGGAAGAAACAGAGGAGAACCAGATGCCGGTGGAGGAGTCCGGCAACGTCATCCTGCTGGTTGCAGCGCTCGCGAAGGCTGAAGGCAATCCGCATTTCGCGCAGCGTTACTGGGCCCTGCTCAGCAAATGGGCGGATTATCTTCTGGAGAAGGGCTTCGACCCGGAACGCCAACTCAGTACGGATGACTTTGCCGGCCATCTGGCGCACAACGCCAACCTCTCCATCAAAGCAATTGAAGCTTTGGCCGCCTATGCGCAGCTTGCCAAAGATCTCGAACATCCGGAGGAAGCAAAACGCTATCAGTCCGCCGCCGCCGACATGGCGTCCAAATGGGTAAAGCTGGGCATCGACAGCGACCATTCTCGTCTTGCCTTCGACCAGCCTGACACGTGGAGCCAGAAATACAACCTGGTTTGGGACTCGATTCTAGCTCTTCATCTCTTTCCCGCAGATGTGAGCGCTCGTGAGATCGCATTTTACAAAAGTCACCTCAACCCCTACGGGCTGCCCCTCGATAACAGAGCTACTTACACCAAGCTTGACTGGGAGATATGGACGGCCAGCCTGGCAACAAGTCAAGACGATTTTCAGATATTCGTGCACCCGATCTACAAATTTCTTAACGATACTCCCGATCGGGTTCCAATGACGGATTGGTATGACACGATGACAGCGAAGCAAATACACTTTCAGGCTCGTTCTGTAGTGGGTGGAGTCTACATTAAGTTACTTACCGATCCTGTCCTGTGGCACAAATGGGCTGGACTCCCGGCAACGGAACCCTAGCGCATCATTCTGTCAGTTACTTCCTCCCCGGTTTGTTGTCCCGTCACCTTGCCGGAGACTTGTCAGGCGCCCCAGAGTTCTGTAGCCTTCGAAGGTCGCTATCTTACGGAGATTCCAGTGCTTCACCGCTCCCGCTCGGCCTTAGCCTTGGTGCTTCTGCTCGGTGGGTTGGCCATCCCGCTTGGTACGCTTCTGCGTAGCCAGACCATTCCGCCAGACGACAAAGGAGGCCGCGTCTTTAAGGCGAATGCGCGCATTGTCCTCCTCGACGTCGTGGTGACTGGTAAGAACCACCACCCGCTCACAGGTCTACACCAGCAGGACTTCCGGGTGTCGGAAGACGGACATCCGCAGACGATAAACTTCTTCGAAGAGCACACCGGAGTGCAGCCGCTCCAGGTAAACCTGCCCGATCTGCCGCCAAATGTCTTCACCAATATCCCCCGAGTCAAACCCAGTGATTCTGTAACCGTACTTGTACTTGATTCACTGAACACGCCCCTGGATGACCAGCGGCGAGTCCATGCGCAAACAATCAAGTACCTCAAGAAGCCGCAACCGGGCCAGAGAATTGCGATTTTTACCCTGGGAACGCATCTGCGTTTAATCCAGAGCTTTACTGACGATCCAGCGCTTTTGTCGGCGGCCGTCAACAACAAGAAAAATGGAGTAGGAGCGCAGGTTTCGCCACTGCTGCAGTCAAATGCAGAAACGGCCGCCACCCAGGAAACGGCCGCCGCCATGATAGAGGCTCATGGCGCTGATACCGCTGCGGCCCTGCAGCAGTTTATGTCGGATCAGAGCTCGACCCGGAGCGAAGCCCGCCTGAAGCTAACGCTGGATGCCTTGCAGCAGCTTGCCCGCTATCTCGCTGGATTTCCGGGGCGGAAGAACGTCGTCTGGTTCTCGGGTGCGTTTCCGGTTGCTATCTTGCCCGATCCCGCCGCGCTCAGTGCCTTCGGCGCGCAGAGCGACAGTCAGGAGGAAGTCCGCAAGACAGATGCTCTGCTCACCTCGGCCCAGATGGCCATTTATCCGATCGGCGCCGAGGGTGTCGCTGCCGACTCAGTCTACAGTGCCGCTGCCGATGCCCACTTGGTCACGCAATCGCAACTATCCAACCCTCATGGGGAGGCACAACAGCGAAACGCCGACCATGCAGCCATGGACATGATCGCGAGAGACACGGGTGGCGCGGCCTTTTACAACAGCAATAGTTTGACCGATGCGCTGGACCGTGTCGCCGCCCATGGATCGAATTTCTATACGCTGAGCTACACCTCCACTAACCCCGCAACCGACGGACGATACCGGAAAATTCAGGTGGAACTGGCCCACTCCGGCTACCAACTCGACTACCGCCGCGGCTATTATGCCGACGACGCGAAGAGCACCCAGGCAGCGGACGCCAAGCCGGGCAGCGACCTGCTGTCTCCATTCCTGCGACAGGGCCTGCCGGAGTCGACACAGATTCCTCTCACCCTGCGGGTGGTGCGCGGAAGTGCTCCGCCCAAAGCGGGTCCTGCCACGAGTGGTCCCTCGGGTGCAAATCCAGCTCAAGGCGGAGACAATCCCAACCTGAAGGGTGCGCTTACCCGTTATGCGGTGGACTTGATGATCCCCGCGCGCGGTTTGCAGTTCGACATGGGCCCCGACGGCCACCGCCATGTCAGGGTCGAAGCCGGGCTGCTGGTCTACAACCGCGAGGGCCAGCCGCTCAACTGGATGCTAAGGCAGCTCAACCTGAATCTCGATGCCGCGCGTTACGCGATCGTCGAGTCCAATGGGGTCAACCTTTACCTCCAGATCGATACCACTGACGATGGTGTTTCCTTGCGAGGTGGGGTCTACGACCTGAATGCCAACCTGGCAGGAACGGTGGAGATTCCGCTGAGCGCCATCGTCAGTCCCGGCCCGATGGCGAGTTCTAAGTAGCGTCCAGACGATCGCCTTACGCTAAGTGCAAGCTGGCTATGAGACGACAAAAGCCTGGAGAGCGTATCGTATAAGCCACCCGCAACGCGCGGGCAGATTCTGGAGATGTTCAAACGGGATGTTGTCTCCATGATTCAACAGGCACGATGGGAGACTTGATAGCTCCCAGGAGGAACAACATGAAGGGTAATAAAGCAGAACGAAAAAGCTTCAAAGTACCCGACGATACTCGGAACTTCCCCAACGGGAAGGCGGAGATCCTCAAGATCGGCGGGGGCGAGGTTGGTCGCCTCGTTTTCCAGCCAGGGTGGCGTTGGTCGAAGGACGTGAAGCCCATCGCCAAGACAAATTCGTGCGAAGCGCCCCACTTTCAGTATCACTTGTCTGGGCGGTTGGCGATCAAGATGGACGATGGCTCGGAGTTCGTTGCGGAACCGGGTGACGTTACGGCTCTGCCCGTCGGGCACGACGCATGGGTGATCGGTGATGAGCCCGCAGTCGTTGTTGACTGGTGGGGAGCGAGCAACTACGCAAGAGAAGAGAAATAGTTGCCGGTGTTCCTTTTTCAATTTGGGGAAAGGGAGGCCTGGAATGCTGCCAGTTCTCCCTGACTCCCTGAGTATCTGCGGTCTTTACCGGTTGCTATCGCTATAAACTTGAAACTCCCTGATGTGTGCCTCTTGCGAACTGGAGAGAATGTTGAGGCGTATCCGGCCGGTGATCACCGGACCAAAGCGGTCAATCTTTTCATGCCCGATGGCCTGACCGGTCGCTACGGTCTTCCAGTCGTTGCCCATCCATATGTCAACCGAGTATTTCTCGACGTGCTGGCCGTCGTTGAGCCATTCCATTGACGTGACCCGGTCTATGCGGATCGGGTGCGCGAAGTCGACCTCCAGCACCGAGTGGTGGGAGCCAGGCGGCGCTGACCAAAATGTGTCGGTATTTCCGTCCAGGGCAGCACTCGCTTCCGGCGTAGTCGGGAGATGTTGAAGGGCCAGATTACCCGTTTGCAGGCGATGGATGGCTGCGCCGAATTCCCGAAGCCGGGCTATGTCGGAATCCGGCAGAAGTCCGCGGTTGTCGGGTGCCACCCCGAGCATTAGTTGGGCGCCGCGTCCCACTGTCTGCTCATAGATCGCGGTCAGCTGCTCCAGGCTCTTCAAAGACGCCTCGTCGTGCGGATGCCAGAACCAATGCAGTTCGCGCAACGGCGTGTCCGCCTCGATCGGGCGCCAGCGCAGGTAGCCGTGACGGTCGATGACGTTCCAGTTCTCGTAGTCGACGCGCCCTGATTCAGTACCCACCCAGCGCGCATCGCCGTATTCGAACAGGCCTGTATCGGCGAAGACGATGGTGTTGGGTTGATAAGTCCGCAGGGTTTCAAGGATCCTGGAAAAGTTATAGACATGTCCGGCACTCCCGGCCCCATCGAGCCAGAATTCAACCAGGTCGCCATAATGTTGTGCCAGCTCTTCTAACTCCGAGAGGTAATACTTGTCGTAAGCTTCCGGGTTGTTGTATCTCGGATCATGACGGTCCCATGGTGAGAGATAAACGCCAAATTTGAGACCATACTTACGTGCCGAGCGCGCCACGTCTCCCACCAGGTCTCCTTTGCCATCTTTCCAGGGGCTTGCTTTGACGCTGTAGTCTGTCTGCGCGGTGGGCCAGAGACAGAATCCATCATGATGTTTAGCTACCAGCACAATGTACTTGGCTCCGCTGGCCTTAATGGCCTGCATCCATTGATCTGGATCAAACTGTGCAGGATTGAACACTGCCGGGCTGGCGGTTCCGTCCCCCCATTCGCGATCGAGGAATGTGTTGGTGGAGAAATGAATAATGACTCCGAACTCCAAATCCTGCCATGCGACCTGCTGCGGAGATGGCTTCACTTCCACGAAGTTCTGGTCCCCCAGCACAGGAGCAGAAAGCGTAGTAAACATTGCGCCAATAGCCAAGGCATTCGGAAACCACTTCATGGACCTGCCTCCAGGGTGAACTTGCTTTTAAGGATAGGGTGACAGTATACCGATCGCAGCAACCTCAACTGCTCGGCGGGGCAGGAGATGTTTTCTCGCTTCAGAGACCTGTGAACAGATATATTTCCGATCATGAGGGTAAGGTGGGTTCTCTCCGCAATTGTTCTATTGCCCGTTTCCGCCGCGCTGCGAGCGCAGTCCTGCGAGGACCTTTCGAAATTGGCCTCCCCAGGAGTCTCCATCACCCTCACCAGGGCGACTAGCTCCGGCACCTTCACGGCCGGCACAAAAAACTTTTCCGGCCTTCCCGCTTTCTGTCGCGTTGCCGCGAAACTCAAACCTGCAAGCGACTCGGACATAGGAATCGAAGTATGGCTCCCGCTCACCGGATGGAACGGCAAATTCCTCGCCGTAGGCAGCGGCGGTTGGGGAGGCGCCATCGACTACAGTGCATTGGCCGATGCGCTTCGTCGCGGTTACGCGACCAGCGCCACCGACGACGGCCATACCAGCAGCGGCGCCGGCTTCATCATGGGCCATCCGGAGAAGTTCGTCGACTTCGCCTATCGCGCAGAGCATGCGATGACGGTTGAGGCGAAAGCTCTCATCAAAGCCTTCTATGGACGCGATGCTCGGTACTCCTACTGGGACGGCTGTTCCGGCGGTGGGCGTGAGGGTCTGCTGCAGGCGGCTCGCTATCCCGATGAGTTTGACGGCATCATCGCCGGCGATCCAGCCAACGTCCGCCGCAATGCCTGGGCGCTGTGGCTGGCCAACCAGACCTTCAAAGACCCAGCTGCCTATATCCCGCCCAGCAAATATCCGATGATTCATCGGGCCGTGCTCGATGCCTGCGATGCGAACGATGGTCTGAAAGACGGACTCATCCAAAGCCCAGAGAGCTGCCACATCGATTTCAAGACGCTGGAGTGCAAGGCTGCCGACGCTCCCGATTGTCTTACTCCACGCCAGGTCCGGAGCGCGCAAACCATGATCAGCCCGGCCACAGATGTGCAGGGCAATATCCTCTTCCCACGCCTGGAGCCGGGCACCGAGCTTCGCTGGGGGCGTCTCGCTGGTGGCCCGCAGCCAGCCGACCTTTTTCTCGACCAGTTCCGCTATGTTGTCTATCAAGACCCCAACTGGGATTGGCGCAGCTTCGACCTCGACCGCGATTCCGCAAAGGCGAACACGATCGATAAAGATGTTGACGAGTTAGACCCGCATCTCGCGGCTTTCGCCAAGCGCAATGGCAAGTTGCTCCTCTATCACGGTTGGGCGGACCAGCAAGTCGCACCCGGCTCTACGGTCGACTTCTACAAACAAGCGGTCGAGCTGAGCGGAGATCCCGCACATGCCTCCAATTGGATCCGCCTCTTTATGCTGCCCGGCATGGGCCACTGCTCCGGTGGCGAAGGTCCCGATACGTTCGACAGGATGAGTGTCATCGAGCAGTGGGTCGAACAGGGACAAGCACCTGACAGGATCATTGCCGGGCATCAGACCGCAGGCAAGCCCGATCGCACCCGGCCTCTCTGCCCGTACCCTCAGGTGGCCCGCTATAAAGGCAGCGGCAGCATCGACGACGCCTCGAACTTTGCCTGCAGCGGGTTGCCGTAATGCATGATATCGGTCCCAGTCAGGCAGCCAGCCAGATGGTGCTGATTGCGTACAATATCGTCATGGGCACCACCCCTCGTTACACCGATGAGCATGCAGCTGCGGGCCTCGACTTCAACTTTCCCGCCATTGAAACCTGGGAGAATCAATTCCCGGGCTACGAGATCCTGGTGGACGATCCTGAATTCACTTCAGTCTGCCCCAAAACCGGCTTACCCGACTTCGGCGCCCTGACCGTGCGTTACATGCCGCGCCAGCGCTGCCTCGAGCTAAAGTCGATGAAGGAATATCTCTTCACTTACCGCAACCTCGGAATCTTTCAGGAGAACGTCGTCAATCGGGTATTGGAGGATGTGGTAAAGGCGTGCGACCCGGTATGGGCCATCGTCAAGGGAGAGTTCCGTCCCCGCGGCGGCATTTCCACCGTTATCGAGGCCCGCTGGCCGCGTCCCACACCAACGGTTGAACTTCTCCATCCTTGAGCACCAGGATACGAGTCGAATGGCCTGCTCGACTGTTCGTAGTGCTCGCGACCATTCGAGTATGCGGTCATAGCCAATGCGGCGACCTCGATTTCAGACTCCTTCTACTAAAGTGACCCGATAGATCGCTCCATTGAAACGATGCGCACGCACGTCCCGGTAGGGCGAACCGTTGTACCAGGCCTTTGCTGCCTCAATGCTCGGGAACTCGAGGACCACGGTACCTTCCGTGGAAGCTCCTTCCAGGTCTTCATGCCGGCCGTAGAGAGCGAGAATCTTAACTTCATGCCCGGCGAGAGTTGCTGGGACATCCTTTGAGTAGGTGGCCAGCTCATGCTCATCGAGCGTCTTGTCGCGCGTAAAAATCATGTATGCACTCATAGCGATCTCTGTTCTGCTGATATTCGATGCGTTCCGTATTTATCGGCATATATAAGATACGGGAGCGTGTGGGATTCGTTCGATCCACATTTTCTACCTGCTGTTCATGAAACTGAAGACGGGCAACAAGACCAGAAGACGACGATGAGCCGGTGCTTTCCCTAACCGGCACGGATTTCCTGGTCGCATCTCAAGCTCGCGCGATAGGTATGCTGTTGGCCTATGCTATGCTTGCGCGCATGCGCCTGCGGACCAGTGCAAGCTTCCTTCTCCTGGCTCTGTTTTCGGTTGTTCCCCCTCTGAATGGGAGGGTCCTTCATGTCGATGTAGCCTCCCGCACCACTGTCCTCAACGGCAAGGTGTTCAGGGATGCGGGCCCCTACGAGCGCATCACCGGACGCGTCTACTTCTCGCTCCCTGTGGCCAATGCGCACAACCTGCGCATCGTTGATCTCGGCAACGCAGTGAACCTGAAAAACGGCGAGGTCGAGTTCTCCGCGGACTTCATCGCCGTCCGTCCGAAGAATGTCCAACAGGGCAACGGCTCCATGCTTCTGGAGGTTCCCAACCGCGGCAATGCACGCATTGTCGCTCTCGTTGACGGCGGCGATGAGGATCTGGTCCAAGACGCGGGCGACGCATGGCTTCTGCGCAACGGCTACACCATCGTGAGCCTCGGGTGGCAGTGGGATGCGCAGGGTGAGGGCGCCCTTCGATTTTATGCCCCGATCGCAAAGGAGAATGGAAAGACCATCACCGGCCTGCTGCGGGGCGACCTGATGCCTTCCACGGTGTTGCCCGAGATTACCCTGGGACACCTCATGCAAGGCCATCTTGGCGGAATCGAATACCCGGTTAGCGCACCAAACGACCCGCGCAACGTGCTCACCGTCCGCAACTCGCGTGAGGGGCAGCGCACCATCATCCCCCGCGCGGAATGGCAGTTTGCGCATACCGTCGATGGCAAGCTCGTCCCTTCAGACCGCTATATTCACCTGAACGGGGGCTTCCAGCCGGGAAAGATTTACGAGTACGTCTATGTTGTCGCCAATCCGGTCGTGGCCGGGGTAGGCTTTGCCGCCATACGTGACTTCGCTTCCTATGCCAAGCACGATCCTGAAGCCATTACTCCGGCACAGCGTGTTTATGGCGAAGGTATTTCGCAGAACGGGCGCTTTTTGCGCGACTTTCTCTACCAGGGTTTTAATTCGGATGAAGAAGGAAGAATCGCACTCGACGGTGTTCTTGCGCACGTGGCGGGAGCGGGTCGAGGCAGTTTCAATTACCGTTTCGCCCAGCCTTCGCGCGATGCGCAGCCCACCTCGTCGGTCTTCTTCCCCACGGATATTTTTCCCTTCACCGATGAGCCCGAGAAAGATCCCATCACAGGCGAGACTGCGGGGCTGCTCGATCGCGCCGCGGCTGATCGCGTCGTGCCCAGAATCTTTTTCTCCAACACTTCCTATGAATACTGGGGTCGCGCGGCGGCTCTGATTCACATGAGCCCCGATGGAAAGCGCGATGCGCCCATCTCGGACCTGGTCAGGATCTACCACTTTACCGGACTGCAGCACTTTCCCGGTTCATTTCCGCCGGAGAAGGGAACCGGGGACCTGCTCGGGCAGCAGCCGGAATCGCCGCTCCCGATCAAGTATTTCTGGCGCGCCATGATTGCCAACATGGACACGTGGGTACGCAGCGACACCCTTCCGCCGCCAAGCAACTATCCAAAGATTGCCGATGGAGACTTGGTGCCCTTGAGCGAATATAAGTTCCCCCTCATACCTGGGGTAAACCCGCCCCACGAGGCCACTCAAGCCTATCGGCTCGATTTCGGTCCCAACTGGCAGCAGGGAATTCTGACCATCCAGCCGCCCAGGGTCGGCCCGGCGTTTCCTGCGCTTGTGCCCCAGGTCGATGCCGACGGGAACGAGCGCGATGGCGTGCGACTGCCGGAGATCACCGTGCCGCTCGCCACCTACGCCAGTTGGAATCTTCGGGATGCTTCGATTGGTGCACCCGGTCAACGGGTCGCCTTTGAAGCCTCCTACCTGCCATTTCCCAGGACAGCTGCCGACCGGCAAAAGACCGGCGATCCACGCAAGTCAATCGCGGAGCGCTACACAGATCGCGAAGACTATCTCACGCGCTACAAAGCCGCGGTCGACGATCTGGTTCAGCAACGATGGATTCTGCCCGAAGACCGTGCAGCCCTGCTCCACCGCGGTGAGCAGGAGTGGATCGAGAGCGCGAAATGAGCAGGAATTACCAACAGATCGGGTTGTCAGCTTCGTGAGTAATTTTCCAGCTTCCCCCCGCAGGTGGAAGATGAAGGGATGTTAGTGCTTGCCTTGATCGCCATCTGGGTGAGCGTGGCGCCAATTCCAGTATTGGTCTTGATCCTTCCGATCCAGCTTGGAATAATCAACATAGTTTTTGTGCTGTTCCCCAAGGTACTGGTGGTAGGACCGATCCTCGTTCTCGTTCCAGTTGTGGTAGTCCTTGTGAGTCTGGTCGTACACGCGGGTTTGCTCTTGGTCATTGCGTTGGTTGGCGTCTTGATGTTTGTCATCCTGGGCTGCGGCGCTGGTGAGCATCGCCGGAGATACGATGAACGCGGACGTTAGGACAAGAAAATTCAGGTGGCGGTATACGGCTTTCATTTTGCGGTCCTCAATGGGATCGGGGAATCCATCTTTCAACCTAAACTAGTGGTCGTTCAGGAGTCTGTGCCGAATTGACCGTCAGGTGTGTTTGTTTTCATCTGTACCACCAACCACCCCGTGGCCCGTCACTGCTTAGGACCTCCGCCGATAGAATCCAAATCGGCGATCATTTCTGGAGAAAGTTGCAGCGTTGCAGCCTTGAGATTCTCATGAAGATGTTCGAGGGAAGATGTCCCGGGGATCAGCAGGATGTTAGGTGAGCGCTGAAGAAGCCAGGCGAGCGCGACCTGCATGGGGGTGGTCCCGAGTGAGGCCGCCGCGGCGTCGAGCGCTGCCGACTGTAACGGGCTGAACCCTCCCAGCGGGAAGAACGGCACATAGGCTATGCCTTGCTTCGTGAGATCAACGATGAAGGCATCATCATTTCGTTGGGCAACGTTGTACAGATTCTGCACGCAAACGATCTCGGAAATTTTCTGAGCCTCAGCCAGTTGTTCGGGACTGACGTTACTGAGGCCGAGATGACGAATCAGTCCCCGACGCTTGAGTTCGGCGAGTGTAGTTAACGGTTCTTCGATGGATCCGTCCGTTGGCGCCATCATTCCTCCAACGCGCAGATTTACGACATCAAGGCTGTCGACCCCGAGATTGCGGAGGTTGTCATGAACGCCGTCGATCAATCCCCGACGAGAAAGAGCATGGATCCACGACTTGTCTTCACCACGGCGAGCGCCCAACTTGGTGACAATCACCAGGCCATCCGGATAAGGATGAAGCGCCTGCTTGATAATCTGGTTGGTCACATGGGGACCATAAAAGTCGCTGGTGTCGATATGGTTCACGCCGCTCGCCAGGGCCTCGCGCAGAACAGCAACCGCAACGTCAATGTCGCGCGGCGGTCCCCACACCTGTGGGCCGGCAAGTTGCATCGCGCCATAGCCCATGCGGTTTACGGTGATCGAGGTGTTAGGAAGTGTAAAGCTGCCACCGAGGTAGGTCTGTGTCGTCATTTTTGTTTCTCCTCTGCTCAGTTCATGACTTCAGTAATCATGCTGACATGTGTTTAGATGAAGAAAGCCTCAGGTTAGGAGTTCGCATTTGCCGCAACGTTCCCAGATGCTCTTGGAACCCCGTAAATCGCCGATTCAAGCGCGTTCGACGGCAAGTGTAGACGCCATTCTCCAGGCCACCATTCAGGTTTTGCTCGGTGTGGGGAAGGAACGGCTGACCACGACCAGGGTGGCATTGCGAGCCGGTGTGTCGGTCGGAACCTTGTATCAATATTTTCCCAATAAGAGCGCGCTCCTGCAGGCGGCCTTGAAGCGTCACCTCGAGGAGGTTACGGAGGCAGTAGAACGAGTCTGTCGGGAGCAGAACGGTAACCCTCTCCAGCTTATGGCGACAGCTGTCATCAATACATTCCTTAATGCCAAGATGAGGGATGCGAAAACGAGTGTCGCTCTCTATTCCGTAAGCTCCGATGTGGACGGAGCGAAGATAGCGCAGCAGATGGGACTACGCGCCAACAGGGCGATTGGTGTAATGTTGGCGACTGCCCGCGAACCGCTCACGAAAGACCCGCAACTCGTCGCCTCCATGCTACAGAGTGCAATGGCGGGCGTCAGCCGGAGATTGCTCGAATCCGCTGCTCCCGAAAAGGAGTTCGAAACTTTGCGGCAGGAGCTCATCTTCTTTGCCGGCGCCTACCTGGTAGCATGTTCTGCGGGGCCATCGGATGGTGAGTGATCTTGCAAAATGGAAGGTCCACGGCCCAGTGGCAAGCCTGAAGACCGAAGCCGCGACTTGGGATCTCAATCAGGATGATGAGGGCAGCTTGCACAACACTCCAGACAAGGTCATCGTGCAACATAACCGCTTCGAATACCGCTACGACGCCCATAGGAACTGGGTCGAACGGATTGTGTTGATCCGGCCCGAGTCAAACCCCGAGTTTCAACCGTCCAACATCGAGCGTCGGGCAATTGCCTACCACGGATGAAAACGTGAGCAATACACCTTATTGTTTTGTATCCAGGGGGTGGGTGCTCTTTTCATAAAACTCGTTCTGCAGTTTGAGGCTCACGTCATCGGCCTTGATGGCGGCAACCGCTTTGGCGATTGCATTAATCCACCAGTTCATTTGGTATTCGCCCAACGCATGGGTTGCGGCCGAGCCGTCGCCGGCATAGTGATCGGGAAAGCGCGCATACCACCAGATGCCTGTGTAGACGCCATCCGGCAGGTTCTCGCGATGCTGGTCGGCGCCCGATTCACTTGCCGCACGATCCTGCAGCACTAGATCGGGCCGGGTGATCATCATCTTCGATGTTTCGCTTTCGCCGGCGTGCTCGTCGACGGTTGTCTTCTTTTTGGGGCCGCCGGAAGTTGGCGCATACTGGTTGAAGATATAGACTACGTAATCGTGCGGCTTCGCCATTTGCGACTCGGCAAAGTATGGCAGCAAGCTATTGTTACCGCCGTGGCCGTTAACGATTAGCACCTTCTTGCAGCCGTTGCGAGCCATCTCGTCCGTGGTCTCCTGTAGCAATGCCAACTGCAGATCGCGGCTATAGGCGACGGTTCCGGGCTCATGGCGCGCCTCGAAGATTTGCCCAAAATAATACTCTGGAAAGACCACGGCATATTCCTGCTCGGCGGCGTGCAGTGACGCGTAACGCACGTCGAGCAAATCGGTCCCCAGCGGCAGATGTGGTCCATGCTTCTCCAGGATGCCGAATGGCAAAAGACACGTGCCCTGCGATCGTTTGATAGCTTCGATGAAGTCGGCGCCGGTAAGTTCTTCCCAGCGCACCGACTGCTTGGCCTGCGGTGAATTGGTCTGCGCTGGTGCGGACTGTGCCGGGCTCAAAACAGCACCAAGAAGCAAGAAACCAAATAAGTAGCAGCTCTTGCGATCCATGTAAGGTGTCATGCGGTGCTTTCCCCCAGCGCGGATTCTAGCACGGGCGGGAATAGGCGACAGCCAGCGAGTGGGGCGCGATCAGCGTCTTCGAGCGGAGCTTTGCGTTCCAGAAGTCCTATGCTGGCGTCAGTCCGGGAAGGCGGGATTAACCGCCTTCCCACGTCAAAAGCCCACAGATCTACGCTCCTACGGGAACGGCGATCTTATGAAAGGTCGAGTTGACCACGTCAGAGGTCTGAACCTTCGGCGTTCCTTCGATAAATCTCGCCATCGCCTTCAACACTTCGGGGTAAGCATGGGCGTTGTAAATTTCCGCACTGGCTTTGTTATCCCACAGACTGATGGCAGTCACATCGAGTCCGCCAGGACCGACGAATGTAATTTCGTCCTTAAAGCCGTTCTGGCTCCGAAGCAATGGAAGAACGTCCTTGTCGAATGCTCGGGTATAGTCAGAAAGCATATTGCCTTTCAGATGAAATGAGACGTTACGTGCAAACATATCAACCTCCTAAGGTTGTCATTACTAAGATAGGGAGAACTTCAGATGAGCTGACTTAGTTCAGGGAACCTGAAAGAGGAGATGCATCGCTACTCCACCTAACCAGTGCATTTGAGTGGCCCCTCTGCATCAGATCGCTCAACTTGTTGTATCGATACGTCACATAACGGGTCCGGACAGCCAGATTCCGGGTCCCGGCGTGTACTTTTGGCGGAAACCAAGCACAAACGGCGGCTCTTGGGGTTTGGGGTGGTCCTGTCTGGAACATGGCCGCTTCACTCGTGACGAGAGGCGCGATCGATGCGGATGCCCTCCTGGCGGCCCACGACGAAATCTTCTCGCCATTCAACAAAATCCCCCTTTCGCCGAGCTACGGGCTGCCAGTGGTGAGCCGGACTTCTGCAACACATGGAAGTTGTGCTACTCGCTGCTCCAAACGCGGGAGGTGGTTCTGGAGCGCCGCCGGAGAACGCTGAGGGGCGCCGCCAAGGCGGGCGAGCCGAAGCAAACCATGCACTCGACCAGCTGAAGGGCCGGGTCCGCGCCAGCGGAAAAGTGGGTTTACTTCCCTGTATCGGGGCTAGCTGCGCGGGACAAAATATACGCCTCAATCGCTCGCACCTGATCACGCTTCAGTGCATCTTGGAACGATGGCATTCCAAGTTGCTGGCGAGCTCCTCCCAGCACGATGGACTCGAATTGTTTGTGGGTTTCGGCGGCAGCGTAGCGCAGGTCAGGAACGCCGGAGCTGGAGACTACCGACACTCCGTGGCAGTAGAAGCAGTGCTTCCCGAAGAGCACTTCGCCTTCACGAATCATCGCCGGCGTGGCGTTCATGTGGATCGCAGGCGAAGGCGGTCCCGGGTAGCCGAACGGAGGAACCTCGAGTTTTGCATGAGCGCCAAGAGAGAAGGTAAGGATGCGGCCAAAGCCAGGTTTGACCACCCCGCTGCCGGTGATATTGTTGAGCCCAGCGGCGCCGCCCCAGCCGACCATGAGCGTAATGTATTGCACTCCGCCGACAAGATAAGTGACAGGCGGAGCCATAATGCCCGTGCCGGCGTCGAACTGCCAGAGCTTCTTGCCGTCGGTCGCACGATAGGCGCAGAACAGTCCGTCAGAGCGCCCCTGGAAGATCAGGTTGCCCGCGGTCGCCAGCACTCCGCCGCTTTCGACCATGGGAAGAGTGACCCGCCACACCTCACGCTGCTCAGCAGGATTCCAGGCGATCAATAGGCCAGTCATGGGAGGAAGGGCGTTGTATTTGGCCAGCAGGGGCCCGTTGTACGATGCATCCTCGCCGCGGTTCCAGTTGGTGGTGTTCGAAACCCAACCCTTGTCCGGAGCGTGCAGCGCGTAGGAGCCCTGTCTGGCAGGCAGGTAAACCAGACCCGTGGTGGGATTGAACGCCATGGGGTACCAGTTATGAGCGCCTCCTGGTGCGGGGGAAACCAGTACTGCGTGCAGCCCGTCATAAGCCGCCGGAGACTCGACCGGCCGTCCACTATTCGGATCGATTCCCGTGGCCCACGTAACCTGGTCGACAAAGGCTTTCGCGGAAAGGAACTGGCCGGTTTGGCGATCGAGCACGTAGAAAAATCCGTTCTTCGACGCTTGCATGATGACCTTGCGCGCGCTGCCGCCGATATTCAGATCGGCGAGCATCAGCGGCTGCGTAGCGTCGTAGTCCCAGTTTTCTTGTGGTGTTACCTGGTAGTGCCAAACTAACTCCCCGGTGCTAGCGCGAAACGCCAGGATGGAGGCCAGGTACAGATTGTCGCCTCCACCCGGGCTGCGCAGATCGCGGTACCACGCCGTTCCGTTGCCGGTGCCGGCGTAGATCAGGTCGAGCGCGGGGTCATAGACGATTGAGTCCCACACCGTGCCTCCGCCGCCCGCGACCCACCACTGCCCGTGCCAGGTTTTTGCCGCATCCTCCAGTGCTTTTGACTCGAACCCTTTCGCGGGATCGCCCGGCACGGTGTACGTGCGCCAGATCAGCTTCCCGCTTTCCGCATCGTAGGCGGAGAGATAACCCCGCACCCCAAACTCTGAGCCCGCATTGCCGATCAGAACCATCCCTTTGACAATGCGCGGCGCGCCGGTAATCGCATAGGGTTTGGACTGGTCAACGGTCACTACATCCCAAACCGGATTTCCGGACTTGGCGTCCAGAGCAATGAGCCGCCCGTCTAGGGTGCCGAGGTACACCTTGTCGTGGTATAGGGCGACGCCGCGATTGACCGTGTCGCAGCAGATCGTGCGCGCGTGGGAGCGAGGCACTTTGGGATCAAAAGTCCACAGGATCTTGCCGTCTCGGGCGTCCAGCGCATAGGCAACGCTCCACTGGCTCGTGGTATAGATCACCCCGTTCGAGACCAGTGGCGTTGCTTCCAGGCCATGCGTCGTGCCCAGCTCTCGACTCCAGAGCAGGCCGAGCTGGCCAACGTTCTGCCCGTTGATCTGAGTCAAAGGGCTGAACCGTTGCTCGTCGGTGGTTCTCCCATACATCGTCCAATCGGCCCCGTCATTGACGGCAACAGGAGTGGACTTCTTGCATCCCTCGATGGAGATTGCCAGAGAGCCAATTAATAAAAGCTTGACGCTGAGGTGCATAGATTTTCGAGGCTTTCCGAAATGCCCGGTTATACGAACGTTGGCGATTAGATGCCCCTATGAATTGGGTGTCAAGCACCACCGCCAGGCACGTATCTATAAGCCAAGACCAATAGATCGGCACTTACTGAAAGTCCCGGTTGAACAAAAGCGTGCGCCCTTCAACTGAAACATTCAGGTACCGGAGAATCGAGCTGACAGGCTTAGAGATGTGTCTTGCTTTACCACGGCGAATTGACACCTTCCAGGAGCTACCTCTGTCCGCTCCCGCGGTTGGGCTCACGGAAGGGCAGTGTATACTCGGGCAACCCAGGATCAGGACGTTTGTGGATGCAGAGAAGCAAAGCTGCCGCGGTCACCATGTTGCTTTTGGGAGGCGTGCTCGCCTCTCTTGTCTCTCTGGCCCCAGCCCAGAGCGCCCACGATGAAGGCGTACTGGTGGTGCAAGGTGCCCGCATCCTGCCCATTACAGGGCCGCCCATTGCGCAAGGGGTCTTGGTGATCAAGGGCGGCAAGATTGTCGCCGTTGGCGAAGCAGGCAAAGTTCAGATTCCAGCCGGCGCCAAGATTCAGGACGCCGCCGGCAAAGTCATCATGCCCGGTATCGTCGACTCACATTCTCACATCGGCATCATGGGCAACCCAACCGTCTCCGATTCGCAAGACGGAAACGAAAGCAGCGGTCCCGTCCAGCCGGCGTTGCGCGCACTCGACGCCATCGATCCGGCCGATCCCAATATCCGCATGGCAAACGCAGGAGGCATCACCACCGCCAACATCATGCCGGGCAGCGGCAATGTGATGGGTGGCCAGACGGCTTATGTCAAATTGCGCGGTACTACCATCGAGCAGATGCTGATCCCGGGCACCATCGGCGGCATGAAGATGGCCAATGGAACCAATCCCAAAGGTTACGGAACGCGCAACCAGGCTCCAATGACGCGCATGGAAGAGGCGGCTCTGGCCCGCGGAATCTTCGAGAAGGCACAACAATACAAGACTAAATGGGACGCCTACACCAAGGCCGTTGCCGCCAATGACAAAAATGCCAAGGAGCCGGATCGCGATTTGGGACTGGACGCTGTAGTCCAGGTTCTCGACGGCAAGCGCGTTGTGCACAACCATACGCACCGTGCCGACGACGTGATGACCGTGCTCCGCCTCGCCGATGAATTTCACTATCGCGTCGTCGTGCACCACGGAACGGAATCGTGCGACGTTGCTGATGAGCTGGCCAAACGCCATATCGGCGTGAGCTTCACCATGATCGACTCACCGGGCGGCAAGCCGGAAACCATCAACTTCAGCATTAGTTGCCCAGCTCGCCTCGAAAAGGCGGGCGTGAAGGTGGCCTTCAACACCGACGATCCCATCACCAACTCCCGCCTGTTGCTGCGCTCGGCTGCCCTCGCCGTCCGCGGCGGCATGAGCGAAGATGCAGCGCTCAAAGGGACTCACCATCTATCCCGCGGAGATGCTCGACCTTCAAAGCCGGGTAGGAAGTCTTGAGGCGGGTAAGGATGCGGATTTCGTCATTCTCAGCGGAACTCCACTCAGCGTGTATACACATGTACTCGAAACCTGGATCGAAGGAGAAAAGGTCTTCGACCGCAGCAATCCTGCCGATCTGCGCTATGCCACGGGCGGATTCCACGTAACCGGCCGCTATCCGGGAGGTGGGCAATGAGAGCGCGGATTTCTCCCCTGGCCCTTGCGGCGGCTTTGGCCTGCACCTCCTCGCTGCGGGCGCAAAACGTCGCTCTCGTTGCTGAGCATCTCTACACCATGGATACAGGCCCGCAAGGCGGGCCCGGGGTGGTGCTCATTCGCGATGGCAAGATCGACCAGGTGCGGCAGGGTGCGAACCTGCAGCCACCCAAGGGTTTTCAGGTGGTTAGCGGCGCCTACGTCATACCGGGGATGATCGATGCGGACACAACCACCGGCGTTGCTGGCGCGTACAACATCCCCGCCGACGCCGATCAGGACGAGTCGACCGACCCTAATACGGCGGACGTGAATGTACGCGATAGCCTGAATCCCGAAGATCTGCTCTACCACTACGTGAATGCGTACGGCGTCACTACTCTTCAGGTCACTCCGGGGCCGACGAACCCTATCGCCGGGCGCGCAGGTATCTTCAAGACCGCCGGACCGCAGTCTCCATTTCGAACCATGGATCAACTTACCGTTCGGCTCAACTCGGCGATGGTATTCAATCTGGGGGAGTCGCCCAAGGAAACGTACGGTAAAAGCCACAAGGCTCCGGTCACGCGCATGAAGACGGCGGAGATCATCCGTGACGCTTTGCTTCAAGCCAGGCAGTATCAGGACAAGTGGGACAAGTGGAAGCAGGAGGGAAGTGATCTCTCCAAAGAACCCGCCATCGAACCCAAGTCCGCGGCGCTGGCCGACGTCGTGTCAGGTAGGACTCCGGCAATTTTTAATGCCTACCGCGCCGATGATATCGACACTGCGATTCGTATCGGCACTGAGTTTCACTTGAAGTACATGTTGGCCTCGGTGACGGAGGGCTATCTCATCCGCGACAGGATCAAGCAAGCCGGAGTGCCTTGCCTGGTCGGCGCAGTCATGCAGCCAACCGAAAGCCTGGAGACCGCGAATGCGACCTATGAGAACGCTGCTTTGCTGCAGCAGGCCGGGATTCCCATCTCGATCATGACTGGCTATGTCGCCTATGTACCCAAGAGCCGGGTGTTATTGTTTGAAGCGGCCGTCGCCGCCGCCAACGGACTGGGCATGGAAGCGGCGCTGCGTGCGATCACCATCTCCCCGGCAAAGATTCTGGGAATCGATGACCGCGTTGGTTCGCTCACCAAAGGCAAGGATGCCGACGCCGTTGTTTTCGATGGCGATCCCTTCGAGTACACCAGCCACGTGCAGCAGGTTCTGGTCCAGGGAGCGGTCACCTACCGCAGACCATAGCCTTACGCTGTCTGCTCCAACTTAGTCGAAAAGAACGAAGCGTTCTGCACTCCTGCGTCAGCCTCCCGTGAAAACGAAATCATGTGGTGCGCGACCAGGCTTACGTGAATCACCGTTTCGATATCCCCGCTTTTCAGCGCCGGTACCGCCATTCGCCAGAAGATCGTACGGTAGTCGCTGGCTATGCCCACCTTCACGATCAGCTTGGCCAGGGTGCTGAGTCCCTTCCACACATTGCGCAGATTTAATTTTCCAGTTGGCGGAATCTCGATCCTATGCGGGTAGGTGTGTTTCTGGTTGTATTCGAAACGGCGATAGATGGCTTCGGGTGCGAAGACCGTGCGCCAGGTGTGCCTCCACATAGCGACCACGTCCTCGTACGGCAGCTTGAAGTCAACATTCGACTCGCGGCCTTCCTGCTCGATTAATCTTCCTTCGGCCTGGAGCCGCCGGTGCAAAGGCGTACGCGGCAAAGCCTGCAACAAATTGATCGTCAACACTGGAATTTTCGAAGCTTCTACAAATTCCAGAATGCGATCGGGGGTGTCATACGTGTCCGTATCAAGGCCCATAATCATCCCCGACACCACCTCCATGCCGTAGCTGTTCAACGTCTGCACTGCTTCGAGGATCGGCATCTGATTGTTATGGTCTTTGTCCATAGCCTTCAGGGCCACCGGGTCAGGGGTTTCGATTCCGCAAAAGATTGTCCAGAACGACGCCTCGCGCATCATCTCCAGCAGGTCAGGCGACTTGATGATATTCAAAGTAGCTTCGCACGCAAATTCCAGCGGATAGCGCTTGCGCTTCTGCCATTCGATCAAGTAGGGCAGCAATTCCTTCGCAGCCTTACGATTCCCGACAAAATTGTCGTCCACGAAATAAACGGCGCCTACGCAACCACTCTCGACAATTGCGTCCAATTCGATCAGTAGTTGTTGCGGTGTCTTCAAGCGAGGATTCTGCCCATAAAGTTCCGGGATATCGCAGAACTCGCATCGGTACGGACATCCGCTTGAAAACTGCACGTTGGCTAAAAAGTATTGCGACATCCCCGCCAGTTTGTAGGCAGGCGTGGGGAACCGGGTCATCGGCAATCGTTCCCCGGTGGTCAATCTTATTTGGGCCGGTGGCCTGTGCAGGCTTTGGGCGAGCGCAGTCAGCAACGCGTCGGTTGCGTCGCCCAGTTCGCCCAAATGAAGGTAATCAAAATCGGGATAATATTCCGGGCAGCCCGATACGGAAGGTCCACCCAACGCCGTCACCTTCCCCAGGGCGTGCGCCCGCCGGTTTATATCGTCGATCTGCTTTCGCTGAATGTGCATCCCGCTGACCAGCACCGCGTCTGCCCACCGGAAATCGCGTTCTTTCGCCAGGCGCACGTTCTCATCGACGAACCTTACCTCCCAGTGCTTTGGGATATAGGCCGCAATCACCAGCAGCCCCTGCGGAGGCATAAACGCCTTCACACCCAGCAGCGGATATGCATTATCAAACGTGCCGAATGACTTGGTGTATCGCGGAAAAACGCACAGGATCCGGCGTGAAATCGCATGAACAGGCGAATCCGGTGGCCACTCCCCCGGCTGAACTTTGCTGGTTAGTTCCAGCTTGATAGGCGCCTGCATGCTTTAGTCCTTGTCTTCGGCCGGCACTGCCGTATAACTATCCTCCCACATTTGGACCTCGAACACCTCTCACTCGCGCTTCATGAGAAATAAACTCCCGATCCCGGCAGCTAGTGGTTTCGCGCGGACACCCATGGTGCCTTCGGCCGACCCAAGTGGCTAAAAAACAGTTTCCTATCAGCACTGCTCTTATTGGCAACTGCTCTAAGTGGAAGCGGCCGCCCTCCCCTTTGTCATCCCGACCGAAGCGGAGGGATCCGCAGTTCAGCGGACCTTTCTTGGAAATGTTTTTTCGACCGAGCGTGGCGGTGCGAGATCAGAGTTAGACGGGGCGCATATGCAGTCATGTCCATTGCCGCGAGCAAAAATCTCGCGCTATCTCGAGCGGTTATCAGATGTTGGACTGACGAGTCCTTAACCTCACACTACCCATTGGGGCTGAAATTGGCCATAAGACGGCTGCGCACCTCAGGAATCGTCGCCATATCGATGCACGTCCACGCCATCGCCAATGCGCCATCCACCAGTGCCTTATCTGCGTCCGGGGTAATGCAGTGCGCGGCAAATTCGGGCTGGTGGTTGACGGCGGGTAGGGAGTTGATTCCGATCATCGGATGGATCGACGGCATCACTCGAGAAACATTGCCCATGTCAGTGGAACCGCTAGGCCGCGTTTCCCACTCGCCCAGAGCTGGGAACGGCCGTCCCAGCGCCTCGGAATTCCTGCGATACAGAGCCGCCATATCATCATCGTGATGCATCTCGGCATAGGGTTTGTCGCCGCCGACTATCTTGACTTGCGCACCCGTAGCCAGCCCTCCCGCCTCAAAACAGCGGTGAACCCTGGGTCGCAATGCGTCTAGCTGATCCAGTGTCTCCGAGCGAATGATGTATTTGGCCGAAGTGTGAGCAGGAACCACGTTTGGAGCAACGCCGCCATTGGTCACAATGCCATGGATTCGATCGGTAGAGCGAATATGCTGGCGCAGCAGGCCTAATGCAGTCTGCGCGATGGTCAATGCATCCGCCGCATTGATGCCTAGTTCGGGATACGCCGACGCGTGCGACTCTTTGCCGGTGCAGTAAACGTCAAACATAGAAGCGGCGATGATCTTCGCCCGGAGCATATCAAAAGGAGCTGGGTGCACCATCATGGACGCGTGGAGATCCGCAAAGCCTCCGCGCTCGAGCAGCAGAATCTTTCCACTTGCGTTTCCCACCTCCTCGGCCGGAGTTCCGATCACGCTGATAGTTAGGCCGAGCTCATCCGCCACTTTGGCCGCGGCAACCGCCGCGCCAACTGCCGACGAGGCAATGATGTTATGGCCGCACGCGTGACCAATTCCGGGCAGGGAATCGTATTCCGCGCAAATACCGATATGCAACGGCCCGGACCCGGCGCGGGCTCGGAACGCAGTGGGGAGATCGCCAATCCCCGTCTCCACTGAAAAACCCGCCGCATCCAGATATTCGCAGAGCCAGGCCGAGGCCTTTACTTCCTCAAAGCCCAGTTCCGGGTTTGCATGGATGCGGTGGCTGAGTTCTATCAAATCACCGAGGACCGTGTCGAAGCGTTCTCGTGCTCCGGATTTTGCATCCATGGGTGTACTCTCCTTCGCTCGTTCTTCCTGCGGAAACAAGAAGGCTGTCCGTAGGCGTGGCAATTATAGTCCGGGCAGCAGAGAATCCATGAAACGCACCGATGCGTATCGAATTTTCCGCCATCTTCCCAGAACCCAGCCTGTCGCTGTATTGATCAGCATCTCATCAGTGCTTCGTGACATCCACCAGATTGTCGTCTGCGTCCCGGTCGATCAGCTTGTTTTGCGGATCGATACCGGCGCGCGTCGGCATCTGATCGACCAGGATCTCGAAGGTTTGCTTCTCGCTCGTGAACTTCTCTTTCGTCAAATAGAGCACCTTCTCATGATCTTTCTTACCGGTGAAGAGCCCAACATCAATAAAGTCGTTCAACGGCATCGGGGTCTCCACACCACTCCCGTCGGACTTTAACTTGCGTGCCTGCACCGTCAGCGTCACCTTGTACTTCTTGTCCGGCGCCTCAGAGACAGTTGCGGACAACGCTTTGTTGTCATAGAGAACGATGGATTCGAAGGCGTCGGTGATGTAGTACTGCAGCTCCGGTGGCGTCTGCTCCCGTAACGCTGCGACGAACTGCCGCGTATCCGGATACGGGCCGCTCTGGGAATCGTTCGCATTGGCATAGCGGTACTGGAGGAGGAAGTTATGCAGCGCAAGATTGAGCTTGTCCTCGCCGATGTAGTCGGAAAGAGCATAGAGGACGAGCGACCCCTTCTGATACCAGACATAGGGTTCGCGCTGCACGAGGACGAGGGGCGGTTCGTGCCGACTCTCTTGTGAGCGGCCACGAAGGTAGCCATCGAGCTCATGCTTAAGGAACTTGCGCATCTGGCCATCGCCGTATTTCTTCTGCATAACACGCAGGGCTGAGTACTCGGCCAGCGACTCGGACATCATGTTCGAACCTTCCGCGCGGGCACCAATGAGCTGGTGGCCCCACCATTGGTGGGCAAGCTCGTGGGCAGTGACAAAGTAGGTCAGGTCGATATCGTCCTGGGGGTTGAGGACGCGGCCAATGAAGCCAAATTCGGAGAAGGGTACGGTGTTGGGGAACGACTGCGCGAAGGTGCGGTAGCGGGGAAACTCGAGGATGCGGAACTGACGGAATTGGTAAGGACTGAAGTTCTTCTCGTAGTATGCGAGGCCAGCCTTGGTGGAGGCGATCATGTCATCGATGTCGTAGGGGTGGGCCGGTGCGGAATAGACCTCGATGCTGACAGGTCCGGCGACACCGTTGTAGACCTGGCGCTGGACGTTATAACGGGCTGAAACGTAGGCGAAGAAGTCGAGGATCTTGACGTCACCCATGTCGTATTCGTAGTAGTGGCGGCCGTTCTGGCGCCAGTCCCGCTGCGGATAGCCGGGCGCCAGGGCGATCTGATCCTCAGACGTGCTGACAGTAGTGCGGAAAGAGATCCAGTCGGAGTCCTGGGTGAAGAGATTGGTTCGGCTGGCCACCGGGTCTCCGCGGTGGGGCAGCTCCGAGACTGGGCCCAGGTGCTCCTCGCGGCGGCGGCGCGGGTCCGAGAGCTCAAAGCGAGGGTTGTAGCCGATGCCGGGAAAGTGGCTGGCGTCGAAGAATGTGCCTGAGTAGGCGAGCTCGGGCCGCTCGTTGCCATCCATGAACCCGTGAGGAGCAAGGCCGACATTGAAATCGAGGTTGACCTTGTCACCGGCTGCGAGCGGCTGGTCGAGCGCATAGATGGTGTATAGGTCGCGCGGACTCGATGAGAGCTTGTGGAAGGGGCGGTCGAAGTGAACGTTGGTGACCGACTGCTCGGTATCGACGAGGTGTATTTGCGAGATCGGACTCGGCGTTTTGTTCTGCAGGACGAAGTGGCCGGTTCCAGAAAAGGCGCGCCGTTCGGGGAAGATGTCGATGGCTGCTGCTGCGGCGATGATCTTGGGTTGGGGAAGACCCTCATACTTCTTGAAGTCGCGCTCATACTGCGCCTGAATATCACGCCGAGCCTTGCTGTTCAAGTATTCGTTCAGCACGTGGGCATTGTAGAAGTACCAGCAGCCGCTGCCGATGGCGATGAGCAGGAAGCAGACACCAGCGGGAATGAGGCGGCGAGCGCGGCTATTGGCGAGGCGCAGGCGGCCAGCCCAGGAGTCGTCGGATCCCCGCGCCGCAAACGCGATGGAGAGCACGCCGAGGAAAGCGGAGATGGAGAGCCAATAGACGATGGACCAGAATATGGCGGGGACGAAATGGCCATACCCGTTCATGTCTGAGTATGTGTAACTCGGAGTGTTGCCGAAGAGATAAAGTGTATTCTCCCAGCCATGAGTGAGGAGGATAGGGGTGAGGACGAAGAGCCCGATAACGAAACCGTGGGCAATGAACTTATGGCCAAGAACTGTCTGCAGGAAAAGGGCCAGCAGGGTGAAGATGAGTATATGGGGAAAGGTGATGAGGAAAAGCTGCTTGAAGTACTGGATCAGTTCGTAATGGTAGTACCCGGCGATGGTCTGGCTGAGGATGCCGCAGAATAGGACGATGGTGAGCAGGAAGAGCTCAATGAGCGCAAGGGCACAGAGTCTGGAGAGCCAGTCGGTCGACTCACGCATGGGCAACGCATCATGAATGCCGGAGAACTGGATATCGCGTTCACGCCAGACCAGCTCGCCGGCGTAGAGAGTGGCGATGATGAGGAAGAAGAGCATTGAGCCGCCCTGGACCGCCAGCAGCATGAGAAAGGTGACGGGATAGACGTTCGCCTCCAGCATGCGGCCGGCAAAGTGGCCATTGGCAAGAACGAAAACGAGCATGGCGCCCACGATGCCCCAGAAGGGAAACTCGTGCAGGATGTTGGTGACGCGCAGGCGGGTGAGGGTCAGGAACTGTGACCAAGTGGTCGCGGGGCTAAAGATCTGGTGGACGGCGGGCAGTCTTTTGGCCACCAGCGAGCGCGTGGGCATGGAGTCAGCGGAGTCGTCCTCAGGATCGGTGGCGGTTCTGGGGGCATGCGATCTTTCAGTCAGCGCCTCGACGGAAAAGGGAAACAGCAGGTACGCGGCGACCAGCGAGAGCAGGCCAACGGCACTCCAGATAAGCCGGTTATAGAGAAAGACTCCGGACCACGGCAGTTGCAGCGTATTCTTTTCAACCACCGTCCAATAGCGGGTGACACTGTCGAACAGGCGCATACCCACGGGGTCGAAGATGGCGGACCAGAAATGCTCGAGCGAACCGGTGGCGGCAAAGACGGCGTTCACAACCAGGTAAGCAAGAAAGACAACGATGCCCTGTAGATAAACGACAAAGAGCTTGCGGGTGAGGGCGGCAACAGCGAAGAAGAGCGAACCCAGAAAAAAGATCTGCACCACGGTGATGGCCAAAAATGGGTGCAGATACCAGCCCAGGTGGCCAGGGGCTATACGGGTGTGGTCCGCCCAGGGAGCGAGCGTGCCGATGGCTTCGCCAAAAACCATGCCACTGAAGCATAAGACGGTGATGACGAAGGAACCTGCCCAGCGACCGCCGAGATAGGCGAACTTGGTGATCGGCTTGGTGAAGATGATTTGGTAGGTGTCTCTCTGGAAGTCGCGCAGGATCGAGGTTCCGAAGATGGCCGCTATGACCAGCATGCCGAAGAAACTGAACATCAGGTAAAGGATGCTGGTGGCGAACGGGCCGTTCAGCAGGATTTTATCGTTGCCGGTATTGAGAAAGTCCTGTGCGGCGATGGAAAGAAAGGCGAGTACAAACCAGAGCGCGAAGTAGACGTAAGTGGATACGCTCTTGAGCCGCAACTTCAACTCAAACGAGAAAAACTCCCAAAACAGTGCCATAGGTCTCTTCCCTGCATCTGGCTTTCGTTGAGCTTGAAATCAGTTCTTCGCGTGTTCGGCAAGATTGATGAAGTAGACATCTTCAAGACTGGAAGTAACGGGGAGGAAACCCTCTCCGGGATTCGATTCTGAATAGATACGAACCTCGTGCAGGCCGGCGGCCAAATGGGTAGAGATGAGGCTGAAATTGGCTTCCAGAGCACGCAGTTCGTCATCGGTTGCAACCACCTTGCTCCAGATCTTTCCTTTCAACGCGTCCAGCGCTGCTGCCGGGGCCCCCTCCAACAACAGTTGGCCATTGGCGATAATCGCCATCCGGGGGCAGAGTTCGCGCACATCCTCAACGATGTGGGTGGAAAGAATCACGGTCACATCGTTGCCGATCGAGCTCAGTAGATTCAGGAAGCGATTGCGTTCCGCCGGATCCAAACCGGCTGTCGGTTCATCCACGATAATCAGCTTCGGATTTGCCAGCAGTGCCTGCGCGATCCCGAAGCGCTGCTTCATGCCGCCGGAGTATGTACCCAGCGCCTTCTTCCGCGCGCCCCATAGATTCGTCTGGTTCAGCAGCGCATCCACCATTTGGTTGCGCTCCGTCTTGTTGGTGATGCCCTTCATCACGGCGAGATGGTGCAGCATGGCCAGAGCAGATATCTTCGGATATACGCCAAACTCCTGGGGCAGATAGCCCAGCAGCTTGCGAACCGCTGTCTTATCCTTCAGCACGTCTATCTCGTCCAGATGGATCTCGCCCACATCTGGATCCTGCAGCGTCGCTATCGTGCGCATCAGCGTGCTTTTGCCGGCGCCGTTCGGACCCAGCAGGCCGAACATGCAATTACCGATGGTGAGTGAAAGATTCTTGAGTGCCTTAACCCCATTGGGATAGGTCTTTGATAAACCGGTGATGGTGAGCGCCAACGGTTCCCCCTACTCGTGGGCCTTTAGACGAGTACCCGCAATCTATCACGCCATCGCCATATTTTCGACGCAATAGGACTAACTCTTCTTAACGACGAGGGCGTCGTAGGATAAAAAACCCGTGGTTAACCCATCTCGAGGTCGAGTTGATCTCTTACCACGCGGTAGCACTCGCACGCCTTCTGCTCCAGGCCCTTGCGGTCCAGGATGGATATGACTCCCCGGGAGTATTTGATAAGCCCTCGTGCTTTGAAAGAGGCTGCTTCAAGTGAGACTGTGGGACGGGTACTTCCCAACATATAGGCAAGAAATTCATGAGAAATGCGGAATCGGTCCGACCGGGCGCGATCGGCGCAGAGCAGCAGCCAGCGGGCCAGACGCTCTCTCAGGCGATGTCTCGCGTTGCAACCGGCAAACTGCGTGGCTTGCGTGAGTTGTGCCTGCACATAGCGCAGGGCGAGATGCTGAAAATGGCCGCCAAGCTCGAACTCTATCCTTGCCGCCCTGATGGGTGAGCAGAACCCGCGGCCCGCGATCTGCATATAGATGCGATTCATGCTGTGTTTGCTCCCCATTAGCGCCGACACCCCAACTACCGATTCGTATCCGAATAGGCCGACCTCGACCTCCGAGCCGTCTCTGAAGGCGGTAGTCATCGAGCTCATACCCTCTTCGATGAATATGAGTTCATTGATAGGGTTCCCCACGGATGCAATCTCGTGGTTTAGTTCAAGCGTGACCGGGCGGAGAGAGAGACGCTCCAGAACGCCGGCATCCAGACACTGAAGCAATTTGTTGTTGAAGGGGCTTGCAGGCAACGTGCACCTTTCGTTCCCGGACGAGGATAAGCTCGCCGGCTCACCGAGCATGAATCTGTGCGGTATTGTTGCACAAGTAACTTCCTTGTGGGCAGCACCTGACTTTCTCCGCGGATCTCTATCCTGGTTGCGCCGTATCTTTTCGAAGCAACTCATACTGCTTACTCGGTTTGTCTGAACGAGCATCTTCGCAGGCAAGCACCAATCCTTCCAGATCGAATCTTGCGAAGAAATCTTCCCAGGAGATGGGGGTGACCTGTGATGGGCAGGGGGAGCCGTCGAGGAACATAAACCGAATCTCAGGGATTTGGCCAACCTCCTGACCAGGAGAAACCTCGGCCGGAATAGCTTGGCACGATGCGGCCCAGGTTCGGATTTCCTGGTGATCGATGATTCGTCTGGACAAGGGCATAGATGAAGAACCGCCGAAGTTGGGATCCACCCGTGCTTGCAAAATTGGAGCCTCGCAGCAGGGAAGAGGCATCTGGAACGCGTCTTTGCTCTTCATCGTTCCCGAAATGAAGAGGCAGACCGGGTCAGGAGTGCCTCGGCGAAGTCTCCTCCCCGAAAATCGCTCGCTATGTTCGCTTGCTTACCTTCGAAACCCTTGGGTTTGGGATAACCTCCCAAAAGAGAAGGGGTTAGCACCCTCCCTTCCCGCGAAAGGCCTGTCCCAGACTCCAACCGCTTTCCTGGTCGAGCCCATTTAGAAGGTCCCACATCCTTGGCTTTCCCGCTCTCGAATCTGCTGCTAGAAACACTTCCCTCCGCGGTTCGAGCCCCGCTCCTCACCCATATGGAAGCAGTGCCGTTGCCTCTCGGCGCCGTGCTCTATGAGCCTGGAGAGGTTCCCCGCTATGTGCACTTTCTCACCTCCGGCATGGCTTCGATCATGACCACTATGTCCAACGGTGATGCGGTGGAGGTCGGGGTCATCAGCCGTGAAGGGCTGCCTGAAGTCCTCCAGGTGCTTGGCCCGGGGGGCGGCTTTACCCGCTGTCTCATGCAGATTGCAGGCAGCGGTTTCCGCATGGACTTCAGAACCTTCGAACAGCATCTTTTGCGGGAAGAAACTCTACGCCGTCTGGTCCTCCGCTACGTGCAGTACCAAGGCCGCACGCTCGCCCAGCTCGCGGCCTGCAATCGGATGCACGATGGAGAGGAGCGCCTCTCCCGCTGGCTGCTCATGGTTCAGGACCGGCTCGACAGCCGGGATATTCCCCTGACTCAGGAGCTTATAGCCAACATGATCGGCACCCGCCGCTCCACGGTCACCCTCATGGCAGGCATTCTGCAGCGTAGCGGGTTGATCCAGTATCAAAGGGGACTCGTACGCATCCTCGACCCGGACAACCTGGAGAGGATCGCCTGTGAGTGCTACCCCATCACGCGAAGGCTCTTTCGGGAACTCTATAAGTGATTCAATCTTCTGAACAATGTGTTCCGTCTGACAGACACATGGTTCCCGATGGGATAGGGTGCGCGCTAGAACATCTTGCGCGGAAGCGGCAAGCCTCTACCGCCGTCCCACTGTGGCGGCGCCGAAACGAGCTGATGGAATTGTTCTCTGTTGCAGCCGGCGTGCAGGGTGCGTGGATGTTCGGATACGTTCCACCGGCGGTTCGCCTGGCCGGTGACTGTCCTTGTGGATCCGCTGCCGCGCAAGACAGGGAAACGACGATAGAGCAATCGGAGCTCGAGAAGCCGAAGGTGTTGGTCGTGGATGATGAGCACTTAGTTGCAGATACCATCACCGAGATCTTGGAGCTCTATAACTTTCGAGCATTTGCCGCGTATGGCGGTCGCTCGGCATTGGAACTGGCCAGGAAAATCGAGCCGGATTACCTGCTCACGGACGTAAAGATGCCCGAGATAAACGGCGTGGAACTCGCCATTGCGGTTAAAAATCTGCTCCCGTCGACCAAAATTTTCCTTTTTTCAGGGCACGCCGGGGTCTCCCGGATACTTTCCGAAGCGCGGCAACAGGGTCATGAATTCGAGCTCGTGGTTAAGCCGATTCATCCCGAGAAGCTCATCGAAATCCTGAGAAAGAAATAAAGAGGCTTCTAGCGGTTGACCGGAATCCTTCAGACTCAGCGAACGGGATCCGCAACCAGTACACTGCGCAGAACCTCGCTCATTTCTTTCACAGTCCAGGGCTTCACAATGACGGCATCGAAGCCGTACTCGCCGAAATGTGACATGACCGGGGCCTCGGAATAACCGCTGGAGACGATCAGCTTCAAAGATGGGTCGAGTTGCTTCAACCTGCCGGCAGCCTCCAAACCGCCCATCCCACCGGTCACAGTCAAGTCGAGAACGACCGCGCCAAAACCCTTACCTGCTGCTTTTGCTGTTTCGCAAACGGCGATGGCCTCGGCTCCGTCCCGCGCCGTCTGCACATCGTAACCGAGCTTGCTGAGAACGGCCTCAAACAGGATCCGTAGAGCTTCGTCATCGTCCATCACCAGGAGCCGTTCTGTGCCCGTCGGCACAGGGACGGTCACGGGAGGCGGAGGCAGAGGAGTCTCGAGCGACGCGGGCAGATCCACGGTAAATGCCGTCCCCACGTCTGGTGTCGATTCCACGGAAATGTGACCCCCGTGCTTTCCCACAATGGCGTAGGCGGTCGCTAAACCCAGGCCATTGCCGCCCGGCTTGGTGGTGAAGTATGGATCGAATATCCGCCGGAGTACATCGGCGGCCATGCCACGACCGGAGTCGCGGATCGAGATTCTGACCCGGGGCCCGGCATCGTCGAGGCTATCCGCAAAGGCAACATTTTCGGCGCGAACTTCGATTGTGCCGCCGTCGGGCATCGCCTGACGCGCATTAAGCAGGATGTTGTGCAGCACCTGGCCGATCTGGCCTGGATCGACCTCGGCCGGCCAGAGATCTTCTGCGATCTTGACCCCAATGCCAACCGGGGAGCCGGTGCGTGCAAGATGAACAGCGTCGGTGATGAGTTGGGCGATCGAAACCACGCGCCTGACCGGAGCACCCCCTTTGGCAAACGTCAGCAACTGCGACGATAAGAGCTTCGCACGTTGGCAAGCACTCGCGGCTTGATCGAGAAATTCCTGGGCCGGCTGGTCAGCGTTCATTTGTGCTTTAGCCACTTCAAGATTTCCTTGTACTACGGTCAGGAAGTTATTGAAGTCATGAGCGATGCCACCAGCCAGTACTCCCAGGGATTCCAGCTTGCGGGCGCGTAACAGTTCTTCTTCTGCCTGTTCCCGCTGGGCAATTTCGGCCCGAAGTTGCTCGGCGGATTGGGCCAGTGCGGCTGTTCGCTCCTGGACACGGAGTTCCAGTGCCTGGTTCAAGGCGTCAGTTTCCTGGTTTGCTGTTTGTAGCTCCTCGACCAGGTCCCGGTTTTCAAGCTGCAGTCTGAGCGATGAATCCACCATGCGATAAATCCGCCGGGTCGTGATCAGGGTGGCGACAGTAAACACGGTGGCCAATAACCCCATGGCAAAATGCGTTGCATCACTCTCAATACAAAGACGGATTGCAGGGATGAGACCTGCGGGAAGTAAGAAGGAGAGAAACGCCTCGGGCCGGGGAGCCAGCACCGATGAGGCGCCGAGCATCATTCCCCCCAAAACGAAGACCAGAAAAACCTGGTTTGTCAGGTGAGTGGGAGGGTAGAGCAGAATACCCGCCGCACCCCAGCCGGCGCCTGCCAAACCCACCCCCACGCTAAACAATGAGCGCCACTTGTCGATGTCCGATGGCCCGGGTGAGGCATGCCAATAGCGGCGCGCAAGAATGTACCTCGCGACTGAGACCAGGGCAATGTAGAGCCACCAGGCGACGACTAGAGGCTTCGCAACGGTCCCCCACTGCAGGCCGCCCAGGATGGTAGCGGCCAGAATGTTGACCACGACTCCGAGGTTTGCATTGGCATATAAAAGCCTGAGCTGCGCCGACAGGATTTGTTCTCGGCTGGAATCCCGATTGACCCGTACTTCGGACGCAGTGGGGGGCATGGCAGACATCCGATACCAGGGGTGGTGCTCAACCTAATAATAAATGTGCCAACCCTGAATCTGAAGTGCCGGCCAGGGCCGTTCGGAACAAAAGTGTAATTGCGATGGTAATGGATCCGACGATCGTCTCAATCACGCGCCGCACTGATGATGTAGTATGCGACCGGGCCCAGGGGAAAGCCGACGAACGGTAGCAGAATGGGCGCGAGCACATTATTCCAGCGAGCGCGAGTCATCTTACGCGGGCCAAACACAACGGCCGTGAGCAGGAATTTGAGTGTGACCCACGGGATGTGGAAGACTGAGGGCGTCACGCGGGTTTGTATCCGCTCGACTGCGATATCTCGAAAGCCCAATTGTTCGAGTTCGCGTGTAAACTGCGTGACCTCGGCAAAGGTGTCGATCACCCAGCACTCACAGAGTTTGCGGTAGAAATGCTTTTGTCGTCCACGCAGTTTGCCGGAACCAAGAAAGCCGTCAGCGATCGCAATACGGCCTCCTGGGCGGAGGAGACGGTGTGCTTCCTGAAGAAACGCGGATTTGTTTGCGCCACGGGCGTAGCAGCTGCTCTCGATCGCGTAGACGGCGTCGAAGGATTCCGCTGGCTCGGTGGTGTGTTCGTAGTCCCCAAGAGTGAGCGTGATGCGCGTGGCTTCCGGACAGGATTGGTTCAGGCATTGACCCTGTTCAAGCTGCCACGGGACGAGGGTGATCCCGTGCAGGTCGGCCCAGCGAAGGCGGCAAGCGAAGCTGCGCAACGTTGTACCGAGACCGCAACCCATGTCCAGAATGCGAGTAGGGAAGTGCGCCGAAGAGTCGCCCTCAAGATGGAGACGATCGAGTACTTCCAGGTTCATCTGCTCCAGCATGGCTTCCCGTTTGCAGGGGTTCATGCCCCAGCGAAAGAAGCCGAAATGCATGTTGTAGTGAGCACTCCAGGCCGCGTAATCTGGACCCGCCTCCTCGTAATAGCGCTGAAAAGAAACAGGAGTGGTTGCAGGTGTCGCCGGTGCGGGCGTCAAAAGCGCATTCATCAGTCCAACCTCCGCCTCCGTGCCTTGGGCAGTATCCGGGTAATCCCGTTGCCAATGCGCATCAGCGAGCGCAGACTGGCTGGAGGCAACTTCCTGATTTGTGTGTACCAGTCATAGAGCTCCTCCATGAACACCTGCATGGCGGTGATGCGCTCTGTAATTGCGGGCTGCGAGGGGTGCTCGGCCCGGGCCTGGACGGCGCAGCGCCGGAGCATGGTGAGCGTGGGTATGATCTCTCGGTCGACACGTTGCTCGACAACCGTGAGGAAGAGCGTCCACACGTCGGCGGAAGTCTGAAAGAAGTCGCGCCGATCGCCGATGCGGCTGTCGATCTCTACCAGGTTCCAGTTCTGCAATTCCTTAAGACTGGTGCTGACGTTGGAGCGCGCGACAGAGAGAGTCTCCGCGATATCCTCCGCAGTAAGGGATTCGGGTGATAGATAAAGAAGCGCGTGCACTTGGGCAACAGTACGATTGACCCCCCAGCGAGTGCCCATCTCTCCCCAGTGCAGAATGAATTGCTTCGTAGAATCGCTTAATATCATGTATTCATTATATCAGTAATTTCTGTATAAACAGAAAATACTGATATAGCTGGAGATCTTCACCTGCCCACGAAAACGGGGTGCCATATCTCCCCGCAGGCCGGTCCCTGCAGCATTCCCTCATGCACGAGAGGAAGATCATCAACGCTTGGGTCTCGTTGATTCAGCTTACTGGAGGTTTGGGCAATGGTTCGCTGCTTGCGATCTGGCGGCCGACCGTGTCCGCAAACCGCTTGGGCGCGAACTTCGAAGACCCAAAAGCAATATCGCCGGGCACTCGCAGCTCCACTTCTGTTCCTGATCCATTGCGACTCAAAACCTTGAGGGTCGCACCGATCCGTCGCGCTCGCTCGCGCATACCGGACAGTCCCCAATGCCCGTCCCGGCCGGCCTCTAGTACGTGGCTGTCGATCCCACAGCCGTCGTCGCCCACAAGAACGCGCAATTGACTGGCGGAATACTGGAGCTCAAGTTTAATCCTGGTAGCCCCGGAGTGGCGGAATGAATTGACCAGGGCTTCTCGTCCAATGGAATACACTTCATCGCGAATCACGGGATGCAGCGATTGTGGGCTGCCTTCCACGATGATTCGGAAATCAATTTGATCTTCAAAGCCGAGTTCTCGGGGAACTCTCGCAAACGCCCGCTCAAGATCCTGGATCTCTCCCTCGGTCGAACGAAAACCTCGAACCGTATTGCGTCCTTCTTCAATTACCTGCTCCGTGACTTCCAGCGCACGAGCCAACTGCGTTTTCGCCGGGGATCCCTCCGGCAGCTTGTCCATGGCTAAATGGACGTGCATCGATGCGCTGATAAATCCCTGCAGGAGCGTGTCATGCAGTTCGCGAGCGATGCGCGTGCGCTCAGTAATTCGCTCTTCCAGACGGAGCTCTATGATCCGCCGCGTTATGGCCCACCCCAGAAAGGCAGCTATAAAAAATGTGAAAATCGCTGTGGCCGGAACAATAAAAAGAATCCTGAGCTGCACAGCTCTCATGTTCGCGACAGCCTGTTTCAGCTCTCCGCTCACCTCGCGATCAATGTCTGCTACCAGCGCTGCGGTCTGCGTCTCCAGCGGCTTGAATTCGTTGTCCAGCCGAAGGCGAACAGCCTCCCAGTCGCCCGATGCGGCCAGGGCTTTAATCGCTTCCAACTGCGACGGCAGGGTGATCTCTATCCCGTCCAGAGTCGGCAAAAACGCCGAATCCAGGCTGGTTGGGGAGGGCAAATGAGTAAGCGCGTTCCTTGTACTTTTGGTCTGCTCCAGAAGGGCACTGCGTAATGGTTCGGCATCGGTTAACAATCGGCGCGAATCCCTGGTCTTTGCCAGTTCATCCAATCGCTCGTGAGCCGAAACAAGAATTTCCTGTAGCCGCAGTACTGAAATCACCTGCTGATTAGCAGCGGTAAGACGATCTGTTTGCAGGCGAGCTATGTGGAATTGCCATAGAAGAAGTCCGTTGCCCCCTAAGATAACTGCGAGCAAGACAGCAAAGGCGAGCGTCAGGCGTGGACCGATGTTGAAAAAGCTGACGTCTGGCGTTTTCATGGGTCGCTTGGGAGCTTACTCCGAACCTCGTTCAAGCTAAGCACAATCAGTCTAACGTTTTAGGTGGTCCGGTACGGAAACCCGTTATCTGGATCAGGTGACGCTCCAGTTCGGCTGCAGCTTCGGGTGCACCTCTCTGCCCGGTCAGCACCGAATGCACCGCATCGATGTAAGCTTTGGCAACCTGTTCATAGGCTCGTCCGGAAACACCGGAGGGCCGCCGGGCTATGCCGCTCTGATTCGATAACCCACCGTGGGTATGCGAATCCTGGAGGGATGGCATATCCAGGGGTTCAGGCTGCGCAGATGGTTGGGCGGTGGCCCCTTGCCGGCTCAATTGAATCTGTTCGCGAACCAGGAACCGAACCAGTTCGACAGCTTCTTGAGGATGAAGCGAGTGACTGGAAACGGCCAACCCCGACCCTCCCAGGGTTCCTGCCCAGCCTCCAGACCCGCCGGGGATACTCGCATAGCCGGTCTCGCTAAACAGTTTTGAGCTGCGCGCGTGGGTCAGCCGGGATTTTCCGCTCAGGGGAATCGTTGCTCCTCCCCAGACTCGGCCGAAGGCTGCTTCTCCCGAGTCGAAGACGTTCATTGAATCCAGTTCCTGGTAAGCTACGACGCTGGGCGGCGATATCCAACCAATCCAGTGTCTAGCTCGCTGCCATGCCCGAATTGCCGCCGGATTATTCACGCTGATCGTCCGGTCGTTCTCAATGATTTGCCCTCCTCCTGCGGCGACCTGCCATTCCAGCGCATTGCAGGTTAATGATTCGGCAGCTGCTCCCTGCCAGACGTAACCCCAAAAATCCTTCTTTCCTTTGGCGCGCTCACCGGCCTGGATCCGCTGGGCCATCCGCTCCAGCTCGTCCCACGTCTTTGGGGGATGGTCATAGCCATATTGCTGCAGCAAGTCGATCCGATACTCCAGCACACCAACCTGCATTTGATAGGGAATAGCCACGACTTTGCCATCCACTACGTAGCTGGATAGCAATTCAGGCTCCAGGGCGGAAATTTCCGTCCCCAGGTAAGGCCGCAAATCGATGAGATAGTCCTGCAGAAGCCCGGACCAGATCAGATCGATGCCGAGAACATCAGGACCAGAACCACCCTGCTGCAGTAGCTCACGGGAGAGAGCCATTTGGTCGAGCGTATTCTCAGGAACCGGAAGATTTTTAAGGTGGATACCTGTCTTCCGCGTGAACTGCTGCGACAAGGGCTCGGCTGCCGGCAGCTCGTCGGGTTGGGACCACCCAAGCCGGAAGTAACTCAATGTGACTGGCTCTCGTGCAGCTGGCCGGCAGGCACACATCGTCAGTACGATCAGGGCTACTCCCAGGGTCCTGCTCGCGTTCGCCACCAGCTGCTGCTCCCTTGCACTCATTGCTGTTCGCGGGCCCGCCTTGCCTGTTCCAGGTAGCTATGGCCCGCGTGGATCATTGCCCGCAGGAGCGCAAAACCATCTTCATCCTTGCCTTTATCGAATTGCTCCTCTGCGTGATCGATTCCATTGGTGACGTGGGCGACGATGCCCAGGTTCAGTTGGAGGGCCGTGGCAAAGGCGAAAAGCGATGCCGCCTGCATTTCGACCGCCAGCATTCCAGCCGCGGCGTGGCGCTGAAGTTGTTTGGTGGTTTCCCGGTAGGGCGCATCGGTGGTCCAAACAGAGCCCTGGACCACGGGCAAACCCAACCGGCCGAGATGCTTCGCCAGCAGATCGCAAATCGGTGTGGGACAGGCTACCTGCTCGCCGGGCGGCAGGTAGTGCAGCGATGTGCCTTCATCCCTCACCGCGCTGCTGACGACCACCAGGCAGGGAAGGGGAAGCGATGGAGACACGCGGCCGGCCGATGTCAGCCCAAGGATCAGTTGCACTCCCGCGACCCGGAGCTGTTCTGCAATCAGCACCGCGTAAGGACCGCCGATGGTGCGTGCGATCACACCGCACTGCAGGCCGTCCGTTTCCACCAGGTGCATTTTGCTGTGGAAGCATGCCCAGGGCTCGAAGGGGGTCGCCTTTCCCTGGCTCACCAGCCAATCGGTCAGGTCGCCGTCGAAGTCGAGAACGCAAATGGGAGGAACGGACAACGCCGCCAGGCCGCGGGATAAGCGGACCGCGTTGATCACATTCTCAGGCCTGAAAGCTGACGGTGCGTCGAGCTCGTGCTCGAATAAAGGAGACTGCGGTGGCTGTTTCATCCAAGCGAATCATAGCTGGGATGCGCGGGTTATGAGAAATGCGCAAGCTGGACAGAACGCAATACAGATCGGGGAGTGTCCAGTCTGAACAAATCTACTGCGTAGTTCGCGGCGGAGTGGCTGAGCGTTGGTGCGCTGAGCTCGTGGTCGTCTTGCGTCGGTGAATTTCTTTCTTCTCGGGTTGAGGTTGGGTCGCGCGTATGTACGAAGCAGCGGCCATGAATCGAACAGCCGGCTTAGAGTCATAAAACTGATCGCTGAGCGCATCGGTGACTTCCTTGCCGTGATAATCGCCGAGCGCCCGTGCCGCCGCCGCGCGCACTAATGGGTCAGGGTCGTCGAGTGCATCCACAAATGTTTTCATGGACGCGGTCGACGTATCCTCCGCGAGTAACGTAACTGCAATCACTTTTGGATGGATCCCATTCTGCCCCTTGCGCAGGGCGCTGAGTCCAAAGCCAAAAGGTCCCAACAAGGCGTACGCGCCCTGCTCCGCTCCGATGGCCGCTAATTTGGAACGACTGTGCAGGTCCTGATCGGCCTCATGCTTCTCCGCAGTCACCAGGCCCCGGTTTGCCTTGCGGTCTCCTGCAAGTACCGCCTCCAGGATATCCTCGCCGCTCTTGTCGTTCATCTTCCACAGGCCGACTGCAGCGGCGAAACTAACCTCGGCGGCGCTGTCGTTGAGTGCCTGCTTCAGGTCGGGGACAAACACCGTTTTCTTGCTGGAACCCATTGCGGCCACGGCTGCCAGGCGAATATACCGGTCCTGATCCTTCTGCGCATCGCGCAACCAGCCTTCGGCGACGGGGAAATCGCCCAGCGTGCCGAGCGCAGCAATCGCGTCAATCCTTGCTTGCTCGGCCTGCTCCTTAGTGTCGGAAAGCGTGGCACTCAGCATGTTCCAGGCTGCACTAGTCTGTTCTTCTACACTGGTGACACCAGGCTTATCCGGTTTGGCCACCGGCACGTCCGGTTCTGTGTCGCTGCCGTCAGTCACTGCTGCGGGAGCAGCTGGCGCGGACGATGAATCTGGCCGGCTTTGCGCCAAACCCGGCCAGCTTAAAAGGCTCGCAAAAATAATTGGGGCCATCCAGATCTTCATCGTGCGTCCCTCGGGGCTTCTTTCGCCTCATGCCCCTTTAATATGACTCCCTCCGGCAGGTGATGGATTCAACTAAGAGTTGGGAGACAGCTGCTTACGCACTAACTCATAATTGGCAGTAATCGCTACTCTTATCGACACCAATTGTTAAGTCCTGGCTCGACTGCTTTTTGAGGAGGCAACGTGCAACCTCGGCGTCGCCGATTGCCACGGACGGGAGGAGATTCGAGAGAACCTGCGCGCATTAACGGGCAGGGGGATTTACCGCACATCACGATGTTGTCGAATGCTGGGACGGCAGACTACGCTTTATATTGGATCCGGCTGGCCGGCGTCTGGCCGTAGAAAGGACGAAAGTGAGTGGCCGAATGTTACCGCAGTATTTCCCGCACGATGTCACGCAGAAGCACGGCTCGGAGCGACGGGCGAAGCGACGGAAGCCCGGTCAACTCAAGGGCTCGCTTGCTGGATCGGGTCTGACTTCCTGCAGGTTGACGTCATAAACCTTCACCTCGCGCCAGCCAATCCTTTCCATCGTAGCCTTGAATGAAAGCGCTCCGGGATACGTCTCTAAATCCTCTAAGCGCCGATGTCCATTCGCGTCGAAGCCGGTAATCGTAAATTCTTTTGCCCTGCCAGGCATTTCGCTCTCCCGTTACCACTGTACCCATACTACCTGCGCTTCCTCGCGCCGCGACAAATGCGATGAGCGCATCGATCGGTGGAAATGTGGACAAAATCGGTCGAGACCCAACACCGCCACTGGATACCGTCTACCACAATGAATCGTGGTAAACGCAGGAAGCCTTTACAGCTTTCTTGCCTTCTGCCGGGACACCGCCGGCGGTGGAGGATGCGCTTTCCCCGCGAACTTCTGGTCGATGAGGCAAACGTTGTCGGCGTTGGAGCCGGCTGCCGGCGTCAGATGCACGCGCAGAGATTCAGCAACCGACTCCGTCAATTTGCGAGGGTACTCGCTTCGGACCATGGCCAGGGCCAGGCTTCTGTTCAGGCGATGCCCTTCAACGCGGAACATTTCGAAAAAGCAAGTCTGCTCCTGCAGCGCGTGCACCGGCAGAATGGAGCTGCCAAAACCGGATTCGACCAACCGTTTGATGGCCTCTGTGTCATCCGCTTCCATGGTTACTCGTGGCAACACATTGAGTTCTTTGAAAAACTGGTCGATCACGCGGCGGATATTGCTGCGTTGGGGATAAAGCAAAAGGGAAGTGTTAGCGAGTTCAGAAACCTCCATCGACCGGATTCGGCTGCCGCGAACTCTTTTCGCGGAGGGTCGAATTACGACAAGCTCTTCATCAAAGAGCGGGATGATCTTAAGATCGTCTTCAGTAACCGGCAGAGAGATCAGGCCCAGATCGAATCGGCGATCCAGTAGACCGGCAACGATCTGTTCTGTCACCCCCACAGTGACTCGTATGTCGGCATCGGGATATTGCTTGCGCAACTGGCGGAGCGGGTCGCCAAGCTGGTAGATCAGCGTTGTCACGCCGGTGGCAAATTGAAATGGACGCGTATCCTTTGATACGTCACGCTCGAATTCCTGCCCGATCTGCTTCATGAGCGTCACGACTGCCCGGGCGTGTTCAGCCAGGCGCATCGCCGCCGGAGTCGGAACGAGCCGCTTACCTTTATGCACAAATAGCTCCGCATGAACCTCGCTCGCAAGGTTGTGAAGCTGAATACTGACAGCGCCTGGAGATAAATGGATCGTCTCGGCTGCCCGGGTCATGCTGGAAGAATTCATAACTGCCAGGAACACTTCTAACTGATGCACATCCATGTTCCCCTCGCACCTGTCCGCAGCCGTTGAGTTTGGTCCGCTTTGCCGTGTTGATTGGGATTCTACTCATGCTTTAACTCCGTTGAACGAAATCTTTAATATTTCTCGTTTGACAGAACCATTGCCAATCATCCAATGTCCATCGCTAGACAGCCTTTCTTTCGAGTAAGAGCTGCCAAAGACTCGAATCCGTATCCCATTTCCTCTCGCCCGGTATGTGCGGCTGGAGGAGTGCGAAGAAGAAAGATGGTTGACGGAGCCATAGGGCGCACGAACTGAAGTGTCCGTGTACCCGGAAAGAAAATTATGAAGGCCAAGCTGGCGTTTATTTCCCTCGTCCTTGTGCTGTCCCCTGTGCTTTCTCATGCACAAGGTCTGGGCAGCATTGTTGGCACGTTGACCGATTCAACCGGCGCTGCCGTTGCCTCCGCGAAAGTGACTGCGACCCAAACCGCCACCGGTTTATCGCGTGAAGCGATCTCCAATGCGGACGGGTACTTCGTTCTCTCTTCACTCAGTCCCGCAGACTACAGCGTGAGTATCGAAGCCCAGGGATTCCGTACGGAAAGGCAGGCGGTTACTTTGCTTGCCGATCAAACGCTGACGGTGAATTCGAAGCTCCAGCCGGGAGCAACCACGCAGACCGTTGTCGTAGAAGGTTATGCCGCTCAGGTGGACATTTCGACGTCCACACTCGGGCAGGTGGTGGAACGGGAACGCATTGCCGGACTGCCGCTCAACGGCCGCAACGTGGCCCAACTGATCTTGACCGTGCCCGGCGCAGTGAATGCCCCAAATGGCGGAGCCGATCAAGGCGCGACGAAAACCTTCCCGTCAGCCGTAACCTACTCGGCCAATGGCTCCCGGCCAGCCCAGATCAGCTACCAGCTTGATGGTGGTAACTATGTGGACGAATACACCAATGTGAACCAGCCGTTTCCATTTCCTGACGCCCTCGAGGAGTTCAGCGTGCAGACCAGCAACTTCTCTGCACAATATGGACAAAATGCCGGAGCTGTTGTCAACGTCGTCACCAAGTCCGGGACCAACGCCTTCCACGGAGATGCATTTTGGTTTGTTCGTAATCCGGCTTTCAACGCACAGAATTACTTTGCCACTCCAACCACAGAAGACCAGATCAAACGCAATCAATATGGCGGCACACTCGGCGGACCGATCATCCGCGAAAAGCTATTCTTCTTTGCCGGCTATCAGCGAACCGCCTTCCGCAATGTAGTTTTGGGCAGCTCAAAAGTGGTTGGGCAATCCGATATCTCCAACTTTCTGACTGCGCCCAGTGCCAGCTGTCCAACCTGCGGGGGACCATTTGGGACCGCAGGCACCATTGACCCATCCGTGGCCGCGATGTTGGGCATCAATCCCACCACGGGTGCCTATCTGGGCTCGTCGGCAAAGTTCGCCCTGGATGGTCCGACCCCGTCGGGATCGAATCCCACCGCGCCGTTCACCAAGCCGGACATAGAGAACTACGATTCGGGAATGGGGCGCCTGGATTATTCCATCGCGCGCAACGACCGGCTCACGATGCGCTACGAATATGACCGCTTCACCAAGGCTCCGGTCTTCAACCCGCTGTCGCTGGTTGCTTACACTGACGCGACCTTTTCCATCGTCGCCCAGAACGCTTTGCTGCACGAAACCCACGTCTTCTCACCCAATTTCATCAATGACGCCCGTTTCAGCTATTCGCGGGAAGTTTCGCACCGGGGACCAGCATCGACCGCCGTGAGTGTAGCCGCTTTTGGAGTGCCTCTCCCGTTTCAGCCCAAACCAGGCGCAATTCAGGGAATCGGCGTGGCCGGTGGATTCACCATCGGCGACAACCCAACCGGCTTGTTTACACGCAACAATTTCACCTGGAGTGACGACGTGAGCTGGCAGAAGGGGGATCACGACCTCCGCTTCGGAGGATCGATCGAGCGCTCACAGGTGGATCTGAACAACCAGTTCAATCAACCGGGAATCTTTGGGTTCGGCACCCAGGACGATTACCTTTTCCCGGGAAAGAAATTTGCCACCTATCAACTCTTTCTTGCTGGAATCCTGACTGACGGCAGCGGCGCCGGCAACGGTTACGCCTTTCAGCAGGGGGCTGGCGAATTCAAGAACAATCGCAACACGTTTATGGGGCTTTATATTCAGGACAACTATCGTGCAACCCGGCGCCTGACTCTCAATCTCGGCTTTCGTTACGAGCCCGCACTCGCCTGGCGCGATACCGGGGACCGGTTCGCCCAGGTAAACCTCGCTGGTATGGCTGCGAATGTCACCTCGAGAGTCTACCCAAACGCGCCTCCCGGCATATTTTTTTCCAGCGCGAATGGCATTCCGAGCGATCCCGGCATGCCTAAGAATGCCCTCAACGCCAGCCTGAAAGGCTTTGCTCCGCGCGTGGGTTTTGCCTACGACGTGCAAGGGAACGGCCAAACCAGTGTACGCGGCGGGTTTGGCATCTTCTATGACTCGCGCGTGATGGGCATGCTCAGCAACCGGTTTGTCGATGAATGGCCGTTTAGCCCACAGTTCATACTTTCAACTGCCGGCAATAGCGCTCCAAACGCCTCTTCGACTGCCGGGTCGTTCAGCGACCCACTCTGCACCCAGGCAACAACCCAGTCGGCGCTCAAGTGCAACGGGGTACAGGCAAGCAGCTATCCAACCTTTCCAAGTCCTTTCCCTGCTCCCACAAATTTCCCCTATGCTCCGCCATTCAATGAAATCGCAGTCAGCTACGACCCCACCGGCAAATACCATGTGCCTACAGAATATGAATGGAATCTGACGGGCGAGCGGCAACTGGGTCGCCAAATGGTTGCCAGGCTCACCTATGTGGGCTCTCACAGCATTAACATTCTGGAGACTCAGGACTATAACCCGGGCGCGGTGAACACCACCGGAAAGGCCAGCACCGGATCGACAAACCTGCTGGTGAAGTCGGCCAGCGGCGGCAAGTTCGGCACCAACACCTTCTCCACTGTGCAGGCCGATATCAATGATATTGTCGCTAGTTACAACTCGCTGCAAACGTCGCTCGAGAGACGCGTCTCTCACGGAATTACCGCGCTGGTGAACTATACCTACTCCAGGAACCTTGACGATCTGCCGTTTGGAGAAGGTGTTTCGGGTTTTGACACTGGTTATTCGGCCCGTCCCCTGGGCGATCCGTTGAGGCATCAGTTTGACTACGGTCCGTCCAGCTTCGATCACACCCATGTGTTCACTGCGTCCTACGTCTGGCAAACGCCCGGGTTGCAGAACTCGAGCCGCTGGATGCGCACTATCCTTGGTGATTATGAGTTGGCCGGGATCGTTTCGGCGGCCAGCGGCCGTCCTATCACGGTTCTGCAAGGGACGGAGATCTCAGGTACAGGCATCGGCAATGATCGCGGAACGCTGATCGCGGGAAGCAATCCTTACGGCAAGAATTCATGTGCCGGTGTCACCGCGACCTGCGTGAGCTGGCTGAATCCGAATGCCTTTCAGCCCACAAAAGTAGGTGGCGCTAATAACCCGGTCATTTTCGGCACCTTCGGCAACGTCAGTAAAAATCCCTATCGTTTGCCCAAGACCTCCGATTGGGATGTAATGCTTTCGAAGAATTTCACAGTGACCGAGCGGTTGAGACTCCAGCTCAGAGGCGAGTACTTTAATGTTCTGAATCATCCCAACTTTGCTCCGGAGAGCATCAGCACGGGAGCGGTTAACAGCACCGATCAAATCAGCGGATTCGACAAACTGAACAACAATTCTTCGTTCGGCACATTCCGGGCAGGTCAGGCCGGGGACCCGCGGATCGCCCAACTGGCGGTGAAGATTCTGTTTTGACGCGGCCTATGGATCGCGAGTTCTAAGGTGAGCTGAGCAGGTCTTTGAAAAAGGATTGGCTAAGAATGTTCCTTCGATTCCAGAAATAATGACTGTTCCGTCATCAGAATTAAAATGGGCGGAACGGAATTCTCCATCGGGAAGCTGATTGAGTCTTCTCCAACTTTTTCCACGATCATTACTTGCGTACACACCTGTAAGCGAGGTCACAATTTCTCGATTTGGCTTCAACGGATCGACCTCTATACCAAAGGCCCGAATGTTGGAGCCCGCTTCATCTTCATCTCGATGTAAAAGAAAGTTCGCATGCGTTACGCGCTGAACGGTATCTGCACTGGTAGGGTTATAAACTCCCCAACAGGCCGCCAAATGGGGTCCTCCGAAGGTACTGATTCCCTGTATCGCGGAATCTGCACCCACTCCCCCAATGCGCGTCCATTTTATCCCGTGGGCCTTTAGACGGAACGCTTGATCGCCAGTTCCCACATAGAGCGTGCTTCGACTTGGCGTCTTTGGGTCGCCAAATTGCATTGAGAGAATATCCATCTCGGTTGGAAGTTTGGGCAGTGGCCTATCCTTGATCCATGAGCCATCGTCACCCTTGTGGTAGGTAAAGATCTGCGGCTCCAGGTCAAAGTAGCCATAGCCGACCATCAGATGTTTTCCGTCCGCAGTTATTTTCACTACGTTTGCCGTTACTGGGTCGCCCTCTTTTTTGGGGATCGTCACCATTGGATCGGGTTGAGGAACTCGCGGTCCCTCGATAGATCTCACCACCGCATCCGATGTACTCGATTGCGGAAAAACCTGAAAGGCGCCTCTCTGCGTCGTGATCACAAAGTCAGTTCCACCAGGAGACACACCTAACCCATTACGCTCGCCCTCACCAATGTCGGCGTCAAAATATTTGGAATCCACGCGCGCCACTGGAGTCCAGGTTTTTCCGCCGTCAGCCGATTTCGATATGTACATAGCCCGATTCTGGGGAGGAACCTTGCTGCTTAAATCTGCAGTGAGACCCCACACAACACTGGGATCTTTGGCCCTGGGATCGGGATCACCGGTCATGGCCTCAATAAAATTACTCCCGAACTCACCACTCCCGGGAAGATTTGTTACTTCATGAATACGGCAACTGTCGAACGGCGGAGAGGAGTCATGGGAAACAGCCCTTTGAGCCGGTGAAATCTGTCCCCACATCATCATGAGAGCGGCCATCCATATGAATCGGGAACCACTATTCCTCTTTTGGTTGGGCGGAGAGCTCGCGTCCCGCGACTCCTGACCACGGTCTTCCCACCTGGTTTCGTCAGACACCCTTCTGTCCCTCTTGGCTCTGGTTTAGATGTTAGACCAAATCCGCAACCGTCGGGTCGCGGCAGGGTCGAGGTCAGGGCTCTCTTGGGTCTGCCACGCCGATTTGATTGAGATGATGGCACAGATGCGTGAAGTAATCCGACGCTAAGAAATCAAGAGTAACTGCCTCTCCCGTTCCGATGCGACATTGAGTATCCAGCTTGGAAGCAGGCATATGCTCTATCAGATGGGCCAGGTATCGGTTATAGGCCGCCCATAACGAGACGAGCAGAGACCACTCAGCCTCTTGAACCGCTTGCACAAACACGCTCCCGGCCTGATCGTATCCTGGGAAGTCCAACGATGGCTGAAGCATCGCGCGGACGAATCGTTGGTGGTTGTTTGAAGCCGAGTCGATCAGATGGCCCAGGACCTGTTTGCGGGACCAGCCACCTGTTAACGCGGGTTGCATACTTTCCCGCTCACTGAGTTCGTGGAGCCTCGGCTCCACTGCCTCAACCAGGCTGCGCAGATTCTCACTCAGCTCTTTCATTTTGGCGCAGGTCTGCCTTCGAAGACCCGTAGCTGTCGTATGGTTATCCATCCAATGGCCAGCGTACCGATGAAAGTAGCGCCGGCAGCAAGAGCTCCGAACGCGACCGCGCGCGATCCAAAGCCGGGACTCGTCTGTACCTTGGCCATCATGCCATCCTACAGGAACCTGAGCAGGCCTCAACCGGAACTCTCAATCTGCCACGAACAGGGGTGCACCATATCCGCGATTTCCTGTGAAGCTTAGTGGGTTCCTCGAACTTCATGCGCCTTTCCTTACAGAAAAGCCGCACACGCTGTCGTATCCAGTGCCGCGTGCAGGAAACACGCGGTATCTCGTGCTGTTAGGAGATGTGGCTACTGACGAATATCAACCTTAAGCAGTTCACTGAAATTCCACATCTCCCAACAAAGGGCTTTGGGAGATATGGGGCACCCGCCGCTAACACTGATCAAAAACGGTCGACGTCGACCACAGCTTGGGCGAAGGCCTGCGGGGCTTCTTGAGGAAGGTTGTGCCCGACGCCGCCCTGGATAACCCGGCTTGCATATTTGCCCGAGAACTTCTTGCGATAGGGTCTGTCGTCCGGATAATGCGGAGCCCCGTTGGCATCACCTTCGAGCGTGATCGCGGGCACGGTGATGACCGGACCTTCGGCAAGCCGCTTTTCCAGATCGTCGTATTGCCGTTCGCCATCAGCCAGGCCGAGCCGCCAGCGGTAATTATGGATCACGATTGCAACATGGTCCGGGTTGTCAAACGACGCTGCAGTGCGATCGAACGTGGCATCGTCGAAGTTCCACTTCGGCGATGCGGTCTGCCAGATCAGCTTGTTAAAATCCTTTGTGTTTTCAGTGTAGCCGAGCCTGCCGCGTTCTATCGCAAAATAATACTGATACCACCACGCAAGTTCAGCCTTTGGCGGCAACGGCAGCTTATTGGCTGCAGGGGTGCCAATCAGATAACCACTGACGGAGACGATCGCCTTGCAGCGTTCAGGCCAGAGCACCGCCATGATATCGGCCGTGCGCGCGCCCCAATCGAAACCGGCAATGATTGCCTTCTGGATCTTGAGTGCATCCATCAGGGCGATGATATCGAGAGCAACTACCGATTGTTGGCCGTTCCGGCACGTGTCACTGGAAAGAAAGCGCGTCGTGCCATAGCCACGCAGATAGGGGACGATCACCCGGTAGCCCGCCGATGCCAACAACGGGGCAACATCGACAAAGCTGTGAATATCGTAGGGCCAGCCGTGGAGAAGAATGACCGCAGGACCACCGGCGGGGCCAGCTTCAGCGTATCCGGCACTGAGCAGCCCGGCATTGATCTGCTTGAGTGAGCCGAAGGAGGTGTTCGTTCCCGGCTTAATCGCGGGCACATCTGCTGTTGTCTGTTTAGTCTGCGCGTCCGCCGAACCGAACACTCCGAACTGGGTGGCGGCAACCGTCATCGCGGCAACGCCAAAAAAGCGGCGGCGGTTATGGTCGATATCTTCCCGCATCCTGATCGTATTCATTGGTGAATCTCCTTAGTTCGAGGTAAGAGAGTTGCGAGAGGGAGCCCGTCGACCTACCCGGCAAGATCCGGCTGCGCACGGTCCTGTCTCAGTTTGGGTATCCTGGGCAGAACTACGCCACAGGTAGATTACGGGGGACCAGACTGGAATTCCTTGCGCAAAAGCGCTGTGTTATTGCGATTCTTGATTAAACTAATCGCGATCAGCGCGCCGTTGATCAGCCGAACGTGAAGGAAAAAGCCTCCACGCCGGGATCGAGAAACTCGATCTCAAACTGCCGATCGGCAACCGGCTTCGGTTGTCGAATCAGCTGATACAGCCGCTGCTCGGTAACCGTGCCGTTGCCCTGGTCGTCTACGTCAATTCCATGAGCAGCTCCCGGCGGCTGTCCATCGATGAACACGCGAAATCGCACGGATCCCCCTCGCGCTGCCGGTCCCATGACGAGATGAAGATCGCGGGCGTGAAAGCGGTAAGCGATCCGCCCGTTGCCTTCGTTCAGCGCAATGGCCTGTCTCTCAAAGGTCCAATCGCCGGAAAGTGCCCAATCATTGAGTCTCAGCCGCGCGGGGACAGCATAGACGTGACTCTTGTCCACGACTACACCACCCGGAGACGCGAAGTTCTCGGTGCGCTCATAACCGGCATAGTTTTCCGTAGACCTCAAGTCGTCCCAATCGGCGCCCGCTTCAATACCGCGCGGATCGACCGAAACTAATTCGTTAGCGATGCCACCGATTCCCGCCTCGGTCAGCAATTGTTGAATAATAGCTTCCGACTGCTCGTACGCGCCCTCTCCGAATTGATGATGTCGAATAAGCCCCTGCACATCGATAAAATAAAGCGCCGGCCAATATTCGTTTTTGAATGCCCTCCATATCGCATGGTCGCTGTCGATGGCGATCGGGTAGCCGACCCCCATGTCCTTCGCGGCTCGGCGGACGTTGTCAATGTTTTTCTCAAACGCGAACTCAGGCGAGTGCACGCCGATCACTACCAATCCATTATCTTTATATTTCTCCGCCCATGCGCGCACATAGGGAAGGGTGCGTAGCCAATTGATGCAGGTATAAGTCCAGAAGTCGATCAGGACGACCTTTCCCTGCAGGCCGCCGGTCGTTAGGGGCTGCGAATTGAGCCATTCGGTCGCACGGCCGAGGGAAGGGAACTTGCCTTCAAGGGGTAATTGGCCGGCCGGCTTTGTCATGCTGTACTGTCCCTTCGCAAAACCAACGATGCCGAGCTGGGCAGCGGCAATAGCCATGGTCGTGGTGGCAATAAAACGGCGCCGGTCATAGTTGGTTTCTTCGGACATTTGGATCCTCTGGCTGTCCAGACACGTAAGTCAGGTTACCAGCTACGCTGTGACGCATCTTTGCCGAAAGCACTGCTTTATTGCGATTCTTGATGAGATTGATTGCAACTAACACCTAAAAGAGCTACTAACCGCGTAGCCGCAGTTGACTAAGGGCTGCTGCATCGGTTCGGCGGAAGCATCTTGCCGGGAAAACAGCGGACTGGAGCTGGTGTCTGCCGCGGAGAACACCTCTTGACGCTTTGATCGCCGGGAGCAGACTATGCCTGGTAGGCTATGTTGCCTCCTACAACCGTACGGACGATCTTGATGTCCTTGATCTTGTCCTTGTCGACGGTGTGGAAGTCGTCGGCCAGGACGACGAAGTCCGCTAGCTTGCCCGGGGTGATCGACCCTTTGATCTTCTCCTCGCGAGAGTTGTAGGCGCCATTAATAGTGTTGACCCGCAGTGCCTCATCGATGGTGATCCTCTGGTTGGCTCCCCACGTCTCGCCGTTCCATCCCGTGCGTGTGACCATACCTTGCATAGCCATGAGCGGCGCAAACGGGCCGGGGCTGAAGTCCGAGCCGGCCGCGGGTATGATGCCGGCGTCGATCATGGTGCGGAAGGCGGTCATGTGCTTCATTACGTCTTCGCCGTAGAAGTGGAATTTGTCGGCGTTGTAGTAAGCGTAAGTGCTGAACTCGGCGGGTACGGCATCCATGCCCTTCATGCGGGCGATCAGGCTGTCGTTGATCAGGCTGCAGTGGGTGATCTTGGGGCGCGCATCGGTGCGTGGATAGAGTTTTAGCGCGCGCTCGTACGCAGTGAGGACGCGGTCGATCGCGACGTCTCCATTGGCATGGCAGTTGAGACGGATGTTGGCACGGTGGACCCTCTCGACCCATGCGTTGAGGTCGCCCTGGGTCTCGGTGAGGTTGCCATAGTAGGGCGGAGAGATGTCTTTGAAGGGGGTGCTGATGGCCATCGTACGCTCGGAGAAGGAGCCGTCCACCGTATGCTCGGAGGTGGCGCCGAGCGAGATGTACTCATCGCCGAAGCCGGATTCAATCCCATTCTTGATCATGGCTTCGAGCAGGTCGCCATCGGGCTCGTAGCTGACCCGGTGCAGCAGGCCGCCGCGGCGACGCTGCTCCTGCATGGCCGGGAGCACGCCGTCCTCGTCATGGTGAACCGTCGTCAAGCCGTACTGCACGAACTTCTGCGACATGAAGGCGACGCCGTCGAGGACCCGCTTCTGCTTCACCGCCTCGGAGTAGGTGACGCGCTCGCCGGCCTTGTCGATGGTCAGCATGGCGAGGTCGGTGACCCGGCCGTTGAGCTCTCCTGCTTTATTCTTGTCGTAGGTTCCGCCGTAAGGGTTAGGCGTGTTCTTCGTGATGCCGGCTATCTGGAAGGCCTTGCTGTTATAGAAGCCGGTGTGGCCGCCGCGATGATGAACACACACGGGATGTTCGGTTGAAACTCGATCGAGGTCCTGGACATTAAGCGGGCGCTTGTCCTTAAGCTTGGTGTCGTCGTGGAAGTAACCCTCGACCCAGGTGCCGGGCGGGGTGGCCTGGGCCCGGACGCGGAGCTTTTCGACGATGCTGTCGATGGTGACGAACTCAACCTCGTACGGATTGCCCACCAGCACGTCGTAGAGCAGGCCTTCGCCGCCGCCGTGGTTGTGGGTGTCGATAAAGCCGGGGACCACGGTCATCTGCCCGGCGTCATAGGTCTGGGTCTTCTTGCTGATCAGGCCCTGCATGTCGGTATTGCTGCCAACCGCGAGGAAGCGTCCGCGCTTGATGGCGAAGGCCTCGGCTTTGGGCATGCGGGCGTCGACGGTGTAGACCTTGGCGTTGAATACGACGAGATCGGCGTCCAGGGGTTTCAAGTCGGGGTCCTGAGCGAGGGCGGAGAGCCAGGAGCGGCCGGCCATGCCGGCGATGCCGAAGCCCATCAGCTTCAGGAACTGTCTACGGTTGTACGTCATGGATGCAACCTAACATGAGCTAAGACAAGGGGGAATAGGTATCCATCGTGGTATTTGCCTCCAGGTTTTTCCCGCGCCACCCCCGAGCACTGGAACTCGCATCGCTAATCCGTCACCGGAAAGGTTCTATAAATCTCGGCCGGCTGTGGATCACGCCCAGTTTTATTTTTCGCTCCATTCTTGCTCCTCAATGACAGTTGGAGTATGCTGGCACGCAAAAGTGCTGCGCCATCGTCTGCAGTGGGCAGAGAAATGCGGCGATAGGATACCCGTTGCAGCACCCCCAACTGTTCGACGGAAAACCGGTGAGCATTCCGTCTGGTCCAGGGGTTACACTCGTCCCCGGGTTGTCCTCGAAGGTTCGCGCGCTTCAGGTTTCCTGGCAGGAGACCAAGCTCTGCATTAAGCGTCGCCGGCCCTACCCTGCGCTGGGCACAGCGGATTGGGCAGCTGTCCAGCGAAGGCTGCTCTCGAAAAATGTCGCCTGTGCGTGCAACGAACCGGCGGCTGTTCGCACTATCGCTACATCGGCCGTTACGAAAGGCCACACTGGCTAACGAAAGCACACGCTCGACCCGAGCGAGGGGCGATTCTGAACGGGCGCGAATTCGTCGGATGCAACGGCAAGCCCTGTTCGTAAAGACGTCCCTCGATGCCAGATCGAGCGGGCCGCGGTTAGTAGTTCCATGATTGGACCGAACGACCATGGCTTTGAAACTGAGCGTTGACAAATAGATCGCGCCGGAAACCCCGGCGCGGAGGAGAAACAGATGCCTAATTCCAGAGAATTTCTTCCACCCGGAGTACCTCGCAAACAGAGAACCCCTGAGCAGCTCGCCGCGGCCGCGCCTGGGCTCGATTATCCAGTCACCCAGGTTGGCGTGACCGGGCAAATCACAGTTTCTTACGATCCCAGCCTGGGAGCCCAGGGGTTGGCGCTCGCACAGCAACTGTTGAATGTGGTGAGCGCCCCGTACCAGCAGATGCAGTCGGTATTTGCAACTGCTGGCGGCGCCACCACCGTGGTCGTCGCACCTTTGAGCGGAAAGAACGACGGTTCCGGCGGAGCCTATCACTATGGCTGCGATTTCACCTCCGGTGGCGTTCTTTACCTCGATGCGACCTTCGCGAACACCACCCAAAATCCCCTGGATCTGGAGGTTTCGCTGTATGTGGCGGAACTCTCTGAATCATTCATGGGGACGCAAAATCGTGGCTGGGGCTGCGGCTACAGCAATGGCGAAGGGCTGTCGCGCTTCTTGGCGGAAAATGCGCCGCCGGGAGTGATCCCGACTTGGGGCATCACGGGACCGTCCTGGGTAAGTGCCGGCTACCCGGACTGGGTGACCAAGACCGAGCAGACCGATCAGGATTATGCGTCGACGGGATGCGCGATTTTGTATCTTTACTGGATGCGTTCGCTGGGGTTCTCTATTTCCGAAATCGTCCAGGCCGCCGGCGCCACACTTTCGGCGAACTACCAAACACTCACCGGTAAAACGACCGCGTATCAGGATTTGGTCGCAGCCGTGAAAGCGGTCAACGTTACTTCCGATAATCCGTTTCCACCTCGGCTCTACCAGATGCACGGCGACGGGACCATCTGGTCTTACACGGGGCCGCCTCTGACTGGATGGCAGATGTTGGACAACAATCCGCGAGCCCAGGCGATCGCGGCCTCTGGCAACCTGCTTTATCAGATGCATGGCGATGGTACGATCTGGTTGTACACTGGGCCGCCTTTGACGGGATGGCAGATGTTGGACAATAACCCTCGAGCGCGCGCCATCGCGGCGTCCGGTCGCAAGCTATACCAGTTACACGATGACGGGACTATCTGGCTCTACACCGGTCCTCCGCTGACCGGATGGCAGATGTTGGACAACAATCCCAGGGCGATCGCCATCGCCGCGGGCGATTCGCTGTATCAGTTGCACAATGACGGTACCATCTGGCTCTACACCGGCACGCCCTTGACCGGCTGGCAGATGCTGGATAACAATCCGGCAACGACCGAGATCGTAGCCTCGGGTGGAAATCTCTATCAGATGCACGGCGACGGCACCATCTGGGTATACATCGGAACACCGCTGACGGGATGGCAGATGTTGGACAACAATCCGGCAGCCACCCGGATTGTGGCATCCCCTTCGTCGCTCTACGAGACACATGGCGACGGCACCATCTGGACATACACTGGACCACCGATAGGTGGGTGGCAGATGCTGGACAACAACCCCAGGGCCCGCGAGATATCGGCTGCCGCTGGGTTGTATCAGTTACACGGCGACGGCACCATCTGGACTTATACCGGGCCGCCTCTGACTGGATGGCAAACGTTGGACAACAACCCGGCAACTACGGCGATCATCGCTGCGTAGAAGCTGGCCTCCGCGGAGTGCTCGAAGTGATCGGGCACTCCGCGGGATTCAAAGCCCGGTCAGTCAGGAACACTTCGCACTGCCTCTTCAGAGGTATCGGTCTGGATGCTGTTGGGCCAGGCGGAGCGCCGCTTTAGACTTCTGAAGCCTTGATGTGATGTGGAAGTCGTCTGTCAATTAAGGAGCATCTCCGCTCCTAGCTCTGTTTGTGTGGCGAGGTATGCCTGGAGAGCAGCCAACCGTAGAGCAGCAAGCCGCCTGCTCCGATTGCTGCCCCGAAAGCAGGCCATCCAGTCAAATCAGTCCAAGCGAAAGGAACCCAGTGGGTTTGGGGAGAACTCCACCTCGCGAATGCGCCTGGTGCCAGCATAATCATGCCTCCGGCCACTGCTCCAGTGATCCCGAGACCAAGGACTAGCGCTGGTGTTAGCAGAAGTTGAGCGCTCAAGGCGATCGTCGGAATACCCAAGAATACCCAACCCACTACAAAGAAGGGAATACTCCAGATCGAGAAGGCATAGAGTGCTCGAATATCACGATAGTAGAGGCTGAAGGCAACGCTGGATAGAAACCAGGTAACTCCAACAGCGATCAACGAAACAACAATTCGTGTTCTCAGGGCAATTCTTTCCATTAGGCCCTCGGAGAGGCAATATTCAACGATTGTCCCGGACAGCTCAAATCACTATCGAGTTTATGGGGCATTGCAGTAGCTGTTAAGTGCGTGGACAAACAGATGACAATTTCCTGACACCCCGTTGACATCCCCCTGTTCGTCAGGCTCAACCTGTTGTCATCTCCGACTCGTACGTCGAACCGCGGCGGCCGTATCTATTGGTTGGTTGAACATCAAAGCCAGGTCAGTCAGGAACATTGCGCACTACCTCTTCGAGGTATCGGTCTAGATGCTGTTGGGCTATCCGGAGCGCCGCTTTAGACTTTTGAAGCCTCGATGTAACGAATGCACCTTCAAGCAGAGAAATAATCAACGTCGAGAGCGCTTCCGGGTCCACCGAGCGACGAACCTCTCCCGACCCCTGTCCCTTCTCGATGATTTGCTTGAGGAACGCAATCCATCCGGCAAGAGCCTTTTGAGCCCTTTGATAGAGCGCGAGGTTGCCGTCGTCCGCATCCATCGTTGTGTTAAGCAGCGGGCATCCACCCGCAAAGGGAGGCTTGGAAACAAAGTTGTCAATATGCAGTTTCAACTTCTCAATGCTGCCGGAGACCTGGTCCAGGTTGCCGGCGCGGGCCTCACAAGTCCGCGTCCAGGCGGCGTCGAAGGCTTCTCTTGCCAACTCCTCCTTGCTATTGAAATGGGTGTAGAGACTGCCTTTCTCCAAACCAGTCACCGCGCTGATATCCTGCATCGAACAACCGCTGAACCCTCTTTTGTTGAACAGAGGAGCTGCCTTTTCGATAATCTTCTTGCGAGTTTGTTCGCCCTTCAACATGAGTCTTCCTCTTAGCCAACGCGCGCACGAACGAAAAACGGGAGCGGCGGTCTTTCCGCGCAGCTCCCGCTCCGGTTCAATGATTCCCAGTCGTTACCAGGGCAGTTCTTTACCAAGGTGGATGAACCGGCCACTAGGACCGTCAGGACCGAGGAGTGCGAGGTCGACGCTGGTTTTGGCGCCCTCAGGGATCTCCATAGGAGCCTGGTTCGTTCCCATTTCCGTCTTCACCCAACCAGGGTGAGCGGAATTCACCTTGATTTTGGTGTCCTTGAGTTCGGCAGCGAGATGAATGGTGAAGGCGTTGAGAGCTGTTTTCGATGCGTCATAAGCGAACGTCTTGATACTGGCAATGGGACTCTTGGGATCTGCGTGAAGCGTCAGGGAACCAAGCACACTCGAAAGGTTCACGATACGGCCGGCGTCGCTCTTTTTGAGCAGGGGGAGTAGCGAGCGCGTCACGGCAATGACTGCGAACACGTTGGTGCCGAAGACGTTTTGTAGTTCCTCTTCCGTCGTGTTGATGGTCTTGGCAGCAAACATCCCATCCTGGGCGCCAATGCCTGCATTGTTGACCAGAATGTCGAGTTTTCCAAATCGGTCGCCGATTGTCTTGGCCGCTGCTTCGCGATCCTGTGAGTTGGTGACATCAAGCTTCAGGGGGAAAGCCTCGATGCCTTCTGTCTTGAGCTTGGAAGCGGTTTCTTCAGCAGACTTCAAAGTGCGAGCGGCTACAACCACGGTCACGCCCTTCTGTCCCAGCTGGCGAGCCGTTTCAAAACCGATGCCACGATTGGCGCCGGTAACGAGCGCGACTTTCCTGTCAGTTGCCATGGTGATTGATCTCCTGAGTAGCAGATGTCCGGTTGATGAGCGAGGTTGCAAAAACGTCTGACCGGTCGGAAGTATGGTCAAATATTTAATACAACTAGAAGAGATGCGGCGCCGTCACGCCTCACACATACTACCGGGAACAGGGTTAGGATTCTTTGCCGAAAGCGCCGATTGATTGCGATTCTTGATGAGATCAATTTTACGAACGCTAAAGAGAGATACTACCCATGTAACCTCGCGAACAAACAAAGGAATGCTCATAAAGCGCTATCTCCCTTCGACGTCAGTTGGAAACATGCACTCCACACGCAGTTCCTGCGCGGTGATGCACTGTGGAGTCCCGACGGTTGTGACCAGAGAAAAGTAGGAGAAGCGCTGGTTATCTCGCCGAAACGTGATGGGCAGTACAGGACTCTGGGGTGCAAGCGACGGCTTCAACCCTGCAACGCCGGGATACTGACGCAACCGCTTCAGCAGTTCTTGGAGCTCCGCATCGAGCACCTGCCCCACTGCTTCCCGGTGGACCCTTTGCAGCAGGCCGGCCGCGACGCTTTCCCACTCCTCGACAAAGGGCCGCATCCCCGCTGGATCGAACATCAGATCGAGAAGATTCCGCGGCTTAGGTCGAATTTCCAGATCGACGAATAAGCCGAAGAACCGCGGCGCCGCCTCATTGGTTCGTACCACGTTCCAGCGCCGGTCCAGCACCAGCGCCGGATGCGGCTCATGTTGCTGCAGCATCCGGTCGATTGCCCGGGTTACGATCGCCATTTGCTCGGCATCCATACTCAGCTCGCTGTACAGGGGGGCGTATCCCGACGCGAGCAGCAGTACATTCCGCTCGCGTAGAGGAATTTTCAAAGCATCGCTAACGATCGAAAGAAGATCCCGGCTGGGAGCACTCCGTCCGCTTTCCACAAAGCTCAAATGACGTTGTGAGATGCCGGTATCCATCGAGAGGGCGAGCTGGCTCTTGCCGCGCTCCTGTCTCCAGTAGCGCAGCAATTCGCCGAGCTGAGGAACTGCGTGAGTAGAATGCGTTCCCATGACGATCTCCACTTGTCAAAGTTAAACCGGACGACGGAGCCCCGCCAGTGGCCGGCTTGCCGGGGTTTCGTTCTCTGCCTATCAAGCTTGCCAGGCATACTGCTGAAAGGGAGCATCCAGCGGCGGATTGGCGATAGTTGCAAAGTAGTTTGTGATCGTCGAGGCTGCCACGATGGCGATAACCTCCAGGACCTGTTCCTTCGTGAAGCCGGCAGCGATGAACGAATCGAGTTCCCGGTCGCTCAAGTGCCCGCGTTTCTCAATGAGCGTCTTCGCCAGAGTGGAAAGTGCAGCAAACCGCTTGTCCGTGGGCAGGCGCCGCTCACGAATCTCGCCAGTCTCTGCTGAGGTCACTCCCTGTTGGAACGCTAGCGCCGTATGGAACGCGACGGCATAGGTACAGGAGTTTTCGACTGCGTCTGTCAGAAGAACGATTTGAATCTCCTGCTCAGTGAGACTGCTGCTGTGGACCTGCTGAAATACTCCAACGAGGGAGTTGATGAGTTTCGGTGAATTTGCAATGGCGGCGGCGATGTTGGGTATAACACCAAACACCTGCTGCAGTTGTTCGAGCCCCGATTTCGAATTCTCGGGCGCCGAGGCAATCGTGTGAATCGGATAGTTTGGCATGTGATTCTCCTCAGTGATCTGTAGCGTCGCAGGAAATCCTGTACGACTACTGTCCTAATATCGAATGGATCGAGAGGCGCAGCAATTACCCCGCAGGTAATCGCTTGCTGCAAATGCGCCCAATTTGATGTGTCCAACCCTCACATCAGGCTCGGCTCATCAGGGGACCAACTTTGAACGGGAAGGCGATCGACAGGCGCATGATCGCCAATGCATTTTCCCAGGAAAAGCCATGGAAATGACGGCTGTCGTATTTCAAAGTCCAACAAGCAGGAGAGAGGGGTGTTCCAGGCCTACCCCCCGCCAGGTTCCCCGGTTTCTGGGCTGGCAGGCCGTTGTGGCGCCTGTGGGTCGCGCTGTCGCTGTTTTCAGGAACCCGGCGGCTCTGGCTTGCGTATCAGCTTCATAGCTTCTTTACCAGGGGGTATCGATGCGCAGCTTTGTCGTCGGATGTCTCTTCGCAGTACTCTTCTCAGGCCGACTGCCCGCACAGTCATTCACCACCAGCCCGTGCGATGGCGACGAAGGCATTACAGCCAGCAACTCCTGGCCGTTTAGCCATCAGGAGCGTGTTTGCGAGTTGCGGCGCATAACACTCCCACTTGTAAATGGGCAGCTGATTGTGTCGGGAAAGAACGGCGGGATTGAAGTGATTGGCGAGGAGCGTCAGGATATCGCCTTGGAGGCGCGGGTCATTGCGCAGGATTCAAACCGCGATGACGCGAAGTCCCTCGCGCGCGAAGTAAAGATCATCACTACTGGCAGCATCCGCGCCGAAGGGCCACAGACGTGGGGCTGGTCTCATCGCAGCTGGTATGTCAACTTCCACCTGCAGGTGCCACGCCATCTTGCCGCCCAGCTTCACACAGAGAACGGTGGCATCAAGGTTACCAACGTCGACGGCGAGATTACGATCGATACGACCAACGGAGGTCTCACCCTGGATGATCTGGGCGGACAGGTGCATGCCACAACCGTGAATGGCGGCCTGGATGTGAGGCTTGACGGGAATCAGTGGCACGGAGCCGGCCTGGTCGCAAAATCCACCAACGGCGGCGTTTCCGTGAAGGCTCCAGATCACTATTCCGCACATTTGGTGGCGGAGACAGTAAACGGCGGCGTATCTGTGGGTTTCCCGATCACAGTCCAGGGCAAAATCAATCATCACCTCGACGCCAACATCGGCGAGGGTGGCGCAACGCTTCATTTCCAAACCGTAAACGGCGGCGTCTCGATCCATCCGATCCATCGAGACTAGCGTGTTATCGCATCAGCCGGTCTCATTGAATCGACTCAGCACGGCCTTGAGCTTCGATCGGAAGAGCCTTTGGCCGCCTCTGGCTGGATGGTTGATCATTGCGCTGTTCACAACGTTTCTGCCGTCCAGTCGCAGTGCCTCTGCGCAAACGGAGTAGGTGACGGAACCGATCAGGACAATCGGGATAGCAGGTTCGGGTGCCAGGCGCCGTACCTTCCTCTGAAGTACCGGCAGAGAGCTTCGCATCAGGCGTATCTTGGTCGCTGTGTCCGCGCCGTCGGGCATAGGTTCTTCACACGCGTCAATGAGATGGTATCCGTCGCTTTGAAACTTTCGAAGTAGCTCAGGTTTCCGTTGCCGCATCTGCTTTACTGAGAAGCTGGGCTGGAAAGCGTCTTGGATGTACCCGACTTCGATGGGGTACAAGACCTTCATCATTTCGAGAAAGAGCGTGTCCCCGTCCTTCAGTTCCGTAAAGTAGAAAAGACGGTCGACCTTGTATGCGGGTGGCGCCTCCGCAACAAACAAGACCCGTACTTGATTCGGCAGATAGCGCCTGGCCGCCTCGTCGAATCGTTCCAGAGCATTCATCGGGATCGCTTACGTTCAGTCACCACAGAGATAACATATAGTCTGGAGGCCCAGCCGCCAAACTAGTTACCCGGAATCTGCTTTCGCAAAAGTGCTAGCTCCGCGCTCTCTATCCCCCGGTCTGCCTCTGTCCGGCTGCCATGGGAAAAATCAGCGCGAATGACGGAAGCGGATAGGCATCATGTCCGCCTATCTTTTCATCAGGCTCCAGGCCCATCGCGACAAGAGCGAACCCATCAGCTTCCACAACACCTGGTGCCGCGAGTTCAACGAGGAATTTGGAGACGCTCCCAGCCGCAGCGTGGGCATCGATCGTCTGCCGTCCTCCGGCTATGAAGGTGGTAGCTGAGACCAACGGTATACATCATGTCGTCGATGCCGGGGTTGCTGGGAACCTGGCGGGCATTCGAAAAGTGGAAGTCGCAGGCGCCGACACGAATCTCCCAGGCGTGCGTGAGACGAAGCTCCATGCCTGCGGCCACCTGAAGCGTGAAATTGAGGTAGGCGCCATCGCGCGAGAGGGCCTTCTGCGTGTATCCGACAACGCCGCCCTTGGTAGTGAAATAGGGCTTCCACACCTTGCCGTTACGCCAAAGCATGCGCAGGCCGATCGGCGTGACCGCGAGACCGGGTACCGTGATGTACTGGTGGCTCAAAGGATCGCCGTATTCGTCCTCAACGGCGGGCTGACGCAGGAGGGTAAGTGGCAGGATCTCGCCAACGTAATCCATGCGTGCACCGACGAATTTGCCCCAGGTGTGCCGGTCGTACTCTAACCCTGCGACATGGATGTAGCTCCACCAACTGCCTGCCTGGAGGTCCCAGTGGCCGAAAGACGATCCCTGTTCAATGGCGATTTCAGCTTCGGGCGGCTCCGGTGGTGTGGTCGATAGCTGTATGAAGGTGCTCGCGGGCGGAGCCAGACGGGGCGCCCATACAATGCCCGTGGAGAAGCGCGCGAAGTCGCTTGGGAGACCGGGAATTCTGTAGTAGGGAAATAAGGAGGTGCTGTTGATTTTGAGAGCGAAATTGGTGTGCTCCCAGCCGCTCTCGACGCGCAGGCTGAAGTGCTTGCTCAGAGGGGTGTCGATTCCGCCACCGGCGTAGACCGTGAAAGAGGCAAGCGTCCCGGCGGCTCCGTTTGCGGCCCAATTCTTGTTCAGCCAGCCTTCGCCGAAGAGCATCTTGCCGAAGATGCTCTCGCGGCCGATGCGGTGGCTATACTGGCCGCCAGCGGTGGGGAAGTGGGCGTGCTGGGGCGATCCCAGGTTTGTGCCCTGGTAGTTGGCGTAATCGAGCACGAAGCGGAGATTATGCCATGCGGGGAAGGCGGCATTCCCGTTCCAGCCGAGCAGCGGCTCCCGCGAGCCAGGGACTCCGTTGAAGGAATTCGACAGCGCGCTAAAGCTGCCGGAAAGCTGAAAGGGCGCGGTTGCTGTTTGGGCCTCTCCGACGCACAGCGGCAGACACAGGATGAGCATAATCGAGACCTTTGAGGGGGCAGGAAGATGTGAAAAAATCGATTTGGCGGAAATTTCGAGATTTCTACTTTGATGCGAAATGTATGGCGACCTCCCAGCGATAGCTTGTAGGACATCCTGGCGCGACTTTTTTAGAGGTCGACCTCGCTCCAGATTTATTCTTCAATTTTTTCACATCTTCCTGTCACTGAAACTCGGCGAACGCGGTTAAAGAACCTTAGCGAGCGTACTCTCCACGAAGGTCGCCCAGTCGATGATCGCGTCGTAGGGGCTATGCTTGCAATCGCTGTTGTAACACTGCGGTGCGGAAGTGGGGAACAAGATATTAGATTTGGAGGTATGGCGGAATAATTGGACTGCCAGTGCCTGGCAGCAGTACTGAGCGGCAGGGGAGATGGAATCCAAGCTGACAGGAGATTCGTCGGTGCGCCCACACAGGGCGGCCGCTGGGCAGCGCAGAGTTTGTGCAGGCTCTCGAAGGGGCGATGAAGCGGCGGCTGGCACCACCAAAGGGAGGGCGCCCTCCTAAAGCCGGTTTGGATCCCAGACAGAGCGAACTGGCCTTTGAATCAGAGTAGATGGCGATCCATGATTTGATGTATGTAGCTGTAGTTGTGCGCGTAGGGGTACGTCCTGTCTGGAGGGAACGATACCTCTCATCCCCTGCTTCGCAACCTCTACAGTGGCGGAAACAGCGGATTGAGCGGAAAGAGTCCGATGCCCTAGATCCCATTCCGCTCATTCCGTTCGTTCCGCAGTAGAACTCCAGCGGGCAAGCGCCTCTACCCGTTGTGCCTGTTCTTGCTGGAGTTCGTCCAGAGCTGGGATCAAACGCGACCTCTGACCCATAGGGCTTCCTGTCGCGGTTACTTTTGAGTTTGGAAACTGGTTACACGTCCGCCATCGGTTTAGACACAAATGTCCAGGGTTCCTCCTGCAACCGCGGTAGTGCGTTTGGGCGTGCTCGGGTGTACACCTACGGTGGTGAGCAACTCTGACAAATCTCGTCACGTCGAGGATGATCCGGTACCCACCGGCCTCACCGGGCCGTTCCGGAGATTGCTACAGATCTACAGAACATACAAAGATGCGGCTGCAAGACCAACTCGCGAGCCAGAGGATTGGACGTCCGGCTCGACCAATCACGCCTAAACCTCTTTGGAACTCAGGGCAGACGGTGCGGTTGGTTCTTTAGAGTATCGGGGATAGACAGCAGTGGCAGTTTGGATCACAATCTTCTCCACGCTTTGATCATCGAGAAGCTGGGCTGGAAAGCGTCTTGGATGTACCCGACGTGGATGGGGTACAAGACCTTCATCATTTCGAGAAAGAGTGTGTCCCCGTCCTTCAGGTCCGTAAAGTAGAAAAGACGGTCGACCTTGTATGCGGGTGGCGCCTCCGCAACAAACAAGACCCCGTACTTGATTCGGCAAATAGCGCCTGGACCATTCTGAAAGGTCTACTCCAGTGTCTCCCAAACGCGAAAGGTGTGTTCACCGAGTTGCATGTCCACGCGCTTCCCGCGAAACTTGACTCCTTCCATGCTGAGCCGGAGCCGCTGTTCCGCAGCGGCCTCACCTCGCAGTTTGATCTCGCCACCGGCACCCACGATGCGCTGCCAGGGTACCCCGTTCTCTTTTCGAAGCAGTCTAGCCACTGCTCGGTGATACAGCGGATAGCCTGCAGCAGCGGCTACCTTCCCGTACGTCGAGACCCTCCCCCTGGGGACGGAGCGAATGATGCGCCGAAAAGCGGCATCGCGTTGCTCGTTCTCACGAAGCGCATCTTTCAGAATTCTTCGCTTGAGGTTCTGAGGGAGGTCATGGTAACGCATGCGCCAAACTATACCAAAAACGGGTTGAGCTAAACGGCCGGTTGTAACCCTTCCCTGATACCACGACCAGGTCCGGGCCGCTGAACTTCAGCGTTTCATCCTGTAGAAATCCCGAAATCCAGCACGACTCGATGAGGAAGCTCTGCGAATCGACTTGCCTGAAGCAGGCAGCCCCCAGCGAAAAGGGAACCGAAGATGAAGGTGGTCGTGTTCTTACGGGAACCAAAGCCGGGGGCATATAGCAGTCGTGGCCGCTGGCTCAGGCGCGGTCAAAGAACAAGTGCTCCACAGCCAGCCGCGACAGGTGCAGAGCCTTGTTTACCCCTTGCTGTGTCGCAGGCCCGGCCAGGACCTCGCGCGCCCAAACCATCGCTGGATCTCGGGCAAAATCGGGACCGAGCGCCATGCTAACGCTCAGGTACAAGCAGACGCCGCGCTGGTCAGTGATGCCAAACTGGCGTGCTTCCGCAATGCCGTCGCGAATCCGGCGCTGTGTTTCGTCCTCACCGAGTTGCCGGCAGACGTCCGGAAAATGAGTCCCTAAATGCGCCCGCATCCGGGCCTCGAATGGAACCGTCCCCAGGACCGACATCTGCTCGGAGCGTATGGTCAGCATGCGTTTCATCAGAAACCGTTATAGATCGGTGGCGGCGGGGGGCCAATAACCGGCGCGGCGGGGGGCGGATACCGGCCGTTAACGAAAGCCTTTGCGTCCGCCAGCAACCTGGCTCGAAAGACACCGTCGTTTCTAAACCGGTCAAACTGGCGGATTACCATAGCCACCGCGGTTCCCGTTTCAAACACATAGATATTGTTGTCGTCTAACCCGGCCGGTGTCTTTCCTCGCCTCAAGTGAAAGATCCGCGGACCATCGATGATGCGCCAGTGCTTGCTTTCTTTTTCCACACTTTCCACGGCTGCCCCGGTGAGGACGATCGCCGGAACGGCGGCGGCGAATTGGGCGGTGAGGTCGAGAATCAGATTGCCGGCGTCAAGTCGCGCGAATGTATTGCCGGGCGCGGGCAGGGCCGTCAGGTTAGGAATCTCAAACCGGAATACTGCCGGGTAATGATCAAAATAGTGAGCACCCGCGATGGTCTTGGGACGCAGGTGGGCGGCCATGTTAGGGGCGTTCCAGGCCGCAACAGGCGCCCCCACGATCACGACCGCCCCCCGCGCATCCATCAGATCCATACTGTTCAACTGGCGGTAGAAGGCCGGATAATCACAGTTCAGATAGCATTGATATTCGTGCTGTGGACAGGCTAGTGAATAGTTCGGCCGGTGTTCGGCTTCATTTTGCCGGTACCAGGTTTGTTGGTCGGTGTCGTACTGTGACGTGAAGTTGACACCGTGAGCAACCCCAACGCCGGGCACTGGAGCCCTTGGCGTCAGGTAGACGCCGCGGAGCCGCATACCGAATGCCGCCGTCGCTCGGGGGGTATATCGGGCAATAGCTCCGGCCACTGGAGCACAGCCCAGCCACCCTTGCAGTGCGTTCCCGGGGTCTGCCTGGATCAGCGCGAAAGCCTCATCCAGCGCGTGGTTGATGTAGACTGCAGCCTGGGTTCCCGTGGTGCGGCTCAAAACCCCACCATTCCGGTAGAATATGTGGCACCAGTCACCTTTCTTCGCCGGCCCCGGCGACGACATGACATCTTGTAGCCCTGTTTTGTCAAGCGTCTCGCAAATCCACTTGAACGAGACTTCCATGTCAATGAGGTGGGGCTTTTTGTTGTGCACCATCACATTCTGGTTGTGCGCGTCCGCTAATCCGAAGTTTAGTCCGATCGCGCAGTACCAACCGAAGATCCGGTAATAATCAATCAAGTCATTGTTGTCTTCAGTAATCCAATCCCAATGCAGGCGGTCGCGGTCCCGCAACTGCACATTGAATGTCACAGCTGACACGGGCGTGGCCTCGGGCCCGTGGTCTAAGAACTCGATGTATCCATACGCCGTTGCCAGCACACCGCCGTTTCGCGGCAGTAGCGAATAGATGGGCAGCTGCAACGGAGGCCGGGCGGCGAAGGCTGGGTCCGCTACAAAAGCTCCGCCCGGAGTTAACAGTGTGTTTAGGTTTTCCAGCAGGCTTCCCCCCGGCGGATTCGGCAGACCCGCGACTTGTGCCCGCACATGCGCGGTGTCGCCAACCATCAGAAAATCCAAAGTCAGGTCCGATGGTTTGTATACCAGCCGGAGCTTCCGGGCCGTGCTGATGGTGAAAAAATTTCGCAAACGGTCGCCGGCCGTTGCCGGCACGGCAACCGGCGGCAGTGACCTTCCCTGAAATGTAAGTATCACTACGGAATGCCCTCCCTTGTGGGAGTCGCTGCCACTCGCCCCGAGTTCCAGCAGTTCCTGCAACTGCCACTGCGGGAAGAACACATTGCGGATATCCGCCCAATCCGCATCCACATGGTTCACCACGGCGGTGATGTAGGCGATGAACTGCGCTGTGATGGTTGTGACCGCGTGGCGGGCCAGAAAGTTGGGGCCCACCGGAACCGCGGTGCCGCAAAGATCGTCGATCGCTATTTGCGAAGGAGCAGGAAGAAGGTTGTGGTTAGGGGGAGCAAGCGCTACGTGATACTGCCACGCATAGTATTCAAGACGAGCGCCTAGCGCGCCGAGCAATTCCATGCGCCTGTCTTCTTTCAGCGCGGGCCTGATGCGCGCCGCCACCACTCCTCTCAGGGCCAACAGCGCCGCGTTCGCCTGCTGCAGCAGAGGTTCGTAATACAACGCAGTGGCCACGGAGAAGTTGTCGTCGGACGCACCCCGGGCACGCTTCGTAGTCGGCTCATACTTCAACTGCTTCCTCAACGCAACGGTAAATTTATTGTTGGTGCAGAGTGGCATCTGGATTCCTCGATCTTACTTGCCGCCCGAAGCAGGGGTCGATTCGTGGTACATCTCGGACAAAGCCTTGAGCGTCAGATCCTTCTGCCCCTTCGTCATGTCGATCGTTCCGGTCTCGGTCAGACTGCAATCAGATTGAAACTCCCTTATGGCCTGCTCCGTCTTCGGCCCCATCGTGCCCTTCTCGTCTCCGCAGGAATAGCCCAGGTTGTTTAACCGATCTTGCACTCCCTCCACGGTGTCGAAGGGGTCCAGATGACGAAGTTGGACGACGATTGACTCATACGCATCTTCTCGCACCTCCAGATCATCGGGGTCGAAGTCGCCTTCTGCCTCGGCCGGCCAAAAGTCCTTCCCAGCTGCGACCCCCTCTGTCTCCGCCTCATCGTTGTCCTCGGCACCCTTCTTCGGCACCGGGAACCAAACGCGGAGCTCTACCTCATCCACCAGCGGCACCTGCTCAAATACCAATCCGTCCTTGCGGGTTTTTTTCTCCCCGCTCCCGTAACGTTCTCCACTGATCCAGACTTCGTATTTCACATCGCCATGGGGATGCCCGTCGTCGTCTTGCAGGAACAGCAAAAGTGTGGTCTTCGGCGGGTACAAGACGTACTTGTGCTTCTGGTCCACCGCCGCCTCGAACTCCTTGGGAGCGATCAGCGGAATCCAGACCTGGTCGCCCTTATAGAGCAGATACGGATTGGGTCGTTTCTGCTTCAGTGCGGCGTTTCGAGGATGGTTGTAGACCTGAGGCCAGTCCTTGATGCCGTGTTCATAGGCGATCATCTGGATGTCCTCGTTTTCTTCCGCCGTATGCAGCGTCTGCTGAGGCTTAGGCATCTTGCGTCACTTCCTGTTCAACATAAGGCGTCGTTGCACTGGCAATAGTGGTTTCTTCCTGGTTCACCGGGGGCGCCTCCGGCTCGCGTGCGGCGACAAACCAGCTCGGCTCTCTGTCGGGAAAGCTCACCTTCGCTGAACCCGGGCAGATGTTTTCCAGGCGATCAAATCCCGCATCGTTCAGTTCGCCGAGCACCACGCTGCCATCCGCCAGAACCACCTTGTAGGGCTCACCCGCCATCGGCGCTCCCTGGTCATCGGTCAATTCAATCTCCAGCCAATGGGGCGTTTCTCCAACGAGAGTGGCTGGTGTGATTACTTCGGGCTCCAAATCCAGAGGCTTGCCACCTGGCACCGGCTGCCACCAAAGCGGCTCGCGGTCTGGGAATACCACCTTGCACATGCCCGGCGGCAAGTGTTCGAGCCTTAAGTGCCCGTTGCCATCCAGAGTCCCGCGAAGTGGTTGACTGGCCCCAGGGGTCCAAAGCGCGTAGGGTTCACCGGCTACGGGCTTCCCTTCGTCATCCACGAGATTGATTTCGATCCAGTGGTCTGTGGCCCTCGGACAAGGTTCGACTGCGTTCGCTACCGGCGCTTCCGGCAGGTCCAAAGCCGCCGTTTGACTTTGTCTCAGGGATTCAACGATGTTGGAGGACATTCCGCTTGGTCCAAAACGTCGGGCCGTCTGTCAGCTGGCGAGCTAGGGTATCACGATTTTGTTCAAACCCTCCAGCCTGTAGCTGTGGGTAGTGTCGTTGGCTATGTCCGGTTGAGATAGCACGTGAAATGTCCACTTTTCCGGCGGCGAGGGTAGGAGACCACGGCAGGTATCTTCTTTTACACGGAGGCCGCGATGGAGCGGGCGGGGGCTGGCTGTTAAAGGAATTGACCCGTCAATTGCGCGCTAACGGCTTTGCATTACCCCTCTCGAGATTGCCGACTTGGTAAACAGGGGCAGGCCGGTACCATGCCAGGTCCGGGTCCAGACCAGGCTGACCGGGACGTCGATCTGCAAACCCGGATCTGGTAACCCCGGGGTAGGTACCTGAATTCCCACAATTTTTTCCGACTTTCTCTGGACTTGTGGCTCCTCTCGGAGACAAACTTATGTGCGAGGAGCACCGAAGATGGAAAGAGAAATTTCAGAGAAGATTCAGCGCCTGACGCGCATTCTCTTGGAAGAAGCAGATAAGTTCCCCAGGATCACCGTTGGCCAGTACTCAACCGGCACCTACGGGTACGACTGGAAGGTATACCTGGACGAAGAACGGCAGCTTGGCACCATCTCTTTTACCACCGAGGTTACCCTCTCCGAGCGCGAACTCCGGGCAGCGTTCCGGCACGAGCTGAAAGCGCTCACTCGGTATCAGGCGGCTTAGAAAACAGGGACAAGTCCCCAGGTCTCTGGTCAGCCAACACAAAAGCACCTGCGAAGGAGCAGGGAGTGTTGTGTCTGGTCCCCCATTTTCCGCGAACAGGTCTCTGGATCCAGTTCCCGCCAGTCCATCAACCCTCAATCTCTGCGAATCGGTGAGCAGTCATCCTGTCCCTACGAAAGTCTGTGGGAGGCGGTGTCCATGACATAATTGGCAATCGAGACGGCAGCCTTAGTTAGAAGGAAGCAACTCCATCATGGATGTTCGCAATCGGGACTTGGTCCGCGGAGTGAAGCGCGTTCTGTGGCCTGAAGATTCCTTGCGGCCGGTAAATGTGTGGGCCGTCCTCGATGCTGCCAGGGACGAAAGAATTTGGGATCTTATATCGCGCAGCTATCTCGACAAATGCTGCTTGTTTGCCGGAGATCTTTCTCCGCAACTGGAGCAAACAGCTCCTCATCTGCTGCAGGTTTCAGCTCGCGATACAGTCACTGACAGTTTGCTGGAGTACGGTTGGGGTCAGGCTTGGGGGATCTTTGTGCAGTCCGACGCCCCGATGCAAACACTGCGCCGGCACCTGCGGACCTTGCTTCGTGTCAGAGACGAAGCCGGGCGTTACCTTCTGTTCCGCTATTATGATCCCAGAGTTTTGCGTACCTACCTTCCCACTTGCCTGGCTGCAGAACTGAAGACAGTCTTTGGCTCCTCAATCATGAACGTTCGCATGGAAGCAGAAGATCCTGCCTCGATCGTTTCTTTTGCGATGGATTCGGACGGACTGCTTCAACAAGATATGTTGAGGGTTGTCCGGATGGGAGTCATAGCATGATCCCGCGACTGAGTAAGGCTTCTCCGCAGCCTTTCAAGGGCGACCTGGAGCCTGCCGGCGCCGGCGGCAGACAACCCAGCGATTCCTTCCCGGCGCCAGCTTTCAACAACAATTACGCCATACCGCTGGTAATAGGATTGGGCGGATGGCAGCTGCACCGGGCCGGCGAGTGTCTTCTCGCTCGAAGGCTGGCGGGGATTGAGATCGGGTTATCGGCGAGGTACTGGCTCCAGAGCTTCAGACAGGACACCTTCGCCATGACCGCGATGCGCAAAGTTCTTCTCGCCGAGGGATCGACACTGCTGCTGACCCGCTTGCGAGAGGAAGACGCGATCGAGCAGGTCGCCCACTTCCTTAAGAGCGGCCGCTGGCACGTCTGCGAGCCAGTCATGCGGGTGTACCCGGTGACTGCGAAAGAACCAGCACCAGCTGCGTTCATCCCGTTTCCCAGAAGAGCGCCAAGGCCGTCGGAACCAGCTCCGGTCCGCGAAGTTGCGGAGACGCCTACGCTGGCCGGGAACGCGGATCAGGCTGCCATTGCGGCTGTTCTGAAACTAGCCGCCAGCACCGGTGTTCCTTTTTGTGAAGAATGCGCAAAGATGGCTTCCAGGTAAGGTCTCCCTCGCAAGACACTGTCCCACAAAGGTTCGTGACTTCACCGGCGGTCTGCACTGGTGGGTACAACTACGAAGTTTCTACCTGTCACGCAAGAACTATGGCGAACTACGCCAGAACCCGTATGCTCATTATCAAGCGGCGATTCTCTAAGAACCTCTGGATCGATTCCTTCGGGGGAGGGACTTGATTCAACAGGCACGAGGAGAATCGCTGTTCGTCTTTATGCGTTGGCTCAGCTATCCCAATCTCCTGGAGTTTGAGGTAATCGAAATGGTTTCGCTCAAGAGTGAAGAAACACTGCACGATTGCCTGAGACGGTACTTTGAACGAATCTCCAAAGGCAGAGCAGTAGGAGTTGCCGCGGAGAGGGAAGCGCCTGAAGTAGACGTTGTCGCCGGTTTTCCAGAATTGCGTGGTCCAGTCGAAAATAAGAACGTTCCTCAGTAGCAATCCAGCCGTCCGGTGACGGGCCTTTGTTGCCGGATTTATGGTGGCTCGAAAAAACCTTTGCGTGCCTGAACGGTCAGCTTCTTGTCCTTTGCCTTCAACTCCAGTTTGTGATAACTGTTCGGTTGTGTATCGGGGGCAGGCTTGTAGCCCAGTTCGTATTGCAGTCGCAGATCTTCGGCGATCTGGGTATAAATCTGCCGCAGGCTGTTGGTGCGCGAGACTGTAAATACCCGCCCACCCGTGCTCTCTGAGAGTTTCTCCAGGGCTCCCAGGCCAGTGTCTACTTTGGGCGCACGGCCCGAGTTGTCCCCGTTAAGGCTGCTGCTCATACTGTAGAGGATCGAATAAATCTGGACATCCGCGCGCTGTGCCTGCTCAATGGCTTCGGCGAGCGACCTGCGGCTTCCATTGTCACCGCCATCGCTGAGAATCACCATCGCCTTGCGCCCCGTCTCGTTCGCCAGTACGTTCTTTGCTACCACGTATACCGCGTCGTAGAGCAGGGTTCCCAAGGCAGCGGAGCCGCGTGAACTCAGGTGCGATAACGCCAGGTGCAGCGCAGTCGCGGAATTGGTCATGCTCTTCAGTTGAAGGACACTGGTGTCGAACTGCACCAGCATGGCGCGGTCTTCTTTACGGCCCAGCATGGTTTCGAAAAAGACATCACTCGCCAACGATTCGTCGCCGATGAAGGTTTGCTGGCTGGCGCTTGTATCCACCATGATGGCGAAGCTCAAGGGCAGATCGGACCCGCGAGAAAAATAGCGGATCGGTTGTTCCTTGCCGTCCTGCTTGAGCACGAAGTCGTCTTTGGTCAGGCCGGTCTTCGCTTCGCCATCCTTGCTCTTCACAACGGCGGAGATCGCTACCAGACCCGTAACCACCTTGAGCGTGGTTACCGGCGGTTGGCTTTGATCCGGTTCTTGCGCTGGGGCAGGAGAGGCAGCTTGTCCCCACGCTGTAGCTGAGAGCATCAGCAGGCACAAGACCCGAGTAGCATTCATCACCAGACTGCTCCTCCCTCATCTTAAAGGGAAAGTAGGACAGACAGCGGTCCGGCTCAGTGCAGGAAGCGCAGCATAAGGTCAACGCCGTGCAGTTGGATCACCCAGTTTGACAGCGCTGCGAGGGCAGGTGGGCAATCGAATCACGCGAGAAATGGAGGATAGGGGGCTGTTACGCAAAAATCTTATCGTTCGCGATACCGATTCGTGCGAAGGTCGAGTCCCATCCGAAACCACGGACTGTTTCAGATCGTCTCTTAGCTCAAGCCATGGGGGCGTCCGATGTCGAATCTTCTCCGTAACCTCCGTTATAGCGTCCGTACGTTGTGGAAGAACCCCGGCCTCACGCTAACGGTTCTCTTCACCCTGGCCTTAGGGATTGGCGCAAATACCGCCATCTTTACTGTGGACTACGCCACCTTGCTGGCCCCGCTGCCTTACGCGCAACCTGACCAACTGGTTGTCGTTTGGTCCAAGATTAAAACCTTCCACAATGGAATCTCTGCTGGAGATTTCACCGATTGGCAACGCCTGAATTCTTCCTTCCAGGCCCTCAAGGCTTTCACCGGTGGTTCCTTCAACATCGCCAGCAAGGACCAGCCGGAAAACATCGACGGTGTGCAGATTACCCCCGGCTACTACAACATGCTCGGTCTCCCCATGTTTCTGGGCCGCGACCTTTTGCCGGAGGAAGCCGTCGATGGCAAGAACCATGTGGTGGTTCTTAGCCACAAACTCTGGTCCCACCTGGGCGCCGATCCCAAGCTTGTCGGCCGCTCCATGCAAATCAATGGCGAGCCCTATACCGTGGTCGGGGTCCTCCCACCCGGCGTCTTCGACCGCGATCAGTCCCAACTAACCGTGCCCCTGGTCTTTAAGCCCGAGCAGCTCAACCACGACTTTCACTGGCTCCTCGCCATCGGCCGCCTCAAACCCGGTGTGACCGTTAAGCAGGCTCAGGCGGATATGGATTCCGTCGCCCTGCGCATCGCGGAGACCTACCCCAAGAGCGACAAAGGCTGGGGTGTCTTCGTCGAACCGATGAAGAACGACTTCCTCCCCAGCGAGCGTAAACAGACCCTCTGGTTCCTGCTCGGTGCGGTCGGCTTCATCCTTCTGATCGCCTGCGTCAACGTGGCCAACCTCCTGCTCGCCCGGGGTATCGCCCGCCAGAAAGAGTTGGCCGTACGCAGCGCGCTGGGAGCATCCCGCAGGAGCATCTTCGAGCAATTGCTCACCGAAAGCCTGCTGCTCTCCGTAGTTGGAGGAATCCTCGGCATAGGCGTGGGCTATGCCATGCTTCGCGCCCTGATCGCGATCATGCCGCACGGCACCTTGCCCATGGAGGCTGACCTGCATCTCAACCTTCCTATCCTCCTTTTCACTTTGGCGGCCACCACGCTGGCAGGCCTTCTGTTCGGGAGCGCACCCGCCTGGTATGCCTCCCGCGTTGATCCCGGCGAGACACTCAAAGAAGGCGGACGCTCCGGTGTGGGTGCGGGCCGCCACCGCTTGCGGCAGGTTCTGGTGATCGGCGAATTTGCTCTCGCGCTCACCCTGCTCACCGGGGCCGGCCTGGCCATCCACAGCTTTCTCAACCTGCTGCGCGTGGACCTTGGCCTGCGCACCGATCACGTGCTTACCTTCTTCCTGCCCGTGCCCGATTCGCGTCCCAAAGATGCAGAGAAGATCGTCGCTTACTACCGCCAGATTCTCTTCCGCATCAACGCTGTTCCGGGCGTCACCTCGGCCACTGCTATGACAGGTTTACCGCTCTTCGGAGCGGGCTTTGGCATGCCTTTCACCATTGTGGGAAAGCCCGCGTTCAACGACCCCTCCATGCGCCCTGGCGCTGGCTTCGGTATGATCACCCCGGGCTTCTTCCAAACCTTTGGAGTTCGCCTGGTCAAGGGTCGCGGCTTCAACGAGCAAGACGTCGCCACCAGTGTCAAAGTCGCCGTGGTCAATGAACAGTTCGTGAAGGAATTCCTCAAAGACACTGACCCGCTGCAGCAGCGCATCTCCGTCGAGCAGCTGATCCCCGGCGTGACCAAGCTGGGTCCGCCGGTCGAGTGGCAGATCGTCGGGGTTTACCACGATGTGCGCGGCGGAGGATTGCGCCAGACTCGGGCGGAGATGCTGATCCCTTTTTGGCAGATACCTTGGCCAAACGCAGGCATCGGCGTACGCACTGCTAACGACCCCGCCACCATGATCAAGAGCATTGCCGCCGCCGTCCACTCTGTCGATCCTGATATCGCTCTCGGCCAGCCTCGCTCCATGGAGGAGGTCCGTGACCTGGTCCTCTCCAACGATCGCTTTACTCTCATTCTCTTTGTCAGCTTCGCGATCGTCGCCTTGCTGCTCGCCGCGCTGGGAGTCTATGGCGTCATGTCCTTTTCCGTAGCCCAACGTTCGCACGAGATAGCCCTGCGCATGGCACTGGGCGCTAATCGCAATCGGGTCGTGGCCCTGGTCGTTCGTGAAGGCCTGGCTCTGGCCTGCATCGGCCTGGCTTTGGGCCTCGTCGGCGCTTACCTCGTCGGCCGCGGCATGCAGAGCACCTTATATGGAGTGGGCAAAATCGACATCTCCGTATTTGGGTTAGTGGCACTGCTGCTTGTTGTTGCCGCAGTGATTGCATGCCTCATACCAGCCCTCCGCGCCGCTTCGGTCGAACCCATGCAGGCTTTGCGAGCAGAGTGAATTGGCGGGAAGTGCGTGACACGTAGCTTCAATTACCAGCCATTGCAAAATAAATAAATTGAATTTGCTACAAAAGTTAGTCAATCCGTATCTAAACATTGTGACCAAATACGATTCTTACGCCGAACTGCGAGGGTTCACTAAGTTAGACCTGGCTACCGGTTGGACCAGGGCCTCGTCGAGTCCTCGGTGCAAGGTCTTGTTGGTGCGTCCGGCGCTCACCCACAGCATTTCGTCGGCTATCGAAGGCTTGGAGACGCTGCGGAAATGACTTAGTTCGCTTAGTTCGCTTAGTTCGCACATCTTTTCCAAGGAACTGGTTCCTGCCCTCCAGGGAATAACGCAGCATGGGACGTTCGCGGTCCTTACAACCATGAAAGATGCGAGCACCTCTCTCCAAGCAAATGGCTGCCTGCTCCTTACGCACATTTTCGCTTGACAACACGGTGCGCCAGATCCAAGGATCGGGGCAACCCGGGAGTTAACTTTGCGCAATCCTGGTGGTTGAGTTGGAGTATGAGGATGAAACCAGGCGATAAAGCTTTAGGAATGGATCAGCCGATTTGTCGACGGGACTTCTTGAATTCAACTTTACTGGCTTCAGGAAGCTTGCTGATGAAATCTCTGTCGCCTCTGGAGATGATGGCGCAAGAGACCTCGGCTAAGACGGGTGGGCTCAATGAAAACGATTGGAACGGCCCGGCCACTGGAGTAGGCGATTACGCAACTTCAAACGGCAACACCTGGAACGTGGTGAATGCCGGCCACGACATACGTTTTGGCGTCTACGAAAAAGGTTCTCCCGAGGCAGCGGAAGGGGAAGTGTTCGACTGCGTAGTCGTGGGCGGCGGCCTCGCCGGGCTGTCGGCGGCCTGGACTTTCAACAAGGCCTCCGCAGCTAAGCGCACCTGCCTGATCCTGGAAAATCATCCGATGTTTGGTGGCGAGGCGAAGCGCAATGAGCTGACTGTGGACGGCCACCGCATTATGGGACCCCAGGGCTCGAATCTTATTTGGGCGCCGGATCCAGACACCTATCTGGAAAGCTTTCTCAACGATATCAACCTCGATTGGCAGCACGCGGAGTATGTGCCCTGGGGCGGCGCCGGCCAGGAAATGGAGCTGAGCCGCACCAGTTATAGCTGGATATACATCATGCCACCCACCTTCGGCTTTTATTTTGGCCAGGGGTTCGGTCAGCCGACCGGGAGTTGGGTAGTGGACCCATGGGGGAAACGTCTCGAAGGCGTTCCACTTTCCGTTGCGGTTCGTGAGGACATGCTGAAGTGGTGGAACGCCATCGGTAACGCAGAGAGACAGGGGAGAAGGGGACTCGGATCTGACACGGGTCCCAAAGCACGTTATCTCGATTCCATAACCCAGGAGCAGAGGCTGATGGAGGACTACGGCGTCAGCCGGGAGATGGTTCGTCAATTTCTTTCCCCTTTGGCAGCCACCGGGTATGGCTTGGGTTGCGATGCGCTCTCTGGCTTTGTGAATCCGGATTTCTATCGACTGTTGCACGACAAGAATCAGTTTTCTTTTCCCGGCGGGAATGGGGGAATAGCGCGTCATGCACTGAAGGCACTCATCCCCGACGCCTTACCAGGTCCCGCGAACCTGGAGTCGGTTTGTCAGACGCCGGTGAACTTCAACGCGCTCGATCGGCCGGGGAATCCGGTTCGTATGCGCTTGCGTTGCACGGTGGTTCGAGTTGAGCACGAGGGCCAGCCGGAGAAGGCGGACTTTGTCCGGATTACTTTTACGCGAGATGGAAAAGTCTATCGGGTCAAAGCGCGTGCGGTCATCATGGCCAGCCCGCAATTCATCAACAAGCACATCATCGCTGACCTCGATTCTGCGCACCGGGAAGCCGCCGAGAACTTCTATTACGCTCCGACGTTCTCGTTCAACGTGGCGGTACGCAACTGGCGGTTCCTGTACAAGATGGGCATAAGTGGTGCGCGCTGGTTCGGCGGCTTTGGTGAATGGACCGAAGTGCGAAATCCCATGGTATGTGGTTCAGATCTGAAAACGTTCGGCCCGGACTCGCCTGTGTTTCTTACCCTCTATGTCCCTTTCCTGAACCCGGGATTGCCTGCTGGAGAGCAGTGCACTAAGGGTCGATTCGAGTTGATTTCCACTCCCTACCGCGAGATTGAACGGAAGATGCGAGAACAATTTGTCGAGATGTTCTCGGGCTCCGGTTTTGACCCCAGGCGAGATATCGCGGGAGCCGTTCTGAATCGCTGGGGGCATGCTTTCATCGTTGCGCCGCCTGGGTTTTATTTTGGCAGGGACGGAAAACCTGCGCCGCGCGACGTATTTCGCAAGCAGCCGTTTGGCAGGATTTCTTTTGCTCACAGCGATGTGAATGGTGATCCCAGCGCGCCGGGTGCGATTGACGAGGGTAACCGCGCTGCAGGGCAAGCGATCAAAGTCCTCGGTTAGGCCCTGCCCCGTTCGGGCTCTCGTGTGGTGTGCCGGACATGATAGAACGAGCCGGCTGCTACACTGGCGCATGCCGAAAGGGGATTGCCTTTGATGAAGTTTTTGACCACTGTGTTTGCCCTCAGTGTAGCCGCTGCCGCAGCGCAGCAAACTCCGCCTGCGGACCAGGCGAATTTGGTGAAGCTCGCCGGCCAGTTGTTAGTTGCCGGCAAGGCCTATGAGTACGACCGGCAGCTTGCTGATGAGATCGGTCCCAGGCTCACGGGTTCCTCGAACTACGTCAAGGCAACGGACTGGGCGGTAGCGGAGTTTACCCGCCTGGGCCTGGCAAATGTGCACAAGGAATCATGGGAAATTCCGATGACGTGGGAACCGGATACAGTGGCAACCGCGCGCATCGTCACTCCTCATGAGCAGCGGCTTCACCTTGAAAGCGAGGGTTGGAGTCCCTCGACACCGGCGGGTGGAGTTCGCGGGAATGTCTTCTGGCTGAAGACACTGAGCGAAGAGGCGGTCAAGGCCGACGCGGCCAACATCAAAGGTTCGATCGTGCTGCTGGACGAGCCTGCGGTCATTGGAGACGGCAGCCCGATCCTTTTTGGCCGGCTGTTCGATACGTTGCATCTGGTGGGTGAAGAGGGCGCGAAGGCAATCATCTTCGGACTAGGCGCCACGAACAATGTGCCCAGCCCGATTGGCAACACAGCGTTCAAAGGTATCGTGGATCCGTTGCCCGCGGGGAACCTGGGGCTGGAGGATACGTTACTTCTCAAACGTCTGCTGGCGGCGGGACCGGTCGAGGTCGAGTTCAGCTTCAAGAATCGCATTCGCGAGCATGTACAAGTCAACAATGTGGTGGCGGAGATCCCCGGCAGCGAAGCGAACGGTGAGTATGTAGTTATCGGCGGTCACCTGGACTCCTGGCATCTGGGCACAGGCGCCGAGGACAATGGTACGGGCGCAGCGAGTGTGATGGCGATTGCGCAGGCGGTCAAAGCAAGTGGACTGACGCCCCGGCGGACGATGCGGTTTGTGTTGTTTGGCGGAGAAGAAGAAGGCCTGCTGGGCTCTGTGCATTACGTGCGCAAGCATTTGGGCGAGATGGCGAAATGTGCGGGTGTCTTTGTAACCGATACAGGGGGAGAGCCGCCGAAGGGCTGGTATACCTTCGGCCGCGAGGATGAAAAGCAAGCCCTGCTGCAGATTCATCCGTTCCTGGCTTCGCTGGGCGCCGGCGAGACCACCGATGACGGGAAATATATTTTCGAGACCGACGAGGCGCCCTTCCTGGTGCATGGTGTGCCTTCGTTTGTGCTGTGGACCGAGATGACTAAGTACGATCTGCTCCATCACAAGCCGAGCGACACTTTCGACAAGGTTAATGAGCGGGATCTGAATCTGGGGGCCGCCGTGGTTGGGATTACGGCTTATGCTTTCGCCGATGCTCCGGCGATGGGGACCCATTTGACGGACGCGCAGATGGAGGACGAATTGAAAGGTATCAAATCACTCGCGCAGTATCAGGACATGGTTGCGCACCAGATGTTTTAAGCCTTCGCGCTCCAGCGGCGAGCGCCTGGCGCGAGCAGTAACTAAGGAGCGACAGATGCGTTTCAACGTTGCGTGTTCGCTCGGCCTCGTACTCGCCTGCGTGACCGCGGGAAGTCTTGCGCAGGTCCAGCAGTCTGGCAAAGCCCAATATGGCAGCTGGGGCATAGACCTCACTGCGATGGACCGGAGCGTCAAGCCGGGCGATGATTTCAATCGCTACGCCTCAGGCGCCTGGCTCGCACGAACACAAATCCCTGCCGACAAGCCGATGGCTTCGCTGCGCTACCTGATGTCCGATCTCACCGAAGCACGGCTGCATGAGCTCATGGAGAACGCCGCCGCCACCGTACCCGCGCAGCCGGTAACGCTGGAACAAAAGGTAGGAGCCTTCTATAAGGCGTTCATGGACGAGGCGCGGATCGACGCCCTCGGAGCAGCCCCGATCACGCAGGAGCTCAGCGCCATCCGCGCGGCTCAGAACCGGCAGGACATCGCGGAGCTCATGGGCCGCAATAATAGAGATTTCTATGCCACGATTTTCGATCTCGGAACGGATGTCGATCTCAAGGACACCAGCCGCTACGCCGTGTATGCGAGCCAGGGAGGGCTGGGTCTTCCAGACAGAGATTATTATCTCAAGCCCTCCTTTGCTCCACAGAAGGCGGCATACCAAGCCTACGTCGCCAGGCTTTTGACCCTTGTCGGATGGGCCGAACCCGAGGCCAACGCGGCCGCCGTCGTCACCTTCGAAGCCCGGATCGCCGAAGCAAGTTGGACCAGGGCGCAGCAGCGCGACGTCGAGGGCACCTACAATCCGCAAACGGAGACCGAGCTTGTGGCCCTGACACCCGGCTTCGGCTGGCATCGTTTTCTTCAAGGGGCAGGCCTGGGTGCCGTCGATCGCCTGGTGGTTGCGGAGAAATCGGCTTTCCCTCGTATCGCAGCGGTTTACCAATCGACTTCGCTCGATGTTTTGAAAGCGTGGCAGGCGTTCACCGTTGCCGACAACGCGGCCTTTTATCTTTCAAAGCCGTTCTCAGAAGCCCGCTTCCAATTCCGCGACAAGGATCTTTCTGGCCAGCCTGAGGAACCGGTGCGATGGAAGCGCGCCGTCCGCGCCGTTGGGGGCGGCGATTGCACTGGCGACCGCGTGGATTGTTTTGGCAATATCGGCTTCGGCGTCGGTCAGCTTTATACCGCCCGTTACTTTCCCCCCGCGTCCAAAGCCAAGATTGAAGCCCTGGTCGTGAACGTAAAAGCGGCCATGCGGGCGCGGCTGGATCGGCTCGATTGGATGAGCCCGGCCACCAAGGCGGAGGCGCTGAAGAAACTCGACACCTATCAGATTAAGGTCGGCTATCCCGATCATCCGCGTGATTATTCCACGCTGGTAATCCGTGCGGACGACCTCGTGGGCGATGTGCGGCGCTCAGCCGAGGCGGACTGGCGGTTCTATACGCAGCGGCTGAGTGGGCCCGTCGACCGCACGGACTGGACGATGACCCCTCAGACCAATGACGCCTACAACGGATCGCTACGCGACATCGTCTTTCCCGCCGGCATCCTTCAGCCCCCTGAGTTCGATCCCGCGGCGGATCCGGCAGTCAACTACGGTGCCATCGGTGGCGTCATCGGGCACGAGCTGACCCACGGCTTCGACGACGAGGGACGGAAGCTTGATGCGGTGGGGCAACTCCGCGACTGGTGGACAGCAGCCGACGCGGCGGCCTTTGAGGCGAGGGCAAAAAAACTGGGAGCGCAATACTCCAGCTATGAGCCCGTGCCTGGGGTTCACATCAACGGCGATCTAGCCATGGGAGAGAATATCGCCGATCTCGGGGGAGTGAACGTGGCGCTGGAGGCCTATCATCGCTCCTTGAACGGAAAAGCTGCTCCGGTAATCGATGGCTTCACTGGCGATCAGCGAGTGCTTCTCGGTTGGGCACAAGTGTGGCGGGGGAAGGTGCGGGAAGACTATATACGAAAGCAAGTCACCTCCGACCCTCACTCTCCCCGCGCCTTCCGCGTGATCGGCCCCACGCGCAATGTAGACATCTGGTACGAGGCCTTCGGAGTCAAGCCAGGGGATGCCTACTATCTCCCACCCGATCAGCGTGTCCGCATCTGGTAGGGCCGTGCGGTAGCCTCGAAAAAACAAGCGAAATATGGAACGCCGTTTTTCCGCGAGCAGCCAGCCTTCAGTAGTTCGGATAAGCAGTGTCCACTTCCTGCTTTATGCGTTGAAACAGCGGTAGTGCGGGCGCATCGAGACCGCCTTTGAGTGTGTGCAGCCAGATCGGGGCATCGATAGCACCTGAGGGTTTGACGAGGTAGACAGCCAGCGTGTCGTCAGGAGTACCGGCCTCAGCGTCTACTCCCAGACTGGTGGCAGGGTCATTGCGCGTCGGATCCGGTGGATACGGAGTCCTGTTTTTGGATCCTATGCTTGGTCCGGCTTTTGAGGTAGAAGATTGGTACGTACGATCAGGCGGGAGGCGTCATCTCTTGTCTATGATTCGTTTCAAGATAAGGAACCGGACGCATGAATAAAGCGGATGGTCACGACACGGCAGATCGCCTCTCTGCAATAGTGGCGAACTCCTTGGACACTCAAGCCAAAACACAGGATCTGGCGCGCCAAGCCTACCAAAGCCGCACACAGTTCCACAAGCTGTTCCGAACAGTGGTCGAAGAAACTCCGGGAGCCATGCGGCGACGGCTCCTGTTGGAAAGAGCAGCATATCAACTGGCACATACTGGAATGTCGGTCACGGACGTCGCCCTGGACGCCAATTACGGTTCGTTGGAGGCATTCACTCGCGCTTTCCGAAAAGCTTTTCGGGCCTCTCCCAGCATCTACCGGCGTATGCGAGACCCGCACTTTCACCTGCCGGCGTCCAACGGAATTCACTTTTTTGCCCCTGGTTCCCAAGCAAAAAGAGGAGGAGACATGGATTTATTCGATCGCTTTGCAGGTAACGACTCCTGGCACACGCGGCGTTTGTTGGAGTGCGCGACTACTTTGACAGAGGAACAATTAGATCAGCCGTTGCTCACGGTCGTAGAGCTGCTGCCCTGGCGGGAATCGAATAAAACTCTAAGGCAGTTGTTGGAAAACATTATCTTCACTAAAGAAGTCTGGACCGCCGCGCTGTCCGGAGCCGATATGGATATGAACGGCCCTCCCAAGTCGCAGCGCTCCCCGCAAGCGATGCTGCAGAGGCTCGAAAAGACCGATGCTGAACTGCATCGTATTTTGAGTGACGTCCGAAACCGCTCCGCATGGGATGATACGTTCGTCGACGCTCTGTGCGAACCGGCTGAAACCTTCACGTTCGGCGGCGTCTTCGCCCATATCATGACATTCAACGCGCATCGCCGATTGATGGCCTTGGACGCTCTACGCCAACTTGGCGTCCCAATCGAGGGTTTCGGCGATCCCATGGAGTATGAGGAAAGTGTGGCGCCTTGGAACCAGCGGGTCTCTCTCCAAACGTCCTGAGAACCCCCGTGATTCCAGAGTACCGGCGAAGCGGCTACTTCTGGGAAGGTAAGGTGCTAAGTAACTACAGATCTCGAAAGTAGAAGAGTGTAGCCACGATGAGAACGGAGCTGCTGCGCTTCAACGGCGCTGTCGAGCGGGACCCAGCCATAGATGCGTGGATGGAGGAGCATGCAGGTAGATTGGGAGACATCGCGCATCAGTGGTTTGAGGTGATGCGAAAATGCGGCGACGAAGTCCGGGAGCTTTTGCATGATGGCTGTCCAACTGCATGTTTGGGAGATGCACCGTTCGGCTACGTCAATGTATTCGCCTCGCATGTAAACGTGGGGTTCTTTCACGGCGCGGCCCTGCCGGATCCGGCCCGCTTGTTGGAAGGCACCGGCAAGTTCATGCGCCATGTGAAGCTGAGACCGGGAACGGCCACAAATGCCACAGCGCTAACAAGTCTCATCAGTGCGGCGTACTCGGATATAAAGGCGCGCGTCGAAAACGGCTAGTTCACGAGCCTCAGGGCGGCGTCCAGTTCGACGTGCAGTGGCTAGGTCCCACCGACCGCATTCTGAAAGTTACCGCCAGATAGCTCCTGGTTCCATAACCGCGCTCCGCGGCTCGGATACGCGCCAAATCGGGTCCAAGTGCGGAGTATGGCATACGCGCCCGCCCGCCCGCCAGCACTGTTCCATAAATCGCCTCTTTTTCTATTCTCGAACGATGTTCTGCTCTCTTGTGCGCGTAGAATCCAGAGGCACAATCACTTCACATAGTCTCGCTAGCCGGAAGGGCAATGCCTATGGACGAACCACAGCCGGGCCACATAATGCAGGTGGGTATGGGCTTCTGGGCCTCTAAAGTGCTATTGAGCGCCGTCGAAATGGGGCTCTTTACGGAACTCGCCAAACACTCGGAGGATCTGGAAACGCTGCAGGGGCGGCTTGGCCTCCATCCGCGCTCGGCACGCGATTTCCTCGATGCGCTGGTGGCGCTCGAATTTCTCCAACGTCATGACGGCAATTACGCCAACACACCTTCGACGGATTTCTTTCTCGACAAGCGCAAGCCTTCCTACATCGGTGGCATCCTTGAGATGGCGAATCACCGGCTCTATCCGTTCTGGAGCCACCTCACCACGGCGTTGCGCACTGGCTTGCCGCAAAACGAAACCAATGACGGCGGCCCTGACCCTTTCCTGGCCCTTTATGCCGATCCGGCGCGTTTGAAGCAGTTCCTCGGGTCCATGACGGGCATAAGCCATGGCGGAAACATGGCCATCGCCCGCAGGTTCCCCTTTGACCGTTACCGCACCGCCGTGGATGTCGGCACCGCCCAGGGCGACTTGATCACCCAAGTGGCCCTGGCGAATCCCCATATCCAGGGAACTGGCTTCGATCTGCCGGCCGTCGGCCCGTGTTTTGAAGAATACGTCGCAGCCAATGGGCTTGGGGATCGGGTGAAATTTTCCCCCGGAAGTTTCTTTGAGCGGCCATTACCCAAAGGGGATGTGGTCATGATGGGCCACATCCTGCATGACTGGGACCTGGAAACAAAGCGCATGCTAATCCGCAAAGCCTGGGAGGCATTGCCCCCGGGGGGCGCCTACATCGTCTACGAGAGCATTATTGACGACTCTCGCGCCACCAACACCTTTGGGTTGCTGATGAGCTTGAATATGCTGATCGAAACCGCGGGTGGGTTTGACTTTACCGGGAGCGACTGCATGGGGTGGATGAAGGAAGCAGGATTCCGCGAAACCCAGGTAGAGCCTCTGGTTGGACCCGACTCGATGGTCATCGGGATTAAGTAAAAATCAGGAAAAGCCGATGGTCAGTAATGCCGGCTACTCGTGTGAGGCGTCCACGAATGGTGAAACCGGGTAGCCGCGCCGGCAAAACTCGCCACTGTGTGCATACCTATGGCACACTGGTTAAGGGCATTTAGTATGGGATCGCAAAGAGCACACATTGTTTTGCCTCAGGAGTTGATTGAAGAAATTGATTCCGTGGTGGGCCCTCGCGGACGGAGCGCGTTTCTGGTGGAGACGGCCCGGGCTGAGCTGCGCCGCCGCCGTCTGCTCACTTTTTTGCGTGATGATCAGCCTGCATGGAACGAAGGGGATCATCCCGAATTGGGTGCGGGGTCTGGAGCTTGGGTAAAGCGGATTCGTTCGGAAGGCGAAAAGCGGGTTCCGGCGGCAAGGGAGCCTAAGACCCGAAAACGAACCAGATGATTCTGCTGCTCGACACCACCGTTTTGCTCGACGTGCTGCGCGCGCGGAAGAAACGGCGCTCGCTGTTGGCGGAACTGGTCGCTGGCGGTCACGTGCTCGCAACCGCCGCTATCAATATCGCTGAGGTTTATGCTGGTATGCGGGTTGGGGAAGAGACCAAAACTGAGGCTTTTCTTGCAAGCCTGGAATGTTACCCGATGACTGGCGCGATCGCGCGCCGAGCCGGTGCTCTCAAGAGCGCATGGGCGCATAAAGGCCGAACCCTCTCGCTGGCTGACATGATGGTAGCCGCAACAGCGCTGGAACATGAACTCGCCTTGATGACAGACAACCGTAAGGACTTTCCGCTCCCCGAACTGAACGTCTATCCATTGCCCTGAGCCTTGCGGAAAGGAGGCCTATTCCGAAACCCATGGGATCAGTTGATTTTAGTGAACACGCCGTTGTTCACGATGGCCAGATTCTCAATCAAAACCTGCTTGCCACCGTCGAGAAATTTCACCCCGCGGCGGGCGACGCCAGTATTCTCGCTGGCGAAGTAATAGGTGAAGGTATCGCCGTCCCAGTGCGTCAGCTCGTAATACGCACCACGCGGCGGAAGGCGAAGAATAAGTTGATTCCGCTCCACATCGATCCGGAGCTTACCGTAGTAGGGGCTTACATACGTGCCCTTGTATGCGGAAAGCGGTCCGGGCGACCCAGGATTCTGCGGCGGCGGCAGTTTTGAGTAATCTGGAGAAGAGTCTTGCGTTTCGGCAACAATAGCCGCAAAGACCGGCTTGAGGACTGCGAGGTAGTCGTTTTTGGCATATCCATAGCGGAAGTAATCCAAAAATGACAGGCAGACCGATTCCGGTAAACCGACCGGAGTGCCATTCGAGAGGGCTACGATTCCGACTTGTTCGCTGGGCAGCAGGTAAACGGCAGTGCCGGTTCCCAGGTCAAACGCTCCGCTGTGACTAAGGGTCCGCCGCCCTTCAGTATCGTTGCCAACGTTCCAACCGAGGCCATAATATTTGTTGCCCGGGCATTGCCCGGGTGCAACTGGGCCCGGCACCGACGAGCAAATCTGCGGTTTGTGGGTCTCATCGAGCGCCGCCCGGTCCACAATCTGTTCGCCGTCGAATGCACCGTCGTTCAGCTGCAGCTGCACCCACTTGGCTAGATCCCGCACATTCGAGCTAACCCCGCCCGCCGGCGCTTCGGAATCGGCTTCGCGAACGAACCAGTTTCGATAAATCCCATCCTGAAGATAATGGAGTGCGGCCTTATCTGGATTGTTCTCATAGTCGGAGTAGCGGGAACTTGTCGAATGCATCCCGATCTTCGAGTAGAGCCGCTCCTGGGCTATTTCTTCCCAGGTTTTACCGGTCTTGAGCGAAGCCGCAAGCGCTCCTTCTGTCAGTCCGAAGTTGCTGTAGTGGTAGGTTTCGCGGAATTGGCCTGCCAGCGGAACCAAACGGATTTGGTGCAGGATCTCCGGACGGCTGTAGCCCAGGTCTTCCAGAACATCACCGGCGCCCGTGGGCAAGCCGCTTCGATGGGCGAACATGTCGCGTATCGTTACCTGCTCGGTAGCAGTTGGGTTGGAGAGCGCGAAGCCCGGATCCAGCGCTTCAATGCGGTCGTCCCAACTTACCTCACCGGTACCAACCAACGATGCCACGATTGTCGAAGCGATAGGCTTCGATACCGAGGCGATCTCGAAGACGGTATCTGGATCCACTTTCGCCGGGTCGCCCAGCTTGCGAACTCCATACCCCTTGAGAAACACCACCTGACCCTTGTAGACAACCGCCACCGCGAGACCGGGAACCTTGGTCTTCTGTAGAGCTTCCGCAGCAAAAGCATCCAGCTTGGTTAGTGCCGAACCTATGTTGCCGGAGCTGGACGACTCCGTTTGCCCGTGAGCGCACAGCAGGGTAGCGAGCGCAACAACCAGTAGGGCTGTCTTTACCATGAGCTTCCTCGAAGGGTTCGTAGTCTTATTTATGGGAGAGGTATTCGCTGCATGGCCCGGGAGCAAGCCCCAAATATCGTCCAGATCAACGTACATCCGGGTGGCGATTCAGCTTACCAACGCCGGCCTGATCAGACAAGCCAATTCGCCCGCTAAGAAAACGGCATGTCTGAAAATTTCTTGTATCATCGGCCGGGAATCTATATAAATGGCCGTGCCTTTGGCAGCCGTCTTTGGAGTCGCGATCGACCCTGCCGCTGCGTGTTATTTTCTCCCCGCTCCATTCCTCCGCGAGCGAACAACACGGACACTGCAAGCAGGCCCCGGATATTAACAATCCAGCAATAATCTTTTTTAATCCATGTGGGAACTTCGAGCCTATGCACCAGCAAACGAAATCCGATCGTAACCAAGCGGCTATGATCAGCTCTCGAGTTATCAGATACCTGCCATTCGCTGCCCTCTTCCTCGCTCTTTGCACGACCGGCTTCGGTGGGGGAGGCGAGTTACCCAAAGCGATCCGCCAAATCATGGAAAAACCTCAATATTCCGAGGCGACCTGGGCTCTTCGCGTAGTCGACCTGAAGTCCGGGGAAGTTATCTACGACCTCAACTCCCGGGAGAGGCTTTTAACCGGTTCTACCCGGAAGCTTTACTCGGTTGGCACCGCCCTGGATAAGCTCGGCGCCGGCGAACGGTTCAAAACGCCCGTTTTTCGCAACGGAGAAATCGATGCCGGGGATTTGAAGGGCGATTTGATTCTGGTGGCCAAAGGAGACCTGACCATGGGCGGGCGGGACAACGGCAACGACACCGTTGCCATCACCGACTTCGACCATAACGATGCGAACAACCTGGGGGGTGCGATCCTCACCAAGCCGGATCCTCTCGCCGGCCTCGACAAATTGGCCTCGCAGGTCGCGGCCTCCGGCATCAGGAGAGTGTCAGGCAACGTCATCATCGACGATCGTCTCTTTCCGCAATTCAGGGTTCCCAACCAGAAACTTTTGATCACGCCCATGATCATCAATGACAACCGTATCGATGTGACGATTCTGGCGACTCGCGCCGGCGAACGGGCCAAGCTTGAATGGAGGCCTCACTCCGCAGCTTTCCAAGTTACCGGAGATGTGGTGACCGTTGCCGCCGGAGGCAGAACCGAAGTCACACTCACTCCCACGGGTCCGCACGCGGGTACGGTGAGCGGCCAGATTGCAGCTGACTATGTTTCACCATTGCCGGGAGTAAAGACCCTGGTACAAACATTCAGAGTCGACGACCCGGCGGCTCCCGACGACACTGCCGTTTCGTTTGCCCGCACGACCTTTATCGAGGCATTAGAGAGGGCGGGGGTTACGGTTAACGCTCCGCTGGTTGCTCCGAATCCCTCGAACCAGCTTCCGTCACCGGATATATATTGCGCCAACAATAAGGTCGCTGAGTTGGTCTCGGCGCCTTATGCGCAGTATTCGAAACTCATATTGAAGGTAAGTCACAATCTCGGTGCTAATTTGAGTCTGATGCTCTTTGGACTCGCCAATGGCGTCAAGACCATCCAGCCCGCTCTTTCTGTGGAGCGGGCTACCTTGATTGATCGATATGGATTAAATGGTCAGGGGTTCGACTTTCCCACCAATGGAAGCGGCAGCCCGGACAGCCGTGCGTCGGCGGCAACGACCGTGAAGTTGCTGACTGTCATGACTGGGCGGCCGACGTTCCCATCCTACTTTCACTCCCTGCCGATCCTGGGAGTCGACGGATCTCTGGCGGAAATAGGAATCGACAGCCCCGCCCGCGGCAAGGTTTTCGCCAAGACCGGAACATTTCTTGACCAGGGCAAGATCGGAGCGCAGGTACTGGCGGGTTATATCGACGCTCGTAGCGGCCGGCACCTGGCGTATGCGCTCTTCTTGAACAACGCCGGAGAAATCAGCGGCATTGACGATGTCATCAAGGTGATTCAGGACGAGGGCGAAATATCGACCATCATCCAGCAAGTGAACTGAAGATGGACATCGCCGTGAAGTGGCTTCGTTCTCCAACTGTGGATCAGTAAAGAAGTAAAGGGACAATATGCGACGTCGTCTATCCGCTGTGGTCGTTTCTACGCTGCTTTCGTGCTCAGCTATCAGCCCGGCGAGCGCTCAATACATTGCTAACCCGGGCGCCGTACCCTCCGATATCAAGGCCATTTTCGACAAGCCCTTCTACAAAGGCGCCATCTGGGGTCTGCGTGTCATCGACCTCGAAACTGGCCGGCCGCTCATCAATCTCGAACCGCGCCACCGGTTCTTCATCGGATCCGTCCGTAAGGTATTCACTGTCGGCGAGCTTTTGAACCAGATCGGCCCCAGCCACACCTTCGACACTCCCATCTACCGCCAGGGTTCCATCAGCGAGGGTACACTGCACGGCGATCTCATCCTGGTCGCTTCTGGCGACCTCACCATGGGTGGCCGTACCAACCCGGACGGCACCGTCGCTTATAGCGATTTCGATCACAACGAAGCCAATGCGCTCGGTAACGCTGTGCTCACCAACCCCGATCCCCTGGCGGGATACGCCGCCCTCGCGCGCCAAATTGCCGCCAGTGGGATCAAGGAGATTACCGGCGACGTTGTCATCGACGATCGCCTCTTCGAGCCCTTCGACTTCCGCACGGAGTTTGATGTTAAGCCCATCTTCGTTAACGACGATGCGGTCGATCTGATCATCAATCCCACGAACGTTGGCGAGCTGGCGTCCGTCAGGCATCGTCCTCAATCTGTCGCCCTGGCCGTCGCCAACGCCGTCGAGATGAGGCCGGCTGGGTCCGAAGTCAACATCGAGCCTGGCCTTCCATCATGCATTGCAAAGCCCGACTGCGTCGTTACCCTCAAGGGCGCTCTGCCGGTTGGCCTGGTGCCTCCGTTGACCGGCCAGTATCCTCTCATCCGCACGTTCCGGATCGTCGATCCCTCCAGCTACGCTCGCACAATTCTCATCGAGAAACTCCGAGCTGTTGGTGTAAAGGTCAAGGCGCCCACGGTTGAGCCTAATCCCAGTCGTCTGCTGCCCGCAAAGAATGGCTATGAGCCAAATATGCGCGTGGCGGAGCTCCGGGGTCTCCCCTATGCTGAAGACGCCAAACTCATCAATAAGGTCAGCTACAACATTGGCGCCGATACCAGCATCGTTCTCTGGGGGCTGACTCAAGGTGCAGACTCCATGGAATCAGCGCTTGCCGCGGAGAAGAAAAACCTGCAGGCCGACTTCGGCATCAACCCCAGCGACTACTTCTTTATCGACGGCAGCGGTGGCGGGGACACGACTGCAACCAATCCAGCTGTCACCCATCTTCTCGCTGACATGTATACCCACCCTGTCTTTCCCCAGTATTTCGCCTCCTTTCCCATCCTCGGCGTCGACGGTTCTCTCGCAACCGTTACTGATTTTGAATCCGACACCACTCTCGCACCTGCCAAGGGACAGGTTCACGCCAAAACCGGCACCTACATCGGGCAGCGTGGCGACGAGGTTCTTATCCGGGCCCAGGCCTTTGCAGGCTACGTCAACGCCAGGAGTGGAAGAAGGCTCGCCTACGAATTGGTCGTCAACGACGTCCCGTTCAAAGCCATTAGCGATGTCATTCAGATCTTTCAGGACGAGGGCACAATCTCCGCCATCCTCTGGCGCGACAACTAGCTCGATGCTGAAACGGGCAGGGAACGGACGATTGGGATCTCTTGCGGCATCAATCGACCTTATGGAATGTCCTGGACCAGCGAGTCTCGTCAAAAAAGTGGATGAACTCGTGCAAAGTTGACCCCGCGCGCTCTGACAGGGAAGTCTCATCTGCTCCGGATTCGGGCATCTCGATTGACCAGTAAACGAAGAGTGGATGGCCCACGATATTCTCCCGCGGCACGAAGCCCCAGTAGCGGCTATCCATACTATTTGTGCGATTGTCACCCATAACGAAATAGCTGTTCGGCGGCACATCGATGTCCTCGCCGTGGACGTACTCTGATAGCCGTACGGACCACTCCGCCGTTACTCCAGGCTCTGAAGCGGGGTCTACAGATGGGAAATCGTTGACGTAAGGGTTATAGTTCGCCTGCGTGGGCTTGGCTGCCCAGGGTTCCTTCTGTGCAATGCCATTGAGGTAGACGACCCCGTGGCGCAGATGGAGGTGATCGCCGGGAATTCCAATAACGCGTTTCACCAAAAATATGTGTTCCCCGTTTGGTTGCTCGGTTGGCTTGTAGAACACGACGACGTCGCCACGGCGGACTTCGCGGTAGGGAATAAAACGAGCCCACTTCGCGGTCGGCGCGAGCGTCACGCGCTCTACCATGACATGGTCGCCGGCGAGCAGCGTGCTGGCCATCGACGATGACGGAATGATGAAATTTTGAAAGAGAAAAGTAAGAACGAAGAGTCCCACGGCAAGTACGCTGCAAGTAGATGAAAACCCTTCCAGGTTTGTCTCCCGGGGCTGCTTCTTATCTTTGACTCGCTTCCGCTTCACCTCGTACCCTCTCTTTCCGATTGCACCTTACGAGATCATTGTAAATACGGACAGATTCTGCGACGCCGACCGCACCCGCTGGGATGTTGGCCGGGGGTGTTGAGCGCAATTCCAAGCCTCACCCGCTGACTTTCATGGAAGCTTTCCCAACAATTCTGGGAGCGATGGGGTTGGCACCCCTGTGGAAATAATGTGGGCGCGGTCCGCGGATCTCTGTCTCCATACAAAGATTGGACGGACATTTGCAACTATCGCTGGATGCTTAATTACCAAAGCGTGATACTTCCGTGACCCTTAAGAGGGATAAATATTTGACTCCGTAAGCGTGAAGATTTACAAATATTCAATCTGAAAGCGTTAAGAGTTGTTAACCCGCTCTACGTCGCTCCGACGGCAACTGGGTTCGGGCATTCCAGTCGACTGAATATCGTGCTTCGTACGACGTTAGTGTAATCATGGCGATTACCGACGATACTTTGCTTTGAGACCTGCCTATCGTACGATCTTCTCCAAGATAGTCATTGGACATTGCCTCAAGTCATCTGGAACCGCGATGACTTGAGTGTGTGCCGATTGGCTATCCCCCGAAATATCCCCCAAGAACATCTTGAGGGTGTTGCCTTTTATTTCAGGCCACGCCGAAGCGGGTGACATTGAGCTTTGATCGCACGGGTGTGGCCATTATCGGTGGAGGCCCAGCAGGGCTTGCGCCTCTGCTCGCGGCGCATAGACGCGGGCGTCTCACTGAATTACTAAAGGAAGGTGTCACGGTGGTGGAGCAGTCCGGCGCCGTTGGCGAGGGGACCATCGGCCGCTGGTGCATTAACTCCGACAGCACCGGCTTCACCTTTGCGGACTGCCTTGCGGGACCACCCGAAAGCGAACTTGCGGCACTACGAAGCCATCCCATTACCAAAGAGTTCGTGGAAGCGGGGGACGGTACCGTACCGTTGCGCCGCGCAGGCGAGTTTCTGGCGTTGGTCGGGCGAGCGATGAACGAGATCATCGCGGCCTCACCCAAAGGCCGTGTTCTCAAGAGATACAGAGCAGTTTCGACGCAGCGCACGAGGACGGGTTGGCTCACACTTATCAGAGATGTTGAGAACGGACGCGAACGAACGATCGATTCCCAGAATGTCGTGCTTGCCACTGGCGCCACTCAGCCGGTAGAACGCCTGCGGGCCGAGTCTGTGGCCGGCGTCAACCTGGTCGAACGATACGGCAAAAGGCTGCTGCAATCCGGCGACATTCTGAGCACCTCAGGTTTCGCAGCGGTCGGCGACCGTCTCGCGGGACTTGGCCGGCCTCCACGCGTGGCCATCATTGGTGGTTCCACCAGCGCAGCGGCTGTCGCATACGCCTTGCTGCACCGTTTGCCCGGGGTCACTTTCGGTCCGGGCGGGATCGCCATTCTGCATCGCCGTCCGTTGCGAATTTTCTATCCCAGCGTGGAGGCAGCTCTTGCAGAGGGATATACGGAATTTGGGCCCGATGACATCTGCCCGATCAGCGGGCGAGTGTTTCGCCTGGGCGGATTCAGGCTGGACTCGCGCGAGCTGATTATGCGCGCGCGCGGTATCGGAGGGCGGCCGCCTGAGCCTCGCTTGCAGCTGCATCGCCTGGGCGTGGATGATGCATCTTCATTGGCGCTGTTGGACAATGCGGATCTTGTGATCGCTGCGCTGGGCTACCGGCCTCGTGCGCTGCCGGTCTTTGATCAGGCAGGGAGAGCGGTGCCCCTTCAGGCGGAAACAGGTCCGCAGGCGCGGCTGGTGGATGATCACTGCCGGGTGTTAGACGCAAGCGGCCACCCACTCCCGCACTTGTTTGCCATTGGCCTGGCCGCGGGCTTTGTCCCCCATGGAAAGCTCGGTGGTGAGCCAAGCTTCAGGGGTCAAGCCAATGGACTCTGGCTGTGGCAGAGTGACGTTGGCGGCTTGATTGTCGATGCCATTTTGTCTCCGTGCTTTGAGCAGGACTACTTACCTGAACCCTTCGAGCTTGCACGCTGGAAACAGATCAATGCTGCTCAGGAGCTCGAAGTATGAAGATACCGCTGGTTCGTCCCGCTCCTCCGCAGCTCTCGCTCGCAGTCGCCGAATTGCGGTCGCTCGAGCAGAGTGGTATTTTCAGCAATTTTGGTCCGGTCAACACCCGCTTTGAAGAGGAGATGCTGGCCCGCTTTTTCAACGGCGAGGGCGCTTGCATGACGGTTTGCAATGCGACCATCGGCCTGATGCTGGCGATCAAGGAAGCGGCCGGCGATACGGCTCCCGGACAGCTTGCCCTGATGCCGAGCTTCACCTTCGCGGCCGCGGCGCACGCGGCGCTTTGGTGTGGTCTTACGCCGCTGTTCTGCGACATTCATCCCAGGACGTGGGCGGCCGATCCTGCAGCCGAGTCGGCGATGCTGAGGCGTTATGCACACAAGATTGCTGTTGTGGTGCCCTACGCGACCTTCGGCTACCCGATCGATCTCGAGCGCTACGAACGACTCGGTACTCAGCTGGGTGTGCCTGTGGTCGTAGATGCCGCGGCTTCGCTGGGCACCTTTGACGTGCATGGGCGCGGGTTCGGGAGTGGCTTTGGCGGAAGCGTGGTGTTTTCCATGCACGCAACCAAGTCTTTTGCTGTGGGCGAGGCGGGGCTGATCTACAGCGCGGATCCGGATCGGATTGCAAGGCTTCGCACCATGAGCAGTTTCGGCTTTGGCGAGCCGCGCTCGGCGACCATGCCTGGCTTGAACGGCAAACTCAGCGAAGTGGGGGCGTTGCAGGGCCGGTTACGCCTTGCCGGTTACGACCGCATTACGGCACACCGGGCTACGCTGCTCAATCGCTATCGCGCTGCGCTGCCGGAATTGGATTTTCAACTGCGCGCGCCGGGCATTCAGGCACATCAATTTGTGCCCGCCTTATTGCCATCTGCACTGAGCGGCCGCAGGGCGGCTATCCGTGAGCAGTTAACCCATCGCGGGATCGTGACCGGTACTTACTTTAGTCCGCACTTGCTTGAGCAGCCGTACTTCCAGAAAGTTTGCATGGGCGGCCCGATGCCGGTCTGCGACGATGTTTCCGCAAGGATGATCAGTCTACCTCTGTTCGATACGATGACTTTTCACGAGGTCGACCAGGTGGCCGAGTGCCTTAATGCCTTGATAGGTGTTACGGAGCAGGTGAGCAGGTGGCGAAAGCCGTCGCGCAGCGAGCAGCACGTGCCACTGGTCTACGGAGCGCCTCGCACCGGGACTGGTTTTTGAGCGAGGAGGGTTATGAGTAACAACACTCCCCTCCGCGCTGCTGGAGGAATACGCGGAGCTTACATGGCCGGCGGCTCGCAAGGCGGCAGTCCGGCGGATACGGCAAAAAGTTATTCAATGGCGAACACAGATGGCGTACTGACGCGGACCTATCCCCTCCAGATGGGTAGAAGTTCTACTGCTTGCGTGCGAAGGGTTTGCAGCAGCGAATGGTGGGGGCTGTAGGTACAGACCGGGTCAATGGCATCGGCGTCGCCGGTCAACAAGAATGCCTGACAACGGCAGCCGCCGAAATCGACTTCTTTTCGGGGACAGGCGAGACATGTTGCGGGCATCCACGCATCTCCGCGAAAGCGCTCAAACGCCGGCGATTCCCGCCAGATCCACGCCAGGTCATGTTCGCGGACACCGTCGAAAGTCAGGTTTGGTATGACTGCTGCGGCGTGGCAGGGAAGCACCTGTCCGATCGGGTCGATCACCATCGTCTGCCGTCCCCACCCCCCAACACAGGCTTTAGGGAAACTGCCGAAGTAGTCAGGAACAACGCTTTCCAAATGGATCTTGCCTTTCAAGCGCTGCTTCGCCTGTTCAACGACAGCGATTGAGCGATGCACCTGCTCCTCGCTCGGCATCAGCATTGAGCGGTTCTTTAGAGCCCAGCCGTAGTACTGCACATGGGCAATCTCAAGCCGATCGGGGGCAAGGTTCTCCGCCATGGTGATGAACTCTTCCAGGCGATCCAGGTTCATCCGATGGACAACCAGATTCACGGTGAACGCAATCGGAAACTTCCTGATGATGGGAACCAATGCGAGCTTGAGGGCATGCGCCCGGGCGCCGGCGACGTAGTTGGCGCCCGCTTCCTGCTGATCCTGAAAGCTAAGCTGAAGATGCTCAAGGCCGGCGTCGACGAGGGCAGCCAGACGATCCTCCCTCAGCCCAACGCCCGAGGTAATCATGTTGACGTAAAGTCCCGCCTCGCGAGCCGCGGCTATCAACTCTACCAGATCACCGCGAAGCAGCGGCTCGCCTCCTGTGAGATGAAGATGCAGCACACCCATTCGCCCGGCTTGCTGGAATACGCGCTTCCACTCTGCCGTCGACAGCTCGTTTTCTGTGCCCTGCAACGCGATCGGATTGGAACAATACAAACAGTGCAGCGGGCAGCGGTGCGTCAGCTCGGCAATGAGGGAGAAAGGCTGTGCCGGTATCATCTCAGGTCCCGCAAAACGCCGCGCTGTTCCATGATTGCGAGCAACTCGAGAACATCCCTCCGCACCTCAGTGGCGTCGGCTGCTTCGTACTCCAGCAGTAACTCGTCAACAATCAAACCTACACTCTTGCTGCCGTCGACCCGGGTGAGAACATCACGCGCGGGGCCGCCGAGCTCCAGGGTTCCCTCGGGAACCAGCAGCACATCCTGTGTCGGGTGCAACCGGCAGCCTCGAGCGAGTATCGGAATGGAGTTCATTTCCATAGCCATCCCTGAAAACGACGCTTAGCGACCAATCGGGACAAAACATCCCGGTGGTATGTTACCGGGCGCGACGTACGCATAATCGATGGCGTCTAACTGTGCCCACAGGATCGCGCATTTCTGCTCCAGAGCATGGATCACCTGCTGCTGCTCCGCCCGCGTCTCGGCGTGGGTGGAGACAAAGTCGAGGGCAAAGTCAGCGTCCTCCGGAGCCTGCGTAAGCCGCCCGACGAAGTAGTCCAGTCCCGGCGTCAGGTATGGATAATGCAGCTTCATCTTATCCATTCGCAGGGAGATCAGGTTACGGGAAAATAGTTCAGTGAGGGACGACGCCACGGCGACCAGCAGCGAACTCTCACGAACCAGCGCCAGGTAGGCGTCCACCGCGTACCGAACACCCGGCAGAACTCCTGTACAGGGTAAGACCTGCTCCCGTGATAGACCAGTAGCCTCTGCCAGCCGAATCCATTTCTCGACGCCACCATAGCCGTCCTGATCGCCATCGTGATCGAGGATTCGTTTTCTCCACGCGCGCCGGAAGGCTGGATCGTCGCTCTTGGCCAGCAGCAATGCATCTTTGATCGGGATGCGGCTTTGGTAGTAGTAGCGATTGAGAGCCCATGCCTGAAGCTGGCCTCGAGTTAATTGCCCTTCGTGCATGCGGAGATGAAACGGGTGGCGGTGATGGTAGCGGCTCTCACCCACTGCAAGAAGCCGTTGGGTTAGTTCCTCCCGGGATAAAAGATCCGATGCCTGAGCTGCCCTCGTTACCGCGCCAGTTGCCATCCGTCATGCCCGATCTGCCATCCCGCATCGATGACTGCCCGGTACTCTTCACTGCGAGGATCGAGCACCGGATTTGTGTTGTTCAAATGCACGAAAATCTTGTGTGGAACATCCAGCTCCGAGAGCAGCACGAGGGTGCTGCCCTCTCCGCTCATCGGAATGTGTCCAATCGAGCGGGCCAGTGGCGTTCCGGAATGGGTTTCCTGCAACTCCGTATCGCTCCAAAACGTGCCGTCCACGAATATCGCGTGGCAAGTGTTGTAAACCGAGCGTAGGTCTGCCGTGATTTCCGGAAGGGAGGGCGTATAGGCTATGCGCCGGCCCTCAGCCTCGAGCAGCAAACCCAGGCTGGCCTCACCTGGTTCGCAGGGGCCCAGCTCCCGGGCATAGAAAGGCATTTCACCAGCCAGCGCGATTGGAGTACAAACAATTCCGCTGCGGCCCAGGGAAAATGGGACACCGGCCCGAATCTCGACCCATGTAAGCTGATTGGGAACCCGCTGCAGCATCTTCAAAAAAGTGTTGGATTCGAGTGCCTGACGCACCTTGGCCGTCGCGTAAACGACAAGTGGCTGAAACTCTCTGAGCAGGAGCAGTCCGATTGTCTGATCGAGGTCAGCAGTGGTAAGGACAACGCCTTGGATGGGAGTATTGCGCGTGCCAAGCCGGCTGGTGGGATGAAGCTCCGGGTTGGCTTCAATTTGGAATCTCAGGTCGGGGGAAGCGTTGAGAAGGAACCAGTCGCGCTGGGCGCTCCACACTGCGGCCTGAAGCTGGAAACGCGGTTGCACGATCCCCGGTTCGCGTCGGCAAAGATCACAGGTTTCGCAGGAACAGTTCCACTGGGGAATACCGCCACCGGCAGCTGTCCCCAGCAGCCTGAAATTCAACATCAGCTAGATTTTCGCAGGGGCGTAGCAGTTAATCTCGCATCCAAGGCTAACTTCTTTCACTTCAGGGCGGGTCCAGACCTTTTTCATGGCAGTCTCCTGTCTTCAAGATAAAAATTTCAGCGCGCTAAAGCGCATGCTTCTTGCTCCACAGAATTATACGGGCTGGTCTCGGAACCTCGTCAGGTTTTTTCCAGTTGGGTAGCATTCGGCCTATTGCGGTAGGAGTTACCTAGGTAATTCCGGTATCCGGCTAATCCGGCGGCTCGAGTTCGCGCCCCAGGCAGTCCGCCCCTAGAGCCATACGCAAAGAGTTAAGTAGACTTTGATGGATAGGAGTCAGATGCCTGCGGCTCGCAAGCAACCCCGGGGACGCGTAAGAGTTGGGAACGGGACGGTTTTGGCTGACGACGGATCACTGCTGCGCATGGTCCATACCTACGTTCACGATTACTTTTTGCCCTACTACACCGATGTCAATTGGTGGAGAGCCATGCGCGATGTGGGACACTTCAACACCGTTCGCGTGATGGCCTTCCTCGGTTCCTGGCCGAAGAGCACGCAAGTCATGGACCTCAAGACTTTGCTCCCCCGTTTGGACGGCATGATTAACCTGGCCGCGGGCGAAGGGCTGTACGTACTGATTGACAATCATTCAGAATGCTGCGGTGACCAGGATGTTGCCAACGATACTGCCTTCTGGAAGGCGGTGGCGCCGAGATATAAAGATCGCACGCACGTTTTCTACGAGTTGAAGAATGAACCCTGGCAGTACAGCGGGCTCCCGGAATACGAACGGACCATGTATCGGGTCATGCGACCGCTGGCGCCGGAGACGCACATCATTCTTTGGACGATAGAGAACCTTATCCATCTTTCCGATCCGCTCGCTCTTGTCCGTTCCTTTCCGGAGGTTGACTACGGCAACGCATCGGTGGGTTTTCATCCTTATGCCACTTACCGAAAGCGCCAAAAGCTATGCGACGCGGTGGGCCTGTCCTCTTTTGGCTGCGAGCCACGCACCCGGCAACTGCTCAAGCTGATTGAGACATTGAAGTCCACATATCCTACCGTGATGACGGAACTGGCGCCGAATGCGGCGGGGGCTCCGGATAGCGGCTTCCTCATGACGATGGAGAAGATGGGTATAAGTTGGGCTTACCTGAGTGGCCAGGGCTTCACCGACGCCAGCGATGGGAAAACTTATGGACGGGCGCACAGCGACGCGCCGGACGACAAGATTTCCATCGCGTGGCCGGGGGTGACATCCATCACAGCACTCTAGCCCAGGACGGCCCAAGATCGTGTTGGGGAAATGATGAAAAAATCGCCGGAGAATAGATTCAAGAGATCTTTGCAGATCGTGCCGGCGGTTGCGCTGGCCGGTGTTGCTTTTCTCGCAGCAGGCCAACGAACGCAGACCACGCCAAACGCCGACGGACAGACGCCATTGATCCATTCGGTCGACGGGCCGGACTTGTTCCGGGCCTATTGCGCATCCTGCCATGGTGTGGACGCCAAAGGCGGAGGCCCTGCAGCAAGCGCCTTGAAGGCCCGGGTACCCGATCTGACCACCCTAACCCGGAATAATCGTGGGCAGTTTCCTCGAGCGCGCGTACGCGAAACGATTGAGGGCGGGCAGGTAGTCGTGGCACACGGTTCCAGAGAGATGCCGATTTGGGGACCGGTCTTTCATCAGGTGGAAGGGGATGTGGATTGGGGAAATGTGAGGCTGGAGAATCTTGTGAACTATTTGGAGTCAATACAATCGATGCGAAGCCCCAATGCTCCAACCGTTGCAACGCCGCGTCCTTGAATGCGTGTGAGGGCGAGATTGGTCACGGAGTCCCGGATTGGCGACCGCGGAGGCAGACCACGAGCGTGCGGGAAGGGGGTAGAATGCTCCCACGTTCACGGTCCAGAAAGGATCTGGGCCAAAAAAGGCCGAAGATGGCCAACTTTTCTGTGCTGCTTTATCGAGCCTACTTCGTCCTCAAGAGGTCTGCAGCCGAAGGCATTCTGCGGCGATGGCCCAGCGCAGGACGAGGGCTCAACCAACTCAAGCGACAGATCCCGCGCCGTTTCGTCCCCGAGGTTCTTGTTTGGGTGCGGATTCAATCCGGCCTGTCTCAGGGAATGTGGATGCAGCTCCGTCTCCCTGCGGAGGCTCTCATTTGGCGTGGGGAGCACGACCCCGAAGTTCAGAATGCGATTTTGGCTGCAGTTCAGCCGGGTGCTGTTGTCTATGACATTGGCGCCCATGTGGGGACCATGGCTCTCGGGGCTGCTCAGCTTGTAGGCGATCTGGGCCGTGTTGTAGCGTTCGATGGTGACCCGGAAAACATCGCCCGTCTGCAGCACCATGGTGCGCGAAACGGGTTGGGAACCCGTCTGCGAGTGGTGCACGCCGCTGTATGGTCGCGTACAGCGACGGATGGAATCTCTTTTCGTCGTGGCGCAACCAAGAGATCGCACGGGGGCGTGGAAGCCGACGGAAACCGCCCTGTATTGGGCAGCGGTCAACTAATAAACGTACCCGCAGTCACGCTTGACGACTTTGTTGCCGCCGGTGACCCACCACCACAATTGGTGAAGATCGACGTGGAGGGCGGCGAGTACGAAGTCCTGCGCGGGGGGAAGAAGCTTTTTGCGAAGCAGCGCCCGCTGGTCATCGCCGAAGTCCACCACCAACAGGCTGCAGAGGAGATTACCGCCTGGCTGGATGAATACCAATACTGCGCGCATTGGAGCATACCAATGGAAAAATTCCCGCGGCAATTGTTCGCGTGGCCCACAGAGAAAGATGGAGAGGCCTGGATGCGACGCACCGCGGCCTGTCGCGGAATTATCCCTTCTTTTGCTGGAACCCATATGGATGGCCGAGACTAGCTCAGAAGTTCTGCAGCAGCCAGGCATTCGTTTCCCCGGTCCACTTTCCAAACGCAAGGTAATGACCGTCTGGGGACGCTCGAACAACACGCAGCTGGTTATTTCTACCCCCGTCGAGAAGCAACTGCGATTTTCCGTTCAGGTCGATGCGGACAAGGATGTATCCCGCCGAATGGAGCTGTGCACCCGCGTACAAAGCACGACCGTCCGCTGCCCAACTCACGTTATAAAAAGACCAGACCTGCGGCTGCAGAATGGTATTCTCTGTACCCGTTCGCGTATCAAGAATGCGGATCTGTCCGGGAAGCTTATCCCTACTTACCACCGCAATGCGGCTCCCGTCGGATGAGACGCTCCAGGTCATGTACGAAGGCATTGCCAATTGGGTTCTCGCAAGTTCTTTCCCCTGTCCCTGGACCGGGTCGAACGCATAGAAGATTAAGTGACCCTGCTCCCATCGGCTCAACACACACGGATTGCCGGATTGCGACGGACAATGGAAATAGGCCGCCGCGTTTGCCGGGTATTCCAGGATCTGTTGTGGGGGTCCGCCGGTGACGGGCAAGCGCATCAGGCGTGTCGTCCCTAAGGATCCCCGACCGCCGGGCACGGACGATGAGTAAAGAATCCAGGTGCCTTCGGGACTCAATTCGGCGTCAAGGTCATCGCCCGGTTCCTGAATCACCGGTTCGGCGGTATCCTCTCCGAGGCGTTGCTTGAATACTTGCCATCTGCCGGTGCGGTTAGACGAAAACAGAACGGTCTTGCTATCGGGCGCCCAGCCAGTCGGAGAATCAAAGCTCTGGCTTACGGTGAAACGTATTGGAGAGCCCAGGAGGGTGCCTCCTGCTTCGAGGACGCCAAGATACACATCGTCCTGACCATCCATCTTCTCCGCGGCCAGGCGGGTGCCGTCCCGCGAAATAGTCGGACCCGTCGCGGTTAGCCCATGCCAATTGGTCACCCTGGCCGGCACCCCGGACGGTTTCCCGCTTTGTGGGTCAGCCTTGATTGCCCAAAGGTCGTTGCTGTCGGTGCCTTCATGCAGGCAAAACAACAGGCGGCCATCTGGCATCCAGAGCAGAGGAGGGAGGAGGTTTTTTTCAAAAATTGCAGGGTCAGAAATTACCACGGTCGGGGGTGCGCCCGTGGTTGAAAGCGTTTCTATGCTGTACAGGTTCTCCTTGGGCACTACTTTTGTGTAGGCGAAACGCTGGCCCGCTGGGGACCATGAGGGGGCGAAGTACAGCGCGTTCTCGTTGGACAGGAGTTTTGTCGGATTCTCTCCATTCGCTCCCATCGACCATAGTTCATGCCGGTCTGCGCTGACGAAAGCTATCGAGGAACCGTCGGGCGAGGCAACCGGCTCCCGGCTGTGGGCTCGCAGCTTACGTGGAGCCCCGCCGAAAGCGGACGCCGCCCAAATTGTGAGTCCCTCTGCGTTTGATTCCGAGGTGAGTAACATGTTCTCGCCTTCCGGGAACCAGCTAACGAGCCAGAGTTGCGTCCGCAGCTCCTCCGGCAAGGCAATGTCGTGGACTTCTCCGGTCTCGATGATGCTTAGGTGGAGTCCTCTTGGGTCGATGTAGGCATAATGTTTGCCATCGGGCGAGATGGCGCCCGCCAGGAGACGGTTCTCGGGAGGATTATGGGTCAATTGCCTCTCGATCGCCCCTTTATTAATAGAAGTGAGCTGCCGGTTTTGCAGCCAGCGAAATCCGAGACCAAGCGCAAGAAGAACAACGGCCAGAGCAGAACCGTAGAGGAATGTTTTGCGATAGGATCGTTTTTCCCATTGGACGCCATTCCGGGTGACCGGCCTGGCAACGGGGGCAGGTACATTCCGGGTCTGTGCCGGGTCATCATTGAGTCCGGGCCTGGCAACAGATGGCAGCCGCCCCGAATCCGAATCCCGCTTGAGACGCTGCAGGTCGTTGCGAAGGTCCGCAGCGTGCTGGTAGCGTCGCTCGCGGTCGTTCTCCAGGCATTTCGACAAGATGGGTTTCAGTTCCGGGGGCAAATCGTCATCGAGCCGGACCACCGCTCCGACACGCGGTCCCATTGCCATTTCATAAAGCACCAGCCCGAAGGAGTAAAGGTCGGCCCGCGCATCCAGGGGCAGGCCCAGCGACTGCTCTTGCGACATGTAGTCCGCCGTGCCCAGGGTGGTGCCCGGCTTGGTGACAGGTTCCTCCGTGTCGGGCGCATCCAGTTGTGCCAGGCCGAAGTCGAGGATCTTGGCGTGATCGCGCCGGGTGATAAAAACGTTGGCCGGCTTGATGTCGCGGTGGACAATGCCCACGCTATGTGCGGCGTCTAATGCGTCGGCGATCTCGACTCCCAGGGCGAGCAGCGTTTCCATCGCCAGGGGGCCGCCGGCGAGGCGCTGTTTCAGGGTGGCGCCCTCGAGAAACTCCATGACGATAAAGGGGCGGCCATCCTGCTCGCCAATGTCATGAATGGTGCAGATGTTGGGGTGATTCAGGGCGGAAGCGGCCCGAGCCTCTCGCCGGAAACGATACAAGGCCTCCGGGTCGCGGGCCCATTCATCAGACAGGAACTTGAGCGCGACAAAGCGTTGCAGCCGGAGGTCCTCAGCCTTAAAAACCACCCCCATCCCGCCGCCGCCGAGCTTTCCGGCCATGCGGTAATGAGAAACGGTCCGGCCGGTCAGGGAATCGCTGTTTTCCTGCGCCTCTTGGTTTTGCCGGTTCACCAGGGCGCGCGCGGCCACCTCGATTGCCGGGTTCTCCAGGAAGGCCCCGGCCTGCTGCTGCGAGATAAGGAGGGACCGGACTTCGCGCTCCAGCGCTTCATCGCCCACGCAGACGTGCTTCAGAAACGAGTCGCGGTCCTCCGGCGGGAGATCGAGCGCCGACTGGAGCAGGTTATCGACTTGTTTCCACTGTTGGGGATCCATCGTCTTTGCCGCCGGTCAATTCGCGGTAGAGCCACGCCTTGGCCGTGCTCCAGTCTCGCATAACGGTGACGGACGATACTTTGAGCACTTCCGCAGTCTCCTCGACGCTCAGGCCGCCAAAAAAACGCATTTCGACGACCTGCGCCTTGCGGGGATCCAATCGCGCCAGCGCGTTCATCGCTTCATCCAGGCCGACCAGGTCGGTGGTTCGGTCAGGGTCCACAACGACCGCCTCATCGAGCGAGACGTGCTGCACCCCGCCCCCACGTTTCAGGTTGTGGCGCCGCGCGTGCTCCACCAGAATACGACGCATCAACTGTGCCGAAACAGCGAAGAAATGAGCTCGGTCCTGCCACTGCATGCGCTTGTAGTCCACCAGGCGCATGTAGGCTTCGTTGACCAAATCGGTGGCCTGCAGGCTGTGCCCGGGGCGTTCCCCCCTCATGTAGTGGCGTGCAAGGCGGTGGAGTTCGGCATAAACAATAGGGGTCAGGGCTTCGAGCGCATTCTCGTCCCCGGCGCTCCAGGCGCGGAGGAGGGTGCTTATGTCGCCCATTGGGGGACACCGGGTTGTGCCATGACTTGCATCGCTTTTTGAGCTGATTATACCGTCGGATCCGCTTTCCCCTAATTAAAGCGGTTTGGGTGATAGGTTTCCGGCGCATTCTGCGCCTATATCAACGGGACATTCCGTTGCGGATATGTTCAGGGGCAACGCGGGGGATTTTCAATGAACGGCCGTTTTCTGGAGCAGGCGAGAGAATCCAAACGGAACGCTGAATCACTCTCTGGCTGAACAAGCGTTAAGCGTAGTTTTATTTGTTCCAAATCTGCCTGGTTCTCTCTTTGTGCTCATCGGCCTCCCAACTCCGGGCAAGGCTCGAGGAGCCCGCACCGCCCTGCTCTGCCTCACTCGGTCTCGAGTGATCTCTTGAAAGGAGAAGACCGTGACACTGTCGAGTTACGTCATAATCGTCGACGCATCGATAAGGATGATGGAGCGAAGGTTATCTGCTATTAAGGCGAATTGGACTCTCCAAAGATCTGATTTGATGAACCCAGCACAATTCACAGCGGTTGAATCGGAAGTTCTCTCCATGCATGAGGACTGCGGAAAGCTACTTCTGGCAGTGGCTGCGATGGAGATGGAAGCACATCGCTCTGGGTGCGATGCGACGGTGAACTGAAGAAGCGTTGTTGGGCTCAACGGGTTGTGTATTTCACGTGCGATTTGTCTTTATGAGAGGGAGTGACGGCCACCCCGGTCTCGACCACCGGGGAGAGATAACTCGAGAAGCCAATGCCGATAAGAACTGTTCCGAACGATTGCTTCGGTGTGAACGTCCGGACGACGGATTTTCCTGGTTCGATGGTATAGAGCGTTTGCGAATAGCGTCGTGCAAATAGCCCGTCCATGGCTTGTTGTAAATTGGCATGTGCCTCGTCGACCGATCCGTTGCCCGCATATTCACAAGCTAAACCGCCCAGGTATGAGCCGTCCGATCTACGGAAGACCCTGGCCAGAAGAAGGCCCGCGGTGATTCTCGTCCCAGGCCGATCGCTGTGCTGAATAGCGATAATACCTTCGAGTACAGACCCGTGATGGATATCCGGTAAGTGGGGCAGCTCGACGGCTTCGGGTGGTAACACAGAGGTATAGAGCATGACATTGAAGTTTTCAATGCCCGCCATCGTCAGCGCTGCATCGTAGGAGCCCGTTTCGATGCCAACATCGCTCTCTCCCCAACCGATTACCCAAAAGTAGTTCCTGGGAATGCGGCACCCGACTTCCAAGTAATGAAGGGCGAGTTGTTTCACCATCGGTAATCACCCACTTGCAATTAGATTGCTCAGCATCCTATCGCCAAGAACCCACTCAAGCCAAAGACAGGGGTTGAATGGGCCACCAGGCGCATTTGCCTCAATCAAAGAACTGACGATCCTCGTCCGACAGGTGCGATTTCGCTGCCTTGACATTGAAGGTGATTCCGAGACCCGGCCGGTCCCAAACATTGATAAAACCACGTTCGGCGATCGGGTTGGGCAGGCCTTCGACAATGTCATACCACCAATCAGGCTGGCCCAGCGGATACTCGAAGGCGATGTAGTTCTGCGGCAAGGCGGCGGCCACCTGAACATGTGCGGCCAGGCCAATCAGCCCGTCGAAAATTCCATGGGGAGCTATCTGGATGCCGTGAAGGTCGGCGTATTCCGCGATCCACTTCATTTCCGCAATTCCACCCACGTCTTCCGGGTCGGGGCCCACAATATTCACCGCCTGCTTCTCGATCAGGTCTTTGAAATTCTCTCTGAGGTAGATCTCCTCTCCGGTATGGATGGGGACCGTGGTACTGACGGTGACTTCGCGAAAAAGATCGGCGTTCGGATAAGGGGTGTAGTCGCCGGTGATGAGGTCTTCGAGCCAGGCGATGCGAAGCGGTTCCATGGCCCGTGCAAACGTGATCGCATCCTTGACGGTCCAGCCTGGCCCACAGTCCAGGGCCAGCCCGATCTCACTGCCGAGAACCTTCTTCATGGCTTCGACGCAGGCGATGACGTTGTCGAGGCCGCGCTCGGTCATCATGCCGCGATCGGGATGGGAGGCTCCTTTGCGCGGCGGTTCGTCGTACCAGGCATTGGGGACGGCGGGCATCATCGCCGGATCGTGAAAGCCGACGGCCTGTTTGATCAGGGTGAAACCTTCTTTGGCGTCTTTCATTTTGGCCATGGTCTCGGCGTAATCCTGGGGTGTATGGCCGGTCATGGGGAAGCGAACGCCACCGTTGTAGATACGGACGCGGTCGCGGATCTTGCCGCCGAGCAGTTTATATACCGGCACTCCGGCCACCTGCCCGGCGATGTCCCAGAGCGCTATCTCGATTGCGCTCACCGCCGCACCCCAGGGCTTGAACGCACCCATGCGGCGAATCTTCAGCATCACGCGTTGCACGTCGGTCGGGTCTTCGCCAAGAAGATAGTCTCTGTAGAAGAGGACCATCGGCTTGAGGTACGGCTTGTAGGACTCGGCTTCACCATATCCGGAGACACCCTGATCGGTGACAATGCGCACCACCGGACTCCGCCCGATGATGGCGCAGCGCATGTCGGTGATCTTGATCGGTGCCTGGCCGGTCCGCTTCTGCTGAGCAAATGCGGTTGCGGCCGCTGCTGTCGAGAGCGAGCCGATAAATCCTCTTCGCGTCCATTGAGCCATGAGTCCCTCTTTTTAGAAGATAGTCTGCATGCAAACCGGCTCCCGCGGGCGACGTCCACGGCGCCTCGAGTGCCTCCGCAATTCTATTCATTCTTCACTCGAGGTGGAATTGAGGGAGGGGAAGGCTGGTTGGACCTGGATTGTGGCAATTTTCAGCGCTCCAAGGGGGACCAGAGGCTTTTATATCTCCCTTTCGCGGGTTTCTTCCGGGTGGAAGTGTGCGCCATAAGCGCCTTAAGCGCCATAAGTCACTTGTGCAGCATTTTCCAGGTTCGCGATGGCCGACGGAGATACAGCGCCAGCCAGGGCTATCCTGGTGAACGCTCGCTGTTGGTCGCAAGAGTCGTATGTGGTCACAAAGCTTAGATGCGGATTGACTCCCTTTTGTGGCAGCCCCGGTGGCCTCTATTTTCAAGGCGGGTACATCCGCGGCTGGTACGGTCTGTCATCGTAATAGCTTCGTATTCGCCGTAGGGGTAGTTTGACTGCGTGGGCCGGGCGGAATGGTGGAAAGACCTTGCTACACTTTTTTGTAGCAGCTTGTCCGGCCTCCCTCTATGCGGATTCTAAGTTTGCGGTTGATTTTGGCGTTGATTGTGGGCGTCACCCTGGTCTCACTGGCCTCGTCGTGGTATCAGGTGCAGGCGGAGAAGGACGCTCTGCGCCGCGACCTGGAACGGAAAGCCGAGACGTTTGGCGAGAGCCTGGCCGGAAATGCGGAGTCGTTCCTGCAGGGCGGAAACAGGCCCGGGCTCGAACAGATGGCCGAGCGCTTCAACAACCGCGATCATGTGCTGGGCATCGGGGTGTACGACCTGACCCTCTTTCCTTTGGTCGTGACTCGCGATCTTAGCACTGTGCTGCCAGGCATGCCCCCGGTACTCAGCGAGGCGATGGCACGCAATCAGGCGCAAACCAGCTACACGCGGTTGCGTTTCAAACGGCTTTACATCTTTGCTGCGCCCTTGCATGCGGTCAATAAGAGCGTCGCGGGTGGAATGGTCATCGTCTACGATACCGGCTACATCCGGGCTGAAATTTTCCGCGTTTGGAGCCGTGTCTTTATCCACATTGCGGGTTTGGTGCTGGTGATTGTTGCCATCACTTTGTTGATCGTGCGCTGGAGCCTTGCCGGGCCGATTGCACGCGCGGCGCAGTGGATGAATGCACTCCGTACTGCGCGCCACTCGGTGCAGGTACCTGCCAAGAATCTCGATTTCTTCCAGCCGCTGGCGCGGGAGATGGCGCCTCTGGCAGAAAGCATGCGCCAGGCGCGCGCGGCCGCGGAGATCGAAGCCAGGCTGCGCAACACCGCCGAATCTGTCTGGACGTCCGAGCGGCTGGCCGACCATGTCCGCACCAAGCTGGCCGGCAGCAATCTGTTTGTGGTTTCCAATCGCGAGCCCTACATTCACAACCGGCAGGGCAATGCCATCACGGTGATGGTTCCAGCCAGCGGCCTGGTGACCGCCCTGGAGCCGATACTTTGTGCCTGCAACGGGACCTGGGTGGCGCAGGGAAGCGGGAGTGCGGACAAACAAACCGTAGATGAGCATGACCGTTTGCGGGTTCCGCCGGACGATCCTCGATACACGCTTCGCCGGGTTTGGCTCACCACGGACGAAGAAGACGGCTACTACTACGGTTTTGCCAATGAGGGTTTATGGCCGCTGTGCCACATGGCGCATACACGCCCCACCTTCCGTGCCTCGGACTGGGAATACTACAACAAAGTGAATGCCCGATTCGCCGACGCGCTGGCGGAAGAAATGGCGGGTGAGGAGCATCCTGTGGTTCTGATTCAGGACTATCATTTCGCCCTGTTGCCGCGCATGATGAAAGAGCGGATGCCTCACGCCCGAGTGGCGATTTTCTGGCATATTCCCTGGCCCAATCCAGAAGCTTTCAGCATCTGCCCGTGGCAGGAGGAACTGCTGGATGGCCTGCTGGGCGCGGACCTGATCGGGTTTCATGTGCAGGCGCACTGCAACAATTTTCTCAGTACGGTCGATCGGGTGCTCGAAGCACGCGTCGATTGGGAACACTTTGCCGTCAAACGCAAGGATCACTGGTCCTCGGTGTTGCCGTTCCCGATCAGCGTGGAGTTTCTTGAGACTGAGGAAGCACCTGCAAAGAGCGTTGCAGCAGAGGAACGCAGTGCGCTGTTCGCGGAACTGGGGATTGAAGCCTCCTTCCTCGGGGTGGGCATCGACCGGGTGGACTATACCAAAGGCATCCTCGAACGCTTTCAGGCGGTGGAGGCGTTTCTGGAGAGTCATCCGCGCTATCAGGAGAAGTTCACCTTTATCCAGATTGGCGCACCCTCACGCATCCACATCCAACGCTACGCCGATTTTCAAAAAGAGGTCGAGACCGAGGCCAACCGCATCAATGAGCGCTTCCAGCGCGGCAAATGGAGGCCGATTGTCTTTTTGAACCGCCACTATACCCGACAGGAAGTGCTGCGGTGTTACCGTGCGGCGCATCTGTGTATGGTGACCTCGTTGCATGACGGCATGAACCTGGTGGCTAAGGAGTTTGTCGCGGCACGCCAGGATGAGCGAGGAGTCCTGATCCTGAGCCGATTCACCGGCGCGGCGCGGGAACTGCGCGACGCCATCATCGTCAACCCATACGATGTTCAGGCGACGGGCGAGGCGATCGCGGAGGCGCTGGAGATGGACGTTGGGGAGATACGTGACCGGATGCGCCGCATGCGAAGTTCGGTGAAGGACCACAACATCTATTGGTGGGCTGGGACGCTGATTGGGGAGCTGTGCGAGCTTCGGCTTAGTGGATGAGGGAGGTGGCAAGTCTGCCATACGATTACGGTCAGGGCCGATTGGGGAAGCGCGTAGCCCGGCTGCGTGGCGATCTTTCTTGACAAATGTTGTCAGTTATGACAACTTAACCTGGGTGACGAAGAAGTTGGGGAAAGAAGTCGCGGGATCCCGATGACTCGAAATACGCGGCCCGTTTCATGGATTCGGGCGGCGCTCAAGGAATTCGAGACGTTCCCGGAAGAGGCCAGGTCGATATGTCTGGCAGCGCTGACCATCGCCGCTGAGGGCGGCAAGGCCGATATTGCAAAGCCGATGCACGGTCTCGGTTCAGGCGTATTCGAAATCGCGCTGTTGTTTAAGGGCGACGCTTTTCGTGTGGTGTACGCAATACAGCTCGGCGATGAAGTCTGGGTGATTCATGCGTTCCAGAAGAAATCGACGCGGGGTATCAAGACTCCGCAGCGCGAGATCGACCTGGTAAAAGACCGTCTGCGACACCTTAAGGAGAGATTGCGATGAAGAGTGAAAAGCTTGAGCTGGTACGAGGAAGCGGCAACGCGTTCCGCGATCTAGCGCATCCGAACGCCGATGTTGAACAATTCAAGGCCATCCTGGCCTCCGAAATCATCAAGGCGCTTGATCGGGAACACCTTACCGTCCGCGCCGCGCAGAGCCGCACGGGCATTGCGGCTGCCGACTTCTCGCGGATCCGCAACGCGGATCTTGGCCGGTTCACGGTGGATCGTCTCATGTCGATCATCAACCGTCTTGGCTCTCGCATCGAAGTGAAGATCCGGGTTCGGCGGGTGGATGCGGCTACGCTTGGCGCCTGAGGTACATATGGGAAGGGTCCAGATTGTTCTCGATAGAAGTCTTCTGCAAGCCACGGATCGGGCCGCACGCCGAATGAAGTGGAATCGCGCCGCTTTGGTGCGTGAGGCGCTGCGCGAGTACCTCAAGAGATTGGAAGTCCACGCCGGCGAAGAGCGCGACCGCGAAGGTTATTGGAGGCAGCCGGAAGGACGAGCTGAATCTTCGCTTTGGGAGGTGGAGGCGGCGTGGCCGGCGGAATAGCCGGAGGGGATGTCCGCCTTTACCGCGTTGCGCTTCTCCCTGGGTTGCGATCTCGGGTAAACCCCAGGTCTCAAACGCGAGACCTGGGCCACCCACGCGAGACGAAGCGGTACCCACACGAGAGACTTGGGGCACCCATCAAATGCGAGACTTGATGCTGGCGAAAGCGCCCACGATCATGATTATCCGCCATGCGGAAAAGCCTACCGGCCAGGCGGACGGGGTTACTGAGTCGGGTGTTCCGAGTGCTCACGACCTGATTGTGCGGGGGTGGCAGCGCGCCGGCACGCTGACCTGCTTATTTGCACCCGCCCGGGGCCCTTTGCAAGACCCGCTGCTGGCGAAGCCTGCATTCATTTTTGCCTCCTCTGCCGTCGACGACCCGGTGCCGGGTAACTCCAGGAGCCGCCGTTCGCAGGAGACAGTTACACCGCTCGCGCAACTTATAGGTATTGATATCAACCTGAGCTTTGGCAAAGGACAAGAGAAGGCGCTGGCCAGGGCCGCCCAGGCGTGTAACGGACCGGTTCTGATCGCCTGGCAGCATGAAGGTATCAGCGCGATCGCGAATTCCATCCTTGGCTCGGAGTTCGCTCCGCCGACCTGGCCTCCCGACCGCTTCGATGTGGTCTTCGTGTTTACCCTTAACCCTTCGGATGGCACATATAGCTTTGGGCAGGTGCCGCAGTGCCTTTTGGCGGGCGACTCGGCCAGTCCGATCTAGGGGTTACGACTCACCCAGTCAACGGGTTTTGCCACCGGATCTCGGGTAAAAGCCGCTGCCCAAGCCTCCCGAGTAGAATGGGAGGCAGATTCACTTAGAAGGAGCTGCGATGGACAGACGCATCTTCCTAAGAAACACCGCTCTTGGAATGGGTACGATGGCAAAGATTGGTTTCAACGATCTTAAGGCGGAAGAATTGAACTCAAATTCAGCCAAAGAGCCGGGCGCAAGTGCAAAAGCCACGTGGGGAGACGGGGCCGGGCGGCCGGTTCGCGTAACCAGCATCGGATTCAAAGGGGGTTGCCTGCCGCTCGAAAAGATGGCGAGCCTGGTAGACGAGGAGGGCGCTCGGGGCACGGACGTGATCGTGTTGCCCGAATTGGCGCGCGGTTTAGACGATGCAAGCGAGGAGCCGCTGCACGGCCCGACCGTAACCGCGATGAGCGGTTTGGCAAAAAAGCACAAGGCCTACATTGCTTGTCCGATTGACAGAAGAGACGGCAACCGGAGGCTCAATTCGGTGGTCCTCGTCGACCGGGCCGGCATGGTTGCTTGCGTTTACGACAAGGTTTTCCCCTACTGGAACGAATATGATGTGCAGCCTCCGGTGAATCCTGGGGAAGCGGCTCGGGTTCATCAGGCAGATTTTGGGCGCATTGGGTTCGCCACATGCTTTGACGCCAATTTCCCTGAAGTGTGGAAAGACCTGGCAGACAAAGGGGCGGAGATGGTGGTATGGCCCAGCGCGTATTCGGCGGGCCGGTCGCTGCAAGCCCATGCGATCAACCACCACTACTACATCGTGAGCTGCTCCTGGACGCCTGACTGCATCGTGTACGACATTACCGGAGAGCGCATGGTGTACGAGACCGCTTCCCAGGACGTGAATATCAGCCGGGTTACCCTGGACCTGGATCGGGTGATTTTCCACGAAAACTTCAACCTGGACAAGCGAGACAAACTGCTGAGTGAGCATGCCCAGGACGTAACTCAGGAGCAGTGGCTGAAACTTGAGCAGTGGTTCGTGCTGCGAGCCAAGCGCCCCGGCGTGAGCGCTCGCGAGTTAGCTCGCGCCTATGGGCTCGAGGAGCTGCGGCATTATCTCGACCGCAGCCGCGTGGCCATCGATCAGCGACGTGGATGGGAGTTTGCGGAAGATAGCGTATTTCCCAATGCGGATGTGGGTGAGCTGAAGCATTTGCCTTAAGGGGGGCGAAACATTAAACCCAGGGCAGGCCGCATTCACAGGCGGTGAATGGCGGCGTCTTGATCCATCCCGTCTATCCGGTTAGTCTATCTAGCCGGTGCCCGTTCGGCTCCCCTTCCTTGAAACGAATCTGCCGGTACATGCCACGTCTCGCCACATACTATCCAGATTGTTCTTGATAAAAGCCTTCTGCAAGCGACGGATCGACGGATCGAGCCGCACGGCGATTGAAACCGCTCTGCATTGGTACGCCGAAGTCCTGCCGGAGCACCCTATTTTCACGGCTATCGAGTGGTTCATTGATCGAGGGGATAAGGAACGACAGGCGTATGTCGACTTGCTGGAAAGCTTCGAGATCAGAACATGGTCAGAGGCCGGTACTCCGCGGCCAAAGCCCGGCAGTTCGGGAGGAAACGGCAAAAGCGGCAAATCCGGCAAGGGAGATAATGGAGATAAAAGCTAGACGAGTAAGAAAGTGACGGCGCATAGCACAGTTGAACTTGTGACCGTAGGTGGCAAGGGCGATTACGCAAGGATAATACTTAAGTCATCATTCGGACAAAGAAGCGCAACCGTTCTCTATTAGAGAGTCATTTAGACCCGAACGAACAGGATAAAAGTCCAACTAAAACTAAGGCTTAAGTTTAGGAAAGCTAACGCTGCAATGGCCGGGGAGAATCCTTCCGCACTTGTACTTTACCTCAGTTATCTTGACTCCATCGTTTCGTTCGATGCCCACCAGAGCCACATGATCGCAATAACCTTCTTTTGAATCGTCGCTATCGCAATTTGCATTGTGATGGTTGTGGAAGCGCAACTCGCCTGGGGTGTATTCTTGGAAACGGTCCTCAGGACGATTGAGCTTAATATAGACAGACCCGGTGTCCAGACTACTGGACGTGCAAGTATTTTCAGAGCAAAGCAGAACCGCCGGCACGTTATTAAGGGTGCCGTCGCTACCTCGGTCGTAGAATTTCACTGTCCAGCCGTTGAGGCCAGGCACGCTCTTGATTCCGTCGACTGAGGAAAGTATCAGCGTTGTATTGTCGTTAGCCTTCGCCCAGTACATGCCTGGTGTCTTGCAGACATCTTTGTCGCATGGCGTCCAGGATGGATTTGCAAGTCCACGGATACTCCCGCCCCGCACTACAGGAGATCCAGGCGGAACCGCGCCGATCGGGTGAAAAAAACCTAAGAGCTGAAGCAGCAAGTACAGGACCGTAAGCCCAGCGAGAAGGCCTAACCCGGTATAGAACGCCTGTGTTCTTGTCACGCGCCTGCTCCAAAGATGCTTCTTAACTCATTGGAACTTTTGACCATTGAGAGAACCTGCCGGGGGGAAGCACACGGACAAAGGTTCGAATATCCGGGCGCGATAAATAGACTTCAAGGGCCTGAAAGCCCCAATTCTGTTCCATGGTAGATAGAATGTCAATCGCTTTCTTAACAAAAGCATCCTGTACTGATCGATCTCCTGTCTGCTTCGCCGCGCATGCAGCTACGAGCGACGCTTGCAGTTCAGAATCCAGATAACCCGCCGTAGAAAAATAGCGGTCGGCTGCTAAAGCATCCTCAAGAGCTTGCTTGCCCTTGCCTTGAAGTATTTCCGCCTTGGCTTGCTGCAGTCCAATCGCTGATAGGCGGTCGAGATCGTCTTTGCTACCGCCTGTGATAGTGGTTTTCAACTGTTCAAGCTGGTGGGGCTTGCCAAGGTTCACCTCTGCGACTGCCAGATCTTGTTCGAGCTCCTGCTTTGCAGCATCAAGCATCTCTCGATGCTTCTCGATTGATGTCCTTGCCTCGACCCGTGCCTGCAAATATTTTCGCTGAATCAGGTATCTTTCGGACCTCACATATCCTATCCACCCTGCGAGTGACTCGTCTTCAGCGGAATCCGGAAGTATCGCTGCGGCATCACGCAGCCTTCCCAGCCTCAAGAGAGCAAGCGAATAGCTAATTGCCTCGTATCCTTTGTGATTGTTGTCAGCCGCAAGTGCAAAAGCCTTCTGAAGATACGGAAGTGCATCCGTATAACGCTCCGCATCGAAATAAGTCGTACCGACCTCGTGCTCTCCCTGCATAACGAGATCCTGGTCCCCGGACTGTTGTGCCAGGGAGAGGTATTCTTTGGCTGCAGTTAAGGTTGAATTAAGGTCTCCCTTTCTTGCCTCGATTCGCCGGATCACTAAAGTGGCAACCGCGGCCGGCTCAAAGTCGCGTATCTGTTCGTAGTAGGCACGTGAAGCCTCTGCCGGCGCGATCGCTTCATCGAGACGCTGTTCGTTTTCACGCAGGATCGCCAGCACTAGATTCGCCAGCGCTTGGGGCCTCGCCTGCCGGCTCTGACCCGCCAGGAGGAGCGCTTCGTCGACCGCATTCTCGGCCTCCTGGTAGTGCTGGCTGCCCTCGACCACCCGCGCCATCGCTAGTCGCGCGTATCCGCTGGCGGCCCATGACTCGAGCTGATTATCCTGAGCCGAATGGATCGCCTGTTGGGCTAAACTCGCAGCTTCTTCGTAATGACCCGAGGCGCAAGCCACGCTGCTGAGCTGGTTCCAGTCACGTATCTCAAGCTGCACGCTGGAAATTAGCTTGGCTTGATCCAGAGACTTATTCAGGAAGCGTTCCGCTGCAGCAGAGTCGCCGCTTTCATTCGCCGCATAGCCTCGCTCGTAATTGAGATTGGCCAGACCCTCCTGGTTCCCCTTCGAGGTGAAGATATGCTCCGCGCGGTCGAACGCCTGGTTGGCCTCTTTCACATGGTGCTGCCGGGCCTGGAGGATTCCGAAGTAGAGATAGGGCGCCGGATTGTCTTTATCCAGTTCTGAGGCGCGCGCGTAGTGAGTAAGTGCCTGGTTCGGCTTTCCAGCGCGCTGGTACGCCATTCCTAAGTCGACATACCCCGAAGATTTATCTGAGGAAGGCAAATGATCTACGATCGCCTTATAGGCCGAAATGGCAGCCTCAAAATCTCGGGTAAGTGTCAATCGGATGGCGTCGACGTACATTCTGTCCAGGGGACGGAGGTGTTTTTCCCCGTCGTCGGCCTGCAGCATCTCCCGGTGCGCATAGGCGTCGAAGTCCAAGTCCTCCCAGGCTTCCGCCAGCCGGGCATGCGCCATGACGAAGTGCGGATCCTCTGCTTTGGCAGCGTCGAGAGAGCGGATCGCCGTCAGGTGATTGCCTTCATGCAAGGCGCTCAAGCCGGCATCGTACCAGCGCAGAGCTTCGTAAGACGGCCGGTAATACTGCCAGGTCTGCCATAGCAGAAATACGGACCACCCCAGCCCGAGAAGAACCGTGATGCAGCCGAGCATGAAAACGCGGGGCCGGTCTTTCCTGATGTAAAGAGCGGCCGCCACGCCCGGGTTCAGCGCCTTCGCCACTGCCGCGGCACACGGGAACCGATCCCGCGGCTCATATTCTAGACATTGCCCGACCACGCGGTCGAGGTGCCGGGGTAGATTGCGCTGCGACGAACACGGCGGGGGAGGCTGCTTTCCCCTCGAGACCGCCGCTCCTATGGGAGAACTCGCTGCGAACGGATCCACCCCGGTAACCATCTCGTACAGCACAATCCCGAGCGCATAAATATCGGTGGCTGGCGTGAGTTCCTCGCACGCAAACTGCTCCGGGGCCATGTAATCCAGAGTGCCGGCAATCCCGCTGGCGCCGGAAACCGCCGTGGTAGATCCTGCTAGGTGCGGAGCAAAAGCACGTGCAAGCCCGAAGTCCATGACCACTGCGCATTCGGCTCCGTTACGCTTGGCGAGCATGATGTTGCGCGGCTTCAAATCGCGGTGGACCAACCCCGCTTCGTGGATTGCCCGCAGTCCCGCGCAGATATCGAGCGCAATCGCGCGTGCTTCCTTCCAGGGAATCGCCCCATTTAGCTGGATCCTGTCTGCAAGCGTGATGCCTTCCAGGTACTCCATTGTCAGGAAAGCCGTCGCCGGACGGCGTGGGTCCCCAGCAGCGACAAAGAGCTCGTGAATCCGGCAGATGTGTGCGCCCGTCACCCTGCGTGCCGACTGCGCTTCCTTCCTGAACAGTTGAAGCACCTGGGGTTTGTCGGCGATTTCCGGCCGAATCGCCTTGAGCGCGATCCGACCCAACTCCAGGTCGATCGCCTCATAGACGTCACCCATACCCCCGGAGCCTATATGACGCACGATTTTGAAGCGGCCGAGAAGCAGCTCGCCTTCGACAAGCGTCCTGCGTTTTGCGGGAAAGAGGTCAGTGAGATTGATGAGGGGCGCGTCGAGAGTGTCTGTCTGCTCGTCGGATGCTCCGAGGAGTGCGGCTAACTCCTGCATCAAGTTGTTGTCACCCCGGCATTCCCTCGCCAGAAAGCTGGCGCGTTCCGCCTTCGGCATCTCAAGGGCTGCGTGATAGAGCGGCTTAAGCTGTTGCCAGAGCTCCGGTGTCATGGCTTTTTTGAGAGCTGGCCCTTAAGCCAGACGCGGGCCATGCTCCAGTCGCGCTTTACCGTTCGTGGCGCTACCCGGATGACGGAGGCGATCTCTTCAAAGGAGAGCCCTCCAAAGAAATGAAGCTCGACAATGCGACCCTGTCTCTCATCCAATTTCGCCAAGCTTTCTATGGCTTGATTCAGAGCAAGCACATCGACGGATTGCTTGGGGACCGGAAGGATGGCCTCGTCCAGTGTGACCTGGTGCTGGACTCCTCCCCGTTTCTCCGCATTCCTGGCTCGTGCATGATCCACCAGAATGTGCCGCATGAGTCCGGAGGCGACGGCAAAGAAGTGCGCCCGGCTCTGCCACGCAATTTGCCGTTGCTGCATCAGGCGAGCATAGGCCTCGTGAACAAGCGCGGTCGGCTGCAGGGTATGGTTGCGTCGCTCCGATCGCATATATAGAGCGGCTACCCGGCGCAACTCCTCATAAATCTGAGGGATGAGACGCGCCTCTACCGTGCGATCCCCCCGGCTTAGCTGCGAAAGCAGGGCCGTGATCGAGTTATCAGAGCCCTCCGGCTTAGGGTGGAGCGTCCCCATAGTCCAGCTCCAGCGTGTTGGGGATTATAGCGCGGTTCGGACAGGGTATCCGGGAAATGTGAAGCTGACGACTCCGGCTACCCCCGGACCCGAGAACCCGACCACACTAAAGCTTGCGACGAAACGAGGCTGATACCGCGTTATATTGAAAAGCCGGGTACCCGTCCCCCCGTTTCCTGTGCCCCGGTTTCCATCTTTGCACAGAGCAGAGAGGCCGGAACGGTTGCCTGATAACCCGTTCTCATTGGTCTTGTGAAGGCGCAGGTGTGTAGCGTTCAGAGCGTCCCGTTTTGGCCCCGGGGTTCCTTGTCGGAATTTTCTTTTTTGGGAGGGTCTTCTGCGGCCAGGGCATTTACTTCTTGGTACACCGGTAGATTACTCGATCCTAAAGCTCGCCACAGCTAAAAATATTTCTTGACACATTTGCGAGACATGGTCGAGACTCGCGACACCCTAGGAATTAGCAAGAATGAAAGCCATTGTTATGCTGACGCTTTTATAGGTAGTCAGTCGCGATGTTGTGGCATTTTGGTACCCGAAGACGGCTAAGCTAACCCTACACAGTAGAGAGTCGCCACGTCGTGCGCTCCAACGTCCCGGCCGTTATTACAAATTTGGAGTCCCTCCATTTGTACATATGAGTAGGGATAACGTGTCGTCAGGCTTCTTGAGGGCGCCAACTGGACCTTGATCGCCCGGCCAATGCTGGACTCAATATTTTGTTGAAACGTTTTTCTGGATAGAGTCACCATTTCTGTTGCTCTTAATAGTCTGCTAAACCAGTCGATCCAACATTCTACGGCTATGGACTTAGGCCAAGTATCGTAGATTATACAGATTGGAGCATTTGCATTGGGGTCAATTTATGTCTGTCCCTCCAATGTTCTCTGTACCCTTCCTGCTAATACTTTCTGTGAGCTGCCTCTCACAAGCATCCCAGGGCCAGGCTGTTCTGCAGGATCGGATTACTCAGCCAATCGATCGCGTTAGTATGTCGCTCCTGACGGGAAGTCGACATCCCCTGGCGAGAGTCGAATTTGACCAGGGTGTCACCGAGGATTCCAAAGTCCTCGGAGGCATGACCATCAACTTTAAGCGAACCGAGGCGCAGGAAACGAGCCTTAAAGTGTTGTTGCAGGCGCAGCAAGATCCCGCCTCACCGAGTTATCATCAATGGTTAACCCAGGAACAATTTGGACAACTGTTCGGAATGAGTGCGGCGGACCTGGGCAAGGTCTCGGCGTGGTTACAGCAAGAGGGATTCACCATCAACTGGGTTGCCCAAAGCAGCAATTCCATCTCTTTCAGCGGGAGTATTGCGAATGTAGAAAGGGCTTTCCAGACACAAATTCATGATTACGCCATAAATGGCGAAACCCACTTTGCCAATGCGACCCAGATCTCACTTCCAAGCGCCCTTGCCGCCGCGGTGAGCAGCATACGCGGCCTCAACGACTTCCGCCTGAGGCCGAGATTGCAGTTCGTGAAAAGCAGAGAAGTCGCCAGCAATCCAAATTTCACTTCGGGCCTTACAGGAGCTCACTACTTAACGCCAAGGGATTTTGCAATCATTTATGATGTTAACCCTCTTTACCAGGCGGGAAACACCGGCAAAGGGGTAACCGTGGCCGTGATCGGTCAGATCGATATCGTACCCGCCGACATCGCTGATTTTCGCGGGGCCGCCGGCCTATCGGTCAACAATCCGACAATTTTCACCGTCCCCGGTCAACAGGCCCTCTCTTTTGACGCTGGCCTCTTCTCCGCGGACCTAGGGCAAACTGACCTGGATCTTGAGTGGTCAGGTGGCGTGGCGACCGGAGCGTCGATCGTACTGGTGAATTCGTCTGATGTCATAACTTCGTTGCAGTATGCGATCCAGAACCGGGTCAATGGCATCACCATCCCCATCATCAGCCTAAGCTACGGTGATTGCGAGTCGAGCTTTTCTTCTGGCCCCGTTTCCTATCTCTACGGAGATCTGAACTCGATCGAGAGCTGGCTGGCGCAGGCAAACAGTCAGGGACAGACCGTGGTGTCAGCTGCCGGAAACAGCGGCGCGGCGGACTGTGATCGTGTCTTTGGCCAAACCATTACCTCGGCAACCCAAGGTTTGGCCGTAGATTATCCGGGCAGTAGTGCTTACGTGACCGACGTGGGCGGCAGTGAATTCATGGGTGACGGCACGGCTCTGGACCAGCAAACAGGTTCCGGCACGTACTGGAGCGCTAACGGCAGCGGCACTGTCTCCGACGATCTGATGCCTTCGGCTAAGTCTTACATCCCAGAGATGGCGTGGAATGACACCACGTTTTTCATCGCGACCGGCCGCGGTTTTGATGCGGGCGGCGGCGGTGTGAGTGCGTTCTGGCCCAAGCCTTCCTGGCAGACTGGAGTGCCTGGCATTCCGGCCGATTCGCACCGCGATGTGCCCGACGTCTCACTCAATTCTTCTAATGAGCATGACGCCTATCTCTACTGTACCCAGATTCAGACCCAGGGAAGCGGAACTAACTACGTCTCGAGCTGCCAAGCGAACAGTTTTCGTACATCGGATCCAGGCCAAACGGACAATAACAGCCTCATCACAGCCGGCGGAGCCACTTTAGCGGCGGACGCCCCGTACTCATCTGGAACCGTCGCCGCTCCCGCTTTTGCCGGCCTGCTCGCGATCATTGAACAGAAGCTTGGCTCTGGCGGCTTGGGAAACATCAATCCAGCCCTTTACCAATTAGCTGCCAATTCGACCACGTATGCTTCAGCCTTTCACGACATCACGACCGGGAATAATCAGGTCCCCTGCACCACCGGCTCCCTCGATTGCCCCAGCGGTTCCAATCCTGTGATTGGTTATGAGGCCGGTGCGGGCTATGACCAGGCTACTGGACTAGGATCGGTTGATGCTGACAACCTGGCGACGGCGTTCAGCAACCTGTTGGCCGCCGCGACAGGCACCAGGACAGCACTCACCGTCGCGCCCGGGACTTCTGTAGTCATCGGTGAAAAACTCACCTTTACTGCAGCCGTTGTTCCCAATACCCTGAAGACGGCGCCCACGGGCACGGTCACTTTTATCATAGATGGGGTAGCCCAAGCGTTACCCTCAACCCTCTCCACCACGGCACCCTACACAGCCACGTTTAATTGCAGTTTTCCCTCTTCGGGCACACACTCTGTTTGGGCTGTTTACACTTCAGGCAATGCCACCTATACCGGATCTGCCAGCACCATTGCGACGATAACGGTGGCGGCACAAGGAACAGCGCCCACCACGACAACGGTCACCATCAGTCCCACCAGCTTCCCCCTAAACAGTTCCATCAGTCTGTCGGCAACAGTGACCGCCACTACGGCAAGCACGCTTACCGGACCCCTCACGTTCTCGACCGGGGGCACTACGATAGGCACGGTAAACCAGGTGACGATCGGGACGAGCAATACCGCGACCGCGACGCTCTTTGATATAGACGCCGTAACATCGCTCGGCTTCGCAGACGGTACGGATACCATCACCGCTACTTATGGCGGGGACACCTTCAACGCCAACTCCTCGGGTACGACAACGGCGACGGTCAGCAGCCCGGGCATCACACTTTCCGCCACCAACATGACCATCGCGTCGCCGTCGCCAGGCAACAGCGGCACCTCGACCATCACTGTTAACTCTGTCGGTGGGTATGCAGGCACGGTGACGATATCTGCCTCGGCCAGTACACTGATTGCGAATTACGGATTCCTCTACGCCGGAGCCCAATCCGCCCCTTGTACCTTCTCCCCAATTTGCACCAGCGTGAAGACGATAAGTGTCGGATTGGCACCCGGCTGTACTCAGACAATGACAGGGTGCGCTAATACGGCCAGCCAAACCGTGGTGATCACCATCACCACCATGGATGCTATCGGAAATTTGGAGAAGGGGCCGGACGGCAGCTTCCGTAAGGCCGTAGGCCGGATTGCAGCGGCGGAAGGAACGGCAGCAGGTTGTATCCTGTTCTTGCTCATCCCGAATATCCGGCGAAAGAGATGGCCGGTGGCCCTGACGATGCTGGTCTTTCTGTGCGTGGGTGCGGGCTCGGGTTGCGGTGGTGGGGGTCCCTCAGGCGCTTCTCCGGGCGGGACCTATACCGTTGTCGTTACCGGGGTTGATAGTTACAACGCAAACATCGCCAATTCTACAACATTCACTGTAACCATTCAGTAAGCGGAATGAAAATATATTTGAGCTCCAGTCACGTCGCAACCGAGACCAAGCTCGTCCGCGCCCGACTCGGTCGGCTAGTTTGCGTATTTGTCATAGATAGGAGCATGTTCGGTGCTCGCTCTGGTCCTCTTAACCAAGTAATACTTTCGGAGTTGACACGATCCGACCTCTTTATCGGTGTCGTTGGCCAAGATTACGGCCCCGTTGACCAAAGCCTTGGCGTATCTGTTTGCGAGTTCGAGTATCGAGAGGCACTACTCCTTGGGGTTCCTCGGCTGCTGTACATCGAGAGTGGTTTTACAATGGAACCGCAAGCCGCTGCATTCCGTGACCTGATCGAGACGAATGACCTACCTGTGCTGTTTCATGACACCTCGGTACTCCTCACACAAATAGTCACAGATGTTTTTAATTTCACTTTTCGCGGGCCGGCCCAAAAGGCCTCTGAGGGTCCCGGCTTAACTGCGGCAACGCCAGAGGCAGCATCGGCTACACAGTCTATTAAGGATCCAGAAGCAATCGAATGGTACAAGTCCTGGAAATCCTGGTTTGCCAGGAATATATTTCCGCGTTCGCCGATTCTTCGGGGCCTACTTCAAGCAGTCGTTATACCCCTCATGACGGTCGCCGCCTTATTCAAGCTCTATGGAGTTCCGCAACCCATTGGTGACTCGGTCGCAAAGTTAAACACGAATATAGCGATATTTTTCGGAAGTTCCCCACGACACTCCCATGAGTCTATTCAGGATTCTTTCGCGGAGCAGTCATTAGATTCCAATAAATGGAACAGCGGCAACTCATGGAAGCTCATCGGAGTGGCCTCGCCGGCCCAACATGACACGTTAATGGTAACGGGTCGCGATATAGGAGTCATAAGGGTGCCGGACCATTTTGAAAGCTACTATGACATTACACTCTCTTTTCAAATACCAGTGTTAGACCCTGTGAGGCAAAGATCACTCGCTTGGCTCGTGAGACTGGAACACAGTTGGCGGGGCGACTCATATTATCGTTTTGATCTTGCGTTTCCAACTTCCGCGGATCCGCACCTGCACTTATCATCTTCTCTATATACGAAAGGAATGTTTACCAGATCGCTCGGAGAGCGGATCATACCGTTCTATCCGTTTGTCAGAAAGGGCAGTTCTTTAAATGTAATAACTAGCCTTAGTGGGTCGAGTCTCAATGTCTCAGTGAGATACAGTGACAACTGCGTACCACCCTGTGCTCAGTACAACAATGGCACGGAACACGACTTTGTTTTTGACGACCCGCAGCATACGCTTAAATGGGGCCTTGTTGGTTTCACTAACTCCGAGGGAAACCCAGAGACTGATATACAAGACTTTGAACTGGTGCCAGCCAGCGAGAAACAACATGACATTTAGTCAGCGATGCGCATGCTACCAAGTCAGGGACGCCACGTGTCTCCTCATTATGCTGCTGCTGACAATAGCGTCGTCGCCACTACGCGCTCAACTAACAACGCTCACTGCAAGAGGATCGACGACTCTCAGCAGCAAAGACATGACGCAAGAGAACCTGCTTTACCTATTAGATGTGCACTATGTAAGCACGAACACTGACAACGGTGTAGTCATCAAGAGGGTAGTCCAGACAAATATAAGTGGTGAATACGCTATGACTGTCTTGCCTGGATCTCTCGATATCCACGTACAACGAATGGTGAACGAGGAAAGCAAGGGAAAATACCAGGTGTGGCTTGAGGGTAGTCTGGAAGGTTTTAAGGTGAGTCCGGACGGCATCAAGGTAAGTCCAAACTCTACGATCGCCCTGCCGACGATTACTGTCGGCAAGAGGTTGCTGCCGGTTGCATCCTTTAGGCGCATTGATCCGTGGCTATCTGTGCCGACACTACAATTGACGCGCTTCATAATTCCGCGAGGAGAGTTAACGAACGGCGACGGACAAATAGCGACGGATCGGAGGATCGATCAGGGCGACCGTATTCACGTATCAATTATAGACCCTAATGGCCACCGAATCACGGGGGCACACGCACATGCGATCAGCTCCAAAACAGGAGAGGAAACAGAACCGGCGGTCATACGCAGTGAGCAAGGGTTTGACTTTGTCGCGCCGGCTGACGGGGTTATTTTCATTCACATCGAGGCCGCCGGGTTTCACTCTCGAACCCTCTTGCTAAACAGACGCCATGGATCCGCAGAACTGTACGACGAGGAGAGTGTCTCGCTGCGTCGTCCAGTCCGCATTGAACTGCAGCCAATAAGGTCCGAGGTCGATGCCGGACCCCAAAGTAGGGTATTTTCGCTTGATAGCTCCCGCGGGATTTCGTTTGACACGCAGGTGATAACAAGCCTTCCGCTTCCGCTGTTTCGGAATCCGGATGCTTTGCTTGAGCTGTCCCCCGGGTTTGCAAAGCCGCCTCAGACGTTGTTCACGGTTGGCCCCAGCCTCTCTCCCGGAATCGGTACTGCGGGCTCGTTCGCCATTAACGGTATCCGTGCGAGAGACAATAACTTTACCGTCGATGGGTCAGACTACAATGACGAAGAGTTTGGTGTCCGTCGACAGGGCTTTATCACTCCTTTTCCCCAACCAATCGACAGTATAGAGTACTATCAGGCGGTAACAGCGAATGGAGATGCAAGATACGGGCGCTCCTTGGGTGGAGATATAAATGTCCTATCTAAGGCCGGCGGTCCAAAGCGACACTTAAGCGCATACGCATTCGGCACGGGGGGCGTTTTAGACGCGAGGGAATATTTTCAGACGGACATTCAGCAGTATCCCGCTCAATATCGGCAATTGATTCCTATCACTACGGATGGGTCGCTCGCAGGTGAACAGGTGCGATTTATACTTAACCCGGGGTACGAAGGACTTATTACAGTTCGTAATAATCTTGGGTTCCAAACCAATCCGCTTCAAGAGCCTATAAAAACAAGCCGCATCAGCTGGGGAGCAGCAGGAGGTGGCCCCCTCGGATTTGGGAGGGTGTACTGGTATGCTTCTTTCGAGCGTGAACTCCAAAACGGAAATACGGAGCAGTCGTTCTCGGTTCCCACTGTAAGACAACGCGGTATTTTAGACAACGGGGATACCGGCGGTACGGCGACCAATACAGGTATTCCATGTTTTCCCTCTCCTCAAGACCCCTGTTCTGGGAGCCTTATTTACTATCCCGCGACCCTCTCCGGTGACGGTATTCTGAGCCTGTTTCCTTTTCCCAACAACCCGCTTGGACCATATTGCACGAATACCTATACAGCTATGCTGCCCGATAACGCCCATGGCTACGTTGGGTCCGGCCGGATTGATAAAGAAACAGAGCTGTTTGATCATGCGAGCACGTTTACGCTGCGGGTGAACGATACGGAGGATAATACTGATCTACCTTCAGTTGGCGGAGCGATCTTCTCATCGCTAAAAGCGGAAACACGAACCATTAATTTAGCAACATATCTCACAACGGCATTATCCCCACGGTTATTTAATACATTTAGATCCTCATACGGCAACAGTTCTGCTGGATTCATTCCATTGGGATCTCCTCTTCTCCCGTCCGACACAACAATATCCTTCAATAAGACAGGAACGGAAACAGGTTTCCTGCTTAATGCACCGCTTTTGATTAACGTTACGAGGCCAGTGGGAGGAGCTCCAGCGGTTCCTGTTTACGTCAGTCCATCCGTTATCAACTTAGTCGGGGTGACAGGGCTTTCAACAACAGAGAATACCGAGTCCGTCACCGGACCGATCGGGCAGGTAAGCATAGTTGGTTACAGCCCTGTTGGAGTTGATACCTATCACTTTCCGCAAACCAGGAGTGACTATACCGTGCAGATCGCTGATACGTTATCTATCACTTCGGGATCCAGCATAAGCTATGTTGGGATCGATACGCGTTCTGTTAACCTTAACAGCTATGAGGATAGAAACGCCCGTCCCTATGCAGAGTTTCATGGGTCTCCGGCGTTTCCATCTAGCGTGGGCCTCGCCGCGGCGGGGCTACCAACTGGTTTTTACCAGACGATAGGTGTCAAGCCAGAATCGTCTATAACGTTTGGTCAGCGACAGCTGGAGATATTCGGACAGGAATATTTTCATGCCGGACCGAACCTGACGATAAGCGGGGGCTTAAGGTTGGAACTAGGAGTGCTCCCAAACGCCAATGGTCGCCTGCAGAGCGCTTTCGACCCAGCCGTGTTCCGCCAGCAAGTTGCTGAGGCAAGTAGCCAGTGTGCAGTAGTCCTCCGCTCTTACTCTATTCAGCAGCAGCAAGCATGCCAAGCCGTGGCTCAGGCGGTGGGCGCGGCATTCAATGGCAACTTCGAGCAAGTATTCGGAAGCGGTTTTCAAGGTATTACGCCGCGCTTAGGTCTTGCGTGGGACGCGTCGGGGGACAGTAGAGTCGTAGTTCGCGCGGGTTGGGGTATGTACAAATCGGCTTTCCCCTCGGCAGTGGTCGACGAGACTAGGAGCGCGTTCGACGAATTCCTGCCGGTAAATAGTACGGAGCCGGGTGACTTCTATAGCTTGCCTAGCCCTACAACGCCACTGGGTTTTTATTCACCATTTTGCAATTTAAATTGTTTCGGGGGGGGTGTTTCGCTGCAGCCGGGGACTCTGAATTTGTTACAATCCGGTACCAATCCGGTTGAGGCCTTAGCGGTCAGTGCGCTGGCGCTCCGGCCGGTACTGATCACAAAGTTGCGGCAGCCGTATTCATTGCAATTCAACAGCACAGTCGAGGTGGGAATTGGGCGATCCAGCATCTTAGAAATGGCCTATGTGGGATCTCTTGGCCGGCGTCTGATCGTCGCCTCCACTCCCGGAGGGGGTTTCGGGATGCGGCTTCCCAACTTCTCGCTATTAGGCGCGGATTTTTCAGGTTTTCCGATTTACAACGTTTTTACGAGTTACACTCCTGACTACACTTCGAATTCCGTGCCAGCAGTTGTAGCGGAGCAATTCCAAAGCAGTGCTTCTTCTTCCTATAATGCGCTTCAGGTAAGTTTCCAGCGCCGCTTATCGAACGGTTTTCAAGGTGGGATGTCTTTTACTTATTCGCATACACTCGATTACAGTTCAGATTTCTTTGACACAGCGGGGGAATATGCCCTCCCCGGGAACAGTCAGAGTCCAATGGAGTGGGGCAATTCTGCTTATGATGTGCGGCTCCGAACATCGGGATGGTTTTCGTGGCAGCTTCCCTCGGTCCTTCACGACAAACTTACAGCTGATTGGCATGCGTCTGGTATCGTGACTCAGCAGGGCGGGCAGCCTTTTACCGTCAACACCTCAGTCGACTTAAATCAGGATGGAAATGCAACGGACAGGCCCTTGAGCGTAAGTGGGTTAAAGAGCACAGGGCGCCGTCGTGTGCAGCTGCGAATCACCGAACCGATCTCGGAGTGGGCGTATCCGAGCAATGGCCTTCCGGCTGAGAGCCCGGTTGGGCGTAATACATTTCGATCATCGGGTTATTCGGAGGTTGATACCGGGGTTTACCGAGAACTTGACCTGCCAAAGGTAGGGCGGCTCACAATGAGATGTGATGTGTTTAACTTATTCAATCATCCTGCCTTCGGAATTCCGGTACGGATCCTGGAGGCGCCATCATTCGGGAGCTCGGTCAATACCGTTGTTCCCGCGAGGAACATTCAATTTGGCCTCAAGGTTTCTTTTTAGGTGGCCTGCTCTGGCGGGGACCGCGGATCGAGATAGGAACTCATAGGACCACGAATCGCAACCTAACAAGAGGGTGGCCGTACCGTAAAGATTGCATGGCAATCAGTTAGGCGTAGCGTTAGTGTAGGTTTCGTCTGTCCCGAAGTTACCAGAGTAGACAACGGAGACTGTCGCTTCACCTTTCGAGACGAATGCTTCGGTGGTTGCCTGCGAGATGGACGTGTCTCAACTGCTAGAGATTGGTCACGTCGAAGCGCGCGGATGAATCCGGACGTTCAGTTGATCTCGACCACGTCATCTCCGGAGCTTTTTAGCGCCGCCGCAAGTTGCTGCATGAAAGCCTTTATGTTTCCGGCGGGTTCCATCACTGCAACACCCTGAGAAATTGTTTGACCGTTGGGAAGAGGAACGAGCATGAGGCCTTTTATTACCCCGACGAGATACGGTGGTAGCTGACGATAACGAAACGGGTTCGATTCGAACTCGATTCCGTGAGTAAAGACTGGCGATCCACTCAATCCCGGAGCATTCGACAAATCTAGCGCATAACCTTGCTCCATGAGTTTACTGTCCTGGTTGAAGTACCATTTCTCATCGCTGATCTGGGAGACATGACCAAATTTGGTAACTGGAAAATTCTTGTTTTGACCGCTGTATGAATAAAGGTAGCCGATAGTGAGAACCTGCGTTCCCACTCCGATACCATACTTCTGCATTTGGCCTTCGTCGAGTAGGAGAGAAGATGGGGCAACGGTGGGATCAGTGTCAGGAATGTCGGGTAGGGATACGGCACCCAGATCAATGCCCTCGCCTGCAAGCACGATATTGCGAGACGGGCCGTCCGGGTGTAAATCCAGTTTTTTGCAAACTACTTTCGATTCGTGGGCTGCGTTTACCCTGATGTATATCTCAGTCTCCTTAGCAAGCACGTGTTTGGCGGTCATAAGAAACTTCCAGCCACGCCACGCTGTTGGGGTCGAAGTACTCTTCTGCTCGATACCAACCACAAAGCCACTTCCTCGTGGAAGTAACGTCATGCCTTCGGGAACCGGCCCGCACGGGTCGAGTTCAGGACCATAGATGAAGATGGAGCCGTTTGCCGCCTTTCGGAAAAATTCGGCTTCCTGGTCCACTGTTTGGGTCGGCTGCTGAGTCGTCGCTGGCTGCTGCGAGTGAGTCGCCACTACCAGGGCGAATAACGAACAAATAAAAAACAAGCTGATTTTCATTTTGTATCCTCTAGCCAATTCCAACGCTGCGGAAGGGAAGTGGGCATCCTGTCGTGTATCTCGTCCTCTACGGGCCAATCGCTGGTAGTTTCGTTTTCGCCCTACCCTTAGACGCCTTGGGTGGCGGTTCTTGGGACGGAGTCTTAGGGACCCGTACGGGCTTTTTAGGGTTATCTTTGGCCGCGGACAAAGCAAGCACTGTCGTTACCATGCGGATTCCGTAGTTGGACGCGGCTTGGCGTACAAAGACGTATTGAAGCAGAAGAAAAAGCAAATAGCCCAGTCGTGCGCTCGGGGACCTTATGGCGTACAAACCGATAACACCGTATACCAACAAAAAGATTGCTGATATTCCCGTGTAGTCCCGGAGGAGTAGGAAGTCGCGGTGGACCTGAACAACCGCGGGATCCTTGTCCACGGTCTTGTAGATGCGGTACCAAGCACGGTTTTGATCCACCGGATCCGTAGGGAACGCTGATCCTTGTAGTTTCAGAAGAGCCCCACGGTCGATTCGCGGGTCGGAGCCGGCGTTGAGTTCAAACGCACGATGGCCAGGCAAAGCATGCCGCCAGCGCAGGAACACCAGGCGCGCTTTGTTCTCCGCATTAAGCAGACCGTTGAGAACGGTTGTCAAGAACAGCGCGAGTCCGACCGGCAGCAGATTACTGGCGTTGGTCAACGCCGAACGCAACCCCAGGATCTCGATCGCGTTGGTTTGCGCAACGATGTACAACGAAATGCAGTTGAAGGCTACAGCGAGCCAAAGTTGCCATCGGTTTTGTTCTTTGAGTGACTTGCCGCCTCGCGCCGGCGGCATCGCGTCTTGCGAGTCAATCATATTCTTCGACCTGACCCATGAATGGCATCGGAGTAGTCGCGCCATAGTTGAGCCGGGGCGGGAATCCGCCCCAATAGACTGTCTTCGTCCCCTGCGTGGCGACAACCCTGCCACCTCGGCGGATGAAGGCGTTCACCACCATCTTTCGGGGGTGGGTGTCATCGTCCTTTGGTGCTGACACAAAAGCTGAGAACCGGACAGTTCCTTCGGAACAAATCGGGCCTAACATGCGGCTCAAAATAGACGGCCCAACGTTCCGCCGGCTGCCGTGGTGCGGGATCTGGACGAAGTTGAAGGCTTGAAGTGGCAGGCCAATCTGGGCGGCGTAACATGCCGCCAAGGTGAGTGCCCAAAGACCAGCATCCCCCGTTAATAGGACGCGCCGGCCGGGTCCAAAATCCCCGTGTAGAACCACGCTGGTCTCATTGCTCGCGCTCGTGATGCCGCCGTCTCTGAGCCGTTCATTGTCCCAGGTTTCCTTGACCCATGTTTGAGCTTTGGCCGCAACCTTCTCAAATAGCTTTGCCATGACGTTCGGCTGTTTGCCTATCCAAAACCCCGCGGCCTCAATCGCAGCCTGGTCAGGTTCGGGTGTGCGATCGAACTGCGCCAAGAAAAGCGGATATACGCTCCTAAGGGGGGAAAGGATTTGAAAAGGCCCAATCATCATCCCGGCGTAGGGTTCTTGAATCGTAACGTTTCGCTCGATGGCGATCCTTACGATTTCGCCCAGCAAGTCGTACTCTTTGAAAAGAGCGCTGGCGAGGCCGTCGTCGGTCCAATTCTTGTTGATGAAGTACGGTCGTGCGACTGTGGCTGATGCCCAGGGCATGTTCAACCATAGATTTGTTACATCGAGTTCTGAAAGAACCTCTCGGAGCCCGGACGCGTGGTCTGCGTCGGCATGCGTGAGCACGACGTGTGCAACAGTCGCATTGTTTCCGAATTCTTGGCGGATATGATTGACCACGGCCTTGCCAGAGTCGGTGGTGCCGCCGTCGATCACCATCAACTCAAACGAGTTCGGCTCTCCGTACCTGATAACAATGGCGTCACCGGCCTTCGACCCTTCTCCTACTGGAAGAAATTCGATCTCACAATTCATGGTGCTCGCTCCGACCGGCCCCACTCGCTCTCGTAGTGTTGAAATTGTTCGCTCTCATGCCTTTCTCCTTAACAAGCCGGGAGCTTGACCCGGGGGCGCAACCTCTGTATGGTTCCCCTATAGTTAAATGTCGCTGGCAGGATAAAGCTGCAACTATAGTTTAAGGATAGCCAACCATACCTAAATGAGTCAAGTTCCTATCGAAGAGACCGTAAGGTTGGGCAAGCGAATCGCCGAGCTACGCGAAGACCGCGGTATGACGCAGAAAGATCTTGCAGACCGTGCGGGCCTTAGCGTGACCTTTTTGAGCGAGGTAGAGAACGGAAAACGGAACATCAGCATGGGAAAGCTTCTATCCATTGCTGATCAGCTGGAAACAACGACGGATTACCTCGCCCGGGGCACTCATTCAGAAACTCGGCCACGGGTGGCCGATAAATTTCCTCCTGAGCTTTCCGATGCCGCAGAAGAACAGGGCTGGTCATACGCAGAAGCCAAAACGCTACTTCAAGTGAGGGAACTCGTGCACGAGCGCCGAGCGCCAAATGGAGCGGAGGTCAGCAAGACTTACACAAAACAGGATTGGATCGAATTGCACCGGAGGCTGTTCGAATGATCGAATTGGCACGGCACCCTAAGCTCAGACAGCTCGCACGGAATCTCCATATTCCGGACAACGGGGACTGCCTTCGCGAACTGCGCGACCATGCTCTTGCCAGCGTCCACCAGATGCTGGTTGATTGGAAAGTGGAGACGATAGGGGAGCTTCGCGCCGTTGTTGCCGATAAGCTATCGGTGAGGATCGAGTTCATACAGGAAGATGAGGACGTTAACCACTTGGCGGAAAAGTACGGCCAGGTCATGAGTGGTTTTCGCCGACTCCTCCGCGCTGAGTTCCTCAATGAGGATACGGAGGGACTGCTGGTGGATAATCCGAAACCCGGCAGGGGCGGGCGGGATTATCTTGTCATAGTCGACTCTCGCGGTCCGCGAAGGATGCGAGCATATTTCACCGCCTGGCACGAGCTTGCTCACCTCCTGCTTTATCCGCGAAAGCAGGCGGTCTTTGATGGATTTCGCCGCACGCCGACCCATGAGGCCAAGCTGAAGGACCCGGTAGAGTCCGCTGTCGATCACATTGCGGGATTGCTGGCGTTTTGGGAGCCGCTGTTCAAGCCTGCGCTTCAGAATGCGGCCCGCGGCGATCTTTCTCTTGAGGCTATTGAGATTGCAAGCGCGGACGTAGCACCAGGTGCGAGCCTCCAGTCTGCCTGCCTCGCTGCAGTTCGCACATGGGCGGAACCGGTCGCTTTCGTCGCTGCAAACGTCTGCTGCAAGAGCGACGGCAGCGCGCGCAGTTTGCGTGTCCAGAGCATCGTTGCGAACGAGATGGCCCGTGAGGTTGGCTGCAAAATGCGCAGGCAAATGCGCGTACCACCAACATCAGCCCTATCGAGGGCATTTAACGACATACTTGGAAGACGACATTGTGGAATGGAGAACCAAGCCGACTGGGAGGTGTCGGGACGTGGCGCACTCATTGGCCTCTCTTGGCGCATTCAAGCGGTGCGGCGAGGGCCGTTGGTCTACGGGCTGCTAACAAGTATGGTCCTTCCATCAGCAACCGTCCGAGCGAAAAGCGGAACCAATATGCTACGAGAGCTCAGGTGAACACAAAGACACCTTGCGAGCGGGTGATGTCATCCCCCAACCCAAATCATCTGCCAAGATTGTGACCTATTTT
>CAWFBI010000012.1:0-165163 GCA_963814015.1 uncultured Acidobacteriaceae bacterium
ATCGTTCCTACACCGCTTATCAAAGCACTGTTCTCAGGCGTCCACGCGCGGTGCGAGTAATGCCATAAGACATCCTCTAGGTCCGAGGCGAGCACAAAGGGACACACCCACGCCATCATCCACAGAGCGAGTACGGTCCGTTTCCATTTCGTCACAGCTCGCACGCCCGTAGAATACACTTGCCCGTCTGCGTCTTACTCGGGGCGATGCGAACGCCGTCGAAGCGCAACAACCCGTGCCAAGCCGGAGACACCATCGGGCGTCTGAGCCATCGCGTACATGTTGCCAGGGAGATCACTGCTGTTGGCAAGCGCAGGAGTTCCGACGCCTTTTTCACAACCCCACTGAGACTTCAAAGCGTCGCATAGACAGTGACGAAGCTCTGTATCTTACTTTGCCCGCGGGGGGAGGTTAGCCATCCTCGTCTTTCTCTTGGTGAAAGGCTGCCTCATAATCCTGGCCGCCATAGAATATTCCGAGAAGGGCTACCTGGTTCGCATCCGCGTGGAACGCGATTACAACGCGTTTGCGGTAGCTCGTTCTACGCAGACCGGGTCGGATATCGTCCACGGGACATGCCTGGTCGTGGTACGGCCGAAACAAACCATGTGCAATCGAGCTTCGTGCTGAGTCTTCTGGGCTCGAATCTACAACAATACGGCTGAGACAAGTAACAGTTGCTTATACCCTATCGATTCTGATGATTCCACGCGGCAACCGCCCCCGGCAGTGGCCTGAACCTTATCAAAGAAGGCGGTGAAATGGACAACAGGTATCGCTACGGAGTGTCGTGGGTGAAGGGATGGCGCTCGACAATACCGCGCCCTTCGCGAACCACGATCCACTGATTGGCGTCCACGCCCGGGATGGTCTCCACGTTGCCCACAGGGCCGTCAGGCCAGCGGATCGTCAGATCCGCTTTGGTGGCGTGGCCCATGCCGAAGTGCACGCGGAAATCTCCCTGGGAGATGTGGTATCCGCCACTGCGGACCTCGTCGATCTCCTTCCGTCCGCCAACCGTGAGCGTCAATCGCGCACCGATGGCGTCCCGGCCGGAAGCGGTCACGGCGCGGACGAGCAGCGCGTTGCCCCTGGGCCCGAAGTTCTTCAGCAGCGAGGGAGGCTCGAAGAGATTGACGACAACAATCTCCTGAGAGCCGTCGTTGTCGAGGTCGCCGACTGCGATACCGCGGGACGCGTGTTTTGCCGTAATGCCGGGGCCACCGGTCGAGGACATATCGAAGAACTGGCCGTCGCCGCGATTCCAGAACAACTGGCTGGGCTGTTTGAACTCTTCTCCGAGGTTGTACTTCTCTACAAACGGGTACACGTGGCCGTCGGTGATGAACAGGTCGGGCCATCCGTCATTGTCGAAGTCCAGAAAGGCGGTGCCCCATTTCACATACTGGGTGTGCACCGCAAGACCGGCAGCGCTGGTGACGTCATCGAAGGTGTTATTCCCGACGTTTCGATAGAGCGTATTGGTGTCGTTGGAGAAATTGGTCTTGAAAATATCCAGGCGTCCGTCGCCGTCGTAGTCGGCGGCGGTGGCCCCCATGCCGGCCTGCTCGCGGCCGTCCTCGTTCACGGCGAGTCCGCTGGCGAGACCCATCTCTTCAAATGTCCCGTCGTGTTTGTTGTGAAAGTACAGACTGGGCGTGGAGTCGCAGGTGATGTAGATATCGGGCCAGCCGTCGTTGTCGAAATCGCCGGTCAGGACAGTGAATCCGTAATACTCATGCGGGGTCTCAATGCCGGCCTGTTTGGTGACGTCGACGAAATGCCCGTGCCCATCGTTGTGATACAGGGTCATGGTCTCGCCTTTGAGGCCCCGGGGACCGCAGGGGACAGGCATGCCTTTCCAGTTGCAGCCGCTCCTGGTGCGCGGCGGCGGCGAATCCTGCGCTTTGAAGTCGACATAGTTGGCCACCGCGAGATCGAGATGGCCATCCCGGTCGTAATCGATAAACGCGCATCCTGTGCTCCATCGCGATTCAGGCCGGTAAAGGCCACGCTCCTTGGTCTCATCGCGGAACATGCCGTTTCCGAGGTTGTGCAGGAAGACGTTATGCCCCCACTGGGTGAGGAAGAGATCGACGTGACCGTCGTTATCCGCGTCGCCGGCGCAGACTCCCTGCCCCCAGCCGAGGTGGCCGATGCCGGCTTTGGCGGTGACGTCTTCGAAGCGAAGGCCGCCGAGGTTGTGATAAAGATGCGGCGTGAGCGGAGGGCCGGAATTGTGCAGCCGGTCGCCCTGCACCAGGAAGATATCCGGAAGGCCGTCGTTGTCGTAATCGAATATCGCAACGCCGGTGCCGGTGTTTTCGACGATATAAGTCTGATCCAGGTCGCCGGAGATCACCGTTGCGGTGAGCCCGGCCTGCGCGGCCAGGTCGCGGAAATCGGCGATGGGCGCCTTCATGCCGGGGGGAAGAGGGCGCACCGGTTGATCGGTGGCAGTTCCGGAAGCCATTTGGGAAAGCACCTTCACTCCGATCAGCAGCGGCACAATCACCGCGAGAGTGACAGCAAGCGGAAGAAGACTCCGTAGAGCCCGCACTAATTCGCCTTCCCTGCAGCGGAGCCGGAGTGCTGGTTTCGCGCCTCGGCGATTAGTTGCAGGGCGCTCTGGATCTCCAGATCCGTCGGCTTGAGGGCTTTGGCGGCCAGCAGTTCTTTTTCACCGTCGTTGAGGTCGCCGGCCTGGCAATTAATCAGGCCCAGTTTCTTGAAAAGGTCGGCTTTCATCAGGCAGTCACCGCACTCCGCAATGGCCGCCTTCAACTGGCGGGTGGCTTCGGGCCAGTCATGAGCGGAGGCTGCGACGACACCGTTGTTGGCCAGCGTACCGGCGCTATCCAGGATGCGCCGCTGCTTCTGTATCTCGACATAGCGGGCCATGAACTTGTCCGACTCAGGGCGATCGGTCGAGCGCAAGGCGTGCGCCAGGCCAAAGAGCGCCTGGCTGAAGTTGGGATCAATGGCGATGGCCTGCCGCCAGGCCGCGACCGCTTTCTCGGTCTCGGACTGCTGCTCCAGGCACTGGCCCAGCAAATACCAGGCCATCACGTTGCGGGGCTGCAGCTTGACGGTCTCTTCGAGCAGGCCGGCCGCAAGCGGGAACTTGCCCTCCTGCTTATAGACGAGGGCGAGGAAATAACGTGGCTCGGGCATCCGTGGAACCAGCTGGCTCGCGGTTTCGAACTCAGGCTGTGCTTCGGTGGTGCGGCCCAGGTCGTACAGAACCCGTCCACGATAGAAATGGGCGACTCCGGATTGCGGAGCAAGGCGGACAGCCTCGCTGGTTTCCACCAGGGCCCCGGGCAGGTCGTAACTGTCGGCGAGCGCAAGCGCGAGGTCCAGATGGGCCGCAGCCAGATCGGGTCTCAGCGCCACCACCTTGCGAAGCAGGGCGATGCCTTCGCTCATCTTGCCCATCTGCGCCTTGGCTTTTCCAACCGTGGAGAGGGTGTTGGGATCCTGCGGGGCCAGCGCGACGGCTTTGTCGAGTTCCTGCTCGGCGCCGGGTATTTTGCCCTGCTGGGCAAGAATCAGACCGAGGTTCAGGTGGCCTTCCTTATATTGAGGATCGTCTTCGAGGGCCTGACGAAGGAGCTTCTCGGCGGTCGTGAGGTCTCCCTTTCTGGCGTAGATCATGGCCAGATTCCCGCGGGCGTCGACCAGCTGAGGCTCGAGGTCAAGCGCGGACTGGAGCCACCGTTGGGCGGATTCCATGTCGCCGTCCGTCAATTCGAGCTGGCCTAATTCGGCGCGAAGTTTGGCCAGCTTGGGGTCGATGTCGATCCCGCTGCGAAGCACGTCCTCGGCGCCCTTCGTATCGTGCATGGCTTCCAGAGCCAGCGCGAGGTTGTAAGCCGTCCAGGCGCTGTGCGGGTTCTCTTCGAGCATGTGGCGATAAATCTCCGCTGCTTCTGCCGGCTTGCCCGCCTGCAACAGATCATTCGCCTTGATGCCATCGGATGTGAGCTGACTCTTGCGGAACTCGTTGTCGGTTGTTTTCCGGAACTGCTCGACGATCTTGTTGGCCTCCTGGTTCTGGCCGAGAGTGCGCAGCACAGCCGCGAGCTGGAACTGGGCCGACTTATCCGCCGGATTCAGCGCGACCGCTTTGCGGAGTTGGGGCAGGGCCTCATCGGGCTTTCCGAGCTTAGCTAAAACGAACCCGAGCTGATATCGAGCCTCAAAATCGTCGGGCGCTTTGGCGGCTCCAAGCTCAAGTTCAGGCTCGGCCTTCGCGTAATCGCCCAGACCCCGGTACACCATACCGAGCAGGACGTGCCCCGAGGGATCGTCCGGTTTCTGACGCACGTAATCGCGGGCCGGTGCAAACGCATCTGTATATGCGGTTACGTCCACGAGCGCCTTGACCTCAGCGGCCAGGGCGACAGTATTGGTTGGATCCTGGCGGACGACCACGCGGTATTCATCGGCGGCCTCGCGAAAGCGCTGTTCGTTGGCATAGATGTTGGCCAGGGTAAAGTGCGCAGCCGTAATGTCCGGATGTTTGCTTAGCAAATCGGTGAAAAGGCGAATCGCGTCAGCCACCCCAGCGCCATCGACAGGTGGCAGCCCATCGGCCTGCCTGGCCTTAGCAGCCTTATAGGTTGCGGTCGCCAAAGCGAGCTGCAGATCCGGAGCATCCGGCTGAATCCGGACCGCTTGGCGCCAGGAATCCAGGGCGGCGTCGTATCGTCCTCCGTTCAGCAGAACCTGGGCCAGTCCGTCCAGGGCGCAGACAAGTTGCGGGTTGACCGCGAGCGCCTTGCGAAACTCGGCTTCCGCAGCGGCCGGGTTGGGCAGCACCGAGCCGAGGGCGCAGCGTGCCTGCAGCAGGCCTGGATCATACTGCAGAGCCAGCTGGAACTCATGGATCGCGGCGTCGGTCTGCTGTTGACGTTGCCGCACCAGCCCGAGATCAAAATGCGCCTCGGCCGAGCGCGGCTCCAGCCGCAAGGCCTGTTCGAAGGCCGCGATGGAACATTTGAGATCGTCTTTCTGGGCGAACCAGACGCCTATAGCGTCGTAGACTTTGGAGGGTGGCGTGCCCGCCGGCGCATGGGCGGCCGATTCCGGGGGTTTGCAGGTAGGCGGCAGTTGCGCCTGGCCTCTTGCGGCGAGCAAAGGCAGGAGCAGGAGCAGGAGAGCGCTAGCCCGCATTTCTCGCAGACCCCTGGGTAAGCGATGGTCCGGCAGTGAGATTTCGATCCGTAACGAATGACGGGTGCCCCATATCTGCCCGGTTTTGGCAGATGTGGGATTCCACGGCTGTCCACCGGTCACTCTCCACTGGCAACAGGTCTTGATGTCCATGGTCATCTACACCCTTTACACTCAGTGGCCGAGGTTTGTGGAATCCCACATCTGCCAAAAGCGGGCAGATAGGGCACCCGTCATTCGTTACACACCCGGCCGTGAGAAATTCAGGTTAATTCCCACCAGCTGGCTCGGTGACTACCAGCAGGCGATCGCCGGTCACGTTGCGCAGCAACTGGCGCGTACCCGATGGCCAGCGGATCTCGATTTCACGAATTACGCGCGAGTCTCCCAGACCGAAGTGAACGCGGGGATCGCTTGATGCGGCATAGCCGGTGCTGGTCGTTGCCTCATTGTAGAGTCTCCTGCCATCGTCAGTGGTTATGCGAATCTGCGCACCAATGCCCATGCTGTTGCTTTTGCGCCCGACCAGTTTGAGCAGGATCCAGTGATTGTGCGTTTGGGTGATATTGCGGAGCACGCTGACCGGGGCGCCGAGAGCTGTGACCACGAGATCCACACGCCCGTCGTTGTCGAGGTCTCCATAGGCGAGGCCGCGGTGTGGGGCAAGCCGGGTGAAATCGGCCCCTGCCGTGGCGCTCACATCTGCAAACTGCCCGTTACCGAGATTGCGAAAGACGGAGTCCGGTTCGGCATAGTGAAAATGGCGGGAGATTTGGTCGATATTGTCCATCACATTGCTGCGGGCCACGACCAGGTCCTTCCAGCCGTCATTGTCGAGGTCTACGATGCCGTTTGACCAGCCGGACATGGGCCTGGTCAGATTCGCGAGCCCGCTCTGTTGGCCGGCGTTGAAGAAGGCTCCTTTGCCGTCATTCAAGTACAGGGGAAACGTCTCGTTTTCGATCGCGGTGTGCCAGATATCCGGGAGGCCATCATTGTTCACGTCCCGGAAATCGACGCCCATTCCAGCGAGGACGTTCCCGTCTTCGTTGTAAGCCACGCCTGCCTGTAGGCCGGCCTCTTCAAATCGCTTTCCATCGATGTTATGGAAGAGGAGGTTCGGGCTGTTGTCGTTAGCCACAAAGACATCGGGCCAGCCGTCATTGTCATAGTCGGCAAAGGCGATGCCCATTCCCCTGCCCTCGATCTTGGAAATACCGGTTTCCGCCGAGACATCGGTGAACGTACCGTCGCCGTTGTTGCGGTAGAGAGTGTTGGTCAGTGGAGCGAAGCTGTTGGGGTGGCAGTAGCCGCGGCCGTTGAGGCCCATGCAGCTGGGTTCGTAACCGGGATCCCAATCGCAGTAATTCACCACGAACAGGTCAAGCAGTCCGTCGCGGTTGTAGTCGAACCAGCCGGCCGCGATGGACCACATCTTGCGGCCGTGGTGCATGGCGCCGCTCAGGCCGGCCTTTGCCGTGACGTCGGTAAAGGTACCGTCGCCATTATTGTGAAACAGCTGGTTTCCGTTCACGTTGGCCACAAACAGGTCGGGCCGGCCGTCGTTGTCGTAATCGCCCACGGCCACGCCCATTCCGTAACCCGCTCCGGCGACTCTGGCGTGCTCAGTGACGTCGGTGAAGGTTCCGTTGCCGTTGTTATGGAACAAGCGGTTGTAATACTTCGGGCCGGTTTTCTTGAGCGATGGCATTTCGGCGCCGTTGACCAGATAAATATCGAGCAGGCCATCCCCGTCGTAGTCGAACAGCGCAACACCTGCAGGCATGGTCTCGGGCTGGTGTTTCTCCGGGGTAGGAGAATTTTCCACTACAAAGTGTACGCCGGCCCGTTCAGCGATGTCCTCGAACCTGATCGGGGGCCCAACGCCCTGAGCGAGCACAAACAGACAGAGTACCGCGGCGAAAAGCAGTATGGTCAGGGCCGAACGCATTCCTCACCGGTGAATCTTTCACTTGCGTCAATCAGAGTATCGAAGGCGAAGCATCGAAGGCAAAAGGCATCACTGCCGCAGCGCGTGGCAGTGATGCCTTTGGTTAGCCCCGAGCTAGTAAATGAACTTCAAGCCCAACTGCAACTGACGCGGTGAATTCTGCTGGCTCGTGACCGCCCCGAAATTCGCGCCCCCGAGGGCCGCATTCGGAAGGGCGAACATAACTCTGTTGAAGAGGTTGAATGATTCGGCCCGGAATTCGAAGTATCTCGATTCTCCTAGTCCTACGTGGAACGTTCGGAACAGGGACAGGTCGAGGTTCTTAGTCCCGTCCGAAGTCAGCGGGTTCACCTTCTCATTGCCATACGTGTATGGTGCCTGCAATGCAAAGGCATTCACATTAAACCAATGCGCTGGAGTGCGGAGACCGGGCCCGCTGTTGGGACCGACCACGTCCACACGCTCCTGACTGATGGAGCCGACGTTCTCCGGGTCCCCGCTGTTGGTTATGGTGTAAGGCCACCCCGAAGCGATCTGGGCAATGCCATTGAGCGCCCATCCGCCAGCCAGATTGGAGACCCACTTGTTGGAATTGCTGGTGAATGGCGACTGCAGTGTGAATGCTGCCGAGAACGCGTTCTCCTGGTTCGTGTCTGACGTGCCGTAGTCGGCGCTCCGGTTGTAAGGTTGCGTTGAGTTGCAGTTTGCGCCTAGCCCGCAGCCGTCGTCGTTCGAATGGGACAGCGTGTAGGCGACCAGGAAGGTAACACCATGGCTGGTGCGCTTGTTGAGAGTGACCTGCAGAGCATTGTAGCGGCTGTCTCCGACGCTCTGGTCGAACCATTGCTGCAACATGTAGGGGTACGGCCGCCGGGCCTGGACATCGCCAGGTCCCGGAGGGGGCGTATTCATGATCGGACCCCAATCCAGATGCCTGCCGACGGAACCGACGTAGTTGACATCGAGAACGGAATTCGCTGGTAACTCCCGCTCGATGCCGACATTCCATTGGTCCATGTAAGGTGTCCTGAAGTTCGGATCCACCATCCACTGGCTAACCTGACTGAAGTCGTTGATTGGATAAATCAGTGCTCCGCCGGACCCCAATCCAAGCGGATCGTTGGCCGGCGCGGTTGGAGTATTGACGTTCAACCCGGCGTTGTCGAGGGTGTTCACGGCCGGCCAGTTGCCGCCGAAATTCTGCGACAGCTGGACCGTTGTGGCCCACGCGTCGTAGAAGCGGCTATAGCTTGAACGGATGACCATTTTGTCTCCGAGGCGGTAGGCCAAGCCGAGCCGGCCAGCCCAGTCGCCCAGCGAGTTCTTGATCACGCGATGATCGGAGGCCGGGTTGACGTAGGCGTGAGGAGGAAGTCCGCCCGGAGCCGGAGTGGTCGACGCAGTGTAGATGCCCGTCGGTATGCAGGGCGCCCCCTGCGTTGCCGAGCAGTTAGGCGGGAGCGCGTTGAGCTCGTACTGGCCGGTGAGGGGGTTAGCATTACCGGTATAGAAATTGGCGCCGTTGCCCGTCCCGTAGATCGGTGTCAACACGAAGTCGTTGCGGAATCCGACATTCACGGTGAGGCGGCTGGTCGCTTTGAACTGATCCTGAACGAATATGCCATCAATCCAGCCGCCGTCAGCCACCTCGAGGATGTTTCGATAGCTGGCCTCACGAGGAACACCAAGCAACAGGGATGCCCAGGCGTTTCCTCCCTGGCCCTGCTGAGCGCCGAGGCCCGCGGTCTGCGCGGTCCCGTAAGACGCTCCGGAGTAGGCGATCGGTGAACGGAAGTTGTTGCTCTGGAAATCGCCCCCGGCTTTAATCGTGTGTTTGCCGATGATCTTGGTAAATGCGCCGCCGAACTGCCAGTTATCCGCCAACCCGGTTTGCTGCAGCTGCGAGCCGGACAGCGAGAGATAGTTATCCGCACTCCACTGCGGTGCGTACAGCTTGTTGTTCAGAGTCATCCAGGCCGTCGACATCCCGAGTGTCTGCAACTGACTAAGAAACGCCGGAGTTTCCCCGGGATATCCGGTGCCGGTGGTGGTGACTCCGAAGTTCCTGCCGAAATACACATCCGAAAAGGCGGTCGGATTAAAGGTGTGAGTCCAGTGCCCTACGTAGTTCTGGCCGTTAACGTAGATCGTGTTTAGCCCGACGATGTTCGTAGTGTTGGCCACGTTTTGGCCGAAATCGCTGAAGCGAAAACTAAGCTGGTTATTGTTGCCGAAATACTGATCGCCACGAGCCGTTCCCGAATTTTGGCTGGTCGAGGCTGGTCCTGACGAATAGACGTTGCTCCCGTTAACCAACGAGCCAGCCTGTGGGATGAGTGTCTGGAAAAGCGCCGAAATCGGACTGATCCGGTTGGCGGGGATAATGCCGCCGGGGAACGCGGTACGCGAGTAGGTACCGGTTGCCGGATCGAGAGTGGTGGTCGCCGGATCGTAGATCGGTACGCCCAGAGCACTGAAATCGCCGCCGCGCTCCGCAGCCGTCGGTGCAAGGGCTCCGGTTGTCACCGCGGAACGGAGCTGGAAGCCTTCAAAGGCCGCGTAGAAGAAGGTGCGATTCTTGCCGTCATACACCTTGGGAATCCAAACCGGACCGCCGACGGAAGCGCCATACTGATTCTGTTTCAGCGGCGGCAGGGTTGATTGGAAGTAACCGCGCGCATCCATATCCGCGTTGCGCAAGAACTCCCACAGGGCGCCGTGGAACTGGTTCGTCCCTGACTTGGTGACCACGCTCACGATGCCTCCGGCAGCGGCTCCGTACTCGGCCAGGTCGTTGTGACCCTGGGTCTTAAATTCCTGAATGGCGTCCACGATGGGCGCATAGTTGTACATCCCGAGCATCGTGTTCAGGTCGTTTGCCCCGTCCAAAATAAAATAATTGCTGCGGTTGCGAGCGCCGTTCACTGCCGGGAAGGTGAAACTTCCGAGCGAGTTACCAGCCCACCCGCCACCTCCGGATGCGCTCTGGTCGCGATTGATGTTAGCGACACCCGCCGTGATGGTCAGTAACTGGGTGAAGTTGCGGCCGTTCAGAGGCAGGTCGGTGACCTCCTTGGTGTTGACAACTGTACCGAGTTCCGAGGTTGCAGTCTCGAGCGCCGCCCCCTCCGCGGCGTTCACGGTAATGTTCTGCTGCGCGGTACCAACCGTCAGTTGAAAATCGAAGGTCGCGGTCTGGCTCACTTCGAGGGTGGTCTGGGGTTGTGTCACCGTAGAGAAACCTGTTGCCGACGCCTGCATGGTATAAACGCCGGGGACGACGCTGGGGAATGCGTAGGCTCCGTCGCTGTTGGTGCTGGTTGTCCTCACGACTGAGGTACCGACGTTGGTAAGCTCAACCCGCGCATTTGGGATTGCGGCACCGGTCGGATCCTTGACGACGCCATTGATGGTTGCGGTTCCCTGCTGTGCCATGGCGACCGGTGCCATCCACCCTGCAAGACTCAAAAGCAGGAAAGGCGCCGCGAGAAACCAGAGCCTATTCCAGTGCCTTCTGATTGCTCCTCCCATAATTGCCTCCTTACGAAAAATCGCTCGACCAGCATCAGCACGACGGTGGCGAACTGAAAGCCTCTGAGTTGGCGGCGAAAACCTGGATTGAAAACCTGGGATCGAAGTTCCGCCGGGCTAGGTTCAGCGGATACTTTAACGTTAACGTGACGCATGCTACTCGTAGGCTCAAAGAGGTGTCAAGGGGGTTTCCTCAGAATTTGTGATGGCGGTGCATAACCGGCATTGAACCTGACGCAGAAGCCTGATCAGAAAGGAATTGTAAGGGCCGTTGTCCGTTCGAACCGCATTCCATACGGTCCCTTACGGCCCGTGATTGATAGCGTAGCCGCCTGTCACCCAGGCCGCAGTGAGGAGTGTCCTTCGGGAGTTTCAAAGCAGCACATTCAGAGGACAACCGGCGCAACTGCCGTCGATAAAGTAAGGGTGCCACTGGCGACCTGGCATCCTACCCCAACACAAGATAGTCAGTCCATGATTTCCCGGCCGGGACCGAAGGCCACACATAGTCAAAATGCCAATAGACTCCCTCCTTGACAGAGTTCCTGTAAGCGGATAGAAAGTATGGTTATCGTTAACTGTATCGAAATTTTCGGGCGGTCAGGCGGGCGTGTTTCTGCTTCCGGTGAAAACTAAGGCGAGGTTCCTATGATTAGCCTGGCGATCGCGGTTGTCGGCCGCAGAATGGCAGTAAGCGCTCTCACGTTGGCGGCCCTTGCATGTTCCTGTTCCGCGCTGTGCGCCCAGGCGGCCGTATCTCCCACCGCCCCTACAGCCTCGCAAGACCCCGAAGTCATCGACCGCATCTGGCAGAACGCCAGTTCCAAGTACGACCGCGAGCGCGGGCGCCTTCTCGGCCTCGTCGATCAAACCATCGATGGTGGCCCATACCGTGCTGATTGGGATTCGTTGCAAAAGTACGAGGCTCCGGGATGGTACCGCGACGCCAAGTTCGGCATCTTCATCCACTGGGGCCTCTATTCCGTCCCGGCGTTTGGCAGCGAATGGTATCCGCGGAATATGTATAGCCCGGGATCCCCCGAGTACACTCACCACATAGCCACCTACGGCCCCCAGGATAAGTTCGGTTACAAGGACTTCATCCCCATGTTCAAGGCTGAGCATTTTGAGCCGGCCGCCTGGGCCCACCTATTCGCCGAATCCGGGGCAAAGTATGTGGTCCCGGTTGCCGAGCATCACGATGGCTTTGCCATGTACGATAGCGACCTGAGCGACTGGACCGCTGTGAGGATGGGACCGCACCGGGATCTTATCGGCGACCTGGCCAAGGCTGTTCGCGCAGAAGGTCTGCACTTTGGAGTCTCGTCGCACCGTGTCGAACACAACTTCTTTCTCGGCGTGGGACGTGCTATTCCGTCTGATGTGAACGATCCCAGGTACGCGGCATTCTACGGTCCGGCGCACAACTGGTTGGAGAATCGGCCGCCGACGCCGCTCTGCAACGACTTCACCTTCGTTTCGTCAGCATGGACGGATGACTGGCTCGCTCGCGCATCGGAACTCGTCGAGAAGTACCATCCCGACATCATGTATTTCGACTGGTGGATCGGGCAGCCCTTGGTCCGCCCGGCTCTTACACGCTTCGCCGCCTTCTATTACGACGCTTCGCTGAAATACAGCGGCCACGCCGGCGTAATCAACTACAAAGACTACGCCCTGCAGGATCACTCTGCCGTGCTCGATTTGGAGCGGGGCCAACTTGGAGAGATCCGTCCATTTCCGTGGCAAACCGATACCTCGATCAGCAACAAATCCTGGGGCTATATCGAGCATGACACCTTCAAGTCACCCCAGTTCGTTATTGATCAGTTGATCGATATCGTCAGCAAGAATGGCAATCTGCTCCTGAATATCGGTCCTCGCTCTGACGGCACCATTCCTGTTGAAGTGCAACAGGTGCTTCAGGAGGTAGGCGCCTGGCTGAAGATCAACGGCGAATCGATCTATGGCACGCGGCCCTGGAAAACTTATGGTGAAGGCCCCACGAAGGTCGCATCCGGCTCCTTCCATGACACCGATACTGCAGCTTACACAGCGGAAGACTACCGGTTTACCACAAAGGGAAACACCGTGTATGCCATCGAACTGGGCAAGCCTTCGGGCCGGGAGACTGTGATCCATTCGTTTTCGAGCGATGCGGCGGCGGCGCCCAAGGTGGCTTCTGTAACCTTGCTAGGCGTTGACGGTGTGCTCACGTTCCATCAACAGCCGGATGGCCTGCACATTGAATTGCCGACGGAGATTCAGGGCAAGTACGCATATGCTTTCCGCATCCTTCCCGTTCCCGGGACGCAATAAGTGCCAAGGATTGTTACTAAAGTTAGCATGGCGATGGAAGAACAAATGCAATATCGAACCCTAGGCCGCACGAGCCTGAGCGTATCGGTTCTCGGCTTCGGCGCATCCCCTCTGGGGGACGTCTTCGGGATCACCGACCCTAAGCAAGGCGAGCGAGCGGTCCGGCTGGCGGTTGACCGTGGTATCAACTTTTTCGATGTTTCTCCCTATTACGGCTTAACTTTAGCGGAAGAACGACTTGGATGTGCTCTGCGAGGAAGGCGGCAGAAAATCATCCTGGCAACCAAGTGCGGGCGCTATGGGGTGGAAGAATTCGACTTCTCTCGAAGACGAGTGAGAGAGGGAGTTGAGGAATCGTTGCGCCGCCTGAAGACTGATTACGTGGACCTCCTTCAGGCACATGATGTGGAATTCGGCGATGTAAATCAAATCATTGGCGAGACAGTTCCAGAGATGAGGCGTTTGCAACAAGAGGGCAAGGCGCGCTTTATTGGGATAACTGGTTATCCTCTGAACGTGCTTCGCCGCATCGCTGAAGCGGTCGAGGTCGACACGATCCTGTCCTACTGCAGATACAATCTGGTTGCGACCGATATGGACGCGGTGCTGACGCCGTTTGCGCGGGAACGGGAGATCGGCATGATTAACGCGTCCCCACTGATGATGGGCATATTGACAGTGCAAGGTCCCGCGGCCTGGCATCCAGCGCCCCCCCAGGTTCGAGAGCTGGCGTTGAAAGCCGCCATCCTTTGTAATCGATGCGGAGTAAGCTTCTCCCTCATTGCGTTGCATTTCTGCTTGCGCCACGCCTATGTCTCGAGCACGCTCACTGGCATGTCAACGCCAGAAGAAGTGGAAGAGAACCTGACTGTGCTTTGCCGGCAGATCGATGAATCGCTTTTAGAAGAGGTCAGAGCGATTCTGGCACCAGTGTTCAACACAGTGTGGCCATCGGGGCGGCCAGAAAATCGCGACTGAAACGCGGAGAACTGCACCGGTGCATATCCTGGCCTGGGTGGACCATATTGCCATGCTCGGTTAAGTCAATTCCGCATCCTCGTGTGACGAATCCGAGCGACCTCTCAGGCGGTGCTGAGTCTTTTTTCTGTCACCCCTTCTCGGAGCTGCCACCGGCTTTCTGGAATTAGCCTCCAACTGAGGGGTAATGTCACTGCCCATAGGTTGAGGCCTTCTCAGCGTGGAGGAACGGACCACCAATGAGGGATCAAGGATGACGCTCCTGGCATGGGGACGGACCTTTGATTCAATCATGTTGAGGAGGATTTTCGCCGCACGTTCCCCGATCATCTGGCTATGCTGGTCAACGCTGGAAAGCGGAACCCGCAATGCGCTATCGTAATGCAGATTTCCGCACCCGATGATGGCGATATCCTCTGGAATTCGAAGGCCTGATTCCAGGATGGCAGCCATTGCACCAATCGCCAACGGGTCGTTATAACAGAAGACGCCGTCCGGTCTCGACCGCTGCTTCAGCAAGAACCGCATGGCCTCCGCACCGTGTCGTGTGCTTTCGAAATCAACCTTCGGCCTCTCCACGACATTTGAATCAGAGTAGAGCAGGCCGCGGCGCTGGAGCGCCTGTTTATAACCTTCAAATCTACGCATCCCCGTGCTGTTGTCTTTTCCGCGAATATGGGCAATGGTCCGGCAACCCTGATCGACGAGATGCTCGGTTGCTATCCGTCCAGCTGCTTCGTCATCGATTCCTACAAAGTTTGCAACTAAGCCGGGAAACTCCCGATCGATCAAGACGTACGGCTGCCCTTGGCGGTCCATCCTTTCAAAAGCCGCTGTTTCATTGCCGCAAGAGGCAATGACCAAGGCGTCCAGCTGCCGCGCGGCCATCTGACGTACTTCGCGCGCTTCCAGTTCCGCATCTTCTTCCGAGGACGAGATGATAACCGAATATCCCCGCTGTCCGACAACGGTTGATAAGGCTTTGGCCACCTCCGCAAAGAACGGATGTAGCAAGTCGGGGACGACCAAACCAATGAGGTAGCTGCGGCCGGTGACCAGGCTGCGAGCCAGGACGTTTGGCTGATAGTCAAGTTCTCTTACTCGCCTGAGAACCCGCTTCCGTGTCTCCTCTCCGATGTCCGGATGGTGTCGAAGAACCTTGGAAACAGTCACAACTGACAGTCCCAGGTCCTTTGCGATATCTTTCATACGCACGGTCATAGACGGCACTATACAGGCCCACGTGGCTCAATTGAAATGGCTCTCCCCGCAGGCATCCGCCGTTGTCCGGGAAAAGCAGCCGACTCTCGCGTCAAAATTCTGCATTTCATGAACCTGGGTCGCGCGAGACCGGGGGCCGTGCGGCGCCAGTGCGACGTGCGTCCCGGTGACTATTGGTGCGGGGCGCAGCCGACTTCATTCAATGCCGATAAATACTGCTCTCTGGATGGTAATGCTGCCAGTCGAACCAGAAGTCTTTCAGAACATCGATCCGGGCCAGATACTTCCTCGCATATCTCCAGTAACGGCACACCCGTCAAAACCCCATTCGCTGAGCGTGGTGGATTGAAGTGCCCACGGTTCGCTGGTACCTGTCAAACCCTGGCCGTAAAAGTCTAGCGTGTCCTTACCCATCTGACGTGAGAAAGCACGCATCGACACTACATCTGGACCAAGCACGACCATAATCGGTTGGCCTCCTACATCGTCCAGCAAAACTGGAGACTGAACGGTCAGCTTGCTAAGTGGATATGCTCGCGCCGCTCCGCCCGTCGACACGCCAAGGATGGTCTCCCTGTCGGGGGGTGTTCCCCTGGTTGCGTGAATCACGGCCGGTAGTTTCTTAATCTCACTCTCCCAGGTCGCTTTCTCATAATGCGCTGCATCGCGCGGCAGGGGCGCCAGGACTGTCCCGTTGGGCTGTTCCTCCTTCCAGAGCCCAAAGCTGAGTTCGTCCTGGGGCACCAAACTGACCTTGGAACCTTTCAAAGGGCCCGCGATCGCAGTGCCGGTGATCTGCTGTCAATAGCTGCGGATAGCTTACCCCCTGAGGGATACCGCCACTCCGAGATTGATGGTGGCCGGCCCTGTCATTGGAGCGGCCTGAATGATCGGCAGGCCAATTCGTAACAGCTTTCGAACTCTTTCGTCTGGCCAGGTAGGACTGCCTTCATGAAATTCCGCGCCTGAAGCAAGTGATGCCCACCTCTCTCTCATCCGATACCAATGCATGCAAAACATAGACAGGGTAGAGCGCGGCGTGTGCGCCTTACTCTTCCTTTGCGTCGTTTTTCCCACGCCGAAGGAGTACTGGCCCCGATTGCGTTGTCGACGATGGAGAGCCATCTTCCGTCCGGCTAACGGCGCGCCACCCGAGTCGAGGAGCGGGATATTTCGTAAAATTCGATAAAATTTGGCTTTTTATCGACTTCAGCGACGCCGCCCAGAGAAGCCTTTCTTCGGGGAAAAGGGCAGCCTGAGGGAGCCGGCTTTGTCGAGGACGGCATCGAAGACGTAGCCGGTCGCGGCGGGAACCCAGTTCGGGCTTCGGGGGTTGATGAAGGGATTGGCAAGGCTGGGTTGGGGCCGGTCAAGGTTGGGGAACGACGTGTCGTTCGCCGGTTCGGGGGCTGGCTCCGGTGCAGGCTCCGGGTGGGGGACCTGGGGCGCGGCGGGTGGGGTTTTCGTGGCGGCAACGGGGTCCCCTGGCTCCTCACCCACAGGTTGGTGCTGCTGTTTGCGGCGCCACGCAGAGTTGTAGATTTGTGCGTTGACGGGCGGGGCCGCGGGTTGCGTTTGCGGGTGGGGAAAAGCGGCGGTCGGGAATCAGGCCTTCGATGGCTACGATCATGGCAAGAGCCTTGATCTGGCCGGCCATGCTGCCTCTGGTCGCTTCAGGGTTGAGATTGGCCAGTTCCCAGAGCCGGGCCAGGATCTGGTCGCGACCAAGGTTGAGCTTGCGCAGCCCTTCGGCTTCCTGGTCCACCAGCCTTTCGCTGACGGCGGCGCGGTGCTCGATCATGTAGGCGCGGACGCGGGGCTTGGCTTTGGTGTAGGCGGCGGTGTCGGGATTGAGGCCGACTGCTTCCGCGGCGCGGCGGTCGTTCATGGTTCCGGAGAGGATCAGGTGAGCAAAGGCGATTTCCTGATCAGTGATGGGATCGCTGACAGTATTTTTGGGCATAGGTCGTCTCGTTCCTTGGTTTGCTGGAGATTGGGTCGGATTGGTTTGCTGCTCTCCTAGGGACACAAAGGGGTGGAGAGCCGTGGCAGGCCACTTATGGCGGGTGTTGGTGATTTTGTGACAGGGATCGAGTGAGGGACCGGATAGCGGTGAAGCTATCCTTCGCTCACGCGGAAGGCCGAAACCACCGGCAACTGCCGGCCAGGGCGCGGTTGCGTGAGAAGCCGTCGCCTGCCGATATCTTCTACTCTAAGAGATAGAGCCTTTCCTAGTTTGATGTAAGTGGCGGGATGCTTTTTTCGGCACGGGAGTACAAGCCCGAAGGTAACTATGGTTTGGTATGCGGGTTGGCGGCGGAGATAAAACCGGCACATACGGAACAACCACTGTTCTGTCAGGATGCGTCAGGACATGAATTTGTGGCTGGGAGTTGCTCACTCCAGACGGAGCAATCCCCACTGCTGAGGTTGAAGGGACCCAACGAAGTAATCACCACCCGAACGCCTTAGTGTGCCGCAACAACAGGCTAATTGAGTCGATTAGGGAGGGCGAATACAGTTTCGAGAGGAATGCAGCGATTAAAGGAGCATTAGGGACGTGGGCGGTCAACATTGCCCGTCGGGGACGCCAATTATTTCAGTCATCTAGAGGGGAAAAGCGCCAGTGCGACCTGCGTCCCGGTGACTATTGCGGCGGGCGCTCAGCCGACTTCATTCAATGCCGATAAATACTGCTCTCTGGATGGTAATGCTGCCAGTCGAACCAGAAGTCTTTCAGAACATCGATCCGGGCCAGACACTTTCCTCGCATGTCCCCAGTAAGGGCACACCCGTCAAAACCCCATTCGCTGAGCGTGGTGGATTCCAGAAGTGCCCACGGTTCGCTGGTACCTGTCAAACCCTGGCCGTAAAAGTCTAGCGTGTCCTTACCCATCTGACGTGAGAAAGCACGCACCGACTCTCCATCTGGACCAAGCACGATCATAATCGGTTGGCCTCCTATATCATCCAGCAAAACTGGAGACTGAACGGTCAGCTTGCTGAGTGGATATGCTCGCGCCGCTCCGCCCGTCGACACGCCAAGGATGGTCTCCCTGTCAGGGAGTGTTCCCCTGGTTGCGTGAATCACGGCCGGTAGTTTCTTAATCTCACTCTCCCAGGTCGCTTTCTCATAATGCGCTGCATCGCGCGGCAGGGGCGCCAGGACTGTCCCGTTGGGCTGTTCCTCCTTCCAGAGCCCAAAGCTGAGTTCGTCCTGGGCCACCAAACTGAGCTTGGAACCTTTCAAAGGGCCCGCGATTGCAGTGCCGGTGATCTGCTGCCAATAGCTGCCCGTCTCCTGGTCGCGCATCAGGAAATTCTGGTTGTTGATGCCCGCCAGGTGAAAGTGCAGGTCGCGTCCTTGTATGCTGCGGGTCCAGACCAGACCCGTGTGGCAGAGCGTTCAATAAGTAACAACAATAGGCAGTTGATGCAGCCGATCATTCACAATGTGGTGATACCCCATCTCGCGAATTGGATACGCGCGGCTCTCCCCGCCCAGGGTTACCACGATGACCATGTCTTTTGGGTCGATACCGGCTTGCTGGATGGTCACGTAACGCGGCTCTCCGAAGGGATGGAACATCAGTTGTTCAAAGGGATTGAACCACGCCGCAGCGGCCGCGAGCAGAGCGGTTCCCATAGCCGGCGCCAGCAGCAGCAGCCTCGCGACCCAGCCTGCACGCCGCCAGACAAGCAGCGCGAGAACAGTGATCAGGACGAAGATGCCAAACAAGATCGCTTTGTCGTGCAACAACACCCAAAGCGCGCGCGAGAGAGCTGCAGGCTGCTGCTCCCGGAAGGGGCGAATTACGTAGAGCGGATAGAGCGCAAGCGCGAGAGCCGCAAGGCTGGCCAGGAACAGGCACGACCCCGGAACAAAACTTTGTGAGTGCCTCCTGGTGCGGTCGTTGGCGGCGATCAGCATGGAATCCAATCTAAACTCGAATGCCGTCAGACTCCAAGCTCGCGGGCGGCCAGTTCCGTTCCCTCGACCCTGGCCCGAATCTTGCTGAAGGCTATGTCGCGAGCGGTGGATGTGTCGTCGGCGAAGGGTGAGAAGCCACAGTCATCGGTCGTGCCCAGTTGCGCAATGGGTAGAAGGGAAGCCGCCTCCAGAACGCGATCGCGCACCTGGGCGGCCGTTTCGACTACCGGATTAATCGGGTCGATGACCCCCACAAAAACGGTGTGATGGGGTTCGAGAAGTTGGCTGACAAGGCGCAGGACGCGTTTCCGGTCTGGCTCGCTGGCCATCTGCAAATAGAAGCGCCCGACATTCATTTGAAACAGATCGGGCAGCAGTCCCGCGTAATCCACATCCGCGCTGTGGGTGGAATCATGGTCGCCTCCAGGGCAAACATGAACTCCAATGCGCAGCCGCTCTTCAGGACTAAAGCGGTCGAGAACCTGGTTGTTGAGTGCGACGAAGCTGCGCAGCAGATTCCCGGAGGGATCGAGCTTGAGCGACAACCTGCCTTCCGTGAAGTCAATCTGGACATTGGCTGCGCCGCCATCGAGCGCACCCCTGATGTCAGCCTCTGCTTCATTAATAAGATCCGCCGTGAAGGCTTCCCGCGAGTAGCCAGGTATCCCGCTTGCCGGATAGAGCAGACTCAGCGCGGACGCTGAAATGACGGCCTGTTTGATCGGCAGGCGAGTATAACCTCGGGCAGCTTCGAGGTACCTGGCAGCGTGCACGCCGTAACGGAATGGCGCCGCGGTCAGACGGGGCAGCTGGCGAACATGCCCGTCCGCAAAGGGAATCGTGACTCCATCCGGAGCAAGATTGTTCAGGCCGGAAAGGGGATAGGTTGCAAAGCTGGGTTTGGTTTGCTCGCCATCCGTAATGACAGGCGATCCAGTCTGCTCAAACCGCGCGATGGTGTCGCGAATTGCTGCGGCGTAGGCATCTTCGAGCATCGCGGGGTTTGCTCCCGGCGCCTGCGAAGCTGCTATCGCTTGAAGCAACGCAGCCGGGCGCGGGATGCTTCCAACAGGTTCGGTCAAAATCGCCATACCAGGGAACTCTATCGCGGCCAGGCTTAGGGGCACATCCATCGAAAGATGGAGGTGTAGGGAGTCTCACTGCCCGAGGGAACTGGACGGGCGCCCCACGTTCGCCTCAGCGTACGTGGGACGAAAAAGACGGGCGAAGCCCCACAACAGTTTTCCCGCTTACCTGGTCATCTTGTTCATTTCAAGATAGCCTTGCGGCGCAACCCCGAAAGCGTCGGCCACCCGGTTGAAGAAGGCAAACATCGCCGTGATGTACACCGCTTCGGCAATCTGGGGCTCGCTCCAACCGTGATCGCGCAGGATCTGCACGTCTTCCGGAGTTGTGCGATAAGCCGCCTCGGTCACTTTGCCGACATATTCAAGCAGGGCGCGGTGTGCGTCGTCGAGCGCGGCTTCCTGGAGGTTGCCCGCAACCAGCGCCTGAACTGTTTTCTCTTCTGCTCCCTGAACCCGCAGGAAGTAAGCATGCGAATCCAGTCAATATGGGCAGCGATTCAGCCAGGAAACCCAGCTGGCGATCGCTTCTTTTGTCTTACGAGTGAGGTGCCCTTCAGAAAAGTGCACCGTATTGCTGAAGCTCATGACCTCGCGCAGAAAATCCGGGCGATGGCTGAAGCACTTGAGAATCCCGGGCATCAGCTGACGGCCCGAATGCGACCGCCATTCGTCATATACCTTCGCAACGTCGCCGGTCGCGTCAGCATCCTCAATTACGTCGATTTTTGTCTTCGGGTCTGCCATGGTTCCTGGTTGGCCAAAGATTAGCATAGTCACCATTCGCCGCGGCTAGATCACCAGGCGCTGGTCGCCCATCTTACGGGTAATCCTTTCCCGGTCAAGATATTCCAACAACGGAATGGCGTACTTTCTCGACAGGCCTGTCATCTGTTTGAAGCGGGCTATGTCCACCTTCTGTCCGCGAAGTTCTTTTATCTCAGCCCGCAATCTGGCCAGAGCTTCCTGGTGAATGAAGAGGTTCTCGCTTCCCATGCGGACGAGGATCTTTTCCCGAAGAAGTAAGGTGACCGGTCCTCGCATATCGCTTTCTTTGAGTCGAAGCATGGCCGCTACTTCGGAGGTCAATGGAGCAGAGAGCCCAGCTTTCCGGTAGATCGCCGCGATTGCGGACAAAGTTGCATCCTCAGGACCAGACGCAAGGCGGCTGTCTTCCGCGGGACATACCATCTCGCCTTTGAAACGCAGTTTCTTCGCTTGGGCAAGACGCTCGAGCGAAAAGTCGAGGATCTCCGGACCCAGCGAAGTCCGCGTCTTGAGCTCCGATCGTTTGAGGCCGCTCGCATGCTGTTGCAAAAGGCTGCTGATGGCTTCGCAGGCTGCCTCGAGAGCTGAATTGGCAAGGAGAATCTCGCCAGGAATCTGCAGCAAACGACCCTTGAGGATGAGGGGCTGCCATAGGTGCTCGGCGGCTTCCCGGGCAAGGCCAGTCTCTGCAATCAGACCCTGTATCGAAAGCCCTTCTGTCCCCCGGCGCGCCACCCGCAACAGAAGCCGCTCTTCGGCCGAAGCGCTTCGCAAAGACTCGAGCCACGAAACGGCTTGCGGTTTGCGCAGTCTGGGGAGTGGGTACGCATCGAGCACCCGGCCGCCTCCAATGGTAGCGGGCGGTGAAACCTGCCGCAGTACGAAGGAGTCGCCCGCAACCAGCAGGATTGGGGTCTGGAGTTTCATCCGCAGCAGCCTGGCCGGACCTGCCTCGAACCTGCCCCGGCCATAGAGTAGTATGCTCGCCAGCGTGTTGGAGGTGAAGGCGTGGAAGTGGACAAGGGCGCCATGTTTTAATCCTGAAGAACCAGGCAGCAACCAGGCTTCAACATCGATCGTGCTGACAGCGGTGAGCGTCTCCGGAGTGACCAGAGTCTGGCCTCGACTTACTTCGGATGCCTCAATACCGCCGAGGTTTAACGCCACGCGGGAGCCAGCGTGGACAAGCTCTTCGGCCTGCCCATGTGTCTGCATTCCGCGCACCCGCACGGTACGCCCTCCAGGCTCGAGGGCGAGCGATTGCCCTGCACGCAAGCTGCCCGAAAGCAAAGTGCCCGTAACTACCGTGCCGAATCCCTTCATCACGAATGCGCGGTCAATGGGGAGCCGGGGCAGATGATCGAAATCGCTGTCATTCCAATCTTCGGCAAGCCTGATGAGTTTCTGCCGCAGCTCTGCGATGTTCTGTCCAGTCATGGCACTCACGGCAAGAATTTCCGAACGGCCAGGGTCGAGACAAGTTCCGCGAAGGAACTCCTTCACCTCAAACTCCACTTGCGCCAGCCGGCTCGGCTCGACTGCATCGGCTTTGGTGATGACCGTCAGGCCGGTGCGGACTCCAAGCAGACCGCAGATGGCCAGATGCTCAACTGTCTGTGGTTTGACGCCTTCCTGTGCCGAGATCACCAGCAGCACAGCTCCGATGCACCCAGCCCCGGCGAGCATATTGTGAATAAACAGGCTGTGGCCGGGCACATCGACAAAGCTGATTCTGAGGGGGTGGCCATCGGAAGCCGCAGTATCGAGAAAGGCGAAGCCCAGATCGATGGTGATGCCGCGCCGCTTCTCTTCCGGCAGACGATCCGCATCGATACCAGTAAGCGCGCGAATAAGGGCGGTCTTGCCGTGATCGATGTGACCTGCCGTTCCGATAACAACTGACTTGACCGGTTGAGTCATGCTGACGAGGACTTATGGGCAATCTGTTGCAGCAGGGAGGCGAGCATTGCATCGAACTCCGGTTCGACGGTGCGCAGATCCAATAGGACCTGGTCTTCGCTGATACGTCCGACCACTGGCGGTTCACGCCGGCGAAGAGCCAGCAAAAGCGCCTGCGGCTGCAGCATCGCGTGACGAAGCGAAACGGCAGCGCTCTGAAGCCGGGCAGTCGGTGCCGTCCCGCCGCCGATGAGGCTCAGCACGGGTACAGCCTCTGCGGCAAGTTCGGCGGAGTTGACCTGATGGCTGATCCATTCACACCGGTTGAATATTTCGTCCGCAGGAGCGTTCAACATCCTCTTCACTGGGATCTCTCTTCCCGAGGCATAGTCCATGAGCGTTGCTTCGAGCGCTGCGTACGTAAGCTTGCCGGCACGAAACGCCCGGTACAGAGGATTCTTGCGGATCCTTTGCAACAGGTCCGCTCTTCCCATGAGCAGGCCGCATTGCGGGCCGCCGAGCAACTTGTCTCCGCTGGCAGCGATCAAATCGGAGCCCGCGTGGAAGCTATCGAGCAAGGTCGGTTCGGAGCCAATTCCGAGCGATTCAAGTGATGTGATCAACCCGGTCCCCTGGTCGTTGAATACAGGAACGTTGCATCGCTTTCCCAGCAATACCAGGTCGCGAAGAGCGGGTTTTTCGGTGAAGCCCTCCATGCTGAAGTTAGATTGGTGGACGCGCAGAATGAGCCGCGTTCCGGCTGAGAGTGCCTCTTCGTAGTCCGCAAGCCTGGTGCGGTTGGTGGTGCCCACTTCGCGCAGGATCGCGCCGGACTTGGCGAGAATCTCGGGAATGCGAAAGCCTCCGCCGATCTCGACCAACTCCCCACGAGAAACAATCACTTCGCCCCCCTCCGCGAGCGTGTTCAGGACCAGGAACGTAGCCGCCGCACAGTTGTTGACCACCAGCGCCGAATGCGCAGCCGTTCCAATAACCTGAGGATTCATCACCCGAAGAAGAAGTTCCTCCGCATGCACATCCCGCCGGCTTCGCTCACCGCTTTCGAGATCGAGTTCCAGGTTGGAGTAGCCCCCTGCCGTCTCCAGAATGTGCTTGAGTGCAGAGGCGCTCAACGGAGCTCGCCCCAGGTTGGTATGGAGAACGACCCCGGTGGCATTAATGACCCGTCGCAAACTGTGCTGCGAGCCCCGGGCGACCTGGTTCGCAACGGCGATGTGAAGCAGCGCCAGTTCGCCTTCCAGGCTTGCCTGGGTGTGATGTCCTGCTGCTATTTCCTGCTTGAGCCGAGCCAGAACGGTGCGCGTCGCGCCGATGGTTGAGTCGCGAGACACTGTATCCAGCAGAGCAGCGATACCAGGGGTCAGCAGCAAGTCGTGCACAGAGGGGATCAGCCTGTACAGATTGCTGTTGCCGTTATCGGTTGCCTGCTGGTTCTGTTTCATGTCCGGGGTCACTCGATTTTGTTAACTCAAAAGAATGGCGGGCTCGCCCGAGCTTGCAGTGTAGGGGCCGAGCACGGTGCCGATCTTCGTTGCAGCCACGCCCGCGTGGTGCAACGACTGCAGCAGCGCGCTTGAGCAGCCGGCTGCAACCGATATCAGTAGACCGCCTGCGGTTTGCGGGTCATAGAGCAGGGCGCGAACATCGTCCGCTATACGCGAGCCGGACGCATCCGCGCTCACGCACTCAGCGAACTCGCGATTGGCAAGCAGCCCGGCGGGAATTGCGCCGCGATGGATGGCATCCAGTGCCCCTTGAATCTGCGATACCTGATCGACCATAAGTTCAATCGTCATCCCACTGCCAATGGCGAGTTCGCGGCCATGCCCCATCAGCCCAAAGCCGGTCACATCGGTCATCGCATGGACACCAACTGCGCCGGCCACAACCTCGGCAGCGACACGGTTGAGCGTGGTCATGGATCGGATTGCGTCCGCCACCCATGCCGGCTCGGCCTTGCCTTGTTTCAAAGCAGACGTAATCACCCCGGTTCCGATCGCCTTGGTGAGGATGAGATCATCGCCCTGCTGCGCCCCGGCATTCGTCAGCACATGATCGGGATCGATAACCCCGGTCACGGCGTAACCAAATTTGATTTCCTGATCGCGCACGCTGTGTCCACCCAGGACAACGCAGCCGGCCTCCGCAAGTTTCGCCATGCCACCGCGCATGATCGCCTCGAGTACATTCAGATCCCCGTCCGGGGGGAAGCACACGATCGAGAGGGCCGTGATCGGGCGTCCTCCCATGGCATACACATCACTGAGCGCGTTGGTTGCCGCGATCTGACCAAAGGTGAAGGGGTCATCCACCAGCGGCGTGAAGAAGTCCACGGTCTGGACGAGTGCAAGATTCGGCGCGATCAGGTAGACGCCGGCGTCATCGGAGGTGTCGAACCCGACCAGGAGATTGGCATCGGTCTGCCTGGGCAATTTCGCAAGCACTGCTGCCAGCGACCCTGGTGCGAGCTTGCTCGCACATCCCCCAGCTTTAACCTGCTGGGTAAGTCTTATTGTTCTGGAAGCGCCCAATCAAATGATCCTCGCCGGTAAGCATAATAGGCTATCAGCAAAGACGTTCGATAGCTGCCATTCGAGGCCCACACAAGATGGCAAATCGTGTTAAGACAGCACTTTGGCTGCAACGCAAGAGTGTTGGTGTATAAGACAGGGTCAGAACTTGAGGGTCGGTTCCTTAGGCCTGGAGATTCAGCCGAACTTGCCCACGACGCATTTGTCTCGCTACCCTGCTGGTTGGGCAACAACAACTGTTCGGCAACCGGGAGGTTTGCATAGGGCTCAACGTCGCGACCAGAAGCAGCGCCGCTCATACAGAGCGAGTCGTTAATGGCCACGTTTTGTCAAGCGATTTGCAGACGACGTTGCATTTGGAGTTCGCGCGCCCAATCGATGATCCCTCGTCGGGTAGCATGATAGGCTGCCAGCAAAGATCTACAATTGCGGCCAGTCAGGGAAGTGCTTAGGTTCCGGTGATCCTCCCGGTCTTCAAAACCGGTGGTCGTTCTTAACGGGCGACGGTGTGTTCGACTCGCACGCACTTCCGCCAAATTATCCTGGCGCTGGACTATGCCGATCGCGGCCCCGAGTCACTGCGGAATATCCGTGCTCCACAATATTGGCTGCAATCTTCCGGTAGACCGCTTGGTCTTCTGGAGCCCAGGTACCGAGGCCATCCACATAGCGATTGCACATGATGGCCCACAAAGGTTAGACCCGTACGGATTGGGAGACGAACTGACGCTCCCAGGTTAGCCGGCGATCCGCAGTAGCCCTCCAAGAAAGAATCGTGGAATTTCACTATACCGACTCGACTCACTGAACCATGATGAGTCGGGCATAGTTAAATCATTGGCCAGAGGGCTGTGAATAAGACTGTGGGTCGAGTCATTAAGCTACAGGCGATGTCCGTCGCGCTCACGCTGCTGTCCATTACGGCAACGTGGGGCAGCGCCTTGCCCGCACAAGCTTCCGGCGCGAACTCTCCAGCATATCCACTTAAAGTCAGCGCTAACAAACGCTATCTCATCGACCAGAATAATATCCCGTTCCTGATCGCGGGCGACGTTCCCCAGGCCCTGGTTACGATGGTCTCCACGGCGGAAGCGAAGACCTATTTCGACAATCGCCAGGCTCACGGATTCAACGCAGTGTGGATGAATGTACTTGTTGCCGGGCCCTACTATCAGAACAGCCCGATTGACGGCAGAACCTACGACGGGATTTCCCCCTTCACCGGCTATGTTTCCGGTGGAACAGATACCGCCCATTATGACCTCACTAAACCTAACGAAGCGTACTTCACCCGTGTCGACGAAATGGTCACATTGGCGGCAGATCACGGCATGTTGGTGTTCCTTGATCCCATCGAAACCGGCCAGTGGGTTCCAACCTTGCGCAACAACGGCCCGGCGGCCGCAAGAGTCTACGGGCAGTACCTCGGCAACCGTTACAAACGCTTCCACAACATCGTCTGGTTAAACGGCAATGACTTTAATACCTGGAAGACTCCAGGCGATAATGCAGTGGTTCAAGCCGTCGCTAAGGGCATCGCGTCCGCTGATCAGGGAAATCTTCAAACCGTTGAGCTGAACGTTTACACGAGTTCCTCTTTCGATGATCCGAGCTGGATCCCGCTGGTTCAGATCAACAGTACTTACACCTACTCTCCAACCTATATCCAGATGTTGCATAGTTACAACCAGACGCCGGTAGCGCCGACTTACCTGGTCGAAGCGCACTATGATCTGGAGAATGTCGGCAAGCCGCCGGATTATGGTACGCCCTCTGTACTTAGACGCGAAGAGTACTGGACCATGCTGAGCGGAGGGATGGGACAACTCTACGGCAGCGCCTATACGTGGACGCTCATGTCCGGATGGCAGTTCTATCTCGATACGGCGGGGGTTACCCAGTTAACCATTTGGAATAAATTCTTTTCCTCAATACCATGGCAGGATCTTATTCCGGATCAAGACCACACGGTTCTTTCTGCCGGACTTGGAACTTATGGGAACCTGCAGACCCGTGTCAGCCAAAGCGATTATTGCACCGCAGCAAGAACTCCCGACGGCTCATTCGTAGTCGCTTATTTGCCCACCGTTCGGGAGATCACCGTAAACATGGCAAGCCTGAAGGCGCCAGCAAATGCCAGGTGGTTTGACCCCACGAACGGAACGTACACAGCGATTCCAGGTGGACCATTTGCCCCCGCAGGTACGCAGCGATTCACGCCCCCCGGGAACAACCACGACGGAGACAGGGACTGGGTCCTGCTGCTGGATGCGTCGGGCTCTCACTAGGATCGGACAAGCGAGCTACTTCGCAGCCGTCTTATTCTCGAACAGGAAAAGTCCGCTTTTGCCGCCCACCGCGAAATCCAGATCTCCGTCTCCATCAATGTCTGCGACTCCGATCTCGATGCCGCCGCCGGTGCGGCCGCCGTAATCAATTACATGCCTGGCCCAATCGACAGTGTGGGTAGCCGGGTCGAGTAGCCGCTCGTACCAATAGACTCCCAGCGGCTCGCGTGCCCCGGGATCATGACCGTTATGCGCCATGTAGCGCTTTCCGGTCAACAAGCCTAAATTTCCAGTCTTTCGAAAATCCACAATCACCACCGCATGCGCCTGCGACCAGCTGTCATCAATCACATGCTTGTTCCATTTGCCGTCGCTCGTGTGCTCCAGCCAGAAAATGCCGTATCCATGCGCCATCGAAGTCACAATATCCGGTCGGCCATCGCCGTTCACGTCGCGCACGTACATAAAGCCAAGGGCATCCTCGAAGTGCCAATCCGGATGAAACGTCCAGTTTTTCTGGCGCGGATCGGGGGGAGCCTCTAACCAGCCTCGCGGAGTCAGGATATCGTTGCGGCCGTCTCCGTTTACATCGCCTACACCAATGCCGTGCCCATATCCGTGGTCGCTGACAATGTGCTCCACCATTCCGCCGTGTTTATCCCGTTCGTACCAGGCAAGTGGACGATCGTCTCCGAATTGGGGCAGAATTTCGTCGGCCGTACCGTCGTTATCAAGATCAACCAGAAAGGAAAACTCGATGGGAGATCCGGTTGCAATGGGGTGCTCTTTCCACATTTCGCCCGTTCGTCCCGGGTTTCGCCACCACGCCAGCTTCTTGGAAAACCATCCTGAGGTGACCAGGTCCACGTAGCCGTCCCCATCCACATCGAGCGGCAGCGTCGACAGGTCGTCGACATAATTGTTGGTGTATTCAATCTCCCGGAAGCGGTGCTTGGTCCAGTGTGGCGCCTCATACCAGTACTCACCTGAGACCAGGTCGAGCTTTCCGTCGCGATTAATATCGGCGAAAACCGCGGTTTCTGAAGCTCCGAGGTCGATGGTGTGTTTCTGAAAAGGGATCTCGTCAGGCCGGCTAGCAGACCGTCCTATTGCACACAGCAAAAGCAGAGCGCACAAAACACTCGTTTTGCCAATCGAATGCCAATTCCGAAACATGCCGCATCGCCTTTCAATGTTCTGGGATTTGGAACGCAGGGAAAGCTGCAAGAACGGCGTCGCCGTTATATCCGAGCTCTTGCAATAAGCCGACCCGAGACGTGTAATAGCCATCCGCGGTCAAGCTCTTGATCGCGTGGAAGAAAGAAGCATCGCCCCCGGTTGCGGCTTCACTGAGCGAAGTAAGGATCTCGACCTGCTGCGCTTCCGCCAACTGCAGAAAACTGCTGTTGCTAAACCTTGATTCGCTCATGGCGTCCAAGCGCGGTAATCCTTCTCGAAAAATGCTCTGCAACTTTGGATCTTCGTTCACCACCAGGTCAATATATGCCGGAACGCCGGCAGCCGCGGCGCCAGGGGTTTCGGTCGGGGGAATGATCAGGTCCGTCAGGCGGGAGATCACCAGCAACTGCGGCGGGGTGAAAAAGCGCGGTGCAGACGATGCGCCGGGCTGGGCCTCCTGCGTTGCCGGGTGACCAGGTGGATGGACGTGCTGACCGTAAAGTTCGTTGGCTGAAAAAGGAAACGCGCACGTCACCCCGACGGCTCCGATAATCTTGAGGGCTTCGCGCCTGGTTTGCAATCAGATCTCTCCTTTTTGAAAACGGCCACTGATGTGATCGGCGGTACGCGCGGCCAGTGCCATGATGGTCAAGGTCGGATTCTTCTCCGAGGATGAAGGGAACACGCTGCCATCGACCACATAAAGATTGGGCACGTCGTGCGTTCTGCAAAACGCATCAACCACCGAGGTGCGCGCATCGCTACCCATGCGGCAACCGCCTAGCTGGTGATTAAACGTTGGCTCTTCAAACCTGGAAACAGAGAGAACTTCTCCGCCCGCCTTCTGCAGAATGTCGACGGAAGCCTTATTCATCGCCTCGTAGATCTTTCTCTCATTTTCCTCTTGAACCGCGATTGCCTTCACCTTGTACAACCCGAACTCATCTGTCTCCGACTTGTCCAGTTCAATGAAGCTCTGCGCATTGGGAATCATTTCACCAAAGCATTGGAAACTGACGTAAGCCGGAAAGCGCTGCTTGACCGCCTGCTTGTAGGCGGCACCGAAGCCCGGCACTTCCCGGGCCCATCCTGTCGTACGGCGGATGCCAGTATAGATCTGGACTCCGAAGCTGCGTGCATAGTCTCTCTTTTGCGCATGCATGTACGAGGGCAGGTAGGCATGATCGATGTAGCCCTCATCATTGACCACCGGCCGGCCGATCATCTCCGTCAAAAACCCTTCCACCCCGGAGTTGAAATGAGGAATGAAGTTGCGCCCGAGTTGGCCGCTGGAGTTTGCCAGCCCTTGCGGATAGAGTCTGGACACAGACATCAGCAGCAGCCCTACGCTCTGTATACAGGCACAAGCAACGGCGACGCAGCGCGCCTGGATTTCGCCCGGGTTGCCGGTGACCCGATCATGAAACAGGACTCCGGTGGCCCGGTTTTCCTTGGATACGAGGACCTCCCGCACAACGGAGTTAGAGAAGACGGTGAGGCGGCCGGTCTTCATAGCCGGGGTCAGGTGGACGTCAGCGGAGTTGTACTTGGCCGCGACATCGCAGCCAGCCATGCAATTTCCGCAATAGTGGCAGGCCGGCCGCGTTTTGTTTGCCCTGGTCAGCGTTGCTTTGCGCGTGTGAATAATGGGTATGCCTAATTCCTTGGCACCGCGCTGCAGCAGCAGGTCTCCTGTTTTCAGAGGCGGCGGCTCATTGAAGATTCCGTCCGGAAGATCTTCGAGGCCGTCACGATTCCCGCAGACGCCGACTTCCCGTTCGATCCGCTCATAGTAAGGAGCCATGTCGGGATAGTCGATCGGCCAATCGGCTCCCGCCCCGTCAATGGTGTACCCTTTGAAATCGCGATGACTGAAACGCAGGGCCACTGCGTTCCACAGCATCGTCTTACCCCCGACGCCTCGAGCCCGCTCTGAGCCCATGCCGACCTTGCCTGGCTTCATGGTTGGTATGTGCCGGTTAGCAAAGTCAAACGGGAGCGCATGGGTGTTGAAGTCGGTGCGGGTGTTTATGACTGGCCCGCCCTCCACGATTGCAACCTCCACCCCGCGTTGCGCCAGGTGGGCAGCAAGCGTGCCGCCGCCGGCGCCCGAGCCAACGATACACACATCAAAGACCTTCTTTGGCATTTAACCTCGCTCAATCCCAAAGGCGCGGAGGAATACGGCTGACAGCATACCTGTTACCGGGAGTGAAAGCATACCCATTCTCTTGAATCACCGGGAATACGGCCTACGAACCGCTCCTGCATTTGGCGACGATCAGCGTGATGTCGTCGTGCTGCTCCTCCGGGCTGAATCGCTGAACATCGGCGACGATTGACGCGACGACAGCCTGCGCAGACTGTTCGCGATACCGCCTCATGGCTTCGATCAGACGCTGTTCTCCGAATTCCTCTTGCGCGTCGTTGAACGATTCAGTGACTCCATCGGTGTAGAGCGCGACCATGTCGCCGGGGTAGAGCCGGCATTCCACCGTCGGACTCGTCCAATCTTTAAACAGTCCCAGAACCGTGCCGGTGGAGTGGAGCCATTCTACCGTGTCATCCCTGCGGAGCAGCAGGCCCGACAGGTGGCCACAATTTGTGTATCGCAAGCGCTGTGCGGCGTCTTCGTATTCGGCAAAGAAGACCGTGGCATAAGCGCTGTCTACCGTATTCTCAAAAAAGAGCCGGTTTACGGACTGCAGGAAGCGCTGCGGCTGTTCGCGGGCAAGGGCAAACTGACTGCGTAGATTAGCCTGCAGATTGGCCATTAACAGGGCGGCAGCGATTCCCTTGCCGGAGATGTCGCCGATGAACAACCCGATCCTCTCTTCTCCGAGAGCAAAGAAATCATAGTAGTCGCCCCCGACATGGCGGGCCTGGATACAGATGCCTGCGTAGTCCAGGGTCCTAAGGACGGGAAACGTTTGCGGGAAAAGCCTTGCCTGCACCTGTTTTGCAATTTCCAGTTCCTGGGTAGTGCGCCGTTCGGTTTCCAGCTTTTCGGCATTTTCGCGGCGCTGGCGCTCAATTTCACGGCTCATCTCATCGGAGCCGATCAGCTCAAAGGAATTTCCATCTTCATCGGAAAAACCGGCAAACGTTCCGCCCCACAATTGGGGCTGCGGAGGATGATGAAAATGCACTCCGCGGCTGCGCCACAGGTCATAGGTTGCATAAATATCTTCGGAGATGAAACCAATCTGCGTGGACCGGCCGATGAGCTTGTAGTTTTCCGAGCCACGCTTGGGAGCAATCACCGCCAAAATCGTGCTGCCATCCGGGGGCGCGATAGCCACCCAACGGCCAAATTCGAAACGGCCATCGGCAACTACGCTGAATCCAAGCTTGTCTACATAGAACTTCAGGCTCCGGTCATGATCGCGTACGAAGACGTTGGACTTGAAAATACGCAGATAGGGATTCTGTTGCCCTGGACGAAATGTGGCGTCCTCCGCTGGTTGTCGTGCTTCCGGTCTGCCTCTCTGTGAGATAACAGGCTCCGAGTTCAAGTCGGCCTCCTTCCGCCTGAAACGTTAATTGAAAGGCAGGGTGGCTTCAAGGAAGTACTCCTCTCTGTATTTGACCCTCTTACCTTAGGTGGACTATAACGTCTGTCGGACCTGCGAGCCGCGGTTCGCAGGTCCTCATATTGTTTGTGATTTTTCGTCAGCATCCGGGAAGCCCCGATGGGAGGTAGACGACGATGATCCCGCCGGCCTTTGAGTACCTGAGACCAAAGTCGATTCCTGAAGCGATTGGGTTCCTGCAGCAGTACGGGGAAGACGCCAAGATTTTGAGTGGCGGCCAGTCTCTCATCCCCATGATGAAATTCCGCTTGGCCCGACCCGGCTATCTAGTCGATATTAACCGAATACCTGGGCTGTCTTATATCAAAGAAGAAAGCGGCTATTTGAAAATAGGCGGATTGACGCGTGAAGCCGATCTGGAGTTCTCCCCGCTCATTCACTCGAAATACCCCATCCTTTCCGATACAGCACGGGTGATTGCCGATCCACAGGTGCGCAACATGGCGACCTTGGCAGGCAACCTCGCACATGGCGATCCTGCCAACGATCATCCGGCAACCATGATGGCGCTGGGCGCCCAGATCGTGGCCACCGGGCCAAAGGGCGAGAGAGTCATGCCCATCGAGAGCTTCTTCATCACCCTGTTCACCACCGAGCTTCAGCACGACGAGATTGTGACTGAGATTCGCATCCCCATCCCCCCACCGCGGAGTGGAGGTGCCTACCTGAAACTGGAAAGAAAGGTGGGCGACTTTGCCACGGCTGCAGTCGCTGTCCAACTCACCGTGGATGGCGAAGGAACATGCCAGAAGATAGGCATCGCCCTAACCAACGTGGGTGCGACCCCCATCAAGGCCGCGAAAGCCGAAGGGTTCTTACGCGGAAAGAAGCTGGACGAGCCCAATATTACGCAGGCGGCGCAACTTGCCGCGGAGGAGTCTCAGCCCAGTGAAGATTTGCGCGGACCCGAAGAATACAAACGAGGCCTGGTGAAAGAACTGACCCGGCGCGCCGTTGTTCGCGCACGTGAGCGAGCCGGTAAATAGGAAAGGCGGCAGAGGATTCTGCGATGGCGGAAAAACAATTAGTCCAAATCAAAGTGAATGGCCGTCTTCGCGAGGCCACGGTCGAACCCAGAATGTTGCTCGTCCACTTCATCCGCAACATTCCTGGATTAACCGGCACGCATATAGGCTGTGATACCTCTCATTGCGGCGCGTGCACGGTTCTGCTCGATGGAAAAACGGTCAAGTCGTGCACCGTTTTTGCCATTCAAGCCGACGGCAGTGAATTAATGACGGTAGAAGGCCTGATGCAACACAGCCAGCTTCATCCACTGCAGCAGGGGTTTAAAGAGGAGCATGGTTTGCAATGCGGTTACTGTACGCCGGGCATGCTCATATCGTCCTACGCTCTGCTCAAGAAGAATCCCCACCCCACAGAGGAAGAGATTCGCTGGGGCATCTCTGGAAATTTGTGCCGCTGCACCGGTTACCAGAACATTGTCAAGGCGGTGCAGTTTGCCGCCGGCAAGATGGAAGAAGGAGGCAAAGATGGGCTGCCGAACATCGCCTGAAGTCGGTGGCATGGGCCACTCAATCAAGCGCAAAGAAGACCTGCGTTTCATCCAGGGCAAAGGCAACTATGTAGACGATGTTCAGCTTACCGATATGGTGTACGGCCACATGGTGCGCAGTCCTTATGCGCACGCCCGCCTCAAGGGCATAAATACGGCAAACGCTCTGAAGCTGCCTGGCGTTTTGGCCGTCATTACCGGGGAAGACCTGGCCAAAGCGAATCTCGCCTGGATGCCCACTCTGTTTTTCGACAAGCAAATGGTGCTGGCTACCGGCAAAGTCCTCTTCCAATCGCAGGAGGTAGCATTCGTGGTTGCCGAGGATCCCTATACCGCGGCCGACGCAGCAGAATTGGTGGAAGTGGAGTATGAAGAACTGCCGGTACTGGTTGATCCCCACAAGGCGCTTGATCCCGGCGCACCCGTTTTGCGCGAGGATCGCGAACAAAAAGACAACCACATCTTCCACTGGGAGATAGGTGACAAATCCGGCACAGACAAAGCCCTTGCCCAGGCTGAAGTCAAAGCCCAGGTGCATGCTGTTTTCCAGCGGTGTCATCCGTCACCACTTGAAACCTGCGGTTGCGTAGCCGACTTCAACGCCGCGACCGGGCGGCTTACCATTTATCTCACCTCGCAAGCACCGCACGCCCACCGCACACTTTTTGCTATCGTGGGCGGCATCCCGGAAAACAATATCCGGGTCATTTCTCCGGACATCGGTGGCGGCTTTGGCAACAAGGTCCCGATCTATCCCGGATACGTTTGCGCAGTGGCCGCGTCGCTGACGATTGGACGGCCCGTGAAATGGATCGAATCCCGTTCCGAGAATCTCCAATCCACCGGATTCGCGCGTGACTACCACATGACGGCGGAGCTCGCCGCCACCAAGGAAGGAAAGATCCAGGCGCTACGGGTTAAGACTCTGGCCGATCACGGCGCCTTCAATGCAGCCGCGCAACCCACCAAATTTCCCGCTGGCTTATTCAGCATCTGTACCGGAGCCTATGATTACCCCACCGCATTCTGTGAAGTCGACGGCGTCTACACCAACAAAGCGCCAGGAGGGATTGCGTACCGCTGCTCCTTCCGCGTGACCGAGGCTGCTTATCTCATCGAGAGAGCTGTCGATGTCCTGGCCCAGGAACTAAAAACCGATCCGGTCGAGCTACGCCGGAAGAACTTTATCCCTCCCCACAAGTTTCCCTATGCCTCGCCGCTCGGCTGGTCTTATGACAGTGGTAACTACGATGCAGCCATGAAGATGGCGCTGGATACGATTGGCTACGATGCCTTGCGCAAGGAACAAAAGGAGAAGCGCGAGAAGGGCGAGCTGATGGGAATCGGCGTCTCCAGCTTCGTAGAAGTTGTCGGTGCGGGACCTTCCCATACCTTCGACATTGCCGGCATCAAGATGTTCGATAGCGCGGAGATTCGCGTTCATCCCACCGGCAAGGCCATGTGCCGCATGGGAACCAAGAGCCAGGGGCAAGGGCATGAGACTACCTACGCGCAGATCGTCGCCGAAGAACTGGGCATCCCCGCAGCCGACGTGACGGTGGAAGAGGGCGATACCGACACTGCTCCCTATGGCTTGGGGACCTATGCCAGCCGCAGCACGCCAGTCTCCGGTGCGGCTACTGCCATTGCCGCGCGTAAGATCCGCGCTAAGGCGAAAAAGATAGCCGCTCATCTACTGGAGTGCAGTGAAGAGGATCTGGAGTGGGAACCGGGCAAGTTCTCCGTCAAAGGCGCACCCGGCAAGTCCAAGACAATCCAGGACATCGCCTTTGCTGCCTACACCAACATGCCGCAGGGTATGGAACCCGGCCTGGAAGCAGTGGATTATTATGATCCACCGAATCTCACTTTTCCCTTCGGCACCTATATCTGTGTCGTCGATATCGATAAGGGCACAGGCGAGATCAAGGTCCGCCGTTTCGTGGCGGTGGATGACTGCGGCAACATCATCAACCCGATGATTGTAGAAGGCCAGATTCACGGGGGGCTCACCGAAGGCCTGGCCATCGCCTTCATGCAGCAGATCGGCTACGACGAAAACGGCAATGTGCAGGGCGGAAGCTTCATGGACTACCTGATCCCCACGGCAGTCGAAACTCCACACTGGGAGACCGGCAAGACCTGCACCCCTTCGCCGCATCATCCCTTCGGCGCCAAGGGCGTAGGAGAATCGCCCAACGTCGGTTCCCCCGCCGCCTTTGTCAATGCGGTTGTGGATGCTCTTTCCCACCTGGGCGTGAAGCACATCGATATGCCGATCGCACCCTGGAAGGTATGGAACATCCTCAAGGAGAAAGGAGTGGTGAATTAGCCCATGGCGATTCCGATTGAAAAAAGCTTTCAGGTTAAGGAGCCCGTAGACCAGGTATGGGCCCTGCTGAGCGACCCCAGGAAAGTCGCCACCTGTGTCCCAGGCGCGAAAATTACTGAGCAGGTTGATGATAAGACTTATAAAGGCACGATCAGCGTGAAGGTGGGCCCAAGCGCCACGGACTACAAAGGCGAACTGGAAATTGTTCGCCTGGACCCGGAGAACCACGAGCTGGAGATGATCGGCAAGGGACAGGATGTGAAAGGCCGCGGCAGCGCATCGATGAAGATGACCAGCAAAGCGCGCTCCCTTGAAGACGGCGGCACGGAGGTCACAAGCATCGCCGAAGTCAACGTCGTAGGTATCCTCGCTCAGATGGGAGCGCGGATGATCAACGAGGTCTCGAACATTATGTTTGCCCAGTTCATCAGGAACTTCCAGGCCAACTTAGAGCACCCGGCCGATGCTGCATCGGCCGAAGCCAAGCCTATCAGCGCGGCGTCGCTGGCCTGGGCTGCGGCCAAAGGAGCATTGCACCGCAACTCCTGAGGACCCGGCCATTTATGACTGTCTCACCCGCCCAGTTCAAAGATCCGGATGCTCTTATGCAGAACTTTGAGCGTCTGGGCTATATAGCAGACCGCTCGCTGGCGACCTCGGTTTACCTGACTACCAAATTACGGAAGCCCCTTTTAATCGAGGGCCATGCCGGTCTGGGTAAGACAGAAGTCGCCAAGGTTCTGGCTTCCATGCTGCAAACACAACTCATCCGGCTGCAATGCTACGAAGGACTGGACAACAGCTCCGCGGTCTACGAATGGAACTATCAAAGGCAACTGCTGGCGATCAAAATCCAGGAAGGAACAGCGCAATCCGTCGAGGAAAAAGAGCGGCATATTTTCAGCCGCGAGTTCCTGTTGGAGCGGCCGCTACTCAAGTCCATTCTTGATCAAGAAACGTCGCCCGTATTGCTGATCGATGAGATCGATCGCGCGGATGAAGCCTTCGAAGCATTTCTTCTCGAATTGCTCTCTGATTTTCAGATCACCATTCCTGAGCTGGGTACCATTCAGGCCAGGCACATCCCCTACGTCATCCTCACCTCCAACCGTACCCGGGAACTGAGCGACGCTTTGAAGCGGCGTTGTCTCTACCACTGGATCGACTATCCGAATTTCGAAAAAGAAATGAAGATCGTGCGTACCCGCCTCCCCGGCATCGAGGAGCAACTGAGCATGCAGGTGGTGCGTTTCGTTCAGGCCGTGCGTAAGTTGGATCTGGAAAAGCCGCCCGGTATTGCGGAAACTCTGGACTGCGCCCAGGCCGTGGTTTCCCTGGGCAGCCATCGGCTGGACGGAAATGTGATCGAAGATACGATAGGTTCCGTGGCGAAATCCATGGAAGATGCAGCAAAGCTCAGGGCTGTGGGAGTGGGACAACTTCTTTCCCAGATCACCTGATGCGGTGAGGGCACGATGCGCCAAGAACACTCCGAACATCTCGCCGCCTCCATCGTGGAATTCTCCCGCTTCCTCAGGACCCATGGCTTCCACGCAGACATGCGTCAAACCATGACCGCGCTCGAAGCAGCCAGCACAATCGAAGTTACGAACCGGCATTTCTTACTCTCCACCCTCAAAGCAACCCTGTGTTCCAACCTGGAAGAATGGGAACAGTTCCCGCAGCTCTTCCAGGCGTTCTGGGGCGAATCGCACCCCAGGCCGCGATCGGCTTCCGGCGAATATAAGGGACCCTCGAAAGGCGACACCCAAGAGCAGAAAGAGGGCTCTTCCGTTTTCCTCAATCGGGCCACCAACCAGACTGCCGCGCAGGATGGAACCAGCAAAGCAGTCCACGGCGCGAGTGCACACCAGCGGTTGAAAAAAGTGGATTTCTCCGAATTGCCCTGCGAAGATCTGCAATTGCTGGAGGAGCTATCCTTGCGCCTCATGCGGCGAATGCGCCTGCGGCTCTCGCGCAGACTCGCTAGCAAAAGCCGCGCCTGTCGCATCGATCTGCGCAGAACCATCCGACGAAGCATCGCCTATGGCGGTGAGCCGATCGTGCTAGCTCACAAAGGCAAGAAGCCAAGAAAGAACAACCTGGTGATCCTGCTCGATATCAGCGGTTCGATGAATTTCTACAGCCTATTCCTGGTCCGGTTCGCTTATGCCTTGCAGGCGCATTTCGAGCGCGTGCATACCTTTCTTTTCAGCACAGATGTGGTTGAGATTAGCGATATCCTCCGCACCCGTCATCTGGCTGAGGCTTTGCGCAGACTTTCCCATCGCGCGGCGGGTTGGTCGGGTGGCACCAGAATTGGCGAATCACTGCGGCAATTTAATCAGACCCACGGAAAAAAGCTGCTCACGCGCGACACGGTCTTCATCATCCTGAGCGACGGTTGGGATACCGGGGAGCCGGCGCTGCTGGCGGCCCAACTACGAGCTACTAAGCGTCGAGTGCAAAAGGTCCTGTGGCTGAATCCGCTGCTGGGGCTGAAGGGCTATGAACCCATTACTCAGGGTATGGCTGCTGCGCTCCCCTATATAGACATTTTTGCTCCGGCGCATAACCTGGAGAGTCTGCTCGCATTGGAGAGGCACCTGTAGATGTTCGATGAATTTCTAAAAAAGGCGGACGAACTGGTGATGATCGGCGAATCGTTCGTCATCGCGACGGTAGTCCGCTACGAGGCGCCCATCTCCGGTAAACCCGGCGACAAAGCGATCATCTTCGCCGACGGAGAGGTTTGGGGCTGGATTGGTGGAGGTTGCGCGAAGCCTGTTGTAGTTAAGGAAGCACTGAAAGCACTCCAGGACGGCCGGCCTCGGCTGGTCCGCATCAGCCCCTCATCCTCAGAGGAGGAAGGCATCGTGGCCTACAACATGACCTGCCACAGCGGCGGAACCCTGGATGTTTACATCGAGCCCGTCCTACCCAAGCCGCACATTCTGATCATGGGCCGGTCTCCCGTTGGGCAGACCCTTGCAAAGCTTGCCAGGGAGATCAACTACGCCGTTTCGGTAGCGGCGGATTTGAGCCTGAGCGAACTAAAAGTTGGCTCCCAGACCTTCATCGTAGTGTCCACACAGGGAGACCGCGATGAGGAGGCGCTTGAAAATGCGCTGCGAACCGATGCCTCCTATGTGGCCTTCGTAGCCAGCAAGGCGAAAGCAGCCAAAGTTCTGCAGTCTGTCGGCGAACGAGGAATTGGAGCCGAAAGACTAAGCCAGGTGAAAGCGCCAGCAGGAATGAACATCGGCGCAGGATCGCCTGAGGAAATCGCCGTCAGTATTCTTGCCGAGATCGTCCAGATAAACCGGAGCAAAGTTACGGAACGCAAAGCTATGCCAGGTGAGAATCGGGAAGTCAGGGATCCGATTTGTGGGATGACCGTCAATAGAGAAACAGCCAAACACAAGGTGGAATATGACGGTAAGACGTTCTACTTCTGTTGCGCTGGCTGCAAACAAACCTTCGAAAGACAGCCGGAAAAGTATGTACTCGCACAAATCTCCACCTAAGACGCGCCCCGCGTGCTTTGCAGCCTTAGAGCTTCGGGATCATGTGCGACGCGTGTGCGGTTTGCATAACAAGAAACAAGACCTTGACGGGCATCTTCCCCTGTCCGTGGGTAAGGGGAAATTCCACCGGGAAATTGCATCTCCTCATCATATTTCCGCAGCCTGTTTAGCCCGTCCTTCACACTTTTCCTGCGATTCTGATCATGGCCGCCGCGCTGCGCTCGACATCCTCATCCGTGGTAGCCCAACTGGAAAGGCTGATGCGCATCGCTGTAAGACCGCTCCAGTTCGTTCCTCCGCACCAGCAGGTCCCGTCGCTTTGCACACCCGCGATCACCCGCCGCGTGTCCTCCTCAGTGCCGAACGAGACCAGCACCTGGTTCAAGACCACGTCGTTCAGGATGGCGAAGCCGGCCCCGCGCAGACGCTCCGCAAACAGCTTCGCCTGCCGGCAGTTTCGCTCGATCAGGTCCCTCAGCCCGCTGCGTCCCAGGGAGCGCATCGCCGCCCACAACTCGACCCCGCGCGCCCGCCGCGACGCTTCCGGTGCGTAGTGCCAGGGCTCGCGCCCGCCGCCCGGGGTCAGATAAGCAGCGCTCATCGCCATGGCGGTTTTGAGATACTCCGGCGTCCGGACCACGGCTACCGCAGAATCGTAGGGCACGTTCAACCACTTGTGGCAATCAATCGCCCAGGAATCGGCTGCGCCGGCGCCCGCCAGCAAAGGTGCGTACTGCGGGGAGACGGCTGCCCAATAACCGAACGCGCCATCCACGTGCACCCAGGAGTCTGCCTCCCGCGCACGGGCGCAGATTTCACCTGCGGGATCAAACGCGCCCGTATTCACGTTGCCTGCTTGAACGCAGACCAGTGTCCGGTCATCGAGTGCAGGCAGCGCCTCGGGCCTGATTCGTCCCTGGGCGTCGGCCGCAACCCGCGTCACTCGCGAACGCCCCAGCCCAAGCATGGATAGCGCCTTCAGCAGTGAAACGTGAACTTCCTCGCCCACTACTACCTGGATCGGCGGCGCACCAAATAATCCGTCCTCCTCGACACTCCATCCGGCACGCTGCAACAGCGCGGTCCGGGCGGCAGCCAGGGCGGTGAAGTTTGCCATCGTTGTGCCGGTTACAAATCCCGCCCCCGACCCGGACGGAAGACCCAGCAGGTCAACCATCCACTGGAGGACAATCTCTTCCAGCTTTGCGGCCACGGGAGACATCACTTGCATCGCTGCATTCTGGTCCCATGCTCCGGCCAGCCAGTTCGCTGCAAGCGCCGCAGGCAGCGAGCCGCCGATGACGAATCCGAAATAGCGGCCTCCGGCGGTGGCCACAGTCGCCGGCGACCCGACGTCATCCAGCAACGCCAAAACCTCTGCGGGGTCGGATGGCCCTTGAGGCAGCGGCCCTCCCAGGGCCTCCAATCGAGCCACGTCCTCCGCCCGGGGTGCAACGTTCCGATGCCCAAGCCCCGCCAGGTAGCGCGCCGCCCGATCGGCAGTTTCTGCCAACAATTTCTCCATCGATGCCTCCGCTCATCCGTTGGCTATGGAACAGGATGAGACAAACTTCTGAACCTGATCATACCGGGACCGGTCCACCGATTTTCTGCCCTATTCTGCCCCAGAATTCGCGAGACCAGTAGGCGTGGGGGCTCATCCAAGACCAAGAACTCCAGGCCGAAGATCGCAGGTAGAGGGAGAGAAGACAGATGAAGGCGTCAGACAGCACGGACGTGATCCAGGGGGATGAGCAGTCCAGAGACGGTCATTACCGCCCGAAGCAGGACCTGCGCCAGCAGGCCGCGACCAGCGATGGCGCAGAACAGCTGGCGAAGCTCGATCCGAATGATCCTATATCCGTGCAGGCGCAAAACCCTTTCACCATCGGCAAACTCAGGGTCGGGTCGGCCTCCGAAGAGGCTGCCGGCATTCCTGCGATTTGGAATACCATGCTCTACGGCATTGGTGAGATGGGACCGATTCGATCGTCCGAAGCATTTCTGAAGATGAACCACGTCACCGGGTTTGATTGCCAGAGCTGCGCGTGGCCGAGTCCTGACAAGAAGCGGAAGGTCTTCGAATTTTGCGAGAACGGCGCCAAGGCAGTCTCTGACGAGTCGACCAAAAAACGCATCACTCCCGAGTTCTTTGCCCAGCATTCGATCGCGGACCTGGCCGCGCAATCTGATTACTGGCTTAACCAGCAGGGGCGGCTCACTTCGCCCATGGTACGGCACGCCAACGCGACCCACTATCAGCCGACGTCGTGGTCGGATGCCTTTGCCATGATCGCGGACGAGCTCAATAGTCTCGATTCGCCCGATCAGGCCTGCTTCTACACCTCGGGCAAGACGACCAATGAGCCTGCCTTTCTTCTCCAGTTGTTTGCCCGCCAGCTTGGCACCAACAACCTTCCCGATTGCTCCAACATGTGTCATGAATCTTCCGGAGTGGCCATGACGGAAGTGCTGGGCGTCGGCAAGGGTACGGCGACGCTCGAAGATATGGAGAGCACCGATCTTATCTTTATCTTCGGCAACAATCCGGGTACAAATCATCCGCGCATGCTGACCTCCCTGCAGAAGGCAAAGGACCAGGGTGCGAAGATCATCGCCGTCAATCCTCTACCCGAAGTGAGCCTGATGAGGGTAACTAACCCGAACCCGCAGGATTATTCGAATCCTCTTGAGCTGCCGATTGCGTTGCTTGGCAAAGGGCAGGCACTTGCCGATCTGTACCTCCCGGTGCGTGTCAATGGAGATGTGGCAGCCATCAAGGGCATTCTGAAGGATCTGTTCGAGCGGGAGCGAGAGGGACGGCCCTCGGCGATCGACCATGAATTTATCCAGTCCTTCACCGAAGGTTACGAAGCGCTGGAGGCAGATATAGAAGCTGTGAGCTGGGAAGAAATCGAAGAGGAAAGCGGACTGACGCGAAGCCAGCTGGGCGCTGCCGCCGCGATGTACGCCGCCTCGAAAAAAACCATCATCGCCTGGTGCCTCGGCGTCACCCAGCAGCGCAATGGCGTCGACAATGTCTCGATGATCGTGAACCTTCTGCTGGTAGGCGGCAACATCGGGCGACCCGGCGCGGGCACCGTTTGTGTTCGCGGACACTCCAACGTACAGGGTGACCGCACGATGGGAATCTGGGAGCGTCCGCCCAAGCCCTTCCTGGATGCGCTGAAAAAAGAGTTCAATTTCGAACCACCACAGAAGTTTGGCTACGACACCGTCGAAGCGCTGCACGCGATGTTCGACGGAGACATAAAAGTATTTTTTGCCATCAGCGGCAACTTCCTCTCCAATGTGCCGGACACGGTGTACAGTGCGCACGCCATGCAACGCTGCAAGCTCACGGTCCACGTCTCGACCAAGTTAAACCGCTCTCACCTGATTACCGGTGAGCGAGCCTTGATCCTCCCCTGCCTGGGACGGAGCGAAGAAGACGTTCAGGCGTCCGGCAAGCAATTCCTTACCGTCGAGGACTCGATGGGCATTATCAATCCTTCTCGAGGCTTCTTTCCGCCGGCTTCCCCTCATCTGATGAGCGATGTTGCGATCATTGCCAATCTGGCGCACGCCACCCTGGGATCTAGAACCACCGCCAACTGGCTTGGCTTGGCGGCGGACTACAACCTGATCCGGGACGCAATTTCCAGGGTTATTCCGGGGTTCGAGAACTTCAACCAGCGCCTTGCGAGTGAGAAATTCTTCTATCTGCCCAACGCCGCCAAGCAACGCATCTTCAAAACCAGTTCGGGCAGAGCAAAGCTAAGCGTTTGCCCGATTCCGAAGCATGACCTTAATCCCGACGAATTTCTTTTGACGACGATCCGCAGTCACGATCAATTCAACTCCACCATCTACGGACTGAATGACCGCTACCGGGGGGTCTTTGACGGTCGCCGGGTGCTGTTTCTCAATCCGCTTGATATGCAGGCCGGGAATCTAAAAGCCGGGCAGATCGTGGACATATACAGTCACTTTGAAGGAGAAGTCCGCAAGGCGCCCCGCTTCGCGATCGTTCCCTATGCGATCGCCCGCCGGAGCGCAGCCGCGTACTACCCGGAGACGAATGTTCTGATACCCATCCGTAGCGTGGCCGCCAAGAGCAATCAGCCCGCCGCTAAATGCATCCGCATCACGCTGACTCCGTCAGATGGCGGCGAGGCGCTGCACTTTTCCCAGGCAGATCTTGATCACAACCTGGATCGTGCTGTGCCGCGTGTTCCCTAGGCGGGACCTGATCGTTGTAGCGTTTCTGTATCGATAACGTGAGAGGAGAAGGCGATGCCGCGTGCAGTTAGATTTGATAAGTATGGCGGGATTGAAGTCCTGCGAGTTGTAGAAGTCGACCGGCCGGTCCCGGGGCCGGGACAGGTTCTTGTCCGGGTTAAGGCTGCGGGCATTAATCCGGGTGAGGCCTCGATCCGGAAAGGCGTGTTTGCCGAACGCTGGCCTTCCACGTTTCCTTCAGGCCAGGGCAGTGATCTTGCCGGGGCGGTGGAGGAGGTCGGCCCCGGGGTGGTGAATGTCGCCGTGGGTGATGAGGTCATTGGATTCACCAACGACCGAGCGAGCCAGGCCGAGCTGGTGCTCGTTGAGGCCGGCAACCTCGTCCCGCGTCCGCAAAACGTCTCCTGGGAGCAAGCCGGAGCCATGTTCGTGGCCGGAACCACGGCATACGCTGCGGTGCGGGCCGTCGCCCTGAACGCGGGTGATACCGTTGTCGTCTCCGGCGCTGCTGGTGGAGTAGGCTCGATCGCCGTGGAGCTGGCCAGGAATGCAGGCGCCAGGGTTATCGGCCTGGCCGGCGAGGCAAATCACAAGTGGCTCACCGATCATGGTGTGATCCCGGTTGCCTATGGTGACGGTGTCGGGGATCGGATACGCGCTGTATGCGGAGGGAAAGTCGATGCCTTTATAGACACTTTCGGTGGCGGGTACGTCGAGCTGGCGCTTCAGTTGGGCATCCCTCCGAATCGGATCGACACCATCATCGACTTCGCCGCCGCTGCCAAGTATGGTGTCAAGACCGAAGGTAGCCACGAAGCGGCGAATGCCGAGGTGCTCGACGAGCTCGCTGGGCTGATCGCTGCCGGCCGCCTTGAGATTCCGATCGCGAAGGTCTATCCCCTGGCCGACGTTCGCGATGCCTATCGAGAGCTTGAGCAGCGTCACACTCATGGCAAGATTGTGCTGAAACCATGATGTAACTGATACGGCGACAGAGCAAATTCCTGCAATTGGCAGATTTGCCTTTTTCTTTGCGGACACAGTTCAGCGTTAGGCGGATTTGGGGCATCAGGTCACAACGACATCACTGACTTCAAGGATGTGTAGAAGTCACCCGTCGATTTTTCAGGCACTTATTCGGGCACAACCGAATCGGGGTTCCGGTGCACCCATTTCAAGCGCCTTTAACCATTCGCGAATGTCATCGCAGAGCAAGACAACGGAGATGGATCCGAAGCTCGCAGGATAACGCTCGAGCCGCACCAGGGCGCCTTGCAATAACCGCGCAGTTCCTCGAGGATTATTGCGCTGGAGATGATGGAACGCCGCGGTGACCTGAATCAACCCTTGCAGAAACGTCTTCTCTGGTTCCTGCGCCGCCAGCCAAAGGCTTTCCCATGACTCATGCGCAGCAAAGAACTCGCCAGCATGATAGTGGTGCAGGCCTTCCGCAAGTGCGCCCTGGGTCCAATCGAATTCCATCCGGCTCCGCTCCTGCCTCAAGTTAACATCATAGGGAGCGTTGTTCCCGCTCGCCGTCATGAGTCTATTCCGCTGTCCCATACCGATTACTGAGCCGCCGAGTATCCAGATTGCCGCCGGCTGGTTCTCCATGGGGTCCGACACCGGTCAGGCGGTGGAGGCGCCTGTTCATCGGGTCTGGGTAGACTCCTTTGCCATGGCGGCCACTCAAGTCACAGTTGCTGAGTACGCCCAGTTTCTGGACGCCACCGGCAGCATCCCGCCCCCGTATTGGGGGGATGCCAACTTCTCTCATTCGCAGCAACCCGTGGTGGCGGTTTCGTGGTTCGACAGCGTCGCCTATTGCGCGTGGCTTTCGTCGATGACCGGGGCACACTATCGTCTACCAACAGAAGCCGAGTGGGAGCGAGCGGCCCGCGGCGGCGTCGAAGGAATGATGTTCCCCTGGGGCAATGATCCGCCCATGTCCCGTCCTGGCTACCATGCTCGTTGGCGGACCGGACCTGAACAAGTGGGACAATCAGAGCCGAATGCTTACGGCTTATTTGAGATGTGCGAGAACGTGCATGAGTGGTGTAGCGACTGGTTCGGGGCCGACTACTACAGTGTTTCGCCGGATCGGAATCCGCAGGGACCGGAGGAGAGCGGCAGAAAAGCATCGCGCGGAGGTTCCTGGCGGCACCACATCAAGATCTCACGATGTTCGGCGCGTTCCAGCATTCCGCCGGAATTCAAGTATGCGGATTATGGTTTTCGCGTCGTTCGCGATGGAGTTGGCTGAGCAGGACCTTTCATGGGTTGGTTTGCAGGGCCATTCTCCAGGACCACATCAAAAAGGAGGTCGCAGTGAGGTCAATGCCTGGCTCGGTTGTGCTGTAGGACTGCACATTGTCCTGGAAGATGGCAGTTTGGGAGGGGTCATAGGTCCCGCTGTTTCCGTTGAATTTCGCAAACGTATCGACCCCATTGGCGGGGCAAAGGATCATATCGCCGACCACGCCGGAAGTCGTATAACTGGCTGGCCCCTCGGTCGCCGCGCCCCATAGGATGGGCGTTCCCCCTTTCGTTCCATCGAGTGCCCCGGCAAGGTTGGCAACCTGGTGTTGAATGCAATTGGGGAAGGTGGTTCCGTCGCCGACGATGAAAGACGAACCCCAGGAGTTTGTTCCCAGGATATTGGCCAGCCAACGCTGCGCATAGGTGTTATAACGCGCGCTGCCAGTCACGGAGTACGCCTCGCTCGCCATGACGGACAGACCGGCGCCGTGGGAAGTGGTATCGCCGTTGCTCCACGGAACTCCGAAGCCCCACGGATCCGATTGAGCTTGCGTGATAGCCGCGTCCACCTGACTGAGAAATTGTTTCTGGATGACCTGCTGCGAAACCGCCAACCCATCCGGATCCCCCGCCTCTTTAAGCGCCCTATACAACTCGTAGTGGGCGAGCCCGCTAACATCGTAGAGATTCAGCGTGTCGGTGTAGCCTGGCTCATAGATATTCGTGATGTAGTTGCGGGCGAACTGCGCGGCTTGTTTCAAGTACACATTTGGGTCGGTAACCGGCAATTCGGAAGGCGTTTCGCCTTGAGCGGAGTGAAGGGCGAGGTAGAGTTCGGTGGCGCCCAATTCCATGTCGTCGTCCCAAACAGTTTCAGGGTAGCCGTCAAAGGGGGCGATGGTGAGCAAACAGCTGGGGCAGGACCCCGCGCCGACAGAGGGCGCCGGGTCGGTATAGTGGGTATCCGCGCGTGCGAACACCGCTTCGGCATCCTGGAGACATCGGTTGGCGATCGCCGGATCCTGCTTGCGGTTGAGCTGATAGCAAACTGCGAAGCCGGCGGCCAGGCGGCCGGCCAGATTGGGACTGATCAGAGAACTCGGCGCCGGGGCAACATAGACCGGACGGTTGCAAATATAAAAGGTGGTAAGCGGGTCGCAGGATTTGGGATCTCCGGCCTGCTGGAAGTTGTCTGCGGCCTGGGGCAGCGTCCAGATGTCGTACTCAGTAATAAGGCAAAAGGGCGTGTTGTAAGTCCCACCGCAATTGCCGGCCGCTGAGGCGGGGTTGCCTTCCCCGTAGTAGTTCCAGTCCTGGGTGTTGTCCACCTGGTAAGCAAGAGCCTGAGTGGACTGCTCCCACATCTTCAAGAGCCACTCAAGGCCGAACTTTGCTTCGGAGCTGAAGTCCGATGAGCGCGGTGCTCCGGGACCGCTATCGCCCGCATAAGAAATCGAATTGGGAGGCGCCGCCGAACCGAGCGGCGCGCCTGGTCCCATCTGGTTGGGAAAATCGCGGACCCCGATCTCCATCAGCGCCGTGGTGTAGCTCATGGTCTCGACATACTTCTCGTAGTCGCCTGCGTCCCACCATCCGCCGCCGGCATCGATGTCAGGTAGATTCGCGGGGCTGAGGGGCTTGGCCGGCGGCACATTGTTGATCAGGTCGTTTTCATCCAGCGGAGGAGTCTGGTAAAGCTCGGCGTGGGTGTCTTTCAGGTGCCCGGGAGCCGTGCGTAGTGTATTGGGGATGAACTCTGGCCCGTCCCGTTGCGTCTGGTAGAAGAAAAGCGTGTTGACCAGCAATCCAGGGTAAAGAACATCCGGGCGGTCGACAGCGAACTCAGGGGAATGGGCGTTTACTGGCCCTGAGACTGATATCGAATAGCTGCTTCCACAGCTCACGACAAAATCAAGCGCGTAGACCTGGTAAACGAGCTTCTTACTGTTCGCCCACGTGCCCAGGAGAGCCCCGACCTTTCCCTGGTATGCAGTGCTTCCATCGCCACGCAGAACTTTGAACGTGGCGCCTGTCTCAGCGGCGGTAGACATCAGGTAGGCGCGTGCGGCCGGTTGACCCGCTTCGTAGCCGACCTGGCTTACCCGGACGTAAGCGGATTCGGCTTGCGCGGCCAGCGAGCAAAAGCCCAGCGCGAGAGTAAGAAATGCGGCTTGGGGAAGGGTTTGTACAAGACCAGAAGACCAACCAAAGAATCGCATGGGCCTCGTTTCGGACCGACGGTGATGTTTGCAACGGAAGGCTAGAAGAGGCCTGTGCGATTGTCAATCTTCCCGGCCAGTCGCGTCGAATCGTACCAAAGAGATCGGACGGGTGGGCCAGGTTCGCCCCAGCGTACGTGGGACGAAAAAGACGGGCGAAGCCCCACAATCGAGCAGGGAATTCGAATTTCGTGTCAGTTGCCACCCATAAGGCCGGGCCTTCGGTCTTGAATCTTCGCAGTTGGTGAGTTCATCCAAAGAACAAAACCAATAGTGGGGAGTAAATGACATGGCCGCTTTTTGCGCATGCTGTGGAGCAGAGATTACCTTGAAGGCCGAAGCATGCCCTGTTTGTGGCACCCCGCGACACGGTATGTTGCCGCCTGACCTACAGCCTGCGTTGGATTCTGGCAAGGATGCGCTTCAAGCAGAGGATACGACCGGCCAGAAGCTCCGTAGACCGCGCCTGTAAAGGCCGGACCGAGCGGCAGGGTGTCCCAAGCGCATCACTCAACCCCCGAGCGACTTCACGATCACCCGTTTGTGCCGCTGTCCGTCAAACTCCGCGTAGAATACCCCCGGTGCCGAACATTGCGGATTTTCTGCGGCTCTGCTGAGGCTGGCAAAAATCGGGGAGAAGCGCAAAGAACGAGAAGGCGCGGAAAGCAAAGTGCCGTAAAGCGCGAGGGTACCCGACAGGTTAAGCTCAAGCGAGTCCCGTCTGGTCACCGGGGAGGTAGTCCCTCGCGAAGCCAATACTGGGTGCGACCAAGGAGGGAGACGCCGATAAACCCGCGTACCTTCAGCTTCATCCCGCCGTCCTCTAAGGCAAGTAGGCATTTGTAGATTTTACCGTTCGATGGGTCGAGTATCGTACCTCCGGACCATCCGTCGCCGTCCTTCTGGAGATCCGAAAGAATTTGCAAGCCAATGACGGGTTTGCCCTTCTGGTTACCGGTACAGTCATCACACGTGGGATGTGGGTCTTTGGGATCGGGGTCCACCAGCTTCTGGATCCGTCCGTACAACCTGCTGTGTTCTTCCCAGATGAGGACCACCGACTTCGCCTTGCCCGTGGCATCGTCAACCGTCCTCCACAGGCCTATGGGCGAATTACCGGATGAGGCTTGTACAGCGGTTTCCGGCTCGACGGCGGGGGTAAACACCGATCCGCACAACACTGACAAGACTAGACACAATAAGAACGATGATCCCATGAGGGCCTCAAATCCTTTGCTGGCTTGGATTCTCAGGACAGCTCCAGAGCTGCCTCCTCGGAACTTGCCTCAACCTTTATATATACCTGCTGCAGGACCGTGGATCCGGATGCCGTTGTATTTTCATTCTAAGCGGGGCCACACCATCGCGTCAGGAACTAACTATTACCAAATCTGGTGATTGCAATCAATCTGACAGATGAAATCGCCGGCATTGCGTTCGCAAGCCGGGGAAGAGCAAGCTAAAGTTCATGACGCTGCATCACATTTCAAAATTGCGAATTCTCCTGCTTATGAGTGGGGTATTGACCATTGTGTCAGCTCCCACGCGCGCGACGGGAGAACCCACGCATGAAGCCATTTCAGCCTTCGACGCCTATATCAATACCGTGGAGTCGAGGCTCGCCAGGCAGCACCAGTCACAAAATAGTTTCCTGGCATCCCCTTTGACTCCGCAAAATGAAAAATTTTTGCAACAGGGAGAATTGATCATCGAGCCGGTCACGCCTGTCCCAGGGTTGCCCGGAGCACTGCTGCACCACTGGCGTGGTACTGCTTTTGCCGCCGGAGCCAAAGCTGCCGATTTTGAGCGGTTAATGAGGGACATCAGCGACTATCCGCGATACTTTTCCCCAGAGGTGCTTCAGGCAAGAGTGGTTATGCAACAGGGCGATCGTCTCCAGGCATTCATGCGCATCCGCCAGCACCACGTCCTCACGGTGGTCCTCGATACTACCTACGACATCACCTTTGGACGTCTCGACGGGCAGCATGGATACAGCATCTCGCGAAGCACAAAGATCTCCGAAATAGACTCACCCGGCACCGGCAACGAGCATGCGCTCAGTCCCGACGAAGAGCACGGCTTCCTATGGCGGCTAAATACCTATTGGAGCTACGAGGAGCGAGACGGCGGTCTCTATATGCAAATCGAATCGGTATCGCTCACACGATCAATTCCTACCGGCCTCAACTGGCTGATTCAGCCCTTTATTGAGAAAATTCCACGTGAGTCTTTGGAATTTACCTTGCGCTCGACATGCAACGCGCTTCGGAGATAGATTGATCCAGATCTTGGACTACGATCATAGGCAGCTTCCGATGGAGGTAGTTATGCGTGCGGATCGCGTAGAAGTCACTTGGGATCAGGGCAAGGCAAGTTGGCTGGTTCGAATTGTGAGTGGCGAAGAGGTAATCCGACGCCACTGCAAACTTCCAAAGAATTCGGACGAGCAGACGCTCCGCTCAACTGTCCAGAAAACGCTGCAGGACGAGGGCTTTGAGCCGGACCTCATGAATACAAACATTCGCGCGGAATGACTTCAGTTGGCGATTCGTGTCAAGCTACCTGCGGCGCTCCCCGATCGCCGCGCGCTTGCGAGAGCAAGGTGCGGACCTCTTCGTCTGTAGTTTGTTCGAAATTCCGATAAAAGCTCCCCACGGAATAGAACGGCCATGGGATTCTCACACAGACAATCTCATCCACCTCCTTGCGCAGTTCGTTGCAGGTGCTATTGGCTGCCACGGGCACGGCAACGATCACCTTGCGAGCGCGCCGCCGCAAAGCCCGCGCCGCAGCCAGCATACTCGCTCCGGTTGCGACCCCATCGTCGACCACAATTACCGCGCGGCCCTCGATGCGCGCTGGCGGACGTCCGTTACGGTATGCAACTTCCCGGCGTTCGATCTCCAGCTTCTCCCGTTCGGCTGCTGCGCCGATCGCGTCCTGAGGAATACGAAATTCCTCGATAACCGCCAGATTGATCGCGACCGTTCCATCGCTCGCGATCGCTCCCATAGCCAACTCTCCCTGGCCCGGTACTCCGAGCTTGCGCACAATGAACACATCTAAGGGCAAATCCAGTGCGTGCGCAACTTCATAGGCAACCGGCACACCACCGCGCGGCAACCCGAGCACGATTGCATCCTGCGCATCACGCGATGCCTCGGATTCCCGAAAAGATCGAGCCAGTGCTCGACCGGCATCTCGGCGGTCCTCAAACATTTTTTCCACGCTCCTCCTCCGTCATCCTCAGAAGGATGAGTAGAACGCGTCGTGATTCTATGCTCTTCCGGGAAGAGCTTCCAAGGGACAATACGGCGACACCGCATTGCCTCCCGTCATGTTGGATTGGACGATGGCTGGGATAGGACGTAAAGATCGATCCAGGCAAGCAAAGTATCGAGCGCCCTGGGGAGTGCGGACTCTACGAGAGGGCTAAGCGATTCACTGAGCTTGATCGAGTGGGCGCCCATAAGCAGGATGGCACAATGCGTTGGGACGCGCCCGTAGAGAGATCGGGCGAGAGCCAGGAGCGAGGGTGCGTCCTGATGATGCGTGAACGAAGCTACGGAGGCGGGGCCAGGAGCGACAGCCGTGAGCGTGACGGAACCCGCAGGCTGCGTGACCGCGCAGTCGAGAAAAAGGACAGAGCTTGCGCCGGCGATATCCTGGGCAAGTTCTGCTGTCCATTGCTGTTGGACGATTATGCGAACGCTGCTGGCGGCCGTGGTTTTTCGCAGGGCCTCGACCAGATGCCACGCGGCCCCGTCATCTCCACGGAGAAGATTTCCGCAGGCAAGAATGAGGCAGCCGCTCCCGGTGCAGCTTTGCATAGCAATCCAATTATCGAACCAGCCGGTGAAGCAGCTCATGATCCGGCCCGCGCAGTTCAATGGCCAACGGCATCTGGCCGTAGGCGTGGCTGGAACAGCTGAGGCAGGGATCAAAGGTGCGGATCACTGCCTCGACGCGGTTGAGCATCCCTTGTTGCATCTCGTTACCGCGGACGAACTCCTGGGCCACCTGCAGGATGCCGCGATTCATGGCGTGGTTGTTTTGACCGGTGGCGATGACCAGGTTGGCCCACGTCATGAGGCCGTTCTTGTCCACCTTGTAGTGGTGCATGAGGGTGCCGCGCGGCGCCTCGGCGATGCCTGCGCCTTCGCGCCGGTTTACGCCCGCCGTGGCCCGGACCTCGGTGGAGAGAATCTCGGCGCCGGCAAGCAGTTCTTCGATCTTCTCAACACCGTGAAGTATTTCGACCAGGCGCGCCTGGTGGTAGTGGAAGGAGCCTTGCACGGGACCGGATGCAAGCTGCCGAAATTCCGCCAGCTCGATGTCGGCCAAAGGTGTGCCCATCCGCTGGGCGATATTGAGCCGCGCGAGCGGGCCAACGCGGTAGCTACCCAGGGGATAGCCGAGGGCCTTGAAGTAGGAGAATTTGGTGAAGCTGTAGGGTTCGACGGCCTCTCCGATCAGCTCGTCGAATTGCGCAGCGGCAATTCCGGCGGTGATAGGTGCCCCCTGTGCGTCGATCAAGGTCAGCGTTCCGTCGGTCAACTCGAAGCTGCCATCCGCGGCAACCATGGCCAGGAACGCAGAGGGTTCAGTGGCGAACGTGGCAATCTCGCGGCGGAAGCCGGGCAAGATGGACTTGTACCAATCGAGAGCCACGCGGATGTTTTGCCGCGCCTCGGGAATCATCGCCAAAATTTTGTCGCGTTTTTCCGGGAAGAGCGGATCGGTAACTCCACCGGCAACGATCCAGCCTGTGTGTATACGCTTGCTGCCCATGATTTCGAGGATCGACTGGCCGAAGCGACGCAGTCCAATGCCGGCCTTCCCGATCTCCGGGTTGGCGGCGACTACACCAAACAGATTGCGCGTGGCCGGGTCCGCGTCCATACCCAAAAGCAGGTCCGGCGAAGACAAATAAAAGAAACTCAGCGCGTGCGATTGCACCATCTGCGCCAGGTTGGCGATGTTGCGCAATACCCGGGCCGTGTAGGGAATCTCCACCGCCATGATTGCCTCTCCCGCCTTGGCCGAGGTCAGAAGGTGACTCACTGGGCAGATGCCGCAAACCCGGGCCATCAGGCTGGGCATCTCGTAGTAGGGGCGACCCTCGCAGAATTTCTCGAAGCCGCGCAGCTGGGTGACGCTGAACTGCGCGTCCTCGACCAGCCCTTCGCCGTTGAGCTGCAGAGTGATTCTGCCGTGGCCCTCCAGCCGGGTAACAGGATCGATGGCGATGGTCCGGGTGCTGGACATGACTTGCTCCTTCAGGCTCCGAAGCGGGTGAGAGCGGAGACGTCGACGGGCTCGCCGGAGATGAGCCCATTGAGAAACACGAAGAAGGTGTTCGCCGAAGGCGGGCAGCCGGGCAGGTAGTGGTCTACTTTGACAAACTCGTGAATGGGCCGGACCTTCTTGAGCAGAGCGGGTACATGGACGGTAGGTAACTGCTGCTGTACGGATGCATTCTGGAAATAGGCGCGATCTGTAATCTCCACGGTACTAAATGGATTTCGCATCGAGGGAACGTTGGCGGTAACGGCACAGTCCCCCATGGCGATCAGGGTGCCGGTGTGCGCGCGGATCCTGCGAATCTTGACCTCGTCGTCGGTACTCGAAACCGCCCCTTCAACCAGGGCAAAATCAACCTGCTCGGGGTAAATCTTGAGATCGACCAGGGGACTGTATACCAAATCAAAGTGTTGGGCCAGATCCACCAGGCGCTCATCCATATCCAGAAAGGACATGTGGCAGCCGGAGCAGCCATCGAGCCAGACCGTGGCCAGTGTATGTTTGCTCACTTCTGTTCCCTCATCATATTCAGGTAGGGCAGAAACTCCGGATGCTTGGGGTGTGGAGAGCCGACCTTGTTCTTGTCAAACAAAGCCCCGGTAGGGCAAACCTGCACGCATTTACCACAGCTGGTGCAGGCGGATTCACCCCAGGGCTGGTTCAGGTCGCTGATGATCCTGGCATCGATGCCACGGCCCATCACATCCCAGATGTGGGCGCCCTCAATCTCGGCACACACCCGCACGCAGCGGGTGCAGAGGATGCAGCGGTTATGATCCAGGGTGAATCGCTCATGCGAGCTGTCGATTTCGAGCTTTGGACTGCGATAGGGGAATCGGACGTGAGTGACACCCTGGCTTTGGGCGAGGGACTGGAGTTCGCAGTTTCCGTTGGCCACGCAGACGCTGCAGACATGGTTCCGCTCGGCGAAGAGTAACTCAAGAATAGTGCGGCGATGGCGATCCAGCCGTTCGCTCTTGCTGCTGACCACCATTCCTTCCTCGACCGTGGTTACACAGGATGGAGAAAGCTTGGGGCTGCCCGCTATCTCCACCACACAGAGCCGGCATGCGCCCACGTCGCTGAGGCCATCCAGATGACACAGGGTTGGTATCGAGATGTTGTTTTCCCTGGCTACCTCGAGGAGGGTCTCGCCGGCGCGGGCGCTGACCTCCTTGCCATCGATGGTGAGGGTCTTAACATCCACTGCCGGTGCGCCGCTCATGCGTGGACCTTCCCCTCTTTACCCGATGCGACAGGAGCCAGCTTCATGGTGCAGACTCCCGCCGAGCAGCGCTTCTCTTCAATGTGCTCAAGATACTCGTTGCGGAAGTAACGCAGTGTGGAAAGCACCGGGCTGGGCGCTGTCTGCCCCAGCCCGCAGAGACTCGCCTCCTTTACCGTATAGCAAAGGTCGATCAGCAGGTCCAGATCCGCCATGGTGGCTTCGCCCTCACAGATGCGCGTGAGCAGGGTGTACATCTGAGCTGTTCCGGCCCGGCAGGGAATGCACTTTCCGCACGACTCGGCCATGCAGAACTCGACAAAGAATCGGGCCACATTCACCATGCAGGAGGTGTCGTCCATCACGATCATGCCGCCTGAGCCCATCATGGATCCGGCCTCGATCAGCGACTCGTAGCTGACCTGGAGGTCGAGCAGATGGCGGGGGATGCAGCCACCAGAGGGGCCGCCGGTCTGCACCGCCTTGAAGGTGTGTCCGTCCGGAACCCCGCCGCCGATCTCTTCCACAATCGTGCGCAGTGCGATACCCATCGGCACCTCTACCAGCCCGGTGTTGCGAATCTTGCCGCTGAGCGCGAACACCTTGGTTCCCTTGCTCTTGCCAAGGCCCACCCGTGCGAACCAATCGCTACCCTTGCGCAGGATCGACGGCACGTTGGCAAAGGTCTCTACGTTGTTGATGAGCGTAGGACTGGACCAAAGACCGTTGACCGCGGGATACGGCGGACGCGGCTTGGGCGTCCCGCGCAGGCCTTCGATGGAGGCGATCAGAGCCGTCTCTTCGCCGCAAACGAACGCGCCCGCGCCCAGGCGAATCTCCACGTCGAAACAAAAGTCTGTGTTGCAGATGTTGTTTCCCATAAGGCCCTTGCGCCGGGCCTCGCGCAGAGCTACGGTGAGCCGGCTGACCGCGAGCAGATATTCCGCGCGGACATAGATGTAGCCCCGGGTAGCTCCGACTGCGTAGGCCGCGATCGCCATGCCTTCCAGCACACGCTGCGGGTCGCCTTCGAGCACACTGCGGTCCATGAAAGCTCCCGGATCGCCCTCATCTGCGTTACACACGACAAATTTCTGCTCTCCGGCAGCTTTGGCCACAGTGGACCACTTGAGCCCGGTAGGGTAACCTCCACCGCCGCGGCCGCGCAGCCCGCTGCTCATGATTTCGTTGATCACCCGCGGCGGATCCATCTCCGTAACCGCCTTCACCAGGCCCTGGTAGCCGTCGCGGGCGATGTAGTCCTCGATCTTTTCGGGATCGATGTCTCCGCAATTTTCGAGCACGATATGCAACTGCGCCTCGGAGCCGTGATGCGCATAGCGCTCCAGGGCTGGAACCGGTTCGCCACCCAGCGAGTTCACAATGGCCTTCGCATCGGATGTCTGCACGTGGCTATAGAGCTCATTTCGATCCCGCGAGCAGACCGCCACCAGCGGTCCGACCGAGCATGGCCCCATGCAGCCGACCCGGGCGACGCGGACCTTCTTGCCCGAGCCTGCCGCAGCCTCGGAGATGGCATCCTTAATCTGGTCGCTGTGCTGGGAGAGGCAACCCAGCGCCATACACACCTTGATCTCGTGATCGAAGGCATCCTGGCTTGCCCGGGTACTGGCCGCGATCTGCCGTAGCTCCTCTAGATTCATGCCTGTGCCCACCTTTTCAGTTGTTCGATCACCCGTTCGGACGATGTCTGGGCAGCCAGTTCTCCGTCCAGCAGAACCACCGGTGCGCAGCTGCACGCCCCCACACAGCGCGCGGTCATCAGGCTGATTTGGCCGTCGGGCGTGGTTTGGCCCTTGTGGATGCACAGATGTGCTTCGCTATCGGCCAGCAGTCTGGCGGCGCCCTTGATGTAACAGGTGGTGCCGGTGCAGACAGTGAGGGTGTGCTTGCCTTGAGGTTTCAGCGAGAAGTGGTGATAGAACGTAGCCACGCCGTAAGCCTGGCTCAAGGGAACGCGCAGCGAGCGAGCCACAAACCGGATGGCAACATCGTCCAAGAATCCAAACGAGGATTGAACGGTGTGCAGAGTCTCAATCAGCGCGTGGCGCGCGAAGCCATAACGGCGCATGGTCCCGTTCACGATCTTCCAACGCTTGTCGTCGGAGGGAAGAGGGGGCGGCGCAAGGCTGGGCACGGCGGCTCCTATGACTCAATCTCGCTAATTCAAATTGGCTCCATCTCAAGTTGTAAATCCTGGAGCAGTCAAATGCGTGTGATGCACGTCACGCGCGTTGAAGTGGATGGAGTGTAAACGGTAGAGTGCACGCTCGGCAACAACCGGCAAATTCCAATCTGGGCATGCGCTCGGATTAATAGGGAATTAAGTTTCATTCATACTTGCCGTCACCTATGATCGCGACACCAGATCCTTCTGCCCCACTGAAAGCAAACCCAATGAACCCTGATCGTCCAGAGAAGCAAAGCATGGAAGCGCTGTTCGCACCCGAGTCGGTGGCGGTGATCGGAGCCACCGAGCGCCCTGGAGCGGTGGGCCGGACGGTGCTCGAGAACCTCCTGGTTCCTGCCTTTCATGGCCGGGTGTATCCCGTCAATCCGCAACACGCCGAGGTGCTGGGCGTAAAGGCCTACAAAAGCATCGGTGAAATTCCCGAACCCGTCGACCTGGCAGTGCTGGCCACACCGGCGGTTACGATTCCGGGATTGATTGGCGAGTGTATCGAAGCCAGGGCAAAGTCGGCGGTGGTCATTTCGGCGGGATTTAAGGAGCATGGCGCGGCAGGCGCCGCATTGGAGCGGCAAATTCAGCAGCGGTTACAGGGCAGCTCCATGCGGCTGATTGGCCCCAATTGCCTGGGGGTGATGAATCCCGACATGGGCATGAATGCCACCTTCGCGAAAGACCTTCCCAAAGCCGGCAAGGTAGCATTCTTGAGTCAAAGCGGGGCCCTGCTCACGGCGATCCTGGATTGGAGCCAAAAGGAAGAAGTTGGATTCAGCGCCATTGTTTCTACTGGATCCATGCTCGATGTGGGCTGGGGCGATTTGATTGATTACTTCGGCGACGATCCCAACACAACCAGCATTCTCATCTATATGGAATCAGTCGGCGATGCGCGCTCTTTTCTGTCGGCGGCGCGCGAAGTCGCGCTCACCAAGCCAATCCTTGTCATCAAAGCGGGCAGATCGGAAGCGGCCTCCAAGGCCGCCGCGTCCCACACTGGCGCGCTCACCGGCAGCGACGACGTTTTGGATGCGGCCTTCCGCCGTTGCGGGGTATTGCGGGTACAGAACATCTCCGATCTTTTCTATATGGCTGAAGTGTTGGGCAAGCAGCCCCGGCCCAAAGGACCCAGGCTGACGATTTTGACTAATGCGGGCGGCCCGGGAGTGCTGGCCACCGACGCACTGGTGGCGAACAGCGGCGAACTCGCCCGGTTGTCTGAAACCACCTTGCAGAAATTAGACCAATGTCTGCCCCCGCACTGGAGCCACGGTAATCCCATCGATGTGCTCGGCGATGCGGATTCGGATCGTTATGCACAGGCCATCGAAATCGCTGTGCAGGACTCCCATAGCGATGGTCTCCTGGTGATCCTTACACCGCAGGGCATGACCAACCCCACAGAGATCGCTGAGCGATTGAAACCGTACGCCAACTCTTCCGGCAAACCTCTGCTGGCGAGCTGGATGGGTGGCGCCAGTATCGGTGAGGGAGAGGCCATTCTCAATCGTGCGGGCGTGCCTACATTTCTGTTTCCCGATACCGCGGCACGCGCCTTCACCTACATGTGGCGTTATGCGGAAAACCTGCGCAGCTTGTACGAAACTCCGAGCCTGGCCGAAGGGCCTGAGCTGGACAATGCCGCGCGTGCCGCCGTCGAAAAGATCATTGCCGGCGCGCGCCAGAGCGGGCGATTACTGCTCAATGAATTCGAGTCCAAGAAGGTTCTCTCGCTCTACGGCATCGCGGCCGTCGACACGCGGATTGCATGCAGTGAAGAAGAAGCGTGCAGGCACGCTACAGAAATCGGCTTCCCCGTGGTGCTCAAGATTTTCTCCGACACTATCACTCACAAGACAGACGTCGGCGGGGTCAAGCTCAACCTGCACCACGACGAGGCCGTTCGCCAGGCATATGAGTCCATTCGGTCGGCGGTTACGGAAAAGGCCGGTGCCGAACACTTCGCTGGAGTCACCGTCCAGCCGATGGTCAAACTGGATGGCTACGAGCTGATTCTCGGCAGCAGTATTGACCCGCAGTTCGGCCCTGTGCTGCTGTTTGGATCAGGCGGACAACTGGTGGAAGTCTACAAAGATCGTGCGCTGGCGCTTCCGCCTTTGAATACCACGCTTGCTCGGCGGCTGATGGAGCAGACACAAATTTTCACCGCTCTCAAAGGAGTTCGCGGACGCAACCCGGTGGATCTGGCGGCGCTCGAGGGCTTGCTGGTTCGCTTTAGTCAGCTGGTGATCGAGCAGTCATCGATTGCGGAAATTGACATCAATCCTCTCCTCGCTTCGCCGGAACGCCTGCTGGCCCTTGACGCGCGGGTGGTGTTGCACGATCCGGCGAAGCAAAAGGAAGTGCCCAAGCCCGCCATTCGCCCCTATCCTACGCAATATGTTTCGCAGTGCACGATGAAGGACGGGCGCGCAGTCACCATCCGGCCCATCAGACCGGAAGATGAGCCGATGATCGTAGAGTTCCACCACACTCTTTCCGACCGTACAGTCTATCTGCGCTACTTTGCTGCCCTTAGCCTGGGCGCCCGCATTGCTCACGATCGCTTACTACGTATCTGTTTCGGCGATTACGATCGCGAGATCATGCTGGTGGCCGAACATCGCGACTCACAACAAGGTACATCGCGCATCCTTGGAGTCTGCCGGCTGAACAAGTTGCGTACTCGCAACGAGGCGGAGGTGGCAGTTATGGTTTCGGATGCATGTCAAAATCTCGGACTGGGCTATCAGTTGCTCAGCCGGGTCATCCAGATGGCACGCGATGAAAAGCTAAGCCGGCTTTCGTCCGAAATGACGTCCGACAACACGGCGATGCAAATCCTATCCAGGCGGTTTGGCTTCCGCCTGAACAGCGTCGCTGGCGCAAAGTCTCTAACCGCCGTGCTCGAACTCTAAGTTGTGTTGCGCGCGAGGTCCGCATCGAGGCTATCGGCGTCAATGAGAAATCTGTTCCAGCCCCAGATCGCGAGTGCGCGGCCCCATAAAACCGATCACCGTCATCACGATTAGCATCGCCACGGCGATGAACGCGAACACACCGGTCGTGCCAAATTGTTTCAGCAAGCCGGCAATGAAAAACGACGTGAAAATCGCTGAAAAGCGGCTCCAGGAGTACACGAAGCCCACCGCCCTAGCCCGGATGCCGGTGGGGAAGAGTTCGGTCTGATAGGCGTGAAAGCTATAGGACATAATATTGTTCGCGAGCGTCAGGCCGACGCCCATGGTGATCGAGAGCATCCCACCCGATACCTGACTGAAGATCAGCCCGCACATCAGGATGACGGCCGCTGCCACCACGATCACAGTTCGGCGCTCGAATTTGTCTCCGATAACTAAACCAATCATCGGTCCGATCGGCGCGGCGATGGCGATGATCGATGAATACATCAGGCTGGCGGTGACTGTAATACCCTGCTTGATGAGCAGTGTCGGCACCCAGTTGGCGAAGCCGTAGAAGCCGACCGTCTGGAAGATGTTGAAGATGATCATCATCGTGGCGCGCTTGCCGTAGGGCGCCGCCCACATGTCGCGAAATCTGCAGGTTGTCGTTGCAGACGCGGTCACAGATGCGGGCGCAGCCGGAGCGGGAAGGGGTCTTCCATACTCTTCTGCGGTGATCACCTCGATTTTTGACAGCACCTGGTCTGCTTCCGCGAGCCGCCCGTGTTGGGCAAGCCATCGCGGGCTTTCGGGCAATGCCCGGCGAAGGAACCACACGAACACCGCGCCGTGCGCTCCGATGATGACTACCCAGCGCCAGCCATCCAGACCCCATGGCCGCCGCGGCACAAGCAGGTACGACAGGAATGCCACGACCGGCACAGACAGAAAACCCACCGCCTGCTCGCATGCAAAAGCGCGTCCGCGGATCTTCTTCGGCACGAGTTCAGATATGTAGGTGCCGATCGTCACCAGTTCCACGCCGATGCCAAGCCCCGCCATGAAGCGCCAGAAGTTCAGCCCGGCGGCCGTCGTCTGAAATGCCATGATCAGGTTTGCGGCGGTGTAGAAAAGCAGCGAGTAGGTAAAGATCGCGCGACGTCCGAAACGGTCGGCGAGAAACCCGCAGCAGAGCGTGCCAATAAAAAGTCCGGCGAACAACCACGCGATGAAGCTGGCAACGCCCGTCATGCCGAAAAGGCCGGCCGTAGTAGACGTGAGGATGCCGCTCTTGACGATTCCAGGCGCGATATATCCGGAATACAGCAGGTCGTAGAGTTCGAAGAAAAAGCCGAGGCTAAGCAGGACGACGAACTTCCACATGGTTCGAGTGGCTGGGAGCCGGTCGAGCCGCGAGGCGATCGCGCCCGCAGTCGTGGGGCCCGGCGGGGATGTGAGGTGCAATATCAGCTCCTATCCGTTCTCTTTTTGTCCCGATAGCGATGGGCTCCGGTTTTGTAACAGAAGCAGATCGGACCACCCCTTCACCGTCGGGGAAGATCCAGCATGACCACGTCGGAACGCTCCTGCACTCGTTCCAGAACAACTTCCCGGCCGTCTGGGGAGATGTCGAAGTCGCGAATGTCGAACGCAGGCCCAAGGTTACTCAACTGCTGCTCGGTGCCGTTTTCCAGATCGATAAGCCAGAGATCCTTATGTTGAACCTCTCCTCGCAGTACCACGAGCGCCTTTCCTCCGGACAAGAAGGCCAGGTGCCGAGGTCCTCGAGTCAGCGTCAAGGCCCGCAGGGGATGCGTTGTGGCCTGGGCCGTGACCGCCTTCACCGAAAAGGTGGTGCCGATGTCGGGGCCCGAGTAGGCAACGAAGCGGCCGTCGGGCGCCCACGCGGGATCGACCGAGTATTCGTGGACAAAAGGAGCAGGGGAGCGGCCGTCGAGGGGCACGCGGAAGAGATGTGGCGTGCCGCGATCGTCCGCTGCCGTAGTGATCGATTGGCCGTCGGGCGCCCATGCGGGAGCGCCCTGCAAGTCGAGCGAATCGGTCACAACTCGCGCGTTCGTGCCGTCGGCCCGCATGGCGTACAGGAGCGTTCGCCCATTTTGCCGCACTGAGAATGCGATATTCCGTCCATCGGACGAGATTGCAGGGCCGCCAAATACTCGCGCTCCCTGAGCACTCCACAACTCGGTGCCCGTTCCGTCGGCGAACTTCCAGATCCCGTCGCTCGTCCCGGCCGCAGAAACGTAGACCAGATAATTCGGACCCAGCCGTGGGGAGAACCCGGTGCCGGTGGTCAGGGGAATTGGATCCGCCAAGGGCACCTTCGTCGCTGAATCAGCGATCCGTAAGCGCCAAAGTGTTGTCTTCGGACTTGCGATCGTGGCCACCAGGCGGCGACCGTCGGCGCTGGCCGCCAGCGACGTGTACCGGTCAAGGCCAGACGTGAGCCGGTGAGGAATGCGGCGCTCGACGTCCACGCTGTAGAGCCATGGCCCCGCGCCGTCGGAATCGCTGGCGAGATACATGAGCGTGCGCCGGTTCAATAGAACCGGATGACCTACGCGCGTGTTCTGCGACGTGATCCGTTCAGGAGTTCCGCCGGCCGAAGGGATACGCCAGATGTCCAGCCTGTCTGGGAGCCCGCCCTGGACGAAGTAAATGTACGCCGCGTCGGCCGACCACAAGGGAAAGTGAGAGTGGAGCCCGGCAGGCGCCGTGAAGATGGGCCGCCCCCCCGATGGAAGGCTGCCGTTGGACACGAACAACGGGTCTCCTGGTCCGGGCGTGTGGTAAGCGAGCCGGGAGCTGTCGGGCGACCAGTCGAATTCGGCAACGCCCTCGAGGTATGGCCTCGGCTGTCCACCGAGCGTTGGCACTGCCCAGATGCTGATGTCGCCGCCGTTCGAAGCGTTTTGCTTGCGAACCCAAAACGTGACCAGGGAAGCGTCGGGGGAGAACCCCAGAGCGCGGACCGATGGATTGACGAGTTCCGCCGCGCTGCCGCGAGTCAAGTTATGGAACTCTCCCGAACCGGTCTGCGTGACCCAAACGTCCATCTGTCCGTCCCGGTCCGACAGAAACGCTATCAAATGACCGTCGCGTGACACCGCGGCGGCCTGCTCCACCCCACCGAAGTCTGTGACCGTTTGAAATCTTGCGTCAGCGATGGGGCTTCGCCAGAAATACTCGGTCCTCTCAAGCCAAAGGCCGGCGCCGATCGCCAGGGTGGCTGCCACCGCCGCCAGCAGCAAGACAAACTTCCGCTTGCTTCGAGAGGTCGCCATCGGCGGGTTGGGAAGCGGTGCAGGGGGTTCCGGCGGGGTGGCATTGTTCCCATTCTCCTCCGCTGCGCGAAGATTCCGGCTGCGCGTCCACGCGTCCAACTCCGCCCGAAAAGCATAGACAGAGCCCATCCTGTCATGCTGGTGCCGGTAGACGGGCATCCCCTCCCGCTTTTCCCAGCGTTGGGCCGTGGTCACGTCGCGGTTGAGGTAAGCCGCGATCTCCTTCCACGAATCCAGCCGATCGTCCAGCGGTTTCTCGGATGGCCGTGTATCCAGGGATGGCTCGTCCATCGCGCTCTCCTGATTGGTCCGCTGTGGCAACGAACGAACCCGGGAACCCAAATTGTAGCCTCCGCCGCCCGGCAAGGCACGGCAAAACGCTGCATTCCACGGCAAGTCGAGGTACGGCTGCAATCCTGCGCCTTACCGCTTGAAGGTACCCGCCCGCGTGTCCCACTGTGTCCTTGCGTCAAGCGTGAATTTCAAATTGGGGGAGGAACTTCATGAACAGCAAAGCTTTCGGGTGTACGGCACGCGTCATCGTGGTCCTGGTGCTGGCGATTGGTACCGGCGCGCTGGCTCAAAGATCAACGCATAAGGAATTTAGGGGGGTGATCAACGCCTATACGCCCCAAACCATGACAACTATGGGTACAACTACCACTGCAACTGGTCCGTATGAGGTTCGAGGCCCATGGTCCTTGAAGTTAAAGGAAGACGGAACGAAGGCCGATTTTTCGGCAGCTCTGAACATGGAATTCTCCGATGGTTGGGTCCTGACAAAGACTGGTGGGAACGGGAATTTTGATCCGGCCGCCAGGGGCGCCCACACTCACCACATCACTCTCGTCGATGCCGATGTCACGCAGATTACGAACGGATTTAAGGTAACCGGGACGGCCATGTTTACGCTTAACGGAGGCCCCGCGCCCGCTACCGTCGAACCATCCCCGGTAGTGATAGAAATTACGGGCGGTAGCGACGTCGAATTTTCCAATATCATCCTGACGTTCGAAGCCCCGGGCTCCAAGCATTTTGGATCCTCGCCTCTGCCGGGCGTAGTTCAAAGCGTCCGGGACTAAAGGTAGATGTAGCAGGAGGGGGGCGGCTTTGCCCGATTCGGGGTTCAGTCCATTTCGTCCTATGTCTGTCTCCCTTTTTCCTTCCTTCTTCCGGTATCCCCTTTTCCCCGAAGGGTTCGAAATCGAGCGTTGTCAGTAGCTTGCTTTCTGAGTTGGATGGCGTCCTCCTTGTGAACTTATGTACAATCGCGAGGATTTCGAAGCCATGCAGCGATTTCATGCGTGTTGGCGTTCATCTGCTGAGCTACTTACGTAAATCAGGGGGTGACAAACAACTATGAACCGGCCATCACGACGATCTTTCCTCATTGGAACCACTTCGGGGTTAAGTTCTGTCTGGCTCGCCTCCAACTGGTCTGGAATCCTGGATGCCCAGGCACATGCGCAGCAGGCAGCTCTGCATCCGGTACCTCTGGCCTTCTTCACCAGCGAGCAAGCCGCCGACATTGATGCCATGGCATCGCAGATCATTCCCACCGACGACACCCCAGGGGCACACGAAGCCCGTTGCGTCTACTTCATCGACCGCGCGTTGACCACCTTCCTCCGCGACAGCCATCCTATCTATGCCCAGGGACTTAAGGATCTGCAGGCGAAGACAAAGGAACTTTTACCCACTGCCGGCAAGTTCTCGATGCTGACCTCTGCGCAGCAAATTCAAGTGCTCACGGCCATCGAGACGACTCCGTTCTTCACCACGGTCAGGGCGCACACGATTATCGGAATGTTTGCCAGTCCGGGGCACGGCGGCAACTACGGCAAGGCCGGCTGGGAACTGATCGGATTCGAGGACACGCTGCATTTCAACCCGCCGTTCGGCTACTACGACGGCGTCGGCAAACCCGGCCGATAGGCCGTGGAAGACCCAAATGATCAAATATAAGCCGACCACCGAAGTTGATTTTGTCGTCATCGGGTCCGGGGCCGCCGGGGGCATCATGGCCAAGGAACTGGCAGTGGCCGGCTTTTCGGTGGTGGTGCTGGAGCAAGGGGGGCCGGGCGCATACGGGCACGAACAGGACTACAACAAAGACGAGCTCCTTAATATGTTTCCGTCCACCCCTGTGGACCATTTGATGTCCGATCCCGTGCGGCAGCCGAACACCTTCCGCCGCAACGATCAAGAAAAAGCGGTCCGTGGCAGTTCCAGATACGGGTGCGTTCTGGGCGGCGGGACCGTCACCTACGGGGGCAGCAGCTGGCGCCACCTGCCTTACGAGTTCCAGGAAGCCACCCACGAGGGAACGATTGCCGGCACAGGCCTCGCTGACTGGCCGGTTACCTATGAGGAGATGGAGCCCTACTACACCAAGGCAGAGTGGGAAATGGGCATATCCGGACTCCGCGTCGATTCCCCGTTCTTTGCCCCAATGTCTAAGCCCTACCCGCTGCCTCCGCTGCCCCTCAAGGCTTCGGGCGCGCTGCTAAGGGTGGCGGCCGCCAAGCTCGGCTTGACCGTTGTTCCCAACGTTGCCGCGATAATCAGCCAGCCGTATCAAGGCCGCCCCGCATGCATCAGTTGCGGCATGTGCTCGGGCTTCGGGTGCCAGGTCAAAGCCAGGTCGAGCTCGGCCGTCACCATGCTGCCCATTGCCGAGAGGACCGGCCGCTGCGAAATCCGAACCTACAGCTACGTCCGCGAGATCCCGGTCGACCACAACGGCCGAGTGACCGGCGCCATCTATTTCGACGCCCGGAAACGGGAGGTATTGCAGAAGGCCAAAGCGGTCGTCCTGTCGGCCAACGGCCTGGAGTCGCCACGCTTGCTGCTTCTATCGAAGTCGGCCCGGTTTCCTGATGGGCTCGCGAACTCCAACGGTGTCGTCGGCAGGTATCTGATGAGCGGAAACGTCGTAGATGCGAGCGGCCTCTTCGAGCATCCGCTCAACGAATATAAGGGCATCGTGAGCGGAGCTGCTATTCTGGACTACGTCCCCAGCGATCGCAAGCGCGGTTTCTACGGTGGCGGGCGCATGACCGCACGCGGCCAGCAGGAGCCGATTCAATACGGGTTAGCAGGACCGCACCTCGCTCCAAAATGGGGCGCGGGTTACAAGCAGGCGCTCAGGGAGCAGGCCAACCGCAAGATGATCCTCTCCAACTTCGTGACCCAGTTGCCGCTCGAAACCAATCGAGTGGATCTGGACCCCGATCTCAAAGACGCCTGGGGCTTGCCCGCCATGCGTATCACCGTGACCGCTCATCCTGACGACTTCAAGTGCATGGAATTCTTCAAGCAGAAGTCGATCGAGATTCTTCACGCAGCCGGGGCAACCACTGTGTGGGCGGAACCGGTCGGCGAAGCCCGCGGGGGCGCTCATAGCCGGGGCACCTGCCGCATGGGCAACGACCCAAAGACGTCGGTGGTCGACAAGCACCACCGAGCGCACGATGTTCCTAACCTGTTCATCGTGGATGGCAGCAGCTTGGTCACCGGTGGCCGCAATCACCCCACCATGACCATTCAGGCTCTCGCGTTCCGTGCCGCGGACCATCTCATCAAGCAGGCGAAGAGCGGAAGGGTTTAACCATGCGCCGCCGCCACTTTCTCACCTTTTCCGCAACCGCTCTTGGCGGCTTCCTGGCGTTTACTCTCGACCGCCGCCCCATACGCGTCCACGCGGAGAGCGCGGGAAAGATCCGTGTGCCGCTCAAATTCTTCGACCAGCAGGAAGCGTTGCTGGTCGCGGCTGCTGCGGCGAGAATCTTTCCCAGCGACGCGACCGGCCCGGGCGCGCCCGAGGCCGGTGTAGTCATTTATATAGACCGGCAGTTAGCCAGTCCCTACGGACGTGATCGCTACCGCTACACGCAGCCGCCCTTTGAAGACGGAATACCCGAGCAGGGCTATCAAGCGAAGGCCACACCGCGTGAAGTCTATCGCGCAGGACTGGTGCTGTTGGGGCGGGACTTTGACCACCTGCCACCAGCCGACCAGGACGCCAGGTTGCGAGCCATTGAGACCACTTACTTCTTTCGACTCCTGCGCCAACATACGATCGAGGGCATGTTCTGCGACCCGATGCACGGTGGCAATGTCGACATGATCGGATGGCAGGCGATCGGCTATCCGGGCCCGTACATGAGTTGGAGAGACAACATCGACCAGCATTATGGCAAGCCTTATCGGCCCAAGCCGCGCAGCCTCAGCGAGGTGGTGGGGTATTCGGTCGAACCGTGGGAGCAAGCCGAGTGAAGGCACTGCCCCGGGTGGATGTGGTCATTGCTGGTGGGGGTTGGGCAGGACTGCTGATGGCCAAGGAGCTGGGCGCACGCACCGGTCTCTCCGTGGTCGTGCTCGAACGCGGCGAGCCGCGCAAGCCCATCGACTATTTCAACGGCATGGATGAACTGGACTACGCCATCCGCCTGCGCATGATGCAGGATGCGTCCAGGGAGACCGTGACCTTCCGGCTCACATCGAAGGACAAAGCGCTTCCCGTACGGCAGTTCGCATCCTTCCTGCCCGGCACCGGCGTCGGCGGCGCCGGGGAGCATTGGAACGGGATCACGCCGCGCTTTTTGCCCGACTGCTTCGAGATTCACACTCGCACCGTGGAGCGCTATGGCGCCGCGCGGCTTCCTGCCAACCATTCGATTCAGGACTGGGGCATCACCTACGCGGAGCTGGAGCCTTTCTACACGCGTGCGGAATGGTTGCTGGGCATTTCGGGAAAAACCGGATTGGATCCGTTTGAAGGCCCGCATTCGTCGGAGTATCCGACTCCGCCACAAAAGATGGCGTATTTCCCCGCTCTCTTCAGCGACGCAGCCCGCTCCCTGGGTTACCATCCGTTTCCAAGCCCTTCGGCCAACCTGAGTCAGGCTTATCGCAATCCGGATGGCATTGAGCGGCCGGCCTGCCAGTATTGCGGCTTCTGCGAGCGTTTTGGGTGCATGATTGGCGCCAAAGCGCAGCCCACGAACACCCTGCTGCCTGTGATCGCGGGGCAGAAAGGTGTGACCGTGCGCACCGGAGCGAATGTCCGGCGCGTGCTTCACCAGGGCGGCAAAGCGACTGGCTTATCGTATGTCGACTCCAATGGAGAAGAAGTTGTTCAGCCGGCAGACCTGGTGGTGCTGGCCTCGTGGACACTCAACAACACACGGCTTCTGCTGCTATCGAAGATCGGCGAAGCGTACGACGCGTGGAGCGGTAAAGGCCAGGTCGGGCGCAACTTCACCCACCAGGTGAGTTCCCATGGAGCGGTGTTGTTCTTCGACCGTCCGTTGAATCGGTTTATGGGCTCCGGGGGCTGCGGTGCGGCGATTCACGACCTGGACGGCGACTGCTTCGATCACGGACCGCTGGATTTTCTACGCGGCGCCTCCATCGTCGCACTCGCCTTAGGCTACCGGCCGATCAGTAACTTCGGGGTGGTGCCCCCTGTGGTGAAGGCAACCTGGGGGGCGGAGTGGAAAAAAGCGGCCATTGACGCCTTCGATTGCACCGCGAGTTTGTCCATCTCCGGCGAACATCTGGCCTATCGGACAAACTACCTGGACCTGGACTCCACTTATCGAGACTCGTTTGGCGACCCGCTCTTGCGCATGACCATGGACTGGAACGACAACGAGCGCAATATGATCGGCTTTATGTCGGCGAAGATGATGCAAGTGGGCCGCGAGATGGGAGCCAGTGAGGTCGTGGCAAATCCAATGCCGCGTCACTATGATGTCAACACCTACAAGTCCACCCACTTGCAGGGCGGCACCATCATGGGCGCGAGCCCGGGGAGCTCCGTCGTGAACCCGTGGCTGCAGCACTGGCAGATGCCGAATCTTTTCGTGCTTGGCGCCTCCACGTTTCCCCAGAATGCTTCTGGTAACCCGACTCTGACCATTCTGGCGCAGACGCTGCGCACGGCGGACGCAATGGTCGACCGCTATTTGAAGCGGCCTGGACCTCTCGCCTGATTGGATAAAGCAGCAGAAATCTGGGCGCTGGTTACCGTCGGCGCCCAATACCGCTCGATGTATTCGATGACCAGCTCTGTACCTGCCGCATGCGAGACATAAGGTCGCGATGCGGAATCATACATAGCATCCGTGAGGTCGCGCACCAGGACACAGCGCACACCCCACCTGGACAACTGGCGGATACCAAAGGTCCGATTCAGGATGCACATGTTGGCATGCACGCCCATCAGGAACACCGTGTCGATATGGTGTTGCTGGAGGACGTTGTAGATCTCCGTACCACTGTCGGAGATTACATCGCCCGGACTGATGGTAAGCAGTGGTGTTTCCCGGCTCCAGGCGCGGTGTTCCTTGTCTCCAGGCGTGTCACAACCACCGTCGCGATCGTCGATAGGCAAGGGAGGGTCCTGCACCACCAGCTCCTTTGGCGGTGCGACCTGGGGGGCGTCTTCTGCCAGCCGCCTGCCTGCCGTGTTGGCGTAGAAGCTCATGGTATCTGAGGGCGCGTGGATGATGAGCAGCCCGGCGGCACGTGCCTGTTGCAGCAGCGGCTCCATCTTCCGGGCAATCTCACCGACTCGCTGCGTTGCACCTTTGCACCAGTGCTTGTCCCACATGTCGGTAATGATGATTGCCGTGCTCGCGGTTGAGAAGTTCTGCTCAACCCTGGCTTCCGTCCAGGCGCTGCTGGCACGAAAGGGCTGGACCTGCGTCCGCAGTTCAAGGTTCATCGACACGCCCGGCGGTAAGGGACCGGCAGGCAAGAGAAGCGTCGAAAACAGGCCGAAGGTGAAGATCGCCCTCATAGTGATATGGGAGCATCCTAAGCACCAGGAACGATGAATTGCAACGCCGGATCATCTTCGGACGCGGAGCCGATGATTCGCCACCCGCGTTAGAGAAGTGAAAAATCTGCCCTCCAGGCTCCCACACCTGGAGGGCTAACGGATCGCTACATTACTGTTTATGGCTGAAACTATAGTGCTTGACGGGGTTGAAGCGTTACGCGTCAGAAAAAAAACTTCAGCGCGGGCTTGTAGGCGTTGCGCAGCATGGATTCTTGAACTGCGAACCCCTATTGCCATACCGACATGGAAGCACCGCCCTACCCTTCGTCTTCCCGACCGCAGCGAAGCGTAGTGGAGGCTACATGAAGCGCGTCGCGGAGGACCCGCGGATGGGGTCATCGTGCCAGCGAGGCGGCGAATCTACGCATGGGAGGGGGACTACCAGCTGGTGAAAGAGCCTCTTCTGATCAAGATCGATATGGGCGAGATCGCACTGACTTAATAGTTCCTAACTTTTAGGCGAGATTGATCCGCACAAAAACCGAAGGGGCGGTTTCCCTTTCGAGATCTCGCCCCCTCGTTCCGATTTTTCGAAGATCCGGTTCGGCCACCTGATCACAAGATTGTCATCCCGGAGCTATTCGAGATCCGCAAGCTACAGCCGCGTTTCCCTCACACTTCCGTTCTTACATTCGTTGCAAGAGCTTTCCATCGGTCCTTCGTAACCATCCGTTTTGCCGGAGGTTTCGCGAGTCTCGTTGCCGATTCTCCTGGTGACCTTTAGTCCACCCTCTCCCTGGAAGATCGCTCTTCCGTTGATTCGAATAATACTCGAGTACCCCAGTAGAATTGCGGGTCTGAGCACATTTTGTAGTGTGGAAATGGCGTACTTCATTGTGGAAATTGGCCCTCGCTAATGAATCTCCGCGGGACCAGAAGGTGGAGACGCGATGTGCGACGAGGGCTTACGCTTTCCACTTCACTTCGGACCAACTTTCAACGAGTTCCAGCAGGAACAGGGCAGCTGGTTTGCCCTCTGAGTTCAAGAGCACAAGATGCTCACCTCGGATTTCAGCTTTCGTCGCCAGCACGGGCCGGGGGCTTAAGTAAGTCGACTTGAATCGAATTAAAAATGTCTTATCGTTCACTGAGTGTCCACGCCACCAGCCACACCCATGGATAGGGCTGGTGGGCTGTTTCTGAATTGTTGGTCTGGTTTCACGTTGGAAGGGTGGAGTGGCGTTCGGATCGATACCTACGGCTCACCTCCAGAGTCAAAAATAACACCACAGAGCGAAATAAGTTGCGCTGCCCGCGTCAGAATCGCGTGCGCAAGGGGCGAGAGCAGACTGGACCAAAGGGACAGACGACGTTCCCTTGTGCATCGAGCACTTTCCCACAATCGATCATCAGCCTAACCCTGAAGCGGCATGTTGCTGCAGCAGTTACGCCAGCATACTTGAAACATCTGCTCGACTTAGTTTGCGATCTACGTGATCTGCCTTGGAGGCTCTCGAAGTGGTTTTGACAATCGCATTTGCAGTGGCTGTGGGGATCCTGATAGCACGGACGTTCAAGGACGGTCTCCTCGCGGTGATTGGTCTGGCCATCGGGTTCAGCATCATTGAAGCCTTCTTTAATCCGACCTTGGCTCTCATCCTGATCGCTCTGGCGGTTCTGGCCTTCGTCATCTATGTGACGTCGAAAGCCGACTGGAAGGGCGCATTCACACCGCAGTCGCACGAGGCGGCTCGGAGCAACGATGTGGAGTTCAGTCGTTCGCAACCTGCTGCTGAAGCCGACAGGAGCGATCAGGTGTGGGCGCGAATCGATCAGCTCGACCAACCGAAGAAGTCGCATCGGTTGACCCTGGTGGAACTTCAGCAATCGGAATAGTAGAGACCCGCTCGACGCTCCCGACCCCCGGCTTACTCGCTGCGCAGCGCCGTCATAGGATCGACTCTGGACGCGTGCCATGCGGGTATCGCGCAACCAACCCCGGCCACCAGAATCAGCAGAACCATTCCCGCGGGCAGAATGACCGGATCGCGGGAGCTGCCTTCAGCTCATTGCGCAAGTATCGAATGCATTGCCAGGGTTAGGGCGAGACCTTTCCCCATCCTCTAGCGCCGGCCGGATATTGCACTTGCCGTAAGAGCCGCATACCATTCCTTTGCCTGGGCTCGTAAGTAGAAAGGAACCTATGCGAAAGAGTTTACTGCTGTTTTTCTGCGCCGCCATGCTGGCGAGTCGTGCGTATGCTCAGTCCACGACAACCATGCCGGGCATGGATCATCACGATCACCACCATGCGACCGACGCAATCGAGAAGCTTGGCCAGGTATCGTTCCCCACCTCGTGCGCTGCCCGCTCGCAGAAGCCGATGGAGCGGGGGGTGGCGTTACTGCACTCGTTCGGCTATACGGAAGCGCAGATGCAGTTTCAGGCGATCGCCAAGGACGACCCTGCCTGCGCTATGGCCCACTGGGGCATTGCCATGACCCAGTTTCAGGAGCTGTGGGGTCACCCGGACGCGGACGCGCTGAAGCTGGGTGCGGCGGAGATGACCCAGGCGGGCACACTGGCCGCGCCCGCGGGAGCGAGCACCGCGCGCGAGCGTGCATACATCGACGCGCTCAGCGCCTTCTTCTCTCCTGCCGACGCGCCCTTTCAGCAGCGAGCCGATGCCTACGAAGTCAAAATGAACGCGCTGCATCAAGCCTTCCCCGACGACGTGGAGGGCGCAGCTTTCGATGCTTTATCGATCCTTGCTTCGGTACCGCCGAACGACACATCGCTCACCCATGAGCACCAGGCGCTGGCGATCCTGGTGCCGCTGTACGCGTCTCACCCCGAGCATCCCGGACTGGCCCACTACATCATCCACACCTGCGACACGCCGGCTCTGGCTCCCGAAGGCCTTGCGGCTGCACGGGAATATGCGAAGATCGCGCCTTCCTCTCCCCATGCGCTGCACATGCCCGGGCACATCTTTGCCCGGCTGGGCATGTGGCCTGAGGACATCGATTCCAACCTGGCATCCGTGGCTGCTTCAGAAAAGGCCGAAGCAGCAGGGCAACCCGGCGCCGCTCACCAGATGCACGCCGACGAGTTTCTGATCTATGCCTATCTGCAGGTGGGCGAGGACACCAAGGCAAGAGACCTGACCTACAACATGCGAGCCATCAGCGAGCATATGAGCGCCATGCCGGGCATGGACGATATGAAGGATGACGGGCGTGCCTTCGATAACGAATTGAGGGCGATCTATGCCGCGGAGATGCATGATTGGCAGGCCCTTTCGGTGGAGACGCCGGCGCCGGGCTCCAAGCCTTACGAGGCCTTGTTTACTTACTGGGGGCAGGGCATTGCCGCCGGCCATCTACACAACCCGAAGCTGGCGGCGGCGGCCCTAGAGGCGTTCGATCGAGGCTTCGAAAGCCTCAAGAACTCTCCGTTATCGGAGTTCGCGGATGCGATGGAGGTGAAGCGGGAGGAGGTCGCAGCCTGGAAGGCGTTCGCGGACGATCAGCCTGCGACGGCTCTGGCGGCTATGCGCAAGGCCGCCGATCGCCAGGATAAGCTGGGGCAAATGGAAGTAGATATCCCGGCGCGCGAGATGCTGGGCGATCTGTTGCTGTTGCAACACAGTCCTGAGCAGGCGCTGGTGGAGTATCGCATCGCTCTCAAGCTAAGCCCGAACCGGCTGAACGGATTACTCAGCGCCGGGCAGGCGGCTGAGCAGGCGAAGCAGCCGGCTGAGGCACAATCGTTCTATGCTGCGGCAGCCCGGCAGACAGACTCCGCGACGCACAGTCAGCGGCCTGAGCTGGCGCATGCGGTGAAGATCGCCGCCGCCATGTAGACGGCGCAGGCCGGGTGCCGAACTAGATTCAGGGGCCAGCCTATTGGCGCAATATGGCCGCCCTGTACCTCTTGTCTTTCGCTAGACTGTCCCGGCATCCTATAGCCGCTTGCTGTCAAGCGTGAGGGGATCCGTGAAACCCGACTTAGAGAATGACTTCAAGATCCAACAGTCGTTGCTCCTCGCTCTGATCGAGGAAAGAAGGAATTTAGCGGACAGCTCTCACGCTGCCAACGAAATTGACCTACAAATTGCCAAAGTCGAGAACTATCTCCGCTCGTATCAAATGGTGAAATGGTACGAGCAACAGCTACAGACAAGCCCAGCCCGAAATGCGGATAGGGAGCTCTGGCTAAAATCAGATAATCATACCGCGTGAATGTCTTGCATCCGTGAGGCTTGGCTCAAACCCAGAATTTCGTGGGCTACGCTTCTTCCGCTTGCGCTGCCAATTTGTGCAACTCGTCGCGGGTGAAGCCCTCTTCGAACAGAAACAGGACCGCATCGTGGAATCGCTTCTCTCTGTTCCTCTTCTCCTTGGCCTCAAAGTAGTCCGCAACATACTTCCTGGTTCTAGCCTCGCCCCCGCGCCCAACAGGCAGCCTGTGATGAAGAAAGAAACTCAGCGTTTCTGCACTCGTTTCTGTATCGATCGTAGCGTCTATTACCCGGTCCAGGTCCGCACGTTCCTTCCCTGCAAATAACAGGGAAAATGCTGCGCTGAAGAACCTCGCGCCAGTAGACAATCCGTCATGCCTTTTCAACTCGAGAGCGCAACGCTTGTTCCATTCGTGATATTTCTGCTGGTTCCCTTTGGCTGCAGCCACCCAGGTGGTGGTTGATCGGGAATGCGTTCCCATTTGGGCGTCCCTCCTCTCCAGTTGTCTGTCAATCCGTGTCTCCGGAGAAGGAGGCTTCCTCTCGTCTGGACTTGGCTTTTCTGATTGCCGGGTGGATAACGGTATCTGTGGTTTAGCTGCCTCTAGAGTCTGATTCCTTGCCATAAAGTCCCCCTGCGCCAGCTTACTAGCCGGACTGCTGAGATGAAATAACCCGAACGTTGTAACGTTACGGCCAACGCCAGCCGGGTATCGGACGGATTCGCATCCCCGAATCCGTCCTTGACAAGTTGCAATCAGTATAGGCGCAGAACAGGCGAAATGCAGAGGCACTGACCGCGAACTTTTCTGGAAATGTTGGGCATGTCGCGGCGTTCGCCATGTCGCGGGAGGCGCCAGACCTAAGCGGCAGGTCAGCCATATACATATGTCTGGCCTGGTTGAGTTTCACCGGCAGGTAGACATCGGCGCTGTACCAGCTGAACCGGTGCCGGCAAGTTCCTTCTCCATGAGTGAGGGCAACAGTAGTGAGGGCAACAGTATAGTCTGCGGCTTTGCGGAGTCTTTTTGTGAAAATGAATCTGGCAAAGCTGCCGACTATTGCAACGCTGGGTTCAGCCGCCATACCACTCCAGCAAGCAGATCGGTGAGCCAGATCGACCCCAAACCGGCTCGAATGCTGTCTCCGCCCTTTCCGGCCCATTGCTGCGTAACTTTGTTGGTTGCCGGGTCGATCCTGGTGATGGGAAAGCCGAACAGCGTCGCCCATACCGAACCCTCCCCATATGCGATCTCGCCTCCCTCGCCGGAAAGGCCCGCTTCGATGGACGCTACCAGCTTGCCGGTCGTCGTGTCGATGCGGGAGACGGTGCCATCGCCCTGGTTGAGCGTCCACACCGAGCCAGCGCCAACAGTAAGGAAACGCGGCGCCTTCCCAACACGAGTGGTTGACACGACCTTGTTCGTCGCCGGATCGACCCGGGACAGCAGGTTGCTACCGGTCGACGTGATCCACACCGAGCCATTGGCAAAAGCGGCTGCATATGAGCGTGGGGGAATCTTAATTTTGACCACGATGCGATCGGTTGATGGGTCAATACGCGCCAACTCTCCTTTGGGAGCAGTGACGATCCAGGCGCTTCCAGCTCCTATCGTAACTTCGCCCTCGGAATCGGCGGGACTAGCGGGAACCGTAGCGACGACCTTCTGTGTCTTCAGATCGACCTTGACGAGGTTATGGTCGGAGCAGCTCGGTACCCAAAGATTCCCAAAACCAATTGCGAGACCAGAACACGGCTCAGGAATGGTTACGAATCCGCCGATTTTATTAGTAAACGCATCTAGCCGGATGACGCGGTTGGTATTCGAACTCGTGACCCAGACAGAATCGCCCGCCAGAGCCATCCAGTCAGGATGACCACCCACTTGAAATGTCGCCTCTGGCCGCAGATCGGTCATCGACCGCTCGATACCCGGCGTCACGACTCCAGTCGCCTTCGGGAACCTTGATCCAACCTGCGCTCCGAGGGGAGCGACACCTGCAAATAGCCCAAGAAGTATGCTGTATGTGGCAAAGGATCGAAGCTCTCGAGGAATCTTCCGATCGTTGTTCGGGTTCATGGCCATCGTCTACTTCTTACCGCTTCGCCGACCCAAAATCGCGACTCATCTTGATATTGGCTGCCGCCACCGTGACATCTGCGAAGCCGACGTCCAGCCTCATGGATTATAAAAGTATCAATGTCACAGAAAAACTCCGTCCCTCGTGTGGTGTACGAACCTAAGTGGTGTGATACGGCAGATTACTCCCCTCCGCTGACCAGCGGGATGCGGCAATACTGTTAATCACATGAAAACCATTCCCCGAAGGATTGCATCCAATCAAAACCGTAGGGAGTTTTTCCGCCTAAAGTCAAATCTCAGGAGAAATCCCAGCTTGTACTCCCGAACCGAAAATTCGATACAAAGTGGGTCGCACGTGTCCGAAACTGCCGTAGATGATCCCGCAGAGAATGCAAGGTATCTCCTTGCGGCCATAGTCGATTCTTCGGACGACGCCATCATCAGCAAGGACCTGAATGGCATCATTACGAGTTGGAATCGTGGGGCCCGGCGGCTCTTCGGCTATACCGCGGACGAAATGGTAGGCCAGCCCATCCTGCGCCTGATTCCCGAAGATCTTTATGCCGAGGAAGCCGAGATTCTGCGGAAAATCCGAGCCGGGGAATCGATTGACCACTACGAAACCGTGAGGGTCAGGAAAGGCGGTGACAGGTTTCCGATCTCCGTGACGATATCCCCAGTTAAAGACAGTAGGGGCCGGGTCCTGGGGGCTTCCAAGATTGCGCGGGATATCACTGATCGCAGGCGTCTCGATGACAGCCGCTATCGGCTCGCGACCATTGTCGACTCCGCTGACGATGCCATCATCAGCAAAGACCTGAATGGAATTATCCAGACCTGGAATCCAGGTGCGCGTCAGATGTTCGGCTACACATCGGAGGAGATGGTGGGGCAGCCGATGCTGCGATTGATTCCCCAAGAACTGCATTACGAAGAGGACGGAATTCTTAGCAAACTCCGGGCTGGAGAGCGAATCGATCATTATGAAACCACGCGAATGAAGAAAAATGGAGAGCGAATCGAGGTTTCCGTAACCATCTCCCCTATCAGGAATGCTGCGGGGGTAGTCATTGGGGCGTCGAAAATTGCGCGCGATATCTCAGATCGCAAGCGAATGGAGAAGGCGCTGATCCAATCGGAAAAACTGGCCGCGACCGGGCGCATGGCGGCCTCCATAGCCCATGAGATAAACAACCCACTCGAAGCTTTGATGAATTTGATATTCCTCGCGCGCCAGAACAGCGCGGCAAGCCCAACCGCGCACAGTTACCTTCTCACAGCGGAAAGCGAACTGGAACGTGTCTCGCACATTGCCCGCCAGACGCTAGGCTATTACCGAGACACTAGCTCTCCATCCGAAGTCTATCTCCATAACCTGATTGAGAACGTTCTGACGGTATATCAATCGAAGCTGCGTACCAGCGGGATTTCGGTTGAAATCAGCTTCAACGATCTCCGCAAGATTTCGGTCAGGCAGGGAGAGATACTTCAGGTTTTCTCGAACGTCATCGCCAATGCCATTGATTCCATGAAGGAGGGGGGGAGACTGTTCATCTCTGTTCGCAAAACAATGGCGCTGGATGGAGACGGCATCGAGACGATCGTCCGGGATGAGGGCATTGGAATCAGCCAGGAGAATCTCCACAGGCTCTTCGAGCCCTTCTTCACGACTAAAGGCGATCTCGGTACAGGTATTGGGCTTTGGATAACGAAACAACTCGTTGACCGGCACGGCGGTCAAATTGCGGTCACCAGCAGCACCGAGCCGGGAAAGAGCGGCACCAGCATTGTGATTTACCTCCCATTCGCAATTCGGCGGGACTGACGAAAAAGTGAAATAGTATTGGAGTCCCAGGAGATGGCATGCTGGAAAACGGGTCAAGCTGCGTCTACTTTGCCGACGAGATTAGGCGGAATTCGCGGGGAGAACTGCCCCACGACACCGAATCAACCGAGAACCAATGGGCCAAGCCCAAAGTTCTCGTTGTCGACGATGAGAGGTTGATTGCGGACACATGTACCGACATTCTCAAGGGCGCTGGCTTTCGTGTCAGAACGGCATACGACGGATGGACCGCACTGGGGATGATGGCAGAGTTTCAACCTGACTATCTGCTTACGGATGTGTTGATGCCCCGGATGAATGGCGTTGAACTTGCCATCGCCGTAAGCAAAATGTCGTCAGCAACGAGAATCCTGCTGTTTTCCGGCCAAGCGGGCATATCAGAGATTTTGCTTCGAGGTCACCAGCAAGGCTACGAGTTTGAACTGGTAGCGAAGCCGATCCACCCAATGAAGTTGATCGAGCATCTACGGAAACAGTAGCGTTGAGGACCACGCCATAGGATCACCCAACACTCCCAACTACGGATCGCACTCTTCGTTCAGTGGCTCTTACCGCTCAGGACCCTTGCTCCCCGATTATTAGCTGGAATACATCTTCATTGCCAGCCTCCGCCGAGTGCCCTGTAAAGCTGTACCAGACTTTGGTACTCGCTCCCTCGCGCCTCCGCGAGTGTCAGTTCTTCGTTATACAGGGACCGCTGCCCGTCCAACACTTCAAGGTAAGTCGTGGTACCTCCCTTGTAGCGCATGTTAGACAGGCGAACAGACTCCTGCAGATCCGCGACGCTATCCTCGAGGCGCAATCGCACCTGATGCAGTTTCTGATAGCCGATGAGCGCATCCGAGACGTCTCCAAAAGCGCGCTGAATGGTTTGCCGGTAAGCGATCAGAGCCTGCTGGTGCTGCGACTCAGCCAGGCGCAGATTCCCGCGCAGCGCGCCACCCGTGAGAATCGGCTGGCTTACCTGGGCACCGTAAGACCAGAAGCCGAGCTGCGAACTCATGAGGCTCGAGAACGTACTGCTTCTTCCGAAAGAACCACCACCAGACCCGGTCAGCGAAATTTGCGGGAAAAACTCAGCCTTGGCGACTCCGATTTCGGCGTTCGCCGCAATCAAGTTCTGTTCCGCCTCGCGAATATCAGGCCGCCGCTCGATGATTGAGGAAGGAAGGCCGGGTGGCACTTCGGGAGGTAGTGTTTGCTCGACCAGGGGAAGTCCGCGTGACACATCCTGCGGGTAATTGCCGAGCAGGATGCTGATGGCGTCTTCCTCCTGGCCAATTTGCCTTTCCAGGTCAGGAACGGCGGCATTTGCAGTATCGAGAACCTGCTGTGCCTGGAGCACGTCCAGTTTTGTTGCCACACCGTGGTTAAGGCGCAGATTGGTGAGTTTGACCGAATCTATCTGCGTCTTGACCGTATCCCGCGTGATCTGGAGCTGCAGGTCGAGTTGCAGCAGCGCGAAGTAGTCGGCGGCGACGTCGCTGACCAGGGTCAATATGACCGTTTGCCTCGCGGCTTCAGTAGCCAGGAGCTCGGCCCGTGAGGCCTCGGTTGCCCGACGCAGACGGCCGAAGAAATCCAGCTGGAACGCCGCGTCGCCCGTAAGGGTCAGGAAGTTGTACTTGTTTTGGAAAGTATTGTCCTTGCCACCGCTGAAATTGCCGTTGCCTTGAACTTGAGGAAACAGGCTTGAGCGAGTGATGGCAAGCTCGGCGCGCGCGGCAACGATACGTTCCGTGGCCAACTGCAAATCGTAATTTTGCTTGAGCGCCACGCGAATCAGCTCTTGTAACTTCGGGTCCTTGAAGACCTGCCACCAGGGAAGATCCGCATAGGAGACTACCTGAGCCTGAAGCTGGGGGTTCTTGGACAGATCACGATACACAGCCGGAGTTTGAATAGCCGGCCGATGATAATTGGGACCGACCATGCAACCGGCAAGCAAACCGGAAGCCAACATCGCAATCGGCAATCTTGTCAGCTTCATCATGTGCAACTCCGCTCGTGTCTCGTCCCACTCGTCGCGGTACAGTGCATCTCAATCCCCCGGCTCCGGCGAAGGTGTTTTCGGTAACGGTACGGAAACGCGCTCCTGGCCGGCGCCGGACCATTTTTCCACCAGGTAGAAAATTCCCGGGACGAAGAAGATCCCGATTGCGCTGGCGGCCATCATCCCACCGATAACCGTCGTTCCCATGATCTGGCGCGCCACCGAACCGGCCCCAGTTGCGGTCCACAGCGGCACGCAGCCGAGAATAAACGCGAACGACGTCATCAGGATCGGCCGCAGCCGAAGCCTGGCGCCTTCAAGCGCCGCATCCGCGAGAGGTTTCCCTTGCTCGTACTGATCCTTGGCGAACTCGACGATCAGAATTGCGTTCTTGGCTGCCAGCCCGATCAGCATTACCAGCCCGATCTGCGAGTAGACGTCGCCCTCGATCTGAACCATGTAAGCAGGCAGGAACGCGCCAAGGATGACGCGGCGGAGCCATAGCACGAAGAAGGCGCCAAAAACTGCCACCGGCGTGCTGAGCAATACGCTGAAGGGCAACGACCAGCTTTCATAAAGTGCGGCAAGTATCAAAAAGACGAACAAGAGCGAAAGCCCGAAGATCACCGCCGGCGGAACACCTTCCCGGGCTTTCTGTTCCTGAAACGACATACCGGAGTAGTCGAAGCCCATTTCTCGCGGCATCGTTTGCTTGAAAACAGCTTCGAGCGCGGCCGTCGCCTGGTCCGAGCTATAGCCAGGTGCGGCACTGCCGTTGATTTGCGCACAACGGTACTCGTCGAAGCGCATAGTAAATTCCGGGCCGAGACGCGGTTTGAGCGTGGTCAGTGTAGACAGGGGGACGTTCTCTCCCTTGTTGTTGCGGACATAGAATTCTCCGACGTTCTCCGCCCTGCCGCGATACTCACCCTCGGCTTCGACATATACCTGCCACTGGCGGCCGAAACGATTGAAATAGTTGATGAAATAACCGCCCATAAACGCCTGGATGGTGCGGTAGACATCGTTCAGATTTACCCCTTGCTTCAGCACCTTGTCGCGGTCTACGTCGACAAATAATTGCGGGACGCTGGGCAGGAAAGTGGTGGTGAGGCTGGCGATTTCCGGCCGCTTTCGAGCCGCTTCAAGAAACACGCCCAGGTTCCTGGCCAGGAACTGAATGTCGCCGCCCGCACGGTCTTCAAGGATGAAGGTGAATCCGCCCGCAGTGCCGACGCCCGGAATGGCCGGCGGGGAAAAACTGAAGGCCACCCCCGCAGGCAATCTGCTCAACTCCCGGTTGAGATGAGCCTTGATCGCTTGAAATTGCTGGGCGCTCGTCTTGCGGTCGTCCCAGGGCTTGAGGGCTATAGAGAAGAACGCGTTGTAGCTGGTACGAACAAAGCTAAGCAAACTGAAGCCCACGACGGTGGTCGTGTGTTGAACCCCGGGGGTATTCATGATGATTTTTTCGACATCAGCCGCGACCGCAGTCGTCCGTTCCAACGAAGCCCCGTTGGGCAGTTGCAGATTGACATAGGCATAACCTTGATCTTCGTCGGGGATGAAGCTGGTCGGCAGGCGGTTGGCGAAGAAGGCCGCCGCAATCCCAAAGGCCACCAGCAGTACAACCAGGACGGCGGTTTTATGGAGCAGCACTCCGCTCCAACGGACGTAGCCCTCGGTGGATTGCTCGAAACGGCGATTAAACCAATCGAAGAATTTCCTCAGCAGGCCGCGGCTCGGTTGCCGCGGGCGCAGAAGCAGCGCGGCAAGGGCGGGGCTTAGGGTAAGAGCGTTGAAGGCAGAGAGAACGACGGAGATGGCAATGGTGACCGCGAACTGCTGATAGAGCCTGCCCGTAATTCCGGGAATGAAGGCTGTGGGCACGAATACAGCGGAGAGAACCAGCGCGATTCCTACCACTGGGCCGGAGAGCTCTTCCATGGCTTTGAAAGCGGCGTTCTTTGGAGTGAGTCCTTCCTCGATGTGCCGTTCCACGCCCTCGACCACCACGATCGCGTCGTCCACCACCAGACCAATTGCCAATACCAGGCCAAAGAGAGAAAGCGTGTTGATGGAAAAACCGAAAAGGGGAAAGAATACAAACGTGCCCACCAGCGAAACCGGCACCGCCAGAAGCGGGATCAACGTGGAACGCCAGCTCTGCAGGAAAAGATAGACGACAAGGATCACCAGGACGAGGGCGATCAAAAGCGTCTTAACGATTTCCTTGATGCCTTGCGTAACCGACTTTGTCGTGTCCAGCGACACAGTAAAGTCCATGTCCTCGGGAAAGCGTTGTTTCATTTGCGCCATCAGTTTCTCGACCCCGGCAGCTGCGTCGACCGCGTTCGAGCCGGGCAATTGATAGCACGCAATAATGGCACCCGGCCTCCCGTCAAAACGGCCGGCGACGCTGTAGTCCTGGGCACCAAGCTCGATGCGGGCGACATCGCGGACCCGGACGGTGCCACCGTCGGGAGTTTCGCGAACCACAATGTTGCCGAACTCTTCCGGCGAGATGAGGCGGCCCTGGGCGAGAACGGTGTAGGTAAATTCCTGGCCCTTGGGAGCGGGCTCGCCGCCTGCCTTACCGGCGGGGTTCACCGTATTTTGCGCTTGAACGGCGCTCACGATATCAGGGACCGTGATCCCCAGCTTTGCCAACTGGTCGGGTCTTACCCAAAGCCGCATCGCGTATTGGCCGGCCCCGAATACGGTAACGTTGCCGATGCCGGGCGAACGGAGGATGGGATCCACGAGATTGATGTACGCGTAGTTGGCCAGAAACTTGGCATCATAGGTTCCATGCGGCGAGTAGATGGCAACCCACATGAGGGGAGCGGTCACGGATTTTCGAACCGTGATTCCGTAGTTGGTGACGTCGGTCGGAAGCTGAGAAGCAGCCTGCGTTTCACGGGATTGGGTAAGAATGAAATCGGTGTTTGGATCGGTTTTTACGTCGAAGTCCACAATCAGGCTGGTGACTGAATTGGCGGTAGCATTCAGCGAATACATGTAGTTCATGTTGTCTACGCCATTCATCTGCTGCTCGATGGGCGTGGCAACCGCCTGCTCCAGAGTTTGCGCGTCTGCCCCCACGTAAGTGGCCAGGACTTGAATCTCCGGCGGGGTGATGTTGGGAAACTGGGCGACCGGCAAGCTCAGGATGGTGAGCGAGCCAACCAGCACCATGATGATGGAAATGACCATGGCGACGATGGGGCGGTTGATGAAGAACTTTGACATCGGCCGATCTATCCTTGGCGTCGCTGGCTAAACGGCTTGGGGTTCACTTTCGCGCCCGAGCGCACCTTTTGCACCCCCTCGGCGACGACTGTTTCTCCTCGATTCAGCCCACTTGCGATCACCCACATGCCGCCGACGCGGTCACCGACCGTGACCGTTCGAATGCTGACCTTGTTGTCTGTATCAACAACCGCGACCTGGTATGCGCCTTGCAGCTCGGACACCGCGCGTTGAGGAACCAGCAGCGCGTCATGTTGCAGGCTGACGACGGCACGCACTTTGGCGTAGCCGCCAGGACGCAGAATGTTTCCCGGATTAGGAAACAGCCCGGCAATCCGAATTGCCCCGGTGCTCTCGTTGACCTGGCGGTCCGCAAAGTAGAATGTGCCCTCGTGCGCGTAGGTGGAACCATCGGCCAAAATCAGTTGCAGGCGCAGAGCTTTGTCCGCCGCCAGGCGACTGGTCTCCGTTGGGAAGCGTCTCCGCCATGCAAGATACTGGGGCTCGCCAACCGTGAAATAAACCTTGATCGGCTCAACCGTGGAAACGGAAGTGACCGGGCCGCTACTAGGATTGACCAGCGCGCCTACTTGAAGCAGGGCTTGTCCGGCGATGCCATCGATGGGGGCGACGAGCCGGGTAAATTCGAGATTGATCTTTGCCGTTTCAACCGCGGCCTCAGAGGTCTTGATGAGAGCTTTGGCCGTTTCCACACTGGCCAGGGCCGCCAGGTTGTTCTGGACGGCATTGTCGAGATCTTGCTGGCTGGCGGCCTGCTCTTGTGCCAGTGGCCTGTAGCGCTTGACATCCAGATCAGTGCGGCCCTGCACGGCCACGGCATTGGCGAGCGCAGCCTTTGCTTGTGCCAGTTGGCCCTGGGCCTGGTCGAGAGCTGCCTGAAAAGGCCGCGGGTCGATCTCGAACAGGAGCTGACCCTTTTTGACGAATGCGCCCTCTTGATAGCCTTGCCTTTGCAGGTACCCCGTAACCTGCGCCCTGACGTCGGCGTTGACGAGCCCGTCGAGGGTGCCGATCCATTCGCCGAAAATCGGGACATCCTTCTGCTCAACCTGAACCACTTCGACATCCGTAGGGGCGCCCGGCTGTGCCCCTGAGACGTGCTTTGGCCACATAGCCCCGACCACCAGGCCGACCACGGCCAGGCAAAATAATCCGACACCAACGATTACAAGGTTGCGCTTCGAAACACCAGTCATGTTGATGGAAAACCTCCCCAAGGGGATGTATCCGGCATCATCTTCCAAAATCCAAATCAACGCCAGAGCATGTTTTCAAGGCCCCGGCATTGAGACTTCGCGTCCGCGATGCCGCTTAAGTTTCCCAGTGCAAACGAACGAGCGTTTTGCACTCCTCACCGAAAAGTACCGGGCATGCTGAGTGTAGAGACGCTGACTCGATGTTGATTTGTCAAAATGGCTGCGTTATGTCGAATATTGCCATATTGTCGACGCGCAGGTTCACAAGCCCAGTAGATTACCCCTGTGGCTCTGCCAGACAAAGGGAAATCGGGGCCGAAAGCACCGGGCCACATCGCCACATTTTAGGGAATGAACGAGCCGGGCTTCGATCGAAGGGCTCCTGACTGGAGCAACGAACCGGTATCTCCGGCGAGGCGTGGTCTCGATAAATTGGGGATTTCTTCGGACGATCTCCCAGCGCCCGCCGAAAATCCCGGATGGGCGGAATTACGGCGAGAGTCTCACGCAAGGGGGCTGGCGGTGCCATCCCGCCGGCCTACTCACCACTTGGCTCATGCGTAAGGCCAATTCCCGGCCGGGATTTTTCCCTCAGAGGAAATCCAAATCACCATCGCGCCGCTCAGCTGGTAATTTTCGCCTGCTCAGTAACCATCACTGTGCGCGGCATGCCCCGATTCTTGAGGAGAATGGATTCGAGTTGATCCTCGCGATCGCGGGCGTCGACCAGGACCAGGAGTCCCTTCTCACCAACCTGGTGATGCAGCAGCTGGATGGTTGCTTCCGCAATCCCCAGCTCCCGCAGCGTATCGGTGAGATCGATTTCTGTGAACGGCGGCTGCTCCTGGTTGGCTGCCGCCGCATCCTCGCGGCTGGATAAGCCCGGCCCGTGGTGGCTGTGCACATCGTGCTTGATGCTATGCCGGACCCGCCAGAGGACGCTGTGCTTTCCCTCCAGATCGTCGGGAAGGTGCTTCGCACCGGGGTTTGGCCCATGGGCCCGTTTGCCCTCGTCTGACAAAGCGACACCGATCTGGTTCGCACGGACTCCAGCCAGCTTGAGATCGGCGATTGCGTCGCGGCAAGACACCTCGTCCAGGAATACGGCTGCAACCAGGTGGGAAGGCGTCATGCCGATTGCGCGCCCCTCTTGATTCCACATATTTGTCCTCCCCGGTAACGACACCTCCTCATTTTGAATGCCTGCGACGGAGTGTGGATGTCCGGGGAACCTATGCCCCACAGCGCAGTGGCTGCGCGAGCTTCCCCGGATTCGCTACCTGACCCACCATAGTAGACCTTGCCGGTGCGTCGCGGAAAGGTGGAGGAATGGCGGGGACCGAAGGGTCCACTCCAAGCAGGAACGCACGCAACCAACGGCTTCAGACTGGCTTCGGAGAAAGCCATGCCGCAACAATCAAACAAGCCGTAATCAGGATTGAGAAAACGATAGGCAGGGTGAAGAAGTATCTCCAGCTCAAAATCGTCACGGCGACAAAGCAAAGGGTAAGCGCCCACGCAGTACGGCGCATGAGCGCCAAAGTCTCTGCCGAAAGACCGCCGAGCTGCCACGCCAATACCGCTGCGAATAGAAGAAACACGGAGACAAAGAATCCGGCACCAACAAAGAGGTCCCAATAAGTCCGGCTAAACCCTTGCACGACAAAGTGAATTGACCGCATTGAGCCGATGAGCGGGTCCACTCCCCATTCGGGATCGGACTGGCGAAAACCAAATGTATGTCCGATGTCAAAAAGCAGCATGAGAACAGCAGCGATTCTATAAAATACAGACGCTTTCATGTCTTGGCTCCAGAGATCAGTCGGCGAGTTTACCACGGTGCCGCCCCTCAAGGTCCGGAGAAAACATGAACGGAGAAAAACAGAGGATAGTAGGTTCCGTTCAGTAGAGATAACGCAACCCGTGGATCAGGACCGAGTAGCGAACAAGAGTTACTGACAGGAAGGGCGCCCCCCCCCCGTTCGTCCAAGCGTACCTGGGACGAAAGCGATGGGGCCAAGGTGGCCTCGATCGAAGATAAGGTCACACTAGATACGGCCAATCCGCATCTATATGCTGTGACCGAAGCAACGAAAGCCTGAAGTGTGGTAACCGGGAGCTAACTTACCACTCTTTCCACGCTGTATTGCTTCGCGCAGCTTATAGGTAAAAGCTGACAGCGGTGTTCCATTGTTCGAAATCTGTCGTCACCGATGGGGGATACTTCAAGCCGGCGGGATTTTAGGTGCTCACTTGAGCGGCCCAGAGTCCGTCATGCGGTTTCCTGGGCATCAGCATAGCTCAAGCCGCGTGCCAATTATCCGGTGTAGGGTGCGAAAGACCATCCTCTGGAACGCGACCAAACAGGCTACTAGGTTCGATGCCAATGGCACGCCATTGAGGGTTTTCAGTTGATGCGGTAAGCATCGCCCGATCAGCCGTATCGGCTCTGAGGTAGAAGCGCTTCGCGCGGGGATGCTCTAAGACTTTGACTATGGGCCGGTGGCAAAGGATCACACAATACGCGTTCATAAACCCTCCCACGGTTTTAGGATGCGTTGTCTGGGGCCAGTGTCTCCCAAAGGGTGGATAATATCCGTGCCGCTTATGTTTCGGCAACTGTCAATGCGGCATAAAGCCGGGTGAAAGGAGAAAGCGCGATGTCGCTTGCAGTAAGCTTCGCCATTCCACCTTTTGACCGGAAGACGCAAATGATGAATCGTCGAAATTTCCTCCAGGGCTCCGGGGCCCTTGCCGGTTTGGACGAAACGGGCCTCTCGGGATGTACGCGACACGCGAAGACCCTGACGCAGCCCACCCTGGCATCGGCGCCGGGGTTGCCGTTCTATGACGCGGTTGGACCGATCATCCCCATCCGGGCTGATTCGGACCGCATCTTCCGCATCACCGTTTGTACCCGGCCGTTTCGGCCGGCCGGCCCGCGGCAGGACTTGGAGCGCGTGCGCGACAAGCTTGTGGTCCATAGCTATGGCCACAGTGGCAGCGGTTGGTCGCTTTCCCGGGGGTCGGCGGATGTGGTCGTCCGCAAGCTGCTGGTGGAAGGAGGCCCGCAGCGCGAGGTGGCGGTACTTGGGGCGGGCGTGCTGGGGCTTACGGCGCAGCGGGCAGGGCTGAAAGTGACGATCTATGCGAAGGAAAGGGCCCCTATGTGCGTTCGGTGCGCGCCACGGGCTCCTCGACACCGGATTCGCGCATTGCTCTCAGCTCGGCAGTAACTCCCGATTTCGCGGCGCAGTGGGAGGCCATGGCGCGGACTTCCTTTGCCATGTACATGAGAAGATGCAGTCTGTCAGACGCTCTTGATTTAAGGTCGTGAAGGGAGAAATCCTATGGAAATCAACACTCGGCGCAGCTTTTTTGGCAAGGTCGCGGCGATGGCCGCAGTCCTGGCCGGCGCCCCAAAACCCTTCGCCCAGCAGGCTCCTCCTACGAACGCACCTGCGGCTGGAAACGCACCCGTCGGCGATGCGGCAAGGCGTCCCGGCAACCACACCCACAACGGTATCTATTACTTCTCCGGCACTGGTGCCAACGACGGTTATCCCAAGGACGATCACGTTCTGGTAACCGACCCCTTCGAGAAGCACGTCACGCGCACCATGGACGCGCTCAAAAAATCGCTGGAGCGTGCCGGCTGCACCATGGACAGCATCATCCATGCCCAGGTCTTTCTCTGTCTTCCTCTCGCCGACGGTATCCCCTTGCCAACCGGCAAGGCGCGCTTCGATGCCCACAAAGCGCAATACGACACTTTGAATAAAATCTATCGCACCTACTTCAGCCCCGGGAGCGCTCCTTCGCGCGCCTGTATGGCACTGGAATGGATTCCCGGTGATTCGCTGATTGAAATCGTCGGCAGCGCAATGGTCGTCAACCCGCCAGCACAACCCGCCGGCGAATAAAACCCCCGGAGGGGGGCCTATCTGGCGACCGTTGTCACCGACACTGCATCCTGGCCAAAGAAATTCATCCGGATGAGCGTCTCTCCTTCACCTTGACGGCCCAGAGCTTGATACTGACTGTAGTGCCAGCGCCGGACCGCGCGCATTCCGGCTTCCGCCAACCTCGGGTTGCCACTCACCAGGGTCACGTCTTTGACCGAGCCGTCGGCGCCAATCAGCGCTTTCAGGCGCAACTCTCCGACCAGATTAGGATCAGACACGACAGGTTGAACAAAGTGACCCTGCGGAAGGTCCGAGACAAATAGTCGTTCTGAGGCGCCGGAAGGGGCAATCGCAGGCGGTTCCGCGGGCGATTCGACAACAGCTGCGAGGCGGCTATCGGTCGTGGATTGCTTCGAAACCATAGCCGCTGGCTCGGACTTTCGGGCAACCAATGTGGGCTCTGGAGCCGGAGGCGCAACCCGGTGCTGCGGTTTTTCCACGCTCGGTAGTGGCACCGTCGGCGGAGCCGGAGTCGCAGCCTGCCTCACTGGTCCGGATACCGTTGCAGGTTTCCTTATGGGCGCTGTTCTTGCAAACAGAGACACGCCGTAAACCCGTGCCAGGATCACCACCAGACAAACGGCGGTGAGCATGCCCAACGCCCCCCATTGCCGGAAACGGTCTTCGCGCCCACCCCCAACCGATCGGGCCCGGACCACATGCAAACCCTGGCGCGGCAAATCCGGGATGCCAGGCTTCGCCGGCAATGCTTGCGGCCTCACTCGTTCAGTTCTCACCGTGACTGTGGGAGGCACAGATTCCGTCGACTTCGTGCGCACCCTCTCGACCACTCCGAACACTCTGTCACTTGCGACCGGCAGAGGGGGTGTTACGAGCGCCGATCGGCAGAGTTTCTCAATCAGGCGTTGATCACGGCGGCTCAAAACCTGTGGAGCGAGAACATGAAAGTGGCGGAACGTCCAGAGCAGGCGAATGCGCTGCCACCCTGACGGGCAAACGTAGATAGGTCCCGACTCGGTGCGCAATTCCAGAAGTTGCCCACGGTTCTCACCCCTACCGTCGAGATGCTTTCTATCAGTAGGAGCGGAATACAGCTCTTCCGCAGATCGGATTAGGGGCCCAATGTTCATCAAGGTCTCCGCCTCGAACACACAGAGTGGCCGAACTACACTTCCTGGGGGGCATACGGGCAGGGCAGAATCGTGAAGTGTAACAGCTCTTGCTTGCACCTATCCTACGCCAGCATGGAACCAGTTGCCAACTCGCAGTCCCTCCCTACTTATGAGATGCAGTCGGAGGCACCTTCCACTTCAACTCAGCAGGATTCCAGGTGGTCACTTGAGCAGCCATCAGGCCATCATGGGTTTCATAGGCATCCGCCCCACGATAAGGCTCCTTCAGCAAGGGAGAGTCCGCACGCCACTGGACGTTGATTGTGTCCCCCACCACAAAGGTGTGTTCGGCCACAACCTTCAAGCCGCAGGTGCCTCCCGCCGAAGGTGGCTTGACCACTTGGGCGAACATCTGCCCCAGCGCAGCCTTACCGCGAACTACCTGGCCGTTGGGCCCAAAGAACTCCACGTTTTCGGGAAACTGCGCCATCAAGCGCGTCCAGTCGCAGCTCGAGAAGGCGGCCATGTGTTCTTCAACCACCTTGGCCGGCGTGGGCTGACGTTTGAGCGGCGGCATGGTCTGGGCGACGAGCGGCATACAAACCATTGACAGAGCAGCTAGCCTGCCGGCGGCCAGGAGAGGAGAGGACAGAAGAACAATTTTCATAGATTCACGATAGCGTACTTTGTCCCGGCACCCACTAATTCAGGCTCACGTGCTCGGCGCGAGCCCGTTTGATGAGCGGTACGTCGGGGTAGGCGTCCTTCCAAAGCGTGAAGAAATCCTCATAGGCTGTTTCTTGCCTTGGTCTTGTCCCCCGGCAAAGCGAATGCTCCCCGCTTCCCATAGGCCGGCTCTCTCGCTGGCTGGACCTCCTGCCGGGCCTGGTCCACCGCGCGCGGCGACAAAATCCTCGCCTTTTGCAGGTGACCCCCTCTAAGCCAGAGCGAACGCCTCCTCATTGGATGTCCAGGTATCCCTCCCGGGACCTTGCCCGGGCCCGAGCGGCGGCCCGGTCCATGGCTGCCTGGTCGCCTTTCAGGCAGGCGATGGCATGCTCCAGCATGATGAATTCGTCGATGTCCAGCCCACCAGGCCAGGGCCCCGGTTGCAGTGACGCTTCCAGCCCATGGTGTAGGCTTCGAGCGCCTCGAGTGGAGGGGTCGTGGCCTCGGCGAGAGGAGTGTTGTGCTTTTGGATGGTGGTCAGCGACTCACTTACCCGCTTTCTGAATCGGCTGGCAACCTGATCCAGTGTGCCCAGCACATCTTTTTGCTTTGCTGCCTGCACCAGTTCCTGGTCTAGCACCTCGCCGGTACGGCAGCTCCTGGCCTGAAGCGCCAATACGTATTGGCTTCCGAGGGGTGCGATCGAGCCCTCCAGGACGGCGGCACTTTCGGTCCGCTCGCAGACTCCCCGAGAGAGTTCCGGCGTGAGCCGCGCACCCGCACGCTGGCCCATAGATCGCAGGGTGTGGGAAGTAGCTTGTACCGAGATAAGACTGGGTAAGGCGATTGCCGGAGCTGAATCGCCAGCCTCTGACGAAGCGTCTCATCGAACACGGTGTCGCCGGTAGAGTTGGCAGGCGAGGCGGCATACACTAGTGCTGTTTTTGAAAGGAAGCTCCTGGGGGAGGAGACATGAACCAATCGTCTTGGGCAGCTATTTGTCTTTCGCTGGCCGCGCTGGTCGTTTTGGAGCCGGCCGCAGCGTTCGCCCAATCGAAGCAAATAGAACGCGGCAAGTATCTTGTGGTCGAGGTGGCGAGATGTGGCGATTGCCACACGCCGATGAATGAGAAGGGCGAGCCAGACCAAAGCCTCTGGTTGAAAGGCTCGGTGCTGCCGTTTAAGCCCACGTTACCCATGCCTTGGGCGGAGAAGTCCGTCAACATCGCAGGGTTACCCGGCTGGAAGCAGGAAGATGCCGTCACTTTCTTCATGACTGGGAAGTACCTTGGACAATCTCCGCGGCCTCCTATGCCTGACTACCACCTCAGCAAGACGGACGCGGAGGCGGTGGTGGCTTACCTGCGATCGCTGGCCCAGACTGCACCAAAGAAGTAAGGTTGAAGGTCTCTTCCGTCCAAGAGCGACAGGATACCTATTCGTCCTTTTCGCTTGGCTGATGGTTCGCTCTTGCCGGAACCTGAGCGCCTCTAGAAGTTCAGAGCGAAAGCATAGAGAGAATCGCCAGAGGCCGCCAGGATGTACTGGCGTCCGTCAAGCATGTATGTTTCCACCGCATTGGATACCTGGCCGAGGTGGGTATGCCAGAGCGGCTTTCCATTCACCGGGTCGTAAGCGACCAGGTTGCCGTTGGCATCGCCACCGAAAAGCAACCTTCCGGCGGTTGTGGTCAAGCCGGTATTGTTTTCGCCCTCTCCGGCAGAAACCTGCAGATGCCGCCAGGCGATCTTCCCCGTCTTGTAATCGATTGCCGTTATATATTTCCCGGTTCTTCCCACTTGCTGCTCTTGAATACCATTAAGACCCTGCAAGGCCCTGACGTTCGGCTCGGTACGGTAGAAAACCGAGTATGCCTCTTCGGTGGCGACGTAGAAGAGCCCGGTTTGCGGATCATAAGTAGGCGGCTCCCAGTTTACGATGCCGTCAGAGGGGGGCGATACCAGAGAACCACCCGGCGATGCGTCCTTTTCAGGATCACCGATAGGCCGGCCTGACTTATCAATTCCCTTCGACCAGTTAAGTGAATCCGCAAAAGGCACAGTTAGTAAGTGCTCGCCGGTAATCCGATCCAGGACAAAGAAGTAGCCGTTCCGGCTGGCATCGAGCAACAGCTTGCGCGGCTTCCCCTTGAATTCTCCATCGACGATGATCGGTGTTTGAGCCGCGTCCCAATCGTGCGTATCATGCGGCGACGGCTGGAAGTACCACGCCAGCTTTCCCGTATCCACATTCAAAGCAACAATGCAGGAGGTATAAAGGTTATCTCCTTCGCGCGTCGCACCCGAGAAAGCCGGGGTCGGGTTGGCCGTTCCAAAGTAATAGAGGTGCAGCTTGGGATCATAGCTTCCTGGGACCCATGTGCCCGCACCGCCATGACGCATGGAGTCCAGGTTCGGCCACGTCTCAGAGCCGGGATCACCCATCTTTTCTGGTTCGCTGTACCACTTCCACTGCAACTCACCTGTTTCAGGATCAAAGGATTGCAAGAAGCCTGGGGCATCCAAATCGTCGGCGGTTCCGACAATCAAATGGTTGCCGATCACAATGGGCGCAATGGTCGAGAAGTATTGCTCATTGAAGTCTGAGATCACCTTGTGCCAACGCTCCTTGCCGGTTTTGGCATCGAGCGAAACCAGGTAGTCGTCCGGGGTCTCGAAGTAGAGCCAGTCGCGATACATACCCATGCCGCGGTTCCCGATGTGCGTACCGCCCTTGGTCTTCCAGTAGTAGTGCCACAGCACCGTGCCATTGCGGGCGTCGACGGCCCAGGCATTGTCAGGCACGGACACATAAAGGATTCCGTTTACTTGTAAGACCGCGCCTGAGATGCGCCCGGCGCCACGTACAGGAACTGCCTCTGCGATTTCGCCTCCGATGATCGTCGGTGGGTTACCAGGACCGGATCTTGCAAACGGCCCAGTGGCGCCCGGCCCTGGAGCCAGATGACTCACCCAGGCAAGCCCCAGATTCTTCACATTGGTCTGATTGATTTGCATCAACGAGCTGAAACGTCGACCGGAGTAGTCTCCGGAGTAAGTCGGCCATGAATCCGTCGCCGGCTTGGTCAGCAACACAGGATCGAGCCCTTGCCCTTGGGCTGTCATAGCCGCAGCCAACGAAACGATCGAAATCACGAGGAGCAGATGTCTTGTCTTCTTCATTTCAGCGTCACCAGATACGCGGTCAGATTGTGGATGTCATCGTCTTTGAAGGTCCGAAGCATATCCAGGTGCGGTTGCAAGGGATCTTTAATGACCACCTTCGGATAGTCGCCTTGGCGGGGATAACTGTGATAATTGCCGTCGGCATCGGTGAGAGAAACGATGAAATCGTCGATCTGATAAAGCTTACCCTCTACCGTTTGTCCGCTACGGAGGGTTACGGTAACCGTCTTAGGAACCTTCGATAATGCGGAAGTTTCTCCTCTTGCTACGCCTTCGCCGGACAGCAATGCGCCTTGCAGCGCCCTCACGTCCGGGTATTTTGCGCCGATCCCAGCCAGGTCTCCGGACACAGAATGGCAGGTGTTACATTTTCCAGGTCCATTGAAGTAAGCTTCGCCGGCCTTCGCATCGCCCACCAACGGATCAACCGTACCGGTAGTTGCGGCGCGACCGCCGACTGGCACGCTGTGAAGAAAAGTTGCGATGCTCGATATTTCTTCTGTCGTGAGATCAAACTTTGGCATGCCCTTATCCGGCCGGCCGTTCTGTACAACTGGAGTTATCAGTTCACCGCTGTTATCGTCCAGCACGAGTTGACTGCGGATCAAATTGGGGCCCCCTTCGCCACCGCGGGCGTCCGATCCATGGCAGAAACTGCAATTTGCACTGAAAATTTGGTGGCCCCGCTCAACCACGGCGGGGTCACCAGGCGGCCTGATCGGATAAGGTGAAGGAGGGGCCACTCCAACCTCAGTGGGGCCCGGCGGTTGGGCCGGGGCTTGAGGGCTTGCTTGCTTGGCACCGGGTTTCTGGACCGGAGCGGAAACCGAAGACTGCTCTGCTGCAAAGGCAGCGGCGCCAAGCCCCAGTAGCGTAAAAAGGACAATTTTCACCCGATGCAAAACGACCTCCGAGCTGACATTGGCGAACGTTGAGAACTTTATCTATCTTATCGCCGAGTCTGCGTGGGACCTGGAGATTGCGCGGCAATCGCCTACAGCGCGAGGCGGATCTTTTTCCTGGTTAGGAGAGCGGCGATGGCCAGCATCAGACAGGTGAAGAGTATTGATTTCGCAACGCCGTGCCACCCATAGCGGAAGTGGTGACTAAAAAAACCGATGCCGAGCAGGTTGAGGATCATATCCCAGTAGTCGGGCAGGAGATAGGTACTCAGCGTGTTGGAGCCGGCAGGGCGGAAGGCGAAGGCCCATCCGGTCTTCTTCTTGATGTCGCAGAGCCAATAAAGCAGAGTGAATGCGGCCACGCTGAAGGCAATGGTGTAGAGGCTCCAGGTGGGGGTGGCTCGGATCTTGGAGATGCCGAGTGGCGTAAGCAGATACCCGCCGACGAGTGCCGCAACGGAGAAGGCCGTGGCGAGGACAAGCTTCTGGCGGAAGGTCTGGAAGCGCCTGGCCTCGATGAAGATCACGGTGGTGACGATGCCGGCCATGATAAGACTGGCGGACGACCCGTTGCCCCACGGCCACTGGTAACCGCGGAGGCCATGCTGGAAGCTAAGCCAGTGGGCGGCGGTAGTCGAACGAGTGGCGACCATGGCGATGAATGGGGCAGTCGTGACCGCGTTGAAGATGACCAGCCCGAGGAACCAGAGGAAGGGGGCGATTAGCCAGCGACGGAACGGAATATAGAGCAGGCAAACGGCGAAGTAGGCATAACCGATGAGGCCGAGGATCTCCGGATAGCTGCCGTCAATCCAGTGGATCCGGCCATCATGCCCGGTGCGGCGGAAGAGGGCGTACATAGCGATGACCATGATGGCGCCAACGATACGGAGGACCCTGTGCCACCTTGGGCTGTCGCCTTTGCCGGGATAAACACTGAGGAAGAATGACGCACCGAGGACGCCGATGAACTGCCAGAGGTCGCCCGAGATAACCATGTGCGCGGAGTCAGCACTGGAGGCGTTGGCGAGGATGAGGCCGAGGATCACCAGCGAGGCGGAGCGGATGAAGACGTGCACCCACAGCGAGAGCTGAGAGCGGTTCTTGCGCAGACGCGCGTCGATGGCGATGGGTAGCGACATGCCGACCAGGAAGAGGAAGACGGGAAAGACCATGTCGACGTAGGTCATCACCTCCCAGTTAGCCTTGGCGTGAAAGGTCCACCAGGGGAGATTCCGGGTGCCATCCAGATCGTTCACAAAGATCATTACGGCGAGGGTTATGCCGCGGAAGACGTCGATGGACTGGATCCGGGTGACGATGGACTCGCCCGCTCCGTCGATGGATATGTGCTGCGGATTGTTGATGGTTGTTGTGCTCATGGCGCGCGGGAAACGAGCAATTACCAGGAGTATATGCGCGGGGCCGCGCTATGCCTCGACTGGATCTTGAGCCATGGCAAAGGATTTACGCTCGATTCCGGGCAGGTGCAGGGCCAGTGTAATTGCCCGCAGAGCCATGAAGGCGAGCATGGCGCACCATAAGCCATGATTGCCGAAACGAGCCGTGAGCACGACGGCCAGGACGAGAAATCCGGCGAGGGAGATCACCATGCTGTTGCGCAGCTCCTGGGCGCGTGTGGCGCCAATGAAGACGCCATCGAGCAGGAAGCTCCACACAGCCACCAGGGGCAGGACGAACAGCCAGGGAAGAAAGCGCACGGCGAGCGCGCGAATCTCTTCCTGGTTGGTGAAGACGGCGATTATGCTACGGCCGAAAACAACATAGAGGAGCGAGATCGCAGCGGCGACGGTGAATGCCGAAACAGAGCTGGCCTTGAGCACGGCCCGGTAGTCGGCCACGCGCCGTGCTCCGATGGCCTCGCCGACCAGCGCCTCCGTGGCGTTGGCAAACCCATCGAGCCCGTAGCCGGCGATCCAGAGAAAGTTGATGAGCACGGCATTCGCGGCCAGGATCGCATTCCCGGAGCGAGCGCCGGTCCGGGTGAACCAGGCGTAGGCGGCGACCAGGCTCAGGGTGCGCAGAAGGATGTCACGGTTGAGGGCAAAGAGCCGGCGCAAGCTTTCGCCGTCGATCAGTTCGCTCCAGCGCACGTGGCTGGGGCGAGCGCCGCTGACCAGCATGAGGCCGAGGCCGAGAAAGCAGCCGGTCCATTCGGCGGTCATCGTCGCAGTGGCGATGCCAACGACACCCCAATGCCGCCATAACACCAGGGTCAGAGCCAGAACGACGTTGACGATGTTAATTGCCGCTTGCAGCAGCAAGGCGGTTCGGGCACGCTGGCGGCCGAGGAGGTAGCCGAGGATGGTGTAGTTAGCCAACGCTGCCGGCGCCGACCAGATGCGGATAGTGCAATAGACGAGCGCGTTACGATGCACTTCGGAGCTGGCGCCGAGCAGCGCCAGCGCTGCGGAGATGAGCGGCCTCTGCACGGCGAGGACTAGCACTCCAATGACCAGGGCAGTGAGCAGTGCGCGGCCGAAGTGGTGCATAAGTTGATCCTGGTCTCCGGCTCCGTGCGACTGCGCGACCAGGCCGGTCGTCGTCATGCGCAGGAAGCCGAAGGTCCAGTAGATGGAGTTGAAAAAGATACCTCCCACGGCAACGCCGCCCAGTACTGCCGGGGTGGGCAGATGGCCGGAGAGGATTGTGTCCACCATGGAGAGCAGCGGCTGGGTCAGGTTCGAAAGAATGAGCGGGATGGCGAGCAGGAAGACTCGCCGGTACCAGTAAGGCATTCCCATGATTTGTGAATCCAGGGTTACACATCGACTGCGGTTTTGCTATCGGTTGAATAGAAAAGGAATCAGCGCAATGTGTATCTTGGCGGTCATTCTTGTTGAAGTAAAACGGCCATCGCGGTGGGGAAGGCCTCACTTAGCCCTCGTCGGCCGATGGACCGTACATGCCTGGAATCGGAGCGCCGAGCGCGCGCAGGTCGCGGCCCAGCTGGGCGCGATGATGGATGAGATGATTCAACACCCAGGTGCGGAAGACGCCATAGCGCGAATCGTCGATCCAGGTCTGGTCGCCTGCAGTCATTTTCCAGTTGTCATCCCATTTGGCCGGATCGAGGCTCCCGAGAATCTGCTTTGCTTTCGCCGTATCCTGGTCGAATCTCTCCAGAATTTCAGCTTTGCTGGCTGGCTGCCAGGGCTGGTAGCTGGCCATATCGAAGTTCAGGCCGTTTTTGGATAGTGTGTCGACGCCCCATGCTCCGGCGGTTTCCGCGACATGACCTGCAAGACGGCCCAGGGTCATGGATTTCGGGTTGGCCTTCCAGTTCATATCGGCATCGGCCGGAATCGCATCCAGCATCTTTCTCGTCGAGACAAGTTCCCGGTCGTACTCGGCGATCAGTTCCTTTTGTATGTCCATTGCCAACCTCACGAATTCGGTGCCGACCAAGCATAACGGAAGTTTCTTCGGAAGGGCAAAAGCGAAAACTCGGTGACGACCGAACGCCGTGTCCGCTACTGGGACCAGATCGTGGGAACTGGACGTCTAGCAGCCGGAGATAGACAGCAAGTTGGCCGCGGTGGTGATACCAGTGATTCAGCAAAAGGGATCGCCAGACGCTCACTTTTGGAATGTAGCCTTCTTATCGCTGCTGCTTCTTCGCTGAACTCTCTCAACATCGATTCAAGCTCGCTCACCTCCGCATCCTTGTGCCTTTCGCATTCTGGTCTCTTCCATCGAGGGCTGGCGCTTACCGGCATACAGCCGCTTCGCGCCACTCCTCAACCTTCCTTGATCAGAGCCCCTTCGGCGTGGACCAGTACCGCACGCCTCCGACGGAACCGATCGCGTACGTCACAGTACTTGTCGTGGCGCTTTCACGTCGCCAGTGCGTTATCCACCACCTTCACCCACTTCGGGTCGGGCGAGCCGGCGGCGTATTCGTCGTGCCAGTTCCACCACTTGTACGGCGGCGTCTGGGGGTAGCCCTCCGGCGAATCCTCCCACTCCTCCTGGCGCCCAAGCGGAGTCACGTCGAGGTAGCTCCATGTGCTTCCCATCGCTTCGTCGCCGCGGCTGTTGATGAAGTAGGTGCGAAAGACGCGTTCGCCGTCGCGGAAGAACACGTTCGTGCCGTGCCACTCGTCCACGCCGAAGTCGGTGTCGAAGCTGTCGGTGATCGTGTACCACGGCATCTCCCAGCCCATCCGCGCCTTCACGCGCTCGATATCCGTCTGCGGCGCGCGCGAGACGAACGCGAGGGTGGTGTCGCGGGCGTTCAGGTGGGCGAGGTGGGCGACCTGGTCGGCCACCATGGAGCAGCCGCGGCAGGCATGCTCGGGCCACCCGAACACGCCGGGCTCGAAGAAGGCGCGGTAGACGATCAGCTGACGGCGCCCGTTGAACAAGTCAAGCAGGCTCGCCTTGCCCCCAGGCCGGTCGAACGCGTACTCCTTCTCCACGGCCAGCCACGGCATCCGCCGGCGTTCGGCGGCCAGCGCGTCACGGGCGTAGGTCAATTCTTTCTCTTTCACAAGCAGTTGCTGGCGCGCAGCCTCCCACTCCTGCAACGACACAATCGGTGGCGTGTTCATTTTCATTTGAGTCTCCTTATTCTTCTCCATGTCACTCTCCTTGCTCGTGGTTCTTGTGGTTGGTTTCCTGTTCTTGCCGCGGACCTACGCACGACCAGCGCGGAGATGCCGCCCTCGAGGTCGCGCCCGCGGCGATTCCCTGGATTTCCTGCTGAACTTGGTGGCGTTGGCGCGCTTCATGCTGCTTTCCTTAACGAAAACAGCACACGCGCTTTGTCCAGTGCTGCGTGGCAGGAAATCCGGGTCCACGCCGCTGTTACGATGCATACCGGACACATGGCTACCTGCCGACCGGCTTGTTCTGTGCCGCGGTGCGAATTCGCGTCATCAGGTCCGTCCAACCCACGTCTACTCCGCGGTCCGCATCGCCGATCCAGCCCATGGCCCGATGTACAAACCGGAGCTGTGTCAATCCGCGCTCCTCGGTCAGCCGGTACTGGAGGTTGGAGATCGCTGGCGTCGACATAAACAGCGGCCCACTGATCTCCAACAGCGACGGCGGCTTGATCGCCTGGACCACTCCCCAGAAGTGTCCCGCATCGCCTCCTAGATCGCGAAACCAACGACCTCCCGGCCAGGCCTCTAGCTTCATCGGCATTGGCCGCTCCGGGGTCGAGTTCAAAGGCCCCATCTGCTCCAGAATCGTCTCGAACACAATCACGATCGGCGCTGCAATCTCCTCCTGCTTCACAATCTCGAACGTCTGAACCGGCTGCTCTTGAATATTCATTGGCATTTACTCCTCCCTGGTTCCGCTTTCGCTTGAAATCATGCGCTCCAGAGCCTTTCGCTCCGCCCGTTCCTTGATCTGGCCCAGTTGATGCAGCCAGTGCCGCTCAAATATGTTTACCCAGTCATGCACCGGCCGCAGCTCGGCCGCATTCAGCCGGTACATCCGGTGCTGTCCGCGTTTGATGACCGACACCACCCCAACCTTGCGCAGCACCCCGAGATGTTTGGAAACAGCCGGTTGCGACATCCGGAGTCGGATCACCACCTCACCCACCGCGTACTCCCTCCCATCTGCCAGCACACCAATCACCTCGCGCCGTCGCGGCTCCGCGATAGCGTTGAAGACATCGGTAGTGGTCGCTGCTCTCGCCATACAGACCTTATATTCCTATATTGGAATATATGTCAAGCAGGCGAACTATACACCGAGATTCGGATAAGCATCATCAGGGAGTGGAAGGAGTTTCCGTTCCTGGGAGTTGTCTGTGGCTAGCCGACAAATACATCGTTGCACCCGAGCAGGCATCAGATTTTTCTTGCTGTTCGCTGCCGACGCCGGTTTGCCCATTGTTCCCGGATCACGGGCAAACCGGAAGCAATCGATATGGAAGTATGCGGGCATCTCGGACAAATGACCGGATTCGGTTGTCCAACTAATTCAAGGGCACAATGGCCCGGGCACCGGGCGGCACCTCTCTTGCGGGGTCCTGTACCTCGTTCGGGTCAATGAACTTCGCACGAGGTTTTTTCAAAGTGACCCAGGCGTTGCTTTTCCGGTCGCTAAATTTGTCCGCCGCGCAATTCACGTTACGATAGGCTCCTTTGGGAGACGAGTTTGGAGGTCGAGATGAAACTTCAAATTGTTCAAGCTGCAGCGCGGTGGGCGAAACGAGGGGCCACAATGTCCATTTTGATTGGAACACTCCATTCGTGCTGCTGCCGCGCTCTTAATGCGGCGACATCGCAACCGCCTCCTTGCTCAGCGCCAGCCTACCGGGAGTTCGATTTCTGGCTCGGCGAATGGGACGTATTCGAAGAAGGCGGCTCGATGAAGGAGGCGCAGGCCACCGTGTCCCGCGCGCAAAACGGTTGCGGTCTGCGAGAACAATATAACGGCACAGATGGCTCCAGCGGAGAAAGCCTGAGCATGTACGATCCATCCGCCGCTGAATGGCAGCAGACTTGGTTAAGCAATCATGGTCAGGTTGTCGTCATCCACGGAACCCTGAATGGACAAGCCATGATTCTGACTGGCACCGATCATAGCGGCGGTGGCCGGCGCCTGGTGCGCGGTGTTTGGAAGCCAGATTTCGCGGGGGTACGGGAAACCGCCGAGAGATCATCAGATGATGGCAAGACGTGGACGCCGTGGTTCGATCTCTCGTTTCGGAAACGCCCCTCTTTCGCAAGCCAGGACCCCAATAGCTCAGAAGACGATCGCACAACTGTCTCTGCGATGGATACGCAGTATCAGGCAGCAGTCAAGAACAACGATGTAGAAGGCATGAACCGCATTCTGGCAGACGACTTCATTTTGGTCACGAGTTCAGGAAAGATACAAACGAAAACGGACCTCCTCAACGAGGCAAGAACACGCAAAACAATCTATGAACGGCAAGAAGATACCAACCAAAAAGTACGACTGTTCGGCGACACCGCCGTGGTTACGGCGAAGCTATGGGCCAAGGGGACCGACGGCGAGAATCCCTTTGATGTGAAGTTGTGGTTTAGTGACACGTATGTAAAGACCCCCGCGGGATGGAAGTACGTCTTCGGTCAAGCGTCGTGTCACATGCTGCCAGTGCCGTGAATCATCGAAAATATTTTGTAATGTGGCAGAAAAGGTCTTGTTCAGCATAGCCGGTTCCTCCCGGCGTCCTGGCGTTACTCCAGCGCACGGCTGCTGGTGCTCCGGAGGGCACGAGAGTCAGGCCGGGCGTTGTGCGTGCTTGACCTGCTTCAGAACGATGTCAACCACCATCAAAACGGCTTGGTCAGCTTCGGTCAGCGACTCCCGCGCCGACGTTCCGCGGTATGACTCACGCAACCGTTGCAGTACTTCAATGGAGTTCTGCGGCACCGTGAACGGCAGGACATGGCCAGATACTTCGTTGGGCATGGTTTGCTCTCCAACTCGGATCAATGTGGGGAGACGGCGAATGGAACAGCGGCCCACTTCATTAGATTCCGATCCGCCAGAATCAATGGAAGAGTTCGTGGAGAAACGCCTTCGGAAAAGAAGCATACTGCGTCTTGCTTAAATCCGTCATCCCTCAAATCAACGAGGGGACACTCCAGTACCTCATGGTAGTAATACCCGCTCGACATGCGGACCCTTGCCTACTGCGACGATGGCGCCAAATGACGTTATCGTGGCTATGCCTCTCTGACAGTCAATAGCCTCCGGATGACGTTTGACAGCCACTCTGCTCTTCCAGCAAAGTCAATCGCAGTACTGTATACCCCGAACCGCCTGCCGGAGGAGCCGATGGACCTGTCCATGCACCACCTGCACCATCTCAACCACTGGGCTGTGCTTGTATCAGCCTTGATCCTGTGGTTCCTCGGTGCCGCATGGTACTCCCCCGTCCTTTTCGCCAAGCCCTGGATGGCGGCCCTCGGCATCGTCCCTTCCGGACCCAAGAAGGGTCTCGCTATGGGCATGATCTCCTCTCTCATCGGAGACTTGTTGGTCGCGTTCGTCCTGCTCCATTTCATTTTCTGGTCCGGCGCCGCCACCTTCGCCAAAGGCGCCTTCATAGGGTTTCTCTGCTGGCTTGGATTCTTCGTCGCGACCCAGTTACCGCAAGGCATCTACGAGAGCCGCCCTGGTCAACTCTTTGCCATCAATGCGGGCTATTGGTTAGTAGGCTTGTTGATTATCGGCGGCTTACTGGCCGTCTGGAAATGAAGCAACTCGCTTGCTCACCATCGAAAGTTCGCCTGTTAGGCTAAGAGGGAAACCTTTCGTATCAATGAGCGAGACCATCCTGATTCACTTCTCCGGCCGGGACCGGTCAGGGCTTACTGCAGAGTTGACTGCAATTCTGGCCACGTATGACACCTGCGTACTGGATATCGGGCAGGCGGTCGTCCATGAAACGCTCTCCCTCGGTCTGCTCATCGAGATTCCGCATAGTGAGAGTTTTCGCGGGGTTCAAGACGCCCTGGTTGCAAAGTCGAGAGAGTTGCAGCTGCAGGTCAATTTCACGCCCATCGCGAAGACCGACCTGGATGACTGGATCTCGTCGCAGGGCAAGGATCAATTTATTGTCACCATTCTTGGCCGGGCGATCTCTGCAAACCATCTGGCCCGGGTGAGCGCCATCATTGCGGAGCATGGTTTGAATGTGGACCGGATTGAGCGGCTTTCCGGCCGGTTATCGCTGGCAGTGCACACTCCCGACGCGAATGCCTGTGTCGAATTGATGGTGAGCGGCGATTCCTCTTCTGAACAATCCATGCGGGCGGCGTTTCTCGCGACCGCTCATGATTTGAAAATCGACATTGCCTTTCAGCGCGAGAGCATCTTCCGTCGCAACCGGCGGCTTTTTGCCTTCGACATGGATTCCACACTGATCGAGGGGGAAGTCATAGATGAGTTGGCAAAGTTGGCCGGCGTCGCCGACGAGGTGGTGAAAATCACCGAATCTGCAATGCGCGGAGAAATTGAATTTCAGGAGAGTTTCCGGCGCCGGGTGGCGCTGCTTCGCGGGCTTCCGGAAACCAGGGTGCGAGAGCTGCTTGAGACCATTCCTTTGGTTCAAGGGGCGCAACAGTTGATCGGAACTCTCAAGATGCTGGGCTACAAAACGGCCATCCTCTCGGGAGGGTTCAATTTCTTCGCTCAGCATCTGCAGACACGTTTGGGGATTGACTATGTATTTGCCAACGATCTGGACATCGCGGATGGCGTGGTGACCGGAAAGGTGCGGACGCCGATCGTCGATGGTGCACGCAAGGCCGAGTTGCTGCGGGAGATTGCCCGACAGGAAAATATCTCGCTCGACCAGGTCGTTGCGGTCGGGGATGGGGCCAACGATCTACCTATGCTTGGAATCGCCGGCATGGGCATCGCTTTCCGGGCCAAGCCGCTGGTGCGGCAAACAGCCAGCCATGCCGTCTCGTTTCTCGGATTGGATAGCCTGCTCTATCTGATTGGGGTGCGGGACTGGGATTTGCCGAACTCGGCTGATTGAGTCCATTCGTTCTGGCCGAGCAGCGATTTTGCATTGACCTTTTAAATGTCCCACCTATTCAAAGACAAATCACCACGTCCGATCCGAAGCCATCTAGAATGCGCAGTCTGTAGGTTGGCTATGCGTGCGCTTTGCAAAAACCGTGGGTGCCCCATAGTGCTGGAGGCGGCGCTGTGGGGTCCGAGGCCGGAGATGGCCGGACACGTTTTATTCCGCCTCAGCGCTTCAACACTTGCTCGATATAGGCGATAGCGCGAGGATCGTTGCTTTGCCCCAACCAGAAGATCGCCTCCTTGCGAATGGCGAAGTTGGAATTGGTGTCGGCAACGTGGACCAGTTGCGGCACGCTCTCTTCCTTAGGCAATTGGCTGAGGGCGAAAACCGCTTTCTTCTTGACTTCAAAGTTGGGGTCATTCTCGATGGACTTATTCAAAGCGCCAACGGCTTTCTTCCCAGCCTTCTGCGCCAGCCAGAAGAGCGCCTGACCTCGGACACGGCTGTCGGCGTCTGATTCCGCCATCCGTAGCAGGTCATCGGTCGCGCCAGGGTCTGAATTGATGGAGAGATCAAAGGCCAGCTTCTGGCGGAGCTTGCTGTCTTGCTCGCTTTGCAAGAGCTGGCGCAAAGCCAGCAACCCTTCGTGCCCGCGCTGCGCGCCGAGCCAAAAAGCCGCCTTCTCCCGAAGGTAGCTGTTATTTCCGCTGCCAGCCAGAGCGGCCAGCACTTCCGTTGCCTTGGGCGTCGCATGCATGCTCAGGGTCGCCAGGCTCTCCTCCACTAACCGGCCACGCTCGGAGCCATTGTCGCGAAGGGCTGCGGCGCCCTCGGCAAGCTTTCCCAGTAATGCGACGCTGTCTTCCGGCTGCACGCCGGTCAGCCATTCGAACGGTACTCCGCCGGCATTGAGGGTGCAGCCCGCCGGCGCCATGCGTGTCCTCACAACCTCGCCGTGGTCGAACCGGAGAAGCACAGAAACCATGGGCGCGGGCGAATCGGGATGCTCCGAGGTGTTCAGATTGTCTGCCGTGTCCTCCAACCGAAGCTCATTGCAGCATCCATCTTCCACTTCTGATGATCCCGTCCAAGGTGAACACGCAGAAAGATGTGTTCGCGGAAGAGCCTGCACCGCATATCCCAGCCAAAGCGGGCTGTTGGAGTGGCGAAATCGGTCCACCGTCGCGGACAGTCCCAGGCTCACCGGCCCGGAGTGAAACTGCGTGTTGGTGACTCGGGGCTGCTGAGCACAAGTCATGAGCGCGGAGGCGGCGAGGGCTAAAACCAAGAGCGCATTCGTCTTCATGGAGCGAATCTCCTTTCCTTAGCTGCTGCTATTTGTTAAGAATTTCGAGCATGTAGTCGGTAGCTTCTTTGCTGTGCATGATGCTGAGCTGTTGCACGATCGCCTTCTGGATTGCTGGATCTTTCTCGGCCCGGGCAAGTTCGACCAGGTCGTGGCTATCCCCCGCCAGGAACAGTGCCTGCACGACGGCTTTCCTGGTCTCCGGATCTGAATTCTTCTTATAAGTCGCGACCAGCGATGGTGCCGCCGACATTCCACCCGCAACACCGAGATTGCGGATCGCTTTACGCCGCAGCTCGGGATCCTGTTCGGAGCCGGCAATGCTGCCCAGCGCTTCGGCGCCCTTTTGCCCTGCCGGGATCAGAGCGTTGATGACGTCGGCCTTGGTCTCGGAGCTGCTGGTTTCGTGATAGAGAGTGAGCAGCTGCGAAGTTGCCCCCATCGCACCCAAAGTGTGCACCGCTGTGCGGGCGAGTTGCGGATTCGATTCGTGACGTGCCGCCTCCACCAGCGGATCGGGAGTGCCGATGACGAGATACGTGTGGAGAATGGCGGTCTTTACCTGCTCATTCGTGCTCTGGCGATAGATGTCGGCCAGTGTCTCGGCGGACTGCTTGCCCCGGGCAATCGCCAGCATCTCGATTGCTTTCCGCTGCAACGCTGCGTCCCGCTCCCCGCGCGCCACCTGGCCGAGCAGCGCCTGGGCCTGCTGAGACGGGTCTTGCGCCAGAACAAACAATGCGCGGGCCTTGAGCTTTTCAGACTTGTCGCTGTTAAGGATTTGCTGGATAACCGGCAGCGCGCGGGATTCATCCTGCTGCATGAGCGAGTTCAAGGCCAGCAGCTTGAGCTCTTCGTCCTGTTCGGCCTGGGGCGGCAGAGGGTCGTCGCTCTTTCCCCGAATCTCTATTTCCAGCGCCCCGCACTCGTTGATCCATTTCCCGTGAGGGTAAGTTTGCTTCAGCTGGTTGCAGGTCTCGAGGGCTTGCGTGGGCTTGCCTTCCTTGTTTTCGGCGTACGCCTTCCAATAGAGTGCCGCTTCCGCGCGCTCACCATGCTGCTGAGCGATGTTGGCGAAAATCGTTTCCGCCTGTGCCCAGCGGGCATCGCTAATGGCTTGTGTGCCTTCGGAGTAGAGCGCATCTTCCTTCGACGGAGGATCCGCGCAGAACGCCGGCGGCCCCCAACACAAGGCGCCAAGAAGCATTGCTGATAGCAGTGATTTCGTCTTCATTTATATGGAAGCCCCTTTCGTGACTGTGGAAGCGCCTTGCGGATCTATGGCCCGGGAGTGAACCCGGGAGCGCAAAACGCGAATATCAAAGAGCAGGCCATCGGTATTCATTTCCTGCCTGAGCCGGTTGAGGTCCGGCTCACTCAATCCGTCAGGCCCGTTCGCGAGCTCAACCAGGAGACACTCCAGACGGTCGAGAGACGCTTCGACCCCGAGGTCGCCGGTCTCAATCGCGCTTTGACGTACCAGCCGATTAGTGGCCAGTAGCTCTCTCGCCTCGCTCCGCAAGGGCATCGCCGAGGCATAGTTGGTGCTGGCATGATTGAGCTCAACCAGCAATCGCTCAGAGCGGTCGAGGTGGTCGCCGAGAACGAGGATCACCACTCGCTGCCTCGATTGAGGATCGATTGCCACGGCTACTGCCGGCGCCTGCTTGCGCTCCCACTGGCGCCCGGCAATGAAGGCGGCGGCGATCAGCAGCGCGTATGCGGCTGCCCAGACGAGCGGCTGCCAAAGTTGCGTCAGCTTCCAAGTGCGTTTCGGCCTTTCGTAGACTGTTAACGACTCGCGAATGGATTGCCAGACCTGTTCGCCGTAGTCTTCGCCGCGTACCGGCGGCGCGAGCGGTTTCACTTGGTCGAGGTCTCTCCGCAGCTCCGCATAACGGTTGGCGCACGCCGCGCACGCTTTCAGGTGGCGCTCGCAATCAGTCGGGCTGACGGACTCTTCGTAGTAGTGCTCGATCAGTTCTGCTTCATTCAAGTGCTTCATGTGTTTAACCATAGGGGCGCCAGTTGGCGCCTCAGCTTCTGTACCGCGCGAAAGACCGCCTGTTTGGCAGCGTTGGGAGCGATGTTCAAAGCCGCTGCGATTTCTTCGGTGGAGCGGTCTTCCATGTGCCGCAGCACGAAGGCCGTCCGCTCGGTTGGCGTAAGATTGCTCATCGCCGCTTGCTGCTTGGCCTCGATCTCGCGGCTCAGTAGCAGGCGGTCCGGTCCGGCTTTGATGTCCGCTAGCTGCACCTCGCGCCCTTCCGGATCGTTCTCTTCGGCTATCCGGCTCTGCGCTTCCGGTCTTCTCCGGCTCACGATGTCTAGGCCGCAGTTGGTGGCGATGCGATAGATCCAGGTCGACATACTGGACCGGCCTTCGAAGTTCGCAAGCCTTTGGTACACGCGGAGGAATGCCTCCTGCACGGCCTCTTCAGCGTCAGATTCATTGCCGGTAATGCGATAGGCCACGCGGAACACAACCTGGCTATAGCGCGCCACCAGCACCCTGTAGGCGTCCTTATCACCGGACAGAACCGCCCGGCGTATGGAGTCGTCGCTTTCTTCCATGCAGCGCATTAGACAGGAAATTAGTCTTCCGGTTAGGCATCTATCTCGATTTTTAGTTGTTCTAGAAGGATTTCTGTTTAGCTGAGCGTCTCGGTGTGCGAAGGCGATTTCAAATCTGCCGAAGGGAGGCTGAATGATCCGGATTTACCAAGAGATAAATGTCCCCTCTGAACCCCTGAACCAGAAATATTCCGGCTTCAAAAGCGAGCGAGAATCTCAGCCACGAGGTGCCTTCCGCTTCTCTGTTCCGAAAGCTGCGAGGAAAGCTTCGGCGACGTGAATTTCGAGGTCTTTGGGAGCCTTGCCGCTGGTCTTGCTCACGAACACGTGGCGATAGATCATGGGGCCGAGCAGGAGTGCGATGCCGATCTCGGGATCGATGCCACGGCGGAGGATGCCGCGCTTCTCTCCACGCTTGATGATGTCGGTGAGCGCCACGCGGGCCGGCTCGACGACTCGCGCACGCCAGACTGCACCCAGTGCCCGGTTGCGCGAGGCATAGGCGATCATGTGCGGCGTCATCTTTTCTCTCAGCGCCTGGCGGTCCGGCGCCGGCTGATACTGGAGCTGGGCGATGAGGTCGGCGCGGAGGTCGCCAGAGTCGAAGACCGGCGGCTCCTGGTCGAGACCATGCAGGTAGCCCATCACTTCCAGACACAGGGCGTCCTTGTCTTGCCAGTGCTTGTAGATAGTGGCCTTGCTTACCCCCGACGTGTCGGCGATGGCATCCATGCTGGTGGCGTCGATGCCTTGTTCTGAAAACAGCTGTACTGCCGCGTCCAACACCTTCTTATGAGCCTGCGCGCTTCTGGGTCTCGCCATTTGCTATGTCTTCTACTCCTACGCTTCAATCCTGGTGAACAGATAGGCGCCGGCGCTAAGAAAGACGGCGGCGATACCCGCGAGCAGCGTGACGTCGAATGCCAGGCTGAAGTGCCAGGTGTTGATGAGCGCGCCGCGCAGACCGTCGACTCCGTACGCCAGCGGATCGAGCCTGGTGATGATGCTCATCGCCAGCGGCAGATTGGCCAAGGGAAAGAGCGCGCCCGATAGAAAAAAGATGGGCATGACCAGGAAGTTCATGACTAGTTGAAACCCCTGCATGTCTTTAATGACCGAGCCGATGGCGGTTCCCAACGCGGCGAAGACGATGGCGATCATGGCCACGAAGAGAAAGGCCACCGGGATGGCCAACCAGCTGTGGGGGCGGAAGCCTGCGATGAGGCAGATGACGAGGATCAGTGTGCCCTGGATAATGGCGACAGTTGCGCCGCCGAGCGTGCGCCCGATCATGATTTGCATGCGCGATACGGGAGCCACCAGCGTTTCTTTGAGGAAGCCGAATTGGCGATCCCAAAGCATAGCAATGCCGGAGAAGACGGAGCTAAAAAGGACCGTCATGCCGACGACGCCTGGGGCCATGAACTGCAGATAGCTGCCATGGCCGGCCTGCCTGAAGACGGGACCAAGTCCGAACCCCAGCGCCAGCAGGTAGAGGCATGGCTGGCCGAGGGACACTACTATCTGTACCCGCGAGCGCACATAGCGCTTTAACTCCCGCAACCACAAGATATAGATTGGGCCCATGCTGGTTTCCTCCTGATCATGGTCTGAATGGGGCTAGCGGCGTTGGAACATCTGCGCCATTTGGCGCAACCTGTCTTTTGAGTCTGCGCCCTCGTCGCGCAGCGAGGAACCGGTGAGCGCCAGGAATGCGGCTTCGAGCGACTCAGTACTGGTCTGCTCTTTCAACTCCGCCGAGGTGCCCTGGGCGACGATCTTTCCATGATCCATGATGGCGATGCGATGGGCGACGCGGTCGGCCTCGTCCATGTAATGAGTGGTGAGGAAGACCGTGGTCTTCTCGGTCTCGTTGAGGCGCTTGACGTGGGTCCACAGTTGGTTGCGGCTTTGCGGGTCCAGGCCGAGCGTAGGCTCGTCAAGAAAGAGAATTTTTGGCGTATGCAGAAAGCCGCGGGCGATCTCGAGCCTCCGCTTCATTCCCCCAGAGAAAGTTTTCACGTAGGCGTCTTTGCGGTCCCAGAGTTCGAAGAGCTTCAGCAGTTCCTCGGTGCGCTGGGCCCGGGCCTTGCGGGGAACGTGGTAAAGGACTCCATGGAGATCCATGTTTTCGTAGGCGGTTTGCTCGTTGTCGAGGCTGGGATCCTGAAAGACGATGCCGAAGCGTTGACGAGCCAGCTTCTGCTTCACGGTGGGGTCAAGCCCATCGAGTTCGATACGGCCGCTGGTGGGGCGCAAGAGCGTGGTGAGCATCTTGATGGTGGTGGTCTTGCCGGCTCCGTTCGGTCCGAGGAAGGCAAATATTTCTCCCTGCGCAACCTCGAAGCTGATGTTGTTGACGGCGGTGAAATCTCCGAATTTTTTGACCAGATGGCTGACGGAAATCATCCGAGCACGTCCTCCCGTAGACAGCTTCCCGACAAGTAACAATACTGAACAGTTTAGTTATGTTTGTCAAGACTTCGACTGCCGGCCGGAGCGACCAGCCGAAGAAAAGTGGCGAGGTTGTCGACGCTGTGGAGCGATATCATAAGGCTGTACGCAGCGATCCCAGCGACATTAGGATTGGCCCATGGATCGGCGAAATTTTCTCAAGTCGCTCACTCGCACCACCCTGGTTTTGCCCTTCAGCGAAGTGCTGATGATGGCGGCTCCGCCATGGATCCGAAACCAAAGTCAGAGCGGCATGACGCGTTCCTACGATGCCAAGCCAGTGCCGCCTCCTCCCGGGCCGGCGTCGCCGATTGCGGGTACTCCCCTCGGTGTCAGCTTTGTTGACGTGGCAACCGGGGCGGGGCTGAACGCAAAGACCATCTATGGCGGTGTCGGCAGTAACAAGTACCTGCTGGAGACAACCGGATGCGGGGCCGCCTTTTATGACTACGATCATGATGGGTGGATCGACATCTTCCTGGTGAATGGCTGGCGACTGGAGGGCTTTGCCAAGAACAGCGAACCAACCTGCCATCTTTTCAAAAACAATCGTGATGGAACGTTCACCGACGTCACCGCAAAAGCCGGGCTAATACGCAGCGGCTGGGGGCAGGGATGTTGTGTGGGCGATTACGACAACGATGGATTCGACGACCTGTTCATCAGCTACTACGGGCAGAATACGCTCTTTCACAATAACGGCAACGGAACATTCACCGATGTCACCAACAAGGCCGGCCTGAGGCAGGCCGGCACGCGATGGAACAGTGGCTGTGCATTTCTGGACTACGATCGAGACGGTCATCTGGATCTCTTTGTCGCCAACTACATCGATCTGGATCTGAAGACAGCGCCGCTGCCCGAATCTGGGCCTTGCACCTACAAGGGGATCATGGTCGCGTGCGGACCGCCCGGGCTTGCCGCCGGAAAGAACCTGCTTTACCACAACAACGGTGACGGCACGTTTACTGACGTGTCAAAAAAGAGCGGTATTTGGGACACTATCGGAAATTACGCTTTGGGCGTCGCGGCTTCCGATCTTGATGATGACGGCTGGCCTGATATTTATGTGGCCAACGATTCGACCGAGGCCACCCTTTATCAGAATCAGAAAGATGGAACCTTCAAAGACATTGCGATTGAGGCTGGTGCAGCGCTTTCTCCCGATGGGAAGCCGCAGGCGGGCATGGGTGTCTCTATTGGGGATTATGACCGCGACGGCAAGCTCGACATTGTGAAGACCAATTTTGCCGGCGACACCGATTCGCTTTATGCCAATCTTGGAGATGGCAACTTCCAGGATCGCACCTATGCTGCCGGCCTGGGTATCAATACACGTTACCTGGGATGGGGAGTCGGCTTTTTCGATATGGATAACGACGGCTGGTTAGACATTCTTGTGACCAACGGACATGTGTATCCCGAGGTCAGCAGCTCCAAATCGGAGGCTCCCTACGCAGAGCCCAAATACCTCTATCGCAACCTGCACAACGGCCGGTTCGAAGATGTGTCGGAGAAGGGCGGACCAGGCATTACCACCCCGGTCGCTGGTCGAGGCTGTGCTTTCGGTGACTATGACAATGATGGCGACATCGATGTGATCGTAAACTGCGTAAATTCGCTTCCCCAACTGTTGCGTTGCGACTCGCAGTGGAAACGCTCATGGATTAAGGTGAAAGTCATCGGGGTCAAGTCGAACCGCACCGGCATTGGCGCCAAGGTACGGGTGCTGGCCAGGACGCAGAAGGGATCTTCGGATCCGCTGCTGCAGGTGGATGAAGTGCGCAGCGGGGGCAGCTACTATTCCCAGAATGACTTGCGGCTGCACTTCGGGCTTGACCAGGCGCAGGTAGTGGATCTACTCGAGGTAAGGTGGCCTTCGGGCCAGGTAGATGCATTCAGGAATCTTGAGGTCAATCGCCTCTACATCGTTTCAGAGGGCGCGAAAAGTCCGCAATCGGTTGTTCTGCCCCACTGATCTGCGCTTAGACCGATTGGACGAGTGCTCCATCGACTGCAATCTTCTTTATTCCGGTGATTCCTATCGATCCCTTCCTGGCATTTCTCCCTCCAAAAGTGAAACGGTTCCGGATCGCAAATCACCACTAGCAGGAGGAGGCTACTCTTACAGTCTTAGGATATTTGACGCTGTAACAATGACTGTGCGGCGGCCCGAATGGTGACTAGCTTACCTTCTGGTAAACGCGTTTCGCCGCAAATGAGGGGCACGAGTTGACGGAGCTTCTTGAATTGCCGCATGAAATGTGCGCATTTTTTTCTGCGTGCTATTGACGCCCGGCCAACGATTATGTTGGAGTGGGTTGCGCTCTTTTAATTGCTCCGCGACCCCCGCCTAGCAGCTGGAGCATCGATCCCGGTGGTCTTATTTCCGCCAGTGCAGGCTTTCCTGAGAGGAAGCCGGTGAGAACAAACTCTTAACGGAACCGCTCTCCGCCGTGAACCGCGGCGGCAGAGCCATGATTTTCTGCCGGGTTGCTCCAGTTACGAGAGAACACCTGAAGGTGCCTCCATGCGCGACGTCAAGGACACTACCGCCGGATCCCGAGCTTTGCTTTTCGCTTCGCGCCTCGGCGCATCCCAGGATGTGGTTTCGCTACTTGAAAGGCGGGGGGTTCGGGTAATGGAACAGCCGCTGGATGTAGGGGCAGAGCGCCTGGTGCGGTGCGTGCGCCCGGACGTGATTCTGATTCAAGAAACCGAATCGGCCCCGGGAAAATGGCAGCAAATGGCCAGCGAGGCCGGGCGCGCGCATCCAGCCGTGCCGGTGATTTTGCTGACCGCCGGTGGCTCGGAGGAGTTGGTGATCGCGGCTTTGCGCCTGGGAGTACGGGATTATCTGCGGCTGCCGGTGTCGGACGTCGCGTTGTCCGGGGCGCTGGACCGCTGCCTGGGGCGCAACGCACCGAGGCCCAAGCGGCTGGAGGGCGGAGGCGAATCCCGGCTGGATCCCATGGTGGGATCGAGCGAGATTTTTTGCCACATCAGGAGTTACATGATGCGTGCGGCCGCTTCCGATTGCACTGTGCTGATTACCGGCGAAACCGGTACCGGGAAGGAGCTGGCCGCGGGGTTCATTCACGATCACAGTAGAAGGCGGGACAAGCCATTCGTGTGCGTGAACTGTGCAGCGATTCCGGATCCGCTTCTGGAGAGCGAGCTGTTCGGTCATACGCGGGGCGCGTTCACAGGCGCGGAGAGTCTTCGCGAGGGCCTGCTAGCTTCCGCAGAAGGGGGAACGGTTCTGCTGGACGAGATCGGTGATATGAGCCTGTCTGCCCAGGCCAAGATCCTGCGGGTGCTGGAAAAGAAGGAGGTTTCCCGGCTGGGGGGGACGCAGCAGCGCAAGATCGATGTGCGATTCGTTGCCGCCACGAACCAGGATCTGGAAAGCATGGCAAACCGTGGAACCTTCCGCCGTGATCTCTATTACAGACTGAATGTTGCGCGGGTTGAACTGCCGCCGCTTCGCGAGCGGAGAGACGATATTCCGCTGTTGGTGGAGCATTACCGCCGCCGGCTGGGCGGCGACGACGTTTCACAACTTTCAGAAGACTGCCTGCGCCGCATCTCTCGATACAACTGGCCGGGGAACATACGCGAACTGAAAAACGTGCTTGAAAACATATTTTTTAATTGCGGTTCAGGAGAAATCCATGCGCAGCACCTTCCGCCATGTCTCCGCGAGACGGCTCACCCTGACATAAGTCTGCCGGCCGACGAGCGCGAGCGCCTGGTGGAGGCGCTGTGTTCGACCCAGTGGAATAAGAGCCGCGCCGCCGAGGTGCTGCACTGGTCGCGGATGACGCTCTATCGCAAGATGGCAAAATATCGAATCTCGCGTTCTTCGCCGCCCGCAGGGCCCGCATGATTCCGGTTGTAACAGGCTGTTACACGTTGTCACTCCACGGCGCAATATCATGAACCAGTTACTGCGACTGGCGATCTCGCACGCAACGGTTCAAACGCTGTAACCCTCACACTGTTACACAAGACAATTGTGCAGTGACTGCCGAGCTGTATCTCCCGCCGTATCCCCAACATTCTTCTCGACGTTTAGCAGCCTGAGATCACTGCTGTGGATTGGCTTGTGGCTTGCTAAGAGAGGCTGCGGGTAGCCCGATGAAGCGTAAAGCGCGGGAAAGCCTTGTTGTCGAAGAGCCGGAGGCGCGGTATGCGAACTACTTCCATGTTGGCCATAACGCTTTCGAAGTGATGCTGGAGTTCGGCCAGCACTATGAAGGGGCCAGCCAGCCGCGCATGCATACACGGATCGTGATTGCGCCGGTGTATGCCAAAGCACTGCTTGGCCTGCTGGGAACAGCGATCACGGAGTACGAGCAGGCCTTCGGACAAATTGTTGTAAGGGGAACGCATGAGTGACTATCCGGTGATCAGCGCTGTGAGCCAGACACTGCGCACGGTTCTCACGGCCAACATCACGCAGAGCACCGACAGCCAGATCAAGAACGTGCCTATCGAGCTGCTGTCGCCGCGCGAAATGCAGGATAACAACGAAGTGCTCGGCGTTTCCGTGTGGCTTTACCGGGTTACGCGCATGGCGGACATGCTGAACGAGCCTCCGCAGCGTATTACGGCTACACAAATCGTGCGGACTCCCCTGTCAATACTGCTCTATTACCTGGTCACTCCGGTGGCTACGGATCCTCTCACGCGGCACGCGCTGATGGGAAAAGTACTCCAGGTGCTTAACGACCATTCCATTCTGCGCGGTGCGGATCTGCAGGGAATTTTGCAGGGGACGACCGACCAGCTTCGGGTGGTTTTGGAGACGTTGAGCCTGGAGGATCTGAGCCTGGTGTGGGACGCGCTGAGCGAGCCTTACCAGCTTTCGGTGAGTTACCTGGTGCAGGTAGTGTGCATCGACTCCGCTCTTGAGCCGGTGCACACCTCGACCGTGCTCGAAAAGAACACCAAGTACACGCAGATTACTTCGGTGGCGTGAGGAGAAAAGTTTTGAGCGCAAGCTGGACTATCACGGCCAATGAGTTGCTGTACACAGTGGTGACCGACGTCTGCACCACCTACTCCGCCGTGATCACCGGCGCGGTGACGGACGAGATTCTGGGTGGTTTCGATGCACCCGCATTCACCGTGGTGACGGCGCGCACGGATCTGCAGGGCAAGGCCACCGCGCAGGGGCTGTTTGCGGTGACCGGATATCCAGCGCTCTCGTTTCCGCGGCTGAGCTCGACGGGTTACACGGTTGATCTCACGTTGGAGGCGCGGGGGTTCAGGAATTATCCGCTACCGGTCACGATTCCGAAGAATGCGACATTTCCGGTGAGCGCGCCTAACGTTGCCATGCGACGTTTGCCGGTGCGGCTGCAGGGGCGGGTGGTTCTGGATGCTACGGGGCAACCGGTCGCGGGTGCGCTGGTATTGTCTGTGGACAACCCGAATCCACCGTCGCCGCCGCCACCACCGCCGGCGGCGCACAGTATGCTTCTGCGTTCGCCGCTGTACTACGCGCATGCCATCAATGCACCGGTGGAACAGGTAACGCTCACGTCCGCGGGCAGCGCGCTGCTGAACCAGGCCGCACCGGCGGCGTCGACGACACTCATGCTGAACACGACGGCAGGCCTCACCGGCAGCGCGTTCGTTCAGATCGAGACCCCTTCGCTCAGCCTTGTGGAATACGCCGTGGTCGCAAGCGTGGGGCCGCAGCCCGGCCAGGTGGTTCTGAAGAACCCGCTGAATTACAGCTACGGGGCGGGAACGGCGACGACGGTAAACTTTGTCACCGCGACACCCGGCGGAAGCGCAGCGAAGCTGTTGCTCGATACGAATTCCGGCGACGGGATTTTAGTCGCCGATGGGTTGCTGAAGGTGAATACCCTGGTCATCGATGTGGGGAACCCGGCGGTGACGGAATACCACGAGGTGGGGGCGGTGGCTGACAACAACGGTTATTACGCCTTCAACGGTGTAGGGCGTGTCCAGGAGCTGTTTCTGCAGGCCAACTCCACGGGAACTCCGGTTTCGTGGGTGATCGAGTTCGATAAGGCGACGAATGTGGTCAATTTCCGGATTTAGGAACAGAAGTGAATTCGTGAGGAGGGTGGATCCATGGGAACACAGTATCTTTCGCCCGGTGTTTACATCCAGGAGCAGGACAGCGGCACACAGCCGATCGAGGGCGTGAGCACGAGCACGACCGGGTTCGTGGGAATGACAGTGCGCGGCCCGATCAGCGGTCCTCCCGTGCTGGTGACGAGTTTCGCGGAGTACACGCGTAATTTCGGCGGATTCATTCCCGACTCACCGACCTTTCACGACTATCGCTATCTTCCCTATGCGGTGAAGGGCTTCTTCGACAACGAGGGAGCGCTGGCTTACATTGTGCGCGTGCCGGGTCATGGCGCCACCGTCGCCGGGGACGGCGGGAAAATGGTGGGAGGGTTAGTGACGCGGCTGGCCGCGAACGTATCGGCGGGCAGCACAGCGATCAAGCTGCTGACCACGCGCGGCATGACCGCAGGCGTAATCGCAGTTTCTGTGGGTGGCAGCGCCAGTAACACGGTCTCGTTCGCCGTGGGCACGATGCCGGTGATCAGTTCGCTGTCAGAGCCGGCGGGTCCGGTGGGAGCCTCGGTGACCGTTACGGGGGTAAACTTCGGAGCGACGCAGGGAACCAGCACGGTTACGTTCAACGGGACTGCCGCAACACCGACCGCCTGGAGCGACACCAGCATCACGGTCCCGGTTCCTGCCGGTGCAATGCCGGGCAATGTCGTGGTGACGGTGGGCGGGATCGCGAGCAACGGTCTGACGTTCGCGGTGGGGACCCTGCCGGTGATCTCGTCGCTCTCGGAGCCCGCCGGACCGGCAAGCTCGGCGCTAAACATCATCGGAGTGAACTTCGGAGCGACGCAGGGAACCAGCACGGTGACGTTTAATGGGACCGTGGCAACCCCGACTGCCTGGAGCGATACCACCATCGCGGTGACGGTTCCCGCCGGCGCCACCACGGGCAGTGTTCTCGTGAAGGTGGGGACCAGCTCCAGCAACGGGGTTACGTTCGTTGTGGGAACGATGCCGATCATAACCTCGCTGTCAGAGCCGGCAGGACCGGTGGGATTTGCGCTAACCATCACAGGAGTGAACTTCGGGGCAACGCAGGGCACGAGCACGGTTACATTCAACGGAACTGCCGGCACCCCGACTGCCTGGAGTAACACCAGCATCGCGGTGCCGGTACCGGCGGGTGCCACCACCGGCGATATCGTGGTGACGGTGGGCGGCAGCGCGGGCAATGAGATGCCGTTTACCGTGGGCAGCGCCCCGGTGATCACGTCTCTGAACGAGCCGGCAGGGCCTGCAGGCGGCACCGTGATCATCAACGGTGTGAACTTTGGAGCGACACAGGGCACGAGCACGGTAAGCGTTGGCGGAGCGCCAGCCACCGTTGTTGCTTGGAGCAACACGCAGATTACAGTAACGGTGCCGAGCGGGGCAGGTCCGACAACCCATTTGACTTTCCGCCAGGTGTTGAACGGGATCACGACGCAAGAAGGGCCAATTGCCGTCAGCTCCTACCAGAACAACGGCCAGGTTACCGTCGCAGCCGCGCTCGCCAACAGTTACCAGGCTCAATATACAACTGTGCTCACGGATGAAAAGAATCCGGGGACGCAGTGCCAGATCAACGCACAGGATCCTGGAGCCTGGGGCGGCAACATCTCGGTGCAGATCGCGCAGAGCTCGAAAGCGTCTTCGCAGGTAGTCTCGATACCGTCGGCTCTGGTTCTAAACACGGTGCTGCTGAGTTCGGCAGCCAATTTTTATCCCGGCGCGCTGGTGGAATTCAACAAAGGGACTTCGAAGGTTTTCAAGAAAGTCCAGTCGATTGCCGGCAGCAGCATCGTAGTCACCAATCCATTTGCCACGGTCAACGACTTGAATCCGGATGCCGGTTTCACGGTGACGACGGTGCGCACCTGCGAGTTCGACATCCTGGCTTCGTGGAACAGCCTAAACGAACAGTGGCGCTACCTGTCGATGGACAATACGATTCCGACCTACTACGCTACGGTGGTCAACAACGGATCGTCGCTGCTTGCGGTTCCGACGTCTGCCGTGGGCGACAGCGTTACCGACAACCCATTCATTTTGCCTTCGGCACCAGATGGGCTGAATCTTCCTTTAATCAATGGCAGCGACGGGACAGCTCCGCCGGCGGACACTGACTATATCGGGGTAGATAACGGACCGGGGAATCGGACCGGCATCCAGGCGCTGACGGACGCGGATCAAATCGCGATCGTAGCGGTGCCGGGGGTGGTTGACCAGAACGTCCAGCAAGGGCTGATCACGCACTGTGAAACGTTGAAGTACCGTTTCGCCATCCTCGACCCGGCGCCGCACGGCGGCAGTGGAGATATTCCGGCAACGCTTGACGACATCCAGGCGCAGCGCAATCAGTTCGACACAAAGTACGCGGCTATCTACTATCCGCGGGTGCTGGTGCTGGATCCACTCACCAATCTGGACATTACGGTCCCTCCGAGCGGGCACATTGCCGGGGTGTATGCGCGGGTAGACGACACGCGCGGGGTGTACAAAGCTCCGGCCAACGAGCTTATCGGTGGCATTGATGCCATCGAAGTGAAGCTGAGCAAGGGCGATCAGGATGTTCTGAATCCGTATCCGGTCAACATCAATTGCCTGCGTGACTTCACGGCGCAAAGCCGCGGCCTGCGTGTCTACGGGGCGCGTTGTATCACCAGCGACAACGAGTGGATCTATGTGAATGTACGCCGGTTGTTCATCTTCCTGGAGCACTCGCTGGATATTGGAACCCAATGGGCGGTATTCGAACCGAACGATCCGACACTTTGGGCCCGGCTGACGCAAAGTGTGTCGGCATTTCTCACCACAGCGTGGCAGAGTGGAGCGCTGATGGGCGCGACGGCGGCGGCCGCGTTCTTTGTGCGCTGCGATCTGACGACGATGTCCCAGGACGATATCGACAACGGGCGGCTGATCATGGTCGTCGGCGTAGCCCCCGTACGCCCAGCGGAGTTCGTCATCATCCAGATCGGACAGTGGGCGGGTGGCTCAGCGGTTCAGGAATTGTAGATAAGGAGGACACAATGGCAACTGGCGTTCGGAATGATCCATTACGCGGGTTTAATTTCCGGGTCGAGCTGGACAACACCAGCGTGGCGTCTTTCCGGGAAGCGAGCGGTCTTACGCTGAACACCGATCCGGTGGACTATCGCGAGGGGACCGACGTGTGGCTTTCGGTGCGCAAGCTTCCTGGCCTGCGCAAGTACAGCAACATCACGCTGAAGCGCGGATTTACCAGCAACGAGGATCTGTGGAAGTGGTACCTAAACATCCTGAATGGCGTGGACGATCGAAGAAATGGCGCCGTGGTGTTGCAGGATGAACAGCACAACGATGTGCTGCGCTGGCAGTTCCAGAACGGATGGATCTGCAAATGGGAAGGCGCGACCATGAACGCCACGAGCAACGATGTAGCCATTGAGAGTATCGAGATCTGTCACGAGCGGCTGGAACTCAGCTGAGGTGTACGGGGACCACTTAGCCTATGTCGACTTACGTCACTCCCGGTGTGTATTTCGAGGCCACGGACCAGAACAGCCAGGCTCTGACTGTTTTGCGCACCGATATTGCCGCGTTCATCGGAATCGCGCAGATGGGACCGCTCAATCAGCCAACGGCAGTGAACTCCTGGGCGCAGTTTCAGACGACGTTTGGGAATTTTCTACCCAACGGCTATATGGCGTATTGCGCCAAGGCGTTCTACGAGAACGGGGGGAAGACCTTCTACGGCGTGCGGGTGGCGGCGCCGGAGGCTGAAACGGCGACGGATATGTCTGCGGTTCAGCCGCCCGACGGGTTTTCTTCGGTTGTGCTGTCGACTACGGGATTCGCGGCCGGCGCGCTGGTGACGGCGCGTCAAACGGCTGTGGCAGTGGCCGCAGGAACGCAACCGGCTTCTCGGACCGCCTCGCAGCTCAATACAACGAGCGGATTCCCCCAGGGCTCGGTGGTGACGATTACGCAGACTACACCGGCGGTGGTGAAAGATGTGCGGACGGTACAGGCGGTGAATGCGGCGACCAACACCCTGTACTGGGATTCACCGCTGGATGCTGCCTTTGTGTTGACCAATCCGATGCAGTTTTCCGCATTCCAGCACCAGGATTTTCTGGTGCAGTCGATCAATGCGGGGAGCAACGTTGTGAGTTGGTCAGGCTCGCTGGCAGAGAACTTCAACCTCAACCAGTCGATCGAAATCGCAACCGGAGCTGCCAACTCCCGGGGCACGTTGTTCGACAGCGAAGGCAATCCGACCATCCGCCTGCAGGCGCAAACGCCAGGGGCCTGGGGCGATGCGATAACGGTTTTTGTTGCTCAAACGAGTCTTGCGGCGTCGCAGACCTCGTCGCAGGTACAGCCGCCGTCGGGTTCGGCGAGCTATCTTTCGTCGATTGTCGGGTTCCCGGTGGGAACGCTGGTGAAGGCTTATCAAGCCGGTATAGCGCCGCAGTATCACGTCGTGACCGGCACCGACCCGACGATGAACCTTCTGATCTGGGACAGTGCCCTGACCGCGCCGCTCGATCTATTGCAACCAATCTCGTTTGAATCGGTGGAGTTTTCGATCACCGTACTGCTGAACAGCATGGAGCAGGAGATCTTTTCCGGCCTTTCGCTCGATTCGAGGAGTGCGAACTACATCGAAACGGCGATCAGCCTGTCTACGTCGAATTTTATTCAGGCGACGGATTTACAGTCGCCGGCGCCGTACCCGGACAGGCTGCCAAACCCGGGTGCTCCGCAACTGATTGATGGGGTGCTGTCATTCTGGGGCGGGCGGGATGGTATCGCCGCGCTGACGGCCCTCGACTTTATCGGGGATCCGGCCAGTGAGTCGAAATGGGGATTGAGAACGCTGGAGAATGTGGACCAGGTTTCGATCGTGTGCTGCCCAGACATTCTGATTGAGCCCAGTCCCGCGGTGGCGTATGTGCCGCCGCCTCCAGTGAAGATGAACCCATGTCTTCCGGGCGTGAGCACGGCCATCGCTCCGCAGTACAAGGGGGCGCCGGTAGAGTCAGCGCCGCAGTTCTCGTTGACCGACGTTTACTACATGCAGCAGGCGATGGTATCGCACAGCGAGGCGATGCAGTACCGCATCGCCATTCTTGATCCGCCGGATTTCGGCTATCCCAGGCAGCAGGTGAACCTGGGAGAGATCCAGACCTGGAGGAACCGATTCGATTCGAGTTATGCGGCGCTTTATTTTCCCTGGGTCTTGGTTTCCGATCCGCTGTTGCTCAACAATCAAATCGTCCGTCGCATTCCGCCCAGCGGCCACGTCGCCGGGGTTTGTGCTCACACCGACACCACGGTAGGGGTGTACAAGGCGCCCGCCAATGTGGAGTTGCAATGGGCGCAGGACGTGACCACTGAGGTAAGCCCGAATATGCAGGGCTTTCTCAATCCTCTGGGCGTGAACTGCATTCGCAGTTTTCGTGGACGGGGCTTGCGCATTTACGGGGCGCGCACGCTGAGCAGCGATACCAACTGGCAATTCGTGAATGTGCGCCGGCTGATGTGCATGATCGAGCAGGCGCTGGAGGTTGCGCTGCAGTGGGCGGTGTTCGAGCCCAACAATTTTTATCTGTGGCAGAAGGTGACTATGACCGTCACCACTTTCCTGACCACCTTGTGGCAGCAGGGAGCATTGGTGGGCAACACCGCAGCCGATGCATTTTTCGTGCAATGCAATCAGCTGAACAATCCTCTGGCGACCACCTCGGTAGGACAGATGCTGGCGGTGATCGGGGTAGCGCCTACGATACCGGCCGAATTCGTCGTGTTTCGCATTGGACGAACGGAAGACACGCTGGAGGTGCAGGAGCAGCCATGAGTTCCATGTCTTCAACCCTACCGCCGGACCCTTTTCGCGGATTCAATTTCGTGGTTTCGCTGATCGATTCCTCGAGCCTGCTGGCGTTTGCGGTGACGACGCTGGCGAGTGCTGCGCTGGCCGGCTTCAGCGAGTGCAGCGGCCTCGAGATGAGCCTGGACATCGAGGAGTACAGGGAGGGCGGCAATAACGGAACCGTGCTGCGTTTTCCTACGCGTATGAAGTGGACGAATCTCCGCTTGAAGCGGGGGATTACATTTGCCAACGACCTGTGGCTGTGGCATTACAAGTTCTCCCAGGGGGTGGGCACCCGCCGGGACGGCATGGTGGTACTGCAGGACGAGCGGCACAACCCGGCCATTGTGTGGTCGTTCACGCGCGGTCTGCCGGTGAAGTGGACAGGGCCGAGCTTCAACGCGGGCCAGAGCCAGGTGGCGTTCGAAGAGATCGAAATTGCGCACGAGGGGCTCACGGTGTCGTCGTTGGGTGGCGCGATTTCCACGGCGCTGGGGATTGGATAGGGGGAACGATGGACATTCGCATTCAAGACGTGCAAAGCCGCATCCAGGCTACGGATTCGCAGAAGCTGCTGGATCCTCGCATTATGCGAGAAATTGTGCGCGCCTGTGTGCAGGCGGTGAAAGAAGATCAGGCGCGGGAGAAGCGCAGAGCGAACGAACGCGAACTAAGCAACGCCATCGCACCAGACCGGCAATGATGAACAACAGGAGACTGCATCAATGACCATGACGCTCAAGGCGCAGTTTCAGCGGGTCGATACCACGGGGGCGTTCACCGGTCCCGCGGTTCCGGTCACGTTTAATCCGACCGAATACACGCTAAACAAGGGCGCGCAGATTGCTGAGATCCTGATCCCCGGTCTCGACTCGCCGATTCTGCAGTTCGTGCGTGGCCAGACCGAAACGATGTCGCTGGACCTGTTCTTCGACAGCACAGATGGAGGGATGGATCAGAACGCCACCTCGGTGACGGAACAGACCGACCAGTTCTATCAGCTGATCAAGATTGACGGCACCATCCACGCGCCACCGGTCGTTTTCTTTACCTGGGGTCCGGAATTTCCCGGCAACCGCGCGTACGCGTCGATGGGGGATGGCACCGGGAGCCAGCAGCGCTTTGGATTCAAGTGCATCGTGGATAGCGTGCGCCAGCGATTCACACTGTTCAGCCCGCTGGGCGTTCCCCTGCGCGCTACGCTCACTGTTTCGCTGAAGGAGTACAAGACGCTCTCGGAGCAGCTGGCGGAACTGAACCTGCAGTCACCCGACCACACCCAGGCGCACGTCGTGCAGCAGGGCGAGACACTCGCTCAGATTGCCGCCCATGCGTACAACGATCCCACACAGTGGAGAGCGATCGCGACCCAGAATACGATTCTCGATCCACTGAACCTGACGCCGGGAACGCTGCTGCGGATTCCCGTGCTGGCGAACGTGTAGAGATGGCTTCCCAGGCAATCCCGATTTATAGCCAGCAGGAGACGTTCTACGTCCCGACGGTTGAGCTGGTAGTGCGCGGCCGGCCGCTGGGCGCGGAAGTGATCCACGACCTCATCGAGGTGACATACAAGGACAGCGTGAACGAAATTGATTCGTTCCAGATTGAGATCAACAATTGGGACGCCGACCAGCACGCGTTCAAGTTTGCGCCGCCGCTAAAGACCGCGACCGAGGACTTCACCGGCATTTTCGATCCAGGCACCGAAATCGAACTGTGGATGGGATACCAGAATCAGAGCAATATGCGGCGCATGATGCTGGGGATCGTCACCTCTCTGGAGCCGAACTTCACCGAGTCGGGCGCACCGACCCTCACCATCAGCGGGCTGAATGAGCTTCATCAGCTGCGCGGTGAGCAGCACACTTATTCCTGGACGAGCGGAGACAAGACGGACACGGATATCGCTATCGAACTGGGCAACAAGCCGGTAAAGTCCGGCCAGCCGGGACTGGGCATCCCTGTAGTTCCGAACCCGGCCGCGGACGAGACACCGGAGCCGTTTGTCTTCATGAACAACCAGTACGACATCGTATTTCTGCTGGAGCGAGCGCGCCGCCACGGCTATGAGGTGTATCTCGACGAAGACGATGTGACTGGCAAAAAGACCCTGTACTTCGGTTTGTCGCAGAGCAATGCGAATGCGCCAGTGTATCAGCTGGAGTGGGGCCGTTCGCTGATCAACTTTAAACCCACGCTAAGCACCGCAAAGCAGGTGAACCAGGTGACGGTGCGCGGGTGGGATCGCACCGCGAACGCCAGGATCGAAGTCAACTACACGCTGCAAAACCTGTGGAAGGACGAGGGTAAGTCTCAGACAGAGATCACCCGGCTGTCGCAAATTGCAAAGGCCTATGCCAACCGCACTGAGGTGGTGACGCGGCCCCCGGTGCGTACGACGTCCGAAGCCAAGCAGCTGGCTCGAGCAACGCTGGAGGACCAGAGCAAGCGGCTGATTGAAGCGTCGGGGGCAACGGTAGGGCTACCCGACCTGCGGTCCGGCTGCAATGTGGAGATTATAGGATTCGGCATTCGTACCGATTCGACTGGGCAACTGACGGGAACCAGCAGCGACTTCGATGGTGAGTATTACGTGACCGAGACCACGCACACCATCGGAGGGGGCGGGTATCGAACGCAGTTTTCTGCGAGGCGTGAAGGTCCGGTGCAGATGTAAGCACCGCTAAAGCGAGGGGAAGACGTGGGACGAATTTCAGGCGTTGTAACCGGGACGGTCACAAGCAACAGCGATCCCGATGGGCAGGGGCGGGTGCAGGTCAGCTTTCCGTTTCTCGGCGGCCAGAACCAGAGCTACTGGGCTCCGATCGCGACGCTGATGTCCGGTGGTGGCCGCGGCGCGTGGTTCATGCCGGAACTGGGGGACGAGGTGCTGGTGGCCTTCAATCAGGAGGATGTGGCGCATCCGTACATCATCGGTTTTCTGTGGAACGGACAAGATACGCCGCCCACCACAGATACGCATTTGCGCACCATCCACTCGGTGAACGGGCACGAAGTGCAGCTTTACGACCCGCCGCCATCGGGCGGAGATGAGGGATATGTCCGCATTCAATACACGCGGGGCAATGGGAGCACGAACAAGGTTGAGATCAACAACACTTCGATCGTGATTCAGAGCGACTCGGCGGTGTTCATCCAGGCGCCGACGGTCACCATCAACGGAAGGATCGTATTGCCAAGCGCGGAGCCGATTTGAGATGGAACGGAGTGGGATTAAGCGGGAGAGGAGGAATGGTTGAGCGCAACACCGCAAATGCCGTGCGTGGCTGTCTCGGTGGCGACATCGATTCCCAGCATCAACCTGCCGATGGGTATCCAGCTGCAGGCAATCGCGGACCTGTCAAAAGGACCGCCGACCGACTGCGCGCTGCTGCACAACCTGATGGTGCAGCTGATGCCGACGCTGGCAGGGCTGAACTGCATCATCAAAATCCTGAATGTGATCGGCGCACTGGAGAAGTTCGTTCAGGGGCCGCTCAACCCGTCCAATGTCGGTGGAGTTCTCAGCGCGATCGGGGACATGGGCGAATGCCTGTCCATCGTGCTGGGACCTGCAGCCGTGATCCCAACGATCAAAGACATCCTTACGCTGATTATCAATTTCCTTCTGTGTTTCGTTCAGGCCATGGAGAGCATTCTGAAATTCCAGGCGGGAATCGATTTGAACGGTGCGCAGGGAAATCCGAATTTGCTGGCTTCGCTGCAATGCGCCAGCGACAACGCGCAGACATCGATGCAGAGCATGATGCTGGCGCTGGCGCCGATCGAGCCGCTGTTTGCGATGGTTCAGCCGCTGATCAAGATTTCGCAGTTGCCGATCCAGCTGCCGTCGCTTGCGCAGGTAACCGGCGCGCAAAACATCGAGGAGGGGCTCGAGCAACTGGGCGCGATGCTCATTCAGATGAAACAGATTGTGGCAGACATTCCATAAGGTTACGGAGCGGAGAACCGCAGGCGATGAGCACTTCACTGAACAGAGCGTATCTGGGTACCGGGTGGAAGTTCCCGGTGCGCGTGAACCCCACGGGCGGACTGTCATGGTCAGTGGGCGAACAGAGCGTGCAGGAGGCGATCTGGATTATTTTGGGCACGGCGATGGGTGAGCGGCAGATGTTGCCTTCGTTCGGTTGCGGAATTCAGGACCTGGTGTTCGCACCCAATAACTCCACCACGCAGACCAATGTGTCGCATTTAGTGAAGCAGGCTCTTTCGCAGGGTGAGCCGCGCATCGATGTGCTGGGCGTGACGGTGAGCGCTGCGCCGGATGAAGCGAACATGCTGCTGATCCGCGTCGATTACCGCATTCGTTCCAACAACGCCATGCACAACATGGTTTATCCGTTCTATGTCACCGAGGGGAGCGGAGGCTGACGTATGCCGCTGACAGCACCCAACCTGGACGATCGGCAATACGCCGACATCGTTGCGCAAGCGCAGACGCTGATTCCGCGCTACGCCCCGGAGTGGACGAATTTCAACGACAGCGACCCGGGGATGACGCTGGTGCAGCTGTTCGCGTGGATGACGGAGATCCTCATCTACCGCATCAACCAGGTACCGGATCTGAACTACATCAAGTTCCTGCAGCTGCTGGGGATCGAACTGAATCCTGCGCAGCCGGCGGTGGCGAATCTGACCTTCAGTCTCGCCCGTCCCGATCTTTCATACGTGATCGTTCCCCAGGGCACGCAGGTGGCGGCGGCCAGCAGCGGGAGCCAGCCGATCGTCTTCGAGACAGATACCTCTCTGGTCGCCATCGGGCCGGCCATCGCGGGGCTGCAGAGCTACGACGGATTGAGTTACAGCAATATTTTCAGCCGCAACAATACTACTGGGCAGTATTTCTATCCGTTCGGGCAAAACCCGCAGCCTGGCTCCGCACTACTGATCGGGTTCACCACGACGGCGGCGTTTCCCGTACAGCAGATCGACCTTGCTGTGACACTGTACGATAATCTGCTAAGCCCCCAGGTGATGGAGTGCGGTGGCGCGCTGCCGCCGCCGGCAACGATCGTGTGGGAATACTGGGACGGCGCAGAGTGGGCCAACATCAACCTGATCAGCGACGGCACGCGCGTCTTCACCCAGAATGGGCATGTTCTTTTCAACGGACCCAGCTGGCTGCAGGCAGCGCCGATGGGCAAAGTGACGACCAGCTTGTACTGGATTCGCGCCCGGGTGGTCGCTACCAGCTACGAATTGCCGCCCCAGCTGGCGTCGATCCTGACCAACACCGTGCAGGCGACGCAGGCGGTGACGATCAGCAACGAAGTGCTGGGCGGCAGCGACGGCACACCGAACCAGACGTTCACCACGGCGAACAATCCGATTTGCCAGCTACCCACGCCGGTTACCATTACCAACTCCGACGGGACCATCGTCACCGTGACGAGTCTTCAACTGGAAGTGGACGAAGGCCAGGGATTCATTACCTGGAAGCAGGTGGAGGACTTTTTTGCGTCCGGCGCCAACGATGCCCACTACGTACTCGACGCCACAACCGGCACAGTTACGTTTGGCAATGGCGTTCATGGCCGCATTCCGGGGGTGAATCTTACCAGCCCCACGGACAATATCGTAGCCGGCAGCTATCGCTATGGCGGCGGAAGCCAGGGGAACGTCCCGGCAAAGAGTATCACGCAGATTCAGACATACGTTCCCTCGATCAATTCGGTAACGAACTACGCGCCGGCCCAGGGAGGGACAGAGGAAGAGAGCGTAGAGGATGCAAAGTTGCGGGCTCCGCTGGCGTTGCAGAGCAACAATCGCGCGGTGACCAATAGCGATTTTGTGTATCTGGCCATGCAGGCTCCGGGAGCGAATGTGGCACGGGCCAATGCGCTGCCGCTTTACCATCCCGATTTTCCCATGGGGCAGGTTCCCGGAGTGGTTACGGTAGTTGTGGTGCCGAATTCGAACGCACCCAACCCCACCCCGAATCAGACCACTCTACAGGCGGTCTGCCAGTATCTGGATGCCCACCGGTTGCTCACCACGGAGGTTTACGTGATGGGCCCGACGTACCGGGTGATCCAGGTGCTGGCGAATCTGGTGGTACAGCCCGGCTTCGATTTGGCGACGGTGCAGAACGCGGCGGTGGCGGCACTCAATAATTTCTTTAGCCCGCTGATTGGCGGTCCGAGTGGATCCGGCTGGCCTTTCGGTGGCGAGATTTATTACTCGGATGTTTATCGCATCCTGCTTGGGATCAACGGCGTGCAGCGGGTGGTCAGCGATCAACTAGTTCTGGTTCTCGACAACCAACGGCAGCAGCTTTGCCAGGATGTGCCGATCAATCCGGGTGAACTGCTCTACAACAGTCCGAAGGGCCACCAGATTCTGGTGGCCTATAGCAGCAGTTCGTGAGCCGTGATGAGTAACCAAAGGCCGCACTACCTGATGAACGGAATCGCCGGCTGGCAGACGGCCGCGACCACCAATGTCGCTTTTTCGGCGAACGGAGCTGGACTGACGTTGCAGCCCCTTCCTGGATCGATGCGCCCGTTGGTGGATTCCGCAGGGGATTTTGGCGGTCTGCAAAGCGCGATTGGTGTTGCCGTGGACAGCCAGGACAATGTTTACATCCTGGACGCGGGAGCGTGCGTGGTGAAGCGTTTCGACCGCTGCACGCAAAAATTCGTCAGGCTGCATTGCGTCGGCGGACGCGGGCCGGAGCCGCGCCAGCTCAGGGACCCGCATGGACTCGCCATCTCGCAGTGCAACAACCTCTATCTGACCGACACAGGCAATCGCCGGGTGCAGGTACTTGCGCTGCACAATCTGGTGTTGCGCAGCCTTTGGGGACCCATCCAGGTAGTGGCAAACTCTGCCGGCTACACGATTGCTCCAGCGATACCCACGGTGCAACCGCCAAAGAAGGGATGCCAGGCAACGTTCGTCTATCCCACAGGAACGTGGCAGCCGTGGGATGTCGCTATTTCGCGTGCCAATACGGTCTGCGTCTCCGATTACGCAAACGGTCTGATTCACTTCTTCGATGCTGCGGGTTGCTGGCGATTTGCGTCCAACGGAGCCGGCCCCGGCCAGCCGGCTCTGAGCCAGCCGACGCGCATCGCGATAGACAAATCCGGACGTGTCTATGTGATCCAGGAAAGCGCCAGTGCGGTTGTAGTACTGGATGCGGAGGGCAAGTTTCTCGATACGATACAGCAGCCCCAGCAGATTGCCGGGCAATTCAAGCCGGTGGCGGTGGCCGTCGACTTGAACGGAAATCTGTGTCTCAGTGACTGCCTCACGCGCAGGATTTATTTTTATCACCCGGTAGGCGATGGGAGCTGGTGTCCTTGCCGGTGCTGCGGTTCGGCCCAGGCTTTCGCAACCTCCATGGTGTTCGACCGCAACGGCGCACCGTTGCTGGCGGACGGTGCGCAGAGCGTATGCCAGATGGAGCCGGCGGCGGCGTATCCGGCCAGCGGGACTTATATCGCGGGTCCACTCGATAGCCGGATCTACAAATGCGTCTGGCATCGCGTGGTGCTGTGCGGTGGTGTTCCTCAAGGCGCGGGTGTGCGCGTAGACACGTTCACCTCCGAGGCTTCGAAGTCGACAGCGGAAGTTCTGAGTTTGCCTGAGAGCCGTTGGGCAACCGGGCTGGTGGACACGGACTGCAACTGTTGCGAATGGGATTGCCTGGTTCTCAGCAACCCGGGACGGTATATGTGGCTGCGCTTGACGCTTACGGGGGACGGCGCGGAAACGCCGGAGATCCATCAGATCCGGGTGTACTATCCGCGTGCGTCGTCGCTGCAGTATTTGCCCCCGGTTTACAGCGCCGATGCGGTCAGCGCGAATTTTCTGGATCGCTTTCTCTCTATCTTCGACACAATTCGAAGTGGGATCTCTGATCGCGTTACCTACATTGCCCGCTACTTTGACCCGATGGCCACGCCGACCAACCCAAAGAACGTGGGCGGGACAGATTTTCTTTCCTACCTCGGGTCGTGGATCGGCATGACGCTGGAGAGCAACTGGCCGGTACACCGGCGCCGCGAACTGGTGCGGCAGGCGCATCGTCTGTATGCCCTGCGCGGGACGCCGGCCGGGCTTCGTCTCGCCATTGAGCTGTATACGGGAGTGCGGCCGACCATCCTGGAGATGTTTCGCCTGCGCCGCTGGCTGATCGTCAACCAGTCAACGCTGGGCGACTGCTCGAGTGTGTTCGGCTCGGAGGTAATGCAGCGCCTGCAGGTGGGTACGAACTCCACCATTGGGAAATTCCGCCTGATTGATTACGGCGATCCAAATCTCGATCTGTTCAACGAATATGCAAATCAGTTTCTGGTGATCGTTCCGCGGTGGCCTGGAGCGGGGGACAGCGATTTGGAGAGCCTGAAGCAAATCGTGCAAATAACCCAGCCAGCGCATACTCTGGCGACGATCCAATGGGCCGAGCCGCGGCTGCGGGTGGGCATCCAGGCTTTCGTGGGGGTAGATACCATCGTGGGCAAATATCCAGTGGGTGTAATTGAAGGACAGGGCGCGCTGGGGTACGACACCGTGCTAGGTGTGCCCGGTGAGCAAAACGAGGGGCCCTCGATGCGGGTGGGCCGCAATGCAAGAGTGGGATCAACTTCGGTGTTGCACTGAGAAAGCGAGGCCGAACCATGGGCGACTGCAACTGCAGGAACACCTCAACGCCGGGCGGCATCTGCGTGGAGTGCGATATTCCGCAATTTGCGCGCAATAACTATTTCACGGGCAAGCTGCTGGTGGAGCGCGATTTCACCGACGAGCAGCGCTACTACCTGGGCAAACTGCGCCGCCATAACCAGAGCCTGCATGGCTGGGGGGCGGTTTGCGGACTCAAGGTCGATGAGCACCCCAACCCTGCGTGCCAGGCGCAGTACGTGTTGATCGAGCCGGGCACTGCCGTGGATTGCTGCGGACGGGAAATCGTCGTGCGGCACGAGGAGTACTTCGATTTCGAAGACAAGTTCCTGGCCAACTGGCAGGTGCAGAACGGTCCAACATCGCAGCCGGACGCATCGGAACACAGCATCCAGATTTGCATTTCGTATAACGAGTGCACGGCGGAGAATGTGCCCGCGATTTTCGACGAATGCAGCCAGAATGGCGCCGCGTGCCGGCCGAACCGCCTGGTGGACGGTTATTCGTTCGATGTGGTCATCGACCCCAAGCCAACGGGAAATCATTTTTCAAGTGTCTCGCTGGCATGGGATACCACAATCAATCTCGCCAGTCCGGTGCGAGTGGCGCTGAACGATGCCACGCAGCGGCTGTACGTTCTTACCAACCCGTCGTCGGGCGCAGTGGTTTATGCGATGAACACCAGCAACGGGTCCATCATCAACTCGCAATCTTTCGCCCAGGATGCGGCCCTGGACGTGGCGGTTTCACCGGAAGGAGATTTTGTCTATGTCGCACTGCAACCGCCTACACCTGCTTCACTGCCTCAGCCCGATCCGCAGATCGCCGTACTCAGCTCCGATTTCAGCAAGACGATCAGCACGCTCACGGTGACGGGAGGAGCCGGACAGCCAGTGCGACTTGCGGTGGCTCCGGCGCCCGATGACCGCCTGTTGGCTGTTAACTCCGCGGCAGGAGCTTTGATCTGGGCAAAGGATGTGACCACGTCCAGTACTCCGGCAGCGCCAACTTCGATCACCGTGGGAACCACGCCCTCCGATGTCGTCGTGAGCTCCAATGGAACGTATGCCTATGTGGCGAACTCGGGCAGCGGCAACGTGACTGCGGTGACCCTCGCAAGTCTTGCGGTCACCACGGTTGCGGTGGGAACAGGAAGTGCTGTACCCGCGGCTCTGGCAGTCGCAAGCACTACTGCGGGAGATACGCTTGCAGTTCTGGATATCAAGAACGACACGCTGTATCTGATCGGCATGCGGCCCGGACCGTCGTCGCCAACAGCGCTGGGAAATCCGGTGACGGGATTCACCAATCCCGCAACCGGCGTGTGCATAGCGACGGGTGGGCAGTGGATTTATGTCGTCGAACAAGATTCAACCGGCAAGGGTTGGGTGCAATCGGTGAACGAGCATGCGGTGGAGCTCAACTTACCATCAATCCTTGGAACCGCTGTAGCTGCCGGGGTGGACCCTACAGGCGGAATGGCGCTGAGTGAGGATGGGACTACACTTTATGTCCCCTACAGTGGCAACACCTCCGGTGTTTCCGGTGCGGTCGCGGTCCTGAGCGTGACGCAAAATGATTGTTCGAGCATTTTCGACTGCGCGCTTGAGAAGTGTCCTGACTGCAGCTCGGGCAACTGCATCGTGCTGGCCACCATAACCGGCTACGTGTATCAGAGTGCGGTTACGACCAGCATGATCGACAATCTGACCGACCGGCGTCTGCTGGTGAGCACCGATCTACTGACGGAGGCCGTCCGCTGTCTGCTGGCGCAGGGTCCCGGAGCGGGCGGTGCCGGGCCGCAGGGTCCTCCGGGACCGGCGGGCGCTACCGGAGCGACGGGTGCACAAGGACCACAGGGAATTCAGGGAGCGCAGGGACCAGCAGGGCAGAACGGGCTCCAGGGACCAGCAGGCCCGGGACTGGAGACCGGGCTCACGCGCATCAATGCGCTCAGCTGGGTGCACGGCGGGAAGAGCCAGCCACCGAGGATTACGATCAACGGAGAAAATACCGGAGAGCTGGCGCTGGCAATGGAGTTCACCGCGAGCGTGGACATCACGCAAATTGATCCACTTTTTGTTTTCCAGGTGTGGGTCCCGAGTACGGCGACGTCATTGGCGACTCAGTGGGAGCAGCTGGTGGGGAGGATCGTACCGGTGAACATCGCTGCGGGTGACATCAATGCCGCCGGGCAGATCACGAGCGCTACGTTGGCCACAAGCGAGCCCGCGAACGGCGTGGCGTTTGTGGTGGGGAAAATTGCAGGCGCCCTCGGCAACATCAAGGTTCGATTCCTGGGAGATTTTGTTGTGGACAGTTCCGGGCGCGCGATCTGCTCCGAGTTCGTCCGCAAGCAGCTGCCGACGGGCGAGATTCCGGCCGGGGGCAGCCTCGGACTGGAAGGCGGAACATTCGAGAGCTGGTTTTCTGTCACGCAATAGGGACAGTGGTGCAAGGGAGGAAGGCGATGCCCACAATAAAGCAAGGATCTTACACCGTTTCCTCGGGCCGAACCTCGGCCGGTATCGCAGCGCCTGCGGCCAACACGTCGATGGCTTGTTGCTGCCCGAGCTGCGCGGGCTTGCAGTGCCTCGATCGCACGCGTTTTTTTGCCGGGCAGCTGCTGAGCGAAGCAGACCTGAACAACGAGCAGTCGTACTGGCTGGCCAAGAGCCGGCTGCACAACCGTTATCTGAATGGTTGGGGCGTGGTGTGCGGCATGCAGGTGATTTGCGGGCAGTGCGATGGATGGGTCACGGTACAAAACGGCTACGCGATCGACCCGTGCGGAAACGACATCATCGTGTGCGCGAGCCAGAACTTCAACGTGCTGCAGGCCATCCAGCAATGCTGCGCTCCGGCCAAACAGCAGACTGCGAATTGTTCGCCGCTTCGCTACAATCCCTCGCCGACGTGCAAGGATTCCTTGCAGGAATGGTGCATTACGATCCAGTATCAAGAGCAGGCTTCACGCCTGGTAACTCCACTGAGCAACTCCACGCAATCGGCGAACACCTGTGGCTGCGGCAGCTCGAATGGCAACGGGAAGGGAAGCGGAGGATCAGCGTCTTCGTCGAACGGCTGTTGCTGCAAGTCGTGCTCAACCGCGACCCAGAGCCCAACCACAACTGTTCCCGCAGGGTCATGCGAAGCCACTCGCATTGTCGAAGGGTTCCAGCTGGGCGTGATTCCTGCAGCGGAGGTGGCAGCGTCCCTGGCAGCGCCAAACCCGAATTCGCTTAAGACTGAAGTGGAGATGTGCCTGGCGAGTGCGGCGACGCTGGTTGAGCAGGCGCCGGTGATCAATGCCAATACCAGTGCGCAAAGCGCCTACCAGAGCACGTGCAATTATCTTGCCCTGGTGACGCAATACCTCTCGGCTGCAGGCTACATCACGCTCTGTACTCTTCTCGACGATCTATCTGCCATCAAGGTTCCGTCAGGCGCGGATTATGGTACCTATGTCGGCATCGTCGCTCAGATCAAGCAGCTGATTGTCGCGGCGTTTCTGAACTGCGTTTGCTATACGGTGATTCCGCCCTGCCCGGCACCCCCCTGTGACAACCGGATCGTTCTCGCATGCGTCACCATCCAAAACGGAAAAATCATCCAGATTTGCCACTTCCCCGGTCGCAAGCAACTGATCACGCTGCAAACACTGGGCTATTGGCTGGGGCCTTTGGGACTCGACAATCTAGGGACGATTCTGAGCGACATTTTTGCCATCCTTTGCTGCGGGGTGGAGAAGAACGTGGCTCGAAACCCGGTTTCAGCCAGCAGCTTCGCTTACTACAACGAGACGATGACCACGGCGGGCATTACCAGCGGAGCGGATGTGAACCGCATCGCGGCGCATTATCTCTCGCAGAATTTTGGAGCGGCGGTAGTGAATGCCATCTCTCCGGGAGCGCGGGCCGTGGATCTGCGACCGATGGTTAATCTGCCGACGGAAACGGTGCAGGCAAATCTGCGCGAACAGGGATTCAAGAGCGTCACACTACAGGCGGTCGATGACGACCCGGCCTGGAATGCCGATGCGATTGCAGCCAGTGCGCAATTCGCACCCGCGGCGGTGTCGGCTGGCCAGCCGCTCAAGGTTTATACCAACGGGAACGTCGCCGTGGGATTCGACGTCATTGATCGCACTACGGCAAAGATTCAGGACCTGCAGAACCAGATCACCGCCCTGCAGGGCCAGATGAATCAGGCGAAGCCGGCGTAAGACCTTGCAGGAGACGAGCATGCAGGAGCGGCTGGAAACCGATTGGGGAAGGATGGACACCGATGGCGGACATCACCGATATTGAACGGCTCAACTACTACGAGGGGGAATATCTCGGCGCGATCGATTTCGAAGCCGAGCAGGAATACCACCGCGACATGCGGCGGCGTCACAACATCGGGCCGCACACCTGGGGCATCGTAACCGGGCTGGACGTGGCGCAGTTCCTGAATGGCGGACCGAATAAGGAGGTCGATGTCTTCATACAACCGGGCGTTGCCGTCGACGGTTTTGGCCGTGAAATCGTCGTCTTCAGTCCTTACCAACTGACCACGGACATGTTCGCGGATTTTCCAGCGAAACAAACGCTCAGTGTGTGGATTGGGTATACGCAGCAGATGATCAACCCCAACTCCGACACCTGCGCGTCGACGGGGCAGACGAATGCGTACGGCCGGGTGCAGGAAGGCTTCCAGATTGTTATCAGTCCCATTCCTCCTACGAGCGATCCAGTGGTCGTGGGCGGCAATAATGTGACCCCACCTTCGACAACGAGCTGGACCCAGCCAACGACCCTGCCGCCATTGCCGGCAAATGAAGGCGATGTGGTGACCGCGCTCGACGATTCGGTTCCATTCCAGGATCTGCCGGATGACAACACAGCCACGCAATGGCTGGTGCAACTGGGGCAGGTGTTGTGGGACGGGCCGAATCAGCGCTTGCTTCAGACCGCCCCGGCCACGGCCAATCTGAATCGCCAGTATGTGGGTAGTGTAGCGTCGGTGGTCTATGCACCGGCGGGCGTGCTGACCATTCAGGATCGCAGCACGCCGTCACCCTTCGCATCGGGGTACACCGGCGTTGCGGTTGAAGTGGAGGGTACGCTTACCGTCGATGCGCGGCTGACAGCACAAGCGGATGTGTGGATCAACGGCGGCAACCAGTATGCGCTGTATTTCAAGGATACGGGCGGCAGCGACGGGGACACGGTGCTGTATCTAGAACGTCTCGACGGCTCTTCAGGCGGCGCCGATCTTCACATTCACATTGGCGACAATTCCGACCCGGTGAATAAGCCACAACGGTTCACCGTGGGTTATGGAGCCAGCGGGAGCACCAGCGATACCAATGTTTTCACGGTGAGTGCCGCCGGCAATGTGGGTATCCCCACCGGCTCGCTTAGCTTCGGCACCCAGCAGGCGCAGATTCTCAATCTTTCCGGTACCAATTACGGCATCGGCGTGCAGACCGACACGCTGTACTTCCGCTCCGCCTCCGACTTTGCGTGGTACGTGAACGGCAAGTACAGCGCCAAACAGGACGATCCGGGTGGTGGCGGCACTGTCTCCATGCGGATCGACTCAACTGGAGACATGACTCTGACCGGTGCGCTGGTCATTGATAATGCGAACGATAACAACGCGCAGGTGAATCCGGGGCTGACCTTCGGCCTCTCCAGCGGGGAAGGAATTGCGTCCAAGCGGACCGCGGGCGGCAACCAGTACGGCCTTGATTTCTACACTGATTTCAATGTTCGGATGAGCGTCACGAACAGCGGCAACGTGGGCATCGGTACTACCTCGCCGGATACGGAGCTGAATGTGAGCGGGGGTTCCTGGGACCTCTCCGCCACGGAAGGCGATTTCAAAATCGGCAACGGCACCTATCGCCTCAAAATGGGGGTTGCTCTCGGCGGAAGCGGTGCGGGGGACGGCCGCATCCGGGCCGTGGGCGGTACGAACCGCCTGTTGCTGGGGACCGGGACCTCCGACGTGCTGACCCTGTCGGGAAGCAACGTTGGGATCGGCACGATTACCCCTGGCTTCGCGCTGGATGTGAACGGCGACCTGAATGCGAAGTCAGGGCAATTCAGCAACGGCACGTTCAGTGGAACGCTGACGGGCGCGACGATTCAATCGTCGGGAAATACGCACGTCGGAGGCAATCTATCGGTTACCGGCAACATCACTGCTACTGGATCCAAGTCCGGATACGTTGTCGAGCGATTCTTGAGCCGGGCGAAGAAGCCGCTGGATCGCGGAGATGTAGTGGCGCTGCACACGAAGCCTTCGACTGTGTACTACGGAGTCCAGAATCGGATCCCAATCATCGAGGTTGTGCTGGCGAACAAGGCTGGCGATACGCGTGTTTGCGGGGTTGTGGACGAACCGACGCTGAGCGAAAACGATACCCCGGGTCTGGACCGCAATTCGATCGGTAACGGGAATATCGGCGTAATGGTGACCCTGGGAGCTTACGCCTATTGCAAAGTGGATGCCGATATTGCACCCATTGAACCCGGCGACCTGCTCACCGCCAGCAGCACCCCGGGCTATGCGCAAAAGCTGGATTCCGGGCACGGTATAGGCGCCGGTTCCATCGTGGGCAAAGCGCTCAATGGGTTGGAGAAAGGCAAGGGGAAGATTCCGATTTTGGTCTCGCATCAATAAAGGAGAAGTGCAATGAACGAACGGCTGCAACAGCTCCGTGCGGAGCTTGAAAAGGGACGGCAGCGAATGCAGGCATTGGAGCGCGAGCGGCAGGAAGTGCGCGACACGATGCTGCGGATCAGCGGCGCGATCCGTGTTTTGGAGGAAATGCTGGAGCAGGACGCTAAGCAGGCATTGGCCGACGCCGCATTGTCACCGGTTGCCTGACCTTACTATGAACAACGAGTCGACCGTTACTATCGAGCGCTGGCACAACGCCTACTGCGTTGCCGCAGACCACCCTGCGCCGGAGGAACTTCGGTCGCGGCTCGATCGCCTTGTGGCCAGCGAGGTGGTGGATGCGTGCCGTCGCCGCCTGGGTGCGCTGCTCGATGAATCGGACCCTTCGGTCTGGTTGATTCGTGCAATCCAAGTTGATCTCGCGCTTGATGCCAGCCCCTTTGTCGCACAGCAAGCGGGCGGGGCGTGGGGAGAGCAACTTGCGATCCGGGTTCAGCGTGTTCTGGATGGGGGCCCAGGCGACGGCCCGGTGATTCGCTTTGCTGACCGGGTTGCGTATCTGGCGCAGTGGGCGCGAGACATGGCAGCCGGCTGCGCGTGGGAGAAATGGTATTACGCGGAGTTTGATTCACTGCGCAGCCTGCCGCAGAGCGCAGCGATTGCAGAAGGGATGGTGCGGGAGCCAAAAAATGCGCAGCGCATCCTGCTTTCGCTGCATGCCCAACGGGGTCTGGAAGCGGTCCTTGATGTGCTCACTGATGCCGACGTGAAGCGGATCTATGCAAGCGCACTCCCCCGGACACAGGGATTCGCTTCTGCTCCTGGGCGCTGGATAACACGCTTGCTGACGTTGTGGAATGGAATCGCACTCAGTATGAGCGGGAACACGTCTCGAGATGCTCTTCGCTTGCTGGTCGCGGCAAAAACAGAGTGGCCCGGTCACGATGACGATGCCTCCGGGCTGCGCTACGCAATTGACGGGCTGCTCGAACTGCGGCGGGTACTTTCTGCGTTCGCGTCGCCGGAGCTGGCTCTCCGGTTCCTCCAGGCGGCGGTTGCGCGCAAGTACGAAGCAGCACAACAGATACTGGCTGCATGTCACCTTGTCGTGGATGACGATCTGCTGGGTTTTGTGAGCAGCGCATCGGGCGGCGACCAGACCTGGGTGGGGCTTGCATCCTCGGTCGTGGGTCCCTCCAATTCTTCCGACGCAAGCCGGGAGGAATCGTTTTTGTGCGAACTGGGCGGAATCTTTCTACTCGGGCCGGCATTCATAGACCTGAATGTTGATGAGGCGTTGCGGGACGCGGCTCAGAGTTGCGAAGAACCACTGCGTGTCGAGCAGGTGCTTCGTCATCATCTTGCCCTGCGATGCATGGGGTGGCCACGCGCTTCGCTGGCCATCAGCGATCCTGCCATCGCACTGTTCGCGCATGCGCAGCGGAACCCATCGCTGAGCGAGATGGCCGACACGCTGGAGTCGGCAGACGTCGGCGCAGCTCTGCGAATCGTAGCGGAGAGGATGATGGAACACGCCGGAGAAGGTCCCGAAGATGGATCGCTGGATGAGCACCTCGACTACTTTGCCGTCGGGCGTGTGTTTCCGGAATTGCAACTCGACGCCGATCGCGACGTGGCGTGGTCACGCATCGGTGCCGCGGTACTGAGGAATTTTGCCCGCAGACTGCCGGGATTCGGGCGCAGCAGTCCGGAATATCTCTTCCAGAATTTTCTGGCTGGGACAAGTTCAGTGCGCGTGGGCACCAGCCGAATCGAGGTCCGGCTTGCGCAAAGCCCGCTGGTCGTGGTGCTGCGGATTGCCGGATCGTACCGCTTGCTTACCTTGCCATGGCACGAAGGAGTCGAGATATGTCTTCTCGCCCCAGCGGAGTAGCGATCGCGGATGGGGCGGAGGTGCCGCAGCCGTTCGCGAGCGCAATGGACCATCTGCAATCTGAGCTGGGCTGGCTGCGACTGGTGCTGCAACGGGAAATCCTGCGGTTGAAAGCAGCCAATCTCCTTTCCGCAGATCCATTTCGTGGTTTGTATCTGGCCGACGAACAAGTGGACGCGATCCTTCGCGACTGGAACGCGGAACAACGGCGTCCGCCTGCACCGGGACTCGCCGATGTGAGCCTTCGAGCCGCAATGAAGCGGGTGGAGATTGACGCGCGGCTACGCGAGTGCGTGGCAGCCGGAATACCGCCGCCGATGATGCGTCTGGCGGATATGTTTGGTCTCTCGGTGTTTGAATGCAACGTTCTGGTTGCAGTGCTCGCGCTGGAGATGGATCTTCGCTTCGAGGCGCTTTATTCCTGGGCGCGCAACGACGTTACGCGAAAGAGCCCATCCGTCGATTTGGTTCTCAAGCTCTTTTGCGAGGATAGCGCCGATCGGTTGCGCTGCCGACAGGCATTTCGGCTGGACGGGTCATTATTCCGCAACCGGCTGCTGCGGGTGAGCGAGGATCAACAGGAACGTGACCCCTCGTTTTTGGGCCGCTCCCTGCGCCTCGACGAGCGCATTGCAGCCTTCCTTCTGGATCAGGAAGGGATTGATCACCGGTTGGAGCCGTTCACCACGTTCTCGGTTCCGTCGCGTGCGTTTGCGTCGTTGTATTTGCCGGAGCGCTTGCGTGTTCAGCTCAGAAACGCCGGGCAGATGCATGACGATTTGATTCTCTATCTCTGTGGACCTCGGGGTGCGGGCAAAGGCTCGGCGGTGGAGGCGCTTTGCTCCGACGTGCACCGGCCGCTCTTAACGGTCGATTTGAGCCGGGTAGCAGGGTTCCATCTGGCTCCGCAGGAGGCTTTCGCTTTGCTGCAGCGCGAAGCCATTCTGAGCGGGGCCGATTTGTTTTTAGAGCACGCGGAAGCGCTCATTACCGAAAACTCGGTCGTCGATCCGGTGGGTGCGGCTTTGGAACGCCTGCAGCCCGTTCCGGGAGTGCGCATATTCATTACCGGCGAGGCGCCGTGGCCGAATACGGGTTGGCGCAAATGTGCCTGGCGCAGCTTCGATTTTCCGGTGCCATCATTCTCCGACCGCGCGAAGCTATGGCAGGAAGCCCTGCGGACGCATGGCGCGGCGCATGTGCCGGATATCGATGTGGAATTGCTCGCTAATCGTTTCGCGCTCACCGGAGGAGCCATTCACCAGGCGTGCGCCGAGATGGTTCAGGGCATGGAGATCCGCGATGGGAGCGAGGGCGGTCCTGCCAGCCGAGATCTCGAGGCTGCGGCACGCGCGCAATCTACTCATGGTCTGCGACGCTTTGCGCAGAAAGTCCACGCACGTGCAAGCTGGGATTCGCTGGTGCTGCCTCCACGCATTCTGCGCCAGCTGCACGATGTGTGCACGGCGGAGCGCCACCGGCACACGGTTTACATCAGGTGGGGCTTCGATGAGCGGCTCACGTCGGGCAAGGGTCTCAATGTGCTTTTTTGCGGTAGCAGCGGCACAGGCAAGACGATGGCCGCAGGGGTCCTCGCCGGCGAGTTGGGCCTCGACCTCTACCGAATTGATCTCTCGATTGTGGTGAGCAAATACATTGGCGAGACCGAGAAACAGCTGAGCCTCATCTTTCGCGAAGCGAAGACCTCTAACGCGGTGCTCTTTTTCGACGAAGCCGATGCTCTCTTCGGCAAGCGATCGGAAGTGAAAGATGCACACGACCGCTACGCCAACGTCGAGACCGCCTACCTGCTGCAAAAGATGGAGGAATACGAAGGCATTGTGATTCTGGCGACGAATCTGCGACGCAATATGGACGACGCCTTCACTCGCCGGATGGGCCACATCATTGACTTTCCGTTTCCCGATGCCGAACATCGGGAACGGATCTGGAAAAAGATTCTTCCGCCAAGTGCCCCGGTTGCGAACGACCTTGACTTCGGATTTCTCGCGCGGCAGTTCGAGTTGGCAGGCGGGAATATCCGCAACATTGCGCTGGCATCGGCCTTTCTTGCCGCGGAGGAAGGCGCTGCGATCCGCATGGAGCACTGCATCGTTGCTACTGCGCTGGAGATGCAAAAGACCGGGAAGCTTCCCTCCCGCGCCGAATTTCGCGACTACTACGATTTGATTCGTTCGCACGTTTGAAACAGCTCCTGAGACCTCTGTGATGGAACACGCGGTCGAGAATCTAAAGACGATGGAAGACCGCCGGTCCCGGCGTCGTGGCTCAACCTCGGAGACTACGACTGCAGTGCATCCGGCGCTGCTGTTGCAGCAGCGGGCCGGGAATCAGGCGATGCAGCAGTTGTTGCGCGGCAAGGCGATTCAGGCGAAGCTGGCGGTCAGCCAGCCCGGTGATCCAGAGGAACAGGAAGCCGATGCGATGGCTGGCCGCATCATGCGCTCCCACGCGGGAGCAGAGGCGACTGGGTCTTCCTGCTCCTGCGGAGACGACGAGGAAGAAACGTGCGACGAGTGCCGGCAGAAGGCGCCGGTCTCGCGCAAGGTAACCGGCGGAGGCGGCTCTGCTGCCGCAGGGTCGCACAAAGGGGTAGGCGCAATCCTGCGAACACCCGGGCAGCGGCTGGACGGACCTACGCGAGCGTTTTTCGAGCCGCGCTTCGGGCGGGACTTCAGCGGCGTGCGGGTTCACACGGACGTAGCAGCGGCAGCGTCGGCGCGGGCCATTCGCGCGCATGCCTACGCCGCGGGCGAACACTTGGTGTTCGACACGGGAGAGTTTGCGCCGGAAACCGAAACCGGCCGCAGGCTGCTCGCGCACGAGCTGACGCATGTGGCCCAGCAGGATGGCGGATGTACCACCCTCTACCGCGATCTGGATCCGAAGCTGAACAGATCGATGACACCCGCGTACGCTCAGGGCCTCTCCGACTCGGAGCTGGACCGCCAAGAGTCCGAATTGACAGCCCGTCTGCGCGACCTCGACAGCGAGGCCGAGGAGGACTTTCTGGACAATCCGAACGGCGGCGGAAAAGGGGATCCCGAGTGGGATGCCGTTGCCGAGAACCTGAAGGTGCTGAGGGACGAAAAGGACCGACGCTCCAGGAGGGGGTCAATCCGGATGCAGGTGCAGGTGCTGTCTCCGGAGCAGTATGCGGCGATGACCGGCCTACCCGCCGAAAAACTGCCTGAGGGAAAGTATGTTTCCGCCGCTGAATCAGCGGTCCCAGGGGCGGGAATGGGAATGGCTGCACCACCGCGCCCTGGCCTTCCCATTCCGAATAATTCGACCGGAATTTTGTGGGAGGGCCACCACTTGTCCGATCTTGCAGTAGCTAACGGAGAACTAACGGCACGGGGCTTCCGCGCGCCGTTTCCCGTGCATGTGGCCTCGGCCATCGAGCGGAAGCTGGTGCGAGGAGGCGGGCAATTTACGCAGATGCTGAACACCGGTGGCCAGGATCTGGGCGGGGAGCCGCTGGGTTTGATGGGAAGGTTCACCAACCTTATGACCGGCGGCCGTCTCGGCCAATACCGCAACGACTGGTACTTCCCTTATATGCCTGGGGCTAAAGCTGTTTATCGAACCGATCTGCCGCCGGGCGAGGCAGCCGATTTTGCGGACTACATGGGTGAGCAGGTTGGGCCGCTGGGAGAGCAGGATTATCGCTTCAGCACGCCGAGCCCGGACAATCCCGCGTATGCACGAGCCTACGGGAACAACCCGTGCCCGCCGGGGGCGAGCAACTGCATCACGGTGCCCTCGGAACTGAACGATCGCGCGCTGGGGGGCCGCAACCTGGTTCTCGATAAAGACGGCAATCTCGTGGATATCATGACCGGCGAACCGGGCTCTGCTCCAGGATTGGCCAGCAACATGGACGAGTACGTAAATCAGCCGGAGGAGTTCTTCACAAATCGCGGTCTGACCGTGACGCCGACGGCAGGTCCGATGTGGCTGCGCGCCGGCGCAGGCTTCATCAAGGCGGGGGGAGTGGTGCTGATGGTGTTCGGAGCGGTCCAGTCTTATGAGCGCATCGAGGAGGCCTCCCCCGAGGAACGACCCATCGTGGAGGCCGAAGAAGCGGGATCGTGGGGTGGGGGTTTCATCGGCAACGTGGTGGGATCGGCGCTCGGGGGCGCGACGGTCTGCGCAGAAACCGGGCCGGGAGCGTTCTTCTGCGCGCTTGCATTCGGTATCGCCGGGGGAATCACGGGCGGTGTGATCGGCAAAAGCGCCATGCACAGTCTGGCGGAGTCGCTGCGCATGACACCGGTGGAGTTTATCAACACGAGCACGCTGATGTTCGGTACTCCCGAAGACAAACGCGCGTTGTGCCAGATGAGAGAGATCAACAATCCCAACGATGACGGGTACGACCCGATGTGCGGAAACCTGGGAGCGCCCTGATCCCGCAGAACACGCTGAGGCGAAGAATGGAACACGCTGTCCAGAACACGAAGCAGGCTGAGCACGGAGCGGATTCGGCTGCGCGCGGGAGACCCGGCGCGGGGCCACCGCCGGTGTTGCATCCTGCGCTACAACTGCAGCAGCAGACGGGGAATCAGGCGATGCAGCAGCTGTTGCGAAGCGGGATGATTCGGGCGAAGCTGGCTATCAGCCAGCCAGACGATCCAGAGGAGCAGGAAGCCGATGCAATGGCCGGCCGCATCATGCGGTCGCATGCGGGGCCAGAGGCGGCTGCGACCTCGTGCTCCTGCGGCAGCGATGAAGAGGAAATGTGCGACGAATGCCGGCATAAGCAGGCGGCCATCGCACGCAAAGCGACGGGCGGAGCGGGACCTTCGCCGCCGGCAGCGCACAAGTTCCTTGAGGCGGTCCGGCGCTCGCCGGGACATCCGATGGATGTGGGCACGCGCGCCTTCTTCGAGCCGCGGTTCGGGCGCGACCTCAGCGGTATTCGCATTCACACCGATGCGTCCGCTTCGTCGTCGGCGCGCTCGATTCAAGCGAATGCCTTTACCGCAGGCCGCGAAATCTACTTTGCTTCCGGGCAATACTCTCCGCAAACGGATGCGGGGCGGAGACTGCTCGCGCACGAATTGGCGCATGTCGCGCAAGGGACAACGAATCGCGAAGCAGTCGATGTTATCCAGCGGAAGTATGACGATCCGTACACGTACGATCCCGCGAACGAATCCGCATGGTCTTATCTCGGGAGCAAGGATGTCAGCAAATCTCCATGGCAGAAGCCGTTCGAGGCTACGCTCAGCGCGGCTCCGGAGGCGGCGCTCGATACGGAGCGCGAGTTGCAGAAGACACCAGACCCCGCTACGGACGAGGATCGGGAGCGCGCGGTCGGCCAGATCAGGACACTGATTCGCCTGAATGCGCTGGGTCTGATGGCTTCGAACCGATCGGGCGTCGAACGCAAGCGCGACGAGTTGCTGAATCCTGCGCAGACAAAGGCCGCCGCCCCCGGGGCAGCGAATCAGCAGGCCCAACAAGGAGCCGCAGTTAATGCCAAAGCCATCCGGTCAGCTGCCAAAGAAGCAGTTCACCTTAACCAGGTGAAGGAAGAACTGGAAGATTCTGAGCGGCATTTGCGGTTGGAATCGACTGCCCTGTTGCGCATCGGCGGCGATTCGTTTGCTGAAGCCCTCAAGAAGTTAATCGACGAGACAAATCCGTATCGGACCGACGAAATCCGGCAAATTTTTGCAGCCCTCTCACGAAACCTGGGCGGTCAGCAGTCACTGGATCGCGGCGTGGCGACGGCTATTATCTTCAACCTGGGCCGTAGCCTTGCGGAGTGGCGCCACAAACAGGTTGGCGGCATCGTCGTTGCTTTGGACCAGATTTACGAGCAGTTTCCTTTCCTGACGCAGCTGGCGCCGAAAGACGTACCCCAGGAAGCGGAGGCAACCGATCAGCAGTTGATGGAGAAAGTGAGAACCGCATACGGCGAGCTGCTATCGAAGATCGATATCGCGATCACCAAGATCGGAGCCGGATCTATCGATCCGTTCGACTTGCCGGAAGCAGTTGCGGAAACGCGGATTAGTCTTTCACCGCAGCAAAAACAAGTTCTGGCGCAGGCGATGGAACATTACCAGGTAGTTCAATTCTGGACTGATATGGGATTGACCCTGGCACAGGTTCTTCTGGTATTCGTTCCCGTGGTGGGCCCGGCATTGGCGGCTGCCCTCGGTATCGGCCAGTTGAGTGCGAGCGTGAGTGAGATGGTCGACCGCTACCAGGTAGCCTCGGCCACGACGACGCCGGAGGGCGGTGTTCTGGGTGTTACCGGGCCGAGCAAACTGGAGTGGGCCATGCTCGGGGTTCAGGCGGCACTGACGGTGGCCGATCTGGGTGGGCTGTGGAAGGAGATCAACAGCGGGAGGACGCACTTCGCGGAAGCGGAGCCGCGGCTGGTTGAAGAGGAAGATACAAAGATCACCGGTAATGAACGAGAGGGCGAACTAGGGGGAACACATCCGACAGACATACCCGGTTCGCCGTCAGGGGCCCAACTGCATGAGGAGGCTACGGTCCTCAGGGAGAGGATGCAGGACCCGGAAAATATCCGGGATGTTTTGGACGAGAACCTCGCGAAAGACTACGACTACCAGGTCTCGGTACAGGCCGAGGGCGAGCAGCACACGTACTACCATCGGCGCGACGGGGGCTGGTGCCGGGCAAGCGTCACGGCTTTTTGCGGATACTCATTCGGTCACGAGATCGAGGATGCGCTGGAGAAGGTAAGACAGGCGCGGCGTCCGAGCGCCTCAGGCAAACCAACAGAGCGGTATGTCGAGGACGCTCTCGGACCTAATTTTCGGCCACAAGGGCGAAGCTTCGAGGGCAAGCAGGTTGGTCAGGGGAAATACGGGATGTCGATTTCTGATTTCTCTTCAGTAAAGGGACCTCGCACTGTGGTCGAGGTGAAGAATATCGATATTGCGGCCAACATGAAAACCGGCTTCCTCGATCTTCGCGGCCAGGTTGGCGGCTATTTGTCGAATGTGCCTCATCCGGACAAGACGAAGTTCTGGCTCTTCATGGACATTCGAGGTCAAACGCTGCCGCCCTCCGGTCTTAAGGGCATCGTAGAGTCGGTCAGCACAGGTACCGGGCATGTGTTCGACAACATCTATTTGATCACCGAAGTTGGGCTGGTTGTTTATTAGACGGTTTCGCTTCTATTTGAGGCTGCATGAAACGATTCAGGCGACACCAGACCCTCTCAACGGGAGTTCGCGTGCGCCCTCCGGGTTGCCCATCGGTTCGGCTCTCTCTGAGCTGCAGCATCCTACCGGGAATCGTGCGGTCCCGGCGCTGCTGCAGCAATCGACGATCGAGCCGAGTATTGAGGTTGCCCGGTCTTCGCTCGACGAGAGCGATTCTTCAGGCATGTTTTGGGCAACCGGTTTGGATTGTGGGATCGTGGTTCCAGGTCTATTAGGAGGTGAGCAGATGACGCCCTTTTATCTGCTCGTGCTAGGGGTTCTGGTCACCTGGCGCGTCACGCATCTGCTTGGGAGCGAGAACGGGCCGTGGAACGTCTTCGAGAAGCTTCGCCGGTGGGCCGGCATAGGCATGTGGGGGGAACTGCTGAGCTGCTTCTATTGTTTGAGTTTATGGATTGCTGCCCCCTTCGCGGTGATCCTCACGTCCGGCTGGCGTTACCGCCTGATGCTGTGGCCGGCGCTTTCCGCGGGCGCCATCTTGCTGGAGCGCTTCGCATCGCGCGGCGAGCCGGCGGCTCCCATCGTTCTGCAAGATTCGGAGGATCCTCATGTGCTGCGGAGCTAAACGTTCGCTGAACCGCAATCAAACTAATCTGAGGGCACAGCAGCAACCGCCTTCCGTTGGATCATTTCCTGGTGCCGCCGGGCCCGCCCAAACTGCGCCATCCGTGCAGTTCGAGTACACGGGGAAGACTCGGCTTACGGTCATCAGTCCCACCACCGGTGCACGCTATCATTTTGAGTCGCCCGGCGCCCGGCTCTCCGTCGACCCCCGCGACCAGTCGATGATGATTTACGTTCCGGATCTTCGGCCTGTCCGGTTCACCCGGATTCCTAAGCTCCCGGCGACCCCTGCTTAGGGAACCTTGAGTGCCGTGGAGACCGCGGCCAGGTGGTGCTCTTGTGAATCGGTGACCACTTCGCGTATCCGATAGACGCCCGGTTTTAGCTGAAAACTCATACGTATGGTCACCCCTTCTTTGATCAGGTCCTGCATTTGCGCGTCGGGAACACGCAGATGAGTACGCCTTTGTTGGGCCATAACCAGATTGTCTTTCTCATCGAAAATGGCAAAGACGAAGGTTACTGTGTTGACGTTCTGCTCTCCTTCTTTCTGAAAATGGAGCGGCTTGGCATCCAGGTGAGAAACCAAGGCCAGCTCACGAGCGCCGCCTTGCCCTTCCGAGAGTTTCCCCCCTAGGCCGACCAGCAACTGTTGCGACACTGTCTTGGAAAACATCGCCTCGCGAATCTGCTCCTCGGCCTGAGCCTCGGCATCGAAAGCTGCCTCCCGCTTGGCGTCGGCCTGAGCTTCAGCTTCATTTCTGGGAGCAAAATAGCCGCGCCGAGCCTGCAGGCTAAAACTCTTATGCTTCTCCGCCAGCTTGACCTTCAAAGTGTGGAACTTGCCGTCTGGCTTTATGTCGGTAGGCGCGAAGGCCAACACGTAGTCCACGGGGGATCCCGCCAACGCCCCAAAGCCTGCTTTCAGATCGTTGTTGTTATGGAAGAATGTGCCGCCGGTGTCTTGCGCAACCTCGGCCAGTACGTCCTGGGCCACAACTTCACGCTGCGAATCCAGACGCTCCACGGTTCCCGGATTTCCGAAAACCCACTGTGTGTCGGCCCCTCGCAGGAGGGTCACCAGGCCTCTGGGATCCAGCGAGCTTATGATTACCTGCGAGCGGAGCGCACGGTCAATCAGCCGGTCCAATGGGTACTGTTCACTTTGCGATAGGAAGCCCGGCGACACAAGAACAATAATGCGCTGCCCGGGCATCTGCGACATGTAATTTAAAACCCGCTCAAGTCCCTGCAAATTGGACCGTGCCTGTATTTCCGCCTGAAACACAACGGTTCGCGCCAACGCTCGAATTGAGCTCGCCACCATGCTGTCGGCCGGTGACGGCTGTTCTGGCCTCGGCGATTCTTTACTGTCTGATAGTGGCCCCTCGGAGGCTTGGGTATCAGGGCCCGGAGCTGTCATGTGGCAGCGCCCTCTTGCCTCGTTCAGCGCTACCTGCCAGGCATCGGAATAGTCAGGGTTCTCCTGTTGGGTGATTTGCAACGCCTGGTAGTCGGTGAGATCCGGGCAATTATGGATTCGAAGCAGGGATCGTGCGCTGGCTTGCAACTTAGCCAGAGCCGAATGAATCTGCTGCGGATCGACAGTGAAGTCGGACAGCATTTTTTCCGAGGTGAAGATGGCCACCCGGTCTCTTGGTTGGAGGTTGGCAGCCAGGTAGTGATTGGCGGCCTCGCGGACGTAAATCATGTCGGCGTCGGACGTGTTCAGATTGTCGAAGTACAAGGCCACAAACTTGTCCGGCATCGCTGGCGGCGGTGGCGGGGTGGCTTGCCCGGGTGCGCGCACCGCAGCCGAAGTCGATGACAGAGGAGCTGACGTCTCCACTTCGAACTGCGAGATAGATTGTTCTTTGCCCTGGTCAAAGAGCTTAAAATCTTCCCTCTGCAGGTCTTCTACCGGCTTGCCTTCTGCGTCGCGTACGACCACGCGCACCACCACCAGGTTGCTACTTACTTTCAGCTGAAACGGAGTTTGGCTCTCGGTCGAAGGGACAGTTGCCCTTTCAGTGGTTTGAGCGAGAGCTGGGGGAGAGCCCACAACAGGGGCAAAAGCTGCCAGCACGAGGATGAATTTAAAACCCCACATCCCAGGAACACATCCTACTGTTGCGTGGCCAACGGTTTCATTTGTTTTGTTCACGTGACCTAACCGTTAGATAGAGACTACAACCGCAAAGGTAGGTGCTAGCCGGCCTAAATCCGGATTTCTCACCAGAAAATATGGGGAGGCATCGCTGACTCCCGGTTCGCGCGGACCCTCGTGACCCAACTATGCGTCATACTGGAATCTGGACGTGAGCTGCAGGTATCGATCCGAACGCCACTCCGCCCTCCCAATCCAAGCAAGCCCAAAACCAGCAATTCAAACGACCCTTTTAGAGTTGCCCAGAGGCGTGGCCGGTGGCGACGACTGGACCGCGCCAGAGACGAAGGAGCGCACGCAAGGTTCGATCCGGCGGATGAGCAAATGACCGATAAGACATTTCTGAATACGATTCAAGTCGCCTGGTCTAAGTACCCAGCCTGTGATTGCAGCCAGAGCTGAAATCCGAGGCGAGCATCTTGTCCTATTAAACCCAGAGGACAAACTAGCTGCTCTATTCTTGCTGGAGGTTGTGGAAAGTTGGTCCGAGGTGCCAAGGTGAGGCGCCTTACTACGATTCCCTGACGACCCTTTAAGGCGTAGAGATGCCCGCCATGTTGCCGGGAGGGCTTCTCCCTTCCGAGGGGACCATCACTACATGTCCGATCCAACAAACAACCACAGCAATGCCGACGCCGTACAGCGGACAGTTTCTCCCGAGGGCGGTCGATCACCGTCCATGCCTCCGGGAGGGCCTTATTGGACGGAAGAGCAATTGGCGCTGTTTGCAAAGTGGCGAACCGACGGGTATCAACCGTAATGCTGGTTCGCAGACCTGTCGAAAAAGGCGGGGCAATCGGTTGGTTGCCCCGCGAACAGTAAATCACTCAGGCGAGGCTTTCCACGAAACCTTGGGGAAACACCCGGAGCGTGGCGCAGGAAATACCAGGCGGCAAAGATATCAAATTTGGGGTCAATATTGATTCGGTTTGTGTGAATACGAGGGTCAGATTCGAGCTTGCGAACGAGAGCGCGTACTGCAACTACATAGACAACCCACCAATTAGTGGCGTCCTGACGAAGGCTTTGGAAGGCGCTCTATCTCTACGGGATGAAGTGCCTTCCTCCAAAACATCGTTTACCTGTGATTGTGGTTGGCGTAGTTTGCTGCGATGCGAAGCTGCTCATTCACCTGATCAAGCAGTTCCTTGGCTTTCGCTGCGTGTCCGTCCATGTCAAACTCATTGGCCTGCTGTGCGGCCGAGATGCGTTCAAATGCCTGTTGCGATAGCCGCTGTGCGGCTGCCAGATTCGGATGCTTGTGGGCGGAAATGTCGTCTACAGGAAGCTGAGCGATGGCAAAGCCTCCAGCGAATGTAACCGCGCTGAGTACGCCGCCGAGGATGAAGTTTTTGCTGGTCATTCTTGAACTCCTAGAGATTGAATTTGGGAGTTCCGGCTCAACCTTCTGCAGCCGGAGTGTCGCACGCAGAAGGGTAGCCCGCTCAATAAAGCGGCTTGAACTACCAGGAAGTGGTAGTGCCCAGAAAGTACTTCTTGAAATTGATCTGGCTTGACGAACATTAACTGTGGCTTGACGGAGCTGGGCGGTGCACCCGCTCAACTCTAGGGAAGCATCCTGCTCGTCGCGTGGTATATGCGGTAGTTCGAATAGATATGCTGCTCCTGAAAACCCAGCCCATCGGTTTCGGCGCTGACATCGACGACCTTGGGCAGCCAGAGCTGCATACTAAGCTGCGAGATATCGACCGGCCCAAATCGAATTTTCGCGGTCTGCTTTACCAATCCAACTTCTCGTTGTGGCGCGAGGAGGTCGGTCCTGAGTTGGGAAAACGACCCACAAGCCGACGAACCCCTGGAAGCTGGGCCCTCCCGTGTCCGATTCGACCGGTTGATCCTGCACATTCGTCCGAGACTCTTCCAAAACGCGCCCCTCTTGGGTTTGGCGAGACAGGATAATGTAGTGAAATGTTTTCTGACTTTGCGAGCCCGAGTTCGCCGAACAACCGTCGACAGAGAATCCTCCCGCTGATCTCGGGCTGGAGCTACAATCGCGCACAACATCTGCCCCTCGGGTCTGCGTAACCCGTTCCTCCGAGGTCAGGGCCGGTACCTTATCCACCAACTCATCAACTTTCTTGCCAATTTTGAACAGAAGATCGGGTGGCTGGCCCTGGCCGGAATCGGGTTTTAGCGCTTTGAGTTCAGGCACTTTGTTTTCTAGTTCTGGAGTCGAATCGTTCAGGTAGGGTTTCGCCTCTGAATAGAGCCTCGTCTCCTCACCCCGTATTTCCGCATGACCCAGTGAAGGCGTCGTAGCCTGAGAAAGGGCAGCCGAAACAGCGCCGAGGATAAGCAGGGCGAAACCAAGCTTGCAGCAAAGTCGAATTGAGCGAATGAGCCACCATTCTCGCGTTCAATAAGCATCGGCGATGTCGATTGCTTTTGCGCACACCATGATAGCCCTAAAGCACTCGCCCAAGTTGGCGCCCGCACGCCTGCGCGCGGAACAGATCGGACTTTGACAAGCGAAATGAGGATGCATCGGCTGAAATCTCAGGCTTGTCGCTTCACTCAGCTCTTAGAGCTTCCACGGGATTCACCGCCACAGCGTGGCGAGCCGGCAAGTAACGCGCGAGCATCGCGGACACCGCCAATACGACCAGTACCGAAACGTAGGTAAAAGGGTCCAGCGGACTCATCCCAAACAACAGCGATTTATCGATTGCGGTATGGGTTAAACCCTCTCCAGCTCGGCGGCAGAGTCTACGTCCAGATAGACGGTGACGTCCGGATGGGTGCGGAGAAGAGTCGAAGGGCACGCAGTAGAGATTGGGTCTTGAACAGTGCGCCGGATCACCTGCGCCTTACGGGGGCCCGGAACCGAGGCAATTAGCTTCGGTACACGGAATACCGTGGGGATGGTTAACGTGAGCGCTCGTTCCGGCGCTTCCTGCCAGGTTGGGAACCAGCCCTCCGCCGCTTGCTGCTGCCGACACATCAAGTCCAGGGTGACGATCTTCATCTCCAGCGGGTCAGCAAAGTCGGCCTCGGATGGTTCATTAAATGCGATGTGTCCATTTTCGCCAATCCCAAGCAGACAAAGCTGTGGCTCAGCCACGTGCATCTGCTTCATGTATTCCCGGCACACGGCTTCAAGATCCTGGGCGGTGCCGTCCATCTCGAAAAAGGCACCCATGTCTACGCGTTGGGTCAGGCGTTCGCGGAGAAAGTGACGAAAGGAAGCTGGGTGATTCTCATCCAGCCCGACATATTCATCCAGATGAAACCCACGCACCTTTTTCCAGGGCAATCCGGGAGTTGAGGTCAGGAACTGAAGCGTGTCGAATTGAGCGGCACCGGTGGCGAAGATGACGCCAATCTGGTCGCGAAGCTGATCCAACCGTCGCAGCTCTTCGGCTACCGCAAGCGCAGCCGCCTCCCCAGCCGCCTTTTTACTGGGGTAAATTTTCAGCTTCATCTTTCCTGCGATGAGAGACGTGACCCCTTCTTTGGTCGTTTCCATAGCTACCTTCCTGGCGCTGCTTTTTTCCCAGCCAGCCGCCATCCAGAGTGCGGTCCGTTGTCTCTTTTACCACGAACGAAGCGTCACATTCTAGCGGGGGTGCCTTTGACCGTCCCGGAGGTACATCCAAATCTCTCGCATGGTCCTCGACCTCGACCTGGTAGCTAGTGGCTGGCAGCAGTCAAATGGTTGTTTTTGGGTCCTGCGACCAATTCGTTTGCCGAGAAATACGCCTGCGTGACGCCGCGTGGAGTGTGCGTGGAGGTTTGCCCGGCGATATGGCTCCACTCATGAATCAGGACATGGGCGATCGCTTGTTCCATCGCATACTGGCGGTCTTCCTTGTGCAAGCTGGCGGCCTTCGGACGGAGCACCTGGGCGATACGTGCGCAATCTATGAAAATAAAGGGTTGAATTCTTCCCGAAACCAGCAGCACCCAACCAAGAGGACCTCTTAGTAACGGACGATCCGGTTGCGGGAGCACATCACAGCGACCGAGTAACTTGACTGAAATGACGTTTGAGAAACTGATTCCGTGAAGATCATCGTTCCCACGAACAAAGGTGGGATCCTTATCCAAAACAACGCCATTTGAGATTTCACCGGCGCCGTCGGCCAGATCGGCGCGGACTACCTGAAATAATGCCGGCCACAAATCCTCGCTCACTTGTGGTTCCGCATAGAAAACGAGCGTCGTACCGGATTGCGGTGCATTCAACGGAGAAGGCGGTATGGCAGCCGCCCAGGCGTCGCGCGTTCGAGCGCAGGCCGGCAATAAGACAAAGAGAATGCCAAAGACCGCTCCCGAAACTCGCCTCTGCTGAATCCAAAGTAAGCTCATAGGCCGAGTTTCCGCTCATGCTATACATCCGTCCAATAGATTGTTAGTATCGAAGCCATCTAAAAAGGAGATGACAAAATGGAAGTTCGCCAGCTTCACACATTTTGTGTTCTCGCTGAAGAGTTAAACTTCACGCGCACCGCAGAACGGGTGCATACAGTCCAGTCCAATGTGACCTCGCAGATCAAGTCACTCGAGGCGGAACTGGGCTCTCCCCTCTTTGATCGAATGGCGAAGCGTGTGGTCCTCACTGAGGCAGGTCACCGTTTCCGTCCCTATGCTGAGAAGGCATTAGCGGCGATGGATCAGGGGTATCGTGCGGTGAAGTTTGGCACCGAACCCGCCGGTCCCTTACACATTTATTCGCCGGAGAGCGTGCTGACTTATCGTTTGCCCGAAGTATTGAAAATCTTCCGTAAGCGATATCCCAAAGTGGAACTTATCTTCCGACCTGAATCAGACAACAAACTGGCGGTCGAACTCGAGAACGGCAAAATAGACTTAGCCATCAGCATGTCAGATTCCGTCGAGGGCGAGCAACTGTGTTCGATTAGAATGCGCAGCGAAGACGTCTATCTCTTCGGAACGCCAGATCATCCGCTGGCCAACGCAAGGAAGGTTTATCCAAAAGATCTTCTGGATCAGACTCTGCTTTTGACTGAGGCTGGCTGCGGATACCGCAAAAAACTCGACATGCAACTGGCACTGGCAAATGTAAAGCCGCAGCACATCACCGAGTTCTCCAGCGTAGAAGCCATCAAGCAATGCGTAATCGCGGGGATGGGAATCGGCCTCTTGCCGGAGGTGGTGATTGCATGTGAACTCAGGAAGAAACAGTTCGCGCTGATGAACTGGCACGGCGCAAAGATGAGCATCGCAACCCATGTCGTCTGGCATAAAGACAAGTGGATTTCACCTGGCATGCAAGCGTTCCTGAATGTCCTGCAAGCCAGGTTGCAGGAAACATCGTCGCCGACACTGGTCCAACATCGTGCTATCTAAATTTGCAAATAGTCAGGCCCTGTCGATGGAGGGTCCTACCCTTTCCGCGCTGGTCACGCAAGTGACGTTAGGCAGAGGAATGGCGTGAGAATTTCGCATTCGTGACTGGCGGACATGCGAGTGCCAATGATTTAAGACGACATTGCAGTGTGGAGGCGCGGGATGGAATTGAACCACCGACCAAGGCTTTGCAGACCTTTCCCTTTTCTTTTTGTGTTCCGCGCCATTTCGCAGAAGCAATACAGTTCTACAGTGGACCACCAAACCCCTCGAGCGAAACGATGAAAGAAGCTCGTGGAGAATCGCGGCTTGTGTCAGAGCATACATGACAATCCGCCACCCTTGAGTACCATGTAGATTCCGATTTGGTAACCAACAGTAATCGTTGCGCCAAACCCGGGTACCAGCTACTCAGATCTGATTCAGGGCCGCTCGTGCACATGGTCGTTGTCGGGCTCCCGATTTCCTTCAGCGTTCGGCGGTTCGCAAAATAGACGCGACGATTACAGCCGGCTCAAAACTTGAACTGCAAATCAAGCTGCAGACGCCTGGCCGGTAGAGCCGAAACCGCACGCCCAAAAAAAGGCGAGGTTACTACCCCCACATAGGTGACGTCGTTCTCGTGGTTGAGCACGTTGAAGGAGTTGATGGCCAGAGTTGCAGTCGGTCCTTTCTGTGCATCCTTCGTCAGCACGAAGGTGTGTGCGAGGTTTAGATCCAGATCGAGGTATTCCGGTCCATGAAGTGAATTGCGCGGGACGCCGACGGGCCGGTCGAGAGGCAGGCTATCGTGGTTGTCATCACTACCCGTCGTGATGTTGACCGGCTTGCCCGAGTAAGCAGAGAGCGAGATCCCAAAATCGAACCACTTTGCCGCGCTGAACGTTCCCAGCAAATCGAACCTGTTGCGCCTGTCATTGTCGGAGCGAGACCAATCCGCGTTAGGAAAATAACTGTTTGCCGGGAAGTAGGTGATCCCGCTGGTGTTGTTATAGGTCTTGCCCAACGTGTACTGCGCCTGCCCGGTAAGGAACCTGGTTGGCCTGCCGCGAAAAGTCACCTCCAATGCATTGTTCTTCAAATAGCCTTCCGACTGCATTTGCCGCAACTGGCCGACGGTTGCGTTAGGACGCATGGCATAGTTTGGCGGTGGTGGTGCATTTGTGTCCACGGAGCGGAAGAGATCGATGCCCCGGGTACCCACGTAGTTTGCTGCAATGGAACTGTTGGCCGTTACCTGCCGCTCGACTCCGATGCTGTACTGGATGGTGTATGGAATGATGAGAAGGGGATCCAGAGCAACGATGCTGGTAGGGACGGACGCGATCTGAGCCTCGGTGATGGGGAAGCTGGGGTCCAGAACGATATATCGCTTGAGCCGCACGCCGTTAAAGTGCAGCAGATCGGCAATCGGAGCGGGGCCAGTGCGGTCAAAGAACATGCCCGCTCCGCCTCTGATCACGGTTGTTCCCCGCTGGCGGGGGGCGTAGGCAAAGCTGAAGCGCGGCCCGAGGTTGTGGGCAATGTCGTGGAAGTAGTTCTGCCAGTAGTAGCGAACCCCGAAGGCGAGCGAAAGGCTTGGTCTTAAGCGAAGATTGTCCTCAAAAATGCCTGCCACCGTCTTCTCCAGAAACGTAACGTGACCCTGACCGCTTTGCAGGAGAAAGCTGAAAGGCTGATTGGCTGTATAGCTGTCCAGGTCGGCGAAGGAGTAGGTGCCTGCCTGATTGGTGAAATCGTCAAATCCACGGCGGCTGATATCTGGTACGTCGATGCCGAACTTGATCACCTGCCGGCCCTTGGTATACGTAGCAATATCGGTTGCGTCGAAATGGTATTCCGTTCGCCTGGCATCGGCTTGCGCGCCACCGCCGGTGAACGATCCGGAGACGATGATCTGCTGATTTTCATTCAAACTGTGTGTCTGGTTATCGTAGTGCCCAACCAGGAAGTGAAGTTGATTCAGTAGGCTCGGTGAAAAGACATAAGTCTGTCCGACGTTGATCTCATGTTCAAAAAAGAGCGTGTTCATTCCCGCTTCCGGTAGGACGGTTCCGCCCACTCCCAGATTGGCGACAGTTTTGTGTTCGTAGGAGTACCCGATCCAAAATTGGTTTGCGTCGCTATAGTCGTGGAAGAGCCGCCCGGAGAGGAAGTAGTGACTCGTCGGGTTGGGAACGTTCGCATTTACCTCACCCTCCGGCGTAGCTGCCACAACGATGGCCTGCTGATTGTCGCTGTCCTGGTTCAAAGCCACCAGAAAGGTTGTCTTCTTGTTGTGGCTTAGAGGGCCGGTGAGTGAGCCTTCGTAGTAGGTACGCTGTTCTCCGGGTTTGGTGACGGCAAATGGATTCCGCGCGTCAAAGAGCGAGTCTCGATAGAGAAAGTTGGCGGATCCGTGAAACGTCGGCGTCCCGCTTTGTGTCGTAATTTCGATCCGCGCCCGGCCCGGCCTGGAAAAGAGCGATGAGTAGGGGTTCTGGTTGATTTTGACGCTCGAGATCGCGGAGGCAGTAACGCCGGGCCCATTTGCCTCGACCCCGTTGACCACGAGTGTCACCCCGTTTGAGCCGGTGGCATCGGGATCGAGGAAGCGGGACAATGCCGTGATGTAATCCTGATCGAAGACTGGCACGCGATCGAGCGCATTGCGGTCGAGTGTGTTGCCGTTCTGGTTCTGCCCGATTTCCGTGCTCACTTGAGTCGATGTGTCGGATCCGGCCACGGTGACCTGTTCAGCAATTGCAGCGACTTTCATCACGATCCGGATGGCGGAAAGAGGCCTGCTGCTTGCGGTCACGGGAACCGTTGTTTCCCGAAAGCCAGGCTGCCTTACGTCGAGTTTGTAGGGGCCAAACGGTACCCGTTTGAACTGAAAACCGCCAGTACCGTCCGTAATGGTATGGGACAATTCGTTTCCGTTCTCTCCATCGAGGGCAACCGCAGCCCCGACGATGGCAGCCCCGGTTGTATCCTGAACCGATCCTGCGATCGTCTGCATTCGCCCCGGTGCTTGCGTCTGGGCAATGGCCGGAAGAAGCAGAGTGCTGAACAGAAGCAAGCCGATACGGTTCTTCATGAGGTGGATTTGATTACTCCTTCGCGGCGAGTCTGCTCTAAAGCAGTCTCCACGACGAACCTTGGGCCAACCTTAAGATTGCTCTCGGGGTGCGGGTTTCATGTCTCTAAGATCATTGCCGGCGAACTTACGGTTCTGGCCACGCTGACTGGCTCAGCCATGCGCGTGCTGGGTGGTTGGTCTGGCGACCGCGTCGGTGGCATTACCACGCTCTCCGTCGTTTTTCTTATCATCATTGCAGGACTCTTTGGTCTAATGACCGCTCCGCCGCTGTTCGCAACCACATTGCTCTTTATGCTGTGCTTCGCCGCGCTGGGAGCCGGCAATGGGGCTACTTTTCAACTAGTCCCCCTGCGCTGGCCGCTGACCACGGCGGTCGCGGGCGGAATGATTGGGGAGATCGGTGCGCTTGGTGGTTCCATCCTCCCTAACCTGCTCGGCCTCTCCAAGCAATACACGTCCTCATATCGAGCTGGCTTCATCGCCTATGCGATGCTTGCCACCATCATTCTCTTCATGCTCCGCACTGTTTCGAAACGTTGGGTGAATACCTGGGCCGGCGACGGAGGACGGGCTCTCACGCCGAGCACTGCTTTCGAAACGATTGCGGCAGACTAAGGAAAGCCGGCGTTACACCCAGAGTGCCGCCGAACCTCCCACCCATTCAAGATTGCGATTATGATCGACACCCATCATGATGCCGCGGCCCATACGGAGGAGCGGCAATACGGGCGTCATCTCGCCAGCCTCAGGCCAAACATACATGATGCGAATTTCGGCTTGGGTTATGCCGTGCGGGGTTTCAATCACTGGCGCGAAGCACATACGCTCTTGAAGCATGTACTGGTGGCGCTGCTCCGCAGGTATGGCATCCACATCGGCCTGCGTGGGGTTGAATCTGATACCGAGTCCCGCAAAGGAGTAGAGCGGCTTCAACACATAGTTCTCGTTGTCCCAGGGCACCGTGCTGTTCTGACTGAGCAGCCACGTCTTCGGGACGCTTTTGTGTTCCAGATAGGGAATCGAGAACTTACTAATGCGGTAGTACCAGTTCGGATGTCCGGCCCACTCGACATCCAGCGGTTCGGTCAGGTCGAAGGGCAGCTTGATTTTCTTACGTTCCAACTCATCCACAATGCAGCGATTGTAGATACGGCGTACCGGGATTTCGCGCCCATCTTTGTCGTAGAACAGATGTTTGCCGAGCTTCTTCAGCTTGAGGATGTCGACAATCGCGATGCCCAGGTCGCGCTTGGTGATCAGAAAATCACAAAGCGTCTTTTGCTTTTCCGGATGGATCTCCAACAGGATCACATTCTCGGGATCGTGACCGGAGACGATCACCTGGCGCAACAGTTTCTGATACGTATCGTGGTTATGGCCTCCAAGGTAGATCCCCAGATCAGCGGCCAGTCCGTAGGACTGGATGTACTGCTTAGCCAGCACCGGCTGGTATCCGTAAAGAGAAGGAAACGCCTGCAGTTCAACCAGCTTCGGCTCAAGCTCTCCTTTAGCATTCCTCACCAGGCCGAAGTCGACTTGCAGGAACATCGGGCGCGGCGACTCGTTGGCAACGTTGTATTGCTTCGGGACCGTGGCTTCGGAGGCGCGCAGGTATTCCGGATTATTCACCAGCTGCAGAACCAGGTCTCGGCCGTACTCCGCCATCTGGTCAAGCAGGGCCTTGGGAAAAAAGCAGGGGGTCTCGGAAACGCGGAACGCAATGGGCGTGTCAGCGCTCACCTCTAAACTCTTGAGGAACTGCTGGTAAGTCGCGGGGCGAAAGTTACGGTTGAAGGCCTCGCGCAGAGCGGGGATCATCGTCAGCCCTCGATTAGAAAGTGACCCTTCTCCATGATCTGACGCCCGTCTACCCAGATATCGAACTTGCGGCCAACCACGTCGATGTGCGTGCCGGAATGCCACTTTGCGCCGGTGTGCTCACCGTAAGGATTTCCGAAGGCGATGTGGATGCCGGGGAACTTCTCGTCCTGCAGGATCTGGCCGATGACGTCAGTCAATTCAATATTCGTGCCGATGGCAAACTCGCCCACGCGATCACTGTTTTCGTCGGTGTGGGTGTAGGACCAAAAATCCTGTTCGAGCGCCTTGTTTTCGCTAAAGACTTCGGTGATGCGATTGTTTCGCATGCGGATCGTCAGGGGTTGATGCTCGAGATTGCCATATTTGTCGCACAGATAATCGCCGACTACGCCGTCTACTACGTAAACGCCATTCACCTCTCCGGGAGAGGTAAAGATTTCGCCCCCGGGCAGATTGCCCCATTTGTCGCGGCTAATAATGCCGCTGGTCTTGATCCAGCGATATTCCGGGTTGAGCACCCCGGTGAAGTTGCAGCCGGCGGCGGTTTTGCCCGTGATCTCTTTCGCCGTGCTGACAATCTCCATCACTTTGTTGCTCAGGGCATCGACCAGGTTGAAGTCGGCGCGCATGCCTTCCAGCATGATCTGGCGGTTGATGTTGACCATGTGCGCGTGGCGCATGTGGCGCCGGTTGACGATCGCTGTCATCTCCATGCGGGACTTGAGCTCGTTGGTTTGCACGCGCACCGCGAAGATACTCACGTCGCTGCTCTCCATATCCTCCCCGATCTCGCGGGGCAGCCCAGTCAGCGGGCGGGGCGCAAGATCTTCGAGCACGAAGGCCCTGAAAGCGCAGCCAACTTTGGCTAGTTCCTGGGCGATGCTGGCGGCAATTTCCCGGCACGCGTTGTCGGTGATCAGCGTAACCTTTTCCGAAGGTTGAATCCGAAGGCAGGTGTTGACGGCGTTGAAAGCGCCGGGGAAAACTGAGGATCGAATTCGACCCTGGTGATATCGTTCAAAACCGGTTGGGCCAAGCGCTTCCTCTCTTTGTTTTCTGCGGTTCCCCTTCCCTTACCCAAACAGGCTCAGGATTCTAATTGCGCAGGGCCGCCGCCTCTTCCATCACGCCCACACGAGTCTCGGCCACGATATAGTCGACTACCTTCTTCAGATCGCCCGTTTCTTCGTAGACCTTGAGTTGGCGATCCGCGCCGGTTCCCATTTTGAGCATCTGGTGGATATAGGCGATGTCCCGCTCGCAGCCAAGGTCCTTCGCCGCATCGGAAATGAGGTCGATGTATTCGACCATCAGGTCGCGCATCGGCACCTCTTCTTCCCGGCCGAAGTCGATCAGCTTGCCATCGATTCCATAGCGGGCAGCGCGAAACTTGTTCTCCATGATGAGCGCGCGGCTGTAAATGCGATAGCTCTTGTTCTTCGCATGCAGGTCGTAGAGCATGCCTACGGTGGCCTGGATCAGGGCGGCAATGGCCATGGTTTCATCCAGCCTCATGGGTATGTCACATACCCGGACTTCAAGAGTATGGAAGAAGGGGTGGGGGCGAATGTCCCACCACACCTTCTTGCCATTGTCGACGCAATTGGTCTTGACTAGCAGGTTGATAAACGTCTCGTACTCGGCCCAGTTGGCATAAACGTCTGGGATGTTGGTGCGCGGGAAGCGTTCGAAGACTTTCGAGCGATACGACTTGAATCCAGTCTTTGTACCTTCCCAGAAGGGCGAGTTCGACGACAGAGCGAGAATGTGGGGCAGGAAGTAGCGCATCGAGTTCATGATGTGGATCGCAGTGTTGCGATCCTCAATGCCCACGTGGATGTGTAATCCGAAGACGAGATTGGCCCGTGCGACCAACTGCAAGTCTTCCACCACCTGCTTGTAGCGCTCATCGGGGTAGATATCCTGTGCCCTCCAGTCGGCGAAGGGGTGGGTGCTTGCGGCAGCCAGCAACATGCCGCTTTCGCTGGCCAGGGTGATCATCTGCCGCCGCAAATCGAGTATGTCTTCGCGAGCCTCCTGCATGTCCCGGCAAACCCTGGTGCCCACCTCAACCACCGCCTGGTGCAGCTCGGGCTTGGCGCGGTCCATGGTGGCGAGCTTGGCTTTAGGAAGAATTTCAGACTGAATGTGGGAGCGAAGATCGCGCGTTTCCGGGTCGATCGTCTGGTACTCCTCTTCGATTCCAATGCTGAAGCTGGGACGGTTCATCCGCGTATCTCCTGGCTGACCTGCCGGGCTGCTTGACCGTTCGAGGTGGAGGCAGGCCCACCCAGGAAGGCGCTCCAGCGATATTCGGGAGGCTTTCCGGTATGTTTCCTGGCCTTTTCCATGGCGAGCTCAGCTACCTGGTTCACGATCCAGTCGAAGTTTGATTGTCCTACAGAGGCAATATCCGCGTCGGGAGCCGGATTCATAAAATCGATAGCGTAAGGGATACCGTCTTCGCAGGCAAATTCCACCGTGTTCAAGTCGTAGCCCAATGCCCGGCACAGCGTCAGGCAGTCGCGCTCCACCCGCTCCAGAAGCTGGGGGCTGACCGGCGCCGGATTCTTAACATAGCGTTCGTGAAAAGGAGCCCCAGGGTCGTACTGCATGATGTGGACCTTCTGCTGGCCGACGCAATAGCAGCGGAAGTACTCCCGGAATTTCACCGCCGTCTGCAGCGTCATGCAGAGATCGCGCGTCTGGTCGTAAGCGTGGAAGAACTCGCTCGGCGAATTTACCTTGTACACGTCTTTCCAGCCGCCCCCGTCGAATGGTTTCAAGAATGCGGGAAAGCCTATGTAGTCGAAAATGCTGGCCCAGGGCAGGGGATACTGCATGTTGCGCATGGAGAGATCGGTGGTGCCCGGGGGGTGGTGCTTATGGGGCAACAGCACGGTTTTGGGAATGGCTACCCCGAGCTTGGCACCAAGGGCGAAGTTGAAGAACTTGTCATCCGCACTCCACCAGAAAGGGTTGTTGATGATGATCGATCCGCACAGAGCCGCGTTCTTGAGGTAGCCGCGATAGAAGGGAATATCGTGGGAGATGCGATCGATGATCACGTGGTAGGGGGAGGGCTCCGCCATCCGGACTTCGCCGATACTGGCAAGCTCGCCCTTTACGTCCGGGTCGTTGAAGGAGTTGATCTTGTCGACCAGTGCGGGTGGGAAGGTCGACTCCATTCCGAAAATGATAGCGATTTTCTTCACGGCGGCTCCTTGGGGGGCGGCGTTGAAACAGAGAGAAGGCCCGAAAACCATTGCCGTGTGGTGGGTGCAACAGCTCAATTCTAAAGCATTTTCACTTTACCGGATTCCCTCCCTCACGGACTAAAGCCCTTAGATATTTGAGAGCTGATGTCATGTACAGGAAAAAATTCCTTCTCCTTTTACCCCTACTCCAGATACATCCTCGCCATGGGGCGCCACCAGGGCCAGTCGTGGAAGCTGCGATCACCCCAGACGTATAGCTCATGCCGGATGCCCTTGTTCCGTAACACCGCGGCAAATTGCTCATTCTTCTCCCAGCAAAAGTCCCACTCGCCGGTGGCAAGCACCGTACGGATGTGGTTGTACTTCCAGGGATCGGTGCAGTTGGCGAGATAGTCGGGAGGATTGTTGAAGTACAGATCTTCGCTGTACCAGCCGTCGACGAAGTCCTTCATGTCAAAGGCTCCGCCCATGGTTACGATCCCCGTGACCAAATCGGGGTGGCGGAAGCCGAAGTTCGCGGCGTGATAGGCGCCGAAGCTGCAACCGGTGGCGATCAGCCGCGGCGTCTGGTTCCCCTTGCTCATCAGTGGCAGCACGTCGCCAACGATGTAGCGCTCATACTGCATATGCCGCTGCACCCGCCAATAGGGGTGTGCATACTTGTTGTACCAGCTCTCCCCGTTTACGCTGTCGACGCAATAAAGCTGCAATTGGCCGTTATCGATGCGGTCCGCCACACTAGCAACCATGCCGTGGTCTTCATACTCGAAGAATCGACCCCCGGAACTAGGGAAGACCAGCACTTTCGTTCCTGCGTGGCCAAAGCACAGCAGTTCCATGTCGCGACCCAGATCCTTTGACCACCAGCGATGGTATTCGCGCTGCAAATTGTCACTCCTCGCCCTGGCCCCTTTTGGGGAAAGTATTTGTTTTTGCTACTCTAAAGAACCACGCTGCGCGAAGCCATAGCTGAATGCCGACGGAACCCGTCATAACCAACGACCAGGCTCACCCTCCTTCCAATCGCCAGTTTCCCACCCCGGGCAGCCTGGCCGCGCGGCTGCATAAACACCAAGAATTCGCTTCTAAGCTGGTGGAGGAGCACCACGACCTCCTCGTCTACCTCCCGCCTGGGTACGAGGCCGAAGGGAAACGCCGCTTTCCGGTGCTGTATATGCAGGATGGCCAAAACCTCTTTGATCCCGAAACCTCGTTCATCAAGGGCAATTATTGGCGCATGGGTGAAACCGCCGATGCGCTGATCGAGGCCGACGCCATTGAGCCGCTCATCATCGTTGGCATTTACAACGCCGGCGAGAGGCGAATCGATGAATACACGCCGGTGGAACACCGGCGACTCGGCGGCGGGCGCGCGGATGCGTATGGCAGGATGCTGGTCGAGGAGCTGAAGGCCTTTGTCGATATCCAGTATCCGACGCTGCCCGGAGCGGAAAACTGCGGATTGGAGGCTCCTCACTTGGCGGGCTGGTCACCCTGTACCTGGGTTTACGCTATCCAGCCGTCTTCTCCCGTCTGGCCGTGATGTCTCCCTCGGTATGGTGGCGCAAGCGGACGATTCTCAAGATCGTAGCGGCGCTTCCACAAAGACCTGACTTACGCATCTGGCTGGACATCGGCACCAGGGAATCCAAACGGGCAGTGCCGGACGTGCGGGCGTTGCGTGATGCGCTGTTCAGGAAAGGGTGGCAACTGGACGAAAACCTTGCTTACTTCGAAGCGGAAAATGCGGAGCACACAGAATCCGCCTGGGCCCAACGCGTCGATCCGATGTTGCGGTTCCTGTTCCCGCGGAAGAAATAAGCGTTTGATCCTGAGAAGTAGGACCTTCGGTTACTATCCTCTGCATGCCGCGGTACCCATGCGTCCTTTTCCTCTCTGTCCTGGTGGCAAGCGTCGGGCATCAGGCGAGATGTGATGCTTGCGGCTCCCATGCGCAAGACCCGATCGCCACCGATCGGCCCCAGATCACAAG
>CAWFBI010000013.1:0-32159 GCA_963814015.1 uncultured Acidobacteriaceae bacterium
GATGGAATTGAACCACCGACCAAGGCTTTGCAGACCTTTCCCTTTTCTTTTTGGGTTCCGCGCCATTTCGCAGAAGCAATACAGTTCTACAGTGGACCACCAAAACCCCTCGAGCGAAACGATGAAAGAAGCTCGTGGAGAATCGCGGCTTGTGTCAGAGCATACATGACAATCCGCCACCCTTGAGTACCATGTAGATTCCGATTTGGTAACCAACAGTAATCGTTGCGCCAAACCCGGGTACCAGCTACTCAGATCTGATTCAGGGCCGCTCGTGCACATGGTCGTTGTCGGGCTCCCGATTTCCTTCAGCGTTCGGCGGTTCGCAAAATAGACGCGACGATTACAGCCGGCTCAAAACTTGAACTGCAAATCAAGCTGCAGACGCCTGGCCGGTAGAGCCGAAACCGCACGCCCAAAAAAAGGCGAGGTTACTACCCCCACATAGGTGACGTCGTTCTCGTGGTTGAGCACGTTGAAGGAGTTGATGGCCAGAGTTGCAGTCGGTCCTTTCTGTGCATCCTTCGTCAGCACGAAGGTGTGTGCGAGGTTTAGATCCAGATCGAGGTATTCCGGTCCATGAAGTGAATTGCGCGGGACGCCGACGGGCCGGTCGAGAGGCAGGCTATCGTGGTTGTCATCACTACCCGTCGTGATGTTGACCGGCTTGCCCGAGTAAGCAGAGAGCGAGATCCCAAAATCGAACCACTTTGCCGCGCTGAACGTTCCCAGCAAATCGAACCTGTTGCGCCTGTCATTGTCGGAGCGAGACCAATCCGCGTTAGGAAAATAACTGTTTGCCGGGAAGTAGGTGATCCCGCTGGTGTTGTTATAGGTCTTGCCCAACGTGTACTGCGCCTGCCCGGTAAGGAACCTGGTTGGCCTGCCGCGAAAAGTCACCTCCAATGCATTGTTCTTCAAATAGCCTTCCGACTGCATTTGCCGCAACTGGCCGACGGTTGCGTTAGGACGCATGGCATAGTTTGGCGGTGGTGGTGCATTTGTGTCCACGGAGCGGAAGAGATCGATGCCCCGGGTACCCACGTAGTTTGCTGCAATGGAACTGTTGGCCGTTACCTGCCGCTCGACTCCGATGCTGTACTGGATGGTGTATGGAATGATGAGAAGGGGATCCAGAGCAACGATGCTGGTAGGGACGGACGCGATCTGAGCCTCGGTGATGGGGAAGCTGGGGTCCAGAACGATATATCGCTTGAGCCGCACGCCGTTAAAGTGCAGCAGATCGGCAATTGGAGCGGGGCCAGTGCGGTCAAAGAACATGCCCGCTCCGCCTCTGATCACGGTTGTTCCCCGCTGGCGGGGGGCGTAGGCAAAGCTGAAGCGCGGCCCGAGGTTGTGGGCAATGTCGTGGAAGTAGTTCTGCCAGTAGTAGCGAACCCCGAAGGCGAGCGAAAGGCTTGGTCTTAAGCGAAGATTGTCCTCAAAAATGCCTGCCACCGTCTTCTCCAGAAACGTAACGTGACCCTGACCGCTTTGCAGGAGAAAGCTGAAAGGCTGATTGGCTGTATAGCTGTCCAGGTCGGCGAAGGAGTAGGTGCCTGCCTGATTGGTGAAATCGTCAAATCCACGGCGGCTGATATCTGGTACGTCGATGCCGAACTTGATCACCTGCCGGCCCTTGGTATACGTAGCAATATCGGTTGCGTCGAAATGGTATTCCGTTCGCCTGGCATCGGCTTGCGCGCCACCGCCGGTGAACGATCCGGAGACGATGATCTGCTGATTTTCATTCAAACTGTGTGTCTGGTTATCGTAGTGCCCAACCAGGAAGTGAAGTTGATTCAGTAGGCTCGGTGAAAAGACATAAGTCTGTCCGACGTTGATCTCATGTTCAAAAAAGAGCGTGTTCATTCCCGCTTCCGGTAGGACGGTTCCGCCCACTCCCAGATTGGCGACAGTTTTGTGTTCGTAGGAGTACCCGATCCAAAATTGGTTTGCGTCGCTATAGTCGTGGAAGAGCCGCCCGGAGAGGAAGTAGTGACTCGTCGGGTTGGGAACGTTCGCATTTACCTCACCCTCCGGCGTAGCTGCCACAACGATGGCCTGCTGATTGTCGCTGTCCTGGTTCAAAGCCACCAGAAAGGTTGTCTTCTTGTTGTGGCTTAGAGGGCCGGTGAGTGAGCCTTCGTAGTAGGTACGCTGTTCTCCGGGTTTGGTGACGGCAAATGGATTCCGCGCGTCAAAGAGCGAGTCTCGATAGAGAAAGTTGGCGGATCCGTGAAACGTCGGCGTCCCGCTTTGTGTCGTAATTTCGATCCGCGCCCGGCCCGGCCTGGAAAAGAGCGATGAGTAGGGGTTCTGGTTGATTTTGACGCTCGAGATCGCGGAGGCAGTAACGCCGGGCCCATTTGCCTCGACCCCGTTGACCACGAGTGTCACCCCGTTTGAGCCGGTGGCATCGGGATCGAGGAAGCGGGACAATGCCGTGATGTAATCCTGATCGAAGACTGGCACGCGATCGAGCGCATTGCGGTCGAGTGTGTTGCCGTTCTGGTTCTGCCCGATTTCCGTGCTCACTTGAGTCGATGTGTCGGATCCGGCCACGGTGACCTGTTCAGCAATTGCAGCGACTTTCATCACGATCCGGATGGCTGAAAGAGGCCTGCTGCTTGCGGTCACGGGAACCGTTGTTTCCCGAAAGCCAGGCTGCCTTACGTCGAGTTTGTAGGGGCCAAACGGTACCCGTTTGAACTGAAAACCGCCAGTACCGTCCGTAATGGTATGGGACAATTCGTTTCCGTTCTCTCCATCGAGGGCAACCGCAGCCCCGACGATGGCAGCCCCGGTTGTATCCTGAACCGATCCTGCGATCGTCTGCATTCGCCCCGGTGCTTGCGTCTGGGCAATGGCCGGAAGAAGCAGAGTGCTGAACAGAAGCAAGCCGATACGGTTCTTCATGAGGTGGATTTGATTACTCCTTCGCGGCGAGTCTGCTCTAAAGCAGTCTCCACGACGAACCTTGGGCCAACCTTAAGATTGCTCTCGGGGTGCGGGTTTCATGTCTCTAAGATCATTGCCGGCGAACTTACGGTTCTGGCCACGCTGACTGGCTCAGCCATGCGCGTGCTGGGTGGTTGGTCTGGCGACCGCGTCGGTGGCATTACCACGCTCTCCGTCGTTTTTCTTATCATCATTGCAGGACTCTTTGGTCTAATGACCACTCCGCCGCTGTTCGCAACCACATTGCTCTTTATGCTGTGCTTCGCCGCGCTGGGAGCCGGCAATGGGGCTACTTTTCAACTAGTCCCCCTGCGCTGGCCGCTGACCACGGCGGTCGCGGGCGGAATGATTGGGGAGATCGGTGCGCTTGGTGGTTCCATCCTCCCTAACCTGCTCGGCCTCTCCAAGCAATACACGTCCTCATATCGAGCTGGCTTCATCGCCTATGCGATGCTTGCCACCATCATTCTCTTCATGCTCCGCACTGTTTCGAAACGTTGGGTGAATACCTGGGCCGGCGACGGAGGACGGGCTCTCACGCCGAGCACTGCTTTCGAAACGATTGCGGCAGACTAAGGAAAGCCGGCGTTACACCCAGAGTGCCGCCGAACCTCCCACCCATTCAAGATTGCGATTATGATCGACACCCATCATGATGCCGCGGCCCATACGGAGGAGCGGCAATACGGGCGTCATCTCGCCAGCCTCAGGCCAAACATACATGATGCGAATTTCGGCTTGGGTTATGCCGTGCGGGGTTTCAATCACTGGCGCGAAGCGCATACGCTCTTGAAGCATGTACTGGTGGCGCTGCTCCGCAGGTATGGCATCCACATCGGCCTGCGTGGGGTTGAATCTGATACCGAGTCCCGCAAAGGAGTAGAGCGGCTTCAACACATAGTTCTCGTTGTCCCAGGGCACCGTGCTGTTCTGACTGAGCAGCCACGTCTTCGGGACGCTTTTGTGTTCCAGATAGGGAATCGAGAACTTACTAATGCGGTAGTACCAGTTCGGATGTCCGGCCCACTCGACATCCAGCGGTTCGGTCAGGTCGAAGGGCAGCTTGATTTTCTTACGTTCCAACTCATCCACAATGCAGCGGTTGTAGATACGGCGTACCGGGATTTCGCGCCCATCTTTGTCGTAGAACAGATGTTTGCCGAGCTTCTTCAGCTTGAGGATGTCGACAATCGCGATGCCCAGGTCGCGCTTGGTGATCAGAAAATCACAAAGCGTCTTTTGCTTTTCCGGGTGGATCTCCAACAGGATCACATTCTCGGGATCGTGACCGGAGACGATCACCTGGCGCAACAGTTTCTGATACGTATCGTGGCTATGGCCTCCAAGGTAGATCCCCAGATCAGCGGCCAGTCCGTAGGACTGGATGTACTGCTTAGCCAGCACCGGCTGGTATCCGTAAAGAGAAGGAAACGCCTGCAGTTCAACCAGCTTCGGCTCAAGCTCTCCTTTAGCATTCCTCACCAGGCCGAAGTCGACTTGCAGGAACATCGGGCGCGGCGACTCGTTGGCAACGTTGTATTGCTTCGGGACCGTGGCTTCGGAGGCGCGCAGGTATTCCGGATTATTCACCAGCTGCAGAACCAGGTCTCGGCCGTACTCCGCCATCTGGTCAAGCAGGGCCTTGGGAAAAAAGCAGGGGGTCTCGGAAACGCGGAACGCAATGGGCGTGTCAGCGCTCACCTCTAAACTCTTGAGGAACTGCTGGTAAGTCGCGGGGCGAAAGTTACGGTTGAAGGCCTCGCGCAGAGCGGGGATCATCGTCAGCCCTCGATTAGAAAGTGACCCTTCTCCATGATCTGACGCCCGTCTACCCAGATATCGAACTTGCGGCCAACCACGTCGATGTGCGTGCCGGAATGCCACTTTGCGCCGGTGTGCTCACCGTAAGGATTTCCGAAGGCGATGTGGATGCCGGGGAACTTCTCGTCCTGCAGGATCTGGCCGATGACGTCAGTCAATTCAATATTCGTGCCGATGGCAAACTCGCCCACGCGATCACTGTTTTCGTCGGTGTGGGTGTAGGACCAAAAATCCTGTTCGAGCGCCTTGTTTTCGCTAAAGACTTCGGTGATGCGATTGTTTCGCATGCGGATCGTCAGGGGTTGATGCTCGAGATTGCCATATTTGTCGCACAGATAATCGCCGACTACGCCGTCTACTACGTAAACGCCATTCACCTCTCCGGGAGAGGTAAAGATTTCGCCCCCGGGCAGATTGCCCCATTTGTCGCGGCTAATAATGCCGCTGGTCTTGATCCAGCGATATTCCGGGTTGAGCACCCCGGTGAAGTTGCAGCCGGCGGCGGTTTTGCCCGTGATCTCTTTCGCCGTGCTGACAATCTCCATCACTTTGTTGCTCAGGGCATCGACCAGGTTGAAGTCGGCGCGCATGCCTTCCAGCATGATCTGGCGGTTGATGTTGACCATGTGCGCGTGGCGCATGTGGCGCCGGTTGACGATCGCTGTCATCTCCATGCGGGACTTGAGCTCGTTGGTTTGCACGCGCACCGCGAAGATACTCACGTCGCTGCTCTCCATATCCTCCCCGATCTCGCGGGGCAGCCCAGTCAGCGGGCGGGGCGCAAGATCTTCGAGCACGAAGGCCCTGAAAGCGCAGCCAACTTTGGCTAGTTCCTGGGCGATGCTGGCGGCAATTTCCCGGCACGCGTTGTCGGTGATCAGCGTAACCTTTTCCGAAGGTTGAATCCGAAGGCAGGTGTTGACGGCGTTGAAAGCGCCGGGGAAAACTGAGGATCGAATTCGACCCTGGTGATATCGTTCAAAACCGGTTGGGCCAAGCGCTTCCTCTCTTTGTTTTCTGCGGTTCCCCTTCCCTTACCCAAACAGGCTCAGGATTCTAATTGCGCAGGGCCGCCGCCTCTTCCATCACGCCCACACGAGTCTCGGCCACGATATAGTCGACTACCTTCTTCAGATCGCCCGTTTCTTCGTAGACCTTGAGTTGGCGATCCGCGCCGGTTCCCATTTTGAGCATCTGGTGGATATAGGCGATGTCCCGCTCGCAGCCAAGGTCCTTCGCCGCATCGGAAATGAGGTCGATGTATTCGACCATCAGGTCGCGCATCGGCACCTCTTCTTCCCGGCCGAAGTCGATCAGCTTGCCATCGATTCCATAGCGGGCAGCGCGAAACTTGTTCTCCATGATGAGCGCGCGGCTGTAAATGCGATAGCTCTTGTTCTTCGCATGCAGGTCGTAGAGCATGCCTACGGTGGCCTGGATCAGGGCGGCAATGGCCATGGTTTCATCCAGCCTCATGGGTATGTCACATACCCGGACTTCAAGAGTATGGAAGAAGGGGTGGGGGCGAATGTCCCACCACACCTTCTTGCCATTGTCGACGCAATTGGTCTTGACTAGCAGGTTGATAAACGTCTCGTACTCGGCCCAGTTGGCATAAACGTCTGGGATGTTGGTGCGCGGGAAGCGTTCGAAGACTTTCGAGCGATACGACTTGAATCCAGTCTTTGTACCTTCCCAGAAGGGCGAGTTCGACGACAGAGCGAGAATGTGGGGCAGGAAGTAGCGCATCGAGTTCATGATGTGGATCGCAGTGTTGCGATCCTCAATGCCCACGTGGATGTGTAATCCGAAGACGAGATTGGCCCGTGCGACCAACTGCAAGTCTTCCACCACCTGCTTGTAGCGCTCATCGGGGTAGATATCCTGTGCCCTCCAGTCGGCGAAGGGGTGGGTGCTTGCGGCAGCCAGCAACATGCCGCTTTCGCTGGCCAGGGTGATCATCTGCCGCCGCAAATCGAGTATGTCTTCGCGAGCCTCCTGCATGTCCCGGCAAACCCTGGTGCCCACCTCAACCACCGCCTGGTGCAGCTCGGGCTTGGCGCGGTCCATGGTGGCGAGCTTGGCTTTAGGAAGAATTTCAGACTGAATGTGGGAGCGAAGATCGCGCGTTTCCGGGTCGATCGTCTGGTACTCCTCTTCGATTCCAATGCTGAAGCTGGGACGGTTCATCCGCGTATCTCCTGGCTGACCTGCCGGGCTGCTTGACCGTTCGAGGTGGAGGCAGGCCCACCCAGGAAGGCGCTCCAGCGATATTCGGGAGGCTTTCCGGTATGTTTCCTGGCCTTTTCCATGGCGAGCTCAGCTACCTGGTTCACGATCCAGTCGAAGTTTGATTGTCCTACAGAGGCAATATCCGCGTCGGGAGCCGGATTCATAAAATCGATAGCGTAAGGGATACCGTCTTCGCAGGCAAATTCCACCGTGTTCAAGTCGTAGCCCAATGCCCGGCACAGCGTCAGGCAGTCGCGCTCCACCCGCTCCAGAAGCTGGGGGCTGACCGGCGCCGGATTCTTAACATAGCGTTCGTGAAAAGGAGCCCCAGGGTCGTACTGCATGATGTGGACCTTCTGCTGGCCGACGCAATAGCAGCGGAAGTACTCCCGGAATTTCACCGCCGTCTGCAGCGTCATGCAGAGATCGCGCGTCTGGTCGTAAGCGTGGAAGAACTCGCTCGGCGAATTTACCTTGTACACGTCTTTCCAGCCGCCCCCGTCGAATGGTTTCAAGAATGCGGGAAAGCCTATGTAGTCGAAAATGCTGGCCCAGGGCAGGGGATACTGCATGTTGCGCATGGAGAGATCGGTGGTGCCCGGGGGGTGGTGCTTATGGGGCAACAGCACGGTTTTGGGAATGGCTACCCCGAGCTTGGCACCAAGGGCGAAGTTGAAGAACTTGTCATCCGCACTCCACCAGAAAGGGTTGTTGATGATGATCGATCCGCACAGAGCCGCGTTCTTGAGGTAGCCGCGATAGAAGGGAATATCGTGGGAGATGCGATCGATGATCACGTGGTAGGGGGAGGGCTCCGCCATCCGGACTTCGCCGATACTGGCAAGCTCGCCCTTTACGTCCGGGTCGTTGAAGGAGTTGATCTTGTCGACCAGTGCGGGTGGGAAGGTCGACTCCATTCCGAAAATGATAGCGATTTTCTTCACGGCGGCTCCTTGGGGGGCGGCGTTGAAACAGAGAGAAGGCCCGAAAACCATTGCCGTGTGGTGGGTGCAACAGCTCAATTCTAAAGCATTTTCACTTTACCGGATTCCCTCCCTCACGGACTAAAGCCCTTAGATATTTGAGAGCTGATGTCATGTACAGGAAAAAATTCCTTCTCCTTTTACCCCTACTCCAGATACATCCTCGCCATGGGGCGCCACCAGGGCCAGTCGTGGAAGCTGCGATCACCCCAGACGTATAGCTCATGCCGGATGCCCTTGTTCCGTAACACCGCGGCAAATTGCTCATTCTTCTCCCAGCAAAAGTCCCACTCGCCGGTGGCAAGCACCGTACGGATGTGGTTGTACTTCCAGGGATCGGTGCAGTTGGCGAGATAGTCGGGAGGATTGTTGAAGTACAGATCTTCGCTGTACCAGCCGTCGACGAAGTCCTTCATGTCAAAGGCTCCGCCCATGGTTACGATCCCCGTGACCAAATCGGGGTGGCGGAAGCCGAAGTTCGCGGCGTGATAGGCGCCGAAGCTGCAACCGGTGGCGATCAGCCGCGGCGTCTGGTTCCCCTTGCTCATCAGTGGCAGCACGTCGCCAACGATGTAGCGCTCATACTGCATATGCCGCTGCACCCGCCAATAGGGGTGTGCATACTTGTTGTACCAGCTCTCCCCGTTTACGCTGTCGACGCAATAAAGCTGCAATTGGCCGTTATCGATGCGGTCCGCCACACTAGCAACCATGCCGTGGTCTTCATACTCGAAGAATCGACCCCCGGAACTAGGGAAGACCAGCACTTTCGTTCCTGCGTGGCCAAAGCACAGCAGTTCCATGTCGCGACCCAGATCCTTTGACCACCAGCGATGGTATTCGCGCTGCAAATTGTCACTCCTCGCCCTGGCCCCTTTTGGGGAAAGTATTTGTTTTTGCTACTCTAAAGAACCACGCTGCGCGAAGCCATAGCTGAATGCCGACGGAACCCGTCATAACCAACGACCAGGCTCACCCTCCTTCCAATCGCCAGTTTCCCACCCCGGGCAGCCTGGCCGCGCGGCTGCATAAACACCAAGAATTCGCTTCTAAGCTGGTGGAGGAGCACCACGACCTCCTCGTCTACCTCCCGCCTGGGTACGAGGCCGAAGGGAAACGCCGCTTTCCGGTGCTGTATATGCAGGATGGCCAAAACCTCTTTGATCCCGAAACCTCGTTCATCAAGGGCAATTATTGGCGCATGGGTGAAACCGCCGATGCGCTGATCGAGGCCGACGCCATTGAGCCGCTCATCATCGTTGGCATTTACAACGCCGGCGAGAGGCGAATCGATGAATACACGCCGGTGGAACACCGGCGACTCGGCGGCGGGCGCGCGGATGCGTATGGCAGGATGCTGGTCGAGGAGCTGAAGGCCTTTGTCGATATCCAGTATCCGACGCTGCCCGGAGCGGAAAACTGCGGATTGGGAGGCTCCTCACTTGGCGGGCTGGTCACCCTGTACCTGGGTTTACGCTATCCAGCCGTCTTCTCCCGTCTGGCCGTGATGTCTCCCTCGGTATGGTGGCGCAAGCGGACGATTCTCAAGATCGTAGCGGCGCTTCCACAAAGACCTGACTTACGCATCTGGCTGGACATCGGCACCAGGGAATCCAAACGGGCAGTGCCGGACGTGCGGGCGTTGCGTGATGCGCTGTTCAGGAAAGGGTGGCAACTGGACGAAGACCTTGCTTACTTCGAAGCGGAAAATGCGGAGCACACAGAATCCGCCTGGGCCCAACGCGTCGATCCGATGTTGCGGTTCCTGTTCCCGCGGAAGAAATAAGCGTTTGATCCTGAGAAGTAGGACCTTCGGTTACTATCCTCTGCATGCCGCGGTACCCATGCGTCCTTTTCCTCTCTGTCCTAGTGGCAAGCGTCGGGCATCAGGCGAGATGTGATGCTTGCGGCTCCCATGCGCAAGACCCGATCGCCACCGATCGGCCCCAGATCACAAGTTCGAGCATCGTCATCCCTTGCGGGAGCCTGCAGTTTGAGAATGGGTTTCTGGCCAGCACCCCAAACGGAGGCCAGCGCGGCTTCGATTTTCCTGAGACATCGGTGCGATTTGGAATAGCCGGCAAAACCGAGTTGCGTCTTACCGTTCCGGACTACTTTTACAATGACGACACCACGTCCGGATATGCCAACGGATTTGGCGATTTGAGCCTGGGTTTCAAACAGCAGCTTGGGCCCACACAGGGCGGATTTGACGTTTCGCTCATACCATCGGTGAGTTTTCCCACGGGAGCGCAACGGATATCGAGTCATGGTTATGACCCGACCGTCCAACTACCCTGGTCACGATCGCTCGGGAAAAACTGGACGGTTGCCGGGATGTTCTCCCTTATGTGGCCAACCCAGGGGACACAGCGGAATTTGACCGGCCAGTCCAGCGTGTACTTCGACCGCCAGCTTCGACAGCCCTGGGACGCTTACGCGGAATATTCCGGCTCTTTTCCCCAGCGCGGCGGCCCGCAACATGTGATCGATTTCGGCACCTCCTACAAGCCTTCGCCACATCAACAACTCGATTTTCATTGGAGCTTCGGACTCTCCTCGGCTGCGCCTGATTACTCGATCGGTGTTGGCTATTCCTTCCGCTTCCAGCTGGCGGGGAATCGATAGCTGGAAGCCAGGTGGCGATTGGATCTCTGATAACTAATAAGTAATCTTGGGTATAAAATAAGTTACCTGCTGGCTAATTGACGTCGAGTAGTTCGCTCGACGCCGGCGGGTCCACCTACAGCCCGATTGCGCTTTACTTCTCCTTTCAGAAATCGGGGTCCGCTTTCCAGTAACTGCCTCTGGCGGGTTGCTCATCTTGGGGTCGAGCACGAACAGGTTGGATTCTCTCGACTGGCTATCCCCGGTTCTTCGCAGGTGGATATTGCCGACCCTTCCTTATAAGCGCAAAATAGAGTGTTGATTGCATCGCCGCAGTCCGAAAGTGTTGTTTACCAAGGAGGCGAGTCATGGGTGAGATTCCCAGTAGGCCGCTCTTCAGCTTCAAGCTCTGGATCGCGATTGCAGTTCTAGCGTCAGCAGCCGTGCGCGTATCCGGAGAGCAAGTACCTTCAGCCCAAACTGCAAATAGTCCTTCCCCGCAAACAAGTACACCAGCGCGCAAGCCTCTCGCTCTTGACCAACTCCCGGCCGAAAAGAAGGCGGATATTTTGCTGGCCCGTGGAGAGTACGCTGCAGCCATCGCCGCATACCAGGGCGGCAATTTAAAATCTGCCATCGTTTGGAACAATATAGGGATGGCGTACCACCATCTTTTCGCCCTGAACGAAGCGCGCAAGGCTTACCAGCAATCGCTTGCGATCAACCCTCGCTTTGCTCCCGCTGCCAATAATCTTGCTGCTGTCTATTACGCCCAACATGAGTTTAAGGTAGCCGAACACTGGTACAAGAAAGCGCTGAAACATACGTCAGAAAGTGCGGTCATTTACTGCAATCTGGGCACCGCATACTTTGCTGAGAACAAGAACCCAAAAGGGGTGAAGATGTATCAGAAGGCCTTCTCCATCGACCCGGGGGTCTTTGATCCTAATCGGTCTGCGATGGTGGAAGGCGGCGGTTCCCGTGAACAACGGGTTGCCATCAACTACTACATAGCACAGACGTTCGCCAAGGCAGGAAAGCAGGATCAGGCCCTACTCTATCTGCGTAAGGCGATGGATGAAGGCTTCAAGGATCGCAAACGCCTCATTGAGGACAATGATTTCGCGGTCCTGCGAACGATGCCGCAATTTCAACAATTGCTGGATCAGGAGAATTTGAACTGACCGTCCGAGTCGACTGAACTCTGTCCGCAGCGTTGCGGTACGATGGATCAGTACTTCGCAGAACGCTGTTCCCATTGGCATCTGCGTCGCGAAACCGGGGGGACGTTTGGCTGCCACGATAAGCCCTGGCGCTGCTACAGTTTCCGCGCCTCCAACAAAACTCGATTACAGCCTCACTGGCGTCAATTCCACCATCGCCGTGGAGCGGGGGCTCGCCGAAGCAGAGTGGTATCAGTGCCCGGTGCCGCGGGAAACCATGCGCAGCTTGTTACAGCGTCGCGATGGACCTGCCATCCGTGACACGATTTTGTGGTTTGCGCTCATTCTCGGCAGCGGCTTTTTGACCTACAAACTCTGGGGCACCTGGTGGGCAATCCTACCCTATGCCTTTTATTGCGTGCTCTACGCCTCCACCTCCGATTCCCGCTGGCACGAGACGGGTCACGGTACCGCCTTCAAGACCGATTGGATGAATAACGCTCTCTACGAGATCGCCTCGTTCATGGTGATGCGCGAGTCCACGGTCTGGCGCTGGAGCCACACCCGTCATCACAGCGACACGATTATCGTCGGCCGCGATCCGGAGATTGCTGTCCCCCGCCCGCCTGATTTGAAGGCCTTCGTCATGTCGTTCTTCAATCTCAAGGTCTATCAGAAGTATTTCAGACTGATCTTTTTGCATTCCATTGGGCGCATGGATGCGGAAGAGAAAACGTACATTCCTGAGATCGAGTTTCCCAAGGTCTATCGCAAGGCACGTATCTACGTCGCCCTCTATGCAATCGTTGTCGCACTCTCCATCAAGACCCACAGCGTCCTTCCGCTATTGCTGGTGGGGCTGACGAATCTCTTCGGCACCTGGCTCCTGGTCACGTACGGGTACACGCAGCACGCTGGCCTGGCTGAAAATGTCCTCGATCACCGTCTCAACTGCCGCACGGTGTACATGTGCTGGATCCATCGCTATCTGTACTGGAACATGAACTACCACGTCGAACACCATATGTTCCCGCTGGTGCCCTACCACGCGCTGCCGAAGTTACATGCCGTGGTAAAGGACGACTGTGCGACACCGTATCCCAGCCTTCTCTCCGCCTGGCGTGAAATCGTTCCCACCATTCTCAAGCAGGTCAGGGACCCTGGGTATCACGTCAAGCGTCAGATTCCCGAGCCAAGACTACGCGCGAAAGAAAACACCCATTCCTCATCGGCCGGACCGGACGTAACCGGCTGGATCGACGCTTGTGCTGCCTCCGATCTTGGCCTGGCTGACGTGGTTCGGTTCGACCACGGTAAGAAAACGTATGCCCTCTATCGCAACCAGGTGGGCGAACTGTACGCGACGGATGGGTTATGCACCCACGGCAATGTACATCTCTCCAAAGGCCTGGTGAAGGGAAATATCATCGAGTGCTCCAAACACAATGGGCGTTTTAACCTGATCGATGGATCGCCCGCGCGGGTGCCGATTTGCCGCGGTCTCGTCACCTACCCGATCGAGGAGCGTAAGGGCCGAATCTTTATTAATGTGAGCCGTCCCGGCGGTGCGGGCGCTCGCCCGCAAAAAACCTATCAATTCCGTGTAGTCAGTAACTGCAACGTTGCCACTTTTATCAAGGAACTTGTTCTCGAACCCCTGGATTCAGCGGAGAAGATCTCTTTTACGCCCGGCGACTACCTGCAACTCGACATTCCCGCTTACGACACCATCCGCTTTCGCGACTTCGAGATCCCCCAACCCTTTGCCAGTGTCTGGGAGCAACAGCACGTCTTCGATCTGGTGGCGCGCAATCCTCAGACCGGCCGGCGCAACAACTATTCCCTCGCCAGCAACCAGCAGACAGATCGTGTACTGCGTTTCAACGTGCGCATCGCGACCCCGCCCCCGGGGCAGGACTGCGCTCCCGGGGTCGGTTCAAGCTACGTTTTCAGCCTCAAGCCTGGAGATATCGTCAGCGCCATCGGTCCCTTCGGCGACTTTCATATCAAACCCACGCAGCGCGAAATGATCTACATCGGTGGGGGTGCCGGCATGGCTCCCCTGCGCGCCCACCTCTCCCATCTTCTGGAAACAGAACAGAGTGCGCGAAAGGTCAGCTTTTGGTATGGCGCACGATCAAAGCAGGAGATCTTCTACGAAGACTACTTCTGGAATCTAGCCGAGAAACACCGTAACTTTACTTTCAACCTCGCGCTTTCCTCCCCCCTGCCGGAGGATGACTGGACTGGCTACCTTGGCTTCATCCACCAGGTTGTGCTGGAGCACCACCTCAGGCCGCACGTCAATCCAAGAAGCGCAGAATATTATCTCTGCGGTCCGCCCATGATGATCAGGGCTTGCCTCAAAATGCTCGCCGATCTTGACGTGCCGGCGAGCCAGATTTCCTACGACGAGTTCTGACCAACCTCATGAGACTGACCTGACTCTCGCTTCGACTGAGGGCGGCTCAGATTCAGTGCTTAGATGGCTAAGCGGCGAAGATTCACGCTGAGCCTCAGCAATCGCCAGGAGGCCGCCGCATAACAATAAGGTGTCCGCCAGATAATTCAGCCCATTCCCGATGTCCGAGGGATTCGAAACCAGGATGGGAACATAGATGATGATCAACAGCAGAAGAGTCATGAGCCCCGCGGCGGTTGCTGCCAGGCGTGCTTTCTTGTTGATCATCATGCTGACGCCGGCAACGACAAAGATTGCACCGGTCAGATAACTCCAAAGCAAGCGTGCCGGAATCCAGAGGGGTGTCGACCTTTCGAGGGGAACTCCGGATACGAGTTCTGGATGCAAAAATTGCTCCACGCCGAAAAACGTAATCGCAACAGCCATGACAAGCCGCGCGAGGGTTGCGACGCGGTGCCTGTCCTGCTCTCTCCACGCTTCTCCTTCGGCTGCAGCAAGTGAGAAAGCCCCAGCGGCGAAGGCCAAATCCCTGAGGCCCACGACCCAGAGGATGCGGTTGCGGGGGGCGCCGGCTATCCCGGGAATGTGAATGAGGAACACGAAGAGAACGATCATGACTCCGAGCAGAGAAGCTGCAAGCCAGGCGTGCTTTCTGGCAGCTATGCTCACGCCAGCGGCTATCAGGCAAGCTCCAACAAAGAGAGCCCAGAACATGTGTCCAGGAATCCATCCGGGCACCATTCCGGCTACGATTTTTGCAGCGGTGAAATGTTCCGTGCCGAACACAGCGATGGGAACCGCGATGAACACCGGGCCAAACACCACGATCTTATTCAGCCCTTGCTTCTGTGCAAGGTCTTTCCTGATCGTGCTTAAGCCAATGGCGAAGACAATAGCCCCGGTAAGATAGGGCAACCATACACCCCAGGAAAACCCGGGCAGGAATGTGGACGCTACTGCCAGAATGAGAACCGTGTGAGGAGTGCTGGACATGGCTAATGTGCCATTACCTTCGGCGAAAAGCATTTGGTTGACAATAGCCACTTGGCTGGATTCTATGCTGGCCACTCACCTGGGCAGGCCCTGGGCGCTGACTAGACGGCTGAACCGACCGTAGCCGCAGGCTTTATTGCGCGCCAGCGGTTGGTGGGAGGGAGCGAATGAACGCAACAATTGCGGTCATGTCCTGAGCATTCATATTGGTCAGGGGCATGCCTCCCTGTTGCATTCGCTTGCTGTGGTGGCGCAACAGATCCTCCAGCGTGGCAGCGGGAAGGATGGACGCGGTTCCGGCGAGGGCCGGCGCTGCAACCGTTCCCGTCAAGCCGCCAACGCCGTGGCAGGTCTCACAGCGGTTGCGCTGGAAGATCGCCTTACCGCGTAGAGCCTCTGGGCTTAGCGGAGGCCGCGGCGGCTGAGCAGCCGCGGCGGATGTCGCCGGAACCCCGCCGCCCGGGTTTGCGGAGGCGGGCTGCATTCCCTGACCCGCGCCGGTTAAGGACCCTGCAGGGGTGGAGCCCAAGCTCGATAGATAGGCGACCAGCAATTGCAGGTGCGCATCATCCACATTCACAGCGGGCATGCCTCCGTCGCGCATTCTCTTCTCGGGATGGCGTAGCAAGTTTGGAAGTTGAGGTCCGGGGAATCTTTGGCCGACTCCGATAAGCGATGGAGCAAAGTGTGTCCCGCCAGCGTTCTGCCCATGGCATGCGGCACAGCCGTTGGCCACAAACACCGCCCTTCCACCAGCGGTACTTGCCGTCACCGACGCCACGCTCGGCGCGGCAACCGGAGCTGCCGTTGTGGCGGCGGTGGGTGGAGGTGGCGCTGGGGCTGGGGCTGGGGCGCTCGCGATTTCGGGGGCGCTGGGCGCCGGAGGCTCGGCCGGCTGTGAGGCAACCTCCGGGCCTGCCGGGGATAGCGAGCGCAGATAGGCGATCACAGATTTTTCCTGGTCCGGCGTAGCCACCAGCGGAGACATGCCTCCCGCACGCATTTTCCCGTTTGGGTTGCGTAACAGCACTGCCAGTTGGGAATCTGGCAGATTAGCAACCAGAGCAGCCAGTGCCGGGGCGCGTGCGGTTCCGGCTCCAGCCGCGCCATGACAAGCCGAACACGCGTGCGTTTCGAAGATTTCCTGGCCCGCTGCAATGGAAACAGCGGCTGTTGCTGTGGTTGGCGGAGCGCCCGGCTTGACGGCACGCAGCGGTGGCGGAGCGGTATGGGGTTGGGCAGTGTGCGTCGCAGGCACGTTTGCAGCGTTCGTCCCCAGCGCTCCCAGGTAGCTCACCAGGGCAGACATGTCGGTTGCGGATAGGTCGACTGCCGGCATAGCGCCGGCGCGCATTTTGGCATTCGGATCGCGCAACAAGCCGGGCAGCAGATCAGACGGATATTTGCTGGTAACGCCAACCAGGCTTGGGCCCGCGGGCGTACCCGCACCATTCTCTCCATGGCATCCCGCACATCCGTTGGCGCCAAAGATTCCCTTGCCCAGAGCAATCGAAGGTTCAACCGGGCCGGTCGCTACCTCGACGGGCCCAGCTCCGCCTGGAGTTTCGACATAGGGTTCAAAGGGTGCTTCACTGTATGCCTTTTCCTGTTGATCCTGGAGCGCGATCTGGGCGGCGCTGGTAGGGTCACGGGCATCATCCATGCGGCTCTTGATGCCGAGGAAGATCGCGCCGACCAGAACAATGGCCACCGCGAGAACCGGAATCGGCCTCCGCCAGGGCCTGCGCTCCAGACTGCGATCCAGAAACGGCAGCAGAAAGAACAGCAGGGCGAGGATGCCGGGAACCACGACGATGGCAAATACCACCGTTCGACCCTGCCAAAACTTGAGCCACTCAAACATCGACAGGTAGTACCACTCGGGGCGGGGAAGAAACTGCGTATCCGCGGGATTGGCGACCGGGCCGAGCTCTACCGGATGAAAGTAGGCCAGGATGCCAAGGCCGATCATGAGCAACAGGGCAAAGGCCATGTCCATGATCACCTGGCGGGGATAGAAACCCTCCGCCGGCAGCTTGGGATGGACTGGATCTTCCTCGATCGGTCCGGCGGGGCCTGCCTTGCGGAACAGCGCAATATGCACTCCGATGAATAAGAAAATGGCTGCGGGGATAAGGAACAGGTGGGCCACATAGAACCGCGACAGGGTAAGGGTTCCGAGAGCGTCGCCACCTCGAAGCAGGCGAGTCAGCCATTCCCCGATGAGAGGGATCTCACCCACGATATTGGTGCCCACAGCGGTTGCAAAGTAGGCCTTCTGATCCCAGGGAAGCAGGTAGCCGGTGAAGCCCATGGCCAGAACAAGAAAGGAAAGCAGTGCTCCAGAAATCCAGAGCAGTTCTCGCCGCCCTTTAAACGACCCCCAGAGAAAAGTCTGCAGGAAGTGCAGGGCCAGCACAATGATCATTGCACTCGAGCCGTAGTAATGCAGGCTGCGCAGGAACGCCCCTGCCGCCACCTGCTTGGTGATATAGGCAACGCTGGTGTGCGCCGTCTCGGCGGAGGGAACGTAGTAGAGCGCAAGGGCGATACCGGTAATGACCTGGGAGATAAAGATGAAGAGCAGTCCGGAACCGAAGACGTAGGCCAGGCGTGCACCGCCGGGGATGGGCTCATCCAGCGATGCCTGCATGATGCCGCCCAGGCCGGTACGCTTGTTAAACCAACGATAGACGCGGGTTGGCAAGCTTTTCGCTTGCGTGCTGTCGGCCTTGACTGGATCTTTCGGTTGCATATCTAGCTCAATTTTTCCTGGTTGGGAACATTCGATCGAAAATACTCGAAATGGACCATCAACTTGCCGTCGTCCAACTTATGCGGCAGCGCATCCATGCCGCGGGGTGGGGGACCGGAGATGAGGGTTCCATCCGGAGCAAAGTGTCCCCCATGGCAGGGGCAGACGAATTCCTCCTGCGCGTGTTGCCACGAGACGCTGCAGCCAAGATGAGGACAGATGGCGGAGAGAACCTTTAATTGACCATCCTTCCCCTTGGTCACATACACCGATTGCGACGAAACCACTTCACGCCAGCCATCCCGCTGCTTAAAGTCGATGGTCTTAAGTGCCGGTACTGCGAGATTGGCGAACTCGTCGGCTGGACCGGCTTCAGACCAACCACTCTGACTGGCCTTTGCGTATAGGGGATAAAACGCGTAGCGGAGAACGGGGATGGCGAGGAGCGCCCCCATGCCCGCGGTTCCAATGCCAAGGAGGACTCCGAAGAAGGACCGGCGGTTGATGACCAGGGCGTCTATCGCGTGCTTTTGCGGATCAATGGCTTGTCGGTCTTCCATCAGATCTCCTAGAAATTTACCCAGAGGGCAACGTAGACAGTGTTGTTGTCAGAGGCATTGCGATTGGCCCCGTCGTAGTTGGTGCTGGCGCCGTTGAACTTGTAATACCCGGTATATTCGACCGTAAGGTCGATGTTCTGCACCGGCCAGTAACTCCCCTGGAAGATATAGCCGGCGGTGTTTGGACTGCCGTTGCTGCTCCCAGTAAGTGCGGCCGGTGCATACAAGAGCGGGTCGGCGTTCCCGGTGGTCCCGAAAAGGGCGCCGGTCGCGGCGAACTTACTGGCCCAGTGATAGGTGCTGTCCAGTTTCCAGGTATTCAAATGATTGTTCTTGAAAGAGGCTGTCCCTGCAGCCAGGGCTCCTGCCAGATCAGAAGACTCATGGATGTAGGTTCCATGAGCATCGAGCAGGTTTGCCCCGAAGGGATGCTCATACTGAAAGTCGAAGGACGGGTCGACATAGTGGTCTTCCGGACCGGTGATCGCCGACGGATGGGAATCGAGCACAATGCCGTAGCTTCCCAGCATGAAGTAATTGTCCCCTACGCTCTGCTGCCATGCGGCACGCCAGTAGGGAGCGACCGCACTGATGTTATACGGGTAACCGGTTCCGGTGACGGGCGACGGGCCCCCGGCATGCTCCGAACGGTAGAGCGTCACATCGGTATATAGGTGCGAGGCGAACATGCTGAAAGCGCCGACGCCGGCAACATCCTGCCCCAAATTTCCGTTAATGACAGGAGAAGCGATGGGACTTACGCCGGATGCGGTCGAAATCCAGGGATAGCCCCAGGCCGGTGTGCTGTTCCACAAATCCTCTACAGTGGGGTTGTTGTTCAACGTGATCCCATAGAACAGGTCATGGCCGCCCAACTTGGCCTGGTTGGCGTAGCGCAAGTCGGTATTATCCATACTGAAGTGATCATCCGTATGGGTATAAGTCGTCTGGGCTAACCCACCGAAGTGCGATGCGTAACCGCCCGCGAAAAAGATGCTCAACTGCTGAGGAAAGCCGGCTGCGCCATTCTGCGATTGCGGCTGATCCGCCTGAAAGGCGGTGTCAGACAGCAAGAGCATGACAGAAAGCGGGATGTACTTAGAAAGCAGCAGATCCTTCGAGTTTCCCACTTTGTCTTTGTCTGTCATATCGGTCAACACATAGCCCTTGAGCTTGAAGTTGCGTCCGAAGGCAGTCAGTTCGGGAGGGTTACTGTGACAGACATTGCAGGAGAGACCGGTTTGACGGGCAAAACTGGGAACCGCAAAGGCATCTCCAGCGGTGAGCAGACAAAGGAGAAAAAATGTTAGTTGAGCTCTAAGCAACATTCCGGTCCTCAGGTTTTCTGGCTGGCTCTTCAGGCCCATCCATTGGTTGAACTGCTGAAGCGACCGCGGTGGGGTTCAGACAAGCCCTAAATACACAATCGTCGCTAAGTAATAACGACAGAACCTGTTACCTATTGAGCTGCCCGTGAGGATTATCAGGGGCGAGCTAACGCTAAATCTGTGCAATATTGCTCACATCTGCGAGACGGTCGCTTTTTCATGGAGCCTGGTATGGTCGAGATTCGAGCTGCGGCTGACCATCGACGCAGCGCACTTTTTCCATCCATGCGTAGGTCGCTTTGTCGATCGTTCTTTCGCAGCCTTCGGCCGCGGGTGGCACCAGGAGCACCGGGCAGCGGGCTTCCACAATCGCCTGGTAGATGGTGCTATGTTCCAAGTGGCCGCTGTCGATCCCGATGGCGGGTGCTCCCAGTACCAGCAGGTCGGGATGCACCCGCTGGGCCACAGAATCGATCGCAACGGTAACTTCGCCTGAAGCGACAAGATGCTCGACCGGCAACGTGTGGGACTCGTTGAACGGCGCCAGAATACGAAGCCGTGCCATGCAGTGGCGGCATTGCTGCTCCTTGCCGCACTGCGTGCTGTGGAGCACAACCAGCGCGCGCCGTGCGATGCGTTGTGCAAGGTCCAGGGCGGCGATGCCAGCAGCAGAAAAATCGGTCGCTGCGACTACCTTTTCCCATAAGTAGCGAGGCAAAGCGGTTGGCTCGGGCGGGGTGGGGACGGTCAAAATGGGACAGGGCGTAGTCGCCAGCAACAGCCGCGCCACGGTAGCCAGTGCCGTGCTGCCGGCGGCTGTCTGTCCTAGCGTGCCAAGAATGATTAAGGATGCAGAGTGCCGTCGCGCCTCTCCCAGGATCTCCGCACAGATTTGTTCGCGCTGGACCAGGGAATCGTGGTTGGCGCCATGACGCTGGGGATCGTGCTCCATGGCCGTCAACTCGGCGTTGGCCGCGACGTCACGCAGTTCGACGCCGGGCAGGGCGTAAACAACGGGGTCGAGCGAGTGCACCAGCACCATCTCGGCCTGCTGTTCGTGAGCTAGCTTCTGTGCATAGCGCAGTCCATAGGAAGCGCCCCCGGAGAGGTCGCCGACATAGACAATTTTGCTGAAGGGAAAGCCGGTGTGCGACTGCTTGTCGTTGGCGGATGTGCCTGCTTGTGTGTGCTCCATTGATGTTTCGAGTGCTGTCATGGTCACCCTCGGTACGATCTATCTGTTGCTGACAGTCAGATCGTAGGAGCAGATGGCCATCGCCGGATGTGACGGAGACTACAGTCATAGGTGACGTGGATCACATACATCAGATGGGATCGATGACCTGGAGGGTAAAAAACGGCGACCGTTTGCCGCGGACCGTCCGCTTGGACCAGATCTGTTTCCCTTTTGGGGTTCGCACATAGATTCAGTCCGTGGGGAACTTGCAAAATCGAATCTTCACGTACGGTTAGCTTTGTTAAGTTGACCTGAACATGTTGCGGACATACACTCAGAATTCTGCTGGATAAATAATAGAGAAGGTGAAGACAAGGTTCCGCCATGGCTGGAAAACGAAAAATTGCTGTAACGATTCAACTGTTGGCTCTTTGTTTACTGGCCAACCTGGCCGCTTTTCCCGTCATGGCACAGACGCAAACATGGTATCTCGATCCTCCGCACTCTTCGGCGCAGTTTTCTGTTCGCCACCTGGGGATCTCAACCGTCAGGGGAGCCTTTACCAAAGTCGGCGGCGTTGTCGTGGATTCATCAGACCTCGGTAAAGCTTCTGTGAACGTAACCATCGATGCTAGTTCCGTGGATACCCGTGTGGAAATGCGGGACAACGACCTGCGGAGTGATCACTTCTTCGATGTTACCAAGTATCCGACGATTACCTTCCAATCAAAAAAAGTGGAGTCTGCCGGCGCAGGCAAGTTGAAGGTTACGGGCGATCTGACCATCCACGGAGTTACAAAGGAAGCTGTCCTGGATGTCGATGGCCCGACTCCTCCGGTGAAGGACCCGAGAGGGAACTCGCATCGTGGCGTTTCGGCCACGACCACGATCAGCCGAGCGGACTACGGAATGACCTTCGACGCCGGCATGGTCGGGGATCAGATTGCAATTCAACTGGATGTGGAATTGGTCGACAAAGCGCCCGGAGCCCCACGGACGGGGCCAGGTGGGCCGCCCCCAACACCGCCGGCAAAGTAGCATCGCGGTCAGGTATTGGGTTACGTCTCTAGTTGCTCCGGCTTCAGGTACTTGATGAGCACGACTTCATTGCCCGTTTCGCCGTAGATCAACTCATCGATGATGTTCTGCGTTACCAGGATCCCGAAGCCACCCGGTCGCATTCCTTGTTTTTCGCGGATGGACAAGTGCCGGATCGGATCGGAAGGCGGGTTCATGATCGCTGCATGGCGGGCTTCCTCGAGCGAAAAGCCTTCTCCGGGATCCTTCACCCGGCACAAGACCATGTGCTGGGCTCGAATATAAGAAATCGCAACATGCTGCGTGGAATTGAAATGGGCGCCATGCTCGATAGCGTTCATGAGCATCTCGCGAAAGGCCATACCGACGGCGTCTCTCTCTTTCATCGGCAGATCCGCTATCTCATGAATGAACTGAATCAGTCGATCGGCGGTCTTACGGTCACAGCGGGCGACCAACTCGATGAACTGCGGTGTGGCGGAAAGAATCTCTATGCCTTCATCCCAAACAGGACCGGTGGTAGCCAGAAGGAGCATCTGTTCAAAGGCGGTCATCGAATACGGCTCGGAGAAGTAGCTGAACGCGCGTTCGCGCATAGCCGCAATCACGTCGGCGGGGGTGCTCTCCGAGGTGATTATGATAAGCCGTACATGGGGCCGGACGATGCGGATCTGGCGCAGAAGCTCCACATCCTGTTTGCCCGAGGTGTCTTCCCCGGTCAGGACAAGATCGTAGGGTTGGGCCTTGAGCATTTCGAGTGCGGATCGATTATTGGCGGCGCGCGCAATTTTCCAGCCCGGCAACACCTTCACCACGGCCGAAGCGACCTTGGTGTCGGAGCCGACCACAAGAGCTGTCTTTTGGGGGCCTGACGGCCCTGGACTCGTACGGCCGCCGATAGCTCACCGCCTGTGTCTCATAATAAGGCCGATGCCCTATCAGTTCATCTTCATCCCTGGCATGACCGAGTGATCCATGTTGTCGTGCCCCTGGTCGTCATCGTCCGTGGACCAGATGTTCTTCGCGTCCGTCTCATAGGGATAGACGTGCACCATCCAGCCAAAAATGTGCGCATGAAACACCCCGCCCGCCGCTTCACAAGCTTCTTGAGTGGTGATCGAGCCCAACAGCCCGAACTTTGCGCCGGGACCAAAGTAGGCCGCCTTCTGTCCCATCGGCGCCTTGCAAAAATTGATGTGTTGATGCCAGCGCGCAACGCTGAGCGGAATCCGGTCGTTTAACTCGTCCTCGGTGGCGTCTACCCGATCCGTGTACATTGCTCCAATCAGCTTGAACCCGCCGTCTGCTGTTTTCTTGTAAAGCAGAGAAGTCGGCTTATTAGGATCGAAGTGCGATCGGGCCTCAAGACCGTACTCGTACTTTGTAAAGTGATACTGGGCCTGGGGCAAATCGGGGAGAAATATTTCATAACCGTCGGCCAGGGCCTTGTGATAGTCCTGGTACGGCCCCATGGCCGCTTTTGCGGCTGCAACGACGGCGTCGGCCTTCTGCCGGTCGCCCGGCTGTGGGATTCTCAGCACCGTCATATACATGTGGCCGGCCATGTGCGCCATGTCGCCATGTTGATCGCCATCCAACGCGACGGCTATGCCGCCGAGCGTCAGGCAGGCCAACAACATTGCCCCAACTTGCAAACCAGATTGAGCCCTGAGTGAGATCACGGTGCACCTTCTCGCAGAATCCGCCTATTAAGACGGATTTTTCGATAGTTGGGTTGCGGTGTGCGCCGTGGCAATTCAACAAAAGCTTGGACAAATTTCCTAGACATTTATCGCTTTTGCCCCCGTAATAACTCAACACACCATGTGACATTTGACGACATCGAGGGGAGTAGGCCATGAAGGGGCAGTGCATCCGTCGCATCATCGCTTGTTGTACAGTAGCCTGCTTACTCACGATTGCCCAGAGGGTCAGGGCAGATGTGGTCGGCTCCATCAGCGGAACGATTACCGACCGTAGCGGAGCAGCGCTGCCCAGCGCCACGGTAGAGCTCAAAAACGGCGACACCGGGTACGATCGCCAGACGACAGTTAACTCGGCTGGATTCTATGAGTTCCCCAGCGTTCCCATCGGAGACCACTATGAGCTCACAGTCCACGCCGACGGCTTCAAGCCATTGAACCAGTTAGACATAACGCTGCTTGTGAACCAGACCTACCGGGCTGACTTCCGGCTCGACGTGGGTAGCGTTTCGCAGACGGTGAATGTGCAAGGGCAGCCGGTTCAGGTAGAGACGGCGAGCAATCAGATTGGCGATGTCATCGAAGACACCAAGATGACGGCTTTGCCCCTTAATGGAAGAAGTTACATCGACCTGCTCGGCCTGCAGGCCGGCGTGGTGGCCGTGGGGTCCCGGCAAAGCCAGCTCAATTTCCCCAAACCCGCGGATGGCCTGGGCGACGTAGGGAACCTGTCGGTCAACGGCATGCAGGAGTCGGCCAACGAGTTCGTTGTCAATGGATCCTCGGCCCAGGAAGTTGTCAATAACGGCGCTGCCATCGTTCCCGTTCTCGACTCCATTCAGGAATTCAGACTGCTGACCAATACCTTTGACGCGGAGTACGGGCATTCCGCGGGCGCCATCGTCAACGTCGTTACCAAGAGCGGCACCAACAACATTCACGGGTCGGGCTTCTATTTTCTGCGCAACCAGGCGCTGGATGCGAGGAACTATTTTTCTCCGACGCTGGGAACCTTCACGCGCAACCAATACGGCGGCACCATCGGCGGCCCGATTGTAAAAGACAAGCTCTTCTTCTTTGGCGACTACGAGGGGCAAAGAGAAACCCAGGGTATAACCGTTGGAGTGGTGAACGTACCGACCAACGCCGAACGAAGTGGCGACTTCAGCGGGACGAGTGGACTCGTCAACGTCGTACAGGGCGACAACGAGCCTGGCCACATGGCGCAGACGCTCACTTCGCGGCTTGGCTATCCGGTAACGGCGGGCGAACCTTATTGGGCTCCCGGTTGTACCAGCACGGCGGCGTGTGTATTTCCCGGCAATATCATTCCCCAGGCGGCATGGTCTTCCGCAGCCTTGGGTAGCTTGAAATTCATACCGGCGCCCAATTCGGGCCCCTCCAGTTACAGCGCTGCTCCCCAGAATCAGATTCTGCACGACAACAAATTCGCAACTCGCATCGATTACAACCGTACTGCGAGTGATCAATTCTCTGGCTATTACTTCTACGACGACGCCACCGTGCTGCTTCCATACACCAACCCCACATTCGAAAATGTTCCCGGCTTTGGCGGCGCAACCCTCTCGCGATCGCAGCTGGCGACGATCAGCGACACGCACATCTTTGGCAACAACAAGGTGAATGAGGCACGAGGCGTATTCCTGCGCAGTGCCGCGAATCGCAACCTGCCTCAGGGCGGCCTGGGCAACGTTGGCAGCTTTGGGTTTGTGGAAGGAGGTTTAGGGCTCATTCCAACCTGGCCCCCCGTTGAAGGCCTTCCAGACATCGAGCTGGAGAACACCGGCGTCAACATCGGCGCCGCTCCCGAGAACGGCCCGTTGAACGGTAATACCTATCAGGGGCTGGACAACTTCACACTGACCAAAGGAAGACATAACGTCAAATTCGGCGGCGAATTCCGCATCGTGCAGAGCAATGAGCGCCAGGCCTACGCTTCTAACGGGCAATTTCAGTTCCTTGGCGGTGAAACCGGCATCGATGCCGCGGATTACCTGATCGGGACGCCCGATTATTTCTATATGGCGAGCTACCAGATATCTGACGCGCGCACCAAGGTCTATGGGCTGTATGGCCAGGACAGCATCAAGATGAGCAGCAATCTAAACCTGAATCTTGGCCTGCGGTGGGATGTAGCGGAGCCCTTCCGCGACAAGGGAAACAAACTCGAAACCTTCGTTCCCGGCCAGCAATCGACGCTATTTCCTGAGGCTCCGACGGGATGGGTCTTCCCTGGCGACAAGGGAATTCCCTCCACGCTGGCGTATACCCCGTACACCAATTTTTCCCCTCGCATCGGTGTTGCCTATTCGCCTTCGCCAAGCGATGGACTGCTGGGCAAAATCATTGGCGGAGCGGGAATGACGAGCATTCGTGCCGCATGGGGAATTTTCTACAGCAACACCGCTGGAGTCACCAGCAATAATGAAGCCGGGGACGCTCCCTATGGCCTGTTCTATGGCAGCCCATCGGCGATTTATCTGGAGGAGCCGTTTAAAGGGCGCAGAAGTGGTCCCGATCCAGGCCAGCGTTTCCCCTTTACCATTCCGCAGCCGGGCGGAGCGTTCAACTGGGCGGAGGTGCAACCGCTAGCCAGCTCGCCTGGACTGATCACCAATTACAAGCGTCCCTATGCGATTCAATACAACCTGAGCATTGAAAGGCAACTCTCCAGCTCCACGCTCTTGAAACTTGCCTACATCGGTACGCAAGCACATCACATGATCGGGCAACTTACCTTCAATCCGGGCAATCCGGCGACCTGCCTGGCTGTTCGTGCAGCTCTCGGACCCGCCAACGGCTGTGGCCCTGGAAAAGAGGATGTCATCTACCAGTTACCGAACGGCCAGGCAGTGAACGGCACTCGTCCCTATTCGATCACTTCAGGACGATTCCTGAGCCAGGGTACTCTCGACTTTAGTAAGAGTGACTGGTATGACTCGATTGGAAGTTCCAACTACAACTCACTCCAGATCACGGTCGAAAAGAGAGCAGGTGCAGCCAGGTTCCTGGCTGCTTACACCTGGTCCAAATCATTCGACACCGGGTCTTCTGCCGCGGACGAGTTTTACGCTTACGCGCCGGGAATCTCCAGAAGCTATGCACTCTCCGATTTCAATCAGATCCAGAATTTCGTAGTCAGCTACACGTATGAGATGCCTTTTCAAAAGCTCACCTCGTCTCAGAGTGGCGTAGCCACGAGACTGCTTGGAGGTTGGTCCATTAGCGGCATCACACGCTTCGCCAGCGGCTTTCCAATCACCATGTACGAGACCGACGATAACTCCCTATGCGGATGCTTTGGGGAGGGAGGAATTCTTTACACCAACATTGATAGCGGTCAGGATTTTCCCAATTACGACGGCCGACCCATCGCCAAGTACAATCCGCGAAATACGCCGACCCACAACTACTTCGATATCTCTCACTTCACACTCGAAGACCTCGGGACCACCGGAAACTCCAGCCGGCGCTTTTTCAGTGGACCTGGCTTGAATAACTGGGACGTTTCTCTGCACAAAGTGACCAAGATCAACGAGCGGATCGGAACCGAATTCCGAGCGGAATTCTTCAACGTGTTCAATCACGCGCAATTTGAGAACCCGTTGGGCAACATCAATGCCGCTACCTTTGGCCAGGTGACGAGCGCTCGTGATCCAAGAATCGGTCAGATAGCCATCAAAGCTAATTTCTAGTGGTCTGTTGCGGAGAAACTCTTTGCACGTATGGCACGGCTTAGCCGTGCCCTACGTGCAGATTGTTTTTCCGTAGCCTGCTAGGCTAGCTGTCCGCCGTCGACAAAGAGCAGAACACCGGAGACATAGGCTGCATCGTCGGAGGCGAGGAAGAGAGCCGGTCCCGCTACTTCCTCCGGCGTTCCCATGCGCCCCAGGGGGATCACGCCCGTCTCAGAATCGTACTTCGCCAGGTAAATGGGGTCGTTGAGGATGGGCGCGGATAGGCGAGTTTTGATCGGCCCGGGCCCGACTGCATTGGAATTGATGCCGAATTTGCCGAACTCCCGTGCCAGTGTCTTGGCCAGAAGGAACACGCCGGACTTGGACACGTTATAGTGCGCGAGTTGAGCTTCTCCGTCCCAACTATTGGTGGAAGCCATGAAGACCATCTTGCCTTTTCTGCGCGCTACCATATGCGGCACCACGGCCCTTGCGGTCAGAAATGCTCCGCGCAGGTTTATGTCGAGCGTATTGTCCCAGGTGGCCACATCGAGGTCGAGGAAAGGTACGGCAGCAGCGATCCCGGCAATGTACATCAAAATGTCGATGCGGCCATGCCAGTCGGCAGCATGCTTGACGGCAGCTTCCACCTGAGCTTGATCGCGGACGTCGCAGGTCACACCTTTGCAGTGACTGCCTTCGCCGCGCATTTCCCGAATCGTGGTCTCCATGGCTTCCGGGTCCACGTCGGCGATCACGACCTTAGCCCCCTCGCGCCCCAGACGCACCGCGATGGCCTTCCCGATTCCATGGGCTGCACCTACAACCAATGCGACTTTATCTTCAAAACGTGGCACACTGTTTGCCCCGTGACCTTCCATGCGCAGACTCCTTTAAGCACGCAGACTATCTCGAACGCTCTCTTTCGTCTGTAGCGAAAGCCCAAAGTTTTGTTGAAGCACACTTGCCGAGTCTAACTTGTGGGCAGGTCCACTCCCGAGAGGCGTCCACAAGCGTCGATCAAAGCGTCCTGTATTTGCGTCTCGTGAGTTGCAGGATGCGATGGACGGAGCTGCTTGTGAAAAAAGTACTTGCCCGTGACCATCGCGGCCTTGGCATTGCTCACTGCAAGCCACACCTGCGTCCGATGCGCGGCATCCAGGTTGTCTGGTGCTTCGGGGCCGCCCATCTTGGTCGCCACCCAGCCGGGTTCCAGGGCGTTGGAGAGAACTCCGGGCCAGCGCCGCGCGATGGCGAAGGCCAGCAGCACATCGTGCAGCTTGGTGTCAGAGTAAGCCTGCTGGCCCTGCCAGGGTCGTTGCTCCCAGGTCAGATCCTTGAGGCTCGCATCGCCGCTCCGGTGAAGGCCCGAGCTAAGGTAGACCAGACGCTTCGGCGTGTGGATGAGCGCCGTCAGAATATAGGGTGCGAGCGTATTGACGGCGAATACGTGCGGCAGTCCGTCCTCGGTTGCAATGCGCCGCGGTTCGCGATAGCCGACCCCTGCGTTGTGAACGACCGCGTCAAAGGAGCCAAGGCGGTTGACCTGCTCGGCAACATCTCGGGTTTGTGCAATGCTGGTCAGGTCGCCGATGACAACGGTTTCAGCTCCGGGCACGGCGGCCAGAGCTTGCTCGCCCCGCCGCTCGCTGCGGGCGTGCAGCACTGCGGCGTGTCCCTGTTCGATGAGCAGCTGAGCGGCCATTTGGCCCAGGCCGTCGGAAGAACCAGTGATAAAGACACGCGCCATGATCGGATAGATGCCGGCCGGGCCACTAAAGTTCCGTCAGGCGCAGCCGGGTTCCCGATGAAGAAAGCGCAGATCTGTCCGCCAAGGGTCCGTGGGTAATAAGTCGGGCAATATTTACGTCCGGTAAGGGCACAGGCATAATCGACATCGAAATCATGGACCTTGCCAGGTTTGATCTAAACGACATGATCGAGTGCGGCAGGGCGGTGCGTAAGGCGAGCGAATTTGCTTCCAGCATGGAGGGAGCAGCTCGCGAGATTGTTCAGCTCTTTCGCCTCGCTCTGGTTGACGGCCAGACCGGCGAGGCCAATTGCTCGCTGGTGCGCTGCTTCAAAACGCATCCGTTGCAACAGCTTCCTCCGGAACTTGAACAGATTGCGCGCGGCTTGTTGAAAGATAAGCGGCACGCCCGGCCAGATTTACCCTGCCTTACCTTGCTGGCGACGGCTGGAGATTCCCCACCCTGGAATGAGCGGCGAAGCTCTCGCCATCACGCCGCGATTCCCCTGGAGAGCGTGGAGATCGTGGAGCGCGCTCCTATGATCGCGTCTCTCTTGCGCCAGATGGGATTAAAGCTCGAGGTGGCGTTGTCTCCCGATTCCAGGCTAATCCTCGATACCGATCAACACACGTTCAACGTGTTTCATGTGGAGCATGCCTATGGCAGCTCTTCCGTACCGGCGCAGGCAGACTTTGTCAGGCCTTACGGCGTTCGCTCGGCTCTTGGTTTCGGAGGTTTGTTCCCCGGGGGCGAGCTCTTTACGGTCGTCATGTTTTCCCGGGTCACAATTCCGCGCGAAACCGCAGACATGTTCCGGACCGTTGCCCTGTGGGTCAAACTTGCGCTTCTTCCCTTCGCCCGCGGACCGGTGTTTGACTCGCCCGGCAGCGACTCCCCCGGATAGCGAGAACGAACTTCTGCGCTCTGAGGTCGCAACTTTTCGGCTTCTGATTTCAGCCCTGGAAGAAGCAGCGCTGCACCAGACCGAGCGGCTCCAATCCGCTTACTGCGAGCTGCAGAAACAGAGTGAGCGAGAGATCGCGCGGGCAAGAGAAGACGAACGAATGCTCCAGGAAAGTGAACGAAGACTTCGTCTCGCCCTCGAGGCCGGGAAAATGGGTACCTGGAAGTGGGATGCAGAGACGGACTTGCTCGATGTTGACGACAAGGCTGCGGAGATCTTTGGCTGGACTGCGCACCTCCCGGTTACCAGGAGCGCACTAAGGGAGCGCGTCGTACTTGCGGAAGACAGGGCTCTTACATCGCAGGCACTTAGCAAAGCACTCAACGCGAAAGATACCTATCGATCGGAATACCGGGTGGCGCGCGAAGACGGGAGTGTGATCTGGGTTCATTCTTCAGGAACTCCCGTTTTCAGTAGCCAGAATCCAGGAGAGGTAGTGGGAATGATCGGCACTGTCCAGGACATTACCGAACGGCGCAACCAGGAAGCGACTCTCAAGCAGACAGAAATGCTGGCCGCAACCGGCAGGATGGCAGCCACCATCGCCCACGAGATTAACAATCCGCTGGAAGCTGTGACCAACCTGATTTTTCTTGCCAGGACCAATAAGAACATACCCGATCCGGTGCGCAAGCATCTTGAAATAGCGGATGAAGAACTCGCTCGAGTGGGTCAGATTGCACAACAAACTCTCGGCTTCTATCGCGACACTTCTCGCCCGCTCCCACTCGATCTCGCAGCCCTCATTGCCGACGTCATCGGTGTCTTCGAGCGCAGGCTTTCTTACAAACAGATGAATTGCAAGCCGGAATTTCGCGGAAACCTGGAAATCGTTGGCTTGCAAGGGGAGCTGAGACAGGCCGTCTCCAATCTGCTTTTGAACGCCATTGATGCTTCCAGCAATGGTGGCCCTATCCGCATTCGTGCCCGGGAAACGCGAATACTGAAAACCGGGTTAACGGCTGTCAGTATTGCAGTTTGCGACAGCGGCTCTGGTGTGCCCGATTCTGCCAAGAAAAAATTGTTCTCTCCTTTCTTCACCACCAAGGAATCGGTTGGGACAGGCCTGGGCCTGTGGGTAACCAAAGGGATCGTTGAAAAACATGGAGGGTCCATCCGCTGTAGAAGCCGCGTGCAACATCCCTCAGGTACCATCTTCCGTATTGTTCTGCCACGTACGGGAGTGCAAGCTTGATGAAAAAAACAAGTCTGTTCAAACAGTATTTGCTGGCCAAAGAGATATTGATGATCCCGGTTTCTCACGATCCTCTCTGTGCCACCATCATCCAGCGCGCAGGATTCAAGGTGGTGGGGTGCGGCGGATATGCCAACTCAGCGGCCTTGATCGCCGCGCCAGATGTTGAATTGCTCACTCTCACCGAGATGGTCGACGCGGTGTGGCGGACTGCCGACGCCGTCGATCTGCCGGTGTTTGCCGATGGTGACAACGGTCATGGAAACACCACCAATGTGCAACGGACGGTAAAACAGTTTGAGAAAGCGGGTGCTGCCTCGGTGATGATTGAGGACCAGGTTTCGCCTAAGCGTTGCGGGCACATGTCGAGCAAGCACGTGGTGCCGGCGGACGAGTTCGTGGCCAAAATCAGGGCCGCCGTGGACGCGCGCACCGATCAAGACCTGGCCATCCTGGCGCGTACCGACGCCATCGCAGTCAAGGGTTTGGCAGAAGCGGTCGATCGCGCTCACCGATGCGTCGAGGCGGGCGCCGATTGGGTTTTTCTGGAGGCGCCCGAGAGTTTGGAGCAGATGACACAAATCCCCGGCCTGGTATCCGTGCCTACCCTCGCGAACATGATTCCCGGTGGCCGCACGCCAATCCTGCCCGCTACAGAATTGCAGGCGATCGGTTTCGCCGCGGTGATCTTTCCCAATGTGTTCACTTACGCTTACGCCAGGCTGGCCACGGATATCGCCGCGGAACTGTTGCGCACCGGAACCACGGCGCCGTTCCACGATCGTATGATTGAATTTGAGGACTTCAA
>CAWFBI010000014.1:0-122148 GCA_963814015.1 uncultured Acidobacteriaceae bacterium
GGCAACTGCGCAAGAGCCCCGGCTTTTCGATCACCGCGACGGCGATGCTGGCAGTAGCTATCTGCGCCAACAGCACCGTATTCAGTTGGATCGACGGCACAATGTTGCGTCCGATTCCTGGCGCGCGGGACACGGGCGATCTTGTTAGCCTGCAGAGGGGGGAACGGAACTTCTCTCCGACTCCGCCCTTCTCGTATCTCGACTATCGCGATCTGCGCGAGCAGAACCACACCTTCGCCGGAATACTTGCATATCATCACGATTGGATCACGCTGACCGGCGGCGCACAGCCGGAGCGTGCCTATATCGCGAACGTGTCGGCAAATTATTTCGATGTGCTCGGCATCAAGCCGCTGCTGGGGCGTTTCTTCTGGCTGAAGAAGAGACGCATCCAGGTGCTGTTCCCTACGTGGTCCTGGGCTATTCACTTTGGAAGACGCGTTATGCCGAAGACCCGGCAATTGTGGGCAAGTCGATCGAGATCGCCCGGCATCCTGTGACGGTGATCGGTGTGGCGCCGGAGGGGGTTGTCGGAGCAATGCCCGGGATCCGTGAAGATCTGTGGGTAACGCTCGATCCCCTGGGGACGGATGTGTGGCGGATGACGCATCGCAGTGGTGGTGCGGTCTGGCTGAACGTAATTGGAAGATTGCGGCCCGGCGTGAGCCTTGGCACGGCAGCCCAGGATCTCGATACCCTGATGCATCATATTGTGGCGGCGTTCCCGGACGATCATCTGGGCGAGAACCGGATCACGCTGGACCCCATGTGGCGATCGCCATTCGGCGCCAACGGATACATGGCGGCGACGCTGCCAATTCTGCTGGCCTTCGCCGCTGTGGTGCTGTTGCTGACCTGCGCGAACGTGGCTACGCTCACGCTGGTGCGGTTTGTATCCCGACGGCGTGAACTTGCGATCCGGCAGTCGCTCGGGGCGAATCGTATTCAACTGGTGCGGCAGATGGTGCTGGAGGGCGTGGTGCTTTCCATCGTCGCAGGAGCGGTGGCCCTTGTGTTGACATCGTGGACTTCGAAGACATTCGCATGGTTCTTTCCGGCGAACTCGAATCCGCTCATACTCAACGGGAGCATGGACCATAAGGTGGTAATCGGGATTGCGGTGTCGTCCCTGTTGGTCGGCATGCTGTGCGGCGCTCTTCCCGCCTGGCGTTCGTCCCACGCGCCGGCGAATGAGGTACTGAAGGCTGAGTCTGCAAGTATCTCCGGCGGCTCACGCAACCGGAAATTGCTCAGCGGGCTGGTGGTGGCGCAAATCGCGCTTTCACTTCCTCTGCTGTTGTGCTCCGGGCTACTTCTGCGAACACTGCGGAATCTCGCCGGCGCGAACCCCGGATTTGAGCAGGACCACGTTCTCACTGCGTCGGTGGGGCTGAATATAGCCGGCTACAGCCACGACGAGGAACAGTTGATCCGTCACAAGATTCTTGATCGCGTCTCGGCATTGCCTGGCGTGAAGGTTGCGTCTCTTACGGACTGGATTCCGATGACCCTGAGCCACAAGGGCGAGGATGCGTATCCGGAAGGGTATGTGCCGCACCCCCATGAATCTTTGCAGGTGTACCACGCCGAGGTGGCCCCGCGGTATTTCGAATCCCTCCATATACCCATTCTGGAAGGACGCGAGTTTACTCTGAATGACGATGAAAAGGCCCCGAGGGTACTCATCGTGGATCAGACCGCGGCAAGGCACTACTGGCCAGGACAGGATCCGTTGGGAAAGAGACTCAGGGTATGGGGCAGGCTTTTCACGGTTGTCGGCGTTGTGAGGAATTCAACACATACATTCGTGAATGAGTCACCGGAGCCTATGGTGTATATGAGCTTTTTCCAGGAGGGGTACGAGACGATGGTGCAGGTGGAGACCGAGGGAAATCCGGTCGACCTGGCGCCGGCGGTCGAAAACGCCATCCACGAAATCGATCCACGGCTGCCGGTTTTCGATGTGCGTTCCATGCGAGAGAGTACCCAGATGGCGAGCAGTTTCGCCGTCATACAGAGCACCCTGGCGGGAGCGTTCGCGCTGATTGGGCTGGTTCTTGCGATAACCGGAATCTACGGAGTCGTGGCCTATCGAACCCAATTGCGGACCCACGAGATCGGAGTACGAATGGCTCTGGGCGCTTCACGCGTCGATGTGCTGCGGCTCGTGCTGTTGCAGGGATTGTGGCTCACAGGCATCGGGCTGGCGCTAGGACTGGTGTTTGCGTTGGGACTGACACGCATTATCGTCCGGCTGTTGTACGGAATCGGCGCTCACGATCCGGTCACCGTCGTTTCCGTCGTCATGCTCCTGGGAGCAATGTCATTGGCAGCATGCTACCTTCCGGCGCATCGAGCGATGCGCCGAAACCCTGTGACTGCAATTCGCGAACTGTAAGCTGCAGTTCAGATTCGACGCGAATTGGACGGATTCGGGGTATGCGTGACGCTCCACCTGGTTGGCAAGAAGGGTAACCGGATTCCACCGGTCACAAACCAATCTCCGCAAGGTTGATCTTCCTTGTGCGTTGACGTGAACAACCAATGCGCTCGGCGAGATTCGACAGTTCCTCCCTTTCCGCAGGCTTGTTTCTCGCGTTGCAGCACTATCGCAACCAACAGCCACCAAACGATTTTGGCCTCTCCGATTTCGAGAGGCCAATTCAATCTAAATTCTTTAGTTTTGTTGGTGCCGGGAGGGGGGGTCGAACCCCCACGAGGTTGCCCTCGGCGGATTTTGAGTCCGCTGCGTCTGCCAGTTCCGCCATCCCGGCTAAATAGTCAGTTGCCCCGCTCTGCGCAAAGCCAGTATCGCATAGGTGCTGCCGCGAATGAACGCTGTGCTGGGTCAGTGGACCTTCAGCGGCAAACTGGTCACCGCGTCCGTTCCGCGGTATTCCAACTGATACTCAACTTTCTGCTTGGTTGCGATGGGAAAGTAGAGATAACCAGCGACCGGCTTGGAGACTTCTGCGTCTTTCAATTCCTTGTCGAGCAGTTCGGTCTCCATGGTCTGTCGATCAGCGCCGGTTGTTGCGGCTGATGTATTCTCGTCGACTCCAACCCCCACGCCTGCCCCGTAAACCGGACCACTTACGCGGCGACCGCTCCCGTCATAGTCGGGATAGCTCACATAGCCGATGTTTGCGGTCGGATACAGAGTTACATCACGGCTAGTCTGCGGCCGCTTCTGATAGATGGAGGCAATTGTTTCAGGGCTCGCCGGACTAACCACGTCCTTGCCATCGGAGGTTCGCAGCGCAAAATCAGACTGCTTCAGGCTGACGGTCTTACTGTCTGCGGGGTAGAAGCCAATCTCTACCACGATGTAGCGGCCTGCCAAAGGCGTGGCGAAGGAGTTCTGAACTTCTGTCTTTGAGAGCTGCTTTGCGCCGATGGAATATACCGGCTGAACCTTGGACGCTGGGTACGCCGCGGCCGACGCCCGTGGCGCCGGGGGGTTTTGCCCGACGGCCAGGCAACAATTTAGCAACCCAACGATGAGTACACTCTTGGCGAAATGAGTCATGACGTTCTACTCCAGGCTGACCTTTAGAGTCTTGCCGGTCAGAACATAAATGCGCTTCTTCTTGGGGGTTTGATCCTTCGGACGAACTTCAAGATCATAAACGCCCGGAGCCAGCCAGAACTTCTTCAGCGTGGCAGCGGTTCCTGCGTATGCGTTGTCAAGGTAGACTTCTGCATCTTTATCGGAGCCTTGCAGGCTGATTTGCCCCTTGTCAGGCTGGGGAACCAGATAGATGGGAGAAGCGAAGAACGAATAGGCGAACCAGGGATCGTAAAATAACGGCGGGTAGTATCCGGGCCAAACCGGACCGGAATAATAGCCGTACCCTGCACCTACCGAAATCGTTCCGAGGCGAACGCCTGCTGAAGCAGGACTCAGCGAACCAATCGCGAGCAGCAAGGCGAGTGTAAGGGAAGGCAACCGAAGTGTTGCCATATTTCTTGCCTCTCGCCTAATAATAACCCCGAATCAGACCGGAAGTTGCTTAAATTCCACCGGCAATCGAAGTACCCATGGCCATCCCGGCTTGGCACGTGCAGTTGGTTTAACCTGGACGCCGACTGCCCCGCACCTGTTGCCGCGCTCTTGGTCGCCGGGCGACTTGGTCTACCGCTGTCCCTCCACATTACCGCCAGGATGACCGAACAGCGATCCATGGCATGTCAGTGTTGTTGAGTGAGCCGGCTCGTCCTGGATCCTTCTGGTACGATTATGCGCCGGTGAAAGTCAACCATGAACCAAGACCAGAATCGATGCGGATGGAACTACATTGCGGTCATCGCAATCATCCTCTGCCTTGTTCTGCTTCTTGTTCCGCACCCCCAGACGACGGATACCAGCGTTTTCATACTTATCACCCTCCTGATCATTGCTCTAAACCCTTCGCCTGAATTGCTATCGCGTCTCGCCTACCTGAGACTCGGTCGTATCCTCGATGCTCCGGCTCTGCCTCCCTCCTTTCAACGGCCCCCACCTTTCAGACTCGCCTAGTTTCTACATCCGTGTGGTAACCCGGATTGGCGTCGTGTGTTCCTCGCCTTCGTACAGTCCTCGCATGGTCGTGTTCGGGGTCTGCAAAGGTGCTTATGAATCTGGTTGCTATCTGTGTTGGGCTTCCGTATGTCGCAGTCGGTGTCCTCCTGAGCGTCTTCTATCTAAGGCGTGTGTGCTGGAGGGCCAGGCGTCGAACAGGCAGAAGAGACCTGGGTTTCTATCCGTCCTCCCTGTCCCTGGGGAACGCAATGCAGAGCCTGCAAGTCTTCACTCGGCCTACGCTGGAGTACGTGCTTGAAGAGAAATATGATGAGGATGCCGACGAAGACGATGATGCCGGACCAGAAGACCCGACAGCTCACCTCAACCGCCAGCTTAAGCGAATCCGGCGGGGCGAAAGCATTGATGCTCTAACGGTTCGTCTGAAGTAAACATAAGATGCGAGCAGTTTGCGTGATAGGTTTCTGTCGCATTCTGCGCCTAGTAATGGTAGGACGCACGTTCAACGATCCTGCTGGCGGGCCTGCCGACGAGCACTACGGTAATCGATTGACTCTTCGGGCGACTGGCTGCTGCCTTCTGTGCCGGCTTTTAGAGCTGTAACGATTTGTCTACACGGGTCACCATTCGGAGAGCGGTATCGAGAAGGTTCGCTTTCTACAAGATCTGCCTGGGTCGTTCGGGGGGACGGGTCAGGCAGACTCTAGAAGCTGATCGAAGGCAGCAGAATTTGCGGGCAACATACGTACCGAAATATCTGTCGGCCTGCGCTTAAAGTCTGTGACAAACAATCCAGCGTGCGAGACTACTCAGTCGCGTGAACCATCAGCCAAGGTCCCTTAGAGCCCTTAGGATCATCCTGACCGACTCTTGTAAGTCGGCTACAACTTCAACTGTGCCCGCGAGCGAATGGCTTTATAAGGACACTTGCGTTCGAACTCGGCGAAATTCACTTTAATTCCCAAGCCTGGGGCATCTGGCAGGCGAACCCGGCCATCCTTTTGGGTTGGGTAGGTGCCGTCAGTCATCTCGCGAAATAGGTCGTTGTCCGCACCTTCGCATTCGTGGATCAGGAAATTCCGGCACACCGACATGGTGGCCATAGAGGCCATGTGGGCTATCGGTCCGCTGCACTGGTGGGGCGCCACCTCAACCCCGTAGGCTTCCGCCATATTGGCGATCTTGCGCAGCTCGGTCACTCCGCCGGCATGCATTACGTCTGGCTGAATAATCGCGGCACCTTTCACATCGAGCAGTTGCTTGAACTCGAAGCGGGAGAAGAGCCCTTCGCCGGTGGCAACGGGAACCGGGCTCTTCGCTGCCACTTCCCCCAGTCCCACAGGATTTTCGCGCAACGTCGGCTCCTCCATGAACAATGGATGATAGGGCGCGATGGCATTGGCAAACTGAATCGCCGAGCGCACAGTAAAGGTCTCCGCACATTCGAGCGCAATATCCACCTGCGCGCCGAAGACCTTGCGGATGGCGGCTAGTTCGGCGACGTCCTGATCGATGCGCGCCAGTTCGGTCGAGGCCTGGGGCAGCGTGTACTTGACCGCGGTCCAGCCCTGCTCTCGGGTGCGCGCCGCCAGTTCCGTAACTGCGGCAATGTCGCGCTTCCCTGCGGGAATGGACGCATCCCAATGGGTGTAGTAGACGCGCAGATTGTCTTGTATCGGGCCACCGAGCAGCGCGTATAAAGGCACTCCCAAACGCCTGGCTTCAATATCCCAAAGCGCCATGTCGATGGCTGAGAGACCGGTCATCAGCGCCGGACCGTTGCGCCAGCGGGTGGCTACATAGTAGACGCGGTCCCAGTGGGCCTCGGGCGCTGTGGGATCGAGACCCACATACTCCGGTTCAAGCCAGCGCAGCACCGCTTCGGCTATGTCGGTGCGGCTCTCGAGGGTCGCTTCGCCCAGCCCGGTGATGCCGGCGTCGGTGTGCACCTCGACAAACATCAGGTCGCGCCAGCGGACGGAGACTTTGTGGATCTCGAAGCCGGTGATTTTGATTTTTCCCAGCGGAGCTGCCACTTGAAATGCCGAAGCCAGAGGAACGGCCGCGAGATTCTTGAGCAGGGACCTTCTGTTTAACACCCGGGAATCATATCTCACCGCGGAGGCAGCTCGAAAAACGTTGTCGAAAAAGGTTATCTTGGACAGGCGTTCCGGAGGAGCAGTCAATGGGACATAAATTCGCCAACATCCTTGAAACCGTCGGCAATACCCCCGTGGTCAGGATCAATAAGCTCGGACCGGCGGGGATCAACCTGTTTGTCAAAGTCGAGGCGTTCAACCCGCTCGGTTCGGTCAAGGATCGTCTTGCCCTGGGCGTGATCGAAGACGCGGAGAAGAAGGGTTTGCTGAAGCCGGGCCAGACGGTGGTTGAGGCGACCAGCGGGAATACGGGGATCGGGCTGGCCATGGTGTGTGCGCAGAAAGGCTATCCGCTGGTGGTCACCATGGCAGAAACCTTCAGCGTGGAGCGGCGGAAACTGATGCGGTTCCTGGGGGCCAAGGTGGTGCTCACCCCCGCGGCGGGTCGAGGTTTCGGGATGGTCGCCAAAGCTATTGAGCTGGCTGAAGCCCATGGCTGGTTTCTCACTCGTCAGTTCGAAAATGAAGCGAATGCGGATATGCACTCGCGCACTACGGCGCAGGAGATAGTGGAGGATTTCAAAGGGGAGCGGCTGGACTACTGGGTGACTGGCTTTGGCACTGGCGGCACGCTGAAGGGCGTCGCGCGGGTGCTGGCCAAAGAGCGGCCTGAGACCAAGATTGTGGTTTGCGAGCCGGATGACGCGCCGATGCTGTCGAGCGGGCTGGCACAGGCGCGGAACCCGGATGGGTCGCCGGCGTCGGGGCATCCCGCGTGGAAGCCGCATCCGATGCAGGGGTGGAGCCCGGACTTCATCGCCAAGCTGGTGGCGGATGCCATGGATACGAAGCGTATCAGCCAAGTTCTCCGCATCAGCAATGCGGAGGCGATGCGTTGCAGCAAGGAGCTGGCGCGCAAGGAGGGAATCTTCGTGGGCATTTCCTCGGGTGGGACGTTCGCCGCGGCATTGCAAGTCTGCGCCGGAGCTCCGCAGGGATCGACGGTCCTGTGCATGTTACCGGATACGGGTGAGCGCTACCTGAGCACTCCGCTGTTTGCCGATGTTTCTGTCGACATGACCCCGGAGGAGGTGGAGATTTCGCACTCCACTCCCAGCGCGTGGCTGCAGCCTGCAGAGGTGAAATGAGCAAAGAAAACTCGATGAGCAGATTCGAGCTGGAGGAAGATGGAGAGACCGCGTACCTCGAATTTGAGCTCGATAACGAAGGATGGATCACGCTGTGGCACACGGAGGTGCCGGAGGCGCTTCGCGGGCGCGGTATCGCTGGAATGCTGGCCAGGACGGGCCTTGAATACGCCCGCGATCATAATTTGAAGGTGGACGTGGTGTGTCCTCTGGTGGCGAACTTTGTTTCTAAGAACCCGGAGTTCCAGCCTCTAGTTGGAAAATGATTCCTCCAATGCAGTGGTGGTTGGTGGAATCAAAGGATGTGAAAACCGTCTCGCGAAAGCGAAAACCCACATCTCGCAAAAAGCGCGAGATATGGGGCACCCAGAGCAGTGGCCCGGCCTTCGCGCAGTTCACGGGATGACTAGATATTGCTCCAGCTTTCCGTCGGGCATTTCGTAAATGGTCACCTTGAGCTCGCGGTCGGGAAAGGTAACGGCAAACACCCGGAAGGTCATGCCGCCGCGCGCTTCCTCTTTTGTTTGTTTGAAGCTGACGGGTGGCCCCAAGGGCTTCAGACTGGAGGCAAAGTCCTCCACCGTCTGCTGGTTGAAATAGGCGTTGCAATAGTTGGTGAATAGGCTGCGGTCAATGTGCCCATCCGCAAGCGCGTTGAAGATGGCTAGCGCCTGCGCCTCCTCCCTGGTTGGCGCGGGCGCGGGGATGCCAAGTACGATGGGCATGATCCGTTGAGCGATCAGGCTGGCAGCCTGGGTGGCCATCTCATTGGTGAGTACGACGATGGCCGCCCGGTCGTCCGGGAATACTATGTTTTCTGAAACAAAACCCGAGACTTCCCCCGAATGCTCAATGGTCTTGTGGCCGTCGCGCTTGCCCACATCCACACCCAGACCGTAGCCGGTGGGGGCGCCATTCCTGAGCCGCACGGGCGTGAACATCTGCAGGTATGAAGCTGGGTTGAGCAACGAACGATTGATCAGGCTGATGTCCCACAGCGCCAGGTCATGGGCCGGCATGGCAAGCTCGCCGGCGGCAAACATCCAGCCCGCACCTTCCGGGGGCGAAGGACGTTGAGGCCCGAGAGCATGGCGCTCGTAGCCGGTGGGGTCAGTGGCCGGCAACTTGCTGGCATCGGTGTCGTAGACGTTGTCCATGCCCAGCGGCAGGAAGATACGTTTCTTCAGCAGATCGATCAGGGCCATGCCACTGACTTGCTCCACAATGCGGCCGGCGATCACGTAATTGGTGTTGGAATATTGCCATTGCGTGCCGGGATCGAAATCCAGTGGCCGTTTTCCCCATACATCCAGGATGTGCTGGGCGGTTGTCGGCACCATCATGGAGGTCATCACGTAGTCCTCAGGCCAATAGTCCTGATAGCCCGAAGTGTGCGAGAGCAGCATACGAATGGTGACCTCGTTGGCACGCGTGAGCTCGGGCAGGTACTTCGAGACCGGATCGTCGAGGGTCAACTTTCTGTCCTGCGCCAGGAAAAGGACGGCGGCCGCGGTGAACTGCTTGCTGATCGAGCCGATGGAGTACTGCATCTGCGGCGTGGCCTCCATCGGCGGAGAGAGCCGGGCCTGACCGTATGCCTGGAGATAGGCGATGCGGCTATCCGTGACGATGGCAATCGAGGCGCTGGGCACTTTGGTCGACGACAAGACCTGGTTGACGACGGCATCGATTCTTGATTTCGAGTCTTCCGGGAGGGTCGACTGGGCGCGGATTGCCGGGGCGATGGCGAGCGACACAAGCGTGAACAAGAACAGTGATTTCGACATGCTGGCTCTGATTGTAAGAGGAGGAGCGGCCTTTGCCGGTTTTCGTCATTTTGCGAAATGCGTCTAAAATACTCCAGCGCAATGGAGGATCCATAATGCTTACCCGCAGAGAATTCACCCGCCTGGCCATGGCCGGGGCTGCCTCACAAGTGGTTTCGCCGTTGTTGGCGCAGAGCAGCGACAAGAAGATCGGCTATTGCATCATCGGGCTGGGCCGCATTTCCATGGATCACTTTATGCCCGGAGTGCTGGCCAGCAAGAACTCGCGCATTACCGGACTGGTGAGCGGGCATCGCGATAAGGCGCTGGCCCAGGCGAAGAAATATGGGGTGCCGGAGAGCTCTATTTACAGCTACGAGAACATGGACCAGTTCAAGAACAACCCGGCTATCGACGCGGTGTATGTGGCGCTCCCCAACAGCATGCATGCCGAATACAGCATCCGCTCCGCGCAGGCGGGCAAACACGTGCTTTGCGAAAAGCCGATGGCCACCTCAGTCGCAGATTCGCTGGCGATGATCAAGGCCTGCAAAGTCGCGAATAAAAAACTGATGATCGCCTATCGCTGCCACTATGAACCGACCAACCTTCGCGCCATGGAGCTGATTCGCGGGGGCAAGCTGGGAAAGATTCAGGCTATCGAGAGCGCCAACGGCTTCAACGAAAGGGCTGGTGAATGGCGGCTTGACCGCAAGCTGGCCGGTGGCGGCCCTTTGATGGATATGGGCGTCTACTCGCTAAACGCCTGCCGCTATCTCACCGGCGAGGAGCCGATCGACCTCAAGGGCTACTCGTCGGTGGTCGATCATGACGGACGATTCGATACCGTAGAAGAGAATGTGTCCTGGACGATGAAGTTTCCTTCCGGGGCGGTGGCCAGTTGCAACACCACATACGGCGCACAGATGAACGGGTTTTACCGGGTGCATGGATCGTTGGGTTTCTTGTATGCGGAGCCGGCGTTTCCTTATCAGGGGCTTCATCTTACGGCCCAGTTTGCTGACCCGGCGGGCGGCAAGCCTACGGTTCTCGATGAGCTCAACCCGGATAAGGACCCTTCGCAGTTTGCTTTGGAAGCCGACCACTTCTCGAACTGCATCCTCGAAGATAAGACGCCACGTACGGCAGGGGAAGAAGGCTTGCTCGACATGCAGTACATGTCGAAGATTTATGAGTCTTGCGGGTTGCCGGCGCTTTGAGGGGAGGTTGTCCCTGCACTACGGCCGGGATGACAGTTCATCGGGATCATGAGGAAGAGTTCCCGCAACAGAATGGTCATCCCGACCGTAGTGAAGGGATCTGCTGTTTGCTTATCTAGCGCGATCCGCCGGCGATGGAGGGAATAACCAGCACCTCGTCGCCATCCTTGAAGGCGTACTCGTCGTTGCCCAGAAAGCGGATATCTTCTTCGTTGACATAGAAGTTGATAAAGCGCCGCACTTTGCCATCGGTATCGCGCAGATGGGGCTTGAGCGCGGGAAAGCTGGTCTCGATCTCGGTGATCAGCTGGGGCAGATTCTGGGCGGCGGATTGTATTTCCCGGGTACCGTTGGTGTGTTTCTGAAAGGCATTCGGCAGTACCACTTTAACGGACATAAGCTTCCTCTCTATCTTGTTCGACCATGGCTTCGAAATCAGCCAAGCGTGGCCGAATCGCCTGCTGCGCTTCGTACTTGCCCTGCAACACATCCAGGGTCTTGAGACCGTTGCCGGTAATCGCCATCACGGTGAGATCGCCGGGCGGGATGCGGCCATGAGCGTAAAGGCGAGCGGTCACAGCGGTCGTCACACCTCCAGCGGTTTCCGTAAACACGCCTTCGGTCTCAGCCAGTTCCTGGATCGCGGAAACGATCTCTACGTCGGAAACATCTTCAGCGTAGCCACCGCTTTCGTTGATGGCGCGGATGGCGTAGGGTCCATCGGCAGGATTGCCGATGGCGAGTGAGCGGGCGATGGTATTCGGCCTCTGCGGCTCGTGGTGCGCCAAACCGTTCTTTACCGCATGGGCGATGGGTGAGCAGCCAGTAGCCTGTGCCCCGAAAAAACGCACCGGCTTGTCTTCGACCAGGCCGAGCTCGATCAGTTCCCCAAAGGCTTTGCGAATCTTGGAAATCAGGGCGCCTCCGGCCATCGGAACCACTACGTTGTCGGGCAGCCGCCAGCCGAGCTGTTCGGCAATCTCGTAGCCCACGGTCTTTGAGCCCTCGGCGTAGTAGGGACGCAGATTGACGTTTACGAAGCCCCAGTTGTAGCGCTCAGCAATCTGCGAGCATAGCCGGTTCACCTGGTCGTAGTTGCCATCAATCCGCACCAGGTTCGCGCCATAGACGCGGGTGTTCAGAATCTTGGCCGGCTCCAGATCTGTCGGCACCAGGATGTAGGTCTTCATGCCCAGGCGCGCGGCGTGCGCGGCCACGGCATTGGCCAGGTTTCCGGTCGAAGAGCAGCCTACGGTGTCGAAGCCGAAGTTTTTCGCAGCGGCCAGGGCCACCGAGACCACGCGATCCTTAAAGCTCAGCGTGGGCGTGCAGACGGCATCGTTCTTGAGGTAGAGATTAGTCGCGCCGATACGCCTGGCAAGGCGAGGAGCAGCCATCAGGGGAGTCATGCCCGAGGGGGTGGTGGGCACGTAGTCGTCCGGCACCGGCAGCAGGGCCTGGTAGCGCCACATGCTCTGCGGCCCCCGGGCAATCGCCTCGCGGGTAAAGGTCTTTTTGGCCGCAGCCAAGTCGTAGGCTACTTCAAGCGAGGAAAAACACTCATCGCAGCTGGAGAGCGGCTGGTTGGGGAAGCGCTTGCCACACTCCCTACAACTCAATTCGTAAAATGATGCCATCATGCCCTCAAATCGAGAGCGACAGATGCACGGGCACTGCGTGACGAACTCTAGTACTGCGGTGTTGCATGGAATTAGCGAGATGCGCGTAAACTGTGCACCCCGAATCTCATGTTCCCCGTTTCTTTTCAGAACGCAGGAGAGAGTTGACACCATACTCCTGGTTTGCCCAGGCAGGTTGTCGTGGCGTCACAGGGCCCGTCCCTCAGCCACTCTTCATGAAATTCAGGCTCGCCCACAAGGAGCAAACTTGAATATTCGATTTCTAGCACAGTCGCCTACGGACCGCAAGTGGCCGGTTGGGCCTGCTGTAAACTCTTCAGCCAACAAGTCAAGCCGGAAGTGCATCTGATTGGTAACATTAGTATAGGAACTCGATTACCAAGCCTGCGGAGGGTCTGGTCCGCCCAAAGAATCGGAACTAAATGACGGAAGCCAGTCCACAGTCCTCCCGCAGCGCCTGGCGCGAGCGGGTACAAGCGCTCAAGAATGTACCGCCGGTGCTCGGCATTTTGTGGCAATCAGGCCCGCCAGTGGTGGTGTGGGGCCTGGTGCTGCGCATCCTCGTGGCTGCCCTGCCCGCCGCGATTGCCGCCGTTGCGGCACTGATTATTAACGGGGTGCAGCATGTCTTCAGCCACCAGGGACTGATACCTCACTTTTGGTGGCTGGTGGTGCTCGAAGCGGGGCTCAACGTGCTTGCCGGCCTGCTGTCGCGGGGCGTCGATTACAGCGACAGCCTGCTGGCCGATCGATATACCCACTTCGTCAGCGTCAGGGTCATGAAGCAGGCGGCTTCGCTGGACCTGACGACCTACGAAGATCCTGTCTTTTACGACCGCCTGGAGCGGGCGCGGGTACAGGCCACCGATCGCCTGGCCATGATCCAGCAGATGGGCCGACTCTTCCAGCAGAGCCTGACCACGGTGATCTGGACCTCCATCCTTCTCTGGTACTCGCCCTGGCTGGTGCTCCTGCTCGCCCTGGGCGTGCTCCCCACCTTCCTGGGAGAAACCCACTTTGCCTTTCTGGGCTATGCCAAGAACTTCCGCCAGACCCCGGCTAAGCGTCAGATGGACTATCTGCGCCAGGTAGCCGGCAGCCGGGAAGGCGCCAAAGAGCTCAAGCTATTCAACCTCAGCGATTACCTGTCCAATCGCTTCACCGTCCTCTCCCAGGCTATCTACGAGGAGAACGTTGCCCTGTCGCGCAAGAAGCTGATAGCCGGTGGCCTGCTGGGCGTGATCGCGACCCTTGGTTACTACGGCGCCTACGCTTTTGTGATTTGGCGCGCGGTCAGCGGCAACATCAACAGCATCGGTGAGTTTTACTACCTGACCAATGCCATCATTCAGGCGTCGAGCAACCTGCAACAAGTGTTTTCTACCGCTTCCGGCATCGCCGACCAGGCCCTGTTCCTGACCGATCTGCTGGCCTTCTTCGAGATGAAGCCGACGGTGATTTCGAAACCGGATGGGGTGTTGATCCCGCGCCCCATCCGGCGTGGGTTTGAGTTTCGCAACGTCAGCTTTGCCTATCCCGGCACTACGCGACGGGTACTGAGCAACTTCAACTTCACGCTTGGGACCGGGGAACGGATCGCGTTGATCGGGGAGAACGGCCAGGGCAAGACGACTGTGGTAAAGCTGATTACCCGGTTGTACGACCCGACCGAAGGCCAGATTCTGCTCGATGGTATTGACCTTCGCGAATACAAGTTGGAAGATTTGCATCACGAAATCGGAGTCATCTTTCAGGACTTCATGCGTTATGAGATGACGGCCCGGGAAAACATTAGCGTGGGCCGGGTGGAAAGCGAACACTCGCAACGCGAGATTGAGGATGCGGCGCACAAGAGCCTGGCGGAAAGCGTGATTGCCAAGTTGCCCGGAGGCTACGACCAGATGCTGGGCCGGCGGTTCGAGAGTGGGGTTGAGCTCTCGGGCGGGGAATGGCAGCGGGTCGCCCTGGCTCGGGCTTATTTGCGCGACGCCCAGTTGCTGGTGTTGGATGAACCGACGGCTGCCCTCGATGCTCGCAGTGAGCTAGAAGTCTTCGAGCGCTTCGCCGAACTCACCACGGGAAAAATGGCGCTGCTGATTTCGCACCGTTTCTCTACTGTGCGCATGGCGGACCGTATCGTCGTGCTGGAGGGTGGAAAGCTGGTGGAAGAAGGAACCCATCCTCAACTGATGGCGCTCGGCGGGCGGTACGCAAGTATGTTCGAAATGCAAGCGGCGAGCTACCGCTGATAGAGGAAATGTTATGACCGACACCGTATCCGGCTCCGGCCAGGCCCTTAATGCCGGCGCAGGCCCCCCATTCTCCGCCGATTCTGTGCGGAGTTATGCCGATCGGGTCGCACCTGGCTGGCACGTCGCACATAAGCCGGAAGGCGCCGGCAGTTTCGGGCGCCGCATCGACGCCACTGCCCAGTCGCTGGACCAGCTTTATGTAATTCTCGACGCCAGGCCCGTGCCCACGTACCTGCCGGGGGAAAAGCTGGACCCGCTGCTCGAATTGCGGCAGAACCCGCGGCTGTTGCGCTCAGTAGTTACCGAGACTTCCACCATACGCAAGAAGCTTGGCCGTTTACCTCGCGTAATCCGTGACCACGAAAACGACGAGCCGCGCATCGTAACCGTGGCCGACGCCTACCTGCAGGCTACCGGCTCGGAATACCATCCCGACGCGATCAAGGCTTTTATCAATCAGGTGCAGCAATACGATGCACTGGAGCTGAATGAGCTGTGGGCTCTGGCTCCAGTGCTCAAATTCCTGCTGCTCGAAGAAGTCATCATGCAGGCCAACGGTGTCATTCAGGATGAGGCATCGCACACCGAAGCCGGCGCCGAGCTACTCAAGACCCGCATGAGAAGCCTGCGCGACATCGGCTATGCCGATTGGTTCAGCCTGATTGAGCCGCTGGTGGTCTATGACCCAATTTTGCAACAGGACCCAGCCAATGCATATCGATTTATGGACTTCGAAAGCCGCGAGGCCTACCGGAAGCGAGTGGCGGAGATTGCGCGCTATTCCGATTGTTCGGAGTTGGAAGTGGCGCAGGCCGCGCTCACGCTGGCCCTGGAATCGAGGGAGAAACACCGGGTTGAAGACCCGCGCTTGCGCACCCGCCGCGCGCATGTCGGCTACTACATCATCGATCGTGGCTTTCCCCAGCTTGCCTCCCGGGTCGGCTATCGACCTCGCTTCATTGACCGCCTGCGGCAGACAATCTGGCATAACGCGGATGATTTCTATATCGGCGGCATTCAGATCATCACGGTGGTGCTGATCGGGCTGATTCTGGCTCCCCTGGTGCCCACCTACCCGATTTTCGGCGGGCTTACCCTGGCCTTCCTGCTGTTATTGCTCCCAGTCACGCAGGGCGCGGTCGACCTGGTGAACAACACGGTCACCGCGGTCTTCAAGGCATATGCACTACCCAAACTCGACTTCTCCAAAGGTGTACCGCAGCCGTTCACCACGTTGGTGGTGGTGCCTACGCTGCTGATGAAGGAGAAGCAGGTACGCGAGCTGTTCGACGATCTTGAAGTACGGTACCTGGCTAACCAGGATCGCAATATACATTTTGGGCTGCTTACCGATCTTCCCGACTCGGTCACGCGCCCGCGGCAAAATGACACCGATCCCCTGGTCGAGCTGGCTATTCAGTTGACCGACGAATTGAATGAGCGCTACGCCAAGGCAGGAGCCGGATCGTTCTTTCTGCTCCATCGCCACCGCATTTTTAATGCGCGCCAGGGGGTGTGGATGGGCTGGGAAAGGAAACGCGGCAAGCTGCTGGATCTCAACAAGCTGCTCAAGGGCCAGTTCGATCCCTTCCCAGTGAAAGCCGGCAACCTCAGCGCGCTTACTCATGCGCAGTACGTCATCACGCTCGACTCGGACACGCAGCTTCCGCGGGGCACAGCCCATTCCATGATCGGCGCCATGGCGCATCCGCTCAATCGCGCCATCATTGATCCTCAACTGCGCATCGTCACGGAAGGGTACGGCATCCTGCAGCCGCGGGTTGGGGTCAGCGTGCAATCGGCATCGCGCTCGCGCATGGCCTCTATCTACTCCGGGCAGACAGGCTTCGATATCTATACGCGCGCCATCTCCGACGCTTATCAAGACCTTTATGGAGAGGGCATTTTTACCGGCAAGGGGATTTACGAGATCAACGCGCTGCATGCGGTTCTGGATCGCCGGTTTCCGCGCAATTCCCTGCTCAGCCATGACCTGATCGAGGGATCGTATGCCCGGGTTGGGCTGACCACGGACATAGAGGTCATCGACGATTACCCATCCCACTACAGTGCTTACACCCGTCGCAAACACCGCTGGCTGCGGGGTGACTGGCAGATCGCGCAATGGCTTTTCTCCAAGGTTCCGGATGAATCAGGCCGGTATGTGCGCAACCCCATCGCCACTATCTCGCGCTGGAAGATCTTCGACAATCTGCGCCGGTCCCTGGTGGAAGTCTTTACCTTTGCCCTGCTGCTGGCCGGATGGCTAGGATTGCCGGGCGGAGCGCTTTACTGGACAGCGGTCACGCTGTTCCTGATGTTTGTGCCTACGCTGGTCCAATTCGTCTTCAGCGTGGGCCGAGCCTACGTCACGAAGTTGCCGGGCGCGATGCGCGATGCGGTCAGCGGCTTTGGTCAAGGCACGTTCATCGCCCTGCTCACCCTGGTCTACCTGCCTCACCAGACGCTACTGGCTCTGGACGCCATCATCCGCTCGCTGGTGCGCAGCTTTATTACCGGGCAGCGTCTGCTGGAGTGGGAAACCGCTGCCGAGGCCGAATCTTCGTCTCAAAAGCGGACGCCGGTCGACCGCTACCTGGCCTTGACTCCCCTGGTCGCGCTGATTGTTGGAGTGCTGGTCTTTCTGCACCATCCGGAGTCGATTTTCGTAGCCCTGCCAATTCTTATCCTGTGGGGCCTGGCCAGAGGCATCACCGCCTGGCTCAACAACCCACCCCAGCAGACGAGGCCGCAGCTCACAACCGAGGAAGATACTTTCCTGCGACAGCTGGCGCTGAAGACCTGGCGCTACTTCAACCAGTTTGGCGGGGAAAGTCATAACTACCTGATCCCGGATAATGTCGAGGAAGAGGGCCTATTTGAGGCAGCACGCGTCTCGCCCACCAACTTCGGACTACTGCTGAATGCCCGGCAGGCAGCTAGTACCTTCGGCTATTTGACGGTTCCTGAGTTTGTTGAGCTGACGGAGTACAGCTTGCAGACCTACGACAAGCTGGAGAAGTTTCGCGGGCACATCTACAACTGGTACGACACACGCACGCTTGCGCCGATTCGCCCAATCACTATTTCTTCAGTGGATAGCGGCAACCTGGCGGCTTCGTTCTATACCTTGCGCACGGGTTGCCGCGGCCTTCTGCGCGAACCGCTGCTCGATCCGAGCTTGTTTTCAGGCATTCGCGATCATTGGCAGCTGCTTACGAGCCTGCCGGACGCACCCGCCGGTCTGAAGGCGCTGGCGCCGCCGGCCGCCGACGCGAGTGCTGATGTCTGGATCACGTGGGCCCTGGCCACGGTCGACGCACCTGAGTTTTCGGTTCCGGCAACCGGTGAGGCATCCTGGTGGCTGGCTGAAACCCAGCGCCGCATCCGAGCAGTGGTCGTCATCGTTGGCGATTACATGCCGTGGCTGTTGCCCAAGTTTACGCCGCTGCTCGCTTTGCCTCAGTTGCACGGGGTTGCGGAGACTGCGGCCGCAGTTCAGACCGGAGCAGCCGGCGCCCTGGCCGCCGATCTGGATGCCCGCATCGCCCGGGCGTCTACGAGTCTAGCTTCCGATTCGCCCCTGGTGCTGCTGGCCGAGGAACTACGCATTGCTATAGCGCCGGCGCGGGAAGGCCTGAAGGCGCTGGTCAGCGGATTGAAGGAACTTTGTTCCGAAGCGATGCGCTTCGCCACCGAGATGGACTTCGGCTTCCTGATGGATAAGTCGCGCCTGCTGCTCTCAATCGGCTATGAGATCGAGCGTCAACATCTGCACCAAGCCTGTTATGACTTGTTATGCAGCGAAGCCCGCATCGCCGCGTTCATTACGGTGGCCAAAGGGGAAGCACCGCAGCAAAGCTGGTTCAAGCTCGGCCGCATTCACACCATGGCCTATGGACAACCCGTGCTCATCTCGTGGACGGGTACCATGTTCGAATACATGATGCCGAACATCTGGATGCGCAGCTATCCGGACACGCTGGTTTCCCGAACGCTGACCGGTGTAGTGGCCATTCAGCGCGCATTCGGAAAGGAGCACGGCATCCCCTGGGGTATCTCGGAATCGGGTTGGGCAGGGATCGACGACCACGGTCATTATCATTACCAGGCGTTCGGGATCCCCCAGATCGCGCTCAAGTGGGACGCGGTTGCCGGACCTGTGATTTCGCCCTACTCCACTTGCCTGGCGCTGGGTATTGAACCTGTAGAGGCGCTCAAAAACCTGAAGCGCATGGCCAAGATGGGGTGGACCGGCGCTTACGGCTTCTATGAGGCGGCGGATTACCAGGAATCGACCAAGACGCCGAAGCTGGTCAAGGAGTGGATGGCTCATCACCAGGGGATGTCGCTGCTGGCGGTGCTGAATCTGCTCTATGACAACATTGTGCAGGATTGGTTCCACGCCAATGCGCATCTGGAGGCAACACAATTGCTGCTGCACGAGAAGCCGATGCATGAAGCGGCGTTAAAGGCTGAGTTTCAGGCGGCACAGCCGAGGAAGAAAGCGAGCTAAGCTTTTATTCGCGGAGCTGGTCTGTTTTCTCGACTTTCGCTTCCCTCGGGGGCTAAAGAGTGTGCAGAGAGCCGGGCTTCAGCTCCGCCAGGGGTTCCGGGTTTAGCCACCTGGAGGTTTGCTGTATCCCACATCTCGGGAAGCCGAAGGTCTTAGCCTTAGGGGTTGTCTTTTTCTTCGTTGATTTCCAGGGCTTCTTTTACGCCGCGGACCAGGGCCTCGGGATTGAATTCGGCGCGGATAATCTCGTCGGGGCAGTCGCTATCGATGGCGACGCGGTAATTGCAAACGAAGGCAACGTGCTGCCCCGGGTGGACCTTCTTGATCGCGTCGCACAGTTCCTGGGCGCTTTGCACCCGAACATCGGCTTCCACGTCGACCAGCACCAGGTCGTAGTCATTCCAGGCGACTTCATTCACGGCCTGACGCGAATAGACTGTCGACTGCACCTCAAAACCATGCATGCGCAGAATTTCGTCGCGCAGCCCCATGATGTTTTCGCGGCTGCTGACATGGAAAATCCGCTTGCGTCCATCGCTCGATGTTTCTGTCCCTTGCATCAGCAGATGCTATCAGGAGCGCGGCGGACACCGCTACTTCACGGCATCGGCTTTAGCTTCAGCAGTATGCGGTAGACCGATGGTTGGCACCAGCATATCTTCTTTGCGATGAATCAGGGTGGTTGCATTGAGCGACGCCAGCTCGAAGCCATGTCCATGGGTGATGGCATCGGTGGGGCACGCCTCCACGCAGTAACCGCAAAAGATGCAGCGGTTGTAGTCGATGTTATAGACCTTGGCGTAGCGTTCAGAGCTGGAGATTCTCTTCTCCGCGGTGTTCTCGGCCGCCTCGATGTAAATGCAGTTGGCCGGGCAGGCTGCCGCGCACAGGAAGCAGGCAACACATTTCTCCAGCCCATTCTCGTCACGCTGCAGGACATGAGCGCCGCGGAAGCGATCCTGAAAGTGAGCGCCGCGGTTGGGGCCCGGTCCATCCGGGTAGTTTTCCACTTCGGTCGGGTTCAGCATCTCGCGAAACGTGATGCTCATTCCCTTTGCCACTCCCGCTATGTTGCGCACAATGGACATAAGACGAGTATACGATGGCACCCGCGGCTATTGTTTCGGCTTCGGGTTGGACGTACGATGGGGCAAAAAGGGTCCAGGAGGGACCCCTTTCCCAATGCCGGAATTTCCCGACGAGGTCAAGACCCCTCCGGCTCAACACGATCTGACGGGGAAGACTGTCGGCAGGTTCGTGATCGAAGCCCGGCTGGGCGCCGGGGGCATGGGAGAGGTATATCGGGCGGTTGACACCAGGCTAAAGCGGACGGTCGCAATCAAGCGCATGTCCTGGCGCGCTGGCCTGGCCCCTGAAGATCACGCACTGTTTCTCCGTGAAGGACAACGAGCCTCCGCCCTGCAGCACCCCAATATCGCCAGCATTTACGACGTGTTCGAAGAGAACGGCGAAGTTCTGCTGGTAATGGAGTACGTGGAAGGCTCGACTCTGCGCCGCGCCATTGGCAAACCGATGCCGGTGGAGCAGTTCTTCGACATCGCCATCCAGTGCGCCAGTGCGCTGATGGCCGCTCACGAGAAGGGAATACTGCACGGAGATGTCAAGCCGGAAAACATCATGCTGGGCGCCGCCGGGCAGGTAAAGCTGCTTGACTTCGGGGTGGCGCGGCGACTGCCAGGTGAGGATCCGGATGGGGAAACGCTCACCACCGTGTGGGCGCCGGGCCATATTTCAGGCACGCCTTCTTACATGTCGCCAGAGGTTTTAAAGGGTGCGATGCCAGATGCGCGTGCCGACATCTTCGCGCTGGGGATTGTTTTTTACGAAATGCTGGCCGGCCGGCATCCCTTCCAAGGAGCGAATGTTACCGTCACCACCGCGCACATACTCGATGAGCGAGAGGCAGCTACTCTCGATCGATCCAAGCTCAAGGTCGCTTCGCCAGTTGCCGCGGTAGTGGCACGGACGCTGTACAAGGATCCGTCGCAGCGTTATGCAAGCGCGCGGGATTTGCGCAAAGACCTGGAAAATGTGCGGCAGGGCGGCCGGCCGGCCAAAACTATCAAGCGACCAGTGCCCAGGTGGCTGCTGTTTCTGATTCCGGTGTTGGTGCTCGTGGTTGCGGTCGCCATGCTTCCATCTGTGCGCTCGCGGGTAGCGGGCTGGTGGAAGCCGCAAGCAAAAGGGGCGCCGGCAACGACAAAGGCGGAGGTGCCACGGTTGGCAGTGCTGCCTCCGCGGATCGATGGCGGCAACCCCGAGCTCAGCGCCTTTGCCGATGGCCTTTCGGCAACTGTGGCGGCTAAGCTTTCGAGTTTGTCCCAGAATCATGACCTGGAGGTGATCGATACGCCGCAGGTAGTGAAGGCGCAAGCGTCTTCGCCCACAACGGCATTGAAGACGCTGGGCGCGAACCTCACGTTGGAATTGTCTGTACAGCAGTCAAGGGAGATGAATCGAACGACGTACAAGCTGGCTAATGTCACAAATGGACAGGTTGTGGCGGAAGAAACTTTGACTGCTCCACGTTCCGATCCGTTCTCACTGCAGGATCGGGTTGCCGACGGGGTGGTGAGGGCTTTGCAAATCGATTTGCGACCGGAAGAGAGAACGGCGCTGGCCATCCACGGTACAACCGAGCCGGCGGCGTACGACTACTTCCTCCAGGGAAAGGGTTATTTGCAAAACACGTCACGGACCGAGAATATAGGCAATGCTCTTCACGTACTGGACCGCGCTCTGCAGTTGGATCCGAACTATGGAAAGGCCTTCGCCGCCCGAGGGGAGGCCCATTGGTACGATTATCAGGCTACGAAGCAAGCCAAATGGGTCGAGCAAGCCCGCAAGGACTGCAACCAGGCAGTAAGCCTGGGGAACGCTGGCGCGGATGGCCATTTGTGCTTAGGCTTGGTGGCCGCAGGGACGGGCAATTATGAGCAGGCAGCAAACGAATACCGGAACGCCATCGAGCTGGATCCGTCGAGCAATGATGGTTATGTGGGTCTGGCGATTGCCTATGCCAAGTTGAACCGGCTAAGCGATGCCGAGCATACCTACCAGCAGGCAATCAACCTTAATCCAAACTCGAAGTTAGCTTACCAGGAGCTGGGAATCTTTTATCTGCAGCAGGCCGAATATGCCAAGGCGGCCGGTGTCTTTCAACAGGCAATCCGTCTCGCCCCGGAAAGCTACCTGAACTATAGCGACCTCGGTGTGGCTTACGTGTTTCTCGGCAACCAAGCGGCCGCCATTACTGCACTGGAAGAGTCGTTAAAGCTTCGACCGACGGCAGGAGCGTACGCAAATCTGGGGACAGCCTACTATCAGTCGCGACACTTTGCCGAGGCCGCATCCAACTACCGCCAGGCGATCAAGTTCAGCGAACGGGATCCGGATTTGTGGGGAAATCTAGCCGACGCCCTGCACTATGATGGCCAGCGGGCGAAGGCCGTGGATGCCTATCGGACGCAGCTGGAATTGCTCAGCGAACAGCTCCAGGTCAATCCGCAGGATGCGGAACGGCAAGGCGATGTTGCGTCATGCTACGCCATGCTGGGTGACAAAGAGAATGCAATCGTCCACCTGTCACGCTCCCTTGAGTTAGGGCATAGCAACAAGGAGCTACTATTTAATGCCGCCGTGGTGTACAACGATCTGGGCGAAACCGGTGTGGCTCTGGAGTGGCTGCAGAAGGCTCTTGCTGCAGGATACTCCGGCGCCATAGTCAGAGATTCGCCCAGCTTCGATAATCTCCGAAACAACCCCCAGTTTCAGCAACTCCTAAGCCACGCGCTGGCGAAATGATCCTGGCGCCAACTGTAACCAAACAGAAAGGAAATGTATGCGTCAATTCAATGCTTACAGTGAACTGGTTGTGCTTGCCCCAAACGAAACCTTCGAATGGGTCGTGAATGCCAACCAGATTACTCCTCCGGCGACCAGCGTCACCGTATCTTCGAGCGATTGGCCGCTCGCTAATCCCTCCTACGAGGTAGTGCCGGGTACGCCGAAACAAGCGACTGCCAATAACACGCCCAACGCCGAAGGCACCTTCGAGTGCTCCCCTCCTGGTGGTAATGTGAGCGCGCACACGATTGTTATTGCCTCTCAAGGCTTTATCGCCGTTTGTGACCCGGTAACGGCCGACCCAGGGGACTACTTCATTTGGCAGAACGGGAATGCGAAGCCGGTCTTAATCATTTCCGACCCGTCGAACAAAGACTTCTGGCCGCTGGCAAGCCAAGGGCATGAGGTTAGCGCAAACGGTACCACAGCAGTTCAGATCCCAGACGATGCGGATCCATACCCGGACGGGTACCTGCTGAAGGTCACCATCGAGGGAAGCAGGACTTGCCCTGACGCGGCCCAGCCGAAGCTTATTGTCGGCTCGGGAAAATGAACCAAGTTGGCGGGGACGGCTGGCTCTCCTTGTTGTCCCTGCCAACACTCATCAGGCTAACTCCGTCGAACACTGACGCACCCGACCATTTTCTGCAGGCATATAGCCCTAGTTGATTTCGGGCGTTCCCTTCCAATCAACGATGTCCTCCAGTCTCCAGGGATAGGCAACCAGGTCAAATTTCAATTGGCCCTGCTTATCGATGACTAGCCTGGCTTGGGTATAAAAGTATCCCGTACTCTTACTCTTATCTGTGTCGTCCAAGTCGACCTCGCCGGCTGCCAAGTTGAAATCCGCAGATTGCTTATCGAAATAAGTTTCACCGAATTTTAGCTGGCGGTCGGTTATGAACTGTATCTTCCGTCCAGTTGGCGTTTTGACCATTTGGATGTACCTGATATTGTAACCGTTATTGCGGCTGATCGAGCAGTAGCCCACGGGTTTCATTTTGGCCAATGCGTTGACCAGCCCTTGATTCTGCCCCTGCTCGAATGCTTGTGACATTATCTGCCTGTCTGCAGGGGTGGAATAGCGGTAGATGTCGAGCGCCATATTGAAACGCTGGCCAATCTGGGTTCCGGTGCCCAACGCAGAGGTCTTGATCAGCTCTGACCTCGGCCGGCTGGAGAAAGCGACGCTCCCAGCATTAACACACCTGTCAGCAGCAGTCCGCTGAATGTCAACTTGCTGATTCCCGGGGTTCTTATTTGCCACATTGTGTGTTCCTCCGGGATTTCACTTTGGCTCGAGAACCCCTACATTCGTTTGTTACGCGTGGTGACGGGATGCACTGGCCTAATTGACCACCGTCCAGGCATCTTTCGGGCACCTCCCAGTACGTCCGCGCTGTCATCTGCGCAACCTGAATGCGAACCAAATCCATGTGGTTGCGCTCAATAGCTCGAAGCCCGATAGCTCCTGGGTTGTGGGCCGTGGAGGCTGGTTGAAATGGGTCAAAAAGAAGACACCTACGCACAGAGAGATGACTCCGGCTAAACCAAGAAGGCTCAAACAGCCTCGCTCCTCCCGCATCCTGACGGCCAGTGCGGTTTGAAAGCATCCATTTCCCAGGGCGTGAATCCCAGCCAGGAAGGCGAGGGATTGAGGAGTCAGCAACATGGAAATGCCGATGTAAACACCGAGCAGCAATTCGAAGCAGCATTCAGAGAGCGTCAGCCAGCGGAGGCGCAAGTGGTGCTCAAACGCGAAACCGGCTGCCACGCCCAGGAGAAGGCCATTGCCCAGCACGAAGGAGCCGAGGAGCAGGCTCAAATAGACGAGGGTCACCGGATCGAAGAAAAAAATGCCCAGGAAGCTGCTGGCGAGAAAGAGGACTACGGCAAAGACAAGTGCCAGGCCTCCTCGCACGGCGAAGGCCCACCAAAACATTCTCAGGTCTTGCAGGGCCGATTCAGGATTCATACGGCCGCTTCCAGGGAATATTTGGCCGGCCGCTCAGCACGGCTGCGACGGAAGAAGAAGTAGATGACGATGCTCACCACCGCGGCATACGCACACCATAAGGAGGTGAACTCATACCGCCGTACAACCATCACGGTAAGAAGACCCACGAAGTTCAGCCAGGCAAGCATGATCAATGTGGGAAATCCGGAAAAGAACAGCGCACCGCAGGTCGCGGTCACATAGAGCATCGCGACCACCGTGGTATTGGTTATCTGGTTCAGATAAACGATGCCGTGATCGCCTGCGGAAATCTGCAGGGGATAAGCGATAAGCCCCCACAGAAGGTAAACCGCGAGCGTGCCGCCCAAGAGGGAGAAGCCAAGCATTCGCCGCCGCCGGTCGCGGGTTGGCTCGATGAGAAGAACGCTCAGCGGCAACAGAAAAGGCAGCAAGCCCATGGCGTACAAAACGAAGGCTGCCCCAGCGTCGTGGACCACGATGGGCGGCAGCTTACGGTCGATACCCAGCCAGACAAACCCCTCCGTGAACTGGTGCAGTGCAAAGAGCAAGGGCATCGCCGCAAACAGCAGCTCCCGCCTGTGCTTCACCTCGGTCAGTGTGGCTACTCCGATGGTGGCGAGTATCGCACTGCCGACAAAGTTAGCGCTGGCTGAGAAGCACACTGAACCCTCCATCCGGGCACAAACGAATCATAACGTGAGCCCTGATTTCGTGGTGGACCTGGTGCAGGAATCCGGGCGCCCTCAACGGAAGATTGGGTAAGGTATCATTTCTTGCGGCCCGCATCCCCAGGAGCAATATCGATGTTTGCAGAACGCCATACCCGGAAGAGATTCTTCCTCGCATTCTGGCTTTTCGTTCTTAGCGCCGTCTCTTTCCTCGACCGTACGAATATTTCGATCGCGGGTCTTCAGATCAGTTCTGAGTACGGGCTCGGGAACCAGCGCCTGGGGTGGATCTTCAGCGCGTTTCTCATTGGCTACGCCGGTTTTCAAGTCCCCGCCGGATGGCTCGCCTCCCGCTTTGGACCGCGGCTAGTGATTACGCTGGGCGTGGTGTGGTGGGGCGTGACCACTGCTCTCACCACGCTGATACCTCCCGGCATCTCCCAGGCCGTGCTGCTGCTGATCGGCATCCGTTTCACGCTGGGCGCGGGCGAAGCCGTTATTTATCCCGCGGCCAACCAGTTCGTGGCCCGCTGGGTACCGGAGCAGGAACGCGGGTTTATCAATGGCCTTATCTTCGCCGGCGTGGGCGCGGGTAGTGGCCTGACTCCCCCGCTGCTGGCATGGTTTATCCTTCATCACGGCTGGCGCTCTGCCTTCTGGTTTAGTGCGATCATCGGCGTGATCGCTGGAGGGGTGTGGTGGTGGTTTGCGCGGGATACCCCCGAAGAGGATCCTAACGTCTCACCGTCAGAGCTGAATGTCATTCACCAAGGTATCGCGGTGGTCGAGACTGATGCACCTCCCAGTTCGGGTCCCGTGGTCATCTCGTGGCGAGCCATCCTCAGCCATCGCGATCTGCCGGCGCTTATCATCAGCTATTTCGGCTTCGGTTACACCGCCTGGATATTCTTCAGCTGGTTCTTCCTCTACATGGCCCAGGTGCGTGGTTTCAATCTCAAAGCCAGCGCTCTGTTTACCATGCTTCCTTCCCTCTCGATGACCGTCGGCTGTCTTGGCGGCGGAGTCCTCAGTGACCGCCTTACCCGCACCTACGGGCTGCGCGCAGGCCGTTGCGGACTTGCTTCGGTGGCGTTCTTTTTTACCGCTGTCTTCCTGGTGCTCGGTTCAAGAGTACAGAGCCCTCAGCTTGCGGGCGTCATCCTCGCCGGCGGTGCAGGCGCGCTGTACGTCTCGCAAAGTTCATTCTGGTCAGTGTCCGCTGATATCGCGGGCCGCAGTTCGGGTGTCTTTTCCAGCATGGTCAACATGGGAGCGCAGGTTGGCGGCGCGGTGACCGCGTCGCTCACTCCGTGGGTGGCGCAGCGCTTCGGCTGGACTACGTCGTTCGCCATCGCCGCGGCGCTTGCGGTCATCGGCGGTTTCCTCTGGATGACGGTGCATCCTGAGCGGCCTCTGAGCGTATGAAGATCATTTGCCGGCTTCTCCTTTTGGTTTTTGCCGCATCCGCGTTGGCCGCCGATGTGCGGACTCCTACACAGGAGGGCATCGTGTACGGGGTCGCCGATGGCCAGCAACTGACCATGGACTACTATGCTCCCAAGGGTTCGGGGCCGCATCCGATCGCGATCATCGTGCACGGCGGTGGCTACCAGAGGGGCAATAGCAAGAGCGGCAGCGAAGCCTATTGCGCCGACTTCCTGGCTCCTGCAGGGTATGCGGTCTTCTCCATCAATTATCGGCTGGCGCCGAAATATCCCTATCCCTACATGGTCTACGACGTGGAACGGGCGATCCGTTTCATCCGCCACAATGCGAACCGTTGGGATGGGCAGCCAAATCGCATTGCGCTGATCGGCGGGTCGGCGGGCGGATTTTTGAGCAACATGGTGGGGCTGTTGAATTTACCCGGAGATCCTTCGGCGGCCGATCCCGTGGATCGCGAAAGCGCGCAGGTGCAGGCCGTGGTGACACTGTTCGCGCAGAGCAGCTTTGCTACTGTGCCGCTTAATGCGGATGTGCACGCTCTGCTCGATCCGCTTATTAAAGAAAAGGGCGAAGCAGAGGCTCTCAAGGAAGCGTCTCCGATCACCTATGTTTCCAAGGGTGACCCACCGTTTTTGCAGATTCTCGGAGACAAGGATGAGTACATCCCGTTCAGCGAAGCGACGAATCTGGATGCGGCACTGCGTAAGGTTGGCGTACGAAGCGAGATCATCCGTATTCCGGGTGGGATGCATGGGACGGGTGGCTGGTATAAGCTGCCGGACGTACCTAACTGGGAAGTGCAAATGATGGAGTGGCTCAACCGTACCTTGGGGCACCATGGACCGGTGGGTGAGGGCATACGAAAGCGTGAGCCGGCCAGCTAGACCAATGGCGAAAAGAAATCGCAGATCCCTCAGAGCTCTTTGTTTTGTATGAGGGCTTCAGCCCCTGCCACCGTACAAATCTGCACAAAATTCCAATCGAAAAAAGCGCACAACAAAGCAAAAAGCTTGCTTGCGGAGCCTAGTGGTTTCCAAAGTACGCAGGTCGAGAGCTGTGGTATCCCACATCTCGCGAAAAACGAGCGAGATGTGGGGCACCCGTTGATTAGCGGTAGGGACAGGGCTTAAGGGTTTACAGCCCTGGATGGCGCATGCGCACGGCGTAGAGAGAGTGGTCGCTTAACAGGTAGAGGGTGCGGCGATCTTTGCCTCCGAAGAGAATGTCGTGGGGGCGCTCAGGCACGTCGATATTGCCTAGTAATTTGCCTGCGGGCGTATAGATGAAGATCTGGCCGGCGGCTAGATAGACGTTGCCGTCGGTGTCCTGGGCCAGACTTTCTCCACCCTGCTCGACGAAGGTGGTTATCTGGGACAGAGATCCATCCGCATTGAGCAGACCACGGTAGGTGCGCTGCTCGGCTTCATTGGTGGCGTAGAAGGGTTTGCCGTCAGTTCCCTTGACTAGACCGTAGGCTTCGAGGATCGGCGCCCATTTGGTGCCGAAGTATGGTTCGCCCTGCACCAGTGGAGCATCTGTCGGAATAAAAAGGCTGTTGTCCGGAGAGACGAACTGGAACGTGGTGCGGGTACCAAGGCCCTTCTCGAACATCTGTTGCAGCGATGTATACGTATAGGGCTGGGTGGCTGAGAGAGTCTCTGCGAAGTCTCCATTGAACCAGTAGTCGACCGGCAGTGCGGCGCTGAGCCCGGGACGCTCGACCGCGGGCTCGAGCGGCAGCAGAGCGAGCGGGGTTGAATCAGGGCGCAGGGCATAGGCGGTGAGGTTTTTGCCGCCGGAAGAAACGACGATGAGGTCGCCGGCCTTGTCGAAGACGAGATTGACGGGATCGAGTGGCGCGTCACTCACGACTACCGCGTGTTGCGACTCAGGTGACCAGCGGTAGATGCGCTGGAAGTGCGCGTCGACAAAGTAGAGCTGCCCGGCTGCATCGATGGCCGCGCCGGAGATGTTGAAGAAGCCAGTGGCCAGACGCTCGACCTGGGCACCCTTTTCAGTGAGGTTAGAGGTCTGGCGGGTTGCTGGTATTGGTTTGTCGTCGGAGATATCGAGATTGGCGAACTCACGGTCACGCACCTCGGCGTGAAGCGTCTGGTCAACGATGGCATTCTCGAACGGCACTTTGTTCGAGCGCACTGCCTGACGGCAGGCGCCAGAGGCATCGCACAGGGCGATGGAGCTGTTGGCATCCACATGAACATTGCGGAAGTGGATGTTGGTGGAATCGGCCACCCGCACCGCATAGGGGAAGGGCTTTTCCATATGGGTCACGCGATAGCCGTGATAGTTGGCGATGGTGAGATTGCTGGAGTGGTCTATTTCGAGCGAGGACGCATCCTGGCTTTCGCCGCTCTCTTCTTCCGTCTGCAGCGCATAGAGCTGCCAGTTCGACACATTCTTCAGCTTGAATTCCGCGCGCACGTGGTGCTCGCTCGAAACCTCGTAGACAAAGCCAGGAACGGTTGTGTTGGACACCATGAAGCCGGCCTGAGCGAAGGTGTCGGGCGTCCAGATGTTGGCGAAGGTACCGCCGCCTCCATCGATCCAAAGGCTGGGATACTGCGAGTCCCAGGGCCGATGCGGGTTGGGGTCGGCGGAATGGGTGGCGTTATAGGGATTAAGACGGGTGCCATCGGGCGCGTTGGTACCGTGACCGCCCAAAAAGCGGACATCGTCCACACGCGAGTCTTTGCCGGAGCGCCAAAAAAGGCCGACGGCGCGAGGGTTGAACCCACCGGTAAAGATGCCCAGCCCGGTGATGATGTTTGCACCGCCGGCGGGCGCGAGCAGTAGCGGGCGGGGAGCATCAGGACCCTCGAAAGCAGGCGCGCCGTCGGGGAGATCGAATTGCGTGGTGCTGGGGTGCAGGCCGATCAGCACGGTATCGGAGCGGAGGGTGAGCGTGTCGTGGAGCAGGTAGCGCCCGCTGGGGAAATAGAGCACGGGGTGCTCGGCTATTGCCTTCTGCAACGCAGCTGTGTCATCGGTAACGCCGTCGCCTTTGACGTCAACGCCGTGGACGTTGACCCAAGTTTCAGAATCAGGCAGCGCGCTGATCGCGGATGGGGTTGGGGGCGGCAGAGTTCCGAGCGGCGAAGCCTCATAGCGCGTCTGGAATGCTGCGGGGGCCCCCGGATACGCAAGGCTGAGGCCATGGGAGAAGACGCTGACCTCATAAGTATCAGCGACCTGGCGGAATTCGCGGCCGGTCTCACGTAACCTGGCGAACACTTGTACGTGACTACAGACTACATTCTCGAAATTGATCTCCGTCATGCGGCTGGCATCGTTGCCAATAACCACGGCGGGACCCACGATATTCTCGAAGCGGCTGTCTTTTATCCACAGTTGGTCGGAGTAGTGGGGATCAATAGAGACAGCAGTAGGTACATTACGGAACTCGTCGTGGACCAGAGTAAGCCCGGCTTCGTTTTCGCGGATAGCGGCTTCCCGCTGGCCGTCGAAGGTGGAGTCGATGAGCGTGAACTGCCAGGCTGGAGAAGGCTTGCGCGCCATGATACCGAACTGGCCGCCGTGGAAGTGGAGATCCTCGGCCTCGTTGGCGACCTCATGAAGGCCGGCGAATCCGGAGCCGATAGAAAAATCCATGTGGCTGAGAAAGGCGTGCTGCGCGGCATGAAAGCGAATGGCGACTGCGCCCGCGTTGCCCGGGCCTATCTCGAAGTCGACGTTGCTGATGGCCGAGTAGAAGGTACCGGGGTTGGCGTCAGGAACGCTGCGGGTGGGGGGCGGCACGACTCCCCGCGGCGTAGGCGGAGGATGGTAGCCAGCTCGCGGTGAACCAGCGCCTTCGGGCCGGGGACGCGCGCCGGCGAAAAAGAACATGTAGGCTATGCCGTCCTGATACCCCGGGGTGTTTTCTCCCAGCACAAAGACGGGGCGTTGGGAACCATAGCCGATAACACGCACGCCAGGCCAAAGATAGATGGTGCGGGTGATGCGGTAGCGGCCCGGTGGAATAAAGACAATGCCTTCGCCTTTGCTCGCCTGCTGTTTGTCAATCGCTGCCTGAACCGCTGCGCTATCGTCTTCTTTGCCGTCGCCGTGGGCGTGGAATTCCTCCGCCGTGAGGTAAACCGCCGCCGGGTCGTCGAGGCGCGCACGATAAGTCGATGCGGCGGAGCAGGTCGGTGTGAAGAGAGGAGCTACGAGCAACAACACTAGAAATTTCACAGCGTCTGCCTTGAAGATCGATTGCATCCTAACTTTCTCCCGGGTTAGTTTATCTCCGCAAGCGCATATACGCATTGATCCTCGCTCCTTAATTAAGTACATTCTCCAGTCCGGCAACCTTCCCTTTTCCGGCTGCATTCGCTAACGTGTGCTCGGCGACCAATGTAACCCCGACCTGCCAGCCCGGTGATCAATAGCCCTTTCCCTCAAGGGGCCGTAGCTCTGCCGTACTCCTCGCTTACCAACACGGCCGCGTTGAATGCTGCACACCCCGCGCTCACCGGGATTTACAGGCCTCAGCTAGGTTCTACTTCTGATGCACTTGCGGGGCTGCCAGGAGACCGGCAGCCCCATGCAACCTGCCCGGCAATGCGTTATCCTTACTCTTTCGCGTTCACGGCTAGGCGTACAGGGGGGGGGTGGGCTTAGCAACCGTAGAGGATTTCTGAAACATATCGCTGGCCACTTACGTCATCGAGGACAAGCCGGGGACGGGAGTGGAGACAAACCCTGAAGTGGCGCCCGGGGAGACGTGGTGGGATTAGTAGAACGATCTAACAGCGCCAAAAATCAAAGGGGGAGACGTAACAATGTCCGATTTTTTCAAGTCAAAGTTTAATCGCCGTGGGGTGCTTAAGTCTTCAATGGCCGTGATGGCCGGCAGCCTTCTAAGCCGCTACGAGTTAGAGAAGGCGGCCGCCGAGCAGGCGCCAGCAGTCAAGAACGTCAACCTGAATTCCAGCCCGTCGACGTTGAAGATTACCGACATGCGCTATGCGATCATCGTCAAGCCTGGCCCCAGCCCCTGCCCGATCATCCGCATCGACACCAACCAGGGTGTTTACGGATTGGGCGAGGTTCGCGACGTCGGCGGCTATCAATACGCGATGGTGCTCAAGAATCGCATTGTGGGCGAAAACCCGCTCAAGATCGACTATCTGTTTCAGAAGATCCAGCAGTTTGGCGGCATCTCCCGCCAGGCCGGAGGTGTTTGCGCCATCGAGATGGCGCTCTGGGACATCGCGGGCAAGGTCTACAACTGCCCGGTCTACCAGATGCTTGGTGGCCAATGGCGAGACAAGGTCCGCATCTATGCGGATACGACAGAGTCGGATGATCCGAAAGAATATGGAAGGCGAGCCAAAGAACGCGTGGCGATGGGGCTTACCTGGATGAAGATGGACCTGGGCATCAACGTGCTCGAGGGCATGCCAGGCATGGTGATGGAGCCTTCAGGTTTTAGCAAATGGGAACTGCGCAATCAACCTCATCCGTTCATGGCAACGGAAGTGACCGATAAGGGCATCGACCGGCTTTGCGAATACGTAGCGGCGGTGCGGGATAACATCGGCTATGACATGCCGTTGTCCATGGATCACCTGGGACATATCGGGGTGAAGTCTGTCATTCGTCTGGGCAAAGCCTATGAGAAGTTCAACCTGGAATGGATGGAAGACGTTATTCCGTGGTATTACACCGATCTACTGAAACAGATTACGGATTCAAGCCCCACGCCGACTATTACCGGCGAGGATATCTACGAAGTCGCGGACTTCGAAAAGCTGTGCAGCGTTCACGCAGTGGACAAGATCCATCCGGATCTTGCAACTTCGGGTGGTATTCTGCGGACGCACAAGATCGGCGACATGGCCTTTGGCTATGGTGTGCCCATGGCCATGCACTTTGCGGGCACACCGGTAAGTTGCATGGCGAACGTGCACTGCGCAGCCGCAACACGCAACTTCCTGGCGCTGGAGAACCATTCCCTCGATGTGCCGTGGTGGCAGGATCTGGTCAATGGGCCGGAGAAGCCGATGATCAACAAGGGCTACATCAAGGTCCCGGATACCCCTGGCCTGGGTGTGACGCTGAACGATGAGGTATGCAAGCAACACCTGAAGGCGGGCACGGGATACTTCGAGCCGACGCCGATGTGGGACGACGTCCAGTCGATCGACGACGCCACCTTCAGCTAGCACGTTTTTCCTGTATGCGCCTTTGACCACCTGCCGTGAAAGTGAGTCCATTTTCACGGCAGTTTCTTTTGCGACCTCGAGTGGAACTGCCAATCCTCCACTGCGGTGACGCGGATCCGCCTATGCGGATCGGTAGGGACAGTAAGCGTACCCCAGCGGCTAGAGCCGCATAGCACATCGTACGTTTACGGAACGGATGAAGCCGTGCCCTTCGTTTCAGACACTTCTTCCTCTATGCCCAGCTCCTGAGCCAGCGAGTCACTTTGTGCGATGAATCTCTAGCTCTTCCTGATGACGTAGTGAGGTGCGTCGGACTCCAAGGGCGAAGTCGCGACAGCTTCCGGGATAGCAAAGCGGAAAGTAGTTCCCTTTCCGACCGCGCTCTCTAAGGAAAGGCTCGTGCCATGTTTCTCCGCGATCCATTTCGCCAGCGCCAGCCCTAGACCCGAGCCCCCGGAGAGTCCACCGCGTGTCCGATCCACGCGGTAAAACCGGTCAAAGACCCGTGTCTGATGTTCGGGTGCAATGCCAATCCCAGTATCGCGGACGGTGAAAATCACGCGACTGCCCTCGCGCGCAACTCGCAACTGGACAGAACCTCCCGGCGGCGTGTAGCGAACGGCATTGTCGAGCAGAATCGTCAGCAGCCGCTGCAAGCTATTTCCGTCTCCCGAGATAAATAGCGGCTCCGGCGCAGGTTCCATGCTGAAGTCAAGAAGCGCCAGGCGCATGGAGGTCTTCCATTTGTCGCCCATCTGGCGAACCAATTGGTTGGCTTCTATCGGCTCGAAGCAAAGCGCTTCGTTCCCGGCATCTACACGCGCCAGCATCAGCAAACTGTCGATGAGACCGGTCATGCGGACCGATTCCAATTGCACGTGCTCACAGGCTTCCCGATATTCCCCGGCAGAGCGCGATGTCATGGATAGAGCAACCTCGACTTCGGCGCGAATGAGGGCCAGAGGGGTGCGCAGTTCATGGGCGGCGTTGGCGGTAAAGTCACGAATGCTGCGGACCCCGGATTCCACACGCTCCAGCATCTGGTTGAGGGTTTCCGAGAGATCGGAAATCTCATCCCTGGTGGGGGCAACGGGCAGGCGAATATCGAGGTTCCTGTCGTTGATGCGGCGCGCTTCGGTGGCGATTGCGGCCACCGGGGCGAGAGCCTTGCGGCTCATAAAATGCCCACCGACCGCAGCCAGAATCAGGACTGCAGGCGTCAGCAGCAACAATCGCTCGCTATAGGCCGAAAGCAGGACCATTGATTTATTCAGGGCGATACCGGTCTGGACCGAATATGCGTGTCCATTCGCATGGATCGGATAGGCCAGCACGCGCACATAGCGTGTGCCCTGATGAAACTCAACAGTCGTGCCTTCCGGCGGCAGAAGTCCGGGAGCCACCGGCAACAGCCGCTCATCGATCATGCGCCTGGAACGATAGACCCAATGTCCATCCTGATCGAGAACCTGTAGGTATTTGCCATCGTCTTTGATCTGGTAAATCTCGGCAAACCTCTGCTGGAGCGACTGCTCGCTGATGTTAGGGCCAAGCTGGCTAAGCAGCAGCTGCACGTCTTGCGCCCGCTCCTGCAATTCGTGGTACTCGGTCGCCTTCAGGCTCCTCTGCAGCATCCACCAGCTCGACACACTCAACAAGACGGCCGCCGCTGTGAACATCGCGCAATACCACAACGTCAAGCGAAGGCGAATAGGCAATGGTTTCATTTGATCTGCTTTCTCGTGTCCCCGGTCAGGGGCCTTCCGGCGAGAGTGGGTTCTTCGGCCTTCAGCAAATAACCGGTGCCCCTTACCGTATGCAAGAGCTTTGCCAGGAAAGGCACATCGAGCTTGCTCCTAAGCGAGTTGACGAGTACGTCGAGCGCGCCTGGAGTTACTTCTTTGTGCTCCCGCCAGATTCCTTCGATCAACCTGCCTCTGGATACAACGCGAGGGGAGTTCTGTGCCAACAATTCCAGGAGCAGGTACTCGGTCCGAGTCAGGTCGATGGCCTGGCCCTTACGAGTGACGTTATGCCGGACCGTATCCACAACCAAGTCCGCGACGGTGAAGGTGGTTGGCGCTGGTTCAGGTGCCGGACGAGTAACGGCGCGAAGGCGCGCCAGCAGCTCAGGAAAGGAGAACGGCTTGGTCAGGTAATCGTCGGCGCCGAGATTAAGTCCGCGAACGATTTCGTCCTCTTTGTTGTACGCCGTCAGCATAAGAATCGAAGCTGGGTATTTCCTTTCCTGGAGCACTTGCGCGACATCATAGCCGCTCAGACCGGGAAGACCCAGGTCGAGGAGAATGACGTCGAAATATCTGTCTAGCGTTAGCTTGAGGCCCTCCGCGCCATCCAGGGCGACGGTGACGTCGTGACCGTGCTCTGAAAGCCCTTTGTGCAGCAAAGCTGACATTCGGGGTTCGTCTTCTATCACCAGAATGCGCATTTTAAGGGTTCCAAACACTATCCACTACGCTGAGCCCTATTGCAACACAGGCAATTTCGGTTGTGGAAGGTGTCAGCGCAATCTTAGAAAACTTTCACCGCACCGTTAACCTCTCTTTAACAAGCCTGCCTATCTTCCAGGTGCAATCATCAATTCATCGAGCGCAACCGGACCCCAGCTTAGGAATTATTCACTTTTCCGTAAACGACGCTTTACTTGTAGCGCGGAAGTTATGGTCAGTCCCAGTCCAATCACAGCGCAGTTGGATTTCTGCAAATTCCAACATCGCCACTCAAGGAGAGTTATGTTCGCGAAGGCCAGCCGTATACCGCTCCTCCTCCTCACGATGCTCCTGCTGCCAATTTTCGCCGGCGCCGCAGACAAAGGCGCAGCTGCCGGTAATGGCAGTGTGAGCGGCACCGTCAAGGATGCGGCCGGCGCGGTGCTCCAGGGCGCCCAGATTGTCTTGCAGCCAACCGCAACCACCGTGGCCTCCGACGCGCAGGGCAACTTCAATATTCCGAATATCCCGGCGGGCACATACACCGTGACCGTTTCCTATGTCGGCTTTGACAATTCGGTAACTACTATTGTTGTGAAACCCAGCCAGACGGCAGCGCTGAACGCAACCATGAATGTCGCTTCGGCCAACCAGCAAGTCATCGTGAGTGCCGGCCTGGTGGGCGATGCTGCCGCCATCAACGAGCAACGCACCTCCGCCAACATTCTGAATGTGCAGACCGATACGCAGATTCAAAGCCTGCCCAACGCCAATGTGGCCGACGCCATCGGGCGCATGCCCGGAGTCACCTTGCAACGGAACGAGGGCGAAGGCCAATACGTACAGATTCGGGGAACGGAACCACGCCTCAGCAACACAACGATCGATGGAGTGGTCGTTCCGGGACCCGATCCGGAAGTGCGCCAGGTCGATCTCGATACCATCCCGGCGGACATCGTTGGCTCAATAGCCATTAATAAGACGCTCTCCGCAAATCAGGACGGCGACGCCATCGGCGGCTCCGTCGACGTGCGCATCAAACAGGCCACCACCGACCAGCCCACGTTTAAGCTTGAAGGGATAGGCGGCTATACACCCATTGCCGGGACGCGCAATGTGTTCAGCATCAACTCAGGCGCAGGGATGCGTTTCGGCCCGAACAGCAGCCATGGCAAGCGCTTCGGGCTCATGGCCGGCTACAGCTATGACTACAATGGCCGGGGTATCGACGATATCGAACCCACTCCCGACCTGTATCCCAATGGACAAACAAGTTTCGACGACGGCTTGAATATTCAGGAATATCTATACGACCGGAGCCGATATGGCTTCGCCGGCGCCCTCGATTACAAACTCGCGGAAGACTCCGATCTCTATGTTCATGGACTCTTCTCGAACTTCAGAGATTACGGCCAAAAGTTCCAATACAAGTTGGCGGGACCGGTTGGTTCCGGGGGGGCGTCCTACCACACCAGCGTCCGCCGGCCCAACCTGCAAATCGCCGACCTGGCTTTAGGAGGAAATCAGGTTTTCACGCATTCTTTCATCCATTACCAAGCCGCCATCGCCCACTCGCGCTTTGGTGGGGCTGCGGGAAATCCGGGTGCGGACTTCAGCAGTTCCGCCGGCACTGACTGCGGCTACAGCCCCTCGACTACGGTCAGTAAGTATCGGCCGCAATACACCTGCGACAACCCGAGCGATTCCATCGCCGATCCCACACAGTATCAACTCTCGGATATCAATCTCACCACCGGCCAGGCCACTCAGCTCAATCTGCAGGCGGGCGCCGCCATGGGGATCAACTACCATTGGGGCACCCACGCATCGACCTTCGAGTTCGGAGGGCAGTTCCGTAACGCTCACAAGGGACAGGACGCGTACTCGCCCACCTATGACAATGGCGCGACCCCACCCATGAGCCAATTCCTGAGCACGTTCACCAATCCGCACTACTACGGCGGAAGCTATTATCTGCCGCCGGTGACCAACTTTACTCTCATCACCTCCTACCTTGCCGCGAACATGGACCAGCTTCCGCTGGATGAAGCAACGACCCATCAGAACTCCGACGCGGCCAACTATAACCTTCAGGAGCGTGTGTCGGGTGGCTACGTGATGAACACGATCGAGTTTGGCACCCGAATCCATCTGCAAACAGGATTGCGCATCGAGGGCACACAAACTTCCGATACCGGTTACATGGTCCTGACAAATGCGGACGGCAGCTACGGCGGGACGACACCTGAATACGGGAGCGGGTCTTATGTGAATCCGCTGCCGAGTGTTCAGTTGCGCTATACGCTGGATAACGACTCAGACATCCGCGCCGTCTATGGACGTGGCATTTCGCGTCCCGATCCCTACCAACTGGTTCCCTATATTGTTTTCACGACCCAGGGAGGCCCTTCAGGGATAAACCTAGTGCAAATTGGCAATACCGGCCTCGTGGCCGAGCACGCGAATGACTTCGACGTGCTGTACGAGCGATTTCTGCCCTCTGTCGGCATGTTGCAGGGAGGCTACTTCTACAAGCAGATAAGCAAGCCAATCTTTCTCCAGCAGTCGATCGTACCCGCCACGGGTTCGCCCTTGTCTCAGCTATATGCGGGGGACTATGTGCAGCAGGAAGTCAATGGCGACCACGCGTATGTGCAAGGCTTCGAGGTGGCATATCAGCAGCACTTAAGCAACCTGCCGGGGGTACTGGGGGGAGCACGGATAAACGCTAACTTTGCCTATACAAACTCGAAAAACTATAACCTTACCAATCGCACGGATAATCCACAGTTGGTGGGCCAGGCGCCCTTCTCCTGGAACATCGGGCCGTCTTATGCAACCAAGCGAGCACTGGTTTCTGTAGGGATATCGCACAACAGCGCAAACATTTATGCCTATCAATATCAGAGTACCGGGCCGGCTGCGGTCCCCTACGGAACCACGGGACCTTTCGGCGACAACTACTTTTACTCGCACACCCAAATCGACGCGCAGGCAACCTATTACATCACCAAAGGCTTCTCGGTGCTGGCCTCCGGCGAGAACATGAACAACGAAGTCTTCGGGTTCTACAACGGAAGCCCACAATACATGACACAGCGCGAATACTACAAGCCCACCTATTCTTTCGGCCTCCGGTGGAGCCTGCACCACGAGTAGTAAGGCCGGGGCCGGGCAGAACCCCACCTATGCACCGCCCCCAAACAGTAAATATCCACAAAGTGGAAAGAAATGTATTTGACACTGCGACAGATAACCGCGGAATAGCGCTTGAAGTAAATTTCTGGAAGGGTTTGCCCGGGGATCGACAGGAGCACAGTCCGGGAAAGTAATAAATGAAGATAAATGCTGTTGCTGCTTTTCTGCTATGGCTGGGCGTTCTTTCTGCTCAGGCCCAGATAGCTCCTCCACTCACTCTGCAGCGAACGATTGCATTGCCGGGCGTGACTGGCAAGTTCGACCACTTTGCTTATGATCCTGCAGCCAACTGGCTCTTCGTTGCCTCGACCGGGAACCATTCGGTCGAAGTAATCGACTTGAGAGCGGGTAAGGTAGTCGAAAGCCTCACCGGGTTAGGCAAACCCCACGGCCTTGCCTGGATTGCCGAAACAAGACGGCTTTCGGCCTCCGATGGACTACAGGGCGATTTGAAGATTTACGACGGCGCGCCACTCAAGCAGATGAAGTCGATTGGGCTTTCCGACGATGCCGACGATATGGTTTATGACACCAAGACGAAGTTACTTTACGTCGGGCATGGCGGCAGCGCGGCCATGATCGCCGTAGTTGATACGACCAGGCAGACGCTGGTGACGAATCTTCCCGTCGCGACGCACCCCGAAGGTCTGGAGATCGATAAAGCGAGTGACCGCATCTTTGCGAACATTGCGGACAGCGCCGAGGTCGCGGTCATCGACGGAGCGACGCACGCGCGATCTGCGACGTGGAAGCTGACCCGCGCCAAAGACAACGTACCGCTTGCCTATGACGAAGAGCATCAGGTCCTATTTGTCGCCTGCCGGACGCCCGCACGCCTGGTGGTGCTCGACGGAAACTCCGGTAAAGAGCTGGCAGATCTACCGACTGATGCGGGAGCTGACGACATCTTCTATGCCTCCGAATTGCGTCGGATTTATCTGATCGCCGGAAGCGGGGCGGTTGACGTCTTTGAGATCGACGCCAGCAGGAACGTCCGCGCGTTAGGCGTCGTTCACACGTTTGCCGGGGCCAAGACGGGATTGCTGGTGCCCTCGCAGCACTCCCTGTATGTCGGAGCGCCTGGCAACGACGGCAAGCAGGCGACAATACTGGTCTACACGATCAAGTAGTCAGGGATTTGAATCAAAATAATGAAGAACCATCCACTTCAGCGCTGCGCCATACGCTGGCTCACGTTTGTACTCTGGGCTGCGGGCGCAGTTTCCCCGCTTTTTGCGCAGAGCGCAGATGGCCGTTCTGGAAAGCTGAAGTTCGTCATCATCTTCAGCCGTCACGGCGTTCGGACGCCAACCGGAAGTAGCGAGCAACTGAACCAGTATTCCTCGCAGCCTTGGCCAAAGTGGGATAGCCCATCCGGTTACCTCACCGCTCAGGGCGCCAGGCTCATGACTCTTTTGGGCAGCTACTACCGGGCGTACTTAGCGCAACGGGGAGTGTTGAGCGCCAGTGGATGCGCTGACGCCGCGCGTGTCTCTTTCTTTTCAGACTCGGATCAGCGCACGGCAGAGACAGGAAAGTCGCTTGCTGCGGGAATGTTTCCTGGTTGCGCCGCTCACCAACAGCCAGAGCAGCATGCCCTTACCGAAGGTCAGGCTGATCCCCTCTTCCATTCGCTGTCGGCCGGGGTGGGCCAGCCCGATCGTAACCGTGCGGCGGCATCGATTGCCGGCCGCATCGGCAGCAATCCGGCTGGGGTCACCGAAGTTTATCGTCTGCAACTCGAAACGCTACAGCGCATCCTTCTCGGATGTGCTCCGGCCTCTCCCTGTCCCGAGCGAGGGCACACCGCAGCCATTCTTCTGCTTGATGTTCCGGCCAGCCTCGATGGCGGCAAGAGCGATCATCTGGCGGAGTTGAAGGGGCCGCTGAATACCGCATCGACCATCACTGAGAACCTACTGCTTGAATACACCAGCGGTCTCCCGATGGACCAGGTAGGCTGGGGCCGGGTCGACCTTGCGACCCTGAAGCAACTGATGGACCTGCACACCGCTGCTTCCGATCTCACTCGCCGGACACCCTACCTGGCGACAGTGCAGGCATCGAATACGCTGGCACACATTCTCGACACTCTGCGGCAGGCGGCAACCGGCAAGAACGTCCCGGGCGCACTGGGGAAACCAGGAGACCGCGTTGTCGTCCTGGTTGGTCACGACACCAACCTCGCCAACATGGCAGGGATGCTCAACCTGAACTGGGTCATCGACGGGCGCCGTGACGACACTCCACCCGGAGGAGCACTGGTCTTCGAGCTGTGGCAGGACACCGACAGCTCAAGCTACGAGGTCAGGACCTACTACACAGCGCAGACGCTGGAGCAGATGCGCGAGGTCACTCCGCTCAGCTTAGACAAGCCTCCCGCCAGGGCGAATATCTTTGTTCCAGGCTGCAGCAAGGGCGGAGCGGATTTTCCCTGCGACTGGAAGGCTTTCCAACAGACTCTGACTACGGCAATTGATCCAGCATTTGTGCAGTAGCCCTGCGAACGGCAGCTTTTCCCACATCTCCACGAAAAAGGCCGAGATATTGGGCACCCACAATTTCCTGACCGAGTGGGACAGGGTGGGGCGACGTGGTTATTCGTCGGTCACACAGCCAAGCGCGGCGCTCTTGACGCAGCGGATGTACTTGGCCAGGGTTCCGCGCTCTGCTTTGTAGGGGGGCATGCGCCAGGCCTCGCGGCGCGCTGATAATTCTTCGTCCGACAGCGCTACTGAGAGTTCATTCCCTTTGGCGTCGATGGTGATCACGTCGCCTGTACGAACCAGGGCGATCGGGCCGCCTTCCTGCGCTTCCGGCGTGACATGGCCGACGATGAATCCGTGCGAGCCTCCGGAAAAACGACCGTCAGTAATCAATGCCACGTCTTTCCCCAGACCCGCCCCCATGATCACCGACGTGGGGGTTAACATCTCGGGCATGCCCGGGCCGCCCTTGGGCCCCTCGTAGCGGATGACGAGAACCTGACCCTTGCCAATCTTGCCTTCCTCGAAAGCTTTCAGCATCAGCTCTTCGGAATCGAAGACGTTTGCCGGACCAGAAAACCTGAGCCCCTCCTTGCCCGTGATCTTGGCTACCGCGCCTTCGGGGGCAAGGTTTCCCTTGAGGATCTGCAGGTGACTGGTCGCCTTAAGCGGATTCGAAACCGGACGCACAATCTCCTGTCCGGCTCGCAAACCTGGCAACTCCTTCACATTCTCGGCGAGCGTCTTCCCGGTGACGGTGACGCAGTCGCCGTGCAGCATCCCTTCCTGGAGCAGCATCTTGATAACCGCAGGCAGGCCGCCGACGACTTGCAAGTCTTCCATGACATAGGGGCCGCTGGGCTTGAAATCAGACAGCAGTGGAGTCTTGTCGCTGATGGTTTGAAAATCATCGATGGTCAGGGGAACGTTCACCGATCGTGCCATGGCAATCAGATGAAGTACGGCATTGGTCGAACCGCCCAGGGCGGCAACGACGACCATGGCGTTTTCAAATGCTTCGCGGGTCATGATGTCGCGTGGCTTTAAATCGAGTTCGAGCAGGTTGAGAATGGCAGCGCCGGCACGAAAACATTCGTCGAGCTTCAAGGGATCTTCCGCAGGCGTCGATGAACTATAGGGCAGACTCATGCCCAGGGTCTCGATGGCGGAGGCCATGGTGTTCGCGGTATACATGCCGCCGCACGCACCTGCTCCGGGACAGGAGTGGCGGACGATTCCCTGGCGCTGCTGTTCGCTGATGGTGTGGGTAATGAATTGACCGTAACTCTGGAAGGCAGAGATGATGTCCAGCTTCTGGCCATTTTGATGACCTGCGCGGATGGTGCCGCCATAGACCATCAGGCTAGGCCGGTTCAATCGGCCCATGGCGATGAGGCAACCGGGCATGTTCTTGTCGCAACCCGGGATCGAGACATTGGCGTCATACCACTGAGCGCCCATCACGGTCTCGATCGAGTCGGCGATCAGGTCCCGCGATTGCAGCGAATAGCTCATGCCGTCGGTACCCATCGAGATGCCGTCGCTGACTCCGATGGTGTTAAAGCGCAGGCCAACCATACCGGCGGCGATTACGCCTTCCTTCACCTTCTCAGCCAGCCCCAGAAGATGCATGTTGCAGGGATTTCCTTCATACCAAACGCTGGCGATCCCCACCTGCGGCTTGTCCATATCCGGCTCGCGAAGGCCGGTCGCATAGAGCATTGCCTGGGAGGCCCCTTGAGCCTTGGGCTGTGTAATCTGAGAGCTGTACTTGTTTAACGTTCCGGTCGGCTTACTCATAACGACCAGTGTAACGTTTGTCTTCCGGCGTGGGAGCGCCCTTGAATATGTCTTCGGCAGCCTGGTGGCAGTACGGCATTCTTTACGAGGTTTATCCGCGGTCGTTCCAGGACACAAACGGCGATGGCATCGGCGATCTTCGGGGGATCCTGCAGCGGCTAGATTACCTGGCTGACCTGGGCATCAAGGGTTTGTGGATCGCGCCTTTCTATCCCTCACCGATGGCCGACTTCGGCTACGACATCTCCGACTACTGCAATGTCGATCGCATCTTTGGCACCTTGGCTGACTTTGACCAGCTGCTGCAGGCTATCCATGAACGCGGTCTCAAGCTGATCCTCGATTTTGTGCCCAACCACACTTCCGACCAGCATCCCTGGTTTGTGGAGAGCCGCTCTTCTCTCAGCAACCCGAAACGCGACTGGTACCTGTGGCGTGATCCGGCTGCGGATGGCGGTCCGCCTAACAACTGGTTGAGCAACTTCGGCGGTCCCGCGTGGACCAGGGATGGCGACCAGTATTACTACCATTCGTTTCTGAAGCAGCAGCCGGATGTGAACTGGCGCAACCCGGAGCTGCGTGAGGCGATGTTCAACGTGCTTCGATTCTGGTTGGACCGTGGGGTCGATGGGTTTCGCGTGGACGTGATGTGGATGATGATTAAGGACGACCAGTATCGCGACAACCCTGTCAATCCGGCGACGTTCTCGGATAGTCCTGCTTCGGTACGGCTGCTGCCGGTGTACAACACCAACCGGGCGGAGGTACATGCGATCGTCGCTGAGATGCGCGCCATACTGGACCGGTACGGCGACCGCTTGCTCATTGGTGAGACCTATCTGCCTTTCGATCAGCTGGCGACGTATTATGGCCAGGACCTCAAGGGGGCGCAGCTACCATTTAATTTTCATCTCATGCAGTCCCCGTGGAACGCGGATGCGATCGCCGAGGTTATCAAGCAGTACGAGGCTGCATTGCCTGCAGGGGCGTGGCCGAACTGGGTGATCGGTAACCATGACCAACCCCGCATCGCCACACGCATCGGTCGCGCCCAGGCACGCACCGCGGCGATGTTGCTGCTTACTCTGCGGGGGACGCCGACGATGTATTACGGCGAGGAAATAGGGATGACGGACGTTGTTATCCCCGCAGATGAAGTGCAGGATACCGCGGAAAAGAATGAGCCCGGCAAAGGCATGGGACGTGACCCGGAGCGCACGCCCATGCAATGGGATAGCTCGAGGCTTGCCGGATTTACGGTAGGCACGCCGTGGCTTCGCCTGGCGCCCGATCGTGCCTCGGTTAATGTGGCCTCGCTGTCCGCTCAGAGCGACTCCGTGCTGAGCCTTTATCGCACCCTTATCGCTCTGCGTAATTCCAACGCAGCCTTGAACAGTGGGCGGATTGAACAGGTCGACAGCAACGGCCGGATTCTTCGCTATGAGCGGGTCGGCGGGGGACAAAGGTTTGCCATCCTGCTCAATCTGAGCGAGAGCGACCAAGAAGCAACGATCGCTGTGGCGAACATCGTGGCTTCGACCCATATGGATCGCACCGGGGAGGCGGTCGCGTCAAGCCTCTCGCTTCGCCCCTTCGAAGGAGTGCTGGTCAAAATGACGTTGAACTCTGACTAAAGACTTCTCCGAGCAGCGGGTCCCGGGTTGCCCTTCTCGCTGGTTTTTGGCGAGATATCCCGAATTTCCCGCACTAGACGAGACCGCGTGTGCGCCTTTCTATAAGGAAAGGCGCATGAAGTCTGCGGAACCCTATGAGCTTACGGGAAATCAGGGATAGGAGGCACCCGGAGTTTGTGGCCGGAACAGAGTTTAGAATGCGCTATGTCGAAATCGCGCAGGCAGTTCCTGACCAACGGCTCCCTTGGCCTTCTGGGGATCGCTGTCACCTCTTGTAACCACGAGCAGAAACCGGCTGAGCTGCCTCCCGGAGCGCCTCCCGCCTTTGCGACTTCGCCGCCGGTCGGGCCTGAGGTATCCCCGCTGACGTTTGCCGAAGCAGAGAAGCTGGTTCAGGTAGAGTTGAGCGAGGCGGAGCGCAAAGAGGCGGTTGCCAGCTGGCGCAGCGGTATGGCGCCGTTGTACGAGAGGCGCGTCGGCCCGCGTAAGGTCGCGCTGGAGACGACGCTAGCCCCCTGGTCCCACTGCGAAGCGGCGTTGCCAGGGCAGCCGGCAGGCCCAGAGCGCAACCTGTTTTTGCGCAGCAAGACGGATCCAGGTCCGCTCCCCAGCAATGACGAAGACATCGCCTTTGCTCCCGTAACCCGGCTGTCGCGCTGGATCGAGAAGCGCCAACTTACGTCAGAGCGGCTTACCAACATCTACCTGCTGCGAATCGAACGTTTCAATCCCACCCTGCTTTGCGTGATCACGCCAACGCGCGAGTTGGCCATGGCACAGGCCAAGCAGGCGGACAAAGAAATCGCTGCAGGCCACTACCGCGGGCCGCTGCACGGCATTCCCTGGGGCGGTAAGGATCTGCTCGACACGGCCGGCATTCCGACCACTTACGGTGCCGAGCCTTTCAGGAACCGTGTGCCCTTGGATGACGCAACCGTAGTCAAGCGCCTTCAGCAGGCCGGCGCGGTGCTGGTCGCCAAGCTGAGCATGGGCGCATTGGCGCTCAACGATATCTGGTTTGGCGGGCAGACCAAGAATCCCTGGCTGCTCCAGGAAGGGTCGTCGGGCTCGAGCGCGGGGCCGGGCTCGGCCACCGCCGCGGGGCTGGTGGGCTTTTCTATAGGCAGCGAAACCGGCGGCAGCATCGTGAGCCCCACCATGCGCTGCGGAATTACCGGTCTGCGGCCGACCTACGGCCGGGTTCCCCGGACCGGCGCGATGACGCTCTGCTGGTCGCTCGACAAGCTGGGGCCCATGACGCGCAGTGTTGAAGATTCCCTGCTGGTGCTGGAGGCCATTACCGGGCCGGACGCGGGCGATGTTTCGAGCGTGCCCAGCAAGCTAGACTATGACTCCGAAGCGAAAATAGAAGGTCTGCGTGTAGGCTACTTCCCCAAGTGGATGAAGGAGGCCCCTGCCACCGACGTCGATCGCGCGGCTCTCGAAACGGTGAAGAAGGTGGGCATGGTTCCAGTCGAGGTGGGTATCCCCGATTGGCCTTACGATTCACTGCAGCTGATCCTCTTCGCCGAGGCGGCTGCTGCCTTCGAGGAGCTGACGCTCACCCACGGCGTCGATCAATTGAAAATGCAGGTGCCTGACGCGTGGCCTAATTCTTTTCGCCAGGCGCGCTTCCTTTCCGCGGTGGATTTTGTGCAGACCGATCGCTTCCGGCGCAAGGTTGCTAACGAGATGGGCCGGCTCTTCTCCCAGGTGGACTTGCTTCTGGTTCCCTCCCTGCGCGATGAAATGCTTACCATCACTAACGCGACGGGACATCCCTCGCTAACCTTGCGTGCGGGCTTCATTGAGGTCTCGGCGGCGCGCAGCGACTGGGCGCCCGATCCGGCCAATCCACCAGCCAAATTTTCGCCGCCGCGGCGCGTGCCCCACGGCATCACGCTGATCGGCCGGCTTTTCGACGAGGGCAGGTTGGGCAGCGCCGGCTTGGCGCTGGAACGCAGCTTTGGCGTTGCTGACCAGCGGCCGCCGGAGTTTTAGTGACAGTCCTCGACTCTATCCGCGTGATTGAACTCACAGAAGCACTGGCCGGACCTTACTGTGCCATGTTGCTGGGAGACTTCGGCGCCGACGTCATCAAAGTCGAGCGCAGGCAAACCGGGGACCAGTCACGCAGCTGGGGCCCTCCGTTTGTGGACAGTGAATCCGCCTACTTTCTAGCCACCAATCGCAATAAGCGTTCCCTGTCGCTCGACTACGATCAGCCGCTGGGCGCCGAAATTCTTCACCGGCTGCTGGCCACGGCGGATGTGTTCCTCATCAACCAACGCAACCTCGCTTCGCTGGTGCGGCGCGGGTTGGATGCCGAAACTGTTTGCGCCCGCTATCCCCGGCTCATCTACTGCGCCATCTCCGGTTATGGACACTCAGGGCCGAGATCAGGATTGCCGGGCTACGACATCATCGCGCAAGCCCAGGCGGGAATCATGAGCTTTACCGGGGAGCCGGAGGGGGAGCCGGTTCGCTATCCGGTCGCGATTGCGGATATGACCTGCGGTATCTACTCCGCATTGGGGATCCTGGCGGCGTTGCTGGCGCGGGAGAAAACAGGGACCGGCCAGGCTCTCGACATGGCACTCTTCGATTCCCAGCTTACTTTGCTGATTAATGCGGGCAGCAACTACCTGAATGCCGGCGAATCTCCGCAGCGCTGGGGAAACGCGCACCCCAGCATTGTTCCTTATCAGGTGTTCCAAGGGGGAGACGGCCGCCATTTTGTCGCCGCCATCGGCACCGATGCGCTGTGGCAACGGTTCCTGCGCGTCATCGATGCGACGGAGACGTTGGGAGCCGATGCACGCTTTCGAACCAATGCTTTGCGCACGGAACATCGTCACGCACTAATTCCTGCGCTGTGCACGATTTTCGATCGAGCCCCAGCGAGCGAGTGGCTGAACCGCCTCAACGCGGAAGATATCCCAGCCTCCGCCATCCAAACCGCCGGCGAAGCGGTGAACGATCCGCAGGCGCTGGCGCGAGGTCTGATTGTAGAGATCAAGCACCCCACTCTCGACCTGGTGCGCAGCATCGCTAACCCGGTGCGTCTTTCCTCAACCCCGGTGTTGTACCGGCTCCCGCCGCCATTACTGGGGGAACACAGTGGTGAAATTCTTGAGAGTCTCAACTACTCAGGGAACGAGATTGCGGCTGCAATCGCTGAACGTGCCATCTAATTGACGCAAGTTGTTGATTTTATTGACAAATAGTGGTATAATACTAAAGGGCGAATGAGCTCGGCCGCCCTGGTTTCACTATCTCAACGATGAAGGTGAATTTCATTGAATAGCACAATGGAAACGTTTTTTAGAAACTATGAGCGCAACAGCAGCAGCGGCGAGAGCGGCGCGCTGATCTCTCAATTCGCTAACGTATTCATGGTCGCCGTACCTCAGGGGGTTAAGGCAGTTCAGGCTGATGCCTTCGCCCTTGCACTACCGGAACGCAGGAAGCGGTTCGACGAGATGGGCCTGCAATCCACGGAACTTCAATCTCTGCGCGAGTCTGCATTGGGTGAACAATATGTGATGGTTGACACGCAATGGCAGATGACGTTCGACTCTGCGGAAAAATCTGCGGAGAAGATCATGGTTTCCTCCACGTTCATCGTCTACACAGGCGGTGATCAGCCCAAGATCGTATTTTACCTACCTCATAACGATGTCATGACCAGCTTAAGGAGCCGTGGAGCCGGGGCCTAGCAAATTCTTGCTATCGGGGCCACAAGACCTTGGCCGGCACGCGGGCGACCGCCCCGGCCGAGGTCTCCTCCATTGTCATGACATCGGCAGCCTGGTTCTGGCGGCAACCGCCGGGAGGTTATCATTAAGTACAACATCGCTTGAGAGCGTTCGTTGGCGTATGACTCGTTGGCTCTGAGTTCCCTCGTCGCTCCCTCTGGTGGCGGCTTTCGACGGAAAATACACTCCTGGGAGAGACTCCGAATGAAGGCTTTTGCGAAGCTGTTTCTCTTTTTCTTGTTTTCTGCCTCTGTACTTTGCGCGCAATCCTCCCTGACCTCGTTACGGGGAACGGTGACGGATTCGAGCGGTGCTGCGGTGCCTGGTTCGCTGGTCACTATCGATAACAAAGCCAAAGGATTCCATGCCGAGCGCACTGCGGACGCTACCGGGGGCTACCAGTTTTTGCAGCTTTCTCCGGGTACCTACAGCATCACGGCAACCAGCGGTGGGTTTGCGCCGCAGACGGCTATCGCCGAGTTGCTGGTGAATCAGCCGGCTACGGTCAACATGACCCTTTCCGTGCAAGCGGCAACCGTCACCCTAAACGTCAGCGCCGAGTCGGAGACCCTGAACACTACCGACGCTTCACTGGGCAATGCGGTGAACAATGCAACCATTGAAGCTTTGCCGATGGAGGGGCGCAATGTGCCCGACCTGCTTAGCCTGCAGCCGGGCGTGCTCTACCTGGGTCACAATATCAACCCGAATTTCGACAGCCGCAGTGGCGCCGTGGCCGGTTCCCGCTCCGACCAGGGCAACGTGACCCTGGATGGCGTCGACAACAACGATCAGATCAATGGATATGCCTTTACCGGGGTTCTTCGTTCGACTCTGGATTCCGTAGAGGAGTTTCGTGTCACCACCACCAACGCCAATGCAGATGAAGGCCGTTCCTCGGGTGCACAAGTGAGCCTGGTCACCCGGAGCGGGACCAATCAGATTCACGGCAGCTTGTATGAATACAATCGGAACACGCTTACCGCGGCTAACAACTGGTTCAATAAGCAGGCGCAAGCCGCCGCGGGAGAACCAAATATTGCGGGCAAGCTTATCCGCAATACCTTTGGCGCCGCATTGGGCGGGCCAGTCAAGAAGGACCGGCTGTTCTACTTCCTCAATTACGAAGGGCAGCGCACGGCAGAAAACCAACAGGAAACGCAGATTGTACCGACCGCATCCTATGCCGCCGGCAACGTCTCCTATACCAGCGGCGGTCAGACCGTGACCCTGACACCCAGCCAGATCGCAACCATGGATCCGCGTTGCAGTGGCACGGGCACCTGCCCGTGGGGGCCTGGAGTCAACCCTAATGTCCTGCAAACCTTTGCGGAATATCCCCTGAACAATGGGTTCGTCACCGGCGATGGTCTGAACACCGGCTCGTTCACCTGGTCTGCACCGAATCCCACGGTGCTGAATACTTACATCGCCAAGATCGATTACGTGCTCTCCGATCGTAATCGCGTGTTTGTGCGCGGCAACCTGCAAAACGACAATCAACTTTACGTTCCCCTTTTTCCCGGCCAGCCGGCAAGCAACAAACATACCGACAATACCAAGGGCATCGCGGCGGGCGACACCTGGACGCTCACCAACAACCTGGTCAACAGCCTGCACTATGGTTATGTGCGTCAAGGCTACGCCAATGCCGGCATCGGCCAGGGTTCTTATGTCAACTTCAGCTTCCTCAGCGGCATTTTGAACTCGCCTACTGCACAGACGCGAACCACGATCATTCAGGTCCCGTCGCACAACTTCATCGACGACCTCTCCTGGAGTAAAGGCAAACACACAATCGAGGTGGGGGCGAATTACCGGCTGATCCACAGCAACAACAACAGCGACGCACTGTCCTATGATTCAGCAGCCACTATTGGCTTTGACGTGACCGGTTCCGGTTTCGCTGGGACCGGGCAAAGCTTCGATCCAGATGCTTTTGGTTTTCCCACGGTCGACGCCACGTTTGCCAACTCCTACAATTTTGCGATCGCCAACCTTGCCGGGATCATCTCTCAGGTCACCAACCAGTACAACTACAAGGTTTCTGCCAATGGGAGTACAGGCACGCTTTATGGCCAAGGCGCATTCGTGCCCCACAGCTACAAGGGCAATGAATTCGAATACTACGTGCAGGATGCCTGGCGTGTTTCTCCCCGGCTGACATTGACGTTCGGTCTGCGGCACACGCTGTTGCAGGCTCCGTACGAGGTAAACGGACAGCAGGTACAGACCACGATCAGTCTGCATGATTGGTTCGAGACGCGAGCAGCCAAGGCCGCTGTGGGCGTCGTCGATCAGCCCACCCTCTCTTTTGCGCCCTCAGGGCAGGCTCGAGGATTGAAACCATATTGGGAGATGGAAAAGAACAACATCGCGCCCCGCTTTGCCGTCGCCTTTGCTCCCGACGCCTCAACCTCGATTCGTGCGGGCTTTGGGATGTACTACAGCCACTTCGGCCAGGGCATCGTGAACTCCTTTTCGCAGTACGGCTCCTATGGTTTGCAGGGTGCAAAACAAACCCCGAACGATGCACTTACTCCCGATGACGCTCCGCGCTATACCGGTCCGCACAATATTCCGGACGTGAACGGGACCATCCCTAACTCCATCAGCTATCCCTACACACCATCGACCGACCCATTCAGTTCCGGCTTTGCCACCGCGATTGGGCTCGATGACAAGATCAAGACACCCTATACGCTGGCGGCAGACTTGTCCGTACAGCATCAGCTGAGCGGCGGTTTTACCCTTGAAGCTGCTTATGTCGGCCGCTTCGGCCGCCACCTGATGCAGCAGATGGACCTGGCCGAGCCGCTCGACCTGGTGGATCCGGGCTCCGGCCAGGATTTCTACACCGCAGCGACGACGCTGACCAAGGAGTATTACGCCGGCGCCAAAACCGTACAACCGGTGGCGTACTTCGAGAACCTTTTCCCCGACGCGGCAAACCAGGGCGCGGATGGCACGGGGAAAATCGGGAATTCGGCCACGCAGAATATCTACACCAACCTGATCAGCGTCTACCCCGTTAACGCCTCCTACGTTCAGTACAGCCTGGACGTCCTATGCAGCCCCGGGTGCGGAGGCCAAACTGGACGCTACTACAATCCGCAGTTCAATTCCCTCTTTAGCTGGGTCTCCAACGGCACCAGCAACTACAACGCCGGACAGCTTGTACTGCGTCATGCCATGAGCCATGGCCTGCAAATGGACTTTAGCTATACGTTTTCGAAATCGATGGACCTGGGCTCCGATACGGAGCGTTCGTGCGTGCAGTGCGGCGCCAACGCGGAGTCGACCTTCAGTTGGATCGTCAATGCCTTTCGGCCGCAGGAGAACTATGGTCTCTCGGACTTCGACACCACACACCTCATCACAGCGGATTGGGTCTACCTGTTGCCGGTGGGCCGCGGACAGAAATTCCTGCGAGACCCCAATCCCGTGGTCGATGCGCTGGTGAGTGGGTGGCAGCTCTCAGGCCTGGCGCGTTGGACCAGCGGTCTGCCCTTCACCGTGATGGCGGGCAATGGCTGGGAGGTTGATTGGTCGCAGGAAAGCGCGGTGGTCAAAACTGCGCCGGTGAAGATGCACAGGCACCTCAACTCCTCTGGAGCCCCCCAGGCCTTCGCAGATCCTTCCTCGGTGTTAGCGGGACTGCCATCGGGGCCGCCGATTCGAAATCCGCTGCCGGGCGAAGCGGGGAGCCGCAATGCCTTTCGCGGAGACGGCTATTTCGGCATCGACTCCGGGCTGTCGAAGGCTTGGAAGACCTACCGCGAACAGACGCTCAAGTTCACCTGGGAGGTCTTCAACGTGAGCAACTCCGTGCGCTTCGACGTGAACCCCCTTACGTCTCTGCAGAACCAAACGTCGAGCGGTGAATTCGGCGTCTACGGCGCGGTGCTTACGCAACCGCGCATCCAGCAGTTCTCCTTGCGCTATAGTTTCTAGAAAATGGGCATGGAGCTTACAGACCGCGACGTTCTGCTGGTGATCGACGTGCAGAATGATTTCTGCGATGGAGGAGCACTTGCCGTATCGGGCGGACAAGACGTTGTGCCCGTCATCCACCGCATTGCCGGCGCCTTCCAGCATGTCATTCTGACTCAGGACTGGCATCCACGGGATCACCACTCCTTCGCCTCGAATCATCCCGGACGAGCTCCGTTCGAAACCATTCAGACGAGTCATGGTGAGCAGGTGCTCTGGCCCGACCATTGCGTGCAGGGAAGCATGGGCGCGGCATTTCACCCTCATCTGCTTTTAGACAACGCAGAACTGATTCTGCGCAAGGGCTTTCGCAGCACCATCGACTCGTACTCCGCGTTTAACGAGAACGATCGCATCACCCGGACCGGACTTACCGGCTATCTGCGCGAGCGCGGACTGGGACGCATCTTTCTCACCGGGCTGGCTTATGACTACTGTGTGCGTCACTCGGCTATCGACGGCATGCGAGCAGGCTTCGAGACCTATGTGGTGGAGGATGCCTGCAGAGCAATCGGGCTGGGTGATTCCGTCGCTGCCACCAACGCCATCTTCGGTGAAGCCGGCATACATCGCATCAACAGCGCGATGCTGGAACCAGCGTGATCCAAATTCCCCGGCGGTGCTGCCTGCGCATCTTTGTGTTGGCACAGCTGTCGCTGGCCCTGATAGCGCTGCACGCCCAGGATAGCGACGTGGTGCCCAGGGCTGAGGAAAGCCAGCAGATTCCCGGCCCACAATGCCACTACATCCCTGACTGGAACACCAGCCGGGCCAGGCTGTGCACGCCGGCTGAGACGGCCGCCTGGCTGACGGATATCCGGCACTGGCGATCGGAAGATCGCTTGCGCATGGGGTACGATGCAAGCCAATACACGCGGCCAGAGCTGCTGTGGACACAGACCAGCTTTATCCAGCCGCAGATGATGGTTCACGATCGCTACTTCTACGATCCGGCGGGGCAAAAATACAGTGTCGATCGTTATCTGGATGACGTCGACTCGCGTTATGGCGGCATCGATAGCGTACTGCTCTGGCACACCTATCCAAACCTGGGCATCGACAATCGCAACCAGTTTGACCTTTTTCGCGACCTCCCTGGTGGCCTTCCCGCGTTGCGCTCGATGATTGAACGGTTTCATCAACGCGGCGTACGCGTTCTGTTCCCGGTGATGATGTGGGACCAGGGAACACGCGACGAGGGCGTGACCGACCAGGAAGCGATCGCAAAAGAACTGGCGGAGGTCGGGGCCGATGGCCTCAATGGCGACACCATGTTTGGTCTCTCACGTGGGTTTCGCACTGCCTCAGACCAAACCGGGCATCCGCTTGCTCTGGAGCCGGAAGAGGGGCCAATCAGCGATGAAATGCTGGTCTACAACAACCTGAGTTGGGGAGAGGATTGGAAGCACGAGTTTCTGCCTCCCGTGAGCCGTGACAAGTGGCTTGAAACCCGCCACATAGTGAACATCGTCAACCGCTGGGCACATGATCGCAATGACGATCTGCAGCAGGCATTCTTCAACGGTGCAGGCTACGTTTCCTGGGAAAACATCTGGGGTATATGGAATGGGATTACGCCACGGGACAGCGAAGCCCTGCGCCGTTGCGCAGCGATCGAACGCGCGCTGGGCGCGATACTCAATAGCCCGGATTGGGACCCCTACAGCGACACCGAGCATTTCGGCGTCATCGCCAGCAAATGGCCTACTGTGCACGCGATTGCGTGGACTCTGGTCAACCGAAATCATTACGCCGTCTCCGGGCGTCAACTGATCACTGAGCCAATACCTGGCGCGCACTTTTATGACCTGTGGCACGGGGTGGAGTTGACCGCGGAGCCAGCAGGTTCGGCCGTCGCGCTCTCTTTTGAGCTGGAAGCCGATGGCTTCGGTGCGGTGCTGGAAACGGACGCTCCGCTGTCCAAGCCTTTGGTCGATCTGCTACAGCGTGGGGCAGCAAAGCCACTGGCCAGCTATTCTGCGACCTGGCAGACGCTACCCCAGACGATGGTTCCCTCCAGCACGGCGCGCAACGCCGGACCGCTTCCTGCCAGCATGCTTTTGATCCCTGCCGCGGATTTTGTTTTCCGCGTGATGGGCATCGAGATTGAAGGCATGAACGATGAAGGTGTTGATATTCAGTATCCATGGGAACCTTCTGCCCGCCGCTACCACGCGCAACGAATACACATCCCGCAATTCCGCATCGATCGCTATCCGGTGAGCAATGCGGAGTTCAAGCAATTTCTGGCGGCGACCTCCTACCATCCGACGGATGACCATAATTTTCTTCGCGACTGGAAGGACGGCACGTATCCCGCAGGCTGGGCGAAAAAGCCAGTCACATGGGTTTCGATCGAGGACGCGCGCGCCTATGCAAAATGGGCGGGTAAGCGCCTGCCCCATGAGTGGGAGTGGCAATACGCCGGTCAGGGTCAGGACGAGCGGACCTATCCATGGGGTAACGCCTGGAATCCGGAGGCGGTGCCTACCCCCGATAAGGGGCGCCAGATTGCGCCGCCCGCTGACTCCGATGCGCACCCAACCGGAGCCAGCCTGTTCGGTGTGATGGACCTGGTGGGCAACGTGTGGCAATGGACGGATGAGTATTGTGACCCGCACACGTGTGCGGCGGTTCTGAGGGGAGGCAGCCATTACCAACCGCAGGGGTCGCGGTGGTATTTTCCGCAAGCCTACCGGCTCTCGGAACACGGAAAATATTTACTCATGGCGCCGAGTCTCGACCGTGCCGCCACCGTTGGTTTCCGCTGTGTGCAGGACGTTCCATGAAATTTACACAGAGCTTGATGCGTACCCAAACAACAGCGGGTCCCCCCACTGCGCTACGCGTAGTGGAGAGATCTGCTGTTTTGTGCGAACAGTTGCTGACGATCCTGGCTAAGTTATAGTGGACTGCTTGAAGCCCTCAATCATTATTCTTGCGTTTAACTCTGTCGATACCTTGGGGGCGACACTGGCTCAGGCGCAGGAAATTTCCGATGACCTGCACGTTGTCGACTCCTTCAGCACAGATGAGACGGTCGCGCTGAGCCGGCAACATGGAGCCCAGGTAGTCCAACATGCGTTTGAAAGCTATGGCGCGCAGAGAAATTGGGCCATCGACAACCTGTTGCTCCGTTACCCGTGGCAGCTGCACCTGGACGCCGATGAGCGCCTTACCCCTGAACTGATCGCTTCGGTGCGCGCGTTGCCGGACAACCCGGCCGAGTCCGGCTTCCTTGTCGCCCGCCTGGTGCAGTTTCTCGGCCGGCAAATGCTGCATGGGGGGATGTCGCCCACCTGGCATTTGCGGTTGTTCCGCAACGGCGCCGGCCGCTGCGAGGAACGAAAATACGATCAGCACTTCTACTTGACTCAAGGTTCGGCCGGTCAGCTCCAGGGCTACATGATCGATGAGATTCGCATGTCGCTTTCGGAATGGACCGCGCGGCATAACCGCTGGTCCGATGCCGAGGTGATGGAGCAGACCGCCGCGATGGAGGGAGCTCGCATCCGGCCTCGTTTTTGGGGAAACCCGGTGGAGCGCAAGCGCTTTCTCCGCGGCCTATATAACAACGCACCGCTGTTCGTTCGGCCCTACGCTCTCTTTTTCTACCGCTACTTTGTTCGCCTGGGTTTTCTCGATGGCCGGGAAGGGTTCATCTTCTGGACCCTGCAGACATTCTGGTTCCGCTTCCTGATTGACGCCAAGCTCTTCGAGCACCGGAAAAACAAAAGGATTTAGAATTCCTATGGAGGAACTATGCTCGAAGTTACGGTAATTATCGGCGGAGCACTGGTTGCGTTCTTCGCCCTGATGCTGTGGGCGACCGGCGGGCCGGTTCAAGAGTAAACAGGGAACCGACCCGACCTAACGCCCATAACCTTTCTCATAGCCGCGGACGTAGGCTTCACGATAAATATTCTTGTAGTCGTTGCGTCTGATCGGCGGATGACCGTACTCCGGGGCATCTTCATACTTGTCACCGTGAGTAGGGCGAAAGCTATGGCGGGTGGCGCGGTCATGGCTGCCGTCGTAAAACCCATCCTGGTAACCCCAATGCGCGGCATAATCCGCGGGATCGCTCTGCTCGCGGTAAGAGGCGTTGTAGCCGGGCCCATATTGGGCAGACGCGATCGCGGCTCCACTACTCAAAATCAGAAACGCGATTGCCGTACGCCAATTCCTATTGATAGTCATCTCTCGCCCCTCCTGCTAACCAGATAAAACGCAGCTCTGCCGGAAAGGTTGTTGACATCTTTTTGATGAGAGTGGGGTTTACGAAACGACGGGCAGCTTAATGGTGAATTCGGTTTTGCCGGGGACGGAGTCTAATATGATTTCTCCCCCAAACTTATCCACCACAATATGGCGGACAATGTCGAGGCCCAAACCGGTGCCCTGCCCCGTGGGCTTGGTAGTAAAGAAGGGCTCGAAGATCAGCTTCCTGTTTTCTTCAGGTATGCCCGGGCCGTCATCGCCGATCGCCACGCAAACGCTGTCGCCGTCCACCCAGGTACGGACGCGTACCGTGCCCTTCTGCGGCGAGGCATCGATGGCATTATCCAGCAGGTTGGTCCATACCTGACTCAGGCCTACGCCGCAGGTAGAGAGCGCCGGCAGGCTGGGGGCGAAGAGTTTCTCGACAATCAATTCCTTTTGCCGAAACTTGTGGCCCAGGATGACCAGAGTGCTTTGAATGCTGTCGTGCACGTCGAGCTGATGGCGCTGCGGCTTGTCTTCATACGCGTACTTTTTCACCGCTGAGACCAGGTCGGTCACCCGGGAAACGCTCTCTTCAATCGTGCCTACCAGCTGCACGCTGGAGATTAGCGCCTCCATCCAGTTCAGCGGATCGGATAAAGTGTTGCCGGGAAACTCGTGCTGCGCGCATTCCAGCGTCTGAGCGTCAAAGCCGATTGCACTCAGCGTCGCCGCCAACTTCCAGGAGTTTTCGATGCCATGTGTTTCCAGCCATGACGCCAATTCGTCTTCGGCGTCGGCTTGATCGAGAGAGCTCATCGCACTGGGCCTTCGAGGCTTCAACGCCTGCTCCTGAAGGACCCGCAGGCACTCAGCCTGGCCTGGAGTCATCACGTCTTGACTGCAAAGCCGCAAACTGATCTGTTGCAGACGGCTCAGGTTTTCTCGCATCTGTGAGGCGGCGCGCCGTGCAGCAGCTCCAGGATTATTTAGTTCATGCATCAGGCCAGCAGCCATGGTGCCCAGCGAAATCAACTTTTCACGATGCAGCTCCTGGGACTGAAACATCTGCAGCCTGCGGGCCATGTTGCCCAGAACCCCGATGCGCACCTGCGGGCAGGCAAACATGAGATTCCAAAACAGTTCTTCTCGCAGGTAAACGACGGCGGATGGCTTGAGCACCGTAATGACCACATCCGACTGGGCCTTCCCCATCAACAGGGGAACCTCGCCAAAGGTCTCGCCGGCTGTGAGCGTGCCAATTAGCAGGAGATCGCCATCCTCCTTGCGCTTCTGCAGGCGAAGCTCGCCAGAGAGCATAATCCAGAAGCCGCGATGGGTTCGGGTAATATCGGAGAGGTCCGCGCCGGCATCGGCATGAGTCAGCTCAACGGTACCGAGGCATCGAAGATCCTCGAGCGAAACGCCGTCAAATACCGGCACCTTCTGCAACTCAGCGGCAAGGCTGGTTGCCTCGACCTCTTCTACCTTCGAACTTTGCTGAACATCGGTCATGGTTTAGTAGCGCGCCAGGTACTGATGGATAAATTGCACCGAAATTGACCCCTCACCTACCGCGGACGCCACCCGCTTGATTGAGCCGTGGCGCACATCGCCAGCGACAAATATACCCGGCACGCTGGTCTCCAGCAGATACGGTTCTCTCGGCTCCGTCCAGCTCTTGGCCAGTTTCCCGTCCACCTTGAGGTCAGAACCCGAGAGCACAAAGCCGTTTGCGTCGCGCATAATCGTGTCCGGAAGCCAATCCGTATTGGGCGCCGCTCCGATGAAAATGAACAAACCACTCGCCGGCACCGTCTCCTCAACCCCAGGCCCACAGAGTTTCAAGCAAGACAGGCGGGTATCACCTAGCGCTTCCACCACCTGGCATTGCGTTCTGACCTCTATATTCGATGTGCCGGCAATCTGATCGATTAAGTATTTCGACATGCTGCTCGTAAGCGACTCGCCTCTGACCAGCATGGTCACCTTTTTTGCGTACTTGGAGAAATACATGGCCGCCTGGCCGGCCGAGTTGGCCCCCCCAACGATGAAGACATTTTCGTCCAGGCACGCCCTGGCCTCGGTCATCGCCGCCCCATAATAGACTCCTGCCCCGGTCAGGCGCTCCACGCCCGGCGTGGTCAAACGCCGGTAATAGACGCCGACAGCGATCAGGCAAGCGTGACACGAGACTTCCCGGCCATCGGCCAATAGGATGATGTTGTAGTTGTTCTCGGTGCGGATCCCTGTGGCTTTTTGGGTCAGCATTTCCGCCCCAAAGCGTGTGGCCTGGATCAGGGCACGCTCGGCCAGCTGCTGGCCACTCAAGCCCTCGGGAAAGCCGAGATAATTTTCAATCCTGGAACTCGAACCTGCCTGCCCTCCTGGCGCTTCATCCTCGATCACCAACGTGCGCAAACCTTCCGATGCCCCATAGACTGCGGCCGCAAGGCCAGCCAGGCCCGCACCGATGATCACCAGGTCATAGAATTCCTTGGCCGCCTGGGTGCGCAGCCCGATCTTGCCGGCCAGCTCCATTTGGCCCGGCTGTACCAGGTAGGAGCCATCCCCAAAAAGGACCACCGGCAGCTTGTGGTCATCCAACTTGAAACGGGTAAGCAAATCGACGCCTTCGGCGCTTTGCTCCGGATCAAGCCAGACGTAGGGAACGCGATTACGGGAGAGGAAGTCCCGTACCTGGTGGTCGCGCAGCGAATAACGCGGTCCCACCACCCGCAGGCCCTCGAAGGGAGGGCGATAGCCTTCCTTCCAGGTTTCGAGCAGGTCGTTGAGCACCGGATAGAGGCGCTCCTCCGGCGGATCCCATGGCTTGGTCAAGTAGTAGTTGATCTTGGCTGTGTTGATGGCCTGGATGGCGGCCTCGGTGTCGGCGTAAGCCGTCAACAAGGCACGCTTCGCGTCCGGATAGATTTCCATCGCCTTACCCAGGAATTCCACCCCGGACATTCCCGGCATGCGCTGGTCGGAGACAAACAAGGCGACGACGTCGCCCCGCTTTTTCAGTTGGTCACAGGTGTCGAGTGCCGCCTGGCCCGATGCCGCGCGCTGGATGCGATAATTCGCACCGTATTGGCGGCGCAGATCCTGGACCACCATCTCCAGGACACTCACATCGTCGTCTACCGCGAGGATAACTGGCTTGCCCATGCTTCTTTAGTGTATTGCCTGGGCATTACGTTCGTCGCGTCGCACCACTTTCGCTACACCCAAATCCAGTAACCACAGCAACTTGAGGCCGCCCCCCTGCCACTTTCGTGGGGTTTCATTTCCTGCCCAAGCCGCTACGCTTGAGATCACCAGCACCTCATAAGTCTCAGCATCAGAAGCAAGAGAGAAACGTACTAGAGGTGTCGCAAAACAGAACAGTTTAGAACGACTGACGGTCGGTGGTCGATAGCGTGATTACGCGGCCGGTTAAAGATTGCGAATCAAAGCGATACGAGGCACAAGGCAGCACGATGAATAAAATTATTCTGGCTGACAACCAAGCAATTTTTCGCGCTGGCATTGCTAAGGTCCTGGCGAGCGAAGAAGACTTCCGCGTGGCCGCACAGTGTGCGGACCTCGAACGTCTCCTGCTCTCCGTCGATGCGTATCGCTCTTCCATCGTTTTGTTTGCCTCTGCTTTGCGGCCCGAGTATCAAGACCTGATGTCCCACGTAAAAGCCGCGGGAAGCCGCGCAGTGGTGATTGCAGAAAACGGAGAGCCGGCCCAGATTTTTACCGCTCATGACATCCGTGGAGTGGTTTACCGCAATACAACTGGCCAGGCGCTGGTGGAGTGCGTGCATCGGGTCATCAAGGGCTTCTCGTCGATCCAGCGTCCGGCTGAGGCGATTGGGTCGGAGGAAGAAGATTCCGTAGGTGCGCGGGTTCGCGACCGGCTGACCCCAAAAGAGATGAAGATCGTCGCCCTGATCGTGCAAGGTTGCAAGAACAAAGAGATTGCCTTGCGGTTGGGGACCACGGAACAGGTGATCAAGAATTATCTGCGCAGCGTTTATGACAAGACGGGCGTTTCCGATCGCCTCGAGCTTGCGCTCTTTACCATCCACCATCGGATTCTGGCTGCGGCCGCCGCCGAGGCGGGCAATTCGGTCCAGATGCGCACCGCGTAGGCCGCTTTAAGCGCCTGCCAACGAAAAAGGGTCCCATATCTCGCTTGCTTTTCGCGAGATATGGGGTGCCACTGCTCTCAACCCGCCACTTTTCGAACCCAACACACAAAGAACGTTAAGGTTCGTGGTATCCCCATCTCGCGAAAAACGAGCGAGATATGGGGTACGCGCGGTCCTTGGCAGCGACAAAGTTTGGGCAGTTGCTTGTGTTACTGTTTCGATAGACCAGGAAAATGCCGCAACAGTCGAACCTGTTTTCGTCCAGTCCTCCAAGCGGCTCGACCGTGCAAGATCGGCAACCCGCTCCCCAGCGCCCCACAAGGGTTCCACTCTGGCTCCGCCGCGTGGAGCTGTACCTCTATGTCATTATCCGGATCTACATCGGCGTCATCGTGCTTGTGCTTCCCTGGTACGCGCCGCTGTGGGCAGACAACAACCTTCTCAACCACTTTCCGCGCGTAGCCACGTTTCTGATGTACGGCGCGGTACGCGGGATAGTCTCCGGCCTCGGGCTGCTGAATCTGTGGATCGCAATTGTTGAGGCCGTGCACTTCCGCGGATCCACCTCCTGAAAGCATGAATAAGACCGGCAAACCGCCCCACCTGCATCGCGCTCCACTGTCCTATCAGAACCCTGCTTTTATCAATAGCCCCGACGGCAGGCTGGTGCGCATCATCTCCGAATACTCTGAACCGCTGGCCCGGTTCCGCCGGGAACGCATCCAGGACACGATCGTGTTTTTTGGGTCGGCACGATTCCGGGCTCATGAGGACGCCAACAATGAACTCGAGCTGCTGGACAAGCCAGGATCCGCCACCCCGGCGCCAGACGAAGAGCAACCGGCAACTGACGAGGAGATCGCCCAGGGAACCGCTACCGATCTGCAACGACGCCGCGCCGAGGCAGGCGTGGAAATGGCCCGCTATTACGAAGACGCGCGCCGACTCGCCTCGATGGTCACCAAGTGGACGCAGACTCTAAAAGGGCGGCGGCACCGTTTCGTGGTCACCTCGGGCGGTGGTCCAGGGATAATGGAAGCTGCGAACCGAGGCGCATACGAGGCCGGCGGCAAGACAATCGGCCTCAACATCAGATTGCCTTTCGAACAGGCTCCTAATCCTTACATCACGCCTTCTTTGAACTTCGAGTTCCACTACTTCTTCATGCGCAAATATTGGTTTGCGTACCTGGCTAAGGCCCTGGTCGTTTTCCCCGGCGGATTTGGCACGCTCGATGAGATGTTCGAAGTGCTTACCCTGGTGCAAACGGAGAAGCTGGCCAAAAAGATCAGTATTGTCGTTTACGGTTCAGCGTACTGGAACAGCATCCTGAACCTCGATGTACTGGTCGACAAGGGTGCAATTTCCGCCCAGGATCGCGCGCTCTTTCAAATGGCCGATACACCACAAGAGGCCTTTGAGATCCTCAAAAACGACCTCACCCGGTATCACCTCGAGCCGGAAGCACGGCGTCAAGTGCAACCGAATGTCGAGGAGGAACCCCTCCTTAACCCCGACATTACTGGCACACGGTAGGTGCAGCAAACTGGTTACCTTGGTGGTAAGAAACGTGTTATCCAGGCTGGTTCGAACCGAATTTAGACATCAATTCGCGCGCCAGTAACTCGCTGTTCATCACTTGCACTAGATACTGGGCATACGAGAGCGATCACACAATTACTGTGTGGCAGCAAGGGCCAGGTGCGGTTGCTCCAGGTGGGAGGCAAGAGATGACAGGTTCCCGTATCTCGTATCTCTGGAACAACGATCGCGCCGCAAAAGGCTTCGCTTCCGGTGTCTCGCTGCACAGCCATACCAATCGCTCGAAAGAAACGCTCGACTTCATCGTTAAACTGGCTCACGAGTACCGCTGTTTCTCGGGAATCATGGCCCGGGAAGAACGGCGCTGCCGGCGAAACCATCGCCTGCAGATTGACTACGCCAAGAGCTATTGGACGCCTCCGCTCACACCCCGGCTGGCGTTCGATCTCGAAAGCCGCCAGATTGCGGAGTCACTCCAGGTGCAGCCGCTGGTTTCGATTACCGATCACGATGATATTCAGGCCCCCATGCTGTTGCGCACGGTTGCCAGCGCCCGCCATATTCCGGTCTCCGTGGAGTGGACGACGCCGTTCGGCAAGGATCAGGCCTTTCACCTTGGAATCCACAACCTGCCCAGCGCGACGGGCGCTGAGTGGATGCGCCAGTTTGCAGCGTTCACCGCCAGCCCCAGCGACTCGCGGTTAACGGAGATGCTCTCTGCGCTACACGAGCTGCCTAACGTGCTCATCGTCTTCAATCACCCGCAATGGGACCTGTACAAGATCGGTCACGACCTGCACCAGCAGCGAGTGGAAGAGTTTCTCGCCCAGAACAGCCGTTGTATCCACGCGGTGGAACTCAACGGCCTGCGCAACTGGGAAGAGAATCGGCTGGTGAAGCGGCTTGCGGCCCGCTGGAACAAGTTGCTGATCTCCGGAGGCGACCGGCACGGACTGGAGCCGAACGCCAACGTCAACCTGACGCAAGCGACCAGCTTCAACGAGTTTGTGGATGAGATTCGCCGCGAGAATCGCAGCCATGTGCTGTTTATGCCGCAGTACGCGGAGCCCTGGAAGCACCGCATCATGAAATCCACGCTGGATGCCATTCGCGACTATCCCGACTTTCCCGAAGGGTCGCGTCGCTGGGATGAGCGGGTTTATCACCCGGACGTGAACGGTGTGGATCGCCCGCTGAGCCAGCTTTGGCCTTACGGCCAGGCGCCGGCTTACATGCGCATGGTCATCCAGTTTGTCAGGATGCTGGGCAGCAACACGGTCAGCAACAGCCTGCGCTTCGCCTGGAATGAATCGCACGAGCTGCAATTCGCGCTGGGCGAGCAGGAAGCGTTCTAGGGCGGCTTGAGACTTCTCGGTTCGGCCCAGCGCAGATACACTTTGCCTATGCGCTCGGCGACCCCCAGGGTGGCGTACTTTCCCGATACGTTTTACGAGATCAACGGGGTGGCCCACACCAGCCGGCACTTTGAGGCCTTTGCGCAACGCAGGGGCATTCCTTTTTTTTGTCTTCACCCGGGCAAAAGAGACAGCGCAATCCACGAACAGCAGCAGGGCGAGCTGACCACGCTTGAGATTCCGCGTGGCAGCACAATTTCCTTTCGCCTGGAAAAAGATCTCACCTTTGATGCCGCTTTCCTGCGTCATAAGAAATTCCTCGAAGAGCGGCTAAGGGCGTTCCGCCCGGATATTGTTCACATCACGGGACCTAGCGAGCCTGGCATCCTGGGTGCGTGGCTGGCAAAGAATCTGAAGGTTCCTCTGGTCGCCTCGTGGCACACCAACCTTCATGAATATGCTGCTCAGCGATCCGGGTGGTTCCTGCGCATGCTTCCCCAGAGTCAGAGACCGGTGGCGGAAAAGAAGATTGAAGACTCCACGCTGCTGGCTTGCGCCCGTTTTTATCAGCTGGCGGAGGTTCTGTTCGCACCCAATATCGACTTATGCCGCCTGCTGGAGAAGTTCACCGGCCGCCGCTGCGCCTTGATGCCTCGCGGGGTCGATACTATTTCTTTCTCACCGGAGTATCGCGACCGCGGCGGGACGGAGGAGTCATTCGTGCTCGGGTTTTGTGGTCGGCTTTCTATTGAGAAGAATGTGTATTTGCTGGCGCGCATTCGGACTGAGTTGTTGGAACGCGGAATCACGAATTTCCGGTTTCTTATCATCGGACATGGCAAGGAAGAGAGCTGGCTGCGGCAACACCTGCCGAATGCGGAGTTCACCGGCGTGCTCCGTGGCCACGACCTGGCTCGCGCGTACGCCAACATGGATCTCTTCGTGTTTCCATCTCACACCGACACCTTCGGTAATGTGGTTCTGGAGGCTCTGGCCTCGGGTGTTCCTGCGATTGTCACGCCGGATGGCGGTCCCCGCTACATTGTGAAGGATGGAGAGACGGGTCGCATTGCCACGGATGACCAATTTTCCGCTGCGGTGGCAGGGATCATTCTCGATCCTGGACTTCATGCGCAGATGCGCAGTGCGGCGCGGCTCTATGCACAGTCGGCCTCATGGGATTCGGTGTTCGAGGGTGTTTACGACACCTATGAAGAAGTGCTCACCAGTCATGTTTCGTCGGATGCTGTGATCACACCGAGTGAAACTGCAGATCCCTCCGCTGCGCTGCGCTCCGGCCGGGATGACAAAGGGTAGGGCCGTGACTCCATCCGAATTCAGATAGTGGCTGACAGAACAGCAGGTCCCCCAGGAAATCCGGGGGAGCGCAGTGGAGGAATCTGGTGCTTACTCAATTTGGCCGATGTATACGCCGTAGGGTGGCAGCTTTATCGAGGCCGGCGATTCGGGCTCCACGCCTGCAGGCGTCTTCAACAGGGTCTTGAGCTTCTGGCCGCTCACCCCCTGCGACGACAGGTCGAAGGCCACTGTTTGTGGCTCCGCGGTGAAATTACAGGCGACGAGCACAGCCTGACCGTTCGCTGCTTTACGTAACCAGGACAGAACGTTGTTGTCGTTCACATTCAGCATGGTCAAGGTGCCGTCGTGCATTGCCGGGTTCTCGCGGCGCAACTGTATCAGCTGCTGATACCAGCTCAACAGCGAATCATCTTCACGCGATTCAATGGCAACATTCACCGTCTTGTATGACAGAGGCACCGGTAGCCAGGGCGTGGCCGAGGCCGTGGTAAAGCCGGCGTTGGGCGAGCCGTCCCATTGCATCGGCGTGCGCTCGCCATCTCGGCCCTTTTCCTTCGGCCAGCCGATCTTGCCGATGGGGTCCTGCACATCCTCGACGCGGGTGGGCGGAGTGGTCGTCATGCCCAACTCTTCGCCGTAATACATCATGGCCGTGGCGCGGGTACCGAGCAGAAGAGTGGCGATCACGCGGGCAATATTCAGGTTGTGCTGCCCGTCGCCATAACGATTCCAGCTGCGAGGGTTGTCGTGGTTGTCGAACACAAAGAGCGGCTGATCGTCATCAATATCGTGCTCGGCCTGGTCAATACGGGTGCGGAAGGCCCCGGCATCGAGCTTGTCAAGGAAGCCCACCTGCATGTCCATGGGCAGCTGCAATTCGTCGTGGTCCGCGCCGTACCACTTGCGCAGCTCCGCGATATCCGGCAGGTATGTTTCGCCGATAAGAACGCGGTTACCCGGATAGCCGTTGGTCACCTTGCGCAGATCGCGCATGACCTGGTGCACTTCAGGCAAATTGTTTGTCAGGCCATCGTCGAGATTCGGGTCACCATACGCATTGGCGCCCGGCAACACCTTCTCGTCACGCAGCTGCTCGTCTTCAAACAAAGTCGGCACGGCGTCCAGGCGGAAGCCGGCCACTCCTTTGTTCAGCCAGAATCGAAAGGCTCCGAACACAGCTCGCTCGACCGCGGGGTTTCTCCAGTTCAGATCGGGCTGCTCGGCATAGAACCTGTGGTAGTACCACTGTGACGTTTTCGGATCGAACTTCCACGCCGAATGACCGAAAGTCGACTGCCAGTTATTGGGAGGCACCCCCGGACCTTTGCCATCGCGCCAGATATACCAGTCACGCTTGGGGTTGGTCTTCGAACTCTCTGACTCGATGAACCAGGGATGCTTGTCCGAAGTGTGGTTCACCACCATGTCCATAATGATGCGGATGTTCCGCTTTTTGGCCTCGGCCACCAGCCGGTCGAAATCGGCCATGGTGCCGTACTGGGGATCGATGGCTTGGTAGTCAGAGACGTCGTAGCCAAAATCGACCTGGGGCGAGGGATAGATGGGCGAGAGCCAGATGGCATCGACTCCCAGGCCCTTGAGGTAATCCAGCCGCTGGGTTATTCCGTTGAGGTCGCCGACTCCGTCGCCGTTTGAATCCTGGAAACTGCGGGGATAGATCTCGTAAATGAGCGCATGCTTCCACCACGGATCAGGTTTCTGTGTCGCGGCGCTTTTCTGTGCCCAGGCGCTGGCAAAGCTCAGGACGAGCCACGCAAGTGCCGCCAAAACAAAGCCTCGTACCCGTGGCCTGCGCATAAAGGGGATACCTTTCATTTCTTAAGACGATTGAAGTCGAGGCCGAAATGGGGGTCCGACCGGGTGCCATCGATCTTGAAGGGTATCTCCGCGCCGGCGCCATTCTTTTGAAAAACTTGATCAAACGGCATCAGCAGCACCCCCTTCCACCCCCCCACCATGCGTGACACAGTGGCTTGCATATCGGCAGTTCCGGCGAAGTTGAATTTAGCACCGTCCAGGCTATAAATGCCGGAGAGCTTAATGCTCGCCCCGGGAATGTCGTAGCGCACATTCGATAGATTCAAGCCGGCGTCCGCCAGGTTCAAGTCGCCCTGCATCTGGGAGCGCACCAGCTGCATCTTCCCATCCCTCGCTTGCTGCGTGGCCAGCTCCACCTGACCCTGGCTCCGCAGACTGAGTTGGTCAACCCTGTTTTGAATCTTTTCGCTGCTGAAGCGCCCATTGACGATGGCAAAGTTGCCTTGAAGTCGCAGTCTGTGGGCCACATCCTGCTGCCCTGGGGGCAGGTCCAGCGTTGTGTGCAGCTGCACCTGGCCCTGCATCACCGGCGGATCGGTGCGCACGGCAAGGCGCAGCAGATCTTCGATCCGGGCCTGGTCCATGGCTACATCGAGGTAGACGTGGCGCCCCGGTTCCCCCTGCTCGCGCACCACGTATCCGCGCGCTATCAGGAAGGAATGCAGGAATTGCGCCTTGACCGGCTGCAGGTAGGTGTTTCCGTCGGTGCCATCCACAATCGCATGGAACTCAGTATGCAGCGGAACTTTGTGCCCACTGATCTTCACCTGGAAGTCCGGCGTGTCGGTTTTGCCGTCGACCACGATCTTGTCCAACGTGCCCTCATAGCTCCCCCGTGAGGAGAGGATTCCGCCAATACCCTTGATGGTGCCCAGATCAGCATCGTGGAAGGAGTAAGAGCCGCCCAGAGCGGTCGCTCCAGGCCGGTCGGCATTCCAGGGCCCAAAGTAGCCTCGGCTCTCGATCTGGCCCACTGGTTTGGGATTGGTCAACACGGCGGTGAAATCCAACGGCTTGCCGGCCCCTATGGAGCGCAGGGAGAGACTTTTGATGACAAATCGAGTCGGAAGCTTGCCCGGCTTGTCTGTGCCCAGGGCCAGTACGGTGTCGGTGCAGTCCAACTGATCGACAAAGATGCTCACTTTCGCGGTTGAACGATTGGCCGGCTGGGCTGTTTCTTTGCGTTGGCTCTTGGCCGGCAGATTGATGCGCAGCCCCTCGACCTCGACATGACTGATGTGCAGGGGGGAACGCACCAGGCTGGCATAGCCGGTGCGGAAGGCGAAATACCGCACCGAGAACGTCGGTGTGCTGGAATCAAAATTGTAGGGATAAATGGCCAGGTCTTTCCCCGAGACCTCGAACCCTCGAAGGAGAGAAACCTCGAATGCTCCCAACTCCACCCGGCTGTGGAAACGGGCGGAAAGGCTTTGCAGCAAACGCGCCCGTAAAATTGGCTCCGCGCGGGAGAGAAGGATTTCGAACGTAGCTGCCGCAACCACGACAAACACCAGGGCGCTTATCCCCACCCAAAACCATGCCCTGTGCCCTCGCCCCGCCACGACCACGCCTTTCTTCAAAAGCATTTCACTTCTACTCTGTATAGGCGAGTGCAGCGAGGTGCGTCTTTTCTCGGGGAAAAGACGCGTCGGCATCGGTCGCTTTGTCTGCACCAGAAGTGGAAATGCTTCTGCCCGATGCTACAACGGCGCGTCCCCGGCATGTAACATCGCTCCGAGGAGGCAAGTATGATGTCCGCTCGGATTCTTGCCCTCTTGCTGCTCCAGCTTGCCGGCCAGCAGATTTGGGCTCAGGCCGCGCCCCGGCCCGCCCCGACCATCGAAGCCTACATTCACCAGGGGTGGGACAGTCTCTCCCGCTCCATGTCTGAGTGCCAATCCCTGGTCGACCCCAAGGTCAATGCTCCACCGCTGCTCTATCTGCCTTTCGGTGCGCCCACACCGCTCCAACTCCAGCGGCTGCGCTCCCAATGCAACATCCAGATCGCCCACCTGCCTCATCGAATCGCGCACCTGGGTGACGTGAAGGAGTCGGAAATTCCCAGGCCGGGCCTGCTGTATCTGCCCAACCGCTACGTGGTACCAGGAGGGCGGTTCAACGAGATGTTCGGCTGGGACAGCTACTTCATCATCTTAGGCCTGCTGCGCGACGGCCGGGTGGATTTGGCCCGCGGCATGGTGGAGAACTTCTTCTACGAGATTGAGAATTACGGAGCAGTCCTCAACGCGAACCGCACCTACTTCCTCACCCGCTCTCAGCCGCCGTTGTTGAGCTCGATGATTCGGGCCGTGTATGACGCGGAGATTGCCCGCGATCCGTCGCCAGCCAATCTGGCGCGGCAAAAGCAGTGGCTCGCCCGCGCTTACTCGTATGCCCGCCGCGATCACGATTTCTGGCTGAGCGACATCCACCGTGCCGGACAAACCGGCCTGGCCCGGTATTTGGATATCGGCGAGGGTCCGGTGCCCGATATAGCCGATCACAGCAGCTACTACATCGACGTCATCGACTGGCTGGTCGCTCATCCCGAGGTCCATACCAGCTACCTGATCGCGGCGCCGCAATCCCCGTCGCCGGCGGAGCAGGCAGTGCTCTCCAAAACCAGCTGCGATCCTACGCACTCCGTGGTGTGCGGGCTTGCCTGGGCTCATGGCTATCGCCTTACTCGCGACTTCTATAAAGGCGACCGCGCGGTGCGCGAGTCTGGCTTCGACATTTCTTTCCGCTTCGGCCCGTTCAGCGGGTCCACTCATCATTACGCCGCCGTCGGCCTGAACAGCCTGCTCTACAAGTACGAACGCGACCTGGCCGACTTTGCCACCATGCTCCATCAGACGGCGCAAGTTTCCCAGTGGAAGCGGGAGGCCGAAGCCCGCCGTACGGCCATCAACAAGTACCTCTGGAACCCCGGCAAAGGGATGTTTTTCGATTACGACTTCACCACCGGCGAGCAATCCGGCTACGTTTATGCAACCATCTTCTATCCCCTCTGGACCGGCCTGGCGACTAAAGAACAAGCGGCGGCCGTTGATAAGAACCTGGCCCTACTCGACCGGCCGGGCGGCCTTGCCAGCAGCACCTACGCGAGCGGCCTGCAGTGGGATTTGCCCTTTGGCTGGGCGCCGCTGAACTGGTTCGCGGTCGCTGGCTTGGAGAAATATGGCTATGGCGGCGATGCCCGCCGGGTGGCAGAAGAGTTTACCCAGACCATCCGCACCAGCTTCGAGAAGGAAGGGACCATTCATGAGAAATACAATGTCGAGACCGGGTCGTCGAACGTTGAGCTGATCGCCGGGTATCAGAATGTGATTGGTTTCGGTTGGACTAACGCGGTTTATCTTGAGATGGAGCACCTTCTGAATGTCCATTAAGCACGTATTACCTCCGCCGGAGCGTCGCGCCTTCGGGCAATCGCGCCGCAAGCAGGTACGCCGGCAGGAGCAGAACCGATGGCGTTCCGCCGACCGGCAGACTGATCCTATTGACGCCCTGGCCGTCTCGGCGGTGGGCCGGGTGCCAGCGCTGCTGGAGATCAAGTGGCAGCGGATGGCGGCGTCCCCCTTTGGGTTTTTTCGCGGCGCCGTGCCGGTCATGGCCGCCGACCTGGCTGTGCTGCCCCATACCGGTATCTTTACCCAGCTCTGCGGGGACGCCCATGTCCGCAACCTGGGCGCCTATGCCGCACCTGATGGGCGGCTGGTCTTCGATATCAACGACTTCGACGAAACCATCCGGGGGCCCTTTGAGTGGGACGTGAAGCGTCTGGCAACCAGCATCATCCTGGCCGGGCGCGAATCCGGCAGTAAGAGCGCTGCCTGTGGTGAGGCGGCGGCTATGTTGCTTAGGAGCTATCGCCGATCCATGCACGCCTTTGCCGGCATGACGGTCATGGAGGTAGCCCACTTTCAGGTCCATAGGCTGCAGCGCATCGCGCCGGTTTCGCAGGTGCTGCGCAAGGCCGAGCAGGCAACGCCGCAGTACAACGCGGAGCGCCTCCTCGAACCGGCGAAAGCGGCCTCCAAAGCGGAAAAAGGCGCGCCAGGCAATCACCGCATATTCGTCGAAAACAAGCCTCTGCAGTACCGCGTTTCGACCTCGAAGGCGCAAATGATTCTCGATTCGCTTAGCCTGTACCGTGAATCTCTCCTACCTGAACGCCAGCACTTCTTCGATCTGTACCGTCCGCTGGATGTCGCGTTCCGGGTGGTGGGTACGGGCAGCGTCGGCCTGCGCGACTACATCGTCTACCTGGAAGGCAACGGCAGCGATGACCCGCTGTTTCTGCAGATTAAGGAAGAGCCTTTCTCGGCCTATGCCCCCTACCTGGGAGAAATGGGCGCTCCGCAACACCAGGGCCGCCGTGTCGTCCAGGGCCAGCGGGCAATGCAGTTCCTGTCGGACATTCTTCTGGGCTGGACCTCGATCAACAATCGCCAGTATCTGGTTCGGCAGTTGAATGACCACAAAGGGTCCGTCGAGATCGAAGATCTGAAGGGCGAAGGCCTGATGCAATATGCTGAGATTTGCGGCGAACTGTTGGCCCGCGGCCACGCGCGCTCGGGTGATCCGGCCGCGCTCGACGGGTACATCGGCACCTCGGATCGCTTTGTGGAAGCCATCGCGGACTTCGCGGTGGATTATGCCGACCAGACGGACCAAGATTACGAGACTTTTCTTCATTCGCGGTTTGCGCCGCCTACAGCCCGCAAGAAAGGAGTGTCGGCCAAGGCGCCGGCACGCAGGCCGAAGTTGACGCCAGCGCCTGCGATCAAGGAAGCCGCGCCATAAGGCATAAATCTCGACCAGCGACCGAGCCCGGGTGCCCCATATCTCGCTCGTTTTTCGCGGGATGTGGGATACCACGGCGCTCAACCGCCAGCTTTTCGATTCCAAGGATGCAAAAAAAGGTAAACATCCGCGTTATCCCACATCCCGCGAAAAACGAGCGAGATATGGGGCGCCCGAGGTTCGTTGCAGGGGAAAATCCTGTTTGAGGTTTCTTACAACCGCAACTAAACCGGGTAGCGGACGGGGCTCCCAAGGTTCACTGGTTGGTTGAAATGCACGACCGAGGGGCTTCAAATGCGACAATGAGAGCAGCGCCTTGGCGCTGCTTTTCTTATGCTTCAACTTTCTGCTGCCGGCAAACGGTTCGGCCCCCGGGTGTTGTTCGAGAACGCCGACTGGCTCATTACGCCCAATGAGCGCACCGCCCTGGTGGGCGCCAACGGCACCGGCAAATCGACCCTACTCAAAGTACTCGCCGGGGCCGAATCGCTCGACTACGGCACCCTGCAGCGCACCCGCGGCATGACTATCGGGTATCTTCCGCAGGAAGGTCTCGTCCTCAGCGGCCGCACTGTTTTTGCCGAGTGCCTCTCGGTCTTTGAAGAATTGCGGAGCATGGAGCAGGAACTCGAGGTCCTTTCCACGCGTTTGGCCGAGTTTGATCCGTCAACGCCGGAATACGCAGCGGCGGCCGATCGCTTCTCACATCTCGATTCCCACTTTCGCGCCCACAACGGCTACGCGCTGGATGCCCAAGTGGGGACCGTCCTGGGCGGCCTGGGCTTCAGCAAACATGACTGGTCGCGGCAGACGGACGAGTTCTCAGGCGGCTGGCAGATGCGTATCGCGCTGGCTAAGCTACTACTGCAAAAACCCAGCCTGCTGCTGCTTGACGAGCCCACCAACCACCTTGACCTCGAAACCCGTAATTGGCTGGAGGGGTATCTGCACAACTATCCCAACGGCTACATCCTCATCTCCCATGATCGCTACTTTCTCGACGTCACCGTCGACAAGACCATCGAGATATGGAATAAGGCCCTGCACTTTTATCACGGCAACTATGAGAAGTACCTGACGCAGAAAGAGGAACGGCGAGCCCAGCTGGCGGCAGCCTACAAGAACCAGCGTGAGCATATCGAGCATCTTGAAGCCTTCATCAGCCGTTTTCGCTACCAGGCCACCAAGGCCAAGCAGGTGCAGAGCCGCATCAAGGAGCTGGAAAAGATCGAGCGCATCGAGATCCCGGTTGAGGAGCAGGCGATCCACTTCACCTTCCCTCAGCCTCAGCCTTCGGGCCGTACGGTAGTCGAAGTCTCGGACCTGGCCAAGAGCTATGGACCTAAGCAGGTTCTCGAGGAAGTCAGCTTTACCATCGACCGCGGCGACCGCATTGCGCTGGTGGGCGTCAACGGGGCGGGAAAATCGACTCTGATCCGCATGCTGTCAGGGATGGAGCCGCCTTCGAACGGCACCCTGCGCCTGGGGCACAATGTCACCGCGGAATATTTTGCCCAGGATCAGTACAAGGTGCTGGACGGCGATGCGCGCATGCTGGACGACATCAGCAATACCGCGCCCCGGGTGTCAACGACCGACCTGCGCAGCCTGCTGGGCTGCTTCCTCTTCTCCGGCGACGACGTCTTCAAACCGCTGGGGGTGCTCTCAGGAGGAGAGCGCAACCGCTATGCCCTGGCTCGGATCCTGGTGAGCCCGGCAAACTTTCTGTTACTGGACGAGCCCACCAACCACCTCGACCTCCGGGCCAAAGATGTTCTGCTCGAGGCCATCGCTCGTTTTAACGGAACTGTGGTCATGGTCTCGCACGATCGTTACTTTATCGATCGGCTCGCGACTCGCATTTTTGAAGTCGAGGGCGGCCATGTGCATATCTATCCCGGCAACTATGAAGATTACCTATACCGCAAGCAGGCGGAGACACAGGGGAGCCCCTCGAACGGCGCCGCGCCTCTGGAAGCACCTCAGGAGACGGTTAAGGTCGACGCAGCGGCAGCTAAGGTTCGCCGGCTTAATCCGATCAAGCTGCGCCAGTTGCAGGAGCGCTGCACCTTTGTCGAAGAAGAGATCCCGCGGCTGGAGAGCTCCATCGCCAGTGCGGAAGAATCGCTCGGCGTCTATGAGAGCGCAGAAGAAACACAGCGCGTGACCCAACTGCTGGAAAACTTGCGCGAACAGCACGCCTCGCTCACCGCTGAATGGGAAGAGCTGGTCACTCAACTGGAGCAGCAAGCGTAGCATAGCGTTACAAACTGGTTCCTGTTGCCATGGAAGTTGCAGGGGGACACCCAGCGCATGCATTAGAGTAAAGCCAGTGTTCATATCAGTCGATGACAGGTTTGAGTACCCCAACCCAACGTAAAGGCCTCGCTGCACGCTCGTCCGCGTTTACTGTCAGCGCGGGCATCCTGCTCAGCCGGCTCCTTGGGCTGGTGCGCGACCGGGTATTTGCTCATTACTTCGGCAACTCAAACGCTGCAGATGCTTTCCGCGGCGCCTTCCGCATTCCCAACTTTCTGCAAACTCTTTTTGGCGAGGGTGTGCTCTCCGCCTCATTCATCCCCGTGTATGCCCGCCTGCGCGCTGAAGAGCGGCACGAAGAAGCCTCCCAGCTGGCCGAAGCCATCTTCGCCATTCTCTTTCTCATCGGATCACTGATCACGTTGGCTGGCGTCTTCGCTGCCCCCTGGCTGATCGATGCAATTGTGCCCGGCTTCAGCGGCGAGACGCGCCTGCTCACCATCCGACTGGTGCAGATCTTGTTTCCCGGGGCCGCGCTGCTCGTCCTTTCGGCGTGGTGCCTGGGGATCCTGAACAGTCACCGAAAATTCTTCCTCTCCTATACTGCGCCGGTGATCTGGAATGTGGCTATGATCGCCGCGCTGTTATGGAAGGGTGGACATGTAGGGGAATCGCGGCTCGCCATTATTATTTCCATCGCTTCGGTCATCGGCAGCGGCCTGCAGTTTGCAGTACAGTTGCCGACGGTGCTACGGCTTCTGCAACCGTTGAATCTGCATTTCACATTCGGCACCGAGCATGTGCGGACCGTGGTGCGAAATTTTTTTCCGGTGTTCCTGAGCCGCGGAGTGGTGCAGATCAGCGCGTATGTCGACTCGTTTTTGGCCAGCTTTATAACCCCTGGCGCGGTATCCGCTCTGGCTTACGCGCAGACCCTGAATACTCTGCCAGTGAGCTTGTTCGGTATGGCGATTTCTGCCGCCGAGCTGCCCGCTATGTCGAGCGCCTTGGGAACGCAGGAGGAGATCGGGGCCGTACTGCGGCGGCGGTTGGAACTGGGGCTGCAAAATATCGCTTTCTTCGTAGTTCCTTCAGCGGTGGCTTTTCTGGTTCTTGGCGACGTGGTCGTGGCCACCGTATACAGCGGGGGGAACTTCGCGGCCCACGATGTGACCTTCGTATGGAGTGTGCTGGCGGGATCGGGCGTTGGGCTGCCGGCTTCGACATCCGGGAGGCTGTATTCCTCTGCGTTCTATGCGTTGCGGGATACACGCACACCGTTGAACTTCGCCATTATTCGCGTGGTGTTGACCGTGGTCATGGGTTATCTGTTTGCCCTGCCGCTTCCTAAGCTGCTGGGTATTGATCGCCACTGGGGGGTCGCCGGGCTCACGCTGTCAGCGGGAATTGCCGGGTGGGTGGAGTTTTCCTTGCTGCGCCGCGCTCTTCAGGCACGCATCGGCACCGTCGTGTTGCCGCCGTACCGTATCGCACGCCTTTGGGTTGGAGCACTCGTAGCGGCTGCTGTTGCTTATGGAGTGAAGCTGGTGCAGCCATTCCATTATCCACCACTCATCGGGTTGTGCGTGCTTTCGACGTTTGGGTTGGGATATCTGTTGTTCACCAGAATGGTGGGGGTGGCAGCGCCGGGTAGCTTGCGTCGATTGCTCGGTAGAGAATAAGGGCTGATGGCAAGACTGGGCGGGTGCCCCTGTTCCTCCGGCGCAACTGGCCTCGAGATAGAAAGCGTTCGTGGGCTTCGCCCGTCTTTTTCGGCCCAGGTACGCTTGGGCGAACCTGAGGCACCCGTCCATTACGAGAGGCATTGGTTAGGGATCGTCAACCTATACCTAGCTTGTGCATGTAATCCGCGTCGATTTTTAGGCCTTGCATGGGCGGTACGTTGTAGCCCTCCTGCTCGACGAAACAGTGCTTCACCACTCCGGCCTTTGCCGCTTGCTCGAAAATAGGACGGTAGTCGATCGAGCCTTGGCCTAGCTCAACGATCGTGGGTACATTCGTGATCGAAGAATCAGCGGTGATCCCTTTGAAATCTTTCACGTGCAGCATGGTGATGCGGGTGGGGTATTTGCGCAGATAGTCGACCGGATTCGCACCTCCGACGACGACCCATCCGCAATCCATCTCCATGGTGACATGAGCAGGATCGGTCAGACGCAGGAGCTCATCATAAGGCACCACGCCGTCGGTTTTGTGGAACTCCATGGTGTGGTTGTGATATCCGAACTTCAAGCCGGCGGCACTTACTTTGGCGCCAATGGCATTGAATTGCTCCGCATTCCACCGCCAGTCTTCCAGGGTGAAGGCGTTGGATCGTTCCTTGGGGTTGATATTCTTCACTCGCGAGGGGTCTTTGAACCCAGGATAGGAGCAGATAATGTAACTGACACCGATCTCTTTGTTGAATGCGATGACCTCATTCAGCTTCTGATGCAAATCGTCTGACCCATAATGAGCACTCACCAGGTGCAACCCGGCGTCGCTCATGGCCTGCTTGACTTGCGCTGCGCTGTGATTGTAGTAGCCGGCCGATTCGACCTCACGGAAGCCTATGGCCCCAAGCTGTTTCAGCGTGCCTTCATAATCCTTGGGCAAAAGCTCTCGCACCGAATACAGCTGCAGACCTAACGGCACCTTCCACGTCTGTGCATTCAACCGGCCAACCATTGAGCCATAAACGAGCGTAGCCGAGCCGGCCTTGACAAAATCTCTCCGTGATTGCTTCAAATGGACACCCCTTTTTTCCTGTAGAAGGTTAATCGTCTGGCAGGCCAAATGCAATGACGTTAAAACCTATGGCGACGGCAATATATTGCTTGTTATCGAACATGTAGGTCATGGGCGATGCATGCGGCTCCTCGTTGGCCTGGAAACTCCAGAGTGGCTTACCCGTCTTCGCGTCCGCGGCGGCAAAGGTGTCGTCATCAGCCCCATACATCACCACCCCACCGGCGGTGCTGAGTACCCCGCCAAAGGAAAGCGCAGCGCCGGTCTGGACAAGCTCCCATACGGGCTTGCCGGTCTGGATGTCAAATGCGCGCAACACCCGCCGGCCCGGATCGGCGGGGTCACCGGTGTTTGAGCCGCCCATGTAGCCGTGGCCCAACTGGAACGGCATGTCGGTGCGGGTGAAGATTCCACACTTGTCGTTGGTCTGTACGTAGTAAAGCGAAGTGAGAGGATTCCAGGAGGCCGAATACCAGTTGGTTGCGCCATTCAGCCAGGGGCAGACCACTGTGCCCTCATGAGTCGGTTCTTTGCCAGGGGCGACGATGGGCCGGCCTTCCGGGGTCAGACCGGTTGCCCAGGTCAGCTTGCGCGTATATTGCCGTCCCAGCAGAAACTTCCCATTGGTGCGGTCCAGCACATACAGAAAGCCGTTGCGGTTCGCCTGAACCATGAGCTTGCGCGGCTTCCCTTCCCAAACGGCATCGATCAGCGATGGCGGAGCCATGGCATCGTAATCGTGCACGTCGTGGGGCGTGAACTGGAAGTACCACTTCAGCTTGCCCGTCGCTGGATCGAGCGCAACCACCGAGTCGGTGTAAAGATTGTCGCCCAGCCGATCATCTCCGATCAGATCATTGCCGGGATTGCCGACCGGCCAGTACAGAGTGTCAAGCTCTTTGTCGTAGGTTCCCGTCATCCAGGTGCCTCCGCCCGGATGATCGATCCCTGCTCCCTGCCAGGTTTCCGAGCCCGGCTCACCGCGTTTCGGCACGGTCCAAAAGCGCCACAACTCTTTGCCTGACGCCTGGTCGAATGCCGCCACAAAGCCGCGCGCGCCCTCGTCGCCACCAGAGGTTCCAGAGATCACCATCGTACCGACCACCAGCGGGGCGCCGGTAGCGTTGTAATTGTCATGCCAGTTGGCCAGCGCCGTTTCCCATACCAGCGCGCCGGTGGTCCGGTTGAGTGCAATCAGATGAGCGTTGTCGGTCACCATGAACACCTTATCGCCGGCCACCGCAACACCGCGGTTCGCGCCTGAAACGGCGTTCCCGACCAGCCCAGCGGTGCGGGAGCGCTGATAGTGCCATATCTGGCGTCCACTGCCAGCATCGAGCGCATAGCACTCGTTGACGTAGGTGACGTACATCACGCCACCGACAACGATTGGGGTCGCCTGTACCCTGGGGCTATGCAACGTAAAAATCCACTTGGCCTGTAATCGTGAAACATTGGTGCTGGTGATCTGCTTGAGATCGCTGTAACGGCTACCGACGGTCTGTCCGTTGTAGCTCGGCCAGTCGGCCTGCGAGGTGACCACCCTGTAATCGCCGGAGTCCGTCTTGCGCAGAAGATACAGCTCATGGTCGTCGCCGAGCATCTGCATATCGCTTGCGGAGCGGTTCAACGCAGTACCCTGAATGACCTTTCCGCCTTGAAGCGTAACCGTGGCGCGCTCCGCAGCTGTACCTCGAAAGGGTTTCAAGGTGCGCAGGAAGCTGATGAGGTTTGCGCGTTGCTGATCGACAACGTCGGGAAAGGCGGGCATGCCCGAGGATGGCAGCCCATTGTGCAGGAGATTTACCAGTTCTTCATCCGTGCGCAGGGGTACCCGTTCCACTATCGACGGTGCGAACTCGCCGCCCGTTGCGTTGGTGCCGTGGCACGATGCACACCGTGTTGCGAAGACCTGCTGGCCGGCAGCCTCCGGCGAACCTGCCGGCAGCGGCGGAAGAGGAGGGGGGCCCTGACCTACAATAGCAGCCACCGGCAAAAGACCTATCAGACCGCTCAACATCACCGCCCTCAACACCCCAGGAACACTCCCCATTCGATCCCATCCCCCGTAATTCTCTAGAATAATTTGTCTTCGCGGTGCACATGACAAATGTCAGCAATTCCTTTTGACAAAAGACACTAGTGCCGATGACCCATCGGCCGGATGATGTCTCCATTGGGCACATGGAGGGGTTATGGCCGCGAGCGTCCTGGTTGAGCCTTGCCACAACGCAATTCCTGACCGTTTCGATGGCGCTGCTGTCGCGTCGCTGCGGGATGTCACCAAGAAATTCGGCCGGCAGATCGCGCTTGATCATTTTTCACTTGAGCTTCGGCGGGGAGAAGTGGTCTTAGCCTGGATGATGCTCGCATGCTATACGGTAATATTTCTGCTAGCCGCGGCGTTGGTCTTCCGCAGGCAGGAGGCCCAGGCTTACGCATGACGCCACCATCTCCTCAGCATTCGAACGTTGATAGTTGGCTCGGGACCGATTGCCAGGGTGACGGCATGGATCCCGCGGACCGATTTCCTGTGTGGAGCTGGAGGCGTTGGATTGCCTATGACCACGCGATCTGGCTGGTGTTTTTAGGCTTCTGGTTCCTCCAACCGGAGGCGGATCACGAGCCGCCAAGTAAATGGCTCCTGCTGTTGCTCGCTCTCGCTCTTTTCATTCCCTTCTATCTGTTGGCGCATCGCGGACCCCGCAGGTTCCGTTGGGTCTGGGTGCTCGCCATGTTTGTTCTTGCTCAGATCTATGTGCCGATCAACCAGACCGCGTGGGGAATTTACATCTATATAGCAGCCTCGATCCCTGAGGTGTCTGAATCGACAAACACGGTCATTGGTCTTTTGCTCTTGCAATGTGGGGCAATCGTAGCGGAAAGCTGGTGGTTGCATCTCTCCACCTGGGTGTGGACGATGGGGGTGGGTTTCAGTCTGCTCATCGGGATGAACCGGCTACGAACGAAGCAGAAAGGTCGAGCCGATGCCAAGTTGCGCCTGGCCCATGAGGAGATTGAACAACTGGCGAAGACTGCGGAACGAGAACGTATCGCTCGAGATATGCACGATGTGCTCGGTCACTCTCTTTCCCTGATTGTGCTTAAGAGTGAGTTAGCGGGCCGCCTGCTCGACAGCCAACCCACACGGGCCGCGCTTGAGATCGCAGAGATTGAGAGCACCGCAAGACAGGCTCTCGCAGAAGTGCGCAAGACGCTGACCGGCTACCGCTCCGACGGATTTGCCTCCGAGCTGACGCGCGCGACCCAGGTACTGGAAACTGCGGGGGTGCGCGTGAACAGACCGGCCCAGGCACCCTATCTCACGCCGCGGCATGAGGCCACGCTTTCTCTCGTGCTCCGTGAGGCGGTAACCAACATTGTGCGCCACGCCGGCGCCAGCGAATGCTCGATTGAAGTGTTAACGGCTAAAGACAGAACACAGCTGGTTATCGCCGATGACGGGCGGGGTGATATCCGACAGGAAGGGAATGGTTTGCGTGGCATGCGGGAGCGTGTCCAGGAGTTGGGGGGCAGTCTGTCGCTCGATTCCCATCGCGGCACGCGCCTTCAGATCGAGTTGCCGCAATTCGGCGGGAACACAGAAATGGTTGAACCGTGAGCAAGCAAATTCGCGTGGTTCTGGCCGAAGATCAGGCGATGGTACTGGGCGCGCTGGCTGCCTTGCTGGAGATCGAGAAGGACATTGCTGTGGTGGCACGGGCGCGGAATGGGCGAGAGGCCATGACGCTGGTCGCGGAGCACGGACCTGATGTCCTGGTAACCGATATTGAGATGCCGGAAATGAGTGGGCTCACGCTGGCGGCAGAGGTGCATGGCCGTTATCCGCGTGTCCACATCGTGATTCTCACTACCTTTGCCCGCGCTGGCTATTTGCGCCGTGCGATGGATGCCGGAGCGCAGGGCTACATGCTTAAGGACCGTCCTGCGGCAGAGCTGGCGGAATGTGTGCGACGCGTCTGCCGCGGCCTGCGCGTTGTCGACCCTGAACTCGCAGCCGAGGCCTGGGCGCAGGAGCCTGACCCTTTGAGCGAACGGGAGCGGCAAATTTTATGGCGCGCCGGCGAGGGCAGATCCGGCGCTGAGATTGCGGTGGATCTGCACTTGTCCGAGGGCACGGTGCGTAATTATTTGTCGGAGGCGATTAACAAGCTCGGCGCCGCCAACCGCATCGAGGCCGCGCGCCTTGCACGTAGCAAGGGATGGTTGTAAACACTGCTGTTTCCCTTCCCCACGATAGTTTTCATCCGAATCCAGTGGCTGTAAGCCCTCTTCCCGCGAACAATTGTGGGCACCCATAATTCCCTTAGCGATCAGCGTCTCCTCTTTCGGCCATGACAGTTGTCATCCGATTCTTGTGACAACCAGCACTGTTTCATCCTTACTCCAGCTGCGATTCTCAGCTTGTAAGTCGAGGCTGAGATATGAATCGATGGACTTGCATACTTCTCTGCGCTGCACTGAGCGTCGGCGGAAAGCTGTGCGCGCAAACCTGCACCCTCAGCGGCACGGTGCTGGACCCATCAGGAGCTGCAGTCGTCGGCGCCGACGTCCGTCTGCAGGCAGCCAAGCCGGAACAGACTACAACCGGGCAGCGCGGTTCCTTTGTTTTCCATTGCGTGGCGAATGAGCCCTACCAAGTAACCGTCCGTGCAGAGGGCTTCGCGGAAAGCCAGATGAGTGGCAAAGGCTCTGCGAACATCACCGTTCGGCTCCGCATCGCGGATGTTCACGCGGTCGTCGAGGTAGGAGAAGACAGCGGAGTGCCGGTCGATGCGGATCATGGCGCCGGCACGCACACGCTAACGGCTCAGGACCTGCAAGGCATGGCTGATGATCCAGATGACTTCAAACGCCAGTTACAGGTGCTCGCCGCGAGCAGCGGCGGTGCTCCCGGGCAGGCCATCATTACTGTAGACGGTTTTCAGAACGGCAGTACCCTGCCGCCCAAATCCTCGATCGCTTCGATCCGCGTAAACCCTGACATGTTCTCGGCTGAATACGACCGTCCGCCGTACCAGGGGGGCCGGGTCGAAATATTCACTAAGCCTGGCCGGGACTCGCTGCACGGAGCTCTCTTTTTTACCGACAGCGACTCCGGCCTCAACGCGACAGACCCCTTCGCAGTGAGTGCTACACCAGCAGGCAAGCGGCGCTATGGGTTCGAGTTAGGTGGTCCTATTCGCAAACAGAAGAGCGATTTCTTTCTCGCCCTGGAGAGGCGCGACATAAACGAGTTCAACGTTGTGAACGCCGTCGTACTCAATAGCCATGACGAAGAGACGCCGCTGATCGAAAATGTTTCGGCGCCGCAGCGTTTGTGGATCGGCAGCGTGCGCGCCGACTGGCAGTTGACCCCAAAAAATATGCTGGCGGCCACGTATTCCGCCAACATGAACGACTCCGACAACGTCGGCAGCGGCGGGCTTGTCCTGCCCGAGGCGGGCTACAACAGCACGGTAAACGAACAGAACCTGCGGCTGACCGATATCTTCGCTGTCAGCCCCAAACTTCTGCACGAAACCCACATCGGTTTCACCTGGAAGGGCACCAGGGATGTACCACTTTCGACTGCGCCCAGCCTGCAGGTGGCCGGCGCTTTTACCGGTGGGGGCGCCACAACGGGCTATCTGCAGAATCGTGAGCGTGACCTCGAAGTTGATGACGACGTCCTGTGGAGTCATCACAAGCACTCGGTGAAGATCGGTGTTGCCTCGCTGGGTATTCTGGTACACGACTTCGATCCAAACACGTTCAATGGCGCCTTTGTCTTCGGCGGTGGACTGGCTCCCGCTCTCGACAATATTGGGCAACAGACCGCGATCTCGGGACTGGAACAGTACCGGCGAACGCTGCTCACGTTGCCCGGCGGCGTTCCAACCACCTACAACGTCACCCAGGGCACCCCGCTGGTGCCCTTCGCGCAGTGGCGGGTGGCGTTGTTTGCGCAGGATCAGTTGAGTGTGAAACCGAATCTATCTTTGGCCCTGGGAGTACGTTATGCCCTGCAAACCTCGCCCGCCAGCTTCGGAAACCTGGTTCCCAGAGTTGGCATCGCATGGTCGCCCGACCACAAACAACGTTGGGTGATTCATGTGCGTGGCGGACTATTTTCGAGCCCGGTCACGCCGGATGTAACCACCGAAGCGTACCGCTTGAATGGTCTGCGCCAGACCCAAACGCTTCTCTACTCGCCGTCATTCACTCAACCGCTGGTGCCCGCGCCTTCTACCATCGCCGTGGCGACGACTCGCCAATTCGCGGCGAACCTGGGACAAAGCTGGTCCTTCCAGTCTCAGCTGGGCGTGGAACATGAATTGCCTCAACACTGGCATGCGCAGGCAAACCTCTTCGACGCGCAAGCCTGGGGCACGATTCGCTCCCGCAATATCAACGCTCCCTTAGTCAATGACAGCACGACGAATCCGTTACTTGCTCCGCGGCCCATCGCTCCCGGAAAAAACATCTTCCAGTTTGAACAATCCGGCCATCTTCATGGCCAGGTTGTCTTCCTTGGCGTAGACCAGCACAGCTACAAGCGGTTTGGTATCTTTGTCGGTTACTTGTATTTCGACCTGAAGACCGATGCAGATTCGGCCACGCTTTTTCCCCAGTCAGCCTACTCGGATCGCGGGGAAACGACTCGTGCCTCCTGGGAGTCTGCCCACCGGTTGTTCGCCATTGGGCAGCTAAGCCTTCCGGCAAAGCTCTCGCTCACCAGCCAGTTCGACGCTTCCTCCGGCGACCCCTATGACGTCGTCACTGGTATGGATAACAACGGAGACGGCGTCTTCAACGATCGGCCCTCGCTCACGGCGCAGCCGGGCACCGGCACCTACCAAACGCCCTTCGGACTGCTCAACACCACCAGCATCAATGGCTCGCTTGGACGAAACGCAGGAACCATGCCGGCGCTCATTCACCTGGATACCAACCTGAGCCGTACCTTCGAGCTTCATTCCCACGGACTCTCTGCCGACCGCCATCAGAGCCTCACCCTGAACGCGCGATCGGCCAACCTTCTCAACCACACCAACGTGACTACCGTGGGCGGCGTAGTCGGCTCGCCCACTTTTACCCAGCCATTAGCCGCGGAAGCTGCGCGTCGCGTGGAATTCGGCATCCGCTACACCTTCTAAACCTGAAAGGAGACGTTATGGTCAAAGTTCTTATCGCTTCGTTTCTTCTTGGCAGTGCAGGCACAATGTTCGCGCAACTTCCGGCTCCGATCGCTCCCGAGCAGATCGTCTACCGGCACTGGCCGGAGCAATTCGTTCAGTGGATTGGCCCAGAGCTGCCCTATACGATGATCGAACTTTATGTCGACCCGGCCGACGGCGCGACGCCTCTCTATGACGCGGTGCTTACCGAGCGCTCAACCGGCAAGCGGCTGCACTACACAAACCAGCAAAAGATGGTGGAAATCGACAAGCGCTCGGGTGCAGACGCTTATCTCACCACGATGCAGCTCGACCGCCCGGCCAACCCAGGTAAGGACGCTACCTACCTGCTGCGTTTTGTCGATCACTCAGGCCAACCCGTCTCGTGGCAATTCATCCAGGGCTCTGACATCAGTGAGCGCGGCGGTGGAAGCTCGCCTGCCGGTCTCGAGCCGCCTGTGCTCATGTATCGCGAACGCTCGGCTGTTGCCGGTGAAGGCACAGCGCTCAAGATTGGGAACGCAGTCAGTGTTGCCGACGTCTGGACGGAGATCAGCCAGCCGCCATACTTCGTCGCGTATCACGGCGCAATCACCGAGAACGTCGATATCGCTGTCTTTGCGGGCGCCGGAGAGCAATGGACGACTACCTTTGCGCCGAAAGAGCTGACGGTCGGCGCTGAATGGAAACTCAAGGCGCAGGATGGCCTGGGATGCACCTTGCGCGTGCAGGCACTGGCCGGCGATCATGCCACCATGCTCGACAGTGACGATCATTTTCCCGGCAGGACGGTGACTATCGAAGCGGCCTGGACGGGCGGCGCATGGTCCATCGAGAAGATGCACTACGCGGCTGTGGGGGAGGACGCCAACCAGGGTTTGACGATCTCTTTTGCACCGGGTACGAGTACCGCTGGAACGGAATCCAAGTTCGAGGTTATTGCTGGACGCAAGACGCGGATCGCCAGTGGTACCGTGCATGGGGACGCAGCGCAAAAGCGCATCGCATGGGAGTTCAAGGATCCCCAATGGCTGCGCGGCAAGACTGCCTGGGTCGATAGTGATGTCGTGAGCCAAAAACCGGCGGCCCCGGAAACGGCTTCCAACTGACGTTCGATCGCCTTCAGGACTGGTTGGGCGGGTCACTCAGGTATTGGCGTAATTCGTGCACGTTGTAGCAGTGGGAGAAAGCCGTATCGCGCGCGATGCGGCCAGCTCCCACAAGCTCGGCCAGCGATTGCTCCATGGTCATCATGCCCTCCGCACGCCCGGTAGAGATATGCGAGCGGATCTGATGGTCCTGGGCAGTACGGATCAGATTGCGGATGGCGCTGGTGGCCATCAAAATTTCGACGGCCGGGTAACGGTTCGCGTTGTCGATGGCGGGCACGAGTTGCTGGGTCACGATTGCCAGCAGAGCCAGGGATAGTTGCTGCCGAATCTGAGACTGGTGTCCCGCGGGAAAGATGTCGAGGATGCGGGAGATGGTCTGAGAAGTGTCGTTGGTGTGCAAAGACGACAGCACGAGGTGGCCGGTTTCGGCGGCCGTCAGTGCTGCGGACATGGTTTCGCTATCACGCATTTCTCCCACCAGGATTACGTCGGGATCCTGACGCAACACTGCGCGCACAGCTTGTGCGAATGAAGGGGTGTCATGGCCGACTTCGATCTGCTCCACAATCGATCCGCGGTTCGCATGTTGATATTCGACCGGGTCCTCGATGGTTATGATGTGATCGCGGCGACGAGCGTTAATCAGATCGAGCAGCGCAGCGAGGGTTGATGTCTTGCCACATCCGGTGGGACCCGTAAGCAGCACGAGCCCTTGGCGCCGTTCGGTCAATTGAGATAATACCGCGGGTAGGTGCAGCGATTCGAGCGACGGGATCTGCGCGGGCAACAAACGAATGCTGGCTGCCAGCGTGCCGCGCTGATAATGGAAGTTGGCGCGGAACCGTCCGATTGAACCTCGCTCGAAACAGAAATCGAGCGACTTGTTGGTCTCTAACTCCCCGGCCTGACGCGCCGATAACAGCGGCACCAGCAGGCCGCGAAGCTCTTCAGGTGACAATGGCTTGCCGGCAGATGGCGTGAGGGCGCCTTTGACTCGCAACGCGATTGCCGATCCAGCCACCAAAATAACATCGGAAGCGCCGCGTTGGACGGCAAGGGCAAGCAATCGGTCGATCGACGCACTTTCTCCAGTTCTGGTGGCGGTTGTCGAGCGGTTCAATTCGTCAACCAGCCGCGACAGCTCGCTTCCGTATGCAGCCATAGGGTCCTCTCCCCCGAACTGTTAAAGAATACGTGAAGGATCCTCAGAACGCTGGATCCTCAATCCATAGGACTTTGAGGCTTGTCCTCGCCTTGCCATGTCGCCGCGCGCCAGTCCGGTGCCTGCACCGGCCACCTAAGATCCTTCGCTCCATCCGGCAGCACCGTGGTCAAAACCCAGTTGATGCGAGCCGTGGCGTCTTTGAGAACAGCCTGCAGCGCAGGATCGTCTTGTACGGATGCTGAAAACACGACTGCAGTGAGTGCGTTGCGGATATGGTGGTTGACCTCAGCCGCTACCATCATTCTGCGTTCAAGCATCAGACGCCTGCGCTTCTCATACATCATGAGCGCATAAGAGAGTACGCCAGCGACGATGAATGTATATAGATCGGACGCGTACAGCCTGGATGCACGATGTACCAGATGATCAACGCCAAATCCACAACCGGCAATGATGAATCCGACAATTACTGCGAAAAGGAAAACGCGGGCGCTGAGAAACGCGCGAAACGGATTTTGATCTTTCGACATACACGCTATAGATGATGCTACAACTTCGCGACGGCCTGCGTTCGCTTGGGTTACTTCTGGCGGGACTCGGCCTCCGCCAGCCATCCGCGGCGCAGCGTCTCCGCAGGAATGCTCGATAGATACGGTTTGATGTCGAGAATGGGCGTTCCATCGAGCATATCGACCCCCCGAACATGGAGCAGCTCGTTTTCTCTACGAACCAATTCGACGACAGTAAGGCCGATGGGGTTCGGACGGCGCGGGGATCGAGTCGCAAATACTCCATGCGGCTTATCGTCAAAAGGGGGAGTGCCGATCAGTTCGAAACTTTCAGAGCGATGGAATTCCCAAAGGACAAACAGATGAGAGAAACCCTCGATGTCGGTGAGGCCAATCTCAAATTCCGGCAACATCTTGAGTACCCCCTCTGCCCGGTGTTTGGCGTGAAGTCCTTTGGGAATTTCAGTCGTATCGTTAAACGGGCTGCTGACAAAGCCAATTGGCTGGGAAACAAACATATGCGCTGGCGCCTTTCTTCCCCATAATAGCTGCGCAGTGGTTGCTTGATGCCGGGCAAAGATCGTGAGACGGTGGTAGTCATGAAAATCGCCAGCTGGAATGTGAATTCGATTCGTGCCCGGCTTGATCTGGTCACCGCGTGGCTCAAGCTTCGCCAGCCGGATGTGCTCCTGATACAGGAGCTGAAGGCATCAGAGTTTCCGGCCCTGGTATTCCAAGCGCTGGGCTATGAGAGCGTGGCGGTGACCCAGAAAGCCTATAACGGAGTCGCGGTTTTATCGCGCTATCCAATGGAGACCATCAACACCACGCTTGCCGGCGATGAGGCAGACAGCCATGCGCGCTATCTCGAGATGACCATCGAGGGCATTCGCGTAGTCAATATCTATCTTCCGAATGGCAACCCGGTGGGAACCGACAAATTTGCCTACAAGCTGGCCTGGATGGACAGGCTGATCAAGAACATGAGCGCCTGGCGTGAGAAAGGTCTGCCGGTGTTGGTTGGCGGCGACTTCAATGTTATTCCCGAGGACATCGATTGCCACAAGCCTGCCTCGTGGATCCGTGACGCGCTGTTCCAGCCGGAGCCACGAGCACGGTACCGGGCGCTGCTCAGTCTCGGCTATACCGACGCCTTCCGAGCGCTGCATCCGGACGAGGCCGGCCAGTTCACCTTCTGGGATTATTTCCGGCAGGCGTTCGAGCACAATCGCGGCATTCGTATCGACCACTTCCTGCTGTCGCCAAGCGTGGCCGATCGCCTGCAAAGCTGCGAGATCGATCGCGGGCCGAGGGCCGAGCCAAAACCATCCGATCACACGCCGATCATCGTGGAGCTGCGCTAGGGATGGATATCCTGTCCCGGCCTGCACTGACTGCGGACCGCCGCATTCATTATGGTGTAGGCCCCTGGCAGTTTGGGGATCTTTGGCTCCCGCAGATACATGGCCCGTCCCCCGTGCCGCTGGTGGTCTTCTTCCACGGCGGTTGGTGGAAATCGGAGTACGACCTCGGCTATGCCGGCTATCTGTGCGCGGCCCTGAAGAAGGAAGGGATCGCAACCTGGTCAGTCGAATACAGGAGAGTAGGCGAGACAGGTGGGGGGTGGCCGGCAACTTTTCAAGACGCAGCCGTGGGTTTCGACTTTGTCGCGGCGCTTGCCAAGAGCTATCCGCTGAACCTGTCGCGGGTGATCACCATGGGCCACTCGGCCGGCGGCCACCTGGCGTTCTGGGTAGCAGGCAGACATCACATCGACCCCCACAGCGAGATCTACCAGCCGCGACCGCAGGTTCCGCTGCACGGAGCCGTCTCACTGGCGGGAGCGGTCGACCTGCGGCTGACCATCGATCTGTCGGGATACTTTACCTTCGCCCACGACAAACAGGCAGTCTATGCCCTGATGGGAGGCCGTCCGCAGGACCTGCCCGATCGGTATAAGGCGGGCAATCCAAGGGACCTTTTGCCCTTCCACCTGCCTCAGCTTCTCATTCAGGGCTTGGCAGACGATCAGATTCCACCGGCGCTGCCGTCGCGGTGGGCGGAGATGTCGCGCCGGCTGGGGGATACTGCGACGGTCAACATCATCCGTTCCGCAGACCATTTTGATTTGGTTGATCCGGAGAGCCAGGCTTGGGGCACGGTGCGCGATTGCATAAGGAAGATGGTTTTCTCCTGAGTTCAAATGGCCATTACCATCACTGTGTGCGCATCCTGAAAAAGCTCGTTCTTGCATTGCCCTTTCTGACGCTCGGTGCAGCAGCGCAGCAGACGCTTTGTATCACCCATGTAACCGTCATCGACACGGTTACGGGCAAAACCCAGCCCAACACCACGGTGACGATTAAGGGGAACCGCATCACCGGTATCGCCCCCTCTACCAGCGTCACCCCGAGAGCCGGTCAAATTGTCGAGGCCAGCGGCGAGTACCTCATCCCGGGGCTGTGGGATATGCACACTCACGTCTACTTCGATAGCACCGCCGACGATGGCACCGACCTCGTTCTCCCCCTCTTTCTGGCTAACGGAATAACCGGGGTGCGCGATATGGGCAGCAAACTTGACCCTGTTCTCGAGGCTCGCAACCAGATCGCCGCGCACCGGCTTCCTGGTCCCCGCATGGTCGTCTCCGGGCCGATGCTTGACGGTCCCAAGTCTACATACAAAGCCGTCATCCCCATCGCCACTCCGGAGGACGGGCGCAAAGCGGTTGACATGCTTCAGAGCCGCGGAGTCGATTTCATCAAGGTTCAGTCCGGTGTTCCCCGCGAAGCCTACTTCGCTATCGCGGACGAGTCAAAAAAAGTGGGTATCGCTTTTGAAGGCCACGTTCCCGACGCAGTCCGTGCTTCGGAAGCTGTCGCCGCCGGCCAGCTCACCTTTGAACACCTTATCGGTATCTTCGAAGCCAGTTCCCCCGATGAAGACAACTATCTCACCGGCAAGAAGACTCCGGGTATGTTCCTCGAGACCTACGATCCGGTCCGTGAGGCCAACATCATTCAGCTGCTGGCGACCCGCCATGTCTGGCAGTGCCCGACGCTTTACTGGGAACGAGGGCAGTGGCTGGTGGATGCGATCGACTATACAAAGGACCCGGACCTCGCATACGCAGCCCACACCTGGGTCACAAGGCAGTGGCCGGCATCGCAAGCTTCGATCGTGAAATCTCTCGATACGGACCCACTCCCGGTGCGGCAGAAATTTGTCGAGCACGAGCTCGACATAATGCGCAAGCTCCACGCCGCAAACGTACCTTTTCTGGCCGGCACCGACACACCTGCTGGAGTCGATGTCATTCCCGGGATCAGTCTCCATCTCGAACTGCAGCGCTTTGTCGCGGCCGGCTTTACCCCACTCGAAGCCTTGCAGACTGCGACCCTCAATCCGGCAGATTTCTATAACCGGCGCAACGACTTCGGTACCGTTCAGACAGGCCGGATCGCCGACCTTGTCCTGCTCCAGGCCAACCCACTGGACAACATCGCCAACACGCGCAAGATTGCGGGCGTGATCGCCGACGGCCACTATCTCTCAAGTGCTGATCTTGAGCACCTCCGGACTCGACTCAAGCAGTTTGCGGCCACTAAGTAAGGGTCAGACTTAGCTAGTTAGGTTGTAGATCAACCCGAAGGGATCCTTGACATAGCAGCGCGGAAACTCCGGCTCATCTTTTACGATTTTGCAGCCTTGCTTGACCAGCCGGCTCCTGGCTTCTTCGACACTATCAACCGTGATTTCCAGGACTGGTCCCAGCGTTGGGCCTCGCTCGATAAACAGGTTGATGTGGTGGCCACACAAACTGATCATTTGCGGCGTTTCTTCGTTGATCTCGAAGCCTAGATTGTTGACGTAGAATAACGCCGCATTCCTCGGGTCTTGCGCTTGAATGAGAATATCTGTGCCGAAGCTGTTTGCCATAAGGCTCCTTTGTCAACGATGATCGCTTTCAACAAACGTCTTCAACCTCGCCAGCGCCACATCCCATTGCTTTGAGACCATTTCCAGATACTCCTTCATCTCAATCACGGGTTGCGGATCGAACGAAAACAAACTCTCTCGCCCTTCACGTGTCCCATGTACTATGCGCACCCGCTCCAGCACGCGCAGGTGCTTCGTTACCGCCTGCCGGGTGAGCTTGGTCCCCTCGGTCAGTTCAGCAATCGAATACCGCTGCCCGTCTGATAGCCTGACGAGCAGCGATAGCCGGGTCTCGTCTCCCAGTGCAGCGAAGACCGCCGCCTTTGCCCGCGTACTGCTATGTCGTTTTGCTAACATAGGCCTGGATATTCTTCATCTGCTGCGCCCATCCGCTGTCATTCCTGAGGAAAGCCTCCGCGCGCCGCTCGCTGGGAATCTTGTCAAAGCCGGACTCCGTCACCGTCAGCAAGGTTCCCCCCGCGATCGGCTTCAACCGAAACTCTATCAGCGTGGACTCCTCCTTCGTATAATCCACCTTCGGGTCGACGGAATACGGATGCCACATGTAGGAGAAAAGGGTTTCCGGCTCGATCGCCTTCACTTCTATCTCCATCCGCACATGCTCATATCCCGGATGAGTAATCTGACCGCCCACCCGCTGGCCCGCCACAAAGGGTCCATCCATCTTCACTCGAAACCATTCGCCAAACTGGCCAGAATCCGTCAACGCCCGCCAAACCCGCGACACTGGCGCCGCAATCTCAATCTGCTTCTCAATCTGGTTTTTCATTAACGCAACCTCCAAGTTGCATATTGTGAGCATGCTAACCCAGCTTCGGTTAACATGCAACCAAGAAGTTGCAGTTTTGAAAAGCGACGTGACCTTCCGGATATTCTTCATTCATGCTGCTGATGAAAGCAAAATGCGAAACCTGCGATGCACCGCTGCCGCTCTCGACACCCGACGCAACCATCTGTTCGTATGAATGCACCTTCTGCCTAAAGTGTGCAGAGGAAGTGCATGCGCACATTTGTCCGAATTGCGGCGGCCCGCTGCTAAGAAGACCGCCAAGGATAGAAGCGGGAGGTGATTAGGAAGCGATCGTTTTGTCAAAAAGCAGGATATGGGTGGCGTCCGGGCTGGAGATGGGAGCGAAGCCCATGCTCTCGTACAGTCGTGCGGCCCGCACGTTTTCCGCACGAAGGCGCACACAACTGAAGTGGACCCGTGCCTCCTCCACAAGAGCGGTCACCAATGCTCTCCCGATGCCTTTGTTTCGCCATGCAGGCCTCACGTAAACACGCCGGATGCGGCCCATGTCCGGGCGGCCAGCAAAGGGGTCAAGGTTAAGTCCGCCCACTGCAACCAGCAGGCCCCGATCCAGATGGCCGCAGAGGGCCTCTCCGGCAGCGTCGAAGCGATTCTTCGCGCTTGCCCATTCCTCTACCAGTGTTTCAATGAAGTCGTAGCCTTCGTCTCGCGCCTCCGACTGCAGGGGCCCCAGACCCGGGACAGGTAGCTCAATTTTCCGGATTGGGATCATCGCTCCATCTAACGGTATGCTGAGGTTGAGTCGCTTTGGGGGCTGGTTCATCTAATTCTGCATGAGTACAAGACTAGCCGTTTCGGTTCTCGATCTGGTCGGCATGCGACCGGGCGAGCTCGCGGGCAGCGCAATTGCCCGGTCGGTGGACCTGGCTCAGCACGTTGAACAGTTGGGCTACCAGCGCTATTGGCTGGCAGAACACCACTCCATTGCGGGACTCGCTTGCTCGGCGACGCCGGTGCTGATCGGGCATGTGGCAGCCGCAACGAAGACAATTCGGGTGGGCAGCGGTGGAGTGATGCTGCCGAACCATGCGCCGCTAGTGGTGGCGGAGCAATTTGGGACGTTGGAGGCGCTGTATCCGGGGCGCATCGATTTGGGGCTGGGACGGGCTCCGGGCGGCGACTTTGCGACGATGCGCGCTCTACGACGGGACTTGCACCAGAGCGGAGACGATTTCCCGGCACTGCTGGAGGAACTCCGGGCTTACCTCGGGCCCGAAAAGCCAGGGCAGGCCGTCAGAGCAATTCCCGGGCAGGGGAGCAATGTGCCGATCACCCTGCTGGGTTCGAGCGGATTCAGCGCCCAACTGGCGGCAATGCTGGGTCTACCGTTTGCTTTTGCCGCTCATTTCGCGCCTGAGTATCTGTACACAGCGGCACAAATGTACCGCGACCGGTTCCAGCCGAGTGCGGTGCTGCGCCGGCCCCACCTCATGGTAGGCGTGCAGGTGATTGCGGCGGAAACGGATGCTGCAGCCCGGCGGCTGTTCACCACTCCGCAACAGCGCTTTCTACAATTGATCCGCAATCGGCCGGTGGAGTTGCTGCCTCCCGTGGATTCGATGGAGCCTTTATGGGAGGACTGGGAGCGCGCTGCGGTAGAGAGCAAACTGGGCGCGGCGATTGTGGGTTCGGACGCAACCGTAGAGGCGGGGGTTAAGAAGCTGGTGGAGGATACTGGTGCCGACGAGTTGATTGTGGTGACGGACACCTTCGAACATGCGGACCGGCTGCAGTCCTATCAACGCGTAGCCGGCATCGCTAACACGATCAAAGTGAAGTCAGCTCTGCAAGTGAGCGTCTAAGCGATGGTGGGGCTTCGCCCCATCTTTTTCGTCCCAGGTACGCTTTGGCGAACCTGGGGCACCCGTCCCTTCCGGTCAGCCACTCGTACCCGTTGGGACGTTGAAATTCCCGGATCAGATAACAATGACCACTTTGCCGTATCCGCGGTTGTTTGGGACGGACCCACTGTAGGCATCTGAAGCTTCTGCCAGAGGAACGACGGCTTTGACATAGGTCTTGAGAGTGCCGTCATCCAGCAGCTTCGCAACTTCGATTAGTTGCTTTTGATTGGGTTCTACGATGAAGAATGCGTCCTTGGCGCGCTGATCGGTAACACTTTCACTGCTCGCGGCAATCGTTACCAACCTGCCGCCGGATTTGAGCAGGCTCCAGGATCGGTCGAGGGTCTCACCGCCAACCCCGTCGAATATTACGTCGGCTTTCTGGGTCCGATCTTCGAAGCGCGACGCCCGGTAGTCGATCACTTCTTCTGCGCCTAGTTCGGCAACAAATTTCAAGTTGCGTGACGAGGCGGTAGCAATCACATGCGCGCCGTGAAGATGAGCGAGTTGTACGGCGAACATGCCTACCGCACCCGCAGCGCCATGCACCAGCACCCGCTCGCCTGGCCGGATCTTTGCTCGCTCCAACAGACCTTGCCATGCGGTTAAGGCTCCGATCGGTACGGTGGCCGCGGCTTCGTGGGTCAGCGGTTTTGGAGCTATGCTCTCCGGCCTGGTCACGCAGAACTCAGCGGTTGCGCCGTCGGCAAACCAGTCATTCATGCCGTAGACCTCCTGGCCAACCTCGAAGCCCTTGGTATTTTTCCCCAGCTCGGCGATTACGCCGGAGAATTCGTGCCCGGGCACGGCTCGCTTGCGTGGCATTCCATCTTTCGTCTGATTCGTCGGATACCAGCGCAGCTCGGTGGGCGTTACGCCGGCTGCGCGCACGCGAATGAGCAGTTCGCCTTCGCCCGGCTGGGGCTGAGGGAGCTCGGCCGCGATCAGCGCTGGGCCTTGGGTCGAGTTATCTACCAGCATCGCTTTCATCGGTTCAAGTAAACAGATGATCGAAAAGGCGAACAGAATCACAGAATTTTGCGCTCGCGGGAACCTCGAGTGCTGACTTCGCTTCCGGCATAATCAAAGACAATGACTCTGCTTTGGAAACCGGAGAACTGGTCCCTTCGCCTGGCTGAACTCGAAGCCCGCACGGGCGACATCAAAGAGGCGCCACTGCGGCGCGACGTCCGTTCGTTGGGCATGCTTCTCGGCCAGGTACTGCGCGAGCAGGCGGGCGAGCCACTCTTCGCCGAAGTGGAGGAGCTGCGCCAGATCGCTATCCGGCGCCGCGAAGCCCAGGATGGTGCGGACCCGAAATCCGAAGCCGCGCAGCCCTTCGCCACTGCATTAGGCAGCGTTCATTCGCTGGACCTGGTGCAGGCCTATCGACTGGCGCGCGCCTTCGCCTTCTACTTCGAGCTCATCAACCTGGCGGAGACCAACCATCGCAAGCGCCGGCGGCTCTCGCTGCAGCTTTCCGGTGAGGCGCAGCGCGGTTCCCTGCGTGGAACGCTCCGCGCTATGCGCGCCGCGGGCATCTCGGGCGAAGAAGCATTGGAGTGGCTTCGCAGCATTTCGATTATCCCTGTCTTTACCGCGCACCCCACCGAAGTGGCGCGGCGGGTGGTGATGTTCAAACGGCATCGCATCGCAGATCTGCTCGAGCAGCTCGATCGCATCCCGCTCTCAGACGAGCAGTTGGAACTCTTCGAAGAAAGTCTTACCGCCGAGATCACTGCCCTGTGGGAGACGGACGAGGTCCGAACCCGCCGACCCACGGTTCGCGACGAGGTGAAAATGGGCCTCGACTACTACGATGCTTCTATCTATGCCACCCTACCCGGTCTTTATACCGAAGTCGCTGCGGCCTTCGAGGCGGAGTATGGTGTCTGCCTAAGCCTGGCTGAGATGCCGGTACTGCTTTCCTTCGGGTCCTGGATCGGCGGGGACCGTGACGGCAATCCTTACGTTACGCCGCAGGTCACGCGGGAAGCGCTGCAGATGGCTCGTGAGCATCTGCTCACGCACTATCAGCTGGAGCTGGGGCTTATCCTCGATCTGCTCACCAGTTCGGCGCAGCAAGTATCCATCAGCGGCGCGCTCGAGCAGCGGCTGCAAGGCTATCTCGATGCGCTCAACACCACCGGGCAGCAGGCCTTCGGAGAGCGCTTCGATTATGAATCGTACCGGCGATTCCTGAGCTGCATCCGGGTGCGCCTGGCTGGCGTGGGTAATCCCGCGGGGAACCCGGCAGTGGTTCTCGATGCAGCACTGGCTGGCTTACCCGCGTACAAATCAGCGCAGGAGCTGCTCGAGGACCTGGAGATTTTGCACGCCAGCCTGGTTGAAAACCGCGGCCCCCGGCTGGCCCATGCCCTGATCGATCCCTTGATGCTCGAGGTGCGCACCTACGGGCTTCATCTGCAGACGCTCGATATCCGCCAGCATGCGCGGCTGCACGCTGCGGCGCTCGAAGAAGCCTCTGCCTGGAAGTGTGACCCGGCGCGGGCTTCTTCGGTACCACCGCCGCTTTCCGCTCCGTCCGCCGACGTGATCGACACCTTCCGCGCTATTGCCGAGCTGAAAGCGTCCTCCACGCCTGAAGCCATACGTCATTACGTGATCAGCGGCGCTTCGAGCACCGAAGATGTGCTGAATGTGATCTGGCTCGCCCGCCTGGGTGGCGTGCGGGTCGAGGGCAGCGGGGACGATCCTGGACTCATGCCGGTTCCGTTGTTCGAATCCATTGAAGATTTGCGCAATGCGCCGGCCATCTGCCGCGAGCTCTGGCAGTCGCCCAGCTATCGCCAACTGCTGAAGTCCTGGGGCAACATCCAGGAAATCATGCTGGGCTACTCCGATTCCAACAAAGACGGCGGCATGATTACCAGCACCTGGGAGATCTTTCGCGCCCACCGCGCCTTGCACCAGGTGGCGCACGAGAGCGGCGTGCGGCTGCGGCTCTTTCATGGCCGGGGCGGCACTGTCGGCCGCGGCGGCGGGCCTACGCATCGCGCAATCTATGCTCAGCCAGCCGGCGCCTTTACCGGCCAGATTCGCATTACTGAGCAGGGTGAAGTACTGAACTGGAAGTATTCCGACGTTATCCTCGCCGAACGCAATCTGGAGCTGATGATCGCGGCGTCACTGGATGCCCTGGCGCGCCCGAATGCACGCAACCCCCACGGCCATTTCACCGGCGTTCTCGCGCCGGAGTGGGAAGCCGCCTTTGCGGAGTTATCGAGCGTGGCCTTCGGCTTTTACCGGGAACACATTTTGGACGACCCAGAAGTGCTGCAGTATTTCGAAGAGGCCACGCCGGTAGCCGAACTGGAGCATGCCAAGATCGGTTCCCGCCCATCACGCCGCGGCGGCCGCCGCAGCCTAGCCGACCTTCGCGCTATTCCGTGGGTTTTTGGCTGGACGCAGAGCCGGCAGCTGGTCCCGGCGTGGTTCGCCGTGGGACACGCCCTGGAATCCTATGGGCAGAAACCTGGCGGCGCCGCCGTCCTGGCGACCATGGCGCGCGAGTTCCCTCTCTTCATCGACCTGATCCGCAATGTGGAGATGGCCCTTGCCAAATCCGATTTCGGGATCGCTCAGCTATATGCTTCGCTGGTTATCGACCGTGGGATTCGCGATCGAGTGTTTAGCAAGCTCGAAGCGGAATTCCATCGCACCCGGCGAAGTATCCTGAGGATCACCGGACAGTCCGAACTGCTGGAGAATAACCAGGTACTTGCGCGCTCCATTCGGCTGCGTAATCCCTACGTAGACCCGATTAGCCTGATACAGGTTGACCTGCTGCGGCGCAAGCGTGCCGGAGACGATTCGGACGCCATCAACCGTGCTCTTTCCGCAACCATCAACGGCATCTCCGCCGGGCTGAGGAATACCGGGTGAGAAGACCGCCGCTCCACTACGCTTCCCCGGATTTCCTGTGGAGCTTGCGGCGTTGTCGCGCTTCCCAAGGCGCTAGACGGCCGACGTCCCGTAGGCGACGCAGGTCTCGGATTGGTCGGGAAATATATAGGCGGCGAAATCCTGCTCCGTCATGGTGAAGCGGCTCTCCCAAAGCTTATGCAGAGATGAAACGCGTTCGACTAGGTGCTCGAATTTCGGCTTCAAGTACACCAGATAAACCTCACGCGGGTCCCGGCAGAGAGAATCTTCAAGGTTCGCCATCACCCGCTCGAAGACCGGCCCGACAAATGGATGCCACATAAAAATGACCAGCGGAACAGGTGGGAAAACAAAGTCGCGAGCATCGCTGAGGATGCACTGCACGTCGTGGCATCGGCGGGCGGCAGGTTGATATGCAGAGATGTTGCGGGTCGCGATCGCATGCAACTCCGGGATAAACTCAACCCCAAGCACCCGCTGAAAAGGCAAGTTCGAGGCAAGCAGCATAGTACGGCCCTTACCGGCCCCCAGATCGATAAAGGTAAAGCGCCCGAACTCGATGTCCATGCGCGCAAAAGCCTGGTGAAACATCGAGGGGGCGGTCGCGTAGAAACCGGTGTTGTGGATGCTTTTCCTGCGCCGGCTATCCTGAAGGTCTTCCGCGGCGATCAAGCCGCTGGTGTCTGTGCCGTGTTCGACGTCGAAGGGATGCACCGGATTGAACTGCTTTTCCGGCTTGGATACCCGCGATATACGGTCCATAAACTTCACTGGTGCGGCGGTAAGGGTCCCCATTACTCCACGATTCGATACTGCACGCCGCAGCTTAAAACCCATATGTCTCAATCTCACGCGACTGCCCCACTTTCCTCGGTCGCTTGACCGTTTTCTAAATTGTTTGTTCGGGCCCAACCACGTAACAGCAGCTCTGACAATCTCTAATACCCAGATTCGACTATGTTGATAAGAGCCTCCCCCCGCGCATAGCGCAGCGCCTGGTCGCTAGCCAGGTTCAGCGCGCGCTTGATGAATTTTGCGCTGGCTCCCGCCACGTGGGGCGTGATCAGCAGGTTGGGGGCTTTCCAGAGCGGATGCCCCGCCGGCAACGGCTCTGGATCAGTCACATCCATGGCAGCGCGGATTTTCTTAGCATTGAGAGCCTGGACCAATGCATCCGTATCCACCACCGGGCCGCGCGCGGCATTCACCAAGAGAGCCCCGCGCTTCATGGCGGCGATCCTGCCGGCGTTCATCAGGTGCCTGGTCTCCGCGGTCAACGGCGTGATCAGCACCACGATGTCCGCCTGGGGCAGGAGCTCGTCCAGCTGCGATACAGCTGAGACACCTTCACGGGCGTGACGCGCCACACGCAGGAACCGGGGCCCAAAGGGCGCCAACCTATACTCGATCGCCTTTCCGATGGAGCCGTAACCAACGATCAGGACGGTTGTATCCGATACTTCGTCGATCAGCGCGGGTGAACGAAGCTCGGGCGGCGATACATGCGATTGCTGGAAGAGCTGCTCGGCCTGCCGCCGGCCGCTCCAGTTTTCCTGCTGTTGCAGCCCGAAGTAGAAGGGCAAGTATTTCTGCATGGCGAGGATTGCGCTCACGGCCCACTCGGCAGCGGGAATATCATGCACACCCTGCGCATCGCATAGGGTTAAACCCGGAGGCAAGAGCTGCAGGAGTATATCGACCCCCGCCCACAAGGCCTGCACCACCTTGAGCCCGCGCAGATGCGGCAATTGCCGCCGCACGGTCTTCAGACTCAGGGGCGCGATCCACATCTCGATTTCTACTTCGCTTTCAGGCTCTTCTGCGATCCGCACCAGCTCCACTTCCCGGGTAAAGTCCTCAAGCAATACCGGGGCGATCGACTCCTGAATTCCTACACGGACCATCCTTGACCTCAAGTTGACGGCAACAGCAACTTACGGGAAACCTCAACTTCATATTGCCAAGAACGAAGGGGACGGTGGGGAATACGCCAAGGGAGGAAGGGGAGCTTGTTCAAATTAGCACAGGAAGCCGAAAAAATGACAATTTCGTGACAAATTATCGAATTTAAAAGAGTTAACAAATAACTTCTGGATGAACGTAAAGTGTCACTGTACACGGACCTGCGGTCAGCGCAGTCATTGTGAAACCGCTTTAGTGGTTCCCCAGCATGAGCTTGGCGATGGTCGCAAGCTGCATATTTGAAGTGCCCTCGTAGATCTTGCCAATCTTGGCGTCGCGGTAATACTTCTCAACCGGGTAGTCCTTCACAAAGCCGTACCCGCCAAAGACCTCCACAGCCTGGCTGGCCACGCGCTCGGCTACCTGGGAGGAAAAGTACTTGCACATGGCCGCTTCCTTCAGGAAGCCAAGGCCGTTGTCCTTGAGGCGAGCACAGTTGTAGACCATCAGCCGGGTAGCTTCGATTTCGGTGGCCATCTCGGCGAGCGAAAACTGGACCGCCTGAAACTCCCCAATCGCTTTGCCGAACTGCTTGCGTTCAAAAGCGTAGCGGGCGGCGTGGGACCAGGCGCCCTGGGCCAGGCCGAGCATCTGTGCGCCGATGCCGATACGACCCTCGTTCAACGTCTCGATGGCGATCTTGTAGCCCTTGCCTGGCTCGCCGAGCACGTTGGCCGCAGGCACCTTGCAATCTTCGAGGATGATTTCGCAAGTGGAGGAAGCGCGAATGCCGAGCTTATCCTCCTTCTTGCCAATGGAGAAACCGGGCATGCGCTTGTCCACCAGAAAGGCGGTGATCCCTTTGTATCCAGCGTTTGGATCCAGGGTGGCGAAGACAATGAAGAGGCCGGCCTCGCGGGCGTTGGTGATCCAGAGTTTCTGCCCATTGAGCAGGAAAGAGTCGCCTCGCTTTTCGGCCCGCATCTGGAGCGCGAAGGCGTCGGAACCAGAACCAGCTTCGCTCAACGCGTACGCGCCGACGGTATCGGTCGCAAGCCGGGTGAGATAAATCTTCTTCTGCTCGGGGGTGGCCCAACGCAACAGCGCATTGATACAAAGCGTGTTCTGCACGTCGATCAAAACGCCCACCGATGGGTCGACCGCGGAAATCTCCTCCACCGCCAGAATGGCCTCGAAGAAAGTTCCCCCGGAACCACCGTATTCGATCGGGATCTCGATGCCCATCAGGCCGAGATTGAAGAGTTGCGGGATCAACTCGGGGTGAAAATGTTGCTGCTCGTCCATGGTACGAACCAGGGGAGCGATATTTTCCTGGGCAAACTGGCGGACGGTTGCGCGAAAGAGTTGTTCGTCTTCCGAAAGCAGTGTGAGTGGGGGAGCGGGTTGCGAAGCGAGAACGGAATCAGCCACGGGAATAACCTATCCGTTGAAATGCCTGCCTGTCCAGCGGGCCTACAGGGGTAGCAGCGGCTTGGGAACGGAGAGCAGCCTGGGTACGGTTCGTGTACGCCGCAAGGGGTGGTCGTGCCGGGCTGACGAGCCGCGATGGACGATGGATAATTTTTCCCGCTCGAGAATCTTGCGTGCCTGAATGCGGGCGTGGTTGGACCAGGGGCCAATGGGATCGAGCTTAATGTAAGTGGTCCAGTGGCGCAGGGCTGCCCGCCGATCACCGGTCCGTTCGTAGGCCAAGGCGACGTTGTAGTGCGCGTCGCCGTAGTGGGGCACCAGGCGAATGGCAGTGGTGTAGGCCTCGATCGCTTCCGGGAGACGTTGCAGCTCATCCAGCACGTTGCCCAGGTCGAAGAAGGCCAACGCGTACTTCGGATCCGCCGCAGTCGCCCGCCGGTAGAGACTCTCCGCTTCAATAAAGTGCCGCTGGTTGTATTGAATCGTACCCAGGTTAATGCAGGCGGGTGCGTGACAACTGTCGAGAGCAAGAATGCTCTCGTAGTGAGCCACCGCCTCTTGCGTCTTACCCCGCTCCTCCATGCGCACGGCTTCAAAGAAGAGGCCTTGCACACGAGCTTCCCTGGCCGCCTGGTGGCTGGCGGCAGAACTTACCTCGGCCAGCTGACTGTGTCGCTGAGAATCGAAGTCAAACACGAATTGGCGTGCGATCGGCTCCATCATGGCACCGCTGAGACGAAAGGCGAGCCGGGTTCCGTTGCGGACAGCACCCGCCTCGAGCAGCGGATTGGCCACACCGGAGACCTGCCGCATGGCATGAATCGACGCACGAATATTGGCGACGGAAAGGCGCGTGGCACGCAGATCCCTTAGTTTGCGCAGTTGGACCAGATCTTGGAACGAATACGTGTCACTTTGGTCGATGAGCCCAGAACGCTCCCAGGACGAAAGCTGTTTGAGCCGAATGCGCAAAATGCGAAGAACATCTTGCCGGTTGTATTGGGTAACAGTGATGTGATCGTTGGAGGCAGTCACCCTCACACCTCAGCTTCTTAGGCGATTATGCGGATGGGCTCGACACGACCGCAAGCGATAGAGGGGAAAAAACAGTGGATAAGGCGGTACTAAACTCGACGAGGAACAAGGAAAGGAAATGGTTGAGCCGTTTGGCTTTGTGTGCAGTGTGAAAAGAGAAATAACAGAGTCGATGGAGCCGACGATCGGACTTGAACCGATGACCTGCTGATTACGAATCAGCTGCTCTACCAACTGAGCTACGTCGGCGCGCCCCCGTTGCACGTACCTAGTCGGATTGTATCTACGCTCTCGCCACGCGTAAAGACGCGGGTGCTAAGCGGTATGCCGGGGAAAACGAAAAGGCCACCCGGCAACAGGGCGGCCTCTTCTCTAGGGAGAATAGTTCCAACGGAGGCAAAGCCATCAGAACTTTCTGGCGAAATCTTATGGTCGGCTCCCGAGGGTGTCAAGGCAAAATAAAGATGTCGGCAAGCGATTTATTATGAGCATCTTAGCGAGAAAAAGGTTCCCGTTCTGTGCAACCTGAACGCTGTCGGAGGCGACCGGAAAGGAGTCTCAAGCCTCAGCAATCGGAGCACTTAGGAGTTTGGCTGCACCTGAATCGGTTCAAAGAAGGCTGGACCAAATTGTCGACTGCAAAGGGTAACCCCTAGTCCTCAAGGTTGAGACGGATGAACTCTGTCTCTTCCTGGAAGGCGGAGGCGGGCTTACCGCGAAGCACACGATACAGGGCTCGCCCACCCCCGAGAAAGAGGCCCAGGAGGATCGCTGCGGCCCCCAGGATGCCCGTCAGGGCGAAGATGCCCAGTATGAGACGGGCGACCTTGGAGCCGTCGCTGATGTAACCCTGCGGGTTGTTCCAGACGACATCGGCCTGGTAGTTGATCTGGTTGAGCAGCTTGTGCGCAGTGGCAGCCGGGAGCGATCCGCTGACGACCGCGACGATGGGACCGCTGCGGCGGGTGAGGAGAGAGTCGGGCCGGCTCTCCGCCAGCGCTTGCGGCCAGGCGGATTTGGCATTGCCGGCCTTGAGGAAGGCGTCGATATCGCGCAGCCGTGCAGCCGCCATTTGTGGCGTGGGGTAGATCAGCAGTGTCACCTGCCCATCTCCGTCGCGGTTGGAATAGTTCGCCGTGACCGCCTCAGCACTCGACGGAAAGTCCACCAGTACTGCGGGCAGCACGCCTCCGCCCCGAGCATAAGCCTCCGGCCCGAGCGAGTAGTGGGTAAGGCCAGGGTCGAGCCCCTGGCGGGGAAGATAGCCGGGCAAAGGAGGAGCGATGTTCGCCGAGCCCGGCGGCTGAGGCAGATCCTTGGCCAGCTCGCGCAACTCCGAGGCAGTCATGGGAGTGACATGATCAAGGGTGGCATCCACCAGGGTGGCGCCGTTCCAGAACAAGACGTGGCTGCCGTCCCAGGCTGCGCTGCGACCGATCTGCTCCGCGATGCTACCTGGGCGACGAAAAAAAGTGAACGCGCCGTAGGCACCACTCGCGTCCTGAAAACGAATGGCGCGGACGCTGAGCTTGTTATCCCCATTCACATAGTGCGCAGTGGTGAACTGCTGGAACCCGTATTCCTTCAGCACCGAGGCGTTGGCGGCGTCCGCGGTCTCTGGCGCAGCACTTTCCTGAACGGGTGCGCTGAGGCTCCAGCCAGCGAAGTCTGTGGGCAACAGAGGCGAAGGAGCGGGGCCTGCAGGAGCCGGCTTGGCCAGCGCCGGGGATACCAGCAGAGACAGGAAGATTACCGAGGCCGGGAGGGCACGAAGCATACGCACCTGTTGAGAGACTAGAGCATTTCTACTCCAGGTGTCGAATTAGCAACTTCAATTGCCCGTGGGGCGACCCAGACTCTGTGCCAGGCGAACGCCGCTCAGGCCGCTGATGTATCTCGCTACTCCGCGGTAGAGCGACTCGGCGATTCGCTGGCGATAGGCCGGCTGCTGCAACTGGCGCGCGTCGTCAGAATTGGTGAGGAACGATATCTCGGCAAGGATCGATGGCATGTTGGCGCCGATCAACACCACGAACGGAGCCTTCTTGACCCCGCGATCACGCAGTCCCGGGTTGCCATCTTCCAGGTCGACATAGAGCGACTTCTGAACGTCGGCAGCAAATTCGCGCGATTCGTCTATCTTGTCCTTGAGAGTAATTTTCTTCACCAGGTCAGAGAGCTCGTGAATGGACTCGTCAGAGACAGCATTTTCACGTGCGGCTACTTCCAGGGCATCGGGCGAGGTGGTGAAGTTGAGGTAGTAAGTCTCAACTCCACGTGCGGACGAGTCGGGGCTGGAGTTGGCGTGTATGGAGAGGAAGAGATCGGCCTGCGCCTTGTTGGCGATGGCGGTCCGGGTTTCGAGGGGAATGAAGGTGTCGTTATCGCGGGTAAAGATCACGTCGGCGCCCAGGCGCTGCTTGAGCAGCTTGCCCAGCCGCAATGCGACATCGAGCACCACTTGCTTTTCTTCAATCCCGCCTGGTCCGACTGTGCCGGAGTCATGTCCACCATGGCCGGCATCGATGACGATGCGGCCAATCTTGAGACCGAGGGTACGCACCAGGGAGCGCTCGCCGGCTGCGGTCGGCTCCGCCTCGTGCGTGGGCGGAGAGAGATTTTCGTCAGCATCCGAAGTGGTTGGGGTTGCCGGGTGTAGGGGGCTTGGCTTCTTGCGGCTGCGGCTGGTGGCCGGGGCCGGTGCTGGTGTAGCCGCCGTGGTGGAAGCCAATGACCCGTCGTCTGGCTGGGGCGCAGGAACGGTTCCGGCCACCGAGGCTGCGATAGGTCGAGTGGTGGGATGGTCGGTGGCCTGGACGCGATTCGGCTGTTGGCCCAGGGCTGCGATCTCCTGCGTGCCGGAGCGGGTCCCCGCAGCGGCACTGGCCACTGCTGCCGGTTGCGGCGTGTTAGCAACTGGCGGTTTACTCGGAGGGGAAGGCGCAGGCACCCGGGCAGAAGCGGGATTTGGATTGATGCTCCTGTTGGGTGGGGCCGCCGCCGGAGGAGCGCTCGCTAGATTGGTGGTCGGGGATGTGCCGGGCTTAAGGCCGTGAATGTCGATGATGAGGCGCCACGGATTGGGGAGCAGGAAGGCCGAGTAGTCGGAAACGGAGCTCACGTCGAGCACAATCCGGGTTACGTTGTTGGAGAATTGCGCGGCCCGAATGCGTTTAAGAAAACCGTCATCGATCACTTCGACTGACTTGCCGTTCAATCCTGGCTCGAGGCGTGCGCCATACAGATCGAAGTAGATGCGGTCGGGACCGGGCACCCGGGCTGCCTGATAGGCCACCTGGTCCTCGAGATCGATCGCGATGCGGGTGTACACCGGGGTAGACCAGTGGCGAATCGCACCCACCAGCGCGACCCGCCCGGGGTGCGGCACAGCGGGTGCGGTGAGTGGAACCTCCTCCGGAGCGGGCGCGGTCTGTGCCGGCGGACCCGGTTGAACGGCTGCCGGCGTCATTGCAGGAGGCGGCCGCGACGGCGCGGGAGTCTGCTTCGGCTGGATGGCCGGCGGCGTCATTGCAGGGGCAGGGTCGGATTGCTGCGACTCGATGGCTGCGGCCAGAACCGCATTATGCTGCGGCCGGGCCGCGGCGGTATGGTGGATTGCGTTCAGCTCCTGGCGGGCCTGCTTTTCGCCCTCGGCGATGAGAGCGTGGTAATGACTGCTTGGATATTGCACGCGCAGGAATTCATATTGGCCGATGGCGTCTTGGAGCAATTTTTGGTCGGAGAAGAGGTGGCCTTCTTCGGCCAGTAACTGGGCCACGGCAAGCACGCTAGCATCGGCTTTGGGCGACGCAGGGTCGTGGTGATAGACAGCGCGGTACGCATCGAGGACCCGATCGTAGGCGGCCCGGGTACGCTGAGATTCGGGACGAGCTTCCAGGGCATCGCGCAGGTGCTGTGCGTGCTCAAAGGGCGGGAGTTGCGTAGGTTGGCGGGCGTAAAGGGATATCGAGCCGAGAAGAACGAGACCGCAGGCGGCGCGCGCCCGCCAAGCCGGCGTCATGCGGCTTCGAGAGCAGAACGCACGGAGCAAACGCGCGGCAGAGAGCATAGTTGCTGTAGCGGACCCAAATCCCGCACGCCAGAGCTAACCCGATTATAGGTTGGCAAGTTGCGAGCAGCAATGAAGGATGGGGCTGAAGTACCGCGATGGTGAGCGCCTAGGAAGTGAAAATAACCAGCAGGTCCCTCCACTGCGCTACGCTTTGGTCGGGATGACAATTCATTTGCAAGTGACGAGTGAATGCAACGTAAGTGTCTGTAACATAAGCGTCTGCCATCAAAGCGTCCGTCTTTAGGGGAGCGCAGCGGAGGGACTTGCTGCTTTTTCGCTTAGACGCTAAGGGCGGTCTTACCAAGTAGTTCGCGAACCACTTCGGGGGCGCTGGCGAGTGTCGCGTTGAGCGCGGAGACGTCTTTCCCTCCTGCTTCCGCCATGTCCGGACGGCCTCCGCCAGAGCCACCGACTCGCTGGGCCAGGGGCGCGATGATTTTTCCGGCGGAGAGACGTTTAGTCAGGTCACTCGTAACTCCGGTAATCAGGGCGACCTTCCCACCCTCTTGTGCCGAGCCCAAAATCACTACCCCCGAGCCGAGCTTGTTACGAAGATTGTCGACCAGGGTGCGCAACTGACCGCGATCCAGAGAGTCGACGCGCTGCGCCAGCACCTGGATCCCTTCCACCACGACCGCCTGGCTGGCGGCCGAAGCGACCGAACTGGCAGCAGACTTCATCCGCGCCTGATCAAGCTCACGGCGCAGTCTTTTGATCTCTTCCTCCTGGGAGGAGAGCTTGCTGCGCAGCGCCTCCGCTGGTGACAGATGCTCCCCAGCAAACTGCCCTGCGAGTTGCGCCACTTGTTGGCCACGCCGGAACTCGCCCAAAGCGCCAAGGCCGGTAACCGCTTCCACGCGACGGACGCCGGAAGACACTCCGCCCTCGCTGAGCAGCTTGACCACCCCGATTTCTCCGCTGGCCCCAGTGTGCGTGCCACCACAGAGCTCAGTCGAGAAATCACCGATTCTCACCACCCGGACTTTCTCGCCGTACTTCTCTCCGAACAAGGCCATGGCGTGGTATTCGTTCACCGCGACATCGATGGGAACGTCCTCCAGGGTCTCTACTTTGGTGTTGGCGAGCACCTGGCGGTTAATCATCTCTTCTACGTCTGCCAGCTCTTCCTCGGCAACTCCGGTGAAATGTGAAAAATCAAAACGCAGGTGCTCGGGATCGACCCGGGAGCCAGCCTGCTTGACGTGCTTGCCCAAAACCTCACGCAAGGCAGCATGCAGGAGGTGAGTACCTGTATGATTGCGGCGAATCGCAGACCGGGTTTCTGTATCCACCACGGTATCGACATAGGCGCCCAGTGCGATAGGCTGGCGCAGGTAGACCTTGTGGGCGCGAACACCCTGCACCGGCTGCACGCAACCCAGAACGTCGGCAACCGCCACGTTGTGGTCGTCGGAATAGAGCCAGCCGGTATCACCCACCTGGCCGCCCGAATCGGCGTAAAACGAGGTGTGATCGAGCACGATCTCGACGCTCTCACCAGCATTCGCCTGGGGCACACCGACGCCATCCTTAACGATCGCGAGCACTTCGCAATGCTGGGAGATGAGCTGGCGATAGCCTTCGAAGATCGTCCTGGGCAGGGTGCGGAAGGCCGGACTGGCAGAAGCCTTCGCTCCTCCCTTCCAGGAGGCGCGGGCACGCACCTGCTCTTCGCTGCGAGCCATTTCAAAACCGGTCAGATCGAAAGCAATGCCTTGGTCGCGGGTCGCATCCACCATGAAGTCCAGAGGCAGGCCGTAGGTCTCATAGAGATGGAAGGCAGTGGCGCCCGGCAACATGGGAACGCCGTCTCCCGCATCCTTACGGACCCGCTCAATGGCGGCGTCGAGCTGCTTCGATCCCAGGGCGAGCGTCCTTCCAAAACGTTCTTCTTCCGCCCGGACCACTTTGGCTACGCGGCCGGCACTCTCAGTCAGTTCCGGATAGGCACCCTGCATCTCATCGCGAACCGCGTCCACCATGCGATACATGAACGCATCTTCCTGCCCCAACACCCGTCCATGACGAATGCCGCGGCGCAGGATCTTGCGCAGGACATAGCCCCGGCCCTCGTTGGCCGGAAGCACGCCGTCGGAGATGAGAAAGGTCGCCGCGCGGGAATGATCGGCGATGATGCGCAGCGACGCATCGGTTTCGGCGCCGCCATCCTGGTAGCGGGTTTGGGTAAGTTCGCCGGCGCGGGCGATCAGCGGCGTAAATAGATCGGTTTCGAAATTCGAGATCTTACCCTGCAGCACGGCTGCCAAGCGCTCGAGCCCGGCTCCAGTGTCAATCGAGGGCTTGGGCAGCAGGTGGAGCTCCCCCTGCTGATCGCGATCGAACTGCATGAAGACCAGGTTCCAGATTTCTACGTAGCGCGCGTCGTCCTGGCCGAAAGGCTTGTCCTCGCCGGTCTCGGATGCGGCCAGGCCCATGTCATAGAAAATCTCCGAGCACGGCCCGCAAGGGCCGGTATCGCCCATGGCCCAGAAATTGTCTTTCATTCCCAGCTCGTGGATCCGATCTGGCGGAATGCCCTGGCCGCGCCAAAGCTCATAGGCCTCCTCGTCCCGCGGAACTCCCTCTTCGCCTTTGAAGATGGTGACGTAGAGCTTGTCTTTGGGAATGCCCAGCCACTCCGGCGAGGTGACGAGCTCCCAGGCGAAGGCGATCGCATCACGCTTGAAGTAATCGCCAAAGCTAAAGTTGCCCAGCATCTCGAAGAAGGTGTGGTGGCGGCGGGTGAAGCCGACGTTCTCCAGATCGTTGTGCTTGCCACCCGCGCGAACGCACTTCTGCGAAGTGGTGGCGCGGTTGTAGTCGCGGCGCTCAACCCCCAGAAATACGTCTTTGAACTGGTTCATGCCCGCATTGGTAAAAAGCAAAGTGGGGTCATTCGCCGGAACCAGCGAGGAGGAGTGGACGCGACGGTGTTCCTTCGAGGCAAAAAAGCGCAGAAAGGTTTCCCGGATCTCAGAGCCAGAGCGGTACTGCATTTCCTGAGTTTAGAGCATCACTGGCTTTGATAGACCACTTCGCCTTGGTAAATGGTCATCTCGCATTTCAGATCGCGAAGATCCTCGGAGGGGGTGGTGTACAGGTCTTTATCCCAAATGGCGATATCCGCCTCTTTGCCGGGTTCGATCGAGCCCACTTTGTCTTCGAGAAGAAGCTGCCGCGCTGCCCAGGCAGTGCAGGAACGAAGCGCGGTATGAACGTCGACCGACTCCGCAGTTCCGAACGGTTGCTTCCCGTAAACGGACGGGCCTGCTTTTCCCACATCTCGCAGCAACCCGGGATATGGGCACCCAGTATTGACCCACTATTGACTATCCGTTCACTCAGGGCCATCCTCAGGCATCACCAGGTCGGCTTCGCTGCAATCGATCTCCCAGGCCTTGAGCAGCCGGGAGATGATGGTGAAGGAAAAACCTGCCCCAACCAGGCGGCGAATCAAGCGCGCCGTCTGCTTATCGTCTTTCGGCTTCTCAATCCGCTTTCGGGCGACGTAGCGCCGTGCCAGCTCCTCTTCGCTCACCTGCTCGTAGGCGCTCTCGATGGTGCTGGCAACCAGCTCCGCATGGACACCCTTGCGGGTCAGCTCCTGTTGCACCCGGCGTTTGCCGAAGCTCTGGTTTTCCTGGCGCAGGCGAGTGTAGGTGGAGGCGAAAGAGGAGTCATCGAGATAGTGCTGGTCAAGGAGACGCGCCACTACGGCCGCCACCTTGACCTGTCCCGCCTCCCCGGCTTCGACCCGGCGGCTCATCAGGCGTTTGAGTTCAGCCACTGTGCGCATTTGCCGGGCGAGCGCCCCGACTGCGTACTGGTAGAGAGCGGGCTCGTCGAGCGGCTCTGGCTTTTTGCGCGCCTGGAACGGCATGAGAGCCTCAAAGGCCGAGCAGCCGCCGATTGGTTTCACGGTCTGCCTGCGCGCCGGCGAAGTCATCGAAGGCGCGCTCGGTAACCCGGATTATATGATCGCGGATAAACGGTGCCCCTTCGCGGGCTCCGTCTTCAGGGTGCTTCAGCGCACACTCCCACTCCATGACCGCCCAGCCGGGAAAGTCATATTGCGCCAGTTTGCTGAAGATGCCGCCGAAGTCGACCTGCCCATCGCCCAAGGAGCGAAAGCGCCCGGGGCGGTCGATCCAGTCCTGATATCCGCCGTACACGCCGGATCGCCCGCTAGGATTGAACTCCGCATCCTTCACGTGGAAGGCGCGGATGCGTTCATGGTAGATGTCGATGTAAGAAAGGTAATCAAGCTGCTGCAGCACGAAGTGGCTGGGATCGAACAAAATGTTGGCCCGAGGATGTCCCCCGACCGCAGCCAGGAAACGCTCGAAGGTGACTCCATCGTGCAGATCTTCTCCCGGATGGATTTCAAAGCACAGGTCCACGCCCGCTTCTTCAAAGGCATCGAGAATCGGCTGCCAGCGGCGGGCCAGCTCAGCGAAGGCTTCGTCGATCAACCCCGCCGGCCGCTGTGGCCAGGGATACATATAGGGCCAGGCCAGCGCTCCCGAGAACGTAGCCTGTGCAGTCAGCTTCAGATTGCGGCTGGCCTTTGCTCCCATGAGCAGTTGTTTGGTCGCCCACTCCTGCCGCGCCTTCGGATTGCCAGCCACCTCTGGCGGGGCGAAGGCGTCGAATTGGAGGTCGTAGGCAGGATGTACCGCGACCAACTGCCCCTGCAGATGGGTGGAGAGCTCGGTCAATTGCAGACCCAGGCCGTGCAGCATGCCAAGGATCTGATCGCAATAGTCCTGGCTCTCAGCGGCCAACTTGAGGTCGAAGAGCCGCTGATCCCAGCTCGGGATCTGGATACCCTTGAAGCCCAGACCTGCGGCCCATCGGGCGATATCTTCCAATTTGTTGAAGGGTTTCTGGTCGCCGGCAAACTGCGCCAGGAAGATCGCGGGCCCCTTAACGGTTTTCATAGTAGACACCATCCCTTGCGGCTGTTCGTCACCGCCCGCTCTACGAAGGACATGCTGCGCACCCCCTCGCGAATGCCGGGAACCAGCTCGCTCAGCTGCGCAGACGGATCGCTGAAGCGCGCGCGAACCGCGGTTGCGAAGTCGCGATAGATATTAGCAAATGCTTCCACCAATCCTTCAGGATGGCCTACCGGCAAACGAAAATCGGCGCGAACCGAGGGCGACAGATAATCCCCGCCGGCGTGCAGGGTTTGGCTCGGCTTCCCTACCCAGCTCAGATCCAGGTGGTTTGGATTTTCCTGCCACCAGTGGAGGCCGCCCTTCTCGCCGTAGAGATGGAGCTGGAGATCGTTGCGATCACCGGCGGCAATCTGGGAGACAAACAACACGCCGGGAGCCCCGTTGTCGAGCTTCAGCAGTACGTTGCAATCATCGTCCAGCGACCGGCCGGCGACAACCGAGTTAAGGTCAGCGCAGATCTCGACGACCTCGCGGCCGCTTACGTACTCCAGCAGATTGAAGGCGTGCACGCCGATATCACCAATCGCTCCACCCAGGCCCGATTGCGCAGGGTCCGATCGCCACACCGCCTGCTTCTGACCCGTAGTTTCGAGCGAGGTGCTCAGCCAGCCTTGCGAATATTGCACCACCGCCTTGCGGATCTGGCCCAGCTCACCGCGACGGGCCATTAAACGCGCCTCGCGCACCAACGGGTAGCCGGTATACGTGAACGTCAACCCATAAAGCAGCCCAGTGCGCCGAACCACCGCCTCCAACGTCTGCGCCTCTTTCAGGGTGGCTGTCGCCGGCTTGTCGCTCATCACATGGAAGCCATGCTCCAGGGCGGCAACCGCGATGGGCAGGTGGAGATGATTGGGGGTAACGATGCAGACAAAGTCGATCGCTTCTTCGCGCTTGCTCTCTCGTTCCATCATCTCTGTAAAATTTGTGTACGCGCGGTCAGCGCTTATGCCGTAGGTCACGCCTGCCTGGCGCGATCGTTCTGCATCCTGACTGAACGCTCCGGCAACCAGTTCGATGGTTCCATCCAACTCGGCCGCCATGCGATGAACGGGACCGATAAAAGATCCCGCTCCGCCACCAACCATCCCCATACGAAGACGTCTACCCTGTTTCTCCATCTTTATGTTCAGCCTCTGGTTCGAATCATGCCTGAATGAAACCGCGCTGAGCGACGGCGATGTTACCTCGCAAGGAATTCTTCACCAGGTACATCATCTCGTCCGCAGCGCCGATGATCTCCTGGATCGAGTTGCCATCCTCGGGATAACTGGCGATGCCGAAACTGGCCATCATCCGCAGCTCCAGTCCCTCCGCCAATAGATATCGCGTATCGCGCAATGAGTGCAACAGCCTCTGGGTTACCTCGAGTGCCGCATCTTTGCCCGTCTGCGGCAACAGAACAATAAACTCATCGCCGCCGTAGCGAAAGGCCGAATCGATTCCCCGGACATTGTGCTTGATGGTCCTGGCAATCTCGGCCAGCAGCCGACTGCCGGTCAGGTGTCCGTGCAGGTCGTTGACCCGCTTGAAGTGGTCGAGGTCGATAAAGATCAGGCTGAAGGGAAGATTGAAGCGGCGGGAGCGCTCGAGTTCGCTCTCGGTGATGGAAAACAAGTGCCGCGAATTGAACAGGCCGGTGCAGTCATCGGTGATGGTCAATTCCTGGATGCGCTCCACAGCGCGCACGTTTTGAATGGCGATCGCAGCGTAATCGCACAGCACGCGAAGGAATGCCATGGTTTCATCGGTCAGCGTGGAGGAACGATAGTTCAACAGCTCAATTACGCCCAGGGTGCGATCTCTCGAGCGCAGCGGTATACAGATTGCACAGCGTATGGAGTCAGCATGCACCCCGAAACGGGGATCGTTGCCCGCGTCTGACACGATCACCGCCTCGCCGTGCTGAGCTACCCAGCCGGCGATTCCCTCGCCCATGTCAACACGGAGGTTGCGGTCTCCGGACGACTTGCCGGCCGCGACCGCGTAATAGAGATTTTGTTGCTCTTCGTCCACGATCAGCAGTGACCAGGATTCAGGCTCGAAGAACTGCTCCATCTGCTGCATGATCGCGCCCAGAATCGAATCCAGATCGAGCGAGGAGGTCAGCGCGCGCGCTACGTCGTGAAAGACCCGCAGGTCTTTGGGCAATGGCGGACGCTCTGGGAAGGAACCATCGACCATTTCGAGACAGAGCCGCGATTCTGGCTGCTTAAAGCATTTCCCTTCTCTCTGCACTGGAGAGTTTAGCTGCGTGCGTCCTTTCCTGGGGGAAAATCCGCGGCGGTCTTCGTTGCTTGGTCCACTCCAGAAGTGAAATGCTTCTATCCTCCGATATGGACCATGCTGCGTGAAGGTTTCAGAAAGCCGGGCTCGCCGATATGGTGGCGCGCCTCCTTGGTTTCGACCGTCCTCTCAATGAAAGCCGCGAGATCGTCATCCGAGCCGCCGCGCGCCAGCACGCCGTAGAGATCATGATCGAAATGGGAGAAGAGGCAGGTGCGAATTTTGCCGTCGGAGGTAAGGCGGATGCGGCTGCAGGCTCCGCAAAAAGCCTGCGACACGGGGGCGATGATGCCAATTTCTCCCACGCCATCGTCGAAAGTGTAGCGGCGCGCGGTTTCACCGGGGTTGTTGGCGGCAAGGCCCACCAAAGGGCGAAAGGTATTGAGTTTGTCTACCACCTCCTGCAGGGGGACAACCACTTCAGGGGTCCACAAACGGTCCTCTTCGAGCGGCATGAACTCGATAAAGCGTACGATCACGCCCTCTTCCCGGGAGAAGTGCGCAAAGGGGACAATCTGGTCGTCGTTAAAGCCACGCAACAGCACGCAGTTCACCTTAACCGGACCCAACCCGGCACGCTGAGCGGTGCGCACCCCGGCCAGTACCTTTTCAAAGCTACCCGGAACACGCGTGATGCGGGCAAAGGTTGCCGAGTCGACGGCGTCCATACTGACCGTGATCCTGCTAAGACCGGCACGGGCGAGCGGCTCAGCCATCTCGGCCAGCAGATGTCCATTGGTGGTGACTGCAATGTCCAGCGGAGCGCCTGAGGAGCTGGTGCGCAGCTCAGCAATCTCTTTCACCAGGGGGATAATGCCCTTGCGCAATAATGGCTCGCCCCCAGTCAGCCGTACCTTCTCAATGCCCAGCCTGACGAAAACCCGGATCAGGCGCAGGTAATCTTCCATTGCCAGCTCGGCAAATTGGGCTCCCTCAGAGCCGGTGCGGCAGTAAACGCACTTGTAGTTGCAGCGGTCGGTAATGGAAACACGAAGATCGGTAATAGTGCGCCCGAATTTGTCTCTCAGGCGAGCCACGGGCTGCGGGTTGAGCAAAGCGGACGAACTGTGCAGGGCAATAGACGACATGCGATTCCCGGATCCTTGGATGCGCGCTCCGTATCCTTATGACAATTAGAGCATTTTTGTGTCTTTGTGGTTCACCTCCGGGCAAGCGGTAAGCAAAAAGATGGGTCCTCGACGGGAAGAAATGCTCTAAACCGTGCCGGGACAGCAACTCCGGGCTTCCCAATGCCCCAATCCTGCACTATAGTCAGTTAAATCAATGGATACTCCGACAGAGACGAAATCACAAGTTCGCCACGGAACAGCAGGATTTCCTTCTTCTTCCGGCAAGTCTTTTAACGGGTATTTCAGCGCAGATAAGCGTTGGAACTTCCGTAAGAATGACCTAATCGACGCACGCGCCCGTCGCCTCTTCGAGACGACGGCCTATGCCTGCGAGAACGACGCCTACCCGTTTCAGATCCCTTTAGAGGGACGCACGGGTCCACGGGTATGGGCGGACGGCCACTCCATGCTGATGTTGTCGTCCTACGACTACCTGGGGCTGATCGGCGACCCACGAATCGACGCTGCCGCTATCGAAGCTATCAGGAAGTACGGCACCGGTACCGGCGGAGCCCGCCTGCTTACCGGAACGACAGACCAGCACGTCTTGATGGAGCGGGATCTTGCTGCATACAAAGGCACCGAAGCAGCTATCACCTTCAGCTCAGGCTACTTGGCCAATGTGGCTGTGCTCGGCGCGCTGTTGGGTCCGGCGGATCGCGTGATCATGGATTCGCTCTGCCATCGCAGTCTTACGGATGCATGCCGGTTCGCCGGAGTGCAATTGCAGCGATTCCGTCATAATGATGCCTCTTCTTTGCGCCAGGAGCTACAAAACGGAGCCCAGGCCAACCGCACCCTGGTAATCTCGGACGGCGTTTTTTCCATGGACGGCGATGTTTGCCATCTGCCCGAGATCCTCGAAGTGAAGAAGGAATTCGGGTTTTTCCTGCTGGTCGACGAATCGCATGCTTCGGGCGTACTCGGGGCCCTTGGCCGCGGCACAGATGAACACTTTGGCATTCCCACCGACGCAGTAGACATCTGGACTGGTTCGCTTGCCAAGTCCATTCCTTCGACCGGGGGCTTTGCGGCTGTTTCGCAAGAACTTGCGATCTACCTTCAACATGGGGCATCGCCCTTTATTTTTTCCGCGGCCCTGAGTCCAGCTGCGGTGGCTGCGATCCGCGAGGGTCTGGCGATTTTGAAGGACGAGCCCGAACGGGTCGCCAAGATCAAGCACAACGCGGACTTTTTGCGTAGCGGCCTCTGCTCGCTTGGCTATGATACGGGGTTGTCGGAGACGGCGGTGATTCCGGTCATTCTCAACGACGAGACGACCACCGGCCTGTTCGCCAGGCGGCTCCGCGACCACGGCATTCTCGCCACGCCGGTGCTCTTTCCAGCGGTTCCACAGGATTCGGCGCGGCTGCGGCTCTGCGTGACTGCTGCGCACACCCAGGAAGACCTGGAATACGCGCTCGACGTGTTTGAGAAGATGGCGCGCAACTAGCTCCCGCCGCGGGAGTACCCAGAAAAGAAACCACAACCCCCTTCACTGCGCCCGGATGCTTGGCGCGTGAGGGGCGGGGAAAGTGTGCGCCCTAAGCGCCGTAAGCGCCCTAAGTCGGCGCATCGCCCACAGGGTTGAAGGCCTCGTCCTGGGCTTTGGCGCGACGATCAGGGCAATGCGCGGAACGCCAGCACCGCATTCAACCCGCCAAAGGCGAAGGATTCCGACAGAGCAACTTCTACCCCTACGGCGCGGGCCTGGTTGGGAATGACGTCCAACTCACATTGGGGATCCGGTTGAAGAAAATTGATGGTGGGGGGCAGCACCCCGTTGCGTAGTGCCAGCACCGTGGCACACGCCTCGATCGCTCCAGCCGCTCCCAGCGTGTGACCGTGCATCGACTTGGTCGAACTGACGGGTAGCGCCGCGGTGTGACCACCGAAGACCGCATGGATGGCCGCTGCCTCCATCCGGTCGTTGGCCTCAGTTGCGGTTCCGTGAGCATTGATGTAGCCGACCTGCTCCGGAGCTAAACCGCCATCGCGCAGCGCAGAACGAATCGCCCGGGCGGCGCCTTCGGCGGAAGGCTGAGTGACGTGGCACGCATCAGCCGACATGCCGAAGCCCACGATCTCGGCCAGTGGTTTCGCTCCGCGAGCAAGCGCGCGCTCCAGCGGCTCCAGAACCAGCATGGCGGCGCCTTCACCCAGGATCATTCCGGTGCGGTTGGCAGAAAAGGGACGGCAGGTGTCGGGGCTAACCACGCGCATCGCCTCCCACGCCTTCAATCCGCCCAGGAAAAGTGGCGCCTCGCTACCCCCGGCAATGGCCATGGGAGCAGCCCCGGAACGCACCATCCAGAGTGCATTGCCGATGGCATGAGCCGACGAGGAACAGGCGGTTGAAAAGGTATACGCCGGACCATGCAGTCCGTATTCCATAGAAATGTGGCTCGCCCCGGCGTTACTCATTCCAAGAGGGATGGTCAGTGGGTGGACGCGATGCCTGCCATGGTGGAAGAGTTCCCAATATCCGATTTCATCTGTAAATCTGCCGCCCATGCAGGAACCGGTGATGACCGCCGCACTTTCGCGCAACTCCTCGGTCCATTCGATTCCGGCCATGGTCACCGCCTCGCGGGCGGCGATGACGGAAAACTGCGCGAAGCGATCCATGAAGCTGAGTGTTTTGCGGGGAAAGTACGTTTCGGCGTCGTAGCCGATCACTGCGGCGCCGTTCTTGAACCGGACCTGACTCATGCCCATCTCGGGAACGGGCCCGACGTCTTCTGGTATCGGTCCGATTCCGGATCGACCACTGACTAGTGCCTGCCAGAACTCCTGCTGGTCGAGGCCCAGGGCGCTGATCACGCCCATTCCTGATATGACAACTCGCATCTACACCATTTTCATGAAGACTATTGCTGGACCGAGGGTAACAAACTCCAGCCTATTCGGTTGCGGCTTGGGGGTTTTGTTTGGAATCGACCAGATAGGTGACACCGTCGATCATTTCGCGGATGGTCTGAATCTTTTTCGCGTCTTCGTCTTTGATCTCGATGTCGAACTCACTCTCAAGGTCGAAGAGGATATTGATGCTGTCCATCGAATCGATGCCGAGCTCTTCGAAGGTGCTGTCGGGCTTGACCTTCTCGAGGGGAATTCTCTGGGTCGTAGCAATCACTCGAAGAACACGTGCTTGGATCGTCTCAGACATGGGGGCCTTCGTAAAAACCGCAGTCTACCCGAGCGGTGATTCAGGCCCGGGCAATGACACTGTTTCAGTAAAGTTAAACCGCGAGCCTAGTACTGGCAATAGTTTGTCATTGAAAGCGAATTTTTCAAAACCCTTCTCTGCACCTGGGAGGGTTAGTGAGCTTCGGCAACGGCGAGTCGCCGGGCGGTACGCCAGGCGTAATGCAAGGCGGAGACGATGGTCAGCAGTGCGGTGGCATCGAGGGCCACGGTGCGCAACATAACCATGGGTTCAGGGGAATAGACCTGGCAGAGCAGGACTGCGAGCAGCGTCAGGATCTGGGCGCAAGTGCTTGCTTTGCCGTAGATACTGGGGCGGAAATCACGCATGCCCAGACTGATGTAGAGAAGCGCAGCAACGATGAGAATGCCCAGGTCGCGACTAAAAACCAGGACCGTGACGCGCCGTGGCACCAGCCCCTGATGCATGAGCACCAGGAACAGGGTGCTGAGCAGGAGCTTGTCGGTCACGGGATCGAGATATTGGCCGATCTGGGTATGCTGCTTGAGCACTCTTGCGGCCAAGCCATCGAGGCCGTCGCTGAATCCGGCGACAACGAAGAGACAAAGCGCAGTTTGGTAATGGGACTCGAGAACCGCTATGACCAGAAAGGGTATAAGGCACAGGCGCAGGAAAGTAAGCAGGTTGGGAGCTGCGCGTAATTCTTTCAGCAAGGGATTCCGATCTTCATGGCTGCAGCCAAGAACCTTGATGGTACATGAGCTTTTGATATGATATCGAGATGCACGGCGCAGGCGCGTAGCTCAGTTGGTTAGAGCGCTACCTTGACACGGTAGAGGTCAGGAGTTCGAGTCTCCTCGTGCCTACCATATTTTCAACAACATAGGCAGGTACCTGCTCAGGCAAGACAGTATTTGTGTCGTTCTTTGTGTCGTAACCCTTGATTGTTGGCCTATTCGGGCGCTTCGCTGAGAGCACATTCACCGCTTCTCGCTTGGCCTCCTGCCGCACATGGCTGTAGTGCTCAAGCATCTTTCTGGACACATGCCCAGCAAGCGCCATGATCGTCGAATCGCTCGCCTGCGATTCTGCAAGTTCTGTGATGGCGTGGTGGCGGCAATCGTGGAATCGGAATCCCTTGATGCCGGCGGCCGCGGTCAGTTTGCGCCAAGCAGTGCGCCAACTCTTCTGACGGCGATCGGGGTCGATGTGGCCGTGTTCGCATGCGGGAAAGAGAAAGTGTTCGGGTTTCGTGCCGCCGAGCGCCCTGGCGCGCTCCCACAGCTCCAGAACGGCTGCGCGCGCATCATCGTTCATGGGGATTGAGCGCAAGCCAGCATCGGTCTTGCTTCGTCGAACGGTGAATGAGTTCCGAAGAAAGTCCACATCCTGCCAGTGAAGATTCTTGATTTCGACGCCCCGCATGGTGGTGCACAGAGCAAGCGTCATCGCCAGCCGCGCGTTCTGCCACTCCGGGTTGGAATCCGCGGCGTGAAGCAACCTGACCTTTTGCTCGTAGGAAAGCGCTCGCCCAATTGACCTTGGTTCCTTCAGCGGGCGGATGTCGTCTGCGATCACGCTCCAGCGTTTTGCCCGCTTCAACATCCTACGTATTACACCCACCTCCATATTGATGATGGCCGGCCCTACGCCCCCGGCAGTCCGCGACTGACGATATTCGAGAACGTCCTCCGCTGTTATGTCCCGCAGCTTCTTGCCCCTGAAGCGCTCGCGCGGCTTAACAAGAAGCTGACGCTCTTTCTGCTTGCTCGATTCAGCAAGTTCCGGCAGACGGCCGTCCAGATATTTGGCCGCCGCGTCCTCGAAGAACAGCCGTGCAAAGTCCTCACTTGATGCACTTAGTTTGCCCTGCTTGGCCGCGGCAATCAGGGTCTTCTCTTTCGCCTGCGCTTCGCGCCAGTCGCTTGTCTCGAGCGATTGCCGGAAACGCTGCCCGTCCACAAAGAAATGCGTGTGCCACGTCTTACCGCGTTTTTTGAGTGACATCTTTCCTCCGTGTGTTCTCTTTGACCTTTCCTTCCCGATGGAGCCGATATCGCTCCTTATCGGCCACACGACGCTTCGCTTTGAACTCTTCGGAACTCTGGTGTTCGTTGACTCGGCAGCGCGTGCTGCAATGCCCGTGATCTACTCTCTTGGCTGCGAAGAACTTCCCGCAGTAACAGCGTCTCACTGAAGAAATCTCCCCTCGCTCGGCGAGCTTCAGTGCATACATGACACCGTTCCGCTCGGAATCCTCTTCCAACGAATCTGGCAGCGTGAAGTATGTTCTCGTGTGTTCATCCCAGGGATTGATTTGTGGGATGAAAGAATATCGGCGCAAACAGTCGTTCAGCCGGCGCACATCAGAGATCAGGGCACCAATCAGCTCTTGAGCGTGACTTGAGAACTCACCGCGCGACAATGCCTGCATGTAATGCTCTCTCGTTTGGAGTATCCCCAAAATCGTCGGCAGGTGTTCCCGCCCATCATGAGAAAGATCGTTCCCATTGAGAAGGGCCACCAGCGCCTCTGCGTCATTGACTCGATTAGCCATACCGGCGAGTCGTTCAAAAAAGGCGATATTCGGGTCTCCGCTAACCAAAGAACCCGCCCCGCCGCGTTCCGTCTTACGCTTCTCGCCATTTTTTGGCCCCGAGATTTCAGGATGCCTCTTGCACAATACTGCACTAATCTTACGTCATACGTTGTATACAGTGCAAGCGTAATTGTATTAGAGGTGATGAAGTGGCAAAGGAAACAAAGACACTGGAGGCCCTGTACTCGGTCCAGGGAGGCCGCCAAGAAACTTGGGGGAGTCTCACGATTCACGATCTACGCCTGGATGAGTCGCGGGGATATTTGGAACGGACGCGGGTTGGTGGCCGTGTCATGGTTCGGGAATCATCCCTTCTGAAGCTACTGGAACAGAGCGACAAACAGGAAGCCACAAGTCGCAAGGGCGGTGCCCAATGACTGAACTCCGGTTGCTGACCTTGACGGAAGTGGCGACCGCACTTCGGCTGTCCCGCACACAGTCCGCAGCTTTGTACGCAAAGGGCGGCTGTCCCCGGTGCAGCTGCCGGCGATTGTTATTCCGTCCTGCCGACGTTGAAAGGCTCATCGCAGCGAGCTGCAGCCAGGATGAGCGGTAATGATCGACAAGGTGCAAGCCACGCAATGGGATTCAGACGCAAGAGCTGCGCTAATGCGACACCTCGGCAAAAACGGGGAAATCACGCATCTCGCCTCAATCATTCTCGCTCTGCTTGCGGATCGGGAAGAGCGGGAGGATTACATCGGTCGGGAGGGCGGGTAATGGCTATCTCTCCGCTGACGTGGAAAGGGATTCACGGCGAGCCAGCGCCGCCGAATGGACGGCCAAAGCAGATGAAACCTTTCACCGATGTTGCCCGCCTGAATACTCGGATGATGCGCTTGCTCTTAGGTTCACGGAACAGCACGGGGACAATTTGCGTTATACCGCCGCGTGGGGCCGGTGGAGCTATGGGACAACTGCGTCTGGAGAAAGGACGAGACTTTGAACGTTATCGATCTTGCTCGCAAGGTGTGCCGCGACCAGAGCTGCGGAATGTGACGATAACCGAATTGCGCCGCGCATTGCAAGTGGGGCAACCGTGTACGCTGTGGTGCGGTTGGCGCGGGCGGATAGGCGACATGCGGCGAGAGTCGATCAATGGGACGCAAACCCGTGGCTACTGAACACCCCCGGCGGAGTAGTCGATTTGCAGACGGGTAGACTTCGCGATGCGACGCGCGAAGACTACATGACCAAGGTCACCGCCGTCGCACCCGGCGGAGACTGCCCGTTGTGGCGGTCATTCCTGTCTCGCATCACGACGGCAACGAAGAGTTTCAAAGTTTCCTTCAAAGGATGGCGGGTTATTGCCTGACTGGGATGACCACGGAACACGCTTTGTTTTTCCTGTACGGGACGGGAGCCAACGGTAAGAGCGTCTTCCTAAATACGGTCTCCGGGTTGATGGGCGACTATGCCAAAACCGCTCCAATCGAGACCTTCATCGCTTCAAAAAGCGAGCATCATCCAACGGAGTTGGCTGGACTCCAGGGCGCGCGCCTCATCACAGCGATCGAAACGGAAGAGGGGAGACAGTGGGCCGAATCGAAGCTCAAGACACTAACAGGCGGAGACCCCATCGCGGCCCGCTTCATGCGGCAAGACTTTTTCGAGTTCACCCCCCAATTCAAACTCGTAATCGCGGGCAATCACAGGCCGGGACTGCGAACAGTTGACGAAGCCATGCGGCGGAGGTTCAATCTATTGCCCTTCACGGTGACGGTTCCCGTTCCAGAGCGCGACTTGGACTTGGCAGAAAAACTACGCGAAGAATGGGGCGGAATCCTTCAGTGGATAATTGAGGGTTGTCTCGCTGGCAGTCCGAAGGTTTGCGCCCTCCAGCGGTCGTGCGCGAAGCGACAGAGGACTATCTCGCTGCGGAGGACGCACTCGCCCGCTGGATCGAAGATCGCTGCGTCACGGGAGCCAACAATCGGGAAGCGACGGCGGCGCTGTTTGCAAACTGGCAAAAGTGGGCTTCCCGCGAATGAAGAACCCTGCGGATCACAAAAACGGTTCTCCGAACATCTGGAAGCGCGGGGCTTCACAAAGATGCGGACGAATGCGGTCCGTGGGTTCCAAGGAATCGGGCTACGAACAGAGGCCGTGACAGATGTGACGGATAATGCTTATACCCGTCACACGCGGGCGCGCGCATACGGTCTATATGGGAGCATCTGTCACTTCCGTCACCCGAAGGCAATTCGGAGAGGTTTCGACTATGAG
>CAWFBI010000015.1:0-62494 GCA_963814015.1 uncultured Acidobacteriaceae bacterium
CAGGGAAAATTCGGAAAATTCGGGGAAAATTCGGGAAAATCCGGGACAGACGAAAAGTACCCCAATGTCAAGATACCCATGCAACGAAAAGCAGCGATCCTCCTATTCTCCTTCATCGGGTCCCTCCCCCGAAAGAATCGATGAAAGTTCATAGAAAATCGCTGCTTATTGATGAGGATACGGGTTCTCCCTTGGTTCGCCATAGCCCGTGGGTGACATGTCTTCATCCTGTCGTTGTACCTTGAAGGGTTGCTAGCCGGTATTGCAAAAACCTTTGTGGGACAAGCGGCAGTCATTCCCTCCCACCTCATCACGAAAGCGTTTGATGCAATGCGTCCTCAAAGTACTAAATGGCTTGGACGAAACCCTCCCGCAAACTGGCCTCAAGCAACTGGCTTGCACAAGCTTCAGCGTTCAAGGGTGCGACCTCGTCTTGACGAGACTTTCTTCGACGTGTTGGGGAATGACCTCGCCCACTCGGGTCAAATGCTCATTCACCCTGACTGAAATACGATCTGAACCAATCTCAACCGTGATTATGCGCGCGCGCGTCGAGGTCCTGGTCTCTTTCACCAGCTTTCTTAGGCTGTAAAATATGCTCATGGCACTCCATCATAAGTAGCCCGAACACTTCGCGGCCGTGCCTCGTCACATTAAGTTCCCTTAGTTACCTTAGAAGGCTACTTGCCCTCTCTGAGCCCCGACAATGCGCGACTCGGCGGAGCGAAAGTCCTGCAGCAGATGAAAGTCCGGCCGGCCGTCGGGGCCGAGCGCTTCTCGCCGCAACCCTGGCACTGAACCACTACGCGCCCTGTAAATCGTCTGATCGTGGTTGCTAAGTCTGGCTCTGCAAACGTCGCAACATTTTCAATGTCGTAATTACCCCTGGAAGCAAGTGTTAGGTGTTTACTTCCAGTTAACCTCCCCTGCTTCCTCATCTTTTTAGTGAGCACCATGGACGAAAGGAGTAAGGAGGGATAGCGTCATATCAGATGTCGAAGCGAACCGTCCAAAAACAAATGCCCGCGAGAAATTTAGTTTGCAGGATAATTCAGCAAATCCGCATCTATATGCTGTCACGCCTCGCACAGAACCTCACTTGACGGGTGACTAACGCGCAACTTGCTTCCTCTTAAATCAGAACCGTGGGAGTTTCATATCATGGCACTCGGACAAAACCCATTCAACCCCTCCCGCACGCTGCCAACACTCGCCGCCATACAACAACGGCGCAGAGAGCTGCTTGCTTACCAGGCCCGCCAGGAGTCCGCGCAAGCACTCGCCACACCCAACGAAGAAGACACTTACGTTCCGGAGGAGGTCCACCTCACGCAAGAGCAAGAAGAGCAGCAGGAAAACGACGAACTCCAGGAACCCTACGCCGAAGAAGAGTCTGAGCCATCGGTGGTCCTTCCACCCCGATCCTCTGCGCCCCCACCGCCTGCACTAGCCGGCGCGGCTTTCCACGGTATTGCCGGTTTCCTCGTCCGTAAACTTGCCCCGCATACCGAGGCCGATCCCGCCGCCGTCCTCCTCCAGTTCCTGGCTGCCTTCGGCAACCTCGTCGGCCCCGCCCCGCACTGCCGCGTCGGTACTACGCGTCACGGCCTCAATCTCTTCGTCATTCTCGTCGGCGAATCGAGCAAGGCTCGCAAAGGGACCAGCTGGCGCCAGATCTCCAGCCTCTTCGCCGAAGCCGACCCGCTCTGGTCTTCGCGCTGTGTGACCACCGCCCGCCCCACACCCAGCACCATCCTCCACGCGCTACGCGATCAACAACCCGTCACCGATCGCCGCCTCTTCCTGCTCTCTGAAGAATTCGCATCCGTCATCCACGTGCTCGGCCGCGAGACCGGCCAGCTCTCTCCGCTGCTGCGCTGCGCCTGGGACGGTGGTGACCTGTGCGCTCATGACGGCCATCGTTACCTCCAGGCCACTGCGGCGCATATCAGCATCGTGGGTCATGTCACGCAAAGCGAGCTCGCCCATCACCTCAGCCACATCGAATCCCACAACGGCTTTGCCAACCGCTGTTTGTGGACCAACGTACGGCGCAGCAAATCCCTGCCCGACGGTGGCAGCCTTCCACTCGAACAGCAGTCCGCGATCGCCGGCGAGTTACGCCGCGCCCTCGAATGGGTGCAAGGCCAGGACGAGATCCTCTTCTCTCGCACCTCGGCCGCAAGAGAACTATGGAACGACCGCTATGATGCCTTGAGCCAGGGCCGCGAGGACGCCTTCGGCGCCGCCACCAGCCGCGCCGAAGCCCAGGTCCTGCGCCTGAGCGCCATCTATGCCGCCCTTGATCGCACTCCCCTCATCGATGCCTGCCATCTCGAGGCCGCCTTGGCCGTATGGGACTACTGTCGCGACAGCGCTCGCCTCCTCTTCGACACCGCCCCCATCGATCCCACCGCCCAGCGCATCAGCCAGGCTCTTGACGTCACCCCTGAGGGCCTAACCAAGGTTCAAATCCGGGGCCTCTTTCATCGCCACGTAAGCAAAGAGCGAATCGACCTCGCTCTTGAACAACTGCTGAAACTCGGCCTCATCAACAGCGGCACCACCGCCGGGCGAGGACGGTCCGCAACTCTCTGGACCAAAACACAAAACCCGGAAACCGGCGCCAGCACCCCCGAAACCGACCCATACGGCGCATAAGGCGCTTAAGGCGCACACTTCCACCCGCAGTCCAACGAAGCAACCAGGCTGCGGATAGGGATTTGAGGGTGGATTCAAGAAGAGCGATTGTGGGGCTGCGCCCATCTTTTTCGGCCCACGTATCCGGATTTCCTGCACGGGGCACCACCGATACCCGCGTGTGCGGCTTTCATTAAGGAAAGCCGCATGAAGCTCGCCGGCGCCAGAAAGCTCCACAGGAAATCCGGAGTACGCTGGTGCGAACGTGGGCACCCGTCCGATTTCCTCCGTCCTCGCTGCGAGACGGACTTCTGAAGAACAGCTGCGTACATCGTCGTGTGATCAGACGCTGATCGAGGACTTGGCCAGGATTCCTCCGTCGCAGACTACATGCGAACCAGTCATGTAGGCGCTCTCATCGGAGAGTAGCCAGGTTACGACACGCGCTGGATCCTCCGGCTCGGCCAGCCGTCCTAAGGGAATCTCCCGGCAAAGCTGCGCGCGCATGGTTTCAATCTCGTCCGCAGGAACGTTGTTCCACATCATTCCCGTCTGCGTTGCTCCCGGAGCAACCGCATTTACGCGTATGCCGAATTTCGCGTAGTCGATAGCCATGCAGCGAACAAGTGAAGAAATGGCTCCCTTGGTTGCGCTATAGGCGCCGCAACCACCCGCGGCCAGAGCGACAAATGCTGCGGGCGAAGAAGTACAGACGATCGAGCCCGCAATCTGCGCTGCCAGCATCTGTCGCAGACCATGTTTGCAGGTCAGAAAAATGCCGGTCAGGTTGGTGTCCAGAATATGCCGCCAGCGTTCGAGCGGCATCTCGTGGATCAGTCCGCCGACATCGATCCCCGCATTTGCAAAGATGCCGTAAGGCGCGCCCAACTGCTGATGGATGAGCGCGAAGGCTTGCGTCACCTGGGCTTCGTCGGTGACGTCACAGGCCAGGCCTAACGCTCCGCTCGCACCCTCGGCCAGGGCCGCATCAGCCGCCTGCTGTGCGCTCGTTCCATTGTTATCCAGAATGGCCACACGATCGCCACGCTTGGCGCAAAGCAAGGCGGTAGCACGGCCAATGCCGCCACCGCCTCCGGTGATGACGATGAGTCGATTTTCGGATGTCATACCGGGATGCTACACGCACTGCAGCAACCGGCTTGAAGGGTGCGGGCTAAAGCCCGTCCCCTTCGAGATCTTGTTTCTTCTTGGAGAGCCACGGCGGGCAGGAGACTCCGCTTGCTCCCCATAACCCTAAGCAGGCTTGGGCCGGTAGGCAATACAATCGATTTCTACCTTCATGCCGAGAGCTACCATTCCCGCCCCGACTGTAGTGCGTGCCGGCTTGTAGGGACCAAACACCTCCGCATACACCTCATTCATCGCGTCAAAGTCTTTAACATCGGCCAGGAATACGGAGCACTTCACGACATCCTCCAGATCGGCCCCGCAGCCCCTGAGAAGGGTTTGCACATGTTGCAAGACCAGCCTGGTTTGCTCCTGCACGCTGGCCTCTGTTTGCATCTCACCCGATTCGGCATCCACCGGTCCCTGACCGGAAACAAACAGGAAATCGCCTGCGCGTACCACGCTTGAATAGGGCCCCTGGGGCTTCGGTGCACCTGCCACTTGAAATCGTTCCAACATGAAGCTCTCCCTCGTCCGACGTAAATTTTAGGATGTGCTAGGGTACAACATAGACTCCCCAGCCCTCCCCGGCGTTTGTTTTCAAGATAGCAAATAGGCCTGACAGCATGGCGTGTTCTCATGAAGCCATCCTCTCCACAGACCGGTACCTTGCGAGCGAACGCCCTTTCCTTCTCTTCGGTGCTCACCCAGGGCATCACCCATATCGCCCCCGCAATGGGACTGGTGGTCACCGTCCAGTTTGTGACTACCATGGCGGGTATCGCCTCTCCCCTGGCCTACGGAATCGCATTCCTGATCGTGCTGATGCTTGGCGTTTGTCTCGCTCAACTGGCACTGCATCTGCCGTCGGCGGGCGGCTATTACACCTACGTCTGCCGCTCTCTCAACCCCAAAGCCGGCTTCCTGGCGGCGTGGATGTTTTTCTTGTACGATCCGCTCACCGCTGCCGTTAACCTGGCGTACCTGGGCTTTCTGCTGCAGACTACCTTGCGGATCGAAGGCCACCTCGTCTGCCCGTGGTATGTGGTCTACGTTGTCTTCGCGCTGCTCATCACACTGCTCATTTACCGGGGCATCGAAATCTCCGCCGCGTTCGTGATGTGGCTGACCATTATCGAGATCGTGATCATTGTCGTCCTGGCCATCGCCAGCCTGATGCACCCGGGCGATGGACGACTGCATCTGCAGGATTTCGTCTCCGTGCATGAATTCAAGCGGAAGGGGCTTTACCTCGCGATCGTCTTTTCCATTTTTACCTTTACCGGCTTTGAAGCAATGGCCCCGCTGGCAGAGGAAACGACCAATCCCCGGCGCACCATTCCCCGCGCCATCCTTGCCTCGATTACGCTCATGGGTGCTTTTTTTGTTTTCACCAGCGTGGCCATCATTACCGGCTGGGGTAACAGCCACATCGACTCCTTTGCCCATTCAGCAGAGAACCCAGTCATCTTGTTGGCCAAGCGCCTTTGGGGGGCAGCCTGGGTGTTCGTTCTCGTTGCTGTCGTCAACTCCATCCTCGGCGCGGCGATTTCCGGCACCAACGCCGCTATCCGCGTGTTCTTCGCCATGGGCAGAGCGCGCTCCCTGCCCGCCGCGCTCGAATCCATCCATCCCCGTTTTCGAACGCCGGTCAACGCCATCGTCCTGCAAACATTCATCACCCTCACCATCGGCATCGCCATCGGCCTCTGGATCGGCCCCGACCAGGAGTACTACTTCCTCGGTATCACCATGACCCTGGTCCTCATTTTCATTTATTCAGCGGGTAACATCGGCGTTTTCTTCCTTTATCGTCGTGAGCGGCCAGCTGAATTCAATCCCGTGCTCCACTTCCTCTTCCCCCTTCTGTCGACTCTCTCTCTGATATGGGTTGCGTATAAATCAATCGTGCCCTTGCCGGAAGCGCCGCTGCGGTACGCTCCCATCCTGGTGGGCACGTGGCTGGTTGCCGGGGTGCTGGTGCTGTTGACGGTCCGCCGGGCCTCCAACATGCCTCTGCTTCCGATCGATGCCGCAGACCTGAACGAAGTTTCGGAAGTGCCATTTTCCACCCGATAGCAGACAGGTATGATTAGGGTTGCCTGAACTCCATCACTGTTTGTGTTGAGCTTTACCGGCCCCATCGGACCAGGGAGGTTGATGAGAATATCTTCTCCACAAACCGATGGCGCTCAGGTGTTGCGGGCGAATGCGCTCTCCTTCCCCTCCGTGCTCATGCAGAGCATCACCCACATCGCACCCGCAACCGGCCTGGTTTTCGTGCTACAGTTCATCACCACCATGGCCGGCCTCGCTGCACCGATGGCCTATGCCCTGGCATTCTTGATCGTCCTGGCGACCGCGGTCTGCATGGTGCAACTCGCGCTTCATCTGCCTTCCGCCGGCGGGTACTACACCTATCTCAGCCGGTCTCTCAATCCCAAGGCCGGCTTCCTGGCGGCGTGGATGTTTTTTTTGTACGAACCGCCTTGCGCCGCGGTAAACCTGGCATTCCTTAGTTACATGCTGCATAACATTGTGAAAATCGAAGCCGGCATCAGCTGCCCGTGGTACGTGTTCTTCCTGGCGACGGTGCTACTGATCACGGTGCTGATCTATCGCGGCATCGAAATCTCCGCTGCGGTTGTTATTTGGCTAACCGGAATCGAGATGCTGATCGTCGCGTGCCTGGCGATCACCAGCTTTATGCACCCCGGCGATGGACGAATCCAGCTGCAAGACTTCGGTTCCTGGCATAGCTTCAGGGAGAAGGGGTTCTATCTCGCGGTCGTCTTCTCCATCTCAGTGTTTACCGGCTTCGAGTCGGTTGCCCCGCTGGCGGAGGAAACGCGCGATCCGCGGCGCACACTTCCCCGCGCGGTTCTTTCCTCCGCCAGCATCCTGGGCGTTTTCATGGTGGTCTGCGCCATGGCCCTGCTCACGGGCTGGGGTAACAGCCACATCGCCAGCTTCGCGTCGTCAACCGAGGCGCCGGTCATCCTGCTGGCCAAGCGGCTGTGGGGCGCCGCCTGGATCGTGGTTCTGATTGCCGTCACCAACTCCATCCTCGCCGTGTCCATCGCCGGCGCCAACTCCGCGACCCGCGTTTTCTTTGCCATGGGCAGAGCCCGGGCGCTACCCGCCGTTCTCGACTATGTCCACCCCCGGTTTCAAACACCACGCAATGCCATCCTGCTGCAAACCTTCCTTACGCTGGCGATCGGTCTGGGCATTGGCTTCTGGATTGGTCCGGATCAGGAGTACTACGTAATGGGCGTAGCCATGACCTTAGGCCTGATGTTCATTTATTGCGCCGGGAATGTCGGCGTCTACTTCTATTACCGGCGGCAACGTCCGGCAGAGTACAACTTCCTGCTCCACTTTCTTCTTCCCCTGCTTTCGACAATTTCGCTGATATGGGTTGCTTACAAATCGGCTGTGCCGCTACCCGAACCGCCGGTTCGCTACGCACCGATCCTGGCTGCGGTCTGGCTGCTTGCCGGAGTAGTGCTGGTGTTGACCGTACGGCGAGCAGCAGGGACCCCATTGCTGCCGCTGGACCCGGTAAGTATCCTGCACCCGAATGTTCCGGTGGCTCTCGAAGGCAATGCGATCGAGGGATGATGGCTAAACGCAAGTACTACGACGTCGCCATCATCGGCCTGGGAACCATGGGCAGTTTCGCCGCCGTCGAGTTGGCCCGGCGCGGCTTTAGCGTTGCCGGCTTCGATCAGTTCACTCCCCCTCACGCCCGCGGCAGCCATTCCGGCGGAACCCGCATTTATCGCGTCGCTTATCCTGAAGGCACCGGCTATGTGCCGCTGGCCCAACGCGCGGGTGAGTTATGGGACCAGGCTGCCGGGCAACTGGGCACACAACTGTTGCACCGCACCGGAGTGCTTTATATGGGTCCTCCTGGCGAGGCCTTCATTCGAGAAGTCGCCGAGAGTGCGACTACCAACCGCCTGCAGGTGGAGACGCTATCGGCAGCCGAGGTTCGCCGCCGCTATCCTGCATTCGAGATCCCGGAACATTTTGCCGGGCTTTTTGATATACAGGCTGGCTGGATCGATGTCGACGCTTCCATCGCTTCCAGTCACGCGTATGCCCGAACCCTTGGTGTTGATTGCTTTTTCAATCAATCCGTCAAAAGATGGGACGCCACGGCGGCTGAAGTCCATGTGTATCTGGAAAATGAAACCGTCACTGCGGCCAATCTTATAATTACCGCGGGCGCCTGGGCGGGCGGCTTGCTGCGCGATCTCCAACTACCGCTGGCGATAAAGCGCAAAGTCGTCGCGTGGTTCGATCCCCTGACCCCCGAACTTTTCGCGCCGGGTCGCATACCCGTTTTCAGCTTTCCGGAGAATTTTATCTATGGATTCCCCAGCGTGCCCGGCCTGGGAGTCAGGTTGGCGGAGCACCTGGGCGGCAGCTACCTGCCCAATGCCGATAGCCCCGTCGCGGCCCCGGGACCGGCCGACCTGGACCCCATCGCCGCCAGCGCTGCAAAATACATGCCCAGGCTTGCAGGTAACTTTAGCGAAGCCCGTTCCCGCCTGCAGCGTTCCGCAATCTGCCTCTATACGATGACTCCCGATGACGACTTCATCGTGGATCGTCATCCGGAGTTCAAGAATGTCGTCTTTGCCGCGGGCTTCTCCGGTCACGGCTTCAAGTTCGCCCCCTTGATCGCCGTCGCCCTGGCCGATCTGGTGTTACAGGGTCAAACGTCCTTGCCCATCCGTTTCCTTTCGCTCGATCGCTTTTCGCAGGAGCAGGAAAAATGAAGATCGCCAAAGTGGAGACCCATGTTTCGGCCGCCCCGGATTATGACTCCGCGGGCAAACCCCACTCCTACGATTCATCCTGGCCTCGGTCATGGCTGCTTTGGGTCGAGAGCGCCGCGGACATACGTTTGGCTTATGAGATAAACCTGGGGTTCGTTTACACCTTCGGCAGCAGGCGCATGAGTCCGGTGGCGGCCAGGTCAGGTTGCATAAAATGGCTCGGCTTGCCGGCGTCACGGCTGACCGCTTCGGCAGCGAGATAGCCGCTGCGAACGGCGCCCTCCATCGTGGCTGGCCATCCGGTCGCAATCCAGTCGCCCGCCAGAAAGACACGCGGCCACGGACTCAAGGGCGATGGTCGAAGCAAGTCAAGCTGCGGGCGAACGGAATACGTGGCACGGACCTCCTTGACCACGGCCGCTTTGAGTAACTTCGCCTGCGCGACCAGGGGAAAGAACTCCACCAGTTCGCGCAGCGCCAAATCGATGATCTCCTGACGCTGCATCCCGACCATAGACTTCGACGCGCTGACCACCAGCTCGACATAGCTGCCCGCCTCGCTACTTCGCTTCTCCGCCTGCAGGCGCGATTTGTTAAATATCCACTGGATGGTCGCGTCCAGCAGAATCGCATGTTCCAGATCAGTGATCTCCCGGTCAAACCAAAGGTGAATCCCAGTGATCGGCGAGTGCTCAAAACGCTCCAGGTTCAACGCTAATTGGTCGGCCTCGGCGTTTCCCGGCAAAGCGGGCAGCAACTTGCTCAACCCTTCAAACGCCAGCGCTAGAACGATGGCGTCGCTGGTGAAACTCTGGCCCGGTGTCGCGACGGTCCATTGTTGCCCTTCCTCAGACCACTGAAACGACTCCGGAGCGGAGTTCAGATCCACCTTGCCGCCGCGGCTCTCCACGTAATTAATCGCCCGGCTGTACAGGTCGCTCAGGGGAATGGTGGGGACACCCATGCGCCCCGCTCCAGGCGAGAGCAGGAGCGACTTACGAATCACCTGTCCTGCGTAGTGCACCGACATGCGTTCCGGATCCTCATTGAGCGCACTCACCAGGACCGGCTTCCAGAATCGGTTGATTGCTCCGGCAGTTTGCCCATGTCGCGCCAGCCATTGGGCAAAGTTCTCTTCAGAATCCTTGGGAATACCGGCTATGAATGCGCTAAGCCCACGACCGATGGCCAGCCTGTCAGATAAGGAAAAGGCGGCTGCTCGCAGAAAGGCCGGCATGTCGTGAAAGGGCGCGGGCAAAAAGGAGGGTTCAAGAATGCTCCGCCGTCCACCGGGCTCGATGAAGGTCATGCGATCAAACCAGCGGATCGCATCGCTGACGCCCAGGCGGCGGTAAAGATCGATGAGGTTGACGCAGTTGCCTAGCAACACATGCTGGCAATTGTCGATCACCTCTCCCGTTCCCGGGTGCTCGTAAGAAGAAGCACGCCCGCCAAGGTAACGCCGCTTCTCGAGCAAGCGCACTTGATAGCCTGCATCAGCCAGGGCACAAGCTGCGGAGAGCCCCGCCAGTCCACCACCAACCACAGTGACAGACCGCAAACCGCTCAGGCCCACACTCCCTGTGCCAGCGTCTTGAAAAGGCCGCATCCCAATATGCTCAGCTTCTCATACGCCGGAACGCCAATCCGGGTGGAAAACACATCAAAATTGCGCTGTTCGATGTGCCGCAACAAACGATGGTAAATGGTGACCAGAACCCACATCGCAGCCCTGCTGTCGGGAGAGATCAGAGGCAATAACGCTTCTGCAGATTTGTAAAATTGGCCGGCCCGCTCGGCCTGGATAGCAAGCACCTGGCGTTGCTGCGGCGTCAGTTGCCGGCCGCTGGAAACTCCGCTCATAGAGCTCGCAGTCACACCGCAGCGTTCCAGATCTTCGAGCGGTAGATAGAGACGGCCACGCTGCGCATCTTCCCGCACATCGCGGAGAATGTTGGTCAGCTGGAAGGCGATGCCTGTCTCTTCTGCAAGCTTCTCTGCCCGCGGATCGAGGTATCCGAAAATCCGAATACAGACCAGCCCGACAACAGAAGCGACGAGGTAGCAGTAGCGGTAGAGGTCTGCGAAGGTAGCATAGGCAGCGAACTTTGGCTCGAGATCAGTGGCTGTGCCTTGTACCAGCTGATCCAGCAACTGCGCCGGAATGGTAAAGCGGCGTTGCGCGTCCAGCAGCGCTACGAATACGGGATCGTTGGTGCCCGCGCCGGCTTGCGCCTCATGCCAGTCATTGAGCCAGCGATCGAGCGCAATGCGGCGGTCTGCGATGGGCAGGGATTCGTCATCAGAAAGATCGTCGGCCTGGCGCATGAAGGCATAGACGGCACAAATTGCGTCCCGCTTGCTCGCCGGCAGGGCGACAAATGCGTAGTAAAAATTCTTCGCTTTCTTGCGCGCGATAGCCCGGCAGGCCGCATACGCCGCTTGAACCTCGGCGGTCACGCCAGCCGCCTTCCCCTTGCAAACCCGGGAACGAGTTTGCCCCAGAACGCACGCGCCGCCAGCCCCAGCTTTCTGGTCTTTGAGATAACCGGACGCATAGTGAGCACGTCGTAATGCTGGCGCTCGATGGCGTCGAGAATCTCCAGACCGCCACGGCTAAACAGATCGAGATCAAGTGCGAGCTCACGATCGACCATCGCGATCAGAGGCAAGCCTTTCGTGAAAAGTTCGTGAGCATAGTCAACCTCGTGCCGCATCAGATCGCGAAAGGCCGGGGTCGGCTCGCGCTTCGCAATGGTAACTTCATCCACGCCATACCGCGCCATATCCTGGAGCGGCAGGTAGATCCTGCCTCGTGCATAGTCGGCGCTGACGTCTTGCCAGAAATTCGCCAGTTGCAGAGCGGTGCAGGTGAAGTCGGAGAGCATGAACATTTCCGGGGATCGATACCCACAGGCATAAAGCACGAGCCGGCCCACGGGATTGGCGGAGTACCTGCAGTAATCGTGGACGTCGTCCATCGACTGGTAACGCATCACGTTCTGATCCTGGCGAAAGGCCACCAGCAGATCGGCAAAGGGCTGCTGCGGGATGTTGCAAACGCGTATGGTTTCGGCTAGCGCGACGAAGACGGGGTGCTGCGCCTCACCGCGGTAACAGGCGTCGAGCTCTTTTCCCCACAAATCCAGCAGGGCGAGCGATTGCTCGCGATTCCCTACCTCGTCGCCCAAATCATCGGCGATGCGGCAGTAGGCATAGATGCTGTAGAAATGAGGCCGCACCCGCGCGGGCAGAAACCACGAGGCCACATGAAAATTCTCGTAGTGCGTGGTGGCTAGCCGCTGGCAGTAGGCGCGTGCTTCCTCGAGTGTCGGGCGCCGCTCGGGGACGCGGTATTCCGCCGGCAGCGCGGACCAGCCGCGTTCTACCAGCTCCTGATCATCCTGAGCACTCTTGACTGTCATACGGGCCCCTACGGAATGATAGCCGTCTTGATGTCGTTGGAGCGATCCTTAAGCCGGCGCAGCACAGTCTCGAGATCTGACAATTGTGCCCTGCCGGTAATGTATTCGCTGCACTTGAATCGCCCGCTCGCCAGCAGATCGAAGGCTTTGCGGCACGCAGCCGGGGTATGGTGAAAACTCGCCTTCAACGTAATGTCGTTGTAGTGCAGCCGATTGGTGTCGATCTCCACCTTGGTTCCGGCGGCACAACCGCCGAAGAAGTTGACCGTCCCCCCGCGGCGAACCATGTCCACCGCCCATTGCCAGGTGAGAGGAGTGGCCACTGCTTCGATGGCCACGTCCACACCGCGGTGATCGGGGGTCAAGCCCCGGACTGCAGCAACCGCATCGACGACGGCGGTAGTCTGCACCACTTGGCTGGCGCCGAAGGTAGTTGCTGACGCAATCTGCTCATCGCGTTTGACCACGGCGATCACCCTCATGCCTGAAAGTTGCGCAACATGCATGAACATCAGGCCGATGGGTCCGGCCCCGATCACCACCACACTGTCGCCACGCTTGGCCCCGGTCTCCTCCAGCCCGCGCACCACGCAGGCCAGCGGTTCGGTCAACGCCGCGTGCTCCAGGGGCAAACTTTCCGGGACAATGAGCGTGTTTTTGGACACGATGCGGGCAGGGATACGGATGTATTCGGCATAAGCGCCGTTGTTGAAGAGCAGGTCCTCGCACAGGTTTTCCTGTTTGCGCACGCACCAGAAGCAGGCTCCGCAAGGCGCCGAATTCAACGCCACGACACGCATACCCGGTTTGAAACCGCGCACGCCGGCACCGGTCTCATGAACCACGCCGGCCAGTTCATGCCCGAACAGCGCCGGAGGCGCGATCATCCTGGCATGGTACCCACGGCGGAAGACCTTCAGGTCGGTGCCGCAAGTGAGAGCGGCGTGAACGCGGATGACAATTTCTCCCTTACCTGCGCCGGGGATGGGAACCCGTTCAATCCTGACGTCTTCTTTGCCGTAGAGTACGGCAGCGTTCATCTCACTTAGCATGCCTTCTCTATTCTCGCCCAATCCGGGCTGACGTGCCTTCAATCATGATCTTCATGGAGGTTGCCTTGGGTTCGGAGGCGATGGCGAGAGCAGCAACCGCCTCAGACAAAGGGAAACGATGCGAGACCAGCCGGGTCAGGTCGTATCCCTGGCCATAACCCTCGAACACGATACTGAGCGCCTCGTCCTGGATGTCTACCGAGGCGCTATACGATCCCAGCAGCGTCTTCTCGTCCACACATACCGCGGCGGGATCGATGGTTGCCTCCCCATGCTGGGTTTGCGCGAATAGCAACACGCGGCCACCCGGACGGGCCGCGTCCATGGCGGTGCGGATCAATGCATTCCCCGCAGCAGCTAGGATTACGGCATCGGCTCCGCGGCCATCACTGGCGGCGCGGACTACCGCTGCCACATCCTCCCGTGAGGCATCGATGGGCGAATCGAGGCCAAAGCTGGCCGCTACCCTATGCCGCTCCGGGTACAGATCCGAGGTGAACACCTTCGCGCCCGATCGCTTAGCCAGGGACGCGAGCATGATCCCAATCGGGCCCTGGCCGATCACCAACACCGTCTCATCCGGGGAGAGATTGAGGCTGCGCACGCCCTTGAGGCAGGTATTCAACGGCTCGACAAAGACCGCCTGGGCAAAAGGAATGCCCTCGGGAATCTTCACCAGTCCGCGTTTCACGATCCAGTCCATGACCCGCACGTAGCCGGCAAAGCCGCCGCCAGAGGGCTCAAAGCCCGCGGTGCAGCCTACCCGCTTGTAAACCGGACATTGGGCAAAGGTCTTCTTGCGGCAGTAGTAGCAAGTACCGCAGGGGATGTGGTGGAAGACGGCTACGCGATCACCGACGACGAAAGGTTCTACGCCGGCTCCCACGGCTGCAATTGTGCCTACGGTCTCATGGCCGAAGATGCGAGGCGCGGAGTGCGACCCGGTGTGGATCTTTTTCAGGTCGGTGCCGCAAATGCCGCAACTATGAACCTGGATGAGCACTTCGCCCGGACCAATCGCAGGCACGGGAACGCTCTGGACCCGCACATCGTTCACCCCGTGATAGACGGCGGCCTGCATGGTTGCCGGTAGGGCGACTCGGTTATTTTTCTCGATTTCGGCTGCGGTTTGCATGATTCCCATCCTCGTTAGCCAATGGACCTGGGGTGCCCGATATCTCGCTAGTTTTTCGACGAGAGGTGGGATACCACAGTTTTGAACCGGCGATTTCCTGAACCCCACGGGCAAAACGTAAGAATTCGTGGTATCCCACATCTCGCAACGGCACGAGATATGGGGCACTCCTGTTCGCGGGAAGGGACAGCTTTTCGAATACACCTTGTATCTGATCCCCGCAGCGACAGGTCTCCAAGCTATTCGTCACCCATCAGAGGTCCCAGCGCCGCGGCAATCTCTACTGCGCCTCTTCTGCCATTCCTTCCGATGCGGGCCAGGCCTGGCCAATAACGGGGCCGTATTGCGACGTGAGCCAAGAGTGCCGCCAGTTGCAGCTGACCGTGGCCATCGGTATACCGGCTGAAGTCAGGCAACAATTCTCCCGCCACGTCAGAAACCGCCTTGAGGCAATAAAACGCGATCCGCAGGCGGCGAGCAAACCGAGCCACGGTAGCCGCTTCCATATCGACCAGGACGGCCTGGTAGTGGGCCCCCAACTGTCGCTTTTCCGCCGCCCGGGCCACATGATCGATGGTCACTAACCTGAGCGGCTCCACGTTTCCCGCACGTGACGGAGAACTGGTGACAAACCTCTCCCCCGCGGCGGGATCCACTACCTCGTTCACCACGTAGGCACTTCCTGGCTGCATACCGCAGGAAAGCGCGCCCGCCCAGCCCGCGGAGACCAGCGCATCCAGCGGACCATACTGAGCAGCAATGCCGCAAGCTCGCTCGGCAGCCTCTTTACCCATCCCGGCACATACCGCTACACAAGCGGCCCCGTCCACGGCGCCTTGCCATGCAGCCTCCCCGTGGCCCGCATGCAGGGGCTTCCACCCCTGCACCAGCGCCTTCAATTCGCCAGGCATGGCCGCGATCACACCAACGCGTCTCATGCGGAAGGCGCGTACCCGTTCGCCCGAAACCAATCGATGGCCGACCGCAATGCGGCATATACCGGGACCACGCGGAAGCTCAGCTCGCGCTCCGCTTTGGCAGAGGAGACAAACATCTTTTTCTTGCCCATGCGCACGGCCTCCACGGTAGCACGCGGCTCTCGTCCGCGCAGCTTCCCGGTGACGGTTTGATCCCACAGCGCGAAGATCATGGCCACGCTATGAGGAACGCGCATGGTAGGAGAAGGCAAGCCGGTGATCGCAGACATCTTGTCCAGAAGCTGCTTCAAGGTCAGGTTTTCGCCGCCCAGAATATAACGTTCGCCGGACCGCCCCGCCTCAAGTGCATGGACGTGTGTCCTGGCCACTTCGTTGACATCTACCAGATTGAGGCCGGTGTCCATATAAGCCGGAAATCTGCGGTTGAGAAAGTCCACCACAATGCGACCGGTCGGCGTGGGCTTTATGTCGCCCGAACCAACTGGCGTGGTGGGATTAAGAATAATCACTTGCTGGCCAGCGCGCGCTGCGGCTCGAGCCTCCTGCTCCGCCAGGTACTTGGACCGTTTATAGTGCCCAATCATGTCGGCCAGCGAGACCGGGGTCGCCTCATCAGCCAGCCTTCCGTCGGAGAAAAAGCCCATGGTGGCTACGCTCGAGGTGTAAATCACCCTGGGAACGCCTTGCTCGCGCGCAATACGCAGCAATTCACGCGTACCGGTCACGTTGGTCGCGTGCATCGTATCGGGGTCGGTCACCCACAGCCGGTAATCGGCCGCGACATGCATGACGGCATCACAGCCGGAAATTGCGCTGCGCAGCGCGTCCACCTGTAACAAATCGCCGAGGACGGTTTCGGCGGGTAGTCCAGCGAGATTTTCGAGCTTGCTGGTGGGGCGGATGAGGATGCGTAAATCAGCGCCACGACGGGACAGCTCTTGCGCTACATGGCTCCCGACGAACCCCGTAGCTCCTGTGACAAAAACCTTCAGACTTGCACCTCAATCAAAAGCCCGGGTCCAACGCGCTCCATTTCCGATCCTGGAACGTTTCTCAAATCCGGCGGAGGTAACGAAGGTCCCGCGAATCCCGCTCTTCGCATAAAGCGCCAAGGATGGGGCACCCGAGATTTGCTGCAGGGAAAGGTTGCAGGGCTCCAGGCTACTCAAGCGCCTCAGGATGCAGACCAAAACCCTTTTCGCCGGCCGCCTTCTTTTCATTCCACTTCTTTACCCAGGCTTCCCAACTTGCGCCGGCCGCGCGGTCCTTGCCGCTGAAGGTCAACGCCGCAATCTCGCTGTAAGCGATCGCCCGCTTCTCCGGCGAATCCTTGGGGAAGAGCCGCACCCAGGACTGGGCAAGCGATGCTCCCGTCTTGCGATCGAAGATGTAACCTTCGACCACTGAGCCATCCTTGCAGGTGATAGTGACGTCGCCGCGGTAGTCGAAGGCCTTCTCCAGCGCGTCGAGCACCTCCGCATCGCTGCCCAACCCAGGAGCCCAGCCTTCGAGGTTCTCATGCTCGGTTCCCGGCGCCAGCTCCAGCGAATCGGGATCGAGCTGTGGTGTGGTTGCCCCTTTTTGTCCGGTCATACGCGCGTCTCTTCCAGCTGGCGCTTTGAGTCCTTGGAAATCTGCACCAGCGATGGTGACGAATGCCCGGAGAACTGCGGAGAGTTCAGCAGATCGCGTGCACCCTGATCTACGTACTTGTCAAAAAGAGTGGCGCGAACCGCGGACATGAATCCGCGGAAAGAGCCAAACATATCGTTGACCGAGGAAGGCTCATATCCGCAGCTGACCATGCAATTGGCGCATTTCGGATTGCCCGAAGCGGTACCGTAGTTCTCCCACTCCGTCTCCTCGATCAGCTCCTTGAACGTGGAAGCGTACCCATCCTGCAGCAGATAACATGGCTTTTGCCAGCCAAAAATGTTATAGGCCGGATTGCCCCAGGGCGTGCACTCATAATTTCGTTTGCCCATCAGGAACTCGAGAAACAGCGGAGACATATTGAACTTCCAGTGCTTTTCCCGATTAGACAGAATGGCCCTGAAGAGCCTGCGGGTCCGCGCCCGGCCAAGGAAATGTTTCTGATCCGGCGCTTTCTCATAGGAATAACCCGGGGAGATAACAATGCCCTCGACGCCCATGGCCATCACCTCGTCGAAGAAAGCGCGCACGCTATTGGGATCAGCGCCGTCGAAGAGCGTAGCGTTGGTGGTGACCCGGAATCCGCGTTGGACAGCCTCGCGGATACCCTCAACCGCCTTGTCGTAACCGCCTTCGCGGCAGACCGAGAAATCGTGGTGCTCCCGCTGGCCGTCAAGATGAACGGAAAAGGTCAGATACTTGCTGGGCTTGAAGAGGCCGATTTTTTCCTTGAGCAGCAAGGCATTGGTGCACAGATAGATATACTTCTTGCGCGCCACCAGCCCCTCCACAATTTCCGCAATCTGCGGATGCATCAGCGGTTCGCCACCTGGAATGGACACCATGGGGGCCCCGCACTCCTCGACCGCCTGGAAGCACTCCTCCGGCGACAGATCCTTTTTGAGAATGTGGGCGGGATACTGAATTTTGCCGCAACCGGCGCAAGCCAGGTTGCAACGGAACAATGGCTCCAGCATGAGAACCAGTGGATAACGCTTTTGCCCGCTCAAGCGCTTCTTAAGCACATAGCTGGCCACGGTCCACATTTGTGAAATCGGCACTGCCATCGTTTCAAATCTCCTTTAGGCTCTTTCCATTGCCCGGCGGTAGTCGGTGAGCGCCAGCAAAGGAAAGTAGTTGCGGTAAAGATGGTAGGCAAGGTAAAAGACCCGTGGAAAACCGGTGCCGGTGACAACGGCTTGCCGCGCCGCACCTTCTCCCATGGTTTCATCCCACGAACCATCGGGCCGCTGCCGCTCGATCAACCAGCGAACTCCCTTGGCCACCGAGTCGCTGCGCGTGTCCCCTGCCGATAGCAGACCCAGAATCGCCCACGCTGTCTGCGACGGCGTGCTGGGGCCAACACCCCGGGTTGCAGGATCGTCGTAGCTGGCACAGCTTTCACCCCAACCGCCGTCTGCGTTCTGCACCATGCGTATCCACTCGGCTGCCTGCTGAATCTGCGGCTCATGGTTCCAAACCCCGATGGCCTCCAGACCGCGCAACACCAGGAAGGTGCCGTAAAGATAGTTGACACCCCAGCGGCCAAACCAGCTTCCATCCGGCTCCTGCTCGTTATAGATGAAGCGAATGGCCTTCTCGACGCGCCGGTCTTTTTGCGTGTAGCCGTAGGTGGCCAGCATCTCCAGGATGCGGCCGGTGATGTCGACCGTCGGTGGATCGAGCATCGCGTTATGGTCGGCGAAGGGAATGTTCTCAAACACCATCTTGGTGTTGTCTTTGTCAAAACTGGCCCAGCCGCCGTTCTTGCATTGCATGGCGAAAATCCAGGCAATCGCGCGCTGGCAAACATCGTACTGATAGCGTTCGCGGGCGTGGTTGTCGACCTTGTTCAAGGCCAGGAGCACCTGGGCAGAATCGTCGGTGTCAGGATAAAACTCGTTATTAAACTCGAAATACCAACCGCCCGGCTGCGCATTCCGCACCTTTACCGCCCAGTCGCCCTTGTGCCGCACTTCCTTCGACAGCATCCAGTCGGCGGCCTTCAGCAGCCGCGGGTCGGTGCGGGGAACTCCGGCCTGGCCCAGCGCATACACCGCGTAAGCGGTGTCCCACACCGGCGACATGCAGGGCTGCATGCGGAAGGTAGGTTCCAGGTAGTCCGGGATCCCTTCCTCTTCAATCCCCAGCTTCTCGAACTCATCCATAGCCCGGATCGTCTGCGGGTCGTCCATCGAGTAGCCCAGGCAGCGCAAGGCGAGAATCGCATTGAGCATGGCGGGATAAATGGCGCCCAGTCCGTCGCTCATTTCCAGGCGTTCCAGGATCCACTTCTCTGCTTTCCGGATGGCGACCTTGCGCAGGGGACGGATATGCACCCGCTCAGCCCAGTGAAAGAGCCGGTCCACTACCAGGAAGAAGTTGCGCCAGCCCAGGACCTTCTTGTGATCCCAGCGGAGGTGCAGCTTGGCATTCGTCTTGCCACCCACGAACAGCTCATCGATCCCATTTTCAGGAGCGAGCTTCTTGAAGGGCTTCTTGGCATAGGCGATGGAAAGCGGCACCAGGATCGCGCGCGACCAGGAAGAGATTTCGTAGATATTGAAATAACACCAGTTAGGAAAGAGGACCAGCTCTGGCGGGATGGCCGGCACCGCATCATATTCGTACTGGCCGAAGAAACAGAGGTAGATCTTGGTGAAAGTGTTACATTCCACCACTCCGCCATGCGCCAGAATCCACTCTCGGGCATGGACCATGACCGGGTGCTCTGGCAGCCAGCCCATCAGCTTAAAAGCGAAATACGCTTTGACCGATGCGCTGATGTTAGAGGGGCCGCCGGCATAGATGCTCCAGCCCCCATCCTCGTTTTGCTTGCGCAGGATCTCGCTGACCGCGCGCTTCATGGTGCGCTCGTCGCCGGTGCCCAGCAACGTATGCACCATGATGTAGTCGGATTCCAGGGTGGTGTCTGCTTCCAGCTCGCCGCACCAGTAGCCATCCGCGTGCTGCTGCGAGAACAGGAAATCCCGGGCCCGCGCGACGGAGCTTTCTACCTGGTCTAGCCCCGTATCGATACGGCCAAAACGGGGAGTTGTGGGCTGTCCACTTTCAAACGATCTACTCATTCTGGACTGACGCTCTCTCTCGAAAAACAGCTGTCTTACTGCTGTATCTAGTGGCTGCCGACCGGTTAAACCGGCACAGGCCGGATGGCCTGTACGATTTCCGGAGGAAGCCCAAAGCGAACATTTTCCGGCATGACTTCTACTTCTTCGACGTCTGAAAACCCGCGTCCGCGGAGGTAAGTTACTACTTCGGCGACCAGCACTTCGGGTGCCGAAGCACCGGCCGTGACCGCAACCGTGGTTGCGTTCTCCAGCCAAGCAGGATTGATCGCACCCGAATCTTCGATCAGAAATGCATTCGTGCTCAAGTTGCGTGAGACTTCGACCAGGCGGTTGGAGTTGGAGCTATTGTTCGATCCAACCACCAGCACCAGATCTGCCTGGTGGGCAACATTTTTCACCGCCACCTGGCGATTTTCCGTGGCGTAGCAGATGTCCTGGGTGTGCGGTCCGACAATGCCGGGGAATTTCGCCTTAAGGGCGTGGATAATGTCCCGGGCTTCATCGAGGCTGAGGGTAGTCTGCGTGAGGTACGCAACCCGTTCCGGATCCGGCACATTCAGGGCTGCCACTTCCTCCACGGTCGAGACCACCTGGGTCACTTCCGGAGCCTCGCCCAGGGTGCCTTCTATTTCGTCGTGATCGCGATGCCCAATCAGCACCAGCGAATACCCTTGACGAGCAAATTTGACCGCTTCAACGTGGACCTTCGTGACCAACGGGCACGTGGCGTCGATCACCTTTAGTTTCCGTGACTTGCTGCGCGCGCGAACCGCTGGGGAAACCCCATGAGCGCTGTAAATGACTCGCATTCCCTCGGGAACGTCGTCGATGTCATCTACGAAGATCGCGCCCTTTTCAGCCAGCTCGTTGACTACAAAACGGTTGTGCACAATCTCTTTGCGGACGTAAATGGGAGCGCCGAACGTATCAAGCGCGATATTCACTACGTCGATGGCGCGCACCACGCCGGCACAGAAGCCGCGCGGCTTGAGAAGGAGAACCCGCTTGGCTGCGCCTTTAGAACGGGGACCGTTCACGGGTGGGGATAACAGGGGACTTGTCACATCAACCAGTATACCGTGCCGGCCCTTATTTGTCTGAGAGATAGAGCAACTGGACCATCATCAACATGGCTCCCGGGCGGCCATATTGCGCCAACCGTGAGAAATGGCTTGCGGTTGCCGGATCAGGTGATGGCAGGTCCACTGCGCTACGCTCCGGGTGGGATGACAATCTTGCTTAAGCAATAGCTTTGGGTGAGAGACCCTGAACCCTCCAAATGAATTGTCTTCCCGTCGGAGCGCGGCGTAGGGACCCTGCTGTTTTCTTTTTCGGGTACACATAGACTCCGACGTCCTGGGCTACCGTGCGCCCGACGCGGGTCAGCCCCCTGGTTGGCACTAGGGCTTTGGCTTAGAGGCTTTTCGGCTGGCCATCAACATCTGCTCTGCGTGGCGCAGCGAGGTCTCAGTCAGTTTGGCCCCGCTGAGCATGCGCGCAACCTCCTCGGTTCTCTGCTCATCGTTAAGCAGACGGACCGAGGTTTTCGTTGTTCCCTGCCGTTCCTGCTTCTCTACCAGGAAATGCTGGTCGGCAAACGCGGCAATCTGCGGCAAATGGGTGACGCAAAGTACCTGCTGCACACGAGAGAGCTCCTTTAGCTTCTGCCCCACCGCATCTGCGGCCCGCCCCCCGATGCCAATGTCAATTTCATCGAAGACCAGCGTGCGGGGAATGGGCGCTTTACGGCGCGTGCTTCCCTGCGCTCGAGCCGCACCTTCCTCGACGCTCACCTTGAGCGCCAGCATTACCCTAGACAATTCCCCTCCGGAGGCGATCTGCTCCAGGGGCTTCAAGGGCTCCCCTGCATTGGTTGCGATCCGGCAATCGACGGAATCCCATCCCTGCCGGGTCCAATGCTGTTCCGCTTCTTGGGCGATGACATGAATGGCAAACCTGGCCTTCATGGCCAGATCATTGATCTGCGTTTCAGCAAGTTTTTCGAGCTTACGGGCCGCGGCGGTGCGTTCCGCGGTTAGCGCAGAGGCCGCCAGGCGGTACCCATCGGCCGCCCGTGCCTGGGCGGCCCGCAACTCAAGCAGCAACTGGTCGCGGTTCTCGATTTCCGCGAGCTTGGCCGCCACATCCTGGCCGTGAGCCAGCACCTGCGCTAGAGTCGATCCGTATTTCCGCTTGAGGCGGTTGAGCGCTTCCAGGCGGTCGTCCAGTTCTGCGAGCCGCTCCGGGGAAGACTGAATCCGAGACGTATAATCCCGCACCGTGGCGCTTACATCGTCAACCATCGCGCGCGCGGACTTCAGTTGCTGCACTGAATCTCCAAACTGTGGATCGTAGCGCGCCAGCTCCTCCAGATTTCGTAGGGCAGCGCGCAATGCCGCTTCCGCCGACCGGTCGCTCTCGTAAAGCAACTCATGCGCGCTCACGGCGGCGGCGAGCAGCTTCTCCGCGTTGGCTAACACACGCCGCTCGATCTCCAGCTCCTCGTCTTCTTTGTCCTTGATAGCCGCGCTCTCGATTTCGTTCTTCTGGAAACTCCACAAGTCGGCTTCGCGCAGCCGTGCCTGTTCATCGCCTTCGAGACGATTCAGTCGGGCACAAGTGTCAGACCATTCCAGGAACGCCGCCGCCACCCGTTCGGTGGTGATACCGGCGCTACGGTCCAGCAGTTGCCGCTGCTGGGCCTGGTCGAAGCTGCCCATGGTCTCGCTCTGCGCATGCACCAGGGCCAGTTCCGGAGCGAGCTGGCGCAGCACATTGACCGTAGCCGGTTGATTGTTCACATAGACCCGGCCCTTGCCCCCAGCTTGTATCTCGCGGCGCAGAATAATTTCCGAGCCTTCGGCGTCGATTCCATTGGTTTCCAGGGTGTTCTCCGCACCGGCAGTGCTCTCAAAGACGCACGCCACTACCGCCCGTTCGGCCCCATGCCGCACCACATCGGAAGAGGCCTTATCGCCCATTAGCAGCGCCAGCGCATCCACCAGGATGGACTTCCCCGCCCCGGTCTCTCCAGTCAGCAGATTGAGGCCGGGACCGAAGACAGCAATGGCGTGATCAATGACGGCGTAGTTTTCAGCGCGTAGTTCGAGCAGCATGGGCCAGTTTCCTACGTTGTGCAGCAACGGTACAGGTGCCCCATCCTTCGCGTTTCTTGCGAAGGGTGAGATCCACGAATCTCGATCTGAAGAGTTGCGTATCCCACCCTTGAACCCAAAGCACGGGTGCAAGGATGGAGCACCCGTTGATTCGCGGCCCGATAAACATCGTAGCCCGAAGCCTGGGTTGTAGGTTGGGCAAGGCGCAGCATAGCACGAAGCGCCCACCCGGTAATTGGACGGGTTACCCTTCGCCGGCATCTTATGCCCCGACTTGGTTTCGCGTGCGCTTGTCTGCTACCGTGAAAGAGGAAGTGATGATGTCCCCCGTTCATATCGCGGCTTTTCTTATTCTCCAGACAGACGATGGAGCTGCACCCGTAGCGCATTCGGCAACCTATGGATTCGGCGCTGTGTTTGACATGGTGCGCAACAGCGGCCCCGTCGCCATCGCCGTGCTGGTCCTGCTACTGATCGCCAGCCTCTATTCCTGGGCAATCATTCTGGGCAAATCTTCTCTGTTCCGTAAAGCTCGATCGCAGAGCCGCCGTTTTATGCGCGCTTTTCGCAAGGCCGACCGCCTGCAGGAAATTTCCGCGGTCAGCGAACAGTTCAAACCTAGTCCGCTGGTAACCGTTTTCGATGAGGTCTACGACACGTATCGCCGCCAGACCGGGGGTTTCGGAGCGCCAAAAAACATCGTCACCCTGGAGCGCGCGGCACAGGCGGCAGCCAGCGAATCCCTTACTGTTTTAGAGCGCCGCCTGACCTGGCTGGCCACCATCGGCGCAGTCGCCCCATTTGTCGGCCTCTTCGGCACCGTGATGGGGATCGTGGATGCGTTCCATGGCTTGGGGACGGAAGGCGCGGCCACGCTGCGCGCCGTGGCGCCTGGAGTCTCGGAGGCCCTGATCACCACCGCGGCCGGACTGCTGGTCGCCATCCCGGCGGTGATCGCCTACAACCAATTCACTGCTTCGCTGCGCGAGTTTGCCTCCCGCATGGACGACTTCTCCCGCGAATTGCTCAACAGCCTGGAAGAAATCAGCCCCAAACAGGAAGCGATGGAGAGGGAGGCCACGAGTGGCCTTCACCGCTAGTACCGGCCATACCCGCACCTCGCTTGCGGAAATCAACATCACGCCGTTGGTCGACGTCGTGCTCGTCCTGCTGGTCATCTTCATGGTAACGGCGCCGGTACTGCAGTCGGGTATCGATGTCTCGGTGCCCAAAACGCGCAGCGTCAAAGAAATCACCCAGCAACGGCTGGTGTTGACGATCGACCGCGATCAGAATGTCTTCCTGGGCGACAAGCCGGTGAACCTGGCCCAACTGCCCACGCTGTTACACCAACCCCAGGGTGGACAGAAGACAGATCCAGCAAATCAGGTCATTTATCTTCGTGCCGACGAACGGGTTCCGTTTGGGGCCTTCGCTTCGGTCATGGACGCGGTCAAACAGGCCGGGATCAGCAATATCAGCATTGTGACCCAGCCGCTGCAAAAGACAGCGAAGTAGCAGGCCATGGCAGGGTTCTCTTCGAGCGAAATTCTTGACCAGCCGGAAGGCCTCACCTCCCCCTTCGTCAAGTCCACCCTCATGCATGGGCTCATAGTCGGGCTGCTGATCGGCTACGGCTACATGCACAATCTGTTCCATGGAAACGAGTGGGGTTCGAACAGCTTCCAGCAGGGAGCGATCCAGGCCACGCTGGTGTCGACCGCCGCTTTGCCCCTGCCACAGGATCACCCGCCAACCGACAATGTGCTGGCGACCGAGACACCGAGTGTGGCACCGGCGTTGCAGGAACAGAAGACCGAGCCGCTCCCTTTGCCAGAGGCCATTCCCATTCCGGAAAAGCAGGCTCCGGTTAAGCCCCAGCCTAAGCCTCTTCCAAAAGCTCCCCCGCAGCACCAGCCGCCGCCCAAACCGCAGAACAAAGCAAACTACGGAGAAGCCGCGCCGCCCAACACACCCCGGGCCACGGCAGCCAACAACAGTGCCAACAGTCCCGTCGCACAAACAGGAGGGGATTTTGGTTCGCGCTTTGGCTGGTACGTGGATGTGATCAAGCGCAAGGTAGCGCAGGATTGGTACCTGCAGGAAGTGGAACCGAGCACGCCTGCGGGGGCAACTGTGTTTGTCCAGTTCACCGTTGCGCGGGACGGATCTCCAGGCAGCATTTCGTTAGCGACGCCCAGCAGCTCGCCGTCGCTCAATTCGTCATGCCTGCACGCGGTACAGAGAGTAGATACCTTCGGTCCACTGCCCGCTGGTTACAACGAAAGCAGCTTGAATGTGCTGTATCACTGCACGTATCCGGGTGCCCGATGAAGGTACACGATGAGGTTACCGGTGTAACTAAGTTGGGTTTTTATCGTATAAACTCAAGACTGCGTAACGCATGAGAGCTTCAAAAGGAATTTCCTTCCCCCACTCCCGAGTTTTGTTTCTTATCCTCCTGTTCCTTTCGTTTGGATGGCAGGCAGGAGCACAGGATTGGGTCCGCACCGGAACCAATCTGGGTGCGGCTCGCATTCGGTTGGCTGCGGCCGACTTCAATCCCGCTTCCGCGGACGCACAAACTCCGGCGCTGAAAACCACTTTCGACACCACGCTCTTTAACGATCTGAACAGTGCCGGTATCTTTGACATGGTTTCGAAGAGCATGGCGCCGCCGCTCATGCCGGCTTCTCCGCAACAAATGAATCTGGCGTCCTGGGCAGCAGCGCCCGCAAACGCCGCCTTCGTGGCGTTCGGGTCGCTTTCCGTGACCAGTGGCCGATTAGCGGTTTACGGTTGGCTCTTCGACGCCAAGAATCCCGATTCACCGCAGATCCTGGGCAAGCAGTACAACGAAGCTGCCAGCCAGGATAGTGCGCGCCTGATCGCTCACCGCTTTGCCGACGAGATCATAACCCGTTTGGGAGGCGGTATTCCCGGCATCGCCGAAACTCACATTTACTACGTCGCTTCCCGGGGCGGCAACAAAGAAGTGTGGCAGATGGATTACGACGGCCAAGGCCAACATCAGGTCACACACCTGGGAACGATTTCGCTTTCGCCGCGCGTCTCGCCGGATAACGATCGCATTGCCTTTGCCTCCCTGGAGCGTCAAGGGTGGGCCATTCGCATGTTCTCGCTGGTACTCGGGCGGATCGTCAGCTTTCCTTCCATAGTGGGCACCACGCTTTCCCCGGCATGGTCGAGCAACGGCGCCAAGATTGCGTTCTCCGCTTCACGTTCCGGCGATCCGGAGATTTTCACCGCTGATGCAAACGGCGGCAACGTGAAGCAAGTGACCACCTTCAAGGGACCTGACGTTTCGCCCACCTGGAACCCCAAGACCAATTCCCAGATAGCCTGGTGCAGCGGCCGCACCGGCCTACCCCAGATTTACATCATGGACGCGGATGGAACCAGCGTGCAGCGAATGACTGACGGCGGCTATGCCACGTCGCCATCCTGGTCGCCGAATGGACAGTTCCTCGCCTTTGCCTGGAACCGCAAGTACGGTCCCGGCGCGCCCGGCGGGCAAGACATCTACATCATGGACATTGCCAGCAAGCGCTGGACCCAGCTGACGCATGACGAGGGCCGAGAGGATTTTCCTTCCTGGTCCCCGGATGGGCGGCACATCGTATTCCAACGCGAAAAGGGTGGCGGATCCGAGATATGGACGATGCTTGCTGATGGTACCGAGCAGCAGCGTCTCACCCAGAGCGGTGGAAATTCAATGCCCAACTGGAGCTGGAAATAGCCGTACTGGGGTCCTGGAAAAAGAAACGAAACAGAGGAGAATAACGTGAAGACTCCGCACCACAGGCATCTTGCTTCGCTTATCGCCGTAGCCACCCTAACCCTTGCGGCTGGCTGCCACAAGAAAGCAGTGCCGCCTCCACCGCCGCCCCCGCCTGCAGCGACCTCGCCTGCACCGACGGCCTCGATCACCGTGACACCCGACACCATCAGCCCAGGTGGAAGCTCCGTCCTTGCATGGCGGACCACCGACGCTACCGAAATCTCGATCGACGGAGTCGGCACCGTGAACGCATACGGCACACAGACCGTCTTGCCGTCAGAATCGATCACCTATCATCTGGTCGCTCGTGGCCCTGGCGGTTCCACGGATGCGACGGCGCGCCTGACGGTCAATGCTCCAGCGGCGCCCCCACAGGCCGCCACGGAGAACATCGACGAGCAAGTGTTCGAGCAGAACGTCAAACCCGCGTTCTTCGACTACGACAGCTATGAGATCCGTCCCGATGCCCAAACTGTTTTGGCTCAGGACGCCAGCTACCTGGCCGCGCATCCCACACTCAAGGTCGTCATCGGCGGCTATTGCGACGACCGTGGATCGGCTGAATACAACCTGGCACTCGGTGAGAACCGCGCCAATGCGGCCAAGCAGGCTTTGGTCAATGGCGGCGTCAGTCCGGATCGCGTCCGCACCGTAAGCTACGGCAAGGAGAAACAGTTCTGCACCACAGCCGACGAGGCTTGCTGGCAGCAGAACCGCCGCGCCGGTTTCTCGCTCGATCGATAACGGCGGACTAGACTAGGAGAGAGCGGCCTCGGCCGCTCTCTCACTGGGGGAGCATCATGCGTAAACACATCGTCCAATTCACAGCCGTTGCCCTCTTTGCCTTGCCTCATGCCTTCGCCGTCTCCAAGGAAATGGTCCAGCTGGAAACGCAGGTCCAGCAATTGCAGGACATGGTGCAGCACTTGCAAACGTCGAATGACGAACGCATGGGTGTCATCGTCAATCTGGTGCAGCAAAATACTGACAACGTGAACCGGATGATGGCTGCGGTCAACGCCTTGCAGGCTACTTTGAAAGCGGAAAGTGAACAGCGGGGTTCGGGCAATACCCAACTCTCTACCCAGATTCAGTCGCTGAACGACTCCGTCGATGAGCTCAAGACCCGCATCGCGAACCTGACCACGCAGGTGCAGTCCATCCAGGGTCAAATGCAGAACGTGAACGGAATGCCGGCGGGCGCGGGTGCCCCACCTCCGGGCGGAAGCATGCCGGCAAATCAGGGCCCAGGAGGTCAGGCGGCGGTACCGGCGTTCGCAACGCCGGCGGCGCCTCCCGTGGACCAGCTCTATCAAAGTGCTCTGCGCGACTACAACTCTGCCAAGTACAACATTGCAGCTTCTGAATTCAGCGACGTGATCCACTATTACCCTCAGGACCCCCTTGCTGGAAATGCCCAGTTTTATCTGGGCGAGATCAATTACCGTCAGGGCAAGTACGCGGCAGCGATCAAAGCTTACGACGCGGTGCTGGAGCAGTATTCGGGTAACCCCAAAGCCGCCGCCGCTGAATTGCGCAAGGGCCAGTCGCTGATCGAATTGGGCCAGAAAGATGCAGGTGTTCGCGAGTTGCGGACCCTGGTGCAGCGCTATCCGCAGACTCCCGAAGCCCAGGAAGCCCGTAGTAAGTTGAATGGAATGGGGGTGCGCATCTATGCTGCCAAGCCAAGCGCGTATCCGCCAACCTCGCCCTAGTTCCGTTTCCCTCTTGGATGGTGGTTGAGAGCGACTGCGGATCCCTTTCGCTACTCAAATGTTGTCCCGGACGTCCACCCTGTCCTTTGTCATCCCGAGCGAAGCCGAGGAATCCGCAGTCCTTTCAACCGCCTGACGGCACGCGGAACCTCTAGTCGCTACTCCGAAACCGCCTGCGGCGCGTCTGCAAGGTCAGCGTTTTCCCGGGACAGAATCAGGATCCTATGTTTAACTGATCGAATTCGCTACTTCCCCAATCAGGGCGAAGCAGCGTTCGGCACCGTGGTCAGCCAAAAGGCGGCCGCGTATCCGGTTCGAGGGGGAGAATTATGTCAGATGAGCCAGATGAGCTTTATTTCGAAGATTTTTTCCCCGGCCAGGTTTTCGATTCCCTTTACACCTATCGGGTGAAATCTGCCGAGATTATAGGCTTTGGTGAACGCTATGACCCGCAACCGTTTCACATCGACGAGGCTGCGGGCGAGAACTCCTTCTTTCACGGCCTGGCGGCTTCTGGTTGGCTCACCGCCGCGATCGCGATGCGCCTGCGAGTGCAATCGATCAAAGTGGCCGGCGGAATGATCGGTGCGGGTGTCGAGGAGATGCGTTGGACGCGCCCGGTTCGACCGAACGACAGTCTTCGCACACACTCGGAAATACTTCACGTTCGGCGATCGGCTAGCCGTCCGACCTACGGCATCGTGCGTTCCCGCACCACTGTTTACAATCAGCGCGACGAGATCGTTCTGCAATCCATCGTCAACTTTCTGGCTCCGCTCCGGCCTTCCATCTAGCACCGCCTGGTAGCGATAGGGCTCAGCCGAAGATAGTCCTCGCGCCTGTACTTGCTCAAATACTTGTAAGGTTAGTTGCGCGAGCGCCGGGTTTTCCCACTTCCCTGCCATTCTATTAATGTTTCAGGCGCGAGGATAGTTCACCGGAAGCGGGAGTAATTGGCGCATCGGCTCCGTTTTCGCTGGTCAGGCGTTTCCAGAGGATTCGCAACGTAGCGACGGCCGGGACCGAAATCAGGGCACCGACGACACCCGCAATTTCTCCTCCCGCCAGCACAGCCAGGATCTGCACCAGAGGCGAGATCTCAAGAGACTTGCCCATGATACGCGGGGCGTTTACGTAGTCCTGCAGCAAACGCCAGATGGCAAGAAAGAGCACCAGCCAAACCAGGTGAGGGTAACTGGTGAGAACCGCGATCACGAAGACAATGATCGCGGCAATGGCCGGTCCCACTACGGGAACAAACTCGAAGATGCCCGCGAGGGGACCGAGAATGAGAGCATACCGCAGGTGCAGAAGGCCCAGCACCACGCTGTAAACAACGAGGGTAAGCGAGGCAAGAATCAGCTGTGCGCGGATGTAGCTGCCGAGCATAACGTTGACGTCACCCACGATCCCGCGAAGCGTCTTCATTTCGTCTGGGGCTCGCCCCAGAGCGACAAGGTTCTCGCCGATCGATCGACCATCTTTGAGGAAGAAGATGCTGAGAATCGGGATGAGGATCAGCCACCAGATGTGCTGCGCGGGCTCCGCCAACTTTTGACCGATAACCCGGCCATAGCCGAGGATGTCGTCCTTATGCGAAACGAAAAAATGCTGTATCTGCGCTTGCCGCGCTTCACTCCATCCATGCTTCTGACCCACCTGAGACACAAGCTCGCCGGAACCCGCCTTGTTCAGCAATGATGGAAGGCTGGTCGCAAGCGCGTTGCCTTCACTGGCAATCTTCGGGCCAACCAGAAAGCCAAGGCCGACCAGAAGAGCAATAAGAATCAGGTAAACCGCACCGATTGCCTGAATGCGGCCTCGCAACGGCCTTTCCAGCCGGGAGACCAGAGGATCAACAAAGTACGCAAATAGAATCGCAAACAGGAAGAGCGTGAGAGTTTGACGTGCGCCGTGTAGAAAAGCCAATCCAAGAGCAAAGATCAACGCCGTACACAGGATTCGGGCGGTCTTCGGATCCCAAATCTTCTTGAACATGTCTCATCTTAGACCATTCCCAGGAACGAAAGAACCGGCTTCTATTGGTGAGGATAGCAATCCGCATTAGTCGTGGTTCATGCCGTACAAGTGTGTTGGCTAAACATCCGCCGGGAGCAATTCCGACGTGACCGGATTTGTATCTGTTCCTGAGGATCGGGACAAAAACTTGTGGCTGGCAGGGGTACGCCCCCAGTTCCCTTGCGGCAGCGGCTATCGCGGCTAGCCATTTAGCTTTTAAGGCACTTCTCTAAGCCACTACCCCAAAGTGTCATTCCCTGCCGAGAGTTCTCACGATCAACTGGCAAAGTAGAGTTTATAGTCGGTCGACCGCTTTAAGGGGCCTCAAGTGAAGATTTTCGCAGCAGCAATGTTGCTGGCGATCGTTGGGTGTTCCCAGCAATCTCAGCGGTTCGTACCGTTTGTCGAAGACGACACCATCTTGGCACTTGACACGAAGACAGGACAGACGTGCGTCTCGTATAAACAAGTAGCGATGACGAAAGGCGGCACCCCAATGCCGTATTGTGTTGACCTCTACAATTCAAAATAGATCCTGTCCGCACTCACTCGAAGACCACATCCGCAAAATCACCGATCTTCTAAAAGGCTGGAACCCCTCTGGACGAAGATAGACAGAAGCACCATCGGCGGCTGTTCTGGGGAGGGACAGATGTCGATTTACCATGCGGATGGGGCCAACCTTTACTCGAGTTCACTCCGGCAGGAGGCAAACAACCGGGGAATACGGCGACATGATCGCCAGAAAATTCACTCACCACCTCTATCTGCAAGGCTGCGATTAAATGCATAGCCCTCATGCCTGGCAGAAAACTCAGACTGGAAATTCTTCGGCGTGTCTCCGCTTAGGGTTCCCTACAATATCGTCATGTACGTCCCTACCAACATCGCCCTCACCCGCGACTATCTCGAGGCAGTTGCTTCCATGGAGTCAGCCGAGCGGGTCGCAGCTTTCTACTCGCCTGAGATTGTTTTTCGCGAGTTCCCCAGCCGCATTGCGCCGAACGGCCGCGTAAGCAAACTCGAAGATATGCGGACGGCCTACGAGCAAGGCCGGAAACTTCTAAGCACTCAGAAATATGAAGTGCAGAGCATCATCGAAAGCGGTGATGAGATTGCCGCCGAAATCGTTTGGACGGGGAGACTCGAGGTCGGATTCAATAACCTCCCGGCGGGAAGCGAACTAACAGCCTACGTCGCCATGTTCCTGACATTTTGCGGCGGCAAAATTGTTTCCCAACGCAACTACGACTGTTATCCACCGTTTTCCGCTGGTTAATCGTCAGTTAGGTCCCCGCGTCGCAGTGAAAACGCGGGGACCTCGGGTTCTCATGGGCTTTACGTTTCGTCTGTGCCTTCTATGTCTTATTGAACCGCAGGCAACTGTCCCGCAATGGTTTGCGCAGCGGGGCTGCATATTGGATGTCCCCAACCGCTTGCGCTGACGCCAATCGCAAATCCAGGCTGAGTCGTGATGTCGTAGACGATGTTGTCAGGCCGGCTCGCATCGGGTCCGACGCCTGCCGGCACAAAGTCCAGTTTCAGGCTGTGCCGCGTGCGCCACGCGATGTTGTGGTCGGCGCAGGATGAGTCCCCGCTTACGCCCAGGGCCCCCACAAGTTGCCCCTGCGCATTGTAGAGAGCCAGTCCGCCGCCAAACACGTTGACCCCGCCGATCTTTCCACCAATCATCGGATCATTCGACTGACCATAGTTCTTCGAGTCTCCTCCATACGCAACCACCGTATCGACTGGATTGCTGTGCTGCAGGCCGTAGAGACTTCCTCCCGGCTGCACAGCGGAGTAGAGATCGGCGGTTGAGAGCGCAAGCTTCGGCAAACTGAAGGCATTGGCAGTATTTGCTTTTTGAGCGGAGATGACGCGGCTTCCCGGCCACTGGTCTCCGCGATCGCTTCCCGTAAAAGCAACCGCACAGACGACCCCGTCGCGGTTGACCACGGTTCCCCACATGTTCAGCCCAAAACCGCCGTTGCCTCCAGATGCGTTTACAGCGCCAACCAGCGCTTTGCGCAACGCGCCGTGGGAAGGTAAAGACGAGCAAGCGGAGTCCGTATCATTCTCCCCGGCATGCACGACTACTCCCTGGAAAGCAAACAGACATACTGTCGTCAACGCGGTAGCCTTCATCCATACGATCTTTTTCATTGCGGTTTTCCTTTCTCATGTCGGATTCAAGGTGAGAATTCGGGGAGAGCATGGACACCCCGATTGAGCGTCCGCGAGTAAACCACGAGGTCTGAATCGGAATTTCGCCTTAGCTCCCGACCGCTCCACACTATATACCCGGCGTGTGACTCCAGCATCCTATTCCTGCTTGGCTGGGCTCCAAACGCCGGGGGGCACTTACCTGATAATGTTCGTGTCGTGGCCAGATTAGCTCGTGCGGTTGCCGTGGAAAGGCTCCTGAAGCGGGAGCCAGCCGAAAGGGAGTGAAGGAATCATGATGAGAGCTCGGAACATTTGTGCGGCTTTTGTTTGTTTGATCGCCTTTGCTGTGGCGGTCCAGTCGTCGCTCGCCCAGCGAACCGCTGCTCCGGTGACCTCCCTGCGCGTGTACCTGTTCGACTGCGGCCTGATCAAAGGCGAGGACCCGATCGGGTACGGATTGAATAAAGGCGACGTGAAAAACACCGACATGGTGGTGCCGTGTTATTTAGTCGTTCATCCCAAAGGAACCTTGATGTGGGACGTCGGCTTGATTCCAGACAGTGAGTTCAAGGGAGACAAGCCGGTAACCAGCTCTGACGGTTCCGAGACTGCCCCGAGGCCGTTGCTGCCGCAACTTGCCGCGCTTGGCTATCGGCCGGAGAACATCACCTACGTCGCCTTTTCGCATTATCATTCCGATCACACGGCGAATGCGAACGCGTTCGCCAGTTGCACCTGGCTGGTCCATGCAGCGGAACGAGATGCGATGTTCACTGCCAGTCCGGAGCACCAATCCACTTACAATCGGCTCCGCAACAGCAAGACGGTGATCCTTCCAAACACTGACTACGATGTCTTCGGCGATGGAACCGTCATCATCAAATCCGCCCCCGGTCATACTCCCGGCCACCAGGTTCTGGCCTTGAAGCTGCCCCGGACCGGACCAGTCCTGATCGCGGGGGATTTATGGCACTATGCGGCAGAGCGGACAGCTGCCAGGGCTCCGCAGGATGAGGCGAATACGGAACAAACGCTTGCCAGTCGCGCGGCAATGGAAGCATACCTCAAGCAGAGCGGCGCACAACTCTGGATCGAGCACGACCCGGAAACCTTTAATCGCCTCAAGAAAGCTCCTGACTATAACGAGTAGCCCTGGGCGCGGCCCTTCGCCGCCGTGTGACCCAGGTTTCGTCAGCCTGCAGGTTTCGCGATTGGGGTTAATACCGTTCCACCCTTCAAGAATTCGGCCAAGCCTGGCATGTGACATGGAAGCTGCGATGCACCTGGTGTGGGGGAACGCCGTCAAGTCCCTGTGCGCGTTTGCTACCGTTGGATGACAGGGCGACGTGAGTTACGAGTCTCTCCCGGCGACCCGGAGAGCCTCGGCCACAGCCTTCTGCGTGCGGCGTTCGCGAGCCTCGGGGCTTTGATAGTAAAAGATTCCCAGCAGATGATTGCGGCGCTGTACCGGCGTCATGGCCTCCCATCCAGCTTGCGCAAGTGGTTGTCGGCGGAAGGCCACCTGCAGGATCGGCGGAAGAATCCTCTCACCCTCCATCGCCAGCATCATGCGTTCGGCCATCTGTTCGGCGCGCCTCTGACGCGCCCCCCCGCTCTTGGGCTCACATACGGTATCGCTGATGAATCTGCGCATCGAATAGTTCAGCGCCCCGAACCAGCGAGCGAGTGCACGATCCTGCTTCAACAATTTCGCGAGTTCGGGCGGAACCGTGGCTTTGCGCTCCTCAAGATCTGGTTCCAGAACAAACTCCGCCGTCTCACCGGCGTATGCCTGCGCGCCCTTCTGCATCGCTTTGTTCACCAATACACAATGCCCCTTTGCCGTGGAGCCGAAGAGAGAGGAGCGAAAGACGAAGCCGTTAATCGTGCCCCTGACGCGCCTGCCCCGGCGCGTCTTCCATACTTTTTCCGGTAGAAATGGTACGCGTGCGATGACCCAGTTAAGGTTGTTGCCCACTGGCTCGAGCAGTGCGCGGAACCGTTGACGCGTGCTCATGCGCGTAATCGTATCACTGGATTACGCCCTGTCGGAGTGATGATGTCGGCGCAATCCCTGGGCTGACCAGACAGCGCAAACCGGGCCGTCATTCCTGGAAATAAACTTCGAGGTTGCGTAATTTCCTGCCCTTTCTGCGTATACCCCATGTATGAACGAATACGATATGACCTTGGCGACGGGAGTGAACAGCGATACACAGCAAATTGCGCGCGGCCTTCGCAAAGGCGATGTCATCCTCATTCAATCTTTGGTCGCTCAATATCAGTATCGTCTTATCCGCTATCTCATATACCTGCTGGGAAGGCGCGACGAGGTGGATGACCTGGTACAGGAAACATGGCTTCGCGTTCTTGAGCGCGGCCGTTCCTACGACGGACAATCTCGTTTCGAGCCCTGGCTTTTCACCATCGCCCGCAACCTCGCCATCGATCACATGCGCCGGCGGCGAACCTTGAACCTGGACTTGGATGAGGAGACGGAACGGGACGCTGGGGCTCGATCCCCTGCTTCCAATGAGCCGTCCCCATTTATGCTCGCGGCGCGCACGGAAGATTCCCAACGCCTGGCTCAATCGATGCAGACATTGGAGTTTATCTATCGCGAAGTGCTCGTCCTTCGCTTTCAGGAGGATTTATCCCTACAGGAAGTAGCCACCATAGTCGGGGCGCCGGTCAGTACAGTCGCTTCGAGAATTTATCGAGGTCTTCGAGCGATGCGAGCGCAGATGGAGGGAGCAACGAATGAAAACTGACCTTCACGAAACCATCCGGGATGTGATTGACAAAACTCTGGCAGGGGCCGCATCCCCTCAGGAGGAGCAGACTCTCCACGCACACTTACCGTCCTGTGCTCCATGCCAGGAATATCTCAACGCCGGCACCCGAATCATCGCCAGCCTCGGCGGTTTCTCATTCGATGCCACCCCTGACCTCCAGGCAAAAGTCCTTTGGTCGCTCAGGCTGCGCGCCCAGCAGCTCGAGGCCGCGCAGCCCAGCCGCCGGCGAATGGTTTGGGGATACATCGCCGCCCTGGTGCTAATGGTAACCGGCTCTTTGATTGCCTGGCAATTTGGCAATCTGTTCGCGGCTTTTCTTAACCTGCAACCCATAGAGGTGCAGCGGGGATTGCTGGCCTTTTGGGTTCTCCCATCCTTGTGTTTTTTGCTGTTATTTCCCGTACTGCCTCGGTTGTCGAATCGGAAAGAAAGGGTCCTATGAATCGTCTCCCATTTTTGAGTGTCGTGCCTAAGGCCGTTCAGTTTTGGGCCACGGCCGTGGTTTGCTGTGGCGTTCTGATCGGGCTGGTTGTGGGATACTACGCTGCCCCACCCGGCGCCGTGTTCCGGACAATGGCCGCCGATGGCGCCGCTGCCTTGGCCGGCGGCATCCTGGTCGCTATCTGGCTCCTAGGTCTCGGCTTTGTCTTTGCGGACGCGCGCCAGCGTGCCATGCCGCCCGTCCTTTGGACACTGGTGGCAATGCTGGTGCCGAACCTGCTGGGCTTTCTTCTCTATTTTGCGATGCGCAAGCCGCTCACCGTATCTTGCGCCGGTTGTAGCCGCGCGATTCCAGCGGACCAACCATTCTGCCCCTGGTGCGGGAGTTCCCAGTCTCGGCCAGGATCAGGCGACACTCCCTCGCACTTCCGTTCTTTGGAACAGGATTCCGTCAGCACGGCCCGCGTGCACGACGCTCCCCAATAAACAAGCACACTTGCATCCGGCTTTTGCACAGTACTCTTGGCACTTCGACTTCGCTGCACGAGTTCCTCCGAGTGCCGTTCACCCATGCGCTACCATCGCGCAAGCAATTCGTGTTCTCTCTCAGCACAGCAGTGACCAAATTGCGCCAGGTGCTCGGAGACGATGCGGCCAACCCCCGCGCTCCTCGGGAAATTGGGGATGTCGGGCCCCCAAAATTTGTCTGAAATCTGCCCTTCCCGGGAAAGTGGTTCTCAAGAGCCGTATCCCACTCCGGGAACCAACTCTGGATCAACAGGTTCAGTGCGTGCCTTGCGTAGCGCCCGTTGATAAAAGAAGAGTGCTGCCCCAAAGACGATTGCGCATGCCGCGATCAGTTTGGCTTCGAAGATCCATACCGAGTTGACCTGGCGCGATGGGACGAAGGCTATGATCAGACCGACCAAGGTCGCACCTAAGCCGGCCACGGCGTTGGCCGTCAGGTAAGCCTTGTTGGCCTTAAGGGCAGCGTCCTTGCTCCAGGTGTGCTTGAGCAACGCCAGGAACATGTAGGCCGACGGCGAGAGCTGCAGGATGACAGCCAGATCCAGCATGGTGAGGTAGGCCTCGCCCACCGAGACACCTAAGAAGCTGGTCGCGATCAAGAGCGAAGATAAGACAGCAAACAGGATCAGGCTCACATACGGCGTGTGGTAACGGGGATGCACGCGGCCTATGATGGGCGGCAGATAGCGATCTACTCCGGCAACAAATGGCAGGCGTGCCGCGCCGCTGAACCAGGCAGAGGCAGTGCCCAGGATGGCAATGCATTCGAGCAGTGCCAACGGGGCGACGACGCCCACCAGCCCGGTGCGCGCACTCATGACGTTGATAGCTTGCAGGACGCCGGAGAGCACACCTATTTCCTTCTGCGGCATGGCAATGAGCATCGACAGCGTGGTGCCAAAGTAGATGAAACCAGCGATGACGCCACCGAGCAAGATGGAGATGGGCAGGTTGCGGCGAGGGTCGCGGATCTCATCGCCCATGATGGACGCCAGATCAAGGCCGACCAGGCTGTAGCAGATAGTGCCAAAAGCAGCGAAGAGGCGCCAGTCATGGAGATTTGTACGCAGATCTGCGGGATGGAGGGCACTTCCGTTCTGGTGCAACGTCAAGGCGGCCAGCAGGCAGATGATAGCTGCGCCGCCAATGGTGCCGAGGGCGCCGAGGTTGCTGATCCACTTGCCCAGGGAAAGGCCACGCACATTCAACGCCAGTAGAAAAAGGATGATGAGCAGAGAGGCAATGCCGGTAAAGGCGTGGCTGTCGGCCAGCCTCTGGATCCTTGGTCCTGCGACGTAGACGGCTACGCCGACGCAGGAGAGCACGACGGTGGGCAGATAGACCACGTTCGAAAGCCAATAACACCAGCCGGCGATAAAGCCGTGTTCCTCGCCGAAACTGCGCTTGGCCCAGAGGTAGATGCCGCCTTCGCCAGGCCACTTCTGGGCCAGTTCCGTCACCGCTGCGCCCTGCGGCCAGAAGAAGCAGGAGAGAGCCAAGAGCCACAACCAAAGCGTCACCGGACCGGATGCTGAAATCGCCGGGATCAGGTTCAGGTTGGCCACCGCAACCACGAAGAGCAACACCAGATCGCGGCGCCCTAATACACGGTCGAGGCCGGGCTTCTTACCTGCTGCCAGCGGTCGCATGACGCTCCCTTCGGACGAAGGCACGGGGAGAGGCGCCGGTCCAGACCTTGAAGGCTCGCGAGAGCACCGCAGTCTCGGCGTAGCCTACGGTGTGCGCCACAGCGGTTACCGTGGCCGAACGGTCTTTCATGAGAGATTCAGCCAGGGTGCGGCGCTGGTGGCGGACCAGGCTGCGGAAGCTGGTGCGCTCCTCCGCCAAACGGCGCTGAAACGAGCGTGCGGAAAGGCCGAGCTCCTGAGCCATCGACGGCAGACTCAAAGGACCAGCTCCCAAACGCCGGGCGATAAGGTAGCTGACCTGGCGGGCGAAACTCTCCGGCTCCCTGCTCTCCCGGGCCAGATCGCGCAAATGACGTTCCATGAAAGGCATCATCGACCGATCCGGGGAGACGCCGGTGCGTTCGAGATCGGCGGGTCGCATCACCAGCCGGTTTACATTTTGAGCGAAGAACACCGGCGCATGAAATGCCTGGTCGTACGCCCGTTTCGTACCGCCAGAGGAAGGGTGCTCGAAGTGGACCTCCAGGGGCGCCCATTGGTCACCGAGAAAGTTGCGTATCAGGCTGCAGATGGAGGCGAGGGAGTACTCGGCGTCCTGACGGCGAGGGCGGAGGGAAGCATCCCCGATCTGGTAGATATAGTCTGCGGTCGAATCCCCGGCGATCAGTTCGACCTGGGTAGCACTCTGCCAGACGCTAACGTACGACGATAACTGTTGCAGCGCCTGACGGAGATCGACCGATGCCTGAAAGATGAAGCCCAGGGGCCCGAGTAACTCGGGCCGGAAGGCCTGACCCAGCCTTAGTCCGAGGAAGGGATCGCTGAGCAACAGCGCGGCCTGCTCGAAGAGAGCCACATACTTGCCCAGCGGGATCAACTGATAAGGGTCGATCGGGGCTTGAGGCAACGCATGGCAGCGCAACAGGCTCGCCGTGTCGTGGCCCTGCGCGCGAATGGCGCTGAGGATCGGTTCCAACAGATTGGCCCGGATCAATGACGGCGTGGACGGCTGCATTTTCGAATCACCTTGCCCGTTGCTGGAGAAGAGGATGCCCTGGCCGCCTAGAAGGCAGTGCGCAGGATGAAGATGTAGATGGTCCTTGGAGCCGGTCGACGAGGACCGTTGGCGTAAGTTATCAACAAAGTGGCGTGAATAGCAATGACAAAAATCAACCAAGGGGCGAGGATGAGCCATGGCACGGCATCCGCAGGAACTGCAGAAGAATGCGATCGGGATGTGGCAGATTGTGACGACGAGGAAAAGCCAAGAGCCCCTCAGCGGCTAAAGCCGCAATCATTGGGAAGCGTTATGGACGGCCTGAAGGCCGTCCCCCTCAAGGATTCGTTCTTGGGACGGAGGTTTGAGGGGAGGCTCCGCTTATCCCACATCTCGCAAAAAACGCGAGATATAGGAAACGATCGTGATACGGAGGATGGTTATGAGTGTTGCGGCTTTTACACCGGTTGTGGGGTCGTCGTCGATGCCGCGGGGTAGCAACGCGCACCCGCTGGATCCTTTAAGCGCAGAGGAAATCCGGAGCGCTTGCGAGCTGCTTAAGACGAAAAAACACTTAGGTGCGGAGTGCCGCTTCGCTATGGTCCATTTGCATGAACCACCCAAAGCGGAAGTGCTCGCCTACCAGCCTGGAGAGGCGATGGAGCGGTCTGCGTTTTTGATGGTCTTCGACGCTCAGACTGGAGAGACGCACGAAGCCGTCGTCAACCTTTCTCGTGGGACTTTGGTTTCATGGGTGCAGCATCATACCGAGGTTGCTCCTTATGGACAGCCTCCGGTTCTGGTTGAGGATTTTATTAATTGCGATTTGATCGTTAAGGCAGATGAGGGATGGCGCAACGCCGTCAAACGGCGAGGCCTGTCTGACGAGGATATCAAGCTGGTGCAGGTGGATCCCTTTTCCGCCGGCAACTTTGGCTTCCCCCTCGAGGCGGGAAAGCGCGTAGTGCGAGCAGTAAGCTACTACCGCGCCGAGCGGACGGATAACGCGTACTCCCACCCCATCGAGGGTGTGGTAGCGGTGGTGGACCTGATTGCCAAGCGGGTGCTGCAACTGGTGGACGATGAGGTGGTGGTTCCAGTTCCGAAACAGAAACATAACTACGATCCCGAATCGCTGGGTAAACCCCGCCAGGATCTGAAGCCGCTGCATATTTCACAGCCTGAGGGACCGAGCTTTTCCGTGGATGGTTGGCAGGTGAAGTGGCAGAAGTGGAGTTTTCGGGTGGGGTTTACCTCGCGTGAGGGTTTGGTGCTGCACCAGTTGGGATTCGACTTGCGTCCAGTGGTGTACCGGGCCAGCGTGACCGAAATGGTGGTTCCTTATGGCGATCCGGCGACCAGCCACTTTTGGAAGAATGCATTTGATTGCGGCGAGTATGGACTAGGCAAGCTGGCTAACTCGCTCGAGTTGGGCTGCGATTGCCTGGGGCTGATCCATTACTTCGATATCCCCATGGTGGAGGACCAGGGAGCAGTCACACTCATGAAGAACGCGGTCTGTATGCACGAGGAAGACTACGGCATTCTTTGGAAGCACTTCGACTTTCGCACCGGGCTGCACCAGGTGCGCCGCTCGAGACGACTGGCGATCAGCTTTTTCGCGACTGTGGGTAATTACGACTACGGCTTCTATTGGTACCTGTACCAGGATGGGACCATCCAGCTGGAGGTGAAGCTTACAGGGATCATCCAGACAGCGGCCATCGCTCCAGGCGCCGATTATCCCTATGGCGGGATGGTGGCCGAGGGACTGGGCGGACCCAATCACCAGCACTTTTTTTGCGCCCGGCTGCACATGATGGTCGACGGCGAACACAATAGCGTGACCGAGCATGAGTATCAGCCGCGACCGTGGGGGAAGGACAATCCATATGGAAACGTGTTCGATGTGACGGCAAGAACGTTGAGCCGGGAACTGGACGCCTGCCGCGAGGCCGACGGGCGAACGGGGCGGTTCTGGAAGATTATCAATCCCAATCACCGCAATGCGGTGGGCAAACATCCGGGCTACAAATTGGTGGCCCAACCAAGCCCAGTGCTGTTGGCCCAGCCAGGCAGCAGTATTGATAAGCGCGGGGGCTTTGCCAGCAAGCACCTATGGGTCACTCCCTACGCGGAAGAGGAACGCTACGCTACCGGGAATTATCCCAACCAGCACGCGGGCGGGGACGGATTGCCTCACTGGGTGCAGCAAAACCGGTCGATCGAGAATGAAGACATCGTGGTTTGGCACAGCTTCGGTCACAGCCACGTGTGCAAGCCTGAGGACTTCCCCATCATGCCTGTGGAATACGCGGGCTTTATGTTGAAACCGAATAACTTCTTTAACGCTAACCCGGCGATGGATTTGCCCGGAGAAGCCAATGGACACAGCGTTCAGCATGGAGAGCCGATGGCCTCCTGTTGTGGGGGTAAGTGAAGATGAATATACGTTGACTTTGCTTGCCTGCTTCGCTATCTTTAGGTTCAATCTCGCGATAGCCCTGTCGCTAACTCGCTGTTCCAGCAGTGAAACTTGCCCGGACTAACCCTCGCGCAACGTGCCCGCGTGGGCCTGGCATAACTCAAGTAATCAGGCTCCCAGTCTTCGTTAGGCCCGCTGTCCTGAAGTTTGTTTCAGCTCAGGTCCCAACTATTTGCCGTTCCTTCTGACGAGAAGGGCATTGTGTTTCTGAGGGAGTTTCTCTGCTCCCGGAGGTTATCCGAAGTGTATCTTTGTCGATCGCTTGTTCGTTTTTCGACTTTCGCGTGCCTCGCCGCACTCCTGTGTTCCCTGCCCGCCGGCGCCCTGGCACCAGCCGTTCACCATCCCCTCGATGCGCTTACCCCGGCGGAATATTGGGTGGTTTATAAGGCGATTCGGGATGCCGGCCATACCCAGGAAAAGACTATCTTCTCGAGCGTGCTGTTGCACGAGCCGGAGAAGCAGTACGTGCTGGACTGGAAGCCAGGCTCACCGATCGAGCGCAGGGCGGACGTGGTGCTGTATTACCAAGGCCACTCCTACGCCGCGCTGGTTAATATCTCGACCGCCAAGGTGGAGTCGTTCGAGGAGCTGAAGGGGTTACAGGCTCCTTATACCACGGCCGAAGAAGAGGAAGTAAACAACGCCATCAAGCATGATCCACGGATCGTGGATGCGCTGAAGAAGCGCGGCATCACTGACCTGAATCTGGTCACCTGCTATGCCACGCCCGGTGGCTATATTGCCCTGCCTGAGCAGGACGGCCGCAGAATCGGATGGGGCGGATGTGAGTACAACATCGACGCCGAAAACGGATCCGAGGACCGCGAAGTTGGCGGCATATTTTTTACCGTCGATATGGCGAGCAAGAAAGTGACGCGGTTTACGGACTACGGGATTGTCCCTATGGCGCCGGTCAGCGAACTCTACGACGCCGATGGCGGTCCGGCTGTGGCGGGGACCAAGCCCATCGTGGTCTCGCAGCCCAACGGCCCCGGCTTCACGATTACTGATGGAGAAGTGACCTGGCAGAACTGGCATTTCCGCTTTCGTATCGATCCACGCAGCGGCCCGGTGGTCAACGTGGCCTCGCTCGATTACCACGGCAAGCGGCGATCCGTGTTGTACGAGGGGTCGCTTTCGGAGATGTACGTGCCCTATATGGATCCCGAGGAGACGTGGAATTCGCACGTGTTTCTGGACTCCGGCGAGTACTTCATGAACACCGGCCTGGGTATTCCGAAGCCTTTGCAGAAGGGCGTGGATTGCCCGGACTACGCTACTTACTTTAGTGGAACGTTCTTCCACGATAACGGAACTCCTTTCGTTCGCCCGCAGCTGGCATGCATGTTTGAACGGACTTTGGGCGACCCGGCGTGGCGGCATTGGGAGTCAGACGGGCCCATTGGCAGACCTGGCCGGGAGCTGGTTTTCCGCAGCATCGCGGTAGTGGGCAACTACGACTACATTCTCGACTGGCGCTTTGAGCAGGAGGGAGCGATCACGGTCGCGGTGGGCGCTACCGGCGAGCTGGAAGTAAAGCCGGTGAAGGACAAGACGGACATCATGGGCAAGGATCCAGAGGGCAATACGGTGGAGTTCGGTCACCTGGTGGCGCCGAATACGGATGGCGTAGATCATGACCACTTCTTCTCCTTCCGGCTGGATCTGGATGTGGATGGGACCAAGAATAACTTCATGGTGGACAAGCTGGTGCAGTACAAGCTGCCTCCAACTAGCGCGCGGAAGACGATATGGGCGATGAAGTCCGACTGCATCGGCAACGAGGGCTCGGCGATGCAGGACATCAGCATGCAACACCCGGCTATGTGGCGATTTACCAACCCAACGGTGAAAAACGAACTAGGGTATCCGACCAGCTTCGAAATTATGCCTGGATTGACCGGGGTTTCGCTGCTGTCGCTGGATGACTGGCCGCAGAAGCGGGCCGGGTTCTCCGACCACCAGTTGTGGGTAACTCCCTACGACGCCAAGGAAAGATATGCCGCGGGGGTCTATGTGTCGGGTAGTAAAGGCACGGACGGATTGCCGGTTTGGGTGAAACAGAATCGCAACATCATGAACACGGATATTGTCGCGTGGTACACGATGGCGTTTCATCATGTGCCGCGGCCGGAGGACTGGCCGCAGATGCCGACCATGTGGCATGACTTTACGTTGCGGCCGTTTGACTTCTACTCCAAGAGTCCATTGATGGACTTGCCGATGCAGCCTTAGGAGTTTCAAGGAGAGGATTGCGGAATCTCACCCTTGGCAAACACCGCCAAGGATGAGGCGCTTGTGGTGTGTCCGCTGGGATATATATCAGCAACTGTTACATCACTTTTGGAGGTGAGCTATGGCTGGTTCCAATGTTTGCAAGTGGCTGCTGGCGGCCTTGACAGTATGCGTCCTTATATCCGGCCTGAAGGCTGCGGGCCAGTCCACGTTCGGATCGATCGTGGGCACGGTGAAGGATCAATCCGGTTCGGTGGTGCCTGGTGCTACTGTGACGCTGCTGAACGTGGGTAGCTCCGCAACCCACACGGTGACGAGCAGCGCTGCGGGCGCTTACGACTTCCTGAACCTGGACGCAGGCACCTACCAGGTGACTATCTCGGCGAGCGGATTCAAGGATGCAGTGTTCGACCACCTGGTGCTGCAGGCCCGCGACACGCAGCGGATCGACGCCAGCCTAACCGTCGGTTCAGCTTCGCAGACAGTCGAAGTGCAAGCCGCAGGCGACGTGATCACTACCGATCAGTCGAGCCTCGCGTCCACCAAGACCGGCCACGAACTGGTCGATCTGCCGGTGGCGGTCTACTCGCGTTCCAATGGTTCCACCAGCCCGATATTGACTTTAACTACGGAACCTGGGGTACAGGTCGACAACAACTCAAACCTGGTGGTCGCGGGTACGACGCCGGCGTTAATGTCGTATACCATCGATGGCATCAGCAGCGTCAACGTAGAGAACAGTGGTCCTCTTAACGAGCTTTTCCCATCCTTCAATTCCATCTCTGAGATCCGGGTCAGCGAAACCAACAACAACGCCGAATATAGTGGCGTCTCGGACGTGACGACTACGTCGCGGGCAGGCACCAATGAGTATCACGGCGGCGTCTTCGAGAACCTCGAGAACACTGCCCTGACTGCGGGGAATCCGTTCACCGGCAAGCCGGCGCTGCACATGAATAATTTTGGCGGCTTCGCGGGTGGTCCGGTGAGAATTCCTCATCTTTATAACGGCCGAGACAAGACATTCTTCTTCGGGAGCTATGAAGGTCTGCGGTTGCCGCGTCAGTTTCCGCTGGTGGAAAGCTTCCCCAGCCTGGATATGCGGAATGGAAACTTATATAACTACCTGTCCGCGCAGCAGGGGACTCCCACGCCCACAATTAACAACTACGATGGCACCCCGATTCCCTGCACCGGTCCTTCCAATTGCTCGGTTCCGGTATCTCCTGTAGCGGCCAATATCATCAAATACCTGATGCCCTTGCCCAACAGCGGCAGCGCCGACTCCTTCCAGAACAATTATTCGGTCAACTTCCCAGCACCGATTTCGAGCAACCAGTTCGATGTGCGCATCGATCAGAACATTACTTCCAGGCAGTCCATTTACGGGCGGTACACCTTCAAGAACCGCTCGGTGACGACTGCGCCCACAGTCAACTGCGCCGGCTTCTGCGATACCAGTTTGTCTCCTCTACTCGGCGGCATCGAGCAGCCGGAAGAGGATCGCGGATTGACAGTGGCTTACAACTACACCTTCAGTTCCAAGCTGATCAACGAGTTTCGCGGAGGCTTCAATTCTCTCCGGGATCAGCTGAATGCGAACGTGAACTCGGCGACGTTGCTCAACCAGGTGGGGATCACCGGCATTCCCGATGTAGCGACGGTGCCTACTGTTCCGGATGTAACGATCCCGGGCTTGCAACGGACCGGCGGCCTGAACACGACGCGTCAGCAAAGCAAGGTCATCCAGTTGCTGGACGATCTGACCTGGGTTGAAGGAAAACATACCTTCAAGTTCGGTGGAGATGTTCGCCGGCTGACGGACCATGACGAGAACGTATTCGGCAACTACCGGGCGGGACAGTATGTTTTTAACGCGACGAGCACGGTGGGGGCTACGATTGGCGATCCCTATACGGAATTCTTGTTGGGATACCCGGATAACGTCACGCTGTCGCAGGTGACGAACCCGGCGATGAACGGCCTGGGTTATTCCTATGCCGTGTTTGCCCAGGATGATTGGAAGATTTCGCCTTATTTGACGATCAATGCGGGTCTCCGCTATGAATTGCACCCACCGTTGAAAGATACCCATTACAACACGGCGGCCTTTTTGCCGGATTACAACGAGAATGGGATTCATGGCGGGGTGGCGGTGCCGAATGCGCAGGGGCTTTCGTACACCAATCCCGGTTTCGCCGCTTCCATTGCGCCTACTCCGATCCTCACCGCAGCGCAGGCGGGGCTGCCGATCAAGCTGCGCTATACCGACAGGACGGACTTTGGACCACGGATTGGCTTAGCCTGGCGGCCAGGTAAGAACGACAAGACGGTGATCCGCGGAGGTTGGGGAAGATTTATCGAGTCTCCACTGGGCTTCTCGCTGGTTTCCGGATGGGCGGTGAGCGCGAGCTTCGTTCCCTTGTATACCCAGGATTACGGACCGAACGGGGCACCTCTGCTTAGCTTCCCTTCTCCGTTCCCTGCAAACCTGAATCAGGTGGGGACGGCGAGCTTCGAATATGCATTTCCAATCCACTACCGGGACCCCACGGTGCAGCAGTGGAATGCGACCTTCGAACAAGACCTGGGCCACGATATCGGGATGCGGCTGTCGTATACGGGAAGTCACGGGAGCAACCTCGAAAACTTTAACGATCTGAACCAGGTGCCCGCCAACACAGGCAATCCGGCGCCGCTTGTGTATCCGATCTGGGGCATTATCCAGAGTGTGGTAAACCAGGCCATCAGCAACTACAACAGCTACACGGCTCTAGTGGAGAAGCGGATGTCTCACGGGCTGCAGTTCCAGAGCAGCTACGTGCTTACCCGTGATCTCTCGGACTCAGGCGGCGCAGTTCCCACCCAATTTGCTCCAGCGGGAGGCAACTGGGTTTCGGACAAGAACAATCCGCGGCTCGACTACGGCAATGTGATGTTCGATCGCCGTCATCGTGTGCTCACCACCGCCCTCTATCAGCTTCCGTTTGGCAGGGGAGCCACTTTCCTGGCCAATAGCGGCCGCCTGCTGGATACGGTGGTTGGCGGCTGGCAGTTAGGCGGCGTGCTGGTGTTCCAGAGCGGAGCGTTCCTCACCATTGGCCAGCAGTCGGTTGATTCCGCCAACACGGGCATTCTGAATACGCTGGGCAGCGCCAGGGCCGATGTGGTGCCCGGTGTCAATCCTCGCGCGGTGCACGGACTGACCAACCCGGCCGGGCCGGTCTATCTCAATCCTGCTGCGTTCACGCTGCCGCCGGTGAATGCCGGACGGTTCGGAACGTCGTCGGTGGGGAATGTGGTGGGCCCAGGGACGGATGCGGTTTCTCTTTCGCTGATCAAGTCAATCAAGATTACAGAACAGTTACAGTTTCAGTTTGGAGCGCAGGCAGCCAATGCGCTAAACCATCGAAACTATGACGTGCCGAATCAGTATGTTGATGCTTCCGGGTTTGGAACGATTTCCGGTTTGCAGAGTGCGGAAGGCGCCGGGCCACGGAACGTGGAGATTACGGGCAGAATCAGCTTCTAAAAACGGGGTTCAGGAAAAAAGGGGAGAGGCAGGCTCAGCCTCTCCCCTTTTCTGTGTTCAGGAACAATCCCTCAGCGGCTAGAGCCCGTCACCTTCAAAGACCAGAGATTTGGGTTAATGGTGGGACGGGCGGGGGCGCCGGTTGCTGCTTGCCACGAAGCAGAGAGCGAACTTTGCCGATTTTTGCGCCTATGTGCTCAGAGGCAAACATCAGGTCGCCAGCAGTCAGGCCAGGCAGAACCCGGTGGTGGCCCACGGCCGCCAGTGCCATGGAGGCCACACAGCCGCATTGCGAGCAGTCGGGCTTGCCGCCAAACTGGCAGGGGCCGATGCGGGTTTCGAGGTCGGCGGAAAGCGACGTGGTCGTGCGGGCAAAGATGCACTCCTCCGGGGATTGCGGCGGATGGCGAAGCTCTTCGATCATCGCCCGGTTCATCTGGAACTTGGGATAAAGAGGAAACAGGCGCTCGAGTTCGTCAAGCACCTGTCGGCGCATCGGGGGGGTGAGAATCTCCGGACCCTCGGCTCCCTGCTGCGGGGTGAACAGGCTGACCCAGATTCGCTTTACCTGCGGACGGGCGCTCCAGAAACGGAGAAACTCTTCGAGGTATCCAGGACGGCCTGCGATCTGCCCGGTGACGGTGCAGTGAATGGTTACGAAGCTGTCACTGATCGATTTAAGAATTCGCTCGTAGGTGGCCGGTTTGCGGCGTTCGTCATGTTCCGGCTGCAACCCATCGATGGAGACGACCAGGCTGAGCCTGGAGAGCGAATTCCATGCCTTGGGCAAGGGACGGAAAGCGCTGGTCACCAGTTGCACGTGAACCCCTCGCTGCTCGAGCTGAGGCAGAAGCACCTCCAGCTCGCGGTAGCGAACCAAGGGATCGCCACCAACCAGAGAGAGATGGATAGGCCGCTCGCGATCGACGATCGCGAGCAATCTGGCGACCAGGTCATCGCCTTTGTAATCAGACAATTGGCGCAGGGTGACGCCGCCGCCGCCCAAATGCTCGGGCTCGTAAGCGTAGCAACCGGGACAGCGCAGGGGGCACTCTCGGGTGATCTCGATCGAAAGGCTTGGCTTCTGGCCGTAGAGAATGCTGGCCCAGGCGTTCAGCACTTCGGATTTCTTCATTCAGGATCCTCGGGGAAATGAACCTGTTCATTCCTATGATATTGAAGAACGGGCTTTTGAGGGGTGGAGTTTCATTCCCGCGAATTTCCCGTGTCAGGTGACTAAAAGCGCGGTCGGGTGATTTGGTGCTGTCACTGGGTTGATTTTAGGAGTCTAATTAGCCTAAGGGCTTATCTATTCACCCCCAGGTCGTTCGAGCCGTGCTTCCGGCTCCCTCGGCGCTCCCCCTCTCAGCGAAAGTAGCTCGGAACCGTTTGCGAAGCATACGAAGGCAGCACTGCTGCGCCCAACCGGGACGGCGGAGCTGGTAACGGAGGAGAATGCCTACTCCTTGTTAGGCTGGTCTGGAGAGTACGATGGGGCCTCGATCCACCCCGACCTTTACCGTTCGCCTGCTCAAGCAGCGGCGTGACGAATTGCTCGGGGAACTTCGCGCCTTGGCCCCGGATCTGGTACAAAAGCTGGAACAAACCCTGGAAGCATTGAAAGAACAAAAGCCGGAACGCGGCGAGTATGAGGGGCTCGACCGTCCAGCCGTGATACGCAAATATCTGTTGAAGGTTGGGCGGCCGGCGGAATTACGGGAGATACGCGATGCGGTAGCGGCTCCGGCAAGCCGCTTCGATGGAAGATCCATCTGGGACGGCGGGAAGAGAGAAGTAGAGCAGGGCCGGATGCTGAATGTGGCGGATGAGAGCAAGGGCGAGGATTGGGTGCTTGCCCTGCCCGAATGGGAACGCACTCCAAAAGACAGAAATTGACCAGAGATTTCACGCCTCGCTGTGTGGGGTGGAGTGCTGTTTGCGGTAGCGGATGACGAGTAATCTGACAGTAAGTGCTAGCGTTCCGCCAATGATGGTGCTGATGGCGCGGTGGTAAGCAACCTGCTTGCCGGGAAGACTGCCGAGTGCCAGTAGATTGACGATGTAGGCCGTGAGACACAAGGTGAAGAGACCGTAGTTCACGTTGTTGAGCGAGTAGGAAAGCCACGCGAAAAGCAGAGTCAACAGGCACAGGGTGGGCGGAGCGGGCGTCAGATGGGCAAGAGCGAAGCTGGCCAGCATTGCCCCAGCCAAAGTACCGACCGTGCGAGCGATGGCCCGGTTCGCTGTGTCTGTCAATCCAGGCCTAAGGACCAGCAAGGCGGTCATGGGTATCCAGTACCCGTTGGCGAATCCGAAATGTCGGTAGATTTCTGTACTAACCCCGAGAGTGACAGCCAGGCGAAGCGCATAGGGCAATGCGCTCGGTGGATCACTTCGCTTGACCAGCGCGCGCGCGGCCTGCTCCACAGAGGATCGCAGCGCCTGGTGCTCGGCACGAAGGTAGCTCGCAACCGACAGCAGATCTTTACGCAGCTGCTGCAGGACGCTGAGCAGGATGCTAGAGGTGATTATCTGCAGGGCACCCCCAGCCATCACCAGCCCGGAACGGACCGCCGCCGCCCGAGGAGAAAAGGGAAAAGCCGAGGCGACAAGAAGAAAGACGACGGACTGCTGCCCTACCCAACTGACGCCGGCCTGGCGCAATGAAAGCATTCCGTAGGCGAAGCCTGCACCCGCGGTGAGGAGCACCAGGATGAAGTTGGTGTGGCCCGCCACCATGCCAATGAAGGTCGCGGCACCAATGCCCAGCGACACCAGGATCATGGGAAGTGTGTGGGACTCATCGATATGCTGCTTGGCGCCAAAGCCGACGGTAAAGGCGCCGCCGGCGGCGATCAAGCCCCCGCCTGGATGACCCAGCCAGAGTCCCAGCACAAGGCAAATGGCCATGGGAATAACGAAGATAAAATCCGCGCGAAAGGACTGCGCTCTCCAATCGAAGACGTAGCTGTCGGTGAGGAAGGGAGCGGCGGGAACGGGGGAGGCTGCGGGCATTCGGTGAAGCGGCTCTTTCTGATGGGCGCCAGTTGCCGGGGAATGGGAACGTGGATAGGATACAGGGGCGCAGACCCGGATTTGCGGTGAAGATTGATTGGATCAACGAACCTCATGCGGTCTTGGGAGGAGGATTAAGGCATGCCAAGGTGGGTAGGTTTCAGTTTTCTCGTTCTGTTGGCCGGGATGCTGGGCGCGAGCCGGCCAGCGGTGGCGCAGGGCAGGTTGAGTGACAAGGACCTGCAGCGACTGATGCAGAATCTGAAAGATGACGCGCAGCCCTTTCGGCAAAGTTTTGCCAATGCATTGAAGAAGAGCTCGATCCGCAAGACCAGCCAGGAAAAGGATGCACGGGCGCTGGCGGATACCTTCGCCAAAGAGGCCAACGAGGCCCTCGATACCTTCAAGCACAACCAAAAGGCGGAGCAAGGCGTAACCGCACTGGTGAATACAGCCGCGCAGATCGATCCGCTGGTCTATAGCCTGCAACTGAACCCACAAACCACTTCGCAGTGGGAGAGGTTGCGCACCGAGTTGCACCAGATCGCCCAGGCTTTCGGTGTGCCGGAACCCTACTTCGCGCCACAACCCGGGAGTGCTTCGGCAGCCCTAAGCACTACAGGAACTTGTCTCAACGCTGTCGGTATCGAACGCTCGCGACAACTGGTTAACGAATGTCTGCAGGTGTCACCCGCGACTCACCCACCTTGCAATGCACAGAACGCGTGCTCGCTGATCGTGAACGAGATCAAGCGCGGTTGCGCGATGATCAGTCAGGGTGCGCCTGGGTTCTGCGCGGAGTATCGCTAAATTGTTCGCTAGTGAACGTGTGTCCCAGCAGGAGACGAGCACCAAAAAAGTGAACCTAGTCAGCGGTGACATGGAGCCTACGATGCTGTTCCGGCGCCCCGCCCGTTAAGTTCACGACATGCGGGTCAAAATCGTGTGCCGAGACGGACTGAAAGGGGCCGGTAAGCTGGCGAAAGAGAAAAATCGGGCACCGAGGCGCCCAGTCTCGGCCCTTCCGGAAGGTCCAACATCAACTGAACAATCCGGTCCGGATTGGGGTAACCGAGCGGTTCGAGAAGTACAGTATTGATTACAGAAAAGATGGCCGTATTCGCGCCGATGCCCAGAGCCAGAGTCAACACTGCGGCAAAGGCGAAGCCGGGTGCAGGGCGCAATTGGCGAAACGCATAGCGAACATCCTGTACGGTCCGAGTTTCCGATCAGCGCAATTCTTCATACGTTCGTTCCTTCCGATGCATCGCCCGCTCCTCCCAAAGAAATCCCGGTTCCGTCGCCTCAGAGTCCCTCGTCTCCCTGACAAAGAAAAAAACCAAAGTTTCACACATTCGTGACTTCGACTAGAAGTTTTTGGCTAGTTGCATCCTAATAAACCATGAAGTCGCCGAGAAAGCCTCCGCGCCAGGCTATCGCCTTCAAACATCCGCAATCTGCGATCGAAGGTCTACTTGAGGCGAGGGTAGAAAGATTATTCGCGAGCAACGAGCTGTTGGCCGGTGCTCTGGTGAAATTGCGAGACTTCTATTTGGCTGGAATACCCCCGGTTGCCGCCGCAGAGATCCTCGCGGAGGTCGAGACTGCGCTCGCCTCATCAGAAAAGGCTCAGGATTTAGATTAGGGACGGCGCCGGACGACGCTTCACGGCCGCCTCAGCTTAACGTACTGTTCCGGCGTCAACTTTAGATACAACCCACCCCTTCCCATCTCAATGGCGTGCTCCAGCGCTTGCCTGTTTTCCAACGTTCCCCACGCTTCCCCACGTCGTGCCAACTCTTTAATCTTGTCCGCGTTTGCGAACGTGAATGTGCGTGGCAGCGATGTCTTCAGGTCCGCCTCAAGGAACTGACACTGCCAACCGTTTGGGCCGCTCGTGAAATGCAGGTAGACGGTATGGTTCGCTTGCGTGTACCGGGACATGAGCCAGAGTATAGGCGAATACAAGGCGAAGCGATCCACAGCTTGCCGGCAGGAATGGGAAAATCCCCGCTGACAGTGAAAATCTTAATCGTCTTTCGGGTCTGAGCATCATAATTGCGGCAGCGTCTGTTTGTTTTTTGGCGCAAAGGAGTTTTGATGGCACGTCCCTTGTGGTCAGGAACCATTCAGATTTCGCTGGTCGGGTTTGCGGTCGAAATCTACCCCGCAACCAGCACCACCCGCCCCATCTCTTTCCATGAAATCGACCGGAACACCCTGGCCCGGGTTCGCCGGGAAAACGTCTCAGCCGGTCCCGCGCCAGAGTCAGAATCGGCGACTTCCGACACACCTGAGGAAGTCGAAAATGTTTCCACGAAGAACAGCTCGTCACTGCACCTTGCACCGCAGGCCAGAGAGAGCGTATCAGCCGACGAGGTCCAGCAAACCCCTCTTCAGCACACCGTCGACAAGGCGGACATCGTCAAAGGGTATGAATACGAGAAAGGCAAATACGCCATCGTCGAGCCCGCAGAACTGAAAAACCTGCGTCTTGCCGGCAAGAAGACGATCGAGATTTCCCAATTTGCTCAGGCGAGCGAGATCAATCCTGCCCTTTACGAAAAGCCCTACTTTGTGATGCCGAAGGCCGGTCCCCAGGCAATAGCCTTCGCCGTGATACGGCAGAGCATGGCTGAAAGCGGTATGGTCGGCGTGGGTGAGATTGTGTTCAGCGGGCGGCAGCACCTGATGACTCTTGCTCCTCCGCACGACCGGAACCAACCGGGAATGATGCTCTACACTTTGCGTTTCGCCTCCGAATTACGCGATGCGCGCGACTACTCGAACGGCACAGAGAGCAGCCAGGCAGACACCATGCAGCTTGGCTTAGCGAAGCAACTGATAGCGGCTTACACCCAGCCTTTTGAAGTCAGCAAATTCAAGGACCATTACGAAGAGGCGCTTCGCGAGCTGGTAGAAGCAAAGATCAAGAACCTCCCCGTGCCGGAGCCTGAGATCGAAAAGAAGTCACCCAAGGTCGTCGATTTGATGGAGGCTTTGCGTAGGAGCCTTGCTCAGACCAACTCATCCCAAGCGGTCTCGCCACAACCCACAGGTGAAACCTCCAAGAGAACGGGTGCCTCGCGTGCTTCCAAAGAGAAGACCGCTAGCGCGACGAGCAGCAAGAGAAAGAAATCCGCATAAGTCGTTAAGCAGAGGCGTTGCAAATATGACGGTCACAAATGGAATGGGCCGATAGTTTTAAACGAGCATTTTTTTGCACCCATATTTTCCGCGGGCGATACAGCACTTTATCTCGAGGGTGAAAACCCGCTCGTATGTCATACCCCTGAGAGCCGGGCTTACTTCTTCCTGGCTGCCCGTTGAGCGCGCGCTGCGGAATTGGCCGCCACCGCAGCGCGGATAAGTTGCCTGAAGGCAGCTTCGTTGATCTTCTCCCCTTCGCGGAGGTCGATCGCACGCCGTGTGTTCCCTTCCAGGCTGGAATTGAAGAGCTTCTTCGGGTCTTTGATGGAGGCTCCGCGAAAGAAGGTGAGCTTCACGACCTGCTTGTACGATTCCCCTGTGCAGACGCCGCCGTCATGGGACCAGACGGGGGTCCCCATCCATTTCCACTCCTCCTGGATGTCGGGGTCGGCATCGTGGATGAGCTGACGGAGATGAGCGAGGGTCTTCCCGCGCCAGTCCCCAAGTTCCTTGATCTTCTCGTCGATGAATGCAGAGGCAGATTCCACGGGGACGGACTTTTTCATGAACAGCTCCAACTCTGGCACCTAATCCAGCTTCGCTCAGCGTAACCTGCAACCTCCGCAAGCCCGACGGTTATTGAGCCAACGAGAGAAACCAAAAGCCTGGGGTCTCAGCCGAGCATCAATCTCGCAATACCTGCGTGGGATCCGTCCGCGTCGCCCGCCAAGCCGGCATAAGACAAGCTGCGAATGCGATCATCGTCATCATCGCAAGGGCCGATCCGAATGCCACCGGGTCGTGCGGGCTAACCTTGAATAGCAGATTTCCGAGCAGCCGTGTCAGAGGAAAACCGACGGCCACCCCGAGTAGGATACCGGCCGCCGTTAACCTCAAGCCGCGCGCAATCACCATGCGAAGCAGCGTGGCTCCGTCGGCGCCCAGGGCCATGCGCAGTCCCAACTCTCGCTTGCTCTGCGCTACGGAATACGACATCACGCCATACAAGCCGACGCCGGCGAGCAGAACCGCCAGACCACCCAACAGGGAGACCAGGGTTACGGCAGCCAGTTGTTGCGATGTGGAACGATTCACTTGCTGCTGAAGCGTGATCATCTCGTACATCGCCAGGTTCCCATCCAACGCATGCACCTCACGGCCCAATGCGTCCGCAATGGCATGCAGGGGCTGGGTTGTGCGGAGATACAAGACCGGTCCTTTTACGAAATCCTGCCTAAGCGGCACATAGAAAAACGGCTTTGGATCCTCGCGCATGCTCTCATACTTCGAGTCGGCAGCCACCCCGACGACTTGCGCCCAACGGCCCTTGACCTTGAGACGCCGTCCGACCGGATTCTGACCGTTCCAATACCGTGCGATCATCGTCTGATTCACGATGGCCACCAAAGGCGCGTTTTCGTCGTCCGTCCGCGAGAATTCGCGGCCCGAAAGCAGTGGAATACCCATGGTGTCAAAGTAGCCGGGGCTCACCTGGTTGTATTCGACAGTCGGTTGCGCTTCTGGAGGGACTTCATACCCGTCAACAGCAATAGGCGTGGATGAGTATGAGCTATAGTCGAGTGGGGTCACGCGAGCAAACGCCGCGGAGTCCACTCCGGGCAAAGCCCTGATGCGATCCATCAGCTGGTCCTGAAAAATCTCGGACTGCGGCGCACTATATCCTGCCGCGACCAGCGATATACCTGTCTGCACCACGCGGGTCGTCGAAAAGCCCGGGCTAGTGGTTCGAATGTTCTCGAGACTCCGCAACAGGAGTGCGGCGCTAACCAGCAGGATGAAACTCAAACAGACCTGGACGACGATCATGCCTGAGCGCATCCATGCCCGGCCGCGCGTGCCGACCACTCCCGAGGATTCGGACTTCAGGGCGCCGGCAAGGTCGATTTCGCGCGTCTGCAGCGTGGGAACCAGCCCAACCATCAGCGTGACGATCAGGCAAATTCCGCCGTTGAGCACCATGACGCGCCAGTCGATTTTGCCGGGCAGGTACATCGCCACCCCGGAGCGCATCGGGAATAGAATTACAAGCGCGTGCCGGCACAAGTAGGCAACCATGAGTCCACCCGCCGCACCGATCACCGCAAGGATCAGCGTTTCGGTCAGAAGCTGCTTCAGTAAACGGGCACGGCTGGCTCCAATAGCGAGGCGAACAGTCATTTCGTGACGGCGCGCAAACGATCTGCTCCATAAGAGGTTGCCTACATTAGCGCAGGCGATCAGAAGAACAAACGCCCCCACAGCGGTCATGATCTCCAGTGTGGGAAGCAGTGTGCCGGCGTTATTGAAGGGCGTTTGCCACAAGGGCCAAAGCCTGATCCCGCGGCCGCGGTTGGTGGCCGGGTAATCCCTTTCCAGTCGCATGGCAATCGCGGAGATTTCGTCCTGAGCCTGCGTGCGCGTGACGCCCTCTCTGGCTCGTACATAACCTTCGATCCAGCGTGCATCTCGATCCTCGAGCTTGTATCCGCCAGCTTCAAATGTTTCCTCCATCGACGCCGGAACCCAAAACTGCATCGCCCAGCCAACGAAGGTTCCGTAGAATCCTTCAGGCGCGACACCGATAATTGTGTGCGGCACGTTGTCGAGTCTCTGCACCTTTCCGACGACGTTGGGATCGCCATGGAACCGGCGTTGCCAAAGCTGATAACTGATCACCACTACGGGATGGCTGTTGCTTCCAACGTCTTCGCCGGATTGGAAACCCCGCCCAAGAGCCGGACGAACACCGATCGCGTCGAAATAGTTTGCTGAAACGATGCTTCCCGTCGTAACCTCGGCACGGGAGCCGATACTCAAGGTGCTGCCCGTAATTTTGCTCACGAATACCGCGTCACATTGCTTGCAACTCCGCTTCAAATCAAGAAAATCGGGCCACGAAATCTCTGTTGGCCCGTTCTCGTCACGCGACGTTCCAGCGAGCGCGAGCAGTCGCTCCTGGTGCATAACCGCAGGGTACGGACGGAACAGGATCCCTTCGAGCCAACTGAACACGGCAGCATTCGCACCGATTCCAAGGATCAGACACAGGATTGCCAGAGCAGAAAATCCAGGGTCGCGCCGCAGCTGTCGAAAACCATAGCGCAAATCCCGAACCAGGTTTTCGATCAGGTTGAATCGGCGGGCTTCAGTGCATCGTTCTTTAATCTGAGTGATTCCGCCGATTGCCCGCAGAGCCTGGTAGCGCGCCTCCTCGGACGAAATGCCCGTTGCGATATTCTCCTGGATCTGGTGCTCAAGATGGTCGCGCAACTCATCTTCGAGTTCACTATCGACCTGTTTGCGCCGGAACAGTGCACGGAATCGCGACGCCAGCGTATAGAACCATTCTCCAACGCCCATGTTCATGCCTCCCTGAGCTTTATCACCGCGGAGATAGCAGCAGAGAGGCGGTTCCAATCGGCTGCCTCTTTTTCGAGTTGCTTCCTCCCCAGCCGAGTCAACGAGTAATATTTCGCGCGACGGTTGTTTCCACTTGATTGCCATTGAGCGGAAATCCAACCCCGTTGTTCAAGCTTATGTAGAGCGGGATAGAGAGAGCCGACGCTGACGCCCAGCACGTCTCCAGAGATTTGTTTCAGGCGCAGGCTGATAGCCCAGCCATTGAGCGGCTCCAGAGCCAGTATTTTTAAAACCAGCATGTCCAGAGTGCCCTGCACAAGTTCCGAAGGCTTGCTCACGCGATCTCCTATCGGTTACCGAGTAGGCTACTCCTGGACTCGATCGATTGGCAACTAGAATTGCGCTGGCGCCCCAAGAAGACATGCTTGATTCCTTTTCGAAGGAATCGTGGCCACACTCCCGGATTCAGCGGGTCAGGGCTTCATCCCTGGCCGAGTGAACGGCCGCGGCCAGCTCTGTGAGCAGTCCATAGGTTTCGTTCCAATCGATGCAGGCATCGGTGATGCTCTGCCCGTACACCAGTGGCTTGCCTGGCACGAATGTCTGCGCGCCCGCCACCAGACTGCTCTCGATCATCACGCCGAGGATGCGGCGGTCTCCCGCTGCTATCTGCGCAGCGACATCGCGGCACACCAGGCCTTGACGGGTGTGGTCCTTGTTGCTGTTGGCGTGGCTGCAATCGATCATGATGCGCGGCGCTACGCCGGCTTTTTCCATCTGCTCTGCAGTCTGCGCTACGGCGGCAGCGTCGTAATTCGTCGTCTGCCTGCCGCCGCGCAGGATGAGGTGACAGTCCGGATTGCCCGCCGTAAACAGAATCGCCGACTGCCCTGTCTTCGAGTGCCCGAGGAACGTATGCGGATTAGCCGCGGAGATAATCGCCTCAATCGCAATTTGCACGTTGCCCGAGGTTCCGTTCTTGAAGCCGACCGGGCACGAAAGCCCCGACGAGAGCTGCCGATGCACTTGGCTCTCCGTCGTGCGCGCGCCAATCGCTCCCCAACTCACCAGCGAGGCGACATATTGCGGCGAAATCATGTCGAGGAACTCGGTCCCGGCGGGAACGCCCATCTCCGCGAGATCCAGCAGCAGGTGTCGCGCCAGCCTCAACCCATCGTTGATGCGGAACGACTCATCGAGTTGCGGGTCGTTGATCAGCCCTTTCCAGCCGAGCGTGGTGCGCGGCTTCTCAAAATAGACTCGCATGACAATGCGAAGCTCGTTCGAGAACTCGGCAATGGCGCTCTTCAGCAGGCCCGCATATTCTCGCGCCGCTTTGGTGTCGTGAATGGAGCAGGGGCCGACGACAACTATCAGGCGGGAATCGCTGCCTCTCAGAATATTGACAATCTCATTCCTTGCTTGAAAAACGGTCGAGGAAGCCCGCTCAGTCACCGGCAACTCTTCTTCAAGAAAAACGGGTGGAAGCACGACTTTGGTGGATCGAATACGAAGATCATCTGTGGTATAGAACATGGTCTTACTCTTAATTTAGCAGCGTTCGTTGTAACCCCCGCCTTTTGTCGTGCTCGCATCTCCAGGACCTAGCGCTCGTGGAGCGGCCACAAAGTGCTCGATCCCGGTCTCTTTCGCGGAGGCCTCAACCACGCTCCAGATTGCCCAATCGACCAACTCTTCAGGATGCGCCCGCTTTTTGCTGTCAGCCGCCAAAGTCCGAGTAACGACAAGTCACCGAAGTGGCTTTGATTCGCTAACTTCAACGGGAAGACGTTTTCTCATTACTCAGCTGCGCCTCGGAAGGGGCGGCGCGCTCGATGGTCGCCAGGGCCGCCCGCATGAATCCCAGCGTATGCGCCATGCCGGCATGCCACGGGGCGTCGCAGGTGATCTGCGGGGTGTGATCGGGCACCAGCACGCCGTCGAAACCATTGCGATGCAGGATGGAGAGCACGCGGATCATGTCGATCTCACCATCGTCAATGAAGGTTTCGCGATACCGCGGCACCTTGCCGGCGACGTTGCGAAAGTGAACGTAGCCGAGCCGCTGCTGCCGACTGTAGGAGTCAACCGCCTCGTAGAAGTCGTCTTCGGTCATCTCGCCAAGCGTGCCAAGGCAAAACTCGAGCTTGTTGCTGGGGCTGGGGTCGATGTCGATGAGGCGCTGGTAAAGACGAGGCTGGTAAACCAGGCGCGGCTGCCGACGCATGGTTGGCATGGGGGGATCGTCTGGATGAGCGGCCAATTGCACGCCGGAGGCTTCGGCGACCGGAAGAACATCTCCAAGGAAGCGCTGGAGACGACGCCAGAGCTCGTCGTGCGAGATCGTCGGGAGAACGCCTTCGGGAGCATGCTCGTCGTAGATCATGTTCCACACCACACCGTTGGGAATAGGAGTGTCAAGGGGACCGTCCATCCCGACTGAGACCGCACCGCCCCGGGCGAACGGTCCGCGGACGCGGCCGCACACGCCGGCGATGCTGAAGTTATAACCGAGTATGGGAATACCGGCCTCACCCATGCGGCGCAAGACCGTCTTCACGTTTTCGATGTGCAGAGCGCGCCTGGGGCCGTCCAGCAGAATGTCATACCAGTGGGCAGGGTCGAGATTCTCGATTGCTTCGAGCTTCAGACCGGCGGCCTCGATCTCGCGCTTCAAGCTGACCAACTCTTGCAGTGTCCAAAGCTTGTCCGGGTCGCCGGCGACGCCCCAGGGCTGGTCTTTGCCGCCCGTGGGCTGGTTGTTGCGCGGGTTTGAGGAACCGCCGCGAAAGTAGTCCACCAAATGCACTACCACGTGCGTGCACCCGGTCTGGACGGCGAAGGCGTAGTAGTCCTGGCGCAACATGTGCCGGTAAAGACCAAGTCCGAGCTTCATGGCAACTATCCGATCTTAGGCGAGATTCCGCTTACAGAGCGCGGTTAGTTCCGCCCAAGCTCGCTCTGCTCCTGCCTCGTTGTAGACCTGGCCGCCGCGCACCGTCCAGTCTACTCCGTCGATTCAGCGTCGGCTGCAGCCCGCGTCTGCGATCCCGACTCCGCCAGGCCAACCGCTGGAGAGGTCCACAATCGTGGCGTGCCCACAATGCTATGTGCATAAGCGATACGCCTTGCCGTGCCAAATCTGGTTCAGTGGTATAGAACTCTGAATAGCCAGTGCGCAATTTCGAGAAAACCCGAACGGAATTCCAGGAGATACTCGCCAAGCCCATTCGCGAACTCGGGCTCAAACTCGAGGGTTCTCCGCTCGAACGATTCGTTCAGCAGCTATATCGCGAACTGGAAGCCAAGGGCATCCACAAGTTCCGTCCGCTTTGTTATCTCACCGATGAATGGGGATGTCCCTCTGGCGAGCCTGTCATCGGCATTCCGTTCTATCTGGCCAACCCGGGCCTGGCACAGCTTGAGCGCGATATGAACGACCTGGAAGACGCTCGCGAGATCATGATGTACATGCGTCATGAGGCCGGACACGCATTCAATTACGCGTACCAGCTATACAAGTCGGCTGAATGGCGCGATCTCTTCGGTCCGTTTCGCCGCGCATATCGCGACAATTACCGTCCCATACCGTTCTCGCGGAAGTTTGTTCGCCACATGGCCGGGTGGTACGCGCAGAAGCATCCGGATGAAGATTTTGCAGAAACGTTTGCGGTCTGGCTCACGCCTCGTTCGCAATGGCGAAAGCGCTACGAAGGTTGGGGGGCGCTGGCGAAGCTCCAATACGTCGATCGCATGGCGCGAAAAGTCGGAGATGTCGAGCCCGTCCGGCGTCGCGGCCGCACCGACATCACCGTCGATGAGATGGAATCCACGGTCGGCGAGTTCTATCGTCTCAGCCTGCCGGAGGAGGTTCCGGTGCAGGAACTCGCGCTCGATGCCGACCTGGCGGACATCTTCAATATCTCCCCCAAGCGGCATAAGGGCGTACGACCCGCCCAGGAGATGTTGCGCCAGCATCGCAAGCCCATTGTCGACAAGGTCGCGTATTGGAGCGGCGTGCAACGTCCGATCGTCAAGCGACTAGTGGAAGCCATTTGCAAGCGTGTTGAGGACCTGGGTCTGCGCGTGGACGTTCGACGCGAGTCCGAGTACCTCACGGAGTTCACGGTGTACACCACCGCACTCTCAATGAATTACTTGATCCGTGGGAAGTTCATTCATCCCTGAGGCGCACCCTGGATTTCCTGTTGAGATTGGTGGCGCCGACGAAGTTCATGCGGCTTTCCTTAATGAAAGCCGCACACTTGGTTGTGTCCTGTGCTGCGTGGCAGGAAATCCGGTGGCGGCAGCTGCTGTCAATCCGATTGGAGGTCGCATGACTGGAACGAAGTTGAAAGTCACCGTGCTGTACGACTTGTGGGAAGAAGAACCTACTGAAGTGCAGGAAGAAGTTCCTGCACCGCGCAAGCGCGCGGGGCAAAAGAAGCCCAAGAAGAAGCCGGTAAAGCACGACCGCGAAGAGATCTTCGAAGCCCTGGAGAAGCTCGGTCATGAGCCGTCGTATTACGTTCTCGACGGCCGCCAGCAATCACTGGTCGGACTCGCCAAATGTGGGGCCGATCTCATTTTCAACATCACGGAATCCTATGCGGGGGATAACACCAAGGAGATGCAGGTCACTGCATTCCTGGATATGCTCGATATCCCTTACACCGGCGCGGGACCGCACGCCAACGTTCTTGCGCAGGACAAGTCGATCGCCAAGAAGATGTTTGCTTTTTACGGGATTCAGTCGCCCTATTTCGCGACGGCCTATCGCGGCACCATCGACCACGCGCATGACATCTCGTTCCCACTCATCGTGAAGCCCACCTCCGAAGATGGATCCATTGGCATCGATGCCGCTGCCGTGGTTAACAGCGTGAAGGAGTTGATGGAGCGCCTTTCCTATATACAGACGGAATTCGATTCTCCTGCATTGATCGAGGAGTACATCGAAGGACGCGAGATCTACGCCTCCATCCTCGGCAGTTACGAGAACCCGCAGGCACTTCCGCTTGTGGAAATTGACCTTTCAAAGCTTCCGAAGGGCATGCCCAGGATCGCCAGTCAGGAGGTGAAATTCGAGAAGGACACGGACGCCTATAAGCTGGTGAAATCGGCGATCGCCGAAGACCTCGATGAAGAAACCGTAACCAAACTCACCGAGATTGCGATCAAGGCCTATCGCGCCGTCAAGCTACGCGATTATGGGCGCATTGACATGCGCATATCGAGCAAGGGCGAGATTTATGTCATCGAAGCGAATCCGAACCCATGGCTCTCGAGCGGGCAGGAGTTTGCCATGGCCGCGAAGAAATCCGGCCTCTCCTATACCCAAATGATCGGAGAGATCGTGGACCTTGCGATGGCTCGGCACGCCTGAAAGATGGCAAGACGTTCAGGTGAGTAGCGGCGCACTGGTCTACTCGAATGGGACGATACGAAGGGCACACCAAAAACGACAAACGCCCGGAGGCGCCTGACAAGAAACGGTTGGTGGACCTGGTAGGTATCGAAGCGACGACTTCTTCGTGGTTACGACGACCGCAACAGTACATTGAACAACTTATAAGTGGGTACGGGAAACTGAATCGGGCGGCTTGCTTCGAATCCGCGCCAACCCGGAA
>CAWFBI010000016.1:0-125582 GCA_963814015.1 uncultured Acidobacteriaceae bacterium
TTGTCCGTCATCCGTCCAGAATCCGAAACCAGCCAGGCGGGGTCGTCAGCGTTATGGCTGATAGGCGTCAACAATGAATCCAACCGAGTCGCCACATCTGGTGCCGGTGTGCTCCAAAGCAAGGGCAAACGGCCGGAGACTATTGCTTCATCACTTCATGACATTCCGTTCGGACTGCCGCCATTTTCTCTGGCACTGTAGCGCGAGTCTACCGGCTCAAGCCCGATTCGATCGTTAACCGCGTTGCGAAGGCGATGCTTGCATCCGAGATACCTCTCCGTCCTCTGCATGGAGAGATGTCCGAAAAACTGGTTCTGCTCGCCGCCGGCTGATGGCGGAGGCAAGCGAAGCGGTTCGGCACAAATTCCATCTCTCCATCAATCATTGGTAATAAAAGCGGGGATGGCCGTCCTTCAATCCGCCACTGCTATATCCTTAGCGGGAAGCGCGGGAGGAAGCCTGATGCTCATTCATCTTTTCCGGGGTCCGGGCCGCGTGTTCGGCTGCACCCAAGACCCGACGGGAGCCAATCTGCCTTTGCAATTTGCTCCCTGGAACATCTTTAAGTCGATAGAACTGAGCCGGGACGGCGAGCCAAGGGCTGGGGTGAACACCGGCGAGTGTCTGGACGACATCGAAAAATATGGGTTTCACATCACCGATGCGCACGTCCGGATCACCGAAAGTGTAATCTGATCCGATCGTTGCTTAACCAGCGAGAACTAGGGTCGTCTGCTAAACGGCGGAAGTTGCGCCTCGCATGAAATGAAAGACCATAGAGATCACGGCAAAAATCAGAAGAATGTGAATAAAGAAAGCTGTGACATGAAAGACGAAAAATCCGCCGACCCACAGCAGAAGCAGGACAATTCCGAGACCAAGAAACATACGTTTTCTCCTTCGCATTGTGTGAAGTGATACAGGGCCCGCAGGCGCTTTTCTCAATCCATTAGGTGCCCCTGAAGTCTTAAGTGTTGTCTTGACTGTGACGGTTCGTTCGCGAGCAACGCGTGCGCCCGGTAGACGCTCCTATGATCGTGTGCTGAAAGAGCGATTGGGGGGAGCGAAAATTCAATGAAAGGCTCGTGGAACGAAATGGTCAACGTCATGACGAAGCACGTTATGGAAGATCACCCGGACGTAGCCAAGCAGATGGGGAAAATGTACAACGATGATCCAACGGAATGTGCCAAGGAAACGAAACCCAAATGGGATGAAGCATAGTTGGCGTGAGGGACGGTGCAGTTTTTCTGCACAAGGTTGGTATCGAGCCCACGGAAGTCGCCGTGTGAGAAGGAATGATTGCCGTAGGACCAAAGGCCTTTTTGAAGTATGGCCTCTGAGCCCTGGCCCGGGCTCTCTGCAACCACTTGTACGAGTAACCGACTATCACTGGGGAGCTGGATCGCTTGGGCGGGGTCCTCAGCGCTTAGCGAGCCGTGCCGTTGGCGATCCAGTATTCAGTTCGGGACTTTATCGCCCACTGCGGGCGATCCTTGATGCGCAAAACGCTCATCCGGTTCGCGCACGCGTCGAGGAACTCACGTGTTCCTCGCAATGCGCAGCGATAGACTCTTAGTATGATGTTTGCCAAGCGGCTCCGAGAAGGCGTTCGTCGCGGACAAATTAGGTGCAGCGTTCGAATCTGGATTCGTCCCCACGTAAGAGTGGGTGCTCGATACCGCATGGAGGAAGGCGAAATCGAAGTCGACTCAATTGAATTGATCGGGTTTTCTGATATCACTCCGGAGTTGGCCCGCGAATCGGGATTTCTGGGTGTCCTGGACTTGCTAAAAGTCGCGAAGCACGGCAGGGGCGAGAATATCTACCTGGTCCGGTTCCACTATATTCCACCAGCACGGCGGAAGGTGAAGCGCTCAGAGCGCTAAGCAATGTTTCGAGCGGCAATGTATGTCGCGAAGTGTCGACGCAATGTCCCCGGTACCGCCGATCACTCCAAAGACGTAGTGGTCCGGTCGAATCACAGCTCCTAAACAGTCCTGCCGGTCGAACCAACTTGCAAGCACGCCGTCCTTCTCTCGCAGACCCTGGCCGCCGACCACCGCCGTGGTGATATCAACAGGCGGGAGCTCCATTGCAGCCGGCTTTCGGCCGTCCAGAATCAGGCGCCATCCGTGTCCGATCAAATCGTCCATGCGTGCAAAGCCTTCCTCGGAGACGATCCAGGGCTGGGGAAAGAGCGTTCCATTCGCGGGATGACGCGCATGGGCCAGCAGGCCGGTTTCCAGGGGTGGAACGATCTCCTGCCGGGTAACTGTGGGAGCCGTTCCGCCGCCCTGGAGAAGGAGGGATTCGTCACGCAATTGAGCCGCTTCAGGATCGCGTTCGCAAATGTGACGGCCGATGGCCTTGATACGCGATGTGAGGGTATGCACGTGAAGACTACGCTCCTCAGCATAGGTATCAAGCAAACGATCGTCCGCACCGCGGGCGAAAACCTCCTGCAGCTTCCAACTCAAATTTGTAACATCGCGAATACCCTGGCACATACCTTGCCCGATGAAGGGCGGCTGCTGATGGGCTGCGTCACCCGCGAGAAACACCCGGCCCTTGCGCCACTCTGCGGCGACCAAAGCATGAAAGCGATAGCTGCTGGCGCGCCAAAGTCTGCCGTCCGCGGATTTGAGCCAGGGCAAAAGCAACGACCACACGCTCTCTTCGCTTTCCATCGCTCGCGGATCCTCGCCGGGAAGCAACATGATCTCCCACCTGCGATGGTTCGCGGGCCCAATGATGAAGGTGGCCGGGCGCGCGGGGTCGCAATATTGCGCAGCGGTCTTAGGCAGCTTCTCCAGGCTTGTTTCGTTCACTTTCACGTCGACCACCAGCCAGGGTTCGTCGAAGCCAAGGTCATCCAGCTTGATATCCAGCAACTGACGAACACGGCTCGATGCCCCATCGCACGCAATGACATAAGAACTGGTGACTGAACGAAGGCTGCCATCGTCACTCTGGAGGCCGAGCGTCACGCATGCGAAGCTTTGTTCGACGCTTACCGCTTCCACACCAAGCGAGATTGTAACCGTGGCGTGCTCGGCGGCGCGCTTTCTCAGGATGGCTTCAACCGCAGGCTGCGTGAACACCATGGTGGGCACATAGCCCAGCGGGTAGGGCGGCGGGACTGCGTCAACGCGCCGAATAAGCTGCCCCTTAGCCCCGAAATGCTCGGATGCCGGAAACGGCGCCGTATAGACAAGGACCTGCTCCGCAATACCCAGGTTCTGGAAAATCCGAAGTATCTCGTGGTCGATCGCAACTGCTCTCGGAATGTCCCAAATGGTCCGGCTTTTATCGATGACCAGTGTCCGAATGCCAAACTGGCCGAGCCAGCACGCGGCCACGGCTCCCGCAGGTCCAAAGCCTACGATGACCACGTCGTAATCGGGCTTTGCTTCAGGTTCCGGCACTCCGCCTCGAGTCCCCATCATCTGAACCCAGCAAACCGAATCGCCAATTGGGCGTGTTTGACCCGGTCAGACTTCGGTGGCGCGATACCCCAATGATCGGTTCTTCCGGGAGGCCAGTTCCACTCATCCGGACCGCGCACTACGTAACCATCGTCTACCTGAAGCACTTCCGCTGTGTGCTCAATGACGAAGCCAAACGGGTCTACAAAATAGGCGAAGATATTGTTCCCGGGACCGTGGCGCCCAACGCCCCAGCCAATCGGATACCCGTGGTCGATCATGCGTCCGGCACCCCGCATGACAGAGTCGAACTCCGGCATCATGAACGCAATGTGGTTGAGGCCGTTCACCCCTGAGTCAGCAAGGACCACGGTATGGTGATCGTCATTGCAACGCAGAAAGGCCATCATCCTGGAACGATCCGTGAGACAAAATCCCAGAGCTCTTTCGAAGAACTGCCGGGTCGCATCGATGTCTGCGCAGTTCAGATTCACGTGCGAGAGGCGCAGCGGGAAGTCCTTCCGCGGCCCGCCCGAAGAGTGAAGCATGTCGCCGTTTACAAAACGCAGGATGTAACCTTCCGGCGTGCCCACCGTCAATGCTGTTCCACCATCCGGTGCCTGGTTCGCCGCGACCGCGCGAAGAACACGGCCTCCCGCTGCGGTGACCGACGCTGCAATGCGCGGCAGATCTTCTTCCGAGGCAGTGCGAAACGTCACCGAAACGACTTCAGCCGCTGCGCTCGGGTGTAAGGCCAGTACGTGATGATCGCGGCCGCTGGCTCGAAGATAGACCGAGGCGCCTTGCCGCGCTGCCACCTCCAGACCCCATGCCGTGGTGTAGAAGTGCTCTGCTTTATCAGTATCGGGCGTACCTATGTCGACGCTTCGTATCTGGGTGACAGGAAAGCGACTCATGGAATTACGCCTCGTTTGCGATGCCGTTGCGGAGAGTTCCCAGGCGCTCGATCTCAACCTCGACCACGTCGCCGGGCTTCATCCAAAGCGGCGGCGTGCGCTTAACCCCCACACCTCCCGGCGTGCCGGTAAGAATGACATCACCGCACGCAAGAGGGTTGAAGGAAGAACAATATTCCACGATGGCCGGTATATCAAAGATCATCTGACCCAGCAGCGCGTCCTGCACCACCTCACCGTTCAAGCGTGTACAGATGCGGAGGGAATCAAGCTCACCCAGTTCGTCCGGGGTCATCATCCAAGGTCCGAATGCGCCTGTTTCGGGGAAGTTTTTCCCGGGCGTGAATTGATGAGTGTGATGCTGCCAGTCGCGTATGCTGCCGTCGTTGTAACAGGAGTACCCGGCGATGTGATCGAAAGCAAGCTCGCGCGGTATGTAGCGGCCGGCCTTTCCAATCACGATCGCCAATTCTCCTTCAAAGTCCAGGTTAGTGGAAACGCGGGGTAGCGGAATGTTTCTGAGATGACCTGTCTGCGTGTTGGCGAAACGTCCGAAGATGGTCGGGTGGGTGACCTCGGCCCGCCCAGTCTCCTTGCGGTGAGTCTCATAGTTCAGGCCGACACAAAGGATCTTGTCAGGATTTGGGATGACGGGCAGAAACTGGAGTTCAGCAAGGGCGTGGAGCGGGGCCCTGAGCCTGTAAGACGCCGCTTCGGCATAGGCGCCTGAAACGATCAAAGACTTGAGGTCGGGAAAGCGGCCGCCGAGGACCGCACCAAGGTCAAACGCCTCATCGTTGTCGATAACCCCCCAGGTGTTCCGGCCGGCAATCTGGAAACTAGCCAGTTTCATGGTTCTCCTTGCGACCTGATGAGAGCTAATGGTACACCTCTGTACCATTGACCTGTCAACAGGGTGGAATAGGCTTTACAAGAGCTACCTGGCTCTGCTATGAATGTTGTGCCGCTCTGGTACATCCATGTACCTCATCGACCTGCAACCCCAAAAGCAAACCGTCAGAAGGCTGAAGCATGACGATCAATGAACTGCCCGGAAGTCAAACAACGTTCAAGCTGGAATCGGGAGAAGGCCAACGATATGTCTTCGGTAGCCATCTGGCTACGATCATCGCTCGAGCAGAAGATATAGGGTTCCCAATGGCGGGAGCCATCCTGACCGGCGCCAAAGGTTCCACCGTCCCGATACACCAGCATGCAAAAACGCATGAAGCGTTGTTTGTCGTAGAGGGCATGATCTCACTTACCCTCGGCGAACAGACATTTACACTCTCCCCCGGCGACTACGTCAATATTCCCCCGCATACAGCGCACGGTTTCTCCTACCTGGATCATCGTGTAAAGCTACTGGCATGGACGTTTGGCGGCGCCGCCAACCTCCTCTACTCCACAATCGGGAAGCCTTACTCCGGCATCGTGTATCGCGAATCAGCGGAGCAGGTTGACTGGAGCAAACTCGACGCCAGCGTAGACACGGCGTTAGCCAGGTATCCGCAGTCCACGCAAAGCGGAGAGAAATTGGAGAAGTCGCCAGCCGCGATGGTGCCGTTCGTCCTTGCCGCCGGTGAAGGTGAGCGCATGATTGCCGGTGACCAGGTTTACACCATCATGGGTAACCAGCAGTCCAGCAACGGACTCTTCGTTTCGTTGATGACAGAAGGTCCTATCGGCCGGGCAATCCCTCGCCACCTCCACGAGAAAGTTTCGGAAACCTTCTACTGTCTGAATGGGGCCATGGAAATGTTTGCCGGCGATCAATTTGTCACTTTGAATCCGGGAGATTTTCTCCACATTCCGCCGCGAACCCCTCACTCCTTTCAACTGCTCAAGCATGACACCCGATTTTTAGGATTTGTCGCTCCCGGCTTCTTTGAGAATTTCTTTCGCTACCTTTGTGAGCCCTTTGACGGTTACATGTATCCGCTGGTGCCTCCACCCTTTCGCTTCGATCGCGTGCTTCAGCACATGGCCGAACTTGACCTTAAACTTCTGGAGAAGCCCGGCCCTCCCCAGGCAGGTTCCTGATGAAGACCGATACGGCGGAAACGCGCCGCTATGCGGTAGAGCTAGTTGCCGGCCAGGTATACAGCCATGCCGGTGGGAAGCCTCGGCTCGCAGACGTCTACCTACCGCAAGGGGCGGGCGAGAAACTGCCCACCATTCTCTGGGTTCACGGCGGCGGCTGGCGTTTCGGAGACCGGCGGCTCTCTCCTGACCTCTCGCATTATTTCGCAGAACGCGGATTCGCGATGGTCAGCTTCGATTATCGCTTGAGCGACGAGGTTCACTTCCCTGCTCAGGTCATCGACCTCAAAGCGGCGGTTCGCTGGGTGCGCTCGGTCGCCGGCCAGTTTTCTTTCGATGCCGGCTCCATCGGCCTGTGGGGTTCGTCAGCTGGGGGGCACCTGTCGGCCTGTGCAGCCTTGTCAGGCGACGATGAGTTCATGAGCGACGAGCATCCCGGGTTCAGCAGCGCGGTGCAGGCAGTGGTCGACGGCTACGGGCCGACCGACTTCTCCCGGATGGACGCGGATCGCTGGGTGTCCAAGCCCAAAAAGCTTGATGCAGAAAGCGTGATGGTGAAATTAGAGGTACCATCCGGTCATCCTGATTCGTTTGAATCCCTCTTGATCGGTACCGCGGTGAGTACATCGCCACGCGAGGTGCAGCTGGCCAATCCGGTGAACTACGTTCGTCCTGGTGCGCCTCCGTTCCTTATTTTGCATGGCGAGTCTGACGCGCTCGTCCCATGGCAGCAAAGTTGGCTACTCTTTGAAGCACTGCGAAACGCAGGCAACGATGCTACCCTGGTTCTTCTTGAGAATCTCGGTCATGGCTTTTTCAATAATTCGAAGCTTGACGCGGTCGACGTTGGCTTGGCGACCACCCACTCGACCACCGGCAAGGTCTCGGTGACCCAGGGTGCCGCTTGCTTTAGCATGGTGGAGACATTTTTCCGCAGGCACATCACCCTATCCCAGTGATCTCCGTTGGAAGCCCCACGTAATTTTCCGCCAGCGTCAGCGCTGCAGCTCGAGAACTGGTCACGTAATCCAGCTCGGCAAGCTGCCGTTGCCGATCGAACGGATTCTGATCAGGAAAGTTGTGCAGCATAGAAGTCATCCACCAGGAAAATCGCTGAACCTTCCACACGCGACGTAAGCAAACATCGGAGTAGCGATCCAGCTCCTCGGATGACGATTTCCGGTAATGCTGCTCCAGCGCGCGCGAGAGCACGGATGCGTCGAAAAGAGCTAGATTCATTCCCTTGGCACCTGTGGGCGGCACAATATGTGCAGCATCTCCAACGAGAAATAAACGGCCGTACTGCATGGGATAGGTGACGAAACTCCTCATGCCGGTAATACCCTTCTGGACGATGCTGCCTTCGGTTGGAGTCCACCCATCTTTAGCCCCCAGGCGAGCGGCAAGCTCGGCCCAAATCCGGTCATCCGGCCACTGCCTGATGTCTTCCTCAGGCTCACACTGCAAGTACAACCTGGTGATCGCCGGCGAACGCATGCTATACAGTGCGAAGCCTCGCTCGCTGTTTTGATAAACAAGCTCGTGTTTCGAGGGAGGAGCCTGCGCCAAAATGCCCAGCCACGCAAAAGGGTAAGAACGATCGTAAAAAGTCAGAGCGCCTTTGGGAATGGAAGGGCGGCAGATGCCATGGAAGCCATCACAACCGGCGACAAAATCGCAACCCAGCTGGTATTGCACATCTTCATAAGTGAAACGAATCGCCGGTGAATCAGACTCAATGTCGTGGACGGTCACGTCGTTCACTTCGAAGAGTATGCTCCCTCCGTCTGCGATACGCCGCGCTATGAGGTCCTTGACCACCTCATGTTGCCCGTATACAGTGACACATTTTCCGCCCGTCAATTCGGCAAAATCGATACGGTGACGTTCTCTTCTAAAACCTAGCTCGATGCCCTCATGCACCAAGCCCTCGGCGACAAGACGCGCGCCGATGCCGGTGTTACGCAGAAGATCCACCGAATTCTGTTCGAGAACGCCGGCCCGGACGCGCTCTTCAGCATATTGGCGTGACCGCAGTTCGACGACCACGCTCTCGATTCCCTGCAAAGACAAGAGGTGCGCAAGCATCAAGCCCGCCGGACCTGCCCCGACGATCCCTACCTGTGTCCTTATACGCCTCATGTCCTAATTTGTTCGCGGTCCAGGTCGGCAAAGACTTCGCTGGCGTGATGGAACGCCGCGTTCGCTGCAGGCACACCACAATAGATCGCGCATTGCAGAAGCACCTCCCTGATTTCTTCACGCGTGACTCCGTTGTTAGCCGCACCGCGCACATGCAGGCGGAATTCGTCTACCCGGTTCAGGGCCACCATCATGGATATCGTGAGCAAACTTCGCGTATGCCGGGTTAGACCTGGACGCGACCAAACCTCTCCCCAGGCGTAGCGTGTGATCAGATCCTGGAAATCACGTTGGAATGGATCGTTAAGCCTGGCGGCAGCTCGGTCCACGTGGGCGTCTCCAAGCACGGCTCGGCGAACCTCCATACCCTGCTTACTTCGCTGTGTTTCGTCCATAACTGAACTCTTTCCCCCAACGAGAACTCGTTGGGTGAAGTCTTTGGATGCATATCTCGCGCTTTTTTGCGAGAAGTGGGAAGGACTGCCCATTCCACCATAAGCTCCTTTTCCCACACCTTGCTTTAACTTTTCAGAAAGCCCAGCAGAACACGGTTGTAATCCTCGGGGTACTCGATGTTCGTAAGATGTGCCCCGGGCACCTCGACGTACGCGGCTCCAGGGATCGATTGCTCAAGAAATCTTCCGTCCGCGGGAGTGGTTACCATATCGCTGGCTCCGGTGATGATAAGCGTGGGCAACGCAATCCGAGAGACAAGATCGCGTTGATCCATCATGCGGATCGCCTGGCAACAAGCGATGTAGCCAAGGGCAGAAGTTCCGAGATACATTTCGCGCGCCGCCTGGTACCGCTGACGGTCTTCCAGGAAGGATCGAGTGAACCACCGCGACAACACACCGTCCACGATACCTTCGAGTCCGTTCTGCTGAACTGCTGACACACGTTCCTGCCATGTCTGCTCTGTGCCGATTTTGGCCGCGGTGCTGCTAAGGATCAGTCGACTCAACCGCTTTCCTTCATGGATCCCAAGCCACATGCCGGTCATACCGCCCATGGACACACCGCAAAAGCTGACTGTTTCAAGGTCGAGGAAGTTGAGCAATTCCAGCACATCCGTGCCGAGTTCAGCGATGGTGTAAGGACCTTGCGGAGCGCTGCTCAACCCGTGTCCACGCGTATCGTAACGAAGCACACGAAACCTCGTAAGCAGCGATGGAACCTGTGCGTCCCACATGGTTAAATCCGCGCCAAGTGAGTTCGATAGAACGACCACGGGCGATCCAGGCTGGCCTTCCAGCATGTACCTGATCCTGGCTCCCGGCAGCTCAGCGAATGGCATTCAAATCCTCCACACTTAAGACTTTTTCAGCGAGCGCGAGCACCTGCGCGATGAACTGCCTTGATTGCCCCAGGTAGTTCTCAGGCTTCAGTGCGTTGGCAATCTCCACGTTCGAGAGATGCTGTGCAATTACTTCATTTTGCTGCAGCACCTCGTCCAAAGGACGCTTCTCGTCGAGGGCAGCCCGGCATGCTTCCTCCAGCAGCTGATGTGCGGCTGGCCGGCCTAGATGCGGAGCGAGGAGCATACTGACGGACTCTGCGAGGCCCGCGCCCTGCAACAGGTTCAGGTTAGCCGACATTCTTGCGGGATCTATCTCCAACTGTTGCAGAAGCAGCGTTGTCCGATCAAGAGACCCGAACGTGAGCTTGCAGATCTCAGGGAGTGTTACCCACTCTGCGTGCCATCCTCCCAAACCACGCTCATGCTCCTGAACCACGGCCGAGAGCATGGTTGACACCAGCCCGGGCACGCTAATGGATGCGGAGATCACAAGAGCCGCGTTTACCGAGTTGTGCTTGTGCGGCATGGTGGAAGAACCGCCCGCCCCAGGCCCGGTATGTTCCGACAATTCCGCGACCTCTGTCTGCATCATCAATGAGATATCCCGGGCAATTTTTCCCAGGGTACCAGTGAGAAGCCCGAACGTAGCGGCAACCTCAGCGATGTTGTCCCGCTGGCTGTGCCACGGTATTTCCGGAAGACGCAAATCCAACCGCGCTGCCAGGTTTACAGCGACCGCATTGCCGTCGTTGCCTAAGGACGCCAATGTCCCCACCGCGCCGCCGAACTCGAGTGCCAGAACGCGGCCCTTTACTGCCGCGATCCTCTCGCGATGCCGGAGCATAGCCGACAGCCAACCCGCGGTCTTGAGCCCAAACAGAATCGGCGGCCCCTGCTGCATCCATGATCTACCGGCAAGGATGGTGTCACCATGCTGCCTGGTCAACAACATCAAGAGGGAACAGGCCGTTTCGACTCGAGCTTCTATCAGCTCGAAGACTTGCTTCAATTGCAGGACCAGTGCCGTATCCAGAACATCCTGACTGGTAGCACCGAAGTGCACAAAGTCCGAGGATCCCTGATGGTGCCGGCGAACCTGGGCGGTGAGCTCTTTTACAAACGGGATGGCAAGATTCCCGCTCTGAACCGCCGCCTCCGCGATGCGACTGATCTGTTCGGAAGAAGGGAAATCAAGCGAGGCACGCTCAATGTCGGCCGCGGTTCCAGACGGGGCGAGACCAGCTCCTTCCAGTGCTTCCGCCAACGCAACCTCGAATCGCTTCAGCTGTTGCAGCTGATGGCCGGCGGAGAAGACCTTCTCTATCGGTGTGCCGTAAAAGAGCGGTCCTAACAGGTCGTTGCTCATGCTGAATATCCTGAATGGAAGCTCAACATTCGAAGAATACCGTCTCATCCTTGCCTTGCATGTGGATGTTCCACTCGAACGCAGGAACTGCCCCTTCAACTCTCCTGGCGATCAGGGTCGATCTTCGATCCTCCGGCACCATTTGCAGAATCGGATCGGTTGCGTTGCCGGCGTCATCTGAGAAGTACACACGCGTTACCAGATGCCTCATGAGTCCACGCATGAAGACGAGAACAACGATATGTGGCGCCTGCAGCCTGCCGTCCAGGTAGGGGATAGAGCCTGGCTTCACCGTGCTCACGCGAAAGTTTCCGCCGTCATGGGTGCTGAGGCGCGCGAATCCGGCGAATTCTGAAGATGCGTCCTTAGCAACGATGCACTCGGCCCGGGGAAATTGGCCGTCCGGCGTAGCCTGCCAGAGCTCAAGGATGGCATCAGGGATTGGTTCACCGGATCCATCAAACACGGTTCCGGAGATTGTAAGCTGCTGCCCTGACACAGAACTGCCTGCAATGGCCTCTGAGACTAGATGGTCGAGACCGATGGCGTAAAAGGGGCCAACCGTCTGTGACCCTATGCATTCTGGTGTGGTTTCTGTATTCAAGCCACGTTCCTTATTCAAAGTAAGTCGAGTTGTGGCCTCGCAGCACGATATCGAAGTGGTACGCGAGGGCGTGGCCCGGAAGTGTTCGCTCCAGGTCGAAGCTGGAGATCAACCGGTTACGAGCCCGCTCATCAGAAATGCTGTTGTAGATGGGATCGAAGTTGAGCAGTGGATCACCGGGAAAATACATCTGAGTCACCAGTCTGGACAGTATGCCCGCCCCAAACAGTGAGAAGTGAATATGCGCCGGACGCCAGGCGTTGAAGTGATTTCCCCAGGGGTAGGCACCGGGTTTGATGGTCTTGAATTCAAAGCGACCCTCAGGGTCCGTCAGGAGCCTGCCGGCTCCACTGAAATTGGGATCGATCGGAGCAGCATGTTGATCCAGCCGGTGCAGATAGCGTCCCGCTGCATTCGCTTGCCAGATTTCGAGCAGAGCATTCGGGACGGGTCGGCCATCGTCGTCGATCACTCGTCCGTATACGAGGATTCGTTCCCCGAGAGGTTCGCCTCGATGCTGGATGGTCAAGTCCGCGTCGGACGGGCGAACGGTGCGGTGCCCGAATACAGGACCACTGAGCTCCGAAAGAGTATGCGGAATAACGATCAGAGGCTCAGCCGGCGCCCGGAGCACGGAAGACCTGTATTCCGGCGATAGATACTCGGGTTGTGAACCCGGAGAGACGCGTTTGTAGCCCGGATGAATCGCGGCTTGCTGAACGCTTCGTTCATTCATCGCCACCCTCCTCGCCAGGATTCGCTGCTAGACTCGCGCGAACCCAGCCGCAATTCCCTGCCCTACGCCGATACACATCGTCACCAACGCTCGCTTGCCACGACTTTGTTCCATTCTCCGGATTGCCGTGAGGGCCAGGCGTGCTCCGCTCATCCCCAATGGGTGGCCCAGAGCAATGGCGCCCCCATTTGCGTTTACGTGCGCAGCGTCATCAGCCAGCCCAAGCTCCCTGAGGCAAGCTAATGATTGGCTGGCGAAGGCTTCATTGAGTTCGATCGTGTCGTAGTCTTCAATCGAATGGCTAAGGTTCGCCAGCAGCTTCTGGGCCGCGGGTACCGGCCCCATGCCCATAATCCTGGGAGCCACTCCTGCTGTCGCCATGCCAAGGAAGCGCGCTCGAGGAACGAGATTGTGAGTTTTCACAGCCGACTCCGATGCCAGCAAGAGAGCGACGGAACCGTCGTTCACACCGGAGGCATTCCCGGCAGTCACCGTGCCATCCGGTCGAACGATCGGCTTAAGACGTTCCAGTGCCTCCGCAGTCGTGTCTGGCCGCGGATGCTCGTCGCAATCGACCATGGTGACGCCCTTGCGCGTCCTGATCTCGACCGGCACGATCTCATCCTTAAAGAAGCCCGCGCATACCGCGGATGCAGTCCTTTGCTGACTGCGGAGTGCAAATGCATCCTGGTCAGCCCGGGAAACGTTCCACTCCTGGGCTACGTTCTCCGCCGTCTCGGGCATAGAATCCGTGCCGTAGAGTTCTTGCATCCGTGGATTCACGAAGCGCCATCCGATGGTCGTGTCGGCCAGGGTAGCCGAGCGATCGAAAGCTGATTCTGGTTTGCGCATCACAAAGGGCGCGCGGGACATCGACTCCACACCTCCAGCGATGACCAGGTTCAACTCTCCAGTGGAGATCGCGCGCGCGGCGCTGCCCACGGCATCCAGGCCCGAACCGCAAAGCCGATTGAGCGTGGTTCCGGCAACCGATTCAGGCAATCCGGCCAGCAAGAGCGCCATACGCGCAACGTTCCGGTTGTCTTCACCGGCCTGGTTCGCGCAGCCGAGGAAGACCTCATCGAGTCTTTTCCAATCGACGCCTGGATTTCGTTTGATGAGCGACTGCAGTGGGAGAGCGGCCAGATCGTCGGTTCGGAGGCTGGAGAGGGTCCCGCCGTACCGTCCGATCGGAGTGCGGATCCCGTCACACACAAAGGCAGTCTTCATGCATCCGCTCCCATCCGGCCGTGCGCCACAGCGGTTCGCTGCTGCAATGCGCGTAAGGTCGCCAATTCCTCGGGGGTGGGGGGTGTCGTGACACGAAGATTCTCGCTAAAGCGGATAGCCCATCCAGTGGCTCGCTGCACCTGCTCGGCCGTGACTCCAGGATGCAGCTCGGTAACCGTCAGCTCCCTGGTTTGCTGGTCTGGCCGCATCACGCAAAGATCGGTAATGACGGCAACGGGACCCTTCCCCGCCAGGCCGAGCTTCTGCCGTGAGTCACCTCCGGTGAGGTGCCCAACCGAGGTGATAAAGTCGAGCTTCTCCACGAAGGTCCGGGCAGACTGCTTGACGATGATCAGCACTTCCCCGGCCGAGGCGCTGATTTCGGGAGCCCCGCCGGCGCCTGGAAGCCGCACCTTAGGACGGGCATACGGGCCGATGACAGTGGTGTTTATGTTGGCAAACCGATCCACCTGCGCAGCGCCCAGAAACCCTACATCGATGCGCCCTCCCTGCAGCCAATAGCGGAAGATCTCTGGAGTCGAAACCACGGTGTCCGCTGTTTCTGCGAGCTCGCCGTCCCCGATCGAAAGAGGCAGGACGGACGGCTTGGCGCCGATCGGCCCTGACTCATAAATGAGCACGGCATCTTTGGCGTGTGTGAGCCTGGCCAGGTTGGCTGCGGTAGAAGGTAGCCCGATGCCGACAAAGCAGACGGCGCCATTCCTGAGCATGCGGGCTGAAGTGACCGTCATGATCTCATCCGTAGTGTAGGTGGGCTCGCTCATGCCTCCACTTTCTGCTGAGTTTGCGCGAGAACGCTCTCGTAACCGGCGAAGTCCTCTGTATCCAAAACGTGCCGCTTCAACCAGCGCTCAAAGGTTTCGCGGTTGCGAGAAATATCATCCCATTGGCGGTAGAAGACGTTGTCTCGATTGTAGTATCCGTGCGCATAGGATGGCGTTGCCCCATGAGGGACATGGCAAACGGCGGTGACAGCCCACGAAGGCAGGACGCAGGCGTTGGGCCACGCAGCCAGATCATCCACAATCTCTTCCACGGTGACAATCGAATGTTTCGCAGCCAGCGCCGCTTCCTTCTGAACGCCGAGAATTCCCCAAAGTAAGACATTTCCTTTGCGGTCGGCCTTCTGTGCATGAATGAAGGTCACGTCCGGCCGAATCGACGGTGTGGCGGCAAGTTGCTCCCCGGTAAAAGGGCACTCGATCATCTTTATATTCGGGTTGAAGCGAGGCAAATCAGAGCCCGCATACCCTCTCAGCAAGGCAAAAGGCAGACCCGCCGCCCCCGCAGTGAACGCATTGGCCAGGTCGCTGTGGCTTCGCTCTTCGAGTTCGAGGTGGGTTGGCCATTCATTCTCGACGGCGTCGCGAAACCTGTGCAGCGAACCCACCCCCGGATTACCCCCCCACGAGAATGTGAGCTTGCGAACACAGCCGGCGCCGATGAGCTGATCGTATATGACATCCGGCGTCATACGTACCAGGGCCAGCTCGCGCCGTTGCTGCCTGATGATCTCGTGACCGGCGGCAAACGGAATGAGGTGGGTGAAGCCTTCAAGTGCGAGGAAGTCTCCATCCTTTACAAATTCGGCAACCGCTTGCTTGAGGCTTAGGATCTGGGCCATGAATTCACACTAAATTCTCATCTTGACAGGCAACGGCACAATGGTACATGGACGTACCATAAGGCTGTCAAACGGCCGTTCCTCTTACGGTTGGGGGGCGTAAATCGCCAGAAAAACTTCGACCGCATGTTTGACATTTGTTGGCTTGCGCCGTCCGGAGTCCGTATGCCCAAGAATCACCGCTGTCATCAGTCGCGCGCCTATAACCAGGTCGAGAAAGTCATCTGCCGCCTTGAGATGATCTGCTCGCCGCAGTCTACCTGACTTCATCTGTTCCTTCAGGTACCTCGCTGTCGCCAGTCTTCCCCGGTTCGGCCCCATGTCGAAGAACTGCGCCACCATGGCCGGGTCGTGGTAGGACACTGCCGCCACGATCCGTACCAGCTTGCCGAACCGCTCGGACAGAATAAAGTGCTGAATCGCGGTTGCCGCCCGGATCAGAACCTCTTTGATCTCCCCGGGGGAAGACCAGTCGGCGTCCATGCGAGACTGCATTTCGCTCTGCACCTCGGTGATGACCGCCGCCAGAATCTCACGCTTGTCGGCGAAATGAAGGTACACTTCCCGCTTGGAAATCCTGGCTCGTTGAGCAATCTTTTCCGTGTTGGTCTTTTCATATCCGCGCTCAAAGAAGAGGTCGGTGGCGGATTCGATGATTCGTTCCCGATGGGACTTTTGCCTACCCTTGGCTCGTCGCCCTGGAGACCTCCCTGCCACTTCGCCAGGAGCGGTGGGGCGTGACGGAGTCACAACGACATCGCGTCTGGATTTAGATCTCATCCTTCCAAATCTATCGCATGTCAGGATCTCGACGGTATTTAACTACATGCAATAGCCCGGTTTTGAGCAAGCCGGGTGGGCTGTGCGCCGTCATTAGGAAGACCCTTGGCCGCAACATTATCAGTACGGAACGCTTGGGATGGCTTGCAGCTGAACACAACCAACCTCTTGCGCTCACGCATTGGGTGCCCCCATATCTCGCGTTTTTTGCGAGACGTAGGATGGGTTTCCGGATGGACCGGTTATCTTTCGTCGAGTTATCGGCCCTTCCAGTAAGCGATCCGGGTGGTCACGCGCCTATTCACGCTGCGCGGAGTTGCGAACAGGTGTTGGCGGACTTCGGAAAAGCAGGAATCGATCTCGGCAAGCTCGCAGAAGACCTGCAATCCCAAGGTGCCCGCTCGTTCGACGACTCCTGGCATAAAATGCTGAACGCGATTCAAACCAAGAGCAAAACCTTGCAGGAGGTCCCGTAACACGATGCTGTAAGAGCAGCCAGCCACACACGGCTAGCTGCCGTATCCTCTGTGCTTCATGGCCTGGAGCTTCTCCGCAGTCGGCCACGCGATGGTGAGCAGAAAAGCCGACTCTTCAAGCGCCTCCACCTCATGTTTGATCGACGCGCCCAGCGTCACCACTGTGTTTGGCTGTAGAGTGTGCGCCTCTCCCTTTGCAGCAAAGCGTATTGAACCCTTCAGTACCTGTACGGAGATGGTGCCATCGGCGTGATGCTCCTTCAAGATGGATCCCTTCTCCATCGAGATCAAGACCATCCGGAAGTCTGTCTTCTTGAACAGTGTTCTGGCAGAGTGACCCATTGGCCATGGTCTCTTCTGCTCGGAATCCGTCATCTCCTGTGTAAGGTCGAACAGCGCTAAGTCCTTGAGCATGTTGCCGTCATCGGCAAAGCCTTCCGTTGTCATACGCGCAGCCTTTCTTTTGTTGGATGCTGTCTCAGGATTCTTGAACTTCATTGCGGCCTCAAGGCCGGTCCCGGGTTTCCCGGTCCCGGATGCGAGAACCCGCTTCATGTTAACGGAGATGCGGTTTGCCTTACGTACAACGAACTCTGCGTGAGCAGTGCTCATCACCTCGTTCGCAGTCTCGGTAAACAGCGTTAGCCAACGAGCGAAGGATCCAGCTTCGATGGGTAATCGGAAGTGGGCCAGAAGCGGATTGCCTTTGTATCGACCCGTGGTAAGCAACACAGTAGACCAAAAGTCTTTCAAAAGGGCCAAATGCGCATCCCAATTGTGCACCGCATCGTTGAAGACGGGACCGATCTCCGGATCTTGGCGCACCTTTGCGTAAAACCTATCGACGAGGGTCGCAATCTCCGCTTCGGTGATGGGCGTTTCTGTGTTCATTGAAGGCCTCCAGTGTGCAGTGTACGTCTCCGCCAGATTGGATACGGCAATCCCGCGAGCCTATTGATGGCGAACGCCTGAGCCGCGAGTAAAACGACGGCGACTTCGATGATTGGGAGAAATCCAGGTTTGGCGAGGATTCCTAAAGAAACGATCATCGTGGTCGCGCCTGCGGGAGGATGGTTGACGTGCAACAAGACCATGACGGCTCCGGTAAGCGAAAGCGCAAGGGCAGAGGCCAGAATGCGTGGCCAGTAGACTTCCCCGCTGAAGCCTTCCGGAAAGGCGTGCATGCCGGTGACTTTGTAGGCAGCGAAGCCGCAAAGCAGCCCGATGGCATGTCCGAGCACGGCATTGCGCGGGCTGGCGGCTTCAGCCAGTGGAGTAAAGAAGAAGAGGTAGGCCGTCGGGCCCAGCGAGGGGAACACGAAGGGATTGCGTGTCAACAAAGCCAACAGGGTCAGCAGGGCTATAGTGACAAAGCTGTTGAGCGCGACGTAGGCCGCCCAGACGAACGTCGGCGGCAGGTGAGCCAGCAGCCAATTGAGGCGAAGCCGGTTGATGAGCAAGAAGACGTGTTCTGCCCGATGGTTCGGAGGAGAACTCACAGAACGCTGCATCGGTATCGTCACTTCTGTCTAGATGTTCGGGAGCAAGTCGAAGTACTCATCATCTTCATTGATCCCGCCTTCCCCCTCGCCTAAGGTCTTTTCCGAGGCGACGAATTCGATGCGCTCGATCCACTTCACCATCTTGTAGCCGAGCTGGTTCTCCACCCGCAATCGCAGCGGCGCGCCATACTCTGCAGGGAGCGGAGAGCCATTCATGGAGAGAGCCAGAAGACATTCTGGTTTGAGCGCATTGAAGATCGTTTGGGTGTCGTAGTAGAGATCTCCATAGAGCGACCCGCCGAAAGAATAGAACGCCACAACCCTCGCGGAAGGGAGCGGTTTCACGTGCTCCATCAGCTTACGCATGGAGACGCCGCCCCACTGCGCGATACCGGACCAGCCCTGGATACAGTGGTGCATGGTAATGTTCTCTTCCAATCCGAGTATGCGAAGATCGTCCAGCGATAGTTCCGCCGGATTCCCGACCAGGCCCGTGACCTTGAGTTTGTAGCTCTTGAAATCCTCCGCGACCAACTGCTTCCAATCCTCGCGTATGGGAACCTTGCCGTTCGGCCAGAAGTGTGGGGATATGTCTTTCGCGGTGTAGTGCTCGCGCGGTAGCAGCTGATCGAGAGTGAAGAGCATGACGGGATGAGTGACGGCCTTCTGTGCATGCTGAAGCCCCCGTGGGAAGAACCACGAGATATAGTGTGCAACGACCCAGGACAGCAGCACCACAGCGATCCCGATGAACCCCAGAATCATGCCAGTTGGCCGAAGATCGTCCGTCCCAAGCACGATGTGATTCATATTGCGCTGAAAGCCTGTCAGCACTATTAACGTGACGTGGACCACGATAAATCCGATGAATCCGACCAGGACAAGGAAATGGATGGAGCGGGCGCCCTGCCTGCCGCAGAAGATCTTCGTATACAGCGGGAAGCGGTTCACCAGAGCCGGCGACATGGCCATACCGGTGAGGATCGCCAGCGGAGACATCACAAAAACGGTGGCGAAATAAGCAAGTTGCTGCAAGGCATTGTAGCCGTAGAAGCCATTGGGTTCAGGCGGGAAGTGGAAGTTGGCATAAAGAACAAAGGTGTTCCATGCCTGTACGAAGACAGCTGGGGAGGCCGGCACCAACCGTTCCCATTGTGTGCTGGTCAAAAGGCCGATCACGAAGAAAACACCCGTGAGGACGAAGCCGTAGACCGTAATGAAGTGCCAGGAGCGTGCAATCCCAACCGTATGCCGATAGCCCGGTGTCGATACCAACGGGGAGAGATAGCGGGCATCGTCCTTTGCAGTCCAGATGCGGTCCTTGGGCACCTCGTTCGGCGTGAAGCGGATCCACTCCGTCCCCGGGGTGCAATGGTCATTCCAGTAAAGCCGAGGGTGATCCATAAGGATCGAAAGCCCGCTTCGGATAAGCATGAACAGGAAGAAAAGGTTCGAGAAGTGACTCCAGCGAACCCAGAACGGAAAGCCGTGAGGTCCACTTGGAGTGCCTTCGGCGGAGGCTGACGAAGGAGCAATACGTGGCAGGCCGAAGATTGCATGTTGCAACCATGCCAGCACCAAGGGCACCAGGAGCACAGCCAGGATGAGCAGAAGCGTTCGCGCGTTGATCCATATGCAGAAACGCCGATCTTCCGGATAGTGCACCGCTCTATGAGCGGCATCGAAAGCAATCATCAGCGAAACCCCCAGGCTTTTAGCTGGTCTGGTCGAGCGCGGCACGAATATCCCGGAGCAATGGAAAAGGAAGTGGATGTGACCGCGATACGTCGCTGCAGAGTACTCCCACACCGGCTCCTGATAAGCACCAACCTGACGATGATTCCGCTTCAACCAGCAGCTACTTCAACAGAATGAGGGGTGCCTCCATAATCGTACGCCTCGAAATCGACAACCGGCGTTTCTATGAAATTTTCAGCCAATGGGGGCGACTGCACCATCCATTCCAGCCCGGCCGCCTGCCACGGATTCGAACCCGCAATCTTTCCATACTTCAACGACCAGAGAAGATAGAGCGCTGGGAGCAGGTAGCCGATGGCTAGAATGGATGCGCCGGCAGTAGAGAGCACATTGAGCACCTGAAACTCAGGAGGATACGCGTGATAGCGTCGAGGCATGCCCAAATAGCCGAGAACGAATTGCGGGAAGAAGGTGAGATTGAACCCGATGAAGAGAATCGTGGCAGCCAGTCTCCCTAATGGCTCCGGATACATTCTTCCCGTCATCTTCGGCCACCAGAAGTGCAGACCAGCCATAACTGCACTCACCATCCCGCCCACCATCACGTAGTGGAAGTGCGCCACGATGAAATACGTTTCAGTCAGATGGATGTCCATGCCCAGAGATGCCAGAAAGATGCCGGTCATCCCTCCCATGGTGAAAAGACCGATGAAACCCAGAGCGTACAGCATCGGCGTGTCAAAAGAGATCGAGCCCTTATACATGGTCGCGGACCAGTTGAACACCTTGATTGCTGAAGGTACAGCCACCAACATGCTCATAAAGGAAAATACCAGGGCTGAATAATTAGAGATGCCCATGATGAACATGTGGTGTGCCCATACAAAAAAGCTGAACACTGCGATCGACACCGAAGAGAACGCTACCGCGGTATATCCAAAGACCCGCTTTCGACTGAAACATGACACGACTTCCGAGATAACTCCCATGCCAGGCAGGATCATGACGTAAACCGCCGGATGAGAATAAAACCAAAAAAGGTGCTGAAACAGAAGCGGATCGCCACCCTTTGTTGGATCGAAAATACCAATCCCCGCGACCCGTTCGAGCACGATCAGCACCATGGACATGGCGATCACGGGAGTGGCCAAAACAAAAATAATCGACGTGGCGTAGTAAGACCAGATGAATAACGGAAGCCGAAACCAGGTCATGCCCGGGGCGCGTAACCTGTGGATGGTCACGATGAAGTTCAGTCCCGTCAGGATGGAGGAGAAGCCGGCAATGAAAATGCCCATGGCGGCTCCGATGACGTTGGTGTTTACGTAATGCGTGCTGAGTGGCGTTGTGAATGTCCACCCCGTATCCACGCCGCCAGAGATCATCATGTACAACTCAACGCAGCCCCCGATCACGAAGAGATACCAGCTAGCCAGGTTGAGTTTGGGAAAGGCGACGTCCCGTGCGCCAATCATAAGCGGGATAAGAAAGTTACCCAGAACGGCCGGCGCGATGGGCACCAAAAAGAAGAACACCATGATGATGCCGTGTATCGAAAAAAGCTTGTTGTAGGTATCTGAAGTCACCAGGTCGCCGGCGGGAGTCAACAATTCGAGCCGAATCAATGCCGCTGCGGTGCCACCAATTGCAAAAAAGAAGATGGTCGTGAGCAGATAAAGCAGAGCGATACGCTTGTGGTCCTGGGTCAAGAGCCACGATTTGAGGCTGTTATCACCGCTGAGGTAGTTGTCGCGTGGCAGCGTTGCGGGTTGAGACAAGGTCGTGACCATCGGGGCCTCCACTGCGCAGTCAGGCGCCTATGTCCTGACACAGTCGTTGCGTTCCATGAATCTGTTTCTGCATCGCAAGAATGTCTCTTTCACAAAGACGAACGCCAAGCTCTTATGCCACCCTACCGTGTGGCTTAGCGGTATGCTATGACTTGGGTCATAGCGGGGGCGCCCGTTCGTAGGCTGAAATGCCAATCAAGTCAATATCGATCCTTCAGCGGACGCCGCTCTTCGGGTGTCTGACGGATAAGGAACTCGCAGACATCGCGCAGCGAGCGGTAGAGCTTCGACTCGAGAAAGGCGAAGTTTTGTTCATTTGCGGCGAGCAGGCAAAAGGCCTTTTCGTGGTGGTGAAGGGCAGGATTCGCGTTTTTCAACAAAATGCGGAGGGCCGCGAACAGGTGATGCATGTCGACACCGCTGGCGCTGTCATTGGTGAAGTTGCCGTGTTCGATGACGGACCCTACCCGGCCTCTGCGGTCTCCGAACTGGACGCGGAACTGCTCTTCATCGATAAACAAGAAATGCATCGGTTCTGTATTAAGTACCCTGCGCTGGCGCTCAAGGCGTTGCGGCTAATGGCAGCCCGGGTAAGGAGACATTCGCAACTGGTGAAAGCTCTGTCTTTTCAGGATGTTGAACACCGGCTAGCATCGTTCTTTGTTACCGAGGTAAAGCATGCAGGCAGTCCCGTGCAGGGCCAGGTTGCATTGCATCTTCTCTTATCGAACCAGGAAATTGCCAGCCGGATCGGCTCGGTACGAGACGTGGTTTCGCGTACCATTGCCCGGATGAAGCACGATGGATTGATTGCCATGAAAGGCCGCACCCTCATCATCCCGGATTTGCGAGCCCTTAGAGCCTACGCTGCAAGCGCTAATGGCGGACTTGCTGGCTTGTATGACTCGCCCCACTGTACAAACTCGGACAGCAACCCAAGCGAGAGGGACTGAATGATCCTCCTGAAGCGTGTTTATGATCCTGCGAGCAATAACGACGGTGTTCGCTTTCTGGTCGAGCGCTTGTGGCCGCGCGGCGTGAAGAAGAAAGACTTGCGCCTCGATGCGTGGCTGAAAGATGTGGCTCCGAGCAAGGAGTTGCGCCAATGGTTCAGTCATGATCCGGCTAAATGGACAGAATTTCAACAAAGATATTTCGCTGAATTGGATGCCCACCCGGAAACGTTCGAACCGATTCTCAAAGCCTCAAGCCAGGGCCATGTCACGCTGCTGTTCAGCTCCCATGATGCGGCGCACAACAATGCTGTCGCCCTGGAGGCCTATCTTGCGGATCACAAAAGGTAGCCGTGACCGGAGATAAACGGCACAGTTGACCAGTTCTAGTTCTCGCGAACAAACTCTGCGACCCTATTTTCCGTCGTGCCTCTATACTTGACAATCACGCGTGAGTTTCTCGTCGGATCAAAGTTGATACCGTCGACAACGCCTTGGGGCGTCTCGATACTCGCGTCTTTCGCGATCTGGTAGGACTCATTCGCCCCAGCCTCAGTCTTTATTTCCAAGGTGTGGTGCTTTCGATTTCCATCAATCACCGTTCCGGCACTTACCTGAAGTGGAATCTCGCCGAGGTCTTTGATCGCGACGACCGTCCGTTGCTCGAATCCGCCGTAGAAGTAGACGATGACGTGATCACCTACCTTGTTGTAGACATTTGGCTCAATCGCTTCAGACGAGATGTTCTTATCGAAGTTAATTTTGACCTGTGGCTGGTTGGCGTACGAAAAAACATTCTGACCGCCATCGTTGGTTCGCACAGTGATCGATTTGTTGGTCCGGTTCACTAAGGTCACGACACCTGTCAGAGCATGAACCACCTCCTGTGCTTGCAGTAAAAAACAACTTGCAACGGAGAAGGCTGCCATGAAGAAAAGTCTCATCAACGTTGTTCTCATATATCCCCCTTTTTACCCCAGAACAGGTCGAACAGCGTGATTGCAGGACGAGAAGCGGGGGAGATAGCGTGCTCGAGAGGACGGTTGCACGTCTTCCGCCGAAGGGGACGCGAACGTCCCGCCGCGAACCAGAAGCAAAGCCACCTCGCGAGGATCCGGCAGCCACGATGTACCCTTTTGGATGTGATGCCAAATATGACGGAAGTGCTGTCTAAGTCGACTGCGCTCTTCCGCGCCTCAGAAATACTCATTGCCAAACTATATCGTAACACGATATACTGCATTTAGGTCAAAACGAGAAGTCGATCGCCAGGCCCTGTCTCGGGATAGGAGTTCGGCCATGCTGCCTATCGTCTGGTTCTACATTGCCGTTGTATCGTTTTTGTTGATCTTGCTTCTGTATACGGAATTGAGAAATCAAGCCCGGCGACATGTGAAGCGATGTCCCTCTCTTCCGTATATTTCCCCTGAGCGCCTCAATTCCCTGATTATCATTGAGCCGGACCTGGAAATCCTTGAGCTAGGCTGGCAACACGGCAATCCAGGCATTCCGGATGCGCACCAGATGCCGGTTGATCAACTCGAGGGTTTTGTAAGTCATGCATCGCGGTTCACAATCTTTGTCCTCTATGACTCGGTGAAGGAACCGGCCAATTGGAGACAAGTGGAGCTCCTTGTCCGCAAATACTTGCTGCATAACGTCCTCGTGCTCAAGGGAGGTCTCGAAGCGTGGCAGAGCTACCAGCGGGCTAACCACCCGGGTGACATTGGTTCCTCAACCCCCACGGCTAAGCTGGCTTGATCTGACTTCGCTTCTCTCATGGTCAGATCACAAGAAGATCAGCACTGTTAGCGCCAACCAGGGAGAAAGGCGGGCTTTGTGACAACTCAGAAGCAATTCGCTCTTGTTCACAGAAAGTATGGACTTCTCAATTGACTTTCTGGATGCGGAACGTGACCGGTTTCAACCGAGGTAAACATATGCGTCTACTCACCCCTCACGACCTTACCAACGTTACATCACTCTACAGTCTTCAGATGCGCTATTTACTCTCAACTCAGCAGCAGATTTCCAGGGGATTGGAGGACATGATCGATGCCGCGTCCGACCCGCAGCTAAAGGAGGCCCTCCGCTCGCACTTGCAAGAAGTATCGCTTCAGCGTGAGCGCATCCTTCAGATCTTGATTGAGTTGACTAGCAAAGCAGATGACGCAAGATGCGCAATCACGTCGGCTCTGATTGCGTCCGTCGACAAGATCGTAAGGGAGACAGATCGAGGTCCGGTACGCGATGCCTGGTTAGCCGCGAGCGCGCAGAAGATTGAGAGCTTTGTAATCGCCTCCTACCGTGCTGCCCTACACTGGGCTTCGCTGTTGAGCTATGCGTATCACGTATCTTTATTACAGGAGACGCTGGACGAGGAAGTTCATGCGGATGGTATGCTCCGTGACATTGAACCAAGAATCAATCTAGCCGCCACGGCTGTCTGATGATTGCAACCGCTCCCGCACCGGTGCGCTGTATGGCGACTAGATATCCAGAATGACTGCGCAAGCATCTTCGTGCGGCTCCTAGTTCTTGCCGTGGAGGTGGAGACAGATATAAATGTTGTCTTCAACCTGGGGAGCCGGTGAGTTCACCTGCAAGCTCCGGCGGCGTCCGCATGGAGAAAGCCTGGCTATCATCCGTCGCCCGACAGGAGCGCCAGGCGCTTATAGGGACAGCCGGCGCAACCCGCGATCACACCCAAGCTGGCCGGGACCGCCTCGGCGCCCTGTGCGAAGCAACCGCGGCCGGGGAATCCGCACTCAACTGACTTTCCACTCTTTCCACTTGTATTCCTTCGCCCCTCATACCTCCGCCCGAGGCACGTCGGACCCGTGTCTCGATTGGTCAGTGTTGCGCACCCCGTTGCTGCATGCCAGGATACCAGGAGCGCACGGCCAGAATACGTGATTTGACGTTGGCGGCACTGTAGTATCCAACTGTGCAGTTGAGGCGAAAGAAATAAGCATCCCCGGCTTTGGCAGGGTGCTTGCCTGCGATTCCATCCATTCCTCCACCCGCCACCATATCTCCATGGCCGCTCAAAACCAGGTAAATCTCTTCTTCGCGCTCGTGATGATGGGGAAAGTTAGTACCGCCGGGCGCGATCTCCATTAGAAAAAGGCTGGTCAGAACACGGCCGGCTGCCAGGCGGTCACGCTTACTGTCGGCATCCCCCATCAGCAGCCGGTAGACAGTGGAAGAAGGGTGCCCATTTACAAGACCCGTGGGCACATCCTCGATGTTGGCCTTTAAGGGGTGTGGCGGCGGTTGGCTTTTTTCAAACCCCCGGGTGCGAAAACCCATAACCAACACAGTCAGAGGCGAACTCGAACGGTTACGTAATGTATGCGGGGTCGTTGCCGGAAGGTAGAGATAGTCTTCCTTGTCAAGAGACACCATTTCACTCGCGTATTTAACGGATGCATTCCCATCGAGGACCACGTACACCTGGTCTTCCTCTGAATATTGAACCGCGGCGCAAGAGCCGTTGGAGTCGATCACCGCCTCGCCATAACGAGCTATGCCGACCAGGGCGGAAGCATCCGAGTCTCCCTGGCCAAACAAAGGCTTGTAACGGCAAGTCGCCGTGGTTAGATCGGAATTTTTCTCTCCCACTGTGGAAGTATCGCGATAGAGAAAAGTCGGATCGATCTTGCGCTCGTCCGCATGCAGCAAAGGTGCGCAGAAGATGACTGCGAGCAGAGCGATGAATGCAGTCGCATACTTTCGGCTTGGATCCATGGAGTGGCAACCTCGACCAGACCCACCCCATCCGCGAGACTTCCCTCGAGTGGGTCGCCTGCGGACCGGGAAAGGGTGCGGAGCTATTTGTACGTGGCGTTGGTACGAACCAGTTCATCGTGGTGCGCGGCGATGTCCACCATGGAAGTAAATGCCGCTCCGTCCAGGGGTTTGGACTTGATCGCCTCCCGCAGCGCCGTGTTGACCTTGTCCAGACCTTCCGCGTTAGCCGCGATGTAAACAATCATAAACGTGCCCGGTGCTTCGGTGTGGATCGCTTCGGTGTCAACTTCGTACTCGTGAAGCGTGCCGTCGGCGATCAGTTTCTCCAGCAACGGCGCAATCAGGTTCTTGCTCAGCGTATCCACCGCGTCGTCGGCTGCTTCCGGCCTTAATCTGTAGAACGCGGTATAGGTGTACGCACCCTTCCACGATCCAGGGATGCCAGTTGTAATACCGGCTGACGTAAATGCTATCCCAGTGGCTGGTGGCACTGGCCAGGACGGGAGAACCCGTACTGCCGGACTTTTCAAGCTGGTCCAGCACGTTCAGCACACCAGCCATGGACATTGCCGACCACCAATCGTCGTGCGTCGCGCCGTCAGCCTGGTGAACCACAGCCGAATCGTTGCCATATCCTACAATTGTCCCCTCGGCGATGGCCTTGTCCAGGATCTTCTGGTCAGACGCATTTGCCTTCTCCATATCTGCCCACTCTGCCCGAGGAATGTTCCATTCCGCGATATACGTGTACATTGGAGGTTTTTCTTTAATCTCTGACGTCTGCGCAACTGCCGGCCCGGCCCACGCCGCGCACATCGCAATTGCACACAGGCCTGCGAAACCTTTCCACACTTCCCTGTTCATGATCCTCACCCTCCGCAATTAGCCAGGATGCAAATTGTGGTCTTCCTGGGCCATCGCAGTGTACAGTAACCGTCAGGCCGGAGGCAGAACTTGCCGGGAACCTTGGCATCCGCTGCATCCGAACGCCTGAGATAGGGCAGCACGACGCAAGGAGGGTCCTATGACATCGGGCAAACTTCCCAATCGCTGGGGCATCGCCCTGGCTGCCGTTTTGATGCAGATTTGTCTTGGCGCAATTTACGGTTGGAGCGTATTCAAGAAGCCGCTCATGAGCGCCGGGCACTGGACTGAGACCGCTGTCCAGCTGAACTTCACGCTAGCCATTTTCTTAACCGGCGCGGGCGCAATCGTCGGTGGCTTGTGGCAGGACAAGGCCGGGCCGCGCAAGGTGGCGGCAACGGCAGGCGTCATCTATGGTATTGGCTATATGGTGGCAGGATTCGCTGCCAGCCACCACTCCCTCTACGGTCTTTACCTGGGATACGGCTTCCTGACCGGCGTCGGCATGGGAATGGGATACATCTGCCCGGTGGCAACGCTGGTGAAATGGTTTCCCGATAGGCGCGGGCTGATGACCGGCGTGGCCGTCTGCGGCTACGGATTCGGCGCTTTGATCATGAGTCCATTGGCCGCATGGGAAGTCATCAAGTATGGTCTCCCGGCAACGTTCTGGACTCTCGGCATCGTCTATCTGATCGTTGTGTTTACCGCCGCTCAATTTTATGCGACCCCGCCGCAGGGTTGGCGGCCGGAAGGTTGGGAACCCCGCTCCACGGTTGCCAAAGCGGCCAGCACCTACGACTTTACGGTGGGCGAGGCGCTTGGGACCTGGCAATTCTACCTGCTTTTCGCAATGCTTTTCCTTAACGTCTCGGCGGGCATCATGATCATAAGTCAGGCTTCTCCGATGGCCCAGGAAATGGTCGGCATGACCGTTCTGCAGGCTGCGGGCATGGTGGGTTTGATAGCGCTGTCCAACGGCCTGGGCCGCGTCTTCTGGGCCTGGGTTTCTGATCATATCGGACGGGCTCGGGTTTATTTCCTGCTGTACCTTATCCAGGTCATCATCTTCTTCATGCTGCCGCGACTTTCACGATTTGACGCTTTTCAGCCTGGCATTCGCGCTCATCGGCCTGTGCTATGGAGGTGGCTTCGGCACCATGCCTTCCTTCACCGCGGATTTTTTCGGAGCCAAGTCAATGGGCGGTATTTACGGCATTATCCTAATGGCCTGGGGACTCGCAGCCATTCCCTCGCCAATCATGATCGCGCATGTCCACCAGAGCATCGGAAAATATGCGCCGGCGATCAGCGTCATCACGGTGGTGATGCTCTGCTCACTGATCCTGCCATTGATCGCGCGCAGGCCAGGCAAAGAACAGATTCCGGCTTCTGCTTCACCCGTTCCAGTACGACGCTAGCGGGCACAGAGTCAAATTCATCTTTCCCAACGAACACCACATCTATATCCACGACACCCCGCAGAGCGTGGACATGTTCTCTGAGAAAGAGCGGGCGTTCAGCCATGGATGCATCCACGCGCAGGAACCAGCCGAGCTCGCCGCGTGGCTCCTGCGCAACACGCCCGGTTGAGATCTGGAACGGGTTGAGCACGCCATGCATGAGGGCAAGGATAACGTACGAGTCAATCTTGCCTCACCTATTCCGGTATTAATCGTTTACATCACTGCTGTCGTAGAAGGAGAACGGAGACGTCCACTTCTTTCACGATATTAAGGACACGATGCGTCTCGCTCGAAGAGGAGTTGGCCAAAGGCTACCCGTACCCCAGATAAAAGAAGAAGGGGCTAGGGCTTGATCTCGATTGGCGTGCCGTCCGCCACCGCTCGCCAGATTTCGTCCATCTCTGCATTGGTCACCGCGATGCAGCCATCGGTCCAATCGCCTGGTTCATGGCTCGGCCCTTTAAGGTCATTGGGCTGTCCATGGATGAACAGATCCCCACCGGGCGGTACACCCAGTTTTCTCGCGCGTGCCAGATCTTCCGGGTTTGGATAAGAAATATGGATCGACTTGTGATACTCACTTTTCGCGTTGTGCCGATCAAGCACATATTCGCCTTCAGGCGTCTTGCTATCGCCCTCCCTGATCTTGGGGCCAACCGGATTGCCTCCGAGCGAGACGCGGTACGTTTTCAGCACTTCGTCACCCCTGATCAGCAAAAGCTTCCTTTCCCCCTTCAGCACAAGTACCTTGTCGGCCATGGCAGACGCTGGCAAGGGGGAATCACTTGCTGAAAGCGCCTGCAAGGAAAAGACTGCGAATGTAAATAGCGCGAGAACGGCCAGCTTCGTGATCTTCACCGGACACATGCTACCCACCCTCCACTACCAAGGCAAGTGACTCTCGCAAAAACGCGAGACAGTACACTACATTAGGCACCGCGATGGGCGGTCGAGGGATATCAAGATGTTACCGAGGATCTCAGCTGAGCATGCATCCTAGCCGCTGGAAGATTATTCTTGCGTTCGCATTGGTCTACGTATTCTGGGGATCGACCTACCTCGGCATTGACATCGCCGTGCAGTCGATTCCGCCGGGGCTGATGTGCGCCATCCGCTTTTCGATCGCGGGCGCTGTCATGTTGGCTGTCTGTGCATTGACCGGGCGTAAGATCTGGTATTCGCCGCGACAGATCGCGTCGGCCAGCATGGTGGGCGTTTTATTGTTGATGGGCGGCAATCTTACCCTCTCCTATGCGGAGCTTTCTGTCTCCACCGGCCTGGCAGCGCTCATCATTGCCATCACGCCGTTGTGGTTCCTGGTTCTGGACTCGATTCTGCTTGGCCATCACCGCATCGCGCCACGCGGCAAAGCCGGACTTGCCCTCGGCGTACTTGGACTACTTATCCTCTTCTACCCTGAGCTCACGTCGAGTACCGCGATGGGCCGAAAGGAACTGTGGGCTTCACTGAGCCTGCTGGGCGGTTCGTTTAGTTGGGCGCTCGGATCGGTGTTGTCGAAACGGTGGCAGTCCGGCATGGACGCCTTCAGCGCTACCGGATGGCAGGTGACCGCAGCAGGAGTCGCGAACTTTATTTTTGCTTTGCTGGTAGAAGATTTTCATACTGTGGTGTGGACCGCACGCGGAATCGGCGCGGTTTGCTACCTGATCGTCTGCGGATCGTGGATCGGGTATACGGCCTACATCTGGCTCCTGGAGCATGTACCCACGTCTAAGGTATCGACTTATGCGTATGTGAATCCGGTGGTGGCCGTTTTCCTGGGATGGCTGGTTCTCGACGAGCGGGTGAGCGGATTTATTCTCGCCGGGAGCGCAGTCGTGGTGCTCTCAGTGATTCTTGTGACCAGCGCGAAGGTTAAGGAAAAACCGGCGGCTGACGAGATGCTGACGGAATTGGCGTAACCGGAATACAGCAGGTCCACTGCGCTACCGCGGATTTCCGGGGTAACGCAGTGAAGGTCTCTGCTGTTTCTTTCTCGGCTCTTCACACATTGTGTGGCCCAATCTGGCAACGCCGGCGGCCAACAGGGTTAGAGTCCTTTAAACAAGCCACCGTCGACCAATAGGGTCTGGCCGGTGATAAAGGATGCGCGTTCCGAGGCAAGCCAGACGATGGCGTCGGCGACCTCCTCCGGCTGCCCGATGCGCTTAAGCGGTGCCTCCCCTCCCAGCCCCGCTTCAAAGTCCGCAAAACTAATTCCCATCTCCTGCGAGCGCTTCGCTATGAGCTGCTTGAGCCGCTCGGTCGCGGTAAAGCCAGGTGCGACGTTATTCACCGTAATTCCGTCCTTGCCAAACTCGTTGGACAAGCTCTTTATCAGCCCCAGAACACCGGCGCGGACAGCGTTGGAGTAGATCAGATCAGAGACCGGCTGGCGCACCGTAACGGACGTGATCGTTACCAGCCTTCCCCAGTGGTTCTTCTGCATCCAGGGCAGAACTGCGCGCGCAAAGTAGATCGAGCTCATGAAATTCAATTCCAGGGCGCGATGCCACTCCTCTGTAGTGGTGGCAAAGAACATCTTGGGCGGTGGACCTCCGGCGTTGGTCACGCACACGTCCACTCCACCGAATTCCTCGCCCACATGCTTCACAAATGCGTCGACTGCTTTCTCATCGGTCACGTCCAGCGGCTGGGCAAGTACATGGGCGCTCGAGCGTTCACGAATCTGCGCAGCAGCGGCGCTCAGTTTCTTTGCATCGCGCGAGCAGATGGCCACGCGTGCACCTTCAGCGGCGAATTTCTCTGCCGCCGCGCGCGCGATGCCATCGCTTGCAGCAGCAACAATGACGTTGCGGTTCTTTAATCCAAGATCCACTAGCCCATCCTTTCGCCTACTTGTTTACTTCCTGCCGCAGGTAGGCATCTTCTTTGTCGATCCAATCCTGGCGCGGCGGAGTGAAGATGTCCAGGTCTACGGTATCCTCAAGCGCGATTGCCTCATGCGGCATGTGGGGCGGGATGCAGAGCACTTCGCCGCCACGGACGGTGATCTCCCGGTTGTCGATGAAGAAGTGCAGCGCGCCTTCAAGAATGTAGGTAAGCTGCTCGTTGTGATGGCTGTGCAAAGGTACCTTTGCTCCCTTCTTCAGAAGGACACGCGCAACCATCAGGTTGGTGCCCACAACCAGTTGCCGGCCTATGGTCGAGCTTAGGCTTTCTACCTCGATGTCGTTCCACTTGATATGCTTCGCGGTGGTTTTTGCCATGTCATTTCCCCTGCAAAAGTTACCACATCCCGATCAGGAGTGTGGTTTTGCCGCCGTTCCCAGCCAGGTCACCGCGCCGAAGGCCCCCAGCCATGAACCGAGCGCTGCAAAGACCACATAGATAGGGTTGCCGGTGTAGCTGATCACGGCGAAGGCGGAGAGCAAGTACCAAATGCTGCTCCAGCTCGCCGCGACGCTCCGACGGCGCGCAGCAACGGCCGCGGTGAAGAGCACGTAGACCGCATCCGTGGCAGCGGTGGACGCGACCACTCCGGTCGCAATCAGCGGATTGGGCGGATGGATCATGTAGCTTTCACCTCAGAACGAAGCTTCAAAGCCTGATGAATGACAAACAACAAGATGATGCCAATGGGCAATAGAACATAAAACCACACCAAGGTGGCGCGTGACCGATCGGGCTCGACGGTGCATCCCGTGCTCAGCTGAGCCACCTCGTTTCCACGCCGGACCAGCAGCCTCAGGCGCCACTTGCCGGCGCGTGAGAAATGGACGGTGGCTGCCTGCAAAAGACGGTTGCTCGCTTGTCCGGTCGCCAACCGAGCGGTCTGCTGCAATGCGTTGGTCGCTTCCAGTGCAACCGTCAAATCGATCGTAGGATCCAGCAGCACTTCCCCGCTGCTGCGATCCTGCACCATCACGCTAAGATCTGCAGGGCCCACCTGCAGCGGCTGCGGTGCTGCGAAGAGGGTGATGGTAAACGCACCGGCATCCTGGTGTAGAAGCATGGTCCCGCCGTCGCCATGTGCTGCTGTTGCCCACATCCCCAGCATGCAAAGTGCAACCAGCGGATAGAAAACCTTCATGGATTCATTATCATGCCGCGCATCTGCATGGGTTGAAGCAGGATCCAGACACCAGCCGCGTAGGCTGCGGCAACCATGCTTGCCCATGGCAACAGCAGCAGCACAGCCGGGCCGCGGCGCGCAGCCCACTGCTGCGCCAATCTCCAACCTAGATACAGCGTCATTAGCAGGCCCGCATCAAGCACCAGGAGCTGTATGGAGAGCACGGTATTGGGGGGCAGCAGAGGCGACCCCATTCCCCACTGTGGCGGCGACAGAAGATGCCAGCCAAAATCTGCCCCGGCCTGATGGAGAGCAGGGCCCAGGGTGCCCCAGCCCGTGAAAAGGTGAAAGAGCAGATGAGCTACCCACATGGCCAATCCTAATGGCAGGAGTGCTTGCGAGAGGCGGCACAACAATTCCCTTTTTGATGGGTGGCTGCGCCTGGCCGCGAACCCCATCACCACCGCTACCAAGACTGCAACAGGGATCAGCAGAGATACGTACTTGCCGGCCGGAGTCACCATCAACGCAGCGTTCGCAAAGGCACCGAGCACGACGACGAGGGCAAGGACCGCGAGGTCGATGCGAGATGAGAACCTGCCAATTGACGACCGCACCGGGTCGCGCAGCACATCGCGCACCGGAGCAACAGTGAAGAGGCCTATGTTGTCATGGGGGCAGGCCTTGACGCAATCCATGCAAAGGGTGCAGTCCATGTTTCCGGCCTTTTGCGGCATATAGAGTTGCAGCTCGCAGCCACGCTGTTGGCGATTGCCGGCAATGCAGTCATGGGTGGTGCAGCGCTCGCAGGTCCGCTGGCTGCGCGCCTGAAGGGTGAAGGGCGAGAGCAGCGAAGCGGCAAAGTTGAATTGCCCCAGGGGGCAAAGATATTTACAAAAGTTCGCTCCGCGAAAGAAAGTGTCGACCAGGAAGGCAGCCGCGAAGTACGCGATGAGAAGCCAGGCGGTGCGCTGAGGATGGTCCCAGATAGCAAAGGCCTCGTACGACCAGAAGAACAGGATCATCAACGCGATCGCGATCCATTTGCTGCGCAGCCAGCGCGGCCACTTGAGCCGGGCCAAACCCAATCTGTGCCCCAGCTCCCGGGGCAGCATGAAGGGGCATGACAAGCAAAAGATATTCCCCAGCACCAGCAAAGCGATCACGCCGAAGGGCCTGACGTAGGTCCACGGCAATACCCCGGCGAGGTTCATTGCACCCATGGGATGGCCGAGAAAAGCGTCCGCAATCACCAGGACCGCGGTCACGAAGGCAATGCTCTGCAGTGCCATCCGTCCGTAACGCCAACGCAAAAAACCCCCGATCAGCGGCAATTGCAGCAGGTCGAAACGCCTCGGACGCGGCATTGGGATGTTTCCCTCCAACATAGCGGGGGAAACACGGCGAGATTGCGGCGAGAGCAGATGGGTGGCAATTACCATGACGGGTACAAGGAAGAAGATAGAGCCGACCACCCACATCAGAGCGCCTGCTGCGACCTGGTCGCCCAGCGCGGATAAACCGAAGACCCTCGGCACGTTAGCGTAGCTGGGGTAAATCACCCTGCCGGCGAAGGTTAAAAACGCGGCCAGCACAGTGTTCACCAGGTCTGCGCCGACCAGATAGGGCAACATGGCCCAACGAGATCCGCGGCTCACGCTTGGCCACGGCTGGATCACAGGAAACCAGAAGAGCAAGGAAGTGCCCAGGAAGCAGGCGTGCTCCACTTCATGCCAACCGGGGGAGCGCAGCGCCAGTTCATAGGCCGGCGGCACATGCCATGCGAGGTAGGCGATATTCATAGCCAGCCAGGCAAAGACGGGATGGGTGAGCAGGCCGGTCAACCGGTGCAAGGCTGGGGTGCGGAAGAAGGGGCCCAAGCCGTCTCGCAGTGCAGATTGCGGCAGCCCACGCAGCAGTGGCACCACTGGCGCGCCCAGAAGCAGGAGAGGCGGCACCACCGACATCAGTATCAGGTGTTGTGTCATATGGGCGACCAGCAGCAAGCCGTCCAGGGTGTCGAGAGGCGAGGCGATCGCGATCCACAGGGTGCAGAGGCCGCCGAGAAAGCAGCACGCGCGCCAGGGAGGAAAAATCAGCGGCCGGGTACGGCGGATTTTGCGGTAGCCCCGGAGATAGAGCAAGGCAGCCGCGAGCAATCCCGAGGTGGCCCAAAAGGGAAAGGCCCAGGAACTCCATGCGGCCTGTGATACCACCTCTGACATGATTGTCACTATAGCGCCGTGGCACGAATCGCCGAAACTGCAGATCCCTCCACTACGCTACTCGAATTCCTCTTCAACTCTGCATTTTTGCTTTGTATCAGTCGTGCCGTAAAGGTCTGAAACAAAGTTGGGCTGAAGAGTCTGTGTGAGAACCGGGAAAAAACCACAGCAGGTAGTGGAGCGCCTGCTGTTTCTTTTCTAAACTCATCAAGGGGTTCTCAGCCCTATTGGTTCGCGGATTTCGGGGGGTCGAGTTCCCCGGTGCTAACGAAGTTGCGCGAGGCATCCTGCGCGGGGCGCTGACCCTCAGGATGCAGAGTTTCGAGAAAGCTGACCAGCGCTGTTACTTCGGGTGGGGAAAGATTCTTGCCATACGCCGGCATATTTCCGCCACCCTGCAGCACCTGGCGCACCAGTTGGTCATACGTAAGCCGCGTGGCCACCCCGTCAAGCGCGGGGCCACGCTGGCCCCCTACGCCGCCGAGCATGTGACAGTTGCGGCATTGCTTAGCCTGAAAGACAATCTGCCCCTGCCTACCCAGGGGCGTGGCCCCATGCACATAGCGGACGGGGACGGTGTCGCCGCTCCAGGCCTGCATCTCCGGGCTCCACGGGGTATACGTTCCCAGGTGTTCGCAGACCGCAAAACCTACCGCGAGCGCGGTGATCGACAGCACCGCAATCGGCCGCCGGTGCCAGCTCTTCTCCCCCTCACCGGCAAAGAACGGCAGCGCCAGCAGGAAGCCGATGCCCAGGATGGGAGCAATCAATATGAATGGCGTCTCCAGGTTCTCCGGGAGAAAAGAGAGGATGGTGTAAATCCACAAGAAGTAGAAGTCCGGCTTGGGTACGGTCTGGATGATGGTTGGATCGGGAAAACCGGTCGGCCCGAATGGTCCAAAAAACACCGCGCAAAGCGCCACCGCAAACAGGATCGCTGCGGAAAACACCATATCTTTCCACACCGCCCCAGGGACAAAAGGAATGCCGTCCTTCTGCGTCAGCTCGTGATACTCCTGAATATAAGTGCTGCGCCGGACGATCCGCCCCGGCATGGGCCAATCGTTGATACCCAATCCGATGACCATCCAGATGTGCAGCGCGGCGAAAGCCAGCATCATTCCTGGAATGACAAAGACATGCAGGGCAAAGAAGCGGGTCAACGTCGGACCGGCGATAATAGGGCCGCCTAACATAAGGTTGACCAGTGGGCCGCCAATAAAAGGCACGCGGGCTACGATCGAAGCGCCAATACCCAGCCCCCAGTACGCATCCTGGTCGAAGCGCATCACCTGCCCGGTGAATGCCATGCCCAGCGTCATCAACAAGAGAAACACGCCCAGGATCCAGGTAAGCTCGCGAGGAAATTTATAAGCGCCAAACAGGAAAACCTGCGCCATGTGGATCAACACCACGGCGACCATGAAGTTCGAACCCCAGCCATGCATGGCGCGCAGGAACCACCCCAGCGGGAGCTGCTGGTTCAACACCTGCAGACTGTTCCATGCCTCGCCCGCGGAGGGAACATAGACGATGGCCAGCAGGATACCGGTCGCGATCTGTAGCAGTAACAGAACGAAACTGGCGCTGCCGAAGACATACCACCAACTGGCCGTCTTCGTTGGAACCGGGTGCAGAACCGAGTCCTTGATCGGCCCTTCCAATTTCAACCGGAACTCTAACCAGTCATAAACCTGCTTCAACCAGTGCATTGGGAACTCTCTTTCCGCACCGACGCGCTGGTTGCCAAGGTGGGCATTTGACCGCCATCAATCATCAATTTTCCGTTTTCGACTTTGTAGGCGTATTCAAAAAGGCCCCTCGGCGGTGGTCCCGCGGCGCGCGAGCCATCGGCATAATAGACCCCGCCATGGCATGGGCACATAAAAAGTTCCGACTGGGGAAACCAGCGCACCGGGCAGCCGAGGTGGGCGCAGTTGATAGCAAAAATCTGAAATTTCTGGTCCTGCGTCCGGCGAACCCAACAGGCCGCCTTGCTGGTGGCGCCATCCCAGGGCATACTCTGAGGAGTTACGAAGCTAGCCAGCCGCGTCTCTCCCATAGGAAACTGGGAAATGTCACCCAGGTCAATCCAGGAATCGTAACCGCCATTCTTGCGAATCGGCCCCAGCAGGTAGCCCACTACCGGGGTGGCGATCAACAGGGCAACCGCGCCGTTGAGCAGAAGGCCGATCGACACCAACAACCACCGTCTGCTTACCGCTTTCTCGTCACTCATCGCGCGCCTCCTCCGGTCCCTTTTTGCTGGTTGGAGAGCCAGCCCACCACGTCGGTCACTTCCTGATCGCTTATCGGGTGCCCAGGCACGTAGTTGCGCCAGTCGGGCTGGCCGATGTCGGGGCGTCCGGCAATCACCACCGTGCGCAGCGACTGCTCGCTCATTAACGCCAGGAACGCCGGCTCGGTGATCGACCCGGCTTTGCTCTTGCCCGCTTGTCCGGCCACACCGTGGCAACTGGCGCAGTAAGTTGAGTAAACCTGCTGGCCGTGGGCTGCGTCTGCGGGTTTGGCCGCGCGGTACGGCGGTGCGCCATCGAGAGCACCCGGTTTGTACCACGCGGCACGCATACCGTTCACCAGCGCGTCGACTTGCTGGTCAGTCAAGGTGCCCCCGTCACTGATGGCGAACGCCGGCATCAGCGTGCCGGGTAATCCGTTGGCCACCGTCTTATGCAGCTCCTGCTCGTCGACCAGCGACTGATAGGTCGGATTGGCCAGTGGGTAGGACGGCCCATTCATCCCCTGGTCGCCATGACAAGCGGAGCAGTTCTGACGGTAGAGTGTGGCAAAGTCCACTATCGAATCGGGACGCGGTACCTCCGGTCCGGGCTTGGGACGGCCAGGAAGAGGTCCGCAGCCAAGCACAGCAATACAAGAAACCAGCGTCATCAGCAGGCGCGCCATCACTTCGGTCCATCCTCCCGATGGTGCTCTTCCATCATCCCTGGCGTTTCCAGTCCTATGCGCGCAGCAAAGGGCAGATATTGCTCGGTGCGGATGTGGACTTGCTGCGACACTACCCAACCCGCTACCAGCCCGAAGGTCACTTGGGAGACGACAAACCATAGCCAGTCGATCCGCTCAGCGAGAAAGGGGTTGATCAGGGGGAGCGCTGAATGAAGCACGCCCGTCCACAAAACCGGTGCGATGATGCCACCCAGGAGCATGGGGTGCCGCGGGAGCATGGGGAGCATTGCGCCGTAGAGCAGCCCGATCAGCAAAGAGCCGGCGGCATGGATGATGGTGGCCGTGATCAGTGCACTCAGTCGGAAGTGCAGGATCTCCGCAAGGGTAGGATTAGACCAGCCGGCGACGCCAGCTCCTCCCAAAAGATTTACCGCGTACCAGATGCTGTGGTAACGAATCAAGCCGTACAGCAGCGCGGGCACGATCATCGCGGCGCCGCCAGCGATGCCGCCCTTTACCCCGGCGAGGACGGACGGTGTGTGTATGGGCAGGCGCGCACGATGGCTTTCGTCGATCGCGATACGAGCAACTTTGGTTCGCACCGTCGTGTATTTGTACTTCTGTACTTTGACCGGCACGGCAACGTGATGTGCATGCGGCCATACTTGACGGAACCATCCCAGGCAGCCGGAAAAAATAAGCACTGCCCCAAGGACGCTTATACCCACATTCGTCACCAGGCCTGCGAAGGCAAAAGTCAGGCCAAGAGCCAATACAATCGGCCATGCGGTCGGTGCAGGTAGTTGCACGACCTCATCGGAAACGCCGGAATTTTCATGCTGTTCATCCATCGCTTGGTTCTCTTTCTGTCAGCGGCCAATGATGTAGACAACGGTAAAGACCACCACCCAGACCCCGTCAACAAAGTGCCAATAAAGCGAGAGCACCTCGAGTTGTTTCGAGTGCTCACTCTTCAACTTCCCGGTGAGAGCAAAGATCAACACGATCGAAAGCATAATCAGGCCGGCGATGACGTGGCTCGCGTGCAAGCCGACCAGGGAGTAGAACGTGGTGCCAAAGAGGTTGGTACTGATGGTCAGGCCGTCTTGATAAATCAACTTCTTCCATTCGAGCGCGGTGCCACCGAGGAAGATGGCGCCCAAAATCACGGTGAGCGCCCACCACAAGCTGAAAGCTCCCATCGCGCTCTTTTTCAGGGCACGTTCCGCAATCCAGATAGTAAAGCTGCTTGAGAGCAGGCATACCGTATTGAAGATCGGAAGATCCAGCACCTCTCTGGGATATGGCCCGGTGAGGCTCTTGCCGATGTAGTAGATATAGGCGACTACGAAAATACCGAAGATCGCAATCTCGGCCACGATCAGCGCCAGCATGGCAACCGTGCCGTGATACGGCAGCGCCCAATCGTCGTGACCGTGAGCCAGGGGAATGGCGCTGGTGCTCATGGTTGGTGCCCTGTCATTTTCATCGCAACTGCCTTAGGTGCAAGGATCATTCGTACCGTGAATCCGGGTCTTCGGGGTGCTTCAGGTCCCACAGCGGACGGCGGCTGCTTACCACCGGCGCGCTGGCAAAGTTGTATTCGGGCGGCGGCGATGAGGTTGCCCACTCGAGCGTCCAGGCATCCCAGGGGTCCGGGCCCGCCTCCGGGCCTTTAAAGTACGAATACACCATGTTGTAGGCAAAGATCAGCGTGGCCACTCCCTGAATGAAGCCTCCGATGGATACGATCATGTTCCAGCCGTCCCAGCCGCGGCCAGGTTCGTAGGTGTAGATACTCCGCGGCATGCCCAGCAACCCGGGGATGTGCATGAGGTCGAAACACAGGTGGAAGCCGATCACAAAGAGCCAGAAATGCCACTTGCCCAGCCGCTCGTCGAGCATCTTGCCGGTCATTTTCGGGAACCAGTAGTAGAACCCTGCGAAGAAGCAAAAGACGATGGCTCCCACCAGAACATAGTGGAAATGGGCGATAACGAAATAAGAGTTGTGCAGTTGCCAGTTCCAGGGGGCGATGGAGAGCATGATTCCGGTCAAGCCGGCGAACAGGAACTGGATCAGGAAGGCGGTGCAAAAAAGCATTGGCGTGGCAAAGCGTATTTTGCCTCCCCACATGGTGGCGATCCAGTTAAAGATCTTGATGCCGGTGGGGACCCCAACCAGTGAGGTCGAGAGGACGAAGAACGCATTCTGCGCCGAGGTCATGCCCACGGTGAACATGTGGTGCGCCCACACGCTCAGGCTGATCAAACCAATGCCGGCTGATGCGGACACCATCGCCGGGTAGCCAAAGATCGCCTTGCGGGAGAAGACAGGAATAACTTCGTTAGCAATGGCGAACGCCGGCAACACCAGCACGTAGACCTCGGGGTGGCCAAAGATCCAGAAAAAGTGCGCCCAGACAACGGGCACGCCCCCAGCCTGAGAGTCAAAGAAATGCCCCCCGAGATAACGGTCGATGGTGAGCATTATCTGCGCCGCGGTCAAAGGGGTGATGACTATCAGGATCATGCCCGAGACCACCAGGTACAGCCATGGCAGCAGCGGCATGCGAAACATCGTCATGCCTTTGCAACGCATGCAGACGGTAGTGGCGATAATGTTGACCGCGGCGCCGACGGTGCCGAATCCCGAGACGATCAGTGACAACGCCCAGTAGTCCGTGCTGTGCCCGCGCGAGAATGCGCGTTCGGTAAGGGGCGCATAAGCCCACCAGGTGACGTCGGGCGCGCTTCCAGCTCCTTGCAGGCCGACTCCGCCGATGAAGCTGTAGTAGAGCATCAAGCCGCCCAGCGCGGTCATCCAGAAGCTGAAGGCATTCATCCGGGGGAAGGCCATATCCCTGGCGCCGATCATCAGGGGAACCAGGTAATTGGCAAATCCGATGATCAACGGCATCCCCATAAGGAAGACCATGGTCGTGCCATGCATGGTGAAGATGCGGTTGAAGACCTCAGGGGGGAGAAAATTGTTGTGGGGTACGGCCAGCTGAATGCGCAGTAGGATCGCCTCGAAACCCCCGACCAGCAAAAAGATCACGGCGTAGGCGATATACATCAAGCCAATCTTTTTGTGGTCGACGGTGACCACCCAACTGTGCACCTGTTCGAGCCACGTCCCGTACGACTCACTCGGGGGGGTGAGGTCGATGGCGCTCCCAATAGGTAGAGTTGAATCAGCCATAACCGAAAACTCCTGTCTGTAGTCGCCCGCGTCCGGTTACTTCAAGGTATCGAGGTAAGCGACGATCTTGTCGATCTGGTCATCGTTCAATTGCATCGCCGGCATCAGGCTTCCTGGCTTGACATAGTCCGGATCCTTGATCCAGAGCTTGAGGTTCGCCGGGGTATTGTCGGCCGCTCCGGAAGCAAGCGTGTCGCGGCTCATAAAATGAGTGAGGTCTGGCCCAAACTGTCCCTGCGCGGCGGTGCCGCGCACCACGTGGCAACTAATACAGGACTGGGACTCGAAGAGCTGCCTTCCTTCTGCGACTGCGGAATCCTGAACCGCCGGCTGCTGCTGATTCTTTACCCAGGCCGCAAAATCCTCCGGCGTCTGCACGTAGACGCGCAGCAGCATCTTGGCATGTTCCACGCCGCAGAACTGGGCACATTGGCCCACGTACATGCCGGGTTTATCCGGATTGAACCACATGTGGTTGACCTGGTTTGGAAACAAGTCGATCTTACCGAACAACGCAGGGACCCAGAAGCTGTGAACCACATCGGCGGAGAGCAAGTTGAGCGAAGTGGTCGTGGGAACCTGCTCGGTGTTGACCGGCACATGCAGCTCATTGGCAGTGGTAAATCCGTATTTCGGATAGTGATATTCCCACCAAAATTGATGGCCTACCACATCGACGTCGACCGCCGTCTGCGGCATCTTTTGATCCTGGATGGCAAAAAGAATGCGGGCCGTGGTGAGGAAGAGAACTAAGACAATGAGAACGGGTATCACCGTCCAGGCCAGCTCGATCTGGGTACTGCCGTAGATCTGGGGCGGCTCGCTGTCATCGTTAGCGTCGCGCTGCCGGTAGCGGACCACCACGTACACCCAAAGGGATGCGACCACGACAAAAATCGCGCCCGTTATTTGCATCACGAAAAATGACAAACCTTGGATCATCCGCGCCGGGCCGGAGTGAGGATCGAAGATGCTCGGCGTCTGGTGGACGACGTTGTCCGTGGGCGCGCCCCAGGCTGCGTGCGCAGCACAACTCAGCAGGAGCAGCAACGCATAAGCGGCTGGCCCGGGCCCTTTGCGCTGCAGCCATCGCTCAAACATTCTTGCGGACCCTCCCCCGCTCAAAGAAAAACTATTGTAGCGCCGTCCACTGGCCGATCGTATGAATAGTTCACCGCTACGTTTGGCTCGCATCCGCCACCAACTGCGCCTTTGATGCACGAAAAGGTGACGAAGGCTCTTGTTACACTGGCGGAAATGAAGCGCCTGATCATCAACGCGGACGACTTTGGTCTCGCGCCAGGCGTTAACCGGGCCATCATTGAGCTCCAGCAGGCAGGCGCCCTCAGTTCTACCACGCTGATGGCGACGGCTCCCTATTTCTCTCCCGCAGTTTATATGGCCTTTGCGCAACCGGGCCTGGCCGTCGGCTGCCACGTGGTGCTGGTCGACGGCTCGCCCTGCCTGCGTCCGGTCGAAGTGCCTACCCTGCTTGACCCCCTGGATTCTTCCTCCTTCCGAGCGACGGTGGGTAGCTTCTTAGGTGACCTGCTCCGCGGCCGAATCCGCGAGCAGGAAATTGAAGCTGAGGCCATAGCTCAGATACGGCGCATCCAATCGAGCGGCCTGACCGTCAGCCACATCGACTCCCACAAACATGTGCACGCTTTTCCCCGGGTGCTGGCTCCCCTGCTCCGCGCCGCTCGCCAGTGCGGGGTCCACTGCGTCCGCAATCCGTTCGAACCATGGTGGAGCCTGCGCGCGACCCGGCCCGCGAGCGCGTGGCGCCGGACGCAAGTGCATGCCATGCGCACTCAGCGAGGAGCGTTCTCGAGGTTGACAAGTAAGCACGGTATCATGACCGCCGACGGCTCGATTGGCTTGCTGGCGACCGGGACCCTTGACGACTCCGTGTTGCGTTCTCTGATTCACGCTATGCCTCGGGGCACCTGGGAGCTGGTTTGCCATCCGGGGTATAGCGACCAGGCATTGGATCAGGCACGGACTCGGCTCCGGGCGTCGCGAGAGACGGAGCGCGGTGCTCTGCTCGAGGTTATTCCCGAAGCACTTAGGAATGACCCGGGGTTGGCCCTGATCGACTTTCACCAGTTGGGGGATTGATGAGGAAATTTTCATTGCGGCCTGCAGTGGAACAGCAGCCCCCTCTACTCCGGGTGAGCGGAGTGGAGCGACCTGCTGTTTCTTCCGGCCGGGACTACCCTAAGACGGACTTCAATACCTTAAGAGGGACTTCGAATGAAGATCGGTATCACGTGTTATCCGACTTATGGCGGGAGCGGGGTGGTGGCGACGGAACTCGGTATCGAGCTCGCGGCCCGTGGCCACCAGGTGCATTTCATTACTTATTCGCAACCGTTCCGGCTCACTGGTCGCGAAGAAGGCATTTTTTATCATGAGGTGCCGGTCTCCAATTATCCGCTGTTCGAGTACCCGCCCTACGATCTCGCGCTAGCCACGCGCATGTCTGAGGTGGCAGAGTATTACGAGCTCGACCTGCTGCACGTCCATTACGCTATTCCCCACTCGGTGTGCGCACTGCTTGCCCGCCAGATGCTGGCGAAGCGCAGAGAGCTGCCCTTCGTCACCACGCTGCATGGCACCGACATCACCCTGGTGGGCCTCGACCGCTCGTACCTGCCTATCACGCGCTTCGCTATCGAAGAGAGCGACGGCGTCACCTCGATCTCCAATTATCTGCGCGAGAAAACGGTGCACGACTTCGGCATCCTTCGGCCGATCGAAGTCATTCCCAACTTCGTCAACTGTGACGAGTACAAACCGCTGGGCGAGCGAAGAGCGGACGCCCGGGCGCGTTACGCCGATCCGGAGGAAAAGATCCTGCTCCATCTTTCGAATTTCCGCCCGGTGAAGCGCATTCTCGATGTGGTTGAGGTTTTCTCCCGCATCGCCCAGGAGATGCCCGCACGTCTGCTGATGGTGGGCGATGGGCCGGATCGCTCCTCGGCGGAGTGGCTCGCCAATAGCAAGGGTATTCAGAACCGGGTTCAGTTCCTGGGCAAACAGGAGCGGGTCCATGAACTGTTGCCCGTGGCTGACCTGATGCTCATGCCCAGTGAACTGGAGTCTTTCGGGCTGGCCGCGCTTGAAGCCATGGCCTGCAGGGTTCCCACCATCGCAACCCGCGTGGGAGGCGTATCGGAACTAATCGAAGACGGTGTGACCGGCCGGCTTTTCGCCGTCGGCGATGTTGCTGCTATGGCCGCCGGAGCTATCGAATTGTTGGCCGATGACACTCGTCTGACCGCAATGGGGGAGGCCGGCAGACGAACCGCCCAGGATCGCTACTGCGCCTCGCGCATCATTCCCATCTATGAGCAGTACTATGAGAGGGTGCTGGCGCGCGCCGAGGTCTGATCGGCAAGCACCAATACATTCGGTGCCATCGGGATCTCCAGGGTGACGCGTGTTCCCCGCCCGGGGCGGCTAAACACTTCGAAGCGGGCGCTGTTGCCGTAGAGCACCTCCAGCCGCTCGCGCACATTGCGCATGCCGATGCCGGCTCCGCGGCTGACAAAGCCCACTTCCCGCGCCCGGCCCTCGGCCATGCCCACTCCGTCGTCTTCCACCTCGACCACCATCTTGGCGCCCTGGATGCGGCTGCGCAGGGTGATGGTTCCTCCTTGCAGACGGGGCTCCAGACCGTGCTTGATGCTGTTCTCGATCAGGGGCTGCAGCAGCATGCACGGCACCAGCAGCTCCAGCGTGTCGGGATCGATTTCCTTCACCACGCGCAATTTCTCCGCACCAAAGCGCACCACTTCGATCCCCAGGTAATCGTCGGTGAAGGTCAATTCTTCGCGGAAAGGCACATACGAATCATGATCCTTGAGCAGCGCGCGCAGGATGTTGCCTAACTGCACGATCATCTCCCGCGCCATCTCCGGCCGGAAGCGGACCAGCGAAGCGATGGAGTTGAGGGTATTGAACAGGAAGTGGGGGTTGATCTGCCGCTGCAGGGCGTCGAAGCGCGCTTCCAGCACCAGCCGCTTCTGTTCCTTCAGCTTGATCTCAATGCGGCTGGCGTTCCAGATTTTTAACGGGATGGCCACCACCACCGCGGGGCAGACCCAGATGCAGACCTTCACCGCAAAGCTGGAGGAATCCAAACTAAACAGGCGTCCCGGGTAAAGCCGCGCCAGCCACATGCGGACCATCTGCATACCGACGATCAGCATCAGCAAGAGCACCTGGCGATCGAACCGTGGCTTGCGCAGGTTCCGCCGTACCCAGCGGTAGATGCTGAGGTCGACGAAGGGGGAAAACGACCAGACCTCCTCCGGCTCCACGGCCCGCCCGTAAAGGCCGGAAACCACGGCGACGGCAAGGAAGAAGGGCAAGGTCAGATACTCGCCATACAACATGGCGGGCACGGAGAGCACCGCTCCGCCGAAGAGTGCGGTAAACGGGCCCAGCAGGATGCCGAGAATGATGACGGTTTCAAAACCGATGTCCGCCGCCAGAAAGTTGGGCACGATAAAGCGAATCCACACCCCCAGGGTCAGCGGGATACAAAGAAAGGCCAGCAAGCCAATTGTCTGACCAGTGGTGCGCCGCTCGGCAAACAACAGGCGCTGGAAGGTAAGCGCCCTGGCGGTGATCGCCGAGACCGCGGCGGCCACGCCCAACTTGATCAGCAGTGAGATGAGGACGAGCTTGGGCTCATTCACACTCTTACTCTACGCCCGCTGGACATCAGGCTGGCATAGAGGCTCTAATTGATATATATGCCATTGGAAGGTGTGAAGAAGGTGGCGGATGCGGACTTCCCTACCCGCTGGGGTCATTTCCGCATTCTCGGATTCGAAGGCACGCGGATCGATCCGGAGCCTTGCAGCCCGGGAACCGCCGCGGTGAGCAAGAAGATCGAAGGCGCGATCGCACTGGTGCTGGGCGATCTGCATAGTGGACCGCCGGTGGTCCGTATTCACTCCCAGTGCCTTACCGGTGATGTCTTCGGCTCGCTGCGCTGCGACTGCCGCCTGCAATTAGAACTGGCGCTGCGGACGATAGCTCAGGCCGGCACAGGCATCCTGCTGTATGAACAGCAGGAGGGCCGGGGCATCGGACTGATGGCAAAGTTGCGTGCCTACGAATTACAGGACCAGGGGTTGGATACGGTTGAAGCCAACCTCAGGCTGGGTTTCAAGCCCGATTGCCGGGAATTCGAATTGCCCGCCGAGATTTTGAAGTTACTCAACGTAACCTCCGTACGGCTCATCACCAACAACCCGGAGAAGGTGGAGGCGCTGGAATCGGTCGGTATTCGGGTGGTGGAACGCATTTCTGCTGAAGTCGAGCCGCTTGACAGCTTCGAGCGATACGTCCAGGTCAAGCAGGAGAAGATGGGTCACATTGTCGATCGCGCTGTGCCTGAATCACCTTCGACGTTGTAATCGCCTGCCCTACATGCCGCTGGGTGTGCTCGGCGGCATGGATCAGCAATCCTGCCAGCGTGGTGGGCAGGCGCTTGCGCCCGATCGCGACCGGCAAGTCCAGGGGCTGACGGACAATCGCGTCTAAACGCCGGCGAGTCTTGTCCAGGCTTTGTTCCAATTCGCTAAAGATAGCCTCCCGGGTTCCGGCCTCGTCCATTTCGCTGGCCAGCGCGGCTAACTGCTCCTGGCTCAGGGGACTGCTCTCCGCATAACAGCAAAACCGGTCCAGGCTGCGAGCGATGTGCCGGAGCTGAAACGCAACCGACGGCAGGTGAAAGGGCCGGGCGTGCAGTTCGCGGTCATCGAGAGTGCGGCACCATTTGGCTGTGTCCTCCTGCGCCATCTGGAGCGAATGCAATAGCGCTCGTTGCACCACGGGCAGATCGGTAAGCGTACCTCGCAGCCAAGGTTCCAAAGCCAACCTCCACGGATCACTTTCTGTCCTGACCAACGAACCCTGGGATTTTTCCTTACCACGAACCCTGGGTGCCCCACATCTCGCTCGTTTTTCGCGAGATGTGGGATGCCACTGCTCTAAACCCGGTGGCTCTCCCTCCCAATAGACAAGAACGTTGGGGTTCGTGGAATCCCACATCTCGCGAAAAACGAGCGAGATGTGGGGCACCCGGGGTTCGTTGGAAGGGACAGATTGCACTGGACTGCACCCCTAAGCTGAGACTCGCTGAATTCCGTTAATTGGGGACATTTCAGCGATTGCATTCTGTCGTTTTATCGATAAGCCGCCGCCGAGCCGTCGGAGTGTGGGAATCCTGAAGGGATTTCCAAGGCCTGATAGAAAAAGAGAAGGCTTTGCTGCTTAACGGCTGTTTCCTTCCCTTCCGCCAGGCTCACTAGGACCCTCTCCGATGGCAAACTTCACGAAATGGCCCGTGACCATCTGGTGCTTAATCTTCCTGCCCATCACATCACGTATCCGTTTAGAACCCGACGTTCCCATGTACGGACCACCCTCAAGCAGATGCCTCCATGGAGTGTTCTGGGCGGGTTGTTACACTCCTTGCCGCAAAAATCCTGGGGGTACAGATTCAGATCCTAGCAGTGTAGTGGGTCTCATCGGAACAGGCTATAGTCCGTGGGCCTGACGGAATTCTCTCACTACCTGCGCAGGGTCGCGATGCTCCCCGTCCACAGCTTCGTTCATAGTCTGCATCTCCTCCGCCGTTACCTTGCCGGCCAAGCCGGCAAAGGCTGCCTTTAACTGCGGCCACCGGTCAAGCGCCTCCTGGCGCACCAAGGGAATCGCTTGATAGGGAGGAAAGTAATGCTTATCATCCTGCAGCACCGTCAGGTGAAAAGCTTTGATGGGACCATCGGTTGAGTTGCCGGCGATGATGTCCACCTGGCGTCCGTTCAGTGCGCGGTAAAGCAAACCTAAATCCATTAGCCTGGGCGAACCATCGAACTTCAAGCCGTAGGCCTGCTGCAGGCCAGGTAAGCCGTCCGGCCGCTGTTCAAACTCGTAGCCTACCCCGAGCTTCCATTGCGGACTGTAACGTGCTGCTTCGCTTAGCGTGGTGAGGTGAAGGTTCTGGGCATCCTGGCCGCGGATAACCATGGCGAAGGTGTTCTCAAAGCCCAGCGGAGCCGTGACTGCCACCTGGTAGCGCTGCTGGTAAAGGCGCCGCACAGTCTCCAGCACGTGCTGCGGATCCTTATCCACCGGCTGCTTCAGGATGGCGGTCAGTGCCGTTCCGGAGTACTCCACATAGGAATCGATGCGGCCCGCAATCAGCGCCTGGTTGCAGATGTAGCTTCCGGCGAGATAGAAGCGGCGCTCCACTTTCATGCCGGTAACGGCCTCGATGTGCTGGGCCAGCAGCTCACCCAGAACTACCTGCTCGGTAAAATTCTTGGCTCCGATCACCGGATAGTCCGGACGCGGCGGAGCACACGCAGCAATGGCCACCAGCAAGAGACTGGCAGCCAGACGAATGATCACGTTCGTCCCGGCGCCGGCACTCTAAGGCGGCTCTCCACCCATCCCAGTCCGGTGTCGGCTGCGATTGCCAGCAAGGCCGCCGGGATCGCCCCGGCCAATACCAGGCGATTGTCGACGGAAGCCACACCGCGGAAGATAAACTCGCCCAGCCCCCCCGCCCCTACAGCAGCCGCGATGGTTGCGATGCCCACCGCCAGCACTGTGGCGGTGCGTAATCCGGCCAGAATAAAACCTGCGGCCAGCGGAAGCTCCACCTTGCGCAGCCGCTGCCCACTGGTCATGCCCAGGGCCTTGGCGACCTCGAGCACGGTGGGATCCACTCCCTCAATGCCGGCGTAGGTATTGCGCACGATAGGCAGCAGCGCATAGGCGGTCAGCGCGGCGATGGCAATGCGCGCCGCCCGGTCGCCGATCCAGGGCAAGGGCAACAGGAACCCGAACAGCGCCAGGCTGGGGATCGTCTGAATGATATTCACCACTCCCAGCACCGGCTTGGCCCATCGCGGATGCCGCGTCAGCCATATGCCCGTCGGCACGCCGATGGACGCTGCCAACAGCATGGCCGACCCGGTCAGCCACAAATGCTCGAGGGTCAGTTCAGCGATCTCCGAACCGTGTTGAGCCAGGAACCCGGACATTAATTGCCCCGATGCACGGCGTGCACGTAGCTCTGCACCGCCGGGATTTGCGAGCCGAGAAATTCTTCCGCGGGAAGATTGGCTACGATCTTGCCGCCTTCCAGCAAAACGATGTGTGAGGCAAGGTAGAGCGCTTCGTCCAGGTCGTGGGTAACCAGCAGCACCGTCTTGTTCAGGCGCCGCAGCAATTCGCGCAGCATGTCCTGCATTTCCGCCCGGGTCAGCGGGTCCAGCGCTCCGAAGGGCTCATCCATCAGCAGCAGCTTGGGTTCGGCCGCGAGCGCCCGCGCCAGGCCGACACGCTGGCGTTGACCACCCGAAAGCTGGTAAGGCAAGCGGCGACCAAAGGTCGCATGGTCCAATCCCACCTGGGTAAACAGTTGTCGCGCGCGTTGAGCGATTTCCTGCTTCGGCCGGCCCTCGATTTCGAGCACCGCCCCAATGTTGCGCTCCGCGTCAAAGTGGGGAAAGAGACCGGTCTCCTGGATTACGTAACCGATCGATCGGCGTAAAGTGATGGGGTTCCAATCGGTGGTGGCTTTGTCCTCTACCAACACCCGTCCCGAGGTCGGTTCGATCAGACGGTTCACCATGCGCAGCAGCGTGGTCTTTCCCGAGCCGCTGCGGCCCAGGAGTGCCATTGTGGAACCGCTCGCTACTTCAAGATCGATGTGGTCGAGGATTACGCGGCCCTCGGGCGTGGTCAGCCCTACTTGCTCGAAAGCAATGGCCGACTCATGCTCGCTCCCGTTCAAGAGCTGGGCGGCTCCACTTCAACCCCATCCAGTTTGAGCGGCGGCGCGCCCTTTACCCGGACCATCGTGATCTTGCTGAAACCCTCTTTGAAGCTGGGCGGACGCAGGCGCTCAGCCATCTTGCGCATGACATCATCACTCACCGTGCGCTCCCGCCTGCTGTTCCGCTCCATGCACACCTCCAGCGGAACGTCGAAGAAGACGGCCTGGGCCTCATAGCCAAAGCTCTTGGCCATCTTGATCCACTGCCGCCGCTCGTGGGCAGAGAGGTTGGTCGCGTCCACGTAATTCCATGGCATCTTGGCGATCAGTCGCGCCCGCAACAGCGAACGGAGGGTGGAAAATACCAGACCCTGGTAGCGCTGTTCGGTAATGTCATCGAACAGGATGCTGCGCAGCATGTCACTGGAAAGTGGCGTCACCCCGCGACGTTTGAACCAGGTGGTCTTTCCCGACCCCGGCAAGCCGATGGCCAACACCACGTAGCCTTTGAGGTCTTTTGGGCTGGCTGACGGCAATTCCGGGGGAGGCACGGACGGCGACTCCGGTTGGGTTTCAACCACCAGCTTTCCCTCCCCCGGCGTCGTATCGGGGGAATGGACTTGCGGCGTTACCGGATCGCCGGGAGGCTCAGGGCTGCTGACCGCAGCAGGCTGGGGCGCCGTCACCGGCTCCTTGGCTGGCTCTCGGCCCGGCTTCTTTGGGCCGCCATCTGGCTGCTCTGGCTCCACGCTGTTAATTTCGGCGGCCACCGCTTCAGTCGCCTTTCTCCGTTGATCTTCCGGGTACATTGGCTGCAAGGGCGTCGGCTGGTTGGCTGGAATCTCCTGTCCGATCTTGCCTGTCGATTCCGAGTCATTCACTCCGCGCTTGCCACGTCGTCTCATTCGGGCGCGCATCCATAAGCGCATGATGAGGATGTAACACAAGTTCTGCCACAGCAGCAAATGACGCACCCCTTTCCCTGCCCACGCTCTTTGGTACACTCATCTTTCGCGCTCAATCTATTTCCACGCAGTAAAAAAGTTACCCACCTTCAAGGAGATCCCAAAGTTTATGGCCGTAAAGGTTGGCATCAATGGCTTTGGCCGTATAGGCCGCAACGTGTTCCGGGCCACGCTCGGCAATCCCGAAATTGAATTTGTAGCGGTGAATGACCTGACCAGCCCGGCGACCCTGGCGCATCTGCTCAAATATGATTCCATTCTGGGAAACCTGCCCAACGCCATCGTAGCGGGCGAAGACTTCATTTCCGTCGACGGCAAGAAGCTGAAGGTTTTTGCTGAGCGCGATCCTGCCAAGCTCGACTGGTCCTCCACCGGCGCCCAGGTGGTGGTTGAATCCACTGGTCATTTCACCGATGCCACCAAGGCCAAGGCTCACCTGCAAGGGACGGTCAAGAAGGTCATCATCTCCGCACCCGCGACCAATGAAGACCTGACCATCGTGCTCGGGGTTAACGAGAAAAAATACGACCCCAAGGCCCATCACGTCATCTCCAACGCGTCCTGCACTACCAATTGTCTGGCGCCGCTGGCCAAAGTCCTCAACGACACCTTCGGCATCGTTTCCGGCATCATGACCACCATCCACAGCTATACCAACGATCAGGTGATTCTGGACTTTCCGCACAAGGATCTGCGCCGCGGTCGTGCTGCCGCCCTTTCCATGATTCCCACCTCGACCGGAGCTGCCAAAGCGCTGCACCTGGTGGTGCCCGAACTCAAGGGGAAGCTTGATGGATTCGCGGTCCGCGTGCCCACACCCAACGTCTCGATCGTCGACCTGACCTTCACTTCGGAAAAGCCGGTGACCAAGGACTCGATCAATGCGGCTCTCAAGGCTGCGGCCGACGGCCCGCTGAAGGGCATCCTGGGCTATGAAACGAACGAGCTGGTCTCCAGCGACTTCAAGGGCAACCCGCTTTCCTCGATTGTCGACAGTCCTCTGACCAAGGTCGTCGGCACCAACATGGCCAAGGTCATCAGCTGGTACGACAACGAGTGGGGCTACTCGAACCGAGTGAGGGACCTGGTGTTGTTTCTCGAAAAAGCGGGACTCTAGAAAGCGGTCTCGACGACTGGCTGAGGCACCACCATGGCAAAACTTTCCATCCGCGACCTGGAGCTAAACAACAAGTATCTTTTCGTCCGTGTCGATTTCAACGTACCGCTCTCTGAAAGCGGTCTGCAGATTCTCGACGATACGCGGATCAGAGAGACCTTGCCTACGCTTGAGTACGCACTGCGCCATCACGCCAAAGTAATCGTAGCCTCCCACCTGGGCCGTCCTAAAGGAAAGCCTAATCCCAAATACAGCCTGCGGCCGGTGGTGGACCGGCTGCGCACGCTGTTGGACCACGCGCTGGGCGAATCGGTCAACGTTGCTTTCTCCCCTGATTGCGTGGGCGAACTGGCCACCGAGTTGGCCCGTCAACTGGAATCCCGGCAGGTGCTGCTGCTTGAGAATCTGCGCTTCCACGCCGGAGAGGAAGCCAACGACCCGACCTTTGCGCGACAACTCGCCAGCCTTTGCAACGTCTATGTAAATGATGCTTTCGGAAGCGCTCACCGAGCCCACGCCTCGACCGAGGGCATCACTCATTTCGTCTCTCAGTCCGCAGCCGGGTTGTTGCTCGAAAAGGAGCTGAACTACCTGGGCAAGGCTCTGCAGGCTCCGGAGAAACCCTTCGTGGCTATCCTCGGTGGGGCGAAGGTTTCCGACAAGATCGAGGTCATCCACAACCTGTTGAGCAAGGTCGACGCACTACTGATCGGGGGCGGCATGGCTTACACGTTTCTTAAGGCCTTGGGTCAGGACGTAGCCAAGTCGCTGCTCGAAGCCGACAAGTTGGACGTGGCTCGTGAAGCACTCGAAGAAGCCGGAAAGAAAGGTGTACGTTTTCTCTTGCCCATCGATCACGTGCTGGCTGACAAATTCGCGCCCGACGCCAATACCCGAATCTTCGAGGGTGATGGTCCCTTCCCTGCAGGCTGGATGGCGCTGGATATAGGCCCGGCCACGATTGAGCTGTTCACGACCGAAATCGCCAAAGCCCGCACCATCGTCTGGAATGGTCCCATGGGTGTGTTTGAGATGCCGGCCTTTGCCCGCGGCACCACCGGCATCGCAGAAGCTTTGGCAGAGAATGCCGGCGCCATGACCATCGTCGGCGGCGGGGATTCCGTCTCCGCCGTCAAGCAGGCCGGGGTGGCAGACAAAATCAAGCACATCTCCACCGGCGGCGGCGCGTCACTTGAGTTTCTCGAAGGCAAACGCCTTCCCGGCGTCGAGGCTCTCTCCGAAGCTCGCAGCTCTTAAAACATGGCTGTCGTTAACCTCGAACTGCCGTTACTGATCCTCATCGCCGGGGTCGTTTGCGCGTTGGCCGCGTGGCTTGTGGCGACGTTCACGCATTGGCTTCGGAGCTACCGCTATCGCGTCACGCTGGGCCTGATCGCCTTCCCGCTGGGCGGTCTGATGGGTTTCATTTCCACGCTTAATGCGATCAGCAGCTTCGGCGACTGGCTCGCGGGCAAGCCAATGTCTTTCGTGTTGACCCTCGCATGGTTGGGCTACATCGTATTCGGCTTTCTCGGCTGCTGGACGGTGGTGCGTCTGGCTGGCCGAATGGATCGGAAGCATACCCTTTCTGTGCTCTACAATCTGGTCAAGGAACATAAGAAAAACGATAACCATTGAGACCCTCAAGCATGCGTAGGCTCCTGATTGCCGCCAACTGGAAGATGTACAAGACGCCTGCGGAGGCACAGAGCTTCCTGCACACTTTCCTGCCCCTGGTCAAAGACTGGACCGAGCGGGAAATCGTGATTTGCCCTCCCGCCGTCGATCTGGCTACCACGCTGCACTCGGTCAAAGGTACGCAGGTCATGGTGGGCGCGCAAGACATGCATTACGCGGAGGAGGGCGCTTTTACCGGGGAAATCTCTGCTCCGATGCTGGTCGCTCTGGGCGTGAGCCATGTGATCATCGGCCACTCCGAGCGCCGCCAATACTTTGGGGAGACGGACGATACCGTCCACCAGAAGCTACTCGCGGCGCTGAAGCACGGCTTGGTGCCGATTGTTTGCATCGGTGAGAACGAGGAACAGAGGGAACGCGGCCTGACGGAAGAGGTGGTGTGCCGGCAGATCAGCCACGCGGTCCGTCATATCGATCCGCAGAAGCTGGATCCGCTGGTCATAGCCTATGAGCCCATCTGGGCGATCGGGACGGGAAAGACGGCTACGCCAGCCGTTGCCGCCGAAGCCCACCTCATCATCCGCAGCGAGGTCGCGCGGGTGGTTGACAGACCGTTGGCTGATGCCCTGCGCATCCTGTACGGGGGTAGCGTAAAGCCAGAGAATGCCGCAGCGCTGCTGAGCCAGCCGGAGATTGATGGCGCGCTGGTTGGGGGCGCCAGCCTCAACCCCCATTCGCTCAACGCGATCGTCAAAGCTGGAGGATCTACCTAGGCCTTAGTTGTGACCTTGAGCGGCCCTGCAGATTCTCCACTACGAGAGCTCTGCGGCTTTCTATAACTTCACGAAAACTTCTTCCCTTTCAACACTTACCGGGTAAACTGCAACTCTTTCCTGAGAGTTGTCGCAGGCCCCGGTCGCAGGATCGAACGACCAGGCATGCCAGGGGCAAATCAACTTTCCCTCTTCGATCATCCCCTCGGCCAAAGGGCCTCCCCGATGGGGACATTCGCTATCCAAAGCCCGTATCACGCCATTAACGTTGGCTATGCACAGTGTCCTCGAGCCGGCGCTGAATTCCCTGGCCTCTCCGGGACGCGGCAGCTCACCCTTTGCGCAGATCCTTACCAATGCGCTCATGGGTTCAGTATTTGCAGCCGTTGGCCTGCCAGGCGCGATAGGTCTTCCAGGATGCTACCCTGGCTGCCTCTTCGTCTGGAAAATCGCCTGCCTCCTGCTCCACTCCTTCAGGGAAGATGTAGTAGGTCCATTTGCGTAGGGCTTTCTTGTAAACGGGTACGGTGGGGCTTTGATGAGTTTTCTCGCTCATAAGGCGAGCATACGCCCCACGGGTTGATCGTGCTACGCTCGGATTGAAATGGCCAGCATTACACCCCCCACGCAACCTCAAGCGCCACCACCGACAGACCTGTGGTGCCCGCAGTGTGCCCGGGCCGTTCATGATCCGCTGGTTTGCGGCGATTGCTCCGCAGTCCTCTGCCGCATTTGTGGAACCCCGCTCGAATCCGCCGACGAACTTGCCTTCGGCTAGACTATGGCGAAGCTCCAGAAGCACACGCCTCCACCCGGATGGAGAAATCCCCTGGCTCCACAGCAACCGTTGGCCAGCGCTCGCTGGCTCCTCGGAGGAGTGGCGGCGACCCTCGGCCTTGCGCTAGTCTGCGTATACATCACTTTTTGCCTGCTTTTCTGGCAGGGGCAGTGGCAACTGGTGTTCAAACCATCACACATGGTCACCGCCACTCCGGCCTCGGCCGGACTCAAATATGACGAGATCTCGTTTGACACGACCGAAACCGGGATTCCCCAGCTCAACGGCTGGTGGATTCCCGCCGGTCGGAATACCGGCGATACGTTGCTCTTACTACATAACGGCTCTGGCTCGCTCTCGGACACACTGCCGCAATTGAAGGCGCTACACAACCTGGGCTTGAATCTTTTTGTCTTCGATTATCGCGGCTTTGGAAGAAGCGTGAACATCCATCCTTCGCAGGCAAGGACTTACGAGGATGCAGATGCGGCCTGGCGTTACCTCACCGATACGCGGCATTTATCCGCTACCGCAATTGTGCTCGACGGGGTTGGGCTAGGCGCGGCGATCGCGGTTGAGACTGCCCGCCGCCACCCCCAGGCACCGGCGCTGATTCTCGAAGATCCCCAGCCGCCCACTCTCGATTCGTTGCAGTTTGATCCGCGCATGCATCTGTTGCCCATCCGCTTGCTCTTCCATGACCGCTTCGATCCGACACAGACCCTGGCCCATCTACAGACACCCAAGCTGCTGCTGTATTCAGCGCATGGTCGGGCCGGACTCTACTACGACCAGGCAGCCGAGCCTAAGCAGCGAGCAACACTCGATACGAATTATCTGGATAGCCTGCGCAGTTTTCTAGGCAAATATCTACCCGGCGCTTGAACCCGTTCCTGCTAAGCTTGCCTACGACACTGACATCAACAGGAGTTTCCGATTGTTTAGCTGGCTTAATCGCTTTGAGGGTTTAGGCGCCTTGGTCATGCGGCTGGTTGTGGGGACCATCATGGTCCGCTACGGATATACCAAGATCATTCCCTCCGGCGCGCTCTACACGTTCAGCCATACTATGGTACATATCCACCTGCCGGTCTGGCTTGGCTATGTCGCGGCTTTCACGGAATTCTTTGGCGGCATGCTTCTGTTCGTTGGCCTGGCGACCCGGATTGCCGCTTTCATGACGGCCATCGATATGGCGGTGGCGATCACCAAGGTCCACATCCACGGCGGCCTGATGGGGCCCAACTCCTTCGCCTTTCCACTGGCGTTGTTTTCTATCTCGCTGATGCTGGTGTTCACCGGCTGCGGCTGGCTGGGGCTGGATGATTTTGTGGGGAGAGGCAGAGGGACACGCGCCAAGGTGGGAGGCCGCTGAGTGAGCCCTATCCGGCACGTTCGCTGTGTCAGATAAGGGATTCCACGACCACCAACCCAGAAACCCTCCGGCATCGTCGCAAGCCCCCCGACTTCGATTCGGCCTGTAAGGTTCAAGAGCCCGAGAATCGCGGTTTCCCCATCTGACACAGCGAACGTGTCGGATTTGCAAGAATGCTATTTATTGGGGCCCAGAGCCGCGCCGAGGGAAGCTCCCGGCTCAGCTTGATACCAGGTTCAAAAACTGAGTCGTTCTCAGTTCCGATCCAGGGAAAACTAATTCCAGGTTTCGTGCTCCCAGAGTCTTGTAAGCTGCCTCACCGAGAATCTGGCGGAAGTCTGTGGTGATCGCCAAGTCGCGGTTCTGATACAGCTGCTCAGTCGCCATGCCTGGCCACTTGCCGTAGACCTTGCCACCTTTGACACTGCCGCCCAACACAAACATCACGTTGGCGTGGCCGTGGTCGGTTCCACCGGTGCCGTTCTGTTGCGCGGTGCGCCCGAACTCTGACATGGTGACGAGCACGACATTTTCTGCGTCGCTGCCCATATCGGTCCAGAAAGCGGAGATACCCTGGCTGAAGTCGCGCAGGCAGTTGGCCAGCTGTCCGTTCACGCTGCCCTGATTCTGGTGCGTATCCCAGCCGCCGATGTCGGTGAATGCTGCTTCCACACCCAGATTCGCCTTCAGCAACTGGGCAATCTGCTTCATGTTGTCGCCAAAAGCGCCGTTGGGATAGTTCGCACCCGGACTCGGCTTGTAGTGCGCGGGGTCGGTCGCCTTCAACATCTTGACTGCTTCAAAGGTCTCCTGTCCGGTGCCGTGGAGCACGGAATCGACCGAATTCGCATACATGGCTTCAAAGGCGGAGCTGATCGGCGCCGCATTCGGATTCTTTCCCGCTACCGCGAAATCCTGCACCCGGTTGACTGCGACCGCGGGTATTTTTCCTTCCAGGGTGCGAGGCACTTGGGAACCCAGGGCAACCGCGCGGAAGGCGGTATGGTCTGCTTGTCGGCGCAGATCCTCCGCCTGCAAAGCGCGGTTCAACCAGCCATCAGGCGTCGCTTTCACACCGGGAGTGCCGCTTTCCATGAAATCCTGGGCATCGAAGTGGGAACGTGTCGTGTCGGGCGAACCGGCTGCCTGCACCATGGCCAGGTGACCCTGATCGAACAGAGGTTTGAACGATTGCATGGCGGGGTGAAGTCCGAAGAATCCATCGAGATCGATCAGCTGGTTTTGCGGGATCGCAATTGTCGGCCGAAGCTGGTAGTAGTTGGTTTCTGCGTGAGGCACCACAATATTGAGCCCGTCGGCGGCACCCCGCTGGAAGATAACCACCAGCTTCTTACCCTGATCCTGAGCACTCGTGGTCTGGGCGAGGACTGAACGCCGGAGAAAAGCCGGCACCACCGACGTACCTACCAACGCCATCGCTCCGCCCTTCATGAATGCCCGACGCGTTCCCATTGGCTGCCCCAAACCCGGCCCGCGCAAGCGGGCACATCCATTCGAACGCAGGGAGCGTAGGAAAGTTGTGGTTTGGAAGCAGCTTTCGGCGGGTTTTTTCCCTAACCGCACTCGAATCTGAATGGACGTCTTTGGAGGGACGGCCTTCAGGCCGTCCATAAACGACTTAGAATGAGCGTGGCTTTGACCGCTGAGGGATTGTCATTGACGATTGGCCAGCGCCAGCCGCACCCTGGCGCCTGTACCCTTAAACGTCGGCGCGGGGGCTAAGCCGAAATCCCAAAGGGCATTGCATCTGTTCCCTCTAATATTTGCCCAGTTCGGCCATGGCCCGGAATAGGTCTTCCGGCTGGGGCAGGATGGCGTCTTCAAGGATCGGCTGGTACGCCACGAAGGTGTCCAGGGCGGCCACCCGCTTCACCGGGGCGTCCAAGTACTCGAAAAGCTCGTCTGCAATGCGCGCCGCGATTTCCGCTCCATAACCCCAGCTCAACATGTCTTCGTGGGCGACGATGACCCGACCGGTCTTCTGCACCGATGTGGCAATAGCCTCCCAATCGTAAGGACTGAGAGTGCGCAGATCGAGGAGATCGACCTCCAGGCCTAGTTCACTGTTCGCCTGTTGCGCGGCGCGCAGTGCACGCGGCACCACGGCGCCATACGTGATCAGCGTGATGTCTTTGCCCTGACGTAAGAGGTTGGCCTTGCCCAGCGGGATGGCGAATTCGGATCCAGGATACGCGGCTCGACCGAAGGTCTCGCGGTAGAGGCGCTTGTGCTCGAAGAAGAGAACCGGATCGTCACAGCGGATCGCCGTGCGCAACAAGCCGTTGGCATCGAGCGCATTGGAGGGGAAGACCACCCGGATTCCAGGCGTGTGGGTGAAGATGCTCTCGCCGCACTGCGAGTGGTAAATGGAGCCGCCGGTAAGGTATCCACCGATGGCCACGCGGATAACCAACGGCGCCGAATAGACGCCATTGGAGCGCCAGCGGAGCAGGCTGACCTCGTTGCGCAGTTGATGCATCGCCGGCCAGATGTAGTCAAAAAACTGTATCTCGACCACCGGCTTGAGCCCGCGCGTGGCCATGCCCACGGCACGGCCCACAATATCAGCTTCGGCAAGGCGCGCGTTGTAGACACGGTCGGGACCGAACTCCCGCTGCAACCCTGCGGTGAGTTTGAAAACACCGCCCTTGCCCTTCACCAGGCCCTCGCGCAGTTCCTGGTCGTGACTGGTATCAGCCACGTCTTGGCCAAAGACCACGATGCGCGGATCACGCTGCATTTCGTCCTTGAGGCAGACGTTGATCAGGTCGGCCATGGTCCGCTCCTGCGCGTCCGGCGTCTGCAGCGGGGGCCGGGCCAGGTCTTCGCTGGTGGGATCAAGATCTTCGGAATATACGTGCCGCTGGATGGAACTAACCTGGGGCAGCGGTGCGCGCAGAACCTTGTCGGCCGCGCTTCGCACCTCTTCGTCGACCTCCTGTTCCAGGCGGTTGATGGCCGCAGGATCGAGAATGCCGTCACGCAGCAGACGCATCTGCAGCTTGGGTAGAGGATCCAGTGCAGCCTCCCGCTTGCGCTCCACTTCTGAACGGTAGAGCCCCTCGTCGTCTGAAAACGAATGAGAATACTGCCGGATTACGTGCCCGTGGACAAAGGCAGGCCCCTTGCCTGAACGGCAGTGCTTCACTGCCCTGGTGAACGCTGCGTAACTTTCGACGGGATCGGTACCATCCACCTCGGCGAAATAGAAGTTCGGGAAATTGGCCACCAAGCGCGAGATGTTGCCCCCTGGCGTGTTCACCTCAACCGGCACGGAGATGGCGTAACCGTTATCTTCAATCACGAACAAGACCGGCAAGCGCATGCTGGAGGCCGAACTCAGCGCCTCCCAAAACTCCCCTTCGCTGGTCGCGCCTTCGCCGAGCGAGACGTAGACCACCTCGTCGCCATGGAAATGGGTCGCCTTGAACGCGCTGTAGTCGTCCTCGCGCTGCTCTGCCGCAGCCGGATGGGTGGCAAGATACCTGCCCGCCTCCGCGCAGCCGACCGCCTGCAGGCACTGGGTGGTGACCGAAGAAGACTGGCTGACGATATTCAGCCGCCGAATGCTCCAATGCGATGGCATCTGGCGTCCGCCGCTGGAGGGGTCGGCGGCCGCGCCTACGGATTGCAGCAGTTGCTCCTCCACCGTCTGGCCCAGCGTCAGACACAGGGCACGGTCCCGATAGTAAGGATAGAACCAGTCGTAACCGGGCTTAAGAGCCATGCCTGCTGCTACCAGGAATGCCTCGTGGCCTGCGCCCGAGACCTGGAAAAAGATTTTTTGCTGCCGCTTGAGCAGCACCTCACGATCGTCGGTGCGGCGCGACAGGTACATGAGCCGGTACATCCGGATCAGTTGCTCCGGTTCCAAGCCAGCGTAGGACGCGGCGGTGGCTTGCTCAGTACTGGCTGTCTTGGCCATGCGCACCTCTTGTTAACTACTCGCCAAATTGTAATGGTTTGTTCCCACTCTTGCTCGGGGGATGGTTAACGTTCCTGAGCCAGTTGCATCCTATGGTGGTCGTTGTTGACTCTCCCACCCGGTATGATGACGGAGCGGCGTTGACCAACTTTTTCTCAGCGTGCTCTAATCACCGCTTTGTGGGTGTTTGCGCCCGCAACCCCAGTAGCAAGTACTCTCTGGAGGCGTTTGAATGGTTTTCTTCTCACTATCGGCCGCTGTCGTAGGACAGGGCTTGACCGCTGCTCTTGACCCCAGTGGCAGCACTTTTCTCTGGATCGCCGTCATTGCGGGTCTGCTCGGCCTGGTTTTTGCTCTTTTTCTTGCCAAGTCTGTGCTTGCATACGATACCGGGACGCCGGAAATGCGGCTGATCTCAAACGCCATACGCGAAGGCGCGGAAGCCTTCATGTCGCGTCAATACACGACTATCGCCGCGTTGGCCGTAGTGCTCGCCATCGCCCTCTTTGTGGGCTATAAGTTTTCCGACTTTACCGCACCCTTGGCCGGCAAAGTGGTCATCAGCTTTCTGATCGGCGCCATCTGCTCTGGTTTGGCCGGCTACACGGGTATGTTCGTCTCCATCCGGACCAACATCCGCGCTGCCAGCGCCGCCCGTGGCAGCCTCGGCCAAGCCTTGAAGATTGCGCTCCGCGGGGGCGCGGTGACGGGCATGGTGGTCATCAGCCTGTCGTTGCTCGGCGTGGGCAGCCTGTTCTTCTTGTTCGGAGGATTACACGATCCGCAGCATGTTCCTTATCAACTAGTCGGCTTTGGCTTTGGGGCTTCGCTGGTCGCACTTTTCGCTCAGCTGGGCGGGGGCATTTACACCAAGGCTGCCGATGTGGGCGCGGACCTGGTGGGCAAAGTGGAGGCGGGCATTCCAGAAGACGATCCCCGCAACCCCGCTGTCATTGCAGACCTGGTGGGCGACAATGTGGGCGACTGCGCCGGCCGCGGAGCAGACATCTTTGAATCCACGGCGGCGGAAAACGTCGGCGCCATGATCCTGGGGACTGCACTGTATCCAGTCTTTGGCATCAAGGGCATCCTCTTTCCTCTGATTGTTCACGCCATCAACCTGGTGGCCAGCTTCATCGGCGTGCTGGTGGTCCATAGCCGCGAAGATCAGGATCCGATGGACGCGCTGAACCGCGGTTATTACGTCACCACGCTGCTGGCGCTGGCCGGGTTCGCCGGGGCGGTGTACTACATGCTCCAGGGCCGCTGGTGGCTGCTGGGCTGCGGCATCATCGGGATGACGACCTCGTTTCTTTTTGTCCGCATCACCGAGTACTACACGGAAACCCGCTACCGGCCGGTGCAATCGATCGCCAATGCCTCGCTCACCGGCCCCGCAACCAACATCATCAGCGGCCTCGCCGTTGGCATGGAGACACCCGCCATGCCGGTGGTCGTGATCAGCGCCGCCCTGCTGCTTAGCTACTACTTCGGCGTCCGCGGGCTTGCCGATGCTACGATCTCCGACTACGCCAAGGGCATTTACGGTACCGCCATCGCCACCATGGGCATGCTCTCCTCTGCCGCATACATCCTGGCCATGGATACATTCGGGCCGATCACCGACAACGCCGGCGGAATTATTGAAATGTCGGATCAGCCGGATTCGGTGCGCGAAAAGACCGACAAGCTGGACGCGGCCGGCAACACCACCAAGGCGCTCACCAAGGGCTATGCCATTGGATCCGCCGCGCTGGCTGCCTTTCTGCTCTTTTCCGCATACCTCGAGACCGTCCACGGCATCGTGGCGCAACGCTTCTCCGATGCCGGCCAGGTGCTGGACCCAAACTGGAGCTTTACCAACATCAACCTGGCCAGCGTGCCGGTTTTTGTCGGCGCGCTGCTGGGCGCGATGCTGATTTTCCTCTTCTCTTCGTTCGCAATCAAAGCTGTCGGCCGCACGGCGCAATACATCATTGAAGATGTGCGCGCGCAGTTCCGCGAGAACCCCGGCATCATGGCTGGCACCTCCAAACCGGATTATGGCCGGTGCGTACGCATTGTCACCGGCGCAGCGCTCAAGCAAATGGTTCTGCCCGGCGCGCTTGCCGTGCTTACGCCGCTAGCCGTGGGACTGGTCTTCAGGAATTTGAGCGGGAGCTTTCACATCCACATTCCAGGAGAGTATTCGCCGGTGCTCAACGGCCGTTCGATCGACCTTGCCGGTGCGGAGGCGGTCGCCGCTCTGCTCATGGTCGGGACCATCGTTGGCATCCTGATGGCCATGCTGATGAACAACAGCGGAGGCGCGTGGGACAACGCTAAGAAATACATTGAGACCGGCGCCCATGGTGGCAAGCGGTCGGAGGCGCACAAGGCCGCGGTGGTCGGCGATACGGTTGGCGATCCTTTCAAAGACACGGCTGGTCCTTCTCTGCACGTGCTGATTAAGCTGCTGGCCACTGTCACGCTGGTGCTGGCGCCTTTGTTCCTGTAGGCCAACGAGAATCTTCGGGTACCTCATGGATTTGTTGGACGTTCCAACTGAAACTCATGCCGGATTCTCATCTTCGTCCGGGGCGTAGCGGGCTTCGCGCCGGGACGGGAACATGGACTCCTTCTGCTTCAGCAGCCGGGACAAGGTGCGCGTAGCCAGAAGGACGGCATAATCGATTTCCTGATCGAGTTCAGGGCTGACCACGCTCTCATCGAGCGTGGCCGGCCACCTGGCCGTCCGGATGGCCAGGATGAGCGCGGACGCAATCAACAGAGTGGGCCCCATGCGCGAAAAGTCGGGCCGCTGGTCATACCCTGTGACCTTCATCCCTCGCCCCGCAAGGCAACACCCGAGTGCAAACGGTCAAGATTGACCTCGACCGGCAGGTACATGCGCCGCTGCCCGCACAGAGGACACAGTACGGCAACGGGCTGAGCAGGAACGCCATGGGTGCCGGAGGGGATATTTCGCGAACACCCTTTGCAGCGGACGACAGACGTTTTGGGCGATGGAGGGACTAACATGAAGCCCAGTATAGGCGAACAAAAGGCGAAATAATCCACAAGTTCCAAGCTATTATCGGAGCCATGGGTCTACGCTTCCGTCTCCGATCAGGTTTGGCCGCAGCCGCCACTTTCCTGCTCTTACTCCCCCACCCCCAGGCGTGGGCCTGGGGAAGCGAAGGCCACCGGATCATTGCGGACATCGCCTGGGACCAGCTCAACGAGGCCACGCTCGAAAAACTGCGGCAGTTTCTGGGCGACAACGATTTGGCGTCCATCTCCACCTGGGCGGACGACGTCCGCAGCGGGCGCCCGGAGACGGCTCCCTGGCACTACGTCGATATTGCTCCGGATTCAGGCGGGTATGGGCCGAAAGACTGCCCTGACGATAACTGTGTAGTGGCGCGGATCAATAAGTTTGCCCAGATTCTTGGCGATCCGGAACAACCGTATGCGGCTCGGAGCGAGGCGCTCAAGTTTCTGGTCCATTTTGTCGGTGACCTCAGCCAGCCATTCCACGCTATGGCGGACGCGCGGGGAGGCAACGACATTCCGGTTACCGTTTTTGGTTCGGCTCAATGCGGCGACTACGCGTGCAATTTGCATGGTGTGTGGGATAGCGAGTTGATCCGGCATACGGGAATACGCGAACACCGGTATGCGCGCGAGCTGGAGGAGATGATTTCTGCCGATCATCTGCAGGCAGGTTCCGCAGACCCGGTTGCATGGGCGAACGAGTCGCTGCAATTGGCCACGCAGGCGTGGGTGGAACCGCAGGCAAATATCGACGAGGCCTATTACCTGCGGGAACGGCCGGTGGTTGACCGGCAACTGGCCCTGGCTGGTTTGCGCCTGGCACGGCTGTTGAATGAGGAACTGGGGGGCAGTGCGAAATCGTGAGTCTAGAGGAAGAAGCCGAACATATCGAGAACTTCGTCGCTGACCTCAACGTCGCTTAAGTTGGCTTCTTCAATGAGCCTTAATTTTTGACGAAACCGGTCCAGAAGGCCTGAGTTGATATCGGTCTTCTGGTCCAGGGTCCACATCAGTTGGGCGGCAGTGGTGCGATGTTCACAACGAGCAGGCAGGCCGTGCGCCGTTTCAATCGTCAGCACGAGAGGCAGAGTGTGAAACTCCTGATACAGATGCATGGGGATACGGGCTTTGATGTTGACTCGCATCGTAGGGAGAGAATGCCACGCCCACACGACCATGGCCATACTACCTTTGGTAGGTGGTAACCCTCTGGGGGTGGCAGGCGGTTTGACTCCTGGTACCCAGGGTCGGCCTAGCGCGAAGCGATTCGAAGGTGACAAGCCAGCTAATCCTCCTTAGCTGGCTTGTCTTGGGGCGTGCTTCTGTCAGCTTTGCCGCTCAGCCGCATCAGCAGCTTCGGCGAGCCGGTTGACCACTTTGAAGAACTCCGGCGTTTGCCCGACGAAAAGCCCATCGGCGGTGAAGCTTGCGATCGTGGCCACTGCACCTGCAAATTTATCCTTCAAAGGACGAATCACCGCACAGTGAGGAAGTTCGGGACTAATGAACTCGCAGGGGACGGGAAAGATCAGACTGGGCTGAATCAGCGGGTTCAGTGGAGAGAAAAAGTTGGGGAACGTAAGGCCTTGATCGGTCACCGGCGCTACCGGGGTTTGCACGCCGTTGCCCGCAAAATCAACCCATTCCAGAAAGTGAGCAATCTCGTCTCCCCCGATACCAAGAGTGATTTCCAGCACTTCGGCAGAACTAACCTTCTGCGACATGCTGGCGTACAGACTGGAACCACCTTGCTCAATGTACCCGAAGTGAAAGGCAGCCGTGTTGGCAATGACCTGAATATGAGCGGCCGTGCCGTTGAGATCAGCATCCGTTCTGGGAATGGCAGTGCGGTTGGTGATGGTGACGGCCTGGGGATACCTGGCGCCAAAGTCCGGGTTTGTTTGGCTGCGATAGCGGATAAACCAGCTCGTGTCTACATTCAGATGCATGAGGTTGGTGAGGCGATAGATGTTCGAAGCTCCCGTCGCCTTGCTTCCCTGCAGAGTACGAAATTCGTCAAGATTCACTGGCTCCGCTCCTTTTGATTCCAGATATGCGTTCAGGAACGTAGCGTGGCTTATTTCGTCGGTAGTGTTGCTGGTTATGTATTGCGGACCATCGGAATCGAGAGCCGAGAGTGCAGCCTGATACGTGTTCAGTTGTTGGTTCGGATCTACTTCGACGGGTCGTCCGGACGTAAGACCACCCAGTTCCGCGTACTGTACCCAAAGATCCGATTCGATCAGCTCGGCCGCAGCAAGAAAACGCAGGATGGCTATATCTCCTGCGGTCAGACTGCTGCTTTCTGCGAACGCTCTCTTTGGACTTCCTACCAGGGCGGCTCCTACCGTGGCTGCACTTCCGGCCAGCATTCCAGTTTTTAGAAACGAACGTCGATTCACCGACCGGTTGACGGTACTCTCTTTCTTCACAGGCCTACTCCTTTAAATGAGGTTGGGATTTTGGTTTTGAGTTTGGTAGAGAGCAAGCCCAGTGCACAGCCCTCGGGTACTCGCCATACCGTTGATTTAATTTCCAATGCATTGATCGCTGCGTGCGCGCGACTACCTGTAATACAGAAAACTGGCTCCGCTTCCCTTTATTCCCAGGTATGCGCAAATTATTCGTGGAATAATTTATTTGCTGTTCGGTTTGCGACAACGACCCGAATCTGTTGACCAGGAGTGATCCGCGTTGGCGCTTTGCCCATACCGCCCGACTGGACCTGCCTGGGAAGATGAATGCCAGAAGGGCGCCTTTCGTCTACGGGTAGCGGAGCCTTACTTCAACACAGAGATGGATGGATGGGTCCTGAGCCGGTTTGCAGATCTCACGGCGGCCTTCCAGTCCCCCGATCTGGTCCTCGTTGGTCCTGCAAGCAAAGCCCAGTACCCCGTGGTGGATGAGACCGCCCGTCTGAAAATGCGGGTAGAGACGAGGGAGGCACTTTCGCCGCTCGCATTGCGAGCCTGGCGCAAACAGATGCTCGCCCATGCCAGAGAACGCGTGGCACAGTTCGACTGCAACCATCCTATCGACCTTATTAAGGACTACGCAGAGCCGATATGTCTCGCGCTCGCCCTTGTGGCCACTCGGCCCCAGCCGATTCCCACTCAGCGTCTCGTCACGCTGGCGGACCAGGTTTCGCTGGCGGCAGCGGACCCTTTGGATGACCAGCTTAAGTCACAGTCAAAGATCGCGACGGCTGAGCTGCGCCCCTTCTTCACGACCGGTCCAGAGCCGATGCGGGATTCCGGCTTTGTCGCACTTTCACGCACCTTGGTGAGTCTCCTGGGGAACGCATGGTTTGCCTTGGCACGCCATCCACAGGAATGGAAGCGGCTGCACGCGCGGCCCGCTCTGGTGGCGCGAGGCGTGGAAGAGCTCCAGCGTTTTGCGGGCCTGACTCGTCTGCTTTTTCGGCGGGCGATCGTAGACACAACGCTTAACGGATTACCAATTCGTAAAGGAGATCGGGTGATCCTGTGCCTGCAGGCGGCCAATCGCGACCCGGACCGCTACCTTGAACCGCACGAACTCAACGTGATGCGCGCTCGCATCAGCCATGTCAGTCTAGGTGCTGGGCTACACGCATGCGTCGGAGCTCCTCTTATTCGCGTGGCCGCCATTGCAGCCACGCTCGCCCTGGTGGAGCGATTCTCAAGTGTGCAGCTGATCGAACCAATCGAATGGCGAGGCGGCATCGGATTTGTATCGCCTGTAGCTCTGGCGGTTTTTGTGGCTACTCCTCCAGATGTCAACCGCCAGTGAGCACCAACTGCGACCCAACCCTCGTCCCATACGCTCAGCGCGGGTACTAGTTCGCAGCCAACGGTCCGCCCACGGTAGACGATCCGGTTCCGCTGCAACCGGTACCACCGTAGCGGAGAAACTTCTGGATCCGTTTCCCGGTGTCGACTTCGCCGGTATAGATGTTGCCCTTGCTGTCCAGGCTCACCTGATGTAGCCAGTGGAATTCTCCCGGCATCCGGCCACTGCGTCCAAGCCGGCCCAACTCCTGCAGGTTGCTTCGGTTCAGGACGTAGATGGTCATGTTGGCGTTATCTCCGATGTAGAGGCAACTCTGCGCTGTGTCGACGGAGAAGTTCAGGGAAACCGCTGTTCCTATGATGTTGGTGTGTTCGCTGACAAATTGTTCGGCAACGAAACCGCATTTGCCGGCGGTGCCAGCCGGATTGCTGCAAGGCTTGCCCAGCGTGGAATCGTGGATGTCGAACACCTGAATGCGATCATTGCCCCGATCGCAAACGTACATCTTGCCGTCATGGGCAATCTTCACGCAGTGCACCGGGTTGCGGAAGAAAGCGGGCTTCCTGTTGCCTTTGGTATAGTCCTCGATCCACGTTCCGGCGGCCTTGGCGGCTGCGTCGTCGACGGGATTGTTTCCATAGGCGCCGAAATGGCCGATATATTTTCCGGTATCAGCGTCAACGATCAGGACGCGGCGATTTCCATAGCCGTCTGCAATGTACAGGCGGTTCGTTGCCGGATCGACTACCATGTCCGCCGCCTGATACAGCAACGGCGTGCCGTTGATACCACCATTTGTATCGTTGCTGTTTGGTCCCTTTGGTGTTCCACCGATTCTCATTTTGAAATTGCCATCCATATCGAACTTCAAAACGAAGCCGTCGCCGCCTAGCTTGTTGGTCGCCCAGGGCGAGCCTCCCTCGTCTGCCACGGCGGAGTTTCCTGAGAGCCACACGTTATCGTTCTGATCGACATAAATACCGTGCTCACTGCTGGGCCAAATGCACCCTGCTTCCGGCTTACATTTACCGCCCACAAAGCCGGGATCGGCAGGGCCTCCCCAGGCGCGTAGCAGTTTCCCGTCCGAATTCCACTCCAGAACAGAAGGAGCAGCTTTGCAGCAATCTGCGATGGAGCCATACGCACGCACCTGGCCGAGCCCGTTAACCGGTTGACCCTTCTGATTGACGGCGCCCGGGACCGGCCCTTCAAGGCCGGCCTCTTCATTGGTCATGGTGCGCGGCCGGTTGTAGACCCAGATATGGTCATGCTGGTCGACATAGAGACCACCTATTTGACCGAGACGCCAATTGTTTGGCAGCGGCTGCGGCCAGCCGGGATCTACGACGAAACCCGGCGTCTTGCCGGTGCTCGATGCGTTGTACACGCCGGACTGCTTGAAGAGCCGGTCAAGCGAGCCATCGTTCTTGAGGAGATTGCTATCGGTATCGGCGGCCATGACCAGGCTGGTCAAGGTCAATACCGTCATCGACAGGGTGGTCACTTTGCGGCGGATCATCATTCTCAGCTTTCCTTTCAGCTCGCTGGACCGAAGGGCCGGCAGCTCGTCTTCCAGATAGGGTGACAGCGTATCCATCCGGCGCGGAAGGACGGGAACCACTATGCGGCCAAGCCTGTCATCAATGCAACCTCGCATGACCGAAGGCACAGAGCCTGAAGCGGGCAGCGCAATCAGGCTTCGTCTGCGCACCCGATACGCTGAATTCAGATCAGTGGCTGAGCGCAGTACGGGAACATCTGGAGTTCAGGTCTCTGCTAACTACTGCGGAAGCTCTGGCTGAGCAAGCCCTGGAAATGCCCCCTATTGGCCACCTCAAAGGAAACTGGGTTACCATATCGGTCAGCTAGTTCGAGGGAACGCAAATGGCATTCTTACTGATGCTGGCCGTTCTGGGTATTGGCCTGTACTTGCTTCCGTGGATCGTCGCGACCAATCGCGGGCATCGCAACAGCGGCGCTATCTTAGTGCTGAATCTACTCCTGGGATGGACCTTCCTTGGTTGGGTGATGGCGTTGGTCTGGGCATGCACAGACAACTGTGCGCCGCGACCGGCTATAGTCTATGCAGCACCACCACCGCGTATGATCTACGCAGCGCCGCGGCCGGCAAGAGTTTTGCAAGCGCCGCAGAAAACTGAGATGCCCCCTACGTTCTTGTGAAATCGACTGCATAAACGTCAGGCAGGCAAATGAGGCGACTCCCGCGCGAGCACCCCCTCACGATGCCTTTGATTCCCAGAACGAACGAAGCACCGTGTTCACCTTTGACGCGGCCTCCATATGCACCATGTGGCCGTAGCCCGGGAGGACTTCCGTCCGAACATGCTGGGGCAGATTCATCGCGTGGGATGCAGGTATTATGCGGTCTTCCGATCCCCAGAGCACCCGGACCGGCATCTTCAATTCGACAATCTGTTCACGCAAAATCAATGACTGTCGATCCGAGGAACAGAATTGAGATGCGATCGTACGCAACGCCGGCTCCACGCTGTCAAGGCGTTTGTACTTGAGGGTATCGTCCACCAGCTGCCGGGTTATCAACCTCGAGTCCGCAAATAACTTTTCTAGTTGAGGCTTGAGCTCATTTCGACGTGTGGCAGAAACGAACCCCCGGATATATTCGCCGTCGATCTCAGGACCCAGGCCGGCGCTGGCGATCAAAGTGAGAGACAAACAACGTTCGGGATGATTCAGGGCAAACAGGGCCGCAACGGCACCGCCCATCGAATGGCCAACCAGGTGAGCCTTGCTCACCCCGATTGAGTCCATGAAGCCTTCCAGAACCGTCGCGAATCCCGTCAGGGTCCCATCTTCTACCTTTTTCGACGAACCCCCATGCCCCGGCAAATCCAACGCATAAACAGAATGTCCCGAGGCCAGGCCCTCGTGGTTGAACATCCACGAATTGAGATCTCCGCCGAAACCATGAATCAATATCGCAGATTCGGCGCCTTCACCACGCCGGAGGTAGCTGATGCGGTATCCATGAACATCCGCAGTTTGAAGTGTCGGACCTGCAACTTCTTCCTCGGCTTCTTCGGGAATGAAGTGGGCCTGAAAATCGTCAATGGAGTCGTCAATTTGCGACTCGGAAGCGGAGGGAGTGGCAATCACACCCAGCAAGCCGCCGACATGGACGACATCACCCGGTCGCGCCACTTTTCGACGGAGCACCCCCGACGTCGCGGCCTCGACCGCGCTGAGGACCTTCTCTGTTTCTATCTCCACCAGCTCCAGCCCGGGACGGACTTCCGCGCCTTCCTCGATGAGCCACCCAACCACCTGGCCTTTTTTCATGGCGAGGCCCCATTTGGGCATCGTCAACAGATGTATGTCAGCATCACTCATGCCTTATACCTCATGACATCCTGAACAGCGGCCGCGATCTTCCCAGGATTTGGCAGATACTCATCCTCCAGCACGTCGCTGAAGGGTACGGGGGTGTGGGGGGGAGTCACCATCCGAATCGGCGCCTTCAATGACCTAAAGGCTTTCTGCGCGGCGAGAGCAGAGACGTCGGTGGCAATATTGCAACGAGGCGACGCTTCATCCACGACAACCAGTCGGCCCGTCTTCTCTACGCTCTCGAGGATGCTGTCCTCATCCATGGGCGAGATTGTCCGAAGGTCGAGAATTTCGCAGTCAATTCCCTCTTTCGCAGAAAGACCCGCGGCCTCTAAAGACACGTGAACCATGCGCCCGAGGGTCACGATCGTGACATCTTTTCCCTCGCGGACGAAGTTGGCTTCAGAAAAAGGAATTGCATAGGGTTCTTCGGGTACTTGTCCCTGGAGCGCATAGAGCATCTTGTGCTCAAAGAAAATGACCGGGTCATCGTCACGGATCGCCTGGATCAACAACCCCTTGGCATCATAGGGCGTGGACGGAACAACACACTTCAGCCCGGGGATGTGGGTGAAGATGGGGTAAAGCGCCTGCGAATGCTGTGCGGCAGCGCGGAAGCCAGCGCCCATCATGGTGCGAACCACAAGCGGCGTGACCGCCTTGCCGCCAAACATGTAACGAAATTTGGCCGCCTGGTTATAGATCTGGTCGAAACAGACGCCCATGAAATCAACAAACATCAATTCCACCACCGGACGCAGTCCTGCCGTCGCGGCGCCGATCGCGGCTCCAACAAAAGCGGATTCTGTGATGGGGGTGTCCATGACACGATCGCCATACAATTCCCACAGACCTTTCGTGACCCCGAGGACCCCGCCCCAGGCGTCCATTTCACCGTTGGTTCCGCTGCCGCCGGCAACATCCTCACCCATGAGGATGACCGTCTTGTCCCGTTCCATCTCCTGCGACAGCGCTTCGTTGATCGCCTGCTTGAAGGTAATTTTCCTGTCCATGTTCCTGCCCTTCGGTCCTAGAGCGGTTTCACGATAGGTGTAACCGGTGAGAATGCCTTACACGGGGCTTTTCACCGAGAAAAGCCCCACTTCACTGAAGCCGGATGGGACACACTAATGGTGAAACCGCTCAGTACGAGATGTAAACGTCGGTCAGCAGGTCGGCCAGTACAGGCTTCGGCGCGGACTTAGCTTTCTTGACAGAGTCCTCTACTAACCCGGCTACCTCACGGTCGATGTTCTCGAGTTCCGCTTGTTTCAGCAGTCCCGCGGACGTAACTTTTGCGGCGAAGTGACGAATGCAGTCCCTGGATTCGCGGATTTTCTCCACCTCGTTCGGACCCCGGTAGGATTGGGTGTCGCCTTCGTAATGGCCATAATAGCGATTGACCTTGCATTCGATCAGCGACGGTCCGCCGCCTCTGCGGGCCCGCTCGATGGCCTCTTTTGCAGTTTCGTAAACAGCGAAGAAGTCGTGCCCGTCCAGCGTTACGCCTGGCATCCCAAAGCCATTGGCCCGATCAGCGAAATCGTGGCAGGCGCCCGCATACTTAACTGAGGTGGCCTCGGCATATCCGTTGTTCTCCACAACGAAAATGCAGGGAAGACTCCAAATGGATGCCAGATTGAGGCTTTCCAGGAACGTACCCTGATTGGCGCCGCCGTCCCCAACAAAACTAACCGCCACGCCCCCGGTGCCAAACCTCTTGGCCGCCAGGGCTGCCCCACAGGCGAGAGGAGGGCCCCCGCCCACGATTCCATTCGCCCCCAGCATGCCCTTGCTCAGGTCTGCGATGTGCATCGACCCACCCTTGCCGGCACAGAGACCGTTCTTCCTGCCATAGATCTCCGCCATCATTCCGTCAACATCGCAGCCTTTCGCCAGGCAATGCCCATGCCCCCGATGGGTACTCGTAATTTTGTCCCGCTCGTCGAGCAGGAGGCAGAAGCCCGCGGCGATGGCTTCTTCGCCCGCGTAGAGGTGGACGAAGCCTGGAATCTCTCCGGTGGCGAATTCCAGGTGAAGACGTTCCTCGAACGCACGGATCAAAGTCATGACCCGGTAAGCCTCTAGTAAATCGGATCGCGTGAGATCCATAACTTGGTCAACCCCCTCTGCCGGAGAACTAGTTAATCGCGAGCAGCCGGTCTTGAGCGGCTCGTTCCATCACTTTGTCGATGTCGATTGTGTAAGGTCCCTGATCATCCAATCGGACACTGGCACGTCGGCGCGAACTATATTCAAATTCCCGTTCTCCGTCAAGAGCGACTGTACCTTGCGCAAGTCGCAGATCATGGCTTTCTCCAGGGTATATCTCTTGAACATGCTCAATGCCGACAGGCAATATCAATCCGGGTGCAATCGGGCACATCATGGTGACTTTCGCCCGATCAGGAGGCGCCAAATCGATGCGCAGACCATGAGGCGCGCGCCGGGAAGTAGGCCGGATAAGGCCAGCCACGGACGATAGTCCAATCGCGTCGGGTTCGGCAAAGGCGACAAAAATCTGATCCAGGGCTTCCGGGCGCCACAGCGCCTTCGATCCCACCCAACGGTTTTCAGACACCGAAATGTCCACCACAGCTAAATCGTGGGGAACGCCGTCAATCTCCAGGCGCAGAATTTTGTTGCGCACGGTAGAGTCTGCAGCGGATATCTTACCCGCAGCGACCAGGCCCGTGGCAATCCCGGCGATCGTCGCCTCGCGCGATTCGGGAAAGACATTGTTGGTGCCGGTGGAGAGCGGCATGATGGGAACATCTCCGCAAGCACCAGCCACTAATCGCTGCGTCCCATCACCGCCGAGGACCACAATGGCCCTCACCCCGGCGGCCACCATTTGCGCCGCACCCCGCACCGTGTCCGCAGGACCATCCTCAATCTGCATGTCAAGGAACACAACCTTCGGCCCCGGGTCATCCGGACCGCGCATCGCAAGCACACGTCGAACTCGTTCGGCGATGCCGCCTCGATCCGGAATCATCAGGATGCTGGTAACGCCAGTCACCCCCAGGGCAGAGATTAGCCGGGTAATGATGCTGCACTTTTCTGCGATCGTGAAGACCGCCCCTTGCGCAACCAGGCGCCGGATATCACGGCCCGATGCTGGGTTGGCTATGATTCCAACAATGTTTTCGCGGGTGGAAAAAATCTTCGCTGGACCCTCGCTCACTGACCCGCCGTCCTCTGCAAGAGGATGCAGGTACCCATTAACTTGGATAGGATATCTGAAAACACTTCAGACTCCGGCTCCAGCAGCTTCAGACGATTTGCAAATGCGCCTTTCTTTTCATTTGGTCCGCAAGCTTATTCAAGTAATCTGCACAGTTCAAACGCAAGACTCACTTGCCACCCTGCGCCGTTGCAGGAGGGGTAGCGATCGGGGCGTCCGTAGCGGTGAAGCTGGTGATTCCATAGTCGCCGTTCTTGCCTTCGTTAAACCCCATACCCGGGTTCCCTGTCGGATAGGTGTTGTCGGTAACCTGGGCCAACTGGACGCCGTTTTTGTAGGCCGTGATAACGTTTCCGACGATAGTCGCCTTAACGACATCCCCGGTGGTAACTCCATATTGTTTGCCATGAAGTTGTGCAAGATAGGTGAAGTCCGCCAGGCCGCCGTTCCACCTGACTATGATCAGGTAAGCCGATTCATCACTCTTGAGTGAATTCGAGATCTCATAGCCAGAACAGTTATGCAGCGACAAGGCAGATCGTAAACGCAAAGAAACTTCCGGATAACGGAAGACTTTTTTGGATAAGACGACTGCCTCTGCCGTCTGGGTAGGCCCCCAGGTCCCCGTCAACAACGCTGTCGCATCGGCAAAACGTTTCGGCCCTGCGTGGCCGATTGCAAGACCCGGAGTTGTGGAGATATTGCCCCAATCGACTCCGACGGTTTTGCCATCGATCCAACGGCCGCCCTCGGAGATGGGGTCTTCTTTGAGCGGGAACCTGGTGGTGTAGGTGTTGACAGGGGGCGCAACTGGAACCGGCGCCGCGGTGGCGGCAGCAGGAGGTTCCTTGGTGGTGGTCGAGCAGCCAGAGGCGGCGAACGCGACAGCCAGAGTCAGTAAGCTCGCGTTCCAAGCCAGTCGTCTGAAATTCATTGGGAGATACCTACGTGTGGCGCCAGGAGTCACCATGCTCTTCTCCGAGGACTACGCGAGATCGTCTAGTTGTTGGAAAAACGCCGTGCGTCTTGACTATGCCTCTCTGGCGCGGACCACCTAAATCTAGGGGGCCCAGATCGGGCCGTATAGGAAACCTCACAGCGGTTTTTGTTGCAAGGCTACGATCGACCCTTTCCGAAGGGCACACGATTGACCGTGGTCAGAGATAGCGCTAATACTCAATCTTGAAGACTTCCTCGACAATACCGTTGCGAACGCCGTACATCTCGCGATGGAGATGCACCGTCGCGTCGGAATAGGCGACCCAGAGTTCCAGTTTGTCTCCAACATTGACCGGCGTATTTGGGTCGATGATCCGCACAATGCCGTGTTCGGCATGCAACGCCTTCAAGTGTAGACCTTCGACATCCTTGATGGATGGCAGCCCGCGTTCAGCGCTGATGGCCTTCATTCCGGCATCGACTACCAGATGATCGTTATCCCTCTTGCTTACGACAGTGGCGAGCACACTAAGTCCCAGTTGGAACTCTGGCACAAAAGGCTTGTATATCGTCTCCATCAACATATAGGAGCCCACTTGCACTTCTGTGATTCCGGGAATTCCTGTGTGGATCTTGTAAGTACCTGTGCCGCCGGTGGTCACAATGTCGACCGGGATTCCGTTTTGCTCAAACAGCCGTCGGGATTCGACCAAAGTCTCGGCTGCGGCGCTGCGGAGCCTTCGACTCTCCTCTGTGTCGGGTAGCTTCTGCAAATGGCCTTCGTATCCCATGAGACCCCGCACCCGCAGTCCAGATTCAAGAGCCAATCGAGCCAGGCTGAGTGATTCTTCGACCGGCGCGCCACTGCGTCCAAGACCGAGGTCGAGATCGATGACGACGTTGAGAAACAGGTTCGCATTTCGAGCCAGGTGCCCCATGTCTGCGATGACCTTCGGGTTATCAACCGCAAGGATGATCTCGGCGCGGGGAGATAGATCGAGCAGGCGTTTGATGCTCCGCTCATCCACAACCTCATTCGCGATCAGGACACTTTGAATGCCATGATCAACCAGCGCTTCCGCGTGTCTAACCCGGGCGACGGTGATCCCAATGGCGCCAGCCTTCACCTGGCGGGCCGCAAGTGCCAGGATGGTGTGGTTCTTGAAATGAGGACGTGCCCGGACCGGTCCCTTGCGCAAGAACCCGGCCATGGTCGCAATATTGGCGTCCAGGGCATCGAGGTCCATCACCAGGGCCGGTGTTTCAATTTCTTGCTTCTTCATGGTTACTTTGCGTTCTCCCTGTCACTCGTAGATGGCGGGATCTGGTAATACGACTGCCTGCCGGAAGCCTCGCGTGTGGACTCCCAAGACGAGCAAGCCAAGCACGAACCAGATGCCCCCAGCGATCTTGGCAGGCGCTGCCAGCCCCCACCAGATTGCGGTGCAGAAGAGGAATCCACCGGCCGGCAGCACCACATCCGCAAAAAACTTCGGGCGATGGCCCTCAGCGCGCCGCACCCAGAACTGCCAGATAACCGCAAGATTTACACCCATAAATCCCAGGAAGGCGCCGAAGTTAAGGATCTCGGCAGTCACCTCATAACTCATCACCAGGGCGCCCCCATACGCGAGTAGCCCGATCAGCCAGATGTTGAGGTTTGGTGTGTTGCGCACGGGATGCAGATGAGCGAAAACCCGGCGTGGGATCAAATTATCGCGGCCCATGCCGAACAGCAGGCGCGCTGCCCCGACCTGGGTGGTTAGCCCGGCGCCGAGCATGGCCACTAATAGCAGGATCGCCATGGCGCGAAACAACACAATTCCACCCACCCGCCCTGTGACCTCGATGAATGCCGTCTCGATGTTCGAAAAGGTGTTGTAATCCGGCCAAACCAACTGGGCCAGATAGACAAGGAGCCCGCCCAATAACCCCACAAAGACGCAAACCCCAACCGCAGCAAGCATCACGTTGCGGCGAGGATTCTTTACATCTTCCGCCAGCGTGGTGACTGCGTCGAAACCGAGGTAGGCCAGGGCGGCAAACGATGTGGCGCTCGCAATATCCCGCACATTAAAGGTAGCGGCATTGTAAAACGGCTTCATCGAGAACAACCCGCCGACTCCCTGATGCACCACCAGCCAGCGAATCGCTAGAACGACGTAGCTCAGCAGCACAACGAACATGAACCCAAGCAATATCTGGTTGGTCCGGACAGTGGAACGAATACCACGCAGGTTGAGATAGGTGATCCCACCCGCGAACAGCGCTGCCCCTAAGGGAAATGGCAGCGCGGGCAACGAGCGCATGAGCGAGAATGTGCCGAACATTACGCAAAAAACCGGGCTGACAACGTAGTCAAGCAACATCGCCCACCCTGCTACGAAGCCCAAATACGGATGTAAGCCGCGCCCTACGTAAGTGTAGGCCGAACCAGCCGAGGGATAAAGAGCCGCCATCCTCCCGTAACTGATGGCGGTGAGTACCATGGCCACCATGGCCACCAAAAGGGTGTCGACGGCATGCCCATGAGACTTCAGTTGTGCCAGCCCAAATACGGTAGCGGGTGCGCTCGGGGTGACCGCGACAACTCCGTAAAAAGCCAAGTCCCAAACGGTTAGAACGCGCTTCAGCCGCGGGACGCCGCTGCTATCGAGTTCGCCGGTGAGAACAGGCATCAGATGGCCGCAGTGCCGCGGGACGCTAGCCGGCGCCACAGCTCCGGCCCGTCGACCCCTAAGTCGGATTCTTTCATCAAGAGTGCTGGCAACTTGACTCGGGTGGCTATAAGAAAACCCTAAAAAACTATTGAAATTTATGTCTAGACTAGCGCAGCTACCGGTGAATTTCCCGGGCACAGAAGTAAAAATGGTGTTTCCGCGAAACAAGCCACCGAGGACGGAAAACGGAGCTGGGTTTACCGCTGCTATCCAGCCTTCGAAGACGCTACATGGGCAAATCACTATATCTGTGATATACCATTGTCTAAATTTCGCCACAGCGCAGTCGGCGAAGACCTCAGCTTGGGATACGTGTTCGTCGGATCGAAGGCAGAAAGGACTGCCGTCGAATGACAAGGCGACAATCCAGCAGTGGCTCCCACGCCACGATTCGAAACGGCATGACAGAGACGGTTGACCGCGTCTTCGGATGGCCGGCGAATGATCAATACTCTCTTCTTCAGCCACAGATCAATGCCGAAGGTATTCACGTCTGGCCTTTTGACTCGGTACTGCCAGTTGACCTGCGATTTCTGACCAGCGACGGCCAGAATACCGTGCGTAAGAACCGGCACGACTATTTTGAGATCTTTCTTTTGTGCCGCGGCGTAGCTACTTTCCAGGTCCAGGACCGTCTCTTGCCGATGCAGGTAGGCGATATGGCTATCGTCGGCAGCACTCTCTATCATTCCACCGAATCCCCACCGGACTCGAGGGCGACCATTGGCACCCTTTACTTCGATCCCGATCTGATTCGCAGTGACGGAAGCCCGAACAGCGTTGAATACCTGACCCCATTTCTGGAGCAGGACTCTGAGTTTCCGCATATCTTGCCCGCGAATACGGGGGTGCCCAGAGAAGTGTTCGGCCTGATGCAAAGGATACGCGCGGAACTTCCGGGATCTTCCATGCGCGGGCGTCTGGCTATCAAAACCTATCTCAAGATGATACTGATGTTATTGGTAAACCAGTATTCCTCGTACGCCGGGACGGTCGAAGTTTTTCGCCGCCAGCAGTATGCTCTGAATCGTCTTCACGAGTTTTTTGAGTTCCTCCGTAAGCACGCCGGGGAACCGATTCAGGTATCTGACGCGGCGCGGGTGTGCGGGTTGACCGAGTCTGATTTCATGTATTTCTTCAAACAGGTGACTGGCCGGTCGTTCAGGAGTTATCTCAATCACTTCCGCGTAGAGCGCGCGCAGACGCTCCTGGCCGGCACGAATCGGCCTGTATCCGACATTGCCCAGGAGATGGGCTTTTGCGACCAAAGCTATTTCGGCGCGGTTTTCCATCGGTTCTCCGGAATGACTCCGGCGGCATACCGTCGTCGTCATCATAGCCGGCTTGGGACAAAGGCCGGCACACCGGGAGGGCATCTGACTTTGCGTCCCCAGGGATCGTTACAACCATAGGTCCCTGTAGCACAACTCGGAAAGACGGGGAGCTTCAAAGATCGCTTCGGCATCGTTAGGGGCGGTCTATACATCACATGAGGCTTGCCGAATGCCGGACCATCGATTGAGCGGTGGGCTGGGCCCGTGTTGACTTGTGCGTCCGAACGCTCCTACCCTTGCCCCCACAATCCCGCGAGGCCGCCACCCGAGGGCAATCGTAGCCTCGCAACAAAGGCGGGTATGAAACTTCCTATCACGAAGGTCTGGATTTGACTAAGGTTAGGGACCATCCCGAACCTGCGCCGGACAGTGAGGCTTTTCATGAAAGCAAGGATGAATCGCTTCACGACATGAATTCCCACCTCGTGGAAACAATCACGCTGGAAACAATGACTGGGCGCTGACCGTGGAGAAATAACCGTCCATTGGGACTCATGACTTCGAATCTGGAGGTTTCTGGAGGAGGGGACAATGACTCACAGCTCAAGTTATTTCCGCAGAAGTGCCCTTAGCTGGAGTGGCTTGGGATTCCTGCCGGTTCTGATATTCTCCATCGCCGCTCTACTCTTGAGCGGTCGGCTGTGCGCCCAGGCGGTAACTGGCATCAGCGGCACGGTCATAGATAGTTCCGGCGCTGTCATGCCTCATGTCGCCGTCACTATTACCAACAACACTACCAATGTCGTATCGCAAGCCACCACCTCTTCAATAGGGACCTTTACGGTCATCGGATTGAAGCCTGGACCCTATACCGTTGCAGCGGAAGCAACGGGATTCAAGAGGTCCGTCCAGAATGATGTGACGGTCGAAGTCGCCACGACTTCTACTGTCGTCTTGCAGATGGTGCCCGGCGCCACCGACGCGACGGTAAGCGTAACGGCAAGTGCAATCTCGTTGAATACCACTTCTCCCTCGCAAGGCACCACCCTGGAACCCGAGTTAGTCAAGACAGCCCCTATTGAGATCAATAGTCTGGCTCGTCAGCTCGACTCATTTATGTATCTTGCCCCGGGCGTGCAGGGGAATGCCGCCAGCCACAACATCAATGGTGGTCTCACTTTCGAAAATGAAGTTCAATTCAACGGCGTCCCAGTGGCATTCGTGCAGTATTCCGGGGTTCAGACCCAGATCAATCCCCCGTATGAAATGGTGAACGAGTTCCGTGTTCAAAGTTCCACGTTCGATGCGGGATATGGGCTGGGGCAAGGCGCCGTAACCTACAACATGGCAAGCGGCACCAATCAGCTTCATGCAGATGCCTTCTACATTCTGCGCAATCAACTATTCGACTCCGACGGATTTTTCCCCACATATTTCCGGCCCGACGGATCTCCTGCTCCCCCCGTCGACCAGCAGAACGACTATGGGTTTACCGTGAGTGGCCCGGTCGTTATACCCAAGCTTTATCACGGAAAGAATCGCACATTCTTCCTCTTTAGTTTCGACCGGTTCACCCAGAACCAGGCGCAGAAGACCATTGGAACTGTGCCTACACAGGCCATGAAGAACGGCGATTTTAGCGGTTTTGTAGATTCCACCGGCACCCAGATCCCAATTTACGATCCTATGACCGGGCAGCCGTTTCCCGGCAACATCATTCCCCAGTCACGCATCAGTCCTCTTTCACAATCTATTTTGCCGAACATCCCAAATCCGGACCGTACCGGTTTAGTTTCTGGCCTGCAGAGTAATAAGTCCCCAGCTGTTCCTGCGGTGGCTATCAGCCAGTACCTGTGGGGCTACACCCTCGACCATAATCTGACCGCCTCTCAGAGTATTCACTTTAGCCAATGGCAGGATTCACTATCCTCTCCATTTTTTACGTTTGCCCCCATCGTGCCTTCCAGCAACGAGCTGCAAAGTAGAATCAACGATACCGAACTCGGTTCAGGCTTTGTGCTGAATTATGTGAACACCCTGAGATCAAACCTGGTCGTCACGGCAGGTGCAGATTGGATTGGTGAAATCAGCGGCGAACATAATGCCAAAAGCGGCGTCAATTTTCCGGGACTTGTGAGCGGTACCAATTTCCCCTACATTGCTTTCGATGGGCAAAATGCGTCGACACCGTTTGGTGCAAGCAATGGTCTCACCAATGTGTCCGGCCAATTCGGTGGATTTGCACAGGTAAACAATCGCACGTTGGGTATCGTGATCGCCAACAATTGGCTTTGGAACAAAGGGCGCCACAACTTCAATATTGGAGGCCAGTTCAGGCGCACGTATCAGGACCTTCTTGCCTGCCAGTTCTGCGGGGGTACGTTCAGTTTCACGCAACGCACTACCTCCACTCCCAATACCAGTGATCCCAATTTCGGCGTTTACGGCAGCTCATTCGCAAGCTTCCTTCTCGGCGAGGTGGATGCGAGTGTACGTCTTAGTTCAGATGTAACACGTATGCGCAACAAAGAATTCGCGTTTTATATTCAGGACGATATGAAGGTCAACCAGCGTTTAACTGCAAATTTTGGCCTTCGCTGGGACATCATGGTCCCCTTTACGGAGAACAACAACAATATCGTCTACGTTAACTTCCAGGTTCCTACTGTGCTTGATCCCGGCGCCGGCAACCTGCCGGGAGGCGCCAGCAAATTCGGTAATTGTGCTGGATGCGCCGGAATCACCCGTGCAAACATCAATTGGAAGAACCTGCAGCCCAGAGTGGGCGTTTCCTACAAGCTGGACTCCAAAACCGTGCTCCAGGCCGGTTTTTTCATAACTTTTCTCGACGGTGGCGCTTATGAATATGGGACCACGCAGACCGCATTTTACTTTGCCTCCCTGTTGGGTGGCGAATTCAGCCGCCAGTCAAGCGGGAGCAGTACACCGGCTTACGGCAGTTGGGATGGAAACCCGATGCCTTTGCCGGCGCCGACTCCTTTTAGCCCATCGATCGGGAACGGAAACACCATTCTTGGCTTCAACCCAAAGACTTTTGGCAGGGCCCCCTACGATCAAGCGTGGAATATTGGCGTTCAGAGGCAGCTTCCCTGGGACATGTTTGTGAAGGCGTCGTATGTCGGCAATCGCGCGATACACGTTCCGTCTTCGCTGCATCAGCCCGAGCAGCCGAACCCGTCCGTGCTGCAATATGGAAGCCTCTTAGGTGAACTTGCAACTTCTCCGGACGCCGTTGCCGCCGGTATCAAGATTCCCTACCCTGGCTGGGTCGAACAGTTTGGAGGCACCGGCACGGTCATACAGACGTTGATTCCCTTCCCCCAATACTCCGACATATACAACACCTATGAAACAGATGGCACGGCTTTCTACAACGGACTGCAGGTGCAGGGAGAGAAGCGATTTTCTGGCGGTTTAAGCTATCTTGCCGATCTGACGCTCTCAAGAAACATTGCCAACGAGTCGGTCGGATCGACACTTTTTCAACCCAACCCCATCAATTCGTTCGATATGCCGCCGGAATTTACGCCGTCTGCGCTGGACCAGAAGTACATAGTGAATGTTGTCGCCACCTATGCGCTCCCATTCGGCTATGGGAAGAAGTATCTGAATTCGAAGGGAATATTAGACCAGCTGGTCGGAGGCTGGCAGTTCAGTGGGATCCTGACTTATGCCGGCGGATATCCTTTTGGAGCCTACAATAACTACAATCCGCTCTACGCCAATTTTACCGATCGACCAGATATAGTCCAGGGCGTGAAGCTAAAGACGTATAACTATAGTTTGTCGAAGAACTACTTCACCGGGAAGTCGTCGGCGCCGCCGGTACAATTCCCGATAAATGCATTCGTCAACACCGGGCCTTGGGAACTGGGCAATGCGGTGCGTTCCTATGCAAGCTTGCGCACCCCACCTTTGAGGATAGAGAATTTTGATGTCATAAAGACCTTTCCTATAGGAGAGCGCGTACGAGCCACTTTACGCCTCGATTACTTCAATGCTTTTAATCGGACACAACTACAGGGCCCCGATGCAAATTCCCTCGATTCGACATTTGGCCAGATTACTAACCTAAGTTCACAAATCAGCAACCGGCAGGGACAGGCGACCTTCCGCCTGGAATTTTGATTTGATCGGCCATGAGGTAAGCTTGGAGTCTGGCGGGTTACCCTACTGTTCTCGGTTCCAATCAATGGCCACAGCGCGTGACCACCTGGTCGTGGAGGCAGGAGAAGCCGGCTTGAGGAGGAGACCCTCACGCAAAACGCTGGTAAAACCTGACTGCTACGCGCATTTTACGATTTGCCTTCTCGCGGTGGGCCCGTGTGACCTGGCTTGTGCGTTTCCCCAAGTTTGTTCAGGAGGAGAGGATCGTCATGGAAAATGACAGTCGCATGTTTCACCAGATGGCTCAACAGGCGATTTCTGAGGTTGGCTCAGTCTTTCCTCAAGTGCAAATCGCCGCGGTGGACCTCCTGTGCGCGGAGATCCTGAAGGCGCGTCATATCGCATGTTACGGGGTGGGGCGGGAAGGCTTAATGATGAAAGCATTCTGCATGCGTCTCATGCACCTCGGCCTGGATTCCCACGCCGTCGGCGATATGACGGTCCCTCCTCTCGGCCCAGGCGACTTATTACTTACCAGTGCAGGGCCGGGCTCGTTTTCGACGGTGATGGCATTATTGGAGGCGGCCCGAGATGCCGGAGCACGCACATTGGTCGTCACTGCGCAGCCAAGCGGCCCGGCGGCTCGAATAGCCGACGTGGCAATAGACTTGCCCGCCCAGACCATGGCGAATGATCTTGGCGAACGCACAAGTCTCCTTCCGATGGGCAGCTTGTATGAAGCGGCCCAACTTATTTTTTTCGACCTGATCTCAATTCTCTTGCGTGAGAAGACGAGCCAGACGCCTCGACAGATGCGGGAGCGCCACACCAACCTCCTGTGACCGTTGCATTGCAGCTTCCGTCCCGGGCAGCCTCTAGAGGCAATAAATTGGGGGGCATCCCGTACCGTATAGCCGAATGTGTGAACGGGAATTGGCAACGTGAGTTCCTGACGGAGAGTCCGCGATTAGCGCAGCCATCGGCGGATTTCCGGGTGCGGCAAGCAAAATGGATGCTTCCGGACTGGCAACCTAAAGAGAAAGGTCTCCTTACTCGTATCGCAAAGCCACCAAGGGATCCACTTTGGTGGCGCGACGGGCGGGCAGGTAACAAGCCAGCAGGACGACGGAGACAACCAGCAACGGCACGACAGACAAGATAACTGGATCATTGGCGCTCAGTCCATATACGAAGCTAGCCATGATATTTCGTAGAAAGAAGGCGGCCACAACTCCAATCCCGACCCCGATCATAGCGAGCCTGGTTCCCTGCTTCAGGATTAAACCGAAGACATCCTTTGACTGCGCGCCCAGCGCCATGCGAATGCCCATTTCCTTCGTGCGCTGTGACACAGAATAGGCCATGACCGCGTAGACTCCGATCGCAGCCAGCGCAAGCGCCAGCCCGGAGAACATACCCAACAACGACAGATCGAAGCGGCGCAAAGATCCAGAATCCGACAGCATCGATTCCATGGTTTTCGTCTCGTACACAGGAACATTTCTATCGACATCCGCCACTGCTGCGCGAACCGAATGGAGAAGATCGGCCTCGCCAAGGGTGCTCCGGACAGCGATGCCCATATTCGCTTCCAGCAGTGGCCTAATTGTGTCCGGGACCTGGGTATAGGGATAATAAGCAGTAGGCTCAATGTCCACATCGGCGCCCCAGTGACGGACATCGCCTGCAACCCCCACGACCATGCACCATGAGCTACCCTTGAAATTCGGCTTCAACCGCTTGCCGATCGGGCTTTCTCCCTGCCAATATTTACGCGCCAGGCTACCGCTCACGATGGCGACAGCTGGCGCATTTGCTGCGTCGCGTTCGTCAAAATCGCGCCCTTGCAGCAGAGGAATCTTTAAAGTATGGAAATAGTGCCCGCCTACCGCTCGATAGCGAGTAACGGTCTCCCCTTGTACAGGGACTGGATTCTTATCTTCCACCACGATGGGCATCGAAGGATCAGTGCCGCTCATCGGCAGATCGCGAGCCACCGCTGCCGATTGCACTCCGGGCATGGCTTGCAAGCGCTCCGCAACCTGGTGATAAAAATCGGCCATCCGTTGCCCTGTAAACTGCGCGGGTGCAGCGATACGGAAGGTGAGCACGTTGCTCGGATCGAACCCCAGCTCGACGTTGCGCAGCGACCAGAGGCTCTTGAGCGCAAGCCCCGCACCAATCAACAGAATCGAAGCCAGTGCCGTTTCGGCGATCACCAGCGTGGAACGGTATCCCCCAAATCCACAACCCACCGCACTTCCCTGCTCCCTCAAGCTATCGGTCACATCGAGACGCGCAGCCTCGATCGATGGAGCCATCCCGAATAGCATTCCGACGACCAGGGAAATCAGAACCGTATAAGCCAACACCCCGCCATCGATGCTGACCTCCTCAATGCCAGGGATGCTTGGGGGATGGGTGGCTAACACTCCGCGCAGAGCAAGAAATGCAAATGCAACTCCAAGCGCGCCACCAGCGGATGCCAGCAGCGAGCTCTCAATCAGTAGTTGCCTGGCAACTCGCAGTGGCGAAGCGCCCAGCGCAGACCTTATTGCCATTTCACGTCGCCGCGCAGTTCCCCGGGCCAACAACAGGTTGGCCACGTTGGAGCAGGCAATCAGCAGTACAAAGCCGACGCAAACCATCAGCATGATCAGAGCGGGGCGCACATTGCCCGCGGAGGCATCATTCAATGTCTGGAGATAGACACCAAAACCTATATCGCCGGTCGCATCTTCGCGATGCAGGCGGGCCGCCATGCCGTCCAGTTCCGCCCGCGCCTGCTTCACGCTCATTCCGTCCGGCAGGCGGATAAAGCCTGTCAGCCAGTGAACCGTTGCCGAGGAACCGATCCCGGTGTTGCGGCGCAATTGCAAAGGCGTCCAAAGCAACTCCTTGCCGCCAAAGACATCGAACCCGGCGGGCATTACGCCCACAACGGTGTACGGCGCTCCGTCGAGTTGAATGGCGGTGCCGGCGATGCGGGCATTTGCTTTATAGCGGTTTCTCCACAAGGCATTGCTCAACACCACAAAGTTACCCGATCCTGCAACATCTTCCTGGGCAGAAAACCACCGGCCCAGTATCGGTTGCACGCCCAGAACCGGCAGTAGCTCATAGGACACCAAGCCGCCGGAAATGCGCTCGGGCTGCTCCTCCGTACTACTTAGATTGAACTTCCAGGAGACATGGGCGCCCATCTTCGCCAGCAGTCCGCCCTGTTGCTTCCAATCGAGAAAGTCTGGTGTAGAGAAGAGATTGAAGTTTCCATTCACCTGCCGCTGGGAGACTACCAGTACCCGTGCGGGATTCTCATAAGGCCACGGTTTGAGCAGCACGGAATGAATCACGCTGAACATCGCAGCGTTGGCCCCAATTCCCAGCCCGACTGTAAGCACCGCCGCCAGCGTAAATCGGCGGGCTTTCACAAGCGATCTGATTCCACATCGAACGTCCTCGAGAAGGCTCTCCATCGGCATCTCCGATCCTTAGAGATTACCGCCTATTTCGGCGACTTGCGAAGGTGGGGGCCTGCAGCCGAAGACAAGCGGTCACGGTATTGCTGTCACCGGTCACCGGATTAGCGCCATTGATCACACTGAAACAGGAGTGCAAAGTCCGAGTAGCAGCGCTCTTCCTATGAACCGGTTCTCCACAGACGGGTCAGGGCTCTATTCTCTGCTCCCAGCCGTTGGCCCGCTCCAAACCGAATGCCTGTGAATGGTGAAAACGTCGTCAGTACGCTTCCCCAATCCTCGGGGCTCTTCTCTTTGGAGAATTCCTACGACCTTCCGATGAGTATGCCGGTAATGAACACCAGTGCTCCACCAAGCCCCACCTGTAGAGCTGCGGAGATCACGGGTGTATCCATGAACCGGTGCCGCACCCATGTGATGACCCCGAGTTCGACGAGGACGACGACAATGGCGATCCCCAAGGCAAACTGAAACTCCTGGATAAGGAACGGAAGGGTGTGGCCAATGCCTCCCAGCGTCGTCATGGCGCCGCAAATGAGACCGCGTGCCCACGGATGTCCGCGTCCCGTAAGACTCCCATCGTCGGACAACGCCTCCGCAAAGCCCATGCTGATGCCGGCTCCCAACGATGCAGCCATCCCTACCAGGAAGGCGTCCCAGCTGTTCTTGGTGGCCAGGGCCGCCGCAAATACCGGGGCCAAAGTCGACACCGAGCCATCCATCAGTCCAGCCAGGCCCGGTTGCACGATTTGAAGCACAAACAGCCGCCGGCGCGCCTTGTCCTCATCTTCCTTCACGTCTGGACGCAGCTTCTCTTCGTCAATTCCTGGGCGCGATCCTCGTGAGAGCGTTCCTCCTGCGCAAGGTCATCCAGAAGCTGGCGAATACTGGCGTCCTGGGCTCGCGCCGCGGCTCGTTCATAGAATCTGCGAGTCTCGACTTCGATAGCGCTTGCCTGCTTGCGAACAGTGTCGAGCCCCAGTGGCCGCACCAGCCACACCGGCGTGCGCTGGACAAATCCTTTCACGTCCTGTCGGCGAATGAGTGGTATGTGTTCGCCAAACTTCTGTTGATAGAGTTCGATCAGACGACGGCGGTGTTCCGACTCTTCCTTTCGCATGCTCTCGAACACCGAAGCAGATCCGGCATAATCCTGCCGCAGTCCATCGAAAAAGTCCGCATATACGCGCTCGTCTTCTTCCTCCAGAGAAATGGCCAATGCGAGAATCTCGCGTTCCGACAATTCTTTGAAGTTCTTCATAGTGCTCCGTACCTTTCAATTTATGGTTTTTGCTACTCGCACTGTATGTCGAAGGTTACGTTCACGATGGTGTGGCCGGTCGAAGCGTATCTTGAGACGATAGCTGTCACGGTTCATCTCCCAGGTGTACACATGACGGGTGAATCCGCACCTCTGTTGTAAAGATGTGGGTTCACCGGTCTTCGGAATGGGGCCGCGTCCTTCGCTTGATCAGCCGCGCCAGGAAGAGTTTCGTATCACATCGCAGAAGTTGCCACGGTCGAAGCTGGGATCTTTGTCTGCGAGCACGTCTGCTTTCACGTTTCCAAACGTAGTGTCAGGCTTGTGTTTGATGCCGTCGTAGAAGGCCTGCAGGATATCCTCTTTGAACTGTACTGTACGCGGGAACGCCTTCACGACGGCGTTGCGGTCTGAATCTGTGAAACTGGCGTAGTCGATTCCGAGCACATCCATTTCGACGCCTGCTGTTAGCAGGGCTACGACCGGATGCATGTACTGAGGGATGCCGGGAGTGGTGTGCAGTGCAATCGCTGTCCACACGTGGTCGATATCCTGCTCAGAGATGTTATGCCGGCGCAGGAAGTCGCGCGCGGCATTTGCTCCGTCAACCTCGAAACGGTCTGCTTCGCTGCTGTAAGCAGGTACCAGACCGATGTCGTGGAACATGGCGCCTGCGTAGAGAAGTTCGGCATCGAACTTGAAACCACGGCGCTGACCTGCGAGTGCGCCAAAATAGTAAACGCGGCTGGAGTGATTGAACAGCAGAGTCGATTCTGTATCGCGGATGAACTCCGTGATTTCGCTGGCAAGATTACTGTCGGGAACTCTGATGCCCGAGATGAGTGCTGCTTGAGAAGCCTGAGTGGATACGGTCATGGACGCCCTCGCAAAGTGATTTGCTTACATAACCACGCTAGAGCTTGCGCTTGGTGAGCGCCACGACATGATTACAGCAATTTAGGACATCGCAATCTACGAGACTGGCCGCACGAGTGTGCTCTTGAAGCGGCTGGCATATTCGGCCGCTGTCACACCGAGGACCCGGAGAAAGGTGCGGCGCATCGCATCCGCAGATTGGAAGCCGCAGGAGTCGGCTATTTCTTTAAGCCCACGAGAGGAGCTGTCGATGATCTGCTGGGCCGCTTCGACCCGCATACGGTCAACGAACTGGCCGGGGTTCATTCCAGTCTCGCGCAGGCAGACGCGCGTGAAATGGCGAGCGCTCATCCCAATGCGGTCGGCGAGCGATTCCACGGTGAGGCCTTCACGAAGGTGTTGGAGCATCCATACTTGGAGCTCGCGCAATGGCTGCGAGGTGACGGCCTGATGCGAGAGCATATGGCTGTATTGCGCTTGTCCACCCGGACGCACGAGGAACATAACCAGGAAGCGCGCGATCTTGAGAGCTGTTTCGTGTCCGTGATCTTCTTCGACTAAGGTGAGCGAGAGGTCAATGCCGGCTGTGATACCTGCCGATGTGTAGATTGAGCCGTCGCGGAGAAAGATCGGCTCGGGCCGCACTGCCACTTTTGGATATTCCCTGGCAAGACGGTCACAGAAGGTCCAGTGTGTGACGGCTTGCTTCCCGTTAAGAAGACCTGCTTCTGCGAGAAGAAATGCGCCGGTACAGATGGATGCAACGCGACGAGACTGCTTTGCGGCTTTCGCGATCCAGGCGATGAACTTGGGATCGTAACAACCGCTTTCTGCGCCGGGGCCTCCGGCGATCACAAGTGTGTCGATGGGACCGTGGACGTCGGCGATGGGAGTTGCATCGGCGAGCACGACGCCGCGATTGGTCTGAAGAGTTCGTTCAAGCCCGGGATTTGCAAGTTGAATCTCGTAATCAGGTGCATTAGAAAAGACCTCTAATGGGCCAGTTACGTCCAGGACCTGCACGGGAGGCGGGCCGATGATGACTACTTTCCGCATATGGTAGTTTAGGCAATGCTCAACCGGGTTTCAAGCAGAACAGGCGATCTGCTCCTCATGCGTCTGCGTTGCCATAGCCATCTTGTCAGGCATCCTCACGATTCATTTTGCTAAGCAGCCAGACATTCTCTTCTACCGCACCTTGTCCCTTCAACCCACCCTTGATATCCGCGCTTGCGAGCAGCTTCACATCGTAGCTTTCCTGGTATAGCCGACCGACTTCCTCTCGGATGACTGAAAACGGCGGCCCATCGAGGAGACGCTGGTCGTAGTCGTAACTGATTAGTAATTGTCGCGCCCGATCGGTAATCTTGATCAGGTGTGACGCGTATCGGCCCCGCATCGTTTCGGGGAGAGCCACCAGAGCGGCTCTGTCATAAATCGCGTCGATTTGGCCGAGTACGCTGCGGGATAAATTGAAGATGTCGCCAACAAAGATGTCGATGTTGTTTGAGCTATATCGACTGAGTCGGTCGATTACCGTTATATCCGGTTCGACACCAAGTTCCGAGAACAACTGCTCAACAGCGATTTTGCTCAATTCCGAACCGGCGACGCGATAGCCATGAAACAGCAACCAATGAATATCGAGCGTTTTGCCGCACAGCGGCAGAAACACACGGCTCCCTTCCGGCAAGGAAAGGTCGTTGAAATATGTCACCAGCAAAGGGTTGGCTTCGCATTCGTGAAAAGCAATTTCGTTCCGTTCCCATTTTCGATGCCAGAAACTTCCATCCATGGCCGGTTACCTATGTAGAGATTTCAGATCCAGGCCCCGCTTTCAGGTACTTGTGAAGCGGTACAGCCTTACATATAGGTGTTGCCTGACATAGCGGAAGGCGCACGATTTGCACTTGATTCGTGCATTTGACGCCATATCACAATCGCGCTGCGCTCACCACCGGACATGTCGACTCCTGATTTCAACTTGCTTGTCACTCTTGATGTGTTGTCTACGGAGGCCCGTCAATCGATTCTCCTACCCGCTGAAACAATGCTACTTCTTATTCGCGGGCGGCACGGCGTCGACCCAGTATGCATCGCGCGACCTCAGTTCGAGTTCCGGTCTGCCTGGGAGCTTCAGTTCCAGCGCATGGAGCCCCGGCGGAGGCGATTGCGGACGAAAGCTCAGAACGTAATGGTTCGGCAAATCATTCGAGATGGTTACCAGATGCTGTTTGAGCGTCCTGGAATCCTTGAAGGAAAAGTACTCGCCGCCCGTCAACCGCGCGACCGACTGGGGGACATTGCGCTGGAGATCGTCTTTCGCGGCGATGAACGCTAGCCGCGCCAGTCGCAGCGGTGGGAAAAGGTCGGTGGCGCAGTCCAGAGCCTGGACGCTGCGCTTACCATGCGCGTCCGGGTCCGCATTTGGGTCACGGCTCATGCAGCCGCCCTTCTGGTATGGCTCATCAGAATAGGGCGTACCTCCGGGCCGGGGCAGCTTCGAAGCTTCATGCTTGAGAGCTGTTTTCGTGCTCGAAAACCCGAAGCTGTAAATTGCGGTGTTGGTGTCGTCGACTGCGCGGAGTGCATCCTCAAAGCTGGTTTGGCTATCGTTGTCGATGGTTTCGCTAAAGAGCAGGACAGCGCGGCGATAGGCCGGCGGCTGCTCTCGCAAAAGACTGATGCCGAAGCTGAGTGCGTCAAGAATCGCCGCTCCCGGATCACCGTCATGAAGGTTAGCAATCGCATTGGCTGCCACATCGGTGTCAGTCGTGAAGTCCTGTTCGAGGTGTGAGCGGCTGTCGAAGCTAATTACGGCGACGCGATGCTGCACGTTGCCCATGACGGCATCCAGCACTCCCCTGAGGTCGCGGTAGTCCTCCAGGTGGAATGCCCCCTGGCCTCCGGTCTGCACAATAACGGCCAGCGCCATGGGTTGCGAGTCGGTATCGGGCTCCAGTTGCAGTGCCTGCGAAACACTATTATCGGTGAGAACGAAATCGTCGGCAGTAAGCGAGAAGACAAGTTCGCCAGCCCTGGTCTTCACCAACGCCGGCACCAGCACCAGGTTCGAGCGGACGGTAAGAGTCGTGCTCTGCGAACTGGCGGAGGATTGGTCTCCGCTTTGCAAGCCGCCCCCCGCAAGCGGGCCTGCGAACATGCTCAAAACAGCGAGAGTTATTGCCGAAAGCATTGTCATGAAACCTACCGTCCTTCCCCGGGAATAGTGTGACACCATTCCTGCGCGGGCAAATGCGTCTGGCGCTTTGACACCCCAAAAAACATCGCTGACGAGATCTTCTACCTTCAGGGAGTGCCTCGATGCCGTTCAATTCACCGGTCCCTGGTATTGGACCTGGCCCTCCACCAACGAGAATCATCCAGCCAATCAATCCGCGAAATGAGCATATTAGGGTGAGAGGTGATGCAAAATTTTGAGCACCTTCATTAAACAAAGGACTTACGCTATTCAACGCCGCGAACATTCGGCTATAGTGGGCGCTTTGCAGCCAGAGTACTATCCCACACGTCAATGAGTGGGTCCGGTCGAAATGGCCTAGCGGGAGGGAATTTAGATGAAGTTTCGTGGAGTGCTGCTGAGCTTAGCGATGTTGACCGGCGTTTCGGCCGCGCAATCAATGCGCTGCAATCTTCAGGGCTACAAGGCCACGGACGGGTTGAAAGCAGATGCGAGCGGAAGCACTCTCTCCATGACCTGGCAGGGCGAAGGCGGCCAGCAGCTCCGGGTACAGTTTGCGCTGCGTAACGGCCAGCCGGTGGTCGAGGAACTCGCAGCCCGCCAGGGCAGTGGTAGCTGGATCGTTCTAGGGAGGAACCTAACCCCGGATTTCCAGGTAACGACGGGACGGCGTCGCATCTCAGGTGCTCAGCGCAACCAGCTCAAAAAACTCAATTTGGACACGCCCGAACAAGAAAGCATCCGCAAGTGGAATACTTTCTGGGATGCCCCGCTGGTGGTTCCCGGTGGGGGCGACACCACCGATTTGCCGCGCTCGGAATCTGAAATTACCCGCGGATCGGTAAGCTACCAATCGAGCAACTGCACCGTGGCCAGCATGGGAGCGCGTGAGAGCGTCACCTTCGACGGCTTGCGGCTAGGCATCTTCTCCGGCGATCTGCGGTTCACCGTGTACAAGGGATCGAACCTGCTGCGGCAGGAAGCGATTGCCAAAACTCAGGAACCTTCCGTCGCCTACATTTATAAGGCCGGTCTGAAGGGCTTCCCTATTCAGGACAACACCACGCTGTCGTGGCGCGACTCCGCGCAGCACTGGCAGGAAGCCCACCTTCAGGGGGCGCCGAATACCGACGTCGTCGGCTTGCGGGCGCGCAACCGTCTGCTGATTCTGGCTGCAGGAGCCGGCTCACTGGCCGTCTTCCCACCACCCCACAAGTTTTTCTTCGCTCGTGAGAACGAGGTCAACCTGGGTTTCGTCTACTACCGCAAAGACGACAACAACTCCTTTTCCCTCGGTACTTATTGGCCTGAAAGAGGAGAAGGCTACCATCCCTGGGGCGCTACCGACGCGGAGTGGAAGAGAAGGGTCGGCGTATCCCGGGAAGAATGGGATAACTATGCCCTCTACAACGCCCCTGCCGGAACCCTGCAGCGCATGGCCGTCTACTACTACCTGAGCGCAAAGAGTGCCCTCCCCACTCAGGAAGCGGTGCTCGCCTACACCCACAACGATGTCTTCAAGCCTTTACCGGGCTTCAAGGTTATGGCCGGCCACTTCCACATGGATTTCAATGAACAGCTGCGCGACCGCAACACGTTGGATTATCAACCACCGTGGGTCGGGGTCTTCCGCGCCCTTGGAATCAACATTCTTTACCTGGGCGATTTCCACGACGATTCCCACCCCAACGATCCGGGGCCGGAGCGTTTCAAGGAAGAGAAGGTCTACTTCGAGGGGGCGCAGCGCATCTCTGACAAAGACTTTTTGGTGATGCCTGCAGAAGAGCCCAACGCGTACTTCGGCGGCCACTGGTGGGTGATGACGCCCAAGCCGATTTACTTCTCACACGCCGACCCTCGGCCTGGCGGCCAGCAGTTCATGGAGAACGACCCGACCTATGGCGTGGTCTATCACGTCGGTTCCTCGGAAGACATCCTGAACATGGTCAACCGGGAACACGGGATTTTGTGGACCACCCACCCGCGTACCAAGAATTCCGAAGGGTATCCCGATGCTTATAAGGAAAAGCCTTTTTTTCAGAGCGACCGCTTTATCGGAGCTTCATGGGAATCGTTGCCGGTGGATTTGTCAGAGAAAGAGGAGTGCGAGGTTCGCTGCTTCGGAACCCAGGACGATATGAGTAACTGGGCTCCGAAGGCGAAGTTCATGATCGCCGAGGGCGACACCTATACCAAGTGGCCAGATGATGAAACCTATCCTCAGCTGGCCATCAACTACGTAAAGCTCGACAAGGTTCCTCTCTACAACGAAAGCTGGGCGCCCATCATCGATCTTATGCAGCGCGGCGATTTCTACGGCACCACGGGCGAAGTTCTCTTTCACAAGTGGGGTGTCGAAGGCAGCGGCGCCAAAAGCGTCTACTCAGCAAACATCGAATATACCTACCCGCTGGAATTCGCCGATCTGGTATGGAGCGATGGCGTCAAAGTCGAGCATAAGTACATTGACCTTAGCGATACGATTCCCTTCGGAACCAGGGAGTTCCGGATTCCTTTCGACGCCACCGGCAAGAAGTGGATTCGGTTCTCTGTGTGGGACTCGGCCGGAAACGGCGCTTGGGTTCAGCCGACTAACCTGAAGTAACACCTCGGACAGAGGACGCAGGCATCGTCATCAATGGTCAGATGGATCTAAGACGGCAGCGGAACTGCGGTGAGGTGGGCGTGGTTTCTTTGGCGCCATGACGTAGGAGTGGGGATCGTCGTCCGGGGGCATTCTTCTTCCGAAGAGATGCAAAACGCTGTTGAGCGCCTTACGGAGATTAGCGCCGGTGAAGACACTCATGAGGTATGCCCTCCCTGACCAAATCTTACTACTTTCCTCCGAAGCTATCTGAACAGCACCGCATGGCTGGCTTTCCTTTCACTCCGGAGGCGGGAAACGGGCCGCTTTGGATTCTTAGACACGATAAAATCCTGGCTTATCGCAAACCTCGTCATGAAACGCGCAGGCGCTATCCTCGGCTCAGCGATCTTTCTGGTTGTGGCTCCAGGGACGCTGGCCCTCTATGTCCCCTGGGCGGTTTGTCGCTGGCAATTCGCCTCGCCGCTGCTCGGCTTTTTCCCTTTCCGCATTATCGGGGTGCTGATGCTCACCGCCGGGCTCCCGGTCCTGCTTGATTCCTTTGCTCGTTTCGCGATACAGGGGCTGGGGACGCCCGCGCCCGTCGCTCCACCCCAGCGTCTCGTAGTTACCGGACTCTATCACTACGTGCGCAACCCGATGTATGTTGCCGTGTCGCTGCTCGTCTTTGGCCAGGGACTGCTCTTCGGCAGCGTTCGCCTGCTGGAGTACGGGATTGTTGTTTGCCTGGGTTTTTTCGCCTTCGTTATCCTTTACGAGGAGCCCGCATTGCGCCGAAAGTTCGGGCAGGAATACGAGCAATACTGCGCCCGCGTCCCCCGCTGGGTTCCCCGTCCGAAACCTGTTGAGTGAATTTCTGGATGTGGAGCAATCTCATTTATGTTTGTGGGTGCTCATGCGAGCATCTTCCATCTACATTCAGAGGGTCACTTTTCATGTCCGGAACGCGATTTCTTATCTGTACCATGCGTCTGCTGGCGGTCTTCCTGCTGGCCGGCAACCTGTTGCTTTTGACCTGCTCGGCTGCCGCGGACGATCCGGAATCAGGCTCGCTGAACAGAACGGAGCGGCTGGAGTGGTTCCGCGATCAGGGTTTTGGCCTCTTCATCCACTGGAGCGTGGACAGCCAGCTTGGCGTGGTCATCAGCCACTCACTCGTAGGCGCATCTCCGGAATACACCGAGCACTTCTTTGACGAGCTGCCCAAAACTTTCGACCCGTACGAATTTCATCCGTTGGATTGGGCTCGGTTGGCGCATCTGGCCGGCATCCGATATGTCATGTTCACAACCAAGCACCACTCCGGCTTCGCCATGTTCGACACGGCAACGACCCCCTTCGGCATCATGAATACGCCCTTTCATCGCGATATTACGAAAGAGATCTTCGATGCCTTCCGTTCCCAGGGCATCGCCGCGGGGGTTTATTATTCGCCCGACGATTTCTGGTGGCTTCACCAAAACGGCAAGACCATCGAGCGCTCCGTTCCCGGCGTCCAGCCGCGCAATAACCCTGGGCTGATGGAATACGACCAGACCCAGCTGCGTGAGTTGCTGACACACTATGGAAAAATCGATGCGCTTTTTCTTGACGGCGAAGCGGTCGGACTGCGCGATCTTGCATGGAAGCTGGATCCTGACATCATCGTCACCCGCGGAGCCATCAAAACGCCTGAGCTGACGGTTCCGGGCATGCCGCTGCCGGGCGCGTGGGAGACCTGCATGACCATGGGCACGGCATGGCAATACCAGCCGCAGAATGAGCACTACAAATCGGGAGGGGAGCTGATTCGCCTGCTGATCCAGACGCGCGCCAAGGGCGGCAACTTCCTGCTCAATGTAGGGCCTAAGCCGAATGGCGAGCTGCCCATTGAAGAAGAAGAGCGGCTGCGCGAAATAGCCCTGTGGATGTTCGTGAACTCCGACGCGATCTATGCCGTGCGGCCCTGGGTCATCACCAACGAGGGCGACATCTGGTTCACAAAAAAGAAGGACAGCCAGACCCTCTACGCAATCCTGGAATCGGACACGCCGTGGCCGCGCGCGACCTGGAAGGAATTCACGCTGCATTCGGTCCGCGCGAGCGAGAAGACAGAAGTGAGTGTGCTCGGCCAGAACGACCAGGTGGTCGAGTACCACCCCGAAATCAAACCCAAATCCAGCTGGCACCAGGAAAAAGATGGTCTCCATGTGCGAGTGATGCAGACACAACGCCTGCAAGACAACTTTCACTGGCCAAACCCGGCGGTGCTGAAGATCACCAACGCCGAGCCGGCTCTCACTCCGCCGCATGTACAGACCACCGGGTCGATCGCCGAATCATCCGATAGGCAGGAGACGCTGCAGGGCGAGGTGCTCGATATGGGCGACAGCACATCGCTCCAGGTGGGCTTTGAATACCGTCCGATTCTCGGTGAAGACGTCAATTCGCGTTCCTCGAACTGGACGGCGACGCCGGCACAGACCATTTCAAAGCCCGGCCCTTTCACAGCCCGTGTAGAAGGCCTCTCCGCGAAAGGTAAATACGAGTTTCGCGCCGTTATTCACCATCCCCTGCTGGCGCTCTACGGCGCGGAAATCGCCATGAAGCGTTAGCGGAAAAAATGTGTGCAGATCCTCTGCGCTTCTGGCCGCTCACACCATTCACGAGTGAGGTTTTCTTATGTTTATCCGTGACGGAGTTACTTACGAATTCCATCACATGGGCATTCCGACGAATGAAGTGAAGCCCAATGAGCGCTATAGCGACAAATTCGGCATCCACACCAGTGACAGCGATTGCAAGCTTATCCACATCCAATGGCACCGCTTTGCCCCTGATAGTTCCCTTGATCCGCTGCTACAGTCGCTGCCGCATCCGGCATTCAAGGTCAATGACCTCGACCGGGCTGTGGTCAATCGCAGGCTGCTGCTTGGGCCCTACGAGCCAATTACTGGTTTTCGGGTGGCGATGATCGAGGATGGTGGATTGCCCATCGAACTGATCGAGACGACGCTGACAGACGAGGAGATATGGGACCGCGCGACAAGCTGCCGGAACGCCCCCCTTTATGAATAGTCGTTGATTCTCTGTGATGCGTGAAATCCGGACCTATTCCTTTAGTTTCCAATAATGGGCGAACTCTTTCCGGGTATGGCTAATCCCCATGACATTGAAGGCGCGTGTTTGTTTCGAGTAGATGATCTGCTGAATGCCTCCGTGTATCGAGTCCGCATCGTTATAGTGACCTGTGCCCGTCCCTTTGAACTGCATGCTCATTCTGATATAGCTATGCCATTCCGCGCGTCCGTTTGCATGGAAGGCGCTCGCTTCTAACACGCCGTTCCGTGGCTCCCACATGAGTTCTACTGTTCCCCCAGTTGGCTCATGCGTTCCGTCCTCTCTGACGCGATGATTTACATAATGGCCGGCCAGTAGGTGATACTCCCTATTGAGTGCCCGGCGTTCAGACCATTTCCGCAATCTTGTGCCAATCTGCCAATCACCGATACTGCCGAGTATTGTGCCCAACCCCGCCCCAACCCCTAGACTTAGCCAGTTGATCGTCATCTGTAGGTCTCCCGACCACTCTGAAACTAACTTCCATCGGTATTGGTACGCTCCCTCCCACCTTCTGGTTCCCGGATATTATTTGTGCGTCATCCCGGCCACCGTTGACAATCTATCCATAGAGAGCCTATGGTTTCCAGCGATGGCTAATAAACCTGAATTGATGCCGGGGACCCTGGACATGCTGATCCTGAAAACCCTGACGCGCGCGCCGTTGCACGGGTATGGGATCGCGCAGTCGATCAAGCGCGTGTCAGACGATGTGCTCACTGTGGAAGAGGGTTCGCTTTATCCGGCCCTTCAGCGTCTGCTGCTGCAGGGCTGGGTGAAGGCAGAGTGGAAGAAGACCGAGACCAACCGGCAAGCGCGCTATTACACCTTGACGGCCGCTGGGCGAAAGCAGTTGGGTGTCGAAGTCTCGGATTTCCAGAAGATGATTGCGGCGATTGGCCGCGTGCTCGAGGACGCACAGGAGGCTCTATGAATTCCCTGCTCCGTTGGTTGCGTAAGATTTCGGTTCTCTTGCAGCGGGAGACCTTCGATCGGGAGTTGCAGGAAGAGATGGCTTTTCATCGCGAGCAGGCCGCGAAAGAGCTGGAAGCCAACGGCATATCGCCGGAGGCCGCCCGCTATGCCGCAATACGGCAGTTCGGCAACACGACGCTGCTGAGGGAACGCAGCCATGAGGTGGTGGGATTTCGCGCGGAAACAGTGGTACAGGACCTGCGATTCGCGGTGCGGCAGCTGCGCAGAAGTCCCGCACTTGCGGTAACCGCCATTTTAGTGCTCGCGCTGGGCATTGGGGCAAGCACGGCAATTTTCGGGTTTGTGGATGCGGTGTTGATTCAGCCGTTGCCCTACGACAGTCCGAACCGGATCGTGGACGTCGATGAAAGCGAAGCGATGTTTCCGCGCTCCAACCTTTCCCGCGACGACTACGAGGACTGGAAGCGGCTGAATACGACACTCAGCTCGCTCGATGTATATGGAGGCACCGGCTTTTTGTTGCGCACGGGTTCACTCTCAGAGCCCGTCCCGGCGCTTCGGGTCAGCGATGGATTCTTCCGCACCCTCGGGGTCACACCGATGCTGGGCCGCGACTTTCGGCCGGGCGAAGACAGGCCCGGGCAGCCGAAGATCGCGATGCTCGCCTACGGCACATGGATGAAGCGCTTCGGTGGTCGTCGTGATGTGATTGGGGAGTCCGTAAGCCTGACTGGCGAGGCCTACACGATTGTGGGGATATTACCCCGTGGTTTTGCATTTGCACCGCGTGCCAGCGCAGAGCTCGTTGTGCCCCTGCTCGAGAAGAACGGATGTGAGCGGCGAAGAAGCTGCCACAACCTCGACGGTGTGGGGCGGCTGCGCAACGGAGTGACCGTGCAGGCCGCGCTCGCCAACATGAAAGCAATTGCGGCGCAGCTCGCTCTCCAGTATCCAGGCTCCAACAAGGGCCAGAGTGCAAGCGTGCTTCCGTTGTACGAGGTCTTCGTGGGCAAGCTGCGCCCGACTTTGCTGACGCTGCTCGCCGGGGCCGGGCTGCTGCTGCTGATTGCCTGCGTGAATGTGGCCAGCCTTATGCTGGTGCGGGCGGAAAGTCGCAGGCGCGAAACAGCGGTGCGGGGCGCCCTGGGCGCCACGCCGGCGCGTTTGGTTCGGCAGTTTGTCACCGAAGGCGTGCTGCTGGCCGGTCTGGGATGCGCAGCTGGAGTGGCGCTCGCCACCGTCATGATGTCCATGCTGACGCGAATCGTTCCGAAACCAATGGCACAAGGTATGCCATTCCTCTCCGGCATAGGGCTCAACCAACATACAGCACTCTTTGCCGCAGCAGCCACGCTGATGGCGGCAGTTCTGCTGGCAGCTACGCCTGCGCTGCGGCTCGCGTTCAGAGAAGTCCACGAAGGACTGAGTGATGGTGGGCGTGGCGCGGCCAGTCGATTCTGGCGACGGCTGGGAGCCAATCTGGTGGTGGTTGAGTTGACCGTAGCCGTGGTGTTACTGGCCGGCGCCGGACTACTGGCCAAGAGTTTCTACCTCCTGCTGCACGTCGAAACAGGATTCGATCCTTCGCACCTGGCGACCGTCTATGTCATGGCTCCGGACAATGTATATGGCAAGCCGGAGCGACAGGTCGCCCTCTATCACCAGATTTTGCAGAAAGTTTCTGCGCTGCCGGGAGTGACGTCTGCCGGTATTACCAACGACCTCCCGTTGCAGTGCAACTGCGACACCGACTGGATACGAATTCCCGGCAAGCCATTCCACGGCGAGCACAATGAGGTGCTGCAACGCGACGTGAGCCCTCAGTATCTGTCCGTACTCAAGGCCAAGCTGGTGCGAGGGCGCATGTTTACGGAAGCCGACGATGCAAACCATTCTCAGGTAACCATCCTCAATGAGTCGATGGCGCGAAGGTACTTCCCCGGAGAGGATCCCTTGGGCAAGATGATCGGCGACGGAGATCTGACGCCCAAATCAATGCGACAGGTGGTTGGAGTCATCGAAGATGTACGCGAGGGAGCACTGGATGACGAGGCGTGGCCCGCGGAGTACTTCTCGATTTATCACGGGCCGGATAGCTACTTCGAAGTGGCGGTACGCACCGGTCAGGACGAGAAGGCTCTGCTGCCCGTGTTGCTGAAGACGCTGCGCGAGATCAACCCCGATCTGGGGGTCTACGGGGAAAACACCATGATCGAGCAACTGAGCAGCTCGCAAAGCGCACTGCTGCACCGATTCTCCACTTGGCTGGTGGGAGGGTTTGCTGCCCTGGCCCTGGTGTTGGGAGTGGTGGGGCTATATGGAGTGGTTGCGTACTCGGTAAGCCAGAGGACGCGCGAGATCGGCGTTCGGATGGCGCTGGGTGCGCAACGGGGCGCTATCCACCGGCTGGTTCTGAAAGAGGCGGGATGGCTGATTGGCATGGGAATTGTCGCCGGGTTGGGGTGTTCTGTTGCGGCGGCGACCCTGATGGGCAGCCTGCTCTTCGGCGTACATGCGTGGGACCTTTCAACCCTGGCCGGGGTGGCTGCGGTCCTGGGCTTTTCAGCGTTGCTGGCCAGCTTGATCCCCGCGCGACGGGCTTCGTCCGTCAATCCAGTCGAAGCGTTGAGTGCCGAATAGCTATTGCCGTCCCCTTACACAACATGCACGGATGCGCTTCGCAGTGAATGATCTTTGGGGAGAATAGGTTCCCCTCGTCCTATTCGCTCCGAGTAAGATCTCAAGAAGAGTCGAGGGACACTTTGAAGCTTCGCTCTGCGCTCTCCATGATCAAGCGATACCCCACCTGTCTTGGCCGCCGGATTTTGAGGTGAGAGATGATGACTTTTCGATATCCTTGCTTGATTATCTTCCTGCTTCTTTCGTTGCTCTGCAGGGGGCAAACTCCGGTTCGTATCGATGTGGACCTGGCAAAATCCGAAGGCAAATTCACACCCATCTATAGCTGGTTTGGCTATGACGAGTCAGGCTACACGGCCACGCAAAACGGCCAGGCCCTGCTTGCCCAACTGCACGACTTGAGCCCGGTTCCGGTCTACATTCGCGCGCATTTCCTGCTCGCCAGCGGCGACGGAAAGCCCGATCTCAAATGGAGTTCGTCGAACGTCTACACCGAGGATGAAAATGGGAACCCGGTCTATAGCTGGGCTGTTCTCGATGGGATTTTTGACGCGTATGCGGGCGCGCATGTGCGCCCGATGGTAGAGCTCGGCTTTATGCCGAAGGCGCTTTCTACTCATCCCGATCCTTACCACATCGGGTGGCCGCTGAAGCCCGGAGAAGTGGAAGGCTGGTCGTTTCCTCCCAAAGACTACAAGCGGTGGCAAGAGTTATCCCGCCAGGTGGCCGCCCATATGGTCAAACGGTATGGCATGAAAACCGTTTCCACATGGTATTGGGAGGTTTGGAACGAGCCTGACGGCAAGTACTACTGGAAAGGCACGGAGGACGAGTACAACAAGCTATACGACTACGCCGTTGCAGGCATACGCCAGGCGATTCCCGACGCGCGCGTCGGAGGGCCTGCGACCACCGGCCCGGGGCTACAGGGCAACGCCTCAGAGTACCTTCAGGAGTTTCTCGCGCACTGCGCCGCGAACAAGAGCGCGGCGACAGGAGGCCCTATCCCGCTCGACTTCATCTCCTTCCACGTAAAAGGGCGTCCGAACGTAGTCGATGGTCACGTGCAGATGGGCCTGGACCACGAACTGAACAATGCCGCCAACGGCTTTGCCATTGTGCGCAGGTTCCCACAGTTTCAAAGGCTGCCGATTATCCTGAGCGAAGCGGATCCGGAGGGCTGTGCGGCTTGCTCCGCACGTCTCTATCCGCCTAATGCCTATCGCAATGGGCCGCTTTATCCCAGTTATACCGCGGCCGCGATGAAGGGTCTGTTCGAGCTTGCAGATCGTGAGCGAGTGAACCTGCTGGCCATGCTGACCTGGGCTTTTGAGTTTGAAGGCAAACCCTACTTCGACGGTTATCGCACGCTGGCTACCAACGGAGTCGACAAGCCAGTGCTGAACTTTTTCCGCATGGCTGGATTGATGGGGGGTGATCGCGTTCAGGCGATCAGCAGCGGGGCCACGCCGCTCGACAGTATCCTGACCCACAGCGTTCGCCAGGCACCGGATATTGACGCACTGGCAACCAGCGCGCCCGGCGAAGCGGCTGTGTTGCTATGGAATTATCACGATGATGACGTCTCTGCGCCCGGCGCCCCTGTTGCTGTGTCGATCAAATCCCTTCCGCCCTCGGTTCATCGCGTGTTGCTGCAGCATTACCGAATTGACGATCATCACAGCAACGCCTATACGGTGTGGAAGGAAATGGGGTCGCCGCAGAATCCAACCCAGGAGCAATATGCAAAGCTGCAAGCTGCCGGTCAACTGCAACTGCTCGACTCTCCTGCTTGGATGACCCCCGAGAATGGAGAGATAAAACTGGATGTGCAACTGCCGCGTATGGGTCTGTCGCTTTTGCGCGTGACCTGGCCGGTCAACTGACATCCGCGCATGCCGGACGCAAAATCAGGGCGGCCAAAAGGTCGAGCGAAATCCTCGCTCGGAAGGGACCCTATTCATGGCGAGCGGCGCAGGCAAACAAGCAAGCTTCTCTCTCGATGGCAACCGCCAGATCGTGATCTCTACATGGGTTTGGTTGGGAAATTTGGCCATGGCTTGGGATATCCATTGCAATTGGAGCGACCATCTGAGCGGTTAGGGAGGTTGGTCACCAGCCCAGATGGGTTTAGTATTGCCGCCCGGAACGCAAGTCGTTGATGGTCAAGGAACGCAAACCCACTACTTCCTGTGGTACAGAACGCAGGCAACTGGGCTATCAAGACGCCGGTATTGCGTGTACGAAAGGACCCACTGCCAACCCGGCGATACCATTGCCTAACATCACCCACCCAGTCAATGCACTTGAGGTCGGAAATGGGAACCTCTGCCCGGGAGAGGAGCCGTATTGTCTTCGGGTCGTTGGTGGGAACACTTTTCCGTCCACAAACGTATTTAAGGAATGGCTTTTCAGCGGAGGTATTTTCCGGCGCGACCTGGACTACTTCCCGTGCAGTCCCCTTTTTCTTATATGCCATCTTCTTTTCTCTAGGTTTGCCGCATGGTTCCAGCTATGCCCAACGTTCATCCGCGTCTGTCGCCGACACCGCACCTACAATTCGTGTGTCCTCCCAGTTCGTGATGCTCGATGCCCTGGCTGAGAACAAGCAAACAGGCCGTCTAGTCGGCGATTTAAAGCTCAGCGACTTTCGTCTATCAGAAGACGGAATTCCGCAGACAATCACTTACTTTAGCCAGGACAGGCTGCCACTCTCGGTGGTATTTCTCTTCGATCTGACGGACACGGTCCGGTCCGCATTAAAACCGTTGGCCGAGGGTGCGCGCGAGATCTTGGGCCATCTTAAGCCCGAGGACGAAGTGGCCATTATGGTCTTCTCCTCGCATACCGAGCTACTGCAAAAATTCACCACGGATCGCACGCTCGCCGCCGACGCCATCGCAAAAGCCTCCGGCATGGAGAGCAAGGATGGCACATTCATTCACGAGAGCATGTATGAGGCGGTGAACCACGCGATGCAATCCAACACGCCTGGCAGTCGTCGGGTAACGATCTGGCTAACGGACGGTACAGCAAACTTCGAAAACTCGATGACCATAAAAACGATCGGTAAAGAAGCCCCCGCTCACTTGCACACGAAAGAGGAGGCCACCGCGGAACTATTGCACTCCGGGGTCGTGGTTTCCGCTCTTATAGATCGTACCGCTGCGACGGACGCCACCATCCTCGCCATGGATGCCAATCCTCTCGCCATGCTGTTTGGAGGACGTACAGGAGACATTCGCAAATACGCAGAATTGACTGGCGGACCGGTTCTCGACACCAGCAAGAAAGAAGTTGCCGATCGCCTGGCTGCTTTGGTCGACCGGATTCGACTACGATATACCCTCGGATACAAGCCATCTACGGCAAAACCGGAAGGAACATACTGCAAACTTCAGCTTCAACTTGATCCCGAAGCGGTTAAGACCCATGCCGATCTCCGTCAGCTGAGGGTCCGCACCAGGCAAGGTTACTACCGCTGAACTTCTCGATCCACAGAAGCATCGCCAAATCGTCTCGCAATTCGCTATCGTATCGCTGCTGAGGAACCGCGGAAGGCTGAAGGCGGCTGCAGGGTGAGCCATCATTTATGTTGATCCACGAGACGCCCAGTTCGTCAGCACGCTTTCCGCCACTTTTTTTGCCGATCGAGGGTTCTTGATGTCGAGAAGTGGGCGCTTGATCCGACTCTCTTACAAAAGCGCGATCCTTGGCGCGAGACGAAAGGAGCAGAAGCTATGAAGTACATCTTGCTGATGAGTGGCACGAAAGAAGGTGTGGATGCGTACAGAGCCTGGTCGGAGAAAGATATCCAGACACACTTTGCATATTTGACGAGCGTTCGGAACGATCTGAGCAAGTCCGGCGAGTTTGTGGCCACCGAAGGCCTGGGTATGCCGCAACAGGCTAAGGTGGTGCGGGCTGGGAAGGATCACGCGCCGGTCACGGATGGTGTCTTTCCGGAGGCAAAGGAATTTATTCTGGGCTTCTGGATCGTCGACGTCGACAGCGCGGAACGAGCCTATGAGATTGCGGCCCGCTTATCGGGGGGCCCGGGCCCCGGAGGAACACAATTGAGCATGCCCATCGAAGTGCGGCAAATCATGAGCAGAGTTTCTGAGGAATTGCCGTGACCGAAAGGTTGTTGGATCACGGTTCCGAGCATCTGTTGCGCGAACTTGCGCCGCAGGTGCTCGGCGTGCTCATTCGCCGCTTCCATGACTTCGCCGACGCCGAAGACGCTGTCCAGGAAGCGCTGCTCGCAGCCGCGGTTCAGTGGCCCAGGGAAGGCGTCCCTGACAATCCTCGTGCATGGCTAATCCAGGTTGCTGGCCGGCGCATGACTGATCACATAAGAGGAGAGCTGGCCCGTCGCCGCCGGGAAACTGCCGTGGCTACCGAACTTGAGTATTTGGCCTCTGTGACCGAAATTGACAGTCATGTCGAGCAGGATGACACGCTCATTTTGCTCTTCATGTGTTGTCACCCCGCCCTGAGTCAGTCCTCAGCAATTGCGCTGACCTTGCGGGCGGTGGGTGGCTTGACCACGGCCGAGATCGCAAAGGCATTTCTGGTGCCCGAGACAACCATGGCGCAGCGAATCAGCCGGGCCAAACAGAGCATCAAGTCGTCCGGGGCGCCTTTCCAATTGCCGACCAATCGAGAGCAAGGGCAACGGCTCAGAGCTGTTCTGCATGTGCTGTACCTGATTTTCAACGAGGGCTATGTCGCCAGTGTGGGACCACAAGTCCAGCGACTCGAGCTATCGGGCGAGGCCATCCGGCTGACGCGAGCCCTGAATCATTTGCTTCCCGACGACGGTGAAGTCGGCGGATTGCTGGCGCTGATGTTACTGACAAACGCCCGCCGCAAGGCACGAACAGGACCGAGTGAGGAATTGATCCCCCTCGCCAAACAGGATCGAACTCTATGGGACCAAGGGGAGATCTCTGAAGGCGTCGCGCTCATCACCGCAACACTGTCGAAAGGATCGATCAGCTCCTACCAATTACAGGCTGCCATTGCCGCCGTCCATGCGGAAGCGGCCAGGGCTGAGGACACTGACTGGCCGCAGATCCTGGCGCTATATGAGTTGCTGAAACATATGTCCAACAATCCCATGGTCATGCTCAATCATGCGATCGCGACAGCCATGGTGAGGGGCCCGTCGGAAGGTCTCAAGCTGCTGGCTGTGCTGGATCAGGATGGACGGTTGAACCGCCATCATCGGCTCGATGCTGTCCGTGCCCACCTGCTGGAGATGTCCGGTGACCGTTCGGCCGCAATCGCTCACTACCGAATGGCCGCCGAACGGACGTCAAGCCTTCCGGAACGGAATTACCTCTTGACTCAGGTTGGCCGGCTCAGCGAGAGCATGAAAGTAGGATGACGGGCCCGGGTGCCCTCTATATACTTAGGCCGACGAATCGAACCCGGTTTGGGTCAGGCGAGCTTGTGGCTCGATCGAAACTCCCATTTGCAGAGAATCATGCCGATCATCAGGCGCTACGGTTTTGCGGTGGTCTCTGTGGCTCTCGCCCTGCTACCAGCGCTCGTTCTGCAATACTACAAGTTTCACGACGTGGAGCTTCCGCTCCTGCTTTTTGCCGTCGCTCTCACTGCATGGCACGTCGGCGCAGGGCCGGCAGCGCTGTCCATTGTGCTCTCGGGCCTTTGCTTCGATTATTTCTTCGCACCGCCCATTTACACCTTTACTCTGACTCCCGCGGACATCCCTGCAATTGTGGTCCTGGTCTCTTTCGCAGTGCTGGTTACGCGGTTCAGCACGGTAAGGCGCCGCATCGAGGGAGAACTGCTTCAAGCCCGCGATAAACTTCAGGCTGAAGTGGCAGAGCGAACCCAACAGGCCAGCCTGCTGAATCTTACCCATGACACGATCTTCGTCCGCGATATGAGCGACATCATCACCTACTGGAATCGGGGAGCCGAGGAGTTGTACGGCTGGGCAGCAGCCGAGGCCGTGGGAAAACGCTCTCATGATCTGCTTCGGACCGTCTTTCCCGCACCGCTCGACAGTATCAGTGGAGAATTCTTGCGAACCGGGCGTTGGGAGGGCGAGCTCAAACACACAAAAGCGGATGGATCCGAGGTGGTCGTGTCGAGCCGATGGTCGCTACGGCGCGACGAGGAGAACCAGCCTGCGGCTGTGCTGGAAACAAACAATGACATCTCAGACCGCCAACGACGAGAAGTAGAGATTCGCGCTCTGAATCAAGAACTCGGGAAACGATCGTTGGCTCTCGAAGCCAGCAACAAGGAATTGGAAGCGTTTGCCTACTCGGTTTCCCATGACCTGCGTGCCCCTCTTCGCCATATGGTGGGATTTGCAGAGCTGCTTCAGAAATCCGCGTCCTCCCGGCTGGACGACAAGGCCCAACGGTACATGCGGATCATATTGGACTCGGCAAAACGGATGGGCAACCTGATCGACGATCTGCTGTCATTCTCGCGAATTGGACGCGCCGAGACGCAAAAGACGCCAGTCAATCTGGATCTTCTGGTGAAGGAGGCCCTTAGCGAAATACAGCAAGAGACGAACGGCCGCGACATTGTGTGGAGAATCGACAAATTGCCGTTTTGTTATGGAGACCGTTCCATGCTCAGGCTGGTTCTCGTCAATCTTCTTTCCAATGCGGTCAAGTTCACACGCCCTCGATCGCAAGCGGAAATCGAGGTTGGATGTGCCGACGGAAATGCGGATGAAGTCGTGATATTCGTGAAGGACAACGGCGCGGGATTTGATATGAAATATGTAGATAAACTGTTTGGAGTGTTCCAACGCCTGCATCATGTGGACGCGTTTGAAGGTACCGGCATAGGACTGGCAACCGTTCAGCGCATTATTCACCGTCATGGAGGCAAGGTCCGGGCGGAGGGCGTCATCGATAAGGGCGCAACCTTTTATTTCTCTGTTCCAAAAATCTAAAGCGGGATAAAGACATGATTCAGAGACTGGGACGCATTTTGATGGTCGAGGACGACCCTAAAGATGTCGAGCTTACCCTGACCGCGCTTGAGGATTACAACCTGGCGAACGAGGTGGTCGTGGTTCGGGATGGGGAAGAAGCGCTGAATTACCTCCACTGCCAAGGGGAATATGCAGCCCGCTCTAGCGGTAATCCCGCGGTCATGCTGCTGGATCTAAAGTTGCCCAAGGTAGATGGATTGGAGGTCTTGAGGCAGGTTAAATCCACTGAGGAACTAAAATTGATTCCCGTGGTGGTACTGACCTCATCTCGCGAGGAGAAGGATTTGGTAGCAAGTTACAAGCTGGGCGTAAACGCCTACGTAGTAAAGCCGGTTGATTTTCATCAGTTCGTCAACGCCATCAAGGAACTTGGTGCCTTTTGGGCGGTCATCAACGCGCCCCCACCCGGGAGCTGAAGAAGTGAGCACGTCCCACCGTTTGCGGATTCTTTCGCTGGAAGACGATCCCAACGACGCGGAGCTGATTCAGGAACTGCTGCAGTCAGAAGGTATAGCCTGCGAACTGTCGCGGGTTGATACTCAGTCTGACTTCCGCGCCTCGCTGCAACAAGGCGGGATTGATCTGATACTGGCGGATTACACGCTTCCCTCCTTCGATGGTCTTTCGGCTTTGAAGCTGGCCACGACTATCTGCCCGGAAGTGCCGTTCATTTTTGTTTCCGGGACCCTGGGCGAAGAAGTGGCGATCGAAGCGCTTAAGGTGGGCGCGGCCGATTATGTTCTGAAGACCCGCTTGTCACGGCTCGTACCGTCAGTGCTTCGCGCATTGCGCGGCGCCAAAGAAATTGCCGAACGAAAGCGGGTGGAGCAGGCGCTGCGTCGGAGCGAGGCTTTTCTGGCCGAGGCCCAGCGCCTGAGTCACACGGGCAGTTTCGGCTGGAACGTGTTGACCGCTGAGATCTCCTGGTCTAACGAAACATACAGAATATTTGAATGCGAAGCGGGGACCACACCAACCGTCGCGTTGGTGCTGGAACGAACTCACCCCGAAGATCGGGAAATTGTCCGTCAAGCCATTGATCATGCCTCAAGCGGCGGCAGCAGCTTCGATATCGAGTATCGCTTGCTATTGAGCAGCGGCTCGGTCAAATACGTTCACGTTGTGGCCCATCTCCTGACAGGCGATGAACCAGCCGGCTTGCTCTTTGTCGGCGCCATCACCGACATCACGGATGCCAAGCGGGCGGAAGAGGCCCTGCGGCGCAGCGAAGGATACCTGGCTGAAGCGCAGAGGTTGACTCGGACAGGCAGTTGGGCATGGAGCACCGCTACCCGGCAAAGTGTCCACTGGTCACTGGAACACTACCGCCTGTTTGGCTTCGATCCGGAAATGGGGGTGCCGGCAGACGAAAACTTTTTCCAGCGCATCCATCCAGAGGATCGAGAGCGGGTAGTCCGCACCTTTAACCAGGCAATGATTCACGAACGCTCGGACTTTGACGTTGAGTACCGCATCGTTCTCCTCGGGGGTGCGATCAAATACATCCGCTCGATAGGCCATCCGGTTGTCAACTCGGCCGGCGAGTTGCTGGAATACGTTGGAACCGCGATGGACGTGACCGAGCAGCATGAGGCGAGAGCGGCTTTGGAGACTGCCTTTGCGGAAATCAAAACGCTGAAAGACCAGCTCTATAACGAAAACATTGCGCTCCGCGAAGAGATTGTTCAAACATCCATGTTTGAAGAGATCGTAGGCGAATCGCCGGCTCTGCAGGCTGTGCTTTCACGGGTCACCAAGGTCGCGCCGGCGGAGTCCAGTGTGCTGGTCACCGGCGAGACAGGAACGGGCAAAGAGCTGATTGCTCGTGCAATTCATAAGCACTCCCAGCGCGCAGCCCGGGCTTTCGTCAGTGTGAATTGTGCCGCCATCCCTACCTCGTTGATCTCGTCGGAGCTTTTTGGCCATGAGAAAGGAGCGTTCACTGGCGCCCTACAACGCCGCCTGGGACGCTTCGAGTTGGCCGAAGGAGGCACGATTTTCCTCGACGAGGTGGGAGAGCTGCCGCAGGAGACTCAGATTGCCCTCCTCCGGGTTTTGCAGGAGCGTGAGTTTGAACGCGTCGGTGGCAACAAAGTGATTGCAGCGAATGTACGCGTGATTGCCGCGACCAATCGAGACTTGCAACGCTCGATTGACGCCGGCACGTTTCGCGGCGATCTCTACTACCGTCTCAACGTCTTTCCGATCGAAATGCCGCCGCTACGACAAAGAAGAGAAGACATCCCTCTGCTGGTTGAATACTTCATCGATCGCTACTCGAGTAAGACCGGGAAAAAGATACGCGATATCGAGAAGTCGACCCTTGACCGGCTCAAGTCCTATGCATGGCCGGGCAACATTCGCGAGCTGCAGAATGTAATCGAGCGTTCCATCGTCCTTTGCGAATCAGAGACGTTCACCGTCGACGAAAGCTGGCTCCCGGTGAATTGTGAGGAGCCGGAGAGAACCCCGCGACTGCTTTTGAGGATCCCGCCGTCCGAGGAGAAGAAAACGATCGAAGCCGCGCTCGCCGAGGCGCAAGGCCAGGTGTCGGGGCCGTCCGGTGCCGCGGCTAGGCTTGGAATACCTCCTTCCACGCTCGACTCGAAGATCAGGGCATTAAAGATAAACAAGCATCGCTTCAAGACGTTTTAAGCCTTCATTTCCCCTTCAAGAAATCACGATTTTCGCGAATTCGCGAAATTCGTGAGTTTATCCTACCGCTTAAGCCTTTTATAATCTGTGGCCTGCAGATGGCGACTCAATTGCCACATTTCCTGACAAATGCTCCAGATTCGCAGATCCGAGGATAAGGGGGTCGTGACCTTTGCTCTCAGCGGCCGAATCGAGGAAGAGCAGTTATCCGAGTTGCAGAAGCTTTTTAAAACCGAGGGTGGGGCGAACTCGACTGCAATGGTCTTGGATCTTGCAGATGTGAGGTTGGTCTGCCGGGAAGCGGTAAAGTTCCTTGCGACGTGCGAGGCTGGCGGGATTGAGCTGAGAAGTTGCCCGTCCTATGTCCGGGAGTGGATTGAAAAAGGGAGAGGTTAACGCCATGAACCGTAACATTGCGCCAACAATAAGTACGACTGCGATGGCTGCCGCCACCAACATCGGTAGCTTTGGTGGCATCCTGCACCGGAACAAGCGACGGTTTTCTCACTCCATTCGGGAGCAATTAGACCGGGAGATGAATCTTCGCCTGGAGGAGCGGCGTAACGAGCGTGCGCGCATCGCCCGCGAGTTACATGACACTTTATTCCAGGGTTTTCTCGGCGCCTCCATGCTGCTACACGATGCCCTTGAAACCATGCCTTCGGATGCACCCGATAAGCTTGCCCTTGGCGATGCTCTGCGTGTGGTTCGTCGCGTTCTTGACGAAGGCCGCGCCGTTTTACAGGGCCTCCGCGCGCCCGGGTTCGCGCCTGCGAGTATCGAGCAGGAGCTTTCGGGTTTTCTGGAGGACTTCTCGCCCCGCAGGGTACGCTGCGAAATCAGCGTCACCGGACACCCGAAGGAATTGAAGCCCGAGGTCCAGGAGCAAATCAATCTGATCGGGCGAGAAGCGCTGGTCAACGCGCTGCTCCACTCTGAAGCGACTTGCATCGAAGCGGAGGTGGAGTACTCAACTCGCCGGTTGCGGGTGATAGTGCGTGACAATGGCCGCGGCATCGACCCACAGTTGGCGCGATCGCGAAAAGATTCGCACTGGGGTCTGTTGGGAATGCGGGAGCGGGCGGAAAGTATCGGGGCGAGACTCACGATATGGAGCAGACCGGGCGGCGGCACGGAAGTGGAAATCTCTGTTCCCAACCAGGCTCTAGCCGATGCCTGTGCCTAGCCCTGAAGGGTACGGGCCAAACATGCGGAAATTTCCTGAAGATGCAACCCCTAGACCGAACTCTGCAAGCGGAGAGTGGTCTATGGCATGTGCTTTATCTGCGTTTCAAGGTCTGGCCGAAGGCTGGAAATATGAGCGAGAAGCTCCCTGGGGTGTAGAGGCTTGCTAAGCAGGACGAAATTGTGAACGGCGTGTTTGGGATCAGCTAACAGATCCGCAGTCGAGGTCTGCCCGGAAAATAGGAGCACCGCACAGTCCGGGACCAGCGCCCTTACCCCAATGGCGAGATCGATCCCGTTCATTCCGGGCATTGCGACGTCGGTGATGAGGAGCTGCGGTGGAATGACGCGCGCGATGTCCAACGCGCTTTCCCCGTCGTAGGCGGTCATGCAGGCGAAGCCGCTCTGAGTAAGAATCGCGGAAAGGGTATCCGCGATCACGTATTCGTCATCGACAACAAGTACCAGGGGGCGAAAATTGCCTTGATCGAACTGCAGATTTCTGTCAAACAGATCTGACACAGGAACGACTTCGAAATTGAGGGTCCGGAACATGTTTCTACCTCTATTGCTACCCTATTCCAAAAGCCAAAATATGGGCTAACCGGTTAAAGTATCAATCACTTAATGTGCAGTGATATTTCATGTTGCCCTAAGTTGATGCTCTGTCGTACTATTTTTTTGCGTTAGAATTGCGTCTCGTTAGCGTTATGATTGCATGGCGTTAAGTGGCGCTGGAGGGGACAGATGGGCAGGACTCGAGACCCGGCAATGCGGTTTCAGGCTGTGCAGAGATCAGACATTCCAACCGGGCGCAACGGAAAACATAAGGCCATCGTTCTTGACTTGCTCAGCGATCTTGACAGGTTGTCCACCGGCGAAGCACTTAAGGTTCCGCTCGCCGAGCTGCCCGACACGAAGGAGAACATCCGCTCGGCGCTAAATCGGGCTACCAGGCAGTTGAACATCCAGGTAGGGACATCGAGCGACGACGAACACTTGTACATTTGGAAAGTTAGTTAGCGATCAATGCGTCCGCATTAAAGGAACGTGCGTTGAGGAAGCAACCAGATCGCTATATTGGTTCGGCGCGCAAGCGACTTGGCTTCCATGCGGCTTCTGGCTTCCATAGATGGAAGCCAACGATCGGGAGATGTCTGTAATAGTCCCTGAACAAACACCTCTACAAAGGACACCATGAAGAAAGCGCTGGCCGACCCCACACAACTGAAGCCAATCGACAAGAAGAAAGGTCTGGTCCAGGTCATCATCGAAACGCCCTCGGGAAGCCGTAACAAATTTGCATATGACCCGGAGCAAGGCATATTTGCCCTAAAGAAGGTCCTTCCTGCCGGCATGGTTTTCCCTTATGACTTCGGCTTCCTGCCGCAGACGATCGCCCCGGATGGAGATCCAATTGATGTGCTTCTGTTGATGGACGAGCCAGCCTTTCCGGGATGCGCAGTAAAGGCTCGGCTCATTGGCGTAATCGAAGGCGAACAGCTCGACGGAAAAAAGAAGATCCGCAACGACAGACTCGTGGCCGTCGCCGAAGTGAACCACATGTACGCCAACATTCGTAAGCTCAAAGATCTTCCAGCCAAATGGCTAAATGAAGTGCAGGACTTCTTCGTGAACTATCACGAACTTGAGGGGAAGAAGTACAGGCTTCTGGGATGCAAGGGACAAGAAGTCGCTTTTCGTCTGATCAAGGAAGCTCAGAAAGCAGCTTAGTTCTCAATGGACACTGTTTTCATCCGGTTTCTGATTGGCGGAGTTGTGGTGAGCCTGTTTGCGGTCCTGGGCGACGTCCTTCGCCCCAAAAGCTTTGCCGGACTGTTCGGAGCTGCACCCTCGATTGCCCTCGCTACCATAGGACTCACTATCCGTCAGGACGGAAGGGCTTATGTCGCGCTCGAGTGTCGTTCCATGATGCTCGGTGCCGTTGCTTTTTTCATCTACGCGTCACTAGTCAGCTGGGTTCTAAGGCGCTACAAGCCCGGGGCACTCATCGCCAGTGTTACCCTCATGCCGGTCTGGTTCGCTGTATCACTGGGCCTGCGGCTACTCGTCGAGAGGCGATCATGAAAAGGATAAAGGTCAATTTGTCTTTTCTTAAGGAGACGAAGCCGCATGAATACGCAGTCCGGTTCTTGTTCGGTGGGTTATGCACCGTTTTGGCCGGTTTGACCGCAAAGCGTTTCGGACCTGGAGTAGGAGGCCTTTTTCTCGCCTTCCCCGCAATCTTTCCCGCGAGTGCGAGCTTGATCGAAAGCCACGAAAAAAGACGCAAGGCGAAGATAAATTCCGACGGAAGAAATCGCGGCCGTATCGCTGCAAGCCTTGATTCGGCGGGAGCCTCGCTCGGCTGCGTTGGTCTGCTGGGATTCGCTTTCGTTCTGTGGCGGTCGCTCAACGACCACAATGCCGCGCTCAGTGTCTTCGCCGCGGCACTGGTCTGGTTGACGGTGGCATATGCACTCTGGGCTCTCCGCGCGAGCCGGCCGCTACGGGCTCTGCAGGGAAACAGATCAAGCTGATAGCGTTCTCAGCCCTCGACTTCAACGTTCGAAATCAAAGGAAGTGAAGTGTCTTCCCCGGCGGCCGGGCTGGGGATGAAAACGGAGAAGCAGGTGACATTTCTGCCCGGCAGGCTCGTACTGCGGAAATCAATTGTCCCTTCATACTTCTCCACGATTCCTTTACAAATCCAAAGGCCCAGCCCAGTTCCCTTTGTAGACTTGGTGGTAAAAAATGGTTCAAACAAATGCTTTGCGTCTTCGGGCCTGATGCCTGATCCGGTATCCAATATAGAAACGCGAACTCCAGCAGCTTGCGCCACCGCTCGATAGGATTTCTGTATGTGCACACGCAGGCATCCGCCTGCTGGCATCGCCTGAATTGCGTTGGCAATGAGATTGAGGAATACCTGTTTCAGCTCCACCGGAAAACCCTGCACGATCTCACCGCTCCCATACCGCCGCTCAACAACGATTCCGTTGGCCTGCAATTGACGCGATTGAAGCTCCAGAATGTCATCCAGAAGCACAGGAATCGAGACTGAGATGGCCTGTGCCGATTCACGATAAAAGCTCAGAGTCTGCTTGGTTATGTGTGAAACACGAAGCAGTTCCTGTTCCGCCGTCATGGCGTAATGCTGTGCTTCCGGATTCAAAGACGGATGTTTTTGCAGCAGGTAGAAGAGGTTGATAATCGACTCCAGGGGATTGTTAATTTCATGTGCGACAATGCCGGCCATTCTCCCCATCGCGGCGAGTCTCTCAGACCTGCGCAGCGCTTCCTCGGCCTGCAAATTCATAGTTATATCCCGGCAAATCTCCAGGACGACGCGCGGCTTTTTTCCGTCGCGTTGAAGAATCTTTCGGCACGCAACGACGATCTCTCGTTCATCCCTGGTGTATTGAACCAGGTTTCCTTCCCATCGTTCTCCCTCCGCGAGGGTTGATTCTATCTCTCGCTTGGGGACGGGAAATTGCGTATTGAGCAATTGGTGGAGGTTCTTCCCGAGAGCGTCTTCGGATTTCCAGCCATACATTGCAGTCGCTCCCGAGTTCCAAAACTGAACCGTCCCGTTCAGGTCGCGTACCATGATCGCTTCCGAGGCAAGATCCAGGAGATCTGCACGCTGGCTCAATATCTGCTCCATCCGCTTTCGCTCGGTTATGTCGATGAGCGCGCCGACCGCACCCCGAACTTTCCCGGAATCATCGAACAGCGGATTCGCGCTCATCAGGGTTTGAACCACTTTTCCGCTCCTGGACCGGATTTCGAGCTCGATCCTTCCCACCGGCTTACCTGTCGAAGCGGCCCGCTGGAGTGGGAGCTCGTCAAACGCAACCCGCGCACCATTTTGGTAAATCTCATAAGCTGCGTTGCTATCTTGATCGCTGTGTGGCGATAGATTTTCCCGGTGACCAAGTTCAAGCAACTCCTTCAGCGCCGCATTACCGGTAACGAAATCGCAGTGAGGATCATGGGCGATAGAAACGCCGACGGGCAAAACCTTCATGATGGTTTCGAGTTCCGCAATTCTCTGGTGCAATTGATCGTTGAGCCTGCGCACTTGCGCTTCGCTTTGCCGCAATTGTTCGGTGCGTGCGAACACCCGCTGTTCCAGCTCACGATTCAGGAGCTCCGAATTCTCTTGTCTTCCGGTACAAGTCGGCAAATACGCTTACTTTGGCCCGCAACAGCTCGGGAACGACAGGAACGGAGATATAGTCCATCGCTCCGCGCTGATATCCCTTCATACGATCGAGATCCGTCAGATGGACGGCGGAGATGAAGATGATGGCAGTCTTTTGAAAACGTGGGTGTTGGCGAATAAGATCCGCTAACTCGAAGCCATCGAGGTCCGGCATACTCACATCCATCAGGATGATTGCCACATCGCGGCTGAGAAGGAGCTCCAGAGCCTCCCTCCCCGAAGTGGCGGAGATCAGGTTTTCTCCTAAATCTTCCAATATGGCCTGGTAGCTGAGCAGCTTACCAGGCTGATCATCTACCATCAGGATGTTGACGCTCTCAGTTGTGCTCATCTTTCTGGGCCTTTACGTATATGTTCGTGGATACATGAACTATCGGTGGAGCCACATGCGAAGTGTGGAGAGCAATTGCTCAGTATTTACTGGTTTTGCCAGATACTCGGATGCACCCGCCTCGAGGCACTTTTCGCGATCCCCTTTCATCGCCTTGGCAGTGAGCGCAATGATCGGCATGCGACGGAAAGAAGCATTCTGGCGGATTACCTGCATGGTCTCGTAGCCGTCCATTTCGGGCATCATAATATCCATCAGCACGATTGACACGTCGGGCACGAATTCAAGAGTAGCGATTGCTGCCTTGCCCGTACCAGCAGTCAACACGCTCATGCCCCGGCGCTCAAGAACACTGCTCAGGGCGAATATGTTGCGCACGTCGTCATCCACGACCAGCACTTTCTTGCCCACCAGAGCATCGTCGGAACGATGTAGCCGATCAAGCATATTTTGCTTCTGTTGGGGAAGGTCAGCTATCACCCGGTGGAGGAAGAGTGCCGTCTCATCTAACAGCCGCTCCGGAGATTCGACTCCCTTGACTACCACGCTGCGGGCCAACTCATGCAGGCGGGCGTCTTCTTCCGGAGAGAGTTCCTTTCCAGTAAAGACCACGATCGGCATATCGGATAGCTCGGAAGTATCGCGCAACTGCTCGAGTACTTCGAAGCCAGACATATCGGGAAGCCGGAGGTCGAGCACCACGCAATCGTAAGGCTCTTGGTGGAGTGCGGCGAGAGCTTCGCGGCCGGTGGTGGCGACGGCGACGTCGATGTCTTCGTCTCCGAGCAACTCGCGAATACTCAACTGTTCGGCAGGGTTATCCTCGACCACGAGCAGGCGTTTGCGGCGCGGTGCAGCGTACTCCTTAATTCGTGTAATCGCAGCATCGAGCCCCTCGGTGGTAATCGGCTTGGTGATGAAGGCGAAGGCTCCCCGCGCCATCCCATGGCCTTTGTCTTCATCAAGGGTCAACATCTGTACCGGAATGTGACGTGTCGCCGGGTCCTGCTTCAAGTGATTGAGAACTGTCCAGCCCAGCATATCGGGGAGAAATACATCGAGGGACACGGCGGCGGGATGAAATTCGCGTGCCAGAGCGAGAGCTTCCGCGCCCCGCGTAGCAAGCAGGACCTTGAAGCCCTTCTCCCGGGAGAGATCGCGCAGAATTCGAGCGTAGTGCGGGTCGTCTTCGACGATCAGCAGCGCAGCGTCGTCAGCCTGTAGATTTTCTCTGTCGTCTGGAATCTGTTCGACGGGAAGCTCAGCCAGCACGGTCTTCAAGAGTTCCGCCGGTTTACTGGTTACGGAGTTCTGCCCTTCCGGGTACTTCACGGGTACGGCGGATGGTCCGCTGTAAACCTGCGGGAGGTAGAGAGTAAACGTGCTCCCTTGGTTGGGTATACTGCGCAATTGAATCTCTCCGCCGAGCAGGCCGGCAAGCTCGCGGCTAATCGCCAATCCCAGCCCCGTGCCACCGTATTTGCGGCTGGTCCCCGCGTCGGCTTGCTGGAAGGCCTCGAAAATGATCCGTTGCTTCTCTTGCGGGATACCGATGCCCGTATCAGCGACCTCAAATGCGATGACGGCAGCCGCGCGACCCAATATTGGATGATCGCTGCTCCATCCCTTCTCAGCAACTGCGACGGAGAGGCGAACGCCTCCCTTCTCAGTAAATTTGAACGCATTGGACAGCAGGTTCTTGAGTACCTGCTGCAGACGCTTGGAGTCGGTGATGAGGCTCCGGTTGAGCTTTGGATCGGTGAGCAATTCAAAGTCCAGATTGCGATTTTCCGCTTCATGGCGGAAGGGACGCCCGATCGTGTCCAGCAGGCTGGCGAAGAAGACTTCCTCAGCTTCGACGGAGACGGTTCCGGATTCGATCTTGGAAAGGTCCAGGATGTCACTAATCAGGTTTAACAGGTCCGTACCTGCTCCATGGATCGTGCGCGCAAACTCGACCTGCTTGCCGCTCAGATTACCATCCGGGTTGTCTCCCAACTGCTGGCCCAGAACCAGAATGCTGTTGAGCGGCGTGCGCAGCTCATGCGACATATTGGCCAGGAACTCAGACTTGTACTTGGAGGTGAGAGCCAATTCCTTGGCCTTGCCTTCGAGCTCACGCCGGGCCTGCTCAATCTCCTGGTTCTTGCGTTCAACCTCTGCATTCTGCTCTGCAAGTTGTTGGGCTTTCTGCGCGAGTTGCTCGTTTTTCTGTTGCAGCTCTCTTTGCTGCATCTGTAGTTCGGTCGCCAGTTGCTGGGACTGCTTCAACAGGCCTTCGGTCTGCATGGTGGCCTCGATGCTGTTGAGCACGATGCCAATGCTGGCTGTTAGTTGTTCGAGAAATGCCAGGTGCGATGCGGTAAAAACTCCCAGCGAAGCAAGCTCGATCACCGCCTTTACGCGATCTTCGAATAAGACCGGTAAGACGATCACGTTGCTCGGTACAGCCTCAAACAGTCCGGAGCGAATGGTTACCTTGCTGTCCGCCAGATCCCGGATCAGGATGCGTCGTTTTTCCACCGCGCATTGACCTACCAGGCCCTCTCCCAGGTCCACACGTCGCAAATGACCGTCAGGCCGGTCCCCTGCATATGCGGAGAGCAGTACTAACTTCTTCTCGTCCTCTGTTTCCATCTGGTAGATAACCGCTTGATGAGCATTGACCAGCGGAGCCAGTTCGGAGAGCAGAGTTTTGCCGACGGTTGTGAGGTCCCTCTGGCCCTGCAGCATGCCCGTGAACCGAGCCAGATTTGTCTTGAGCCAGTCCTCCTCGGTATTGCGCTCCGTGGTCCCGCGGAGGTTGTTGATCATGGTGTTGATGTTGTCTTTCAGTTCCGCCACTTCGCCCCTGGCCTCTACCTGAATGGACCGGGTGAGATCGCCCTGGGTCACGGCGGTGGCCACTTCAGCAATAGCGCGCACCTGGTTGGTGAGGTTGTCGGCCAGAAGGTTCACATTGCCGGTCAGATCCTTCCATGTGCCGGCCGCCCCCGGCACATTGGCCTGACCTCCCAGGCGGCCTTCGACTCCGACTTCACGCGCGACGGTAGTCACCTGATCGGCGAACGTGGCGAGCGTATCCGTCATGTTGTTGATGGTTTCGGCCAGCGCCGCGACTTCACCTTTGGCGTTCACCGTTAATTTTTGGGTCAACGCGCCATTAGCAACTGCCGTGACTACTTTAACGATGCCGCGAACCTGCTCAGTCAGGTTGGCAGCCATGACGTTGACGTTGTCGGTGAGATCTTTCCAGGTGCCTGCCACGCCTGGTACCTGGGCTTGGCCGCCAAGTTTTCCATCTGTGCCGACCTCGCGGGCGACGCGCGTTACTTCAGCGGCAAACGCATTGAGTTGGTCCACCATGGTGTTGATGGTGTTCTTCAACTCAAGAATCTCGCCCTTAACATCTACAGTTATCTTGCGCGAGAGATCCCCGCGCGCTACGGCGGTTGTCACCTCGGCAATATTGCGCACCTGGGCGGTTAAGTTTCCGGCCATGGAGTTGACCGAGTCGGTCAGATCCTTCCAGGTACCAGCAACACCGGGCACGTTGGCCTGGCCGCCTAACCGGCCCTCTGACCCGACTTCGCGAGCGACACGCGTCACCTCACCGGCAAAAGCGTTGAGCTGGTCCACCATGGTGTTAATGGTGTCTTTGAGCAGCAGAATCTCGCCGCTTACATTTACAGTGATTTTCTTGGACAGATCGCCGCTGGCGATCGCAGTGGCAACTTCGGCAATGTTGCGTACCTGCCCAGTCAGATTACTGGCCATCGAGTTGACGGAGTCGGTCAGATCTTTCCACGTGCCCCCGACCCCCGGCACCTGAGCCTGCCCGCCCAGCTTGCCGTCCGTGCCAACTTCTCTGGCTACTCGGGTAACCTCTGACGCGAACGAGCGCAGCTGCTCCACCATGGTGTTGATGGTGTCTTTCAGTTCGAGGATCTCGCCCTTCACGTCCACGGTGATCTTGCGTGATAAGTCACCGCGGGCTACAGCAGTGGCCACTTCGGCAATGTTGCGCACCTGGCCAGTCAGATTGCTGGCCATGAAGTTGACGTTGTCAGTAAGGTCTTTCCAGGTACCGGCAACGCCGGGCACTTGAGCCTGTCCGCCGAGTTTGCCCTCGGTTCCAACTTCACGGGCGACGCGCGTAACTTCGCCGGCGAAGGCATTGAGTTGATCCACCATGGTATTAATGGTGTCTTTCAGCTCCAGAATTTCGCCCTTCACATCTACCGTGATCTTGCGCGACAGATCGCCGCGCGCAACGGCAGTTGTCACCTCAGCGATATTGCGCACCTGCGCGGTCAAGTTGCCAGCCATGGAGTTGACCGAGTCGGTCAGATCCTTCCAGGTACCGGCAACGCCGGGCACGTTGGCCTGCCCTCCAAGCCGCCCTTCTGAACCGACTTCACGCGCGACACGAGTGACCTCGCCGGCGAAGCGGTTGAGCTGATCCACCATGGTGTTCAGGGTTTCTTTGAGCTGCAGGATCTCACCGCGTACATCGACCGTGATCTTGCGCGAGAGATCGCCGCTGGCAATCGCGGTAGCGACTTCGGCGATATTGCGTACCTGCCCAGTCAAGTTACTGGCCATGAAGTTGACGTTGTCGGTAAGGTCCTTCCAGGTACCGCCCACGCCGGGGACCTGGGCCTGGCCACCGAGTTTGCCCTCGGTACCGACTTCTCGTGCGACGCGGGTCACCTCGCCGGCGAAAGCGTTCAGCTGATCCACCATGGTGTTGATGGTGTTCTTCAGCTCCAGAATTTCACCCTTCACGTCCACGGTAATTTTGCGCGACAAATCACCGCGAGCTACCGCGGTCGTGACCTCCGCGATATTGCGGACTTGCGCGGTCAGATTTCCAGCCATGGCGTTGACCGAGTCGGTGAGATCTTTCCAGGTGCCAGCCACGCCGAGCACCACCGCCTGGCCACCTAGTTTGCCGTCGGTGCCGACTTCGCGGGCGACACGCGTAACTTCTGAGGCAAAGGATCGCAGCTGATCGACCATGGTGTTGATGGCTTCCTTGAGCTGCAGAATCTCCCCGCGCACGTCCACCGTAATCTTGCGTGACAGATCACCGCTGGCTACCGCAGTGGCGACTTCGGCGATATTGCGCACCTGACTTGTGAGGTTGCTGGCCATGGAGTTGACGGAGTCAGTGAGGTCCTTCCAGGTTCCGGCTACACCGGGGACTTGCGCCTGGCCGCCGAGCTTGCCGTCGGTGCCGACTTCTCGCGCCACGCGGGTGACTTCCGACGTAAACACGCCGAGCTGTTGAATCATGGTGTTGACGATTCTGGCGGAGCGCAGAAAGTCACCTTCGAGCGGACGTCCGTCCACGTCCATTCTTACCGTCTGGGTCAGGTTTCCCTCGGCCACGGCGGCGATCGCGCGGGTAACTTCCGTGGTCGGCCGCAGCAGATCCTCAACCAGGGTGTTGACCGAATCCTCGATCTCTCCCCAGGCGCCTCGGGACTCGTCGAACCTGGCCCGCTCCCGCGTCCTACCCTTTTTCCCTACGACTTGGCCGACCCGCCGCAGCTCCTTGGCGATGCGCTGATTCGCCATGGCAATTTCATTGAAGGTGTCAGCCATTTTTCCGCTGAGCCCGGTCCATGAACCAGGAAGGCGCACGGAGAAGTCTCCATCGCGCATGGCTTGCATTCGTTCCAGGATGAGAGTTAATTCCGAGGGATCGTATTCAGCAACAGCGGTATTGTGCCCATTGGCCTTTGGCCTTCGAGTCGAGAGTCCGTCCGAGCTGGACAATGTGGGCGTTCCATTTTTCTTCATGTCGATCTCCTGCATCATGCGCAAGGCGCCCACAGACGGGCGAACCTGCAAATGAGGTCTGCGTTGGTTCATTTCGAAAGCCACTTGGGTGGGAAATCAGGAGGCAGATCATTTGGAGTCGCGTTATAGAAAAGTTTTCCGTTGTCCCAAAACTGCAGCTTAGATGCAGGCGTTCGGATGACGAGTTGGTTCTCCCAAGTGTGTACGGTAGTCTTTTTCTTCAGCGTTGAGTGGGAGCGAACCTGACCAGTACACCCAGCGTTTCCAACTGCGAATGGGTCAAGAGACTTAGTCGAAAATGGTCACCTCCTACTTGCAGCTTTAAAATGCAAGTGACTGACTTTATTTGGGATATTTCAGGGGCAGAGGAATCGATGCGGTGCCGAAAAATTCGCCTGATTTGATAGACTTTCGCGAATGAGACAACGATTTCTTTGTACCGGCCTCAAAGCATTGCTTCTCGCTGGCGGGCTGCCGTTCTTCTCGGCTGCCCAGGTGCCCACCGCCCCCACGCCCACCGCGCCGCCAACCTACCTCTCGCCCGAGATTCACCCCGACGATACCGTGACTCTCCGTCTTCGCGCGCCCAACGCGCAGAAGGTTGACCTGGTACTCGAGGGTGCAGTGACGCCCATGCAGCAGGATGCGGATGGTCTGTGGGCCGCGACCACCCCGGTACTCGCGCCCGAAATCTACGCCTATCGCTTCCTGGTCGACGGCACACCGATACTGGACCCCAGGAATACCGATGTGCGCGACAACCTGCAGACCCTGTGGAGCAATCTCACTGTTCCCGGCACGCCGCCGGAGCCGTGGGAACTGCAGTCCATCCCTCACGGCATCGTCGAGCGCCACTTCTACACTTCGCAGGTGGTCCTGGGTCTGGCTAACAATCAAAGCGATTATTACGTGTACACGCCGCCGGGTTATACGGCGAAAGCCCGGCGCGCCTACCCCGTACTCTACCTTCTGCACGGCTTCAGCGACGCTGCCGATGGCTGGCCCTCGGTCGGGAAGGCAAACTTCATCCTCGACAGCCTCATCGCGTCGGGCAAAGCGAAGCCAATGATTGTCGTCATGACGCTCGGATATGGCAACATGGCGGTGCTCAGGCCCGGGCGCACGCCTGCGCTCAACGCGCAGAGCGTCGAGCTCTATCAAAAGGCACTTCTCAGCGAAGTCATGCCCCAGATCGAGGCCAACTACCACGTATCGAAGAAGCGCGAGGACCGCGCCATCGCCGGTCTTTCCATGGGCGGTTATGAGAGCCTGCTCATCGGACTTAGTCACCCCGAGCTCTTTGCCTGGATCGGTACCTTCTCCGCCGGTTTCAATGCCAATAACATCGTGCCGATCCCAACCACCACCCCACAGAAGGCAAACCTCCGTCTGCTTTGGATGGCGTGCGGCGTCGACGACGCGCTGCTCAAACCCAACCAGAAGGTAATCGCCTCGCTCAAAGCCGAAGGCCTGGTGGTGACGGCCATCGAAACCCCGGGTCATCATCAATGGCCTGTGTGGCGCGACAACCTTATTCACTTTGTTCCGCTGCTTTTTCAGAAGTAGCGGAAGGCAGTTTTGCGAACGCTGCGGGCGCGTCGTGGAGCCGGTTGAAGATCAGCGCCGGGGCGATCAGCCCGGTTACGTGGTGACGCGCAAAGTCTGATTTCAGCCCCCAGGGCATACGGGCAAAGCCTAATTGAGTTCCGCAGCTCTTCATCTTTTGCAGCAAAGCTTCAACGACGCGTGCGGCAGAGTAATCCAAATGGGTGACCGCCTCTGCGTCGACAATCAGCCAGCGGACGTAGGAAGGCGATTGGCATACCAGACAATTCACCTCTTCCGCGAAGCGGTTGGCGTTGGCATAGAAGAGCTCCGCTCCGAAGTGGTATATCACCAATCCAGGTTGCGTCATCACGCCTGACGCCACCGGCTTCAGATCCCAACCTCCCTCCTGGTTCTGGACCATAACGCCAGTGTGAGGGTGGTAGCTGTGGCGGACGATACGAAACAGCGACAGGATCATGGCCAACAAGATCCCCTGCTCGACCCCCGCCGCAACGACCACAGCTGCGGTGGTTAAAGCTAAAGCCAACTCGCCCGGGCTCTCGCGGCGCATGGCCAGGATGGTGCGCAACTTGATCAAGCGGATGGCGATCATAAAGACCAGGGCGCCGAGCACGCAGCGTGGCAGATACTGGAGCGGCCGGGTCAGAAAGAGCAGAACCATGGCAACGACGGCCGCGGTTGCAAGCTGCGCCAGCTGGCTCTGGGCGCCGGCGCTTTCGACCATCGCGGTCTGCGTAGGACTTCCGTTGACGACGAAGGTCCCGCTCAATCCGGCCATGGCGTTGGCCGCGGAAAGACCGGCCAGGTCAGCGTTTTCGTCCAACTGCTGCTGATGGCGCGCGGCATAGATGCGGGCCGTTGCCGCACTTTGGGTGATGATCATGATGCAGCACGATGCGGCTATGGAAAGCAGCGGTGGGAGATCTCTCCAGCTCACGGGAGGGACTCCGAAATGAGGAAGACCGCCGGCCACCGGCCCGATGACGGCGATACCGCGCCCGCTAAAATCCCACATGGCGCTGGCCGCCATGGCTCCGGCCACCACGATGAGCGCGCCCGGAACTCTGGGCACAAAGCGGTGGAGCAGAAGCAGGACCACCACGACGACGACGGAAACGGCCAAGGTGGGTGGATGCAGTTGCTGCAGTCTCCTGGCAACCTCGGCCAACTGCAGGATTGTCTGGCGAACGGTGACCGGCACTCCCAGCATCTCTCCAAGCACCGCGATGCCGACCTGGAAGCCAACTCCGGTGAGAAAGCCGGCGAGCACGGTCTGGGAGAGAAAGTCGGCGATGAAGCCCAGTTTGAGCAGTCGCGCCAACAGCAGGAACCCCGCAGTGAGCAGAGCCACCGCTCCTGCGAGGGCCACGTAGCGCGGGCTGGATGGGGGCGCCAGGAGAGAGACTCCACCGGCAAAGATGGCCGCCGTTGCGGAGTCGGCAGAAACTACCAGGTAGCGGGAGGAGCCGAAGGCCGCGAAGGCCACGGCCGGCAGCAGCAGGGAGTAAAGACCGGTAACCACGGGCATGCCGGCAATCTTGGTGTAGCCCAGGGCCTGAGGGATATTCATGGCCGCGAGGGTGAATCCGGCAAAGGCATCGCGCAAGGCTGCAGCAGGCTTGAACGGCCGCACAGCTTGAAAGAGCTTCAGCAAAGTCACTCTCCGGAAATACCAGTAATCGCAAGCTCGGAGTGTACATTCTCGCGGCCAGGTCCACCATCAGGCGGGAAAATTGCCGTGGCTCATTTATGATTGTCATGCACGGAGAGATGGCAGAGCGGTTGAATGCACCTGACTCGAAATCA
>CAWFBI010000017.1:0-41145 GCA_963814015.1 uncultured Acidobacteriaceae bacterium
ACGCAACACCATCTCATTCCTGCTGGTGGACTTGAACGGGCGTCAGCTTCGACACCCAGGAAATGTCGCTTGCCGGCCGCAAAAACAACCCCGGACGCCATTTGTGGCTGCGTCGGCGAAGAAGTGCGGCGCCTGCTGCACAAGCACCAGGAAGAAGCGGGAACAGCTGCTCGCGCTCGTCGTGGGAGTGCCTGCCATTACGAACGTGGATGAAGGCATCGTGTTGTCGATCAGCACCCTGGAAAACTGGCGTTCCGTTCCGCTGCGCGAAAATTTGAATCAGATCGTAGACTGCCTGGTCATTATTGAGAACGATACCAACCTGGCGGCGCAGGGCGAGCGCTATTGCGGTGCCGCGCAGGCAGAGGAAACATTCATCCTGATCCACATCGGCCCCAATGTTGGCGCAGGCATCGTCCTGGGCGGCCAGATCTACCATGGATCGCAGTGGTCCGCGGGGGAAATAGGGTACCTCCGTTTGCCGAATACCTCCCGCAGACGCCCCACATTGCATGAGTTTGGCGAGCTTGAGACAGTGCTGACCAGCGCTGGAATTCTCGAGAGCTGGAACGAGGCAGAAAAAAGCCCGGCCAGGATGCGACCGAGAATCAAGAGAAGATGGACGCGTTGGGAGTCCTCAACCTGGCGCAGGCGGGCGATGCGCGCGCTGAAAAGATCGTCCAGCACCGAGCCGGCATCGTTGCGGACATCATTGTGAACCTGTCGCTGATTTTGAACCCTGGCCTGATTTTGCTCGAGGGAGAAGTCGGCAGCCATCCCACACTTATCAGCGCCGTGCAGAAGCAGCTGCAGGAGAGCGAGTTCGCGGTCACCAAGATCGGCGCCGGCAAACTCGGCAACACCTCCGTGCTTTGGGGTGGGATTGCTATTGGTCTGGAGATGATCCCGTCTGTTCTGCTTCCCAGCCCCTAGGGTTACTGCAAGGCAAAGGCGATGTACATGCTGCCCGTAGGCCCTTTTGTGAATTGGGTGCCACCGCTTGCAATTACTACGTACTGCCTGCCATCGACTATGTAGGTGGCGGGAGTTGCGGTCCCCGCAAACGGTAGGACGGTTTCCCAAAGCAGCTTGCCGGTTCTGCTGTCGAACGCTCTGAATTTTTTGTCGTAGGCTGTCGCACCGATGAACAGGAGATTGCCTGCGGTAATCACCGGACCACCATAGTTTTCTGAACCGGTGTTGCCCATGCCCTTGGCCGCGAGTTCCGGATATTCTCCGAATGGAATCTTCCACAGATAGCGGCCGGTGTTGAGGTCGATTGCATTCAGGGTTCCCCACGGCGGAGCAATTGCCGGGTAGCCTTCGGCGTCTACAAAATCCCGCGACCCTGTGACTTCGTACTTCATGGTGGTGCCGTCGGCCGCGCTCGAGTAGATCGCTCCCTCATCCGGATCCGCGGCTTTTGTCTGCGCCTGTTTTGTCAGAAACTGGATGAGTGCCCGCAAGTGCGCGTCGCGAAGGTTGGGAAAAGACGGCATACGGCCGCCGCCCTGGGCGATCTTGTCTTCAATCTGCTGGACAGAAAGACGCTTCCCCACATCCACCAGCGAAGGATAGAGCGGCGGGGAGCCGGCGAGATCCTTACCGTGACATAGGCTGCATTGATTGTGGTAGATCCTTTCGCCAGTACCGGCTGTGGGCTGGTTTTCCGTCAGGCCGAGGACACACGCCGTCTCGTTGGCGTTCACATAGATCACGCCGCGCGTACGATCCACTGCCGCTCCTCCCCATTCAGCGCCGCCAAGAAAGCAGGGAAAGACGACCGTCTCCTGATTGAGGCCGATAGGTAGAAATTGGCCGCCACTGCGGAACGTGGCAAACTCCTTCACTGCCTTATCGTGCGCTTCCGGCGTTCGCGTGGTCAGTAGATCCTGGGTAAGCATCTGCCGTGTGAACGGCGTGGGCAGAACAGGCGTGGGCTGGGTAGGCGAGGCAACTTCCCCCGGAACATCGCTTGGCGGGTAAGGCCGTTCCTCGATCGGAAAGAGCGGCTTTCCATTGGTGCGGTCGAATAGATAGAGATACCCCTGCTTGGTTGTTTCGGCGATCGCATCGACGCAACTGCCATTGTGTCTTACCGAAAGCAGCGCAGGGGGCGACGGGAAGTCGCGATCCCAAATGTCATGATGGACGCCTTGAAAGTGCCAAAGGCGCTTGCCGGTTTTGGCGTCGAGGGCAAGCAGGGTGTCAGCAAAGAGATCGTCGCCCACGCGATCCGCTCCGTAAAAGTCGAAGACCGCGGAGCCGGTGGGAACATAGACGATGCCGCGTTGCTCGTCCAGCGCCATTCCCGCCCAGTTGTTGGCCGCGCCCGCACTCTTCCAGGCATCAGGGGGCCAGGTGGCGTAACCGAATTCGCCTGGATGAGGGATGGTATGAAAACTCCAGCGAAGGCTGCCGGTGCGAACATCGAAGGCGCGAATGTCGCCAGGAGGCGCCGGGTACGTCTCCGGATTGCGGCCGCCAACGATGATCAAATCCTGGTAAACGATGCCAGGGCTGGTAAGAGCGATGGACTGCGAGAGATAGTCTCCCCGAAGCGCCTTGCGCAGATCGATTCGTCCCTCTTCGCCAAAGGAGGGAATAGTCTTGCCCGTCTCCGCATCGAGTGCGTAGAGATAATTCATCACTCCAGCCAGAACGCGGCCATGCTGGCCGTCACTCCAGTAGGCAAGCCCGCGCGCCGGTTGACTGCTGCGAACGCCGGAGTCGAATTTCCAAAGGAGCTTACCGGTTGAGGCTTCGAGTGCGATCACCTTTTGCGAAGCGGTGTAGGCGAAGAGAGTCCGGCCCACAATGATCGGGCTTGTTTCCAAGCCACCCGCTTCAGCCGCATCGAATTTCCATACTTCTTTGAGCCGGTGTACATTGCCGCGATTGATTTGGGAGAGCGGAGAGTAATGATCGCCTTCAACCTGTCCGCCATAGACGGGCCAGTCGGAACGCGGCGGCAGTGGATTGCTCTTGCATACCTGCGCATGCAGGGCGACAGGTGTTCCCAAAACGATGACAAGCAACAAATTCTGGGTGCCCCTTATCTCGCCAGCCTTTCGCAAGATGTGGGATACAACCGTCCTAAGCCGGCAGTCTTTGGATTGAGCACGGCCATCGCCCACATCTCGCGAAAAGCACGCGAGATATGGGGCACCCAAAATTCGCTTCCACGCAAAAATTCTCAGTTGAGTTTGCCCAATAGCCATTCGGCCGAATTTTCGATAAGCGTGTTCTGTACCGGGCTGGTGAAGATCTTGTCTCCGTGGCCCATGTTCATATACAGCATCTTGTACTGCGTGTTCGTCCAAACGACCGGAATATCTCCGTACGTCAGCAGGCCTTTGATGCCGAGCGGATAGTTCGCAGGATCCAGCGTCAGCAGTACTTGAATGTGGCTATCGGCCCGAGGACTGGGCTTCCACCGATACCATTCGTTGGTTGGGGACGTAAATTTCTCGGGCAGATTCCGGGTAACGGGACTGGTCCGGTCGTCCACGATCAGTTGTGCCGGCAACGGAGGCCAGCTGTTGGCATCAAAGACCCCTCCCCCGATGAACGTCATGAACCACGGCCACTTGGTGTGCTTGTCGTTGTAGGCGGATACGTGAAAACCAAGCCAGGCGCCACCACTGGTCATGTATTTCTCAAACGCATCCCGCTCAGCCTGGTTATGGGGAAATTCGTTGAGCCACACCACCAACTGGTACTGCTTCACATTAGTTTCGTTTAAATCTTCCCAATTGGTCGTTGCTTCGAGCGCGAAGTTGTCTTTCTGGGCGAGCGCAGCGAAAAACCGCAGTGCGTCCAGTGCGAATAGAACGTGATCATTCTCTACATTCAGGGAATAGAAAACCAGGACCTTGGGCCGAGAGATTATCGGCTTCCCTTCCTGGGCGCCGGCGGCACTCAAAGATAAGATTCCAATGCAAAGCGTCAGCGCGGCGAGAGACCTTTTCACTGGCCGGCACCCCAAAGGACAGCGTTCCTGAAGAGCTGAGTAAAGTCCTTGTTGTCGAACAGGCCCGGGTGATGGCCCATAAAAATGTATACGTTCCTTGCCTTCACGTGCTCGTTGGTCCAAACCACGGGATGGTCTCCCATCGTGATCATGCTTCGCGGGTTGTAGGTCGATTCGTCGACACTTGCCAAAACATGCACATTAGCGCGAGGCGACATGCTCCAGGTGTACCACTCTTCCTTATCTATGACGAAGGAGGACGGCAGGCCTTTCGTCACCGGATGGGCCAGGTCTTCTACTTTCACTGTCGCGGCAGCGAACTGCGCGATGTAACTGGTGTAGCGAATGTCTCCCATGAAGTGTGAATACCAGGGCCACATCGGGTATCCGTCAAAATCGCCCAGCAGCATGGCATGGTGAAAGCCTATCCAGCCGCCTGTTCCGCGAGTGATGTAACGCTCGAAGGCCTTCTTGGCCACTGGGGTCCAGCGATAGGGTGGATAATTGAGCTGAATAAATAGCTTGTACTTCGCCAGGAACGCATCGTCGATCTGGTCGGTGTTTGCGATGTAATCGACAGCAAAGTCGTTTTCGGTTGCCAATTGCTGCAGCTGCAATTTTGCAGCCTCGACGAAATCATTGTGCGAACCATGCACCGCCTCGGCGATGGCTACGACCCGAAACTTGACCGGGTGGCTGGGCGTATCACTGGCATGGGCTGTGATGGAGGCAACATAAACCAGCAGAGAGAAAAAAAAGTGTGACAATTTCATTGGCGCTCTGAACCTCGGATCACCGTCACGTTGTTGCCGCTGTAGTTGACGACATAAACCAAATGAGCCGGCGCATCGATCGCGAAGGCGAACGGAATTGCTCCCGCATCTACCTTGGTGATGGGCAGATTCGTCTTGCCGTCGATCACAGTCACGTTGGCTGTGCGTTGGTTGGCCACGTAGATTCGATCGCTCTGCTCGTCCACTGCGATTGCCTGCGGATGGGTTCCTAAATCAACGGTGTTGCGCACCACGCCAGTGTCGCCATCGATCACAGCCATGGTGTCGTTGCCGTAGCTCAGGACGTAGGCTTTCTTCGCCGCCGGATTCACTTCTACCGCAAAAGGAATCGCACCCACGCCCACCGTAGTCGCGGCGTTGGTTGCTCCCTGGATAATTGTCACGCTGGCGCTGTCTTCGTTAACCGCGTAGACCTTGTCTGCTTTTGCATCCACCGCGATAGCCCAGGGGTGCTTTCCAATTTCTATAGCGGTTGTCGACCCGGTTGCTCCATCAATGACGGTTACGTTCTGGCTTCCATAATTAACCGTGTACACCTTGTTGGTTACCGCATTGAGCGCGATGCCCCGGGGCCCCTGCCCCACCTGGATGGTAGCGGTCGCATTGGTTGCCCCATCGATCACGGTCACGCTATGACCAAAGTTGTTTGCCACGTAGATCTTGTTTGTGGCCGTATTGACCGCCAGCGCCTGGGGATAGCTTCCCACGTGGACAGTGGTGATGGCGTTGGTGGACCCGTCGATCACCGAAACCGAATCAGCTCCAGAGTTGGTTATATAGATCTTGTTTGTTTCCGGGTTAATCGCCACCGCCTCCGGACGATCTTCGACACTTAGGGTAGCGGTCGCGTGCGTGGCCCCGTCGATAATGGTCACTGAGCTGCTCCCGTGGTCCACCACGTAAATCTTGTGGGTCACTGGGTTCGCTGCTACCGCGATCGGAGTGGTGCCTACAGCCACAGTTGCGACAGCCGTCTGTGCCGTCGCGGACACCGCTGCGGTCGTAAGGGCGAGACATGCTGTCGCGGTTTTAACGAAGGGTTCCCGGCTGATCATCTTATGGGGTAGTTGAGGCCGTTTCGGTTTTCGGGAGCGGCAGCAGGTCTTTGGACGGCGTGTCCGCAGGAAAGGCCACGTTAAAGAAGCAGACCATCATCTCATCGAAGCTTTGCTGCCCCCAGGTAACCGTTTTGCTGGGATCAGGGTTTTCCGGGTTCTTCGCCGAGTTGTCGTAGTGCGCCGTGCACTCGATCCTGGTGCCTGCAGGGAGCACAATCGGTTTCGCCAGGTTGTACCAAAGCTGCCAGTGCCAGTTATAGTGCGGCACATTAAGGATGGCCCGGGTCTCTCCATCAGGAAATACCAGCCGGTAAGACATATCTTTTCCGCGCATATGCATATGGGGATGCATACCCAGAAGAGTGACTTCGCGGCGAAACGTGAAGGAGGCGTCCACGCGGTAATCCGGATCGCCGGGTGGAATCCGGAATTTCTCATTGCCTGCCTGCAATGTCATGACGCGATCTTTTGGGGGCTCTTTTGCCAGCACCAACCCTACGTTGGCCTGATCCGTGGTGGCCTTGCCTTCAGGCATGTAGTGCACTTCGAGCACAATGTCTGACCCGGCAGGGATAAGCTTCGCCTGGCCAGGCACAAACATGTCCGGCGGCTGACCCGGAGCATAGCCGACCAGCCAGTCGCTAGGCACGTCGTCCTTGGCTGCTGTCTCCCCCGTCTTTGCCGGCGGAGCTACAAAGAACTCTTCTTTGGGTTGCCCCTTGAAGTAGTTCGATCCTGGTGTGCGCACGTAGGCAACGATATGGTGCACGACAGAGCGATCCGTTGGCGCGGCCTCCACATCCTGAACCCACGTGTCTTTGGTAAAGCCGGTGGGCACAATCACGTACTGATAGTCGAGGATTCCGGTCGCAGGGACGGAGAATGGCCGGGGCAGCTGGTATATCTTGTCTGGTTTAGGTATGGTCCATCCCTGGACGAACTCAGGCGATGGAGGCATATCCTTGGGGTCGCCTTTGGGTGCACCCGCATCGACCCAGGCAGCGATGGTGTCGATCTGCGCCTGGGTCAGCGAGCGATTATTCTCAAACTTCTCCGTGTGCCCATCCTCAAACCACGGCGGCATCGCCCGGGTCACCACCATCCGCTTCATCGCCGTTGCCCACGGCCTGGCATCTTCATAGGTCAGCATAGAGAAGGGGGTGCCTTCTCCTGGACGGTGGCAGCTCTGGCAGTGCTGTTGCACGATAGGCGCGACATCCTTGGTAAAGGTCACATTTGAAGGCTTGGTGACAGGAATCGCAGCAGAGTCGGGCGTTGCCATCCCAGCCATTTGCCCTAACAGGCATGCCGCGGTGCACAGTTGCCCTGCGAAGATCGCCAGTGTCCACTTCATATCTCACTCAACCTGTTTGATTAATTAGGAATGTTTCATTAGTATGTCGCCAACAAGTATCTACCGGGCCCATCCATCAGGCAATCTTTTTTTAACCACCGGGTAAATCTGAATGAAGCTCCTAAGCTATTTTGCTCTCGCCGTTGCTCTGGCGGGCACCGGGCATGCTGAAATGCCCAACTTCTATAAGTCTGTCAACCGCGTAACCTGGCTGGTGCAGAACGTCGATCTGGCGAAACAGGGTTGGATCCAGCTCGGAATGTCCGACATCCACGAATACCCGGATATCGTGTTGACTGGGCAAGACCACGGCAAGCCAGTGAAGATGTGGGCGTGGGAGATCACGGGTCACCTGGGAAACCTGACCGTGGACATGATTCAGCCAGCCGAAGGACAGCTGAATGCCTGGAACGATTTCCTGGGCAAGCATGGCGACGGAATTTTCTCCATCGTGCATGAGGTGGCGTCGCATGCGGAGATGACGAAGGAAATAAGCCGTATGCGTGGGCTCGGCGTCGGTGTACTGCAGCAATTAAGTTTCGATCGGGATGGCAAGCGCGTAACCTTCACCTACTTCGACACCGAACCGCAGGGCAAGTTTGTCCTGGGATTGGTCTTCTGGCCGGGCGGCGCCCCTGCGCCCGGGCCTCCGGGAAAGGTTTCTCACCTCGCACCTGTGATCCGCGAATCTGAACCCGTCTCCGCCTATTGGCAGAAACTGGGCTTTCCCGCATTCCGCATGGAGCATGCGACTCCGCGGCAGGATTCGACTTACCGCGGTAAACCACTCTGGTTCGCATTCGAAGTCGGCTACCAGAATTACGATCAGTTCAGCTACGAATGGATCATCCCCCCGTTGACACCGCCGAATATCTATGCCGATTTCCTCAAGGCGCACAAAGAAGGCATTCAGCATCTGGGCATGCCGGTGGACGATTTGGCTAAGGCGGTGGCCGAGTATGAGAAGTTCGGTTACCACGTCTGGCAATCCGGAGCTTGGGGAGACGTGGGCAAGAAGGACTCTGGGCAGTACGACTACATGGACACCGACTCCATCGGTGGCGTCAGCATCGAGTTGATCCATGCCTATAAATAGGGCCTTTAGTAAGCGTAAATAAGGTCTTTAAGTAAACGCCCATAAATTAATAGGTCATCGATGGATTGAACAGGGGAGCCACAATGGGGCGCCCATTGCAGCCAAATGAAGAAGGTTTCCCGTAATTCCCATCTCCGGATAGATCGGCGTGGGGAAGCGATCCGGCGGCTTCGAACCTGGACGACAGCCGTAGCTACCAGGAGATATCACTGGAGATCCGGTTGCCGTTTGCCGTCTCCGCCGTGCGGTGGGACTAAAGCCGTGCCCTTCGTTCAGAGATTTTTCCGCTGCCTGTTTAGCCGTTGAGCGACAGCATGGCTGGCCTGCGCGATAATGAATGTGCCAGAAACTACGGACTCTGCGAGAACCCAGGTGGTCGCTACGATCCGCAGAGAATAAACGGGAGCACTCACATGTCAGAACCCAGCCAGCCGGCAACCGGCGGCTTTTCCCGGCGACGCTTCTTTCACTGGAGCAGTTCGCTTGCCGCCAGCCTTGGCGTCGCGCCCTTATTTTCCTCCGCCAGGTCCCTCGCTTCTCCAGAAAAAGAAGTTGAGGGCGAAGACTACTACGACAAGCTGGGTGTGGCGACGATTATCAATGCGGCCGGTACCTACACCACGCTCACCGCGGCCTGCATGCCTCCCGTAGTCCTGGCCGCGGTGCAAAAGGCGGCGCTCCACCCGGTGCGGCTGCACGATCTCCAGACAAAGTCGGGTGAGTACATCGCGCAGCGCCTGAAATGCGAGGGTGCCGTGGTCACCTCTGGCGCATCTGGAGCGATTACCCTCGCCACGGCCGCCTGCCTGCAATACGCCAACAACGTTTCTCCTCTGGCCATGCCGCAGGCGATCGACGGCCTGAAGAACCAGGTGATCGTGCAGCGGGCACATCGTTACGGTTACGATCACGCAATGTTTCTCTGTGGCGCGCGGGTGACGGAGGTTGTCACCCTGGACGATTACAAGCGCGCCTGCGCCGCCGGCAATGCCATCATGACTAACTTCTTCAACGCGGCGGAAGAAGAGGACGGTGAGGCCGGCACTGCGCAAATCGGCCGGGAGGAATGGCTTCGCATCGCGCACGAGCACAGTATCCCCTGCCATCTCGATGCGGCGGCGGATATGCCTCCCATTTCGAACCTTTGGAAATACACCGGCATGGGCTTTGACCTGGTTGCCTTTTCCGGGGGCAAAGGTATGCGCGGTCCGCAGAACGCAGGCCTGCTGCTAGGCAGGAAACACCTCACCGATCTGGCAATGCAGAATAACAACCCCGGTGACGGCGTGGGCCGTGGCATGAAAGTGGCCAAGGAGCAGATCGTAGGCATGGTGGCAGCCGTAGATTGGGTTCTCTCGCATACCGAGGAATCCATGCAGGGCGACTACCAAAAACGCGTGGACCTGATCGTCGCTGCGGTGAAGGGCATTCCCTCCGTCACCACGGAAACCGTCGTTCCCAAAATCGCCAACCATGTTCCTCATCTTCTGATACGCTTCGATCCATCAGTAACCGGCGTCACGACCAAGGAAATCGTGACCAAACTGCGCGAGGGCAAGCCCTCGATTGAACTCAACCCCAATACTGGACAACCACCCAATCAGGGCATTCCGTCGAACGCAAACACGCTGGTGGTGGGGGTCTGGATGCTGCAACCGGGAGAGGATGCAGTAGTCGGCCGTCGCATCCGCGAGGCACTCACCAGTAAAGCGTAGCCATTTCAGCAATGAGGAACTTCATCGTGGAAAATCAGATCCATAACACGCACCTAACCCGGCGCACGCTTCTGAAATCAACCGGAATGCTCTCCGCTGCAGCCGCAGCCGCTCCCTTGTCGCTCTCGGGAGCTACATTGATGGACTGTCAGACGCAAATGCATCCAGCCAGTTCCGGTACCGCTACAGACAATCTCTTTACCCGCATCGGTGTCAGGCCGATCTTGAACGCCCGTGGTACGTTCACCATCATCTCTGGCTCGCAATCGCTGCCCGAGGTCAAGCAGGCCATGTTTGAAGCCTCGCACTACTATGTGCAAATGGATGAGATGATGGCGGCGGTAGGAGCGGAAATCGCCAGGCACATGGGAGCTCCCAGCGCCATCGTCACCACCGGCTGCGAGGCCGCGATTGCAGCCGCGACGGTTGCCTGCATCGCGGGTACAGACCCGGAGCGTTCGCAGGCGATGCCTTACACCAAGAAGCGCAACCAGGTCATCATTCCCAAGTATTCGCGCAATCCCTACGACTTCGGCGTCCGCATGTCGGGGCCGGAGATCGTCGAAGTGGAGACGGAAGAAGAGTTCCGTTCCAAGCTCAGCGAGCACGTGGCCATGATCTACCTCCTCTCCGGGCCGCGCGCCTTCCAGGAGCCGCTCTCCATCAAGAGCGTGTGCGCAATCGCGAAAGAAAAGAACATTCCGGTTTTTGTCGACGCGGCCGCGGAGGAACCGATCGTCCCCAATATCCATCTCGCCGCGGGAGCGACGTTTGTCGCCTACTCAGGCGGCAAATGCATGCGCGGTCCGCAGGCCGCCGGCGTGCTGCTCGGCCCCAAGGACCTTTGCTATGCCGCTTTTTGGAATTCTGCGCCTCACCATAACTGGGGCCGCGCGCTCAAGGTCGGCAAAGAAGAAGCTATGGGCATGCTCGCTGCAGTCGAACAGTGGTATAAGCGCGACCACGAAGCCGAACAGAAACAGTGGCTCGAGTGGGACAACTATATCGCCGACGCGGTGAAGGATATTCCGTCTGTGACCACGCAAATCAAGATGCCCGATGAGGATCTCTCGAACCGTGCCCCGACGCTGGCTATTCATTGGGACGCAGCGAAAGTCGGCATCACCGGCACGGAGTTGGTGGAGAAGCTGGATAAAGGCACTCCACGCATCCTGGTCGCCGGCGGTCACGGCAGCCGTCCGGATAAGATGGCGTCCTCGCTCGGCATCATGCCGTACATGATGCAGCCTGGCGATTACAAAATTGTCGCCGAGACCATTTCAAAATATCTGCGTAACCCGGGTCACTACGAGAATCCGCCCGTATACACCGGACCCGCAGCCAACCTTGCCGGCACCTGGAACGTCGCCATCCAATACGTCCGCGGAATCGGCGAGCAGCAGTTCATTCTGCAGCAGGACGGCAGCACTCTTTCCGGAGAACAGAAAGGCGAGATCTTTAATGCGGCTTTCCAGGGCAAGGTTGACGCGGATCACGTGGTGCTGACCAGCACAATGGCCGCCAACGGCTACCAAGTGCCCTTTGTCTTCACCGGCGTTGTTTCCGGCAATCGTTTCTCTGGAGATGTGAAGATGGGCGAGTACGGCGCCGCCACCTTTACCGCCACGAAAGCCTGATAGCTTATGGATCGATGATGGTGTGGTCCCAGACCGGGGCTCCTTGCGTACGATAATGACCGAGCCGGGTCCAGTCTTCGCGCGTGATCCCGTTCAGGTCCCACACCACCCGTCCATCACGTACCGTCAGCTCGCAAACCAGTTTCTTATCGCCTGCCATGCGTGCGCCATAGGTATCCACAAATCCAAAATGCCCTTTTTCCAGATGCAGCACGGCAACATCCGCATCTGAGCCCACCGAAAGATTGCCCAGCTCATCGTGCTTAATCTCATGGGCTGGGTTGGTGGTAGACATCCGGATCACGTCATCGAGCGAAACGCCCAGGTTCAGAAACTTCGACATCACATTCAGCATGTCTTTCATACCGGCATTCATGCTGTCGTTATGGAGATCGGTCGAAATCGAATCGGGGATGAAGCCTTGCTGTATGGCGGGCGCCGCCTGGCGGAATATAAAGCTACCGCCGCCGTGGCCTACGTCAAAGATGACGCCGCGCTTCCTTGCCGCGAAAAGATAAGGCAAAACCTTGCCCTGTGCATCGAGCATTGGAACATCGTCCAGATACATGTGGGTGGAGATATCGCCAGGACGCAATTTGCTCGACACCAACTCTTGATAAGGCCGCTCCGGACGGAAGGTTCCAAAGTCGACCATCACGGGGAGATTCGCGATTGTCCCCGCCTGCACTGCGCGCTCCACCGGAGTCCATTCCGGACCGTCATAATGAGCCGTCTTGATCCCCACGATCACCTGCGGATATTTCATCGCCTGCGCCGCGGCTGACTGAGCATCCATTTCGTTCAGATCCTGTTCATACTTCGGCCGCATACCGCTACCGACAATATTGATAAAGGCAAGGATGCGAGTGATGGAACGGTCGATCACGCGATCCTTGAAGTCGGGAAAATTCTTCCAGCCGGAACTCCCTGCATCCACGGCAGTGGTCACTCCGCTGCGCAAGGTAAACCCATCGGGGTATACGCTGTGATCTCCTACGTAGGAATGACGCTCGCCCGAGCCCGCGAACACATGCACGTGGATATCCACCAGACCAGGGGTCACGTAGAGACCCGCGACATCAACTACCTTTGCTCCTGGTCCCGCCTGAATATGTTCGGCAACGGCGGCAATCTTGTGGTCCTTGATGGCAACGTCGCGAACGTCGTCGATCCCGTTCTTCGGATCGACGACGTGGCCACCCTTGAGCACCAGGTCATACGACGGCTGGGCGTAAAGTGTCGAGCAACGCAAAAGGGCAGCCAACAAGAAAAGCTTCGGTAAACGTGACCAAAAGAAATCCACGATAAGGTGTCCCCTCGAAGGACGCAGATCTACAAAGGCACAGCCGCTGTAACAATCCAGCGGCTGTGTGGGAGGCACAATTGGCCATGCTGCGCTAAAAAACTATCTTCCCTGCAAGCTGTAGGAGTCGCCCACTGCTGCCCGAGCTGTTCTTTTGTGTGCTGGTCGTGGTGCCAAAATCACCCCATGTCGTGGGATCACCCGGGTCCCAACCGCCCTGCATGTCCGAGTTCGGGTTGGACAGGTTGGGATGATTGAAGACGTTCTGCGCTTCGGCACGGAATTGGAAGTGTAACCTCTCCCAAATCCCGAAGTCCTTGAAGAGCGATGCATTCACGTTTTCAAAACCCGGCCCGTACAACGGATTACGCCTTCCGGTGCCAAAGGTAAACTGCGCCGGATAGGTAAATGCCGAACCGTCGATGCAGGAGCCTGTGGGATTACCGATGTAGAACTTGGTGGTGCATTTAGCAGAGGGCAGATGCAACCAATCAGGCCGTTGCACATTTCCGTTCGGCTGGCTGACGTTGGCCTGGTCGTTGTCCAGGTAGACGTTATACGGAAGGCCGGTCTGCAGGGTCACGATCGCGTTTATCTGCCAGCCGCCCAATGTGTTTTTCGTGAGCGCGTTGGAGCCCGCGAACTTGGGCAGGTCATACGTAGCAATCGCAACAAAGCGGTTGCGCATATCCCAGTTCGAGCTCGCATAATCGAGGCCGATGTTGTATTGATCCATCGTAGTGCCGCCGTTGTTCGAGTTATCCGAAATGTCCAGATCGTGAGACCAGGTGTAACTGGCCTGGCCGGCCAACCCGTGGGTCAAACGCTGGCGAAGGATAGCCGTGAAACCGTTGTAGTGAGAATATTCGTCATTCTGGATGGTGCGGATCCTGCCGAAGAGCTGATTCGGGCGGCGTCCATTGATGTCTCCAACAGGGCCACCGGGCTGGGGCGAGTTGTTATAGAAGTCGCGATCAAGATGGATGGCATGCGAGCCGATGTACTGCAACTCGGCGCCGGCGCCCTTCCACAACTCCTGTCCCCAGGACAGGTTCCACTGGTAGAGATTCTGGGTCGGCAGGTGTGGGCCCATGGTAACCGCATTCACATAGGTCCCGGGAATGCCTGCCATGGGAGAACCTGCGCCGGCGCCCGGAGTGGGATTGACCAAAGTCAAAAGGTTGGTCGACTGACCGTTGTAGGCGACCGAGGCGGAAAGCGGATAGTTCTGTGTTGTCAGGGTATAGGTATTCAGCTGGTTGGCGTTCCAGTAGATGCCAAAGCCCCCCCGCAGTACGGTCGTCTCCGTGGCTCGATACGCAAAGCCAAGCCGAGGCGCCCAATCGTTGTGCGTCGGATCGATGAACTTGAAGCCTGGTGTTGGTTTGAACGTCGCAGGCGTAGTTGCGGTTGTTGCCGGGATCAGAGCGGTATCGGTCGCATTCAAAATCCGGGTGTAGCCGTTCAAACTGTAGGGCACGGTCGGCAGTTCGTAGCGCAGTCCATAATTCAAAGTGAGCTTAGGCATTACCTGCCAGTTGTCCAGCACGAAGAACCCATCCCGCCATTCACCGATCGATCCTTTGGTGGGGAAAACCGGGGTAGTGGACGACTGAGCCAGGCCCAAAACAAAATCGGCCGCGCCATAGCCCGTACTTGTATAGCCTGCACTTGCGCTGCCCGGGGTTCCATTGAAGTTAAACAGGCCGCGCGCGTCGTTGGCCGCTTCGCGGCCGATGGTGATCTTTCGCAGCTCGGCACCCGCCATGATGTTATGGCGGCCGCGCGTGTAGCTTAACTCCTCGTAACCGTCGATCGTTCGATCGTCTTGATACCAGTTCGCGCCCGTGTTCCCCAACGTTGGACCGTTGTTATTGCCCAGGACGTCGACATAGAATGATGGTATCCCAGGGTTGCCGTACAAGGTGTCGGAATTGAAGCCCGGGATGCCGAGTGCAGTGCCGGCATCCTTTGGCCCGTAGATAGCAAAATAATCGAGATTGTTGGAGCTAACGATATTCCAGCCGATGCGGAAATCATTCACCAGGTTCGGCTTGATGATATGGGTCCAACCACCGGCGTAGTTGCGCGAGTCGGTCGGTCCGTAAGACCCGTTGGTGGGAAAGTTAGAGCCGCCAACGACAGTAATATCCTGCCAGTGATAACGAAAATAGAGCCGGTCCTTGTCGCCTATGTTTTCGTCGACGCGGTCCAGGGTCTGGGTAATCTTCAGGTTGGCCGGGAAGCTGTTTTGCAGGTTATTTTGCACCCCGCTGAGATTGGGCAATGTCATGTATGCCTCCAGCTTCTGCGAGATCATGCCCGATGGACTATTCAACTCGGAAGCCGGAATCTGGTTGTTAGGATAGACAAGACCGGTGGACGGGTCCGTAATCGGTACACCGATCGCGGAGAAATCTCCGGCCCTCTCTGCCGCCGTAAGCGTTGAAGCAATACCGGTTCCCTGGGATACCTGGTTGAGCCTCTCCCAAGACGCGAAGAAGAAGGTTTTGTTCCGGCCGTTGTACAGTTTCGGAAAATAGACCGGGCCGCCCAGATCGAATCCATATTGGTTGTAGTGGTTAATCAGCTTAGGACTGCCGGGTGCATCGAAGAAATCATGCGCATCCAGGGCCGTGTTCTGAATGTAGTCGTAGACCGCTCCGTGCAAATCATTTGTTCCTGATTTACTGACCAGGTTGACGTGTAGCCCCAGGTAAGAACCATATTGCGCAGGGTAATTTCCGCTTTGCATCTGCACTTCCGAGATCATGTCTGAGCTTGGCCGGGCCGGCCCCAGCGTGATCAGGTTATTCATGATCGAAACCCCGTCGAGCGTCATGCTGCTCTGAATCTCACGCTGGCCGGCGCCAATAAAGTCCTCTCCAGGGGGCACACCGTTGTAACCAGACGAGGGTCCGATGGTTACGTTGGACGCGGTTGCAGCAAGCTCCAGGGCGTTGTGCCCCATAAGCGGCAAATCCTCCACCGTCTTGGTATCGAAGGTTTCGCCCAGCGTTGCGTCGTCGGTCGGAATCGGAGGGGTAGATGCCGAGACGGTAATCGTCTGAGTTTCAGATCCCGCCTTGAGCGAGAAGTCCGTGCGTACCGCCTGATCGACAGGCACGATGGTGCCCGTCTTCGTCACCTTGGTAAAGCTCGTCTGATCGACCGTGATGTCGTATGTGCCCGGAGGAATAAACTTGATCGAATAGTACCCCTGCGCGTTGGTCGTGCCTGGATAAACCACTCCGGTGGATTCTTCGACTGCCGTCACCTTGGCCCCGACGACTGCGCTGCCAGACGAATCCAGCACAGTTCCTACCAGAGCGGTGTTGTTTGCAACTTGAGCCTGCGTCAAAGTCGCAAACGCTACGATACCTATGACTGGTATCAGCACTGTACGGAGGACGAACAGACATTTCATTTTTTGAGCTCCCTTCTGGTTGGGACGCAAACGAACCTGCGACCGGTGGGAAACTTCTGATCTATGCAGCGCTTTCGCCCTGCGAGTATGTCCAACTAACTGGCCTGCCTAAATCGAACGGATGATTGCGTTTCACGTAACGACACTCCCTCCAAAGCTGACAGGAGGGAAGACAGCCGAGACGTGAGCAAGTCTGATCAGAGTCCCGGTCCCAACAACATGGGGTCCGCAATGCAAGGATTAATGAGCATTTAACTACGGGAACAACAGGCTGTCATCAGGCTGTTGCCATGTCCGTATATAGGACATTTGCCCTATATACGGATCGCTAAGCGAACCCGCGTGACTAACTGGGAAAGAAACAGCAGGTCCGTCCACTCAGGCTCCTGGCAGCGCTCGCGGTTTCTACTCCCAATGCACAAGCCCGCGTTGGATGGCGCAGATTGCAGCCTGCGTCCGGTCGCGAACGCCCATCTTATCCAGTACGCTGCTCACATGGATGCGCACGGTTTTTTCGGCAATGCGCAACTGCTGAGCGATATCACGATTGCTTTGCCCACGTGTGATGCAGGTTAGTACTTCATGCTCGCGGGGAGTCAGCTCGACCAGAGATGTCCGCTCCGCCAGGCGGTCCCGCGCGACCGGCGGAAGATAGCGCATGCCCCGATGCACCGCAACAATGGCTTCGACCAACTCCTCTCCACTCGCGTTCTTGTTCAAGTACGCCATGGCGCCGTTGCGGATGGCGCGATAGATATCCTCGCTGCCTTCGTAATTGCTGAGAACTGCGATTTTGGCCGTTTTACATAGCTTGCGAATGGCTGCAATGGCATCGAACCCGTTGAGGCCCGGCAAACGGAGATCCATTACAGTGACGTCAGGTGTGCATCGGCGGTACAACTCGACGCCGCTGGCTCCATCACTTGCCTCACCCACAATCACGATGTCGCTGTGCCCGCTCAGGACGGAGCGCAAGGCCATCCGCGCAAGGAAGTGATCTTCGATCAGCAGCACGCGGATGGGCAATTGCGTCATCCTCCCTGCACTTGCATCTGAAAGGGCACGTGGACGAGTATCTCGGTGCCATTTCCGGCCGATGTCTCCACCCGAAGACTTCCACCTAGCTTGCGCGCCCGTTCCTCCATAACCGGAATCCCAAAGTGGCCCTGAAGCGCGGCGAGTTTGTCTGACGCTCGAAAACCACGTCCATCGTCTTTGACGGATAAGCTCAGCCAATCCGCATGGTATTGCAGGTGGATAGAGATGATGTTCGGCAACGCGTGCCGGAGAGCATTGGTCACTGCCTCCTGCCCGATGCAGACAAGATGATGGACGCTACCGGGAGCCAGCGGCACTTCGTGCCCTTCCACCTGCAGCCGCATGTCAACCCCCTCCTTGGCGCCCAATCGCGTCAAGGCGTTCGATAACGCGCTCGACAGCGGCCCGGTTGCCTCTTCATTCTCGCGCAGGTCCCAAAGAATGCGGCGGGCCTCGGTCTGGCAGTGCCGAACCATGTTTCTAGCCAGCTCACAAGCCTTCGCGGCAGCACTCGTCTCGCTGCCAAGTAGACGCGCGGTCGTCTCCATCTGCCACGAGATGGCGGCAAAGCCGGCCATCAACGTGTCGTGCCATTCCCGCGCGATTCGATTGCGTTCTTCGAGTACTACGCCAAGCTCTCCCTTGGCGCGAGCCAACCTCCAACGGAACAGGCGCACCGCCGCCACGACGGCAACAACGCACACCAGGGCGTAAAACCACCAGGCCTGATAAAAATACGGCTGCTGATAAACGGCAAGGCTCGCTATCTTGTCGGTCCATGCCGAGCCCGCGTTGCGCGAGTCCACCAGAAAACGATAATGACCCGGAGGAAGTTTTCGATAATGTGCCGCTCTCGACCGGGTCACCCTCCAGTCGCGGTCATACCCGTCAAGTTTGTAGCGGAACTCCATTTGCGCCGGATTCGACAGATTCTGCGAATGGAACTGAAAGACCAGATCTTCGAGACCCGGAGATAGCTCCAATCGGTTGGTCGCATCCACGCTGGTATCGTCTAACAAGGCCCCGGTTAACTGGACCGGGTGAGCGGTGGGAAGAACCGCCCCTTCAGGATCGGTATGAACCAAACCTTTGGCGGTGGCAAACCATAGGGTGCCATCCCTGGTTCGGGTAGAGTGCGGCTGAGCTACCCCAAGACACTCGCTGCTGGGCATGCCGTCAGCTTTGCCCAGCAGGACGGTATCCAACGTCTTCCGCCTCTGTTGCGCCAGTTCTTGCAGTTGCTGTCGTTGCACTCGCACGATACCGCGTGAAGTGGCCATCCACAGATATCCCTGGCTGTCGTCGAGTATCGAAAAAATCGTGTAGTCCACCATGCCGTTAATCGTGTCCAGGTGAAAGGCATGGTCGCCCTTGAGCCAGTCGAGTCCTCCTCCCTTCGTGCCCACCCACACGTTCCTGGCGTTGTCGATGGAGATGGACAATACGTAGGGATGAGAAAGCCCTTCCACCATGCGGACCTCATCGCCCAGCACGCGATAGAGCCCCGCCGACGTTCCCACCAGAATGGATCCGTCGTCATTTTGCGCCAGGCAGGTGATCAGCTTGTCTTTCAGCAGGAGTATGCCTGTGTTCTTTGCGGGGATTCCATCCGCGTAGTGGAGCAAGCCAGTGTAGGTACCCACCCAGAAGCCACCATGTTTGTCGCTTAGCAAGGCACTCACGGCATCAGTCAGCGACTCACGTCCCAGGAGGAAATGCTGAAAGGCAGCCCCGTCGTAGCGGAACAGCCCGTTGAACCAGGTACCTATCCAGACATTGCCGGCAGCATCTTCCTCCAGGGTGCGAATCGCTGCGGAATTTCCGGGCAGCGCCTCGCGTATGAACCTTCCCTGCTTAAGCCGGAACAATCCTTTGCCCCAGGTCCCAATCCATAAATTTCCACTGTGGTCTTCAAGGATGGCGGCGGGCTGAACTTCGCGCAGGTCTCGCGGCTCATCGCGCAGGGGAATCAACGTCGCTATGCGCCATCGGGCCAGGCCGCCACCGGCGAGGCCAACCCACAGGTTGTGCTCATCGTCTTCATAGAGCGAGCGCACACTGTCGTCGGTCAGGCCGTCCTTGGTTGTCCAGCAGGAAAACCGAGAGCCCGAGACCCGGCAAAGCCCCTGGTTGTAGGTACCGACCCACATATTCCCCTGGTAGTCGCCAACCAGCGCCGAGACCTCCTTCCGGAATCCCGGCACCACCTCTTGCGTATATTCGTCGCCTGCCTTGCGGGTTGCCTTTCCCGCAGAGGGCGTCAGACGTACCAGCCCGTCGCGCAAGCCGACCCACAGGACGCCGCGGCGGTCGTAGTAGATCGCAACCGCATCGCCCGTGCTCATGTGGTGGAACTCATGGTGTTCCAGAACATGGGTGTGCACGCCCCGCGCCGTAAGGTGAAAGACTCCGTCGGAGGTGAGCACAAAGATGCCGCCCCGTCCGTCTTCGGCGAACGGAGTAGTGATGTCGCCCGAGACCGGGCCCAGTTTGGCGAGCAACTCGATCGATTGCGTTCCGCCATGGACAGTGATTCGTTCTATGCCATCGTGGGTGGCCGCCCAGATAGTGCCTGTTGAGTCCTCGAACAGGCCGCGAATACGCTCCTGGTAAAACCCTGCCTCCTCACTAACGTTGATTGCGGCGCCCGCAGTCTGACGGATGATTCCCCGGTCGTCGGTACCGATCCATAGATCGCCTCGACGACTTACCAGCAGGCAGTTCACAGGCTCGCTCGCGGCCGGGTCCTTTGCATCCACGCGGATTGGGCTGAAGCGCAGACCGTCGAACGACGCAACTCCGCCGTAAGTGGCGATCAACAAATGGCCGCCAGGCACCTGGGTGATCCCACGTAACTCGCTCTGCGGCAAGCCGTCTTCTACCTGCCATTCCTGTTTTTGATACTCAGAGAGCTGCACGGTCGCCGATAAAGCTGGCAGGCAGCAACCCGAGGCCAGCAGAAGAAGCAACGTCTGGCGCAACAGCCGTTGGGACGGCAAACGCATGGCAAAGTTCTTATAATCCATAAGAAGATAACCGGCGTTGGTTTTACCCCATCACATGCGCGGCTGCTTTTGCAACTTATTTTTGAAAGTCCCGTTAAACGGCGCCCACGCGGGGATCCCGGGATGCGTGACTTCTCGCCTAATAGCTGTGGTTTAGCACCAGCAACGGCTCGACGGGACCGAGGTTAGAGGATCCCGCCATGCGGTACGAAACTCAGCCCGGGCCGGTCAGAAAACATCAGGCCATTTCCCAAACGAGCTTTGCATTGGTTAGCTCTCGAGCGCCCAGCTCGCCCAATTCCCGGCCAACGCCGGAACCCTTCACACCGCCAAAGGGCGCGCGCGGATCCGACCGGACAAAATCATTGATGAAGACTGCACCCGCCTCGATCTGCGCAGCGACAGCATTGGCGCGGGCAGCGTCTTTACTCCAGACGGCCGCGCCCAGGCCAAACTCGGTGTCATTGGCCAACCGTATCGCCTCTTCCTCGGTCTTGAAAGTGAAGACCAGCGCAACCGGACCAAAGAACTCTTCCCGCGCAACAGGCGCATCGTGGGGCACATCGACAAGGACCGTCGGAGGATAGAAGTAACCTGGTCCATCGAGCGACTTACCGCCAGTGAGCACGCGTCCACCGGCTGCAATCGCGTCGGAGACCTGGCGCTCCGTCGTAGCACGCAAGTCCTCACGCGCCTGGGGACCCAATTTAGTGTCAGCCAGGAGCGGGTCTCCGACCTTCAGAGCGGACGCCTGCTCGACAAACGCCGTGATAAAAGCATCTGCTACAGATTCAGCGATTAGAAAGCGCTTGGCTGCAATACAACTCTGCGCATTGTTGGAGTAGCGAGACGTCACGCCCAACTGCACCGCTTTGGCGATGTCCGCGTCCTCCAGCACAAGGAACGGGTCGGAGCCGCCAAGTTCTAACACTACCTTCTTGCCATGCAGGCCTGCCTGCTGGGCCACTGCCCGGCCCGCCCGCACGCTACCCGTGACCGTCACTGCGCGTATGCGGGGGTCCGCGATAATGGCCGGGATCGCGCTGCGCTGAACCGAGAGATTGAGGTAGAGCCCTTCCTGACCACCCGCATCTCGAACCAGAGCTTCCAGCGCCAGCGCACAGCCTTGCACAGTCTCCGCGTGCTTCACCACCACTGTATTCCCCACCAGCGCCGCCGGGATGAAGAAGCGCAACACCTGCCAGAACGGCAGATTCCAGGGCATGATTGCCAGAACCGGACCAAGCGATTCATAAACCACGCGGCCCGGCGTTCCCGGGATTGCCTCAGGCTGGATATATGCCGCGCCCCCTTCGGCGAAATGACGCGCGCCAAAGGCCGCCTTCTTCACTTCGCCAAGCGCCTCCCCGATGGGCTTGCCCATCTCCAGTGTGATCAGCCGCGCGTACTCTTCCCCGCGCTTTTCCAGAAGATCCGCCAGCCGAATAAGAAACGCAGTCCGGTGGGAAAGCGGAGTACGCGACCAGTTCTTCCAACCGTCCCAGGCGCTCTGCAGACGAAACTCGACCTCGTGGGCGCTATGCTCCGGATAGACGCCCAGAAGATCACCGGTGGTAGGGTTCTTTGATTCGAATGACATAGAGTTCTATCCCTCCAAAGACAACGGGGGCACATCAACCCAGCGACGCTCTGCCCAGCTCTTCATTCCAAGCTCGGCCAACTGCACTCCCCTGGCACCTTCCAGCAGGTCAAAGCGCCAGGACTTGTTCTCCACTACGTGACGGATAAATTCCTCCCACTGTAGCTTGAAGCCGTTCTCATAGACCTGGGTATCGGGCACCTCTTCCCATTGATCCGCGAACACCATGGTCTGTGGCAGGTCGGGGTTCCAGACCGGGCGGGGAGTGTTTACGCGATGCTGGGTATAGCACCGTGTCAAACCGGCAACCGCGGAACCATGCGTTCCGTCCACCTGAAACGTCACCAGGTCATCGCGCCGAACGCGCACCGCCCAGGACGAATTGATATGAGCGATCACGCCGCCTTCCAGCTGAAAAGTCGCATACGCCGCGTCGTCGGCGTCGGCCTTGTAAACGGCTCCACTTTCATCCACGCGTTCGGTGATATGCGTTGCCGCGATGCAGGTGACGGCCTTCACTGCACCAAACAGATTGTCGAGCACGTAGCGCCAATGAGGCAGCATATCCAGGATGATGCCTCCCCCATCTGCTTTGCGGTAATTCCAGGAAGGCCGCTGCGTCGGCTGCAGATCGCCCTCAAACACCCAGTAGCCGAACTCGCCGCGCACCGCGAGCATGCGGCCGAAGAAACCTGCATCCTTCAGCATACGGAGTTTGCGCAGACCCGGCAGATAAAGCTTGTCCTGCACCACTCCACTCTTCACCCCCTTGGCGTTCGCCAGTCGCGCCAGGGAGAGCGATTCCTCGAGCGTTTCTGAGAGCGGCTTCTCACAGTAGACATGCTTACCTGCCTCAATGGCGCGTTTCAGTAGAGGAACCCGCATTTGGGTCGAGCCGGCATCGAAGAAGATCGTGTCCTCAGGATTGGCCAGCGCCGACTCGATATCTTTCGCTACCCTTTGGATGCCATGGCGCGCCGCGAGTGAGGATACCTTCTCCAGGTTGCGGCCTACGAGGATCGGATCCGGCATGACCCGGTCGCCATTGGATAGCGCCACCCCGCCCTGGTCCCTGATTGCCACAATCGACCGGACCAGGTGCTGGTTGTAGCCCATCCTTCCCGTAATGCCATGCATGATGATGCCGATGCGCCGACTAGACACTGTTCATTCTGCCTTCTATAGTTTCTAATGTTTGTTTTATAAGTAGCGACCTTGAGTGGACCATACAGACGCTTCGACTGTCAAACATCTTAGAGCATCAACGGGGGATTCTTGCTCTGCGCCTCCGGGCTTGGCTGATCAAACGACGCCTAGAATCCAGCCTTCAATCTCAGCGATCTTGCGCTCCTGGTTTTCCAGATAAGGATCGAAGAAGCGAGAGAGTGACCCGTCCTTGTCGGCGTATCGCAGCCATGCGGCAATGGAGTAAGCGTCGTGTTGATGCCCGTCGCGGGCCTCCTGTGCGAATGTCTTACTCCACAACGCTGGATATACTTCCGCCAGCACCGATCGCCCAGGAGGGATTTGCCACCCATCGAAAGGCCAGAAGTGGGCGTTGGTGCGCGATCGGATATAGAGCAGCCACGGCAGTCCGCTATGGGTCGATTTCGCCACCGAACCTATCACGTCGAAATGGAAGACGGACTTGGCGCGCCGGGTGCGTACCTCCGTGATTCGCCGCCAGGTTGGTCTCCCCTCTCGCGCAGCTCCATTCCCGTGAAGGCCATCGCGGACAAAATCTACATACATGTGGTCCTCGTTGGTAGGCCAGTGGCGCTGGAAGTCTTCGAGGAAGGCGTCCCAATCAAGCCGCAGGTTGTACTTCTCGAAATAGCGGAGAGGAAAGGAAAAGCCGTGGTCAATACCGACCAGCGTTGGCGTGCCACCGGAAAGCAGCTCCACCAACAACTCCGCAATCCCACGCCGGGTCCAGTATTTTTTCGGTCCGGCCGGTGGCGGAACTTCGCGGGGTGGTGAGGTGCAATCCGCGCTATACATCCGCAAACCTCGGAGGCTGGACCTCGAAGTCTCCGCGCCGGAATAGTCAATTCCGATATAGCGATCGAATGCCATCGCGCCAGGCGACATCAGATCCGTTGCGCATTGCGCGAGATGTATTCGTCCAGTGACGGATCAGGGCCGATGTAGTGGAACTCCTCGGCAGATTGGAGCCCGTATTTTCCCCCGATGGTGCGGTCACGAGTTACAAACGCAGCCTGAATGAACTGTTGACTCGAAGTCTCGATGTTTCCGCTCAGAGCGGGGACGCGCAAACCCCTTTCCGCAAGGCTGTCTCTAAGATCCTTGACCATGTGCTCGATCATCGTCTCGCAGGATTCGATCGCAGCAATCTTCTGCGGAACCCACGGTCCGATATCCACGACCCGGTTGACCTGCTGCGGCCCGCGTGCGAAGTAGTACTTCTCTGAGACCGCGTGCGGCTTTAAGCCGGCGTCGAACTGTTCGGGAAAATCCAGCAGGCCGCTCGACATCCAGCAGGCCGCCTCCACCGCTTGCGCGGTCACGTAGTGATCTGGATTTTCCTCGTAGTGGCCCCACGGATCGTAGCTGAAAACCGTATCCACTTTGAGCAGACGAAAGAGAAAGATCAACCGGCCGCGAAGTTCCGTTCTCGATACGTCGTCGAGCCGATGATTGCGATAACCCAGATCGTATGCTTTCTTGAAGCCAAGAGTCTTGACCAGGCGCGCCGTGTCGCGCTCGTTGGCGAGTACCGTTTCCCCCAGGGTCAAGTGGTAGGAATCCTTTTCATCGTTGCTGGTGCGAATAAAGTAGCCGGTGTAGCCTTCGCTCAGCAGTTTCGCCACCGTCCCACTGGCGAAGATCGGGCCATCATCGAGGTGAGGCGTGATGAGCGCCAACACCTTGCCGCGGTGAGGCTGGCCGGTGTTGGAACGTTCGATCACTACCTGATCATTACTGAGAGCGGCAACCTGGCCGCTGCTCGCTAACGCTGCTGCCGCCATCCCCATAAATTCCCGACGTCGCACGAAACCTCCCCCGGCAAGATGAAAACTTGACAGGTGTAGTATCTACATCGGAATGGCGATTCAGGACAGAATTTTTGGCAAACCGCTGGCGACGAGCGACGAACGCGCCGAACAAATTGGAGTAGGAGCCGGCATCCCCATCTTTGGGCTCGATGCGCTCACCAGTGCAGCGTATGGACCGGAGGCCGCGCTGGCGCTTTTGATCCCCTTAGGGATGCTCGGAACGCAGTACCTTCTGCCCATCATTACGGCGATTTTGATCCTGCTGGTGATCGTCTTCTTCAGCTACCGGCAGACGATTGCTGCTTACCCGCACGGCGGCGGCAGTTACACCGTGGCGACTGAGAATCTGGGTGAAAAAGCAGGATTGCTTGCCGCGGCTGCCCTGATGATCGATTACATTCTGACCGCGGCGGTAGGCATTTCGGCCGGCGTAACCGCGATGACCTCGGCGCTGCCCAAATTTCAACCCCACACCCTCGCACTGTGTCTGCTGATCCTGGCCATCCTGGCGGTGGTGAATCTGCGCGGGGTAAAGGACACCGGCACCGCCTTCATCGTGCCCACTTTTCTATTCATCGGAACCTTGCTGGCGACGATTGCGGTAGGAGCCTACAAAACGTTTGCCGCCGCAGGCCACCCACTTCCGGTGGCCCCACTGCCACCACCGTTGCCACAGACGGTGCAGTTTCTGGGTATCTGGATGTTGATGAAGTCGTTCTCCAGCGGCTGCGCCGCCATGACCGGTGTCGAGGCGGTGTCAAACGGTGTGATGGCGTTTCGAGAGCCCCGAGCCCGGAACGCACAGTACGCGCTCACGGTCATCATCGGCATCTTGATCGTGCTGCTGTACGGGACGGCGTGGCTGACCAAGCACTACCAGATTATGGCCATGGATCCGGATGGGGCAGGGTATCAGAGCCTTCTGAGTCTCCTGGTGACCGCTGTTTTTGGGCGCGGATGGTTCTATTTCCTGACTATGGGAAGCGTGCTGCTGGCCCTGGCTCTAAGCGCAAACACGGCGTTTGCGGATTTCCCCCGCTTGACCCGTGCGATCGCGTTGCACGACTACCTGCCCCATGTATTCCTCATCAGAGGACGGCGCCTGCTCTTCTCCCACGGCATCTACGCCCTTACCGGCCTGACGGCAGTGATCTTGATCTTGTTCAAGGGAGTGACCGACAGGCTGATTCCGCTTTATGCGATCGGAGCGTTTCTGGCCTTCACGCTCTCGCAAGCAGGCATGGTCATGCACTGGAAAACGCAAGCAGGCGAACATAAGGGCCGGGCATGGCACATGCTGGTGAATGGCACGGGAGCGGTGGCGACGGGAGCCACCACCCTGGTGGTGTTGGCCTCGAAGTTCAGAGCCGGAGCATGGGTTACCGCCCTGCTGATTCCGACCTTGATTCTATTGATGTATTCCGTGAAGAAGCACTACACGCGCGTACGCGGCGAAACCAAGGACATGGACCGGCTGAAAGTTACCAACCTGGAGCAGCCTTTGGTTGTCATCCCCATGGCAGGATGGAACCGGATTTCAGAGAAAGCTTTACGGTTCGGCCTGCTGCTTTCCAAGGAGATCAAGGTGGTCCATGTTCACTCCGCGGATGAAGCCCATGGGATAGACCAGGATTGGGATGAAAAGATACTTGCTCCCATTCGCGAGGGAGGGTTTCCCGATCCCGAACTGGTGACTATCCCTTCGACCTTTCGCTTCATCATCTCGCCCCTGATGGATTACATCCTTCTTCTGGAATCGGAGAACCCGGGGAGGAAAGTCGCCGTCTTACTGCCGGAACTGGTAGTCCGGCATTGGTGGGAGAATCTGCTCCACAATCAACGGGTCCAGCTGCTCAAAATCCTGCTGCTGGTGAAGGGGAATCAGCGCATCGTGGTAGTGAACATCCCGTGGTACCTGTAGCTCCTGCCCGTGTACACTCAGGAATCACCTCGGGCTGAATTTAACCGCTTCGGACGACCATGATCGCTTCGGGAACTGTCTTTGGGCCGTACAGAGTCATCGAAAAGATCGGCGCAGGCGGCATGGGCGACGTCTATCGTGCACTGGACACCCGGCTCGAACGCGAAGTTGCTCTCAAGCTAATCTCAGACAGTTTCCTGGTCTCCGATCCTGGCACCGGCAGTCCTTCGCCCGCCGGTACTCCTCACTCCCGGGTCCATCTTTCCCATGAACGCTTCCTGCGCGAGGCTCGGGCAGCCGCCACCCTGAATCACCCCAACATCTGCGCCATCCACGACGTCGGCGAGCAGGACGGGCAACCCTACCTGGTGATGGAGTTGCTTCGGGGCGAGACGCTGAAGCTTTATCTCACCCACCACAAGCTCTCCCCTTCCGAGGTGCTCATCCTGGGCCAGCAGGCAGCAAGCGCGCTGGCCGCAGCTCACGCCAGGGGCATCGTGCACCGCGATATCAAGCCGGCCAACCTGTTCGTGGTGGATAGCGGCCGCGACCGCAAACAGCTCAAAATTCTTGATTTCGGCCTGGCCAAGAAGCAGGGCCTTGAATCCTCGCCCGACTCCCGGTACTTCGACACCAAAAGCGATACCGCGGGCGCCACCGGGACCATGGATCTCACCACCCCCGGCTCTACCGTCGGCACCGCGGCCTACATGTCTCCGGAGCAAGCCAAGGGCGACCCACTCGATGCCCGCACTGACCTCTTTAGCCTGGGGAGTGTGATGTACGAGATGGCGACTGGGCAGGCTCCGTTCGGCGGCCGCAGCACCGCTGAGGTTTTTGCCGCCCTGCTGATGAAAGATCCATCCCCGGTCAGCAGCCTCAATCCGGCCATGCCCAAGGACCTCGATCCCCTTGTCTCCAGGCTGCTGGCCAAGGACCGGGATCAGCGTTACCGCAGCGCCGAGGAACTGCTCGCCGACCTTGAGGCCATCTCAGGCACAGCTCCAGTTTCAAATGGGGCCGCGCGCCCTGCAGCCGTTGCCCCGATTCCGCCGGCTCCGGCCTCGCCTCCCCTGCCGGAAGCAGACCGGCGCAGGCCGCGAAACCGCCTGATCATCATCGGTGCCCTGCTCTTGGTGGCGGGCGCAGCCGCGGCTTTTCTGTTCCGCGATCACCTGGGCGCCAAGCTTGGCCCTGCAACTGGCGCCGCCGTTCCGCCAACCACGGCGGCCAAGCCTACCTCCACAAGGGACAGCATCATTGTCGCTGACTTCATCAACAAGACCGGCGACCCGGTTTTTGACACCACCCTGAACCAGGCCCTCCGGGTACAGCTTGGCCAGTCTCCGGTGCTCGACATTATCAGCCAGCAGCACCTTCGCCAGAGTCTCCAATATCTCGGCCGCAAGCAGGACGAGACCATTACTCCGCAGATTGCGCGCGAGATCGGCGAGCGCGAGGGCGTCAAGGCTATCCTTACCGGCAGCATTGCCCCGATTGGCAAGGCCTTTGTCGTTACCCTCAACGCCCAGAACACTGCCAACGGCGATGATATTGCCAGCGAGGAAGCAACTGCGCCTGACAAAGAGCATGTGCTCGAAGCGCTCAACCAGGTCTCGACCGCCATGCGCGCCAAATTGGGGGAAAGTCTCGCCAGCATTCAGAGACTGAATGCTCCGTTCGGTCAGGCCACCACTCCGTCGCTCGAAGCCTTTCGCGCCTACGCCTTGGGCGATGAAGCGCATCAAAAGGGCAACGACATCCCTGAAGCCTATGACCATTACAAACGCGCCCTGGAACTAGACCCTAAGCTAGCCATGGCTTGGGCCCGCCTCGGAGTCCTTCGCCTGAACACCGGCGCGATCAGCGAGGCAGCGCAAAACTTCACCCGCGCCTATCAGCTCAGCGACAATGTCAGCGAGCGAGAGAAGCTCTACATTGCCGGCCACTACTATTCCACGGTCGTGGGAGATCTGAACAAGAGCATCGAGACGCTGCAGGTCGCCACCCAGGAGTATCCGCTGGACATCAGCAACTTCATCAACCTCGGTGTCTCCTATCTGCAAAACGGCGACCTGGAAAAGAGTGATGCCGCCAATCGGCGGGCTCTCGCGCTGCAGCCGGATAATGCCATCGCGCTGGAAAACGGGGTCGCTGGAGCGACGCAACTGGATCAACCCGCCGAAGCGAAGAAGTACATCGCGGAAGCGCAGCGTCTGGGCTTGAACGGGACTTCTCTCTTCGCCATCGAATCTGCGTTTTACGCCACCCAGTCTGACTGGGACAATGTGCAGAAAATCCTGGCAAAGACGGCCGGACGTCCCGACCAGTTTTCCGTCACTTCCTATTGGGGCTTTTTACTTCCCCAGACGGGCCAGTTTCAGCTGGCGAGGACCACTCTTCTGCGCGCCGCCGACCAAGCGGCGACCGCCCAGGAGAAGGATGCCCAGGCCAGCGCGCTGCTCCTGGCCGCCAGCGGAGGCTGGATGGTCGATCGATGCTTTGATCCGGACCAAACCGCCAAACACGCCCTGCAATTGGATAAGGGAAAGGTAACGCTCATCTACGCAGCCAATGCATTGGCGCTCTGCAATGAGCAAAAGCACGCCAACCAGATGCTCTCTGATCTCGAAAAGCGCTATCCGGAGGACACTCTTGTTCGCGAGTTGTACGTGCCCCAGTCCCGCGCGTGGCTTGCGTTCAAAGCGGGTGATGCGCAGCAGGCACTGGCTCTGTTGGAGCGGGTTCGGGCCCACGATGAAGCTTCCTTTGCGCCCTACCTGCGGGGTCTCGCTTACCTGCAGCTCAAAGACGCGCGCAATGCGATCGCCTCCTTCCAGGATGCGACCCGTCGTAAAGGCGTGGCTTATAACACCGGCAGCCCCTACGCCTTGTCCTTTCTCGGGCTGGGCCGCGCCTACGCCATGGCCGGCAAAAAGCCGGACGCGAAGAAGGCCTATGACACCTTCTTCACCGAGTGGAAAAACGCCGACTCCGACCTGCCCGTCATCGCCGAAGCCAAGAAGGAATACGCTCAGCTATAGCCCCGGAGCACTCCTTGTCGTGGCAGAATTTGATTAGCAAGCGGACTACCTGGTGACTCCGAACCCTTGGTCCAACCTAAACAGCGCCGCGCTAGGACAGATCCTCAAGCGCCATATGGGACTCAGGAAGCACTTGTCCCCCATCGACCACGATCGTCTGCCCGGAGATGAAAGCCGCCTCATCGCTGGCTAGAAAGAGCGCCGCATAGGCAACGTCCTCGACCGATCCCAGCCTGCGTGAGGGGATTGCTGACGTCATCTTCGCGATGTATTCAGGCCCCAAAGCTTTTACGCCTTCGGTAAGAATGTTGCCGGGCAAAACAGCATTAACAGTGATGTTGAGGGGAGCAAGCTCAATAGCCGCAGTGCGGATGAAGCCCAGCTGCCCTGCCTTGCTGGCCCCGTAGTGGCTCCAGCCAGGGTAGCCGGTGATCGGACCGGTAATCGAAGACGTAACCACGATGCGTCCCTTTCCCCCAGCCTTTAGCGCGGGCAGACACGCCTGGACAGAGAGAAAGGTTCCCTTGAGATTGACGTCCAGGACCTGATCCCAATCGGCCTCACTCATCTCAAAGAGCTTCGCGGCCGGAAAAATCCCTGCATTGCAGCAGAGGATATCGATGCCGCCGTGCCGTTCGATCGCGGTTTGAGCCATGCGGACGTTGTCTTCCATCTTGGAAACGTCCGCGGCTATGGCACTGACCATTTCCCCACTGGTTCGGAGTTCGGCGGCCGCTGCTTCGGCCTGGGAAAGGTCTCTTGCGGCGATGAGCACGCGAGCTCCCTGGCCGGCAAAAACGCGAGCTATGCCCTTCCCGATTCCCTTGCTTGCCCCGGTCACAATGACCGAGCGCCCTTCAATCGATGTCAGCACGTGCGATCCATTTGATTCGAAGATGGGAGATTGAAGTCCTATGATACGACGGCTTTCACACAGCAACCCCACGTGGCCAGCGGCCGACTCGGATATACTTGCGCGGTCAGTTCATGTTCCTAAAAAGAACGATGCCAGTGCACGCATGCGTTTATCGTTTCAATTCTGAAACGAAACCATCGGTGGTTGCACTATCGACTTGATGTTGAGTTGTGAATCCAGCTTGCGAATACGGAGATTTCAGGCATGAGCGGGAGAACTTTTCTATACCACGCACACGGGTCCGCCCTCGGAGGGACGATCACATACCCGTTCAAAGCAGAGCTCGACAGTCATGCGGCAACCTCTCTCCCTGTCGTCGGCGGCTACGCGTCTTCGAAGGCTGAGAATTATCGTTTCAAGGACCTCATCTCATACCGATCGGCAAATACCTATATCTCCGGCGTGCGGAACGATAACGGAGTGCACAGCACCGTCGCTACTTGTACCATCGAGGGTCTTAACATTCTCGATGTTATTACTGCGGATTCAATCACCGGCAGGCTCTCCTCCAAGCACAAGGACAGCGGACAGCCGGAGATCATTACGCTGGGCAGCGCGTTTGTGAACCTCAAGATAGCTGGGCGGCCTGTCGAGGTGGATCTCGACAACGATCTATTTGCAGCCCATCCCACTTTCGAAACGTTGTTGGAGCACTACCAACCGCAAGGCAGCGGCACCAAGGCTGGAGCGGGTAGAGAAACTCCCAGGAAACCCAGATACGAATGGGGAGGATCAAACGAGCAGATCCCACCCGCCATCGAAAAGGGTATGCTGATACCGTCAGACGTGGGCTGGCAGCAATCCGACGGGGTTTTGCACACCAGCCTGGTAAAGCAAGTTCGGCTTGTGGGAGCAAACAACTCTGCAGATGAGCTTCCCTACGCTTACGCAATTCACGTGCCTCAGGTCGGCACCGTTTACCTGGCTGAGCTCTTTGTATCGGCGGATACCAAGCGTCTCACCATGCTGCGGGTTGAACTTGGATCCCCCGTTGGCGGTTCCGTGGCAGCCGCGGCGCCGGTTTCAAACGGCAGGTGGTTTCCGTAGGACGACAATTTCCCTCTTTTTCACTCTCTTGCTGTTTTCCGCCTGCAGGCGTGCGCCTCCCCCCCGCAATGCGGGCGCTGAATTTCAGAGAGCTGAAACTACTTTCCAGCGTGGCGATCTGAAGCAAGCGCTTAGCGAAGTAGACACGGCTCTCCAGGAGAAAAACGTAGATCCGGACGCAACCTGGCGTCTCCGATTGCTCAAGTCCGAGATACTCATCTGGCAAGGGGTCAGTCAGGACGCCCTCCGATTGCTCAAGTCTCGCGATGTTGCTGAACCCAGGGGTGTCGAGCTCCTGGCACGCAGAAGCACGCTGCAGGGGATCGCGGAGACCAATCTCCAGCAGCTTGATCTGGCGGACCGCACATTCAGTAACACCGAAGAAATGCCCGGAGCTAATTCACTCGAGGTCAGGGGCGATCTGCTGCTCGCGGAGGGAAAGCTCGCGGCCCTACGTCATGATCCCACGCGCTCCGAGTCGCTGTTCAAACGCTCGCTCCAGATAGCTCAGGAACACAATCAATCATTTCTGGCCGGTAAGGCTTTGGGAAATCTAGGCATGCTGCAGATGCAGCAATTCCATTATGCAGATGCCGTAGATAGGTTTAATGCGTCGTTGGCAATCGCGCAGAAGTTGGGCGCTCAAGCATCGGTTGTAAGGCTCACCAACAACTTAGGTTGGGCCTATCTGCAGATGGGTGATCTGGATCGGGCTATTGAACTCTTCGAGGACTCGGAAAAGGAATCGAAGCAGCTTGGTATGATCGCCGATCAAGAGACCGCGCAGATGAACCTTGCAGTAATAGGATTCGTTAAGCGTGAATTCTCAAGCGCCGGCGAAAACTATCAGCAGGCCTTGAAGTTGGCACGCCAGATGGATGATAAGCAGGAGATAGCTTTCAGCCTCACCAACCTCGCGCAAATTGCCATCGAAAAAGAGGATTTCAATCTGGCGGAGAAGTACAACCAGGAAGCCCTGGCGCTTGAACGTTCTATAGACGATCGCGATACGGAGTTCAGTTCGCTGGTGAATGAAGCCCAGATTGCCTTTTCGCGAGCTGATCAAAAGACCGCTAAGCGTTTGCTGTGGCAAGTCATTCACGGGTCCAAAGAACATTTGATTCTCCAGGCGTACGCATTCTCCGCACTAGCCATGATCGACGCTAAGCTTAACCACGTCGAAGCCGCCAGGACGCACTACGAAGCTGCCCTGGGCTCCCTCGAAAAGGGCCGCCTTTCGTTTGGCCGGGAAGAATTCAAGTTTTCGTATCCGATGAGTGCCAAAGTCATCTACAACGACTACATCGACTTTCTCGTGCAACGTGGCATGGCAGATGAAGCCTTTCGCGTTGTGGAGATGCACAGAGCCAGCACGCTCACCGAAGGGCTCGGCTTGCACAATGACCACCAGTCACGGGCATTCGACGTCACAGAAGCGAAACAATTCGCAGCCCGTTCGGGACATGTAATTCTGTCCTATTGGGTCGGCCCGGAACGCAGTTATCTTTGGGTTTTTCTCCCCGGTCAATCACAATTTGCGCTCCTTCCCGGGGAGGACCGGCTTCGTCCTCTGATTGAACGGTATCGCGCTCATCTCATGGGAGCGTTTGATTCCAATAACGTTGCCGATGCAAGCGGGCAGGAGCTTTATTCGATGTTGATTGGTCCAGTGGAGCGCTGGATTAAGCCGCAATCCCAGGTAACCATCATTCCCGACGGAGAATTGTGTGGGTTAAACTTCGAAACCTTACTCGTAAGTTCCCCTAAACCGCACTACTGGATCGAAGATGTCTCGGTCACGAATGCCAGCTCCGCACTCCTGCTTACTTTCGGGCAGCGTTCGACAGCACTGCAGGCTGCTAAGCAACCGAAAACATTGCTTTTGATTGGAAACCCCAATCCGCCTGCATACTATTCGCCACTCTCTCATGCCGGTGACGAGATGCGTCTCATTCAAGAACACTTCAGCCCCGCGCAAGAGACGGTAATTTCCGGGGCAAGTGCTACACCCGCCGCATATTTCAAGGCCAGGCCGGACGACTACGCCCTGATTCATTTCGTTGCTCATGGAACAGCGAGCCGTACCAGCCCGCTCGATTCCGCCGTGGTTCTTTCCGAAGATGCCCAATCTCACAACCTATATGCCCGCGATATTGCGAGCACCAGGCTCCATGCCAGGTTGGTGACTATTTCCGCCTGCGATAGCGCCGGTAGCAGAATCTACTCTTCGGAAGGTTTAGTCGGCCTCTCCTGGGCATTTCTTCGCGCCGGCGCCCAGAAAGTGGTTGCTGCGTTGTGGGAGGTAAATGATGCATCGACCCCACAAATGATGAATAGCATGTACTCGGCGATAGCCGCGGGAGAAGAACCTGCGTCGGCGCTGCGGGAAGCAAAGCTTTCTCTCCTGCGCTCGCAAACCGTCTATAGACGACCCTTCTATTGGGCTCCGTTTGTTCTCTACGAGGGAATTTGAGCCCCGGGCTTACTTTTCTAAATGTTTTATAATGAGACATTTGAACGTGGGCATGAAACGCTTGCTGCCTTTAAGACACTACTGTACGAGGAAACCCGAAGCTTATGGATCATGCCGAGGCAGTTCAAACCCAGGCTGCGGAAAAATACTTGCTGGGTGAATTTTCTGCTGCCCAACAGGATGAATTTGCCGAACATTTCTTTGACTGCGAAGAATGTGCTCGCGAGGTGCGGCTTACTTCCTTGTTCATGGATACAACCAGGAGGGTGTTGGCAACAGATCATGTTGCTGAACCACGATCTACTGTCAAACCGTGGAAGAGCCAATTACATCTCGCACGGTATTCCATCGCGGCATCCATCGCCTTGCTGGCGATCCTCCTCTACCAGAATGCAGTGATGATCCCCAGGCTTCGTAGCGCTTCTGCCCCTCAGGCTCTCGCGTTCTTTTCGATGACCAGCATGGGTTCGAGAAGTGCCGGTGAAACCGTCATTACTCCGGTCCGCGGAAAACCCTTTATATTGTTGCTCGATATACCGTCTCACGAGAACATTTCCGAATTTCGGTGCGAGATTTTGGGCACGGATGGGCGCAAGGTGGTATCGATCGATGTTTCTGAGGCTCTGGCAAAGAAAACCGTTCCGCTTCTCGTTCCAGCCTCGGCTCTTTCCCCGGGAGCCTATACCTTCACCATTTCCGGCCGATCAAAGGACGAGGCGTCTTACACCGAATTGGAAAAATACCCATTCCAGGTGATGTAGATCTGGCCGCCCCGTTCATAACACTGCGTTCAATGTCCGTCAGCGCCATCCCTCCAGAATCGCAATTTCCAAAAATACCCCCAAATTTAAACCGTATACCCACGGAAGTACCCCCCGATTGGGCCAGATGGCCCGAGAAATCGGGCCGTTTGATCGATGAGGTTCGGTGACGGTCTATGACGGCCCGATAGTCTGAAATTAGCCACGTTTTTCTGCCCTTCACGCCTTAATTCAACCGTCGCGCTAGGACTCCTCTCGCCGCCGCCCTAGAGTGTACGGACCCAACGGGGAAGCATCCGGGCCTAAGAGCCGACTCTGTTGCGTCTAGCGCATCTGTGAGCCCTTATTCGCCATGCCTTGTCCTTTCCCCACCGTCAACCACTGTTGCGGCATTGCGTCGGTTCGAAACGAAGAAAACCGGCTAAGTGGATCTAATTGCGGCCTGCAAAGAGGTGTGGATGGAAACGGCTATTCATTGCATCTTGAACTGCAAAGAATGCAGGCTGCCCATGTGGCTCCAAGCCGAAACGATTCGGCCGCTATTCGCTTATCCAGCAGCGCTACCAACCGTTTTCACGCGATAGCCGTTGGGTCCGGATCACAGCTTTGCGGAGTTTTGATCGTGCATCTGAACCAGCGAGCGCTGGCCGCGCCTTTTCGCTCCAGGAACCCTTTGTTTGGCGGCAGCGTCTTCCAGGATTGCATTGAGTTCTCCGCCGGCCAGAATCGCGGCGCCGCTCAGGTAGAACCAGAACATCAGGATGACGAGCGCGCCAAGCGAGCCGTAAAGCACGCCGAAATGACTGAACTGACGAACATACAGCTTGAACAGAACGGAAACAGCCATCCAGATTGCGGCCGCGAGGATGCTCCCGGGAAGCAGCCACTTCCATTCCTGTTCCTGAACGTTCGGAGCGAAACGGTAGATGCCAAGCAGCGCTATGATGATCAGGAATGCAGCGCCCGGCCACTGTGCAATCTTCCACACCGAGAGAATTGCCGAACCCGGCGCGATCTTGTGCAAGATCAAGGGAACATACGCTACAACAATCAATGCGGCGGTAAGTAGCGCCCCCATGGCCATCGCAAGGCAAACGGCAACCAGGCGAGCCTTCCACCAGGGCCTCCTCTCTTGCAGGCCATAAATGGCGTTGAGAGTATCGATAAGTCCGACGGTCGCTGAAGCGGAAGACCATAACGCGAAAAGCAGGGAAAGCCAGGCTACGCCAGTGCCCGTTGTTTGCTGTAGCACTTGTCGTACGAGCTTGGAAGCGGCCGAAGGCAGAACTTCTCCAACGTGCTTCATCAGGATGCCTTGCGAACCGGGAGCAGAGCCAATCATCGCAGCCAACCCGGTTACAGATACGAGCATGGGGAAGAAACCTAGCAGGAACCAGAAGGCCAACTCGGCTGCACGGTTCATGATATTTGCCCTGACTGCCCCCCGACACGTAGCAAGAAACAACTCCCGCCAGCTCAAGCCTGCCAGTTTAAGAACAGCCGCCATCTGGATTCCTCATAAAATCATTTGTCTGACCAACCCCGCGTCGCGTGCCAGCGAATGGTGGCGTGCAGTGGTCTGGGCACTGCATCGCTACTGCACCACGAGTGGGAGTAAGTTACGAACTGTCACTTGTTACAGGCTGGTCACTGAATGTGGGATCGTGAGATAGATTCTGATCGGGTCAAGAGCACGGCTGTATTCGCCCTCTCGTCTTCGCGCCCTCAGCGGGTCTTTCCTCGGAGTAAGGTTAATTTGCCGCCTTCTTCGGCAACGAGGACAGATGGATCACCGCCGCTGCCGCCGTGCAGATGGCTCAACTCTTTCTCCTCACCTCCAATCAGGCTGTCGCCGGACTTGCGTTGCCCCGTGAGCACCGCGTAGTAGGCCTCGTATCCCTTCTCGTCCCCAAGTTTGATCAGGGATTTGGCGGCGGCCATCACTACGGCGCCTTCGGTGTCTTTTGCCATTGCTTCCAACTGCGGGATTGCGTCGATCAAAAGGACCCCATGAAAGCAGCTACCAGCACTGTCCGAAATTGCCATTTTGGATTGTTAAACGCTTGCATTTCTGCTCCTTTACGAGACCAATCAGTCGTAAATTCCCGACCGTTTTCTCCGTCGGCAAACCCAAGGTGAAGCAAGGCGTGTGTTTCTCCTCACGTTAGAATCAGTCCACACAGGAAAGTCGCCCGAGCTTCAAGAATTGTGTCGCCGTCGGAGGCTGCACCTACTTCTGACAAGACCCCTATGAACCCTGAAGGCATCGGCGCACTGATAAAGGATTATCGCGCTTCGCACTTTCGCACAAGCTTAACGAGCTAAGACTAAAATGTCCAAATGTAGTCTTGAGGTGTTAAGACTTAAGATGCTTGTCAGTGCATGCACCGACCAATTAGGCACCGCTTCATGATCAAAGGCAGAAAAGACATTCCGCGCTAAAACGTCGGAGGGCTGCTCTTAAGCTGCGAACAGCACAGGCTTTCCTACCTGCAAGTTATTGGATGACTGTTGGCGTTCCTCCGCTCTCCCGTAGGATCCGGCTTCCAGCGGTAGTGGGCCTGCTGCTGTGCGGTGTCGTGATCGGACCTCATGTCCTCCAGTTGTTTCCGCTTCACCCATCCATCGCCCAGTTCTTCGCCGATTTGGGGAAATTGCTGCTCATGTTCTTCGCTGGGCTGGAGATCGACCTCGCTCTGTTTCGACGGCACGGAACCGGTCAATCATGTTTGGTCTCCTGACCACGAGCATCCGCTGGCCTTAGGCACGGCGGTTGGTCTGCGGTTCGGCTATTCGCCAGTCGCGGCCGTGGTTCTGGGGTCGCTGTTAGCGTCGCACACGTTGCTGGGTCTGCCGATCATCGCTAAACTCGGCAAGACCCGGATCGAGCCGGTTACAGTTACCGTTGGAGCGACAGTCATGTCTGACACGCTATCCCTGATCGTGTTCGCAATCTGTGCTGGGATTTATCACACCGGCTTTTCGGTGTTGAACCTCGGAGTGCAGCTGGTTGAAATCGTCATCTTTGTTCTGCTGGTCCTATTTGGCCTCAGTCGTTTGGGCTCGTATCTCTTAAAGAGGTCGGAAAATGACGAAAACTCCTGCTTCATCCTCATGCTCGTCATCATGGCGGTGGCGAGCCTGCTCGCTCAAGTCATCAATCTGCCGGGCATCGTCGGAGCATTCCTTGGTGGCCTGGCGGTTAACAGCGCAGTGCATGACAAAGTAGGCGGGGGCCTGGTTGGCTCAGGGCGGCAAAGTCCGGCGATGTCCTACTGTTTGTCGTAAACCGACACGTAGCGGCCTTTGTCGGTGACTACAGTATTCGTCAGTGTCTTCCCATCCTTCGAAACCGAAGACGTGAGCACTTCAACTACCTTCCCATTTTCCTTGAACGTAATCTTTCGGTCTCCAGCAGCGGTAATCTCGCAAATCTCGGTCCCTTGAGGTGACAGGCCGTCTCCAGGTACCGGGCGTTCCTGACCGTCATATACGCGATTCATTTCATGGTGAGTTTTACTTCCGGACTTCAGCACTGTGTCGGTGTGGTTCGGTAAGCGTTTGGTCCGGTTTGTTCGAGTTTTATCGTGTCATAGGCGACCTTACTGATGTCCGACGACTTCTCTAGGTTTAGTTTCCATGTGCCGGTGAAATCAGCAGCTATGGCTGTCGCGCCCAGGAAAAGGGCGGCCAAAAACGATGCTGCTTTTCGCATACATCTACCCCCTTAGCCCGGCCCATCTGGGTCGTGACCGGGTCGCGGAAGTGATACGACCAATGATCCAACTTGTCAAGCTGTTAATCGGGTCGCACCCGGATCAGCTCTGCGGCCAACACTTCCTCGAAGCGGTGGAAGCACACAATCCACAGGTCGGCCATGTAGGAAGGGTTTACACAAGCATCCCGCCGAGGCGGGGTCTCCATGCCAGGCCATCAAGCATCGGGATATTGCCGTGCAGGAACTTCGCCCAGGTGCGCGTCCGGGGATATTGCGAAGCCTCCGTATGGATCAGTTCGTCTTCCCGCAATGACCCGATGCGCCGGGGAACACGTAACTGCCGCAGTTGAGGATTCGTCAACATCACGACCCGCAGCTCGCGAGTCGTCTTCAGCTGCAGATATTGCCACGTCAGAACTCGGGATCGAGAAGTCTCAGGGCTCGGCTCATGGGGCACATCGTGAAAGACACTCTCAAGCACGGCAACCGCATACCCGGAGGCGCCATAGAGCGTGGGTACATTACCGCCTCCTGAAGCTGGAAATGGGGAAATGGATTGAATCTGACCCCATCAGCGCCGATGGACTCCCTTTATTGAAAACAAAAGAGATACAAGGGACAGACGGACGTTAAAAGGACTGGACGGAGCAACTACGAGCCACAAATTCATGTCCTGCCGCATCCTGACAGCATGGTGGATGTTCCGTGTACCCCGGTTTTATCTCCGCTGCCAACGCGCATACCAAACCCGAGTGACCTTTGGGCTTGTACTCCTGTGCGGAAAAAAGCATCTCGCCACTTACATCAAACCTGGAAAGGCTCTATCTCTTAGAGTAGAAGATATCGGCAGGCGACGGCTCCTCACGCAACCGCGCCTTGGCCGGCAGTTGCCGCTAGTTTCGGCCTTCCGCGTGAGCGAAGGATAGCTTCACCGCTATCCGGTACCACACTTGATCCCTGTCACAAAATCGCCAACACCAGCCATGAGTAACCTGCCGCGGCTCTCACCCCCTTTGTGTCCCTAAGAGAGCAGCAAACAAACCGACCCAATCTCCAGCAAACCAAGGAACGAGACGACCTATGCCCAAAAATACTGTCAGCGATCCCATCACCGATCAGGAAATCGCCTTTGTCGCCTGATCCTGTCCGGAACCATCAATGACCGCCGCGCCGCAGAAGCCGTTGGCCTCAATCCCGAACCGCCGCCTATACCAAAGCCAAGCCCGCGTTCGCGCCCACATGACCGAGCACCGCGCCGCCGTCAGCGAAAGGCTGGTGGACCAGGAAGCCGAAGGGCTGCGCAAGCTCAACCTTGGTCGCGACGAGATCCTGGCCCGGCTCTGGGAACTGGCCAATCTCAACCCTGAAGCGACCAGAGGCAGCATGGCCGGCCAGATCAAGGCTCTTGCCATGATCCTAGCCATCGAGGGACTGATCCCGTCCGAACCATGAATGATCGGCGCCTTTCCCCATCTGCCGCGACCAACCCGCGGCCCCACCCGTCAAAGCAACCAACACCGCTCTGAGTGGCGCCGCAAACAGCAGCACCAGCCTGAAGGTGAGGGGCCAGGGGACCCCCTTGCCGTCACGAAAACCCCGCCCGCCGCGCCCCAGGTCCCCCACCCGGAGCCTGCACCGGGGCCCATACCCGAGCCAAGCCCCAAACTGGCGAACGACACGTCGTCTCCCAACCTTGACCCGCCCCACCCAGCCCTGCCAATCCCTTCATCAACCCCGGAAGCGCGAACTGGGTTCCCGCCGCAACCGACTGCGTCGTCGACGCCGTTCTCGACAAAGCCAGCTCCCTCAGGCTGTCCTTTTCTCCAGGCAAACGCTTCTCTGGGCGGCGTCGCTGAAGTCGATAAAAAGCCAAATTTTATCGAATTTTACAAAATATCCCGCTCCCTCGAATCGAGCGCGGTCAGCCGGACTGGCTACATCATCGACAACGCGACCGGGGCCAGTACTCCTTCGGCGTGGGGAAAAGACGCAAAGAAAGAGTAAGGCGCACACGCCGCGCCCTAACCAGTCTGTGTCTTGCATACATTGGTATCGGATGAGAAAGAGGCGGGACCGAGATGCCGCTGGATTCGGCCGATAGGAAATTGGCGGGGTAGTGGAAGCTTAAGCCGCCTTAGAGTGCTCCTATTGTGCTCCAGAATCCGATACCAGGCTTTGTGGGATTTCGCCCTGGCTCCACCCGACTTCCGTCGAATACTAGGTCTATTTGGCGGCGGATGCAGTCACG
>CAWFBI010000018.1:0-352334 GCA_963814015.1 uncultured Acidobacteriaceae bacterium
CCTGCATTCGTGAGCTTCCGTTTGATATCCCGTGGTGTGGCCGCTTGCTCCAGTGGAGTTGGGGTCACAACTACGTGGACGGGGCTCAGCCGGCTCTCCAAGCTGAACCTCTATGGCTATTTCTCCGGCGCCGGTGCGGCGCTTACTGGGGGCTCTCCGGCGGAGAGCATCCCTACTTCAGCCGTACTGGGTCAAGTGCCTACCGGATCCCCATCGACGTACACCACTTTTACTCAGAGCAATCCGATTGGGGGCGCCAGCTTGCTGTTGTATTGCGAGCTCTTCATGATCGGCGGGAATGGCTCCCGCACGGATACCTTGAACATGGAGATCAACCTGGAAGGTTTACCCCAATTGCCCGCGGGCACCTACACCGGAACGCTCTACCTGCAGGCACAAATGCTGTGACGAGGTCGCAAGCAAGCCCCGGCAAACCCGCCCCGGGGATGGCCTGCCACGCTGCCCAGGCTAGGCTCAGTGGATTGGTCGATGCGCCTGGTTCCCCTTCATCGTCAACAAGTTCCGCTGTCCATATTTCCGCCGCTGGCCAGGCTCCGAAGCCTCGTCATTGGTTACGTGCGAGCCTGTTCATGGCACTTAAGCAACATAGAAGAAACGGACAAAAAGCCGTTCCTCTCTCTAGGCAAATGACGTATGTGAGGGCAGTCAGCAGCCTCATGAGCCACTCGCCTTTGAGGGGTATTACATTATGCTCTGCCGCATGCTCTCTGTACTTCTTCTGTTTTCGTCCCTGGGTGGGCAATCCGTCGATACAAGTAAAGTTGCCACCGTCCATGTCTATCGCCAGGGTAGACTTTTGATCGGGGTTTCTGTTTTTGCCGATGGCAACAAGGTCGTTGCGCTAACCCCACACAAAAGCGCTACGTTCTATTTGATCCCCGGATACCATGAGTTGACCATGCAATCGGGGGAAATTAGCCCCACCGCTTCATTCAAAGCTGTGGCAGGCGAAGAATATTTCTTTCAGCTGGATTATGAGCACGTCGTCTCCGCCACCTCCCTGAGAGACTTAAGGGTGAGCCTCAGCATGCAGCCGAATATGACAGGTGCCGATGAACTCCGGGAAGTGACTATCGATCAAAACACCCTACTGGAGATTCTTTCCCAAAGCAACCCGGATGGATTGGAGCCAAGGGATCCAATATTGACCGATGCAAACACAAATCCCGCGGAGCGGACGACGTATGCGCCGGCACGCACAGCGATCAGCCAGTAAACCCGGAGGCGCAGTTTTGAAAGGCCTGCGAGAGAACTGACGGAAAATAAAAGTGATGGTCCTTTAAAGAATGATCCTGCCGCGGCTTCGAACGAACCTGAATATCATGCTCTCACCGGTCGCAGACCGGCCCGGGCTCTTAATACGCGACTTTCTTCGGTATTCGGATGCGACGTTAATCGTTCCTCCGCTCTTGATGCCGGGTCTTCTGTTGTTCGACGGAATGCGAACGGATCTCGATTTGCGGGCCGAGCTTGCCCGTTCTCTAGGGAGCACAGAGAGCGCTAACACGGCCGGTTACTTGATTGAGGCACTGAGCGAAGCAGGATTTCTCGAAGACGAGACATACGCGAAACTTAAGCAACGGTGTCTTTCTGCCTTTGCGGAGTGCCCAGTGCGCAAGGCAGTTCATGCAGGGTCAGCGTATCCGGAGCAAGTTGGACCGCTTCAGGACGTGATGCAACGGTATCTGGATGGAGCGGCCGCGACTCAGGCGCGCGTGATTGGGATTGCCGCGCCCCATGTTAGTCCGGCAGGCGGCTGGCAAAGCTATCGGGCGGCCTATAAAGAACTAACGCCAAATTTACGTGACCGCACTTTCATCGTGCTGGGAACTTCGCACTATGGGCAACCCGACAAGTTTGGTTTAACACGAAAGCCCTTCGAAACACCATTTGGTAGAACAAGAATTGACGATGCGCTGGTGGCTGAGTTGGAAGCTCAACCAGCGGCGCTTATCGAGGACTATTGCCATGCGGTTGAGCATTCGATCGAATTTCAAGTGCTCTTCTTGCAGGCCATTTACGGAGCAGACGTCAGGATACTTCCGATCCTGTGCGGATCCTTCGCGAGAAGTATCCATGCGGGTGGAGTTCCCGAAGATGACGAGGACGTAAAGCGTTTTCTGGTGGCCCTCGGAGAGATTGCTGACAGAGAAAAAAAACGCCTCTTCTGGGTGCTGGGTGTCGATATGGCCCACAAGGGTTCGCGATTCGGGGACAAGTTTGCGGCTCATGCAGATCGGGAGGAGATGGCAACCGTGGGAGAGCGGGATAAGCTCCGCATCGAGCGGGTCAATGCGTCGGATGCGCGTGGTTTTTGGGATCTGGTCAAGGAGAATCGAGACGACCTGAAATGGTGTGGATCTTCGCCAATTTATACCTTTATGAAGGCTGTGCCAGGGGCGCGGGGAAAGACCCAGCGTTACGAACAATGGAACATCGATGAAAGCAGTGTAGTCAGCTTCGCCGGAATTTCTTTTGCCGTCTGATTGCTGGACCGCTTTCGTCAGGCGCAACCCGCTATAGTAGAAAAGCAGCGGATGTTTTATGACCATCTCAGACTTGCGGGCGCGGGCCACGATCGCTTTCGTCGCCCTCGTGATTGCTGGGCTATCCGGCTGCAAGCAAGGCTCAGTCAATGATCGGGTACCGATGTCCCTGACTCTTACCAGTGACAGCTTTCGCCAGGGCGAGAATATTCCCGAGCAATTTACCTGTAGCGGATCTAATATCTCGCCTGCAATGTCATGGGGTAAGCTGCCGCCAAACACCAGGAGCCTGGCGTTGCTGGTCACTGATCCCGATTCCTTGTTTGGCTCCTACGTCCACTGGATCCTGTACAACTTGCCGCCGGAACCAAAAAATATTGCCCAGGGTATTCCACCAAACGAGGCGCTCCCCAATGGTGCAAGGCAGGCTACGAACTCAGGGGATGCGATCGGTTATACAGGACCGTGTCCTCCTGGAAATTCCATTCATCGCTATGTCTTCACCCTTTACGCCTTGGACGCCATGCTGAGCCCACCGCCCCCGGTGGATAGGAAGCAGCTGGTGAAGGCGATGGAAGGCCACGTCCTTGCGACCGGTCAGCTGATGGGTCGCTATCGTCGCTGATGCTCATCCCAGGGGTCCTAAAGGAGCCCCGGGTGGTATTTGTCAGAATGACTGCGTTATATCGAATCTTGCTATATTGTCGAAGCGTATGTTTACAGGCGTTGTGCTATTGTTCGAGGGTCCATGAGATCGAACTCGATTTCTCGCCGAAATTTCATCATCGCCGGCAGCGCTTTGCTGGCAACGCCACTAGCCAAAGCACAACCAACCCAACCGACCGCCGGCCAGTTGGTGGAACGTATCCGCAACCACGTGGGAGTTCCCTGGCGGGCGGAGACAGTCGACCGCATTCTTGCCGGAGACGCGAATACGATCGTTCGGGGAATCGCGGTCACCATGATGGCCACCCTCGATGTGATCGAACGAGCCGTCGCTGCCGGCAAGAACCTGATCATCACCCATGAACCCACGTTTTATGTGCATCAGGACACAACTAAGGAGATTCAGGACGATCCCACCCTGAAGTACAAGCTGGATTTCATCCGCAAGAACAACGTCGCCGTTTTCCGCTTTCACGATCATTGGCATGCCCACCACCCGGATGGAATTGCTGTTGGCATGATGCAGGAGCTTGGCTGGGAGAAGAATGTCGACCCAGCTAATCCGAAGCGTTTCCTTTTCTCAGGCGAGCCATTGGCGCAGTTTTGCCAGGGCCTACAAGCCCGCCTGCAGGATCGCACCATGCGCGTAGTGGGCAAGCCCACGATGCCGGTCAAGAGAGTTGCTGCCAGCTGGGGCGCTGCGGATCGGCTGACGACTATCCCGTTGTTTGCCCGGCCCGACGTGGATGTGCTCGTTGTTGGGGAAGCGCGCGAATGGGAACTGGTCGAATACGCGCAAGACAGTATCACCGTCGGCAATCAAAAGGCGCTTATTGTGCTGGGGCACGTTGTTTCAGAACAGGGTGGCATGAAGTATTGCACGGAATGGCTGAAGTCTTTCGTGACCGACGTTCCGGTTGAATTCGTTCCGGCGAGGGAACCTTTCTGGAACCCGAGCAATCCTGTCGAAAGCTAAACGGAGAAGACTCGAGTGACAGGAATCATCACCGGAATTGGATGGCACATGGTTGGCGCGGCATCGGCCGCATCGTTCTACGCACCCATCAGCAAGGTGAAGCGCTGGACCTGGGAATCGACCTGGGCCGTGGCCGGCATCTTCTCCTGGGTCTTGTTGCCCATTTGCGTCAGCGCCATACTGCTGCCCGATGTGCGAGCCTTCTACGGGTCGCTCGACTCGTCGGTCGTCCTCAGGACTTTTCTCTTTGGGTGCATGTGGGGAGTCGGCAACGTGAGCTACGGTCTCACCATGCGCTATCTCGGCATGTCACTTGGCATCGGAGTGGCCATCGGCGTCACCCTGGTAGTGGGAACGCTGATTCCGCCGCTTATTCATGGCCAGGCCCGCGAGCTAGCGACCACGCGAGGCGGCCTGCTCACGCTCATGGGTATTGTCGTCGCGCTTTGCGGCATCGTTATTGTGTCTATTGCCGGGCATCGCAAAGAAATTGCCCTGGGGTCGGAGATCCGCGAATTCGATGTGAAGAAGGGGCTGCTGCTGGCTATCATGTGCGGCATCTTCTCGTCCGGCATGTCTTTTGCTATCGATGCGGCCAAGCCCATTCAGGCTGGAGCGCTCGCCCTGGGGGTTAGCCCGCTCTACACCGCGCTTCCGAGCTACGTCATCATTATGGGCGGAGGGGGCTTGGTCAATTTCATCTACTGCTTCAGCCGTCTCATCTTCAAGAAGGATCTTTCATTGAAGGCCGACCTTGCGCTGCCCGGGGCCACCCTGTTAAAGAACGGAACGCTCGCCGCGACTGGCGGCATCATGTGGTATCTCCAGTTCTTCTTCTACGCATGGGGCGCGGCCAGCATCCCTGCCAGCTTCGCGTATGTGAACTGGATGCTGCATATGAGCGGCTACGTTCTGTTTGGCGGCATCGTAGGGTTGGCACTTGGCGAATGGGCTGGTGTGGGCTCTAAACCGGTTCGCCTGCTGTGGGCCGGAATGCTGGTCATCATCGTCGCGGCAAATATCGTCGGCCTTGGTATGGCCTCCTAAAGCTGACAAAGAAACAGCAGGTCCCTCCACTACGCTTCGCTCCGGTCGGGGCGTCAATTTTGTCGCACGAACCACTTGCCGTTATCCGAATGAATTGTCATCCCGACCGGGGCGTACCCGGATTTCCTGCTGCGCAGCACTGGACAAGACCGCGTGTGCGCCTTTCCGTAAAGAAAGGCGCATGAGGTGCGACAACGCCGCAAAGTCCCACAGGAAATCCGAGGGAGCGGAGGGAAGGACCTGCTGTTTCTTTGCCAGCCAGGACTTACGTCCAGTGCCACTCACGCGACAACCGAGATCTCCAACTGCTCGCCTTCCCGCAATTGAATCAAATCTGCGAGGTACACCGTCGTCTGTTCCTTGCTCTTCTCTAAACGCGCGGTGATCTTTTTAGCTCCTACCTGCGCCGTTACCCGAGAGCCGGGCGCAGCCACCGCGCAGGATCTGCACGGCAAAGTGCCGGCGAGCACCTCGATCATGAATTGAACTGCGCCAGTTTGCGAGCGCTTCAGAGAATAGGTTCCCCAACCCGTGCCGGTCGCCCAGAAGCAATGAAAGTTTTCATGCGGCAGTCGCGGTAGCGCATTCACATGGGCGCGATCGCCTTCATAGTGGAAGCCGCTGAGGGCCACAACGCTTGACCACGACGACATGGCCCGGGCGTAGTGATGACCGCACTCCGCCTCATCCCAGGGGTTGCGCTTGACGCCGTCGTACCGTGCGCGAAGGTTCTCAACGTACTCCACCCCCTGGGGAATCATGCCCGAGTAGAACATCAGCGCTGCGGTTGAATGCTCCAGGCCTGTCCACGCCTCAGCGTAGTAGGGGAAGGGAATATGAGGACGAGGTGCCTTACCGTAATCGCACACCACCACCGCAGCCTCCCCATTCAGGGCATAGGTACGCTGAACAGTGTCATGGTCAACCAGGCTGCGTTTGTAGTTATAGCGATAGATCGAATCCAATGTGGTACGCACATGCTCCGGCGAAATTAAAGGTCCCAGCCCGGCTATGTCCGCGAGATATTGCCCCAGGAGCTGATCGATCAGGCAACCCGCGCCAACTTGATACTCTGGCTGTTCCGTATTCTCGCTTCCCATGCCGCTGCGCAATTGTGGTGAGATCTGGTCCGGACGAAAGCCTCGAATCTGCTGGATATAAAACTCGCCCCGGAAGAGATTAGCGTCAATCCAGCGGCTGCCCTGATCGAACAGTTTGCGATACTCGTTCGCGGAAACGTCATCGCCGGCGGCACGCCCCATCTCCTCTGCTGCGCGCAGGGCCCCCAGGTAATAGATCCCGCACAGGGGATTAGGACCATAAAATTCCACGTCGTAAGTGTTATGTTGAACGCCGTCTAAGACACCGTCACGGTTTGCATCCCAGCCTCCGGGAATCCAGGCAAACTCCACTGCCTTTTTCACCCGCGGCCACATGGCCCTGAGCCACGCCTCGTCTCCGGAAAGCTTCCAATCCAGGTATGCGTGAATAATCTGTCCCATCTGCCCATCGGCCGCTGCGATGTGGTATCTCTGCTTGCCGTCGGGAAGCAGCTGGCGAAAACGCATGCCGCCTTGTTCGTCCATGCTGTATCCAAAGGCAGCGTTGCGCAGCGATCGCGCATACGAAGGAAACAGAAATGCGGTGGCCGTCTCGTAATTCCACACGTGGGTGCAGTTTCCGAAGCAGCAGCCCCGATGGTCATCGGAGCCCTCGAAGCCGTGAAATTCTCCATCCGCGGTGCGGAAGCAGGTGGTTGTCGCCAGCGTGGAAAGGTTGGCGCTCGCCGCCTCTTTAATGACAGCAGGCAGAGTGCTGGCGGCGAAAGCGTTGGCGAAAGCTCGTGTGCGATGCTCCAGCGACTGTAGATTAGCCGCCGCGTATTGGGCCGCCTCCCACGCATCTTTGAACCGCGTGGCATAGTAGTTGCCGATAATGGTCTGCCCCTCGCCCGGGGGGAAATCCCATCCACACCACTCCGGGGTGCGGTTTGGGAAGTGCCAGGCCAGCAGAAAAGTGTATTCGGCAGAGCCGCCTCCAGGAATCGATTTCTGCTGACACAGTGCCCCCACAGCGTTGCGCGCTGCCGGCTCGTTTAGCAATGCGCCGTCTTGTGAAAAGGCATCCCAAAACAACATCGGCGAATTCCACCAACGTCCTCGCGGCCAGCCCCGCCAATGTGTGGTCCGGGCCCCTTGCCCGGAAATGACCGCGAGCGCGAAACTACCCTGCATCGGATCGCTGGCGCTCAAGCTGGGATTGGTCATCAAGAGACCCTCCAGCTGGTTCGCCGTCTGGTACTCATTGACCCGGGGGTCCTCGTTGGCCCGCGCCACGTCGGTGATGGTGGGCGCCTTGACCGGGTTGTCGATGGAAAACGAAATCGCAACGTTTGCGCTCGAAGCCGCCGGGTTGCTCACCCGGTAGCGCAGGATCGCAACCGGTAATCCGGAGGCGTCCGGGTCATGCGGGATGAATGGCGAAAATGCGTCGAGTTCGATCCTGACTGGAAGGCTTGGATCTTTGAACTGAAGATGCGCCAGCGGATACTGCGCCGTAAATTCGGCGGTTGCGATCCGGCTCAAGCCGGGTGAATTATTCGAGCCCAGGCCGTCCTGGCCTTCATAGGGCGGCAGTATGCGGGCTTCAAGTACTCGAGTTACGGGCTCGGCATTCCCGGCCTTGATCCAGATCGAGGGAAACGCATATTGCGGAGAAAAGCCCTTGTTAGGCCGGTTGAAGATCTCCCAATCGCGCAGCTGACCTCGTCCCCCGAGGGCCAGGCTTCCAGCCCCGACACCGCCGAGTGGGAAAGCAAGCATCTTGAGCTGATCACCCGAGAACACGCGGGGATACGAAATTCTCTCTGCTGCCGGGCGGGCATGCTGCGTGGCTTCTTGAGCCTCCGCCTCTGCCAGAGGAGACCAGTGGGGAACCTGCGTGGCCGCGCCGACAACGCCCGCAGCCTGCTTGAAGAAATCCCGACGTCCGATGCGATACTTACCGGCCATAGATCCTTTTAGTGTAGACGCGCGACGCGTTGGTTCACTTCGCGGGACACTCTACTCATATCGTTCTTCTGCAAGTGGTAAGTGTCGACCAGCAGGTCGCCGCCGACGTACACCTTGGTCAGGTTCATGGCATTGCAGGCCAGGACTACGGCAGCATAGGGATCGACCACCGGCCCGCGCTCCACTAATTTGGGGTCGACGATAACAATGTCGCCAAACTTGCCCACCTCCAGGCTGCCCACCTTGTCCGCCACTCCCAGAACCTCCGCGCTGCCCAGAGTGTGAAAGCGCAGCACGTCAATCGGCTGCAGAATCTTAGCGCTTTCATATCGGGCGCGGATTACATAAAGGCCCATGCGCATGTTCTCGAACGGATCGGGCAGGTCCGAACTTCCTTCGCCATCGACGCCCATGCCCACCTTAATCCCCATCTTGCGATACTTCGGAATGTCGGCGATGCCCGAGGCCAGCCGGCCATTTGACATGGGATTCCATACCATTCCGGAGCCGGCGGCTGCCACCGTCATCAGGATTGCGTTATCGGGGTGGATGAAATGGCCGAAGCTGACGTTCGGGCCCAGGATGTTTGCCGCCGTAATGTATTTGAAAGTGTCGCGTTGCTTCTCCTGGTTTACCGGGGATTCAAGGAAATGAATCTCCGAGTAGAGATGGTAATCGCGGAGAAACGATGCATCCAGCTGCACGGCCTCGGGCGTGGTAATCCATCCGGAGTAGGCCATTTTCAGCACCGTTGGGCGCGACATATCCTTTTTGGCAGAGGCTAAAAACTTCTCCAGGTTCGCCCGCCGAACCTGCGGCGTTGACTTCCCGGAAGGCTCATAGGAATGAATGAAGCGCATTCCGGAATCGAGTTCGGCGCGCCACTGATATTCCTCGAAAGCCTCGTCATCATCCCGCGCATACGCGAAGTTGTAAACAGAAGTGATTCCATGAACCAGATGATCGAGGGCGCCCTGCAGAGTAAACCAGTAATAGTCTTCCGGCCTGGTGCCCAACTCCCGGGTCTCGAGTGCTTCCACCCAGCCGGTCAAGGCGGGGTATTCGTAAACATACTGGTCCGTCGCCAGCCCGCGAAACGCGCTTTCTGACAGATGACTGTGCGCAGAAATAAAACCAGGCAGCACGAATTTTCCCCTGGCGTCATAGGTGGTCCGCGCAGTCGTGCCTGCAGGTGGATTGCCTTTGCCGATGGCCTTGATCTTTCCGTCATCGCCCACCAAAATGTAGCCGACAAAGGGCTCAGTCTGTCCCGCCTTCATGGTCAGGTCTGTACCGTTGACGATGAGCAGTTTGTCTATGGCGAACGCGCGGGAGGTAAGCAGTGAAACGGTCACGACAGCAGCACACAAGAAGCCCCAGCGACCGGAAGAGATCATGCTCTCGGATCCTCCATCGTGATTTTTCGCCAGCAGGGGTTATAGAGTACCACCACTCTATGCTCTAAGATCTGTCCTGACCAACGAGGCTCCCAGTTGAGCCTGGTGACTGAGCAGTTCGCCTCCGCGAACTGGCGAATAAGTCGAGCCCATTTCTGTTTAACATCAAGTCAGGAAAACTGGAGGACTCATGGACGCCGGCGAATTTCGCGAGGTCGGGCACCGGGTGGTGGATCTGCTGGCCGAGTACCTGGAGAACATCGAAGACAAACCGGTGTTTCCCGATGTAGAACCAGCAATGCTGACGAAGCTTTTTGCCGAGCCGCTCCCACTGGAAGCCAGTTCCGCGGAAAGTATCCTGAGCGAGCTGGAGCAGAAGCTGCTTCCCAATTGCACTCACGTCGGCCACCCTGGCTATATGGGGCTGATTACTCCTTCGCCCAGCCCAATTGGAATAATTGCGGACTTTATCTGTTCCGCTCTCAATCAAAACGTCGGAACCTATACGGTTGGCCCAGCCGCGGTCGCCATGGAGCGACGCACCGTTCGCTGGCTCGCTGATCTGGTCGGTTATGGCCCGAGTTCCGGCGGCAACCTGGCTAGCGGCGGCATGATGGCGAACTTCATCGGGCTCAAATTAGCGCGGGACTTTGTTTCCGGCGACCGGATCCAGCAGGTTGGAGTGGAGCAACGCTGGGCGGTGTACACGTCAGACCAGCGGCACGTCTCGGTGGATAAGGCGGTGGATGCGGTGGGCTTGGGAAGAGAAGCGCTGCGCGCACTGCCCACCGACTCTGAATTTCGCGTGCGCCTGGATGCGCTTGAGGCTGCCATCGCGGAGGATCGTAAGCGCGGCGTACGGCCAATGTGCATCGTGGGTATCTTCGGAGCGACCAACACTGGCTCCATTGATCCAGTGCGCGCGCTTCGCACGATTGCGGATCGCGAGGGAATGTGGCTGCACGTCGATGCCGCCTACGGCGGCGGTATGCTGCTCTCCCACAAGTGGCCCATGCGCAATCAAGGATTGGAACTCGCGGATTCGGTGACCATTGATCCTCATAAGTGGTTCTACGCGCCCCTCGATGCAGGCGCGATTCTGGTCAAGGATGATCGTCGTTTGACTGCGTCCTTTGGGCTCAAGCCCGCGTACCTTACCGACGAACTCGACCGTGCGAATGAGCGCTATCAGTATTACGTTCACGGCTTCGAGCAATCGAGACGGTTTCGCGGGCTCAAGGTGTGGATGAGCTTCAAGCGGTACGGCGCACACCAGATCGGAGAATGGATCGACAACAATGTACGCCAGGCAAAACGTCTGTATTTCCTGGTAGTCGAGCATCCCGACTTTGAGCCGGCTTGTGAGCCGCGGTTGTCGGCGATCTGTATTCGGTATCGAGGTGCAGGCCTGGACGAAGCGCAATCGAGGAAGCTACACGCAGAGGTGGCGAAGCGAGTCGAACAAAGCGGGAAATTCTGGTTTTCGACCACCGAGCTGAAAGGGAAAATGTATTTTCGGATTAGTCCACTGAACTTTCATACGCGCACGGAACACATGGACCAACTATTCGCTCTTCTTCAGCAGGAGTGTCATTCCGTGCACCATAGCTTGAGCACGAACTAATCGGCAAGAGGCTTGCCAATCTCCCAATGATGCCCAAACGGATCAACCACGCGCCCCACACGCCAGCCGTGGCCCTCGCTCACCGGGTAAACCTGGGATGCGCCGGCCTTAACCGCCCGTGCGAACACAGCATCCGGATCCGCTACGGTCAGGATCATCCGTACAGAACTGCCCCCTAAAGATTCAGGGCTGAAGTTGCCATGCTCTGGAGATTCGTCAGCTAGCCAAAACTCCGCGCCCTCTACCGAAAGTCTAGCCACCACGCTTCCCTCGGGCCCGTCCAGATGGAAGACCTCGGTCGCTGCAAAGGCAGCTTTGTAGAAGTCGACGGCTCGCGCGCTGTTCCTGACTGAGAGCCATGGTGCGATGGTGCATGACAACGTACGAACCTGCTGGACCATAGGTTCCTCATCAGTGAACGTTGTTGGTTATTTCGGCGCGCTTCATCCGGGTACGCGAGGCAAGCTTGCCTGGTTTCTGCGCTTGCGAGGGGCATTGGGAGGGAGCCCTGGCTGTGGATTCGCGGACAACCAGTTCCGGCTGCACGATCACCTGCTGGGGGTAAGGCGCTTTCGGATGACCGATCCGCTTGAGCAGAGCTTCAGCGCCCATTTTTCCCATTTCTCGAAGGGGTTGACGAATGGTAGTCAGGCTCGGAATGCCGAACGGGGCGCTCAACACGTCGTCAAAGCCGATCACAGAGACGTCATCCGGCACCCGCAGTCCAGCCTCATGGAGAGCTCGAATGGCGCCGAAGGCAGCGATGTCATTAAACGCGAACAGTGCAGTGAAATCTCTGGTGCGCGACAGCAGCGCTTTCACCGGACCATACCCCAGCGCGGGCGACCAGCTGTTCTCGGTCAATTTAATGAGCAGCTCCGGGTGAAGCTCCATGCCGAAGGCGCGGGCGGTTTCGATGATTTCCTTCCAGCGATAATCCGTGTCGACTGTCTGCTCCTGCCCCTTCATGAACGCCACTCTCCGGTGTCCCAGATCAGCGAGATGTTTAAGCGCGAGGCGAGCGGCCAGTTTGTGGTTCAGCTGAATATTTGTCACGCCGGCGACCGCCTGGTGCCCTGAAATGGAGACGATAGGCACGGGCACTCGCGTGGGGTTCGGAGTATTGACCAGAAGAAGTCCATCGACGGACCGTTCGAGCAACATCCTCGGATAATCCTCGAGCAGTTCCGGCTGCCAGTAGTGCGCAGCCAAAAGGTAAAAATATTTTGCCGACATCAGATACTCTTCCACGCCATTCATCACCAGCGTGAAATAGCCCTCGCTCATTTCGGAGACCAGCACTCCCACCGACATGCTTTGCTTCTTGCGCAGCGACCGTGCGAAGTAATTGGGCCGATAGTGCAATTCGCTGGCCGCGGCCAGGATACGTTTTCGGGTGGCGAGAGGGATCGCTTGCGCAGCCGGTGAGTCGCTAATCACTACGGACACAGTTGTCAGCGATAGGCCGAGATGGTTCGCCAACGTACGTAAAGTTACAGGCGCTTCTTTTTCGGGTGTTTTTCTTCTGCTCAAAGGTGTTTACCGTAAGGGAGTGTTGCATCTGGCTCGCGCCTTGTCAAAGGGGGAGTCGTTCCCAATTATCCACCAAAATTTCCCCTCTACCGTCCCTCACTTAACCGTCAAAAAAATTCTTGACAATTCCGCAGCTGCAGGCGTCTACTCATGCCTGTTCAATTTACAGAAACGTTTTTGCATGTAACAAAATCGGTTCCGCAGTGCACCTCCAGCTGCTATCTCGACTCTTCTTCTGGGTAACGGGATACAGGTTATTGCGCTTTGCAGAACGAAAGGCGCCCCGGGAGCTCCAACCGCCTGGCGCTGTGTTTGTCGAAACGTTGAAAGCAACTAATTGACCGCGGGCGGCATGAGCATTAAGGCAGTCAAGTTGACCGGACCTTTTGGGAGAAATATGAGACGCGAACAGCAGTTACGGCAGTGTGCTGCCTTCTACCCAACCCAATCTCATTTCCACCAAAGCGCTCCAGGGTCCTTCGGCAGAAAACGCCGGCTTTCGCATTTAAACCTTCTCCTGCTGCTCGGATTGCTGGGGCTGCTCTCCGCGTTTTTCCCCGGCGCCAGGCTCCACGCCCAGACCGGCTCGATTACAGGCACGGTGGTGGACGCCTCAGCTGACGCGATACCCGGAGCCTCAATCCAGATCGCCGACCCACGCGATCCTCGTCAGCCGCAATTCGGAGGTAAGTTGTACTTCTAACCTCGCTCCTCAAGGCCGGACCCGGAACCATGGGTCCGGCCATTTTTTTGCCTGTATGACCGAGGCCGGCCTTTCGCTATGGAGCGCGTGGTGCAACTGCACACCTCGTCGTTCGACGCGGTACAAGAAAGCCAAAAACTAAGATAATTTCAAGTCTCGACCTGCACTCAGGAACCGGGTGGCCCATATCTCCCTCGTTTTTCGCGAGATATGGGATACCACGAATCTCAACGATTTTGCCGATAACGAATAAAGGACTTGGCGATTTAGCGCAGTCGTATCCCACATCTCGCGGAAAAACGAGCGAGATGTGGGCCCCCGGGTTCGTTGGCAAGGACAGCGCTAGAAAAGAAGCTTCAATCCGAACTGGATCTGCCGCGAGGTTGTCGCCGTGGCACTGATAACACCGGCAGTCGGCGATGGTGCGGCTGCTACCGTCGGGGTCTTTGGGGTCGGACCCGAGCTGTAGACAACCGGGTTCGGAGTGGTGAAGTTGGAGTGGTTGAGCACGTTGAAGAACTCCGCACGGAACTGTGCGCGCAGCCGTTCATGGATCGTGGTGCTCTTGGCTAGGGCGAGATCCAGCTCCGAAAGCCCCGGACCGGTAAGTGTGTCGCGGCCCAAATTACCGAATGTACCCGGGTAGGGCGCAGAGAAAGCAGCAGGATTGAACCACTGCTTCACTGTCTTTGCATAGAGCGGCCCAGTAAAGCCGGGAGTGCGGTTCGGACGCACAGGGTTACGCGTATCTCCGTTTCCGGTTGGATTGTAGCCCAGCTGCGGCGAGAGCGGGAAACCACTTTGCAGGGTCGCGATACCGCTGAGCGACCAGCCGTCAACCAACTGCTTTGCCACCAGGTTTGATACCCGGTCGAAGGGTAATTGCCAGGTGCCATTAATAGCCGAGGCATGGCGGATGTTGGTGGCCGCCGGCCCATAGTCAAGCCTGGGGTTTCCCGGATACATAACGAAGGCCGGAGTGTTAGCCGATACGCTGGTATTCCAGGCCGAGCCATCGTCCAGGTTGCTGGCAAAGGTGTAAACCCCCCGTAGCTGCAGCCCATGAGCCAACTGGTGGCGCACATCGACTTCGAGACCGTTATAGTTACTAATTCCCTGGGAGACCCAGGACGTGGTATTGGCCACGTTGGGGTTGGCTTTAGTGGTTGACGGATAGAACACGGTCCCCGGCGCCAGCGTCGCAGGGCAAGATGTTGGGCAGACCACGGTCGCGGGTGTGTTCTGGTCTTCCGAGAGTATCTGATTGTATCCGTGCGAACCTACATAGCCGATGGTGAGCGAAGTAGCCGGAGCGATCTGCTGCTCAATCTTGAATGTCCACGCCAGCACCGTCGGGGTGCTGATATCCGGCTGCACGTTACTGGGCGAAATGAGTCCGCTGCCGGAGGACGTTCCGCTGGCGAGGCCGGCGAGCTTGTCTACCGTGGTGTTACTGAACGACAGCGTGGTGTTGAATGGCGCAGTTTGGTCCAACCGGTAATCCAGTGCGTCCAGTACCGCACGATGGACGCCAAAGTTTGCTCGCAAAGCAGTCTTGCCATTTCCAAACAGATCGTAGGCCACACCGATACGCGGCTCCGGCATGAACTTGGCCCGGTCTTGTGACAGAGCGGAGCCGCCGATCGTGGGATTGGTGTTGATAATGCCGTTAGTAAAGCCATAATTCGAGGCGCGGTTGTGGACCTCATTCCAACCGTTTGTTGACTCGGAGCGGAAGCCGGCACGAAGCTCAAGGCGCGGTGTCACCTTCCATGCGTCCTCAATAAAGCCCGCTCCAAATAGCGACCGCCAGCCAAGCTCAGTCGGTGAAGGCACAACCGTAAAAGTCGCAACGCTTCCTTTAAGGAAGCTGCTGAGGGTCGAGAAAGATGCCTGTCCATACTGGTTTTGGGCCAGGTTGTCATTGGATTGCAGCCGCTGCAGCCATACGCCTACTTCGACCTGGTGCCGTCCGTGGGTCCAGAAAACATGCTCATCGACGGTGAACAGGTTACGTACAGCCTGGTTATTGCTGCCGGTGTTCGCGCCCGCAAGCGTCACCTGCGATGCTCCATTCGATGCCGTGCTTCCCGAGATCACGACCGCGCCGACAGGCTTGCCTTCAATCCAGCCAGGCACTGACTCCGGCGCCTGGCCGGTAAAATAATAAGCTGCCCGCGAATAGCCGACGCGGATAGTGTTGAGCAGGTTGGGCGAAAAGACATGCTGCTCCTGCGCGCTCAACACCTGCTCGCGAAGCCGCTCGTAGATGGTCGAGTAGGGGTTTTGCGAAGGAGTATTGGCGTCACTGTCATCCGCCGTATAGACCCCGAAGAGCAGATCGTTGGGGGTCAGATTGGCATCGATCCGCGTGGTTCCGAAATCCTCGCGAACGTGCTGTGGCGGATTGGAAAAAGCTTCCGCGATGCCGCTGGGCGTGCCATTCGGATTGAGCAGCTCGGGGCCATTGGCAACCGGCCATAGGGCGAGCAGCGGCCGCGTGATAGCGGAAGCAGCCGCGCGCGAGGTATTGTCGGGAACAAAGGCGAGTGCACTGAGGCCTAGATTTTGGCGGTAACCTTCATAGTTACCGAATCCGAACAGCTTGTCGTGGCGCAAGGGGCCGCCCAGGGCTGCGCCGAAGTTGTTGCGCTGAAACTCCGGGATCTTTGCCTGGTCGAAATAATTGCGCGCGTCCAACGCGCTGTTGCGCAGGAATTCATAGACCGAGCCGTGGAGTTTGTTTCCTCCGGATGCCGTGATGATCGACACCTGCGCACCGGTCCGCTTGCCATAGTTCGCGCCATAGGTATCGCTGACCACGTTGAATTCCCGCACCGCGTCCACCCCCAGCAGCTGCCCGCTGGTGCCGCCGGGAGTCACGTTGATGAGCGAAGCACCCGTGTATTCGACTCCGTTCAAAAGGAACAGATTGTCCTGCGGGCGCCGTCCGGAGACAGAGTACATATTGCCGACCGAGGAATTGGATGTGCCCACCCCGCCAGAACGCTGGGTGGTATAGCTGACCGACGCAGGGTTCAGCTCGATAAGCTGGTCGAAGCTGCGTCCGTTGAGCGGCAGTTCTTTCACCTGCCGTTCATCAACCAGTCCCTGCGTCTGCAGGGTGGAGGTATCGACGACGGCAGGGGTGTCCACTACAGAGACGGTTTGTTGCACATTGCCGACCGTCAGCACAAGATGCAATTGGACACTCTGCCCCACGGTGAGCCCGATACCGGTGCGATTCAGGGGTGCAAATCCGTCCCGTGAAACAGTGACCGTATACGGGCCCACAGCGACCGAGGGCGCGGAGAACGTTCCGCTATCTGCGGTGACGATTTTGCGTTCGCTGCCCGTCTCATCATTGCGGATAAGTACTTCGGCCTGGGCCACAGCAGCGCCCCCGGGATCCACGACATCACCGGAGATCGTGCCCCCCACCATCTGGGCCCTGGCCCAAGGTGCAAGTGCAATAAGGAGGGAGAAGAAGCAATATCGTAGAGCAAGCCGCAAGTCACGCATAATTAAGCTCCTGAAGGTTTTTCCGGGAAGAACTGGAAACAACTAGCGGCAACAACAAAAATGGAAAGAGCGCTGCGAGATGGAAGCGCGGGATGCAGGTCTGCGTAGATGGATAGCAACGCTCAAATGAGAACCCTGATGAAGTTATTTAATTGGAGAGAATGCCGCTGATTGGAGCTGTTGAGAGAGTTATCGCGGACAACAACAGCTGGCCAGCGCTGAGGAGGCGCGGCTACAACATACGAAGGTTTTTGGAGCAGAGGTCACACTAAAACACTAACACAGGACCCGCATCTGTTGCGAAAGCGCGAGGGAGCAAGATCGATTGCCCAGAGCCAGGTGAAACTTACTTTGGTAAACGTCTGATTTTATTGCGGCTTTGGGAGGGTACGGGGCCCCCCGGAAGGGACACCGCAGCCTCTCTAGCTCCCGATGGCCCTAGTGCTCGTGTGCTGGAGCGAAGGTGGTCCACTTGCGAGCCTCCGCATCATGGGGCCCGGGTGGCGCCGTCCACAGGTCGGCACTGATGCCATTCAAGTCATATACGATCTTTCCGTCCTTGATCGTAAGCTCGCAAAGCAGCTTCTGCTTGCCATCGAAGCGTTTGTTCACCATGTCAGTAAAGCCAAAATTGCCGTTTTCCACGCGGAGCACCGCGACATCTGCGATCGAACCCTCAGAGAGATTGCCCAGCTCCTCGTGTTTAATCTCATGCGCCGGATGCGACGTCATCTCGGCCACAACTTCCTTTAGAGGAACCCCCACCGCCATGATCTTATCCGCGACATTCAGCTCATCCTTCATCGCGCCATTCATGCTAGTGACATGCAGGTCAGTCGAGATGGAGTCGGGGATGAAACCCGCCTTGATCATGGGAACCGCGAGCGACCACTTGAAGCTGCCCCCACCTTGGCCCACGTCGAAGTAAATCCCCCGCTTGCGCCCTTCGATAAAGGCCTTACTGGGGCCCATCGTAACCGGATCCTGCTCGTGACGAAGCCCCGAGTACATGTGAGTGTAGATGTCGCCGGGACGAAGCTTCTTGGTCAAGAGGTCGTACAGCGGCCGTTCCGGGTGATCGACGCCAAAGTCCACCATGACCGGAATGTTAGCCTTGGTTCCGGCGATGACGGCCTGCTCCACCGGCGTCCACTCCGGACCCGCAAAGTGTGCGGTCTTGATGCCGACAATAGTTTGCGGATATTTGAGCGCCATGGCAGCGGTAGCGAACCCATCCATATCCGCGGTGTTCTGCTCGTACTTGGAGCCGCGCATTCCGGCGCCGACAATATTGAGCATGGCGAACACCCGTGTCTTCGAGCGATCGATAATCCGGTCTTTGAAGTCCTCAAAGTTCCGCCAGCCGGAGCAGCCCGCGTCCACGACTGTGGTGACCCCAACCCGGAAGGTAAAGCCATCTGGCGGTACGCTAAGATCCCCGGCATAGGAGCCGCGTTCGCCCGTGCCGGCATACACGTGAACGTGAATGTCGATCAACCCAGGAGTGACATACAGGCCCCTGACATCGACGGTCTTGAGCGCCGAAGCAGGGGGAATACGCGCCGCCACCCTGGCAATCTTGCCGTCCTTGATGGCCACATCCATCAATCCATCGATATGGTTCTTATCATCGAGGACGTGTCCGCCGCGGAGCAGCAGATCGTACGCGGGTGCGGCCTGCTGGCCGAATGCGCTAACAGCGCTGGCCAGCGCGAGCGCAATCATTGTCTGCATCAGCGATTTTCTGGTCATGGAGTCCCTAGATATAGGCGATCAGGTCAATTTCTACCAGTGAGTTGCCGGGAATGCCGCCGGCTGGCGCAACCGTGGTGCGCACCGGAGGCACCTTACCCCACCGCCCCGCATATACGGTATTCATTCTGGCCCAGTCCTTGATGTCGTTTAGGTAGACGTTGACCTTGAGCACTTTGTCCATCGACGACCCGGCACACACCAGATTCTTCTCCAATTCGTCGAGAACATGTTTGGTGTGCTCCTCAATCGTGCCCTCGAAGTGCGCGCCCACGCCGGCGAGGAAGAGCAGATTGCCATAGGACACGGCACTCGAAAATAGCGGTGGAGCCGCGGCAGCGTTATCCGAATTCGGCTCGCACGAATGGGCCTTCTTTTCCAGTTTGCTCGATTTCTCTGCCTGCGCGGCTCCTCCGAGCATGGTGCTGCCGGTTGCGATGGCGGCTGCTTTGGCCGCGTTCTTGAGAAGACCCCTTCTGGACTGCGTTTCCATCGACTTACTCCTATTCAATTGGATTTGATAATCGGGCCGGAAAAGCAAACGAGATCATAACCCATGCCAGTGTACTTCCAAAAGATTTCGACCTAACCGCGGACCGACATCCGGTGATGAAAGATATTGTTGGGGTCATAGCGCCGCTTCACTTGCTGCAGAAATGGGTAAAGATCCTGTGTGCCGTAATAGAGCTGCGGCCAGAAGGCATACGCGAGCATATCGCCATCCGGATAGTTGATATAGCAGCCCTCGTAATATTCGTTGGGGAAAGGAGTGCCCGCGTACTGCGGCTCCACCTGCTGCGAGTACAAATCCGTGTAGAACTCTCGCATCCACTGTAGCCGGCCCGCATCTTCCTCCGGGTGGTCCCAGTATTGCTGGAACTGGACCTTCATGATCGACGAACGCTGCCACACCGAGGTGACCTGGGCCAAATCCTTGGCATTGACAGCTCCTCCATACGAGTCCACCGCCATGACCGAACCGCGTAGATCGACGCCGGGGATCACCCGGGTCAGGTGCTTGTAAATACATTTCGCTTCCGCGCGGGTAAAGTTCTGTTTCATGTAACAGGATTTGTACGCGGCCCGTCCGCTGCGCCCGCTGCCGCTGTCGCCAATCGTCGCATCGAGCCACATCAGCCGGTCGACGCTGTATTTTCCCGTCTGCTGGCGAGCGGCCGGGCTGCGTGGTGAAAAACGCTGGTCGCCGGGCGTAGCCGCGCGTCTCTCCATCGGGCCGAAAGCCTCAAAGCGATCGAGAAACTCTTCCAATGGCTTCAGATCGTCGCAGCGCCCATCCGGGTTGCAGAATTGCAGCGACAGCCCAATCCGCCCTGAAGAGATGTGGGTCAGGCCGAGCGCCGCAAACAAGCCCCAGGTATCCCGTTCACCGCCCCGCTGCGCCATGTAGTCGCCGAACGCCAGCAGGATGGCGGTAAAGTTGTCCTCGGTCATGCTGGGCCAGTCAAACGACAGGTGAGCATTTGCAACTTCAAATGGCGCCAACGGTAAGCGATCGAAAAGAAAGCCGGTGACCACGCCGAAGTTCCCCCCGCCCCCACCCCGACAGGCACGAAAGAGATCGGGCTCATGCTCCTTGTCGACCGTCCGCAGCGCGACATGCCCTTTGTTATCGACGGTGAGGATCTCGACCGCTGAAAGCCAGTCGATGGTGAGCCCGTGCAGTCGCGAGAGCACACCATAGCCGCCCCCGGTGATGTGGCCGCCGGCGCCTACCTCGTAGCAGCTGCCCGCGGGAATGGTCACCCCGTGCCGCTTGAACAGGTCAATGTAGACTTCGCCCAGCTCCTGCCCGGGGCTTATGCGGTAACGGGTTCCGTCGCCGGGCAGCGAATCACGCTTCAGCAGGCTCAGATCCACGATCAAGCCGCCCGGATTGTTGACCACGAAATCCTCATAGCAGTGGCCGCCGCTGCGAACCGTTGGGCGCATGCCCGCGGTGACTGCCCGCTGCAGGGCTTCCGCCGCCTGCTCCGCGGTTTCGCATAGTGCAATCTCGGCTGCCGCTTCCGCGGGATCGCCATCCCAGCGAAGGTTCCGGCTGCGGTGCAACATCGCATAGCGCGGATCGGTCCGGGTAATACTGATGGCCATCGATGACTCCGCGAGGGGGTGGATTTCAGAACGAACTTGCGGAAGTATAGCCGTGCGCCACCAGCCACACGGCCAAAAGCGCGAATTGAGCACAGAAAATCGATTCGATCGAAAACCAATACGGAGAGCTTCCAGTCGCCCGATGGGCAAATGCCAGCATCAGCACCATCAGCACCACCAGGCATGCCACGGCCGCACGCAGACCATATCGCGCCGGGGTGATAACCACCGCGGGGCGCGGAGGTAATTGGGCCGCCACCCGCGCGGCGAAGCCGGCCGGGATCTCCGCTCGCGGCGCGGTCCCGAGGGCCAGAATGATCCTTCTTTCGAGTGCATCCGAATGAGGATTCATCTTGTCTTCTGCCATGCGCTTCCCCTTTCCTTCTCCTGCTGCAGTTGGATACCTTCGCGAAGCTTCTTGCGCCCCCGATGCAGGTGCGTACGCACGGTACCGATGGGCAGTTTGAGCGACTGCGCAATCTGCTCGTAACTGCGCTCTTCCTGATGATAGAGCACCAGTATGGTCCTCTCGATCGGGTTGAGCTGTTGCAACTGCTGCTCTACAGAATACCGGAACTGCTTCTCGGCAAACTGTTGCTCGGCATCTGGGCTGGGGTGTGGGAGGCGATCTTCCCAGTCCGACTCCTCATCAGAGAAGGAAACCAGAGGCCGGTCGTCGCGGCGTCGGCGCTTCCATTCATCCTGGGCCACGTTGGCGATGATGCGATATAGGTAGGTGCTGAGCAGGGCTTCGCCCCGAAAGCCCGGAAGAGCGCGGTAGAGGCGTAGAAAGACCTCCTGGGCAAGGTCGTCAACATGTTCGCGGCTGCCGGTGAGCCGAATGAGGGTGCTGAAGACCATGGTCTGATGGTCTCGCACGATCTGCTCGAAAGTGGGGTCGGCGGCCTGCAAGGAGACTCAGACTGCAATTCTCGCTGAAAGTTTCATGCCGGGACTGAAACTCTCAACGAGACCGACAGTCTAAGGCGGTCGGAAAGGAAGGTAAAGCTTATGTATTGGAGCCCGTTTCTTGTACCGCTGGGGGCATTTGCGGTTGCCATTGTAGCCATCGTTGCCGGGGTTGCGGCGGAGGCAAACAGAGTGAGGCTTAGGGCCGAGCAGCGCATGGCAATGGTGGCGCGGGGAATGAGCGCCGACGATATAGACAAGTTGCTGGGCAAGAAGAACGATGACGGTAAACCGGTGAGAGACCCGCTGCGCAGCCTGGCGAATACGCGCAGGACCGCCATCTTGTTGATCTCGAGCGGTATCGGGTTGGCTCTCTTTTTCCTGGTGCTGGCGTGGGTCGTCAGGGAGCACGACGTATTGTCGGGCGCCGCGGTCGGTTTGATCCCGTTGGCCATTGGGGTTGGTTTCCTGATCGACTACAAGCTGCAGAAGCGCGACCTGTCGCGCTTCGGCCTGGAGGTCGGGCAGCCGGAATAAATTTGATACCATCAGCCCTTGTGTACAGGAGCGGCGGATGGAACTGATCGAGGATAAAGTCGTCATTGTGACCGGGGCGGCCGCGGGAATCGGAGCTGGGGTGGCGAAGCTATTTGCTGAGGGCGGAGCCCATGTATTTCTCGCCGACCTGGACGGAGTAGGGGCCAGGAAGGTCGCGGCGACGCTGCAAGCGGAAGGCAGCTCAGCGTTTGGCTTTGAGGCCAATGCGAGCAGCCGCGATGCAATGGAGAAAGTGGTCGAGGATGCGCTCACCCGCTTTGGCCGCATCGATGTCTTGATCAACAACGCCGGTGTTTACCCCCGGCAGCCCTTCCTGGAAATGACAGAAGAGCAGTGGGACACCATGCAGGACATCAACCTGAAGAGCGTCTTCCATTGCACAAAACTAGTGATGCCCCACATGGTGCGCCAACGAGCCGGAGCGGTTGTCAACATCTCCTCGGTCACGTTCTTCACCGGTCTGCAGAACCTGACCCATTACATCGCGTCGAAGGGGGCCATCATCGGGTTTACGCGGGCACTGGCGAGAGAGATGGGAGAGCACAACGTTCGCGTCAACTGCATAACTCCGGGCGCAATCGAAACCGAGGGGGAACGGAAGCTTATGCCGAAACAGGAAGCGGATAAGGTAATGGCGCTGCAAAGCCTAAAGCGGCGTATCACCCCGCTCGACCTTGCGCGCGTCTGCTTGTTTCTATCGACAGAATTGAGCGATGCCATGACGGGCCAGACACTCAACGTCGATGGAGGCTGGATCATGTACTGATATCCGGACCAAATCAATATCGAATCCGACCGAAGCACATCCTCGTTTATCGCCTCGGAGCGTTAAATATCCCAAATGAATTGTCATCCCGTCAAAGCAGCGTAGTGGACCTGCTGTTCTGTGAACCATAATCCGATACAGAGGGAAGCACACCCCAACCGCGTCTCATCTCGAAACGTTAAATACCACGAATGAATTGTCATCCCGACCGAAGCGCAGTGGGGGGACCTGCTGTTTTCTCAACCAGCAATCAACGGCCGCAGGTACTGATAGCTGATGGCGAGAGCTTCCTTCCGTTGCGCAAGATCAACCTCAAACGCCCGGTCCTCCACTTCCACACAGACCGGTCCGTTGTAACCAGAATCTCTAAGGGCGTGGAGAAACTTTGCCCAATCGATATCCCCACGTCCCGGCAGCTTCGGAGTATGGAACTTCAGCGGGTAAGCCAGGATGCCCACCTGGTCCAGCTGCCGCCGATCGACCGCTACATCCTTCAAATGAACCCGGAATATGCGCGATGAAAATTCTCTCAGCGGGGCAATATAGTCCATTTGCTGCCACACCATATGCGACGGATCATAATTGAGCCCGAAGTTGGGGCTTTGGATCTCCTCGAACATACGCCGCCAGATCGCAGGACTGGCCGCGAGATTCTTGCCGCCGGGCCATTCGTCTGCGGTAAAGAGCATCGGGCAGTTCTCGATAGCGATACGAACCCCCTGGTCTTCAGCGTAAGAAACCAGATCCTTCCAGACAGACAAGAAGCGAGGCCAATTTTCTTCTACCGACCGGGTCCAGTCGCGTCCAACAAACGTGCTCACCACTCCGGCTTTGAGCATTTTCGCGGCGCTGATGACCTTTCTAAGGTGCGAGGCCGCCACTCTGGCTTCTTCCAGGTCCGGTGAAAGCGGATTCGGATAATACCCCAGACCACTGATCTCCATGCCGTTCGCTTCGCCAAGACCTAGGACCCGCGAGGCGTCCCCGCCGTCGAACTTGCTCACGTCGATGTGGGTAACCCCCGCGTAGCGGCGATCGGCCTTGCCCGGCGGCCAACACATCACCTCCACGCACGTGTACCCCGTAGCTTTGCCGAAGGCGAATACTTCCTCCAGCGTAAGGTCGGGCAAAATGGCGCTCATGAAACCGAATTGCATGATCCTGGACTCTACTATTTCTATCAGCGAAATCAACCCGCTCATCAGAAATAACATCCCCACGGCAGAATAGATCCCTCGCCGGTTGAGGGGAATCTCGGCCGGGGCGAACGCGAAGGCCAGCGCCAGCACGCAGAACAAGGCCCGCACTGCACGATAAAACACGCGTCTCATCATGAGTAGTCCAGAAAGGAAAATCACTCACTGTAGCAGACAGGGGTTGATTTCAGTGTTTACGCTTCCCTTGTTCTCGCCCGCCATAGGCGATAGCTGGCCCAGGCGGCGAGGGTACAAACGTCGCGAATCTCACCATCTCTGAGCTTCTGTTCGAAAGCAGCAATCGGCAGCCGGACGATCTCCATATCAGACTCCTCTGGATCGCGCTGGTGAGTACCCGCGGCAAGCTCTTCGGCGACGAAAACGTGCTGGCGCTGCCGGACGAAGCCATAGGCGATCCACATCCAGGGCAACTCCGTCATGCGGCCGGCGTGAAGGCCGGTTTCCTCGCGCAGTTCGCCTCGGGCCAGCGCCTCAGGGTCTACATTGTCTGCTTCCCAGCCGCCCTGCGGTAGCTCGAGCGCTCGTTCTCCGATGGTGTAACGGAACTGCTCGACCAGCCAAATGTGGTCGCCGTCAATGGGGACGATAATCGCGCAATCCTGTTTATCGACCACGCCATAGATACCGTGCACTCCATTGTTTCGCTCAATGGCGTCTTCGCGCAGACGCATCCAGGGGTTGCGATAGACCTCGCGGGTCGAAACAGTGCGGATAGCCATGCAACTAGGATGGCAGGGAAGAATGCAGCGGAGCAAGTGCGTGCGGGGCCGGCCAACGTGAATCCAGTGTTAACCTCAAGGCTTTTCTTGATTGAAGTAAGTCTTATCCTTCACCTTCAAAAATAAAATCGGCGTCATCCTTAAAAGTGCCCCGACCAATAGCGACAGTTATCCTCCAGCAGTCCAGTGCCTCAGTTGGCCTTCAGGCTTTGCAGGTATCCGCCTAGATGCTCGCCGACGGTGAACAGCGGTTCGCGGGTTTTTTCCATTCGCGACATCATGACTGCTCCTTCCAGGCTGGCGATTACGATCGTGGCGATCTCGGCCGGATCGATGTCGTCCCGTAACTCCCCCTCCCGTTGGCCCTGGCGGACGATGTCAGAGATGCCTGCGCGCCACTGATCGAGCGCCGCGCGGGCTTTGCTGCGCAGCATCGGATTGCCGTCGTCGCTGTCGATCGCAGTGTTGAGCAATGGACAGCCCCCCGGCAGCGTACGGGGTGGTTGCTCGACGAAGTTCTTCACCAGCAGCATCAGCTTCTCGAGCGCCGTGGTGCAGTTTTCCAGTCCGCGCCGCCGGGGCTCGTTTACGGTCTGCCACGCGTAGTCAAAGGCCGCGGCGGCGAGATCCTGCTTGCTTTCAAAGTGGCGATAGAGTCCACCCTTTTCCAGGCCAGTCGCTGCCATTAGTTCAGACATTGAGGTGCCGGAATAGCCGTGCCGATTGAATACAGCAGCCGATTGCTCCACGATGCGCCGGCGGGTCGTTTCCCCCCGGGTAGATTTTGTTGTCTGTTTTCCCATTTTTATTGCGACCGATCGGTCTCATTATACATCTGAGAGCTATCTGTCGCAGGAGAACTGACACGCGTGGCCACGACGACCGCGGATTTCAAGGCCATACCAGCTTCATCAAGCGCCGGGCAGGTGAATCCCTGGGCGGTGGCGTTGACGGTGACGCTGGCCACGTTCATGGAACTCCTGGATACGTCGATCGCCAATGTCTCGCTGCCCCATATCGCGGGTGGTTTAGGACGCAGCTTCGATGAGACCACCTGGGTCCTGACTTCCTACCTGGTAGCCAATGCCGTGGTGTTGCCGATGAGCGCATGGCTGAGCCGCGTTCTGGGGCGAAAGCGCTACTACATGCTCAGCGTGGGGCTCTTCACGGCAACCTCTTTTTTGTGTGGCATTGCACCCAGCCTGAACTTTCTCGTGATCTTCCGCGTGCTGCAGGGCATTGGGGGTGGTGGCCTGGCTCCGGTGGAGCAGGCGATTCTGGTCGATACCTTTCCGGCTAATAAACGGGCTGCGGCCTTTGCACTTTACAGCGTGGCGATCGTTACGGCGCCGGCGATTGGGCCTCCGTTAGGCGGCTGGATCACAGACAGCTTCTCCTGGCGCTGGGTCTTCTTCATCAATGTGCCCATTGGGCTGATCTCGCTCTTCCTCAGTAGCCGGTTGGTTAGCGATCCGCTGGCGTTCAAGGCGGAGGTGGCCGAGGCCAGGCGTTTGGGCAAGCTGCGCGTGGACTATGTAGGCATTTTGCTGATCGCCCTGGGCTTTGCGTTTCTGGAGGTAGTCCTCGATCGCGGCCAGATCGACGACTGGTTTGGCAGTGGATTCATCTCCAGCATGTTCGTGGGGGCGCTTCTCTGCCTGGTGTTCGCGATCTGGTGGGAACTGCGGGTGCCCGATCCGGTGGTGGAACTGAGCTTGCTGCGAGAGAGAAATTTCGCCATCGCAAATATCTTCTACTTCCTCTTCGGCTTTGTACTCTTCGGCAGCACGACCATGATTCCGGAGATCCTGCAGAGTCTCTACGGCTACACGGCCACCGACGCCGGGCTGGTATTGGGGCCAGGCGCGGCAGTGATCACAGTGCTGGCTCCGATTGTGGCCATCTTGACCCAAAAAGGTAAAGTCAAACCGAAATGGCTGATCGCCTTCAGCTTTGCTGTGGTTTCGCTCTCCATGCTGTACTACAGTTCGTTTACCCTGCAAACCGACTACAGGCATTACGCGCTGGCCCGGGTGCTGCAGGGCTTTGGCTACGCCTTCTTGTTTGTTCCGGTGAGCGTGCTTGCTTATTCCTACCTGCCGCCGGGCAAGAACAATAAAGGCTCGAGCCTGACGAACCTCGCCCGCAACTGGGGCGGAAGCTTCGGAGTCGCGTTCATCACCACCATGCATGAGCGGCGCACAGACCTGAATAGCGACCGGCTGGCGCGGAATGCCGATTTCAGCTCGCCATTATTCCACCCCCGGATGGATGCGTTAACCAGGACCTTTGAACACCTGGGCTGGTCTCACGCCGATGCGGCGCAACACGCGCAAGGCATGCTCTACAACCAGCTAAACCAACAGGCGAGCTTGCTGGGCTTTATGGATTGCTTTCGCATGATGGCGATCGTTGCGCTGATAGGGATTCCGCTGGCCCTGGCTACGAAGAGCTTTCGGCCCGGTGGAGAAGCTTCGGGTGGCCATTGAGCGCGAGAATGTAGTCAATCAGGTTCGAACCGGAATTTCCTCAACCCGGTGGTAAACCGGCAGGCCCCGCTGGTGTGCAAGCCGAACGTCTTCGTCCGCTCCTTTCGACTGCCCTTCGATGCGAAACACCGCATCGCAGCGGTCAATCAGCCGGCTCGCCACCGGGTAGAGATATTGATCCGCTATCGGATCTGCCAGCGAAGTCGACCCAGCCTGCTTCATGATGGGCAGGGCGACCCACTCCCCGATCATCGGAATATGCCCCGCCTTATAGATGGGCAACGCGAACGACTCGAGCCGATCGAGATTTTTTGCGATGAGCGCGGGGTCGTCGTTTGTGCCCGAGCGATAGGGCCCGGCGATAAGGATGATGAGTGGTTTGGAATCAGTCATGATCGCTCCTGGCGTCCATAATAACCAAACAGGAAAAAACGTGCAACATCGTGCATATTCGTGAGGGGACGAGAGCGCCCCATGCGATAGTGGTTCTGTGCTTACCAGTCATCGCAAGCAGCACATTCTCGAACTTCTGCGGCGGACCGGGCAGGTGGTCGCAAAAGACCTGAGCCAGGAGCTCGAGCTTTCGGAGGACACGATCCGGCGTGATTTGCGAGAGCTTGCCGCGGAAGGCTTGCTGCAGCGGGTGCATGGAGGAGCGCTTCCTGCGTCACCGGCGGTTGGCGACTTCGCGGCTCGGCTCCAGGTGGCGACGGACGAGAAGAGGATGATCGGCCGAGCGGCGGCCGAGATGGTCCGGCCCGATCAGGTGGTCATCCTGGACGGGGGAACAACCGCGGTACAGATTGCGCGCCATTTGCCCGCGGAACTTCGGGCTACCGTAGTCACCCATAGCCCGACCATAGCGTTGGAGGTGCTTGAGCATCGCGGCATTGAAGTAATCCTCATCGGTGGCAAGCTGTTCAAGCATTCCGTTGTTTCTGTCGGAGCACCCGCGATCGAAGCGATCGGCCGCATCCACGCCGACACCTATTTCATGGGTGTAACCGGCATCCATCCCAGGTTTGGCCTGACCACAGGAGACTTTGAAGAGGCCCACGTAAAAAGAGCCCTAAGCGCCAGTGCTGCCGAAACGATTGTCCTGGGTTCATCGGAAAAGCTGAACGCGGTATCGCCCTACGTCATCGCGCCCCTCTCGGAGATAACAGGCATGATCGTTGCGGCAGAAATAAAATCAAAAGTGCTGGCGCCCTACTCGAAGTTGGGAATCACCATCACCAAAGCGCCCCCGCAGGATTGAGCCGAATAGGGCTCGTCCCGCGAGCCCCATTCACTGCACGCGGTTAGATTTGCGCAACCCCGCCATCGACGAACAGTTCGATCCCATTCACGAAACTGGAGTCGCTCGAAGCCAGAAAGAGCGCTGCGGTTGCAATCTCTTCTGGCCGCCCGATTTCACCCCGCGGAATCAGCGACGCGAAGTACTTCTTTGCGTCCGGCCCCAGCGGGTCCAGAATCGGCGTATCGATCGTACCTGGGCTCAGTACGTTGACCCTTATTTTCCGCTCCTTCAGGTCGACCAGCCAAGTCCGCGCAAACGACCGCACCGCGGCTTTGCTGGCGCTGTAAACGCTAAACGCAGGGAAGCCCTTGACGGTTGCAATCGACCCGTTCATGAAGATCGAACCTCCATCATTGAAAAGCGCCAGGGCTTTCTGCACCGTGAACAGCGTGCCACGCACATTCAGGTTGAAGGTGCTGTCGAATTGCTCCGGGGTAATCTCGCCCAATTTCGCCAGCTCGCCCATTCCGGCGCTGGCAAACAGGATGTCGATCTTTCCCTTCGTCTTCTTGACCGTGTCGTACAGCCGGTCGAGATCGTCAAGGTTCGAAGCATCGCCCTGAACTCCGGTTACATTCCGGCCAATTGCTTTCACAGCCTCATCCAGCTTGTCCTTGCGCCGGCCGGTGATGAAAACGTAGGCACCCTCTTCCACGAACAGCTTCGCGCTAGCCAGCGCCATGCCTGAGGTTGCCGCGGTAATCACAGCCACTTTGCCCTCCAGTTTTCCCATTGCATGCTCCTTTTGTATTGGTTGCGTTTCAGCGGAGGCTGCGTTTGCCCCACGCAACCACACGCTGGACTGTGGGTTGCATAGGGCGCTCGTTGGGCAAAGTTTAGCGGAGGCCGCCACCGACGAGGAGTTGCTCGCCCGTAAGCCAGCCAGAGTCGTCGGACGCGAGGAAGACCGCGACTGAGGCGATATCGCTGGGCTGACCTAAGCGGCCGAGCGGGGTCTGGGCGACCGTCGCTTTTTCCCAGTCAGAATTCAGGACGCCGGCCGCGTGTGTGCCTTCGGTTTCGACCATGCCGGGGTTGATAGTGTTGACACGGATCTTCTTTGGTCCGAGTTCACGGGCGAGCACACCCGTGATGGCGTCCACGGCGCCCTTGGTGCCGGTGTAAATGGAGGACGTAGGAGGAGTGATGCGGCTTACGACGGAACCGACATTGATAATGCTGCCGCCTTCGCCGATGTGCTTGAGGGCTGCCTGGGTGGTGAGAAGCAAGCCAAGCACATTAATGTTGAACATTTTGTGGAACTGCTCTTCGGTGAAGTCTTCAATCGGGCCAAACTCGTAAACACCTGAGTTGTTGACCAGGATGTCGAGCCGGCCGTAGTTCTTGATGGCAGCGTCGATGATGCCCTGAGCCTCAGGGGCCTTGGAGACGTCGCCGCCTACAGCGACAGCCTTGCCACCGGCTGCGGCGATGGAGTCGACAACAGTTCGCGCTCCGGATTTGCTGGAAGCGTAATTAACAACTACAGACGCGCCTTCTGCGGCGAGGGACTTGGCGATGGCGGCTCCGATGCCTTTGGAGGCGCCCGTAACGACTGCTACCTTACCTTGAAGCTTGCTCATATGCGTTTCCTTTAAAAATCCTTATCCGGGATCAGAGTTTCTTACCGGCTTCTGTCGCATAAGATGGTGGGCGGAGCGGTCAGGATTCAGTAGTTCAGAAGTTATGCACTATTGAACAAAGCGCTATATGAATGTAGGATTAACAATCATGAGGCCCCTGTTTCACCCGTCGATTGAGGATGTTTCGGTAGAAGCGATCCTGCATGCGCTATCCGACCCGATCCGGGTGGCCATTTTTACCGACATTGCCGGCTCGACCTGTTCGCAGACTTGTTCGACTTTTCTCAACGTCAGCGAAAAGCCCATACCCAAATCGACTCTATCTCAGCACTTCAAGGCGCTCCGAGAAGCAGGCTTGATTCGCGGCGAGCGCCGAGGTGTGGAGATGCACAACACTTCCCGTTGTGCGGAGATCGATAAGCGCTTCCCTGGATTGATCGCGGCAATTGTAAACGCCCACCAAATCCAGTTGAAAGACCAGTCGCAGGCTGGCGATGGAAGCAAGCGGAAGCCAGCCAAACGTACTCTAAAGAGTAAGCCTCGCAGTCGCGCTTGAGCGGCTCATTAATTAAGCTCCCTCACCCAGATATTTCGGAAGCTGATGGGCTCACTTTTATCGCCGTGCGCCTGCAGCTTAATCGGAGCGCTGGTATACGGCTTATAGAACGGTTTGCCGATATAGAGCGTCTGGCCTTTCAACTCGAAGTGATTCTCCACCACCACACCGTTGAAAAAAACCGTGACATAGGCCGGGGTCTTCAGCGAGCCGTCGGTGTTGAATGTAGGAGCCGTCCACACCACGTCGTAGGCCTGCCAATCCCCGGGTTTGCGGCCCGGATTCGCCAGAGGAATCGCCTGCTTGTAAATGCTGCCGGCCATCCCGTTGACGTAGGTCTTGTTCTCGTAGGAATCGAGAACCTGCAACTCATATCCGTCGTCGCCCGGTCCGGTGGAGGCGAGGAACACACCGCTGTTGCCGCGCCCCTGGCCACTGCCGGTGATGTTGGCGGGAACTTTCCACTCGATGTGAAGCTGGTAATTGGTGAAGCTCCGTTTGGTTTCGATGTTTCCCCCGGACTTGTTCACGGTCATCACTCCGTCGGCAACATCCCATTTGGCCGGTGACTTGTCGCGGTTCGTGACCCACTCGTCCAGGTTCTTGCCGTCGAACAACACGATCGCGTCGGAGGGAGGGGCCATGCAGGTGGCGCCCGGGCTCACGACCTTAGGAACTGGTTCCCACAGTTCCGTATCCTCGGGTTTCGGTTTGGCCGGCGCTTGTGCGAAAAGGGGAGCGGCCACGGCAATCAGAGCTGCAGAAGCGAGAAAGCTCGAAAACGGAATGCGCATCATTAGAAGAAAATACACCCAACCGTGTCGATCTGGCCAAGCTCCGCGCACTTATCTCCGGCCGAGCGGGGTGAGTTGGAGGCGACAGCGCGAATACCGGAGCCGGGCAATTCAGTGCAGTCTAGATATCGACCACCACTTTGCCCAGAGCGCCGGATTTAACCAACGCGTGTGCGGCGTCGATCTCAGCGACGGAGAAGTGTTGTTGGTTCAGGAGCGGCCGCAGCTTGCCGTTGTCGGCCAATGATGCCGCCTCGCGAAGGATCTCGCCGTGATGCCCTTGGCCCCGCCCGGTGAGCAAAGGCAGCAGCGTAAATACACCCGAGTAGGTGGCACAACGCAACGAAAGCGGAGCCAGCGAGTGGGTGCTCCATCCCAGGCAGCTCACCACGTGGCCGGTATAGGTTTTGACCGCGACGAAGCATGCGTCGATGATCGCACCTCCCACCGTGTCATAGACGATATCGAAGCCCTGACCATCGGTATACTTCGCGACGTACTGCTCCACGCTTAGGGTCCGGTAATCGATCGGCTGGGCGCCGAACTCCTCCACGATGTACCGCTTCTCGGCCGAGACCGTAGCGAAGACCTCCCCACCGAATGCCTTGGCCAGCTGCACGGCGATGTGGCCCACTCCGCCCGCTCCTGCGTGGACCAGCACCCTCTGCCCTGCACGCACTTTAGCCCGATCGACAAGACCCTCCCAGGCGGTGATGGTGATGAGCGGAAGAGCCGCAGCCTCACGCATGGAGAGCGACTTTGGTTTGAGGGCGAGCAGGTCTGTATTGACCGTCACATACTCGGCCAGCGTACCCTGCTGTCCACCGACACCGCCGACCATGCCATACACCTCGTCGCCGGGTCGAAACGCTGTGACCGCCGTGCCGGCTTCTTCCACAACCCCTGCCATGTCCAGGCCCAGCACGGCGGGTAGCGGTTGTTTGGCATGGGCTGCTTTACCCTCACGGATTTTGGTGTCCAACGGATTCACTCCGCTTGCGTGTACGCGCACCAGCACCTGGCCTGCTAATGGAGCGGGGCGCGGACGCTCGATCTGTACGAAGGCCGCTTCGGGATGTTCAATAACGTATGCGCGCATGGAGGTGTCAGGTAGATGCAGGGGCCAAGGTATATTTTTGAAAGCCTGCCTGGGCCATACCGCGTTGCGCTTCGGGGTTCTTCATGAAGGTCTCCCACACGAAGCTGGCGCGTGCATTTTCCGCCATAAGCATAGTGATACCGGTGTCGATGCCGACGACGTCCTGGTCGTACCAGTTCTTCAACGGATTGAAGGCATCGACGAAGCCGTAGCGGCTCCAGGCCTGCGGATAACGGCTGCGAATGTTTTTCAGCACACGCATGGTGGCGACGGGCAGAAACGGAATTGAGCCTCCAGCGGCTGCCGGAACCACGGTTCCATCGATCGGGCCCATGGCCGGAGGTCCGCCCCAGATCACGTAGCCCTTTTCTGAGTCCGAGGCCGTGATCCCCCAGAGATCGTCGCTGTAATCGGGAAAGTTCTTGCTCAGCTCCAGGCAAAAGCGGCGATGTACATCGGTCGCGATGGTCGAGTTCAGGAAGTAGTCGGCATACTTGTCGCGCTTGCCCCGGAAGTCGAACCACGCCTGGGAGTACTGGTGGACAAACAGCGGTGCAAACGAGCCGATGTAGCGCTCCCCGTCATATTCAAAGGTGGTCCGCTTCCATGCCAACCACGCCGAAGGGTGCAGGGGATGAGAGGAAGACCCCATGCCGAGCAGGTAGATCATCATCAATTCGCTATAGTAGTCCCATTTGTAAGGCAGGAAGCCGAACTCAGGTGTCCACCCCTGGGGCAGCAGAGCGGTGTCTTCTGAGAGCCAGGTCCAGTCCACGCGGTCAAAAATTTCATGCGCCAGGGAGATGATCTCGCGATCCTGAAAGTGCTGGCGGCAGGTGAGGATGCCGCAAAGCAGGATGGCCGTATCGACGGAAGAAACTTCAGAGTCCCATACTCTTTCCCCGGTATTGATATTCGCGAAGTGATAGAAGAATCCGCGATGCGTCGGCAGCGCCCTCCACAGGAAGGTGAGGGTCGCGAGCACGCGCTGGCGAGCGTCCTGATGGGAGACGAAGCCGCGCTGTTCCGCAATGCAGATGGCCGTCAGGCCAAAGCCGGTCGAGGCAACGCTTGCCACCACACTGGTGTCGGCTGTGCGTACATTGCAGCGGTCCTTAATCAGTCCGGTCTGCGGGCTCGCTTGCTCCCAGAAGTAGAGGAAGTTGCTCCGTTCCATGTCGTCCAGGAACTGCTCATCCTCGGGCGAAAAAGCGCTTGTCGGAGGTGGTGAGTCTTTCTGCTGCCGAGGCGCGAGCGCCGCCAGCCCCTTCCACTGAGCGAGTGGCAGACCCATGGAGACACCAGCCATTTGGCGCAACAGTTGGCGTCGGGATCTGCGATGCGCGCCGGTCATTTTGCGAATGCGTGCCTCGTGTCTTTCATCCACGTGCGCCGGCGAACGGATTGCGGGCGACAAGGGAATCGATTAATTGAATAATAGATGCACGGACGACTGGGTCCAAACTGGGGTTGCATGAAGGCAAAGAAAGTTGTCTGGACGATCATCGCAGTTGCGGCAGCCATGGTCATTGGGCTGTTGCTGTTGCTGCGTGCGCACCGGTTGCGGGTTGTTGCCGAGCGGCTATCGGTTCCGATTGAGGGCGCGGTGATCCAGCGCGATGCTGACACCAAGAAAGAGCTGCCGATCGCCGATGTTGTGATCACCGCGTCCGATGGGGTGAGGAGCGCCGCCACTCGATCCGATGCTTCCGGCTACTTCAAGCTGGTGCTGAACAAGAGAGTGTTGTCCGATCTGCCAATCACGGTCACTTTCCACCATCCGCGTTACCAGCCACTTGTCCTGACGGTGCAAACCGGAAGATTGGAAACCCCGAACCAGCTGCACGTGGCCGCTCTCACCCCCATCGTTCCAACCCCTGCCAAGGCCCCAGCCCGGCCCAGCCGCCCGGCAACGCTGGTCTCAAACATCCGGGTGAGGTATACGATCAACACCCGGACAGAGACAAATGTGGGGAGCGCAGTCAAGACCTTCCAGGTGGTCAACCAGGGCGATGTGCCCTGCGATCACCAGTCTCCTTGCTCACCGGATGGCAAATGGAAGGCCACCTCTGCGACGGTACCACTCGATGCCGGGCCAGACAATAGCTTCGGCAACATAACCGCTTCCTGCATTGCGGGACCATGTCCGTTCACGCGGATTGACTCCAGTGGATTTATTCATGGCGGGCGTCACATCAGCGTCACTGCCCTGAACTGGTCCGACACGGCTACCTTCCTGATGGAAGCCGAGGTCTATCACACGGCCATCAGTTCCGAGGTGCGCGAACTGTACCCGGTGATCTTTGGCCAGACGCTGAATTTTACTCTGCCCCCGACCCAGGAGGGCGTGAGCCTCGAGGCCGACGTCGACGGTGCGCCCATGGTCTTCCCCCTGGGTCCCAACCTCTCTTTGAGTTGGGCCACCTGCAACGTCCGTACCGGTCCGGAAGAAGAGAAAACCACGGTCTACCGCTGCGAGCTTAAGCCGGGATATCGCTTTTGATAGACCGCCCGTCCAGTTCCCGGTCTCTACGCACCCTTTTCGTGGGTTGTACAGAAATCCCAGATCGGCATGCGAACTTTGGTGATACACCGGATGGATGCGTTCCATTTCTGTTATCGCCGCTCTCAGTCTCTTGGGCTTCTCAAACGGCGTTGGGCAGCAAAGTCCTCCCACCACTGCCTGGAAAGCCGGCCACTTTGTTGTCGATGCTGCAGGATTATTAAGCCGGTCCGACATTGTGTTAAGCCAGCCCAACGCCTTGCCGGCGGAAGCCATGCCGATGGGCAATGGACGTCTCGGCATAGCCGTCTGGTCGGCAGATGGGTTCACTGCGCAACTGAACCGTGCAGACACCCTGCCTCATCGCGACTCTCCTGGCCAGGTGGTTATCCCCGGCCTCACCGCGCTCACCTCGGCGAAGGATTTCAATGGCCGTCTCGATCTGTACAACGGAACGCTGGTCGAGCACGGCGGTGGAATAAGCCTCACCGCTTACGTTCAGGTATCGACCGATACCTTCGTCGTCGACGTAACTGGTGCAGACCCAAACACTACGCAGACGGCCCAACTTCGCCTCTGGCCGCCGCGCGCGCCTGAGGTCACGGCCTCAGGCAAGGCCGGCATGCTCGCACAAACCTGGATCGACCATTTCGGCCCCGGAGCCTCCGGAGAAACATTCGGAGCCCTCGCCGCCATCACGGCAACCGGCCGCGAGGTCTCTGCCGCGGTAACCGGTAGTCGCGCGGTCACAGTAACCTTCAAGCCCGCGCTCGACGGTCATTTTCGGGTCATCGTCGCCTGTCCTCATTACAACGATGTGCGGTCAAGAGAGGCCAGCGTTAGGAGCGCGTTGGCGAACGCCGATTCTGTGGAACACGCCGCCTGGTGGCACGCCTTCTGGCAGCGCGCGGGGCTTATCAAGCTCACCTCCGCCGACGGTTCCGGAGAGTACATGGAAAACCTGCGCCATCTCTACCTCTACACCGCCGCGGCTGAGAGCGGCGGCCGCTTTCCTGGTTCGCAGGCCGGCATCGCCGACCTTTTCTCCGCTGTGCAGGATGTACACCGCTGGGACCCAGCCGCCTTCTGGCACTGGAATCTTCGCATGCAGGTGGCTGCGAATCTCGATGCCGGCGTGCCCGACCTGAACGCGCCCTACTTCCGTCTGTATCGCGAAAATCTTGCCAGCATCAAAGACTGGACCACGAAACACATGGCCGGCCGCCCCGGTATCTGTGTGCCCGAGACCATGCGCTTCAATGGGCCGGGCATTGAGTATGAGCCCGACTGGAATCCTTCCAGGCCCCCCGTCATCGGCCTCGACTGTGACGCTGCCTCGAAACCTTATTACAACGCCCGTACCCTCTCCACGGGTGCGGAGGTTTCCCTCTGGATCTGGCGGCAATATCTGGCCACCGGGGACCGTAAATTCCTCGCCGGGAATTATCCGGTCATGGCTGCAAGCGCACAGTTCCTGCTCGCCTATGAAACCCGAGGCGCGGATGGAAAGATGCACACCCACCCGTCGAACGCACACGAGCAGCAATGGGACACCATGGACCCCACGACCGACCTATCCGCGAGGTCAGCCCTGTTTCCCGCGGTCATCCAGGCAGCCGGGTTGCTGCACACGGATGGCAAGCTGGTCCAGCAACTGCAAACGGAGCTGACCCAGATTCTCCCGCTGCCCCAGGCCGGGAAAGCAACCGCCACTGGATCAAAAGAACCGGCCATTGCCGAATCGTACGATCCAGCAGCTGCCGAACATAACGAAGAGAACATCGGTCTCGAACCGGTCTGGCCCTACAACCTGATCGGTGACGATTCTCCGCAGCTGGCTTTAGCCAGGACCACCTATGCCACGCGCCCCTACCCCGTTCACCAGGACTGGAGTTTCGACCCCGTGCAGGCGGCGCGTCTCGGTCTTAGCAGCGAAGTCCGGTCGACGTTGATCGCTCTGACGGAGCGATACCAGAAGTACGTGAACGGCTTCGCCGCCTGGGGGGGCCCCGCCGGCGAGTTCTATGTGGAGCAGGAAGGCGTCGTCGCGCTCGCCCTCGCCGAAGCCCTGGTGCAGGACTACGACGGCCTGATCCGCATCGCACCCGCGATACCATCTGAATGGAATTTCGAAGGCAGCGTGTGGGTTCGCAATCGCACCCGCGTCGACGTACAGGTGACGGCGGGAGTGCCCACCACCGTCGCCATCGAAGCCGGAGCAAGCGAAACCCTGCATATCCGCAATCCCTGGCCCGGGCAGAAGGTGGAAGCTATAGATGCTCGGGGAAAGACCGTCCTGAGCGGAGCGGACTCCACCCTCAACCTATCCGTCCGTAACGGCGAGTCGTACCTGCTTGCGCGATCAGGCATGGCACCTCAGACTTTCGCAGGCATAACCGCCGACCCGGCGCGGCGATTCAAAAAGCTGGGCTCCGTTCAAATCGGAAAATAGATTTACCCGATTTGCAGCAGCGCCTCCAGAACTCTCGCTGACAGCCACCCCTGTTTCCAAGTTGTGATACGAATTTTGCCCTTGATGCGCATCCCCTGATAAGTCTAATATGTGGCAGTCATACATATGGAACAGCACGCTATCGATCGTGAATGGAAGAAGGGTAGCGCCGAGCTGCTGCTCCTCTCGCTGCTCAGCGGGGCTCCCCGTCATGGCTACGAAATCGGAAAGCTGATCGAGCAGCGATCGCGGGGTGCGCTCCGGTTTCATGCGGCATCCCTTTACCCATTACTCTACCGGCTCGAAAAGCGTGGCTGGATCAAAGGTCGATGGGTGGAGAAGAGCGGCCAGCGTCGTCGTCGCTATTACCAGCTGACTGGCCAGGGACTCAAAGTGTTGGCTGCCCAGCGTCAGGGTTGGCAGGCATTCGTAGAAGCAATCAGCCTAATCATCGAGGTCGAACATGCCTGACCAGGAGAATCCACAGTTGCCCGGCTGGAGCGGACAAATCCGCAAAGAGCTGGCGCCTTTGCGGCTCGTTCCTGCGCGCGAGTCGGAGATTGTCGAGGAGCTGTGTCAGCATGCAGAGGATCGCTACCAGGAGCTCACAGCTTGCGGAACTGCGGAGGCGGAAGCACGCCGCATGGTACTCGATGAGCTCACCGCCCACGAACTGCTGGCTACAGAGCTGCGCGCGGTCGAAGTCACCAACGTCCCCGAGCCTGTCGTACTCGGTGGAGGAGTCAAAGGGTACGCGCTGGCAGGGTTAGGACAAGACATTCGTTACGGATTCCGAACCTTACGAAGAAACATAAGATTCACCCTCCTTGCGATGCTCATGCTGGCGCTCGGCATTGGAGCAAACATCGCTATGTTCAACCTCGTGAACGGGGTGCTGTTGCGGCCGCTCGCGTATCCTGATGCTGACCGGCTGCTCAGGATCTACGAGACGAATCAGGAGTTCGGCAAGTCCTCGGTCACGTATCCGGATTACCTCGACTGGCGCCGCGAGAACCGCTCCTTCACGGAGATGGGTACTTATCGCAGCGATGATTTCAACTTCACCGGAGCCGGTGAGCCCGAACAGCTCTCCGGCGATTACATCTCGGCCAGCCTCCTCCCTGTGCTCGGAGTTTCGCCCTTGCTGGGACGAAACTTTCTGTCCGGGGATGACCGCCAGGACGCTCCCTGCACAGTGATGCTCAGCTACGGCTTTTGGCAGCGGCGATTCGGAGGCGACTCCAGCATCCTCACCCGGGCCCTGAACCTCAACGCCGTTAGCTGTGCGGTGATCGGCGTTTTCCCTCGGGGTTTTCACTTCCGCGACAACGCCCAGATTTACGTGCCCATTGAACAATGGACCTCAATAGAGCTGCGTTCCCGGGAGGCATCACCGGGGCTCGGTGTCATCGGTCGCCTCAAGCCCGGCGTATCGGTCGCAACGGCGCAAGCCGAGTTAGCTGCGATCTGCCGCGCGCTTGCGCTTCGCTACCCGGCCACCAACACCGGGGAATCAGCGAGAGTCTTCTTGATGAAAGACGACTTGGTGTCGTCGATACGGCCCACCTTGCTGATGCTCGCCGGCGCTGTCGGGTTCGTGCTGATCATCGCCTGCGCCAACGTCGCCAACTTGCTCCTGGCGCGTTCCACAGCCCGTAAACGTGAGTTGGCCATTCGCGCTGCGCTGGGAGCTGATCGCTGGCGCGTGGTGCGTCAGCTCTTGACCGAAAGCATTCTGCTCTCGCTCGGCGCCGCTGTGATCGGCCTGCTGCTCGCCTACTGCGGCACCAGGCTCATCCTGGCCGCCGCGCCGGGCAGCCTGCCGCGCTCCGCGGAGATAGGCATTGATCCCAACGTTTTGTTCTTCACCTTGGCGATTGCCATGGCCACGGGCATTCTTTTCGGCCTCGCGCCGGCCGTTCACGGCGCCAAGGCTGAGCCGCAAGAGTCTTTGAAAGAAGGCGCACGTGGCTCTGCGGGCGGAAGGCATCGCGGTGAAGGTGTTTTTGTCGCCCTCGAAATGGGCCTGGCGGTGGTCCTGCTGGCTGGCGCGGGACTCATGATCCAGAGCGTCTGGCGGCTGCTGCAAGTGGATCCTGGCTTCAACGTGCGCAATCTTCTAACCATGCAGGTAGCGCTCTCACCTAAGGTCATGACCAGCCCGGCAGGCATCCGCCTCGCCTATCAGCAGATGCTCGCACGCGTGGCGTCAGTCCCGGGGGTTCAATCGGCTGCCATCACTTCCATGCTGCCGCTCAAAGACGGTGACAGTGAGATTCCGTTCTGGCCGGGGGAGGAGCCCAAGCCCCGGCAGGACCAGATGGCGTCAGCAATGTTCTATATCGTCACGCCCGATTACCCGCGCACCATGCAGATTCCTTTACGGCGCGGTCGCGCCTTCACCGGCCACGATAACCAGACATCGCCCGCGGTGGTGATCGTCGACGACGTGCTCGCCCAACACCTCTTTCCGGATCAGGACCCCCTCGGGCGGCAGTTCAATCTCATGGGCGTTGGACGGGTCCAGATTATCGGCGTCGTTGGGCATGTAAGGCAGTGGGGATTGGATTCTGATGACACCAGCAAGATTCGCGACCAGATTTATTTCCCCCTGCTGCAAGTGCCCGACAAGTTCCTCTCCGCCGGCGTCACTGGACTGACGCTCACCATACGAAGTGAGCCGAAGCCGCTGAGCCTGGTCTCGGCGGTGAGGGCTCAAGTGGCAGGGCCGACCCTGGATCAACCAGTCTTTGGGGTGCGGACGATGGAAGAGATTATTTCCATATCGCTCGCCGAACGCCGTTTCACTATGTTGGTGCTTGTACTCTTTGCGGTGACCGCCCTGCTGCTCGCGGCAGTGGGAATCTATGGCGTGGTTTCGTATGCAGTGGAACGCCGTACGCAGGAAATAGGAATTCGTGCGGCCCTGGGGGCATCACGCCGAAGCATCGTCGGCCTCGTTCTGCGCCAGGGTATGAAGCCGGTGATATTCGGAATGACGGCCGGTGTAGTTGCAGCCCTTGCCCTCACTCGTTCTGTGGCGAACTTGCTTTACGGTGTTCGCGCGGTCGATCCGCTGACACTAGCAGCGGTCTCGCTATTGCTTGGCGGTATTGCCTCGCTGGCTTGCTACATCCCGGCGCGTCGGGCCACCGCGGTCGATCCCGTCTCTGCCCTGCGCTGTGAGTAATGGCCGAACGCTAGAAAACTTGATCATGCCTGAAAACCCTGAAAGACCTGGGAACGAACATTGGACGTTGCTCGGACGTGTGGGCTTCCGCGTGGCCTTTTGCTACCTGCTGCTTTACGCCTTCAGTTCCAGCAACGCCAATCTTCTGTATCTGCTCCCAAAGCTCGGTGCCACGATCGTTTCTTGGCTGTCGCTCGCGACCCTCGATCCGGCGATATGGCTCGCGCACCATCTCCTCCATATCACGGGTGTGGGTGCTCACATCCACGCCACCGGCTCTGGAGACACCGCGATCAATTGGATCGCCATTGGAGTGATGTTCGCCTATTCGCTGATCGCTGCTCTGATCTGGTCACTCGTCGATCGCCGCAAGGAGTACCGGACCGCCGCTGCATGGCTGCGCTTCCTCGTTCGCCTCACACTGGTGCTGGCCATGGCGAACTACGGCCTCTCCAAACTCTTTCCTGTGCAGATGGCGCCCCCGTCTCTCGCGGTGCTCAATGAGCCTGTCGGCAGCACCTCGCCAATGACCCTGCTATGGACGCTTATCGGTTTCAATCCCGTCTACGAGACGCTTATGGGCGCGATCGAAATAGTCGCTGCTTTGCTGCTCTTCTTTCGCCGCACTGCGCTCGCTGGCGCTATCCTGACCTGCGTAGTAATGAGCAACGTCCTGCTCTACAACCTCTTCTTCGATGTCCCGGTCAAAATCTACTCCGCGCACCTTGTTCTCTTTTCCATCGCCATCATCGCGCCGGACACGCGCGCTCTATGGGACTTCTTCTGGCGCCACAAGCCCTCCGCGCCCAGCGCGGCCGCAGTGCCTGCCACCAAGCGTCGTGGTTTGCGCATAACCATCTGCGTCGTTGAGGTGGCCATCGTCCTCATGATCCTCACTTCAATACCCGGCCATTACCAAAGCTTCGCCAGGACGCAAGCGAGCTTACATCATCCTCACCCCCTCACCGGCGAGTGGCGCATAGACCTTACCCCCGGAGAGGCCGCATCCGGCACGGTCCTGACCGGCGAAGGGCGGCCCATGACCGGCCTCTTCATCGAGCCCAATGGCCGCGCTACGTTGCGCGACGACACCGGTGTGCTCTGGCGTGCAGGTGCGTACATCGAGGACAAGGATCATACGTTCGCTCTTTACCGCGACGGCGAAGATCCTCTGGTCTACAGCTTCGATCAGCCCGACCCCATGCACCTGATTCTCACGCCGACACCCAATAACGTCACAACCAAAGGCACGCTCTACCTCGTGCGCGTGCCCCTGCCTGATCGCTATCCGCTGCTAGACAGGGGATTCCACCTCGTCAACGAATGGGCTCTGGAACGCTAACCGCTCAACCCGAAATCCGACATTGAAATGTAGTCCCGTCAGGATGAAACCGGAACTGGATGGGTGCCCCCACGTTCGCACCAGCGTAAGTGGGACGAAAAAGATCGGCGAAGCCCACAATCGCAACTGCTTTAAAGAACCAAGACACATGGTTATCGCAGTCATCCCGATACCTCCGTCCTGAACCGATGCAAAAAATCTCTTGACACGTGAGATGGTGTTGTAGTTAAGTATAACAGTGAGCCAAGGGCACCTGGGAATCACTCGGTACCCCTGACCGAGACGAGGAGAATCAACATGAAATCCCTACGTTTACTACTGCCGGTTGTTCTAATGGGGCTCTCTACCATGGCGTTCGCGGCGTCGGGCGCGGAAAAGTCCTTTGACAACTTGAAAACCCTGGCGGGTTCCTGGGAAGGTACCTTTGATGGCAAACCTATGCAGGTCTCGCTTCGCGTGACTTCCATGGGCAACACGCTCATGCATGAGATGAAGCTGGCCGGAAGGCAAGATGATCCGATCACCATGCTTTACCTCGAAGGCGATCGTCTGCTGCTGACGCATTATTGTGACGCAGGGAATCGGCCCCGCATGGCGGCCAGGAAGAAGCCAAACGACAAGACGGTGGAATTTGATTTTCTCGACGTTGCCAACTTCTCGAGCGCGCAGGGAGGATACATGCGGCGCGCAGTGTTTACCACCGTCGACGCGAACCATCACACCGAGGATTGGACTTTCCTGGTCCAGGGAAAGCCCATGACCGCGCACTTTGATCTGCAGCGGGCGAAATGACCGTAGCGTATTTCTGGCAAAGACTGACTGGAAAACCCGATGGATTCTGAATGGAATGACGGTCAGCCGATTTACCGCCAGCTTCGCGATCGCGTGGTCGCGATGATCCTGGACGGAGTTCTCAAGGAAGGCGATCCGCTGCCGTCGGTGCGCAATGTCGCCGCCGAATATCGGGTCAATCCACTCACGGTTCTGAAGGGCTATCAGCAGCTGGTGGACGAGGGGCTTGTGGAGACCAGACGAGGGCGCGGCATGTTCATCAATACCGGCGCACGCAGTTTGTTGCTGCAGGGGGAACGCGAGAAGTTTCTGGGCGAAGAATGGCCCAGGATCTACGCCACAATTCTGCGGCTTGGCCTGAAACCCAAAGAACTTCTGCAGGCGGGTGCCGGCCGCCCGCCGTCACCGGATGCTGTGAAAGAGGAGCGCTGAACGATGGCATGCATAGAAGCACATGGCCTGCGCAAGGCCTTCGGCGCAAAGATCGCGCTCGACGGAGTCGATCTGCGGGTGGAAGAGGGCCGCATCCTGGGACTCATCGGTCCCAACGGAGCCGGCAAGACCACCGCGCTGAACGCCATCCTCGGCCTCATTCCGTTCCAGGGGGAACTGAAAGTGCTCGGGCGCGACCCCTGGACCGAACGTGATCGGCTCATGTGCGATGTCTGTTTCATCTCCGATGTGGCCGTGCTGCCGCGCTGGATAAGGGTTTCGCAGGCGCTCGATTATATCGCCGGCGTGCATCCGCGATTCGATCGTGCCAAGGCGGAAAGTTTCCTGGAGAAAACTACCATCAGCCACACCAGCAAGGTGAGGGAATTGTCCAAGGGCATGGTGGCTCAACTGCACCTCGCCCTGGTGATGGCCATTGATGCGAGACTGCTGGTGCTGGACGAGCCAACGCTCGGCCTCGACATCCTGTATCGCAAGCAATTCTACGATTCGTTGCTGAATGACTACTTCGATCGCAGCCGCACCATCCTCCTGACCACCCATCAGGTCGAAGAGGTCGAGCACGTGCTCACCGACGTCATGTTTATCAATCGGGGCCGCATCGTATTCAACCTCAGCATGGAAGAACTGGAGTCGCGTTATCTGGAAGTCTCAGTGCGTCCCGAGCAGCTTGCCGCGGCAAGGGCGCTCAAGCCGATGGTCGAGCGTGAGGCGCTCGGTCGCAGCATCCTGCTGTTCGATCATGTCGATCGACAGCGCCTCGCCGCGCTGGGGGAAGTACGCACCGCGGGTATCGCCGACTTGTTCGTTGCCGTCATTGGCAATGAGGCCGGTAAGCAGGCCGGTCAGCCAAAAGGAGCGGCGCGATGAATACGCAATCGGACGCCATGTCACCACTCGAAGCGAACGTAACTGTGCCTGTGGTGATCCCGGCGAGCCACCGCCTGTATTGGTCGGTGCGGCGCGAATTGTGGGAGAACCGTGCACTTTATATCGCGCCTCTCGCCGTCGCCGCGGTGTTTCTGGTCGCGTTCCTGATCGGCGCGATTCATTCGCCGGCGCGGATACGTGCCGCGATGTCGCTCGATCCAGTGCAGCATCCGGATCTGGTCGAGCAGCCGTACACCTTCGCCGCCTTTCTACTCATGGGGACCACTTTTATCATCTCGGTGTTCTACTGCCTCGACGCGCTGTATGGTGAACGCCGTGATCGCAGCATTCTGTTTTGGAAGTCGTTGCCGGTTTCCGATCTCACCACCGTGCTCGCCAAGGCGAGTATTCCGCTGCTGATTCTGCCCCTGCTCACCTTCGCGATCACCATTGTCACCCAATGCATAATGCTGCTGCTTAGCAGCGTAGTCATGCTGGCTCGCGGTCAAAGTGTCGCGACGCTGTGGAGCCATTTGCCCCTGTTCCCGATGTCGCTGATGCTGCTCTTCCACCTGGTGGCCATTCATGGGCTTCAGTTTGCGCCGGTCTACAGCTGGATGCTGCTGGTTTCAGGCTGGGCGCGGCGCGCGGCACTTCTCTGGGCCGTCTTACCGCCGCTGGCGATCGGCGTGGCGGAGAAGGTTGCCTTTAACACTACGCATTTCGCCGCCTTGATCGGGTACCTCTTTGGCGGCGCCCCGGAGATCACAACCGGCAAGATGGCGATGGCTCCGCTGACATCACTTGCTGTGGGTGAATTCCTCATCTACCCAGGTTTGTGGATCGGCCTGGCCATCGCCGCGGCATTCCTCGCCGCAGCGGTCCGCTTGCGCCGCTATCGGGAACCAATCTGATCGGCCACTGAATTCGATAGGTCTCCTAAGGAGAAGCGACTATGAGCACGCAACTGCAAACGGCATTTTGGGTCATTGATGCCCCGCAAACGGCATATGCAATGCGAAAACTGGCCGACCGCGCCTTGAAAGCGACAGCCGGCTTTTGGTTTGTGGTGGCCGTTTCTGGCCAGTTAGTGTTCGCGTTTACGATCGCGTCTTTCTATGGCCTCGCAGCCGCGCGAGGCCATTGGCAGCAGTGGAATAAGACCATGACCCATGGCTACGCCCCTGACCATCCCATGGGTAATTTGGTAGTCGCCATCCATCTCGCCTCGGCCGTGATCATCTTGCTTAGTGGTGCGCTGCAACTCATTCCGCTGATCCAGCGCCGTGCGCCGCTCTTTCATCGCTGGAATGGGCGCATCTACTTCGCGACCGCCTTCTCCGTCAGCCTTGCCGGCCTCTATATGATGTGGTTTCGTGGCACCGTCGGCGACCTTGCGCAACACATCGGCCAGAGCCTCGACGCGGTCTTGATCATGCTCTGTGCCGCCATGGCGTTGCGCTATGCATTAGCTCGTGACTTCAAAACTCATCGCCGCTGGGCCCTTCGCCTGTTCCTGGTGGTGGGTGCATCCTTGTTCATCCGGGCAGGAGTCTTCCTCTCCCTTATCCTCAATCACGGTCCCTTTGGTTTCAGCACGGTTACTTTGAGCGGGCCCTTCCTCACTTTCATGTCGTTCGCACAGTACCTGGTGCCGCTTGCAGTTCTCGAAATCTATCTGCGCACGCAGGAACGAGCTGCCGCCCTCGGCCGCTTTGCTATGGCCGCCGGCCTATTCGTCCTCACGGTGGTGATGGGCGCCGGCATCGTCGCCGTCACTATGGGCGCGTTTCTCCCCAATATCAAAAGGGCTTATGACAGCCGCACATCGATTGCCGAGACACTCTCTGCCACCATAGCGGCCAGCGGCATCGACCAAGCGGCTAGGCAATACTATGACGTGAAGGCGGCATCCCCCGCCACTTATAACCTGGACGAAGACGAACTGAATGCCTTAGGTTACCAACTTATCCAGGCCAATAGGTTCAGGCAAGCCATCCGCATCTTCCAACTCAACGTAGAAGCCTATCCCGGCTCAGCCAACACCTACGACAGTCTCGGAGAGGCCTACATGGACGACGGCGACAAATCGCAGGCCATCGCCAACTATCAAAGATCCCTGCAGCTAAACCCCGGCAACAACAACGCCGTGAAGATGCTTCAAAAGCTCAACGCCCCTTGATTGGCGCGAAACCGGATCGGAGAGAAATGGTGGGTGCCCAATATCTCCCACGCAAACTCGTTAGCCTTTGATGTTCAGGAGGACACATGGAACCCGTAATCGATCTGAAGTGCTCATTTCCCGCTGTATACACCTCGCTCTCTCCCACTGCCCTGATCTGGCAGGATGTGCTGGCTCAGGCGATGACCGGCGAACTTATGGCAGCGTTGAACTACACCTCTTTATCGGAGATATGTGACGATCCCGAAGAAGTAGCCGATGCCTTGGAGCATGCACAAGGCGAAAAAGGTCATGCTGCTGCGTTTGCCGCGGAGGGGCGCAAGATCGGTGTAAACGTGCCCAACAACGTGAACGCAAAACATTGGAAACGGCTTCGCGAAGCATTCCTTCGCTGCATCACCGAGCGCGACTTCATCGGCTGCCTGATCGTACAGGAGATCATGCTTGAATCCTTCGCCGTCGCCAGCTATGCACGGGTGGGGAAGGTGGCGCCGGGCTCCCTCGGCAAAACCTTTGCTGCGATCGCCGCGGAAGAAGAGGATCACATCGAACACGCGATGGAAATTCTCAGAGCGGAGCGAGCCGTGGACGCGCAGCGCTTCGATGACAAGCTGTACCGGCTGCATCTTGAGGTGATGACCACATTGGCGGAGATGCTGGCCAAAGATTGCAGGACCGGACATTGCGAAGTATGCCACGGCAGCTGTGTGAAGCCGGCGCTGCCCGATGTCAGCTTGAGTGCGGCCGAGCTGCGCGGAGCATCCCTTCATCAGTACCTCAAAACGCTGGACAAGCTGGGGCTGCCCGGGGAGGTAACGCTCACATGGGTAACTCAATTGCCGGTGTAGCTGAAGTCGATTTCGCCCTGATCGGCCATCAGGAAAGCTGGCGAGCGGCAGCGGACGTACTCGCAGTCCTGCGCGGACCCGAACGTACTCCTCTGCCGGACGATGAGATTCGGGACATCCTGCCATGGATTCCGCCCCGAGCCGTCTGTCACGTCGAGGTTGCGTCACTCGGGGGCGCCAAGGCGCGCGGCGTCTACATCGACTCCTTCATCGCTCCCGATCGCCTTGAAGACGCCCACGTGCGCGACAACATCGCTCGCGTTCGCGGGGCCGCAGCCTGCGCGATCAAGGCAGGTGCGAAGATCGTGAGCCTCGGCGGTTTCAGTTCCATTCTCATCGAGGGTAACTTCAATCAGCTTCCAGATAGATACGGTACCGTCTTCACCACCGGCAATACGTTGACTGTTAGTTTCATCGTTCAGGGCATCAGAAAGATGTGCGCGCTGGAAGGCCGGAACCTGCGAAGATCGACGCTGCTCATTGTTGGGGCAACAGGAGATTTGGGCTCCGGCTGCGCTCGTTGTTTGGCGCATGGGGTTAGGCGTGTGTTCCTCCACGCGCGCAACGTGGAGCGGCTGCGCAAGCTTACTGCGGAGTTAGAAGCCGACGGCGTTCACGTCGAGATGGCGACCGATCTGCGGCAATTCTCCGCTTTGGCTGACGTCGCGATCTGCGCCGCAAGTCTGCCATCTCCTTCGCTTCTGTTGGGCCGGGTCGCGCCCGACGCAATTATTTGTGATGCCGGCTACCCGAAGAACCTGTCCCCAAGTGCGGAGCTGCCCTACGCCAAAGTTTTCTTCGGGGGGCTGGGACAAGTGACGGGTGGATTGACCTTCACGCCTGATTTTCATGGAATCCTGAATCGGCATCCGTTCCCCGATGTGGTTCATGGATGTTTGCTCGAAGGTATGGCTCTTGCGCTGGAGCGCCGCTTCGAGCCCTTCTCCCAGGGAAGAGGGTTCATCACGCCGGAGCGGGTAGAAGAAATAGAGACCATTGCCGCGCGGCATGGAATCTACCGTGCGCCGCTCTACAACGCCGACGGATCAGTGGAAGACGCGCTTGATTGCCAGGCTGCCGCAGTCGTGTAAGCTGTCGTAGACGTTTCGGCTGGGTCCCACTTTCTTGCGCGCTTTCCCGTGGCTCGACGCTCGCGAAGCTACACCCTTAAATCCTCAGGTCGCTTTGCCGGCCGCAAGATACGAGAAGAAGATCTTGCATTCCGTTGCCAGCTTAAAGTAAAGTCGTTTATCGATATACTGATTATCGATTGCCTATGCCCAAACGAAAACTCGATCCGTTGCCGTCCGCGGCGTTCCACATTCTGCTCTCCCTGGCTGATGAGGATCTGCATGGCTACGGCATTATGCGGCAAGTCGCGGATCAGACCGACGGTCGCATGCGCCTGGGCCCTGGGACGCTATACAGCTCAATCCAGTCACTCCTCGAAGAGAAATTCATCGAAGAAGTTGACCTGGGTGAGAACACAAAACAGGGCCAGGAGCGGCGCCGATATTACCGGTTGACCTCGGCTGGACGCAAACTGGCACGCTCCGAGGCCGAGAGGCTCGCCGATCTTTTGCGCGTCGCGCGCGTGAAGAAGATTTTCAGGGGGGATTATGTCTGAAAAGATAGTGGCTGACCCAGTCTGAGCCCCGCTTTCGCCGTTTACAGATTCACGCGGGTCCACTACCCGTGCCCCACCTTCTTGCCTTGTAAATAACGCTCCAACCATTCCACCGCACGAGTTAACTCATCCTCTTGATGCTCCCGCTTGATAAAACCGTGGCCCTCCTCCGGGTAATAGACCGCATCAACGGTGCGGCCTTCGGCCTTAAGGATCGCAACCACTTGTTCCGCTTCCTCCTTCGGCACTCGGATATCGTGCTCCCCTTGGAGAACGAGCAGTGGCGCGCGTTCATTGCGTATGTACTTCAGCGGTGAGCCTGCCTCGTACACCGCGCGATCCTTCTCCGGATCGCCAAGCAACATCTTTTCGTATTCCTGGAGCACCGGGTCTTCATGCTGCAGCATGCTATACCAGTTGAGAATTCCGTATTCGTCCACCGCTGCAGCCCACACCTCCGGCGTCTTGCCGATGGCCATCAGGGTCATGAAACCTCCGTACGATCCTCCCCAGATTCCTATTTTTTTCGCGTCGACAAACCCGGTCGATTTCAGAAAATCCACCCCCGCGATCTCATCCTTTAAATCTGCCCCGCCCAAATCCTTCACGTTGGCTTTTTGGAACTCCATCCCATATCCGGTTGAGCCGCGCACATTCGGCGCGATGACCACAAATCCGCGCGACACCAGCAGCAGAGCGTTGCCGTTAAAGCTGTCTACAACCTGGCCGGTTGGGCCACCGTGAGGCATCACCACGGCAGCCGCGGATCCATCGCGCTTAAGATTGAAGGGAACCCATACGAAAGCAGAAATCAACCGGCCGTCGAAACTCTTATAGGTCACCAACTGCGACTTTGGCAGGACCGCGGACGCCAGCCCGGGGCTCTCATTGTGAGTGATCTGCTGGATCCCACCGGTCGCGTGCACCAGGTAAAGGTTCGGAGGATGGGTTGAGTCCTGGTGTGCCAGAAGATAACTGCCGTCCGGCATGAATGCTTGAGGACGTCCCGCGCCGAAGTTTAATCCCACCGGCACCCCACGATCGCTTGCATTCAGGGTCGCTCTATCGACGAATTCGACCGTCGTCCGCCCATCCGCGTTCAGCAAGTACGTAAAGGTGTTTCCATCGGGAGAGAACTCTCCCGAGCTCGCCTCCCACTGGGTGTCTGTCACCCAGCGCTCCTGTTTCGACGCCACATCGAACAGCGCGACATTCTCGTAGCCATCTTTTTCGTTGCTGGTCAGCAGTAGCGTCTTGCCGTCCGGCGAAACGTCTGTCAACTCCACCAGTTGCTTGCCGGAGTGCTCCGTCAGCTTCTCCGCTGTGCCGCTCTGCACGTCTACGCGGTAGGCATCGGAATCGTCCAGGCCGACTCTGCGCGTGGCAAATAGAGTCCGTCCGTCCGCGCTCCAGCAAACTGCACGCCAACTCGCCTTTGGGTCGGTCTCATGGGTCAACAGGTGGGTCGAGCCAGAAGCCCAGTCCATCACCGCAAGATTGGTGAACGGAGTGATCTTCTCTTTGCTCCCGAACGCGAACTTCGTTCCGTCGGGCGAGAAGAGCGGGGCAGTTTCGCTCGTCTTGTCCGTTTTGGTCAGGTTGCGAGGCTCGCCTCCGGCAACAGAAACCGCGTAAAGGTCGTAAAGTTCATCGCCGCCTTTATCCTGCGCGTAAACAAGCTCTTTCCCGTCATGAGAGAAGACTGGGCTTGCCTGCCGGTCGTCGGAGTGCAGTAGTTGCCTTGCCCCGCTGCCGTCCGCGTTCATGATCCAGAGATTGAGGCGCCCCGACGCGGTACTGACGTAGGCGATGCGCCCTCCATCCGGAGACACCGTGGCCCCGCCAAGCCGAGTGGTCTTGAGAACGTCGGCCACCTCCACTGGCTTCGACCCAGCCTGCATCGTCGAGATGACGTTTTTCGGTTCCGTTACTACCCTGTCTCCTGGACCAGATCCCAGCGCACAACACGCGGGTAATAAACAAAGGGCAAGAGCGAAAGACCGGACCATTCTCCACCTCACTGAAAACTCAATTTACGCGGGTTGCAAATCAAGGTACTCCGGCGCGATAAAAGCGGAAAGCAATATCTGATCGAGGTCTGTCGGCCGCCTTCCTTTCCAACGATGAGCTACTCGGCCCGCAAAGCGTTGACCGGATCAACAGCCGCAGCGCGGCGGGAGGGTAGGTAACAAGCTAGATAAGCGGTTGCTATTACGCCCGCGGTAATCACAACGTACGTGATGGGATCGACCGGGCTCACATTGAACAGCAGTGACGACATCAGACGCATCGTAACAAAGGCGACCACCAGCCCGCACCCTATGCCAATACCTGTTAGCCACAATCCCTGGCGCACAAACAACGCGGTGAGTGTGCTCCGTTGCGCCCCAAGCGCCATGCGAATGCCGATCTCGCGTGTGCGTTGCGACACGGAATACGAGATGACTCCGTAGATTCCCACAATTCCAAGCAGCAGAGCCATGCCTCCTGCGACGCAGAGCATCACCAGGGTAAAGGAAGTGCGCGCCATGGATTTGGTGTAGAACTGGCCCAGTGTGGAAACATCAGCTAGGGGCACATCGGAATTGATGGACCAGACCCGCTCCTGAACCTCTTTCATAAAGGTGCGAGAGCCGGCACGTGGACTACGCAGGGTGAAAGCGATATTGCGCCGCAGAGTCTGCTTTTGGCCCTCGAAGTGGTCCATCATGACAGGCCAGTACACCGAACTGGGCGCGGCCTGGCCTACGCCGTCATCGTGCATGTCTTGAACCACTCCGATGATCTCGCGCCAGTCGTCCGTGCTGGCTACACGAATCCTTTTGCCCAGCGCGCCATTCGCGTCATGCCAATACTGGCGCGCGAAATTCTCCGAGATGATAGCAACCGGTCTTTTCTGATAGGTATCTGTCCAGGTGAGATCGCGCCCGGCAGCCATCCGTGTGCCCAGAGTCGCGAAAAATCCCGGTGAGATGAATTTGAAGCGGCGAATCGGCGGTAGCTCCCCCTCGCCATACACATGGTCCTGGGCGAACAGCACATCGCTCGTATCGCGTCCATCCATAGGAACGGCTGTCGAAAAGCTTACCGAGGAAACTCCAGGAACCGTGGCGATCTTGTTCAGAATCTCTTCGTCCATGCGTACCGCCCGCTCGGGCTCAGTGTCCGGTATCTGTGTTTCCGGGATGTAGAAACGGAAGGTCTGGACTTCATCGGGTGCGACGAAACCCGGAGACACATGCATCAATGCCACAAAGGTTCGGATCATCAGCCCGGAGCAAATCAGCAGAACCAGCGCCAACGCTACCTGCACCACCACCAGGGCCTTGCGTGCGCGATGCCGTTCCCGGCTTTGGCTGAGCGCGCGGCCACCTTCGCGGAGGCCGCTGCTGGCACTTGCGCCCGCATACTTGAGAATCGGGATTAAACCAATGAGCAGACTGGTAAAGAGCGCGAGTGCAAACGCGAACAGCAGAACGGGAAGATCGATGCCGATTTCGTGGATGCGGGGCAGACCGGTGGGTGCAATCGCAACCAGAACACGCAAAGCGCCATAGGCCAATGCCAGACCAATCAGGCTGCCGCCGAGTCCGAGGGTGAGACTCTCGAACAGCAGTTCTGCCGCGATTCGTCCCCACCCCGCGCCGAGAGCGGAGCGAATCGCCAGTTCCTGGCGGCGTCCTTCGACGCGCACGAGCAGCAGATTGGCAACATTGGCGCAGGCGACCAGCAGAACCAGGACGATCGAGCCCATCAGAACCCACAACACGTTGCCCACGTCGCCGACCACGTCCTCCTTCAACGGCCGCAGATTCGGAGTAATCTTTGCCTTTTCGAATAAGCTGGCGCTGAATCCGTCGGGCGCCGGGAAACTTCGCATGACCACGGGAAGCAGTCGCGCCATGTCCGCACTGGCCTGCGCCATCGTAACTCCCGGCTTCAACCGGGCCAGGGCGCGTTGACTGAAGTTACCCAGTTTGGTCTTACTGCGATCCCATTGGAAAGGCACGATCAGCGCGGCATCCTGCTGATCGAGAAAGTGGAATCCCTGGGGCAGGACACCGATGATGGTGCGCGGCTTTCCATCCACGGTGATCGAGCGCCCGATGACCGTATGTGCGCCACCAAACTTCCGTTGCCAGTACCCATATGACAGCAGGACGGTTTGCGGCGCACCCGCCGAATCGTCCTGGCGGGTAAATAAGCGCCCCAGCGCCGGCACCACTCCCAGGAGCGGCAAGGTGCCATCGGTGACGTCAAGGCCGGGTACATGCTCCGGTTCTCCCGCGCCGGTTACGTTCAGTGAATCGCCATCGTAGACGCCGATATCCTCGAACGTGGTGTTCTGCTCCCGGTCGATGAAGTAAATCGACGGCGCCATGTTCAATTCCTTGATGCCGATCCCGGGCGCCGTATGCCAAACTCCGATCAACTGCTCCGCGTGGGGGTAAGGCAACGGCTTCAGCAGCACCCCATCGATCACGCTGAAAATCACCGTATTTGCGCCCACACCTACGGCGAGTGTGAGCAGCGTGATCGCCGTAAATAGCGGCGCCCGCCCAAGCCTGCGTAGAACCTGCCTCAATTGATCGTGGAACAATGTCATAGGGCAAGCCTCCGAGCTTACTACTTATAATCGCACCTGGGCTAGGAGACAGCTATCCTGTGCCAGCCCTGTAACATCTCCTACGTTAAGCAGCAGCGGATAGTTCCGTGGGATATACCTCAAACTCAATGAAAGCCGATGTGGGCTCGACCAGAGATTCCACTGGCGGTACGAAGTGCATCGGCATCGAGCACCTTGCCATCCGTCAAGACCAGGCGCGTCTGGCGTAGGTCTGCCATATTGTGAGCAGGATCACCCTCCACAAGCACCAGGTCGGCAGCTTTGCCTGCCGCGATCGAGCCGGTCCTGCTGTCCGCGCCGACCAGGCGGGCAGTAACGATGGTAGCGCTGGCGAGAGCTTCCTCTGGACTGAAGCCGGCTTGGACGTAGAGTTCAAGTTCGTGGACAAGTTCGAGGCCAGAGCCATCCGTTCCGGCAACAATGGGTACTCCCGCTTCGTGCATTGCCTCCACCAGCGCGCACATTTTCGCGAAGCTTGCCCGTAGGTCGGCGCGCGTAAGGTCTGGCGGCACACTCAGGCCTCCTTGGCGGAAGCCGCGCTCCATCGCCGCCGGCAGCGTGCCTGTATAGGGTGCGTAAGATGCAGAAAGATCGCCGTTGTTCGGCACCAGCAGGCTTTCAACAACAACCAGCGTAGGGTCTGAAGTAATCTTCCGCTGGGCCATGGTTGCAATCAGCGACTTCATGGGTTCCGCATTCAGATCTACGTCTTTGGCATAGCGGCCAGGCCCAGCCATCCGTGCAATGCCATTGGAGTGATCAACCACTGACTGTGGCATGGACTGCATCATTACGAAGTAGACGTGCGTGATTTCGTCATAACCATCATTGATGGCGTCCATCGTTCGCATGCCTGCAGGGATATGCCCATGCACATGCAATCCCAGCTGATGAGCTTCTGCAGCCGTGGCCGCGACCCAGGCAGGATTGAATGTTCCATAAAACTTGATGCCGGTGAATCCGTCTGCCTTCGCCTTGCGCACAATGGCAAGCGCTTCTTCTTGCGAGGTCGCAACGCTGCCAAGCTGCGCCGTGTTTGGACCTTTGCCATCGATCAAAACGGATGGATAGACATGCGGCATCAGCAGCTCGCCCTTGGAACGGCGCTCCGCTCGGGCCAGTGTGAGTGCGTTGTTGTTACCCGGATCGCGGACCGAAGTGATACCCAGCGACAGCAGCATGGTGGCACTGGCATCGTCGGCAACATGCTGATGTGCATCCCAAAGGCCTGGAACAAGGGTCTTCCCGATGCCGTCGATGATCTTTGCTCCCGCTGGCGGATGTACCGCGGCGGAAGGCCCAACCTGAGTGATGATTCCCTTATCCACAACGATGGTTTGGTCTTCAACGAAGCGGGATCCATCCACAAAGCTGCGCACATGGGTGAAGGCCAGCGGACCAGCAGGAGTGGTGGCCAGCGCTTTTGCCCGAAGACGCGAACGCACCGCGAGTGCTTCATCCTGAGCTTTATCAAGCATGGGTTGAAAAGGCTCATACCCTGCAGGGATCCATGTAAGACCAAGGTCGATAGCGAATAACTTACCCTTTTCATCCATCCAGACGGGCATTGGGGTGTTGAGGATTCCCGACAAGGCATAAGCAGTCACTGTCTTTTTCAGTGCGCCTTCACCAACGGTAAGAGAGGTCAATTTTTCCAGACGCACCACGCCTCCGGGCAGCATGGGTACGGCATGGTTTGGTGCCGCAAGCGCTATTTCTGCAATCAGCGCGGTCACGTCGAGTGGTCCACCAAACGCGCTGTACAAGGCAGGTTGTGCATAAGCTACCGACGCAGCATCCACCGGACTCTTCCAGGACGCGAGTCCCTTCTCAATTGCGAAAGTTTCGGTTGCGTCTCCCTGTGGAGTGAACCCCCGGATAGTAAGCCTATCGATCATGTGATCAGTGCCGAGATGCGTTTTACTATCCAGCTCCGTCGCCTGGCCGCGGAGCAGGAGACTCTCCCGTCCCATGAGGGAGCCATCGGGTGCCGTCCAGCGAGCGGAATGGCCATGCACACCAGCCGTCGACATGATGGTGAACTGTTCCGCATTCGCCGGCGCCACAGCCAGCTCCGAAATCTTTGCTTGCCCTACGGCCAAATGCTGCATCAGCAAAATCATCGCGATGACAAGAAGATGTCTCAAAAGCGTCTCCTGAAGCACATCCAGATACTCTGGGAGAGCAGGCAATGGATGCAAGAAAAATGAGCGCTTTCTTCTGCCGTCGAAGCGTGGAAGATGAGTTGCCAGAAGAATTCAATATCATCTCGAGCGAGAAGCCGAGAAATACCGCACCTCCTGCGCCTCTCCAGACGCGGCTATGCGCCGCACGCCTCGCCATTGGACGCCCAGAGCTGGTGCGGCAGCAATGCCGCGATGCACGCCGCATAAATGGCGTGACCGCTCTTGATCCAATTACTCTTGTGGGAGTGCCCGCGCTGCTACTGCTGGTCACAATCGCAGGCTGCCTCATTCCCGCAGGTCGAGCCGCCCGCATCGATCCGATGACCAGCCTTAGATCCGAGTAAATCGATGCAAGTCTGTCTTAGTTCAACTTTTCAATCCAGACGTTACGAACCGGCATTTTTGTCGGTGTGCCCTCGGGCAGACTGCATCTACCGCGCAGGCGTGACTCCAAGCTGCAGGCGGCTGGCGACCGGGCGGCCGTCTTTGAACGCGGGAATAAACTTCCAGTCTGCGGTCGCGTCCATCAAACTCTTCTCGGGCTTTCCTTCTGCTTTCGCCGAGCGGACCTTTCCTGCGGCGTCGATTACCAGGTTCACCAACACCTCCGTGCCCAGGTCGGCGGGAGAAGCATCCGACGGAGGCGGGCGTCGGAGAAGAATCTGAACAGGGTAAGTGTCGGCCTCGAATGTGTGCGCATCTTTTGCTGGCCCGCTCATGCCCGGCGAGTAATCCCAGCTCAATGGGTTCCCTTGGGCAGGATCGGCATCCGACATCCGATCGAAGATCACTGCGTGCTTTTTCATGAATTGAGGGGGCGCCAAGCGGTGGGAAACCCCATCCACCTGGCTGCGGACGCCGTGTGCTCGTGCATTCAAGATGGCGGCGCGGATCCGGTCGAAATCTGCCCCGGGCCACATATCGGCAAGTGCTTTCCATGCCTCCTGTTCACGGTCGCTGTAAAGATAGCACCAAACGATCTCCAATACCTTGGTTTTGGTGGTGATCAGCCGGTGCAACTGATCCATTGGCATAAAGGACTTTGTCGAAAGCGCACCATCGCTGCGCTTGAATTCGCTCAACTGCTGGGTGTCTAATTGGGCGCGCACCCTCGCAATTGGGCGATCAAACTCTGATCGAAACTCGGAACTTACGTCGATCAACCGCTTCTGTTCGAATCTCAGCACGACCGCCGGAGCGAAATCGAGTGCATGGAAGGGTATGTCCTCGAAGCCGTCTACGGCGCCGGCATCGCTGGTCCAGATTTCAATTCGGCCGTCCAGATCAGTATCCGCCGCACTATAGGAATTGCCGCCCGTGATTGTCCGAAGCGGCCGCGGCGGCTTCTTAAGCGAATAGATTTCATATTTCGCGAGTCGATCGACATCAGTACTTTTTATCTGGAAAGCAACCACTGGCGAGCCTAAGCCCAGATCGATGCCCATTGCATCGACATCCACTTGCCAGGCTTTAGGTTCAACCAGCAAGTCTTGCTTATCCCAATTGAGTTTCGCTTCACAGGCCCGCCCAGCGAATTCCAAATTCCGCATGGCGCCGACCGAGACGGTGACTCCGGTAGCGAACGTTGACCTGAAGCTGCCGAACCCCCCACTGCACACTACATCCTGCGCCTGGCTACTGCGAACAATGCCCATAACGCAGAAGGGCAGGACGATCAATGTCCTGGCGAGCGGATAGTGCAGCGGATGAGACATAATGAGGCCTTCAATTTACTCTTGTCCGGGATTTCTCTTCTGCCTCCCCGGACGAATGATTCTACTCCCAGCTGCCTCTGCTCGCGCAGGCTGCAGCGGTGGTCGAATCTATTCGCACCGATTTTTCGTCGCTTCGTCACAGGATGCTTGCTGCCCGCGGACCCGGCCTTCTAATGTTTGGCGCATGCCGCGATCAATCAAGATCTTCTTTTGCTCCGCAGTCGTGTTGCTTCTGTTGTCCGTAGCCCGCATCCTCGAAGCGCAAGAGGTACACACCACGGATTCAGCCGCATCGCCATCGCAGACCTTTGCGCTCACCAGCACCAAGGATCTGGTGGAACAGGGTGTCAAGGCGGAAGAAGCCGTATATCGAGGCCGCAAAGCCGTCCGTTTGACCACCCAGGGGGAGGACGGGGATGGGCTCGCCCTCGTCAAGGGGACGCAGTTTCGCGATGGAACGATCGAGGTAGACATTGCAACCAAGGTGACTACGCCGCCTGGCCAAAGGAGACCAGGCTTCACAGGAGTTGCGTTCCGTACCAGTCCCGATGCTTCGCACTTCGAACTTTTTTACCTTCGGCCGGGTAACTCCCGATCGGAGGACCAGGCGATGCGCAACCATTCTGTGCAATATGTTTCCGCGCCTGGTTTCGGTTGGGAGAAGCTACGAAGAAATTGGCCTTCGATCTACGAAGCCTATGCGGATTTGCAGCTGGACGAGTGGACTAAAGTGAAGATCGAAGTGCATGGCCGCCAAGCCAGGTTGTATGTGAATGGGTCTGAAAATCCGAGCCTCGTAGTGGACGGTCTGAAGGGCGAAGACTTGCAGGGCTCCGTCGCCCTGTGGAGTTATGCAGGAGAGCAAGCATACTTTTCCAACCTCAGAATCATCAATGCGAAACCAGAACCGCTGCAGAACAGCGGAGAAGCCGCCGGCACCTGGGATGTAAAGTACGCAAGCGATGCCGGCAGTTATACCGGCACCATGAAGCTCGTGCGTCAGGGCAGCACTCTGCTTGGCATATGGTCAGGAGCGTTTGGCCCCGATCAACCCGTGAGCGGCACCTGGCGCGACGGCTATGTTGAACTAACATTCAGTGGGACCTGGCCCGAGCAACCTGGAACTGTCACTGCGACGCTAGCTGGGTGGGTTGATGAGGACTCCGCAAAGGGACGAATGAAAGTAGAAGGCCGAGCCGAAGGGCGCTGGAGCGCCCTTCGGAATAAATGACCTCAGCTTTTTCAATCGCCAACATCCATCCGGCTGTCGGGGCATCGTCGAACAAACCCGGGTATTCGTCTCAATTAGCCAGTGGATCGGGTCGAATCTGGAAGTGGACCACTTTCGGGTTCGTCCCTTTTCCCGTCTCGCTGTGGAATGGCGTGCGCGTGCCCCATGTCGTCCACACTCCCTTTCCCTTCCAACCGGTCTTGGGATCGTCGAAGCGCCCATCCATCCCTTTGGCATAGAAGCCCATCGGATAGGGAACCCGCAATATGGTGAACTTGCCGTTCACCAGCGCGATCAGCGAATCCGAAGAGTTGCCAGTGATGATTGGCGTGTTCTTGCCCAACCCCAGCGTATTGAACTGATCCACCCAGACGTAGTAATGCGAGTCGGCGCTGCCCGACAACGTGACGTTCTTGAACTTCGGCCCCGGCGTTTGATAGAGCGTCCACCCTTCGGGGCAATGCCGCCCGGTCGCCGTCGGCCCGTTCAACGGACCGGTGCACTTGCTCCGGTCGAAGCTCGCCAGGTGCCCGCTGCCTAGCGCCACCCAAGCCACGCCGTTGCCGTCAACGTCCATACCCCGTGGTGAAAAGCCCCACACCGGGGCCTTGGGGTCGTGCCATGGCACTTCGTAATATTCCGCCAGAGCAGTTTCCGGAGGGTTCGGTCCCGGATTCAACCGCACAATTCCGCCCGGGAAGCCCAGCACTGACCCCCAGACCATCCCGTCCGTGGTCACCGCGACGCCATAAAACGCTGCGTTGAGCCGCGTGTCTTTAGTGGGGTCAGCGGCTGTGTTGAGAGCGGACGAGGTGCCCAAACTTTCCCCGCTGGGCGCGGTGGCGACTTTTTGCTCGCCTTCCACATAGGCATCCCTCTTGCCGTTGCCGTTGGTGTCCAGGACTAAAGCCGTCCAGCCTTGTGATTTCTCGGCGTCGTGTGTCTGGTCCCACATCTTGGTATTCAACCAGCCCACCACTCCGCCGCCACCGCCGCTGCTGGTCCACAGAGTGTTATCGGCGTCGCCGGCAAACACCAGGTGGTGGGTGCCGAAGCAGGTGTCGATCATCGAGATCTGCTTAGTCGCCGGATCGTACATCTCTAACTGGCGGCCGGAGCTCTGGACAGGAGTGAGCTCGGCTGAAACCAGTCCGGAACCCGCTTTGCAGAACGAGGGATCGTTGCTGGCACGGATGCGGGCCGTGAACCACAGGCGTCCGCGCTCGTCGAACATGGGATTGTGAACCGTAGTGTGGCTGTCCCAGATGGCCTCATCGCCCCACACCGGCGAGGGATTCAGAGGCTTCGGCTGGCCAGGCGTATCCGGATCGCGATACTCAACCTTCAGCCGGCCGACGGTGTTGGCCACCGGATCAAGCACCGGCAAATAATCGCGGCTCTCCTCCGGGGAACCGTAGATCAGGCCCTTCGCGTTTACCTTCGGATCGCGCTTGTCCGTAGAAATTTCATCGTGCAGGTACGCAGTCGGATCGGCCCAGTCCCATTGGGTGATCACCACGTTGCGCTCCACGCCCTGCGGCCGCGAGGGCGTTTCCGCCGGCAACTCGCCCTTCGCGATCCGGGTGGTCCAGTCGGCGAACTGCTCAGTGGCACGTTTGGGGCCCAGTTGAGACAGCCCTCCCACCATCGCAGGGCCGGCTTGTCCTGACTGCACGCGGCGCATCCACGCCTGTGCCGGATCGAGGTCGCTGAACATTGCCGGAATGGTCCGCGTATATTGGTTGCCGAGCTGGTGGCATGACTCACAGCTATCGGTCTTGATCAGGTGAATCCACTGTGCCTGGCTTTTAATGTTTATTGAAATGCCGGAAGCGGGCGTACCGGGAAACTCGTTTTCCCCGGGCACCTCCAACAGGGCATACCAATAATTTGCCGGATAGTAGTGTGCGGCGGCCTTGCGATCCGGCGCCAGGCTCGGTTTCAAATCCACTCGTTTGCCCGGCTCGGTCTCCACCTTCGCGGAGTCCACTAATCCGTAGCCACGCGCCCAAACGGTGTACTTGGCCTTGGGCAGGTCGGGAATCAGGTAGCGGCCTTGATCGTCGGTCACCACTTCCTTGATGTAGCGTGTGGGCAGATCAGTTGTTTCCGCGATCACCCACACTCCTGCTTCCGGTCCCGCCGAACTGGTGACCGTCCCATGGATGTAATCGTTGTTGATCTGCTTGGCACCTATTCTGCTGAGCGAGACGGCGAGCAATGCGACGACGCCGAGCGCAATCATTCCCGGAGAGAGAATTCTGGTCATCTTATCTGACCTCCCTATGCTTGGAACATTGGCAAGCATCGCTGGGTCGCCGGCATGAAGTTTTTGGAATGCTGGCAGGAATTACCATTGCTTTGCCGATTGGCCGCCAATATACGCTTGCCTGTCCCCACAGGCAATGATTCGGTTCCAGGCCAGTTAATTACGTACCAAAGTACTCCTGGTGTCTCAGGTGGAAACAGTCATCGTTAGCGAGTTTGTGAAATGAGCAATAGTGAGCTACATAGAAAGCCGTTGCCTTTTAGCTTTATAGGAAGGGCCACTCTCGAGCGAGCCATCTGCCACCCGATGCATTTTTGCAGTACCGAGGAACAACTGAGTGCAAACAATTGTCAAACCTGAACCGAAAATAGGCCGGCCGCTCCGCGTCTTGATCGTTGAAGATGCCAAGAGCGACATTGCCCTGTTGCTCCTTGCTCTGCGCGAGGGAGGCTTTGAGGTCACCTATGAAGCGGTAGCTACGCAGGCCGCCATGCGGGCAGCATTGCACCATCACCAGTGGGACCTGATCACATCAGACCACGGTATGCCGCAATTCAGCGGCCCAGCCGCCTTGGCCTTAACCCTGGAATTACGTCCTGACGTGCCATTCATTATTGTGTCGGGTGAGATCGATATCAATGTAGCTGTGTCACTAATAAAAGCAGGTGCGCGCGACTACGTGCAGAAAATCGAGTTGGTCAGGCTCGTTCCTGTGATCGAACGGGTATTGCTCGAACGAGAGGTTCGCAAAGACAAGTTGTTGGCGGACCAGGCGCTGGTCGCTTCGGAGGCTCAGTATCGGCGACTATTTGAATCGGCCCAGGACGGAATATTAATTGTGGATGCAGGGACCGGGCAGATCCAGGATGTTAATCCCTTCTTGCTGGACCTTCTGGGCTTTTCCCGGCAAGAGTATCTGGGGAAGAAGCTCTGGGAGGTCGCGGCTTTTAAAGATAGTGAGGCATCGAAGTCAGCCTTCCTGCAACTGCAGCAAAAGGGCTACATCCGATATGACAACATTCCGCTTCACGCTAAGACTGGAAGCAACGTCGAAGTCGAGTTTGTTAGCAACATTTATGACGTCGGCCAAAAGAAAGTAATCCAATGCAACATCCGCGACATCACGGAACGCAGACACGCTGAAGCAGAAATACAGCAGCTAAATATCGACCTTGAGCGGAGGGTGCATCTCCGCACCGCCCAGGTCGAGGCGCTGAACAAAGAGTTGGAGACCTTCAACTATTCCGTTTCCCACGATCTGCGGGCGCCCCTGCGGCGGATCAACGGCTTCGTTGCCGCGTTGGAAAGGGCGTGCGGAGACCAGCTGAATGCCAAAGGAAAGGAGATGATTTTGGAGATTCGTGCATCCACAGAACACATGACAGCTCTAATCCAGGCCCTTCTGAAGCTGGCTTCTTTGGGACGGTCCGAACTCCAGTGCCAGGAAACGAACCTCAGCTCACTCGCGGAAAACATCGCTATCGAACTTCGGCAAGGCGATCCCAGCCGGAACGTGGAATTTATCATCCCCCGGGGCATACTGGCTTCCGGGGATGCTGTTATGCTGCGCATCGTCATGGACAATCTGATCGGGAATGCCTGGAAGTTCACAAGCCTGGCAGATTTCGCCCGAATAGAATTCGGGGTCACACATCCTGCCGGTAAACCGGCTGAATATTTTGTACGCGACAACGGCGCTGGATTCGATATGCACTATGCCAACAGGCTATTCGGCGCCTTCCAACGTCTTCACCTGGACGACGAGTTTCCAGGGACCGGCATCGGATTAGCCTCCGTGCAACGAATTATCCACCGCCACGGTGGGCATATCCGGGCTGAAAGTTCTGTGGGCCAGGGAGCAACGTTTTACTTTGACTTGGACGGTGTTCAGAACGTTCCGGCATCGTACCATGTTTCATCTGTCGCGTAGGAGGCAGGTGCCTAACCGCCGCACCCTGCTACTGCCAGGACAATGATGGCTAGGATTATCCCCAGTTGAACAGCGTGTCTAAGACCTATTAGGTCCCTGCTTGCGGTGGACTCTGTCATTGAGAACTCCTTCCGCTCCTACCAGTCATTTCGGCAGCGGACGGGTCCTGCTTCATGGCGGGGAAGTTGCAGCTGAGAGCGGTGAGCTGGCGTAGGGAATGAGTAGTCGGATCTTAAGCGACCTCGGTGATCGGCAATCGCCGCACACGTTTTCCACTCGCCGCGAAAATAGCGTTTGCTACGGCCGGGGCTACGGGCGGCACGCCTGCTTCTCCAACACCATCGGCCGGAGTGCCGGGGGGGTACCGGTGCGCGCGGCGGTCAACGCGGGAATCAGCCCGCACAGTAGGCCGGTGAGCACAGCCAATCCGAGCGCGAAGGTAATACCTTCCAGTCAAGATCGATAGTGACGCGGGGCAGTGTTTCAGGCAGGAGGCTGACGGCCATTGATGAAGATCTTTGTCCATTGCGGACGCTTCACCTTGTCTGACTTGACCAGGCCATTCCATCGACGCCGGCCGTCAAATTGATCGGGCTCTCCATGGTCCATGTTTGCAGGTTAAGAATTTCAATCCTGCCCGTGACAATACAACTCATATACGCAAGATTGTCGTGAATGAAGAATCCAAACGGCTGTCCGGCGAGATCATACGAGCGAACCGTTTGCATTTCCTTCAGGTCTATGACGTCCACCCGCCCATGGTCGCCTTTGCTCTCCGCAACCAGTAACCATCGCCCGTCCGGAGTTGGCCTGGTTGCAAACGGTATGCCGTCTACTCTCACCCATCGGCTCACTGTATTCGTTCTGGTATCAATTACGGCAACACGCGGTGCGTCCCAGTCCGAGGTAAACACCCATCGCCCATCATTCGATACTGCGATCCGCTGGATCCTCCTGGTTACCGGGATGATCGTCAGCAGCTTCCTGGACGGAATGTCAAGCACGCTGACCGTACCGGAATCGACGTTTGATGTGTATCCGCGCCGTCCATCCGGTGCGAGTGCGAGCATGTGCGACTGAGGCTTGCCGGTTGGAATCTCGCCGACCACGGTGCGCTTCTGCGTATCAATGATTTCTACGGCATTGGCCAGTTCCGCCGTGACATAGAGTAATCCGTCCGGCCCGAATACGGCTGAATGAGGCCGCAGCTGGCGCCCAAGATCGATCCTTGCTGCTACTCGGCGGCCCTCGATGTCCACCACGTCGATGGTTCGTCCGTTGCTGCCCGGATCTCCCAGCACCGCATCACTGTAGATCGGCACATAGGCAAAGCGCTGGTCAGCGGAAAGCACGATCTCGTGGCCACTAATGCCAATCGGGATCGTCGCGACTGTCTGCTTCGATCCTGGATCGATCTCCAGCACCGAGTGCTCCCTCAGATTGACGACAAGCAGTCTTCCGGCTTGCGAAGCAGGACCTTCAGCCGTAGCGAGTAACGAGGCACAAAGAAACAGCGAGACCAGGCGACCCGGCATGAATCCTCCAAAGCGGTGCCAATGGAACAATAATGAAATAGGCTGGCACGAGCAACTCAATGCTCGATCGTCCGGTCTGGCCCGAGGTAGAGAAATGCCGACGTAATGAGACAGGCGAAAGCGAACATCGTGAACGGGGGTAACGCCCTGTCCCTCCCTTTCGGTGTGGATCCTTTTTCGGCCAGGAATCGAGCCAGCCTGTTCCCGGTCCACCCTGCCGCCTTCACCATAGCCCGAACGTTGTATGCCAACGTCCTCCGGTAAAGGTATCCACGACATTTACATAGGACATGAGGCCCGCATTGAGTTATCCTCGTCTGCGATTCACGAAACCATGAACTATACCTGCCCTCGCCTGCACACAGGGGGCAAGCCTACAGGTGCGCTGCGTGATGCTGTATTCCTTGAAGACCTTGATCCGCTGCCGGCTCCCAGGACTATTCGTATCTGTCATGTTGGCCATGGTTCTCTCTGCAAACCCTGAGCTCTATGGACAGGCGATCGATCGTATTACCTCAGTCATCAATCCCGCCCAGCTGGTAGCGTTGCCGAATCACCATCCGCAATGGGCAAAGAAAGAGAACAGCACAGGTCTCGTGCCACCCGATCTGCCGCTGGAACAGTTAACACTGGTCTTGTCGCGCTCGCCGCATCAGGAAGAGGCCTTGCAAACATTCCTGGCGGAGCAACAAGAACTCGGGTCCCCGAATTACCATCGCTGGCTCACCCCGGTTGAGATGGGCGAGCGCTTTGGGCTTTCCGAGCAAGACATCGCCACTCTCTCCGGCTGGTTGCAGTCCCAGGGATTGCATGTCAATTGGGTCTCGCCGAGCCGCATCTTCCTCCGCTTCGGAGGAACCGCGAGCGCCGTCGGACATGCCTTCCAAACCGAGTTACACATCTACAGAAACAACGGCAACGGCATCGAGCGTTTGTCGGTTTCCTCCGATCCCATGGTCCCGCTGGCCCTAACGCCGGCAATCAAGGCCATTCACGGTCTCTACACCGTCGAGGACCATCCGTTTCACTCCGCCAGGCTGACGCAATTCGACGCGCCGAACACCACCACAACCGACGGCGAACACATCATGGTGCCGGGGGATTTGGCGGTCATTTACAACTACACCGGAGGCGAGACAGAACCGGTGACCATCGGCATCGTCGGCCGGTCCCGTACAGATTTCAACGATTTCGCAAACTTCCGCCAGCTGACCGAAGCGGGCTTTGCCAACCCTACCGAAATCGTCCCCACCAAATTTGGAGGCATTGATCCCGGTCCCGCATTGACCGCTCCTCCGGCCGCCAATGTTTCTGTGGATGATCAATCCGAAGCAACCCTCGATGTGATGCAGGTGGGTGGTATTGCGGGCAACGCCTCAATTTTGCTGGTGGTGGCAACATCCGCAAGTGGCGGGGTCGAAGCGGATGCGCAGTACCTGGTACAAACCTCCCCGGTTCCGGCGCAGATCATGAGCATCAGTTTCGGAGCCTGCGAGTCTTCGGTCGGAGCCGCCGGCGTTGCTTTCTGGGATACGCTGCTACAGCAGGCATCCGCGGAGGGGATCTCGACCCTGGTGGCCTCTGGAGACTCAGGTGCATCCGGTTGCGATGAAGCATTCGCCACCCCTCCCGCAACGCCGCTGGCCAACAGTCCCAACTACATCTGCTCTTCCAGCTACGCTACGTGTGTGGGTGGCACGGAATTTAATGACACCGCCACCCCTGCACAATACTGGAGCGCAACCAATAGTCGTGACCTTTCGTCGGCCCTTGGTTATATTCCCGAGGGAGGATGGAACGAACCGCTGAACGCTAGTAACGGCCCGCAGGTTGCGGCATCTGGAGGAGGCGTAAGCAGTCTGATCCCCACCCCCGCCTGGCAGACGGGAACCGGCGTGCCTTCGGCCCGGGCGGGACGTTACACCCCGGACGTCGCGTTCTCTGCGTCGGATCACGATGGCTATTTCGGATGTTTCGCGGCCGGCGGAGGTTCTTGTATCAGCGGCGCAACCGGCTCGTTGCCCATTATCGTTTTCTCCGGCACCTCGGCCGCGGCTCCCTTCATGGCCGGCATCGTAGGGTTGCTCGATGAGGGAGCGCAGACAAAGGAAGGCAACCTGAATCCGCAGCTCTATCAAATGGCTACCACCACGCCCGCCGTGTTCCACGACGTGACCGTCAGCTCCAGCGGCGTGGCCAGCTGTACTCTCGCCACCCCCAGCATGTGCAACAACAGCATCCCAGGCGCAACCGGGCAGAGCGGCGGGCAGGCGGGATACCTGGTCGCCGCTGGATATGACCAGGTGACCGGCCTTGGCTCCCTCGACATAGGCAACTTCGTCGATAATTTCCCGGGGCCGCCAGCTATCGGAGTATCGTTCAACCCGCCCAGTCTGACCTTCCCCACTCAGTTAGTCGGATACCCGGTCTGGGCTAGTGCTGGATTTTCGAACAGCGGCTCGGCGCCTCTGGATCCGTTGAGCATCGCGATCACCGGTGCGAACGCCGGCGACTTTACTTTGTCCAATAACAATTGTCAGTCCACATTGGCTGCTCAGGCTTCCTGCTCAGTTCAGGTTACGTTCACCCCTTTGGCAGCTGGAGTGCGTACTGCCAGCATGACGATAACCTCTGGCAACGCCAGCAATTCTCCCCGTGAGGTCCCCTTGAGTGGGACCGGAACAACCACGCTCTACACACCTTTGGTTATCGTGTATCCGTCGCTGAATACGATCAACACTGCGCAGGCTTTGACCGTAACAGTATCTATGGCTGCGCCTGCCGGCGCACCTGCCACCTCAACCGGCACCCCGATCATGCCGACCGGTTCGGTCATAGTGACCGGTGGCGGCTACACATCTGCGGTTACGAAGCTAAGCAACAGCACCGCCACCATCAACATCCCTGCCGGATCGATGGCCTTGGGTAACATCGGGCTTACTGCCACCTACACGCCAGATAGCGCAGCTGCTCTCATTTACACCAGTGCATCAGGCGGTACTGTCATTACCGTCACCACGGTGATGCCGCCTGGATTTGACATATCGGCCGCTCCCATCACCGTCGGGGAAGGAAGCGCTGCCGGGTACAGTACCCTGGTCGCCATATCACCCACCTACGGATTTACCGGAAGCGTAACGCTGAGCGCTGCCATCACGTCTGGCCCGGCCAACGCTCAGCATCCGCCTACCTTCAGCTTTGGCAACACCAGCCCCGTGAACATCACCAACGCCGCCGGCAGCAGCGCCACGCTCACCGTCTTCACCACCGCGCCCACGACCAACGCTTTGCCCGCGCCTGCGCATCGGATTTCCTGGTACAGAGCTGGGGGAGCGTCGCTGGCGTGGCTTCTCATGCTTGGCATCCCCAGGCGATCGCGTCGTTGGCGGGCCATGTTGGGGATGGCGCTACTGCTGATATCCCTTTCTGGCGCAATGATGGCTTGTGGTGGGAGCAGTGGAGGCAATGGAAGCAGTACCGGCACAACTGGCACGAGCACGGGCGATCCTGGCACAACACCAGGAAACTACATGGTGACGATCACGGGTACTGCCGGGAAGACCACGGCGACGGGTACGGTCGGCGTTCTCGTACAGTAACTTAGGAGAGTCGTTGGCAAGATCCAGCAGTTCTCAAGTGGATCAAACAGCACACTTACATCATGCCTTTCGGCCGCTAGCGAGAAGTCGGTCAAGACCTAGCGGTCGGCATCTCATCGGTTGGGTTCTTGAGTCACGATGTGAAAATCTACTGTGGGGGAATCACGAAGCAGTTCATGGATGGAAGAGAGGTATAGAAACCACCGCCAACCGGCGCGTACGGACCGCCCAAATATCACTTGCGTGATGTGATATTCGCGAATGAATTCGTGAACCCCTTCGATCAACCTGCTCCCCTTTGCTTGCACCACCTGGGCACCGAGGTTCTGTGCAAACCGGAGGTTCTCCGTCAAGCTCTTCTGTTCATCCGGGCTCAGGTCTTTGCCCAGGTCGATGTACAGAACATACAACTCGCCGCCCAAAGCCTGAGCCATGCGCGAGCCGCGAGCAATCAGATACTGGCCTCCGGAATTCACATTGATGCATACACCTATTCGCTCAAGCACGCCCTGCACCGGTTGAATGCCGTCACTTTTCAGAATGGCGTCGAGGCTGCGATCGACCACGTGAGTGACCTGGCGGAGCGCCAACTCACGGAGTGCAATCAGATTGCTGGGCTTGAAAAAGTGAGAAAGAGCCCGTTGGGCACGGTCCACGGGGTAAATGTCGCCTCGCGACATACGTTCTTTCAGAGCTTGAGGCGTGAGGTCTGCCAGTTGGATCTCGTCGACGCGCTGCATCACCCAGTCCGGGACTGTTTCGTGGACCTGGACGCCGGTAATCTGCAGTACCGTCGGGCCAAGGCTCTCAATGTGCTGGACGTTCATCGTGGAAAGGACATCGATCCCGGCCGCCAGCAGGTCCATCACATCTTCAAATCGCTTGGTGTGCCTGCTGCCCTCGATGTTGGTATGCGCGAGTTCGTCGACCAGGACGACCCTCGGCTTGCGGCCGAGGATGGCATCCACGTCCATCTCTTCAAACAGGGTTCCTTTGAATTCGAGTCTGCGGAGAGGAATTCGCTCGAGCTTGCCGGCCAGTTCCGTGACCGCCTTGCGGCCGTGGGTATCCACCACCCCGATGGCAACATCTTCGCCTCGGCTGGCACGGCGTATGGCCTCGCTTAACATGCTGTGGGTCTTGCCGACACCTGGTGCATAGCCGAGAAATAGCTTGAAAATGCCTTTGGATTTCTCGGGGGATATCTCGCTCAGCCACTCTTCGGACGTCTTGGCCACCACGCCCCCGTCTTTTGCAGCGCAGCCTCAATCGTACAATACAGAAGTGAAAAGCGATGCCCGGATGCAGGCTGTGCGTTTTGGCCTTGTGGCCGCGGCAATTGCTGTCATTACGGCAATCGATTTTCGGCTGCACGTTAACCCAACAACCGTAGCGTTGACGTTCCTGGTAACGGTCCTGCTGACCTCGGCCTATTGGGGTTTGCGTTATGCGCTGGTGCTGGTGCTGGGGGCGACTGGCGCCTTCAACTTTTACTTCCTTCCTCCCATCGGAACCTTCAGGATCGCCGATCCGCAAAACTGGGTCGCACTCTTTGCTTTTCTTACGACCGCGCTGGTGGCCAGCAATCTGGCGGAACGCGCACGGCGCGAGGCGGAAGCGGCAAAAGAACGGCGACGCGAAGTGGAACTGCTTTACGACTTCAGTCAGCGGCTCCTGGCCTCGGAGAATGTGCTCGAACTGCTGAACGCCCTGCCACTCTATGTGCAGGAGATCTTCTCTGTTCGCAGCGTTGTCATTATGGCGGCCGACCATCCTTCGGTTTACCGCTCTTCACCCGATGCCGAGGTGGAAGAAAGCCGGTTGCGCTCAACCCTTTTGCACGGGGAGCCCAGCACGCAGGCTGGAACAGCGTATGTCCCTCTGCGCCTGGGTGTGCGCACTGTCGGAGCTCTGGGTGTGGCCGGATACAAGCTGTCGCCCGAGACTCTGGAGGCTATCGGAGGCCTCGCGGGTTTAGCAATTGAGCGCGCCCGCGCTCTTGAGACCCTCAGCAAGAATCAGGCTATGCAGGAGAACGAGCGCCTGCGATCGGCCTTGCTGGATTCGGTGGCGCATGAGTTTCGCACTCCCCTCACCGCAATCAAAGCCAGCGTTACGGCGCTGTTATCGGGGGTCACGCTTGACGGCCGCGGCAACCGGGAGTATCTCACCGTCATTGATGAGGAGACCGACCAGCTGAATCGAATGGTGGGAGAGGCGGTGGAGATGGGCCAGCTGGATGCTGGTATGTTCAAACTTGACTTGCAACTGCATTCTATCCAGGAGGCGCTCCAGCCGGCATTAGAGGATGCGAAAACGTCGATCGAGAATCACCCCATGGAAATTCCGGTGTCTCCGGATCTGCCAATGGTACGTATGGATTTGCAGCGCATTCGCGAAGTGCTGGTCCATCTGCTGGACAATGCCGGCAAGTATTCCGCTCCGGGAACTCCTATCAAAGTGACAGCTGAACTAAAGTCTGACCGGCTGGTCGTCAGCGTCGCGGACCGGGGCGCGGGAATCGATTCTCTGGAGCAAACGTTGATCTTCGATAAGTTCTACCGCGGCGGACGTCAGCGTTACGCGGCGCCGGGAACGGGCATGGGCCTGTCCATCGCGAAGGTCATTATGGGAGCTCACGGAGGAACCATTGGCGTGGTTAGCCAGTTGGGTAGCGGTTCGGTTTTCTCCATCACCCTCCCGATTGACGACAATCCTGCCGTCGCCCGCCAAACACATTCCGCCACGTCGGGCGATTAAGTCGACAGGATCATTGGCGTCCGGTTCGTCAGCCCGGAACGACTCGGAGGATGGAAATAAGATTTGCGTCCAACGTCCAGTCTTCCCAGCAGCGCGGCCCTGACCTTTTTCATCCCGTCGATAACCGAAGAGTCCCTTGAGCTTGTTCATTGTCAAAGACAATGCCGCCGCATTCTGTCCATCAATGCAGTTGGCGAACGTATGCGATCAATGCCTCCAGGTCATCCTGCTTCAAATCGACGGGGGTCATGCCTCCGGCGCTCATCTTGTCGTTCGGTGCACGAAGAAGGGCAATGAGCTGCGCGTCCGTATATTTCTGGCCGACGCCTGTGAGAGGACCTGCTGCCGCTGTACCGATACCTCCATCGCCATGACAGGAACTGCATGACTGGGCCTGAAAGAGAGCCAGGCCCTTCAGCACCTTCGGGTCCGCCGAAGCGAGTGCCGCAGAGGCACTCCCCGCAGCTGATTCTGGCACGAAGGGCTTTTGCATGAAGGCCTTCGCGTCCTCTTCCTGCTTCTGCATTTGTGCCGCCACTCCAGGATCTTTGGCGTCATCCCGATAGCTGGCCATGCCGAGAGAGACATAAGCCAGCAGGAAGAGAAAGAAGGTGCCCACTGAGATCGGCCGTCGCCAGGGACGACGCTCCTGGCGTCGATCCAAAAACGGTACGGCGGCAAAGATCAGCGCCAGCAGCGCAGGCAGAAAGATGCCGCCAATCAGTGACCAGGAGCCACTTAAATACTTGAGCCACTGAAACGCCGGCCGATAATACCATTCCGGCCGGGGCAGAAAGGCGGTATCTGCCGGGTTTGCCGCCGGACCCAAATCCATCGGGATCCTGATGGCGATGATGGCCAGAATCCCGATCAGCACGACCGCGAAGATGGCATCGATAATCACCTGGCGGGGATAGAACGGGACCGGCGGCAACTTAGGGTGGATCGGGTCTTCTTTGATGGGGCCGGCCGCGCCAGCCTTGCGAAAGAAAAAGACATGCGCCGCGATAAAGCCAATCAGCAGCGCCGGTAGCACGAATACGTGCAGCACATAAAAGCGCGAAACGGTGAGCGTTCCCATCTGATCGCCACCTCGCACTAGCTGCTGCAATGGCGGCCCAATAAATGGGACTTCTGAAATGAGATTCGTTCCCACCGCACTGGCGAAATATGCCTTCTCGTCCCAGGGCAGCAGATATCCGGTGAAGGCCATGCCCAGCATCAGGGCCAGCAGGATGCATCCCGAGAGCCACAGCAATTCACGGCGGCCCTTATAAGATCCATATACGATTGTCTGTCCGATATGCAGCAGAAGCAGAATGATAATGCCGCTCGAACCATACGCGTGGATGCTGCGGACGAATGACCCCGAGCTCACCTCTTTCACCATGTACGACACAACCGTGTGCGCATGGTCTCCTGATGGGACGTAATATAGCGCTAAGCAAATGCCGGTGATGATCTGCGAAACAAAAAGGAAAAGAAGCCCCGATCCGAAGACGTAGGCCCAACTCGCACCCCCGGGAATCGGCTCGTCGAGCGCCTCATGCAGCAGAGAGTCGATACCCGTGCGCTGGTCCAGCCAGTGAACGACTCGGGTCCCGGCGTCGGAGTGAGCAGGCTCAGGTGTACCTTTGTTGGGCATCTCAGGCCATTACCTCTTTGTTGGGAACCAACTGGCGGAAATACTGGTACCGCACTTTCAAGATGCCACCTTCGACCTTGGATTCAAGTGAGTCCATGGCGCGAGGCGGTGGGCCAGCGAGGCGTTCTCCCGTTGCAGTGAATGAGCCGGAATGGCACGGGCATATGAATTTGCCCTCAACATCCACCCAGCGAACGGAGCAGCCGAGGTGCGGACAGATGGGTGACAGAACCCGGAATTGCCCATCCCTCGACGGCAACACGTACACCGCTGTCTGAGCCGAAGTGGTCTGCCAGGCATCGCGGCGTTCCAGCGTGATGGTCTTTGCCGTGGGCACGGTGATAGAAGAGAAGTCCTGCACCGACCCAAGGTCTGACCAGGCCGTAGACGTCGCACTCTTGCGCATGGGATAGGTTATGAAGCGCACCAGAGGGGCGGCCAACAACGCGGTCACCGCCGCAGTGCTTAATCCAAACAAGGCAAGCAAAAATGAGCGCCGCCCCGAGGGTTTGACTTTGACCCCCTCTTCTTGTTGGGTCCTGAGATCCATCCATCCCCTCCTTCATCTTTCTCGTCTGTAAGTTCCGTTACTTCTTTTGCAAAGTGTGGATGTACGCCACGAGGTCAGTGATTTGCGGGTCCGTAAGTTTGCCGGTAAACGCCGGCATCTTCCCCTTGCCATTCTTAATGGCGGCGCTCAGAGTGGCATCCGGCTCCTTCAGAATGTCAGGCGAATCGAAAGGGATCGCCTTCATGGACTTGCCGGCCGGTGTGTTTCCGCTGCCATCCGCGGCGTGGCACATCTGACATTTGGCTTTGTAAAGATCAGCGCCGCTACTCTGGGCGAGGCTCAACGAGCTCGTCGTGAATACGAGCAGACCAGCTGTTACGTAACCAACAAGGTGCTTGAGCATGTTCAAATCCTCCGGTTGTGATGGCGGGCTAGAGGTCTCCACGCCTGGAAAGGTTAGAAAGCATAACGAACTCCGAGGGTGTAGACGTTGCCCCGGAAGCTGCGAGGAAGGGTCGGTCCGATCGGCGTTCCTTCGCCGTAACTGTAGTAGTTGTATTCGCCTCTCCAGGTCCAGTTGGGAGTGAGATCGTAGGCCAGGGTGCCGTATGGGGTTTGATACTGCGACTGTAGCGATCCTGGCACCTGGCGAATATTGATCGGCGGGGCCTGCCCGTCGGTGTCGGACATGCGATAGCCGGCCACCGCATGGACTTTCTTTACCGGGGTGAATACAAATCCAATGGAGCCGTATTGCGTCGGCTGGCTGTAATAACCGTTGCTTTGCAGTGGCAGGCCCGCTTGTTGGCAAACTGCTGGGCTTTGCGGTGTGCCCTCGGCGGCCGGCGTCGCGATGTAACACTCGAGCGTGGTGGAGAAAATGTTGTCGTAGGCATAGTTCAGGTTGATGCTCCACTTTTCGTTCGGAGCGATGACCGTGGCGAAGGAAAAGTCACGATTGTGAAATAAGTGGTTGACGGTATCCACGTTGTCTCGGCTCTCCAGGATATTGATGGTTCCGTTGAAGCGCAGCCAGGGGTGTGGATTGTAGCCAGTGCGCAGACGGTAATGCTGCAACTGTCGCGGGCTGATGCGGGTAAAGGAGTTATCCGCATACATCGCATCCAGATTGAAGTTGGCCCACAAATGAGGTGTGGGCCTGAAAGCCATGCCGATGAGAGCCCAGTTGGAATGGATTGGGATGAAGTCGCCGCCGGCGTCCGTGATGATGCGGCTGCTATAGCGGTAACCCAGCGAGAGGCGGGCATGCGGATCGACATCCCAGGTGACGAAGAAGGTGTTGATCTTAGTCTTCTGATTCAGAGCCTGGTAATCGGGTGTCGTAGTCGTGGTCACTGCACCCGGCGGCTGAAGCATCGAGGTTCCAGCGTAGTTTGTATTGACAAAAACATTGGTGGCGGGTTGACGGAAATACCAGAAATTGAAAATGTCGTTGACAGCGACCTTGGAAGTGATCTGCCATGTAGCGCCGTAGTCGGCGTTGACGTTGATGCGTTGGGCGTTGGCAGAACCGGTCATATCCTCCACTCGATTTTTTGCCCGTGAGTCGAGACCGTTGAAGCTCTCATTGAAACCGGTGAGGTGGCTGGTTGTGCCCATGTAAAGGATGCGTCCATTCATGGTGAGGTGGGGAATCAACGCGCTCTCGAAGTGAAACTGCTCGCTGGGAAAGAGTGTGCGCGTAGGGGCATAACGGGTGTACGACAGAAAGCCGCTGCAGGTTGGATTCACGGTTCCATTGGCAGTGAACGGCGCGGCGCACGGACTGTTCCAGGCCGATGAGATATCGATTCCGAGGCTGACGGGGGTGCCATTGGAGAGCAGGTAATTGAGCCCGGTGAGCTGCCAATGGGTGTTGCCCTTGTAGTGGGTGATGAACTCATCGAAGCTGACCGTGGTGCGTTTCAGAGGCTTCCAGACAACGCCTCCATTCCAGACATCGGTGGAGACGCGCCAGTCCTGGGTAAGAAGGGCCTCGGCGCCAACGTGCAGCGTACTGCTCGTCGGCCCCTGGTTAACATTCTGGAAGTAGCCGAAATGTGCGCTGACCGCCGAAAGCGGGGCTACTGTCATGTTCACGTCGGTCATGCGGCGCACGGTGTTATAGAGGTGCGGCGAGTCGAGGATGGGAACAAAGGGTGTGGATGTAGGCGGAATCAGCGGATTGGCCAGCAAATTATCATCGAAGTACTGGCGATTGCGGCGGAAGCTTGAACGGAAATCATAGATCCGGCCCTTGGAAATATTCAGAAAAGTGACGTTGTAAGGGTCTCCTCCGTAGCCGAAGCTGTTGGTAGAAAGGTGATCAAATATCACCGTCTGCGCCGGATCGACGGCGATCATCTCCAGGGACTGGTCGAGAATCCGGGGCCCCGACTGGAAGTTGACCAGCGTGTCGTACATCGCGTCGTTACCGGAGTAACTCGCGATGTGGCCGCCGAGATCGATGGTTTGATGGATCACGTATCCGTAGCGGACGTTATCCCCAGGCGACGGCGGAGGCGGTGGCGCGTCCGGAGTGCTCTTTGGGGTAGTGTCCTGTGCGAGGGATGGCGTACCGGCGGCCAGGCCCGCCATCACCGCGATGGCGTAAAGAGCCAGACCACCCAGCTGGAGCACTTTCGATGAAAATCCTCTCCTCATGCCCGGCCATCCCTTACTTGAAGAAAAAACTGTCGGCGTTTGAGCCATGAATCTGCACATGGCATACCGTGCACGCCTGATACTGATTTGCCTGGTTATGGAACGACGGTGTGCCGGGCGCGGTGAAATTCGCGGACGGTGTGTGGCACTGCAGGCACATACTGTTTACGTTGCTCAGCATGAGCAACCGGGGGTTCGTGGATCCGTGCGGATAATGGCACGAGGTACAGCCCTCCGTCTTGATGGGCGGGTGCTCGTACACCCAGGGCCCGGCAGTGTCGATGTGGCACTTGGTGCAGATGGCGTCCTGGGTTGCACTTAGGCGAAGCAAATTCGGCTGGAAAGTGCCGTGGGGATCGTGACAGTCACTGCACTTGATCAACCCTTCGTTGACCCTGTGATGGAAAGGCTCCTCAAATGCGGCCTTAATGTCTGTATGGCATTGGTAGCAGAGCGTTGGCTGGTTAGCCTTAAGTAAGGAGGTCTGGGCTTCGAACTTGTGAATGCTATGGCAACCCGTGCAGCCGACGAGAGCATCGCCGTGGGCCGTGCGCTCATAGTTCGGGTGGTTGGCGGCATGGCAAGTCAGGCACTTCTCAGCGACCAGTTTCGGTGTTGCCTTGGTGAATTGAAAGATCTTGCTCGCATCCCCGCCGCTTTCGACATGAGCCTTACCGGGTCCATGACAGTTCTCGCATGTCACTCCCTTGCCGCCATGCTCGAGCGCCAGCTTGGCATGCGGATTATTCTTTAAACCCTTCGCCTCGTCTTCATGGCAGGTAGCACAGGTCTCTTGCCCGACGAAGTCTGCCGGATTCACAGCCGTCTTCGAGGAAGAAATTGCCGCCTGTGGAGCCATGCCGGCGGCGTGCGCTGCCCCGGCTCCGCCGAACCCTCCCAGGAGTGCAAGGATCGCAATCCGACAGATCGCGTGCCGCTTGAATTCGACTGTGTACTCTATAGCGACAGTCACCAGCTCTCCTTGGGAACGGCCGTTTCTTGGGGAACGGCCGTTTCTTGCTCGAGCCGCCTCTTATCCGGCAGCTCCGAAGTTACCGTGATGGACGTAACATCGGCGCACAATCTCCGGGGATGAAAGACGGGAGCCGGGCCTATTTGCTACCTGAGTCAAATTGGGGCGGAGGTCATTGCGACACCCGCCCGTTTCCACTGTCAGGTCAAGCAGGAATCGACGTGGATTCCTCCTTGACCCTAAGAAACCAACCTGTGCTCGTCGCTCGCCGATTTGCCGAGTCGCCAGCTACTTCGCATAGGCTACGTCCATCCGAATTACGCGACTGTGCAATATTGCTCACATCCTCAATATTCGGCTGTCTGGAGCGCTCAGCAAGCGCTGGCTGCCGTGGCTGGCGCACAGCCATTCAATCGTCATCGGAGGGACTGTACAAGATGTCCTTTCTCCCGAATCGGTTATCGTGGAGAAACTCTTCCGGATCGCGGCGCACACGGATGTAGTTAGGTGCAGGGGCGGCCGCTACCCGAGCATGCAGGCAGGCAGAACCCGGTATATTGAGCCGGCCGAGGCGCAGAAAGATAGACAAAAGATTCTCGTCGCATCGGCCGCGACTCATTGGGAGGTTGAAACAAAAGATACAACTCTTGCGGAAATGGAGTATGAAGTTCTTTTAATGAAGACCAGCCGACATCATTGTATGGGGCCGAATTGGAACTGCATGGAGCTACTTATGCGCTCTCCTTCGGGCCGTTCTGCTCGATCTGCTTTGTAAACTAGGGGCCGACTAAATCGACAGGATATCTATTCCCTAAGGTCCGCCAATAGTCATCTAAGTCGAACTCTGCTGTTGTAGTCCGAATAATGTTAGTAAGGCTGAGGTGGCATCGAGGGCGTCGCGTCTTTTGAAGTCCGGCGCGAGCTGCAAAGTGGCCGCTTTGGGCGCCAGGGCTTTGAGCGATCCTACGACTGGCTCCGAGCAGAGTTGCGGACTGTCGGAACTGAACAGGATGTAATCCACGGAGTCGACCTGGAGCAGTATTCTGGCATCGCGCACCAGGCTGGCCGATCGTACATCGAAGTCGTGCTGCATCAGCACAGATCGAACGAACGCACATAGGTCTGCCGAGTGATCCAGAACCAGAACTCGCGCCGCAGGCTTCTGCTGCGCCATTTGCAGGGAGGGCTGGTTGAGAAACGAGAGGATTGCCTCCTCCTCTGTGGCATGGACCCGCAGCACGCTGGACAGCATAGTCAACTTCAGCAGGGCGGTGATGAATTGCGGTGGGGCGGCCAGCCGGATGTCTCCACCGCGCTTACGCAGCCTGGCGGCGTAGCGCACGAGCAGGCCGATCCCGAGACTGTCCAGCCGTTCCACCTCGCTCACGTGGAGCACGATGCGGGGCACCTCACGGGCGGCCGCGTCTAGGGCCGTCTCGAGGCCCTTCACCTCGTCGCCGGCTACGATCCGGCCCTGGCAGTGAATAACAAAGACGTTTCCACAAAGGCGCGATGTCAGGCAGAGCGGCATAGCTTCCTCGCTTGTACGGTTGCGCCATGTTACAAGACGAAAGCGTTCAATGGCAGGCAAAAGCGGACTTCCTGTTGAATTCAGTGCCTCTCCCGGTCCAATGTCTGGAGCAGAGCGCACCCTGGGCGTTAGGTCTGCAATGTCGTAAACGGGATCTTCGCGGCCGGCTCTACGGCAAAAGCACATCCAGCACATCCCGCGGTTCAGGCCGAACCCGGAAATCCGCATGGGCGTCGGCGAATAACACCGTGCCATCACGCCCCAGGATGTACGTTGCCGGCAGCGGGAGGCGCCAGCTCGCATCCCCGTTCACAAGGGGAATGTTAACCAGAATGCTGCGATAGTACTGCTGCTGCGAAGGCGCGACCGCGTAGGCCAGCCCGAATTGCGCCGCTACCTGGCAGCCCGCATCCGTCAGCACGGGGAAGCCCAGCCCATGCTGCACCGCGGTAAAGTCGTTCTGGCGCACGTTCTGCGGAGAAATCCCGATGAGCAGCGCACCTCGCTTGCGGACGGCGCCGTAAAGATCCCGCCAGGTTTCAAGCTCGGTGACGCAGTAAGGGCACCAGCGCCCGCGAAAAAAGTTGATCACCAATGGTCCGAGTGCCAGCAGATCTTCGCTCCGGACAATGCGGCCGCCGGAGTCCGGCAGCGCAAATTCCGGAGCCTTCGAGCCAACCGGCAGAATCCTGTCCTCTATCCCCGCGGCATAGAGTTCTGCTACCGCCCGCTCGCTGATCTCGAGACGTTCCGGCTGGACAAGATTTCGCGTGTTGGCCGTGATCTGGTCGAGTTGATCTTGCAGTTTCGACATAAGACGCTCTAAAACATTCCGACGATGACTTAGGTCTCGTTGGACGCGGCTGCATCCGGTTTCGTTTCAAGAATTACAGCAATAGTAAAAATGCTTTGTAGAAATGACCGCGGCGCCCAACAAAAACCGCGTTAAAGGGGGCTTACCCCTATTTGCCAAAAAAGATGACCGGAGTGCAACGAACCCCGCACAATCCGCATCTAAGGATTAACCGTATCAATGCGCTTTGGTGTACCGATTCGATGAAAAGGAAGGCTTGGTAACCAAAAGTAACTTAATTAGCTTAGTTCGCTTTTTTCGCACATCTTTTCCAACCGCCACACCGGGTTTCGCAAGCAAAACCACAATTTGCTACCGCCCCATACCCCGCATGCCGCCCAGTGCGCCCATCATCCGCCGCTGCATGCCGCCACCCTTGCCGGCGGTTTTGAACATCTTACGCATCTGGGCATACTGGCGCAGCAGCTGATTCACTTCCTGCACCGTAGTACCCGAGCCGCGCGCAATCCGCTTCCGACGGCTTCCCGAGATAATTTCGTGCTTATCGCGCTCCTGCTTGGTCATCGAGTTGATGATGGCCTCAATGCGCGTGAATTGCCCTTCATCCACCTGCCCGGCCATCTGCTGGATACCCTGAAACGGCCCCACCGAGGGCAGCATCTTCAGAATGCTCTGCATGGAACCGAGCTTGCGAATCTGGCGCAGCTGATCGCGGAAATCCTCCAACGAAAAGCCGTCGCCGGACAGAGCCTTGCGGGCAAACTCCTCCTGCTTCTTCTTGTCCAGGGTCTCTTCCGCCCGCTCGATGAGCGTCATCATGTCGCCCATGCCCAGAATCCGCCCGACGATACGGTCCGGATGGAAGGGCTCAAAGGCGTCCGATTTTTCGCCCGTGCCGATGAACTTCACCGGCTGCCCCGTGACGTGGCGGATGGAAAGCGCAGCACCGCCGCGGGCATCGCCATCCATCTTGGTGAGCACCGTGCCGGTCAGCGCCAGCTGCTTGTGAAATTCTCCAGCGGAATGGACCGCATCCTGGCCAGTCATGGCGTCGGCGACGAACAGGATCTCCTGTGGATTGAGCAGCGCCTTGAGCCCCCGCATCTCCTGCATCAGCTCCTCGTCCAGCGCCAAACGGCCGGCGGTGTCGACGATGAGCGTGTCGCAGCCAGTATTGATGGCTTCGCGGCGCGCCTCCTTGGCCAGCCGCTCCACTAGCGCATACCCGGGCGCCTCGCCCTTGGTGTCGCCCTCGTACAAGTTGACCTTGATGGCGTTGGCGACGACCCGCAGTTGCTCCCGGGCAGCCGGACGGTAGACGTCAACCGAAACCAGCAAAGGTCGGTGGCCGCCCTTCCGCAGCCACGCAGCCAGCTTGCCCGAAGTGGTGGTCTTGCCGGAGCCCTGCAGGCCGGCCATCAGGATGACCGTAGGCGGCCGGGAGGCGAAGTTGAAGCGAGCCGTGTCTTTACCCAGCAGCGCCACCAGCTCGTCGCGGACGATCTTGATCACCTGCTCGGTGGGGGAAAGGGCCGTCATCACCTGCGCGCCCAATGCCTTCTCCCGGATGTGATCGATAAGCTCCTTGACCACGTTCAGGTTGACGTCGGCTTCGAGCAGGGCGACGCGGATCTCGCGCAGAGCGTCCCCGATATTTTCTTCGGTGACGGTGCCCTGACCACGGAGATTCTTGAAGGCCCTCTGCAGCTTGTCGGATAGGTTTTCGAACATGGCGGTATTTCCAGTTTAACCGACGGCGGCTAAAAGGATGTCGTAGGGCTGGCTGGGGCGCGGCAGATCCCCAGCCGGGGGTTGGGACGCTTATTCCTGCGAAGACTTGGAGGGTTCGGTGAGATTGGGAACGTCGATTCCCAGCGCGGTGGCCAGGGCAATCTGATGATCCTGTTCCTGCAACAGGATTTCGCGGATGTGCTCGGCCGTTGCATACTCTCCTAGCTGATCGCACTGGCGGATCCGCTGACGGTAATTGCGGATGGTCTCATTCTCGTTGTCCAGGTCGAAGCGCAGCATCTCTTCCGCCTTTTCCGAAGTCTTGACCGGCTTGGGGACCACCACCGGCATGCCGCCCATGTAGTCGATCTGATTCGAAAGAATCAACGCATGCTGCAGTTCTTCCTTGGCGTGCACCTCCAGCTCCGCCGCGATGTTCATATAGGCAGCGCCCTTCAGCACCTGGGAATACGTGACATAAGCAATGATGGCCTGGTATTCCCGGGCCAGGTCTTCATTGAGCAGGGCGACCAGTCGTTCTCGGGTGATGGCGGTTTCCATCTTGGTGCTTTCGTTCTTGGTGTCTTCGCTTTTGGTGTTGGTTGTGGGCATGGCTTTCTCCTCGTTGTCCTTACCGCAGTTTCGAAAAAGAGGCGGTGTCTGCTTGGGTGCAGGATGGGGACAAGAGGTTGCAGCTGGCGCTACCAGATGTAAGGAACCAAGGCTTTCACTTCCGTCCGGTAGCGGGTGTACTGTTCGCCGAACTCCTGCACCATGAATGCCTCTTCGGTGATCGATTTGAACTTCCAGGCAATCGCTGCCAGCACTACCCCGACAAAGCAGCGCAGTGGCCCAAGGGCAATTGCCGTGCCCAGCAAAGCCACAAGCAGTCCCGTATAGATAGGGTGGCGGACAATGCGGTACGGCCCAGAGCTCACCAGAGTGTGGTTCTGCTTGAGGGTGACGTTGGAGCTCCAGTTGCCGCCGAGAGAAAACCGCGCCCAAGCCGCGAAGAGCATCCCGGTCAGCAGTAACCCGTAGCCGATCGCGGTCGTCATCTTGTTGTCCGGCACCAGGGGTCGATTCAGCAGAGCCCAACCCAGATCAGGATTAGACATCAGAACGTAGGCTGCCACCAACAAGGCGAGCTGTAACAGGCGCGAGCGTGAGGTCTGTCTTTGGATAGTCCGTTTGCCGAAGATTGCGGGCAACACCCAGAGCACCCCGAAGATAGTCCAGATCACACCCAGGGGGTTATGTTGATAAAACGACAAGGCACACCTAGCCTTTCTGCCGAGTCATTGTACGTCGCAACAGCACGGAGCCGTCTACAAGCCATGGGGCATCTAAAAGACGATTCGAGGAACCATTTTGGCCGCAATTGAGGAGAAGCAAAACGACAGGTTGGGTATCTCCCATGCGTGGCGCGCCTTAAGGCATCGCAACTTCAGGCTGTTTTTCAGCGGACAGAGCGTTTCGCTCATCGGCACCTGGATGACGCGCGTGGCCACCAGCTGGCTGGTGTACCGGCTTACCGGCTCCGCCCTGCTGCTGGGTCTGGTGGGCTTTGTGGGGCAAATCCCCACCTTCCTGCTGGCGCCCTTTGCCGGGGTATGGGTCGACCGCCTGGACCGCAGAAACGTGCTGCTTTGGACCCAGGCCCTGGCCGCCGTGCAGTCTCTGCTGCTGGCCGGCTTGACGCTTTCTAAGCGCATAACGATTGCTGAGATCCTGGTCCTGAGCGCCTTCCAAGGTCTAATCAACGCCTTTGACATGCCGGGCCGGCAGGCCTTTATGGTCCAGATGGTGGAGGACCGGCAGGACCTTGGCAATGCCATTGCCATCAATTCCTCTATGGTCAACATGGCGCGTCTGGTGGGTCCGTCGCTGGCGGGCTTGGTGATTGCCGCTCGCGGTGAGGGCGATTGCTTTCTCATCGATGGCCTGAGCTACTTGGCGGTAATCGCATCGCTGGCCATGATGAGGGTGAAGCCGCTGCCTGGGATGCGCGGGGCCGCTGCCTCCATGGTGGTTCAATTAGGGGAGGGATGGGCCTACGTGTCAAGGTTCGCACCCGTACGCACCATCTTGCTGCTGTTCGCGCTGGTCAGCCTCATGGGCATGCCTTACATCGTGCTGATGCCGATTTTTGCTGCCCAGGTGCTGCACGGCGGGCCGCATACGCTGGGCATCCTGATGGGCGCCTCGGGCGTGGGGGCTCTGATTTCCGCCCTTTCGCTCGCAGTGCGCAAAACCGTATTGGGGTTGGGACGGATGATTCCCGTAGCCGCTGTGTCCTTTGGCGCCGGGTTGGCGTTCTTCGGGCTGTCGCGGGTGATGTGGTTTTCCATGTCGATGATGCTGTTTACCGGCTACGGCATGATGCAGGGTATGGCGGCCAGCAACACCATCATCCAAACCGTCGTCCCCGAGGACCGGCGGGGGCGGGTGATGAGCTACTATACGATGGCCTTCGTGGGCATGGCGCCCTTTGGCAGCCTGCTGGCCGGCGGTCTGGCTCACTTGTTGGGCGCTCCGCACACCGTGATCATCACCGGTACCGTAGTCATCCTGGGCGGCCTATGGTTTGCCACCCGGTTGAAGGCTATGCGGGAAGAGATCCGGCCCATCTACCAGGCCATGGGCATCCTGCCTCCCAGTCTGGAACCGGTGGTTGAGAACGCCGCGGGATAACACGCGGAGCGCGCGGCTTAAACAAAGGACTTAGCAGCTGTCCAAGCTTGTCCAAAGCGCATAATCGGCTAAGGGCGCGACTTCAGGCCTGTGGGGGGGTCTGAACTCCTAGATTCATGATTGCGGAGCGGCTCGACCATGGCTTCATCTTCATTTTTTACCGCCGGACGTTTTTCCCGTGTCCTGGCGGGCTGTCTCATTCTTTCCCTGGTACAGGAGCCCGCAATGTTGCTGGCGGCCCCCAATCCTGGCTGGCATAGCAAGCACGCGCCCGTGGTCCAGCCGCTGACGGAAGAAGAACGCGCGACTCATGCGCTCAATCGGCTCACCTTCGGTCCCCGGCCGGGCGATTTGGAACGGATACAGGCGATCGGGGTCAGGAAGTGGATCGAGATGCAGCTCAACCCGGAGCAGATCGACGACAGCCTGCTTGAGGCGCGGCTGCAGAGCTTTCCCGCAATGCACCTCGGCCAACAGGATCTGATCCAGGCCTTCCCGTCCGCGGCGGTGATTCGCGCCGTAGCCGACGGAAAGGTCTCCCTGCCCACGGATCGTGTCGAGCGCGCAATCTACCAGAACCAGGTCTTTGCCTATGAAGAAAGGCGGCAGAAGCAGGCGCAGGAAGCTGCGAAGCAGCCCGTGGCCGAGCCCATTCCCGCAGACCCTGCGAAGATGGCGGCAGCGGCAAACGAAAGCGTAATGGCCGACGCGATGGCGCTTGAGGATGTGGCCAGCTCCCCTTCGATCACCGTCCATGAGCAGAAGCTGTATGCCGACCTGGCCTCAACCCAGATCGTGAATCTATCTCCCGATCAGCGGCTGGAACGGCTGGTGACTATGAAGCCGGGCCAGCTGCGCGGATTCATGAAGGGGCTGACCCCGGAAGAAAAATCCCAGTTGACAGCCGGGATGACGGCGCAGCAAAAAGAAACAATGGTCGCGCTCTTAAACCCCACCCTGCTGGTGGCCGGCGAGCTGCTGCAAACCCGGCTGCTTACCGATGTCTACAGCCAGCGGCAGCTGCAGGCGGTAATGACGGACTTCTGGTTGAACCACTTCAACGTCTATCTGAAGAAAGGCCCACTTGCACCGTGGTACCTGGTGGATTACCAGCAAAACGTAATTGCCCCGCATGCCATGGGAAAGTTTGAAGACCTGCTGGTGGCTACGGCGAAAAGTCCGGCGATGCTCTTCTATCTCGACAATCATTCCAGCATCGGACCGCATTCGCTGGCCGCGATGCGCGCCCAGGCCAATCCCGCAGCCAAAAACAGGGATCCCGGGCTGAATGAGAACTATGCCCGCGAATTGATGGAGCTGCATACCCTCGGCGTCGATGGCGGGTATACGCAGAAGGACGTGACCGAGGTAGCCAAGGTCTTTACTGGTTGGACCATCGATGAGCCCCGCAAAGGAGTGGGGTTCACCTTCAATGAGCGGAGGCACGAGCCAGGTCCGAAGGTTGTGATGGGCCAGACCATTCCGGAGAATGGCGAGCAGGAGGGTCTCGATATGCTTCACCGGCTGGCCACCAGCCCGGCGACGGCGCACCACCTGTCCCAGCAGCTGGCGGAGCGCTTTGTGAGCGACACCCCGCCGCCGGCGCTCGTGGACCGCATGGCAAAGACCTATCTGCATTCCGATGGCGACATACGGCAGGTACTGCGCACCATGTTTACTTCGCCGGAGTTCTGGTCCCGCGAGGCGTATCGCGCCAAGGTAAAGACGCCGGAAGAATTTGTTCTGTCGGCAGTGCGGGTGACAGGGGGCGAAGTAGAGCGGCCGGCGATCGTGCTGAACGCGATGGGCCAATTGGGTATGCCGTTCTTCGGCTGCCAGACACCGAATGGCTACTCCTGGACTGCTGCGGCGTGGGTTAACTCCGGTGACCTGTTGACCCGCATCAATATTGCCCTGGCGCTCGCGAGCCACAAGCTCGGCACGGCTACCGATTTGGATTCCCTGATGAAGATCAAGGGGCCGGACGCGGCGACCTCCGCGCAGAAGGAAACGAAACTGGAAGCCGTGTTTCTGGAGGGGGAGTTGAATCCGCAGGCGCGGCAAACGGTCTTGCAGCAGGCAGACGAACTGGCCGCGCAGGTCCCGATCGCACTGCCCGGCGCTGAACCAGCGAAACCCGGGGCGAAGCAGGCGGGAACGATGCCCGTCCGAGCGGCATTCGTACAGGTCATGGATCTGGCCACACCCATCCCGGCGCCGGCGGACAAACAAGCGGCACTGGTGGCCGGGCTTCTGTTGGGCTCACCTGATTTTCAGAGACGCTAGGCGCTTCGGGATCTGTCCTAGCCACGACCATGGGTGCCCGATGTCTCGCTCGTTTTTTGCGAGATGTGGGATACCACGAACCTTAACGTTATTTGCCGCTTGGGCAGCCGAAGATGGCGGGTTTAGGCGGTACCCCTGGACTTGAGAAGCGGCTGAACGAGAATTTCGAAGCCCTTGAAGCACTTCTTCCGCCCCCCGATCCAGATCATGCAGAGAGGGTGAAAGAACTTCTTGCGAGATGGAAACCAAAAGGCGGACAGCCAAACTAAGGCTTACTTCTTGCATCCAGGCACACTCCATGATCTTTTTGAACTCTTTGGCTAAAATCCGGCGCGGCGAGGAACTCATGGATGCTCTCGATTTCCAGGTCAGGAAAGCGGGGCGCGAGGCACATCATAGAGTCTCGATCAACCACGATTTGGATGCCGGATGCGATACGGCGACCGTAACCGTGGAGGAATTCTCGACCGAGTCGCTCTCTCTTATCCTCGGAGACGCACTTCACAATTTTCATACAGCGCTCGATTTCGCGTGGAGCGATATCGAATTCGCCTGCACAGCGAAGAGAAGTAATTACACAAAATTTCCTTGTGGCAAGACGGAGAAAGAGGTCAAGCGGTGCCTGGAGAGCAACCTGCACAAGGGGAAGATCACAGATTCCATAGCCAAGTACATTCTCGATACAGTACAGCCTTACGAAGCTGGTAACGGGCAAGACCTCTTTGCCCTGCACGACCTGGACATTCGCGACAAACACGAACTCCTCATTCCCTACGCGGCTATCAGCGGCGTGTTCGGTGTCACATTCAAAAACGGCAACAATGAGGAATTCAGCGTTCCGTCTTGGCTCGGTGTCGGCCATCGCTCCCAGCATGCGCGACTTTACGGACACACTAATGCGGAAGTAGTGGATGATGGCACAGTTGCCTTTGCGGTATTTTTCCCCAATGACCAACCACTTGCGGGGAGAGAAGTTTTGGTCACCATGAGAGGGTTGGCGCACCAAATCAGACGAACCGTTCGCGGAATCCCACTCTAGTTTTGGCTGGGTACACTTCCCAGAAAATCATTTATGTTTGGTTAGTCAAATATGTTATTGCCCCCATATCTCGCGAAAAACGAGCCAGATGTGGGTACCCGGACTCCGTTGGCACCAGAAGATTTGCAGTCGAATTTTGTAACAGAGCGGGACGATCTGCCTCACTGAGGCGGATTGCTGGTGGGCGCAGTGGGGCTCACAGGGCTTGCCGGCGGCGTTCCTCCAAAACCAGAGCCGTTGCTGGAACCAAAACCGGACCCAGTACTGGAACCAAAACCGGACCCAGTACTAGAACCAAAACCAGATCCGCTATTGTTACCAAAGCCACCGGCGCCATTACTGTTGCTGAAGCCAGTGCCAGTGCTACCGTTTACGCCCGTGCCGTTCGTGGTGCCGTTGACGTTGGCGCCCCCGACCATCGCATTCACAGCGTTCTCGTTGGGATTGAATACAAACTCCCATTGGTTGTAGTGCGTTTGCTTCTTATAGATCTTGATCGACGTATCCTTGCTGAGCAAGCCAACGCCCACGATCGGCGCACCACCGACAGTCACGCCCGGTGAGCCGAAGGCGCCACTGCTCCCAGTCGTTTGCGTTCCGCCGATCCCCGGGATTGTCCCTCCGGTCGTCGTCGTTCCACCAATGGTGCCCGTTCCGCCAGTCCCGGAAGCCGAACCGAAACCACTCCCGGAGCCGGTGTCGGTACTGCCAATGGGCGAGGTGGATGAGCCGCTGTTGCCGAAGGCCGATCCGGAGTTTCCGCCGAAGGGCGAGGTTGACGACCCAGCGCCAAACGACGAACCACTGCTACCAAATCCAGATCCCGAAGAACCCAGGGACGAGGTGCCGCTGCCCGGCGACCCCGAAGAGCCAAAAGGTGACGAGGATCCGGCTGCGCCGGGAGAGGCGATCCCAGTGCCGGTGGTGGCTCCAGTAGGCGTGATGCCATTCTGCTGCACGGTTTGGCCGAACAAGCCCATGGTGGGCACCTTTTGCTCGCCATTATGGATGATGCGCCAATCGTCTTTCCCGGTCATGGGATCGAGATAACGCTTGCGCAGGAAGCGCTGATTGTCCGTCCTCACCAGTTGGTCGATGGTGTTGGGATAACGGCCGTATTTGTTAAAAAAAATCTGCACCGCCCGGGCATATTGCTTTCCCCGATGGATGGTTTCTTCTTCCTTATCCCGGCGGATGGATTCGGCAATCTTTGGTGCCGCGATGGCCAGCGCGATCATGATCAGCAGGATCATGAAAAGAACGCCGAGCAACAGAAAGCCCTCTTCCTGCTGAAACCTGGCTCGTGGCGAATTTGGTTTAGCGCTCATTGGCGAAGTGGCAGCGTCTGCGTGTTGTGATACGGAATGTCTTCTACTTGGACGGATGCGGTGCCGATTTTGACTACACGGTAGCGCCGGTCAACCACATCCCCCTCCGAAGCGATGAAAATGTCATCTCCGTGCAGCAGGAACACCTGTTTCTGCCCGGTCTTCTCCGCGGCGTAGCCATAGAACCCGAGGTTGATGGGCGGCGGTGGTGGCGGCGGCGGTGGTCCGGTATCCACGTGCGCCTGGCGGATAGCAGCGACCGGTTTGGGAATCTCCGGAGGAGCGGAAAACTGGGAGAAGATGTTTCGCCCGTGACCGGTGTACTCAAGCGACTCGGCTTGGCGCATGATCTCCGGGTGCAGCGTAGGGTCAAGCGAGGCCAGGCCGCCAACCTTTGAGGCCTGGTGGGCATAAGCCGGCGCAGTCGTATTCTCCTGCGGAGTTTGGGCCGTTGTCGCCGCGGGGCGCACCACGGTGACCACCGGGGGCGGGGCTGGTGGTGCTGCGGGTGATGGACCGAAGGTCTGCCACAGGAAGCGAACCAGAAGGATCAGCATGACCGCGCCGAGGCCGGCCGCCAGGTACACCTTCTTCTTATCTTCGGTACCGACTTTGATAGCCATCAGCGGCTTTCCTCCCCCGCCGGCTCTTCCGCGCCCTGCACGGGGGGAGGGAGTTGGCTCAAGTCGGCAGCATGGAGATAGGTAATAAGGCGCAGTCGCAGATTCACAAGCCCGCCCTGCTGCCCGGTCAGGGTGAGCCCGTTGATCAGGAAGAAAGTCTTGCTGCGCTCCAGCCCATTGATAAAGTGCATGAGCGGTGCGTACTCCCCGCTCAGGCTGGCATCCATGCGGACCTCGGCCAGGCCTGCAAGCGCGGGTGTCGGGGTGTAGGCGAGGTTGGTCAGGCGGACAGTATTTTTGGTCGCCAGATCATTGATGGTCGCGGAGATGGTGGAGTATGCATTGGGAAAACGCGCGGCGTAGAACGCATCCGCCTGGGTCCGGGAAAGCGAGACCTTCTGCGGCAAACCCCGCAACGGGCTCATCTCAAGCTGCAGGGCGCGGTAGGCAGCCTGCTGCTGCTGCAATTGCTCGGCCCCCGAGGCGCGCAACGTACTCCAGGCGAGAAAAAGCCGAACGCCCAGCACCAGATTCAAAATCAACAACAGCGCAACCCCGGCAATGTGCAGGTTGAGTAAGCTGAGCAGGTTGGTGCGAAGCGGCTTCATTGTGCGTCCGCCCTTCTAGCGGCCGGGGGTTTCTGGGCAGTTCTGGGCGGAGATTTAGATTTAGACGCCTTAGCTACCTTAGCTACCTTGGCCACCTTAGCTACAGCGGGCTTCTCCACCGTCTCGGGCAGCGGGTTGTATTCCGCCAGCAAGTCAAAGTTGACGTTGGAGACGGCGCTTACCTGTTCGATGGGGCGCCCGTTCTGGTTGCTCTCCGCGGTCTCCCGAGCCAGCCGGGGAGAGAGGAAGCGGTGGGAATGTTCCAGGTTGCGGACCAGGTCGACCGCACGCTCGTGCGGGCCGCTTACCCGCAGACGAATGGTCACCTTGCCATCCTTGGAGATGACCGGGTCAATGTTGAGCACCTGGACGCCGCTGGGCAGCACGTTTTCGAGATCCATCATGACCGCAGTCCAGGAGAAGGCTTTGCGCGCAAACACCTGGTTAAGAAACTGCGATTGTGTTAGTACCGAGGCATTCTGAGGTTCGCGCATCTGCGACTGGAAAGCCGACCGCTGAGCCTCGAGCGCATGAATCTTCTGCTCCACCGCGTCCAGCCGCGCCTGGGCCTCGGCCGCCTTCCGCTTTTCCGTGGCCAGCAGAAGCCAGAGCGGTACGGCGATGATCGCCAGCAGAATGATCAGGATCCTTAATCGAAGATAGAGCGGCCCCAGCTCGACGAAGGGACGGGAAGCGAGATTGAGTTGGACGCGCATCTAGTTGGCGAGCGCTCCGACCACCCCGGCAAGGAGGCCGCTAGGCATTGCCTTGCTGATGTAGGGTGTGGGAACAACGTCACGCACCGGAATTCTGTCATCGCCCAGTAGCCGGATAAGTTCAGCAGGGCCGCCAAGCCCGCAGCATAGCAACTGCCGCGGTGGCGAATTGAGCGTGTCTTCAAAATAAGCGACGGCAACCGTGACCGATTGCTGCAGCTCTTCGGCGGAATGAAGGGAGTTCTCCTCGGGCGACCATTCCTTTTCCGTAAGCTCAAGAGTGCGGTGAAGCAGCAGCTCATTCTGCCTTGTAATGGCGGTGGTGACGGAGCTGCCGTTGCGATTGATCACCAGTGCCGGCTCCTCTGAACTGACCGCCGCCAGCGCGGCCAGGGTGCTGGGTAACACCACTCCGGGCTCGTAGCCGGCTTCGCGCACCGCACTCTCATACTCAGCCAGGACCGCAGCCGGGGAAACGGCGACAATCACCCGCACCAGCCCCGGCTTGCCGGGCATGATCTGGTAGCTGACCGCCGCATCTTCCACTTCAAACGGGACCAGTTTGCGCAAGCGGAAGCGAATAATGGGCAGCGCTTCGGCGGCCTTCGAAGGCAGCAGGTCGAAGTCCAGCAGCAGGACGCGAACGGCAGCGTCGGGGATGACGACGGTGATCTGGGTTTCTTTCAGGCTGATTTCGTTCAGAGCCTGGCGCATTGCGCTGGCGACAGCCGCGCGGTCGGTGAAGTTAGGTGTCTGCAGTCCGGCGGCGAGCACCCCGGGGCGCAGAGGAGCGAACCCAGAAACAATTTCTTGTTCAACCTCGCCGGGCCGGGCCGCAACCACGCCGGCACTGGTGATCTCGCAGGCCAGGCGAGGGCGCAGCGCGTTGGCTTCGGACGGGAAGATGCGGTTGGCGATGTTGGAAAGCATGTCTCTAGCGGAAGGCCTCGATAAAGGTGACTTTGTTGATTTCTTTAAGTGTAGTCAACCCGCGGCTGGCGCGATCAACGGCCGATTCGCGAAGGAACTGCATGCCCCCCTGCTGGGCTAGTTTGCGCACCTCAGAAGCCGGCTTCTTTTCCAGAATGATTTCTCGAATGGGATCGGTCAGCTCCAGCAGCTCGTGGATCGCAGTTCGGCCGCGATAGCCGGTCCCCCCGCATTCAATGCAGCCTGACCCTTCATGAAAGTCGAAGCTGCGCCACAGTTCGGGGTCCAGTCCACTGTTGCGTAAAAATTCGTCGTCGTAGCGCACCGGGTGGGTGCAGTGTTCGCAGATGGTGCGGACCAGCCGCTGGGCGAGGATGCAGTTGAGCGCGGAGACGAAGTTGTACGCTTCCACGCCCATGTTCAGAAAACGGCCGAGCACGTCGACCACGTTGTTGGCGTGGACTGTAGTAAACACCAGGTGGCCGGTGAGCGCGGAGTTGATGGCGATCTGCGCCGTCTCCTGGTCGCGGATTTCGCCCACCAGAATCTTGTCCGGATCATGACGCAGGATGGAGCGCAACCCTCGGGCGAAGGTGAGTCCCTTCTTCTCGTTAACCGGGATTTGGGTGATACCGCGAATCTGGTACTCCACCGGATCTTCGATGGTGATGATCTTGTCCTCGTCGCTCTTGATCTCGTTGAGCGCGGCATAGAGTGTGGTGGTCTTGCCCGATCCGGTGGGCCCGGTGACCAGCACCATGCCGTAGGGTTCGCGGATGTAGCGCCGGAAGCGGCGCAGATCGTCCTCATGAAAACCGACGACGTCGAGCGTGAGCTTGCGGAACTTCTCGCTCATCGACTCCTTATCGAGCACGCGGAGCACGGCGTTTTCGCCATGCACGGTAGGCATGATGGAGACGCGGAAATCGATCAGGCGCCCTTTGTAGCGGACGCGGAAACGGCCGTCCTGGGGTACGCGGCGTTCGGCGATATCCAGTTCGCTCATGACCTTGATGCGGGAAAGGATGGTGGAGTGGTGCTCGCGCGCGATCGGCGCCATGGCTGGCTGAAGCACGCCGTCGATGCGGTACTTGACTACCAGGGAGTCGTCGTACGTTTCCAGGTGAATGTCAGAGGCCCGGCGCTCGAGGGCGGTGAAGATGGTGGTATCGACCAGCCGGATGATGGGGCTGATGTCCTCTTCGGAGGTGAGCTTCTCGATCGATATGTTCTCATCGGGATTGTCTTCGGCCGAGATAACGTCGAAAGTAAGCCCCTCCGAGGCCTCGTCGAGCACCCGCTGCGACTGCTCCGTTTTCTTGAGCAGGTCGGTGATCTGCGAGAGAGTGGCGACACGGGTGGTGATGCGTTGCCCCAGCAGGCCGCTGATCTCGTCCAGCACCATCAGGCGGCTGGGATCGCTGACCGCGATGATCAGGCGGTCTTCGAGCTGCTCCAGGGGAACGAAGTTGTAACGGAACATCATGTCGACGGGCACACTGCGAAAGAGCTCGTGCTGGATGCGAAAGTTCTTGAGATCGACGAAGTCACAGCGATAACGATGGGCGAGCGCTTGGGCGCGCGTGGTCTCGTCTGATTCCGATACAGTCGTGGTGACAAGTACGGTGCTGTCAGCCATACAAAACTCCTAACTGCAAAATGGACAAAGAGGCCTCAGTGGCCTCCCATGGTGCTCGCTTGTCCCAGCGAGAAGATGGGCAGATAAAGCGCGATCAGGATGACCACGACCACCGAACCCATCACGATCAAAATGGCGGGCTCAATGAGCGCCAGTGCAGCGGTCAACGCCGTCTGGACGTCTTCTTCGAAAAACTCGGCAACTGAATTGAGCATTTGCGGCAATGCCCCGGTCGATTCACCGACATCGATCATTTCGACGGCGAGATCGGGGAACACGCCGGTTTTTTCCAGACTCTGGGCCAGGCTTTTTCCTTCGCGCACGGTGCCCACTGAAGCCAGCACAGCCTTGGCAATGGTGTTGCTCGAGATAGAGCGGGCTGCGGTTTCGAGCGAGGGCACGGGCGGCAGGCCGCCGGTCAGCAGGCTGGAGAGGGTGCGCACAAAGAGCGCGACCTGGTACTTGCGCCAGATATTGCCGAATACCGGCATGCCGATACGCATGCGATCGATGCGCGCCGTTCCGGCCGCGGTCTGGCTGTAGCGGAAGAGCACGTAGATGATCACCGCGATGCCCGCCAGCACCCATAGGATATAGTGCTGAAAATTATTGCCCACGGCCAGCAGCATGCGGGTCGCCGCAGGAAGATTCGTGCCCAACTGGTCGTAGAGCATGGCGAAGCGCGGCACCACAAAGCTGATAAGGAAAATGAACAACGCCAGCACCATGGTGATCAGCAGGCAGGGGTAAAGCAGGGAAGCCATCAGCTTCTTGCGAAAGGAGAGGGAAATACGCTGGAAGGCAAGATAGCGAGACAACACGTCTTCCAATTGGCCGCTTCGTTCTCCGGCCAACAGGGTGGTGGTGTAGATGAGTGGAAAGCCGCCCTGGGCTTCGAAGGCGGCGGAAAGCGACTCCCCCGTACGCACACGCGCGGCCACATTTTCCAGCTGTGCGCGGAAAGTTGGATTCTTCTGCCCTTTGACCAGCATGTCGAGTGAGCCAAGAATGGGCAGGCCGGCGCGGATCAGGGTGAGGAACTGCTGATTAAAAATGATGAAGGCTTCCAGGTTGGCGCGCTTGCGGCTGCCACCCACGCCGCGCATGCCGCGCGGCCGGACCGAGTAGACGTAGTAGCCGGCCTGGGAGAAACGGCTGCGCAGTTCTTCCGCGGAGCCGGCAATCTGCACCTGCTCCTGAATGCGTCCCCGTTCATCCGCCAGCTTGATTACGTACTCTGCCATGGGCCCCCTACCAGTTTACCGGGATACTCTTGCTGTTGCTGCCGGGTGGGCCGGAAGCGTTCCCAGCTTACCAATTTGGCCATTGGGACCGACGGCCCAGGGCAGGCTGAGAGCGTTCCAATTACCACTATCGAGCCATTGCCAAGTGTCACCATCGTCATAAGAGATATCGGATCCATTGCTGCCGACCGTTATCCAGGCTTGATCCTTTTCGTCCCAGGCAACGGCAGAACGATAGCCGTGGGGAGGTTTGCGCGCCGCACTCCAGTGCTCTCCTCCATCGGAGGTGTAGGCCGCAGTGCCGGTAGCAACCTCGGGCTTGCGATAGTCTCCACCGACGGCGATTCCATGTTTCTGATCGCGAAACGCTAAGGAAAAGACGCCGGAGGAGTCGTTTCCGCTTGCCACCGGGGTTTGCGCGCTCTGCCAGTCGGCCAGCATCCTGCTCCGCAGAACCCTGGCCCTGCTTGTTCCCAACCAGATCCACCCAGAACCGGCGGCCATGGAGCTGTTGCTGGCGGCGAAAACGGATTCCCCGGGCAGAGGCTCAAGTGGAGCGGCCGGGCTCCAGGTGTCTCCTCCGTCGTGGCTCATCAGCAAACCAAACCTCACCTGTTGAGTACGCTCTGCGCCCTGCGTTGGATCACCATAGATCACTCCGTGCTGGCGGTCGAGAAAGAGAAGACCGTCCCAGAAGCCGGGAAGTTTCGAGCCTGCATCCGGGTTAGTCAAGAGCAGCTTCCAGCTGCTGCAGCCATCCGTTGTCTGGTAGAGGCGAGACTGGTCCCCGGGTCCGCTGGACAATACCAGGACATTTTGCGCGTCCCAGGCCCAGATGCCGCGGAAGTCTAGCTTGTTTGCGTCCGGTGTGGCGCATTGTTGCCAGAGGTAGCCAGTGTCTTCGCTACGCAGTATTGTGCCGCCGGTGCCGCTGGCCCAAACCACGCCCCCGCCCACGGCGTGGATTCCGCGCAGCCCAGCGGTTGACCCGCTATCTTCGAGCTCCCACGGACCGCTGTGCCCGGTGGTTTGCGCGCCCGCTGCGAGCGCGACCAGGAGGCATACGGTGGGAATGAGAAGGTCTGTGAGTCGCATGGTTCTTTGCACCCTAAAGGAGAACCGGGATCTCTCCACTACGCTACGCTCCGCTCGAGATGACAATTCTGTGGCAGGCAGGCCGTGACTCCCGTCAAAGTAATTAGCGGTAGATGTCTTAACCGAATTGTCGTCTCGACCGAAGCGTAGCGTAGTGGAGCGACTGTCTGTTTTTTCGTCGTTTACACCGGCGGTAATCCGTCGACCACGGGGATGCCTGGCGGCGGATGAAAAACGAAGTCTGTGTCAGGGGCTGGTGCATTTGCCTGGCTATCCTTAAAGGTGAAAGCCGTTTCGGCGCCGTCGGTTTCGGTGATGATCATGGAGTGGATGACTCCGTCGGCGCTCACCCCGAGGACAATCTTCGCCACCCGGTTCTGCATTCCCTTGGGCACTCCGGAGAGTTGCAGACCATCGCGGGTGGTGGACAGGGTTAGCCCGTCAAGCTCCTTCTGCAACTGGGTATGGCCGAGGAGAAAGCGCAGCGGCGAACGCAGATCGTCCATTTGCGCGGCGGCCACACGTTCCACCTGGGCATCTCCAGGGGAATAAAACCAAGCGTACTTGCCGTCGAGCAGAAAGATCTTTCCCTGGGGATTGGTGTAACTCCAATGCATCCTTCCCGGTTTGCGCAGCAGCAGGGTACCGCTCTCCTCGCGGTCGATACCCATGCCGTGAAATCTCTCGGTGAAGTCAGTCCGCAGTGAATGGAGACTGTTGTAGTACCTGTCCACGCGCTGCGCCACCTGTTGAACGGTATCGGCGCACAACGCTGTTCGCGGGAACAGACAAAGGGCCAGCAGCAGGACGCGGGCGGTTACTGAATCGCCTGGGAGCAATTGGTGCCTCCCGCAAGATCGGCCTTGATCTCCCCGGCCTGGTCAATGCAGAAGCCTCGATGGCCCGATTTACCAATCGACTGCGGAACCGCGGTCGCCTCATACGAGGTGTACATGTCCTGGTTGTTCACCGTGACCTTGGTGCAGTTGACGATATTGAAGGTATAGCCCGACTTCTGCCCGGTGGCGAGATCTCCCTGCAGCACCTGGGCCGCCTGGGGGCTGGGTGGACCCGCGCTCGCGCTGCCGCCAAGTGCGGAAAGCGAGCAGGCAAAGCCGTTGGAGGGGAAGTCGGTCTGATACTGGATCTGTGCCTGGTAGATGGCACGGAGCGACTGGATGGCCGAGGTTTCGTCCGCCTGCGCCTTCATGCTGATGAAGTTGGGGATAGCAATCAACATGAGAATGATCATGATGGACATGACGATGAGCAGTTCCATCAGGGTGAAGCCACGCTGGCGGTTGCGTTTCTGCGAGCTGGTATTGCTGGTCTGAATCATGGGCCTTCTCGGTTCCTGCGGCTACAGGGCGATGACGCCCCGTTTGATCGCTACAAGTCTATCAAGAATAAGATGGACGCAGGAGGGCGGGAAAACGCTCACCGGGGTCAGCAGGCCAGCTGGCCGCGCGTAACCTTGAGTCCATCGAGCCGGCCCAGCAGCGTGACCGCAACCTTGTCCGGGTCGAAGAGGAAGTTGGCCATCTCCATGACCTGCTCACTGGTGACGGTCTCGACCTTGTCCATAATTTCATCTACGCCAAAAAAGTGTTCGAAGTACATTTCCTGGCGGGCCAGGTTCGACATGCGCGACATGGAGCTCTCGAGGCCGAGGATAATGTTGCCCTTGAGCTGGTCCTTAGAACGGCGGAGCTCGTCTTCCGGCAGAGCTTCGCATTTGAGGCGGCGGAACTCGCACATGATCAATTCAATAACTTCCAAACAGTGGGCGGAAGATGTTCCCGCGTACACGCACAGGGAACCGGTGTCGCGATAAGGGTTGAGGTCGCTGAAGATGGAGTAGGCAAGACCGTGTTCCTCACGCACCGTCTGGAACAGGCGCGAACTCATGCCGCCACCCAGCACGGTATTGAGCAGCAACGTCACGTAACGCAGATCGTGCGCAAGCGGCGGAGAAGGCACGCCCAGGCAAAGCTGCACCTGCTCCAGAGCTTTTTTGTTGCGCAGGACGATCTTGGAGGCTGTGCGCGGCTCGGTCTCGGCAAGGTCGCCCGAAGTGGGCGCGATGTGGTCGAAGCGGCGGGCAACCAGGTCGACGAAGGCATCGTGTTCCAGGTTGCCGGCGGCAGAGAAAACCATATTGTGGCCGGAGAAACGCTTGCCGTAGTAATCAAACAAAATATCCTGCTCGAAGCGGCGAACAGTTTCCTTGGTGCCCAGGATCGGTTTCCCTAACGGATGGTCCTTCCAGAAATTCTGGGTAAAAATCTCGTGGACCAGATAGTCGGGATTGTCCTCGTCCATCTTGATCTCTTCGAGAATGACGCCTCGCTCGCGCATGATGTCTTCATTGTTGAAGACTGGGTTCAACACCAGGTCGGAGAGAACGTCGAGTGCAGTAGGAACATGCTCATCGAGTACTTTGAGGTTGAAGCAGATGGTCTCTTTGCCGGTGAACGCGTCGAGGTTGCCGCCGATCGCATCCACTTCGCGAGCGATGCGTTTTGCGGAGCGCGATTGCGTTCCTTTGAAGACCATGTGTTCGACGAAGTGAGAGATGCCGTTCACCTCCGGCAGCTCATGCCGGGAACCGGCCCTGATCCACACACCCATGGCAACTGACCGAATATGCTCCATGCGCTCGGTCAGAATAGTTAAGCCGGAGGGAAGGATCGTGCGTCGAATGCTGCGTTCTGTCACCATGTCAGTGTATCGGCTTTCCCCGGAGTACAGCGGATTTCCTGCAGCCAAAACCCGATGCTATGCTGCGAAATGAGCCTGAGTGGCCCCTCAATGCCTGGTAGGGAAAATCTCGTCCGTTTATTAGACGGCGAAGCCGCGCCTGCCGCCAGAAATCTTTTTGGTCTTTCTCCTCAACAACTTACGGAAGTAATGTCGGGGTTTCGGGAGCCCCGGTACCGGGCCACACAGCTACTCCAGGCTATGTTTCAGCAGCGGACGGGCTCCCTGGAAGGGGTCTCTACCCTGCCTCGCGGACTGCGCCAGGAGATGGCCGAAGCGGGCTGGGTCATCGGCCGGCCCCGGATTGTCGAGACTTTTCGCTCCGTAGACGGTACGGAGCGCTACCTGGTTGCCGGGCAGGACGGGCAGACTGTGGAGACGGTCTGGATGCCCGGGGGTGACGGGGCCGAGCAGGGGGAAACCGGGGAACCGGGGTCCCTGCGAGCCACCATCTGCGTCTCCAGCCAGGTGGGCTGTGCGGTCAACTGCCAGTTCTGTCTCACCTCGAAGTTGGGGTTGCAGAGGAACTTGTCCGCGGGAGAGATCGCCGGCCAGGTGATCTCGGTGCTGGAGCGGCAAGCGGTGCAGGTTGGGCGCGACCGGATCAACCTGGTGTTCATGGGAATGGGCGAACCCTTTCTGAATTACGACGAGTTCATGGCCGCGGTGCGTTTATTGGTGAACGAAACGGGACTGGCGGAATCAAGAATGACGGTTTCGACTTCAGGCATCGTGCCCGGTATTCTGCGCCTCGCGGGTGAGCCGGTGCGGCCCCGCCTCGCGATCAGCCTGAACGCGCCCGACAATCTGATCCGTGAAGCGATCATGCCGATCACCCGCAAGTGGAAGATTGAGGAGGTAATTCAGGCAGCTGGCCAATTGCCTCTAAGACCAAGGGAGCGGGTGACCTTCGAGTACGTGCTGCTGGGTGGCCTCAACGACGGTTTGGAGCATGCTGAGCAGTTGGCTGATCTGGCTCGCAGTGCACCCATGGCGGTGAAAGTGAACCTGATCGCCTGGAATCCTGGGCCGGGGATTGCTTATTCGATGCCGGCGCCAGAGCAGGTGGCGGCCTTTCAGCAAAGACTCATCGCGCGCGGCGTTCCCGCCTTTCTTCGCCGGCCCAGGGGCAGAGACATCTACGCCGCCTGCGGTCAGTTGAAGCGAACGATAACGGAGATTCAACCAGCTGCTGTTTTCGATTTGGGCTAACGGCGGCCGGCGACGCCTAGTCGCAGCACCGCATCCGCAACCCGATCCGCAGCGTGACGGACCACGTCGCCTTCGGCGGCAAAGTCTCCGGCAATACAGCTCACCCCGAGAGCTTCGATTGCCTCGATGTCGGCGACTATCGGCGAAGCCCCTTCTCCAGCGTAGCGATCGAGCAGAACTTGCGAGACCGGTGCCGTATTCACAAGGGCGTAGTCGAAGATGGGCCGGTGCGCGTGCTCATAAATGCGCTCGATGTGCTGCGAGGCGGTGAGATTGAGGCTCTCATTGGCCTGCGTCATAAGGTTGCAGATGTACACCCGGACCGCCTGCGATGAGGCCAGCGCCTCGGAAACCCCTTTAACCAGAAGATTGGTAATCAGACTGGTGAAAAGCGAGCCGGGGCCAACGGTGATAAGGTCGGCACATTCAATCGCCTCAAGCGTCTCTGGTAGCGGTTCGGCATCCGCCGGCTCAAGCATAAGTTCAACAATGCGCTGGCGGCTGGCGGTGATGTTGGTCTCCCCGCTTACCAGCGAGCCGTCATCCATGCGGGCGGCGAGCGACACGTTGGCGTTGGTAACGGGATAAATGTGGCCGCGGGTGGCGAGCACCTGGGAGGAGAGTTTGATCGCCTGGGCGAAATCGCCGGTCATTTCCAGTAATGCGGCGACGAAAAGATTGCCGAAGCTATGGCCTTCGAGACCCTCCCCGGCGGTGAAGCGATGGCGGAAGAGGCGGGAGATCAGATGTTCGTCTTCAGAAAGCGCGACCATGCAATTGCGCAGATCGCCGGGCGGCAGCATGTTAAAGCCGCGGCGCAGTCTTCCGCTGGAACCGCCGTCATCGGTCACCGTGACTACGGCTGCCAGATCCGAAATGAGGCAGGGGGCGTCATTGCAATCGGCGGAAGACTGGTGAGGCGATGCGACATACCGTCGCAGCCCGCGCAACAGGGTGGAAAGGCCAGTGCCTCCGCCGATGGCTACGACGCGAATGCTGGCTGGGACCGGAGTCTTTTGAGTGACAATCGCTTTCGCGGGCCGTGGCTTAGCCAGGGTGGACAGAGTTTTCACCATAGAACAGTCACACTGCTAACCCAAGACAGCCCGGCGCTTATGGAACTTCCGGGTAGAGCAATTCGGTGAAACGGGGATCATCGGCCATGTCCTGAAAATCTGAATCGCTGCGCGCCTGGATGCGGTTGCGGGGACTAAGTTCAATCGCCTTGGCCAGATGCTCCAGGCAGGGTTCAGCCAGCCCGGTCATGCTTTCAAGGATGGCCAGACCGTAGTACGCGTAATCGGCCGCCGGGTTGGTTTTGAGAATTCCCTGAAACTGGTCACGAGCCTCTTCATAAAATCCCGTATTCAACAGGGAAATAGCGTAGTCGTACTGCTCCTCGGTACTATCGAAGGAAAGACCACTTTGTTGCGCACGGCGTTGGCAGGCGGCGAGATAGACCCGCACCCGCTCCAGGATCTCTGCTGGACCGTCCTGGCTGAGCTTTTCAAAAACCAGCCGGGCCTTCTCGTACTTGCCTTCATGCATCCATTGCAGCGCGGTCTGGTACTCGTTCAGTGACTTCTGGTGCGAAGCATTAGGCATAGGGCGCGCCTTGCCCTCGATGGTGCGGGGATTGCGCCGAGCGGGGATACCCTGACCTGTGTTCTGCATAACCACTCTTCTTTCATTGAAGATGCAACCGGCTATTAGATTCGTCTTTATACGCACCGCAGGCGCGTACGTCAACCCGGCCAGCCGTTCGGCATCCTTGGCAAGACTGTAGCACGGGCGCTGGTAAAGGCGTCATTACCCGGCGGTACCAGCTCAGGAATCCGATCGCGTGCTCTTCGGTTGTGGTCCATAAAGCGCCGGGTTGAGCGCCGGGTCGTTATACATTTTGAGCTGGCGGTAGAGCTTGAAACTTCGCCGGCGGTCGAGAACTTGTTGCCACAGCCGGTCGAGCGATGCGGCTAAATCGTCCCGCTGTTCCAGCAAGATACGAAAGCGTTCAAGATTGCGCTCACGGTGCCCCGGGGGCGCCCCAGAGCGGTCGATCTCCTCCCGGGTGTGAAAGAGCTTGAGGGAAAGAATCGAAAGCCGGTCCAGGATGAGGCCGGGAGACTCAGAATGCAGTTCGGCGCCGGGAGCGGGCAGGTTCTGCCGGCTGAGAAAGTTCAGCAGCAGCACATCAAATTCTTCGGCGAGATCGTTACGCCGCTGGTTGGCCCGATCGATGAAGCGCTTGATGCGGGCGACGTCCTGGTCGCTGGCCTCGGGAATGCGCGCCGTATCCTCCGCATGCCAAAGCTCGAAGTTGGCCAGGTGCTGCTCCGCCACCGCACGCTCAAACCCGACCACCGAAGGGGGCACTGCCGGTACTTCGTGATGCCAGGCAGCGGTGAGACGGTCGTGCAGCGAAGTGACCTGCAACGAGCTGAGAGGCAGGGGGTCAGGCGGGCTGGCGGGCATGGTATGGCACCGGAAAGAACGTCAAATTGGAGCCGGCGCGCCAATTGACCCCTCAGGTAGCTCCCGGACGTGGTGAGCTCGGTGGGAATCGAACCCACGACCCACGCATTAAAAGTGCGTTGCTCTACCGACTGAGCTACGAGCTCATTTCTGCTTAGTTTCCAAAGTACCACAATGGACACAGGCAGCTGGATGCTGACGGGTGGCGGATTGCGGGGGTATGTTAAGGGAACAAGATCTGCTCGCGATTCGATGCCTGGGCAAGTGAGGCAGTAATGACTGAAAGACCGGAGGATATCGCCGCGCTTTACTCCAGGGCGCATATGGAGGGGACCAGGTATTGGGACTATTCGGCGTCACGCAATCAAGTGCGGGGGCAGTTCCGCCAGCGGATCGTGCACGAACCAATAGAACGGAGCGTATCCGCGAAGACCCCGGCGATGCCGCCGCGCCCGCCCGTGGAACGGGTCCAGGCGCCAGAGTTAACGCAGCCCAGAGAGGGGGCCGCCACCCGCTGGTATGCGCTGCACTCGGTGTTTTCTCCGGCTGAGCTAGCTGCGGAGGCTCCGGTGGCGCCACCGATGACCGTCGAACAGCGGCCTCCCGTGATGGCGGTTTTCTCGCTCGCCGGCGGGGTGGGAAAGACCTGCCTGGTAGCCACGTTGGGGCGTGCTCTGTCGGCCCTGGGCGAGCACGTGCTGCTTGCCGATACGGCTGCCTGCGGGCTCCTGCCCTTCTATTTCGGTTCGCGCGAGTTTAGGCCTGGGGTGGTCCGCACCTTCTCACCACCTGGGTTTCCTCTCGGAGCGGAAGCCGATACACCGGTACAGGTTTTGAACCTTCGGGCAGAGCGCCATCCCGGAGACGGCAGCGAGGATGACCCTTTGCTGGCAGAGCTGTTGCGTGACGGGCGCGGGGCCAGCCGCATCCTGGTAGATGTGGCCACGGCCAGCCGTGAGGTGATCAGCCGTCTACTGCAGCTTCGGCCGACCGTTTTGGTGCCCGTTCTTCCCGACATGAGTTCGGTGGCCTGCCTGGGATTGCTCGAGATATTGCTGGCCGATGCGCCTAGCCAGGTTCTCTACCTTCTGAATCAATTCGATGCCTCTTCGCCGCTGCATCTGGAAGTGCGTGCCATTTTGCAACAACAACTGGGCGATCGCCTGCTGCCTTTTGTGCTGCGCCGCAGTTACGCGGTGAGCGAAGCATTGGCCGAAGGTATGACGGTAATTGATTACGCACCCGGTTCCGCGGCTGCGGAAGACTATCGCAGTCTCGCCGATTGGCTGCGTGGCTTCGCTGCGCCGGCGGCGGGAGAGTACGTTGGCGGGCGCTGGAGCGAGCGATGGGTGATTATGAGCCCTTGAGTTTGCTAGCCTCAACCGGCACAATTTACGAAAGAACTGCATCGAACAAGGGGTATGAAAGCAACTCATCGATGGTTCGCTGTGGTGCTCATGCTGATGATCTGCCCCGCGTGTAAGGCGAATACCCAGCCTCCGACCGAGATCGAGCGCGGTTTCCAGAGTATGTACAACCTGGAATTCGACCAGGCCCAGCAGGATTTTTCGACCTGGGAACGCCTGCACCCGGAGGATCCCCTGGGACCCGTTTCCCAGGCTGCCGGCTATCTGTTTGCTGAGTTTGCCCGTCTCGGCATCCTCGAGAGCCAGCTCTTTACCAGCGACAAGAACTTTGAAGACCGCAGAAAGCTTGCGCCTGACCCCAAGGTCCGCCAGGAGTTCAACGGCGCCGTGGTCCGGGGTAATCAACTCGCAGACGCGGCGCTCAGGCAGCGTCCCGAGGATAGCAACGCTCTTTTTGCCAAGGTCCTGGCGCTGGGCCTGCGATCCGATTATGCCGCCATGATCGATAAGCAGGATTTCGCGGCGCTGCGCTATATGAAACAGGGCCGAATCCTCGCGCAACAGTTATTGAAGCAAAAGCCGGACGAGTACGATGCTCTATTGGCGGTCGGCGTCGAAAACTATCTGACTGGCATCAAGCCGGCCCCGGTGCGATGGATGCTGAGCTTGGGCGGAATCGATCCGGATAAAGAGCAGGGAATTCGCGAGCTGGAGCAGACCGCCGCTCATGGAAATCTCCTGAAACCGTTCGCCAAGTTGTTGCTGGCGGTGGCTGCGTTGCGCGACAAGAAGAATACCCAAGGGTGTGATTTGCTCCATGAACTGGCAGTTGCGTATCCGCGCAATGCTCTCTACCGGGATAGCGCCCCGGAATGCCATGGATCGGCGAGCCACTAGGGCATCCGAAAAAGAAACTCCACCGGCGAGGGAATCTGCAGTTTCTCACCCTGGCGTCTAGCGTTTGGCTTTGCTGATGGGGACTACCTGTACCGTGGCATCGCGAATCTCCGCCAGAAAGCGGTTGATGACCGAGCCGCGCAAAAGAATATCGAATCGGGAGCGCGCCGACTGCCCGAAAACCACGTGCGAGATGCTCTCCTGCTGTGCGAACTCGATCAGCGCGTCGGCGACGTTTTTGTCTTTCAGCACCACGACTTGAGCGCCCAGCTCGCGGGCGAGACGCTGATATTCTTCCATCCGCTGATACTCTTCCGGATCTCCATGGCGCGCATCCTCGTCCGGTGATTCGACCCGCACCGCGTACCAGTTGGTGGCCAGGCGGCCGGCGATGCGGGCTCCTACCCGCAACAGGCGCTCCGCCCCCGGGCGGGGCGAGAGGCAGACCATCACCTTCTCCGGAATAGGAGCCTGCTCCAGGCCCTGGCTGCGGCGATATTCCGCCGCGCGGGAACCAACCTCTTCGGCGGTGGTGCGGAGCGCAAGCTCGCGCAGCATACTGAGGTTGCCTTTGCGGAAGAAGTTGGCCAGCGACTGCTCGATCTTCTCCGCGGCGTAGATCTTGCCTTGCTTCAGCCGTGAGCGCAGTTCCTCTACCGTCACGTCCACATTCACGACTTCATCGGCCCGCTTCAGGAAACTGTCCGGGATGGTTTCGCGGATCTGGGTATCGGCGGAGCGGGAAACGGAGTCGTTGAGGGTCTCAAGGTGCTGGACGTTGACTGCGGTCATCACATTGATGCCGGCGTCGAGCAATTCCAACACGTCTTCATAACGCTTGCGATTTTTCGATCCCGGCACGTTGGTGTGCGCCAGTTCATCCACGATACAAAACTGTGGATGCCGGGCGAGAATGGCGTCGAGATCCATCTCTTCCAGAACAACGTTCCGGTAGGGGATCGCGCGGCGGGGAATGAGCTCCAGATCTTTTATCTGGTCTAGCGTATCCTTGCGGCCGTGAGCTTCGATCAACCCAATGACGACGTCAATGCCCTGCTTCCTCATCAGGTGCGCATCTTCGAGCATCTGATAGGTCTTGCCCACGCCGGGCGCGGCTCCGATGTAGACGCGCAGTTTCGCCAGCTCAGGCGCGGCGGGTGTGATGTCGGTTGAGAGGTCAGTCATATCCCTTGCGAAGATTAAAGCATCAGGTGAAAAAGCTTCTAACCGATCTCGATGGGATGCCGTGTTTCAACGGTGGTGGCGACGGGGAGAGTAAAGGTGAAGGTTGCTCCGTGGCCGAGCCGGCTCTCCACCGAAACCTGGCCACCGAGCAGTTCGACCAGCCGGCGCACCAGGGCAAGGCCCAGGCCTGTACCCTGATCATGTGCTGCGTTGAAGCGGCCGAAGAGGTTTGGCAACCGTTCCGCTTCGATGCCCCGGCCGGAATCACGCACGGAGAACTGCACCTTGTCCTTCTGCTCCTTGGCCTGCAGGAGGATGGTGCCGTTCTCCGGCGTGTAGCGGATCGCATTGCTCATCAGGTTGTCCATGATGCTGCGTAGAGCCCGGCGATCTCCGTTCACATAGGAGAGGTCGGCGAATGCCTGGATCTGGACATCGATATTCTTTTCGCGGACCTCGTCGCGCGCCCTGGAGCCCGCGTCGCGAAGAATATCAATGGGGCGGAATCGATCCATGCGGATTTCGCGCCGCCCCGTATCGATCTCGGAGACCTCGATCAGATCGGACATGAGGTCGTTCAGGCGCTCCGCGTCCTCCTCGGCTCCATGAAGCACATCTGCTTGCAAGGGCCGCAGTTCGCCCGCGAACCCTGAGGTTAGCGTATACAGGCTAAGACGAAGTTGCTCCAGCGGCTGGCGCAGTTTTTGTGAAGCGACGCTGAGGAAGCGAGTCTTGAAGCGATCGATATCCTGCATCTCGGTGATGTCTTCAAGCACGCTGACGGCGCCCAGCAATTTGCCCTCGAGATCGCGCATTGGGGTGGTGCGCAGGCGATAGCTGCGTTGTCCCTCGCCCAGCTTCATGGGCAGCATAGCGGCTTCGTCCTCGCTGGCGATGGATTGGCGCATGGAGACCGCATCGCGCACGGCGCGCAGAATCCTCTCTCCTCCCGGCGTGTTGGTCAGGGCCATGCGATCCGCGGCGGCCTCGCCCAGTACTTCACTGGCCGCCTGATTGAGCTTAAGTACATGACCTTTAGCATCGGTGACAATTACCGGCTCGAAGATGGACTGCACTACGGCGTCGGAAAGCTGCTGGTCCATTTGTTTGCGGCCATATTCCGTATCGCGCAGATCGCGAAGGCGCACCGCCATGCGGTTGAGCTCGGTGGCAATGGTGCCCAGGTCGTCGCGGGTTCGCCACTCAATGCGTTGTTGCAATTCGCCCTGGCCTATGCGGCGAGCGGCGGCGGCGGTGCGGCGGATGGGCCGGATGATGGAGTAGAGAAAGCCGATGGAGATCAGAACGCCACTGAGCGAGCAGACGGTAGTAATGACTGTAGCCCGCCGGGCGAGCACCGCGCGCGCCTGAACTGCGGCGGGGAGTGTCGCCTGGTGATCGAGCGCCGCGGCCTGATGAAGCGAGAGGGTATCGTGCAGGCCGACGGCAAACAGCAGGGCGAGAAGGAGAACGTAACCGAAAATAAGTCTCTGGTACAGCGTCAACATGGACCATCTCTCCGCACTTTTCGGCGACTCTGACTGTTATTTTGCTCCATCCGTGCGCGAAATCGCTAGCCGGCAGACGCGCACACGCGGGTTTGTGAATGGACATGGGAAGCTTGTGCTCGCCTGCGCGGGCAAGACGATCCAGGTGACACCGAGGGGCCGAAGCCGGGCCAACCGCTGCTCATCGGTGGCGCTGTTGAGCTGCGCAGTGGCTTGCGAACCTTGCCACCAGGGAATTGCCGCCTGACGAAAGTTGCTGGCAATTCCACCGTCTTTAAACCAATCGGCGACGGCGCTTCTCTCCGTTGTTGCTCGAAAGCCCTGGGCATCCTCTCCGGCGCCTTCTATGTAGTCGTTATCGAGCGCGAAGACTGCATAGGCGGGCGTACTGGCGCGAATCCAGAGGAAGGCCTGCTGCCAGCGGTTGCGTGGCGTCAGCCCCGGCCATTCCACATGATTCGACTCCGGATACGTGAGCCTCTGACCGGCAAAGAGAGCGCCCAGAAGCAATAGATAGAGCAGGGCGACGGCACGCTTATGCTGTTGGACCAGTCTGGCAAGCACTCCTCCAGCCAACAATACGCCCGCGAGATAGACAAACTGGAAAGCGCGGAGTACTTGCAATCGAGCCAGCAGAAGACTTCCGCTCCGATGCACGAAACAGAGAGATACGAGTAGCGCGCAACCGCCCATGACCGTTGCGGTGATGGCCAGTGCGCGCGCAGGCCATTGCGCTCGGCTGCGGGCGCCCGCGATGCCCAGCAAAAGCAGGGGCATCAGCAAGCCCGGATATTCGTACCAGCGCCAGGTGGAGAGAAAAAAATAGGAACGGCTGAGGGCGGCGCGGTTGTAAGCATCGCTGGGGTCCGCATGGCGCGAAGCCATAAAGACGACCCCGCCCAGCAGCCATCCCAGCACCACCCACGACCCAAGGGAGCGCCACATCCTCCGCTTGGCAAGGGCTAGTGTGACCGTGGCGATGGCCGCGTAACCGGCCATCAAGGGATGTAGCAGCGCACCCAAAGCGAGCCAGAGGATCGATTGCGTCCATTTCTCGTCGAGTACGGCTGCCAGCGCGAAAAGACTGAGCGGCGTGGAGAAAGAGCGCGCCGTGACATAGGGATCCATGATGCACAGCGACGTGCCCGCAACCGGAAGGGTGAAGCAACAGGCAGCCAGCAACACTGCTCCCCACCGGGCGCGAGGAGTGGAAAATATTCGTTCCGCTACTCGCCATGTGCCGAGAAGAAAGAGAAAAATCGATGCGACATGGCAAAGCAGCAGCAGCACTAGCAGTGGAGCGTGGCCCCAGCGCACCGGCGCGGCAACAACATGGGCAAAGATGGAGAGGTGTGTGGGTGAAGTGGCGAAGAGTGCGTCCGGTTGGTAGAGGCTGGGATCCACCAGCTTCTTGATACCTGTTACGTAAACGGCGCCGTCATCGGCTAGCGGGTGGTAGCCATGGACCAGAAGCACCGCCGGCGTGAGCAGGGCAATGGTGGCAATGGGGTGTTGACTGCTGCGGGAAGGAGAAATAGTGGTGCCCCATATCTCGCGCTTTTTGCGAGACGTGGGAGAGGTGCCCTCTACTCGCAAGTTTGGCGGTCCTCAGAAGTTAAGATTCGTTATTCCCGCATCTCGCAAAAGGCGCGAGGGCACCCACAGCATTTGGATGACGATTGGTTTTCCCATACTATTGCTGCTGGTAACGCCCAAGCACATCTTCCAGAGACACTATGCCTTCCAGGGTGCCCCTGCTGGCCCGGTTCTGGATGGGCAGAACAGGCCAACGTGCCAGGTAGGGAATGGCGCTATCCAGCGGCAGGTCTGGAAACAGTAACGGTACACGATCAGCTTTGAGGGTGCGTTCGAGAGTTGTATCCGGAGTTTGGGTGGCCGCAATCGAGGTGTATTCGCTCCGGTTCATGACGTACCAGGAACCATCCCGAAGCTGGACCAGCAGTACAGGCGCGTCGGCGGCAGCAAGCTGGGCAGAGACCTCCTGCAGGGTGGCGGAACCGGGGAAAATGGGGAGGTTAACCGGGCGCAAGGCATCCTCCAGATGCAGCACGCTCTCCTCGCGCTGTTCCTCCATCGAAGGCAAGTCGAGGCCATCTTGATGGGTGAAGGTTTCAAAGATCGGATAAGGCTGCAGACTACGCGAGACTAGGTACGCAATGGTGTTGGCCAGAATGACCGGAAGCACAATCGAGTAGTTTCCGCTGACCTCAAGCACCATGAAAACGGAAGTCAACGGGACACGCAGGAATGCGGCGAACAGCACCCCCATGCCCACTAACGCATACGAGCCGACCGAGATAGGGAAGTTGGGGAAGAAGATCTTCTCGAAGGTTCCGATGGAGGCACCCAGCATCGCTCCAATAAAGAGCGTGGGGGCGAACATTCCTCCGGGCGTGCCGCTGGAGAAGGAGATGGTCGTGGCCACAATCTTTAGCAAAGCAAGAGCGAGAAGAAACTTCCAGGTGAACTGGCCGTGCATGGCTTGGTCGATGACGTTATAGCCGGGACCCATCACCTGGGGAAAGCCAAAATAAGCGATGGCGCCCACGATGAGGCCGGCAATCGGTGACTGGATATACCAGGTCCAGCGCGGAAGCTGGCGAAGGCGGGGCCGCGAGTAACCCAGCGCCTTGGAGAAGATAAGCGCGGCGATGCCACCGGCGACACCAAGAACGGCGTAGGCAAGAAGTTCCTGCGGGCCCTTCAACGTCACAGAAGGAATCCGAAACATGGGCTCCGCGCCCCAGAACCAGCGAGCCACGACGACGCTGGAAATCGCAGCCAGCACAATGGAGCCAAGGACGGCCGCGCTCCACCGTCCAATCACCTCTTCCACAACAAACAGAATGGCCGAGATCGGCGCGTTGAACGCAGCCGCCAGCCCGGCGGCTGCGCCGATCGGCGCAAACATGCGCAGCCGGTCGCGGGAGAGATTAAGGCGGCGGCTGACCATGGAGGCCACGCCGGCCCCGATTTGAAGCGATGGATCCTCAGGCCCGAGCGAGAATCCGCCCCCGATGGCAAGCGCCGCGGTGATGAACTTCCCAATGACCGTTCTGAAGGAGATGTAGCCGTTGTAAATATAGAGCGCTGCCTTGGTCTGGTTGATGCCGCTGCCGCGCGCCGCAGGAAAGACAAGCTGCACCAGGACCGCGACCAGCAGGCCTACCCCCATGGGCACAAAAAACAGTCGTAGCTGCCCTGGGCGAGGCGATGACCCAAGGGTGAGCACCTGGATCCAACTGATGGCGACGCGAAAACATACCACCAGCAGGCCCGAGATGATACCGATGAAGATCGAAAGCACCAGGAAGAGCCGCTCATCCCGGTTGGGTGCCAACCTCTGCACATCCGCGGGGTTAGGACGGTAGCGCCTTTCCTCCGCAACCGTGGCCAGGTCTATTCCCGGGACCTCACCGGGAACCGGGTTTACACCAGGCGTTTCTGTGGCCGTGTTCATTCTTCCTCCACCTGGTTGGGTGCCTGGGCAATCCTCAGTAGCAGGGCATCGTCCCCGGCAGGCGCTCCGCAGACCTGTTGGGTGACAATCTCGGTGTCATAGATGAGTTGAATCTGCGCCTGGGCCAGATCGGGATCTTTTTCCAGGTCTGTCAGAGAGAGCTTGACCGGCAACTGCTGCCAACGTTCCAGCAGCGCCTGCAAGGGGTCGACCGGGGGAGGGGCGGCAGCTGCGCGGTTCGCTGTGGTTTCGGATGAATGGCGGGAGAAATGAGATGCCAGGCTTTGTAAAGGGTTAGAAGGGGTCTTGGAAGCCGGTGCGGCGGCCACAGAGGAATCCTTTGACGGCGCCGAGGCTCTGTCCCGCATACACTTCTCTAATCGGGCCATGGCAAGCTTGCGGTCGGTAAGAATACGGGCGCTCCGCTCGCGCATGCCTAAGCGCGAAGAGGGGTAGAGGAGCAGCAGGCGGCTCGCCTCACTCAAACGATCCCGACTTTGCGCAACCACTGAGCTCGGCTCCTGGTCGACACCTGGGCCTTCCAGTGCACGCGCCAGGTAGCGCTTTGCACCCAGGTAACGGCCCAGCTGGAAGGCAGTGCGGCCGGCTCCCTCAAGAGCCTCTCGCAGCGAGGGGTGACGGTGAAGAATCGTCTTGTACAAGTGCAAGGCGTCGTTGGGATCTTGCGCCTTCTCCATGGTGCGGGCAATATCCAACTGAGTGCTTATGTCGTCTACGGGCGCATTTCCGGCAGCGACCAGCAACTCGCTTCGGGCCTGGTCCAGGTGCTGGTGGGAAATGAGGTAATTGATCAGCTCAAAGCGGACTTCACGCCGGCGCACATAGCCATCGCCCTCCCAGTTTCCGTAAATCGCCTTCTGGTAGTCTTCGATGGCTTGGCTTTCGTTATTTTGGCGGGCTGCCAGCCGGGCGAGTTGAAGATTGATCACGCCGCTGCCCTGCTGGGTTTCAAGCAGGGCATTGAAGTACACGGTAGCTTCCTGGATGCGGCCGGCGGAGGCGAGCGCTTCGGCAAGTTTAATCTCTGTGGCGCGATCACCTGGGGCATAGGCCAGCGCGGAGCTGAGGGCGTCAATCGCTGCTTGGGGCTTGCCGTCCCGCATGGCCCGTTCGCCTCGCTGCAGCCAGCGCTGGGCCAGCGCAACTTGATGGGAGGCGTAAGATTGGTAGAGATAGTTGGTCAGCACGGCCAGCAGAGCCGTGACCGCGAACAGCGTGACGAGAGACAAGGTATCTGCAAAGATCAGACGGCGCCGCTCAATGCGGTCGCTGGCAGTCAGTGGAGATTTCAAAGCGAAAAACGACATCGCGATCCCAGTTTACTTGGATTCGATCATCTAACTCCGTGGACTGTGTGCATCGTCGGGAGCGTATTTACAAATGAACCCACAAACCGACCCTGAAACCAGCCTCGAGGATAAAGAACGAGCCCTGCACGCGCGGCTGCGTTCGCTTAACAGCGTCATTGTCGCGTATTCCGGTGGGGTAGACTCTGCTTACCTGGCTTATGCGGCCCATGTGGTGCTTGGACCGCAAATGTTGGCGGTCATCGCCGACTCCGCCAGCCTGGCACGCTCGCAATTCAGCGATGCGCTGGAATTTGCCCGGGAACACGGAATCCCCCTGCGGTCGATCGAAACCCATGAGCTGGAGCGGGAAGAATACGCGGTCAATGGGCCCGATCGCTGCTTCCACTGCAAGGACGAACTTTTTGACGTGCTGGAGCAGGAGCTCGAGCGCACCGGCTTTGAGACTCTGGCCTACGGGCTAAACCTGGATGATGGGCAGGATTTCCGTCCCGGCCATAAAGCGGCGGCGCAGCACCGGGTGGCTGCCCCGTTGGCGGAAGCGGGTCTCAGTAAGGCCGATGTCCGTGCCCTGGCCCAGCGGGCGGAGCTTCGGGTTTGGGACAAGCCGGCTTCGGCCTGCCTCTCCTCGCGGATGGAATATGGCCGGCGGGTAACCCCGGAGGCGCTGCGCATGATCGAGCAGGCGGAGGATTCGCTGCGCGGCCTGGGGCTCAAGCGATTCAGGGTGCGGCATCACGGCTCGATTGCGCGCATTGAGATCGCGGAAGAAGAGATGGCCGCGGTTCTTCAGGTGGGGCGCATGAAGACCATGGCGGCAGTGGTTCGCGCCGCTGGGTTCCGTTATGTCTCTCTGGATTGCGAAGGATACCGTTCCGGGTCGATGAACGAAGTACTGCCCATCGAGGTGCTGACCGGGTTTGCCAGCGCCAGGCAAGGCCCGGGTGAGTAAGGCGATGCGGATCGGGTACCTGGAATGCTTTGCCGGGATTAGCGGCGATATGTTGATGGGCGCGCTGGTAGACGTCGGCGCACCCATCGAATTGCTGCAGCGAACCGCGGCTTCGCTGGGTCTGGGCGCGGAGTTGTGCGTCACCAGAGTAAGCCGGAGCGGCATTCAATCCACCAAGATCGATGTGATGGTCCAAGGAAAGCTGCATGAGCCTCCTGCCGCTACCGGACCGATTGAGCATGAGCACGATCATCACCATCATGACCATGGACATAAACACGAGCATCCTGCCCACCACCATCAATATGAGCACGGTCGTAGCCTGCCACAGATTCGCAGCCTCCTCATGGGCGCGGATCTGACCCAGCGCGCCCGCGACCTCAGCCTGAGCGCCTTTGGCTTGTTGGCGCAGGCAGAAGGCCGCATCCACGGCGTTCCAGTGGAAGAGGTTCACTTCCATGAAGTGGGCGCAGTCGATGCCATTGTGGACATCGCCTGCTCGGCTGCTGCTGCTGCTGCACTGGATCTGGACAGGTGGTATTGCTCGCCGGTGAATGTAGGGAGTGGCTTTGTCAATTGCGCGCATGGGCGGTTCCCTGTACCTGCACCGGCAACCGCGGAGTTGCTCAAGAACGCGCCGATTTATTCCGCGCACGTGCAGGTAGAACTGGTTACCCCGACCGGGGCGGCTTTGCTGCGGGCGCTGGATTGCCGATTCGAATCCACTCCGATGATGCGGGTGCAGGCAATCGGCTACGGGGCAGGGACGCGTAATCCTGAGCGCTTTCCCAACGTGTTGCGGGTAAGCATCGGCGAGGCTGCGGATTTGCCACAGTTGGGCGAGGACAAGGTAACGGTGCTGGAGTGTGCCATGGACGACTTGAGTCCCCAGGTTTTGGCGCACACCGCGCAGTTGGCGTTGGAGCGGGGCGCGCTCGATGTGATGAGTGCATCCGTAACCATGAAGAAGGGTCGCCTGGGAACGCTGCTCACCGTGCTGTGTAAGCCAGGCGCCGCGGAGCAGCTGCAGCAGTTGCTATTCCGCGAGACCACCACCCTGGGCATCCGCGTGCGGGAGGAGCATCGCGTCATTCTTGACCGGCAGACCACACCGGTCGAGACGGACTTTGGCGTAATTCACGTTAAGACCGGCTCCTGGCAAGGAGAAGAATGGAACGCGGCGCCGGAGTTTGAAGATTGCCGCCGCGCGGCGGCTGCTTTCGATGTGCCGCTGAAGACGGTAATGCAAGCGGCCATGGCTGCCTGGCGAGCGCGGCTAGGGAGAACCCGGGAGACGGCGGGATCCAGATCATGACCACTGAGGCCATTCTCGAAATGCTGCAGCGGGTACGCGATGGGGGGCTGCGTCCGGAAGAGGCTATGGAGCGGCTTGCGAACCTGCCTTACGAGGAAGCAGGTTTCGCCAAGATCGACCACCATCGCCGTCTGCGAACCGGCCTGCCGGAGGTCATCTATGCTGGCGGCAAGACATCTGAGCAGGTGGCAGAAATCTTCTTTCGCATGGCGGCCATGGGCGGCGATGTGCTCGCGACGCGGGCCGATGAAGCGGCATTTACTGCCGTCCAGGCGCTGGTACCGGAAGCGCAATATTACCCCGTGGCGCGCATTGTCGCGCTGCGCCAGACTCCTCCGGCCGATGATGGCAAAGGTTCCTTGGCAGTGCTCTGCGCGGGAACCAGCGACCTGCCGGTTGCCGAGGAAGCAGCAGTGACGGCCGAGATTATGGGCGGCGAAGTGCGGCGAATCTACGACGTGGGAGTCGCTGGCCTGCACCGGCTGCTCGCCCACCGGGAGGTTTTGCGGGAAGCTGAGGTAGTGATTGTGTGCGCCGGAATGGAAGGTGCGCTGCCCAGTGTGGTAGGGGGAATGGTGGGAGCGCCGGTCATTGCCGTGCCCACCAGCGTGGGCTACGGCGCGGCGTTTGGGGGCATCGCGGCCCTGCTGGGCATGTTGAATTCATGCTCTCCCAATGTAACGGTGGTCAATATCGATAACGGATTCGGCGCCGCCTACGTTGCTTCCATGATCCTGCGCCGGATTCACGTCCGGCGCGGGGCGCATTCTCTGTATAACCAGGTGAGCTGATTTTCCGGTTGCTCGGATTTGCACCATAAAGGTATCTTAATCTTCCTATGGCATCTACAGTCTGGAAGGGCTACATCTCGTTTGGCCTGGTGTCGGTGCCGGTGCGACTTTACGCGGCCGCACGTGAACAGCACGTCAGTTTTAACCAGATCCACGAAGTTTGCGGCTCCCGGATCAAGCAACAGACCTTTTGTCCCGTTTGTAACCGTGTGGTTGAGCGTAATGAGCTGGTCAAGGGATACCAAGTCGACCGCGATGCCTATGTTCTGGTAACCAATGAAGAGATAAAAACCCTGGAAGCCGATTCGTCGGAAGCAATGGAGATTGCCCAATTCGTCAGCCTGAGCGAAGTGGACCCGATCTACTACGAGGCGTCATACTACTCGGCCCCTGAAGATCCCGGCCGCCGTGCCTACGGGTTGTTGCTGCAGGCGATGGAAAAGCTGAATGTAGCAGCCATTGCCAAGGTCACTCTGCATTCTCGGGAGCAGATTGTGCTCATGCGGCCCTATCATCAGGGCATCGTGCTGCATACCCTCTATTTCCCCGCAGAGGTGCGTGAGGTCAGCGAATACGGCAAGACCGAGAACATGACTCTGCAGAAGCCGGAAATTGAATTGGCGGAGCAGTTTATCCGCCAGCTTACGGCCAAGTTCGAACCCGAACAGTATAAGGACGAGTATCAGCAGCGGGTCCTGGAACTTATCGAGACGAAGCGCGCTGGGCAGGTGATTGCCGGGCAGCCGCAGAAGCCTAAGCTGGCTCCGGTCATCGACCTGATGGAGGCGCTGAAGAAGAGCATCGCCGAACGCGGGGCAGCACCTGCCGCCGCAGCTCCAACCCTGGTCGAGGCGAGCAAGAAGAAGGCGCCGAAGTCTGCGCCAGCTGCAGAAGCCAAGCCCGCTCGCGGGCGCAAGACCGGTTAGTTTCTTTCCTGACTTAAGCTGGCTGACGGCCCCATCCGCGGGCTATTAGACGCCGCTTGTTCGTTTCAGTTTGGGAACGAAGTTTGGATAAGACTTGACCAAATAGTCTTAAGCCATTAAGACTAATAGCAGACCTAGATGATGGCCACAACACCTGTCTTCTTGAACCACGACATCGGCGGAACCACTTCGACAGACGAAGATCGGCGCTCCTATGCGCAGCATGTCAATCCAATCTGGGTGAAGCTGCTTGACGCGCTGGGGATGAACGTTGAGTACGCGCATTGCTTCGGCGCGGAGCTTTATACCCAGGATGGCCGCACGATCCTCGATTGCCTCTCGGGCTACTGTGTCCACAATGTCGGCCACAATCACCCCCACGTTGTTTCTGAGCTGGTAGCGGAGCTGCAGAGTCAGAGCACGGCGATGATTCAGAGCAACTTGGAGGCAAAAGCAGGGGCGCTGGCCAAGACCCTCTGCCAGGAAGCCGGGGGCAAAGTCTCGAAAGTATTTTTCTGCAGCTCGGGAAGTGAGGGGATTGAGGCGGTCATCAAGTTCGCCCGCGCACACACCGGGAGGACAGACCTGGTCTATGCGGCTGGCGCGTTCCATGGACTGACCTGCGGCGCGCTCTCGCTGATGGGAAGCGCGTTCTGGCGCGAAGGTTTCGGCCCCATGCTGAGCGGAACTCACCAGGTCCCGTTCGGAGATCTGCCGTCGATTGAAAAGCTGCTGGTATCCAGGAAGATTGCCGCGGTGATCCTGGAGCCCATCCAGGCTGAAGGGGGGATCGTTCTGCCACCGGTCGATTATCTCGCCGGGGTGCAGAAGCTCTGCCAGAAGCACGGAGCTTTGTTGGTTTTGGATGAGGTGCAGACAGGTATGGGCCGCACCGGGACCTTTCTTGCTGGGCAACGGTACGGAGTAAACCCAGACATGATCGTGATGGCCAAGGCTTTAAGCGGAGGCCTGGTCCCGTGTGCTGCGGTGTTGATGTCTGATGAGATCTATAAGTCGGTCTTCCATTCACTGCGGAGAGCGTTCATTCATTCTTCGACGTTTAGTGAGAATTCACTCGCCATGCGGGCAGGCATCGCGACCACGGAGGTCTTGCTGCAGGAACGCTTGATCGAACGTGCGGATCGGCTCGGCATGGAGTTTCGAAATCGGCTGCGTGAAGCACTCAAGCCCTTCGAGATGGTGAAAGACGTACGCGGTGAAGGGATGTTGACGGGAATTGAGTTTCAGGCTCCGCGCAGCTTATCCATGCGCATGTCGTTCGAGGCATTCAAAGCAGTCCATCCAGGACTATTCGGACAGATCCTGGTCATGCGTCTGTTTAAGGATAAGGACATCCTCACGCAGATATGTGGAAACAACTTTATGGTGCTGAAAGTAGCGCCACCTCTTAGCGTGAGTGAAACACAATTGAACCACTGCGTAGAGTCGATAAGGAGCGTCGTTGAGACGGTACATTCCTCCAGCGTGTTCTGGATCGATGCGCTCAATCTCGGACGACGCGCAATGTCATTATGATCAAACTCAGACCGGCCTTGATCGTGTTGGCTATGCTTTGCAGCCTGACTGTGGCCAGCTACGGCCAGCAGGGCAGGATCAGCGGCATCGTCCTCGACGTCACTGGCGGCGTGGTTCCGGGCGCGCAGGTGACACTGCTTGGCCTGGATCACTCTAGTAGCCGGGTGGTCTTATCCGACGACCAGGGCGGTTTCAGCTTTCCTGAACTGGCTCCGGGGAGATTTAGGTTCACGGTCATGGCGCCTGGGCTCGAGACGTACTCCTCGTCCGAGATCGTATTGCTTCCGGGTGAGGAATTGATCGTGCCCGAGTTCCGATTGTCACCTGCTCCAACTACCACGAATGTACAGGTCTCGGTCACACAGACAGAGTTGGCTACGGAACAATTGAAAGCCCAGGAGCAGCAGCGTGCACTGGGCATTTTCCCTAATTTTTATAGCAGCTACATTTGGGATGCCGCCCCTCTGTCTTCCGGGCAGAAGTACGAGCTTGCTTTTCGCTCCATCGCAGACCCGTTTTCCTTTGTTGGGACCGGTATCTTTGCGGCTGCCGAGCAGTGGCAAAACACCTTTCCTGGATATGGCCAGGGAGCGGAGGGCTATGCCAAGCGATATGGCGCAGCCTTCGCTGATGAGGCTCTCAGCAGAATGATTGGCAGCGCCATTCTGCCGTCGCTTCTGCATCAGGATCCGCGCTATTTCTATCGCGGCAGCGGGAGCATAAAAACGCGGGCGATTTACGCTATCTCAGCAGCGGTCATCTGCAGAGGAGACAACGGAAGGATGCAGCCGAACTACTCCTACGTAGCGGGAGCTTTCGCCGCCGGCGGCATCTCCAACCTGTACCATCCCGCCGGCGATCGCGGAGTAGGCTTGACGATTGGCAATGGCTTTCTCAACGTAGGTGCTCATGCCGTGGATAATCTGGTGCGCGAGTTTCTGCTCCGCAAACTGACACCAAAAGTCCCTGCCTACGCGCAGGGCAAGCCGTAGGATGAGAGCAATGGCGGGGCTTTCGCCCCATCTTCTTCGTCCCACGTACGCTGGAGCGAATGTGGGCAACCCGTCCAGTTCCGTTTTTCTCTGCTGCCAAACAAAACTGTCGTCCCGACCGGGGTGGAGGGACCTGCTGCGTCTTTTTCCGCCCTTTTCAGGCTGCGACTCTTGTCTGACCGGCAACGCAGATTCTGGCGGCAAGCACAACCAGGGCAATCCACAGAATGTCCGCTCCCAGCAGATGAGTGATCTGCAGCCAGAGCGGAGCGAGCAGGGCTACGTCTAAGACACCAAGCGCACACTGCAGGGCCAGGAGCATGAACACCCCCAATGCCAGCTTGCGCTCCGCAGGGCGGGGGACACTGCGTAGCAGCAACCAGCAAATGAACAGGCCGGCGATAACCGCGGTGACCGGGTGAAGCAAGCGTAGGCGCTCCAGCCAACTGCTGCTGCTCGAGAAATCCTGAGCTAAGGCGGCGCTTACCGAGGCGGCAGGAAAGAGTGTATCGCTGAGGGCGGCGAGAGTTCCGCTGACTCCCACCGCCAGGGTCGCGACAAGTCCGGTTATGACCAGCGGCAGGTGCTCAAAGCGCACCGTGTGCCGATCGAAGGCCTGGCGGCGCCCGAGGAAGTGCGCTGAGAGCGCAAGCGCACCCAGCAGCAGCAGGGTATTGGCCAGGTGCAGCGAAAGATACACGGCGCGTGCAGGGGAGCGGTTGTCAGCGGTGAGCCGCAGCAGAACAAGCAGGGCGCCCAGCAGAGCTTCATTGAAGATGAGCACCGTCGCCGCGATGACGGTGATGCGAGCCAGATGGCCCGCCACGGTGCTACGGAATATCCAAACAAGCAGGAGCAGGACAGCAATAACAGTGATGCCGCTGGTCATGCGATGGGTAAGCTCGATCAGCGTCGCCAGGCGCGGATGGGTTTGCACCACAACCCCGTTGCACAGCGGCCAATGATCGCCACAACCGGCGCCGGAGCTGGTGGCTCTGACCACGGCTCCCCACAGAACCACCGCCACGTTCCAGGCCAAAACTATCCAGGCGAAACGCGGCAGGAGAGCCGAGGCGCGAGCGGTCTTGAGGGTCGCAGCGGCCGGAAGGGCGTGGGCAGAACTCATCGGTACCCCCTTCTCATCTTACCCGGCCAGCTCCTTGGCGCGCTGGGTCGCGCGCATTACCGCCTTGATCAGGGTCACACGCAGACCGCCCTCTTCCAGCTCCAGGATGCCATCGATAGTGCAACCTGCGGGCGTGGTGACCGCGTCTTTCAGCAATGCCGGATGATAGCCGGTTTCGAGCACCATCTTGGCTGCGCCGAACGTGGTCTGGGCCGCTAACAGGGTGGCAATATCGCGCGGCAGGCCGACCTTCACGCCGGCTTCCGCCAGCGATTCGAGGATGATGTAAATGAACGCCGGCCCGCAGCCGGAAAGACCAGTCACGGCGTCCAAGTGTTTTTCTTCCACCATCACGGTGCGGCCAACGGTGGCGAAGAGTAGGGCCGCCAAGTCCATCTGCTCCTGGGTAGCATGACGTCCACGGCTGAGGGCGGCGATGCCCGCCCCGAGCATGGATGGAGTATTGGGCATTGCCCGGACTACACCGATTTCCATGTCCGCGGCGTGCTCGATGGCCGTCGTGCGCACCGAGGCAGCAATCGAGATCAACAGCTTTTGCGGCGTGAGCGCGGAACGAATCTGCCTGACGACCTCGGGAACCGTGATGGGCTTAAGCCCGATCAGGATCAGGTCCGCAGCCTGCGCGGCGGCCACGTTGTCAGTGGATACATCGACTCCCCACTGGGCCGAGAGCTGTCCGGCGCGCTCCTCATGTTCCACCGTGGCCATAATCTGCTCCGGCTCAAGTACCTTGGACTTGAGAAAGGCCTGCAGCAGAATTCCACCCATTTTCCCCGCCCCGAGAATAGCTACCTTGAGGCCGGCAAGCGATTGCCTGGTTGCGTATCCGCCCATGATGTCTCCCTTAGCTTACTTTTGCGTTTGTTGTTGCGCGATCCAGCTGTCGATGCGCTGCTCCAGGTAATCGAGAGGCAGAGCGCCCGAATCAAGCACCTGGTCGTGGAAGGCGCGGAGGTCGAAATGGTCGCCCAGCGCCTGTTGGGCCTTGGCGCGCAGCTCCAATAACTTGAGTTGCCCTACTTTGTAACCGAGCGCCTGCGAGGGCCACGCGATGTAGCGATCTACTTCGGCCTGCACATCGGTCTCGGCGACGGCCGAGTGCTGATGGAAATAATCGACCATCTGCTCGCGAGTCCAGTGCTGCGAATGGACGCCGGTGTCGACGACCAGACGGACTGCGCGCCAGATATCGGCTTCCAGGCGGCCAAGGTCGCTGTAGGGATCCTGGTAGAAGCCGACATCCTTGCCCAGCTGCTCGGCGTAAAGGCCCCACCCTTCGGCGTAAGCGATGTAGTCGGTGTATTTGCGAAACTCGGGAACGCCGGTGAGCTCCTGCGCGATCGATACCTGCAGATGATGTCCGGGCAGACCTTCGTGGTAGGCCCTGGACTCTACGTCATCGAGCGACCGGGTTTCAAATTTATAAGTGTTGACGTATACCGTACCGGGCCGGGAACCGTCGGGCGCGCCGTGGAAGTAGTAGGCTGCTGCTTGATCCTTTTCGATATACGCCGGCACTGGCATGACCACCAGTGGTGCTTTCGGCAGACGCCCAAAGAGCTGGGGAAGTTTAGGGTGCATGCGATCAAGGGATGCGCGATAGGCGTCCAGAAGCTGTTCTTTGCTGGTAGGGAACAGCTTTGGGTTGTTAGCCGCGGCAGTCTGCAGCGCCTTGATATCCGCGAACCCCAGCTTGTGGGCAATTGCCAGGAGCTGCTCCTCATCCTGCTTTACCTGATCGATGCCGATCTGATGAATCTGATCCGGCGTCAGGTCGGTAGTGGTGCTCTGCTTCACCAGAAAGAGGTAGTAAGCTTTGCCATCAGGCAGAGACCATATCCCTGGATCGTTGCGGCCGCCGGGAATGTACTGGGCTTGCAAAAATTTGCCGAAGCGAAGATAGGCAGGCGTCACCTTGGTGGCGATCACTGCAAACAATTCTTCTTTTATGCGTGCCTGCTGGGTGGCAGAAATCGACGCGGGGAATTTTTGCACCGGCAGTGCGAACGGCCCGTCCTGCGGTTTTTGATTAGCGATCGCATTCACCTGCGCCAACACCTTTTGCATCAGATATGCGGGCGGCTCACGATGGTCATCCATGCCGATGGACATGTCGTCGGTGATCTGCTGAAAGGCCAGCGGCACTTTTTTCAGACGAGCGATGTAATCGTCGTAATCCTTGACCGAGTTGAAGGTCAGTTGAGGAACGAGCTGGGGAAGATCGACCTGGAGGCCGGTGAACTGATTCACGGGCATCTCCCAGGGCTTGAACCGGGCTTCCTGCTGAGCCTCGATCAATGTTCGGATCAGCAGATCTTTGCTCAACAGCTCTTGCGTGGACATGCCGGCCGTATCCACCTCGGCCAATCGAGTGAGAAAGGCTCGATCACGCGCGAGAGATTCGTTATAGGCCTGTACCGAATAATCCGAGAGCTGATCGTTGTAACGGTTGTCGCCGATGGAGGAGGCAAACTCGGGCTGGTGCTTGAGTTGGTCTTCCCAGTAGTCGGAGAAGATGGTGTCCAGCGTTTTCACGCGGCTGTTGAGGGGAATGTCTTGCGCAGCGCCCGCGCTGGTAGTGAGCGCGATGAAGACAGAAAGAATGGCGAAAAGGCTGGTTATTCGTAACAAACGGATTCCTGGGCTTGCTAGAAGCTGGGTCCCGGATTCCTGTGTGACTTGGTGAGATCGCGAACTTCATGCGGCTTTCCTTAAAGAAAGCCGCACACGCAACCATGAATGAGTACCGCGTGCAGGAATCCGGGTCTATGCGCAGTGTATCGACAATTCGCGCAGGCGAATAGGGCAGGTTCCCCAGTGCAAGTAATTATGGGGCACCCCAAATTACTTGCACTGGAACAGACGTTCAGTCGTGGTGAGAAATAGCGGGCGATGCCACCAGGTCTTCGTGTTTTACCTCAACGGGCTGCTGCATGGGCAAGGCGATGTCGGCTTCGAGCATGCGATAAAGCGTGGACCTGCTGATGCCAAGCTTGGAAGCGGCGCGCGCTTTATTGCCATCGCAGACCTTCAGCACCTGGAGAATGTGGCGCCGGATCACCCCATCGAGGGTGAAGTTCTCGGGAAGGGCTGGCTCGCCATCCTTGCTGCCGGCTGGTTCGAGCGGCAGGATGACCAGATCGATAGGCCGCAGCCACTGGGCTTCGCTGGACAGGCATGCCGCCCGGACTACGGATTCCAGCTCGCGTACGTTCCCTGGCCAGAGATGGCGCAGCAGAATGGGGAGCGAACCAGGTCCTAGCCCTTGCAACGGCCTCTGTTGCTCCCGGGAGACGGCATCGATGAACATTTGCACCAGTGCCGGGATGTCTTCTTTGCGATCGCGCAGCGGGGGCAGGGAGAAGGAGATGGCGCTCAAACGGTAGTAAATCTCCGGCAGAAATGCTCCCGCGAGCACCTGGGTTCGCAGCGGCTTGCGAGAAGTGCAGATCAGCTGAGAGGGGCAGGGGAGCGCGCCCGGTTTTTCAGCCGAGAGCGAGGTTTCGAAGGAACGAATGTAGCGCAACAGCTGCGCCTGCGGCTCGGCTGCCAATTCGTCGATGTTGCGGATGAGCAGGACACCCTCGGCTGCCCTGCGAACGGCGGCCCGGAGGGGTTCGGAGCGGAGCTCACTGCTGCCACCGCCATCGGCGGGAAACAAGGCGGTCGCCTCTTCTACAACCAGCATGCCCGGGGAAGCATGCCGCGCCTGGATATGCCTGGCAAGCAGGTGCTTCCCGGTGCCCGCTTCGCCTTCAATCAGGGCCAGCCGTACTCGCGGGCCAATCTGTTGCAATTGCTCAGCAACCCGGCGCATGGCCAGAGATCGTGAAACCAACTCCGGCAACGTGCCGCCTGGGGGCCGGCGTGCTGGCGCCCAACGACCTTGTTCCCGGTTCGGTTGCAATGGCTGATTGATCATTCCTACCCCCAATGTGAAACCGCTCTTAGCGGTTTATCGGCGGAGCAGGAAAAGAGTTGAGGGACAGCGGCGCGGACTAGGCCTTGACCGTGCGCACGCGCGAAGACGCCGCGTCGGAAGCGATCGTGCCGTCGCGGATGTAGACCACGCGATGGGCGTACTCGGCGATGTCCGGCTCGTGGGTGACCAGGATGATCGTGTTTCCCTTGGCGTGTAGCTCATCAAAAAGGGCCATGATCTCATCGCCGGTCTTCGAATCCAGATTGCCGGTCGGCTCATCGGCCAGGATGATCGAGGGCCGATTCACCAGGGCGCGGGCAATCGCCACCCGCTGCCGTTGACCACCAGACAGCTCGTTGGGTTTATGGTTCATGCGCGCTTCAAGATTTACCGAGCGCAGAGCCGCTTTAGCCCGCTCGATTCTCTCGTCGGAAGGGGTTCCGTTGTAGATCAACGGCAGCTCTACATTGTGCAGGGCGGTGGCGCGCGCCAAAAGATTGAAGGTTTGAAAAACAAAGCCGATTTCGCGGTTGCGAATGCGGGCCAGCTCGTCATCGTTCAATTCACTGACCAGGTGCCCGTTGAGCCAGTATTTTCCCTTGGTCGGTGTGTCCAGGCAGCCGATCAAATTCATCAGCGTCGACTTGCCCGAACCCGAAGGACCCATGATGGCAACGTACTCATTGTGCCGGATGCTCATGGTGATGCCGCACAGAGCATTTACCACCTGATCCAGGCCCATGGTGTAAGTCTTCCACAGGTCCTCGACCACGATGACCTCTCCCTGGGCGCCATCACGGGCCACATCGGCTTGCGCTGCGCTGCTGGTATCGAGTGCCATCTTTTCGCTCCCTTTTACGAAGATTCCGTGCTCTGGGTTGCGGCCGCATTATCCCGCTTCAACTTGACGTCGTTCTTGAGCGTGCGCAGCACCTTGTAGGGCCCGATAACAATTTCATCGCCTTCTTTGAGGCCACCGGTTACTTCAATGTCTGTAGCCCCGGTGATGCCGGTGGTGACGGGGATAAACTGCGATTCAATCTTGCTGCCATGAGAGCGCAGCAGGAAGACCCCCTGGGTGCCGGGATCCTGAACGCTGGCCGGCTGCGTATCTCCAGTGGATGCGGCATTCACCGTCTGCATCGTAGCGCCCGGCTTGAGCGACGCCGGGGTACGCATGGCCAATGCCTGAATGGGAATGGTCAACACATTTTGCCGGCGCGCGGTGGTGATTTTAGCCGTGGCTGACAGCCCCGGACGCAGTTCCGGGGGAGGATGAGAGAGCGTGACTACTACCTTGAAATCCTTCGCCTCCTCGGTGCCGGTGGTGCTCTGGCTGGTGGCGATGCCGGTGGAGCGCAGGATCGCCTGGTCGCCGACTTCCGTCACCACCCCCGGGAAGACCTTGCCAGGCAGGGCGTCCACCGTCACGTCGACTGGCTGGCCCATAGCGACGTTCACGATATCTGTCTCATCGACTTTGACCTCCGCGGTGATGACGGAGAGGTCAGCCAGCGTCATCAAGGTGCTGCCCTGGGCATTCTGGATGCCGACCACGACGGTTTCGCCTTCGCGCACTGGCATATTGGTCACGATGCCGTCGAAAGGTGCGACGCTGACGGTCTTGTTCAACGCATCGATGTTGCTGGTCAGTGTGGCTTGAGCAGTCCCCAGCTTACCCCGAGCGGACGCCGTCTGGGCGCGGGCTTGCACCAGGGCTGCTTTGCTTTGCGCCAGGGTAGCGACGTCGGTGTCGTAGGCTGCTTTCTTGGAGTCGTATTCCGACTTGGCAATCAGCTCAGCCTTGTACAGAGCCTGCGCCCGCTGCCAATCCAGAAGCTTTTGATTCAGATCGGCCTCGGAGTGGGCGACCGTTGCTTCGGCGGTCTTCTCCGCAGCCAGATAGGAAGAGATGTCGGTATCGGCGGAGCGAATGCTGGCCTGCTGAGCTTCTACGCCGGCCTTGGCCTGCACACTTTCGACCGTAGCCAGGACCTGCCCTTGCTTCACGTGGTCGCCTTCTTTGACGTACAGGTGGGTGATGCGGCCAAAGGAGGTGGCTCCGATATTGACGTAAGTTTTGGGCTTGATCTGCCCCGTGCCGCTGACGATAGAGACCAGGTTCTGGCGAACAACCTTAGCTGTAAGTACTTTGGTATAGCCGGATTGGGCGCGGACGACAGTGAAGGCAGTGATTCCCGCCGCCACCAGGACTGCACCTGAGATGATCAGTATTTTCTTCAGTTTCATGAGTAGAACGGTATCCCCGCCCTTGCCTTAACATCATACGTGGAACGGTGGAATGCGGTTCCCGGCTTTTCACGGTAGTACCGTAAAAACCGTGTTACCAGCGCCCCCTATCGGCCGCAAGATAAAGGGCGAAATGACATTCCCTGCTTGAATTCGCGGTTACCGAACCTTAAACTTGTTGTGCCGTACGGGGAGTATCGAGCAACCTATGCTAAGGGTCCATTCCGCCCTTTTTGTGTTCTTGTCGTTGGGTCTGCCGCCCATGCTCTTGGCTCAAACTGGGACCAGCCAGCCGTCGCAGGCAAGCACTCCGAATGCCTCTTCCACCACACCGCAGGATACCCTGACCACCACCCCAAACAACCAGGACCCGTTGCACCGGCCCTTGAGCGACAAGGAAAAGTTCAAACAGCAAAAGGAACTGAGAAACGAGCTGAAGGGACCCTACAAGAAGTGGGTGGACGAGGATGTCCGCTGGATCATCACTGACCAGGAACTAAAGGCATTCAAGAGCCTGTCGAATGATGAAGAGCGGGATAACTTCATCGAGCAGTTCTGGCGGCGGCGCAATCCTGACCCCGATTCCCCTGAGAACGAATTCAAGGAAGAGAACTACCGGCGAATCGCTTATGCCAACGAGCATTTTGCCGCCGGCAAGCCGGGTTGGAAGACCGACCGCGGACACATGTATATCGCCTACGGCAAGCCAGACAGCATTGAATCTCACCCCAGCGGCGGCTCCTATGAGCGCCCCATGGAAGAGGGCGGAGGCGAGACCTCGACCTTCCCCTTCGAGACCTGGCACTACCGGTATATCGAAGGGATCGGCGAGAACATCGATATCGAGTTCGTCGATACCTGCATGTGCGGCGACTACCACATGACTCTCGATCGCTCGGAAAAGGATGCTTTGCTGCATGTGCCGGGCGCCGGTGCGACCCTGGGTGAACAGATGGGAACGTCCAAGAGGACCGACCGCTTCAATGGTGGCCTCGAGAACCTGGGCGGCGGTCCGATGGCAACCTCCAATCAAGCCAAGGAGTTCGATCGCCTGGAGCAGTTCTCCAAACTGCAGGCTCCGCCTGTGGTCAAGTTCAAGGACCTGGAATCGTTCCTGGTGAACCATAAGGTATTGAGCGGACCCTTCTTCCCCTTCGAAGTCCGCACTGATTACGTGAAAGTCACCGAGGATACGGTGCTGGTTCCTTTGACCCTGCAGATCAGGAACCGGGACATTACCTTCAACACCAAGGATGGGGTTGCCAAGGGCGAGGTGAACGTTCTGGGGCGGGTCGCGACCATTACCGACCACGTGGTGCAGACCTTTGAACAGACCCTGGAGGTGGAAGAGCCGAGCGAACTGTTGGGCAAGGCGCTCGATCAGGCCTCGGTCCACTGGTGGGCTTTGCCGCTGAAGCCGGGCCGTTACCGGGTGGATATTGCGATCAAGGACGTGAACAACCCCGATCACATCGGCACCTGGGCGGAAGGGATCGTAGTGCCCAAGTATGACGATGAGAAGCTCTCCGCGTCCTCACTGATTCTGGCCGACAAGATGGAGCAGGTGCCGACCAAGCAAATTGGCACCGGGCAGTTCATTATCGGTAACACTTACGTCCGGCCCCGGGTCAGTTCCGGGCCTGCCACCGCCGTGAGTTTCCATCGCAGCCAGAAGCTTAACTTCTGGATGCAGGTCTACAACCTGCAGATCGACGACAAAAGCAAGCAAAACGCTGCGACGATTCAGTACCAAATCACGGATCTGGCGTCTAACAAGGCGATTCTGGATACGTCAGAGAGCAGCGCGGCGTTGGGCGACAATAGCGCCAACTCTGACCAGTTGACGGTGAGGAGATCGGTGCCCCTGGCCAGCCTGCAACCGGGCAAATACCAAGTCACCATTACAGTTAATGATCACGTTTCCAAGCAGCAGGTGGCGCAATCGGCCCCGTTTACGGTTGACTAGGCCTCTGATAAGCTCAAAAGAGTAACGTTAGCGCGGTTTTACAATACGATGGCCTGATAAAATCCCTGAGGAAGTGGCTTTCCTTAGGAAGAAAACTGCTGATTCCGTGGCCGGAGTAGGTTCGCAGGACTGGGTTACTTGCAATGCGTTTGAGTGAGTAGCGTATTGAGTGCGTAGAAAGTATTGCCAAATCGCAGCTCTGATGGTGATGACCGTGGTGGGTTTTCTGCCTGCCTCGGCCGCGCCTTTCCCGGCAACCGTGAGCGGAGTAGTGCGCGATGCACGGGGTACGCCGCAAATGGGAGCCATGGTCGAGCTGATGGCTGCCGATTCAACGGTAGTCGCCAGGGTTTTTACCAATATCCGCGGCGCCTTTACTTTCGATCAGGTTTTTCCCGGAACCTACCAGGTGAAGGCCACGGGAGACTCGTTTCTGCCTACCCTGCGTGAAGATCTCCGCCTGCGCGCCCGCAGCAAGGTCGTCCTCAGTCTCACCCTGAGCACGCTGTTTGAGGCCATTCAATGGCTCCCTGCTCAGCCCCGGTCGCCGGATGAGCCGAGCGATGACTGGAAGTGGACCTTGCGTTCCTCCAGCAATCGTCCGCTGTTACGCCTGCTCCAGGATGGTCCGCTGGTGGTTCTCTCCGGTGACGACCACGGATCAGCTCCGCAACTGGCGGCCAGGGTTGCGGTTAGCAGCGCCTCTCGCGAATTCGGACAAAGTGGACCTCATCACGCCTTCGCTTTAGAGCGCTCGAGCGCCACCGGGGGTCATTTAATTCTGCGTGCCAACCTCAGCCCGCAACCCGAGGAAGGCTCAGAGTACACGGCGGGCTATCAACTTGCGCTTGGTCCCGAGAGGCAGATTCGCAACGTGGTCACAGTGCAGCAGATGAACGTCGTCGAAGGCGGGGGAAGCCAGGGCATCTACGCTCTGCGAATGCGCAGCGCCGAGGCCGTGAATCTGGGCCCGAATGCGTCGATGGAGATGGGCAACGAGGTGCAGTCGGTGCATGGCTCCTCCGAGACCGTCGCCAGTTTGCCCTTTCTTAATGCGGTCTGGCACGACGACGGGGTCAGCGTATCCTATCGCCTTGCCACATCGCCAGAGATGCAGAACGCCGGAGAACTCGCAGATAGCGGCACGCTTGCACCCATGTTCTCGGAGCAGGATGGGCGGGTACGAATCGAGCACGGTCTTCATCAAGAACTGCGTCTCGAGGACAATAGGGCGTCGCGCCGGGCGATGGTAGCCTTCTATGAGGACCAAGTGCAAAGCCCCGTCATCGGCGGAGGCGGTTGGGTATCGCAGCAGGATCTTGCCGCAGGCGACATACTGTACGATCCGGTTGCGCAAGGCTTCCGGGTGACGGGTCCCGGCTACACAACCGGCGGAATCAGGGCAGTTCTCGCGCAAAAAATATCAGGCTCGACCTGGGCCACGCTTTCCTATGCTAACGGAAAGGCCCTGGCTTTCGAGATTCCGGAGTCGGCGCTCACCATGGACGAGGCCGTGCAAGGCCTTAACCAGCGCAAGACCGAAGCCATCACGGCATCGCTGGATGGCAGGTTAGTGCGCACCGGCACGGGCTGGCATGCTTCCTACCGTTGGCAGCCTGCGGATACGGTGACGCCGGTGGCGGTGTACGACAGCTTCGGGCAGGGCGCCTACCTGAACCTCCTGATCCGCCAACCGATTCGCTGCGGTCATTTGCTGCCCAACGGAACCGAGGCGTTGGTAGACGTTCGCAATCTTTTGGCGCAGGGTTATCGCCCATTCCTCACGCACGATGGGAGCACGCTCTATTTCGCGCAGAGCGAGCGGTCGATTCAGGGTGGTCTTTCCTTCTCGTTTTAAAGTTCAGAAGCGTGACAACGCAGACGTACCTGCTGCTGCGGAATTTCCCGTCCAGCGAAGCATGCGCCACTTTCAATCGCTTAGGGCTTGCTGCGACGCGCTGAATGAGCGGTGATGATTATGCTATATTTTGTTTGGGCGCAGGCGGCTTGGTGCGCCTGATCCTCTGAATGTTGCCCAACATTCAGCCTTCTTACCCTCCCGGACGCGTAGCTCAACTGGCAGAGCATTCGACTCTTAATCGACAGGTTGGTGGTTCGATTCCACCCGCGTCCACCAAGCTTTTTCAATGGGTTACGTTTGGTATATGGTCAGTTCACGAAGTGACCTGTCGACGACATCCTGCACAAGGTGGAAACGGTCCACGTCGTTCTGTCCCCTCATGTCAAAGGGAGTAGTGATCGTACCCTCTTCCTTGTAGCCGCCTACATGCATGCGGTTGGCCCGGCTGCAGGTCAGCCGATGGATCAGCTAGGGATGGGGATAGTTCAACGCAGCAGGCTTAAACGGGGCGGTTGTGCCTCAACAGGAAGCTGATAGGTGTGTTGTTCCTATCGACGCCCCTGTATAGCCAAATCATCGCCCCGGCTCGAGCATGGCGAAGTGACGTCCCGCGTTGCCCTCGGCTGGCCCAAGACTGCGGGCCGAGGCACTTGCCTCGGTGCAGCTGGACCTGAGCAATCGGATACAGTAATGCCGCCCGTCGACACCTCACAATCAAGCTGGCGGGTGTCGGGAAATGAGCAAAGAGGCGACTTCTTCCAATCGCGGTGCGGTGGTTTCGGTGCGCGGCAGCGTCGTCGATGTGCGCTTTGAACGGTCCTTGCCACCGATCTATTCGCTGTTGCGCGCGGGAGCGGATGGAAGAATAGTCGTCGAAGTAATGTCCCAGCTGGACGCACATCAGGTGCGCGGTATTGCCTTGACGCCCACGCAGGGTCTGGCGCGCGGCATGTCGGTCGAGGATACGGGCGGTCCGCTGCGGGCTCCAGTCGGCAAGAAAATCATTTCACGGATGTTCGATGTATTTGGCCGCGCCATCGACCGTAAGCCTGAGCCCGTGGATGTCGCGTGGCGGCCAATCCATCATGCGCCGCCGCCGCTATCGGAACGTTCCACCAAGTCGGAAATCTTTGAGACCGGTATCAAGGCCATCGATGTTCTTGTCCCATTGGAGCGCGGTGGCAAGGCCGGTTTATTCGGCGGCGCGGGTGTCGGCAAGACCGTCCTGCTCACCGAGATGATCCACAATATGATCGGGCATCAACAGGGGATGAGCATTTTCTGCGGCATCGGCGAACGTTGCCGTGAAGGCGAAGAGCTCTACAGCGGCATGAAAGAGGCCGGTGTACTCGAGAACATGGTGATGGTGTACGGGCAGATGAACGAGCCCCCGGGCAGCCGTTTCCGAGTGGGTCACGCGGCGTTGACCATGGCCGAGTATTTCCGCGACGATGAGCATCGCGACGTGCTTCTGCTGATCGATAACATCTTCCGCTTCATTCAGGCCGGCATGGAAGTTTCGGGTTTACTGGGACGAATGCCATCGAGGCTCGGCTATCAGCCCACCATGGGCACCGAGTTGTCAGGGCTGGAAGAGCGTATTGCCAATACACACGCAGGAGCCATCACGTCGATCCAGGCGGTCTATGTGCCGGCCGATGACTTGACCGACCCGGCTGCAGTGCATGTGTTTTCACACCTCTCCGCGTCGATTGTGCTTTCACGCAAGCGGGCCAGCGAAGGACTGTATCCGGCCATCGACCTGCTCCAATCCATCTCAAAGATGGCGACCCCCGGCATTGTCGGCGAGCGGCACTACAACCTGGCCCAGGAAATCCGGAAAACCTTGGCGCAATATGAGGCCCTCAAAGACATCATCGCCATGCTCGGTTCGGAGCAGCTTTCTCCGGACGATCGCAATGCGGTCGCGCGCGCGCGGCGGCTGGAGCGCTTTCTCACCCAGCCATTCTTTACCACCGAGCAGTTCAGCGGGATGAAGGGCAAGCTGGTTCCACTCAAAGACTCGCTCGATGGCTGTGAGCGCATTCTCCACGACGAGTTCAAAGATTACCCAGAGAGCGCGCTCTATATGATCGGCGCGATCGGCGAGGCAAAGAAGCCCGACGCCAAAGCCGGCGGACAACCGAAATCAACGACTCAACCGAGAGCCGCAGCCTGACATGAATCTCAAAATACTGCTGCCGTTTGAAGTCTTCGCGGACAAGACCGATGTTTCGCGTATCGTCGCGGAAGGCAGCGAAGGGTCGTTCGGGCTTTTGCCGCATCGTCTCGACTGCGTTGCGGCTCTCGTACCCGGGATTTTGACTTACGAGACACGAATGGATGGCACGATCTACGTGGCCGTCGATGAAGGCGTCATCGTCAAAGCCGGGGTCGACGTAGTCGTCTCGGTTCGTCACGCCATCGACGGCACCGACGTCGGCCAGCTTCACGACGCGGTGAAAAGACAGTTTCTGACCCTCGACGAGTCGGAGCGCAACGTCCGCACCGCGCTGGCCAAAATGGAAAGTGGTCTGATCGGCCGTTTTGCGGAGTTTGAACATGCCGGATAGTTCAATAAATGGTGATTCGAAGGACCCTCTTTCGGGCACGCCTCTCCCAAAAGACGAAACTGTCTTTCTGCGGCAAGTGGGCGCGAAATCTGCCCGCAAGCTCAGAGCTCGGCGCCAGGGAGCGCAGGGCGTCTGGTTTGGCCTCGGCATGTCCGGACTGATCGGTTGGTCGGTTGCCGTGCCCACGCTGCTGGGCGCAATGGCCGGCATCTGGTTAGACCGGCACCATCCGGGACCGCATTCCTGGACGCTCACGCTGTTGGTTGTGGGATTAGTTATCGGTTGCCTGAATGCCTGGCATTGGGTTGCACAGGAAGATAAGGCCATGCATGACGAACCGGAGGATCAAGCATGAAGGAACTGCCGCCCATGATCCTGGCACTGCTTGTGGGCGTCTTGCTGGGGATGATCTTTTTCGGCGGCCTCTGGTGGACGATTCGGAGCGGGGTTTCATCGGCAAGCCCCGCGATTCTGTTCTCCGGCAGCCTGCTGCTGCGGACGGCCACTGCGGTTGCCGGCTTCTATTTCGTCTCGCAGGGCGATTGGAGAAAGCTACTGGCTTGCCTGTTCGGGTTTCTTCTTGCACGGCTATTTGTAACCAAGCTCATTCGCATACCAGTTCAGAAAAGGACTCCCCTGGTTGAAGGAGGTGGACGATGAACCTTACTTCCGACCAGGTGGTCCTGTGGCATTACGGCTTTATGAAACTCAACGAAACCATCGTGACGACGTGGGTCATGATGTTGCTGATGGTGCTGGGAGCAAAGCTGATCACCCGCAAGCTCGCGACCGAAGGTACGATCTCGCGTTGGCAGGGCGGGCTCGAAATTATCGTGAGTGGCATTGAAAAGCAGATCAAGGATGTAGGTCTGGACCAGGCGGCAAAGTATCTTCCTTTCCTGGGCACGCTTTTCATTTTTATCGCGACCTGCAGCCTGTGCATTGTGATTCCCGGTTTCACGCCGCCGACGGGTTCTCTCTCGACGACAGCGGCACTGGCGCTGTGTGTGTTTGTCGCGGTACCACTGTTTGGCATTGGGGAGCAGGGTTTGGCCGGCTACCTGAAAACCTACACACAGCCGACGTTCATCATGCTGCCGTTCAACATAATCAGCGAGCTCTCGCGCACGCTGGCCCTGGCGGTTCGTCTTTTCGGCAACATGATGAGCGGGGTGATGATTGTCGGCATTCTGCTTACCATCACGCCCTTCCTCTTTCCCATCGTCATGACCGCGCTCGGCCTGCTCACCGGTATGGTGCAAGCCTATATTTTCAGCATTTTGGCAGGGGTCTACATCGCAGCTGCCACGCAATCAGCCAAACCGAAGTCCGATCTAAGGGCCCAGTCGAACCAGTTGAACCCGGCACACTCGCAATGAAAAGGATCCCCCATGGATAGCACCACTGTTGTCGCAGTAGCCTCGATTGCCACTGCCGGCCTAACCATCGGCATCGGCTGCATGTGCCCGGCGCTGGGCGAAGGCCGCGCTGTCGCCACTGCGCTGACTTCGCTGGCGCAGCAACCGGACGCCTCCTCCACCATTACCCGGACGCTCTTTGTTGGCCTGGCGATGATTGAGTCCCTGGCTATTTACTGCTTCGTAGTGTCGATGATTCTCATCTTCGCCAACCCCTTCTGGAACCACGTCATCGCTCAGACGAGCGGAAAATAAGCCATGCTCATCGACTGGTTCACCGTCGCCGCGCAGCTGGTCAACTTTCTCATCCTGGTGTGGCTGCTGAAGCGCTTTCTCTTCAAGCCGATTACTAATGCCATTGACGCCCGGGAAAAGCGCATTGCAACGGAACTTGCAAACGCCGACGCGAAGGAAACAGATGCGGAGAAGGAGCGCGTCGAATTTGAAAAAAAGAACAAAGACTTCGACCAACAGCGTGCTGCTCTCATGAGCAAAGCAACGGAGGACGCGAAGGTCGAGCACAGTCGACTCTTCGACCAAGCGCGCAAAGACACCGACATCTTCCGCGCCGGGCTAGCGACGGCGTTACGCAACGACCAAACCAGGCTGGGCGGCGAGATCACTCGACTGGCAGCGGAACAAGTGTTCGACATCGCGCGCAAGACGCTGTCGGACCTAGCCACGGTGAGTCTCGAAGAGCGCGTTGGCGAAGTCTTTACCCGCCGCCTGCGCGCATTGAACGAAAAGGACAAAGAGTCGCTTGGCGTGGCGCTCAAGACTTCATCCGAAGCGGCATGGGTGCGCAGCGCCTTCGATCTGCCCGCCGAACAAAAGGCCGCAATCCAGAATGCACTGAATGAAACCTTCTCGGCGGTCATCCGCATCCGGTTCCAAACCAAGCCAAGCGTCATCTGCGGAATCGAACTCACGGCCAACGGACAGAAGCTTGCATGGAGCATCGACGAATATCTCAAGTCGCTCGACGAAAAGGTTGTTGCGCTGCTGGATACCCAACCCGATACTCAGCCTAAGCCGAATGACGAGCCCACCTCGAAAACGGAAGCGGGCGGCGGCGCTGCGCTCGAATCCGTCGCTCACACGGCCACCCAATGAGCGCGCCTCCCTCTTCTATCCTGCAGCCCGCCTTCGATCGCGCCATCGCGGGCTTGACCCAGGCTCGCGATGCCTTTGCACCGCACCTGTCGCCGCGTGAAGTCGGCGTGGTCACCAACGTCTCCACCGGCATCGCGACGGTTTCCGGCCTCCCTAACGTGGGCTTTGAAGAGTTGATAAGGTTCCCCAGCGGCTTGCTGGGCATCGCCTTCAATCTGGATGAGGACGAGATCGGTGTCGTCCTCCTGGGCGATTATCAACATCTGCAAGCCGGTGACGAGGTGGAACGCACCGGCCGTGTCATGGACGTCGCAGTGGGTGACGCTCTGCTGGGGCGAGTGGTCGACCCACTGGGCAATCCGCTGGACGGCAAAGGCTCGATTGGCGCAGAGAAGCGTCTGCCTGTCGAGCGCCCCGCACCTCCCATCATGGATCGAGCTCCCGTTACGGTGCCCTTGCAGACTGGACTGATGGCGATCGACGCGCTGATCCCTGTCGGGCGTGGTCAACGTGAATTGATACTGGGCGACCGCCAGACCGGCAAGACGGCCATTGCCATCGACACCATCCTCAATCAACGCGGGCAGAACGTAGTCTGCGTCTATTGTGCGATCGGCCAGCGCGCCTCCGCCGTCGCCAAGGCCGTCGCCAGCCTCAAAAAAGAGGGCGCGATGGAGTACAGCGTCGTGGTCGTCGTCGAGGGTAACGATGCGCCCGGTCTGGTGTACATCACACCCTACGCCGCGACCAGCATCGCGGAGTATTTCATGGAGAAGGGACGCGACGTGCTCATCGTCTACGACGATCTTATCCAGCATGCCCGCGCCTACCGTGAGCTCTCTTTGCTGCTGCGTCGTCCACCGGGACGTGAAGCCTTCCCGGGCGACATCTTCTACATCCATTCGCGCATGCTGGAGCGGTCGACCCACCTTAGCAAGGAGCGCGGCGGTGGTTCACTCACCGCCCTTCCCATCATCGAAACCGAGGCGCAGGATATCTCGGCGTATATTCCAACCAACCTCATCTCCATCACCGACGGGCAGATCTACCTCTCGCCCACCCTCTTCGAGTTGGGAATCCTTCCCGCGGTCGATGTTGGCAAGTCTGTCTCGCGAGTCGGCGGCGCGGCGCAGCGGCCTGCCTACCGCGCGGTGGCCGGCAATCTTAAGCTCGCGTACTCGCAGTTCGAGGAATTGGAGACCTTCGCCAAGTTCGGCACCCGTCTTGACGATGCCACACGCAAGACGATCGATCACGGGCAGCGCATCCGCGCCTGCCTCAAACAGCCGGAATCGCAGCCAGTATCGATGGTCGAACAGATCGCCGTGCTCCTGGCTTTGTCGGTGGACCTCTTTGACCCGGTGGAGCTCAAAAAGATGACCGACGCCGAGCGATCGCTGCGGAAGGCAACAACGGCCATCCCGGCCGACGTGGTGGCGCGACTTACGTCCGCCGGCAAATTGAGCGACGACGACCGCAAGGCGATTCTCGAACTTGCCACCAAAGCGCTCACCTCCTTCGCGCCCAAGGCTGAGCCTAAACCCGCGGCCAAGCCCGCGACATGAGCGTCTCATGAGCGGCACAACCGAGAGCCTAAGCCGAAAAATCGCTGGTGCGAATGATTTGCAGGGGGTCGTTCGCTCGATGAAGGCGCTGGCCGCTTCCAGCATCGGCCAGTACGAAAGGGCAGTCCGATCGCTCGAAAGCTATCACCGTACCGTAGAACTCGCGTTGACCGCATGTCTTCGGCAGGCGGGATCGGATCCATTTGCGGAAACTGGAAGTGTGCGCCGTGGCGGCGCGGTGGGCGCGGTCCTCTTCGGTTCAGACCAGGGCCTGGTCGGCCGCTTCAATGAGGTGCTGGTTGAGTTCGCCACCAACAAACTCGAGACTCTCCCCATTAGGACGACGAAAATATGGGCGGTTGGCGACCGCATGCTTGCGCTTATGGCAGACACCGGCCTGATCCAGCCCAGCCTGCTGCCTGTGCCGACCTCGGTCAATGCCATCACGTCGTTCGTTGGCCAGATCCTGATCGAGATCGAGGCAGCTCGCGAGCGGGGTGAGGTCACAGAAATCTATCTCTTTCATAACCACCCCAGATCCGGCACCTTCTATGAGCCCGTCGGCCAGCGGCTGCTGCCGTTGGATCATACATGGCAAAGCAAGATTGCCGCACTTCCCTGGCCGACGAAGAGTCTGCCGGAGGTCATCGGAGGCGTCACTCCGGCTATTGCAGCTTTTATACGAGGATACCTTTTTGTATTGCTCTTCCAGGCGTGCGCGGAATCCCTGGCGAGCGAAAACGCGAGCAGGCTCGCGGCGATGCAGCGCGCGGAGAAGAACATCGAAGATATCCTCGGAGATCTAACACGCGCCTTTCACCGTATCCGGCAGGAATCGATCGACGAAGAGCTCTTCGACGTGATTTCCGGCTTCGAAGCGCTGACGAAACGAGAACGTCACGCCTAGTTAGAGTCATATGGAGCGAGCCTGAAGTTCTCACCGCACTCGCGTCGTGTGATGCGCGATCTGCGACCAGAACGAGCTCCATTAGTTGAATATGGGTGTGCAGGATTTGATGAATCAGCAGGTGCTGTCACACTTGCATTGTCCCGCTGGCCGAAGCAGATTGAGCATAAGGAACAAAAGAGCGCCGGAGACAGCGCTACGGTGGATGTTACCAGCTTCCTCGCTGATATTCACGCTTGGTCGCGTCGGCCATCTGAGGCTGTGTCATGGCGCTCACCAGCTGTAGTAAGAAGGCTGGATGGGTTCCCTTTTGATAATAAGCATCGGCAATGACTCCGTCCGGGACTTGATTATCGGAAAAGGCTGCACTCATCGCGATCAAAGGAATTGCTGGAAACTGCAGACGAATGAGCGAAAGTAGCTCGAAACCAGACATACGCGGCATGTTGAGATCGGAGACGACAACGTCGGGAAGACCAGTTTCCATCTCAAGGAGAGCAGAAACTCCATCCCAAGCCGTTCGCATTTGGTATCCAGTTTGAGCGAAGAACGCGCACAGGGCCACGCGGAGATCACCGTCATCCTCTACGAGCAGGACGCTTATTTGATTGGTGGACATAGAAAGCCTTCCCGGGTCTTAACTCTAAGGTGTTATGCCGCAAGCGGCTGTGTCTGAGCAGTTTTGCTCAAGTTCGCACAAAGTTTTCGCTGGTCTCAGCCAGGAAACAGTCGAAACGGGTTGGTGCGCCTCGCGTGGCGCGACGGGAACCAGTAAATACTTCCGCCTGGGGGCAACCGATCTCGAGACCATCGAAGAGACCAAAAACGCGGTGGTCTCCCGGTGGGATCAGGTAGTAAGTCGATCCGAGGATATGGGGGAGAGCTGCCAAATCGACAGAGTTGAGATCAGTGCAGTCTTGCCGGTAATTCGTACGCCAGCCGGCGGTGCGGATGATCCCGAATAGTAGAACCGCTTGGTGAATGCGGCCTGCTGATTCACAAACAGCTCGATAACGGATCCGTCGATGTAGAGATGAAGTGCCAGTTCGTCTTTGGGGGTAAGGCGCACAGAAATGGGTTTGTCGTCGATCATGACCTGGTCAGGCTTTGCCGGGTCGTACTGGACGGAAAGCCATGAATGCGCTTTATCCATCTCAGGATCAGCAATTGTCAGCTCAAAGGCAGTTGTCCCCAACTTAGTCGTGCATAAAATCTCGCCGCAGCAGTCCATTATGCGCATGGAAGCAATTTGGCGCTGGTTTTGCGTTTCGTCGGAAGAGCCCTGGAAGCGTTGCGGCTTTTGCCGCAATGCCATGGCTTCCTGAGCCACTTGCATGTTGAGTTGGCCGTTGGCATCGAGCGTCAGGACCCGCGGCAAGGACATCACGCCGGCCCATCCGGAAGCGCTGTATTCCTGGACCGGCCGCGTCTCTTGCACCCATCCCCAAAGAATTCGATTGCCCGCTTTATCCAGTTGCGTCTTGGGCGCATAGTAGGAACCCGCGTCCAGCATGCCCTGATGCTCAGGATGGAAGATGAGTTCTTTGGGGTCCAGTACACCACTCTGCCAGAAGGCGTGACCCTGGGTGGAATAGATAAGCACATGCTTGTTGCCCAGCGGAAAAAGTTCGGGGCACTCCCACATATCGCCAGTGTCCACCGGATTTGAGCCCTCACCGTGATGGCCTTCTCCACTGGCAACGATATGCAGGTACTGCCAATGGAGAAGATCCGTGGACTGGTAAAGCAGAACGGTACCATGTTTGCCGCGAATACCCGAACCGACCACCATGTACCAGCGGTCCTGGTGACGCCACGGCGAGGGATCGCGAAACCCGCTCACGTCCATGCCCGCAGGTGGCGCAGCGATGACAGGCTGTGGAGTCTTGGTCCAGTTGGTCAAGTCCTTGCCCGAACCGAAAGCCAGGCACTGCGTTTCCTTGAAGACATGAACGCCGTCGCGAAGCGTGGCTTCGTTCTCAGGAGCCACCACCACGCCGGTGTAGATAACAGCCACGCGGGCACCGTCAACCACGGCCGTGCCGGAGAAACAGCCGGCTGCGTCCGGACCACCCGGGGTGGGAGCAAGACCTACCGGCAGGTGACGCCAATGAACCATATCCGGGCTGATGGCGTGTGCCCAGTGCATATCACCCCAAACGGCTGCGTTGGGGTTGAACTGGAAGAACATGTGATAGTTGCTGTTCCAATAGATGGGGCCATTCGGATCGTTCATCCAGTTGGCTGCCGGCAGCAGGTGATATTGCGGTCGCCGCGGATCGGAAGCCAGGTAGGCTTGTGAAGCGGCTGCCAATGCCGGCGTCAGGCGAGATGTTCCGACCGTCCACACCCCCGCCGCGGCGTGTGAAGCAATCCGCAAAAACTGTCTTCGATCTGCCTTCATGAAGGTCACTTCCAATCGTCCGCGTGCCACGCGGATGCTGTGATCATCGCGTACCCTGCCACAAGCCCGGTCGTTGTGCGATTCCGATTCTAAATGGCCGCCGGCGTTTCCATGGAGTTGGAGCACGACGAGCCTGAGGTCCAAACACGATTCACTGTACATTGCCCCGTAGTTCAACCGCAGGCTGAATTGCTAATGAGCCTCGAGGAGGTAGAAGCGCCAAGACGACAGCCGCCCATCCAAGGGAAGCAGTCCACATGCGAGCATTCAACCAGCCACACCAGGCAAATCATGACCACGGCATAGTGCGTGCGGTCAATCCACAGTATGATCATCATATCTTGACAATCAAGATGAAGGAGTGCTACGTTCCAGCGAATGTCGTTGTTAGGAGTAGCCGTGGACCAACCCAATACTGACCTTATCCAGGGCACGCTCGACATGCTCATCCTCAAGACGCTAAGCCTCGAGCCCATGCACGGCTTCGGCATAGCCCGCCGTGTCGAGCAGGTCTCGCGTGGGGTGTTCAAGGTGAACCCTGGCTCCTTGCTTACCGCGTTGCAACGGCTGGAGCGTGCTGGATGGCTCGACGCGGAGTGGCGCCAAACGGAGAACTCGCGCCGTGCCAAGTTCTATACGCTCACTCGTGCCGGGAAGAAACAACTCGAGTTCGAGACGGCGGATTGGACCCGACGGGCGTCAGCGATCGCGCGACTTCTAAAGGCGGAGGGCTAGCCGCATGTCTCTCTGGCGCCAATTTAGGCACGGCCTGCGTGTGCTTGCCAATCGAACGGTCGCGGATCAGAATGTCGCCGACGAGGTGCAGGATTACCTCGAACAGGCAACGGATGCATGGATGGCAAAAGGGCTCTCTCCCGAAGATGCAAGGAGGGCTGCGCGAATGGAGCTTGGCAACCCGGTTTTCGTCCGTGAGCAGTTGCGCTCATACGGATGGGAGAACATGCTCGGAACGGTGGTCGCAGATCTGCGTTATGCCGCGCGTCAGCTGCTCCACAATCCAGGCTTTACGCTGGTCAGCGTGCTTACGTTGGCGCTCGGCATCGGTGCCAGCACGGCAATCTTCAGTGCGGTGAATCCGATCCTGTTCAGGTCCCTTCCGTATCCGCATGCCGGCCGGCTGATGATGATCTGGGAGATGAGAAGTGATGGCTCCCCGCAGCCGGTGACCTTCGGTAGCTTTTATGGCCTGGCGGAGCGGAGTCGCTCTTTCGACTCCATGGCCGTAATGAAGCCCTGGCAACCGGCCATGATCGGAGCCGATCATCCCGAACGATTGGATGGTCAGCGAGTGAGCGCGGGCTACTTCCGTTCGCTGGGCGTATCGCCGGCTCTGGGACGAGGCTTCCAGGCGTCCGATGACCAATTCCATGGTCCTGACGTGGCGGTTATTAGCGACCGGCTGTGGCGCCGGCACTTCGCTGGGGATAGCGGAATCATCGGTCGACAGCTCAAGCTGGATGACAGCCTGTTCACCGTTATAGGCGTGATGCCCAGCGGGTTCGAGAACGTACTTGCTCCATCGGCCGAGCTTTGGGCACCGTTGCAATATGACCCCTCACTTCCCGCAGACAGCAGGGACTGGGGCCATCACTTGCGCATGGTGGGACGGCTCACGCCGGGGGTCAGCAGGGATCAAGCCAGAAATGAACTGAGTGTGATCCTGCACTCCCTGGCCCAGACGTACGCTAAGGGATACGACACTTCTGGTGGCGCGCCTGCCGGCATGGTCGTGAATCGCCTGCAGGATGACATCACGGGCGGCGTCAAGCCGACGCTGTTGGCCATTCTCGGTGCTGTATCCCTGGTGGTCCTGATCGTATGTGTAAACATGACCAACCTCCTCTTGGCGCGAGGTGCGCGCCGGCGCAGCGAATTCGCGATGCGCGCTGCACTTGGCGCAGGACGAATGCGCATGATACGGCAATTGCTTGCGGAAAGCCTGCTGCTGGCCGCGATCGGGGGTACCTTTGGGATGGTTGTCGCCGAGATTGGGGTGCGAGCGTTGGTGACACTCAGTCCGCCGGGACTGCCGCGCGTCGGCGCCATCAGCCTCGACGGCGCCGTCTTCGCTTTCGCACTAGGAGTAACCACGGTTGTGGGCGTTGTTGTGGGTCTGATTCCTGCGCTCCACGCATCGCGCCCGCAAAGTGGGCAGCTACGAAGCTCCCGAACGACCGTTCAAGGCAACCAATCAACCCGCCGTGCGCTGGTTGTTTCTGAGGTGGCACTTGCCGTTGTGCTCCTTGTGAGCGCGGGATTGTTATTGCACAGTCTCAAGCGTTTGTTTGCCATCGATCCGGGCTTCGAGGCATCACACCTGCTGACCATGCAGGTGCAGGAGTTCGGTCGCGGATTCTACGCCGATAGTGCTCGCGCGCAGTTCTTCGTCGAGAGCCTGGAGGCGGTGCGACAGGTTCCCGGCGTTATCTCGTGTGCCTTCACCAGCCAACTGCCGTTGAGCGGTGATTACGAAGTGTATGGCGTGCAGTTCGAATCGCACCCGAACGATGCCGCCGAAGGTGGCCTGCGCTATGCCGTGAGTCCGGATTACTTCAAGACAATGGGCATCCCCCTCCGGCTTGGACGGTTGGTCGACGACCGCGACCGCGCAGGTGCGCCGGGGGTCGTCCTGGTCAGCGAATCGTTTGCGAAACACCACTTCGCCGGTCAAGACCCAGTCGGGCAGCTGGTTCGTGTTGGCCCAGACGCTGGGCACACAGACCGCCCCTGGAGCATCGTTGTCGGCGTGGTAGGCGACGCGAAGCAGGCGTCGCTGGCATTGAACAACGCCGATGCGTTTTACACCTCGACTACACAGTGGCCCTGGGTGGAGCCGGCGCAGTCGCTGGTAGTCCGCACCCATAATGATCCAGCGGCGTTAACTCAGGCAATCAAGAAGGCAATCTGGTCCGTGAATAAAGACCTGCCAATCGTGCGCGTCGCCACCATGGACAACCTGCTCGCCGAGTCGGAGGCGCAACGACACTTCGCGCTGATCCTGTTCGAGGCATTCGGCATCGTGGCGTTGGTGCTCGCAGCCGTTGGTATCTACGGCGTCCTCTCCGGCAGCGTTACCGAGCGAATGCGTGAGATCGGGGTACGAGCCGCCCTGGGTGCATCTCGCGGCAAAATTCTCGCACTCGTGATTCGCCAGGGGATGATGCTCACGGCAATCGGTGTAGTAATCGGATTAGGCGGAGCGGTAGCTGCGAGCCGCGCCCTGTTTTCTTTGCTGTACGGGATCTCGTGGCTTGACCCTATTACATACATCGGAGTCATCGTGCTACTTGCGAGCGTGTCCGGGATCGCATGCTGGGTGCCCGCGTGGCGTGCAGCGATGGTCGATCCATCGATCACGTTGAGGGCAGAGTAGCGGTCAGAGGCTGTCTTTTCTTCCCCCTTGACAATCGACAAGAGTATGCGTAAATCTACTGTCGAATATCGAGGGGAACATGCCGCCGTCGACTGACATCTTGCAAGGAACCCTGGATGTACTCATTCTGAAGACGCTCGCCCTTAAGCCAATGCACGGCTGGGGCATTGCGCAGCGTATCCAGCAAGTCTCGAGGGATGTGCTGCAGGTCGGTCAGGGTTCGCTATATCCTGCGCTGCACCGTCTGGAATACAAGGGTTGGATTAGCTCCGATTGGGGGAACTCGGAAAATAACCGGCGGGCGAAGTTCTACTCGCTTACCCGCACCGGTAAGAAGCAACTGGAGGCTGAAATGGAGACCTGGGATCGGTTGTCGACCGCCGTTGCGCTGGTATTGGGGCAGCTCCCAGAGGTGCCCTCATGATCATGGAGATGCTGACTCGACTGCGCTTCCTACTCTCAAGCAAGCGGGGCACTGAGCTGGATGAGGAATTGCGATTCCACCTCGAGCAATCCGTCGAGGAGAACATTGCAGCTGGGATGACACCTGAAGAGGCACGCAGAAAGGCGTTGATCGCATTTGGCGGCATCGAGCGCACTCGCGAACAGTGCCACGAGAAGCGTCCCGGATGGTGGATGAGTACGGTGCTGCAGGATCTGCACTATTCGGTTCGCGGCTTTCGGCGCAATCCTCTCTTCACTGCTACCGTCATTGCGACAATCAGCCTGGGCATTGGAGTAACCACCGCGGTCTTCAGCGTGGTGGATCCGATCCTCTTCCGCAGCCTTCCCTATGCGCATGCCGATCGGCTTGTATCAGTCGGCCTGGTGGCTCCGATCGTTCAGCAGGAATTCATGCTCGGCGGCTCCTATTATGACTGGCGCGATCACCAAACACCTTTCAGTTCGCTTACGTCTGAGATCGGCGCCAATTCCTGCGACCTCACCGAGCAGAAGCCGCTGCGGCTGAGTTGTGCCAGTGTGGAAGCGAATTTCCTCACTACGCTTGGCATCCGTCCGATCTTAGGCCGCAACTTTACTGCCGCCGAGGACCGCCCGAATGCATCCAGAGTTGCTCTTATCTCGTACCAGTTATGGCGACGCCGCTTCGCTGCTGATCCAGCCATCCTGGAAAAAACGGTGGTCATCGATGGCCGTGGAACCCGTATCATCGGCGTGCTGCCTTCGGACTTCGAAATGCCGACCCTGGAAGCCGCGGATATCGTCGCTCCCCAGGCGCTCGATGAGACTGAACAGCGCAAGGTAGGTAGCGGGAGCGTGCTGTATGCCTTTGCTCGTCTCAAGCCCGGAATCAACATCGAGCAGGCCAAGGCTGCTCTGCAACCCTTATTCCAATACTCTCTCAGCCTTGCCCCTGCTGCCTTTCGCAGCGAGGTTCATCTCCAGGTGCGCTCACTGCGCGATCGCCAGATGCATGATGTTCATCTGATGGCATGGGTATTGCTCAGCGCCGCGCTAGCCGTGCTGTTGATTGCGTGCGCGAATGTAGCCAGTCTGTTGATGGCTCGCGGCGCAAGCCGGGAACGTGAGCTGGCAGTCCGCTCCGCCCTGGGGGCAAGCCGCGGGCGCCTGATTCGTCAGTTTCTGACCGAGTCAGTGCTGCTGTCCGCGGTCGGAGCGATCGCAGGCACCGTACTCGCAGAGATGCTGTTACGGTTCTTCATCGCGCTGGCCCCGGAAGGTCTGCCTTTTCTCGAAGCTGCCCATCTTGATCTCCGCATCATCCTCATCACCATCGCCATAGACTTCTTGTGTGGAGTGCTCTTCGGTATCGCATCGGCTTTCGCGGGGCCACGTTCACGGGCACTCGTTGGACGCTCCTCGACCGCCGTAGCACGGGCTGGTCTTCGGCGAGGTTTGGTCATGTCTCAGCTGGCCATGAGCATCGTTCTGCTGGCGGCAGCTATGCTCCTGTCTCGCAGCTTCTTGAATCTTGAGCGGCAATCGCTGGGCATCCAGACACAGAGCATATTGACGACCAGCATTACATTGGGCCAACAGACCTATGCCACGGCGGAACGTCAGATGGCATTCTTTCAACAGCTGGAAGCGCGTTTGCGGGCCATGCCAGGAGTCAAGGTTCTTGCGCTCAGCGATACACTGCCGCCTGGGGGCGATCACCAGGACCATATTTATGCGTCGATGAGTGTTCCAGGGAGACCGCTCCCCGAGAGCGGAACTGGCGGTCGCGTAGCCTGGCGCTGGGTTTCACCGGGCTATTTCCGTGCCCTGGATATTCCCATGCTCCAAGGCGTGGGTTTCACTGAGGAGGAACTTAGTTCTTCCGATCATTTTGTCGTCCTGAGCAAGTTGCTCGCAGATCGGATGTTCCCCGGCGAAGATCCGATTGGACAGCGTTTGCAGGTGCCGAAGCTTACCGGCCCCGTTTACACAATCGTCGGAGTCGCCCAAAATGTAAAGAATGGCGGCTTGGCGGGTGAGGACGAACCGGAATATTACTGCCTAAGGCGGAATCGGGTCGAAGACTGGGGTAGAACATCGGCAGTTCTGCTTAAGACGTCGGTGCCGCCGCAAGTAATATCCCAGTGGATGCGCAGAGAGATAGCCGCCATTGATCCGACAGTGCCCTTCACCATTGAAACCCTGAGCCAGAGAGTCAACGCGTTGGCAGACGAGCCACGGTTTGTCACCGTGCTGGTGTTGTTTTTCGCGGCCGCTGGATTGCTGCTCTCCATGATCGGCCTCTATGGCATCATTTCGTTTGTCGCCACCCAGCGCACCCAGGAGATCGGCGTGCGCATGGCACTCGGCGCCAGCAGACTCGACATCCTATGGCTCATCACCTGGGAAGGCGCACGCCTCACAATACTAGGCGGGGTCGCCGGACTTGTTGCTGCGTTCGCAGTATCGCAGTTTCTCAAGAGCCTGCTGTTCAACATCGGACCGCATGACCCAGCCAGTTTTCTCGTAGTCGCGGCGCTGCTGGCAATCGTCGCTCTCGCTGCCTCGTTGCTGCCCGCGCGCGCGGCGATGAAGGTCGAGCCTGTCGTCGCTCTTCGTTACGAATAGCAGTAGCCACCTCAGGCCTGACTTTCCGGAGGGATGTTGTTGGAAGTCTGTGCTAGGGACTGGTCCTGCAGAGTGGCTACTAAATTTCTGCTCTTCTACTTCCCGGCAGTGCAAGGAAGGCCCTGATTGCGCTCACCCGGTCAAGCACATTTCCCGGTTTAACGGCGAAATGTTCGTTCCGTGTGTCTTAAGGCCGACCGCTGAAAAGTTAGGTCTGGAGACGAGAAAACCAGCCTCTCTTGTGGCTGAACGGAAAGATCTCTACAATCTCCGCGTAAACCGTTTCCTAGAAAGGACACCCTATGCGCCTCATTCCCAGATTCATCGTTGCCGCTACTATCCTGGTCCTCCTCCCTGCGGTGTTCCCTGCCCAGGGACAAACCGATGATTCCCGCTCGATTGCTGGTGGCGGTATTTCGGTTCCAGGCTGGGCGGGAGACGTCGACGCCCGCGCAAAGCAGGGGGGGCAAACAATCAAAGATGCGAAGCTTACCCAGGATGGCAACGTGCTTCACATTACAACCGGCCCGGCGGTCGAATATTGGAATCCCGCCAACAAAGCGAGTGGCAACTACACGGTGTCTGCCACATTCACTGAGGCGCAGTATATGAACCTGAACAGTCATCCGCATCCATACGGCATTTTCATCGCCGGCAATGATATGGGAACTGACCAGCACAGTGAGCTGTATTGTGCGGCCTATGGCAATGGAACCTTCATCGTGCGCGGATTTGGACCGGATTCGTTTCAGATGAACGGCCGTGGGGAAGCGAACGCCGCTGTCCACAAGGCCGCGGGTACCGGACAACCCGTAACGCAGAAGATCGCACTTTCTGTGAAGGGCGGCCAGGTGGCGTGCGCCATTAATGACACCGTGGTTGCGACCTATGACAAGGCTCAGTTGGTGACGGCTGGAAAGCTGAAGTCTACCGACGGAGTCTATGGAATTCGGTTCGCCCACAACACAGAAGGCACCGTTACCGATCTAAAAGTGACAAAACCCTAACGGTAATCGGTGAATGCTGCGGTCTTTCATTACGGCCAGTATCAATTCGTCGAAGTCCGCTGCCGATGGATTGGACCAGGTGTGGCAACTCCGTGCGCTACTGGTTTGCAACTAACGTGGGCCCTGAGCTTGCCCCTAAATGCACGGTCTGCCGAGTTGTTTGAGGCGATCGTGGGTTGCGACGGATGGGGCAGAGCGGCAGAGGGCTTCGTGGGCGCTGGCAGCCTGGCCGTCATCGTTCGCGATTAGCTCAAGGAGCCAGTCGGTGGCCTCCTGCTGACGCGTCAGAGCGATGGCCCCGAGAACGGTAGTACGAAACCAGGGGTCTTGCGCCGCGCCGAACGTGGTTCGCAGCAGTTGGAATGCTTCGGGTGTGTGGGTCTGGGCGATCGCCATGGCAGCCTCTGCGGCAGGATCATCCTCACGCCGAAGGAACCGCGCGGCCCAATCGATAGCGGAGGGACCTTCGAGCGCAAGAACGCCGGAGTAGCAGGCGCCGAGGACTTCCGGTTCATCGGAGGCGAGCGCAGCGAGCAGGCGGAGAAGGAGCCCAGCGGAGTCAGTACCGACCTGCTCAATGGCTCGAACGACATTGACCCGGACTGGGAGTTCTTTATCGGCCAGCAGCGGAACGAGATGAACGAGCAGTCGATGGCTGTTGAGCTCGCGGCATTGGACGAGGGCGAGGGCGCACGTACCGCGCAGTGTTCCGGCCGTATCGGCTGATCCGCCCCAGACTGGTTCGAGCTGGATGTGGCGCATGCCAGTGAGGAACAGCTCCGGCTCCTGATATTCAAACGCGGCGAGTGTCTTCGCGATTGCATTCTTGGCCCAGCACTGGGGGTCGGACTTTGCGGAATTTTCCAAAAATCGTGGGAAGGCCGAAGCGAGATTTGGTGTGAGGCCGGCCAGACCGTGGTGAAGAGCGAGGGCGGCGGCCCTGGAGACGATCAAGTTGTTGCGGAGGGTGAGGGCCTTCGCAAGCTCCGGCGCGGCGGCTGCCGGCGACACGTCGCGAAGAGCGTCCAACGTGGCGAGTTCGGCGTCAAAGGTGCGTTTTGGAGTCATTGCACTGGCAACAGCTAGGGATGGCAATGTTCACTTACGAACAGTCGTTCCCGGTTTCGAACATTCAGAGGTTATTTTGACCGCTCTCTTACGCAAAATCGACTGAAAACATGCCTCTTACCCAGGGGACCATGTGGCAGGATGCGTGCTCGTTGTAATAGTAGATCAGTCTACGGGAAGATCCATATGCAGACACTTCTGCTAAATGTTCGCTTGAGTATTCGCGCCTTGCGCAGGTCGCCGGGGTTTGCGCTGACCGCTATTTTGACCCTGGCGCTGAGCATCGGCGCGGTCACATCGGTCTTCAGCGTGGTGAACGCGGTTCTATTGAAGCCGTTTGCTTTCCCCAATTCAAGCCGCCTGGTGGTGATGCGCGAGATCGAGGACGAGGTCGGCAATCCATCACTTGTGGTGCCCGACAACTACCGGCACTATCTACGTCTGAAAAGGGACGCGAAGACGATCGCGGATGCGGCCATTTTTCATCAGTCGGGAGCGAGTGTTTCTCCCAATGGCGATCGTCCCCGCATTGTGGGCTCGATTGCGGCTTCTCCGAACTTCTTCCGCGTGCTCGGAGTGTACCCGATCCTGGGCCGGGACTTCGTGGCCCAAGATGCCGAGAAGGGCGCGGCGAAGGTGGTGTTGTTGAGCTATGCGGGCTGGCAAACGCTTTTGCAAGGCAATCCCAAAGTTATTGGGCAAACCCTGCGCATCGGAGGCGAGCCGATCACAGTCCTAGGCGTGCTGCCGCCGGGCATGCGCTTCCCGGAAATTGCTCTCGCGCCGAACTTCGCTTCGCAGGCAAGTGCTGGAGCAGCTCGGGAGACCATGATCTTTGAACCTATGGCGCCGAGCGACCGGGATCTGACCAGCGACGATGAGAGCTATAACTACAGAGTCATTGCACGGCTGAAGCCTGGGGTGACCCTGGCCCAGGCGCGCGCCGAACTGACTGCCTTACAGCGTGCGTACACCCTTTCCGCGCATTTGCCGATTCCGCTGGGAATCTCTCTCACACCCCTGGTTGCGGATGTCAGCTCATCGATAAGCGGTGCACTGTGGTTGATGTTCGCCTCGGTGGGTGGCGTGCTGATGATTGCGTGCGTGAACCTCGCCAACCTTCAACTGGCACGCGCGGTTGTGGCCGAGCGCGAAATCGCGGTTCGTTCTGCCCTGGGCGCGAGCAAGAGCCAGTTGCTGATGGCACGACTCGCCGAGAGCCTGGTGCTCGCGATGCTTGGAGGTGCGGCCGGAGTCATGATGGCGTTCACTGGCGTGCGGCTTCTGGTGGCGCTTGTGCCGGCCAACGTCCAGCGGCTGAATGAAGTGCAGGTGAGCTTGCCGGTGATGCTTTTTGCTGCCGGCACGTCCATCGCTGCAGCGATATCGTTCGGCATTTTGCCCGCGCTCCGCTCTCTTCGCGTGCACCCCCAGGCTGCACTGCAGGCAAATTCATCGCGGGCCGCCAATACGCAGGAGGGCCGCCGAACGCGGAACCTTTTGGTGGCCGCGGAGGTGGCTTGTACGGTGGTCCTGCTCATCGTCACCTCTTTGGTGCTGCGCAGTTTCTCCCACTTGTTGCGGCAAGATCGCGGCTTCGACTCCAGCCACGTCACACTCGCGCAGGTGGATCTGTTTGCACCGCAATATGACGACTCTCTATCCAACTTCAAGCGGGCGAAGCTGGCCTTTGCCGACCGCGCGCTGGCGGCTCTGCAGCAACTCCCGGGCGTGCAGTCGGTCGCGGTATCGAGCGCCATGCCGCTGACCGGCGAGATCTGGGTTGACAACCTGACCCGTCCGGATCATCCCCTGGCAAAGGCGCAACAACCCCTGGTCAACGTGCGTTGGATCAACCCGGAGTTTCTCGCAACCATGCAGATTCCGCTCATCGCCGGACGCAATCTCACCGCAGCAGACCGAGCCAATCCTTATGTGATGTTGATCTCTGAAAGAACAGCGCGCGAGGCCTTCCCCGGCGAAAATCCGATCGGGCGAACGATCAATTCAATCGTTCCAGACGACCAGCACCCCATTACCGTGGTTGGGGTGGTGGCAGACACGCGAATCAACGGCCTGAAAGATACAGCGGCTATGGTCTATGTGCCTTACTGGGCCTATACGCCGTGGACGCTGTCTTTTTTCGTGCGCAGTTCGCAGGCCAGCGATTTGCTCATTCCTGAGATGCGCCGGGTTCTCTGGGATATCGACCCTCAGGTCGCTATTCCCTCGGTCAAGTCGATGGATGAGCAAGTCATCGACTCGGTGGCTAGCGAACGCTTCCAAACTGTCGTATTGACGAGTTTTGTCGCGGCGGGATTGCTGTTGGCCCTGTTGGGTGTCTACGGAGTGCTGGAGTACTCGGTCTCGCTGCGCCATCGGGAGTTCGGGATCCGCATTGCCTTGGGCTCGGGCAAAGCTGCGCTCATGAAACTAGTCCTGGGCCAGGCTGCGTATCCCGTTCTTTTGGGCGCGGGTGTGGGGCTCGCACTGGCCTTCGTGGGGGTGCATTGGGTGCGTAGCCTGCTCTACGAGACACAAGTCGTAGATCCGCTGGCCATTGGGGGCAGTTTGCTGCTAATGCTAGGAGCCGCGGCATTGGCGGCGGTTCTGCCCGCCCGGCGCGCAGCTGCGGTTGATCCCATCCAGGCTCTGAGAAATGAGTAGAAACGATTAAGTTTCTTTAGACGAAGCCGGCATACGGCATACGCCCGTCAGGGAAGAGGCTACCCCAGGATGCATCGAGGTAAAGCCAGCGCTGGGTACTGAACCAACTGGTTGGCAGCTCGGGTATATGCAGCAATCCGTGGCCACCGGCACAAATCAGCTCGGTGCCATTCCAGGCCAGGAAGTTTCGCGAAGCTTGTCCAACGCGGGCGGGATTGGAGAGCACCCGAAGGCAAACCGGACAGCGTTTTCGTTGATCCTGAAGTATCCAGCGAAATGCGAACAGAAACCCAAAAAACGAGATTGCGAGCTGAATATATTGTGCCCTTGTGGAACCAAGAGGGTGGCCACCATAAGCGATATCGACAGAAGTGAAATAGACCAGTGTCACGATCAGCACAAATTTGCTCCACAAGAAGATCCATCGTCTCATTCTCACCGCCCACGTTAACCGTCCACTATGACGCGGGTACTCGCCAAGGGGCAAGGCTGTGGTCGCCGGCAACGCCATGAAGGCGACGATGAGCGAGAACAGGAAGATAGAGAAGGGCAGCCGGGTCCGCTGCGCCAGCGAGATGCAATCGAAGCGATCTGTGCTTCCGTCATCGCCGTGTACAGCCATGTATCGCCATCCGTCCAGCTGGGGCAGAGACCCCGCGGTTCGCATATGGGCGAGCACAAATCCCCTGGAGCTCAACGGCAACTTAGCCAGGTGTCGCTCGTCCTCGAGCAACCACGCATCCACCCGGCCCGGCAACTGCCATGAGTCCTGAGAGATAACGCCGGCAATCAAGACGCGCTGTCCCGCTATTTCGGTGACACTTCCAATCGTGCGCGGATCGCCGCCGAAAAGTCCACGCCAGGCTGCCTGGCTTAGAAACAGTCTGGCCGCGTATCCACCGCTTGATGGATCGCCTGCATCGGCGGATACCGGCAGGTTGAGCAGTTTGAAAAGATTGTCGCTTGCCCGGCCAATCGCAAGTTCTTGCGCCCGGTGTCTCGCAATATGAACTCGTTTCAGTATCGGTTGATAGAAGGCAACCCCGGTAAACAGGCGCCGAGTACTCGTCTTCCAGGACTGATAATCCCGGAACCGTATGCTCGGCAACTGCGCGCCGGAATAGCCGCCGCTTGAAATCATCACCAGGCCATCGGAGTCTCGATAGGGCGATGGCCTTATCATCTCGTTGGCGTTTGGCAGAGACAAACAGATCAAGAAGCTGATTGCCACCCACGCCGCTAAGGAAAGTGAACAACGCGACGCAGAGCCGACGCGGAAGACCCGGCGTGGTATCGAGCGCGGATTGCTCCATCTGAACCAAAAGGCGTCGTGGAAAGCGCCCAGACAGAAATCGGTCACCTCCTGGCCGCCGCGGAAACAACCGCGGGACTTGCGACTGTACGAGTGCCATACATGCCAAAGCTCCGCCTGCCACTCCGCCAACCACTCTGCGCGTTCTCGTCCCGGCACCAGCCATGCCGCACACCAGAGAATGAACAGAGATACCGGCAATGAGCGGAGCAGGGGGCGGATGTTCATGCGTTCTTGACCTCTGGATCCGAGATCATTTTCTGTAGAAGCGGGTAGCGCTTGTGCATCGCTTGTAACGTTGCTGCGCCTGCCCGGGTAAGTTTGTAGTACTTGCGCAAAGGCCGCTGCTCGGCGTCGGCTATCGACTGCTGTTCCCACTTCGAGAGGATGAGACCGTCGCGTTCCAGGCGCCGCATCGCCGGATAAACCGTCCCGCTGGGCAGGCCGGTCGCCTCCATCACGCTGAAGCCATAGACCTGGCCAGCATAAATCGTCTGCAAAATCATGGCAGCGGTATGGGAGAGTTTTGCCTCGGCAACCATATGCGGCATTGTACCTATGTAGCATACTAGTTGACCAGTGTAAGATAGTATGCTACATAGGGTATAACGATCGAGGGTCCGTAACGTGCTTGAGCTCGACAACGTTTCCAAAAGCTACCGTGGTATACCGGCGATCTCGAGCGTTAGTTTTCGAGTGAACGCCGGCGAGGTTGTTGGCTATCTCGGAGCTAACGGCTCGGGAAAATCCACCACGGTCAAGATCATTACCGGGCTTCTTCAGCCAAATGAGGGTCGGGTGCTATTCCAAGGCAGGAATATACGGGACGATCTGGCGAGCTTTCGCGGAGTGCTTGGTTACGTACCGGAAGAGGCGCACCTGTACACCTATCTGTCAGGAATCGAATACCTCCAGCTGGTAGGCAGGTTACGGGGACTGGGGGAACGGAAGATTCAAGTCAAGGCCAACAGGCTACTCCAGCTGCTTGGCCTGGAGTCGTGGCGGCATTCGCCAATTTCGATGTATTCCAAGGGGATGAAGCAGCGGGTGTTGATCGCCGCAGCGCTTATGCACGACCCGCAGCTGCTTATCTTCGACGAGCCGCTCTCTGGACTGGATGTCCTTTCCTCCCGCTTGTTCAAGGACCTGCTACTGGAACTCACAGCGGCAGGGAAAGCGATTCTCTACATCTCGCACGTCCTCGAGGTAGTGGAGCAGATTTGTGATCGAGTTGTTGTCCTTGCGAAAGGGAGGATTCTGGCCGATGCCAGCCCTTCCGAATTGACCCGGCTGATGGAGCTTGCAAATCTCGAGAGTGTGTTTGCCCAACTGGTCCGGCAAGAGGACACCAAATCAGTAGCCCGGGAGTTGGTAGAAGCAATCAAGGTGCAGAATGTTTAGCGGCCTCCGGATCTTCACTCCACCAGACTTTCCCGTTCTGTCACTCGAGGTGCAAGCGCAGATGCCGGTGGCGGATGCGCAGGAGCGAAGCCAGTTTCATCTTCTGGTTCGTCACTTCCTGGAACGATTCTTCAACAACGAAATGGTTTCGGCGGATGGCGATTCGAAGACGCGGTTCCTCCAGGTTCTGTATGCGATCGCCCTGCCTGGAATGGTTGTGGCGCTTTATTTGTTTCCCTTATACCATGCGCCCCTTGGCCGGCCCTTCTGGTCCGAGGTAAGCGATCATTATTTCTTTGTAATGTATTCGTTTGTGTCCGTAGGAGCGGTGACCATCTTTGCATGGGACTTGTTATTCCCGGATCTGCTTGATCTCTTAGTTCTCTCGCCTCTTCCCATCGTCCACAGAAGACTGTTCCTGGCCAGGCTGATGGCTTCCGGACTTTTTCTGGGCTTGTTTCTCTTCGGAACCAATGCGCTTGGATCCATATTCTTTCCGCTGCTATCGGAGCAGCCAGGCCTGGGGCGTCACATGATTGCACATCTGCTGGCGGTCCTGGGAAGCGGCGCATTTGCTGCAGCCTGGGTCCTGAGCCTGCAGGGAGTGATGGTCACGGTGCTCGGTGAACGTTTCTTCCGCACCATTTCACCCTTTCTGCAGGGCATCTCCGTGATGATGCTTTTGACCATCCTCTTGCTTTTGCCGGTCACATCCCAGTTCCTCGAAGTGCTGATGAATTTATCCGCGGCCCGATACTTTCCCCCATTTTGGTTTCTGGGAATATACGAGAGTCTCCTGGCCGGGTCTTCCTCCCTGCCCGTTTTCAGCGGGCTTGCGAAGGCAGGTTGGCTGTCCACGGCCATCACGTTTGCCGTGGCCATCGCCTCCTATCCACTTGCCTATCGACGGAGGATGCGTTACCTGGTCGAGGCCCCCGGTGTTTTCGATACGCGGAATTTAGCCATCGCGCCGATCGATCGCCTGATACATCCGACTTTGTTACGAAATCCGGTTCAGCGTGGTATCTATCACTTTATTAGTTACTCTTTGCTGCGGACGCAGCGGCATCGTGTTTACCTGGCGATGTATGGTGGACTTGGCCTGGCTCTCTTGACTGCATGCGTGGTGCTGCTGAAACTTGCGCATGGTCATCTTGGCTTCGCTCTGTCACCAGATGGTTTGCGGGCGGCAGTCCCGATCGCGGCTTTTTGGACGATCGCTGGATTACGGACTGCATTCCTGTCACCTGTGGATAAGAAGGGTGGCTGGATCTTTCGCATGATCCTGGGCCGGCCCGGAGCAGCGCAACTTGCTACGGCCACGCTATGGATACTGCCGTGCGCAATGGTCATGACGCTAGGAATGGTTGTGCTGATAGGCCTTGTGGCGCCTCCCGGAGTATTTGGTTGGACGTCGATCATAAGCCAGGCGTTGGTAGCAATTAGCTTGTGTGTGCTGCTGACCGATGCGCTGTTCCTCAAGGTTACGAGCATACCCTTCACCGGCGGAGAAAGCGCGCCGGCTACCAACCTGGCAATCATACTGCTTCAGTACTTCGGATTTTTCCCACCCCTGGTATTACTCACCGTCACACTGGAACCCTGGTTAGAAGCCAGTCTGTGGCATGTGGTGGGCACGGTGGGAATCATAGTCGCGGCGCATCTCGCGATGCGCAGATTCCGTAGGAAAAATGCCGAATACAACGCCAACTTGATTGACCTTGATGACTACGAGGAGGAATTTCCCCAAAGACTAGGGCTTCGCTATTAGTCCTGCACGCCAACCGTCGATGTCTCAGGAATTCCCCGGCATCCGGCATTGAAACTTGGAGAGCTTGGTTACTTGACTGGGTCCGCAGCGTGGGGCGGCTGCTCGATAGAGGTGCCACGACCCGGCGAATAGTAGAGCCAGACGCCGATAGCCGCCACCAGCGTCACGACGATAACTACGCCGAGCAGCAATCGGGCGATATTTGAAGGGCAAAACTCTCCGACACGTGGCATACTGTCTCGATTATATCCAGCAACAAGGTGGTGACGGGCGGCAGCTTCAAATAAACTCGCGAGCTGGCGGCCGATGGAGATAAATTCTTTACCCGGGCGACCTTCGCCCGCCTTCTACGCATCTACCCAAACAGCCTGCGCTCGGTGATGGGCCCATTTTACGCTGGTATTTCTTCGATCCCTTGACCGCGCACCGACAAATCGGCGATTTTTTTGCTCACGCAGCCACCGGGTTTGCAGTTACCGATGTGTATGGCAATGTCATCGACGCGAATGAAACTCTGGCCCGAATCGTCGATCGAGCTCCAGGAGAAATTGGCGACATCAATCTATTCGAGCTGACCCATCCCGAGGATCGATCGCGACACCGTAGCATGCTCGAGAAGCTACTAGCCTTTGAGATCCCCGGGTTTGTGATCGAGAAGCGCTATTTACGTCGTGACGGGAGCGCCGTCTGGGTCCGCAACTCGGTGAGCCTGGTGAACGATGAGCAGTCCAAGTCACGCCATCTGATTTCAATCTGTGAAGACATCAGCCAACGCAAACGGGCCGAGCGGGTTCTCGAACAACAGGAACAGATGGCGGCTATCGGGAGATTGACATCTTCAATCGTCCACGAGATCAACAACCCCCTGGAAGCGGTGCTCAATTTGATTTTTCTGGCCCAACGTTCAGCGGACCTCAACGAGGCAAGGCCCTACCTGAGAGATGCTGAAGAGGAGCTCGGCCGTGCCTGCGAGATCACCATGCAAGGCCTGCAATTTCATCGTCAACCTTCTTCTCCAGCCTCTGCAAATGTGGTCAATATCCTGCAATCGGTGTTATCTCTGTTCAAAGGAAAATTCAAGACGTCCCGTGTATATGTAGTACTCAAAACGGAAGACGCGCCTGAACTTATGTGTTTTGCCGGGGAAATGCGCCAGGTTTTCGTGAACCTGATCAGTAATGCAGTGGAGTCGATGCAGCATGGAGGCCAGCTAACGATCTCGGTAAGGCCCGGCACTGACTGGCGGACAGGTGATCAGGGCGTCCGGATCACGATAGCGGACACAGGCTACGGTATGAGTCTTGAAACTCGCAAGCGTATGTACGAGGCGTTTTATACGACAAAGGGACCGGCAGGCTCGGGTCTGGGTCTTTGGGTCACAGCTAATATCGTCCGTAAGCACCAGGGGTGTATCCACGTGCGCAGCAAATGCCTCGAGCGATCGGGCGGTACTGTATTTACGTTGATTTTTCCCTATGCCGGGGCTGCAGGCAAGACTGCAGGCTCTCAGGGATACGCGGCTTGACTGCCCGCCTCTAACTACGCGAAGTTGGGATGAATCACCTCACGCACTTCCTGTACTGACCCAACCGGGCGTGTTCTCCTATTGTGGCCTCATCGGGGGCAATGTAGACGCAATACACCTTGCCATCGGTGACGTAGGACTCAATCCACTGGATCTTCGGACCGGTACTCTTGATCACGGCAGGATGCTTGCGTAATGGCGGCTAGCTGCTGATGGTCGAGCACCCCTGCGCGATATTTTCCGCTCGATGATGAATTTCGGCATAGGGCTTCCTCAAGGCCACCAATATTACACGATCCTTGTGCGGAACGACTGTGCTAAACGCCGGTCGGAGTTGCCTTTGTGCCTGCATCGCACCGATTGCATCCAACCAAATGGAGAGGATCAGCATGGGAACGCAAAAGCCATCTGTCAAACTCGAAGACTGGGCGGTTGTGCCAAGTGCGAACAGTGGGAGTTATCAGCATTTGCGACCAGGAAACCTGCTGGTAGGCAGAGCATTCGGTCATCAGAGGATTAAGACGGGAATGTTCGTCTTCACCTCGCCGATCGTGCGTGTCGATACTACGAACAAGATCGTTGAAACCAGAAACACTTCTTATTGCCTGGGCGAGGCTAGCCGTGAATACAACGCCTGGAGGCGGGCGCAAGGGACGGGGGCCGCAGCATAGCGCGCTATAGAAGCGGCGGAAGTACCGCTGTAGCCGCACCCAGAACAATCTCATCGAAGGCGTCGGCGTTCACAGGCTCCTCCGGGCCCACGTAGACGGAGTGAATACCCCGCTGGTTAGCGATGTGCACGAACCCCGCCGCGGGATAGACAGACCCCGAGGTGCCTACCACCAGCAGATGCGTGGCGCGATCGAGTTCACGATAAATCCCTTCCATATCCAAAGGAATTTCGCCAAACCACACAATGTGCGGGCGGACAGGTGCGCCGCACTCCAGGCATAGGGGAAGGTTACTCGCAGCCTCGTACAGCTCCCGATCAGCGAAGGGCAGGTTGCATTGAACGCATCGCGACTCAAACAGGCTCCCGTGCATATGGTGGATTCGAAGGGAACCGCCGCGCTCGTGCAGGTCGTCAACGTTCTGGGTGCACAGATAAAAACGATCGCCCAGCCTCTGTTCGATTTTCGCCAGAGCCAGGTGTGCAGCATTCGGCTGTGCAGCCAGAGCGTCGCGACGGCGCATGGAATAGAAACGCCAAACCAGTTCGGGATCGGCGTGCCATGCCTCGGGCGTTGCGACCTGGTCGACGCGATAGCCGTTCCACAGCCCTCCAGAACCCCGAAAGGTCGCTAGTCCGCTCTCCGCAGAGACACCGGCGCCGGTGAGAACGAAGAGCCTGTCATGCTGGGTCAGGATCATGATCAGATGAGCTGGTTAGTTGGCCGTTGCTGAAACGTGCACTGCCACGGCAGCGGTCGGCCCGGCGCCCGGGTGCCTCGTCTTAGCTACTTCCACCGGCGGCGTTCCCTGGCGGCAAGCCGCGGGCACATTCTTCATCTGCTTGGCGAACACCAGGTAGCTGGGCTGCGCGGGGCGCAGGGTAACCCAGTAGCTCGACTGCGACAGCAGCGGTCTCCTCTGCGTGAGTATCTGGTTTTCCATAATCTTTACGCCACACAACAAATTATTTCTCGGCGTCAGAATCGTCTTTGCCGGATCTTTCTCCGCCAGCTGCTTATCCTTTTCCCAATCAAAGTCGCAGCCATACCGCTTTGCGTCCATATACGTCAGCTGCAGCAGGCCTTCTTGTCGTACCGTACGCTTGGTGATTGTATCCTCAACGGCGACTTCCGGTTCCGTATGACGTACATTGGTCGTCGGCTTCAGGCCCGCCTCCGCTCCTGCAAGCGCCTGGAACGTATATGCCCAGAAAGCGCGTTTCTCTCCATTGCTCATGCTGGCGAATCGGGGACAGAAGCTTCTCACCCCACGAGCGGCCCTCGCCGACAGCATCTCCGGAGACAGCGCTTTTTCCACAATCACATCCCACTGCGGGTCCCACGACGGTTCTCCCAGCTCTTGTTTCTGCTCCGCAATAGGAGTGGCCGGCGCTGGTTTCATTTCTGGCTGAGGCTGTGGGGCAGGCCGGGCCGGCTGCTGCGCAACGTGGCTTCCGCAGCTCGAAAGCACAAGCACCCAGCAGAGTGGCAATCCGGCCATGGTACGTCTTACGATTGTTCGCGTCATAACCTGTTCAGGTTAGATGCCGGTTTTCCGATGCCGGCCAAGCCAGAGTGCGATTTTCGTCGGGTGTAAGACGGCAGCCAACTAACTCGGACGCGTGCCCCCGCCCAGCGTCTTATTTAAATACGCTGTGGAAGCTGTAAAGCAGTCTATGACCGAGACCTTATCCTTGCCGAAGGACGATGGGCGCCCCATATCCCGGCGTCGCGTAGTCCTCGCGATATGGAGTGAAAATGTCCAGGACCTCGGAATCTTCCTGTGCCGAAGCCTGGTGTACGGCGTTGCCCGGCACCAGGAAGCTGTCTCCCGTTCTCGCCTCAAAAACTCCGCCAGGGTGCTGAAAAGTGAGATGGCCGCTGATGATGTACACCATCTGCTCGTGCGGATGGCTGTGCCTGGCGCCCACCCAACCCTTCTTCATCCTGTGCCGCACGAGCATCATGCTGGGGCTGAAAGACATGACCTGACGCCGGAGCCCAGGCTCGGGGTTGGACATGGACTCTTCCTGCGAAGGTATGACCTCGATCAGGGACATGAATGCTCCTCAATTAGCTGCACGTGATTGTTCATCTGGGCCATCTCAGGAAGACTGCTGCGGACTCGACGCGAATGATGCGGGAGTGGTCCGTACCGATCGAACGCTGCATCGAACATGCCCGTTCCGCCCTTTCAACGTGCCATCCAGCCTCCGTCTACCACCAGCACTTCACCCGTGATGTAGTCGCTTGCAGACGAGGCCAGAAACACCGCAGCGCCGGCAATATCTTCCGGCTCACCCCATCGCGCGGCCGGAATGCGCGCAAGTATTTGGCTGTTGCGCACCTCGTCCTCCCGCAGCGCGGCGGTATTTTCGGTGCGAAAGTAGCCGGGAGCAATAGCGTTCACCTGGACATTGCGTGCCGCCCATTCATTGGCCATGGCCTTGGTCAGTTGTGCCACCCCGCCTTTCGACGCCGCATAGGCCGGAACACGAATGCCGCCTTGAAACGAAAGCAGGGATGCGATGTTAATAATCTTGCCCTGTTGCCGTTCAAGCATGATGCGGCCGGCAAGCTGGCTTAGTCGGAAAACGCTGTTCAAATTGACCTGGATCACGGTCATCCAGGCTTGCAGGTCGTGGTTCTCCGCCGGCTCGCGATAGATGGTGCCGGCGTTGTTCACCACGATCTCCGGCGGCCCCATGGCCGCCAACACCGCTTCATACAATAAATCCGCACCTTCCGGCCGGCTAAGGTCGGCGGCGAAACTACGTGAGTGGTGGCCCAGGGCACGAATAGTTTCACTGGTTTCCTCCGCGGGGCGGCGATTCCCGTGGCATGCCACCGATGCCCCAGCCTCAGCCAGCGCAACGGCGATCGCGGCGCCAAGCCCGGTGGCAGACCCCGTGACCAGCGCGAGCTTTCCATCGAGACGAAACCGATCGAGAATTCCCATCGTTTACCGATGAGTATTCTTTTGTGTCGCAAGCAGATTGTCAACGTCCGTAGGAATGAGAATCAGTCAGCTATCCCGGCATGTGGGACAATATTTCTCAAGCGCTATATGTCCGGACTGGTGCAGATCGGTTCCCAACCTGCGAAACCCACCTCGGTGTGCGCACCCGTTCGACGTTCGAATACGGTGCTATGGCTTCAAGGGGCCACGCTGGCATGGATGCTCATCGAATGCGGGATCTCGCTCTATGCCGCGGCGGCTGCGCACAGTCCGGCGATGCTTGCTTTCGGCTCCGACAGTCTGGTGGAGCTACTATCGGCCGCTGTGGTGCTGCTGCAATATGGTTTACCCAAATCTATTTCCGCACGGAATGCGGCGCGCATCGCGGGAGTGCTGCTGTTCGTTCTTGCCCTGGTAGTCGCATCCGCAGCCTTACTGTCGTTGATCCTTCACTGGAGTCCTGAGACGAGTTATCTCGGGATGATGGTCACTATCGCTGCTTTGGTCGCCATGCCGATTCTAGCTACCTTAAAACGCAGGGAAGCGCGGCGTACCAACAATGTGGCACTGGCGGCTGACGCGGTTCAGTCAGCCACCTGTGCCTACCTGGCTCTCATCACCTTGGCCGGCCTGGCTTCGAACGCAGCGTTCCATATCCCGTGGGTTGATTCTCTTGCGGCTCTGTTTGCCATACCGATCCTTCTTTATGAAGGGCGGTCGGCTTGGCAGGGACGCACTTGTGGATGCTGCTGAAGGCCTTATTTCACGTCGCCGTAGGAGTCGCTGACCCACTTTCCTTGTATCGTGCCGTCGGAAACCATGCTTTGACCCGCGCGCGTTATCTCGAAGTGAGTCTTCCCCGTCACTGTCTCCTGATTGATCGCCTGGTAGTGGAATGTCATGAGCGTCCTCATTTGCGCCTTCATCTCGTCGGAGATAGGTGGGGCGCCGGTGCTGTGGCTCACCACCGTCCCCTCCCAAAGGCCGGTTTTCACATTGAAGTTGGCTTGCTCAAAAAAAACCCGCCAGCATGGGAAGAGCGCCGAAGGCCAGGATGTACAGCAAGAGTTCCCGCTTTTGCATGGTCTTACCCCCGTATGGAACATCGGGTTTCGAACGTCCAACATTTTTGCCCGTTGCAAAAAGGGATTGTCGATCAAAAATTAATAGCCGGGCTCGGCAGGCTGGGGTAAACTGGACTGGTCTTTCAGGATAAGGAGTTATGTCAATCAACCCACAACCCCATCACCTCGCCTCGCAAGTCCTGCCTACCGGCGTATCGGACTTTGTCGGCTTGAAGGAAGTAGGGCGCCCCTAGCGCACTTCGTTTGCGGACTTACGAAGGCCCTGAGGCGCAGCCTCAGGGCCTTTTCTCATGCCCTGGGGACACCTTCCTTCATTGAGCAATCGCCGAGGTGCAAATGCCTCGCGATCTACCAGTTGTCCTGGTGATTGATCTATGCGTGTTTCCCGAAACAGCCAGAACGTGATGCGTGACGTGCTTGCCTTCCTCCTCCGCCATTGGCGACGCGAGGCATGGCTGGTTGCTGGTGTCGCCTGCTCCATGATCGTAGCGACGATTGCCGACCTGTTCATGCCAGTCTTTGCCGGCCGCATGGTGGACGCGATTGCGATGCACCTTGGAACCCACCGGCAGGCATTGCACGCCGCATTGTCGGCGTTGGCCACCATGCTCTTGTTGGGCGGCATCCTGGTCGCCGGACGCCACTTATCGCTGATGGGCATCAGCCGGCTCACTATCCGGTTGATGGCGCGCGTGGCCGGCGACGCCTTTTACCGCGTACAGCGGTTCTCGACCGACTGGCACGCGAATAACTTCGCCGGCTCGATTGTCCGTCGCGTCACCCGCGGCATGTGGGCCGTGGACCTGATGGATGACACGCTGCTGCTCGCCTTGTTGCCCGCATCGCTGGTGCTGGTCGGCAGTGCGCTGGTGCTGGGTGCGCACTGGCTGTCCATGGGCCTGATCGTGGCCACGGGCGCGACGCTCTATGTCGGCCTCTCCATCGCACTCTCGCTGAACTTCGTGTCCCCTGCGGCGCGGCTGTCGAACGCACAAGACACGCTAGTGGGCGGCGCCCTGGCAGATGCTGTGACCTGCAACGCCGTGGTCAAATCCTTCGCGGCCGAAGCGCGTGAAGATGCTCGCCTCGGCCGGGTACTCAGCAAGTGGAGCCGCCGCACTTATCGTCACTGGACCAATGGCACCTGGAGCGGAACTACGCAGATGATCGTATTGCTAGGCCTCAGGGGCTCGGTGACTTTGTATGCGATCTGGTTGTGGTGGCAAGGCCGCGCTACGCCAGGCGGAGTCACCTTCGTGCTCACCAGTTACTTCATCGTGCATGGCTATCTGCGCGATGTTGGCCAGCATGTAGCGAACTTGCAGCGCAGCGTGAACGAGATGGAAGATCTGGTCGAAATGCACGTGCTGCCGCTGGGCGTGGCAGACCGGCCGGATGCCGAACCCATCCGCATTGGCAAGGGGGAGGTCGTGTTCGACCACATCACCTTCTGTTATGGTGCGCATACAGAGCCGCTTTTCGATAACTTCACCTTGCGCATCGAGGCGGGCGAACGCGTGGGCCTGGTCGGCCACTCGGGCTCCGGCAAGACGACCTTCGTCAAGCTTCTCCAGCGGCTTTACGACTTGAATGAGGGGCGTATTCTGATCGACGGACAGGAGATTGCCCGGGCGGCGCAGGTCTCTTTGCGGTCACAGCTTGCGTTGGTGCCGCAGGAGCCGTTGCTCTTCCATCGTTCGTTAGCGGAGAACATTGCATACGCTCGTCCGGAAGCAACGATGGCGGAGATTGAGCGCGCGGCAAAGCTGGCCAATGCGCACGACTTTATCATTCGTCAGCCAAAGGGTTATGCCACTCTGGTCGGAGAGCGCGGGGTCAAACTCTCCGGCGGGGAGCGCCAGCGGGTAGCGTTAGCCCGTGCCTTCCTGGCGGACGCGCCGATTCTTATTCTGGACGAGGCTACATCCAGCCTCGACTCCGAATCGGAGGCGCTTATCCAGGAAGCAATGGAGCGGCTGATCGTAGGCCGCACGGCTATCGTGATCGCACACCGCCTATCGACGGTGCGGATGCTCGACCGCATCCTCGTCTTCGATCAAGGCCGCGTGGTCGAAGAAGGTACGCACGAGGCGCTTGTCCGCAGAGCAGAAGGTACCTACAAACGCTTGTTCGAGCGCCAGGCACTGGGTTTGTTTGTCGAGGACTCTGACATAGACGAAGCAGAAGAGCTGAGCGCCTGAAGGAGTGCGAAACAGCAGGTCTCTCCGCAGTCGAGGGACCTGCTGTTCTGCTCGAGGTTTACGTTACGGAGAGGATGAAGTTTTCGGATCGAACACAGCGACGCCGACCCGGGAGTCAGCCCCGCCGTAATACAGAAACCACTTATCCTGGAAGAACACCAACCCTTCCGCGAAGGTCGTTCCTGCGACATACTGCCCGCTTTTTTCCCACGGTTGCTCGGGCTTGAAAAACGGTTTGTCTGTGCGTGATATGAGCTTCCGAGGGTCATCCGCCGAGAACAGCGCTTGCCCGTCGGAGTACGCGTTGGCGCCAATTCCGGGAGCTCCATCCACCGCAGCATTCTTGCCATTGTAGATAAGCAGAATGCCATGATCGGTAACTAGCGAAGGCGGCCCAACTTCGGGGAACGCACTGTCGAAGTGCCGCGGCCGGCGGCGCAGCAACACGATAGGTTTGCCGGAAGAATCCTCGACCGGTGTCCAGTGGATCAGGTCGGGCGATGTTGCCAGCCGTACCTGGACCTCTCCCCAGTACATCCAATATTTCCCATGGATTTTGGCGGCGATAAGACGGCCATTCCTGAGCCGGGTTACGATGCTGGCCGATTTGTAATCGAAGTGCTGGTATTTTTCACCCACCAGCGCGGGTCCCTGCTTTTCCCAATGAATCAGATCAGTCGATGTGGCAATTCCTATATCAGTGGCACGACGATTCCACTGGGTGTAGGCAAGAACATAGGTACCGTCTTCGCGCTCAACCAGACGAGGATCTTCGACCCCTCCTGGCCATTCTCTGTCCTGCTGAGAGTCAAGGTCAGGATAGAAAACCGGCTCCGGCTCGGTGGTGAAGTGGATACCATCATCGCTTGAGGCCAGGCCCACGCGAGAGGTGTGCATACCGATGACCATCGTGCCGGAGTCATCCTCAGCGCGATAGAACACGTAGACCTTTCCCTGGCGCACGATGGCGGCAGGATTGAAGGTATGCAGCGCCTCCCAGCGCACAGGTTTCTTTGTGATCGGATCGGTGAAGATGGCTTTCGCGTCGGGCTCGATGATAGGCGCACTCACCGGGCGCTCGAACGGACCCAGTGTCCAGCTAAGATTCTGCGTCGATTGGGCAAGCAGCGAGCTCGTCGCCAGGAAAAGAATGGAGAAGCCGGTGATGCATGACTTACGCACTTGGGAAGCTCCGAATAAGTTATGGAGGGCACTTTAGCCCCTGAGCGTCAGATTTCACCGGATTCATGGACGATGAAAACGGCCCACCAGGACACCCTTCGCCAGAATGTGTCCGTCCATCGCCTTCATTACATCCGCCTGGGTGGCGTCGGGCCCCAGGGTCAGCTTGGTGTCCAACGCATACAGCTCGTACGTGTAGTGATGATAGGGTCCGGGTGCACGCGCACCCATGCCCATGTACCCGACCTTTTGGCCTCGGTTAAGCGCCTGGATCGACCCATCAGGCAGCTGTGCTTGCGCCGGCACGCCTTCCGGAAGCTCGCGCGCCGTGCCTGGAATATTGAAAATCATCCAATGCAGGACCTCGCTAGTGGTCTTGTTCAACGCCGTATCCGGATCATGCAGAATCAGCGTGAAACTAACCACACCATCGGGCACATTCATCCACGTGAGCTTGGGCGAAACCGGAGCGCCGTTCTCCGCAGCCTGGGTGTACTTGTTAGGAATAATCCCGCCGTCGTCAAACGCCGTAGTCGTCAGCGTCAACCCTGGCTTAGCCATCGGGGGCGGCGCAGGCGGAGTCTGCGCCATCGCTCCAATGGTTGTCATCAGTACCGTAATCAACGCTAGTTTTTTCATCATCGCTCCTTTACTTTCTGCCGCGATAAAAGACGTGCCAGACTTTTCCGTTCTGGCTATCGGTAATGAAGAGCGTGCCATCCGGAGCCTGAGCCACACCGTCGGCGCGCGCCAGGGCATCGGTAGGACTAATGAGCGGATCCTTGCCTGCGAAGCCACCGGCAAAGATCTCAAACTTACCCGATGGCCTACCACCGGCGAACGGTTGGAAGGTCACATTCGAAGGCGCCTGGGGCAAAGGGGCGCGGTTCCAGGAACCATGGAAGGCGATGAATGCTCCACCCTTATAGCGCGCAGGGAACTGGCTGCCGGAATAGAACATCACATCCACGGGAGCCCAATGCGCCGGATAACTGGCGACCGGAAGCGCAAATGCACTACAGCGGCCCACCGTTCTGCCGTCGCCGCCATACTCGGGGTTAAGCAACAGCTTCTGTTGGATATAGTCGAAAAAGCAATAAGGCCAGCCGAAATTAAGTCCCTGGGTTGCGCGATACATGGGCTCCGCGGGACGGGTGGCATTCTCTTCAGCGGTGAATTTGCCCGGCCACAGAACATCCAATTGGTCGCGGCTGTTCATCACGATATAGACCGCGCCGTCATGCCACGTGATCGCCGGTTCCTGGCGCAGTCCAGTCACAAACTTCTCGCCATCGGCCTCTTTCTGGTGCAATTTGTTTTCGTCAAATTTCCAGATGCCGCCGTGCGTTTCGAGCAGCGGACACGGATCCTGGCCCACGATACCTTTCTGCCGGTCCTGCGACTGGCAGGCGTTGGAGGGAGAACCGATATTGATGTACAGCGAACCCTCGCCGTCGAACGCGACGCCCTTGTCGTGATGCTCATGCTCGGTCGGCAGGTCTTCGACAATAACCTCGGGCGGCCCGGCGGGCTTCAGTTGCCCCGGAGTCATCTTCCAACGCTCAACTGACTCCACCTTGGCCACGTACAAATAACCATTACGCAGGGCAATGCCGGTGCTGCTTCCGTCTCCAAAATATTCTTTGGTCTCGAAACGGCCGTCACCGTTTTCATCGCGCAGTGCCACCACGCCGCCGGTTTTACCCTTGCCGCTCTGCAGCGCAATATATAGATCGCCATTGGGCGTCACCACAGCGTGCCGTGCCGTACCCAATCCATCCGCCGCCACCAGGGCACAGAACCCCTCAGGCAGCGTCAACCCTGCGTTGTCCGGATCGCAGGCAAGGGGCGTAGCTGCGTGCAATGCCAGGCTCGTCATGCAACACGCCGCTGCTACCAGCAATCCAATGATCGAGCGTTTTGATGTCATTCCCTCTCTCCGGCGTGGTGTCCAGTACGATCAGGGTAGTGTAATCTTTTTTGAGGAGGCGACGCGGTGCTTGTTAAAAAGAACGTCCTACTTTGCCTCGGCCTTATTCTAAGCGGGTTCTCGTACCAGGTTCTTCTCGGACAGTCGGCCACAGGCGCCGCGGACGGCATATACACCGCCGATCAAGCCTCTCGCGGAGAGACGGCCTATAAGAAGCAGTGCACGTCCTGCCATGGCGAAGCGCTTGATGGCGTGGGTCCGTATCCGGCGCTCAGCGGAGACGAATTCCTCTCCAAATACGAGGGCCAGCCTGCAGTCAACCTGTACGACATGATCCAGAAGTTGATGCCGGCAACTGCACCCGGTTCGCTCACTCGCCCAGAGGCTGCCGACCTGTTCGCTTATATTCTCAGCTTCAACAAATTTCCCACTGGGAAAACAGAGCTGCCGAGCGACGAGGATAGCCTCAAAAAACTCACGCTCCCAAAGCCTGCACCCAAGACCTAGTCCGAGCTCAGTGACCTAAAGCCTGTGCAATGGCACGTTCCGCCAGCGGCGCCATCACCGCGTACCCTTTCGCTGTCGGATGAACGCCATCCGAGGATAGACCCGGCAGCATGGCGCCATTCGCATCCGCCATGGAACTGTAGTAGTCCAGAAAGACATATCCATTGCGAGAGCAGAATTCCTGCAGCCACTGGTTGAGTTCCCGAATTCGCTCAACCGGGTGAACCCCGGGTCTCCAGGGGTACGCGTACGCCGGGGTGAGGGAGGCCAGCACGACCTTGATGCCGTTCTGCTTGGCGATGTCTGCCATCGAGGTAAAGTTATCCTCGATCATCTGCTGGGTAGAGGGCCCGGTGTTTCCGGCGATGTCGTTGGTGCCCGCCAGGATGACAACCGCCGCCGGATGAAGATGGACCACATCCTGCTGGAAGCGCACCAGCATCTGCGGGGTTGTTTGCCCGCTGATGCCCCGGTTCACGTAGGGCTTACCGGGAAAAAACACGCCCGTCTGTTCCGACCGCCCCCACGCGTCGGTAATCGAATCTCCAAAAAAGACGACTCGCTGTACATTCGGGGCTACTGCCGGGAGGGCCTCATTTTCAGCGCGATAGCGAGCCAGGTCTGGCCAGTCCGGTGAGCTGGTCTTTTGTGCCCACAGGTATCCAACGCAAAGCAAAGCTCCGCTTATCCATAGAGCTCGTTTCACTTTCATAGTTACAGGTGATACCAGTGGTCGGCGCCAAAGACAAGGCCCAGCGTGATGAGGGCAATCACGATTTCTCCTACCGCTCCGACAATGAAGGGCCGCGCCCCCTGTTTGCTCAGCTCACGCAGGTTAGTGCGCAAGCCTACCCCGGCAAACGTCAGCAGAAAGGCCCAGCGAGAGAGGTTTCCCAGGGCGGCGAGTTGCGGCTTGTTGAAGAAGCCTACCGTGGCGAGGAACGAAATGAGCAAAAAGCCCAACACAAACTTGGGAAACTTTCTCCATAGAAATGCGCCCTTATTCTGCACCTCTGCGGCCTGCCCTTTGGAAGCCCAATAGATGGCGTATCCCAGAACGATAAAGCCAATGGTGGCGTTGCGGCAGGTCTTGGCCAGCACCGCGACCTTGCCCGCCGCGTCGGAGTAAAGTGCTCCGGCAGCGGTTGCTTCCGCGGTGTTGTCCACGGCGAGTCCCGCCCACAAGCCGTAAGCATGATCGCTCAGGTGCAGCATATGTCCTATCAGCGGAAACAGAAAGAGAGAGATCGCGCCTAGCAGCAGGATTGCGGCGATGGCATAAGAAGAGTCCTCTTCGTCGGCATCGATCGCACCCTGGGCGGCGATGATGGCGGAGACTCCGCAAATGGACGATCCGACCGCCAGCAGACTAACCAGTTTGGGTTTGAGTTTGAATGCGCGGCCGAGGTAGGTCATGAACGTTAGCGCGAGGGCTAGCTCAATGGCGATAAGCACCAGCGAAAGGCCGCCCAGCCGGCGAACATCGCCCAGCAGAAAACGCGCGCCCAGCAGCACAATCCCAGCCTTGAGCCAAAATTCGTAGGTCGCCACCCCGGTGCGAAAGATTGCCGGAACGCCAACGGTATTAGAGATAGCCAGGCCAATGAGGATAGCCCAAAGAACATACTCAATATTCGGCAGCACAAGGTGGTGCGCTTTGCCGTAGTGGGCGATGAATTGCTCAATAAACTTACCTGCATAGCCGACTACGGCAAGCAGCAAAATTCCTGGTATGAGGCCGGCGGGGCTGACTCGAGGTGCTGTTTTTATCGGCGCTGCCGGGGCAGATGTTCGGATGGCGGAGCTGGCCATGGGGCTTCCTCTTTTCTCGCGATCGCGGTTACCAGGGAACGGTTTTTAGAACGCCAAAACGGACCAGCACAGCTGCGGCGAACGCCAGCAGAACGGCCCAGGTGTCGAGCGAAAGGCGGTTAAGCAGCGATGAATTGGACATATGCGAATACTCCTGTGCCTGCGGGTGTGTGTTTATAGAAACTGGAGTTGAATCTCAGCGAGGAAGGAAAAAACTAGCGACAACAACAGGCGGAGAGCCCGTTCATGATCGTGTACGCAACGTTATGTAGGGCAGGATACACGGACTTGACCATAGCATAGCATCGAATAGGATGCAACAAATTCATCCTAGTCACATCATCGGGCTGGTTGCGGAGCCGGTCGTGACACCCCTAATTGGAGCTGATGGAGTAACGCACCACCAGGCCTTCGACGTAAGTTACATCTACGCGGCGATCGCCGGTCGAATATTCAAAGATTTGTGTTTTCAATCCATCGCCCGAAACAGATTCCGATAACTGCTTTCCTCGCCCGAACAGGTTCGTGACCTCATCTATCTTCATGCCGCGCTTGAGTTGAGCAGTTGCCGGAATAGCAGCATCACCGCCGGTGTTTTGCATTGCAGGTGGAGGCCCCGCTTGCTGAGGACCAGCGAAACTTACGTAGTCCGCAAGCAGCTTCGTCACCGCATCGGGATTTTTCTGGTCCGCTGGTATGGAGCCAGACCAGCGCAGATTGAAGCGCGAGCCACCGTGCAGGCGTTGGTCTGCGACCTGTTGCGCCTTGATCTGGCTTGCCACCTGGGCAGCGGCCTGGTTGTTGGCTTCCTGGCGCTCCCGCCGCGACCGCTCACGGTCCAGGTCCCGCTGTAGTTGGCGTTTACGATCTTCATCGGTGGTGTCAGCAATTTGTTTTTCTAGCTGCTTCTCGTAGTCACTCTTATCGACTGCCTTGGGGGTGACGGTCGTGGTGGTGTCATCGCCAAAGGTGCCGAAACCGCCCCCATCGAGCTGAAACTCGATCCGGTCATCCTTGACTACGAACGCCGTGACTCTGGCGGTGTCGCCCTTGTGGATCGCGACGCCGCTGCTCTTGAGGCGATTGGAGTACTCTTTCCAATTCATCGGAACGTCTTTGTTGAAACGCAGATCGACGCCCTGCTGGGTGCCCGGCATGTCGATCTTCAGCACCACTTCCTTGCCCACGAAATAGCTTGCGAATGAGTCCGGATTCTGCGCGCTTAGTGGAAAGGTACAAAGCGCCACGACAAGAAGAACTACGCGCTGCGATGATCGACACAAGTCTGTCATCTCCTGAGGAACGGCATGATGATAAGCGAGGTGTACCCTGCGCTCAATAAAATTACTGTGCCAGGCGGTAGACTTCTGAGCCCGCGAGCAGAAAGGCTCCGGTACCAAAAACATAGCTCGAGGCAGCAGTGAAATCACCGGGAGCTGCGCCGATTGGCTGTATGCAGCCCAGCCTGCCATTCTGGTAGATGTGAGACAGCAGACCCTGCCAGGCTTTCTGCACCACGGGTTGGTATGTTGCGCGCTCCAGGATGCCGGCGTTTATCCCGTAAGCAAAGCCGAAAACAAAAAAGGCAGAGCCTGAGTTCTCTGGCAGCGCATAGGCAGCCGCATCCAGCAACCCAGGACGCCAAAGTCCGTCCGTACCTTGCAACGCAGCGATTGCCTCTGCCATCTCTTGGAATTGGGCTACATACTTCGGCCGCGAAGGATAGTCTCGCGGCATCTCCGCCAGCACTCGGGCCAGGGAGGCAAAAACCCATCCATTGCCGCGTGACCAGAAGATGCTTTCGCCATTTGCCTCGTGCTTGTCCATAAATGACTTATCGCGAAAGTAAAGATGGTTCGACGGACTATAGAGCAAACCGGATGTGATCCACCATTCATGGTCCATGAAGTCCAGGTACTTACGGTCTCCGGTTGCCCGGTACAGTTTCGTAAGCACCGGCGGAGCCATGAACAGAGCATCGCACCACCACCACAGAGGCTTTTCCGGGTTATCGGGCAATGCCATCACTGCATCCATCCGTTTCCGGATGGGCGCGATCATTGCCGGATCGTGATAGCGGAAGTAAAGGTCAAGATAGGTTTGGCCGATTGCTCCATCGTCGGCATTGGGCACGCGCGGGCCAGGTTGCCAGTTAAACTTCCGCGCCATGCGCAGCATGGCTTGCTGATATTTCTCGCCATTGGCCGCTTTGGGTACTGCCATGAAGCCGACATAGAGAGCGGCAAAAGTCCAATCCTGGTCAAAGTGAGGTTCGGCCTGGGCCAGCTGCCAATCAGCAACTTTCTCTATCGCATGGATTACGTTCTTTCGCGTCAGCTGGGTCGACAGATCGGTCGCCAAAGGGGGCGCAATTGCGGGCGTGTCACCCACCCAGGGACGTTGCTCAGCAGCCGTGAGTTGAGCCATGAGGCCATGGGAAATCAGCAGGATAGCTGTCGGGATACCCATCCTCCGGACAAATCGAATCATCGGATCAGTTCCTCTGGCGAATCTTATATCACCAGCAACTTGTCGCTACGGAGGGTTTTTTCTCTGTTGTCGAGGTGTGTTTTGCGCCGCGGGCTTATTATTCGGGCAGCCCGACTTCCAACGCCGGCAAGTGAGAAACGCAGTTTCCCTACGCCATCCCGTATTTCCTGCGGCTTTCTAACAAGAAACAAGCGTAGTGAAGATCTGCGGTTTCTTTTTCGGGGTCACTCGATCCCCAGTTGGTGTTGCATCCGTTCCAGCGATACGCCCTTGGTTTCCGGGTAATACTTCAAAATCAGGAAGAAATGGATCGCCATCATAGCGGCAAAAAACATAAAGGGGTAAGCGCCGGAAGAGCCCGCCATAATAGGAAATACCAGCGAGATGATAGCGTTGGTTACCCAGTGGGAGGAGCTGCCAAGCGCCTGGCCCTTCGATCGCACGCGGTTAGGAAATACCTCGCTGACGTACACCCAAATAACCGCACCCTGCGATACGGCGAAACAAGCGATATACGCCATGAGCAGCCAGACCAGCCAGTGCAGGTGCTGATGGGTCATAAACACATAAGAGACTGCGGTCAGGCATATCGTGAGTCCCACCGTGCCAATCAACAGCAGCTTCCTGCGCCCGAATTGATCGATCACCGACATCGCCAACAGGGTAGCCACAAGGTTGGTGGCTCCCACGGCAACTGCCTGCAGCGCCCCGGAAACCTTCGTGGCTCCTGCGAGCGCGAAAATATCGTTAAGGTAATACAGGATGGCGTTGATGCCAGATAACTGGCAGAACACGCCCATGGTGACAGCGAGGAAGATGGGAAACCTGTACTGGCGGGAGAACAAAGGATCAGTGGATGCGGCTCGCTCCTGATGGATGGAAGCGATAATTTCCTTGAGTTCTTCTTCGGGTTTTGGGATACCGGTGAGGCGAAGCACAGATAATGACTCGTCGAGCTTGGCTTGCATGACCAGCCATCGCGGGCTTCGTGGAATAGCAAACAGAGCAAGCAGAAAGAGTATCGCGGGCACCGCGGAGATGCCGAGCTGCCACCGCCATTCGGTGGCGCCCAGCTGCATACTGTCGATCCATGCGTTAGAAACATAGGCAAGCAAAATGCCGATGACAACGTTCAGCTGAAAACAGCCAACCAGACGTCCGCGCCATTCGGGCGGCGCGATCTCGGCGATATACATCGGTCCCAGGACGGACGATCCTCCGATGCCGAGCCCCCCGATAAATCGAAAGATGATGAGCGCGGTCCAGTTCCAGGCAAATGCGCATCCCAACGCAGAAACCACATAAAAGACAGCCATCACGCGAAGGCTATCCCGGCGTCCAAACTTTTGTCCGGGGATACCGGCAGTGATCGCCCCGACCACGGTTCCCAACAGGGCGCTGGAGACAGTAACTCCGAGCAGCGCGGGTGACAGATGGTAGGTTTGCGTCAACGCGTTCGTGGTGCCCGAGATCACCGCAGTGTCAAAACCGAAGAGCAACCCCCCGAGCGCGCCCACGATAGTGCTTTTTACAACATGAATGTTAATGCTCATTTGTCTCCGGTTTTTCGACCAACTTGAATATGTAGAACCGTACTCCGGAGATGGGGTTATCGTTGAACCTGCCAGTCTCCTCAAAACCCAGCGATCGATAGAGTTCTGCTGCCTGCGGCATGGCCTCATTCACCGTATCGAGCACCACCGCCCCGCATCCATGCGATCGCGCCCACTCAATCGCCGCGCCCACTAATCCGCGCCCCAGACCGAGCCTGCGAAAACGCGGCTCTATCCACAGCCGCTTCATCTCCGCAGCGCGCATGCCGTCCTTCAGCAGTCTCTGCGTAATCGCAACACAACCCGCTTCCTCACCTCCAACCCGGGCCAGCAGCAGGTCGGCCTCTTTCTCTGCATACTTGCCCGGTAAAGCGCGGAGCTCCGCTTCATAACCGATAAGGCACACACCCGCGGCGCCCACCGGGGAAGCGGTCAGGAACTGTCCGTAATTGGCTAGCAGCGCGCGCGCCTGCTCCGTATCCTCCGGCCAACGCGCGGGGGTAATTTCGTATTCGGCTGGCCTCGTTGTCATTTGCACTCCCAAGCTAACATTGCACCGGGCACTGCGCTATCCATACAATCGCAAGCATGAAGATATCAGCGCGTAATCAATTGCGAGGCAAGGTAGAGTCAGTCGTTCTTGGAGTCGTCACGGCGAAGGTGGCGGTCCGCGTGGGCGAGAACCTCATCGAGAGCGTCATCACCCGGCAAAGCGTAGAGGACCTGGGCATCAAGCTGGGGGATGAAGTCACCGCAGTCATTAAATCAACTGAAATCATGTTGATGGTGGACTAGCACAACCGGCTCCCCGGATAGTTCGAGGTTCGATTCAGTTCTCAGAAGGGTCTTTTTCGTGGCTTCGGTGATAGCCCTCCAAGGCTCAACCGTCGGTCAGGCTACGTGCCAATATCCGCTGTTGCTGCTTAGCATACCGAGCGGCTGTTGTGTATCAGCTTTTCACCGATGTTTGACAGATTGCGGCTATTGGCGCGTTTAGCATTTCGCTGCGCGTGGTCAACTCGCCCAAGGAGCCCCCAAAACAATGAATCGTTCACAAACACACATCTCAATGCGCGAGCAGCGTCGGTTGAGCCTAACCAATAAGCTCATCCTCGCCGGGTTGAGCGCGGTTGCGAGTACCGCAGTCGCGACCGCTCAAACACAATTCTATGCAGGCAATCTGGTGGTCAGCCGGAGTGTTTATGACAACAACCCCAATAACGTCAAAGTCGGCACGATTCTGCCCCCAGGTTGTGCTACGACTACGGCCGGCTGTTCGGGTCCGAGCGGTGCGCCTTACGACGGTACTTACCCGCTAGTGTGGAACAACGATGCCTATGATGGCTCTTTCGGGATCACATCAAGAATCTACCTCGACCAAATAACCCCCTCTGGTGTTCTACTCAACTCTCTACAAGTACCAAACAGCCTGCAACCCGGGATCACCAGCACCAGCGATCAACTGGTGACCAGTTTCAGCTCGAAGTCGGAGGAGGCCCTCAATCTCTCGACCGACGGCAGGTACCTAACCTTTATTGACTATGTGGCGCCGGTCAATGCCATTGATGTGTCCAACTCCAGTACGCCGGGAGCCCCGGATCCGACCAACCCGGTTGGCATCCCTTACTATCGTGCCATTGCGCAGGTAGACGCGAACGGAAAGTTCAACTTCACCAAGACCAATGCTTATAGCGGAAACAACGGACGGGCCGCCATTCTCTATAACACCGAGGGCTATAACCTTTACTTCACCTCTGGAAACGCAGGCAACGGCAGCAGTCCTCAGCCGGTGGATGTCATCCTCGGTGCCGGCGCGCAACTCGTCGATCCTTTAAAGACACCCGAAAACTCTCAGGACCCAGGAACTCCTACTCCGGTGGGCAGTTTTTCTGTCGCCCTGCTTGGTGACAAGCCGGATAAGATCGGCAAAGACGATAACTTCCGCGGGCTGACCATCTTCAACAATGTGCTCTACTACTCCAAAGGGAGCGGCGGCAACGGCGTCAATACAGTCTACTTCGTTGACACAACGGGTCAGGCCTGCCCCAAGGGTGTCGGAATACCTTCCCCGTCTGCGAAGCTTCCCACCACCCCGCTACCCACAAACGGCAACATTCAGACCGATGGTTTGCCCAGCAACATGTGCATTCTAGCCGGTTTCCCCACCCTGCTCGCTAAGAGCCCGACGGGTGTGAGCTACCCCTTCGGCATCTTTTTTGCCAACGACCACACCGTGTATGTTGCGGATGAGGGCGATGGCTACACGGGAGGCACAGATCTCTACACCCACGCGGCCGCGCAGACCACCGCAGGGTTGCAAAAGTGGGTTCTGAACTCTAAGACCAATACCTGGAGTTTGGCCTATACCCTGCAAAACGGCCTGCGGCTTGGGGCCCCCAACAAAATCCCGGGCTATCCCACCGGGAATAATCCGGGTACCAACTTGCCTTGGGCTCCGGCAACCGATGGGTTACGTAACATCACCGGTTACGTTAGCGGCGATACCGTTCTCCTCTGGGCCATCACGTCGACCGTCAGTGGCAACGGCGATACCGGCGCTGATCCAAATCAACTCGTAAGTATCATCGATTCCTTGAGCAACACGACTGCGGCTGGGGCTGCAACCGAACAGTTCTTTCCCGTGCGCCAGGCTGGCTTTGGGGAAGTTCTGCGCGGTGTCTCCTTCACCCCCGGAAGCCTGTCCTCACCTCGCTAACCAATGGTTCTTCGCTTAATGAAACGGGTGCCCCCAATGGGGCACCCGTTTTACATTCAATTCTGGGTGGTTAGCGGAACCGGAGCGCCAACTGGCATTAGTAGATCAGGCGTAGCGACATCTGGATCAACCGTGGACTGCCGATTGTCTGTTGCACCACACCCAGGCCCAGGCCGGACGCAACGGTTCCATTGCCATTGACCGCGTAGAGGCTCTGCTGGTTGGCCGCAGTGGAAAGCGTCGGGTCATAAACCGGGGTGTTGCTGAAGCTGGAGTTGGTGGAAACCGTGTCGTTCGGGATGTCGAAGCTGGATGTGTTGGTTACGTTGAAAACATCAAAGGTGTACTTGAGCGAAAAACGCTCGGTCACCGGGAAGACCTTAACCAGGGAGATGTCGGCGCGCTTTTGAAAAGCTTGACGGAAGATGTTGCGCTGGCCATTGCCCGCGAATCCGGTCTCGAAGACGTCGCAAACCGGGGCTCCGGCAGTGGAGACTCCGCAAGCCGGTACACCCGAAGTGCCGGGCTGGACAAATGGCAGTGCAAACGCGCTCGCGTTGAGCGCCGGGACCGCCACGCCTCCGCTTTGAAAGGCCCCCGACGCTCCCGTCAAGGCCTGTTTAGGCGAGAAGCCTGGAGCCAGGGGAACGATCGGGTTTGTAATACCGTCATTGGTGCTGTAGTAGAGGCTGGCGATCCCGCCGGAGTAATCGTAGATGCTGTAGGGCTGGCCGCTCTGCAACACGGTAATCCCTTGCAGTGCCCAATGATTGGCTATCTTGCTGAGCCAGCCCTTATCGTGGACCAGGTCGGGGAACTGGTAGACGTAATTGAAGGTGACATCGTGGGTAACGTCGAAGTCTGCCGATCCGTAGCCACTGCGCAGGTTAAGCGGGTTTGAGCCGGTGTAGAACAGCCCCAGCCCGCTCTGCTCATCGAGTGCGTGGGCGTAGGTATACGAGGCGCCGAACCGCAGACCGTACCTTAGGCGTTGCTCGGCGTGCACCTGCAACGCATCGTAGGCGGAAACACCGACCGCTCTATAGGTAACAGAGTTCACGCTATAGCCGAGGAACGGCGTGCGCAAATCCGTATTGCCGCCGTCGTAGGTGTTGAAGGGTTCGGTGGTTAGCGGATTGAAGTTCGTATCCGTCACCTGGTAGCCGTAGGTGGCGGTTTCTCCATTCACGGGGTTGGATGCGGTCGCAATCTGGGGTTGGTTGAAAGGAATCGGCACCACCCCATGGCGGCCGTGATTGCCCACGTACCCGATGTCGAAAACAAAATCAGTTCTCGGCTGCCACTGCATATCGAAACTCCAGTTCTCCGTGTAGGGCAGCTTGTTGTGGATGTCGTAAGCACCGAAGGGATAGGTCGCGTCTCCGTTCTCCAGCCCCGCTCGATTGGGCAGAGTGCTCAGGAACTCCGCCGGGTTTCCCGTAGGTGGAGGCGGCAGCGCCGTTCCGAAAGGATTGGAAAGTGTGGCGCCCTCGGGCGAAGGAAAGGGAACGACAAACGGCGGCTCTTGCGTCACGCCGAACGGACCGCTGATGCCGCTACCCGCACCGGGAGAGAGATAGGTGAAGTATTCCCCGCGGTTGTAGTAAAGACCGAAGCCGCCGCGGAACACGACGCGTCCGCTGTTTTGCTTTGGACTCCACGCAAAACCCACACGCGGTGAGATGCCCTCCTGCAGGTTCTGGAGCGTGGAGTTGCTTACCCCAGGCGTGTGGTAGAGCTTATTGTTTCCGGCGACGATGAAACCATCGTTCACAATCGTGTCGGTGGAGGAGCTATAGGAGTAGAGGTTGGGGTTAAAGCTGAAGAGGTTGCCATATTTCTCGACGAAGGGGCCGTCGTAGTCGTAGCGGAGCCCCGCGGTCAGGCTCAGGTTCGAGCGCACTTGAAACTTATCCTGTACGAAGGCTCCGATATTGTTGATGCGATAGTAGCGGCTGGCCGCGCCTTGTAGAAATGAGGAGCGGCGCGTATCGACAATGCCTTCGGCCAGGTCCTGGAAGTCGTCGAACGTGATCTGGCCAGTATTTTGGCGGCGATTGATGATGTTCAGCTGGGAATATGTGTAGTTGCCGCCGTACGAGAGAGTATGGCGCCCGAATAAGGAGATTGCGGTTGAAGAGAACGCCAGCCGATTCTGAAAGACGCCATCCTTGAAGAAATCGCTGGTGGGACCAATGGCCAGGGAATTGGGGAAAATGGAATTGGTGTTGCGCAGGGTGATGCCGGGAAAGGTGTTGTACCCGAAAAGGTTGATTCCCAGCTGTGAGGGCCCGAAGGGCTGTGTATTTGAGGAAAACGCCTTCTCCCGCGCGAAGCCCGCCACTTGTTGCCAGCTAAAGCGCGCAGACGGAGTATAAGAATTGCTGATCGCCCCGACTTGTGACCCCGCATCTAATTGCTGTTGGAAACCTGAAACCTGGCTATCGGTAAACGGGTTGGAAGCCGGATCGTGTTGGTAGAAGTATTTGAGCGACAACAGGTCCGACGAGCTTGCGTTGTAGTCGAGACTCCCGGCGGCAATATCGGCTTTGAAGGTTGGTTGGCCAAAGAGGACCGCATCAGGCTGCGAGGCTGCGAGCAAGTCCGCGGCATTGCTGGCTACAGTGGGTATGAGATATTGTCCGTTGGCCAGTTTCGCCTGAAGCAATGCCATCGCCGCGGGATCGAAGTTTCCCGTGAATGGTGCTGAGCCGCTCGGCAGGCTGGAGTTGACTGCGTTGATCAGGCCGGTCGTCGAGCGGTCACTGGTCAACCCGGGAGGCAGGTAAAGCGAGCTCTTTCCGTTCAACTGATCGGTGACACGGACTCCGTTGTAGGAAGCAAAGCCGAAAAGCTTGTTTTTGATAATTGGGCCGCCAAGCGTGGCTCCAAGGGAATTACGGTGGAGCTGCGGATTGACCTCATTCAGAGGAATGGACCCGCCGTAGGCTACGCTCTGTTGCTTGTAGAAAAAAGGCGCAGCGTTCAACCAGTTGGTCTGATGCACCCAAAAGACCTGACCGTGATACTGGTTGGTGCCGCTGAGCGTCGTGCCCGAGATCTGCGCGCCGCTGGTGGCTCCCTGCTGCGCATCGTACATCGAGGCGTTCACTTTAAGCTCTTGAATCGCTTCCGGGTTGGGGCTGGGGAGTGCATTACCAATGGCATCGTAAACCGATGTGTTGGTCTGAATTGCGCCGCCCGAGACGAAGTTCTCGCCCGTGTTCAGCACCGCGCGTCCCGATGAAACCTGGCTGGTCGAATTGCCGTTGAATAAGTTGCTGGTCTCGATTCCGTTGAGTTGGAAGGTGTTGTCGGTGGCGCGCTGGCCGTTCGCCCAAATCGCCTGGTTGCCCAGACCTTCATTGGTGCCAGTGCCGTTGATGAACTGCGCGTTTGTTCCAGGCGCCAGGATTGCTAATTGGGTAAAACTTCCCGTAGCCAGAGGCGTTTGCTGAATCTCGGTATTGTCGAGTACGTAGCCGTTGGTTGTATCTACGGAATTCATCAGCGGAGTGCCACTGACTGAGACGGAAGTGGAGACTTGCCCGGTCTTGAGTTGTGCATTCAGTGTGACGGTCCGGTTTCCCTGGACCTGAATCGCGGGGTAGCTCTGAGTGTCGAAACCCTCCCTGGTAAACACCACTGTATAGCTGCCGATCGGTAGATCGTGAAAGGAGTACTCTCCGTTCTTATCAGCCACAGTTTGGCGGGTGAAACCGGTGCCATTGCTGGTTAGCGAAACATTGGCAGAGGGTACGATGGCTCCCGAGGGGTCCGTGACTGTGCCAAGAATCGCGCCTAAGGTTTGCTGCGCGTCGGCGGCTCGAAAGCTGAAGAGTGGGCTTACAACGGAGAGGGCGATCAACAGGGCACAAAAGCACGCCCGCAACCGATATCTCGTTTGCATTGCGTTTGACCTCGACTGAGAGTTCTTAAGAAAAAACGTATCTATAAGCTATGTGCGTCCGTACCCGGTTGGGGGGCAGCCGTAGTGTGAGCGGTCGCGTCGTTTCCGGCGTAGGCTTGGCCGTCCGTCGGCACAAGAAACAAGGTACGAGACGGCGATGAGAGGTCTGTGAAGATGGCGTAAAAAAGCGTCTGCTCGCGATGATTTTGACTACGCAAAAGCAAACCCTAAAATTGTTGCCGGCGATCCATGCGCGTTGACTATGGTTCTGTGCCGGCGTTGATTCTCAACAGGTGCGGATTGCCAAATGTTATCGACTGGCGTCGCTAAATTGAATCCGCCTTTATTAATTCTTTCACTTTCATGACTAGTTCTTCCGGATGAATCGGCTTGGCAAGAAGCTCAAAATTGTGGCCCGCGGCTGCTGCCTGACGCATCAACTCCGCAGTCGCTGCCTGACCGGAAAGCAAAACAATACGAGTAGACGGCAATGACTTCTTGATGTGAATTGCCATTTGGATTCCAGTCATGTTAGGCATCAGCACATCGCTCAGGACAATATCCGGACGCACCGCTTCAGCAACGCGAACTGCTTCTTCTCCGCTGTAAGCCTTAAAAGCGATGAAGCCATGTTCGGTCAGGATGGCCGAAAGAGTGTCCGCAATAAGACGCTCGTCATCCACAACCAGGACCATGCCTGCCGAGTTCTTTGATTCACTCGCGGTATCGTCGACCGAAGCATCAGGCGGCCGAAGCCCGTGGTGACCAAGCCAAACCTCTGTATACAATCGTTCCTCCCTGGTCACATGACTCGCTGATTCATCGGAATGGCCGCTGCTAGTGGTAAGAAAATTATAAATCGCGTCCCATGGTCGATCGGACCAGTATTGCTATCAACCGACACCGTCCCCCCATGATCTTCAACGAACTGTTTGACTACCCAAAGTCCCAGGCCTGTGCCGACGCTCACCTTGGTGGTGAAGAATGGCTCGAACAGTTTCTCCCGGTGATCCGCGGGGATTCCGGAACCATCGTCTTCGACAATAATCTCGATGCCACGGCGACCGTCGCGCTCCTCCTCGGCCACCGATACCTGTAGGCGGCCCCCTCCTTGCATGGCATCAATTGCGTTCGAAACCAGGTTAGAGAAAACCTGGTGAAGCTCGCCTCGAAGCGCGTGCAGATGTGGAACAGTGAGGAAATTACGGGTTACTTGAATGTGACTTGCACTCAGCCGAGAATGATAAACGGTAAGGACCTCATCCAACACGCGTGCTACCTCCACTTTCGTCGGCACAGATGTCTCGCGATAGAAGCCCAGTGTGTGGCGCGCGATTTGAGAGACACGGGTCAATTCCCGTTCTGCGGTCATCAGGTATTCGTGGATGGTTTCCGGCGTCGCCGTACGCGACACTCTGGCCAGATAGAGAAGATTCATTACCGATTCCAACGGATTATTGATTTCGTGTGCAATGGTTGCTGCCAGGCGGCCGGTGGCAGCGAGCTTTTCCGTAACCAGCAGCTTCTCCTGCTGCCTCCTCTTCTCACTCACGTCCTGAAGAAAGACCGACAGACCATCAGGCGACGGATACACGTTTGCATGGAGCCACCGGTTCAGAGGGGAATAATAGTCTTCAACCCGTTGAACTTCACCAGATTCCATTGCCTTGCGATATGCCTGCCCAAACGGCGAATTTTCTAACCCGGAGAATTCGTCCCACAGACTCTTTCCCACCAGATCGATGGAGTCACGACCGGCAATCGCAGCCGCCTGATCGTTAATGTACTGGATGTTCCAGTCGTGGTCGAGAAATACGAATCCTTCTGAAATGCTCTCCAGGATCATCCTGTACTGCTTTTGAACTGCTTCCGCTTTCAAACGCAGCTCATGTTCCCTGGCCGTGAGCTGCGATCTCATCTTATGCATGGATATATGGGCGCCGACCCTTGCCATCAACTCTCTTGCCGTGAAAGGCTTTATCAGGTAATCATCAGCACCCGCTTCCATCCCTTCCGAGCGAGCTTCCTCACCTGCCCGGGCCGATAACATAATCACAGGGATTGCGGCCGTGCGGGGGTTTGCACGCAGTTTCCTGAGCAGACCGAAGCCATCCAACCGAGGCATCATCACATCAGTCAGTACCAGATCGGGAGGGTCTTCAAGGATCGCCGTAAGCGCCTGCTCTCCATCTTCGAGCGAAGTGACCTCGTAACGCCTCGCCAGCAACCGTTCGATATATTCCCGTATATCGCGGTTGTCATCTACCAGGAAGACGCGAGCGAACTCTGCGGGCAGCGCTTCCTGGTCTTCAAAAAGGACCGTGAGATCCTGGTTGGCTGAATCTCTGAGGAACGAAGACTCAGCGGAACGGAAGCCGGGAAGCCATTGCAACGCCTCCTGCACGTAAGGTAGCGCCCCACGCGTCGATGGTAAGCCAGGAGCCTTCTGGGCCACCCGGTTGGCCGGCAGATGTGAACTTCCAAAGGGAATCTTGACCCTGAATGTCGTTCCAACGCCAGAGTCGCTCGCAACTTCAACCGTGCCACCATGTAACCGAACCAATTCGTCCACCAGCGCCAGGCCAATGCCGGTGCCCTCGTGGGTTCGCCCACGGGTGCCTTCGATTCGATGAAACCGCTCAAAGACCCGGGGCAACTCCGTTTCAGGTATTCCCACCCCTGTATCCCGAACGGAGAACAGCGCGTAACCTCCATCTTCCTGGAGCTTAACTTCAACCACCCCCTCCATGGTGAATTTCAAAGCGTTGGAGAGCAGATTCAAGACAATTTTCTCCCACATTTCGGAGTCGATATAGACGGTCTGCGAAAGCGGAGCGCATTTAACCACGAACTTCAGTCCCGCAGCTTCGACCGCGGCCCGAAAGACGCTGGCCAATTCTATGGTTGTGGCGCACAAATCGATTGGCTGATAGACCGCCTGGACCCGGCCCGCCTCGATTCTCGAAAAATCCAGCAGCGTGTTTACCAGCTTGAGGAGACGTAATCCATTGCGATGAACAATCTCAATTTCATGGAGATGCTCGGCGCTGACCCCATGCGCTGGCTCGGCAAGCATATCTTCCAGAGGCCCCAGCATCAATGTGAGGGGGGTACGAAATTCATGGCTGACGTTACTAAAAAACGTTGTCTTTGCCCGGTCCAGCTCAGCCAGTGACTCAGCTCGCCGGCGTTCATGTTCGTACGCTCCGGCGTTCGCGATGCTGGTAGAGATCTGGTTGGCGATCAGCTTGAGAAAGTTGATGTAGTTGTCATCCAGCGCCCGGTACGGATTCAAACCAACGACCACCGCCCCAGCCCGTCCCGTCGGGCCGGAGGTGGGGATTGGCACCACCGCTACAGTATGGGGCGCGCAATCCCAGGCTCCCCGGGGAAGGTTGCGAAGGCGCTCGTCGACGGTATTGACGAGCCGGATCTCGTGCGAGTTATAGGCCTCAACAATGGGCCAAATGTCTTCTGCCTCGAGCTGAATACTCTCGGGCGCAGCGGGGTGTCCGGGCTCGATACCACTCGATCCAGCCAGGATCATCTGTTTCCTTTTGTCATCGACCGCGTAAATCAATGCGAAGCAGAGGTCTTTGGGATCGGTGGTCAGGCTCAAAGCAGTCAAACGGCAGGCTTCCTGCCACGTTCTGGCATCGCCTGTTCTTGCCGCCAGATCTCCCAGTAATGCCAGTTGACGTTCGCTTATGATGCGCTGCGTATCGTCTGAATTAGCGCAGAAAATTCCCCCCGTCCCACCCTGATCATTGGGAACCGGGCTGTAAGAAAATGTGTAGTAGGTCTCCTCACGGTAGCCATAGCGCTCCATGATGAGCAGCAGGGCTTCATCATAGGTGCCCTCGTTCGCCCGCATGGCAGACTCGGCCCTGGGGCCTACCTGGTCCCAGATTTCGCTCCACACGATATGGGCGGGTTGACCGAGCGCGCCGGGGTGTTTTCCTCCCACGATCGCTTTATAAGCGTCGTTGTACAAATTGATAAGCTCGTCACCCCACCATACAAACATGGGCTGGCGAGAAGTCAGCACAATCCGAACACAGGTCTTAAGGTTCTGGGGCCAATTCTCGACTGGGCCGAGCGACGTTTTCGCCCAGTCAATGTCTTTCATAAGTGACCCTAATTCACCGCCCCCGCTGAACAGCGCCTCCGGGGAAAACGGGTCGAATCGCTTTTTGCGAGGTGAACGGACATCAGAAAGGGTTTGGCTCTCTGTTGAGCTCGAATCCACTAAAATTCTCCCAATCGCCGTAAGCGCCAAACCACAAATCCGCCCGGGAAATTCCCACGAATCGTGGATGGCGGAGAGGGAAGAGGGGTTGTCTCCGTCATGTTGATTTCGTAGCTTCTGTTCCTGCCGAGCACGTCCGGGCGCGCTCGAGGAGCAGGCTGCGCTCGCGTGAGTTACGAGTGAGCGCTGCCGCCGCCTCGAACTCCGCGCGGGCCTCCCCGATTCGGCCGAGTTTGGTGAGGAAATCGCCGCGCACGCTGGGCAAGAGGTGGTAGGTCTTTAGCGAGGGCTCTGAGGCTAGTGTGTCTAGCAGCTCGAGACCGGCTTGTGGGCCGAACGCCATCGCCACTGCAACCGCACGATTCAGTTCGACAATAGGAGAGGGCGTGAGCTGCGCCAGGGCATCGTAGAGCGCGACAATGCGCGGCCAATCGGTGTCTTCGGCGGTGACGGCCCGGGCATGGCAGGCGGCGATCGCAGCCTGTATCGTGTAGGTGCCAAAGGCAGCACCCAAATGCTCTGCCCGCTCGAGCGCGGACAGGCCACGACGGATGAGGAGTTGATCCCACTGCGCGCGGTTCTGCTCCAGCAGCAGGATGGGCTCGCCTGTCGGTCCTACGCGCGCCCTGGAGCGAGACGCCTGGATTTCCATCAGTGCGACCAACCCGTGAACCTCTGGCTCCTGCGGAACGCATTCGGCCAGGATTCGCCCCAGGCGCAACGCATCCTCGCACAGCGCGGGCCTTAACCAGTCCTCACCAGAAGTTGCCGAGTACCCCTCGTTGAAGACCAGGTAGATGACTTCCAAAACCGACGACAGACGAGCGGCGAGTTCAGCGCCGCGTGGTACCTCGAATGGGACGTTTGCCTCAGTGAGGGTACGCTTGGCGCGGACAATCCGCTGTGCGATGGTGCGCTCCGGGACCAGGAACGCACGCGCAATCTCTCCCGTCGACAGCCCTCCCAGCAGGCGCAGCGTGAGCGCAACCTGGGACTCGGTTGATAGCACCGGATGGCAGGATATGAACACCAGGCGCAACAGGTCGTCTCCGACCTCGTCGTCCAGCCCGCTCACGGGGTCTGGCACGGCCCTCTCCCTTACGGCAAACTCGCGGCCTAATTCGCCGAGTTTTTGCTCCAGCCGCGCGCTTCGGCGGAAGCGGTCGATCGCTCGATTCTTGGCAGTCGCCATTAGCCAGGCCCCCGGGTTGTCCGGGATGCCCGATTGTGGCCACTGCTCCAGCGCGGCAACGAGTGCATCCTGTGCGAGGTCCTCGGCAACGCCGACGTCGCGCACCATCCGCATCAAGCCGGCGATGAGCCTCGCCGACTCGATTCTCCAAACCGCATCAATCGCTCGATGTGCGTCGGTAGCCTGCACAGCTACCCATGACACCATCTTCAACCCGTCGGCGCAAGCTAGCCTGCCGACCGGCTCACGCCATGCCGCGCTTGCCCGACTGCAACTCCTGAAACCCGGCTGCAGCCTCCTTTACGTCGGCGGGAAAATCCGAGAACTCCTGCACCTGGCGCACCTCGACGACGCAGTCGTCACCGGGGCAGCGTTTTGCCCATTCGATGGCTTCTTCTCGTGATTTCACCTGGATCATCCAATAGCCGCCAAGCACCTCCTTGGCCTCGGTAAAGGGTCCGTCGGTCACCTTTGCCTTACCGCCCGCAAAAGTGACCCTCGCCCCCATGGAGGGTGGGTGCAGGCCGTCGAGCGCAAGCAGCACGCCCGCCTTTTGCAGCGACTCGTTGTACTTCATCATCGCCGCCACCGCTTCGGCGGTCGGCATGGCGCCGGGCTCGGCCTTCTCGTACCCCTTGGGAATCATCAGCATCATGAATCGCATGGTTGTCTTCTCCTGTTTCTGAATTCCTGACTCTACTAGAACGTCGAACAAGGAAGAGGGAAATCGACGCCGGCAGCATTTTCCTGCGAAAATTTCTGAGGATTGAGGAGGGTGTGCACATGCTCTATGCGCGTTTAGGAAATACCGGCCTGCTGGTCTCGAAGATAGGCTTCGGAGCCATGACCTTCGGCTCTTCCGAGGGGCCAATGGCGGCGGTCGCCAAAGTAGGACAGAAGGGCGCAGACGAAATGGTGGGGAAAGTATTGGATCGCGGCGTGAACTTCTTCAACACGGCGGACATGTACACGGGCGGCCAATCCGAACAGATGCTGGCAGCGGCCCTAGGCAATCGCCGGAAAGATGTGGTGATTGCCACCAAGGTTGGGTTCCGCACCGGAGACGCATTGATCCACACTGGTCTGTCGCGGCAGCATGTGATGCTTTCCGCCGAAGAGAGCCTGCGACGACTCAAGACCGACTATCTGGATGTCTACCTGGTGCATCGGGTGGACAAGTACACGCCAATAGAGGAGACGCTGGGAGCGTTGAATGACCTGGTGCGCGCAGGCAAAGTGCGGTATGTCGGATTTTCCAATTGGCCGGCATGGCTGGCAGCCAAGGCTCTGGGGTTGCAGAGGATGAATGGCTGGGCTGAGTTCCAGGCCGCGGAGATGTACTATTCGCTACTGAGTCGTGATATTGAGCACGAGGTTGTGCCGCTGGCCCTGGACGCCGGCATCGGCATCATGGTGTGGAGTCCGCTGATGGGCGGCTTTCTCAGCGGCAAGTATTCCCGTGAAAATCCCCAAGGGGATGGAGGACGGCTAACCGGCTTCGACGTGATACCCTTCGACCGCGAGCGCGGCTACGCGCTGATCGATGTACTGAAAGAGATTGCGTCAAGCCATAAGGCGTCCCCCTCACAGGTGGCAATCGCATGGCTCCTCGGGCGGCCTGCAATTTCGTCGGTTCTGGTGGGTGCAAACAAGATGGCGCAGTTAGAGGACAATCTTGCCGCCGCCAACCTGGTATTGACCCAGGACGAGTTTAACAAGCTGGAGGAAATGACCAGGCCCGTCGCGATTTATCCAAATTGGTTCAACACAAATATTTTCGACCTGCAGGCCAAGAAGGCACTGGAGGGATGAGGGCTGCTTATGCCGCCCTCATCCCCGTTGCCCTCTTCTGCTGATTCTTGGTCGCTTTAAGACACGCGCCCGTAGCGAAGTCGTCTACCGAATTCCGTTACATCCGCTACGGCGTCTCTCCCCCTGCTATATCCTTCTCCTAGCGGGAAAGCAGCAGCAGCAGATTCTTTCTCCAGCGAAACTCATACAGGAGCGCCAAGCATCAATTTTAACCAGTCTCGTTGTCACTGCGCTGTCCTTGATTTCGGTGTTTGGGTTCGCTATGGGCGGCCACTCAGCGAGGTGTGCGGGACCTCATCCTTGCCTCGCATCACCTCCAGCAGCACTTGGACTTCTCCCGTTCCTGCACGAACTTGCACTTCGAAAACTTTTGCGAGATCTCGTCGCTGCCTGTCTATCCAGTCGTTAGCCTCCACTCCACTGTCCTACCAACGCTGGAGTCGAGCATTTCGTTTGCTACCTCTGGCCTTTCTCATGGTTTTGACGTCAGCAGGCCCTCTCCTGCGCGCGCAAATGGCCCCAGTGCCGTTAACCCTGCAACAGGCCATCGCTCTGGCACGGGCAAAGAATCCGGCACTTCTTTCCGGCCAGCAGCACGTCATCGCCACCAAGGCCAGCGAAGTTACAGCCGGTCTGCGCCAGAACCCAAACTTGACGCTGGGCGGCACCGATGTGACGCTACCAGCCAACAACCCCGGCAATCCTTATTCCTACGCCGCAAACCTCTCCCGCCTTTTTGAACGAGGGCAGAAGCGGCGGTGGCGTCTCGATCTTGCCCATAGCACCACCGACGTTACCCAAAGCCAATATCAGGACACGGAACGGCAGACCATCCTGGCCGTCAAACAGGCCTTTACCCAGATGCTGGCCGCGAAAGCCGGATTGAAGATTGCGGACGATAATCTGCAGGGCTACCAGAAGACTGTGGATTTGAGCAAGCAGCGCCTCGATGCCGGCGACATCAGTCCCACGGACTTCGATCGCATCGAGCTGCAACTTGCCGAATTTGAGGCTGATTACGACAGCGCGAATCTGAATCTTGAACAGTCTGGCGACCAGTTGAAAATGCTACTGGGCATCGACTCCCCGGCAGCAGCTTTTGACATCACCGGCACACTCGAACCTCCTCAGGCCACCCTGACTGTGGCGGACGTGGAACAGCGGGCGCTCGCGGAACGTCCTGACTATCGCGCAGCGCAGCAGTCTCTTCGTCTGGCTGAGGCCAACGTCAAGCTGGCAGAAGCTTATGCGACCACCGATCCTACTTTGGCCGGCGAATATGACCGATCGGGCAATGACAACTCGGGCGGCTTCCAGATAAATTTCCCGTTGCGCATCTTCGATCGTAATCAAGGCGAAAAGGAACGGACCCGCTATGAGGCACAGTCCAGCCGCTTCGTGGAGATGGCCGCACGCAATCAGGTGATCAATGACGTACACCAGGCCTGGGCTGCTTACCAGACCGCACTAACGCAATCGAGACGGTATAACGGCCGCTATCTTGGATTGGCATCACGCGTTCGCGACAACCTGGAGTTCAGCTATCGCCACGGAGGCAGTACTCTGCTCGACTACCTCGATGCTCTTCGCGACTACCGTCAAACCAATCTCGATGCCTTGAACGCCAATGTTCAAGTATGGCTTGGTCTCCACCAACTCAGCTATGTTGCAGCATCGGAGATGGTCCCATGAAGCATGCCATAAACCATGGGATGACCCATGCCCCCCGGTTCCCCCGTTGGAGCGCACCCTCCGTCGTGTCTTGGATAGCTATCCTTTCGTTTCTGGTCTGCCTTGGCTGCCGCGACCAGGCGCCCACGGTGGCCGCGGGCGAAGATACCCAGAAAGCCCCGATCGAGGTCACTACCATCCATCCGCAGTCAGTTACGGATCGCCTGGTGCTCGCCGCGCGGGTTGTCCCCGACCCAACGCGCGTGGTCCATATCTACTCGCAGATCACCGGTCGCCTGGTCGAATTGTATGTTCGGCCCGGGCAGGAGGTGACCAAGGGGCAAACTATCGGCCTTATCCAAAGTAGTGAGATTGCTGCGGCGCGAGGTGACTACGACAAAGCGAAAATCGAAGTGGCACGTTCCGACCGCCAGCTGGATCGCGCCAAGCTTTTGCTGCAGCACGAAGTGATGGCGCAAAGAGATTACGATGACCTCGAAGCCGCGGATCAGGCCGCGCACGCAGAGCTTACCCGCACTATCCAGCGAATTCACATGCTTGGCTTTCCACCCGAGGGATCATCGGACGCAGCGCCCCTGCGTGCGCCTATCAGCGGTGCGGTGCTCGACATCGGATCGGCAAGCGGTGAAATGCAGCGTTCGCTGGACAACGCAAGTCCTATTGCCACCGTCGCGAACCTGGACTCGGTCTGGATCCTCGGCGATGTCTTTGAGCGGGACCTTAATACGGTCCGTGCCACACAGTCCGTCGAAGTGACCCTCCCTGCCTATCCGGGCGAGACCCTGCGCGGCACTATTTCTAATATCTCCGATGCCATGGACCCCATCAGTCGAACCATCAAGGTGCGCGTGGTCTTGCCCAATCCCAGGCATCGCCTCAAGCCCGACATGTTCGCTAATCTTTCCATCGCCCGCACCACTGCGGCGGAATTTGTTCTACCCACAAACGCCATCGTTCACGACGGTTCCTCCAGCTATGTGTTCCTTGAGACAGCTCCGGGAAAGTATGAGCGGCGCCAGGTGACCACGGCCGCTTTGCGCGGAAAAACGGTAGTGGTGACTGCCGGATTGAAAGACGGCGATCAGGTCGTCACTACGGGGGCGGCACTACTTCGTGCGCCCTCCGGAGACTGAGCATGAAGGCATTGATCCGAACGTTGCTGGATTACAGCTCTATCGTGCTCATCGTGTTTGTCGTCTCTCTGGAGGTCGGCGTCTACGCATTTTCGAAACTCGACATCGAGGCCTACCCAGACCCTTCTCCGCCCCTGGTTGAGATCATCACGCAAAACCCCTCGTGGTCTGCCGAAGAGATGGAACAACAGGTTACTGTTCCGGTGGAAGCCACGTTGAACGGCACCCCGCACCTCGATCAGGTACGCTCCATCAGCATCTTCGGCCTCAGCGACGTAAAACTCTACTTCAATTTCGACAGCGACTATTTCCGCGACAAGCAGGAAGTCCTGAACCGTCTCCAGACCCTTGCCTTACCCGGTGGATTGCAGCCTCAGCTCTCGCCCTGGTCGCCTATCGGTGAGATCTACCGCTATCAGCTCACCGGCGGCGGCTATTCGCTCAATGAGCTTAAGGCCACCCAGGACTGGCTCGTCCGCCGCGAGCTGAGACAGGTTCCTGGCATCATCGACATCACCACCTTTGGCGGCACAACCCGTCAGTATCAGATCGAAGCCGACCCCAACAGGTTGCTGGCGATGAATGTAACCCTGGCGCAGGTTCTCAATGCCATTCAGAACAGCAATGCCAACGCCGGAGGCAACTATCTCACCCTAGGCGAGCAAAGTATCAATGTGCGCGCACTGGGTCTATTGAAGAATACCGACGACATCGGCTCCGTTGTGGTCGCTGAACGGAACGGCGCTCCGGTGCTGGTGCGCGATCTGGGCGAGGTGAAGGAGGGCTTCCAGCCTCGACTTGGAAAAGTCGGCCGCAACGGCGAGCCAGATGTCGTGCTGGGCATCGTCTTGCTGCAAAAGCAAGAGAAGTCCCTTCCCGCGCTCGAGGGCCTGAAAAAGAAAATTCACGAATTGAACCACGGCAGCCTGCTGCCTCCGGGCATGCACATCAGCACTGTCTATGACCGCACCAATCTCATCAACACCACCACGCGCACGGTCCGCCATGTTGTCTTCACCGGCCTGCTTCTCGTGACGCTGGTGTTGATCTCGATGCTGGGTGACTTGCGCATCAGCTTCCTCGCCGCGGCCACCATCCCGTTTGCGGTACTTTTCGCCTTTTCCATGATGGTGCTCACCGGGCAGTCTGCCAATCTGATCTCGATTGGCGCCATCGACTTTGGCATTCTCGTAGATGCCTCGATCGTCGTGCTGGAAAGCATCTATCGCAAGCTCTCACGCCGCACCGAGGACGAGAACAACATCGATCTCATCATCGAGGGCGCAAGCAACGCGGCGAAGCCCGTGCTCTTTGCCACCTTCATCATTCTCGTGGCGTTCATTCCCCTGTTCACCATGCAGGGAGTTCCCGGCAAGATCTTCGCGCCCATGTCGGTAACCTATGGATTTGCACTGACCGGTGCTCTCATTTTTTCGCTCATCTTCGCTCCCGTGCTGGCCAAGTTGATCGTTCCCACTCAAATCAAGCAGGAAAAACACGAAACATATCTTGGAGGCTTTCTCCGCCGTCGATATGACAACGGCCTTCCCCGAGTCCTCGCCCATCCCTGGGCCACGTGGACCTTTGCCCTGGTATGCCTGGGTGGATCCGGTATCCTCTTCACCTTCGTTGGCGGAGAGTTCATGCCTCCCCTCGAAGAAGGCAACCTGTGGATCCGCGCCACCCTCCCACAGGATATTTCTTTTGACGCCGCCGCCAACATTGCCGACCAACTGCGGGCGCAGATTGCCAGGTCTCCTGAAGTCATTCAGGCCGTCTCGCAAATGGGCCGCCCAGATGACGGGACCGATGTCGTGACCTTCAATGACGTTGAAGTCTCCGTCGCTCTCAAGCCGCCCGGGGAGTGGCGGCCGGGTCTGAGCAAGAACGCGTTGATCGATGAGATGAACCACCGCCTCTCACGAATCCCAGGCATGGACCTGAACTTTTCACAGAATATCCAGGACAACGTCGAAGAAGCGATGTCTGGCGTCAAGGGGGAAAATTCGCTCAAGCTGTTTGGTGACGACTTTGACACGCTGTCGCGTCTCGCCAACCAGATCTCGCAGGTGATGCAATCCGTAAGAGGCGTCGCAGATGTAGGTGTCTTTCGCATCGGCGGCCAGCCCAGCCTGCTCATCCGGATCGACCGCGCCAAGGCTGCGCGTTATGGTCTCGCAGCGGCCGATGTCAATGCTTCCATCCAGGCTGCGGTCGGTGGAGCAGCCGTTACCCAGATCATTGAAGGCGACCGCAGATTCGATCTGACCGTCCGCTTTCCGGAACGATTTCGCAATGGCCCCGATGCCATCCAGGGCATCCTGCTGCCGACGCCTGACGGCAGTCGGATTCCTATTGGCCAGATTGCCGACGTAGAGACGCATGATGGCGCGTTCATGATCTATCGCGAGAACGGCCGCCGTTATATTCCCATCAAGTTCAGCGTGCGCGGTCGCGATCTGGCCACCACCATTGAGGATCTGCAGCGGCAATTGGCCAACCAGGTAAAACTACCGTCGGGTTACAACTACACCTGGGCCGGAGAGTTCGATAGCTTACGCAAGGAACAGCGCCGTCTTGCCTTCATCATCCCAATAAGCCTGGTTGCCATTCTGATCCTGCTTTATATCCAGTTCCGCACCTGGAAGGATGCGCTCATCGTGCTCGGCACGTTGCCGTTCGGGGCCATCGGTGGCGTATTGACGTTGTTCCTCACCCGCACAGCGTTCAGCATTTCAGCCGCGGTTGGTTTCACATCGCTCACCGGGGTCGCCACCCTGGGCGCGGTTGTTTTTCTCTCTGGCATCCGGCGCGCGCAAGCCGAGGAGGGCTTTGACGCGGGCCTGAGGAAAGGATGCAGTGACGAAATGCGACCCGTGGTAATGGCATGTATGGCTGCCGGCCTGGGCCTGTGCCCCGCCGCCCTTGCCAACGGCATTGGTGCCCAGGCGCAACAACCGCTGGCCCGCGTGGTCGTCGGGGGCATGTTCACCACGGTCCTTGCAATCCTCTTTGTAATGCCCTTGCTCATCCGCGGCCTGCGCACGAAGAACGATGCCTAGCTCCGGCGGTGAGAGAAGGAACGCGGGGGGTGTTTCCCCCCGCCAGAGTAAATATCAACCCTTCTCCTGATTCTTGGTCGCTACGAGTTTTTGATGCAATAACCTCTTGGCGTTTTCAAGCGTCTTCAGCCGGTTCGCCGGCAGGTTCCGGCCCGCGCGGTTGATGTAGAACGTCAGCATGCGCATGCCTGACGAAGGACCCTTCGGCGAGACCTTTTTCGATGCCAGCTCCCGGGCGATGGTCTTTGCGTCTTTATTGAACAGCCCCATACGAGGATGAGTGGAATCAGTGGTCACAGCTGCGGACCATTTCCGTTTCCCGTGAGAGTTGTTATGAGCATCACTGGCATTTTTCCCGGGCATCGTACCCTCCACTCTTGCTCGGATGCAGACCAGCCGCAAAACGCTGACTACCGATTACCCCTTGGCGAACTCCATTCCCTCTTCGTAGATCTGGCGCAGCTCAGTTTCACCGTCACCCGCCACCTTGAGGAAGTCCTTAGTGAACTCGATGGCCTCTTGCTTCGACGCTACCTGGATCAAAGCGAAGCCGCCCACCACTTCCTTTGATTCCGTGAAAGGGCCGTCGACCACGTTGAACTTTCCTCCGGTAATGCGAACACGCGCACCTAACCCACTCGGCAAACAGCCCTCGGTCGCGAGCAGCTTGCCGGACTTCATGGCGTCCTCAATCAGCTTGCCCATCTTGGCCATTTCGTCTTGCGTGGGAGGGGTTCCCTCCGGCTTGGCGGGTTTATAGATACACAAAAATTTCATGGTTATGTCCTCTCCTGTTTCTTTAGTTGGCTGGGCGCCGATTGGCTGAATCCCCGCTCTATTTACACATCGAACGGGGAGAAGCGAAATCGACACTGGTTCAACTTTTTTTCTTGAGCATGCCCTAACCGCCGGCCACGGCCCCGATGACCAGAAAAGGCTCGGCCTCGGTTACGACCGCGTCGGGTAGCGGAGCGTCAGGCGGTTCGTGGGACAGATCCTCCGCGCAGGCGAAAAATCTCAGGAACGGGCGGCGCTGTTGGGTGACATGATCACGGATCGTTCCCCGCAGCATTGGGTAGCGAGCCTCGAGCGCGTCCAGGACCGAGCGCTGCGTGACCGGTCCCTCAACCTTCAGCCTCACTTCGCCGTTGACCTGGGCGAGTGTTCGAAGATGGGCCGGGAGCACAACTCGGATCATGACAGAGTCTGTACCTCGACGGAAAGGACCGCGGGGAGGTCCCGGACGATAGGGGCCCAGCTGTCTCCGGCGTCAGGCGATGCATAGACCTGCCCGCCGGTCGTACCAAAGTACACCCCGCACGCGTCGAGCGAGTCGACAGCCATCGCATCGCGCAGTACGTTCACGTAACAGTCGCGTTGCGGCAAACCTTTGGTCAACGCCTCCCACTCGTTTCCGCCGGTCCGGCTGCGATACACGCGCAGCTTTCCATCGGGCGGGAAGTGTTCAGAGTCGCTCTTGATGGGCACCACGTAGATAGTCTCCGGCTGGTGCGCGTGCACATCGATAGCGAAGCCGAAATCAGTCGGCAGGTTCCCGCTAACCTCTTGCCACGAATCGCCGGCGTTATCGCTGCGCATCACGTCCCAGTGCTTTTGCATGAACAGTACGCCCGGCCGCGACGGATGCATGGCAATGTGGTGAACGCAGTGGCCAACTTCGGCAGTGCCGTCGGGGATGTGTTCGGATTTGAGTCCCCGATTAATGGGCCGCCAGGTCTCGCCGCCGTCATCGGTTCGGAAAGCGCCCGCCGACGAGATGGCGATGAAAATCCGGCCCGGGTTATCGGCATCGAGAAGGATGGTGTGCAAGCACATTCCACCCCCGCCTGGCTGCCAGTGAGGGCCTGAGCCGTGGCCGCGAAGCCCGGCGAGCTCCTGCCAGCTCTTGCCGCCGTCGACTGAGCGGAACAGGGCAGCGTCTTCGACTCCTGCGTAAACCGTATCCGGATCGCTGAGCGATGGTTCGAGATGCCAGACGCGCTTGAACTCCCAGGGATGCGGCGTGCCGTCGTACCACTGGTGAGTTCCGGCCACACCGTCGTACACAAACTTGTTATCCACCGGCTTCCACGTCTGGCCTCCATCGTCGGAACGCTGGATCAGCTGACCGAACCAGCTTGTCGATTGCGACGCATACAGCCGATTGGGCTCAACCGGCGACCCCTTAAGATGGTAGATCTCCCAGCCTGCAAAGAAGGGACCACTGACGTCCCACTGTTCTCGCTTGCCGTCTGACGTCAGGATAAAAGCGCCCTTGCGAGTACCAACCAATACTCGTACCTTGCTCATCATCTGCTCCTTGATATCGAAATCAATTCACTGCCATCGCCAGATGCCGGCCCGGGGCAGCAGGGGAGTCGGGTCCCGTTCCCTCCACCGTCGCCGAACCTCCGCAAGCACTGCGTCGCGGTTTCTTTCCATGGTCTCGATCACTGCACAAGGCGCCTCGGTCTTTTCGTGCCGCGCTCCCCACATCAACAACTCCAGAAGTGTCGGCGCCAGGTCAATCCCTTTCTCCGTGAGCCGGTAGTGGACTCTTCGTCTATCCGTCTCCACCGGCTCGGAGGCGATAATACGAGCCGCTTCGAGCTTCTGCAGACGGTCAGCCAGAATGTTCGTGGAGATTCCTTCGCCGGCCTGGTGAAATTCCTTGAATGTCCGGTAGCCACGAACCATTAGATCGCGAACGATCAGCAGCGACCAGTTGTCGCCAAATACCTCGAGCGCGATACTTACCGGGCAACCGGAGCGGCGCTTCGCGTTGGGCTTTGCCAGCACGTCGAAGACGGTATCAAAGATTACTTGCAGATTGCAAGCGATCTTAAGCTCTAAGAATTTCCACCGGACTGGCTGTTCAACCGTTGACGTGACCTGATACTATGCGGCTGCATTAGTTTGCGACCCGTACATAAAGGATTTCAAAACATGAAGCTGTTTGCTTTCGGAGGCTGTAATGCGTCAACAAAAACAATCGGTTCTGGAGCTGGCTAGGCGCGCTCCGTGGCTGTTGAGCGCTGTAATAGCGGTCTTGGTTCTGCTGACTCCGCTTTCCATGGGACAAGCGGTATCTGCGACCCTGTTGGGCAATGTGACCGACAACACCGGCGCGGCAGTGCCAAACGCAGAAGTCCAGATCCTCGAAAGCGCCACTGGCATCACCCGCGCCGGGCTGACGAATGAGAGCGGCAACTTCACCTTTCCCGATCTGACGCCGGGCACGTATTCGGTAAGTGTCGAATCCAAGGGCTTCAAGAAGGAGACACGCGAAAACGTCGACGTGGTGGTGAATACCACCACGCGCGTGGACCTGGTCTTACAGCCCGGTAGTGTCAACGAAAGCGTAGTGGTGACTGGCGCTCCGCCCATCATGCAGACGGATCGTGCCGACGTGAGTGCGAACATTGAGGCCCACACCCTGGCGGCCATGCCGGTGTTGGTCAATCAGAATTTCCAGAGCCTGCTCACACTGGTGCCTGGGGTCGGACCCCCCGTCTTCCAGCACTCCCAATTTTTTAACGCGGCAAGTTCCATTCAGACAGAGGTGAACGGCCAACCGCGTGAAGGCAATAGCTTTCAGATTGAGGGCATCGATGACGATGAGCGGACGGGTCTTCTCCAAATCCTGATCCCTCCGTTACAGTCGATTGAAACGGTGGATGTCTCTACTGCGAACTATGAGGCCGAACTTGGTCGTGCGGTCGGCGCTGTGACCAACGTGATCATCAAGTCCGGCACCAACCAGTTTCACGGCTCGGCAAGCGAGTACTTACAGAACAGTGAGTTCGAGGCGCGATCGTATTTCAACACTGGCGTTGGCCATCTGGCTTATAACTACTTTGGCGGCGGGGTCGGCGGCCCGATCATCAAAGACAAGCTGTTCTTTTATGGAGATTATTACCGCTCTCCAGATCATGAGGCAAACTCGAATATCCTCACTATTCCGCCCGCCCAGTGGTATACACCCAATGGCGCCGGCTTCATCGACCTGAGCGGTCCGTTGCAAAGCAACGGCAAGGGACAAATATATGATCCGGCAACAGGTACCGCATCTGGAGCGGGACGCACGCCCTTCCCCCAAAATCAGATTCCTATCTCCCGCGTGAATCCCGTATCCCTTGCGCTGCTGAAGCTGCTGCCGGCGCCCAACACCAACCTCGCCACCAGCACCACCGCGCCCAACAATAACTTTTCCATCAATCTTCCGTTCCAGAAGACAACCACCCGATACGACGTCAAGATTGATTATCAAATCACCCCCAAAGACCACCTCAGCGGCCGATTCAATAAGGATGACATCAAGATCTTCCAGGCACCGGCCTTTGGCGCCGCCGGCGGCGGAGCTGCGCAAAGCGCCTTTGCCGGAACGGGTACACAAGATACCTACAGCACCGGCATAAATTACGATCGGGCTTTCTCCGGGACGCTGCTCACCGAGGCGCGCATCGGTGTCGCAAATTACGGCAACAGCGCACTTCCCACCGGGTACGGAACCGACTACGCCACGCAGGCCGGGATTCCCGGTGTGAACATTAGCCCGTTTACCAGCGGCCAGGTCGGCATCCTGATGCAGGACTTTACCAACAGCACGACAACTCCGTTCATCGGCTACTCCGCTTCACTTCCCTGGATACGTTCTGAAACCAACATCGATGGCGTAAACCACTGGACCAAGATCATTCGCAACCACACCATCAAATTTGGTGCCGACATCCGGCGAGTTCATGACGATCTTCTCCAGGACCAGACGTTCAGTGCGCGCGGAGCCATCACGTTCGCGGAAAATAATACCTCCGAGCCCGGCGCTCAAACCAATGTCGCCAACGAAATGGCCAGCTTTCTCCTGGATGTGCCTCAGCAGGTAGGGCGGGATCTCAACACCTATTTCCCCGCTTTCCGGCAATGGTGGTTCTTCGCCTTCGCCGGCGACAAATGGCAGGTCACCCCTAAGTTGACAACGGATCTGGGAGTCCGCTGGGAATTCTATCCCCCGGCAACGCCCAAGAGCGCTGGAGGCTTTTCCAATTACGATCCCACCACGAACTCCCTTGTGATCGCGGGTGTTGGCTCCAATCCGTCGAACCTCGGTTTGCAAACCCGCTACACCTACTTCGCCCCGCGAGTTGGCTTTGCCTATCGAGCATCGGAACAGACAGTCGTTCGGGGAGGCTTTGGCATCAGCTATACGCCGTTTGAGGACAACACCTACGCTTACAACTACCCAGTGCGGGCGAACAACAGCTATCAACAACTCAACTCCTACTCGCCCGCCCTATTGTCCGACGGAACCCCGGCGACCTTCCAGGCCGGCTTTCCAGCGCCATCTCCGATCGTCGTTCCCGGCAACGGCATCATCCCGGCCAACACGCCCTTTCTCCGCAGCCAAGCCTATTTCGTTATCCCCAAGGACTATCACAACCCTTACGTGGAGTCATGGAACATTGCCGTGCAACAGACGTTGCCACTGCAGTGGACCCTCCAATTGGGTTACGTAGCCAATCACGGGGTCCACATAGGCTCAGCTCAAAATATCAATCTGCCGTCGGCGCTCGGTCTGGGCGCGGTGGGCCAGCCGGAAAACATCGCCTTCGGGCGCACTGCGGCCACTACGGTTTATTTTCTGGGTTTCTCATCCAACTATCAGTCCCTCCAGGTCCAGTTGAACCGCCGCTTCAATGGAGGTTTGGGCGTGATTACCTCATTTACCTGGGGTAAAGGTCTGGGCTATCAAACCGCCGACGACGGCAATCTTTATTTCTGGATCGATCAGCGTCACAACTATGCCCCCAACGATTACGATCACCGGCTCAACTTCGAGGAGAGCCTGAACTACGTGTTGCCGTTCGGTCCGGGCAAGCGGTGGTTGAATTCCGGCGTCGCCTCTTCGCTGATAGGTGGCTGGCAGTTGGCGGCAATTGTCTCTCTTTATTCGGGTCTGCCCTTCAACGTCACCGCTAATAATGGAACACTCAATGTTCCATCAAACGGGCAGACGCAGATGGCAAATCTAGTAGCTCCCTTCCATGCGCTCCATGGTATCGGGGCCGCACACCCCTGGTTTGACCCTTCGAGCTTTGCCCAACCCGCCGGCTGCCCCAAGACCGGAGCCTGCCCGGTGGCCTACGGAAGTGTCCTGGGCAATGTAGGCAGGAACGCGTTCTACGGCCCGGGATATATTCAGGACAACCTCTCGGTCTTCAAGACCTTTGCCATCTGGGAGAGCGTCTCGCTGGAGACACGGGCAGACGCCTTCCAGCTAAGCAACAGCCCGCAGTTCAATAGCCCCCAGGGTTCCATTACCAGCACCACCTTTGGAAAAGTGACCAGCACAGTAGGCAGCGGTACCGGGATCAACGGAATAGGAGGTGGCCGTTCGATCCAACTTTCCGCGACCGTCCGCTTCTAGAAAAATTGCTCCACGAAGTTGTCTAACCACAATCTGGGAGCCCCATATCTCGCGCGCACTTCGCGCGAGATGTGGGATTTCACGAATCTCGATTCCGGGTTCTCGAGGTTCAACCCACGGCTATGCGCCGGGGAACGGCACGCGCAGAAGCAGGACTGAAATGATGCTGCAACACCAGGGCCAGCGCGCCACGCAGACGGGCCATGCCACAATCCGCCGTGGTAATGATACGAGGCAGCTTCGAGTTCAGTGTTTTCGGAAGTTCTTCCGTTAGGACCCCGGAGAAGTAGGGCCATGCGGCTACGATATCGCCGGCAAACAACACTACCTCGGGTGCGAGCCCAGCCAGGATTGTCTGCAGCCCGCGCGCAATCTGTACGAACTGGTAGCGCAGCGCCGCCATCGCCTCGGACTTCTGATCCTGAGCATCAATCAGCAAGTGGCGATAAGTGAAGGAAGCAGGAACCTTTCCCCTTAGCTTGCGGTAATAACGAAGAGCAGCCTGGTTGGAAGCGACTGTCTCCCAACAGCCGCGGTTGCCGCATCCGCAGAGAAGCCCTCCGGCTTCGACCGGCATGTGACCAAACTCACCCGCCATACCGTTCCAACCGGAAATAAGATGTCCGCCGGCGAGAATGCCGGTTCCAATCCCTTCCGATACGTTAATGGCCACTGCGTCCTGCACGCCGGAGAGGCTGCCAAACCAGCGCTCCGCGAGAATGATCAGGTTGGCCGCGTTTTCGATCTCCACCGGCAGCCCGGTTCCATCCGCGATCGCCTTGCCGATATCGAATGGTCCCCAGCGGAGATTGGGCGCGAAAGCCAATCGGCCGGTCAAGCGATCGACCCGGCCCGGAACGCTGATGCCCACGCCCTGAATCGCTTTTTTGGGTTCGGCGTTGGAGACGCGTTTGATTGCAGCTAACAGCTGGGTAACGGAGCGTTGAGGCTCGCTGGAAATAGGGACATTTTCCTGCACCAGAAATCTGCCGCTAAAGTCTGAGATGGCTACAATCGCGTTGCCTGGGTGGAGGTCCAGGATGACCACTCCCAGCTCATTGTTAACCTCCAGCATCAGCGGTCTACGGCCATGTTTACTGAAGCCAGTCTCTCCTTCGCAAATCCAGCGAGTTTCCAGAAGTTCTTCGACGATGGCGGAGACGGTACTCTTCTGCAGACCGGAGAGCCGAGCCAGATCGGCGCGCGAGACCGCGCCGGCAAGACGAATGAGTTCAAGGATGATGGTTCGGTTGGTATCGCGCGCGGTCTCGCTGCTTGAGGCTTGGATCGCCAATCGCGGAACATGCGCTAACTGGCGGAGTGCGCGTTCGTTCATGAAGCCAGACCCATGAGCTTGCCACGGTCATTCTACCGGAGTGTGTCTTCTCCTCCCCGGGATCAACCAAAAGTTTGATTTTGAGTTCCACCCCCTACGCCATGACAACCTATTGGCCGCTCAGATAACCTCGACCTGCCGCCGGTAACGTAAGCTAGCGTGGATGAGTTGCTCGACGGTGTTGGGTCGTATGTGGAGTGGAGAGGGCTGGAGGTGGGGAGTGGCAGGGGCGCTCGCGTTATTGCTGAGTGGATGCCATTCCTCCGGGCTACCGAAGCCCGCGACCAAGGCATATCTGGAGGAAGTCACCGCTTTCTACGTGGGTCTGGCTGCTCTGCAGGTGGGAGACGATGTGCGCGCAGACAGCACCCTCGAACGGGCGACCCTACTGGCGGAAGGGGAGCCGGCAGGCTGGTCGAACTGGGGCGTGCTCGCGTTGCGCCAGGGAAACTTTGATGCAGCGGCGCAGCGGTTGGGGCGAGCGCAGAAGCTGGCGCCCCAAAATGATCAAATTCATTATTTGTTAGGGGTGCTTGAAAGCAAACGCGGCAATCCGTCCCAGGCGATCGTCGAGCTCCGTAAAGCAGTGCAGATCAACCCGCATAATTTGCGTGCCATGTATTTGCTGGCGCAGGAACTGGAGCGGCAGGGCGACGCCAACGGCGAGGCTGAGTTCCAGCAATTGCTGCAGCGGATCCTGGCCGCCCAGCCGGGCAACACGGCGGCTTTGCTGGAGCTGGGGCGGGTGGCGGCAAAGCGCGGGGATGCGCAGACGCTGCACTCCGTGGTGGCACAGATTAGCGCGCGCTCTGCAACCTGGCCCTCCGAAGTGCAACAGCAATGGATCGCCTTGCAGACGGCGGCTGCAGGCCCTGACCCCCGAGCGGCAGCCGTTCGCATCGCGTTTCTTCGCAATTCTTTGATGCGAGTACCGGCCTTCCGCCAGAGCCTTAGCGTGATACAGCCGGTCGCAGGGAACGAGGCCACGCCCTTTACTCATTTCCTGCTGCTTCCCTCGCCGACGTTTTCCCCACCCCCGGCCGACACGGCGATCAGCTTCGAGCTCACCGATCTCGCTTCCGCCCAGGGAAACTCGTGGAGCTGGATCGGAGCTGTTTCGCTGAGCGGGGTCGGTGCTCCGCTGACCGCCGTGGCCAACAGCCAAAGTGTCAGGCTCTCGACTGGCGCAACCTTCCCGTTCCCTGGCGGCTCCGGGGATGCGCCGCCTACGAGTGAAGGCCAACGGGGGGCGCCCCATATCTCGCGCTCTTCGCGAGATGTGGGAAGAGAGGCCCATTCCATCGATCTCCCGCAGACTCTTCTACCCGAGTCCATCTTGCCGGTTGACTTCAACTACGACTTCAAAACCGACCTCGTCCTGGCTGGCAAGGGCGGCGTTCGCTTCATGCGCCAGGAGAGCCCGAGCTCTTTCAAAGACGTGACCGCGCAGACCAAATTGCCGCCGGCAGTACTCAACACCAGCTACACCGGCGCCTGGGCCATGGATGTCGAGGCCGATGGGGATATGGACATCCTGCTGGGCAGCCCGCAAGGGGACCCGCTGGTGCTGAGAAACAATGGCGATGGTTCGTTTGCCGCGATCCATCCGTTTGCCGGCATCTCAGGCCTGGACGGCTTGGCCTGGGTCGACCTGGATGGCGACGGCAACCCCGATGCAGCCATGATCGACGGCTCGGGTGTGCTGCATTTCTTTCATAACCAGAGAGGCGGCGCGTTTCAGGAGCTGGCGCTGCCGGGCAATCTGCCCGAGGTGAAAGCGGTAACGGTTGCGGATGTGAGCGGCTCAGGGACACTGGCCCTGGTGGCTGTCGAAGAGACCGGCGCACTGGTCGCGATCACCCGCGAGAACGAAGCCTGGAACGTTGCCCAACTGGGAAACGCTCCCCGGGTCGCAAGAGATGTGCGCCTGCATGCCGCGGACCTTGACAACAATGGGGTGACGGATTTGTTGATGACTCCCGTCGCGCTCAAGACGGGGGATTCTCCCGGCGCCTTTGTCTGGATGGGCAATGGCGCGCGGAAGTTCACTCTGCTGCCAGCTCCGGCCGGTTCCGCTCGGGTGTTTGACGTTGCCGACGTCAATGGCGACGGAAGGCTCGATCTGCTCGGGCTTTCCTCGGACGGGCAGGCGCAGCAGGCCTTCAACCAGGGAAGCAAGAAGTATCGGTGGCAGATTCTTCGGCCCCGAGCACGGGTGGCAACGGGCGACCAGCGCATTAACTCCTTCGGTATTGGAGGGGAGATGGAGTTGCGTTCGGGCCTGCTGGTGCAGAAGCAGCCGATCACCTCACCCCAGATGCACTTCGGTCTGGGGGAACAGTCCGGCACCGATGTAGTAAGAATTCTGTGGCCCAATGGCATGGAGAACGCTGAGTTTGCCCTGAAGGCAGATCAGGAAGTGCTGACAGAGCAGCGTTTGAAAGGCTCGTGTCCCTTCCTGTTCGCATGGAACGGCCGGCAATTCGGCTTCGTAAAGGACGCGGTACCCTGGGGTTCGTCGCTCGGGCTGCAAATCGACTCGGTAGGTTCCCCCGCGATCGCGGCCACAGAAGAGTGGTACAAAATCGGCGGTGATCAACTTGCCCCCCACGATGGCTACTACGATCTGAGAATTACCGGAGAACTGTGGGAAACCTACTACTACGACTACCTGAACTTGATGGTGGTCGACCATCCGGCGGGCACAGAAATTTTTACCGATGAGCGGTTTGTGGTTCCACCGCCCAAACTGGCCATTACCGCGGTAGCCCCTCCCCATGCCATTGCAAGAGCTTTGGATGATCACGGCACCGATGTGACCGAGATCGTCAGCAAGCTCGATGGCAGGTATTTGGATACCTTTGGCCGCGGACAGTATCAGGGGCTTACCCGCGATCACTTTGTGGAGGTAGACCTGGGCAGTGGTGTACCGGCAAGCGGACCGCTCTGGCTGATTGCCAAGGGATGGGTGCACCCGACAGACTCCTCAGTGAATGTGGCGATCAGCCAGGGACATCATCAGAAAGCGCGTGCTCTTAGCCTGGAAGTGCCGGATGGGCACGGTGGATGGCGTACCGCACAAGCGAATCTGGGTTTCCCGGCAGGTCGAAAGAAGATCTGCCTTATTGACCTGGAAAATGTCTTTTTGCCCGGCACGCCGCGCAAGCTGCGCTTGCGCACCAACCTTGAAGTCTATTGGGATTCGATCGAGTGGGCGCAGGGGCTGCCCGATACGCAGCTAAAGGTCACACGATTGGATCCGTCGCTGGCCGATCTTCATTACCGTGGATATTCCGTAGTCCATCAGGCAAATGCTTCTTCTCCCGAGCTGCCCGACTACAACCGGATTGCAGCCAGTAAACAGATATGGCGCGATCTTGAGGGCTACTACACCCGCTATGGTGATGTCCGTGAATTGCTGGCCGCCGTTGATGACCGCTACGTGATCATGAACGCGGGCGACGAGATTACTTTGCATTTTGCCCAGCAGGCTCCTCCAGCTGCCGGGTGGGTGCGGGATTATGTCATCGCCGGGGATGGCTGGATCAAGGACGGCGACTACAACACGGTCTACTCTCGGTCCGTGCAACCCTTGCCATACCACGCAAAGACTCGGTACAACCAGGCTCCGGGCCCGCTGGAGAATGAGTGGGTGTACCGCCAGCATCCTGAGGATTGGCAGAACTACCACACCCGTTACGTCACCTCCGAGCCCGTCAACCAGGCACTTCGGAGCAGCGCAATACCATGAAGGCGAGCGTCCGCACCAGAGTTTTTCTATTCATTGTTTTTGTCGGGCTGTTAGCAACTCCGCTCGCCATCAAGGAGGTTTCTGCGCGGCGAGAAGCAGCCCAGGCAAAACTGAATGAGATCCAGGCGCTGGCGCGCTACGGATTTCATCTGCAGGAAGTGTCGCAACAGGCAAGAGTCCATTTTGTCCATCAAGCGCCCACTCTGGACGCCAAGTTGGATGGAATCATGCCCCAGGTGGCTTCGATGGGTGCTTCCGTATCCATTGTTGATTTCGATCGCGATGGCTGGCCTGATCTGTACGTAACCAACAGCAAGACGGGAAGCCAAAACAGCCTCTACCGCAATATGCACGATGGCACGTTTCAGGACGTCGCCGGCCAGATGGGCCTGGCCGACGTGAACAAGGAGGGCACTGGCGTCTCCATGGGGGCGGTCTGGGGCGACTATGACAATGACGGTTATGAAGACTTATTCCTGATCAAGTGGGGCAAGCCTGAGCTCTTTCACAACGACGGCGGTCGCGGTTTTACCCGAGTCACTGAGGCGGCTGGCTTGCCACCATGGATCAATGCCAATACCGCGGTCTGGTTTGACTATGACGGCGACGGACTGCTCGACCTGTTTGTGGGTGGGTACTATTCCGAAAAGCTGGATCTATGGCACTTGAGCAACACGCGCATGATGCCAGAGAGTTTTGAGTACGCGAAAAACGGCGGCCGAAAGTTCTTGTTTCACAATCTGGGTAATGGCAGGTTTGAGGAGGTCAGCGAAAAGGCAGGGCTCCAGAGTACCCGGTGGGCGCTCGCTGCTGCTGCTGCGGACTTGCGCGGGACCGGACATCCCGATCTGTTCATCGCCAATGACTATGGAGTCTCCGAGCTGTTTCTGAATGAAGCAGGACACTTTCACGAGGCGGGCCAGGCGACGGGCGTAGGATTCGCGCCCAAGAGCGGCATGAACGTTGCCTACGGAGACATCTTGAATCAGGGCAAGTATGCCATCTATGTCTCGAATATCTCGGAAGAAGGGGTGCTGATCCAGGGCAACAATCTTTGGGTACCGCGCGAGGGAGAGTCGAGCCTGAAATATGAAAACCTGGCCCGGGATATGGGCGTGGAATTGGGCGGCTGGAGTTTCGGTGCGCAGTTTGGCGATCTGAATAACGATGGCACTCTGGATCTCTACCTCACCAACGGATATGTTTCTCTGAGCCGGACGAAGAGTTACTGGTATGACTTCTCCAGGGTGGCGGGTGGCAACAGCAAGATTATTGGAGACGCCGCCAACTGGCCCGCGATGGATGGCCGCAGCTTGTCGGGTTACCAGCAGAAGAAGGTATGGATCAACGATGGGGCGGCAAAATTTGTGGATGTGGCCCAGGCTGTCGGAGCAACCGATACCTATGACGGACGCTCAGTTGCGATGGCTGATCTGTGGAATCGTGGCGTGCTCGATGTGGTGGTGGCCAACCAACGCGGTCCATTGCTGATTTACAAGAACACGGTGAACCCGGAGAACCAGTGGCTCGGTTTTTCCCTCGTTGGAGCCCGGAGCAACCGGAGCGCAATCGGCGCGCAAGTCACTCTTTTTTGGAACGGGCAGCAACAAGTGCAGCAGGTTTCCGGTGGAAGCGGTTTTGCTGCACAGAACGATCGACGGCTGCATTTTGGGCTGGGGAAGAACCCGCAGATCGAGAAGGCAGTCATCCGTTGGCCATCGGGGAAAGTGCAGACGGTCGAGAATCTGACCGCCGGGAAGCTCTACAATGTGAGGGAGGCCGAATGAGTCACGGCGTTAGTCTTGCGCAACCAGCGAAATTCGAGGCCGTGTGGAAGCGATTCTTCAGCCCGTCCAACCGCTATCTCTCCCCACTGCTGATCTCCTTTGTCCTGCTCGTAGGCCAGCTCTCCTACGGCATCCTTGAGAGTTACACGCGTACTTTGTTGGCGATTGCCACCAGCCTTGTAGCTGAGCTGATTCTGTCGCGCATTTACTTTGGCAAGTGGCCGAACCTGGCGAGTGCTTACATCAGCGGCATCAGCGTGGGCATCCTGGTACGCTCCCCCGCCTTCTGGCCCTATGCCCTTTGCGCACTGATTTCGATCATGTCCAAGTACGTGCTTCGCGTCCACGACCGCCACATCTGGAATCCATCCAACTTTGGCATCGTTGCCATGTTCATTCTCGCTTCTGGCACGGTGGCGGGATTGAGCATCCAGTGGGGTAACTTCGTCTGGCCGATGATCGTGATCTGGACGCTCGGGTCGGCGATCATTTGGCGTCTGCGGCGCTTCCATATCAGCGCGACCTATGTGATTTCGTTTCTGGGGTTCGCCTTGCTCCGTAGCTGGATCACGGGTGATCCGTGGCGGTCGGAGATCTCTCCAATCACCGGGCCTATGTATCAGCTATTCATCTTTTTCATGATTACCGATCCCAAGACCACGGTTCGCTCGAAGGCCGGCCAGTGCGTGACGGTGTTTGCCGTGGCCGCAGTCGAGATGGTGCTGCGCCTCCACCAGGCGGTGTATGCCCCGTTCTATGCCCTCTTCCTGGTGGGGCCTACGGCCATGCTTCTGGAGATGTGGCTGGACGGGCGCCGTGCCCGCCTTTTGGTCGCGCATGCCTGAACGTACGTTACGGCGCTGTATTATTTTCTGCCTGTTGGTGAGCATCTCTGCTGTAGCCGCCCCGCCGCAACGCCCTTCCGGCCCGATTCGTTTTGTCGACGCCACTGCGGCTACTGGCATTTCCTTTCGCCACCATAGCGGCGCCTTTGGAAAGAAATATCTTCCCGAGACAATGGGTAGCGGCGTGTGTGTGCTGGATTACGACAATGACGGATTCCAGGACATCCTGTTTGTGAATTCGATGGATTGGCCAGGTCATGGCTCATCTAAAAATTATCCCGCGCTCTACCACAACAATGGAGATGGAACCTTCACCGACCGCACCCGGCAGGCAGGGTTGGGGGTCGAGATGTACGGCATGGGGTGCGCCGTCGGAGACTATGACAACGACGGCAAAGACGACATCTACATCACCGCAGTGGGGTCGAACCACCTGTTCCGAAATCTTGGCAACGGTCGCTTCGCCGATGTGACCGCCCGGGCGAAAGTAGGTGGCAGCGGGTTCTCGAGCGGCGCCGTATGGTTCGACTACGACAACGACGGCAAGCTGGACCTGTTTGTGGCGCATTACGTGGACTGGTCGGTGGCGACGGATCAGGTTTGCTCACTGGACACAAAAAATAAATCCTATTGCACACCCCAGGTTTATAAGGGTGAGAGTGCGAGGCTTTACCACAATCGCGGAGATGGGACTTTCGAAGATGTGACTCAGCGCGCCGGGTTGCTCGATCCGACCAGTAAGTCACTGGGCATTGCTCTGGTCGACTACGACGACGACGGCTGGCTCGATTTGCTGGTAACCAACGACACTCAGGCAAATAAGCTCTATAGGAATAACCACAACGGTACCTTCTCTGACGTCGCCGTGCAGGCAGGCGTGGCCTACAGCGATGCGGGCGCCACCCGGGCGGGCATGGGGGTAGATAACGGCGACTATGAGAACTCAGGCCACCCCGGCCTGGTGATCGGCAACTTTACCAACGAAGGCATGGCGCTGTACCGAACCGACGGCTCAGGCTTGTATACCTCCGCTTCCGAGGCGACAGGGATCGACCGCTGGTCATTGCAGTCGCTCACCTTCAGCACATTTTTCTTCGATTATGATTTGGACGGTTTGCTGGATGTACTGGCGGTGAACGGTCATGTGGCGGACGATATCAGTGTGACCCAACCGCATCTGAAGTATGCGGAACCCGCCTTGTTATTTCGTAACCGGGGGCGGGGCCAGTTTGAAAACATGTCTACGCAGTTAGGCTCTGCGCTGCAGAAGCCAATTGTGGGACGGGGCGCTGCCTATGGAGATTTCGACAATGACGGCGATCTCGATCTCGTCATCACGGAGGCCAATGGTCCGGCAAGGCTGCTCCGCAACGAGAACGGCAATCAGAACGACATGCTGCGGGTCAAGCTGACCGGGACCCGCTCCAACCGGGACGGCATCGGGGCCAAGCTTATGCTCCAGGTCGATAAAAATCTTCGCTTGTTACGCATGGTGAAGACAGGCTCCGGCTATTTGTCGCAAAGCGAGTTACCTGTGACCTTTGGATTAGGCAAACCTGATCCGAGTAGAAGAATGCGGTTGACCATTGTGTGGCCCAGCGGGCACAGGGACGCGGTCGAAAACATTACGCCCAATCAAGCCATCACTGTGCAGGAAGGGAAAGGGATCGTCGCAGCGCATGCCATTGTATTTCAGAAACCCGGGCCAGCGAAGATCTCCCCTTAGGCCAAAAACCGTAGAGTTCTCCGCTCCGCTGCGCTCCGTCGAAAAACATTTCCAGGAAAGGTCTGCAGTTCTTTCCACTAGCCACCATGCTGCAGGCCTCAGATGAATTGTCATCTCGCCTGTCCCGGCGTGCCGCGGAGATCTGCGGTTCCTCTCAATGGTTCAACAATCTTGGGGTTGGGCGACTGGGAAAAACCTATCTTATCCAACATGGTGATAATCTCCTCCCGGCTGGCTGCCAGCTTCGACCTTGCATTCAGCAGATCCTCGGCGCGCACCGGATACTGGTTGTGACACGTGGGATCACCGAAGCGACCCAAATTGAATGGCTCGATCAGCCGTAGTACCTCTTCTGTGAACACCTGCGTTTCCGCAGCCCCTTCCAGTTTGTATGGTCGCTCGAGCAGCAGTCGCGCTGCCGGTCCGAACTCAGGATGCTGATCTAAGAGAAATCCCGGCGCCAGTTCCGTCTTGCCCAGCCGGTGTGCGGTCTCAGAGAAGCTAACAGCCGCGAAGTATAAAAGCGACACTGCGGTAAAAGCAGGGAAGTTGTCCATGGTCGCGTAGAGCGCGCCAATCAGCCGGCTGGCAGTCAGCAACTCACCCTCGGTTTGCCGTGCGTAGCATTGCAGCTCCCTGGTGAGATCCCCTAATTGGAGAATTCGCGCAAGTCTTTCTATACCCATCAACGTAAGGGCAAAGCCGGTTGAGAGCAGCGGATCAACAAAACCTGCCGCCGAGGGCAACATCGCCCATCGGCTGCCTGCTATGGTATTGCTGCGAAAGCTTACTGTCGGCATGTGCCGGAACGGCTGACAGGGGATCGCCTGCTCGAATTGCGATTTCAACGCCGGCAGCCGCTCCAGAAGTCGCTGCCATGCAGGTTCGCCCTCGCTAAGCCCCAACTCCCCGGCCACAGCATGCGTGGCCGCAACTCCGGCGCTGGTGACTCCATTGTTGAACCGAAGGACCCAAACCCATCCACCATCAAATACGTGGTGCACGGCCGCGTCATCGACAGGATAGGGAGGTGTGTCTTCGCCAGCCTCCGTTCGCCCCACGCCTGTGAAGTGGCTGTAGAGGCTCTCGGCAGGAGGAAGTCCACGCAAAGGAGACTCGTCCAGCATCAAAGCGCGATGCAGGAAACCACGCGGACCAGTTGCGTCAATCAGCAGCCTGGCATGCAGATGGAACGGCTCATTGCCTGAACGGCCAGCGATGCTTGCGCCATCCTGTACAAGTTCCAAAGTCTCGATCCGCGTGCAATCGTGGTACTCCACTCCAAGGCTCTGTGCCTCTTTGACCAGGAAGTGATCCACGTCGGCCCGGTACCAATGGGTGTCGGCGATGTCATCGTACGGGCTTGCTGCCACCAGCAGTCGATCTGCCTGGTGGAAGAAGGTGAATCCGCGCTTGAGTCCGCAGCCGATCTGAGGATAGGCGCGTTGCCATGTTCCCCATTTGGCCAGCGGTGCCAGTCGCGGCAGATCATAAGTCGCACTGAGCTTCTCCAGCAGCAGATTGCTAAGCGGCGTGGTGGATTCGCCAATCGTCATGCGCGGATGCCGGCCCTGTTCCAGCAGGATGACGGAAAGACCGAGCTGATGAGCAATCATCGCCATCAGGCTGCCGCCGAAACCCGCGCCGACGATGGCAAGATCAAAGTCGCGTTTCAACTCGCACCGCCGCAACGGACGCATGGAATCCTATCCAGCAACACTTGCTGCAGATTCATCTGCTGCAGGCGAGCGGCGCGCTGTGCGTGGCAGTGCACGCATGACTCGCGCAAGCCCCAAAGGTCCGAGAACACTCTGCCCGCCTTGAGACCCAGGCCGTACTCCATTGCGGATTCCAGTGTATGCAGGGCAGGAGGTGCAAATTGACCGCTGGCCATGAGCTCTTCCATGGCTCCGTTTCCCCCGCGCGTGGGTATCAGCACCGCGGCGGTCGCGCCATTTTCCATAGCGAAACCCAAAGAGCGCTCAGCCCACGGGAGCGCCTCTGCTGCCGTCATATAAGGAGGCTGCACCAGGATAAAGACGCGAAGATCGATCCCGTTGCGGCGCAAGAAATTCGCAGCAGTCGAGAACTGATCGAGGGTCATGCGCTTGTTAAGCCGGGCGAGAACCCCCGGATGCGCCGTCTCCAGACCTATAGCCACCTCCAGCCTGCCGCTAAGCAGATCGCGGAAGCGCATGCAGGCGTCGCCAATAAGCGCAGGATGGTTCTCCACGATCACCCTCTCGAACCGAGAGACACGCTGCGCGATGGCAGCATAGTCTCCAGGGGGAATGGCGTGAGGATCGAAAAAGCTGCCGCTGTTATAGAGTTTGAGCTGGCGCGAAGGAGCAAGGTTCAGAAGCGCGTGGTCGATCTGCGCAGGAATAGCCCCGGGCGGAACTGTTTCGGCGAGCGTGTTGCGCCACAGATCGCACATCACACAGCGAAAAGGACATTCCCGATTAGTGAGAAAAATGGTAGCAACCGGTACGACCGCTCCCCCAGCTGCGCACTCGTCTTCTACAAAATATTCATAAGGAAGATACGGATCGCGTTTCTCTCGCGCCGGGCGCCGGCTCAGTATCCAGGTATCGACTTCAGCGCTCATGGGTACAGAGAAAGAAATTTCTGGCGATACTCCGCCTCGCGAAACGGGAGCCTCGAGTGCAGTGTTCTCTCCGAAACCGCTCCGTGCTGAAAGCGCCTCTTGGAGAACACCGGCATATCGAAGCCGGTCACTGCCTTTACCCCACGCGAAACGATATCGCCCTTCAGTTGATACAATCGTTCCACATCGTAGTTGGTCAGGGCAATGAACGGAATGCTTTCTGCCACCGCGATGACCGCAGGTTGCGTAAACGGACTGAAGCCGCGAAATCCGAAGTGATGGGCTGGAGCGTAGGTTCTGCTATACGAGCGGCTAAGTCCTCCGCTGTAGGTCAGGGAGTGTTTGATTTTTCCCACGCCCCAGCCTTCCTGATAGAGCATCGGGTTGTTAATGACGCTGCGAATGGTAAGTTCAGGATTCTGCTCAATGGGATAGTCTTTGAGGTTTTCGTCGCCGCCATCACCGTCGAGCAGGTAGCGCCAAGCAGGATAGCGTTGGCGCAGTCCCCGGCATAACGCCATCGCCATGGTGGCCGATTCCACATCGAGCGCTTTGTAGTCCTCGACCACGCGGATGGTCTCATCAACATCGAGCGACGATGCATCCGCCGCCACCGGTTCGAGAAAAAGTCCCAGGCCAAGAGCATCAAGGAAGGCGCGGGCCTGAACGACATCGGGACCGTCGCCCAGGTCGAGCACAAAGGCTTTGAGCCGCGAGGGACTCATGCCCAGTTTGAGCATGACGTGGTAGGCAGTAAGGAAGACACTGCCGCTGTCGATGCCGCCGGAAAAGCATACCCCTATGGGCTCATGGGCAGGTATTCGGGGTAGCCACTGCGCCAGCTCGCCGGCGAGGGCACCGACGTAGGCTGCGCCGATCTGGTCGAGGTCAGTGGTCAACACCCGCTGCGGAGGGGTGAAGAAACGCGTATAGACCGGATCCGGATCGGGGCAACCGATGAGCTGAAGGGCAACCACGTAGTGAGCGGGAACCATTCGCGTATAGCTGGGGTGGAATTGGGCTTCCAGTCCCTCTGCCTTCAGCCAGTTGTAAATTGTATCGATGCGCGCACCGACAATCAGGACCGGACCTTCCTTGCACTTGGCCAGAAAGTAGCGCAACGGGCGGTCAAGCGAGCGGGCCATCTTCACCGTTTTGCTTTCACGGGCAACGAGCGCAAACGAACCCGCTATGCGGCCCACTGCCTCCGCAGATCCGTGCAACACGATCTCTCTGGCTTCCTCGACCGAGAGGCGATAGATCTGGTTCGCTTCCGGCTCCGTAAGATCAACCACGCGCTCAATATACTGCTCTTGCATCGTGCCCTCGCGTTCCAGAATAGCGCATCCGTCGCGGTTTACGGGCCTCCGCCTAAAGATGGATATAGGTTTCATCCTTTGGGATGTTGACCGATGTCCGCTGTTCAAGCAACCTTGGCAGACACTATGACACGAAACCTTTTTGCCCTTGTTTTGCTTATGGCGGCCACACCCAGCACTTTACTTTCCCAGGACAACTTCTTCGCCAAATGGGAATCGCGAACCAGCGCGACCCAGGCTAAGCAGCCGTCATGGCCGCCGCCGCTCATCTCGCCCTATCCCATGCTGATACAGGTTTTTCGCGCCGACTTCACTCGCCAGATCACGCCCGCGCTCACGGATACCTGGAACTACGGCGCAGGTCGAGGGCTGAATCTGATTCCCGGCTTCAATAGCGAAGTCGATGTGTACTACGCGCCGTACCTGCAACACAACACGCCCAAAGTGAAAGATGGTTTTGGGGATGTCGGATTTCTCTATAAGTACCGTATCCTCTCCAAGAATGAAGGGCAAGGAAACTATATGTTGAGTGCGCAGCTCGCCGCGACCATCCCTACCGGCAGTTACAGTAACGGTAGCCCTGATTCCTCGGTTTCGCCGACGCTTCTTTCGGGTAAGGGATTTGGCAAATTCGATGTTATTTCCTGTCTTGGAGGAACTCTGCCCACCGAGCAAACCAACAAGGTCGGCCGATCCATCGCGTGGAATACCACGGCGCAATATCATCTCTCCAAATACGTGTGGCCTGAGCTGGAGTCAAACGCCACCTGGTTTTTTGCCGGAAAGAACGGTGGGAAGATGCAAAATTTTCTAACCCCCGGGATTCTCTTCAGCAAATTCAAGTTTCGTCCCAGCGATGAGACCAGCCGCACCGGCGTTGCGTTCGGCGCAGCGATGCAGATTGCGACCTCGCAGTTCCACACCTATAACCATGAGCTTGCTCTTACTACGCGACTGATTTTCTAGGCTGCGCCCGGGGAAGAAGGTTGCAGCCACTTGCAAACCTGGTAAAGCAGATATTCTCCCATGCGCAACAGATCCAGCAAAAAGCCGAACAGGAGCGTCTTGAAGGCTCCGTGCGGCCGGAAATGCGAATAGATGGAGTTGAGGCTCCACGCCGGCACCGTATAGACATCGCCCGCTTGCAAAACGCCAATCTGGTTCCTGATCGGCGACTCGTAAATCACACGCTCGATTCCAAGATTGAAGAACTTCGCCAGGCTGAGCACCCGCCGGCTATACATGGCTGCTGCCAGGTAGGGGATCCTGTGCCGATGGCGAGACTCGATAATGAGGCGAGACGCTTCAGATGCATGTCTCAACGCCGCGGTTACTCCGTTCGAGGTCATCGGATCCACCATGGCAGCGGCTTCCCCTGCGATCAGCCAGTTCGGTCCGGCGACACCGCCATGCATGCGGCACACGAATGAGGTGACCGACGGAGAGATGGCCGGAACAGACTGCAAAAGACTTTCAAAACGGGGAAATCGGCCCAGCTTTTCTCTGAGAATCTCTTCCGTCGTTCGCCCCTCTTGACGCCTGGCTTTGATGCTTTCACCAGTGGCCACGTATCCCACGCTGATGGTGCTCGGATTGATCGGTATTTCCCAAACCCATTCCATGTAATGTGGCTTCATTCCGTCGGCGTACAGCGTTGTGCCTTCGACTGGCTCGGTGACCGGGAAATAGCCCCAGATAGCGACTTTGCGGGGGCCCGACTCATACGCCCGCAGATGGAATGCACGCGCAAACAAGCTCGCCGCAGACCCCGAAGCATCGATAAACCAGGGCGAAGAAATTTTCTTGCCGAGCTGGGTGATGACAGCCAGCACGCGTCTCCCGTTGGTCTCAACAGCGACGACTCTATCCTGCAGAAAAGTGACTCCCTGGCTGATAACTTTTTTTCGCAGAAGTTGATTCAGTTGACTCCGGTCTACATGCAGGGTACGCAGTTCTAGATTGAAGGGTGGCCGCCCTAACCACTCACCAGGAACATAGCTGCGGTCGCACCCGTCGCCCAACTTTAGGGTCACATGGCGCTTGTAAGTACCTATCTTCTCCGCGATAAGCTGGTCCATGGTCACTCCGAGAGCATCGAACAAGCCGGGTGCGGACCAGTCCAGCGACTCCCCAACCGAATCGGTGTCGGCCAGGTCAGCCTCGACGCACAAAACCCGCAGACCCGCCTTGGAGAGATGAATCGATGCGGCCGTGCCTGCCAGGCCGCCGCCAATCACAGTCACATCAAATCCGCTAACAGGAGTCTGCTTGCTGGGCGACTGCTCTTCGTGCGTGGCTTCGTGCTGAATGACGTCGTTCCTTTCAATCACTTGCGAAGCACCTCTCACTCCGGCGCATGCATCAGCATACTGGGCAACGCGCGTTGGACGCCAGTCTGGAGCGGCGAGTATTTGTATTCCGCGTATAGTCATCGTAGTCAACTGTTAGGCAGGCTTGTATGGTCGAATGACCGCCTACGGTTACAGTCCCTGGATTCCTGTAGACGCAACTAGGCCTTTCAGCTCCACAAAGCGGAACGCCTATCCCCCGTTAACAGCATGCGTACCGAAATGATTGAGGTAACTATGTCAGATCACGAAGTTGTAGCAAATCAGAAAACGATCCTCGGCCACCAGGCCACCATCCTGGAAAACCAAAAGACTCTGCTTCACAATCAGGCGGCAATCTTAAAGAACCAAGCCGCTTTAGATGAAATTCTCGCCAATCAAAAGACAATTCTGGCGAATCAGAAAACCATTCTTGCGAATCAGAAGGAAGTCCACGCGGTTTCGCGCTAGCTGTTTTCTGCACTGGGAATGACCATGCAAGACCCTCGGGTCTTGCATGGTCGTCTTAAAGCTTGTAACTGTTCCCATCAAAGGATGGAGGGCGCTGTCAACCTTAAGGTTGAAGACATTCGAGAACTTGTTGTCTACAGTCCAAGACGATGACCGCGATTGAACGAGAAAAGAGATCGAGGTTGTGGAGCCTCTCAACCCGCCTCCGCCCAATCGCGTTTATCTTGGCCCTGCTTGTTCTTTGGCAAATCGCCGTCAGCCGCCATCCAGAGCAACTCCTGCCGGGCCCCTGGGCGGTAATCAAAGCCATCGGCGAGCTTCTGCAGCACGGATTGCTGCTCAAGTATGTTGTTGCATCGCTCTTCCGTGTCACTTGGGGTTTTATCCTGGCCGCGGCGATTGCTATTCCGCTGGGGCTCACCATTGGCTGGTACCGGCGAGGCGAAATGGCCATCTACCCGATGGTTCAGATCTTTCGTCCCATCTCACCACTGGCCTGGATCCCGCTCGCCATTCTATGGTTCGGAGTAGGGGATTTTGCCGCCATTTTTCTTATCTTCGTGGGCTGCTTCTTTCCCTTGCTCCTGACTGCGATGAGCGCGGTGCGAAATATTCCTTCCGTTTATATAAACGTAGGCCGCAATTTCGGTATGAGCACGGGCGAATTCGTTTACCGTGTCTTGTACCCCGCCGTAGTGCCGCAACTGATCATCGGCTCGCGCATCACCATGGGCATCGCCTGGCTGGTAGTGGTGGCGGCCGAGATGATCGCGGTGAACTCGGGCTTGGGCTTCCTTATTATCGACGCGCGCAACGCCGGCAACCGCTATGACTTGGTGATCGCCGGCATGGTCATCATCGGCACCATAGGCCTGCTTTTGGATTTGGGGATGCGATCACTCGAACGAGTGGAATCGTTCCGTTGGAGTTATTCGGAGGAATAAGTTTGGCGACAGAAACTCTCAAGACACCGTCGGGTCTGCGCAGCAAGCTACGCATGGAACACGTCAGCAAGGTGTTCGACCGCGATGGCAAGAGTGTCCCTGTTCTCGACGATATTAATCTGGATGTCTCCGATGGAGAATTCATCGCGCTCGTCGGACCTTCAGGATGCGGCAAGTCGACCTTGCTGAATTTGACTGGCGGCTTCCTTTCTCCAACCAGTGGATCGATCACCATCGACGGCCAGGCCGTCCATGGACCAGATCCTCGCCGGATCCTTGTTTTCCAGGAACGCGGCGTGTTTCCATGGCTTACGGTCGAAGGGAATATTGGCTTCGGACTATCGAAGCTGTCGCGCGCGGAACGCGAGCAACGCATCGCTCACTATGTTCAAATGGTGCGCCTACAGGGCTTCGAGCACACCTATCCTTCCGATCTATCGGGGGGCATGAAGCAACGGCTGCAGGTAGCACGCGCTTTAGCAGTCAATCCTGACATTCTCTATCTCGATGAACCGTTCGGTGCGCTGGATTCGGTCACGCGGCACATCATGCGTGGCGAGTTGCTGCGCATCTGGCAAACCGAGCGGCGAACGATTATCTTCGTGACTCACGATATCGACGAAGCAGTGCAGCTTGCGGACCGGGTCGTAGTCTTGAGCTCGCGACCGGCAAAAATTGAAGACATTCTGACCATTGACATCGCGCATCCGCGAAATATCAGTTCACGCCGTTACCTGGAACTTCGCGACGAACTCTTAAGCAAGATCGGCCTGGCATACACAGTATGAGTTCGCTTGCAAAACCTGCTGGATGGGAAAAGTTCTTCTGGCCATTGCTCGCGGCCGGGCTGCTTCTGGCGGTGTGGTATTACTCCGTCGTCTGGACCGCAACCAAGGTCTTTCCCTCGCCCCTGAGCGTGGAAAAGGGATTGGCAGAGTTGCTACGCGAGCATGTGCTGTGGGCCGACATCGGTGATTCGCTGCGCCGCGTTGCCCTCGGATTCGGCGCCGCGGCAGTCATCGGAATCCCGCTGGGCTTGACCCTGGGCTGGTATCCGGCGCTGAATCTGGTAGTAAATCCAGTGCTGCAATTCCTTCGCCCCATCAGCCCCATCGCGTGGATACCGGTGGCCATCGTCTTTTTCGGCGTTGGCGATCGGCCAGCCGTCTTTTTGATCTTTCTGAGCGCCTTCTTTCCGATATTGGTTGCATGCGTCAGCGGGGTTTCGAACGTGCCCGCCATATTCCGGCGCGCAGGCCGTAACTTTGGTCTGTCGCCTGCGCAAATCCTCACCCGGGTGGTCTTTCCCGCGGCTCTTCCACAGATTCTTATCGGCTTGCGGATTGCCCTCGGGGTCGCGTGGCTGGTACTGATCGCCGCGGAAATGATCGCCGTCGATTCCGGACTCGGTTATCTGGTCATCGACTCCCGTAACTCGGGCAAGCGCTACGACCTGGTGGTTGCAGCCATGCTGGTGATCGGCCTCATCGGCTTGGCGATGGACTTGGGCTTCCGCAGGCTGGAAAAGATAAGGTCTGTTCGATGGGGGTTCCGCCATGAGTCTTAAGGGCAAGATCGCGTTGGGTGTGTTCGGATGGCTGGTGTTGATTACCGGACTGCATGCCTGGCTGAACGTGAATTGGGCCGCTGTTCTGAATGACTATCGACCGCTCGAGAAACGAAAAATCACGGTTGCCTATCTCCCTGTCACTTGCCAGCTCACTTGCCCGGTAACGGATTACATTTCCAGGTATTCTTTGTCGGGCGAAATGTTTCTGCCCAAAATGTTTCAGGGCTTTCCGGAGATCAAGGAAGCGCTGATCTCCAATCGGGTGCAGGCCGCCTTCGTCGTTGCGCCTTTGGCCATTGCTCTCGTTTCCCAGGGTGTTCCTATCAAGGTCGTGTACCTGGGGCACCGATACGGCAGCGCGGTCGTGGTCCGCAAGGACGGCCCCATCAAGACCTTCGCCGATATGCGCGGCCGCACCATCGCCATCCCCAGCCGATTTTCCGACGAGCGCCTGCTGTTGTTTCGCGCCATGAAGGTGTATGGCATCAAGCCCGGCGAAATCAAGATGGTCGAAATGGCGCCGCCTGACGTTTCGAGCGCCCTCGCAGCCCATGCCATCGACGCCTTTGTGATGGGCGAGCCTTTTCCCTCGCAGGCGGAAATTGGAGGATTCGGACGGGTTCTTTTTCAGGCCCGCGAATATTGGCCCGACTATATGTCGTGCATTCTTGTCGTGCGCCAGGACCTTATCGATCAGCGTCCCGAAGTCGTCCAGACCCTGGTCGATGGTATCGCCCGTTCCGGCCTCTGGCTGGATACGAGCAAGCCCCACCGTGAGGACGCCTCCGATTTCGTAGGCCGTTTTTACTACAACCAGAAACCTGCCCTGCTTCGTTGGGCGCTGACCAAGCCTATAGACCGGGTGACGTATAGCCCCCTCGCCCCGCGCAAAGCTGACTTCGATATGGTGCGCGATTTGATGATCGAAACCGGCGTCTTGAATAAAAAACTCGAATTCAGCGAATACACCGACACGCGCTTTTCTGACCGGGCCAGTATCCAGACACCGTGGAGATACGAACCGGGCACCGCAACCGCCCGCTAAGGAGACAAAGGAATGTTTCGCAGACGCTTTCTTCAATTGGTGACCATGGCGAGTGTCAGCAGTCTGGCTCCTCTCGAAGCCATGTCCGCAGGAGCGGGCAAGACCGTGATCTATTTCGTCAAGGGATTCAGTTGCATCACCTGCGCCACCGGCCTCGACACCATGCTTGGCCAACAGAAAGGCATTACTTCGAGCCAATCAACCTACCCCGAGGGTAAGGTCACGGTCGGCTTCGATCCCCACCAGATAACCGAGCAGGCCATCGTCGCCTTCATCACCGATCTGGGCTTCACTGTCCACAAAGGCTGAAAACATGTCCCAGGAAAGCAAGTATTCACAACTCGCCGCCGTTCTTGCCGCAACGCTCGATCTTCAACAGTCGCCGGTGGCGATCTCCTTCACCGGCTCTGTGCCCGTCGGTGTCAAACGGTACTCTGGTCGTGTTCCCGCAGGATGCAGATTCTGGGAAGACGGTGCGACCGCCGCATTTGCGACCGCCGCCTCCGACCACAGCCTCTGTGCCATTGGTGTCTATACTCACAATCTTCAGCCCTCTCCTGCGCAGCAGACCGACCTGATGGATGCTCTCAGGGTCTTCGGTGACCTTGAGTACGTGAGACAAGAAGACCTGGCGTTGATTCCGGTTCTGGGATCGCGGCCCGGATACGTCGTATACGCGCCTTTGGCAAACTCCCCATTGCCGCCGGACGTAGTGCTCTTGTTCGTAAACGCCAATCAAACCCTCATCCTCACAGAAGCAACGCAGCAGGTGGAAAACCAGAATGCCCCCGCCATGGGCCGGCCGGCATGCGCAGTTGTTCCTCAGGTCATGAATACCGGTCGGGCGGCGTTAAGTTTGGGTTGCTGCGGGGCGCGGGCTTACCTGGATGCACTCGCCGACAATGTAGCCGTTTTTGCGATTCCTGGATCCAAACTCGAGGCTTACACGCGCAGGATCGAAACCCTGGCCAAGGCAAACGCAGTACTCGCAGAGTTCCATCAAATCCGCCGCCACACGATCGCAGCCGGCGCCACCCCATCGATCAAGGATTCGTTAGCCGCCTTAGCCCGCTAGCTTGTATCCGCAACAAATCCCCGGGTGCCCCATATCTCGCTCGTTTTTCGCGAGATGTGGGATACCGCTGGGCTGTACTTGAAGTCCCGAACTTCAAGTTAAGGTCGTGTTCCCATATCTCGCGATAGCACGAGATATGGGGCACCCTCCTTTCGCAGGCACCTAAAAAGCTCTGAAAATTCTCTCGATTTTAACCGCCCGTCCCAACCTCACCTCCGGCGTAAGCCTACTTCTGAGAGAATCCTTGCATTGGAAAAATTGCCCACGAAAGATCCAAAGTGCTGGTGGGGCATCTAACCCGCAAGTCCCATCAGGGGAACGGAGCAAAGCAATGGCAACCGCAGTGAAGGTGCAGCCTCTCACCCAACGAGCAGCCTGGAAGGCCCTCGAGACGCATTACGAAAAAATTCGCAATACTCCTCTGCGCTCGCTGTTTTCGGACGACCCCGGACGCGCCACCCGCTTTACCGTCGAAGCGGCCGGCCTCTTCCTCGACTACTCCAAGAACCGCATCACCGAAGAAACACGCAAGCTCCTGCTCCAACTGGCCCAGGAGTCTGGCCTGAAGGAGCGCAGGGACGCCATGTTCCACGGAGACAAAATCAATGTCACCGAGAAAAGGGCGGTGTTGCACGTGGCCCTGCGAGCCCCCAAAGGCGAGGCCATCTTTGTCGATGGCGAGGATGTTGTTCCCGGCGTCCACGAGGTGCTCGACAAGATGACAGCCTTCTCCGACCGCATCCGCAGCGGAGACTGGAAAGGGCACACCGGCAAGCGCATTCGCAACATCATCAACATCGGCATCGGCGGCTCCGATCTGGGGCCGGTAATGGCCTATGAGGCGCTCAAGTACTACAGCGACCGCTCGCTGACCTTCCGCTTTGTATCCAATGTCGACGGCACGGACTTCGCCGAGGCAGTGATCGATCTTGACCCCGCGGAGACCCTGTTCATCGTCTCCTCCAAAACCTTCACCACGCTGGAAACCATGACCAACGCCCACACCGCTCGCGACTGGGCGCTGGCGGGTCTGAAGGCCGAGTCCGCGGTGGCCAAACATTTCGTCGCGGTTTCGACCAACACAGCGGAGGTGACCAAATTCGGCATCGACACCGCCAACATGTTTGGCTTCTGGGATTGGGTCGGCGGCCGCTACTCCATGGATTCCGCCATCGGCCTCTCCACCATGCTGGCCATCGGGCCGGCGAATTTCCGCGCCCTGCTCGATGGCTTCCACCAGATGGACGAGCATTTCCGCACCGCTCCGCTGGAGAGCAATTTGCCCGTGATCCTGGGTTTGCTTACTGTCTGGTACACCAACTTCTTTGGCGCCCAAACCATGGCGGTTCTGCCCTATGAGCAGTACCTGAAGCGCTTTCCCGCTTACCTGCAGCAGCTCACCATGGAAAGCAACGGAAAGCATGTCACGCTCGAAGGCGAGCGGGTCGATTACGATACCGGTCCCATCTACTGGGGCGAGCCGGGAACCAACGGGCAGCACTCCTTCTACCAGCTAATCCATCAGGGCACCAGGCTGATTCCCTGTGACTTTATCGGCTTTGAAAAGACCCTCAATCCGCTCGGGCGGCACCACGACATGCTGTTGGCCAACGTCTTTGCTCAGGCCGAGGCGCTGGCTTTCGGTAAGACCGCGGAGCAGGTCAAGGCTGAGGGAACCCCGGACTGGCTGGTCCCCCACCGCGTATTTGAGGGCAACCGCCCATCGAACGTCCTGCTGGCAGAAAAGCTGACGCCCGAGACGCTGGGTAAGCTGGTGGCGCTGTATGAGCACTCGGTATTTACCCAGGGAACGATCTGGCAGATCGACTCCTTCGATCAGTGGGGCGTCGAGCTGGGCAAGGTGCTGGCCCAGAAAATCATTGCAGAGATTGCAGCCCCGTCGGACGGAGCGTTGCAGCACGATGCTTCCACCAGCAACCTTATTCGCCGCTACCGCAAGCTTAAATAAACCGGCATAACAGACGAAGAACACAAAACAAAGAGGAGCAATTCTATGCAACTAGGAATGGTGGGTCTGGGCAGGATGGGCTCCAACATGGTAAAGCGCTTGCTGAACAACGGTCACACCAGTGTGGTGTACGACAGGTCGGCGAAAGCTGTTCAGGATCTGGAGAAGCAGAGCGCCGTGGGAGCCTCCTCGCTCCGGGACCTGGTAAGCAAGCTGTCCAAGCCGCGCGCCATCTGGCTGATGATCCCCGCCGCGGTGGTGGACGACACCATTGCCGAGCTTGTGCCCTATCTGGAGTCCGGCGACATTCTGATCGACGGCGGCAATTCGTATTACATTGATGACATCCGGCGCAGTCAGGAGCTGGCGCCCAAGGGAATTCACTACGTGGACGTAGGCACCAGCGGCGGTGTCTGGGGTCTGGAACGAGGCTACTGCCTGATGATCGGCGGTGATACAGCTGCCGTGCAGCACCTGGAGCCAATCTTCAAAACCATCGCACCCGGTGTCGGCGACATTCCCCGCACCGTTGGCCGGGAACAAATAGGCGGCACGGCGGAACAGGGATACTTGCATTGTGGGCCCAGTGGCGGCGGCCACTTCGTCAAGATGGTGCATAACGGCATCGAGTACGGAATCATGGCGGCCTATGCCGAGGGTCTCAACATCCTGCACCACGCCAACGTCGGCCACAAGACTGGTGAAATCGATGCTGAAACCACGCCGTTACGGGATCCAGAGCACTATCAATTCGACTTCAACTTGTCAGATGTGGCCGAGGTATGGCGGCGGGGCAGCGTCATCTCCTCCTGGCTGCTTGATCTGACCGCGGCCGCCTTGACCAAGAGCCCTGCCTTGGCGGAGTTCGCCGGCCACGTTTCCGATTCTGGCGAGGGTCGTTGGACCATCAAGGCGGCGATTGACGAAGGCGTGCCCGCTCCGGTGCTCACGGCATCGCTCTACGAACGCTTCAGTTCGCGCGGCGAAGCCGACTTCGCCGATAAACTGCTCTCCGCCATGCGCTTTGAGTTTGGAGGACACATGGAAAAGGCGGCTAAATAATTCCATTACTTGGTGGAGGATAACCACTTGGGCCGACCGTACCCCAGGGCTCTGGCACTATTGTTCGCCTGTTTGATCGTGCTCCTGGCACCTGCGGCCTTACCAGACGCGAGTGCCCAGGCTGCCTTGCGTACCATAGGCTTCATGACCGATTTCGACGTCAAGGACGACGCGGTCGGCATCTGCAAGGCAGTGATGGAAGGGGTTGCTCCGGGAGTCAGGATTATCGACATTACCCAGCAGGTGACCCCATTCGATATTGAGCAGGGCGCTAGATTTCTTGCCGGCTCGGCGCCCTACTTCCCCACCGATGCTGTCTTTGTGGCAGTCGTCGATCCGGGGGTGGGGAGCACACGGAAGGCGATCATCGCGCAGTCCAAGGTGGGCCAGTTCTTCGTCCTGCCGGACAATGGTTTGCTCACTCTGATCGCAGACCGTGATGGTATTGCAGCAGCTCGCGAGATCACCAACCCCGCATGGATGATCGGCGCGGCGCTATCCTCGACCTTTCACGGCCGCGATATTTTCTCTCCCGCCGGGGCGCACCTCGCGCGGGGCGATGATTGGACAACAGCCGGGCCGGCAGTCGATATCACCAAGTTGGTGCGGCTGCAGATTCACGCGGCCACGATCGACGCTGCTGGATTGCATGGGAAGGTGTTGGGGGTCGATGGGCCGTTCGGGAATCTGGTGCTCAATGTTCCGGCTGAAACCTTCGCCAGACTGGGCTATAGGATCGGCGACGTGGTGCCGGTGGCGTTGGGTGGCAAAGAATACCGCTTTCCCCTGGTTAAGACCTTCAGCGATGTGGCAGTTGGTGCGCCCCTGTTTTATATCGATTCGCGAGGGCGGCTAAGCCTGGGGATTAATCAGCGGAATTTTTCCGAAACCTACAAAATTGCGCCCGGTACGGAGTTGGTGATTGCTGCGAAGCACTGAACCGGGTAGGGGAAGTCACTCGCCGGCTTCTTCCGGCGCCTTGGCTTCGGCTCCCGGCTTCAGCCGCTCATAAACACTGCCCGACTGCACGTGCCTGGCGACCATCTCGAAGAAATTGGATCGAAGACCGGGCTTGGCGATAAAGATTTCCGTGCACGGTTCGATCGGCTCGCAATATCTCCTGAGCAATAAGGAGGAGCCTCCAACGAAGTTGATCAGCTCCTGCTTCCGCCCTATCTCGTGCTCCAGCATGAAGGCTCGCATTACCGCTGAAATGGATTCCTTCTTGTAGTGCATGTCGTTCATCTGCAAGTCCACATAGGTCACTCCATGGAGTCGCCAGCCGCTCAGCAGGCTCAGCCATGGTCCATCCGGTAACCGCAGGCCCATGGAAAAGAATTCCGAGTTTGTGCGCAGCAGGCGGTGCCGGGCATGGAAGAACTCGTTAATACGCTGAGGCATCGCCTTGGCTTCCAGCCCCAACATCACCTCGAGAGCCTGTGCTGGTTCGAGAGTAGGTATGAATTCGACGTTCGCGCTTTTTTCCAGTTGTTGGCGCTTTCCTGCCAGGCTGCGGCGGGTCCGTGGCCCCAGGCTGGCCAGCATGCCCTCGTAGGTGCTCGCGAGTGGTAGCTTGTGCCGTACCTCAGTCCCGCAAAACCTCTTGTAGCAGCTCGCCGGGCCCATGATCTCAATGCTGCTGGCAGCGGAAGCCTTAATGCTGACGCTTACTCCGTGGATACGCCATTGTTTCAGGAGCGCCTGGATCGCCAAATGCACATAGTGCACGCGGAGTGCTGCGGGTCCAGCCACCAGACTTTCGCCGATGTAGTCTCCTCCGCGAAAGAGTCCGAGACCGATGCCAAACCTGGAATGCTCATAGAACAGAACACACGCTTCAAGGTCGCGATCCCCGCGAATTAAAACCGCCGCACACCTTCTGTTTGCCAGGGTATTTGCGGCGATGAAGTATTCAGGGTCCGTGGTGAGATCGTCTTCCTGGCCACAGCGCCGCCGAAGCTCCCGAATCTCTCCGAGGTGAGAGTGGAGTTGTCGATTGCCAATAACCACATGCGTAGTTCTTGGGCCCTCAATGAACATAGAACCGGCCCTCGCATCGGTCAGTACAACAGCGCTATGCAGCTGCTGACTGTTATCAATCAACCCGCTAGTACTCACTTTGTTTCTCCCGGACATAAGGGGATGTTGCGCCATGCAGTTGGTGTCGTGTCCATCAGGTGTGGGGAAGCAGCAGTCTTGAACCGAAACAGTCAACAGTACTTCAGTTTCTGGTAATGGACTCACTCAGGGCTGTTTGTGTTTTGCCTTTAAGTGTCAATCAGTCCTTAACAGTGAAACCGAGTATAGCATTACGTTTTACACAGGTGAGCAAAAATTTCGTACCTCTTTCAGGTTAGAGATCGCCCTCGGGAATCCTCCGGCACGAGTGGAACACCTACTCCGGCTGTAGGTTTATGGGACGTTTTACCAGAGGCGTACTAAATCCAGACAGCTGCGCAAGTTAGGGACGTGAACCCCCGGAAATAAAGCTTCTCTGAACAGCAGCACTTAGCTTAAAACAAGTAAGAGTAAAAAACAGCTTAAAACACTAAGACCCAGCTTAAGACAGCAAGACTCAACTTATAGGTCGAGCCCCACGATAGTAAGCAGCAGTGAACCAGAACAGGACCACGAGTAACCCGTCACAACCGAGACTGGTCCAGGCGGCGCCGCGCCAGGAATAGCGTGGCAGGATGACCAGGTTGAGACCAATGTTAACCAAGGCTACGAGTACCTGGATCGCGGTACGGGTGCGCTGAAATCCCGCACCTGAAAGGGCATCTGCCAGAAAAGAGTGGATGCAGCGCAGGAAAGGAATCAGGGCGAGCCAGCGGACCGCTGGAGCCACGGCTTCGTACTTAGGTCCCAGCACCTGCGGTAAGACCGGAGCAATCAGCCACAGTCCGGCAGAGGCCGTCGAGCCATAGATGATGGTTTTAGCGATCAGTGACAATGCGTAAGGATAAGTTGCGGCCATGCCCCCAACTCCTTTGCGGAAGAAGTGCGGGTAGGCGGCCGCTGCGAGCGAGCGGACGGGGGTCATGGTTACGTCGATCACGCGATAAGCCGCGGCGTACACCCCGGTAGCGGCCAGGTCCGCCAGCCTGCTCAGCATGATCTTGTCGATGTCGTTATAGACGGTCGTCGCCGAACCGGCGATGCTGAAAAATACCCCCTCCGTAACGTCTTCTCGTAACGCCTCCAGATCCGTGCCCGGGCGTCCCCAAAGCCGCGAACCCTTCACCACCGCATAAGTTGTGCCCAGAAAGCTGGTGAGCAGGTAAATCAGCACCCAGCGATGGAGGGTAACCGGGCGCATTGTCACCATGAGCGCCCCTATGCCGCAGAGCCGCAACAGGCTCACCACGACGCTCTGGATGGAGGTTGGCTTCATCCGGTCGAGGGCGGCAAAACCGAACGCTGCCAGTTCGGTCACTTTCAGGAACACCAGGTCCGAAAAGCAAACCATGATGATCACAAAAGGCGAGGGCTTGAGGTGAAGGATCAGGCTCAGCCCGAGCCCGAGAGCAGAAAGCAGGGTTCCTGAAAGAACCGTGAGCAGGATTCCGTTGCCCCAGCAGATGGCGGCTTCCCGTTTGCCTGAGCGCACATTCTTGATGAAAAGATTGGGCGTGCCCAGGCCAGAGAAGGGCCCTAGAAGAGCGCCCATCGCAACTACTGTTACGAATGCACCATAGGCGTCCGGCCCCAGTGACCGGGCAATGAGGACAAAGTACGCAGCCTGAATGACCAGCCTGAAACCCTGTCCGATGGAGAGGTGGGTAGTGTCTCTGACCAGGCCGTGGGTTGTCATACGCGCTGATGGCTCACAAGCACCTCTCCAGTTTCTAGCGCGGGCGCGATCAAGCGCAAATTAAAGAAATTTCAGGTTTCTCCACGCAAAAGGTGACGCACCAATCTCCGGGTGCCCCATCCTTCCGCGTTGTTTGCAAAGGGTGTACGAAAAAGTTTGTAGGGAGATTCGTGGATCCCAGCTTTGCAAATTCCTGGCCGCTTAAAGACGCAAACGAATCCGGAGAAGCGCAGGCAGAGAACAGCGGTTTCTTGCCGTGTTCGTCTAGCTGTACACCATGCCAACACCGTTCGGGATTCATCGTTGGGCCCTGGGCGACCCAACGCATTGACGTCTGCTCCGTGCTCATCTCGCTATCCAGCGAAATCACACGACGCCTTGCTGGGTTTCTTAGCCGGCTATCGCACAGTTGCAGACAATCTCGTAGATCCAAGTGTCAAGCCGCGACTCTACCCGAAACGTCTGTAGTTTATCCAGCGCTCTCATTACCGCTTCTTGTACAACATCTTCGGCCTCATGCTGGTCGCGTGTGACTCAGAGCTACTCGTACCAGCCTCTTGCGATGCTGTTCAAACAACCGGATCAGCGCAATCCGCTTCTTGTTTTCGAGTTCCGTCGATGTTACGGGCTTTCGCTCAGTCTCGATCATTCCTTATCGCCTCTTCCGTTTGCCAAGCGCGTCAGGCCCACGCACATCCGGATTCCTGGGCCATCAGCATTCCCACAAGCTAACCACGTTCGCTCGTTGCCGCCGATGTCCGGCCATCCTCCGTGGAGACAGCCGTGGCAACCAGGGTGCGCCGCACAACCCAATCGAACACACAAGTATAGGTCGAATTGGAAAGATCAATTACAAGAGTGGCGCTCCGCCATAAGATCGCTGATTGATTGTAGTTAGTAGGCGATTTGCAATCATCCAGCGCTGATCAGTGAGGAGAGTCAACGGACCGCGCGCGTGCGTAGGTATGCCCACGGGCTGTAGAAGCCAGCGACAAGAACCACTAAATACATCGGAATGTGGATTGCCGTAGACAACCCGGTAAGCGCCACCAGGGGGAGCCAAGGGACTGCAGATCGTAGGGCACGCCTCCTCGATCTTCCGCCTAGGCTTTCGAGAAAAAACAGGGATATCACAAAAGCCAGAGTCCCGACGCAGGCGAAAGCCATGTGGGCGCGCCATCCTGGCAGTTGACGCATGTCTGCAGCCCCGGAATCCTTGATGTTGTCATAGATGATCTCAGCGCAATACAGGGCTCCCACCCCACAAAGGGTCGCTATGGCGACGGCCACCGGTGTGGCGTCCATCGTTCGCTTCTGCGGTTTAGCCTTTTTCATTTGCCAGCTGCTTTGGTGGATGGCCCGGTGCTCAACCAGTAACCGTTAAAACCGGACATTCCGCCTCCACGATGAGTTGAAAGGCCCGCGACGTCCTCGTCTCCATCCCCAAATGAGAGGTCTTTCGGATGCCCAGGACCAGAAGGTCAATCGATCGCTCTTTTATGTGCCTGAGGATCTGCTCATGTGCGTTGCCGACTGCAATGAACGTTCTCGGATCGCAGAACTCTTTTGCCTCCTCAGGCACAACAGCATCGAGAGCGCTATAGAAGCGCTTTCTTATCTCGCCCAAACGGTCTGGATGATCGACGGCTGCGCCTTCAATCACGTTGAGTACATCGATTTCCACACCGAATGCCTGCGCAAACGAGACCGCAAATACCGCCGCCGCTCTGGCAGCTGCCTCAGTCAAGTCTGTAGCGTAGAGAATGCGATGAAATAGGGACCTTCCAGAAGTTGGTCGTCGCACCTGTGGGCCAACCGTCAGAGCCGGCCATCGCGTGGAACGAAGAACCTTTTCGGCTACTGAGCCGATGAGCGTTCGCTCCACCCAGCCTCCACCGTGCGTTCCCAAAACCAACAGGGAAGGCTGGTACTTATCCGCCAGGCGCGGTAACGCGTCCTTCGGGTCACCGTCCAGGAGAAGAGGAATCGCCTCAATCGAGCCAGACGCCAAAGCTGAGGCCTTTTGGGATAGAAGAAGCTGCAGGTCTTGCCGCTGTCGGCTTACCAGGGCCCCATCGATTTCTACCTCCATGGCCGCTTGCGAGAGGGTGAACGCGTGCGCCACCAGCAGCTTGGCGGAGAAATGCTGAGCCATAAAAGCCGAGTAAAGGCCCGCATTCTGGGAACAGACTGAGAAATCCGTGCCATAGATCACCGCATTCAGGTTAAGTTCCGGTCTGTCACCCATCAGTGGCATCGCTCTATCTCCCCGCGGCGCAGCTTTGGCCACTCCTTTAGTAAATGGGGAAGAAGCCTGGGCAGAAGATAGATTGCGATGGTGTGCGAAGCCCCGATGCGTAGGTCGATTCCCTCCTGGCCTCCAAACGGAGCCAGCGCAACGATCGCCTCAGTGGTAATCGCCTCAATCTGCCTTACGTAGTGGAGCAACGTGGTTCCCGCCGGTGTGAGATGAATATCGCGGCCGATGCGGTCGAACAGAGCGATTCCAAGACTTTCCTCCAGGGTCTTGATTTGCGCCGTGATGGCCGGCTGCGTTAGATGAAGTTCGTCGGCCGCCCGGCGGAAATTCAGTGTATCGGCGACTACGCGGAAGACCCGGAGCTTGATGTTTTCCATCATGGTGTCGTACCCACCTGGTAGTCGAGAGTGGCCAGCGAGAGCCGGTACTCATATTGAGCGTTGGTATTGTCAATGGCCGCGCTCGTCTGCTGCAGCTGCGCCTGGCTTAGCTCGACAATGGAACTGAGCCCCAGCTGATAGCGTGTCTGTGCCAGTTGAAGCGCCAGGTTGGCTTGCTTGAGCAATTCGGCTGTTACCCCAATCCTTTGGTAAGCCGTATTCGCCTGCAGCCACGCAGTGCGAACATCACGCACGATCTCATTGCGAAGGTCCCGGGTACGCTCTGCATCCGCCTGGGCGCGATATTTCGCCTCTTTTGCTTCTGCGCTATAGAGGAAACCGTTGAAGATGGGGATATTCATGTTTACCCCGATCCCACCCCACCAGTTATTCAGATAGTACTGATCCACACGGATCGGAACCGTGCCTGCAGTACCGGCAGCAGTGATCGAAGGCAGACGTTGGTCCCATTGGGCGCGGGCGAACTTTTGTGCGGATTGCTCACCGAAGGTGAGCGATTGCAAGTCAGGACGTTGCGCCAGGGCGGTCTGAATAAGCGGATTGACGTCCTGCGGCGGCGCGCCGTTCTGAGTTGAGTCGTCGATAAGTTGGTAAATGGCCTCATGGTCAAGGCCCAGGACTGCATCGAGAGCCGCCATGGTCGCATCGGCGTTATTCTGCGCGTCCAATTGCAGCAGCTTCGCTTGCGACAGGTTGACGTCGGCGAAAGACAGGTCAAGGGTCGACTTCAAATTGTTCTGGGTCATCTGGTTGACTTGGGTTTGCGTGGCCTGGCGCGCGTTGACCGTTTGCTTGGCCACTTCGAGAACAGCCTGGGCAGTTAGTGCGTCGTAGAACGCCTGATCCGCCGCCAGGACAATTTCTTCCTTGGTCGCGAGCGCGCTGGCATTTACCGCCTGTTCCTGGAGTTTCTGCGTGAGCACCAGATTGTGTGTTCTGCCAAAGTCGGTAATGAGCTGGGTAAAATTGCCGCCTGCGCCGGCATGAGTGAACAGCCGTGACGCGGTGAGCGTTCCCGCCGAGATACGGCTCGCTTCAAGCGCTTTCTCTGCGGTGATCGCTCCATTGGCTGTGGGCAGTTCCGCGGATCGCGCTTCACGCACCACCTGGTGTTGGGCCAGTGCCAGCAACTGGCTGACGCTGACGCGAGGGTTGTTTTTTAACGCCGTTTGCTCCGCCTGCATCCGGGTGAGAGTCGCCTGCGACCCGGACTTTGCAGGTGCGGACGAGGTAACCTGCGCGGATAGGTTAATGCTGGGAGTAGGCGCGCTGGGTAGACTAGCCACCGTCGTTGTGGACTGCGCCTGGGCGGCCAGCACAGGGAGTAGAAACATGGCGGTTGCGAGGCTGACTGTCCTCATGCCTGGGCCTCCTGGTGCGTTCCCTGTTTGCGTTCGCCTCGGGTATGGATCACGAGATAGACGGCGGGAACCAGAAACACGGTCACTACAACAGAAACACCGAGTCCGCCGATAATCGCCCGGGCCAGCGGTGCGTATTGCTCGCTTCCCGCTTCCAGTCCCAAAGCCATTGGGACCATGCCCAGCAAGGTCGCCAGGGAGGTCATGAGGATAGGCCGCAAACGCACCTTGCACGCTTGCACCGTGGCCTCAAGCAAGGGGAGTCCTTGCTCATGCAGAATGCCGGAGAACTCCACAATGAGGATGCTGTTCGAAACAACGATCCCCGTCATCATGATGACGCCCATCAAAGACATGATGTTGAGCGTGCTGCCGGTGAATAACAGGATCATCACCACCCCCGCAAGCCCCGGCGGAATCGCCATCAAGATGATGAAGGGATCGATGAACGACGTGAACTGCGCCATCAGGATGAGATAGACAAGCGCAATCGAGATCAGCAAGCCCAGACCAAAATCCCGAAAGGATTCGTTCATACTCACCGCAGCGCCGCGCACCGTGATCCGGGTATTCCTATCGGTCTTGGTGTTGGCCAGGAGACTGTTGATGTTCTTACCCACCTTTTCGAGCGCCTCGGTCTTGGTGGCGACGTAGATATCGATCACCCGGCGAATCTGGTAATGGTCAACTTCTGTAGGAGTGTTGATCTGTTTGATCTCGGCCACCGACCGCAGCGGTGTATAGCCTGCTGTATGTCCGCCATAAAAGAGTTGGCCGCCGACGTCGCTGGCTTCGCGGCCGATCTGCATCGGGTCGTAGCCCGGGGGACGCGCGCCACGTAGAGGGATGTTTTCGAAGTCCTCCATCGTCATGTGGTTGAGCACACGATTGGCGTATTGGACGGTCACCATATAGTTGTTGCCGGTCTTAGGATCAATCCAGTAACTCGGCGCAACCATTCCGTCGGAAGTCAGGGCGGTGATCACGTTGTCTACGACATCCCTGGCGGAGAGGCCGATAAGGCTGGCGCGTTCGCGATCGATGTTCAGCGCCAGCCCGGGATAATTGAGATCCTGAGGGATGTAAACATCGCTCACGTTGGGTATAGCTTTGATTTTCTGCGTTAGATTTTTGGCCAGGTCGAACGCTTCTTGCATATTGTTCGAGCTCACCTGCACATCGATGGGGGCCGGCAGACCTTGATTGATCACCGAATCCACCAGGCCTCCTGCCTGAAAGTAGGTGGTTAGTTCGGGCATCTCCCGGGCCAACTTCTCGCGTACGCGGGCCATGTATTCATAACTTCCCAGGCTGTGGTCTTCCTTCAGGCTGGTTTGGACAAAAGCCGTGTCCATGGACGCATTGGTTGTGTAGATCGCGGACAAGTCCGGATATACGCCGATGTTCGAGACAATCATGCCCAGGTCTTTGGGCCGGACTGTCTCGTGGATAATCTTCTCCACCCGGGCGATATATTTGTCGCTGTCTTCCAGGCGTGTTCCACTTGGCATGCGGACGTTAATGACAAATTGCCCCGGATCGGTGCGAGGAAAGTAAGAACGGCCGAGGAAGGGAAAAAGACAAAGAATCACCAGGGCGACCCCCGCCAGAATCACAGTGGCGGTGAATGCGGGTCTCACCAGGACCCGTTTTGCCAGCGCTTCGTATCGCTCCAGCATGCGCTGGAAACGCACGTTGAATTGACGCACGATGCGCTGGAAAAAGGAAACTTTGGCGCCCTGACCGCCTCCTCCCTCTTCATGATGGATACGCACGAACGTCGCGCAGAAGAGAGGCACCACCGTCATGGCGAAGATGTACGAGGCAAAGATCGACAGCACCACCCCCAGCGCCAGCGGGGTGAAGATATATTTGCTAACGCCAGAGAGAAAAGTTACGGGGAAGAAAACGATCGACGTGGTCGAGGTCGCGGCAAGAACGGCGAGCGATACCTCCATGCCACCCTTTTCTGCAGCTTCGCGTGGCGGCGTCCCCATCTCCATAAAGCGAAAGATATTTTCCAGCACCACCACCGAGTCATCGATCAGTCGCGAAAATGCCAGCGCCAGTCCACCCAGCAGCATGGTATTGATCGACCCGCCCAGGACCTTGGTGATAATCAGGCAAACTAGCGCGGAGAGCGGGATGGACAATAAAACCGCGAAGGTGGCACGCGGGCTGCCCAGAAAAACCAGAATCATCAGCCCGGTCAAAACCAGCCCAATGGAGGCTTCCTTCAACAGATTCTTGATCGCCAGCTTGACGAAGATGGACTGATCGAACACCACCGCGGTTTTCAGGGATTCTGGAATGTCCACCAGACGTTTCACCGCTGCCTTCATGCCGTTGACGATGGTGATGGTGTTGCTGTTGCCGCCTTGCTTGAAGATGGGAACATAAACCGAGCGCTGTCCATCGATGCGCACGATGTTGTATTGCAGCGCGCCCGAATCTTCAGCCTTGCCCACATCGGCAACCAGAACCGACGAATTGCCATAGGACTTGAGCGGCATCGCGTTCATGGCTTTGGCGTCAGGAAACTGGCTGTTGGCGTAGATGTTGTAATCTTTCGAACCGATGCGCACGTCACCCGCAGGAAGAATCAGGTTGGAGCTGTTGACCGCGTCGACTACATCGTTAAGGCTGAGGTTATGTGCCTCCAGCTTGATCGGATCGACGTAGACCTGAATCTGACGATAGGTGCCGCCGTAGGGCTGTGGTACCGAAGCGCCCTGAACGTTGGAGATCTGATTACGTACCTGAAACTGTGCTAAATCTTTCAGTTGAGTTTCGTTCAGTCCCTTGCCCTCGAGGGTGACCAGGCACACTGGCTGGCTCGACGCATCCATCCCTAAAACGACGGGTGGCAGCGTGCCCGGCGGCAGCCGGCGCAGATCGGCCATGGCGAGGTTGGCGATATTGCTGAGCGCGGCGTTCGGATCCGTGCCTGGCTTGAAATAAATCTTGATCAAGCTGACGCCCGTCAGAGAGCGAGACTCGGAGTGATCGATGTTCGCGCCCAGGGTAAAAAATCGTTCAAAGGTGTTGGTAATGTCCGCTTCGATCTGTTGCGGAGGCATGCCATTGTAGAAAGTTGCCACCACCACTACCGGCATGTCTATCTTGGGGAAAAGGTCAACCGGCATGCTGGCGATGTTGACCACGCCGATCAACATGACTACTAAACACAGCATGATGATGAAGAAGGGGTATCTGAGGGCAAACTTCGGCATTACTGCTCACCCCCCTGGTCATCTTTCTGGCCATCGTTCTGGTCATCGTGCAAATCGATCGTGCTGCCCGGATCGCGGGTGACATCGTGAGCGGGTCTTGGTTCAACCACCGGAGTCACTCGTTCGCCTTCCCGGTACTTTTCCTGGCCGCCCACGATCACCCGCTCGCCCTCGGCCAGGCCGCTCTTGATCTCGACCAATCGCGATCCTCGCAGGCCGACCTCGACCCTCCGTTGGTGGACGTGATTCCGGTCATCGAGGACGTAGACCATGTCCTTGTTGTCCCGGAGCACAAGAGCCTCTACCGGAATGGTCAGTACGTTGTCGGCATGGTTGAGTTGCAACTGGGTGTTCGCGTACATTCCCGGATCGATCGAAAGGTCCTTGTTCTCGACGTCGACTTCGGTTTCCATGGTTCTGGTTTCGAAATTCACGTCGCGGGTAAAGCGAACCACTTTGCCGGTGAAGGATCGGTCGAGCGCATCCACTCTCACTTGCAGCGTGTCGCCAACCTCGACGTAGCGCACGGCATCTTCGGGGACAGGCATTCGGAGGCGCAGAAGGTCGCTTTGCGCCAGCTTCACGATAGGCAGCGCCTGGCTATTCGAGTCCGTCCCCGACTGAATGAGCGCTCCGGTGTCGGCATAGCGCCAGGTGATCACACCTTCGATGGGAGCGGTTACGTTGGTGTAATTTTCCATCGCGCCTACGCGCCGGTTATCTGCACGGGCAACGTCGGCGCCGCCCTGCGCTGCCGACAAGGCTGCTTTGGCCGCGTCCACCTGTGCTGCCGCCGAGAGGTCTTTCGAGAGTGCGTCGTCCAGCTCCTGTTGCGCAATCAGCCCGGGCTGCGCCTTGGCGGCTTGCTGCAAGCGCGTGTTATCGGCATGCAGCGAGGAGTACCGGGCTTCTGCCGCGGCGACCTCGTGCTGCGCGCGGACGATCTCATCCTTGCTGCGGGAAACCTGGGCTACCGTGCCTTCCAACTGAGCTTGCAATTCGGGAACTTCCAAAACAGCAAGTGTCTGGCCCTGGTGGACGCGGTCGCCAATATCCACCTTGATGGAGCGGATAAAGCCCGAAACCTTGGGATGAACGTCGATTACCTGGTACGGCTGGAACTGCCCCGCAAGAGCCAGGACATGAGAAACCGAACCCCGCTCCACCGCCGACACCCGGGCAGCGGGCGGTTCTGGAGCGGCTTCGACTTTTCCGTTCCCATGCGGACGGAAGACGAGCCACGCCGCAAGTCCGAGGACTGCGCACGCAGCAATCAGAAAGATGAAACGCTTTTGCATTTGTGTACCTGTCTGGCATTTCCGGAATCGAATCGCCGCAGCGCTGCTTTCACGCACGGCACAAACCGAGGACGTCCACCCCGGGAATGGATGCCGGCGGTGGAAATCTACTGGCTAGCTTTGTGACTCGGTTCTACGAGAGGACAGGAGGAGGGCGGAGGAATACAGCCTGCAGGCAAGGGGGCAGGAGAGCCCGGGATCCTTCCGTGCTACCGGTTCGAGCGTAACGGGCAGCAGCCTGGGACAAGCTAGGTGCCAGCGCCAGGATCAGCAAAGCCGGCAAGAGGGGGAAAGCCGGCAGCACAGCGGGGCGAGCGCCCACCGCCTGACCCACCGCAGGCCGTTCCTTCTGGGAAAGAAGCTTCGCTTCCGGAGCCAGATGCGAGATCGAATCTTTCCCCTTGTAGAGAGAAAGCTTGTACTGCAGGCCCCACCCAAAAACCGCCATGGACAGCATCAGGAGGGCGAACGGGAGCAGGAAAGCGCGACGTCCATTTCTTCGCGAATCGCTCGAAAGCGGCAAGCTTGCTCTCCCCGTCCTCTGTGGATGGATGGCCCGACTGCAGGCCGAACCCACTTTAAATCACTGTATCAGATGCTCTCCGGCCGATCTGCGTTGGATGCCTCGATCACCTTAATCTCGCAAATTCCTGGTTGTAGGGTGGGGCGAAATCCAGGCGACCCGCAAATCCTTTATGCTTTGGCGTGACCCTCAAAGGAGTGACCCGCTTGTTCCGTCGCAGTCTGGTTTTGCTGTCGCTGTTGGTTTTTTCAGGGGATGTGCCGGGCCAGGCTCCACAAACTCCGGACTCGGCCCCCCAAGCCATGGGTGTAACCACGGGTGGGACCCACGCGCCGGTGCTCGACTCCGAGAAGCGGCCCATCACCGCCGGCGGCTTTGTGAAGACCGGGCCGGTGGTCTTTCAGGACATTGCCGCCAAGGCCGGCCTGACCGCCTGGCATCACACCATGGGCACGCCGCAGAAGCAGTACATCCTTGAGGCGCCGGGGTCGGGCGTGGCCCTGCTGGACTACGACAAGGACGGGTGGCTCGACATCTACATGGTGAACGGCTCGACCTACGATGCGCTTTCCGGCAAAGCCACCTCGCCCCATGCGGCCCTGTTCCATAACAACCATGACGGCACCTTTACCGACGTTGCGGCCAAGGCCGGAGTGACCAACGATCGCTGGGGCTTCGGCGTAGCCGTGGGCGATTATGACAACGACGGCTGGCCGGATCTGTTCGTCGCCAACTTCGGCAAGAATCGTCTCTACCACAACAACCATGACGGAACCTTCACCGACATGGCGGAAAAAGCGGGCGTGCAACTGGGCAATTGGTCGAGCGGGCCCACCTTCGGCGACTACGACGGCGACGGCCGGCTCGATCTCTTCGTCTCCGGCTATGTGCACTACGATCAGGACCAGCCTCCGGGCCTCGACGGGGGCAAGGTGGCCTCGAACTTCTGCCAGTTCCGCGGCGTGAACGTAATGTGCGGTCCACGCGGGCTGAAGGGAGAGCACGACCATCTCTTCCACAACAACGGCGACGGCACTTTCACCGATGTCAGCCAGAAGGCGGGGGTGAGCGACCCCAATGGCTACTACGGGTTTACCTCGATCTTCGTAGACCTGAACAACGACGGCAAGGTGGACCTGCTGGTGGCCGACGACTCCACCCCCAACTACCTCTACATCAACAAGGGCAACGGAACCTTCGAGGATGACAGCTATGCCTCCGGCTACGCCCTGAATGAGAATGGCCGGGAAACCGCGTCCATGGGGGTCGCCGTGGGCGACTACCAGAACAATGGCCGGCTGGGCCTCTTCAACACCACCTTTTCCGACGACTACGATGTGCTCTATCGCAACGACGGCGATGCCAACTACACCGACGACAGTTATGCCGCCGGTGTGGCGGAGCCGACCGTACCTTTTCTCGGTTGGGCCACCGGGTTTATCGACTATGACAACGACGGCTGGAAAGATCTATTCATCGCCAACGGGCACGTCTACCCCATGGTCGACCAGAACAACTGGGGTACAACCTACGCCGAGCGGCCGCTCTTGTTCCACAACCAGCTGGGCAAGAAGTTCGATCTGGTTCCGGCGGTGGAAGGCTCCGGCTTGGCGCTGGTCATTCCTGCCCGGGGTGCGGCCTTTGGCGATCTATTCAACGACGGCCGAATCGATGTGGTGATCAACAACATAGACAGCGTTCCCGTGCTCCTGCGTAACGTCAACCCTGACCACCATCACTGGGTGGAGTTGAACCTGATCGGCGGAGCGAAGAGTCCCCGGGACGCGGTTGGCACTGCGGTGTACCTCACCGCTGGTGGTCTGCGCCAGCGTGGCGACGTGCTCAGCGGGGGCAGCTTTGTCTCCTCCAATGACCCTCGGGTGCACTTCGGCCTGGGGGAGGCGGACAAAGTGGATGCGGTAGAGATTCACTGGCCCAGCGGCCTGAAGGAAAAAGTGAACCTGCCGGGGGTGGATAAGATTTTCACCGTGGAAGAAGGCAAGGGGGTTACCGGGCCGTCTAACGGTAAGAAAAACTGAATGAACGAGATCATGCAGTCTCCTCATCGACGCTTCGATCCTTTGCGCGGCCGCTGGGTTTTGGTTTCCCCGCACCGTACCCAGCGCCCATGGCAGGGCGAGGTCAGCCGGACCGACGCAAAACCCGCGGTGCACTACGACCCGGACTGCTATCTTTGCCCCGGAAATATGCGTGCAGGCGGCAAGCAAAACCCGCAGTACACCGGTGTCTTTTCCTTTACCAACGACTACGCGGCGCTCCTGCCTGATTCGCCTGAAGCTACGATGGAGAGCAGCCCTGGCTTGCTGCTGGCGCAGACGGAACGCGGCGTTTGCCGGGTTTTGTGTTTTCATCCCGACCACAGCCTGACCCTGGCAGGTATGGAGGTGGCCGACATCGTTCGCGTGGTGGAAGCCTGGACGGCCGAGTTTACAGAACTAGGTGCGCGTCCGGAGATTCATCACGTCCAGATATTCGAAAACCGCGGCGCGATGATGGGTGCGAGCAATCCCCACCCCCACTGCCAGATCTGGGCCACCGAACATATTCCCGACGAACCGCTGGCCGAGTTAGCTAACCAGCGCGGGTATAGCCGGCTGCATGATACTTGCCTGCTCTGTGACGCGCTTAAGATCGAACTCGAGCAGCACCAGCGCATTGTTTGTGAAAACCAGGAATTCGTCTCCCTGGTGCCGTTTTGGGCGGTATGGCCCTTCGAAACCCTGGTGCTCAGCCGCGCCCATCTGGGCAGCCTCAAGGAATTCAGCGCCGCCCAGCAACAAGGGCTGGCCGATATCCTGAAGCAGCAGACCACGATCTACGACCGCTTGTTCGCGACCAGTTTCCCCTACACCATGGGATTTCACCAGCCGCCGACGGACGGCAACGGATATCCCGAATTGCATTTTCACGGCCACTTTTACCCCCCACTGCTGCGTTCGGCAACGGTGCGCAAATTCATGGTCGGTTTTGAAATGCTGGGTATGCCGCAGCGGGACATTACTCCCGAAGCTGCGGCCGAACAACTGCGCTCGGCGCGCGGGTAAAAATCACCATGCATCGCCGGAGCCTTCTCACTCGCCTGGCCGCTGTGTTGCCCTTATTGCTATCGCTTTGCGTAGCCGCGCAGAGCCCGGCCCCGGTGATCACGGTCGAACACGGGCCGAATGCCGCCGCGCAGCAGGCTAAGCCTTATGTGGTGATGGTGTCACTCGACGGCTTCCGCTACGACTACGCGAGGAAGTATGGAGCCAAACATCTGCTGGCGCTGGGCGCCGAGGGTGCGATCGCGGGGGAGGGAATGATTCCCGCATATCCGTCACTGACCTTTCCCAATCACTATTCGCTGGTGACCGGGCTTTACCCGGAACACCACGGCATTGTGGCCAATCGATTCTATGATCCGGCGCGCAAACAAATTTATGCCAACAACGATCCTGCCGCCGCTCGCGATGGAAGCTGGTATGGCGGCACGCCTTTGTGGGTGCTGGCAGAAAAACAGGGCATGCGCAGCGCCTCCTTCTTTTGGCCCGGCTCTGAGGCGGAAATTGACGGTGGGCGGCCAACCTACTACCTGAATTTCGACGATCGCTTTCCCGATGAAAAGCGTATAGATCAGGTGCTTGCCTGGCTGCGCCTCCCTGCGGTCGAGCGTCCGCACTTCATCACCCTTTATTACTCCAACGTCGATCATGCCGGGCACCAATACGGCCCCGAAAGCTCCGAGACCGCTGCCGCGGTCCAGCATGTCGATCAGTTGGTGGGCCATTTGTGGGCGGAACTTACCCGGCTACAGCTGCCGATCGATCTGATCGTGGTTTCCGACCACGGCATGGAGCGGGAGCAGGGACCCTGGATCGATCTGTCGAGGTACGCCGACCTGGGAAATTTCACCACCGTCGGATGGCTGCTCTACCCCAATTCCGAAGCCGACGCCGAAAAGGCTTATCAGGAACTCAAGATCAAGAGCGATGCCTTTACCGTTTATCGCCGCAAGCGGGTGCCCGCGGCTTTTGAGTACGACAGCAACGCCCGCGAGGGCGATCCCGTAATCGTGGCCAACGGGCCGTACGCCATTCGCGCTCATGTTCCGGCAGAGGATCGTCCTCCGGAGCTCGGGGTGCACGGTTACGACCCGCGGACGATGAAGTCCATGCGCGCTCTCTTCATCGCCGTGGGCCCGGACATACGTCCCGGCTCCAAGCTCGAACCCTTCGAAAACGTGAATGTCTATCCGCTGGTGGCGAGAATCCTGGGTCTGGATACCCCTAAGGTCGATGGAAGCCTGAACGTGCTGTCGAAAATCCTGAAAAACAATGTAGTCGACGAAACCGATCCCGCTCCTATAAGCCCTCCTAAGTAAAACGCCGGATGCAATTGAAAGGGTCCCGAAGGGTCGTCTGAACATTCTGAAAATAGCCCAGGACGCGGTCCTGGGTGGAGTTTACAAACTGGACCAGTCCCGAAGGAGTGTGTGTCATAGCCGCCTGGGAGGGAATCGACGGGTGCCCCTCGTTCGCCTAAGCGTACGTGGCCGAAAATGATGGGCGCAGCCCATCGACCGCTTTCGCTGTATCGACCTGGTCCCGGGGATGGCTGAATCTGTTTCCCGCCGAACTCCCGAATCCACCAGAATGCACGCTCATCTCTCACTCATGACGGTTTCGCACTTGCCGGACGTTCGCCTGCTCGACAACCCGATCTGGTACGCCCTCGCCACCGAGCAGGCCTATCTGGTGCAAGGGAATAGTCTTGCCAAACGCTTCCCCGGGAACGTGGCTCCCTTTGGCGCTATGCAAAATCAGTCACCGGCCGAATACCAGGCGCTCGCTGAAATCCTTTCCGGAGATGTCGCCGCCCTGTTTCTGGAATCCCCTCCCCTCCTGCCCTCCGGTTGGGCGATGGTGCACAGCGGCGAGATGTACCAGATGGTCTTCGATGCGCCGCTTCCCGCCTGGCCGAACCAGGACTTCCGGGCATTGAGCGAGGCGGACGTTCCGGAGATGTTGGCGCTGACCAAACTAACGGAGCCCGGCCCCTTTCTCCCCCGTACCATCGAACTCGGTTCCTATTTTGGTATTCACCAGTCCGGCTCCTTGGTGGCAATGGCAGGGGAGCGGCTTCACCTCACTGGGTTCACCGAAGTCAGTGCAGTGTGCACCCATCCTGATTTCAGAGGACGAGGATACGGGAATGCCCTCATGTCTGCCGTCATTGCCCGGGTGATGAGCAGAGGGGAGACGCCGTTTCTCCATGTGAAAACGGAAAACGCCGCCGTTCGCTTGTATGAAAAGCTGGGGTTCAAGGTGCGCGCACGACTGCATCTCGCCGTAATCAAACACCACCCCATACCCCATGGCCGTGGGTAAAGACAGCTTACAATCGAGAATGACGATGCCCGACACAAAGCACAACCTCGGTGCCATGTCTGCTGAGACCGCAGTGACCACCGTTACCGCCTCCGCCCCGGCATCTCTGCCTGAGCGCTACGACCCGGCAGAGATCGAAGTGCGTTGGCAGCAGCGCTGGGATGCGGACCCGGAGCTTTACCGCGCCGAGCCCGAAAGCAGCGGCCGGCCAAAATATTACGTTCTGGAGATGCTGCCTTATCCCTCCGGCCAATTGCACATGGGCCACGTGCGCAACTACTCCATCGGCGACGCACTCGCCCGCTACATGTGGATGCAGGGCTACAACGTCCTCCACCCCATGGGCTGGGATGCCTTTGGACTCCCGGCAGAAAATGCGGCGCTCAAGAACCACACCCCGCCCCGGGAGTGGACGCTCGAGAACATCGCCCACATGCGACGCCAAATGCGGCGGCTGGGGCTGAGTTATGACTGGCAGACCGAAATCACCACCTGTCTGCCCGACTACTACCGTTGGACGCAATGGTTTTTCCTGCGCATGCTGGAGCGCGGCCTCGCTTTTCGCAAGCAGAGCAAGGTGAACTGGTGCCCGCTTTGCGCCACCGTGCTGGCCAACGAGCAGGTCATCGACGGCTGCTGCTGGCGTCACGAAGATACAGTGGTCGAACAGCGCGACCTGGAGCAGTGGTTTCTGCGCACCACCAACTACGCCCAGGAGCTGCTGGACGGCTTGGACCACCTCCCCGGCTGGCCGGAGAAGGTGCGCACCATGCAGCGCAACTGGATCGGGAGGAGCGAAGGCGCGACCATCGAGTTTGTCCTCGATCCGGCGGCTCGAGAAGCAGAGGCCGGCCGCGCTCATGGCAAAGTTCCCCTGCCGCCGCCCGCAGACTTTGTTGCCGGCGCCCCGATCGCTCAGGATGCAATCCGGATCCCGGTATACACCACCCGCCTGGACACCATCTTCGGCGCGACCAGCTTGCAACTCGCACCCCAACACCCGCTGGTGAAGCAGTTTACCCAGGCGGACGAACATCTGGCCGCCGAGGTAGCGTCGCTGGTCGAAGAGCAGAAGAAAGCCCGCGAGGCGGGTGATCCGGCGGCGATCGAAAAGCACGGCAGCTTCACCGGGCACTACGCCGTCAACCCGTTCAGCGGGGAACGAGTGCCCATCTGGGTGGCCAACTATATCCTGCTGGAGTACGGAACGGGTGCGGTGATGTCGGTACCGGCCCACGACCAGCGCGACTACGAGTTTGCCAAAAAATATGATCTCGAAGTGCGCATCGTGGTTTTGCCCCGGCGTAATGGAGCGCCACCCGCTCACGGCCAGCCTGAAGAGCCGGCCTTGCCTTACACCGAAGAAGACAGTCTGCTGATCAACTCCGGTGACTACAACGCATTGGGTTGCCAGGAGGCACAGCACAAGCTGGCGGCGTTTGCCCAGGAACATGGCTTCGGGCGGCCGACCATTACCTTCCGCTTGAAGGATTGGGGCGTCAGCCGCCAACGCTATTGGGGCGCTCCCATTCCCGTGCTTTATTGCCCCAAAGACGGCATCGTGCCCGTGCCCGATGACCAGCTACCGGTCTTGCTGCCGGAGCAGATTGAGATTACCCAGCAGGACGGTTCGCCGCTGAGCCGGGTTCCTGGCTTCGTGAATGCCACCTGTCCCCGCTGCGGCGGGCCGGCCCGGCGCGAGACCGACACCATGGATACCTTCGTCGACTCGTCCTGGTACTTCTACCGTTATCCTGACGCCCATAACGCGTCGGCCCCCTTCAGCCGGCAGAAGATCGACTACTGGTTTCCTATCGATCAGTACATCGGCGGGGTGGAGCACGCGATTCTGCACCTGATCTACTCCCGCTTCTGGACCCGGGTGATGCGCGATCTTGGCCTGATCAGCAATGACGAGCCGGCCACGCGCTTGTTCACCCAGGGCATGGTCATCCGCAATGGGGCCAAGATGTCCAAGTCCAAGGGCAACGTGGTCTCGCCCGACGATATGATCGCGCGCTATGGTGCGGATGCCACTCGCATGTACGCGCTTTTTGCCGCGCCACCGGACCGGGACCTGGATTGGCAGGAGGATGGGGTGGCGGGGGTAAGCCGCTTCCTTGGCCGGGTTTACCGGTTGGGTATGCGCTACCGGGAATCGATTCGCAGCCAGGAAAACCGCACACCGGCTGCGCCCAGCACTCCTTTGGCCCAGGCGTTGCTGCGCAAGCTGCACCAGACCATACGCAAGATCACCCAGGATTTCGCCGGGCGCTGGCACTTCAACACTTGCATCGCGGCAGTCATGGAGCTGGTCAACGAAATCACTGCGGCCGAGCCGGGATTGGCAGAAATGCCGGCCGAGGTTTCCGCACAGCTGATGGGCACCATCCTGCCCTCCCTTATCCTGTTGCTGGCGCCCTTCGCGCCCTACCTGGCCGCCGAGCTGTGGAGTGAAACCGGCGGCGCCGGTTCGCTCCTTCGCCAGCCATGGCCCGGATTCGATCCCGACCTCGCCCGGGAAGAGGAGCTGGAAGTGCCGGTGCAGGTCAACGGTAAGCTGCGCGCCGTGGTACGGCTTTTGCCCGACGCAGGAAGCGAAGACATGCAGCAGGCGGCGCTGGCGGAAGCTAAGGTGCAGGCCGCCATTGCCGGCAAGCAGGTGGTCAAGGTAGTGGTGGTGCCAGGCAAGCTAATCAACATCGTGGTTAAGTAGGCTACACGTGCGGGGAACGCAGTCTCTGCTGCACGTCTGTGCCGTTTGCTGGAAGCGCCCAAGCTTGCTGGGATGGGAACTGCTCTGGCGTTGGGGTTTCGGTATTCCCGCGGCGGCAATCCTCTACTACCAGGTCGTCAGGATCGTGAGCAGTGTCCCCGCAGGTCTTTCAGGACTTTCGCTCAGCGATCCGCTACAGGCTGGGCAGCAGCTGGCGTTGGCGGCCGCGGCCCTTAAGCCGCAGGTAGAAAGAGTCGCCCTTTGGCTAGGCCCTGCGTTGGCTGTGACGTGGGCCATCGTGTCGGGGCTCGGCCGGAGCGTAGTGCTTAAGCGCCTTGACCCCGCCTTGCACCCCGCTGAGCTCACCCTCATTCTGCTGCAGCTGCTGCGCATTGCGTCCGTAATCGCTGTTTGCCTGGGTTGGTACCGTGCCATCGGCTGGGCCGCGGATGCAACCCTGAACAATCCCTCTTCCAATTTGGTAGCTTATAGCGCCTGGGTCATCTGCCTATCGCTGGGCATTTTCGTTCTGTGGGCGTTGCTGAGCTGGATTTTTTCCATCGCCCCCTTGCTCGCCATGCTGGAAAGCACGGGGGTCCTCGGCAGCCTGGTGCGCAGTCTTCAGTTGGGCGCTCTCACCGGCAAGCTGGTGGAGGTGAACCTGGTGCTGGGCATAGTCCGGCTGGCACTGATCGTACTGGCCATGGTCTTTTCGGCTATTCCTCTACCTTTCGAGGCCGACATGACCGGGACTGCACTCTACCTATGGTGGGCGGCAGTCACGCTGCTTTACTTCTTGGCCAACGACTTCTTCCAGGTGGCACGGTTGGCCGCGTTTGTCCAGTTCTGGCGCTTCTATCATCCAAACTCTACGGATCACGCCTGATCTGGACCGTTCCTCAGCGGAGAACGGGTGCCCCACTTCGCCCCAGCGCTTCATTGCGTTTGCTTTGTTAGCTACCCTTGTTTTCATCACTCTCTTGCTCGCCAACCGAAACCCTGCAAAACTGGATAGTGGATACTTCCTCGATCGTCATCCTGGATTTCGGCAGCCAATACACCCAACTGATCGCGCGCCGCATACGAGAGCAAAACGTTTTTTCCGTGGTCCTTCCCTGCAGTGCTTCGACCGCCGAGATCCAATCGCATCACCCGATCGGGCTCATCCTCTCCGGAGGCCCGTGTTCGGTCTACGACCCGGACGCACCTGCCGCAGATCCGGGCATGCTCGCCTTGGAACTGCCGGTCCTCGGCATCTGTTATGGCCTGCAGTTTCTCACCCATCATCTAGGCGGCAAGGTACGCTCGGCGGAAAAGCGCGAGTACGGGCCGGCCCAGGTGTCGATCGTGCCCGGGCAAGCCGGCAACCCGTTGTTTGCCGGGCTACCCCCAACGCTCGACGTCTGGATGTCGCATGGAGATGAGGCCCTGGAACTGCCCCCCGGCTTTTCTCTGACCGCACGTACAGCCAATGCCGTGGCCGGCATCGCAGACCCCGCACGCAACCTTTGGGCGGTGCAGTTTCACCCTGAGGTCCGGCACACACCCAGAGGAACAGATCTGCTGCGCAACTTCCTCTTCAACATTTGCCATGCCCAGCCCAACTGGACGCCGGCCCATTTCATCCAGTCGGCCGTCTCCGCGATCCGCGAACAGGTGGGTGAAGGCCGTGCCATTTGCGCTCTCTCCGGAGGGGTCGATTCCTCGGTGGCCGCGGTGCTGGTAGAGCGCGCCATCGGCGACCGGCTCACCTGTGTTTTCGTCAACAACGGTGTGCTGCGCAAGAACGAATTCCTGCAGGTCCAGCAAAACATGCGCGACAAGCTGGGCCTGCGGTTAGTGGCGGTCGACGCGAGCGACCGCTTCCTCTCCCGGTTGGCGGGCGTACTCGACCCGGAACAAAAGCGCAAGATCATCGGCAGTGAATTCATCGCTGTTTTCGACGATGAGGCCAAGCGCATTCTGGAACAGCAGCAGGGAAGCGCCGCCTGGCTGGTGCAGGGCACGCTCTATCCCGACGTCATCGAGTCCTCTTCCGTGAAAGGTCCATCCCAGACCATCAAGAGCCATCACAATGTCGGCGGCCTGCCGGCAAGCATGAAGCTGAAACTGATAGAGCCGCTGCGCGATTTGTTCAAAGATGAAGTCCGGCGCATCGGCCGCGATCTCGAGATGCCGGCCGAGATCCTGGAGCGGCAGCCCTTTCCCGGGCCCGGGCTAGCGGTGCGCATCCTGGGCGAGGTGACGCCCGAACGGGTGGCGCTGCTACAGGAGGCCGACGATATCGTGGTCCGGGAGATCAAAGCCGCCGGCCTCTACCAGCAGATCTGGCAGTCCTTCGCCGTGCTGCTCCCGGTCAAGAGCGTGGGAGTGATGGGCGATCAGCGCACCTACGCATACACCTGCGCCATCCGCGCCGTGCATTCAGAAGATGGCATGACCGCCGACTGGGTGCCCTTGCCCTTCGATCTGCTAAAGAAAATCTCCAGCCGCATCGTCAATGAGATCCACGGCATCAACCGCGTGGTCTATGACATCACATCTAAGCCGCCGGGGACCATCGAGTGGGAATAGGTTCCCATTTCGGGGAATGACCCGTCGCTGTCCAACAGAATTGTCAATCGAAGCGTAGGGATCTGCTCTTTCTTTTAGTGATGGGTGGCCCAGGTCTCCCTTTTGGAGACCTGGGCCACCGCGCCTAGGCTAGCGCGAGCACATCGGCAGCCGTCACCCCAACCTTGGGGAACCAGGAGTGCGCCGCTTCCAGACTGTGATTCACATTCTGGATATTCTTCACCCCCTGGTCGTTGAGCCAGTCTTCAAAGGCCTTGGCGCCGCTCTTGGCGTAGATCGCGATGCCATCCTTCCAGGTAGCGCGTCCGCAAAGTACCCCGTTAAAGGAAGTGCCGCTTTCGGCAGCCAGCTCCAGAGTCTCGGTAAAGACGGCATTGCTGACCCCAGCGGAGAGATAGATAAAAGGCTTGTGGGTGGTGGTCGCAGCATCCTGGAAGTGGTGCAAAGCTTCGGCACGGGTGTACGCCGCTTCGCCTTTGAATGCCCTGGTGCCCTGGACAAACTCCATTTGCACCGGCACCTCCACCTTGAGCACATCGATCAAATATTTTTCCTTGCCGAATTCAGACATCGAACCGTAAACGATCTCCGGCTTCTTCTTCGCATACTCCAGCGACTTCTCACTATTGCCATGCACGTCGTAGCCGACAAACTCGAGGAAGAAGGCGATGTCATGAGCCCGGCATTCGTCGCCGATGCGTTCAATGAAGGCGTGCTTTTGATCGTTGATATCGCTCTTCTCAAACGGGGTGTAGTACAGCAGCACCTTGATGCAGTCCGCGCCTGCCTCTTTCAGCCGGCGCACCGACCAGTGGTCGAGCAGATCGGGCAGCCGGCCTGGCTGGTCGGCATCGTAGCCGGTCTTTTCATAGGCCAACAGCAAGCCTTTGCCATGGCGCCGTTTGGACGCCGGCAACCCGAACTCGGGGTCGAGCAGGATGGCCGAGGCATATTGGGTGAGGACGTCGGTGACCAGTTCCTTGAATTCCACCAGGGCGGAGTCCGGCAGATCGGAAACGCCCTTCTCTTTGGCCAGCGACTTCTTCAGCGATCCGCGCTGATCCATCGCGGCTGCGGCGATCACCCCGCGTGCATCCGAGACCGCCTTAAGTCCTGCCAGTTTTCCAGCTGTCAGCTTTGTCATTGCTCATTCCTCTCAATTTCTTGCCGTTGTTTCCCCGCGGCCATTCTAAAGCATTCGCAACTACTGTGATGGGCTCGAAGCCAGCGCCGCTCGCTGGGCTTCCACCAGTTCGATGATGCCGCGCTGTGCATGATCCATCATCTCCATTAACTTTTCCCGGGCAAATGAATTGCGCTCCGCGGTAGCTTGTATCTCCACCAATCCGCCGCCCTCGGTCATGACCACGTTCATGTCGACTTCGGCCTGAGAGTCTTCCTCGTAAGCCAGGTCGAGCAGCGTCACTCCCTCGACGATGCCCACGCTGGTCGCGGCCACCAGTTGGGTGAGCGGCGGCTTCTTCAGCGTCCCCGCCTCTACCAGTCGGCGGAACGCAATAGCCATGGCCACACAGGCGCCGGTGATGGCGGCAGTCCGCGTCCCTCCGTCGGCCTGTAGCACATCGCAATCCAGAATCACGGTGCGTTCACCCAGAGTCTTCATGTCGACCACCGAACGCAGGGAGCGGCCGATAAGGCGCTGGATTTCGTGGGTCCGTCCCCCCACCTTGCCTCGTTCCGCTTCCCGCGGCGTGCGCGTAAGCGTGGCTCGCGGGAGCATGCCGTATTCCGCGGTTACCCAGCCCCGGCCACTGTTCTTCAGCCAGCCCGGCACGCCGGTCTCAACCGTGGCGTTGCATAACACCCGGGTGTGGCCCACTTCAATCAGCACCGAGCCTTCGGCCATGGAAGTGTAGTTGGGCGTCAGGCGCACCGGACGCATCGCCTGGGGAGCTCGGTCATTAGGGCGAAAAAATGCGGCCCCGGATTTTTGCTGGAGATTCATCCCCTGATTGTATGAGAGCCGATGAAGGTTGGAACCTTAGCGCTCCCTCTTCCCATTTCGGGACAAGTTCCAAAATGGAATCGCCACCCTAAACCACAGATTGGCAGGGAGTTAACGCACTTTTGTGAGCAGCCCTGGTTCCCACTTGGGAACAAGCGGAAGCGGGAACAACCTCCCGCTGCCGCGCAGCCCCTATCGCAGGTCCTGGTGATAGAAGGACTTCCGGCACCATTCACAAAAAACTCCTCTTTGGCCCAGCGCGTGCTCTAGCACCAGTGTTGGCCACCACGCAATTGAGCCCGGCAGCGGTCCTGCCGGAACCAGAAGCAATGGGCACCAGGCAGGAGGTGTGACGATGAATTTCGGTCTTGAACCAGTGGTCCGCAAGCTCTCAATAGCCGTCAAGCTGTTCAATCATTCGCCCGCTGCAGGTTTTCCGCCCCGCGAACGAAAGTTGCCGTAATAAATGTCGATACAGCAGGCAGGAAGATCCTCTATCCGGCCCGAAAGGAATCTGCGTACAATGGCGATAACTGTTCCTGTTACATTTCCTGTGGCAACTATGTCGCGACCCGTGGAGCGCACCGGCAAGCTTCATCTGCTCGTGGTTGACGAGGACGCCGCGATTCGCTCGGCGTGCTGCGAAATAGCGACCGATTTAGGCTTTGTACCGCAGACCGTCTCGAGCATCGAAGCGGCGCGTATTCTGTTGCGCGATCAGGGTATCGACATCCTGCTCCTCGACCTCCGTGCTCCGCTCGAGCCAGGCCTGGGGCTGTTGAACGAGATCAAGGCGCTCAATCCCGGCCTGGTGGTGGTGGTCATGACGGCATTCGCCACCGTGCCCGCGGCGGTCGAGGCGATGCGCACCGGGGCGGCTGACTACCTGACCAAACCTTTTGCTACCGATGAACTGACCGCGGTGCTCGAGCGGGCTATGGAGCGGCGCACGGTCGAAGGTGAAAGCCGCCGCTTGCGCGAAACCCTGCGCTCCCCACAGGGCTTGGGCAACATGATCGGCCGCAGCCCGGAAATGGACAAGCTGTACCGCATTCTGGCCAAAGTTGCGCAAAGCTCGCATCCGGTGCTGATCCTGGGCGAGAGCGGGGTGGGCAAGGAACTGGTGGCGCGCTCTATTCATTCCAACGGCCCTCATGCCGACCGCCCCTTTGTGCCCATCGATTGCGGTTCGCTGGTGCCCACGTTGATGGAGAGTGAGCTCTTCGGCTACGTGAAAGGGGCCTTCACCGGCGCCAATCGTTCCAAGGAGGGTCTGCTGGCTTCGGCCCAGGGCGGTACCGTTTTTTTGGACGAGATTGGCGAACTGCCGCTTGATTTGCAGGCCAAACTGCTGCGCGCCCTGCAGGAAAAAGAGGTTCGTCCGGTAGGCGCCACCCATCGCATTGCCATCAACGTCCGCATCCTGGCGGCCACCAATCGCAATCTGGCAACCATGGTCGAGCAGGGACGCTTCCGCAAGGATCTCTACTACCGGCTCAGTGTGGTCAACCTGCGTATCCCGCCGCTGCGCGAGCGCAGGCAGGATATTCCCCTGCTGGCCGCCCACTTCCTGGAGCGCATGTCTCGCGAGACCGGCACCACCCACACCCTGAGCGACGACGCTTTGCGCACCCTGGTCGAATACGAATGGCCGGGCAACGTACGCGAGCTCGAGCATTCGCTCGATCGCGCCTGCACGCTTTCTTCCGGGCCCATATTGCATCTGGGTGACCTGCCCACTCAGTTGCAGAACTTCCACCTGCAGAACCGCCGGCCGGTGGCGGTGGCGTCGACCGCTCTGGGCGCTCCCGGCTCTGGCAGAGCGCCGGTTTTGCCCCTGGCCCAGTTGGAGAAACAGGCCATCCTTGACACCCTGCGTAAGCTGAATGGCGACAAACTCCTGGCCGCCCGCCTGCTGGGCATTGGCAAAACCACGCTCTACCGCAAGTTGAAGGAGTACGGCATTGGCACTCCGGACGCAGAAGACCACGCCAGAAACGACGACTCCGCCGCTCCAGGCTTATGAAAGTCCGATCCAAAGAATAGGGTCGAAATAGCGTCGTCCTGAGCGAGTGAGATTCCGATCCAACAGCCACCAACCGCAACCTTCAAGGAGGTAGTCATGCAATCACCTGTGCAGCATAGTGTCCTGATCATCAGTCCCATGGCCGATGCGGCCCAGGTCGCCGCCTCCCTGAGCAGCACTCTGGGGTGCCCGGTGAATGTCGCCGCCGGCCATCGTGCCGGGGTAACCGAGTTGCGCCACCGCGACTATTCCGTGGTGGTGATTGACGACTGTATGGCCGAAGCCAATCCCGCCGCTACCGAGGTGTTGTGGCAAAGCTTCGGCATGGCGGTGCCGGTGCAGATCAACTTCGCTTTCCACGGCAGCTCTCGATTGGCCCGCGAGGTGAAAGCGGCCATCGGGCGCCGCGAGCAACAGCAGGTTCTGGCTTTGCGCGCCGCCGCGTCGCTGCTGGAAAATGAGTTGAAATCGACCGTAACCGGGCTGCTGCTGCAGTCGCAACTGGCGCTGGCTGAACCCGCGCTGACCCCGAAACTCGCCGGCAAATTAGAGCTGGTCGCGGAGCTCGCAGGCAGCCTGCGCCGCAGGCTGGAACGGGCCCAAGCCTAACCACTCGTCCCTCCCCTTGGCCTAATAAGTCACCCGGAACATCCGGGGGAGGGGAGACTGACTTTGCGCGCTGTTTTCCTGCCCTGCCCCCAAAGCACCCCCCACCGTTACTGCGCCCGGCGTTGCGCCCGCCAGCCCGCGCGGTTCCCCATCCTGAAAGAATTTTTGGAGTTGGTGTAAGCTTGAGTCGTTCTCAACGCAGCCGCCCCGATGGGGGGTCGCGAGGCGTCCGACATCGATCTGAGATCGACCCCGGGTTCCCAAAAAAAATGTGAGCAGGAAACAGCTGCGCTGATCCAGGAGAAAGCTGGACAGCCGGGCTAGGTTGGCAGTGCAGAAACTTTCGCATTAACGGAGAGAATTATGAATAAGCACGCTTTATCGAGTGCAACTCACTCCACCTTGGGGCATGCCCCAAGGCAGACCGCATATGCTCTCGCCAGCATGCTTGCCTTGGCTGGTTTGCTGCTTGTGGGCGGATGCAACAAGGCGCCGGCTCCCACCGCCCCGGCTGCCGAACCCACTACCACAGCCCAGGCGCCGCCTCCAGCTCCGGCTCCGGCCGCGGAACCCGCTCCGGCCGCCCCCGCGCCCGCTGCGGAACCGGCTCCCGCTCCCCCCCCAGCGGCTCCCGCGCCGCCACCGCCACCCAAGGAATATACCGTGCCCGCGGGGACCGCCTTGGTGGTCCGCATGGAACAGACGGTAAGTGCCAAAAATAACAGTGTGGGCGATAGTTTCACTGGGGCATTGGCCCAATCCGTGGTGGTTCATGGCGTGAGTGTCTTGCGCGCCGGCACCCCGGTCACCGGTACCGTGACTGCCTCCAAGGGCCAGGGAAGGTTCAAGGGGAGCGGAGACCTCGGCATAGCGATCACCAGAGTTGGCAACTATGCGGTCTCCACCAGTTCTTATGAGGCGTCGACCAAGGGCAAAGGCAAACGCACTGCCGGGATGGTCGGTGGGGGTGCCGGTGGCGGCGCGCTGATCGGCGGGCTCGCCGGGGGCGGCAAGGGAGCCCTCATCGGTGGCCTGATTGGAGCCGGTGCTGGAACCGCGGGCGCGGCTTTTACTGGCAACAAAGATGTCTCCGTGCCGGCTGAAAGCGTGGTCACCTTCAACCTCACCGCGCCCATCACGGTGACCCGGGAAAGCAAATAAATGCGGCTTTCCCTGCTGTTGCGGAAGTGGGATTGTGACGCTGCTCGAAGTTGCAGATACTTCAGAGCATTATCAGGACCAAGGTAATGGGGTGATAGCTGCCCGCAGCCGTTCTTAAAAAGAACGGCTGCGCCAGCTTCCTGCCTCACACCCGTTCCGGAGGCAGAATGGAAAGCGATCCTACAAGCAGGACGCTGCGTAGGCACACCAACGTATGGATGACGGTGCTGGCGCTTGGCCTGCTGGCAGTCGGCTTGCTGGCCTGCCTGTATGTGCTCATCGGATTTCCCGCCGAGGGCCAGACGACCGGTTCTACCATCGAAACTCCCGCCCCTGCCTATCCCGCCTCACCCCAGCCACTACGGCGCCAGCCGCTGCAGAATTATGCGGCACCGGCGGCCAATGCAGCGCCGGCCACCGGGCAAACTCCCGCGGCCGCATCGCTGCACTCCGACGCAACCTCCGAGGAGGTTCAAGCCGAGCTGCTTAAGGTTCACGACCAGCTCCGCCAGTCGCAGGAAAATATGCAGCTGGCAGTCGAGGCTCAGCACCGGATCCGCATCGCATCCGCGCTGTTCCTGGCGGTTTTCGCGGTTATTGCAGCCCTCATCGTCATCCAGGTTTACATGCAGGCACGGGCTTGGGACAGCGATTCGTCCCGCGCTGTGGCCGAGGTCGAGGCCGTGGCCGCGCAACTGGAGGTATTACGGGACGTCAGGGCGGAGGTCCGGAATGCTTTGCCCGGATTGCTGCAGGACGTCGGCGAGCAGCCCCTGACTTTTCAGGAAGAGGGCAACGCCTTTGCCCCGCGCGCGCTGGCGACGATCGATGACATCGACCATCTGGCATACGTGGGCCAGGGGCGGCTTGCTTTTCACGATATGCCCTCCGAGCAGGATGCGGCCGTCTATCTGAATGGCCTGCTGCTTTCCGCCGTTTCCCACCTCACCCGCTCCGATCCCTGGACCGCTTTCGCCCGCCTGGATCAGTTTTTCTCTCAGTTGTCGCGCTTTCCCGATGCCGTGGAACGGCGCCGGATTGCCCAAGCCTATTCTTACCGGGCGCAGGCTGCCTACCAGGTGTTGGAGGCCCAGGACAAGGAGCCCTCCTGGCTGCGCAAATCGGAGCGCGCCCAGCTCGAGTCCTTATCCAAGCAGGCTTTTGCCGATATCGCCCACGCGGCGTCGGTCGATCCGGAATGGAAACACACCACCTTTGTCGAAGCCTTGCTTTGCAGCCGCTTTTACGTCCCCGAGGAAGCCGCCGACAACAGCTCGCGCAACGATCTTTTTGTCCGCGGCCTGCGCCGGGCGGTCAGTCTTTACAAGGGATTGATTGAAGAAAGAGCGTATCGCGGGCCGGCCCGGCGCAACCTGGTGCGCTGCCTGAAACGGATCGCGGAGCAGACCGGCGAGAAGAGTGATTTCTCCGATTTTGGTTATGCCCTGAATGCGTTCCCCACCGACGAGGAACTCGCCGACGAGGCACTGGCGGCTCGCCAGCCCAACTCCCAGGACCGCTTCCTGTGGCAATGGTTATTGGGCGACGAGGAGTTGTTCTCCAATGTTGAGCGTCTCAACCTGGCCGAATACCGCGCCTTCTGGATCCGCATGCTCGACACCAAGGTCCATCTCAGAAACTGGAGAGCGGATCTGGCGGAGCTGCAGCGGTCCAGACCGGCAATGAAGGAATGGACCATTCAACTGCTGCAATCCGAGCCGCCCATCTCCTTGTCCAATGCCATATCCCGGCGTCAGGAGCGCTTTGACAGCCCGGCATCGGGAGCCTGAACCGGTTTCGGTGCAATTTGCGGAACCTTAGGGCGTAACGCAAAAGTTACTAGCCGAACGGCTGGCAATTCCACCCACCCCTTCGTATCATAGAGCTGTGCCTGTTTTGATGATGGGCGATCGAAGGAGACACTGATGACTACCAAGAGCGTAGAAGACTCAAACGGGACTGCCAAGAAGCGCAAACCGGCAGCCAAGCCGGCAGCTAAGAAGCAGACACCCCCTGCACCGACGCGGGAGGAGATCGCTCGCCTGGCAGAGAAGTTTTGGGCGGAGCGTGGCTGGCCGGAAGGTTCGCCCGAGCAGGATTGGCTGCGCGCGGAAAAAGAATTGAAAACCGCTTCCTAATACGAGGGAGGGCTGGTCCCTTCCCCGAATCCCCCGTCCTCGCGTCACCTCCGCAGCAGCCAGCTCCGCAGCAAACGATGTGCCAGGACAAACTGGAAGTATGCTTGGCCAAGCAGGCATGGATGATCGGGCCTGCCGGTTCCCCAGCTCAAAGCAAAATAAGAGTTGCGTTGAAGCTGCCAGCGAACCACTCGCCCAGACCCAAGCCGATAGCTACGTCCCGCTGGCGGTTGATCTTTGACATTTGCACCTGCCAAACCACCTGGGCAGCCCGCGTTCGCGCCGGCAAACAGTCCCCCTGCCGGGCCATGCAGGGGGAGAACTCGCCCCCATCCGGTTACACTTCGGTGATCTTGAGACTTTACCGTGTTAGGCGATACTGAACATCAGGGAAAAGCTGACCGTTTGCTCTTCCTGCTGTGTTTCTTTGCATCTTTGTCTGCCGCGTCTCGTTACTCATGAAAAACGAAGTGCTCGACATTCTGATTCTCGGACTGCTCGTGGTGCTGTTTGCCTCGATTTATCGCAAGCGTGCGACTGCCCGCCTGCGCTGCTGGGTCATCGGCTGGATCCTGGTCTTGCTGCACTTCGCCGCGCTGCTGATCCCGGCTGTATCGGATCGGGCACAGGCGCTGGTCGACAGCCTGAGCATCAGCGCGTTGCTGCTAGCCGGGTTGTGCTTCCTTTTCTCGGCCTCCGCCATTTACAAGGCCTTGGCCGGCCGCGTTCTGGCGGCGTTCGGTATCGGTATTCCGGCACTCTTTTACGCCAACTACCTGATCTTCGCCGGAGCCCGCCAGTGGCCGCTGTACGCCGCCGCCACTGCGGCTGGGGCAGCCGGCACGGTGTTGGCCTGGAAGTTGTGCCGCGGGCGTAGCCGGGTGTGGGGAGTCATCACCGTGGCCTTTTCAGGGGGCTGGCTCTGGACCGTTGTCTCCATCGCCCACCGGCAGCCGGACAACGGCATCCTGGCCCTGCTGTTCGAGATTTACCTCACATTTGCCGCCCTCTACTGGTTCGACTTCCGGCGCACCTCGACCGGCGTACTAACCGCCATTCTGGGCCTGGTGGCCTGGGCCTCGGTATTTCCCGTGGGGCTGCTCTGCGACTTTCTAGTGAAAGCCGGGCAGATCCCCCCTGAACTGTGGAACGTGCCCAAGTACTTTGTCGCTTTTGGCATGATCTTGACCCTGCTGGAAGACGAGTTCCTGGCCGTCGGGCGTGCCACCGAGCATTATCGTCTGCTTTTTGCCGCCAACCCGCACCCCATGTGGGTACATGATCCGGAGACCCTGCGCATCCTCGAGGTCAACGATGCCGCCGTGACCCACTACGGATACTCCCGCGAAGAATTCGCCGCTATGACGCTGCCTGATCTGCGCCCGACCGAAGACGTGGAAGCGATTCTGCAGGAAAATTCCGCAACCAATTCCACCAAGCTTACCGGCCCCTGGCGCCATCGGTGCAAAGACGGCTCCTACATCCAGGTGGACATGGCGTCTCATTTCATCGACTTCCAGGGCCGTAAGTGTAGTTTCGTCCTGGTCCAGGACGTCACCGACCGGCAGCAACTGCACGAGCAGCTGCTGCATCAGGCGCACCACGACCTGCTGACCGGCCTGCCCAATCGGCTGTTGCTGGAAGACCGCATGCAGCAAAGCTTGGCCCAGGCCGCCCGCTACGGACAACAGGCCGCAGTCTTGTGCCTGGATCTCGATCGCTTCAAGCACATCAACGACAGCTTTGGGCACGCCGCCGGTGACCTATGCCTGCAGCAGGTGGTGGCGCGGATCTCGGCGCGCTTGCGCGCTGTTGATACCTTCGCCCGCACCGGTGGGGATGAGTTCGTGATCATCCTCGGCGAGCTGGCCAATAAGAGCAGCGCCCTGATGGTCGCGCGCAGCGTTCTCGACAGCATCAATAAGCCGATCGAGGTCGATGATTACACCTTCGACATCTCGGCATCGATCGGCATCTCGGTCTATCCCGATGACGGGGCCGACGCTGCCCAGCTCCGGCGCCTGGCTGACGCTGCGATGTATCGCGCCAAGCAGGCCGGCGGAGGTCAGTATCTTCTGGCTTCTGCGCACGGCAGCGGGTCCGCCAACGAGGTGAGCGAACTGGAGCGGTTCATGCGCAGCGCGCTCAAGGACGATGGATTGGAGCTCTATTACCAGCCTCAATACTCGATGGCCGGCAATCTCTGCAACCTGGAAGCGATGCTGCGCCTGAACCATCCCCAACTGGGCGCGATCGGGCCCGATCGCTTCCTGCCCATCGCCGAGGAATGCGGCCTGATTGTTGCTTTAGGAAACTGGGTGTTGGATGAGGTCTGCCGCCAGAGCATCGAGTGGCAAAGTCAGGGGCTCAACCCGCTGCGTTTAGCGTTCAGTGTCTCTCCGCTGCAGTTTCTGCACGGCGACTTTTCCGCCCGTGTGCTCAACACCGTGGCCCAGTGCGGCCTCGATCCTAGACTGCTCGAACTGATCGTGACCGAGAGCACCGTCATGCGCAACCGGCCTGAGGTCGCGAGCCAGATGCGCAGCCTGGCAGCCTTGGGAGTTCACTTTTCCGTTGCCGACTTCGGCAGCAGCTACTCCTGTTTGAGCCACCTGCACCAGCTTCCCGTCAGCACGCTCAAGATCGACTGCTCCTTCATCGAGCGAATCTCTGATCCCAACGGGACGTATACCATCGTACAGGCCATCATTGCCCTGGCCCACAGTCTGGGCTTTAAGGTAGTCGCCGAAGGGGTAGAGCGAGCCGACCAGATCGAATGCCTGCGCAACCTGGGATGTGATTTTGTGCAGGGTCCGCTTCTGGCCCCCGCCCTGCCGGCGGCGAGTATCCCCAAATACCTGATGGCTGTCACGCCGCCGGTCGCCCGAACTTCGCGCCGTTAACTCTTCTTTCCCCTTAGTCTTCTTCTACGGCGCGACGATCACCGCGCACGCGATTCGGTCGCCCGCGTTGCCCGTGGGATCGGTCATCATATCGTCCGCCTTCGCATGAATGACGAACGCTGTCCCCCCGTTGGCGAAGACCGAGTTTTTCGCGTCCTTCTTAAGCGAAATGCTTTCGGTCACCAGCGAGAGGTGGTCGGTTCCGTCGGCCATCACTTGCAGATTGACGGGCATGTCGCCGGCATGAGCACCCTTGGGGTTCTTGGTCCCATGCTCTTTGCCGTAGGGGTTGAAATGGGGGCCTGCCGACTTGAAATCCGGCCCATCGCATTTCGCATTCTGATGCACATGGAGTGCATGCTCCCCTTCGGGAAGATTCATCAGGTCCAGCTTGATCTTGACCCCATTGCCTGCGGGCGTAAGCGTGGCTGTTCCTGCATCCTGACCCTGGCTGGTCTTGAAGTCCACCTCCAGACCCTTTTTCTTGGCCGCAGGCGCCGATAGCACCAACAAGGCCGGTAGCACACCTATGCATACTCTAAGCAATCTGGTCATTCTGTTCCTCGCGTATTTGCCGGGTTCTCCGGCCAACCGCTAGCATAACCGATCCTCACCCTTGGCCAGCTAAAGATCATTGAGACAAGAGCCTCTGAGCGAAAGCCAGGAACCATTACGTAACCGTTACTGGACGCTATGAAGCGGCCCTTCATGGGTGCACTAAATCTCCTGTTATCAAGGTAATGCACAGCAAGTGCTATGTACGCCCGGAGCCCGGGAACCTAGAGTGAAAACAACACCGAGAGTGGGCGCCGGATGATTCCTCGCATATTGATCATCGATGATGAAGCCGACATACGCGAAGTGACCGCGCTCAGCCTGGAGACCATTGCCGGTTGGCAGGTGATCCTGGCTCCATCGGGAGCGCAAGGCATACGTCGCGCATCGCTCGAACAACCGGATGCTATCTTGCTCGATGTCATGATGCCGGACATTGATGGCCCCACGACCTATCAGATTCTGAAGCAGAACGGCAACACCGCCCACATTCCCGTGCTCCTGCTCACGGCCAAAGTGCAAGGCCAGGATCGGCGCAAGCTCGACGAACTGGGAGCGGCCGCAATCCTTTCCAAACCCTTCGATCCCCTGACCTTGGCCGACCAGATCTCAGAAGTCCTGGGCTGGGAACGGGAGACCGCCTACAAGGCCGGAACCTCAGGCGCCATATCCCTCGCCGGGGACTGATAAGCCCACGAAACCCCTTTTCCCGAAACCCCACCGCGGACCCTGAACAGGCTGCGGAAAACTCCTGAGAAGATGCAATCCCTTTGCGATCTCCCCTACCCGCGAACCGGGGTGGCCCACACCTCGCCTTTTGAGATGCTGGGATTCCACGAATCTTATCTTTTGATGATCCATCGCTAGGTTGTCGGCCTGGGCTTGACTGCAAGGAAGACCGGCGGCAACGGATTGCCATTGATATCGGTCAATTTGGGGTTGATTTGCTTGGTGTCAAGCAGAGTCGTGGTGTCGATCACGTGCAGCTGATCATCGCCGCTGGTCCCGGCAAAAAAAAGCGTGTTATCGGGGGAGAAGATGCCCGCCACCGGAGCCAGCGCATTGCCGGTCAGGGTGACGCTGCTGAGCGTACCCAAAGCGCCCGCTTGGGTCGAAGGTTTGTAGACCGGCAACAGCGCGCCCCCGGCCGGAGGCGTCGTGGCATTGCTCCCATAGGTAACGAACGCCTCAAGCGAGTTGGTGGCGGCGACCACCTCGTTGATATTGGTGATGCCGTAAGCAGCCAGTGAAGCCTGATTCACCACCGGAGGAGGATTGAAGGTGATGCCCGTGGTTTGCCCATTGGCGTCCGATGGGCAGGCATCGATGGGCACGGTGATCGACAGATCTGTCAGCACCGGTGGATTGGCAGAGGCGCCGATGATGTGTTTGCCGTCGGTGGTAGAAGCCACATGGTCGGAGAGTGCGGCGACCGTTGTGGCTTCGGGATAATTCACCACTGGTTTCACCGTGGTTTCGGGGCACTGACCGTAGGCCGAAGTGGTTGCGCCGGAGAGAAAGACCGCGGCCGCAGGAATGGTTACGGCGAGATCGGGAGAACAGAACATGTTGTAGGTGTTGTTGGGGTTCGCCGTGGTATTGGGCGGATAGCTCGTCGGGTCTTGAGGAATGGGGCTGGTGGTGTTGGTCGCCGGGCAGATACCCGTCGTCGGCGTGGCCTGATTTGCGGGCAGCTCTTCGACCGACCAGCCGGTGAAGTTGTTATGGATATAGAGGACCCCGTTGCCCACGATATAAACCGTCTGGCCATCGGCGGTGAAGGCCGCTTTCTGCCCGATTCCGGAGAAGGAAGTATAGGCCCCCGACGAAGGCGTGTAGAGATAAAGAACGCCTCGCAACTGATCATTGATCACCACCGAGGAGTTGGTGGGCGAGACCGCTAGCACGATGCCGGGAACGTTAGGAGTTTCAGAGGCCAGGCTGTTGGTACTCGCGGTATAGGTCATCAGCTCTTTATAGCTGCCGAAATAAAGCGACGTACCGGTGGGATCGAGGACCATGGAGTTGGGCGAGTAGGGCAGCTTGACCTGGTTGCCGATGGTTCCGGTAGAGAGATCGATGGGCACGAAGTAGGGCGAGCCCGGGCTGGATACCCAGATGAAATTGCTGTTCTTGCCGGGAGACGCAATTTGCACGAAATTGCTGATCGCCGGCACGCCCGTGCCTAGGGTTCCCATGACATTGATCGGGGCAGGATTACAAGTGGTTGGCTGGCAGATGGCGGTGATTGCCGAGTTCGATGGAAATGTCGCCGTCACCGCGCCGGTGGAGCTGACTGCGATGCTGCCCGGGTTGGTGGATACGTAGCTTAGGGCCAGCCCGTTGATCACATTGTTATTGGTATCCGTCACCGTCGCGGTGAGCGCCAGGGGTGTGTTGAGCGTGACGTTGGCGCTGGTGGCGCCGGTGGAGGCGACGCTCAGCGCAATCTTGGACGGCGGACAAGTATAGAAATAGCCGGCGTTGCTGCTGGTCTGGGCAATGGTGCCGGTGATGAGCGTCGAACCCGGGGCTTGGGCCGTGGCGACGCCGTTCTGGTCAATAGTGACCACGCCCGAACTGGCTGCCGCATAAGTCAGGTGGCCGATCACGTTGTTGCAGTCCGTTGGGCCATACCCTCCGCCGGGCAGGATGTTGGGGCTGCAAAGCAGAACCTGCTGGCCGGAGCTGTTGGTGGTGTAGGCGGTGGCATCGAGTTGTGAGGTTTGGCCCTGGGAAAGACACTCCGGCGTACCTGTGCTCGGGTTGGTAGGTCCGCCCACCGAGAGGCTGGTGATCGGAGGATGGGAGTACACCGCGACCTGGTTGCTGGTAAATCCTGCCGCGCTGGCGGTCATGTATGCGATGCCGGTCTTGTTGGTAGGAAGGCAGGTGGTGTAAGCCGCGACCGCGGGGGTATGCAGATTCCACGTCCCGCCGCAGATGGCGCCGGTAGGCGAAACATCGGCAATGGTGCGATCCGACGTGCCGTAGGTGTAGGTGCCGATGGAGGCCGCGCCCCCGGTGCAGTTCTGAGCCGAGGGGGCTTGGAGTTGAGACGTCTGCGAAAAAGCAACCGAAAGGCCGGTGGTTTGCGGCTGCAGAGAGATCGAGACCGGCTGGCTCTTGAGGTACCCGTAGCCGGAACCGTTGCAGTAATTAGAATTTTTGTTAGCACAGCCCTGGAGAGAAAGACCCACGGGAACGGTAAGAAGAAGCAAAACTACAAAAGTCAAAAACCGCTGCATGAAACCTCCCCGCCGGGTGTCGCCGCTCCGGCGGTTGATGAACTACCTATTGCCTGAACTGTTCCCAACCAGCTCTGCTCCAGGCTGACTCTCCAATTTCCGTTGGAGCGTGACTGTGCGTTGCCCGGTCGCTGGCACCGTAGACACTCGCTCGATGCGCGTGCAGAGTTGTGCGTGGTCAACGTCCTAAGTGTAGAAGGGACTGGGCCACGAGGCAACAGGGGTCGCAGCCCTCTAGCTGTGCGGCGGCATATATTGCTCAAACCATGACAGGGCGCGGGCGAGCACATCGCGGCGATGTTGGGGCGAGTTGAAGCGGTGGCCTTCATCGGGATAGACCACCAGTTGGGTGGGCACGTGCTCGGCCCGCAGCGCATGCCAGAACTCGAAGGATTGCGGGGCGGGACACTCCCCGTCGCGGTCACCGACCACCACCAGCGTAGGAGTCTTAACGTTGCGGATGAAGTCGATGGCAGAGCTCTTGGCGTAGACCCCGGGATCGTCATAAACCGAGGCGCCGAAGAAGGGGGTCATCCATTGGTCGATGGAGTTCTCCCCATAGTAGCTCTTCCAGTTGGAGATTCCGGCGCCCGCCACAGCCGCATGAAAACGCTGGGTCTGGGTCACGGCGAACATGGTCATGAAGCCGCCGTAACTCCACCCGGTCAGGCCGATGCGTTGTTGATCGATGGGGAATCTCGCGCTCACCGCGTCCACTCCGGCCAGGACGTCACGCAGATCGCCATAGCCGAAATCCTTGCGGTTGGCCTGGGTGAAGGCCTCCCCTTCGCCGTAGCTGCCTCGGGGGTTGGGCATGAGCACGAAATAATCGAGCGCCGAGAAGGCAATGGGGTTGTAGCCCAGGTCCGGCCAGCGGGGCTGCACCTCACTCGAGGGGCCGCCATGCACGCTGACAATGAGTGGATATTTCTTGCCCGGATCATAGTGGGCCGGGTACAGGAGCCAGCCTTGCACGGGGAAGGTGTCGCTGGTCCATAGGATCGATGCCGGCCTACCCCACATCGGCTTGAGGGCGTCGTTGTAGTGCGTTATGGGTTGGGCGGGGCCCCCTAGCTGGCTCACGTAGACCTCGGGTGGTTCTGAGAAAGAGCTCTTTATGTAAGCCAACTTAAGATTGGTGGCGACGGAAAGGCTCTGTTCCAACCGCCCATCGCTTACCGAAGCGGGAATGGTTGCATACTTGGCTGTGACCCGCCCATCAGAGGCGTCCACTTCGCCAATTTCAACCTGTCCGGATACGACCCAGGAGACTAACAAGGCCGGATGCTTGCAACAAACGGTTCCTCCCACCAGCCCCGTCCCGGGTTTGCGCCAATCAATCCAGGCAACGGTCTTATCGGAATTCGGGGTGATGTCTTTCGCCTCGCCGCCAATAGCAGATATCAAATAGATATCGCCCCCCGTGGCTCCCTGGTCGCTCATCAAACCGCCGATGAAGGCGATCTGTTGGCCATCCGGCGACCAGCGGGGCACAGCGACCTGCAGCCCGTGCAGCGGGCCCGGCGTGTGTTCCGGGTCGAGAACGGCTCGCGGCTGGCCGCCCGCCAGCGGCTGGGTGTAGAGCTGCGCCACCCACCAGTTGTTTTCTCCAGGCGGGGTTGCGGCGATGTAGGCGAGCTGCCGCGAATCGGGTGCCCAGTCGTACTCGTAGACATGGAGCGTGGCTGGAGTGATCTGGTTGAATTCGCCGGAGGCGGTTTCGATGGCCGCGACCCGCTGGATCTCAAGTCCTTCGACCCCGATAACCCCGGCTGGCGGCTTCATCGGCGCCAGCGCCCCGGCCGGCCGGGTGGCTCCTTCAATGTATAGGCAGGCAATATGCAGGCCGTCTGGAGCAAAGGCCAGGCTCGTGACCCCGCCATGCAGATGGGTGAGTCGCCGGGGCGAAGAACCGTTTGCGGCCGGCGAGGCCAGATAGACGTCGGCTTGGCCCATCGCGCCCGCAGGCGCATTGCAGTCGGAAGCGAAGGCCAGGGCTTTGCTGTCTGGCGACCAGGTCAGATCCTCCTCGTCGCAGGGCGCCCCGGACCCGGCGGTCAAACGACGGGAGTGCGACGGATCAGCCGTTGGCGCAACCCTGATCTCAGTTCCCGCTTCGACATCGGCCGCCCAGGCGACCATCTGACCGTCGGGTGAAAGCGCTGCCTGGTGAATGATGCGCGTCTTCTCCAATTCGGAGATGACTTTGGCGATGCGTGGATCGAGCGTCGTTGCGGAAGCGGCAGCACGGTGGGTAGCACCGGCGGTGGTCAGAACCGCAACGCAGGCGCAGGCTAGGGCGCGGAGGCGCAGTGTGGAGAGGCAAGGCGGAGGACAAAGCGGAGGACAAGGCGCAGACATTCAGCAGGGATGCTAGCATACCGGTCTCACAGTGTTTGATTCATACCGGACCAGACAGGATCCGGACGGGTGCCCTGCGTTCCCCCCACGTATGTCGAACGAAAACCAAGGGGCGAACCCCGCCACAGCTTTTGTTCAGTCGACCAGGAAATCCCGCATATGGGATAGGGAAGCCGTGCGAAACAAAGGCGCCCACCATTGACGCCGTCTTCGCGGCTTGATATCTTAAGAAGGTTCCGCATGAACCAGTAATGTGCGTGCTTGAACGATGTGCTGCGGCTAAGGTTGATCGTTAATCCTTGCGTTCCGCGGCAAGACGCGCTTAAGACTGGCAGCAAGACCTTGCGGCCCACTCATCAGGGTCCCTCCAAAACGCTCGCGTGATGAAGGGGAACAATCGCATCGGCCTTTGCGACACCTCCCACCTGGGGAGGCTATGCGGGCCGGAACTTCGAAACGGAACTGGCTTCTTTCTGGTGCCCGGTTTTCCGGTGCCTGACCCGGCACGAGGCGTGTCAGCGCGTAAGCGCAAAATGCCTCTCGCTGGATCTGGAGAGAAACGCGCGGCCACCGTCGAAGTTCTCGTCTTGGTTGGTTAACAGGCAGGCGCGAAGCAGCCGCTGCTGGCTTCGTGCACCGGTCAACGCTCGGGTTCAGGCGCTGTTCCTGGTGGCTGCGTTAGTCGTGTGCGGCGGGGTAGTGTTGGTGCGAGTTTTTAAGGAGTAAGGTTTGCCTACATTTAGTCAGCTCGTGAGAAAAGGCCGCACTGCGGCGCGCTACAAGACAGCATCGCCGGCACTGCAGGGATCACCCCAGCGGCGCGGCGTCTGTACCCGCGTTTACACGCAAACGCCCAAGAAGCCGAACTCGGCGTTGCGCAAAGTCGCGCGTGTCCGGCTGACCAACGGCGTGGAAGTGACCACCTACATTCCCGGAATCGGCCACAACCTGCAGGAGCACTCTATCGTGCTCATCCGCGGAGGCCGTGTGAAAGACCTTCCTGGGGTGCGCTATCACGTAGTCCGCGGCACGCTCGATTCGGTCGGCGTAGCCAACCGCAAGCAGAGCCGTTCGAAGTATGGCGCCAAGCGTCCCAAGAGCGGGGCTAAGTAACACCGCGAAGTTTTAAAACTGGAAGGGAATACAAAGTTTTCTATGCCGAGAAAAGGACATATCGCGAAACGGGAAGTTGCCGCCGACCCGGTTTATAACTCGTCGCTGGTGACTAAGTTCGTCAACTCGATGATGTGGGACGGCAAGAAGTCGACCGCCCAGGGCATCTTCTACCAGGCCATGACCAACCTGGAGCAAAAGGGCGGCGACGAAGCGTTGAAGTTGTTCAAGAAGGCAGTTGAGAACTGCAAGCCGCTGCTGGAAGTCAAGACCCGCCGCGTGGGCGGGGCAAACTACCAGGTGCCGATCGAAGTCAATCCTGAGCGGCGTACCTCGCTCGCCATCCGCTGGCTGGTGACCTACGGCCGGGCGCGGGGCGAAAAGGGCATGATCGAAAAATTGACCAGCGAACTGCTGGATGCAGCCAACGGCCGCGGCGCAGCCATGAAGAAGAAAGAAGATGTACACCGCATGGCTGAGGCCAACAAGGCGTTTGCCCACTACCGCTGGTAGTTGAACAGATTTGCACCGGCGCCTTGGCCGAAAGGCAGTGGGCGTAACCAAAGTAGCAAGAAGAATCGCGAGTCTAACGTCTCGCGCGAGAGTGAGAGAATACCGTGCCTCGTCTAGTACCACTCGATCGTTGCCGGAATATCGGAATCATGGCGCACATCGACGCCGGCAAGACCACAACGACGGAGCGTATTTTGTTTTACACCGGCATCACCCACCGCATCGGCGAAGTGCATGAAGGCACGGCGACGATGGACTGGATGGAGCAGGAGCAGGAGCGCGGTATCACCATTACCTCGGCTGCCACCACCTGCACCTGGCGGGATATCCGTATCAACATCATCGACACCCCGGGCCATGTGGACTTTACCGCCGAGGTCGAGCGCAGTCTGCGCGTGCTCGACGGCGCGGTCGCCTGCTTTGACGCCGTGCACGGCGTAGAGCCCCAGTCCGAGACCGTGTGGCGGCAGGCGGACAAGTACGGCGTGCCCCGCATTTGCTTTATCAACAAAATGGACAAGATGGGCGCCGATTTTGAGCATGCCATCGACACCATCCGCAAGCGGCTCAACGCCCGTCCGGTCGCGATTCAGATTCCCATCGGCCAGGAAGCCGGCTTTAAGGGTGTGGTCGACCTGATCGAGATGCGCGCCATTCTGTGGCACGACGAGACCATGGGCGCCAAGTACTCGGTCGAAGAGATTCCAGCGAACATGCTGAAGAAGGCGGAAGCCTTCCGCATGCAGCTGGTTGAATCGGTCGCCGAGAACGATGACGAAATGCTGCACCAGTTCCTCGAAGGCGAAACCCCGACCGCGGCTCAGCTGCGCAAGGCGCTGCGCGGGGCCACCATCGGGATGAAGCTCTTCCCGGTGCTGTGTGGCAGTGCGTTCAAGAACAAGGGTGTGCAGACGTTGCTCGATGCCGTAGTCGAGTACCTGCCCAGCCCGCTCGACGTTCCCCCCATCGAGGGCCACAATCCAGACAACATGGAAGAGGTCATCCTCCGCCATGCCGACGACTCCGAGCCGCTGACTGCGCTGGGCTTCAAGATCATGACCGACCCCTTTGTCGGGCAGCTGATCTTTATCCGTCTATACTCCGGCCACCTGAAGACTGGCGACACGGTGCTCAATCCGCGTACCGGCAAGACGGAGCGCATCGGACGCCTGCTCAAGATGCATGCCAACAAGCGGGAAGAGATTGTCGAGATCTATGCCGGAGACATCTGCGCCTGCGTGGGGCTCAAGAACCTGGTGACGGGGGATACGATCTGCACCGACAAGGCTCCGATTGTGCTGGAGTCGATCGACTTTCCGGCCCCGGTCATCCACGTTGCCGTAGAACCGAAGACTAAAGCTGACCAGGAGAAGATGGGCATGGCCCTGGCCAAGCTGGCCCAGGAAGATCCCACCTTCAAGGTGCATACCGATCCTGATTCGGGCCAAACCATCATCAGCGGCATGGGCGAATTGCATCTGGAAATCATCGTCGACCGCATGATGCGTGAGTACAAAGTCGAAGCCAACGTGGGCAAGCCCCAGGTCGCCTATCGCGAGACCATCCGCAAGCCGGCTGAGGCGGAAGGCAAGTACATCCGCCAGACCGGTGGTTCAGGCAACTACGGCCACGTGAAGATCCGCGTCGAGCCCAATGGGGCCGGCAAGGGCTTCGAGTTTGTTAACGACATCAAGGGTGGCGTGGTGCCCAAGGAATACATCAAGCCGACCGAGCAGGGCATTCGCGAAGCGCTGCAGGGTGGTGTGCTCGCCGGCTACGAGATTGTCGACGTGAAGGCAACCCTGTTTGACGGCAGCTACCACGACGTTGACTCGAACGAAATGGCGTTCAAGATTGCCGGCTCGATGGCCTTCAAGGAAGCCGCCCGCAAGGCAACCCCGGTGTTGCTGGAGCCGGTGATGTCGGTCGAAGTAGTGGTTCCGGAGGAGTACATGGGGACCATCATCGGCGACCTGAACTCCCGCCGTGGCCGCATCGAGGGCATGGAGCATCGCGCCGGATCGCAGGTCATCAAGGCCAACGTGCCGCTGAGTGAGATGTTTGGCTATGCCACCCACATGCGCTCTTCGACCCAGGGCCGGGCTAACTACTCAATGCACTTCAACCGTTATGAGGAAGCGCCGCGGTCGGTCTCGGAAGAGATCATTGGCCGCAACCAGGGCAAGTAGGCGTGAAGGGTACGGGCTCTAGTCCGTGCGTTAAGCAATTGGAACCTTTGCGGCTTTAGCCGCTGAGGGAAATGTTCTTTAAGAGAGGGACAAGATGGCGAAGGAGAAGTTTGACCGGTCCAAGCCGCACGTGAACGTGGGGACGATTGGGCACATTGATCACGGCAAGACGACGCTGACGGCGGCGATCACCAAGGTATTGTCGAAGCACAATCCGAAGATCCAGTTTCGCTCGTTTGATTCGATTGACAACGCGCCCGAGGAGCGGGAGCGGGGCATTACCATTGCCACCGCACACGTGGAGTACGAGACGGCGAATCGCCACTACGCGCACGTCGACTGCCCCGGTCACGCCGACTACATCAAGAACATGATTACCGGCGCGGCGCAGATGGACGGAGCGATTCTGGTGGTGGCGGCAACCGACGGTCCCATGCCGCAAACCAAGGAGCACGTGCTGCTGGCCCGGCAGGTAGGGGTTCCCTACATTGTGGTGTTTCTGAACAAATGCGATGCGGTCGAAGACGAAGAGCTGACCGATCTGGTGGAGATGGAAGTGCGGGAACTGTTGTCCAAGTACAACTTCCCCGGGGACGATGTGCCGGTGATTCGGGGCTCGGCCCTGGGTGGTTTGAACGGGGAAGCGCAGTGGGAAGCCAAGATCGACGAGCTGATGGACGCGGTGGACAAGAACGTGCCGCTGCCTGCGCGGGCGATTGACCAGCCGTTCCTGATGCCGATTGAAGACATCTTCTCCATTTCCGGCCGGGGCACGGTGGTGACCGGCAGGATCGAGCGGGGCAAGATCAAGGTGGGCGAAGAAGCCGAGATAGTGGGCTTTCGGGAAACCCGCAAGACGGTGGTCACCGGGGTGGAAATGTTCAAGAAGCAATTGGACGAGGGCCTGGCCGGGGACAATGCGGGACTGTTGCTGCGCGGCATAGCCAAGGAAGACGTGGAGCGCGGGATGGTGTTGGCCAAACCGGGCTCGATTACCCCGCACACCAAGTTCAAGGGCGAGATTTACGTTCTGAGCAAGGAAGAGGGTGGCCGTCATACCCCGTTTTTCAATGGTTACCGGCCGCAGTTTTACTTCCGCACCACCGACGTGACCGGGACGGCGAAGCTGCCGGAAGGCACGGAGATGGTGATGCCCGGGGACAATGTGCAGCTGGAGATTGAGTTGCATACCCCGGTAGCGATGGAAAAGGGTCTGCGTTTCGCCATCCGCGAGGGTGGCCGCACCGTAGGCGCCGGAACCATCACTGAGATCATCAAGTAGTAATCGAACTTACCCCTTGCCTCAGGTGGGCAAGGGGTAAGTCAGTGGTACGAAGGGATTTGAGATGGTAGGACAGAGAATTCGCATTCGACTCAAGGCGTACGACTATCGGGTACTCGATACCTCGACCGGTGAGATCGTCGAGACGGCTAAGCGCACCGGCGCCCAGGTCGCGGGTCCCATTCCGTTGCCTACCGTGAAGAACAAGTACTGCGTGCTGCGTTCCCCGCACGTCGACAAGAAATCGCGCGAGGCCTTCGAGATCCGCACTCATAAGCGGCTGATCGATATTCTTGAGCCGACGCAGCAAACCATTGATGCCCTGATGAAGCTCGATCTTCCCGCTGGCGTCGATGTCGAGATTAAGGCATTCGAGAAGTAAGGAGAGCACGATGTCGGTGACAGGGATTCTGGGCAAGAAAATCGGGATGACGCAGTTGTTCGATGACAGGGGTGAAGTGCACCCGGTCACCGTGCTGCAGGCAGGTCCCTGCGTGGTGACCCAGCTGAAGACGCTGGCCGGCGACGGCTACAGCGCAGCGCAGATCGGCCTGATTGAGTTCGTCAAGGGTGGCAAGGTGAACAAGCCGATGGGCGGCCACTTCGCCAAGAACAACGTTCCCCCGGTCAAGCTGATGCGCGAAGTGCCGGTGGAGAACCCGGAACTGAAGGCCGGCGACAAGGTATTGGTAGACATTTTCGAAGATGCCAAGTACGTCGACGTGATTGGCACCAGCAAGGGCCGCGGGTTTGCCGGTGTGGTTCGGCGCCATCACTTTGGCGGTGGTCCCAAGTCGCACGGCCACATGTTCCAGGTGCAGGGCTCGATTGGCGCTTCCTCCTTCCCCTCGCGCGTATTTCCCGGGCAGCGTATGCCGGGGCACTTTGGAGCGAAACAGATTACGGTGCGCAATCTGCGCATCCGCGGCATCGACCTGGACGAGAACCTGTTGATGGTTGAAGGTGCCATCCCTGGCCCTCGCGAAGGCTACGTGATGATCTCGAAGTCCAAAGCGCCGCCGCGTGAGCGTCGTGGCTTTGGCGGCGGTGGCACGGTCGATCCGTTGAAGGCCTCGAAGAAGGCGTCCGGTGGCAAACCCTCGGGTGCGAAGAAGAAATAGGACGGACACTAACTGCAGGACGGATCACAAATGAATGTCCGTTCCAACGATTTGAGTGCCCCATATCTCTACGAGATGTGGGATGAGAAGTGAGTCGCGGCGAGCAAAGCCGGAGGGCGATAGCCCTAAGAGGAAAAGATGGCAACGATTGATGTAATCGATCTCGGTGGAAAGACTGTGGGCTCGCTCGAGCTGGCGGATGAGATTTTCGCGCCCGACCAGATCAACGAGGCCCTGCTCTGGGAAGCAGTGAAGCATTATCGCGCTGCCATGCGCCAGGGCACCGCCGCCACCAAGAACAAGAAGCTGGTCTCCGGCTCGGGCAAGAAGTTGTGGAAGCAGAAGGGCACCGGACGTGCGCGTGTCGGCTCGGTACGCTCGCCTATCTGGCGCCATGGCGGCACCGTTCACGGACCCCAGCCGCATAGTCACGACTATGCCTTTCCGCGCAAGAAGCTGCTCGGCGCCCTGCGCTCCGCGCTGGCTTCAAAGCTGGCTGATGGCAAGCTCACCGTGGTTGAGAGCCTCGAACTGGCAGACGCCAAAACCAAGGCCTATCGCGCGGCGCTCGACAAGCTTGATGCCAGGCGGACGACTTTGCTGGTAGAGGCTGGCCAGGAGCCAGGCCGCACCCTCGCTCTCGGTGCGCGCAACCTCCACCGGGTGGAGTTGATGGTGACCAAGGAAGTGCATCCCTACGATCTGCTGCGCTATGAGCGGGCCATTTTTTCCCGCGCCGCAATTGAGCAATTGCAGGAGTCGTTGAAGAAGACAGTTTCCCGGCGCAAGCTTGCGGCCGGTTCGGAGGTGGCCTGATGCCGACTCTCTATAACGTAATCAAGCGACCATTGATCACCGAAAAAGGTTTGGGCGTGAAGGAAACGGAAAGCACGCTGGTTTTCGATGTGGCTCCCGATGCGACCAAGACCGAAGTCAAGCAGGCTGTAGAAACGCTGTTCAAGGTCAAGGTTCGAAGCGTGCGTACGGCTAACTTCCTGGGCAAGGAGCGCCGCCGGGGCAAGTTTTCCGGCTTTCGCCCGGATTGGAAGAAGGCCTACGTTCGTTTGCAGCCGGGTGAAAAGATGCCCGACTACGTCAACGCGATGTAAGTGAGCTAAAAGATGCCGATCAAGACATACAGACCGATTACACCCACGCTGCGTTTCCAGACCACTCTGGTAAACGACGACATTACGACGAATCGCCCCCACAAGCCGCTGCTGGCAGTGAAGCAGCGTACCGGCGGTCGCCGTAATTCCGGCGATCTGACAATGAGGCACCATGGCGGTGGCCATAAGCAGAAACTGCGCCTGATCGATTTCAAGCGCGACAAGTTCGGCGTGCCGGGCAAAGTGGCCTCGATCGAGTACGATCCCAACCGCTCCTCGCGCATCGCGCTGGTGCATTACCTGGACGGGGAGAAGCGCTACATCATTCAGCCTGTCGGCCTGAAAGTCGGGCAGACAGTCATGAGTGGACCCGAGTCGGACATCCTGATAGGCAACGCACTGCCGCTCAAGAACATTCCCGCCGGCACGACGGTGCATAACGTCGAGCTCCGCCCCGGCAAGGGCGCACAGATGGTGCGCTCCGCTGGTGCTTCGGCCCAGCTGGTGGCTAAAGAAGGCGATTACGCGCTGCTCAAACTGCCTTCCGGTGAAACCCGCCGGGTGCTGGTGGCGTGCATGGCGACCGTGGGCCAGGTAGGCAATACCGATCACGAAAATGTTTCGATCGGCAAGGCGGGACGTAACCGCTGGAAGGGCATTCGCCCCAGCAATCGCGGCGTGTCCATGAACCCGGTCGACCACCCGCACGGCGGCGGCGAAGGCAAAACCTCTGGCGGCCGCCATCCTGTCACCCCGTGGGGACAGCCCACCCGCGGTTACAAGACGCGCAATAACAAGCGGACGGACACGTTTATCGTCAGCCGCTACAAGAAATAGTCAGGAGCAGCGAAGCATGGCACGTTCGACGAAAAAAGGTCCGTTTATCGACACCCACCTGATGGTGAAGATCGAAGCGATGAATGCGACGAATGACAAGAAGGTCCTTCGTACCTGGTCGCGCCGCTCGACCATCCATCCGGACATGGTGGGCCACACCATTGCGGTGCACAACGGCAGGAAGTTTATTCCGGTCTACGTGACGGAGAACATGGTAGGGCACAAGCTGGGCGAGTTTTCCGCCACCAGGACGTTTAAGGGTCACTCAGCAAAGGCTGCTGAGTCGTCGGCCAAGCCGCGCTAAAAAGGGAAGAAGCCAATGCAACTGGAAACACAGGAATTCCGGGCCGAAGCAAAGTTTCAGCGGGTATCGCCGCAGAAGGCTCGCCTCGTGCTCGAGCTGATCAAAGGGCGCCGTGTGGGCGAGGCACTGGAGACAGTGGCCTTCACCAAGAAGGGCGTCGCGCCGCTGGTTGAGAAGGTGCTGCGCGCGGCCATTCAGAACGCCAACTATCTCTCGCAGGAGCGGGATCTCGATGTGGATGTGGACAACCTCTACGTCAAGACCGCGCTGGCCAACGAAGGACCGCGCATGAAGCGCATCCGTCCGGCGCCGATGGGACGGGCCTTCCGCTATCAGCGCAGGATGGCGCACATCGTGATCTCGGTGGCGGAGCGCAAGCGTGCCGCCCTGGTAGAGACGGCGGAGACCGAAACTGCAAGTCCGAAGAAGCGCATGCTGAAGGGCGCAAAGAAGGCTGTGGCAAAGAAGGCCGTGGCCAAAAAGGGCGCAGCCAAAAACTGGAAGAAGGCCGCGAAGTAGGTTCGAGGAAATTATGGGACAAAAAGTTCATCCTTACGGCTTTCGACTAGGCGTCAACAAGCCATGGCGGTCACGCTGGTTCGTCGAGCGCGACTACGACAAATTGCTCATTGAAGATGTGCATCTGCGCGAGGAGTTGAAGGACAAGCTCAAGGCGGCCGGCGTCAGCTCGGTCGAGATCGAGCGTCCGGGCAACAAGCTTCGCCTCATCATCCGCACTGCGCGTCCGGGTATAGTCATCGGCCGCAAGGGCGCTGAGATCGAGAAGCTCAAGGCCGATCTGCAGAAGCGCACCAACCGCGACGTGTTCATCGACATACTCGAGGTGAACAAGCCGGAGCTGGACGCACAGTTGGTAGCCGAGAACATCGCGCTGCAGCTGGAAAAGCGCGTCGGCTTCCGCCGGGCCATGCGCAAGGCGGTCGATTCAGCGCTACGGTTTGGCTGCAAGGGCATTAAGGTTCGCGTTTCCGGGCGATTGAATGGCAACGAAATCGCGCGTTCCGAGTGGTATCTGCAGGGGCGGTTGCCGCTGCATACCCTGCGCGCGGATATCGATTATGGGTTCGCCGAAGCGCGCACCACCTACGGCGTGATCGGAGTCAAGACCTGGATCTATCGCGGTGACATTTACGAGCAGAAGCGCCGCCAGCCACAACCGGCCGGCACCAGCGGGGTATTTTAGTCATGTTGATGCCAAAGAAGGTCAAGTACCGCAAGCAACAGCGCGGTCGCATGTGTGGTAAGGCGTGGCGCGGCTCTGAGCTTTCCTTTGGGGACTACGGGCTCAAGGTCATGGAGTGCGGCTACATCACCGACCGGCAGATTGAAGCCAGCCGTGTGGCCATGACACGCTTCATCAAGCGTGGCGGCAAGATCTGGCTGCGCTTGTTTCCCGACAAGCCGGTCACCAAGAAGCCCGCCGAAACCCGTATGGGCAAGGGCAAGGGCGCTCCCGATCACTGGGTAGCGGTGGTACGTCCGGGCAAGATGCTGTTTGAGATGGAAGGGGTCACGCCGGAAATGGCGGCCGAAGCCATGCGGCTGGCTTCGAACAAGCTGCCCCTCAAGACGCGATTTGTGATGCGCCATGATGTCAAGCCCACGGCAGTAGTCAAGTAGAGAGAAGAGCGATGGAAACGGAAAAGATTCGTAATCTGAACGATGATGAGCTGGAGCGGCAGGAAAAGACGTCCGCCGAGCAGCTCTTTCGCCTGCGCTTCCAGATGAAGCTGGGGCAGAACGAAGGCGTAAAGAAGCTGCGCGATCTGCGCAAAGACGTAGCCCGTATCAAGACCATCGCCCGCGAGCGGGCCTTGGGCCTGCATGGCGCAGCCCTCAAGCCGGTCGTCGAGCCGGCGGCAAAAACCAAGAAGGCCAAGCCGGCCAGGAAAGGGGCTCGTTAAGCCATGTCGGAAGCCAAAGCAGAGTCAAGGCGAACAGAAAAAATTGGCAACGTCGTTTCCACCAAGATGCAGAAGACGATTGTGGTCGAGGTGGAGATGCGCAAGACCCACCCCAAGTACAAGCGCGTGATCAAGCTGAGCAAGAAGTTCTACGCCCACGATGAGCAGAACTCGGCGCGCGTCGGCGATGTGGTGCGGATCAAGGAAAGCCGCCCGCTAAGCAAACTGAAGCGGTGGACGCTGGAAGAGGTCATTCGCCGTTCTTCGCTGCCCCAGGCCGAAGAAGTAGTGCAGCCGGTGGCGTAGGTTTGGGATTTATCCCCGCCACGAACCAAGGGGTGCCCCATATCTCGCTCGTTTTTCGCGAGATGTGGGATACGCGGACCTCGATGTTCTTGGTAAGTAGTGTGGAAAACTGGCTGGGGTAGAACCGCGGTCAGGACAGATTTTCGTAAGGGCGACACGTAAGGAGAGACAAGTATGGCAGTACAAATGAGAACCATGCTGGAGGTCGCCGACAATTCCGGCGCGCGCAGGCTGCAGATGATTCTGCCCCTGGGTGGTTCGAGCGGCAAGAAGGCCGGCTTGGGCGACGTGATTACTGCCTCCGTGAAGGAAGCTTCTCCCGACGGGCAGGTCAAGAAGGGCGTAGTCGTGAAGGCAGTCGTAGTGCGGACGCGCAAGGAATATCGTCGCCGCGACGGCACCTACATCCGCTTTGACCAGAACGCCGCGGTCTTGATCAACGAAGCCGGAGAGCCGGTGGGCACACGCGTTTTCGGTCCCGTCGCCCGCGAGCTGCGGGAGAAGAAGTTTTTGAAGATTGTGTCGCTGGCCCCGGAAGTACTGTAAAGCGAGGAATTTATGGCATTGAAGTTACAACGCAACGATACCGTGGAAGTCATTACCGGCACCGATAAGGGCAAGCGCGGTCGGGTGCTGCGCGTGCTGGGCGATAAGGACCGGGTGCTGGTAGAGCACGTTCGCATGGTCAAGAAGCATGTCCACCCCAACCCGCAGCGCAACATCAAGGGGGGCATCGCCGAGCAGGAAGCAGCTATTCAGGTCTCCAACGTGATGTTGGTCTGTGGCTCCTGCGGCCCGGTGCGCGTGGGTCACAAGTTTGAAGGCGATACCAAGGTTCGGGTGTGCAAGAAGTGCGGCCAGACACTGGCGCCAAAGAAAAAGTAATCACGCAACGGTAAACGGGCAGCAATTCAGCCCACTCCGGGACCGTGAAAAGAAAGAGACGGATTTATGGCAGCAAAAGTAACCGCGAGACTTAGGGACAAGTACCAGAAGGAAATCAGGCCGGCATTGCAGAAGGAGCTTGGCCTCACCAACCTGATGGCTGTGCCGCGACTGGAAAAGATCGTTCTGAACATGGGTCTGGGCGAAGCCACGCAGAACGTGAAGATTATGGATCCGCTGGTAGCCGATCTGGCCTCAGTGGCCGGGCAAAAGCCGGTGACCACGCGGGCCAAGAAGTCGATTGCCGCCTTCAAGGTGCGCGAGGGTATGCCCATCGGCGCCATGGTGACCCTGCGCGGCGACATTATGTATGAATTTCTTGATCGCCTGGTCTCGGTGGCCCTTCCTCGCGTACGCGATTTTCGCGGTGTATCCACCAAGAGCTTCGACGGGCGAGGCAACTACACGCTGGGCATGCGCGACCAGCTGATCTTCCCCGAGGTGGATTATGCGCGCGTGGACAAGTTGAAGGGCATGAACGTCACCATCGTGACGACGGCTAAGGACGACAACCAGGCGCGTGCCCTGCTGCGGCAGTTCGGCATACCCTTCCGCCAGACTGCGTAAGCAGAGAGGATTCAAGAGAGACGAATGTCAACGACAGCGAAACGAGTTAAAGACGCCCGCAAGCCGAAGTTTTCCAGCCGCCAGCACAATCGCTGCAAGATCTGCGGCCGGCCCCGCGCCTACCTGCGCAAGTTTGGTCTGTGCCGCTTGTGCTTTCGCCAGTTAGCGCTTCGGGGCGAAATCCCCGGGGTGGTTAAGTCCAGCTGGTAAGTAATCGCCCCGGTGTAATAAGAACATTCCCGCAGGTTCTGCGGCCTCGAGGCCGGAGCGAACGGGGAGTGGAGGAGAGAGAATGAGTTTGACCGATCCAGTAGCTGACTTTGTGACCCGCATCCGCAATTCCATCCGTGCGCGGCACCAAAAGCTTGATGTTCCGGCGTCGAAGTTGAAGACCGAGATTGCCCGCATCCTCAAGGAAGAAGGCTACATCGCCAACTACAAGGCGGCGGAAGAGAATGGCCGCGCAGTGCTCCGTGTCTACCTCAAGTACGGCGCCAACAACGAAGCCGCCATTCGCGACCTGTCGCGGGTCTCGCGCCCCGGATGCCGTGTCTATGTCGGCCGGGACGAGATCAAGCGAGTGCAGAGCGGGCTCGGCATTAGCATCATGACCACCCCGCGCGGCGTAATGACCGGACGGCAGGCGCGGCGCGAAGGCGTGGGCGGCGAGATCCTCTGCGAAGTCTGGTAGGAGAGAGACATGTCACGTATAGGTAAGAAACCGATTCCGTTGCCCGCTGGCGTGAAGTACACAGTCCAGGGCAACACCGTGTTGGTCGAAGGGCCCAAGGGCAAATTGACTGCCATGCTTCCCACGGGTATCAAGCTCGAAAAGAAAGACAGCACGCTGCTCGCAGTAAGAGAGAAGGAAGAGCTCGCAGCCCTGCACGGCCTCACCCGGGCGCTGGTGGCAAACGCTGTCGAAGGGGTCACCAAGGGCTGGACCAAGGAGTTGGACATTGTCGGCATCGGCTATCGCGCCGAGCTCAAAGGGAAGGGCATCGTTGTCTTTACGCTGGGCTTCTCCCATCCCATCGAGTTTCCCTTGCCCACGGGCATCGACGTCGCCATTGACCCCAAGCAGACGCACTTGACCATTAGCGGTATCGATCGTCAAAAAGTAGGCCAGGTGGCCGCCGACATGCGCTCTCTACGTAAGCCCGATCCCTACAAAAACAAGGGCGTGCGCTACATGGGCGAGCGCCTGAAGAAGAAGGTCGGAAAGACCGGAGCCAAGTAAACTGAACGGCCGGAATTCCTGTCGAGGTCTTCTGGGTTCGCGAAATGCATGCGGCTTTCCTTGGAAGAAAGCCGCACCACGCTGCCCTCGATGGGAAAGCGAAACAGGAATTCCGGGACGGGGCTGCAGGGCAGCTCCGCTTTTAGGAAAGGAAGAAGTAAATGCTCCCGATTAGACAGAGAAATGTAATCCGCCAGCGAGTGCATTTTCGCATTCGGCAGAAGATGCAAGGCACTGCGGAGCGTCCCCGGCTGAACGTGTACCGTTCGCTGAACCATATCTATGCCCAGGTGATCGACGACGCCAAGGGGGAGACGCTGCTCTCCGCCTCCAGCCTGGCCGCCAAGTTCAAAACCGGCGGCAACGTGGCTGCGGCCAAAGAAGTGGGCAAGCTGGTGGCCGAGCGGGCGATCGAAAAGGGAATCAAGCGCGTGGTCTTTGACCGCGGCGGCTACCTCTATCACGGGCGCATCAAGGCCCTGGCGGATGCCGCGCGCGAAGCAGGTTTGGAGTTTTAGGAAGGATCGGACAAGAGCATGGCAATACTGAAGCGGAAACTGGACGCCGGGCAATACAACCTGAAGGATCAGGTGGTGTCCATCAATCGTGTCACCAAAGTGGTCAAGGGCGGCAAGAACATGTCCTTCGCGGCACTGGTGGTGGTGGGAGACCCCTCTGCCGGCGTGGTGGGCTTTGGCTCCGGCAAGGCGAAGGAAGTCCCGCAGGCCATTCGCAAGGGAATCGAGGCGGCCAAGAAGAACCTGGTTCACGTGAACCTGTCGGAAACCACCATTCCTCATCAGGTGTTAGGCCGGTTTGGGTCCGGGCATGTGCTCTTGAAGCCGGCTCCTGAAGGTACGGGTGTGATTGCCGGCGGCGCGGTGCGTGCGGTGATGACCTCGGTCGGGGTGCAAAACGTCCTGACCAAGAGCTTAGGCACGGCCAATCCCCACAATGTGGTCAAGGCCACCTTCGATGCCCTGGTGCAGTTGCGCGATCGTGGCGAAGTCGCTGCCGCTCGCGGCAAGCAGGTACAGGAGCTATATTGAGATGGCAGACACTCCGAAAACAATGATGCGCCTGGAGTACTACAGGTCCGCGATTTCCACCCCGAAGAAACACAAGCGGGTAGTTAAAGGTTTGGGCTTTACCCGGCTCAACCAGGTGGTGGAGCGTGAGGACACGGCGTCGATCCGCGGCATGGTCAACACCGTGCCCCACTTAGTGCGGATCGTTAAGTAAGTACAGAAGAAGTAAGCAAAAAGCGAGTCGGACTGGCCTGGCCAGCCGGCGTTTAGCGAGGATAGTCATGGCAAAGAATCTTTCCAATTTACGGGCGCCCAAAGCGGCGAATACCGGCAAGAAGCGTGTCGGCCGCGGTATGGGCTCGGGCATGGGCAAAACCTCCACCCGAGGCCACAAGGGACAACGCTCCCGTTCCGGCTCCCACATGATGCGCGGCTTCGAAGGCGGGCAGATGCCGCTGCATCGCCGCCTGCCCAAGCGCGGCTTCACCAACATCTTCCGCACTGAATACTCGGTAGTAAACTTGAGCCGGATCGCTGAGCTCCATGCCGAAGGCCACACCGAGCTGACACTCGAGTCCTTCGCCGCCAAGGGCCTGCTCAAGAAGCGGCACGGACTGGTCAAGGTGCTGGGCGACGGCGAGTTGGACGTTGCGGTAACCGTGCACGCGCACAAGTTCTCCAAGTCGGCCCAGGAAAAGATCGAGAAAGCCGGCGGCAAGGCTGTTCTGGTCTCCTAAAGCGGGATTTGACCAGTCAAAGGAATAGGGCACTTTCCCATCTGCGACCAGGTCCAGCTTGGAGGGTGAAGGGTACGGGGCTTTTAAGCCCGTACGTCAGCCCTGGAGCGTAAACTGGGCTTTAGTCCATGAGGGTAACGACACAGGAAACGTATGTTTGAGAAGATTCGCAACATCTTCCGCATCCCCGATCTGCGCAAGCGGGTCTTGTTTACCCTGGGCATCCTGGCCGTTTACCGCCTGGGCTCCCAGATACCGACTCCTGGAGTCAACCTAAAGCTGCTGGCGCAATTCTTCGATCAGCAGGCGGGCAGCGCGCTTGGCCTGGTCGACCTGTTCAGCGGCGGAAACCTTCGCCGTCTGACCATCTTCGCCCTGGGCATCATGCCCTACATCACCGCCTCCATCATCTTCCAGTTGCTGACCGTGGTTTACGAGCCGCTGGCCAAGCTGCAGAAGGAAGGCGAGCTGGGGCGGCGCAAGATTACCCAGTGGACCCGCTACGTCACCGTGGTCCTGGGAGCGATACAGTCGCTGGCCATAGCGCTGACCCTTTCTCACGGCTCGGGTGGTGTCTCCTACGTGTTGAACCCCGGACCGGGCTTCATTTTGATGACCATGGTGACCCTGACCACCGGCACCGCCTTCATCATGTGGCTGGGTGAACAAATCACCGACCGCGGCATTGGCAACGGCATGAGCTTGTTGATTTTCGCCGGCATTGTGGTTGGATTGCCCCGCGGTATCCAGGATCTGATCGACAAGGCCCGGACCCAGGCGTGGGGATCCTTCACCGTTCCGGCGCTGGTGATCCTGGTGGTGATGATGATCGCCATCGTGGCCTTCATCGTCTTTGTGGAGCGCAGCGAACGGCGCATCCCGGTGCAGTATGCCAAGCGGATCGTCGGCCGTCGCCTCATGGGCGGTCAGTCAACCCATCTGCCGCTCAAGGTCAACTCCGGCGGCGTGATGCCGGTCATCTTCGCCAGCTCAATCCTTTCGGCGCCGCTGCTGTTCGCCGGATCCGGCTATGTGCGCAACAGCGGCTTTCTGACCCGGATTTTCGACGGGCTCCGTCCCGGCGAACCCTGGTATGAATTGCTGTACGTCGTAGGCATCGTTTTCTTTGCCTACTTTTACATCTCGATCGTTTTCCGTCCCGATGACATTGCCGACAATATGCGCAAGTACGGCGGGTTCATTCCCGGCATTCGTCCCGGGCGGCGTACATCCGACTTTGTCAATGACGTTCTTACCCGGATCACCCTGGTGGGCGCGCTCTATCTGATCGTGATCTCGCTTATCCCGCAGATTTTAATCAGCGGCATTCACCTCAACGACCTGTGGCTGGTGGGCGGGTTCTTTGAAAGGCTGCCCACCTGGGTCACCCACGGATTAAACGTCAACTTCTACTTTGGCGGCACCTCGTTGCTGATCGTGGTAGGCGTGGCGATGGATACGGTGAACCAGGTAGAGTCGCAGCTGATCATGCGTCACTACGATGGATTCTCCCCGCGCAGCGGCCGGATCCGCGGAAGGCGGTCGTGGTAAGGGCGGCGGAAGGTTTGGAAGCCGGACCGGTACCCCAATCCTGGAAGCAAATCATCCCCGGACCCCTGCTGCTCATGGGAGCACCGGGCGTGGGCAAGGGAACCCAGGCCAAAGGAATCATGGCCGTCTGGGGCATTCCACAGATCTCGACCGGCGACCTGTTGCGGGACCATCGGGAGCGCGGGACAGCGCTCGGTGCGCAGGCTACGCAATTGATGGACTCGGGCAAACTGGTTCCCGACGATCTGGTCAACCAGATGGTGGCGGAACGTCTGGAGCAGCCCGATACCGCTCGGGGCTACATTTTGGATGGTTATCCCCGGACCCTGGCCCAGGCGGAATGGCTTGACCACCGTTTGGCGGACATTCCGGGCGGGCTCCCGCTGATTGCAGTAAGCATCCAGGTAAGTTATACTCAGTTGTTGCGTCGTATCACGGGTCGGCGCAACTGTCCAACCTGCCAGCGTATTTACAACGTTTACCTTCAGCCGCCGAAATTCGACACGGTATGCGATGTAGAAGGCACACCGTTGGTCCAGCGTGCGGATGATGTGGAAGCGGTCTTCCATGAGCGGATGCGCACTTATACGGCGCTGACAGCGCCGGTAGTGGAGCATTACCGCGCCAGTAGCCGGTTTGTGGAAGTTGACGGCGAGCAGCCGGCGGGGGACGTAATGGCGGGCATCATGGCCGCGGTGGCGCGACTCAGATCCCAGACTTAGAAGAGAGAGTTGAAATAGGCCAATGGCCATCATGATTAAGACGCCGCAGGAAATTGAAAAAATGCGGCGCAGCGGAGCGGCAGTTCGGACGGTGCTGGAGTATGTCAAAGCACATGTCAAGCCCGGCGTAACTACGCTCGATCTGGAAAATGCGGCGGAAGAAAAGATGGCCGAATTGGGAGCTACGTCCGCTTTCAAGGGGTATCGCGGCTATCCATGTGTATTGTGCACCTCGGTCAACGAGCAGGTGGTGCACGGTATCCCCTCGGGCGACCGGGTGCTGCGCGAAGGAGACATCGTCTCCATTGACTGCGGCGTGGTGCTGGACGGGTACTACGGCGACTCCGCTATTACGGTTCCGGTGGGATCCGAAGTGGCGCCCAAAGCTAAGCGCCTTCTGGACGTGACCAGGGCTTCGCTCGAGACCGCGATCAAGGTAGTGCGCCCGGGAGCGACGCTGGGCGATATTGGCGCAGCGGTACAGGAAGTAGTGGAAGCGGACGGCTTCAGCGTGGTCCGCGAATTTGTGGGCCATGGCATCGGAACCCGGATGCACGAAGATCCGCAGGTTCCTAACTACGGGCAGCGCGGAGCGGGAACCAAACTGCGGGCTGGAATGGTTTTGGCTATCGAACCCATGGTGAATGTGGGCAAGCCGGGTGTTCAAGTATTGAGTGACGGTTGGACAGCAGTAACCGAGGATGGAAGCCTGAGCGCTCACTTCGAGCACACCGTGGCGGTGACGGCCGAGGGCGCTGTAATTTTGACGCAGTAGGGAATGAAGCCTGCGGGATGCGCATCGCGGGCAGAATCGGGATAAGGTTTGTCGAAGGAAGACGCGATTGAGGTAATGGCAACCGTGGTGGAAACGTTGCCGAACGCGATGTTCAAAGTCGAGCTTGAGAACAAGCACCAGGTTCTGGCGCACGTTTCGGGACGCATGCGGAAAAACTTCATTCGCATTCTCCCCGGCGACCGGGTGGCGGTAGAACTCAGTCCGTACGATCTGACCCGGGGCCGGATCGTTTACCGCTACAAATAAAGTCAGGAGCAGTGATGAAAGTCAGGGCATCAGTAAAAAAGATTTGCGACAAGTGCAAGGTGATCCATCGTCGCGGTGTAGTACGCGTAATCTGTGAGAACTCGAAGCACAAGCAGCGCCAGGGCTAATCCCCTCGGGGATCTTCCCGGCGAAAAATCTAAACTGAGGGTTTTTCCTCGGTAAATACAGGCACCGGAGAGGCTAGTTAGCCGGGCAGTTCGCCCATTGGAGGCTTGCGTTGAACCTCTCCCGTAGCGGGTCCCGAGTCCTGGATAGACGTTCTTTCAGGGTGCGGTAACCGCTTAGCCTTCACCACCAACCGCTGCAGCGGTGAAGCTGCTGGCAGCACAAGTAGCACAAAGGATCAGGTATGGCACGTATTGCTGGCGTCGATCTGCCCCGCAACAAGCAGGCAAGAATCGCGCTGACCTACATTTTCGGTATCGGTAACCCGCGTGCGCGACGCATCCTGGAGACGGCCAATGTGGACCCGTTCAAGAAGGTTCAGGATCTGGGCGAAGACGAGGTAAACCGCATCCGCCAGGTGATCGAGAACGAAGGCGAGATCGAAGGCGATCTGCGCAAAGATGTCTCCATGCACATCAAGCGGCTGATAGACATTCAGTCGTACCGTGGTCTGCGCCACCGGCGCAACCTTCCCACCCGCGGCCAGCGTACCCACACCAACGCGCGTACCCGTAAGGGACCGCGTAAGGGCACAATCGCAGGCAAGAAGAAAGCGACGGCGAAGACCTAATGGCGAAACAGGAACAGAAGCAGGCATCCGGCAAGGCTGCCAAGAACAAGAAATTCAAGAAGCGCGAACGCAAGAACGTTCCTTATGGATTGGTTTACGTTCAGGCCTCGTTCAACAACACCATCGTGACCATCACCGACGGCCAGGGCAACACCCTTTCCTGGAAGAGCTCAGGTTCGCTAGGTTTCCGCGGATCGCGTAAAGGTACTCCTTTCGCGGCTCAGCAGGCGGCCATGAACGCGGCCAACCAGGCGCGGGATCACGGTCTGCGCTCGGTCGATGTGCGGGTAAGCGGTCCGGGATCCGGCCGTGAGTCTGCAGTGCGTGCCCTGGCTGCAGCGGGACTCGACGTCCGCTCCATCCGTGACGTTACGCCCATTCCCCACAACGGTTGCCGTCCGCCCAAGCGCCGGCGCGTCTAACAACAATTTGCTGGACCGGGACGAAGGATTGAATCCGTAAACCGGTCGGCCTCTGAAGTAAGGAGAATTACGTGGCACGATATACCGGACCAGTCTGCCGCCTTTGCCGTCGCGAAGGCACCAAGCTTTTTCTGAAGGGCACCAAGTGCTTCTCAGAAAAATGCCCCATTGAGAAGCGCAACTTCGCCCCCGGCCAGCATGGCCGCGACCGCAAGCCCAAGATCGTGGGTTACGGTCTGCAACTGCGCGAGAAGCAAAAGGCCAAGCGCATCTATTTCACCCTCGAGAGCCAGTTCCGCGCCTATTACGAGAAAGCCTCGCGCGCCCAGGGCGTCACCGGCGAATTGCTCTTGCAGCAACTCGAGCGGCGCCTGGACAACGTAGCATTCCGTCTCGGCTTTGCCAGCTCCCGTCGCCAGGCGCGCCAGATCGTGCGCCACGGCCACGTGGAAGTGAATGGCCGCAAAGTGAACATTCCTTCCTTCCAGGTAGGAGTGGGCGACGAGATCAAGATCCGCGAAGGCAGCAAGAAACTCACAGTACTCGAAACCTCAACGGAATTCGCGAGTCACCAGGTAGCGCCCCGCTGGCTACAGGTTGACCACGCCAATCTTTCAGGCAAGGTACTGGCGCTGCCTAAGCGTGAAGACGTGAATCTGCCCGTCAACGAGCAGCTGATCGTCGAACTGTACAGCAAGTAGAGCAACAGATTTAAAAACGAAGGAGCAACGAGCACGGCCGTAGCAGAATGCTTCGCGACGCTTGCCGTGCATGGAGAGGAAATACACATATGCTTTGGAGAGGATTCCAAAAACCGAAACGTCTCGCAGTGGATACGGAGACGCTCACCGAGAAATACGGCAAGTTCAGCGCCCAGCCTTTTGAGCGCGGCTTCGGCACCACCATTGGCAACGCACTGCGCCGCACCCTGCTCTCCTCGATCGAAGGCGCTGCTGTGACCGCGGTCAAGATCGAAGGCGTACTGCACGAATTCCAATCGATCACCGGCGTCGTTGAAGACGCGACCGACATCATCCTGAATCTCAAGCAGATTCCCTTTAAGCTGAACGGCGAAGGACCTAAGGCGCTTTACCTCCGTGCGGACCAGCCGGGCGTAGTCACCTCCGGCATGATCGATGCCGACGGAGACGTCGAGATCCTGGACAAGGATGTCTATATTGCGACCGTCAGCGAAGGTGGCAAGCTGGACATGGAAATGCGCCTCAAGCGCGGTCGTGGTTACGTTTCCGCCGATAAGAATTTCGATTCCGATCTGGGCATTGGCTTCATTCCCGTGGACTCGGTTCACTCCCCCGTGCGCAAGGTCAATTACACCGTTGATGCCGCTCGTCTGGGTCAGATCACTGACTACGACAAGCTGACCATTGAAGTCTGGACCAATCGCTCCGTTCTTCCAGCCGATTCGCTCGGCCTCGCGGCCAAGCTGCTCAAGGACCACATGAGCATCTTCATCAACTTCGAGGAAGAGATCGAAGCCGAGAGTGCCCACGACGAAGGCCGCATGCAGTTGCGCAACGAGAACCTCAATCGCTCCGTAGAAGAGCTTGAATTGAGCGTGCGCAGCTACAACTGCCTCAAGAACGCGAACATTCAGACCATCGGCGAACTGGTTCAGAAGACCGAGCCGGAAATGCTCAAAACCAAGAACTTCGGCCGCAAATCCTTGAACGAGATCAAGGAGATTCTGGCTCAGATGGGCTTGTCGCTGGGCATGAAGATCGACGAGCACGGCAACGCGGTACCTGGTCCGACGAGTGTACTGCCGGCAGCGACCCTGGCGGCGAGCTACAACCGCTACGACGATGAAGAGGACGACGAAGAAGAAGATCTCGAGGGTGTCGATATTCCGCTCCAGTCGGAGCCGGAGAACTTCTAGATCTTTGGCAGTGGCCGATGAGCCAGCTCACCGGCCACTGCTCAATTTCGCGAGCGTTTTCGCAAATAGTGCACGCTGGGAAGTGGCTCTCTACGCAGGCGTTCCGCTAAAGAACGACTGCACATAGATGCTCTCAAAGCGTCAACAAATTTGGGAAACGCGATAGGAAAGAGAAACCCATGCGCCATCGCAATGCAGGATACAAACTAGGACGAAACACCAGCCACCGCCGCGCGCTGCTGCGTAATCTGGTGACGTCCATTCTTCTCGAGGACCGGGTGGAGACGACCATCACCAAGGCCAAGGCCGCGCGTCCTCACGTAGAAAAGCTGATCACCTTGGGCAAGCGCGGCGACCTGCACTCACGCCGTCTGGCCTTGTCTTATCTGCAGACTCGGGAAGCAGTCTCCCGCCTGTTCGACACCGTAGCGCCCCGCTATGGAGATCGCGCCGGCGGCTATCTGCGCATCGTGCGCACCGGCTTCCAGAAGGGCGATGGAGCCGAAAAAGCCTTCATCGAACTCCTCGGTTCCGAACAGGAGCTGGACGAGAAGCGCCAGAAGCGAGCAGAAGCACGCGCCAAGCGCCGCGAAGAGATCGACAAGGCAATGTCCGAGCAACCGCCGGCCGACGGCAGCGGCAGCAGTCACGCCTAGTTAGAAACAGCAGGTCGCTCCACTACGCTAAGCTCCGGTCGGGATGACAATTCCGTTAGAAGAATCTTTTCCTGCGATTCCAACGGAATTGTTATCCCGACCGGAGCGCTGCGTAGTGGAGCGACCTGCTGTTTTCTCGCTTAGGAAGCGATCTGCAGTACGATCTTTCCCACGATGTGTCCTTTTTCGATCCGGTGGTGCGCCTCAACCACGTTTTGAAATGGGAAAACCTCGGTCCTAAGCGGAATCTTCCGCGAGCCGATCGCCGCGTTCAACCGAGCGAATGCCTGGTGAGACATCTCACCATCGAATGCCGACTCGGGATGGCCCTTGAAGTGCGGCGTGGGCTCGACGCCATTGGGATATGCGAGAGGCGCCTTAGGCTTCAGATGCGACAAGAAGTCAGGAAGCCTGTCACTGCTGGCCGTGACCAGAGCAGCATCGAACCCTTCCTTTGCTACGCGCTTGAGGACGCCCTCGCGTTCCGAGGAATTTGGATCGATCGTGTGTGCCGCTCCGAGCGAGCGAACATATTCTTGCGCGTCTGGCCGCGCTGTGCCAACAACTGTTGCGCCTTTTACGCTCGCCAGCCAAACCGCCAACGAGCCCACGCCACCGCTGGCACCGAACACCAGCATGGTTTGGCCACTCGTCACTTTCAAGGCCTCGAGCCCTGATTGAGCCGTCAATGCCACACAGGGCATGCCGCCGGCGACTTTCATTTCGAGGTGCTCTGGAACCCGACTTACGCGGTCAGCTGTAACGCTGACATATTCCGCGTAAAACCCGCCCGTGGCGTTGCCATAACTGTACGAGTAGACGCGATCGCCGACGCTCAGCTTCACCACATGAGAACCAACCGCAGCAATCGTTCCACTCCCGTCAGCGCCGAGAATCGTTCCCGGCTTGACCGCTCCCCACGAGCCCGCGCGCTGCGCAGCGTCCCACACCCCGACACCGGCAAACTCGAGCGCAATCATTACATGGTCGGGAGCCAGTGGCGGTACGGGCACGTCTTTGATGTGAAGTGTATTGGGCGGGCCGGCCTTATCTACAACCGCCGCCTTCATGAGCTTGGGAAGTGCTGACAGGGTGGTCATCGCTTCTTCCTTTAACTTTTTTCAGGCAGATCGTTTTTCTATCTCTTCTCTTTGTTGCTTCAGTGCGACATAGATAGCGCTAAGATCGTCTGCGCCGAAGTCTCGATCGGCATCCGCCCAAGTTCTGGCGATCTGATTCAGAATCGGAAGCCGGGATCGGTCCTCTCTTGCCGCTGCGAGCGCGAGTAGCACGTCCTTATGTGCCCAACGGAGCGGGAACTCCGTTTCTGCGGTGCGCTTTTCCCTGATCTTTTCGAATTTCGCTACCGCCCATGGCGGAACCAGAGGACCGCCTGAGACAAGCGACGCGAAAAGACTCTGGTCGATGCCCAGGGCATCCCCCAGTAGTGCCACCTCCGCGACACCCTCCATGAGGACTCCCAACCAGGCGTTGAACATAAGCTTCATGCGCGTTCCCTGTCCCACGTTGCCGAGCCAGTGCGTCTGCGCACCTGCCGCGTCGAAGAATCGCTGTACTGCCTCCCCGGCCCGGGTGCGGTCGCCCGAGGCAAGAATCACGAGTTTCGCCTGTTCCGCGGCCCTTTTGCTGCCCGAAACGGGTGCATCCAGAAAGATGATCTCGGGTCGCGTCTCGGCCAGACGCAACGCTCGTTCCGTGCCCTCGACGCCGATGGTCGACATCTGTATCCAGGCTGCGCCCGGCTTCATCGCCGCCAACGCCCCTCGCTCTTTCATGATGCTCAGCACAGCATCCGCATCCGACACCATGGTGACGACGACGTCGGCATCCAGAACCGCCTCCATGGCAGTCTGTGCAATGTGGACTTTGTCTGCAGCGATAGCGGAAGCATGCTCGGCCGACCGATCCCAACCCGTGATGTCTAAACCGGCGCGAGCAGCGCTGCGAGCCAGCGCAGCTCCCATGATGCCCAATCCCAGAATCGAAACATTCGCGCTCATGCGTTATAGATGCCGACGCTAGCGTTCGGACGCTTCCTGGGGCAATTCTTCACGGCGGATGCCGTTTCTTTGTGCCATGCGGAGACTTAAGGCGCATAGGGCGCTTATGGCGCACTATTTTCCCCAGCTCTGCCAGCATTCTCCGCCGAAGACTCCCTGGCTACGAAATTTGTCATCCCGTCGGAGCGTACCCGGATTTTCCGCGACGCAGCATTGGACAAGGCCGCGCGTGTGGCTCTCAGAAAGGTGCATGAAGTTCACCAACGCCCCTACGCTCCACGGGAAATCGGGGGTAGCGAAGGGACCTGCCGTTTCCTTTCACGGATCTCACACAGAAGACAACAAAAACGACGAAATCTGAGAACCTTAATGAAACAAAGGACTTAGCTCAGAGCTCCTACTCCACATGGTAGTTGGGCGCTTCGCGGGTGATGATCACATCGTGGACGTGACTCTCGCGTAGTCCGGCGCTGGATATCCGAATGAAGCAGGATTTCTCCTGCAGCTCCCGGATCGTGTTACACCCCACATAGCCCATTCCCGATCGCAATCCACCCACCAGCTGGTAAACCATAGCTTCGAGCGGCCCGCGGTGCGGCACGCGGCCTTCGATTCCTTCGGGTACGAACTTGGCCAGCCGATTCTCACCGTTACGTTCACGGGCCACAACTCCCTCTGTCGAAGGCCGCTCCTCAATGTCGCCTTTTCCCTGAAAATAACGCTCGCCCGAGCCTTGCGACATTGCCGAGAGGGAACCCATGCCGCGGTAGGCTTTAAAGCTCCGGCCCTGATAAAGAATGGTCTCGCCTGGGCTCTCGTCAACCCCGGCGAACAACGAACCGATCATGACCACATTCGCGCCCGCGGCGATCGCCTTGGTTACGTCGCCCGAGTACTTGATGCCACCGTCCGCGATCACCGGAATGTTGTGCTCGCGGGCCGCCCGGTAACACTCGCTGATCGCGGTGATCTGCGGCATCCCGGCGCCGGTGACCATGCGCGTGGTGCAGATAGATCCGGGTCCGATACCTACCTTCACGGTATCTACGCCGGCTTCGATCAGCGCATTCGCCCCCTGATAAGTAGCGACATTGCCTGCCATCAGGTCCACTTGAGGAAAACGTTTCTTGACCACGCGAACCGCCTCGAGGACGCGCGAGGAGTGGCCGTGCGCCGAATCAATGGAAAGCACGTCGACCCGGGCACGGACCAGCTCCGCAGCTCGCTCGAGGAAGTCGCCTGTCGCACCAATTGCTGCGCCTACCCGCAGGCGCCCCTGATCGTCTTTCGCAGCGTTGGGGTACTTCAGCTTCTTCTGGATGTCTTTAACCGTAATCAGACCTTTGAGCTCATATTGGCCGTTCACCACCAGTAGCTTCTCGATCCGGTGCTTGTGCAGGATAATTTCCGCCTCTTCAAGCGTGGTACCCACAGGAACCGTGATGAGGTTATCTTTCGTCATTACATCGCCGATCGGAATGTCGGTGCGGGTTTCGAATCGCAGGTCGCGGTTGGTGAGAATACCGACCAGCTTTTTCCCCTGGGTTACCGGAACACCGGAGATCTTGTAACGCCGCATAACCTCCAGCGCATCTGAGATAAGTTGTTGCGGTTCAATGGTCACCGGGTCGACAATCATGCCGCTCTCGGACCGCTTTACCTTATCCACCTCGCTGGCCTGCTGCTCGATCGTTAAATTACGGTGAATGACACCCAGGCCGCCCTGCTGCGCCATGGCAATGGCAAGGCGCGACTCGGTCACCGTGTCCATGGCGGCGGAAAGCAGTGGGGTATTGAGGGAAATGGAGCGCGTGAGCAGGGTCTGGGTGCTTACTTGTGCAGGAACAACGTCGCTGTAGGCAGGAACGAGGAGGACGTCGTCAAAGGTAAGAGCTTCCGGTACGGGTGTCTGAATCATAAAATAGGGCGCTACTGTTAATCCTATAACCTATGGGAGAGCAGCGCCGAACCGTTGAAATTCACCGGAAAACGGCGTATTCTTAAGAAGCAGACGAATTTGTTCCTGGCTTCGCCCTTAAACGCACGGCGGAGAAACACGGAGAAATGAGTGGGCGAAAGCCCACTTTTCTTTTGCTGCGAAGCATCTTCAACTTGAAGCGGCAATTATGGCATTAAGTATTGAGCAAATCCGTCATACGGCGGATCGGGTCGCTGCATCGCACGGGCTGGACGTAGTCGAGATCGAATACCTGGGTGGCAGCAAGCATAGGGTTCTGCGGGTCTTTATTGAGCAAAACGCGGAACAGCGCGCCCGCAGGGCGCAGGAGGCCAGCAAGGAAGACCTGCTGGAGCACCTCGGGGCCGAAGGCATAGCTCTCGATCAGCTGGCCTGGATCACGCACGAGGATTGCGAACGGTTCAGCCGCGATTTTGGGACCGTGATCGACGTTGAGGGGCTGGTACCCGTAGACGACTACACCCTGGAGGTCTCCTCACCGGGGTTAGATCGCAAGTTGGCAACACGGGCCGATTACGAGCGCTTTCGGGCTAGTCCGGTGAAGGTCCAGACCTTCACCCCGGTCGCGGGCAACCGCCACTGGCTGGGGAAGCTCACAGAGGTGAAGCCGGAAGGAATTGTGCTCGACCTGACGGCAAAAAAGCACAAGGGGAGCAAGAAGGGGCCGACCCCGGTGCACACGGTTGAGATTGCCTTTGCCAATATCGAAAAGGCCAATCTGGCTCCGGAAATTTAGAGCGAACAGGTAAAAGAGAAAACCATGGCGAGTGTTCTTTATCAAAGTATCGAAGCGTTAAGCCGGGACAAGGGAATTGATCCGCAGATTGTCGTTTCCGCGGTGGAAGACGCCATTGCGCTGGCCACGCGCAAGTACTACAAGACGCAGGAGAACATGCGGGCCGAGTTGGACCGGGAATCGGGTGAGATCCGTGCCTACGTCTACAAAACCGTAGTCGAGGCTCCCGAGCAGCTGGAAGATCCGGTCAACCAGATCACCTTGGATGACGCCCGGGCGCTGGCGCCGGAAGTGGAGACCGGCGGCGAAATCCGTTATTACAAGCCGACCGACGTGCTGGGCCGCATCGCCGCCCAGATGGCCAAGCAGGTCATCTTTCAAAAGGTCAGAGAAGCCGAGCGCGACACCGTCTACAAGGAGTATGCGCACCGTCTGGGCGAAGTGCTGAACGCCACGGTCAAGCGGCTTGAATTGCAGGACGTGATCTTCGATCTGGGCAAGGCCGAAGCCAGGATGCCCAAGCGGGAACAGTCACGATTAGAACAGTTTGCTATCGGGGAGCGGGTCAGGGTAGTGCTGCAGCGGGTAGACCGCGCCGCCAAGGGCCCTCAGGTGATTGTTTCCCGCGCTGTGCCGGAGCTGGTCCAATCCCTCTTTCAAAGCGAAGTGCCTGAGATCTACGACAACACCGTGGTCATCCGCGCCATCGCCCGCGAAGCAGGGGAGCGAACCAAGATCGCGGTGCTGTCGCGGGACAAGGATGTAGATCCTGTGGGCGCCTGCGTAGGCATGAAGGGCATGCGCGTACAGTCCATCATTCGCGAACTGCGCGGCGAGAAGATCGACATCATCGAGTTCAGCGAAGAAATCACTACCTTCGCGGAAAAGGCGTTGCAGCCGGCGAAGGTAAGTCGCGTGAGCATCACAGACTTAGGCGAGAAGCAGATTGAAGTGATCGTCGACGACTCGCAGCTGTCGCTTGCCATCGGCAAGAAGGGCCAGAACGTACGTTTGGCGGCCAAGCTGCTCGGCTGGAAGATCGATATCAAGAGCGAAGAAGAGAAGCGTCAGGAAGTTGAGCAGCAAATGCAGGCTATGAGCGGCGGGCCTTCGACGCCGATCGAACAGGTCACCGAGCTGGGTGAGCAAATCATCCAGAAGCTGGTGGTTGCCGGCATCACCACAGTCGAAGCCCTGGCGGACATGACCCCGGAGCAGCTGGAAGAGATTCCGGGTATCGGCGAGAAGACCCTGGAGAAGATCTCGCTCGCGGTCCGTCATTATTTCGGCGAATACGAGCCCGGCGAAGAACGTCCAGCCGCAGGGGGAGCCGTGGTCAAATCAGACGAAGAGCTGGTGGCAAAGGCCCGGGCGATTGAAGATGCCCAGGTCGAAGAGGAGATCGACGCGCTTACCCTCGACCAGGAAGGGGAGCGGGAAGCTCCAGACACCGAGGACGGGTCGGGTCGGATCAGCGATGACATAGCCCGGATGCGCCTGGAAGAACTAACCGAATCGGGACCAGACCTCGACGACATCGGGGGTGTTTCGGAAGCCCCGGGGCGGGAAGACACCAGCAAGACGCTGGCTAGCCATGTACCCAACTACGAGATAGCCAGGTCGGAGACCGTGGATGAGGGGAACGTGGAAGAAGCCAGCCAGGAAAGCCGGCAAGATTCGAAGGTAGACGAAGGTGGCGTGTAGGCGGTCGGGCAATTGGTCTAAGACGGGGGAAATGGCCTTCACGTGGTTTTCCCCTAAAGAAAACCACACCTCTGGATCTTTCTCAGGGCAGGGTAATTGCACGGACCGCTTTAAATTGCGCGCTACCGCGTGGTTGAATGGCGCACATTCCACGTTTTCAGAGGATAATAATAAGACCTGTCAATCCCACGGCCGTGAGGGCGCAATGAAAGTCTGATAGCCGGCGGGTACGACACAAAGGGACGGATGAGCAAAGTTCGGATTAACGATTTAGCACGTGAGCTTGAAGTTAAGAGCCGGGCGATCCTTGACGCCTTGACGGCCGTCGGCGTGACCGAGAAGAAGACGCACTCCAGCTCGCTCGAAGAAGACGAAGCCGAGCGGGTGCGCCAGCACTTTCAGCGTAGTAGCGGGAAAAACGGTGCCGGGGCCGCCAAGGTAGAAAGCAGCGAGCCGAAGCAGAAGATCGACTGGTCGCGCGTATCGAAACCCGGCGATGTGCTCAAGGCAATCCAGCAGCGGAAAGACGAAGCGGCGGCCATAGCCCAGCGGCCTCATGCTCCTCAGCCGGCGCAGCCCCAGGTGGCCAGGCCCCCTGCTCCAACTCACCCGGTAGCTTCCGCCTCGCCAGTAGCCAGCCCGTCCTCAGGCGTGTCGCAGCCGCCATCTGCAGCCGTGCCTCGTCCCGCTTCGGCTGTAGCACCGCCAATTAGCGCCGCCTCAAGCGCACCGAGCCAGCCAGTGGCTCCTGCCGCCTCTGGTCAGGTTGCGCCCAGCCAGAATGCACCGGGTCAGGTCCGGCCGAACCTGGGCAGTCCAAACCTGGGTAGTCAGGGTCAGCGTACGACCGTTCCACCGCCGCCCGCGCCACGTCGAATTGTTCCTCAGCCCCGGCAGGAGCCGCGGATCGTGGTCGCCGCGCCGCCAGCGCCGGCCATTTCAGCCAAACCGCCCGCCGGGCCGGTGGTCGCGAGGCCCCCGGTCTCGGGTACGGAAGTCCGGCCACCCGCAGCTGCGCCAACCGTGACCAGACCTGCGGTCTCGAGCGCAGAGGTGCGCCCGCCCGCAGCCAATCCGGGTGCGGTCGCGGCCGCTCCTGTACAGCCCCGGCCTCAAACGCCTCCGCCTCCAGCGGTCCAGGTGCCGAGTGCTCCCGAGATTGCGGCCGCAGCCGCGAGTGCGCAAGCTTCGGTTGCCGTGGAACCCGTGGCCGTCCAGGCACCCCCACCACCGCCGGCAGCCCGGCGGGTGATTATGCCTCAGACCGGCCCCCGTCCGGTGTACACGGCCCCGCCGCCTCCACCTGTGACCCAGGCTGCAGCACCAACCGCGAACGCCACGCAGCCACCAGGAGGCGTCATCCAGCGAGGACGGCCGATCTTCGATCGTGGCCGGCCAGGCGGTGGACCTGGATCAGCTGGACCTGGCCCCGGTGGATCAGGATACGCCCCCCGTCCCCAGGATGGACCTGGAGGTGCGCGCCGGCCCATGCATCCAACGCGGACCCAGCCCGGTGGTGCCCCAGGACCCGGCGGAAGACCTGCTTTTGGCGCCCCGCGGCCCGGCTTTGGCGCCCGTCCTGGTTTTGGTGCGCCCCGGCCTGGCGTCGGTGGCGCAGGTGGCCTGACGCCGCCTCCAGGCGAAGCTCCCCGGCCGCAGAGAGCGGCTCCGCAACAACGTCGCGGACGGCAGCAGTACCCGAAGACCAAGGAAGGCCCAATGAAGGGCTTTGCGCCCCCGCCTCGTTTCGGCGGAGCGCAGATTCCCTCCGAGCCGGTGCCCATCAGCCGTACCATCACGGTGACAGAAGGCATCAGCGTAAAAGACCTGGCGGAAAAGCTGGGCGTGCGCGGCAAGGACCTGATCGCATCGTTGTTGATGCGGGGCGTCTTTGTCACCGTCAACCAATCGCTCGATGCTGAGCTGGTGAAGGATGTGGCGGCACAGTTCGGCGCCGACACCCAGGTCATCACCTTCGAAGACGAGATGGCTAATGAGGCCCTCGAAAATCTCATGAAGGATGAGGACGTCAGCGAGATCGAAGTGACGCGGCCGCCGGTAGTTACTGTCATGGGCCACGTAGATCATGGCAAGACGTCGCTGCTCGACGCCATCCGCGAGACCGATGTTGCTTCCGGCGAAGCGGGCGGCATTACGCAGCACATCGGCGCTTACAAGGTTCGCATTTCCAAACCGGACTCGCCTGCATTCGGCCGCGAGATCGTCTTCCTCGATACCCCAGGTCACGAAGCCTTTACTCGTATGCGTGCCCGCGGAGCCAAGGTCACCGACATCGTGGTGATCGTGGTCGCGGCAGACGATGGAGTGATGCCGCAGACGCTGGAAGCGGTGGATCACGCCAAGGCAGCCGGCGTGCCCATCATCGTCGCCGTCAACAAAATCGACAAGCCGGATGCGCAGCCGGATCGCGTGAAGCAGCAATTGGGCGATCGCGGGCTGGTGCCGGAAGCGTGGGGTGGATCCACAGTATTCGTCGATGTTTCGGCGAAGAAGAAGCAGAACCTCGACCTGTTGCTGGAAATGATCTGCCTGGTCGCTGACCTCGGCAATCTGAAGGCCAGCCCGGATCGTCCAGCGGTAGGCACAGTAATCGAAGCCAAACTCGACCGCGGACGCGGCGCCGTAGCTACGGTGCTGGTGCAGAACGGCACCTTGCGAGCAGGTGACAGCTTCATCATGGGAAACACTTTCGGCAAGGTGCGCGCCATGTTTGACGATCGCGGCCGCGCCACCCAGGAAGCCGTGCCCTCGACGCCGGTAGAAATTCTGGGCTTGGAAGGCATGCCGGATGCGGGCGACACGGTTCTGGTGGTTGCCGATCGCGACAAGGCCAAGGGCATTGCCCAGTACCGCAAGATGAAGGAGCGCGAGTCGCAGCTGGCGAAATCTTCGCGCGTTTCCTTGGAAGGCCTGGCCGAGCAGATCAAGCAGGCTGGAGTTAAGGAACTGCCACTGATCCTTAAAGGAGACGTGACTGGTTCGGTCGAAGTGCTGGCCGACTCGCTGCAGAAGATGTCGACCGAGAAGGTGCGCATCAAGGTGCTGCACACCGGCGTGGGTGCCATCACTGAGAGCGATATCCTTCTGGCCTCGGCTTCGAATGCGATCGTCATCGGCTTCAACGTACGCCCCGAGCGCAAGGCGGCCGATCTAGCCGAACAGGATGGTGTCGAGATCCGTCTACACTCGATCATTTACGAGTTGCAGGACGAGATCAAGAAAGCCATGCTGGGCCTGCTCGAGCCGACGATCAAGGAGAACTATGTTGGCCGTGCCCAGGTGCTCAACATCTTCAGGATCCCCAAGGTGGGCACAATTGCCGGTTGCCGAGTGGTCGACGGCTCCATTAAGCGTGATGCGGAAGTGCGCCTCATGCGCGATGGAGAACAAGTCTTCAAGGGCAAGCTCGCTTCGCTCAAGCGCTTCAAGGACGATGCCCGCGAGGTGACCAACGGCATGGAGTGCGGCATGGGCATTGCCAACTTCAACGACATCCAGGTGGGCGATACCGTCGAGGCATTTGTGACCGAGCGGGTTGCCGCTGAGCTGACCGCGCAATAGTTAGCTCATGAACCTGGAAAATATCCAGACTGCCCTTCGCGAACACCAGTTGGATGGCTGGCTCTTCTACGATCATCATCACCGGGATCCGATTGCCTATCGGATCCTGGGACTGAGCGACTCCCTCCACGTGTCGCGACGCTGGTACTACCTTATTCCAGCCGAGGGTTCGCCGCGCAAGCTGACCCACCGTGTTGAGAGCGGAAAGCTGGCGTCACTGCCGGGTAGTGGTTACCTCTACTCGTCCTGGCAGGAGCTGGAAGACGGCTTGCGCACCATGCTTGAGCCATATAAGAAGCTGGCCATGCAATACTCGCCGCGCAACGCCATCATGTACGTATCCATGGTGGATGCAGGAACGGTAGAAGTACTGCGGGAGATGGGTAAGACCATCATCAGCTCTGCAGATCTGGTGAGCCGCTTCGAAGCCGTCCTGAGCCCAGCGCAGATCGCCAGTCACTACGAGGCACAGAAATCCATCGACGAGATTGTCCGCGAGGCGTGGAGGCATATCGCCGCGGGTTCCCGGAATGAATATGAAGTGATGGTATGGCTGCGCGAAGCCATGCGGCGTGCAGGAATCGCCGAGGGGTACGGGCCGAATGTCTCCGTGAACGCCAACAGCTCCGACTCCCATTACGAGCCGACTTCCGCGAGTTCCAGGCCGATCCAGAAGGGCGATTTTCTGCTCATCGACATTTGGGGATGCATGGACCGTCCTGACGCTTGCTTCTACGACATCACCTGGACTGGTGTACTAGGCCGCGAGCCAAGCCAACGCGAACGTCAGGTCTTCTCCGTAGTCGCACAGGCCCGAGATGCGGCCATCAAAAGGGTCCAGGATGCTTTCGCCTCCGGGCAGCCGCTAGCGGGATGGCAGGCGGACGACGCAGCCCGCAGCGTGATTCGCGACGCCGGGTTCGCAGAATACTTTACCCACAGGACGGGTCATAGCATCTCCACCGAGACCCATGGCAATGGAGCCAATCTCGACAACCTGGAAACCCACGACGACCGCCAGATTCTGCCTTATACCTGCTTCTCAGTAGAACCGGGTATCTACCTCCCGGAGTTCGGCGTCCGCAGCGAAGTAAATATGTTGACCGAGCCGGGCAAGGCTGTAGTAACCGGCCCCATCCAAACCGAACTGGTGCGGATCTAGATCTGCGGTTTTCTTCTCCAGGTTGAGGGTTTAGTGGCGGATGAAGTACATGAGCCAACTGGCCGCGATCACGGCCGCCAGGAACAGCACAAAGCAGTAAGCTCCATAGCGAACCATCGCCTTGGGGGTGCTTCTTTGCGTGATGCCGAAGATGATCGAGGCAAAGATCGCAAAGAGAATGACCGTGGAGAAATGAGAAGGAGCTATGGTCATGGCTTTCTCCCTACGGCGATGCTGTGCGCGTCCACGGCCGAGATCAGGTTCAACAAGCCCGCAACCACGACAAATTTTGCTCCGTAATCTGCCGTCACCACCTGCACCGGTGCCTGACCCAGCCCGAGGGCATGGCCGACCATATAAAGAAGGCCCGCTCCCAGATCACCTAGAAATCCCAGCATGTCCAATAAGTCGGCAGTGTTGGGTGCGTAGAGCTTGGCGCCCATCATAATGCCGAGCACAAACATGCAGCTGATCGAAGCCAGTACCAGGAGACCGCGGCCCCAGCGTTTAAGCAAAAGGTGTCCCGCCCCGGGGATTAGCCAACCGGCTATGAGTGCCATGTATCCCAATTGGCGAGCCTTCGATTCCGCCGATCGTTTCGCCGCTTCTGCTCTTTGAGCCATTGTTTAAGAATACACAAGTCCAGCTATATTCGGGCTCTCCCGCGGCGCTCCCAAACCATGGCGTCGAAGGTCTGGCGGGTGATGAATCCGCTACGGTGATAGAGCGCAACTGCGTCCGAATTCTGCCGCGTCACCGTGAGCGTGAGCGCTTGAAATCCGTGGCTCCGGAGCGCCCGCGAGCAGTCTGCTAAAAGCCATGCCCCGAGGCCGCGACGACGATAGTGCCGGCTAACGCAAATCTGGGTGACGTGGCCCACATCTTCGCGTACCCGGGAGCAGAGCAGCAGACCCGCGATCTCTTCGCGGCCGCGGTAAGCGAGCACGCGCGAAGCGGAAGGGTCGAATTGTCCGCAACCCGGGAAGCGGACGATGTTGTGCAGAAATCTCAGCGAGCCGGCGACGGAGCGGTACTGATCGTTGATGATGCCGTCCAGATGGCCTTCATAGGCATGCGCAATGAGTTGACCGGCCGCGGAAAAATCGCTGTCTCTCCATGAGCGCAATTCCAATTCATTCATCCGGCCGTTCGGCGGCCCATCAACGAGCCTGGCGGAGCTCAATTCAAGCTCCATAAACAGTCGTTCGTAAATCTGAAATCCGGCATTGCGCAAGGTTTCCGCATGGGTTCCGTGCGGGCGCAGCAGCAGTTGCGATTCAATCCGGTCGACCCCGGGAGAATGCTGCAGCAACTCGATCATATGTTCGAGCAGCCGACGCTCCACGTCTGCGGTCAACTGCGGATTGCTGGCCGATGGGACCGCGAAAACGTCACCCACCAGGGCCTTTTCACTCTCGTAGACGCAAAAGACGTAACCGCAAATACGTCCGTTCTCGATGGCCACGTAGCCCGGCAAAAGACGGGAATCGAGGTACTGAAGCAGCAGGTTCGCGGAAGCGTGAAAATCCCAGCGCAGGCGCTGGTTCCAGACAAGGCTCTCCGCCTCCAGCACCGGCTTGAGATTGCTGGCGGAGAAATGTCGCAAATCGAGTATTTCCAGGTGCAGGGCCGGAGTCATCCGCGTGTGAACAGGAGTGTACGGCACAAAGCTATGCCATGGAAACCCAGGGCGCTTGCGAAATCAGGGCTATGGCTTGGCGAAGACCTGATAAACCGCAAGGTTTTGTGCAGGATAGGAAAAGAGCGGCTGGTAGGATCGGCCGGCGAGCAAGGTATGGAGCTGGCCGGAATAGATTTCGCGGGTTATCAGGATGTGCTCCGCGGTCGGAATGCCATCCTGCTCGTAATTGTCGACCTGGTGATTGCGGTAAAAAGAAAGACCGTATTCGACGTCGCGCCGTACCCTGTAGACGGCGACATCTTCCTTGGGCCGGGCAATCTGGCTGATGATGGCAGCCAGGGGCCGCGCAGAGTAGGCAGCGTCAAGCAAGCGGATGTTTTTCTTGGTAGAGGAGAGAGCAGGCAGGCCAAAGAAGGGGCCGACACCGAAGATAAACAAGAGCATGATGACCAGCGGCACCATGGTGGCCACGCGCAGGCGCTTAACCCCGAAGCGGGCCACCACCACCAGAATGAGAAGGGCGGCAGCCACGCCGCTCGAAAGGGCAGGCAGCAGAATGTTGGCTGGCGGCATGCCCTCCTTATGCACGATGTGCCACGGCAGTAGCAAGACCAGGACGATAGTTAGCGCGGAGAGAACGGCATGCAGCAAAAGCAGCCATACATTGAGACTCTTGTGGCAAATGCGGTTGATGTAATCGCCGGTGAGTATGGTGAGCGGCGGAATCGAGGGCAGGATATAGCCGGGTAGTTTGGAGCGGGAAAGGGAAAAAATGACGATCGGGAAAAGGGTCCACAGCACCAGAAATTCAGGAAACGCATCGCCCCACCGGCTATGGCCGATGTAGTGGTGCTTGGCTAGCCGCGCCCGCCACTCCGCGATCGATTGCTGAATCGCTTCCACCAGTGCGCGCAGGGCGATGACTGACCAGGGCATGAGCGCGAGTAGCAGGATGGGGAGGTAGTACCAAAAAGGCTGCGCGTGCATGTAACGGTTGGTGGCGAAGCGTTCCAGGTTATGTTCCAGGAAAAAGATGCGCAGGAAGTCCGGATTACGCCGCTGGACGGCGATATACCAGGGCAGCACCATGGCGAAATAGAGCAGGACCCCGGGGATCCAGATGGTGCGGCGCAGCAGTGACCATTCCCGGCGCAGCGCGGCGAAGCTGAAGATGATGCAACCCGCCATGACGGGAGCTACGGGACCTTTGGCGAGCGTGGCAACGCCGACGAAAAAATAGAGGTCGAAGAGCCAGAATTTCTTGTCCGTCTCATACCAGGCATACCAGCCCAGCATGCCAATGCAAAAGGGAGCGGCCAGTTGCATATCGGTCGAGGCGCCGCGGGCGAAGCCGACAATGCCGGCGCAGGAAGCCGTGATCAACGCGGCATCCAACTGGCTTCCTGGCCGAAAGCGGCGCAGGTGGAGAAAGATCAACGCGACCAGGATGAAAGCGAAACTGGCCGACGGAAGACGCGCCGACCAGTCGTGTACGCCAAACTCGAGGAAGGCAAACATTGCCCTCCAGTAATAGAGAGCGGGTTTCTCCAGCCAGGGATGGCCCCATAGAACCGGGGTGATGTAGTCATGGCGGAAGAGCATCTCCCGGGCAATCTGCGCGTACCTGGGTTCGTCGGCGCCCACCAGTCCGAGCCCATCTCCGCCGAAGACCGGCACCAATCCATAGAACAGAAAAAAAGGAGTGAAAACGAAAAGGCTGACGGCCTCCAGGCCGTCGTGCAGGGCAGGGAAACGAGCTTTCAGCGCGTCCAGAGCGGTGCCCGGCCGATTAAGGACTCGAGGCGTACCCAGCATTGCTCTTTTCTCAGCCATGGATTCTGCCAGGTAGTCTACGGGCACAAGGCTATCAGATTCAGCGGCCATGCGAGAGGAGGTCTCAGCGTCGAATGAAGCAGCACGAAAACACCAGCTTCACGCCACCCCATGCATCCAGGCGGCGGTCGCCATCTCGCTGCGGAGATACCCTAGGATCCGCTCCGTTGCCGCTGGCAGTGGGCCGTCAAGGGTGCAGCCGCTGGCATTTTCGTGGCCGCCCCCGCCAAACCGCTCCGCGATGGTGGCAACGTTCACCCGGCCCTTGCTGCGCAGGCTGAGGCGAACGCGGTGGTCGCGCAGCTCGCGCAGGAAAACAGCAACTTCGATTCCTGCGATGGCGATGGCATAGTTGACGATCCCCTCGCAGTCTTCTTCCACAGCGTGGGTACGGTCCATATCGTTCTCAGACACCCAGAGCCACGCCAGGTTTCCATCCTGGTGCAGGTTGGTCAGCGCGGCGCCCAGTAAGAGCATCTTGGCAGCTGGGTTTGAAAAGTAAACATCCTGGGCAATGAGTACCGGGTCGGCACCCTGTCGAACCAGGTTGCGCGCCAGTTCAAAGGTATGGGCGTCGGTCCCCTCGTAGCAGAAAGATCCGGTGTCAGAAAGCACGGCGGTATAGAGGCAAGTGGCCATCTCCGGCGTGATGTCGACTCCGGCAGCGCCGGCGAGCTGGTAGACCAGCTCTGCGACTGCGCAGGCATTGCTGTCGATCCAGTTCACGTTTGCAAACGGGCGGCCGCTGGTGTGGTGGTCGATATTGATCAGGAACCGGTTTTCGAGGCCACCCATGCGGGTGCGCGGGATGCCGTCACACTCCAGAAGGATAACCGTGTCGTAGTCGCCCTCTATCTGGCTCCAGTGCCGCACCTGCGCCGCGCAGGGAAGAGAACGGTAAATGCACGGCACGCCATCGCTCAGCGCCATATCAGCGTTCTTGCCCATCCGTTGCAGCATCATCCAAAAGGCAAGCAGGGAGCCGACGGCATCGCCATCGGGGCGCGCGTGGGCGGTTACCAGCAGGCGATCGGCCCTGGCGATGGAGCTGAGTACTGCGTCGATCGTTGAAGTGGATTGCGGACTGGATTGCATGATAAGCCGGCGCGACTCCGCTGCTACTCCTTGGATTTCGCGGTCGTCAGGGGCTTGGGGGCGGCATCTTTCGCGTCCGCTTTCTGGGTCTTCCTGTTGCGCCCCAGCAGCTCGTCGATACGCAGCTTGAGGTGCTTGGACTTATCGATCTGGAACGACAGTTCAGGAACGTGCCGCACGCCCATACGCTCCAGCAATTCATGGCGGATGAAGCCCCGGGCTGCGGTCAACGCCTCTCGCGTCTTCTCCTCTTCTACCTCGCCGCCGTCGACGGAAATGTACACCCGTGCAGACTTACCGCCGGGGTTGAGAACCACCTCGCTGACATAGGCGAAACTGATGCGTGGGTCAGCAAGTTCACCCACAATCATGCCGCTGATCTCTTCGCGCAGCGTTTCGGCGACGCGATCCCTATGGTACTTTCGTGCCCGTGGTTCCACCATGAAAAAAGTCCTTAGCTAAACTTCTAAGATTATCAGAAAAGCCCCCTATTCCTCACCTTCCTCCTCGAGGAAGGTGCACCAGGAGTCAGCGACCTGGGCCCCCAAGTCGTTGGCGATGCGCACCGCGGCGTTCTCAACCTGGCGCATGAGGCCGGAAAGATAATCCCGTGAGCGAGAGATGGCGGTTATGCCGATGGTTGCGGACTGCCAGGTGACCGCCTCATCCAACTCGGCGACTGAAATATTGAACCCGTGACGAAGTTTCTCCTTCAGGCTGCGGACAACCTGGCGGCGGTCCTTGAGCGAGTGAGCCTGCTCGATCTGCAATTCGAGCGTAAGGGAAACAATGGCCATGGTTATGAAAGTGCCACTTCCGCCGCAGCGATGAACTCAGCCGGCTTCATGGCCGCCAGCGAACTGCATTGGGTCAGCCCCCTGCGGCAGGAGCTGTCGTCCCGAAGCTGCAGGCACGGGGAACACACTGGCTGGTGGAAGAGAGTGCTGCTGCCGGGCCCGGTTGGCCGGAAGCGGTGCGGGTGCGCCGGACCGAAATAGCCGATTGCCGGCACGTCGTAGAAAGAAGCCAGGTGCAGGGCAAAACTATCGGGGGCGATCACCAGGTCGGCAGCGGAGATTTTCTCGAACAGCTCCTGGACAGACCTTTGGCCGTAGGCAAGAACACGCTGCTCCAAGACAAGTTCTTTGACTGCACCCGCTGCGCCATGGACCACGATGTGATGTTTCGGAAAGGCTTGAAGAAGGCCGCGGAGGATGCCGGTCCATTGTTCATCGGTTAGCTGCCGTGCGCGCCAACCCGCCTCTGCCGCACAATAAATATAAGGATTTTCCGGTCGCGGGGCCGGTGGAGATGCGTAGTCGCCGCGGTAGTTGGCCAGAGGCTGGCCTTGTCCCTGCAGGTCCAGCAGTTCGAGTTCCACTTCGCCATCGTGCTTGTCTTCTGGACGGCGAATCCTGCCCGGCCGGTAGACAGTCCTTACTATTGCAGAGAGCCAGGTCCGAACGCTTTTCCATTCAAAGAAGCCGCCTTCCGTATAGAGACGGCTGATCCCTTGGATCCACCCCGTTTTCCGTTTGCCTCGAACCACCAGAGAGAGGAGCAGCGTAGTGCGGCTGTCGTCCAGGGCGAAGACCAGGTCCGCTGGTGGCATAGCAAAGAGCTTGCGTAGCATACGCGGCTTCGGGTCACCGTGGTCGACAATGACCAGCTTCAGGCGTGAGTCCACCAGGGGGTATACCTGGCCGCCCTTACGGTTGGTAACCATGGTGACCGCGGCGTTGGGATACAGCCGGGCGAGCTCGAAGAGGAAAGGCGCCTTTAGTACGTAATCGCCAAACGTGCGAAAACTTAGCAAAGTAATGCGCTGGATGGCGTGGTCGGGCACGATGTTAGCCTTAGTAATTATAGTGCGCTATGTCTTTCTCGATCGCGATGGCGTTTTGAACCGCAAGATGCCCGAGGGCGCTTATGTCAGCGACTGGGCGCAATTTCAATGGCTGCCGGGAGCGATCGAGGCCATTGCCCGCATGAACCGCGCCGCCCTGACCGTAATCCTGGTCAGCAATCAACGCGGCATCGCGTTGGGCCTGGTCACAACTCAGCAGTTGGACCTGATTCATGGCAATATACGGACCGACCTGGCGCGGCATGGCGCGCGGCTGGACGCAATCTATTACTGCCCCCATGACCATGGCGAGTGTCATTGCCGTAAACCGGACACTGGCCTCTTTGAACAGGCCATGAACGATTTTCTCCATATCAACGCGGGCAACAGCGTGGTCATCGGCGATTCGCTTTCCGACGTCCAGGCGGGCCAGCGCCTAGGTATGAAGACCATCTTCATCCAGGGAGAGGCAGACCGCCAGAAGGCAGGAGCTGACGCAGCCGCTAACCTCGCTGATGCCGTGGCCAGCTCACTGGCGCAGGCAGTCGAAATCCACCTGGGACTCTAAAACGAAGAATCTTCATCTGGCATGGCGTCCCGTCGCTTGATTTCCACGCCTGGGTTATCGGGTATCAATGATGGTGGGTTGGACTGCAGTTGGTTTATCTATCGAGGCAACTCCTTCAGCCGCTTCCTTGAGGTACCCCGCTACCCGGAGCCCGTAATGCCTCCAGGTATAGTTCTCCGTCACGGTTCTCATTGCGTTTCTGCCTATTGATCGGCGCAAGCCCTCATCCGTCGAAACGCGGGCAATGGCCTCGGTGAGAGCGTCAGAATCGCCCGCCGGTACGTAGATGGCACTCTTTCCATGCTGGAGGGGTAAGCCGCAATTCTCCGTCGTAATGAGGGGCAAACCAGCGGCAGCGGCCTCCATCGCGGAACGCGACGAGCCCTCGGCAAACGTGGGAAACACAAACAGGTCGGCACGTTCAAACGACATGGCGACCTGCTTGAGGGGGGCGAAGGGTGTGTGAGTAAAAAATATGTCGTCGCGCGGTTCGAGACAAGATGCCCCATTACCTAGATTACCCAGCAACTCCAGGCGCACATCGAGTCCGGACCGGCGGCAGCGGCGAATTGCTTCAAGCAACAGCCGCACACCCTTGCGAATATCGAAATTCCCCGTAAATAAAATGCGCACCGGCCCATCGATGCGGTAGTCGTGCTTCAGATCAAAAAAGTCCTCCCGTACCCCCAGGTAAGCGACCCGCACCTTGTCCGCCGGGTATCCCTGTTCAATAAAAGTCTTCTTCACGAAGTCGGAGTTGACCTGCAACAGGTCAGCATCAGCGCAATCACGCAAGACCAGCTTCCACAGGTCCGCGCGCGGGTCGTAGCCCGCCGGCAAACCAAAGCGGGCAAACTCTTCGCGCAGGGCCCGATGCATGAAGGCGGGATGGGCAATCGAATGATCGGTAACGATCGCCATGCCGTTAATGCGTGCTCTCCGGATCGCGCCCGATTGGCCTGCTCCGCTGCGAACCAGCAGGACATCGGCATTTTTCAGGTATTTGCGGCTGCCCCAGCCGGCCAGGCGGAACTGCATGCCGTACGCCAGATCAAGAGGAATAACCCGCGTACGTTGGACTAATTTTATGAAAGTTCCGGCGACTTCGACCCAGGCCATAGGCGTGATAGAGGCGCCTGGAATCTGCCGGGCCGCCATGCGCGCCGCCAGGTGCTTTTCTCCCAGCAGCTTTCCCGCCAGTTCCACCAGGGAGGTCTGGTTCTTCGTCGGCACCCAGCCGGTGAGAAAGTTTACATCGACTCCTACGGCGGCCAGAGCTTGGGCTGTTTCATGAAAGTAGAGCTTGCCGAATCCCGTGGCAATGATTGCTTTCACGCCTACTCTTCGACATCCACACGCGATTGGTAGTAGTCGTTATAAGCGCGGCCATAGTACTCGGCGTAATCGGAAGATTGCAGGTCGACCGCATTCAACACCACGCCCAGCAGATGGGCCCCGGAACGTAATAGGATCTCGCTGGCGCGCGCGACCACATTCCTCGAGGCCTGCCCATAGCGCAGAACCAGCACCACACCGTCACTGATAGACACCAGCACCGCTGCGTCGGTTACGGTCAGAACCGGCGGCGTATCGATCAGGATGAAGTCGTAGTTTGCGCGCAAGCCCTCGATCAGCCTCTGCATTTGCAGTGAGCCCAGCAACTCGGCGGGCATGGGGGCAATAGGACCTGCAGGCAGGATATGCAGGGAAGGCACGGACGCCACCGGCACGATCGCTTCCTGTAGCGGGACTTTGCCGGTCAGTACCGAGGTAAGCCCGACCTTGTTGGCAATCCTGAAGCGGAGATGAACCGATGGCCGTCTCAGGTCCGAGTCGAGCAGGAGCACACGGGCGCCATTGAGCGCAAACACGATCGCCTCCAGGGTGGTGATCGACGTCTTGCCCTCGGAGGGCTTGGCGCTGCTGATCAGGATCACCTGCGGCGGGGTGCCCGCGCGAGAGAGGAGGATAGTGGTCCGTAATGACCGGTAGGCTTCGGCCAGCCGCGACCAGGCGCCGGGAAGCGGCGAAGTAGCATCCCTCACAAACGTTTCCGGCGAGAGAAGCTTGGAGTCGACCTGGGGAACGACGCCCAACATCGGCAGGCCAAGCCGATCCTCGATGTCATAAATGGTTTTGATGTTGGTATCCAGCGCCTCCACCATGAAGGACAGCAGCAAGCCGATGCCAAGCCCGCAGAGCAGGCCCATCATCAGGTTGACCGACCGGCGCGGGTAACTGGGGAAGTCTGGAGCATCAGCAGGGTCGATGCGCCGGATATTGGTGGAGTGCAAGCCGGCAATGATGCCTGCCTCCTGCAGCCGCTGTTGCAGCCCGTCGTACAACGCTCGATTGGCTTCGTATTCCCGACGTGCAAGGGAGTATTCGACAGCCTTTGAATTGCCATTGTAGGCAGTGTTCTTTTCCTGATCTAACCTTCGTTGCAGGGCTTCCTGATTCTCTTTGGCAGCGTTCACTTCCTCCTGAGCCCGGGCAAGAACCGTACCTTGCTCCACCTTCATGCTTTGCTCAACTTCGGCGAGTTCTGCGCGATTCTCCTGCAGCCGCGGATTCTTGGCCCCATATTTGGCGCTCAGGTTCGCATTTTCAGCTTGCAGGGTGGTCATCCTCTCCTTCAATCCCATCAGGATCGGATCGCCACTCAGGGTCGCCAGCACGTCAGGCGGCGCACTTTGCAAAGTAATCAGCTTGGCTTGGGCGACCAGGCGTTGCGATTCAGCCGAGGTCACATCGTGGCTGATGTCCACCAACCGGGAAAGCACGATGCTCTGCGTCTGATCGAGTCCCACCAGACCGATATCCTTCTGCACCGTGAGCATGTGCTCCTGGCTTGCCTCAAGGCGGTTCTTCAGATCGCCCAACTGCTGTTGCAGCCAGACCGAAACCTCTTGGGTCGCGGCATAATTTTCACTGAAGTTGTGCTGCACGTAATTGTCGATGAGAGTGTTACAGATGATCGCAGCAAGCTCGGGATTGCGCGCCGTAAAGCTCAGGTCGAGAATATTGGTGTGTCCGAAGCGCTCCGCTGCGAGACCTCCTTCAAAAATCCCAATCAGAGCGTGACGATCCTGGATTTTGGATAGATCCCAGGTGTGATTTGATCCCAGCGGCAGAAAATCCTTGTTCTGATCAAGGTGCAGCGACACGATGGTTTTCATCGCCAGGGTCGAACTCTTCAGGATCGCGATCTCCGTGTCCAGCTTAGTGATGTCGATGTACCCACTGTCATAGCCTCCGCCGGTGTCCATGCGGAACTGATCGGCCGTGTCCTGGGTAATTTCAATGTTCGCCGTCGACCGGTATTCGTTCGGAGTCCTGGCATTTTCTATGTATCCCGCCCCGGTGCCGAGCAGGGCGCAAACCAAAACCAGCCAGATATATTTCTTGCCAATCAGAAGGAAGTGCTGCAGGGTCTGACCGTCGTTCAATCCCAGGCTGAGAAAGGAACGCTCGTGTTCGCGGGGTTCGCGATACTCGGGGAGTAAGGCCGGTTCCGATGGTGGGGGATAAATACTCATGCGCTTGGAAGTTCACCGAATCGGTAGATTGAAGATGTCCAGCGGCGGACGTCCCTCGACCTCCACCTCCACCTGCCGGAAAGTGGTCGACTTTCCTTTAGAATCCAGATTATAGAGTGCCGCAGGCCCCTTCTCCAATCTTTCTCGCCCGTTGAACCAGTGTGACTAAACCCCATTTGGAGCACTAGCTCCCCCGCATGCGCGCCCGGATCGCGGACTCTACAGCGCCGGGATGGGTAAGGATGCGTTCGATGCGAAACAGATAAGCACGGAGTGTATCCAAGGCTGTCCATTGCCGTCCGCGGGAGAGAGAAAACATGCGATCGGCGTCTGCTTTCATCATTTCACTATGTCGTCGCGAGCCGGTGATGGACTTTGCGTGCACTCGAAAGAGGGCCAGATCTTGATTGAGATATTTGACCTTGGCGCCCTGCCGGACCATGTCCACCAGTAGTTCGCCATCCCAGCAGGAACGATTGCTTACGTTAAATCCCCCCACAGCCGCAAATGCCGCGCGCCGGAAAAACGTCGCCTGTTGCAGCCAGGTCGCTCCTCCGTAGAAATAACGCTCCACCGTGAAACCGGCTGCCCGGATCCGTCGAATACGCCTGCCATCGGCATCGACGATAAAGCCGTTACCCATCACGATGTCGCAATCGGGGTTCTGCTCGAAGGCCTGGCTGACGTTTCTCATCGCTCCCGGCAGGAGCGCGTCGTCAGAATTTAGGAACCCGAAAATGTCGCCGGAGGCGTGCTGAAACCCTTTGTTCAGGCCGTCCGCGGCTCCCTGATCGGGTTCAAACACGATGTGCGCCAGCCGGCTGCGAAGGCTTTCGATCAGTTCGCGGCTTCCGTCCGTCGAGCCCGGGTCCACCACGATGTATTCGATCGCAGGATAATCCTGTGCCAACACCGAGGTGAGGGCTTCCTCCAGGTACTGCCGTTGGTTGAAGGAGATTGTAACCACACTGAACTTCATCGGCACTTCACTACCATGGGCTCTTCGTCGCAAGGGGCTGGGGAGAAATGCTCTAGTGAATGTAAAAATACGCCTGTGTGGCAAATCCTATCGCGGCCACCAAAGCAGTTTTTCCGGCTGCTTTGAGTATGCTCGGCGGGACAAAGAGAATGTCGTCCGGCTGCATGGTAATATCCACCGCCCGTCCCCTCAGCACGTCTTCGAGTTTGACCTTTTGCACCACCCGCGTTCCGTAGCCTGAGCTTCTCAGCAGAAGTGTCTTTTGCGAATAAGAGTTCGGCTTGGTTCCCTGGGCCAGAGCGATGACCTCGGAGAGTGTGGTGTGGTTGGATTCGCACAGCGGGAATGCTCCCGGCCGGCCTACGTTGCCGCCCACGTAGACCACCCCGCAACGGCTAACCAGGATGGTTTCTCCGGTCTTGATCTCCAGTTCGGCATTGTCATTTTCGCGCAGCGTTGGATCCCATAGAACGGTGGTCGGATTTTTCATCGAGCCGGGTGCGAAGATTTCAATTACATGTCCCGCCGAAGTGGTAACGCCACCTGCCTCGGTTAGAAGATCGATGAGCCGCTTCCGTCCTGCCAGGGTGTAGATGCCGGGGTTCTTCACCTCGCCCATCACGGTCACGCTGTAACCAAACTGTTGCGTGGTAACAATCACCCGTGGATCACGGAGGATCTGGTTTTGCACAAAGAGCCGTGCGATTGCCTGCGCCGCTTCGATCGAAGTCATACCTTCTATATGAAAAAGGCCTGCGTACGGGATCGCGATTTGCCCGGCGGGTGAGACGGGCATACGCACCGAGTACTCCGGGGCATCGAATATCTGAACTTCCACGATATCTCCCGGGCGGATGGGTCCGTAGCCCAGCCCTGCTCCCGATGCAGGCCCGTTGGGTGTCGCATAGATAGAGGAGCGGGCAGCCCCAGGCACGGTCGATTGAGGCGTCGTTGATTGAGGAAAAATAGGCTCAAGCGGCGTATTTGCGGAAGGATTGCTGGGCGCGGGCGTGATCGGGATCGGCGCAGAACTTTGCGAAGACAGGCCGCCGTTATCGGAATTCTGCGCCTGTGCACGCGTAGCGCACAGGGCAAACTGCAGAAAACCAATCGCGGCGAGACCTGCAAAGGTTTTCCAACGAATCGCGTTCTGAGCCGTGGCAGCACTAGCCGTTGCTGGGTTAAGGTTTCGCAAGACAGGCTGCATCGCTAAGAGCATTTCTCCTATAGGTCTACCTCATCACACTAACAGGAGAAATGGTCGAAAATCATTCCCGCACCGGGTGTGGAGTCCAACTCATTACGTGGCCCCACTACGTGGCAGCACTGCGTTGCTCTCGCTCCACTCTCTGCTTCACGGGCTGTGCCGGAACCCCTGCGTAAACGGTCCACGGCTCCAAATCCCGCGTGGCCACCGAGCCAAGGCCGAGCACCGCCCCGTCGCCTACGTTCACTCCCGGACAGACAGAAGCGCGTGCACACACCCATGAATAGGCGCCAAGGCTCATGGGAAAGGAAATGAGCGGGAACGCCGGGTCGTTGTAGTCGTGCGTGGCTCCGCAAATGTAAGCCTGTTGGGAAACGATGGCGTGCGATCCCATGGAGACGGGCGAAGGGTTATAGATCTCCGCTTCATCGGCCAGGGATACCCCGTCGGCGCACACCAGATTCCAGGGAGCCCATATCCGGCACCGGGGATAAAAATGACAATGTGGCCCCAACTCAGCGCCGAAGCAGCGCAGGAGGAAAGCACGCCAGGAGTGAAAAGGCCGGGGCGATAGGCGGAATAAGAAAATCCAAATGATGGACCACGCCAACCTGCCCACGCGGTTCGACACCGAGAACGAAGGTCTGAGATAGGGGTCGGCGGGTTGGGGGGTTCGATACATCTTTACTTCACGATGACATCCGAGGGGAGAAATTCGAATCGGTTAAAAAGCCACGATTTCCACCATGCCAACGGAGAAGAGGTCTTCCGCTGCCGCTGGCATGGACTGCACTGAGAGGATTTCGCAGCCTGGGACGCAATACGCGCCGGGTTAACTCACTTGACCCGGAAGAGAACACCGAAGCTGAGAGTATACGGCTTGAGTTTAGTGTCGATGTAAACGCCGGGTTGCCCAGGCAAAAATCCCGGGGGATAGAAGTGATTCCCCAGGTCCCAGAGCTGGTACTGAAAGTCAATGATGCGGAAGTTCAGGACTCGGCTCTTGTGGTAGTCCACACCGCCGCCGAACTCGTAAACGATGCTGTTGTCTGTCTGACCTGTTCTATAAGTAATGTTCCCGGGACCGATCAGGAAATCGCCATAGGGGCGAAAACGGCGGTAGATGTAGTGAATTTCCGGGCCGAACACGAAGGTTCTTTGCTTCCCATAAGTGCCGCTGCTGTAGGTGAAGCGAGTCCCGACCGCAGGCTGCCCAAACACGAACCGCCCCAGGCGGAAATCAGCGCCGATGGAAAAGCCCTGGTTCCACCCATTGGCGTCGAAGGTGCCCGGGGGCGAAGGAGCGGCAGGCGGATAGTCCAGCGTGGAGTTGAAGTCGGTCTTTACCGGGACATAGAGCCCATAGACATTGATTTGACTTCCGCCACCCTTGATCGCGGGTACCACTTGGGCATCCGAGGCATTCGGCAGTATGGCTCCCGCCATGACAACTGCCAATGCTAGTGCTCTAGAGAGAAGTCGCATGTTAGCCGCCCGTGAAATCAAATGTTGATCCTTCGGTGTCTGGAGATATCGAAAAGCCAGGGCAAAAAGTGACCCATCGCTCCTGTTTCAGGCTTCCATCTCATCACGCACAATACAGACATAATTAGAGCATGCGCTGCACCCAGTCGTTTCTACCAAGTAACCTCTCTGGTTACAAATCCAACAATAGTTGCAGCGCTAGTACACAGTATGATGCCCAAAAAAGGCGGCTCGCAGGTGATTCCCAATCCGGAACTCTGACCGAGAACCCGCTCCTCTAAGCTGGAGAATGAACCCTCGCAGCAGATCTTTGCACCACGACGAGAGCGTAGCTCTTCTTGCAGCAGCTCTCCTGCCGGTGCACGTTCAGGGTAATCAAAACATACTGTTCTGTCTAGAAGAGAAACAGTGCTGTACCAGAACCGAACAGTGCTAACAATTAGCGCAAGAGGTACTGCATGGATTCGATGCGAACAGAACAGACACCCGTCGTGGTAGGCTTCAGGGCAAGAGTGTGCGCGGCAGTGACAGATTCCTTTATCGGGCAAAAATATCAGCCGGAACCTTTCAGGGTAATAGCATGAAGTGCACCGCTAAACGTTCTAAAATCTCACCACGATCGCGTGACCTGAACTTGCGCGGCTCGCTCCAGCGTGAATGCAGCGTTTTATAAAGCATCTACCCTGTTACCGTGTTATTGATGGATCAGATAACACCCCGGGGAAGGTGCGCCTCATCGTGCAGTGGTTCTTGATCGCAAGCAGCTGGAGTATTCATGCCTAAAACCGCCTTACTCATTGGCGCCGGGCCTGCGGGGCTCACGGCCGCCCTGGAGTTTCTTCGCCGTTCGGACGTGCATCCCATTGTGCTCGAGGCCAGTCACGAAATTGGTGGCATCTCGCGTACGATCCGCCACAACGGTAATCGCATCGACATTGGGGGACATCGTTTCTTCTCCAAATCCGACCGGGTGATGAACTGGTGGATGGATTTGATGCCGCCCGAGGCCAGCGCGGATGCCCAGCACGCGCTGCGTCACCAAAACAAACAGCGAACCCTCAAGACCAATAGCTCCGGCCTAACCCCTGAGACCACGGACCTAGTGATGCTGGTCCGCCCGCGCAAGAGCCGCATCTACTTTCTGCGCCGCTTCTTCGACTACCCCATCAAGCTGACTGGGGACACGCTGGGCAAACTCGGTTTGATCCGCACTCTGAAGATCGGTGTCAGCTACCTGCTGGCCAGGCTTTTCCCGCGCAAGGTAGAGAAGTCGCTCGAAGACTTTCTGATCAATCGCTTCGGACGCCAGCTGTACCTCACATTTTTCAAGTCATACACCGAGAAAGTGTGGGGCGTTCCTTGCGAGGTGATCAGCGCGGAATGGGGAGCACAGCGGATCAAAGGCCTTTCGCTGACCACCGCCATTCTGCATTTTCTCAAGAAGGTCTTTGCTTCCTCCAAGGATCAGGCCATTCAACAGAAGGGGACCGAGACCTCCCTGATTGAGAAATTCCTCTACCCGAAATATGGCCCCGGTCAGCTTTGGGAACACGCAGCCGACCAGATTCGCGAACAGGGGGGAGAGATTCTTCTCGGTTGGCGCGCGACCCGGCTGTTTGTCGACGGGGATGCGATCACTGCCGTCGAAGCGGTCAGTGATACTGGACAACGGTGCCGCTTCCCGGCGGACTATGTTTTCTCCACGATGCCGGTGCGGGAACTGATCGACGCCATGGACACCCCCATACCGAGCGAAGTCCGGGAGGTGAGCGATGGTCTGCAATATCGCGACTTCATCACAGTGGGGCTCCTGGTTGACCACCTGACTGTGCGCGAAGCGGACGGAAGCCCGCTCAAAGACAACTGGATTTACATTCAGGAACCGGATGTATTGGTAGGACGGCTGCAGATCTTCAACAACTGGAGCCCCTACATGGTCGCCGACCCCAGCAAGACCTGGATCGGCCTAGAGTATTTTTGTTATCAGACCGACGCCCTATGGAAAATGGCGGATGAGGATCTGAAGAGATTTGCCATCGCCGAAGTGGAAAAAATCGGCATTCTGCGTGCCTGCGACGTAACCGATGCTCATGTGGTGCGCGTCCCCAAGACCTACCCGGCCTATTTCGGCACTTACGAGCGATTCCATGTCATCCGCGAATTTCTCGATCGATTCCATAACCTGTACCTGGTCGGCCGAAATGGGATGCACAAGTACAACAATCAGGACCACTCCATGCTGACCGCCATGACAGCGGTCGATAACATCCTCGCCGGGGTTCGGGACAAGGACAATGTCTGGTCCATCAACACCGAGATGGAATATCATGAAGCGGAAGCAAAGGATGAAGCACGGGCCTCCGGCTCCCCCACCAAGAACACAGACAGTGTAGGGGCCACCGTTTAAAGAATTTCTCCTTCTAACGGTGAAGAAATGCTGCTAACGGTAGCGGCCCGGGGCGGAAATTGCTCATTCTGCGGCATCTCGACCGCTCTTTCGTATCAATCTTGCACGATTTGAGTATGGCTTTCCCCCAAAATAAGTAGTCACATCAAGGCATTTGATGCCGAGGCGGAGTCCAGAAAACAAGATGAGCGAATCCATTGCAATTACGGTAGTCGGATCGGGATATGTAGGTTTGGTGGCGGCCGCATGCTTTGCTGAAATCGGCCATCGGGTCCTGTGCGTCGATAATGACGAAGATAAGGTAAACAAGCTCAATCAGGGCCTGGTCCCGATTCACGAGGAGTTTCTTCCCGAACTTCTGAGCAGGCACCGCGGCAGCGGTCAGGTCCAGTTCACCACCGACCTTGGCCATGCCACGCAGGCGTCGCAGGTCATCTTCATTGCTGTGGGCACGCCGCAAAGTGAGACCGGCAACGCCGATCTGTCATATGTTGATGCGGTTGCGAGCGAGATTGCCCGTTCGATTCACTCCTACAAGGTCATCGTCGAGAAGAGCACCGTGCCGGTCTACACCAACGACTGGATTCGACGCACGATCGAACGCAACGGCGTCTCGCGGTCGCTATTTGACGTGACCTCGAACCCCGAATTCCTTCGCGAAGGCACTGCGGTCAAGGATTTTCTCCATCCTGACAGGATTGTTCTCGGCGCTGACAGTGAAGAAGCGGCGCGACTGCTGGCCGCCATTTACGAGCCTCTGACTTCAGGCGGCTACTACGAGCGCTCCGACGCCGTTCCAGGCCATCGCTGCGCCACCGACCTGCCGCCGATTTTGCAGACCTCGACCAAGGCGGCAGAAATCATCAAGCATGCCTCCAATGCTTTTCTGGCCATGAAGATCTCCTTTATTAATGTGGTCGCCAACCTGTGCGAGGCGGTAGATGCGGATGTGGAGCACGTGGCCCAGGGCATGGGGATGGATAAGCGAATCGGCAAGCGATTCCTGAGCGCCGGCATTGGCTATGGAGGATCGTGTTTCCCCAAAGATGTGGCGGCTTTTCGCTACGTCGCGCAACAGCTGGGTATCGACTTCAGCCTGCTTGAAGAAGTGGAAAAGATTAACGAACTGCAAAAAGAGCGCTTCTTTCAGAAGATTCGCTCCGCCCTGTGGACCCTCCGCAAGAAGCGTCTCGGGGTGCTCGGCCTGGCTTTCAAGGGCGGCACGGACGATATTCGCGAGTCGCCGGCGCTCGAAATCATCCGCATGCTCCTCGATGCGGGCAGCACCATCTGCGCCCATGATCCCGCCGCCATCGAGCGGGCCAAGCTCGAAATGCCTCCAAATGATTGCCTGCAGTACACCGACGATCCCTATGCGGCCGCGGACAATGCCGATGCCTTGCTGATCCTGACCGACTGGGCGGAATTCGGACGCCTGGACCTTAAGCGGCTGCGCTATACGCTTCGCTATCCCATCATCATCGACGGCCGCAACCTCTTCGACCCCTGGGTAATGCAGGATCTCGGCTTCACCTACCTCAGTGTGGGCAGGCCTTCCCAGCACACGTCGGTTGAATCCGCTTCGACCAAGCGCTGGCCTTAAAATCTAATTTCTAGATCCTAAGACGGGGGAAACCGTATTTTGACGACTCATCGTGTCCTGGTCACCGGCGCCGCCGGCTTCCTCGGCTCTCATCTGTGCGATGCCCTTCTGGCCCAGGGCCATCATGTGGTGGGTGTGGATAATTTTGCCACCGGGCGTGCCGCCAACCTGGCCGGATTCAAAAATGACTCGCGATTTACCCTGGTAGAGCACGATATCTGCCAGCCCTTCGACCTGGGGCGAATCGATTATCTCTTCAATTTCGCGTCCCCTGCCAGCCCGGCCGACTACGCGCGGCTCGGTCCGGAGACCCTGAATGTCGGATCGCAGGGGACCAGAAATGCTCTCGATCTGGCGCGCAAATATCAGGCTGGGTTTCTGCACGCCTCCACCTCCGAATGCTACGGCGACCCCGATGTTCACCCCCAGACGGAAAGCTATTGGGGCCGCGTCAACCCGATCGGGCCGCGTTCGGTCTACGATGAGGCCAAGCGATTCTCCGAGGCTCTCATCATGGCCTACCATCGCTACTACAGCGTTGACAGCCATATGGTGCGCATCTTCAACACCTACGGCCCACGACTGCAGCCGACCGATGGACGCGTCATCTCCAACCTGATGATCCAGGCGCTGCTCGACGAAGATCTCACCGTTTACGGAGATGGCAGCCAGACCAGAAGCTTCTGTTACGTCTCCGATCTGATCGCTGGCATTCTCCTACTTTCGCGTTCAAGCGAACATCTTCCCGTGAACATCGGGAACCCGGTCGAGTGGACGATCAAAGATTGCGCGCATGAGGTTTTGGCAGTCACTGGCTCGCAGAGTAAGATCCGCTACGAGCCACTGCCGATCGACGATCCCATGCAGCGCTGCCCTGATATCACCAAGGCCAGAACGCTGCTCGGATGGGAGCCAAAGATCGGTCTCCGCCAGGGTCTCGAGCTGTCCCTCGATTATTTCCGAGCCAGCCTGCCCACGCGTACTTAATCAGAGGTAAGTGATGCTGAACGATTTGTCGCCCATTGCTGTTACCGGGGGAGCCGGCTTTATTGGGTCAAACTTTGTTCTGGACTGGCTCGCGCTTGTGGGCACGCCGGTGGTCAACCTGGACAAGCTCACTTATGCCGGGAACCTGCAGAACCTGGTTTCGGTCGAGCGGCTTTCGGCCTACCACTTCGAGCAGGGCGACATCTGCGACCCAGCGTTCCTCGATCGTTTACTCGACCGGTATCAACCCCGCGCCATCCTGCATTTTGCGGCCGAGAGCCACGTGGACCGTTCTCTCTCCGGTCCTGAGGCATTCGTCCAGACCAACATCGACGGCACTTTCCGGTTGCTCGAAGCCACCCGGGCCTATCTGGCAAAGCTCTCCCCGGAGGCCCGGCAGAAGTTTCGCTTTTTGCACGTCTCGACCGACGAGGTCTACGGTACGCTCCATCCCCAGGATCCGCCGTTCGAGGAGACCACTGCCTACGCGCCCAACAGTCCTTATGCGGCCTCGAAGGCTGCCTCGGATCATCTGGTGCGCGCCTATGTGCATAGTTACGATTTGCCCGCGGTCACCACCAACTGCTCCAACAACTACGGTCCCTACCAGTTTCCAGAGAAGCTTCTGCCGCTGATGATTACCAATGCGGTCGCGGGCAAGCCGTTGCCGGTCTATGGTGATGGCAGGCAGGTGCGCGATTGGCTCTACGTCGGCGACCACTGCTCCGCTTTGCGGGCGGTGCTGGAGCGGGGGGAGATCGGCGAAACCTACAACATCGGCGGCCGCAATGAGCAGGCCAATCTGGATACGGTAGAACTGCTCTGCAGCCTGCTCGACGAGATGCTGCCCGACTCGCCCCACGTGCCCCACCGTAAATTGATCAGCTTCGTAACCGACCGCCCCGGCCACGACCGGCGCTATGCCATCAACGCGGCAAAGATCGAACGTCAGCTCGGCTGGCGGCCAGCCGAGACCTTCGCCTCTGGACTTCGCCGCACGGTTCAGTGGTATCTCGCGCATCAGGACTGGGTGGAGCAGGTGACGAGCGGGGCTTACCGCCAGTGGATTGATCTGAATTACGCCCACCGCGGGAGCGCTGCGCGATGAAGGGCATCATCCTCGCCGGTGGTTCCGGGACCCGCCTGTATCCCGTGACTCATGTCGTCTCCAAGCAGTTGCTTCCCGTCTACGACAAGCCGATGATCTACTATCCTCTGTCGGTGCTTATGCTGGCCGGCATTCGCGAGGTTCTGATTATCTCCACGCCGGCGGATACGGCGCTCTTCGAGCGGCTTTTGGGTTCCGGTGAGCAGTGGGGCATCTCCTTTCAATATGCCGTGCAACCTTCCCCTGACGGGTTGGCGCAGGCCCTGATTATTGGCGAAGAGTTTATCGGTGGCGCCCCTTGCTCGCTGATCCTTGGGGACAACATTTTCTACGGTCACGATTTTGCCCACAGCCTTCAGGAAGCGGCACAGATCCAGGATGGGGCTGTCGTCTTTGCCTACCCGGTCTCCGACCCTGAACGTTATGGGGTAGTGGAGTTCGACGCTTCCGGCCGTGCGCTATCGATTGAAGAAAAGCCGGAAACGCCGAAATCCCGTTACGCGGTAACCGGTCTTTATTTTTTTGACGGCGAGGCCTCGCAAATCGCCCGCCAGATCGCGCCTTCAGCGCGCGGCGAGCTGGAAATTACCGATGTCAATCGCTGGTACCTGGAGAGGGGCAAACTGCGGACCCAGGTCCTGGGGCGGGGCTTCGCATGGCTCGACACCGGGACCCACGACTCCCTGATCGAAGCCGCTATCTTTATCGAGACCATTGAGAAACGTCAGGGGCTCAAAATTGCGTGTCCTGAAGAGATCGCCTATCGCCTGGGCTGGATCGACGCCGCGCGTCTGGAGAAGCTGATTGCCAGGGTAGCCAAGAGTGGCTACGGCCGGTACCTTCGCTCCGTTTTGGACGAGCGCGTATTTTGAAGGTTGGCCTGTGGTGAGGGACCTGCTGTTCTTAGCCCGGTCGGGGACGCAACGCCGCCAGGAAATCCTCAACCGGCCTGGTGTTCAGGACGTCCGCTTTCGTCAGCCAGGCCCGTCGCAGTTGCCGGATCCCGTAATGCATTGCGTCCAGATGGCTGATGTGGTGTGAGTCGGTATTGATGACAATGTTGCAGCCCAACTCCCGCGCCCGGCGCAAGTCAATGTCGCACAGGTCAAGCCGGTCGGGATACGCATTGTGTTCCACCGCCACACCGAGCTTAGCTGCCTGCTTGAGCACTGCCGTTAAATCCATTTCGTAACTGTCCCTGCGCAGCAATAATCGCCCAGTTAGATGTCCAAGAATCCGAATATAGGGATTCCCCAGGGCCTTGAGCAGACGCTCCGTCATCTGTTCTTTGGGCTGCTGGAAAAGCGAGTGAACGCTGGCGATCACCACGTCCATCTGTGCCAGCACTTCATGTGAGAGGTCGATTTCTCCATCTCCCAGAATGTCGACTTCAATTCCGGTCAGCACGCGGATGCGGCCTTCCATCCGCGCATCCGCTTCGCGAATCTGTTTCATATGCTCGAGCGCGCGCTGGTCATCCAGTCCGTTGACCATGGCCAGATTCTTGGAGTGATCGGTGATCGCAATGTATTCGTATCCCCGCGCGATGGCTGCTTCGGCCATTTCGAGTATGCTGTTCTTCCCGTCCGTGGCCTGGGTGTGCATATGCACATCCCCGCGGACATCATCCAACTCGATCAGGCTTGGCAGGCGGTGCTCCGCGGCTGCTTCAATTTCACCTTGGTTTTCGCGCAGCTCCGGGGGAATCCAGTCCATGTCCAGCGCCTGGTAGATTTCCTCTTCGGATGCTGCGGCTACCACGGCGCCATCGTCCAAACGTGCCAGGGCGTATTCGTTCAAGGTGTAGCCGCGTTTCAGCGCGCGCTGGCGCAGCGAAACATTATGCATTTTCGAGCCCGTGAAGTATTGCAGCGCAGCACCATAACACGCCTTCGGCAACAAGCGAACATCGACCTGCAGACCACTGCGCAAACGGAAGCTTACTTTGTTCTGGCCTTTTGCCAGCAGCTCGGCGATTGGAGGATAGGCCGCTGTGTACTCGACCGCGGCGGCAACCACCTCTTCCGCGCAAGCGGGCCCGGTCACCAGCAGGTCCAGATCGCCTACCGTTTCTCGTCCGCGACGCAAAGATCCGGCCGGCATGACGCGCTCGATCCCCGGGAACTGTTCCAGGTACAGAGTGACCCGCTCCGCTGCAGCTTCGGCGTCGTCCAGCAGAAAGCGGCCGCTGTTCCTGCGATATTCAACGATCCCTCGCGACAATTTCTCGATAAGCTTCTGTCCAAAGCGGGGCAGAGTCGCGAGTTTTCCGGCGTCGATGGCGGCCTGCAGCTGCTCTACGTCGCTTACCTCCAACGCCTCCCACAGCAAGGCCACTGTCTTCGGCCCCATGCCGGGCAGTTTCAACAATTCCAGCATCGTGGGCCGATATTTCGTTAGCAACTCATCCCGCAGCTTCAGGCTTCCGCGGGTCTCGATTTCCTGGATATTCGCCGCCATGCCTTTGCCGATGCCCTGAATGGCAAGCAGCCGCTCCGGCTCGTTCACGAAGGAACTGAGTTGCTCGGTACTGTTCTCCACCGCTTCGGCAGCGCGCCTATAGGAGCGGATTCGGAACGGATCGCCGGCCGCAATCTCCAACAGGTCAGCGGTCTCGCCCAACAACTGCGCAATGGATTTGTTATCCATCTCTCAACTCAATTTACCCTAGCTGCAAGGATTTGAGAGCCGTGCTACTTACTCACATCGCAACGCAACCATCGGGTCGACCAGTGACGATCACATATAAACCCCGGAAAAGTGACGCATAGCTGATAACCGCCACGGGATGGTCTCCCTCGGTCCCATCGTCTTCATCTGTGAGCGTACGTCCATCAATGGCCGAACTCCAAGCATTGGAAAGTATGTCCCGGAGATAAGCTGAACGTTCATCGGCTCTGTCTCATTGCGGCCGTCCACGGTCCCGTGCACGACATTCATCACGCTGAAGGCGGCGGCTACGTCACTGAAAACGGAGTTGTTCTTCTCAAGTGCTCGATGGAATGATAGGAATATAGCTCAGTAATCCCGGCAGCATCACTGATCCCCGACCACTGTCCCTGACCGAGCAGAACCAGTTGGCCTGGCGCCTTGACCGGCAACAAACGAAGCATCACTGCATCGAGTCAAGGACGATTCGAATGAGCGGATGTGTGCTGCAAAGTCAGCGAGACACTTGATTAACGATGGGTCAGGAAGAATGAACCGCACAGTGCGCGCGGCTTAACGTCCCGCACGCCTACGGGTTATTGAGCTCCGATTTTTCCGCAGTTTAAGCTACTTCTCGAACTCGAGTTACGGAATCGGCCTGAGGTCCTTTTTGCCCTTGTACGATGTCGAACTCCACTTCGTCGCCTTCCTTTAAGCTCTTGTATCCATCGAGTTGAATCGCGCTGTAGTGAACGAACACGTCGGGTCCGTCGTCCCGTCCGATGAAGCCGTAACCCTTCGCGTTGTTGAACCACTTCACCTTGCCTTTGTATTGAGCCACTAGCCTGTCGACCTTCCTTGATGCGTATCGAGCATTGAGGAGAAGAAACTGCTCTCCTTTACAGACGCATCAGGGGTCGGAATGGTTTTCCAAAAGTCGCGTGAGTTGCGTGCGGCTTCCAGTAGGCGGCAAAACGAGTGCCCTATTTTTTGTTCTTTTTCTTCGCAGCCTGCCTCAGCCGCGCATATAGCATGACTGAAATCAATGTCTTACCGTCGTAGATCTTTCCCGCTTCGATCATGCTGAGCACCCTGGACAGCGGCATCATCTCGATTTCAAGTTGCTCGTCGTACTCCGGTTGCGCATCTCCCAACGTCAGGCCCTCGGCGATAAATACTTGCATCCATTCACCTAGAAAGCCGGGACTGGCGAAGTAGCGCACCATTTTTCGCCAACGCTTCGCCTTGAAGCCTGTTTCCTCCAGCAGTTCGCGCTTGGCCCCGGCCAGCGCATCCTCTCCCTCTTCCATTTTTCCCGCTGGAACCTCCAGCAAATATTCCTTCGCCGCGTGGCGATACTGGCGCTCCATCACGATCAGGGGATCTCGCTTGTTTTTCGAATCATCGATCGCCAGGATGACGACCGATCCGTTGTGGCGCACCACATCGCGGATCACCTCCCGGCCGTTCTCTACGATTTTGTCTGTGTGTACGCGGAAGAGTGGGCCTTCATAGCTTACTTTTGATGAGATCACTTCCACGTTGTTCTTTCCTGATGGTTTTTTCGCCATGCCACTCCTTCACGTTGCCGGACAATTTTAAAGTACCATCCGGTATGCAACCGAGCGTTTCCATCATCGGATTAGGCAACTGGGGCAGTTCGCTGGCCCACGCTCTCGGTGTTGCCGGAGTGAGGCTCGACGAGGTCGTTTCCGGTGCGCACACTGCTGCCGGCGCTGCGAAATGGGGACGCACTCTGCCGTTGACCACGTTCGACCGCGCCCAATTTAAAGCAGATGTGCTCTGGCTCTGCGTGCCGGATGCCGCTATCGCTCGAGTGACGAGCCGCCTCGTTAAGAGGGTTGAAAAATTGGTTGGGGAACGCGGTCTCAAGGGACAAATCGTCGTCCATTCCAGTGGTGCGCTCAGTGGGCAGGTGCTGCAATCGGCTGCACACGCGGGAGCCTCCGTGGCCTCAGTCCATCCGGTGATGAGCTTTCCAACCCGCACTCCGGTAGCGCTCGAAGGGGTATCGTTTGGCATCGAAGCGGATGCCGCCAGCCGCCGCATTTTGAGTGCCATCGTCCGTCAGATCGGTGGCCGCCCGTTTTCGATTAAGGCTGCGAGCAAAGCGCTCTACCATGCGGTAGGCGTGCTGTCATCGCCGCTGCTGGTCAGCCATCTGGCGGCGGCCCAGGAAGCGGCGGCACTGGCCGGATTCAGCCCGCGCCAGGCACGCCGATTGATCGAGCCCATCGCCCGGGCCACCCTCGACAACTTCTTCCTCAGGGGGGCCGGCAAGAGTTTCAGCGGGCCGATTGCCAGGGGGGACGTCGAGACAATTCGTCTGCATCTTCGGGCCCTCAAGCCCCATCCTATGTTGGCGGGCGTATATCGCTCGCTGGCGCTTTATGCCCTGGACACCCTACCCGCCTCCAGCAAGAAGGACCTGCGGGCATCCCTGCGGCGGAAATGATGAGAAACTACAACAGGTGAGGGCACGAGGCGAATGGCGATGGAGCAAGTGAAGACCGAGTGTTATCCCATCGCGATGCTGCCTGGTCTCAGCCGGCTGTTCCTGGACTTCGCAGAGCGCCGTGAAGCGCTCACGCCGTTTTACCCCGCCAGTGCCTATTCCACCGAGTGGATGACCGCGTCCCCGGTTCTCCCCCCCGCTCATCGCGAGACTCTTTGCAATTTGCTGGAGCAGCAGAACCGCAGTTTTGGCGCTGCTGATCCGGTCTTTCAGAACATCGTACGGCTACGCAACGGCGCCGGCGCGGTAGTCACCGGCCAGCAGGTGACGCTCTTCGGCGGCCCGCTCTTTACCATACTCAAAGCAGCCACCGCAATTCGCAAAGCAAAAGACGCTTCCCTCTCCGGCAGTCCGCACGTGCCGGTTTTTTGGTTGGCCACCGAGGACCACGACCTGGCGGAAGCGGATCACGTAACCTTACCCGACCGGCACGAGCTGAAGACCCTGCGGCTGGCCGATGATCACGCGAATGTTGCTGCGGTCGGCGCCCTGGCCATGGGGACGAATGTTGAGGAATTGGTGGCCCAGGTGTCCGAGATCCTCGGCCCCGGCCCGGTTCTCGATCAGCTTGCCGCCTGCTATCGCCCCGGACAGACTCTGGGGCAGGCTTTCGCGCAATTCATCTCGAGCGCTTTCGCCGCTCAAGGGCTGGTGGTGGTGGATGCTTCTTCCCGTGGCTTCCATGCTTTAGGCAGCGATGTTCTGCGCCAGGCAATCGTGCGTGCCGATGAACTGCGGGTGGCAATCAACGATCGCGACCAGCAGCTTGCGGCTGCTGGCTATCACTCCCAGGTATTGGTCCCACCGCTATCCAGTCTGCTCTTTCTTTTCGATAGCAGCTCCGGGGCGCGGGTTCCGCTGCGGCGCACGGCGGATGGCGGATGGCAAGCTGCGAGGCAGCACTACTCTACTTCAGAGTTGCTGGCCATTCTGGATGCGGCACCGGAACGGCTCAGCCCCAACGCCTTGCTGCGGCCGGTTTTTCAGGATTCCATTCTGCCCACGGCCGCCTATGTGGGCGGTCCGTCTGAAGTTGCGTATTTCGCTCAATCACAGGTGCTTTATGAGCGCATCCTTGGCCGCACCACGCCCGTCCTCCCACGCCTGTCGGCTACGATCATCGAGCCGGCGATCGCTGGTCTGCTTGCCCGCCACGGGGTTTCTCTACCCGATGTGATCCAGAGCGTTTTGCAGGATCCGCTTGAGCTGGCCCAGCGGTTGGGTGCGCAAGCCATCTCCGTGGTGGGTAAGCGCAAGCTCGCCGCCGCCGGCCAGGCCCTGGATACGGAGATCTCGGCGCTAGCCACTTATATGCACTCCCTCGACCCCGGTCTTGGCCGCGCTGCGGACGTCAGCAGTTCCAAGATGCGCTATCAAATGAACAGGATGCGCCGCCTGGCGGCAAACTACGAACTGCGGCGGGAGCAGACACTCGGTCGCGATGCCGGGTTGATCGCGCTCAACCTGTTTCCCAACCGTCACCCCCAGGAGCGGGTTCTGGGCGCGGCTTGGTTTCTCGCCCGGTACGGTGAAGCTCTTCCCGAGCTGCTGGTGGAGCAAGCCGGGCAGCAATGCCCGGGGCACAAGGCCATCTGGCTGTAGAAACCCTCGTTTGCGGCCAAGTCAACGTTAAATGTTTTAGAATGTTGGCAGCAATGAAGGCTAAGCCGGTAAAGACGTTCGATGTTATCTGTCCCGATTGCGGGGCGATCCTGAAGATCGACCCCGAGACCAGGGCGATCCTCTCCCACACCTCCGCGCCGCGTAAGCGGACTTTCGAAGATTTTGAAGCCGCTGCCAAGGCCATGCGCGAACAGGACGAGCGCAAAGAAGACATCTTCCGGCAGTCTGTCGAAGCCGAAAAGAATAAACAACAATTGTTCGACAAGCGATTCGAGGAAGCGTTGCGCAAGGCAAAGGAGACTCCCGACCAGGGACGCCCTCTGCGTGAATTCGATCTCGACTAAGTCATTCTCCGCATCTATAACCGACAGTGAACGCGAAAGAGAGACAGCGATGGGGATCACACACATTCCGCAGCAAGTGGCATCTACGGTTCAGGACGCAGCCGAGGGCTTGAAGTACCAAGGCAGCCGCCTTCTCGACCGGGACTGGGACAAGAACTGGGTGCGCACCGTGGCCGCAGGGGCGTTGGTGACTGGAGCAGTTCTTCTGGCCACCGGCAAGCGTAAGGCCGGACTAGCCGTTGCTGCGGCCGGAACCGTCTTCGCATTGGTCGAGGATCCGGAAGGCGTCAAGAAAGTCTGGAACAACATCCCGGACTATCTCGACAGTGGCCACAGCCTGCTGGCCCGTTTTGAAAAATTTGTCGGAGAAGTGACGGCTCAGGGTGACAAGCTGCGCTCGGTGGTTGAAAAAGCAATGCGCCAGTAGGTTCTAACCAATACCCAGTTGTTCGCGGGCCTTCTGGCTGATGCGATCCGGCGTCCAGGCCGGTTCCCATACCAGGTTGACCTGGGCATCGCTGATCTCCGGGATGCCCGCCAGCCGGTTCCGTACCTGTTCCATGATCGTGACGTGGGACGGGCAGCCCTGCGAAGTCATCGTCATCTCCACTTCCACACGCTGCCTGGGAAAGGCCCGTTTGGAGTTCGCATCAGGGCTCAGCACCACCTTGTAAATCAATCCCAAGTCCACGATGTTCACCGGGATCTCCGGATCGTAGCAGTCTCTCAGAGCCGCAAAAACATCTTCTTCGGTGAGGGCCATTAGTTCTTACGCTCCACCAGGTACCGCGCTACCGCTTTCAGGCGATCGGCGCGCTCGCCATAGACCTCTAGCTGGGTGAAGGCCTCATCCACCAGCCGCTCCGCATCCTTTACGCTTTGGGCGACTCCGTATACCGCCGGCCAGGTCGCTTTCTCACTGGCTACATCCTTGCCCGCCGTCTTTCCCAGCTGGGACGAATTCTGAGTTACATCCAACACATCGTCCATGATCTGGAACGCCAGCCCTGCTTTGCGCCCAAATTCCCGCAGGCGCTCGATATCACCCGCGGCTCCGCCCGCGTAAATGCCCCCGGTGATCAGGCTGACTCGAATCAACGCCCCGGTTTTGGCGCGATGGATGGCTTCCACCAGCTCCGGAGTTGGCTTGTGTTCCTCGGCTTCCAGGTCCATGACTTGGCCGCCGATCATGCCATCGACCGTTCCGGTAGCCTGGGCGATGGAGCGCACAATTTCCACTGTCTGCGGAGCTGGGCATTGCATGCTGGCCAGGACCTCGTAAGCCTGAGTCTGCAGCGCATCCCCGGCAAGGATGGCAATCGCCTCGCCAAAGACGACATGGCAGGTTGGCTTGCCCCGGCGCAGATCATCATTGTCCAGGGCGGGCAAATCATCATGGATCAGCGAATACGTGTGCAGCATTTCGATCGCCGCGCCTAGCTCTTCCACCCCCTGGGGTAATAAGCCCGCGACCATCCTCGCCGCTTCCATGCACAGCACCGGCCGCAGCCGCTTGCCTCCGGCAAAAACGCTATGCCGCATGGCGCGATGAATCGAGACCGGGGCCTGATCCGCACCGGGCAGCAGACGATCCAGAGCGTGATCGGTACGCTCCGCACTACTGCTCAGAATCTCGCGCACGCTTTGCTGCATTTTGGTAATCATACCCGACGCTTGCCGCGCTCAAGCATCGCCACTACTGCCAGCGCCAGGAGCGCGATGGCAGAGACTTCGCGCCCGGCAATGACGTCTCGGGTTGCACGCCATTGCACTTCAATTGCATGACTCCCCGCTATCACCGGCACCGCCATCAGGCCATCTTCCCGTACCGGGCGGTCTTGCACCGGCTTGCCATCGACGGTCACTTGCCAGGAAGGGTAGTCCATCAGGCGTAGCACGGCATAACCCGGGTCCGGGGTGACAACGCTAACTACCCAGTGCTCGCCATTCGGTCGTTTCACGTCGACCTTCGCCGTGATGCTGCCGGCGTCTCCCGCTCGCCACTCCGGGTTATCACCCTTGGTGCTGTCGGCGGTGTCATCCTCCGCCCGGCGCAGCACGCGTACCAGCGGCAGATGTTGTTGCACCGACGCATTGTCTGCCCCCACAGGCGTGTACTCGTCCGTGCCTTGTGTGCCTTGGCCCAGATGGAAGCCAGCGACCTGCGCCGACACCGCGTCCTCGTCGTCACAGGGCTGGAAGAAAAGCGGGCCGCCACCGATTGCCATGGCGACGATCAATGCACCTAGGCCCAATATCACTGCGCCCCGCAAACGCCCGGGCTCTCCATCCTTCGCGTTCTTTGCGAAGGGTGGGGAACCACGAATCTCGCCCAGCGCCATGCCGGCGAGCACGCAACTCACCAGGCTCAGGGCCAGTAGCCAACGCCATGGAAACTGCAGAAACTTCATGTGCGGAGTGTGCTTCCAGATCACATCGCTGACGGGTAATTGCAGCAACAGAATCACCGGGATCAAGGCGGTGAGTACGATCCTCGCCCGGCCTCCAGCCCGGTTTCTCCACGCCAGGTAAGCGGCAATTGAGCCTACGACAAGTTCACCGACAAAGATCCACGATGCCGTCCGCAATACCTGGTTATGGAAAGCGTCCGCCGTGTGCGCGAACAGGAAGCTGTCTTCAACTCGTATCCCAGGAATGATCGCGCGCTCGATCTGTACCCATCGCTGTTCGAATGCCGCAGGCACGATGTAAAACGCGGCTAGTCCCAGCCCGAGAGCCATTCCACCCGCGGCGCGCAGAGCCGGCCATGGCCGGCCCTCGGCGATCCACATTCCCAGTGCGAGGACCGCCAGCATATAGCTGGCCATCACCGCCGCGGGCGAATTGGTGAGCCATAGAGCAGCTACCGACAGGCCGAGCGGCGCGATCGAGGAGCGGGCTCTCAGGGCGAAAAGCACCATCAAAGGAAGCCACGCGCCAGCCAACAGCTCGCCCAGGGCCGAGCGTTCATAAGCCACGAACATGGCGTAAGGATTGGCGACGTAAAGGCAGGCGACAAAGCTTGCGGCGGCCGGTGGCGCCCACTCCCGCGCCAGCAAATAAATGCTGCCTCCGGCTCCCAGCAACGCCAGCAGAACGAAGAGTACCGGGGCTATGTGCCACCCACTGATGGTTCCCAATAGGCCGCCGAGCAGCCAGGAGGCCGGTGGATAGAAGATCAACCGCGGCTCACCGGCGCCAAAGTTTGCGTCCTGTACCCAGTGCGGATAGAGCAGACCCGTACGCCATGCTCGCGCGACCTCCATCCAGGAGAGCAGGTGGAAGTCAAAATCGTGGCCGCACGAATTGCCGCGCACGACCAGGGTTCCGACCGCAAGCAAGGCGGTGCACGCGATCAGCAGGCTACGAAGCTGTGAAGAAAACCTCAACCGTGAATTCTCGCCTGCCCGCGAGATATGGGGCACCCATGTTCGTTGCCAGGACAGCGTGTCACGGCACCAGCCGCAGAGTATGCCTGGTGGAGGCGCTTACGGCCGCCTCCGTGAAGGGCATGGCAAAAGTCTTGCCGGCATACCAGTACGGCCACTGGTCGAGATAGTAGGGACTGACTGGATCGCCCGACTCGCCCATCACAATGTTTTCTGTCGATCCATCCACATTGCTCCAGTCGACCGTGAGCCGCTGGCTGGCGCCCAGCAGCCCGCGCACATGGTCGAGGGTGGTTTCGTCGCCCGCAAGCTGGTGGGGCCCGGTACTGGTCCATTTGAAAAATGGCATCATTGCGTACAAAGGATGCTTGACATCGATCACATGCTGGCTGCCAAAGGTCCAGTCGCGCAGTGATGGCGGAGCATGATTGTCGATCATGCCTTTTTGTACCGCGGCAGCAATCAGGTCATCCCAGCTTTTGTATTTCGCAGGGAGCCATTCCGGCGCGGCTTTCTCCACCATCTCTTCCTGCACGAAATTCTTGCTCTGCCAACCGTAGAGCTGCCAATCGGAGCCCAGCTTTGGCTCGAGGACCAGTGGCCACAGTGCCTGCTTGGTTGCATCCACGATCTCCGCTGCAACCGAATCTGTAGTGATTACTCCGTCCCAGGTGCGCATAAGGTCCGCGGCCTGGCGCAATTTTGCGTCCGCACCGGTTAAGCGATCGATGGAATAAGCAAAGCGTTGGGCAAGTTCCCGATCCACCTCGGAATAAGTATCCGTCTGCAGCTTGAGCATATCCGCCGGTGTGAGCTTGGTGTGGCCCGAAAGCCACTTCCATATACGCTCATTGCGGTAGGGTGCGTCCCAGTTGAGAGCGAGTGGGTAGGGATAGTCGTCAGGGGTAATGCGCGCGTTGGCGGTTGCAACAATACCGTTGTCGGGGTCCAGCACGGTCGGCAGCAGGTTGAACGGAACGTAGCCTTGCCACTCGTGCTCGCTGTCTGCCGCGGTTCCCGTCTCCACGATCGGGACCCCGCTCAGGCCCGCGGGCCGAATCGGAAACAGCCCCACCGCCTGGTAGCCAATGTGACCCTGGTCATCGGCGTAGGCCAAATTTTGAGTCGGCCCCCACCATTCGCTGGTTGCCTGGCGGAATTCTGTCCAGTTGCTTGCTGCGTCCATAGCCTGCAGCGGCAAACCGCGCAGTTGCGTCGAGTACAGGGTCCACTTGAGCGACAGCATGCGCGTCTCGTGGGGAAATAAGGGAGTGATCACTGGCCCATGGTCGGTGGTCTCCACATCCAGCACCACATCCTGACCGAAGCGTACATTGATATGTTCCCGATCATGCTCCGGCTGGCGCCATCCGTTACCCGCCCAGTACTCGCCCTGGGAGTTTGTTTTTTCTACGTATACGTCCTGAACGTCCCCATTCAGGGTGGTGAAGCCCCAGGAAATATGTTCGTTGTGCCCCTCAATGATGAGGGGAATACCCGGGGTTGTTACCCCCGCCACGTGGAAGCTTCCGGCCTGCAGGTCTTCTTCATGCCAGATGTCGGGGATGGAATGCTCCAGATGCATATCGTTCGACAGCATGGGCTTTCCGCTGGCGGTGTGGGCGCCGCTCACCGCCCATTCGTTGGAGCCGGGCTTGCAGCCGTCGCACCCATTCGATCCCAACCTGAGAATTCCGCGCAGCCGCAGCAGATCCTCGAGGCTTGACTGCGACTCGTCGAGCGGAACATCCGGAATATTCTGCTGCGGCGCGGTCAGGTCAGGAATCGACTGCGTCGGCGGGTGATCGCGAAAAGTGGTCGTGGGGTATAACTCTGCGATCAGGTTGGGAGCCAGCTTGGCCTGTACCCTCTCCCGCTCCAGTTTCCAGGGATAGAGGGTGTCCAGCCGGGCCACCATGTTCAGCGCCACCAGCCAGGAATCGACCGGCTGCCATGGCCGGGGCTTGTAGCCGAGCAGGCGGAACTCAGCCGGCAGATTGTCCTGATGGCCGGCGATGAAGGCGTTGACACCCCGGGCAAAAGCTTCGAAGAGACGCTTCTGGTCGTCAGGCATGGTCGCGGACAGGTGCTCTGCTGCGGGCCGGATCTGCAGCACACGCTGCAGCTTATCGTGCTCGACCACGCTCGGACCCAGCAGCTCGGCCAGCTCGCCTGCGGCAAAGCGCCGGGCCATATCCATCTGCCATAAACGGTCCTGGGCGACGACAAAGCCCTGGGCCTCGAGCAGGTCGTCCATGGTTGCTGCCTGGATGTGGGGTATACCATGGTCGTCGCGCCGCACCACCACCGGAGCAGACAGTCCCGGCAGCTGCAGCTGGCCGTCGAGCACCGGTGCTTGCTCGCGCATGGCGTTCTTTAGCCACGCCACACTCCCGGCGGTGCCTACTGCCCCCGCAATCAACAGGCTGACTACCAAGCCCGCCGCAATCCGTGCAGACAAGGGCAATTTTCGCCGCTGAGCGGCGCCCACCTCGGTCCTCGCCATCATTCCATCTCGTCTTCCAGCGCTCATTGTCTCATCGCCGCCCGGATTTCTGGGCCGGCAGCTTGACACGTGAGCGGCTCCCGGCAATCCTAGTCATTCGTCAACGGAGAGGAACATAACTGTTTGAAGGTCTGCGTTTTCTATCACGACCGGTGCTTTGACGGAGCGTGCTCTGCCTCGCTCTTCATGCGCTTCCACCGCGAATGCATCCGCCCGGATGCACAATACGGCTATCACGGGCTGGTGCATCGGGCCGGAGCACTCTTTCAGGAATCCGATTTTACTGGGGACGAGAACGCGATCGTAGACTTCAAGTACAGTGCTTCGCCTCGCATCACCTGGTGGTTCGATCATCATCTGAGCGCCTTTCTCACCGCTGCAGATCAGCAGCATTTTCTTGACGGGCAGCGGGCTGGCAGTGCGCTGAATCGTCACTTTTACGACCCGAATTACACCTCCTGCACCAGTTTTATCGCCCATATCGCGCAAACCCGCTTTGGTTTTGACCCGGGGCCGGTGGCTGAATTGATCCGCTGGGCTGATATCGTGGACGGCGCACTGTACCAAAGCCCCAAAGCCGCGGTTGAAATGGCGGAACCCGCCATGAAGCTGACCCTGGTCATTGAATCGAGTCAGGATCCGGCATTCATTCCAAAACTGATTCCGCTGCTCACTGAAATGAGCCTGACCGAAGTGTTGGAGCAGCCTTTTGTGGCCGAGCTTCTTCCGCCGCTGCTTGAACGCCATCGCAAGTCGTTGGCGATTATCGGCGAGCGAACAGAGTTGGTGGATGGCACGCTGTACTTCGACATTACCGATCAGCCGTTCGAGGGCTACAACAAATTCGTTCCTTACTTCCTGCATCCCGACGCAACTTACAGCGTTGGGCTGAGCAAATCCAGCTTTCGCACCAAGGTTGCCGTGGGTTCGAACCCATGGACCAAAGCCCGGCCGGAGCAGATGGTCAACCTGGCGCAAATTTGTGAACGCTACGGTGGAGGAGGGCACGCCCGCGTTGGCGCGATCTCCTTTCCGCCCGACCAGGGCGACTTGGCCCGTGCTGCGGCCGCCGAAATTGTCGCCGAGCTTCGCGCTCACAATCCATTCCCGTGATTGAACCACTGAAACAGCAGGGACCTGCTGTTTTCTCCTGATCCCAGCGGCGCGGCTCGAACCATTGGCCGCAAACTTATCGCCGCGATAGACTCCTTGAGCAGGAAGGCAAACTACGAATGAAACTGTATCGCACCGCCGACGGCTACATAGTTGAGCACCACGATCGATTCTATGCATCCGCGGACGCATACTGGGATCAGCTGGTCACCCGGGAGGACCTCGAAGCCCATTTGACGAAAACCCTGCAACAGCAGAAGCCAACCGACGCCGCATCGTTCGCAGACATCGAGAAGCGGCTTCTGGCGCCCATCGGCAGCCAGGAAGTGTGGGCCTCCGGGGTCACGTATTACCGCAGCCGCAATGCCCGCATGGAAGAAGCGAAGACCGCCGGGGGCGGCGACTTCTACGATCGCGTGTACAGCGCAGAACGTCCCGAACTTTTTTTCAAAGCCACTCCCGGTCGGGTGGTGGGACATCGGGGCAACGTCGCCATAAGAAAAGACGCTACATGGTCGGTGCCGGAGCCCGAACTGACGTTGCTTGCCAGCCCTGGGGGAAAGATCGTGGGCTATACGATCGGCAACGATATGAGCTCGCGCGACATTGAGGGTGAGAATCCCCTATATCTGCCCCAAGCCAAAGTCTATGACCGAGCCTGTGCGCTGGGGCCGGGGATACTCATTACCGGCGAACCGATCCCATCCTCGACCGAAATTCAAATGCAGATTCTGCGTGCCGGCAAGACCGTTTTTTCCGGCTCCACCGCGCTCACTGAGCTGAAGCGCAAATTCAGCACCCTGCTCGAATATCTCTACCGTGACAATGGATTTCCAAACGGCTGCTTCCTGCTTACCGGTACCGGCATCGTTCCGCCAGATGAGTTCACGCTGCAGCAGCAAGATGAGATTCACATCACCATCACCGGCATCGGAACGCTGATCAATGCTGTAGGATGACTACGGTTTGGGCGCGTTGATCTTATAGGTCAGCTTGTCCGACTCGAACCTTCCGCTGGGTACGGCAACTCCGGCTTCCTTGAGCTTCTCGTCGTCTGCCGGGTTTGCGCTCGGCCCATCGTAAACCACATGGAATTCGTAGGTCCCGTGGGCGTTGGTGTCGACGCCCATGGCCAGCGGCCGCCTTGCCTCATAGTTCTGCCCCGGCTTCAGCGCCAGCCAGTTCTTTGCCCGCTCGCGGATGTCGGGCAGGCCGCTGCCGTCGACTTCGAGGCCGCAATCGATGGCCGGCTGCGGCTGGCTGGAATTTTCAGGGATGAACTTTACATCCAGCGAAAACGCCCCCGGCGCGCTCTTGCATAGCAGGGGCGGGTCGGGGATGCGCAATAGATGGCCCGACTGGTTCAGTATGTGTATCACCAGGATCGGCTGTTGCTCCGGCGCCGCCATGTCGAGAGAAGCCATCAACTTCAGGTCCGGCTTGTTGGTCTGCTTGGCGCCGGCGCCCGCCGCCACCAGCATCACCGTCAGTCCGACTGCGGGCAGAGTTCGCATAGGGACCCTCAGCCTATGATCCTAGTACATTTCTTGCCCGCGCACAGTTACGGTCGTTCCAGCTCGAAACGATCGGAGGTGCGCACATAGGTCGAACCTGCCATGCGGCCGACAGCGCGCAACTTGTCCGGATCGATGCGGAAGTTCTCGACATCATCCTCGCGGACATGAAAACGCAGCACCTCGCCCAGGACCAGGCTTCCACCACCCGGCTGATCGCTGACCTGCACTACCTGAAGTAGCCGGCACTCCATGTGCACATGACTTTCCGCCACTCGCGCCGGTTTGATCAGCTCACTCGCGATCGGGGTCAGCCCGGAGAGCTCAAACTCGTCTACCTCAGGACCCACCTGGGCTGCGGTGGCATTCATGCGCTCGACAAATTCCTCCGAGACAATGTTGACCACAAATTCGCGCGTGGCCAGGATGTTACGCAGCGTGTCCTTCGCCATCGGCGGGACGGGGCGCAGGATGGGGCAAAACACGATCACCGGCGGATTCGAGCTACAGGCGGTGAAATAGCTGAAAGGTGCAAGGTTCCGCACGTTGCCCTGGTCCACGGTGGAGACCAGGGCAATCGGGCGGGGCACGATCGAACCAACCATCAGTTTGTAGATATCGCCGGTGGTAATGCTTCCAGGATCGAATGCCAACATGCTCAAAGGTTGCCGCGCTCCGCCTGCTCGCGCTCAATAGCTTCGAAAAGAGCTTTGAAGTTACCCTTCCCGAAGCTGCGGCTCCCCTTGCGCTGGATGATCTCGAAGAATAGAGTCGGCCGGTCCTCTACCGGGCGGGTGAAGATCTGCAGCATGTAGCCTTCATCGTCACGGTCTACCAGGATGCCGAGTTTCTCCAGGTCGTCGATCGGCTCATCAATGCGACCCGTGCGCGCCTGCAACTGCGTGTAGTAGGAGTGGGGCACGCGAAGAAACTCAATGCCCTGCGCCTGCAGCCGGCCAACGGTGTGCAAAATATCGTTGGTGGCAAGCGCAATGTGCTGTACGCCCGGCCCGTGATTGAACTCCAGGTACTCCTCGATCTGCGACTTCTTCCGCCCCTCCGCGGGCTCGTTCAAGGGGAACTTCACCCGCCCGTTGCCATTCGCCATCACCTTCGACATCAACGCCGAATACTCGGTCGAGATGTCCTTATCGTCAAAATGCTGATAGAGGGAAAAACCCATCACTGTGGCGTAGAAGTCTACCCAACGGTTCATCTCATTCCAGCCCACGTTGCCTACTACGTGGTCGACGTGCAAGAGGCCGGTGGGACGGGCCAGGTGGTCTTCCCCTTTGGACACGTACCCGGGTAGAAACGGCCCGTGATAATTCTTGCGCTCCACAAACGTGTGGATGGTGTCGCCGTAAATGGCGATGGACGCCATTTTGGTTTTTCCGTGGTCGTCCGAAGATTCAAACGGCTCCTGCACGCTGCGTGCGCCTCGCCGAGTAGTCTCTCTCCAGGCCTGTTTGGCATCGTCCACCCACAGCGCGACGTCGCGAACCCCGTCGCCGTGCAGACGGATGTGCTCCGCTATTTCGTTGTCCGGCCGCAACGGTGTGGTGAGTACAAAGCGAATCTTGCCCTGCTGCAGGACGTAAGAGGCACGGTCACGTTGGCCCGTCTCGGGGCCCGCGTAGGCTACCAGGCTGAAGCCCATGGCCATCCGATAAAAGTAGGAGGCCTGGCGTGCGTTGCCGACATAAAACTCGACGTAATCGGTGCCGTTCAGTTGGAGAAGATCTTCGGTTGTCTGTTGTTCTTGGTGCGTAAGCGTAGTCATAGGTCTTGCTTTACTCCTTGGGTCGCCCTCTTCTTAAGATGTTTCACAATTGCGTGGACCAATGAAAAATCGCCAGCCATGGTTTTTCTGGGGGGGAAAACCAGGTTTGCTTCGGTCTACGGCAATTGTGAAACCTCCCCAGGGCCGGAAGAAAGATATACCTTTGGGGAGGTACTTGGATAGGCCCCGGAAGGTAGGATTATCTGTGTGAGTATGCCTAATTTGGGTCATCCCGGTTGTCGCATACCCTAAAAGGCTAGGATGCGCAGCCGAGATTAAATGCGCTTGAACGTGTCTGATATATGTGGGGTGGGAAGAGGTAGATCATGGCCGCCGGTTCAATAACGCTTGGGGCAGCCGAGCCTTTCTTAATCCAGCAGGATTGGCCTGCCTATACGCCGGAGCAACATGCGATATGGGCAGAACTGGTGGGCCGCCGCATGCCTCAGATCGAGGCACATGCTTGCGAGGAATACCTGCAGGGTTTTCAACAGATTGGTCTCAGAACCGATCTGATACCTAACCTGGCCGACGTGAATCAACGGCTTAGGCCACGGAGTGGCTGGAGAGCTACCCCGGTGAGCGGCTTTCTTCCTCCTGACGCGTTCTTTGCCATGCTGGCGGCCAGGCAATTCCCGACCACGACCTGGCTGCGGAGCCGTGACTCGCTAGCCTATATTCCAGAGCCGGACATCTTTCACGACGTCTTCGGCCACGTTCCCATGCACGCCCATCCGGTCTTTGCCGATTTTCTGCAGCATTATGGCGTTGTGTGTGCTGCTTTGACCGACAAGGAGGCGCTGGAGAAGATGGGGCGCCTGTTCTGGTTTACGGTCGAATTCGGCGTAATCCGGCAAAAGGGACGCTACCGGCTCTACGGAAGCGGCCTTATCTCGTCCCAGGGCGAATCCACCTATGTGATTGAGGGTGGGCCGGATATCAGGGACTTCGACGTGGACCAGGTTCTGAACCAGCAGTTTTCCACTTCGGAAATGCAGCCGGTTCTATATGCGGTCGACTCCTTCGACCAGATTTATGAGGCCACCCGCGAAGCCGAGAAGCGGCTTTGCCAGGGCCGATAGGGATACCCGGCATCAAAATACCCGTTTTTTCTTCAAACTGTCACGGGCAATGATGCACAATTTTTGTACAAGGGGGCTCTCTTGCCGCGCATCCACTTTCAGCAGCAGCTCGCTGCCCTCAAAGACAAATTGTTGGCCATGGCTGCGCTCTCTCAGCAAGCGGTCATCTCGGCTGTGGATGCCTATCTGCAGCGAGATGCGGGGCTATGCCAGTATGTGCGGGAGAACGAGACCGCCATCAACGCGGCGCAACGCGAAGTAGACGAGATGGCTTATGAGTTACTAGCCCAGGAACAGCCGATGGCCATCGATCTGCGCTTTATCCTGGCGGTGATCAAGATTAACGGCGATTTGGAGCGGGTTGGTGACCAGTCGATGAGCATCGCCATCCGAACCCAGGAATTGCTCGATTATCCTGCGGTCGAGCTGCCCGTGGATATCGCGTGTATGGGTGAATATGCCTCGCGCATGATTCGCTCCGCCATCCAGGCGCTGCTCGATGCCGACGCCCAGTTCGCGGAAGCGGTCGTTGTCATGGATGATGAGATCGACCGCATGAACCGCGTTGCCCGGGCCGAACTCATGAAGGTGATGGAGGAGCAACCGGCGGTGAGCCTGCAGGCCCTGAATGCGATCATCATCGCCCGAGCTCTCGAACGCATTGCCGATCACGCCACCAACATATCCCGGGACGTCATCTTCTGGATCAGGGGTGCCGACGTCCGGCATCAGGTAAGCAGCGCCATCGATTGAGGGAGGGCTCTACCCTTCCCGGACACCCCCATGGTGACACCTGCGATGTATTGACTTGTGCCCCTTAACGGGGTTAGGGTTTACCCATGGCCTTTCGTTGCAGCCGTACCTCTTGTTGTTGCGTGATCTCATCACGCCGTACGGGTGCATCCTAAGAATCAAGCGAATCATCATCTTCGGAAACCCGGGTGTCGGCATTCAGCGACGTCCGGGTTTTTTCATTTCAGGGGAGAGTATCGATGGCCGAGGTTAAAGAAACAAAAGCCCAGCGCATGGAGCGCCTTAAGCGGGAGAAGAACCCATGGGAGGCTTTTGATGACGTGCGGGCCTTCGCCGCCGCCGGCAGGGAATCGGTACTCCCGGAATGGGCTTCCGCCTATTTCAAGTGGTGGGGCGTCTATACCCAGGGAGATGGGGCCGGCGCGCTGGGGGGCAAGGGCGGGGAAGGCAAGGCGACCGAGTACTTCATGATGCGCATTGCCCTGCCCAACGGCATCGCTTCTTCGGAGCAGATTGAGGTAATCGCCGACATAGCCGCCAAGCACGGCAGGGATCTGGTCGACGTCACCGTACGTCAGGCCATCCAACTGCATTGGCTCACCATTGAAGCCCTACCCCAGATTATCGAGCGGCTCGACGCTGCCGGGCTCTCCCCTAAAGGCGCCTGCGGCGATGTGGTTCGCAACGTAACCGGCTGCCCCCTGGCCGGTTTGGATGCGGACGAGGTTCTGGATGCCTCCCCCTTTGCCTTGGCCGCGGCTGGAGACCTGAACGGTAACCCAGAGCTTTACAACCTGCCGCGCAAGTTCAAGGTGTCGATCACCGGCTGTTCTGTGTGGTGTTCCTACCCTGAGATCAACGACATCGGCCTCACTCCTGCCGTGCGTTTGAACGGCAACGGGCGGGAGGTGGGATTCTCTGTGCGTGTGGGTGGTGGTCTCTCCGCCGATCCGCATCTGGGGGTACGCCTGAATGCCTTCGTCCAACAGCACCAGGCCGCCGCCGTGGTGCGCAAGATCACCGAACTCTTTCGTGATCAACAGGGGTTGCGCGAGAGCCGCGATCGGGCGCGCATGAAGCATTTGTTTCTCAAGGAAGGGTGGACCGCCGAGACTTTTCTGGCCGACTTGAACCGGCGGCTCGGCTACCAACTCGATCCGGCAGTAGAAGAAGCGATTCCCAAGGACATTTATCGCGATCACGTGGGTATCCACCGGCAGAAGCAGGAGGGGCTCTGCTACGTCGGCCTTTCCGTGCTGCGCGGCCGCATGACCGCCGCCCAGTTGAGTGCCGTGGCCGGCCTGGCGGTCCGCTATGGCAATGGCCAGCTGCGCACCACCGTCATGCAGAATCTGGTGGTCGTGAACGTGCCCACAAACAGAGCCCAGGAGCTGGCCCGGGAACTGGAGGCGCTCGGCTTGCCGGTCGAAGGTTCCTCGTTCTGGAGAGGCGCAATTGCCTGCACGGGAAGCGAGTTCTGCAAACTGGCGATTACCGAGACCAAGGGCTTTACCCGCTGGATTGTCGATGAGCTCGAAGAGCGGCTTCCCGGGTTCGACCAGCAGCTCAAGCTGCACGTGACCGGGTGCCCCAACAGCTGTGGCCAGCACTGGATTGCCGACATTGGGATGGAAGGCAAAAAGATCAAGCACCAGGGCAAGCTGGAAGACGCGTACTACTTCTGCGTTGGCGGTTCGGTGGGATTGCATGCGCAGACCGCCAGACCAATTGGATACCGATGCCTGGCGACGGAAGTACCGGATGCGCTGGAGCGGCTGCTGGGCGGATATTTGGAGGCGCGGCGCCCGGGAGAAAACCTGCGCGCTTACTTTGCCCGCACCAGCGACGAGGAATTGCGGGAGCAGCTTGCCGGCGCCGTGCTCGAGCCGGTAGCCAGGGATGCCGCTCCAGTCGGGGGTAGAGGCCTTGAGTAATAGCGCGAGTCTCTTTCCTTTGTTTCTGAAGCTGGAAGGGAAGAGATGCCTCGTGGTAGGCGCCGGCTTAATCGGTTTGGAAAAGATCGAAAGCCTGCTGCGTTGCGGAGCTCGCATCCGTGTGGTCGCTCCCCAAGCGGCAGCGCGGGTGAAGGAGCTGAGCTCCGCAGGACAGATCGATTGGCAGGCCCGCTCCTATGAGCCTGAAGACGCGGCAGGTTGCGATCTCATCATCGCGTCTACCAATGATCGCGAGGTCAATCGGGCAGTCTTCGAAGAGGCCTCACGCCGCCGTATCCTGTGCAACACCGCCGATGATCCGCCCTTGTGCGATTTCTTCTTTGCCTCCATCGTGCAGCGAGGCGACCTGCAGATTGCTATATCGACGGCGGGCCAGAGCCCTGCGTTGGCACAACGCCTGCGGCGCGAGATTGACGCTCAGCTACCGGCCGACCTTGGGCCTTGGCTTGCTGAGCTGGGCCAGTTGCGCCGCGAAGTCCTGCAAGCGATGCCTGCGGGAGCGGAGCGCAAAGCACTCTTGCACGAGCTCGCGCATCGCGAAGTTTGTGGGGCACCGGCTTGCCCGGCGCGATCGTTTGCGACTGCTCCCTTAAACCGTGAGGTGCCGCAATGAGCAAGGCAGAAGCAGGCAAGGTCTACCTGGTGGGTGCGGGACCTGGCGACCCGGATTTACTTACGCTCCGGGCCGCAGGGTTGTTGGCCGATGCCGGTGTTGTGCTGCATGACGACCTGGTGCCGCAATCCATCTTGAACATGGCCGGCAAGCAGGCTTTGGTCATCAGCGTGGGCAAGCGCTGCGGGCGGAAGAAGATCACCCAGGCGGCAATCCACGATTTGATGATCGTATCGGCGCGGAGAGGACTGGCAGTGATCCGGCTCAAATCCGGAGACCCAATGATTTTCGGCCGGGCCGCCGAGGAGATCGACGCCCTGCGCGAGGCTGGTGTGCCCTTCGAAGTAGTGCCCGGCGTGACTGCGGCTTCATCAGCGGCGGCTTTTCTGGAGGCTTCGCTCACCGACCGCAGAGTCTCTTCACGGTTGATTGTTTTGAGTGGGCACCATGCCGCGCGTACCGTGCCCGAACGGGATTTGTGGCCAGGCAGCTTGCCAACCGACGCGACCGTTGCGATCTACATGCCGGGGCAAGACCTCGCTCAAGTGGCGGCTTCTTTATTAGGCAGCGGTGTGCCAACGTCGATGCCCTGTGTAGCGGTAACCGATGCATCCAGGCCTGAAGCTGCGTACACAGCCTCGCGGCTGGGCGGGCTGGCTCATCTTCCACCTTCTTTTGCCCCCACCCTTCTATTGGTAGGCCACGTATTTGAGGCAGTACTGAGCCGGGGAGCGGAGCCCGACGCTTGTCTCGATCAAATGACGGCAGTCATGTCCTCTATCCAGCCGGAATAAAAGGGCCGAATTTACACCATCAAAGTGCGACTGTAGCCGGCACGTATACTGACCAAGCATGCAAATAATCACAACGGCCACTGCCTTTCCTGCCCACTACTTTCTGCAGGAAACCGTGGTGGAGGCGCTCAAGGGCCAGTGGGAGAAGGGTCTGGAAAATGCAGAGGTACTGGAAAGGCTGCATTCCCGGACCGGCGTGGCGGGCCGATACTTTTCCCTCCCCTTAGAGCAATATCCGCCGCTCGATACCTGGGGCAAAACCAACGACGTCTGGATTGAGACTGCGGAACGGTTGGGTGCGCAGGCGATCGATTGCGTGCTCAGCAAAGCAGGCGTGGATCGAAAGCAAATCGGCGCCCTGTATTTTGTCTCAGTAACGGGAGTATCAAGTCCATCGGTGGATGCCCGACTGGTCGATCGCATGGGGCTTTCACCACAAATCAAGCGCAATCCCATCTTTGGACTGGGATGCGTGGCCGGGGCGGCGGGCCTCGCCCGCGCCGCTGATTACGTGCGCGCGTATCCTGATCAGATTGCGGTGTTGCTTTCCGTCGAGCTATGTTCGCTGACCTGGCAGCGAGACGACTTCACCGTAGCCAACCTGATCGCTACCGGTCTGTTCGGAGATGGCGCCGCTGCGGTCCTGGTGGCCGGGGGTGAGGTGAAACTCAAGGGGCCTAAGATCCTGGGGAGCGCCTGTTCCTTCTATCCTGACACGCAGGATGTGATGGGCTGGAAGATCTCCGAGAAGGGATTTCAGGTGGTCCTGTCACCCCACGTTCCGACCGTGGTAAGGGAGAATCTGGGCCGCGATGTGGATGCCCTCCTGGCCCAACATGGGATGACCCGGGACCAGGTACACTCCTGGATCATGCACCCCGGCGGCCCCAAGGTCCTCGAAGCCGTGCAGGACGCGCTCGGACTGCAGAACGGCGAACTGGAGCTGTCGTGGAAGGCACTACAGCGGGTGGGCAATCTGTCCTCGGCCTCGGTGCTGGTCGTTCTGGACGAGGTGATGACCCATCGGCGTCCCAAACCAGGATCGCGCAGTGTGCTGGCAGCGATGGGCCCAGGTTTCTGCTCCGAGATGTTGCTGCTGGAGTGGTAGATGGAGAGCGACGAGTGATCCGCTGTGATGCACTCATCGTCGGTGGCGGTCCGGCTGGCCTCGCAGCCGCGATCGCACTGCGGCAAAAAGGCTTGGATGTTCTGGTAGCCGACGCTCTTCGCCCGCCCATAGACAAGGCCTGCGGCGAGGGCCTGATGCCGGATGCCCGGAAAGATCTGGCCGCGCTCGGCGTCGCAGTGAACGACGGCGCAACCTTCGACGGCATCTCATTTCTCGCCGGGCCCCACCAGGCAACCGCACGCTTCGAGCGTGGCATCGGCATCGGCATTAGGCGCCTGCAACTCCATTCACTACTGGTTGAGCGCTGCCAGGAACTGGGCGTGCGCGTCGCCTGGGGCACCCGGGTACACGTAGCAGAGAACCAGCCCCTGCGCCTGGATGGAGATGGCTGTACCTGTCGCTACACGATCGGCGCGGACGGCCAATCCTCCCGCGTGCGCCTGGCCATGGGCCTGGGCCAGGGGAAGATTATCAGCCGCCGCTTCGGCACCCGCTGTCATTACCGGGTGAAGCCATGGTCCCGCATGGTGGAAGTCCACTGGGGCGAGCTGGGCCAGGCCTACATCACCCCTGTCGGTCCGGAAGAAATCTGTGTGGCCACCGTCGCCCGCTCACACGCGACGCGAATGGAAGCGGTGCTCGCCGGCCTGCCCGCCATGCGCGCGCATCTTGATGGAGCTGCCGCGCTGAGCACGGTGCGAGGAGCGATCACCACCACCCGCAAGCTGCGCCGTGTCACTGCCGGCAACGTGGCCCTCACCGGCGACGCTTCCGGTTCCGCCGACGCCGTCACCGGCGAGGGAATCGGATTGTCATTCCGCCAGGCCCTGCTGTTGGCCGAAGCCATCGCGGTCGATAATCTAGCCATCTACGAAGCCGGTCATCCCGCGATTCAGCGGATGCCGCATCTCATGTCTAGAGTCATGCTCCGTATGGATGCGTGGCCCTGGCTGCGGGAGCGGGCCATGAGGTTACTCTCAGGCCAGCCACAACTCTTTGCCCACTTGCTGGCTGTCCACCTTGGCGAGCGGTCTCTTGGAGATTTCCTGCTAAGGGACGCGCCTGCGTTGGGGTGGCGGCTGCTGGCATAAGGCGAGGGACATTGAGAAAAATACATGGGTCAAACATCATCGCGGCACTGGTCATCCTCTGCGCCCAGCTGGCGCAGGGGCAGAATCGGAGTTTAAAGGTCCTCCTCGATCCGGCGCAGACCGAGATCCACTGGAAGCTTAGCAGCGGCCTGCACTCGACCCATGGCACCTTCAAGCTGAAGAGTGGCGAGTTCTTTTTCAACCCCGCAACCGGCCTGGCGGAGGGAGAGATTCTGGTCGACGCGACTACCGGCGAGAGTGGAAACGCGGCGCGTGACAAACGCATGCAGGACGAGGTGCTGGAGAGCAATCGCTATCCCGCCGTCTTCTTCCATCCGACCCAAATCAAAGGCGCTTTCAAAGTTGGAGAAGGTACTCAGGATCTAGTGGCGGAAGGCACCTTCAACATCCACGGGGCAGACCATCCCCTGGAGTTGCCGCTCAAGGTGCAGATTGCCGCCGGCGCGGTCACCGCAACCACTCGATTTAGCGTTCCCTATGTGGCCTGGGGGATGAAAAATCCTAGTAAATTCCTGCTCCATGTAGGCAAACAAGTGGAAGTAGAAGTGACTGCGAAGGGTACGATCAAACAAATGGAGTAATGGTGCGATGGGGAGGACCATCGCACCCCCAGGGAATTCGGGATGCCCCCCTCTACATGTAGAAGGTCTTAATGGCGTCCCAGGCGTAGATTCCAATGATCGCGGCGGTCAAAATACTGGTTACGCCGGTAAAAACCCTTAAAAAGGGCTGGATTTTATCCAACTTCCGAATGATTGCGTCGTTTTCTTTGTGCTGGCGGTCGGAAATGTCGTCCAAAAACAGCTGATCGTCCTCGTAGCGGGTGATGGTTCCGCGGTACAGCAGCAGACCCAGCAGGCAAACTGCGAACACCGCCCAGACTATCCATAAAGTAGACATGATATGCATACTTGCCTCCCGGGGATTTCCCAAAGTCCCAGATACCGAGCGGGTCCGGAATAGGCGGGCTCGGAGGGTAGGAGGGGCTTACGGCTGAAAATATAGTCCCGCAGAGGGTCTTTTGCCCAGAATTTTCTCATTTACCCGACGGGTTCCCGGCATCTCAGACTGTGAGCAGTGTGAGGAGCAAGAAAATGAACGGCAAGGCGAAACAGAGCTTTTTGGCGGCAGTAACGGTCGTAGGGCTGGCTTTTCTGGCCGCTTGTAACCCACCCGCCTCGGACCAGCACCTGCAGGAGCAGGCCGCCCAGGCGACCGAGCAGGCGAAGCAGGGATCGAAGGAAGCGCTTGCCGACGCCCGGGTGGCTGCGAAAAACGCCGAGCAGGCAGTGAATGATGTCGCTGCGGGGGTCAAGCAGGGCCTGGATAGCAAAAGTGCGCCTGGCGGGACCGGCCGCCTGGATCTGAATGACGCTTCCGAGGCCGATTTAGCGTCTCTACCCGGCATTTCCGTGGGCAAAGCCAAGCAGATTATTGACCATCGGCCGTACACCTCCACCCATGACCTGGTGAAGTCCGGGGTGCTGACGGAGAGGCAGTTCGACGAAATCGCCCCCAAAGTAACCGTGCGCTAACCTGAGTCGCGGAAGCGGCAAACGCATCTATTGTTTATGGGATTACGGCTTTACTCGCCCGGCATCCCGTTCTAAACTAAGAAGACAGGCAGCAAACGGAGATAAACAAGATGTCAAGCGTCGCCGAACCGGTAACAAACCTAAATCCCGTGTCTATGCCCCTTACGCTTTCGCCCCAGGCGGTCGCTAAGGTACACGAAATCATGGCAACCCAGGATCCCTTGCCTGCGGGGCTACGCATTGGCGTGGTCGGGGGCGGTTGCTCCGGGTTCCAGTATTCGATGTCGTTCGAGAACCAGGCGGGCATGATGGACAAGGTCTTCAAGTTCGACGATCTCAAGGTTTTCGTCGATGCGACCTCGCTGATGTACCTGAACGGCTGCGTGGTCGATTACGTGGAGACCCTGGAGGCGGCTGGGTTTAAATTCGACAATCCGGCAGTCAAGAGCACTTGCGGGTGCGGATCTTCCTTTAACGTCTAACTCCTCGCTCAGTTTTGAAAAAGGGGCTTCGCCAATGCGGCGAAGCCCCTTTTTTTTGTGTTTCGGCACAATATTTCCCCTGCATTTCCGTCTTCACTCTAGAAATCCGATGCTGAGTTTGGATCAGGTAACTGCGGAGCAGGACCAGTGGATCGCCCAGGCGATGGAGCGGGAGGGATCTCGCCTGCGCAACTACATCCGCAAACATGTGGTCGATCTGGAGGCTTCTGAGGACATCTTGCAGGAGGTGTTCGTTGAACTGGTTGAGGCCTACAGGCTGGTCAAGCCGATCGAGCAGGTTGGCGGCTGGCTGTTCCGGGTAGCGAAAAACCGGATCATCGATCGATTCCGCGGCCGCAAGCTCGAGTCGCTCAGCCAGGCCAAATATGGAGAAGATGACGATGTGGCCGTTTCGCTCGAAGACCTCTTGCCTTCGCCAGACAGCGGGCCGGAGGCGGCCTATGCGCGCAGCCTTCTGCTGGACGAGATCGACGAAGCGTTGGAGGAGATGCCGCCGGAGCAGCGGTCGGTGTTTATCGCGCATGAATGGGAAGGGTACAGCTTCAAGGAGCTGGCTGAGGAAACCGGCGTTAGCGTCAACACATTGTTGTCGCGCAAGCGTTATGCGGTGCTGCATCTGCGCCGCAGGCTGCAATCGATCTATGAAGAGTTTGTAAAGAAATGAGGCAAGTATGAAAAGGAAATGGCTATACAAGGCACCTGGAATTATCCTGATCGTAATCGTGGCGGTTGCAGTATTCGGTTTCGCCGTGCAGAATTTGTGGAACTGGCTCATGCCGGCGATTTTCGGATGGCGTGCGATTACCTTCTGGCAGGCGATCGGCGTCCTGCTGCTGAGCAAGATTCTTTTCGGAGGCTTCCGCGGCAGAGGTGGAATGCACTGGCGGCATCGCATGGGAGAGCGATGGGAAAAAATGTCTCCGGAGGAGCGGGAAAAATTCAGGCAGGCTATGCGCGGGCGCTGTGGCCAGCGCGGCCTTCAACCCGAGGAGCAAAAGATCTGATGTTGGCTACTACCCCAACCCAGGCTGAGCTGGAGCAGGAAAACGCCAGGTTGCAGAAGCTGGTTGCCGAGCTGTTGGTCCGAAATCAACAGCTGCGGAACGCGCTGGAAGCTGCAACTCGTGTGGGAACGGGTGCCGGCGACGTGAGATAGTTGCTATGTGAAAAGCCGACATCTCGTCCTACCTGCCATGACTCTGATCGCCGCCGCGGCGTTAGCGCAGACACCCCAACAAAACCTGCCCATCTGGGCCTACCCCAGTCATTTTTCGACGGCCTCCTCTTCCCCAGCCGGCCGCGCCGAGGTGGAGCATCTGGCCGGCAGCAAAGCCAGTTATACCAAGGCCGAGATCGGCGATCTTTTTGTCGTTCCGGACTGGTATCCGGATGAGCACCCGGCGATGCCGGATGTGGTTTCACACGGACGCAAGCCAGACGTCTATGCATGCGGCCACTGCCACCTGCCTAACGGCCAGGGGCGTCCGGAGAATGCAAGCGTTACCGGCTTGCCCGCTGCTTACATCGTTCAGCAAATGGCGGATTTCAAGAACGGCTTGCGCAAGAGCTCTGATCCGGAGATGCTCTCCGTCACCAACATGGTGAAGCTGTCCCAGTCGATCAGCGATGAAGACGTCAAAGCGGCCGCCGCGTATTTCTCCTCCTTCAAGCTGAAGCCATGGATTCGCGTAGTCGAAGTGGAGCAGGTGCCAAAGACCAAGCCAGCCGGGGGCATGATGGTAGCGATCGAGGGCGGTGGAACGGAGCCGATCGGCGACCGGGTTATCGAGGTCTCAGAAAACCTGGAACGGACTGAGCTTCGCGATCCCACCTCGGGCTTCATTGCCTACGTGCCCAAGGGAAGTCTGGAAAAGGGACGGGACCTGGTGACCACGGGCGGCAATGGAAAGACCATGCCCTGCACCATGTGCCATGGTCCGGACCTCAAAGGAACGGGAAACATCCCTTCGATCGCGGGTCGCTCGCCCAGCCAGATGACGCGGCAGGTCATCGATTTCCAGACCGGCGCCCGGAACGGTTCGATGGCCCCCATGATGAAAGGCGTCGTCAGCAAGCTGACGATCGAGGACATCGTTGCGATCACCGGTTACCTGGCCTCGCAGGCCCCCTGACGCAGATACGACCGGTATGGGTGCCCCATCTCTCGCACGCTTTTCGTGCGAGATGTGGGATCAGTGGCCGCGGCATTTCCCACATCTCGCAAAAAGCGCGAGATATGGGGCACCCAAAACCTACAGTTTGGCTGGAAACTCCGCCGGTCCAGTCCGCGGTTTCTTACGGTTGAAGAACTCCAGGCCTGACTTGGTGATCACATAAAGCACCGGAATGAAGATCAAATTCAGGATGGTCGAAAGAAACATCCCGCCCACCACCGTGGTGCCGACGGAGCGCCGACCCAGGGCGCCTGCGCCAGTGGCAAAGTATAGCGGCAGCACGCCAAGGATAAATGCAAACGAAGTCATCAGAATCGGCCGTAGGCGCAACTCAGCCGCTTCAATCGCAGCCTCGAGAATCGGTTTACCCTGCCCGCGAATCTGCTCCGCAAATTCGACAATCAAGATGGAGTTCTTCGCCGAAAGTCCGATCAGCATTACCAGCCCGATCTGACAGTAGACATCGTTAGCCATGCCCCGCAGGGTCACCAATCCCAATGCTCCCAGCACCGCCATCGGCACAGCCAGAAGAATAATGAAGGGTAGAGCGAAGCTCTCATACTGTGCGGAGAGCGTGAGGTAAACCACCAGGATCCCAAGGCCGAAGATGAGCACTGCCTTGCCGCCTGCCTCAATCTCCTCCAGCGAAAGCCCTGTCCAGGAGTAGGTCATGCCCTGGATCATGTTCTTTTTGGCCAGGGCCTCCATATTCGTCAGGCCTTCTCCCGTACTGTAGCCGGGAGCGGCAGAGCCATCGATCTCCGCCGAGCGAAACAGGTTGTAATGGCTGATGACTTGTGGGCCGGATTGTTGCGCGATCGTCACCAGGTTGTCGAGCGAGACCATCTGCCCGGAGTCGGAACGCACATAGAACTTTCGCAGATCGCCCGGGGTCATGCGAGCGGACTGTCTGGCTTGCACGTAAACGCGATACGACCGATTGTTGTAATTGAAATCGTTGACGTAAGCCGAGCCCATGTATACGCTCAACGCGGAACTGATCTGGCTGAGCGAGACACCCAGGGCCTTCGCCTTCACCCGATCGATCGAGATCAGCAGCTGAGGATCGCTTGCCGTGTAGCTGGTGTACAACCCTACCAGCTTATGATCCTGACGGCTGGCGCCGATGATCTGGTGGGCGACGCGGTCCAGATCCTGCAGTGTATTGCGTCCAAGGTCCTGCAATTCGAAACTGAATCCGCCGAAGTTACCCAGGCCCTGAATGGCCGGGGGTTCAAAGATAGCCACCAGTCCCCCCGGCACGCCGAAGAGCTTGGGAGCAAGCGTCCCGTAGATGTCCGCAGCCGAATGGCCCGGACCCTTTTTCTTGCGCAGGTCGACGGACTTGAGCGGAACAAAGATCAATCCATAGTTCGAGGAGCTGCCCCCGCTGAGGCTGAATCCCATGACGGCAAAGGTCCCATAGACGTCATCGTTCTGGCGAATAATTTTCACTGCCTTGTCTGCGACGTCGGCGGTGTAGGTGAGCGAGGCGCCGGGCGGCGTCTGCACAATGCAGATCAGATAATTCTGGTCTTCCGTCGGCAGGAAGGCAGTAGGCACGTGTTGATAAAGATAGACTGTTGCTGCCAGGCCGCAGACAAAGAGCACCAGCACCACATAGCGCAACCGCAAAACCTGGCGGATCATTTTCCCATATAAAACTGTCGTGCCGACGATAGCCCGGTCGATCACTCCCAGCAGACCGCGCTTGTGCTTCTCCCCGCGTAGAAGGATCGCCGCCAGCGCCGGGGACAAAGTCAACGCGTTAAAGGCCGAGATAGCAATGGAGAAAGCGATGGTCAGGGAGAACTGTTTATATAGAATGCCGGTCGTGCCGGGAAAGAAAGAGACCGGCACGAAGACGGAGATGAGCACGAGCGAAGTAGCGATGACCGCGCTGGTGACCTCAGCCATGGCAACCGAGGTAGCCGTGTGCGGATCGGAGTGGTCCTCGTTGATATGGCGCTGCACGTTTTCGATTACCACGATGGCATCGTCCACTACCAGGCCGGTGGCCAGCGTGATTCCAAACATGGTCAGCGAATTGATGGAAAACCCAAAGATCCTGATGAACGCGAAGGTCCCGATCAGAGAGACGGGTATGGTAATCGCGGGGATGATGGTCGCGCGCCAGTCGAGCAGAAAGAGAAAGATCACGATAATGACGATGACGATCGCTTCGCCTAGCGTGCCCACCACTTCGCGGATGGAATCACCAATGACCGTGGTGGTGTCGAAAGGCACCTCATATTTCATGCCCGGAGGAAATGATTTGGCCAGGTCGTCCAACGCTGCCTTGGCTGCACGGTCCACCGCCAGCGCGTTGGCATTGCTGAGCTGCTGCACGCCTACGCCCACCGCATCAGCGCCGTTATAGTTAAGGTCGGTGGAGTAGGTCTCTGCGCCTAACTCGGCGTAGCCAACATCCTTCAACTGGACGATGCCGCCGGGGCTGTTCTTGACGATGATGTTGTCGAACTCCGCCGGCTGCGAAAGCCTCCCAATCACGCGCACCGGGATCTGGTAAGTCTGCTTCTCATCAGAAGGCGGCTGGCCGACCTGGCCCGCTGGAATTTCAACATTCTGCTCCGCCAACGCGTTGGTCACGTCGCCGCTGGTCAGGCCGCGAGCGGCCAGCCTGGCTGGATCGAGCCACAGGCGCATGGCGTACCGACGCTCGCCGAAGATTTGCACATCGCCCACTCCGGGGATGCGCTTGAGCGCATCTTTCACATACACGTCGAGGTAGTTACTGATAAAGAGATCGGAATAGCGATTGTCCGGAGAATAGAACGCAGCCGCGAACACGAAGTTGGAGTTCGCCTTGGTGATGGTGATGCCAGTGTTATTAACCACCTGAGGCAAGCGTCCAGTTGCGGACGAGACACGGTTCTGCACGTCAACGGCGGCGATGTCGAGGCTGTAACCGGTTTGGAAGGTGGTGCTAATGGAGCTGGTTCCGTCATTGGAACTGGTGGACTGGATGTAGTGCATGCCCTGCACGCCATTGATCTGTTGCTCCAGGGGAATGGTCACCGCGGACTCGACCGTCTGCGCGTTTGCTCCCACGTAGTTGCTGGTTACGGTAACAACAGGCGGCGCCAGCGTCGGGTACAAGGAGATGGGTAGCGTCGGAATGCAGACCGCTCCGGCAAGGATGATCAGCAGGGCGCAGACAGTTGCAAACACCGGCCGGCGGATAAAGAAATCAACCACGAGAACGCTCCCGGTTTATAAAAGCTCAGAGGTTGTTGCTTTTGGTTTAGCCCAAGGGCTGCACTGGGGCGCCATCGATCAGGAACTGCGTACCCGACACGATGACCTTCTCCCCATTCTGGAGTCCGCTCAGAACCGCGTAGTCGTTTCCCACCGTGTCGCCGATGGTGATGGGCCGTTGCTTGGCAAAGTACTTGCCGCCCTGGTTGGTGGCGACGTACACGAAGGTCTGGCCGCCCAGCCGGGTGACAGCGAGCACGGGCACGACCGGAATGGATGAGGTGGTCCACACCACCCGCGCCTTGATTTGTTGCAGGTTTCGCAGCTTGCCGAGGTCCGCATGGACGGGAGCTTTGGCCAGGATCCCCTGCAGTCCGTTGTCCACCTGGGGAGAGACAAAGTCGATCGAGGTGCGCTCCAGCAGATTTTCCTGGTTGTCCAGAATCACCACTGGCAGGCCCTTGCGTATCTGGGTGACGCGTTCGGTCGGAATGTAGATGTAGGCTTCAAGGTCGCGGTTTTCATCGACCGTGGTGAGCATGGTGGTGGGAGAGACGTAGTCGCCCAGGTGCGGCGGTACATCGCCCACGATGCCGTCGAAGGGAGCCGCGATGTGGTAGTAACCGAGCTGTTTCCTCTGGCTCTGCGTCGTCGCCACTGCAGACTCGTAGTCGGCTTGAGAGTTCTTGTAGGCCTGTTCCGCCTGGTCAAAAGCATCGCGGCTGGATACGCCCTGTTCGAAGAGTTTGCGTTGCCGCTCCACTTCAATCTGGTTGTACTGATATACGGCGAGCTTTTGCTGTTCCGTCGCCTTGGAGGACGAGACCAGCGCCTCTTGCTTGGCCGGGTCGATTTCCATCAGAATCTGCCCTGCGTGCACCCGATCGCCGGAATGGACATAGATCCGGACCAGGTTGCCGTCGACCTGGGGATTGATGGTCGCTGAGCGCCTGGATTTGATGGTCGAGACATACTCATCGTATTGCGGCACCGGAGCCGCCGCGATGGTCTGTGTTTGCACCGGCATCGCCTGCGGCGCCGCTTGCGGCGGAGCGGACTTGGCGCAGGCTGTGAGCGCCAGCACGGCGAGGGGCAGACATTGTGCGATCCAAATGCGAAGCCTTCTCAAAACAAAATCCTCAGATGCAAAGAATGCTGCAGGAACGCTCAGTTTCTTTTCCTGCAGTTTGACAAACAGCGTTACCTTCACCCCGAATCGAGGAGCAGGAGACGTTAACTCTAACAGTGTCACTTGGATGTGATTCAGGCGAAGGTTGCTTCACAAATTTTACCGCGAGGGCGAAAAGGTTGTTTCAGCTCATCAGCAAAACGATTTTTCCGCTATGGCCACCCAACTCCATCAGCCGGTGGGCGTCGGCTGCCCGCTCCAGGGCAAATACGGAGTCGATGACCGGATGAATCTGTCCGCTCGTGAACAGTGGCCACACTTCCTGCTCCACACCCCGTACCAGGGAAGACTTCTCTTCGACTGACCGGGATCGAAGCGTGGAACCGGTGACCAGCAGCCGTTTCATCATAATGGAGCGTAAATCGACCGTGACCTGGCTGCCGTGGGAGGTGGCAATGTGTACCAGCCGGCCGCCTGTGGCCAGCAGATCGATGTGTTTAGGGAAGTAGTCCCCACCGATCATATCGAGGATGGCATCGATGCCGTGCGGCCGGGCCCAGCTGGCGAGTTCCGCGGCCCAGTCATGGGTGCTGTAGTTGAGGGCGACTTCGGCGCCCAGGCTGAGGCAGAAGCTGCATTTCTCATCCGAGCCAGCGGTAGTGGCGACGCGGGCGCCAAAAGCGCGGGCCATCTGGATGGCTGTGGTTCCAATGCCGCTCGAGCCCCCTTGCACCAGGAAGAGGTTGCCGGGGAAGAGGCGGCGCGGGTCGAAGAGATTGGCCCAGACCGTGATAACTGCCTCGGGAATCGCTGCCGCGTCGCGAATCGATACACCCGTTGGCACGGCCATGCATTGGCCTTCAGGCACGGCGCAATACTCGGCATATCCGCCCCCTGCGAGCAGGGCACAGACGGCGTCGCCCACCTGCCAGCGGGAGCTGGTGCCGTGCCCGAGCTCAGCGATGCGGCCTGACAGCTCCATGCCCAGGATGGGGGAAGCGCCGGGTGGAGGGGGATAATGCCCTTGCCGCTGCAGCAGATCGGCGCGATTGACGCCGGCTGCCGAGGTGCGGACGAGCACCTCCCCGTTACCTGGCCGGGGCACGGGCCGGGATCCGATGCGGAGAACCTCCGGTCCACCCGGCGCAGCGATATCGATAAACCGCATGGTTTCAGGGATAGCGTTCATGGCGCCTTCACCTCGGTCGTGGCGAACTGACCGCGCAGCGCGAAGGGGTTGAAGTCTGTCTGGGTATCGAAGGCGTCTACGCCTTCCCGCCGCTTCAGCCAGGCGACCCCGGCATAGGTGAGCGGCGTCGCCAGCGTCTCGTAAACCACCTTGATCAGGTACGACGAGAGCATCAGCCGGATCAGGGTAGGCCGGGAGACCAGCCCGGCAAAGGAGATGAACATGACCAGAAAGGTGTCGAAGGCCTGGCCGACAATGGTGGATCCGATAGTGCGGGTCCACAGCCATCGACCGCGGGTGATGACCTTGAGCCGGGCGAGGGTGAACGCGTTGGCAAACTCCCCTACCCAATAGGCAATGAGGCTGGCGGCAACGAACCGCGGCACCAGGCCGAAGACCGTTTCGAAGGCTCGTTGATTATGCCAACCGGGGTCGGCGGGGAGGGCGACGGCCATGGCGCCGGCTGCGCTGAGCAGAGCGGAGGCGCAGAAGCCGATCCAAATGGCGCGTCGTGAGGCCTGATAGCCATAGACCTCGGTGAAGACGTCACCAAAGATATAGGTGATGGGGAAGAGGAGTTCGGCGCCGCTGATGGTCAGGGGACCGAGACGGCAGACCTTCTGGGCGACCAGGTTCGATACCAGCAGGACCACGACAAAGACGAGCACCAGGGTATCGAGGTATTTGTAGCGGACCATGAGGTTCTGGCCTTAGCGTACAACGGGATCGAATAGGAAGGAAAAGGAGCCGGAAGCCCTGCAGACGAGGTTGTGCGGTTTTTGACACGCGATTTCCGAGTTGCTAGAGTTGAAGTTGGTCGACTCCGGCCGGCCCAAGGCTATGGGCCAGTACGTCCCCGTCGTCTAGCCCGGCCTAGGACACCGCCCTTTCACGGCGATAACACGGGTTCAAATCCCGTCGGGGACGCCA
>CAWFBI010000019.1:0-157516 GCA_963814015.1 uncultured Acidobacteriaceae bacterium
GCGTACCCTCGGCTCTCCATGGCATAACTAGGTTGATTCCTTTGATCATTACGAGAGACGAGATTGGGTCGAGTTGGGTAATCAACAATTATTTGAATCGGCGATTTCAGGAGCAGCTAAAGGAGGAGTGCAAGAGACATTGCGAGATCACATCGTTGGTGAGCATGAACGTTTCGAGCCTCGAGCGCCTGATGCACGCTCTTTCGAATCAGGCTTTGAGCGAAGTGCTCGAAAAGCGTATTGCCGAAGACGAGGGATTAAATGCGCCCTTTGAATCCGCCTGCAAATCTATTCCGGCCGGTGCGACGATCGGAATGTGGAAGCATAGAGAGATTATGAATGCTTTGGGTGATCGAATCGTCGAGGACTTCGGCATGACGGAGTGAAGGACAAAAGAAGAACAAAAGGGACAGAAGGAGCAATCGCTAGTCGAACTGGATATTTTTAGGTACGAGATGGTGATTACTCCGACCCTTCAATGGGTCCTGCGTTGGGTGTGGTGTGAGTGGTGTTTGCCGGAGAGGTCCTTCAAGATGTGGTCGCCGACAGCGTTTATTTAGTTACAGTGACAGTGAAACGTCTATGCGCAAGCTCCTTGCGGTCGTAAGAGGCAGGGGCGGCACGGCTGAAGCCGTGCCCTTCGTACAGAGAGGCCTTTTCATTCAGTTTTTTTGGCCGTTGCCCCGAGGCAGCAGTTTGTACAGTATGTGCCGTCGTAGCTAAAAGCCGTCAAGCACGATGCCGTGCCCTTCGTTCGACAGCCTCTTCCCCAAGACTTCATGCGCCGTCTAAGTTGGGGAACTGAAAAATTGGGCTGAGTTTTCCGCAAGGTCTGAGGCCTCGCCCATACAGGGCAAGAATCCCAGGACAGGGATTGTGTCGTCCCTGCGGGACTCACCTCATAAACCTCATCCTACCCGGCACTGCCGTGCCGAGCTTCTCGGTTGTGCCGCGCCTACGGCGCTCCCGGCTTCGCGATCGGTAGCCCAATACACCCGGGTGCTACACTGGACCACGCCCATGCCGCCAACTAAAGCCAATGCCACCAAAGAAGTAGCGCTCGAACTGATAAATCATGGGTTTTGGATCGCGCTCGCCTTTGTTTCGCTTATCGCGATCGCAGGCGTCGAGCAGGCTGACAGAGGATTGATCCTCATGCACGTGTTTAAAGAGGGCGGCATCCTCGATCATGCGGCTAAAATTGGGGCCGCCACCATCGCCCTGGGAGACATCGTGCTCACCATCATCGCGGGAGGCACTTTTTGAAACAATTGGCCATACCATGACGACGCTCGAACTAGCCATCGATCCGTTTCGTGGTTATTTCTTACCCTGGCGACAAAGCAGCGTTCGGGTAGTTGTCAAATCGGCGACTCACAAATCCAGCCCCTTCTCGGGAACGTTTTACGGCTTCTTTTTCCGCCTGTTCGCTTCGATCCTGAGCTTTGCGCTCGCATCCGGTGTGACTCTTGGCCTGTACTATCTTGCCCACTCGCTTCTTGTTCGAATCGGTATAGAACCCAAGATTTTTGGGGTCGCTCCCATTGCAGGTGTTTTGTCCTTGTGTTTCCTGCTCAACATCATCCTGTTTGTTATCTCGATTTTGAAGACGATCACTGAGTTCATCACCGAGCTATGGAAGTCTTCCAGTGCGGAGCTTCAAGACACCCATCCGTCGCCTGCCTCGATCTAGACCTTCCATCGATTTGTTTTTCGCAGTACACAAGACAAAGGCCGCGATTGCTCGCGGCCTTTGTGGTTTGACTGATGATGCCGAGTTACTCGGCTGCCATTTCTTCGGCTTCGCCTTCCTGCCGCATGAGTTCCAGTTCGCGCTCGGCTTCCTCGAAGGCGGCCGTGACTTCCTGCTGCACGCGGGCAGCGGCTTCTTCGAGTTCCTGCGAGAGCTGGATGTTGCGGTAGTACTCCATGCCCGTTCCTGCCGGGATGAGGCGACCGACGATGACGTTTTCCTTGAGGCCGCGCAGGCTGTCGACCGAACCGTTGATGCTGGCTTCGGTGAGAACACGCGTGGTCTCCTGGAACGACGCCGCGGAGATGAAGGAGTCGGTCGAGAGCGAGGCCTTGGTGATGCCCAGCAGTAGCGGACGGCCAATTGCCGGACGGCCACCCTTGGCAATCACACGCTCGTTCTCTTCGCGGAAGCGGAACTTGTCGATCTGCTGTTCGAGCAGGAACGACGTGTCGCCGACTTCCTCGATCTTTACCCAACGCAACATCTGACGGACGATGGTCTCAATGTGCTTGTCTGAGATCGCCACGCCCTGCAAGCGGTAGACTTCCTGGATTTCGTTGACCAGATATCCCTGAAGTTCCTTCTCGCCGAGCACCGCCAGGATGTCGTGCGGGTTCAGCGGGCCATCCATCAACGGCTCGCCGGCCTTCAGACGCTCGCCTTCCTGCACGTTGACGTGGACGCCACGCTGTACCGAGTATTCCTTCTCCTCGCCGTTGTCCGCAGTCACGTAGATCTTGCGCTGACCCTTGGCCACTTCGCCGAACTTCACCACACCATCGATCTCGCTGATGATCGCGGTTTCACGCGGCTTGCGGGCTTCGAACAGCTCGACTACGCGCGGCAGACCACCGGTGATGTCCTTGGTACGGGTGGTCTCACGCGGGATCTTGGCCAGCACGTCGCCAGGGAAGACCTCGTCGCCATCCTGAATCATGAGGTGAGCGCGGCTGGGCATCAGATAACGCTTGTTGCCCTTGGCGCCCTTGATGACGATGGCCGGCTGACGCTTCTCGTCGGCTGCTTCCGCAACCACCAGACGCGACAGGCCTGTCACTTCATCCACTTCTTCGTTCAGGGTGATGCCTTCCTGCAGGTCCTTGAACTGAATGGTCCCGCCAATTTCCGTCAGGATGGCAAAGGTGTAAGGATCCCACTCGACCAGCGTCTGACCCAGTTGTACATGCGCGCCATCCTCAACCTTGAGCTTGGCGCCGTAGACAACCTGGTAGTGCTCCTTCTCACGGCCACGTTCATCGACAACCGCGATGGCGCCCGAGCGATTCATGGCGACCAGGTCGCCAGACTTCGCGCGAACGGTAAGCATGTTCAGGAAGCGAACCGTACCGTTGTTCTTTGCATCCAGTGACGACTGCTGGGAAACACGGGAAGCGGTGCCGCCGATGTGGAAGGTACGCATGGTCAGCTGGGTTCCCGGCTCGCCGATCGACTGCGCCGCGATCACACCGACTGCTTCGCCTAACTCCACCATGCGGCCGGAAGCAAGGTTGCGTCCGTAGCACAGGATGCAGACGCCGCGCTTGGACTCGCAGGTCAGCACGGAGCGGATCTTCACCTTCTCGATGCCGGCGCCTTGAATGGCAACCGCGAATTCTTCGGTGATCTCCTCGTTCACTTCGACAATCACGTTGCCTTCGAAGTCCTTGATCTTCTCGAGCGATACGCGGCCGATGATGCGGTCGCGCAGCGGCTCGATGATCTCGCCCGACTCGACAATGGGACCGACGTAGATGCCTTCGACCGTACCGCAATTCTGCTCGCTGACGATGACGTCTTGCGCCACGTCGACCAGGCGCCGGGTCAGGTAGCCCGAGTCTGCCGTCTTCAATGCCGTATCCGCCAGGCCCTTGCGAGCGCCGTGGGTGGAGATGAAGTACTGCAGCACGGTGAGACCTTCGCGGAAGTTCGCGGTGATCGGGGTTTCAATGATTTCGCCGGAAGGCTTGGCCATCAGGCCGCGCATGCCGGAGAGCTGGCGGATCTGCTGTTTGGAACCACGAGCGCCGGAGTCGGCCATGATGTAAATCGGATTCATGGTCCCCTCCTTGTCGGCGTTCTTCATGTTGTCAAACATTTCATCGGCAACCTTCTCAGTTACCGCTGACCAGATCTGGATGACCTTGTTGTTACGCTCGCCATTGGTGATGGCGCCGTCCAGGTACTGCTGCTGTACGGCAATCACCTGCTTCTCAGCATCGCGCACCACGGTGTACTTGGTCTCTGGGATGACCATGTCGTCCAGGCCGACCGACAAGCCGCTGCGAGTGGCGTACTGGAAGCCGAGGTCCTTGATGCGGTCGAGCATCTTGACCGTGACTTCAAGACCCAGATTCAGGTAACAGTAGTTGACCAGCTGGCCAATGCCCTTCTTCTTCAGCAGGCCGTTGACGTACGGCATGCCATCGGAGAGGGCATCGTTCAGGATGGCCCGGCCGACGGTGGTCGAGATGTACTGCTTGTCGTACTGCACCGGCTCGGTGTGGGTCAGATCCTGATCGTCGTAGGCGGTGGTCATGTCCAGCACCGGCCCGGTGTAGCGCAGGCGGATGGGGGTCAGGGTTTCGACCTCCTTCGCTTCGAGCGCCATCAGGACTTCCTCGGTGTTGGCGAAGACGCGGCCCTCACCCTTGCCACCCTTCTTGGCCTTGGTCAGGTAGTAGAGACCGAGGACCATGTCTTGCGTAGGCACGGTAATCGGCTGACCAGAGGCGGGCGACAGGATGTTGTGCGAGGCCAGCATCAACACGCTGGCTTCTACCTGCGCTTCCGGCGACAGCGGAATGTGCACGGCCATCTGATCGCCATCGAAGTCTGCGTTGAACGCGGTGCAGACCAGGGGATGGATCTTGATTGCCTTGCCTTCTACCAGCACCGGCTCAAAGGCCTGGATACCCAGACGATGGAGCGTAGGCGCGCGGTTGAGCAGCACGGGGTGATCCTTGATCACTTCTTCCAGGATGTCCCAAACGATGGGCTCCTGCATTTCGACCATTTCCTTGGCTTGCTTGATGGTCGTGCAGTGCCCGGTCTGTTCCAGCCGGTGATAGATAAAGGGCTTGAACAGCTCGAGCGCCATCTTCTTGGGCAGGCCGCACTGGTGCAGCTTCAGCTCGGGACCGACCACGATGACGGAACGGCCGGAGTAGTCGACGCGCTTGCCTAATAGGTTCTGGCGGAAACGACCCTGCTTGCCCTTGAGGGTGTCGGAGAGCGACTTGAGCGGACGATTGTTGGCGCCGCGCAAGACCCGTCCACGACGGCCGTTGTCAAACAGGGCGTCGACTGCTTCCTGCAGCATGCGCTTTTCATTGCGCACGATCACTTCAGGCGCATGCAGGTCCATGAGCTTCTTGAGGCGGTTGTTACGGTTGATGACGCGGCGATACAGATCGTTGAGATCAGAGGTCGCGAAACGGCCACCATCCAGCGGCACCAGGGGACGCAGTTCCGGTGGAATGACCGGGATCACGTCAAGAATCATCCACTGTGGCTTATTGCCGGACTTGCGGAAAGCCTCGACCACTTTCAGACGCTTGGCATACTTCAGCCGCTTCTGCAGCGAGGTCTCGGTCTTCATGCGCTCGCGCAGCTCGATCGCCAGCTCGTCGACTACGACGCGCTTGAGCAGTTCCTTGATGGCTTCGGCGCCCATCATGCCCTTGAAGCCGGTGGGGCGGTACTGGGTATCGAGCTCGCGGAAACGCGCTTCATCCTTGATGATTTCGCGTTCTTTCACCGGCGCATCGCCGGGATCAACCACTACGTAGCTCTCGAAGTAAAGAACACTTTCGAGGTCGCGCAGGGAGATATCCAGCAGGTGGCCGATACGCGAGGGCAGGCCCTTGAAGAACCACACGTGGGAGCAGGGCGAGGCCAGCTCGATGTGGCCCAGGCGCTCACGACGAACCTTGGAGAGGGTGACTTCTACACCGCACTTGTCGCAGATGACTCCGCGATGCTTCATGCGCTTGTATTTGCCGCACAGGCATTCCCAGTCAGTGACCGGGCCAAAGATGCGGGCGCAGAACAGCCCATCGCGCTCAGGCTTGAAGGTGCGGTAGTTGATAGTTTCCGGCTTGGTCACCTCGCCATGCGACCAGCTGCGGATCTTTTCCGGGGAGGCGAGTGAGATGCGAATCGCATCAAAATCTGTGATGGGGCTGGTCAGTTCAAATGGACTGGAACGGTACAAGACGACCCTCCTTGGCACCTGGCTTTGGCTTGATAACTCCAAAGCGTGCCACGCTACGTTCCCGGGATTGATTGCTCGACCTGTCCTCCCCGGGAGCGATTCCTTGTGAGGACAGGCCTGGTTTTAAATCTCTGCTGCTTAGTCCGCCGCTGCGACAGCCGGCGCCGGAAGTCTCTTTTCCGGTTGCTTGATCAATTCCACATCGAGACAGAGCGACTGCAGCTCACGAATCAGCACGTTGAACGACTCTGGGACGCCGGGCTCAATGGCTGCCTCGCCCTTGACGATGGCCTCGTAGATCTTGGTACGGCCATAGACGTCATCGGACTTGGCAGTCAGCAGCTCCTGCAGGATGTAGGCAGCGCCGTAGGCTTCGAGCGCCCACACTTCCATCTCACCGAAACGCTGCCCACCGAATTGCGCCTTGCCACCCAGCGGCTGCTGGGTGATAAGCGAATACGGTCCGATCGAACGAGCGTGAATCTTGTCGTCGACCAGGTGGGAAAGCTTCAGCATGTAGATGTAGCCCACAGTTGCCGGCTGTTCGAACTCCTCGCCCGTCATGCCATCAAACAGCGGCGTCTTGCCCGAGCTGGGTAGTTCCGCCGCGGCCAGCAGGGCTTTGAGCTCTGCTTCCTTGGCGCCGTCAAATACCGCGGTGCCAAACCAGATGCCGCGCTTCATGCCGTGTGCTACGCGCAAGAGCATCTCGTCATCGAGTTCGAGCAGCTGGCGCAGCGTTGCCGTGTTGGCAAAGCGCTCCGTCACCAGAGCACGAACTTCGTTGGCGTCGCGATTGCGTTCCACCACCTCGGCGATTTTCTCGCCCAGCTGATGTGCAGCCCAGCCCAGATGCGTTTCCAGGATCTGACCCACGTTCATACGCGAAGGAACACCGAGCGGGTTGAGCACGATCTCGACCGGTGTGCCGTTGGGCAGATAAGGCATGTCTTCCTCGGGAAGAATGCGGGCAATGACGCCCTTGTTCCCGTGGCGGCCGGCCATCTTGTCGCCCACCGACAGCTTGCGCTTCATGGCGATGTAGACCTTGACCAGCTTGATCACGCCTGGCGCCAGTTCATCACCCTTCTGCAGCTTGCCAATCTTCTCGTTGGTGATCTTGCGCAGCACATCGATCTGACGCGAGGTCATTTCCTCGATCTCGTCGATCTGCTCGTTCACCCGTGGATCCTTGTCGGCGTAACGAATACGCTTCAGGTTGCGGGTGGAAATGCGCTCGATGGTGTCGCGATCGATGATCTGCTCCTTCACGATCAGGCGCTTGTTGGTGCGCTCGTCGTGCAGGTCAGCCAGCACTTCCTTGCCGCCCAGAATCGACTCCAACCGCTTCAACCGCTCGTCGGTCAAAATGCGGATTTCGTCAGCCAGGTTCTTTTCGAGCTTGGCAATCTGCTCGCCTTCGATCAGCTTGGCGCGCTCGTCCTTCTCCTGCCCCTTGCGGGAGAAGATGCGAACGTCGACCACCGTGCCTTCGATACCCGGAGGGCAGGTCAACGATGCGTCGCGAACATCGCCGGCCTTTTCACCGAAGATGGCGCGCAGCAGCTTCTCTTCCGGGGTCAGCTGGGTTTCGCCCTTGGGCGTTACCTTGCCCACCAGAATGTCGTTGTGCTTGACCTTGGCGCCGATGCGGATGACACCGCTCTCGTCCAGGTCACGCAGCGCCGACTCGGAGACGTTAGGAATGTCGCGAGTGATTTCTTCCGGTCCCAGCTTGGTGTCGCGGGCTTCGATTTCGAACTCCTCGATGTGAACCGAGGTGTAGTAATCGTCGCGGACCAACTTTTCGGAAATCAGGATCGCGTCCTCGAAGTTGTAACCACGCCAGGGCATGAAAGCCACCAGCACATTACGTCCGAGGGCCAACTCGCCCTGCTCAGTGCAGGGACCGTCAGCGATCACCTGCCCCTTGATCACCCGGTCGCCCTGGCGAACAATCGGCTTCTGATTAATACAAGTGTTCTGGTTGGAACGCTTGAACTTGATCAGCTGATAGATATCCGAACCGACCTCGCGGGACAACTGGGTGGGATGATGCTCACCTTCCACGCGAACGATGATGCGCTCGGAGTCGACCGAATCGACAATGCCGTTGCGCTTGGCCAGAATGACTGCTCCGGAGTCGCGCGCGGTCACGCCTTCCATCCCGGTGCCCACCAGCGGCGCTTCCGCCACCAGCAGGGGAACCGACTGGCGTTGCATGTTGGCGCCCATCAGGGCGCGGTTAGCATCGTCATGCTCGAGGAACGGCACCAAGGAAGCGGCGACCGAGACCAACTGCTTGGGGCTCACGTCGATGTAATCCACTTCCGTCTTGTTGACCAGCACGAAGTTGCCTTGACGACGGGCGTTGACCAGGTCTTCCACGATCTCGCCTTGTGAGCCGAGTTCGATATTGGCCTGGGCAATGGTGTGGCGATCTTCTTCCCACGCGGACAGATAGAAGGAGAAGGGATCGAACTCGATCACCCGCTTGTGCTCAGACGCCAGTTTCTCGTTGAGCCGCAGGGCTTCCTTCTTTTCCAGCGGATCGCCCACCCGCAGACCGCTTTCGCCGGCGTTGGTGACCTGCACGTAGTCGAGAATGTAACCATCGCGGACGCGCCGGTACGGCGACTCGATAAAGCCATATTCGTTGATGCGCGCGAAGCAGGACAGCGAGCTGATGAGGCCGATGTTCGGACCTTCCGGCGTCTCAATCGGACAGATACGGCCGTAGTGCGTGGGGTGTACGTCGCGCACTTCAAAGCCTGCACGCTCGCGGCTCAAACCACCCGGCCCAAGGGCGGATAGCCGCCGCTTGTGCGTGATCTCAGACAGCGGGTTGGTCTGATCCATGAACTGCGACAGCTGCGAGGAGCCGAAAAATTCGCGGATGGCCGCCATCACCGGCTTGGCGTTGATCAGGTCGTGCGGCATGGCCGTCGACATTTCCTGATACACGCTCATCTTTTCCTTGATGGCGCGCTCCATGCGCACCAGGCCGATGCGGAACTGGTTCTCCATCAGCTCGCCGACGGCGCGCACCCGGCGGTTGCCGAGGTGATCGATGTCGTCCACTACGCCGATGTTCTTGCGCAGCTTAAGCAAATAACGGATCGTCCCGTAGAAGTCTTCCGGCGTCAGGGTGCGCTTGTCGAGCTGGGTCGCGTCCTGTGATTCGTACAGCTTGATATTGAACTTCAGCCGGCCTACGCGGGAGAAGTCGTACTTGCGGGGATCAAAGAACATGCCTTCGAACAACGCGGTTGCGGTATCGAGCGTTGGCGGATCGCCCGGACGCAGCTTGCGGTAAATCTCAATCAGCGCTTCCTCAGGCTTGCGCACCGAATCGCGGCGCAGAGTGTTGGTGATGATGTTGCCTACGTCGTCGCGATCGGGAAAGAAGACCTGGAACGACGTAACGCCGCTCTCGGTGATCTTGTGGATCTTGTCCGCCGTCAGCTCGTGGTTAGCCTCGAGCAGCACTTCGCCGGTCGAGGTGTCGACCACATCGGCCAGCGTCATGGCGCCATCGAGTTCGGCAGTCTCGATCTCTACCGCGGTGACTTTGTGATTGCGCAGCGACTTGAGAATGCTGGGCGTGATCTTGCGCCCGGAGTGGGCAATCTCCTCGCCCTTGACCACGACCGCATGTGCGGGCTTCGCTCCCAGCAGGTGAGTTCCCTTCTCCGGATCCTCCTGCACCTGCCACGCCAGCTTGCCGTTGTTCACGTTGATGGTGTCGGCCAGGTAAAAGGTCTTGAGAATGTCTTCATCCGAACGCAGGCCCAGGGCGCGCAGAAAGATGGTGCCCAGGAACTTGCGCTTACGGTCGATGCGAACATAGAGGGTGTTCTTCTGGTCGTACTCGAACTCCACCCAGGACCCGCGGTAAGGAATGATCTTGCCCAGGAAGTAAGTGCGATTGCTGGCGGTCTCAAAGAAGACGCCGGGCGAGCGGTGCAACTGGCTGACAATGACACGCTCGGTGCCGTTGACGATGAAGGTGCCATTCTGCGTCATCAAGGGGATGTCGCCGAAAAAGACCTCTTGTTCTTTAATATCGCGGATGGACTTGGCCCCGGTTTCCGGGTCCTTGTCATAGATGGTGAGGCGAACCGTGACCTTGAGGGGCGCCGAGTAGGTCATGCCGCGCTCTTCGCACTCCGCCTGGTCGTATTTCAACTGCAGACCCACAGGGTCACCGCACTTGTTACAAAAGTCCGGGGTGTTCTTGTTGTAAGTGCCGCACTTCTGGCAAAGCACTTCGCCGGGATGGAAAGGATCGGTGATCACCATGGCGCCGCAGTTGACGCAAGCGGTACGGAGGTGGTGTAGTCCCTTAAGGTGACCGCACTTGCATTCCCAGTTGCCGATCGAAAAGTCCACAAAGTCGAGTTGGGAGATATTGCGGAAGTCGGTGATGGGGAAAACCGAGACAAATACGGACTGCAGCCCGTTGTCTTCCCGCTCCGAAGGCAGTTTGTCCATCTGCAGAAAGCGCTCATAGGAGCGGCGCTGGACTTCGATCAGGTTAGGGATCTGGATAGCGGTTGGGATCTTGGAAAAATCGAGACGGCTACGAATGGCGCGGTGCTCGTTCGGCATGCTTCACTCCTGAGACTCGTGGGACGCGAGGTGGGGCAAAGAGGGGAACCGGCCGAGTCTCACGGGTTCCCCAGATGTTCTTACTTACGCGATAACGTGTTCTCGCCGCCTCGTTTCGGCGAAACCACTGCGCTTTTACTTGCTAGGCAACGTTGGCTGACAAACGAACGTCAGTAGCAATTGCCGGGAATTTCCGGACGGCATGCGGGGGCCGGAGCGGGATGAGACGCCAACTGCCCGCGGGCACAGTACTACCCACGAGCGTCACAACCGAATTGTGCACTTGACAAGATAAGAATTTCCGAATCCCGCTGATTCCAATAAGCCGCGTGTGCGCCGCCCTACAGCAGATCGTTCACCACACCACGAAGTCCGCCGCCCATTTCGCAGGTGTGTGCCGGCGCAGAATGCGCCGGAATCGTAGATCGCATACAAACAGCCATCTCGAATTGAGACTCGTATGCAAAGAACCGCTCGGTCAGGTAACAAGTTTATGCCTGGCAGAGACGCGCTAAAAATAATGATAGCGCGTCCTGCTTTGGCATGCAACTTGCTAATCGAAGAAATTCGATTTTTTACTTGACTTCGACAGTAGCCACGCCCTCGAACTTCTTGCGGACGGTCTCGGCTTCTTCCTTGCTGACGTTCTCCTTGAGCGGCTTGGGAGCGCCATCGACCAAGTCCTTGGCTTCCTTCAGCCCGAGCGAGGTCACTTCCCGTACTGCCTTGATGGTATTGATCTTGTTGGCACCGGCATCCTTGAGGATGACGGTGAACTCGGTCTTCTCTTCAACCGGCGCCGCGGCCGCAGCCGCGCCTCCGCCGCCCGCTACCGCTACCGGAGCTGCGGCTGCCGCCGAGACCCCGAGGCGCTCTTCGAGCTTCTTAACCAGAGCCGCCGCGTCCAACAGGCTCAAGCCCACAATCTGATCTTCCAACTGCTGCAAATCCGCCATTTTTCTCTCCACTGTTACAAAACTTTGGTAACCAACATGTTAACCAACTGATACCGCAGACGCCCGTTCAGGCCTCCGCTTCCTGCAACTGCTTATCCTTCCACCGGCGGTTCCGTAGCCGCCGCTGCCGTTTGTGAATCTTCGCGGGTCCCGGCTGCCTCGGCCTCGGGCGCCACTGTCACCGGTACGGCTGCGACCACCGCAGTTTCGGCGGGCGCGGCGGCGACGGGTTCTGCCTCGGGGGCTTCGGCTACCGGTGCTGCTTCCACGGCGGCAACGGGTTCCGCTTTGGGCGCCTCGGCTACTGGCTCTGCTTCGACCGCAGCGACTGGTTCCGCTTTGGGCGCCTCGGCTACCGGGGTTGCTTCCGCCTTGGCCACGGCGGCCGGGGCGGCGGTAAATTTGCCTTGCTCCACTGCCTGGTTGATGACCACGGCAACGTCTCTGCCGGCGGCGTTGAGGACGGTGACCAGGCGCTGTGCCGGGGCATTGATAAGGAACAGCAGCTTGGCAAAAATCTGCTCTTTCGACGGCATCGTCGCCAGCTGCTTCACTTCCTCGACGGTGATGACGTGCCCGTCGACAATACCCAGCTTGAAGGTGAACTCGGCGTTCTCCTGCATCCAGGTGGAGAGCGCCTTGGCCAGGGCTACTGGATCGCCGCTGGTGTAGGCTACCGACGAAACGCCCTTGAGACCCTGCAGAGCCTGTTCGACCTGGGTACCCTTCGATGCCCGGGCTGCCAGCTTGTTCTTGAGCACCCGGTAGCGGCCGCCGGCGCCGCGCACTACCTTGCGCAGCTCGAAGTCCTGGGAGACGGTGAGCTTAGCAAAGGTGCCGACGATGGCGCTGGTCGAGCCTTCGAGCTCGTGCGCTAGCTTATCGATCTGTACTGCCTTTTTAGCCTTGGTGAGTGCCATAAAACCAACCTTCGTTGCCCCGGCGCGGCTTGGGCGCGCAACCGAGAGCGTCCTATAAATCGGTACTAGAAATCCCTACTAGGGTTTCGCGGCCGCCTCAGCGACCTCATTGTCGAGCGGGATGCCGGGTCCCATGGTCGAGCTCAGGGTGATTCCCCGGATGTACTTCCCCTTAGCCGCTGACGGCTTGGCCCGAACCACGCTATTGATAACCGTGGTCGCGTTATCAATCAGCTTTTGCGGAGGGAACGAGAGCTTGCCCACCGGAACGTGCACCAGCGCTGTCTTATCGGTGCGGAACTCAACCTTACCGGCCTTGATTTCCCGAATGGCCGCTGCCACGTCATTGGTGACGGTGCCGGTTTTGGGATTGGGCATCAGGCCGCGGGGGCCGAGGACTTTGCCCAGCCGGCCGACGGACTTCATCATGTCCGGGGTGGCGATCAGGGCGTCGAAATCGGTCCAGCTTTCCTTTTGGATCCGCTCCACCATGTCTTCGCCGCCGACAATGTCGGCGCCCGCCGCTTCCGCCTCGCGTACCCGGTCGCCGGAGGCGATCACCGCAACCCGCTTTGTCTTGCCCAGGCCGTGCGGCAGTACTACAGTTCCACGGACCATCTGGTCGGCGTGCTTAGGGTCTACGCCCAGACGCAGGGTAAGATCGACGGTCTCGTCGAATTTGGCGTATTGAACTTTTTTGAGGAGCGGAACTGCATCCTGCAGCGAGTAGGGGCGGTCTTCCACTTGCGCGCGCACCTTCGCCATGTTTTTGCTGATTTTCTTTGCCATGCTTCCTCGTCTTCCACCGCCTGGACTTTGCTGCTGTCCCGCCGTGGTATTGGCTGCACGTTGCTATGCGCGGCCGTTGACCTGCGTCTGACTACGACTTAAGACGCATTTGTTATTATCTCACAATTTTTCCCCTCGGTACCTTCGAGAAAAGGAAAGATTCCAGAGCAGGTCCCTCCACTGCGCTACTACGCTCCGGTCGGGATGACAATTCTGTTGGGAGGTTGAGACTCCCGACCGGTGTAACAATTCTGTTCGGCCACGCCAGGGTCCCACGGCGCACCGAGCTGACAATTCTGCGTGAGCGCAGCGTAGTGGACGGACCTGTTGTTTTACTAGGCGGTGACTTCGATGCCCATGGATCGGGCGGTGCCCTTGATGCTCTTCACCGCAGACTCGACTGTGACGGTGTTCAGGTCGGGCATCTTCTGCTTGGCTATCTCCAGCACCTGGGCCTCCGTCACTTTGCCCACTTTGTCTTTGTTCGGGGTGCCTGAGCCCTTGGCCAGATTCGCGGCCTTCTTCAGTAGAACCGCGGCCGGCGGCGTCTTGGTGACAAAGGTGAAGGTGCGGTCCACGTAGACCGTGATCACCACAGGGATAATCAGGCCCGCCATTTCCTTGTTCTGCGTGCGTGCGTTGAACTGCTTGCAGAACTCCATGATATTGACCTGGGCCTGGCCGAGCGCCGGCCCGACGGGGGGCGCAGGGGTCGCCTTGCCCGCTTCAATCTGCAGCTTTACCTGGGTCTGTACTTTTTTAACTGGAGGCATTGCAATAACCTTTCTGCCTTAAACTACTTTTTCTACTTTGCCGAACTCGAGTTCTACCGGGGTCGAGCGGCCAAAAATCGTGACCATCACCTTCAGCGTCTCGCGGTCCTCGTTTACCTCGTCGACCACGCCATTGAAGTTGGCAAACGGTCCATCGGTGATGCGGACCGATTCGTTCTTCTCAAACTTGATCTTCATCCGCGGCTTGTCTTTGGAGACATCGGTGCGGAAGAGGATCGAACTCACTTCCTGCTCACTCAGCGCAACCGGCTTGTCTCCCGTGCCCAAGAACCCTGTCACCCGCGGCGTGTTCTTCATCACGTGCCACAGATCGTTGTCCAGATCCATCTCCACCAGCACGTAACCGGGCAAAAACACCCGTTCGACGGTACGCTTCTTGCCGTTAAAGACTTCCGTCACCGGCTCGGTCGGAATCATCACCCGGCCAATCCTGTTCTGCAGTCCAAAGGCCTCCACCCGTCCCTCGATCGACTCCTTCACCTTGCGCTCGAAACCGGAATACGCGTGAATGATGTACCACTTGAAACGATCGTTCGCCGATGGCGGGAGTCCTTCTTCAGGATTGCCAGGCGGGACTTCGGGCCCTTGGTTTTCGTCCGTCATTGATTTCTCTAATTTCTCTTTCAACATTTACTGTACCCCGCCAAGCCAGTGCAGCAAGGACTGGATGACCCGGCTGAGTACCGCATCCACGATATAGAAATAGGCCGCGAAGGCAAACACGGTCACGATCACGACCGTCGTCGTGGTCCGCACTTCTTCTTTTGAAGGCGTGGTCACCTTGCGCATCTCGCTGCGTACATCGCGGAGGAAATTCGCGGTCCTGGTGAACATCCCGGTGAGCTGATTGCCCTGCCCGGAGGTGTCCTGCCCTCGTTCCGCCAACTTATCCGCGACTTTTGCCTTGGTCACAGCTCTCTCCGGCTGTGAGCTCTGCTTAACATCGCGAACCACTGTGGTTGACTTCGCCATAACTTTCCTTCTTCCCGAGCCTCAGACTTCGGGGCTTGTTACGCACACTCGCGAACTGGCAGGGGCGGAGGGATTCGAACCCCCAAGTTCGGTTTTGGAGACCGACAGTTTAACCGTTGAGCTTACGCCCCTAAAAACACGTGCAAAATCTCTGCCGACGCCAAAACGATGAGCCGTATGACCGCGAGTCGTACCAAGGAGCCAGAGGCAGCAAAAAAATCAGTATTTGGCCCAAAAAAGCTGAACTATTTGGTCGAAACTATTTGGTCTCTTTGTGTGGGGTATGCTTGCGGCAGCGATTGCAGAACTTCGAGAACTCAAGCCGGCCCGTGGTCGTCTTTTTATTCTTCGTCGTCGAGTAATTCCGCTCTTTGCATTCCGGACACTGGAGGGTAATTATTTCACGCATAGTCTATCCTAACCGATTCCGGGACGATTCTCGCCCCTGAAATTTTACTTGCTCATTACTTGATGATCTCAGTGATGGTTCCGGCGCCTACGGTGCGGCCACCCTCGCGGATGGCGAAACGCAGACCCTTTTCCATCGCTACCGGGGTATGCAACTCAATCTCCAGCTGCACATTGTCCCCGGGCATCACCATCTCCGTGCCTTCCGGCAGCTTCGCCGTCCCGGTCACGTCGGTGGTGCGGAAGTAAAACTGCGGCCGGTAACCATTGAAAAACGGGGTATGACGGCCACCCTCTTCCTTGCTCAGAACGTAAATCTCGCCCTTGAACTTGGTGTGCGGGGTAATCGAGCCCGGTTTGGCCAACACCATCCCGCGCTCCACGTCTTCCTTGGCTATGCCGCGCAGCAACAGTCCCGCATTGTCCCCGGCCAGGCCCTCGTCCAATTGCTTCTTGAACATTTCCACCCCGGTGACCACCGTCTTGCGGGTTTCCCGAAAGCCCACTATCTCGGCTTCTTCGCCCACCTTGATCTTGCCCCGCTCGATCCTGCCGGTCACCACCGTGCCCCGGCCGGAAATGGAGAAGATGTCTTCAATCGGCATCAGGAACGGCTGGTCAATCGCCCGCGCAGGCAGCGGCACGTTCTTGTCCACCGCGTCCATCAGCTCGTCGATCTTGGCTTCCCACTGCGCTTCCCCGTTCAAACCACCCAGGGCCGAGCCGCGAATCACCGGCACATCGTCCCCGGGGAAGTTGTACTTGGACAACAGCTCCCGCACTTCCATCTCCACCAGATCGGTCAGCTCTTCGTCTTCGACCGCATCGCATTTGTTCAGAAACACCACAATGTAGGGAACCCCTACCTGGCGGGCCAGCAGCACGTGCTCCTTGGTTTGCGGCATGGGACCGTCGGTCGCCGCCACTACCAGGATCGCTCCGTCCATCTGCGCCGCGCCGGTAATCATGTTCTTGATGTAGTCGGCGTGACCAGGGCAGTCGACGTGCGCGTAGTGGCGGTTCGCCGTCTCGTACTCCACGTGTGCGGTGGCAATGGTAATGCCCCGCTCCCGCTCCTCGGGCGCGTTGTCAATCGAATCAAACGAGCGAAACTGGATCTTCGGATTGTGCTTCGACAATACCTTGGTGATCGCCGCCGTCAGCGTCGTCTTGCCGTGATCAATGTGCCCAATCGTCCCCACGTTCACGTGCGGCTTGGACCGGTCAAACTTCTCCTTCGCCATCTTGTCCCTCTCTCGCTTCCAATAAACAAACTCTTTGCATTAAGCATCGGTGGGAAAGCCGCCAATGCGCCGCTGCCACACCGTCAGACCGCTAAACCGCCGGTCCAGCACATCGTACGCCGTCGCGTTCGAGGACATAAACACGTCCATGGCTGCAGCCGAAGACCAGTGGTCCAGGGTGAAAAACCGGCCCGCGTTGCCCACACTCCCCAGAAGCTCTACGCCCAGAAACTCCGGAGAGCGGCGGAAGAGGCGCGCCCATTCCCCATCTGGCCCGTAGGCCTCTACAAACTCTGCTTCGCACTCCGCCTTGACCTGGAACTCCCACACCACGATATAGGTGCTTTCGAGCACCGTGGGGAGCGCCATTTCAGTAGTAGGCATATACCTTTAAAAACCTGCTTCTCAGTTCCAGCGGAACCTGCTCTACCAGCGACAGGTAGAGCTCACGTGCCTGGCCGCGGTCGGAATCGCCCAGCGCCCGGTAAGCTTCGGCCGTGGCCGCACCCAGCAGCCCACGCCCCAGCAGTCCCTCAAAATCCCGTACCCGCAGTTTGGCCCGTTGCACCCGTTTTAGAAACCCGGCAACGTTGCCGGAAGCAAACAGGGGCTCAAGCGACGCCTTGACTGCGGCGAAGTGCGCCTCGTCTTCAATCGGTAAGACTGCCTGCACAAACATTTCGGAGGCTCTCACGCACAAAAAACTTTGGAGCGGGAGACGGGAATCGAACCCGCGACCAACAGCTTGGAAGGCTGTGACTCTACCACTGAGTTACTCCCGCGACTCCGCGTCTCCACAAAACAACACACCCACAACAAACCTTGGAGCTGATGCTTATTGCTGCTGTTGCGGGTAAGCTCCAGTTCTACCCAACAACACATCCACAATAAATCTGGAGCTGATGCTTATTGTTTCGGTTACCGGTAAGCACTTGCTCTACCCAACCACACACCCACAACAAACTCTGGAGCTGATGCTTATTGTTTCGGTTGCGGGTAAGCTCCAGTTCTACCCAACCACACACCCACAACAAACTCTGGAGCTGATGACCGGGATTGAACCGGTGACCTCTCCCTTACCAAGGGAGTGCTCTACCAACTGAGCTACATCAGCCCTAAAAAATCTACTGCCATGCTATCGCGAAGCGAACGCAGTGAGCACGATGCGCAGCGCGAAAAAGCCCAACAACAGCAATACCACCGAGCGTACCTTGCCCGGGTCCATGGTTTTTACCGTCAAACCGCACAACAGGACCAGCAAGGCCAGCCCGACCCACATCCGCCCCGGTGATCGCGGTTGAAAATCCATCGTTCCAAACCATGGTGCACAGGGGAGGATTCGAACCTCCGTAGCTCCAAGGAGCGGCAGATTTACAGTCTGCTGCCATTAACCGCTCGGCCACCTGTGCACAACCCAAAAAATCCGCGGAGCGACCATCCACACCACCCCATTCCGCAGACGCTTTCCCGCGCAGACAAGCTCAAAGGAAAACCAGGACGTCAGTGTGGAATGATTGCGGCGGGATACTCCGGGCCGAAACTCTGGAGCTGGCGAAGGGACTTGAACCCCCGACCGTCTGATTACAAATCAGATGCTCTACCAGCTGAGCTACGCCAGCCCGAACAGCCATGCTCCCTGCCTAATCGCGCAGGATCACAATTGCCAAGGTTAACACAGAATCCCGAGAAATTGTGGAACCGGCCGGCTCGGAGCCGGATGCTATCATTCCTCGATTGATGAGGGTGGTAAACCGGACCTCGCATGCCCAGGCGCACCAAGGCGACCATCATCATTGTTTTGATCGTTCTTCTGCTGGTGGCGCTGGCTGCGTACTTGCGCCGCAAGGCCCCGCCCGAGGCCGCCAGGCTGCTTCCCGAGTCCGATTGCATTCTTTATTTCAATCTCCGGCCGCTGCGCGCTTACACCCACTTCGATCAGCACCAGGTGGCGCACGACGCCCAATATCAGGCCTTCATCGACGCCACCGGCTTCGAATTCGAACGCGACCTCGACGAGGTAGCCTTCGGCCTCCATCGCATGCCCGACCCCCTTGGCCCCAACGGCGCTGTAGCTTTCTCCGAGATCTTTCTCGGTCACATCGATGGCAAGCGCGTGGCCCGGTATCTGGGCTCGATCGCCGCCCAGACGGAGGAATATGCCGGGCACACCATCTACGACATTCCCAGCCAGGGCCGTACCGTTCGGGTAGCCCTGCTGGGTTATGACATGGTGGCCGCCTCCAACACCCCTACGCCGGAGCAAATTCATTCCATGCTCGACCGCTATCGCACCTCGGCTCTGCCTTTTTCCGGCTCTTCTCTGCTCAGCGATCACTACGGCGAAGTCCCCCTGCTGTCCATCGCCTGGGGCATTGGGAAGGTCAGCGTGCCGCTCAAGAGCGACGGCATCCGCATTTTGGGTTTCCATTTTCCCGTGGCCCTGGACACCACCTTCATCGGCTCGCTGCGCTGGGCGGGAGCACTGCGCCTCCGGATTGAAGAAATCGCGCCCACCGAGATGGCCGCCACGGTCTCCTCCGACGCCTTGAATACCATGGTCGCCATCGGCCGGGCGGCGGAAAACAACCTGCCCTCGGCCATGACCAACGCCGATATTCGCGACCTGCTCAATTCGACCGATATCGAGCACAAGAAAGACCGCGCCGTAGTAACGGCTACGCTGCCGGTCGCCCTGCTGCAAAAGCTGGTGACCGCGCCCAATTCCCTGCGCTCCCTGCCCCAGCCGCGGCCCGGGCCGGCGCAATAGGGCGAAATCCGCTCTAAACTGAAAGAGCATGCCTGGAGGATTTACCCCATGAAATTGCCCCCCTGGTCCCCTGCCTACATAACCGTGATCGCGCTTTCCATCCTGCCTGCAATTCCTGCTGTCGCACAGACTTTGACTGGCCAGGCGGCTTTCACCGATTACACCAAGGAACATCCCGGCGTTCGCCGCAAGGTCACCGTGGCTGACCTTCCTGAGCCCTACGCCACGCCATCGGCTAACAACGGGGCGGTGATCGCCGCCCGCCCGGACGGAGTTTGGCCCCAGGCTCCTGCCGGCTTCAAGGTAGAGCAATTTGCCACCGGTCTGGACAATCCGCGCCTGATGCGGATCGCGCCCAATGGCGATATCTTCCTGGCCGAGAGCACGCCGGGAAAGATCATCGTCATTCGTGGTATCGGCGCCGATGGTAAGGCCGGCCAGATGGAAACCTTCGCCACCGACCAGAAGGGGGCGTTCGGTATCAACTTCTATCCCAGCGGCCCCAATCCGCAATGGGTGTACGTAGGCAACACGGCATCGGTGGTTCGCTTTCCCTATCAGAATGGGGACATGAAGGCCCGCGGCCCGGGACAAACCCTGACCGACTTACCCGGCGGCGGCGGCCACCGGACACGCGATATCGTGTTCACCCCGGACGGAAAGCACATGCTGGTCTCGGTTGGATCGCATTCCAATGTCGACGACCCCGACACCACTCCCGCCGAGTTTCATCGCGCCGATGTGCTGGAATTCACGCCTGAAGGTAAATTCGAGAAAATATACGCGTATGGCATTCGCAATTGCGTAGGAGAAGCCATCCAGCCCGCTACCGGGGAGCTCTGGTGCTCGGTCAATGAACGGGACGCGCTGGGCAACAACCTGGTTCCCGATTACATTACCCACGTTCAGGAGGGCGGCTTCTACGGCTGGCCGTGGTTTTATATGGGAGGCCATCAGGACCCGCGACACGCAGGCAAGCACCCTGAACTGCAAGCCAAAGTCATCACCCCCGACGTGCTGGTCAATCCGCACATGGCGTCGCTCGAAGTTCAGTTCTATGAGGCGTCGCAGTTCCCTGCCCGTTTTCATGGCTGGGCTTTTGCCGCGGAGCATGGTTCCTGGAACCGGGATCCGCGGGGCGGCTATGAAGTGATCGCTGTTCCCATGCAGAACAACAAGGCCACCGGAGAGTATGAAGACTTTCTCACTGGCTTTGTGCTTCCCGACGGCAAGGTGTGGGGCCGTCCGGTGGGCATCGTGGTCGCTAAGGATGGATCCCTGCTGGTTTCCGATGACGGTTCGAACTCCATCTGGCGGGTGACCTATACGGGCGGGAAGACGGGGACGGGCGGCCAGTAAGCTCGGTTCCAGTCATATTTTGCGTGCAGGCTGAAATTGTGATGCGAGTCTCGGAATGGATCCAGATCGGTTTTGCCATTCTCCTGGCGGCTGCCGCCTGGATCCAGGGGCTTTCCGCTCGCCCCTTGCCGGTACGCCGACGATGGAACATCACGTTGCTTGCTCTGGTCCCGTTGGTTGCCGTGTTGCTGGCGCTTGCGACGGCCTCTTTCCTTCCGCCCTTCTACGTTTCAACCCTCCGCGACTTTCTTACGGTAGCTCTTTTCCTGGTGCCTTACTGGCAGACCGGCCAATTTTTCCAGGGTCCAAACCAGCGCATTGAGGAACGGCTCCTGGCCTTCGACCGCTGGTTGATGCCGCGGACGGCCGGAACTTCCGGTACCTCCCGCACCGGACTCGGTCTGGTTCTGGAAGTGGCCTACCTCTTCTGCTACCCGCTGGTACCGCTCGGCTTGCTCGCTCTCTACGCCGCGGGCCAACGCAGCCATGTGGCAAGCTTTTGGCTGGTCACCCTCATCGCGACCTATCTCTGTTACGCAATCACGCCGTTTGTGCCCGCATACCCGCCCCGGGATCTTGCCAGCAGTCAGCCAGCCCCGGCCCAAGCGGGTAAGGCGCGGGTCTTCAATCGCTGGATCCTCAAGCACGGCAGCATCCATGCCATCTCGTTCCCCAGCGCCCACGTCGCTTCTACGTTTGCCGTCTCGCTGGTGCTGCTGCGGTTTGCGCCCCTGTTCGGATTGGTTTTTCTATTTGTATCGGTCTGGATTTCACTGGGAGCCGTGGTAGGCCGCTATCACTATGCACTGGACGTGCTGCTGGGCGCGGCAACCGCGTTGGCCGTCTTCCTGGCTTGCTATCGATTCCTCACTTGACGCCAAAGATTTTCATCGCTGCGCCGGCCACCAGCTTCTGCGCCGCGCCCTGGGGTTTACCGTCGGCCGGGGGCAAAAAGATGGTAGTCAGCACCTGGATTCCAGCCGGAAGCTGCGCCGGCCCCCCTTCTGTTGCCGGAGGGAAAAAGCGTGTCAGGGCTTCGCGCGGCTGGTTGCGAACCAGGTCGAGCATGGCCACGCGGTGCACGCAGGAGACAGTACAGAACGGCGCACAGGGCTTCACGGTCGAGTATTCGCGGTCCAGGTCGGCCTGAGTGTATTTTTCCAGCGGGATCGCCGGATAGCCCCGCTGCTGCGAGCAGTAATGCACCAGTCCCTGTTCGCAGATATAAAGATAGCGGCTCCCGGCGCGGCACTGCCAGTCGTTGGGCTGCCCCAACGCCAGGTTCTTGTGGAACAGGTTGTCGTAGGCAAAGGCGAACAAGGCGGGCTTCCGTTCCTTCAGGATCTGGTCGTAGACGGCACGTTCGTTCTCTTGCAACGGATCCAGCTGCCCGTCGTGGTCGTGGATGATGCCGACCGTGGTTTCAAACCCCAACTCCAGCGCCCGGCGGGTGATGGTCAGAGCATCCTCCGGATGAGACATGCCGCCGCCGAGAACGGAATTGATGTTGACATCGAAGAGCGCGTATTGCGCCAGCCACTCAAGCTTACGGTTGAGAACCTTGAGGCTTTTCTTCGAAACCTCGTCCGGCATCACGTTGTCAATTGAGATCTGCAGATGTTCGAGCCCGGCGCGGTTCAGCCGCTCTATGCGCTCCGGTGTCAGCAGGTAGCCATTGGTGATGATGGTGGCAATGGCTCCATGACTGCGGATGGCGCGAATTATTTCGTCCAGTTCAGGGTGGAGCAGAGGTTCGCCGCCGCTGATGGTGATGATGCCCGTGCCCAGCTCAGCCAGCATTGCGATCCGGCGCAGCATCTCGGCGGTGGGCACGGGATCGGAAACCTTGTCGTACTCGTTGCAGTAGGCGCAGGAGAGATTGCAGCGCCGCATGGGAATGATATGGGCCAGGATGGGATGGTGTTTGGACTTGATCGCCCGGGCTACCATTCGCGACTGGCGAATGCGCCGTTGGCAGGAGCGGAACTTGCGGACGACTGGGGTCAATGTCATTCGGATTGCCGGCCTTCCAGGGTTCAAGTTTACTCTTCCCTTGGTGACGGTTTTGGGTGCCCCATATTTGTTAATAGTGAAAATTCCTGGAGGAAAAATGAAGATTCTCTCCCTCCGCCGAGTAAGCCTGGCGGTCCTGATGTTGGCAGCCGTTGCCGTGGTGCGTTCCGAAAACGCGACTCAGACGCAACGATTCCCACAATTTGAAAATGAAGACGTGAAAGTGTGGAAGTCGGTGGTCATGCCTAACGCGCCGCTGACGATGCATCGCCACGATCATCCTCGGGTCATCATTGCGTTGAGCGGGGGAACGATGAAGATTGTGGACCAGGACGGTAAATCCGAGCCGCACGCGTGGGAGACGGGCAGGGCCTACTGGCTCCCGGCAAATCCGCCGGGCAGCACGCACGCCGATGTGAACGCAGGCGATAAACCGATTGAGGTGATGGTGGTGGAGCTCGAAAAAGAAAACTAATCAGCGATAAGCGGCGGCCTGGATGCCGTAGAGCTCCGCGTACTGACCGCGCTTCGCCATCAGTTCCTCGTGCGTGCCAACCTCCGCCAGCCGGGCTCCGTCGAGCACCACGATCAGATCGGCCATGCGCACGGTGGAGAAGCGATGGGAAACCAGGATGGTGATTCGGCCACTGGCGTCGGTGCCCCGCGCGGCAGCGGCATAGCGCTCGAACAGCGCGTGTTCGGTCTCGGCGTCGAGCGCGGCCGTGGGCTCGTCGAGGATCAGTAACAGTGGCTGATCGCGCATGAAGCCGCGCGCCAGCGCCAGCTTTTGCCACTGGCCAAAGGACAGCTCCACCCCGCCCGGCCAGGTGGGACCAAGCTGGGTGTTCCACCCCAACGCCAGCCGCGCCACCACGTCGGCGGCGCCGGCGCGGTCGACCGCGGCGGCCACGGCGGGATCGTGATCCATGCGCGGGAGATCGCCCAGGCCCACGGTGTGCCCGGCGCGGAATTCGAAGCGGAAAAAGTCCTGGAACGCGCCCGCCAGGCGCGCCCGCCAGTCCGCGGCCGCCACCCGCGCCAGGGGCACATCGTCGACCAGAATCGAACCCGAGGACGGCTGGTACATCTTGGCCAGCAGCTTGACCAGCGTAGTTTTGCCGGCGCCGTTCTCGCCCACGATGGCCACCACTGCGCCCGCCGGCAACAACAGCGACAAATCCTCAAGCACCACCCGGGAGGTTCCCGGGTAGGCAAAGGAAACATGCTCCAGGCGCACCCCGTGATGCAATATTTGGGGAACCGGAAGATCGCCCCGCGCGGCCACGGTAGCGGCATAGTCTTCGAGCCAGGCCAACCGGCGCGAGCCGTCCATCCAGAATCCGCGCAGGAACCCAATCTCGCCCACCGTGGCGCCGATGTAACCCGACAGCCGCGCTCCCGCGGCCAACACCAGCAACACCGAGCTGGCGGGTGCTTTTAGAAATGAGGAGACGAACACAACCGCGCCTGCATACGCCAGGCCGAAAATCGCCCAGCCCAATGCCAGCCAGAACGCAGAGCCCCAGCGCGCTGCCGCCACCGGCGTGTACCCGCGCTCCCATGCCGCCCGGCGATCGCTGACCAGGCGCTCGCCCATGCCGGTCACCCTCACTTCCTTGCCCGGCGCTGCGGTGGTAGCGATGGTGAACAGGTGGCGCGCCAGGCGATTGCTCTGTGCCCCGCGCTCCTGGGCCGCTCTCTCGACCGCCGGCCGCCAGCCTGACGTCAGCACCGTGGGGATGGCGAACACCGCCAGCAGCAAGAGCACCGGGTGAATCGACGCCAGCAGGGCCATGGTCACGCCCAGGCGCAGGATCCACCCCAGGGTCGAAAACAGCGAGGCGTACATGTGGTCGAGCACGAACACCTGGTTGCGCAGCATAGACAGGCGGTCGAGGTACTCGGGCCGCTCGTGGTGCGCCACCGTAATCACCGTGGCCTGCAGCCGGGCTACGTGAGACTCGAGCGCGATGGTCACCTTGTCGCGGAAGCGGCGCGACACCCGGGTGCTCATGGTGCGCAGAAACCAGGTCGCGGCGGTGGATACACCGAGACCAACGGCCGCAATTTCGATCCATGCTGTGCGCTGTTGGAGGACGCCCTTGCCCAGCAGCCACAGCCATAACGCGAGCAACGCATCGGGCAGCGCTGCCAACTGCGACAGCGCGAACGATACGACCATGAGGCGAGGCTCATGACGATACCCCAGCTTGCACAGCCGCCACATGGAGCTGAGCGCCGGCGGCAGCGGCTCGAGGTCTGATTCAGGAGAGGGCATCATAGGTCACGCCCTCCTCTTCTGAGACGTGGAAGCGCTGAGCCTGCAGATCGAACATGGTCCGGTAGCGTCCACCCAACGCCATCAGCTCATCGTGGGTACCCAGCTCGATCACCCGGCCGTGCTCGAGCACGCAAATGCGATCGGCGTGACGCACGGTGGAGAAGCGGTGCGAAATCAGGACAGTGGTGCAGCGCCGGGTGGCGGCCAGGAGGCGATCGAAGATCTCCGCTTCCCCGCGTACGTCCAGCTGCGCCGTAGGCTCGTCGAGCAGCACCACCCCGGCGCCGAGCGAGACCGCGGCCAGTGCCCGGGCGAGGGCGATGCGCTGCCACTGGCCGCCCGACAGGTCGGTGCCGCCGGTGTATCCGCGGGCCAGTATGGTGTCGAGCGAAGCCAGGTTCTCCGCTCCGGCAGAGGTGAGCGCGGCGCGGACCACATGGTCGGGCGCTCCGGCCGGGGCCACGTTATCGCGCAAGGGCAGCTCCAGGCGAATGAAGTCCTGAAACACGGCCGTGACTCGCGAGCGCCATGAGGCGAGATCGAACTCCCGCAGGTCGGTGCCGTCGATGGTGATGGCTCCCGACTGCGGATCGTAAAGCCGGCACAGCAGCTTGGCGATGGTGGTCTTCCCGGCGCCGTTCTGGCCCACGATGGCCAGGGACGACCCGGCGGGGATGGTGAGATCAAGGTGCTGGAGCACCGGCGCGGCCCTCGAACCATTCGCCCCCGGGTAGGCGAAGCTGACGTCGCGCAGGCGAATTTCCTTAGCCGGCGTGGCGTCGGCGAGATGACTCCCGGAGCGCAGTGCGCCCGCGGGACGCATGGCCGGTTCCAGGCGCAGCACGGCAGCCACCGGGGAAGCCGATCCATCGAGCGCCCAGCTGAATCCGCCGAAGGCGATCATCGATACCCCGACGGCGCTCTGCACATAAACCACCGCTTCGCCGAGCGAGATGCGGCCATGGGCAACGTCGCTTGCCAGCAGCCAGAACACGACCACATTGGCGGAAACCACCAGCAGCAGGCTCCAGATCACGGGACGCTCGCGCAAACGGGTGGCGGCATACTGCAGCTCATGCAGGCGGGTCCGCCGGGCCACGAACCGGTCGATGGTCCAGCCGGCGAGACCGAACAGGCGCAATTCCTTGCTCGCCGGCGGGTCGACCGCCAGCCGGTAAGCGTAGTCGGCATCCTGCTGGGCAGCGCGCACTTCCGGGTTGTTGCGGTCCCGCCACACCCCGCTCTCGCGCAGCAGCCAATGGGTAGCCGACCAGGCGCCGGCGAGCAGCAGTGGAGCCCACCACGCATAGCGCAGGAGGATCGCCGCCGAGGCGATACCGCCGATCATCTCGACCAGACCGGTGGCAATAAAGTCCATCGAAATCGCGAGCGGCGGCCCGGTCATGCCCAGGTCGAAATCGCGGGCCACGGTGAGGTCCGTGGTCAGGGTGGGGTCTTCCAGATGCCCAATGCCCGGCGGGCGCACACAGGCTTCGGTGAGGCGATCGTAAAGCCATGCCGCGGTGCGGTCGCCGAGGTTGGCGCTGACCGTCTGGTGAATGGGGCTGAGCACCTGCAGCAAAACGAAGATCCCGCCCGCGAACAGCAGCGGTCCGGCAAGCGCATGGCCGCGTTCGACCGCGCCAACCAGCACGCCCATGGCAATGGCAAACGCCGCCGGCAGGATACCCCGCAGCAGCAGGATGGCCCACCAGGCCGCAGCCAGCCCCGGGTCCGCTTTGGGCAGGACGCTGAAGAACTTAAATTCCTTTCGCGCCGTCCATCGATTGAGCACAGGTCATTCTCTCGCAGAGCCACACATAAGTTAGCTTCGTCGTAGTGTAGGTATTGTGGGTGCCCCATAATTCTTTGTTCTCCCGGTATTGCCGGCCGCCAGGGTGGCGCGATCATGAGAGATGTTCTGGAGCGACAAATCGATCAGGCCCTCGGCCGGGTGCCCGCGGACCTGGTGGTGCGCAACGCCCGCATCCTGAACCTGGTAACGGGTGAGTTGCAGGCGGGTGACATCGCGGTCTGCGGCAGCACCATCGTCGGCACCTTCGACAGTTACCGCGGGCGCAAAGAGATAGACGCCCAGGGCCGGTTCGCGGTGCCCGGCTTTATCGATAGCCACGTGCACTGCGAGAGCACGCTGGTGACGCCGGGAGAGTTCGATCGCTGTGTGCTGCCACATGGCGTCACCACCGCCATCTGCGATCCGCACGAGATCGCGAATGTTCTGGGCCTCGAGGGACTGGAGTATTTTCTCCATGCCGCCGAGAACGTCGCCATGGATCTTCGGGTGCAGCTTTCCTCCTGTGTTCCAGCCACTAACCTTGAAACCTCCGGCGCCCGGCTCGCCGCCGCCGACCTGGTACCCCATCGCCACCACCCCAAGGTGATCGGCCTGGCCGAGTTCATGAATGTGCCCGGGGTGTTGAACAAGGATCCCGAGTGCTTGGAGAAGCTGGCTGCGTTCCAGGGCCAGCATATCGACGGCCATGCTCCGCTGGTTTCCGGCTACGGGCTGAACGCCTACCTCTCCTGCGGCATTCGTAACTGTCACGAGACCACAAACCTGGCCGAAGGACGGGAAAAGCTGGCCAAGGGCATGCAGGTACTGATCCGTGAAGGATCGGTTTCAAAGGACCTGGCTGCGCTCGCACCGCTCATCAGCGAGTTCACTTCGCCCTTCCTTGGCTTCTGCACCGACGACCGCAACCCGCTGGATATCTACGAGGAGGGGCAGCTGGATTACCTGGTACGCCGGGCGATTGCGTTGGGCGCGCCGGTGGCGGCCGTCTATCGCACCGCCAGCTGGTCGGCGGCGCGAGGCTTTGGGCTAACCGACCGGGGGCTGATCGCGCCCGGATACCTGGCGGACTTCCTGCTGCTGGAGGATTTAGAGAGCTGCGCCGTGCACACCGTTTTCCGCCGTGGAAGGCCAGTGACCGGAGACACCTTCGCCGGGCGGGTGATGCCCCATCCGCCCGGAGGTAACACAATGCACCTCCAGCCGGTCACGGCAGAGGCCTTCCGGGTGCCCGCCGCTGGTCCGGGGACGGCGGTGATCGGCATCATTCCGGGCAAGATCCTGACCGAACGTTTACAGGCCAATCTCCCTTTTCGCGACGGCCTGAGGCGCGCTGATCCGGAGCACGACCTGCTCAAGATCTGCGTGCTCGAGCGCCACGGCCGTAACGGCAATATTGGCCGCGGCTTCGTCAAGGGCTTTGGTTTTCGCCGGGGGGCGCTCGCCTCCTCCGTCGGCCATGACAGCCACAACATCTGCGTGGTCGGGGCCGGCGACGAGGACATGGCAGTGGCCGTCAATCGCCTGCTGGAGCTGGGTGGAGGATTCGTCGCCGTCGAAGGGGGACGGGTACTCGCCGAACTGGCCCTGCCTTTCGCCGGGCTGATGAGCCTGGAGCCCTTTGAGACCGTGGCTACGAATCTCTACTCCCTGCGTGCGGCCGTCGAGGCCATGGGGTGCCGGCTCGCGGAGCCTTTTCTCCACCTCGCCTTTCTCCCCCTGCCGGTCATTCCCCACCTGAAGATCACCGACTTCGGCCTGGTGGATGTCGACCGCTTCGAACTGGTGCCATCCTAAGCACGTCCCCTGCCCAAAAGGTGTTACCGGAGGATACCCCGATTGCCCGGGTAAGCCGCTTTCGTAAGGGTCCGGGCTCGTTGTTTGCTTGCCATGGGCCATGGGGCGCTGCGATGCTTTGCTTGCTGCTCACAGAAGCCTGCCGGTCGAAGGGCTCGCGCAGCCGCGGTAACGGCTCTTTTAGACCCTATGGGATGGTTATGAAATTCTGCCAGGTCTTTCTCATCATGACGCTGGGCATGACTGCGGAGATGGCGCTAGACGCTCAGGCGCTACCGGCGGAGAATGCGCAGCCCGCCGGCACGGTGCTGGTCGCGAGCGAAGCGATGCCGGACGGGCTGCTTTTCCCCGACCTGCTGGCCGCCTCCGGCCATGACGCCCTGTTGCAGGGCCTGGGCATGACCCCGGAAATCAGCCAGGCTGTACCCCAGCCGCCGGAGACTCCCGAGCCCCCTCGCCGGCTGACCCGGGAGGACCGGCTGACCCTGTTTTGGAACGATACCTACGCCTCCCCGGGCGCTTTTGCGGGGCTTTCCGCGGGCGCGCTGATCGATCAGGTCCGGCATACGCCGGCAAAATGGGACTCGGATGGAAGTGCCTACACCCGGCGCTTCGCAAGTGAATACGGCCAGCTCGCCGCCCGTAACGTCATCCACGAGGGCCTGGCGGCCGCCACCGGGCTCGACCCGCGCTACCCCGTATGCAAGTGTGAGGGCGTGTTTCATCGCGGCGCCCATGCGCTCGAGCTGAGCTTTACCACCTACCGTCAGGACGGACGTCTCATCCTGGACGTGCCCCAGATCGCCGGTGCGTACGGATCAGGCATGGTCTCCACGTACTGGTATCCGCACCATCAATACAGTCCTCTGGTGCAGGGAGTTCAATTCGGACACGAGCAGATGGGCGAGGTATTTATCGGTAACCTGATCCAGGAATTTGGTCCGAGCATCGAGAAGGCCCTGCATCTGCACTCCCTGACCACGCTCACGCAGCGCCGCCCCTCGGACGACGATTAACCAAGCCTGTTCCATCCACAACAAGTAAACAGCAGAAATGCTCTAATGGCAGTGACAGCCACGCCGATGGGACCATCATCCGATCGCGGTTTGCTGTCCCATCCCGGCTCGGACTCGGCCCGCAACCGGAGCAGAGGAGATTTCATGCGACCAGCACGACTCTTATCCGCCACGATGTGGCTTTTCCTCTGTATGGCGACCGCCGCCACGGCAGCGGCACAAAACCCTTTCGCCGGCAGTTGGAAGCTCAATCAGGAAAAGAGCCAGCTGGCGGGCGACACCATGAAATTCGGCCCCGCACAAGGCGATGCGATCGAGCTGACCGCCGGTGGGGTTACCTACTCCTTCCGCGTTGACGGCAAGAATTACGCCATGCCCTCGGGAAACGTGGCCATCTGGAGACAGACCAGCCCCAGCAGCTGGACGACGGAGTATAGAAAGACCGACGGCAAGCTGCTCATGAGCGACAGCTGGAAGCTCTCCACGGACGACAAGACCCTCTCCGTTACTACCAGCGGAGTCAAGGCCAACGGAGATCTGTACACCGATACTGCAGAGTATGTGCGCACTGCGGGCACCAGCGGGCTGATGGGGGCCTGGAAGAGCACCCAGGTCAAGCGCAGTTCGCCGGACGAATTCACTATCCAGGAATCCGGTCTGGATGGGCTGATCCTGAAAGTTCCGGCGATGAAAATTACCTGTGAGGCCCGTTTCGACGGCAAGGACGTGGCCGTGCAGGGGCCGGACCTCCCCACCGGGCTGCGGGTGGCCTTCTCCCGCACCGGACCCTTCAGTTTTCGTTTAGTGCAGAAACTAAACGGCACCGTGGTTTCCTCGTCGGTATACACAGTCGCTGACGATCGCCAGACCATGACCGAGGTGGGCGGGACCCCGGGTGATCCGCCGGCCACCATGGTCTGGGAAAAGCAGTAACGGAGTACACTGGTTAGAGTGCACCTTGTTTCCTCGCCTTTAGCCTGATGTTTCTGCTCCAGACGAGCCACTTAGCCAAGTAACGGCAACCCATGGAGCCCAGATGAGTTTGATCAAATCAGTGGATGTACCCAAGCATATGGCCGACCGCTTACGGTCGCGCCGCATTGCTGCGCGCCTTTCCGGCGGCGCCGCCAAGCAGCCGGCTTCAGGCGTCAAGGATCCGATCGTGGCTACCCCCGGCGGCGAGCCCATCAACCCGGTTGAGACCCCCGCCACTTAAGTTCTCGCTCGCCGTCTTGTGAACCGCCAGCGGCTAAAGCCGCGCGCAAAACACGTTTATGGACGGCCTGAACGCCGTCCCCTCACCCCTGGCGTCCCAATCCGGGGGCACGCTCGCCTCCACCGAAAGGTCGAGCGAAAATCCGTACCCTGGGTCCAAGACACCACCCGGGCAGCAAACCTATCGTGGGAATCGCTATCACATACCAATTCTCCACGCGCCCTGACTCAGGGCGCATTTTTTTTGCCGCCACCAGGGAATTTCCCTGGGTTCATACTGGAGCCATAATGATCCGGGCTGCCTGGCAAGGTCGCGGCGTATGGGTACTGCTGTTGGTGTTCACTCATTCCGCCCTGGCGCTCGATCCCCAGCGATCGCTCGACCACTTTGGCCACCAGGCCTGGCGCACCGACTCCGGGCTGCCGCAGAACACCGTCCACTCTATCCTGCAAACCCGGGACGGCTATCTGTGGCTGGGCACCGACGGAGGCCTGGTGCGTTTTGACGGCATCGACTTTGTCACCTTCGACGCCGAGAATACCCCGCAGTTGAAAAGCGACACGGTCTACGACCTGTTGCAGGATGAGTCTGGCGGGTTGTGGATCTCGACCGCGGCCGGCCTGGTGCGCTATCGTGGCGGCGCCTTTACCGCCTACACCGCCGCCCAGGGCTTGCCCGCGGACACGGTGTGGTTCAGCCATGAGGACCGCCGTCACCGGATCTGGGCCATTACCTCGGCCGGCCCGGCCTGGTTCAACGGCCAGAGCTTCGCGCCGGTAGCGGGAGCCCAAACGGCTGCCCCGCTCCATCGCCACGCCTTGGCGGAAGACGCCGGGGGAACGCTTTGGCTGGGCGGAAGTAGCGGCGTCCTGGCTATCGATGGCGCCTCCGCCACTCCACGCCTGGCCTTACACCTGCTCAGTGGCAGCGCGGTCGAAACGGTGGAACTCGACCGCCGGGGAAACGTGTGGATCGGCGCCGGCGATGAACTGGAGCGCTATGCCGGGGGCACGCTCACGCCCATCCTGCATCTCCCGGAAAAGCACGTCCCCGGCGAGGCGGGGGTGACCGCTCTCCACCCCGACGCCGACAGCGGCATGTGGGTGGGCACAGACAGCGGCATGCTCCACGTGGCCAATGACGGCGCCCGGCTTCCGCTCGCGGCCAACGGTCTCGATATCCAACGTGTGAACGGTCTGTTCGAAGACCGCGAGCGCGTGCTCTGGATCTCGACCGAACGGGGTGTGTTCCGCCTCGAAGGCGACCAACTTCAGTCTTTTGCCGCAACTTCCCCTCTGGCCGTCAATCGAGTGCTGGCAATGTATGAGGATCGCGAAGGCGACTTGTGGCTGGGCACCGACTCCGGCGGACTGCACCTGTTGCGCGATCAGAAGTTCACTACCTACACCACCAGCGACGGACTCTCCGGCAACTTTGTGCGCTGCGTTTTTGAAAGCGCGAATGGAGAGTTGTGGATCGGCACCGATGGAGCGGGGTTGAATCGCCGCACCAGCTCGGGCTTTGCCCACCTCTCGACCAGCGACGGCTTGTCCAGCAACGTCATTCTTTCCCTGGCCGGGGGTGCGGGCAGCGACCTCTGGATCGGCACACCCAACGGCTTGAACCTTCTCCATCAGGGCCGGATACAACGATTCACTTCCGCCGACGGGCTGCCGGACGATTTCATCCGCTCCCTCTATACCGACCGCGATGGCAGTCTGTGGATCGGGACCCGGCACGGGCTGGCCCACCTGGCGGCAGGCAAGTTCCTGAGCTTTTCCAGCATGGACGGCCTGGGTAGTGATTTCGTCGGCGCCATCCTGCGCAGCGGCCCGTTATGGATTGGGACCTCAGCCGGCCTCAGCCGGATGAATGAAGATGCCTTCACCAACTACACCGTGCAGCAGGGGCTCTCGAACAACACCGTCACTGCCATCGCCCAGGACACCGGGGGGACGCTGTGGCTGGGCACCAACGGCGGCGGCCTCAACCGCCTGAACAACGGGACAATCAAGTCATTCCCCTGGAGCTCCCAGGGGCTGCCGGGCACCATTTACGGCATGCTGGAAGACGCCGCCGGGCGGCTGTGGCTCAGCTCCAAAACCGGCATCTTCCGGGTCTCGATCGCGGAGCTGAACTCCTACGCTTCAGGCACGGCCCATGCCATCACAGTCGCGGCTTATGGCACGGTGGACGGCATGAACATCCGCGAATGCAGCGGGGGCGGCCACCCGGCAGCGTGGAAGCTGGCGGACGGAAGCCTGTGGTTCGCCACCCTGGACGGGGTCAGCTTCCTCAATCCCGCGCACATGCCGGAAAACCGTGTGCCCCCGCCAGTGGTGATCGAAAAGGTTCTGGTCGATGACCACGTTCGTTCGCTCGACCGAGGGCTGACCGTAAAGCCGGGGGCTAACCGGCTCGAATTCCAATATGCGGGCCTGAGCTTTGTGGCCCCGCAAAAGGTCGAGTACCGGTACCAGCTGGAAGGTTTTGACCGGGGCTGGATCGAGGCCGGCAGCCGGCGGGCGGCTTTTTACACCAACCTGCCCCCGGGCAACTATCGCTTCCGGGTGCTGGCGGCCAACAATGACGGGGTCTGGAATACGGCTGGGGCTTCCTTCGGCCTGCGCCTGATGCCGCATTATTACCAGACGTGGTGGTTTTATTCGGCCCTGGCCCTGGCCCTGCTGGTACTGGGATACCTGGTCTACCGCTGGCGGGTACTCGAAGTGGAGGCGCAGTGGAGCGCGGTGCTGCGCGAGCGAGGGCGCATCGCACGCGAGATTCACGACACCCTGGCCCAAGGTTTTGTCGGCATCTCGGTGCAGCTGGAGCTGGTCGCTCGTCTGCTGGCCGGCTCCCGCGAGGCGGCGCCCCCAGACCCGGTTTTGCAACAGCTCGACCAGGCGCGGGCGCTGGTACGGGCCAGTTTGGCCGACGCGCGCACCTCCATCTGGGACCTGCGCTCGGAGGCCGCGGGCGCTGAAGACCTGCCCTCCCGCCTCAGCCGCAGCTGTACCCGCATAGCGGGCGGATCTCCGGCCAAGGTGTACCTTCAGGTGAAGGGGACCTATCGCCCGTTGGAGCGCAAGATAGAAGAAGAATTGCTGCGCATTGGCCAGGAGGCGGTGGCCAACGCCGTGCGTCATGCAGCCGCCACCCGGATTGACGTGCAGCTGATCTATCAGGCGGCGCGGGTCTCGCTCCGGGTGGAAGATGACGGGCGCGGATTTGAGCCGGGCGCGAATGGGCTCGAAGGCCACTACGGTATCCGGGGCATGCAGGAGCGGGCGAGCGAGATCGCTGCCGCGCTGGTGCTCGAAAGCACACCCGGCGCGGGTACCCGGGTGTCGGTCGAAGCGCCGCTCGGATGAAGCGGAGAAAGTGGACAGCATGAGCGATCCCATCCGGATCATGATCGTCGAGGATCACGCGGTAGTGCGCCAGGGGCTGGTGGCGCTGCTGCGTACCGTGCCCGATTTCTCGATCGTCGCCGAAGCGGCCGACGGGCGGGAGTCGATCGAACTGTTTCGCCTGCACCAGCCGGACATCACCTTGATGGACCTGCGCCTGCCGCAGATGAATGGGGTGGAGGCCATATCGAGCATCCGGGTGGATTTTCCCCAGGCACGCATCATCGTGCTCACTACCTTCGATGGCGATGAAGACATTTACCGCGCGCTCCAGGCCGGCGCCCGTGGCTATCTGCTCAAAGGCATGACCGGGGAGGAATTGATGGATGCCATACGCTCCGTGTATGCCGGCAAGTCGCGCATCCCGGCGCCCGTGGCTGAACGTCTGGCCGAGCGCATGAGCGCGCCTACCCTGACTGCGCGCGAAACCGAGGTGCTGCAACTGATCGTGGGTGGGAACAGCAACAAAGAGATTGCCGCCGCGCTTTACATCTCCGAGGCCACGGTGAAAACCCACATCAACAGCCTGCTCAGCAAGCTGGGTGTGACCGATCGCACCCAGGCCGCGACCACCGCGCTGCAGAGAGGGATCGTGCACCTTGACTAACTCCCCCAGGCTGCCCTGGCTCCTGTGCCTGCTTCTGGCGGCCTCTGCCGCGAACGCTGCCACCCCGGATTTCCTGTACGCGGCACCGTCCATGGTCACGGGTGCGGCTTTCTTTGAGGAAAGCCGCATGATGATGGCCGATCTCCCTAAGCCCGACAGGAAATCCGGGACCTGGCACAGCGCCAGCGAAGCGGAGTTGAAGGCCTTGATACCGGCCCGCGCGCCGGTGATTTCGGAACGCATTGAAACCGAGTTTCGCACCGCTTCCGGCATCAGCGATGGCCAGGGACACGCCATCGCGGGGGTAGTGCTGATCACCGCCGGCTACTCCGCCGACGGCAAGTACTCCCACTATTTCGTCTCCCAGGTGCCGCTTAAGGTCGGCGATTTCCTACTCCCCGCGGGGCAATACCTGATCGGCTGGGTAAGGGAGCAGGACTCGCTCAAGGTGACGTTTTATCAGGCGCAAAGCGGCAAAGCAGTGGGACAAGTGGAAGCTACGCGCAATCTCTCGATCACCCGGGTCGAGTCGTTTCGCATCTGGCCCCCGGCAGACAAGCCGTTGATTCAGCTGGGCCGCTTCACCTTCAGCTACGCGCTGACTCCGAACTAAACCTGTGGACTTACCGAGAACGCCGCGTGCCCCAGGAAATGTTGGAAGGTGAAATTCCTGGGCTGGGGGGTTTGCGCTACCCTATTATCGAAGCCGATGCCCGCTCCACCCAAATCGATCGCGATCGCCGCAGTCGCTTGCGCCCTGCTGCTAGGTACCGGCTGCCGCCAGGCGCCGGTGGACACGCCGGTTGCCGAGGAGCCGGGCCGGTCAGTCATTTACCCTGACGGCGCCCAGGCGCAACAGGATATTGCAGCCGCGCTGGCCCGCGCCGGCAAGGAAAAGAAGCGCGTCCTGCTGGACTTCGGGGGCAACTGGTGCGGCGATTGCCAGGTGCTCGAAATCTACTTCCACGACCCGGCCAATCGCCCCCTGCTGGAGCAAAACTACGTGCTGGTCCCGATCAATATCGGGCGCTACGATGAGAACCTCGACATCGCCGCCAGGTACGGCGTTCCGGTGACCAAAGGAGTGCCGGCGCTGGCCGTGCTCGAGCCCAGTGGGCAGCTGGTTTACAGCCAGCGCAACGCCGAGTTCGAAGCGATGCGGAAAATGGATTCGGCTTCGGTGACTGCTTTTCTTCTGCAGTGGAAGGGCTAGGCATGACCTCGGCGCTGGGAAAATTCCGGCTCGCCTTGCTGACTTCGCTCTCGCACGACGTATTCGGCACCGCCAAAGCAGCCGCTTACTCCGCTATCCTTTGCCTCTTTCCCACCATCCTGGTGCTCACTACCCTGCTGGCCCTGACCCCGGAATCGGATACCGTGCGCGGAGAGATGCGCGCCGCCTTCGCCGAAGTGCTGCCCGAAGACACCATGAGCCTGCTGCACGACTACTTCACCAACCAGAAAGTACGCGGCGAACAAGTAGTCTCCTCCGCCATCCTGGTCTCGCTGGTGGCAGCCATGGGCATGATGCTCTCGCTGATGGAGGGCTTTCGCCGCGCGTATGAGCTGCCCCGCCATGAATGGAGCTTCTGGGTCCAGCGCGGAGTGGCCGTGGCCCTGATCCCCTTGTGCCTGGTGCCCCTGGCTTTTGCCACCGTAACGGTTGCCTTTGGCCACCAGATCGAAGAATGGGTAATCAGCAACAGCTATCACGTGCTGGGCCCCCTGGTGCTGTTCATCTGGCGCGTGGTGCGCTGGTCGATCGGCCTGTTCACCACGATCGTGGTGCTGGCCATGATCTACCAGTTCGGCACTCCCCGCCGGCGGGAGTGGAAATATGTTTTGCCCGGCGCCTCGGGCGCCGCCATCATCTGGTTTCTGACCACCCTGGGCTTCGGCTTCTATCTCACCCGCTTCGCCGACTACTCCATCGTCTACGGCCCGCTGGGAGCGGTGGTGGCGACCCTGGTCTGGCTCTACATCGCTACCGTGAGCGTGCTCATCGGGGCTGAATTCAACGCTCATCTCTTTCCCAAGCCGCAGCTGCCGCTGGTCGAGCTGGCCACGGCGGAAGAGTTAAAGATGGTCACCGCGGGCAAGAGCGACCCAAGGTAGAACATTAAAATTGCGCCCCTCCCCGGTTTTCGTATCGCTGCCGTCAACACCGGCCGATCTTTCGCCGCCAGAGTACGCGTAGAATGAAGGTGCTGGAGGTCCTTACTGTCTCCGGGTACTGGAGTATGGGGGACGAATGAGCTTTACCCAGTTGGAACCGAGCACCCTTCCCGCGGACCAACGCCGCCGGGCCAAAATTGTGGCCACCCTGGGCCCTTCCTGTAGCACAGAAACCGTTTTCCGGGAGCTGGTCCGCGCCGGCCTCGATGTGGCCCGGCTCAACTTTTCCCACGGCACCCACGCGGAGAAGTTCAAGCTGATCGAGATGGTGCGCAAGGTTTCGAGCGAAGAAGGCAAACCGATTTGCATCCTGGGCGATTTGCAGGGACCGAAGATCCGCACCGGGCGGCTCAAAAACCGGATCCCGGTGCAGCTCAAGACGGGACAGCGGCTGACCATTACGCCGCGCGATATCGCCGGCACCTCGACCCTGATCGCCACCACCTTCCCTACGCTCGCGGAAAATCTGGAGCCGGGGGCGCGCATCCTGCTCTCGGACGGCTTGATTGAGTTGTACGTGGTGGCGGTGCACGGACAGGACACGGAGTGCGAGGTAATCAACGGCGGCATGCTGGGCGAGCACAAGGGCATTAATCTACCTGGCATCCCGGTGCGGGTCCCGTCCCTGACCTCCAAGGACGAAGAGGATCTGGAATTCGCGATCAAAAGCGGTGTGGATGCGATCGCCGTATCGTTCGTGCGCACTGCGGAAGACATACGCCTGGTGCGCCATCGGGTGGCGGCCATGGGCGCCGAGACCTGGATCATTGCCAAACTCGAAAAACCGCAAGCCATTCAACACCTGGAAAGCATCCTCGAAGCCGCGGACGGGGTGATGGTCGCACGCGGAGACCTGGGGGTCGAAATGCCGCCGGAGAAAGTGCCGGCGATTCAAAAGCATGTGATCCGCCGCGCCGGCGACTATCGCAAGCCGGTCATCACCGCTACCCAGATGCTGGAGTCGATGATTGAGAATCCCCGCCCCACCCGGGCCGAGGCTTCGGACGTGGCCAATGCCATCTACGACGGCACCGATGCGGTGATGCTTTCGGCTGAAACGGCTGCCGGTAAATATCCCGTCGAGGCGGTCAAGATGATGGCCAAGATTGTGCTCGAGACGGAAAGCCAGGAGCCGGAGATCCGGTCGAGCGAGCGAGGCCAGTCGGGCCACGTGCGGCTATCGGTCGCCGAGACCATTTGCGAATCGATGGCCCATGCCGCCGAGGATCTGGATATCAGCGCCATTGCTGTCTTTACCGAGACCGGAACCACTGCCCGCCAGCTCTCGAAGTACCGGCCCAAGTCGCCGATCTTCGGGCTGAGCAGCGTGGAGCGGGTCATCCATCGCATGACCCTGCTATGGGGGGTTCACCCCATCCTGTGCAACAAGCTGGCCACGGCGGAGCAGATGGTCGAAACCGCCGAACGCCTGCTTGAGGAAGGGGGCCACGTGCTCCCGCGGCAGATCCTGGGCATTGTCGCCGGCACCCGAACCAAATCCGGCTCCACCAATTTCCTTCGTCTGCACGTGCTCGGCGACACCTTGTCGGAGACTCCCGCAACGCGCGAAGAGACGCTGGCGCGGCCTCGCGGCAAGCGGCTGGCCAAGACCAAAAGGCCGTCCCAGGCGCTGCCCCGGCGGGTGCGCTCCGGCCGCTGAGGTTTTAAGATCAACTCCTGACCAACTATCGGCCCCTTTCCCGGGCGGGGAGAGAGTTCGTTCACCAGCTCCGGTTTGGGAAAGCCTGATCCGGTGCGGCAGCCGCGTGCTTCCCCCTCATCGCTTACCTGCTAATTTGGGTAAAGGTAAATAGCATGGGCCGCATCCACATACTCCCCGACCAGGTGGCCAATCAGATCGCCGCCGGCGAGGTTGTCGACCGGCCGGCATCGGTGGTCAAGGAGCTGCTGGAGAATGCGCTCGACGCCGGCGCCAGCCGTGTCGTGATCACGGTCGAGGGCGGCGGGCGCAAGCTGATACGCATTGCCGATGACGGCAGCGGCATGATGCGCGACGATGCGCTGCTGGCCTTCGAACGACACGCCACCTCGAAACTCCGCTCGAGCGATGACCTGCTGTCGATTGCCACCCTGGGCTTTCGCGGAGAGGCGCTGCCCTCGATCGCCTCCATCGCCCGGGTGGAGCTGGTGACCCGCGCGGCCGAGGAGGTTTTGGGCACGCGCATGGAAATTGCCGGGGGCAAGATGCTGAGCTGTGAGGATGCGGGTGCGCCCGCGGGAACCACGCTCACCGTGCGCGACCTGTTTTTCAACACCCCGGCGCGGAGAAAATTCCTCAAGTCCGAAACCACGGAACTGGCGCATGTAACCGCCCTGGTTACACATTACGCGCTGGCTCATCCGGACAAGCACTTCGAACTCCACTCCGCCACCCACGCGATCCTGGTCGCGCCCCCGGTACGCCGCGCGGCAGAGCGCATCTTTCAGATCTTTGGCCAGGACACCCTCGATCAACTTTTGCCTCTGGCTGCGGAAATCGAGTTAGCCCGCGCCGGGCTGCCCGAACCACCGCCCTGGAAGCGGCCAGCAGACTACCAGGCACCCCAGCCAGGATGGCTGCGCATCACCGGCTTCGCCTCCAAACCGGAGCTCGAGAAACTCAACCGAAATTCCATCTACTGCTTTGTCAATCGCCGCCTGGTGCGCGACCGCCTGCTGCTGCATGCGGTCAGCGAAGCCTATCGCAATATCCTCGCGCCTACGTCCTTTCCCGTGGTGCTGTTGTTTATCGATATGCCGCCGGAGGAGGTCGATGTCAACGTTCACCCGGCCAAGACCGAAGTCCGTTTTCGCCAGGCCAGCTGGCTGCACGACTTCGTCCGCGACACTATCCGCAACAAGCTGACCCTGGGGCGGCCGGCGGCCGGCTTTCTGCACGCACTCACCGCGCACCCGAGCGCGGCACCGGCGCTGGTTCCGCAGTCATCGAGCGGCGCCGGGCCATCGCCGCAGCCGGGTCAGGCGGACACGCCCACCTCGGACGGTTGGCTCGCCGCCAGCTGGCCGGTTGACGAATCCAGTGATCCGCTCCCGGGAGATGGCTTCACCCTGACTCCCCCTCCGGTTGTTCCCGCGGCCGGCGTTCTTCCCTTCGCCAGCGCTCCGGCAGAGGAACGGGGGAATGGCCCTCGCGGGCACGCTTCCGGCTGCGCTTCCGCCGCTCAGGAGCTCGGAGAGAGCGAAGAAGCCAGCCCCTCGCTGCATGGCCTGGCGTCGCTGCGGCCACTGGGGCAGTTGCGTGAATCCTTCATCCTGGCGGTGAACCAGGAGGGTTTGTGGATCATCGATCAGCATGTTGCTCATGAGCGGGTGTTGTTCGAACGGGTGCTGCGCCAGCGCCGGGCGGAGCAGGTGGAGCGCCAGCGGCTGCTCATGCCCTTGCTGCTCGATTTACTCCCGGCACAGATGGTCACCTTCGCCGCCATTGCCCGGGAACTGGAAGCGAACGGCTTTGAAGTAGAGCCTTTTGGGCCGCGCACCATCGCCATCAAGGCTGCCCCCGCCGGCCTCGAAGGGCCCGCTCTCGAGCGCATGCTGGTCGAGGTGCTGGAACAGGCGGGCAGCCCGGAACAGGCAGAGAACCTGGAGGCCGCACGCACCCGCATCGCGGCCTCGATCGCCTGTCACGCAGCCATCAAAGTGAACACCCCGCTCGATCCCGCGCGCATGGAATGGCTGCTGGGCGAGCTGGCCAGAACCGAGCATCCGACCAGTTGCCCCCATGGGCGTCCCATCGTCCTGCGGTATGCTTGGAAAGAAATCCAGCGGGCATTTCATCGCATCTAGGACTCTTCTCCCAGCATCTGAAAGCGCGGAATCAACTTGACAGCAGAGCAGCTCCAGGCAGCACGGGCGGCGCACTGGCGCCAGAATCAAAGCCCCATCCTTACCCTCGACGAGGCCGAGCACTGGCTCGAACAGCATCCACTGTGCCTCTATCTGCCCCGCCGCGCACAGCTGCCGGCACCGGCGCCTTCCTTTGTCGAAGCGTGCACAGGAAGCACGCAGGCCACGCCCGGTGCAGCGGCGATCGAGCAGGCGCAAGGGCTGCTGACCCGCCTGATCGCACAGGGAAGCGTGGTGGCGTTGAATCTGCTGGGTGGGGTGAGTGAGCAACCGGATTTTCTGGTCACAAGCCAGGCGCTGCCCTACGTGCTTTGCCTGCGCGCCGACCCCGACTGGAAGCATGCTCCGCAGAAATCCTCCGGCCACAAGGTCTCTCCCCTGGTGCTCGAGCTGTGGAAGGCGCTGGACAAAGACGGAGGGCTCACCGCCACCGAGGCCCGGGAAACCCTGGGCCGCGAGCTTACCGAAGCCGCGATCCTGCGCGCTCTGTGCGAGCTGTGGCAGGCACTGCGCATCAGCCCGGTGTTCGCCGAGCCCGGCCAGCCAGCCCGCTGGGAGCTGCTCCGGGTACGGCATCGCGATGCGCTCACGATGGCCAGCGCCACTGGGCAGGTAACGGCCCTGTCGCTGCTGGTGTCCATGTACCTGCAGTCTGTCTATGCGGCCTCGAGCGAAGAGATCGAGATCTTTCTTTCCCCAGTAGCCTCGCGGTCGCGGGTGCGGGAAGCAGTGCGCGGCTTGTCCGCCACGCGGCAGATCCATTCGCTTTCGATGGACGCCCAGACCTACTACTTCCTCGAAAATGGCTTGCCGGAGTTCGCTGAGCTGGCTGCTCCGTCAGCGGTAAGAACGGAGCCCCCGGCTGCAGCGGCTAAAGTCGAAGCTCCCCGGCGGCCCTGGCCGGCGCAGACGCCGGGCCCAAGAAGGGACCAGGCAGCGAGGCCCGTACGCCCGGTTTCGCCCCCGGGATTTCGCTCCGGCCGCCCCCCGGGCCGTCCTGCTCCGCCGGCCCCCGGGGCCACCCCGGAGGCGAGGCCAGCCGCCGCCTCGCCGCCTCCAAGAACGGAGTGGAATGGTCCACGCCGCCCCAAAGCGCCATGGCAGAAATCGGGCAAGCCGCCGGCGAGGGGGGCACCGTGGCGGGCCAAGGATGCGAGCGCGCGGCCAGCACCTCCCCAAGCACGCAGCTTCTCTCCCGCAGAGGGGCGGCGGGCGGGAAAAACGGCCAGTCGACCAGGGAGGGATGCAGGTGCTGAGCGCCCTGCAGCGCGGCCGGACACTCGTGGTGGAGCGCGAGACAGTCGACCCGGCGCCTGGCCGGGGGCGCAAAAACGGGAAAGACCCGCACCCTGGGCACGTCCAGGCCAGGTGTCCCCTTCCGCGTCCCGTCCTCCTCATGGCGGAGGTCGCGGGGATGAACCCTTCCGCCCAGGGCAGAAGCCCCGGCCCGCACCCAGGCCAGGTTCTAGGCCAAGTTCCAGGGCAGGTTCGGGAGGGGGCCGGGGCGTAGCTCCGGGTCGTCCTCCGGCCGCGCCGCCGGCTCCCGCGGGCAATCGTCCCTGGATCCCCGGACGGAGCCCGGGACGTCCGGCTGCAACTTTTCGGCCCGGACAAGCCCGCAGCGGTCCGCGGCTCGATGACCGGCCTCGGGGCGGCCCGGCAGGCCCCCGGTCTGGTCCTCCGCGTGGTGCGGGCAGCAGTCCCGGAAGCAGCTCTGGCCGCAACACGAGCTATACCCGGTCCCGCCCTGCCGGCTTTGCCAAACCCGGCGAACGCTCCGACCGGGGGGAGAAAGCAGCGCCCTCCGCACCTGGGTCCCGGCCTCCCAAGGCATGGCCACGAGCGGGTACAGCCTCAGGCAAACCAAGCGGCAGACCAGGAGGCAGGCCCGGCGGAAAACCGGGTGGCAGGCCAAGCCAGCCGCCCGCCAGCTTCCACGGCCGCAAGCCGGCCAGGAAAAAACCAGGACCATGACCACCAACCCCAGCTCACCGTTGGTGGTCGCTATCGACGGCCCTGCTGGGGCCGGGAAGAGCACGGTGGCGGCGCGCATCGCCGCCCGCTTTGGGTTGCTGAATCTGGAGACCGGCGCCATGTATCGCGCCTTTGCGCTCAAGGCCATTCAGACCGACAGCGACCTCGACGATCGGGAAGAGTTGAGCCGGCTGGCGCAGAGGACCCGCATCCGGCTGCTGCCTGCGCCCTTGGGCAACCGCGTTTTTCTGGATGACGTGGAAGTCACCAAACGCATCCGTGAAGCCGATGTGACCGCGGCCGCGTCCCGCGTCAGCGTGCACCCCGGCATCCGTGAATGGATGGTTTCCATGCAGCGCCAGCTGGGGGCAAGCAGCGGCATCGTCATGGAAGGCAGAGATATCGGCACCAAGGTTTTTCCCGACGCCCAGGTCAAGATTTTTCTCGATGCCGCAGCCGAAGTGCGCGGCCAGCGCCGCTATCAGCAGAATGGCCCGGGCGCGGCAAAGGCCGAATCCGTGCTCCAGGAGCTGCGCGAACGCGACCGGCGCGACCGCACTCGCGCCGAATCTCCCCTCCAACCAGCCCCCGACGCGGTGATTATCGATTCCACCGATCTTTCGCTGGATGAAGTGGTGGCGCGGGTCGAAGCCATCGTCAGCGAACGGCTGGCTGGCGGCCACTGAACAAGCGGAACCGGACGGGTGCTGAATTCTGCTATGGGACAGACTTCGTAAGCGCGGGTGAATCGTCAATCCCTGATCTTCTACTGAACCGCTGGTACTAAGCCGCCGGCCGCCTATTGAACGACCGGCTGCGGGCTGTCGTCCGTGCCCTTCGAGGGGCGGAGGTGGCGCATCGATTTTGCCCCGGGCGCGGGCGGTGCCGGAGGCGCTGGAGGAGCGGGCGGAACCGCGGTGGTATCAGTCGTCGTGATCTGGATGTCCCCGTGATCGGAAACCAACTCGATGCGGGGGCCGCCGCCGGCTACTTTTCCGGTGACCGTCTGGCCCTCCCCGGCGCTGGTTACCGGCAGTTCCAGCTTGGACTCGATGTTTCCATTGCGCGCGGTGGCCTGCAACTCAAAGCCTGCCCCGCGGGGTACGGTCAGGTTGATGGCGCCGTTGCGGTTGTGGATCTGCAGCTGCCCTACCGGCGCGACCGCGCCCACGGAAATATCTCCGTCGCCATCCTCCAACCGCAAGTCGCCGGTAATCCCGGTGCACTCCACATCCTTGGCGCTGGTCGAGATTCTTGCCGGACCAGTGGCGTCATTCAGCTGCAGGTCACCGCTGTCGATTGACAGATCCCCAGGAATGGAGATGACTTCGACGTCGGTGCGGCTGGAATGAAAATGGACTGGCGCGGAAATATGAGCAACATTCGTGTCCCCGAAGAAGTCGCCATCCAAGGCCACCCGGCCCTGCACGTCCGAGATCGACACATCGTCGAGCTTCCCCTGCAGCGTCACGTCGCCGGAGACCGCGTGGGCGCTGAAGTCGCCCTTGCCCATGTGCACATGGAGTCCGGAGGTGAGGTTATCGGCTTTTACGTCCCCCCGGTCTGCGTTCACGTTGGCCGTTGCCGCGAGACCTTCGAGGGTCACGTCGCCGTGCCCGGCAGTGACCGTGGGCACGGAGCCGCTGGGGATCTCGATGGTAAGATCGGCGCGGCCATTGTTGGCATCGGCCGCCCGCAGGGTCACGTTGTTGCCATTCACTACCAACTGCGGAGCCAAGGCATCCAGGTTGCGGCGGGCGGATCGGTCGTTGGCGGCATACACCACCAGGTGGGCCTGCACATGGATCTGATCGTCGCCAGAAGCAGTGACGGTCACGTCTCCGCGCGGGACCTGGATCTCGACCGGCGCGCCGGCCGGGATCGGCCGGTTGAGGTTGCGATCGTCATTGTGCTCCTGGCCCATGAGGTGGGCAAACAGGTCGTCTTGCTCGACCCCGTGTCCGAACACATGCAAGCCGTGCAGCCCGTGGCTGGTGGCGCCCCCGATGTAGCCCAGCACGGCGAGCAGGATGATGAGCGCAATCAGCCCCCCGTGGGAGCCGCGATTCAAGCGGCGCCCCAGGTCGGCATGGCTCTGATCCAACCACCACTCGCCCAGCGAGAGCAAGCCCACGGCGATCAGCAGCATCGGCCACCAGCGCATGTACCAATCCCACAAATGAAAGGCATTCAGCTGGTTGGTTTCGACCAGCAGCGCCAGCACTCCGACCACAATGAGCACCACCGGGCCGAGCATGGAGGGGCGGCGAAGGGAGCGCCGGTAGTAGCGCTGCGCCTGGACGGCATCGCGTTGCGAGTAAGGCGGAGGCAGGGTGGCCATCACGGCCTCCTGCCCGGATCGGCAAGCGGATCGTTATTGACCACAGGCCCGCTCCCCGAAGTCGTTTGCAAGGTGGACCCGGTGTAGGGTGCGGTCGAGGCGTACGGGGCGGGCGTATAAGTGCCGGGGTAAACGTCGGGTGGAGGGGCAACGGCCAGGGCCGCCCGCTCCGCCAGTCCAATCACTCCGGCCAGGATCAGGTACAGCGGCCAGCTGCGGCTGAAGCTGAGCACTCCCCATTGATTGAGCAGGGCGGTGATGCCCACCAAAATGAGGAAGGCCGGACCCCGCAGGCGGCGGATGAGCAACCAGGAATTCATCGCGGACCTCCCCGAGGGATATCGCGGGTGCGGCGATAAAGCAGCCACGCGCCCACCCCGATGATGATGATCGGCCAGGCCCGGCCAATCCACTCATCCTCGAAAATACCCAGGGTATGCAGCAACAGCACCAGGCCGATGACGATGAGCACCACGGCGCCGAAGGGGTGCCTTTGTCCCATCGATTCGATAGCGGGCGGCCCGCTATAGGGCGGCATTCCCATTCCGGACGTGCCGGGCGAACCCGGCGCCGGGGGCGCGGTATAGGAAGCCGTATAGGCAGGTGGCGGGGGATAGGTACTGCCCCCAAACGGAGTTGGGTTCGGACTTTCACCGGGATTCGCCGCCACGCCCGGCCCAGCTGCGGCCGCGCTTCCCGGGGGAGGAGCAAAACCGGCTGCATAGGGCGAGGCCGCGGGCGTCATCCCCAGCCTGGTGCCCAGATCGTTGAGGCCGAAGGGATTGGGCAGCGGCAATCCATCGCGCCGTGCCTTGGCCGTCTGGGCGGCGTCAAAGACCTGGTAAAAGACCCATGCGGCGACCAGCAGGCCGAAAACCGTACTCTTGTCGGAAAGGCTGACAAACACCGCGAAAATGAGCACGTGGGCCAGGGCCTTCACGAATTGTCCGTTGTACATGGCGCCTACCCCGGGAATAAAGCCCAAAAGACCAGCCAGGACAGGATGGGCATGCAAGCCGGTCAGGTTGGCGGGAACGGTGCCCGGGGGAACGGACAGGCGAGCCGCAAGGCAGGGTTCGCAGTAAACGACGCCCCCTACCGAACGCACGCAGGCGGCGCACATCGCCTTGCCACAATTCTGGCAATAGGCTACCGCCGGGACATCAGGATGGTTAAGGCAGTTCATACCAAGCTCCTTTGCGCTTGGTCTTCAGTTGTTGATGGCAAAGCTCTGAAAACCTCTTTTTGAAATGTTCCTCTTCTCCCACCACGGTCGAAACCGGCGGACACCATCTCCGCAGGCAGTACGGCATGACCCGCGGAGTGTTCAGGGCTGCGGTCGGGGACCGGGGGGATCTGTTGTCCCCGGGGGACGGTGGAGCTGGGAGAACCGCTGCCGTCCCGGGCCGGCGGTTTGGTGGTTTCCCGGGGCGGGGGGGCCGGTTCTGTCTCCGTGGTGCGCCTCAATTCCCGCACCCGCGCCTCCATCTCATAGACCAGGCGAAGATTCTCGTAATACTTGGTCACCTGGGCGTTGGTCGAGTAAAACTGCCGGGTCAGATTTGCCCGCACCCGCGAAGGCTGAAAATCCGCCGGGCGGAGCTCGGTAATTTTAATACCGGTTAGATTCAGCGTCAGGGCAATCGAGAAGAAGGCCATGGCCGCGGTCATCATCAACCTGGGCTCCAGTACCTGGCGGATGGCGGGCAGCACCACCCGGTGCCACGCGGGCCGCGCCGGGAGCGAGAGCGCCGGAGCCGGAACTCCTGGCTGCTGGCCCTCGCTGGTACGGGCCAGAATCTTTTTCAAGAGGCCGGCGGGCACTTCCGGTTCCACCGCCAGGTATTCCATCCACGCCCTGCCTTGCTCCGTTTCCTTGAGCATCTGGGCACAGAGCGCACACTCGTTGTGGTGGCGGGTAAAGGCCGCCGCGTCGGCTGCGCTCAGGGTTCCGTCCATCGCATCGGCGAGGAGGTTTTCCCATTCGTCACACCGCAACGCCCGGCCTGGCTCGCCCAACGGCTTATTTTGCTCGCGCTCAGACATTTACATCACCTGCCCTTTAGTACGTTCCAGCAGCCGTGCTAGTTCCGCCCGGCCGCGGCTGATACGGGACTTGACCGTTCCCTGGGGAATGGCCAGCACTTCTGCAATCTCTTTGTAATCCATATCCTGCAGATCGCGCAGAATAACAGCCTCGCGTAACTCTGGCGATACCTTGGCCAGGGCACTCTGCACCATCCGTTCCAGCTGGTTCTGCACCGCATGCTGCAAGGGGGTGGTGCGCTGGTCGACCAGGGGTTCGGCATGAGGCGCATCGTTGCCCTGGTCCCAGCCGGCATCGATCGAATCCGTCGCCCGTTGCTGGCGGGAGCGACGGAAGTGATCGACCAGCAGATTGCGGGTCAGGGTGGTGATCCAGGTATGGAAGCTGCCCCTGGCGGGATCGAAGCTGCGCAGGTTGGCGTAAAGCTTGATGAACACGTCCTGGGTCAGATCTTCGGCGTCATGGGAGGAAGCGGTGAAGCGGTAACAGAGCGCATAGACCCGGCGCTGCTGTGCCACCACCAACTCCGTCCATGCCCCGCTGTCTCCATCCAGGCAGCGCCGGACCAGTGCCGGCCAATCGATCTCCGCGCCCTCGGGGCGCCGCTCCGTGGGCCACTGCCGACTCGAACCACCTGGACGTTCCTGCGGCGTATTCGAAGACGGAGTCAACGCGGCGCTTCCTCGGCCAGTAGAATACCGCCTCCCCGAATCGGCCTGAAAGCGCTCACCTCGGGCTCCCATTCCACCGTTGTTTAACGTTAGCGCGGTGGCCAGACTCATGACGGTTGATACGCATGGGTCACCGCTTCGGTTCCATTTGGCTTAGAGGCCGTCCCCTGCGAGTTCTCTAGTGCCGCCGCGCGCCAAAGAAGTAGCGATCCAGCAACCAGGCGACAAAGAAGAGCAGAGTCATGATGCCGGATCCCCACCAGAAAATCAGCATGGGCAAGGATCCGGCGACGCTGGCCTCACGCTTGCCTGCTCTCTGCTCCGAGGTGCGGAAGATGTATCCGCCGCCCAGGCAGACGGCGGCGGCCATCACCAACATTTCGAGCGCAGGCAGCAGTCGTTGTTCGAAATGGCTACCCGGCTCGAGAAAGGCAGTGTGAAAGAGGACATCGAGCGCCAGTATGCTGAGCAGCAACGAAGCGAATTTAGCAAGATCGAGAAACACGGCCAGTTCTCACGGGGAGACCCACTGAGTTTTGTGCCGCTCCAGCCACCAGCAGGGAGCCTCAGAGCTGTGGGGAAAGAGCGAGCGCACGCAGGGTTGCGCAACCGTTCCCATATAGTCAAACTCCTCCTTCTGACCCTTGAGCGGAGTCCTCAGAAACTGCTCCACCTGCACGCTCGAGGATTCCCGGGGCTGCGCCCTGACCCGCAGAACGATCCAATCCGCAGCGTAGAGGATGACCAGCACGGCCAGAAAACCCTGGAGGATACGTAGCAGAAGCCGCTTCATGTTGACAGCCATCCTACGCCCTGTCCGTGGCCATGAACCATGGGTGCCCCATATCTCGTTCGCGATGTGGGAAAAGAACCTGACCTCCAGCACAGCGTGGTTGAATTTTCCTGCGCGCTCGCACTGGACAAGACTGGGTGTGCACCTTTCTCTGCGGAAAGGCCCATGGAGTGTTCGGAACCCGGTGAGCCGCACAGGAAATCGGGGACATGGTGCACCCAAAGTCCCCGGTGTCAGGAATGCTCCCCAGGATCAGGATTGAGGATCTGGATTGAGGATCAGGATTGCTGCATGAAATCGGGCGAGACCGGGTTTTCGTAGAGCGAGTAGTCGCGGGTCACTACCGTCAACCCGCTTTGGGTCACGAAGTAGTTGCGCCGGTCTTCTTCGCGGTCGTAGCCGATCACCGTGCCTTCCGGCAGGTGCACATCGCGGTCGATGATGGCCCGGCGGATGCGGCAATGACGGCCAATGTCGACGTGGGTGAAGATGATGCTCGACTCCACCTCGGCATAGGAATTCACACGCACGTCCTGGGAAAGCACGCTGTTGCGCACCACCGCGCCGGACACGATGCACCCAGCCGAGATCACCGAGTTGATGGCCATGCCGGTGCGGCCCGGTTCGCCAAAGACGAACTTGGCCGGCGGATATTGCCGCTGCCGTGTGCGCATGGGCCATGCTTTGTCGTAAAGATTGAAAATTGGCGAAACCGAGGCCACATCCATGTTGGCGTCGAAGTACGCCTCAAGCGTGCCGACGTCGCGCCAGTAAAGCGCATTCTGCTTATTCTCGTCGACGAAGTTGTAGGCGGAGATCTTGTAGCGGCCGAGAATGCCGGGAAGAATATTGTGTCCGAAGTCGTGCTTGGAGTTGGGGTCTTCGGCGTCCTTCATCAGGGCCGGCAGCAGCACGTCGGTGTTGAAGAGATAAATGCCCATCGAGGCATCGACCATGGTCGGATTGAAGGGCGAGCGCAGGTTGGTGGTCTTGGGCTTTTCCTGAAAGCCGATCACCTCGCCTGTCCGGCTCACTTCGACCACTCCGAAGCGAGACACCTCATCGGGCCGGATGGGCAGAGTGGCCAGGGTCACATCGGCGCCCGCTTCCTTGTGGTGATCAAGCATCAGCCCGTAATTCATTTTGTAAATGTGGTCGCCAGAGAGGATGAGCACGTGCTTGGGCTGTTCGGCGCCGATCGAATAGATGTTCTGGTAAACAGCGTCGGCGGTGCCCATGTACCAGTTGGCGCTGACCCGCTGCATGGGCGGCAGGATCTCAATGAACTCGCCCAGTTCCTGGGCCACGATGCCAGTCCAGCCTTCGCGAATATGGCGGTTGAGCGAGAGTGCTTTGTATTGGGTGAGAATGTAGACCCGGCGAAGATCGGAGTTGATGCAGTTGGATAGGGTGATATCGATAATGCGGTAGTTGCCGCCAAAAGGAACTGCCGGTTTGGCCCGATCGCGCGTGAGAGGGAAAAGCCGTTCACCCGCTCCCCCTGCGAGCAGTACTCCGAGTGTGTCTTTCATTCCCGTCACCGCGGTGCCCGTGCCCTGCGCTTCATCCCTCTTCGACCGAGATACGCAGGGAGCGCAGAAAGTGTACATCCTGCGCGTTAAAAGTCTCGTCCCCTTGCGGATTTTCGTTTGCCGGGGCCTCCTGCTCCGAGGCCGGCTGCTGTTCTACCTCGTTCAATCCAATCGTCGCTTCCAGCATAAGCAGCACATCGAAGCCCTGCTTGCGGATGTCCTGCACAACCTCGGAGATCTGCTCGGACTCGGAAACCGACTCATGGATGGCCTCCCCAAGTTGCTGGATAAGACGACGAAGTCGTTGGTTCAAAGAGTTACCCCCAATCGCCACCTGAAGGGCGCGGTTTTACCTACCTTACTTGTGATGTTACAGCGGAGCAATCTGAATCAACCGGCTGATAAACTTTTGCTATGGAGCCAAAGAAGGTAGGCCGCACGCTCGGCATCGGCGTCCGCGTGGCCTCGAACATGCTCCGCCAACGGGTGGAACGGGCTGCGAGCCCAAATTCTGCCCCGGCTGAGGCCGGAAATAGCCGGCCGGCGGCCTCCCCACCCCCCTCGCTCGGCAGCCGGGTGGTCACCGCCAAGCGGGGGGCTAAGGCCTTTGGCCAGGCTCTCCTGGGCCCGTTTACCCATGCCGGAAGCGTGCTGTGGCTGGAGATCACCGGGTTGTTCTTTGCCCTGTTCGCGCTCTTCTTCGGGCAAAGCGTCTATCGCGTCCGTGCCGCCTGGTGGCAGGGACCGGAACATACCCACCTGCTGCTTTACGCCGCCTTGGCCGTGGCCTTCGCCTGGTTCTCGTTCAGTTCGTTCGCCCGCGCCTACCGCAAAAACAAACGGGGTCCCGGGTGGCGGAGGTAGAGCAAAAGACGGTTTACCAGGCAGACGATCTGGCCGGCTTCGACACGGATCGCGACCTGGGTTACCCCGGCCAGTACCCCTTCACCCGGGGCATCCGGCCCACCATGTACCGCGGCCGCCTGTGGACCATGCGCCAGTACTCGGGGATGGGCGATGCGGAGGAATCCAACCGTCGCTACCGGTTTCTGCTGAACCAGGGCGGCGACGGTCTTTCGGTCGCGTTCGATCTGCCCACCCAGCTGGGCTACGACTCCGACTCCCCGTGGGCGGCAGGCGAGGTGGGCCAGGCCGGAGTTGCCATCGATTCCATCGAAGACATGGAACGGCTGTTTGCCGGCATCCCGCTGGATGGGGTTTCGACCTCCATGACCATCAATGCCACGGCGACGATTCTTCTCGGTTTGTATGTCACTGCGGCCCGCCGTACCGGTTGCGCGCGAGGGCAGCTCTCGGGCACGGTGCAGAATGACATTTTGAAGGAGTACATCGCGCGCGGCGCCTACATCTACCCCCTGGAACCCAGCCTGCGCCTGCTGGCCGACCTGTTTCTCTGGACCAGCCAAAATCTGCCTGCATGGAACCCCATCTCCATCTCCGGCTACCACCTGCGCGAGGCGGGAGCTACGGCGGTGCAGGAGGTGGCTTTTGCCCTGGCGAACGGACGCGCCTACCTCCAAACGCTGCGCGATGCCGGGCTCGATGTCGCGCGCGCAGCCTCCAGCTTCTCCTTCTTTTTTGCCGCGCATAATGACTTCTTTGCCGAGGTGGCCAAGTTTCGCGCCGCCCGCCGCCTGTGGGCCCGCCTGCTGGATGAGCAGTTCGGCATCGGCGACCCGCTCGCACAATCGCTGCGCTTTCATACCCAGACCGCCGGCTCCGCCCTGACCGCGCAACAACCGGAGAACAACCTGGCCCGCAGTGCCCTGCAGGCGCTCTCCGCCATTCTGGGGGGCGCCCAGTCGCTGCACGTCAACGGCTACGATGAAGCGCTGGCGCTGCCCGGTGAGGAGGCGGCCCGCCTGGCTTTGCGCACGCAACAGATTCTCGCCCGGGAGTCGGGTGTGGCGCAGACGGTTGACCCTCTTGGCGGTTCCTATTACGTCGAGTCGCTCACCACGGAAATCGAGCAGCAGGCGCGCCAATATCTCGACCGGATCGATTCGCTGGGCGGCATGGTGGCCGCTATCGAGCGGGGCTGGGTGCAGCGGGAAATTGAAGACGCTGCCTATCGGCATCAGCAAGCGGTCGACTCGGGGAAAACTGTGGTGGTCGGCGTCAACCGCTTCGTTGGCGAGCAGGATGACTCGACCGAAGTGTCCGCCCGGCGGGCGAACGAAACGGCGGAGCGGGGGCAGATCGAGCGCGTGCGCGCGCTCCGCGCCCGCCGCGATCCGCTGCGCTGGGCGGCAGCGCTCGACCGGGTCACGGAACAGGCCCGTTCCGCGTTTAACGTGATGCCGGCCATCCTCGAGGCGGTCGAGAGCTACGCCACGGTGGGCGAGATCGCCGCAAGCCTGCGCAGAGTCTTCGGTGAATACCGGGTTCCTACGGCCTGAACTACTCCGTGCGTAGCGCGGTCAAAGGATCGACGCTTGCGGCACGCGCTGCAGGCACTGCACTTGCTGCCAGCGCCACGAGCGCCACGCCTCCAACGGCGAACAGGTAGCTAACCCCATCGAACGGCTTCACTCCGTACAAGGATGAAGTCAACGCGCGGCCCACCAGCATGGCCAGCGGAAGGCCTGTCAATACTCCCGCAGCGGTGAGCAGCAGACTGTCTCGCAGAATCATCCAGACTACCTGCTCGCGCCGCGCGCCGACAGCCATGCGCACGCCAATCTCCGCCGTGCGCACATGGACGCGATAGGCCAGCGTCCCGTAGAGCCCGGTGGCCACCAGCATCATCGCCAGCAGCCCAAAGAACTCCGCCAGCCGGGCAAACATCAACTGATGCGAAATGGTCTGCTCAAACTGCGTCCGCTGTAGGATCGGCTGGATCAGCGGCACATCCGGGTCCAATTGTGCGACCACTTTGCGGACCGAGGGCAGAACCGCCAGCGCATCCCCTCGCACCCGCATTTCCACATTCATCTCACCCTCGTCCGGCGCCTGCGCATAATCCCACCAGGCCATCGGGATCGGTTCTTCATCCATGCTGCGATACTTGTGGTTCTTCACCACACCGACAATCACCAACCCGTTCACCTGGTGTCCCAGCGGATTTTGGCCAGGCAGAAAGCGCTGCCCGAACAGCTCATTCACTATCGCAACTTTTTGCGAGGTCGCCGTATCCGCGTCCGTAAACTCCCGCCCAAGCACCAACGGCACACCCAGGGTGTGGAAGAAGTCCGGGCCGATATCATTGCTGCGCACCGTGGTCGACGTCCCTTTCGCCACATCCGGATCCTTGCCGTCCACCTTCACACTCGAATTGTTCGACCATCCGGAGCCCAGCCGGGCACTCATCACCGCCACCGACTCCACCCCCGGCAGCACCCGCAGCCGCCGCTCGAGCTCCTGGTAAAACCGCACCAACTCCACCTCTGTGTGCACGCTCTGCGGATTCAAGGCAAAGACCACCAGCCCGTCGGTCTCGATGCCCAGCGGAATATTCCTGAGGTTGCGCAGGGTGCGTATCAGCAGCCCGCCTCCCACCAGCAGCACCACGCACAGCGCCATCTGGAGCGCGACAATGATCTTCCCGGTCCGTGTCTTCCCCGCATCCGAGCCCGAGGTCGGCGCCGAGGTTTTCAGCGCCAGCTCCGCACCACCGGCAATCGCCGCCCGGAATGGCGCCACGCCAAACAGCACTGCCGCAAACATAAGCACGCCCAGGGTAAACAGCAGCACGTTCTTATCTGGAGCCAGGCTCGACTCAATCTGCGCCCACTGTCCCAACACACGGGTTGCCATCTCCGCAAATAACCACGCCAGCAAGCCACCCGCCGCCACCAGCAGCAGACTCTCGGTCAGCAACTGCCGCAGTAACTCACTCCGCTGCGCACCCAAGGCCAGGCGCAATGAAAATTCTCTTTGCCGGGCCGTATTGCGGGCCATCAGCAGCATCGCCACATTGGTCAGGGCAATCAGCAGGACCAGGCCCACCATCGCCATCAGCATGCGCAACGGTTTGCCGTACTGTCCGTCGTACCCGGGAAAATTCTTCGCATCTTCAAAACTCAACACCGGCGGCTTTTCGCCTGCCATGGGCGAGCCCAGCCCCACGTACGCTGCGGTCTGAAATACGCTCTGCAGCTGCGCCAGGGCCTGCTCCCGGCTCACCCCCGGAGCCAGCCGTCCCAGCAGCCGTATGCACCACCAGGTTTGGTCCTGCTGATACAGCTTGCCCTCTTCCGGCGGATTGCCCAGCACATTGAACTCCGCTCGATTCTGCAGCGGAATCCAAAAGTCCATGGACTGACCCGCCTCGGTCCCTTCGAAACCTTCCCCGGTGACCCCGATGACCGAGAATGGAACGCCTTTCACATAGAGCGTCATGCCCAGGACATTCGGATCACGCGCAAACTGCCGCGTCCAGTAGTTGTAGCTGATCACCATCACCTGCGCATGGTCTGTTTCGTCCTGCGCGGCGAACCCGCGCCCGCGGGCCATCTTCACTCCCAGCCCGCTGAAGAAGTTGCCGCTCACCATATCGGCCTCGGCCTCCTCCGGCTGTGCGCCCACGCGCACATTTACCTTGTCGACGGAAAGCTGGGCCACCGCCATCACCTCGCTCAACGCGCCGCTCTGTCGCCGCAGCGCCTCATAGACCGGATAGGAGAAGGTGCTGTTGGAATCGATGGTTCCCGTTCGGGACGGCGGACTCGAGGTGCGCAGGTATACCACCCGCTGGGGATCAAAAACCGGCAGCGACCGCAGCAGCACCGCGTTCATCACGCTGAATACTGCCGTGTTCGCGCCTATCCCCAGTGCCAGGGTCAGGATGGCCGTCGCAGCAAATCCCGGGCTGTGGCGCAGCCCGCGCATTGCAAAACGCAGGTCGCGGCGCATCCGGTCCAGCCACGCCCAGCGGCTCCTCAGATAAAACCGTTCTTGCGCGGCAGTGACATTGCCGAACTCCCGCCGGGCCTGGGTGCGTGCCTGGTCCTCGCTCAAGCCCTGCTGCTTCCACTCGTCGGCTTCGAGTTCAAGATGAGCCTTGATTTCGGCCGCGAAATCCGCTGCACTCCGCTTCCGCCCAAACATGGTCAGGCCTCCTCGCTGTCCAGAATCAAACCCATCGCCCGCGCCAGCCGGCGCCACTCGCTGGTCTTTTCGACCAGCTGCTCGCGCCCCTGGGCGGTGAGCGAGTAGTAGCGCGCTTTGCGGTTGTTCTCGCTCAGACCCCACTTGGCGCGGATCCATTTCTTCTCCTCCAGCCGCTGCAGCGCCAGATAGAGCGACCCGTGGTCGACAAAAAATACTTCTTCCGACTGGCGCTGAATCAATCGCGCCACGCCCTGCCCATGGCAAGGTCCCATGACCAGAGTCTTCAGAATCAGCAGGTCGAGTGTGCCCTGCAACAATGCAATGCGGTCGTCGTTGCTATCTTGGGTAGCCATCCGACCCAAGTATGGTCCAGCTTGGGTCGGATGTCAACCCAAGCATTACAGAATGTTTACCGCACGCGCCAACAGCAAAGCCAGGGTGGCGAGCGAGATGCTGGATTGCAGCATCATGGCCACTTTCGCCCAGCGGGAGAGTACCGGCGAATCGGTGGGCGAGAAGGCGGTGCTGGTGTTGAAGGCCAGGAATAGATAGTCGACAAAGCCGGGAGACCAGGCGGGGTCCATCGCTCTCGAGCTCCCCGGGGCCAGGGTCATTTGGGGAAACAGGAAATCTCCGTTGGTGTGACAAACGCTGAGATTGCGGGCATGCGGTCCGCCGGCGTCGAGACGCCAATACCACGAGGCAAAGACCAGGATGTTGGTGGCCCAAAGCGCGGCGGCGGAGCGGAGCAGGATCGGTGGCGCCAGCGTGTGCCGGGGGAGGGAGCGGACCAGCAGCCAAAGCGACCACAGCATGGCCGCCGTGACCACCCCCAGCAGCACGTAACCGAGCCTCTGGTTGAGCTCAAACGAGCCCCGCATGCGGGCGACGATAACCGGGACCAGGAGCACGGAAACCACCGCCAACAAAAGCCAGGAGGGGCCAAAGGTCAAGGGTTCGGGCAGAGACAGATGCAGGCCGCCCACGGCCAGAACGGCAACGGCTGCGGGCCAGACGGGTTGGGGAGAGGTAGCGTGCTTGGCGGGTGCTTGGGTCATGGGGGCTCGAAACAGCTTATTCCTTCACCCTCCACTTTGCCCTAAGTCCCGGGTTGACGGATATAATTCAGGCGCCATGAATAAGCCCCTGTTTGTGTGTCTCTTTTTCGCGTTTTGCCTGGTTCTGCCGGTGAGCCTGTTTATGATCGACGCCTCTGCTCTACCTGAAACGCCGGCAAAGCCAATGTTGGTGGCCACCAACCAGGGTGACCGCGACCTTAGCATCATCGACCCGGTGGCCGCCAAACAGCTGGCCACGGTGCCTGAAGGCGGCATCACCGGTCACGAGGTAGCCACCTCTCCGGATGGCCGGACCGCGTACGTGCCCATCTACGGAAGCTCTGGTGTGGGTAAGCCGGGCACAGATGGCAGCGAAATGGTGGTGATCGATATCCCCAGCCGCCAGGTCACCGGCAAGGTTGACTTTGGCCATGGCGTGCGCCCTCACTGCCCGGTTTACGATCGCGCCAGCGGCATGCTCTATGTCACCACGGAGCTCGACCAGACGGTAACCATCATTGACCCCAAGACACTCAAGATCGTGGGCACGGTGCCCACCGGGCAGAAGGAATCGCACATGCTGGTGATCTCCCGCGACGGGCGCAGGGGGTATACCGCGAACGTGGGCGCGGGGTCTGTCTCCGTGCTTGATTTGCCCGGACGCAAGACGATTGCCATCATCCCGATATCATCCGAAACGCAGCGCATTGCCATCTCCAACGACGACAAGATGGTCTTCACCTCTGACCAGACCAAGCCGCAAATGGCGGTGATCGATACCGCCACCAACAAAATCAAGACCTGGGTGACTTTGCCGGAAGTGGGTTACGGAACCTCGCCCACCCCGGATGGCCGCTATCTGCTGGTCGCGCTGCCCAAGGCCAACAAGCTGGTTGCGGTGGATCTCGCCACCCTGAAGGTGGTTCACTCGGTCGATGTCCCCGAGGATCCGGTCAAGGTACTAGCCCGGCCCGACGGCAAGGTCGCGTATGTCTCCTGCTCCAGGGCCAAACAAGTGGCCGTGGTGGATCTGTCGCAGTGGAAAGTAGATTCCCTGATCGATGCTGGCAAGGGCGTAGATGGCCTGGCTTGGGCGGCGCCTGCCTCCCCCACCGGACCGCACTCCCATCGCCAGCCGGCCATTGCGGCAAACGGGTCGAGTTGAAGGAAACAGCAGATCCCTCCACTACAGTCGGGATGACCATTCCATTGGCAAAGAACATCGCCGGTTTCCAATCGAAATTGTCATCCCGGCCGTAGTGGAGCGCCTGCTGTTTCTTTCAACCATCTAGTCAACCTTCGCCACACCACGGCAAAAGCGAGAATCTTTTGCCCGCCCAACCCGTCGGTCACCAGGCCGCGAAATCCTCCCCACGTCCGTGCTACCGTGGAATATCAAGCTATTTCTGCGTAAAGGAATTTGCCGTGTCCGCTGGCTCTCTTTCCACTCCCGCTCTGCGCAAGACGGCGCTCCACGGTGTCCACCGGCAGCTGGGGGCCAAAATGGTCGATTTTGGCGGCTGGGACATGCCGGTCGAGTATTCCGGCATTACCGCCGAGCACATGGCCGTGCGCACCGCCGTGGGGCTGTTTGACGTCAGCCACATGGGGGATATTCAGTTCCGCGGCCCGGGGTCGCTGGGTGCTATCCAGGCCCTCTCCATGAACGATGCGTCCAAGCTGGCCATTGGCCAGGCCCAGTACTCGGCCATGCTCTATCCCCAGGGAACGTTTGTCGACGACATCCTGGTACACAAATTCAGCGACAACGATTACCTGCTGGTCATCAATGCCGGCACCCGGGAGAAGGATTACCAATGGATCCGCTCTCAGGTGGGATCGTTCGCCGGGGTGCACATCAGCGACTACAGCGACCACTACACCCAGCTCGCCATCCAGGGTCCCAGGGCGCAGGATACGCTGGCCAAGCTGACCAAAACGGATCTTAGCGCGATCAAGAATTACTGGTTCACTTGGGGCACGGTTTGTAGTCTGCCTAACACGCTGATCGCACGCACCGGCTACACCGGCGAAGACGGTTTTGAGATCTACCTGCCTTCGGACGAGCCCACCAGCGCGCGGGTGTGGCAGGAAGTGCTGGAAGCGGGCAAGGAATTCGGAATCCTGCCCTGCGGCCTGGGAGCACGCAACACGCTTCGCCTGGAAGCCGCGATGGCCCTCTACGGCCATGAAATCTCGGAAGAGATCAACCTTCTCGAAGCCGGCCTGGAACGGTTCTCGAAACTCGGCAAGAGCGACTTCCTGGGCGCGCAGGCGCTGTTGCAACTGCAGCAGAGCGGCGCTCCAAAGCGCAAACTGGTGGGCCTGGAGATGATCGAGCGCGGCATTGCACGCGATGGCTACAAGGTCTGCAGCCTCGAGGGCGAACCGATCGGCTACGTGACCAGCGGATCCCCTTCCCCCTATTTGAAAAAGAACATTGCCCTCGCCTATGTGCCGGTCGACCGGATTGCGCCGGGAACGGAAGTGGCGGTCGAGGTACGCGGCAACCTGGTCAAGGCAAAGGTGGTGCCCACCCCCTTCTACCGCCGGGCGAAAAAACCGGCGGGAAAGCCAGCTTAAGCAGTAGCCGGAACCCGACACTCTAGAATGAACGAGGAGATCAAGACGGATGGCCTATCCAACGACATACCGTTACACCAGGGAACATGAATGGATCGACGTAAGCGGGAAGACGGGCAAGGTGGGCATTACCGACTATGCCCAGGACACGCTGGGCGACATTGTTTTCGTAGACCTGCCCAAGGTCGGGTCGACCGTAGAGAAAGGTAAAACCTTTGGCAGCGTGGAGTCCGTCAAGGCCGTCTCCGACCTTTATTCGCCGGTGAGCGGCAACGTGATCGAGGTGAACCAGGAGCTGGCAACGGCTCCGGAAAAGATCAACGCCGACGCCCATGGAGCGTGGATTCTCAAGGTGGAGTTGGCTGATCCCAAGGAAGTCGACCAACTGCTCACGGCAGCGGACTACGAGAAGTTCGTCAAAGAAGAGACCCACTGAAGCAGGAATAGGGGACCCCAAGATGCGCTATTTGCCAAAATCGCCGGGCGAACGGATTGAGATGCTGAAGCAAATCGGCGCCGGCTCGATCGACGATCTGTTTTCTACCATCCCCCAGGAGTACCGCCTGGCGCGGGACCTCGATGTTCCCCGCCAGATGGGCGAGTCGGAGATTGTTGAATACTTTCGCCAGGCATCGGCCCGGAGCGCAGCCGGCTACACCAGTTTCCTCGGCGCCGGCGCCTATCGCCACTACCGCCCGGTGATTATCGATGCGCTGGTGCAGCGAGGCGAGTTCCTCACCTCCTACACTCCCTACCAGGCGGAGATTACCCAGGGCACGCTGCAGGCCATCTTCGAGTTCCAGACCATGATCTGCGAGCTTACCGGCATGGAGATCGCCAACGCCTCCATGTACGACGGCTCGACCGGCGCCCCGGAATCGGTATCCATGGCTGTGCGCATTACCCACCGCACCGGAGTCTTCGTCGCCAGAACCGTGCATCCCGAATACCGCGAGGTCATGCACACCTACGCGCAGCACCAGGGACTGGAAGCGGAGACCATCGGCTTCGGCGAAGACGGGCGGCTCGACCTGGCCGCGCTCGAACAGAGCGTCAGCGAAGAAACCGCCTGCGTGCTGGTTCAGTCGCCGAACTTTTTCGGTGTGATTGAAGACATTCCCGCCATCGCCGAGATCGTGCACAAGAAAGGCGCGCTGCTGATTGTATCCATCGCGGAGGCGATTTCGCTGGGCGTGGTGCGGCCGCCGGTCGAAGCCGATATCGTCTCCATGGAAGCACAATCCTTCGGCGTCGCGCTCAGCTATGGTGGTCCCTACTGCGGCGTGATTGCGGCCAAAGAAAAGTATCTGCGACAAATGCCCGGCCGGCTGGTAGGCGAGACCGTGGACAAGGAAGGGCGCCGCGGCTTTGTGCTCACCCTGTCGACGCGCGAACAGCATATCCGCCGGGAGAAGGCTACCTCCAACATCTGCACCAACCAGGCGCTGGTGGCGTTGATGGCGACTATCTTCCTGGTGGTTTACGGCAAGGAAGGCATCCGCGAGCTGGCGTTGCACAACCTGGCCAAGGCCAATTACGCAGGCAAACAGTTTTCCAGCGGTGGGGGCGCCCGGCTGCTGTTCGCCGGCTCTCCGCGATTCCATGAATTTGTGCTCGAGACTGCAGAAGCACCGGAGCAGCTGAACGCCAAGCTGCTCAAGCAGAAGGTCATCGGTGGTTTGCCCCTCAGCCGCTGGTACCCGGAACTCGGCCACGCCAGCCTGTGGTGCACCACCGAGCTCAATACCCGGGAGCAGATTGATCACGCGGCCTCGCTGCTGCAGCATGACACCGAAGAAGCCCTGACCCGGGCCTGAAAGGCAAACAGCCAATGGCATTTGAAGGCACACGTCACAAAGTGCGCTCGCACCTGAGCCAGAACGAGGCCCTGGTGTTTGAAAAATCTTCGCCGGGCAAGAAGGCCTACAAGATGCCGCCGCTCGACGTGCCCGAGGTAGACCCCGAAACCTTGCTGGGCGAAGCTGCGCGCGCCGATCTGGGTCTCATGCCCGAGCTGAGCGAAATCGAAATCATCCGCCATTTCACCCGCCTCTCCACCTGGAACTACGCCATCGACCTGGGCATGTACCCGCTGGGCAGCTGCACCATGAAGTACAACCCGCGGGTGAACGAATTCGTTGCCCGCCTGGAGGGCATTGCCGAAGCCCATCCTTACCAGCCGGAGTCGCTTTCCCAGGGAGCGCTCGAGGTCATTCGTCTGCTGCAATCCTGCCTGCTTGACATCACCGGCATGGACGCGATCACCCTGCAGCCGGCGGCCGGCGCGCATGGGGAGTTCACCGGCATCCTTCTGGTGCGCGCTTACCATCAGTCGAAAGGAAATCCGCGCCGCAAGGTGATCATTCCCGACTCCGCGCACGGAACCAACCCCGCCACGGCAGCCATCTGCGGCTACCAGGTGGAGAATCTCCGATCAAATTCTCTGGGTATGGTCGATGTGGCCCAGCTAGAACAAGTCGTCACCGACGACACGGCAGCGCTGATGCTGACCAACCCCAGCACGATTGGCGTGTTCGAGAGCGAGATTCACAAGATTGCCGACATTCTCCACGCCAAAGGCGCCCTGCTCTACATGGACGGCGCCAACATGAACGCCCTGGTGGGCAAGACCCGTCCGGGCGACTTCGGCGTGGACGTGATGCACCTGAACCTGCACAAGACTTTCTCCACTCCGCATGGCGGCGGCGGTCCCGGCTCCGGCCCGGTGGCGGCGAGGAAAATACTCGAACCGTTTCTGCCGACGCCCGTAGTGGTTGAGGGCGCGCCTGATCAAGATGGGCGGCGCACGCTGCGCCTGGACTACGACCGCCCGCAATCGGTCGGCCGGGTGCGCATGTTCTATGGCAACTTCGGCATGTTTGTCCGCGCGTTGGCCTACATCATGGCCAATGGCCCGGATGGCTTGCGCCAGACCACCGAAGACGCAGTGTTGAACGCGAACTACATCCGCAAGAACCTGGAGGACGTGTACGAGCTGCCCTACCGGACGCCCACGCTGCATGAGGTGGTCTTCAGCGATCGCCGGCAGACGCAAAAGGGGGTCAAGACGGGCGACATCGCCAAGCGGCTGATTGACTATGGCTTCCATCCCTATACTACGTCGTTCCCGCTGATCGTGCCTGGGGCTTTGATGATCGAGCCGACGGAGAGCGAATCGAAGGAAGAGCTCGATCTGTTTATCGATGCCATGCGCCAGATTGCCCGCGAGGCGGAGGAGAATCCGGAGCTGGTGCTCAATGCCCCGCACGCCACGCGCATCTCGCGCCTGGACGAGACCAGAGCAGCGCGCAATCCGGTGCTGCGCTATACGCCGCCTGCGGACAAGCATTAATTCACGAGAAGAAAGCCGTACCCTTCATTGCTCCACTTAGTTTGCAGCGGGACAGCCTTCGGGCCATCCATGAATGCCGGAAAACGGACGGCGGCTTTAGCCGCTGAGGGGTCATTTAAGCTTCATTAACTCAGTCCAACTCGAAAGCAGGAAAGATGCCGGCACCTCAATCCGCGATTGCGCAACGGCGCGAAGAACTGGAGCGTTTCGAGTTCATGATGGGGACCGAGCGTGGCCGCCTGGCCGTTTCCCTCGACATGCTCACCGATGCTCTAATCCTCATCGGCCAGCACGGGGTTTACTGTGCCTCCACGCGCAATCCATCCAAGCCCGCACTCGATCTGGAAGCGGTGCTGGCGGAAATTGGCGGCGCCAAAGAGCTGATTCAATCCGTAATGGAGCAGCTGCGTCTGAACAGCGAGCGCGCGGCACAAACTTAGAAGCCTGAACAAACCGCTGCTCCGGTTGCATGAAGGCTATCCGACAACGCAACTGCATTCAGTAATTCGCCGCCATTCGCAAAATGCCCTTCTGTGACCCCGGCAGATGTTTGCCCGCAGCAACCTTCTGAATCAACTTGCAAGGGAAGAACCCGTGCCACCCCTTCAAGAGGCGCACCTGTTGTATCCTTAGCTGTGCGCGCCCGTAGCTCAGCTGGATAGAGCGAACGCCTCCGGAGCGTTAGGTCGGGAGTTCGAATCTCTCCGGGCGCACCATTCAGATTTTTCCCCTGACAAACCTTCCAACTACTTGAAAAGACAATCGTTGTCGGAGTTCAAAATACCTTCTTGAGGGCGCTATTTGAGGTCCGGCGGGAACAGAACGTCTTGAACTCTTTGTTTTTGGTCGATTATGCAGGAAGGGCCGGGCCACGCCTGCGTCCAGAATGACGTCCCGGCAGGTCCCCGGCACTGGGTGATGATCCGTTCGACAGGGTTGGAGGGCAGCACCAGAATGCCCCGAAATCGCACCAGGATGCCCTAGGGCGTGTCGATGGAGCTTTCGAGAACGAACGGGAGGGCGAAATTAATGCTCAGCTTTGGCCTGTCGTTGGGCAAGATGCGCTAAGAAAGCACGAGCGATTGGGAGCGCCGGAGGGGCGGCACTCCTGTACAGTTGTGTCGAAACTCCTAAAAAGGAAACTAGAGTGTCAAAACGCTGCCCCCACCTGGACAAAATTCTCGGTCTCAATCAATCGATTTCCCGCCGTGACTTTCTGGAAGGGGCACTCGTCGCCTCAACCGGTTTGGCCGTGACCTCGTCTCCCTTCGAACTCCTTGCGCAAGCAAATGCGCCCGCTACCGATGCCTGGACCGGGTACACGGGCGAGGGCGACTACAAACTCTCCGCGGGCAATAGCGAGCAGGTCGTGCACAATGCTCACGCGGTTCGTGACGGCGCGTATGATCAGGTTCCCTCGCAAATCACCGAAACCGGTGAGGTCTACGATTGTGCCGTCGTCGGAGGAGGTCTTTCCGGGGTGTCCGCGGCCCTGTTTTTCCATCAGAGAACCGGGGCAAAGCGCAACTGTATCGTGCTCGACAACGCGGCCATCTTCGGTGGTGTGGCCAAACGCAACGAGTTTGAAGTTGACGGTCATCGTCTCTATGCCGCCCAGGGATCCGTGCACTTCCAGCCCCCTTACCCCAATAGTTTCTTAAGCACCGTCTACGAATCGATGGGGTTGGATTGGAACGCCTTCAAGTCCTACCAGGAGTGGCAGGGGCCATCTCCGAAGATGTCTTTATCCAGAAGCATCTACGGCGAAGGTATGATCGACGGCAAACCTGCGTCCGGCTTCTTCTTCGGCGCAAAGTTCGGTCATCGCCCGGGCATTTGGGTGAAAGATCCCTGGGCAAAAGATCTGGAAGGCACCCCGTTCTCGGAAAAGACCCGCCAGGAATTGCTTGCCCTGCACCACAATCGACCGATCGTGCCGCCCCTGGTCTATGACTATCCCGGCGACGCGGTCTCCCGTCAGTTAGACAGCATGACCATTGAAGACTACCTGGTGCGCACCTATGGCGTGAGCCGGGAGACCATACGCCTGGACAGGGCTGAAGTCGCCGATGGATTCGGTCTCGGCCCTGACGTGTTGTCGGCCTTTCTGATTTACGAATGGGAGAAAACCGTTCCCACCGTCGATAACAGTATGGAGACGGGCATCCAGATGTTTCCCGGGGGAAACTCGGGCATGATGCGGCTGATGGTGAAAACGCTCATCCCGGCAGCCTTCGACGGTCCGCGGACCATGGAGACGGTTTTGAAGAACCCAATCAACTTCGGCGCCCTGGATGGGGCAGGGCAGCCTGTCCGGTTGCGGCTCAACTCCACGGTAGTGCGGGTCGAGCATATGGGAGAGCCAAATAAGTCGGAATTTGTTTCCATCGTTTACGTGCAGGATGGCCGCCCGCAACGAATCAAGGCCAGAACTGTGGTGATGGCCGGCGGCGGATGGATGACCAAACACGTGGTGCGCGATCTGGACGAAACGCGGCGTAACGCGTATGCGCAGTTTCATTATTCGCCCTACCTGCTTGCCAATGTGGCGGTTCGCAACTGGCGGTTCCTCTATGATCTTGGGCTCGCCGGCGGCCGCTGGTTCGAGGGATTCGGCAACTATGTCAACGTAGCCAAGGCTGCGAAGTTTGGTGTGGATACGCCCGTCGTTGGTCCCGATCTTCCCACGGTGCTGAACCTCGAGGTGGGCTTTGCAAAACCGGGACTTCCGTTGGCCGACCAGGGTAGCTTGGGCCGCGCAGAACTGCTGTCGACCCCCTTCATGGAATACGAACAGCAAATACGCGAGCAGATGATGGAGATGTTCGGGGCTTCGGGCTTCGACGCCAAGCGGGATATTGCGGGCATCGTTCTCAACCGCTGGGGACATGCGTTTATTAACCCCCAGCCGGGGTTCTTCTTCGGCCTGAACGGAAATCCTGCTCCTCGTCAGGCCCTCCGCGATGGGCCGTTTGGAAGAATCGCCTTCGCGCACTCGGATCTTTCCGGTGCCATGGATCATCGCAACGCGTTCATCGAAAGCAACCGGGCGGTCAACCAATTGTTAGACCGAGTACTGGTTTAGGTCTCGGGAGAGGTTGCGGGACAGAGGAAACGTACCCAATGGGCGAAGGACTGCACGCTACGGAATGAGTCTTCTTGCTTTGTATCAGGGCACGACTTCAGTCGTGCCATCCCCGACCAAATGGTCAGGGTTTAGAGCCTGCGTGAGAACCCGGCAAAAGCAACTGTAGATCCCTCTTGCAAATATTTTTCGACCGAGCGTAGCGCAGTGGCGGAATCTTCAGTTGCTCTTCTCAGGTTCTCACGCACACTTCAGGCTGTTGAAGGGGACGGCCTTTCAGGCCGTCCGTTATCACCGCAAAAGAATTGCGGCTTTAGCCGCTGAGGGAGGTTCTCTTTCCTGGAAAGAATTCCTTCAGAGGCCAAAGCCCATCGATGTTGCGAGGGTTGTGTAACGAGCTGAAGCTCGTAGCCTTCATTCCTCTCAATGTCCGGGTCGGCGACAACTCGCCCTGGACTGTGAGAATGCTTTTTCCGGGCCGAGCGTCAACCGTACCTGAGGTCGGTGCTCTGTCCGACCTCGATAATATATCCGTCAGGATCGCGGATGTAGCAGCGCGTCTCGCCATACTTGGGGATCGGCTCCGTGATGAACGCCGCTCCCCGACTTTTCCATAATTCGTAGCACGCTTGAATATCCGCAACGCGGAAATTCATAAAGCTGTTGATGTGATTCGGGTCGGGGACGCTGAGCGTTACCGTCGGCTTATCCGGGGTCGGCCCGCCCCCAACGTTCAGAATCATCCAGATATTCGCAAGCTGAAGGTACCCAGGCGCGTTGCCGTCACCCAGGCTCAGAATGCGAGCGCCGAAGACCTTTTCGTAGTAGCGAGCCGATCGCTCGATGTCGGCGACGGTGAGAAAATGCGCGATGCTCATCCCCTCTCGCGGGGGCATCTCATAGCTCTTCTGGTCGATTTGTACGCTGCTCATTGAGGACTCCAATTCCGATAAATAGTTTCATCTGCTGATTCTGGTTCTTCGTATTCATACCTGCTGCCGATCAAGCCTGGCGAGGAAAGGCAAAACAATCGGATCAAGGTATCGCGCGATACTTTGGTATCGTTTGCACCCAGTTGTCCGATAAGGCCGTTATCCGTCAACTTGCCGGCATGAGGAACCATGGAACCTTGCCGGCTATCGTATAGATTCTAAGTTCATGCGATTTCGAGCGCCTTTTCAACTAGGGACAACCGTCCATCATGCGCGAGGAAACATTCGCATCAGCGGCTGATGTGGGTTATGGCCCCGGGAATCCGAACATCAACCACGACTGATTGGCTACCCAATGCGGGTATAGCTCCGTCATCTGATCAAACAACTCCTGGTCGGACGTCGCGGTTTTCTGCACCCGATCGAAGTCCTGCAGGTAACGCTTGGTTTCTTGGATCGTCGAGGGAGAGTCGGGCGCGCCAGGCTTCTTGTGACCGGCGACAACCATCGCCGGGTTCAGCGCCGCTAACCGGTCTAGCGCCGCGATCCAATTCTTTCGGCTCTCCGGGGTGGTGTCGCCGACGTACATGCGGCATTGGTTGTACACAACGTCGCCAGCGACAATCAGCCCGATCGATGGAACGTATAGAGAGGTCGTATCGGGACTATCGGTGTGGCCCTGCTCGATGATGCACAATTCATGGCCCTCGAGAGTGAACGTGTCGCACTCATAGGGCTCAGGCGCTACTAACTTAGTGGCCACTTGCCCAGGAAACAACCGGCGGGCTAACCGCTCCACTGTGGGAGTGAAAGACATCTGCATGGCGTTCACCGTCTTGGGCGTGGCTATCGCCCGAGCGCCCGGGAAACGGTCGAGCAGAATGCTCAGACCGTAGAAGTGGTCGAAATGGCCGTGCGTTATATAGATGGTCTCCAGGTTGCGGTTGTGCAGAGCAACCCAATCCGCGAGAGCCCCGGCCTCAGCCACGGTCGTCATTGCGTCTACCAGCACCGCGTCGTGCTCGCCGAAGATTAAAGTCGACGTAACCGGGTCAAAGCCGAGCGCTTCGCCGAAGGGCTTTGGCCGCTCGCCAACCATAGCCTTTCCAGGGGCGGTAAAAATGTTCACACTAAGCGTGTTCGACACGACAGGCGCGGTCACGCACGTGGTCTCTTTCAGTCCATTTGTGCCGTCCATTTAGTGCTCCTTTCGATGTCAGAGCGAGTGACTGTTCAAGGCAAGATTGGCAGAAGCGCGACGACGAATCCATTGGACGAAGGTATCGATTCATACCAAAGTATTGGTTGGACGTTGCGGTCAGAGACGGGCATCGTTATATCCCTATGCGCAGAGTAGAATGGGCCCTCGGAGGTCACAGGCATGTGGATTTCCCGTCTCCGCTGCGCAGCCTTTGTTCTGATAGGGATCTGCTTATGCTGTGCGCCGCCTGCTCGGGCCGGGGCCGAGACGGTTCCGTGCGGACTGGACGGCACTGCGTTGCCGAACGGACCGGCCGTGCTCCTGCCTTCGGGAGAAAAGAACTACCGGTCGATGAAACTGCAGCTGTTGAGCAATCCCTCCATGAGCGGCGCGGCGGTGCAGGTAAATTGGAGCGACATCGAGGCGAGCGAGGACAAGCCGGATTGGTCGCAGCTCGATGCGCTGTTCGCGGCCGCGGCCGCGGCAAAGAAATGGGTGCATCTGATCATGTTCCCCGGTTTCTTCTCACCGCCGTGGGCGCTCGAAGGGGTGCAAACGGATCTGTTCGAGATTCAGTACGGACCGGGCAAGGGCACCAGCGCCAAACTTCCGATGCCGTGGGATCGGGTGTACCTGGGAAGATGGTTCGCCTTCATGAAGCTGTTGAGCGCCCGCTACGGGGAGTTGCCCGCGTTCCGAATGATCGCGGCTGCCGGCCCCACCTCTGTTTCCGTGGAGATGACTTTGCCGAATTCGCCGGCCGCGCACAGGCAATGGATAGCCGACGGCTATACGCCCGCCCGGTACCTGAGCGCCTGGGACGACACGTTTCGCTTCTACGCCCAGACGTTTCGCAATCAGTGCATCTCCCTGTCCGCTCCGGGTCTTCCGATTCTCGGAGCCGGCCCAAAGGATCGAGCCGCGCACTTGCGCGCCAAGCAGGAGGTCATTGAGCGCGCCGCGCGTGCTGTCGGCAACCGGCTGGCGATTCAATCGAGTGATCTTCATGCCGGCTACGCTGCGGTCGAAGCGCCCGACAATACCGAGTTCATCAACAGCTACAGCGGGCGGATCATCACCGGCTTTGAAATGCGCAGCGGCTCGCAAGACGCAATTGCGAGCAAGGTAATGGGCGCGGAGGGGGATCCTCCGCTGGCCTTGCGAAGATCCATCGATAAGGGGATGGCACGCAACAGCGGCGGCTGGCACGTGAACTATCTGGAGATCTACGCGGCGGACGTAGCACCGGCCGCTATGCAACCAGTGCTGCAGTACGCTGCGCAATTGTTCAACGCCATCAGCCACTGATCCTTAGCCTGCGAGGCCGCGGTGGGGCGCCAGAAGGACCGATCACGCCTGTTATTGAGGATGCCTGGGTTTGCAAGCAATCTTGAGCGACCGGAGCGACCGGGAAAGACGAAACGTACCCCAATGGGTGAAGGACTGCACGATACGGAATGAGTCTTCTTGCTTTGTATCAGGGCACGACTTCAGTCGTGCCATCCCCGGCCAAAATGGTCAGGGCTTTAGTGTCTGCGTGAGAACTATGCTCCCCAACTGAGTCCCGTAGGAGTCTGTGTCATAGCCGCCTGGGAGGGAATCGACAGGTGCCCCACGTACGCCTAGGCGTATGTGGGCCGAAAATGATGGGCACAGCCCATCGACCGCTTTCGCTGTACCGACCCAGTCCCTTCGCAAGGGACGGCTGAAGGCAGAGTATGAGTTCAATCGTCCCTGCGGGACCCAACTGAAAACCCGGGGACGCAAAACCCGGGTCCAATGTGAAGATACCTCTACTGAAGATTAGTGGCCGGACGGGACGCTTAACTGCCCCGAGACGGAATGGGCTACGCCCCGTCTGGTCACTAATTTCTGGTCACTAATTTCTCCAACCTGAGGTAAATCGCGATTACTGCGAGACACTGTCTGACAGTTAACTTCCCGGTTGTCCTCGCCGGGATGTAGTTGCTCCAAACCCTCACGGAATTCTAAGCATATTTCCCTCTTTAACGGTGGAGGTTTGCTCCCGTCCCTGGAAGCGATAGATGACGGTGAGCACTTTGTCACCGCCCTTAGCTGGATCGCCGCCCATGTTGTTGTTGTTCACCTGCACGGCGAGTGTTCCGTTCCGCACCATGCCACGAAGGAGTTGGGTTACGTCGTTGGTCCGATTGTTTAGGCCATAGTAGGCGCGCGTGATTTGCAGAGAGCCGTTACCGCCCCCGGGATAGCCTGGATTCGGTGGTGGAAATCCGGGATTCCCTGGATATCCAGGACCCCCTGGCCGGCCATCGTTGTAGAACTGGCTGGCATTGATCGTGGAACCTTCGTTGTAGGTGAATTGCTGTGATTGGCCGCGAGAATTCGTGGCCTGAATGCGCAGAATTTTGATTACGCCATAAGCGGGATCGCCGCCCATGTTGTCGTTGTTCACCATGACTACACGGTTGCCGTTCAGCAGCCTGCGGACCTGATTCGTGACGTTCATCCATCGGTTGCCCGCGCCCCAATCCGCCTTCACCACCTGCCAACCGCCCCCGTTCTGCGCCCGGGCGGATGTGGAGAACAAACAGGAGACTGCAAGCAGGCAAAACAAAGGAAGGTACACCATGCGATTCTTCATCGGATCTCCTTATCTATCTATCGAGAGGTTGAACAACCCAGGGCAGGCCTGACACAGCGACAAGGATACCTATCCCTCGCGGGATTTGGAACAATCCAGTTCCGGCAGATAAAGAAGGCGGGCGGGACGTCGATTTTCAACGAGTGCGGCTTTGAGACGGTTCAGGGCAGCTTGCATAGCATCCACCCTGACGTTCCAGCCGTGACTGTTTTGTTTGTGATCTGACGATAGCCCGCCCCTAAGCCTGCGCCTAATGTAAAGCTGAAACTCCAGATATTGTTTCCCACAGCATCAGTGCCAGCGCTGAATTGTGCAGCTCCGTTTATGCGCTCACTGAAATCTACGTTCCAGGCCAATACACCTCCCTAAACTCGCAGCCGCCGTTTCGATTGGGGTACCTTTCATGGCCCCAGTCCGTACCGCCATGCCGAGAACGCGAAGCCGAGTTACCGGAAAAGAGAACCCGGGGACGGAGGACTAATGCGTCGACAGAATACCTATGCGGGACAGGAGATGCGGGAGATGGGGGACAGAGATGTTGCCCGTGCACGATTAAAGCAAGAAATGCAAATTTGCAACACTATTGGCAACGACCACCTCTGAGCGGGCTTCATAGGCTAACCTCGTGTTCTTGTTTCTACTTTCCACCCATTTCAAAGGAGCACACATGTCCACGATCAAGATCAAGGACGGCGTTGAGATCTTCTACAAGGACTGGAGTGACACGATGGCTCAGCTTATGAGGGAATCGATAGGTCTGCCGTGGATTGGCGCGGGTAGTAGAAAGGATCGCAGCGTGGCGCTACAGCGGTTTCGCAATTGGTTTAGACCGAACTCGGATTTCCTGTGGAGCATGGTGGTGCCATCGAACTGCAGGCGGCTTTCCCTAGAGAAAGCCCCACATTACGACCCTTGGCGAGTGCCGCGCGCAGGAACTCCGGGAAAGCCACATCGCCTTTCGTGGTTTCCACCCAAAGAAAACCACCTCTCGCGACCTTTACGGAGCCACAGTAATGGCAAAACCGCTTTAAAACACAAGCTGCTGCTCGGCGTGATCAGTGCAATGCTGGGCGCTTTGCTTCCAGGTTGCGCAGCGGACAAACATCCGTCCAAGGAGGAAACCGGCCTGGCCAATGCAGCTAAAGACGTTACCATTCCATTGGAGGCAGGGAAGATGAAGAACCCGCTGCCTGAGACAGATGAGGTCGTGAGCCAGGGCCAGGAAGTGTTTCTTGGGTCTTGCGCCCAATGCCACGGTGCAGATGCGCGCGGAGACACTGACATCGGGCACAACATGAACCCGCCTGCCATGGACCTGAGCTCACCCCATGTGCAGCACTGGAGCGACGCGGAACTGTTTTGGATCATACAGAACGGAGTTCGCCTCACAGGCATGCCCTCCTGGAAGTCGAGCATTTCCGATAACGACACCTGGAAGCTTGCGCGTTTCATCCACAACCTTCCCCGCCTCGGCGCTGCCTCCGCCTCCACAGCAGTCCCGTCACAGGCACAACCCGCCGTTTCCACGCAGGACAAGTACGCCGTCAAAATACCCAATGGCCTCGCGTTCTCTGAGTTCAGAGGATACGAAGGCTGGCAGGTGATCGCCATCAGCCATAACGGAGATAAGCTCGCTGCGATCCTCGGGAATCCTGTGATGATCGACGCCTATAAGGCCGGTATCCCCGGCAACGGCAAGCCTTTTCCGGATGGCGCCAAGATGGCGAAGGTCCATTGGAATGTGAAAAAGATGGAGACATTTCCCTCCGCAACGGTGCCAGCCACCCAGCACGACGTCGACTTCATGGTGAAGGACAGCAAGAGGTTCGCGGACAGCGGCGGATGGGGTTACGGCGTGTTCGACTATGACGCTGCGTCCAATACGTTCACGCCTGGCACGTTAGCTGACCATCCGCCGCAGGCGCACGACGCCAAGTGCGGGTTCGCATGCCACACGATCGTGAAGACTAGAGACTACGTCTTCACGGATTACGGGCATAGGTGAAGCGGGTGACATCCATCTTCAACTTCTCAGCCAGATCGGCGAACGTCCGGGATTCCTTGGCGCAAGCTGCACCAATGTGCGTGGAGAACGTATAGGGGGACAGAAGGAACAGACGAAATGAGGAAACGCGGGACAGACGGGACGCTATCTTTGCAATGGCAATCGTAACAAGTAAAGTAAACTTCCCGTGTGTTCCGCCTCTGTTCCGCCTCTGTTAAGGGATCGAGGACAGTTCGCAACACTAACTATCTGCCCGCTCGGAGAACCTACCCCGCCGAGTCAAGGGGAACCTACGTTCCCCGTTGACTTTTACCTATCATGGATGTCCACGAAACTTCTGCTGGGGGATTTCTCGGCTTGCACTCGCACACTCATCGAAGGCAATGCGACAGGTCCCCGGTTACTGTTTCGGTTCGGCGTTGAGCGCTACTTGCGTCCCCGTCACAGCCTGCTGGTTTTGTGAACGAAGAATAGCTCTCTCCTCAGGGCTGGCATCGCATCTAACCCCAGAGGTACTGCCTGACCGCCACACTTCGCGCAGGAAGTACTGGTTTCCGTACTGATGGAACACCAGATGTCCATTTGTCTGGAACGTTCCGTCTCCCGACGGAGTCGCTATGAGGGATGCGGTGACAAACTTTCCGGGGTCCAGATCCCGAAAAAGCACCAGGTGACTCGACGGGAAGGAAATGTCATACAGACCGGCCGGCATCTGCTTCGACCCGGCTTTAAAAGCGAAGGGAATCCTTACTCTGACGTGATAACTGCTCTCTGCTTGGGCGTTTGTGGTGGATGCGAATAGGCCTATCGCAACGGCGCTCGAGAGGATGGCCGAGCGGAGGATTGTATTGATTCGACTGGTTTTCATGACGGTCGTCTCCACTTCTTGAAGGGTCTGCCTTCGACTGCCTTCACCCTCTAAGCGGAAACAAACGGCATTGAGTGACAGTCTTTTTTAAGTTTTCGGGTGATCTATTCCAAAAGGGGGGCTGGAAACATCCCGCGCCCTGCCCCGGGCCAACCTCTCCGCACGCAGCGGCGGAGAATCAGGGGCCGAGCTTGCTAAGGTTTGCCCCGCAACTTGAGAGCTCTGGTCGTATACTCCAGAGCATCAGCTCGGCCTGCGGTTGCAAGGGAATGGCAGCATGGACGGGACAAAAGACAATCATGATTCAGCGGACATAACAGCTCTACTTCAGAAAATAAAACAAGGGGATGCGGCTGCTGAATCCCATTTGATACCGCTGATCTACAACGAATTGCGGGCGATCGCTCGCAACCACATGGGGCGCGAGCGGCCTGATCACACCCTGCAGGCGACCGTTCTGGTACACGACGTTTTTCTCCAGCTGGTCGGAAACCCACAGATTGATTGGCGCAACCGGGCGCATTTCTTCGCCTTGGCATCGCGCGTGATGCGCCATATTCTGGTCGATCACGCCAGGGCCGCACGGGCGCAGAAGCGTCCTGGGTTCAGGCAGAAGGTCGAGCTTGAGGCCGCGCTTGTATTCGTAGAGGGACAACACGATGACTTCCTGGCCCTGGATGAGGCACTCGAGAGGCTTGCGGAGTGGGATCCCCGTCAGAGCCGGGTGATCGAGATGCACTTCTTCGGCGGACTTGGTTTTGAGCAGATAGCCGAAGTGCTGGGTATTTCCCACCGCACCGCCATACGGGATTGGACGATGGCGCGCGCCTGGTTATACCGGGAGCTGAGCAAGCCCGCGCACCATGAAGCTGGAACATAAGCTCGTCGGATGGACGCACGCGAGCGTCGGGAGAGGAAAACCTCCCGCACCCGCGATGCATTCGTAGCAGTTGAGGTTTTGAGCATGGATCGGCAAGCGACCCCAATGACGGCGGAGAAGTGGATGCAGCTCAAGAGAATCTTTGACGCTGCCCAGAGCAAGGCGCCCCAGGAGCGAGCTGAGCTGGTACGCGCGATGGCCGAAGGTGATCAGGAATTAGAGTCGGCCGTCAGAGATTTACTCGCTGCGGACGAAAGTGCAGGCATCTTTATGCAAACGCCGGCTGTCGACCTGCACAGCCCCGTATTGGCACCCGGCGCGCGACTTGGACCGTACCAGATTCTTGGCCTCCTCGGTGAGGGAGGTATGGGGGAGGTTTATCGCGCCAAAGATACACGCCTCGAGCGCACGGTTGCCATCAAAATCCTTCGCGAACATCTCTCCGGCAACCCGCAACTGCGTGAGCGCTTTGAGCGCGAGGCGCGCGCCATATCGAGTTTGAGCCATCCACATATTTGTCCCTTGTATGACGTGGGCCACCAGGACGGGATCGACTACCTGGTGATGGAGTACCTGGACGGCGAGACGCTTGCCAGCCGGCTCAAGAAGGGACCGCTACCGGTCGACCAGATGTTGCAGTACGCCATCCAGATTACAGACGCGCTGGACACCGCACATAAGCATGGCGTGATCCACCGGGATCTGAAACCCGGCAATATCATGCTCACAAAGAATGGAGCGAGACTGCTTGATTTTGGCTTGGCCAAGGTGCGGACCGCCGACGCCGCGGCAGGTATGACCGCGCTACCCACGCAAGCCGCACCGCTAACCGGCGAAGGAACGATTCTGGGGACATTACAATACATGGCGCCGGAGCAGTTGGAAGGCGGCGAAGCGGACGCGCGGACGGACATCTTTGCCCTCGGGGTCGTGATCTATGAGATGGCGACGGGCCGGAAGGCGTTCGACAGCAAGAGCCAGGCAAGCCAGATTGCGGCCATTCTGGAGCGAGAGCCCCCGCCCATCTCCACTATTCAACCCGTCGCGCCGCAGGCGCTGGATCATGTTGTGCGATTTTGCCTGGCGAAACAACCAGAAGATCGCTGGCAGACCTCGCATGACGTTCTGCTGCAATTGAAATGGATTGCCGGGAACGGCGCAGCCGCTCAAACTACACCGCCCGCGGCCGTGGGGAGCTTCCACAAACGCGGGCGGCTGGGCTGGATTGTTGCCGCGTGTCTATCGGTCGCCTTGATCGCACTGGCACTCGCGCATTTCCACGAAAAGCCGTCTGATCTGCATCCGATCCGATTCCAGATTCCTACGCCAGACAAAGTGACCTTAAGCTGGATCGATATACCGGTGGTATCTCCCGACGGCCGCCGCCTGGTCTTCACTGGCACCACTCCGGCAGGGCGGCTGCTTTGGATACGTAACCTGGACACGCTCGCAGCGGAAGCGCTTCCCGGGACTGAGGACGCCGAGTTTCCTTTTTGGTCGCCCGACAGCAGATTTGTTGCGTTCCTCAGTCTCGGCAAGCTGAACAAGATCGACCTTTCAGACGGTAGCGTGCAAACCCTCTGTCATGTTCCCGGAAATAGCGGCTCCGGTGATTGGAACCAGGATGGCGTCATTCTGTTCGGCACACCAGGTCCTTTGCTCCGTGTTTCCGCGGAAGGCGGCGAACCCCATCCGGTATTGGAGCTGAACAAATCGCGCCGCGAAACTTCGCAGCGTTGGCCGCACTTCATGCCGGATGGCCGGCATTTCCTCTACCTGGCGATGAGCGAGGACGCTGGGGGAACTGGCATTTTTGCCGGGTCGCTCGACTCCGGCCAAACCCAGTTGGTGATGCATGTCGCGTCCAACGTCAGTTACGTACCGTCCGGATTTCTGATCTATGGCCGCCCGCAAACCCTGCTGGCGCAAAAGTTCGATGCGAAAACGCTTCAGGTTTCCGGCAAGCCGCTTCCGATCGCGCAGCAATTAGACAGTTTCAGATTCATCCCCGGATTTCCTTTTTCGGTATCGCAGAACGGTGTTCTGGCCTATCGGGGTGGGAGCTCCGGAAGAGTTCAACTCGCCTGGTACAACCGTGAGGGGAAACGCGTGACATCGATCGGGGATCCCGGATTGTATTCACAAATTGTCTTGTCGCCGGATGAAAAGCGGCTGGCTGTGGAGCGAGTCAACTCGGACATTGCAAATCTATGGATTCTGGAGCTCGCCAGCGGCATCCTGTCTCGCGCGACCTTCAATCCGGCTGGTGACGTCAACCCCGTATGGTCGCCGGACAGCCGCGAGTTGCTGTTCAGTTCCAGCCGCAATGGCCACCTCGATCTATACCGCAAGTCTATCGGTGAAGGCGAGGAGGAATTGATTTACCACTCGGATGATAACAAAGGTCCATATTCCTGGACGAAGGACGGATGGATCCTTTTTGATGCCGGCCCGTCGCAGTTATATCGGGTGCCGCTCACGGGTGAGCGCGAGCCGGTGGTGGCGCTGAAATCGGAGGGCCAAAAAGATCTCGCTGCCGTTTCGCAGGATGAACGCCGGGTGGCCTACGAGTCCAACGAGTCGGGCCGATGGGAGGTCTATGTGGCCTCGTATCCGGCCTTTGGCGGCAGGCGGCAGGTTTCCAGCGCCGGGGGCTGCCAGCCACTATGGAGACGGGACGGGAAGGAACTGTTCTACCTCACCTTGGATAGCAAACTGGCGGTGGTCGAGGTGAAGGGTGGGGCTACTCTGGAAGCCGGCGTGCCGCAGGTCCTATTTCGGACTCCTGTGAGAGTGGATCCGAATCAGACCGAATACGTCGTTACTGGCGACGGCCAAAGATTCATCTTCCGCGAGCCGATTGGCGAGACCGTGGCGCCGACTACCGTGGTACTCAATTGGACTGCGGAGTTGAATCGTTGAGCCTGCTTCACCAATTTGTAAAGACTGCGAATCGGCTTGCCGCTACCACGATTTCAGACCGAAAACAAAAAAAACCGTACTATGCGAGATGTCCGTCCCTTCGATGTCCGAGCTGTTTCTTCGTCCGTACCTTTTTATGCGTCCGGTTTCCCCCCAAATAGGTTTGTAGTACATTCTCGCTATCATGCAGATGAATCGGACCATAGCGGCATTCATCGTAGCAATATTGCTTTGGTGGCCGTGTAGGTCGATGAACGGTCAACAGACCGCCTCGAAGCATCAGCCGTCGGCCCCCCAAGACATGTCGTGATAGACCCACCGTTACCTCGATCTGATGACCAGAAGCCCCCGCCTGCCATAGTTAAGTCTGAAACCGCAGAGACACCCCTACCGAGGTTTGAGAGGCCCGAGTGGGCCATCGTATACGTCACCATCATCTATGCATTTCTCACTTTGCTGACTTGGGTGGCGATCAAACGGCAAGTCAAAATTATGCGACAAATCCTGGTGACAAGTCCTGGTGACAAAGTCCTGGTGACAGACGGAATGATCCCTGAACGAAACTTTTCAATACTGTGCACGTCCATTCTCTAGATGATGTACTCGCTGGTTTTGCTCATCAGCAACCGGGCCTCGTGGAATTGGTCGGGATGGTGGTCAGGTGAATAAAGAAGACTCTAAATGGTGATTCTTGCTGAAATGGGCAGACCGGTAGCTATCGTCCTTTACGGCGTCGCAATGGCAGCCGTAATAGTCGGTGTAGATTTAGTGTTCTTCCGAAACCTGTTCTGGGGACGGTTGATAGTCAATATCGGCATCGTCTTGGTGTTCGCAGCTTTCTACTTGAGATTCCTCAAGCGTTCATGAACAAAGGGCAATAGTGCCGTCTAACCGTCAAGACGGCGAGAAGCGAACGCTCACGCCGGAGCACCTTATCACCACCACCAAAGCGCACTACCCGGAGACGCGTCTTTGGGCCCAGGCGCTGACACCCTTCGCACGCACCAATACATTCCGGATTCTCCCGAGTCCGCCGAGGCTGGAACCTATCATCGAAGTCCACGAAACCTCCCTAGTCCGGTGAGAGCCATTGGATTACGTTTCGTCTGCTTTTCCCGGCGACATCGGCGTTTTTTCGTTATCGAAGGAGTAAGTAGTCGACTGATGCCCTGCCTGTCGGCGTGGCGGAACTTCGACTCGACCCTCGTCATTCATCTCTCTGACGACGAGGGCTTCATTGGCTGCAACATCTCTTCTAATACTCCTGACAGAATGATCTTGGAAGCCAGTGCGCTACATTACCGCGGCCGGCCCAAGTGGTCAAAGCATCGCCGAGCCCCTGCTGGGTCTGGTCTCCCACCCAGACTACGTACCCGTCGGGCCGAATCAAGACGGCCGTCGGAAGAGTGACCTCCTCTAAAGCCGGAAGCGCAAAGGCACCCCCGTACTTGGCGTCTATCAACTTGACCCGGCTTGCCCACGGCGCGATGTCGATGGCGCCTGGCTCACCGAGGTTGAGCAGTACCGGGCGGGCATCGTGCAGCAAAGTGAAGACCCGCAGGGGACCTTCGCTGGCCACCAGGTCGAGGCCGGGCATGCGGCGCCCGAGCAGCGGGTGTCCCTTGCCGAAGTCGTAGTGGATGTCCAGACCAGACGTCATCGCGACGTATTGCTTGCGAGTCTCGTCCGTTTGCAGGAGCTCGGATATCATCTCGCGCAGGGCCTCGTTCCGATCGTCGCTGCGGTCGAGGGCGGTGAGCGCCATGGTGTTGCGCAATACGCGGGCCCCGACTGGATGCCGCGACTCGAGTAGGCGCGGCGTCAGCCGGACGGAGATCGCTCTACATCATCGACAACGCGACCGGGGCCAGTACTCCTTCGCCGTGGGAAAAACGACGCAAAGGAATAGTAAGGCGCATACGCCAGGCTCTACCCAGTCTGTGTCTTTGCATGCATTGGGAAAGCGTTAGTGGCTGGTGACCTGGACTATCGATGATTTGGGAAACGATTAACCGTTGCTGGATCCGCCGCCTCGCGTGCCTAAGGGAGAGACGGAGCTGTTTTGGACCAAGAACGTTGGCGGCCCAGGTGCGGTGCAATCTGTTCCTGCCAAACTGGGGTTCTATTTGTTTGCCTAGAAGAGCAGCACAGCAAGGTGATAAGTCGTAAATCCTGGCCCCTCGTTACCGCCATTGCATGAGCCTACTGCCGCGGTGCGGTAGCGCCCGGTACTGATCTTCTGCTCCAGCACATCAGGCAGCCTGCTTAAATCGGAGGCTTCCCAGCGCATAATAAATTTCGGCCGCAAGCCTCCTGCTGCCCCATGGTCCAAGGCACATGTCTCCCGGGCTGCAGCCACGTCGCCTGCCGGCTCGATGCCACGCTCGTTCAACAACTGGCCGATGGTACGTTCAATCTGCGAGGAGCCCAGCAAGGCGACGGCGGCGGAGAAATCCTCCACCGCCCACAAATATCCTCCCTGGCGCACCATCCCCACGCCTATCTCATTCAGCCGCGGATCGAGAATGTTTGCGCGGTGGCCCGGCGAGTGCATCCATTCCGCCTCCAGCGCCTCGGGAGTGGCTGCAACGGCCAGATTTTCGGCGACCACGTGGAAGTGTTCGCCCTCCTGCGCCACGCGCGTATCCAGATCTGCTTCTCCTCCATACTGGTGTGACAGCGCGCGCTGCCCCACCATCAGCTCAGCGTGTCTTTGCGCGGCTCGCGCCAGGGCTTGGTCCCACTTGAGCGGGCCAAGGCCCTGTTGAGCGCGGTCCGCATTGGTCGCTTCCATCAACTGCCTGGCTTCCATGGATTGGGCGCAGGCGTTACCCGGCGCGCCCAAGGTCCAAATAGCGCCGAGCAGATATGCACCGATCAGTTTCTTCATGGGCGGGCCCTCTCAGCATCATTGAACCCGATCGTGGGATCTGTCCCTCTCCCACGAAAGATGTAAAAGATGAGGGTCGCCTTCGTATGAATTGCCTGAAAGCTGGGGCCTCTGCCGGGAGCCAAAGTACCTTTCCGTGGTCTCTATGGAGCGGTACCACGGCGTGTCGTTTACTCACTGCGTCAGCTTGAAGGAGTGGAGTTGTTTCGCCGCCGTTCCGAAGTTGCCGAACTGGTATGCGGATGCTCCCGCGGCTGAAAACGTGAACGTGGGAAACGGTGCAGCAAGCAGGGCGTTTAGATACTCTATCATGCCGACACCGATGGTGACGTGTGGACTGTAATGCTCTCCTCTATGCTCGGAAAAGTACGTTGCAACAGCATCGATGGTGGCCTGGTTAATGTTTGGGTCCTGGGGCGTGGTCTTGAAGGCGGCAGCGCTACCGGAACTGGCCGGCGCCCAAAACTTGCCGATCGCCTCGAATAGCTCATCCTGCAGCCTGATCAGGTCTGCGGTCGGCTCAACCAGGATTCCGCCAAGGCCGATTTCTTTTAAAGGTATGTAATAGTACCTGAACGCTTTCAACTTCCAGCTCGTCACTTTTTCGCTGGCCAGTACTTTGCCAGCAGCGGCGAACAGCTCGTCCAGATTTGCTGTGTAGAAATAGCCTCCTATGACCGATATGTGCGGAGCGTGTTCGTCGCCCAGCGCGTAGCCTTTGGGGAAATTCTTAAGCAGTTCTGCGTTGGCATCCTGCGCGTGCTGGATCATCGTCGCGTCCGGCTCCAGCACGATGTCGACAGCCGTGACTGGCTGTTGTTCCACGCTGGATGCCCCTGCCTTATCTGGCGTGGCCGATGTGTCGTTTGACATGCAACCCCTCCTGTCACAGCTTTTGAAATCAAGCGCGTTATTTCGAATCCTGGAACGCGAAGACACGGTTCCAGTCGTTCTTCATGTCCACGACCGTCCAACCCCGCGTTGCGGCTTCAGCCAGCGCCACCTCCAACTTGCCCATGCTTGACGCTTCATAGGCATACTCGCGGATGGAGTCGGTGTGGTGTACGAGCAGCCCCAATCGAGATCCCGTACCGGCGGTAGTCCACTGCAGCATCTGCAGATCACCGTCAGAGTTGCCAAACGCAGCGATGGGCTTCCGTCCGATGTGCATGTTGATAGCCACGGGCTTGCCGACGTTGTCGTCAATGAAATTCAGCTGCGGCAGCCTCATGAGCACCGGCACGCCTGCGACCATCTCGAACCTGGTTACGATGCTGCTGCCGATCACCTTTTCTGGTGGAATCCCATAGACCTGCTCCACCCAGACGCGCATAAATTCAACTCCCCCGCCGGAGACGATAAACGTTTTGAAGCCGTTGGCACGCAAATACGCAAGCAGCTCCAACATCGGCTGGTAAATGACGTCGGTGTAGAGACGATTGAATTTGGGATGCCTGGCACTTGCGATCCAATCCGCCACAATCTTCGCGAACTCGTCCGTGGTCATGCCGGCGTGAGTCATCATTGCCAGTTCCAGGATTGCTTTTTCGCCTCCGGCGGCGACAGTCTTCATGTCGTTATTCAGGACCGCCGCATAGAGTGGGTTGTCTTTCCATTCGGGATGTTGCGGGGCCATCGCCTTCATGCGATCGAGAACGAAAGCAACCTGGAAATAGAATGGCTGCTCGCTCCATAGGGTTCCGTCGTTATCGAAGACCGCTATCCGCTCTTCGGGCTTGACGAAGTGAGGCCGGCCCGCCGTCGTCACTCCGCGGACAAAATCGAGGATGCTTTGTTTTGTGGAACCTTCGTTCCAGGAAGAAAGAGGATCACTGCCTGCCATTTAGGTATACCCGTTACAAAGGTTGTGGATCTTCTTGAGCGGAACCAGATTATCCAGTCGCTACGCGCCGGACCACTAGTAAAATTACGATAGCTAAAGAGACTGTTTGGCTGGTTTTCCCGGCGGTCCTGGGCCAGAAAGCAACCTACGATTTCTAGTTGGTGACTCGGCCATCAGATTCCAGGAGGGATCAGCTCGCGGCCGATTAGCGAGCGCCGCCAGGAGACCATTTATAGGAGACCATTTAATGGAGCGAGCCGATGAACGAGGACATTTCGCGCAACACGTCTGCCTCGTTACTCAGGAAGATGTAGTGGCTGGCATTGGGCAAAAGTATCACGCGGGCACCGGAAATACCTGCTTGAATTGACTGCGCCTGCTCTGTGGTTTCTTCCCTGTCATGGGTTTCCGAGGCGGCGCCTCCGGCCAGGGCAAAGATCGCAAGCACAGGACAGCGGATTTCCGAATACTTTTGCTCACCGTCCATGACGGCTCGGCGGATGTCCGGCGCTTGGGCAAGATCGGGCATGGCGGATGAGGGAAGCCGACCCGCTATATCTCGTGTGTACTTTAGCTCCTCGATTAAGTCCTTCTCTATCCGCGGCAGATCGGCGTCAAGCAATTGCTGTTCAATGGCCTTCTGTTGATTCGGCCCCTGCGCCGATGCCAGCCCGGCAAGTTTTCTTCTCAATTCAAGGGCGTCAATGGGGAATTCACCGTGGACGTTATCGTAGAAGGCGTATCCGTATCCTGCTTCGAGGTAGACCAAGCTTGCAATCTTATCAGGCTGGCGGCTCCCGACGGAGCTTAACTCCTCGCCGGCGATGGAGTGGCCCACGAGGACAGGACGATTAATCTTGAGCATGTCGATCACCGCCAGCACATCGTCTCCTAGGCGGTCGGCTGTATAGTTCCTGTTCCAAGGCACAGGAGCGCTGGACGCGCCAAAGCCACGCCTGGTGATGCCGTACACGTGATAGGAGGGAGTGAGTTTCTGCGCAAACTTATCAAAGACATGCGCAGTGTTACCCAATGCGGCAAGTAGAATCAGCGGGCGCCCCGTGCCTCCCCACTCGACGACTTCGAGCCGGACGTCCTTTTCGACTTCGACAAACTGCACCTTGTGCGGCGTTGAATCGAGCGGCCAAGCCGTTTCCGGAGTAGCGCGATTGAAGTTAAGCGAGATGGCCTGGCCTTGTGAGAATGTGCCATTGATCGACGAGCCGTCATCGCTGAGTTTCCCTTCGTATGTGGCCGCGAGCGATTCGATGGAGAAGCGGAGGACTCGGTTGAGAAGCGTGACGGAAGTGAGAGAAATGGGATGGGGATCATCGCCCAGGCTGTACAACTTGCCGCTCAGACTGTCGCATTCGGCCTTTGAGATTTGAAGGACTGCTCGCAAGCCGGGGCCAGTTTGCATGGTTCCCTGCCAGTTTCCGATGACTTCTTGCGCGTGGAGCACGGCGGAGAAAACCGCGCCTAAGATAAAAACTCGAAGCACAGCTCTTTTCACATGCCGTCTCCCTATTCGTTGAGCTGCGGCCTATTTTAGGGGCCGTTGTCGAGGAGAGGACGTGATGCGGCGCACACCAGTAAAGTCGGATCTCGGGGTTGCTTGAGAGGCAAACCTGGGGGCGATCACGAGACGCCCGCAAAGCCGGGTTTTCGGTTAACTTCCCCGTAGCGTTCCATCCGGGAAGCTGAAGTTGCTTGGATCCTCAAGCAGGCAGTCGTTTCAACATCTCGCGCGCACTACGGAACCACGGTCGCTCTCGGCGGCGCAGGTAGGCGGGCATGGTCGGCTTCTTATCGAGCACCTTCTGCGCCCATTCGCGGGCTTCGGCGCTGCGGCCGTCGGACGCCAGCATAGCTGCGAAATTCAAGTAGGTTTCCGAAAGCGTCGATGTGCGGGTTACTTGTCGGAAGAGTGCTTCGGCTTTTTCTTTTTGCCCCGTTTGCGCGTAGGCGTGGGCGAGCAATCCAGCCGAACGATGAAAATCGTAGTCGGGGTCTTTGCCGACCACTCGTTCCAGGTCGGGTAACGCCGCTGCTGCATCGCCTAACTGGATGGCGCAAAGGCCGCGCCGGTAGAAGGGATCGAGCGTATCGGCCCGGGCCGCAATGGCTTTGTCGAACGCGGCTCGTGCCAACTGGAGCCTGCCGTCGTCCATGTAAAGGTCGCCGAGTTCCTCGTAATTTCCCGCCGACGGGTTGTCTCGAACCAGAGTTTCGAGTACGTTAATACGCTTGCGACGCGGAAAAACCTTGAAGGACTGTCGGAGCAATCCAATGTCGGGAAGCGCCTCGACGAAAATATATAGGAGTGCGCCGAGCGGACCGAGAAAGAGGATGACAAAAATCCAATACATGTCCGGCCGTCGACGGATGAAGTGGACAATTGCCAATCCCTGGAGCAGCAAGCCCCATGGGAACAGAAGATGGCTTAGAAATCCCATGCAGTATGATCCAGCCTCAGGTTAGCAGTTGTGGGAGAGAGAAGTGCCGCCGGTGCAGTTTGGCCGACTGCAGAAATCGAAGCAGGCGCACGACTTCGCCGACGTTATCCCACGGGCGTCGTGAGTGCCCGTAAAGTCCTAAACAAGTCCCCAGGCTGTGGCAGCTAGGGACTTTTCTTTGCCTATGGCTCGGACCAGAACGTCGAGACCCAAAGGAGTGTGAGCTTGCGGATGTAAGCGAAAGATCCGTCCTCGCCTCCAGCCTTAGCAATAAGGTCAATGGGAAAAATGTCCCTTTCATGCGCTAGTGCTGGCCGGCAATTTCCGAACCTCAAATTACAAACTGGACCCTTCAAATTAGTGCTTAATCGCCGGGCCGCACTCTGCGATTTGCTGGCAGACGTCGTGACAGAATCACTCTAGAAAGGTACCTTTCCGGTGACGACCCAGACCGTGCCGTTTCCGAGGCAATGTCGGCAGCGTCCGCCGGCCAACCTGCCTTCGCCCTTGCATTCACGGCACGCGACGACTACGTTAAGATCCTGAAGTTCCTTGGGCGGCAAATCCTTAAAATCCCGAAACACCTGGGCGTTGTGATAACGGATCAACCAGTCGCTGAGCTTGGATTCGCTTAATTGTCGGTCAGCCAGGTCGAGACTTCGGCGGTGGTCCGGCCACCAACCCGGGAGGCAGGCGTAGCAGACCGAATCCCCACAAATCGCGAAGAGATTGCCAGGATTGGAGATGGGATAGAACTTCCCGCAAAGAGAGCATGCCCGTAGCCCAAGCGTGCCAAGAGCATCCTTCAAATTGGCCATGTCGTGCTCGAGGCGTGCCAAAACCTCGGTGGACCTAATCTTGGACTCGGCGGCCATAGCAAATTGTATCCCCGGGCCCCCATGTTCGTGAACGCGTGACACGACGCCTCTTGTCGAATGCAGATTGCGGACCGTCTGGGCCAAGACGCAGCAACAGGACGATCCAGATAGAAGATGGCTGAGAAAGCCCATGCAGTATCGATTCAGCCTCAGGTTAGCATTTGTGGGAGAGAGAGAAGCCGCCGGTGCAGTATAGCCGACTGCAGAAATCGAAGCAGGCGCACGACTACGCCGACGGTTATCCCACGCGCGATCTTGAGTGCCCATAAAGGCGGGTTATCGGTGAATTGCCGCAGAGCCGCGGGAATTACTGATAACCCCGGCGGTCTCAACCGGTCGATGCAACACCATCTGATGTGAAAGGTGGTGTTTATGAGACAAGGAAGACGATATGGTCTTTCTGCGGCGCAGAAGGCTGACATCTGGCGCCGTTGGAAGGCTGGAGAGTCGTTACATGAGATTGGTCGTGCTTTTGTCAAGGATCATGGCTCGATTCATTTTCTGTTGTCGCAGCACGGCGGGATAGCTCCGGCTCTTCGTCACCGCTCGCAGCGAACACCCACGCTCGCCGAACGGGAAGAACATCTCCCGAGGCATTGCTTCCGGTTTGTCGATTCGAGAGATAGCCAGAGGGTTGCAACGGGCAGCGTCGACGGTGAGCCGGGAGGTGGTACGCAACGGCGGCCGGTCACTCTATCGAGCCAACGAAGCCGATCAGCAGGCCTGGAAGACAGCTCTACGACCTAAGCCATGTCTTCTTGCATTACACAGGAAGTTGCGGACGATCGTTGCCAGTAAACTGATCCTGGATTGGTCGCCGGAACAGATCTCGGGATGGCTCAAGATACGGTATCCCAACAACCAGAGTATGCGTGTGTCCCACGAGACCATTTATCGCAGTTTGTTCATCCAGGCACGAGGAGTGTTGAAGAAGGAGCTGATTCAGCACCTGCGATCCAAGCGGCTTATCCGTCGCTCACGGCACGCTCGAGCTGGAGGAAAGTCCCATGGTCAGATCGTCGATGCCATCTCCATCCGTGAGCGACCTGCAGAGATTGAAGACCGCGCCATCCCCGGCCACTGGGAGGGCGATCTGCTCAGCGGCAGCAGCAACAGTCATATCGAACTCTGGTGGAAAGGCATTCGCGTTTTACCATCCTGGTCAAAGTGCCCAGCAAAGACACAGCGACGGTCGTCGCCGCGCTGAGCCGGCAGATCCGTAAACTGCCCGCCTCTCTGAGGCGCTCGTTGACGTGGGATCGAGGGCTCGAGATGGCCAAACACCAGAGCTTTACGGTGGCCACGAAGGTGAACGTCTACTTTTGCGATCCGCAAAGTCCCTGGCAGCGCGGCACAAACGAAAACACAAATGGACTACTGAGACAATACTTCCCTAAGAAAACCGATCTATCTGTTTATCCCCAATCTGAACTCGACAAAGTAGCGATGCGCTTGAACCAACGACCTAGAAAAACCTTGGGCTTTCAAACCCCGGCCGGTAAACTTCAAGCCAGTGTTGCGTCGACCGGTTGAGACCGCCCCGTTTTCAGGCACTTTGTTGTGCAGACCGGCTTCTTAACGATGGAGCGGTGTATCGCTTAGCGAGTGAAAAATTCGACGAGTTTGGGATGACCTGATTAGGAGCCTGTTGGAGAATAAACAAAGCGCACGACCCGGTTCTTACTCCAGCATTCATCGTTGAGTTCGGGACAAACTGGATACAACTGCCCCCATCCCACCGCCAGCACGATCCGATTCTCCGGAATGCCCTTGCTTATCAGAACTTGTTTGACCCACTCGGCACGCCGCTTGGAGAGGTCGAGATTGTAGCCCAGGTCGCCTCTTGAGGAGGCGTAACCCTCGATGTAAAAGCGATCACCTGGATGATCCTTCAACCATTGGACATTGTCATCCAGCGTGTTCGGGTTCGAAGGCTCGTCATGTTCATCCCAGGGGAACATGATTTCGTGCACATTTTTGTTAAAGGCTTCCTCCTCGGGACCAAATAGAACCACTCTTGGTTTTCCCCAGTAAGCAACCCAAAAGGCAACATCCGAGGGCGCTTCTGAAAAGGCAACATCAGTGGACGCTTCTGAAGTACCTTGTTGTGCAAATATCTCGATGTTGGTCAAAAAGAGCATTGTGATCACGGCGAAAACAAGTCGGCATTTCATGGGTTCTTCGTAACCTCCGTTTTCAATTCTTGACGAGCACCTGTTGGGGTGCGATCCACTTGAGAACATTCACCACTCTCAGGGGCATAAGGTCCTCCCTGCGCTTGAACTGACGAGGAGGGCGCTCACACGCCCAACGCCAGTTTGTTCAATTGCAGATTTTCTAGTAACTGTCACTTGCGACAGGGGGCGCGGTCAGCCGCTACTGCCGCGGCACTGTCGCAAGTGACAGTGCTCCGATATCTCCGTCTTGTAGAACAATCATTTGGTGATCATCCCCGACGGGCTATTTGGAGCGCTTTATGACCTCTGTTGAACCAAACTTTGATCTACGCCGGCACGAGCATTCGAACAGTCCTGATATGACGGAACCAACCAAGCCAAGCGGACACCAGCGGCATCTGCGGGAAAATGCCGTCGACGAGATCAGCAGGTTGGTGATTGTTTTCGGATATCTTTGGGTAGTCTTTGAATTGCTTTCTGTCCGCAAAGGCATCGTCCTGTCGGAATTCCACTTGGATTATCCGGAGTACGCCTTTGCGATTATCAACTCCCTGGTTTTTGCCAAGGTCCTGCTGACGCGGAATTGCGTCTGGGACATCGTTTTGAAACTATCGCGGTACGTACGCGCAATGCCACACCCCGGCCCGCGCGAAACCAACCTGTGGGCAATCGATAGCCGGATTCGTTCTCTCGGAATAAGACTGTCCGCACCGGCCAGCGGCCTGACTAATCCCGACGGTGACGAAGTTGGACGCCTTTTGGTGCCCCCCTTCCTGGTGATCCGCAAACATCGGGAAGGCTGATAGCCAGACTTGGCGCTCATCTGCTTGCATCAGCCCAACAAGGAGCTTGGCCGGAGTTATCAGCGGCTTATTACTTCGCATCTGCCGCGCTCGTGCCTGCTTTTGTTCAGCTTTTGTAAGTTCGCAGGCGTGAGCTCAGGCAGATCGAGAGACCTTGCACGTCGCATTAATCGAGGAGAGCACGGCCCGACTACGCACTCGGTGAACAGCAATGACCCTTTACTATGAAGTCGGCTTTCGAGGGTTTTCGCCGTGACTCATGTACTTTCGCCTATTGCCGCTCGCGCGACCGCCCGGGAGTTATCACGAGGCGATTCGAATGGAATGCTGTAGGGCAACGGCGACCCCGCCGCACCGGCCTCGCCAACTTGCGAATCGCAATCATGTCGATTGCTTATTTATTTCTGATAGCCCTTGAAGTCCTCGCCGACCTTGATGTTGGGGTATTGCTTAAGACTGCGTTCATATTCGAGGATGGCCCTGAAATTCGGCGCGAAGATCCAGCCCTGGGTCAGGTCGGTGTACCACAGGTTGGAATCCTCGTGCGGATCGCTGCTCAGGTCGTATTGCATCGGAAGCTGCGGCTTGAGGTAGGCACTCTGAATCGCGGGACTATCAACCGTGTAGCGGAAGACCGTTTTGTAGCACTTCCATTTGATCGACATCAACTAGCCGTCGGCACCGAAGAACATGTAGCTATCGCGGCCGGTCGTGTTGCTCTTGCCCAGCATGAAAGCCGAGGCGTCAACGCCATCGATCGGCCGATCCTTGGGCACCAGATTCGACGCACCCGCCATCCCGGCCAGCGTTGGCAGCCAGTCCACGGCAGCGAGCATCTGTTCCGTGACCACGCCGCCCGGGACCTTGCCCGGCCAGCGGACGATGGCAGGCACCCGCATGCTTCCCTCGAACGGCGTGTTGAAGAAATCACCCCGCCAGGGTCCATTCGAACCTGGCCCGGTTTGCGGAATGGTCCCGCCGCCAGCGTTGTCGCTGCTCAAGATGAAGACCGTGTCGTCCTCGATGCCCGCTTCCTTAACCGCATCCAGCACCTGACCGACGCGGTAGTCCATCTCGGCGATGACGTCGGCGAACAGTCCGCTGCGCTGCGTGGACTTGTTGACGAAATTCGGATTGCCCATGATGGGCGGGTGCACCTCGGAGTAGCCCACGTAGACGAAGAAGGGTTTCTTCGCCGCAGCGTTGCGCTTGATGTAATCGATTGTCTTGGGGATGAGGTACTTCTCGTCCACGATCGGACGCACCGTCAGGTCAAGCGGCATAACCGGCTTGGACGGCTCGCCCTTTTTACCTTCCCAGATCATCGGCGCCGGCATGCCGGTCTCCTTGAACAGCGGCCACGCGGTATAGCCCGCCTCGTCCCAGCTGTTCATGATGCCCCACCACTCGTCGAAGCCTTGATCCGTCGGCAGCCGTCCCTGCGTGTCACCGCAGTGCCACTTGCCGTACAACGCCGTGGCATAGCCGGCTTCGGAGAGAAGTTCAGCGATGGTGTACTCCCACGGGGCCAGTCCTGATTCCCCCTGCCCGGGAAAAGGGACGGTGAAGGTCCCCGAGCGAACCGGATGGCGTCCGCAAAGGATCGCCGAGCGCGTCGGCGTGCACTGCACTTCGACGTTGTAGTTGTTGAAGCGGATGCCCTCGGCGGCACATTTGTCGATGCGCGGCGTGGGTATGGTTCCGCCTTAGGCCCCAAAATTTCCCCAGCCTACGTTGTCCACCAGGATAAAGACGATGTTGGGTGCCACTTTTCTGCCCCCTTATAACTAAAAGCTCAATCGATCTTCCCAAAGCTGGCAGCACACTCGGCAAACCAGGCACAAGCGTGCAGAGGAAGGCAGCATAGAAGCAACGCGATAATTTCAGCTACTGGCAAAAGTGACAGTCAGCAGAGGAAAATTGCCTGAGCGCCAGATTGCGCCATCACGGTGGGCATGACGGAGTTATTCTCTGCAATGCGCCGGCGAGTCTTAATTTCGGTAGATTTCCGAGAAACTCAGGTCTGGAGAATCTAGTCTTCGATAACTCCGCTGACAGATTGCGTGCGAGTCACGGACAAATGGGAATTAAGGACCCCGCATATATCCTCACGCCGCTCTGGTTTCAACGCATGAATATCGGAGATGGAGAAGAGACTTCGTTTTGATCCTTGCTCACGAATAACCAGGCAGCGTGAAAATCCAGCAAGGAGCAGACAACTTTATGTGGCGACTGTCACAAGTGACAGTTGTGTGGTCGGATCGTGTTTCATAGACTGCTTGAAATTGTCTTTCCTTTTCCAGGCTGACTAAACAGCGGAAGGGCGAGGCTTAAGCGAAGCGGAGTTGACGCAAGGAGATGACGCAAATGGATAGCACACGGCCTCCAGTCCCACCCCAGGAAACCCCGGCAACGCCGGGTTCACCGAGTGCCACCGTGACGATTGACGGTAAACAGCTCCCGCCACCGCCCATGAAATTTGGCGGCGTGATCCAGGAGGACGCTAAGAATTCGAAGCCTTACTGGCCGCCTCAGGTGGTACCGTCCAAGGGCGCGCCCAACGTGCTCCTTATCATGACCGACGATCAGGGCTACGGCGTGACGAGTACCTTCGGCGGTGTGGTCCCGACCCCGGCCCTGGACCGTGTCGCCGAGGCAGGATTGCGCTACACGCAGTTTCACTCCACGGCTCTCTGCTCACCGACGCGCGCTGCGCTCATCACCGGTCGCAATCATCACTCGGTGGGCTCCGGTGTTATCGGTGAAATGTCCACCGGCTTCCCCGGTTATGACTCCATCATCGGTTCGGAAAATGCCACTGTCGGTAAGATTCTGCAACAAAACGGATTTGCCACGTCGTGGTTTGGCAAGGAGCACAATACTCCCGCCTTCCAATACAGTTTGGCCGGGCCTTTCGATCAATGGCCGAGCGGCATGGGCTTCGACTATTTTTACGGATTCATGGGCGGCGAGACCGATCAGTGGACGCCTTATCTTTTTCGCGATCACACCCAGGTCTTTCCGTGGATCGGCAAGCCCGGTTATAACCTGACGACCGACCTGGCGGACGATGCCATCAAGTACATGAGCGCCCTGAATGCGGCGGCGCCTGACAAGCCGTTCTTTCTTTATTACGTGCCCGGCGGCACGCACTCGCCGCACCAGCCCACGCAGGAATGGATCGACAAGTTCCACGGCAAGTTCGACATGGGCTGGGAGAAGCTGCGCGAGGAGATTTTCACCAACCAGAAGCGACTCGGCGTAATTCCCCCGAACACCCAGCTCACGCCGTGGCCGGATGTGTTGCCGAAATGGGATTCGCTTTCAGTCATCCAGAAGAAGCTCTATGCGCGTCAAGCTGAAGTGTTCGCGGCTTACGCCGCGTACACCGATCATGAAATTGGCCGCGTGATCCAGGCGGTTGAGGACATGGGCAAACTCGAGAACACGCTGATCATTTATATCAGCGGCGACAATGGCAACAGCGCCGAGGGCACTCTGGAGGGAACGCCAAACCAGATGACCGCGTACAACGGCATTCTCAAGCTCCCGGAAATTGAACTGATGCGGTATTACGAATCCTGGGGTTCGGATAAGACCTACCCGCATATGTCGGTCGCGTGGTCGTGGGCATTTGATACACCGTTCAAGTGGACCAAGCAGGTGGCATCACATTTTGGCGGGACTCGGCAAGGTATGGCCATTTCTTGGCCAGGGCACATCAATGATGCAGGCGGCATCCGTTCCCAGTTCCATCACATCATCGACATCGTGCCGACCATCCTTGAAGCTACGGGTGTCAATGAGCCGGCCACGGTCGATGGCATCGCGCAAAGGCCGATTGAGGGCGTGAGCATGGCTTACACCTTTGATAAAACAAATGCCAATGCACCCTCGAAACGCGAGACGCAGTATTTCGAAATGTTCGCCAACCGCGCGATCTATCACCAAGGTTGGGTCGCGGCCACAACGCCGCCAGCCCCGCCCTGGGAGCTGGGAACTACCAAGCTGCCTGAGATCAACGACTACAAGTGGGAGCTCTACAACATCACCGAGGACTTCTCTCAATACAACGATCTTGCGGCGACGAATCCCGACAAGCTGAAAGAGCTGAAGGCGTTGTTCCTCACCGAGGCAGCGAAATACAATGTGCTGCCAATCGATAACTCGATCCTGCCGCGCATCATCACGCCGCGGCCAAGCGCAACCGCTGGACGCACGGTATTTACCTATGAAGGTGTGAACGCCGGCATTCCTGTGGGCAATGCGCCGAGCATTTTGAACAAGGACTACACGATCACTGCGGAAGTGACTATTCCGAAAGGCGGCGCGGAAGGGATGATCGCCACCATGGGCGGCGTCTTCGGCGGATATGGTCTGTACCTGCTCAAAGGCAAGCCGGTCTTCGTTTACAACCTCCTCAATCTGAAGCGAACCCGCTGGGAGGGCGGGGTGGGTGGTGCGGACCTATTGGGAAAGGAACTGGCGGCTGGTAAGCATACGATCTCGTTCGATTTCAAGTACGATGGTCCAGGTCCAGGCAAGGGTGGTACCGGCGTGCTCTCAGTGGATGGTAAGGAGTTGTCTCGGAAGACAATGGAGCACTCGATCCCGTTTCTGATGGCCATTGATGAGACCTTTGACATCGGCTGCGATACCCGCACACCGGTGGACGATAGCTACGAGCTGCCGTTCCACTTCACCGGCAAAATCGACCGGCTCACCTACAAACTCGGGCCGGAGCAGTTGATGGAAGAGGACCATGCCGCGAAGGCCGAGGCCCTCGCCAGTGTGCACAGCTAGGTAAGGCATTTATTCGATGGCGAAGAACGCGGGCGGCTTCCTCCGGCGGCGGCATTATCGACACATCCACTCGTCGATGCCGCCTGCCTGAGGAAAAAACCGGCGATGATTTACTTACGCTCCAGGCGCGAGAGGGACCTACCTGCAGAAGTGGCTTGTCCCCAGGGGTAAGTCGCTGCTAAGGTCGAGAAACGATGGCAGCCAAGACAACAACCGGTGAGATCGTCGAGATCAAAGGCGGCGAGTTCCTTATGGGATCGGATGACTTCTACCCCGAGGAACGTCCGCGCCGGCGCGTCCGCGTAGAGTCGTTCGCAATCGATTGCTGTCCAGTCACGAATGCAGAATTTGCAAGATTCGTGGAAGCGACTGGCTACGTAACAGTGGCTGAGCGTCCCATTGATGCGGCGCAGTATCCGGGCGCCGATCCCGAACTCTGCGTTCCCGGTTCGGCCGTTTTTCGCCGCACGCGCGGCCCGGTGAATCTTGCCGACTGGGCGCAATGGTGGGCTTGGACTCCCGGTACTTTTTGGGGCCGCCCGCTGGGGCCCCACTCGTCAATCAAAGCATCGATGGATCATCCCGTTGTGCACGTCGCCTACGAGGATGCCGAAGCCTACGCGCGTTGGGCAGGCAAACGGCTTCCGACCGAGGCCGAGTGGGAGTACGCCGCGCGCGGTGGACTCGACGGCGCCATCTTCACCTGGGGCGACGAGATGTTTCCGCACGGCCAGGTCATGGCTAATACGTGGCAGGGCGAATTTCCCTGGCAGAATCTTTTGCTCGACGGTTATGAGCGAACATCGCCAGTTGGTTCGTTCCCACCTAACGGATACGGTCTCTACGATATGGCCGGAAACGTTTGGGAGTGGACCAGCGATTGGTATTCGGACCAGCGATTGGCGGGGAAGACGAAGCCCTGTTGTGGTGATTCGCTGCGGCGCGAAGCAACCATCGAAGACAGCTTTGATCCGACGCAACCGCAGATCAGAATACCGCGCAGGGTGATTAAGGGAGGGTCGCATCTCTGCGCTCCCAACTACTGCTTGCGGTTCCGCCCCGCGGCCCGCTCACCGCAGATGCTCGATACCTCGATGAGTCATCTCGGCTTTCGCTGTGTGGTTGATCCGCCTGAAGAGCGCGAGCATACTTAAGCGCTGCGCTAGAACGCTGCCGGTCCGTCGGCGCATGGCCCCTGATCGGGCATGCGATCAGCCATGCGATCGTGCCTGAGCCTACCTAACGGGCCAACAAGAGCAGCGGGGCCCCTTCCAGCGGCGATGCTTGAAGAAAAGCTCCTGATGCGAGACGAGCTTCTTTTCGTGAGCCTCTTGCTCGTACCATTTCACAGTCTGATATGACCGCACCACGCTTTCAACTTTGCGGATTTGCTCTTCTAGTTCAAGTGCATCCCTGGACCCGCCCAGCAAATCCTTCCTCTCACTGAGTAACGCCAAGAGCATCTTCTGATGGTTCCTGAAATCCTCTTCCAAGTCTGAGTTCAAAGGCGCCTCCTTTGGCCCTTCGCTTTGCAACCAGCAGCCATTGTGATACCGGACGATTGGAACTTGAGCTAATGAGAAAGGTGCTGGCGCAATATGGCGCCGTAATAGCGGCCTGCGACTCTGCGCCCTGAAGCATGGCTGAACCTTTGTTCAGTCCGCTTTCGGGACCCGGCGATGCGGGACGATTCTGCCGACGTCGAGGGAAGACTAGCAACGCCCAGCGCGAAGAGCGCGATCCCGACAAGACGTCCAAGCGGCCGGCCTTCCCCCTCCGGCCTGCTGCAAACAGCAATCGGCAGATCGGCTTGAGCGCCGTAATGAACAAGACGCCCACGACAATTTGGAGCCACGCTGCCACCACTACGACCACTTTCGAGGACCTTGTGCCAACTGTGACGTGCGACAGGGGGCGGGAGTGTTACTACGAATGTGGGTTGCCTGCGGCCCGCCAAGGCCTTGTGACGTACATCACTTGCCAGGGCACGCATCTTGCATAGAGTGGGATATGCAGGAAACAGGAGGCAAACATGCCAAACGAACCCGAAAATCCAAAAACACCGGAGCTGGATGAGTCCAAAACCTCGGAGACTCCAGAGCAAAAGAAAATGAACCGCATCGCCAACAAACTCGCGGCGAAAGCCGGAAAGAGGGAAAGCCTTTACGACCAGAACCATGGTACGTTCCCAAGGGGCGGATCTTCCGGGATGGCATAGGTCCCGCAAATCTTTCGCAGACGCTTGAACGGAAGAACTCCCGCCAGTGAATTGAATCAACTGTAGAGGTACCATCTCCGTTATGGAAAGCGGCGATGCCCATTTTGGGCGTCGCCCGCGGAGCCCGCTCACAAGGATCTCGGAGTTTCCTAAGAACTTCAGATGGCCGGCACCCGGAAATGATCCTCCGCAGTGCCTGCAAATTCGCTTTTCGGCAAGTTGGAAACCATCCGCGGTCTAGCTGGTGAGATTTTTTTCCAGCTTTTGCAGGCCTGACCGTTCACCCACAACGATAAGGAAATCACCAGCGGAGACCTTTGATTCATGCGGGGGATTGAAGATTGTTTCCCCTCCCTCTTTACGAATCGCAAGCACTACCACCTCGGAATTCAGCAACTCTGACAGCTGCTGGACGCTTTTCCAGCCGAGATCAGCTTTTGGGGGGACGCGGACCTGCTCCATCGTGACGCGTGGTCCTATATTGCTTCTGACGAAGTCCAGGAACTCCACCACATGGGGCCTCAGCAACGCATCTGCAAGTTGGCGTCCGGCCAGCGCGTAAGGAGTAAAAACAGTGTCAGCTCCTGCGCGGCGCAACTTTTCTCCGGCTTCTACCTCAGACGCTCGGGTCACGACGGTCAGCTTTGGATTAAGAGCTTTTGCGGAAAGAATGATGAAGAGATTTTCGGCATCGGAGGGCAATGCAGCAATCAGTCCTTTCGCTCTGAGCACGCCGGCTTCGCGAAGGGTGTCATCTTGTGTGGCATCCGCGGCTACGGCAAGCATTCCTGCGTTCGCAGCTTTTGCAACTCGAACTTCATTGTTGTCGATCACCAGAAAGGGAGCCTTGACACGTTGAAACTCATAAGAAGCGTGGCGGCCTACGCGGCCAAAACCACAGACGATAAAATGATCATGTAATGAACTGATCATGCGCCTTTTCCTGCGTTTGCCATAGCGATCCTCCAACTCGATTTCGATGATCGTTTGCGTCATAGCCCCAACCGCTAAGAACATCGCGCTCACTCCAAAGAAAATCAGAAACGAATTAAAAATTCGCCCGGGACGGCTGAGAGGCCGCAGCTCCTGATAGCCGACAGTCGTGATGGTCGTGAGAGTCATGTAGAAGGCATCGAACCATGAATATCCTTCGATCAGTTCGAAACCGGTTGTGCCTACAACCAGGGTGATGCATAGCAGTCCAGCGGTCAGAAGAATGCGGCGAACCAGACGCCTAGGCATCGAACCTCTCTTTCACCGACCGAAAAATCAGTCTAAACTCGCCAGGTAGCGCTGGACGAACCAGGCTCGCCGTTAGTGATTTGGGGATTGCTCATGGCTTACTCCTTAGGCCGGTCAGATCAGTCGCCGGGCTTTATCCTCTGCTTGTTCCAGGTAAATTTCCGATACGCAAACAAGACCGGCTCTGTCATCGCCGCACTGTACCTGATATTGGGGAATGCCCTTGTCGTGGTGTCTGACAGTGTAAGTAGCACGTCGGTTCCGATCAACCAGACATAGACCTCGATTGCGACTTAGCCTTGTCAGCCATCGAGACCTCACCACCTTGACGGCAGGCTAGCCTCTCAGGGCAAGCGAGCGCAGTGATTCTCATCACACAGCGCGCCGCACTTGAAAGAGAACTGGCAATTCAACCGGTCTGTCGGGTTTGCCTTGGGCGCTGTGCAAGGGTTGCCCCAGTCAACCACGAGAACAATACAGCTTACAAGCCAGCGAACGAGTCGTCCCCTTGAAAACACAACTGTCACTTTTGCCAGTCGCGAAGGCTCATAAAGCCCGCGTATTCTTGCCGTATTCGCGGGCCTCAGAAAGATCCCACATTGTCAAAGGTGACGGATGCTGCCTCCTCCAAAGTCTTTTGTGAGCCGGAACGGCATGATTGGCGAATATGAGGTGCGCGGCTGGCGGTACGCAGAGGACGATGCTTGGCATTTGAAGGTGAGGTTGAAAGGCGGTGGCCGGCACGAGAATTCCTATTTGGTGAGGGACGGGGAATTCGATCCCAATACGGCAACTCTGGAAGAGAAAATGGTCGTCCTGGGCTTTATCGCGCAATGGGAAGCCGAATTGTCCAACGTTCTAACAAAAACTGAATTGAACAATTTCGATTAACATAGCCACAGCCTTACCGGGTATCCTTCCCCAGACAACTAACTGACGATGTCGAGAGAGCGACAGGATACGCCATAGTGTCCCGGCCGTGTCAGGCTCGACCAGAGCAAACCGAAGCGCATCCCCAGGTGTCCCTGGTTTCGACTGCCTCCCGTTATTCCATTTCGGCGGGGAGGCTATCGCTGCCGCTAAACCGAAGAGAGGCTTGATTTTCGGCCAAAGTCCCTAGCAGGCTGCTGAAAAACCTGGGTTTTTGAAGGGTACGGCCTTTTAGGCCGTACGTAACCAATCTAAAATCAGTACGGCTTTAGCCGCTGAGGGTTAAGATTTCACTCGAAACCGACTTTTCCGCAGCCTGCTCGGCGGAAAGGCTCAGGGGCACGCAGTTAGCGCATTCCACGTTTGCGAGGAACTCGCGTGCAGAGGCACTAAGGATGCCGAGCCACCCACGAAACCACTACATAAAATCCCAAACCAAACGCAACCCAGAGCAACACAACAACCCACGGCACTTGGACCAGATATTGCCAGCCTCCAGCGATGGCCACTGGTCCCTCGTACCCCAGCTTTCTAACGCTCCTGGTCCCATGCCAGCTGCAGTAAAAAATGACTACCGTCCACATGAGGGTTGCAGCAATAAGTCCGCCAAGAAGTCCTTTTGGAAAGATGAGTAATCGTTTGAGGAGGTGCCAGATCATAACCGCCTCAGGCCTGTTAGGCATAAACCACCTCGATTCAGTGACCCATTTTACTTGCGCTGGTGTCACGCCCGTGAAGTCTCGTTTTCAGTAAATTGCCGGTGGTCTCGGACCGGCAGAGTCGAAACACTGTTGTTCGGCAAATACATTTCGCAGAAGCCCAGGCAGTGAATTCGGATTGTGGATACGGGCCCAATCGTTCGATGGTGGGCATCGATGTCCAAAAGCGAACACCCGGCCGTCTCTTGATCGAACACCCAAGAGATCACATTTTCTGCTTTCGAAGAAAACTTAGAACCAAAGGCCGTGAGCGACATCCAAATTATGTCGTTCGTTCGGCTGCCGGCGGGTCAGTCAGCCTTTCGGCGGCTTTCCGCCGATTTTTGTAGTCTCTAAGGCCCTTTATGCGACTTGTTATCACCTGCGCGTTCTGTCTCTTAGCTCTTAGGCCAGGCTGGGCACAACAGAAAGCTGCTCTGGTTCCTGCTTACCAGCAAACTGAGGTGGCCGCCGTCGCAATACCGGACGCGCCCACGCCCTCTCCACTGCCTGAGGGACAGCAAAGCCTTTCCGCCTCTGCGAGTTCGTCAGCCCCCACCGACGTAGCGAACCCGGGAGAAGGGCAGCAGACCCAGCGGATCCTATGGATATTGCCGAACTTTCGGGCGGTCAGCGCAGGAGTAAAGTTACCTCCACAGTCGGTGAAGGAAAAGTTTAAGACCGGAGCCCTGGATAGTTTCGATTACTCGTCATTCATCTTCGTTGGCATGCAGGCGGGTGTAAGCCAGGCAACGGATGCCTATCCGGCATTTCACCAGGGTGCCGCTGGATACGGCCGATACTATTGGCATACATTCGCAGACCAGACCGATGAGAACCTCTGGGTAGAAGCTGTTCTCCCGAGCGTGCTGCGTCAAGACAGTCGCTACTACACGCTGGGCCATGGCGGCTTTATCAAACGGGGCGTCTATGCTGTGTCGCGCACGGTAATCACGCGCGAAGATTCGGGAAGAGAAACCTTCAACGCATCCGAGGTCGTGGGATCCGGCATAGCAGCCGGAATCTCCTCGGCCTACTACCCAACTCAGTACCGCACCTGGACAAAGGTTGGACAGCGCTGGCTGACCAATGCCCTGCTGGATTTCGGCACGTTCGCAGCGAAAGAGTTCTGGCCAGATGTCAACCACGCTATCTTCCATCAATCCGAGGAGTGAGAAGGAACGCAGGGTGTGACTGCTCTTCCGTGTTAGCGCTGACATGTACATCCGAGGATTCGCATACGCCGCCACCGCTCCCTGAGTTGGTTGTTGAACGGTGACCCTTGCGACCCTTTGAGGAATCTACTGAAAATCCCTCTTTTGCGGGCACTTCGTTGTGCAGACGGCTTCTCAACGATGATTGCTTCCGGATTGTCTTAGTGCTGTATCTGGAGCGCCCCGTCAGGTAGCAGTGCTCGGTTGCGCGGGCTTAGAGGGGGGCGCTTCTGATACAGCACTAAGACTTGAACGGTCAGGCAAGCTGACCGGTCTTAGGCCGACCCTTACCCAGTAGAGAGCGCGTCTCGGCGACGACGCACGATGGGAACTTCGGATCGCGCACGCGCGCGGGGAGGCAAGCCGCGGACGCCCGTCATGGCTCAAGTAAACTCCGGTCTGGCCGGAATCATTCAGAAAGGCGCCTGTGATGACACGCGTGGCCTTCTTCGGCCGCGCTCCCGTAGTTCACGAGAGGCGCAAGCAGTGTGAGGACGTCCTTTAGCAGGACCGCACAAAGGCTCTGGCCTTGCGCCCGAGACCGGTGTCCGGATTCTCAACTTATGCGCACAACCCATCGTTAGCGGGTTCCTGCGCGTAGGCTGCTCAGCGACTGGCTATCTGAAAAGCTGCTTTTGTCACTGTGTGGGATACGCCCTTACGAATAGATCCTGAGTAACGACCTACGATAGGACCGGTCAATGGGCGAATGGTCGACTTGAACGAAGCCGCTGCGGCGGCGGACGCGTTCGCGTGCGGCTGAGCCGACATTTGCGGCTGCCCCGGTAGTTTGGTTCGCAGAGAAGGAGGATTCTCTGTGAACCAACTACGTCAGCTCATGCTTGAGGAGTTGCGTCGCCGCAACTTCGCCGATACCACCATCCGGACATACCTGCACGGCGTTGCGCATTTCAGCCGGTACTTCCGGCGACCACCCGATCAACTTGGCCCTGAAGATATTCGCAAGTACCAGGCGATGCTGTTCACCAAGTTGAAGTACAGTCCGAACACAGTCATCCTGCGGCTGGCGTCGCTACGTTTCTTCTACATCCACGTGTTGAAGCGTGGCTGGAGTATCGCCGAGACACCCTATCCGAAGAAGGTGCGTCACCTTCCGGGGGTACTCAGTCAGGAAGAAGTCGCGCGACTGATTGAGTCCGCGGACACACCTTTTCATCGCATCCTGCTGATGACGATGTATGCCACCGGCGCACGCCGCGCAGAAACGGCTCACCTGAAGGTCAGTGACATCGACAGCAAGCGGATGGTGGTCCATATCCGAGAGGGCAAGGGCGGCAAGGACCGCGATGTCATGCTCAGCCCGAAGCTGCTCGAGGAACTTCGCATCTACTGGCGAGGTCTCCGGCGCAAGCCGAAGGAGTGGCTGTTTCCCGGCAACCGCTGGCACACGGCAAGTTATCCCGTCACTACCAAGGTCCTCTGGACTGCCTGCCAGATCGCTGCTGAACGTGCGGGCCTTGAGCATAGGCGCATCCATCCGCACACTCTGCGTCATTGCTTCGCCACACATCTTCTTGAAGCCGGCGCCGACCTGCGCACCATTCAGATCCTGCTCGGCCATCGAGACCTCGAAGTGACTACGGTCTACCTGCATCTATCCCAGCGACATCTAAGTGCGACCGCCAGCCCGCTCGATGCCCTCATGTTCTCCTCACAGGGAGCAAGCAAGCACCGTTGAACAACCGGCCTCTCGTGGAGATGGCCGACATTGTTCGCTGTGCCGGACAGGCGTTCATCGAACGCAGTCGTAAGTGGATCAACTGGCAACACCAGAAGGTGTTGTTAGCCATTACACGCTGTCGCACTGCCGCGCTGGGCGGCCATCGCGACCGCTGCACCGGCTGTGGGCATACGACCAAGATCTCCTACAACTCCTGCAGAAACAGGCACTGCACGCGGTGCCAGGGCAACGCGCGCCGACGCTGGCTCAAGGCGCGCGAACGCGAGCTTCTGCCCACTCGCTACGTACATGCCGTCTTCACGCTGCCGCGGGAACTGGCTCCGCTCACATTGCAGAACAAGCGACTCATCTACAACCTGCTCTTCCACGCCAGTGCAGAGACTCTGCTTGAAGTCGCCCGCAATCCACGGCATCTCGGTGCCGAGATCGGTTTCTTCAGCGTGCTCCATAGCTGGAATCAACGCTTGCAGTTTCATCCCCACATCCACTGCGTCGTTGCCGCTGGCGGCATCACCCCGGACCACTCAGGCTGGATCTCCGCCCGGCGTTCCTTCTTCCTTCCCGTCGGCGTGCTCAGCCGTGTCTTCCGCGGCAAGTTCGTCGCCGGACTTCGCAACGCCTTCCATCGCGGTGAGCTCCAGTTCCACGGCAGCCTGCTGGCTGTTGCCCAACCACACGCCTTCAGCGCATGGCTGCGAGTACTGTTCCGCCACGACTGGGTCGTCTACTCCAAGCCGCCCTTCGGCGGACCGGAACATGTGTTGCGTTATCTCGGCGCCTATACTCATCGCGTCGCCATTTCCAACAGCAGGCTGGTTGCTCTCTCCGATGGCAACGTCACCTTTCGATGGCGCGATTCCGCGCACGGCAACAAGAAGCGGCTCATGACTCTGCCGGTCGATGAGTTCCTTCGCCGCTTCCTGCTCCATCTGCTGCCACCCGGCTTCGCGCGCATCCGCAACTTCGGATTCCTTGCCAACCGCAACCGCGCTACTCTGTTGCCGCTGTGCTTTCGACTCCTCGGCAACTCAGAGAACGTGGCTGCTCCGCCAGCATCCCCACCCACCGATCAGACGACCCACTCTGGAGCTGCCCAGTCTGCGGTGGAACTATCCACGTCGTCGAACGGCTCTCCGCCGCGCAACTCCTGCTTCGCTCCCCACCTCAACCAGACCGATGCGTTGCATGAAGCTCCATCCACATCCTCGACCTCTCCTCGTGCTTCTGCGCGCACGCGGATCCCTTGTCTCTTCCGGTCAAAAACCCTTGGATGACAGCCTCTCCGGCGTCCACAAAAGGCCTCGGCGAACCAACATGCTGCTCCATCCCGCCCTTCTGTCATCCGACGCTGCCCAACTCAGCCTGTGCCTGATCCCTCTGCACCTGTTCAGACCGATTCAAAGTACATAGGCTTCCCGGAGGGCGGCTTCCTTCAAGTCGCTGTATCAGAAGCGCCCCCCTCTAAGCCCGCGCAACCGAGCACTGCTACCTGACGGGGCGCTCCAGATACAGCACTAAGACTTGTCGGAAAAGCTGGCCCGACCCACCTGTGTTGCATTTTCGGCATATTTTGCAGACCGTACATCGCCACTTTCGGATCCTGCAGTCTCGGCACTAAGACGCACCAAGTGACGGATCGTAAACGGTAGGCCGTTACTCACGATCTATTTGCAAGAGTCAGGTGTATTCCACAGATGAGGCTTCCTCGCGGTCCTATACAATCCGTCCGATGATCACCTGCTCCGGATGCGGGGCTGTATTTTCCGAGACTGTCCGTTTCTGTTCCTCATGCGGGCGTGCCATTGCGATTCTCGACACGCCGACCCTGGAACCGGATCGAACCGCTGTGGTGCCCACGCCAATTCCCCCAAGTTCGCACCCGCCACAACGCGCGGGATTCTCGCCGGGCACTGTTCTCGTCGAGCGGTATCGAATTGTCGCTCTGCTGGGGCGCGGCGGCATGGGCGAAGTGTACCGCGCTGAGGATCTCAAGCTAGGGAACGTTGTAGCCCTCAAGTTTCTTCCCGCAACCCTGCAGTGTGATGCCGCGGCTTTGGCCGGCTTTCACGCCGAGGTGCGGAATGCTCGCCAGGTTTCGCACCCGAATGTCTGTCGTGTTTACGACATCGGGGAGGTGAATGGCCAACACTTTCTCACCATGGAGTACATCGACGGCGAGGATCTTGCATCGTTGTTGCGCCGCATCGGCCGCTTACCCGCAGACAAGGCTTTGGAAACCGCGCACCAAATCTGCGCTGGTCTGGCGGCCGCACATGACTGCGGATTACTACATCGAGATCTGAAACCAGCCAACATCATGCTGGATGGACGAGGGCGAGTGCGCATCACGGACTTCGGGTTGGCCCTAAGCAACGACGACGCCATGAGCCGGACCGAAACAGCAGGTACACCGGCCTATATGGCCCCTGAGCAGATTGCCAAGGGCCAAGCCAGCGTTCGTAGTGATATTTACTCGCTGGGGCTCGTGTTTTATGAGTTGTTCACCGGACGTCTGCCTTATCAGGCAAGCACCCTGGTCGAGTGGCGGCGCGCGCATCTTGAATCTCCTCCCAGGAGTCCGTCGTCGGTAATCAAGGACATTGATCCAGCCGTGGAAAATGCGATCCTGCGCTGCCTGGAAAAAGATCAGGCAAAGCGCCCCGGGTCGGTGCGGCAAGTAGTAGCCGCACTTCCGGGAGGCGACCCCCTGGCCGCTGCGCTGGCAGCAGGGGAAACGCCGTCGCCCGAGATGGTCGCCGCTTCGGGGGAGACCGAAGGCCTGCGCCCCACGGTGGCCTGGGTTTTGCTGGCGGGAGTGGTTGTGTTAGTCACCGCGGCGATTCTGTTGAGCGCACAAGCCACGCTCTACCGGCGCGTGCCGCTCCAAACGCCCCCGGAGGAGCTTGCCCTACGCGCGCGAGATATTTTGCGGAGTGTGGGCTATTCCGAGCAGGCGGCGGACACGTCGATGGGGTTCTACGAGGGAACCGACTTTCTACGGTATATCGCGGAACACGACAAATCAAAGACCCGCTGGGACAACCTCGAAACCGGGGCGTTCGTGTTTTGGTATCGCGGCAGCCCTCGGCCCCTCTGGGCTCGTTTCTTCGTCTCGGACGCACCCGTGCCAGGGGCCGTATGGACGGACGACCCGCCGCTAAACGTGTCCGGGATGACGTTGGTCCAGCTCAATCCGCTCGGTCGCCTTACGCAGTTCGTCGCAGTTCCTCCCCAGGTTGAGAAGCCGGCAGGCCCTGCGTCGCCACCGGACTGGGCACCGCTATTCTCTGCGGCGGGGCTCGATCTATCCCAGTGGCCGCCGGCTCAGCCTATGTGGACGCCACCTGTTGATAGCGACGCGCGCGCTGCGTGGACAGGATCGCTGGCCGAGCGTCGCGATATCCCGATGCGAATCGAAGCTGCGGCATACCGGGGTAAGCCTGACTATTTCGAGTTGATTGGCCCTTGGACCCGCCCCAGGCGCATGCAGCCTTATCAGATGACCACAACCAAACGGGCATTTTTCGCGATTGGCATCGTTTTGTGGGTTTCGATGCTGGTCGCCGGCGCAATGCTCGCCCGCCGAAACCTGCGCCTTGGCCGAGGCGATTGCCGGGGGGCATTTCGACTGGCAGTTTTTGCTTTTGCGGCCTGGGCGGTGGGGTGTTCTTTGGGCGGACATCACGTCCCGAATTTCGGTGAACTCGCGCTTTTCAACGAGATTGTGGCCTGGGGACTTCTTTGGTCTGGTTTTTTTTGGGTTCTCTACATTGCCATGGAGCCCTATGTGCGCCGCCACTGGCCCACCACGCTGGTCTCCTGGAGCCGCTTGCTGGCGGGAGGCTTTCGGGATCCATTGGTAGGACGCGATGTGCTTGCGGGTTGTCTCTGGGGGGCGTTTGTGGCCGATCTTGAAAGACTCATGTGGTTTGTTCCCTCCTGGCTCGGCCAGCCTCCGCCGCAACCAATTTCGGGTCCAGATTGGCAGCTTCTGGGCGTGCGTACGACCATTGCTTCTACATCGGGCAGCCTGTTCTTTGGGCTTTTTGTCCCGCTTGCGATTCTGTTTTTCCTGTTCGTTCTCCGGGCCTTGCTGCGCAAAGAGTGGGCGGCAAGCATCTCATGGGTTCTTTTCCTCGCGGTCTTTCTCTCATTGGGGAGCGATTCTATTCCCGCTGCGCTGGTGGTGAATCTGATCGTGCAGGGTGTGACTGTGATTCTGCTGAGAAGCCTCGGCTTGCTGTGGCTGGTGGCAGCAATCGTCTTCAACGGTTTCCTGACAACATTTCCCCTGACGACGCAAGCGTCTGCGTGGTATGCGGGCATCAGTCTGGCCGGAATCCTGCTCATGGCCGCGATAGCGTTCTATGCCTTCTACACCTCCCTGGGAGGCCGGCCAGTATTCGGGCGCGCCTTGCTCGACGAGTGATCCGTCGTTCACCTTCCCCGCTTACGGAATCCAAGGCCAGTTCAGCTTTGTGATCAGTGAGCGATCAGCAAACGTCTGAACCCAAATCCCTCCGCATCACTCACAGTAAGTCGCTAGCTTGACCGCAAATGTGGTGTACCCGGCGTTAGGGTCTACAAACGTTAGTGCAAACGGTGATCTGAGAAATTGCTCCTCTCACCACCAGGACTAAGTCGGGCCTTCTGAGCCATAGCGGCGCAAGTAGCGTTTGAGGTTTTCCCGCCTTACATAGGCCGCAGCCGCGCGCAAACGAATTTCGATCTCCGTACCTTTGCCTTCGGTGCTCCATACCTGGAAGTGCGCGCCAATCGATTTAGCGCGCTCGTTCATTCCCCGAAGTCCCCAGTGCCCTTTGCGGCCAACGGATTGCATCACGTCTTCGGGAATTCCTTTTCCGTCGTCGCGGCATCGTACTCTAAAGAAACGCCTCTCGTACATAATTTCCACGTCGATACGGGAAGCCTTAGCATGACGGACGGAATTCACCAGCGACTCGCGGCAGATTCCGCAGATTTCCTCCTGGGCCACCGGATGTAATGGTCGTGGACGCCCTTCCTCAGTAATGTGAATGGTTGGGGGGCCCTCGTGGCCAAGGTCGATCGCCGCCTGGGCCAACATCTGGGAAAGGGTCTTCGCTTCATCGGCTTCGCCGCGCAGCAACTGAACCCGATTACGGCCTTCCACAATGAGTGTGTCCGCGCGCTGCAACGCTACTTTGAGCATGGGACGAGCAGGATCATCTTCCGCCAGGGCTTCAGCGGCGTAATGAAAGCGCAGCATGAGACCGTGAATCGATTGCAGGAGTGTGTCATGTAATTCGCGGGCGATGCGGGTACGCTCCCTTACCCGCTCCTCCAGACGCGCGTTGTATTGCTGGGCAACTTGACGCAACCGGTACCGGTGCACACACCACACCGCGAGTAAGATGATCGCTGCATACGTAGTCCTGAACCACCATGTATTCCACCACGGAGGCAGGATCTCGATAGCAAGCTCCTCGCCTGGCTGGCTCCAGGCGCCCCGGCTGGTCGCGCCTTGCACACGAAATGTGTAGTCACCCGCAGGCAGAGAGGTGTAGGTCACGATTCGCTGGTTGCTGCCCACTTCATGCCAGTCGCGATCTAATCCCACCATCTGATAGCGATAGCGATTTGTCGCCGGATTGAAGTAGCTGAGGGCGGAGAACTCCAGGGAGAAGAAGTTCTCCTGGTGAGAGAGCCTGAGGGCGTTGCTATAACCGATGGACTTCTTGAGCGGTGAACCGGCGCCGACCGTTACCGGAAGGTCGAAGAGCCGGAAATCGGTGAGAACGACAGGTGGAACGTACAGACTATCCTGAACCTTGTCGGGGAAAAATGCGGTCGCCCCGCTGAAGCCCCCGAAAAACATTTCACCAGCCGCACTCCTGGAGCAGGCGCCCCAGCCGGTCAAATCAGGCCCTGGCAGTCCGTCGGCAGTGGAATAATTCTTGACTGTCTTTTTCTGCGGGTCGAATCTCGCCACACCATTGTTCGTGCTCATCCACAGATCGCCATGGTCGTCCTGGAGGACGCAACCCACTGCGTTGCCATGGAAGCCCTCACGCTGCCCATAGACTGTGAAGTGGCCCGTCTTCGGGTCGAATTGGTTCAGCCCATCCTGGGTGCCTACCCACATTGTGCCCGAGCGATCGAAGTACACCGAGTTCACCCGGTTATCGCTCAAGGTTCCCGGGCGGTTCTGGTCGTGATGATAGATCGTGAACTGGCCGGTTGCCGGATCGAAACGATGAATACCTGCGGAGTGGGTCCCCAGCCACAAGGCTCCTTGCCGATCTTCGACCAGTTCGAGGTAGAACAGGTTCCGGTCCTGTGGATCCAGCTTGTACGTGCTAAAGCGCTCAGTCGCTGCGTCAAAGTGATCCAGTCCATCCCAGGTAGCGGCCCAGAGCGTCCCGTTGTGGTCGATGAGAAGACGGGGCACGATGTCGCTGCTTAGGCTGGATGGGTTTGCCGGGTTGTGCTGAAACTTCTTGACGTGTCCTGTCTGTGGGTCCAAACGGTAGAGCCCGTGGTTGAAGGTGCCCACCCAAAGGTTGCCGGAGCGATCTTCGTTGATTGCGATCACATCAGAAGCTTCTCCGGGTCCGGCAATGTGGTAAGAAGTGCTCTGCCCGGTGTCGCGGTCGATCCGGTTCAGTGCTTCGCGGGTGCCGATCCACAGGATTCCCCGACGATCAACATAGATGGCACCCACAAAGGGTTCACTCCTGCGATCGGGGTTACCGAAATCGTGACGGTATCTCCTGAAGGGAAGGGGCTCCGGGCTAAAGTGTACGAGCCCCATTCCTCCCACTCCAGCCCAAATGTTTCCTTCCCGATCCTGATCCAGTGCAAGCACACCGTTTTCGGCGAGACTTTCCAGGTTGGCGGGATCGTTATGGTAGCGGATGAACCTCCGGCCCTGCGGATCGAATTTGAGTAAACCATCCGTCATGGTCCCAAACCACATAGTCCCGTTCCGATCTTCCAGCATGGCCATTATCCCGTTGGGGGCGGTTTGAGAAACGTTGCGCGGATGGAAAGAATAACGGGTGAGGGAGTTGGTCTTTCGGTCGTACACCGCCAACCCGTCTCCTGCGACATGGATGATCCAGAACAGGCCGGAGCGGTCCTGGTGGAACGACATCTCTCCGGTCTCGTGCAGTGGGATGTGCAGGGCGACTTTCCCTTTGTCCCGATCGAACGCGTCGATTCCTTCGCTGGTGGCGACCCAAAACGCACCCGTGTTGTCTTCGCCCGTGGATTTGATTGCATCGCTGCTCAGGCTAAAGGGGTCGTTTGGATCGTGACGGTAACGGATGGTTCGTCCGGTAGAGGCGTCAAACCTGAAGAGGCCCCTGCTGGTTGCCAGCCACAGGATGCCTGCGTGGTCCTGACTGATATGGGTGACGGGAACGGTTCCGCCCTGTTTATCCCTGGTATCGATGAAGTAGTGAGTAAATGTCTCGGTTACTGGATCGAATCTATCCAGGAACTCATCACACCCGATCCACAGCGCGTTCGAACGGTCCTTGAATAGTGAAGAAACGAACACTCCGCTCAAACTGTTGGCGCGCCCGGGTTCGTGCTTAAACACTTTGAATTTGTAGCCATCGTAGCGGTTCAGTCCGTTTTGCGAGCCTAGCCACATAAAGCCCTGATCATCCTGCACAATCTGGGAGATCTTGGTCTGGGATAAACCATCCTCGGTGGATAGGCGGGTGAAACGGATGTTCTTGCCGTCGACCACGGGGAGGGCGAAGGTCTGAGGCGCTAAATGGGCCAGCGGTACCTCCCCAGGGTTGACGGGCCGATTCTCCTGGTGAGCTGCCTGATCACGAGCCATTGCAAATGAAGTAGCACACAGGAGTAAGACGAGGGTGCAGAACCTCGCAGTGCGCAGGAAAACTACCGGCTGGATCGCTTCTTGATGGAGAACCGAAATCACCTTTTTCGTCACGTCACTAGCGGGGAGTCGAGATTTTCACTCGCCATCATAATCCACCCCCGACAGGGTTGCAGCGGCTCCTTAGCCGGAGCAGAGCCCACGCTGCCGGACTGGAAAGGAATCAGCTGTCGAGAAATCCGCGCTTCATCGCGATCAGCACGGCATGAGTGCGATCGCTTGCGCCTAACTTGGCTATGATGTTTTTCATGTGTCCCTTTACCGTGTCTTCGGAGATGGAAAGGTCGTCGGCTACGATCTTGTTCGAGTGGCCCGCCGCCACCGAGCGGAGCACTTCTATCTCACGCACGGAAAGATCGTCCAGGCAGATATGTTCCGCCAGACTTGCGGCAATCTCGGGTGGGATGCGCTTGCGCCCCATATGAATGTCGCGGATCGAACTGACCAGATCCGTTCGAAGCATACTCTTCAAGAGGTAACCGGCGGCGCCGGCTTTGAACGCTCGCGAGGCCTGCACATCGCCTGAGTAGGTGGTGAGTACGATGATCCTGGCCTTGGGAAATTCTCGACGGATGGTTTCGATAGCGTCGATGCCATTCAGACCCGGCATCTGAAGGTCCATGAGGGTGATGTCCGGACGTAAACGGCGAAACTCGGCAACCGCCTCCTCGCCGTTGGTGGCTTCACCAACCAACTCCATGTCCTCTTGAAACTGTAGTGCGAAGGAGATCCCATCACGAACGAGGGGATGGTCATCCACGCAAAGAACGCGAATCTTGCCCGAATTAGCCATGGCCGTTCAGTGCCCCCCTTGCCCTAAGTATCTCAGGTCGCGGTGTGCATCCAGCTTAGTAGCCAGATCATGCCTTCGAACCACCCTAAAGTGGTGTTTATAGCCACCCATCCCTAGCTATGGTTGTGGGGTCGAATCAACGATGATTCTCTTATGGAGAGTATGTACCGCTATCCCCGTGATCTCGCCGGCCTGGCCTTGCTGTTTTTGAGAGGGTCCGTTGGACTTCTCCTGCTGGCGAATTTCCGGGGAGAAGCTCTGTTCACAAATCCAGGGATCCCCGCGATTCTTGCCGCTGCGCTTTGTGCTGGCCTCTGGGTCGGTATTTTGACCCCAGTCTTAAGCGGTATCGCGTTTATCGGGGGGCTAGGCTACCTCCTCTGGTTGCCGGCGGGGCCTTCTTTGGTCAGGATTGTGACGCTCATGTTGTGCGTATCAACGACGATCATGGGGGCCGGGGCGTATTCCATCGATGGCATCTTGTTTGGACGGCGGAGAGTGATCCTGTAGCCCGGTGCTAAGTTGCGCGCGGTCCTTCTTGGGGACGCGAGATCAAACAGTGCTCCTTGATTCCGACCCTCGCCTTCGATGTAGCCCATAAGAAGAGATTACCTCCGCTTAGCAAGGCAATCTGCCCATCCATCCCTGTTTAAAAGATCAGCGGTCCGACGGCTACAAGTGGATGGAACAAGCGCAACCCCCAATTAGGGCAGCACTGTTCAGGGCAGTTCTGGGTGAGCGTCGACTGCCTTCGCTTCAACCTTCACTGACCCACCGCTCAGCTCCGGCGCCTGAGCGTTGATGGTGATCGATCCGCTCTGCTTTGAGGTACGCACCACCACAAGAGCACGGCCCTCAAAGAGCTTGCGTCGATCGCCCTGATAGGAAGCAGTATCCTGTGCGTCGCCGTTTCCGACTCCAGCGATCACTCCTGGTCCGCTGATGGCGAAGTGGACTTCCTGATCTGCATGAGGCTGCAAGCGGCCTTCAGCGTCTACCGCCTCCACTAGCAGGTAGGAGAGGTCTTGTCCGTCCGCCTGCAGGACGGTTCGATCTGCCGTGATTCGCAGACCGGTAGCTTTGCCGGCCGTAGTGAGGATGCTTTCAGCAACGGGCTTATCGCCCCGCATGCCTACCGCCTTCAACGTGCCGGGCGTGTAGGGCACCGTGAAGGTCGCCTTGAACTCCTGATCGCGGCCGGTTGGCTGCTCGCCAATGAGCTTGTCGTTGAGGAAGAGGCGGACCTTTTGTGCTCCGGAGTAAACCTCGACCTGCAGCGGTTTGCCCTCCTGCCCGGGCCAGCTCCAGGTGGAGAGAGTGGGATAGGTGGCCCAGCCTACGGCAATGATCTTCTTGCCTTCGGGTTCGGGAAAGCGAACGGTGGTGTAGACGCGGTCGCCGCCGTTCCAGATGATGTCACGATAGTAGGACTGCGGGCGGCGGAATCCGGTCAGGTCCAGGTCTCCGCAGACTGCGGCGTGCCAGGGGTAGTCGTGCATGATAACCGCCATGACCGCCTTCATGGCGGGATCTGCCGGGCCTTGGGACATGGCGGCCATCATGTCGACTCCGTTGGCCATTCCCGTAAACATCTTGTCTACAGTGGCCGAGGTCATCATGGCGCCCATGATCTGCGTCGCCATCTGGGCCTCGGCCGGGGTGCCATAGGACCATGCGCCGATGCCGGATTCGCCAAGGTAGTCCATGGACGTCCAGGTGAGATCGCCGAGGATGTAGGGGTTGTCGTGCGAGACCTTCCAGAGGGAGAAGGCTTTTGCCGGGAAGGACTCTGTGGTGAGCATGAGCCGCTTGGGAAACTGCTGATGATCGGCGGCGTAGGTGGGAAGGATGTTGTAGTTATAGCCGGTGATGTCGAGCTGCGAGAAGACGGCCTCGGCGGTGGGCGAGGTGGTGGTGCCGGGAAAGGCGAGGGTGAGCGGGCGGGTGGAGTCGAGAGCACGGACCTGATCAGCGAGCTGCTGGCCGATCTCCTTGCCGCGTTCGACCTCAAGCTCGGGAATCTCATTGCCGATGCCCCAGATGACGATGGAGGGGTGGTTGCGATCGCGGAGAATGAGCGCGGAGACATCGCGCTTCCACCACTCGTCAAAGTCGGTGCCGTAGTCGAACTTGACCTTGTGCGCCTTCCAGCTATCGAAGGGCTCATCGAGGACAAGGAGGCCGAGGCGATCGCAGGCATCGAGGAACGCGGGCGATGGCGGGTTGTGGGCGGTGCGCACGGCGTTGTGCCCCGCGGCCTTCAGCAGCTCGACCTTGCGCTCTTCCGCGCGGTCGAAGGCGGCGGCGCCAAGCGGGCCGTTGTCGTGATGGACGCTACCGCCGGTGAGCTTGATGGATTTTCCATTGAGCAGGAGCCCCTTCTCGGCCGACCACGAGAGGGAACGGATGCCGAAGGGGGTCGTGACCTGATCGACGAGCTTGCCGTCCTCGCTGATGAGGGAGACGGCGCGGTAGAGGGTGGGCGAAGCAGGGGACCAGAGAGAGGGATTCGTCACCGTGATGGTTTGCGCGGCCTCGACTTCCTTGCCGGCAGCGACGGTGAGGGTTGATTCCTTGGTGCCTGCTTCGCGGCCGGCACCGTCGTAGAGCGTGGTCTTGACGCTGACTGCGGACGACTTCGCGGAGTCGTTGACCAGCCTGGTCTGGATGGAAACGGTTGCTGCACTTTCGGAAGCATTGGGCGTGGTGACGAAGACGCCCCAGTGGGCGACATGGGTGGGGTCGGTGACGACGAGGCGGACATGGCGGTAGATGCCGGAGCCGCTGTACCAGCGGCTATTCGGCTGCGCGGAGTTGTCGACGCGGACGGCGAGGAGGTTAGGGCCGTTGAGGTTGAGGTTCGCCGTGAGGTCGAAGGTGAAGCTGGTGTATCCGTAGGGCTGGGTGCCGAGCTTGTGGCCGTTCAGGTAGATGGTGGAGTCACGGTAGACGCCGTCGAACTCGACGCTGACGCGCTTGCCGCGCCAGTCCGCGGGGGCGGTGAAGGACTTGCGATACCAGCCGATACCGGTGGGAAAGAAGCCGCCCCCGGAGCCGGTCGGATTAGTCTTTTCGGGACGGCCTTCGATGCTCCAGTCGTGCGGCAGATTGACGGTGCGCCAGGTGTTGTCTGCGAATGCGGTCGCCTCTGCGCCGGCCGGATCACCAAGCATGAACTTCCAGCCAGGGTCTGCGTCCAGCACCTGCCGGGCAGTGTTTGGTCCTGCGGCCCTCATCGAAAGAGGAGCCACCGATAAGAGAATGGCGGATGTTGCGAGCAGGATGTGGAGGTGCAGTCTCACGAGTGCCTCTTTCTTGTGGTGCTTTTGCGTGCGGGCGGGAGTGGCGATGTGTTTGGACGGGCGGGGGCGCTTAGACCAAGAAGGGTGATGCGAATCATCTCCTGAAAGAGGAGATGGATGGGCTGCCCGTATTCGGTCTCAACCTTTGTTCCCAGCGAGGCAAGGCGTCTCTGTGCTCCCAGGAATGCATTGATCACCGCATGCAAGGTGAGTTCGGGGTCGAGGTCGGGGCGGAGGGATCCGTCAGCGATGCCTTCACGGATCAAGGTTCCGAAGACTTTAAAGCCCTGGTGGTTAAGTTGGCCTTCCAGGGTGAGAAGGCGTTCTACGGGCCAGTCTCTTGCGTACATGGCATCGAACTGCGCCATGAAGCGAATCCTGGCTTGGTTCTGGGAAAGCTGATCCCCCATGTATTGGAGCAAGGCGGTGATCTTCGAGAGTCCGGTCGTCGCGCCGTCGACGCGTTTCTGGATACTTTCGGCATCTTCCGCGAGCATCTCGCCGAAGATCGCCCAAACGATCTCGTCCTTCTTTGAAAAGTACTCGTAGAGGGTAGACGGCTGAAGGCCACTGCCGGATACGATTTCGGCCATGGTGGTTCGATCGATGCCACGCTGATCGAACAGACCTTTGGCCGCTTCAAGAATGCGGCGGCGCTGTCTCTCGCGATGAAGAGGGTACGTTCCTGGCGGTTTGACTTTCTGTTTCTTCGACATTAATAGTGATGGTTTTTATTATTTCGAATGGCATGACCGAATTCGAATACTGTGTTCGATATGAAAGTATTGAAGCAAACAGCGATCGTCAAGCCTGCAACACAAAAAACTGGATTTCGAAGGATCTCTCGGAATGATCGGTGACGGAAACTTGCTCCCTGTCATCAACTCCGGATTGTTGCCAACTTGTTAGCAACCGCGATCGGTTCGTATGAGCAAAGAGTTTCGAGACAGCCTCGAACAGGTTCCTGGCAGGCCTTGCTTCTGGTGCCGCCCTCACGGTCTACCTTTGCCAAGTCACAAGTGTTAACGGAAGAAACATGTTGGATGGTTCTTCAGTTATCGCTGCCTTCACCCCGGAAGCGGTGTGTCACATCCGCCACCTTATACGTGTGTGAGATCGGGACTTCCCGTGAGCGCCAGGTATTGGTGGATGAACGCGATCGACATGCTGCCTTCGCCTACGCCGCTGGCAACCCGCTTGATCGAACCATGACGAACGTCGCCTGCACAAAATACGCCAGGCAGGCTCGTCTCCAGCGGAAACGGCTCGCGATCGAGAGGCCACGCAGTGAGGTCTCTTCCGGTGCAGATATAGCCTTTAGCGTCGCGTTCCAGGTTTGCGGGAAGCCATGAGGTGTTCGCCGTTGCACCGATCATCAGGAACAGCGCGTCGGCATCGCGGGTAGAGGAAATTTGTCCCCCATCGGGGCCACGGGTAGTGGTTACGATCTGTTCCAGATGTTCGTCACCATACACACCGGTCACTTCCGTCCTTGCTTCGATGCGAATGTTGCCCTTTGCCGCAATCTGCCCGATCAGGTATTGCGACATGCTCAGGGCGAGACCAGCACCACGCACCAGCATGACTACCTCAGCCGCATAGTTGGAGAAGAAGACCGCGGCCTGGCCGGCGGAGTTACCGCCTCCGACCACGAATATCCTCTTCCCGGCGACGCTATGGGCCTCCTGACGAGAGGCGCCGTAAAGGATGCCTCGGCCAAGCAGACGGTCCAGTCCAGGGACTTCGATGCGATGCCAATCGACGCCGGTCGAGAGCAAGACGGCACGAGCCCCGATGCGCTCTCCGCCATCCAGCTGCACGCAGTAACCCGTGTCTGTGGTTAGCAGCACTTCGATGCTGCGGGTTACGGCAATCTCGGAGCCAAAGTGGCATGCCTGCTTGAGGGCACGCTCGGTGAGATCATCCCCCGAGATGCCGGAAGGAAATCCCAGATAGTTTTCAATGCGGGAGGAGGTCCCTGCCTGTCCGCCGGCGGCCGAGCGTTCGACAATCAGCACGCTCAACCCCTCCGACGCTCCATAGACGCCAGCCGCCATCCCGGCTGGCCCGGCGCCGGCGATGACCACGTCGTAGCGCTTGGCCTTTGGCGTGGTCTGGAAACCCAACGCCTCTGCGACCGCACGCACCGTGGGGGTCAGGAGACGCCTCGCACCGTCTACGACCACCGCGGCCCCAACATGCTCTGGCGGAACGAAGGGGAAAGCGCGCTCCGGCGCCAGTTCGCTATCCACCCAGTCGTACTGCACGCGATTCGCGGTAAGGAAACTGCGGATACCCCGGCACTCCGCGTCATAGGGCGACCCAACCAAAAGAACGCGCGAGGTGGGTGTGGCTTTGGCATGCTGCTCCACCGTTGAGAGCCGATCCATCATCGTCTGAAAAATAGTCGTACCGGAAGAGGAGGAATCTCGAATCAACTCCTGAAGCTGCTGGCGATCGAAACGTGCCAGACGGCATCGAGAGATTGCCTGCACCGAGACGAGATTTGTGGTGCCCAGGAGTATGGGAATCTCGCCAAAGAACTCGCCCGTCTTGACCTGGTCAAGCTCGCGGCGTTGTCCCACAATATCCTTCACCGATTGGAGCCAGCCCTCCAGAATGACGAAAAATCGCGGTTCTTCGCCTTCGCTTATGACCCAATCTCCGGCTTCCACGCGGACATCCGCAGCCTTTTGTGCGAGTCGTTGGCGCGCGGATTCGTCCATGCCTGCAAAAAGCGGTATCGGGGCCAGTTCTGCCGCAGTAATCACGTCGTTGTTTCTCCGCGTACAGATTAGGGTAGTCCCGCGGCACCCACTATGCGCTAGCGGTGAGAAAGATCGCGTATCCAGATGTCTTTGAATTCCATGTTGCCCTGTCCGCCGGCGTGCAGTTGCAACGCGATCTTGCCATCGAAGGAGGTCGGCTTGGGATCGGTGAAGTCCACCATGGGCACGCCGTTCAGGCGGGATTGGTAGCGGTTTCCGTTGACCTCCACCAGGTAGTCGTTCCATTCGCCCATTCGGACCACGCCCTCATTTTCCGGCGCCGGCCAAACCACCCATCCCCGCCCGTCCTCGGCATAGACACCGGCAGTATGATGCATCATTTTGCAGTCGATCTCAAACTGCATACCCTGCGTCACATCCGCGGTTCCCGGCTTGAATGCACTATGGAAGAAAACTCCGCTATTGCCATCACCCACGCACTTGAAGCGCAGCGAAAGCTGAAAGTCTTTATAGTCTTTCTCGGTTTGCAAATAGCCGTAGTCCTGGGTGAGGCCTTTGCCGTGGATCAGCCCCTCCTCGACCGCCCAACTCTCGTTGCCGATTTTCGTCCAGCCGGTCAGATCGTTCCCGTTGAATAACCGGATCCAGTCTTCGCCGGGGAGCTTCGCCCTTTCCTGACCTCTGACCACACCAGAGACGGCCATCATGGCCAAGATCAGGGCAAGTGCGAGAGGCCGATAGGCAGGCGAGTTACGAGGGTCAGTGCAAGGCATGTGGGTATTTCCTCGAGGACGGAAGAACTTACTGCGCGAGAATTCTATCAGCCCCTGAGAAGCGTAGACCGCTCGGCAAACTTGAGCGGTTCCTGCGTCAAGTATGCTGTGACCTCTCCTCCGCGTAATTATGCGATAGCCGCTGATCACCGACTGGCAGTATTCTCGGGAGAGGGTTCATGAAGAAGCCAGGCGCATGTTGGTCAGTCGCGATATTTCTCACGGTCGCATCCATCATGGCTCCGGACCGATCAATCTGTGCGGAACTTCAGGACCCAAACCCGCGTTCGGCAACCCCGCCACAGACGTCTCGAAGCGCGGCGCAACCACCCATGGCTCCTGGCTCTGCGCGTTATCAAGAATTGCAAAAGCGGCTGAGCGCGGGGTGGAATACCTGGGACGCCCATAGCGTGACCACGCAAGTGCTGTTGCCCGATGGATTGGCCATCCATGTTGGGCTGAAGCACAATACCACTCTATTTCAAGATGCCTTCCTGGGCGACGCCCTCATAGGCAGATTGACCCCAGGCGCAGAGCAGGTTTTTCCCGGACCCCATTCCTGGGCGGGCAGCTACACCGACCTGCGGCTTTCCTGGAAAGGTCACGATCTGCGCCTGCAGACGGCCCACGATGGCAGCAATCTGGTGATGCTTGCGACCCCGCTTTCGTCACAGCCGTTGACCACGCTTCCTGCAACCATCGTCTTTTCCGTGAACTATCTCTGGGACAGGCCTGGGAGCGCAATCAAGCAGTCCAGTCGAATCGAAGCCCACGGGCCACTCCATTCAGTCACGGTGTATTGCACCTGTGAGAACGCTGCGCCAGAAGATGTGAACTTACCCGTCGGCGGCGCTTATTTCTCGACGGATTTTGTTCAACCCGTTGGCGTCACCACGGGCACGCCCATGAGCATCGAGAAAATCCAGGCAATCATGGATCGCGCGAGCAAAGCCTATACGCAATCCGCTGCTGCCAACGGCAAGACCGCAAATGTGGAGGATGCGATCCAGACCGTTCTAGGATGGGACACGATTTACGAGCCGGAAGGCCGCCGCGTCATCTCTCCCGTCAGCAGGGTCTGGAGTGTTGGTTGGGGCGGCTATGTGCTCTTTGATTGGGATACCTTCTTTGCCGCCACCATGGCCTCCACTGGCGACCGCGATCTAGCCTACGCCGACGCCATTGAGACTTTGCGCAGTGAGACCCAGCAGGGCTTTGTGCCCAATTATGCCCGTTCCGGAGGGTGGAAAAGTTCTGACCGCTCCGAACCTCCTGTCGGATCCATCACTGTGCTCGGTCTCTACCAGCGATTCCACGATCGCTGGTTCCTCGAGGAAACCTTTGCGCCTTTGCTGCGGTGGAATCGTTGGTGGGCGGAAAATCGTGATATTCAGGGCTATCTGAATTGGGGCAGTGACGGGAACAATGAGCCGGCCAACCTGGACGATACTTCGCGGGGAACGCGCGCGGGCGCGATTCTCGAGTCCGGGCTGGACAACAGTCCGATGTATGACGATGCCGTCTACGACGCCAACACGCACCGGTTGGAATTCGCCGACGTCGGCCTGATGAGCATGTACATCGCCGATTGTGACGCGCTGGCAACCATTGCCGACACTGTGAGTGAGGCTGCGGCAGCAAGGGAACTTCGCGAGCGAGCCGAGCGCTATCGCGCCAAGCTCGCGACCTTGTGGAATAGCGATGCGGGCATATTCCTGAACAAAGACTTACACACCGGCCAGTTCAGTTCCCGCCTGTCGCCGACCAACTTTTACCCACTCCTGGCAAAGGCAGCGACGGCGCAACAGGCTGAGGCAATGATCAAGAAGCACCTGCTGAACCCGAAAGAATTCTGGGGAGATTGGATCATTCCCTCCATCGCACGGGATGATCCAGCCTTTAAAGATCAGGAATATTGGCGCGGACGAATATGGGGACCAATGAATTATCTTGTGTACCTTGGATTGCGTAATTATGACGACCCGGAAACCCGGCGCCAGTTCGCACAGAAATCCTACGAGCTCTTTCTCCAGGAATGGAAAAAGAATGGTCACGTGCATGAGAACTATAACGCCATCACCGGCATCGGAGATGATGTGCGAAGCAGTGACAGGTTTTATCACTGGGGCGCACTTCTTGGATACATTGAATATTTGCAGGAGACTCAATCCCTGTCGTCTTCAGCGGCTGCCCCTTAGAAGCAGCTACAATCCGTAAACGCTCTTAAGGATCTCTGCCGGATACTTTATGAGATTCCCGTTCGGACCCCGCCACGATCGCTTGTCGTAGTAGTAGTACCAGGGAACACCCGGAAAATAGGTCTTTAGCATCGGGCCGCACATGTTCGGACACGGGATCCGTTCCGAGAATATCTGCAGCACTTTGAAGTGGGACCTGGCACGGAACCACTCGCCAGCTTTCATTTCGGAATGAAATCCGACTTCCGCATCAGGTGTTTCGGCGGGTCCGAACTTTCGAGCTAGTTCTTCGATCGTAGTATTCAGGTGAACCTGTGTGCTCTTCGCGCCCGACCTGTCTTGATACTGCCAAACTGTGACATTGAAGCCACCGAGGAATCTCGCCGTCGTGAGCGGCGGAGAATGATGTTGGCGGAAGTGGAATGCCGCAAGCGGCAAAGCGGGGTCGCATGGGGTGGCAACGCTCGGGTAAGACGAAGGAGTCTTGGGCATGTTAGTTCTCCCAATAGGGGCGTATCTTACCACCGTCTGCCGGTTCGCGAGTTCCTCGGAAACCAGGGATACAGCTCGCGCGATCGGCGCAAAGTTTAGAGCAGAACGATTTCCCGGTTGCCGTCCCATTGCACTCCACTGGGCGCGGTCGCAGAGTTGCGCAGAAAGGCACAGTAGTGAGCCGTAGATCGAGTTTGTGCAGGCGCCCAGAAAAAGGTCGGGGTCCCAAACATTCTTCCACGTTCCACCATTCGCCGGCGCGATTCAGCCATGGGAGAAACACCGAACTCCATTCCCAGGGCGAACTCCGTTGAGTTCCATGGCGGCCCCGACCGGAGATGATTCTCCTCCCAACGCCCCAGCCACGGGAAGTCTCTGCGCCTCCACACGTAGCCAAACGTCAGCTGATAGCGAGGCGACCAGGCCAGAAAGAACGAGTGGTCCTGCGCAGGATTCATGAGGTGAGCGGTAAAACCGCCGGAAGAGCTCTCCGACGTTAGCGTGCTGAGGTCATCGACCCCACCATCCTTTCGGGGACAGAACGGCCACTCGAACTCTGCGCCATCCAATTGCATTCCCATGCCGTTGTTGAACGCGCCTTCAAAAACCCTGGAATGAGTTGCCGAGGCCCGGAACTGGGTGTGCCCAGGTTCCAGGAACGGTGCGCCGAGGGTCACATGCTGGGTCCAACCGATCGGACGGTCCGTGGCGGCGTGATTTTGAACAGTTTCCGAAAATGTCACGACGCCGTTGCCTGCCAGCCCGACCTTGCGTTCGAAAGTGAGCTCCGCTTTGGGCAAAGTTGCGCACAGCGTGATGTGCCTTTCGTCTCCTTCGACCTGGTATGGCGCGACCGGGGCTTCGCCATGAACAGTTATGCCGGCAGCCGCTTCTTCGGCATCGGGGCCGCCAAAGAGATCGAGGCAAATACTGTGTCCAATCACACCCGCCAGCAACTGCGCCTCCGGGCCATCGCCGTACTCGGGATGAAGCGCAAGCGAATACTCAGACGGCTCGATGGAGCGCCATTTGGGGGTCCAGAGGGGGTTGATATTCGTGTTCTTATGCAGCAGCTCCGCGATGTGGCCGCCCTCCTGGGTAACGGTGAGACGTAGCTCATCGGTTTCGATCTGCGCTGCTCGGCGGCCGCGAAAGTCAACCTGCTTCATCCTTGGCCTCACTTCCTCATTGAGTTTAGCCTCCAGAGCTTACCTGCTACGGCCACAGAATTTCCACTTAGAGTAAAGACTTGAATCCTGCTGGTCCGCGCTGGCGGTCACGACAGTGTTCTGGACAGGTCAGGTTTTCGGGGATCACGAAGCGAGGACGTTCCAAAACACTGGCTCTTACCGTGCTGACGCGGACAGCAAATATTCTTGCCGCCTACGCAGGCCTCGTCATCTTAAATATAGGTGTCTGGATGCCGGAGGATCCTTCCCTTCGCCGGCAGAAAATTTCAAACAAGAGCTGAAGTTGACAGCACTCATCGCACTTGCTCTCGCTATCCTGATAGCCGCCGCACAATGGTGTTTCAGGAAAGGAGCGACGCAGTTAACCGAACGGATAATAGGTGAAGTGCGAGAAGAAGGATGCTGTCACTCTCTTCTCTGAGGATTTTCATGGCGCAGCTTAGTCCTTCCTTCTGCTCCATTCAGCGTCGCGCGCGCTCTATCAAATGATTACCTTGAGCGCGCCAACCACCTTCTCACCCGCTGTCCTGAGCGCACCAACCGCGGTTTCTCCCGCGGCACGAGTGTGCATGAGCGCCGATTTCCTCCGTGTTCCCCTGTGCTCCACAGAGACACTTTCGATCCCACCGCCGAAAATCGTGTGTGCTTCTTCCAACCGGTCGAGAGCCGCGTTCAAATGCGCGACAACAGACTCTGACTCATCCGCGACGACAATCAGTTCCACATTGATCTTTTTGTAAATCATTTGGTGTACCTGTTTGCAATTCTATACCGCTCTCGGCCAGGCGGTCTGTGACCGCACGGCCCATGCTTCGCCAGGTATGAGGCATAATTCCCACCCTGAGATAAACTGCATCGATGGAGAAGGCATCATGAAAGCAGGCATACAATGTGCTGCGCTGATTACGGCTCTGCTGGGCTGCCTGGTACTGGGTGCGCTGGCTCAGCCCGATAGCAAGGTTAAAGTTGGCTACTGCGGCGCGTTAAAGGACATCGATGTCGTGAAGGCCGCGGGGTTCGATTACATGGAGGTGCGTACTTCGGAAGTAGCCGCGCTTTCCGATGCCGATTTTGAAACAGTGGCCGCCAAGTTCAGGAGGGTAGGACTTCCAGTTTTGGCAGCAAATTTGTTTCTTCCCGCCGACATCAAAGTCACCGGACCACAAATCGACAAAGAGCGCCAGATGCAATACCTCCGCCGGGCGCTCAATCGAGTGTACCGATTAGGTGTGCGGCTGGTCGTTTTTGGAAGCGGTGGGGCACGCCAGGTTCCCGAGGGATTTTCGAAGCAAGAGGCTTTTCAGCAACTGGTCGATTTTGGCAAGCGCGCCGCGCCGGAAGCGCGCTCGCGAAACATCACCATAGCGATCGAGCCGCTACGCCAGCAGGAGAGCAACATCATCAACAACACCACCGAGGCGCTGGCATGGGTGAATGCGGTGAACGATCCGAACATCCAGCTGATGATCGACTATTACCACTTCCAGGTGGAGAAAGAAGATCCCTCCGCCATTTTGAAGGTTAAGGACCATCTGCGGCATCTGCACATGGCAAATCCCGACGGCCGCGTCATGCCGCTGAAATGGGAAGAGTATGACTACGCGCCGTTTTTTGCCGTTCTGCGCCAGATCCACTACGACAGGCTGATCAGCCTGGAGGCTTCCAGCAAGGACCTCCAGGTGGAAGGGCCACAGTCGATTGCGCTGCTGCGGCGTGCGTTCGAGCAGTGATTGTCTAAACAGTAATCGACTCGGATCAAGCTCGGGTGAGTCTTTCACCCTATTCCTGGGACGATCCCGGAGCGGAAGACCACTGTAAGTTATAGTCCGATCGCATCGCGAAAATGATACACAACGCCGCCCGGCGCGCACTTTAAATCCGCGAGTTTTTTCCACGAGGGTTCACGCACTTCGCGGAAGGACACCAATGCTTCCTTGAGCGCGCCCATAGGCTCTCCAGTGATGACAGAAAAAAAGATCGATCCTATCGATCCCGCCTTCTTGTACCCTTCCGCTTCCATTGCGCTGGCATAGGCGCGGGTGAGCTTATCGAAATCGCGCATCGCCGCAGTGATTGCGCTCTTCCGGTTTTCGGCAAGCACTATCGCTGGGGCCTTGTCCTGTTTCCATTCCAGAAGATCATCGAGCGCCCTTCGGAAAGCAGGCTTCGCGCGCAGCTTGACGAGGTTTTCCAGCGGCGTATCGTATTCCGGAACCGGCAGCCTTTGCATGATCTCGATGGTTAGGGCTTCCTCCACCTCTCCCATGGAAAGGCGCGAGTCCGTGAACTTCTGCATTCCGCCATAGACCGGAATCGCTAACACATCCGGGGCATAAAACTCCTCTGAGAGCATCAAACGGGTGTCTTCATAGGCATCACGATTGACACCGCCGGCGAGCGCGTTCGCAAGGTATGGTTCGCGCCACAGTTCGAACTCGGCGGACTTCCAGAGAAAGGGCCTGGCGGCATTTTCTGCTTCAAGGTAATCAAGTTCCGCGCTGAGTTGGTCAAGTTCCTCCTGAGTTTGATCGCCGATCGGCTTCGGCGGCACGGGCACTACGATCCGGTCGAAGAGCGCGAGAGCCTGCCGGTAGATCGGGCGGCGATGGTCAATAATGGAGAAGGTCGCCCAAGTTTCCATCTGTCACCTCAGCTCTGTTCGCGAAAGACTGCTATGAAGGGGTAGGACGACAGCATTTCTATTGCAAGAAAGCCAGCTTGCTCTGGCATGGTATCTGCGCACCGTTCGCCGAATTGTGGCTAACCGAGGAACTCTGTTCCCTGTCGGAAGAGGCCCCGTTCGAGAAGCCGGCGCCGTTCCAGGACGTTCGCAAATAATGGTGAATCACAGTCAAAGATCGTTTCAGATTTTCTTTGGATTAGTCGAGGGTTTTCCAACACAGCACTGGAGGATCGCATACCTGAGACACTTTCATCGAATGGCACCCCTGGACTTCAATACGGCGACAGCGTAAGTATTCAGTCGCATCGTAAGGCTACTATCGGATCCACCCTGGTGGCAGATCTCGCTGGGATCAACGTAGCCACAAGTGCTACCAGGATGAGCATCAGCGTCACCAATACGAACGTAAACGGATCGTGTGGGCCAATGCTGTACAACAGGCTCGATAGCACACGGGTTACGGCTAGCGCGGCTAACAGTCCAAAGGCGGTTCCTGACACGATGAGCCTTAGGCTCCGCCTCATCACAAGTCTTAAGATATCGCCTCTATCTGCCCCCAGCGCCATGCGCACCCCAATCTCCTGCGTCCGCTGCGCCACCAGATAAGTGATCACTCCATAGAGCCCGATCATAGACAGCACCAGGCCTATCGCGGCGAAGAAGCTCACCAGGGTCGTCTGAAACCTTGGCTGATCGGCCAGTTTGCTGACTCGTTCGCGAAGGGTCGCGATATCGACCGGAAGTGTCGGGTTTAGCGCAGCTACCTGGGAGCGAATCCACCGAGCCGTCTCTTGTGCAGGGAGAGCGCTTCGAACCACGACCACCGAAGTCCTGCCCCACGTACCGCCTCTATCCCAATCCTCTGCGCGATTCCGCCGGAGAACGTAGTATTCCGGTTCCTCCTCGCCTGTAAGCCCGCCATTCTTTACATTCGCCGCAACCCCCACAACCGTATGCCAGGCATCGTCCGCATGCGAACCAAACCGAAGCCGCTGGCCCACAGCATTCTGCCCGGGAAACAGGAGCGAGGCCAATAATTGACTGAGAACAATAAAATGCTCTCTTGACGTAAGCTCTTCGTCGCTGAAACCTTTCCCCTGCACAATCGGAATATCCAGAACACGGAAGTAGTTCGGAGAAATGAGACGGTAGGTCACCACCGCGCCTGTTTGCCGGTTCGAAGGCGGCCTGCCGGAAACCTCGACCAGGTCGAGCCGCGTTTTGTCATGATCGGACGACGGAGGCAGTGAATCGGTGGTTGCCACGAGACTGACCCCGGGACCGAACTGAAGCCGTCGTTCCAACTGCTGAAAAAATGTCATCATGCTTTGTGCTGTGGGATAGTTGTGTCCTCCCGGGGTGACGCTGACCGTCAACGTGCTGTCATCGCGCATCCCGAGATGTTGGTTCTGTAGATTCCGGAAGCTGCGCAGCAACAGCATCGCTCCGGCAAGTAAGACCATACTTGCGGCAATCTGCGTGATCACCAGCCATTGACGCACCGTCGCATGAGAAACGAGGGTAAGGCGTCCATTCAGCGTCTCTCTGTTCGGCTTCTGCAACGACGGCGCAAGGCCAAACAACACACCGCATGCAATCGAAAGCAAGACGGTGAAGCCGATGATGCGCAGGTCAAGCCCGGTCTTGCCGAGGTACGGGATGCTCGCAGGGGCTATGGCGATAAAAAAGTGCAAGAGGCCTTCCGCCAGGGCGAAACCGGCTAGCGCTCCTCCGACCGACAGCAGCAGAGCTTCGGTCAACGCCTGACGCGCCAGCCTGGCTCGACTTGCACCCAGAGCGGAACGCACCGCAAGCTCCCGCCCCCTGGCGGCGCCGCGCGCCATCAGCAGGCTGGCCACATTGGCGCAGGCAATCATCAGCATCGCAAATACCGCGCCCAGCAGAACCCATGCGGCCAGACGTGCGTCCTGCATCTGGCGTTCACGGAGGGAGCGAACCTTGAGATGGACGTCGTAACGAAGCTCTGACGGAACTAACTTCAGATCCTGCTGAAAGAGCGGCTCGATCTCAGCTTGTGCCTGTTGCAGGGTGACCCCCGGCTTAAGGCGGGCAAAGGCCCGCCGCGGACTTCCATAGCCCCCATTAGCCGCTCGATCGGCAACTTCATCCACAACCATCGGAAACAGCACATCGACGGCTTGCAGCCGAGGCATCTCGAAGTTCCTGGGAAGCACTCCGACCACGCGGACCGGACTGCCGTCGATCGAAATCGTCTTATTCAGAATGCCTGGCTCAAGGCCGTAATGCGTAAGCCATAGCCCATACGAAATAAGTGCGACGTCGGGGCCGCCGGGACGGGCCTCTTCCGCAAGGAAGTTGCGGCCCAGAACGGGCGGCACGCCGAGGACCGAGAGGAAATTACCTTCGACTGACTCACAACTAAGTTGCGCCGGCTTCCCTTCTGTCAGGTCGCATTCATGGGCCCCGGTCTGCTCGGAAGTCATCGCCTCGAAGGGCTTCTGATGGTCGCGCCAGTCGTAGTAGAAGTTGCCCATCAGGAACTCCTGGGTCTCGACCGAGTGCACCATCCCGAGCGAAACCAGGTGGTCCGCGCCGGCGTACGGGAGGCTGCGAAAGAGGATGCGATCGACGATGCTGAATATCGCTGTCGTTGCTCCAATGCCCAGCATCAGCGTCACGAGAATGGTGAGCGTAAGAACCGGGTTGCGGGCGAAGCCGCGGATGGCGTAGCGGATATCCTGGGTAAGAGTTTCGACATAAAAACCTGGACGCTGTTCGTGAGCTTGTTCCTTTGCTTTCTCGACCCCGCCTAACGCGATAACCGCTTGTCTATGCGCCTCCTGGGGGGCCATCCCAACAGCGATATTTGCCCTGGTTTGCTCCTCGAGATGGAATTGCAGCTCTTCGTCAATTTCATGACGAGGCTTCGAAGCTACCAGGAAGCGAAACCGCGTCAACCATTCCTTAAGCATCGAGGATCCCTACCTGAGCACCAGAGCAATTGCGAGACGCTCCCAATTTTCCAGTTCGGCTTCGAGCTGTTTTTGCCCTGTGCGCAGGTCCAGTGTCCCCTGGAATAGATCGGTAGATAGCCGCATGTTCCCCTCGACACTCAACAAGAGAATGAGGCCGTCTTCTGTCGAATGTCAAGGGGGCAGCATATCTGTTCTCTCCCCATTGTTCAGAGTAGTGTTGTGAGTAGAATCCTGAATTCAGGTATGGAGGTCCGTGGTGCATACGGAGATTGCTCTGGTGGAAGCTCACCCGCGCCCGCTCGCTGCTGTACGGGTTACGACCGTACTGTCAAGGTGGCCGGATCAATTCAGGAAAGTGCTGGATACAGTCTACGAAGCCGTTAGCGCTGGTAAAGTGCAGCAGAGTGGGCAGAACGTAATGGTGTATCACCCGCGCGAGGATGGCCGGGTGGATATCGAATGCGGGATCGAAGTGGCGGCGAAATTCGAAGGGTTAGGTCAAGTTGTCTATTGTGAAACCCCGGCGGGATTGGCGGCCACGGTCGTTCACATTGGCCCGTATGAGAGGCTGGGCGTGAGTCACGGCGCGATCAGGGAGTGGGTGCGCAGAAAAGGCCACCACCTCAACGGAACCTGCTGGGAAATCTACGGCGACTGGAATGACGATCCGATGAAATTGCGCACTGACCTATTCCACCTATTGGAGCCAGTAGAGTCTGCGTGAGAACGCACACGCTACTGGCTCCAGACATAAACGATACGCCTGGCATCGCCGGCCTTCCTTTCCTGCCCCGGGCTGTACCGCCTGGTAAGTCGCGCAAAGAAGACAATCTACTGACAACTTTGTGATATGACCGAAGGCCCCAACGGATAAGCTCAGGGCCATCCATCCCACGAAAACGAACCTGCACATTGGTTGAAAGCGATGAAGCCATTTCGCATCTGCAACATCGGACCCCAAGGGCGCTGTTTCATTAGTCGGTGCGGTCAACAAACGGCTCGGGCTGAAACTGGAGAAGCAGAGGCGGCCGGCGCCAGTGCTGGTCGTCGATCACATAGACGAAAGCCAACCGGAAATTGAGCACTCGGCCAGCGTTTTGAGCTTATGGCCGTGCCTCAAATATCAAGTTGAAGGGTGTCTGGGTCGCCCTGCGGAAATGTGAGAAGCCACCAGCAGCGACTACTCCTTGCAGTCGCTTTTCTCCGGCCTGGGCACCCAATGCGAGACCTACTTCCTGCGACAGCGAAGCTGGAGTACAGATGAGCGTCGAGGCTCCATAGAAGGCTCGCCCGATCGGATGCAGGTTGTCTTCAATCTTGTCTCCGGCAAATGGCTCGACGATCATCCATGTCCCATCAGCTTTCAATGTGCCGTGAACGTGCGCTGCTGCTCCCACCGGATCGCCCATATCGTGCAGGCAATCGAAAAATGTTACGAAGTCGTAGTTCGTCCCCGGATAGCTTTTTGCCTTCGCTACTTCGAACTGGATTCGATCACCGACTCCGGCATCCCGGGCACGTTCTTTGGCGGTTTCTATTGACTTGTCGTGATAGTCAAATCCGAAGAAATTCGATTTTGGATAGGACTTTGCCATCAGGATGGTCGAGGCGCCGAGGCCGCAACCGACATCGGCAACGGTTGCCCCCTGGGCAAGCTTCTCCTTCACCCCTTCCAGGGCGGGAATCCATGAGCTGATAAGGTTCGCCGCATAACCTGGACGGAAAAAACGTTCCGTACCGACGAACAGCCCCGGGTCATGCTCGTGCCAACCCATCCCTTCGCCGGTTTTGAATCGCTCGGTAATTTGCCCCTCAGCTTTGACTGCCGCCAGAGCGGCCTGGAACATGCCGGGTAGAAATGCCGGGCTATTGTCCTCCGCAAGGGCGAATGCTTGTTCCTCGGTCAGGCGGAACTTACCATCAACGGTGTCATAGGTCACGTATCCCCCTGCTGCTTGATTGCAGAGCCATTCGCGCACGTAGCGCTCCGCGGTCCCAGTACGTTTCGCCAGCTCTGCGGGAGTTTGCGGCCCCCCTTTGGCAAGCGCTTTGTACAAGCCCAGCTTGTCCCCGACCCCCACCAGGGCGGCGTGAAAGGTGGCGCCGAAATCCACGATGGCCTTGCCCAGCAATGCGTCTAATCTTTCTGGATTGATACTCATGGTAGAACACCCCTTTATCGAACCAACTCGGCTTTGCACTTCTCGAGAGGAGCCCCAAGGCAGATCAGGATGCGAGGTGTCTCCGAATATCGGTCGCCCAACAATCTAGCTGCAGGCAACGATGATTGCAATAGAGCGGTGACGGTAGAACCCGGGCAAAAAACACACTACTACGAGATTGTCCTGGTTACGCCAATGTCCGACGGCGGCGACCGCTAAAATGGAAGTGTTGGGGTGGCTGCAGGCTCAGAAGGGAGGCCGTGATATGCGCGCACGAATTTGGCCCGCGGTTGCCGGGTCTTTTGCGGCTCTGCTTTTGTTGCTGCCGCTGTTCACCTGGCTTGTCTCGCACGAGGCCGCCCGGATTCACGAACGCACCAAGTCGGCACGCCAGATTTACCAAAAAGCAGATGACGCTATCTCCGATATCCAGGCAAACATCAACAAGGGCGCCCTGATCGAGCAAGGCGGTTCCGGCAATGGTGAAATTCTCTCCGCCAAGAGCCGGATTGGCGACCTGCGCCGCGCCACCGATGAGGATTGCGCAACGCTGTCGGTACTGCTCGGTACAAAGCAAAAAGCTCAGCTGGCCGCCTTGGAACAGGGGCTCGATGCGTACTGGAGCTCCATCGAACACAACCTGGTCGCAGATGGAACGCAGCACGGGCAGCAAAACTTCTTCAGCGAATTGGAGAATCGACCGAAAAAGGCCCTCGAACTCGCTGGGCGCATCGATGCGCTCAACCAGGGAAGCCTTGCCCGGGAAGAGCAGGAGGTTGAAAACCAGCAACATAAGCTGAGACGAATCGCTATTGGTGCGACACTTATTCTTCTGCTGCTGGAGCTTGCCATCGCCTTGTTCAGTACTGCATACATGGCTCGACTTGACAGGGTTTCAGAGGCAGAGAGGACGCGGGCCGAGAAAGCGGAGCATGAGCTGCGCCGGTTATCGAATCAGCTGGTTCGCGTACAGGAGGAAGAGAGAAAAACGATTTCGCGAGAACTACACGACGAAGTTGGGCAGATCTTGACCGGCTTGAGAATGGAACTCGGAACTTTGTCTCCGAACGAAGGCGATGAAGCATTTCGGCAGCGATTAGAGAGCGTAAAGCGACTGGCAGAGGAAGCGCTTCGCTCGGTGAGGAACCTCGCCCTGCTGGTGCGACCTTCCATGCTGGATGATCTGGGTCTGGAGCCGGCGCTGCGCTGGCAGACCAGAGAATTCTCGCGCAGATGCGGAATCCCTGTTTCCCTGGCCATAGAGGGTAAACTCGACAGCCTGCCCGAGGCACTCCGCCTTTGCCTGTACCGGGCTATCCAAGAAGCGCTGACCAATTGCGGAAAACACGCGGATGCCAGCCGGGTTATCGTGAAGGTGAGTCATGTAGACGATCGAGTGTCTGCGTCGGTGCAAGATAATGGGAGGGGTTTCGATAAATTTCGTCTTCAAACCCATGGCCTTGGGTTGGTTGGTATGGGCGAGCGAGTGCGCGCCTTACAAGGAACGATTACCGTTTCCTCGGAACCGGGCCGAGGCACGCTGATCAGCCTCGAAGTGCCGCTGATGAACAATCGGTTCGATCGTGCTGGTTAGGCTGAACATTCCTGGGTCAACTCCTGTCTTTTCCGTGCCTTACTAAGGCTTCCAGGGGATTGGTCCAGCCTTCCCTTCCCATTATTGTGGGTTTGTGGACGGTGTTCTGGCTCTTGAACGAGGGGGTCGCTCAAGATCTTCCAGAACATCGTCCACGACGACTGCGAGGCTGCACTTGGAATTAGCGATAGGCTTGCCGAAGATGATAGGAAGCGCGAGATTAAGAGTGCTGATCGCAGACGACCACGGAGTGGTACGTAAAGGCCTGCGGCTCCTTCTTGAGCAATATCCAGAGCTGGTCGTGATTGGGGAAGCAGCCAATGGCAGGGACGCCGTCGTGCTGGCGGCGAACCTCTCCCCACAGATCGTGGTCATGGATGTCGCGATGCCCCTGCTGAATGGAATTGATGCGGCTGCACAGATATTGAAGCTGAACAATCAGGCGGCCATCATCATGCTCACCATGCACGCGGACGAGAGCTACCTGTTGCGGGCGCTGCACGTCGGCGTAAAAGGCTATTTGTTGAAGGAATCGGCCGAAGAAGACTTGCTCTCAGCAATCAGAGCCGTGGCCAATGGAAAGCCATTTTTCAGCCGGGCCATCACCGAAACGCTGCTTGAGGATTACATGCGTGTCCTTAAGCAGGAGGGACTCTCCGATACATTTGAGCTCTTGACTGCACGGGAGAAGCAAGTGCTCCAATTACTGGCGGAAGGAAAAACAAACAAGGAAGCAGCGGTTCTACTGGACGTCAGCCCCTATACGGTTGAAAGCCACCGCACCAAACTGATGCAGAAATTGAATATCCACAATACCGCGGAGATCGTCCTTTATGCCGTCCGGAAGAAGCTGGTCAGCTGATTTGATCCCCGGGCGATCTCTATCCCGGTGAAGCCGGCATACCCAGACCCCCTGATAACGCACCAATTCAAACAACCCCCGTATGGCTCGACGAGCCTTAGGAGTAGGGTCATGCTCAGACGAGGCGAGGTGTACGAGAATCCGGTCACGGGAATCAATGTGGTCATCCGGGTTGGCACATGCGAAACCAGGGGTGAGCAGTTGATTGTCGACCTATACGCGCGCAAATGTGGGGCCGGGTCAGCCCTGCATATACACCCGGTCATTTATGAACGATTGACGGTTGTGAGCGGACGCGTTGGCTTATTCCTGAATGGCACAACATCGATTGCCGAAGTGGGTTCGACCATCGAAATTCCCCCGGGGCTGGCTCACCGGTGGTGGAACGCCGGAATCTACGAGGCGAAGATAACGATGGAAATTCGACCCGCCGCTCGCTTTGAAGAATACCTTCGGAATGTGATCGGTCTGGCCCAGGATGGTAAGACCGATGCGATGGGAATGCCCAATCTTCTCCAGCTTGCGGTACTGGCCAAAGAATTTGAGGATGTCGTTCGCTTCCCGAAGCCCTCGAGGTTTGTGCGCGGCGCCCTTTTCTCAATGCTCGCTCCCATCGCTCGATTACTTGGCTATCAAGGCAGCTACAGCGCATACCTCACCCGCCCGCCGTCGGACTTCATTGAGAGCGACGCAACGCTGTCGAGGGTCGCGGATTCCCGGTGACTAGCCGAATGTCACTGGCCGTGTTCCTGGCCCGCGACGATGTCCCCCATGAAGGCATTCCATGAAGCCGCAACGAGAACCCTTTCTTTACGCAAGAGGCGCCCCGGAAAGAAGCACCAGCAAAGCAAACCCGCGGCGACTTTTCATGCGCCCACCTCGGTCCGGCACATAGAAAGACGCAGTTCGCGTGCGACTGTTAACCAGTGTGCACGAATATATGCCATGCCGCGTCGGCGTCAGACCGATGATCGATGGTGGTAGTGGCCGTCGCCAATGCTGTCATCCTGGTTACCGGAGCGTCGAAGCGCTGGTTAAAAGGTAACGTGAGAACGAACAAGTCACATTGACTGTTGTATTTAGCGCCCGCGATAATCAGCATAAATCACCCTATGTTCGAGGTCGATTTGGAGGGTCCTCCCTATGCCGTCAAATGCTTCAACTTCTGCCTCTACTGTCGTTGTCGCCGGGCTACCCAGAGAAGATAAGGAAAAACTTCTGCGTGAGCTTGCAAAGGAGTGTGGCTATCTTCTTCAACCTGCTACGCACGCCAAAGAAGATTTTCAAAGAAAATTATTCATCGACGACGAATAGGCTGGCGCATTTTCGAACCGCAGCAGTTGTCATTCGGCCTGCACAGCATCGTTATTCAGTAGACGTGCCGTCTCGTACACTTTCCGTAACAAGCACGAAGATTGCCCTGAGGCAGCCGGTGCTTCCTCGCCGTATGGCTGGAGTGCCAACCCGGCCATACGCTGGCTGCCGCGTGTTCCATCCTGGTGCCTGGGCGCCTGCTTGACAAAATCGTAATTGCCGCTTTCTTCTTTTAGCAAACGAACGGAGTTCCCACTGCCGGGGTCAATCCGCTGATTGAGCTTCGGTGAAGGATACTCGTCTTGAACGAGACGGCTAAGAACACGAAGCTTGGCAAAATAATGACGCGAAGATGGATATTCAGGCTTCATCTCTGGATCGGTGGTCTGGCGGGAGCGTTCTTCGTCGTCCTCGGCATTACCGGCAGCATCCTGGCATTTGAGTCTCCGCTGGATCACATTCTCAATTCGAAGTTGTCTTACGTCGCTCCATCCAGCCGCGATCTTTCGCTCGGCGAAATCATCCTCTCGGTGAAAAAGAGTTTCCCGATGGACGATGTCGTAGCGGTAACCTTCGCCAGTTCCCCCGAACTCTCGTGGGCAGTGGCGCTCCCATCTGGAATCGCTCATGTGAACCCCCATACCGGGCAGGTGCTGGGCCTGAGACAGCGCGGCCAGACGGTCCTGGGATTTGCCCGGCAACTTCACACCTGCTTGGCAACCGGGACGATCGGGCGCACTGTTGTGCAATGGTCGAATCTGGCGGCGTTGTTGCTGCTGCTATCGGGGTTTGGACTATGGTGGCCGAACCCCCGAATTCACGTGCGAGCCATGGACGGAACTCGTCGCTTTTGGTCGGATCTGCACAATGCCATTGGAATTCTTTCTTTCAGCTTCCTCCTGATCGCGGCTGGAACAGGTGCACTCATGAGTTTCGAAGTGCCAATTACGCGAGCGATTCGACACTTGAACGGCGTTGAGCATGTGGCTGCTCCCCCGGCGTTACGACCGACGATCCCGCAGGGCATTGCTTATATCGCGCCGGATCAGGCGCTATCAGTCGCCTCAGCAATTATTCCAAATGGGTCTGCTACTCGGATTCAAATGCCCGCATACGGAGGAACGTATAAGGTCTCCATGGTTGAACGGCGCCCGATGGGGTCCGACATCGACAGTGTAATCACCATCGATCCCTACACTGGAAAAGAGCTCTCGCTCTCTTCATCGAGTAGCCTGTCCTTGATAGATCGCACCTTTGCCTCCAACGAGGCTATTCATTCAGGTTCGATCCTGGGGGTCGGGGGCCGCACTTTGATGGCTGTTGCCAGCGCAATGGTTCTCCCACAGTTCTTAAGCGGACTGATGATGTGGCGGAAGAGAGGAAAAGCTCGCAATCGGCGAAGGGCGCTAGCGGAAGGAGATGCGAGATGAGAGTGATGGCAATTGCGCTATTGCTTGCTTTCGGCATGCAGTCTGGAAGCGTATCGGGAAAGTGGCAAGGTACCTTTCGGGTGGATGGCGGCGATCACGACGTTCCGCAGCTGTTTCAACTCAACGAGGATGGTCAGAAGTTGACGGGCACCGGAGGGCCGGATGCGGCCGAGCGCTATCCGATTGCAAACGGACAACTGAATGGGGACCGGGTCACCTTTGATCTTACAACCGGGGAGTGGAAATTCTCGTATGACCTGAGGACCTCCGGGCAAGTCATGAACGGAAAACTAACGCTTAAGAGCGCAAACGATACAAGGGTTGCTCGCGTTGTACTCAAGAAGTCCGAATAACCGACGGAAAGGGCAGTTGCGTGAGCGGTTCCAAAACGGAGCCTCTCCGCACAAGTCAACCGATTCTGGAACCAGGCTGACTGAATAGAGTGACCCCATACCTGTTGTCATCGGATCGCATAACCGCCGTCGACACGAATCGTTTCTCCGGTAACGAAATCCGAAGCCGCCGAGGCCAGGTAAACAGCTGTTCCGGCAAGTTCCTCCGGCTGACCCATCGACCGGCGGGGGTTCGCGCAAGAATCTCGTCGTTCAACGGCATGGTGAGTACCGGCGCCGTCATGTCGGTTTCGATCCAGCCTGGCGCGATCGCATTGACTTGTATGTTGTGCGGGGCGAGTTCAATGGCCATTGACTTGGTCAGCTGGACGATCGCCCCTTTGGCCGCGCTGTAAGAGGGGACGAGCCCGGAGCCAAAGAACGAATACATACTGGCGATGTTAATAATCTTTCCCCCTTTATGACTAAGCATCGATCTGGCAGCGATCTTGGAAAGAAGGAAAACTGCGCTGAGCTGCGTTTCGATGACGCTATCCCAATCTTCAGCTTTTTCTTGTAACACACCGCCGCTCAACGACACGTTGCCGGCATTGTTTACCAGAATGCCTATCGGACCGAGCTCACTCTCCACCCGCTTAAGCGCAGGCTCCAATCCAGCGCGATGGGTCACATCCACCTTCACCGCAAGCGAAGGAACGCCGATTGCCTTCAGTTCGGAAAGCACCCGCTGGTTCTTTTCGTCGTTTCGTCCAAACACCGCAACGGCAGCCCCGGCTTCGGCCAATCCGAGCGCAATTCCCCGCCCAATTCCGCCATTGCCACCTGTCACGACAGCCACCCGGCCAGTCAAGTCAAATAATTCAGGCGTTTTCATCAAGCACTTCCCCTGTGAACCTTAGCGCATGTTTTCCATGTACTTCATCCACGGATACCACTCACGCCAATGCGATGGAAAGTCGTCGCCATCAACGCGCTTGAATTCGATGCGGTAGTAATGCAACGGAATGGAGCTGTTGTTGCGGATGGTATGCGGCGCCTGCGGAGCGAGCGTGGTGCAGGTGGGCGCGCTCATATTGAAAACGCCCGGCGCAGGACCGTGTCCAGCCTCGTGCCCATTGAGCGGTGACTTGGGGTCGATTTTCGTGTTGATGATCTCTCGCTCATCGACCGCGACCGTATTGAAAGCCAGCACGGAAGCATACGGATTGCCATGCGCGGGAGTGGTTTCGCCGGGACGGACGGTCACTTCGAGAAGCCGCACGTGTCCGTCTTCATAGAGGAGCCGGTAGTTGTTGGGCGCGGCGAGAACGGAATCGTAAGCCAGCGGATACGGCCACGCGTCTGACAATCTGGGCCCCGGAGCAGCTCCAGGCTGCTGCCCGGGTGAGACACTACCCGGCTGCAACATCCACAGATACCAATCCTTCCAATGGGTTCGATAGTCTTCGCTATCCAGCCGGCGGAACTCGATGCGATAGAAATGCACCGGTACCGCGCCGTGATTGATCGGCTTATGCGGCGCCTCGGGCGGCGCTGTCGTACAGCGAGGAAACTCTAAGCCCGAGGGCGCGGGTCCCTGACCCCATCCTCTGCCTGCGAATGGACTTGCGGGGTCGAGGTGACTCTCATCCACCGGAATTCCGGCGGGGCCAGCTCCGCCTCCGGTATCGCGCGCGAACACTGACGGATAAGGGTGACCGTGCATTCTAACGTCGAGTCCCGGTGGGTTCGATACTTCCAGGAACATGATGTTTTCGTTCTCAAAAAGGACCCGGTGAACGTCGGGATCGGCGATCTCGGCATCGTACGAGGCGGGGTACGGATAGCCTCCCCAAGGTGTCCGGGTAAATCCTGTGCCGGATTGGCTTTGGACAGCCATGCAGCACCACAATCCATAGACCACCACCATCAGATATTTATGCAACAAACTTCCCTGCCTTTTCATCGTCCTCGCAGTCGGCTGCCCAAACTCTTGCTTCTTCCACAAATAAGCTGGGAAGCAGTCATCATAGCCGAACCTCAGAGGTAACGGTGAAATCTCCAGGGAGCTTCAGAGTGTGCGGTCAAGTGAGCCGAAGGCTTCACCGGTCCTGCAGAATGATTACTGAGTCCTTGGACACGGGAGCCGTTTTCACAATAATTACGGAAAAGGCGGTTCCGACCCTAACCGCAGACACAACCGTACCTCTCCGGACATAAGCATATTGCGGCGCGCGAAGTTATGCGCAAATTGAGCGCCTTCATGAAACAAAGGACTTAGCTGCGGTAACTCACTACGTATTAAAGCCTGCAACAGTTACCGAAGTTCGAAATAGACATCAGAGGTGTAGTCGAACACCGCTTGCATTTCATATAAATGGTGGAGGAGGAAGAACCATGCCTACTGAAAAATGTAAACAATGCGGTGAGATGATGACAGAGCAGCCATCCGCATATGAAACACTAAACCTCCCAGGAGTTCCCAAGCATTCCGACCGTTTCTATGAGCAGTGGTTCGTCTGCCGGAATGGCCATCGCAAGGGATACATTTCCGGCCATAGCCGGGCTCCCGGAGTCGCTACGGTGGTAAGCGAGACCAGCGTGATCACCGTTCGCGCCTAGACCCTTCGCAACACGCTGTTTATCAAGGAATGCCCCTGGACCTGGGTTCAGGGGCATTTTCTATTTCCGGTCCGGATCTCCCGCCGACAGAGGGTTTACGCTGAGTCAGGTGCGCCGGAATGAGGGGTTGGCAGGGATGAATCGTGCTCACAAGATAGCTGCGGCGGTGGCGCTGGCAGTGGTGGTTTCGTGTTTGGCTGGGAGCTTCACGACCCGGGGAGTTATGGAGTATCTGCCCTTCCTGCATGGGCAAAAGCCGGGTTGGAATGCCGTGCCGCGCCCGGATGGAATCGTGGATCAGCGGCCCTGGCAGACAGCAAAGACGCTGGCGGCATTGGCAGTATCGGCGGAGGAGCTGGAGCTGGCGCACGAGGCGGAGCGGCTGGCGGACCACGAGGTGGACCAGGCTTTCGCCCAATCTCTGCGCCAGGCCAGTGCGGAGACCAGGGAGCTGACGGGCGCGGCACTGGCTTTGCAGCAGCGGGTCACCTCCCTACAGCAAACGGTCAAGGATGACCAGGAACGGGTAGCGGCTTTGACGGCGAAGGCCGGTCCCGCTGCTGGCGCGGTTGCCGGTTCAACCGCTCCGATTGGGCCGGCGGGGGACGATCTGGAGGTCGCCAAGGCGCAGCTGGGCCTTGACCAGGACGAGTTGTCGGATGCAATGGATGATCTGGCCCGGGCGAGTGGAGATCATCGAGGCAAGATTCAGCAGGAGCTATCGGCGCGCGAGGCGGCGATGAAGAAGTATGACCTGCAGATGGCGGGAGGGGGCGACGGACAGGACGCAGTGGTCTCGGCGGGCAACTACAAGACATTGGCGGGGCAGATCTCGGCGTGGTGGGCACAGCGGAGCAGATTGCAACTGATCCAGCAGGCAGAACAACTGGCAACGGCGGATGTCGCTGCACTGACGGCGGACAGGGCAAGGCTGGAGCCAGAGGCCCAGGCGGCCGAAGCAAAGGCCGCCGCTCAAAAAGCGGCTGGAGAGTCGAGTTCGACCCAGGTTAAGGAATTGCAGACCGTGGCGACGCAACGAAACATTTTGACCATCCTCGACGACCGCCTGGCGACACAGCAGCAGCTGCTGGCGCTCTACGTTCGGTGGGGCAACCAGGTCAGGCTGCAACACAAGATGCTGCTCCATCTAATGCTGCAGTCGCTGAGCGTGATTGCGACGATTGTTCTGCTGACTATCCTGGCTGGCTGGGCTTTGCAGGTGTTGTTCGACCGGATATCGCGGGACCGGCGGCAGCGGCAGACACTGCGCATCATTCTGAATCTGGGGATGCAGGTGATCGGGTTAGTGCTGGTCCTGCTGGTAATTTTCGGAACTCCGCAACAGATGCCAACCATCCTGGGGCTGGCTACGGCGGGGTTGACCGTGGTCTTCCAGGACTTCATCCTGGCGTTCTGTGGCTGGTTTGTGCTGATGGGGAAGAACGGGATACGGGTGGGGGACTGGGTGGAGATCGATGGGGTCGGAGGTGAAGTGGTGGAGATCGGAGTCTTCCGCACCTGGCTGCTGGAGACCGGGAACTGGACAGCAAATGGCCATCCGACGGGGCGACGGGTCTCCTTCCTGAACGGATATGCGATTCATGGGAAGTACTTCAACTTCTCCACCGCAGGCCAGTGGATGTGGGACGAGATCAAGGTGAGTATTCCACCGGGAACCGAAGCTTATCCTTTGATCGACAAGATCCGCGACGCAGCGATCAAGGCGACCGCGGCGGACACGAAGATGGCGGAGGAGGAATGGAAACGGGTAACCCACGAAGAGGGTATTCCGCAGTTCAGTGCGACGCCATCGGTCGATATGCGGCCTGCTGGTGGGGGCGTCGACATCGTGGTGCGGTATGTGACCCGGGCAGGGGTACGGCTGGAGACGCGGAACAGATTGTTTGAGACGGTAGTGGAGCTAATGATGGGAACGCGAGAGGTAAGCGTAAAGTAGCTGATCGATAGCGGCTGCGGATGAATCACACCCTTGGTGTCAGTCATTTCGCGCTGCTGCAGAGGTCCGCTGTAATTCAACACCGCCATGCTTACATTCATTCAGAAAACTTACGACTTGCCCGCATGGTCGCCATATTCCCAGTCATAGGGGACGCCGGTGTCCCCGAGGATGAACCTGACCAGATCGGCGAAGCTTGCTTCGGAGCGGACGTCGTTGGAAAGAATGACGACACACCGCTGGTTGGCCTCGATGCAGATCATGGTGTTGGCGGTCTGACCATCATGACCACCCTTGTAGAAGCCGTGGCCCTGCGGACCATCGAAGACAACGACGCCGAGGCCCGCATAGAGATCCTTACGCTGCTCGTTTACAGGCAGGTTGGGTGCGAAAGGGGGAAACTGATGGGCGGTGCCGATAGGGAGCTGTGGCCTGGTCATCTCCGCGCGCGAGGCCGCACTCAGGCCATCGCCGCGCACCAGCGCCGCAGCGAATTTCGGCAGGTCTGAGATCGTGGTGTCCATTGAACCTGCCGCGCGTACTTTTTTGCGCCGGTCATGATCCTGCGGCTGGCCCTGGTCGTTCCAGCCGTCAGCGGAATTGGGAGCGAAATCGGGCCGCCATACCAGGCTTGTGCGGGTCATGCCCAGCCGGTCGAAATTGGCTTTGGTCAGGTCACCGACGTCGAGTCCCAACCCCTGCGACTTGCGCCCGTGCTCGATGACGAATTGCAGCAGGATGAAGCCTTCACCGGAATAACTGAAGCGCGTGCCCGGGTCGAAGTGGATTTGCAGCTTCTGGTCCGGTTCGATGAACCAGAAATTGTTGAAGCCGGTGGAATGGGTGAGGCACATGCGCGGCGTGATCTTTTCCCAGCGCGGGTCGTTGGCCAGGTCGGGGTACGGCCCGTGCTTGTCGGGGAAGGCCGGATCGGGGCCATAGGCCGGCAGCGGATGGTCGAGGTCGTCCTTGATGGGAGTGTCGAGGCTGAGCTTGCCCTGATCGACCAGTTGCATTGTGATGTAGGCGAGCACGGTCTTGGTTATCGACGCCCCGTACATGACAGTGTCGATGTTGAGCGGGTCGCGCTTGGCATTGCGAATGCCATAGGCCTGGACATAGCCCACCTTGCCGTGATCAACCACCGCCACGGCCATGCCGTTGGCGTGGGTATTGCTCATGATCTTCTTTACCTGGGCATCGATGGCGGCGGCGCCGGGAATGGTTTGCGCGATCGACGCAACGGGGAGGCAAAACCCAAAGAGTGTCGCCGGAACAAACAAAAACAACTTCCTTCCTGTCATCTGTCTTTCCTTTGATGCGATGAGTTTGGTGAGACCAAGTCAAATGATGCATCTTTTTGAAGCCGCGAGCTGATCAAGTTTGCACATGACCCGGAGAAAAAGGGCATTGCAGGAGCTTCCCTTGCACTTCTACAAGGAGATGTGTATTTTCCTTTTGTAGAAGCGAAAGGGGGCACATGACAGCCCAACGCATCGACCTTCCCCAAGGCACCCTTGATCTGTTGATTTTGCGGACACTCTCCCTCAGCGCTCAACACGGGTGGGCCATCTCCGAACGGGTACAGCAGATGTCGAGCGATGTTCTGCAGATCCAGCAGGGCTCGCTGTATCCGGCCCTTCACCGGCTGGAACGTCGCGGCTTGATCAAAGCTCGCTGGGGAACTTCTGAGAACAACCGCCGGGCGAAATATTACGAGCTCTCAAAGCACGGCCGTCTGCAACTCGAGGTGGAGAAGGACGCCTGGGAGAAACTGACGTCTGCCGTGGCCCAGGTATTAGGGACAGCTTAGGAGACGCGGAATGTTCAGTGACTTGTTTTTCCGTCTTCGCTCTCTTCCGCCGTAGCGCGGTCGCCCGTTTCATCATCCGTGGGTCGGCAAGGTGATGTCTCTAAGAACACGCTAATCCTCGAGCCAGGTTGTCTCGAAGGTCGGGTTCAGATGAATGTCCAGTTGGCGAAGGGCTCCCTCGCCACTGTTTATGAATTTGTGCGGCTCACCGGCGCGGACGATGAGCACGTCGCCGGCGGTAGCCTCCCGCTCCTGATCACCGACCCTCCACTTTGAGCGGCCTTCAATGACGTATACGATTTCGTCGTAATCATGTTTGTGGAGCCGCGTTCCCCGGCCGGGTTCGCCAATCACCACAAAGAACGAGATGCCGACGCCCCCATGATCCGTACCCACAAACTCACGTGACATTCCTACGAACGGGAGCTGTGACTGGTTAACGACATACATAACTTTCAGATTCGGATGACCGCCCGATGGACTCAGAGTACCTGGCGTACGGGCCGGCCTGATAGCGAAAATTCGGCTGAGACTTCAAAGAAGAAGTGGAATTCACGGCGGGACCAGATCAAACCAACTCCAGGGCGTTGATCTTGCTGGAAACCTCAAAAACAAGCCGTTCAAGGTCGGGGCAGAAGGTTTTCCGTTCCCGATCTGGGAGTTCGTCCAGCAGATCCGCATACGGGATGACTTCACAACCCTGAAATACAGTGAAACCCGCAGTATCAGCCATTCTGCAGCTCACGTTGATCAAGCCGGGCATATTCCAGGGACCCGCCTTCTGCCTGGGGGAATGATGATCGGAGACGATGGCCTTGAACCCAGCGGGTAGTTTCCAGTCCGCAATCAGACGCCGCCCTGCCTCACAATGATCAAACCCGAATAACTCGCGCTCCGCCTGGAGGGCGCTGCCAGGGGAGCCCCTATGCGTCTCCAATAAGGCGGCGTATGCTTTCGGGGCAATAACGGCCAGTCCCAATCGCCCGATATCATGCATGATGCCTGCGGTATACGCAGCGTCTTTATCCATCGAACCAGCCATGGCGAGCTGATTGGCCACCAGGGCACAGGCGAGGCTGTGGCGCCATATAGCCCGCAACGTCTGATGGTTGAGCGATTTGCCAAGGTAAACTCTCACTCCGACGGTAAGACAGATGCCCTTCAGGTTATTGGTGCCGAGCACGGCGATGGCCTGAAGAACGCTGGTGACTGGAAAGCGGCCCCCGTACAGCGCAGAATTCGCGATGGCAAGAACCTCGTTGGAAAATGCCGTCTCCGAAGAGATCAAGGCACTCAGCTGGCGCATCGAGACATCTTCATTATTGGTCAACTGGAGTATCCGTACGGCGATTTGGGGAAACGGGGGAATCCGGAGATGTGCCCAGGGCAACCTGATTGCCTCGTCACTCTGTCCTTTGATCTGCATGGTCTGAGCATCCCTTCCGTTAAGCCATGGCCTAAGGACTTATTGATTCAATACTTCAAACTCTGTAGCCCTGAATAGCTGTATCGGCCGAAAAACGAATCGTCTTCTGAGGATAGTCAGCTGGGAGGAGCAAAATGCTCATCGGGCGCGAATCGGGTGACGGGCGATCGGGTCTTAATCGTCCTGGAGACGATGCGGAATTTAGGTTGCCATGGGCGAATCTTCCACCTGCCCGCGAACATCAACAGTGAGGAACCGGGTCGAGAGGCTCCAGCTGTAAATCCAGTGCGAATATTCAACTCTTTAACGCTTTCTCGTTTTTTTCTCGCCGTGCTAAGCGTATCGCTGGCACGGACGACCTATGCTGCTTCCATTCCAAACAATCTGCTCCAGCCGGCAAGTGCCGACCTGGCTGCAGGCAGGGCAGACGACGCAATTTCCCGCCTGAACTCTTCGCTGGCCACAAATCCTGGGGACGCGGAAGGGCACAATCTGCTTTGCCGCGTGTATTACCAGGAAGAGCGATGGGATGATGCGATCCGCGAGTGCGAAACCGCGGTCAGATTTATGCCGCTGGATAGCGATTACCACCTCTGGCTGGGCCGCGCCTATGGCGGAAAAGCCGACAAAATTCATTCGATAAAGGCCTATGGGCTCGCGAAGAAGGTGCGGGATGAATTTGAGCGCGCGGTCCAACTCGATGGCGGAAATGTAGATGCGCTCTCCGACCTGGGCGAGTTCTATACCGCTGCCCCGGGGATTGTTGGCGGCGGCAAGAACAAGGCGCAACACGTGGCCCAGACTCTGGAACCAAGTGCGCCGGCACAGGCTCATCAGCTCAAAGGCCGCCTGGCAGAGAAGGATAAGAATTACGCGTTGGCAGAAACCGAGTACAAGGCGGCGGTGGAAGCCTCCAGCCAGTCTGCCGACGCCTGGATGACACTGGCCTCGTTCTACTCGCGCCGCCGGCAATGGGACCAGATGCTGGAGGCGTTGCACGCCGGAATTGATGCGGATGCAAAGGCTGCGAAGCCACACGGGCCGGCATTAATCGACGGGGCTTCCCTTCTCAGCCGCAGCAACCAGGATCCGCAACTCGCCATTCAGTTGCTCAGGCTCTATCTGGCCTCGCCGAACAAATCAGCCGATTCGCCCGCCTTCCAGGTCCATGCGCAACTGAGCCGTTTGTTAGAGCAGCAGGGCGACCACGAAGGCGCCCGGCAGCAAATTGAAGCCGCCACCGCCCTCGCGCGTGATTACCACCCGGCTCCGCCTCGAGCAGTTTCCCAGTAGGTGTAGGCCAAGAGCGACCATCAGGGCGGTTGCCCGATAGTAATCCGTGACAGCAATAGAATGGTTTCGACCATGATCACTGTGGAACAACTGTCATCACCCCTGGCCGGGCACCTCAAGACGGTCCGCTTGCTTGCATTGCAAGACACACCGACTGCATTCGCCAGCACATACGCGAGGGAATCTAAGCTTTCCGATGAAGACTGGCTCAGGCTGGTCTCCATCTGGAACAGCGACCAATCCGTGTGCTACATCGCGATGGATAAAGGGGCGCCTTGCGGAATCATAGGCGGCAAATGCGACGAAAATGATCTGCAACGGGCCTACGTGCTATCCATGTGGGTGGCGCCTACGCACCGCAGGAGCGGTCTCGGGGCCACGCTTATGAATGCGGTGCAGTTATGGGCACAAAAAATGGGACTGCAGGGGCTGCGTCTGATGGTTACTAGCACAAATTCAACAGCAATAAGTTTCTATGAGAAATGCGGTTTCACCCTTACCGGGCTGGTTCAGCCACATCCCAACGACCCAGCGCTATCCGAATCTGAAATGGCCAAAACTTTCTAAAAATTCACCATCCGGCATCATTGACAAACCCCTTTCCTTCAGGATACTTTGCAGTGTAAAGTGAGTACGGATGAGCGACCTGCACAGAGCCCTTGGCGACATCAGCAGCATACGCCGGCAGATGGCGCGGACCACGGAGTTTCGTGGTTACGGTCCGGCGACTCTCGCCGCAACGGGTCTTATCGCGGTTTTGGCCGCAATCGTCCAGGCACTATGGCTGCCAGATCCGGTGAGTCATTTTTCCAGCTATTTAAGCATCTGGATCTCAACCGCCTGCCTTTCAGCTGCCTTGACCGGGGTGCAGATGTACACCCGCACCCGGCGCATGCATTCGGGTATGTCGCAGGAGATGATGCACATGGCGGTGGAGCAGTTCCTACCCTCCGTCGGTGCGGGACTGCTGATTACGATCGTGCTGGTGCGCTATGTTCCAGCGGCGCTGTGGATGATTCCTGGAATCTGGCAGGTCATTTTCAGTCTGGGCATTTTTTCGTCGTGTCGTTTTCTGCCCCGTCCGATGCTCGCAGCGGGCGCCTGGTATCTGTTGACCGGCCTGGCCTGTATCGCACTCGGCGGCAGCCGGGCACTCTCTCCATGGGCAATGGGCATTCCCTACGGAGCTGGACAGCTACTGGTGGCAGCAATTCTGCTCTTCAGCAGGCACGAGGGTGCAGATGAAAGCTAAGGCGGGGTCCAGCGAAGGACGATTTGCCTATGAAGGATTGGATCGCGTGATCCACGAGCGCGCTCGCCTTAGCGTGCTCACTTCCCTGATCACCAATCCCAAAGGACTGACCTTCGGTGACCTTAAACAACTATGCGGGCTTACCGATGGCAACTTGAGCCGCCATTTGCAGGTACTGGAAAAAGAAGGCATGGTCGCTATTGTGAAGGACCACGGTCGTAATCGTCCCCAGACAACATGTCGAATTACAGCATCCGGCCGTAAACGCTATCTCGAATACCTGGCGACGCTCGAGCAGGTGGTGCGAGATGCTGCGAAGGTAACCAAAGACGAGCCCGCATCGAGCTTGCTGCGCGGCCTCGCGCCCACCAGAGCCTGAACCTTTTTTTGTGAGGTAACTTTACGATGCAAAGTAACATGCTCACACCCGAAAACTTTGCAGTGCAAAGTGATCAGCCTGCCGGACTGCATGTAGCCATCATCATGGACGGCAACGGGCGCTGGGCGGCGCGGCGCAATCTGCCCCGGGTTGCGGGCCATCGTGCCGGAGTCGCGGCTGTACGGCGCGTCGTCGAGCACGCTCCGGATGTGGGCATCGGACGCCTGACCCTGTACGCGTTTTCGTCCGACAACTGGCGCCGTCCGGCGGCCGAAGTACAGAGTATTTTCTGGCTGCTGCGAGCGTTCCTGCGATTAGAGCGGGAGAGACTCAGGCAGGCCGGTGCGCGGCTGGAAGTCATCGGCCGGCGCGATCGCATACCGAGACTGTTGCTGCGCGAGATAGACCAGGCGGTATCTGCGACCGCCGAAGGGCGGCGACTTATGCTGCGGGTAGCCATCGATTACTCTTCGCGCGATGCCATCATGCGCGCTGCCCTGGGCGTATCCAGCAGGCTTCTCCATGAGCGGTCACCCTCGACTTCCCTGCTCCGGGACATGCTTGCCCAGGCGCTGACCGCAGAGGGCGGCGAGGTGGACCTGTTAATCCGCACCGGTGGGGAGAAACGCCTTTCCGACTTTTTGCTGTGGGAGTCTGCCTACGCCGAACTTTGGTTTACCGATCGGATGTGGCCGGATTTTGAGGCCAGCGATCTGGATGCCGCGCTGGAAGAATTCCGTGGTAGGGAGCGTCGCTTTGGCGGGGTTCCAGCGTCTTCGGCGGCCTTACCTGCGGGCGGTGCGCGATGATCGCGCTGGGCTCAACGAACATGACTCACGGGTTGCTCAAACCCGCATGCCGGAACGAGTCGTCCAGCGAACGTCAAGAATCTTGCGATTGTGGCTTCGCCAGGTTTTACGTGGCGTCAGCTTCCGAATTGCCGACGATGCAGGCACGATTGCTGGATACTGGGCCGTTTATCAGGGCTAAACACGACTCAACCGTCGCTCACTGAAGGACCAACGGATCATTGCTTCATTCGCTTTGGACGTCCCTCTGAGCCATTAGGGTGAAGTAAGTTGTCAAGAATATTCCGCACCAGGACTCTCGCGAAGTCCCACCGTTGGAGCTCCTGTGGTAGCTGCGACATGGAGTGGACAGCTGCGTTGATAGCTGAAATCGCGACCCATGTCAGTATCGGATCGAGTTCAGGAACGGATGCGGTGCCCTTCGCTTGAATCCTTCGAGTGGCGCTCTGCGCCGGCCCCAGGAGTTTCAGTCGCTCGAGATTCTGGTAGACGACGCCTCTTACTTGAGCATCGTCTCGATGGATTGTCATGAGCGCTTCCACGAGATCGTCGACGAGAGCACCGTTTTTCTGACGACTGCGTGAGGAGGCTTCGAAAATCCGCCCGAAGAGTTCTGTATCTTGCTGCATAAACACCATCGAAAGGTCAGCCAGGATCGCATCTTTGTTGGGATAGTACTCGTACAAGGTCCCGATGCTGATGCCAGTCTTCTTCGCGATGTGATTTGTTGATACTTCGCTAAATGGCTTCCGGTTCAAAAGGTGAGCAGTCGCCTCCAGTATGTCTGCTCTTGTCTGCCTGGAGCGCGCTTGTTGTGGCGTCTTTCTTGGCTCAATCGTCTTCTTCATCCGTCTCCCGCAAACAGTTCAAAAGCGAGCAGCAAAGGCGAGCTATTACTCGCCCGTTTTCCTACAATTGAACCATGAGCGTAGCGAGAGTCCAAGAAGAAACGAAAGAACATTGCGATGTCCTCATCCAGGGAGCAGGCATTGGAGGATTGACGCTGGCAATCTCACTGCAGCAGCGTGGGTACAAGGTTAAGCTCGCAGAGCTGGCCACCGGGCTCACGGAGGTAGGTGCCGGAATCTGGATGGCAGTAAATGCCATGCAGGTGTTTGCCCGGCTTGGCTTCGCGGAGAAGGTTATCGAAGCAGGATGGTCCGTGAAGCTGTTGCGACTTCAGGACTGGAAATCTGGCGACATCCAGACGACAGACATGTCCCAGATTGCGAAGGAGTATGGATTCGAGACCATCGCCCTCCATCGCGGCGTGCTGCAGCGACTGCTTTTTGAACGGCTTGAGGCAGACCCAGTCCGTTTCGGTTGCGAAGTCAAATCAGTAATTCAAAGCGGCGATCAGGTCCTCGCGAGTCTGTCAGATGGATCTTCCTGCGCCGCCGCGATCATTGTCGGGGCGGATGGATTCAACTCTCAGATGCGCCGCATAGCGGGACTGGGCGGTGAAAAGCGATACTCCGGTTCTTCCTCTTATCGAGCTATAGCTCGTGGTGCCCATATCCTGGCCGCCGAAGCCGAGCATGAGGCCTATGAGATATGGGCGAAGGGCTGTCGCGTCGGGTTCTCAAAGATCAACGCCGACGACTACTACTGGTACATGACCTTCAATGCCCCAGCCGGAGAAGCTTCCTCAGTGAGCGAGATCAGAATTCATGCGGAAAAATTATTCCGAGCCTTCTTTCCGCAATGGATGGATTTGCTGCAAAATACTCGGACGCAAGAGATCTTGAGGACCGATATCAGTGACTTGAAACCACTCACGCAGTGGTCTTCTGGACGCATTGGGCTGATCGGCGATGCGGCGCATGCGACCACTCCGAACCTCGGACAGGGCGGGGCGATGGCCGTCGAAGATGCTCTGACTTTGGCGGATGCATTCGACAAATTCGGCCTCAACGAGGCGGCGTGGAAGCGTTTTGAACAGCTTCGACGAAAGAAGGTGGATTGGACGGTATCAACGTCGTGGTCCATCGGGAAAATCTGCCACCTCGGTAATCCGCTCTTTCGCTCTCTCCGCAATATCGCGCTGAAAAAGACCCCGGACGGCGTCACGCAGAAGCAGGTTCAGCGGATTTACAGTCTTGAATCAACTTCACCATCAGTTCGATCCTGACAAGTCTTAGTGCTGTATCTGGAGCGCCCCGTCAGGTGACAGTGCGCGGCTACACGGTCTTAGAGGGGGGCGCTTCTGATACAGCGACTTGAAGGAAGCCGCCCACAGGGAAGCCTATGTACTTTGAATCGGTCTGAACAGGTGCAGAGGGATCAGGCACAGACTGAGTTGAGCAGCGTCGGATGACTGAAGGGCCGGATGGAGCAGCATGTTGGCTCGCCGAGGCCGTATGGGGACGCTGGAGAGGCTGGCATGCGAGGGGTTTTGGCCGGAAGGGACAAGGGATCCGTGTGTGCGCCGAAGCACGGGCAGAGGTCGAGGATGTTGATAGAGCTTCATGCAGCGCATCGGTCTGGTTGAGGTGGCGAGCGAAGCAGGAGTTGCGCGGCGGAGAACCGTTCGATGACGTGCATGGTTCCACCGCAGACTGGGCAGCTCCAGACTGGGTCAGTCTGATCGGTGGATGGTGATGCTGGCGGAGCAGCCATCTTCTCTGAGTTGCCGAGGAGTCGAAAGCACAGCGGCAACAGAGTAGCGCGGTTGCGGTTGGCAAGGAATCCGAAGTTGCGGATGCGCATGAAGGCGGGCGGCAGTACATGGAGCAGGAAGCGGCGCAGGAACTCATCGACGACCAGAGTCATGAGCCGTTTCTTGTTGCCGTGGGCGGAATCGCGCCATCGGAAGGTGACGTTGCCATCGGAGAGAGCAACCAGCCTGCTGTTGGAAATGGCGACGCGATGAGTATAGGCGCCGAGATAACGCAACACCTGTTCCGGTCCGCCGAAGGGCGGCTTGGAGTAGACAACCCAGTCGTGGCGGAACAGTACTCGCAGCCATGCGCTGAAGGCGTGTGGTTGGGCAAGAGCCAGCAGGCTGCCGTGGAACTGGAGCTCACCGCGATGGAAGGCGTTGCGAAGTCCGGCGACGAACTTGCCGCGGAAGACACGGCTGAGCACGCCGACGGGAAGGAAGAAGGAACGCCGGGCCGAGATCCAGCCTGAGTGGTCCGGGGTGATGCCGCCAGCGGCAACGACGCAGTGGATGTGGGGATGAAACTGCAAGCGTTGATTCCAGCTATGGAGCACGCTGAAGAAACCGATCTCGGCACCGAGATGCCGTGGATTGCGGGCGACTTCGAGCAGAGTCTCTGCACTGGCGTGGAAGAGCAGGTTGTAGATGAGCCGCTTGTTCTGCAATGCGAGCGGAGCCAGTTCTCGCGGCAGCGTGAAGACGGCATGTACGTAGCGAGTGGGCAGAAGCTCGCGTTCGCGCGCCTTGAGCCAGCGTCGGCGCGCGTTGCCCTGGCACCGCGTGCAGTGCCTGTTTCTGCAGGAGTTGTAGGAGATCCTGGTCGTATGTCCACAGCCGGTGCAGCGGTCGCGATGCCCGCCCAGCGCGGCAGTGCGACAGCGTGTAATGGCTAGCAACACCTTCTCGTGTTGCCAGTTGATCCACTTACGACTGCGTTCGATAAACGCCTGTCCAGCACAGCGAACAATGTCGGCCATCTCCACGAGATGCCGGTTGTTCAACGGTGCTTGCTTGCTCCCTGTGAGGAGAACATGAGGGCATCGAGCGGGCTGGCGGTCGCACTCAGATGCCGTTGGGATAGATGCAGGTAGACCGTAGTCACTTCGAGGTCTCGATGGCCGAGCAGGATCTGAATGGTGCGCAGGTCGGCGCCGGCTTCGAGAAGATGTGTGGCGAAGCAGTGACGCAGAGTGTGCGGATGGATGCGCCTATGCTCAAGGCCCGCACGTTCAGCAGCGATCTGGCAGGCAGTCCAGAGGACCTTGGTGGTGACGGGATAACTTGCCGTGTGCCAGCGGTTGCCGGGAAACAGCCACTCCTTCGGCTTGCGCCGGAGACCTCGCCAGTAGATGCGAAGTTCGTCGAGCAGCTTCGGGCTGAGCATGACATCGCGGTCCTTGCCGCCCTTGCCCTCTCGGATATGGACCACCATCCGCTTGCTGTCGATGTCACTGACCTTCAGATGAGCCGTTTCTGCGCGGCGTGCGCCGGTGGCATACATCGTCATCAGCAGGATGCGATGAAAAGGTGTGTCCGCGGACTCAATCAGTCGCGCGACTTCTTCCTGACTGAGTACCCCCGGAAGGTGACGCACCTTCTTCGGATAGGGCGTCTCGGCGATGCTCCAGCCACGCTTCAACACGTGGATGTAGAAGAAACGTAGCGATGCCAGCCGCAGAATGACTGTGTTCGGGCTGTACTTCAACTTGGTGAACAGCATCGCCTGGTACTTGCGAATCTCCTCAGGGCCAAGCTGATCGGGCGGACGCCGAAAGTAGCGGCTGAAGTGCGCAACACCGTGCAGGTAGGTGCGGATGGTTGTATCGGCGAAGTTGCGGCGTTGCAACTCCTCAAGCATGAGCTGACGTAGTTGGTTCACAGAGAATCCTCCTTCTCTGCGAACCAAACTACCGGGGCAGCCGCAAATGTCGGCTCAGCCGCACGCGAACGCGTCCGCCGCCGCAGCGGCTTCGTTCAAGTCGGCATCGCGGCAGGAATCCAAAGCACTGCCTCGGAAGGATTACCCGATGCTGCGGCGTTTGTAAGGACTCATGTCGCCTAGCTAGCGGCTCGAAAATGAGAGACACTGGCGCGTCTTCCAGGATTTATCGCGTGAGACGTAGATCAAAAAGAACCTTCAGGCGGAAAAAACCTGCCGGCACGAAGTTGCTATAACAACGGTCATGGCACCCGATTTGCTGACCTCACGATTGCGGCTTCGAAAGGGGCGTGAGCAGGACCTGACGCCGTTTGCTTCAATGAATGCCGACCCGCGCGTAATGGAGTTCTTCCCGAAAACCTTGACTCGCACCGAAGCGAAGCCTTCGCCGAGCGCATACGTGCGCAGCTCAACTATCCTGCCTTCGGATTGTGGGCAGTGGAAATTGTGGAAGCAGGTGATATGGCTACAGTCCAAAATCCTGATCTCTGTAAACCATCGTTTTGCCCGGCGAGCAGTGCCCGCCAGGCAAGACGATGATGCATCGAGTGGCTTATTGGCTGATGGCCACGCCGTTGAAGGAGGCGACGCCGATTGGACTTGAGGTCGCCACAGGCGTCAGGTCGCCATGGCCGTCAATGGCAAAGACGGCGACATAAGCGTCGCTGCCCACGGCATAAATGACGGCCAGAAATTTGCGATCGGGAGATACCGTTATGTCCGTCGGTGCGCCCGGCAAGGGCACCGATTTGTAGAACACCCCACCCTGGCCGTCGCTGAAGAAGATGGAGATTGCGTGACCAGGGGAGTTGCCCGTGTACCAGATGTTCCCCGGCCCTTTCGCCACCCAGCAGGGAGCATTGACAGGATAGGACGGTGTCGGTCCGGTGATAGGGGTGAGGTTCCGGTCCTCGTCCACGATGGCGAAGCTGTCAGGACTGTGCGCCGGAGTGAAGCCCAAAACGTTTCCCCAGAACGCTGCCCCCAGCGGAACCATGTCCGCGTCGCTGGGCAGCGGAATGGAGGTACTGGTTCCGTTCAACACGCCATCATCCTGTGTGAGCGGCAATTGGAGCAGAGATCCCGAACTCATCGTGACGGCTGCCCAGTTCCTTCCGACTGCGATTTGCGCTGCTGAAGTATCCGTAAGACTCACTACGGGGCCATCCACATAGCCCGAAGGCCACGCATGACTCTCGGCACAGTTGGCGCCAACGACGAAGAGATGCTCCCGGGTCAATGCGACAGAATCCGGGTTGACACAGTCAGGCGCGAGATGGACGGTCTTTGCAATGGCAATGGAATTGTCGTATCGCACTAATTGGTTGACGGTGTTCGATCCGAAGTTTGCCACGGCTCCGAGATCGTCGTTAAACTGCAGAATTCCCGCGTTCGTGCCGGCGCCACCCTTGCCGCCAGTCCATAACGTATCCGCCAACGCCAGCGAGGGCGACCCTGCGGCATCCAACTTGAATACGACAACAGCATTGCCGCTAGCGTTATTCGTGCTTGTGATCACCAATGTGCTGCGCTGTTTCTGGCCGGAAGCGGCCAGGGAGCTGATGAGACAAAGGGCCGCCAGCGTAAAGCCGGAGCGCCACAGGCCAGATTTCTGGTGTGTTTGAAGATTCATTGCGATCTCCTCGGGGTTTGTGTTGAAAATGCGCCGCTGCCGCGAGCTTGCAGGCTCATCCCGGACGCGAAACACGTTCACAACGGAGTATTCGATCAGGATCGCCGAAAAGTTACGGTAGGCTACTCTGTCGATCTGACAGTTAAAAATTTCTGAATTTACTTACCCTCGCGTAACTTTCGGGCGCTCTCCGTCGAAGTAACTTAACCCGGGATTGAAATGGGTCTGCGAGGGCGCCTTGACGACGGGGAACGAATTGCGCGAACACGCTGGTACTGATATTGATTGCAGGAAGGCATTCGACCCCATGCACCCGGACAGCATTCTCGAAACGCTGATGGCTCGTTATCAGCAGGGCGATTTCGGCGCGGCAACGGATCTTATCGAACGCATCAGCCCGCAGCTCCATCGATTTTTCCTTGCGCAGTCGCTGAGCCGTACGGATGCCGATGACCTGCTGCAGGAAACCTGGCTTCGCATTCACAAGGTGCGGCACACCTATCGCGCGGGTGAACCGGCGCTTCCATGGTTCTACGCGATTGCCCGGCACGTTCGCATTGACCACTATCGGAAATCGGTGCGGACCGCGGTCGGTGAGCGGCAACTGGAGGCAATGTCAAAAGAAATGGCGACCGCCGCAAAAGAATCCGATCCTGCCGACGGCCTGAACGCGCTGCTGGCGCCGCTATCTCAGAGTCAGCGCGAGGTGATCGAGATGTTGAAGGTCGCGGGGATGTCGTTGGAAGAGGTGGCACGCGCCACGTCTTCCAGCGTGGGGTCAGTGAAGCAGAAAGTGCACAGAGCTTACAAGAAGTTGAGGGAAACGATGAGTACCGCGGGGTTCAGGAAAGGCCGAAGCGGAGGTCTGTCATGAAAGATGAAGAGATTGACGATGTCCTGACGAAGGCTGCGCGGGCTCCGTATGATTTGAAGCCGGAGACGCTGCAACGCGTCGCTGACTCGATCAAACCGTCTCTCCGCCCTGTGCGCCCGCTGCCGCCCACATGGGTGATGGCGGGCGGCCTGGTGCTGGTTTGCGCGACCGTCTCGCTGGCGGGCGCAGCGCGCGCGGGATTCTTCGGATTTGCCAAGATGGATCTCCTGGAGCGCTTGCTGGTCTTTCCTGCGCTCGTTTTTCTTGCCTGGGTGGCGGCCAGCGAATTCGTCCATGCAATGACTCCGGGCAGCCTGCGGCGCATCTCTCCGGGCGCGCTTTTAGGATTCGGCAGTGCGGCATTGCTTGCCGTGTTTGCGTTCCTGTTCCGCGATTATCAAACGGACCACTTTTTCTCCATTGGCATCGTGTGTCTGCTCACCGGCTTCCTCCACGCCATTCCTGCCGCGTTGCTCGGGTGGTTGCTGATCCGGAGCGGCTTCGCGGTCAACCCGGCATCTGCAGGATTGGTGGCGGGAGTGCTCGGAGGCCTGGCCGGCGTGGGGGTGCTGGAGCTGCATTGCCCGAACTTCCAAGCTATGCACGTGCTTGTGTGGCACACTGCCGTCGTGCCTTTGAGCGGCACGGCGGGAGCGTTGGTGGGATGGACGCTGCGATTCCGTGCAGGCTCGCGTGCCCGGAAGCTCGCCAATCCCAAGTGAGCTGTGAACTACTTCGCGATCTGGTTCCAGCCCTATCCGATCGACAATGGCGACCCTTCTATGCTCCACGGGGAAGAACCAAGAGCCATCTCGTGGTTAGTGGATCACCGCCCAACGAAAATTACCATTTAGCCGACAATTCCATGGCCTGTCGTTCAACTGGTAACTTCCCCCTGGCCACGTCCATGGCGGCATCTGATAGCATTAGCAACTCCCGACCCTGGAGGTGAATTGAGTCAGAGAGTAATTGCACGCACCATTGTTGGCACAGCTTGCCTGGCCGGAATCGCTCTCTGCGCACATGCCGTTCGCGGCGACGCTGCTTCAGCAGTGCCTGCGGGCAAGACGCGCACATACTATGTGGCCGCCGACGAGGTGCAGTGGGACTACGCGCCGTCAGGGCGCGATGAAGCGATGGGGATGGACTTCGATCCTATCGCCAAAGGCTTCACCGAACCAGGCCCGCATCAGATCGGCCGAGTCAACAAGAAGGCCATCTATCGCGAGTACACCGACGCGAGCTTCACCTCGCTGAAGCCGCGCAGCCCTGAAGATCAGTATCTCGGCCTCCTCGGACCGATCATCCACGGAGAAGTCGGCGATACTCTCAACATCGTCTTCAAGAACAACGCAACCCATCCGTTCAGCATGCATCCCCACGGCGTGCTTTATGAGAAAGACTCTGAAGGCGCAGACTACAATGACAACACCGCAGGCAAAGACAAAGATGATGGCTGCGTGGCCCCCGGAGCTACCCACAAGTATATCTGGCAGATTCCCGAGAGAGCAGGCCCAGGTCCAAGCGATCCCAGTTCGCTGTTTTGGCTCTACCATTCCCATTGTGACGAACTGCGCGACGTCGCCTCCGGCCTTATCGGGGGCTTCGTCGTCACGCGCCGGGGCATGGCCCGCACTGATGGCCGCCCCAAAGATGTCGACCATGAATTTGTAACCATGTTCATCGCTATTAATGAGAACGAAAGCTGGTATCTCGACGACAACATCCGCGAACACACCACAGACCCAAAAGGAGTAAACAAGGGCGAGCTTGGCGTACTTACGGCCACAGGAATCGCCGGAACCATCGCCAACACGGGCTTTGTCTTCACCAACATCAAGTGGTCCATCAATGGGTATATCTACGGCAACATGCCTATGATGACCATGAAGAAAGGCGACCGCGTGCGCTGGTACGTCACCACCCTGGGGGACTTCAACAACGCGCATACGCCTCACTGGCACGGCAATACCGTGCTCGTCGCCGGGCAGCGCACCGATGTACTCGTAGTTACCTCGGCGCAGATGATCACCGCCGATATGGTTCCCGATGCAGGGGGCATCTGGCTCTATCACTGCCACATCAGCGACCACATGCTGGCCGGCATGGAGGCGCGCTATGAGGTGAAGGCGCGTTAAAGAGACTCGGTTGGATGGTGCGGATCAACATGTTTTGGAAGACAGACGCGATGAGGTACCTCGGTTAGATACTCCCGTGAAGTCTTAGTGCTGTATCTGGAGCGCCCCGTCAGGTAGCAGTGCTCGGTTGCGCGGGCTTAGAGGGGGGCGCTTCTGATACAGCGACTTGAAGGAAGCCGCCCTCCGGGAAGCCTATGTACTTTGAATCGGTCTGAACAGGTGCAGAGGGATCAGGCACAGGCTGAGTTGGGCAGCGTCGGATGACAGAAGGGCGGGATGGAGCAGCATGTTGGTTCGCCGAGGCCTTTTGTGGACGCCGGAGAGGCTGTCATCCAAGGGTTTTTGACCGGAAGAGACAAGGGATCCGCGTGCGCGCAGAAGCACGAGGAGAGGTCGAGGATGTGGATGGAGCTTCATGCAACGCATCGGTGTGGTTGAGGTGGGGAGCGAAGCAGGAGTTGCGCGGCGGAGAGCCGTTCGACGACGTGGATAGTTCCACCGCAGACTGGGCAGCTCCAGAGTGGGTCAGTCTGATCGGTGGGTGGGGATGCTGGCGGAGCAGCCACGTTCTCTGAGTTGCCGAGGAGTCGAAAGCACAGCGGCAACAGAGTAGCGCGGTTGCGGTTGGCAAGGAATCCGAAGTTGCGGATGCGCACGAAGCCGGGTGGCAGCAGATGGAGCAGGAAGCGGCGAAGGAACTCATCGACCGGCAGAGTCATGAGCCGCTTCTTGTTGCCGTGCGCGGAATCGCGCCATCGAAAGGTGACGTTGCCATCGGAGAGAGCAACCAGCCTGCTGTTGGAAATGGCGACGCGATGAGTATAGGCGCCGAGATAACGCAACACATGTTCCGGTCCGCCGAAGGGCGGCTTGGAGTAGACGACCCAGTCGTGGCGGAACAGTACTCGCAGCCATGCGCTGAAGGCGTGTGGTTGGGCAACAGCCAGCAGGCTGCCGTGGAACTGGAGCTCACCGCGATGGAAGGCGTTGCGAAGTCCGGCGACGAACTTGCCGCGGAAGACACGGCTGAGCACGCCGACGGGAAGGAAGAAGGAACGCCGGGCGGAGATCCAGCCTGAGTGGTCCGGGGTGATGCCGCCAGCGGCAACGACGCAGTGGATGTGGGGATGAAACTGCAAGCGTTGATTCCAGCTATGGAGCACGCTGAAGAAACCGATCTCGGCACCGAGATGCCGTGGATTGCGGGCGACTTCAAGCAGAGTCTCTGCACTGGCGTGGAAGAGCAGGTTGTAGATGAGTCGCTTGTTCTGCAATGTGAGCGGAGCCAGTTCCCGCGGCAGCGTGAAGACGGCATGTACGTAGCGAGTGGGCAGAAGCTCGCGTTCGCGCGCCTTGAGCCAGCGTCGGCGCGCGTTGCCCTGGCACCGCGTGCAGTGCCTGTTTCTGCAGGAGTTGTAGGAGATCTTGGTCGTATGCCCACAGCCGGTGCAGCGGTCGCGATGGCCGCCCAGCGCGGCAGTGCGACAGCGTGTAATGGCTAACAACACCTTCTGGTGTTGCCAGTTGATCCACTTACGACTGCGTTCGATGAACGCCTGTCCGGCACAGCGAACAATGTCGGCCATCTCCACGAGAGGCCGGTTGTTCAACGGTGCTTGCTTGCTCCCTGTGAGGAGAACATGAGGGCATCGAGCGGGCTGGCGGTCGCACTTAGATGTCGCTGGGATAGATGCAGGTAGACCGTAGTCACTTCGAGGTCTCGATGGCCGAGCAGGATCTGAATGGTGCGCAGGTCGGCGCCGGCTTCAAGAAGATGTGTGGCGAAGCAATGACGCAGAGTGTGCGGATGGATGCGCCTATGCTCAAGGCCCGCACGTTCAGCGGCGATCTGGCAGGCAGTCCAGAGGACCTTGGTAGTGACGGGATAACTTGCCGTGTGCCAGCGGTTGCCGGGAAACAGCCACTCCTTCGGCTTGCGCCGGAGACCTCGCCAGTAGATGCGAAGTTCCTCGAGCAGCTTCGGGCTGAGCATGACATCGCGGTCCTTGCCGCCCTTGCCCTCTCGGATATGGACCACCATCCGCTTGCTGTCGATGTCACTGACCTTCAGGTGAGCCGTTTCTGCGCGGCGTGCGCCGGTGGCATACATCGTCATCAGCAGGATGCGATGAAAAGGTGTGTCCGCGGACTCAATCAGTCGCGCGACTTCTTCCTGACTGAGTACCCCCGGAAGGTGACGCACCTTCTTCGGATAGGGTGTCTCGGCGATACTCCAGCCACGCTTCAACACGTGGATGTAGAAGAAACGTAGCGACGCCAGCCGCAGGATGACTGTGTTCGGACTGTACTTCAACTTGGTGAACAGCATCGCCTGGTACTTGCGAATATCTTCAGGGCCAAGTTGATCGGGTGGTCGCCGGAAGTACCGGCTGAAATGCGCAACGCCGTGCAGGTATGTCCGGATGGTGGTATCGGCGAAGTTGCGGCGACGCAACTCCTCAAGCATGAGCTGACGTAGTTGGTTCACAGAGAATCCTCCTTCTCTGCGAACCAAACTACCGGGGCAGCCGCAAATGTCGGCTCAGCCGCACGCGAACGCGTCCGCCGCCGCAGCGGCTTCGTTCAAGTCGGCATGGCTCCGGTGATCCGGAACCAAGATCGCGATCCAAGATGCGGGAATCCTAGGGCGTTTCCCGATACTGATCCTGCGATCACGTCCGGATTGCCCGTGATCCGCCCTGATTGCAGAGCGTCCATGTTGCATCTAGGCGACATCCTGTATTTGACGCATGGCGCTCAAACGGCTGGACAACATAGGAATTGTCGTCGATGACCTCGAATTGACGATTGATTTCTTTCAAGAGCTCGGCCTTCACCTCGAAGGGCGGGCCACGATCGAAGGAGAATGGGCAGGACGTGTCACCGGACTTGCCGATCAGCGCGTCGAGATTGCCATGATGCGCACACCGGACGGCCACAGCCGTCTCGAGCTCTCCCGTTTCCTCACGCCGGCTGTCGTCGCGGATCACCGCAACGCCCCGGTGAACGCTCTAGGCTACCTCCGCGTCATGTTCGTGATTGACAACATCGACGAGACGCTTAACCGTCTTCGCAAGCGTGGCGCCCAGCTCGTAGGCGAGGTAGTCCAGTATCAGGATTCGTATCGGCTCTGCTACATCCGCGGGCCTGAAGGGCTTCTCATCGGCCTCGCCCAGGAACTCAACTGAGCGCGATGCGCCCACTATTCGGAAGTGAGCCGGACCAGTCCTCGG
>CAWFBI010000020.1:0-192693 GCA_963814015.1 uncultured Acidobacteriaceae bacterium
ATCGCAGCGATCTCCAGGAGAGTCTCAGCGCTGGCCTGAAACAGGAGGCTATAAATCAGTTGCTTGTTCTGGAGAGCAAGCGAAGCAAGCTCGCGTGGCAGCGTGAAGACGGCATGGACGCAGGGGTAGGCAGAAGTTCCCGTTCACGCGCCTCGAGCCAGCGTTGGCGCGCGTTGCCTGGCACTTGCGGGACAGTGCCGGTTGCGGCAGGAGTAGAGGAGCGGGCGGTATGTCCGCAGTCGGAACAGCGATCACGATGGCCGCCGAGCGCAGCGGATGCGGCAGCGCGTGATCGCCAGCAGGACCTTCTGGTGTTGCCAGTGGATCCAGTGCTCACTGCGTTCGAGGAAAGGCTGCCGGCAAAGCGAACGATGTCGGCCATCTCCAATGGAGGCCGGTTGATCATGCGTTTGTGTCTGCCTCCTTGCGCCAAGCGTGAGAGCGTCAGCGGGCTGGCGGTTGCGCTGAGATGCCGTTGGAGAGATGCAGATAGATCGTCGTCTCTTCCAGGTTGGGTGCCCGAGCAACATCTGAATGGTGCGCAGGTCGGCGCCGGCTTCCAGCAGATGAGTGGCAAAGCAATGGCGTAAGGCATCCTCGTACTACTCATGATCTGCATCCCACAAGATCTGTTATCCATGTCATCCCTTCTACGGGGTTGAAGTGGAAGTTGTTCGAAATTTGCGAAGGACGGAGTCGACGGTCTTCGTCGTCAGACTTCCGACAGGAACACAGATCGCATTACCGAAGTGGATGTTGACTCCCGAACTGTGCGATCGGCTAAGGTAGAAGATAGGCCCCGAATCGATATCACAGCTCTGCTTGAGCTCCGCCGGCTCATTGATGCCCAGCGCGTCGATCGTGGCTTCGAGACCTGGTTGTGCAGAATCTGCATCAGGAGGTCAGGATGCAGAACAACAAGGAAAGTCGCATCGTACTCGAGCGCAAACTGCGGTTCGAGGAAGAGGAGATTTGGACCGAGCTTCCGGAATCGACGCGGGAACACTGCCGCGGACTGTGGCGCCAACTGTTGAAAGCGTGCTCAACGACGCAGACAGGAGGCCCAATGAACGAGAAAATTAAGGGGCATCAGTTGGAGCGAGGAGCCTACGTTTACGTGCGTCAATCGACACCCTATCAGGTGCGCAATCATCTGGAGAGTAAGGAACGACAGTATGCCCTGGCTCAGCATGCATCCCAGTTGGGCTTTCACAAGGTCATCGTAATCGATGAGGACTTGGGACGCTCGGGCGCTGGCACCCAGGAGCGGCCGGGCTTCGGCCGACTGCTGGCATCTGTGTGCCAGGGCCTGGCGGGAGCGGTATTAGCCCTGGAGGCTTCGCGTCTGGCGCGCAACAACCGTGATTGGCACCATCTCGTGGATCTGTGCGCACTGACGGAAACGTTGCTTATCGACTGTGACGGGATCTACGACCCACGCCAGTTGAATGATCGCCTGGTCCTTGGTCTGAAGGGAACGATGTCGGAGTTCGAGCTTGGCCTGTTGAGACAACGGGCTCGCGAGTCTTTTGAACAGAAGGCGCGCCGTGGCTTTGCGATGTGGGAACTGCCGGTGGGGTTTATCCGCACCGATGAAGGACGGATCGAGAAGACGCCCGATCGTCAGGTGCAGCAGGCGGTGGCCAGCGTATTTCACAAATTCCAACAACTGGGCAGTGCTCGCCAAGCTGCGATCTGGTTCCGTGAAGAGCAAATCCCCGTGCCCAAGGCCAAACCCGGAACTGCCGGAGAGGAGATCGTCTGGGGGTTGCCGAGCAGCGGAAGAATCCGTCAGATGCTGAACAACCCGTGCTATGCCGGGGCGTTCGCGTACGGTAAGTCTGGGGCGCGCACGGTGATCGAGCAGGGGCGAGCGCGGCAACTCTCACGTTACCGGAAACCACATGATGAATGGAAGGTGTTGCTTGTCGACCATCATCCGGGGTACATCAGTTGGGAGGAGTATTTGGAAAACCGACGTCGACTGGAGGCCAATGTGGCATGGTCCGGCAGTGAAAGCAGCGGTGCGGTGAAGCGAGGCACAGCTCTGTTATCAGGCTTGCTGCGTTGCGGTCGATGCGGACGGAAAATGCAAGTTGCATATAGCGGCAACAGCGGCAGAGTCCCGCGATATGTCTGTCAGGGTGATCGGGGAGACCGCGGATCAGGCCACTGCTTTACGGTGGGCAGCTTGCGGCTGGATCGAGCCGTGGTGCAAAGCGTACTGACCGCTATTCGACCTGCCGGGATCGAGGCTGCAGTCCAATTAGCAGCGTGCGCCAAAGTCGAAGGCGATGAGAAGCGAAAGGCACTCGAGCTGGCCCTGGAACGGGCTCGCTATGAGGAAAAGCGTGCGCGTCGGCAGTTTGATGCTGTGGAGCCAGAAAATCGTCTCGTGGCCGGTGAGTTAGAGGCTCGCTGGAATAGCGCATTGGTTCAGGTTGCGGAAGCCGAGGCACGCCTCGTTGCGGCAGATAAAACTGCCAAGCCTCTCAACGAGGAACAGAAGCAACGACTATCCATGTTGAGCGAAGATCTCTCCGCGTTGTGGAATCAGCCCGAAGCGCCGATCCCACTGAAGAAGCGCATTCTGCGGACAGTTCTGACAGAGATCATCGTCGATAGTGAACCTGATCCCTCAACTCATCGCCTGCGTCTGCACTGGGCTGGTGGAGTGCACTCGGAGCTGCGTATGGAACGAAACAAGCCAGGACACCACCGTCACAGTGCGGACCGTTCGGTGATCGATTTGGTTCGCGAGTTATCGAAGATATGCCAGGACAAGGTGATCGCGGCTATCTTGAATCGCCTCGGATACAAAACCGGTCAAGAGAAAACTTGGAATGCATCTCGTGTAGCCGGACTGCGGGGATATCACAAGATCGCTCCCTTCCAAAACCAAGATGACTGGGTGACGCAAGAAGCGGCGGCGCGAGAGCTGCAAGTAAGTAATACGGTGGTGAAGCGACTGATTCGGCAACGCACCCTCCCGGCAAGACAGGTCGTGGAATATGCGCCATGGATCATCGAAAAAAAGGATCTATTGCTTCCGGAGGTGCAACAAGCGGTGAGAGCAGCACGTCGTGGTGCCCATAAACTTCCGCAAATCCCCTTCGGTCAAGGCCGATTGTCTTTAGAATGAATGGACTCTGAAAGGTGGTGTAGTATGCCCAAGCCTGCCGCAGGGTGTGTGGATGGATGTGCTTGTGTTGAAGACCTGCGCGTTTGGCCGCGTGCAGGCAGGCCCACCATAGGACCTTGGTGTCGATAGGGCGGTCTGAAGTATGCCGGACTCCGCCGGGAAACAGCCAGTGTGCTGGCTTATGGTTCAGCCCGCGCCAGTGTACGCGCAGCGCATCCAGCAGCGCCGGGCTGAGCATGACGTCGCGGTCCTTGCGCCCCTTGCCACCTCGAATGTGAATGACCATACGTTGGCTGTCGACGTCGCTGATCTTTAAGTGCGCCACCTCGGCGCGCCGGCCACCGGTGGCATAAAGGGTCATCAGCAGGATGCGATGGAAGGGTGTCAACGCTGCGTCGATAAGACGTGCGACTTCCTGCTGGCTGAGAACCTGCGGCAGATGCAGGACCTTCTTCGGATAGGGCGTCTCAGCTACACTCCAACTCTGCTTCAAGACCTGGATGTAAAAGAAACGCAGAGCTGCCAGCCGCTGCGCGACTGTGTTCGGCGCCAGCTTCCACTTGCGAAACATGAGCGCCTGATACCGGCGGATGTGCTCGGGCCCTAATCGATCGGGTGAACAGTGAAAATGCCGGGCGTAGTGCTCGACGGTGCGGATATAGCAGCGGATGGTTCCTGGGGCGTAGTTGCGACGCTCCAGTTCTTCAAGCATGATCTGACGCAGATGGGTCACAGAGAGTTCCTCCTCTGCGACAAAAGCTAGATCAAAGCAACTGCTGCTCGCTCAACGACGCGCATGCGTCCGCCAGCCTTGCTGGCTTCGTTGTGTGCTGGGCATGCTCAGCAGTTCGGAGGTGAAAGTCCTCTGCCCAACCTGATGGAGGTGAAGGGCTAGTGATGATGCAAGGGCTACCGCCGCGAGGCGGGGTCTGAAAGAAGCATGGATCAAAAGTGCGAGTCGATGGACAAGAACCGGATACAAGGCGTTAGCGTCGGACGAGCGGGCAACTTACCGCGAAGTCCATATCCATCAAAGATGCGAAGCGTAGATCCGGCGGCTGTGCACAGAAGACGGTTGAGCTTACCCCAGGAGATCTGTTCTGCGTCGCTATGGCGACTGAGGTTCTTGAGAAGGAACCTGACCGCAGGGCAGAAGTCAGCAGAGGGCATATTAGGCCATGTCGTCGGCAAGGCTAGTGAGGCACTCCGATGCCGAAAGGCGGAGTCAACAGATAGGCCGAGCCGGAAACGATGGTTGAAGGCCCGAACGAGAGGAGAGGCGAGTAGGACATGAGTCTCGGGAGCGATATGCAGCAGAACATTCAGACCGAACTGAACTTCTCTTCTACGCCAGCGGGTGAAGCCCGCGAAACCGGAAGCGAAGAAGCTGAATCGTTCCCGGCGACAAATGACCCCCAAAGCCCAGCCAGGACGAATCGATTGATGGAGGAAGTATGTGAGCGAGAAAACCTGAAAGAGGCATTACGGCGGGTAAAGGCCAACAAAGGTAGTGCAGGCATCGACAGGATGACTGTCGATGGAATCGCCGACTATCTGAAGCAACACTGGCCAGCCATCCGGGAACAACTGCTGAGCGGAACCTATCAACCGAAGCCGGTGAGGCGAGTTGAAATCCCCAAACCGGACGGAGGGGTGCGCAAGCTTGGCATCCCGACGGTGTTGGATCGATTTATCCAACAGGCGGTGATGCAGGTTCTGCAGGCGCAGTGGGACCCGACGTTTTCCGATCACAGCTATGGGTTCCGGCCCGGGCGGTCGGCTCATCAGGCGGTGGCACAGGCACAGCGGTACATTGCTGAAGGCCACAGTTGGTGCGTTGACCTCGACTTGGAGAAATTCTTCGATCGAGTCAACCACGACAAACTGATGGGGCAGATCGCCAAACGAGTCGGCGACAAGCGGCTGTTGAAGCTCATTCGGGCGTTCTTGAATGCCGGAGTGATGGAAAACGGGTTGGTCAGTCCGAGCGTGGAGGGGACTCCCCAGGGAGGTCCACTTTCGCCCCTGTTAAGCAATCTCGTGCTCGACGAACTCGACCGGGAGTTGGAGCGCCGGGGACATCGCTTTGTTCGGTATGCGGACGATAGTAACATCTACGTCCGCAGCCAGCGGGCGGGTCAACGGGTGATGAAGAGCACTACGCGATTCATCACTCAAGAGCTCAAGCTCAAGGTGAATGAGACGAAGAGCGCGGTGGCGCGACCTCAGGAACGGAAATTTCTCGGGTTCAGCTTTACTGCCGGTCCGGAGGCCAAGCGCGTTATCGCGCCGCAGGCGCTGGATCGGTTCAAGCAAAGAATCCGGGAGATCACACGGCGGGCGAAAGGCGTCAGCATGACGACAACAATAGAGGAGCTAGCTCCGTATATGCGGGGTTGGCGCAGCTACTTTGGATTCTGCGAAACGCCTGAAGTGTTGGTGTCGCTTACTCGCTGGGTTCGATTGCGGATCAGGGCCGCAATGTGGCGGCAGTGGAAAACACCACGCCGTCGCCGTGAGGCACTGATTGCACTGGGGGTGCGTTCGCGGCTGGCAAGCAATACAGCCGGCAGCGGACTCGGTCCTTGGTATCTTGCAAAGGCCAAAGCCCTCTCTGTCGGGCTCTCTAATGCCTATCTCAAATCGCTGGGTCTTCCTTCGTTGGTCGAGGAGTAACGGCCTAACTTCTCGAACCGCCGTGTACGGACCCGTACGCACGGTGGTGTGGCAGGGGTCAGCGGGCAACCGCTGCCCCTATGCCGATCAAGTCGGGTTTCCGGAACTGCGATCCGGCATTGAGGACGAGAAGGGGCCTGGGAGATCAGGACGGCAGGATGGGAGAAAAGAAGAGATTGCCGCGCATGGCCTCTCGCGCCGCAGTCACGAGATCAGTACGTAAGCGACGCTTCACAACGTAGCTGCCACCCATATCACGGGCGGCGCAAGCATATTCCACGTCTTCCGTCAACGTCAGGAACACGATCCTTGCTGTGCAAAAGTACTCCTTCATTCGCCGTGCCGTCTCGAAGCCGTCTCTTCCCGGCATTCCAATGTCTATGATGACGATGTCTGGCTTAAGCATCGACACGGCATCGAGACCCGCCTCGCTATTACCCACGGTAGCCACAATCTCAAATTCGTCTTTCATAATCTGGCTTGCAGCCATGAGTGCTTTGGGGTGATCGTCGATCAGAACAATCCTCGGTTTTTTCTCCCGAGATGCCGTCATTTTCTCTTCCGCCTTTAACGTAACTGAGCCAGGTCACGTTTAACGGTATCTAACTGGAAATGGCTTGGCAACTGTCAGAATGCGCAGGGGCTAATTCCTGGTGGCACGATCCAACCAAATGTGAACTTGAATGCCAATGAGAAGAGCGTACGCAGACAGTCCGAAAAACATCGACCCTCTCTTATTTCTGACAGCTTTCGTCTCTCTTCATGTGATCGCATCTTTGAACTTGAGCAAGAAAGCTAATCACGAGGTCTCAAGTTACGAGGATCGGTGATCAGTGCTGAACTTCTCCGTTCGGTCTCCAGTCCCGTTCTTTTAGATTAGAACCCGGAGTCAGACCTCTATACGCGAGAAAGAAATGAAGCGGCGGCCGCGTCGAGATTGAAGGGGTGCCAGGTGCTCAAGCGATGCGTATCAAAAACCCCCTGTTTTCACGGGAAATGGACGGCAGTGCCGGACGGCTCCATGTCCGGATCACGCGCAAGGGCTTTGGCGAGTCCAGCAAACCGGCACTCGATGAACGGGAATTACTCGGCAGATCGTTTGGGAGACGATGTCCTCGCTGTCATGCAGGCACTTCAGATCGAGCGTCCTGTTCTGGTGGGCACTCACTTGCGGGCGAGGAGCTAAGCTCAATCGGCAGTCGCTTTCCGAAGAAAGTATCCGGCCTCATCTATCTTGATGCCGCAGCGGGCTGGGCTTTCTACGATCCAGCGCATGCGCCGTTGGAGATCGAGATGAACAGCATCAAGAATTTCATTCATTTCTGACCGACGCGGACTCGTGCGAGGATCTCCTCAATAATGGCGGTCTTGGCGTCGGCGTAATTCTGGACATACCCCCACTCCTTCTGGGCCAAGGCCAGCTTAGTGCGTGCGTACAGATCGCGGTCGGCGGCATTGCTGCGCAGCCAATCCCGGAACGTCAGCATGCGGTCGATTTCCGGACAGCCGGATGAAAACACGTGCAGGTTGATGTCCGTGTCCGGCCCCTTGAACATCCGGTGCTCGTACCAGTCGGGCTCTCTGATCCGGAGCACATAGCCAGCCGCATCCAGGGCCGGTGCATACGTATCTTCCTTCGCAGAGTTAGCGACCACTAGCAACAGATCGATGATCGGTTTCGCGGCGAGCCCTGGCACGGACGTCGAGCCTGCGTGCTCAATCCGTAGTACCCGGCTGCCGAGCGCGGACCGAACTCTGTTAGCCTCACGCACAAACAGCGTTGGCCAGTGTGGATCATATTCCACAATCAAAACTCGGCTGGACAATGGCTTCAGCTCTCCGATTGTATAAGCGCGGATCTCCTCCTCGGTGCGCGGTGTGCGGTTATCGAGTGGCTGTGCCTCTTTCGACATGGTTGCCTGATTTCATTCTATGAGCAACACCTCAGGACGTGCGACTTCAAATCGTATTTCGGGCGTCTTTGCGGCTCCGAAGCGCGTCAACAAATCACTATGTCTCTCGGGGAAGCCAAGGAGCCTATTGAGCTAGGCACACCTGAATACGTTCCGCTCGCTTCGCACACCCTGGTTCTGCGTACCCGACGGGAAGTCCGAGAGGAGGTAGAACGATTAAAAGCCCGCCGTTCGCTTTTACTTCGAACGTTGCTTCCCTCTTTGTTATGTATGGGGATCGGCCTTCTCATAATGTTCCACCCTGAATTCGAGAAGTTCTGGGTTTATAAGCTTGCGGTGCTTTACTACTGGGCGCTCGCGGTGCTTATACCTTGGCTGGTCGTACGCAAGGAAAAGAAGCGGATCGGCCGGCAATTGCTTTAGCTAGTAGGGTGCCTGATCGAAAGGCAGTCGACGGGGCATAAGGACACTTGCACGATAAAACGGGCCTTTCCGGAGAAGTGAATTGCACTCACCACACTTGCCGTCAAGTAGCCGAGCAACCGACGATTTCGCGCTAGCCGGCATGATTGTCTGAATCTTCGAATCAAGGAGGATGTATTGGGCGGCTAAGTGCCATTGCCAACGCTTAGCACGAAAGCACAGGTCATTCAATGCGCAAGGCCTGTGCAGGGTCGATGGAGGCTGCGCGCCGTGCTGGAATGATGCCTGCAATGGCAGCCGTAAGCACCAGCACTCCAATGGCGATAGCCATGACGGACGCGTTCACGCTGGTGATCTCATAAAGCTGCGACTTGACGTAGCGCACACAGAAGATGGCCACCGGGATGCCAATAGCGAGTCCGGCAACGGCTTGCAGGACGGCGCCGCGTATGATCACTCCAATCACGCGGCTCCGTGCCGCTCCCAGCGCCATGCGAATGCCGATCTCCGGCGTGCGGCGAACGACGGTGTAAGCAGTAACACCGTAGAGTCCGATGGCGGCGAGCAGTAAGGCAAGTAGACCGAAGAGCGAAGTGAGGCGCGCGATGAGGCGCTCCTCGGTGAAGCGGTCGTCAATCTGCTGCTGGAAGGTCTGGAACTTCACGATAGTGAGGTTAGGATTGATGCTTGCCAGTGTGTCTTCGACGATCTTTTCAAACCCGGCGATGGGATGGGCGGTCTGGATGACCAGTGCGCCGGCGTACATGGATTGGTCTTTGTCGAGCGGGTCGTTAGGGTCGTTCGCCATGCCGGCGCGCTGCGTGAGCGGCAGAAAGTACATGGCGTGGTTTTTCCAGTAGACGCTCGTGTAGGTGGTGTCTTCGACCACGCCGACGATCTCATGCGCTCCGTCCATACCGGCCTGGCCGGGGCCGGAATGACCAAAGCTATGGCCGATGGGGTTGCGCTTGCCGAAGAACTGCTTGACGAACTCTTGATTGACGACGGCGACGGGCGGCGAATTCAATGTGTCCTGCGACGTGAAGCCGCGGCCCGCGACGACATGGGTGCCGACGGAGTCGAAGTATTCCGAGGTGCCTTTCACCCAGGATGCGCTTTTGTTGAGGTCAGGATCGGCGTGCACCTTTACGCCAGAACCCCAATTGTTCTCCTCCATAGGGGTGTAGGTGGAGAGGCCGACTTTGAGAACGCCGGGAATTTCGTGGAAGCGATCGACGATGACCCGGTAAAGAGGTTCGACTTCAGTGTTCTTGTAGCCCGCCGCCTGGGGGTTGATGTGGGCGATGTACCGGTTCCTCGCATCCAGTTTCATGTCCACGTTCTCTGCCTTGTTGAGGCTCTGCGCAAAGAGGCCTGCGGCGACGAGCAGCACGAGGGAGAGCGCGGCCTGGAGGACAACGAGTGCGCGCTGCAGCAAGGAGGCGCCCTGCGCGGTTGTACGCGCATTGGAGCGTAGAGCTTCAGAGGGTTGGGTGCGTGCGGCCATCAGCGCCGGCGCCAGGCCAAACAGGATGCCGGTGACGAGCGAAAGCGCAAAGGCAAATCCGATAATCAGCGGCGAAGGCGAAGCACTGACCGGCATGTTGTGCTGATCAGGAAAGGCGAGCGCCAGCAGCGCGTGCGCCCCGAGATAGGAGACGGCGAGACCAAGCAGGCCGCCAATGCCCGAGAGAAGAACGCTCTCCGTAAGCAGCTGACGCACGATGCGACTGCGCTGCGCGCCAAGTGCCGCCCGGACAGAAAGTTCCGCTCGACGGCCCATGCCCCGCACCAGCAGGAGGTTCGCGATATTGGCGCAGGCGATGAGAAGGACCAGCGCGGCAATCCATTGCAGCAGCTTCAGGTGGTCCTTATATCCGTCCTGCATATTCTGGATACCGCCGCCGCCGGGAGAGAGCACCACATGGGTGCGGGGGAGAACCTTCTTGGCGCGTTGATCAGTGAACGTCTTGAGCGGGGCAAACTGCTGCTTGAGCAGTGCGCTGGTCTTAGCCTGGAGGGCCGGCAGAGAAGTTCCCGGCTTAACCCGGCCGATGATGTAGGCCCACTGGACGTCGGGATCGATGAAGTACGGTGCGCCGATGACTGCATCCATCGAATACATGGGCAGGAAGTATTTCGGGGGATTGGTGTCGATGCGATCCCCGTAGAATCCCTTCGGCGCAATGCCGATGATCGTCGCTGGCTTGGTGTTGATGTAGAACTGGCTTCCCACGATACTCGGATCGCCGGAGTAGTCCTGCTGCCATGCGTCATAGCTCATCACGGCTGTAATGGGTGCGCCCTTCTGGTCGTCGGCATCCATAAAGAGCCGGCCCGCCGCCGGCGAAAGGCCGAAAACTCGGAAGTAGTTTCCGGAGACGAAGGTTGCCACGACCGACTTCGCTGCGGTCTGGGGTCCGGCTCGGCGGACGGTAATGGGCCGCCAGGCGTAGCCGGACTCCATCGCGGCCAACTCTTCGAACTCCGGCAGGTTCTTCCTGAACATGGTGTAGGTGTCTGTGGCAAAGAGCGAGTAATTGCCCTCGTCGTTCCAGCCCTCGTTAACGCAGCAGTCGTCTTTGTCGCCGATGCGAATGAGAGTTTTAGGATCTATGACCGGAAGGTTATGGAGCAGAATGGCATTGACCAGGGTGAAGATGGCCGAGTTGGCACCGATGCCGAGCGCGAGCGTGAGCAGCACGGTAAGGGTGAACCCCGGTGCTTTGCGCAATTGGCGGAATGCATAACCTAAATCCTGTTGCAGAACTCTCATGCCTGACCTCGCACACACGTCGGCTTGCACTCACAGAAAGCGCATCACGTAGCACAGGATCCCATGTGTGCCGCTTGGAATCAAACAGCTTAGAAATATTACGTTCGCGAACCTATGTTTGTTCACAACCAAAGGAGTGTGTCCGAATTCGGACGTTTTGCGGCCGGCAGCGACTTTGGGCTTCCGCTAAGTGGGCTTGTGTTCAACAAACCGAATGCGAGTCAACTGTTGCGAAAACAGGGCAATGCGCTCATCGAGCGCTTCGGATGGATCTAAAGTCTTTGGCGAGTGGGCGAAGAACCAGCTTCCCTGAAATACCTGAAAATGTCGGGTTTCCAGTAAGTCGCCCTGCGCAGATGGCGGGGAAGGTTACGTTCGGTGGTCGTGTTTTCTCGGAAACGGACTACCGTTGATGCGAGCATCCGATGGCCCGGGTTTTCGGTAAATTCCCGAAGGCGGAGGGGTCAGGACGGGGAAGTTATCTGAACACAGGAAAACCGCTTTACAGTAAGGCACGGTATTTCGGAGCGGGCTAACGGTGGCTGCCCAATATACGTTTCACTATGCACGAACGATCGAGTGTTCTGCACAGATTCTCTCGTAAACTTCCTGTTTCTGTTCGCGCTGAGCACTTTTCAACACATACCCGCACAGAATATCGACGTCGTGTATCCTGGCAATCTCGTCCCAGAGGTGTTCGACCTGAACCGCCGCGTCGGCCTTATCCTGCGCCCACAAAGTAGGTGCACATTCACCGCATGCCGCAACCCGGGGACACGTTCTCTTCGCGGCCTTGGCTGCTGTCGCAATGAGATCACCCGCGACTTTTGCAAATCGAACCGGATCAGGAAGATCATTGACCATGAATGCCGAGAGTGTCTCGGCAACATCCAAAGAAATAAAACTTCCCTGGTCGATAGCCGCAGCAATATCCACGCTACTTGACTGCAACCTCTGAAGAAGGCTTTTCCGGTGCGACTCGGTCGCGACCACGATGGCCACATTCCCGGCTCTTAGCGCGGATTCAATAAAACGAGTAAAGCCAAGTAGAAGGGAGTCATCATCTGAGTAGAAGTGGACTGCGTGGCTGCGAGCGGTCTCGCCTTTTCTCGTGGCAGGCGATGGGAGCCGCTCCTCCTGGCAGAGGCGGTTGGGGGCTTGTGCTTCGACGCCGGTGAACCACTGACCCGACAGTCCGGTGCCAACAAACTGGTTGCCTTGAAGAACAGCCTCCACAGCAGTTAACAGTTCACTTCCAGCATGTGCTTTGACGACGTAGCCCTGAGCCCCCAAGCCGAGAGCTGCTTGCACCGCATCAGCAGAGGATTCCTGGCTCATGAAGAGTATTTTGGATTCTGGAGAGAGCTTGCGAATTCGCCGGGCGGCCTCGATTCCGTTTATTGTCGGAAGCCCGATGTCGAGCACAATCAAGTCTGGTTGTAGTTCGTTGGCTTTCTGAACCGCTTCTAACCCGTCCGACACTTCGCAGATGACCTGCAATTCCGGTTTTTTTTGCAGCGTCGAGGCGATGAATTGCCGAAAGGGCTCAAAATCCTCCACTACCAAGACACGAACTGATGACACGGAGATACCAGCCTTCCACGGTCCGACGGGACGTTTTACTATAATCTCGGACTTTGAGGAAAAGTTCAATTACTCGATATAACTCGCGGACAGATCACCGGGTTTTCTAACCGGCACCATGCCACCCAGCCCCGGGATCATGAGCGCCAGATCGATGAGCAGACAGATCGATGAGGGACAGATTGGACGCTCACCTCTCCGTACGTAACTGTGACCGGATCAAAGGGCCAGTCCCGTCCCTTCAAGGATCGTTCCTGCCAGGATCCGGTCTGTCCCTCTCCTCTCTTGGGGCCAAGCTGCTAAATTGAACTTGTGCGTTATGGCCGGCGCTTACGCTCAAGAATAGCCACCTCAGCGGCATGGCTCCTCGCGGTGCTGCTGGCGGCCCGTATCGGCTGGGCACAATCTCCGGATTCTCCGCCGGAACCTGCGGCCGCAACGATCCATGTCGACACCCAATTCGTCCTGTTGGACGCGGTGGTGGAGGAAAAGAAGACCGGACGTACCCTGGACACGCTCACGGCCAAGGACTTTCAGCTCGCGGAAGATGGCGTGCCGCAAACCATCACCTATTTCAGCCGCGATCAATTACCCCTTTCCGTAGTGCTGCTCTTCGACATGACCGAGACCGTGCACGCGGCTATGAAGCCCCTGGCGCAAGCTGCGCTAGAAATCCTTGGCCACCTGAAGCCGGAGGATGAAGTGGCGGTGATGACCTTTTCCTCCCGCGCTGATCTGATGCAGGGCTTTACCACCAATCGCCAACTGGCGGCGGATGCCATTAAGACCGCCTCCTGGATGGCCGATGTGGAAGGCACCTTCCTCGACGAGGACATGTATGAAGCCGTAGAGCTAGCCGGCACAGCGAAGCCGGGGAGCCGGCGCGTCCTGGTGTGGCTCACTGACGGCACAGCGAACCAGGAAAATACCTTTACCCGGGCCACCATCGGTCAGCACGCTCCCGCGCATCTGCATTCACAAACCGAGGCTATGTACAGGTTGCTCCAGTCAGGAGCGGTGGTTTCGGCTCTTATTGACAGGACACCGGAGACGAACCGCGCGATCATGTCAGCGGGGCTGGAGGGCACCCGAGTCGGCGACATCGATCAATACGCCCGAGCTACCGGCGGCCCGGTATTGAACACCAGCTCGAAGGACGCTCCCGACCGTCTCGCCATGCTGATCGATCTGATTCGAGCGCGTTATACGCTCGGATACAAGCCCACTCGCGCAGAACGCCCGAACAAGTTTTGCAAGCTGAGCCTCAAGCTCAACGCAGACGCGCTCGGCGAGCATTCTGAGCCGCGCAAACCGGATCTGATCGTCCTCACCAAGGCCGGCTACTATCGCTAGCCAGGATTCAGGTAACGTCTAACCCGGTTATCGAGATCCGCGCAGGAACGTTTATTTGTCCGCTATGGCCATCATTTAGCCAGATTCTGGTCGAAGAACGAGGAAACCTCTCGAAACGCGGCCGCGGCTTCAGGCGCATCGGGCACGATAAGATATTGCGCGTGCGATTGACCTTCAAAGACGAGCAGGTTGGTCCGCACGCCCGCTTGCAGCAGTTTCTGATGCACACGTACGGTGTTGCTGAGGAAAAGATCGCGCGTGCCCGAGAGAAGAATCGTCGGGGGAAAACCGGATAAGTCGCCATAGACCGGCGACAGCAGCGGCTCCTTCAGGTCGTGTGTGCCGGCATACAGCAGGGCATTCGCCGCAAGCTCACCATCATAGGAGCCCAGCACGTTATCCACGAACTCATTGGTGAAGTAGCTATCTCCGGTCCTGGTCAGGTCGGACCAGGGTGTGCCCGCCATTAAAGCTCCGGGCAAGGGAAGCCGCAGCTCTTTCAACCTGAGTACGGTCGCCAGGGTCAAGCCGCCCCCGGCGGAGGTGCCAAACAGCCCAACGTTGCCGGGCGCATGGGACTGGATAATTGCTTTCCACACGGAAACAGCATCGTCTACGGCTGCTGGAAAGGGAAAGTCCGGCGGCATGCGATAGTCGATGGAGATGACTTCGATTTCGCCGTAGTGAGCCATCAAAATGGCTTCCGGCGTCGCGGCTTTACCACCAAAGACAACGTAACCCCCTCCGTGCACGTGGACCAGCAGCCGGCCTCGATTCCTTTCCGCAATCGTCTCAGGCTTCACGACGTAGACGGGGACACCTGCGATGGTCGTGGCCTCCATGGTCACGTGGAGCTGCTTCATCAGGGGATCGACCAGCTTTTCTTCCTTCGCGTTCTCTTTTTGGATCATGGCCTTCCATTGCTGGTTGGTCATCACCGGTGGAGTGGTGCTCTCATTCCATGCGGGCGCGATAGCCTTTTGCATCTCCGGGCTGACGGTCGAGGGTACCGGCAGCGTACGCGCCGGGATCGTGCGCACGGCGGCACTTTGCCCCCAAGCTGCTGAGCCCAAAGCCACCATGAGCGTTGCCAACCCGAGGACCGTCACCCGAGTTTCAGAAGGGAACTTCATGCGATGGTGCTCCTGTCAGTATCCGACGATTCTACAGAGCCGCTAGCAGAAGAGGATGAGGCGAAACTTTTCTTCTTTGAGCGCCGAGAGCCAAATGATACAACCGAAATCTTGAGTGACGTTTAGGGAGAGGCCCTCCCCCGCCGCTGCCAGGTTCATCGTAAGATCGCGTATACGGCTGCGCTTCGATTCATGATCGACAGCCCCAATCTTCATAGGGGTAGCTAATGTATTCCACTTCTGCCAGAACCAAAGAGTGGTTTTTCGAGTGGGTTGTCTCGCTTGCGTTGGTGGCTCTGCCAGCGGGTCTGCCGCACCAGTGCCAAGCCGCTTCCACACCCGGCTGCAGTGTGCAGGAAACGAATTACCTGGGATGGAAGGCGGAGGAGTTGGCCAATCCCTGGGTGAAGCTGGAGCTTGTTCCGCAGATTGGTGGACGGCTCATACAAGTTACCTTCGGTGGCCACGATTTCCTTTACGTCAATCCGGAACTCAAAGGGCAGGTGATTCCGCTGGAACGCAACCGAGGCGGTGAGCACAACTACGGTGGAGACAAGGTATGGCCGTTACCGGAGGGCAACCAGGATGAGCAGCATTGGTCCGGCGGGGGTAACCTGGACGGTGGTCCGTTTGACCTGCAGGTGCTGTCGCGCGGCGCGAGATGTGCGGTGCGGATGACCGGGCCGGTAAATCCGGAGATCGGGCAGCGGTATATCCGCGACATCAGCATCGACGCGGACACGCCGGTGATCTCGTTTCATGTGGTCATGCAGAACATGAGCGGCTACCCGCAGACGTGGTCGGAGCAGACAATCACCGAGTACCCCACCTCCAATCCTGCCGGCTCGGACAATTTCAACACCAAGTTCTGGGGAGTAACAGCGGTGAACCCCACCAGTGCCTATCTCAATGGCTACTATGTGCGCACCGGCCCGGCGGATAACCCGGCTTTCTCGGTCAGCGATGGCACGTTACGGGTGCATTGGAACAACATCATGCAAGAAGTCTGGATAGACTCTCCCCTGGGATGGCTGGCGGCTGTCGATGGCACAACCGGATACACCATGGTTGAGCGCCACCATGTTGATCCCACTGCGGTGTATCCCAGTAAAGCGACCATCATCTTTTATTCGTCCGGCGAGTCGTCCAAGCAGGATCAAAACACGGAGCCCCGCGAGGGGCCTTTCATGGAGGCGGAGTTGAACAGTCCGTTAGTCGAGCTCGCACCGGGCGAAAGCTATGCTATGGACACGCAGTGGTATCCCACGCGGATGGGAAAGGACTTCAAGACGACGACCTATAGCGGAGTTATCGGAACGCCACTTACGGCTACCGCCACCCCTGCCGGCCTGATGTTCTCCGGCAGCTTTGGAGTGTTTTATGCGGGCGACCTGGTGGCCCACTTTTACGGAAGGGGCGCTGGAGGTACGGCGAAGCTGATGGCAGTGACTCCCATCGAACCAGTACAGCTGCAGACCACCGTACAGGCGCCCCCCGGCACCAGCAGGGTCTCAGTGCATTTGGTGGATTCAAGTGGCCTGGATCGCGGCCCACTGGGAGAGGTTCTCGTGAATCCACGCCCTTCGCGAGATGCCAGGACTCCCATAGAGTAATTCCTGTCGCTGGGGAACTGCCGAGGAGTGACACACGAAACTGCCACTGACATGCCGAGGAGTGATAGACGAAACTGTCACTAAAAAAGCATGGGGCCAGTTTCGTCTCCCACGAATTTTCGGCTGCGTGTCGTCTATAATGACCTGGTCAGCTCTCGATAGGAGCCCGGCATGAGTCGCATTAGCATACCATCGCTCGTCCTTCTTCTCTGTTCGACAGTCTCAAGCGCGCAAGCTTCCGGGCAGCAGCTTTCTTACTTACTGACTTTCAGCTCCGAGACGCCCCTGGCCTCCGATTGTCCCGTGGAGATAAAGGCTCAGCTGGACGTCCCCGCGAAGGTTGTGCTCATCAAGGATGGACAGACTCAAGGAATTACGCAAAAACTTGAAATAACGCTGAGCAACCCCAAATCTCCGGGGATCGCCGCAGCTCAGATGTCGGTTCGTGGCTTTGCGGTGGGAATTCGCTTTGCTCCGGCGGTACTGTACTTTCCCAATGACCCCGCCGAGATCAGCAAGACCGTGGCCTTCGATGGCCCTGTCGCGGCAGGACAGAATGCCTCGACTTATGTCATTGTGAGCGATTTCAGTGCCGTGACTTCTATTGATCTCGATTCTGTTACATATACCAACGGCCTGAGCTGGCATCCCACAGTTCGTAAAGCATGTTCCGCCTTTGGACATTTGTCACGCAGCTCCCAGCTAAACATTGCGCCCCGCTGACACGCCACTCATGACCAACGTGCAGCAAGGCAGATCTCGGTGAGATACTTCCAGATGCACTAAACGCAGCTGTGTCCTCCTGGTTTTGACGAGCATAGTCTCCTCTCGTTCGTTCGGGAGGCCTCAGTCACTCACTTGGAAGAAGGAGACTTTGCGGCGGCTTCGGCATTTCTCTCCATCTGGTCAAGAGTTGCGCGATCGAACTCTTTCCCGCCCAGGAAAACCTCTGAGATTTTTGTCGTGTTGTGAATATCTTTGAGTGGATGTAGATTGGACTGCTGACAACGTTCGCAGCAGCCGCGAGGATTGGTCTATCCTGCCTACTCAGCCAAGGCGCCAGAGCCAAAGAAAGGATCAAAAATCGGCTTATGTTTCTCGCCATACGCACCTCCTGTTAGAGCGGAGCAATCGTGCGGGAGGGGCCGGGATTTAGAAAAAGGGATACACAGGTTTCGCTTTTCCTGAGTCAGGAACCAATCCTCGCCACCTCGCCCACAGTTCCGCTCCCACCTGTCTCATCCATACAAAATGCTTCAGACAACGCCTCCGGGCACGGTGCGGTTTACATAGGGCTCATGGTACAAGTCAAGGGGAATTTCCCGTTCCCCTGATTTGCACCCAGGACCACGGTCTTCATTGAGCATTTAATTTCTTCAACATCTCGACCCCATTGTGGTTCCTGGGATTGAGCTGCAGAGACTTCTCATAATTCAGGATGGCACGGTCTTTGTCGCCGTTGTCCATGTAGGCTTCGCCGAGACTGTCGTAAGCGTTGAACGAAGTGGGATAGGCTTCCACATCCAGTTTGAAAATCTCGATGGCCCCCTTGTAATTCTTCATGCCGATCAGTTGGTATCCGAGCCCGATGAGTTCATCTTCGCTGAAATCGTAGGCTTTCGGCTGAGTGGTTTTCAGATCGCGATATTGTTTTACTGCCGCCTCGATACCATCGTTCTGAATTGTCTTGAAGAGCACCGTACCAATCAGAGGTCTGGCGGCCATAGCTTCCACATTGGCCAGCATCTCGTCCAGCGAGCTCCTTGGATAGAGCTTTCCTCCATAGACCACGGCGTCTATCCTCTTCGTATTGTTGATCGCGTCGAGTGGATTGGCGTTGAGCAGAACAAGGTCGGCGATTTTCCCTTTCTCGATCGTCCCCAGATCTTTTTCCTTTCCCCAAAAACGTGCTGGATTGAGCGTGGCGGCTTGCAGAGCCTGCATCGGTGAGAGGCCAGCCTGCACCAGCAAACCAAGCTCATCATGCAGGCTGAAGCCGTAGAACATATACGGGTTCTGCGTATCCGTACCGGCAAGAATCCCGACGCCGGACTTTTCCATGACGCCTACCACTTCCAGGTATCTTTGAAACTCCCTCCTGCTGTATTCGAAGTCCTCGGGAGTGCGTGGTCCCGTAATTTGCCTGGGATCCCAGCGCTCCTTCAATCGTGGCGGCATGTACTTCAGACGGGGATCATTGAGAAAGGCTGGGCTGTCTCCATATGCGAACATGTGCAGCAAGCTCAGAGTCGGGCACTGCCAGGTGCTATTGGCCTTGAGAACAGCAGAGAGAGAGGCCGCCTTTTCGGCGCTGAATGTGTTGAGCATCTCTTGCCCCAACGGTGTCACATGCAGCCCCTCGAATTTGCCCCTCGATCGCAGTGCTTCGGCGAAGTCTACCTGGGCGGCTTGAAACAATTCGTCGCTGTGAGTAGAGGCCGCCGGCAGGATTCCGACTAAATGCTCGAAGCTCTTTTGTCCGGCGCGCGACCCTTCCTCAACCGTGATGGTAACTGGCAAGTGTCCCTCAAACGGGATACGCTCCTTTTTCGATTCATCGGCGATATCGAAATAAAGATCGCGGGGAAGAAACTGGTAAATCTTCACAAAATCAGCGCCTTCCCGCTTGGCTTCCGCAACCGCCTGCCGGGCCTGGGATTCGTTGGCTACGGAAATCGAGCCGGGCCAGTATGGCTTGGGTCCGTCCACGATGCCGCTGCCAATCATCATGCGTGGACCCAGCGTTTGTCCGGCTTCGATTTGCTTTCTCCACTCGTGGTGATCGGGCTCGCCCCACATGACCCGTACACCGGTCACGCCATTGGCGAGGAAGAGCGGCAGGTAGTCTTTGTAATTCAAATGGACGTGCATGTCCCATAAGCCGGGGATCAGAAACTTTCCGGTAGCGTCCAACACCGCAGCGCCTTTGGGTATGCGGGTCTTACTGCTATCTCCCACTCGCTCAATGCGATCGCCGATTATGAGGACGGCCTCGTTCGGCCGCGCCGGCATTCCGGTTGCGTCAATCACTGTGACATGCGTGATCACGAGGGTTTGCGGGTGCGGGATGGAGACATCTTGCCCAGCCGCCCGGTAAGTGACCGTCAGGCAGCAGAGCGACGAAAGAATTAGCCAGGCCGAACGCTTTCTCATGCGAGCCCCCGTCGAGGACTGTTCGTCTGCTCCCGCTTCTCACAACGTAAACAATGTAGGGCAGTATAACTCCGGTGCGTTGCCCCCACCGTCGGAAATGCACAGACAGAACACCGGGTGGACTGACGCGGACCAGGGCTGAACTCAAAGGCGCCGCACCTAATCGACCTTGAGGCGCGACTTCATCAGGACCACGACGTAGGGATTCCAGGTGGAGAGAACGTAGTACAAACTCAGCTCGGAGCCTTGTAGTTTCGTCCATCGCTCCACTACGTACGGAGCGTATGCCCCACCGTGCACGGCATCCGGATTCATCTGGCCCTTGCCGATGACCGGCCCCGCGAGCCCGTCGGGCGGACTGCTGTTGGGATTGTGTATGAACCTGCCGAGACCATCGCTGGCAGCATTAAACAGAATCTGCGGCTCGCTCCATGGTCCCCACGGGGTGCGGGAATAGCTAAAGGCGATGCCGCGGGTGGGAGCTCGCCGGTCATAAGTCATCAGCCACAAGCCGAGATCCTTGCACCAGGTGACGGAGAGATCGCCCAGAGTGCCGTTCTGCACAATGGGTCTGGCCTCGGATTCATTTGCGCTCCACGAGGGTGCGCCTGCCGCGTCCATGCCTGCGAAATACATTGTCCCTCTGCCGGTCTCGAATTGGGCAACCGGGACAATCGAAAGATAAGCGTCGCTCTGGCGATAAACACCCGTGCCCCAGACAAGGACGAAGGGGCCGCCAGAGGGCAATCCCGCGATCGGTCCCGGCTGGGTGTGCACGGACATTTTGACGAAGTGTCCAGCAGGAAGCTGGGAAATCGTGCGCAGGGGCAGAAATGTCGCGGGGAGCGTGAATCTGGTTAGTACGGAACGGTCGGTGCTGCGATCTTCCGAATGGTCCGTACTGACCACCACGTACATCTGGGTGCCGAAGCTGATGCCCGCCACCGGTACCTCGAACGCGCCCATACTTATGCCGGGAGGCTGGATGGTCAGGTAGTCGCGGCCGGCCATGAGGAAATCGAGGCGCACACCCTGCTCCGGATCGGTTGCATCCGTGGTCGCGATGGTGTCGAGCGCGTGGTCGAGACGCCCCACGGTATCGCCGAAAAGAAAATACACGCGCCCGTTGTGCTCGAAAGAGTTGCCGAGGTCCGTGCCTCGAATTCCGTAACGTGTCTCGGTCTGGCTGCGCGTCGGTTGATGTTTCTCTTTGTCCTCTTCGCCGAGAAGTTGTTCAAGCTTGATCGTCGAGCCGGCTACGAAGCGAATCACGTGTCCTGCCGCGAGCGCCGCCCCCTGCACGCCGGTGATACCCGGATTTGTGGCTCCATGCATAGCTCCGAGCATCACTGCCAGGAAACCGGCAAAGCATGTGGCTGCGATTCGTTTTGGTTTCATGTCGCGAGCCTCCTATGGCGGTAACCGCTGAGGGGTCAAGCACGCCTCGACGCCTTTGCAGCCCTGGCTTACGCGGCACGATATAAGAGGCCCATCGAAGCGGAGCAACCACAGAGCTTCATCGGCAGCCACAATATTAGTCCCTATGGCGTCCGTTAGCCGAGGCCGCACCGTCGCGGACTCCAGTACCTTATCCGACGTCAGCCAGTAGCCAGCCCTGCAATAAGCCGATAGCATGAAAAGACTCTGGAGGCTTCGAGTGAAATCCAATAGCCATGTTCCGCCGATTTGGCTGATGGGCCTGTCGAATGCTTCCTTTGGACTCTACGGCGGCATCGCCTTTTTCGCGATCCCCCAGGTGCTGGCGACGCACCACGTTTCGGAGGCGAGAATCGCGGGAATCACGGCGATGGCCCTGTCTCCTAATTTCTGGGCTGTCGTGTTTGGCCCTATGCTCGATGTGCGATTCAGCCGCCGCTGGTATGCCACTTTCTTCGCTGCCCTGGAGTCTATCCTCGTCTTCATCGCCGTTATCAACCTGAGTCATCTTGTTGTCCTCGAAGTCGCGCTGGTTGCGGGTTCGGCAGCAGCCATCCTGTCAACAACGGCGCTTGGCGGATGGCTTTCGACGGTTTGCCGCAAAGAAGACGAAAGCAAACTCAGTGCGTGGTATAACCTCGCGAACATCTGCGCTTCCGGCTTCACCATGATCGTTGGGGGTGAATTGGTTCGGCATCTGCCGTTATGGCTTGCGGCGGGCCTTCTGGGAGCGATCGTATTTCTTCCCGCCACGATCTTCCTGGTTATTCCTGCTCCCGGTCCGGACCGGCGGTTGGCCGGGGAAAGCTTCACCCAGTTCAGCCGCGAGATCTTCGCGCTTTTGCGCCGCCGCGAAGTCCTGATCACCTTGCTGCTCTTCATTACCCCTTGCGGGTCCTTTGCGCTGACCAACCTGCTTGGGGGAGTAGGCAACGACTTCAGCGCTTCACCACGGATGGTGAGCCTGGCCGGGGGAGCGGGGGCGATCGTTCCCGGCATCCTCGGCTGCCTGCTCTTTCCTTTCCTCGCCAGACGGATGCCGCTGCGCCTTCTTTATCTGGCCAATGGAACATTAGGCGGCCTTTTTACACTGAGCCTCATTGTGCTGCCCCATGCTCCATGGACGTTTGCGCTTGCCCTGCTGGGCGAATTCCTGTTTCAGGCGATCTCCTACACGGGCACGGTTGCGCTTTCTTTTGAGGCGATAGGGCAGAACAATCCGCTGGCCGCAACCACCTTCACATTTCTGATCGCCGCAACCAACGTTCCAGTAGCTTATATGTTGTACCTGGACGGCAGGGCTTACTCTTTCGGAGGAGTGCGGGGCAGCTTCGCAGCCGACGCCGTAATCAGCATCGTCGTCTGCGTGCTGATCGGTTTGCTTCTATCCCGGCTTCAGGGCGAAGCGTTCGGGTCAGGTATTCCAGCCATGGATGCCCTCAACACGCTGCCGCAAGAAGAAGGGGACTAGGCCCAGACGCTGCCCGGCGTTCTTTTCTACAAAGGTTCATCCGGCGCTCGCCAAGAGCGGATGGGCGCGCGAGGCCTCGACGTGTTACGGGGTACTTGCCAAAGGCAAGTGCACGCATCTTTCCTCTATAATGTATAGATAATGTCCACTCGCGACTATCTCGGCGAATTCGAGCACATCGTTGTTCTGGCGCTCTTGCGGCTGGAAGATCGGGCCTATGGAGTCACCGTGCGGCAGGAGATTGAATTCCGCACGAGCCGTGAGGTGTCCATCGGCGCCGTCTATGCCACCCTTGATCGTCTGGAGACAAAAGGGTACGTCAGGTCCCGCCTTGGCGAACCTACCCGCGAGCGCGGCGGACGGTCGAAACGTTTCTTCCGTGTCACGGCCAAGGGATTGGCAGCGGTGAATCGCACGCACCACGCCCTCCGGTGCATGACCAATGGCCTCGATCTCATCAGGAGCTACTCATGATGTCCCGAGCATCTTCCATTCAGCCACCACGCATGGCCCTTTGGCTTGTCGGTCTGTTCGCTCCTGACAAAGAGGCTGAGTCCATTCCAGGAGACCTCCTGGAGGAATTCTCACACCTCGCGTCGAGGTCGGGAGTTGCCTTCGCCCGAAGATGGTATTGGCGACAGACTGTGAAGACCATCGCACATCTCTTCAGAGCCGGATTCCGTGACGCGCCGTGGTCGACCAGTGCCGCCGTAGCCGGAGGATATTTATTGGGCAGATTTGTCCATTGGTTGCCCGACAAGGTGCTGTCAGCAGTTACCGACAGATACCTCGGCTACTGGTCGAACCATTTCGAAGCTTACATGTTCTGGGCGACCGACGGAATGTGGGCCGCACACCTGATTTTGTCGGTGTTCGTCGGGTTTGTGGTTGCGTTGGCGGCCAAGGGAAGGGAGATGGTTGCCACGATGGCGCTAGGCATTGTGCTTTACACGATGCTTGGAGTTGCTTACTTCGCAGAAATAGCAAAGCATTGGCCCATGGCCCTGGCTCTTTCGTGGATGCTATTTCAATGCTCCGGTACGTTCGCCATGATGGTTGGCGGAGTAATCGTCAGAACGTCTCGATCAGCCGCGAGGACCAGGCCTTCAGGTGCGTAATTTGCACCCGATCGCTCCTTGGCCGCCGCCCCAAACCAGACCGGGGCAATCTCAAATCAGGCAGAACCTGCACTTGACATTCAAATTGTCCCTGCCTATGATCGATAGTCGATATGTCGATAATCGACTCATATATGCCCAAGCGAAAACTTGTCCCCTTACCCTCGGCGGCCTTTCAGATCCTGCTCTCTCTCGCAGATAAGGATCTTCATGGGTATGGGATCATGCGGCAGGTGGAACAGCAGACGGACGGCCAAAAGCGACTGGGCCCTGGGACTCTGTACAGTTCGATCCAGGCGCTGCTGGAAGACGGCCTGATTGAGGAAGTGGAGCGGAGTGGCAGACTGGCCGCCACTCATGAGCGGCGGCGATATTACCGTTTGACAACCGCAGGGCGAAAGTCGGCACGATCCGAAGCCGAGAGACTCGTGGACTTGCTCCGCGTGGCGCAGGCAAAGAGAATTCTGGGAGGGGACTATGTCTGAAAAGATATACGCCTACCTGCTTCGCTTATTCCCATCCGGTTTCCGCAGACATTACGAGGAAGAATCGCTGCGACTTCTTCGTGACCGGCTCAACGATGAGAGGGGTTTCTTCCGCCGATTGCGTCTCAGCTTCGACCTGATAGCGGATATTATCGGAGCTCTGCCGCAAGCGTATAGAAACTCTTACTCAGAAGTCGCGCCTGCTGCTTCGCTTACGCCCCATTTCGACGGGATTCCGTCGTTCCAAGTTCTTCAGCAAGAACCAATTCGACGCAGAACAATCATCATTGCCGGTGTCCTCTCACTTACAAGTGCGCTTGCCACATTTACATATGTGATCGAGCCACCAGCTCCGTATCACCCGGCCGCGCGGAACGGCCGCATATCTCCCATCGAATCCGTGATTGAGCGTCTCAATCAACCAATATCGCCTGATTCGGCAGACGGCGTTCGTTCGGATGCTACCGAGCCTGCTTCAGCAGACAACGCGGTGCTCTCACCCGGGACCATACCCGCGGCGAGCGCAGCGAGTCAACCTGCCCAGCCTGGCGAACAGAATCCAAACGCGAGTTACTCCGAGCACGGTTCGTCGCTAGCAGTCGCAGTACCTTCATCACTGGCGCCGGGGGCTCAGCTGTTGGTGCAAAGTCAGCTGGGAACAATCCGAAGCGTCACGCGAAGCACAAACCTCTCAGGGAGGTGGACCGCATCCTTGCGAGCGGTGGGTGGAAATGCCGATATTCCGCAAGGGTTCATCTTCTGGCAGGACAGCGCAAAGCTGACCGGGACCGGCGGACCAGATTCCACCGAACAATATCCGATCATCCATGGTTTGGTGGCCGGTGATTCCGTGAGGTTCGAATTGAATAATGGTCGACGAAGATTTCTCTACGACCTGAAGGTCGAAGACAAGGAACTCCGAGGTACTTTGTCCATTAGGAGTGCGAACGAGTTGCGGACCGCTAAGGTGTGGTTAGAGCGCGCCCACTAGCCTACCGCTGTTCGTAGCTCGGGACCGGATCTTTGTCCCTCTTGAGGCCCAAGAAAGACGCTATTGGTCTCGAGGCCATGCGAGCAGCGCTGGAAGATACGCAGCCATCAGCGTCAGCAGAAGCGCGACACCGATATACGTGAGCGGATTAGTCGGCGTCACGGCAAAAAGCAGGGCAGACAAGACTGAGTCAATATCAGCGCCGCTGGAATGCCTGCCGCGAGACTGACAACAACACCAGCTTCGCCGATTCCCCGATGACCAGGCGCCGAATGCTTGCCAGTGTTGTTCCCACGAAACTCCACGAAACTCCTCCCCGGATTGGTCGACAGGAAAGCCTGGTTAATTGTGCAACCCTGGGTTATACTCGACGGCGCGTTCTGAAGGCAACCGCTGGAGGACAAGTATGTTTCACTTAATCTGGTATATCCTTATTGGACTAATTTCGGGAGTTATCGCGAAATCGGTGATGCACGTGCACCTAACGATCTTCTGGACGATCGTGCTAGGCATCATCGGTTCGGTCGTCGGCGGCGCTGTTACCCACATGTTTGTGCGCCCGAAAAACGAACGTTATCATCCCGCGGGCCTCATTTTTTCCACACTCGGCGCGATCCTGCTTCTCTTCATTTGCTATAAGTTGAAGATTCATCTTCCCCCTGTCTAACCGCGGCGCGAACAGAGTGCCAGCATACCTATTGCCAGCAACTCCAACTGCCCGGCGGTGACGCTGCCTGCGGCTCTCGGCCCTGAAGCGCGGCGTGCGATGTGCGTGCAGAGCGACAAGCGACACTGCAATCAGCATCGGGCGATCCAGTCGTGGAGTCCGTTTGCATGAGCCAGCCGCAGACGGGACAATTACTCGACAAGAACGCGGCGACCCGTAGGGTACGTTTTCCTCATGGATACATGAAGGGACAAACGGAACCTATCCAGCAATCATGCCGTTCGTCCGTTCAGCTGCAAGGAACGGTGGTCGTGCGGTCTGTCCCAGCCTCCCGAAGCCTGTTATGGAGAAGGTCTTTGGGGGCAGCCTGCCTTTTGGGCCAGGAAGCTTCCTCTGCAGGGCAAGCGAGGCGCGCCGATGGAGCCGATGGCCGACCGATCCGCATGGGCAGGACCGTTGATAACGGCGGAAGTGGCCGCGTCGTTCCGGTGGTGGCTAAACGCGCAGCCAGATCGGGATCGCTGTCAGCTGTGTTGTGGTTGCGAAGCACCACAACAAGACCGGAGGTTGTCCATCGCTTTACGACATATGTCGTAGCGCACTCACCACAAAGCCAAAAACACTTGCAGGGTAAGGGCCTCATTGCGAATGCGCCATCGTCTGCCCGGAACTGATCGTCCGCGTGCGTCTTCAATTCGAGCAACTCGAGCCTTCCCTCGCGAAGATAGAGCAGCTCTCGAAAACATTGTGGATTTGCGCACTGCATGGTCGAGTTGCGCTTGCTCCACACAATGCCTGGTTGGTTGGACGGGGGATTGCGGACATCGCGTTCCTTTTGCAAGCTCATAGATGCTCCATCTCGTGCCGTTGCATACCTGGATCTGGTGCTCGGCTGGAGCATTGCTAAGGCTGGAGGCGAGGAAGGATTTTTGGGCAGACACTCTTTCAGGTTTACTGAACTAATTCAGGCCAACTGAAGTTGTTCTGCTTATGATTACCGACAAGGAGGACCTGGGTCATGACAGTATTCACCGGTCGGGAATTTCCCCGCGAATGTTTCCGCCATGCAAGACCGCGTGAACCAGGTTCAGACACCTTCGGGTAGCCTTAATAATCAGTCCGGGAAGGCGGGATTAGCCGCCTTCCCGTGTCAAAAAGCTCACAGTCCTACGCTGTTGCGTGAACGGCGATCTTATGGAAGGTCGAGCTGACAACATCAGAGGTCTGAACCGTGGGTGTTCCGTCGATAAATCTTGCCATCGTCTTCAAAACTTCGGGATAAGAATTGGTGTTGTAGGTGTCCGCGCTGGCTTTGTTGTCCCACAGACTGATGGCAGTCACATCGAGTCCGTTGGGACCGGAGAACGTAATTTCATCCTTAAAGCCGTTCTGCTTGCGAAGCAGCGGAAGAATTTCTTTGTCAAATGTTCGGGTGTAATCAGAAAGCATATTGTATTTCAGATGAAACGAAACGTTGCGAGCAAACATATGTCAACCTCCTTAAGGTTGTCATTCGCTAAGATAGGGAGAACTTCAGACGGACTGACTTAGTTCAGGGAACCTGAAAGAGGAGCAGCATGCTCACTCCACTTAAACAGTGCATGTAGGTGGCCCCTCTGCATCACCCCGTAACCTGTTGTTTCGAAACGTTACATGGCGGAACCGGTACCACAGGGTTTGTTCCGTCGTGTACTTTCGGCGGTAAAGCAACCTCGAACGGTAACCTTTACCCGGTTGGCCCGCCACGGCAACCCGGAATAGCTCACAAATCTCCGTTCTCGGCGGTTGGATCACGCATCCAACGGTCCCAGCAAAATCCGGGACAGGAGGAATGTGGGACTTGGGTTTTAGCTTTGAAGGCTCAGAACTTTTTCGATGGGAGTTATTCCGTCTGGGTCCTGGCGAGAGTCGTCCCCGCCAGAGTCGAAACTGGTGCCGACTCAAATCCATCGCTACTGCTCTTGGCGACGAGCAGTAGCGATCCCACGGGGTGGAGGGGCCGCAGGCATCACGGGCCGCTGCGCAGTCGGTCAAATCTCAAAAAATCGATCTCTGTCACCGGGTCATCTAGCCCGGCGTTCTCCGTCCCTCAACTCTTAATGATGACCTACATTTGTTATACTACTTCTATGGCAAACGTTAAGATTGCATACGCCAAGGCTCACCTCGCGGAACTGCTGGCCCGCGTCGCGCAAGGAGAGCGAATCGTCATTTCGCGCTATAACACGCCGATGGCTGAACTCGTGCCAGCGCCCAAAGCGGAAAAGGTCCAGCGCAAGTTCGGTACCGGCAAGGGCAAAGCCATGCTCATCGATGCCCGGGCGCTGGATCCCATGACGGATGACGAAGCAGAGGCCTTCCTCCAGGGGCGCTATTGACGCGTGCGCGTTCTTTTAGACACCCAGGTTATGGTCCACGCCTACATTGGCGACGTTCCACTGTCGCGCAAGGTGTACGCGCTCCTCTCCGGCCCAGAGGCTCTGCCGCTCATCAGCGCGATCTCCATTATGGAAATTGCCATGAAGCACGACGCGGGCAAGCTGAAGATGGGCGCGGCGGAGACGAGGCAGGCGATTCGTGATCTTCGTTTACAGGTGATCCCCTTTGCCCCGGATCATGCCTTGCGCCTGTATGGTTTGCCGCTCCATCACCGCGATCCTTTCGATCGAATGCTGATCGCGACTGCGCTGGCCGAGGATATTCCACTCATCGGATCGGATCGCCAGTTCAAGAGGTACAAGGGACTGAAAGTGATTTGGCGATGACGAATTGCGACCAGCCGCATTCTGTAGCTTACTGTCCATTTGGGTTGCTTCTGGATGGCCGATGATCCACAAACAACCTTCTTGCGAGATGGGTGGTGGGGCAGCCTACCCTTTCCGGGTGCAAACGAAAGGCGAGAGATGACGGGATTAGGGTTACTCCGTCTTTCACGGTTTTGTCGTCATGGTTTGTCCCGATGCAGGGGCGCAGCCCAAACCGTCCCAGTACGATGCGCATCGCCATGGAGACGGCATGTGTCACCGATTTGAGATCTGGTGGCGTATGCCCGACAGCTCAGGCTGGATCACTGAAATTTGGTCTTTGCGGATAGATGGGGCCAAGTGACGCGTATTAATTTTCGATACTACCTCGCATCCCAAGTTTCATGAGGGCGTTCCAAGCTTCAATACATCTTTTTAGGCTTAACTGGGCATATCAACCTTTTCATTCCTCGCCGCCAATCCCATGGTGGTTGCGATGTTCAACAGCATCGGGGCGAATTTCCGCATGATCTCTTCCAACTCCCCGTTGCGGGTCCGCAATGCCTGGTTCTCGGCTTCGCGGCGGGACAAAACATCCCGCAATTCCCGGTGCTGGCGGAAAATGTCCCGGGTTGATTCCAACCGGTCCAATATGGCGTGCAATTCGACTTCGGTTACCGGTTTCGCGGTGGCGGCCGGGGCGGTGGTCTTGGGTGGTTCAGGAGCGGAGGTTTCTTTCCACATAAGCGTCTCCAATATCGCGTGTGGTTGATGTGCGTGTGATTACGTGACGGAAGATGCGCATTTGTATTTCGCCGGAATGTTCAGCAACACCTCGGCCATCCGGACCTTGGGCACGGTCGATGGTGAAGCGATTGGGAAATACATTGTCAGACAGTTCGCAATTCCTCCGGTGTTTTGACGTGGGCGGTGATCGATTCCCCGATCATCACAGTTCATGTCGTAACCGGGGGGATACGTGATTGTGGGGTTGGTTCAGTGCATGGGCATAATTTAATTTCCAAGTCCCAGGAGCCCGAGATGTCAATTTAGCACTCTTGAGAGCTGTTCATCACCCACTATCCAGATCCATCGTCCGGAATCACCCGTTCAATGATGGCAAGCGTCGTAATTGCGTTCGCTGCGGCCCATCTTATCTTAGGGTTATATGAGTTGAGGTTGGTTGCTCCGCGGGATGAACAATTTGTGCGGATCAGGAGTTTCAGCAGGCGGGAAACCGGCCCCAGTTTCCGGCTCCCGCCTTGTCTCACTTTCGGGCGCATTCCATTAAAGTCCAAAGGGCGTCTCCGTGCGCCTCACGGACGAACGTTCTCAGGGTAAGGAGATCCGATAAAGATTGCGATGTGCTGTGGTATTTACGTAGGCAAAATGAGAGGGGTTCTGGCCAGGCACAAGTTCCTGGCGATTCAGCGATTGGGCACCGGGCACGACGCTCGGTTCCGCCAGCGGCCTGATCCCTCCCGGAGGGAACGGAGGCAGAGTTTCCCCGGGGCCAACGGGAATCACCAGGCTCCGTCCCAGACTTGTCTGCGACGCCGCTTCCACCGGCACGTAAAGGAACTCTCCACTCGAGGACCAGACAGGAAAACAATAGCTCGCGCATAGATGCCGTGGAGTTCCGCCATCGAACGGAATTGCCATCACCGCGGGCACCATTCTCTTGCCGTCAGCAATCGCAATGATCGCCATCAGCCATTTTCGGCCGGGCGAGACCCCTTGAATTTCCAGGATCGGGTAGGGGAAAACCCTGGCCCGTGCGGAGCCGTCCTGGTTCATCTGCTCCAGGTAGTTGGAGTGTCCCTCGGTGAGTTGGAACAATATCTTTCCTTCCGCGCCAAAATGCGGCGACGTTCCCCCGGAAGGACCAATCTGTTTGGCGGGAGAGCTTCTATCGAGAGGCGCAATCCATAATCGGGACGGTTCGCCGCGCGCCGCAGTGGCATAGACGACTTGCTTGCCATCCGGCGAGACATCGTAGGCAAACATGGAAATACCCGGATACACCGCCTCGCTCCTGCCGGAATCTACCGTCATGCGCCAGAGCTCCGGATCCGAATCCGCCGGTGGGTGGCGCAGAAGATAGTAGAGGGTCTTATCGTTATCCCGAAAAGAGGGAGGGAACATGCCGGTGACGATTTCGCCCTCGGAGGACAAGGATCGTTCCCCGGCGGCATTGTGGATCCAGATAGCGCTTTCTTGCACGCCGACCGAGGTGATGACCGATCGGCCATCGCGCTCAACAGCCAGCCCTTCCTCTTCTGTGGGGCCAAAGGTGATTTGCTCGGGGCGTCCGTTGGGAAAACGCTGGCGCCACAGGTGGCTCTGTCCTTCGATCGTAGCGATGAAATACATCCACCTGCCATCGGGCGACCAGCCCGCCGAGGTGCATTCGCCCGCCGGCCCTACAGCCCTAGCCTGGGTGCGGCCGACGTCGGAGGAGACGGGGGAGGGCACAGAGGAGGAGACGAGGGAAATGAGCTGGCACATCGCCCACGTGTCCTTTCCCTCCTGTCCGTTCATCACCACCACCAAAGCCGATCTGCGGTCGGGCGAAGCGTAGGAATAATGCGCCATGGCTCGTTCGTGCGGGGGATAGTACAGTTCACGGAAATCGCCGCCGGTTACCGTTTCGGTCACGATTCCGAGATGCAGACCCGAGCGTATCCTCGAAAAGAGAAGTTGCTGAGAGTTGAGCCAGCTGAGTCCCGCCGCATTGCTCAGCAAACGATGCGGGTCGCCCCCCAAGACGGGAACGGTGTAGGTGGAGAAGGACTTGTCTTCCATAACCGTGTAGGCGAGCTGCGAGCCGTCGGGGGAAAACGCCAGGTTGTATTTGAGGCTTGCATCGCTGGTCACACGCCTGGCTTCGCCATTGGGGAGTATCTTGACGTAGATTTCGTCGGCCGACATGAAAGGGCTGCTTCCGCGGATGAAGGCGAGCATATGTCCGTCGGGGGATAAGGCGGGGGTGGACGCGGAGTCAGTGAAATCGGTGAGCTGCGTGTACTGCAGGGTGCGTGGCCCGGGGCGCAAGGCCACGTACATGGCGATTGCCGCGCATGCCACCACCAGGACGACTGCGGTGGAGGTGATCCATCGCGCTCTTTGGTTACCGGCAAGCGGAACCGCCGGTGGAGACGCTGGGCTATCTGGCGATTTTTGCGGGGTGTGTATGTCCGCTGCGGACTCGAGCGGCAGAGTCCCATTTTTTACCGGAGCAATGAAGCGGTAGCCGACCCGCGGGATGGTTTCGATGTAGCGGGGAGAGGTTGCTGAGTCGCCCAGCGCTTCGCGGAGCTTTTGAACGGATTTGTTGAGGCCGTGGTCAAAATCGACGAAGACATCGGAGGCCCACAGGCGTTGCCGGAGTTCTTCGCGGGTGACGATTTCCCCAGGGCGTTCGAGGAGCGCTGCCAGCAGTTGCAGCGGCTGCTGAGGCAGCCGCAGTTGGCTGCCATTCCTGCTAAGCTGCCCGGCTTTGAGATCGAGCTCAAACAGGCCAAAGCGAACCACGTCCTCGGCAGGCGAAACTGCCACTCCGCACCCCCCGGCACCAGCGCGACCTGAGTTTACCACCCCGTGGAAGGGGTGTAGCTGCTCCTACAGGCATGCTGCGGCCGGGGAGAAGATCCCGCAACTGATTCTTCGATTGGAACTTGAGAGGGGATAAATAAGTGATCTCCCGGGCATTGCCCGCGCGGCGCGGGTGGGGCACACTCGGGCCCTCGTCGCTCGTCCGGACGACGAGCACAAAGGAGATCAACATGAATTGGATGGAGAAGACGTGGGGGACAGAGCGTTGCCGCCAGGCATCGTCTGCCAGGCGGCTGTCTCGTGGTGTGCTCACAACGCTCGCGGTCGCGAGCCTGATGTTGAGTGGCGCAAGCGCGAGAGCCGCATGCGGGATTTCCCCGGGATTGCACGCGGGAGCTCCGGTCATGCCAATGCTGGCAATGGCGGGAGGCGACGGGGAAGATTCCTGGGGGGCGCATAAAGACTCGATCGTGGGACTGTGGCATACCGTCTACACGGCAGATAAGGCGGTGTTTAACGAGACGCTGGACGAATGGCACAGCGACGGGACCGAGTTTGAAAATGCTTATCTTCCGCCAGCCGCCGGAAATATTTGCTTTGGCGTGTGGAAGCCTGTTGGCGAGCGAACGGTACGCCTGCACCACATCGGATGGACGTTCGATCCTGCCAGCATGGGCACGGCCAACGGAACCTTTACCCTGGACGAAACCAACACCGTATCGAGTGACGGCAAATCCTATACCGGCACCTTCACCTTCAAGACATTTCCCTTGAAGGGACCGAGTGTGGTGGTAACGGGCACGATCGCGGCCACGCGCATTACCGTCGACTGACGGGCGTTCAAGAGAGCGGCAGGATAGTTATGGCAGCCCCGGGCTAAAGCTATCCTGTCACAACTCCGCTCCGAGCCAAGGCGGAATATCTGTATGGGCTTTCACAGCATTGTGCCCTGATACAAAGCTCTTACCGTCGAACCTGTTGGTATTCCTTTTAACTTCAGTCGAAGGTGGTTGGCCATTCCGGGTGCGCGGCATGCTCGAACATGTGCTCTATCTGGTATTCGGTTATGCGGGGGGTTGAAAGTTTGGGCAATTCATGGCGGGGAAAAAATGCGACCTCCGGCGTCTCAAAGCTCGGCGTGGCCTCTCCGCCGATCAGATCGCACAGGAAGAAGAGTTTGTAGGCGTGGGTCGCAACCGGCGGATGGGGATGCTTGTTGCGATCAAATAACGCTGCCAGCTTGCGCGGCACCACATCGTAACCCGACTCTTCTTTCACCTCGCGCACCACCATGGCGCTGGGTGACTCGCCAATATCCGCCCAACCGCCGGGCAAGGTCCATCCCCCATCCTCACGCTCGCGTACCAACAGAATCTGCTCCTGACGCACGACGGCGCCGCGAACCTCGATCTTTGGGGTTGCATATCCACTCTCGCCGCGGAAGAGATCGAGAATCTTTTGCGAGTCGGGCATGCCGCTCCCGGCGGCCATCATCTCCGCGGCAATCTCCTGCAGTTCTTCATAGCGTTGGTGATCGTAGTGATCCCGGGTGAAGGTCAGCCCGGTTTGTGCAATTGCCTGTAGTCGCCTGGTCCAACTCAGCCACTGCGGGTCCGCCTGTTGATCCATGCTCCTCCCTTAAGATTTGTGCCCGGCTGCGCGGATGCGGCGTACCTCGTCCATGCGCTGGGCCAGTAATTTTTCCCGGCCTTCCGCGGTCGGATGGTAAAATTCGCGGCCGCGCAAATTCTCCGGCATGCAGTCCATATCGGCCACCCGGCCTTCGAGATCATGCGCATACTGGTAGCCTTCGCCATATCCGAACTGCTTCATCAGCGGCGTGGGCGCGTTTCTCAAATGGAGCGGCACCGGCTCCGCGCGATGGGCTTCGATTTCCGCCGTTACCTCCCCGTAGGCGGCGTAAAGCGCATTCGATTTGGGTGACAGCGCCAGGTAGACCGCGGCCTGGGCCAGGGCAAGATCCCCCTCCGGCGAGCCCAGAAAATCCATTGCGTCGCGGGCTGCCAGTGCCATTCGCAGCGCCTCCGGGGCGGCCAGGCCAATGTCTTCGACCGCCATACGCACCAGCCGCCGGGCCACATACATGGGGTCTTCTCCGGCCTTCAGCATGCGACCCAGCCAGTAGAGCGAAGCGTCGGCGTCGCTGTTGCGTATGCTCTTGTGCAGGGCAGAGATCAGGTTGAAGTGCTCTTCGCCCTGCTTGTCGTAGAGCAGTACGCGTTGCTGCAAGGCGTTTTGCACCATCTCCCGGGTGATGCGGCCGCCGGCCGCCAGCTTAGCCGCCGTCTCGAGCGCGTTATAGGCGTACCGCGCATCTCCGTTGGCGTAGCTGGAGATCATAACTAGTACCTCATCGTCGGCAGTGACCCCGAGCGAACCCAAGCCGCGCTGCTTGTCGGTCAGGGCTCGCTTCAGCAACTGAACCAGTTGCTCATCGGTGAGCGGGGTCAAGCGGTAAACACGGCAGCGGGAAAGCAGAGCGGCGATCACTTCGAAAGAGGGGTTTTCCGTGGTTGCCCCGATCAGGCGGATGGTGCCCCGCTCCACATAGGGCAGAAAGGCATCCTGCTGGGCCTTGTTGAAGCGGTGGATCTCGTCGATGAACAGAATGGTGCGCGATCCGAAGCCGGCTGCCTTCTCTGCGTCGACCATCACCTGCTTGATTTCCTTGATGCCGCCCAGCACGGCGGAGAATTCAATGAAGCTGGCACGGGTGGCCTCGGCGATGATCTTGGCCAGTGTGGTTTTGCCCACGCCCGGCGGACCCCACAGAATCATGGACCCGGCATCGTCGCGCTCGATCTCTACCCGCAGGGGCTTGCCGGGACCGAGCAGGTGCTCCTGGCCCACGTATTCCTCCAGGGTTCGGGGACGCATGCGTTCGGCGAGCGGAGCTGACCGCGACGTCTTCAGTGCGCTTTCGTCGGGAATCTGGCTAAACAGGCTCATAGGTCTATTTTCCGCTGGCGCATGGCTTCGTATAGCAGCACGCTTCCCGCAATCGCAGCATTCAGGCTTTCCACCGCGCCGGGGAGGGGAATCGTGATGCGCGCGTCTGCGTTGCGCAATCCAGGCATCAGGCAGTCCGGAGCCCTCATTGCCAACGAGCAGGGCACTGGGCCCTCGCAGGTCGGCTGCGCTGTCTCCGTCCCGCGCAACTGCCGCGAATATCCGCACCCCCCGCTCGCGCAGAGCGGCAAAAGTGTCGTCATCGGTCAGGGCAACCACGGGCAGGCGGAAGGCAGATCCTGAGGATGCCCGCAACGTCTTGGCGTTCCATAGGCTCACGGTGCCGGGAAGCAGGATCATACCGGTGGCGCCGAAGGCTTCCGCCGAACGCACCAGGGTTCCGAGGTTTCCCGGGTCCTGCAGGCCGCCTGCGATCACTACCAGGGGCGTCCCGTCGAACATCGCTTGCAGCGTGAACCGGGGCGCTTCGACCAGGGCTGCGATACCTTGCGGATGCTCCGTCGCGGTGGCGCTCAAGAAGACCTCGCCGGCCACGATCAACACCTCTGCATCGCCCAGCGCGAGTTGCTCCAACAGTCCCTCGCTGCCGCTGCGCACAAACACTGTATGCAGCTTCAAGCCGCTCTTTGCGGCTTCCTCGACCAGGTGCAGACCTTCAATGGCGATGTGGGGGGTCGTGACGCCGCGCGCCAGGCCCGCGCGCAGTTCTTTGATGCGCCCGTTTTGGCGGCTTTCCACCCTGCGCGGACCACGCTCGGCAACAGACTTCATGGTTCGTCACGATTGTACCCGCAGCAGATGATCAGGCCGGAACCAGGCTTTCGGTCCGCGTCACCGCGATCACGCTGATGTCATCCTGCTGGCCGAAGCTTTGCGCGGCAGCGGCCACCTCCGCCGCTGTCAGCCTGGTCTGCAGCAGTGCCTGCAATCGTTCAAAGCCGAAGAGCTGATGCTGTTCGTCCATGGCTTCGACGATGCCATCGGAAGCCAGCACCAGGCGATCGTTTTCCTGCAGTTGGAAGTGGGTAACGGTAAACTCGGCGCTATCGATCACGCCCAGGGGGAGAGCACCTTCCACCGCGACGGGCTTTCCGTTGAGATAAGGGGGTAGATGTCCGGCATTGGCGAGGGTGACGGCGCCATCGGCGGCAATGCGCATGGCGAGGCAGGTGGCGTGGGCTTCGCCGCGGCCGAGCAGCCGCCGATTCAGCGCCTCCAGGATGAACAGCGGATCGGAGCTGACTTCCGCGGCCATGCGGATGGCGCCCACCAGCAACGCGACCAGCATGCCGGCCTGCAATCCCTTGCCGGCTACATCGCCGGCGACAATCAGCAGGCTGCCGTCGGCAGGATAAGGGATGATCTGGTTGAAGTCGCCGCCCACTTCGCGCGCCGGCCGGTATTCGTTTTCAATGGTCAGGCCGGGCACGGTGGTGACGCTTTCGGGCAGGATGACGCGCTGCACTTCTTGCGCCTGCTTCACGTCCAGCGCCAGCAGGCGCTGCTGTTTAACCGAGAGCAGCAACCGCCGCTGGAGCAGGACAAAAAGAACCACAGTGAGCAGCAGGTTCGCCGTCTGGGTGAGCGAGAACCTCAACCCGAAGGGAAACCAGTTGATCCTTATGTGCAGCAGTAACAGCTCGGTTGTAAACAGCGAGACAATGAGCAACACGACGGCTGGAAGGACGAGCCAGCCTTCCGCGCCCTGGCGGCGAATTCCCCAGATCACCACCAGAATCAGCACCATCAGCAGCGCCAGACGTACTCCAATGGAGACGATATGAAAAATGTCTGCGACGGAGATCGGGATGAGCGGATACAGGAGATTTTCGCCGATGACCGTCGAGACCATAAACCCGAGCGTCAGCAACGCAACTGCCTTGGGCACCCACGCAGGGCGCTGCAGCCGGAACCAGACCCACCACACCATGACCCAGGCGCCTAGCAGAAGCGGGGATACGACGCCGTCTTGCAGCATGAGGTCAGCGATCGCGCTGAGGGTTTGTGTCCAGGTAGCGAGAATGATGAAGATTGCGTTGGCCGCGATCAGGACGAAAACAGAGCCCATCCACACGTACACAGGGTCGGAACGGTCAAACCGGGTCAAGCTGAAGGCGACGCCCGCCAGCAGAAGAAACAGAAGCCCTTCGACCACCCCGGCGACCTGCGCGCGGAGCGGCTCCAGCCAGCGAAGCTGGTATCCGGCCAAAACCGCGCTCGCATCTCCTAGCAACGGCGCCGTATGCATGCCGCCCGTGTCAGCCTGGGTCACAAGGGTGTCGGGAGCCATCCAGAAACGAAAAGCCAATACCCGGACAGGCGAATCAGCACGCGCCTGCGGCAGGTTGAACATCATGGGCTGGGTGAAGTAAAAGGTCGGTTGGCCGCGGGTAAATTTACCGAAGCTGCCGACCAGGGTTCCATCGCTGAAGAGTTGATAGGCATCATCTACATACGATGGGCCGGCCAGCGCCAACTTTTCCCCTGGCTGGGCCACCACCTGCACCCGGATGCGGTACCAGGCGTAACCCGAGTAGCCCGCATGCCCGCGCGCTGTCCAGCCCTTCACGTAGTCGGAAAATCCCCCCAGTGGATCGAGAACCCCTTGCGGTGTCAGGTCGACCGTCTCCCATTGGGAATCATCGAAGCCCGGTTGGGCCCAAAGCGGCGCGTGGGTCGCCGGGTCGATCGGCGAATCGCCCACGGTGAACTTCCACGGACCATAGAGGGGGACGAGAGATGGGCCCAGGGTCACATGGGTCATTTCCTGGACCGGGTTGACTTGACCATATGCCAAGGCGGCAGGGGCCAGGCAGGCGAGCAAGGCGAACACACAACGGAAGCGATTCATGGAGCGAAACCTTCCCCGATGACAAGGCGATGCAAGCAATATACAGATAAAGGCATTAGACTGCGGCATGGGAGAAGCAGCCCATCGTCTCACGTTGGTCTGGTACTCTCGATGAATTGCACCAAATCTGTCCTGGGATGGAGTTATCTTGTTGGCAGAAATTCTGCGCGTGCATCCGGACGAACCGGAACAGGATCGAGTCGAGTACATCGTCTCCTGCCTACGAAGCGGCAAAGTGGTAGGCATTCCCACCGATACCTTTTATGGTTTGGCGGTCGACCCGGTCAATCTTCGTGCGGTGGAAAGAATTTACGAGATCAAGAGCCGGCTTAAGCACAAGCCACTTTCTCTGTTGATCGAGGATGCAGCCCAGGCCTACGGTCTGGCGCGCGATCTCGATGGCCGGTTCGATCTGCTGGCGGAGCGCTTCTGGCCTGGTCCGCTGACGGTGATTGTCCGCGCTGGTTCGCGCCTGCCCCTGCGTTCGACGGCCAACACTGGCAACGTCGCCCTGCGCGTGCCCGACGCCGCCATTCCCCGGGCCATCGTGGAAAAGTTGGGCTTGCCCATCACCGCCACTTCCGCTAACCTTCAGGGCTTGCCAGAGTGCAATTACGCGGCCTGCGTTCGCGATCAGATCGGGGATCGCATTCCGCTGATCGTGGATGGCGGGCCCACAGGCCGTAGCGTGGCTACGACAATCGTCGATCTCTCCACCGATGGACCGTGGCAGATTCTTCGGGAAGGAGCCATTCCTACCCACGAGATTGCGTTGACCCTCCAGCGCTGAGCGAAGATCGATGCGGCCGACCACCAAGAACGGAACGTTGCCGACTACCCGGCGCGTGCTTCGCGTGTTGCTGGCTGCGGGAGTGATCGCCGTCGCGGGATGGTTCGTCTGGCTATACGGGCAGATTCATTACTACGCCACTCATGATGAGGCACGTCCCGCCGACGCCATTGCAGTCTTTGGCGCGGCGGAATACGACGGGCGTCCCTCCCCCGTGCTGCGCGCTCGCCTCGATCATGCGCTCGCTCTCTATCGCGAACGCCTGGCTCCGCTGGTGATTACGCTGGGAGGTGGTGGCGGGACCCACGATTCCGAAGGGGGTGTGGGTCATGACTACCTTCTGGCCCATGAGGTCCCGGAGGACCAGATCATCGCGGAGACGCAGAGCACGAACACAGAAGAGTCCGCTACCCGCCTCGCTGCCATTGCGCGCAAGAATCACCTGAACCGCATCCTTGCGGTCTCCGACGGAACACACCTGTTTCGCATTCGTGCTCTCTGCACCAGCATGGGACTGAACGTGTCCACCTCTCCGCGCCTGGAAGCGCGGCCCCTGGGTTTCTGGGATGCATCCATGCGGTTGATGCATGAAATGTTCAGCTACACCCTTTGGCGTTTGAAGATGCACTGAGCAGGCACAAATTGTGCTACGACACTCACTCCTGCGGGCCTCTTCGGCCCTATTGAAGCCCGTACCCTTCAAAACCCTAGGAGTGGATCATCGCAGCGCAGAAGAAGACGACATGATTGCGATCAGGGCAGCTGCGAATGTGGAAAGAAAGTTCACCGCATCGTTGTTAAGCCAGCCGAGCCGCTCAGCCGTCGCACCCAGCAGGGAATCGACAAAGAGGCCGCCGACCGCACCCAGTCCTGCGGAGAACGCATCGCCAAACCCCAGGCAAAGCGTGTATGCCGCTACCAGCACCACCATCACCGCTCCGCTCGTTCCCGCAACCGTACCGGCGAGGCTGATCGCCCCGTCCGTTCCCGGCGCGACCCGGCGGAGGGTCGTAATCAGTAGCGGCGGGCCACCCAGCACCTCCCCCAATTCGCTGGACAGAGTATCGGCGGTCGCCTCCGCCAGGGCGGCTACCACAGCCACGGCATACCAGGTGCGAGGCATTGGATGGCCCAGCGCCTGGGCTGCTCCCAACCCGGCGATTCCGAGATTAGCCGCTACCTGCGCAGCGTTACGGCCGCGCTTGTCTTCGGCAACGCCCAGGCGCTGCTTCTGGCCTCGGCCGAATCTGGTGGCTGTAAAGGTGAGGACAAAGAGTGCCAACAGGGCCGGTAACGCGGAGTGGTACCAGGAAAAGGAGCCAAGTGTGAGAACTGCGGTGATGACTCCACCTGTCAGTGCAGCCGGTGGCGTCGCCGCGCGGACCAGAAATACCAGCAGCGCCAACGCCAGGCTGATGCCCAGAGCGGTGTGCGTCGCGCCGTTCGGGGCCGCCACGGCATAGCGCAGAGTGGCTAGCCCGCACCACGGCACCACCGTGGCCAGCACCAGCCACGACTGCCACCGCATCCGCTGAGCCGGAACGTGCACTGCTCATTTTAGGCCCGGCGTATCGCTGGATACGCGGTCCCATTTACAATCGTCTTTCTAACAGGAAACGAAACGTAGTGAGGTATTCACGGGTGCTTAGCGTTGCAGGGCTCCAGTCATGGAGCCGGCGGAGTGTGCGTTTGCCAGAGTTTTCATTCAGGGTTCTCCCGCGATTTGCCACTGGTTGTTCCCTGGGCGTCGCGTTACTGCTAGCCGGTTGCGGAGAGACTTACCGGCCGGTGGTCACGCCAGTAGCGGTGACCGGGCCCGCGCCGCAGCCACAGAGTTACGTAGTGGTGACCACCAGCGCCGGCGCGGGTGCGCCCGGCCTGGCCAATATTTTCGATGCCTCAGGGGATACCCTGTTGACCCAGGCCACGCTGGGCATCAGCCCGCTGGCTCTTACCCTCAGTTCCAGTGCCGGCTCTGCCACCACAGCCAACACGGACGGCACGGTCAACAGCTTTACGCCCTCGACTACATTGCAGACCAAGAACATTCAGAGCAGCACCTTGCTCCAGCCTGCGCAGCCTTTGAACCTGCTTTCTACGGCCACCAATCTCTTCATCACCCTACCCAATGTCCCGGCGGTGGCGGTGCTGACCAACAATTCGAGCGGTATTTACCAGCTCACGCAGCAGCTCCCGGTCCCCGCCAGTCCTATTAACCTGGCCGGCAACTCCAGCGCCGCCCGCGTCTACTCCATCACCCAGGACAACGGTACCAATCAGGTCGCTTTCGGAGATTGCGAGACGCCTTCGCAAGTCACGACTCCCGGCCAGGTGCAGTCGATCGAAATCTCGACCGTGACCATCTCGCGCACCCTTCCGGTCGGCATCTGCCCCGTCTATGGTATTGGCTCAACCGACAATCAGCGCATCTTCATTCTTAATCGAGGCAGCGGGACGGTCACAGTCATCAACAGCCAGTTCAATCAGCTCGATAACACGGCAAACCGGCAGAACCTTGATCCGACCACGGGCACGCTTCTGCTGCCGCCGCCGCCCGGCACTCCAGCGGCAGGATTCAATGCCGGCCCGGTCTTCGCCGACTACTACGCCCCGGCGTCGCAACTGGTTACTGCGAATTACGATTCCAATACCATCACCATCATCAACACCAGCCTTGACCAATTCGGAAACGACTCGACGCTGTTTGGCCAGGCGGTGACGGTGCCCGTCGGCAATGGGCCCGCGACACTTACCATCCTCCGCGACGGAAGCCGAGTCTACGTTGCCAACCAGAAGGACAGTACCGTGAGTGTGGTGAGCCTCACCAACTACCAGGTTTTGGCCACGATTCCCGTGACCGGCCACCCTATTTCGATTGCCTCCACCTTCAGCACTCCGTTCGGCCAAGTCTATGTCCTGCCTTCAGACCAGCCATATATGAACGTAATTCGTACCAACACCAACCAGGTGGCAGCCTCTATTCAGTTGGATGGAACGGGAGTGGACGTGCACACCAGCGCGCAGACGGTGGCTGCCAACAGCGCCGTAACAGGCGCGGTTACGAATGCCATCAATCTCAGTCACGCCAGCGGCAGCGGATCACCTTGTGGCTTCGGCGCGAGGTGTTATCAGGCGACCCCGTTGGCAGCCGCTTCCCAGCGTGCCAAATAAAGAAGACCTTCCAAATTAGGCTCGAGTCTTTTGAAAAGGGACGGCCTTCATAGGCCGTCCATAGATGTTGATAATTGAATGCGGCTTTAGAGTGCGCGTGAGAACCAGGATTTACGAATTCAGTCAGGGACGCATGAGATTCAGAGCTGTCCAAATGAGCGGACTGGTCGATCTTTTAGCGTTGATTTCATTGGACAAACTATAGCTACGACCGGGTATTTCGAAACCAGGTTGGGGTTTAGCGAAACGTTGGATTTAGAAATCTGCTGTCCAGAATATCTATCGATAGAACTCCTGAATCATGGACGATGGAGGGGTTTGAGGTTTCCGGCCAGGTTTCAGCTGTCCGAAAGAGGCGAAGAAGGCTAGAGCGCCAGCCGAAGTTGGTCATGGATTCCTGCCAAGGCGGGTGGCGGTTCAAAAGGACAATCTAACCAGGTCCACAGGTCGCGGTATACAAACAGCTGCTGGCGCAATAAGGCCACTAAATTGGAGAGCGACCATTCGTAGGTTGATTTCAGCTTCAGGTATTTCAAGATCAAGATGGCAATCAGGGCGGTCCAAATCGGGACTGGAGTTCGTAAATCTAAAACTGTCATCAGCCAAACCCTGAGCGGCACGGCTGAAGCCGTGCCCTTTGTGAATATCTGCTATGAGGGGGAAACTGCAGCTAGCTCCCGGCCGCTCCCGACAGGATGACCGGAGAGGTGGGCGAATCGGAACCGCTGGCTTTCTCGATGGTTACCCCGAAAGCCTTGGCCGCAATCCCCGGGGGAAGCGACGGCAGTACCAGGCTGGCAGTGCCGAATGCGTCCGGGTGAAACAATCCGGCCGGCACGGGAGCTTTGCCATTGGCCGGGATTACCCAAAGTTCGTAGGTCTTGCCCTCGGGCAAAGGTTTCAGATTGGTCGCCAGTAGAATCAGTCCGCCGCGCTCAGGTAGATAAGTTGCGCGAGCGGTTGGCTGGGCGGGAGCTTTGCCTTCGGTTAGCATCACCTGCTGGGCACTGGGCGCGGTCAAAACTTCCAATACCTGCTGCGCCCGAGACGCTTGTCCGGCCAGATTCTTCACCAGGTTGGATTCATCGTTTAGCTGGTCATTCAAGGCCTTGTTTTGCACACCGAGAGCGACCGCCACGATGGCCATAGCAGCCGCCGTCATCCAAGGAACCCAGAAGCCCACTCCGCGGCGCGAGGTCTTCACCGATATAGGAGTGACCTCTGCCAGCTTCTGCTGCGGCGCTACTACGGGCGACGCGGCGATTCTCTTGAGGAAACGCTCCCGCGCGCCCTGTGGCAGCGGCTGTTGCTCAACCGCTATTCCCAGCAGGGCAAGATCTCCGCAGACCTGAGCCAGCTCGGTGCGGCAAGTCGGACAGGCCTGCAGGTGCGCCCTGATGGATGCGGACTCCTCTGCCGGGAGACCCTGCATCGCATAGGAAGCCAACTCCTCCTGCGTGTTGTGTCCGTTGCCTGTCATGCCTGAAATGCCTTTCGTAACGTAATCAACGCCAAGCGAATGCGCGTCTTCACTGTGCCCAGGGGATCCCCCGTGCGTTCCGCAATCTCCGAATGGCTCAACCCTTCAAAGAACGCCAACTCCATCGATCTCTGCTGCTCGGATGGAAGGCCCTGTAAGACTTTTTGGACCTTCTCTATCATTGCGTTGTGCTCGGCCTCTGAGGCAAGGTTGCAGTTGGAAGCCAGAACCACGTCCTCGACCGAGTCTGTAGGCTTTCTGCGCCGCAACAGATCAATCGCCCGGTTTCTTGCTACCACCACCAGCCACGCGCCCAACGACCCGCGCCCCTGCACGAACGAATCGGAGTTCCGCCACAACTGGAAGAAAATCTCCTGCATTACGTCTTCCGCGTGGCCGGTGTCCTTCAGGATCCGCAGCGCGACGGAATACACCGCTCTGCTATAGCGATCAAAGACCTCCGCCATCGCGCTCTGATCGCCCTGGCGGACGCGCTGCAGCAAGACGCCGTCGTCTGTTGCCGTGGCAGTGGGTCCGCTAGCCGTCGTGGCATTGAGGCTTGAATCTCTGATAGTAGAACGATCAGAGTCGCCAATCGGATTGGGGGGGTTGTCTGGCATCAACGAGCCGAACCTTATTCTACGGTTGGATAACGGAAACGCCAAACCAAAGTACCCAGGCTGGCAGCGGGTACAATGACCTGCATCCATCACGTCCATCGGATATTGTTACCCAATCCTAGATGAGGAACCGCCTGGATAAGTTGCTGCTCGAGCGGGGGTTGGCGCCCTCAAGGGAAAGGGCGCAGGCGCTGATCCTCGCCGGGCGCGTGCTGGTCAATCAACAGAAGGTGGAGAAGCCCGGTGCGTCGGTTGACGACACTGCACTTCTGCGGGTGCTGGGGGATGAGCAGCGCTACGTCAGCCGCGGTGGGTTCAAGCTGGAAGCCGCGCTTGCCCGTTGGCAAATCGATCTTGGTGGCCGCCACTGCGCGGATATCGGCACCTCCACAGGCGGTTTCACCGATTGCATGCTGCAGCATGGAGCGGCCAGCGTGGTCGCTGTAGATACCGGTTACGGGCAGATCGCCGAAGCTTTACGCAGGGATCCCCGGGTGACCCTGCGGGAGCGAACCAATGCCCGCTACCTCAAGCCGGGCGAGCTGGGTCCGGGAATCAGTTTTGTATCCATGGACGTGTCTTTCATCTCTGCCACGCTGGTGTTGCCTGCGGTGTTGGCTGCGCTGGGGCCTCCCCCGGGGAACTTCGAGGCCGTCATCCTGGTCAAACCGCAATTCGAAGCGGGCAGGGAACACGTGGGCAAGGGCGGCATCGTACACGATCCGGCTGCGCACCAGTTTGCGATCGATCGCGTACGCACAGCGATCCATGAGCTTGGCGCTTCGGCCATCGAGCTTGCGGATTCACCGATTGTTGGGGCGAAAGGGAATCGCGAGTTTCTTCTCTACGGCCGCTTTTAAAGCAGTTTCGCAATTACTGTGGTCTGATAAAGATCGCGAGGAGTGGTTTTCCCTGGAGAAAACCACGAAAAAGCCTATCGTCTCGGGAATTTCCTGCAGCGCAGCACTGGCCGGGAACCACTATGTGCGACTTTCTTCGAAGAAAGTCGCCCGGGTCCGGTGACTCCATCAACCTCTACAGGAAATCCGGGTTCGAACTACACCAATTGGGAAACTGCTCTAAGGGCCATCGCGTAAACTAAAGCCTCCATGCGACCGATCGCAATCATTTCCAAGCCGCAGAAGGAAGAACTTGCCACCCTGCTTCCCGAGCTCGTGAACTGGATGCGGGCCCATGACTTTGAACCCATTCTGGATCACGTGAGCGGGAGCTACACCCGGGACGCGCGCATCGTTCCGCGTCACGAATTGCCGGCACAGAAGCCCGCACTGGTAGTGGTCTTGGGTGGGGATGGGACGTTGCTGGCGGCGGCGCGTGCCTTCGCTCGCACCGATGTTCCTATCCTCAGTGTCAACCTGGGTGCGTTGGGCTTCCTCACCGAGGTCCGGCTGGCTGATCTTTACACGACGCTGGAGGGCTGGAAGGAAGGTTGCTGCAACATCGATGCCCGCGCGCTCCTGCATACCGAGGTCATGCGTGGGGGAGCTCTGTACAAAGAGTATGAGGCACTGAACGATGTGGTGATCGCCAAGGGGGCGATTGCGCGCATGGGCGACTTCAGCGTTCATCTGTTTGAACAGCTGGCAGCGTCGTTTCGCGCGGACGGGGTCATTGTCTCCACTCCCACCGGTTCCACTGCCTACAACCTGGCCGCCAACGGACCGATTCTAGCGCCCTCCGTGGATGCCCTGGTGATCACTCCCATATGCCCGCACCTGTTGACCATTCGCCCCATGGTGGTGCGCGGCGATGCGCACGTGAGCGTCAGCGTGGAAGGGATTCCGGATCTCACCTTCCTCACCGTGGACGGCCAGGAGGCATTGCAACTTCGCGTTGGAGATCGGGTGTGCTGTCGCCGTTCCGAGCACAGCGTCAACCTCGTTCGTATGGGCAAGACCGGGTTCTTCGACGTGCTTCGCTCCAAGCTGAGTTGGGGTGAACGCTGAATAGAAGCTTTTGAAAGCAGTGACCTGATCGATAACCAAAGATGCCACTTATCGATGCTGCTCCCAACGCGTGTGTGTCATAGCTTACAAATTGGCCAAGTGATACTAATTAAGTCGAATGCGACTTCATCTTCGATATGGATATAGACATATCAAAGGAGCTATGAACAGAGACGGGTTTCCGCTTTCGGTACACCCTACGGCTTAGTGAGCTCATCCAGGAGCAGCTTGGCTTTTGTGGCCAGCGTGTGCGCGCCGTCCGTATCTCCATTGTCCAGTGCCTGCTGAGCCTGCTTGAGGAAAGTTCGTATCTGCGCGGCTGTTACTTTCTCTTCCGTCGAAAGGGACCGTTTGATCCCGCTCAGTCCCTGTTGTGTTTCGCCGATCAGATCCGCTGTCTCGTGCTTGGTCCTTTCCCCCAAGGCGCTGTCGCCGGTCGTCAATTGGCCAATGGGCGAGCCGGTCCCCACACCAGCTGCTGCTTCTTGTGGAGCACCGGTCTGCGCAGAGGCCTCAGTACCGGACGATCCAGCCGCGGGAGGAGCAGCACCCCCCGTGGTGGCCGCGGGCGCCTGCGCAGTGTCAGCAGGCTTGGCTGCGGGCGTCTTAACCTTATGCCTCACTTTTTTAGGCGGCGGTGGCGGAGGTAGCGGCACGCTTTGCGCAGAGGGCGGGGGCAAGGGTGATGCCAGGGGAGTGTCTGTCTTTTCCGGCTGCTGTGTAGTCCTGGGCGGGTGCAGTGTCCCTTTGCCTGTCTGCAGTGGCGGAGCCTGCGCCTGCAGTGGCGGAGACGAGGTTTTCTTGTGGCATGCGGTACAGAATATGGCCAGCAGCGCCACTAGCGAGCACAGGTAGACTGACCTCATCATCCCCTAGGCTCCTTGGCTACGACAGTTCCTGCTGAGCTGCTCCCGTCCGGCATAAGGTATCCACGCGCTCTACCCTCCTGAAGACTGCTCAGGGGAAAGCGCAAAATAAAGGTAGTTCCGTGAGTTGCATCCGATTCTACTTCAATAGAACCATTGTGCAGCTCCACGATACGGTACGTCATGGCTAAACCAATGCCGCTACCGTCTTTCTTTGTAGTGAAGTATAAGTCAAAGATCTTATCTCTGACGTCCTCAGGTATTCCACTCCCCTGATCATGAATGCTGAGCAGGGCCGTGCGGCCGTCCTCGCCCAGCCGGACGTCCAGTGTTCCCCCCTCAGCCATTGCCTGTGCGCCATTGAGGACAACATTCAGCAGCGCCTGCTTCAACAGGTCGGCATCGACCTTAGCCATAACAGGGCGGTCGGGCAGATCGCTCTTTACATGAACGTCGCGGGTTTCCAATTCGGCGGAAGCCAGCATCAGTACCGCGGAGACAACCCGGCGCAGATCCTGCTCCTTAAGTTGCAGCTCAACCGGGCGCGAGAAGTCAACCAGTGTCTGCACCACACGGTCGAGCCTCTGGATTTCACTTTCAATCACTTCCAGATGCCGCATGGCCTTGTGATCCGCGTCACCCAGCTTGTTACGCATCAGCTCCAGATGCACCACGATGGCATTGATCGGGTTCTTAACCTCGTGACCCACGCCCGCCGTCAATCTTCCAATCGCGGCCAGGCGTCGCGAGAGCTGCAGATCGCTTTCTATTTCCCTTACCGATTCCACGTCGTGAAGGGTCAGCAGCGCGCCCAGGGTTTCCTGGGGATAGACGGCCCGATCATCATGGATGAAGTCGAGCGAGATTTCGACGTGGCGGCCGGTTTCGGTGGTGATCTCCTCCTGCACCAGGGCCATGCGAGCGTCAAAGGATTCGCGCACCAGTCTTCCCAGGCGAGTATTACGGGAGAAGACCTCGTGCAACTTGGCGCCCAGGATTTCGGCGCGGCTGATCCCCAGAAAGCGTTCCACCGAATCGCTGACCAGGACCGCACGGGCATCATGGGTGTACAGCAGGATGCCGTCCTGCAGGTTGGTCATGATCTGGTCAAGGTTTTCTTTGAGGGCGGAGAAGACCTCTTCCACGTTGCGCATGCGCCGCCCGATGCGCTCAATCTTGTGCGAGACCAGCACCACCGCATCGCCCGACCGCCCGGCGGTCGCCTCGCCGGCCACTTCGGCCTCGGCCAGGGCCAGCGCATCCAGCCGGGCACCGATTTGTTCGATCGGCTTGAGGGCCAGGTTGGCCAAGAACGCGGCGAAGATCAACGAGCAAATGATGGCCACCCCGGTGTAGGCCAGCGCTGCGAACAGCCAGGGCTGGACGACGAAGCGCAGGAAAGTCGTACGCACGCCTACGCGCACCGTGGCGAAGGTCTCGGAGTTCTGTTCCAGGGGCAGGGTCAGGTTATAGACGCGGGGTGGCCCAAAGACGATTTCCAGCAATTTGAGCAGGCCGCCGCTCTGCAGCTCCTCGTATTCCTGGCGGTGGGGCAGCAGGTGGTCCAGGTTGGTGGGGTCGGTACTAAGCAGGGCCCGCCCTTCACTATCGGCGATGGCGACGTCGAAGACGGTCGGGGAGTAGCTGATGGCTGAATTCATCAGCGCCTTTAGGCTGCTATCGCTGCGCAGCGCGGCAGCCACGATGGCCCGCAGTGACTTGGGATCGTTGGCCTGCACGCGCCGTCCACGAGTGTTCTGTTCGAGCGATTGACGGGTGGCAGCCGCGATCTGGTGCGCCACCATGTCGTTGGCAGAATAGGCCTGGGAGATTCGCTGGCGCAGAAGCTGACCAAGGTATATCCACGACAGCGTGCACACCACCAGGAATACCAGTCCGGTGATCGCGAGCACGAGCTTGGTCTTCAATCTCATGGGGAGTCACCCGAACCCTGTTATCGAGAATTCAACGGTTGGCGATAGGTACCTGTCTTAGTTGCTGAGGCAAGAGGCCTTTATGCAACAGGCCTTTCTTCCGCCCCCCCGTCGCTGCTCGCGCTACCGTATTCCTTCAACTTGTTATGTAACGTCTTCAAGCTGATGCCCAGGATCTCGGCGGCCCGGGTCTTATTGTTGCGCGTTGACTCCAGCGTCTTCAGGATGAGCATGCGCTCGGCTTCATCCACAGTGCTTCCAATCTCTACGTGAACGCCGCTGTCGCTGTAGTTTGTGGTCGCCGTCTCCGTGCGCATAAACCGCTGCCCAAACGTAGGCGGCAGATGACGGGTTTCCATGTATCCTTCGCCACAAAGGATCACGGCCCGTTCGATGGTATTGCGCAGCTCGCGTACATTGCCCGGCCAGTCGTGAGCCATCAACCGGCTCAGCATCTCCCCGTCCACTCCCTTGACCTCTCGCCCATGCTTGGTGTTCATGTCGGCCAGCAGGGCCTCGATAATTGCCGGGATGTCTTCTTTATGTTCCCGCAAAGGTGGCATGTGCAAGTTAAAAACGTTCAACCGGTAGTACAAGTCTCCACGGAGGTGCCCATCAGCGACCGCTTCCTCGGGATTCTTGTTGGTCGCCGCCAATACCCGCACGTTCATCGGCGTTTCGACCTTGCTGCCCAGCCGCCGCAGCTTTCTGTCCTCCAGTACCCGCAACAGTTTGGCCTGGGTGCCCACCGGCATTTCGCCGATCTCATCGAGTAGTAACGTGCCCTCCTCGGCCAGCTCAAAACATCCCGCGCGGCGCTCCAGCGCTCCTGTAAAGGAGCCCTTCTCGTGACCGAAGATCTCGCTTTCAATCAACGTCTCGGGAATTGCGGCGCAGTTGACCGCGACAAAGGGCTTGCCGCGGCGGGGGCTCAGCTCGTGCAAGGTGCGTGCTACCAGCTCCTTACCCGTGCCGCTCTCCCCAGTGATCAAGACCGAAACGGTGCTGGGGGCGACCCGCTCGATCATGGCAAACATCTCCTGCATCTTGCGCGAACTGCCTACCAGCGATCCCAGGAAGCCTGTATCCCGGAGTTTGCGGCGGGTAACTTCCAACTCCCGTTCGGTTTCGCGCTGGCGGCTGGCGTTGGCCAGGACGGTCTTCAGCCGGGTGGGGTCGATAGGCTTTTGGATGAAGTCGTAGGCGCCCATCTTCATCGCCTCGACCGCACGCTCGATGCTGCCCTGCGCAGTCAACACGATCACGGCGGCGTTCAACTGCATCTCGCTCAATCGCGACAGCATTTCCAAACCGTCCATGCGGGGCATCTTGAGGTCGGTCACGATGATGCCGGGAAACCACTCAGCCACTTTTTCCAGGCCCTCGACGCCATCCCGCGCGGTCTCCGTGCGGTAACCCCAACCGGAGACTAATTCTGCCAATCCGGCCAGGGCATGCAATTCATCTTCAACAATTAAGACTCTTTCGGTGGCGCCCATGGATGTTCGAACTTTCTTTTATAGGTTGTCTATCTTGCTTGTATCACGCCCCCGAACTGCTGCGCAGTGGGGCACATGCACACCATCTGCAACAAAAGGGGAGGAGTGCAACTGCGGTCAATAGCGGGGTACGGTGGGGTCAACTTCCCGGGACCAGCTATCGATCCCGCCGCTCAGTGACTGCACTTTTTCAAACCCCTGATTGCGCATCCACACGGCGACATTCAGGGAACGGACGCCGGAATGGCAAACCGTGACAATATGCGCCTCCGGGTCCAGCTCCTCAAAGACGCGAGAAGGAATTTCCCCCATCGGCATCGGCTTCGAACCTGCGATCTGCGCCGTGGCAAACTCCCACGGCTCACGAACATCCAGCAGGATCAGGCCGGGCTCTTTGGCCGCCAGCCGGGCTGCGACATCGCGAGCCGTAACTTCTAAATCAAGCATGAAAACTTCTCCAGGTTTAGGATACATCTTGAACGGCTGCTGCACGAAAGTCCCTCAAAATACAAGCGTTTGCTGCCTTCGATCCACCCCTAGAGGAGAGAACCAACCATGCCATCCGCGCTCGAGTTTGCCCGTAGCCAGCAGTCGCGTTTCCTCGAGGAACTCAAATCGCTGCTTCGGATTCCATCCATCTCGACCCTTCCCGAGCATGCGGGCGACGTCCGCTTTGCGGCCGAGAGCCTGGCCCGGGAACTGGAGCGCATTGGCCTGGAGCATGTCCGGGTGATCGAAACCTCGGGTCATCCGCTGGTCTATGGGGACTGGCTGCACGCCGCCGGCAAGCCCACCTGCCTGGCCTATGGCCATTACGACGTCCAGCCGCCTGACCCTCTCGACGAGTGGCTTACGCCCCCGTTCGAGCCCACCGAGCGCAATGGCAACCTCTATGCCCGGGGCGCGGTCGACGACAAGGGGCAAATGTTCGCCCACGTGAAGGCCCTTGAATCCCTGTTCAAGGCGCCCAAAGGGGGCCTGCCCATCAACGTGCGGGTGCTTATCGAAGGCGAGGAGGAGGTGGGCGGCGAGGGTATCGCCAAGTTCGTGCGCGAACACCCGGAGCAGCTCAAGGCCGATTTCGCCCTGGTTTCGGACACGGAAATGTTTGCTCCTGGTTTGCCGACCCTGTGTGTGGGGCTGCGCGGCATGATCTATACCGAACTGGAAGCGCAGGGTGCGCGCACCGATCTGCACTCCGGCATTTACGGGGGCGCCGCACCTAATCCCTTTGTTGCCCTGGCGCAGGTGATTGCCGGGCTCAAAGACGCCCAGGGTCACATCCTCATTCCTGGCTTTTATAACAAAGTGGCCGCTCCTTCCGCTGACGAACTCAAGGCGTGGAGGAGCTTGCCCTTTGACGAGGAGGACTATCGAAAATCAGAAGTCGGCTCGCGCGAGCTTACCGGCGAGCCGGGCTTTTCGGTGTTGGAGCGCACCTGGGTTCGGCCTACGCTGGATGTACATGGAATGCCTGGCGGTTTTATCGGTGCTGGAGCGAAAACGGTGATTCCCGCCAAGGCCACGGCCAAGATCTCCTTCCGCCTGGTTCCGGACATGAGCCCGCAGGAGGCTTTCGGGCAATACAAGAGTTATGTCGAATCGATTCAACCGAAGGGGATTGAGCTGCGCGTCCGGCTGATCCACTCCGGTGACCCGATTGTGGTGCGCACGGATAATCGATATATACAGGCGGCGACCCGTGCCCTGCACCAGGTATTTGGGAAAGAAACGGTCTTCATCCGTTCCGGCGGCTCCATTCCCATCGTGGGAGATTTCGAGCGCCACCTCAAAATTCCGACCGTGATGATGGGCTTCGGCCTGCCGGACGACAACCTGCACGCGCCCAATGAGAAATTCCACATCGCCAATTTTCACCGGGGGATCGAATCGGTCATTCTTTTGTTCGAAGAACTGGGGCGGTAGCCGGTGCAGGTCCCTACCCCCCACCCCGCGCTGGCCCAGGCAGCGAAATCAGTGCTGCGGTGCTTCGATTGCCGGCTGATCGCGTTCCAGCGAAATCCCAGTTTTTTTGAGTGTCTCCCCCACCACGCGGTCTAACTGCGCCGCCGCCTTCAGCCACGCTGCCTTGGCCACGACTTCTGTGGTTTGTGCCTGGGCCAGATAAGTCTGCTGCTCAATCACGGAGATGTTGGTCGTATACCCTGCTTGAAAGCTCTCCTGGGCCGCCGCCAGCAGCCTTGCCTGCAACTCGCGCGCTGTTGTGGCCGCAGCAGCGGCACTCTTCGCGGCGTTGAGCGCCGTGATTGCGTTCCGCACCTCAGCGGCCACCTGTGATTCAAGTTGAGTCACGCGCAGCTGTTGCTGCCGCAGGAGTGCCTTATCTGCCCCTAAGTTCGCCTTTGCTACCCGGTTCTGTACGGGCAGGAAGAACTGGATTCCGGCTTCATAAACGGTCGATGACCGCGTCCCACCCGTCGGAACAGGGTCCAGAAGGGCATTTCCAGTCAAGGGATTGCCGCCAATCGCAGTCTCTCCCGGGATCACCACCCCACGGAGCTCATATGTGCCATAAACATCGACTTCCGGCTTCGCCGCATTCGCCGCACCCGTGACCTGCCGCTCGCCATTCATCACCTGCAATCTTGCCTGCCGGACATCGGGCCGCGTTTCCCACGCACGTTTCACCAGTTCGGCCAGTGGCGCCTCTGTCGGCGCCTGCGGGGGCACGAGCGGGTTTGTGGCCACGATCTCAGCCACATTCCCACCCGCCGCGGTGAGCGACTGCGGGTCGAGCAGCGTCCGGAGAATCACCGCCTGCTGGTCCCTCAGAGCGGCGGCTTGTGTCAGCGTCATCTGAGTGCTCGTCACGAGCGACTCCGCCCGCGCTACCTCGATGGGCGGTAACCGTCCCACATTCAACTGTTCCCGGTCGTTGTTGAACAGCAACTCAGCCGCCGACAGTGCCTGCTGCTGCACTTTGACTGAATCCTGCAGGCCCACCAGGTCGATATATAGATTCTTAACCCGGGCGATGGTACTGATCATCTGCTGCTCCAGGACCGCAGCCGAGATCTGCTTGTTTGTCTTGGCAATGGCGATATAACGGGTGTTGTTCGCATGTCCAGCCCCGCGTAAAAGGGGTTGCGCAATCAACGCATAAGCATTCGGATGGGAGAACCGAACGGCACTGGAGCGCCCCGAGTAGAAGCTCTGCACAAAGTCGTTCACACCCAGCTGGATCGTGGTTCCCGGGCTGAAACCCTTGGTCAGTACGGTATTCGAGGACGAAAGCCCCGCCCGTTCAAGAATGAAGGGTACGGGCTTTAGCCCGTACATAGACCACCGTCTGGATGAGGCTTTAGCCTCCGAGGGATGGTCCTCCAGATCTGGAGATATCTGAGATTTTTGGGTCTACCGTACTTCGATCAGCTGCTCTTCCCGCGATCCGCTGCCGTAGCGCGCTGCGACATACTCATCGAGAATCTTCTTGAAATCGTTCACGATGTCATCGCCGCGAAGGGTCGTCATAAGGCGTCCGTCCACGTACACCGGGGCCTTGGGATCTTCAAATGTGCCGGGGAGCGAGATACCGATGTTGGCATGCTTGGATTCGCCCGGTCCATTCACCACGCAACCCATCACCGCCAGCTTCAGCTCTTCGACTCCGGGATAACGCTCGCGCCACACCGGCATGCTGTCGCGTACGTAGGCCTGAATGTCCTGGGTCAATTCCTGAAAATAGGTGCTGCTGGTGCGCCCGCACCCGGGGCAAGCCGTCACCTGCGGGGCAAAGCTGCGGATGCCCAGAGACTGCAGTATCTGTTGCGCCACCTGCACTTCCTCCGTGCGATCGCCACCGGGTTTAGGGGTCAGGGAGACGCGTATGGTATCGCCGATGCCTTTAAGCAGCAGCGGGGCCAGGCCGGCGGTCGAGGCGACGATGCCTTTCATGCTCATCCCGGCTTCGGTGAGCCCCAGGTGCAGTGCGTAATCGCAGCGTGCCGCCATCAATTCATAGACTTCGATCAGGTCGCGCACGCCGCTCACCTTGGCGCTGAGGATGATCTGGTCGTGGCGCAGCCCGTAGCGCTCGGCCGCGCGCGCGGAGTCGATCGCGCTTACCAGCATGGCTTCGATCATCACGTCCCTTGCTTCCGCAGGCTGGGCCTGTTTGGAATTCTCGTCCATCATCCTGGTCAGCAGAGCCTGGTCCAGCGAACCCCAGTTCACGCCGATCCGTACCGGCTTCTGGTTTTCTACCGCGCACTCGATCATGGTGCGGAAGTTGTCATCGTCCTTGCGGCCGATGGAGACATTCCCGGGGTTGATGCGGTACTTGGCCAGCGTGCGCGCGCACTCCGGATACTTCTTCAACAGCAGGTGCCCGTTGTAGTGGAAGTCGCCAACAATGGGGACCTCGATCCCCAGTTTGGCCAGGCCCTCGACGATCGCCGGCACTGCTTTGGCCGCAGCGTCGTTATTGACCGTCACCCGCACCAGTTCCGACCCGGCGGTGGCGAGAGCGGCCACCTGTTGAATCGTGCCCTGCACGTCGGCGGTATCGGTATTGGTCATGGATTGCACCACTACCGGCGCGGAAGAACCCACGCGCACATTTCCCACCTTAACCGTCACTGACTTCCTGCGTTCCACTTGCGCCATATATCCCTCAGTAATAGTTTACAACTGGACCGTCTTGACATAGGTTTGATCCCAGTGGAGACCCTCAACGACACCAGGGTGATCGATGCATTACTCAGCGATGCCTTCGCCGGCAAACTAGAGATCCTGGCCCAGGCCAAAGCAGAGGAGTATCGGGCGAACACTCCTTATCCACATATCTATTTCGATGACTTCCTGCCCCTTGAGGCCGCCGAGGCCGCACTCCGGCAGTTTCCGAAGCCGAATCAAGCCGAATGGCACGCCTTCACGGACTTGAACCAGCGAAGAAAGCTGGCGTTCGATGGAGTGGAGAAGTTGCCGGCATCGATTCGCGATGTCCTTTACTTCCTGAACAGCCGGCCCATGCTGCACTTTCTGGAAACGCTGACCGGGATCCAGAGCGTGCTGCCGGACCCCTACTACACCGGTGGCGGTCTGCACCAGGTGGGTTCCGGAGGGTCGCTGGAAGTGCATGCCGACTTCAGTTACCACCATCGGCTTCGCCTGGATCGCCGCATCAATGTTTTGATTTATCTGAATAAGAACTGGAAAGAAGAGTACGGAGGACACTTCGAGCTGTGGGATAGAGAGGTGAGGGCAGCAGAGAAGAAAATTCTGCCCATCTTTAACCGCTGCGCTATCTTCAGCACCACCAGCGTGTCGTTTCACGGTCATCCGCAGCCACTGGCATGCCCGGCGGGGCAAACGCGGAAGTCGCTGGCGACCTACTACTACTCCAATGGCCGTCCCGAAGAAGACCCGGAACTCACCCATCGCCACGAGGTGGCATTTCAGGCGCGCCCGGGCCTCAACGGCGTGAAAATGACGATAGGAATCAAGCGAGCCCTGCGCGCGATTACCCCGCCGATTCTCACCGACCTTTATCGGCGAACCGCGCGCAGGGGTACCGCCTCTTCCTAGACTATTTCTGTACGGCGTCGTTGTGCTTGTCTTTGTAGATGGAATTCGAAATCTTGTTCTGGCGGTTATTGATCGCGGTGCGGTCAGCCGCGGTTAGCTTCCCGTTGTCTGCCGCGCGCATGTTGTGCTCTTCCTTGTTGACGCTGGCTTCCCGGGTCTCCAGGTTGGCGGTTTCGTGAGCAGTCAATTGACCGCTCTTGACCCCCTGGGCAATGCGCGCCTGCTGGTTCGCTTTGCGCTGCGCGGCGGTTCCCGGCGGCGGTGCGGTTTGAGCGACTGCCGCAGCAATCAAAAAAAGAGAAGCTGATCCTATAGCGATAGTGCTGAATCTCATAAACTCTCCTAGCCCAACAACGAGTACTGGTGTAACAAACCAAATGGTCATTGAGTAGGTTGCGTTTGCAGCATAGCGACCGGACGTTAGTTGTAGGGATGTTCGCATAGCGAAGTGGAGGGACCTGCTGTTCTCTTACTGAGCTCGTACGCAGCGGTTCAGGCGCTTCAGGGCCAACTTCAGCCATTGGGCTTGCGCGGCCTTGGTTTTTTGCCGTAGCGCGCGGCCGGCAGGATGGTGTTCCAGGGCACAGGAGAGGCCAGGATCATGGAAGTGTTGGTTGAGACATAAGGCATCATCGAATCAATAACCTCTTCCATATGTCTCACGTCACGGACCGCGACTTGCACGATAAATGATTCGGCGCCGGTTACCCGGTGACACTCCAACACCTCTGGCAGATTGCGCACCACGGCAGAAAATTTTGCCAGCTTGTCTCCGGCCACCGTGACATGAACAAACGCGCGAACAGGCAAACCCACCTGGGCCGGATCGACCAGCGTGCGATAGCCGAGAATCACCTTGCTCTCCTCCAGCCGGTGGACTCTTTCAATCACCGCCGGGGTGGACAATCCGACTCTTCGTCCCAGCTCCGCAAACGCAACGCGGGCATTGGCCTGGAGCTCGGCCAGAATTTCACAATCAATATCGTCAAGCGAGGGAGGAATCAATGCAGTCAATAGGGCCACCCGTTCTGGTAACTCGAAGCATCACTAAGTGTCCTTAAATTATGAGGTCAAATGGCGCTTTGCCGGTTATTTGTTATTGGAACTCATGCGAATTCCGCATCTTCGTGATTCCCGAGCGACGGCGAAGACGACTATGATGCCCATGGTGTGAGTAAGGAAGGAACAATCCCCCATGGCAGATGAGAATCGTCGAGCATTAGGCGATGTAGCAGCACGGCAGTTAGCTAACACAACCAAGACACCGCCCCAGTTGACGGCCATTACGCCGCGCTGGCTGGTCCAGCTGCTGGGCTGGGTTCCGGTCGAATCTGGTACCTACCGAGTCAACAAGGTTAAGAACGACCAGGACATCGAAGTCGCCTGCGGATCGCGTGACGAACGTACATTGCCCGAGACTTTTGTCGACTATGTGGAGACCCCGCGTGAATATACCCTGAGCGCGATCTCGACGGTGGTGGATGTTCACACCCGCGTCTCGGACCTCTTCAGTCATCCGCACGACCAGATCCGGGAGCAGTTGCGACTGACCGTGGAAAAGGTCAAAGAGCGCCAGGAGGCTGAGCTGATCAACAACGCCGACTATGGCCTGCTCAATAATGTCGATCCTGCTTTCAAGGTCCCGGTGCGCAAGGGTGCCCCTACCCCTGACGATCTGGATGAGCTGCTCTCGCGCATCTGGAAGGAACCGGCTTTCTTCCTCGCCCATCCGCGCGCCATCGCCGCCTTTCTGCGGGAGTGCACCTTCCGCGGTGTTCCTCCGCCCACGGCGACGATCTTTGGTTCGCCATTCATGCTGTGGCGCGGCATTCCACTTGTCCCTACCGACAAGCTGAACATCGATGGGGCGGGGAAGACGAATATCCTCTTACTGCGCACCGGCGAGAGGAAACAGGGCGTGGTCGGACTGTTTCAGCCCGGATTGCCCGGCGAGCAGACTCCCGGCCTTTCCATCCGTTTCATGGGTATTGACCGCAACTCGATCGCGTCCTACCTGGTGTCGCTCTATTGCTCCGCGGCAGTACTTGCCGAAGATGCGCTGGGTGTGCTCGAGAACGTAGAAGTCGGACAATACCATGAGTACAAGTGATCAGGACTATGCGGCTGGTTTCACTGAGCGGATGAAACCAGTGGTGCCGGTGGACGAGACCAGCCTGGCTGATTCGCTGCCGGATGTAACCATGTTGACCCGGCTAGCCAACGAGTTTTTCCGCGCCCAGCCGGGGCAGGGCTCTCCGACGACTGTCGCGCCATTCATGCCCGGTACGCAGGACCTGACGCCGAACTTTGAAACCCGGCTGCCCGAATTCGGGATGCCGTTACCTTCGCTCCCGGCCATACCATCGGCCGGTGGAGTTCCCATCGCACCGGAAGTGCCCGGGCTCTCATCGACGGAGTTGTCGCCCTTCACAATGGGGCCAGCCGCCGCGATGGGTCTTACCGCGGCCGCGCCCATCCCGGAAGCGGGAATGCTGGAGCACGATCCACGAGGCGCGTCCGCCGGGCTTCCGGTATCACCGTTCTCCATGCCGATGCCCGAGTTTGGGGCTTCGTTTCCATCTTTTGACGCAGGTGTTCCGGTTCTGCCACCGCTTCCGCCCCTACGGACCGAGGACGATGCAAGATCAGCGCTGACGACGACCTCTCCGTTCTACTTTCTGGAAAATGCCGGTGGCCTCAACGGATCTGGCATGGCTCCCGCGATCCAGCCTGTCGCAGCCGCACCCGTGCTGCAGTATAACCCGCGAAGCGCCGCAGGCGCGATACCGTCGTCGCCCTTTTCGCTTCCAATGCCGGAGTTTGACCAGGCATTGTTTCCGTCCTTCGAAGCAGGAGTGCCCAAGATTGCCCCTCTGCCGCCGTTACGGAACGAAGACGATGCACGAGCCGCACTGACAGAATCTTCGCGGTTTTATTTTCTCGACGGGGGTGGCCTGCTGGCGAAGGATGCATCCGTTCCCGAGGCCAGAAACGCTATGTCGCATCCGGCGACCGTCGGCGACTTGAACCTTCCCCGGCAGCAGTTTGACATCGGGTCGGTACGGCGCGATTTTCCGATCTTGCATGAACGTGTGAACGGTCATCCGCTGATCTGGCTGGACAACGCAGCGACCACGCAAAAGCCGCAGAGCGTGATCGATCGCATTTCGTACTTCTACGAACACGAGAACTCGAACATTCATCGTGCCGCCCATGAGCTGGCAGCGCGTGCAACCGATGCCTACGAGGATGCCCGTACCAAGGTAGCGCACTTCCTCAATGCTTCCTCTTCGAAAGAAATCGTATTCGTGCGCGGCGCGACCGAGGCTATCAACCTGGTTGCCCAGGCATGGGGACGGCGTCACATCAATAAGGGCGATGAGATCGTCATCAGTTGGATTGAGCATCACGCCAATATTGTTCCCTGGCAGATGCTGTGTGCGGAAAAGGGTGCCTGCCTGCGCGTAGCCCCGGTCGACAACGATGGCCAGATTCTGCTCGATGAGTACGAGAAGCTGCTCAACCCAAAGACGCGGCTGGTGTCGTTCACCCAGGTTTCGAATGCCCTGGGCACCGTGACTCCAGCTCATCAGATGGTGCAAATGGCCCATCGTCATGGAGCCCGCGTGCTGCTTGACGGCGCACAGGCCGTTTCTCACATGCCCATCGATGTGCAGTCTCTCGATTGTGATTTCTATGTCTTCTCCGGCCACAAAGTCTTCGCTCCTACCGGGATCGGAGTGCTCTACGGCAAGCCGGATGTGCTGGCGGAAACCCCTCCATGGCAGGGAGGCGGGAACATGATCGTCGACGTCACCTTTGAGAAGACGACCTACCAGCCTCCGCCGGGACGATTTGAAGCCGGTACCGGCAACATCGCCGATGCCGTAGGACTCGGTGCGGCCATCGATTATCTTGACCACATCGGTATGCCCAATATCGCGCGCTACGAGCACGAACTGTTGGTCTACGCGACCAAGGAAATGTTGCGGGTACCGGGGCTGCGCATCATCGGCACCGCCAAGGAAAAAGCGGGCGTGCTCTCGTTTGTGCTCGATGGTTTCCGCACCGAAGAGGTAGGCGCGGCTCTCAACCGCGAAGGGATCGCCGTACGCTCGGGCCACCATTGTGCCCAGCCTACGCTACGAAGGTTCGGCGTGGAGACCACGGTCCGTCCGTCCCTGGCACTATACAACAGCTTCGAAGACATCGACGCTATGATCGCGGCACTGCTCCGCTTGAGAAGCCTGGGCGCCTAGCCCCCCGCCAACCTCACCCGCCAACCTGGACCCGGGTTGGCTGTTTGTGTACCTCTGCAACTAATTGGTCATGGTCCAACTAGTTATTGCTGCTTAGGATTACTGCGATCAAAATCTATCCGTTTGTCACCAGACATTGATAGCCTCTCCAGCTATATATTGAACCAGCCTATCCCGAATCTTTGCTGTCGCGTAATTGCGAGTAATGCGCGATCGTCGACGGCCTCGTGATTGTCGTTCGACTGCCTTGTTCGAATAACTCATTAAGGCGTTTCTATCACGGAGGGAAATATGCGTACTACAAGGCCTTTAGTGTCCGCTCTCATACTTCTGAGCGCTCTAGCAGCGAATTTGACCAACAGATTGGAAGCGCAGGCTTCCGCTCCTCCAGCCCCGGCCGTCGCCGCCGGCTTCACGAATCTTGTTTTCGACGACGAGTTCAACACCTCGAGCACTATCTCACCTGATGGCTCCGGTAGTTATAACTGGTATAGGACAAACTTTTATAATGCTTCCGCAACCTTGCCCGCCTCAGGTTATTCGGTGCAGGGTGGATATCTCACCATAAAAACCGACGTCAGCGGCTACTCGGATGGTTTAGCAACCGCCGCTCCTGGCCATACGTCGCAAGCCTGGCAACACGGTTATTTTGAAGCTAGTATTCGATTCAACCCTGGCGGCAGCCAGGGGAGTGCCTGGCCCGCCTTCTGGTCATGGTCGATCGAGGATGCTACCGGCACGGACATCAGCGGTGGGACCCGGGGCCCCTACGGGGAACTGGATTTCATGGAAGCCTATCCGATTGGCTACAGGAGAATCGCCATCGGCAATACGGTGCATCAATGGCTTAACGGGGTAAGCGTTGCCCAGAACAGCAATAACGCACCATCCATCCCCTGGGGCACGAATTTCGACCAGTTTCATCTTTATGGCTGTGCCTGGACACCCGATCAAATCGTGTGGTACTTCGACAATGTACCGGTGACGACAGTCAAGACCGGCCCCGGTACGCCTTTCACAGCGATTGAACAGGATCATATGGCCATCATCCTTGGCGCGGGCAGGAATTGGCCCATGGACGTGGACTACGTACGCGTTTGGCAGTAAAGGCTGAGACTCAATTTGGCGGCTGCCTCCGGTGAACCTGGGGGCAGCCTAAGCCATCCATCCCAATCCTTCCTTGCGGTAAACTCAAATCATGCCAGTCAGTTAAGACACGGGGCCCCGTAGCTCAGGTGGATAGAGCAGCAGTTTCCTAAACTGTTTGTCGGAAGTTCGAGTCTTCCCGGGGTCACCATCTATTCTGCCCAGGTTGAACCGGCCTGCGCGTCCGACCGGAGTGCGGCGTCTATCGAGTGCAGGTCACCCTCGTTCCGGGAGAAAAAGGATTTCGATGCCGGTTCGATCGCGGCGCTTTTGCCTCTTGATGGTCTGGCTGGTTCTCTTCTGCCGTTCGATCGAGGCCGCCATTGTGCATGGAACCGTCACCGATCCATTGGGACAACCCATCATCCATGCCAACGTGGTGTTGGTACAGAATGGCCAGATTCTGGCCCTGGCGCTGACTCGCTCCGACGGCACCTATCAGATCAGCAGCAGTGCCAGCGGACGATTTTACGTCCTGATCTCGGCCAAGAATTTCAAGCAGATTACCAGCCTCAGCTTCTACGCCGGGCCGGTGGATAGCCATGAAGAAAACGTGATTCTCGAGGCTGCGAATGTAAAGCAGGAGATTGTCACTTCGGCTACCGGCACCCCGCTCCCCGAGGCCCAGGTCAGCGCGGCGATCAGCGCCCAGCGCAGCGGCGAGTTCCGCAGTCGCATCGACCTGGTTGATCCACTGCGCCAGATGCCGGGGGCGTTCGTCGTGCGCCAGGGCGAGTATGGCGGCCAGAGCTCGCTTTTCATTCGCGGCAGTAATTCGGATGCCAACCAGGTGAACCTGGATGGGGTCCCCATCGGAGACATTGGGGGCGCCTTCGATTTCAGCACCTTGTCTACTGCCGGAATAGGACAGTTCGAGGTCTACCGTGGTCCTAACAGTGTGCTTTACGGCTCCGATGCTTCTGCCGGGGTCGTCAGCCTGAGCACGCCGCGGGGGAGTACTGGATTCCCGTCGTTCTTTTACGAGGGGGATGCCGGCAACCTTACCACCTTTCGCAACTGGGCGCAGCTCGGCGGCACATACAAGAGGCTCGACTACTACGGTGGCTTTGATGCCTTTCAGAGCGACAACTCCATCAGGATGAATGAATTTCACGATTACACGTCGAGCGCGAACCTGGGTTACGCGATCACTTCCGCAACTCAGGTTCGGGTCACCGCGCGCAATAGCGACGCGGCGGCGGGCACTCCGGGAGCCTTCAACTTCTACGGCATCCCCAATGCCGGCAAGCAGTCGAATCAGGATATTTACCTTGGAGCGTCGCTTGAAAACCGCACCATCGGCGGTTGGCACAACCTGGTGCGCTACGACATGACCCGCAAGCGCGAAGAAGATATCAATTTCTATGCCGCGGGTATCCTCCTCAGCACAGGAAACTATTACGGTTACAATACCGTCCTCCAGGGAGCGAACGGCGACTCGGTAACCGGACAGGCGCTCCTGAACTTTGCCGGTACTTACCCCAATACGGTCGAGCAGGTCAACAATCGCGACCAGGTCTTCTTTCAGAGCGACTACCCGTTCACGCAGCACATCCTTGGCATGTTCACCTTTCGCTATGAGGACGAGCGCGGCGCGAAGAAATCAGTGGCCTACGGGCTCGATCAGAACCTGGAGCGCGGCAACTATGACTACACCGCGCAAGTTCAAGGCAACTACAAGTACCGGCTCTACTACTCGCTGGGAGGAGGGGTAGAGAAGAACCAGCTCTTTGGAACGGTAGGCACTCCTCGTATCGGGTTGGTCTATTATCCGGTTCGACCGGCCCCCGGCCTCTTTCACGGCACCAAGATTCGCTTCAACTTTGCCAACGGCTACCAGGAGCCATCGCTGGACGAGCAGTTCGCCAGCCTTTACAACTTCCTGCTCACCCAACCGGGTGGCCTGGAGTCGATCCAGCAGTTCCGCATCTCACCCATCGTTGAGGAACAGTCGCGCACCTACGAGGGCGGGGTGGCGCAGAGCTTTCTCAGCGAGCGAGGCCTGCTGCGGGTCAGCTACTTCCACAATCAGTACGGCAGGCAGATCGAGCCGGTGCCCGCGACCGAGGTGCCGGCGCTGCTGCCGCAATTGAGCCCGAGCGAGCAGCAGGAGCTGGAGAGCATGCTGAGCAACGCGGGCAATCTTGATATGAACTCGCAGGCGTTCCGCGCCCAGGGAATTGAAAGCGAGGCGGAATACGGCGTGTTCAAGAATTTGTTTGTGCGCGGCGGATATACCTATCTGGATGCTGTAGTTGAGCGGTCGTTTACCTCCGATGCGCTGCAACCATCGTTTAATACTGGCCTGCCGGGTGGGCCGCCGCCGCCTTTCTCGAATGTGCCCATCGGCGCCTTTGACCCGCTGCGCGGAGCCCGTCCGTTCCACCGGCCACCGCACACCGGCTTTGCCGCGGTGAGTTATAACGGCGAGCAATATTCGGTGGGCTTCACGGCAGCCTTCGCCAGCCGCAGCGACGATTCCACTTTTCTGGCCGGCCGTGACATTGCAGCAGGGAACTCGCTGCTGCTGCCTAACCGCAATCTCGACTACGGTTATGCCAAGCTCGATCTGGGGGGCAGCTACCAGTTCCTGTCCTGGCTCGCCGCTTATGCGCAACTTGACAACCTCACCAGCAACACGAGGATCGGCCCTATAGGGTATCCATCTCTACCCTTTACTTTCCGGGTGGGCTTGCGCCTGGCTCTGGGACATTCGGGGAACAAATAGAGGGCGCTGTCGGCTGGGCTACGGGCGAGTGATCCTTAGTCCGAGATATTTTTCGAACGGTTCGAAGTCACGATCGCGATGCAAAAGGGAATGACCTTCGATCAGACAAAAGGTGGCGATCAGGCAATCGATGGTCTTCCGAACCGTACAACCCCGTGATCGAAGGAACCGGTAGTTCTTGCGGACGCGACGGCCAGATCTTCGGCTCCCGTGGCGAATACCTCGAACTTCGGCAAGTCACGCCGGACACGCGCGAAATGGGCATCTCCCTGAATTCCTTGCAAGACTTCGCACAGGATGAGATCGGTCAATCCGAGGCGTTGTCGATTGAGTTCTCGATCAAGCCAGTCGGTGTGCGGATTAGCCATTCCCCCCAGGTAGTCGATCCAGACAGTCGTATCCACAATAGTCATCGCGTTAACTAGTCGCGCACGCGGCCTTGACGAGACTGGTCCAGATCGCCGTGCCACTTTACCTTGCCGCGAAGCCGACGCACGAGAGCTCGAACTCGCTCGTAGTTACAATTGCCCCTTCGCCGCTTGGCGCGCGCCTGCGCAGCGAATTGCCGCCGACAATGGCGAGCGCACCGCCGCGCCCATCCGGTGCAAGCCCTCTGACGGACAGGTCCGCAATCTCTTTCCGGCGCCCATCGCCGGTGACTGCGAATAGCCCGTCGCCCCACGTTGCCACAAGTATCGTTGTCACGGATTACCTTCCCCTCTTCCAGTTGGTGCCGGTTATCAAAGCTACTGCACAAGACCATGCTTTTTCTTTTAGGAAGGAGTCATTCTGGCCGGCAGACCTCCACGCCCATAATGATTTTCCTGCACAATCGTCCTGCATAGAGAAAGTTGCTCAGTGGGGTAAGACCCCAATTGTCGCGTACAGGCCAATGCGCTCATCCCGCCGGCCTGGGACCCGTAGAAGGGCTGCTGCCGGCCTTAGCGTACATAATTTCCGGGTGTCCCCGAAAAAAACCACAAAGCAAGAGGCCACCCTTGCGGGTGGCCTCTTTTGTAACAACTGCGTGTTGCTTAGTACATGTCGCCCATACCGCCGCCGCCGTGACCACCGGCCGGAGCGTTCTGCTTCGGCTCGGGGATATCGGCCACCATGGCTTCGGTCGTCAGCATAAGAGCCGCGATCGAGGCCGCGTTCTGCAGCGCAGTGCGGGTTACCTTGGTGGGGTCGATGACGCCGGCCGCGACCAGGTCTTCGTACTGGTTGGTGGCTGCGTTGTAGCCAAAGTGAGGATTGTTGTTGTCGTTGATCTTACCCACGATCACAGCACCTTCCTCACCGGCATTGCCGACGATCTGGCGAAGAGGCTCTTCCAGGGCGCGACGGACGATCGTTGCCCCGATCTTCTCATCACCCTCGAGCTTCTTGATCAGCTCATCCACGGCCTTACCGGAGCGCAGCAGAGCCACACCGCCACCCGGAACAATGCCTTCCTCAACTGCAGCACGGGTAGCGTGCATGGCATCCTCAACCCGAGCCTTTTTCTCCTTCATCTCGGTCTCGGTTGCCGCGCCTACCTTGATGACAGCCACGCCACCGACCAACTTGGCGAGCCGCTCCTGCAGCTTCTCGCGGTCGTAGTCAGAAGTCGTCTTCTCCACCTGGTTGCGGATTTCCTTTACCCGGCCTTCGATGGCCTTGGAGTCGCCGCGGCCTTCGACGATCGTGGTGTTGTCCTTGTCAATGGTCACGCGCTTGGCACGGCCAAGATCTTCGATCTTGACGTTCTCGAGCTTGATGCCGAGGTCTTCCGTGATCGCGTTTCCACCGGTCAGCTTGGCGATGTCTTCGAGCATTGCCTTGCGCCGATCGCCGAAGCCGGGAGCCTTCACTGCCGCTACGTTCAACGTACCGCGCAGCTTGTTGACCACCAGGGTCGCCAGTGCCTCGCCGTCAACATCTTCCGCAATGATGACCAGCGGCTTGCCGTTGCGGGCAACTTGTTCCAGCAGGGGCAGAAGATCCTTCATGGAGCTGATCTTCTTCTCGTGGATCAGGATGTAAGGCTCTTCGAGCGATACTTCCATGCGATCCGGATCGGTTACGAAGTAGGGGCTCAGGTAGCCGCGGTCAAACTGCATGCCTTCGACCACTTCCAGCTGGGTCTCCAGAGTCTTCGACTCCTCAACCGTGATCACGCCGTCCTTGCCGACCTTCTTCATAGCCTCGGCGATGATGTTGCCGATGGTGGAATCGCTGTTGGCCGAAATGGTGCCCACCTGGGCAATCATCTCGCCGGTCACGGGCTTGGAAAACTTCTCCAGTGCTCCGCCAACGACCACGCCATGCTCGTCGCGCTTGCCGACTACGGCCTCAACGGCCTTGTCGATGCCGCGCTTGAGGGCCATCGGATTCGCGCCGGCAGCCACCGTCTTGACGCCCTCGCGATAAATCGCCTGGGCCAGAACCGTTGCTGTCGTGGTGCCGTCACCGGCCACATCCGAGGTCTTGGAGGCCACTTCACGGACCATCTGCGCGCCCATGTTCTCGAGCGAGTCCTTCAGTTCAATTTCCTTGGCAACCGTCACGCCGTCCTTGGTGATGGTGGGGGAACCGAACTTCTTTTCGATAACCACATTGCGGCCCTTGGGCCCAAGCGTCACCTTAACCGCGTCGGCGAGTGTGTTCACGCCGCGCAGAATTGCCTGACGCGAATCTTCTCCGTGCAGAATTTGCTTTGCCATTCCTATTTCTCCTTCAAACAATTAAAAAGCGCATCCGGCTCAGCCGTGATGCGCTTATTTCTTCTTCAGAATGCCGAGCACTTCTTCCTCACGCATAATGAGGAATTCCTCGCCATCAATCTTTATCTCAGTTCCTGAATACTTGCCAAACAGAATGCTGTCGCCTGCCTTGACGTCGAGCGGGAAGACCTTGCCTTCGTCGTTCGACTTACCCTTGCCAACGGAAATCACTTCACCCTCCTGGGGCTTTTCCTTGGCGGTGTCAGGGATGATGATGCCGCCCCGAATCGATTCACCCTCTTCTACGCGGCGCACCAAAATGCGGTCGTGAAGTGGTGTAAAGCTGGTAGCTACGGACGCTGTTGCTGTTGCCATTGCGTTACTTCTCCTTCGCACGAGGGTTTACCCCGCGGTGATTACCAGTATTGCTGTTGGTGTAGGTTGAGAGCGATCGCCAGATCCGTTGAGAAGCGTTTAGCACTCTCGCTCTTCAATTGCTAAGATAGTCAGCAGTCGACTCCTTGTCAAGGCTCCGAGTCCAGAATGTGAGTGAAAGTCGCTCAAATATTACGCCTGCGTGAAACTCGCCTGCCGGCCCCCGTAAAAATCATCTATACTTCCTCCCATGGGCATGCCGTTTTGCCGCAGAATTTCGAGTATTGTGCTGTTGCTTGCGGGTTTTCCTTTGCTTTGTGCCGGGTCGGATCAAAAAGGCCGCAAATACTCCCCTCCGCCGGCCACTGCCACCATCAAGGTCACGGTGCTGCGCTCGACCAACGGTAAGCCGATCCCTAATGCCGCCGTGGTCTTTCACCCCATGGAGGGTGATCGGGACAAGGGTGCGCTGGAGCTCAAGAGCGATGAGGACGGCAAGGTTACGATCGACGTGATCCCGATAGGCGACACGGTGCGTCTGCAGGTGATTGCCGACGGCTGGAAGACCTACGGCGAAGATTACAAGATCGACACCGACAGCAAAGAGATAGTGGTTAAGATGAAACGGCCAGGCGAGCAATATTCACTTTACGGCGACGGTAAGGGGACAGCCCCCAACACCACCACTCCAAAGGGCGAATCCACCCCCGCCAAACCCTCCCAGCAAACTCCCTTGCCGCAATAGATTGGAAAGCTTGCACCACAAAACAGCGCTGGTGACCGGCGCCGCGAAGCGCATCGGCCGGAGTCTGGCTTTAAGCCTGGCGGGCGTTGGAGCGGATGTTGCCATCACCTACAAAGGTTCCGCAACCGAAGCCCGGGCCACGGTGGAAGATCTAGAGCGGCTCAACGTGCGGGCTATGGCGGTCCAGTGCGACGTACGCGACCAGGAAAGTGTTGCGGCGGCAGTGGCTGCCGTGGTCCAGGAGCTTGGCCGGCTGGACCTCCTGGTCAACAATGCGGGCGTGTTTGAGACCGCGGTGCTGCAATCGATCACCCTGGCGCAATGGGACAAGATGTTTGAAACCAATACCCGCGGGCCTTTCCTCATGGCCCAGGCGGCGTACCCTCACCTGCACAGAGCTAAAGGGCGCATTATCAATATCGGCTCCCTGGGCGGGATGCATCCGTGGCCGACGCACGCCCATTACTGCACCTCGAAAGCGGCGCTTCACATGCTCACCCAGACGATGGCGAAGGCTTTTGCGCCGGAGATCAGCGTGAATTGCGTAGCGCCCGGCATGGTCGTGAACGGAGAGGTTGATCCGGCTTATGAGCACTTTGCCCAAAAGACGCCAATGCAGCGCAATGGCACGCCCAACGATGTGGCGGAGGCGGTACTGTTCTTCGCCCGTGGACCGCACTTCATCACCGGACAGATCCTGGGCGTGGATGGGGGATTGGGACTGTAAAAAGGCGGTCTTAACCACGAATTACTCTGTCCTGACTACTGGACTGCGTGCCCCATATCTCGCGAAAAACGAGAGAGCTACCCGAATTTCCTGTATGCAGCCCTGGACACGATTGCGTGTGCGCCTTTCTTTAAGGAAAGGCGCATGAAGTTCGCGGAACCAAGTAAACTCCACAGGAAATTGGGGGATATGGGGCACCGGGCTGTTCGCTGTCCTACCAGCCGAACATCTTGTTAAGCAGGCCTGAGGAGTGCTTGGCGTCCAGTTCCGGATGCAGTCCTTCTGGCTCTGGCTGGGGGGGCAGGGCCTCGCCGAAATAAGCCGCATGAGGGTTGTGGAGGCACAGCCGATCGGCTGTTTCGACCCCGTATTTGTCGGCTACCAGCTGGTAGGCATCGCGCAACATGGGTGGCCGCGAGGTGAGGTCGTGGGCATCGGTAGCGATAAAGTTAACCCAGTTCCGGCGGAGTAGCTCGTGCGAAACGCGCTGCGCGATCTTGCCAAAGCGGCCGGTGAGCGATGCGGCAGTGATCTGGACATAGCAGCCGGCGCGCAGCCAGTCCGCCATCTTTTCCGGGTGCCGCGCCAGAACCGGGTTGCGCTCGGGATGGGTAATGATGGAGGTCAGCCCGGCCATCCCCAGGCGGAAAAAGATCTCCTTCATATTCTGGGAAATGCTGTGTTCGGGGAACTCCACCAGCAGGTACTGCTTGCCATTAATGGAGTACTTCGCCGGGTTGGCGATCGCATCCTCAATGTTGTCGAACATAAGGTGGAAGTCACAGCCGAGGGCGAGCGAGATTCGGTTTCCCAATCGCTCCCGGACCATTTCCAGCCGTTCCTGATTCAACTCCGGGTCGAACTTGAAATGCTCGCTCGCATGAGGAGTGCACACGATGTGCGTGACCCCATTCTGCAAGGACATTTCGGCCATGGCCAGCGAGATTTCGATATCGGTCGGCCCGTCATCCAGGCCAAACAACAAGTGGTGGTGTATATCGATCATGAGAACCTGACTTACCTGGTCATCGCTGCGGCCAACGACCTAAAAAGCAGCAAGCCGTCCGACGAGCCCAGTATCGACTCGCTCGAACGGTCCGGATGGGGCATCATACCCAGCACATTCTTACCTTCGCTCAACACCCCGGCAATGCAACTAATGGAGCCATTGGGGTTGGCAGCCGAGGTAACCTCTCCGGTCTGGGTACAGTAACGGAAGGCAATGCGATCGCTTCGCTCCAATTCGGCGAGCGTGGCAGGCTCGCAGAAGTAGTTCCCCTCCATATGCCCGATGGGGATCTTCAACACCTGGCCTCGCGTCAGCGCCTGGGTGAAGGGACTGTTGGCGGTCTCGGTCCGCACATAGACCTGCTTGCAGATATACCGCAGCCCGGCATTTCTCAGCAACGCTCCGGGCAGCAGCCCGCTCTCGCAGAGGATCTGGAAGCCGTTGCAGATGCCCAGCACCAGGCCACCCCCGGCGGCAAACTTCTTTACCGACTGCATCACCGGCGAGAAGCGGGCGATAGCCCCGGTTCTCAGGTAGTCCCCATAGGCGAACCCGCCCGGTACCAGGATGGCGTCGCAGTTCTCCAGATTCTCTGACTCATGCCACAGAAAAATCGCCGGCTGACCGGCGATCTCACGCAGGGCGTGGAAGGCGTCGTGGTCACAATTGGAGCCGGGAAAGACAAGCACGCCGAACTTCATAGCTATAGGCTAGCAGTTTTGCCGCGTGGGAGGGGTACCTGCACGGCTACAACGGACACGATCGCGGATTCGGTTTCAGATGGGGCTGGATGCGGTCTATCGGCTGGAGTATCGTCAAACGATTGGGAATCATGCCAGACAACGCTATGCCCGATGATCCCCCGCCGGCACTCGAGCCCGTCGCACCCGCGCCGGCGTTAGCGCAAGTCTCCGCTCCAAGTGCTCCTGCTTCCAGGAGCGCCGTACATCTGCGGACGGCCGGTACGGCGCTCGCCAACTGGTGGCGGGCGGTAACCATCGAGGGGCTCTGCGTCGCGGTACTGTGGCTGATTGGGCTTCTGTTGCTGCATGTACCGCTGGCTCCGGTTTGGGCGTTGATTGCCGGGCTGATGACCCTGGTTCCGAACTTTGGCGGGGTCATTGCTCTCCTGGGACCTGCCTTCTCCATCCTGGTCAGCCAGCCCAGCATGTACCGTTTGTGTTTCCTGCTCGGCCTGTATGCGGTGATCGTGGTGGTCGATCAATTGATGCTGCAACCGCTGATCATGAAGCGCGTAACCCGGGTGCCCATCTGGGCTTCGATCCTGGCCCCCATTGTTCTCGGCATAGTGATTCCTTTTTGGGGAATTCTGCTGGCGCCCCCGCTGCTGGCTGTCGTTTATGCCTTCCGGCGGCCTCGCCCCCTGGCCCGGATTTCCCGTCAGGATCCGTGACCTTGATCGACATTATGGGGTTTTCCTTAAGGAAAACTGCATACGTGGGCCTCGCCGCCACCCCGAGGCAGGAAATCCGGGTGCCGTAGAAAGGCCCCAGCGTAAGTGCTATACTCGCCTTTCGCCGACGAGTCTTTGGTTCGATTCGCGGCCAGAGTCAAGCCTTCTTACAGGCAGTAGAGGTACCCATGTCCGGCCACTCCAAATGGGCCACAATCAAGCACAAAAAAGGCGCGCTAGATGCCAAACGGGGCAAGATATTCACGCGTCTGATCAGGGAAATCACCATGGCCGCCCGTCAGGGCGGCGGTGACCCGGATGCCAATCCCCGGCTGCGCGGCGCAGTCGCCGCGGCCAAAGCCGAGAACATGCCGGCCGACAACATCAAGCGGGCCATCCAGCGTGGCACGGGTGAATTGCCGGGTTCCATTTATGAGGAAATCTCTTTCGAGGGCTACGGTCCCGGGGGCGTTGCTCTGATCGTCGAAGTCACCACCGACAATCGCAACCGGACCGTCAGCGAGGTTCGCCATGCCTTCTCAAAAAACGGGGGCAACCTGGGCGAACCGAATTCCGTCCGCTTCATGTTCGCCAAGAAGGGTCTAATCGCCATTCCGAAGGCAGCTGCCGACGAAGACAAGTTAATGAATATTGTTCTTGATGCAGGCGGGGAAGACCTGAACGACGAAGGCGAGAATTGGGAGATTTTGACTGACCCTTTCGCTTACGAGGCGGTCGCAAACGCGGTTAAGGCGGCCAAGATCGAAACTGCGCTCTCTGAGATTACGATGGTTGCGTCCACCTACACCAAGCTGGAGGGCACGGTAGCCGCCCAGATGATCCGGCTGCTCGAAGCCCTGGAGGATCTGGACGACGTGCAGAATGTCTACTCGAACTTCGATCTGGACACTACTCAGTACGAAGAAGTCGCCGGCTAAAACACTCTTATCCTTCAAAGTCTAAAGTCTGTCCTTGCCAAGGGCCGTGGGTGCACCCTTCCGTTGGCACGTGGAAATTCTCGGTTGATGAAAGAAGGGAAGGCGAGTATCAGGATACAAAGCGCTCGAATTGCTGCCGCGATGGTTTTCGCTTTTGCCGCGGCGCTTCTCTCGCCGCCCGCCGGCGCCCAGGCCGCCACGCCCGCGACGGACAGCGGCAATGCCGCCGCGTCCAGCGAGGCTCTCCTGGCCAGCCAGCCCTGGGAATATGGACCATTTGTCAACGGAGGTTTCGGGACCGCAAACCGTTCGGATTACGGATTTTTTTGGGCAGGCGTGCATGCCGGCAAGGTACTCACCGGACCTATTGGTAAAGGCGTGTTCCGCGGCCAGTTCGAACTGGCCGCAGAGCTCATCCCGCTGTGGCAGGCGTATACCCCGAAGTATTTGCGTGCGAATTGTTACCAGCAAACGGGCGGCCCACTGACCTGCAGCGACCTGTTTCCTACCGGTGGCACCTATACCGGGGTAAGCATCACGCCGGTGATCCTGCGCTGGAACCTGGCTCGTGGCCATCGCCTTCGACCCTGGATTCAGGGTGCGGGTGGGCTTATATGGACCAATCACAAATTCCCGCCCATAGGTCCATATCCCGTACCCAGGCATCTCGGTACCAGCGTCTTTAATTTCACCCCGCAGTTTGGGGTGGGGGTCCATTATTTTGTCAAGCCGCGGCAGTCGATCTCTATCTCTGCCAATGCGGTTCATATTTCGAACGCGAGCCTGGGAGACGCGAATCCCGGCGTCAATGCGAGCGTACAGTTTTCCATCGGTTACACGTGGTGGAAATAACCTCTTATGAACGAAGCCGTCATCGAGTGCGTGCCCAACTTTTCCGAGGGCAGCGACCGCAATAAGGTGCGCGCCATCGTCGACGCTATGCGTGTCGACGGCGTCTCCTTGCTGGATTGGTCTCTCGACGGCGACCATAATCGTTCCGTAGTGACCATCGTCGGCCCTCCCGCGGCGGTGGTGGAGGCGGCCGTCCGGGCTGCCGGCAGGGCTGCGGAGCTGATCGATCTGACCGCACAGCGGGGAGTTCACCCTCGTATTGGCGCCACCGACGTGATTCCTTTCGTTCCCGTCGCTGGTATCTCACTGCCTCAATGCGCCATTCTCGCTCGCCAGGCCGGGCTCGAAATCTGGAGCCGCTACAACATCCCGATCTATTTCTATGAAGCGGCAGCGTCCCGTCCCGACCGGGTGTTGCTGGAGCAGGTTAGGCAGGGCCAGTTTGAAGGCTTGCGCGAGTTAGTTTTGCGCGATGCTACGCGGCGTCCCGATTTGGGAGGCCCGGAACTACACCCCACCGCCGGCGCCAGCGCGGTCGGAGCGCGCAAGTTTCTCATCGCCTATAACCTCTATCTGGACCGGCCCGATGTGACCGCCGCACGCGCGATTGCCAAAGCCCTGAGGGCCTCAAATGGCGGCCTGGAAGGGGTTAAGGCCATGGGAGTACTGGTTCACGGAAGGGCGCAGATCTCGCTCAACATCACGGATTTCCGCGTCACCCCGGTCAGGCACGCGTTTGCCGCTGTGAATCGCCTGGCGGCAACTCATGGCACCAAGGTTGTAGATGCCGAACTCATCGGTCTACTTCCAGAAGCGGCCTTTGAGCGAGATAGTGACTGGGTGCGTCTAATTAGAGGGTTCGAGCCGCAGGAGAGGATACTCGAACGGCGCCTGAAGCAGCCATTGGAATGGCCAAGCATACGATAAAGCATAAGATGGAGAAGCTGGGTTAAAAACTGCTTACATCTTCGAATGTAGTCCCCCCAGGGAAGAAGGAAGACCCATTGATCCAAGTTACGAAAAAGATGGTCACGAAGAAAATGCAAACGAGCGCCCTAGCCGGCCTCGCACTTGCGCTCGCTCTACCCGCTACTGCCGCTCAGCTCGGTCAAGACGCACGCGCCGCTATTCCCAAAGATGTTCAGCAACTGATTGTCGTTGACTACCACGCCATGCAGAATTCGCAAGCCGCGATGGACCTCAAGGCGCGTGTGCTGCCTCCGGAGCTGAAACAGTTGGAGCAGGCTCTGCGCACCTCCGGTCTGGATGAGAACCACGACATTGAAGAGTTGGCGTTCGCTTCGTTCCGTAACTCTGGCGACACCCGTATCGTAGGCATTGCGCAAGGCCAGTTCTCGCTCGACGATATTCTGGCCAACTTCAAGAAGCGCAAGGTAAAGCCCATTGTTTACCGTGAGAATCGGGTATATCCGATGGGTCAATCGGGCATGCAGGTGGTCTTTCTGAATCCCACCACTATGGTCTTTGGACAAACCGCCGCGCTTAAGTCGGCCCTCGATGCGCGGGACGGCATGCAGCCCAGTTTTCTGAGCAACCGGTCCATGCTGGACCAGATGGCATCGGTCGACAGCGATGCCGTATGGAGTGTCCTCGATCAGGAAGGCACGCAGACCATGATGCGCTCGGTGCTAGGAGACGCATCCCAGTTGACCGACTATGACACGGTGAAGAAACGGCTGCTCAGTTCGCGGTACTCGATGAACTTTGACAACGGGGTCAAGTTCTCGCTCGACGTGATTACGCCGGACACTATTTCCGCGGCCACCATGGCTTCGCTGCTCAACGCCGCGGCTCTATATAAGAAGGTGAGCGGCACTGCAGCGGAGAAGCAGGCAATCGACAACACCACCATCAACTCCAGTGGTGGAACCCTCGATGTGCGCTTTGCCTCTTCAGACAGCCAGTTTTCCAGTCTGCTGCAATCGAGTCTTTTCCAGTCGGTGGTCAGGTAGTTATTTGGGGTTGGTCAGGTTGGGACTCCAGGTCACAGCGCCCTGCGGGTCGATGTTGACCAGGAGTGACCCCTGATCACCCAGGTCTAACTGAGGGCCTTGAGCAGTGCGGGTGTGGCCTGATGCGTCCTCGTATTGCAACGACAGCGGACCGGGTCCCTGAACCTTGAAACGGTAATGAAATTTGGCTCCCGTCTCCAGCTGGTTCGCGCCGAAGCTGGCGCTTGGGTAGTCGAACTCCATCACGTGCAGTGTAGGCCCCTGGTTCACAATGGTGACCTCGACGAAACGCGAGTGGCAGCCGCAAAGCCCGATGCATAGCATCAGCAACAACGGCCCCTGTATTCTTAATTCCAGCTGAGTCACCACTGGCGCCTCTTTCAAAATCTCCATCTGCCAACGACCACAGGTGGCCCATATCTCGCTGGTTTTTTGCGAGATGTGGGGTACCACGAATCTTAGCTTATTGCGGTTTGGGGCCCAGCTCTGGCGGGTTGAGCCCGGTGGTATCTCACATCTCGCAAAAAACGAGCGAGATATGGGCCACCCGTGATCGGCGGCAGGGATAGATCTTAGACAGGGGCTTTTAGCGGCTTTCTGTTCACAGCAGTGTCTTTCGTTCCAGAATGCGCGCCGTCAACACCACGCCGGTTTCGTTATTGTGCAGCGTGAGGGGGAAGGCCAGTACATTCCAAACCCACTCTTCGCCTTTCCGTGGCAGGTTCAGCAATCCGCGATAGGTGCGATCGATGTAGGTTTCCCGATTCTCCGCGACGGTTCGCAGAATCTCCTTCCAGTCGGCCGCCAGGTCGGGCATCTCGACGAACATGTTCTTCCCCGGAAACCAGTCCCGCGGCCGCTCCAGCAAACGTGCACAGGACTCGTTCACGTACATCCACTCCCCATGGCGATCCAGGATTTCGAGCACCGCGTCCTCGCCGATCGCCATGCTGATGCGGGAGTAAAAGAAGTCGCGCGCATCGACTACCACCGGCTTTCCGCGGTGTTTGGCCTCAAACGAACGCAAGGCGGTGATCAGGTCGTCGACCGAGCTGTACCCCTTAAGCAGGTGCATGTCTTCCACCCCGCCAAAGCGCCGCTCCAGGGTGGCAGAGAGGATAATGATGGGCACCTCCGGCCGCCGCCCGCGCAGTACCGCGGCCACCTCCGTGCCGAACTGCCCCGCCCCGAGGTGGTAGTCGAGCACAGCTATATCGATCTTGTTGAGCAGCTTCTCTGCTTCGCCGATGGTGCTCGCCGTGTCCGTCAAATAACCGTGTTTGCGCAGGATGGCGGCTCGAAGGAGCAGATTCTCAGGATCGTCGTCAAGGAGCAACACGCGGATAGGATCTTCGACCAGGTGCAAAATCTTCCTTCCCGTTTACCGATAGTTTGCTGCTGCGGGCATGAGACTGAAGTATGATGCCAACTCGTAGAAACCCGCTGCCAAAGCAGTAAGATGAAATTTGATTTGAGCTTACGGCTTCTTGTTCATCTGTTTGACGAGCTCTGGAAGACGGCTGAATGCAGCCACGCTGCGCAGCCAGCGACGATGCTCGAATGCCGGTGACCCACTGATCACGCTCCCCGGTTCTACGTCTCCGGGGACCCCTGATTGCGCGGTAACGACGACACCGTCGCCGATGAAACTATGACCGACCACCCCCACCTGCCCGGCGAGCACCACATTCTTGCCCACACCCGAGGAACCCGCGAGCCCCACCTGGGAACAAAGGAGAGTGTTTTCTCCCACCCTCGATCCATGGCCAACCTGCACCAGGTTATCGATCTTGACTCCGCTGGCAATCTCGGTGTTGCCGACGCTCGCACGGTCAATGCAGGAATTGGCTTGAACCTCCACCTGGTCTCCCAGAAACACCGCGCCACTTTGCGTGATTTTATGCCATTTGCCACCATCTTCCTTGGCGAATCCAAATCCGTCTGAGCCGACCACGGCCCCATTTTGCAAAATGACGCCGTCACCCAACTGGCAGCCCTCGCGTACCACGGCGTGGGCGTGGGCAAAGCAATCCTTTCCCATGCGCGCCCTGGGGTAGATCACTACATGGGGCAACAGGACAGTGCCCTGGCCGATGACCGCCTCGGCTCCGATGACCACATAGGCTCCTATGTGGACGGGCGTGCCGATGGTGGCGCTGGGGTCGATCACCGCCGTGGGATGAATCCCGGGAGGATAATGGGGGGGCGGGTGGAAGATGTCGATGGCGCGGGCAAAGGCCAGGTAGGGGTTGGCGGTCCGCAAAGTGGCTGCCGCCAGGGGTTCAAAGTCCTCGGTGACCAGAACCGCCCCGGCCCTGGTGGTGCGAGCGAAGGGGGTGTATTTCGGGTTGGCCACAAAGGTCAGTTGGCCGGGACCGGCCTTCTCAATCCCCTCGACCCCGGTAATCTCCTGTTCCTGGTCGCCATGGCAGGTGGCGCCAAGAACGCGGGCGAGTTCGGCAAGCTTCATGCAGGGGATTGTACCGGACTCAAGATGACGAATTCTGTGCTTTGAACAGGCTCTCCTGAACGGTGTCGTCCGGCCCGCGGCGAACTCCAGTCTTGATCACCGCCAGCACCTCCAACTCGGCGACTGCCTGGCGAGGCAGAAAAATCCGCTGGGTATTGGACCGTGTGTCGGGAGGAATGAGGAACAGGCCCTCCCCCTCGAGCAGGGTCAGATCGTTCTGTGCCAGGCCCTCGATCAAGTCGTTATCTTTCAGTCGCACCCGAACCCACAGGCCCTGGCTGCGAGGACGGGTGACAAAGGTCTTGCGCAGCAAACGCTCGGGTTGATTGGCGTCCCCGGATTGGAAATCGCGCACAAAGCAGATCCATTTCACTTCCGCCATGTGCACCGAGATAAGCTTGCCCGCCAGATCGAGGATTTGTGCCTGTTCATCCACCACAAAGGCCGACGGAGGAAGGTAACCGGATAGCCAATCGCGGCTCAACTTTCGTACTATGACCTTCTTACGGCTGACTGGCATGTGGTTGGGCCTCTGGCGGCTGGGCGGCGGAAATCACCCCGGCTGGATTGTCGCATGCGCCCTTGTCTGAGCGCACCGGGAATCGTGCAGCGAAGCGCAGCGGAAACTGTGCAAGCCTGTAGCCAACCGCGTCCCCAGTATGCTAACTTAGGTATTCGTTCCTAGCGTGGGTTTGCCGCTAAGGTGTTCACATGGCGAATGTTAGCCGCAATCTTAGTGGCGGGCGGAGCTGATCGTAAGGCATGCCCGACTATATCTATCTCCTAAAAAATCGTCTCTCAATCCACCAACGGAACGCCCTCGAGCACATTCGCCTGGCAGCACGCGAAGCCGGGATGACGGTCTTTCTGGTAGGCGGGGCGGTCCGCGACCTCACCAGTGGTTCGCCGGTCTTCGATCTTGACGTAACGGTACAGGGAAACGCTCTTAAGCTAAAGAAAACGCTGGAGAAAGCGGGAGGAAAGCTGTGGGGGGAACATGAACCCTCACGGACCCTGTTCTTTCGTTTCCCCGTGGGCGTCACGGTCGAGATTTCGAGCGCTCGCCGGGAGGAATACCCCAAGCCGGGCAAGCCTGTCTATCACTGGGACACGATTCTCGAGGATCTGCGCCGCCGCGACTTCACCGCCAACGCCATGGCCTTGTCGCTCAACGAGCATTCTTATGGGTTGCTGATGGATCCGCTGAATGGGGTCGCGGACATCGAAGCCCGGCAGCTGCGCCTGGTCAGCAACTACGGTTTTATCGAGGATCCGGCTCGCTTGCTCCGGGCCACCCGGCTGGTGGCGCGTTTAGGCTGGGAGCTGGATGAGCGCACCCGGACACGGTTCCAGAACGCCAAGGAAGAAAACGCCATCGAGGCTCTCTCCGCCTATCACCGAGGGTATGAACTGGAAGAGATCGCCCATGAGGAAGACGGGTTGAGGGTGCTTGGCGCCATGGAGGCAGAAGGGTGGATGCACCACCTGTTTCCGGCCTGGACCACGGCGTCGGCTGACGCCACGGCGCTTGAGGAAATGCGCAAGCTGGTAACCCAGTTACAGATGCAGGGTGTGAGTCCCGATATTTCTGCGGCCTCGGTGCACTTTCTTACCGCCAAGCTTTCGCCTAAGGACCTGGCCGCCCTCAAGGCAACCTTTGTTCGTCCCGGCTTCATCGAGGAGTGGAACAACCTCGATCACGCAGCCAAAGAGTTCAACAAGCAACTCAGCGGCAAAGAGGCAGCGACGCCTTCGGCCACCTGGAAGCTGTTTACCACCGCCGACCCGCAAGCCGTTCTGTGGCTGGGATTGACTTCCAAGTCCCCGGCGATCCAGGCGAAATATAAGAATTTCTTCACCGTTTGGCCGGAAGCGCGGCAGAAAGTCCCGCACGCCCTGCTGCAGGAGCTGCGGATTACTCCCGAGGTGCCGGGCTACGACGAGATGATTTCCAGGCTGTTCCTGGGCGTGATTGACGGCAACCTGGAGACAGAAGAGCAGCTCCGCGCCTTCCTCGAACCCTATTCGCCCCCGGCTCCTCCGCCGCCGGTAACGGTACGCCGTACCCGGGGTTCCCGGAAATCCAGCGAAGCGAAGAGCAAGGTCCCACTCGAAGCTGTGTTTGACGGCGAAGCTCTGGAGCCGGACGAGGAGGAAGTAGCAGAGGAAGCGACCGAGGACATAGAGGAGGATGAGGGCGAACCTCCGGTAAGCCTTCCTCCGGCAGCGAAGAAGACTGTTGGGGCGTCCCGGCAAACTGTGCCGGAGAGCGAACCAAGCCAAGGGGGGAGTAAGCCGTCTTCCGCAGCCAAGCACGAGACGCCTTCTGCGAAGGCCAGCTCGACGGCTGCGAAGGCAGCGGCAAATCCGGCGATTCATGTGGTGGCGCCCAGCAAGCAGGCCAAGGTGCACGTCATGGCCAAGCCGGCTAAGCCGGCTTCACCACCGCCCCACCGCGCTCCCAGCCATGCCCCGAAGGCCGCTACTGCTCATGCTCCCTCTCATGCTCCCAGTCATGCTGCAAGTCACGGTCATGGATCGGTTCATGGATCGGCGGGCAAGAAAGCCCTGCCCATCAAAGCGGCTCCTGCCAAAACGGCGGCCAAGCCCGTTCCGTCCAAGTCGGTCCCAGCCAAGATAGTCGGGCGGCCCGCAGCGAAGCCTGCCGCGAAGAGCGCCGCGCCGGCGAAGAAGATAGCGGCAAAAGCGCCTGCAAAAGTGCATAAGAAGTCTGAACCTTTGAAGAAATCCGCACCAGCGAAGAAGGCCGCTCCGGCCAGGAAGCATCGATAGACCAGCCTCCCGGAGCTTTCCCAAAAGGGGACTAAGCCCAATCGTTAGCGAAGGTTAAAGGAAGGTCCAGCGTTGTCGATGATGCCACCATGGACATCGCGCGTGCTGCAGCCCGGACTTCTGTCGAACAGGCAATAGCCGATCACGCCGTCGCCAACGGGTTAACCAACGTTGTCAACCCTGGCGCGGCGAAGATGACGGGATGGGCCGGGGGAGACCTCCCGGGCCAGGCGCACCACGCACATCAAATACTTTCGGCCATAATCAGCCACCGCTCTCTGCCATCGACCCTGCAGATGATTGCCGATGCCCTCGTTGCCCTGTGCCCCTCGAAAGGGGTTGCTATTTCTTTACTTTCCGGTCCCCAGTTCCACGTTGAAGCCGAGGCGGGACTGCCCAATGGATTTGCCGGGAATATGGACTGGACGGCGGCTTGCGGATCGCGACCCGGCCCACCCTGGAACTTACCTGCGTGGCGGCAAATATCAGACTCCGGCGTTGCACTCTGCCTGGGGTCACCGCTGCTCTCCGGTTCCGGAGAAGCCAGAGGCGCGTTCACAGTATTCGACCGTCAGCAGGGGCCGCTCGACGACGCCACTCGGGAAACAATCCAGGGCCTATCCGATCTTGCCCTCCTGGCCATTGAACATGATCAGCTTCACCAGGAGGTTGTCCATCGATCGCAATACGACCGACTGACCGGTTTGCCTGGCCGGCTCTTGATGGAGGACCAGCTGCGGCAAGCGATGGCCGTAGCCACGCTCCGGGGCACGATGCTGGGGGTTTGTTGTCTTGACCTGGATCGCTTCAAAGCGATCAACGACAGCCTGGGACACGAACTTGGAGATGCTTTCTTCAAGCTGGTCAGCCAGCGGCTGAAGCTGTCTATTCGCGAGATCGACACGCTTGCACGCCAAGGTGGCGATGAATTTATCCTCGCACTGCGCGATCTCGCAGGGGCATCCGATGCGACCGCTATTTGCGACCGGCTGCTGAAGGAACTGAGCGCGCCCTTTGTTCTGAACGGCCACTCGATCACCCTAACCGCCAGCATTGGCATCAGCATCTTTCCCGAGCACGGAGAAACGACCGAGCTTTTGTTGCGCAATGCCGACATGGCGCTCCAGAGGGCAAAGCGCGCCGGCGGAGGCGAGGCTCAGATCTATTCCCTGGCTTTGGGCCGGCAGACCCGGCGGGCGGAAGGGATGGTCGGCGCCCTGGTCAATGCCCTCGCGCAGGCCGAGTTCCGCATGGCCTACCAGCCGATCTACAGCATGGACAAAGAGATCGTGGGGTTTGAAGCACTGCTGCGGTGGAAGCATCCCACCTGGGGCCAGATCAGCCCCCTGGAATTTATTCCCACCGCTGAGAGAAGCGGCCTGATTGTCGCGATCGGCGATTGGGTCATCGATGAGGTGTGCCGCCAGGCGATGGAATGGAATGCCGCTGCTCTGCGTCCGGTCAAGATGTTCGCCAATATTTCCGGGGTGCAGTTGGAACGTTCCGACTTTAGTTCGAAGATTGCGGATGCACTGGAGCGCAGCGGCCTCGCGCCCGACCGCCTGGAACTCGAGATCACCGAAAGCTGGGTTATCTCAGACCTCAGAGGCGCTGCAGGCAAACTGCAGAAGCTGCGCGATTTGGGCATTGGCATTGCCATCGATGATTTCGGCACCGGTTACGCGACGTTCAACTACCTGCAAGAGCTGCCCCTCGACACCCTGAAAATCGATCGTTCGTTCATTCATCGTCTCGACGGTTCTGCTGCCAACCTTTCCACTGTCCGTGCGATCACCATCCTGGCCCAACAGCTGGGGCTTAAAACCGTTGCGGAAGGAGTGGAGTCCGAACAGCACGTGCGCCAACTGGGCGAGATAGGATGCGAGTTCATGCAGGGATTCTTCCTGGCCCAGCCTCTCAAGCCGGAGGCCGCCTGTTCGCTGCTGCGGACACAGCAAAGTTTGCCACCTGTGCTGAGGGTCGCCAGAAAAAGGCCCGTCAGGGAGGCGTCTTCAACCGAATGTCTCACCGGGTAGTACGCGCGCTGAACCGGCCGGTAAAAAAAAGGTCCACTGCGCGCTCCCCTCCGGTCGGTATGACAATTCTGATGGGACTTTGACCGCCATTGCTCTGACGTGTCAAAGCCGGTTCCCTGCAAAGAATTGTCATCCCGAGAGGCTGTGACTTTATTCGGTTTTCGCGCTTTTCTGAGCACCTAACCTATTTGTTTTCAGCAACCGTTTTTGTGCGAAATCAATAAAGTCACAGCCTCCGACCGGAGCGTACCCGGATTTCCTACCTCGCAGCGCTCGCCGCGATCACGTGTGCGGCTCTCCGAAAAGAGCGCCGCATGAAGTTCGTCAACGCCGTCAACCTCGACAGGAAATCCGGGGTAGCGTAGTGAAGCTGCTGTTTCCTTTCCACGTTCTAACGCTGACTCTAAAGCCTTCGTCTGGAGGCTTCCCGCAGAGAAACTACTCTGCGATACTCTCGGTGGTGCCGAGCAATAAAGAATTCGCTACTTCTCCTCGCGTGACCAGCGTGCGGGTGATTCCGGTTGCGGGCAACGACAGCATGTTGCTGAACCTGAGCGGGGCCCACGCGCCGTTCTTCACTCGCAACGTGGTGATGCTCACCGATGACGCCGGGCATACAGGCGCGGGCGAGGTCCCGGGCGGAGCCCAAATCCGCCAGGTTCTTGAAGACGCCAGTTCGACGATCTTAGGCCACTCTATCGCTTCCTTTAACGAGATTCTGCACGCGGTGCGGCATCGCTTTGGCGATCGCGATGCAGGTGGGCGTGGACTTCAGACCTTCGATATGCGCATTACCGTGCACGCGGTCACCGCGCTCGAATGCGCTTTGCTCGACCTGCTGGGACAATGGGTTGGCCTGCCCGTAGCTGCGCTGCTCGGTGAAGGTCGGCAGCGCTCGAGCGTCCCGGTGCTCGGCTACTTATTTTTCGTCGGCGACCGGCGGAAGACCGATCTGCCCTACTCGAGCGATCCTGACGCAACTGACCCGTGGCTGCGGCTGCGCCACGAGGAGGCGCTCACTACCGAAGCCGTGCTCCGCCTGGCCGAGGCGGCGCAAGCACGATACGGCTTTCACGACTTCAAGCTTAAGGGGGGTGTGCTTGCCGGAGCGCAGGAGATGGAAACAGTTACCGCACTTGCGGAGAAGTTTCCCCAGGCTCGCGTCACGCTCGATCCCAACGGCGCGTGGTCTTTAGAGGAAGCAGTCGCTCTTTGCCGCGGCAAGGGGCATGTTCTGGCCTATGCGGAAGACCCTTGCGGCGCCGAGCACGGCTACTCCGGGCGAGAGATTATGGCGGAGTTCCGCCGCGCCACCGGCCTGCCCACCGCAACCAACATGATCGCCACCGATTGGCGCGAGCTAAAACACGCAGTTCGATTGGATGCAATCGACATTCCCCTGGCCGATCCGCACTTCTGGACCATGCAGGGTTCGGTGCGTGTGGCGCAGTTCTGCCGCGACTGGGGCCTCACCTGGGGATCGCATTCCAACAATCACTTCGACATCTCGCTGGCCATGTTCACCCATGTGGCGGCTGCTGCTCCAGGAAAGGTAACAGCCATCGATACGCACTGGATCTGGCAGGACGGCCAGCAACTGACCAAAGGGCCGTTCAGGATCGTCAACGGCGCCATCGAACTTCCCGAAAGGCCGGGGCTCGGCATCGAAATCGACATGGAACGTATCGAGGCAGCCCACGAGCTTTACCGAAAGTTGGGACTCGGAGATCGCGACGACCGGGCCGCGATGCAGTACCTGGTGCCGGGCTGGACCTTCCATCCCAAGCGTCCCTGCCTCTTGCTTAATAACCCCTGATATATATTTGGGACCAAATGCCCACTGCCAGCGCTCGTTCTGAGGGCCCGGCCCGTTTCTTTTGGATCGGGCTGCTAATTGCTGCTTGCACCGTGCTGCCTCTGCGCTATCCAATGAAAGAATAAGAACCATGAAACCTGTTCTGACCGCCTTGCTTCTGCTGGCGCTTTCTCCCTTGGCATTCGCGGAGAAGCGTCTTGTGCTCATCGACCAGGATGGTTCAGGTCCTGGGGGATCGAACCAGATGGCCATGATGGTGTTGCTGCAGTCGCCCGACGCCCAGGTGCTGGGCATCACCATGGTGACCGGCAATGCCTGGCGCGACGAGGAAGTTCAGCACACGCTGCGCATGCTCGAGCTGATCGGAAGAACGGATGTGCCGGTGGTTCCCGGTGCGATCTTTCCCTTGGTGCGTACGCAGCAGGGAACTCGCCTGGCTACACCGCTGATGGGCAAGGTGGCGTGGCTCGGTGCATGGGGAGAGGGGCCTACCGACCTGGAGCAGCAGGGAAGTAAAACAGCGGACTTCTCGCGCAGCCACGATCCATACTATGTGCCTTCGCTGCCCGAAGGCGCACCCCATACCCTTCCGCTCGACCAGGACGCCGCCCACTTCCTGATCGCGCAGGTGCATGCTCATCCTCACCAGGTGACCATCTGCGCTATGGGTCCGCTTACCAACATCGCGCTCGCTTTGGCCATCGAGCCTCATTTCGCGGAGTTGACGCGTGGCATTGTTGTCATGGGCGGTAGTCTGAATCCGCAGACCAGCGATCCGGAATTCTCCACCAGCCCGCGGCACGAGTTCAATTTCTGGTTCGATCCCGAGGCGGCGCATATTGTGCTGCGTGCGCATTGGCCGCGCATTGACGTGACTACCGTCGATGTATCGGTCAAGGCGCCATTCACCCAGCAAATGCTGGATCAGATTGCGCAATCGCCTAATCCGGCGGCGCGCTATATCGCCAGCTACTCCAAGGAGCGCTACTACCTGTGGGATGAGTTTGCCGCTTCCGCGTGGCTGGATCCAAAGATCGTTACGGGGGAGCGCCTGCTTTATATGGATATCGATTTGAGTCACGGCCCGAGCTACGGGGATACGCTTACCTGGACTGCGCCGTTCAAGCCTGAAACCGATGTGCAGCTGGTACACGCGCAGGTTGATTTGGATCTCCCGAAGTTCACCAGCATGTTCGTCACGCTGATGAAAGCACCACCGCTAAAATAAGGTGATGCCGACAACTTTGGGTGCCCCATATCTCGCGCGTTTTGCGCGTGAGATGTGGGATTCCATTTTTTGGTCAAAGGTCCGCGATATCCCATATCTCGCGAAAAACGAGCGAGATATGGGGCCCGCCCACCCAAAGGGGCTCGCGGTCTTCGCTCTCGGGTTGATCGCCGCAGGCATCGCAATCGTTTACAGGTGCCAGCACCTGGACATCGAGCCCAGACAGGTCACCCTACCGGCTGATGGGGCGGAACATGACGCACTCCGCGTCCGCATGCCTGCGCTGGCTTTCGGCAGTACTGTTACTGAAGACACCAACCTCCGCCTGCTTGAGTCAAAAGATCCTTCCGGGCGCGCCGTTTTGGATGGCGTGCTGCGAGCCCCGGTCACTCCCGGCCACGTTCAACTCCATCTGCTCTGGCGCCATCGCACCGTGCGTGTTCCTGTAACCTTTGTCTTCGACCCCAGCGACAGCTATGCCGATGGAACCCCCGACTTTCTCCGTCTCCACACTGCCCAGGACCGCCAGGCTTTCCGCGCCTGGTTCACCTCCATCGCCGAGGGTCAGGCGGACCAATCCAAGCTACCCGCGGAGATCGACGATTGCGCCGCGCTGCTCCGATTCGCCTATCGTGAGGCGCTGCATGCCCACGATGAGAACTGGCTTACCAGCCATCCGACGGAAGCCCCCCTGCCCTCCGTCCGGCAGTACGTGTATCCGCAAACCCCGCTGGGAGCAAATCTCTTCCGCGTGCGCCCGGGCCCGTTCCTTGCCGAAGACATCGACAACGGCAGCTTCGCCCAGTTCGCAGATGCGCAAACGCTCATGGAGCGCAACACTTATCGGATAGGCCGCGACCTTCGCGTGGCGCGCCCCGGCGACCTGATTTTTTATCGCCAGTTAGACCAGGAGTCACCGTATGATGTCCCGGGCGTCACTCGTTACCACTCCCCGTTTCACTCCATGATCTTCTGTGGGGAAAACGGCGTCGTCTACCACACAGGGCCTATCCATCATGGCAAAGGGGAGATGCGGCGCCTGCTGTTGAGCGATCTGATGCACCACCCGGATGCGCGCTGGCGGCCGCTGCCGGAAAACGCGAACTTTCTCGGAGTCTACCGTTGGAACATTCTGCGCGAAGGCGATTAAGCATCGGGTTGCTGTTGCTGCTGGTGCTGCTGTTTCCTGCGCGGATGCTGGCCGCCCGCCCGGTCTCGTTCAACCTGAGCACCAGCCGCAGCTTCGCTCCCACCGAGAAGCCGACCATCCATCTATACGCGCAGAACGTGGATGAGCTGGAGTTCCGCATCTACCACGTGCAAAACCCGGGCAAATTTCTGGCCGGCCTGCCTGACCTGCACAGCTTCGATAATGGAACCCCCTTTGGCCCCAAGGAACGGATCGACGAACGAACCTGGCTGGAGAGATTTCACGACTGGAAGCATCATTTGTGGTTCTTGATCCGTCGCTTCTTCCGCAGTCAGTTCACAGTGGAAAACCGCGATCGTCTGCGCGCCCATCAAGCCAGTCTGGCCCGCCGCAGCCGCATTGTCGGCGTAGCTCAGTTCGCCCAGATCCCATTGCTGAACGATCATCAGCTGGTCGCGCGCTGGCGCCAGGAGCTGCCGCCGACCTACATCTCTGATTCGCAGGAACTGCCCATCGATCCGCTGCCCTCCGGGCTCTACCTGATCGAAGCGACGGATGGACACTACAAGGCCTACACCCTGCTGATGGTGAGCCGCATGGCAATGGTCACGCGCACCGGGAGCGGCAGCGTGCTGGCGTATTGTGTGGACCGCGTCTCCGGAGCCGGCATCGCCGGGGTGCAGGTGATCGCGGGGTTTGCCCAGCAACAACAGGCCACCGGCACCACCGGTGCTGACGGGCTGGCTCTTCTGCAACTAGCCGCTCCCAAGCCGCAGCCGGACAACTTCTGGGTGCTGGCCACCCACGGCGATGACGTGGCGGCGGTCACTCCCGGCGGCTACGCTCTTAGCGGATGGCAGGGCGGACGCTGGTCCTCTTATATCTACACCGACCGGCCAGTCTACCGCCCCGGCCACGTCGTGCACTGGAAGGGGATTCTGCGCGCGCGGGTGGAGAACCACCTGGAATTGCCCAAGCTGGCAACCATCCACGTCACCATCGCCGACCAGGATGATCACGCGCTGTTGGACAAGGACATGCCGCTCTCTGCAGCCGGAAACGTGACCGGCGATCTTACTCTGCCGGCAAGCGCGACCCTCGGCTACTACACCATCCGGCTGCGCAATGGGCCGCAATCGGACGACCCGGACGCCGACGCAGGCAACGGCCAGTTCCGCGTGGAGGACTACCGGAAACCCGAATACCAGGTGCGGGTGAGCCCGGCAAAAACGCGCCTGCTGCAGGGTGAGACCATGCAGGTGGTAATCGATGCCCGCTATTTCTTCGGCGAACCGGTCTCGAATGCCAAGGTGAAGTACCGCGTCTACCATTCGCCCCACTATTGGTGGGATGAAGAAGGAGGCGGCGGCGATGCGGGTGCGGACGCCGGAGACGACAACGCTTCGCTGGGCTACGACGCTGCGCAGCAATCGGAGCAGACCGGCAAGCTCGATGCCAACGGAAAGCTCACCATCAACGTACCCACGCAATATGTTGCCAACTTGAAGCGGCCTGCCGATCAGGACTACACCGTCGAGGCCGCCGTCACCGACCAGGCCAACCGTGAGATTAGCGGCCGAGGGCGTTTTCTTGCCACCCGCGGCAGCTTCCGCATCCATGTCGAGCCGGTGAGCTATGCCATTCGTGTTGGCGACTCCGCGCTCTTCAATGTGACCGCGATCGACTACGACAGCCATCCCGTACAGACCAAGGTCCACCTTCAGCTGGTGACTCACAAATATGCCAATGGGGCTACGCAGACCGTTCGTGGTGCCGGCACCGATGTGAACACCGACGCCAACGGCCGTGCCCAGGGCTCCATCCGGGTCACGACTGCCGGGAGCGCGGAAGTGGAAGCTACCGCCACCACCCCCGAACAGCGCGTTGTATTCGACTCCAGTTATTTGTGGGTGATGGGTGGCAATGAGGAAGAGTGGGGAGGCGAGTCGCGCGCGGTGCAGATCGTCGCGGACAAAAAGAGTTACGCGCCTGGAGATACGGCCCACCTCAGCATCCTCTCCAACGTTGACAGCTTCCACCCCCTGGTGATCGCCACCGGGTATACGGTCGAATTCCGCAAGGTGATGTTCTCTCCTGGGAAGTCGCTGACCTTTGACCTGCCCATTACTGCCGATGCACAGCCCAACCTCGAGCTAACAGTGGCCTTCATCCGCAATGATCAGCTCTACCAGGCCAATCTGAGCATCAAGGTGCCCCCGGTGCAGCAGCAGTTACAAATTGACATCACCCCGGACAAGCAGGTATTTCAACCGCAGCAGACGGCTGGGTATGACGTTTTTGCTCGTGACTGGCAGGGCAAGCCGGTCAGCGCCGACTTTAGCTTTGGAGTGGTCGACGAAGCCATCTACTCCCTCTACCCGGATAGCAGCGGCGACATGGTCAGGAAGCTTTATCCCGACCGCTATGTTTTCGCCTCAATCGATTCGTCGCTGCAGTACTATTTCAGCGGCAAGGCGGGGCTAAAGTCTCCGCTGCTGGCGACACGGCAGTCACGTTACCGGCCGCAACTGGCCCAGGTGAAGCCGGGCAACGACGTGGCGCAGCCGCGCGTGCGCAAGGCTTTTCCAGATACCGCCTATTGGTCTCCGTCGGTCCATACCGACGCCGCCGGACATGCCCATGTCACGCTTACGTTTCCTGATTCGCTCACCACCTGGCGGACCACGGTGCATGTCATCACTCTCGACTCACGGGTGGGGTCTGCCATCAACCGAGTGCTGGTGCGGAAGAACATCATCGTGCGCATGGGTACGCCCCGCTTCCTGCGGCAGGGAGATGAAGTCACTATTCCGGTGATCGTCCACAACTACCTGGACCAGGCCAAGCAGGTGCAATTGTCGCTCGACATCAATGGGCTTGATTCGGTGAGCGGCACGCCGCAAACAGTCACGGTGCCCAGCAAGGGTGAAGCCTCCGCGCTCTGGCGAGTGAAGGCCTCGCGGATTGGCACTGCCCGTCTGCTCGCCAAAGCCCTCACCAATGAGGAATCCGATGCGCTCGAGCTCACCTTCCCGGTCGAGCCGATCGGCGTTCCGCGCACCATCAATAATTCTGGAGTGATCACCCAGGACCAACCGGCCAACAGCACGATCGAATTTCCCGCCAACACGGACGCGGCCGCGCACACCCTGCACCTCGAGGTCGCTCCGTCGATTGCCGGCAGTCTTTTCTCCGCTCTCGGCTACCTCACCAGCTACCCCTATGGCTGCACTGAGCAGACCATGTCCAGCTTCCTGCCCAACCTGGTCGTGGCCGATACGCTCAAGAAGCTCAACCTTTCCGGCCTGGTGAGCCCAGCCGATCTACAAGCCAAGATCAATGCCGGCCTCGATCGCCTGAACGACCTGAAGCACGACGATGGCGGCTGGGGCTGGTGGAAGGAAGATGACAGCCGCGTCTTCATGACCGCCTACGTCGTGTCCGGCCTGGCCCAGGCCAAGAGCGCCGGATATGCGAAGGCCGATGCCAACCTCGGCGGGGGAGTAGCTTACCTGCAAAAGCAGCTGACGCAGCATCCGCGCATGATTCCCGAGCTGCGCGCCTATGTGATCTATGCCCTCAGCCTGACCGGCGCGAAGGGCCTGGGGTCGTCGGTCGAAACCCTGTGGTCACGACGCAGCGACCTTTCCGCGGAAGGGCTGGCCCTTACCGGCATGGTCATGCTGCAAACCGGGGACAGCCGCGCGCCGCAGATCGCGCAGATGTTGGAAAGTAAAGCCCGGCACACGGGTACGCTCGTCTCTTGGCCGTCGAGCTACAGTCCGCTGCTTGATCTGAATGATGACAACAGCGCCGAGAGCACTGCATTTTCCCTACGGTTCCTAACCCACGCCGACGCGAAGAGCCCGTTGCTTGAAGGAGCCGCGCAGTGGCTGGTGCTCAATCGCAATGGCGGTTACTGGTGGAACTCGACGGAACAGACAGCCATGGTGCTCTTTGGCCTGGTTGACTATCTCGCCGCCTCCCAGGAGCTGAATGCGGACTTCGACGTGGACGTGTTGCTCAACGGTAGCTCGATAGGGAAGCGCCATTTCACCGCGGCTGACGCGGCTTCAGGCACCGATCTCTCGGTCGATGTCGCCGCTGCCCAGCTCCACCAGGGGAGCAATGCGGTGCAGGTGACCAAGCGTGGGAGTGGACGCGCTTACTGGTCGGTGCAGGGCAAGTACTACTCCACCGAGCAGAAACTCTACCAGCAGGGGACGCTCTCGCTCAACCTCACGCGCGACTACTTCAAGCTGACGCCCACAACTAAGGACGGGCAAATTGTCTACCGGCTGGACGCGCTGAAAGGCCCCGTCGCCGTCGGAGATACGCTGGCTGTACATCTTGCAGTGAACGGCTCGCCCACGAAATATCTACTGATCGAGGATCCAATTCCGGCGGGCACTGAGTTCGTCCAGCAAGCGGACAGCTATAAGATCCTCGACCAGCCGGATACCTGGCAATATTGGTATACGCGGAGCGAGTTCTACGATGACCGCGCTGCCTTTTTCGCCACCGAGTCCACTGGCCGCCACGAATCCTTCTATCTGCTCAAAGTGGTGAACCCGGGAAGCTTTGCCATCAGCCCGGCCAACGTGCAGCCGATGTACCAGCCGGGCATTCAGGCCACCAGCGACTTGTTGCATCTGCAAGTGGAGGAGACGAAATGATGCAGGCAATCCGCGGCGCCTTCTCGAGGATCAAGAGCCGTCTCTTCCTGAGCCAATGGGTGGGAAATTTCCTGCTCATGCTGCTGGCTGCCGGCTGGCTGCAGATTCCTGACTCGCACACCTGGCAGTTCTTGTTCTCGATTCTCTCCGGCGTGGCGTTAGTGGTGGCGTTTCTCTGGCTCTACACGGCGACCTTCCGTCATCTGCGCGTCTGCGCCGCGCGGCTGCCCTGGTGGCTGAGCTGCGTGCTTCTGGCTGCCATTGTTACGCTTTGGTGGCTGCTATTGCAGCCGATTGCGGCCGGCCGTGCACATGAAGCTTTGTTTGCCGGATATTGGAACTCCCAATCTCCGCCATGGCTGCGCTATCATCTCGGCTACTCCAGTCTTGTAGCCTGGCAGGAACGTATCTATGACTGCGTGCAGTGGCTGTTGGGAGGCCTGCTGCTTCCGTTAGCAGTCGAGACCTGCGCCTGCGGAGTAGGCAGCTTCCGTCGCGCCGGCATGGTATATCGTCACTGGTTCTACTGGCTCTGCGTGCTGGTCTGCGGCCTGGGTGGCTCAGCGATCACATGGGCGCTGGCCGACTGGACACCCGCCGAGGGTTTAGTGGGGCAAACCTTCAGCATCGTAGCCCGGTTGGGCGTCGCCTACACGTTAGATATCCTGTTGTGGTGCTTCCTGTTGGGCCTGGTCGCCCATGATCTATCCGCACCGCGGTCCGAGGTCGAGAGCACGGTATGACCGTACGAATCCAGGCCTGCATGATCGCCGCGTTTTCCGTGGTCCTGGCGCTCGGAGCACAGGAGAAGGCTGTTACCAATCCAGTTGCCGGCAATCCCACCGCAATTCAGGAGGGAGCTTCGCTCTTTCGTGCAAACTGTTCACCCTGTCACGGATTAAATGCCCAAGGCGGTGGCCGGGGGCCCGATCTGACCGCAGGGCGCTGGGTTCACGGCTCGAGCGATGCCGACCTCTTCCGCACCGTCACTCGTGGAGTGCCGGGAACGGAGATGCCTGCCAACGGGTTCGATGATTCTGAGACCTGGGCCATCCTGGCCTATGTTCGATCGCTTGCGCCTGCCAGGACCGCGACCGTCTCCGGAAACCCTGCGCGAGGAGAGAAAGTTTTCTGGGAAACGGCGAAGTGCTCGGCTTGCCACATGGTGCAAGGGCGCGGCGGCGTGCTTGGTCCCGATCTGTCGCGGGTGGGCGATGCCCGTTCCTTGCCATATTTGATCGATTCCATTCGCGAGCCCAGTAAGGAACTCTCGAGTGGCATGCTGGACCCCAACAACCACTACGGCCTACCCTTGATGTACGACACGGTCACGGTGGTGACGGCGAGTGGCCAGAAAATCGTCGGTGTAGCCAAAAACGAAGATACTTACTCCATCCAGTTGCTGGATACAGACCAACGTCTGCAGTTCTTCCTGAAGAAAAATCTAAAACAAGTAACCCACGAGCGGAAGTCACTGATGCCTGCATATTCGGAGGAGATGCTCAAGCCGTCGGAACTCGAGGACCTGGTAGCCTACCTGGAAGGTTTACGAGGATGAGGCGCGCTCCGTGCTGGGTGCTGTTTGGGCTGCTGCTTGGAGGCGAGGCCCGCATTCCTGCGCAGGTAACCTACCAGCGATTGCTCGGCGCCGAACATGAACCACAGAACTGGCTCACCTATTCGGGGCGCTACTCCGGTTGGCGGTACAGCGAACTCGACCAGATTAATAACAGGAACGCTTCACGGCTTACCATGCAGTGGACGTTTCAGGTCGCCGATCTCGGCCAGTTCGAGACCACACCCCTGGTCGTGGACGGTGTCTTGTACGGGACCGGACAAAATGATCGCGCCTTTGCGCTCGATGCGCGCACGGGGCGTCCCATTTGGCGCTACCAACGAGACCTGCCGGACAAGCTTCAGCCCTGTTGTGGCATGGTGAACCGTGGCTTTGCAATTCTTGGCAACAAGCTGTTTATGGCCACCCTCGATGCCCATGTGATCGCCTTGGATACCAGAACCGGAAATCTGCTGTGGGACGTGAAAGCCGCCGACTCCAATGCGGCATTTGCTTTCACCGTCGCGCCTTTGGTGGTGAAGAACGAGGTGATCGTAGGTATTTCCGGCGGTGAGTATGGAGTACGCGGCTTTGTAGATGCCTACGATGCAGACACGGGCCGTCGCCTATGGCGCTTTGATACCGTGCCGGGTCCTGGCCAGCCGGGACATGAAAGCTGGGCCGGCGACTCGTGGAAGACCGGAGGCGCTCCCGCCTGGATAACAGGTTCCTACGATCCGGAACTGAACCTCATCTATTGGCCCACGGGAAACCCTTCGCCCAGCGATTATGGCGGCGAGCGAACCGGTGACAATCTCTATAGCAACAGCATGCTCGCGCTCGACCCCGACAGCGGAAAGCTGAAATGGTATTTTCAGTTCACTCCCCACGATTTGTACGACTACGATGCCACCGAGGTTCCGGTGTTGCTCAACACGAACTGGGAAGGCAAGCCGCGCAAGCTGTTACTCCAGGCAAATCGAAATGGCTTTCTCTACGTTCTCGACCGCACCGACGGAAAATTTCTCAAGGCAACAGCATTCGGCCACGTGACCTGGGCCAAGGGCATCGGACCCGACGGCAGGCCTGTGCTGAACACAGACCTGACGCCAAATCCGGCAGGGAACCGGGTTTGCCCCGGCGCACTCGGGCTGACCAACTGGTATTCGCCCTCGTACAGCCCCGATAGCAAGCTGTTGTATGTGGCTACCTCGGACGAGTGCGACATCTTTACCAGCGCACCACAGCCCTATCGCGTGGGTCACGACTTCTTAGGAAGCGTATACGTGCCTGACCCAGTCGTGCGACCTACCGGAGCACTCAAGGCGATTGACCCTGCGACCGGAACGGAGAAGTGGGAGTTTAAATATTTCAGCAATCCTAACGGGGGAGCGCTCTCTACCGCGGGTGGGCTGGTATTTGCCGGCGAGTCGGACGGCAATTTTATTGCCCTCGATGGGCGCACGGGAAAGGACCTGTGGAACATACAACTGGGCGCGGCCATCTACTCCACCGCAATCACCTACCGGCTCGACGGCAGGCAGTACGTGGTCATCCCGGCAGGATCAGCGTTGTTCGCATTTGCCATCGCTCAGCCCTGACCGAGCGGGTTCAGAGGTAAGTGATCTGCGGTATCGTTCCAAGGAGTGCCTCCAACGAAGGAACACCATCATGAATCGCCGAGAACTCCTCAAGAGCACCATTGCTTCGCTGCCTCTCTTCTCCGCTGCCAGCGCGCAGGAAATCGCCAGCAAATCCAACGGGCTTCCGCCACTCACCATCAAGGATTGCAAGGTCATCACCACCAACGGTGGAAGCCACTACCGTTGGATCTTCCTCAAGATCGTCACCAGTGAACCTGGTCTTTACGGCATCGGGTCGGCCAACAACTACTACGAGACCATGGCGGTGGTCGCCGCTCTCGAGGATCATCTGAAGCCGTGGCTGATCGGTAAGGACCCAGACCGCATCGAAGACCTGTGGCAGTCGGCACAGATGCGCACCTACTGGCGCAACGGTCCAGTGAACAATAATGTGCTCTCCGCCATGGACATGGCGCTGTGGGACATCAAGGGCAAACGCGCGGGCATGCCGGTGTACGAAATGCTTGGCGGCAAGGCACGCGATGGCGTGCCCGTCTATGACCATCAGAGTGGCAAAACAAAGGAAGAATGTCTGGACGTCTTGCAAAAGTCTCTTGGTAATGGATATACCCACGTGCGCATTCAGCTCGGCGGTTACGGTGGCGGCGGTTTTACTCCCAAGGGAGAGGGCAACCGCCCCGAGGGTGGCTACCAGGGTGATGCTTTTGATGAGGAGCACCTGGTCGATGCTATCCCACCTCTGTTCGAGTACCTGCGCGACAAGGCAGGCTTCGGCCCGAAGCTTATTCACGACGTGCACTCGCACTTAAGCGGGATGAACGCGGTCGAACTGGCGCGACGGCTCCAGCCTTACCAGATGTTCTATGTTGAAGACATCCTTCCTCCGGAGCAGATTGCTTATTACCGCAACATCCGCGAGATCTGCACCACACCGCAAGCGGTGGGCGAAGTCTTTTCCCATCCCTTTGAAACCATCCCGCTGGTGACGGACCGGCTGATCGACTTCATTCGCTGCCGGGTGGCCGCAACCGGCGGAATTACTCCGATCAAGAAACTCACCACGCTGTGCGAGCTCTTTGGCGTCAGGACGGCATTTCAAGAGGGCGGCGAAAACGATCCGGTTAACCAGATAGCGAGCTACCATGTCGACATTTCCACGAGCGCCTTCGGGATCCAGGAGGAGAATCATTTTCCGCCTATCGTGCACGAGATGTTCCCGGGCATGGGAGAAATCCGCAGGGGATATCTTTACGGCAGCGGCAAGCCTGGACTCGGCGTCGACATCAATGAAGAGCTGGCGGCGAAGAATCCTCTAGGGCCCATTCCGGGCGGCGGAGCTTATCCTACCGACCGCACCATCGATGGAACCGTGGTGAAGCCATAGGAACGCAGCGTCGGTGCAGGTTAGACTTGTAACTTTGGTGGAAGGGAATACCTAGATCGTGTAACGCTGGAAACTGCCTCGCGCGCGCAATTGTGTTCCTGTGCGTAGGTTGTTTGGGATATACCTGTTGCGGTATGCGACCTGTTGCTCTGCTTGTTTTTGCTGTTTTGCCTGCCGCCTCCCTTAGCCAGACTGCGACCAAGGCACCTGCTGCGGACAGCTTCCAAAAGGAAGCGCTGGTCTTTGAGCGGTCTGAAACCACGATACGCATGCACGCCGATGGTACGGGCGAACGAGTCATGCACGTCTGGCTCCGCTTACAGTCGGAAGCAGCTGCGCGGCAGTTCAGCTTGCTCTCCTTCAGCTATGCGGCAGCCTATGAGACGCCGGCGATTACGCTGGTGCGGGTGCACAAGCCGGATGGCGCCACGGTTGACACACCTGCCGCCGACGCCATAGATATGCCTGCCGCCGTCACCCGCGAGGCTCCGCTCTACAGCGACCTGAAGGAAAAGCACGTGCCGGTGCGGTCACTTTCTCCAGGGGACACGCTGGAGTATGAGGTCCACGTGGCGATCGAGAAGGCCGAGGCTCCTGGCCAATTCTGGGGCGCACAGCATTTCACACCGCCGGGGTCAGTCATCGTGCTGGCCGAGGGGTTCACGCTGGAAGTGCCGAAAGATAAGTATGTTCAGGTGTGGAGCCCGAACCACAAGCCCACCAGCACAGAGCACGATGGCCTGCGCACCTATCGCTGGGAAGGGTCGCAGCTGGTTCCGGCGCCCAAAACCAACGACCAGGCGGATAACTCGGCCGATGCTACGCCGCCAAAAGATCCAGATGAGGATGCGGACGGACGCAATCTGCCCTCGGTAGCCTGGACCACATTCCATAGCTGGGCTGAGGTGGGCGATTGGTATCGTAGCCTTGCGCTCGATCGGGCGCAGCCGAATGATGCCCTGCGAGCCCGCGCCGCTGAAATCACCAAGGACGCAAGGACGCCCGAGGACCAGGTGCGGGCGATTTACAGCTTCGTCTCCACGCGAACGCGCTATGTTGGGATCGATTTCGGTATTGGCCGCTACCAGCCGCACGCAGCTGCCGAGGTGCTGGCTAACAATTATGGAGACTGCAAGGATAAAGACACACTACTCGAAGCCCTGCTGCGAGCGAAGGGTCTCCATACCGCCCCGGCTCTCATCGGCGTGGGGGTGACTCCGGTGCAGGCTGTGCCTACGCCTGCGGTCTTCAACCATGTGATCACGACGGTCGAGCTACCCGGGGGGCGTATCTGGCTGGACAGTACCCCGGAGGTTGCTCCCTATCGCTTGCTCTCTCCTCCTATCCGGGAGCAGTTAGCGCTGGTCGTTCCCGCGGAGGGACCTGCGGGGCTGGAGCGCACCCCGGCTGCTCCCCCCTATCCGATGGTCGCGCATTTTGAGGCGACCGGTTCGCTTGACGCCGATGGTAAGTTCACCAGCCATATCACCGCGAGTTACCGCACCGATGACGAAACCATCGTACGCTCCCTGGCGCGCAGCGTGGCGCCCGCGGAGTGGGACAAAGTCTCCCAGTATGTCTCCTCGTTGACTGGCTTTGGCGGAACCACCAGCCATACGTCGATTACCAACCCCGACGATCTATCCTCGCCCATCGTACTGACCTACGATTACACCCGCCCGTCTTACGGCGATTGGGAGAACCATCGTATCGTGCCTTGCTTTCCCGCGCTCGAGTTCGGCGCTCTTGCCAGCGACCACAAGGCGCCCTCGGCAGACATTCAGTTGGGCGCTCCGCGTACCCTGACCGCCATCTGCCGCATCCGCCTGCCGGAGGGCTATCGCACCGACCTGCCCGACCCGATCCACGTGAAGACCGATTTCACCACGTTCGATAAGACCTACCGCTTTGATGGCAAAGACCTGGTGATTGAGCGCACCATCGTTGTGCTGGCCAACAAGCTGCCCAGGACGGAGTGGAGGCGCTACCAGACCTTCAGCAAAGACATCAGTCTGCAAAACGAGGCCTGGATTCAGCTGATTCGGACTCCATTGGACCAGCCCCAGTTGACCCGGCCAACGATAGCCAGGGCAAAGCCGCCCAATGAGAAGGCCGCCGAGCCCGCAAACGTGCCTGCCGCTGCTACGGAAAGCGCATCAGCAAGAGACTTAGTTCAGTCTGCATTCGAACAAATGAAGGGCGGCGACTTGAGTGATGCGAGGGCCACGCTGGATAAAGCCAAGGCGAAGGACCCTGGGGTGGAGGGTCTGTGGGCTACCTACGGCATTATGGCTACGCTTCATAGGAATTACGAAGAGGCAGCGGTCGACTACAAAAAGGAGCTTGCCGAACACCCTGACAATCGGGGCGCGGTCGGCGCTCTGGCGGAAGCGGAGGCGATGAGCGGGGATCGGGCGGCCGGGTGTAAGACTATTCAGAGCTATATCGACCGCCATCCCGACGATGTGCAGCTCTCTCTCTATCTCGCCGGCATGCAAAGTGCTGCCCAGGATAACGAGGGAGCGCTCAAGACGCTTGAGGCTGCGGCCCGTGCCACTCCCGATAACCACATGATACGAGTGCGGCAGAGCGACATTCTGCGCCGGCTCGACCGCAAAGACGAAGCGGCAGCGGCGGCCAAGAGTGCGTTGGACGGCACGGACGATATGGAGGTGATCAACGATGCTGCCTATGTGCTGGCGGAGACCGGTATGGACCTGCCCTATGCGGAAGAGGTGTCACGCAAAGGCACGGCCGCGTTGGAAGCAAAGACCGCGACCACCACTCCGGCGGAGGCGAACAGTAATGCGTTCGTGCAGTCAAACCTGCTCTGTGCTTCGTGGGACACGCTCGGTTGGGTCCTCTTTCGTGAGGGCAAGCTGGAGCAAGCGGAACCGCTGATTCTCGCCGGCTGGCGCAACTCTCTGATACCCCACCGGGGGGACCATCTTGGGCAACTCTACGAAGCGATGGGCAAAAAGCAGGAGGCACTCGCCACTTATCGCCTGGCTGCAGCATCGATCGAGCCGAACAACGCGCAATCCGACGTGATTGAGCACATCACGAAGAGCATTGCGCGCCTCGGCGGGGGAAACACGGCTGGATCCGGATACGCCGGAAGGCAGGCGCTGCAGAACACACGCACTTATCACGTCGCGCGTCCCACCGGGATCAGCGGCTGGGGTACTTTCCGGGTGCAGCTCAACCCCAACGGCGTGATTGCCTCGCAGCAGATGTCTGGAGATCGGAAGCTCTCGGCGATCGGGGAGAAGATCAATGCCATGAAATTTCCCGAGCTGGTGCCGCCGGGATCAGCGGCGCACATGCTGCGAAGCGCGGTCGTTAGCTGTTCCATGGGGAGCAACTGCGACGTGGTTCTGGTGCCCAACAGCAACTTGCAAACGGAACAGTGAAGCCTGTGCACGGGCGGCGCGGCGAGGGCCGGTTTACATCTCTACGGTATTGTTTTCGTCATTATTTGGCGTATAGCTTGAGGCTCTCCAGGTAGCCTTTTTCTCGCCACTTGGGGCAGGAGTAGACTCGGCCTTCATCGATCAAAACGTCGATCGAATTGAACCAGGCAATTTCGCCATGGAGTTTGTCGTTATGGGCGCGCATCAGCTCATTAAGTTCACTGACGGTGACGCCTTCGGGATGCTGACGCATCAGACGGAAGACCGTTTCGATGGCACGGTCCTGTTCGGGGAATTTTCGACTGTACGACACGATTCCGGCTTTTAGCCTCCATTTTTCTCGCGCTACCTAGTAGGGGGGACACGTGGCCTGGAGCCCGTTACCGGGACATGATTGGTTGCGATATAGGGTCTCGGCCGCACTCAGCGACCGATTTGAACAACTCAGTTCCAAAGCAGTGAATCTGGTATTGCCAATCTGATGCCCCCTGGGGCAAACAGAGAAGGTTTCCTTTTACATATCCCGGAACGAGCACGCTAGATTGTTTCAACCTCTCAAGATCTGCGCGCGTTTGCCGATGAGACCTGGGCCCATGGCCTGTTGCAGCTTGAGTGCTTGCTCGCCACTCCCGAAGAGCGTGCCGGACAGTCTCAGTTGCTGCAGGAGGTATATTGTCACAGATGGTGATCCTTGAGCAAGAGGCTAATTTCGTCGATACGGCGGAGAAGCAGGAGCCGGTTGCCGAGCCGAGGGTCTTCGGCACTTGTCGCGGCGACGGGTTCTCATATCATTTGTGGTTGCATATTGCGCAAATAGCCGTTGGCCTGGGGGGCACTTCCACGGTTCCCGATGAATCCGATGTATCCGTCCGGCCGGACAAGGAAAAGGGCGTCCGATTCGACGTCGTAGCTCTGCCAGATGTGTTGGTTTTGGCCGATAAACTCATTCTCCCGCAGGGGCGTGCCGGGGCTGCGCAGGATCTTGTATCGAGGGGCTAAGGGCTCGTATTCTGCGTCGTCCTTAGCTGCGGGGGAAGTGAATTCCAGTAGGCTGAAGTGGGGACCTCGGAACAAGTCAAACAAGCGAAGCTCTCTCCCATGATGATCGTTCAGCGGGGAGTCTGGGGCTCGGTCTCCGGGTTGCAGGGTGGCGGAGAGCGAAGCGTCTCCCTGGGACAGGGACCCACCTCTGTAGTTCAATGCCAGTTGCAGGAATTGCTGGTCTCGCTGAAGAATCACATTCGACTGAAGTGTTTGCCGATGGAGTTTGGTCGTGGCACCGAGGAGCCAGGCGGCTATGGGAAGGCGCTCCTCCTCGTAGCTATCGAGCAGCCCAGCGGGCGCTCCGGCCAGGACTGCACTGAGTTTCCAGCCGAGGTTGTACGCATCCTGCATGCCCGTATTCATACCCTGGCCACCTGCGGGCGAGTGAACATGGGCGGCATCGCCGGCTAGAAAAATGCGGCCCACACGATAGCGGTCAACCATTCTTACATTGGCACGGTAAAGCGAGAGCCAGGTTGCATCATGCAGCCGGAGGTCGGAGCGTCCGGTGCGGGTATCGATAATTTCCTGGAAGCGCTCGAGGGTTGGTTCATCGGGCTCTTCGGGGGGAATCTGGGCCTGGATTTGAAATGAGTTCGTGGAGGGAAGCGGACACAGGGCGACCCACCCGTCTTTATGCGTCGGCCAGGAATGCCAGTGGTCGCGATCGAGTACATCCACCTGGACGTCTCCCACCAGCATGCGTTCATCTTTCCAGCTCTTGCCTTCAAACCCAACGTTGAGGTGTTTGCGGAGAAAGCTCCGACCTCCGTCCGCGGCTACCACGTGGCGAGCGGAGAGCTGGCGGCGGAGGCCGTCCCGTTTCAGGGTGTCGGTTACGAGTTCTTCGTTCTGGGTCCGTCGCGAATTCCAAGCAGATTTAGCATTGGGGCCGTCAACATGGTGGTCACCAGGGCCATGATGACCATCATGGTGAAGAGTGTCGGAGTGAGAGCCCCGACGTTGTAGGCAATCTTCAGAACGATCAGCTCGACCAGTCCGCGCGTGTTGAGCAGGGCGATCCATCCGCAACTCACGGTGACTAAGAGCACGATCGACATCTGAAGAAGCAGAAGGGTCATAGGGAATCGTCTCCGGAGCAAATCCTCTTGAGTTGTTTGCGCCGGCAGAGTCGGGCAGGGTTGCAGCAGGAAATTCTTCGGGGATGACGCGGGCGGGCTGGACCGGGCCCCGCTGTTCTTAGCCTACAAAATTTCTTTGAACGGGCCTTGAAAATGCGGCGTCTACGGCTTGAGGATGGGTACATTTGCATCGCGAGGAGGCATGTAAAGCGGAAGGTTCTTCGGACACTACCACTTAGAACTAATTGATATACTCTCCCCGGCCGCCAGGGGTTAGAAAATGTCTTTCGATGTGTCAATAGCTCGCATTGCACTTCCGACAGACGCTACAACACTGAAGAGCTTCCAGGACGACCTGAACCTTGCCTTCAGGCTCGACGCCGTTTTCTCGCCGCTCCTCGACACGACGCTCGCAAATGTGCCGCCCACGACCGCAAAGAGCGTCGTCTCGTACACGGGCCCGGCGGCGTCATGGAATCCTGGCGGCGGTCCGGTTACATTTGGCCTTACTGGGAGCATTTGCGGGACGTTTGAGATTCTTAACTCCGGCACCCTGGTCACCTGGACCGAGGGCCTTGACTCGCCACAGCAAAAGTCCATCCCGGTCGGCGCCCACCAGGTGTATACCCGGCTCACTTTGAGCTTCAACATTTCCGCGAATGTGGCCGGGGCCTACTCCAACGGCCCTTACGGTGTAAAGGCGTCGCTCGACACCGAGGACAGTTATCAGATCGTCTTCTGCAAGGCATTCGCTCCAACCACTTCGGTGCGCGAGGCCATCGCAGAGTCATTTACGGGATTTGTGCTTCCGCTGCATAAGAACACGCTCGCGCAGATGGCCAACGGTGACTACTTAGAGCATGAGTTCGACGGAAGCGTGAACCTGTCGTTCGGCGCCTATATAGGTTTGGATCAGGCGTTCTATGCGGGCCAAGGATCGGCGGATGTGCTCAGCGCGATGGGCTCGAAGCTTCTGACGCTTTCGGCGACGGTTGCGCCGACGATTACAGCGGGTGCCGACCTTGGTTTCACTCTACAGTATCGGCATACGTTCGAGGCCCTGCTCTCGAAGCAAGCCAACGCGGCCACCCTTCGCCTCTCCCGTTCAAATAAGAAGAGCAGGAGAGTGACCTTACAGGGTGGCTTCACCTTAAGTGCCAACGCCTCCGCAAACATCACTTCGAACACACCCGCGATCCAGAAGTCGATCAAGAGGGTCGTTTCGGGGACGAGCCCGGCGGCGGCTGACGTTCTCAACGTTCTGCTCCGTGCCGGCTCACACGAAATCGATAAATACGCCGGAGAAGCCAACGCAACGCTTAGTAGCTGGACCGCACGTGGCAATGGATTGCAGCCAAACCTGCAAGCGGCTATTGAGACCAGAGATGACAGCACTCTGCTGGCGGGTTACACGTTCGACCTTACCTCAGCAGCGTTCCCGGCCGCTTGGGATGCGGCTATCGGGGGCGATTTCGTCCGGGCATTCGAGACCGGCGCCGTGGCGCTCGATATCGGATGCGGACTCGAGCGGTGCTACCAGGCGAAGACATCCTTTAATGTGAACTTTTTCAATCTGTGGAACTTCAGCACATGGGAAGAATTTGCCAGGAACACCACATTGGTCTATGCCGGCAATAACATCTTTCATCTGTTATCCCGGGTGGGCCGCGATTTGGAGACCGACGCGGTTGGCGCCATGCGTCACATCAACTTCTACTTTGCCCTGGCCGGCAACGTTCGCAGCAGCGGGGTGGCTACGGACGTTGACTTGAGCCTTCATCTTGACCTCACCTCGAAAGGGGATCGGGGAGCCACTTCGCGAATGGCGACTTTGCTGCATTCCGTGAAAGGGGGGCCGGTCTGTGACGTTCTCGCAAACGGACTCCATTCATTTGCCAAGTCGAAGACTGGTACGGCTGAACTCCATGTCACCATTCCGAAGGCGGGGTTCTCGCTCATTAACTGCGACCTTTACGATGACAAGGGAAATCGGACGACGAAGAGCTCCGATCACGACGCTTATAACTGGAAACAGTTTGCCGACGCCGCCAGCGATCTGGATGGGTGGCCGATTCCCGGCATTGTCTCTGGCTCCTGGGTCCAGTACCTGCAAGGGTTCAATGCATGGGAGGCGCTCAATCTTACGATGAGCGACGAGGTCAACCGGCTCGTCACGAGCTACAACATTGGCAAGTGGCCTTCAAGTTTTCCTACGGACCTCGACGAGAACCGGCAACGGCTCATCATAGGTTCGCTGGTCGCTGGACAGAATTTCATGAATTTCTGTGCTGACCTGAAGGCACTGGCGCAGCTCACCAGCGTCACGGCTGTAGGTGTTACCTGGAAACAGGTTCTGGACAAGGTGACAAAGGCTATCAAGAACGATTCCCAGGTCGACTTTGCAGCGGTTGCGACCCTGGCGATCGTCAACCTCTGCCGTACCGGCCCGATTACGGTCGAGGGGCCGGTTTCCTCCGCGACGCCGACGGACCTTTTCGCCGTGACGCTGACGCTCTGACTTCAGGCAAAGGTCGCGCGCTCGCGCTGGGCCGTTTATTGCAGGCTGCCACATTGATCATGGGGCGGCCTGATTGGATGGCTGGTCCCTCTTCTGGGAGGGCAGGTTGGCGCAGGGGCGGTGGGTATAGGTCGCGTGCGCCCCCCGTAGCAGCGCTGGAGCAAGACCTTTACGGCTTTCTTATCTCTGACAGCGTAATCTTCCTACCGCGGGCTTCTCCAAGCCTGCTGGAGACCCGTGTCCCTGTTCAATGTTCTCCTCGGAAAACCGCTTGCCACCTCCGAAGAGCGCGCCGAGCATATTGGCCCCATCGCCGGCATCCCCGTATTCGGTCTGGACGCGCTTAGCTCCGCCGCCTATGGTCCAGAAGCTGCGCTCACTCTTCTTATTCCGCTCGGCCTCGCCGGCGTCGCACATATCGTTCCCATCAGCTTTGCGATTATTGGCTTGCTGGCCATCGTTTATTTTTCCTACTGCCAGACGATCGATGCCTACCCCCACGGGGGTGGCAGCTACACCGTCGCTACAGAAAACCTTGGAGAAGCTGCCGGGCTGCTCGCCGCCGCCGCCCTCATGATCGACTACATTCTGAATGCTGCCGTTGGTATCTCGGCAGGTGTCGGCGCGTTGATCTCGGCCTTCCCCAAGCTTCAGCCACACCAGCTCGGTCTTTGTCTGCTCATTCTGGCCATTCTCACCCTCATCAATATGCGCGGCGCCAAAGATACCGGCGCTGCTTTCCTTATTCCCACCTATCTGTTCATCGGCTCGCTGCTCTTCGTCATCGCCGTTGGAGCTGTACGCGCTGTTCTCGCCCACGGCCATCCCACGCCTATCGTCAGCCCGCCAGCCCTGCCCGGGGCTGCTTCGATGCTGTCGCTGTGGCTGCTGCTTAAGGTGTTCGCCAGCGGTTGCACCGCCATGACCGGGGTCGAAGCGGTCTCGAACGGGGTCAATGCCTTCCGAGAGCCAACCCAGCCCAACGCCAAGCGCACCCTCACCATCATCATCGTGCTGCTCATGGTCTTCCTGGGCGGCATCGCGCTGCTGTGCCGCGCCTACAATATCGGCGCCACTGACCCCGCCGGCGCCGGGTATCAGAGCATCCTTTCGCAGCTGATCTCTGCAGTCATGGGCCGCGGCTGGTTTTACTACGTCTCCATCGCCTCCATACTCGCTGTGCTCGCGCTCTCCGCCAACACCTCGTTCGCCGACTTTCCCCGCCTCACCCGCGCCATTGCCGAGCACGATCACCTGCCCCACGTGTTCAAGATCCGCGGCCGCAGGCTGCTCTACTCCCATGGCATCGTTGCACTGGTCGGCTTTACGGGAGTGTTACTGGTAGGCTTCGGCGGGGTCACCGATCGGCTTATTCCACTGTTTGCTATCGGCGCTTTTCTGGCGTTCACACTTTCCCAGGCCGGGATGGTGATCCATTGGCAGCGCTCCGACTCACCCGGACGCCTCCAACGCATGCTCGTCAACGGCGTGGGTGCGTTTGCTACCGGCGTCACCCTGGTGGTCGTCCTGGTAGCCAAGTTCCGCGACGGTGCCTGGATCACCGTAATCCTGGTGCCGTTGCTGATCCTGCTCATGTCAGCGGTCAAGCGCCACTATAGCGGCGTGGCCCGAACCATCGCCGTTGAGTGTCCTATCAACCTCGCCAACATGGCTGAGCCGCTGGTTATCGTCCCACTCGACCGGTGGACCCGCATCACGGAAAAGGGACTTCGCTTCGCCTTGAAAATCAGCACCCACGTCGAGGCCGTCCATGTGGATGCCGAAGACTGTTCGGAGGAAGTACGTGCCATGTTCCAACATAACGTGGTTGGCCCGGCCCTCGCCGCAGGCCTGACCCCGCCGGAGCTGGTCCTGCTCCGCTCCCCCTACCGCTTCGTCATCATGCCTCTGGTCGATCACATCCTCGAAGTCGAACAGACGCACCCTGACCGGCAAATCGCTGTGCTGGTCCCAGAACTGGTGGTTCGCCACTGGTGGCAGACACCGCTGCATAACCAGCGAGCTCAACTGCTGAAGGTGCTACTGCTTCTCCGCGGCAACCAGCGCATCGTGGTCATCAATATCCCGTGGTATCTCTAGGCGCCCATCGAGGAACAGGGTGACAACGGACCTGTTGCTGCGTGGTTGCGCTGCAATGGGGAGGTTGTCACCCTGTTTTTGTGATCCGTACGTTGCGGTTAAACTGGGTCTAGGACACAGCTTGCGGCCGGAGAACCTGTGAATCGGCGACGAGCTCCTCAAAAAGCGTTCTGTAGTGAATCATTGCCTGGCGCAAATCTTCTGTGCCGGCCTGCCCCTGTGTTTGGCGAAGCGCAATTTCGTGGGCCGCCCGGTAATTTTCCATAACCAGGGGATGGTCCACGGAGATATCCTCCGCACGCTGTTGAAAATCGCTTACCGGGTAGCCGCGCGCGGACATCACATCCCCTAACAGTTGGTCGGCTTCCGTTACTGCGCTGGCGGGGCCATCCACGAATCGCGCCTGGATCCTGTGCCAGGATTCTACGAAGCGTGCACGGTCGTTCGCAGCAAGAGGGCGAACGTGGAATCCTTCCACTCGTAGTCTGCGCTCTTCCAGTTTGGCTTCGGCGTGCCGCTGGTTACCGCCCTGCTCCACGGCCCGCGCATATTCCGCGCCACCGAATTCGCTGCGTAGTTTCTCTGTCCTGCGCTTTCGCGTATAAAGCAGCGCTGTGATGCCGGCAACCACAATCAAGACGAACGCGATGATTGCAGCTAATTCTGCAGTGCTCAATGCCCGTATATGCATGACTCGCCTCTTTCACTCCCTGTGCCAGATCGAGATCCGTGCGGCCGCAGCCGAACCCAGGCCACGCCTTTCTTGCTATCGATGGCAAGATTTGGCTGCCGGCGCTAGCAATGTCTGGCCATTGGCAAAGCCTGGAAGCCAGGTGGTTACAGGCGGAATCCGCCAAACACATAAACCAGCACAGCAATAATCAGGACCACGCCGAAGATACCAATCCCTCCGCCCGTTCCCCATCTTGTATTTCCGTAATAGCCACCACCAACACCAAACAAGAGAACCAGGACAATAATCAGCAGTAACATGTGACACTCCTTTTAGCTGCAAGAGAAGGGTAAAACCCATTTTGGGCGCTGTCTGTCCCATATTGACCAGGGTGACAACCTGGGCTGCTGGGGTTCCTGCAATCGGTATACTGTCAGCCTGTTCCTTCTACGGGGCTCATGACGAGGGACTCTCACCAATCCGCCGGCCGCTGGACGATCGTGTGGTTGCTGTTCGCGGCCTCTCTGATCAATTACCTTGACCGCTCCAGCATCTCCCTGGCGCTGCCGCTGCTGTCCCGGGACCTGGGGCTGGGGCCGGAGAGTAAAGGCTTATTGCTTTCGGCGTTCTTCTGGTCGTACGCCCTGATGCAAATCCCCGTCGGCTGGGCCGCTGACCGCGTCAACCTGCGCTGGCTCTACTTCGCCGCTTTCGTCCTGTGGTCCCTGGGCCAGGGCTTGACTGGGTTTGCCGCCAGCCTCGGGGTGCTGATCATGTTTCGCATGCTGCTCGGTGTCGGCGAGGCGATCTACCTGCCGGGGGGAACCAAGATTGTGAGCCTGTTGTTCGGGCCTGCAGAGCGCGGCTTGCCGTGCGGCCTATTCGACTTCGGCACCCGCATGGGCTTGGTGCTCGGCGGCCTGGTAATCCCCTGGCTGCTCGTCCAGTTGGATTGGCGGACTACGTTTCGACTGATCGGATTTGCCGGCCTGTTGTGGGTTATCCCCTGGCTGTGGGCTACTCGAGGGCGGCTGGGCCGTCCCCCACGTCCTCCCTCGTCTACCCGCAACAGGGCGCAGCAGATCCGGTGGCTGCTGACCAACCGAAATCTGATCGGCATCTGCCTCGGCTTCTTTTGCTTCGACTACTACTGGTACTTGTTCGTCACCTGGCTGCCGGACTACCTGGTCACGGTGCGGCACTTCAACATCCTGCGCGCCGGCTTCTTTTCCGCGCTGCCTTATTTCGTATTTGGAGCCAGCGAACCTCTGGGCGGCTGGATCGCGGACCGCTTGACTGCCTACGGTTGGGACCAGACGCGGACGCGCAAGGGAATTGTCACTGTAGCGTTTCTTTTCGGCTTATTGTTGATTCCCGCGTCTCGGGTGCATAGCGCCAACGCCGCGGTCGCACTCCTCGCCGGCGCTTCGCTGGTTGGATTGGCAACCGGCAATCTGCTGGTTATCCTGCAGTGCTGCGCTCCGCACGAGGATGTGGGCCTGTGGACGGGCTTCGAGAACTTTGCAGGGAACCTGGGTGGTGTCCTGGCGCCATTGCTTACCGGCTTGCTGATCAGCCGTACGGGCTCCTACGCGCCCGGATTCGCGCTGGCCGTGATCGTGCTCCTTGCGGGCATATTCTGCTATTGGCTTATCGTGGGTGATTTGGATTCACGGAGCGCTCAGCCCTTCACCCCGTCGGCGTAGGGTTTCAGAAAAGCGAAGCTCTTGGTCGCGAGATCGATCGGGGTGTTGGCCTGTGAGGTTCTGGAATGCACGGTGAAAATATCTGGCGTAGTCGATTTCGTGGAGACTCTGAAACACGATGTCGAAATTGATCCCGCCCGGTTCCCATCCAGCATTTCGTCGAGTGGAGTCGAAATGCTGCACTGCAAGGGACGGATACAGACGGCGTCGTATCCGGTGGTTCTTGCGATTTGGGGGAATTCGTCGTAGGTCAGAGGCTTTAAGTTGGTCACTTCCCCAATCGGCTCCGAGATGCGGCTGGAGAGAGATAGCTTGATCCCGGGCCAGGCCGCTCGCTGCAACCCGAGCGCCGGCGGCAGCGATCAAGGCGGTGGCGAGGAATGTCCTTCGGTCCATTGCCATCGCCTCCTTACCCGGCTGAAAGTCCGCCGTCTACCTGGAGGACTGCTCCGGTGATGAACGTGGCCTGGTCAGAACCCAGGAACGGCACCGCTGCGGCCACGTCATCAGGTTTGCCGTCGTTGAATGCGCAATCCAATCACACGTAGAGCGAAACTGTCCGATCAATTTAATTCGTTGTGACGAATGCCGCCTGGTCTCCCGCCGCGCGAATTAAGCGAATCGTCTCCGCACCCTCCCGCTCGCGCCTTCCGGCAGCCACGACCAAGGGTCCTGCTTGGGCAAAAGCGAGCGCTGTTGCACGTCCAATTCCCGAGGTCGCACCTGTCACCAGGGCACCTTCTGGTCGAACCGGAGCATAGAGTACTCCCTCGCAGGGCCGCGTGCCCAGCCAGCATTGAACAGGAATTTGAAGTTTTCTCACAAAGGTGTGCATCCAAATTGACTTCCGACAATCTAAGATATATCGTAAGATATATCGAAATGGAGAAGAACAATATGTTTGAACAAGAGAAATTTGAAGACAGGCGAGGTGGCCGGCACCACCATCACGGCGAGGAGCGTCACCGCGGACGTCATCGCGGCTTTGATAGCCTGATGGGGCACGACCATGGTTTCCGTGGCGGCGGGCGCGAGCGGCACTTCGACAACGGAGAACTGCGGTTCGTGATTCTGCAACTTATCGCAGATAAACCGAGTTACGGCTACGAAATCATCAAGGCTATTGAAGAGCGGCTTTCAGGAGCGTATGCGCCGAGTCCGGGAGTGGTGTATCCCACGCTGACGATGCTGGAGGAGGAAGGTTACGCCGCGGTCTCCTCAACCGAGGGCAGCAAGAAGCTGTATGCAGCCACAGAGCGCGGCCTGGAATATCTGAAGGAGAATAAGGTCGTTCTCAAGGCTATTTTTGGACGGATGGAGCAGGCGGGCAAGATCTTTGGACGGGGGAGATCTCCGCAGATCATGCGGGCGATCATGAACCTCCGGTATGCATTGAAGATCCGTACCGAACGGGGCAATCTTTCACCGGAGCAGATACGCAAAGTGGCGGAGGCAATCGACGCGGCGGCCCGGGTGATTGATGAGGTCTGAGGGAGTGGACTCACTGCCGGCACTGGTGGCTCAGTATCGTCGCCTGCAGTTGCTGGTGAGTGAGTTGTTGCTGAAAAATCACAAGTTGCGCCTTGAATTAGCGCGCCTGCGCGAAGCCGAGGATTAGAATCCCCTCCATCATGCTCCCCCCATCTTTTCGTGTTCTTATAACTGAATTTCTTGTTTGCGCCACCCTTCTCATGGGCATAGGTCGCGGCCAGGATTTGTTGGTGACCCAGCCGGCTATCTGGAGCACTAAGCCGGATATTGCCGCGTTCGAGAAGCTGGAAGCAGATCGGCTGGCCAAGGCACAGAGTGCAATCGACCGGATTGTCGCCGTCAACGGGCCCTGGACAATCGAGAACACGCTCGCGCCCTACGACGAAGCGATCCGGCAGCTGAATGCAGCATCGAACCTCTCCGGACTGATGCAGCAGGTACATCCGGATACCGCCTTTCGCGATCATGCGACCGCGATGACCACCAGGGTCAGCAGCGCGGCAAGCGCGTTGTCACTGAATCAGAGTGTCTATCGGGCGCTGTCATCCTTAGACCTATCCCGTGTAGACGCGGCCACGCGCTACTATGTGCAGCAGCGGATGCTGGAGTTTCGCCTGGCGGGAGTAGACAAAAATGATGCCGTTCGAAAGCGCCTCAGGGAGCTGAACGAGAAGCTTACCGACGAACAGTCAATGTTCGACCGCAACATCTCAGACGGCCAGATGGTGGTCGAGGTCTCCAATGCGTCCGAACTGGACGGCCTTCCGCAGGATTACCTTGCCAACCACAAGCCCGGTCCGGATGGAAAAATTCATATCACTACGAACTATCCGGATCTTTTTCCAGCGCTCACTTACGTCAAGAGCGAGGATCTGCGCCGTCGCCTCTTCCTGGCTTTCGGAAACCGCGCCTACCCCAAGAATCGCGACGTGCTCAGAGACATGATGCAAACCCGCTATGAGATCGCGACCACCCTGGGCTACGACTCCTGGGCGGATTACAGCGCGGCCGATAAGATGATCCGCAACGGCAAGAACATCGCTGCTTTTATACAGCAGCTGGATGCAGTCACGCGCCCGCTTGCTGAGCGCGAAGCCGCCATCCTGCTGGCCGAAAAGCAGAAGACCGATTCGCAGGCAAAGGATCTTTTCATGCACGATTCTTCGTATTACTCGGATTTGGTCCGCCGTTCGCGTTACGACTTCGATTCCCGGGCGCTTCGACCCTATCTGCCTTATGACCGGGTGAAGCGGGGGATTCTGGACACCGCCGCAACCCTGTTCCATATAAGTTTCCGCCAGGAACAAAATGCTTCTGCCTGGGATCCATCTGTCGAAACCTGGGATGTGTTCGATAACGGAAAAGCGATTGGGCGGTTTTATCTCGATATGCATCCCCGGCCCGGCAAATACAGCCATGCGGAAATGGCGCCGTTACTGGATGGAATCCACGGCAAGCAGCTGCCGGAAGCGGTTTTGGTGTGCAACTTCCCGCAACCCACCGCAACCGATCCCGGGCTGATGGACTACGACGATGTGGTTATCTTTTTTCACGAGTTCGGCCACTTGATGCATCATATCCTCGGCGGCCAACAGGAGTGGGCTGGAATCAGTGGGATCACCACGGAACCGGATTTCGCCGAAGCTCCTTCGCAGATGTTGGAGGGGTGGATGCACAGCCCCCAGGTGCTTGCATCCTTTGCCAGAGACTATCGATCGGGACAGCCGATTCCGGCCGAGTTGGTTGCGCGGATGAATCGAGCTTCCGCTTTCGGACGCGCGGGAAGCATAAGCGGGGAGGGCGTGGCCTTTCAGATTGCATTGGCGCAGATTTCCTACGATGTGTATAAGGACCGGCCGGAGAACATCAACCTCGACCAGGTTTGTTTTGACGATCTGCGGCGTTACACGATGTTCATCCCTACTCCGGGCATCCATTTCTATGCCGCCTTTAATCATCTTGGGGGCTACTCGTCGATGTACTACGCCTACATGTGGGACAAGGTGATTGCCGAAGATTTCTTTCAGCAGTTCGATCAGAACAATTTACTTGCCGGAGATGCCCCGATGCGCTACCGGCGAGCGGTTCTGGAACCCGGCGGATCCATGTCTGCCAACGATCTGGTGAAAAACTTCCTCGGCCGTCCCCAGGACATGAGAGCTTTCCAACAATGGCTAGGCGAAGAGTTCACGACTGCACCTCAAGACCGTGCGCCACAAAAGCAGTAAGCGGTGCTTCGGATTGTTATTCCGATTTGCCCATTGTGTTAACGCCTGATAAATCAGTTCTTATTTCGCATCATTCAAATCAAGATGCTCTACTGAGTTCTTTGAGGGGCATGATTTCGTTAGTCGGCTGGGTCATGCCGGGAAGATCTACCAGCAGTTCTTGCCTCTTGACGAGCAACAGGAGCACCTTGCCGAGCTCCAAGAGTTGTGCATGGTCGATGTGCCTGCGTTCGATCATTCGCGTCTCCTGATGGCGGGCATCCGCTCTTTCATGTTCCCGACTGGTTAAGTAGGATGCCAGAAGGTTACTGCGTAGCAAAGGGAAAAATAAGCTGAGGTTACTTGCAGTAGTGTCCAGACCGTGATGGCGTCATTTGGCGTGTTCTGCACAGACGCTTGAGTCTCGCGTGCTGTTCTGGCGTGAATTTCAAATAAACACCACCTCGACCCCTCTGAATCGCATGTTCGAGCATCTGTATGGCCTCTTGTGCCCAAACGCCTCACCTCTCCGCGTCAACTCCCTGATCTTGTCAGGGTCAGTGAAACGTCAGCTTCCTGGGCAGAGGCCTCTTCAGGTCAGCTGGGGCCGCTTCGCCTAAATAAGCGGTTGCTTCGGATTGTTATTCCGAAAGGCTTGCATACAGCAACCGAGGCTGGCCCATCCAAAAGCAGTTACTCTTGCGGGTGAGCAGGCCTGGAGAGCGGCCGCGCAGCCGGGCGCCGGCCTCGTGAAAAGGGCCCACATACCGCAACGCGCCGGGGACATACGGATAGAGCCGGGGCAGCCGGCGAGCAGCACGGTCCACGGCTTGTTCCTCGCGTACGCCGAAACCTAGCTCAAAGGCGCTGCGGAGTCGCGGCGGCATCCAGTATGCAGTGAGCGCGTGGTACCAGTGGGGAGGGCGAATCCACGTCCCAACGCCCGACATCACGTTGCCGGCGAGTGCCAGAGCGTCCGCGTCGACGCATAGCTGCGGCGAATCGAACATCTCCGCGGTATAGCGCACGAAGGCAGTCCAATCGTGGGGCAGGGCAGCTGCGGGAATACCGAAGAGTGCGGCCATTCGTTTGCTCTCCGCATAGTACTGTTCACGATCGGACAAGGAGAGCGGCGGCAAAACAAACTCGTAGGCCAGAATCGCGCTGTGGACCAGCGTGGCATAAACCCAGCGCAGGGCGGTGACTTCGTTTGCCTCATAGTGCTCGCTCCGCGGGTATGCGCCAACCGTGTGAGGCAGTTCGCCGCGGATTCCGGCATGGAGTTGGTATAGCTGCTTTGAGGCCTCGAGAGCCTGAGCGCGGGTGCCGAAGAGCATGGTGTAGATAACACGAAAGGTCGAATGGAAACGGCCGAGCGCATCGTGCAGCAAGTTGGAGTGGTGAGCCAGCGCGGCCGCAACCCAGGGATGAGCTAATTGCAGCAACGCTGCGCGCCCTGCGCCGAGGAAGACGGCGGACTCGCGGTTCACCCTCCACGTGACCGACTCGGGGCCGAAGAACCCATCGCGAGGTTCGCCGGGTAGCTGCTCAAGTGAAGCCAGCAGCGACTCGGTGTCCGCGCTGGAGACGTAGTGCCGTGCTGCGTCATGCACCATACCTTATTAGACACGAGAGGCGGCATTCCAAGGGGCCGTCATCTATTGAGAAGAATCGAGAAAAAAAACTGCTCTTAATACCTCGCTGCAATCGAACTATAAGAGAATCACCGCACCGGAGGTCGCATGTCGAAGGTTCCGCAGGTCGTGATTGTGGGGGGCGGGTTTGGAGGTTTGTACGCTGCCCGCGCGTTGGCCAGGGTTCCGGTTCAAGTCACCCTGGTCGACAAGCGCAACTACCACCTGTTTCGGCCGATGTTGTACCAGGTGGCTACGGGACTTCTCTCCGCCGACGAAATTGCTCCGCCGTTGCGCGTCCTGTTCAGCCGGCAGAAAAATGTTGACGTCATGATGGCCGAAGTTACGGGTGTGGATGTTGGGAATAGAAAGGTACTCCTCCGGGAATGCGAGTTGTCCTATGACCATCTCATCCTGGCCACCGGTATTCATGTAAATTACTTCGGCCATGAGGAATGGAAGTCAATTGCTCCCGGGCTCGAATCGCTCGATGAGGCGGATCAAATTCGGAGCAGGTTGGTGATGGCGTTTGAAGAAGCGGATCGCCACGCCCTATGCGGGAAGGCACAAGACGCTCTGGTTCAGGAGCTGCTCACCTTTGTTCTTGTAGGTGGTGGCACGGTGGGCGTGGAACTCGCCGGCACTATCGCCGAGATGGCAAAGATGGCGCTGGCTGGGGACTTTCGCCATATTGGTCCGGGGTCGGCCCGGATCCTTCTTTACGAAGGCGCTGCGCGGATACTGCCTACGTTCGCGGAAGATCTTTCGGCGAAAGCACATCGCCATCTGGAACAGTTGGGAGTGAAAATCTACGCGGGCACCCGGGTCGAGAGTGTCGATGCAGAGGGCATTGTCGCCGATGGGGAACGCATTCGCAGCCGGACGGTACTGTGGACCGCTGGTGTATCGGCTTCGCCGGCGGCGCGGTGGCTGGAGGCGGAAACGGATAAATCGGGAAGGGTCAAAGTGAATCCCGATCTGTCGGTGCCCGGACATCCCGATGTCTTTGCTATCGGCGACACCGCCCTGGTGATCGCAAATACGCGCAACCTAGTGGGCATAAAAAGCGGCACGGCCATACAGATGCCAGGCCTGGCGCAGCCCGCCATCCAACAGGGTGAATATGTAGCCAAGGTGATTCGCCGCCGGGTCTTGGGCCAGTCGGCGCCCGATCCCTTCTGGTATTGGGACAAGGGCGACCTGGCGGTGGTGGGGCGCACATTTGCTGTAGCCGATCTGAGGTTCTGGAAATCTGCCGGCTTTACAGCATGGTTATTATGGGCCGGGGTCCACATTTATTTCCTGATCGGGTTTGCCAATCGTCTCCTGGTCATGCTGCGGTGGTTCTTACAATTCATCACCAAGCGGCGGGGAGTAGGGACTGTTTCTGCGGATCTTTCGGACGCACCAAATGTCCACTAGCGGACATTCAGCGGTTGAAAGCGAACACTCCTCGTCCCAGGTCGATGGTGACTTTGGTGATGCCCAACGCTGCCGGACTCATTAGGCCGTCGAAATCCTGGTTTCCATCACGGTGACTGTGGACTACGAAAGCTGGTTCCTGCCCAAACTGTGCGTCGCCGAGCCTGAGGCTGTGCAGCCACACTTGTTTGCGTTCGGCCTCACCGATGGTATTGGGCGGCCGTTCAACGGCGCTGATCTTCATAGGCGAGACGGCCCTCGGCGTGCTGGGTTCGAAGAGGATGAGCGAAGAGGCTCCAGTATCGATCAGCAGGTGTATGGAAACGTGATTGAGTTCGGCATTGACAATCGGAAGTCCGGCCTTGATTTGCAAAGGAAGGGAATTCGCCAACTGCGGAACCGCACCGAACCGAATCTGACGTGAGGTGTAATCGATTTCGAAGGCGCTTTGGCCCAGCACATCCAGACCAATCACGGCGTCGATGTGGACCGGGAAGGCTTTTTGAAAGAACGATAAATCTTCGATCAGGACATGGAGATTGTCCCTTCGCATGGGCCCGAAGTCGACACTGGGAACGATTGCCTGGCCGGCTTGCACGCTGCCTTCCAGAACGGCAATGCTGGCGGGCAATTCTTCCAGATGAAGCTTCTGTGCCAACCGTCGATCCAGAACAGTGGGACTCGCCCCGGTGTCCAGGAGGAAGTTGAGGCCCTTCAGTGGACCGGCGGAACCTCGGGCCACGATTAAATAGTCACGATAGAGGTCGAACTTGACCGCTTGTCCATCCGTAAATCCTCTTGCTGCTGGCTCACCGGCCAGCAGCAGAACCGTCAGAAGACTCAACAAGCAATAATTGCGACCTCGCATTGGCCTCACCTCATCGAAAGGCCATGCTTGATCGGTGGGATGAGTACCTCAATTCACTCGAGCTAACTTGTATGTCCACGGTGAGTTAGGGGCCGGGAGACAGGTTGGAGATATAGGGGAGACCTTGATATCCAGCAAACTAGTTGAAATTGCTAGTGGCCTATGGCATCAACGGATGGTGGGGCAACGATGCTAAACTCATCCATAAACGGGGAACCACCGGTGCAGAACGGGTCCAGGACCATTCGGTTTGGGGCGTTTGAGGCTGATCTCCATTCAGGAGAGGTTCGTAAATCAGGTAACCGCGTTAAGCTGCAGGATCAGCCCTTCAAAGTGCTGCAGATTCTGTTGGAGCGACCGGGCAATCTGGTCACTCGCGAAGAGTTGCAGACCCGCATCTGGCCGGAAGAAACCTACGGAGACTTCGACCACGCGGTCAACGTGGCCGTGGGCAAGCTGCGGACCGCGCTCGGAGATAACGCCGACAATCCATCCTTTATAGAGACGGTGCCCCGCCGCGGGTATCGCTTTGTAGCCAGGCTCGAGGGCGTAGTGGTAGCGACGCCTCCAGAGCCCGCGCCGGTGAGCGCCGTTCCGCCCTCCAAGCAGGGGATATCGCGCCGCAAGCTCGCTTTGTTGGCGTCTCTGATAATCGTCAGCGGGATCCTTATTGGATTGGGTGTCTGGTACGGGCGTAGTACTGCACCGTCGCGGCCGCTCGAATTTCAGCGCTTGACGGTTCGGCACGGGACTGTTTATTCGGCCCGGTTTGCGCCTGATGGGCACAATGTTGTCTATGGCGCTTCGTGGGATGGCGCGCCCATCGAAATATTCTCTGCCGACCTGAAGATTCCCGGAGCGCGCAGCATCGGAATTCCGGCAAGCCAGCTGCTTGCGGTTTCTTCTACGGGCGAATTGGCGGTGTTGCAGTCGCTCAGTTATGCCTTTATGTTTACCAGCCAAGGAACCCTGGCCCAGGTCCCTTTGACCGGCGGCTCTCCGCGGCAGATTGCGGAGAAGGTGCAAGGGGCGGATTGGTCTCCGGATGGGAAGACGCTAGCCATTGTCCGCGATATGGGGGGCACGCAGCGGCTTGAATATCCCGTCGGGCATGTTCTCTACGAAACCGATGGCTGGATCAGCCATTTGCGGATATCGCCCAAAGGTGGGCAAATCGCATTTCTCGACCACACTACCCATGATGACGACCGGGGCGTTGTTTCGGTGGTCGATCTTGCGGGGCACAAGCGAGTTCTTTCGACCGGTTGGGAAAGTGAGGAAGGGCTGGCATGGTCTGCGAACGGCTCCGAGGTGTGGTTTTCGGCTGCCCAAGCGGGACTGCAGCGGCGCATCTATGCCGTGGATCTTGCGGGTCGCCAACGGCTGGTTTTCCGTGCCCCGGGCGGGGTCACGCTGCAGGATATCTCCTCCGACGGCAGAGTTCTGATGACCCGGGACGAACAACGCGCCGGGGTCATTGCCATGGCGAACGGGGCGACCCGGGAGCGGGACCTGTCCTGGCTGGACTGGTCGCTGCCGGTGGATATCTCTCGCGACGGCAACACCCTGCTGTTCGACGAGCAGGGAGAGGAAGGCGGCCCAACCTATACCGTCGCCGAGCGCGACATGCAAGGCTCGCCACCGATTCCTCTGGGGGAAGGCATGGCCGGCGATTTTTCTCCTGATGGGAAATGGGCAATCACCACTGTTTCTTATACCCAGCTTGAGCTGCTGCCGACCGGAGCAGGCACGATGAGGAAACTGGATCGGGGAGACATTCAACAGTACCGGCATGGACTGCACTGGATGCCCGACGGTAAACAGATTGTCTTTACCGGAAACGTCGCTGGGCACCCGGCCCGGTGTTTTATTCAGAACATTGATGGGGGTAAACCGCGCCCGGTAACTCCAGAAGGGGTGACCATGTGCCAGGTCTCCCCCGACGGACAGTTCATTTCTGCCGGCGATTCGACGGGAGACAAGTTGTATCCATTGGATGGAGGGCCTCCGCGCCCCATTCCGGGTTTACAGCCGGGAGAGGGTTTTAGCTGGACTACAGACCCGCGGTTCGTTTACGTCTACCAGAAGAAGCTAGCGCCGGTAAGAATCGATCGCTTGAACATCCTGAATGGACAACGGCAGTTTTTCAAAGACATTAACCCTTCCGACGAGACCGGCCTGTGCGACATGTCCAGTATTATGTTCAGCGCGAACGGTAAGGCCTACGTATACGGCTATACCCGGTTGTTATCGGAGCTATACCTGGTCAATGGGTTGAAATAGAGTCTCGCTTTATCTGTATTTGGTGAAGCAGAAGTCCGGCGCTGAAACTGCAAGTGTTCTGCTGCGCGTTGCAGCCGGCAAATGTTTCGCGTTACGACTTCGGCCATTTCGGAGCGTGCGAGTTAACGGTGTGAGCAGCCGCAGCGGTGATCTTAGTATCCTGCATTCATGATTCGCACCGTTGCTGTCGAGGGTTACCGGTCATTACGCGACCTCAAATTGCCTCTTGGACAGCTCAATGTCATCACCGGCGCTAATGGAAGTGGTAAGTCTAGCGTGTATCGTTCACTGCGGCTTCTAGCCGACGTCGCACAAAACAAGGTCATCGCTTCTCTTGCTTATGAAGGTGGTCTGCCGTCGACGTTCTGGGCTGGTCCAGAGACGATCGCACGCAGCGTTCGCCAGGGATCCCATGCGGTTGAGCCTCTTGCCAACCGAAACGTCGCCAGCCTGAAGCTGGGATTCGGTGGAGATACATACGGGTATAGCGTCGATTTGGGGTACCCACCGCCGCTCAAGCCGCCACTTGCAACCATGTTTAAGCTGGACCCGCACATTAAGCGCGAGTGCGTCTGGCATGGTCCAACTTATCGGAAAGCGTCTGCTCTGGTTGATCGCAGGAACAACTTCGTCTGGCTTTCCACCACACGGGATGAGGAACCAGTGATGTTGACACAGCACCTCTCCGACACGGATAGTATGCTCGCGGGCGTTGCTGATCCAAAGCGCGCTCCGGAGATGCTTGCGGTCCGCGAAGCCCTTCGCGGATGGCGGTTTTACGATCACTTTCGCACCGATTCCGAATCGCCCACGAGAACAGCCCAGATTGGAACGTTCACTCCGGTCCTTCATCATGATGGAAGCAATCTTGCGGCCGCTCTTCAAACGATCGTCGAGATTCGGTCAGACGAAGCACTCAAGAAGACGATTGAGGACGCCTTCCCCGGAAGCCACCTTTGTGTAGAAGAACGGAATGGACGTTTCGAGTTGCAGTTGCAGCAACATGGATTGCTCCGGCCTCTATCCGCAGTCGAATTGTCGGATGGAACTCTGCGCTACCTTCTCTGGACGGCAGCTCTCCTAACTCCGCGTCCACCAGAACTGATGGTGCTCAACGAACCTGAAACGAGTCTGCACCCCGATCTCTTACCCGCGCTCGCCAGGCTGATTCTCGCTGCAGCAAACGAGACACAGATAATCGTAGTCTCACACGCCCGGCTGCTTATCGATACCCTCACGGCTGAGCACGCATGCACACGTTTGCACCTGACGAAAGCATTTGGCGAAACTACCCTGGAGGGCTCAACCCTATTCAATGCCCCAAGGTGGAGTTGGCCGGCACGTTAGCAGGCCTAAGTCCTGCCACTCCGCTGTGAATCTGTGAATTTATATGGATCGATCGAATGGATATGAAGGGATCGCGGTGGATTTTCTGGCCCACGATGATTACTACTGGTGTATGTTCCGATATATCCTTCTCCCAAACTTAGCGCGGTAGCTCTCCTATGGTTCGCTTGAGTTCACCCTGGGCCAGGGACAAGCCCAGGGTTGCTTGCAGCGAGGAGGCCTCGGCGGAGATTGCCTTGGCATGTGCCTCGGCACGTGCGGAAGCGAGAGCCGCGTTCTGATCGAAGCGGCGATCGGTCACCCGGGAGGCTTCTTCTCTTGCCTGCAATGCTTCCTGTGCGACGCCGACGAGATCCCGCAGTTGCTCGACCTTGTCGTAAGCCTGCTCCACCTGGACCGCAACTTCATCCTCTACTTTTTCCAGATTCAGCTCGGCCTCGGAGAGCAAGGTTTGCGAATCCTTGATCCCGGCGATACGCTTTCCGCCATCGAAGAGGTCGTAGGTGAAAGAGAAGCCGAAGGTGCCAAAATTGTGAACCAGGAAGGGGATGCCGCTCTGGTAGCTGTATCGTGCGAGGCCGGTGATATCGGGGATGTACGCATCTTTCGCAGCCGATAGACCGGCTTTCGCTTTCAAGACACTTTGCTTTGCAGCTTGAATTTCGGGGCTGTGCTCCTGGGCAATGCGGATACACTCCTCGCGCGAGGGAATAGGCATCAAAATTGCGGAGGTGTCAGGATCCAGAGAGAGTTCGGTATTCAGCGGCAGGCCCAACAGGTCGTCGAGGCTGATCATCTGGTCATGGATCTGCAGGCGTTGGGTCAAGGCAGCCTGTTTGGCATCGAGATTGGAGGCGCGGCTCTCCAGCACAACCACGTCCAGGGCGTTGCCTCTTTGCACGTCCTCCATTCCTTCCTGGAGCTTGACCTGGCTGGCGGCAACTTCTTCCGCAGCAGCCTGCTGCTTCAGCTGCGCGATGAGGATGCCGTAATAGAGCTGACGCACCTTGAGAGCGACCGCATCCTGGGTTTGATTCACCTGAACCTTGGCCGTGTTGATATCCGCGGTGGCAGCTTGATTGGAAGCATGAATCTTGAACATCTGGGTGAAGGGCTGTTCCAGGCCGGTGCCGCTGGTATACGAAGTGAATGCTCCCTGATCGAGAAACAGATTCTGGCCGGGGATGGGCCCGGTGTCGGGATGATTCCCAAAAGCTCCCGCAGGGATGGCTACTCCAGCAAGATCGGTTATGTGAAGGACGCTGGACTCGTTACGGATGTGAGGGAAGTAGGCGGAGCGAGCGGCTTCCTTCTTATGCTGACTGTCGACAACCGCTAGCTGGGCAAGTTTTAGATCCCGATTCTGCTTGAGGGCGAGATCGATCGCCTGGGGGAGGGTCAGCGGCATCGGTGCGTTGTTCTGGGCGATAGCGCTTTGGGCAGCAACCAGCAATACCAATACGCTCAGAAGCTGTATCGTTTTGCACGGTTTGGATGGCGTTATCGTAAGCCGCATTGTGAATTCCTTCGCATTTCGAATTCCTTCAGACGCGCTCAAGCTCTCACCACCTGGCGATATTGCTTGGGGACGGGCGCCATGCAAGCGATGACGATCAGACAGCAGACGACGGAAAAAGCGACCAGCAGAAAGCTGTCGGTAATGGCCAGGGTGAACGCTTGTTGCCTCACCTGCAGGCCCAGGATTTCCGCGGCCCTTCCGGTTGCCTCCGGCAAACCCGAAGACTGACTCTGCACCCCGGCGCGCAGGCCGAACAGCCTCTGATAGGTGGAAGGCTGGCCAAGCTGAACCCCCAGTCCCAGGATGTTGGAGTGGAACTGCTCGCGGACGGACAGAAAATGCTGCATGAAGGCGGCGCCGGCCTCTCCTCCAAGAAGTCGGACGGTCTGAAAATAGCCGGCGAAGGTGAGCACGTCGATGGGACGGCTCAAGGCTCCGGAATTGAGCACTTCAAGAATGATGGAGCCCACCATGGCATTGAACGCGAACGCCAGGCCAATCGCCATGACCGCCTGGGAAGGCCCGAAATTCGCTCCCGACCAGGCGGATGAGAGATGAGCATTCATCAGGCAGGCGATGGCGACCAAACTAAAGCCGAAAGTCAGCACCAGGCGAGCGTCAAGGTACTGCAGCAAATACATCGCCAGAAGTCCGCAGATACACTGCGGCAGGCCGACCCAGAGCAAGACGGGGCCGGTTTGCAGAGGCAGATAACCCTTTACCGATCCTAGATAACTGGGGATGGTTACAACCGTGGCCAACATGACGAAGCGAAACAGGATCAGGACCACGCCCAGCAACAGGGTATTGCGGCTGAGAAGAAATTTGAGATTGATTAAAGGGTTGGGCTCAATCACCCGGCGAACGATGGTCATGATCAGCAGAAAACTACCGGACGCGATTAACCCGACGATGGTTCCGGAGTGCAGCCAGTAGAGTCTTTGGCCCTGATCGAGAGCCATGTAGAGAAGAGAGAATCCCAAGCTGGCATACAAGAACCCTCTCCAGTTGGGCTTCGGCTGGCCTTCTTTGGGCTTGGGCAAGGGCTGCCAGGGAATGCCGAAATAGATCAGCACCATCATGACGGGGGTGAGCACGGCGCTGTTCCAGAAAATCCAGCGCCAGGACAGATGGTCCATGTACCAGGCTTCGAGCGAGGTGGCGACATTGGTGGTAAACACGATATCCATGGCGTACATGGCGATGCCCAGCAGCACGTAGCGCATGGGGAGACTGCGCAAGACAAAGGAAAGAGTGAGCGGGTAAAAGGTGCCTGCCGTCAGACCGGCGAGCACCAGCAAAACGAGTAATACGGGAAGGTTTGGCGCGAACGGGAGCAAGACGCTGATCAAGGTAAATGCTGCGGCACAGGCCAGGAGGACACGGCGTGCGCCGAGCAAGCCGCCCAGATAGACAGAGAAGGGGCCGATGAACATCATGGCTGCGTTAAAAGCGGTACTGATCCACGAGGCCTCATCGAAGCCCAGGTGGAGATAGCCTCGCAGGTCGGCCAGGCCGACACTGATCAGGCGCCCGGTGCAAGTGGCGATCATTGCGCCCAACAGAACCCCGAACACGCCCACGACCGGATGGGTGGTGATAACAGAGGGTGGGGGCGGAGTAGTGGACGATGGCGGATTTGCGGGCGGAGCGCTCAAGACGTAGAACCCTCCCTCGACGTGCGTTTGCCCGAGGTGTGGACCGCCACGACGGCAGAGAAGCCGGGGCGCAGCTTGCCCTGAAGAGGATGATTGGGATCGAGCACGATCTTGACCGGGATTCGCTGGACGACTTTGGTAAAGTTTCCGGTTGCGTTATCCGGTGGCAGAAGCGCAAATTGCGATCCACTGGCGGGAGAGATTTCCGCCACTTTTCCGTGCAGCACGACCCCGGGAAAGGTATCGATGGTGATGTCGGCGGCATCCCCGGTTTGCATGTTGGTGAGTTGGGTTTCTTTGTAGTTGGCCTGGATCCAGACGTCCCCTCGGACCAGATCGATCACTTGCATGCCGGGAGCTACCAGTTGTCCCTCCTGCACATGACGCTCTCCGACAGCACCATTGGCGGGGGAGAGGATCCGCGTGTATCCGAGATTGACGTTGGCGACGATGATGGCTGCCTGTTTGGCCTGGATCTGTGCCCGGTAAAGGGCGTCCTGGGTATCGAGCGCGGCGCGCTGTCTTTTTTCTGCTTCGAGCACGTCGCGGCTGCTGGCGAGGCTAGCCTGGGCTCGGTCCAGATCCGCCTGGCGGCTGGCGAGCATGCCGCGATAGCGATCCGCATTGGCGACAGCGCCTTCCAGTTCCTGGTGGGTAGTCGCCTTGGAGCCAAGCAATGCCTCCTGGCGTTTGCGTTCTGTCGCCGTGTGTTCGACATCGGGCTCAACAGCGGCAATCCCGGCCTTGGCTGCATCCACCGCGGCCGCAGCCTGGTTTACCCCTGTTTCCGCATTCTCAATTTTGACGTCCTGAATCCGTTTCGTAGCCTGGTTGTCGGCGAGTTGTGCCTCTGCGGCAGCGAGGCCTGCCTTGGCTTCGGCAAGCGTCGCCGCATAGTCCTGGTCGTCGAGCTGGACCAGTAGCTGACCAGCTTGGACTGGTTGATAGTCGCCGACCTCGAGTTTGCGCACGGTTCCGGAAATGCGGGTGCTCAACGGAGTCAGATCCGCGCGCAGATAGGCGTCGTCGGTGCGCTCCTCCGCGCCTCCCCCCTCCCACGAGGTCCAGCAACCCTTGATGGTGAAAAAGAGCGCCGCAGCGACAACTAACGTCACGACCGGAACGATCATCGCTCGTTTTGACATGCTTCCAGTAACCTCAGGAAATCAAGTTGTAATCAGGGCCTGGGAAGCCGCAGGCACCCTCAATGCACACCCAGCACACTGCAGGGGGCATCCTGGGCCAGCTCATAGACGGTGCTCCACAAGCGCGCGATGTGGAGATCACGCTGGTGAAGTCCTATGACCAGGAGATCGGCCTTTTGCTGGCGTAGAAAGTCGACAATTGCTTCCACCTGTCGCCCTCCGACCAGATGACTGTGGAATCCGATGCCGTAACTCTCGACTTGGGCTCGTGCCTGGTCCTGAAGTTTTGTATAAAAGTTCAACCGGTCCTGCTCCAGGACTTGCGCTATCGAGCTATCGGCAGCCTCAGCAAAGGCGGTATACGCGGGTAGATCCCCCATGGCCGTTACCGTCTGTAGTTCAGCATTGAGGCTTTTGGCGAGTTTCATGGCCACGACAAACGCTCGCTGCGATTCGGGAGATTCGTTATAGGCGACGACAATTTTTCGAAACATGGCTAGAAGTCCTATTCATTACCGTTCTTGCAGCGCTCCACGAAACTCTCCGCGGCGCGGGTAACTGCCCGCTGCAGTTCTTGCTCCGTGAACGGTTCTACAATGACGTCATAACCGCCCATTTCCAGTACCCCGGACCAAAGCTTGAAGGAAGCCGTATGAGCATAGACCAGGATCTCGGGACGTGGATTGAGCAGAGCGATCTCACCCCAAAGCGACCACCATCCGTTATCCGGCAGTACCGCGGGCAACAGGGCAACGTGATACGAGCTTCGGCTCAGGGCGGAGTGAGACACTTCTGCCGCCTTGGCAATGAAGTCGACGATCACGCCCAGTGACGCTAACTGACGCCGTATCTTTCCCTGCATTTCTACCGGGACCAGGGCAAGAATCCGCACTGCCGGATTCTTGTCAAGCTCTAGATGCGCCTCAGGCACGTTTGGCTCCATGCTTCTTCAAACGTGAGCATGACACAACTGGAGGAGACAATTGAGTGAGCAACTGTTAGCTAACGGTGATCTTTGCTGAGGGGTGCCAGCGAGGCGCTATCATGGCCTCGGGTCACGCGCGGTTACCACAAGAATCCGAAGAGTTGTGAGGAAGACGAAACGTTGCAGGACACACGAACATCTGAAAATCTTTCCCAACAGGAGGTTATGGCGGAGCTCGACCGGCTGCTGCAGAGCGCGCTCTTTTTGCAGTCCGGCCGGCTGGGGCGCTTTCTTCGCTTTGCAATCGAAAATGCTCTCGCCGGAAACACCGACCATCTTAAGGAGTACGTAATCGGAACAGAGGTTTACGACCGCAAGCCGCCTTATCACCCCAGCCAGGATTCCATTGTGCGCACGGAGGCCCGGCGTCTGCGGGCGAAGCTTAAGGAATATTACGAGTCGGAAGGCAGACAGAATCCAGTCTTTATCTACTTCCGGCCGGGCACCTACGTCCCCCTGTTTCGGAGGAATGAAAGCTTAGCCGGTGTCTCGTCGAATGGGCCCTCGCCCGAGAGTGAGCTGCTGGTCAAAGGGGTGGGGGTTGCGGTGGCGGTCTTACCGTTTGTCGACCTTTCAAATCGGCCTCTTTCATCCTTGTGCGCCCGGGGCGTTACCGAGGAACTCATTGATAGCCTGACGCATACGGATGGGATTCGCGTGATCGCGAGACCCTCTCCGCCGCAGCTGGTGGAAGCTCCGCATGACATCCCGTCGCTGTCGCAGAAGTTTGGCTTGAGCACGGTCATCGAAGGAACGGTGCGAGAGGACTATAACCGTTTACGTATTACTGCCAGGGTGTTGGGTTCGGATGGCTTCCAGATGAGCTCCCATCGTTTCGATACCGAGGCGAGCGCCGAAGTGCTGGCTCAAGTTCAGGGGCAGATAGCCACCGCATTCGCCAGCCGGGCGCGTCCGGAGCTGTCGCTTGTGCGCCGGCGAAAGGCTGCGCCCAGTGCACTGACGCTAGCGGTCTACCCTCTCGTTATGCATGCGGAGATGCTGCTGGATGAAGGGGCATCGTCTGACCTGCCCGCTGCTCTGATGAAGTTTCAAGAAGCGAGGGAGTTGGCTCCTGCCTTCGCCCGACCGTACTGTGGAATTTCCCACTGCAACACGGAAATGGCTCTGCGCGGAGCGAGTCCATCTTCTACTCTGGTTTCCATTGCCAAGGAAGCTGCCCTGCGCGCTATCGAACTGGACGCTGAGATGATTGAGTCCTACTCCTGCCTGGGAAGTGCGCAGGCTCTCGATTGGGACTGGGAAAACGCGGAGAAGAGCTTTCTCCACGGGCTGGGCCTGGGATTCCATGTTTCAGCCTCCCGGCGATACGGACTGTTTCTCGCTGCGCTGAGACGGTACGACGAAGCGTCCTACCATCTTGACGCAGCGCAACGCATCGATCCCTTCTCCAATCGTCAGAAGGTAGCACGCACCAAGTTCCTTCATCTCAAGGGGCGATTTGAGGACGGGTTACGTCAGTTGTCGGAGCCATTGATTTATGGGCCGCTTCCTGTGGAAGCGCGGTTTCTGTTAGCTCTTATGGCGGCACACAAGGGAAACAAAGACCAGGCAAAGCAACTGATCGAAAGCACCCGGCCTGCTTCCGGGGCTGAATTGCCCATGATGGCAGGCATCGCGGAAGTAATGGCGCTGATTGGCGAGACGGAACAGGCGAACCAGATTGCACGGGGTTTCAAGCTCTTGTCTTTGGATGCGGCGATCAGCCGATTCCGGCAGGCCCTGCTCTCGCTGGCTCTGGGAGATAGTGAAAGTGCACTTTCTTTTCTGGCGTTAGCGGTTGAGGAGCGAGAGGCGGAACTGGTATGGATCGGAGTTGAGCCGCGATTTGATTCCATTCGCCAGACGACCGCGTTCCAGGAGCTTGTGGATAAGGTTGTACCGGCATTGAGAAGTTAAGCAACGGTACGCAATGGCCTCAACACGGCGACGGTCAACCGAACGCTTTGTCTCTTGCTGCAGCGCACGCAATATCGGCTTAAACTCTAATTCGTTAGGTTTGGAGTTGAGTATGTTTAAGTTAGTCAGCGGATGTTCGGTACTCCTTGGCATGCTTGCGGCGCTGCCATTATTGGCCCAAACTGCGCCTGCCGCTTCCAGCGTGCCTGCTTCGACAACTCATGTGCAGGCTCAGTTGCTTAACACCGTCAAAGCCGCGAAGGCAAAAGTGAATGATCCAGTCAGAGCGCAAACGATGACTCCGTTGACCCTGGCCGATGGGACGGTCATTCCTGTTGGTTCGACCCTGTCTGGCCATGTGCTGAAAGTGGAATCGGATTCCGCCGACCGGCACATGTCCTCGATCGCAATTACATTCGAGTCAGTGGAGCTTAAGAAACACCAGACACTGCCACTCAAACTTGCGATTGCGTCGGCCATGGCGGCGGCGCCGGCTGCCGCTGGGATGGGAGATAACATCTCAAAGACGGCCACGCGCAGTGCGGATGGTGTAGCCGATTCCCACGCGCTCAACGGTCACGCCTACGGCGTCCAGGATGACTCTACAGGTCTGGTGACCAGCGGTGGTGGCGGGACCCCAGGGAAAGGTACGGCCGCCCAGTCTGGATCCGTGATTGGATTGCCAGGTGTAACTCTGGTGTTCGATGATGGGCCAAACGCCATGTCTACCTTCCTATCTGAGAAGAAGAACCTTCAACTCGATTCCGGGGTGCAACTGATGCTGGTTGTGGCTCCTTAGCAGGCGCAGGTTGTAACTACAGCTGGCGCCTCTTCGATTGAGCGGAGTTCGTTGCTGACTTCGGCCGGTATTTGTTGCCGGTTGAGTGAACCGCAGATCCCTCGGCTTCGCTCGGGATGACAGAAGGGACGGTGGCGCTTTAGTGTTTGGGCAGTGGAACAGCGTACATTTTGAATGTTCCCGGGTCTTTATCCTTCAAATTTGGATCGTTGCGGTAGTTCAACTTACCTTCGGCAATCCAGGCCATGCCACGGGTTGCAGTCACTGCAGGGGTGGATTCCAAGCCTTCTTTGATGGTCTTGATATCTGCGTTCTCACCGCCTGGACCACTGAAGGTAACAATATCCATGTTGCCGGAGTTCTCCGCCATCAGCATCCGGTTCTTGCCGATTGCGCGCATGCCATCTGGACGGGTGAGCGGTTTGGAAAGCTTGAGCTCGGTGACCTTCGTCGATTTACCGTCCGGTCCAAGGTCGACGCGTAGTAGCTTGCCCGCGGTGACACTGTTGACATACAGAACTGTCTTTTCACCGAAAGCTAAACCATCGGCTCCTGCCAGAAGAGGGTCTTTGGCCGCAACCTCCAGTTCCTTGGCGCCCGGCTTGAGCATCACAACGCTGCCCTGGCGGGTGTCGCTAATATACGCGGTGCCGTCGCCAGCCACGGCGATATCGTTGCAGAAGGTGGTATCGCCGGGAAGCGTGTAGCTACCCTTGGGCGCGCCTGTCTTCAGATCGAAGCTTTTCACCGATGGCGGATCGCCGGTGCCATCGTCGTAATGGTCGGAACATACCCAGAGAGTCTTGAATTTCTCGTCCGCATAGACGCCGTAGACCGCATTCAGGCCATTGGTACCGGGCTTGATCCACTCCGTGACCGTGGTGGATTCGTAGGGAATGCGGCTTACGTTGGCCTTGCCTAAGCTGCCTACGATTAACGTTCCATCCTTGGTCGAGGTGATGCTTTCCGTAAAAAGGCGGGTACCAGGAAGAGTGATTTCAGTCACCGGCTGGGCGGCATGCGCGCTCATGACACCGGCAATCACAACCGTCAAGTGCAGTCCACACTTCTTAGCTAACTGTGCCATGGTCTCTCCGTTATCCACCCAGGTATGCATTAGAAATTTGCAATGATGCACCGTGGTGAAGCTTACCGGCAACTCATGGGTTGAGGCAAGCATCGCCTGAGCGGAAGACGATGAGCTTCGTTGGGCCGAAACGGGCACGCGTGTCAGGATGAGAAGTGAGAGAATTGGGCATCCACCTACACAGGAGAACCAAAGAATGAAGATGAGGTATTCAGTAGTGGCTATGCGAGTCTTCTTGATGACCGGGCTGATGGCTGGCCTTGCGGGGAGCGCCTTTGCCCAAAACCAGGCTATCGGCTTTAAACAGGGCATGCCGTTCAGCGATGGCTTTGTCGCAGGCAATACACTCTACGTCGCCGGCCAACAAGGACCTGATGAACACGGTAAGGTGACGGGCACAGACATCACCCTGCAAACGACAAACACTATCGCCGCGATCAAGAAAGTTGTGGAGACGGCCGGCTTCCAAATGTCTGACATCGTTTCTGTAACCGTCTATGTGACCAGCCTGGATGATGTGCCGAAAATGAATGAGGTCTACAAGGCGCTCATGCCTAACCCGAAACCTGCACGAGCTACGGTTCAGGTAGCGGGCCTGATCGGTGGTGCGAAGATCGAAATTTCTGCGATTGCCGTAAAACACTAGGCCGGAGAGCGGTCACCACGGGGTGACACCGCGGCTGTCGAAAAAGCCTCCCGTGGGTCCGCTCTCCTCCAGCATTGCCAAGCGCAGGGGTTCGATCCCAGCCTCTTGTACGGTCTGGTTCTCACCGCCACGCTAACGAGCCTGCTGGTTGGATCTGGAAGATCAGTGTATAGAGCTACTTATGGAGCTTTATCAATGCGATCGTTGACCTAATTTGACCTCCCATGTGTCCCTGGGCGACCCGGCCAGGTCGCAGTATTACTAAAGGGGAACATGCATTCGGGGAGTGGATGTAAGCCCGGCCCGCAACCGGCTTCATTGCAAAAACTTCTATAATAAGAGAATGCGATTGTACCGGTTACTTTGGTGTTTTCTGCTTCTCTTTACGGCCCGATTTGTATACGCGGATGGGGGCCCGGCGTTCGATTTGGATGGCCCTCGTATTCAGGCGAAGGTGACCCGTGAGGGTAAGACTTTGCCTATCGGCACCGTGGCGACTCTCGCCCCAGGCGACCGTCTGTGGGTGCACCCTGACCTGCCGGAGAAGGAGGGGGCACGGTATGTACTGGTGGTTGCGTTTCTCCGCGGTTCGGTCAATCCGCCCCCGGACAATTGGTTTACCAAGGCAGATACCTGGAATAAGAAGGTTCGGGAAGAGGGAATATACGTAACCGTTCCTGAAGGGGCGGAACAGGTGTTGCTGTTTCTTGCCCCGGAGACAGGCGGGGATTTCAGCACGCTGCGCAATGCTGTGCGTGGCCGGCCGGGAGCTTTCGTACGCGCAGCGCAAGACCTTCACCAGGCAAGCCTCGATCGAGCCCGGTTGGATACTTACCTGGCCGGCGTGAAGACCGTGGATTCGGGCGACCCCAAGGTGGTAGAAGACAAGACGAAGCTGCTGGCGCGAAGCCTCAATATCAAGGTCGATCAGCAGTGCTTCGATAAACCCACAGAACAACAGGCGCCTTGCCTGGTACAGAACCCCGACAGCCTGGTGCTGGACAACGGGCGCAGCCAGAGCGTGGTGCAGCAGATGACCGGGGGCTCAGCCGGTGACATGTTGGCGCAGATGTCGTACACGCAACAGGCCGGCGGCGGCTACTACAGCGTGTATGTGGGCACTGTGATGGACATGGCGAAGATACTCGACAGCTTCCACACTGCGGAGTTCCAGTATCTGCCGGCGCTCGCCATGCCGAAGGACGATACGCTGGCTCTCAAGCTGAATAATCCGCCATCGTTTCACAAGCCGCAGTCGGTGCTGGTGGTCGGATTACCCGCAGTAAAGGCGCCAGAGTTGCCGGTGCTGCATCCCGTAGATACTAAGAGCACGTTGTGCGCACAAACCAAGCCCCTGCTGCTGCCGGTGGTGGGCGCACCCTATGTCTTTGCCACCGGCTATGCGCATGATTTCGTTCTCCGGGTGCAGAACAAGGCCGGCCAGAGCGTCGACCTTCCCGCGACTCCGGATCCGATGCAAGGCGGGTTTGTCATCAATGCACAAGCATTGGAGGCTCAGAAACTGCCTCCCAGCGCAACCGGAACCCTGCACGGTTATTGGGGTTTCGATCCATTTGAAGGGCCGAGCTTTCATCTGGCCAGCGCTCACCCGGAACAGTGGACACTGGCTTCCGCTGACCAGCATGCGTTGATCGTTGGCCGTAAGGACACCGTACATCTTGACGCTCCTGAGGTTTCATGCGTGGACGGGGTGACGTTGAAGGATGCGGATGGCAAGACACTGGATGCGACGTGGAAGGCGGTTAAGCCAAACGAGATTGAGATCGACATGCCGCTCGACGGTGAGCAGGCGGGCACGGTCAACCTGCAGGTTAAGCAAGTGGGATTAGAGAAGCCGGACCAGGTTCCATTGCACACCTATTCCGAGGCAGGGCGGCTGGATAGCTTGACGGTATACGCGGGCGACCATCAGGGAGTGCTGAAGGGCACGCGGCTGGATGAGGTCGCTTCCATGTCGGTCGACAACGCGGCCTTTTCGCCGGCGGCTGCGCTCACGCATAACGGGAGTGAAGACTCTTTACTTCTCAAAGGCCCGGATTCGACATCCTTTCACCAGGACGACAAGATTGTCGCCAAGGTCACGTTGAAGGATGGACGGGTGCTGGATTTGAACGCGACCGTGCAGTCACCGCGGCCCAGTGTGAAGCTGATGAATAAGAGCGTCCGCTCCGATGGACCGGCCTCGGTGGTGCAGTTGGGCAGCGAGGATGAACTGCCTGAGCACGCGAAACTGACGTTCTTTGTGCAGTCGCCGGAATCCTTTCCCAGAGACCAGAAGATCGAAGTGGCCAGCGCCGACAATAGCTTCTCCACCACGCTGCGGGTGGGGGAAGGCGGCATTGTTCTGCAGGATAGCAAGACGGCGCTGGTGACCCTCGATCCGGCGAAGGCTTTCGGCGGGTCGGCCTTTGGCCCGTTGCGTTTTCGTCCTGTCAGCGCGAACGGCGTAGCAGGGGACTGGCAGCCTTTAGCTACCCTGGTGCGGGTACCGCAGTTGAAGGAGCTCAAGTGCGCCGAAGGCGCGCCCCTGTGCACGCTGGTAGGCACGGATTTGTTTTTACTGCAGCAGGTGGGGACAGATGCACAATTGGCCAATGCGGTCATCGTGCCGGAAGGGTTTGGCGACACTAACCTGAACGTCCCGCGGCCTAACGGAACGCTCTATCTGAAGCTGCGCGATGATCCTGCGGTGGTCAATACGGCTGTGTTGCCGGTGACCGCGGAGCCGTCGCAGTCGGCTGCGGTCGCGCCTTTGGCCGTTCCGGCAGCGGCCCGGCCGCCTGATCCGAAGCCTAACCAGCCGGCACCTGAGCCGGCACAAAATGTACCAGCCGTCGCTCCACCAGCCGCACCACCTAATTAGCCGGACCGAACAGGCCGCGGAGAAAGTGTCTAAACGAAGGGCACGGCTTCACAGGTTGCGGAAAAACCGAATTCTTTGAAGGGGACCGCCTTCAGGCCGTCCATAAGTCAGTACAAATCCATGCGGCTTTAGCCGCTGAGGGAACGGTTTTCGCTTCTGCACGGTGAAGAGCATGCCCTTTACATTGCCGTCGAGATGCTGTCGAAGTGCTCTTCATCAATACTGCCAAGTGGAGAGTACTTTGCGATGCCCGCATTGGCGAAGACGATGTCGAGCTTGCCCTTCTCCTTTTTGATCTGCTCATAGAGCCGGTCGAGATCGGGCAGCTTGGCTACGTCCCCCTGCACTCCGGACACATTCGACCCGACCTGTTTCACCGCCTCGTCGAGCTTCGCTTGGGTGCGGCCGGTGATATAGACGTAAGCCCCTTCCTGCACAAAGCGTTTTGCCGTAGCCAGGCCTATACCGCTGTTACCACCCGTGATCAGCGCAACTTTCCCGTCTAGTTTTCCCCTGAAAAGTAGATTCCTTGAAATTGATTACGGACTCCAACCGTCTGATGTAGAGTGGCACTGCTGGCGTCTATAAGAAGGAGGACGAACTATGAAGTATTTGCTATTAGTGGCAAGCCTGATGGTGGGCCTGGGGACTGCATGGGGACAAACGAGCCCTCCAGAAACGGCAACGGGTAAAGTCGGCAGCGCAACGCTGGTGATCAAATATTGCGCGCCGTCGGTTCGAGGGCGGCAAATTTTTGGCGAGGGTGGACAGGTGATGCGTGATCCTACCGCCCCCATCTGGCGCGCCGGCGCAAACAGCGCTACGGCGTTCCATACCGACGGGGATTTGAATATCGCCGGCCTGGCCGTACCCAAGGGCGATTACACCCTGTATGTGAATGTGAAAGATCCCGATGCCTGGGAGCTGGTGATCAATAAACAGACCGGACAGTGGGGCACGGATTACGATGCTTCGATGGATTTGGGCCGGGTGAAGATGGAGATGAAAAAGCCTCCGGCTCCGGTTGAAATGCTGAAGTATACGATCAGCAGCGCGGGCGGCAATAAGGGCACGATCGAACTCGCGTGGGAGAAACATATCGCATCGGTCAGTGTGACTGCAAAGTAGACTTCGATGATCGCTACGCAAAAGCAAAACCGCAAAGTGGATGCATACGTCGCGAAGGCACCGCCGTTCGCGCACGCGATCCTGGAGCACCTGCGGGAACTGGTACATAAGGCCTGCCCCGAGATAGAAGAAACTATCAAATGGAGCCGGCCTTTTTTTGAGTACCGGGGTGCGATTCTGTGCAACATGTCGGCGTTCAAGGAGCACTGCAGCTTCGGCTTCTGGGGGGAAGAGATCGGCGCCGTGCTGCGTGGGGCGGGGGTTCTGGGGCGGGACGGCATGGGTTCGCTGGGCCGCATTACCAGCGTGGCGGAACTACCCCCCGACAAGCAAATGCTGGGCTGGATCCGCCAGGCCGCTGCTTTCGTGGACAGCGGCCAGTATACGAGCCCGATCGCGGCCAGACGCAAAGTAGTGAAGCCGCAGAAGAACCCGGTTGACACACCGGTGGAGTTCGCGGCCGCGTTGCAGCGAAATAAGAAAGCCGCGGCTGTTTTTGCGGAGTTCAGCCCCAGCTGCAAACGGGAGTACGTGGAGTGGATCGCGGACGCAAAACGCCAGGAAACGCGGGACAAGCGGATTGCTACTGCGTTGGAATGGATCGCTGAAGGGAAGCAGCGCAACTGGAAATATCAGAACTGCTGATCGCCTCACTCGCCCGGATCACCGGTGGGGAGGATGCCTTTGTTCTCGACCATGAGGACCACGGTGCGGCGGGGCGCTCGTGTGCGATGGACTACGCGCTGGGGAACGACAAAGCCATGCCCGGGATCGAGCTCGACGGTACGGTCTTCAAGATCGATGAGTAGCTGGCCCTCGACGACGTAGAAGAACTCGTCGTCAACATCGTGCTTGTGCCAGTGATACTCACCCTCAAAAACGCCGAGGCGAACGACGGATTCGTTTACCTGGCAAAGCGTCTGGTTGTACCACTTGAATTCGCAGGCGTCCGCTAGAGCCTGCGCGTCGACGATTTCAAGTGGTTGGTAGAGAACATTCAAGCGCGTTTCGTACGAGTATTTCTTAACTTCACTCATTTGGCGGCTCACAGAACATCTCAGGTTTCATTGAGCTTTTACATCGGAACGTATTGCCAGCATCGCAGCCCGTTGACTACGACGGAGCTGGCTCGGCCGCGGTTGCAGATTGAGCAGGACGAGGCCGGCAATGGTGATGGCAACACCGGCGCAAGTGAACAGGCCAATGGACTCGTGCGCGAACAGCCCCCAGAACAGGCCCCAGAGAGGGAGCAGATAGGCAACGGCTGCAACATGGGTAGCAGAGACCTGCGTGAGCAGGTGGTAGTAGAGCAGATAGGCGAAGCCGCTGCCGGCAAAACCGAGCACCGCGATGGCTGCGACCGGGGCGAGGCGCAGGGAAGACGGGTGCGCCCCGGCAAGAGCGAGGGGCAGGATCATGAGGCCGGCAAGCGAAAGCTGAGTGGTCGCAAGGCCAATGGGGTCGAGCCCCTGCAGTTTGGCCTTGGCAATGACAGTGGCGATGGCATAGCCGAGGGCGGCAAGCGAAATCACGATGGTGCCGCGGAGAAGTCCGCCGGCGACATGGTCGGCAGCAGGGTCGCCGGCGTGGCTGACAACGACCACCAGCACGCCGGCGAAGGCGAGGAGAACGCCCGCAACGGTTAAGGCCGCGACCCGGGTGCGATGAACGGCCATGGTGAGAAGCAGGGTCCAGATAGGCGTCGTTGCATTGAGCACGGCGGCGATGTTGCTGGGCACGGTGCGCTCACCCCAGGCAAAGAAGGTGAAGGGGAGGGCGTTGTTGAACAGGGCGACGGTCACCAGCCAGGGCAGCAGGCGGCGAGGCGGCAGTTTATTGACGCCGAGACTAAGGGCAGTCCACAGCAGCGCCGCCCCCAGCGCACAGCGCAAAAGTGCCACCCAGAGCGGCGGAAATGTGCTGCCGGCTATGCGGATCATGAGGAAGGAGACTCCCCATACCGCTGAAAGCAGAAGGATCTGAAGCACGGATTTCGTCTTCATCGCTTAACCATGACAGCAGAGTGATATCGCGTCCAATGAATTGATGGGATACGATCGATCGAAATTCCAGATGCAACGCTTTTAAGCTTAAAGCCGCAGCCCACTCGAGCCAAAACAAGGCTTGAATGGGCCACCCAGGAAAATCTATGGTTTCTCTTTACACACTCTTTCTCGATGTCAGGTATGCGCTTCGGCAGCTGATCCACTCGCCGGTGTTTTCGGTCACGGCGATTTTCACCCTCGCGCTTGGCTTGGGAGCGACGACAGCCGTATTCAGTGTGTGCCAGGCGATCCTTCTGCGTTCACTGCCTTATCGAAATCCGGACCGGCTGGTCGTGATCTGGCAGTCGGATGCTTCCCACCGGGATACGGGTCAGTTTTTCAATGCCTATCGTGAGTTCGACGCGTGGAAGCAGGGAAGTCGAAGTTTTGAGCAGATGGCGCCCTTGAGTTGGGCCGCGCGCGGCCAGACGGCGCTTTGGCAGGAGCGGCCGATTGACTTACTGGCTATTCCGGCGGGAGCCGATTTTTTTCGCTTGCTGGGGGTTTCCGCGCAAATGGGACGGACTTTCTCGGCCAGCGATCTCGACCATCCTTGCACCCTGGTGCTGGCGCACAAGTTCTGGGAGAACAAGCTCGGATCGCCGGCGGGGATCATCGGTCAGAGCTTGCGCGTGGACGACACGACCTGCCGAATAGCCGGCGTGATGCCGAATAGCTTCACGTTTTACCCCGTCGAGACGGATGCGTGGAGCCTGATCACACCAACCAGCGAGTACGGCCGGCAACCCTGGACATCCATGACCGCGGTCTTCGGATTGCTGAAGCCTGGGGTTACGCGGTCCAGTGCAGCCCAGGAGCTAACTGGCATTCAGCAGCAGGTCCTGCCCGAAGCTCCAGCCAGACTTGACATTCTTCATAACACGACGCCGGTGGTGCTGCCGCTGCAATCCAATTTCGTTTGGCTTACCGGTCGCAACCTTCATAAAGCGCTCTGGATCATGCTGGGCGCGGTGTCGCTGATCCTGCTGATCGGGTGCAGCAACCTGGCTACGCTTTCCCTCGGCAGGCTGGGAAGACGCGCGCAGGAGATGGCGATACGGTCTGCCCTGGGCGCCAGCCGCGCGCGGCTGATTCGTCAGATGCTGGTCGAATCCCTTCTGCTTGCTCTGGGGGGCACGTTCGCGGGATGTGTGCTGGCAGAAGTTCTCCTGCGCTGGCTTCGTGCTTCCACTGCGATCGAACTGCCGCCTGGAAACGTCGTCGGGTTGGACTGGCGCGTTCTGCTCTTCGCGACCGCATTGGGTATTGGATCGGTTGTGATTTTCGGGGTTCTTCCTGCGGGGTACGGATCAAAAAGTGATCTCACTTTGAAGAGCAGAGGACAAGAGAGCACGCGGCTGTATCGTCACCTCACCAGTGGCTTCATCGTGTTCCAGGTCGCCCTATCTGTGACGCTGCTGATGGCAGCTTCACTGTTGGGCAAGAGCTTGTGGGAGCTGGTCTCTACGCAGCTGGGTTATCGGACCTTCTCGCTGCTTTCAGCGGAGATCCATCTTTCTGCCAAGAGCTATCCGGATCAGGATGTGCGGAGAAGATTTGCGCAGAGGTTTGCACAAGAGATGGATGGGATGCCGGGTAGGCCAGGTTTCACCTTGAGCGCCGAGGTAGTACCACGAGGGACAGAACCGCTCACGGTATCGGGACAGGTTGCAGCGGAGAAAACGGCTGAGGGCGTCGCTACACAGGCGGTTGCAGATAACTTCTTCTCGTTAATGAACATTCCGCTGATGCGGGGCCGCTCTTTCGCAAGCGGGGACCGGAAGGATACGCAAAGTGTGGCTATCGTTAACCAGGCGTTGGTGAAGCGGTACTTTCCGGGCGGCGATGCCGTGGGGCGGCAGATCAAGCTGAGCCGTGCTGACGACCCGCTGACTCCGTGGCTAACCGTCGTGGGCGTGGTGGCAAACGTGAGGACGAGCACCGTGTTTCAGGAGATGGGGTATGTGGAGGCTCCTGCTGTGTATAGGCCGCTGAGTCAGGAGTCTCCAGAGTCTCTAACTGTGCTGGTCGCGGTTACGCCGGGAACGCAGGCAAATTTGATCGCAGGGATGCAAAGACAGCTCTCCGCACTGGGTCCCGGCCTGGTACTCAGCAACATGCAAACGGTGGAGCAGTTGCAAGCTCGCAATCTGACGCAACCACGCTTCAGAGCGTTGCTGCTGGGCAGCTTTGCTCTTTTGGCGCTCCTTCTTGCGTCGATAGGGTTGTACGGAGTGCTGGCTCAGTTGGTATCGCAGAAGACACGTGAGATTGGCATTCGGATGGCCTTGGGAGCCGATCGGATGGAAATTCTCAGCTCGGTTTTGAAGCATGCAGCCGCTTTGCTTGGTGCTGGTATTTTGGCCGGGGTGGCGGGTGCGGCCCTTACCGGGATGCTCCTTCGTGGGCTGTTGTACGGTGCGGGTGCTGAAGATCCCGCAGTGCTCGTGTCCGCGGTCATGATTATGCTCGTGGTGGGACTTTCGGCGGCTCTGCAGCCTGCGTTGCGGGCATCTTTGCTTGATCCTGCGATTGTTCTGCGTAGTGAATGAGTTTTTCAGGAGGGACCTCTGTTTCTGCTATAGTCACGGAGCTCTCATTCACACACTGCGGAGGAACGCGTTGAAAGGGATTATCCCTGGGGTGAAGTGTCTCGGTGTTGTTTTTGTTCTCTTCGTACTGGGTTGCAACTCCCAGCAACCGGCGTCTACACAGGCCGCTGATGAGGCGGCGGTTCGACAGACGGATGAAAACTGGAGCAAGGCGGCGCAGACGAAACAAGTGGATGCGTGGGTCGCGTTCTATTCTGATGATGCAGTGGTTCTGCCGCCCAACGAAAAGAAGGCCAGCGGCAAAGATAGCGTCCGCAAGGAAATTGGTACGCTGTTAGCGCTGCCGGGTCTTTCTGTCAGTTGGGCGCCGCAGAAAGTCGAAGTGTCTCGATCGGGCGACCTTGCGTATACCCAGGGCTCCTATGAGCTCACGACCACCGATGCGCATGGCAAACCCGCAACAGACCATGGGAAAACCGTGGAGATATGGAAGAAGCAAGCAGACGGCAGCTGGAAATGTATCGTGGACATGTGGAGCTCAGATCTTCCGCCTATCGCTTGAGGACCTTGCCGGTCGAGTTATCCAGTATGTAGGGGCGAACATCCGGATGGTCAAAATCAAACATGGCGTTGATAGAACCGGCGATGGCATCGAAGGATCCGCCCCCCACTCGCTCTCCGTTCAGCCAATTGTCTTCAATGAAGCGCAGGATGGAGGTCTGATCGGTCAAGCTGTGGTCGACGTAATTGCGCCGAGCAAAAGGGGAGATCACCAGCAGGGGCAGGCGGGGACCATAGCCGCACCGGCCCTGGGCATGGTCCACGGCTGGGCCGGGGAGCGCGGTGGCTCCATCGCCGCATTGCCCGGGCCCGGTTAGGCCATCCACCTTGCTGGTGGATTGGTTTGCGATCGGCCCCATCTGGTGGTCATACCAGCCATCGGAATCGTCATAGGCCACTATGACCGCGGTGTTCTTCCACTCCCGTTGGCGCTCGATGAAGTTGATTACGGTAACCAGCCACGTCTGCTCATCAAGCGGATCGGAATAGCCGGCATGCGCGTCCTGATACGCGGGAGGCTTGAGGAAGCTCACCGCGGGAAAATTGCCTGCCTTTACTGCCGCGAAAAAATCGTCCGCGTCGTATTGGTGATTCGCGGCGTCTCCGTTTTTGCCGATCATCCGCACCGAAGAAGGCCGGGAGTGAAGCAGGTTTGCGGTTGGCGTGTAGTACTGGAATGGCTCGTGGTGGGGAATGTAGTCTACGGGAGATAACTGGGTGATTTTTGAGTAGGTACTGCGCCGGCAGCCGGTGGTTCCATTGGCGTTCGTCTTGGTCAAATCAAAACCCGCTTCAAACCATCCCCAGGTCACCCCGTGCTCGCTTAGCATCTGGCCGATGTTGTTTCCGGTGTAGCGCAATTGACCCCATGAAGGGTTGGAGCACTTATCTCCGATGGGATCTCCATCATCGACTTCTGTATAAGTAGCATTTCCCCCATCGACTAAGTCACTTGCCGCGTTGATCTGGTCGGTAACACCGTTGGTTTGACCGGAGATCAGCTCGATAGCTCCCTGGGTGGATTGGCCAAAAGTCGACGCGTAGGAGTTATCGTTTAAGGCATACCGTTGCGCGTAGTTCCATAAGGCGGTCACGGTATTTCCGTCGAAGTAGCCCATCACCAATGCCTTGGTCTGGTGTTGATACTCGGGCGGGGCGGCGACCATGCTTTCGGGTGAGAACTTCTGGGTCGGAGGAGCGGGGAGTCCGGTGTATCGCGGAAACGAATCCATCAGGCCGGCGTGGAATGCATGCTGCTCATCGGTATAGTCGTGACTCTGGTCGGCGGTTGCCGCCTGCGCCGGGCCCAGCCGGAAGGGGTTCACGGCGTACGCCTGGTTTACTTTTACGTTGAGGTAATTTGGGTTGCGCTCCAGCAACATGGCGGTCAAGCCATTGACCCCCGGTGTTCCCGGGCGCGGCTTGAATGGAGTTTCATTTGCCGGGTTAAGCGCGTGGGGATAAGTCCCGAAGTAGTGATCGAAGGAGATGTTCTCGTCGAAGATCACTACGAGGTGTGTGATGGGGGTTGCCGTCTGCGCCGGAGCGTGACCTAGTAAAACACCGGCAAGAAAAGTCGTCGTCAGGCAAGCAGGGGCAGGCTTCCTCATCCACTCTCCTTCACTCTGTCGGACTGGCGAGCCTGGCTCCCCCGGACGTGGTCCGCTCTCAAGTTACCACGAAGATTTAGAACATCTTGCCAGTCTTTCCAGAGTGTGTTTTCAAAAATACCTCCTGAGGAGCACTCGACATTACCTGTTGCTTTCCCAATAGAACGATGGCATTCTCCTGTTGGTAAAACCAAAGGATCGTCATCAATGACCGTCATCCGGGACGAGACCGCATGAAACAGAAAAGGGATGTCCAGCAAGGAACGCTGGTCCTGATGGTCCTGAAGACCCTCTATGTGCCAGGGCCGCTGCACGGGTATGGGATCGCCCGGCGCATCGAACAGATCAGCGGCGACCTGCTTTCGGTCAATCAAGGCACGCTTTATCCCGTCCTGCTGAGGCTCGAACAGGAGGGTGCCATCGCATCGGAGTGGGGTCCCTCGGAAAACAACCGCCGGGCGCGCTTTTATCGGTTGACGCGTGCGGGACACAAATTACTGAAAGCAGAAGAACGCGATTGGGAGCAGAAAGCGGCGATCATCGCGCGCTTCTTTGCAGTGAAAGCGGGGGATCTCACATGAGAGCGGTGAACCGGCTATTCACGCGCCTGCGCAACTTCACCGCCAGGCGCCGCGGCGACGAACGGCTTAGGGAGGAGATGGAATCGCATATCGCCGCGCAGACGGAAGAGAACATCCGCGGCGGCATGATTCCGGAGCAAGCCCGCCGCCATGCCCGCCTGAAGTTCGGGGCCGTGGAGGCGGTTCGGGAAGACTATCACGCCGAAAAGGGCCTGCCATTCCTGGAGAACCTGCTGCTGGATGTTCGTTATGGGCTCCGCGTGCTGCGCAAGTCTCCCGCGTTCACGGTGGTGGCTTTGATCACTCTGATGCTCGGCATTGGGGCAAACGTGGTCGTCTTCGGAGTGCTCAACGCGGTCCTTCTGCACCCGCTGGATGTGAACGATCCGCAGAACCTGTACCAGCTGCGGCACAAGCAGTGGATGGTCGGACGGCTGCTGACGACGTCCTATCCGGCGTTCGAGGATGTTCGACGGCGCAACACTACTTTCAGCGGGATGGCCGGGATTTACGGATACTCCCATGGGAGCCTGCGCTGGCGAAACACGGTGATGAGTGTCTCCGGCGATGAAGTCACCGGTAATTATTTCGATCTGCTCGGGGTTCAGCCCCAGATAGGACGGTTCTTCCATTCTGCCGACGAGCATGGAACGGATTCGGCGCCGTATGTGGTGTTGAGCGATCGACTGTGGCGAAGCAGGTTTCATGGCGACCGAGACGTGGTAGGGGCGATGGTGGAGCTCGACAAGCATCCGTTTACAGTGGTTGGCGTGGCAACGGCTCAGTTCCACGGCACGGAGAAGTTCCGCTGGCCGGACTACTGGATACCCATGGTCAACGAGCAGCAGCTAGAGGGATTCGACTATCTCCATAGCCGCACATCGGTAGCTGTCACGGTGATTGGAAGGCTTAAGCCGGGTGTGACGCCGCAACAGGCAATCGAAGATCTGAACGCGATTGCGGCCCAGCTGGCGAAGGAGTATCCGGAGACCGACGACGGACAGCCCCTGCGTCTGATCCATCCAGGGCTCATTGGGGATGAGGGCGATGTCATTCGCGGATTTCTGTACGGTGTGACCGTGCTGGCGCTTCTGGTGCTGGCGGCGGCATGCGCCAACTTGGCAACCCTGTTTGCGGCGCGTGCGGCGGATCGCAGCCGGGAACTCGCGCTCCGTGTGGCCCTTGGGTCAAGCCGGCGGAGGCTGGTAAGGCAACTGCTGACAGAGGCGGTGATGATTTCGCTGATGGGCGGAGCGGCGGGGCTGGCTGGCGCATTCCTGCTGCTCGGTGTGTTGAACCGGTCATCTCCGTTCGTTGGCACTCTGACTGTAACCGTAGATGCGCGTGTGTACGTGGCAGCCCTGGCATTGACGCTGGGAAGCGCGCTGTTGTTTGGGATGGTTCCGGCGCGGCAGGTTTGGCAGAGCAGTCCGTTGCAGAGCTTGCAGAGCGGACCGGTGGACGGAATGCACCTGCGCCGCTTTGCCCTGCGGGACCTGCTGCTGGGTGTACAAATTGCGATCTGCACGCTGCTGGTAACGGCGTCATTGATCGCAGTGCGCGGCCTGGTGCGCGCGCTGCATGCTCCGCTGGGCATCCGGCCGCAGGGCGCGATGCTGGTCGATGTGGACCTGGACCAGGTGGGACAGGCAGGCGACACGGCGCTCGAGAAACGGAAAGAGATCATTGAAGCGGCGCGGAGCATCCCTGGTGTGACGGCGGCGGGTGCGGTGAGCCGCACGCCCATGACTGGTGGGATGCATGGGATTCCGATTTTCCGGCCGGGGATTACAGAGTTTACATTGAACAATTCTGTGCTGGCGCCGTACGTGTTTCCGATGTCGCCGGGATACCTCGAGGCTGCCGGCACCCGGCTGCTGGGCGGGCGGGATGTCTCCTGGCAGGACACTGCAAAGACGCCGTATGTGGCCATCGTCAACCAAACCTTCGCACGAAAAATGTGGGCCGAGACGCCGCCCATCGGACAGCACTTTGTTCTGTGGGGCCACCTGACCGAAGTGGTGGGTGTCGCCGAGGACGGCAAGTACCACGACCTGCATGAGTCACCGCAACCTGTGGTGTATCTGCCGTTTTCGCAAAGCGAAACCAGCGAAGGGGTGTTCGTGGTGCGATCGTGGCGGCAGCCGAACGAGATGGCGGCAGCGCTCGAACGCACACTGAACAGCATCGCGCCGAATGTGCCAGTCACGGTCCAGAGCTGGCCCGATGAATTGGCAGACGAGCTATTCCCGGCGCGGGCGGCGACCGTTGCCCTTGGCGTCATGGGCCTGCTGGCGGCGATGCTGGCGGTGACGGGCATCTTCGGCATGGCGGCCTACAGTGTGAGCCGGCGCATGAAGGAGCTGGGTATCCGAGTGGCCTTGGGCGCGCGCAAGACGCAAGTGATGAGCGCGGCCGTGGGGCGGCCCATGGTGCTGCTCGGCGTGGGATCGGCGGTGGGGCTGCTGTCGGGCGTCTTCGCCAGCCGGTTGCTGGGGCAGATTGTGTATCAGGCGAACCCGCGTGATCCTGTGGTCGTGGGCGGCGCGGTGCTGACGATGGCGCTGCTTGGCATTGCAGCATCCGCCATTCCAGCCCGGCGCGCGCTTGCCGTCGATCCATCCAAACTCATGCGGGAAGAGTGAGGCAGTCGAATAGTGTTTGAATTGAGTTGCGGAAGCGGAGCCACTCGCGAAAGGGCAACATCAGATGATTTGATCTGATAGGCAAAATGCTTCTCAGAAGCCGCCTTCGATCTTCGCGTTAGTGGACCTTGCCCGCGGAGTTTTCAAGCACTACATTCGACAGTACCGCAGTGTCGGACGTCTCCGGCAGGTGTGAGCAGAAGCCGATGCCTACGTAGAAAGTTCCGTCGAGGTGCAGGGTGATGGGTGGGCCGAACTGGTGCATTGGTTCGCCTTCCAGGCTCACCAAGAGCGCGAAGGCGTCACCCTGCTTTTCGATGCCGACGCGCTTAGCGAATACCGGCACCAGGCTGTCTGGGCTGGCCCCCCCGGGACGGCCGCGGCCGCCAACGCGATACTCCATATCTTTGACGCGTACGTCCTTTTCCGCACGCTGCGCCAGTTGGATCATGCCTGCGCCGTGCAGGGCTACAATAGCTTCTTTGGAATCGTCGTCGAGGTTCTGGCGAATGACAAGGACGGCCTTGCGATCGCCGTAGCCTTTCGGATCTGGGAACGCGATGTCGGCCGCGAGGGATACGTCTCCAGACATCTTCTTCCATAAATAGCGGAACTCGTCGCGCGTGTACCACACGTTATAGCCGGCGGAGTTGATGGTGTATTGCCCGTCGTTGTAGCTAGCGCTGCCCGGCACCAAGGCACTTCCGATGTCGGATTGACCCTCGAAGAGACCGATCGGTGTATCGAAATTCCTGCTGGGCGATGAAAGTCCGGAGGTGGCGCTACCTGCACGTGGCCCGGAGAACCAGGCTGCGCCCAGGCCGGTGCGGCCGGTGCAGGCGGTGCTTGTGCGCTGAGCAGATGCGTTGCGGCGAAGAGTATAAGCAGGAGTGGTGAGAGGCCGCAGGTGCTCACGATAAGAATTTTCTGCGTAACTATTTGCTGCAGGCAAAGTTAGCTGCATCGTTGGTATCGCCGGACCCCTTGTACTTTGCCAGTGCCGGATAAGGGCATAATGGCCGGGTCATCGTGGCCTTGTTGTCGGAATCATATTTGGTCGCGATCACCTTTTCTGGCGGAACTCCTTTTTCTCTCCAATCGACAAGAGCATCGAACACTCCATACTTTGGTCCGTTAGTGGTGGGGATGCCAAGCTGTCCGAATGAGGCCGGACCAGGTCCACCGGCACAATGTTCCATGCCAGGCACCATGTAGAGCCGCAGAAAGCCACTGGCCTCTTGCTCGCCCATCGCCTTCTGTACGCTCTGGTAATAGGCGATGCTGTTCCAAGGTGAAATCGCAGGATCATTCCAGCCGTGGTACATAATCAATTTGCCTCCGCGAGCGCGAAAGCGGCTCAGGTCCGGGTTGGTTGCATCCAGTTCAGTTGAAGTCTTCTTGATTGCTTCCCGCAAAGATGCATCCACGTCCGCTGTCAAGACATTCCATTCAGGATCTGCCGTCACCATGTATCGGAAGTAGCTTTTCACGTATTGAATACCGGAGCCGGTCCCGGGACCGGTTCCCACGACCCAGTCTTTCCAGCCTTCCTCATCGCCCATCGCAAATCCCGGAAAGAGAGACTTGCCGTGATCATCGACACCGCCGGCGTAGTATCTCTTGAGCGATTGCACCTGGGGCTGGGTGAGGCAGTCGGCTGAGTCTGCGCCTTTGCACAACAGCACCTCAGGATCAAACCGGCATTTTGCCGGGTCGCTGAGGAAGCCATCCTTCACTCCATCCGAAGCGTCACAGGCGGCGAGTGCGGCGCGTTCGATGGCCGGCAGTTTCGCGCGTGAGATGTAGCCCTGTGGTTCGCCAATGGTTCCTTGAGTGACACTGACTCCGGAGGACAGCAGGTGGGTCCAGGCATTGGCCGGTGCGCCGGCAAGAATTCCGTCGTAGTCCTCGGGAAAACGCTGAGCTTCCATCAGCGCCTCGCGGCCTCCGTCAGAACAGGAATCGAAGTAGGTCTTTTCCGGGGGGGTACCATAGTACGCTTTGATTACCTCTTTGGCCCGCTCTGAGGTCAGGTGGACTGCGCGCCAACCGAAGTCTTTGGTCTTCTCTGGATGGCGAAGGGACCAGCTGGCGTCTTCGGCCTTTCCCTGGTGACCGGCATCGGAGCCAGCGGTTGCGAACCCACGGCGCAGATTGCCGGCGAGGCTCTGGTATCCGATGGAGCCGGCAAACCCACCGTTGCCAACGCCGAGAAAACGCTGGTTCCAATCCTTCTCTGGTAACCAGACTTCAAAGCGAATATCCGAATCTGCTGAAGGCCGAAACACCCCGTTGACGCGGCAAAATACGGGCAGATCATGGAATGGCTTGTCGATTCCCGGCGCAGTTAGTTTGCCGGAACTTACTCGTTCGGCCGTGGTGATGGTTGTATCCGGAAGCTTGAGTTGCTTCATTGCGCTGCAGTCAGCGGCATATGCTGAAGAACCGACCAGCCCCAGGAAACATGCACAAATCATCCGTGTTTGCTTCATTGGAGTGATTGTAGCTTGGCCGCTGGGGATATATTGGACACCATGAAATCAGTCATGAAACTTTTGGCTCTGGCCGCATTGCTCAACGCCACCGGATTGGCACAAATGAGCCAGCCGATGATTGCTGAGGATACGACAAAGATCTCCGACCACGTCTGGGCGATCATGGGCTTTCCTAACATTGCGATCGTGGTCGGTAGCCGCGCCACGCTGGTGGTCGATACCGGCATGGGCCCGAAGAACGGGGCCACCATTGCCCGCGTGGCCGCTAAGCTTGCCCCCAATAACAGCAGGCTGTTCCTTACCACTACACATTTTCATCCGGAGCATGCAGCCGGCGAACCTGGTTTTCCTGCCGGCACCATCCTGATCCGCGACGCGGTGCAGCAGCAGGAGATGGAGAAGCATGGGCAGGAAATGATCGATATGTTCAGCGGGCGTTCGGCGCAGAATAAAGAGTTGCTGGCGGGCGTGGTGTTGCGTCCGCCCGATGTGACGTTCAGCCAGGAAGCAACGGTCGACCTGGGCGGCGGCGTTACAGCGCGCCTGATCTGGTTCGGCGGAGCCCACACCAAGGGCGACGAATTAACTTTTGTCGAACCGGACCGTACGCTGGTTTCGGGCGATGTAGTGCAGAACAAGACCATGCCGAATATCTTTGGCGACGGCGGCACACCGGCGACATGGCTGGCCGTGCTGGATAAGGTAGAAGCCCTTAACGCCGCACATGTGTTGCCCGATCACAGCGCTCCCGGGGACGGTTCGATGGTGGCATCGGAACGAGACTTGATCTCGGGGATCCGCACACGGGCCCTGGCGCTTAAGCAGCAGGGTGTGCCGGCCGATGACGCGGGGAAACAGATTAGTGCTGAATTGAAAACGGCGCATCCTGACTGGCCCAATACCAACGCCGCGGGATTTGTCAAAAGCGTCTACGCGGAACCGCAATAAAATTCATCCGAAAAGGCCGCCCTGCGCGGGCATTTCTTCGGCTTCACGAAAGTTGCTCAACCCTACTCCGACCAGGCGAAAGCGTTGCTGGGGCCCCAGCTTCACTCGCTCCCGCAGGGTCAGGACGATGGTCGCCAACTCTTGACAGGAAGACGGAGGAGAGAGGGGTGTATGGCTGCGAGTGAGCGTATTGAAGTCGCTGGTCTTGAGTTTGAGCACGACCGTACGCGGGATGCGCGTTTCCTTGCGCGAAGCCGACCAAACCTTCTCCGCAAGACGGTGGATGATGAATTCCGTCTCGGCTAACAGAACGTCGGTTTCGAAGGTGTCTTCGGCAGAGATAGACTTTGTGGGCCGGTCGGGAACCACTGCACTGTGGTCGATGCCGCGGGTGAGTTCGTAAAGTCTATGGCCATAGCGTCCGAAGTGGTCTTCGAGAATGTGTAACTCCAGGTTGCGCATATCGCCCACGGTTTTGATGCCTAGTCCGGCGAGCCGTTCTTCGGTTACCTTGCCCACGCCGGGAATGCGCCCGATGGGTAGCGGCGGCAGAAAGGTATCCAGGTCTTCGGGCTGAATCACAAAGAGTCCATCGGGCTTGCGCCAATCGGAAGCGATCTTGGCCAGGAACTTGTTGGGGGCGACGCCGGCAGAAGCTGTAAGATGCAATTCTTCGCGGATTTGCTCACGGATGGTTTTAGCCACCCGCGTCGCGGTGGGCAGACCGGTCTTGTTTTCGGTGACGTCGAGGTAAGCCTCATCGAGGGAGAGCGGTTCGATCAAATCAGTGTGACGTTTGAATATTTCCCGTGTGCTCTGGGAGACGGCGCGATAGCGGGTGAAGTCGGGAGGGACAAAGATCGCGTCCGGACACAAACGCTCGGCGCGGATTGCCAGCATAGCCGAGCGCACGCCGAAACGCCGTGCTTCATAGGAGGCGGCGCAGACGACAGAGCGATTACCTCGCCAGGCGACTACGACGGGCTTGCCGCGCAGCTGAGGATCATCCCGCTGTTCGACGGAAGCATAAAACGCGTCCATATCGATATGGACGATCTTTCGGACTACCATCTCGCCACCATATTACTTCTTGGTCTGGAGCCCTGAAGAGGCATCTTCAATCCGTAATCAGGATGGAGAAGAGCAATGGTGGGCTTCGCCCGTCTTTTTCGTCCCACGTACGCTTGGGCGAACATGGGGCGCCCGTCCTGACCGGCTTACCCTGTCAACCGCTGAGATGAAACCTGCTATTCACACTTCTGTCGCGGGTCGCGCCGTAGAATCTGAACGTCTATCGGGGGATTCTTTATGGCTAGTATTGTCCTGGCGTCCATCGGCGACCATGGTGCTCTGAACGCATCACTCCCTAGCGGGCTGCAGGCGGTGTGGATTGACCGGGACCTGAGCTGGCTCGACTTCAATGAGCGGGTGCTCGCGGAGGCACTCGATGAGCGTACCCCGCTGCTCGAGCGGGCAAAATTCCTCGCCATCTTCACTTCCAACCTGGATGAGTTTTTCATGAAGCGCGAAGCGGTCCTCCGGCATGGGGCAACCGACGCCCAACGCGCCCTGTTACAGCAGGTTCGCGATAAGTTGCTGATCTCGCTCCAGCGCCAGGCGGAATGCTACCGGCAGACCATCATCCCCGGTCTCGCCAAACACGGCGTCTTCCTGCGTTCGTGGAACGAGCTCACTCCCCGTCAACAGGAAGAGGGAAGTAAATTCTTCAAGTCCGAGTTGTCTCCTGCGCTGACACCGCTAGTCATCGACCCTGTCCACCCATTTCCTTTTCTCTCCAACCTGTCGACCTCGCTGGTCTTCCGGTTGCGCGATGTGGCCAGGGACGAAACGATGTTTGCCCGGGTGAAGGTCCCTGGAGTTATTAAGCAGTGGGTATCACTGGAGAGCGATCTGGAGACTGGACAAAAGCTGCTGGTTCCCCTCTACGAGGTAATTCGCGGCAACCTGCACAGCCTCTACACCGGCATGGAAATCAGTAACGTCACCATCGTGCGGCTCACGCGCGATGCCGAGGTGGAACTCGACGATGAGCCCGCGGCTGATTTTCGCGCGCTGGTCAGGGAACAGATTCGGCAGCGCCGCTATGAGCCAGTGGTGCGGCTTGAGTTTGGGCCCGGAGCCGACGCCGCCATCACGGAAATGCTTCGCTCCCGCTTCGAACTCTCCCCCGTCGACCTTTACGAGATGCCGGAGGAAGTGGACTACACCACGCTCTTCGAACTACTCGGTCTTCCTTTCCCCGCATTGCGGGACCACGAATGGACGCCCCTGTGGCCGGCGTCCCTGCCGGAGGGAGTGGGTGCGATGTTTGCCGCCATTCAAGCAGGCGATCTGCTGGTGCACCATCCTTATGAAAGCTTTGACGCCTCGGTCGAACACTTCATCAGTTCGGCAGCAGATGATCCCCAGACGGTCTCGATCAAGATGACCGCGTACCGCATTGGCGATGACACGCCTTTCGTGAAGTCGCTGATACGCGCCGCAGAACGAGGCAAGCAAGTGGCCTGCGTTATGGAGATCAAGGCGCGGTTCGACGAGGAGCGCAATCTGCATTGGGCGGCCGAGCTCGAACGCGCCGGCGCACACGTCACCTTTGGTGTTAGCGGGCTCAAGACTCACGGCAAGACTGCGCTGGTGGTGCGCAAGGAAGCGCACGGCCTGCGCTGCTACGTGCATATCGGTACCGGCAACTACCACGTCAAGACTGCCCGCCTTTATGCCGACGTGGGCCTGTTTACCTGCGACCCGCACATCACCGAAGATGTCGTGAATCTGTTCCACTACCTGACCGGCCACGCCGAGCAGCCCAATTTTACCTCGCTACTGGTCGCACCGGTCACCATGCGGCCGCGGCTGCTGGATCTGATTCATCGCGAGATCAACAATAAGCGCGCGGGAAAGCCTGCCCGCATTGTTGCCAAGATGAATCAGTTAGAAGACCCCGACATGATCGAAGCGCTGTGCGAGGCCTCGAACGCTGGTGTACCGATCGATCTCATCATTCGCGGATTTTGCTGCCTTCGCCCCGGAGTGCCCGGGCACACGGAAAACATCCGCATTCGGTCGATCATTGGGCGATTTCTGGAGCACTCACGCATTTTCTACTTTGCCAATGGGACGCAGGACCCGGTGGAGGGTGAGTTCTTTATCGGATCGGCAGACTGGATGTTCCGCAACCTCTCCAAACGCATTGAAGTGGTCACCCCCGTGCGGGCGGATGGTTTGAAACAGCGTCTTTGGGAAATTTTAGATATCTGCCTGCGCGATCAACGTCAGGCCTGGGTGCTTGAGCCGGAAGGAAAATATGTGCAGTTGCACCCCGCACCAGGAGTGATTGGGCCGGAAGCCAACGGAACGCACCAGACTCTGATGGATCTGGCCCTCATGCGCGCCAAAGTGTAGGTAGCGAGCAGTTTCTAGACCTGGTTGTTCGGTGTGGCAGGCTGCTCGATTGCGTAGTAAATCAAGGTGCGGCAGAAAATGCAGTTTGTTTCACGGACGGAGCAGACTGCTTCCTCCAAAACCTGGGCGAATGTTCTCATGCATTCGGGGCAAGGGATGATGACGTAGGGCCTACCGGAAGGGTCGTAACCGTTTTTCGAAATCCAGATGGGCGCTGACGAGCTGTGATGGCGTAGCGGTGGCGGCCGCTCAGACCGGCACATGGCTTCTACGACCCCCAGCAATGCAGCGAGATTGGTCCCCTTTTCATAGAATGCTTCGGCCGCGACACCAGCCGGTACTGTAACGCCCGAATACGCAGCGCTCATGGCGATCGCCAGGACCGCGGGGAACCGTCGTCGCACCACAGAGAGAAGTTCGAAACCCGACATTCCAGGCATATTAAGGTCGGAGAGGATAATGTCAGGTATTCCATTTCGCAGTTCAGCCAGAGCAGAGAAGCCATCTTCCGCGGAACGTACCGGATATCCCGATCCGGTAAGCACGGCGGACAACGTTTTCCGGAGCAAATGATCGTCGTCGACAATCAAAAGCGTGGCTTTTCGATAAGGCATTTTCCTGGCTTTCTAGTTTCAGAATCGCACAGTCTAAACCTGAAGTCTGGTCACTCTTGCTCGGAGTTGTGTGTGCTCAAATTATCGTTGCCATAATATCTGCTCAGCTTCCAGGGGCACGGAGATACCTGGATGATGAGGGACAATGCGTGGCGTGTAGTCACCCGCCGCACGAGTTGCCGGTAACTGCGCGGAGTAAGTTATGCTTCCTTTAGAATCCGTGCAATCGCCGCATGCAGTCATGGTTTCGATAACTACGTCGCCCGCACGCACGGGGCTGGCATACAGCTCTACTTTTAGGTTACTTATAAGAAGGCTACTCCGCAAAACCTGTATCTGGAAGAAATGGTGGCCATCGCGGGTTTCGATCTGTACGGTGCCGAAGCGCACCGTACTCTCGCGGATACGCGCCAACCACCTGGAGGGCATCCCATTGCCGGACCGCTCGTAGAATTCCGGACGACTTCGCGCTCCAGTAACATATACATGGCTTCGGCTTCCGCGACATCCCATGCTGGATCTTCGTCGTGTTCCTGGCCGTCGCCGAGGGCCCAGCCGACCTGGGGAGAATAAGCCTCCGCCCACCAGCCGTCGAGTTCGGAAAAATTCAAACCTGCACCTGCATTTCCTGGAACGCTACTTGGCCAGTAGTTTGCGAATCGATAACAATTCGGCGCGTCGCTTGGCGGTGGTTCTGGGATACGCCAACCTGAGGTCCTTAAGCGCGTCGAGAACGATGCGGGCAACGATTAAGCGTGCATTCTTCTTGTCGTCAGCGGGAACGACATACCAGGGCGCCTGACGAGTGCTGGTCGCCTGCAGGCAAGCCTCGTAGGCGTTCTCGTAATCCTTCCAGTATTGCCTTTCATGAATGTCGGCGAGGGAGAATTTCCAGTTCTTATGGGCATCATCGATGCGGGCGAGGAATCGCTTTCGCTGCTCTTCCTTGGAAAGGTGGAGGAATATTTTGACAATCCGGGTTCCGTTGCGATGCAGGTGCTTCTCCAGATCCACGATGGAACGGTAGCGCTCCTCCCAGAGGGTTTTCTGGTCGTTCGTTTCGTCGGGAAGCCCTTCGTTGCGGAGAAGTTCCGGATGCACCCGAACCACCAGCGTTTCTTCGTAGTATGAGCGATTGAAGATGCCGATCCGTCCGCGTTCGGGAAGGCGGCACGTCGTGCGCCAGAGAAAATCATGCTGGAGTTCTTCAGCGCTCGGTTGTTTGAAACTCGAGACCTCGCAGCCCTGCGGATTGACTCCGGACATGACATGGGCGATGGCTCCGTCCTTGCCTGCCGAATCCATACCCTGAAATATCAGCAGCAATGCGTATCGATTGCAGGCATAGTGAAGATGCTGTAGTGACCCCAACTCCTCCCTGTCTTTCTCCAGGAGGTTCTGATACTCCTCATTCGTCTTGCAGAATGGCTTTACTATCGTGGGCCATTCCGCGAGTCTTACTTTTTTTCCGGGCTGGACACGGAAATGTTTTGAGTCGAGCTTCATGTCTTCTCCTCATCTTAAGGACTCAAGGGATGCGGCTACGGACGCCGAAGAGAATTCACGATTTTCTCACATAGAAATAAGTGGGGTTGGGGTGAGCAGGTTGGAAGGGATAAAGGCAGATATGCCGGGTTATGGGGGATAGGTCACGCTCTGGCAATGGTGAGGGGCCGGCGTTTCTCTTTTCGGGCCTTCACCCTGGTGACTTCAGCGAGCGCGGGACTTGTCGCATTTTGATCCGACAGCTGATCGTGCAGGATCACATTCAGGAGCGACTTATGTACTTTAATACGACCGTTGTATTCGATGAAGCCGAGTTTACGAAAGCGATTCATGAAGAAACTGACGCGTGACCGGGTGGTCCCGATCATCTCGGCCAGGGTTTCCTGGGTGATCTGCGGGATCACACTCTCTGGCTCGCCTGCTCTTCCAAATTCCGCCATCAAGAGCAGAATTCTCGCCAGACGCTTTTCGCTGGAATTGAAAAGCTGGTCAACCAGATCAGCCTGGGTGCGCATGCTGCGGGCGAGGAGAAACTTGAGAAACAGATCAGAGAAGGCATGTTCCTCGTGCATCACGCGGATCATTTCGGCCCGCTCTATTTTGAGCGCGGTACAAGTGGTGATGGCGGTGGCTGTCGCCAGGCGGAGTCCCACGGCTCCGGCGAGTGACTCTTCTCCTATGAAGTCGCCACCAGTGAGAAGAGTGATGGTCGCTTCTTTGCCGGCCGCGGAAACGACGGTCAGCTTCGCTCGCCCCTTTTGCAGATAATAGATGGAGTCCGCTTCGCTTCCCTGCGAAAAGAAGGCCTGTTGTGCCTTCAGTTGGACAATCCTTCGCCCCAGCCCGGCACTCGCGAGAAAAGCCTCAGGATCGAATGTTTGTTGTTTTTCCTCGGGCACGATAGTGGCCTCATTTCGGGTGCAATCGCTCGGTTACTTAGCCATCAGTAACTCCGGCATGTAGGCCGGAAGGCTGCTTCAGCATCGCACTAAGGGAAAGCGGGAATCTGTTCCCTTTTGCTCACTTTTGGAGAATAACCACATTTTACCCCCGATTTTACCCTCGCGGGCGGTCCGGAACGCTACCAAAGAGTCCCCCCCGGACCGCACCAATTGGGCTTTCGTCTGTTCGGCTAGGGTTCTATTTTGTAGATAGAGACGCAGGGTTACCGCAAGGGAGGAGGCCAGCCATGATTGGGAACGTACCCATCCAGATCAACAGCTTTGAGCAGATCAACTCGCAATTGGATTGGCAGCAGTTAGCGCAGGAGAATGGGTCTTTGCGGGCAATTATTGCTGAGCTCCTGCTCAAGAACCAAAAGCTTCGTTGGGAGTTGTCGGGGCAGGGATGCGGGCCGGTTCACGATCCCAGGCTCCTGGCTGCTTCCGAGGGAACACCGTTACGTAAGAACTCTCTCACCGCAGCCATGCCGTAGTGGGCGCAGAGCAGGGCGGCCATCCGTGCCGCGACCTGGTGTGCGTGCCGCGAAACGGCGGCGCTGGTCGGATGCGCCAGATCGGCATCGACTTGGCTTGGCGGCAGATCCACCAGTCCTGATTTCTCCTTACCTGGGCTGGCTAACGTCTCAACTAAACCTTCACGTAACCATAACGGAGCGTTTTCGCCCGCCTGTCGTTCTACCAGCACATGCAGAAACTCATGCAGCAGCAGAGCTTCGTCGCCCCCGTTGTTTCGGCGTACTGTAGCGGGCTGCAGGAATATGTTGCTGCCGCGAGTCGAGGCCAGCATCCAGCCCGGCTCTCCGGTCGTCTGCCGGAACAGCTCGGTGCTGGGCAGCTCCTGCACCGTCGGGCCTGGGGCATCTGCGGAGCCACCCAGCAGGGACTGCGCCTGGGCCCAGGCGGCGTTGCCTTTAGTGAGCAGCCCGGTGTCGAGGTCCGTGGTCAGCAAGGTCCACCCGGCACCCGCGACCTTTTGCCATCCGTGGTCTGCTGGGGTGACGCCGGCGACGGTGCCGGGGAAGTAGAAGCTGAGGATCTCCGCAACGCTGTGGCCTTCCGCGGCCATCTCGTAAGCGCCCGCCTGGCACAGGCCTACGCCGTGCCCGAAGCCCTTGCCTTGCAGCTTTAAGGTCGCACCCGACACGGTCGCGGTATACCAGTCGCTGCGCATTTGGTTCCAACCCAGCGCCCGGTCCACGGCGAAGCGAAAACTGCTGGCCGAGAGCTGGGCCGGCGCGCCCCGTCCGGTTACTTCGACTCGTTCGGCTCGGCCGGTAGCGCTCCGTTGGGTCACACGGATGGACTCGATCGGTGAGGGAGTCTGCCAACCCTGGGCGCGGAAGATTTCGCTGAGTTTGGCCAGCGAAATTTGTGCGTTCCACTGGGCAGGGGATCGGCGGAGGCAGTAAGGATCGGCTTGATTGCCGGCGAGGTATCCGGCCTGCTCCGCGGGCCAAACGGCGCGTGCCGGTTCACTCATACCGCCGCAGTGCTGGGTGTAATAGACGTGCGCCCACTGGCTGCCGGACCATAGGGTTTCTCCGGCTGTCTCGCGGACTGCGCGCTCCAGCTCCGGACGGGTTTTGCCCAGGCGAAGGGCCTGGCAATGGGTGCTGTCGCAGAGGCCAAAACCTTCGGCCTGGTGGCGGTTTGCGTTCACCAGGGCAAAGGTGCGCATGCTGATGGCCATCGCCTGGAGCGAAGCCATCGGCTCATCGGGCGCTGCTTCGCCGCTGAGGGCAGCTAAAACGTAGGCTTCGCTTGGCAGCGTCAACAGTACATGCAGGCCGTCGGGCTGCCAGGCGATTGTCCAGCTTCCTGCGGCGGTAACATCCTGCGCGTCAGGGGCTTGCATCCGATAGCTGCCGGTCAAGGTGAGCCGCTTTACGGCTTTTCCCGGCGGGGTTCGGAGGCCGTCGTGCCCCCATTCCACCTGTAACGGCGTGGTTGGCTTGGTCAATGGGGTTGCCGTGAAGTGGGTTAGGGATCGGGTCGCCCAGAGCTCCACGGTCAGCGAGCGCGCACTTTCGGGTGCGGGTGAGGCAAAGGCCAGGAAAAAGTGTTGCGCCAGCCGGGCGGCATCGGCTCCGTTGCCCCGTGGCAGATAGATCACGATCGCGACTTCTTCGTGGTTGAGGGAGGCGATGCCGGCAAACCAGCCGGTTGCGGTGACGGTTCCTGTTTTGCCTGCGATCTCCAAGCCCGGCACGCTGGCGTTGTTGGCCATACCGTAACGCACTGAGTCCTTGAGCCCCTCACGCACCGCGGTCAACGCGGTTGCGTCCAGTTCCAACGCCAGCTTGCGATAGGCGGTTGCCATCTGTTGGGGGGAGACGGTAATTCCTGCCAGGCCCAACACCAGGAGCTCCTTCTGCTCCCGGGTTTGTGGTGTGCGCGGTGGCGGCAGACCGTAGTGTTCGAGGATTGCAGCGGCCCGCTCCGGGGGAATGCGGTCGGCAAGAGTGGCGAAATAGCGGTTGCAGGAGTAGGCGAGCGCTTCTTGCGCGGCGAAGGCTACCTCGGTCTGGGGATGGGTGCAGGCCAGGCTCCAGTCTCGGCTTCCCTCGGTGATATGGAGGTTGCGCCGGCAAAAGACTGTGGTCTGCGGTAGAACCTCATGCTGCTCGAGGGCAGCTGCGAGAAAGAGCGGTTTAAGGATTGAACCGGGCGCACTTAGCTGGCTGCCGGCCTCGGCTGTTTTAACTGTCGCTAGCGGCTGCCCGGTTTTTACGTCGAGTACGACGCCAACGGCGGGAGTGTTCCGTAGCGCGGACAACAGGGCAGCCTGCGTGGTTGTTTCTGCTGCTGAGGTTAAGGGATACAAAAGGCACAGGGCCGAGAGCAACAGGTTTCTAAAGGCTCGGCGAGTAGTTGATGACGCTCCAGCGTACGTGCGATTACTCAGACAGGGATGAACGCCGTCATTGCTTTTCTGTCTTCCCATGCTGAATGAAAGATCCGCGGATCACTCTACTACGCTACGCTTCGGTCGGGATGACAAAGGGGAGTCGTGCTTCGGAACCTTAGAGCTTTAGCTCACGCCGGCCCTCCATGGCTCGGGTCATCGTGACCTCATCCGCATACTCGATGTCGCTCCCGGCGGGTACTCCCGTGGCGATGCGAGTTACGCGCACTGCGGCAGTGCGAAGCAAATCAGCCAAATAGACGGCCGTTGCCTCGCCTTCGACGGTTGGATTGGTCGCCAGGATGACTTCTTCCACGTCGCCTTGTGCTACCCGGGCCAGGAGGCTGTCGGTTCTCAGGTGCTCCGGGCCTACCCCGTGCAGGGGGGATAGGGTTCCGTGCAGTACGTGATAGACGCCGTTGTAGCTGCGGGTTTTTTCAATTACTGCTATGTTGCCCGGCTCCTCTACCACGCAGACTAGCCGCTGGCTTCGGGTTGGGCTGGCACAGTAGATGCAGGGATCCACATCGGTGATGTTGTTGCAGGTGGAGCAGAGCAGCAGCCTGGCCTTTAGCTCACGCACTGCGTCCGCCAGTGCTACTGCATCTTCCGTGCTCGCGCGCAGGATGTGGAAAGCTAGCCGCTGTGCGCTCTTGTTGCCGATTCCCGGCAATTTGCGCAGCTCTTCGATCAGCCGCGCCATCGGTTCTGCAAATTGAGACAATGCCCGCTCCTGACTATAGAAGTCCAGGAGGGAGATTCAAGCCGCCCAGCATCCCGGTCAGATTGGACTTCATCGCTTCGTCGGCGCGCCGGCCAGCTTCATTGAAGGCAGCGGTCAGCAGATCTTCCAGCATTTCGACGTCGGCCGGACTGGAGCTCAGGCTCATTACCGCCGCCGCGTCTATCTTGAGCTGCAACACCTGCTTCTGCCCGTTCATCTTTACCGTTACGGCGCCTCCACCCGAGGACGCTTCCACCACCGTCTGGCTCAGCTTTTCCTGCATCTGGTCCTGCATGTGGCGCGCTTGCTCCAGCATTTCCTGCATCTTTAGTGGATTCACAACTTACTCCTATTCAACTTTTCCCTTTTTCTCGCAGATCAAGCACGCTGCGGACTTCTGCATGGAATAGCTCCTGCGCCTGGCGCACCAGAGGATTGCCCAGGGCAACCGATTCGATGCTGTCGCGCGACCATACTCGCGGCGCCGCGCTTGCCGGCTCTGCCGTTTCGCCTGGCACCACCGTCATCTTCTGGCCAGCGCCCGCCGTGCGCAGCGCCTCACGCACGATCTTCCAGGCCTCGCCATTCATCGTCAGGCCCAGCATGGTCTTCTTGACCCCTACCTCAACCTGGATCGCACCCTCCTCATCCAGTTTCCAACGCCCGGCTCCGAGCAGCGATGCCGCGGTGTTGTGTCCCTGCTCATCGAGCGCAACAGTCACCACATCGCGCAGTTTCTCCAGATCCGTCTCAGCAGGCTTCGTTTCCACAACCCTGACCGGCGGCGGCGGCTCTGGCTCGACTGCTGCCTGGACCGGTTCCCCAGCAGGTTTAACCTCTGGCTCGTCTGCGCTCTGTTTGCGCTGCCGGTCCAGCTCGAAGGGGGAAGCCGCGGCTGGCTTAGGCTTTGGCGGCTCTACTGGCGTGGTCGCTGCGGGCCTTGGGTTGTTACTACGGACTGGTGCGGCAGGGCGCGCAGCCGGCATGCCGCTCAGGATCTGCTCCAGCGGCAAGAGGCGCTGCAGGTGGACCAGCTTCATCAGCCCCAGCTCCAGGTGCAGGCGCGGCTCCTGGCGATAATTCAGCTCATCGAAGGTGCGCAGCATCACCTGCAAAAAGCGGGTGAGATCCTCTTCGCCGAAAAGAGTGGCGGTGCGCACGGCGCGGGCCCGCTCATCGCCCGAGATCTGCAGCAGCTCGGTCTTTTCTCCACCCAGCTTAGCCATCAGGCAGTTGCGCAGATAGCGCACCAGCTGTCGCGCCATTTGCGACGGGCTGTTGCCCGCATTCAGCAGCCGGTTTAGCTCTTCCATCACGGCTGCGCTTTGACCCTCGCCGATGGCTTCCAGGATGCGTTCAAACACGGCATCCGGTACCGTCCCCATAAGCTCCCTGATTTCGTTCCCGTCGAGCTTTGCCTTGCCATCGACCATCGGTGCACTGGCGATCGCCTGGTCCATGATGGAGAGCGCATCGCGCATCGAGCCGTCGCCGGCCTCCGCCAACAGAGCTAACGCCTGCGGGTCGGCCAGAATGCCTTCCTGGGTGGCAATCTGCGTCAGTTGGGCCACGATGTCGTCGAACTTTACGGCGTGAAAGCTGAAATGCTGGCAGCGCGATCGTATGGTTTGCGGAATATCCTCCGGCTGCGTGGTCGCCATCATGAAGACGACGTGCTCCGGGGGTTCCTCCAGGGTCTTCAACAGGGCATTAAATGCCGCGTCGGTGATCTGATGGGCTTCGTCTAAGAGATAAATTTTGTAGCGATCGCGCGCCGGTGCGTAGCGGGCAGCGTCGCGCAACTCTCGAATCTCATCGATGCCGCGGTTGGTGGCGGCGTCGATCTCGACCACATCGAGTGAGTTGCCGGCGCGTATCTCCTTGCAGGAGTCGCAGACCCCGCAGGGTTCGGGCGACGGCCGCTCCGCGCTGCCAATCTGGTTGCGGCAATTGAGCGCCATGGCCAGAATCCGGGCAATGGTGGTTTTGCCGATGCCGCGGTGGCCGCTGAAGATGTACCCATGGGCCACACGCTGCTGTGCGAGAGCGTGGCCCAGGGTCCGAGTCACGTGCTCCTGGCCGGCGACATCGGAGAAGCGTTGGGGACGGTATTTACGGGCGAGAACCTGGTAAGCCATAGGAAGGAATTAAGACTGCGAGCGTGCCGTCGGCACGGGCCCTGAACTTTGATTGTAGCCCCGAGTGCCGGCCGCTGCAGGAATCGCAAACCGCCATCAAAGCGGGGGGGATCGGGGTAGGGGCGTCGCTATTTGGTCCGCGCTGGAACCCGCTTGCCAGCCGCCTTCCTGGAGGCTTCTCGTTTCGCGGCTTTCTGCCGGCGCGCGATTTCCTCCGGCGAGTACATGGTCCTGCGGCAGTTGCTGGCTCCGCAGTGGCAGCAGGCGTCGTCTTCGTCGCCATCGTAGAGGTTGTAATCGTAGGTGAGCTCTTCCCCCGGCGCGATCCGGCGCAGCGACACGACCCACACTCGCCCTCTCAACTCCTCTGTCTCACAATTGGGGTCGCAGGAGTGGTTGATGTACATGGCCATGCCGTGGCCGTTGATCACGGTCGAACCGTCACCGACGCCGAACAGGTAGGTAATTTTCGAGTTCCGAAAGTGGACGTCGGCCTGCTGTTTGCTTATCCGGGGTCCGGTGTATTCCACCACCTTGACGCCTTTGGCGATGGAAGAAGTGGTGTAGCAGCCGGCGGCGTGTATGGAAGAAGAGCGAATCATCAAACCCATGATGAAGTTTTTAACAAGCTTTCGCGCCTGATTGGGGAAAAATCCCTCAGGGGCTAAAGAGATTTGCCGTTGGATGACCCGGTTATCACCCACACTCCAGCGGGCGGGCGCTGGAAAGGTTGGGGCCGTAGGTCTAGACTTAAGAGAGCAACGATGCGTAACCGGTCCCTTATCGTCGCTTCGATCGCCGCTCTGCTAACGTTCGGAGCTGGCCCCTCTGCGAATGCTCAGCAGCCGGTTCCCGATGCGCCCCAGCCGCAGAAGAAACCGGCGCCTAAGCCGCAATCCACCCAGTCTCCGTCGCCAGACACCGGTAAGCCAGTCTCCCCGCCGCCGTCTACGAAAGACGAGAATCCCTTTCCGGAGGAGGTTTCTAAACAAGCTGCGAAGGCAGCGGCCGGGTCAACTGATTCCGATGCGGGGAGTCCCAGGAAGTCCACCGCCACTGACAATCCCTTTCCCGAGTCCGTGTCTCGCGATGCCGCCAAGGCGGCAGGGAATGATGCTTCCCCGGAGCCCCCTGCGAAGCGGGATATCCCTCCAGGCGTGAGTTCGAGCCAGTCCAGTGGCACGGATGAAAGCGAACCTGGCGGCCCAGGCCCGATCGCTGACCCGGCGCGCGCGAAAAAGGATACCGAAGTGGGGGGCTTTTATCTCAAGACCGGCGATTACCAGGGAGCCTTGCAGCGTTACAAAGAAGCTACCGCCTCCGACCCCACAAATGTCGAAGCTATCTTTGGTTTGGCCGAAACCCAGCGCATGCTCAAGAAAAATGCGGAGGCCGCGCGTAACTACCAGCTCTATCTGGATATCTTGCCCAACGGGCCGAAGGCCAAGCAGGCGCTCAAGGCGCTGAAGACGCTGGGATCTGGCGGGTAGCTTCTTTCTTTCCCCCATGCGACAAAAGTTGTAGTGCCGTCGAAGGTGCAGGGCACGTTTTATGTGTTCGGTGCTGACGCTCGTGTTCTAAACTGCCGCGAGGTTCGGGAGTTTCGCCCTGACTCCCAAGAGGTCTTCCCCCTATGCACGCGGTCCTCGAACGGGTTGTTTGCCAAATCGCCGATGAACTGGGCGCCTTAGACGCGGAGACTACGCAACTTCACCCCAGAGGCCTGGCTTATAAGTGGAGTGCCCAGGAGGTGGTCGAGCACCTGGTGCTTGGCTACCGGCTGACCAGTGGAGCCCTCCAGATCCGGCTGAACAAGGGCCGCCTTTCCCGCTTCCAGACGCGGACCTACCTGCAGTGGTCGCTCCAGTTGATGATCCTTAGTTTCGGAGTTCTCCCCAAGGGAGTGCCCGCACTGGAGGAGACGATGCCCACTGCCGGACGCTTTGCTGCCATGAACGGGCGGCAGCTGGAAGATCTATTGCGGCAGGAAATCAGCGCCATGGACACCCTGCTCGATGGCTGCCGGCGTAAGTTCGGCATGGAACGGGTAGCCCCTCATCCCTGGCTCGGACCACTCCGGGTGGATCAGTGGCGCCGCTTTCACGTAGTGCATGGACTCCATCACCTGAACCAATTGCGGTCGGTGATCGAGCAGGTGGCGCCGATGCCTGTTCCCGTCAGGATGACCAGCAAGAGCCTAGTGAAAGAACTTCAGATACCAGCCCAGCGTCCGCTGGCCTAGGAATATGGCGTACAACCCGGCCAGGCTGAGCATGGTACCGAACGGAATTGGTAGCTGGCCCACGGGTAGTTGATCGTCCCCGTCTTGCCGGCGACGGAACAGGATCGTTCCCAGCCCGTACAGCGCCCCCACGATCACCGCGAGGAACAGGACCAGGCCGGTTAAGCGCAAGCCCAGCCACGCCGCCAACATGGCCAGCAGCTTCACGTCGCCCATGCCCATCCCCATGCGGCGCCGGGCCAGCCAATATGCGCCAGAGATCAAGAGTAGCGCAGCCGCGGCGATGGCCGCGGCCAGCAGAGACTGGCCCAGCGCGCGGATTGCGGCAGCGGGGGTCCAGACGCCTTGCTCCAGGCCGGGGCGCAGGGCGGCAAAGACGATTCCTGCTCCCAGCCCGGGCCAGGTGAAGAAGTCAGGCAGCAGCAAGGTTTCAGCATCCATGACCGCCAGTCCTAGCAGCAGAAAGCAGAGGAGAGCCCAGAAGCCCGCCAGCCAGAGGGGAAAAAAGTGCAGGCAACAGGTTGCAAAAAGAATGCAAGTAGCTGATTCAATGAGCGGATAGCGCCATGAAATGCGGCTTCCGCAAGCCCTACAGGCTGCCCCGAGGAGCAGCCAGCTCAGGACGGGAATGTTATCCCAGCTGGCAATTGGCTGGTCACACTGGCGGCAGTGTGACCGGGGCCATACCACCGATTCGCCCACAGGCAGCCGGATGATGCAGACGTTGAGGAAACTCCCCAGCAGCAAACCGAACAATCCGAAAAAGATGCAAGGCATCATGGCTTGAAGACCACAGTAACAGCCGCCTGAATCTTAGCTTTTCCCACAGCTGGCAAATATCCCGAATTTCCTGTTCGCAGCAGGGGACACGGCTGCGTGTGGGCCTTTCGATAAGGAAAGGCGCATGAAGTTCCGGGAAGCCAGTAAGCTTCACAGGAAATCGAGGGTATGGGCACCCGGTATTGTCACCGCCCTGATCGTTTACATTGTTGACATGAGTTCTGAGCGCGACCCGGGCATCGATTCGGCTGCACTTTTCGCCGAAGCAGTAAGCATCATGGCCCGGCTACGCGGCCCCGGCGGCTGCCCATGGGACCGCGAGCAGAGCTTCGATACCATCCGGAAATATACGCTCGAGGAAAGCTACGAAGTCTTCGACGCCATCGAGCGCCGGGATTGGAAAGACCTTTGCGAGGAGCTAGGCGATCTGCTGCTGCAGGTACTTTTTTATGCGCAGATGGCTACTGAGGCGGGGTATTTCACCATCGCGGATGTGATCGTGGGGCTTAACCGCAAGCTAATCCGCCGCCATCCGCATGTTTTTGGAGACCAGGCATCGTTGGAGGCCGGTAACGCGGTGGAGTCCGCTTTGGAGACTGAGGATATCGACTCCTCCCAGGTGCTGCGCAACTGGGATGCCATCAAGCGGGCAGAAAAGGCGCAGCCGGCTGCCTCCGCGCTCGAGGGCATTCCACGCGCACTTCCGGCACTGCTGGAAGCAGCCAAGTTGGGCGCTCGGGCACACAAGAGCGGCTTCGACTGGCCCAGTGTCGAAGGCATCTTCGCGAAACTGGAAGAAGAAACGGGGGAGTTGCGCCAAGCCATCCATTCTTCCGTTCCGGCCGCAGACGTTGCGTCTGAGGATGTGGTTTCCGAAGTCGGGGACATGCTCTTCACCATGGTCAACCTTGCCCGGCACCTCCACGTGGAACCAGAATTTGCCTTGCGCCACACCAACGCTAAATTTCGCCGCCGTTTTGCGGCCATGGAAGCCGCTTCTGCGCAGCCTCTCGATGGTCTGTCTGCCGCCCAGCTGGAATCACTCTGGAGCCAGGCCAAACTCGCAGAAAGCGCGACAGCCTCTCCCTCACGATGAACCCCAGCCCCGTCCTCATCCGGCCGTGCCAGGGCTTTGAGGAGCTGAGCGCCTGCGTGCAACTGCAGATGGACGTTTGGGGGTATGGAGACCGCGATGTGGTTCCGCGCCGCGTCTTCATCGTCTCGCAAAAGATCGGCGGGCAGGTGATCGGCGCGTTTGATGGCAACAGCCTGGTCGGCTTTGCCATGGCGTTGCCGGGCATCTCGCAGGGCCGTCCCTATCTGCACTCCCACATGCTCGCGGTCAACCCTGACTACCGCAACCAGGGAATCGGCCGGCGGCTTAAGCTCTTCCAGCGTGATGAGGCCCTGGCACGTGGGATCAGCCGCATGGAATGGACCTTCGACCCGCTCGAGATCAAGAACAGCTTCCTCAACCTGGCCAAACTGGGCGCCGTCGTTCGCCGCTACGCGGCAAATTTTTATGGTGTATCCTCTTCTCGACTGCATGGTCAGGTTCCCACTGACCGGCTCTGCGCGGAATGGTGGCTGGATAGTGATTGGGTTTGCTCCGCCCTGGGGGGCAAGGCAGTCGCTCTTCCCGCTGTGGAGCAAGAAATCACAGTACCGCATCAAATAGCTCATTGGAGGCACTCGCCTGAGGATCAGGAACGTGTTCTTGACATCCAGAACCGGAATCGCGAGCATTTTCAACAGGCATTCGCGCGCCAGCTTGCGGTGGTTGGCTTTAGGATCGATGCAGAGGGCAACGGAATCTTTCAACTCGGGCGATGGCCGGAGCCCGAATTTCCTGTTCTGCAGCACTAAACGGGACCCATGTGCGGCTTTCATTAAGGAAAGCCGCATGAAGTTCGACAACGCCATCGGGCCTCGACAGGAAATTCGGGAGCCAGCAAGCTCCTCACAACCACTACAACCGATATCTGGCAGGTGTTCATGAAAATTGATTCGATTGTCCTGCGTGAGCTCAGCATGTCGTTGATCCACCCCTTCGCCACCAGCTTCGGCGAAACCCGGGAGCGCCGGGTGCTGCTGGTGGAAGTTCGGGCCGAGGGCCTCTCCGGGTGGGGCGAATGCACGGCTGGGGAACATCCCTACTTCAACGAAGAGTCAACAGATACAGCCTGGGTTACGATTTTGCAGGAATTGGCTCCCCTGCTCACGGCTGCGGAAGAGCAAAGCGGTGGCAAATGTCCCGGGATCTTTCGCGGGGTACGGGGCAATCGCATGGCCAAGGCGGCGCTCGAGAATGCAGTGTGGGATCTGGACGCGCAGATGCGACGGATTCCGCTGTACGAGCTGTTGGGCGGAACCCGGGAAACAATTGTCTGCGGAGTTTCGATCGGCATCCAGCCTTCGCTCGAAAAGCTGATGGACAAAGTGGGCTCGGCCATCTCCGAGGGCTATCAACGAATCAAGCTCAAATGCAAACCGGGGTTGGACCTGGAGATGTTTGAAGCGGTTCGGAATCGTTGGCCGGATATCGTTCTGAGCTGCGACGCCAACTCCGCTTACCGTCTGCGGGACGCCGACCACCTGGTCAGCTTCGATCAATTCAACCTGCTCATGGTCGAGCAGCCGTTATGGGCTGACGACTTTTACTTCCACGCCATGTTGCAGCAGCGCCTCGATACCGCCATCTGTCTGGATGAATCCATCCGTAATCGCCGCGACGCCCTGGCGGCAATCGAGATGGAATCTTGCCGCATCATAAACATCAAGCTGGGCAGGGTGGGAGGCTTCAGTGAGGCCATCGCCATCCATAACGCGACCCAGGAGAGGGGGATACCGGTGTGGTGTGGCGGCATGCTGGAAAGCGGCATTGGCCGTTCCCACAACATCGCTCTCTCGACGCTCGAGAATTTCTCTCTTCCGGGAGATGTCTCCGCCTCCAGGCGCTACTGGGCCGAGGACATCATCGAGCCCGAGGTCACGGTTTCCGCCGCCGGCGAGATTCGCGTGCCTAATACTCCGGGTCGGGGCTTTGAAGTGCGCACCGATCTGATCGAACGGCTTACTGTTCGCAAAGAGGAGATCAAGGCCATGGCGCTGGTCTCCTGATCCATTGGAGATGTGATGACTCCCCAGGAAGAATCGATGTTGAACGACCTTATCGGTCGTGTCGAGCAAACCCAACTCACGGAAAAGGATCCGGAAGCCGAGCAGTTGCTGAACCAGAGGCTTGGCCGGAACCCTAACGCCCTCTATGTCCTGGCGCAAACTGTGCTGGTACAGAAGTATGCGCTGGAGCAGGCCCAGGCGCAGCTGGCCCAGTTACGACAACAGCAGCAAACCCAGCAGCCCGCCCATACCACCAGCTTCCTGGGCAGCTTGTTGGGTCACCGTGATCCAGCGCCACCTCCGCCGCCGTCTCCGCCCCCACAGCCGGGGTACGGGGCATCGCCCTATGCCCAGCCTTGGAATCAGCCTCCTGCCTACGGCGCGCCGCCTGCCCCGGGCGGCGGCTCGAGCTTTCTGCGTACAGCTGCCACCACGGCTGCCGGCGTCGCAGCGGGGGCGCTGGCCTTTGAGGGTGTCGAATCGCTGCTGCACGGCTTTGGTGGTAGTCCCGGTTTGGCGGGCGGGGGATTCTTTGGTGGGAGTAGGCCGGAAGAGACCGTCATCAACAACTATTACGATGATCCCGGAAGCCAGCATGAGCGCATCGACAACAGCGGCCTGAGCGATAGCGGCAACGATGCCGCGGACCTGCAGGCGGCGAGCGACGGCCTCATGGACGATTCGGACGATCAGGATGATGCGAGTCTGGACGATGCGTCGTACGATGACTCGTCGTTTGACGATTCCTCGAATGACGACCTGGCCTAGGGGCATTCGCGATCTCGGTTTACACTTCTCCGTGCAAATAGACTCCGGGTGCCCCACATCTCGCTCGTTTTTCGCGAGATGTGGGATTCCGCGGCCGTGACCGTTCGCCTCCGAGGACGAACCGAATATTAAGGATTGCGACGACAACGGGCAGTCGTATCCAAAATCTCGCGAAAAACGAGCGAGATGCGGGGCACCCAACGATCGGGGTAAGGACGGTGTTCAGGGGAAGCCTTATCTAGCGGCTACCTGGTCTGCGGGAATTTTTTGTAGCAGGCGGATGGCTTCCTGGTAGCCCAACTCCTGGGACTGTACCTGAAAGTCACTGAAGTCTTCTGTGGTCGAGAAGTCGACGCTTTTCATCATCAGCAACTTGCCTTGCAGTTGTAGCTTCATGTGGATGGTCTCCCAGTGATGCAGGCCGACATCGGCATTTTGCACCAGGATGCTCCCACCCTTGTAGAGCTTGCCCAGCACGCCCCAGCCGAAATTCACATCGGAGATCAGGTGGGCATCGATCTTGACCAGCCGGAGCTGGCCCTGATCCACCCATAGCTCGCCGACCATACCGTGGTAAACCTCGCCTTCCCGGTCGGGAGGCGTAAAAGCGGGGTTGGGCTTGAATTTAAAGCGGTAACAGGGCCCGTTTGGACCCTCCACCATCCCGTCGTCGGTGAATAAGAAAGCGTCCGGCAGCATTCTCACCATCTCATCGCCCCGGGCGCTATCTTCCTGCTCCTTTTTGTGGCGATGTTCCTGTACCTCTGGATGGGCCAGCAGGTGGTTGAGGCGATCGATTTCGGCCTGCTCCTGCTCCGGAGGCAGCGGCTTGCCGTCCTTCTCGAGCAGGCGGGCAACGTCCCCATCTTTGGTCTCAACGATCTCCTTCATCGTGCTGCCTTTGGAGTCCACCTTGTGTTGCTTGTAGCGGAAAGAGCGGCCCGGGCTCTTGGAATGAAGCTCGTTCCAGCTGGCGTCGTGCACGATTTTTTGGGGATCAACGGCTGGGTTGCCATTTTGGGCCATGACTTGGGCCGCCCCTGCGGCTAGGAGCAGCGCTGCCATGGGCATCCAGACCGGAAACTGTCCTGAGAACGACCGAAAATGATGCAGAAATCGCATAAAGTTACCTAGTAAGACGTAAAGCAATACCTTCCAGTTTACATCTGTGGGCCGGGAGGCCTCCTAACCCGTTTTGCCGGTTGCGGTTGACTTCGATCCTTGCGTATAGTTCGGGCAGAGAGCCTGCAAATGCAGGGAGGCACCCGATGAATGCAGGAGATAGCTCCGTCGCCGTGATCGGCAAGTCGGTGCAGATCCGGGGCGAGGTTAAGGGAAGCGAAGACCTGATGGTCGACGGCCATGTGGAGGGGACCATTACCCTGGTCGAAAGTCGCCTCACCATTGGCCCCAACGCCCACGTGTCCGCGAACGTATCGGCAAGAGATGTGATCCTGCTGGGGCAGCTGAGTGGCAATGTAACCGCAACCGGACGGGTTGAGTTGCGAGATGGCTGCGATTTGGTCGGAGACATCTCCGCCGCACGCCTATCGATTGAGGAGAGCGCTGTTTTTCGCGGCAAGGTAGAGCCGTTAACGAGCGAAAAGGCAGCTGGCGTTGCACCGGCGAAGGGCGCCGAAATTCCGGTCGCAACCTCTCCAGCCAAACATTAACGAACGCTGGAGGGCTTGGACATGATGAGCATATTTCCCGCAGGCAGCACTGGTTTGCGGTCAAAAACCGATGACGTGATGCGTAACCTATTCGGCAAGACACAACACGGCTCCCAGGCTTCCGGCAGTCCCACGGTCCTGACCGGTCCACGGGTGCCGCGGCACTCCAGTGCCTGGAAAGACCTGCTCAAGTACCTGAAGGCTGAGCCGGGATTGCGCATCCTTGATATTGGCCCCACCTCGCCGACCAACATCAACTTCCTCACCACGCTGGGCCACGGAGTGTACATGGCGGATGTGGTGAACGAGGCCCTGCGTGGTAACTGGATGGGCGCCGCGGATGAGAACGGCGTGACGCATTTCGATGTGGAAGGCTTTCTCGATAACAACCTCGATTTTGCAGGCAGAGAATTTGACGTCATTCTGCTCTGGACCACGCTGGATTATGTGCCCCAGGACCTGGTTGGGCCTTTGATAAAACGCTTGCGGTCCTCGATGCGTCCGGGCGGACGGGTGCTCACTTTCTTTCATACCCGGAACACCGGAGCGGACACAGGCTTCTGCCGCTACCACGTGACCGACAGCGACACCATTGAGACCCAGGAAACCACCGGCTACGCGGTGCAACACGTGTATACCAATCGAACCATTGAAAAGCTTTTCGAAAACTACGCCAACACCAAGTTCTACCTGGCTAAGGACAATCTCTACGAAGTAATCATCACTCGCTAATCTTCCATAACAGCCGGCGAAGGATGCCGATCCATCGCCGGGCATCGGACTGGTTCAGGTTCAAACGCCGCACCATACGCCGCACTTCTTCGGGATCGGCGCTGGCGGGGCGGTGGCGGGCGTACCCGATGCGAGACAGTATCTCCGCTGTCAGCTTGGTCACGCGTTCCAGATCCACTGCCTGCGCCCCGGCTTGCAGGTTGTCATGCGGCGGTGTGTCTGCTTGTCGTATCAGTTCGTAGAGGCACACGGCGGCAGCTTGTCCCAGGTTCATCGATGCATGACGCAGACCGGGACTCTGGTGCATGGGGATGGTCACGAGCCAGTTGCAATGGCTCAGGGCATCGTTGCTGAGACCTGTCTTCTCGGATCCAAAGAGCAGGGTTACTCGCGCCGTTGCTAATGCGGGGCGGATCAAACCGGCACCCTCCGCCAGCGTGTACAGTGAATGTTCCTGTTTTCGTTCCCCTACCGCGGTCGTGCCCACCACCAGACCGCAGTCGGCTACCGCATCGGCGACAGTTGCGAATTCTTGCGCTCCGGTGAGGATGGCGGACGCATCTACGGCGGAGCGGGCTGTCTCCAGGGCGACGGAATACTCATTCACCAGCCGCAGACTGGTAAAGCCGAAACCGTGCATGGCTCGGGCGACGGCGCCGATATTGTTGGGATTTCGCGCCCGCACCAGCACCACGCTAACCCGCGCGCGCTGCTCTTCGGTAAGCATCGATCTATATTAGGTCGTTCCCACAGGGGCTAAGGATTCTCACGCACACTCTTTAGCCCTTAGCCCCGAGACCTTTCCGTCGCATGTAAATGGCTGGGAGAGAACTCAGACCGGCTCGAAGTGCGCAAACATCCTCTGGAATTCTGGGATGTTCGCCGGCACTTCGTACTGGCAAACAGCCTCGAAGCGCTTCCATATTTCGAGCACCACAGGGTTGGAATGCGCGCCGGCGATTGCCTCCTGGGAGACCCACTCGAAAATTTCGATGATGGTTCCATCCTGGGTGCGCATGACAATCGAGGGGCGCTCCGTCACCAGGCCCCGGGCACGCAACGGGGGCAGATGGTTGCGCACTTCGTTGAGCAGAGCTTCTTCACAGCCGGCCTTCGGCCGGTAGCACGCGACGGAAATCGAACTGCTAGGCATGGAAATCGTGCCCTTTCCGCTCCGGACCGAAGCCGAAAATCAGGAAGAGACAGAAAATCACGCATACCTCGAAGATGGTTAGGGCCCATCGATAGCCAAGATGCCTGCGCAGCGCAAACTCGACCACGACCGACGGCGCCGCAATCAATACACCAAGCTGGTAGACAACACCGGGGAACAGGCTGCGCACACTGCTGGGTGAGAGTTCGTTCAGGTGCGCAGGGATTACGCCGAAAGCTCCCTGGACTCCGAACTGCATGGCGAAGGAACCAATGGCGAGCATCACGATGGTCGACCCGAAGGCCCACAGCGGAACGGAGAGCGCACAGATGATCAAAGCCAGGATGATGGCGTAGCGCCGGCCAAGGCGGTCGGAGTAATGACCGATCACCAGCGCACCTGCGATGGCTCCGATGTTGTACAGGACCGCGAGGTTCGAAATCACCGCATTCGAAAAGCGATGAACGGTCTTGAGAAAATCCGGATAGAGATCCTGGGTGCCGTGCGATAGGCAAGTGATGGCGGTCATCATCAGCACCAGGTACACGAAGTCCTTCTTGTGGTGCCAAAGCACCCGGGCCACTTCACCAAAGCTGGCAAGGCGGTGCTTCTGCCATGACGAAGACTCGGGAGAGAGCAAAGTAAGTAGCGCGATCACGGCGGCAAGAAAGAGCCCGCAGAGAAACATCCACCTCCAGCCGAAGCGCGGTTCGATGGTGCGCAGAGCGACCGCAGCCATCAGGTAACCCACAGAATAGCCAGCCTGCATGATCCCGGAGAAAAGCCCGCGCCAGCGTTTAGGCGAACTCTCCATCACCAGCGAGGCGCCGATGCCCCAGTATCCGCCCATGCCGATGCCATAAAGACCGCGCAGGGCAACGAACACAGCGTAGCTGGGCGCAAAGGGAGTGAGCGCTGTGATGATGGAGAAATACAGCACACAGGCGATCAGCGGACGGCGGCGGCCATGGCGATCGGCCAGGGAACCAAGGACCAGCGCCCCTACCGGCCGCATAGCCAGGGTGATGGTGATGGTCCAGACAATGTCGCCCTTACTTACATGGAAGTTGTTGGCGAGAACATCGACCAGAAAGACGAGCACGAAAAAGTCGAACGCGTCGAGGATCCAGCCCAGTATTCCGGAAGAGACTGCGAAGCCCCAGCGCGGCGATACAGTTTCTGTAGGGGTCTCGACGCTGATCGCATCTGAGACTGCCCGGGATTCCTTCATCCATTCCATCTATAGTCTCGCTAAAGTTAGACCGCCATCCAGAACCAGAACCGCGCCGGTTGCATAGGGGAGTTCGCCGCGCGCCAGCATGCTGACCGCGGTACCAATATCTTCGGGGGTTCCCCATCGCTTCTGGAGCAGAATACCGCCTTCGATCAGAGCGTCGTACTTGCCCTTAACACCCTCCGTCATGTCGGTTTCTATGATGCCGGGACGCACCTCGTAGACACCGATGCCGTACTCTGCCAGCCGCACCGCCCACAGTTTGGTAGCCATGGCGATGCCTGCCTTGGAAATGCAGTAGTCGCCCCGGTTCACACTGGCGACCGTAGCCGACACGGAACTGATATTGATAATCGATTGCCCCGGCACGCGTTGGCGGATCATCCAGGCGGCAATGCTCTGGGTCAGGAAATATGGGCCGCGAAGATTGGTACCGATCAATTCGTCGAAGCTCTCTTCACTGGCATCGAGCACATCGGCCCGAACCCGCGGCGCGATGCCGGCGTTGTTGACCAGAACGTCCAACCTGCCAAGTTGCGCTTCCATGGTCTCCAGGAGTTGGCGCCGGTCTGAAGCTGACGCCACATCGGCTTGCACATAGATGGAGCGCTTGCTGTGTTGCTTTAACTGTTGCAGCACCGGTTGCACTTGATCGGCTGCCCGCCTGCCTGTAATCGCAAGCGTGAAGCCGGCTTCTGCGAACTTGAGCGCAATGCCCAGACCGATGCCCCGGGTGCCGCCGGTAACCAGCGCCACTCTTTCTTCATTTGGCATGGTTGGCTCCGAAGAAAGTGTAATAGCCAGAGTTCCCGATTCTGGTGATCAACAGGCAGAGCTCCAGCAGATGGTAGTCTCCCCACATGCTGGACTCGCCGCAGGGAACCTTAGCTCCCGGGGGAATGTAGTCCCATCCGTTAGGCCGATGATAGATGCTCTGCAACAGCAGTCCTTCGTGATCGGCCTGGACGGAGAGATAGGGTTCCTGCAGCAAGCGCGCGGCGATGGTCAGTCCAGCCTGAGTGTAGGCCTTGCCGGTTGTGCCAAGCAGATGCCCGAGACGAATGAGTCCCTGGGCTGCGATGGCGCTGGCCGAGGCGTCGACCGGCTCGTAGTCGTTGTATGGATCGGCTGGTTTGGCTTGCCAGTCGCCAAGCCGGTAGAGTTGCGGGGCGCCGGTATCCCAGTAGCAAATGCCATCGAGGGCGCTCGCCTGCTGGAGGTAGAAGTCACAGCAGGCGCGGGCTGCCTTCTCTAATAGAGCTAACGTCTCATGCTGGTCAGATGGAAGAGTCTGAACCCACTCCATCAGCTCGGGAAAGCCAAGCATGCTCCAGGCCAGGCCTCGAGTCCAGGTGGTGAAAGGTGAAAAGCCCTGCTGCGATGCGGGTGCGCGGAAGACGCCACTGGCCGGGTTGAAGAGCGCTTCGTGGACGGTTCGGCCGCGCAGTTCAGGTACATCGTAGTGATCGCGTCCATCGCCGTAGTAGATGTTGTAGCGGGCTGAGGTTTTGGCATGGGTCAGCGCGCGGTCCAGGAGGCTGATGCGCTGGTCCTGTTCGCCGTGCAACCCGTGCCCCAGCGAATGCGCGAGACAACAGATGCGAAGAGTGCGAATGGTATCGATAAAGAGGGACTGGCTGCCATTGAAGGAGTAGATGTAGCCGAGACCGTCCTGAAGGCTGGTCCAACGCGCGGCCTGCACCGCACCACTCACCTTTAGCGCGAGCTCATAGAAGTGCAACTCCCATTCATTCGCTGGGATTCGGCCGTCGAGCATCAGACGGCGCAGGTTGCCGTAGGTGGAGATATTGTTGAAGCCGTGATCGTGGACCCCGGTATGAGTCAGGTGCTCTGCCATATCGGCGACGACGTGCCGTCGCGCCATGGCGAGCAGCTCTCGATCGCCCGTCAGCTCGAAGCACAACAGGGCATTGCCGTATTGGAAGCCCTGTGTCCACTGGGTCCAGCTGCGGGCCGTGTAGCGCCCGGCAGCGGTGATGACAGGAGCGCCGTCACTCGACTTCCAGCGCCGGTCGAGACTGAGGGTTTTCTTCGATGCCAGCTCCAGCGCGCGTTCGACAGCCGGCAACAGCTCCTTGGCAGTCAAGGTTTGATTGGATTGCAACCTTTCTCCTTTTCAGACGAATGCGATGAAGCGATCGACCATTTGCTGTAGCACCTGGTCGGGGTCGCTATCCCAGATAATGCGGTTGAAAATTTCCACTTCGATGGGCCCGTCATAGCCGGCCTGGTCAACGGCCAGCCGCAACATGCGGTTGTCGATCACCCCATCGCCCATCATTCCCCTGCCGAGGAGGAGGTCAGGCAAGGGAACCAGCCAATCGTTGACATGGAAGCCGTAGATTCTGCCCCTGGATTGGGCAATCAAGGCCAGCACCTGCGGATCCCACCAGATGTGAAATACGTCGAGGACCAGCCCTACTTCCTGCGGAGTAAAGGCGGACGCCAGTTGCAGCGCCTGACCTATCGTGACCAGCACGGAGCGCTCTGCCGCGTACATGGGATGGAGGGGTTCAAGGCCCAGTTTTACGCCGTGCTCGCGCGCGTAGGGAACCAGGCCAGCGACCCCGTCCGCGACCATCTTTCTCGCCTCCGCCAGGCCAACTTCCGCGCCGCCGCCCACCACCAGCACCAGCGAATCTGCATGCAGTGCGGCGGCCTCGTCGACTGCCCGGTAGTTATCCTCGAGATTTTTTTTCCGGCCGGCGGAGGTCGGGCTGGCGAACATGCCTCCGCGACAAACGCTCGAGACGTGCAGCCCTGCATCCCTTACGTGGCGAACGCAGGAGGCCAGACCGGCCTCCTCGATCTTGTGCCGCCACAGAGCAATCGAAGGGATGCCGTGGCGTACGCAACCCTCTACCGCCTGGCTGACGCTCCAGTTGGAGATGGTGATCTGGTTTAACGAGAGCCTGGTTATCTCTGCCATGCGTGGGTCTCTTACTTCAATCCCTCCACCAGGTAGAGATCGGAAAGCGTGCGGTGGTAGCCGTATATATAGGAGGTGCCGTCGGGAGTCATGACGATCGGCCCGATCTGGCTTACTCCAGCAGGGTCGGCGGGCGCGAGACTGCGCCAAAGAGTGCGTTTGCCCGTGGCCAGGTCGAGCTCAGCAACCTTAGCCGGGAACTCTCCCGGGCGGTAGACATAAAGAGACTTGCCATCGGCCGACCATTCGATCGGCTGCTCACTGGGCAGTAAGCCCGGAACAGACTTCGTCTCACCTCCGGTGAGCGAATAGAGGTAGGCCTTTCCATCGGGTCCGATGCCGGCGACCTGTCTTCCATCGGGAGCAAGGGCCAGCACCAGAGGGTCTATGCCTTCCGGAGAAATTGGCGTTGCCGGGCTGCCGGTGGACTTTTGGACATAGATGCGCGCGCCGTGACCCTCTTGCTTGGCAGTGAAGACAATGCCCTGGCTGTCGGGTAGCCAACGGGCCCAGCTATGGTAGAGATTGTCGTGGGTGATTTGCTGGGCATCGCCCGCGCCGCTGGGCAGAAGAATAAGTTGTGCCGGTGAGGACATGGTGAGTCCCAGAACCCATCTGCCGTCGGGCGATAAGCTGACCGACTCGCCGTCACCCAACCTTACGGCAGACTCCTCGGCGGTCTTGCGCAGGTAGATCGAGTAGCCACCGCCACCCCCAACTCCTTCTTCATCGAAGAGGAGGTGCTTGCCGTCCGTAGACAACTCCGCCGGAAAGGAGTAATCGAGCCAGGAGAAGTCCTGTTCCTTCGCCGTGCCGGCGATCAGTCCGCTCAGCTCCCGTCGCCAGCTCTGCCGCACGAGAAGTACGTTGCCATTCTGGGAAATGTCTTCGAGCTGCAGTGCGGCCGGGACGCGAGCAACAATCCGATTGTGTCCGCCGAGGGTCACTGCGTTCAGCGAACGGCCGTTGCCTACGTTGCTACTGCTGGTGTACCAAACCTGTTTACCGTCCGGCGCCCACGCCAACCCTTCTACAGTCAAAAAGTTATCAGCCAGAACCTCGTCTTTGCCCTGACGGTCGATCACGTGGACTCCCCCGGAGTCGTCGCCAACCTGAGGGTGCTCGAGGAAAGCGACTCGCTCTCCGTCAGGGGAAACGCGAGGGTGACTGATCCAGCCGGGAGACTCGTGGATCACCTTACCGATAGGGAACTCGAGACGATTCTTGCCCCCCATGTCGCGAACGATGGCCAGCTGTTTGCCGTCCGGGGACCAGTCGGCCCACTGGACTCCTTCGAGAATTTCACGGGGATCACCGCCGTTGATGGGCATGCGGGCCAGCGTTCCTGCCTGGGTGTAGGTCCCGGTGACGTTTACGTTCGTCAGCAGGGCGATATCGCCGGTCGAGGAGATGCTCATCAGTTCGTCCCCGTGGCGCGCGAGCGAACGCGACTGCGGGCTCTCCGGACTGGTGATAAACAACTCTGTCGGTTTGCCCTCCCAGGCTGCGCCGTAGACCACCGACTGCCCGTTGGGGGTGAAGCGCGCAGAGCGGACCATGCCGCGGCGGAAGGTCAATTGATGATAGATAGGTGGTTCGGTCCGGGTATGTGCAGCATGCACAAACCATCCGAGGACCAGGCCGGCGAGCAACGCTGAGGCAGCGGCCAGGATGGCATACGGTCGCACCCCCGCGGATTTTGTAGCCTGGGCAGGAGGAGCCGGCGGGGCAACGGCTGCACTGCCGGACAGCGGCGGGACTTGCGCGGCGGCGTTGCGCTGGGAGTCCAGTGTGCGCTTAAGGATCTTCATTTCGGCGCGCATTTCCGCCGCGGACTGGTAGCGCAGGTCGCGATCTTTTTCCAGCGCCCGGTCGAGAATACGTTCGAATTGCGGCGGCAGATCGGGGTTGAGCTGGCGCGAAGGCACCGGATTCCGATTGAGAATGCTTTCAAAAATGACTGCCGACGTACTACCGTCGAACGCCGGCCTGCCGGTGGTCATTTCGTAGAGCGTCGCGCCGAGCGAGAACAGGTCTGTGCGGCCGTCGAGTTCTTCTCCCCGTGCCTGCTCGGGAGACATGTAGGCGACTGTACCCAGGGCGCTACCGGGGCTGGTTAGGCCCTTCAGGGTTTCGCCGTCGGCGGTGGCGTTCAGGTCACGGTGGGAGCCGATCTTGGCCAGGCCGAAATCGAGCAGTTTGGCCTGGCGCGTTTTGGTGATGAAAATGTTGGCTGGTTTGATGTCACGGTGCACGATGCCTTTGGCATGGGCGGCATCGAGCGCGTCGGCGATCTGGATGCCGAGTTCGAGCACGAAGTCGATGGGTAAGGGCTTGCCATCGATGCGATGCTTGAGCGTCTGGCCTTCGAGGAATTCCATGGCCAGAAAGGCACGGCCTTCTTCTTCGCCGACATCGTAGATGGTGCAGATGTTGGGATGGTTCAGAGCCGAGGCGGCGCGGGCCTCGCGGCGGAACCGGTCGAGCACGGGAAGTTGGCGAGCAACCTCGTCGGGCAGAAATTTGAGGGCGACGAAGCGGCCGAGGCGGCTGTCTTCGGCCTTATACACCACGCCCATTCCCCCGCCGCCTAGTTTTTCGATAATTCGATAATGGGAGACGGTCTCGCCGATCATACTCTCGCGTTAGCGTAGGGGAGGGAAGAAGGCAAGTCAACGAAATGCTTTGCAATGGGATGTTTAGGGGTTCGCCGGCCGTCCCTTCCAACGAACCATGGAGCACCCTTTTCCGCGGGTCATCACCCGAGCCGGAGCCCTTACTGTCCGCGGGCGAGATCTAGATCGCAATACAAAGCATTTGTAGGCTTCGCCTGTCTTTTTCGTCTATGGACAAGTGACTCGAATTACTTGAGCGGCCACTTCCATTCCCGGATTTCTTTCTGATCGATGCCGTTCTCGTGGGCGTAATTAACTGCCTTGATGATCTGCCCCTGCAGCCATTCCACCGTATGAGCACCCTTCTCCTGCAATGCGGGCACACGCTCTATCACGTCGATTGCCAGGTTGAAGCGATCCACCTGGTTCAAGATCGCCAGCTCCAGCGGAGTATTGATGTTGCCCTTCTCCTTATACCCACGCACATGAAAGTTCGCGTGGTTGGTGCGCCGGTAGGTCAGCTTATGAATCAGCGAGGCATACGCGTGGAAGTTGAAGATGACCGGCCTGCTCTTGGTAAACAGGCCGTCGAACTCACGATCGGACATGCCGTGAGGGTGTTCGCTCGCGGGCATTAGGCGGAACAAGTCGACCACGTTGATGAACCGTATCTTCAAATGCGGGCACCGCTCGCGCAGGATGGCTACCGCCGCCAGCCCCTCCGAGGTAGGAATATCGCCCGCGCAGGCGATGACCGCATCGGGCTCGTCGCCCGCGTCGGTGCTCGCCCAGTCCCAGATGCCAATGCCCTTGGTGCAGTGGACAACCGCAGCGTCCATGGTCAGGTACTGCAGATGCGGCGCCTTGTCGGCAACGATCACGTTGACGTAGTTGACACTGCGCAAGCAGTGGTCGGCCACGCTCAACAGGCAGTTGGCATCGGGCGGAAGATAAATCCGCGTCACCTCCGGACTCTTGTTGGTCACCACATCGAGAAAGCCCGGATCCTGGTGGGTGAAGCCGTTGTGGTCCTGCCGCCACACCAGCGAGGTGATCAGCAGGTTGATGGAGGAGATGGGCGACCGCCACCGGGTCTCCAGCTTGCTCTTCTCCAGCCACTTGGCGTGCTGGTTGAACATGGAGTCGATGATGTGCACAAAGGCTTCGTAAGACGAGAAGAAGCCGTGCCGCCCGGTCAGCACGTAGCCCTCGAACCAACCTTCGAGCGTGTGCTCGCTGAGCATCTCCATCACCCGGCCGTCGTTGGCCAGGAAGCCGCCGTCCTTGTCTTCCGGCAGCATCTCTTCCATCCACGTCTTGCCGCTGGCTTCGTAGATCGCCTGCAGTTTGTTGGAGGCGGTTTCGTCCGGCCCAAAGACGCGGAAACTGGTCATGTTGCGGCGCATCACATCTCGAAGAAATTGCGCCATCACATCGGTCGACGAAACTTCTACCTGGCCCGGTTGGTCTACCTTGACCGCATAGTCACGAAAGTCAGGCAGTTGCAGCGGCTTTCGCAACAGGCCGCCGTTGGCATGCGGGTTGGCGGTGATCCGCCGCGCGCCCACCGGCGCCATCTCGCGCAGTTCCTCGATCAACCGCCCGGACTGGTCAAACAACTCCTCCGGTTTATAGCTGCGTAGCCAGGCTTCCACCTGCGCCAAACTCTTGGGGTTGGTCTGGGGGTCAAGGATGGGAATCTGGTGTGCACGCCAGAAGCCTTCGACCTTATGGCCATCTACGGTCTTGGGGCCGGTCCAGCCTTTGGGCGTGCGCAGAATAATCATGGGCCACTTCGGCCGCTCGACAATCTGCCCGGCCGGTGCGCTGCGAGCTTTCTCCTGAATAGCCCGGATATCGAGCACACAGCCTTCCAGCACCTCGGCCATTTTGGCGTGCATCCGATCCGGGTCGTCACCCTCCACCACATGCGGCGTCCACCCCAGGCCTCTGAAGAGCATGTCCAACTCGTCCGCCGGAATGCGGGCAAGAATAGTGGGATTCGCAATCTTGTATCCGTTCAAATGCAGAATGGGGAGCACGGCTCCGTCGCGCACCGGGTCGAGAAATTTGTTGGAGTGCCAACTGGTCGCCAACGGCCCGGTTTCCGCTTCTCCATCGCCGACCGCCACGGTCACGATCAGGTCGGGATTGTCGAACGCCGCCCCAAACCCATGGGAGAGGCTGTAGCCAAGTTCGCCGCCTTCATGAATCGATCCCGGAGTCTCGGGGGTGCAATGGCTTCCGATGCCTCCGGGAAAGGAAAATTGCTTGAGGAATTTGTGCAGTCCATCCACGTCCTGACTCTTTTCGGGATAGACCTCGGAGTAGACCCCTTCCAGATAGCAGTTGGAGAGAGTAGCCGGCGCTCCGTGTCCGGGACCGGAAATGTAAATCACGTTCAGGTCGTATTTCTTGATCAGCCGGTTCATGTGGACCCAGATAAAGCTCTGACCGGGGTCAGAGCCCCAATGCCCAAGCAGCCGGTTCTTGATGTGCTCAGGCTTCAGCGGTTCGCGCAACAAAGGATTCGAGCACAGGTACAACATGCCGGCGGAAAGATAGTTGCACGCACGCCAGTAGGCATTCATTTTCCTGATCTCATCGGTGGTCAGCGGCTCGAAGCTCGCTACGGAAAGGGTCTCGACGTTGCTCATAGTTCCTCCTTGTTTCGATCCATCTGGCCCACGTGCACTGCGATCATTCGGTCTTCCTGCGCGGTAACGACCCACACAGCAACCTGGGAATTGGGGGCGCTCACCCGCCGCAAATCGTCGCCACCGGCTTCGTTGGCAGCCGCATCGAGCACAACGCCGCAGGTTTCGAGGCCGCGCAAAATCTCCGCCCGGGACTGCACATCGTGCTCCCCAATGCCGCCCGTGAAAACCACGGCGTCCAGGCCGCCCAGCAGCCACGCGAAAGAGCCTATGGCTTTGCGCACACTGCGGGTGAAGATCTCGAGCGCCAGACTGGCGTCTGCGCTTCCTGCCCCCGCCGCCTTGCGTACGGCGCGCATGTCATTGGGCTGTCCGGAGAGCGCAACCATCCCGGCCTGGTGATTTAACATCGTTTCCACCGAGTTCATGGCGGCCACCCGATCGCCCTCCGCCTTCCGAAGCAGGTAGAGGATCAGTCCAGGATCGAGGTCTCCCGGCCGCGTGCCCATCACGACTCCACCGGTCGGCGTCAGCCCCATGGTGTTTTCGACCGAACGTCCGTCCAGCAACGCCGTGACGCTGCAGCCGCTGCCCAGATGGGCAATCACCATGCGTCGCGGAAATACCGTGTCCCCCTGGTTTGATGCGGCGCGCATATCGTCCACCACCGCCTCACAGGAAAGACCATGGAAACCGTATCGGCGCACTCCTCGCTTGCGATACTCGATGGGTATGGCGTAGGTTGAAGCCGCCGCCGGCATCGTCTGGTGGAAGATGGTGTCGAAGCAGGCGTAGTGCCGTGCCCGCGGAAATCGCCCCATCATGTCGCGGATAAGGGTGATCGCCTGCGGATCGTGCAAGGGGGCAAACTCCACCGCCTGTTCAAGATCCTTTAATACTTCTTCGGTGATTCTCTGGTGCCGGTCAAGCAGCGCTCCCGGATGCACCACGCGATACCCAACGGCATCGATCGGCGGCATCCCGGGCCCGCATACCGCGTCCTCCAACAGCTTCATCGGATCCACCTTGGATGCACGATTACCCTCCGGAGGCCGAGCGCCCAGCTCCCGCCCCTCGGCATCGCGGAACGTAAACAGGAGCTTGGCTCCCCCCATGCCGCTGATCTCGCCGTCGAATAATGCGCGCGGCCAGGGCAACTTTGCGCCTGAGCCCGTCGGCTCGCCGGCGTCGAAAATGGAAAATTTGATGGACGAAGAACCACTATTAATAACGAGTATGTGCACCTTTGCCTGCCAACCTTCAAGCTACACCCGCCATGTATGGGCCAGATGAATTCCACCGTCCTTACCAATATGAATAGAGCCGCCGGGTGAGAGGAAAGGCTCATCGGCGCTGGGGATGAACATAAAACTGGTCATTTAGTACGGGATTACAACTTGTTGTCCAACCTGCCCCAGCTTGCAAGATTCGCCTTGACTAAGTTTTTTTTAGCGTGATAGTTTTGCCGCCAAACATGAAACGGCGGTTGCACGATGCGAAGCAGTCGGAGGGAAAGGACTATACCTGCTTAACCGTTCGACAGCGTGCAACGGGCTAAATAGTTGAAAGATTTGTGCAGTGGTAACAGAAGGACACTTTGGGAGGCGTTTCTGATGTTAAGGCGTATCTGGCTGTTTCTATCTCTCTCGTTGTTGTCGGCTTCCGCCGTCTTGGCGCAGACCTCGGGTCAAATCTCCGGACACGTCAGCGATTCAACCGGCTCCGCGATTCCGAAGGTGGCCATCACCCTTACCAATACAGCTACCGGAGCGGCACGCTCCACATTCACCACCAGTTCGGGCGACTACACATTTCCCGACGTTCAGCCGGGAACCTATAGCCTTCAGGCGACGCACCCGGATTTTAAGACCGACACAGCTCAGTTCGAACTGCAGGTGCAGCAATCATTGCGCCAGGATTTCACGCTGCAGGTCGGTCAGGTGACACAATCGGTGACAGTTGAGGCGAGCGCCGCTCTGCTGCAGGCTGACAACCCCACCCTCGGCACCGTGGTTCCGACTCAGACCGTCAGCCAGATGCCGCTGAACAGTAGAAACTACCTGAGCCTGGTGGCGGTCTCGGCCAACACCAACACGCTCTCAACATACACCGGCCAGGCCAATGCGCGGCAGGGCGGCCAGCGCGCCCAGGAGGCGATCTCCGTAGGCGGCCAGCGCATCATGTACGACCACTTTACGATCGATGGCATCAACAACACCGACGTGGACTTCAACACCTTTGTGGTACAGCCCACCGTCGACGCCATTCAGGAAATGAAAGTGCAAACCGGCGTCTATCCGGCCCAATACGGGTACAACGCGACCCAGGTCAACGTGGTCACCAAAAGCGGCGCCAATCAGTATCACGGAACTGCATTCTATTTCCTGCGCAACAACTACGCCGACGCACGAGGATTCAACTACACCACGATCCCTTTCCCTCCGAAGCTCCCCTTCAGATACAACGATTACGGATTCGTGCTCAGCGGTCCGCTCTCGATTCCCAAAGTCTTTGACGCCAAAAATCGCCTTTGGTTCATGGTCAATAAGGAATGGTTTTCCCAGAGCCAGGAAGTTCAGAACAACGCGACCTTGCCCACCGCGGCCGTCCTGGGCGGCGATTTCAGCAGTTTCACCTTGAAAGCGGGCGGTCCCGTCATCCCGATCTTCGATCCCGCCACCGGGAACGCCAATGGCACGGGCAGGACCCAGTTCCCGGGCAATGTGATTCCCGCGAACCGGATCGATCCGGAATCGGCCTTAGTCCTCCACCAGTTCTACCACCCGGCTGCGACATCGTCATTCACCAACAACTACGCATACTCCGATCCCAATACTGACGACCACGACCAGTTCACCGTGCGCGGCGACTATAACCAGTCGCCGAAGTTGCAGTGGGCCTTCCGCTTTAGCGATGGGGTTGAAACGGTTAGCAATCCGGGCTTCCCGGCACTGGGCGCGACCGCCGGCACCAGCATCGTCACCAACTTCTACCAATACATGGGCTCCAACACCTGGACCATCTCGCCCACCATCGTCAACGTGCTCACGCTTGGCTACACTGACTTCTACAACAGCATCGGCACCCTTTCGCAAAACAAGGTGAATGCGGTGGGCCTGGTCAATGCCGGCATCCCCAACCTCGAACCCGGCCTTCCTGCAACGTGGGGCATACCCAGTTTTTCCTTTACTCCAGATCCCTATTCGGCAGTTGGCGACAGCACCGATGGCCCGTATGTTACCAGCAACCTCGATAAGTCACTCAACGACAACTTCACCTGGGTTAAGGGCAAGCATTCGATGGATTTCGGTTTTCAGTACGACCGGATGACCTTCAGCGAACTGGGCAATCAGCAATCGCGGGGCAACTTCGTCTTCCAGAGAAACGCCACTGTGGAGGTAAGCAAACCGGGAACCCTGGTTGCCAATACCGGCTCCGGCTTCGCCGATTTTCTGCTCGGTCAGCCTTACTCCTCGACCTACGCGGTGTCCATCGCGCACGCCAATTACGAGCTCAGCGCTCAGGCCTACTACTTCGACGACAACTACAAGCTCCTGCCCAACCTCACGATTTCCGCCGGCCTGCGCTGGGAACTCACGCCGCCGTGGTTCAACACCCTGGGCCAGGAGTTCATCGTTGATCTGCAAACCAACAACACGCCCATAACCCCCAACATCGGTACGCAGGAGCCGGAGAACCTATGGCCCATCTTCAGACGCCAGGGCAACTGCACTAATCCGTACCAGGGGCTTAACATCGAATGGGTAGAGGGCAGTACCAATAACCCCAAAAATCCCAACACCCCTGTCACTCCCGCGCCGCAGTGCGCCAACGGGAATTTTCCCAATAAGCTGATGCAGACCGACTACACCAACTGGGCGCCTCGCCTGGGCATTTCCTACACCCCGACTCCTACCGTGGTTGTTCGCGCGGGTTACGGCATCTTCTACAACCATGACATCGCCAATGCCCGCTTCGATGTGGCGCGCAACCTGGCCGGTCGTGTCACCAATACTTCGGGCGGTGGTACACCGGGTGTGGCCACCATCAACTGGAGCAACGCGGTGGGCCCCACCGGTGCCGGTAGCGCCCTCGCCACGATTCCGCCCCCCTACTCCTACTCCAACCAGTACGCTCACAGGACCGCATACAGCGAGGTCTTTCTGCTCGACGTTCAGAAGCAGTTAGGCAAGGACTGGGTGTTCGAGGCCGGATATTCGGGCAACGTCAGCAGGCACCTCTACGGGTTCCGCAATGCCAACTATTCAATTCCGTATGGTTACCTTGGCAACGGGGCGTCGACTTCCATCGCCTCCCGTACGCCCTACCCGAACTACGGCGTGATTCAATTAGTGCACGACTCAGGCATCGGCAATTACAACGCCTTCGCCTTCCAGGTGAACAAGCGTTTCAGCAACGGCTTCAACCTCATCAGCTCCTACACCTTCTCGAAATCGATGGACGACACCAGCGGGATCCGGACCCAGTCATCGGAGCTCTTCCCGCAGGACGACCGATGCCTCGGATGCGAATACGGGCCTTCCGACTTCGATGTGAAACATCGCGTGGTGGCCTCGGTCATTTACTACCTGCCCTTTGGGGCAGGCAGGCACTGGGCGCCTTCGTCGAAGATCGTGGATGCGGTGATCGGAGGCTGGGAATACGCTGCCCTGGTACAACTCCAGACCGGCGTACCCTGGAACCCCGGAATCAACGCGAACACTGCCAATACCAATACCATTTCTGGCGGCACACCGGCCACCCGTCCGAATCTCGTCTCCAAACAGTTTTTGATGCCCCACAAGACCGTCGGGACAACCGGCCAATACTACAATCCCGCAGCCTTCGCGGAACCGGCCCCAGGTTTCCTCGGAAACGTGAGCCGGAATATGCTCTACGGTCCGGGAGTGCAAAACTACGATATGTCCCTCGACAAGAATTTCACCATGCCCTACAGCGAACACCATCAATTACAAATCCGTTTTGACGCGTTCAACACCTTCAACCACACCGATTTCGCCAATCCTGGAATCGCTGGGACCAAATATATAGACCAGGGGGGATTCGGCCAGATCACCGGTACGAACGCGTCGCTTCCCGCGCGACAACTGCAGCTGGCCGCGAGGTACACGTTCTAGCGTCGGATCTCGGGAATTCGTTCGACAATGGCGCTGTGATCCTGTGCTCCGTTTGGCCGGTCTTTGGGCCAAACGGAGCACAGGGATCCGGAGCTGGACGACACCCGCTTAACCGTTTCGACAGCGCGCAATTGGGCTCTTCTGTGAACAGGAGCTGCATCTGTCTTTTGTAGCAAACGCAGATACAGAAAATGTGTTAGCGCGGAAAGCCGCTCTCATCGCACCAGAGGAAAACTGAACAGGAGAGGAACTCCGTAATGAATCGATACACACGAAGGTCAATGTTGAAGAGTGCAGCTGCGGCCTTACCCGCTGCCGGTATCTTCGCCCTCCCAACTCTGGCGCGGGCCATTGAAGATAGCAGCACGCCGCAGCAAAGGCCCAAGGTCAAGATCACCGATATCCGCACCGCCCAGGTGCTGGTCCACGGACCACAAACCCATGTTCGCGTTTACACCGATTCAGGCCTTTATGGCCAGGGCGAGTCGACGGATGCCGCAGTAGGAACAGCATCTTTGGTGCATGGTTTTCGCCGCATGCTGATCGGACAGGATCCGCTCAATGTCGATGCGCTCTGGGAGAGGATGCGGGTTTCCGGTATCTTCGCCGGGGCCCAGGGCGGGCAGTACGTGACTGCGATGACGGGAGTGGAGATCGCACTATGGGATCTCGCGGGCAAAATTCTGGGTCTTCCCGTCTATCAATTGTTAGGCGGAAAATTTCGCGACAAGGTTCGCATGTACTGCGACTCGGACATGGATAATCCCGTTGGCGCCGAATCGGATCGCAAGCTGCCATGGATCAAGGAGCAGGGATTCACGGCGATGAAGATTGACCTCGACGATGCTGCCGATCCGGCCCGCTTCGATAAGGTGAACTGGACGGCCAGCAACGGTGAGATCGATCGCATGGTCAGCTGGGTAAAGCACGTGCGCGAATCGATACCCAAGGAAATGGACCTGGCCTGCGACATGCACGGCCGCTATGACGCAACCACCGGCAAGCGGGTCGCGGTGGCGCTTGAACCTTACCGGCTGCTGTGGCTCGAAGAACCAGTGCCGCCGGAAGATATCGACGCCATGGCCGATATCCGCCACTCGACTACTACGCCGATATGCTGCGGTGAGAATCTCTACATGCGCTGGGGCTACACCGAGTTGCTGCAGAAACGCGCGGCCGACATCATCATGCCCGATATCCAAAAGGTAGGCGGCCTTTCGGAGGCGCGCAAGATAGCCAACATGGCGCAGGCGTATTACGTTCCCTTTGCGCCCCACTGCGTCGTTTCGCCCATCGGCACCATGGCTTCGGCCCATGTTTGCGCTACCATTCCCAACTACCTGGTTTGCGAGTGGCACTGGATCAATCATCTCGAGGTGTGGAAGACCTTTATCAAGGAGGGCGAAATCATTCAGCAGGGTTATGTGACCCCGCTGGACAAGCCGGGGTTTGGTGTGGAGATGAACGAAGAAGTAGCAAAGACCGTGCAGATCCCAGGAACAACGTGGTTTGAGCCGAATAAATAAATAGAGGACAGGGACTGTGGAGCACATTGGCACATTCGTTCGGCAACTCAGGCGCGCGGCAGTGGGGGTGGTTTGTTCGTCGATGATTTTGGGTTCGTCCCTCGGTGCCCGCGCGCAGCAGGGATTCTTCACCCGCGAAGATGTGATTAAGTACACTCCTGACTGGACCGGGGAAAGGTTTCCCGACGGGCGCCCCAAGGTGCCGGACGCGATCCTCGACCGCATGAAGTCCGTGACCCTCGAAGAAGCATGGGCGGTGGTGGAAAACGCGGGCTTCATGCATGAATATGAGGACGGCTGGCTTTCCATTCACCCCGACAAGGTGTTGGTTGGCCGGGCACTCACCGCGACCTGGGTACCGGGGCGGCCTGATATTCAGAAGCTGATTGAAGCCCAGGGCGTCGCCGACCACCGGCAAGGCGCGATGAACGCCTGGCCAGTCGATATGCTGCAGCCGCGGGATGTCTACGTGGCCGATCATTTCGGGCTCAAGGTCAACGGTCCTTCGATCGGCGACAATGTGGGCAACGCTATCTATGCCAAGTCAGGCAATGGCATTGTGTACGACGGCGCGGTGCGGGATATCAACGGACTGGACGAGCTGCCAAACTTCGTCGCCTTCGTTCGCTACTACGACCCGTCGCATCATTACGGATCGCTCAACTCCGGCAAACTGCTCAATTCCACCATGGTGAGTATCAATGCGCCCACGCGCATCGGCCAGGCGACCGTGATGCCGGGAGACGTGGTCTTAGGCAGGAACGGAGGGGTCATCTTCATTCCGCCACAGCTCGCCGAACGTGTGGTCAAGTACTCCGAGTCGACCCATTTGCGCGATACATTCGGCCACCTGAGGCTCGAGCAAAAGAAATACACCGCCGGGCAAATCGATGCCCGCTGGACGCCGGCAATCGAGGAAGACTATCGCGCGTGGCTGAAGGAAAACGAGGATCACCTCTCCGTGCCCAAGGAACAAATCGAAGAGATATTGAAAGAGCATCAGTAGGGATAGCCGATCTCGATGAACCAGGTCCGTTGTAAGTCCCGAAAGGGACGGCTGAGCCTAGCCCAAGACGCAGTCCTGGGTTTAAGGGTGGGATGCGACCCAGTCCCTACAGAGTGTGTGTCATAGCAGGTACTTGATTTGGGTAAAGATGTGAGCGAGAAGGGAGTATGTCTCGTTTTCATCATTACGATCCCGAGCAGATGTATTTACTGCCGCCGAGTGTGGCGGAGGTGCTGAGCGAAAAGCACTTGTGTTTTCACGTGCATCGGGTAGTGGAAGCACTGGATGTGAGGGAGTTCGAGCAAGCTTATGGTCGGGAGGGACGTCTGGCGTATCCGCCGCGGATGATGCTGAAGGTGTGGCTGTATGCCTTTTGTTTGCAGGTGCATTCGACGCGCCGGCTGGAGCAGCGGATAGGAGAAGATCTGGCGCTGCGTTATCTAGCCGGAGGACTGAGGCCCGACCATAAGACGCTCAGTGAGTTTCTACGACGGCATCGGCGGGCGATCAACGACGTGTTCACGCAAGTATTAGGGATGGCACGTAAGGCAGGGTTGGCGCAGCTGGGTCATGTGGCCATCGATTCCAGCCGGATCGGAGCCAACGCCGCGCGCAGCAGTGTGGTGGAGCAACGTAATCAGCGGGCGCAGGACCGTCTTCAGGTGCGGCGGTATCAGCAAAAGGCAACCCAGCCGGAGGGAGACGAAAACGGAGGTGTGGTGCTGCAAGCCCAACAGCAGGAGGCGCTTTCGGCGCAACTGCAGGCGGGTACAGGGCTGACTCCACTGCCCCGGTCAAGACGTGCTCAGAGTTCCACCACCGACCCAGACAGCCGTTTTCTGCGTGCCCGGGATGGCTGGGTGCTTGGCTACACCGCCGATCTGGCTGTCAGCCAGGACCATTTCATCGTAGCTACGCGGGTGACGCAACAGGCCACCGACAACGCCTCGCTGGTGCCCATGATCGAGGAAGTGAAGCGACAATGTCGCTCTCATCCGGAGAAAGTGAGCGCTGATTCTGGCTTTTTTAGTGGTCAGGCATTGGAATTTCTCGACCAACATGGTATCGACGGCTATCTGCCGGACAACAACCTAAAGCACGAGTTCACCACCGGCGAAGTGGCCCAGGGGTTAGGTCGAAGCCCTATCCGAAACCCCAAACACCAGCGCATGCGGGAGAAGCTCCGAAGCCCGGCTGGGCGGCAGATTTACCAAAAACGCCAAGCCATCGTAGAACCTTTATTCGCAATCCTCAAACAACAACGTGGTCTCAGACGGTTCTACAGACGGGGCCTGGTAAACGTTCAAACCGAATGGATGTTGGTAGCCATTGCCCACAACATCGCCCGCATGAGAACCGTTTGAACCCTCAACTGCAATTTTGTCTGCCCCACTCTGCTATGACACACACTCCGTAGGGACGGCTGAACTTAGCCCAGCACGCAGTGCTGGGTTTAAGGGTGGGAAGCGGTCCAGTCCCGCCAGGGACGGCTGAGAGTTACCCAGGACTTAGTCCTGGGGAGTCAGCTATTTCGTAGCGTTCTGGATGTACGGCGCAAGACTATTTCGAGACTCAATCCTGTCCCGATTCCCCCTATGCCTCCATTGGCCGCCAACGGAACCGCCGCCGCAGACTTTGCGTATCCCTCCTCGAAGACGCAACACGGAGGAACGCATGCTGGCAGATCTGCGCGACGCGCTGCGGCAATTACGAAAGGCCCCGGGCTTCGCGTTGACGGCGATCATCACCCTCGCCCTGGGCATCGGAGCCACCACCGCCATCTTCACCCTGGTGCATCAGGTCATGCTGAAGTCTCTGCCGGTGGTCAAGCCCGAGGAGTTATGGCGCATCGGCGACAAGATTCGCTGCTGCAACTGGGGTGGTTACGTACAGGGGAGCGACGGAGACTTCGCCCTGTTCTCCTGGGAGATGTACAAGCATTTTCGCGCCCATACGCCGGAGTTCAGCGACCTGGCGGCTTTGCAGGCGGGCAACGCGCCGCTGGGCGTGCGTAGAGCCGGATCGCAAGCTCCGGCAGATACCCGCAACGGGCAGTACGTCTCCGGCAATTTCTTCCGCACCCTCGGCATCAACCCCTGGATCGGGCGCATGATGACCGACGCCGATGATCAGCAGGGAGCACCGCTGGTGGCTGTGATGAGCTATCGCATCTGGAAAGAGAAGTACGGCGGCGATCCCACCGTGGTGGGCGCGGGCTATCAGATCAACGGGCATTCCTTCACTGTGATTGGCGTCGGGCCTCCAGGCTTCTATGGCGCGCGGCTCGGCGGCGGCAGCATGCCCGACTTCTGGCTTCCTTTGACTTCAGAACTCATCCTCGATGGAGCGACGTCACGCCTCAAACGGCCAGATGGAAACTTTCTCGACCTGCTGGGCCGTGTGCGGCCGGGGGTAAGTCCGACCCAGCTCGAAGCCAAACTCAGAGTGGAATTCCACAATTGGCTGGCCAGCCACGTGCCCGACATGCAGCCCGGAGAGAAGCAGCTCTGGCAACAAGACACCCTGCACCTGACCCCGGGCGATGCCGGGGTCGCTGAGATGCGCGATCAGTATCAGGATGGGCTGAAGCTGCTGTTGGTGGCTGCGGGCTGTGTGCTGCTGGTGGCCTGCGGCAACCTGGCCAACCTGATGCTGGCGCGGGGGCTGAAAGATCGCGCACAGACATCGATACGAATGGCCCTGGGCGCATCCCGCCATCGCCTGGTGCGCAAGGCCCTGGTCGAGTCACTGCTGTTAGCTGTGACCGGGGGCGTACTGGGGATTGCGGTGGCCTATGCAGGAACCAGGCTGATTCTCTACCTGGCCTTCGAGGCGGGTCGCCCGGACAACTATGTGCCGGTGAGCGCCTCCCCCTCATGGCCTGTGCTGCTGTTCGCACTCGGGGTCTCGGTGCTGACCGGCATTCTGTTCGGGGTCGCTCCGGCGTGGACGACCTCGCATGCGGATCCGGTCGAGGCGCTGCGCGGAGCGAATCGCTCGGTCAGTGGGCGTGGTTCCTGGGCACAGAAGTCGTTAGTGATTGGGCAGGCCGCGATGTCGATTGTTCTCTTGTCCGCCGCGGCTTTGCTGGGCAAGAGTCTGCGCAACCTGGAACACCAGAATTTCGGATTTGCGACCGAGGGCCGCTATCTCGTGTCGATCAACCCCTCGCTGGGCACTGACAAGCCCGAACAAATGGAGCCGAAGTTCCGGGAGATCGACGATCGCCTGCGGCAGATTCCGGGTGTGCGCATGGTGGCGCCTGTGCTCTATGCGCCGATGTCGGGGGATAGCTGGAACGACGGCGTTCGCATCGCGGGCAGACCCGAGCCCCCAGCCAAGGAAGACACCAGCGCCGGCTGGGCACGCGCCATGCCGGGCTTCTTCGAAACCCTCGGCGCGAAGATGGTCATGGGCCGTTCCTTTACCGACGAGGACACGGCCACCACCCGCCCCGTAGCTGTCATCAATGAAGCCTTCGCCCGGCGCTTCTTCAAAAACCAAAACCCGCTCGGCCAGCATTTCGGGCCGGACAAAATCCAATATGCCACGAAGTACGAAATCGTCGGCGTCGTGAAAGACATGCGTTACATGGCCTGGGACTTCAAGGACCCGATCGGGCCCATGTACTGGATATCGGAGACGCAGACCACCCACTGGGACGATCCTGTCTTTGACGCCGGCGAGATCTGGTCACACTACCTGTACAACATCGTGATTTGGGCCCCCGGCAATCCTCCGGGGATAGAAGAAAAGGTGCGCAAAGCCTTGGCGAGTGTCGATCCCGATCTGGTGCTGTATGGGACTGACTCCTACGACAAGGTTTTCCGTGGAGACTTTCAGCAGCAGGGCATGATTGCGACCCTGACGACGCTGTTCGGTGCGTTGGGACTGGTGCTTTCGGCGGTTGGCCTGTACGGCGTGATGGCCTACATGGTGGAGCAGCGCACGGGTGAGATCGGCGTCCGCATGGCGCTGGGCGCCGATCGCGGAAGGGTGTTGCGCATGGTGCTAAGGGGCGCCTTTTCCCAGGTGGCCATCGGATTGGCGATCGGCATTCCCGCCGCGATCGGCGCCGGCAAACTGATGACGCAGCAATTGTTCAGCGTAAGACCCTGGGATCCGGTCATGCTGGCCTCGGCCACGTTGGCGTTAGGACTTGCAGCGTTGCTGGCGTCGGCGCTGCCCGCATGGCGCGCTGCGGGCGTGGAACCCATGGTGGCGCTGCGCAACGAATGAGGTAGGGATAACTTATTTGCGATGAACTTTCACTGTGGGATGTATTAAGGAAAGTTAATCCTTTTGCATGATCCCGGCGGGCGGGGGGACATAGACTCTCGATCACCCGAGCGTTCGACCAGCAGGGCGGGAAACCTCCAGCAAAGTTCCAATCCCGTCGACCACAAATCTTTCACCAGCACCGCCGCTCGGGGAAAGAATCTACGTCCAGCTAACAGTGTATGGAATTCGGGGAGAGAGGCTTCGCGGCTCAAAACGACCCCTCAACTGCGAAGGATCTTCGCCTAATATTCTCGCGACTCACGGTACATATTGCGATGTCACACCGTGACTCCCCTTCGCAGGCGTTTCTACCGCGGCTTAGACTTTCGTTGTGGTTATTGGTTTTGTTGTCTGGTTCATTTCATTTCGAGAGGAGCTTACTCACAATATGAAAGCCATGATTCGATCCGCTGTCGTTACCGTCGCGATTGCAATCTCAGCGCTCGCATGTCACGGGCAATGCTACATGCTCCAGGCTCACACCGTTTCGTGTACAGGCCCGAACAACTGTTCGCAAACCGTGGCCGTAAATCAGGCCATTGGAAACGAGTATGGTTGGTATGTCGGGTATTTCGCGGTGTCTTGTTGCGACGATGTGGTTTACTCTTATACAGAAGAGAGCTTCTGCGAGAATGGAGATGGCATCCGGATACCCTCGCGCGCGCTCGCACAAGTGGCATCTCTGCAGCCTTTATTGATTCGCAATTGCGCTCGCCGATACGATCCTTACGTGGCTCAACCTCCGGACGCCTTTGACGTTCAAAAGTCCCTAAAATCTCACTCGCAAATCGCGCTCAATTAGCCAGAGGTAACAGGGGTAGACGACGATGGTTTTCAGACTGGGTACGGTGCTTCTCTTTCTCACGGCTGCGCCCAGTTTTTGCCAGGCTCCAACGCCGGTTGCAAAGCAGGCAACCGATGCCGGCCCGGCTCAAGCTGAGGTCATTCCGGAACGAACCCTGAAATTCACCCCGGTCAACTCGGATTCAACGATCGCCATATCGCCTGTGACATCACTCCCGCAATGTGACACCGAAGGTCACTTATATCTGGACATGCTGGATCCGAAAGACCTGAAAAAACACACCGTAGTTTCCTTCCGGGGCAAAGAAAGTCAGACATACTCACCCTCAGCGATTTCGGACCTTCACGACCTAAACATTTTCGGATTCTTCCCCTCAAGTTCGGAAGTAGGTTTCCTAGTGCGGGCTACTAAGGGCTCGCCGGGCTCCCCGGGGCCCGGCAAATCTCCAGCCGGGTTCGATTGGAGCAGCTACCACAATTACATCGCCGAATTTGGCAGAGACGGCGGCTATAAGGGTTCTATAGAGCTCCCGGTTTCGTATCAGCTCTTTCATCTTGCAATCTTCCCTTCGGGCGACTTTCTTGTAGCGGGCTATGACCAACTCAACTCGGCAGCGCGGCTCCTCCTGGTTAGCTCCTCTGGCCAGATCTTAAAAAGCATTGACTTGCCGGGATCTAGAACACCAGTTGGCGGCGGCGCGCCATACCCTTCTGTCGAAGCTGCCAGGGCAACCACCAAGCTAATGGGCTCGATCGTATTCACGCCTTACAAGGAGGACCTTCTTGTTTGGCGCATGAACAGCAACGACCCGGTTTTGGATGTGAACTCGGGAGGGGGTGTCCGTGAAGTTCCACTTCAGACGCCTTCGGGCTTTGCCTTTGTCGATATGGTTCCGTCGAATGATCGATGGGTTGGCCATTTCCGCATGCAGAGTGTCACGGAAAACGCTCCGTTTGCGAGCAACACGTACTCCTATTTCGAACTCCGCCCCCAAGACGCGAGCATCTCGTCAAAGCTCTTGATACCAGGCGATGTTCCGCAGCATTTGGCCTGCGAGAGCGACGGAAGCTATATCAGCTACAAGCTGGACAAAGACAATAAACTGGTCCAACTAAGATCAAACTAGTGTAGTGCGTCACATACAGATCGCGTATGCGATGTGGGTCATCTTAGGAAGAGATCCAGGTCATGCGCGTGACTCGTCCTGTGGGTTTA
>CAWFBI010000021.1:0-80878 GCA_963814015.1 uncultured Acidobacteriaceae bacterium
TAACGTCGAGTCGAGAACTTTGGTAGAGGAAATTTCATGGTTGAGACTCATCGCCAAGCTTTCCACTAACGTTTCCAACAGGGAATGCCGGAAAGACTTCCATCATTTAAGACAGATTATCAGCGGCGCGCACCCTGGTCGGCATAAATTCTATCGCCGGCTGACAGCCGGAAGCAGCCGCGGCAACCCTTGGCTTTCCCATGCCCACGCGGTTTGCAGGATGGATTCCAGATCAAATTCAGGCGCCCAGTCAAGCAGCCGGCGCGCGAGGCTGGCGTCGGCATAGAGCGCTGGGGGATCTCCCCGCCGGCCGGCGGCGAACTCGTGCGGGACGTCTCGACCCGTGATCTTTTTGACCGCAGCGAGTAAGCAGCCGATCGAAGTCCCCCTTCCCGTCCCCAGGTTCAAAGCGATCGATTCGCCTCCGCCGGCCAGATACTCCAACGCTTTGACGTGTGCCCGGCCCAGATCCGAAACATGGACAAAATCGCGGATGCAGGTTCCATCGGCCGTGGGCAAATCTTTGCCAAAGACCTTGAGCGCGGGCGCGGTGCCCAGGACTGCCTTCAACGCCAGCGGGATCAGATGTGTTTCCGGATCATGGTATTCGCCGAGTTCACCACTAGGGTGTGCGCCGGCAGCATTGAAATATCGCAGGCACACATGTTGCAGCCCATGCGAGTAGCGATAGGCCGATAAAACCTGTTCCAGGAACCACTTGGTCGCGCCATACGGGTTGATTGGGTTCTTGGACGACGACTCCTCAATCGGCAGGCGCTGCGGCACTCCGTAGATTGCGCAGCTGGAGGAGAAGACGAAGAGCCGCACATCGCTGGCCAGTACCGAGTCCGCCAGCTTAAGAGCAGACTCCACGTTGTTGTGAAAGTATTTGCGCGGATTCTCGATCGACTCGCCCACATAGGCGGAGCCCGCGAAATGCATTACCGCGTCGACTCCGCGAAGAGCCTTGAGCAAAGGCGCATGGTCCGCGACGTCAGCGACAATCAGGGGAACTCCATCGACCAGTTCGCGGTGGCCGGTGGAGAGATTGTCATAGACGATTACGTCATGGCGCGCCGCGAGCAGCTCTCGCACGGCGTGAGACCCAACGTATCCAGCGCCCCCGGTCACCAATACCTTCATCTTCCAATCCCCTAAGTCCGATCTTTCCGCTCAGATCGCCTGCGTTTGGAATCAGTACGAGGCATCTGCCTGGGCACGAGGTACGAACTCCAATACCTTGACTCCGTCGAATACTCCCAACTCGTGGACGTAGTCCGTTCCAGCAGCTTCTTTTGCCAGCCAGTCGAGGGTGCCATATGACTCCACAAACGCCATAGCCAGAAAACGTTGATGGCGCTGTGCCTGCTGTTGCAGAAACTCCGAACCCGCCCGCATAGCCTCCTCATTGAGCGCCCGCGGCAGCGGCGTCACCGGCACAGTGAGCTTGTAATAACTGAGCGGGGCCAGAATTCCGCTGTCCTCGATTGCCGAACCCACCGGCATCCGCATGTGATCGGCCTCCGGAATATCGCTGCAGATCAGCACCGGAGCGCCGTCCGCAGAAGCGTTCTTCTCCACAAAGGCCAGCGCGTATTTCCATGAATACATGTGACGCTGGAAAGTCGGGGCAGTGAAGTAAACGCAGGCAGCAACCACAACCAGCGCGGTGCAGAACGACAATCGCAGGCCACGGGAATTGATTCAGCTAACTACTAAAGCCCAGCAAAGCGCAATTCCAGGAACAGCAACCAATCGGTAGCGGGGGACGAAAACATGGATCGATGTTCCCACGCTCACCAGATAGAGAATCACAATCGGAACCAGCGCCAGAGAGGTGCAGAGCAAAGTAGTCCATCGATCCGAATGGTTCTCCGGACCCAGGCGTCGTCTGGCGGCGGCAATCAGAACGAAAACCACCAGGACAATCACCAGCCCTCGTATGGTGAGAGTTGAAACCAGCTGCAGCAGCCGCGGGGCTTCAGCGAAGACATGCGTACCGCTGGTGTGCATCATGTATTGCAATCGGGGAATCGCCGGCAGGCACGCAACCGCAAACACGACCAGCGCAATACTGAGCTGCCGCCACAAGGTTTTGCGATCGCCCATCTTCAGCGCGATAAAGCAAATAGCAAGCGCCGGCAGGATGGCCGCGAACAGCAACTGAAACTCGACAATGCATCCTGCCAACAGGCCGAACAGGGCGGCCAGCCAGTTTGAGTTGTTGTGCCGCAGGTGGACCAGGGCGAGAATCGTCGCGTTGATCGCCAGGGCCGCGACGGCGTAGGGGCGAACGTCAATCGCCGCGAAAATGATAATCGGATGAAGGCAGAAGACGATCGCCGCGATCATGGCAACATCCCGCTCGAACAATTCCCGCGCAGCGCGATACAGCAGATACACCGCTGCCAGCATGGGAAGAAGGGACGAGATCCTGAGCATGGTCTCCCCCGTGCCCATCGCCTTCGTCCACAGCCAAAGCAGGCACGAGTATGCCGGGGCGTCGGGCCAGACCTGGCGGGACATGATCCCCGCAAAGCCCCCCCTGATCAGGAAAAGGGAGACCGTCTCATCCAGCCAAAGTGGTGCGCGGAAGACGATGAACCACGTGGAGATGGCGATAGCAATCGCCAGGGCGTAGATCGTGTACTGCCAGCGGTCCAGAAAGGATCGGAGATGGGCAGGCTCGGGTACCCGGGATGCTCCCGTTCGAGCCTCTGAGATCGTGTTGGAAGCTTGCAAATGAGTGCTCCGCTCAGCCCAGGGTTGTCGAAATAGAATGCGCCGAATTTTCCGGCATCAGCCTCTCATAGGGCACATCCGCGAGGAACCCGGGCTTGGCCAGGCCCCAGCGCTTTAATCGCAAATCGAGCGCAGTGCCAAGAACTCCAAACCCGTAAGTCACGCTGCGCTGAAAGTTGATCGACGACGCTTCCTTGAAATATTTGGTCGGACAAGAGATCTCGCCCACGCGAAAGCCGAAATAGAGGGCCTGCACGATCATCTGATTGTCGAAGACGAAATCATCGGAGCAGCTCAGCAGCGGCAGGCGCTCTCAGCAATTCGCGGCTCCATGCCCGGTAGCCGCTGTGATACTCCGACATCTTGTGCCCAATCAAAATGTTTTCAATGAATGTAAGCCCGCGGTTGGCAATGTATTTGTACAGGGGCATGCCCCCCTGGAGCGCACCCCGGCCCAGAATCCGCGAGGCCAGTACGGCGTCGTATTCCCCGTAGGCGATCATCGAGGCCATGGCCGAAACCAGCTTGGGGGTGTACTGGTAGTCGGGGTGCAGCATGACCACAATGTCCGCGCCCCGCGCCAGCGCCGCCGTGTAGCAAGTCTTCTGGTTACCGCCGTAGCCGCGGTTATGATCGTGCCGTATGGTGATCAGACCCAGCTCCAGGGCAAGATCGGAGGTATTGTCGCGGCTAGCGTCATCGGTCAGGATCACCTCATCGACGATCTCGCGAGGAATCTCCTCGACCGTGCGGCGCAAGGTCTTGGCCGCATTGTAGGCGGGCAAAACCACGACGACTTTCTTCTGGTTCAGCATCTGTTCGACCCCGAGCTGGAGCAGATTCAATTATAAGGACTTGCCGGGTACCGGCCCGCTTACCAACAGAGCACCTCATCAGGGTGTGAGCATCACAAGTGCAAGAAAGTGGCTCGAAAGGAACGAGAGGCGATTCAGGTGGCTTCTGGCAACCACAAGGGACTTATCACTCTTACCACGACAGTGTTTCCGTCGCCCTCGCGATCGCGGAAAAGTGGGAGGGACCTGCTGTCTCTCTCCCCGCGCATCAACCACTCAGTACCGAAGACCTGATTTTGATCAACTTGGGCAGCACCTCGCCTAACTCCACTGCCGGGCCGCCCCGTTGGCCAAAGGCGAAATAGACCTTCCGGTAAAGCTGGTAAAGCTCCTCATATACCCGCACAGCCTTGGCCTCCGGCTCGTACGTCTTATGCGCCAGGCACATCTTTGCCTGAGCCTCTTCCACCGAAGAGAAGGCGCCCGCCGCCAGCAGCGCGAAGATGCCGGAGCCGAGGCTGGTGGGAATACCATCCGGCACCAGCACCGGTTTGCCCAGCACATTGGCGTAGACCTGGTTGAGAACCGGATTGTTCTGGGGCACTCCACCCCCGTTGATCACACGCTCCACAGGCACTCCATATTCGGCCAGGCGCTCAAGGATAATGCGGGTGTGAAAGGCGGTGCCTTCGATCGCGGCGAACAACTCATCCTGCGCGGTGTTAACCAGGTTCCAGCCCAGGGTGATGCCGCCCAGTTCCGGGTTGACCAGAACCGTGCGATCGCCATTGTCCCAGCTCAGCCGCAGCAGGCCGGTTTGTCCTGGCCGATACGTTTCGAGACCACGGCTAAGTTCCGCGACCTTCACATTGGCGCGGCGCGCAATCGCCTCGAAAATATCGCCGGTGGCCGAGAGCCCCGCCTCAATCCCCGTGTAGCCGGGATGCACACTGCCGGGGACAACTCCGCATACCCCGGGGATGAGCGTCGTCTTGCCCTGCATGGCGATGATGCAGGTCGAGGTGCCGACCACGTTGACCACGTCGCCCTGCCTGCATCCCGCACCAATTGCGTCCCAATGAGCGTCGAAGGCTCCCACGGGAATCGGAATACCTGCTCGCAAGCCCATCTTCTCCGCCCATGCAGGCGCAAGATGGCCCGCCAGGCTGTCAGAAGTGTGATACTCACCCGACAGCTTTTCGCGGATTCCATCCAGCAGCGGATCCACATCGGAGAGAAACGCCTGGGATGGCAGGCCATCCCACTTGGGATTCCACATCCACTTGTGTCCCATGGCGCAGATGCTGCGCTTCACCAGTTTGGGATCGGTAATGCCGCAGAGAGTGGCCGCAACCATGTCGCAGTGCTCAAAAGCACTCGCCAGCTGGCTCCGCTTCTCCGGGTTATGGCGCAGCCAGTGCAGCAGCTTGGCAAATCCCCACTCGTGGGAGTAGACCCCGCCGCACCATTCAATCGCTTCCAGATGCTCACGGTGAGCGAGTTCCGTGATCTCCTGCGCCTCACCCTTGGCGCGATGGTCGCACCACAGATAGTAGTCATCGAGCGGCTGCAGATTGGCGTCGACGGGAACCACGCTCGAGCCCGTGGTGTCGAGCGCGATGGCTTCGATCTGCTCGCCGGAAATTCCCGCCTTGGCCACCACCGCGCGCATGGCGCTGACCAGCGCATCCATCTGATCCTGGTGCGACTGAGTAGCAAAATCCGGGTCTTCCCGCTTGCGGTGCAGCGGATAAGACGCCGATGCGGTGGCTAATCCACCCTTATCACCCCGGCCGCTGTCGAATAGCGTGACCCGTACACTCAGCGTGCCGAAATCGACCCCTGCGACGATCGCCACTTGCTGTCCTCACCCCTTGATCAACGAAGCATCCAACTCGATTTTGAGCTCGTCGCCAACCAGAAATCCGCCGCTCTCGAGCGCCGCATTCCAGGTCAGGCCGAAGTCGCTCCGTTTGATCTTGGTGGTAGCGGACGCGCCCATTCGCACATTGCCCCACGGGTCTTTTTCTTCCGGCGTCGGGCCTTCCACATTTAATATCGCCTCCTTCGTCACCCCATGAATGGTCAGGTCCCCTTTCGCCCGCAGGCCGTCCCCATGCTTGGTAATGGCCTTGCTTTTGAAGGTAATCGTGGGGTACTTCTCGGCGTCGAGAAAGTCCGCGCTCTTCAGATGTGTGTCCCGAGCCGCATCCGAGGTACTGAGACTATTTACGTCTATAGTCACATCGATGCTCGAAACGCCGAGATTCTCCGGATCGTAAACCACCGTGCCTTGCACGCCGCTGAATCCACCGCGGACATTGGTAATCATCATGTGACGAACCACAAATTGCGCACTGGAGTGGGCGGGATCGATTTTGTAAGTCATCTTCAAGGGGAGCTCTCCTTTTTATTCGAGGTCGTGGTTGTACATGCTCCAGCCCAGATAGCGGACGGCTGCTTCGTGCACCGGACTGGCCACCTGCGAAAAATTGGCCGCGACGTGGTGTTCAAAGCCCTGCTCGCATATGAGTCGGAGCAGCTTCTGCAGTCGTGGAATTTTGGCAACCCCGGCGCCGCCAAAAGTTTCCAGCGGATCGTTGGTAAATTCCCCTTGCCCGACGTAGCCCCGGATCGTGCCGCGGAAGTCGTCGGTCGAGAATCGCACATAAGTCATGGCGCCGGCCTTCACCCGGCCAACGCAGGTGCCGAAGGTATTCTCCTTGCCCACCGTGCCGGCGATGATCGCCTGAAAATCCATGACGACGTCTTTAAAGAAGTGCTTGGGCAGGTTGGAGCAGTGGAAGCAGACGCACTTGTCCGGATCGGTACCGTAATTATTGTTCCAATCCAGCAGCGCGCTCGGAGTTTCCGAAGCCAGGGCCAGGGCATGCATGCTGATGGTCCCGCAGATGTCCACCTCGCAGGCGCTGGGGAACAGGTTGTCGCTCATCATGCTCATCACCGTGCAGGGCACCACGCCAAAGTATTCTTCGAGCGACGTCCAGCACTGAATGGCGCTCACGGTGCAATAGGTCTGCTGCATCCACTGTTCGATCACCACTCCCAGCTTCGACATCTTGATCAGGGCGACCACAGGAATATTGTTGGTGGACACATACGATTGGATGGCCGCAAGCTTGGTCTGCACCGCATCATCGTTGTCCTTGAGCCGTTCAATCCGGCCCAGGACTTCGGAAAGATCAAGCGTATCGACTGAGATCCCGCTCCGCTCCAGCAGCTTCTCGCTGTAGCGAACCGTGTTGAAAGCCGCAGGGCGCGCGCCGATCGCGCCCACGCGAAGATTGGTGAAGCCCCGCACTACGCGGCAGACTGAAGAGAACCACTCCAGGTCTTTGCGGAAAGCATCGGAGTCAGGCTGCACCGTGTGCTGGGCGGTGAGCGAGTAGGGAATGCCGTACTGCATCATATTGTTGCAGGCCGACATCTTTCCGCAAAAGCTGTCGCGCCGGTGAGAGATCTTCATGTCCGCGGCCCGGTCAGGAGTCGCCTGCACCAGCACCGGCACCTTCAAGGTGGAGAGGCGCAGTGCATCGACAATCCCGCGCTCTTCGCCAAAGTTCGGAAGTGTAACAATGACTCCGTCAATCTGGTCGCGGTGCTTGCGGAAGAGATCCCCGCACAGCCGGGCTTCGGTCGGGGTTTCGACCGCGCCGAACTTCGATGCTTCCGTGCTCAGCGCGATGGTGCGGATTCCGGCCGCCTCCAGCACTCTGAGCATCTCTTCGCGGCCTGTCTTTGCCAGGTGATCGGGAAAGAACCCGCGGTTGCCGACAATCACGCCGAACGTCATCTGTTTCGCCATTGCTATTTCCTTCGCTTGTTAACCGATTGCCGGGGGCGAAAGCCGATGGTGTAGCCCAAACCGAAAACCAGGAGCAGCGCACCCCACCATATCGGCGCATGAAGATTGTTCAGAACCGGAGGATTGACCAGTGGGTGGCTCAGCTCCCAGATACCGGTGGCTAAAATCACCAAACCATAGGCCAGCATCAGTATGCCTGCGAACCACCAGATAGAAAAAGACTCTCGCATCTGCTCGGCTCCTTATCAGAATTACCAGAAGATGATGTTCAGAATTATGAAGAGCACAGCCACCGTTCCTGCCCAGACGATGGGACGCTGGTACCAGTGTTCATCGTATTCCTTGGGGAGCACAGAAGCACCGTAGACCAACCCCTCCAGCTCCGCCACCGGGCGGGGTTTGGTCATATAGCTGACCCCCACCGTTACCCCCACGCAGACCAGCCAGGCCCACAGGGCGCGATAGATGTTCTCTGCCATATCCTTTGCATCGGGAGAAAGTGCGACGTAGCGCAAGGCGTGCGGATCATGCTGCACCCACAACCAGAGGCCGATAGAGGTCACGGTACCGGCCAGCAATCCCCAAAAACCGGCCTCCTTGGTCGCTCGCTTCCACAGCATGCCCAGGATCACTGTGCCGAACAGCGGCGCGATGAAGAAGCTGAACAGTTGCTGTACGTAGTCCATGATGCTGGCTGCGTGCTGCACCAGGTACGCCGTGCCGACCGAGACCAGCACCCCGATCAGGGTGCTCCAACGGCCCATGGCCACATAGTGCCGGTCGGTCGCCTTCTTGTTCAGAAAGGCGCCATAAATGTCATAGGTCCAGACGGTCGAGAATGCGCTCACGTTGCCCGCCATGCCAGACATGAAGCCGGCGATCAGGGCCGTGACCCCTAGCCCCAGCAGACCTGGTCCGCAGTAGCGCACCAGCATCAGGGGCAGAACCTCGTTGAAGCTATGCTGGCCGGTCTTGACCGCCAGGTCCTGGGCCACCAGTCGAAAGGGCAGTACTGAAAGGGCAAGCAGGCCGGGCAGAATTACGATGAAGGGCACGGCCATCTTGAACGCGGCGCCGATGACCGGAGCCATCCTTGCGGAACGTATGCTGTCTGCCGATAGCACGCGCTGTACCACCAGAAAATCCGTGGTCCAATATCCAAAACTCACCACAAAGCCCAATCCGAAGACGATTCCGAACCAATTCACCCCCATGGGGTTGGTGCTGAAATGGCCCAGCGTCGACCACAGGTGCACATAGTCCGAACGGCCCAGGTTGGTCGCGATTTGCTGCCTCAGGTTGCTCCAGCCGCCTACTTCGATCAGGCCCAGAATCGGCACCAGCAGGGCGCCCGCCCAGATGAGCAGGAACTGGAGAATCTCGTTATAGATCGCGGATTTAAGCCCGCCCAGCGCAACATACGCAGCCACCGTGGCCGAAGAAACCCAGATACTGAAGTTCAGGTCCCAGCCCAGGACCACCTTCATCACAATGGCCATCGAATACATATTTATGCCGCTCATGAGAATGGTCATGAACGCGAAGCTGACGGCGGAGAGGGCGCGCGCGCCGTCACCGTATCTCAGTTTGAGATATCCGGGTACGGAGTGGGTCTTCGAGATGTAGTAGAACGGCATCATGACAATGCCGAGAAAGAGCATCGCGGGAATGGCGCCGATCCAGTACCAGTGCATGGCCAGGATCCCGTACTGGTACGCGGAGCCGGCCCAGCCCATCAGTTCGAGTGAGCCCAGATTGGCGGAAACGAAGCTCAGGCCGGCGATCCAGGCGGTCATTTCGCGCCCGGCCATGAAGAACTCCTCGCTGGTATTGGAGGAGCCCTTTAGATAGAAGCCGATAAAAACCACGATCGCAAAGTAGATCGCGATCACCAGTACGTCGATCCAGTTCAGGCGGGCAAGCTGGGTTGAAACCGCCAAGGCCGCTAGGTGCATTATTTCTCCTGTCCGTAGGTCGCGGCGGCGCCATGTTTGCGGAAGTAATGCCGGTCCAACAGCGCCTGGGAAACCCCGGTACAACCCTGTCGCAAGGTAGCCGTGTAGTAGGCCATCCGAGCGACAGTTTCCAGAACGGCCGCGTTGTGGGCTGCGTCATGGGGCGTTTTCCCCCAGCAGAAGGGCGCATGGCCGGCCACCAGAACGGCGGGAATCGCGTGCGGGTCGAGCTCCTTGAAGCGGCGGGCAATGGCGATCCCGGTGTTGTAAACGTAGTCTCCGCCAATTTCCTCCGCGGTCAGCTCTTCGGTTACGGGAACGGGGCCGTAGAAGTAATCCGCGTGGGTGGTTCCGTAGGCGGGAATCTCTCGCCCCGCCTGGGCCCAGGCCGTGGCATATTCAGAATGCGTGTGCACCACCCCGCCGATGCCGGGAAACTCTTTGTAGAGTAGGAGATGCGTGGCCAGATCAGAAGACGGCCGGAGCCGGCCGTCGACCACTTTCCCGTTCAGGTCAGTAACCACCATGTCTGCCGGAGCGAGCGCTGCGTAGTCCACTCCGCTGGGCTTGATCACCACCAGCCCTCGATGGCGGTCGATGCCGCTGGCGTTGCCGAAGGTGAAGAGAACTAAACCCTGGCGAACCAGTTCCAGATTGGCGTCGAGTACTTGCTGCTTCAGCGTGTCCAGCGCACTTGTCTCGCTCAGACGCGGCTCGGTGGCATTAGGCATAGAAACCTTGAGACAAAATAACAGACGTGGCGGGCAAACGTTTACATGCGCTCCTGACCTTAGGAGAATCAGCCACACTGCGTCAAGGGGAAGGTACTAACCAGCTTTCGAGGTGAGGGTCGGTCTCAGGGGAGTTTTGCTGGGCGCCTTGGGGGCGCTTTCGGTTTCGGGAAGAGAAAACTCCTCGCGAATGGGTTCCGGTGGCGTGGTTGCGCTACCCCAAATCGCGCGGACGGCCTTTCCAAAGGCGCTGTACTCTTTGATTCCGCCTGGGGAGAGCTCGATCACCACCCAGCGATCGTCCAGGATCTTGGTTTTGGAACGGTGAGCGGCTTGCCAGCGGTCGAATTCCGGTCCGGCGCTCTCCCGCAAGTATCGCCACATCTCACCATCTGCCATGCCGCCGTAAGCGCTGGCCACAAGCACAGGCTCGTGATCGGGCCGGCCGTGCTGTACCGCGCGGGCCGTCGTGGCTCCTCCGCGGATCATGCGGGTGATTTCAAGCTCGGCTTCTCTGAGGGTACGGGCAATCACATTAGCCTGAACGTCCTGCCCGATGTATGCCCGGCAAAAGTAACCGAGGTCCGATTCCATAAGTCACCTCTGATAAGCTACGCGATCCTGCCTGTGCAGGAAAAGAAGGAAAAAACCACGCAGGTTACGTTTGGTCAGGTCCTCTGCGTGTTCGGCACGGTAAGTCGCACCGCGAAAACGGCTGCCCATATCTCGCTCGTTTTTCACGAGATGTGGGATTTCCACTCTAAACCCGTCAGTTTTCGGACTCCAAAGTTGAGGTTCGCCCTATCTCAGATCTCGCAAAACAAGCCAGAATATGGGTATTCGTTGCGTTAAGGGCGGGCAAATCCGCACCTATTGTTGTTGCTGTTGCATTCGCTGAAGATCCAGTAGTTGCGGGGGTGAAGGCGGTTCCTGGGCCCGCTCCACCAGAATAGACCAGTCTTCCGGAACAGGCATATCGCGATCCAGCGGCGGCATGTCGACGTATTTCGACACCTTGACCGCGACATAAAGCTCGCTTTCCTTGCTGCCCCGATAGATGCCGCGGGTCGGCGGCACATCCGCGTAATCCCTTCCCAACGCGGTCCGGATGTACCTGTTGTGGGCCAGGAGGTTGTTGGTCGGGTCAAAGCCCACCCAACCCACCTGGGGCAAAAAGGCCTCTACCCAGGCATGGGTGGCGTCGGACGTGGACCTGTCCGCGTTCTCCTCGCCATGGTAGAGATATCCGCTCACGTATCGGCAGGGAATGCCCACGTGCCGCACCAGCGCAATCATGGTGTGGGCAAAGTCCTGGCACACACCTTTCCTGGATTCGAGCGCCGTGTCGATAGGAGAGTTTACGTGCGTGCTGCGCGGTACATAGTCGAACCAGTGGTAGAGCGACGCATTCAACTGCCGCAAAAGGACCAGGGGATCATCGCGGCGGCGTACATCCAACAATTTCGCCAGATCGAGCAGGGCGGGTGAAGGTTTGGCGAATTCACTGGGCAGCAGCATCTCGGAGAAATCCCCTAAGGCGACCAGCGAGTCCAGCTCATTCCAAGCTCCAGGCCGGAGCGTTTGCGGAATCTCAGGCAGCGGCTGCTGTTCCACCAGAGCCTCGGCCACCATCACCAGTTGCGAGTGCTCCCCGGGGATATCGAAGTGATGCACGTTGTTGCCCAGGTGATCGCGGTAAGAGAAAACCCGGCAACGGGGGCTTACCGACAAGGAGAACGAGAGGCAGCGTTGATTGTTGTCGCTGCGCGGGTGCATGCGCGCCTCCATGAGGCTTTCGCTTACCTGGTCCGCGTACAGAAACTTGGTCAGATGCCGTATCAGATAAAAATCCATCGCCTGTCGAACTCCCTGCTCCCAGCTACATAGCGAGCGCGGCTTCCACCGAGTATTGAATATAAAAACGGTAAATCAGGTCGTGCGTCTGCCGGCATTGCTGCAGAATGTTGTGCAGATATGCTCCAGGATCCTGGGCGAGAATGTCGGAGACCTCGACGAAGCTCAGCGACGCCTGCAGCCGGCCGGAGACTCTGGTCAATTCGTCCACCGGCGGTCTACCGCTCGAATGTTGCACGGCGACTAGCGCCTGGCGCAGGCAATCGACCGAATACCTTAGCGAGTGGGGGAACTGCGGGTTCAGCAATAAGAATTCGAGGATTCTGTCCGCCGTAATGTCGGCGGTATAGACCTTGCAATAGGCTTCGAAAGCAGTGCAACAGCGCAGCAAGCCTACCCACTCCTGGTATTGTTGCCCCTCGGCCGCTACTTCGGGCGTATGAAGGATTTCCGGCTGATAGAGGTCGAGCAGATTGGCAATGGCGGCCGCTCGCTCCAGGTAGCGGCCCATTTGGATAAACTGCCACTCCTCGCCGTGGCTCATGGTGGTATCGGTGACACCCTGAAAAAGGTGGACTCCGTCAATCACTGCGGGAAGGAAATCAGCCAGGCGGGTATTCAATCCGAACTCGGAATGGGGCTGAATCACCCAGTGGTACATGCGGTTTAACTGCTGCCACTGCTCGGAGCTGATCTCGTCGCGCACCTGGCGTGCGTTTTCCCGGGCTTCGATCAGGCAGGAAGTGACCGATGCGGGAATGTCAGGGTCGAAGGTGAGCGAATGGACGAGTTGGTAATAATCATTTTCCCAGCGCACGTCCTGCGGATTCCCCAGGGCGGCCAGCACCCGCTTCCATCGTCCCTCGGCGCTGGTGCTGGACTTGTCCAGCATGAGACCCATGTTTACGTCGAGCATGCGGACCGTATGCTCGGCGCGCTCGAGATAACGGCTCATCCAGTAAAGACTGTCTGCTACGCGAGAAAGCATGTGTCCTCAGAGCGGTCTCACAGTTCCTGTGTCCGCATCAAGAATGCAAGGTGTGGTTCTCGTTGGAGAAAACCACGTATAAGTCATTGGCCCGATTCATACTTACGGCGCGACCGCTCAGTCGTTTAAAACCCAGGTATCTTTACTGCCCCCGCCCTGGGACGAGTTCACCACCAGCGAGCCCCGCCGCAGGGCGACCCGGGTCAGTCCCCCGGGAACGATTCGCACCTTATCGCCATACAAGATATAGGGCCGCAGATCCACGTGCCGGGGCTCGATTCCGTTTTCGGTTAAACAACCGGCGCGGGAGAAATCGAGTGTAGGCTGGGCGATATAGTTGCGCGGGTTGTCTTCGATCGCGCGCTTGAACTCCTCCCGCTGCTCGGCGGTGCTATGAGGGCCTATCAACATTCCGTAGCCGCCTGACTCCCCTACCGCTTTCACCACCAGCTTGTCCAGATTCTGGGTAACATACTGGCGCTGTTTAGGGTCGGTCATGAGATAGGTTTCCACGTTGTTCAGTATCGGTTCTTCGCCCAGGTAGTACTTGATGATCGCCGGCACGTAGGCATAAACCGCCTTGTCGTCGGCGATGCCGGTTCCGAAAGCATTGGCCAGGGTCACGTTGCCGGCACGGTAGGCGTTGAACATGCCGGCCACGCCAAGGATCGACTCAGAACGGAATGCCAGCGGATCAATAAAGTCGTCGTCCACCCTGCGGTAGATCACGTCGACTCGCTTCAGGCCGGCTGTGGTTCGCATGTAAACCACGTTGTCGTGGATGACCAGGTCGCGTCCTTCGACCAACTCGATGCCCATCTGCCGGGCCAGGTAGGTGTGCTCAAAGTATGCCGAGTTGTAGACGCCAGGGGTCAACAACACGATGGAAGGGTCGTGGCGCCCCTCCGGAGCCAGCGATCGCAGCGTGCTCAGAAGCAATTGCGTGTAGTGTTCGATCGGCTGCACGCCGTAATCGCGGAAGAGCTGGGGAAAAGTCCGCTTCATCACCCGGCGGCTCGTCAGCATATAGGAGACGCCGCTTGGAACCCGGAGATTGTCTTCCAGAACAACGAATTCTCCGCTGCTCAGGCGAAGGAGATCTGTGCCCGTCACGGTGATGTAGACATTCCGGGGCACCTGCAGACCGCGCATTTCCCGGCGAAACTGTCGGCAGCTGTACACGATCTCGCGCGGCACATGGCCGTCATTGAGAATCTTGCCTTCGTTATACACATCGTGCAGAAACAGATTGAGGGCGGTGATTCGCTGGGTCAGCCCCTTCTCAATGTGTTGCCATTCCGTACCGGTGATCACCCGCGGCAACAGGTCGTAGGGAAAGATTCTTTCCGTCCCTTCCCCGTGCCCGTAGACGTTGAAGGTGATGCCCTGAGTGAGGAAAGACAGGTCAACCGAGCGCTTGCGGCGCGCGATCTCCTCGGGTGGAAGGTTCAGGAATGTTTCCAGTACTTCAGCGTAGTGCGGCCTTACCAGGCCGTCCCCGGTGAACATCTCGTCATAGGTGTTATCGAGGACGTAGTCCTTCAGGAGCGGATTGCCGAACGTGCTCGGTCGGGCTATTTCCATTATTTCCTGAATCCTGACGCGGTTTCGGTTGCAACCTCGTCGCTGACCACAGTGAAGTGGGTGAGATTGGCGATCCCGAAGGAAGTAGTGATGGCCACGTCCGAGGCATCCCGGCCCACGGCCATCAGCACCCGGCCGATGCGGGGATGGTTGTGCCGCGCATCCACAGTCCACCAGCGATTGGCCAGGTAGACCTCAAACCAGGCGCTGAAGTCCATCGGAGTGTAGGTTGGGGGGATGCCAATATCTCCCAGGTATCCGGTCACATAGCGCGCCGGGATGTTGAGGGCGCGGCAGAAGGTCACCGCCAGGTGTTGAAAGTCGCGGCAAACGCCCACTCGCTCGGTAAACACATCGAGTGCGGTCTTGGTGGAACGGGCATGTTGATAGCCAAAAGCCACTTTGGAATAAACCCAATCGGTGATGGCCCTTACCCGGCCCCAGCCAGGCGCCACATTGCCAAACAGCTCGACCGCTACATTGGAGAGCCGATCAACCTCGCAGTAACGGCTATTGAGCAGATAGATAAGCGTTTCGTTAGGCAAATCCGCAACCGGATGCTCGGTCGCGTCGAGCGGTGAGGGATCTTCCATGCCCGAGTCTTCAATCAGGGTGGAACCGCTCAGCCTGATATACCCGGTGGGCGCCACGAACCTGGAGCAGCGATTGCCAAAGGTGTCGATATAGCTGGTAATCGGTACCGCGGGATCGAGCTTCAGCTCGTCTGGCTCAAGCAGATCGGGTTCCCGGGAAGGATGCACGTGGAGCATCGCGACGATCGTCACGGGAGCCGGAACATTGAAACCGATGTCATAACCTAAGCGAATAAGCATTGCACTCCCTCAATCGAGCCCCTGAAGCGAATGCCCAGGGTTTTTCCCCGGGCAGGTTCGACAGGAACGACAAGGTCCTTGTCGCAAAAATTATGATGCTGAAAAACTATCAGACAATCCCGGTCGGTTCACACGGAAAATGATCTAGCATTCAGCTTGAGGAGTAATAATGACCTATTGTTTGGGCATCATGACCCGTGAAGGATTGGTTATGGCGTCCGATTCCCGAGCCAACGCCGGCTACGACCAGGTAAATGTGTGCCCCAAGATGCACACCTTTCTTCAGCCGGGAGAACGCGCTTTTGTCATCCTGACCAGTGGAAACCTGTCCCTCACCCAGTCCGTGATCACCCTTCTACGCGGCGATTTCGCCGCCGGGCAAGGCCTCGCGAAGGCCGAATCCATGTACGCAGCTGCCCGCATTGTCGGCGACACTGTTCGCCGGGTCGACAATATGGATCGCGCCGCGCTCGAGAAGGACGATTTCAAATTCAATATCCACCTCCTGTTGGGCGGCCAGGTAAAGGGTGAGAAACCCGACCTCTTCCTCATTTATCCCCAGGGCAACCCGCTCAGCGCGACGGAAGATTCGCCTTATCTGCAGATCGGCGAAGTCAAGTACGGCCGGCCGATTCTCGACCGCGGCATCGAGTTCAATTCCACCAGCCTGGAGGTTGCGGGAACCTATGCACTTCTTTCGATGGACGCCGCGATGCGCTCGAATGTGACCGTCGGGCCACCGGTCGAAGTCCTGCTGTACCAAAACGACCGGCTGAACTTCGACCGCTACCGGCGTTTTGAGGACGATGATCCTGAACTTGCCCTAATCCATGCCCGATGGGAGCAGGAACTACGCCGGTCAGTAGAAGAACTGCCCAACGTTCGCTTCGACGCCCGTCCGGTGCATGCTCCCTAGCAGGCTGCTGAAAAACTCAATGTTCTGAAGGGTACGGCCTGTTTAGGCCGTATACAACTCCTTTGCAATGAATCCGGCTTTAGCCGCTGAGGGATGTCTTTCTCTCGAAACAAGGATTTTTCAGCAGCCTGCTAGAGAATGTAGCGGGACAAATCCTGGTCTTTGACGATCGACGCTACCATGGCCCGTACGTATTCCGGGTCGATCAAAACCACCCGCTCCCGTCCGTCTGGCGTTTCCACCTCGGTTATGGGCAGAGGCACAGTGGCCCCATTTTCCGCGGCCGAAGCTGCAATCTCTAGCAGCGCACCTTCGGCGGAATGGCCCTTCATCATGTCCGGCGCCATGAAGCTGATCTCGTCCAGCACTCGTTCCATGATGGTGTGCAGCCGCCGGGCGCCGATGTTTTCCGTGGTCTCGTTAACCCGGAAGGCGAACCGCGCCATCTCTTCGAGGGACTCCTTGGTAAACCTCAGTTTCAGACCTTCAGTTTCGAGCAGCGCAGTGTACTGCTTGGTCAGCGACGACTTCGGTTCGGTAAGAATCCGGACAAAGTCTTCCACTGTCAGCGACTGAAGCTCGACCCGAATAGGGAACCGACCCTGTAGCTCAGGAATCAGATCGCTCGGCTTCGAAACGTGAAACGCGCCCGCCGCGATAAAGAGGATATGGTCGGTCCGCACCATTCCGTACCGTGTATTGACGGTGGTCCCTTCAACAATGGGGAGAATGTCTCTTTGGACGCCCTCGCGCGATACGTCCGGACCGTGACCGCCTTCGCGGCCGGCAATCTTGTCGATCTCATCCAAAAAAATGATCCCCGAATTCTCAACCCGCTCGACGGCCAACCGGGTCACCTGGTCCATGTCGACCAGCCGGGTTTCCTCCTCCTGCACCAGGTATTCAAAGGCTTCCCCGACCTTCATCTTGCGCTTCTTGGTGCGCTGGCCAAAGAGATTGGGCAGCACGTCCTTGAGGTTGATATCCATCTCCTCGATACCCTGATTGGAGATGATTTCGAAGGAGGGTGTACTGCGCTCGCGCACATCGATTTCCACGGTGCGGTCATCCAGCTTGCTTTCGCGGAACTGTTGCCGCAGCTTTTCCCGGGTGCGGTTGTGGCTCTCCTGGCTTGCCGGGGGGAAGCTGTTGCCATCAATCACCACCGGTCCCGGCGTGGAACCCCCGGCCGCCGGGGAGGGGGGTAGCAAAAGGTCGAGCAGGCGTTCCTCGGCGTTGAGCTCGGCCCGGTCTTCCACCTCTTCCAGCTTTTCTTCGCGCACCATGTCCACAGCGATCTCAACCAGGTCGCGGATCATTGATTCCACGTCGCGCCCGACGTAACCCACCTCAGTGAACTTGGAGGCTTCCACCTTCATGAAGGGCGAATTGGTGAGTTTGGCCAGGCGTCGCGCAATTTCCGTTTTGCCCACGCCGGTGGGGCCGATCATGATGATGTTCTTGGGCATGATCTCTTCGGCGATGTCCGGCGGCAGCTTCTGCCTGCGCATACGGTTTCTCAACGCGATGGCGACGGCCCGCTTGGCAGCCCGTTGACCCACGACATGCTTGTCCAGCTCCGCCACGATTTCCCTTGGCGTAAGGTCTTCGAGAGACAGTTCCAGTTCTTCCGCGGTTCCTGGTAAATAGATCGCCATATGCCAGCTCCTTCTAGGCGACAGCCTGTACTAGCCGTGCAATTCCTCAATCGTGATTTGATCGTTGGTGTAGATGCAGATCTGGCCGGCGATACGCAACGACTTCTCAGCAATGGCGCGCGCCGGCAAATCGGAATTTTCCACCAGAGCGCGGGCTGCTGCCAGGGCAAAGCTGCCACCGCTGCCGATGGCCGCAATTCCCTCATCGGGCTCGATCACGTCGCCCGAGCCGCTGATTAAAAAGGTTTGCTTCAGATCAGCCACCACCAGCAGAGCCTCCAGGTTGCGCAGCATCTTATCCGTGCGCCAGTCCTTGGCCAGCTCCACGGCCGACCGCCCCAGGTTACCTGCGTACTGTTCCAGCTTGGCCTCAAAGCGGCTAAAGAGCGAGAATGCATCCGCCGTCGAGCCGGCAAAGCCGGCCAGAATCTTGTCCTGATAGAGCCGTCGGATCTTCCGTGCCGAATGTTTGATTACGCTTTCGCCCAAAGTAACCTGGCCATCGGCCGCCATCACCACACTCGAGTCTCTGCGCACACACAGAACGGTGGTGGAGCGAATACGCCGGCGTCCGGAGCGGGAATTTACGTTAAAAGCGGACCTCGAAGCGGCGGTCGCCGTCGAGTTTGGGACAACAGAAGAGCGGATTGACATCTGTTTGAAGTATAGCGCAGGCCAGGCTGTTGCCGAATGGGGTCCAGCGCTCTCACCGCACCCGCAGGAGACTCCGTGCTGCGATATCCTGCATGGTGTACCCCTATTCCTGGTTGGTGCCCCAATGAACGGCTTGCCGCTGCGCGACTCCCAGATTTTTGGCACGCTTGCCGCCGTGAGTGTCTGCCTTGGGGGGGCGGCCGCCTATGCGCTGCTTCGCCGCCGGCAGAGCCCTGATGAGCTCGAACGCAAGCGCCGGGAGCTGTTGGTCCAGCAGGGGCGCATTATCGATGCCACGGTTATCGACATCTCCGACCTCACCGCCGAAGAGAGCGGACGACCCAACGGGATGCAGCTGATTCTCTACAAGTATGAAGCGGCAGGGGTGGTCTACGAGTGCTCCCAGGATGTGACCATGTTGCGCCACCTCGTCAACATCTACGACTGCCGCCTCGGCTTTCCCGCCTCTGTGCGCTATGACCCTCACAACCCGGGCAACTCGCTGATCGTGGCCGAGAGCTGGAGCGGCTTGCGCGATACGGCCAACTCCGTACCTCTTCATGGCCGCACGGGCGCGGCGGCTCCTTCGCTGCGCTAGTACAATAACTACATGCATATGCATGGCGGGGCGTCTGAGAAGACGAAACGCATCTTACGCATTTCGCTGCTGGCGACGCTGGCTTATGTGGCGCTTACCTTCGTTGCCGGGGTACGTGCCCATTCTCTCGCTCTCATCTCCGAGGCCGGGCATAACGTATCCGACTTTCTGGCGTTGTTGCTCTCGTTTGTGGCTGTCTATTTCCAGACTCGCCCGCCCACGGACCAAAAGACCTTTGGTTATCAGCGCGCCGGCGTGCTGGCCGCGTTTCTCAACGCGCTCACCCTGGTCCTGATTGCCATCTGGATCGCTATCGCCGCTGTGCATCGCCTGAGCGAGCCGGTACAAGTGCAGCCCCGGCTCATGATGATCGTCGCCGCAGCTGGCGTGCTGATGAACGGGGTCATTGCCGCATTGCTTTGGACCACCTCACGCGATGTCAACATCCGCAGCACCTTCATTCACATGCTGGGAGACACACTTTCGACTGCGGCCGTGATTGTCGGCGGCGGCGCTATCCTGCTCACCGGGCACAACTGGATCGATCCGGTGCTCTCCATCTTCATCGCCGCGCTGATTTTATGGAGTTCGCTTTCGATTGTGCGGGAAACGCTCAACATCCTGCTCGAGGGTACGCCCCGCGGTTGCTCACTGGCGGAGATACGGGTTTCGCTTCAGGCTATCGATGGGGTCCAGGATGTGCACGACCTGCACGTGTGGAGTCTGGGGTCACAAACGCACGCTCTGGCCACCCACATTACCATTGCCGACATCCCGCCGTCGGAGAGCGCTCGCATCTTGGAGCAGGTCAACGGAACACTGCGGCAGAAGTTCCGCATCTACCACTCCACCATCCAATTCGAGTGTGTCGAATGCGAAGTCGCCCACGGTTGCAACCCGCCCGTCGAGGTCGATGAACACAACCACCCCGGTCACGACCACTCGCACGCTCACTCCCACTAGAGAAGCGAACCAGTGCTCCGGAGAAGCTATAGACGGTGCCCAACGTTCGCCCCAGCGTACGTGGGACGAAAAAGACGGGGCCAAGCCCCTGCCATTGCGTTTTGTGATCTAGTTCGCTCAGGCGAACCTAGATCATGGGATCCTCGACCGGCTTGTCTGGCTGGGACTGATAGATTGCTGCCACACGCTCCAGGGTGTCTATTTCGCTGACCGGCTTGTCATCGCGAATGCGCAGAATGCGCGGGAAGCGCAGGGCATAACCGCTGTCGTGCCGATCTGATCGCATCACGTTGTTAAAAGCGACTTCGAAAACCACCAGCGGCTCTACCGTGCGGATATCGCCGTAATCTTCAAGCGTGTGTTCCAGAAACAACTGGGTTAGTCGGGCAATCTCTGCATCGGTCACACCGGAGTAGGCTTTGCCCACATTCCGCAGTTTGTCACCATCGCGGACCGCGAAGGTATAGTCGCTTAGCCATCCAGCCCGTCTTCCATGGCCATACTCTGCCGCCGTTACCACCACATCGAGCGTGGCCAGCTCCCGCTTCAGCTTGAGCCAGGCGAGACCGCGCCGTCCGGGCTGATAGACGCTGTGCCGGGCCTTTAACATGACGCCTTCATTCCCGCGTGCCCGGGCATCCACGTAAGCCTGTTCCAGTTGGGCCACGCTTTCCAGCTGGACGGCGGGCGCCAGCACCAGCCGCGGGAAGTTGTCCGATGCGGCAGCCGCTTCAAAAAGCAGTTCCGTTTGCTGCCCAGCCGTGGTCAGACGGCTACCCACGCTCGTTCGTGGCCGCTCCCGCTCCACCAGGTCCTCGAGCACGCTCCGCCGCTGTTGCAGCGGTTTCTCCATCGTCATTTCGCCGCCGGCGTACAGCAGGTCGAAGGCCATAAAAACCACTGGAATAGCTTGGCGCATCTCCGTCGTCACTCGCTTGCGTCCCAACCGCGCTTGCAGGGAGGAGAAGGGCAGGGCGCGGTCCTCCTGACTGCTCCAGGCCAGGATTTCGCCGTCCAACACCAGCGGCTGCTTGAAATCAGCAAAGGCCTCGACGAGCTCGGGAAAACTTGCCGTCATATCTTCTCGTGAGCGGGAGAAGAGCGCCACACGCCCCGGGTGCTCCAGGGAACCGCAGTGGATCTGGGCCCGGATGCCATCGTACTTATCTTCCAATTGGGCTTCTTTGATAACCGGTCCCTCCAGCCCTTCCTCAGCCACTTCGGTCGAAAAGCGCTGCAATGCCTCTTCCACCGTCTCCACCGGGCTGGCGAGCATGAAGCCGAGTGGATGAAAGAGCTTCATCCGCGCCTCCGACAAGCGACCCGTGGCCGCCAATTCAAGCACCTCGGGGAGATTGCCGTTCAGCATTCTGGCATTCCGGACCTCGGCGATGGCTGCGCTGTAGGCGGCGGCGATCGCCTCCTCCACCAGGCTGACCTTGATGCCGGTGCGCATATCCCCCAGGATGACCTTGATCAGATACTTGGCTTCGAGCGGCGTGGCCTTTTGGAGCAGAGCGAGTGCGATTTGCTGTTTGGCAGCTGGCTTCGCAGCGGCGGCGATGGCTGCAAAGACATCGGCTACCTCGGGCAACCGGAGGGTAGCCGCGACGCTTCGCGCTTGCAGAAGGTCAGCCGCAGCACCGCCCAGGTCGCCATGACGCAAGTAGGCGGCATGCATCGCGGGCTGGCTGGCTCCCGATAGCTTTGCAAGGGCGCGGCTCAACAGCGCGCCGCCCACCTTCAGTTCGCGCCCGTCTGTCTCCGGGAATGGGACTCCGGCAAGGTACAGCGCTGCCAGCCCGGCCTCGGGTATCGGGAGCGCGCGCAGATACTCGGCCATGAGCGCGCGCTTCTCCAGCTTGCTGCCGGTTTCCGCCAGTCGCTGGCACAGCTCTGCGAATCGTTCAAACCTGATAAAATCAGAAGGATGGTTCATCGCGTCGCCAACACGGTTCCTGTCCGGCACGCCCTTTCCTAGCGGCTCCCGCCGCCGACTGTCCCTGTCTTCTCTCGCCCACGGAAAGGAACCTTACTATGTTGGATCGTTTGCAACAGATCGAAACCCGTTATGAAGACCTTGGACGCCAGCTCGCCGACCCGCAGCTGGTGACCGACCAGCAAAAATACCACAAGACCGCCAAAGCCCATCGCGATCTGGAAGCGGTTGTGGGAAAGTACCGTGACCTTAAGCAGGTCCAGCAGGGAATTGTCGAAGCCACCGGTATGTTGAACGAGAGCGACGCCGAGCTCGCGGCTATGGCCCAGGAGGAATTAACCCGGCTCGAGAGCACTGCCTCCACCCTGGAAGAAGAGATCAAGGTAATGCTGCTGCCCAAGGATCCCAATGACGAGAAGAACGTCATCCTCGAGATCCGTGCCGGGACCGGCGGAGACGAAGCCTCACTCTTTGTGGCCGAAATTTTCCGCATGTACTCCCGTTTCGCCGAACAGCATCGCTGGAAAGTGGAGATTCTCTCTCAGTCCGAATCCGGGGTTGGCGGGCTGAAGGAAGTGATCGCCATCATCGAGGGCAAGCGGGTGTACTCGCAGATGAAATACGAAAGCGGAGTGCATCGGGTGCAACGAGTGCCCGCCACTGAGACCCAGGGCCGCGTCCACACCTCGGCCATCACGGTCGCGGTTTTGCCTGAGGCCGAAGAAGTCGATGTGAAGATCGAAGCGAAAGACATTCGCATCGATACGTTTTGTTCCTCCGGACCGGGCGGCCAATCGGTCAACACCACTTATTCTGCCGTGCGCATCACCCACCTTCCCACCAACACGGTGGTCAGTTGCCAGGACGAGAAATCGCAGATCAAGAATCGCGAAAAGGCGATGCGCGTGCTGCGCGCCCGGCTCTATGAAGTGGAGATGGAGAAGCAGCAGGAAGCACTGGCCAAGGAACGCAAGCAGCAGGTGGGGAGCGGCGATCGCAGCGAGAAGATCCGCACTTACAATTTTCCCCAGAACCGGCTCACCGACCATCGCATCGGTCTGACCAACCACCAGCTCGCGGAAGTGATGGAAGGCAGACTCCAGCCGACCATCGACGCTCTGATCGCACACTACCAGGCCGAGCGTCTCAAGGCTGAAACAGCCACTGTGGCATAAAGTGCCGGCCACGGCCGGTGAGGCACTGCAATCGGCTCGCGCCCGCCTGGCCGCTACCTCCAAAAATCCGCGCCGCGATGCCGAGGTGCTTCTGGCCCACCTGCTTGGGTGGGACCAGGCAGCCCTGTTGACTTACCCCGAGCGCCCTCTCTCCCCAGCGGAAGCAGATCACTTCGAGAGCTTGCTCAAGCGCCGTCTGGCTTCAGAGCCAGTGCAGTACATCACCGGCGTGCAGGAGTTTTTTGGCCTGCCCTTCGAGGTCTCGCCCGATGTCCTCATCCCCCGTCCCGAAACCGAACACCTGGTGGAAGCCGTGCTGGAGCGCTTCGATCGCGAGGCGAATCTGCGCATCATCGATGTAGGCACCGGCTCGGGCGCCATCGCGGTTGCGCTGGCTCGTGCCTTGCCACGATCCCGGGTGACGGCGCTGGATCTCTCCTCCGCGGCCCTAGAGGTCGCGCGCCGCAATGCGCAGCGGCATGGGGTCATGGAGCGGGTGACCTTGCTGCAATCAGATCTGCTCGCGGCTGTCGACGGCTCGGACTTTGACGCTGTCGTGTCGAATCCTCCCTACATTGCGGAGGGGGAAGTGTTGGAGCCGCAAGTGTTCCAATACGAGCCCCGCTCAGCTCTCTACGCCGGGCCAACCGGGCTCGAAGTCTATGAGCACCTCATCCCGCAAGCCCGCAGGGTGCTCAAGCCCCAGGGTTGGCTGATGCTCGAGATCGGTTATGGGCAATCCACGGCGCTTCTCAAATTGCTGAGCGATTGGACGGCCGTGAGTTTTGTGGACGACCTGCAGGGAATTCCGCGGGTCGCTGTCGCCAAACCATAAACAAGATTGGTTGATAATGGAGACACGAGGAATGTATGGCTACAATCACGGAGCTCCCGAAAATATCTCTCACCTTTGAACAGAAACTCGACCGCCTGGCCCAGGTCGCAGTGAACGCGGGCCTGGGACTCGAGCGTGGACAGGAACTGGTCATGACGGCGACGCTCGACGCTTTGCCGCTGGCCCGCCTCATAACTGAGCAGGCATACAAGGCCGGGGCCTCGCTGGTGACCACGCTGTTCACCGATGAGCAGTCGACGCTCTTGCGCTACCGTTACGCGGACGATGCAGGCTTTGACAAGGCCCCGGGCTGGCTCTTCGAGGGAATGGCACAGGCCTTCCGTAGCGGGGCAGCGCGGCTGGCAATTGCCGGTGGTGATCCCTCGCTGTTGTCGAAGGAAGATCCGGAAAAAGTTGGCCGGGCAAATCGCGCAGTATCGAAGGCCTATCGTCCAGCGATCGAACTCATTACCCGGCATGACATTAATTGGACCATCGTCGCCTGCGCCACGCCGGCGTGGGCGGCTGCGGTGTTTCCCGAATTGCCGCCTGAGCAGGCGATGACCCGGCTGTGGGACGCGATCTTTGCCGCATCCCGGGTGGACGTGGACGATCCCATCGCCCGTTGGAAGCAACATGACGCCGGTCTGCATCGTCGCGCGGATCTGCTCAACCAGAAACGTTACGCCTCGCTTCATTTCCGGGGACCAGGGACCGATCTGCGCGTGGGACTGGCCGAAGATCACCTTTGGATGGGCGGAGGCACGAAGGCGGGCACGGGTGCGTATTGCATTCCCAACATGCCTACGGAAGAAGTGTTTACCACGCCGCACAAAGATCGCGTCGAGGGCACGGTGACCAGCACCAAGCCGCTTTCCTACCAGGGGACGCTGATCGAGAAGATCGCGGTCCGCTTTGAGGGCGGCCGCGTGGTCGACGCAAAAGCATCGAAAGGGCAGGAGGTACTGCAGCGCATGATCGATACCGATGAGGGTGCCAGGCGCCTGGGTGAAGTAGCTCTAGTGCCGCACTCCTCGCCCATTGCCAGCAGCGGACTGCTATTCCTGAACACGCTGTTCGATGAAAATGCGGCCAGCCACATCGCTCTGGGACAGGCCTATAGCACCTGCCTGAAGAATGGTGACCAGCTCACCCATGAAGAGCTGGCTGCCAGCGGGGCAAACGAGAGCCTGATTCATGTGGATTGGATGATTGGATCGAGCGAGATCGACCTGGACGGCATCACGGCCGCAGGCAGCGCGGAGCCGCTAATGCGCAAAGGCGAGTGGGCCTTCTAAGCAGAGAAAACAGCAGGTCCTTCCACTGCGCTGCCCCATGAAGCGCGGCCGGTGGAGGGACCTGCAGTTCCTCTTCCCTCGACGTTAGGCTTCGACAGTTCTCCCCGCCACCTCGAAGAGCAGCCGATTTTTTAACGGGTCGGCATCGACGCGGATGTGATCGCCGTGGAGCACCTCGCCGTCCAGAATCCTGATTGCCAGAGGATCCTGGATCAGATGCTGGATGGCTCTCTTCAGCGGACGAGCCCCATACTGCCGATCGTACCCCGTCAGCAGCAGCTGGTGCCGCGCGGCTGGAGTCAACTCGAGAGTGATCTTGCGCGGTTCAAGTAGCTTGCGCAGATCGGCCAGGCGCAGATCGACGATGCGCTCCAACTGCTCCTCGCCCAGCGGACGAAAGATCACCACATCGTCCACGCGATTCAGAAACTCTGGCCGGAAGTGCTGCCGTAACAGTTGCATTACCTGCTCTCGCGCGGCCTCAAAGGCTGCTTCGCTCTCCAGGTTCTCCGACTGCAGCAGATGCGCTCCCAGGTTCGAAGTCATGATCAGCACTGTGTTCTTAAAGTCCACCGTGCGGCCCTTCGAGTCCGTCAAGCGCCCATCATCGAGCACTTGCAACAGAATGTTGAAGACATCCGGGTGCGCTTTCTCGATCTCGTCGAAAAGAATTACAGAATAAGGGCGCCTGCGTACTGCTTCGGTCAATTGGCCGCCTTCGTCGTAGCCCACGTATCCAGGAGGCGCGCCAATGAGCCGGGCGACCGCATGTTTTTCCATGTACTCCGACATGTCGATACGAATCATGGAATGCTCGTCGTCGAAGAGGAACTCCGCCAACGCACGCGCAGTCTCCGTCTTGCCCACGCCTGTCGGTCCGAGGAAGAGGAAGGAGCCAATCGGACGATTAGGGTCGCTCAGCCCGGCGCGTGAACGGCGAATCGCGTTGGCGATGGCCTCGATCGCCTCCTCCTGGCCGACCACCCGCTCGCGCAGGCGCCCTTCCATCTCCACCAGCTTGCGCACCTCGCCTTCCAGCATCTTGTCCACCGGGATGCCGGTCCACTTGCTCACAATCTTGGCAATGTCTTCTTCGTCGACTTCCTCTTTCAGCATACGACCGCCGCCACCGACAGCTCCGTCCTGCTGGGCGTTCAGCCGCTTCAGCTCGGCCTCGAGCTGGGGAAGTTCGCCATACTGGATGGCCGCCGAGCGCTCCAGATTGCCACGCCGCGTCTGCTCTTCCATCTCAAATCGCAAAGCCTCGATCTTTTTTTTCACTTCGGTCAGCCGAGTGATTGCCTCGCGCTCCGTATGCCAGCGGGCGCGCAGTCCTGTGGCCTTTTCCTTCAGCGCCGAAAGCTCCTTCGTTACCGCCTCCAGCCGCTCTTTTGAATTCTTGTCGGTCTCCCTCTTCAGCGCCGTGCGCTCGATTTCGAGCGAGATCATTTGCCGCTCCAGCTGGTCAATCTCCATCGGCACCGAGCCAATCTGGATGGCCAGTGAAGCCGCCGCCTCGTCCACTAGGTCGATGGCCTTGTCAGGCAGAAAGCGGTCAGAGATGTAGCGGTGCGAAAGCGTAGCCGCGGCGACGATGGCCGAGTCCTTGATACGGACATTATGGTGGGCCTCATAACGCTCTTTGAGACCGCGCAAAATCGCAATCGTGTCTTCTACGTTAGGCTCGCCGACAAACACGATCTGGAAGCGCCGTTCGAGCGCGGCATCCTTCTCGATGTATTTGCGATATTCGTTGAGCGTGGTTGCGCCAATGGCTCGCAGCTCACCCCGCGCCAGCGGCGGCTTCAGCATATTCGAAGCGTCAATTGCGCCTTCCGCCGCGCCTGCCCCTACCAAGGTGTGAAGTTCATCGATGAAGAGGATGATCTGGCCGTTCGATTCTTCAATATCTTTGAGCACCGCCTTGAGCCGGTCCTCAAACTCGCCGCGATACTTCGCTCCGGCCAGCATGGAGCCAAGGTCAAGCGAGATTACTCGCTTGTCGCGCAGCAGTTCGGGCACATCGCCGGAGACGATGCGGCGCGCCAAACCCTCGACAATGGCGGTCTTGCCCACGCCAGGTTCCCCGATCAGTACCGGGTTGTTCTTGGTCCGGCGAGAAAGCACTTGGATTACGCGGCGTATCTCCTCATCCCGTCCGATGACCGGGTCCAATTTTCCCCGTCGTGCCAGCTCCGTCAGGTCCTTGGCGTAGCGCTCCAGGGCTTGGTATTTGCCCTCAGGATTCTGATCGGTAACCCTTTGATTGCCGCGTACCGAAGTGAGAGCCTGGAGGATCGCCTCCCGGGTTGCTCCCAGCGATGCCAGCAGAGTCTGTGCTGGATCTTTCTTGTTCTGCGCCAAAGCCAACAGCAAATGTTCGGTCGATACGTACTCGTCCTTGAAGTCCTGCGCTTCTTTAGAAGCCTCGTTCAATACCTTCTGCATGCTGGAAGAGAGGCCCGGCTCTGAAGCCGCGGCGCCCGAGACCTTAGGCAGTCCGGCAATGGCGTGGCGGGCACTGGCCAACAATTGCTCCGTGGGCACCCCGATCTTCTGCAGCAGCGGAATGATGATGCCTTCTTTGTCTTCCACCAGGGCCATCAGCAAATGCATCGGCAGCACTTCGGGCTGGCCGTTCTCATTTGCCAGCGAACTGGCCTTCTGGATCGCCTCCTGTGATTTCAGGGTGAATTTATCCCAGCGTATTGCCATATAAGTGTCATCCTTCACTGACCAGATCATCCTCAATCGCTTGGGTTGCGAAATGCAACGTCGGCAGCGGTTTCTTGCCGAGGGCCTGGTCGTTTTATTCCTGTTTTGATCTTGATCTGTTGAGAAGAGCCGTTCACCCCGGTGAGTGAAACCCGCCGGGGTGAACGCAAAGCGGTGGCGGTAGGTTTACGCCGTCTTGACGGTTTCGCCTACTGGGGGTTGGTTGGAGTTCAACTGCTTCGTTGAGCCCACATTCACCTTGATTTGTTTCGGCTTGCTTTCCGGCTTCTTCTGCAACTCCAAACGCAATACACCGGCATCATATTCAGCCTTGATGCTCTCCGGGTCGATGGTGTTGGGAACTGTGAACGCGCGATAGAAGCTGCCATAGCGGCGCTCCACGCGATGGAAGTTCTCTTCTTTCCCCTCGCTTTGGAAGCTGCGCTCGCCCTTCACCGACAGGGTGCTGTTTTCCATGCGGACATCAAGATCCTCCTGACGCATGCCAGGGATTTCCAGTTTGAGCACCAGCTTGTGCTCGTCCTCATAGATGTCGACCGGGGGCACAAAGCCGGCGGTCGCGAGCTCGTTCTCTCCGTTCCGAGAAAAGTCCTGAAAAATGCTATTCATGCGATTTTGCAAAGCCAAAACGTCGCGATAGGTATCCCAGCGGGTAATTGCCATACGTTTCCTCCGAATGCGGGCCGGGTTCCCGGCCAGCTGTTGCTTTGATGCTAATCATAGCACAAAGGAGTCATAAAATATGAGTGCATTAATATCATATTTATTTTGGAAGCTCTGGGGTCGCGTCCAGCAGCGCCTTCGTATAGGCTTCGCCCGGGAAGCGGCAAATCTGCTCGCATGTTCCCGTCTCCACCACCTTCCCGGCTCGCATGACCACGATGTTTGTGGAGAGATAGCGCACTAGCGGCATGGAGTGGGAGATGAAGAGGTAAGTTAAGTGGAATGTTTGCTGTAGATGCCGCAGCAGGTTCATGATCTGGGCTCCGACGCTGACGTCGAGAGCGGAGACGGGTTCATCGAGCAGGAGCAGTTCGGGGCGAAGAGCAAGTGCCCGCGCGATGTTGATCCGTTGCCGCTGGCCGCCGGAAAACTCATGAGGGTAGCGAGGCAAGGCGGACTCATCCAGCCCAACCTCGGCCAGCAGCTCCCGCGCATTTTCAGTTGGAGGCCTCACCGGGCGATCGTGGCGATGGATGCGGAAGGGTTCAGCGATGATTTCGGCGACCGTCATGCGTGGGTTGAGGGCCGCGAAGGGATCCTGGAACACAGGCTGCATCCGCCGCCGCAGCGTGCGCAGTCTGGCATTGGAACCGCCATGGATAACTTCTTGACCATCGAACGAGACGGTTCCGGAAGAGGGCGGAATCAGGCCCAGAATCATACGCGCCACCGTGCTCTTGCCTGAGCCCGATTCGCCGACCAACCCCAGGGTCTCACCACGGGCGATCGAAAATGAGACCTGGTCAACAACGCACTTTTGCTCGCGTATGCTCCTCCAGCCTGAGCGCCGCGCATAATTCTTGGTGAGCTGGTTTACTTCGAGCAGGGCCATGGCCGGATGGTAGCAGCCGTGGTGTGGTTACAACCGAAGCGTAGCGTAGTGGAACGACGTGCTGTTTTCTTGACTTCTTTAGATGTCCAGGTTCTTCACGTCCAAAGCATTGTCTTCAATGAACTTACGCCGCGCTTCCACATCTTCGCCCATGAGCGTACTGAAGATGGATTCGGTTTCCGCGATATCTTCGAGCTTGACCGAGAGCAGCGTACGCCGGTCGGGGTCCATGGTTGTTTCCCACAACTGCGCCGAAGTCATTTCGCCCAGACCCTTGTAACGCTGCACGTCGTAATCGCGCCGGCCTGCCTCGATCACGTACTCGAACACTTCCCGGGCCGATTGCTTGGTTACCGGGTCAGGCACTGCGCGCTTTGCCTTCTTGGGCTTGGCGCCCGCCTCGGATGCCGGCGCATCCACCTCAGCCTCGTCGCTTTCTGCGGCTTTGGCGTACTCGATGACGTACGGCCCCTCAAGCTCTTCACGAACCAGGGAGTACTTGGCCATCATCTGCCGAAATTCCGGTGAGGAGGCCAGGGTCCAATCGACCCGGCGCTCAGCACCCTGGCTGTCGGTAAAGCTCACCGACCAGGTGCGGTGCTCTTCCTCGTATCGCGGCGCTGCCACGGCCTTGAACTGGAAGCGCTTGGTCATCTTCTGCAGCTCGGCATGCAGCTTAGCCAGTTTGGCCGGCACCTTACCCTCGGATTCGAAGTCGGCGCGCTTCATCAACTCGAACCTCGGAAGCAGTTCCGTCACCTCTTCGTTACGCAGGTGCTTATTCGCCTTTTCAAAGACGCTCAGATAGTCGTTGAGCTGACCCATAAACCTGGTCAACGCGCCGCCCTCAAGCTTCTTGCCCTGCGTACCGAAACGCAACCCCATGCCCTCGGAGGCACGCTTGATCATCACCTTGACGAATTCACGGTCGTCTTTTATGTACTGCTCGAACTTGCCCTTCTTGATCCGGTAAAGCGGCGGTTGGGCAATGTACACGTGCCCGCGGCGGATCAGATCGACCATGTGGCGGAAGAAGAACGTCAACAGCAGGGTCCGGATATGGGAGCCGTCCACGTCGGCATCGGTCATCAGAATGATCTTGCCGTAGCGCAGCTTGGCCGGATCGAAGTCGTCCTTGCCTATTCCACAGCCCAGGGCGGTAATCATGGCCCGGATTTCTTCATGGCCCAGCATCTTGTCGTAGCGGGCTTTCTCCACGTTCAGGATTTTGCCCTTGAGTGGCAACACAGCCTGGAATTTCCGGTCCCGCCCCTGCTTGGCGGTCCCGCCGGCGGATTCGCCCTCGACCAGATACAGCTCGCAGCGGTCCGGCTGCCGTTCACTGCAGTCGGCCAGTTTGCCCGGCAAGCCCCCGCCATCGAGCGCACCCTTGCGCCGGGTCAGGTCGCGTGCCTTTCTAGCCGCCTCGCGGGCCCGGGCTGCCTCGATCGCCTTGTTGATGATCCGCTTGGCGATGGGAGGATTCTGCTCGAAGAACATGCCCAGGCGTTCATTGACGAAAGCCTGTACCGTGCCGGCAATATCGGAGTTGAGCTTGCCCTTGGTCTGTCCTTCAAATTGCGGCTGCGACAGCTTTACGCTTACCACCGCGACCAGTCCTTCGCGCACATCGTCTCCGGAGAGATTCTCCTTGACGTCCTTGAAGAGCCCCATCTGCTGTCCCGCGGTGTTGATGGTGCGCGTCAACGCGGTGCGAAAACCGGAAAGATGGGTGCCGCCATCGACGGTGTTGATGTTGTTGGCAAAGCTGAACACCGATTCGGAATAGCTGTCGTTGTACTGCAGCGCGATGTCCAGCTCCACCCCGTCGCGCGAGGATTCCATAACGATGGGCTTGTCATGCAGCACCTGCTTGCCGCGGTTCAGGTGCTTGATGAACTCAGCGATGCCGCCGGCATATTTGAAGTCAGAACGCTTGGCCTCGCCGGTCTTGGGATCGGTAGTGCGCTCATCGACCAGACTGATTTCCAGACCCTTGTTGAGAAAGGCGAGCTCGCGCAGTCTCTGGGCCAGGGTGTCGAAGTTGTATTCGGTCACGGTAAAAATGGTTCGATCGGGGAGAAAGTGGATTCTCGTGCCCCGCTTCTTCGTTGTCCCAGTCTCCCGCAGTTTGGTAACCGGAATCCCTTTGGCGTACGTCTGCTCGTATGTGTGCAGATCTTTCCAGACCTCGACGTCGAGTTCTTCGCTGAGCGCGTTTACGCACGAAACACCAACGCCGTGAAGTCCACCCGAGACCTTGTAGTTGGATGAATCGAACTTGCCCCCGGCATGCAGCTTGGTGAGCACAACCTGCAAGGCAGGCATCCGCTCGCCTCCCGGAACATCCATCTCATCCACCGGAATCCCGCGCCCGTCGTCAGTTACGGTGATCGAGTTGTCGATGTGAATGATTACGTCTACGTGCGTGGCATAGCCAGCGAGCGCTTCATCAACCGAGTTATCCACTACCTCGTACACCAGGTGATGCAGACCCTGATCGCCAGTCGACCCGATGTACATCGCAGGCCGCAGCCGAACGGCCTCTAAGCCTTCAAGAATCTTAATGTTGTCGCCAGTGTAAGTGCGTTCCGGGATTACGTCGTCACGCATGGCTGCGGGGGGAAGAGCGGCGGTAATTGGAAGTTCTTTGGTGGACATGCAACTCCGAACAGCAAAGCTCTGAAAGCGGCTCTCGGCACGAAGGGACCGATAGGAAATAACATCTTGAAAGTGCAGGGTTTGGCTGCACTCGACTACTCAAATTTTACCACGTTTCGGGGTCCAAATACCGGGCTGGGGGGAGGCCCGAACCAGGTGGAAAACGGGGCAAAGATTGCCCAGCCGGGCCACCGGTTTTATGGTTCGGAATGGCAACAATGTTGGTACTTAGGTTACCAATCTACACCTTTGGGAGAATCCTAAGTAATCAAAAAATGGGGTACTCTAGACCAGTCGAATAGGGTACTGCGGTAATGAAAAGAGTAGATAGCATCTATATGTCTTTTAATTAACGCAGTTTAGCTAAATCCGCGAACTATACTCTCACTTGTGTCCATCTGCTACGGCAATGAACACAAATACCCCCCGGAGGTAACCAGATTATGAAGCTCCTCGTTCACGCATCGATTTTCTCGGTAGTATTCGCCGGTTTCGTGGCTAGCGCGGTAACCAACAAGCCCACAACTAAGATGCCTGCGAATCACAGCCTGGTACTCTCCTATTCGATGCCGGTGCCCAACTGCCCTCCGGACACTGGATGCCCAAACTAGGCCGCTGGCACAGTACCAACGAGTGTCCACTGGTACCCAAACTATGCACCCATAGCACAAAAGTGCCAGTTTCAAAGGTTTTCTTAGGTTGAGCACCATCCCTTTTCGAGCTATTCTCAAGACTCGGAAGGGGTGTTGTGATGACGAGCGTAGCACTCACCATCTTGTACGCAGCAGAGCCTCTCCTCATGGTGGTTGCCATGGTTGCTCTGCTCAGGTCGCGAGAACATCGACGTTTCCCAGCACTTTTCGCCTACCTTTCTGTCCGGATGGCTTCTTCGGTGGTCTTGCACCTGTTGTTGCAAGTCCATCGCGTGTTCGCGATCAGCGAGAAAACAGCGTACTCCTGGTACTTCTACACTTATTGGCTGAGCTACGTCGCGGGCGCCGTCGTCGTCTTCCTGGTCATTCAGGAGATGTTCCAGTCCTCCATGGATCCTTTTCCTGGCTTGAAGTGGCTGGGTACCGTATCCTTCCGCTGGGTGGCGTGCATTTCCTTTGTGGCCGCCTCGGCAGCTCTGCTGACCCCGGGTAGCCGGGGCGACAGGTTCCTCCTCGCGATGGTTGCACAGGCGATGCGCGGCGAGAGCATCTTCATCCTCAGCCTATTGCTCTTCCTCATGATCGCGGCGGGAAAACTCGGTCTCTCGTATCGTAGCCGGGTTTTTGGCATCAGCTTCGGCTTTGGCATCATGGCGGCCAGCGATCTGGTTGTCTCTGCGGCCTTCTTGCACCTGGGACATAACATCATGACCTCGACCATCAGCGTAGTTACCACCAGTTCCAGCCTGGTGACGCTGGGTGTCTGGTCAGCCTACTTCCTGCAGCGTGAACCAGCTCGTCGGGCGGCTATCCTCGATCCCTCATCGCCGTTGGCGCGTTGGAACGAGATTGCTACCACGCTCGGTCACAGCGGCCCACGGGTTCCGGTGGTGCCCGTCCCGGCCGGCGACTTCTTCCTGCAGGATGTCGAGAAGGTGGTTGACCGCATTCTGATCAAGAACTCGCTTCATGTAGCCAGTTAAACCCTCCCCGAACCAAAGCAAAAAAGGCCATAACGGTGATTCCGTTATGGCCTTTTTACTTTTTGGTTAGCCGTGAAAGTAGCCTTAAGGGAAGCGGCGCCTTCCCCGAACTACTGGGCCGGCGATTCTACGGGTTCCACCGAGACAAAACGACCGGTTTTGCCGCGGTCGATGAAGTTCACTCGGCCGGCAATCTCGGCATACAGGGTGTCGTCTTTTCCCCGGCCGACGTTCAGACCGGGCTTCAGCTTGGTGCCGCGCTGGCGCACGATAATCGAACCACCGGTGACCACCTGGCCGGCGAAGATCTTCACGCCCAGTCGCTGGGCATTGGAATCGCGACCATTCTTGGAACTGCCTAAGCCTTTTTTATGTGCCATTGCTTATCCTTTTGCCTCGGTCTTTTCGCTGCCGTAAGTGAAGCCGTTGACCTCAATGCTGCTGATCCGGATCTCCGCGTAAGCCTGACGATGACCTTGCAGTTTCTTATATTGCTTCTTGCGCTTGAAATGGAAGACCAGGATTTTATCTCCGCGTCCTTCGCTGACTACCGTGCCCGAAACCTTGGCGCCGGTTGGCTTTACGAGGGGCGATACTCCATCGGAGAAAGCCAGCACGTCATCGAACTCCACCGCACTGCTGGACTCGCCTGCGGGCCTTTCAATCTTGACCACGTCGCCGGGAGCGACGCGATACTGCTTACCACCTGTGCGGATCACCGCGTACATAAAACCTCCACACGCCGAACTACACCGGCGTCACAAAACTTAGCTGGGCAGAGAATGGAATTGCCGAATGTACGCTCAAACCCGAGGGTGAGCAGACGTAGGCTTAGGTCCCAAGCTTTTTAAGTTTACGTTTCTGTACTGTTTTGGTCAACTCGGCGGATTGGAAGAGGTAAACCCCGAGAACCACCATCAGGGGCTCCAGCGGATGGCGAAAGCGGGCGTGGGCGGCTACGCCGTAGTAGACCAGCGGCAGGAGCAGGAAGGCCCACGCGAACAGCCCGGCGGCTGGAGCCTTACGCTCCAGGGCCAAGGCGAGTCCCAGCAGACCGCAAACACTGCCGAATATGAAATTCAGACTGCGCGCGTACTCCACCCACGGAGTAGCACTGGCAGGATGGGGAACACCAGCCCAGAAGAAGAACACCCGCCGGAGCGTATTTTGGCCAAAGTGGACCGGGTCGGCGCGCATCGCCGCCTGGGCTTGATCCCCACGCATCCTGGAATAGGCAATCTCGCCCATGGCCCGGTATAGGCGGAGTTGATCGGGGGCCTGTATGGGGTGATCGTACTCCATCAGCAGGCCAGTCGATCCTGGCCCATTCCCTAGGTAAAGCTCGGCGCCGAAATTTCCCCGGGTGGGCACGAAGTGATGGAACCTCAACCAATTCCTCCATGTCCAGGGGCCCAAGCAGACCGCGAACAGCATCGCTGCCAGCAGTGCTCCGCCCGCTTGGCGCTTCCAGTCCGGCGCTCCGGCAAGCACCCAGAGCCCGCAAACAGGCAAGAAGATCAGGAGCGCGGGATTGCTGAGGCCGGTCAGACCCCAGAGCAAACCGAAAAGTGCCCAACGCCCCAGGGTTTTATCGGAGTGCAAGCGCAGTGCCAGCACAAACACCCAGGTGAACAGGAAAGTCGTGAGCGATGTGTCCCACACCCAGCGGACCGCGTATTGCATGGCTGCCGGGTAGAGCGCCCAGATCCAGGCCGACCACCAGGCCACACTGCGGTTGAAGCAGCGTGCGGCGATTTCCCAGGTAGTACGCGCCGTCAGGGCCGAGAACAGACTGTTGATGGTCAGGATCACCCATGCCGACTTCGGGGTGAAGACCCCGAACAGCTTGAAAACCCCGCCCAGAAGCAAAGGAAAGAGCGGTCCCACCCAGGCGGTCGGGCCAGTGTGCCCTCGAAAGGGGTCAGCAAAGCCGAAGCCGGTGGCCAGCGCGCGAGCGACCCGGCCCATCTCCTCGCCAAACAGCATGTGGTCGTCGTAAGGCCGGATGCGGTAGGTGTGCGCCAGTGTGAGGTAAACCACGCGCACTGCAAACGCCACCCAGAAGACTGACCAGGGCGCGCGCCAGCTTTCTTCGGGCCGCGCGGGTTGGGGAGGGGCACTCACTGCGCTGCGATTCTATCAACGGGGAATTCCCCCTCGTTTTCGGAACAAGGGGGACCCCGTCCAGATCCTGTGGTGTATCCCGTGCAGATTGTGGGGAAAGGTCTTAGAGAGCCCTGGTTGTGGTTACCCGCGCGTGCGGCTATACTGAAGGTTCGCCGGTTAGTGCGTGTAACTGCCGCATGTCTCTGCGAACAGCTTAAGATATCTGGAGTTTGTCATGGCTCAGGTTTGCAAAATCTGCGGCAAGGGTCCGCAGTTCGGTAACAAGATCTCGCACGCGCACAATGTTTCCAAGCGCCGTTGGAACGTCAATCTTCGTCCGGTCAAGGCCGAGGTTGCCGGCGGCACCAAGCGTATTCGCGTCTGCACCCGGTGCATCAAAGCCGGCAAGATCGTCAAAGCGTAGCGATTTATTCCTTTTCCCCGGCATGTCTGGGGTCAAAACCAAGCGACAAGGAATTGATACAGTAGCGGAGTCCGCTGGGCCTTGGGCCATCCGGGAAGACATGTCCCAGGTGGGCCCCGCAGCGTGCGCAGGTGACTTCTGTGCGCGCCATCCCGTGACTCTTATCTTCATGCAGATTCACGGCTTCCGCGTTGGCCGGCAGGGAAAAGCTCGGCCAGCCGCTCCCGGACTCGAATTTGGTGTCGGAGCTGAATAGCTCCGTGCCGCAGGCTGCACAACGATACGTGCCATCGGCATGGTTCCGGTAGAGAGCTCCGGAGAACGCCGGCTCCGTCCCCTTTTGCCGCATCACGTAATACTGTTCCGGAGTCAGTTCGGCACGCCACTCGGCATCCGTCTTCTCTATTCTGTCCAGCTTGGCAACTTGCTCTTTTTCCATGACCTCTGCTCCTGGGTGGTTCGATGCGGTCTACCCGGACAAGGACGCGAGGGCCTATCGTAGCGCGATCACTTCGATTTCCACCAGGGCGTCTTTGGGCAATCTCGCCACTTCGACCGTGGACCGTGCCGGCGCAACCCACCCGTCCTTCGCCAAATAACTCGCGTAAACCTCGTTCATCGCGGCAAAATCGCTCATATTCTTGAGAAAAACGGTCGTCTTCACCACCCGTTGCAGATCGCTATGCACCGCCGCCAGGACAGCCTGAAGGTTCTCGAACACGCGAGCCGTCTGCTCCCGGATGCCGCCTTCGACAATTTGCCCGGTTGCCGGATCGAGCGGCACCTGCCCCGAGGTATAAATCATTTCCCCGGTTTGCACCGCCTGGGAGTAGGGACCGATGGCGGCTGGAGCATTTTGGGTAGAAATCGCCGACTTAGCAGGAAGGGTCATGTCCTGATTTTCCCACGCTTTACACCTTGTGTGCGCGTTGCACGTCGCGGACGCCCGGCACCCGCCGCAGGCCGCTCACTATGCGCGTAAGGTGCCGCATGTCTTCCGCTTCCAGAACAAATTCGACCACCGCCTCCGAATCCCCGGTCGGCTTGGAATCGACCCCGCGGATGTTGGTGCCGTCGTCGCTGATGACCGCCGTCATTTCCTTCAACATGCCGGCGCGATCATCGCAGAATACGGTCAGCTTGACTGGATAGGTCATCTTGCGGCCGGCATTTTCCTCTACCATCCGCGCCCACTCGACCGAGATGCGGCGATCGCTCTCGTAGAGCAGATTCTGCACGTTGGGACAGCTGCGCGCATGTACTGCCACGCCTTTGCCTCGGGTTACGTAGCCTACGATCTCTTCTCCGCGGATAGGATTGCAACATCGGGCACGGTAGACCAGCAAATCATCCTGGCCTTCCACCTGCAGGGAATCGGATCCATGCATGTGGACACGCCTTACCGCCTCCGACATCCCACCGATGCCGGCATCCTTCCCCGGCTCTATTTCGATGCCGGTCTGCGAGGTCACACCCGGGGAGAGTTTGTTCAGCACCTGGCGCGAAGAGTACTTTCCGAAGCCAATAGCCGCCATTAGATCGCTGGCCGTCGCCAGGCCACATTCGGTAGCCGCACGGGCATAGTCCGTGTCGGTGAGTTTACTGAGCGACACTTTGTACTTGCGCGCTTCCCGGTCGAGCAGCTTCTTGCCGATTTCGACCGCCCGCTCGCGCTGGTGTTCGTTGAGCCAATGCTTGATTTTGTTGCGCGCCCGCGAGCTCTTGGCGAAGGTGAGCCAATCGCGGCTGGGGGTGTGGCCATTCTGGGTCACCACTTCTACAATGTCGCCGTTGTGGAGCTTGGTCCGCAGCTGGGCCATGCGGCCGTTTACCTTCGCGCCCACACAGGTATTGCCCACCTCGGTATGGATGGAATAAGCAAAGTCGATCGGCGTCGCATCCTTGGGCAACACCACCACCTTGCCCTTCGGGGTGAAGGTGTAAACCTCTTCCGGATAGAGATCGATCTTCAGCGTGGACAGAAACTCGTTGGGATCGGTCATCTCCCGCTGCCACTCGACCAGCTGCCGGACCCAGGCCAGCCGCTGCTCATCCCGGGCGCTGGTGGGCGATCCCGCCGCTTTATATTTCCAGTGCGCCGCGATCCCTTCCTCGGCAATGCGGTGCATTTCTTCGGTCCTGATCTGGACCTCGAATTGATGCCCGCCCTCGCCCATCACCGTGGTGTGCAGTGATTGATACAGATTGGGCCGGGGCATGGCGATAAAGTCCTTGATGCGTCCGGGCACTGGGCGCCAGATGGAGTGGATCAGGCCGAAGGCCGCATAGCAATCCTGCACGGTCGAAGTGATCACGCGGACCGCCAGCAGGTCGTACACCTGGTCGACCGTTATCTTCTGCTTTTGCAGTTTTTGATAGATGCTGTAAAGGCGCTTGATGCGCCATTCCACGCGCGCCTGGATGTTGTTTTCGCGCAGCCGTTCGTTTAGCAGGGATTCGACCGAGTTTAGAAACTGCTCGTCCTCATCGCGCGCTGCGTCCACCGCACTCTTAACCTGTTCATAGCCGAAGGGATCGACGTAACGGAAGGCCAAATCTTCCAACTCGCCGCGCACCTTGCCCATGCCCAGCCGGTGGGCCAGGGGAGCGTAGATATCCAGGGTTTCCCGGGCGATGGATTCCTGGCGGTCAGCCGGCAGATGTTGCAGAGTACGCATGTTGTGCAGCCGGTCCGCCATTTTGATCAGGACCACGCGAACATCGCTCACCATGGCCAGCAGCATCTTGCGCACGTTCTCGGCCTGGCGATCTTCGCGATTGGCGAACTGGATCTTATCGATCTTGGTCACGCCCTCGACGATGTGCGCGACCTGCTCCCCGAATTGCTCGGTGATGTCTTCAGTAGTGACCGGGGTGTCTTCGACGGCATCGTGCAATAGACCGGCCGCGATGGCGGTCGAGTCCAGTTTCATCTCGGCCAGAACCTGGGCTACTTCGAGGGGGTGGAGGACATACGGCTCCCCTGAAGCCCGGAGCTGCCCGCTATGGTGCTGCACACAAAACTCCCACGCTTTGCGTATGACGCCGATGTCGTCGCTCGGCCGATTCTTGCCGATGGTTGCAAGCAACTCGGCAAACTTGGCTGCCAGGAGGTCTGGCTCCGCGGGAGGCTCGAGTGGCGTGGAGTGGACAGTCGCCATACCTGATTATAGGCTGCTTGCACTGGGTCTGCTACATGCTTAGCGCCTGATGGAGGAGACATGCGCATAGCCGCAAGCGCTCGGAGAGCTGCTTTCAGCGCTGTGCGAAGATGATTTGTGCCCCGCGAACCGATCTCCGCACCCCCCGGCAAGGCTGCGCGGGCCCCGTTTAGCGAGGGGCCGGTCGCGGTCATCTCCCGCAGGGCAGCGGACCGTCTGCGCGCCGGCCACGTCTGGGTCTACCGTTCGGATATCGAGCATCTGGTCGAAATGGATGCGGGGCTGATAGCAGTTGCGGATCCGCGCGGCTTTCCCCTGGGCACGGCCCTGTGGAGCCCAACTTCGCAAATCGCGCTTCGCCTGCTGACTTCGGACCCCCACCTCACGCACCAGGCCTGGATGGCCCTCTTCGACCAGCGCCTGCGCCATGCCATTCAGCTTCGGGCAGACATGTTAGAGGAGGACACGGACGCGTGCCGCCTGGTCTTTAGTGAAGCCGATCAACTCCCCGGCCTGATTGTTGACCGATACGGAGACCTGATCCTGTTTGAAATCCTCGCTAAGGCGCTTGATAGGGACGACATTCGCGCGGCGATAGTTCATATTCTGAAATCGGAACTCGCGCCGGTTACGATTGTGGAACGGTCCGATGCCCGAATCCGGGAGCTGGAGCAGCTGAGCGAGCCGTCGGAGGCGCCACTCTATTCCGCTGAGCCCATTCCGCAACTGAGGACCATCTTCCACCTGAACGGGCTGGCTTTTCACTATGACGCCAATGCCGGGCAGAAAACCGGAGCCTTTCTCGACCAGCGTCTGAATTATGCCGCCGCAGCGCGCCATGCGCGCGGCGAGGCCCTCGACGTCTGCACTTACCAGGGCGGTTTTGCGCTGCACCTGGCCCGATCCTGCTCTCGGGTCACGGGGGTCGATGCGTCCCGGGTGGCACTCGAGGTCGCGGAAGAGAACCTTGAGGTCAACCGGCACCGCATCCAGGCTTCGGTCGAGTGGATTGAGGCCAACGCATTCGACCTTCTTCGCGACTGGAGCACCGCAGGAACCACCTTTGACACGGTGGTGCTCGACCCTCCCGCTTTTGCCAAGTCCAAGCGCGCCGTGCCTGGCGCCCTGCGTGGCTACAAGGAGCTCAATCTGCGCGCTTTGAAGATGTTGCGGCCAGGGGGGACGCTGGTGACCTGCTCCTGCTCGCACCATGTCTCCTGGGACGAATTTCATGGTGTGGTGGCCGCTGCGGCCGGGGATGCGCAACGCCGGCTGCGGCTGCTGGAGCGCCGCGGGGCGGCTCCAGACCACCCCGTGGTGATCAACATCGCCGAGACCGAATATCTGAAGTGCCTGATCCTGCAGGTCGACTGAGAGAATAAAACCGCATGGCATTCGGTCCTCACTGGCAACACGCCTGGCTGGTCATTGCTTCTTTTCTTGCCGGTGCCCTCAATGCTATGGCGGGCGGCGGGTCTTTTTTGTCGTTTCCGGCGTTGCTGGGCGTAGGTGTTCCGCCTATCCAGGCAAATGCCACCAACACGGTTGCCCTTTGGCCGGGCCAGTTCACCTCGATCGCCGCCTATTTGCAAGACCTGAAGGCCAACCTGCGTCTGGTGCTCCCGGTATGTTCGGCGGCCCTGGTGGGCGGCCTGGCTGGAGCTATCGTCCTGCTCCGTACCGGGCAGGCTACCTTTATGGCACTGGTGCCATGGTTGTTACTGCTGGCTGCCGGGCTCTTTGCCGCCAGTGGTCCGGTCTCGGCCTGGCTGCGGCGCAACCGAATGAGTGTTTCCGGCGCCAAACCCCATCTTTTGCCGCTATGGATTGGCGTGGTCGTGGTGTCTTTTTATATCGGGTATTTCGGTGCCGGTGCGGGCTTTCTACTGATGTCGGTCCTGGCGGTTTTCGGGATCCAGAACATCAACCAGGTGAACGCGCTCAAAGTGATCGCCACCACCACGGCCAATGGAATCGCCGTGGTGACGTTTATTGTGGAGAAACAGATTATCTGGAAGTACTGCTTGCTCATGATGATCGCCGCCGCGCTGGGCGGTTACCTCGGAGCACGTTACTCCCGCGGGTTGAACCCGCGGTTCATGCGCATGTTGGTGGTTGCGATTGGGCTGGGAATGGCGGCTTACTTTTTCTGGAAGCAGTATGCTTGAAGAGGGATTGTGATGAGCCACGAAGGCATTCGATTTATCAGCGAACAAGAGGCTCAGAAGCTGGCGCAGGAGTCGGCGAATCGTGATCTGTCCCGCGAGGCGACCGAACCGGCACGGGTCCGGGTACAGAAGACGACCGGCACCGGCATGGAGATCGACTGGAAGGACGGCCACCAAAGCAGTTGGACTTTTACGTGGCTGCGCGATGCCTGCCCTTGCGCGACCTGCCATGAAGAGCGAGGAGCAACCGGCCGCAAGGTGGGCGAGCCAAAGTCGCAGCCAAAGGGGCTACTGCCGATGTACAAAGCGCCCGCAAGGCCGGACTCCGTTTCGCCCGTCGGCCGCTACGCCATTAGCTTTCGCTGGAACGACGGCCACCAGAGCGGAATCTACTCCTGGGACTACCTTCGCCGTAGTTGCCAATGCGACCAATGCCGCACGGTCGTCTCTTAGGATCCTTACCCGCCTCAAATCAATGGGTGGCCCACATCTCGCTGGTTTTTCGCGAGATGTGGGATACGCGAACCTTGACCTCAATTGCCCATTGGGGAGCTTCTTCGCAGGTCGAAATTTTTCATCTAGCGGTAGTCCCACCAAGGAGTATCTGCGCCCTCTGGTTTATGGCGCTGGATGTGCTGGGCAATTTCGATGATTCGTTGGGCAGGTGTGACCGGACCCTGCGGCCGGACTCCGTTTCGCCCGTCGGCCGCTACGCCATTAGCTTTCGCTGGAACGACGGCCACCGGAGCGGAATCTACTCCTGGGACTACCTTCGCCGTAGTTGCCAATGCGACCAATGCCGCACGGTCGTCTCTTAGGATCCTTACCCGCCTCAAATCAATGGGTGGCCCACATCTCGCTGGTTTTTCGCGAGATGTGGGATACGCGAACCTTGACCTCAATTGCCCATTGGGGAGCTTCTTCGCAGGTCGAAAATTTTTAATCTAGCGGTAGTCCCACCAGGGAGTATCTGCGCCCTCTGGTTTATGGCGCTGGATGTGCTGGGCGATTTCGATGATTCGTTGGGCAGGTGTGACCGGACCCTGCCAACAATGCGGCTTAAGGTTGCCGTACATGAATTGAGCTTCGGAGGGCGGCGACTTCGTCGTCTTCAGCCATGCATCGAGTTCCATCGTGGAGTTGTTCAGGAAGTAAGTGTCGGCGTCCCCGGCAAAGAAATGCATATTGTCTTTAAGCGCCGGCCCTGCAGTAGACCAGTTGCGCTTTAGGTATTCCAGCAGATCCCAGTGGTCGCGCCAGTAGGAGACGACGGCGCGGTCGATCTTTCCGGTGGACTTGTCGAACGCGGGTTTGAACAAGCCATCGTCGCCGACAGGACCCCACACCGCCGACCAGACATCGATCTGCTCGCCGGAGCGGCCATGGGTACCGCTGACCAGCTCATAACGGTTGCGCTGTTCCGAGGTCTGAATCGCCTGGCCGTTGGTAAAGCGGCTATTGATGGTAGGAACCGGACGCCAATCGTAAGTCTTGAAAAAAGCGTTGTCGTCCTGGTAGAAGTTCACCCCTTCAACGTCAGAGAAGGTCACTGCATCCGGGCACGAGCACCATGCGCCGCCGAAGAAAGTGGGATGGAAGATCTGCAGGTAGGCGGAGATCCAGCCCCCGGTCGAGCCCCCGGAAACAACGCGAGCGTAGGGCTCGCCAATCACTCGGAACTGTTTTTCAATGGCGGGTATGAGCTCCTGCATCAGGGCGTCGTCATAGGGGCCGACATTGGGCGAGTTCACCAGGTACGAGTCGTCGTAGTAGGGATTGGGATGCTGTAAGGTAACCGCGATTATGCGCGGGTAGTGATCGCTCAGCCAGGCCTTTGAGAAATCGTTTTGGCCATCGAATCGATAGGGTGCTTCGAGCGAAAAGTGACCCTGGACATAGTCAATGGGATAGCGGATGGTGGTCCGGTCGTAGTCACGCGGCAGAAGCACGACAGCGCCGAGGTAGATAGGACGGCCCCAGAACCTGGAGAGCAGCTCGCTCTTGAACTTGATGTGTTTGACGTACTCAGTGTCCGCAGGAACCTTGACTGGCGGGATGACCTGATCGGCAACCAGGCGAATCGCGCCGCTCGCTGAGTCAACATGCATCTTGACCGGTTTGCTGTAAAGGTTGCCAGGGGAACGCTGCCAGCGCTGGCCTTCCCATTGGTCGTCGTGCATCCACACCGTATGTCCGTCAGCCCGGTGGAACTCGGAGTAGATGTTGATCATGGCTTGGACGTAGTAGTCGCCGGCGGGAATGTCCGCCAGGTGAGCCAGTGGTGAGCCGAGGTCTGAGTTGTCGATGGTAGCGGACTCGCCGGCCTTGAGGGCGTTGATATCGCGACCGAAAAAGGGAACGCCGATGCGGCTGACCTGCAAGCGGGGCTCGCAGGGTTCCGCGGAGGCGGCAACCGCGTCGGTTGCTCCGCAGTGCTCGATCTCGCGAGAGAGGATGACAAACACCCGCCCGGTAATCGGCTCCACGTGGGCTGCCGAAGGAAAGGAGATCTGGAACTCGAGCCCGGATTTCGGGGAAGGTTTAGGGGCGGCGGCGTGCGCCACGCAGGCGGCCAGCAGCAGGGCAAACCAGCTTGTCCATCTCATCGGTGAGCAGGTTATATCGCAAGCGTGAAGCAGACACAACAACTTAGGGAGCAGGCTCTGCCGGAGCGACATGGCTGATCGGCAACGTCTGCCAGAGCTTCTGCATACATTTGAGCGCCTCGGCGGCGTCCGCGACGAGGTGGATCAAGGTGTAGTTTTCCTGCTTGAGGAAGCCCTGATCGATCGCCACATGGAGAAAGCCCAAAAGGTGATCGAAATAGCCTGCCGTGTTGACCAGCACACACGGTTTTGCGTGGATCCCGAGTTGCGCCCAGGTGAGGATCTCAAAGAATTCATCCAGCGTGCCGAAACCGCCTGGCAAGGCGAGAAAAGCATCCGCCTCCTGGGCCATCAACGCTTTGCGTTCGTGCATGGTTTCGACCAAAACCAACTTGGTCAAACGCTGGTGTGCCACTTCGATGCCGGCAAGCTTACGGGGAATCACTCCGATGACTTCGCTGCCATTGTCGAGCGCCGCGTCCGCCAGCGCGCCCATCAGGCCCACTTGCGCTCCGCCGTACACCAGGCCCAACCTGGCCTCTCCCAGCAACCGCCCCAAAGTTACAGCCTCGGCACGATATGCCGCTTTTACTCCAGGGTTCGATCCACAAAAGACGCAAACCCGGCGCCCAACTTGCTTACCCACACTCTGCATATCCGAATTGCAACACAACTCCCACAGGGCGATACACTGGTAGAAGAGAATTCATCGCGTCACCATCCTCCAGAGACCAACCATTGCAACATCTGCTCGATAAATTAAATCCGCAACAACGCGCCGCTGTCGAAGCCGTCGATGGTCCATTGCTGATTCTGGCTGGAGCGGGCTCCGGCAAGACCCGGGTCATTACTCACCGCATCGCGTATCTCATTGAAGTACGAAATGTTGCGCCGGATTCCATCCTGGCGGTCACGTTTACCAACAAGGCTTCGGCGGAGATGGCCGAGCGGGTCGACCACCTGCTCCAGCACCGGTCCCTGGCCAAACCCTTGCTGGCCACCTTTCACTCTTTTTGCGTGCGCGTTCTGCGTCGCGACATTGAAGCACTGCGTATTGGCAATGAAGGGCTTACCCGCAATTTTGTGATCTACGATGAAGCCGACCAGCAGGCCATCGTCAAGCAGGCGATGCGCCGCATGGGACTGGACACCAAGCAGTTGACGCCGCGGACGGTTCTCTCCCGCATCTCCTGGGCCAAGAACCATATGCTCGATCCGCAGGAGATCTATCTGCAATCCACCGATCCGGTTGCCGAACGGATCGCGCACATCTACGAGAGTTACCGCAAGGAACTGCGCAAAGCGAACGCGCTGGACTTCGACGACCTGCTGCTCGAAGCCGTCCGCCTGTTGCGCTCCTCCGCGGAGGTGCGGGAACGCTACAACCGGCGCTATCGCTACCTGTTGATCGACGAGTACCAGGACACGAACCGGCCGCAGTACGAGCTGATGAAGCTGCTGGCCGGTGCAGAGCACAACGTCTGCGTCGTGGGCGATGAAGACCAGAGCATTTACTCCTGGCGCGGGGCCGATATCCGCAACATCCTGGAGTTCGAGAAGGATTTTCCGGAAGCGAAAACCATCCGTCTGGAGCAAAACTATCGTTCCACGCAAGTGATTCTTGAAGGCGCTTCCGCGGTGGTGGCACGCAACCTGCAGCGCAAGGGCAAGAACCTGTGGACCTCGCGCGAGGGCGGAGCGATGATTGGCTACTACGAGGCGCCCGACGGGGAAAACGAGGCGCTCTTTATTGCCGACTACATCCAGAAGTACATGCGCCGTGCCGGCGAAGAGCAGGAGTCGCCCCGCGCCGCGGTGCTGTATCGCACCAACTCCCAGTCCCGCCTGGTCGAGGAAGCGCTGCGCCGCTACGGAATCGGCTACACCATGGTGGGCGGCTTTTCTTTTTATGACCGCTCCGAGATCAAGGATCTGCTGAGTTATCTCAAATTGGTGCAGAACCCGGATGACTCGATCGCCCTGGCCCGCGTCATCAATACGCCACCACGCGGTATCGGCAGGACCACGCTGGAAGTGCTGGATCGGTTAAGCGTCGAGACCGGGATGAGTACGTGGGCGGCGATCGGGCGCGCGGTGAAAGAACAGCTGCTGCCGGCTCGCGCATGTATGGCGCTCGCAACCTTCCGCAGGTTGATAGAAGATGCCCGCGCCCTGCTTGAACCGGGATTTGCTGAAAAGCTCACGCAGGACGTTGTTCCCGAGCAGGAGTCGTGTGCCGCTGACGCCACCGGATCCGATTCGATCGAGTGGGAAGATGTTGGTTTCGACTTTGGCGATCTGGAACCGGAGCCAGGCGATGTGGATCCGGAAGAGCAAACGCTCCCTCTGCTGACATTCGAGGAGGTTCCGTTGACCCCGCTTCCGGCGCCTGAGCCCGTTGCGAATGAAGGATTCCGCAAACCGGGAGATGCGGCCACGCTCCCGGAGTTGATTCGTTTCCTGATTGATCGCACGGGTTACATCCGGTCGCTCGAGGAGGAAGGGACACCGGAATCCTTCTCCCGCATCGAAAACCTTAAGGAACTTGCCAATGCCGCGCAGGATGCACAGCAGCGCGGCGAGACGCTGTCCGAGTTTCTCGACCACGCCGCACTGGTCAGTGACACTGACCGTTACAATCCCGAGAGCCGGGTGACGCTGATGAGCTTGCATTCGGCCAAGGGTCTGGAGTTCCCCTTGGTTTTGCTCGCCGGAATGGAAGAGGGTCTGTTTCCGCATTCGCGGACACTTAACCAACCGAACGAACTCGAGGAGGAGCGGCGGCTTTGTTACGTGGGCATGACCCGGGCCATGGATGCTCTGGTAGTGACGCGAGCGCGCTATCGCCGTAGATACGGGAACGACATGCCGGAAGCCAGCCTGGCCTCACGATTTCTGGAGGAGATTCCGTCGCATCTGCTGCAAGACCTTACCCGGGGACAGCGCCCCTCCAGCGGCGCATATGCCGGGCGCTACAGCTCAAGCCGCGACGAATGGGATTCGCCCCGGCACTATAGCTACGAAGACGAGGACCAGCGTCCCCGCACCGTTTCCCGGACAGCGCCTGTTGGCAATCGGCCGCAGGCGGGTTCTTTGGACAACATCGCCCAGTTCTTCTCCTCGCGCAAGAGTAGTGGGAGCAGGCCGAAGCTCGATCTATCTGTCCCGGCGGGAGCGACTGGCTTTCGCAGCGGGCAGCGCGTGCGCCATCCTAAATACGGCGAGGGCGTGGTCTTCCGCCGCGAGGGAGACGGTGATGATGCAAAGATTACGGTACAATTTGCAGAATTCGGCGTGAAAAAGCTGGTGGAGAAATTTGCCCAGCTGGAAAAAGTGTAGACAAGGAAAATAATGCCCAATACCAAGAACGTAGAAGATAAGTTGGAACGGAAGAAGATCAAGCGCGCGGCGCGCAAGAAAGCAGCACCCAAGGCCGCCCGTACCACGCCCCGAGGTTCCAACAAGAAGAAGGCCAAGAAGCTGACGCGAGGTCAAAGCAAGCGTTAAGAAACCGCCAGTTAGCGAAATTGTGGGTGCCCCCATATCTCCCAACGTTTTTTGTAGGGAGATGTGGGGGGCACCCGGATCTGCTGGCCGGGGGAGTTTGCCAAAGCAGTCACTGATCCAGGAGCCGAGACGCTGCGAAAGCAACTGTTCGCAACCAAATCGATCGACAAGCTGATCAGCGACTCGGAACTTCCCGAGCACTGTCTAAAGAAATCGCTCGGCCCGTGGTCGCTTACCGCGCTGGGGATCGGAGCGGTTATCGGTTCAGGAATTTTCACCGTGATCGGCACCGCCATCGCAGGTGAAAAATTCGACACCTCTTCGATCCTGAACACCCCTCTGCTGGATTACCTGGTGAACCACCATGCCTTGGCAGGCCGCCCCGGAGCCGGGCCGGCCCTGGCTTTTTCTATCGTGCTGGTGGCTATCGTCTGCGCCTTTACCGGGCTTTGCTACGCCGAACTGGCGTCGATGATTCCCATTGCCGGCAGCGCGTACACCTATACCTACGCCACCATGGGAGAGCTGGTGGCCTGGATCATCGGTTGGGATCTCATCTTGGAATACGCCGTCAGCAACATGGCGGTGTGCGTCGGCTTTGCCGCCCACATCGTCGATTTCATGGATTGGTTCGGCGTCCGTCCCAGCGCACGTTGGATCTCGCCCGCCTTTTTGCCCTCCGGCCTCACCGACCTTCAAGGCAACACCATCTATCAGCCGGGCTGGCATCTGGGCTTTAACTTTCCCGCCTTTCTCATCGTCCTGATTTTAACCATCGTGCTGGTAAGGGGTATCCGTGAGTCCGCAGGGACCAACAACATCATGGTCCTGCTCAAGATCACTGCGATCTTGGTGTTTGTTATCGCCGGAGCGCACTTCATCCACCCCGCTCATTGGCATCCGTTCTTTCCCAACGGTTGGTCTGGCGTGCTCACCGGCGGCAGCATCATCTTCTTTACTTATATCGGCTTCGATTCGGTCTCGACTGCGGCCGAAGAGTGCCACCGCCCCCAGCGCGATGTTCCCATCGGCATCCTGGCGACCCTCGTCGTCTGCACCTTGCTCTACATCGGCGTCGCGGTTGTGCTCACCGGCCTGATCCCATGGCAGACGCTGGTGGATAACGCGGCCCCGGTGGTCAACACGCTCAAGAAGCTGAGCCACGACACCGGGTCAGTGACGTTGAATTGGGTTAGATTGGTCGTGCTTTGCGGGGCCATGATGGGCATGATCTCCTCCATCCTTGTCTTCCAGCTTGGCCAGGCGCGGGTGTGGTTTGCCATGTCCCGCGATCGGCTTTTCCCTCGCTGGTTCGGCAAGGTGCACCCGCGCTACCGCACTCCCGCTGTCGCCACCTGGGTTGCCGGTTTTTTGGTAGCCATTCCCAGCGGCCTGCTGGACATTGGCACCCTGGCCGACCTGTCAAATATCGGCACCCTGTTCGCCTTCGTGCTGGTTTCGATAGGGGTGCTGATCCTGCGCGTTCGGGAGCCCGATCGGCGTCGTGGCTTTCGCGCTCCGTTCGGAATCTCGGTGCCCATTCTCAGCCTCTTCTTTTGCACTCTGCTCATGTCGGGCCTCCCGGTCATTACCTGGCTGCGCTTTTTCGGCTGGCTGATCATCGGGCTGGTCATCTATTTCGTCTATAGCCGCAAGCACAGTGAATTTTCGTCCCTCTCATGACACGCCCTGTTGTCTCGCGCCGGAACGCGGCCAGCTGGTTGCGAACCCTCCCCAAAGCGGAGCTCCACCTTCACCTGGAGGGGACCGTTTCCCCGGAAACCCTGGTCGAATTGAGCCAGCGGCACGATGACGAGCGACTGACTCTTGCCGAAGCCCGGGCCCTTTATCGCTACACCGATTTCACCGGCTTCCTTTTGGCCTTCAAGGCAGTCAGCGAGCGGCTGCGCACCGCAGCGGATTACGAACTGATCACCTACCGCATGCTGGAGCGTTTGGCAGCGCAGGGAGTGGTGCACGCCGAGGTGTATGTGTCGGTGGGGGTCGTCTACTACTGGAGACGGATTGAATTTGAGGCGCTTTTTTATGGGATGGAAGCGGCCCGCGTGCGCGCCGAGCGCCAGTTCGGGATCACTCTCTATTGGATCTTCGACGCAGTCCGCCACTTTGGCCCGGAGGAAGCCGCCCGCGTGTTCCGCAAGGCAGCGGAATTGCGCCGGGAGTCGCCCAGCATCGTCGGCATCGGCATTGGCGGAGACGAGCGGCGTGCCGGTGCGGAGCCCTTTCGCGAGCTCTTTCAGGAAGCGCAGGACGCGGGCCTTCGCCTGACCGCGCACGCCGGCGAGACCATGGGCCCGGAGAGCATTTGGGCGGCTCTCAATATCGGTGCGGAGCGCATTGGCCATGGCCTCTCCGCTCAACTGGATCCGGATTTGATGGAGGTGCTGGCCGAGCGCCAGGTCCCGCTCGAGATTTGCGTCACATCGAATTTGCGCACCGGGTGTTGTCCCAGCCTTGAGGAGCACCCTATCCGCCGTTATTTTGACGCCGGGCTTATGGTGACCCTCAATTCCGATGATCCGGCGATGTTCCTGAGCGACCTGCAGGACGAATATCGCCTGGCCCATGAGGCGTTTGGCTTTACCGAGGAACATCTGCGTGAGCTGGCCGCTAATTCCATTGAAGCCAGCTTCCTTCCGGCGCCACGAAAGGTCGCTCTCCTGCATCAAATTGAGCAGGTCAAATAGCCCTTTGGTGTCTCCCGCCGTAACTACGTGATTGCCACCAAGCTGCGCTATTATTTTGGGCATGATGTACATGGATGGTAACGACATTCACGGGCTTCAAAGTTCCGGCCAATCGCCGGAAATCTCTTCCCCCCAGGAAGAAGGGTCTGCAATGTGGATTGTTGGCTGGACTTCGGTTGCTGTAGGAATTGCTGCTGTGGGTCTCTACGTCGGTCGCGAGTTGCGCGCGCGGTATAAGTTCAATCACCGCACGCAGTACGACTTTTTCTCGCATGCCGGGGATAGCGTCTGCGCAGCAGATTACGGCACCGGAATTTAACCTTAATCGTCAACGGCCTCTCACCGGCCGTTACGTCGATCGCACTCGGCCGCTGATTTGGAGCTGCGCAGCAGCTCCCCAAGGTTCGTGCGGGTGAAAGAAAAAGCAGGGACCTGCTGTTTCTTTTTGGGTGGGACCCTCACTTCGAACAGACCCACAATGAAACAAGTTCTACACCCCAGGCACTATATACTGCGGGTATCCGCCGCGCTTGAGTGAATCTGCACGCCTATTGCGGAGCTGGGGCTGCTAAGTCATGCGAGAAGAAGGAGGAAATCCTCCCGGACACGACGCCTCAAAACCGGGCAACGGGGGTGTGCGTGCACCGGTGAAGGGTGAAAGCTCGTCCGCTGACGCTCGTCTTCCCAGCGATGCCGATACCATTTTCGGCGCCCCACCAAGCATCGGTCCGAATGACAGTCCCACCATGGTGGGAACCTCTTTTTCCCAGGTAAGGCCCGGAGACTATACCGAGACGGGACAACACGTCCTGTCCGCCGGTCACCTGCTGGCGCAACGCTACGAAGTATTGAGCTTGCTGGGCGAAGGCGGCATGGGCTCCGTTTACAAATCCCGGGACGTTGAGCTCGGCCGCATGGTTGCCCTCAAGGTGATTCGCCCCGACCTGGCCCGCAACCGCGCCATTCTCGACCGCTTTAAACAGGAACTGATTCTCGCCACTCAAGTCACCCACCGCAACGTCGTGCGTATTTACGATCTGGGCGAGGCGGAGGGGATGAAGTTCATCACGATGGAGTATGTCGAGGGCGAAGATCTCGCCGCCATCATCCAACAGCGGAAGAAGCTCTCTCCGCGAGAAGCAGTCGCCGTCATTGAGCAGGTGTGCCGGGCGCTTGAGGCCGCGCACAACGTGGGCGTCATCCACCGTGATCTGAAGCCACAGAACATCATGTGGGAAACCGGCAGCGGCCGCATCCTGGTGATGGACTTTGGCCTGGCCAAAACGCTCGAAGGCAATCGCATGACCCAGACCGGCGCTATGGTCGGCACCATGGAATACATGTCGCCTGAGCAGGCCTTGGCCGGGAACCTGGACCAACGCTCCGACATCTTTTCCCTGGGACTTATTTTTTACGAATTGTTGACCGGCCAAACGCCCTTTCGCGCCGACAGTGCGCTGGCCAGCCTGATCAAACGTACCCAGGAGCGAGTCGTTCCGGTCTCGGAATTCGATAAAAGCGTCCCCCCTGAGCTTAGCCAGATCGTTAGCCGATGCTTGGAGCGGGATCTCGCACTCAGGTATCAGTCCGCGTCGGAACTGCTGGCGGACCTGGAGCTGTGGTCGGGCACCGGCAAGTCCGGTATCATCGCCGCCCGGCTTCGGCCCGGCCCCCGCAGATGGGCGGATGAGAACAAGCGGCTGCTTGCGGGTGCTGCTTGCCTGGTGCTGCTGGTGGTTGCGGCCCTGGCGTATTTCCTCACCCGCCCCAGGACGCAGTCTCCTCCCGAGGCAAAGCAGGGAGCGCAAGCGGTACGCGCGCGCTCCCTGGCGATTTTGCCCTTCCGTAACTCTTCCAGCGATGCCAAGGACGACTGGATAGGCTCGAGCGTGGCGGACATGCTCAGCACCGACATCGGCCAGTCAGCGCATTTGCACACCGTACCTACCGATAGGCTGCACCAGGTGCTTTCCGATCTTCACGTCGGTCCGGAGACTGCGGTAGATCCCGACATGCTGCGGCGGGTGGCCCAGTTCAGCAATGCCGACGTTGTCGTTTCTGGCCAATTTGCGCGCTTCGGTGATCAGATCGTGATTGACGCGACCATTCGTGACCTGGTGCACGACCAGACTGTTCCGGTCAAAGCGCAGGCGCTGGTGAAGGATCTGCCGACGGCCATCGACAGCCTGGCCGACTCCGTGCGCAAGAACCTTTCGCTCTCCGCCGATGTAGTCCAGGAGTTGAAGGCCCAGTCGTTCAAGCCAAACTCAACGTCCGTCGATGCACTGCGTGAATATGACCAGGGGGTCGTGCTTATGCGGGCGGGCAAGTATATCGACGCCTTGAAGCACCTGCAGGCAGCCACCAACGAAGATCCCCAATTCGCGCTGGCATTTTCCAAGCTGGCGGATACCCAGTCGGAGTTGGGCTTTCAGAGCGATGCCGAGCAGTCCTCGATCCGGGCGAGCGATCTCGCTCACAACCAAAACCTGCCCTTGCCAGAGAAATACCTGATCAGTGCGAGCAACGCGCGGATCATGAAAGACAACAAGAAAGCGCTCGAAGCCTACGAAAATCTCTTGAAGAGCTCGCCTGGGGACGTTGAAGTCCAATACGAGTTGGGCAACCTTTACCTGCAGAATGGCGAGTACGCTAAGGCCCGCGCGGAGTTTACCGGTGTGCTCCAAACTGATCCTAAAAACATCAAGGCGCTGTGGAGCTTAGGGGTAGTAGACAATCTTACCGGCAACCCGCAGGCGGCCCTCGATTCGTTGACCCGGGGATCAAGTCTTGCCATCCAGGTGGACAATGAGGAGCAACAGGCGTTGATTCTGCTCTCGATGGGAATCTCTTACCGCTTGCTCAATAAGCCAGACGAGGCACTGATCAATGATCAGCAATCCATAGCGATCAACGAGAAAATCGGGCAGAAGCGAGGAGTGGCTGCAGGGCTCAACGAGCTGGGCACCGTGCAGAGGACCACGGGAAAGCCGGATGCCGCGATCACCAGCTATAACAAGGCTCTCGCGCTGTTGCGCGAGATCGGCATGAAAGATGAAACGGCCGACACGCTGACTAACCTGGGCGCGGTTTACCAGGACCTGGGAAAGTTTGATCAGGCGCTAGACGTTTACAAGCAGGCCTTGCAGATCCAGCGAGAGACCGGCGACCAGAGCTACGAATCACAGTGCCTGGACAATATCGCAGGCGTATATCTGGCCATGGGCGACACCAACAACGCCTTCACCTATTCGCAGCAGGCGCTGCAGTTGCGGGAGAAGCTGGGTGTTCCGGGCGACATTGCCGCGACGCTCGAGGGCTTGAGCGAAGCTTATACCACGGCGGGCCAGTACGATCAGGCGATGACTGCGCTGATGCGAGCGCTGGAGCTCGCGCGCAAGGCCGGAGACCAAAGCGGCATCGCGGTTATCTCTCGGCAGATCGGCTTGGTCCTTGGCTATCAGGGCCGGTTTGGCGCGGCCGTGAAGTCGCTGCAGGATGCAGCCAACGCTTTCCGCCAACAAGGGGAGAATGGGCACAGTATGGCGGAGGCCCTGAATGACCTGGCTAGAGCTCTTGCCCGGGCGGGAAGAGGCGATGAGTCGACCGCTCCACTCGACGAGGCGGAGAAGATTCAGCAGGCTCTCAAAAATGACGCTTTGCAGGCGGACATTCTGAACACCCAGGGCGACATAGCCTTCTACCGCGGGGACCTGAAGAACGCCGCCCGGCTTTACGACTCAGCGCTACGCCTCGCTTCCCGGACCAAGGAAAGCGAGGTAATGCTTTTATCCAAGCTGAACGTGGCAAAGGTCCAGGAAACACAGGGTCAGTTTCAGGAAGCGCTGCGTACATTGCAAACTCTGGTCAATGGAAAAGGCGCTGTCACCGCAAATCTGTCACTGGAAATCACTCTTGCCCGAGTGCAAGCAGAAATAGGTATCAAAGATTATGCGCGCGCCAATCGCGAGCTGCAGCAGGAGCTGCCGCAGGCTCAACGAGCTGGAGTACGCTTCGGCCTGGCGCGGATCTACTATCTTTTGGGGACCTCTGCCAGGCTGAACGGTGGCGCCGATCGAGCGGCTGACTACTACAGCGAGGCGGCCCGATTGCTGGATGCCGTCGGCGGCGATCCGGGTGCGGAAAACGTCTTGCACTGCACTGACGTCAAGACGATGTATGACGAATCGAATCGTTGGAAAAAATAGCCCTGCCGAAGTTTCAAAGCGCCTCGGAACCAAGGGGTTTATCTTGGTTCCGGGCACGTTGAAAATCCTCAATAGACAACAGTAGTTGCTGTTGACTGGGTGTTGCTGGGCGGCGCAATTGGATTCGCACTGGTCACCGTGGCAGTGTTCTTGATCTTGGTTCCAGCGCTGGCTTGCACGCTGACCACGATTTCGACCGTCACAGGCGTTAACAGCGTCATCGACGGAGCAGTGCAACTCACAGTGTTGCTGGCGAACGTGCAACTGGCTGCGTTGGTGCATTTGCCGTTGCTGCAGATCAACTGCTGTGCCGTGGCCCGCACGAAGGTGACTCCCGCGGGAAGCGGGTCGGTGATGGTAATTGCGGAAGCCGTTTGTAGGCCGAGGTTGGCTGCCGTGATTCCGTAGATCAGCTGCTTATTGTGTTGCACCGTTGCAGGAGCCAGTTTCAGGATGCCTAGATTAACCGGTGGTGCGACTACCACGTAATTGACGGAGGCACTGGCCATGTTTCCCGCAGCATCCAGTGCGTTCACGGTAAAGCTTTGCGGGCCAGCCTTCGAGGTATCGACTGGGCTGGTAATGTTGCCGGTATTCAAAGTCGTGCCCGGTGGATAGTTAGCGGTGCCGCACTTGACGACTCCGGAACGATCATCAGTGCAGCTGTACGTCGCTGTGACTTTTTGACCGATCAAGTAGGAGTTGGGAACCCCGCCATGGGTAGAGGGTGCCGGGGACAATGTTGGTCCCGATGCCACTTGAGGAAGCACAGTGTCCACGTTGATGGGAAAGGTATAGAAGGAGGTGGACCAACTTCCTCCCGTTTGCGTGAACTTCAGCTCCTGAGTGCCGGCGCAGTCTTGGGCAAAGTAATGCAGCAGGTATTGCCCGTCCTCCGAGACACTGACGTTCTGTGCCGGCGGGGTGAAGACCGTAGCCGCCGGTGGATTGCCGCCACCAGGAGCCGGGCAGCCAGTAGAGTTGGTGAGTGTAATGTCCCCCGGAATAGGTGACGGGGGCTGAGGGACGTTCGAAGCGCTGGAGATGCCGTAGGTGAGGCTCTCTATTGGCGCCGGGATGAAGTTATTGGATGAAGCGATGGCGGGCGGTGTGCTGACGAAGTTGACCGTGGCGTTGTGGCTATTGATCCAGTACCCGGGTTGCTGCCCGGTCACGTTGACGCCGGTTAGATCCTCTGGCACCGGGGCTACGGTAATAAATGTTGAGTTGGGAGCTTGCCCCGATCCTCCGCTCCTGTAGGCGCCCGGACCTGAAAAATCGGTGAGTATGTTCTGCGGGCAAAGCAGACTCGTAATGCTGGATGTGGGATCAAAGACGCAAGAGCCTCCGTTCCAGCCTTCTTTCGCCTCCAGGAAGCCCACGCCCTGATGGAAGGTCAAGCCATCCGTGCCGGTAATATCGGGCAGGGTAAAGATGGGGCCGTCGAAAACCTCCTGGAAAACCTCGTTGCGTTGTTGGGATACCGGGCACAGAACACCGCTCTGGTTCGGATTGGTACCCACCTGGCAGGTAAGGGTGTAAAGTTTGCAGGCGGGCGAGCCGTTGTACAGTTCACCGGCGTGGGTCAGGCAATTAGCGGTCGCAAACGAGGTGCCGTTCAGGTAAGTGGACTGGAACGTCGCAGGGTTGAGGGGAGTGTCCCCGGTCGACGGGGTGCTGCCGTCGGTAATCGCTAGTGTTCCGGCGTTCTGCGCCACGGAGAGATCGTAGGTGAACTGAACCTGCTGATTATTGGAGGAATTAAACGAATAATTCTGCGTCAGTTGAGGGCCCGTGGGATTGCTCTGCGAAATGGGGTTGCCGGTGATCTGGCCGGGGCCCGAAACTCCCGCCGACGTGCAGTTGGTCACCAGGTACAGAGTTGAACTGGTGAAGTAGCCGCCTGTATCCACGGTCGCAATCTGGGCCTGAATCTGACCGGACGAAAGGTAGCCGCTGATATCGAGTGGTGCTACTCCTCCTGTGCTTACCAGCCCGTCCGGATCCTGGTTATTCAGGCCGCCGCCGCTTGCTTTGGATCCATAGGCGTCGGTGAAGCAGTTCTGTTGGCCGCCATTTTCAGAGGTGCCATTCTTGCAGATGTCGACCGGCGTCGCTCCTCCCACGCTGAGTGAAATATAGTTGTCGACCAATACATTGGCGGTGCCATCGGGTGAAGATGAAATTGTGGCTTGAATGGGTTCGGTGCAGTTGAGGTTCAGAATCGTGCTGTTGAAGATATTTGCCTTGTCGCCGTACCCGGTGCCCTGAGTCGAGTTTCTGACGTTTACCGGACCGAAGAGTTGGATAGCAGTCTGGCCGGAAGCGGCAGACGCCGTGGCAGCGATGCAAACGGCCGCAAGGCCCCGCAGGAAAGCTGAACTTCTCATTGTTTATAAACCCCTATTCCGTTTTTTGGCGATCAGACCTGGCGCATGCCTTTGGCATACACGGTTGCGGAGGAGACGAAACTGTTCGGACCCTGGGGGAGGGTGAGTCGGAGTAACTACAAAAGCCTTAGGGATTGTGCAATTCGCCAACCGTCCTGTCAACTAAAACTTCGCGCTGGAGGTTCTTCCTCGACTTGCATAAGCGACTCTTCCGTCAGCTGTTTGATTCCACGTAGCTCGGGAAACACCACGCTCCATATTCCGGTAATAGCCAGTGCTCCCAGCCCCCCAGCCACTACGGCGCGAACCGCTCCCCACCACTGTGCGGTCACCCCGCTCTCGAATTCGCCCAGTTCATTCGACGCCCCAACAAAGAGCGAATTGACCGCGCTCACTCTGCCCCGCATGGAAGCTGGCGTGGCCAGTTGCAACATCGACGACCGGATGACCACACTGATCATGTCCGAGGCCCCCACCACCATCAGAGCGGCCAGCGAAAGCGGTAGGCTGCGGGAGAGACCGAAGACGATGGTCGCCACCCCGTAGATAGCGACCCCAAGGAACATGAGCGCGCCGGGACGCCGCAGCACGGGCCGGAAGGTCATCCATATGGAAACCGCCAGCGCTCCGAGCGCCGGAGCCGAGCGAAGCGCGCCCAGGCCCTGAGGCCCGGTATGCAACAGATCGTGGGCAAAAATGGGCAGCAGGGCGGTTGCACCGCCCAAAAGGACCACAAACAGATCGAGCGAAATGGATCCCAGCAGCAGCTTGGATTTCCAGACATAGCGAAACCCAGCCAGGATCACATCGACGGAAATGGCTCGATGCTCCATGCGCCCGGGGCGTACATGCAGAGAACCGATCAGGGCCACAAAGCCGATTCCGGTAAGCAGGGTAAACAGAAACACGATGGGGGCCCCGTACAGCCTGCCCTTCAGCGGCAGGGTGTAGAGCAGACCACCCACGGCTGGCCCGGCGATGTTGGCTATCTGGAAGACCGTTGCTCCCCAGGTGATGGCGTTGACGAAGTGTTGTGTGGAAACCAGGTGGGGCAGCAGCGCTGAACTAGCCGGGCCGCTGAAAGCTCGCCCGGTGCCGATCAGGAACAGCACAGCGAAAATCGGCTCCACCCGGTGCAGCCCCCGCAGGGCGAAACTCAGCAGCGCCAGGGTGCACACGATCTGTAGGGCGTAGCAGACCAGGATCACCTGGCGGCGGTCATAACGGTCGGCAACATGCCCAGCGGGCAGCAGGAACAAAAGCCCGGGCAAAAACAGCACCAGCCCGGTATACCCCAGGTCGATCGCCCGGTGGGTGATCTCGTATACCTGCCAGGCTACGGCTACCGCCTGCGCTTCTGCGCCCATGATGACCATGACCCGGGCCAACTGATAGCGGCGAAAGTCTCGATAGGCAAATGCTGCTGTACCTGTTGTCGGTGGGGCCATAGGCCTGCTTTGGGAAAGGATATCGCAACGGGAGAAATGCGATAGGATGCAGGCATGTCTTCACGGTCAGCTGCTCAGCCAGACGTCCTCCCCGGGAACGAAACCGAGAAAAAGAGCAACCCCGACGCTGCACTGGATGAGTTGCTTGCGGGCAATCGCCGGTTTACCAGCGGCCGGACTGCCTCCCATCGGCGCGATCTGGCGATTCTGCAACAAATGATGGAAAAGCAAGAACCGTTTGCCGCTGTTCTCTCCTGCGCCGATTCGCGGGTGCCGGTGGAAGTGGTCTTCGATCTGACCATCGGTCAGCTGTTTGTCACCCGGGTAGCGGGCAACATCGTGACTCCGGAGATCCTCGCTAGTCTCGAGTATGCTGCTGCGGTGCTGGGGACACACACCATCCTGGTGATGGGCCATAGCGGGTGTGGTGCGGTCACGGCTGCAATCCAGGCTTCACCCCGAGCCTCAAACCCAGGGCCAGCTGTTCCGGGTCAGATCGGTGCGCTCTTTCCGTATATCGAGCCTGCGGTCGAACAAGCCGGTCCGGATGTGGAGGCTACCGTTCGCGCCAACGTGTTGATTCAGGCTGCCCGTTTGTGCGAATCCCCCCTAATCTCATCGCTTATCGAAGAAGGCAAGCTGAAGGTTGCCGCCGGGTATTTCGATATGCGCAGCGGAGCGGTGACCCTGCTGGACCAGTAAACCTTTAGTTGCCGTGCAGATAGGTGGCGTATTGGGTGTCCACGATGCCCAGGTTGCGGGCCAACCCCAATTTGGCCTGATTATGTTGACTCGTCGTACTAATCAAGTTGGTCTCCGCGTTGGCCAGAGTAGCCTGGGCCTGTACCACTGGCAGGTTGTCGTCAATCCCGGCCTGAAAACGATCCGTGGTCTGTTCCAGTTCCTTCCGGGCCAGCTCTACGTTGCTTCGCGCCACCCGCACCAGCTCGGTAGCTGACTGTACATCCAGAATGCTATCCCTCAACTGCTGGTTGATCTGCTCTCTAAGAGCAGCCAGTTGCTGGGTGAGGTTGGTGAGATTGGCGGCTGCGACACCACTGTCTCCTCGAAACTTGGCCTCTTGAAAGAGAGGCAGGTTCAGCGATCCCGCAGCCACAAACGTTCCATGGTAAAGACCGCCGGTCACCCCGGTGACGCCATAATTACCCTGAAAATCCAGCGTAGGTAGCCGCTCCCACTTGGCTGCTTTCCGCTGCAATTGCGCGCCGCGGACCTGCGCCTGCAGACCCTGGTAGTCCTGCCGGCTGCGATAGGCCATTTCCTTGGCCTGGTCGATATTCATGGTCGCCAGGTCGGCATAGGGTTCAGTATCAGTGAGCTGAATCTCCTGCTGCGCCGGAAGGCCAATCTCCCGGTTGAGCGCAATCTTTGCTTTCTTGAAATTCACCTCGGCCGTGATGACGGCCTGCTGTTGGGTCTGGAACTGCACCCGGGCTCTCAGTTCATCAAGGTTCGCCGCCGTGCCTGCCTGATGCTCCGCAATGGCTTGGTTGAGCAGCACCTGGTCGGCCTGGAGCAGTGCCTGCGCGCTATCGACTTGCGCCCCCAGAGCCAGAGCCTGCAGGTAGGCATTGCCCACAGTGAGCACAACCAGCCCACGAGACGACTGCCGGCTGTAATAGGCGGCCACCACGTTTTCCTTCGATGCCCGGTAACGGTCTATGTTGGACAGGCTGAAGAGCGTCTGGGAGTAACTCACCATGGCGTCGGTGACGTTGACCTTCACCACTGTTTGAAACGAGGAGATGTTTGGGTAAAGGGGCGCGAATTGCCCGAGAAGGCTGGGGGAAAATCCTAAAGCTGCCAGATTGATCTGGTGTGCACCCGAATCAGACTGAGCCGTAATCGTCGGCAAAAGAGGTTGTAAGCTCTCCAGCGATTGCGCCTTGGCGCTCTGCTCCTGCTCCCGCGCCTCGACCAGTGCCAGATTGTGCTCGATGCCCATCCCGATGGCCTCATCGAGCGTCAGTGGCTTCACGCCGTCGGTCGGTTGCACGGTAGTGACGCTGCCGTAATAGGGGCTCTGCGCGGAACTCTGATTGGCCGATTGCGCTGGCAGCATTGCGGTCGACAAAAAAACCGCCATGCACGCTACCATAACGCTCCGCGCTGGGATCGTCATTACGAGAGGTCGCTTCCTTTCCGTTCAATCCTTTAGATCGAACCGGGGGCGTGAGGTTGCCTAATTTTGGCTGTTTTGGGGTTCGGCTTTCCCGCTCCCTATCGTACTAGGCGAGCGAACCCTGATAAGGAAACTCTGCTCGCTCCAAAGCCTCTCCCTTCCGCGAACCAGGGGTGCCCCATATCTCGCTCGTTTTTCGCGAGATGTGGGATTCTACGAACCTCAACCTTTTTGCCTGTTGCACTCAAGCGACTCGCAGGTTTAGCGCCGTGGTATCCCATATCTCGCGATAAAGGAGCGAGATATGGGGCACGGCGGATTCAGCCTACAAGTGCAACATTTCCAGAATAGGAGATAGTTGCGATATGCCAAGAAGTTTTCGTCATCTTGATTTGTCGGAGCGGGTGTTTCTTGAAACGCAGTTAAGCCATGGGAGGAGACCGGCAAGGATCGCTGCCGAGCTGAGGCGAGCCCGGTCGACCATAACCCGTGAGATTCGGCGCAACGGATGGAGAGCGAAGCTGCGTAAGGGCAGCATTGCTGGAGGCTACCGCAGTGTGGCAGCTGATCGAAGAGCCCGTGTGTTATCTGTTAAGGCGCGCCGCCCTCGCAAGCTGAAAGCCGGCAACCAGCTTTGGATGACCATGCTGAGGCATCTTCGCCGAGGCTTGAGTCCTGTGCAGATTGCGAGCACACTGGCACGTATGGCTGATCCGGTCCGTCTTTCCCATGAGGCCATCTACACCGCACTGTATGCCATGCCACGAGGACAGCTCCGCGCCAGCCTGCTGGATCTGTTGCGCCGCAGACACAAGGCGCGCAGACCGGCGCGTGGCAAAAACGGGCGCAGTCACTCCATTCCCGACATGACCTTGATCGACCGAAGGCCTATCGAAGTGAACGAGCGACTGATTCCCGGCCACTGGGAAGGAGACCTCATGATTGGCAAGGGAAACCTTTCTCAGGTAGGCACCCTGGTGGAGCGAAAGAGCCTCTTTGTCGCCCTGGTGAAGTTGCCCAACGGTAAGGCCGACACGGTCGCGGAGTGCTTTACCAAGATTTTCAAACGCTTTGAAAGCCAGATGCGCCTTTCCATGACCTTTGACCAGGGCAGTGAGATGAGCAAACACAAAACCCTGACTAAAAACACTGGAGTCACTGTCTATTTCGCTCATCCCCATGCTCCCTGGGAAAGAGGCATCTGCGAAAACATCAACGGCCTACTCCGCCAATACCTCCCTAAGGCGACTGATCTGTCTCTGTTTTCCCAAAAACAGCTCGATCAGATCGCATGGAAACTCAATACCCGACCGAGAAAGACACTCGGCTGGAAAGCTCCCGCGGAACTGTTCCTCCCAGAAGGCACTTTCGATTTTGCCGACTACTGGTCAAACATCGGTAAGGGTACCCTTCCAACTTCCGTTCCCTCGGCGGGCCATTGAAAAGTGGAAAGCAAACCGCGCTTCCCACTTTCCAACCGCCCCGGCTACTGGAGTGCTATAAATCAATTCAAACCCATTTCGTTGCATTTGGAGTTTGTACCCGCCCACCCCTGGTTCGCGGAAGGGAGAGGCTTTGAAAATCTGCGGCCTCTTCCGCCTACGATTCGTCGTCGGCCTGCACTTGCTTATGCGCCGAGGCGATGACCTTCTCTGCAGCTGCCGGAGGCACGACATCGTAGCGAGCCATTTCCATGTGGAAGCTGCCTAGCCCCTGGGTGAGGGAGGTGAGCGTGGCGCCGTAGCTGAGCATTTCCGCCATCGGGACTTCGGCCCGGATGATGGTGGTACCCCGGCCACTCCCCATCCCTTGAACCCGGCCGCGCCGCCCAGTCAGATCGCCCATGAGAACGCCGGTAAAACCCTCCGGCGCCTCAATCTCCACCCGCATCAGCGGCTCCAGCAGAACCGGCTTGGACTGCTGCATGCAGTTGCGAAAAGCCAGCCGTCCGGCCAGCCGGAAGGATAGCTCATTCGAGTCCACGTCATGGTAGCTGCCGTCGTAAAGCACGGCCCGGAAATCGACCATGGGGAAGCCGGCCAGCCAACCACGCGCGGCCGCCTCCTGAATACCCTTCTCTACTGCGGGAATGAAGGTCCGGGGAATCGCTCCGCCGAAGATCTCGTTGACGAATTCAAAACCCGAGCCCAAAGGCAGCGGCTCCAGGCGGATCCAGCAGTCGCCATACTGTCCGTGACCTCCGCTCTGCTTCTTATGCCTGCCCTGGGCGTCGGCCCGGGCCCGGATCGTCTCCCGATACGGCACCTTGGGGGCTTTGAGCGTCACCTCGGTGTGGTAACGGCGTTGCAGCTTGTGCACGATGGACTCAATGTGGGGCTGGCCCGAACCCGCCAGCAGGAATTCGTGGGTCGCAGCATCGCGATAGAAGCGGACCATCAGATCCTCCTCCATCAGCTTGTGCACGGCCGGCGCCAGCTTGTCCTCGTCCGCCCGCGTCTTGGGCTCAATAGCGTAGGTCACGGCGGGCTCCGGCATGGTCACCGGGTCAAAGTAAATTTCATGGCCCGCATCCCCGAGCGTGTCGCCGGTAAACGTCTCGCGCAGTTTGGCCACCGCGCCAATATCGCCTGCGTGCAGCTCCCCGATCGGGATGGCTGTACGTCCCTGCATGACCGTCAGGTGGGCCAGACGCTCCGTGCTTCGGTGGGTGTAGTTGGTCACAGCGGCATCGCTGCGGGCGACCCCGGAAAAGACCTTGAAAAAAGAGATCCTTCCCGCAAAGGGATCGGACATGGTCTTAAACACGTACAGCGACAACGGCTCGCGATCGTCCACCTTGCGCAACACCATTTCCTCAACAGATTCGGAGTCGGTGTGCGCAGCGCCGTCCCGGTTGTTGGCCTCGCGGCGCACGGCGGGTTCTACGGCCGCACCCCGGGCGGCCACTGGAACCCGCTCCACCGGCGACGGCGTGTACACCTGCAGAAAATCCAGCAGATGGTCGCTGCCTACGTTGCGCAGGCCGCTGGCAAAGAGCACGGGAAAGATCCGGTCTTCGCGGATGGCCTCATGCAGAGCCACGATCAGGTGCTCTTCGGGAATGGTTCCTTCGCGGAAAAACTCCTCCATCAACTCATCTTTGCCCTCGGCGACCAGCTCGACCAGGGCCTGATGGGCGGCTGTGGCTTCCTCGCGAAGGCGTACCGGAATCTCGGAAAGGCGTCCGCAGCCGGTGCCGTCCGGCTCGTACACAAAGGCTTGCATGGTTACCAGGTCCACCACGCCGCGGAAGTTGGGATTCTGCCCGTTGCCTTCCAAAATGGGCAGTTGCACCGGAACCACCTGGCGCCCAAACGCTTCACACAAGGCATTCATAGTGCGTTCGCGATCGGCGCGGGGATGATCCATCTGGTTGATCACGATGGCTCGCGGCAGGTTGAATTCTTCGCCGAATTTCCACACCCGCCGGGTCATGGCCTCCACACCGCAGGCGGCGTTGACCACCAACAGGGCCGCCTCTACCGGCAGCAACGCCGCCCGCGCCTCGTGCACAAACATAGGAAAGCCGGGCGTATCTACAAAATTGATCTTGAGGTTGCGCCACTCGGCGAATGCCAGCGCATTCTGCATAGTTGTGCGCCGCGCAACATCCTCCTCGTCGTAGGCGGTTACCGCGCTGCCGTCGTCCACGCGACCCAATCTCTCGGTCATTTTGGCGGCGTGCAGAAGCGCAGAAATCAAGGTGGTCTTTCCGCAGTGCGCGTGACCGACCAGGGCGATGTTACGAATGTCCTGTCCTTGATAGGTTTTCAATGAACGATTCATTCGAGGTATCTCCAATCACGGGTCCGCACGCGCTAAGGAGCGCGACGCGGAAGGCCTGGGGGTCGGCGAATTCGAAGAAAAGGAAATACGCAGACCCGATTTTCCCTGCACACGAGCGGCCTGCTTCGTTTGCGGGAACCGAGTGTAGCACACCCGGATTTCCTGTGGAGATTGGTGGCGTTAGCGAACCTCGTGCGGCTTTCCTCACTGAAAGCCGCATATGCGGTCCTGTCCAGCGCAGCGTGGCAGGAAATCCGGTAGTGATCCCGCCTCTTACTTTGACTATCGGCGATTGAGGTCAGCGCGCTGCCGGCGCAGATTCCAGGCAAAGATCCCAATCCGCAGCAACAGGATCACCAGCAGGGCGATTGCCAGGGCCACCGACTGGCCGTGGATTCCGCGGCGCAGTAGAAATCCCAATGCCCCCAGGACGGCTATCACGAACACCCCGAACGTCAGCAACTCCGCGCGATTCTTCATATCACTTCCTTAGCCCCTACGCGACAGTCGCACGTAGATCACGATAGCAAGCCCGGCAAAGACCGCCATCGCGATCGTCGCGCTTAACTGAAAGCGAAAGAGCACCGTGCCCGCGGCAGGTGTATGCGCGCCCGGGAGCACGGCTTCCAGCAAAACAAAGACGGCAAAGCCAACCGTGCCCGCTCCAGCCAGGCTGAGTACGATCTTCAGCGTCGCGCGCCCCATCCCCCACCGGAAGCCTGCATCATATCAGCCGCCCACCCATTACAATTAATAGGAATTCAGGTCTGAAGGGTGAAGGGCAAAGGAATCATGCACGCTAACTCAATCACGCAACCCAATCGCCTCCGTCTCGCGGGGTTCCTGCTGATGAGCGCGCTCACGGCCCAGTTTGCCGGCGCGCAGGCCACCACCGTCCACGATCCCGCGGCCCTCAAGCCACCACCCGGCGCTCACGTGGCGATCGTTGAGTTTGAAGACATGGAGTGTCCTGATTGTGCCCGTGCGAATCCTCTGCTCAAGGATGCTGCGGCCCAGTACCATATTCCCTGGGTGCGTCACGATTTCCCACTGCCCTTCCACGCCTGGAGTTTTGACGCTGCCGTGTATGCGCGCTGGTTCGACACCAAGTCGAAGAAGCTCGGTGATGACTTTCGCGATGCAGTCTTTACCAATCAGAACCTGATTGACGCCGCGGGTGAGACCTCGCCTGAAACTCCGGCAGGTCCTACTACGGCCGCTTCGGCCGCCATTCATAATTTCGCCGAAAAATTTGCCCAGGAGCACGCCCTGGCGCTTCCCTTTGTCGTGGACCCGCAGAAGAAGTTAGCCGCCGAAGTCCAGGCGGACATTGATCTCGGCAAGCGCATTGGCATCGAGCACACCCCGACCATTTGGGTCGTCACCAGCAAGACAAATGGTGTGCCCTTTGTCGAAGTAGTCGACCGCCAGCGGCTCTACCAGATCATCGACCAGGCGCTGGCCGAAACCAAGGGCCAGACCGCGTCCGCCCACCACGGCACAGGTCAGTAGAAATTGTGGGTTCCTCATATCTCCCAACGTTTTTGTTAGGAGATGCGAGACGAGATCGGAGCCCCGTGAAAGTTTCTTCTAGGTCTGGATCTTGACCAGCTGGCCTGGCGTGGTTTGCCGGGTTTGCGGCGAACGCCAGTGGTCGATGTAGGAGATTTGGTGCACGCAGGAGACAGTGCAGTGCGGAGCGCAGCTCTTCTCCGTCAGGTACTCCCGCTTGAGGTCGGCTTTGGTGTATTGTGCCAGCGGAATTCCCGGGTATCCGCGCTGTTGCGAGCAATAGTGCACCAGCCCCTCCTCGCAGACATACAGGAAACGTGACCCCGCCCGGCAGCGCCAATCGTTAGGCTCTGCATTGGCAATCGCCTCCTGAAATTTGTTGAAACGCGAATAGTTTTTCTTTGCCATGCCGGCCATCTGGTAATAGACGCGCCGCTCTTCATCTTTGAGAGCCTTAAGCTGGCCTTCCCCATCGTGGATAATCCCTATGGTCGAAGTGAACCCCAGCTCCAGAGCGCGCTTGCCGATCACCAGCGCATCCTGGGGATTCCGGATGCCACCCCCCACTACGGAATTGATATTGACGTGGAACTCAGCATGGTGGGAGAGGAACTCCAGCTTCTTGTCCAGAACCTTGAGGCTCTTCTTTGAAATCTCATCCGGTTCGATGTTGTCAATCGAGATCTGCATGTGGTCGAGACCGGCACGGTTTAGCCGCTCGATCCGTTCCGGCATCAGCAGGTATCCGTTGGTGATCATACCGGCGACCCGCCCATGGTGGCGGATACGGGCGATGATCCCGTCCAGTTCCGGATGGGTGAGCGGCTCCCCGCCGGAGATAGTAATGATGCTCGAGCCCAGTGCCGCCAGATGGTCGATGCGTCGCACCATCTCTTCCAACGGAACGGGCTTCGACACCTTGTCGTACTCGTTGCAGTAAGCGCAGGAGAGATTGCAGAACCGCATGGGCACGATCTGCGCCATGACCACGTGCCGTGTGGAAGCCAGAGCCTGCCCCACCACCGCCAGCTCGCGCGCTTTGCGCGTCGCTGCCTTGGCCCGGCCTCTTAATGTGTTCTTCTTGCGCTTCGCCTGCATCTGCTTGTATTCAAGCACAATACAATACGGGGCGCGAGTAACTAGGAAGGAATGGCGAGGATATTGACCTGAGCTGTGTCTCAGGCCGCCTCAAACGAGACCCCTCTTATTTTTTCGGCTTTCCGGCGCTCATGGTCAGGATCAGCTCCTGCTTATTGCGCATGACCGTCACTTGCACCGGTTGTCCACGGTGGTTGCGAATTGCCTTGAGCCAGTCGTTGCGATTCGTCATCGGCTCCGACTCGACCTTCACCACCACATCGCCCGCCTTCAGACCGGCCCGTGCCGCCGGGCTCTGGTAATCCACGCTTTCGACCAGCAATCCTGTGCCGCTCCGCACCCCGAAGTAGTCAGCCAATTGCTTCTGGACGGGGTTCACCTCCGCGCCCACATAGAGTGCCTTGGGGATTGCGATGTCGAAAAAGCCGACGCCGGCCGGCGCCGAGGGTCCCAGAAAACTGTTCTCGCCGAGTCCGTTTTGCGTCGGGGCTGGTTCCGGAACGCTATAGTGCTGCGACCATGCCTGCTGTTGCAGCACCGCCCGGTCGCAAAGCTGCACAGTGATGGTAAGAGAATTGCCGTCGCGGCTGATGAGTAAATTGATGGTGCGCCCTGGGGGCATCTCGCGCAGCCGGCGGCGCAACTGGTCGACATTGTCAAAGGGCTGACCGTCGAGCTGAAGAATCACGTCGTGGACTCTCAGGCCGGATTTGCCGGCGGGCGCGTCATGGTCCACCATGACCACCTCGGCTCCGTGGGCGTCCTTCAAGCGCAGCGCATTGATGTGGTCGGTGTCGACTTCCCCTAAATCAACTCCCAGGTAGCCCTGCGCGCTGTAGAACAGAAAATCCGGAGCCATATCCGCGGGCCAGTTCCACGAACTACCAGACGCCCAACCGGGATTAGCGCTTAGAAGACCGCCCAGAACCACAGCCAGCGAACCCCACATCGGAAAGTGCTTCATCGGAAATCTCCCAAAGGATACCCAACAGCTGAGACTTGCTGCACGCCCAAAAAGTTCCCCAAGCTACTGTATCTGGGGGTACTGATCCAAAACTTCCTGGGAGACGGTTCGGATATGAGGATTGTCGTCTTCCGAGGCAACCGTATGCAATACCTCTCGAACGCTACTGTCCGCCTCAACCGGCTGCAGCAGTTCGATGGCCCGCGAGCGAACCGTGGCGTCAGGGTCATCCATCAGCGCTTCCAGCACCCCGTCTCGTACGCGCATATCTTCCGCGACGTAAGGCTTAAGACCGTTCAATGCCTGCAACCGCACCCCGGTGTTCTTGTCGTATCGCAATGCCACCAGCAAAGCCCTGCGGACCGGGCCGTCGGAACACTGGTGCCCGGCCAGGCACTCGTCGGCCAGCAGGCTTACCGAGTTTTGTTGCACCCCGGGGTTCACCTGGTTCTGCGCCCCCAACAGCAGGAGTTCCCGTATCTGCGGGTCATCGAGCGATCCCTGGGCCGTTTCCGGAACCAGGCGATTGAAGTGTACTTCGACGTTCTCAGTATTGGGTTCGCGGACGATGCTATTGATGTTAGCGATCTTGCCTGGACCCTCGATTGCGGCAGGCAGGTCAGCCACCGGGCGGTGGAGGCGCGCCGCAAATTGATAGCCGCCCCAGCCACCGGAGCCAAGGCCCAGGACCAGCAGAGCAGAGGCTGCAACCGGCGCCCGGCCGAGCATGCCAACGCCCCGGAAAATCGATTGCTGGACGCGCATGAGCCAGCCGCTTCGCGGCATGTTGTCCAATGCTTCTTCCAGTCGCAAACGCGCTTGCGCCAACAGATTGGCTGAAGGCTCCTGGGTGGGAAGGAGCGCCATTGCCTGCTGCAGCGCTTGTACCGCTGCAAACTCCTCCTGGCAACGCTTGCAGGTCGCTAAATGACCTTCCAGCACATGACACTGATCGTCAGGAAGCTCTCCATACGCGAAGAGAGCTATCTTCTGTTGAGCCAGTTCGCATTCCATTTGAAACCTCGCCTCACCGAATTGCCGCCAGATTTGCTCTTAGTTTTCTTGTCGCCCGGAAGAGCGTGTTCTTGGCGGTCTCTTCCGTGGTGTTCAACATTTCACCGATTGTTCTTAACCGAAGGCCCTGGTAGTGCTTTAGTTCAAAAACCATCCGCTCCCGTGGGGTCAGGTGGCTGAGTGCTTCCTGGATCCGCTCTCCCAGCAGCTTGCGTTCCAGTTCGCGCTCGGGATTGGCCATCGACCGATCGTCAGAGATATTGCTCAGCAGGTCCATCTCACTGCCACTGGAATCAACCACCACCGACTGCTCTTCGCGGCGAGACTTGCGCCGGCGCAGATGATCGAGACACAGATTGGTCACGATGCGGTAGATCCAGGTGTAGAACGAACATTCAAAGCGGAAATTTGCCAGGTAGCGGTAGGCCTTGAGGAAGGCCTCCTGGTGGATGTCCTGCGCATCCTGCTCGGATCCGGTCAAGCGCAGCGCTAACCTCAGAACGGGCTGATCATACTGGCGCACGAGGGCTTCGAAGGCGGTTCGCGAGCCTTTTTGAGCCTCGCGGATCAGCTCGGTTTCGGTGGCGCGACCCCATGCTTCGCTTGCCATGCCTGAGGAGGATTGTAACGTTCGCTTCGGAGCCCAGGCAGAGCTCCCAGCCTTGATTGATCCTTGCGAAGTAAAGCGAAGCACGTCCGCCGGCATTGTCGCTCCCAGGTACACACACCCAACCGCTGTCCGTAGGACGAAGTGGTAGGCGATTGGTAAGCATGCCGGAGGTCAAATTGGTAATGGCAAAAATCACCCCCGGCGGACATTCGATAGACTCAGCCTATGTCTCCCCAATCCCACCCCCCCGATGGCAGCTTTCGTGCCCCGGCTTTCGATGGAGTTGTTGCCTACTGCGACGGCGGGTCTCGCGGCAATCCGGGGCCGGCCGGCTTCGGCGTTTACATCCAGGACTCGGCAGGAAAGGTCTTGGCCGAATTGAGCCAGTACCTGGGCGCACACACCAATAACTTCGCCGAGTACTCCGCCCTCCTCGCAGCGCTGGAATTTGCCATCGCCAACGGTCATAAGAGCCTGCGGGTCGTCTCCGACTCGGAGCTTATGGTCAAGCAGATGAAGGGCCAGTATCGCGTCAACAGCCCCGAACTCCGGCCTCTCTACGAGGAGGCACGCCGCCGAGTTCAGCAGCTGGACCACTTCCAGATTCAGCATGTTCTGCGGGAGAAGAACCGCCATGCGGACCGGCTGGCGAACCTGGCCATGGATCGGGGCATGGGCAGGGCCCCGGCTCCGCCTCCCGACCCTGCCTCACCATCGCCCCCTAAGGCGGTCATGTTTCGCGGTTTGGTGAAGGGTGGGGTCGTGCATGTCCTGGGTGGGGAGCTGCCGGACGGCACCTTTGTCAAAGTGATCCCGGAGTGAGGCGATCGCTGCTTAACGCAGGCAAACCGCAGGGCCTATCCGGCCAGTGCGGCCTTGACCAATTCGCTAACCACGCGCCCATCAGCGCGCAGGCCGCTGGCCTGAATTTTGGTCTGTGCCGCCTTCATCACGATACCCATGTCCTTCGAGCTCAGCTGAGCTCCCTGCGCCCGCAACTCCGCTAGGGTTGAGGTGACCAACTGGCGCAGCTCTTCATCCCCGGCTGCCTCCGGCATGTACTCCTCAATTACGGTGATCTCTGCCGCTTCCTTTTCCGCCAGCTCCGGCCGGTTGCCCTTGGTGAATTGCTCGATGGAGTCCCTCCGCTGCTTGATCAGGGTAGTCAATACCTGAACTGCCTGTGCGTCGGTCACCGGCGTGCGCTGCTCTATCTCCTTATTTTTCAATGCCGACTTGACCATGCGCAGCGTGGATAGGCGCTCTGTCGCCCGCTGCTTCATGGCCCCGATCATATCCTCATGAATCTTCTCAACCAGGCTCATACGCCTCCAGTCACGCTAGGACTCCGACTTTATTACAATGGAAGCATGATCCGTAAGACCCGCTTATTTACTCCAGGCCCCACGCCGCTTCTTCCTGCCGCCCAGTTCGCCATGGCTGCAGCCGATATGCACCACCGCACCCCGGAGTTCCGCGCCCTCTATCTGAAGGTGCTCCGCGACCTGAAGACCTTTGTAGGGACCAGGAATGACGTCATTCTGCTCTCCTCCTCGGGTACCGGAGCGATGGAAGCGTCGGTCTCGAACCTTACGTCGCCAGGGGACCGCGTGCTGGTGCTCACGGCAGGCAAATTCGGCGAGCGCTGGGTCAGCCTGGCGAAAGCATTTGGGTGTGATGTCGATGTCGTCAGTGCGCCTTATGGCCAGACCTTCGATTTGGAAGAGGTGCGCAAGGCACTGAGGATCGAGACGCGCGCCGTCTTCATGCAGGCCACCGAGAGTTCGACCGGGGTACGCCACTGCGTGCCAGGGGTCGCCGAAGTGTTGAAGCAGAGCGGCAAGGATGCGGTGCTGGTGGTGGACGCCATTACCGGCCTGGGCACTACGCACCTCGATATGGATGCCTGGGGAGTCGACGTGCTGATAGGCGGGTCGCAGAAAGCGGTTATGATTCCGCCCGGCCTTTCCTATCTCGCGGTCAGCGACCGTGCCTGGGATCTCATGGAAATCAGCCTCAATCCGCGCTATTACTTCGATCTGCGTAAAGAGAGAAAGAATGCGGCCAAGGGTGAGTCAGCCTACACTCCCGCCGTGGCGTTAATTGCAGCGTTGGGTGCGGCCCTGGACTATATCGCTGGTCAGGCGGATGGCGATCTGGCGCAGGGGCGCGCCAAGCTGGTGGAAAACGCTGAAAGCTGCGCCGCGATGACCCGCGCCGCGGTTGAGGCACTGGGAATGAAGGTCTTCGCCCCGGAAGCTCCGGCTGCCGCGGTAACCGCGGTCCTGCCGCCGGCCGGGCTCGATTCAGGCGCGATCGTCAAGGAGTTGAAAAACCGTTTTGCCGCTGTCATCACGAACGGACAGGGTGAGATGAAGGGTCAGATCTTCCGTATTGCCCACCTGGGATTTTTCGACTACATGGACACCATTGCCCTGATCGGCGCTCTGGAACAAGTAGCCCACTCGCTCAAGCTGCCTGGTTTTGTTTTTGGTCAGGCTTTGGTCGCTGCCCAGAATGTTTTTGCTTCACGAGCAGCCGACGAGGCAGCACGACGGGATTGCTCGTGCGGCCGGCCGGTTGGACACTGCGCCATGGCAGGTGTCTCTCTTCCTGCACGCTAGACAAGCCGGTAAAAGCCCTCGGAACCCCCTAGGAGATCGATGAAGATCGTATTGGCAGAGAAAGTCTCGCCCGCCACTCTGGCTGTGTTCGAAAGTGAAGCCGGTTGGCAAATCGTGACCCACGATCAGATAAAAAACGGGCTGGCCGCTGAATTAACTGATGCCGATGGGCTCGTGGTTCGTTCCGCGGTGCAGGTAGATGAAGCGTTGCTGGAGGCGGCGCCCAGGCTGCGGGTGATCGGACGCGCTGGCGTAGGGGTCGACAACATCGACGCCGACGCAGCCACTCGCCGGGGAATCGTGGTGATGAACACGCCTGGCGCCAACGCCATCGCCGTTGCCGAACTCACGATCGGACTAATGCTGGCGTTAGCCCGCCAGTTGCCCCGCGCCAATACGCTCTTGCACGCGGGCAAATGGGAGAAGAAATCGCTGCAGGGAGCCGAGCTGCGGGGTAAGCAACTTGGCATCCTCGGTCTCGGCCGCGTAGGGCTTGAGGTGGCGCGACGGGCCAAGGCGTTCGGTATGGAACTGCTGGGCCACGACCCTTTTGTCGCGCCCGCCGTAGCCCGCGAGAACGGCGTGCGCCTGTGCTCGGTTGACGAGTTGTTCCGTGAAGCTGATTTCCTGACGTTGCATGTGGGGCTTACTCCGCAGACCACCGGGATTATCAACTCCCGCACACTGGCCGCGATGCGGAAGAACGTGCGCATCGTCAACTGCGCCCGCGGCGAGCTGATTGACGACGCAGCCCTGGTGGAAGCTTTGCGCTCCGGCCAGGTAGCCGGGGCTGCCCTCGATGTCTTCAGCCAGGAGCCTTTGAAGGATTCCCCTTATTTTGGCCTGGACAACGTGATCCTGACCCCGCACATTGCCGGGTCCACCGGCGAGGCGCAGGAGGCGGTTGGGGTGCAGATTGCCATGCAGGTCAAGGAGTACCTCAAGTTCGGTGTGGTCCAGAATGCGGTCAACCTACCCTCTATGACCTATGAGGAGTACCAGGAGCTTTCGCCATACATCCTGATGGCCGAGCGCCTGGGAGCATTCCTTTCCCCGCTGGCTGTGGGCAATCTTGAGAGCATCCATATTTCCTATAGTGGGCGGCTGGCGCAGGGAAAGACCGAGTTAGTGCGCAATGCCGCGATTCAGGGAGTGCTGGCGAACTCGGAAAATGTGAACCGCATCAATGCTCTTTCGGTGGCAGCGGAACGCGGCATCCGGGTGCATGAAGAGAAGAAGGAAGAAGGATCGGGGGGCGCCGGGACGGTCCTCAAGCTGAGCCTGCATACCGCCTCTGGAGATACGACCGCGAGTGCCACGGTGCTCCACGGCAGTTCGCCGCGCCTGCTCTCTTGCGACGGCATCGATATCGAAGCCCCGCTGCATGGGACGCTGCTGTTCATCCGCAACCTGGACGTGCCCGGCGTGATTGGGCGCATCGGCACCATTCTGGGCGAGCATAAAATGAACATTGCAAACTTCGCCCTGGGACGGAGCCTGCGGACAGCCCAGCACAACGCGCTCGCGGTGGTCCAGATCGACGGTCGTGTGACGCCTTCGGTGCTGGTTGCACTGCAGTCCACAGAAGCCATCACCGAGGTTCGCCTGATCGAGCTGGCTGATCGCCGGCCCGCATCTGTAGCCATCGAATAAAGAACGGAGCACAACGTTGCCGCTATACGAATACAAGTGTAAAAAGTGCGGGCACCGATTTGAACGGATTCAAACCTACTCTGCCGAAGATGCGAGGGAATGCCCGGTTTGCCAGGGCGAAGTGGAGCGTCTGATTTCCGCACCCGCTGCCCACTTCAAGGGATCGGGCTTCTACTCTACGGACTATGCAGCCAAGCCTGCCGCCTCGGCTAAGTCGCAGGACGGAAATAGCGGCTCTGACGGCAGCTCCGCTGCCGCGGACAAAGGTGGAGCCGATAAAGCTTCGGCCCCGAAGACAGAGAGCACCTCGACTCCCGCCGCGTCCAGTTCCTCCAGCAAATCGGACTAGGGCGCTGTCCTTGCCAACGGAGCCTGGGTGCCCCATATCTCGCTCGTTTTTAGCGAGATGCCCCGAATTTCCTGCACGCTGCACCGGACAAGACAGCGTGTAACGCCTTTCTTAACGGAAAGGCGCATGAGGTTCGCGGAACCCACAAACTTTCACAGGAAATTGGGGATGTGGGATACCACCGGGCTAACCCTGAAACCTTTAGGCTCCGTTGGCAGGTGGAGAATTCCGAGGAAGCTGAAATCCTGCGGCTTCTTTTTTGAGTTTTTCCGGCTTAGCGGCTGGCGGTCGTTGCAGGAAGAATCTCTGCTACGTCCACCCATTGCGTCGGGTAGTCGCCGGTATAGCAGGCAGTGCAATACTGATTGCCCTCGCCCCCGTCGCAGGCCCGCTCCAGTCCGTCAAGCGATAGATAGCTAAGCGAATCGGCCTCGATGAACTGCCGAATCTCCTCGACCGACGAGTTGGCGGCGATCAACTCGCGTTTGTTCGGAGTGTCTACTCCGTAGTAGCAGGGGGAGATGGTTGGTGGGCAGCTGATGCGCAAATGAACTTCCCGTGCCCCCGCCGATCGCACCATGCGCACGATCTTGCGGCTGGTGGTGCCGCGAATAATGGAGTCGTCGATCAGGATGATGCGCTTGCCCTCGAGCAGATTGCGAACCGGATTCAGCTTGAGCTTCACCCCAAAGTCGCGCACCCGCTGCTCCGGCTCTATAAACGTGCGCCCCACATAGTGATTGCGGATGAGCCCGAAGTTGAAAGGAATTCCACTCTCCGCCGCATATCCCAGGGCCGCCGTGACCCCGGAGTCAGGAACAGGCACCACCAGGTCGGCATCCACTGGAGATTCGACGGCCAGGCGCCGACCCATTTGCTCCCGGCTGGCCTGTACCCAGCGGCCGAAGATCTTGCTGTCGGGCCGCGCGAAGTACACATGCTCGAAAATACAGCTTGCCTGCCTCACGCCGGTTTCGTATTGCACCGAGGTGACGCCCTCGCGCGTAACCATCACCACTTCTCCTGGCCGCACGTCGCGCTCATACTTGGCCCGCAGCAGGTCAAAAGCGCAGGTCTCCGAAGCGAACACTACGGTATCGGGTCCATCCGGATTGCTGATGCGGCCCATCGAGAGCGGCCGGAAGCCATACGGATCGCGGGCGGCAAAGATACGGTCCCGGGTCATCATGACGATCGAGAAAGCGCCCGTCACCTGGCGCAGCGAGTCGCCGATTGCCTCAATAAGCGAGTTGGCGTTCGAATGCGCGATCAGTTGCACAATGATTTCTGAGTCGCTGGTCGTCTGAAAATAAGCGCCGTCCCGCTCCAGCCGGGCGCGCAGCGTGCCCAGATTTACCAGGTTGCCATTGTGCGCAATCGCAATCAGGCCGCGGGTCGAGTCCACCCGGATGGGCTGCGCATTCAGCAGCGCCGAGTCGCCGGTGGTCGAATAACGGGTGTGGCCAATGGCCAATTCGCCAGGTAATTTGCCCAGCACTTCATCGGTGAAGATGTCGGCTACCAGACCCATTCCCTTGATGTTGTAAAGGTTGGTGTAATCGGCCGTGGCGATGCCCGCGGACTCCTGTCCGCGATGCTGCAGTGCGTAGAGGGCAAGATATGCCTGCCGCGCGGCGTCGGCGTGACCGTGCACCGCGACCACGCCACACTCTTCCCTCAGTTTATCTAGATTCTCCATGCCCTCAGTTTCCTACCGGCGGATCGTTGCGAAGCAACGCCGCCAGCGCGGTTGACCAGACATTACGCAGGCCTGAAACCCTCTCCCGGATCAGCACCCGGCCGTCCACCGCAAGCTCAAAGAGATCAGTCACTGTTTCTCCCAGCGTTGCCACCATCAGACCTGGGTATTCTCCAACCAGCCCTTCCACCTGCGCCACCGATGCCTTCGGACAACTGATGATGCACTGGCTCGCCGTCTCCCCGAAAAGATCCCATTCCGCGGGCAGATCCGGCGCTTTGGAAAGATTCGCGCGCACCCCGATTCCATGGCAAAAGCCTGCTTCGGCTAAAGCTACGGCAATTCCACCGTCCGAGATATCACGAGCGGAGTGGATCAGGCGCCGCTGGGCCAGCTCGGCCAGGCAGCGGTGCAGCGAGGCTTCCATCAGCAGATCCAGGCTGGGTGGCGTGCCCCAAAGCGCGGAAAGAACCTTTCTGGCGTATTCCGAGGAGCCAAACTCCTGCATGCGCTCCTCGAGCGGGGGAACCGATGCCGGAGCGATGAGCAGGACTGCGTCGCCTGCGAGCTGAAAGTCCGCCCCCACAGCGTTGCTGATCTGCTCGAGGATGCCCACAATCCCGATAACCGGGGTGGGATAAATACCCTGGCCGCGAGTCTCGTTATACAACGAGACATTACCTCCGGTGATCGGTGTACCAAGGGCAATGCATGCCGCCGAGATGCCGTCGATGGCCAGCGAGAGCTGGGCCATAATCTCCGGCTTTTCCGGGTTGCCAAAATTGAGGCAGTTGGTTGCGGCTACCGGCGTTGCGCCGGTGCAGGCCACCTTACGCGCCGCCTCCGCGACGGCGTGTGAGGCTCCCAGCTTGGGATCCAGGTAGCACCAACGTTCATTGCCATCGAGCGCCATGGCCAAGCCGCGGCTGGTGCCCTTGATGCGCATCACGCCGGCCTCGCCGCCCGGGCCCTGCACGGTATTCGTCTGGACCATCGACTCGTACTGCTCATGGATCCAGTTCTTGGAACAGATATTTGCGGACGCGAGCAAAGCGCGCAACTCGTCCGCATAGTTGGTGGCGGAAGCCGTGGTGCCGCTGAGTGTCTCCTCGAACAAGGTAAGCTGGTCCAGAACCTCCGGCGGAGGACTGAGGCGGACCGGCGCCTTCCACTCCCCGACTGGCCGGTGGTAGAGCGGCGCATCATCGGTGAGCGACTGGTTGGGAATATCCGCAACCAGCTGGCCATGATGCAGAATACGCAACCTGGGTTCGGCGATCACCTGGCCCACGATGACCGCGTCCAGACCCCACTTCTCAAAGACTCGAATCACTTCTTGTTCGCGATCCTTGTCGGCCACCAGCAGCATGCGTTCCTGGCTCTCGCTCAGCATGATCTCGTAGGCCGACATACCCGTTTCCCGCTGCGGCACGTGGTCGAGTTCCACTTCCAGGCCTACCCCGCCCCGGGCGCCCATCTCGCAGGTCGAGCAGGTGAGCCCGGCGGCGCCCATATCCTGGATACCCACCACTGCGCCCGTGCGCATGGCCTCGATGCAGGCCTCCAGCAGCAACTTCTCCATGAAAGGATCGCCCACCTGTACGTTGGGCCGCTTCTGCTCCGCCCCTTCCTTGAACTCCTCGCTGGCCATGGTGGCTCCATGGATGCCGTCGCGGCCGGTCTTGGCGCCCACGTAGATCACCGGATTGCCGATGCCGGAAGCCTTGGCATAAAAGATCTCATCCCGCCTCACCAGGCCTAAGGCAAAGGCGTTGACCAGGGGGTTGCCTGAATAGCAAGGCTCGAAGCGCGTCTCCCCCCCGAGGTTAGGAACGCCGAAGCAATTGCCGTAGGCGGCAATGCCGCTAACCACCCCTTCGAGCAGGGAGTGGTTCTTGTGGACCACGGCAGATGCCGATGGGTCCTTGCCCAGCTCCTCCTCGCAGATGGGCCCGAAACGCAGGGAGTCCATGACGGCGAACGGCCGGGCGCCCATGGTAAAGATGTCGCGCAGGATGCCGCCGACCCCGGTGGCGGCGCCCTGAAAAGGCTCGATGAAGGAGGGGTGGTTGTGGGACTCGATCTTGAAGGCGCAGGCCCAGCCGTCGCCGACGTCGATAATGCCGGCATTCTCTCCCGGCCCTTGCACCACGCGCTCGCTGCGCGTGGGCAGCCGCTTCAGGTGGACGCGGGAGGACTTGTAGGAGCAGTGCTCACTCCACATGACGCTGTAGATGCCCAGCTCGGTCAGCCCGGGAGTCCGCCCCAGGGCGGCAACGATACGCTGATACTCTTCGGGTGTAATGCTGTGCTGAGCCAGAAGTTCCGGCGTTACGGAGACAGATTCCAGGTCCACGGAAAGCGACTCAGACTTCATGCGGGTAAGACTATTGTCGCATGTTGCAGGAATGTGACGGCGTACTACTTACCGACACCGGCCTCGGCCATGTTGAGGAAGACATTGGTCATGCTCTCGGTTCCCTCGTCGGAGCGCTGAATGAGCATGATGGAGATCAGGTCATTGTTGGGATCGATCCAGCCCTGGGTCCCGAAGGCTCCGCCGTGTCCGTAAGTCCCTATCGTGTGTCCGGCAAGCTCGCCCAGCGGATCCGTCACCACTTCCCAGGCGAGCCCATAATCGGAGCCGCGCATCCATCCCACCGGCTGAATTCCGGTGGTCTGCGGTTCCGTCATTACGTGAACCGAGAATGGCGAAAGGTAGCGATGGCCTTCGTAAACCCCGTCGTTGAGCATCATGCGGTAGAGGTGCAGCAGATCCTCGGCGGTCGAGTAGAGGCCCCATCCTGGTGCCGGAAAGACCGCTCCCTGGCGGTGCTTTGTCGGATCGCCTCCCAAAATGCTAGCCGGCGCGCGCACCAGTTTCCCGTCTTTTTGGGCATAAACCATCGCAATGCGCTCGATCTTGTCTGGCGGTGGGAAGAAAAAGCTGTCCTTCATCCCCAGCGGCCGCAGGATGTGGTCAGTAATGAAGTCCACATACTTTTCCCCGGAGCAGACCTCGATGATGCGGCCGAGAATCTCGATCCCCGGACTGGAGTAGCTCCACTGCGTGCCCGGTTGAAAGAGCAGCGGCTGTTTGGCCAGCTGCCTGACCACTTCATCCAGGGGAACGCTCATTGTCTGTGCGTAGTCGCGGATGGCGGGCGGCCCGGGGTAGTCCTGAATCCCCGCGGTATGGGTAAGCAGGTCGCGGATGGTGATGGCGTGGTTGGGGATGCCGAGGCGCACGGCATCCGGACCGAGCGTTGTGGCGACCCGCACGTCGTGGAACTCGGGCAGATACTGTTCCACCGGATCGCGTAGAGCGAGCTTGCCTTGCTCGGCAAGCATCATGATGCCGATCGCGGTGACCGGCTTGGTCATGGACATGATCTGGAAAATGGTGTCTTTCCGCATGGGATGGCCAGCTTCGATATCGGCCATGCCGGTCGCGTCGAATTCAACGACCTCGCTGCCGTGGGCCACAAGAGTGACGGCTCCGGCGACCGTCTTCTGATCGACGAAAGACTTCATCCGCTGCCGGATTTGCGAGAGAACCTCTTGATCCACGCCTGCAGGTTTGGCGTTGGACTGAGCGAGGACGGAGGATCCAAGGGTAACCAGCAGCAAGGAGAAGAAGAGTGTTCGCACGCAGAACAGCTTAGAGCATTTTTTCGCTCAGAGCGAAAAACTCTGTCGTAGTTGTTGCGATTGCCGGGTGCCCCACATCTCGCTGGTTTTTCGCGAGATGTGGGATACCGCGAATCTGGACGTGATCGCTTAATAGGAACCGAAAGCCCTCGGTTAGCGATAAGTGGGCACCCTGAAAATACCCGGGTAAAAGTTTTATTCAGCCGCGCCACACATCGGCTACGGCCCGCACGTGTTCCGGGCCGGTACGGCAACAACCGCCAATCCAAAGGGCACCCGCGGTTCGCCACTTCCGCGCCAGCTTGCCAAATTCCTGTATCTCTCCATCCCCCTGCCAGCAGCGATGCACCGCATCCCACTGCTCTCCGGAGTTTGGATAGACGACGATGGGCTTGCCGGTCGATTTCCTGAGCTCGTGGATCAGGCTGCCGATCAGCTCCGGACGGGTGCAATTGACGCCGATTGCGATGACCTGGGGCTGCTTGTCGAGTAGTTCGCCGCAGGTCGCCAAAGTTTCTCCGTGCGACACATGCGACCCGTCGCGGCAAGTGAAACTAAGGTATACCGGCAGATCCGGATACGACTGAAGAGCAGCCAGGATGGCCTTGGCTTCCTCGAGTGAGGGAATGCTCTCGAAAGCCAGAAAGTCGGCATGGGTCTCGGCCAGCACCGCGATGCGCCGGCTGTGGAACCCCACCAGCTCAGCGAAGGAACAGCCGTAGTTACCGTGATACTCCGCTCCGTTGTGCAGCATCGCGCCGTAGGGTCCGAGCGAAGCCGCAATCCAGATCCTGCGCGGTGTCGCGGCCTGGTACTCGCTCCTGACCTTCTCTGCAATCGCGACGGAAGCGCGCAGCGCCCTGCCCGCGTCCTGGGGCCCGAGGCCGATCTGCTGAAAGCCCTCAGCGGAGACCTGGTAGCTGGCAGTCAGCAAGCAATCGGCGCCCGCCTCGAGGTAGTCGCGATGCACGCTGGCGATGGCCTCTGGCGAACTTTCCAACACGTGCGCTGACCACAGAGGACCGGACAGGTCGAAGCCTTTCCGCTCGAGTTCCGTGGCCATGCCTCCATCGAGAACATGCAGCCCGCTCAGGTCGAGTTGGTTTACAGATTTCATC
>CAWFBI010000022.1:0-56151 GCA_963814015.1 uncultured Acidobacteriaceae bacterium
GCCTAAGCGTGCTCCGTCATCGTTGCCCGGTGGCCGGATTAGGACAAACACGCAGACGGTGGCGAAGAGGGGCATCAGACCCGCAACCAGAAACGCAGGACCGTAAGAGAAGCGATCAACCAGGATGCCCACGGCGAAGGTAAAGACTGCGCTCACCAGGCCTGCGGCCAAACCGCTCATTCCGGTTACCGTGGCCACCACATCGTGCGGAAGCAGATCCGAAGGCAGCGTCAAGCCCATCGTGGACCAGCTGGCATACCCCCACAAGGCAATGCAAATGAGCGCCAGGGCGAGTGAGACACTGTGCACCCGCGCGGCGGGAATGCCGGCCAGAATCGGCAGGCAGCTGAAGGCGCAGACCCAGGTACGGGCACGCACCACTGAAACGCCCCGGCGGATGCAATAGCCGGAGATAAAGCCACCAGTAAAGTTACCAATATCGGCGGCGATGAAGGGCATCCAGGCAAATAAGGCGATGCGCTTCAGGCTAAAGCCACGCGCATCGCTCAAATATTGTGGCAGCCAGAAGACGTAAAACCACCAGATAGGATCAGTCAGCGCCCGGCCCAGGACGATGCCCCATACATTGCGGCTTCTTCGCCAGGTCAAGATAGCGTCGCAGACCGCGTGCGGATGAGGTAAGAGGCACATCCTGCCCGGCGTGGATCAACGCCACTTCTTCTGCGGTTACGCGCGGATGACGATCCAGCGGGTGGTAGACGCGTAGCCACATCGCCAGCCAGATGAATCCGAGCAGCCCGGAAAAAACAAAAGACCACCGCCAGCCAAACGCCAACGCGATCCAGGGAATGGCCACTGCTGCTAAAGCGCCACCCACGCTCGATCCACTATCGAAGATCGCAACTGCAACGCTGCGTTCCTGGCTGGGAAACCACTCGGCGACCGTCTTGCTCGCTGCCGGCCAGTTAAAGCCTTCGCCGATACCCAACATAAACCGGAACGACGCGAAGCCGAACACAGAGCCGGCAAACCCGGTGAGGATGTTGACGACGGACCAGAAGATGACCGCCAGGGACAGACCCAGCCGCGTTCCAACGGCATCGAGAAAGATGCCGCCAAGAAGCCACGTGACCGCGTACGAAATCTGGAAGGCGCCAAGAATTTTTCCCAGATCGGTGTGGTTCAGATGATATTGCGCCGAGATCATCGGCGACAGAACAGAGAATGTCTGCCGGCTGATGTAATTCGTAACCGTAGAAAAAAACAGCGTCCAGACAATCCACCACCGCACTCGCCCCACCTTACGAGGCTTTGCAGTCGTTGGCAGTGGGTCTATGGGCAGCGTGGAATTGGATGGATTCATTGCCTCTCAGTTTTTGCCCGCATCGTCGCCACAACGGGCCCCTCCACTGCGTCGCGCTCCGGCCGGGACTTGCTGTTTCCGCTCCTAAAGCTTAATCGAGATTCTGAATCTTCGCCGGTTCGGCGATGGCCTGTATCGAATCGATATCGAAATACTTGAACAGATCCAGGCAGAAGAGGTCAGGCGCGGAACGATATTCCACCGGTGTGTCGAGCAGATAACTCAGGCTCTTCATCGCGTGATGGCTGGTGACTGTGGAGAAGGTGCCCGGTTCCACAGCCGCAGCCACGGAAGCGATTACCGAAGTTCGTATGCCATCGGTCTCAACTTGCACGGGCTGATTGCTGTTGCCGCGTAGCCACTGCGCAATCGCGGCCAGTTGTGCCGCCTCCAGGCCCAGCGGACGATCGCCTACGCTCGCGACCAGGAGTGGCCAGTCCGCTGGGTCCGGAGACTCCGGATGAGCCGAACCGGTGAAGACCGTATCCAGGGCCAGCACCTGCTCGCCGCGATTCACGTGCTCGGCAATCACGTCTCCAGCGGCAGCAAAGCCCTTGTCGTTCAGAACGATGGTCACCGGAGCATCGTCGGTAGCGCCCTGCGCCTGCAGCCACACTCCTGTGGCACTTAATCCATTGGTCAGATCGAAGCGATAGGAGATTGTGCGAATGGTCATGCGCTTCGTATTGCTGAAACTCCAGGCATGTTCGACCGAGACCGTCCGATAGCGGGTGACTTGTTTGAGCTTATCCCGCTGCGCGCTTGCCCATGAGCTCCGTGCGTCGCCTTCAGCTGGAATCGCTGGCCGGGAATTCGTGGCCGCCAATTTCCTGGCCAGGCCGAGGATCGTCAGGTTGTCCGCCGGCACACCAATCGCCAGTTCTTTAGGGGTTCGGACTTCCGCAGAACTCGGAATCTCATCCGGAACTGCAGGCAGATGAAAGTGCTGGTCAAAGAAGTGATAGGCCTGCAGCCGATTAAACAGCTGGTAGTTATGTGTACCCGGGTTATCGCTCTCGTACCAACCAAGGTTATCCGGTTTGTCAAACAGCTTGAAGAAGGGGCGCACCTGTTCGTAGGTGTAAGGCTTGACTAGGGCCGCGCGAAAACAGCAGTCGTCCTCCGCGTTGTGGATCAGAAGGGTAGGTCGGGGTGCGCGCATGGCGACGAAAAGAGGATAGTCTTCCCCCTGGATAAGGTCGGTCGCGTCTTCTTCTATTTCGGACGTGTCACCCGGTCGCGTGATGTTCGACGGAAGCGCACCAAAACCGGCAACCTCCACGGTTACAGCCACCCGAGGATCGGTGGAGCTGAGCATAATCGTCTGCCATCCTCCGCCGGAGAGACCGGTCACGCCCAAGCGGGTGCTATCCACCTGCGGCAACGTCGCCAGGTAGTCCAGGCCACGCCTCATCTCAAGGTAAAAGAAACCCAGGGCGTTAGAACCCACCAGATCAAGAGCGGCCGCGTCGTCATGCGCATCCCCTTTGATCGCCAGCTCCCCGAACCCAAACCATCCCAGGCTGAGGGCAACGATACCTCGCTTGGCAAAGTTGATACACCGCTTCTGCTCGTATTCCGCGGCGTTCCCCATAGGCTCATGACCCAGGAGGTTAAGTATGGCGGGTACGCGTCCCGTTGTTTTTTCCGGCTCATAGAGAAGCGCAGTAGACGATAAGCCGGGTACAACCTCATAACGGAACTTGCGTACGCGGTAGCCATGGCCACTTTCGATGACCCCGACCTCCTCGAAATGCGGACCGGAATGTACCCATTCGCTGGGCCAGCCATGAAAAGCGACGTCATCGAGTACATGCTTGTGCAACCGCTCCTCCTGCGCGGTCCACTCGCTTGCGCTCTTGGGGGAGGGCAATGGCGTGATGTGGCGGCTAAGGAACTGCTCCATCTGCAAGACACTTACACCGGCGGGTCCGACCGGCTGCGCCAGCAGGCTATGCAAAGTCGCCTCCGTTGCTTGCCCGTGGCTCGTGGCTGCTGTCAGCAGAAGAAAGATGGCGGTGGACGCGATTCCAGGCCTCATTGCTTGCATTGACCGTCTCCCTGAATTACTTTGGGTGCCTATATCTCGCGCTCTTTGCGAGATGTAGGAAATAGATACGTCACCACGATAGTGGCGATCAAGCCGGCTGATCGAGTATCTCTTCTTTCCCCGGATCCCAATACAGCCGTTTGCCACTCCAATACGATTGCGCTGCCATGATGCAAACCAGCGCATGCGAGAAGCCATTGTCCACCGTCGCGTTCGGCTGCTTGCGTGACTGCATGGCCTGTAGCCAATTCACCAGGTGGCCCACATCATCATCATCGGGACCAAGCGAGTTCGGCGCCGGCGCTCCTGGAACGTGCACCATCTCTTCCCCATCAGCAGGGGGCGCGGTAAGCGGAAGTTTGGAATAAACCGGTCCCACGTCGTACGGATCGTATTCCTTTCTGCCGCCTTCGCGCGTGACTGTAAACAAGGATGCACCCTCGCCACCGTAGTTCTCGATGGTGCCGTCCCGCCCCTGGATCCGGGAGAAGCTGCGATAACTGTTCCCGAAAATCGTCTTGTAGGTGTACAGGAACCCCTTCGGGTAAGTCACCGCCGCCACACAAGTGTCGGGATTCTCGCGGCCATCCTTCCAGGTGAAAATGCCGCCGGTGGCCATCACGCTAGCCGGATAGGTCTCATCGGTCCACAAATGCACCATGTCCGAACCATGGCTTAGCCACTGATCGAAAATTCCCGAGGAGAAGTCTTTATACAACCGGAACTCGAGATACACATGAGGGTCGAACGGACGATGCGGTTTGCCCAACAGCCACCGATTCCAATCGGTGTCTTCTTCCCGTAGCTTCGATTGCCGCCCATAGAGCCATTGCTTCCACTCCAGGTTGACGTCCATCAGCATCTCGGGGTTTTGCCCGGTATCCTCTGGCTTGAACCTCCAGCGCCCCTCGTTCACATTCCATTCCTGCTCGATATGAACAACCTTGCCGATTCGACCGGAACGGACAATGTCGCGTATGGCCAGGGGATAGGCCTGGCTGCGATGCTGCGTGCCCATCTGCACAATCTGTTTGGATTGCTTGACGGTATTGCGCGCCTCGATGGCCTCGGAGAGCACGTTGGCAAAGGGCTTCTCCACGTAGCAGTCCTTGCCCGCCCGCACCACTTCGATACACAATTTGGCATGCTGGAAGTCGCCCGTGGCGATCATCACCCCGTCGATATCCTTGCGAGCCAGCATCTCTTCTGAATACTTATAGGTTTGCGGTTCGAGGTTGAACGCCTTCTTTACCTGGGCAGCACGATGCTCCCGCGCGTAGGACCAGAGGTCGCACACGGCAACCGTCTCGACCGGCGTCTGCTTGGCCGCCAGTGAGGTCATATGAACATGGCCCTGGCTGCGATCGCCGCAGCCAAGTTGACCCAGACGGATACGGTCGTTAGCTCCCAGCACCCGCGCATACGAACGCGCATCCATTCCCGCCGCCAGCATCGCTCCGCCGGCTTGTTTTACAAATGTCCGGCGATCGATTCCTATCTTTCCGTCTTCCGCCATGGAAGCCATCTCCTGCTGTTTCATCTCTAAACCGCCCGCAACGAATGGTTTTGCAGCTCTGCCGCCGAATCGGTGTCCAGGTATATCGTGACGTCCGGATGAGTACGCAGAAGCGTGGACGGACAACTGGTTGAAATGGGGTCGTAGAGCGTGCGCCGGACGGCCTCAGCTTTCCGGCTCCCGGGTACTGAGACAATCAGCTTAGGTACACGAAACAACGCCGGTATCGTAAGCGTGAGCGCGCGTTCCGGCACTTCTTCCCAGCTTTGGAACCAACCCTCCGCCGCCTGCTGCTGCCGGCACGCACGGTCAAGTTGGACTACCTTCATCACCTTCGGATCGCTGAAATCGGCCTCTGCGGGGTCGTTAAATGCCAAATGTCCATTTTCGCCGATGCCCAGCAGGCAGATTTGTGGGTTGGCCAGGCTGAGCGCTTTGACGTATTCACGGCATACGGCGTCGAGATCCTGCGCCGTGCCATCGATCTCGAAGAATTTGCGCATCGCGACCTTTTGAGTGAGCTTTTCCCGCAGATAGCGGCGAAAGGAGGCGGGATGGCTTTCCTCGATGCCAATATACTCATCGAGATGAAAACCCAGCACATGGTCCCATGGCAGACCAGGGAATGACGTGAGCGCCTCGAGCGTATCGAACTGCGAGGCGCCGGTGGCAAAGATGACGCCAATGTCTTTATCTGATCGGTCTAAACGGAGCAGCTCGTCGGCGGCCGCGCGTGCAGCCGCTTCGCCTGCACTCTTTCGATTGGGGTAAACTTCAAGCCGCATCGTGCCTGCGTCAAGGTAAATGACCTCATCCTTTTGCGTTTCCATAAATCCTTTCGACCGAAAGTCTGTTCTGGCATCCAGAGTGTAATTGCGGATGAATTCAAATGCGCTGCCGTGAATGTGGTCGGTCCCCCGACTTGGTGACCACATGACGATTCCTCCGGTGGCGTTGCCGTACGCGGCGCTCATTTTATTGGTGTCCACGTTGAACTCCTGCACCGCGTCCGAATTGGGGAAGGGAAGATTTGCATTGATATAGCTGTCGTTGAAGTTGACGCCATCGAGCAAGTGGGAAACCCGTTCGAAGCGCCGCCGCTTACTTTAGCGTATTGCTCGCTCGAAAGAATGCCCTCTTCGCAATTGCCGCCGCAGTTTTGCCCCGTCACGTTGGTCGCTCCGGGAATAAGAAACACCAATTGCTGCACCGCTCGGCCGTTCAATGGCAGGGATGTGACGCTCTGTTGGTCAATAACTGGCCGCGATCCAGCGGCGCCCTATGGTTTTCATCCAAGCCTCCTTTGTGCTTGCAGCGAGTAGTGACACGTCGACCTGGCGTCTTGGGCGTGCCAAAGCGCTAGCCGCTACGCCCGGCAATGATGGGAACTTTGAGGACGACGGGGTCCAGAATAAGGGCGAATGTAGCGCGAAATATTTCGCATGTAAAGCAAAGTTTCACGAACATGAGAGAATTTGCTGATAGATAGACGCCTACGGGTGTCACCACACGTAATTTTGCCTTTGTGCCTACCCTCTGCGAATCGTGCATTGGTCGGGGACGAACTTTATGCCGGCAGCTTTAAGTTATTCAATCCAATGAAATAATTGCGGGAAACAGAGGAGGACAATCGTCGAGTTAAGGGTTTAGTTCTGAAATAGAGCCGCGGTGAGCAGAAGAGAGGAGAGGGCTCAGTATGCTCGAAGCAATTGCTCGCTGTGAAAGTTTTCTGTATGGTCATGAAGTGTCAGCGGATCATGAGCTTTTGGTCCCAGGATGATGTCGGACGGGCTGTTTGACCAGCGCGGGAAGGGATCGGGGTTTGTTCGCCGCATGAACGATACGCCGCCGAAGAAAAGCCGGCTGGGCCTAAGAGAAATTGCTTTTACCGCGAATGTCAACAATGTCGTGGGCAGCTTTGCCGACGCCAAATTTGACGTGGTCTTCTCCGATGACGTTCAGGGGAGCCATGACGTGACGCGATACCTCATCAGTCTCGGTCACCGGCACATCTGGTTCGTCGGTAACATCGGCTTGCCTTGGTTGGCGATGCTTCGCTGGATACCAACGGGCGATGGAGGAAGCGGGTCTGGCGCCGCGTCATAGCACCATCGATTCAGAAAACGAGGCGGAGATCGGCTACCTGGGCACAAAATCTCTGCTCGCAAAAGGCGAACCGGTGAGCGCCATCGTTGCCGGCAATGACCCCACCGCACACGGCGTGTACAAAGGTCTGCGCGATAGCGGCCTCACCATCCCCGACGACGTCAGCGTGGTGGGCTGCGACGACACAGTCGGCTCCTGGCTCTATCCGGCCCTGACTACGATTCGAGAGTTCCCCGAGCAGCTGGGCAAGCAGATGGTGGAACTTCTACTCATCCGCATAGCCAATCCGGATCAGGAGTCGCAGCGTGTCACGGTCCCAACCGAGCTCATCAAGCGCGACTCCTGCCGCGCACTGCAACCCTCCGAAGAGGCTGCGGCCGGAGCTGCCCTGCAGAGTGCGCTGAGCTAGATCGAACGCTCAGACGCCATGCACATTTTCTTTTAAACAAAGTCGAGTATCGTGGTTTCCGCGCGACTTATCGCTTCGGCTCGGCATCTTGAGGCTGTAGCCCATCCGTAAATTGCCATTCCTAAATTGAAGGAGCAACCCGTGCCGCTACCCACTGACGAAAAGATAATTGCCCTGAGCAACGCAATCCTGGAGAAATTTGAGTTGCTCTTTGGGGCGCACCCTGGGTTCCGCCCCGCTCATGCCAAAGGCATCATGCTGAACGGATCCTTCACGCCCTCGCCGGAAGCGGCCACTCTGAGCAAGGCACCCCATCTGAACCGGCCATCCACGCCCGTCACCGTCCGTTTCTCGAACTCCACCGGCATTCCTGTGATTCCTGACAATGATGCCAATGCCGATCCACGTGGCTGTGCGGTGCGGTTCCATCTTGCCGAGCGGGTGCACACCGATATCGTGGCTCATTCGACGAACGGTTTCCCGGTGAGAACGGGCCAGGACTTCCTGGAATTCCTGACCGCCATTTCCACCACCGACCTGGCTAAGTTCCCCGGCTCGCCGCTGGAAAAATACCTGGGCACCCACCCCGCAGCGCTCGCATTCGTGCAGACTCCGAAGCCGCCGGCCTCAAGCTTCGCGCGCGAATCCTACTTTGGTCTGACCGCGGTGCGTTTCATCAACAAGGATGGCGTAAGCCGTTACGGGCGCTACCGCGTTCTCCCCGAGGCCGGCAACGACCATCTGGACGCGGCCGCGGCGGCGGCAAAAGGGCCAAATTATCTCTTCGATGAAATTGAACAGCGGATTGCCAACGAGCCCGTCAAATTCCAGGTGGTGGTTCAATTGGCCGAGGCTGGAGATACGGTGGACGATGTGACTGTTCAGTGGCCGGATAGTCGCAAGTTGCTGGAACTGGGTAAGCTCTCTTTCACCGAGCCGGTGCTCGACCAAGCTCATGAGCAGAAGCAGATCATCTTCGATCCTATTCCCCGTGTCGATGGTATTGACGCGTCCGATGACCCGCTGCTGGAGCTGCGGGCCGCGGTGTACCTGTTGAGCGGGCGCCGCCGCCGTTCGGCTCCCGAATAGTAGCTGAACGGCTCTCGAGACCCTGGGGTTGGGGGGAGCCCCACATTCGCACAGAAAACGTACGAGATATGGGGCCTCCACTATCTGCGAATGCTATCCAGTCTTCGGGAACCCGAAGCCCAACCCGCTCGTATCTAGCTTCGCGGGAGACGAGCAGGGATGCAGATTACAGCAGATATCCGTTACGCGTTACGTCAGTTCGCCAAAGCGCCGGGATTCACCTCGACGGCGATCCTAACCCTGGCCCTCGGCATCGGCGCCACTACAGCCATCTTCACCCTGGTTTACGCAGTGCTGTTGAAGTCGCTGCCGGTGGTTAATCCTGAGGATTTGTGGCGCGTCGGCAATGAAGAGAACTGCTGCGTCAATGGGGGCATGCAGGATAATTGGACGCTCTTCTCCTACGAACAATACAAACAGTTTCGCGACCAGGCCACGGGCTTTGCGGAACTGGCAGCCTTCCAAGCCGGACAAACCATGATCGGCGTTCGCCGCAATGGCAGTAATAAGCCATCGGAGCCTTACCAGAGCGAATTCGTCTCCGGCAACTACTTCTCGACCTTCGGCATTCTGCCCTATTTTGGGCGAACGATCAGCCCCAACGACGACAGAAAAGGGGCCCCGGCCGTGGCCATGATGAGCTTCAGAACCTGGCAGGAAAAGTTCGGCAAGGACAGGTCAGTGATCGGAGCGGGCTTTGTAATCAATGGCCAGTCGTTCACCGTAATCGGGATCACTCCGCCGGGATTCTTCGGCGACCGTGTACAGAGTACGCCACCTGCCTTCTTCATCCCCCTACACGACGAACCATTGATCAGTCCAACCGGATCCATTCTGGAGGAGGCCTCGCTTGATTGGCTGGACCTGATTGGCCGCGTTCATCCAGGCGCAAACACCCAAGCCATGGAAGCGCAGATGCAGGTGCAGTTGCGTCAATTTCTGCTCAGCCCGTTGAGCAAAGTTGAGGAGCGCGATAAGCCTCTGGTGGCCAAGCAGACGCTGCACTTCTCTCATGGGGGCAACGGGGTGCAGATGATGAGGGACCAATATAAGGACGGACTCCACCTGCTGATGTGGGTCTCCGGTTTCGTCCTGCTGATTGCCTGTGCCAACCTGGCCAACCTCATGCTGGTGCGGGCGGCCAATCGCCAGCAGCAGACCTCGGTACGCTCGGCGTTGGGAGCACCGCGCATGACGCTGATCCGCCAGACTCTGACCGAAAGCATCGTGCTGGCAGTGTTGGGTGGCATTGCAGGGATTTTGGTGGCCTTCGCCGGCACCAGGGTGATTCTGTTTCTTGCTTTCCAGAACGATCCAGTACCAATACCGGCGAGCCCATCGTTGCCAGTACTTGGCTTTGCCCTCGCGGTCTCTTTGCTGACCGGGATCCTTTTTGGAGTTGCTCCAGCATGGTTGACGTCCAAAGCAAACCCAGTGAATGCATTGCGTGGGGCCAACCGCTCTACGGCGGATCATGGCGGATGGGGACAGAAATCGCTGGTGGTGGTGCAGGCGGCCCTCTCCCTGGTCCTGCTTTGTGCCGCTGGACTGCTGGCTCGGAGCCTGAGCAACATGCAGCACCAGGACTTCGGCTTCGTAACCGCGAATCGCTATATTCTGCACATCGACCCGCAGATGGCGGGCTACAATCCCAACCAGCTCGAAGCGCTTTTTCGTCAACTGCACGTCAACCTGGCAGCGATCCCGGGTGTGAAGCAGGTGAGCTTTTCCATGTACAGTCCAATGGAGGGCGACAACTGGGGCGAAGGTGTGTTCATCGCAGGTGAGCCGCCGCCGCAGCCGGGCGATCACGATCATGGAGCCTCATGGCTGCGGGCAAGCCCTCATTATTTTGAAACCATAGGCACGAAAATCGTCGAAGGCCGCGCCATGACCGAGCAGGATACGCCAACGACGCGCAACGTTGCCGTTGTCAATCGCTTCTTTGAAAAGAAATATTTCAAGGACGGGCACGCGATCGGAAAGCACTTCAGCGACGATATGAAGCATCCCGGATGGTTTGAAATCGTCGGTGTGACCGAAGATACGCACTACTGGGGACCGTCGGAAAAGATGCGCCCGATGTACTTCCTCGCCCAAGGGCAGACTGTTCACAGCGCCGAGCCGCGCTATCAGCAGTTCGAGGACCGGTCTCAATATCTGAATGCGATTGAAATTGAAACGGCTGGCAACGCGTCTGGACTCGAGCCACAGGTGCGGCGTGCCATTGCTCAGGTCAACCCTGATCTCGCAATCATCAATTTCAAAAGCTTTGCCGAGCAGGTCAAGGCGAACTTCACCCAGCAGGCCATGATCGCTAAACTGACGTCTTTCTTCGGTGTGTTGGCGCTGGTGCTGGCCTCGATCGGACTTTACGGTGTCACCGCTTACTCGGTGGAGCGCCGGACGAGCGAGATCGGCATCCGCATGGCGCTGGGCGCCGATCGCATGAGTGTGCTGCGGCTGGTGCTGCGCGGCGCATTTCTGCAGGTGGGTATTGGTCTGGCGATTGGCATTCCCGTGGCGATCCTGGGCGGTCACGCGATGGCGAGCCAGTTGTTCGGGGTGAAGCCCTATGACCCGGTAATTTTGTCGGTCACGCTGTTGGTGCTGTGCACGGCGGCGTTTCTCGCGGCGCTCCTGCCGGCCCGCATAGCCGCAGGTCTGGAACCGATGCGGGCGTTGCGAACGGATTGAGGATTGGAATTTTCACCTGCCACGAAGCATGGGTGCCCCACATCTCGCGGTCTTCGCGAGATGTGGGATATCGCGACTCTGGTCTCCGAAATGCCGGCGGTTTAGCGCGCTACTCAATGCCGGAGGGTTCAAAACCAGCTACGACGGTGACAATTTGCCCATAGGGAATGAAGAAGGCAAGGCCCGCCGACGAGGGCTTCTTTTGTAGTCTCCCAACAATTTTGTCCACCGCTTCCTGGCTCTCGATCCAAATGCCGGCTTCTTCCACCGCCAGAAGCTTCACGCTCTGCAGCTTCTCGTTGTCGACAAAGCTAGGCCCCATCACGATAACCCGATGACCGATTAGCCGGCGCAACTCGATTTCCATAGCTACCTAGACGCTTTCCTGGTGCAACCAGGTTGCAACTCCACGCTGATTCATGCCTGATACTCTGATCTCTCAGCAGCGGGCCTAATGGTGCGACCAACTCAAAGCCAGAGTCGCTCCAACCTACTCCGACTCGGCGTAACAAAAAAGGCCCAGGAGTCACGTTCAAGTGACGCCGTTAATGATCATCTGTGCACCTTCCGAAGTGGACCACTAAATTTCCGGAACAATTAGGAATAATAGATCATGAGCAAATCCCAATTTCTGCTGAAGACCCTGGTCAAATATGCGACCCTCCAATCGACCACGTCTGCCTACTGCGAATGCGACCGGACAATGGTGGTTTGTTGTGGATTTACATCCTGGTGCTTGCCGTCCTGCTTACTCGCGGTATCGAGCGATGCTGTTGTCGGAGAGAATGGGGAGCTGAAACTGAATGCGTCAATTGATTGAGGCTGAGGGCCGGCTCCCATTGCCACGGGCGGCCATGCAACCTCGCTTCTACCGGCCGGAGCTTGACGGATTAAGGTTCTATGCCTTCCTGGGTGTATTTGTCTGCCACACCTTGCCAAATGAGGCGAAGTTCTATAGCAGCCTGCATTTGCCGATGCCCTGGATCTGGGCGGCGGTTGTTAGGTCAGGGACTGCCGGTGTCGATTTGTTCTTCGTTCTGAGTGCTTTTCTGATCACGTCGCTGCTGCTCCGGGAGCGCCAGGAGACGGGGAAGATTTCGCTCCGGCTGTTCTACATCAGACGGATCCTGCGCATTTGGCCGCTCTACTTTCTCGTGGTTGCCTTGGGCGTTGTGCTCGCACATACGGTACCGGATCGAAGCCACTTCTGGTACTACGGTCCAGGCCTGCCATGGCAATACGTTGCCGGTTACATATTTTTTGTCGCCAACTGGGTTTACGCTGTCTTGGGAACCACGCATTCGATCTGTGCTCCGCTATGGACCGTCTCCATCGAGGAGCAGTTCTACCTGATTTGGCCCGCGCTCATGAAGACGCTCAGGCGTCGGGGCATGATTATCGCTGGGATCGTTACCTTCTTGTTTGCAACAATAAACCAACTCGGTCTGGTCTTGGGAGGTGCAGGCGCAGGTTACGCCTACTATGGAAGTGCAGCCCGCTGTGAGTCGTTGGCTCTGGGTATCCTGCTGGCGCTCTTCGTAGATCGCCTGCCGAAGCTTACAAGTTGCATGCGCTTTTTGCTGGCTGGCGGCGGGTTGATCGGATGGATTTGCGCGTCTGCGCGTGTTGCGGATTTTGTTGGGCCTGCAAGTCCGCGTATGGCACGGGACCGCTTGATTATCGCGCTTGCATCTGGCGCGATTCTATATGCGTGCCTTTACAGCCACAGCAGGTTTGTCACAGGCGACTGGGTAGTGCGGCTCGGTAAGATCAGCTATGGTCTCTATATGTTACACTACGCCGGACTCCTTCTAACGCTGAGCCTGCTTCATCCGATTTGGGGGTGGGAGCTGCTAGCAGCTAAGGCATTGGGGTTGGTCGTGACGCTGGTACTTGCGTTTGCCTCCTACCGCTGGATTGAGTCTCCCTTTTTGCGGCTCAAGAGCCGTTTCGCGCCGGTCCTTAGCCGCCCAGTGTGATGAGATTCGTTAACTCCACGTCAAGTGATGGCGATTGCGGTGCCGCATATCAAGAGATCCTGAAAGGATGGCTGAATAGGTCCATCCGTTGTTCAGCCTTCGCTTCGGGACCGTTTGGTTGGATCTTCCTGTTCGTTGCCGGTACAGCAGCGCATGCGAGGCGCGCAAGTGGGACGACTCCGTCCACCGCTTCCTGTTTCTCGATCGAAATGCCGGCTTTTACGACCAACAGACTTAACATTCTGCAGCTTCTCGTTGTCGTCAAAGTTTGGTCTCATCACGAGGACCGATGATTCCCATCGTTTCTTGTCTGGGAACGACTCTGAATGGAGAGAATGAAAAGAACGTCTTATTATAATGATGGGTACCCCTCGCTGATGGGCGCCAAGAAGGCTCTTTCGCTCGCACCCAATTCGCTTGCCGAAGCCGAAGGCGGGTTCGACTATGCATTTCTCACCACGTGCCTTGCCCACAAGGTACGTCGCGCAACATGTGCTTTTGGTATTCTTGAGACGATATCAGGGTAACCCGGTTTTCGCGGCAGCCTTTGCTGGGGTGTTGAGGGCAGAGAAAACAAATGTCTATCGCAAGTTCCAGAACGATTGGGTTTCGGGCTCGACCAGAGCCTTTGTGGATATCGCGCGAAGCCTTCTTTACCGAGGTGGCCCTATTTATCCTTGGAGCTGCAGGCTTTTACAGCCTTAGCCTCATGGGCGCGCTTCCCGGCAGCGAAGTCCTTCTTTTCCCAATGCTCCCTGTACTGCTTCTGGCCCGGGGCAGACGAGCCTTCGATCGACAATATCTGTTGTTCTACATATTGGCGGGAGGCTGGTTTATCGGGACGCAAATCGCAGATACGTATAACGGAATCCCGGCTTTTCTTCGGATCAAAGGAACCGCCAGGGTCGTCTTTTTCATTGTCGACTTCATGTCACTTGCCATTTTGATAAATAACAAGACCCGCAGGATTGCGATTTTCGCGCTGAGCATTGCCGCCGTGTTGATCCTTGCTTCGTGGCGGGGTGGAGGCGACTTCGCCGTTCAGTGGAAATTTGGGTATAGCCAGGGTCTTGCAATCGTCGCCCTGCTTGGCTCCTCGCATTTTTACGCCAAAGGAAAATATCGGATCTGTTTTTTCATTTCTTTTGTCTTGGCGGCGCTGAATTTGAATTATGGCTTCCGTTCACAGCTCGCTATCCATTTCGTAGCATCGGTGCTAATTTGGCCGCTTTCTGCCCAGGCACGGGTGCGGCAGGGGGCCTCCCGTGGCGGGCACGACACGGCGAGAATTCTGATCCTGCTAATCCTGGCAGGCGGAGCTGCTTACGCGGCGAATGCGTCCATCAAATACGCCGCGGAACATGACTTTTTTGACGAATCTGAGAAAGCGAAGTTTATCGGCCAGTCAAAAGGGGATTACGGAGTACTCGTCGGCGGGCGGCCCGAAACACTTGTAGCCATTCAGGCCATCCGTGACAGCCCGATCATTGGCCACGGCTCGTTCCCCTTTGGTCTGAAGTATATCCAACTAAAACAAGATCTCCAGTACGAACACGGGTACAGCGACTCGGACGAACCTGAAGACGCTGAGATCCCGGTCATTCCGACCCACTCTCATTTGACTTTGGCTTGGGTAGAGGGAGGTATACTCGGGGGTCTTTGCTGGATCTACATTCTGATCTTAACCCTGCGAGGCGTCTTACGGGTGACCCGCCTTCGTCCGCGTTTGGCCCCATTATATTCTTACCTTCTGGTTAGTTTCTTATGGGATATACTCTATTCCCCCTTCGGGAGTGTTAATCGAATGAGGGCCGCCTTCTATATCTTGCTGAGCTACTCACTATTAAGAGCCCCCGTGGCGGCGGCTCTGCAGGTCCGGGGTCCTCAAGTCAAGATGCTTGACCGCCGGCGCCCACTCCGGCTAGCAAGGAGAGCCGCATATTAGAGCTTCCTTCGCTCCCAACAAGCTGAGCTTTCGGGCGCTTTATCTTAGGCCTCTCACTCTTCTGTGGTCTGCGTTCGCGATACCGTGAACAAGGGATTTGTCTGAATTCGAACGATGATCCCCGACTAAATCACGATGGATAAAGAGATAAGATCTTTGTCTCACCAAGTCAACTGTCTGGAGATCGGACCATTTTGGATGCTCGGCACTATATAGACGAATTGCAATCACTTCGAGGCATCGCTGCTTTGATTGTGGCGGTCTCTCACATGAGTTCGATTTATGCGCTTCCGGCAGCCGCGCGAATCGCCATTGATGCTGTCTGTAATGCGCACGCTTCGCTCGTTGTCTTCTTCGTGTTGAGCGGTTATGTCCTGACGGGTTCGCTCCTCAGGCGTGGCCTATCGCGGTCGAGTGTAGAGGGTTTTTATATTGGCAGGTTGTTCCGACTACTCCCTGCACTTTGGGCCGCGAGCGCGATCGCAGCCTCATTTCTTTTGCTTTTCCCACAAATGTTGATCCGTCCCGCGCCGAGCGATTGGTTCGCCATGTATCTCCATCCATTTCCTTCTGCGGTGGAAATCATACTAGCGGCGCTGGCAATCGACAAATCGCTCATTATGCCTGTGTGGACTATCTTCATTGAGCTCATGGGTTCTGCAATCATGCCCTTTCTCGTGACATTAGCGCTCATGAAGGCACGCCTGTTCGACTGGATCCTCTTAAGTGCTGGATTGGCCGCTTATAGTCTGGCTCATGCGGCACATCGTCTTGATTCTCTTTCGTTCATGTTCGATTTTATGCTGGGAGCTTGGTTGGCTTCGCGAAGTTGGAGATTCCCTGTTGGCCGGTCTTTACCTAAGCTCTTTGCCGCAGCTTTCGTCTTAATTTTCTTTCGGTGTCTATGGTTCAGATTGCGGAACGGCCATTTTGGCCCACTCAATCTTGGATACGATGATCCCTTACCAATGCTGGTGGAAGGTGTAGCAGCTTTCTTTTTAATAGGCATACTTGCCTCGGAGCACGGGGGTGTTCGGCTTCTCCGTAGTGAATCCGCCGTTTCGCTCGGGAATGTATCTTACAGTCTCTACCTGGTCCATTTTCCTGTTGCGATCATGGTCGCTAAGATGTTGAGTCGGGTATTTTCCGATGAAACGAGTTCGTTAACGGCGACAGTAGTATTGATGGTGTTTGGTCTTACTATGTCACTTGGGCTAGCTTTTTTGATTTACCGTTTCATTGAAGTACCTTCGATAGCTTTTGGAAAGAGGGCTTCGAACCGGCTCGCCTTGCGGGGCGCGCCCTTCAAAGTCTGAGGTGTTGAAGCGTTCGACATGAAGCTAGGACCAGAAAAGCACGTCGATAGTCTGGACGGGCTCCGGGGCATTGCCATTCTGCTCGTGTTCTTCTATCACTATGTGCCGCACAATCTCTACAACCCTCTTCTTGGTTGGCAAGCGTTGGCTGGACAGGCGTTGATCTGTTTTATGTTCTTTCCGGGTTGTCTCCGACCTGTTGCCTGCATCCCTGGCAAGGGTGGTTCACCCACCACATTCACCCGCTCATTCTTGGGCAGATGGCTTACGCTATCGCCCTGCTGGCCGTCTTCATCGCCGTGCCCTTGGCGAGTTACCACTTACCACCTGCTGGAACGTAAGCGTCCGAAGTTCCCCTCTTGAGCAAATCATGAAGAGTGTGCTGGAAGTGTCCACTTAATTTTAGTGGACACCTATTGTGTGACTAAGCGGCTTTGGAAGGGTCGTTCTGGAGTGAGGAAGCTAAATTCCAGGGCAGGAGTTGCTCGATTTGATTGATGGGGTGTTCGGGGATCTGAGCGAGGACAGTACGAAGGTAGAGAGCCGGATCCAGTGCATTGAGTTTGGCAGTGCCGATCAGACTGTAGAGGGCTGCGGCGCGTTGTCCGCCAGAATCGGATCCCATAAAAAGATAGTTCTTTCGCCCCATGACTACCGCGCGTAAAGACCGTTCCGCCGCACTGTTGTCTATCTCCAGCAATCCATCATCGACGTAGCGTGTCAGAGCCCGCCAGTGGGAGAGCGCGTATCGGATGGCTGCTGCCGTCTCGCTCTTGCTGGAGAGGGAGCCGAGCGCCTTTTCCATCCAGTTCCGAAGACTGTCCAGAAGTGGCCGGGCGCGAGCCTGGCGTACCGTGCAGCGCAGCTCGCGCGGCTTGCCGCGAATCTCTTCTTCGATTCCGTACAGTGCTCCGATGCGCGCCATCGCCTCGGTCGTCGTGGGCGAAGCATGTGCCAGGTGGATGTCATAGAACTTGCGTCTGGCGTGAGCCCAACACGCGACCTCATAGATGGCGCCGTCGCCATAGAGATGATGGAATCCTGAGTAGGCATCGGCCTGCAGTGCGCCTCTGAAATCCTTCAGATGCTGGCGCGGATGTTCGCCCTTACGATCTTTGGAGTATGCAAACCACACCGCCGGTGCGGTCCGATAGCCGGCAGGCCGATCATCACGCACATAGGTCCACAGCCTGGCCGTCTTGGTCTTGCCGTTGCCGGCAGCGAGCACTGGAACGGGGGTGTCATCGGCGTGAATCTTCGACCCTGCCATGACATGGCTTCTGATCTGGTCGACTAACGGCGCGAGCAACTCACTGGCCGCGCCTATCCATCCGGCCAAGGTAGAGCGGCTAAGGTCGATTCCTTCCCGAGCATAAATCTCGGACTGCCGATACAACGGCGAATGATCTGCGTACTTCGATACCAGCACATGCGCCAACAGGCTGGGGCCCGGCAAGCCGTGATCGATCGGCCGTGCCGGAGCAGGTGCTTCCACTACCTGTTCGCAGGCCGCGCAGGCGAACTTCGGCCGCACATGTTGAATCACCTTGTAGGTAGCCGGAATGCGTTCCAGTTGCTCGGATACATCTTCCCCGAACTGACGCAGCGCACCACCACAATCCGGACAGCAGGTGTGCGCGGGAAGATGCGTGATAACTTCACGCGCAAGATCCTCCGGCAAAGGCTTGCGCGGAGCACGAGGCCGAGACTTGGTTGTTGTCGGAGCAGAACTTAGCTGTGCTGCTTCGGTTGCAGCCTGCTCCGTCTCCAGTTCTTCCAGCTGAAACTCAAGCTGTTCCAGCTGCCCCTTCAGCTTCTCACTCTTACTGCCGAAGATCATCCGCCGGTACTTCTCGATAACCAGCTTCAGATGTTCGATCCGCTGATTGCTCGATTCGTGTTGTTGCAGAAACTCGCGGTGCTGGGCGATTACCAACGCCTTTAATGCTTCGACATCAAGCGTATCGAGGTTCGGCAATCGAGCAGAAATCACGACTGCAGTATGCCACGAACAGCGCAGCTGGTAGCTCCCAAAACCCGCATGAATACAGGAGAATCTCTCTTGTCACTCATACCGCCAGCTCGGGTGTCCAGGTTCTCTTGGGGCTACGCCAATCGATGCCTTCCAGCAGCATCGAAAGCTGCGCACGAGTCAGACAAACAGCTCCCTGGGAAGCTTGTGGCCAGATAAAGCGCCCCTTCTCCAGACGCTTGGCGAACAGACAGAGGCCGTCTCCATCGAACCAAAGAAGCTTTACGATGTCACCTCTCCGCCCGCGAAAAACGAACACGTGACCGGAGAATGGCTGCTGCTCCAGAACCGTCTGCACCTGCGCACTCAAACCATCAAAGCCACGGCGCATATCTGTTACGCCGGCCGCAAGCCATATCTTCGTTCCAGTACGGAGTTCGATCACTTGCGCAGGCTCTCCAGGATCGTACGTAGCAAGGATGGATCAGCGCCACTCTCGATGCTGATCACCGCACGGCCCTGAAGCTCGATGTGAATGCATCCAGAGGTCGAATGCGGCTTATCTTCGCCAGACACCACTACCGGAAGCAAAGACGCGGATGCTGAAACCGGCTCCGACAACTCGCCCCGTTCAAAGTCGCGTCGCCACTTGAATACCTGGTTGGCGTTCACCCCGTGAGCTCTAGCCACCAGCGCCACGCTCGCGCCCGGAACCAACGTCAGCTCTACGATCCGACGCTTCTCGGCCACTGACCGCCACCTGCGAACACGACGTTCCGGCACCAATCCCTCTGCCTGGTCCATGACACAAGCCTCAAACCTAAACCCGGCTTGGCGCTAGAGGGGAACTTCGGACGCTTACGCTGGAACTGCTGGAACTGCGATTTCTCAAGCTAAAACGCTAAAACCGCGTTTTCGGTATGAGGAGCCCAAGAGAAACGTGTCCGAACCAGCTCTTCCCGTAAACTACTGAACGATGATGGGCGAGACTGCTCCATCGAAATCAATGGCTTACGTCACGCGCATGTCTCTACCGAGATCTGGAAGACGTAGTCAACTGCGCTCTGATGCTCTGATCGTAGCCGGTAGCCGAGAAGTCATTGACCGAGGCAACAGGACGGCGACACAGTAGAACAGTAGAACGACCTGTAAGTAGCAGCTGCTATGGATCACGTCTCGCCGTTATCTCGCGACCTTTGGTCAAATTTGTCCTTGCATCACGTGGAAAACTCGTTAAAGACGCCTTAAATGCCGCATTCGCGCACGGCGTAGGCCCGTTTCCCGTGGCGACGCATCTGAGGGTTCTAATTGAGAGCGAACTCCTTGATTGGCTGCACCAGATCTTGAAACCGGGTCGATGCTACCAGATAGTGCAAAGAGTAAAGCTCGGTTAGAAAATCGAGATCAGCAGGGGTCAGTTCCTTGTAAGTACTCACTCCATTCACTTCGAGGCAGCCAAAACAATGATAGTCGAGTTTCCACAATGTCTCTAGAACGCTCCGAGCCAACTCGGCGCCGTGTAGTTCGATCACCAATCGAGGGTGGTGACGGGAGAGCAGATGCCTAGCTCCCTCCAACGCGATGGCCTCGGCACCTTCAACGTCCAGCTTGATTACGTCGGGCTTACGAATACTTCCGTTCTGTAGAAGGGTGTCAAGGCGATAAGCCGGCACGCGCGCGACGGTAGGAGGCAGTCCGTATTGGCTATGCGATGCGGAGGCTTGCCCGTGTTTTACAGCATCTAGGGCTCCGCTGTTAGACGTAAGACGATCCACCTGGAAATCGCACGTTCCATCTTGATCGCCGACGGCGCACGGCATGATGGTCACTTGGGCTGTGCACCCAACAATCTTCAGATTCTCGGTGATCACCGAGCAATTATCTACTACCGGCTCAAAGGCATAGACATGTGAGGCCTTGAAGACCTGAACCATGAAACGGGAATAGAGTCCGATGTTGGCGCCTATGTCGTAGGCCACGTCACCTTCGCGGAGTAGTCGCTGTACCCCCCCCAACATAAATCCCTCATGGACTAAGGGAGGACGAAGCCAAAACATACGATGTTGTCGGAGACGGATGGCTAGTTTGCCCACAGGGTGTACGTTAATCTGCCATCTCAGATCGGGAATGGCTTTCAATAGGAGCCTCCCGAGCCATGGCCTGGTTCGAATTTGATAGCTAATGTCCATAAGACCTTTTTTACAGTAGTTTTTCTCCGCCTTCCAAGCGGCAAAACCAACCCCCCAATCGCCCACGCTCAAGATCGATCCGCAAGGAGGATCGAAATGGTCGTCTCGTGGTGCGCATCGTCCCTGGCGGCCTTGGGGTTGCGCTCGTCAGACTGGACGGCTAAGAACCGTCGCAAAACGGTCTTTTAATCGCAGGAAGGGCGATTCCACCCAGCGATAGGACGCCAACGCGAGAGCTAATGTCAAAGCGAAGCCCAGCACCCTGCTGGCGACCAGCTGCCATCGTGAAACCGGATGCAGCAGGGTCAACGCCAAAAGGATTCCCATGAAGTGGAACATATAAAGGCCGTAGCTGATTTTGCCAAGCCGCACCACATAGTTCCCCGTCAGGAAAATGCTGCTACTGTGGATGCACCCCAAGAGGATTCCACCCGACGCGATCGAGACAATCAGACGCACGAAAACCATTCGCATACTAATCGGGCCCGGGTTATCCGTGATCCACGCCGAGCAGCCAACCCAAGCTGTCAGGCCAGCGATTACTAGGAGGAAGCGCCAGCTGCGTGAGAGTCGCCGCGCGAGGTAATCAGCTGAGAGCGCTATCAGGATGCCCAATGCCAGCGAATTCACGCGTGATGCGCTGCCGAAGTCGATGTAATTTGGGTTCGCTCCGACGAGCACGAGGCCAACCTGGCTTGCCGCCGAGAGCACGATGGTCAGAGAGGCAGCGATAATCATACCGCGACGGTCGAGCTTCTTCATCACCGCCGGCCATAGCAGGTAGAACTGCTCCTCGATGGAGACTGTCCACAATGGAGCGCAGATCGATTGCGCCGCTCCGAAAACAGCGTAGATCCAATTGCTAATAAATAAAACATATCCCAGCACGTAGTACCAAGGAAGCCTCTGATAGTAAAACCAGCGAGTTTCGGGCTCCCCTCCCGTTCGGGCAAATACAAGCCCCGCGGCTACTATCAGGAAGTAGAGGGGCCAGATGCGCAGCGTGCGTCGGATATAAAACAATCGAAGCGAGATGTCGCCCGTCTTTTCGTTCTCTCTGAGCAAAAGCGAAGTGATCAGATAAGCGCTGAGGGCAAAGAACAGATCGACGCCGGCGCCGCCTGCTCGAGCGGCCGCTCCCCAGAGCCACGGCATCGGTAAATGCAGGCGATGGTAGAACAGGTCATCATAAGGTAAGGCGTGAGATAGGAATACGCCCAAAAAGGCGTAGAAACGCAATCCGTCAAGCTCCGACTGATAGAAGCGCCCTACCGATTGCGCCTGTGCAGTTTTGGCGTCACTCAGCAGATTAAGCAAAATGTGCAAAGCCCCCCGGGAAATCGCAGCGTCGTATTCACCTTGCCATTGACGCTTGCGACGGCGATCAAAGACCCTCCATAAGCTTGCTTCCGAATGAGGTTCCTGCCAAGAGAAAAAGTATTTGGGCCCCACTGTGATTTGCGACAATAAACGCAGATCCTTATTTCCAGCCAGGAATTCAGGTTGATGTGGCTGGGCGCCACAGCGGTTGTTTGTCGCGGCCGACTTCCTTTGAGCCGCGGTCAGCGCGGTGGAGGTGAGTCATCCTGTATGAGGAGCTCGGGGTCGGGAATCGTATGGTCCTGTGATGAATACGGATGCCCTTCGCAACACCCTCACCGCGGGAGACGGCAATTCATTTTTCGAGACGCCGGCGTCTATCTCTGGGGGCATCGGGATTCAGGACCTCCCCTGTTCGGTCCCCGGACTAATGGTTCGAGACAACGCAGTCACCGCAATCAACACCATCTACAATACAGATAGCGTCAACGGAATTAGCGCTAAGTTGTAGAGCAAAGTCAGGCTTTTGGGCACTGCAAGAGGCGGGTTTTGGACGGTGTGTTTAATGTCAAGCTGAGCGGGGGGGGTTCTGTCCTTCTCGACGTGCTGCGCTTCAGCGCAGCTTGTACGGTGCTGCTTAGTCATTTCAGCCACCCAACCATCTCTTCGGGTTTTCCCAGTTTTGCGACGGCCGGGCATCTCGCGGTGGCAGTTTTCTTCGTGCTATCAGGCTTCGTAATCCGATATGTGACGCTGACTCGAGAGACGACCGCGGAGCAGTACTTGATCGATCGGGTCTCCCGTATTTATTCGGTGGTTGTTCCGGCACTCTTCGTCACCGTGCTTTTCCATTTCCTCGCGAGCTTCTTCCCGCGCTACTACACCCTCGGGGGGCACCGGGTCCCCTGGCGCGATGTCTCTTTTCAGATCGCTGCCAATCTTATTTTCCAAGCGCAAGACTGGGGTTACGAAATCAGGCCGCTGTCGAATGCTCCCTTCTGGTCACTCAGCTTCGAGTGCTTCTACTACGCGATCTATGGGCTAGTTTTTTATCGAGTTCGTGGCCGCATGCTCCTTTGCTTCTTGTTATTGCTCGTCGGGGGGCCGTCCATCGCTCTGATGCTCCTCGTTTGGCTGCTTGGCTGCTTCGCGTTCGACGCTTACCTGAAGCTAAGGGCAAGCCAAGTTGGAGTTTATATAAGCTCTGGCGTCCTTGCCGCGATGATGCTTGTGCTGTTTTCGGCGCGAGTAAGAATTCGCGAACTTCTCTTGGCTACAGACGCGGAGCGTCGCACCGAGTTGCTGTCTCACCTGCTGCTTCGGCTACCTCACCATGAACTTGTGTTCGCGGGTGGACGGATGCCGTGGCTCACCAATGCCAGCCCAAGCTTCTTCGTGGTGGGATTTGCGACCACGGCCTTCACTATTTGGTCGCTGGTCTTGATTGACCGTCTTAGGATGGATGTAGCGGCATGGGTAACGAGATGGATTCGATTTCTGGCAGACAGCACATTCGCTCTATACCTATTGCACCTGCCGATGCTGATCCTGATTGAGTCCATAGTTGGTAAACCTATTCAGAGCCGCTGGATTTCGGCAATTATCTTGTGTCTGATCATTTGTAGTTGTGTTCTGCTGGCAATCCCCATGGACGCCCTAAAACGAAACATGAGGGTGCTAATGGAGAGATCAAAGTAGCAAGCCGGCCCTCGCTCGATTTATCGGCTGACGAAGCGCCCTGCTTGCCAGCACGCGACCCACTACTTCCAAGATGAACGTTTTCCAAGTTGTTGTTCAGTAGATGATTAACGCGGAAAAGTGCGCATCGCCATTTTGGCGCTGATCAGCCCTTCGCGTAATAGCCCATCGGCAATTAGAACTTGTCCACAGAAGTTGGTTCACCATTCAATTTCATACTGACGTTCGATGGACGCGCTTATGATACCGGCCCTCTTTGCGGTGCTTTCCCCGGTCAGAAGCATATGGCAAGCGCTCTAATTCGTTCATCAGGAAGTGGCATTTTGTTTTCATGCTGGCCTTCCTTTTTTCCTTTTTTGTATCGAGGCCAGAGAGCTCGGGGCTCTAGCAGACGGCGATAGCACTCATTATGCCGGGCATTGTATTGGGCACGGTATTGAAGCCAAAAAGCCTTGGGACGCAAATTCTGGAATGGAGTCCGCTGCGGTGAATTGGCCGGATCTCTTACAGCCTTATGGCATCAATTATTCTTTGTGCAACGCTTCTGGAGGCGACCGCTCGGACGTCTTCAAGCCTGGCGGCTCAATCTCGTTATAACGTTTCTCGTGGCTGCACAAAGCTACTATGGGGTCGAGCGTCGGCTTATTTGGCTCGGGCACCGGCCGAAGAAACCGCCTCAACAGCAGCGTAGAGGCGCGGGAGCCACATCCTCCCAGTGCAGCCGTTTGATCCTCGTCTGGCACTTCCCTCCATAAGCTCCGTGTTCCCCTGGGCATCGTGGTTCTCACTCATTTGATTTAGTGCGAAGCTCTCTGCTGGCCAGTCCTCGTCCCAGTACTTCCATCACGCTGACCGCAGCCGCCAGGCCGCGCCGCGCGTCCTGCGATGCAACCCGTCGGCCTAAGGCGAAAAGTGAAGGTGGTTTCGCGCCCGGCGCCTGCGCCGTGGCTTGGGGAATCCCCTCCACTACGGCATGCAAAACATCAGGATTGATGCTGCCCAGCACCTTCCCGATCAGAATCAGATTGCGCAGCGCATTCACCGCTTCAGGCGCGGTGACCAGCGACACCACATGCTCCACCAGCACGTCTCCTGCGCCGAGCGCCCCACGTAGTACATCGAGAGTGCCCGTGTCGTGCAGTTGCTGCAGCAGTTCATAGGCGGAGAGCACCGCGTCCGCGTGGGCTATCGGGGCATCTTGAATTCGCTTCAGTAGCTGTTCCCGGGGATCAGCCTGGGTGATTTGCTTCATTGCGACCGGCATTGCCATGGCGTTTCCTTTTCTTACTTCTTTGCGGCTTGTATCTGCACCAGGCTGCTGCCAGGCATGCGATAGCCCGGCTGCTTCCACTTGCGTTCCACTTCCACTCCGCGCTGCGGGGTGGGGCTTGGATGATGGCGGAAATTGGAGGTCATCAGCGGGCTCGGTCCCTGGTACGGGAGCGTGTTCATTTGCACCGCGGTTTCCTTATAGGCCGGCGTGTGCGTAGTTCGATCCGTATTGCTGCTGGTGAGCATATTGACCGGGCCTTCCTGGGAGTTCAGTGGAAGGTAGAGCTGCTTGCCCTCCACCCGCTCCGTGACCAGCACCTTGGAGCGCACTTCACCATACTGTGACTTGATCTCCACCCAGTGACCCGAATGCAAGCCTCTCTCTTGAGCCAGTTCCGGCGACACCTCGACCCAGCGCTCTGGATTTTCCTGCTGGATACCCGGTACCCGATAGGTCATGTTGCCTTCGTGGAAATGTTCCAGGATGCGGCCATTGTTTAAATGCAGATCGAATTGCTGATCGATGCTTTCGGAGGGCTCAATCCATTCCAGCGGATGGAGTTTGGCCTTGCCATCCGCAGTGTGAAATTCCTTGGTGTAGAGCAACGGCTGATCAGTGCCATCAATCGCCACCGGCCACTGCAGGGTCTTATAACCGGCGAGCCGATCGTAAGTAACTCCGGCGAACATGGGTGACAGCGAAGCCGCCTCGTGCATGATGTCGGCGGGGTGGCCATAGTTCCAATCGGCTCCCAGTCGGCGTGCAATATCCTGAATGATGACCCAGTCGGGCCGGCTCTCGCCTAGTGGCGAAAGTGCTTCATAAAGTCGCTGGATTCGACGTTCAGTATTAACAAACGTTCCGTCCTTTTCGAGGCTTGGACTGGCGGGGAGGATGACGTCGGCGAAGCGGCACGTCTCGCTGAAGAAAATGTCCTGCACGACGAAAAACTCCAGCTTCGAAAAGGCCTCACCTACTTCATGTGCGTTTGAATCCGCACTGAACATATCTTCGCCATCGATGTACATGGCTTTGAGCTTGCCATCCAGTACCGACTGCACCATCTCGTGGTTGTCCAGACCCTTGGATGTTGGAAGCTTGCAATTCCAGCCGCGCTCGTAGCGGTCGCGGGCCTCCTGATCATCCACCTTTTCATAGCCGGGGAAATAGGCCGGCATGGCGCCGAAATCACTCGCTCCCTGCACATTGTTGTGGCCGCGTAAGGGATAGCACCCCGTCCCCGGCCGCATGTAATTGCCTGTGACCAGCATCAGGTTAGAGAGCGCGGTCGAAGTGTCGGAGCCTCCGCAATGTTGAGTCACGCCCATGGCCCACAATGAGCAGACCCGCTCGGCAGACGCAATTTCATGCGCCACCGTTTTCAACGTCTCTACCGGGATGCCCGAGAGGCGCTCGGCGAATTCAAGAGTGAAGGGTTCGAGGCTTTTGCGGTATTGCTCCAGGCCATTCACCCATTGATCCAGAAATTCCCGCTTGGCGAGGCCTTGATCGAGGATGTAGCGGCTAACGGCGGAGAGCCAGACCATGTCGGTGCTGGGGCGGGGGCGGATGAAGATGTCGGCGCGTTGCGCCATTTCATGCCGCCTAAGATCGGCCACGATCACCTTTTGGCCGTGCAGCTTTTGCGCCCGCTTGACCCGCGTCGCCAGCACCGGATGGCTCTCACAGGTATTGCTGCCGACAATCAGCACCAGCGACGCCTGCGCAATATCGCTGATCGAGCCCGAGTCGCCCCCGTACCCCACGGTTCGGAACAGCCCCTGGGTGGCGGGAGACTGGCAGTAGCGGGAGCAATTATCCACGTTGTTCGTGCCCACCACGGCTCGTGCCAGCTTCTGCATCAGGAACGCTTCTTCATTGGTGCACTTCGACGATGCCACCAGTCCGATCGCATCGGGGCCATGGGCGGCTTTAATTTCGCTCAATCGGCTGCCCACCAGCTGCAGTGCCTCTTCCCAGCTGGCCTCGCGGAAACCGTCGCCCTCACGGATCAGAGGCACCTTCAGACGCTCGGGACTGTTCACATAATCCCATCCGAACTTACCCTTGACGCAGGTGGAGATATTATTTGCCGCCCCCTCTGAGGGCTCAACCTTCAGAATGTGCCGATCCTTGGTCCAGATATCGAAGCTGCAGCCCACGCCGCAGTAGGTGCAGACGGTCTTGGTCTTCTTCACCCGCACTTCGCGCATCGCAGCTTCGGTCTGAGAAACACGCATGATGGGCGGATAGCCGATCTCCGGCTCGATCCCCTTGACCAGGTCGATCATCTTGTTCAGGGCATCTTTGGGCAGGCCGGTAAAGTAGCCGGCATGCCCGATCATGGACTTTTCCATCAACGCATTGCATGGGCAGACCGTGACGCAGTGCCCGCAGGAAACGCAACTGGAGCCGGAAATCTGCTCGCCCCCATCCCACAGCACCCGCGGATGTTCCGATTCCCAGTTGATCGAGAGAGTCTCGTTCACCTGGACGTTTTGGCAGGCTTCTACACAGCGTCCGCAGAGGATGCATTGGTCCGGATCATAACGGTAGAAGGGATTGCTGAAGTCGGCCTGGTACGGCTTGGGCAGGTACGGACGGTTTTGATGTTCGATGTTCAGCAGCGCGGTGGTGTTATGCACCGTGCAGTTTTCATTGTTATTATCGCAGACCGTGCAATAGAGCAGATGGTTGCCAAGGATCACGTCCATCGCTTCCAGTTGCGCCTGGCGGACAGGCGCCGACTCCGTCACCACATTCAGGCCGGCTTCGACTGCGGTGGAACAGGCGCGTGTTAGCTTCCCGTTTACCTCGACCATGCAGGTGTCGCAAGTCTGGATAGGCCCAAGCCGCGGATGGTAGCAAATGTGGGGCAGGCCCTTCTCACGGGTGATCGCGTCCACCAGCCATTCGCCGTCGTAAGCCTTGATCTTGGCTCCGTCGAGGGAGATTTCTACCGTTGCGGAATCCATATATTTCCTCGGATGACCGTTTTATCGATTGAGATGTGGCACGGTGCATAATCGATTTCAGGGGGAGTGAATGGAATACGTGAATCTGGGTTCGACTGGCCTCAAAGTTTCTCGAATTTGCCTTGGGACCATGACCTATGGCTCGAAAAAATGGCGTGAGTGGGTCCTCGAGGACGCGGAGGCGAAACCATTCTACCGCCGTGCAATCGAAGCGGGCATCAATTTCTTCGACACCGCAGATATCTATTCGCTCGGAGTAAGCGAAGAGATTACCGGGCGCGCGCTCAAGGAGTATGGTCCGTCGCGGGACAAACTGGTGATTGCCACCAAGGTCTTCAATGCCATGGGAGACGATCCGAACCAGCAAGGCCTCTCGCGCAAGCACATCATGCACGCCATTGATGACAGTCTGCGCCGTCTACAGACTGACTATGTCGACCTTTACCAGATCCACCGCTTCGATCCACACACGCCCATCGAAGAGACGCTCGAGGCGCTGGACCAGGTGGTGCGTTCGGGCAAAGCGCTCTACATCGGCGCATCGTCGATGTACGCATGGCAATTCCTCAAGATGCTGCAGACCTCCGACTTGATGGGCCTGGCCCGTTTCGTCACCATGCAGAACCACTACAACCTGGTCTACCGGGAAGAAGAGCGGGAAATGATTCCCCTCTGCCTGGAGGAGGGGGTAGGGCTTATCCCCTGGAGCCCATTGGCGCGTGGCTTTCTCGCGGGGAATCGGAATGCCGAAAGCCGCGGGGAAACGGTGCGCGCAAAGACCGACGACTTTGCGCAAAAGCTTTACTATCGCCCATCGGACTTTACCGTGGTGGACCGGCTGACCGAAATCGCGAAAAAACGGGGGGTACAGAATTCGCAGGTAGCTCTGGCCTGGATCCTGGGGAAGCCCGGCGTAAGCTCACCGATCATTGGCGCCAGCAAAATGCCGCACCTGGATCAGGCGATCGAAGCGCTCCATATCCACCTCGATGAAAGCGAGATCAAATCGCTGGAACAGCCTTACGAACCGCACCCCGTCTTAGGATTTTGATCTTCTGTATCGTGCTGTTGCATTTCCTGCTCTCGCCTATTCCTCCAGCATCTGCAGGTCGAACGGCGGTGCCTGCATACAGTCCAACTGAGCAATTTTCTTGAGTGCCGCCTTTAATGCCGAGCTGGGGCATGGTTCAACCGTGACCACAAACGGCAGGCGGTCCTTTGGATAACCTGGCTTTTGCAAGAGGGCGTTGATATTGATGTTCTGCTCCGCAAGATCGCCCGCTATTGCCGCCACGATTCCGGGGCTGTCGTCGACCACGAACCTTATGTAGTGGGGCACGACAAAGTCTCCGTCGACACGGGCTCGAGTACTTGTGATGGTGACCGGACAGCCGCCGTGGGCGATTGCCAGCACGTCGGAGATGACGGCAACCGCTGTGGGATGGCCCCCGGCCCCGTGACCGGAGAAGACAGTTTCGCCTCCGTACCGGCCGCCTGAGATAACCATGTTTTCCGTGCCCCGCGACCACGACAATGGAGAACTGCGCGGCACCAGCATGGGCCCAACCGTGGCCAACAATTCCTGGTCTCTGACCTCGGCGCGCGAAATCTGCCGGATGGTGCAGTGGAGGTCCTTTGCATAGGCGAAGTCGATCGCTGAAACATCGCGGATAGTGCGGCAGGCAACCTCTTCCGTCAGAACCTCCACCCGTAGCCCGACGCGGGCTAGGATAACCAGCTTGGCCCGGGCATCGAAGCCATCGACATCTTCGCTGGGATTAGCCTCGGCGTATCCGCGCTCCTGCGCCAGGCGCAACGTGGGTTCGAACTCTGCCCCGTCCTCCATATTGCTGAGAATGAAATTGCAGGTGCCATTCAAGATGCCGTGGAAGCGGTTGATATAGTCGCCGGCCAGCCCCTGCTGCACCGCGGGAATCACCGGTACCCCACCCGCCACTGCGGCGCCGTAAAGCAGCTGGCAGCCATGCCGCCGAGCCAGTTCTTCCAGCCCGATGCCCTGCTCGGCAATCAGTTTCTTGTTCGCCGTGACCACGGATTTGCCTGCCGCCAGCGATCTTCGCACCCATTCACCCGCCGGGTGCAGCCCTCCTGCCAGCTCCACTACGATGTCAGGATTGGATGCGAGAACCTCATCTAAGCTTTCGGTCCAAAGCACGGATGAGGGGACCCAGGGAACGCGCTTACGGTCGATTCCCCGGTTGAAGACGCAGCTTAGCTCCACGCCCCGTGGCGGGTGCTCGCATAAAATACGGGCAACCGAATTGCCCACGGTGCCAAAACCCAAAATAGCGACCTTCACCTGTCTGTCCATATCGCCTGACACAACCTTCTCACAGACTACGGAGCAGCCGCTACCTCCGCTTTGGTGGCCGGAGTGGCGGATGGCGGCGCGGAATTGTCGTCTCGAATCTCGAAGTTCGTCATCGCCGGAAATAGACAACGGCACGCTTGCCTTCGAAATGGTGGCAATTCGTTACGTGGTCCTGGCCATACCACAGCGTGTCAGCGAACACCAGACGAAGTTTCTGCCGGTAAAAAGTCTGCGTCTTACCATCGGCCGCGATCCAGGACAAGCTACAACGGATGTGTCATATAGCCCGCGCTAAAAATGACGAAACTGCTCTTCCGGCATAGTGTCGGGGGCGGGACGGGTCGCTTCCCGTTCGAGCGAGCGGCTTACCAGGTCACGCGAGCCCAGACCGACTGCCAGTGCGAGCGCGAGAACAATACCACCAAAGAGAATGCCAAACGCCAGATCCACGATTGCCGCCCCGATCGACAGGTGATCGAGTACCATCGCCGCGGTGAGCACCAGGACCAGCCACTTGATACCCAGGCTCAGCAAACGCGCATAATGCAGATTCATGTTTACCGCGCCGATCAGCACGCTGCGGGAAAGAAAGCGGGCAATGACGTTGCCCAGAAGAAGCAACACCACCGCGCCTACTACGTTGGGAATGTAGCCCAGCAGGCGAGCCGAGAGAAGATTGTCTGAGGATGCGCCAAAGGCTTCCAAACCCACCAAAAAACCGACCAGCACCACGCACCAAAAAACCACACGCGTGATGAGAGTCGTGGGGGTGTAGGTGGGCGACCACTCAGCGATGGCATTGGTCCCGCGCGCCAGCCGTTCGTCGATGCGGATCGCGTTCAAAAAGGAACGGACCAGCCAGGCGAGCAGCCATGCGATTGCGGCGAAGAACAGGACGGCAAGAATAAACGCCAGAATACCCGGAAGCAGGGTGGCGATACGGCTGATGACCCGAGCCATCGATTCGTGCAGTGACTGCGACACTTGAGTCCACATATTGATCTCCTCCGGGCCTAGGGGTTGAAGCGGTCTGGCCAACGCCACCGCGATAATAGATAGGGCTTGCCCTCTTCATAGGCACGAGCCAGCCTCTCCAGCCTCTGCTCTGCCTCTGCGGCGCTGGCATTGCCTACTTCCAGCGCATAGGAGGCTACCCAGCCCAGGTAAAGTGGGGTAAGCGCACCCAACAGGTGGGTGCGGCTGATGGTACGCAGGCGGTAGGCCAAAGCGAAATCATAGACAATGCGAACCCACAGCTCGTCTGGCATGTGGAAGCGCTCTGTGCTCGGCCGCGCCAGGCGCTTCAGCTCCAAAAGCGTGACTGGCGGCAGTACCAGGGACCATACCTCTTGCAAATTGCGGAAGCCGAGTTGAAATGTCTCCAGCATCGGAGTTGTATCCGCGTGGGCTCCGTCGGCCGGCGGCGCCACTGCAGTCCCCGAGGTTTCAACGGGCTGGGAACTCCGAACCCGTTGCCATAGAGGAGCATTGGTCGTCATCTCCGCGAACAAGGGGCCGACGGTCTGGGCCAGAACTGTGCTCAGATCTACGCCATCGGCGGGCGGAAGGTGCCGCGTATCCACATGCACCTGGCATATTGCGCAGTCGCGGATAGTAGCCTCGGTTGCCGGCCAAAAAAGAGTTTGTCCCTGTGCAGTGGTTCGCTGCAACGCCACTTCCAGCTCCGGAATCATCTTGGAAGAGAGGCAGAAGTCTGGCGCCAGAGGAAATCGCACCCGCCGGCCATACAGAGCGCGCGTAAGCGGAGCCAGGATGCTCGAGTTCAGCAGGCCGTCGAACTTTCCCAAGGCATAGAGGGGCATGACTAGTTCACAGCGCTTTTCCAGTACCGGCGCCATCATCGGCCCCAGAAAATTTGTGTGCAGCGCTGCAAGATCGAGTCCGATCACCGCGCACGCGCTCACCCCCAGCTCCCGCGCCATGCCAAAGAGCGTCTGATAAGTGCTGGCAGCGGGAAGCCAGGGAATTCTTGAGGGACTACCGGAAGGCAGCGAATAAGGCAGGAAGCGCAATCCGCTCTCCGTTTCCACCTGCTCGATGTCCGTCTTTGCCAGTCCTCCGGGTTCCGCACTACTCATGCCCGGAAACGCAACCACGGTACGCAGTGCGGAGAACGCAGTCTCGCCCATGCGCAGCACTGCTTCCGTGGCCGCCGCCCGGAGCTGATCTGCCTCCACCGGCACAGCGACCGCGATGAGCAGATCAGCTTCCTTTACTTCTTCCATCCCCGCTTTCGTTTCGTCCGAAAGCTCTAGCTTTGCCATGCGTGTTCCTTCGGTCCTACATCGGATCTTAACTGTTGCCGCTGGATCCCTTAGGGGCTAAAGCCCGTACCCTTCATCGAAAACGGACTGGAGAAAAATAGTGGGTGCCCCACATCTCGAGCTTTTGCAAGATCTGGGAATAGAGGCCCATTCCAGCCATTGGCCTCTTCTCCCACATCTCCCCACCCACCCTACAGCTGCAAGCCGAGGATCCCCGTCAGCGGAATCATCACCCAGCTGGGCCGGTTGTTCAACTCGTAAACCAGCTCATAAAACGCTTTGTCAATCACATAGGCCTCCAGCAGTTGCTGGAACAGTAGCGGTTCAGATGGAACCACGTCCACCCCCCGGGCAAACTCACAATAGGCGCGGAGGAAAGCCGACGCGACCGATTGCTCCCATAGGTGTGCCCACGGCTCCAGCCGCTGAAAATCTTCTGGACGCCGCGAGGAGTACTTCATCAGGGCCGAGAATGCTGCATAACCGAACGAGCGCAACATTCCTGCAACGTCCTTCAGCGGCGATTGCTTGGTCCTGCGTTCCACAAGCGAGCGCGCCGGCTCACCCTCGAAGTCCAAAATAACGAAGTCCCCTTTGGAACGAAGCACCTGTCCCAAATGATAGTCCCCGTGGATGCGAGTGCGCAGCGCATGGATCTCGCCAGCCGACAATTGACGGAAACGGTCCAGCACCAGGCTCTTGCGGCTGAGCACCAGTCCAGCCCTTTCCAGCACGTCATCGGGCAAGCGGGCTACGCTTTCCTTGAGCGCGTCGAAGGCGCTGGTGGCGTGCGCGATCAGCTCTTCGCGCAGCCGGTCGATGTCCCGCGAATTCAGCGGTTCGGGCATGAACGCCGGATCTTTTGTAGGTGCGGCGAGCGCCAGGTGCATCTCCGCCGTTCTTCTGCCCAGCAAAGCAGCGGCGTCGAGATAAGAGCCGACATGCTCGCGCGCGAAAGCGGTCTCGTGCGCTTGGCTCAACTCCAGCAGGCTGGTTGGCCCCTCGGCTACGCCAGCCTGGGCAAAGTTTCGCGCGGCGCTGGCCTCGTAGTAGCGGTCCAACTCTTCGAGCGTCCACTGCCATCCATCACCCTCGTTACTGACCAGGCCTTGCAACATGGCCACCGTCGATGGCTCCTGCCCTTTGCGGGTGTACTGGATAGAGCCCCCGAACGGCGCGATATGAGTGAACTGCGTCGTTTCAGTGAGGTAGCGACCGATTTCCGTGTCAGGGTTTGGACCCGGTTGTTGTCTCCGGAACAGCTTCATGATCAGCTTGTCGCCGAAGAGAATCGAGGTGTTGCTTTGCTCGGCCGAACCGCGACGCGGCATAGCATGGTCCCCGCGTCCACCTTGCAACCGAGGCAGCGCGCCGCTGGGCTCCCCGAGGATCGCGCCCTCTCGCGATGAAATCTGGCCGCCCCCCGCAATCAGCGTCAACAGCGCTTCGCTGGCGCTGTCGTTGTAGATTGCTTCGTGCAGCACGCCGTCGCTTTCAACCGCGTTCAGCCGCGCGAGCACGGCATTCGGCGATTCTTCCCGTAGTGCATTGGCGGCCTTGCCGAAGAGCAATCCCAGGGTAACCAGGTAGGTGTCGCAATCCCCCTCGGAATATTGGACTTCGACCCATACCAGGGCACTGACGCCCTGATTGAAGACTGCCCAGTCTTCGATTCTGGTGCCGGTGATGGGGCGTGATTTTGCGCCAAACCAACGTTGCCGAGCCAGATAACCCCGCAGCACGGATTCCTCCAATTCCCGGCGCCCATTGCCTTCGAGAATGCTCATCCAGTCCGTGGGTCCACTGACCTCGAGCTCCGGCTCGCCCGCTTCTGCCAGGGGCGCCGGCTCGGGCGAGGACTGCAACTCCAGCCACAGAAAGCCGTAGGGGCCCACCGTCAAGGGATAGGCGGTAGTCCGAATCTTCGGGAATTCAACATAACCCAGCATCTCGATCGGCACCATTCCCGCATACGGGGCCAGATCAAGCTCAACCGGCTGTGCAAAGCGGGAAAGATTGGCCACGCACAGGACTTTTTCGTTTTGATATTCGCGAATGTAGGCGAGTATTTTGCGGTTGGTGGGATTGAGGAAGGATAGGGTGCCACGGCCAAAAACCTGGAACAGCTTGCGCAGCGCGATCATGTTGCGCATCCAGCTCAGCAGCGAAGAGGGGTCGCTCTGCTGCGCTTCCACGTTCAGTCCCTCGTAGCCCCATACCGGATCCATGATGACCGGGCTGTAGAGCTTTGCCGGCACGGCGCGGGAGAAGCCGGCGTTCCGGTCTCCGTTCCACTGCATCGGTGTGCGTACACCGTTGCGGTCGCCCAGATAGATGTTGTCGCCCATGCCGATCTCATCCCCGTAATAGACGATGGGCGTACCGGGAAAGGAGAACAGCAAGCTATTCAGCAGCTCGATGCGGCGCCGGCTGTTATCCACCAGCGGCGCCAGGCGGCGCCGGATGCCGATGTTGATGCGCATGCGCGGATCTGCGCTATAGGCGAGATACATGTAATCGCGCTCATCGTCACTTACCATCTCCAGCGTCAGCTCGTCATGGTTGCGTAGAAACAGCCCCCACTGGCAGTTATTGGGAATCTCTGGCGTTTGCGCCATGATGTCGGTGATGGGCAGGCGATCCTCCTGGCGCAGCGCCATATACATCCTCGGCATAAGGGGAAAATGGAATGCCATGTGGCATTCATCGCCGTTGCCGTAATAGATGCGTACATCGTCGGGCCATTGGTTGGCCTCGGCCAGAATGGTTCTGGCAGCATATTCCTTGTCGATTTCATAGCGAATGCGCTTCATCACTGCGTGGGTTTCGGGAAGATTTTCGCAGTTGGTTCCTTCCCGCTCCACCAGGTACGGGATGGCATCGACGCGCAGCCCATCGACGCCCATGTCGAGCCAGTAGCGCATAATCTTTACTACTTCTTCGATCACTACGGGATTGTCGTAGTTCAAGTCCGGCTGGTGCGAGAAGAAGCGATGCCAGTAGTACTGCTGGGCTTCAGGATCCCAGGTCCAATTGGATTTCTCCGTGTCAGTAAAAATGATGCGCGCCTCGGTATATTTTTGATCCGTGTCACTCCACACGTAAAAGTCGCGCTCAGGCGAACCTTTGGGGGCGTGGCGCGCTCGCTGGAACCAGGGATGCTGATCGGACGTGTGGTTGATGACCAGCTCGATCATCACTTGCAGGCCGCGATTATGCGCCTGGGTAAGGAACTCCCTGAAGTCCTCCATGGTGCCGTAGTTTGGGTGCACGCTCAGGTAATCGGAAATATCGTAGCCGTCGTCGCGCAAAGGCGAGGGAAAAAATGGCAACAACCAGAGGCATGTGACGCCCAGGTCCTGCACGTAATCAAGCTTGCTGAGTAATCCCTGGAAGTCGCCGATGCCGTCGTTGTTGCCGTCCATGAATGCCTTGACATGCAACTCGTAAATGATCGCGTCCTTGTACCAGAGCGGGTCCGTCGCGCTTCCCGATTGCTTCAATCCTGCCTCCCGGCTTGGTTCCTGCTTAACTTGTAACCATGTCAATTACTTTATATGGCGTTGCCGCACCCGCTGGCATCACCCGGAACAGATGAGCCGGCGTTTCGGCCGGCCGCAACGCAACATAATTTCTCGACCCTCGCCAGCGGTACGAGTGATCCCCGAGCAGGTCGTAAACTTCAAATGTATCGTTGGGATTGAGCCCCAGCACGGTTAAATCCAGTTCAACCCAGCCTGTCTGAACCAAGAAAGGATCGAGATTGACGACCGCGAGAATAAGGTTGCTGCCATCGCGCGTGCGCTTGGAATAGCAGATGAGCGAGGGGTTGTCCGTAGGGTGGAAATGCAGCCGCTCGTTGCTCTTGAGCGCCGGGTTCTGTTGCCGGATTTGGTTCAGTTTGGTAATCAGCGGCCTCAAGCTTGACGGCTTTTCCAAATCCCAAATCTTGATCTCGTATTTTTCTGAGTTCAGGTATTCTTCGCTGCCGGGCTTTGTGGGTGTGTTTTCTCCCAGCTCGAATGCGGGCCCGTAGATCCCATAATTGGCGGCCAGGGTCGCGGCCAGCACCAACCGGCTGCGAAAGGCCGGCAAACCTCCGGTTTGCAGGTGTCCGGGCAGAATGTCGGGGGTGTTGGGCCAGAAGTTCGGACGGAAGTATTCCCGCACCGGGGTGGTGGTAAGTTCCAGCATATAGCGCGTCAGCTCTTCCTTGCTGTCGCGCCAGGTGAAGTAAGTGTAGGACTGGGAAAAGCCGAGCTTAGCCAGCCGCTCCATTACCCGAGGCCGGGTGAAGGCCTCAGCCAGAAACAACACATCGGGATCTTGGGCCTTCAGCTCGGGGATGACCCACTGCCAGAAAGGGAAGGCCTTGGTATGCGGATTGTCCACGCGGAAAATGCGCACACCTTTATCCATCCAGAAGCTGAAGACGCCTCTGAGGGCATCCCACAATCCCTGCCAGTCGGAAGACTCGAAATCAAGTGGATAGATATCCTGATACTTCTTGGGCGGGTTCTCCGCATACTGAATCGACCCATCGGGACGCTTCTTGAAAAATTCAGGGTGTTCGGTCACCCACGGGTGATCCGGTGCGCATTGGAACGCTATGTCGAGGGCAACTTCCATTTTCAGCTGCCTGGCCCGCTTGACCAGCTCCGCGAAGTCCTTGAATGTCCCCAGGGCGGGATGGATCGCGGTGTGTCCGCCTTCGGCGGAGCCGATTGCCCACGGGCTGCCCTCGTCGCCAGGCGCGGCTTCAACCGCGTTGTTCTTGCCTTTGCGGAAACTTTTTCCGATGGGTGAGATGGGAGGCAGATAGAGGACGTCAAAACCCATTCCTGCGACATAGTCCAGGCGCCTGGCTACGTCGCGCAGCGTGCCGTGCTTGCCTGGAGTGGTCGACCAGGAACGTGGAAAGAGCTCATACCAGGCGGAGAAACCAGCCCTTTCCCGGTCTACGACAACCTCCAGCTCGCGCTCATACCAGGTCTCGAGCGCGGGGTCCGGATAACGATTGACCATCGCGGCGAGCTCGCCCTGCAATGCGAATGCGACCGCTGCGGAGTCCTTCTTGCCAGTCCTGAGCTTCTTTGCCCAGGTTGCCAGCTTGGCACTGTCTTCTTTCGTGGCCCGGGGCTGCACCTGTTCAAGAAGCAGGGCGCCGGTTGCAAACGGCACCGTGAGATCTTGCTGTGCCTCCACTCGCTTCTTTAGGTCACTCTGCCAGGTTTCGAAATGATCGATCCCACCCACCAGGGTGTAGCGATAGCGGCCGGCTTGGGCGACAGGAAATTCGCCCCGCCAGCGGTCATTTCCCAGGGGCAGCATCTCCGCCGTCTGCCAGCTGGTTGCTCCGTCCTGCTTCCACATCAACCGGGCCCGCACATGATCGTGCCCGTCGCCGAAGACGTCCGCCTCCACTGCGACCAGGTCGTCCACGATTCGCTTGATGGGAAAGCGACCACAGTTCACCTGTGGCTCTACGTTTTCAATCACTACCCGGCATCGTCCCTCGTTCGGCTTCGCCATTAATCCCCCGTCGGACATCACAACCCATTGTAGGCAGATGCGGTTTCCCGCCGTTGTGGAAGGGTGTTGCTTCTATAGTCGAGAGATGAAATTTGCTGTCCGTCCGCGCGCCGTCCATCTCCTGCTAGCGATCGATCTGGTGGGAACCGCGCTGTTTGCAGCGGAGGGCGCGTCTACGGCCGTGCAAGCCAGGCTCGATCTGCTGGGGATGCTGGTCCTGGCGTTCGTTACTGCGTTGGGAGGCGGCATCGTTCGCGACCTTCTGATTGGTGATGTACCGCCGAGCTCGATCCGGAACTGGAAGTACGCCGCTGTAGCGCTGGCCACCGGGGCAGTGTTGTTCGTATTGCATGCTTACGCCCCTGCCATGAACAACTGGTTAATCACGAGCCTGGATGCGGCAGGGCTCAGCTTCTTCGCCGTCGCGGGAGCGACCAAGGCCCTGGAGTTTAAGCTGCATCCGCTGCTGGCCACAATGATGGGCGGCATCACCGGCGTGGGCGGGGGCACGATTCGCGACCTGCTGATCGGTCAGGTGCCCAAGGTCCTCCGCTCAGACGTGTACGCGGCTGCCGCGCTTTTCGGTGCTGCCATCACCATTCTTTGCCTGAAACTCCGAGTTAACGCAGTGGTCGCCAACAGCAGTGGTATCGTGGGCTGCTTTGCGTTGCGCATGTTGGCGGTGTCCCACCACTGGAACTTACCTGGGGCTGCCGTCTAGCCCGGCAATTTCCACATTTTTTACCCATTCCTCCGCTGCCCGATGGACAATTGACGGATGCGCCTTATCACCTATCGTCGCGATGCAACCACAGGACCGGCACTCATTAAGGACGGCCATGTCTTCCCGCTCACTCCACTCGGATACCAGGACACGCTGTCCTTCATTGCCGCTGGCCCCAAGCGATGGGCTGGGGTCAAACTTCAGCTGGAGGAGACCGGCCTGAATTTGCTCGCCCCTTTGTCTTCCGTCACCCTGGAGGCGCCCCTGCAGCGCCCTTCCAAGATTCTCTGCATCGGACTCAATTACCGTGACCATGCAACCGAATCGAAGATGGAACCACCCAAGGTTCCCACTGTGTTTTCCAAGTATCCTCTGACCCTCATCGGGAGCGGGCAGCCAATCCTGCTGCCGCGCGCCAGCCAGCAGCCCGACTATGAAGTCGAGCTGGCGGTCGTGATTGGCCAGGGTGGCCGCAATATAGCCGAGGCAGACTGGGAGGACCACGTCTTCGGCTACACCATCCTTAATGATGTGAGCGCTCGTGACGTCCAGTTGGCCACCACGCAATGGACGCTGGGCAAGAACTTTCCCACCTTCGGGCCGATGGGACCGTGGATCGTTTCCAAAGACGAAATACCTGATCCTCACCAACTGGATATTTCGCTCTCGATCAACGGGGAGACCCTGCAGAGTTCCAACACCCGCGAGCTCATCTTTAAGCTGCCGCGTCTCATTTCTTACATTTCGACCATGATGCCATTGGTGCCGGGGGACATCATAAGCACCGGTACACCGGCGGGGGTGGGAATGGCTCGCACCCCGCAGCGATGGCTCCGGCCGGGTGACGATGTGGTCGCAGAGATTGCAGGCATTGGCTCTTTGCGGAACCCTGTCCTCGCCGAACCGTGAAGGTATGGATTATTCAGTCTGCCGGTGCTAGCATCACGCCGAGAGAGACTCTCCATGGTCAGGGTGATCACCGTTGAACGGGAGTACGGCAGCCAGGGCGCGGAATTCGCTCACCGCCTGGCCGACCGGCTGAACTGGAAGCTCATCGATCGATGCGTCCTCGATGAGGTCGCCCACAAGGCCGGAGTGCCAAGAAGCATGGCTGAGCAGTGCGACGAACGCCTGGACCCGTGGTACTACCGAATGGGCAAGTCCTTCTGGCATGGCAGTGTCGACCGTCTGCCCGCACCGCCCAAAGACCAGGTTTTCGACAGCGAGCGGATGGTCGAGTTCGTGCGTAATTATCTGAAGCAGTGTCTGGCCGACGGCAACTGTGTGATTGTTGGCCGCGGCGCCGCCTGCGCGTTGGCATCCCTTCCCGGCGTCTTCAACATTTTTGTCTACGCCTCTCTGTCGCGGAAGATTCGTTGGTTTGAAGAACACTTTCCGGAACATCCAGGACGGGCCAGGGCAGAGCTCGAAGCCACTGACAACCGGCGCGCAGAGTATATCCGTCGCTACTACGACCGGGACTGGGCCGACCGTCGCCTCTATCACATGATGATCAACTCCTGCATGGGTTGTGACGCCATGATCGAGGCCGTGCTTGACGGAGCCGGCATGTCGGCTGTACCGGAGCACGCAGGAGCGAGCCGGAGCGGCCACGCCTAAGGCTTCCGAGGCAACGGGGGATCCCTCCGCTCAAGTTGTTTGGGAGCCCCATATCTCGCCCTTTTTTTTGCGAGATGTGGGAAATCTCAAGTTTTGCCGTCCAATTTGGGCCTTCTTTGTCCCTTGCCTCCGATCCCACATCTCTCGCGATAAGCGAGATACGTGGCAACCAAATGGCTTGGGGATTAAATTCGGCGTGGGAAATGCCACGTGCAGGACCCGGCGGAGATATGCTATACCCAGCCTGAATCTTACCCTCGCTTACGTCGCCCAACGTACCAGGAGCGATCTTCTCGGGTCCGCTACAAACCTGTATCTGGATCGCATTGCGCCCTATGCCAGTATCGAAGCGGTCGCTTTTCGTGACGAGGAAGCGCTCTTCGTATTTGTCACCAGGCAACGAGCGCGCACCCCCGCGTGGCTGGCGCTGCTCGACAGCCGCGGCGAAGGTCTTTCTTCAGAAGAACTGGCGACATGGCTAGGAACGCGCCGGGATTCAGGGCAGCAGATGATCATCTTTGCCATCGGACCGGCCAGCGGCTGGTCAGACCGGGCGCCCCGGCAGGCGCAGTCCATGCTGTCCTTAGGACGAATGACCCTCCCCCACGAGCTTGCCCGCCTGGTGCTGGCGGAACAGCTCTACCGGGCATTTACAATACTCGCTGGGCATCCGTACCACACCGGGCACTGATGCGAGCAGTATTGATGCAGCTTCCTAATCAGGGAAAACTGCACAGGATCCGAGGCATAAAGAGCGCAGTAGCTGTATGCTCCAAAGTCGGAGCAGGGCGGCAACGGGCACCACGAAGGTCGTGGCGGAAGGGAATACATGTCCTGGTTTAAACGGCAGGAAAACGAGATTGAACCGAATACAGCCGAAAAGAGCGTTCGCACCGAGGGGTTGTGGCAGAAGTGCGACGGCTGCGGGCAATACATTTTCAAAGAACATCTCGAAGCCAACCTGCAGGTCTGCCCCAAGTGTGGACACCATCTCCGCCTGGACGCGCGCAGCCGCATTGCCAGCCTGCTCGAACCGGGGTACCAGCTGGTAGATCTCGAACTCGTTTCGACCGACCCGCTCGAGTTCGTCGACATAAAGCCGTATCGCGACCGGCTGGAAAAGGCCCGGCGCGAAACCGGCCTCAACGACGCGGTGATGAATGCCGTTGGAAACCTCGGTCCGCATGCCGTCGTTCTGAGTGTGATGGAATTCGCCTTCATTGGCGGGAGCATGGGGTGCGTAGTTGGAGAAACCATCGCTCGGGCTATCGATCGCGCGCTGGCCGCTCGGCATCCGCTGATCATCGTGGCTGCCTCTGGCGGTGCACGCATGATGGAAGGGGTCGCAAGCCTGATGCAACTGGCTAAGGTCTCCGCCGGACTCGGGCAGATGGATGACGCGGGCTTGCCCTATATTTCGGTCCTTACCAACCCCACCACGGGCGGCGTGACCGCAAGTTTCGGTATGCTGGGCGATCTCAATATTGCCGAGCCTGGCGCCCTGATAGGCTTCGCCGGTCCACGAGTCATCGAGCAAACGATCCGACAGAAGCTTCCCGAAGGATTTCAGCGCTCGGAGTTCTTGCTGGAGCACGGTATGTTGGACGCAATCGTTCCCCGCCGCGAACTGAAGACCTATCTTATCCGCGCCCTCGACTTCATGTGGCCTGCAACCGTTCAAGCGTAGCAACAACGAATCACTCTAGAATAAGACCATGTCTTATGCTTCGGCCCTTGACCGCCTGCACGCTCTCGGTCAGGAATTGCACACCGCGCCCGGTACGCCTCGCCGGAAATTTGAGCTGGCCCACATGCGCACGCTCATGGCGGCGCTGGGCAACGCGGAGCGGAGTTTTACCTCGGTTCTGGTTGCTGGCACTAACGGCAAAGGATCAACCTCTTCGACCTTGGCCAGCATTCTTACCCGGGCCGGCTACCGGACCGGTCTTTACACCTCGCCTCACTTAAGCTGCATCAATGAGCGCATCCAGGTGAATGGCGCCCTCGTTAGCGATGATGATTTCGCCGCCCTCTTCTTCCATGTCGAAGAGATCGCCTCGACCCTGGTTCGAGATGGCCGGCTGCCTGCCTTGCCGAGTTTTTTTGAAACCCTTACCGCCATGGGCTTTTTGCATTTTGCTTCTTCGCAGGTGCATACGGCCGTGGTGGAAGTGGGCATGGGCGGACGGCTGGATGCAACCAATATTGTCGAGCCCGTGGTGTCGGTGATTACTGATATTTCGCTCGACCATACCGAGTGGCTGGGTTCAACGGTAGATCAGATTGCGCGTGAGAAAGCTGGCATCCTGCGCCGCGAGGGAGTAATGATCACCCTGCCGCAGCACCCTGAGGCCAACCAGGCACTGGGAGAAATCGCAGTCCTGCTCGAGGTGCGCGGTGTGAACGCGGCGAGCTATATCCCGGTACACAATCATCCTGAAGAGTACACACGCAATCGCTATCCGTTGTCCGTGATGGGCGAACTGATCGGGATCGATTCTCCCCTGGCTGGCGCCCATCAACAGCGCAACCTGGCTCTGGCCATTGCCACCGCGGTCGAGTTACGAAACAATAACGGTTACAATATCACGCCCATCGATATCCAGGTTGGCATTCGCGACACGGTCTGGCCGGGGAGGCTGGAGCTTATTGCCGGCAATGGCAGCCGGGCCGATGTGCTGCTCGACGTCGGTCACAATCCTGCTGGGGCCTGGGCGCTTCGCGCTGCGGTATCGCGTCTGGACCACGGCCAGCCCTTGACACTGGTTTTCGGCTGCTTGAAAGACAAACCTGTCGCCGAACTCGCCCAAATTCTCTTTCCCCTGTTCGGCCACGTTCTGGTAACGGCGGTCGACTCCCCACGCAGTGCGTCGGTCGACGATCTGTTGGCCGCCGCACGTGCAACAGGCAGCGAGGTAGAGCCGGCCGCAGGCGCGGTTAGCGCAGTTCAGCGCGCGCTTCAACTGACTCCGCCACACGGCCTGGTGGTCGTTAGCGGCTCCGTCTATCTCGTCGGTCAGGTGCGGCCGCTGCTGGTGGCTGCCCAGGCCGCACCCGCGGAGCCGCTCAAAGTATGAGCTCCGAGCGTACGAGCTCCACGCCTGTCACCCAACCGGCTCTCTCGTTGAGCAAGCGCCTGAGCTCAAACCTGGCACGAGGCCCACTTTTCTTTTTCTTCACCGGTGTTTTTGGATGCATGTCTTTGGCCGCATCATGCCTGGAAAAGGATGGCCGCTGGCAGCACAACATCGCACGGCGATGGGCGTGGATTTCCATGAGGATTGCAGGCGCGCCCGTCACCGTTATCGGACGTGAGAATTTACTGCCGGTGGCCGTTTACACTTCCAACCACACTTCATTTATGGATACCCCGCTGGTCTTCAGCAGCCTGCCCTTTCAGTTTCGAATCCTGGCCAAGCAGAGCTTGTGGAAGTGGCCGTTCATCGGGTGGCACCTCCACCGGTCAGGCCAGATACCAGTTGACGAGGAAAGCGGCAGCGGCTCGATTGTCGGACTTAACCGAGCCATCCGTGCATTGAAATCCGGTATGCCACTCTTCATCTTCCCTGAAGGCGGTCGAACGAAAGATGGCCAGATGCAGGCCTTCATGAGGGGACCTGCTTACATCGCGATTCGCGCCCGCGTACCGCTGGTGCCGATGGCGCTGATTGGCACCTATGAACTGTTGCCGATTCACACCCATCACTTTCGTCCTCGGCCGGTCAAATTAGTGATTGGGAAGTCGATCGATCCTTCCGGTTATACCATCCGCCAGGTAGATGAGCTTACCGCCAGACTTCGCCATGAAATCCTGCAGCTTTATCAGAGTCAGGCGGAACCCGGTGACCTTGCGCCGAATCTGGCAACGTCAACTGAAGCAGAGTTGCTGGACAGCCGGGCGGAGCTCGCGAGGGAGGATCAATGACCTCAGGACGCCCCCGCATCGCCATCCCTGAGCCTACGTCTACAGACGTGGCTTACAACCAGCGCAGTCTGCCGCAGTACATTCGCGCAGTAGAAGCAGCGGGAGGAATTGCGGTGCCGATTCCGTTGCATGAATCGGCCGCCTCACAGGCGAGCGTTGTTGCTTCGTGCTCGGCTATTCTGCTGCCGGGCAGCCCAGCGGATGTTGATCCTGCGCGATACGGACAAGAGGCGGCGAAAGAATGCGCGGCCAAGGACCCGGCGCGTGAGGTCATGGACGACCTTCTCTTGCGTGATGCTTTCGATCATGCGAAACCGATCCTGGGGATTTGTTACGGTCTGCAGTCGTTAAACGTGTGGCGGCGGGGCACGCTCATACAGGATTTGCCGCACCCAAAGACGACGGATGGGAGTACGGTAAACCATCAGCCCGGGCGAGAGGTGCAAGAAGCCCACACCGTCCTGGTCGCCCCCGGCTCTCGCCTCTCCCACCTTATGCGAGAGATTCCCGAGGCCGGGCCAGCGCTCCTTGTCAATTCGAGTCATCATCAGGCTATCGACCGGTCCGGAGATGCACTTGTGGTCGTCGCCACCAGCCCCGTGGATGGCGTGATCGAGGCACTGGAGGGCGCAGAACCGAACCAGTTCGTGGTCGCGGTGCAATGGCATCCTGAGCGGAGCTATGAAAGCAGCGCAGCTTCGCGTGCTCTCTTCGCGGCGTTTCTCGATGCTGCCCGAACGTGGTCGTCTAAGCCGAGCACCCGTTGAGCGGCGTGCTGGAGCAAATTGAGAAGGCATTTGCTGAAGCCGGCATTGCCGGGATGCCGGCAAGCGCCTACGAACAGTTCCAGGCCTATCTGGAATTGCTGCTGCGGTGGAACCAGCGCCTGAGCCTCACCGCCGTTAGGGATCCGGAACAAATAATCCGCCGCCATTTTGTGGAGTCTGCGTTTGCAGCCCAGCACCTTCCCCAGGGCGTCGCGAACCTATTGGATTACGGTTCGGGCGCCGGGCTGCCAGGAATACCCATCGCGATCTGCCGTCCGGAGATTCGGGTCACCCTGGCCGAAGCACAGGGAAAGAAAGTCTCTTTTTTGCGAGAGGCGCTCCGTGTTCTCAGCCTGGACGGCGAAGTCTATGACGGGCGCGTGGAAACGATGCCTCAACAGCTTCGATTCGACGCCGTGTCCATGCGGGCGGTAGAAAAGATGACGTTGGCTATTCCTATAGCGGTGCAACGCGTGGGAAAGTATTTGGTCTTGCTCACAACCGGGCAATCGGCCCCGTCATTTCGGGAATTCACTCCAGAATTAACGTGGTTGGAGCCCATCCCTGTCCCGAGCACCGAGCAAATGATCGTGTCAATAGGCCAGCGCGACTGATTTATCCATGAAATGTTTGTTCCACGTGGAACAGCACCCGTTTTCCCACCTGTGCCGCTGTCATTTGTTGCCACCCTTGTTCCACGTGGAACAGCCCAGATTTCCACCGCACCCGGATAAGCCTCCCGCATTGCACTCCCTCGGTCAAATAGAATCTATCTCATTCCAAATGTGAGGGTTCGACGACCCCTCTTTTCTTGAGCCCGCGAGTTCTCCACAATTTACGCCCAGTTCTGCACACTGCCTTTCCTTGCTCTCCTCGTCTCCACTCGATACTCTTCCAGTACGCATGGGTAAAGTTATCGCGGTCGTCAATCAGAAGGGCGGCGTTGGAAAAACCACCACCGCAATCAATCTCTCAGCAGCGCTGGCTCTCGAAGGATTGACCTGTCTGCTAGTCGATTGCGATCCCCAGGCCAATTCTTCCGGTGGATTGGGAGTGGCCCGGGATGAGAACCGCAATTCTACCTACGACGTCCTCATGGGGAATGCGACCGTTGCGGAAACAACTCTCCCCACAGAGATCGACGGCTTGAAAGTGGTTCCGGGCAGCAATCACCTCATCGGCGCCACCGTGGAGTTGATTAATGCCGAGCGTCGTGAATATCGCCTACGCCAGGCCCTGGAGCCGGTGCGCAATCTTTACAACTTCATCCTCCTTGACTGCCCGCCAGCGCTCGATCTGCTCACCCTGAACGCACTCGTCGCCGCGGACCGCCTGCTCGTTCCCATGCAAGCCGAATACTTCGCCCTGGAAGGCATCTCGGAATTGTTGACTACGCTGGGTCGCATTCAGGCTGCGTTCAACCCAACCCTCGACATCGAAGGCGTGATTCTCACCATGTATGACGAGCGCACTAACCTGGCCCAACAGGTCACGGAAAACTTGCGCCGTTTCTTCGGAGCCAAGCTGCTCAAAACTGCCATCCCGCGCAATGTCCGCTTGGCCGAAGCGCCCAGCTATGGCAAACCAGTAGCCCTCTACGATCCACGATCCCGCGGCGCGGAAAGCTACCGTGAGCTTGCCGAAGAGATACTAGCTCGCAATAACATTGACAGCCCACGCGCCCTGGAACGAAAGGCAGCTTCTCAGGCACAGGCCCAGACGCGGCAAGAGACGAAGGTGCGCTTCTGGCCTTACGCTTGACCTTTTCCTTCCCTGCGAGGTTTTCTCCAGGGATTCCGGCCAATGATTGGATTGGCCGCAACTGAATTTCGAAGTTCTCAACCTCCGGCTCTTAGGACCAAGACAATGACCCCTTCTGTTGAACTACCAAAACGCCGCGCCCTCGGCAAAGGTCTCGAATCCCTGCTGCCCGGACGATCTGGATTTACGCCCGCCGCCCCTGCCGTCGCCGCTGTAGCTCCCGTCCCAGACGAAGGTAAGCCGAGAGAAATACCCGTTGACCAGATCGAGCGGAATCCATTCCAGACGCGCGCGACGGTGGACGAGAATGCTCTCAGAGAACTATCCGCCTCGATTGTCGCCACGGGTGTACTACAGCCTGTGCTGGTGAGGCCGCTGGCCGACAACCGTTTTCAACTCATCGCGGGCGAGCGCCGCTGGCTGGCCTCCAAAATGGCCGGCAAAGCCACAGTCCCCGCCATCCTGCGCCACGTGTCTGACGAGCAGGCGATGGAGATCACCATCGTCGAAAATCTGCAACGCACCGATCTGAACCCAATGGAGCAGGCCCGCGCCTACGATCGTCTCGCTCACCACTTCAAAATGACGCAAGAACAAATGGCCCAGCGAACGGGTAAGGACCGGGCCTCTGTCGCCAATTTCCTCCGGCTTCTCCGCTTACCGCTCGAAGTGCAGCAAAAGGTGGAAACCGGAAGTCTTAGCTTCGGCCACGCACGCACGCTGTTGAGCCTGGAGTCGCCCGAAGCAATCCTCAAGGCTGCACAGAAGGTGAGTGCGCTCTCCATGTCAGTCCGCCAGACCGAAAGTTATGTGCAGGGACTGCTGAATCCGGAAAAGAAATCAAAGGGTGAAGAAAAAGAGAAGCCTCCGCTCGACCCTAACGTGCGCGATGCGCGTGATCTTTTGCAGCGGGCCCTTGGCCTGAAGGTCTCGATCGAAGACAAGAACGGCCGCGGCCGAGTGATTATCGAATATTCCCGCCTGGAAGACTTCGATGCCCTGCTCGAAACCATCACCGGCAAGTAACGCCGCAGCCGCTGTAGCTTGGCTCGATTCCTTTGATATGGAACTACTACAGTTACATTATGGGTCCCCGCTATGCCCGGGGATCGGCCGGTTATGAAAGCTGCGCTGGTATTTCGCTTGCGCGTTTTCCTCTTCGTTCTGCTTTACTTAATGGGCTTTTTCCCGCCCTGGGACTTTCGCAGTGGCAGTCGTGGCACGCTCTGGCTGACGGCATCGACGTGGCTGGCCCGTAGCAGCAGGATCGACCTGGTAGCCGCGACCTTGGTGGTGACGCTGGCCGCCCTCGCCTGCCTGGTGGCGGGAGCCATTTTGCGGGTGTGGGGCACCGCGTATCTCGGTTCCAGCGTGATGCGCGGCTCGGTGATGCAGGGCGAGAGGTTCGTTGCCGCGGGACCTTATCGTTATGTTCGCAATCCACTCTACCTCGGGGCCTGGCTGCTCGCGTTGGGCGCGTCCATCCTGATGCCGACCAGCGGGGCCGCGTTTTTCCTGCTGGCCTTCAGCGCCTTTGTATTGTTTCTCATTTCTGCGGAAGAGCGTTTCCTTTCGGCAAAGCTTGGAGATGCATACCAGCAATATCGCCGCCGTATTCCCCGCCTGTTGCCGCGCCTGGCCGCCGGCACGCCTCCCTCGTCTGTCCGCCCGCGATGGGTGCAAGCTTTCTTGGCCGAGACTTATCCGATCACGTTTACGCTTTGCTTCGCGGCCCTCGCCTGGCGCTACAACGCGCGCATCCTTATTCAGTGCCTGCTGATTTGCTACGGCCTTTCCTTGATCATGCGCGCATTGACTGCGCAGACAGCAAGTTGAGAGCCTTGGGATCTCATCAAGACGCGAAGGAGGCAGCACGCTTGAGTCATTACGCGAGAATTTGCTCGCCCGGATGAAACGAAGCGGTTAGCTGTGCCTGTGCTGAGAGAGAAGTAGCCATCCGCGGGTAGAAGAAGGCCACCACGGGGCGAGAACAGCATGAGGTACAGAGGGCACGGCAGGTCGCCTGCCCTCTTCGATGGCCGCAGCCCTGCAGAAGTATTGCTACTTCCTTGGCGGCGCGATGGTGTCTTTGGCAGCCTTGGCCACGCGGAACTTCACCACGGTCTTGGCTTTGATCTTGATCGTTTCGCCAGTCTGAGGATTGCGACCCATGCGGGCCTTTCTCTCGGCCTTTACCAACCGGCCAAGCCCAGGGATGACGAACACGCCGTTCTTCTTCGTTTCCTTCACTGCCGTCTCTGCCAGCAGATCGAGAAATGCTGCGGATTGCTTGTTGGTCAACTCAAGTTTTTCTGCCATTGTCCGGACCAGTGCTGTCTTGGTCATGCCTGTTGCCATATTGTGTCCTTCTTTCCTCTGTTATTTCATGGGCCCTTGGCCGCGGTGTTCCGCACCCTTGAGAATCCATGTCTTCGACCGGTTTCCATAAATCTGACGCTCGCAGAAACGCGCATCGATCATCAGGAAACCCAGTGTTTATGCGGGTGAAAACCAACCCACCGCCGTTTACGATGCGGCTTTGTCCGGCGTTTGTCAATCGAAAAACCGAGATTTGTTCCGTTTTTGGCTTGTTTTTCCTATATTTTGCCTAATTTTATGGGCCCGCCCTAGATTTCAGCGCTCTTCCGCGGAGGCGAGAAGCCAAACAGGGGGCGCCGTTTTTTCTCAACGCTGCTGAGCAAAGGGGTGTTGAGAGCACTCACCAGTGGGGTCGCGAGGCGGAAGCAGCGGATCACTTCTTTGGCAAAATCTTTCTTGAGTGCCGCCGAAGGTGCCAGCTTTGCCTCCAAACCCCACTGTCGGCATAAGAGCAAATCCATCGCCGGGTGTTCTTTAGGAAAACCTTTCGGCGCCCGGGTAAGCGGCAAGCCGCTAAACGACTCCATGGTCCGCCGGAGCTTGCGGTCCGCGAGCATCTGCCGCACCTCCGCATGGTGCAGCAGCAGGTATTCTCTGATCGCCCGCAATTGCTCGCGCTCCGGCATATACACCCCTGCGGCAAGCAGCACTTCATCGGGGGAGATATGCATGTAGTAGCCGCCCCCGGAAGTCTTTTCCAGGCCTTCGCGCGACCACCAGGCAGAGACATGGCTCTTGTAAGGCCGCTTGTCCGATGAAAATCGTATGTCGCGATAGATGCGCATCATACATTTTTGAGGTGGACGCACATGAGCGGGAGCAAAGTCTGCCATGGCTCCGTTCACCGTTTCGATCAGCGCCAGCATCGGTTGCTTCAGCTCGCGCTCGAACTCCGGTTTATGGGTTTCGAACCACTCCCGGCGATTATTTCGCCTTAGGCTCCGCAGGAATCTCAGCCCGGCTTCGCGAAAGTACGGTTCGCCGGCAACGTGGGGAAAGGTAGAAAGCATGAAATCGAGTATCGCAAAACAGATGGGATGTCGCTGAAAGCTTCTATTTTCGCGGGCTGGAGCAACAGGGGAGCGTCTTCTTCGGGCCAGGTCACTCGAAGAGGGTAACTTCGAAGCCTATACTCGAAATCCTGCTTTTAAGTACAAAAGTAATGGACTTGCTAGGCCACAATAGATCGTGTTTCGATGGTTGTGCAATAGACTTTGCTTGCCTCCCTCAATCTGACAAGGCTGTCCGGCTGCTCACAAAAATGAGACAACTTGCCTTTTTTTTCTTTTTTCTGGCCACCACAACCCTGTGCGCGCGTGCGCGTGTGCATGAGATGGAGTTCGATCAGGCTCGCCAGATCGCGCTTATCGTCGCTCGATACGACAACATCACGGTGGACGATCGCACGATCGTGATGAATTCGATGGACACCCGGACCGATGCCGGCTTCATCCCCGGCTACTATAGCTTTTCCATTATCAGAGAGAGCGACTCCCCTTCACGCCCAGATGAAACGATTCGCATGTATGTAGTTTCAAAGCGAACCGCCGATACCTGGGAGCTCAACCTCTGCACCCACTACTCGTTTCCTGAACTGCAGAAATTTCAGCAAGACATTATGCACAAGACAGGGGCAAATTCCGGTGCCGATGCTGACATGCCCAAGGCCATCGGGTGTGTCAATCAGGCACAAATGAAGCCGGCGGCGTCAGAGTGAGTTAAGCGGACGCAAAAAGAAGATGCCCACACCTCCCTGGTATGGGCATCTTCTCCGCGGCATCACCAAAGTGAGCCGCAAACTCAGGAACTGCCGGGGGAAGCAGTTACTGTTTTTTATCGCTTTTCCGTAACACTTGGACTCGTTGCATGTGGCTTGCCAAACAGGACAAGCCGAGGAATGTTGTCAAATCAGCAACTTATCCATACCTGCGTTTTTGCTGGTTGTGGAAACCCGCTCAATCTACTTCCCCCGCTGGGAAAAATCTACCTACTTGGGTTAGATGCTTAATTCCGCATCCCCGCAAGGGCGGCGCGGAAAAGCGTCTCAAAATTGTCTCCCACCGTCTTGTCCTTCGCCACAGCGGAAGCAATCGCCTTTTGCGCCAGCGGGCGCTGATAGCCCAGATTCACCAGGGCCGACAGCACGTCCTCGGTTGACGGGCCGGTCTCGACTGTACGCGGTGCGGTGGCCATATCTTCGAGCTTGTCCTTGAGATCCACTACCAGCCGCTCGGCCAGTCGCTTGCCGATGCCCGGGATCTGGGAAAGCGTGGCATGGTCTTGGCCACGGATGGCGCCCACTAACCGCTCGGTGCTCAAACCGCTCTGGATGGTGACGGCGAGCTTGGGACCGACGCCGCTCACGGTGATCAAGCGCTCGAAGACGCGCTTTTCTTCCCGGTCGAGAAAGCCGTAGAGCGCCAGACTATCTTCGCGTACATGGGTATGGATGAAGAGGGCCACTTCGGTTCCCTCCGGGGGCAGCGCGCTAAAGGTGGGCACGCTGATCACCACGTCGTAGCCGACCCCACCAGCCTCGATGATCGCCTGCTGTGGATATTTCGCCAGGAGCCGCCCGCGCAGGTGCGCAATCATGCGCTGATTCTATCGTCTAAAACTTGTGGCGATAGGAGATTTGAAAATCGTAGCCGGCGTTTGGAGGAAAGAGTCCGGCCACATGGCGCAGACGCTCGGCCAGCGCGGGCGCCGCCAGCAGCGGATACTCGCGTTCGCGCAGATCGGTATAGTTGAAGTCGAGTGTGAGCGAGAGCATATAGATAGCCAGTGCGTCGGAAAAGGCGGATTCAAAAAAGTTGCTCTTCGCCTTCTCGTCCACTCGGCCTTTTTCGATTCCCCGGCCTGAAAGGGGCTGATCCACGCGAGAGAAAGTTCTCTCCGCCATGCGCGCACCGGGGCTTTCGTTGCGCCCGCGCTCAAGGGCCCGGCGCCGGCTTTCGTAGCTATCCTGGCTGGTTTCGCCGCGCACCTCGGCAATCGCCTGCGACCACACCAGGTCGCAGAAGCTTTGCGGCACCCCCACTGCTTCGACAAAGTGATGCCCGACATTGATAAAGAACTCGAAGGCCAGGGCAAACCGGTCCTGCATCAGCCGGGTGGAGATGAAGATGCAATCGGAGCCGTCAAATTGCACATTGCGGTGACACATTGCGCGATCGCCCAAGTCGATGGTGTAGCCTGGCGCCACCATCGTTTCCTCGGTTTCACCAATGGTAAGAGGCACAAAATAGTAGGCATGCCGGGTCAGCGCGGCGGCGATCCCATTGGGCACTGCCTGCACGATCGGCTCCAGCTCCTGTTCCGTGATGTGCGTATCGGCGAAGATTGCGTAACACAGGCGGTTTTCGGACTGACGCACGGGCGTCTGCTGCGCCACGAGCGACGCCGGGAGCAACTCCATTTGCGCGACTTCGGCCATAACCTAGTATTCTAGCTGAGTGGAGGGGTGTGCACATTCCCCTTTCGAGGCCAAGTATGAATGCGCAGCAGCAGAACCTGCAGCAGGTTCGGACCCCGCAGACCGGGGGAAAGTTCTTCGGCATCCCATTGGGCGATCTCGGCCTCTTCACCAGTGTTCTGATGGCCTTCACTCTAGGTTTCATGGCCTTTTTCCTGTTCACCTTCCTGGCCATCGTCGGCCTCGCGATTTACAACGGCATGGGCCACCAGGTGGATCTTGCGGCGAGCTACAAATACATCTCCTTCCCCGCCGCCTGCGTCGTGCTGGCCGCGAGTCTCATCTTTTTCGGCACCCTGTGGCTGCGCCGGAAGCTCTCCGGCGGCTAGGCCCTTATGGCTCTCGTCACCATTCCAGCGCAACCCGAAGGGCTTGTAATTCAGGAGGATCAGGCGCGATCCTGGTGCCAGCGGCTGGAAGCGGGCGACATTCTCTATTTTCCGCAAACCCCCATTCCGCTCCGGCCCGAGGATCTGTCTTTTCTGCTCGGCCAGCAGCAGACTGGGAGCACGCTGCACAAGAACATCGCCTACAAGCCAAACCTCGACAGCGTGAGCGGCCTTGATGCCAGCACCACCGGCGCCGCGGAACTTAAGCAGCTGCAGGCGGTCATGCGGCAATACTCGCAGGATGTAACTCGCTTTCTCACCCGCTTCTTATCGCCCTACCAGGGACGCTGGCAGCTGGACTACGCCAGCTTCCGGCCGCAGGAGGAGGAAGGCCGGGATCTGCCCCTGCGCCGCCGCAATGATCTCCTGCACACCGATGCTTTTCCTACGCGTCCCACGCACGGAGCGCGCATCCTGCGCTTCTTCAACAACATTCACCCCACGCGCTCCCGGGACTGGGTAGTGAGCGATCCCTTTCCCGTGCTTGCACCCATGTATGCGCCGCAACAGATTCCGCTGCCTGCACCCGGCAACTCCGCCAGCCGCGCGCTGCGCTCGCTCGCCAACACCGCACGCCTTGGATATGCGATTCCCAGTCTGAAGCGATCGCCCTATGACGACTTCATGATGCGCTTCCACAACTTCCTCAAGGAGAACGCATCGTTCCAGGCTGAGTGCCGCAAGGAGTACCTGCAGTTCCCCCCCGGCTCCAGTTGGATGGTCTACACCGACATGGTTCCCCACGCCGTTCTCTCCGGCCAGTACGCACTGGAGCAAACCTTCCTGGTGGAACACCAGGCGATGGTCTCCCCCGAATCATCGCCTCTCTCCGTCCTGGAGTCCATGACCCACTCCGCACTGGTGTAGGTCACTCGGCGATCTGTCCCAACCAGCGAGATACCCCGAATTTCCTGCACCCAGCACTGGAAAGCAAAAACGCGAATAGTCAAGCACTGTGGGTGCCCCATATCTCGCGCTGTTTGCGAGATGTGGGAGGGAGGCAGTTCTCGTCCCTCGACGGAAGAGGGCAGACACACATATCCTTGACCTTTAACCCTCAGAAAAATGACAGCGATCGAAGACTTGATAAAGGTTCATCTCCCCGACGGCTCCATCAAAGAATTCCCCGCCGGATCCACTCCTTTTGAGGTGGCCCAGAGTATCTCACCCAGGCTGGCCGCCGCCGCAATCGTTGCCCGCGTTCGGCCGGTGACTGCTGACGGGGCCGCGAAAACCAGCGATACGCCACCCGACGCGGCTGGCGAAGCGGCGCCGGAAGCCGGCATGTATGCCGCCGAGGAAGCGAGCGCCGAACGCCTGGTAGATCTGACCACTCCTCTCAAAGAGGACATGTGGTTGCAGCTTCTTACCGAGAAGGATGACGAGGCACTGAAAGTGGTGCGCCACTCCGCCGCGCACGTGATGGCGACCGCGGTGCTCGAGCTGTATCCCGAGACCAAGCTTGGCCATGGCCCGGCTACCGATGCCGGCTTCTTTTACGATTTCTACCGGCCCACGCCCTTTACCCCCGAAGACCTCAAGGCCATCGAAGCCAGGATGGCTGAGGTGGTCGCCCGCAACGAGCCCTTCGTTCGCGAATGGGAGCCGCGCGACCAAAGCCTGGCGCGCTTCAAGGTCTCCAACGATTTTATGAAGGCCCACTTTGTCGAACGATTCACCAGGCCCGGCGAGGAGATTTCCTTCTACCGCAACGGCGCCTTCGAAGATTTTTGCCGCGGACCGCACGTGCCTTCTACCGGCAGAGTGAAGGCTTACAAAGTAATGAACCTTGCCGGCGCTTACTGGCTGGGGGATGAAAACAATCCCCAGTTGCAGCGCATTTACGGCACGGCGTTTTTTTCCAGCAAAGAAATGGAGCAGCACTTTGCTCGCCTGGAAGAGGCGCAACGCCGCGACCATCGCGTCCTGGGCAAGCAGCTCGACCTTTTTTCCATCCAGGAGGTTGCCGGTCCCGGACTGATCTTCTGGCATCCCAAAGGCGCCATGGTGCGCAGGATCATGGAAGACTGGATGCGTGACGAGTGTCTGAGGCGAGGCTACGAGCTGGTTTACACCCCGCACGTGGCGCGGGTTCAGCTCTGGCAGATCAGCGGTCATGAAGGCTTTTACGCCCAGAACATGTTCACCCCCATGGAGCTGGACGACGCAGATTACCGGATGAAACCGATGAACTGCCCGTTCCACATTCTCATCTACAAGAATTCGCCCAAGAGCTACCGTGATTTGCCGGTGCGCTACGCGGAACTGGGGAATGTCTATCGCTACGAGCGCTCCGGCACCATGCATGGGCTGCTGCGTGTCCGCGGCTTCACCCAGGACGACGCCCACATCTTCTGCACCCCGGCGCAGATTGAAGATGAAATTGTGGGCTGCATCGATTTCGCCCAGCTGGTGCTCACCACCTTCGGCTTTACGGACTTCAAGGTGGAACTATCCACCTGGGATCCGAAAGACCGCAAGAGCTATACCGGCTCGGACGAAAACTGGGCCTTGGCCATCGGTTCGCTCGAGAAAGCCTTGGCGCGGAAGGCCATTCCTTACAAGACCATCCGCGGCGAAGCGGCCTTTTACGGACCCAAGATCGACATCAAGCTGGTGGACGTGCTCGGCCGCCTATGGCAGCTGTCGACGGTGCAATTCGACTTCAACATGTCAGCGCGCTTCGAGATGGAGTACGTGGGCGAAGACGGTGAGCGCCATCAACCCCTGATGGTCCACCGCGCCCTCTTCGGATCGGTAGAGCGCTTCTTTGGGGTGCTGGTGGAGCACTATGCCGGCGCCTTCCCGCTCTGGCTTGCGCCGGTGCAGGCGGGAATCGTACCCATCAGCGAGCGCCATCTGCCTTACGCGAAAAAGATACAGGCAACGTTGCAGAACGCCGGCCTGCGCGTGGAGGTCGATCACCGCAACGAAAAAATGGGCGCCAAGATTCGTGACTTCACGCTGCAGAAGCTGCCTTACATCCTCGTGGTAGGCGACAAAGAAGAGGAAACGGGTGGGATCAGCTTGCGAGTCCGTGGCCAGGGCGACCAGGGCGGAATGCCGCTCGAAGACTTCGTTAGCCGCGCGCGGTCGCTGGTCGA
>CAWFBI010000023.1:0-222703 GCA_963814015.1 uncultured Acidobacteriaceae bacterium
TCCGTCAGGACTTCCTAAAAGCCAAGCGCAACGCCAAGCGGAAGTTTTGTGATTGGTTCAGGTGGTCGACAGGACAGGTGCTTGATCCGGATGCCATCTTCGATTGCCAGGTGAAACGTATTCACGAGTACAAGCGTCAGCTGCTGAATGCCTTGCGGATCGTAGTGCTTTACAACCAGCTACGGCAGGACCCTGGCCTGAACATGCATCCACGGACGTTTTTCTTTGCCGGCAAGGCTGCTCCTGCATATCGGCTCGCCAAACTGATTATCAAGTTCATTAACAATCTCGCTGCCACCATTGACTCTGACCCGGCCGTGCGCGGGCGGATCAAAGTGGTATTCCTGCCCGAGTACTGCGTCTCGCTTGCAGAGCACCTGATCCCCACCAGTGACGTCTCCAACCAGATTTCGACGGCAGGCTACGAAGCCAGCGGCACAAGCAATATGAAGTTTATGATGAACGGCGCATTGACGATCGGCACACGCGATGGCGCAACGATTGAGATGGCTGCGCAAGCGGGCGAAGAAAACTTCTTTCTTTTCGGACTCACGGCGGAGCAGGTGGCCGGCAGTCGTTCCTGGTACAACCCGCACTGGCACTACGAACACGAGCCCGAGACCCGCGAAGCGTTGGACTTGATATTCTCCGACTACTTCAGCCGCTATGAACCGGGGGTCTTCGCCCCATTGCAGGATGCATTGCTTACACAGGGCGACCACTATATGCACCTGGCCGATCTAAAGTCGTACCTCGGGGCAGACGAGCGGCTGCGCGCGTTGTATAACCAACCGGACGAGTGGGCGCGCAAGGCGATTTTGAATGTGGCGGGCTCGGGGAAGTTCTCGAGCGACCGCACCATCGCTGAATACGCAGGCGAAATCTGGAACCTACAGCCATGTCCACTGCCACGGAGGGGGTAATGGAAAAACCGCTTCCCGCCTCCACCACTGGCCGAAGCTTTCCAGTTGGCGCCACGCTCGTCAGTGGCGGTGCTAACTTCTCAGTCTTCTCCAGGAGTGCTGCTGGTATCAGCCTGCTGTTTTTCGATCGAGTGGATGACTCTCGTCCTTCGCGCGTTATCCCCATTGATCCTTTAACCAACCTTACCTACCATTACTGGCACGTGTTCGTACCCGGCATCGAAGTGGGTCAGATCTATGGATTCCGGGCCTACGGACCGTTCGATCCGGCCCGCGGTTTCAGGTTCGATCCAACCAAGCTACTGCTGGACCCATACGGGCGCGCTGTTGTCGTCCCGAAGGACTATAGCCGTGCCGCAGCGTGTCAAGAGGGGGACAACACCGCAACGGCCATGAAGAGCGTGGTTACGGACCCGCACGCGTATGACTGGGAAGGTGACCTGCCGTTGAACCGGCCCTGGTCACGCACCATCATCTACGAGATGCATGTGCGCGGCTTTACCGCCCACCCCAGCTCCGGCCTGCCGGAATCGAAGCGTGGCACTTACGCGGGACTGATCGAGAAGATCCCCTACCTTCACCAGTTGGGCATCACCGCGGTCGAGTTACTTCCGGTGTTTCAGTTCGACGCCCAGGCTGCGCCCGCGGGCCTGACGAACTACTGGGGTTACTCACCCGTTTCGTTTTTCGCACCGCACCAGGCGTATAGCTTGCGTCAGGACCCACTGGGCCCCATAGATGAATTTCGGAACATGGTGAAGGCTCTCCACCGGGCGGGCATCGAAGTCATCCTCGACATAGTTTTCAATCACACCGCGGAAGACGGAGATGACGGGCCAACGCTCTGCTTCCGCGGCCTGGACAATCCCACTTACTACCTCCTGTGTGAAGACCGCGCACGGTACGCGAACTTCAGTGGGACAGGAAACACACTCAATGCGAACAATCCTATTGTACGGCGCGGGTTTGTAGACGCCCTCCGTTACTGGGTGAACGAGATGCATGTGGATGGGTTTCGCTTCGACCTTGCATCTATCCTGGCGCGCGACTCAACGGGCGCGGTCATGCCGAATCCTCCAGTGCTTTGGGATATCGAATCGGACCCGGCGCTGGGCGGTACGAAGATGATTGCGGAGGCATGGGACGCGGCAGGACTCTATCAGGTCGGCAACTTCGTGGGCGACAGCTGGAAGGAGTGGAACGACCGGTTTCGCGACGACGTCCGCGATTTCTTCCGGGGCGCGAATGATTCCGTGGGGCGCGTTGCCGATCGTCTGCTTGGCAGCCCAAGCATTTATGGTTATAGAGAGCGAGAAATCGAAGAGAGTATCAATTTCGTGGCGTGCCACGACGGTTTTACACTCAACGACGTCGTCTCCTATAACCACAAGCACAACGAACAAAATGGCGAAGGCAACCGCGACGGACGGGACGACACGCGAAGCTGGAACTGCGGTGTGGAAGGTCCGACGGACGATCCTGCAATCGAGAACCTCCGCAATCGCCAGGTGAAGAACTTTTTCACAGCCGTCATCTTGGCCGGGGGTGTGCCCATGTTTGTTATGGGCGATGAGGTGCGGCGTAGTCAGCATGGCAACAATAACGCCTACTGCCAAGACAATGATACGAGTTGGTTCGACTGGAACCTGCTGTCCAAACACGCCGGCGTTCTTCGCTTTGTGAAGCTGCTGATTGAGCGCCGTGTGATCCGAGACGTGGAACATGAACGCCGGCGTCTCAGTTTATGCCAGGTTCTCCGCCAAGAAGAACCCGCTTGGCACGGTGTGAAACTCAATCAGCCGGACTGGTCGCCCTTCTCGCACAGCATTGCCATCAGCGGGGAACTGAAATACGAAGGAGTATCGGTCTACATCATTTTCAATGCTTATTGGGAACCTCTCGAGTTCGAACTTCCTCCACTGAGGGATGGTACAGAGAACTGGTGGCGCTGGATCGATACTGCACTGGATCTGCCGCATGAGATTTGCGCATGGAATGCGGAGAAGCCGGTTCTGGGAACAACGTATCGCGCTGGCGCACGGTCGGTGGTAGTGCTCCTCGCAGGTGTGGGACGAATGGCTAGCATTCCAAGTGGACTGCAATCAGCGCCCGCCGAAGTTCCTCGCAACGCCGGGAGTGTGTTTCCCCCAGCTCATTCGCCAGGCCGGAGTCGGATAAAGTGACACAAACATGACCGCATTCTCACAACTGACCTATGGCGCCGTGCTGGTTGCGGTTCTTATCGAACAACTCGGCCTGCCTATCCCGTCAATCGTTTTTCTGATGGCCGCAGGTGCACTTTCGGCGCGTGGAAAAATGCAGATAAGCATTATTCTTTCTCTGGGCATTTTAGCTTGCCTCGCAGCGGATTCGACATGGTTCTGGTTGGGCCGAAAGTGGGGTTCTCAAGCTATGCGGCTGCTCTGCCGCTTGACTGCCGACCCGCGAGAAAGCTCCAGGAATGCGCATGACACGTTTAGCCGTTATGGCCCCCGTTTATTATGCGTGGCCAAGTTCTTTCCGGGACTGGCTGCCGTCGTTCCGCCGCTTGCCGGCGCGGAAGGAGTGTCGCTCGCGCGTTTCCTTGCCCACGATATGTTAGGAGGCTTCCTCTGGTCAGGCTTCTATGTAGGGCTCGGCTATCTCTTTTCGAATGAACTTGACTTTGCCACTCGCTGGGTCAGGCATTTTGGGACCGCCCTCGCGATCGCGATTGGGATTCCGATCGGCCTTTATATCGCCTGGCGTGGACTGGTTCTGGCGCGAATGATCCATCGGCTACGGCTGCGCCGCATCAGCCCGGCGATGCTCGATCGCAAACTGAAATCCAAAAGGAAAGTCGCAGTGCTCGACCTGTTGAACTTCGAAGAAGAAACGGAAGGTGAAAGCCCGGTGGCTATTCCTGGCGCTCTCAGGATAAATCCCGCTCGCATGCGAAAAGCTCCACATGTCACGGTTCCGGATGATGTCGAGATTATTCTCTATTCTTCTTCTGGAGGCGACACGTTAAGCGCGCGGGTCGCCGTGGAATTGAAACGCATCGGCGTTGACAAAGTATGGGTGCTGGAAGGTGGACTTAAGGCGTGGCGCGAACAGGGGTTCCCTGTCTCTCAGTCCCTGGAAGCACCCGAAGTCGTTGCAGCGCGCTTTGGAGTTAGGTTGCCAACTCCATGACTAGCTCGGATGGGGACAGGATGAACTGGGCAATGACGCGCGTCGTGGCCTGCTCTTCTTGGTCGCAATGAAATGAATGGAGCGGAATTCGAAAGGTTCCGGCGCGATGCATGCAGCTTCTCGAACGCTGTCAAGACGCCGGGAGCTTCGTCAGGCAGGTTGGTGGACACCGTCACAAGCTCAAGATTCTACGATTGTTGCACCGAGTGTAATGGTGCTCAACTATTCGCGATCCAAAAGAACTGACTTTAGATTTGGAAACTGGGCAAAGAATTAGAGGAAAATCAAGCATCGCATCCCTCATGGTCCTGCGTGACTCCGTCTCAACACGGACGGCCCCGGGGGCGCTACCTCAAACTTTTCCAGCAGCCCCTGCTTTACCTTTTCAGCTTCCCCAGCTTCGCGTCTTGGCAGACACGTCCCGCTGTTTCCCATCCTGAGACCAACGCAGTCGCTTCCGCCAATTGCAGCCCTGACCCTTGTAGAAATGATCGTCGCTGTGCGACCAGTCCTTGTGGTACCTCACGTATGGCCAGAAGGTCAGACTACGCTGGGCTCTCATCAAGCGTAGGAATTGACGAGAATAGATCATAGGTGCACAGATACTTACTTTCGAGCATGCGGCCGCCAAGAAGGATGTATCCATCCTGGGGCGATCCGGCTCCATCAAGACTTCCCCCAAGCCGGTCAAGCTCTTCCAGGATCGTGATGTTGTGGCCGGTGATATTCGCATCCCGGATGAGGATTGTGGCGGCGGCCAAGGAAGCGATGCCTCCCCCACGAGATATGCTCTCGTTCCAGCAGGATCGACTTTGTGGTTTGGATTGGCAGTTTCGTGTTTCACGGTTAGATTCCTTTCTCCTTGCCATATTCTTTGGCATCGACGATTCAATCGATCGGACAAGCGCGGCTATTCAGAGGCCAAGCGACGATGGGATCTTCTCTTCGCGCATTCTGTGACCTGAAGTCGGATAGTCCTCGGAGCGTGGGTTGATGAGCTTCAACAACATCGCGTGACAGACCCGTGGTTGTCGAAGTGTCAGGGACCTCAACGGATGGAGAGCTAGGAACTCGTGGAAGATGGGAGCGGGCGGCACAAGCAAACCTTCTGTCAAGTTCTAGGTATCGTCAATACCGGGCATTCTGCATCTGCCGCAACCCTGTATGCCGTTCCACCCCCGGAATGAGATACGACTGACGCAAATCCGTCCGCTCCTCGAACGCCAATTACAATAACACTAGCCTGAAGATCCCTGGCTTTTTCGAGGATTACGATGTGTGGCCTTCCAAAACCGACGACGCACAATGGTTGAGAAGTAAAGCCGGCGCTGTCAGGTACAAGCCCATGAAGCGCTTCCAGGGGTTCTTCGCTAGCCATGGCGCGATCAAAGGAAAATTCGGCGTCTTTGTCCCTCGCGACGTGGAGCAGAACCAGTTTTGCGCCATATTCTTTCGCGATCGACAATGCATAAGGCAGAGCGAGCGCCGCCCCTGCAGAGAAGTCCGTGGCATAAAGAACAGTGTGAACGTCGGCCTCTTCTGTTCTGCTGCGACTGCACGCGGGGCCGATCGTTAGCACGGGAATTGAGGAGGAGCGAAAGATGGTTTCAGCAGTCGATCCTAGCGCCGCTTTGGCCAAGCCCGTTTCGCCTGAAGTTCCAACAACAATCAGGTCTGCTTCCCGAAGCCTTCCGAGCATATCCTGTGGAGTTCCTTCTATGAGAAGTATGGTGCACTGTATTCCTCGGAGAAAGTCAGCGCCCGCTTTATCGAGTAGTTGAGTCTTAAGACTCTGCCGTTCGTCGTCCAGAGCTTTAAGCACCAGGGCTGCGTCAGGAGCTGAAAAAGCGCATGCTAGCGGGATATACGCGTGCGCCAAAAGGATGCCTGCTTCGTACCGTTTTGCAATCGCGGCGGAGAATCGTAGGGCGGCGTGTGCATTCTTGGAAAAATCTGTCAGCACAGCAATTTTTTTGAATTGGAGATGGGGGCGCGTTGTTTTCAGGCTGGTTTTGCTCATAAAAGCCTCCTGTAGGCAGCATCGATCATCGTTGAACTCGATCGGCATCGGCGACGGAAAGCCAGATGTCTCACGTGCTTGCCTGGTTTAGCGGTGAAGGCGGTTCGACGGGCTTTAGCGCCTGCTGTTGCAGAAGAAAGTACATGGTGAGCAGCATCTGAAAACCCATGAACAAGGAATAGGTCGCAATTACGGCCAGAGCATCTCGATCGTCCTGGCCGGCAAACCTAACCAGAGCACCGCTGAAAGCGAGCCCAACTCCGACTAGTATGTACATGATCACTTGCTCGCACCTCGTGCCGTTTCACGATCTAGCAAAACCGAATTTTCCTAGACTGAGCGAAACGGCATACACCGCGAGTACGTAGCACAGCATCCGAATGCTTGATCCAGGATAAAGAAGCAAGAAAACACTGCATACGGCTGCGGCCGTGCTCAAGAACAAGAGTCCCCGGACCCACCTTACTTGACGACCAAGGCCGGCAACGCAGAGCCAATCTACGCCTGCGATTAGAAGCAGAGCCGCCGCGACGAGCGCCAGCGCAAAGATTCCTCCGAAGACGTAAAACAGAAAGTTTGTCATCGTCGCACGAATATAAAGAAGCCCCAGCCCGAGTGCGAACAGGGCGAAGCTGTTAATCGTCATCAGTCTTACGCGCGTGCTTGCCTTCAAGCGAATCATTGTCGTCATCCGCCATGCTGAAGTATGTAGGAGCTGCCGGGGACAGTCGGTGACAGCCGTCACAGTTGAGGTCCCGAGCCCGACCCACTCGGACCAACTTAACTATCCGGGAGGGGGAACCATCTTTGCCTTCGCGTTTATCCTCGTTGCAAACCGAGCAGTGTCCTGGCCGCCGCTAGTGCTAAATCGACCGATAGTGCTGCAGATATGGGCACCGGACCAAACGAATCTTTTATACGAGCCCAATCTGTTCTGGGAGCTCGTAAGTTGCAGGGCCCACACGTTTTTGTCCTCCGCTCGTCATTCCACCCGATGTGTGGGCTGCCATGTGGCAGCAGTGCCTTTATCCGGTCCAACCGAAAGGCAACGGAGTCCACCGCTCACAATACTTCTGTATTTCTCTTCTGAGCTTCGCGGACCTCTTCAAACTCTGAGCGCAGCTTTTTGACCACTTCGTGCAGGTCTTCGATGGAGGGTATTTCGGATTGCAGCAGCTCGGGAAGTTCGACTTGCGCCCAGCGTCGACGGTAAGCCTCATAACGATGTCGAATTCCTCCTCGCCTTCGCCCATCTTGCCTTTTGTGCTGCGGCCATCCTTGCCCGTCCCTCAGCGCTTACCTTCCTGCGCTTCCGAGCAGCGACGGGCAGAGTCGTCCGAGGCAATCCTCGTCTCAGTGGGTTCTTACCATCGGTCAGCAGGGCTCTTACCTTCACCAGGCGATCAATCTCCGTGTCAATGGCTTGGACGATAGCGTCAAGTTTCATGCTGGCGATCATAGGCTCAGCAGGTGGTGACGGGCTGAGCAATTTACCTTTAAGCCAACTTCGGGGCATGTCGCGGGAAGTCGGATAAGGTTTTCGAGGTCAGCCTGTCTTTGGGCCAGGAAAATTTCTCCGCAGCACAAGCGAAGCGGGCCGTTGGAGGCGGATGCCCCATAGGCGGTATGGGAAGGACAGTCGGTGACACCTGAAGTGGCTGCATCGTTGCGGCCACTGCAGGCTTAATCAGATGAGAGCCGTTGCCAGCTACGTTCTGGTTGCGAAGCATCAGAACAAGTCCGGAAGTTGTCCATCGCTTAATCATGTGTGTCTTCGCGCACTCACCACAAAGCCAAAAATACATGCTGCGCAAAGGCTTCGTCGCAAATGCACCATCGTCTGGCCGTACCTGATCGTCAGAATCCGATTGCAATTCGAGCAATTGGAGCGATCCCTCCCGGAGATAGAGCAGTTCTTTAGAACATTCTAGATTTGCGCACCGCGTGGCCGAGTTGTCTTGGCTCTCTACGACGCTCAGCCGGTCGGATGGTAGGATTGGGGACGACAAATTCCTTTTGGATACTCATTGATGCCACGTGTCGTACCGTTGTGTACAGTGAACCTGACTCTCGGCTAGAGCTTCGCTAAGGGTGGAGGCGAGGAGAGGATCCCGAAGCGACATCTTCAAGCTTACGCTCTTTTGGGTTGGGACGTTTTGGTCCAAGCCAGAGGGCAAAGAAAAGTCCCTAGCTGCTACAGCCTAGGGACTTGTTTAGGAGTTGTCCGGCGTTTCGAGGCCGGGACCAGCCGCGTATCGCGGTGGGTTTCGGACTCCTACTGCCGTTACACGGCTGGAAATAACACTGCGCTTATTTCAGGTTGACTGTCAAACCTGTTTGCAACCGGCATACCGAAAACACAACATTGCAGGAAGTACTTCGCAAGCTTCCACTCGATACGATCTTTGCCCAATAAATGACCCTTACGCTTCAGGTGTGACGGCGACATTGTGGTATTCCGTGATCCACCAGACGCCTTGTTCTTCGATGATTTGATGAGGACCAGGAGCAGCTTGAAACGCAACACTCCGTCCGCTCCAACGGGCACCCCTGCGGGGGAAGCTTTTGGAAACCCTGTGATCTCTCCGCTTACATCAGCGATAGCAACGTCCTGACGGACGAACCGTAGCCTCGCGATTGAGCTTTTCGGGGTGGTGCCTTTGAAGATCGTACTGCGCGCCGGGATACCGAAACGCCCTTGAAACTCGGTTTTCGAAAACTTGGCTCCTGTCTCTCCCCCCGGAGAGGGCGAGCCAGTTTCGGGCTTCGAGTTGTCGATTTCAGGCGATTCGCGGGGCGCGGCGGCCAAACCCTCGCGGGAACCCATTGCGACGTCGCCCGGAATCCGGCCCTGTATCGAATCCGACGCATTGAAGACGATACTTCTTTTGTCGTTTGGAGCACTCCACTAGATCTTGAACAGCAAGTGCTCCAGAACTGGGCCAAGCGTCAACACAGGGAGGTAGCTCAATGCCGTGACAATGACTAGGAATGTTGTTAACAATGCGCCGAATGTGAATGTGTCGGTTCGCAGAGTTCCCTGCGATTGAGGTCTTTCCGTTTGCCGTGCGAGCATGCCGGCAAACATGAGCGCCGGAATTGCCAGCCCAAATCGTCCTGCCATCATGGCGATCGCCGTGGTGACGTTATAGAACAAAGCATTGGCATTGAGTCCGGCGAACGCCTGCCCGTTGTTAGCGAAGGAAGAAGCAAAGCCGAAGAGAATCTCGGTCAGTCCGTGCGGGCCGGTGTTAGTGGTGAGCCCGGCCAGTCCGGCTTTCGTTGAGATGGCAATAGCAGTCAGAATCAGGACTGTCACCGGCCCGGTAAGCGCGTAGAGCACAATCATCTTGTTTTCGTTCGGCCCAATATGCTTGCCGAGATATTCCGGGGTGCGTCCAATCATGAGCCCTGCGAGAAACACGGCGATGGCAGCGGTCATAATCATGCTGAAGATACCGGTGCCGAGACCTCCAAAAATCACCTCCCCGAGTAGAAGATTGATTAACAACACCAACCCCCCAAGCGAGGTAAAACTGTCGTCCGCCGCATTCGCGGAGCCCGTCGCGGTGTTAGAAGTGACAACGCCGGCGAGTGCCGTACCGCCGATCCCAAATCGCACTTCCTTCCCCTCCATGTTGCCGTCGGACTGAAGCCAACTGGACCTGGATTCGATGCCATGAAGGTGCGGGTTCACGCGCCGTTCGCTCAAATGCAAGGCAATCAATCCGCCAACAAAAAGAAGGAGCATCACCCAGTACAGGAGCCATCCCTGGCGAACTTGCTGCACCATTCTGCCAAAGGTGTTGGTCAAGCCTGCAGGCAGCAGGACGATCGAGAGCAGTTCGAGGAAGTTGGTCAGCGGCGTGGGGTTTTCGTAGGGATGAGCGCCATTGGCATTGAAGAAGCCTCCACCATTGGTGCCCAGGTTCTTGATGATCTCGAGAGCCGCAACCGGTCCTTGCGGAATGACCTGCGACCTTCCCTCCAGCGTTGAGGCAACTGCATAATGGTTGAAGTTCATAGGAACTCCCTGCCAGACAAGCAGCAACGATCCTATGAGCGCACCAGGCAACAGAATCCAAAGCAAGCTGCGGGTTAGGTCGACCCAGAAATTCCCGAGTGTCGCACAGGACTCACGCGCCAATCCTCGAATAAAGGCAATGCCCACAGCCAGTCCTGCGGCCCCGGCGAGGAAATTCTGTGTGCAGAGACACACCATCTGGCTGAAATAGCTCATGGTGTTTTCGCCCGCGTATGCCTGCCATGTGGTGGTGGTTGAGAAACTGATCGCTGTATTGAAGGACAGATCAGGAGTGAGCGGCGTGGTTTGATATTGCGGGAAAAACCAGGGAAGGAAGTGTTGCAACCGGAGGATAGCGTAAGGGAGAAGTGTGCCGATCAAAGTAAAGACAATGAAAGAAGCCAGGTATTGACCGGCATCCATTTCAATCGTTGGATCGACTCCCGCGAAACGATATATCCATCGTTCCGCTGGAACGCATAATCGATCTAATACAGTTTTTCGCCCGGAAAAGACCCGGTGCATAAATCCGCCCAGAGGCTTGACGCAGGCGGTGACAACGACCACAAAGACAAGACACTGAATCCCACTGAAAACATTCATCGCGAGGGCGGCCCACAAGCTTCCAAATATGGCGAACCGACGCTAGTGTTTCACAGCAAGTGTAAAGAAGTTGTAGGAAACGGTAAGTCCAGATCGCAAGCCTATGGATTACGACCTTCTTGCGCTCCCCTCTGTTTAATCTGGGGCGTAGGCTCAGGTTGTGTTGAAAGGCGACCGCTGTGTGCTCCCTTACAACTTTTTTATCACTTCCATACGCACGTTTTATGTCGGATCGACTGAACTAAAGAGAGTCGAACGGCGGCGACCTCCCATGTTTGCAGTTGGGGTTCTTAGTGCCATTGTCTTCCTCGGGATCCTGTTCCTGATCTATTCCTTCGCCGAGATTTGTCGAGAGCTGTCTGTTAAACGGCGCCGAGCCAGGACGTGGCCGATTCGCCCAGGCTCGTCGCGAACTCGAATGCAGGAACGCCACTTTCGAATCGCCTAGCGAAAGGGCCGGTAGCATCTCCCCGGCCGGTCGATTGGTATTCCATGCCTTCGCGGCGCGGATCGACTAGAGAGGAAATCTGATTACCGAAGGGACCGGCACCGGTCTGAAATCCGCGAGCTCGGACACTGTTGTCGATTTTCACCATTGGCGAACGCAACGAAACTTCCAGCGTTACAGTGCAAGGACCCTTCACAAGGACGGGAACCTGCAACGAACTGGACTGATTGAATATCGGCGAGGGCACGTCACAATCCTGAATCGGGAAAATCTAGAAGAGGCCGCGTGCGATTGCTATCAAGTCACCAAAAATCTTTACGAGAATCTTTACAAGCGATAGAGCCATTTAAAAGACCAAACAGAGGGGGCTCCGGCGCCCTCATGCTGGCGTTTTGGTTTTCGGAAACTTGGCTCCGTCTCACCCCCGGAGAGGGCGAGCCAGTTTCGGGGCTTCGAGTTGTCGATTTCAGGCGATTCGCTGGGTGCGGCGACCAAACCCTCGCGGGAAGGGCGCTCGACTTCAGCGGTCCCATCAACGCCTTGACCCGCCGTGTCGAGCGTCAGACTGTGTTATGTCGGGACAAGGACACCTAGCAAATTTGCATTTACTTCTGGTGAACTGCAGGGTGCACGCTAGAGTGATACGATCCCCGAATATAGCGGCGATGTTTGTTTCCGGTCACAAATATTTAGAAGGTGCGGTTCGGCCGATGAAAGGTTGGTGCCTGAATGTCGTCCCTTCGTGTCCTCGTGGTCGATGATTACGAACCGTTTCGGCGATTCATCTGTTCGACGCTAGAGAAAAGACCGGATTTGCAAGTCGTCTGCGAAGCGTCAGACGGATTAGAAGCGCTGCAGAAAGCCGAAGAACTGCAACCGCACTTGATAGTGCTCGATATCGGGCTTCCCACACTCAATGGGCTCGAAGTGGCTCGACGAATCCGCAAGCTCTGCCCTCAATGCAAAATGCTCTTCATGACTCAAGAATCTTCTGCCGATGTGGCGCAAGAAGCTTTCAGCTTGGGGGCAATGGGCTACGTTGCTAAAGCACATGCCGGAAGCGAACTCCTAGCATCTTTGGAAGCGGTTTGTCAGGGTAGGCAGTTTGTCAGTAGGGGACGATCGGGTCACAATTGGACCAGTGCTGGCGACGCACAAGCTCCAGGCCACCCCTTCCGTCAGAAAATTCTCCCATCGCTGGTACCGAGAAAGATGGAGATCGTTCGCGGCCACGAGGTTCAATTCTATTCTGACGATGAGTCCTTTCTAGATGGCTTCACTCGTTATATAGAAGCTGCACTGCTGAACGGAAACGCGGTGATCATAGTCACGACCGAGTCGCACCAGAAGATTCTGCTTCAAAGATTACAGGACCATGGAGTTAGTATTGCTGCCATGATCGAGCAGGGGCGCTGTCTTCCTTTGGATGTTGCCGAGACCCTCTCAACCTTCATGGTTAACGATTTGCCTGACCCTATGCGATTTTTTAGAGTCGTTCGTGATCTGATCGTGACGGCGGCTCAGGCAACAGCGGGGGAACCGTCGCGGGTTGCAATTTGCGGGGAATGCGCGTCAATCTTGTGGTCGGAAGGCAACGCGGATGCGGCTATTCAGGTGGAGCAACTCTGCAACCAGCTAACTAAACAATACGAAATGGATATTCTCTGCGGGTTCTTGTTGAGCAGCTTTTACCGCGAGGAAGACAAGCAAATCTTCCAGAGGATTTGCAGCGAAACTGAACCATTATCGCGGTGACTGGGGTGCTGTCACAGGGCTCGGCCCGAGCTTTTGTGAGTCAAATCACATACACGGTTTCGGTCAGCCAGTTAGGGTAAAAAATAAGTGCCGAGGGGGCAGATCCCCTCGGTTGTGGCGTTAATATACAGCGTCGAGAAGCGCCTCGATTCGGGCACGGTGCAGGTGTTTGACCATGCTTCGAAAACCCATACAAGCAGGTGAGCGGGTTCTTTGAGGTAGCGTAGGCGAGACGAGGAGCAAAGAGATTCATGTTCGGCCGGCCCATTGCTTTACTCATCCTGCCCTTATTTTCTGCCTGCAGTTTGTGCCAGATGACACCCGCGCAAACCAGGGAGATCATTCGCCGCTCGGCTCAAGTCACCCAGGCGGACTGGGATCGCGCTCCGGGCTTTGATTTCTGTGAGATGGATAAGACGAAAACTGGCTCCCGAACTTCGGCGGTCTTAATGATTGAGGGGTCACCATACTATCGCGTCGTTCAGATAAATGGCACTGATCTTCCGCCAGCTCAAGAGGCGGACGAACAGAAGCGGCTGGCCTCCACGATCCAACGACGGCAGCACGAAACTTCTGACGAAAGAGCCAAGCGGACGGCCCAGTACCAGCAGGAACGTAATCGCGATCGGGAGCTGCTGGAGCAACTCACCGAAGCGATGAACTTTACGTTTGTGGGAGAAGAGGTGGTTGACTCGCATCGGGTCGATGTGTTCGAAGGTGCTGCCCGGGATGAAGGGGAAATTGTGGATCGAACAAACTTCGTTTCGCTGGGTTAAGGTGCAAGCCGAAGTGGTTAAGCCTGTGTCGATTGCCGGCTTCCTGGCCCGGGTGGACCCGGGAACCCGGTTTGAACTGCAAGAAAGTCCGACCAATCCAGGCATCTGGCTTGCTCATCTCTTCACAATGCAGTCGCGGGCTAAGATCCTGTTCCTCATCAACAAATCCTCCGAGGCAAATGAAACCTACTTCGGCTACACACCCAACGGGACGTTATCTATCGACACCTGTAAGAGCAAGGACTCAAGTGACCGACCATGAAACCCGGCAGCGGCCGCAGGCTTGGCTAGCTTCCGCTGTGATTCTTGTCACAGCCCTTAGTAAAACCCGCCCAGGGGTCGGAAATCCGCTCCTGGACCCCCTGGGAGGCCAGGAATGGGTATCGTGACGCCGAGATGGAATACCCAAACCCATCGGAGCGCTGCGCGGACCAGGGAAGGATTCACCTACTCCACGTCGGAATGCCCGACACAGATGAAATCGACGAGGTATCCCGCACCGACCGGGCCCCCATAGCACGGTATGTACGAGTAGACGAAGGATTGGAGACGTGATGAGTGTTTCTATGAGCGACAAGCCCGTACCAGAGCGGAGGCTGACCGTACACTCCACCGCGTCCGTTGATGATCGCATCTTAAAACATCTGCCTGTTCTCAAGGTTAGCGATTGCTCCCCCAAGTGCCGCCAACTCCCGAACTTTATTGGCTGAGGCAAAGGTCAGCTTTTTGGGCAGGGGCGGTTGAGGTCCGTCTCAAAAAATTGGCAGTAGCAACCCTGGCCAAAGAAGAATGACAAATACACGCGATGGTTGGGACGTGCGTGGCGGCGGCGCGACATGAGGCGAGTATAGGCTGATTCAGGCATCAGTCTCCCCTGGGTCCGGAAGTGCCCAAGAGCCACGACGGGAGGATCATGCTCTCGGTCTCCCAGCAATCCGCACAGCGACCGTCATACCTGTTGCCGTGAAGAATACACCACAGGTTTGGGCAATCTTCTCTGGAGCACTTCGCAAGATTCTGGGTAGACCAACAAGTGGAACACCTCGGCTGCATCGAGAGCCTCACACTTCAAAGCATCTGAAGTGTACGGCGCGTTAACCCGAACTGTTCCACGACAAATTGCGCCGGAACTGCGGTCCCCAGGTTCTGCGGGTCAAGTTGAAACCACGTTTACAAGTAGTGTCATCCAGGATAGCGCGGCTGTGAGAAGCTGCGGATCGGCAGCCGTAGAGTATCTTTCGATTGCTCGACCCCTCGGTCACTTCAGAGTGATGCGGCAGTGCTCAATTGCAGATGAATCGACTGCGCTCTGCGCCGAACTGAGCTTTACAAAACAACCTCGGCCGATCCAGTAGAGGCGCCTGCGTATCTCCTACAGCGTCCGTAGGTCTCATTTGCTTGCAACGAAAGACAAGCGAGGCTGCTCGGGAACTCTGCAGAGGGGAAATGCTAAAGGCCGCGAACTCCTGTCCGGAAGTGTTCATACACTTGCCCGTTTGGCCCTGGGCAGTGAGCCCATGGACTTTAGCGCCTGCTGTTGCAGCAGAAAGTACATTGCGAGCAGCATCTGAAAGCCTGCGAATAAGAAGTAGGTTGCGATTACAGCCGTAGCGTCTCGGTCTTTTTGACCGGCAACCGCTACCAGAGCGACGCTGAAAGCGAGCGCAACTACGGCTAGGGTGCACATAACGACCTGTTCCCGCTTGGTGCCGTTCCAAGACATGGCAAGGCGAAATTTGCCCAGAAAGAGTGAAAAAGCATAGATCGCGAGGACGTAGCACAGCATCCGCATGCTTGATCCAGAATAGAAAATCATGAAAACGGCGCAGGCGGCTACAGCTGTGCTTAGAAAAAGAAGCCCTCGCAGCCTGCTCACTTGCTGGCGACCGAGACTGGCAGCGCAGAGCCAATCAAGGCCCGCGATGAAAAGTAGAGATGCCGCGACGAGCGACGCACTGAAGGCGCCTCCGAGAACGTAAAACAACGGTTCCGTCATCGATGCACGAAGGTAAAAGAGGCCCAGGCCCAGTGCCAACATGGTGAAACCGTGGAGGGCCATCACCTTCACGCGTGCGCTTTCCTTCAATCGAATCATATGCGTCACCCGGCACCTTGAACTTTGGTCTCATTTCGCTGGGTAGGCAGTGATGTCTGTCACAGCTGAAGCAGTCGCGCTGCCAACGGGATCCTATGGGTCACCTACAGAAACCGACAGCGCATCAAGCGGGTGCGGACAATCCACGCACCGCAGGTTGGGACCGCCACTGGGGTAGCATCATCACAGCGGGTTCCGCTCGCGGGTGCAAAATCGCCCGAAATACAAAACGCGCCAGGATCCTCTGTAACTCGTCGCTGGACCCTTCCGCGGTGGACACTTCAAGCAGGCAGCATTGGAAGCGTATATTCGCGTTATTTCCGAAGTCAAAACTCGATCTGGGCTGACAAGTGAGGGTGGTTCGCTGATGAACCATGCATTTGCATGTGAATGAAATTGAGACGAAGGGATGGACACGCCCCGTGAAGCCTGACGTTCGCGCAATTCATAATTCCTTTGGGTCGATTGGCCGAAGCTTAGGGTTTGAAGCACGAGAAGAGGTCTCCAACAGCGTTCTAGCCCTTCGGCTGGATAATGCGTACCAGCCTCGTGTCGATCTAATGTGGTCTTTGGGTCTCAGCCAGGAGCAGTCCCGAGGACTCAGTAAGATGCTTGACCAGGACGCGTCTGGGTTTGTGCATGCGCCCATAGTCGGGATCGAAATAGAGGGAACTGGTCCGAGCACAAAGACGCTTCTCGCTGATGTTGCAAATATTGCTGCGCTTGGCGTTCGCCTCGGTTTCGTAGTTGTTTCAGAGAAGGGGGAGAGGAATATCTATCGACGGAGCGCTCGGGCGGTTCGTACGCTACGGCGTGCCTACGGCGACATGGCCGTCGTACCGTTTGAAGCATCATGGGCGGAGTCGCTCGGCGACAAGAAGTGGGAACAAGGCTCCGCTGAGATTCCAGCGCAGGTATTGAGGGCACCGGCGGGGGGCGAAACCGCAGAATTCGCACGCGAAGCGCGTTCTCTGCTCCGCAGGCTCGGTGAGGACGCTGGATTCACGATAGCTGAGCCCTATGTTCCCCCGATTCTAGCAGTCGAATTTGAGCAAGAACGGGCGAGGCGCGGTGGAGCATTACACGAGACATTAGATCCAATGGCGGGGACAGTCGGCGACATGAAAGCGGCCGACTATCTGACTAGGTGCCAAATTGATTTAGCTTGGCTGTTGCCGCTACCCAAAGCGCTCAAACAGTTTTTGCAGGAAGTCGAGTCTAGAGACCCGCGACTCCGAGATTATGGCCTACTCTACCCGGAAATATATGATCATGTGGCTGTGGTCGGATTCGAGTTGGAGTCCGGCACAGGAAAGCATGCCGCCGGTGGTCTCCTGAATCTCGCAGCCTACTGCGTAGTAGGTGTCGGCTTCGCCCCAGATGAACGAAAACGCAAAGAACTTGATTCCGTTGTCAATCGGTAGCCACGCCAAGATTTCGGTGGATCTGTCGGAAGAGAGCCGCAACATGGCCGATGCAGCAATTTATTCGCACCAACTACGGTGAATCATAATTTCGGTGGGAAGCAAGCAAGACACCACTTTGACAAAACCGGCAACTGCGGCAGACGCTTTCAAGGCATTAGTGGCAACCGCGTCCACCACAATCTTCTATGGAGCAGTACAAGTAATCATTACTGCGTCGCTGGACAACCTCACATCCTCAGTAACCAAAGCAATTTCCGGCCCTTATGCCTTTTAAGCCGGTCTCCACAAAGCCCACCAGAAGGTGTCAGTGTGGCAAGCCATGAAAGCGACCACAAACAAAGCAGATGGCGTTTCATCAATACGTGGGCACGACCTTCGTTGCGCGATTCCATAGGGCAACAGAATCGTAGAACGCGACTGCCAACTGGCATGGCTCGACTCGTGCTGCAGTCAGCCACAGTGCCGTCCCTTCGTGCTTACACGGTGCGGTAATCGCCCCAAGGCATTCTTGCGGCCCTTAGGGTCAAACGTGCGGGATCATTTGTGATACCACCGCCCATGAGATGGAGAACAACCCACGTTGTCTTTGTCCGGTCCTGTCCTCTGTTTAATGATCAGGATTATGGGCTAAAGGACGCATGGACAGCATGGACAGCATGGACAGCACATTACCATGAGCGGTAAATAGAGAGCGCGTGCGAGGGTTGCGTGAACTACACAAATGCAACACAACACAACACTCCCCAACAACAAATACCTTTTGCCAAATTGCTGTCCACGCTGTCCGCGACCTTTTCCTCTCATTTTCTCACGTTCATCTTTGCGTTCCTGCGTTACTTGCTGGACCATTCTTCTTGGGTGGCTTGTCTGTGGGAGAAGTAGCAACACCGTTTGGTGCCGGCACGGGTAACATCGGAACTACCCCGTGTTTGAGACTGATTCCGGTGCGACAGCGGTGCCCGCCGATTTTTTTTGATCCAAAACCCCGCTCGCTAAGCTGCTTCCCGAAATAAGCAGAACTCCACCAGTCCTTTTGGCCGTTGGCTTCGCAATACTTTTGGTAAGCCTTATAGATTTTAGTGGACGATACAGTACGGTCTTTGTTCTCCTTGTCCACAACGCAACAATCCTCGAGGAACTCCTTCAAGGCATCTGATTCTTGTTCATACTCCTCAGTCGCGGCGAGGACCGCTGGCGGAAGGCATAAACCGATTTTCTGCCACTCCAAACAGCCTTTAACGGCCCAGGCGATAATGCCCGGCAGTTCACCAACCAGTTTTATTCCTAGTTTTCTGTCCTGCTCATCATCCGGAATTGTTATGCCGAACGGAACCATAAGAATTCTTTTCCATATGGCAATGTCGCGACCACGGATCTGTGGCTTCTTGTTGGTGCCAAGCCACGGCTTCCCCGAGGAGTAAAATTCTTTGTACTCGCAGTAGAGTTTTCGAGCAGCTATCTTGTCCTGCCCAGTCAGCCGCTTTACGAGCGCTTCGTCAAGTTTTGCTCCTTCAGGCGTTTCGGAAGTCACGATCAGACGAGCGCTTTCTAGCCTTGCTATGTCATTGCGGAGCGCCTCGGTTCTCCGTTGCAACAGCAGGTTGGCCTCAGCAGTAATAGCATAATCTCCGAACATTTTGCTGATTGTCTCTAGAAATGTAGTCTTGCCATTCCTGCCTGACCCATAGAGGATGAAAAGAACGTGCTCCCTTGTGTCACCGGTGAGGGAATAACCAATTGCGCGCTTCAGGAAACTGATCAGTCCGGCGTTTCCATCCATGATCCGGTGCAGGAACTTATCCCACTGAGGACACTTCGCATGGGGGTCAAACATTACGGGCGCCAGTTTCGTGATCAGATCCTCGCGGCGATGTTCTCTGAGCTTCCCGTTCTGCAAATCGATCGTGCCATTCTTGCAGTTGAACAACCATGGATTACTGTCCAGCAGCTCAGAGGTGACTGATATCCCAGGTTCTGTCCTGGCGAAATATATCATCGAACTAATGTGATTGCGTGACATCGAGGCCTTGGCCCAATCCAACGATACAGTACCCTGAAGATGCGCTGTTGTTGCAGATTGTGTGTAAGTACGCTTAGCGAATGCTTTAGCTTTCCGCTCTATCTCGCCTGTGTGGTCGATTGCGTAGCGCATACCGTCCCACACGAACCATTGACCTGAGGAATGATTGAAGCGTATATCGACTCCGTGCTGCGCGACAAATCGCTCAGCACTGCCCATATCAGTGTCATAATAGGAAGGCGTGCCTCGTTGCGTCTGCTTCGCTGGTACGAGGGATGCAGCTTGACGTTGCTGTTTGGACTTACGTTGGGTTATGCTCATTGTAATTTTGTCCTCTGAACCGGTTATTTATCGGAGGGTTAGTAAAGACCCCGCTTCGCCAAGCGGGGTTCGTCTTCTTTGCTACTCGTTTGTGCGGAGAGACTGCTGCGTAATTCGTTCGTGCAACGCGTAGCTCCAGCTTCTTGCTGCGACAGCGGGTCGGCGTGACTGTACGGGGTTGTCATCGATCACCGCGTGTATCGTTTTAGGCCGAAATCTAAGCGTTCGCTTCGTTGTTGCTTCAGGCTCGGGCGACTCTATCGTCGGTGACACGACTGCCGCCGTCTTCCATCGTCGGCAGTTCAATCGCCGGTTTCTCGCGGCGCGAAATGCTCAGTGGTCGATTTGATGCATTTCAAAATATCAGCCAACATGACTGCCAAATGCTCGTGGGCTCGGGGTCGGTGACGATACACCGAGGGAAAGTAAGCTTGAGATCCTCAAGCGCGAACTGCCTGGCAATCTCGTGGTTTGAGTATCCAGAAGAATGGCAGCCAGAATGACTCGCTCAAACGACACGCTCACGACGTGCTCTTTACTGCGGATGAAGGAATCCCTTCACCGCCGGAATGCTGCCGGATTCGATCAGTTCTTCGATCGCGGCTTGTGGGATACGCACAGCGCGGCCAAGCCTCACCACACCCAGCTTCCTGGCGTATACCCACGTCCAGATGGTGCGAGCGGACAGCCCCATTTCATCCGCCGCCTGTTTCACCGTCAGTAATCGTTGTGCTACCATGTGCCCCCCAGTTCTCTCAGTAAACATTTGGAGCTTGTCTTTTACCATCTATTGTAGATAGCCTACCTCAGTATGATCCGCTATCAACAATCATTGAAGACGAAGAGCTCGAAGAGTGATTCACCGGCCATGCAGTATGATCGCCTTTCTTGGTTATGTGGTTTTGTTTCCCCGGAGTCCGTCCCCCTCAACCCTTTGGAGATCGTACAAGGCCTTGAAATCGAGAAATTCCTCACGCTGCTCAATAGAAACGAACCAGAAGGGAAGGCCCAATTAAAACCGTCCACTATTCCGCCCATCAATTTCACGCCACCTCTGTCAGCACCGGAGGTTTTGAGAAAGTGGGTCGATGAATGGCTGGATTCAGGTAGGGACGCACAAGGAGTAGAGGACCCGCGAGACCGCAATTTCGATGAGGCGCCAAGTGCTCAAGTCGCTGCCTACGAGTACTCAAAACGTGGCAAGATTCTCTTGTACGCAGACTCGAAGCGATTGGCACCTTGGCTCATGAGAAATGAGACAGAGGCCCAGTCTAAAATGCGCGGCCTGCTCCCCCCGGGTTCGGAAGACTGGGCCGCAGAGCAACTCGTCTTTTTCCTACTCTCCGATATCCGTTTAAAGCTAGCTAAGTGCCGTAACGAGAAATGCGGCTCTTATTTCCTACTGAAACACTGGAATCGCCGGTATAAGCGTGGAACGCTCTGCGATCCCTGCCAGCGATCGCGCAGTCTCGAGAGCGCACTCAAAGCGACAGAGAAAGAGCGCCTGCAAGCAAAACAAGAACTGTATGAGTTAGCAGGCAAGCGTTTTGCCAAACAAGTTCGCAGTTCGCCGGACTGGTACAGAGACTCAAAGCTGAAGGACTCGATCGCGAAGTACCTGAATGGCCACATTCAAAGGTCGGATTCGCTGTCGGCTATTTATATGAGCGGACCTCGCAAAGGGCTTACGGGCAAATGGGTCGCTCACCCAAAGAATTGGAAGGGAATTGACTCGGCGATTAAGAGAGGCAAGTGAAATGGCACTCTACAAGCGCGGTGGCACGTGGTGGTACAAGTTCCAATTCAAGGGCCTCTCCATCCGCGAGTCGGCGCGGACGAGCAACAAGGCGATCGCGGCAACACGAGAACGCGAGCGGCACGCGAAACTTGAGGACGGGTCTGCTGGCAGAAAGAGAGCGCTTCCGGCAGTGCTCTTCTCCGTCGCCGTAAAGAAGTGGGTTGAGCTGAAACGGCCGCTTTGGAGCGCGAACAGCTACCGGATCGAACTGAAGAACGCCGAGCACCTCGGCCCCCACTTCGACAGGATGCTGCTGTCGGACATAACCGCCGATGACATAATCCGCCACCAGGGGCTCCGCCAGAAAGAGGGCGCAAGCCCAAAGACCATCAATCTTGAAGTGGGCACACTGCGCTCGCTGATGCGGAAACACAAGCTCTGGGGCAACCTCCAGGATGACGTGACCATGCTCAAAGTGCGGGAACACGCCGGACGCGCTTTGTCCGCAGACGAACAGCACCGAATTCTTGCGGCGTGCAAGGCGTCTCGGTCACGCTCCCTCTACCCGGCCGTCCTGCTCGCCATACACTCCGGGCTCCGCAATCAAGAACTGCGCCTATTGCGATGGCGGCAGATTGATTTTCTGGAAGGCACGTTGACGGTTGGAAAGTCCAAGACGTCTGGGGGCGACGGGAGGGTGATCCCCCTGAGCAAGACCGCTCTCAGGTGTCTTGAAGACTGGCGTCGCGAGTTCCCCGAAGCTGAGCCCGGTCACTATATCTTTCCGAGCGAACGCTATGGACTGGCCGGTGAAGAGGGTTACCAGAACGGCAGGGCACTTCCCTACTCTGTGCGCCCTGATGTCCCAATTGGGAGCTGGAAAACGGCGTGGACCGCGGCAAGGAAGGCTTCCGGAGTCTCCTGCCGATGGCACGATCTGCGGCATACGTTCGTGAGCCGAATGGCGGAAGGCCAGGCCAGCGATACAACCATCACCGCGCTCGCCGGTTGGATGTCCAAGAAGATGATGGAGCGGTATTCGCACACGCGGAACGAGGCTAAGAGACAGGCCATCTCAGCACTCGACAGACCAGCTTTCGATCGGGCTTCGGGCGGACTGCACTAGAGAGTCTAGAAGCTTACGCTACGAGCTTGGTGTTGATACCCCGTATCTGTATCTATGAAGGTGATTTCAAGGCGTAAATCACGCCGCGGATTACCCACGAGTGCGGGACGGAAGCAAACAAGGCAGGTAGCCCCTGCTCTTCGAACGCTTGGATAAATGAGGCCGTTCGACCTGCTGTCGAGTAATGTTCTCGCTAGGTGCTGCGATGCCGCGTAACACTGCGGGACAGGTTCAGCCTGGAGAAATTCGGCGTACGCTTCAGCGGGCTCAAGTATATGGAATTCGGATCTAAAATCGGCCAACCAGTCGTCATACGTGGAGACTTCTCCCGTTGGCCGCTTGCGAGGTTGCTCCGGTACGACTATATTTGCGAGCTGCTTCGCCTTGTGATAAGCCACTTCTGCGATAGAAGTATCAAGTTCAAATGCGGCATACCAAGCTCCTCGCGTATGGTCATTGAAGCGTCCGCCGTCCTCACTGGCGTGGGCAAACGCTCCATTTACAATCCGCGCGCCCGGGATACCAAACACCAGTTCGTGAGGGCCAATTCCGATAAGTCCCTGTCGCTCACCCTGTACGCGGTCATTCGTCGCGCCATCTAGCAGGATCAAGTCATCCAGCATCGCTTCGTTTTCGGCTATCTCAGCCAATACCGTTCCGGCCTCACTGTATTTCGAGGAGATCAAGCGATGTGTTGCCTCTTGAATCAGTTGACGCAGCGGAGGCGTCAACGGCCACCGCGCCAACTATCGAGCATGCGACGTACTTGTGCCATTCCCGGTTGCCCATGCTGAATCATGTAGTTGATCGGAGTTTGGCCGCCGAACAAAGGGCCGCGATTTTCGAGTGTTACCCACCGGTCTGCCCATTGCTCACTGAAGTAAATGTGTAACGCTTTATAGATCCCGATCACTAACGAGATTCTCATCAGTGTGTCTTGGTCAAGCTTCTTGCCGTCCGGTTGCCTTCTCCAGGTGTGGTATGTAGAGGAAGCAAGTCCACCCAATAAATCCCGACTTTGAGCCTCATTGAGCGTCCATCTTTCGGCAATATTTACAAATCCCTTGATAGCGTTTGCGCTGAGGCGCTCGCGTTCCAGTGGATTTGTCAAATCGGGGGTGCGATCAAAGGCGTACCCCGGGACCGTTGGTGGTGCGATGGTAGCCATAGTTCTGTCCTCGATTTCAGTATATATTTTCCGCGATTTCGCGTCTAGCACAATACAGCAGTCATTGGGTGGGCACAAAAATGGGCACAGCAGTAACTTGGAACGAACGGCCTATCACGCAAATTGTTGATTTATTTGGCTCCTCAGGTAGGACTCGAACCTACAACCCTTCGGTTAACAGCCGAATGCTCTGCCATTGAGCTACTGAGGAGTGTCTTGGCGGGAACGTTTTGAACTGCCTTTGATTTTACCGCAAACCTGATCCCCCGCGTCAAAAGCCTACCCGTACGCCGCCCGCAAGGTCGTGGATCACCGCCTCCGCGGCGCGTCTCCCGGAGGCCAGCGCTCCTTGAATCGACGCCGTTTCCCGGTAGTCGCCACACATATAGACGCCCCCCGTGCCGGCCACCCGCACCGGGGCCTGCTCCCACTCCGCATGCCGCTGCTGCGGCAGCGCGCGGGCCAGAGGGTAGGCTCTGAGCATCCTCCAAGAGCCCACGACAGGGCCAAACCACTTTGTCATATGGGTCCGCACCTCAGCCTCTAAGCGCATCACCGCCGCGGCCTCGGCAGGCGCTTCGCCCACCACGCTGGCCACCACCAGATATGCTCCCGGGGGCGCATACGCGGCCGAAACCGCACTCATCACCGCTAGGTTGTTGACTGGCCCAGCTCCCCGCCCCTCCCCGTTCAACAAAATGATGGCCTCGTTCACCGGCACCTGCTGCGCGGCATAACAAAATGCTGTGGTCTTGTTCCAGGCTCGTACCTCGGGCACACTCCAACCACCAACTCCTCCCAGCAGCGCGTTGCCCTCGTTGCCCGCCACCGCGAGCACCACGGCGCGCGCTTCCAGCCTCTCCTTGCCCGTAATCTCCACTTGAAACGATTGCGTGGTTCGCGTCACCGTGCCTACCCGCGCATCGGTCATCAGTGTGCCCGCGCGTAGCTTCGCCGCCAATTGCAACGGTATCTGTTCCATTCCGCTCGCCGGAACGACCGTGTCGCCCGACGCGAACAGACGATAGAGAAATTCGAAGAAGCGGCTCGATGTGACCAGGTCGCGCTCCAGAAAAACGCCGCCGAAAAACGGCTCGAAAAACCGCTCGATGATGCTGGCGCTGAAGGGAACCGCTTGCAGATAGTCGCGCGTGGTCCTCTCGGGCCGCGCAAACATCTCTTCCCACGTGCCTCGCCGCACTCGCGCGCGAAGCTTCGCCACATGCAGTTTGTCCGCCCAGGGCACGATGGGGTCAAAGAGGAGCGTGGCTGCTGCCCATGGATTGCGTATGGGGTCAGCAAAGCGATGGAACCTGCCGCCATGCCATATCAGCGCACCAGGCTCGAATTTCTTCAACTGCAAGGCACCGTAATCAAGCAGCCTTTTCGCTTCCGGATATGCGGTTAGCATCACTTGAAATCCGCGATCGAGTCGAAAGCCCTCCACCGCGTCGGTGCGCACCCGCCCACCCGGGCGGTCACTCGCTTCCAGCAGGGTTACTGGTATGCCGGCAGCTTCGAGCGACAAAGCGCAACTGAGCCCGGCCAGACCTGCTCCGATGATGACGGCCTCGGTCATCGTTTCCCGATTGATAAGATTGGTTCAAAGATCATAGGTCGAGGGTAAAACGCTTTCGCACAGCCCTTCGGCGCAAGGGCGGAATGATGTTGACGGGGGCGAAATGCTCGCTGAGGATGTTCACCAAGCGGCGGGAGATTCCCACATCTCGCAAAGAGCGCGAGATATGGGGCACCCAAATATTTCTCCTCTCTTAGTAGAGCATCACCGCAAGCTTGTAGGTCGTAAAGCCTTGGCCGGGATTGCCAGAGTCGCAGGCGCCCACTGCAGCTTTGTGAAACTGCCCGGTGGCAATTTTCTGTTCCAGCACTTCCGGTAAGCGTCCCAAATCCGATCCCTCCCAGCGCATGATGAAGCGCGGCGACGAACCACCGGCCGAGCCGTGCTGCATTTCGCAGGTCTGGCGGGCGTCCTGGGTAAACCCCGCAGGCTGCAGCCCTCGTTGCTGTAACAGTTGCCCTATCTTCTGCTCGATCTGCTCCGGTCCAAGCTGGGCCACCCCGTCGGCAAAGTCCTCCACGGCGTAGTAGTTCCCTCCCCGCTTTACCAAGCCCACACCGATGGTGTTCATGGCCGGGTTCAGAATGTTCGCCCGGTGATCGGTCGAGTTCATCCACTCCGTTTCCAAGGCCTGAGGGCTCGGCGCCAAGGCGACGTTCTCTGCAATCGAGCGGAAATGCGCACCGGCTGCACTACCCCGGGCCACCAGGTCTGGTTCGCCGGGATATTGGTGAGAGAGCGCAGGCTGCTGAGCCATCAGCTGCGCGTGTTCGGTTGCTGCCTGGGCGAGCGCGGGTCCCACTTGAGCGGCGCCAGACCATGCTGTGCCCGGTCCGCATTCGTTAACTCCATCACCTGCTGTTCGGCTGGCTCCTGTGCCAGAGCCGGCATCAGCGCCATGGTTGCGGCCAGTGCCAGTGTCCAAAGCCTTTGTGGTCTGCGCATCGCGTTCTCCCTCATCGTATCAACCGTCAATATGCGATCATTGGCCATCGATGGCCTTCGCCCGCACTCTTCGCCACCAGCCGCTCGGAGTCATTGGCATCTTCCTGCTGGTGCTCTTCGTCGCCATCGCGGTGCTCGCCCCCGCAATCGCCCCCTATGATCCAGCGGCAATCGACCTCTACCACCGGCTCACTCCGCCTTCGCATACTCACTGGTTTGGCACCGACGAACTCGGCCGGGACATCTTCTCCCGCATTCTCTCGGGTGCGCGGTTGTCGCTGATGGTTGCCGTGAGCGTGGTTGGCATCTCGCTTTCCCTGGGACTGGTTCTCGGCGGCCTCGCCGGCTTCTACGGTGGGCGGGTCGATACGCTGCTCAATGTCTTCGTAATGAATGCCTTTCTCTCCTTTCCCGGCATTCTGCTGGCCATCGCCTTTGTGGCGTTTCTCGGTCCCGGGCTGCTTAACCTGGTCCTGGCCTTGGCCATTGGCGGATGGGTGGGCTACGCTCGCCTGGTGCGGGCCCAGGTGCTTGCCGTCAAGGAACGGGAATTCGTCGAGGCCGCGCGCGCCCTCGGCGCCTCCGATCTGCGCATCTTTACCCGCCACATCCTGCCCAACATCCTCCAACCCATCATCGTGCAGGCGGCTATCGGCATGGCAGGTGCCGTCCTGGCCGAGGCCACGCTCAGCTTTCTGGGTTTGGGGCTACCGCCGCCAGCGGCCAGCTGGGGCGGCATGCTCAACGACGCCCGCTCCCACTTGTTCGACTCTCCCCATATGGTGATTTTTCCAGCCATCGCCGTTATGCTCTGCGTGCTCTCGTTTAACTTCATCGGCGACGCGTTGCGCGATTATCTGGATCCGCGCACCCGGCTGTTAATCGGCTTATGATCGGCATTATTTCCGACACTCACGGTCTCCTGCGACCGGAGGCAATCGAAGCTCTGCGCGGCGTTGAACACATCCTTCACGCCGGCGACGTCGGCGACCCGTCGATTCTCGATGCGCTCCGCCAGCTTGCTCCGGTTACGGCCATTCGCGGCAACATCGATGTCGACGGCCCTTGTTCGTATCTGCCCGCCACGGAAGTGTTCACCCTCCAGGATCATACTTTTTATATGCTGCATGACCGGCACGCACTCGATCTCGATCCCGCCGCGGCAGGGTTTTCGGCGGTCATCAGCGGGCACTCCCACCGGCCGCTGATCGAATGGCGGCATGGCGTTCTCTACATGAACCCGGGCAGCGCCGGCCCTCGCCGCTTCTCCTTGCCTATTTCGCTTGGCCTGGTGACTATCCGTGCTGATTCGCTACAACCGCAGCTGATGAATCTGCTGCCATAAGCATGGGCAAAATCAGCTCCAGCAACTGGGATACGAGGGCCTGAACCGAGGGACGGTCAGGCACAGAGAACCACTGCTTCACCCCGCCGCAGATGGCCGCGCTCGCTGCCGCGGCAACCAACTCTGGGGGGAATGCTCCTGGGTGCTGGGCCCGCTTCAGCCCCTCCAACAGCAAACGCCTGATGGCCGTCGCGATGGCCGCGTCCATCAGGGGCTCAAACGCAGTCTGGTGTTCACAACCTCCGCTGGAGTGAGCCTGGGTGAGGAAATCGCAGGTGGCCTGGATAATTGCCCCCACGGCAGCTGGACAGCCGGCGTCATAGCGCACCTGACGCTCATCGAGAAATTCGTGAAAGCCGCCTGCAACCATCGCCTCCAGAAGAGCGAATTTATCCGTGTAGTGATCGTAAAAGGTGGCGCGGTTTACGGTGGCAAGTTCGGTAATGTCCTGAACTGAGATTTCATCAAAGCTCTTGGTCAGCATGAGCTTACCCAGAGCTCCCTGGAGGAGCTTTCGGGTGCGGCGGATCCGCGGATCGCGAACTTGACAGTCGGAAATAGGCATTGGCACCTCTATTAGAGCCTATCCAGCAATTAAAAGAATCGGAAAAACGACGACCGTCGTCTTAACAATAACAACACGCGACGTATAACCAACGCATGTTGTTATGGAGATATCTATGGCGACACTGCTACATGTTGATTCAAGCCCACTTGCAAGCTCCGTTAGCCGCGAATTGACGCGCGAGTTTGTCCGCAATTGGGAAAGCGCCCACCCAGCCGGCTATGTGATCGATCGGGATCTGGCCGCCAACCCCCCTCAGCCAGTGGATCAAGCCTGGATCTATGCCGCCCACACAGCTGTCGAGGCACGCCAGCCAGAGCAGAAGGCCCTCCTCGACTACTCAGAGGCGTGCATCGCCGAACTGGAGCAGGCAGACGAATACGTATTTGGCGTCGCGATGCATAACTTCAGCATTCCCTCCGTCCTCAAGCTGTGGATCGACCAGGTGGTTCGGGGCGGACGCACTTTCGCTTATGGGCCAAACGGACCTAAGGGCTTGCTCCTGGGCAAGAAGGCCACTATTCTTGCGGCGACCGGCGGAGTCTACGAAGCAGGAACCGCGCTGGGCGCGCTCAACTTCATCGATCCCTACCTTCGTACCATCCTCGGGTTCATTGGCATCACCGACGTGACCTTTGTTACCGCCGGCGGGACGGCGCAGCTCATGTCGGGCAAAGTCGATCGCGGCCAGTTCCTTCGACCCCATCTGGAGCAGGTTAGAAGCATCGCTGTCTAAATCAAGGAGAAAACCATGAAAATTGCAGTTCTGGTTGCACGCATATTACTGGGCCTGTTGTTTCTGGTCTTCGGACTCAACGGGTTTCTAAGCTTCCTGCACATGCCGATGCCCACTGGCCCTGCCGGCCAGTACATGGCCGTGCTTTTCGTGTCGCACTATCTGCACGTCGTCTTCGTGCTGGAGATCATCGGAGGAGTAATGCTGCTTTCGGGCCAATTCATCCCGCTAGCCCTCATCCTGCTCGGCCCGGTGATTTTCAACATCCTGCTCTTCCACTCGACGATGGAGCCATCCGGTTTGCCGGTTGCGCTCATTACTACTCTCTTGTGGTTCATCGTGTTCTACGGAGTGCGCCGGGCGTTCACCGGCATCTTCGCCCAGAAGGTGGAGGTTTAACTGCGGATTCTGGGATTGGCCACGGTATACAGGACATCGGTCAGCAGGTTGACCAGGACGTAGGTCAAGCCAACGGCCAGGATGCAGCCCTGCACCAGCGCGTAATCGCGATTGGAAATGGCAGAGACGGTGAGCCGGCCAATCCCAGGCCAGGAAAAGATGGTCTCGGTGACGATGGCGCCTGCCAGCAGGGCGCCAAATTGCAGACCCACCAGGGTCATCACGGGAATGATGGCGTTGCGCAGCGCGTGACGATAGACCACCACGTGCTCGGGCAGTCCTTTGGCGCGCGCGGTGCGAATGTAGTCCTGATTCAGCTCCTCCAGCATCGCGGTGCGCACCATGCGGGTAAGGATGGCGGCTAGACTGCCGCCCATGGTGATCGCGGGCAGCACTAGGTGGGCGGGCGAACCTGCGCCCGAGACGGGAAGCCATCCCAGCTTGATCGAGAACAGCAGGATCAGGATGGGGCCGAGCGCGAAGCTGGGAAAGGAAAGCCCTAACAGGCTGACCACCCCTACGGCGCTGTCTTGCCAACGGGCTCGTCGCAGGGCTGCCAACACGCCCGCAGGAACGGCCAGCAATAAGGCCAGCACCAGCGCCGCCACGGTCAGCTCCAGCGTGTAAGGGTAGCGGGTCAGCACCAGGTGGGAGACTGAATCATTGAGGCGCAGCGATCTTCCCAGGTCTCCGTGAAGTACTCCACGCCAGTAGTGGACATATTGCAGACCCAGCGGGGCGTCCAGTCCGTATTGATGACGTAAGGCCGACAGGTCTGAGGCGGTCGCGCCCTCCCCCAGCATCTGCTGCACCGGGTCGCCCGGCACCAGGTGGATGAGGAGGAAAACCATCGAAACTACCAGCCAGATGACCGGCAGGATATAGAGCAATCGCTTGAACAGCGCTACCAAGTCAGCCTAACCCTCGTTCTTACTGGTGTCGCGGCCGAGCTGAACTCGCGCCACCGCGCCCACCTTTACCGGGCCCGCTTTTTTCGCGCTGCTTTTTTCCGCAGCCTCGGTTGGGTTCTCCAGCCGTTCCACGCGCACCTGGCTGATGCGATGATCGCTCATTTCAACTACGGTAAACCTTCTTCCTTCAAAATCCACGGTCTCTTCGCCGGTGGGGATCTTGCCCAACCGGGTCAGCAGAAAGCCTGCCAGTGTCTCCACCCCTCCGCTGCGGGGCAGGTGCCAGTTCATCTGCGTCTCCAGGTCGCGCAGGTTCACGCCGCCATCGAGCACGACGGCCCCGGAAGTGGTGTGCAGAGCCGCCCTGGGCCCAATGTCGAACTCGTCCTCCACCTCACCGATGATTTGTTCGATGGCATCTTCTACCGTTACCAGTCCCACCGTCGAACCATACTCGTCGACCACGATCGCAATGTGCCGTCTTCGCTGCTGAAATTCGCTGAGCAGGTCCAACACCGGCTTGGTTTCCGGCACTACCAGCACATCATGCATCACCTGCCCCAGCCGCAATTCGGTGAAGGGCGCGCGGGCAAAGCGGGTTTGCGCGGACATGCGGAAGTGCATCAATCGCGCCAAGTCCTTCGAATAGGCCACCCCCACAATGTGCTCCGGGCCGCGGGCCGGGTCGTACACCGGCACCCGGGAGTGCTGCTCCTCCACCACGCGTGCATTGGCGTCCTCCAGGAGCATGTCCTGGGGCAGGGAGAAGATCCTCTGCCGGGGCGTCATAATCTCTCGCGTGGGCACGCTGTTCAGCTCCACCGCGCGGTGAATCAGCCGTTCCTGAAACGCGGGAAGCATGCCCATCCGGCGGGACGCGGTGGCAATCAGCTTGAGCTCTTCCGGCGAGTGGACTTCGCCGCCCTGCATCATCTCCATGCCAAAGAGGCGCAGTACCATCCGTGCCGACCACTTCATCAGCCGTACCACCGGGCGCGTGAGCCGGATAAATGCATCCATAGGCCCGGCCACCGCAACTGCCAGCACCTCGGCCTTGCGCAGCGCCAGGGATTTTGGCACCAGCTCGCCCAGCAGCACATGGAGATAGGTGATCAAGGCAAAAGCGATCGGCACCGCCATCAGGTGGGCGTAAACCCGGGCGTGCGACATGCCTTTGAACCAGTGCTCGAAAAGGGCAGCTACCGCCGGCTCGCCGATCCAGCCCAGTGCAAGACTGCACAGGGTAACGCCCAGCTGCACCGCGGGCAGAAAGTCTTCCATGTTGTCTTGCAGCCGGCGCACCGCCCGGGCTCCCGGCCGCCGCAGGGCAATCAAGCGCTCAATGCGGGTCTCGCGCACACTTACCAGTGCAAATTCCGCGGCCACAAAGAACCCGTTCGCCAGGATGAGCAAGGCGACGGAAACCATCCGAAAGAGCATCAGTTCAATCATTTCGCGCGGGAACCGGGTATTACGTCATGATACCTGCGCCGGGAAACATGGAACCTTCCCCGGTCCGCCTACGTATCAAAGGACACTGGGGGTTTTGTGGCGGCGCAGCGGAAAAGCAAACGGATCTGGATTTGGGGTAGTCTGCTCGCCATCGTCGTCGTTACCGGCCTGGTGGTTATGGGTATGCGCCGGGCGGGCCCTCATTTCGACCCCAGCCGTCTGGACAAAGTCACCCGGGGGGAGATCGATCAGAGTGTCGTGGCCACCGGCAAAGTCCAGCCCATCACCAAGATCGAATTGAAGTCAAAGGCCAGCGGGATCGTGCAAAACCTTTACGTGGATATCAATCAGCACGTGCATAAGGGCCAGCTGCTGGCCCAGCTTGACCGGCAGGAGATTATGGCCGAGGTCGATGCCCAGCGGGCTACACTGCAGGCCGCGGAGGCCAACGTCAAGAGCGCCGCGGCCAGCATTGAGCATGACAAAGTCGATGCCGCCGCGCCCGACCTGCCCATGTACTACACCACCCTGCAGCGCAACCAGGAGATGATCAAGGAAGGCATCGTCTCCCAGCAAGGAATGGACAATGCCAATCGCGACTACCTTTCCGCGCTCAACAAAAAGAATGTCGCCGTGGCGCAGATCGATGTCGACCGTGCCAAGCTGCACCAGGCGGAGGCCCAGGTGGCGCAAAACCAGGCCAGCCTCAAATCGCTCGAAGAGCAGCTCAGCTATACCACGCTCACCGCGCCAATCGATGGCGAGGTGCTCTCCCGCGATGTGGAGGTGGGCGATGCGGTCAGCTCCATACTGGTGCTCGGTTCCACCGCCACCCTGGTTATGACCATTGGAGACACCCGCCAGGTCTACGTGAACGGCAAGGTGGACGAGGCGGATATTGCTTCGGTCTACCTGGGTCAGCCGGCACGCATCCGCATTGAGTCGTTCAAGAACAAGACGTTCGCCGGAAAGGTGACGCGCATCGCGCCCCTAGGGGTTGAGAAAGACAACGTCACTACATTCGAAGTACGGGTCTCAATTGACAACCCGAATCATGAGATCAAAGCCAATATGACGGCCAATGCCGAGATTCTCAACCAGGAGCATAAGAACGCGCTCTCTGTCCCTGAGCAGGCCCTGGTGTACGACAGCCAGAAGAACGCCTTCGTAGACGTGCCCGATAGCAAAGCCCGCAATGGCTTGCGCAGAGTTGCCGTCAAAGCAGGAATTGCCAACGGCAGCCGCACCGAAATTCTATCTGGCCTCAGTGAAGGTCAAACCGTTTATTTGCAACCCTAGAGGAGGGGCGACGATGCAAACCCGATGGAATCTAACGCGGAGAGGGGCAGCCGGCATCCTGGTTGCCATGACTATGTATCTTCCGGCTGCATTTGCCGCGGAGAAGTCTTTCGAGCGCACGCTTACGGTGAACGGTTCGGTGACACTGCACGTCTCCACCGGCTCCGGCTACATACACGTCTCGCCCGGTTCGGACAACCAAGTCCGCATCGTTGGCCACGTCAAGAGCAGCAATAGCTGGTGGGGTGGTGGCTCGTCCGACGACGCAGTCGCCAGGGTGGCTGACAATCCACCAATTGCCCAGGCAGGCAATATCATCCGGGTGGGAGACGACCACGGCGGCGATTTTACCCGTCATGTCTCCATCGACTACGAGATCACGACCCCGGCCAATACCATGCTGGTGGCGGAGAGTGGCTCGGGCGATCTTCAGCTCTCCAATATCAACGGGACGGTGAAAGCGCAGACTGGCTCCGGCTCCATCCACGCGGAAAAGCTGGGATCTGGCTCCAAGCTCGAAACCGGTTCGGGAACTATCGACGCGAATAACCTGATGGGTTCTACGTCGCTACAGACTGGCTCGGGTGAAATTCGCGCCCAGCTCTCATCGGCGGGCGACGTGGTCGCGGGCACCGGTTCCGGCTCCATAAAACTGGAAAACGTGCAAGGGGCCTTGAAGGCGGAGACTGGGTCCGGAAGCCTCGATATCAGCGGCCAGCCTACGGCGCCGTGGAAGCTGGAGACGGGTTCGGGCGACATCGCCCTGCGCCTCGGCAACGCCCATTTCACGCTGGATGCGCAGACCGGCTCGGGTTCGGTCAAATCGGATCCTCCGCTCACCATGACTACCCACGGGTCCACGGATAAGCACCACGTCAGCGGAACCGTCAACGGAGGCGGTCCTACGATCAAGGCGGAAACGGGGTCGGGCGATATCCATATTCAGTAGGAAACCAGGAACCTTTGGGATTTTTACCGCTAACCGCTGAGGCCGTAGTAGGTGCACATGACGTACTCCAGGACGCTGTAAGGCAGCAACCGTTTCAACCAAACGGCTGCGCGCTGGGGTGCGGGTCCGATGGTGTAGCGCAATCGGGGATTGCGCTGGCTTACGATCCGGTAAAGCAGGCGCGCGATCTGCTCCGGCCCGGGGCCGCTTTGCTCGTCATGCGCCGTCCGCGCCAGCGCAGCCTGGAAAGAAGGGCTATAGGCGTCCGGGCCGCCTGACATTTCGGCCACCCGACGGTTTTGGGTGAGAGCCGTTTTGTGGTCGCCAGGCTCGATGATGACCACCCGGATCCCAAACGGCCTCACCTCCATCCGCAGGGCCTCGCTCAGTCCCTCCAGGGCAAATTTTGAGGCGCTGTACATCGCCTGGTAAGGGATCGCGACGAGGCCGCCGATGGAACCGATATTGACGATGTAGCCGCTGCGCTGGCTGCGCATGGCGGGCAATGCGGCGCGACAGACCCTGAAAGCGCCAAAGAAATTGACCTCGAGTTGCCTCTTTGCTTCTTCGATCGAGGTGTTTTCGACCGGTCCTGCAATCCCCATCCCGGCGTTGTTCACCACAATATCCAGATGCCCCTCGCGGTCGAGGACCGAGGCAACCGCCTGCTCGACCGAACGGTCGTCGGTAACGTCTGCAGTCAGCATGGTTACCGTTGCCGGGGCGGCGACTGAACGCCGCGAAGTGCCGTAAACACGAAAGCCACGGCCAGCCAGGTGGGTGGCACAAGCCAATCCGATGCCGGAAGAGGCGCCCGTGACCAGGACTACTCGGTGATTTTCTTTAGCCATATCGAACTAAACCGTATCATCAGGCATCGAACCGGGTTGCATCGCCCTTCCACATGCGGCGAAAAAGCATTAACCTTCTCCTTCACGAGGACAACATATGGCACGTCAGAAATGGATCTACCGCACCGGAACGGCGCTTGCGCTGGGGCTAATGCTGGCAGGATGCAATGGGTTCAAGGATGCGAACGCAAAGAACTTTACCGGCGCGCTCAATGCGTACTACAGTAACCACGACGATTGCCTGTTCCCCAGCTCGCTTCGTTTTCCCTACGAAGCGAGCACGACTGCTACCGACAAGGACCCCAACATGAAAGGCCTTGACGCGTTGGAAGCTGCCGGGTTGCTCAAGTCGCTGGAAGACCGGGACATCCATGTCAAGCGATACGAGCTCACCACCTATGGCAAACGCGTGCCGCCACGCTTCTGCTACGGGCACCGGGTGGTGACCAGCATCGACGGCTTTACGCCGCCCGCTGTGGTCGACGGACAACAGGCCACCCAGGTGAGCTACCACTACAAAATGATGGACGTTCCGGGGTGGGCCGACTCCGACCAGATGCGGAAGACCTTCCCTGCCTTTGCCAAGGCTACTTCAGCGGACGCGCAGGACCGTACCAAGTTAGTGCTTTCCCAAAGCGGCTGGCACGTGCCGGAGTAGGACATCAACTAAATTAGAAAGATGTTCAAGATCTTTCGCCCCATCCCGGCGGGTTCGCTCCGCCTGCTGGTGTTTGACCTCGATGGCACGCTCATTGATTCCGGGGCCGACCTGTGTGCATCTGTCAACGCGATGCTGCACCATTTCGGCCGTCCGCCGCTGCCTCAAACTGTGATCTCCACCTATATCGGCGATGGCGCGGCACGACTCGTCAGCCGTTCCCTGGGCGAGCCCCAAGACCCAGCCTTTCTCGATTCTGCCCTGGCCTACTTCCTCGACTACTATCGCGAACACAAGCTTGACCGGACCTACGTTTACCCGGGAGTATTTCCGTCGCTTGACAGCCTGGGGAGTGCACAGCGGTTGATGGCGGTGCTCACCAACAAGCCGATCGGTCCCTCGCTGGCTATCTGTGAAGCACTGGGGCTCAGCCCTTACTTTTTCCGCATTTACGGCGGCAATAGCTTCACCACCAAAAAACCCGATCCCGAAGGGCTGCTCGCACTGGTTCGAGAGGCAGGTGTGACGGCGGAGGAAACGCTGATGATTGGCGATTCCGACGTGGATATCCTCACCGCCCGCAATGCGGGAGTTTGGAGCATGGGCTGCTCCTATGGCTTCTCCCCGCATACGCTGGTCTCTGTCTCTCCGGATTGCCTGGTCGAATCCCCCGCGGATTGGCCTCTCTCGCTGGCCGGCGAGGGAGAAGAGCTGATTCGCCGGGGCTGAACCGTACTACTAAGAGATTAGTTGACAAACCTCCCCTGCCTGGTATTAATCTACTAACTGTTTAGGAGACCATGCATTTGCCCAGGAACAATCAGACGCTGACCCCACTGGAACTGGAAATCATGCAGGTGCTTTGGCAATCGGGACCGTCGACGGTAGCCGAGGTGCAGCCCAAGTTACAGGGGGAGCTCGCTTATACAACGGTGCAAACCATGCTCAATGTACTTCTGCGCAAGAAGAAGGTGAAGCGGGTGCAGGAGGGGCGCGCGTATCGTTATCGGCCGGCTGTCAGCCGTGAGCGGGCAACCGGCAGCGCGTTGAGCGACCTGGTGAAGCGCATGTTCGGGGGTTCGAGCGAGGCGCTGCTCATGGCGATGGTGGATACGAGGCAGATCAGCGCGGAAGAACTGGCACGGGTTGCGCAGCGGTTGGCCGAGGCCGAAAGCCGCGCGGCCGAAAACCGAGGGATGGGGGACAAGGAATGATGGAGCGAGCGATCACCGAGTACATCGTAAACGCGCTCTGGCAGGTTCCTCTGCTTGCGGGAAGCGCATGGCTGTTGGTGCGGGTGGTCAGGCCGGGACCGCGGGCGCAGCATGGTGTATGGCTAGCCGTTCTGGGACTGGCCGTACTGCTGCCCATGCATGGCATGGGCAGGGTTGGCGTACTCGCGCCTCAGCCGCAGGTCACGACCGTGGCTACCCAGGAGCGGGCAGCGATCGACGAGTCCTCCCCCCACCACTCTCCTCGGGCGCATACCATCCGCTTGACCGCAACCGCCGCACACTGGCTGGTCAGGGTATACGTGGCTGCGGTCGTCCTCGCTCTGCTTCGCATTGCGCGGGCCTGGCGAGGCGCTCGGCATCTGGTTGCACGCGCGCAAGAGACTTCTCAACATGAGGCAGCGTTGGCCCACTACAGCCAGCGGTTCGGGATCAGGCTGCCTCAGATACGCGAGTCAGCAGAGGTGTCGAGTCCCATGATTGTTGGTGCAGCGGCTCCGGTTCTGCTGTTGCCCGAGGGCTTTGCCCGATTTACGGCGGATGAAGTCAGGGCGGCGCTATGCCACGAACTGGCCCACGTCAAGCGGCGGGACTATCTGATGAACCTGGTATGCCAGCTGGCAGCTCTGCCGCTGGCCTGGCATCCGGTGGTGGATAAAGTGCAGCAGCGTATACGCATGACGCGGGAGATGGTCTGCGATGCAATGGCGGCGGAGGAGATGAGGTCTCACATTGGATATGCGCGGTGCCTGCTCGCCCTGGCGCATAACATGCTGGGAGAACGCGGCATGAGACAGGCGCAATTTCTGGGATTGTTCAGCAAGAACACGTTGGAGGAACGAGTTATGCGTTTAATGGAAACGACGAGTATGAGTATGCGGGCAAGAGTGGGCCGAGTAGCGAGTGGTGCGGTGGTGATGATAGCCGCAGGTTCGCTGGCAACTATGTTTCATGTTACGCCGACGATGGCAGAGTCCGGCGCAGGGGTTCCGCCGCAAGCAACACAATCGGCTGCGCAGCAAGCTCAGCCTGCCGTGACCGCGCCCCAGTCTTCCCCCGCGCCCGCAGCAGCTAAACCAACACATAGGGCGCGCGCTGCGCGTGAGAAATGTCTCGATAGGAAAACTGAGCAGCAAATGGCAAAGGCCAGGGAGACGCTTGACAGCCCGGAGTTCAAGCTGCAGATGGAAGATGCACAACGCCAGATGGCAAAGGCGAAGTTAATGCTCGACAGTCCTGAATTCAAGAAGCAGATAGAGGACGCTCAGCGACAAATGACTAAGGCGATGCTGAACAGCCCTCAATTCAAGCAACAGATGGACGAGGCGCAGCGACAAATGTCGAAGGCCACGGCAATGCTCAACAGTCCCGAGTTCGAGCAGCAGATGGAAGATGTACAACGGAAAATTTCAAAGGCGACAGCCGTACTCGACAGTCCCGAGTTCAAGCGGCAGATAGAAGATCTGCAGGAGCGGATTCAAAGTGGCGAACTGAAGCGTCGGGCAGAGGAAGATAGCCGGAAATTGAAGGAACCGCCTTCGCAAACTGAAACGACACCAACGAAATAAGGCCTTACGAAATAAATGCAAACGGAATGGTGTTGGCTTCGCCTCGTCTTTTTCGTCCCATGTACGCTGGGGTGAACTTGGGGTACACGTCCAGTACCGTGACGCTCTCATTAAGAGCGCTGCTCAAGCCAGTACTTAAAGTCCTGCCGCAATTGGCTTTTCTGCAGCTTTCCTGTGGAGGTGTGGGCCAGCTGGTCGACGAAAACAAATGCTTCGGGCACGTGCCAGCGGGGAAACCGGCGCTCCAATAAAATGCGCAGCTCGGAAGCATCGACGGCAAAACCATCTTTCAGTACCACGAGGGCTAACGGCCGCTCCTGCCATTGCGGGTGGGGTATGGCGATCACCGCGGCTTCCCTAACCGCCTCGTGCGCCACCAGAGCATTTTCCAGTTCCACGGAGCTGATCCATTCGCCGCCGGACTTGATCAGGTCCTTGAGGCGGTCGGTGATTCTTAGGTAGCCTTCGCAATCGATTGTGGCCACATCTCCGGTACGGAACCAGCCGTCGTCCGTCCACTTCTCAGACTGATCGAGGCCGTAGTAGCTCCCCGTGACCCATGGACCACGGACCTGCAGTTCGCCTACCGTCCTATCGTCTCTGGCGGCTTCGCCCTGATCGCCAACAATGCGGGTCTCGATGAACGGCAGCGGCAGTCCCTGCTTGGCGCGCTGAGCGTAACGTTCGTCTTCTGGCGAATTGTCCATACAGGGCTTAAGAGTGCTGACCGTAGCGACGGGCGTCGTTTCGGTCATGCCCCAGGCGTGAATGACGCGCACACCAAGCTGGTCGAAGCGGCGGAACATGGATTCGGGCGCTGCCGAGCCGCCCACGAGAATCCTGAGTCCGGGGCCCAGCTTCCAGCGGCCGGGATCCCGATCCAGTTCATTGAGCGCCCCCAGCCAGACGGTGGGGACGCCGGCGGCGAATGTCACGCGCTCGTTTTGCATAAGGTCGAGCAGGGCTTTTGGCTGCAGGTTTCGTCCGGGCAAAACCAGTTTGCTGCCGTTCATGGCGGCGGCGTACGCCAGGCCCCAAGCATTGGCGTGGAACATGGGAACGATGGGAAGAACAATATCGTGGCAACTCAGGTTGAACTGGTCGGGAAGAGAGAGGGCCAGCGAATGCAGGGCGATCGCTCGATGCGAATAGAGAACGCCCTTGGGGCAACCGGTGGTACCGGAGGTATAGCACATAGCCGCCGCATCCTCTTCGGAGAGACTCACGTCCTCCGGCTCGCCACTGCTGTCAGCCAGGAGATCTTCATACGGTTCGGTTCCCTCAGGGGACCTGCCGCTGCCGCCATCCACCACGAAGACGCGTTCGAAGGAAACGCGAGGGTGAATCTGCTCGAAGATGTCAAGCAGCACATCCTCCACAATCAGGAAGCGGTCCTGCGCATGATTGACGATGTAAGCGAGTTCGTCCGCATGCAAGCGAAGATTCAGCGTGTGCAGAACGGCTCCTGTTAAGGGGATGCCGAAGTAAGCCTCCAGATGTTCAGATCGGTTCCACATGAGTGTGGCAACGCGATCTCCCTTGACGATGCCGGCACGTTGCAGAGCAGCTGCGAGTTGCCTGGAGCGTCTGCGCAGATGGCGATAGTGATAAATGTGGCGCTCACCGTTGGGCTGCATCGAGACGATCGGCACATCCGGAAAAAGCGTCGCCGCACGCTCCAGAATGCCGTTGATCAGTAATGGACAGGACATCATGGTGGACTTCATGAGACCTCTTTAGCCGGTTAGCCATGATATACGCAACTGCCTGGCTGCCGATGTCTCACCACTCGTGGGCTTAGAACAGGCGGGGGAAAGTGTGCGCCCTAAGCGCCCTATGCGCCTTATGTTACTTTTGGTTACTGCTAACCGGGTCTGGGGCAGAGACTCGGGTAACCCATCCCAGGTGAATTGGCTAGCGCGAGTGGAGACCAGTATCCAGCCATACCATCCTTAGATCCAGCTAGCCATGCTTAGTTCATGAGAATTACCCAAGGCCCTTGACGATAACAAACACCTGTAGTAGTAATTATTACGCGCGTAGGAGTTAGCCATTGTCCGAACCTAAGTTGTCCAAGCTCGAATTTCAGATCATGGAGGTTCTGTGGACGCAGGGCGAACTTTCCATCCGTGAGATTCAAGAGGCCTTCGCGGCGAAGCGCAGGCCGGCCTACACGACGATCCAGACCACCGTTTACCGGCTTGAAGCAAAAGGCCATGTTCGCCGGGTGAAGAAGGTCGGGAATTTTCATATCTTCGCTGCAGCAATCTCGCGCGATGCTGCCCAGAGCAGGCTCATCGACGATTTGTTGGCCCTTTTCGGTGGACGCTCACAACCGGTGATGGCGCACCTGATCGAATCCGGCAAACTCACGATGGACGACGTTAAAGAAGCAGAGAAAGCCCTCCGCAAGCTGGAAAGAAAGGATAAGTCATGATCCCGGATAATTTGTCCGCACTCAGTACGGCGATGGCCAATCATCTGTGGCAATCGACACTTTTCGTGGTATTGGCAGCAATCCTGACACTGGCTTTCAAAAAGAATCAGGCGCGGGTTCGCTATCGCCTCTGGCTGGCAGCGTCGCTCAAGTTTCTGGTTCCCTTTTCATTGCTGATGAACCTCGGCGGCTATCTGGCGAAGCTGAATGGTTCCGCGGAAACGCAGCCTGTTTTTTATTTTGTGATGCAAAAGGTAAGCCAGCCCTTCAACCAGGCTCCGGGATCCCGAACTCTCTTTGCTGCTTACCTAGTGCAATGGCTGCCGGGGATAATCGCGGTACTGTGGGTGGCCGGTTTTGTCACGGTGACCGGTCTATGGTGGTTGCGGTGGCGGCGGGTGGCGGCGGCAATGCGCGACGCCGTGCCCCTTTCCAACGGGCGTGAAGTGAAGGCTCTGCGCCAGGTGGAGAGGACCGCAGGAATTCGGAGGCCGATTGCATTCTGGACGTCGCAGAGTTCACTTGAGCCGGGCGTCTTCGGGATTGTCCGGCCGATGCTGCTTTGGCCGTCGGGGATTTCCGAACGGCTGCAGGATGCGCACCTGGAGGCTATCCTGGCCCACGAAGTACAGCATGTGCGGCGGCGCGACAACCTGGCCGCGGCGATGCACATGCTTGTGGAAGCTATCTTCTGGTTTCATCCGCTGGTTTGGTGGCTGGGAGCCCGGCTGGTTGAGGAACGCGAGCGAGCCTGCGATGAAAACGTATTACTGCTCGGCAATCAGCCGCAGATTTACGCGGAAAGCATTCTGAAGACCTGCGAATTCTGTGTGGCATCCCCGCTGGCTTGTGTCTCCGGGGTTACGGGCGCCGATCTTAAGCAGCGGATTGCTCGTATCATGACGCAGCGTTCCGCCGATAAGCTCGGTTTTCTCAAAAAACTCCTCCTGGCTACGATGGTCATAGGAGCGGTGGCGGGGCCTATCGTCATCGGTTTGATGAAGGCTCCGCTCGCCACTGCACAACCAGTGCAGGCCAAGGTGGGCTCGGCACCAGCGCTGGTGGATGGTGCTCAGCAACCGGTCCGCGCCACCGCCCAGAGCCCCCTCCAGTAATTTCGCAGCCCCGTCGCAGACTTACCACATAGGAGGTGACGTTTCTGCCCCTAAGCTGATCTTCGCGCCTGACCCCGAATTCACCGAAAAGGCCCGGCGGGCAAAGTATCAAGGTGTCTGCGTTATTTCCGTGATTGTCGACGCGCAGGGAAAGCCCACGCGTGTTCAGGTGGTACGTCACCTGGGTATGGGCCTGGATAAGAAGGCGGTCGAGGCTGTGAAGCAGTATAAATTCACGCCTGGAATGCGATTCGGAGAACCTGTTGCGGTGGCGGTGATGATCGAGGTCAACTTCAGGCTCTTTTGAGAAAGGTAATTCACTGAAACTTCAGAGGCGGGGAAGGCATTCGTAGGTTACAGGGAAAGGACAAGTCATGATCCCGACTTACTTATCTGCACTATGGGCTGCAATCTCACCAGCGATGGCCAATCACCTTTGGCAGTCGACGCTGTTCGCGGTAGTGGCCGCAATCCTGACGTTGGCTTTAAGAAACAATCACGCGGGCGTTCGCTATCGTCTGTGGCTGGCAGCATCGGTAAAGTTTCTCATACCTTTTTCGCTGTTGATCAGCCTTGGCGGTCATTTGGCCAAACCGCGCGTTTCGGGGAGCACGCAGAAGGGTCTTTATTCCGTGGTGGAAGAGCTCAGCCAGCCGTTTACCAAGACCGCGGCTCCCGTCGCCGTACTGGGTGCACACGCGTCGAGTCCTGCCCCTCTCCTCCACTGGCTACAAAGAGTTCTCACCGCCGTGTGGCTGTGGGGTTTTGTTGCCGTGCTCAGTGTATGGGGTTGGCGCTGGCGGCGAGTCTCTGCTGCGGTGATGCGGGGCGCAGTGCCCGTAATACAAGGGCCGGAAGTGGATGCACTGCGACGCCAGGAGCAGATCGCAGGAGTGCGAACGCCAATCCTGTACTTGCTTTCACGGGATTTACTGGAGCCCGGGATCTTCGGCATCGTTCGGCCAGCTCTGGTATGGCCTGCTGGAATCTCCGAACACCTTACGGATGCACATCTGGAGGCGATTATCGCTCATGAGGTAAGCCACGTGCGCCGTCGCGACAATCTTGCTGCGGCGATGCATATGTTCGTAGAGGCCATCTTCTGGTTTCACCCTCTGGTTTGGTGGTTGGGAGCACGGCTTATGGAGGAGCGCGAACGCGCTTGCGATGAAGAGGTATTGCAGCGAGGCAATCCACCGCAGGTCTACGCCGAGAGCATTCTGAAGACCTGCGAATTCAGTGTGGGATCACCACTGGCTTGTATCTCCGCGGTTAGCGGTGCTGATCTCAAGAAACGGATCGTCGATATCATGCAAAAGCCGGTTGCGCTCAAGTTGAACCTGGGCAAGAAGCTCTTGCTGATCGTCGCTGGAGCGATGGCGGCTGCTGGGCCGGTCTTATTTGGCTTGATACAAGAACCGCAAATCCAGGCTGGGCCGCCGGTTGTAGGCACTGCTGAAAAGGTCCCTGCGTACGAGGTGGCCTCGATCAAACCAAACAAGTCTGGCACAGATATGGCCTTGTTTCGCACCACGCCTGTGGGGTTCATTGCAAGCAATATCCCTTTGAAGGAGCTTATTCGACAGGCTTATGGCGTCGAAGAGAATCAGATCTTAGGTGCACCCAGTTGGGCCGGTTCTGCGCATTACGATATTGAGGCGAAAGTCAGCAGCTCGGATACCGATGCGTTGCACAATCTTAGCCCTGATCAGCGCAGGCTCATGCTTCAACCTCTTCTAGCGGACCGCTTTCAATTAAAAGTCCACACAGAAGTAAGAGAGCTTCCGGTATTGACGCTAGTCGTCGCGAAGGTTGGCCCGAAACTGCATGAAGCAAAGCCGGGAGACATGTACCCGAACGGACTCAAGGACTTCAACGGCCAGGGCGGAGGGCCCGGCATGATGCTTATGCGACCTGGCCAGCTTACAGGTCAAGGGATTTCTTTGTCGTCTTTAGCGCAGCTCCTAACCCAACAATTGGGAAGCACGGTTCAAGACAAGACTGGCCTCGCGGGCAAATACGACATCACTTTGCAGTGGACGCCAGATAGAAACGCTTCCCCAATGCCTGGAGCACCTGAGCCAGGCCAACAGGGGCCTGGCGCCCCGACCTCGACAGATGCTTCCGGACCTTCAATTTACACGGCGATTCAGGAGCAGCTTGGGCTAAAACTGGAGTCACAAAAGGGCCCGGTGCAGGTCCTGGTTATTGATCACGTCGAGACACCTTCAGCGAACTAGCCTTGGAACGCTTCCACTCGATTGACAAAGAAGGTCAAGGTTCGCTGGAAACAATCCCTAGTTGGTTCCCTTCGCAGCTTCTATTGCCGTCGGAAAATTAATCGTGGCGAACGGGAACCGGAACGGCAGGGCTGCGTAGTAACAAATATAATCCGTGCGGTTGAACAAAATTGTGAAGTCGGAACGTCTTATGTTCAGCTGTCTGTTTCACATGCGTTGACTTAGGGTCCAGGGCCAATCTCGAGAGAGGATTCCCGAATCATGGCTGACCGTGCTGCGCGTAAGTTGTTTTTCACCAGAAAGCTCTTGCTGAGTGTAGCTGGATGGTTGACCGTGACCGCGGCGGTCCTGTTCATCCTGGTAGACGCGGCACAAAGCCGCGCTCAAGCTCCGACAACAAGCCCAACCCAAAGCCTCGCCGACACGTGGCAGGGCACGCTGCACGCCGGCAGAGACTTGCGCACCGTGGTCAAGATCTCAAAGGCGGATGATGGCGGGTACAAGGCAGTCTTCTACAGCATCGATCAGGGTGGCGACGGCCTCCCCGTAACCAAGATCACGCTGGAAGGCAGCACGGTCAAGATGACCCTGACCATGATCAACGGCAGCTATGAGGGCAAGCTGAGTTCGGACGGCAAGACGATCACGGGCACATGGAGCCAGGGACCCAATCCTCTACCTCTGAACCTGACCCGAGCCACTCCGGAGACGGAATGGACCATTCCACCGCCGGAACCGAAGCTCCCGCCGATGGACGCGAACGCGAATCCCAGCTTCGAGGTCGCCACCATCAAGCCGAGTCCACCCAACAGGCCGGGTAAGGGATTTGGTTTCAGGGGTGGTCATTTTATGACCCGCAACACCAACGTGAATGATCTCATCGCCTTTGCGTATGGTCTTCACGCCAAGCAGATCATCGACGGGCCGGCCTGGTTCGGCGTCGATCTATATGACATTGAAGCAAAGCCTGATACGGAAGGCCGGCCAAACCAGAAACAGATGCAGACGATGGTACAAAAGCTGCTCACAGAGCGCTTCAAACTTACCTTCCATCACGATAAGAGGGAGCTCTCCGTCTATGTCATCACCGTTGCCAGCGGTGGACCGAAAATGGCCAAGAGCACATCCCCTCCGAATGATCCCTCTGCCTTCTTTTTCCGGGCGCTTGGGGATCTCACGGTGAGAAACCAGTCCATGACGGATTTTGCCACCTGGATGCAGTCAGGGGTGATGGACAAACCGGTGGTGAACCAAACCGAGCTCCCGGACAAATACGATTTTCAGCTGAAATGGACTCCGGACGAATCCCAGTTTGGACAATTCAGAGGGACCGGGGCCATCGTGCCGCCGCCGACCGATGATCCCAAGGCCCCACCAAACCTCTACACCGCAATGCAGGAGCAACTCGGTTTAAAGATGGGACCGGGAAAGGTCCCCGATGACGTAATTGTCATCGACCACGTCGAGAAGCCTTCCGAGAACTGAGGCAAACATCGGGGAACGGACATGGGCTGGCGGCGAATACGACGATGCAGGAACCATTTCAGCTATTTGCCCCGTATCCCACAGCTCCCAACAAAGGCGTTGGGAGATATGGGGCACCCAATATTTGTTTTCTATCTGGTTTGCTTGCTTATGGTGCTGGGCTTCGCCCGTGTGGCCGCGGCTTCGGAATACCGGGGCCAAATCACCTTTGGCGGCCTGCCTCTTCCCGGCGCTACCGTAACGATTACACAAGGGACGAAAAAGCTCACTGCTGTCTCTGACCAGGGCGGCCTCTTCAGCTTTCCCGACCTGACGGACGGTTCCTGGAAGATTGAGATCGCAATGCAGTGCTTCTCGACTGTCCAAGCGGACATAACCGCTTCGCCGGCCACACCCGCAGCGAAGTGGGAGTTGACGCTGCTGCCGCTCGACCAAATCACGAAGCTAACCAAGCTTCCGCCCGCCCCGTTGCCCTCGCCCAGCACTGTGGCTAAAAAGCCCGCATCCTCCGGATCGCCCACGGAGAGTGTGGCCGAGATACCCAAGCCGGCAGAGGAGCAACAATCCTCCGACGGGTTCCTGGTCAACGGCAGCGTCAACAACGCGGCGACGTCACGCTATTCGCTCGACCAGGCCTTTGGCAACCGGCGGAGCAACAGTAGGGGTCTTTACAACGGAGGCCTGGCCGCCATCTACGATAACTCCGCTACGGATGCCCGCCCCTACTCGCTGAGCGGACTCAACACGCCCAAAGCTTCCTACAATCGCATCACGGCCATCGCCACCCTCGGCGGGCCGCTCAGGATTCCGCATTTGCTGCCGCGCGGGCCTACCTTTTTTGCCGCCTATGAGTGGACGCGCAACCATACCGCGGAGACCGAGTCCGGCCTGGTGCCGACTGAGGCGGAGCGTACCGGCGACCTTTCCGGCCTGGTCAACCCACTCGGCCAACCGCTCGTCGTCTACGATCCCACCACCGGTTTGCCCTATCCCGGCAATGTGGTTCCGGTCAGCTCCCAAGCCCAGGCGCTGTTGGAGCTTTATCCTGCGCCGGACATTCGCGGTAACTCGCTCTACAACTACCAGGTACCCGTGCTCAACAGCACGCATCAGGATGCGCTTCTTTCACGCCTGGATAAGACACTCGGCCGCAGAGACGAGCTTTATGGGGGGTTCAACTTCCAGAGCATTCGGGCCAGTGGCGTCAATCTCTTCGGATTCGTCGACACCACCGACACCCTGGGCATCAACACCAACATCAACTGGTCCCATCGTTTCAACCATCAGCTCTTTACCTATGGCAGTTATCGGTTCAGCCGGCTACGAACACAGATCGTGCCCTATTTTGCAAACAAGCAAAATATTTCCGGCGATGCCGGCATCACCGGCAACAACCAGGACCCGACCAACTGGGGGCCGCCGGCGCTCACTTTCTCCAGCGGCATCACGCCTCTCACGGATCAGCAGAGCGCCTACAATCGTAACCGTACCGATGGCTTTTCCGGGTCTGTCGGTCTCTATCGCGGCCTGCACAACATTACCGTGGGCGGCGATTTGCGCAAGCAGCAATACAACGATTTCTTCCAGCAGGACCCGCGAGGCACCTTCACCTTTACCGGCGCCGCCACCCAGGGCACATCCAACAACGTCACGACCGGCGGCTCTGACCTGGCGGACTTCCTCATCGGGGTGCCGGATACCAGCTCCATCGCCTTTGGGAACGCAGATAAGTATCTACGCCAAACCGTCTACGACGCCTACATCGCGGACGACTGGCGCATCCAATCCAACCTCACCATCAACGCCGGCCTGCGCTGGGAATACGGCTCGCCGATCACAGAGATTTATGGACGGCTGGTCAATCTTGATGTCGAGCCCGGCTATACTGCCGTCGCTCCGGTGCTGGGTAGCGATCCCGTCGGTCCGCTTACCGGCATGCACTATCCCAGTTCGCTTATCCGCCCGGACAAGCGCGGTTTCGAGCCGCGCGTCGGTATCTCCTGGCGCCCCATCCCCGCTTCGACTATCGTAGTGCGCGCCGGCTATGGCATCTATGACGATACTTCTGTGTACCAGACATCCGCGCTCCTGTTGGCCCAGCAGTCGCCGCTCTCGACGAGTTTGAGCGTCGAGAACAGCCCCGGATGCCCGCTGACGCTGGCCAACGCATTTGAACCATGCTCATCGATTACCGCCAATACCTTCGCCGTCGACCCTAACTTCAGAGTCGGCTATGCACAGACCTGGCAGTTGTCCGTGCAACGCGATCTGCCGGCGGCGCTGCAGCTGACGGCAACCTACCTTGGCGTCAAAGGCACACGAGGTGTGCAGCAGTTCCTGCCCAACACCTACCCAATCGGAGGAGTCAACCCTTGTCTCAGCTGTCCATCGGGCTTTGTCTATCAAGCTTCGGGTGGCGATTCCACGCGACAGGCGGGGCAGCTCCAGCTGCGCCGCAGGCTGCGAAGCGGCTTCACTGCGTCGCTGATGTACACCTATTCGAAGTCCATCGACGATGACGCGATGCTGGGCGGCCAGGGCCACGTCGTCGCCAGCAGCCAGACCGCGGCTCCCTCCGGCGGGCAGGGCTCCAATTCAGGGCAGGGTTCGATGGGAACAACGGCCACCACCACGCAAAGCGCAGCAACGACACCGGCCATCGCGCAGAACTGGCTTAACCTGCATGCCGAACGCTCGCTCTCTTCTTTCGATCAACGCCACCTGCTCAACCTGCAGGCCCAATACACCAGCGGTGAAGGCCTCGGCGGCGGCACCCTGATGGGTGGTTGGCCTGGCAGGCTGCTCAAGGAGTGGACTTTCGTTGCGACTTCCGTCGTCGGCAGCGGATTGCCAGAGACGCCGGTTTACTTAGCGGCCGTGCCAGGAACAGGGTACACCGGCACCATTCGACCCAACCCTACCGGCGCGCCTATTTCCATGTCCCGCGGAACTCAGCACCTGAACCCCGCCGCTTACACCGCGCCTCTTCTGGGGCAGTGGGGAACCGCGGGCCGGAACTCGATCACCGGCCCCAACACGTTCAGCCTCGACAGCTCAGTCGCTCGAACCTTCCGCCCCAACGGACGCTTTTATCTTGATTTGAAGGTGGCGGCAACTAACATGCTGAATCACCCGGTTTTCACTGGCTGGAATACGACCGTAAACAGCACGCAGTTCGGTCTTCCGCTTAACCCTAACCCAATGCGCAGCCTGGAAACTTCGCTGCGCCTGAGGTTCTGAGATGAAATGGAACTGGTCTAATCATGCGGACCGGAAGGGCCCGGTTGGAGAGGAAACCGTACTTCCGGAGCTCATGAGGGTGTGTGAGAGGCCCGTCTCTGACCTCAGTCCCGCAGGGACGATTGAGCTACGCGAGTCCTGGGTTTTCGCTCCGATTGGAGTAGTCCCGACAGGGACGGCTGAAAGTTCCCTAGAGTGCAGTCCTGGGTCATTTTCAGCCGTCCCTGCGGGACTGGTTCGTCCGTTCAAATCCGACCCAGGACTAACGTCCTGGGCTAAGCTCAATCGTCCCTGCGGGACTGAGTTGATGAAAATCTTGCTTCTTCTCTTAACCCTCGCCGTTGCTCAGGCAACTGCGCAGCAGATTGGCCAGAACACATCTTCCACTAACTCGGGAACGTACACCCTGACCGCCAAGTCGCAGCTGGTGGTCGAGACTGTTGTGGCCAAAGACAAGCAGGGCAAATTCATCCCGGGATTGAGCGCTAAAGACTTCACCGTTACCGAGGACGGTGTTGCGCAGACGATCCGATTCTGCGAGCACCAGGATCTGGCCGATGAAGAGGCGCCGGTGCCCACTGCAGCGCGGGGCACAGAACAGATAAAAATCTACAAGAAACTTAACCGTACGCAGCTTTCGCCCGAGGCACCTGAAAACAGTCGTTATAAGAATCGCCGCTTGCTTGCGTTGTACTTCGATATGTCTGCCATGCGCCCGGCCGACCAGCTCCGCGCCCTCTCCGCCGCAGAGAAATTCCTGCGCACGGAAATGACGACCGTCGATCTGGTCGCCATCCTCCGCTACCAGGGCGGGTCGGTCGACATCCTGCAGGACTTCACCGCCGATCGCAACAAGCTGCTCAGCATTCTCGAGACCATGATCGTCGGCGAAGGCCAAGGGTCCGTCGAGACGGTCGACGATGCAAGCAGCGCCGACACCGGCGCCGCGTTTGGCCAGGACGACACGGAGTTCAATGTTTTTAACACGGATCGCCAGCTCTCCGCGCTGCAGACCGCGGCCAAGATGCTGGGCCAGTTGCAGGAAAAAAAATCTCTCATCTACTTCGCCAGCGGTCTCCGCCTCAATGGTATCGATAACCAGGCTCAGCTTCACGCCACCGTCGATGCGGCCATTCGAGCCGGGGTCTCTTTCTGGCCGATTGACGCGCGCGGCCTGGTCGCGCAGGCTCCACTCGGAGACGCTACTCAAGGCTCGCCTGGGAATGCCGGTATGTACTCCGGCACAGCGGCGCTGGCCAACACCAACAACTTCCAGCAGTCACAAGACACTCTCTTCGCGCTTGCCGGCGACACGGGAGGCAAAGCCCTTTTCGATAACAACGACCTGACCCACGGTATTGTGCAGGCGCAGCAGGCTATCTCCGACTACTACGTGGTGGGCTACTACACCAGCAATACAGCCAGGAACGGTCACTTCCGCCGGGTGAAGATCTCGCTGACGCAGGATGCCACGGCGAAGCTCGATTACCGCCAGGGCTACTACGCGGATAAGGAGTTCAGCCGCTTCACCGCAGTCGACAAGGAGCGTCAGCTCGAAGACGCGCTGATGCTTGAGGATCCTGTCACCGAGCTTTCCATTGCTATGGAGATCGATCACTTCCAGCTCAACCGGGCAGAGTATTTTGTTCCTATCATCGTTAAGATTCCCGGCCGCGAGCTCGCCCTTGCCAAGCGCGGGGGCGCCGAGCACACGCTGATTGACTTTGTCGGTGAAATTAAGGACCTGGTTGGCGGTACCACTGTCACCAACGTCCGCGACAACGTCAACATCAAACTCAGCGACGAGACCGCGGCCGAGCTCGCCCGGCGACCTATCGAGTACGACACCGGCTTCACTTTGCTGCCAGGCAAATACATGATCAAGTTCCTTGCACGGGACGATGAGACGGGGAGAATTGGCACCTATCAAACCAACTTCGTTGTTCCAAACTTGAACAAAGAGGTTACGCATGTCCCGATCAGCTCGGTTGTGCTCAGCAGCCAGCGGGTAGAGCTCAAAGATGCTCTCTTTAACGCGCAAAAGACGAAGGACAGGGAGAAAGAGGAGGGGGTAAATCCACTGGTTCAGAATGGGCAGAAACTGATTCCGAGCGTGACTCGGGTCTTTCGCCAAAGCCAGAGCATGTATGTCTATTTGCAGGCGTATGAGCAGGGGGCAACTGGTTTTCAGCCGTTAGTCGCCTTTGTGAGTTTCTACCATGAGCAGGCAAAGGCTTTCGAAACGCAACCGATGGAGATGACGCAGGGTTTGAACAATCGGCTGCAAACCATGCCGTTCAGTTTCAGTATTCCCCTGAGTCAGCTTCCTCCGGGGGAGTATGACTGCCAGATTTCCGTTTTGGACCCAACTGGAAAGAAGGCCGCGTTTTGGCAGGCTCCGGTCAAGGTGGTGCCTTAGCCGAACGTTTTCCCGATGTGTGAGTTCTAGCAACCCTGGGCGTCATTATCGATGGGCAACATCTGGCCCGAGATGGACTTTCCTGCATCCGATGCCAAAAAAACAGCCAGGGCCGCGATGTCCTTCGGGTCGACGAAGCGCTGCAGCGAGAGGAGGGACATGGCCAATGCCCTCTCCTCGTCGAGGGACCTTCCGGCCAGGCTGGCGCGAGCTGCGATAACCCGCTCGATTCGTTCGCCCGCGACAGGTCCAGGAAGAATGGCATTCACGCGTATGTTGAACTCGCCCAGCTCGCGCGAAAGGGTTTTGGTTAAGCCGATCAGCCCCCATTTGCTCGCGGCGTACGAGCTGCGATTGGGAAAGCCAAACCGGCCGGCGGCCGAAGAGATGATGATAATGCTGGGCGCAGAGGACGCTTTCAGGTGCGGAATGGCAAGCCGCGTCACGTTGAAGGTGCCGGTGAGATTGATATTGATTACCTTGTCCCAGTCGTCGGGGTCCAACTCTTCGACCGGCGCAGTTGGTCCGGCAATGCCCGCGTTATTAATCAGGACATCCAGGCCGCCCAATGCTTTTGCGGCTGCAGGCACCATGGCCTCGATGTCTGACCGTCTGGAGTTGTCGCAGATCCCGGTCACCAATCCCTTTACCTCCCGCGCCAGTGCATCGAGGGCCCTGGCATCGATGTCGCAAACAAATACCCTGGCTCCCGTCGCCGCGAATGCGCGAACAAATTCTCGACCGATGCCGGTCGCGCCGGCCGTGACTAATACCTTCTGACTCATGACTCTCCCCCTATTCCTGGACTGTCTGCTTTAATTGGGCCATAGAAGCAGCCCGAGTATAGCGCCAGGACGCAACATCCGACTGACCACAGAGTCATGATTGCAATGCCGCGGTAAAATGATCCTCTTGCAGTGAGATTCCTATGAACTTTCTACCTTCTGCGAACGATCTCTTTCTTTTCGCTACGGCGGCACTGATATTGCTACTCATTCCCGGACCGGCGGTGCTCTACATCGTTACGCGCAGCGTGGATCAGGGACGCAGGGCGGGGTTGGCCTCGTGCACTGGCATCGCCACCGGCACACTGGCACACGTTTTGGCCGCAACGCTTGGATTATCTGCCCTGCTGCTCTCTTCCGCAGTCGCCTACTCCGTAGTGAAGTATGCGGGCGCTGCCTACCTGTTTTATCTAGGAGTCAAGAAGTTTCGGGAACGCGTCGTCCCGGATGTTGAAGTGAAGCACGTTCCAGCGCTTCCGTTGCGGCGTGTCTATACACAGGGTGTTCTGGTCCAGGTTCTCAATCCGAAGACAGCGATCTTCTTCTTCGCATTCCTTCCGCAGTTCGTCAACCCCGCGCGCGGACACGTGAGCTTGCAGTTCTTTGCGCTTGGCATGCTGTTTACCCTGATGGGACTAGTAAGTGACAGCGCGTGGGCGCTCACCGCAGGCTCGGCCGCGGGATGGCTGCGACGCAACCAGACCTTTATTCGCAACGAGCGCTACATTTCCGGGACGGTGTATTTAGGCTTAGGCATGGCGACGGCAGTGAGCGGATCCCGACATAAGTGAGTCAAGCCGGCGCTTCAAAGGCCGCTACTAAAGCATCGCCGGCGACCGGCACAATGCCTCCGCAAAAAGAAAACCAACGCTTCCCATAGACGTTCGAGTGGTGTATAAATACTCTTGCATAGACGTTCGAGTGGAGGGCGGAAGCCGTGGAGTCGAAAAAGCCGCCGGTGGCCGGCGAAATCCTGCAGGGAACCCTGGACATGCTCATCCTGCGGACCCTGGTTATGGGCCCGGCGCATGGCCATACCATCGCCCAGGTGATCGAACACACGTCAGAGAACGCGCTCGAGATCGAACAAGGGTCGCTGTATCCAGCCCTCCATCGACTTGAGGATCGAGGATGGCTTTCCTCGGAATGGGGGGTGAGCGAAAACAACCGCAAGGCAAAGTTTTACCGCCTCACCGCCACCGGCCGGAAGGAGTTGACTGCGGCCACTGGACGCTGGCGAAGGATGACGCGCGCGATCAGCCTCATTCTCGGCGAATCGGGCGAGTAGGTTGGAGGGCACATGAGCCTGGACCGCTTCATGCATCGCAAGAGAAAAGACCAGGAAACGATTGAGGAAATCGAATCCCATCTCGCTCACGAACGGGACGCAAATGTTGCTCGAGGCCTCTCTGACGAGGAAGCTCGACGCCGGGCACGCCTGAGCTTTGGCAATCCGCAGGTAACACGCGAACGCGTTTGGCGATATCGTTCGCTACCCTGGATCGAAGACGCCTGGCGTGATCTGCGCTTTGCTCTGCGCTCGCTGGCCAACACTCCCGGATTTACTGCGATCGCCGTCCTGGTGATGGCAGTCGGCATCGGTGTGAACACTGCTGTCTTTTCAGTCATCAACACCGTGTTGCTCAAACCGCTTGCCTACCCTGACCCCCAATCTCTGGTGCAATTGATGAACAACGAAGCCCAGGGTAAGTTTCCGGGCGCGAATATCCCCAAGTTCAACATCTGGCATCAGCAAACCCGTATCTTCCAGCAAGTGGCAGGGTACGATTTTGGCGGCGCAGGTCTTAACCTCACCGGCGGTGACAATCCTCAACAGGTGCAAGGGATCCACGTTACCGCCGACTACTTCTCCTTGTTTGGCGCTCCGATGGCCGCTGGACGCACCTTCACGCAAGCAGAAGACAGCCCAAACGGGGGTCACGTGGTGGTGCTTAGCTACAGCCTCTGGAAGTCACGGTATGGCGGCAACCCCAACATCGTTGGATCTGCGATCCAGATTGACGGCCAACCATACCTTGTTACCGGCGTGGCCGGTCGACGTTTTGTCACTGACCCGGTGGCCGATCTCTGGCTGCCCTTTCAATTCGATCTCACCTCGCAGGAAATGGCCCACTACTTCACCGTAGCGGCGCGGCTCAAACCCGGTATCACGATGCAACAGGCCAACGCGCAACTAAAGCTTGCCGCAGACCAGTTCCGGCGCACCTACGGGAGCGCAGTCGCACCCCAAGCCGGCTTCAGTGTTATCTCTCTTGAACAGTCGATCATCGGGGATAGCCGCTCGTCGCTCCTGGTTCTGTTTCGTGCGGTCAGCCTCGTCCTGCTCATCGCCTGTGCGAACGTTGCCAACCTTTTACTCGCTCGGGCTTCGGTTCGAAGGCGGGAACTAGCCACCCGCGCAGCGCTGGGCGCGGGACGTGGTCAAATCATCCGGCAACTGCTCACCGAAAGCGTCTCACTCTCGCTTGCCGGGGGCTTGCTTGGCCTCGTTCTAGGTTTTGCCGGGGTGCGCCTGTTGCTCAGCATCAGTCCCGCGGGGATACCGCGTCTGGGGGTAGATGGCTCGGGCGTAAGGCTCGACCTGCATGTCCTCTTGTTTACCCTGGGGGTTTCCCTTCTTACTGGTATTCTGTTCGGCATTGTTCCCGCCATCAGTGCATCCCGCCCTAACCTGGTTGCGGCGCTCAACGAGAGCCGCAGCCTTTCCGGCTTTGGCTTCCGCGGCGGCAAGCTCCGGTCCGTTCTGGTGGTCAGTGAGATGGCGCTGGCGCTGGTTCTGGTGATCGGAGCCGCTTTGCTTATCCGCACCTTCCTGAAGCTCCAGGCGGTCGACCCAGGCTTCGACACTCACAACGTGCTCACCATGGCGATGTCAATCAGTGGAGACCGCTTTCAGAAAACGGCCAGTGTCGCGCAGGTCATTCGCGACGGGACCGAGCGTCTGAAGGCGGTCCCGGGAGTCGTCAACGCCACCGCTGCATGTTGTCTGCCGCTGCGGACGGGGTTTGGTATGGCCTTTGACATTGTGGGCCGCCCGAAAGGAACTGCTCCGTTTACCGGGGGAGGAGGCTACTTCTCAGTATCGTGGAACTATTTCGACACCTTCAAAATTCCTCTCTTGCGCGGCCGCAACTTTCGTCAGCAGGATGACGGCTCCGCTCCAGGGGTCATCATCATCAACGAAGCCCTGGCCAAGCAGTACTGGCCTAAGGGTGATCCGCTCCAGGATCGCCTGCAGACCGGGGTCGGCGGGGGCCCCGCTTTTGTCGAGCCGCCGCGTCAGATTATCGGGATCGTGGGCGACACTCGCGATGCCGGGCCAAGTGTGGATCCGTTGCCTACCATGTACTTCCCTGTGTCCCAGATGCCGGATGGAGAAACGGCACTCAACTCCCGGGTTGTCCCTCTGTGGTGGGCCATCCGCAGCAATGTGGATCCTCACACCCTAGTTGGGCCCGCCTCCGCTGCGCTCCGCGAAGCCAGTGGCGGCCTGCCCGTGGCCCATATCCGCACCATGGATGAAATTCTGCTGCGCAACACGTCGCGGCAGCAATTTAACATGATGCTCCTGACCGTCTTCGGTGCATCCGGCTTGCTCATGGCCGCGATCGGCATCTATGGTCTGCTCACCTATTCTGTTCAACAACGTACGCAAGAGCTCGGTATTCGCATGGCGCTGGGGGCTCAGGCTTCTAACATCCGCGACATGGTGATCCGCCAGGGAATGGCGCTTACGCTGATTGGCGTGGCCTTGGGGATTGCTGGGGCTTTCTGGCTGACACGCTTTCTGCAGAGCTTTTTGTTCGGAGTTAAAGCATCGGACCCGATGGCTTTCATCGTGACACCGTTGCTTCTCAGCGGGGTTGCGCTCATAGCGATTTGGATTCCTGCGAGGCGCGCCACGTGCGTCGATCCGATAACTGCTCTTCGGATCGAATAGGCTGATTTTGAGACAACCTTAGAAAAAGAAACAGCAGGTCCCTCAAACTATGCTCCCCCGGATTTCCTGTGGAACTTGGCGGCGCTGGTGGACCTCATGCGCCTTTCCTTAAGGGAAAGGCGCACACGCGGTCGTGTCCGGTGCAGCGTGGCAGGAAGTGCGGGTACACTCCGGTCGAAAAACATTTCCAAGAAAGGTCGGGTGAACTGCAGATCCCTCCGCTTCGGTCCCCTGGATTTCCTGTTGGGATTGGTGGCGCTGGTGGACCTCATGCGCCTTTCCTTAAGGGAAAGGCGCACACGCGGCTTTGTCCCGGTGCTGCGTGGCAGGAAATCCGGGCCGGGATGACAAAGGAGAGGGCGACGCTTCCTTGGAAAGCGGTTGCTGAACAAAAGGCGTTTTTCATCCCCTTCGGTGGGCCGCAGGCCCATCACCACTCCCATGGAGAGTAGTTGCGAAATGGAAGCCGCTTTTTATCAACTTGGGTGGGTCCAAAGACCCATGACTCCTCCGCTCCGGGATGACAATTCTTTTGCACTCGCTTTTCGAATTCAAACGCTGAAGAATGGTGGGCACCCATCATTCTTCAGCGCGTTTGGGTTCGAAAAGCGAGGGACGGGTTGAGAATACGCATCGGGATGGTCCTGGTGGTGGTTGCGGTGGGGCTGGTTTGGGTGTGGATCATTTTCCTGCATCGCGCAAACATGCGGGCCGGCAAGCCGATCACTGATTTGGGCGTGACGATGCCGTTAAATCAACCTGGCGGCGGAGTGGCTCCCGCTGCGGCGTACGAAGTCTATTCCGCGCTTTATCGGGCTCCGATGCAGGAACCACTGGCATTCGCGGAGGATTCGGCAATCGATATTCCGCAGGTAAACGGCAGCTGCCTAAGGCCGGCGGCGCCGCAGGAGCAGGAGATGGCCGACGCCTTCGTCACGGCCAATCAGCAAGTTCATCGCTGGGAGCAGAAATTCTCGATCGCCCAGGGATATCGGCTGCTATCGGCGAGCGAACTTGCGCGAGCGCAGACGTGCCTGGAAATCCATGCGCGTGGTGGCGCACCATGTGAAGGCTACAATCAACTCCGGTATGTGCGGTTGCTGGGAGTCCCCGGATTTAACCACGCACACACACGGGCATTGGTATCGGTGATCAAGAGCTGCGGCCACTTTTGTGGAAGCGGCGGAATCTTCGCGGTCGAGAAAACGCGTGGAACGTGGCAACGATCCGCGACCACCGATTTTACTCGCGACTGCAGCTGGATATATTAGGGGATCGTGGCTCGATCGGAGGCCGGTATGGAAACGTTGCTACGCGACTTGCGCTATGGCTTGCGGATGCTCACAAAATCTCCTGGCTTTGCGGCAATCGCAGTCCTGACGCTGGCGCTCGGAATCGGCGCTTCCACGGCAATTTTTTCTGTGGTGCACGCGGTTCTGCTGCGCGCGCTTCCTTATCCGAATCCGCAAAATATCGTTCGCGTGTGGGAACAGGCTGCCGACGGTCACCGAATGAACCTGGCGGACCCGAATTTCGACGACTTTCTTACCCAGAACAATACATTTGCAAATCTGGCGGCTTATGCTTATGGGCTGTCATCTATTTCCGGCGGCCGCGAGCCGGTGCGGGTCAACATCGCTTCAGTCTCCAGCGGGTTTTTTAAGGCCCTCGGCGTCGAGCCTTTTCGCGGCCGCGCTTTTGCGCCGGTTGAGCAGCACGTGCACGGCGCGCCGGCAGTGATCGTCAGCTATGGCTATTGGCAGCGATATCTCGGTGGGGCAACGGATCTCTCGAAATTCCAGCTGGCCATGGAGGGAGGAGTGTATCCCGTTGTCGGAGTGATGCCGGCGGGATTTGATTTTCCGGCCGGCGTCGCGGCATGGATTCCGCGCGAGCTTGATCCTGAACTTCCCAGCCGCACGGCGCATAATTGGCAAGCTCTCGGCCGCTTGCGCGATGGGGTTACCGTCGCCCAGGCGCATGCGAACCTTAGCTCGATTGCTCGCCGCATCAAAATACAGTACGGAAAAGATGTTGATCTCAACGACGCTGCGGTCGTACCTCTCGCGGACGCAATGGTCGGAGACGTGCGGACGGCTCTCGTGACCCTTTTGGGAGCCGTCGGTCTCTTGCTCCTGGTCGCGTGCGCCAATGTTGCTGGTTTACTTTTAGCGCGTACGTCCGCCCGGCGCAGAGAATTGGCCGTTCGTGCGGCACTGGGGGCAAGCCGCGGCCGCCTGATTCAGCAGTTCCTCGCTGAATCTCTTGCGCTTTCGTTGGCTGGAGGGGCGCTGGGCATTTTGATTGCGACGTCTGGGGTTCGCGCGCTGCGGGCGACGCTGCCGACGAATCTGCCGCGGCAGCAAGGTATCGCCATGAACGTGCCGGTTCTGCTGTTCGGCGTGGCCATTATTGTAGCTGTCGCCGTTTCGCTTGGGCTATTTGCCGCGTGGCGCGCTGCTCAGGGAGATCTCCAGGAAGCATTGGCAGCCGGCTCCCGCAGTTCCACTGGCGCGGGCGCGAGCCAACGGCTTCGCGGCCTTCTGGTGGCCGGCGAAATTGCCACCACGCTGGTGATTTTGGTCGGAGCCGGCCTTCTGGGCCGCAGCTTTTTGCGGCTGATTTCCACCAGCCCTGGATTTAGCCAGCAAAACCTGATCACCATGGAGTTTTCGCTTCCCCATCCGCAAACGTCAGAACCGTCAGCCATGGCGCGCCAAATCCATCTGCTGGACGACCTGTTGACCCGGCTGCGCGCGATTCCCGGCGCGGAAACTGTGGGCCTGGCGGGCGCGCTTCCGGTCGCGGCCGGCGATGATCTCGCGGATGGACAATTTCTCATACTCAATGGCCAAAAGCCGCCCGTGAATTTCGATGAATGGGATCGTATTGCTAATAATCCCTCGCAGACCGGACACGCTTTCTATAGCGTCGCCGGCGAGGGCTATTTCCGTACCATGGGCATTCCGCTGATCCGCGGGCGGATGTTCGGCGAACAGGACGACTTGAATTCGCCGCATGTTGCCGTGATCAGCCAATCCCTGGCACGCCAACGCTGGCCGAATCAGGACCCTATCGGCCAAGTGATCGATTTCGGCAACATGGACGGTAACCTGAAGCCGCTCACGATCGTTGGCATCGCCGGCGACGTTCGCGCGCAGGGACTTGATTTTCCTCCGAGCCCCATCATTTATGTCGATTACCGCCAGCGCGGGATGAACGCGAATTCATCGCCCACCATCTTCGTGCGCAGTGCCGAACCGGCAGGCCAGATCGTTTCCGCGGCGCGCGGCATTTTCCACGATCTCGCTCCTGATGTTCCGGTCAAATTTTCCACGTTCGCGGACGAGATGGGCGGCTGGCTGGCGGATCGCCGTTTTCTGCTTCTTCTGGTGGGACTATTCGCTGCCGCAGCGCTTGCTCTTGCTGCCGTCGGTATCTATGGAGTTGTGGCCTTTTCCGTCACGCGCCGTACCCAGGAACTCGGTATTCGCATGGCGCTTGGCGCCCAGCGTAGCGACGTTCTGCGTTTGGTCTTAGGCGAGGGTGCGCGCATGGCCGCTCTCGGCGTGGCAGGCGGCATTGCCGCTTCGCTCGCGATCACCCGTCTCATGTCGAGTCTGCTGTTTGGGGTAAGCGCCACTGACCCGTTGACATTTGTCGCCGTCGCTGCGCTTCTTTCGTTGGTCGCACTGCTGGCCTGCTACGTTCCCGCGCGTCGCGCCATGGGTGTCGACCCATTGGTCGCCCTGAGAGATGAATAAGCTCCTATCGTTTGAATGTGCTTCGTGAGTACGAAGCACCAGGACGCCTAGAGTCAGCGAAGTGATGCCACCCAACACGCCGAAGTATGTTGGGTGGCAAGTACGGATTATGTGCGCTCTGGGCTTAGCTGCGCTTTGGGATCGCCAGATAGCCGTGAAACTTGCCGGCCCCGTCCACGGCCAAGCCTATGATCTCCCTGCGGGAATTGATCGATTCTCCGAGCAGCAGATACAACTTCCCCGGGTTGACAGCAACCAGGGTGTTGAGGTCGGTCATCGTGCCATTCTCCCAGAAGAACGCGCGAAACGTACTAAAGTCCGCGTTTATCGACTGGCCCACCACCTCGCCTTCATCGTTTATCCCAAGAGCGAAGCTCGCGAAGTCCCCTTTAAGCGTGCCCAGACCCTGCATGCCTTTCTCCCTGGTCCAGAGGAAGCCAACGGTGCTTGCATGGGAAGTCGTATGGCCAACCGCCTGACCTTTGTTATTGATTGCACAGGCGTGGTTCCCAGCCCCAGGGAGCCCATTTGGGCCGAGGTTGCCCAGGTTAATCGGCTTGCCGTTTTGCCAAACCACGGCGTGATTTTCCGTGAGATAGAGCCCGGAATTCGGGTTGAAGGGTGCGCAAGTGCCTGACGCACCGGCTACCTCACCCTTTTCGTTGATCGCAGCCGCGACTCCGTCCGAGTCACCAGGGTATGTAGGGAGTTCGTGGATCATGCCACTTTCCCAAACGACAGGCGAAAACTGGCGCACTGGACAGCCCGGGGTCGGGTCCGTCACGGAAGTCTCTGCAAGCCCGGCCACCTCGCCTCGATTGTTGATCTGGTTGGCGAAGCCATTCTCGCCTCCCAGCGTCGCGAGCCTGGTCATCACGCCGTCTTGCCACAAGAAGGGGAGACATGCGGTTGATGAGGGAAACCCATAGGCGTTGAAGCCGCAAAAGTCTTCCGCATTCGTAACCGAAGTCTCGGCCTGCCCCACAGCCTGGCCGAATCCGTTGACGCCAAACGCTGCACTGTTCGGTCCTCCGAGTCCGGGTGCGCCGATATCGAACTTCGCTCCCTCGTACCAGAGGACGGCATGCATGCTGCCGCCAGGGGTAGCCGCTGCCCCACTGACCAAACCATTGTTCCTGATGAGGTACGGCTGCCCGGGTGGATTGCCGACCACGCCGAGATCGACGACGGTATAGCGAGCAGGGGCGGCTTCCTTCTCCTGCGTTGCCGACTGTTCCTGCGACCGGATGGGGCCGGTCAACATTGCAACTGCCAACCCGAGGCCGGCAATGGATAATGGCTTCACTCTCGAAATATTCAGCTTCATTTGTTTCCTCCTCGATTGATGTGGTGGTTCTCACTACGACGGCAAAATCCTCTAGCTTCTCCTACCCGATGCATTGCAAAAGGGATGTCACGCAAATCCGGGCTAGTCCATGGGCGGGCTGCCAAAGGTGCAGCTTGCCTGTGCTGTGCCATTCATGGATCTGAGCTGCGGTGGCTGATTCGATTAGGCTGTCTTGGTCGAGTGTGATGACATCCACTTCGGCGCGACAATCGGGGCACCAAGCGAAAGTTGCCTTGGCACGGCGAACGATGATCAGCGTCTCGGTCTCTACCGTGATTCTGGTTGTTTTCACCGCCACGGCTCGCTCCATCCGGTCGATCCCTGGTGCATACCGCTTCCAATAGGCGAATCGTGCTCGGATGCCAGATCAAAAGTCCTTAAAGAACGCCTCAAAATTTCTCATTAACTCTCATTCGCTGTTTTCTGAAGAAAAGAGGGCATTTACAAGTAAGCGGGCGTAAGGCGCCAGCGTACCGAGGGTCGCGGTTAAGGCAATGGGAGGGGCTTCCCCCCGACAGATCAGTGGCGTATGCAGCGTAAGTCTGGTGAGCGATTGCGCTGAAAAAGCCGTTGGTAGTACCTTCCTCCTTAGTTTCCAGCGAAGAGCGGCGCTTCCACGCAGGGTTACGCATGCTTACAGAACCCAAAGTTCTCTACGAGTTCGGGCCGTTCCGGGTTGATCCTGAGAAGCAGGTGTTGCTGCGAGAAGACCATCCAGTGGCTATCTCGCCCAAGGTCTTCGAAACGCTCCTGATCCTGGTTCGTCACAGCCGACAGGTCGTTTCCAAGGAAGACCTCATGAAGGCGTTGTGGCCGGATGCTTTCGTCGAGGAAGCAAATCTGAGCCAGAACATTTTCATGCTCCGCAAAGCGCTGGGAGACACTCCCGAGGATCGGCGCTACATCGTGACGCTTCCTGGACGAGGCTATCGTTTCGCGGAACAGGTGCGCACGGTGACGCAGGATGGCGAGGACGTGGTGATCGAGAGCCGCTCTCGCGCCCAGATGGTTGTTGAACAAGCAGGCAGCGCGCCAAGCGAAACCTCGCATGCTCTTCCGACCAGTCTCAATCGTCAGGTTGAGTTGGAAGTACCTCTTACCGATAGGCAGTGTGGTTTCCCTGCTGGTCGTTCTGGCCCTGTTGGCATGGCTGTCTTTCTTCATAGGCGCCAGCCAATGGTCCTGGGCGAGAAGGACTCGGTATTGGTCTCCGATTTCACGAACACGACGGGCGACCCGGTGTTTGACGGGACGCTACGCCAAGGGTTGGCGGTGCAGCTTGAGCAGTCGCCTTTCCTGAGCCTGGTCTCCGAGGATCGCATCCAACGGGCGCTGCGACTGATGGGCCAGCCGTCGGACGCGCGGCTTACCCCGGAGATTGCCCGGCAAATCTGCGAGCGGACCGCAAGTGCCGCCGTCCTGGAAGGCTCGATCGCGCAACATGGGAAGCCAGTACGTCTTAGGCCTGCGCGCAACCCACTGCCGCACTGGAGAGGTTCTCGCTGAGGAGCAGGCGCAAGCAGCAAGAAAAGAAGACGTCCTGAACGCCCTGAGTCAAATTGCCAGTAAATTTAGAACTCGAGTAGGCGAATCGCTCTCCACGGTCGAAAAGCATGACACTCCGCTCGCCGAAGCCACCACGCCTTCACTCGAAGCCTTGAAGGCCTACAGTATGGGATTGAAGGTTGAGGCTTCCATGGGTGCGGGTGCTGCCGTTCCCTTCTTCAAGCGGGCCATTGAGATTGACCCCAAATTCGCGATGGCACACGCGGCGCTCGGGCTCATGTACGGCGATCGGGGAGAGTCTGACCTGGCCGCGGAGAGCATCAGCAAAGCCTATGAATTGCGAGATCGCGCCAGCGACAACGAGAGGTTCTTCATTACCGCTTACTATGATGGACGCGCGACAGGAAACCAGGAAAAGGCACAGCAGACCTGTGAAGCCTGGGCACAAGCCTATCCGCGAGAAATTACGCCTCATGCATTCTTGTCGGGCTTTATCTACGGAGTGCTTGGCAAAAAAGAAAAGGCAGTCGAGGAAGGTAAGAAAGCGATCCAGCTCTCTCCGGACTTTGCCGTCGCGTACAGTATTCTTGCCCAGGACTATACGTCCCTCGACCGTCTGGGAGAAGCCGAGAACATTCTTCATCAAGCCTCGGAGCGCAAACTCGAAACCCCAGACTACATTGTCCATCGGTACGATATTGCGTTTCTAAAAGGAGACAGAGCGGGAATGGAGCGGGAAGTCGCTCTGGGCCAGGAAAAATCTGGAGCGGAAGATTGGATCTCCGACCACCAGGCATTTGTCCTGGCATACACCGGTCACTTGCAAGAGGCCAGAAGGATGTCACGGCATGCGGCGGACTTGGCTCAACAGGCGGCCCATGGGGAAAGGGCGGGTCTATTCGAGACCGGAGCAGCAACGTGGGAAGCCTTTTTCGGAAATACGTCCGCGGCAAGTCGAAGCGCTACCGCAGCCCTTGAGCTTGCGAAGGACCGGGAGGTGGAATATGGCACGGCCTTTGCACTGGCGCTTTCGGGAGATCCTTCCCGGTCTCAAGCACTGGCGAATGATCTGGAAAGGCGCTTCCCCGAGGATACATCGGTCAGATTCAGTTACCTGCCGGCTGTTCGCGCGCTACTGGTGCTGAACCATGGTCAGCCTGCAAAGGCGATCGAACTGCTCCAAATCACCGTTCCCTATGAGTTGGCCACTCCGCGCAGCAAACTGCAGGGATTCTTCGGGGCCCTCTATCCAGTTTATGTGCGTGGCGAGGCGTATCTGGCTGCGCGGCAGGGCGCCGAAGCCGTCATCGAATTCCAGAAAATTCTTGATCACCGCGGGACCGTGGTCAGCGACCCCATCGGCGCGCTGGCGCACCTGCAATTGGGCAGAGCCTACGTGCTGTCGGGAGACAAGACCAAGGCAAAGATTGCCTACCAGGATTTCCTTACGCTCTGGAGAGACGCCGACCCCGACATTCCGATACTGAAGCAAGCCAAGTCGGAGTATGCGAAGTTGAACTAAGGCAGTCGCCTCAGTTCACTCGGAAAGAATAGGTTCCTTCACATCCTCCATCTTCGGCCCTACCGTTTTGTGGCGCTCGAGGAAGCGAACGCAGGCATTCCAGCGCAGGATGGGATCGTCGTTGCCAGTTGGCCGCAGGCGCTCCGCTTCCTCAAATAGCCCTAGAGCCTTGACGATCCAGTCGTAAACATGTCCGCTGGACCCCGGTCTACCGGCGTCATGGAATGCCTTGGCGCGCCGTTCCCAGGCGATCCCGGAATAGTAAGCGCGATCGTAGGCCGACTCGAGGCCGGCGGCCTCCGCCACGGCGCTCGAAAAGGCCCTGTCGTCGCGCGGGAACTCGTCGGTCAGAGCCAGAATGAGGCTGATGCGCGCGTCGCGGTTTGCCGGGGCAACGACTAGGATATCCCGGCAGATGCTCTCGGCTTCGGTGGGCTCGTTCAGCAAGCGGTAACGTTCGGCCTTGGCCAAAGCACCGTCCACGCTATCACGAGAGATGGGTTTGAGTGCGAACATAGGACCCCCTTACTACTTAGAGGATGTGAAACAGCTGCTTTAAAGGATCGAAAAATCGGTCCACCACCCGCTCCTTGAGAGGAATAATCGCGTTCTCGGTAATGGTAATGGACTCCGGACACACCTGGCGGCAGCAGGTGGTGATGTTACAGTAACCGATACTGTGCTTTTTCCTTAAGTCGCTTACACGATCTTCGCTGTCAAGAGGATGCATTTCGAGCGCCGCGACGTAGACCAGCAGGCGGGGACCGATGAACTCGTCTTCTTTATGGTGTTCGCGCAGGACGTGACATACATCCTGGCAAAGGAAACACTCGATGCATTTGCGAAACTCCTGCACCCGTTCGACGTCGGCTTGCTGCATGCGCCAAGTTCCGTCCGGCTCGTCGGGAGAACGAGGCCGGAATTGCTTGATCGTCTTCTTGGCGCGGAAGTTCCAGGAGACGTCGGTGACCAAGTCGCGTATCACGGGAAAGGTGTGCATCGGCTCCAGGATGACCGGCATGTTGAGGTTGAGATTGCTCAACCGGGTCATACACATGAGCTTCGGCACTCCGTTGATTTCCGCCGAGCACGAGCCGCACTTGCCGGCCTTGCAATTCCAGCGCAGGGCAAGGTCAGGCGCCTGCTGAGCCTGGATGCGGTGCACGGCGTCCAAAACCACCATGCCCTCCTCCACCGGAGTAACGTAATCCTGGAATGCGGCCGCCCCCGGGATCTCCCCGCCAGATGCGAAACATCGCTTGCGTTGCCATCCATTTCCCCCTATGTCCCCTATTACGTCTCCTTATTTCATTTCCTGAATCACGGCTTGCAACTCATCGGGCATGGGGGGGAGAGGGCGCTTCTCCACCAGCATTTCGCCATCAGCTCCGCGTTTGACGATGATGTTGTGCTTGCCCCATTCGGTATCCTTGTTGGGAAAATCTTCGCGGAATTGCGCGCCCCGGCTCTCTTTGCGGAGCAACGCGGCGCGGGTGATGGCCTCCGATACCAGCAGCAGGTTGGCGAGGTCTATGGCCGTGTGCCACCCGTTGTTGTACTGGCGGTGGCCAGTGATCCCGGCAGTGTCTGCCCGCTTCTCGAGATCCGCGATTTTGATCAGCGCCTGTTGCATTTCGTTTTCGGTGCGAACGATGCCGACCAGGTCCTGCATCGCTTCCTGCAGGTCGTATTGAATCTGATACGGATTCTCGCCGGAAGCGCCGCGATCGAAGGGCAGGAGAGCGGCCTTGGCCGTTGCCTGGAGCTGCTGCTCGTCAACGGCCCCGTTGCTCCCATTGCTTTTGGCGAATTCCGCCGCAAACCGGCCGGCACGCCGTCCGAACACCACCAGATCCGAGAGCGAATTGCCGCCCAGCCGGTTGGCGCCGTGCAGGCCCGCCGCCGCTTCTCCCGCAGCAAACAATCCCGGCACGCTGGACATCTGCGAATCGCCATCCACGCGGATGCCACCCATCATGTAATGCGTGGTGGGCCCGACTTCCATTGGCTCTTTGGTGATATCCAGATCGGCCAGCTGTTTGAACTGGTGATACATGCTGGGGAGCTTGCGCTTGATGTGCTCCTCGGCTTTCGGGAGGTGCTTCTTGATCCAGGAAATATCGAGAAAAACGCCGCCGTGGGGTGTGCCTCGCCCTGCTTTCACTTCGCGATTGATGCAGCGGGCGACGTGGTCGCGGGTCAGCAGTTCGGGCGGCCGGCGGGCATTCCTGTCGCCCTGGGTGTAGCGCCATCCTTCTTCTTCGTTGTCCGCCGTCTGCTCTTTGTAGAGATCGGGGATTTCGTCGAACATGAATCTGCGGCCTTCGCTGTTACGCAGAACTCCGCCTTCGCCACGCACGCCTTCGGTCACCAGGATGCCGCGTACGCTGATTGGCCAGACCATTCCTGTGGGATGAAACTGGACGAACTCCATCTCCTGCAGTTCGGCGCCGGCGTGATATGCCAGTGCAAGCCCATCGCCGGTGTATTCCCAGCTATTGCTGGTGATCTTGAAGGCGCGCCCGATGCCGCCGGTGGCAATCACTACCGCCTTCGCCTGCCATAGCTGGAAGAGGCCCTTCTCGCGGTCGTAGCCGCAGGCTCCCGCGATGCGCCCCGAGTCCATGAGGAGGCTGAGCACGGTGCACTCCATGTGCACCTCCATGCCGCAGTGGATGCCGTGGTCCTGCAAGGTGCGGATCATCTCCAGGCCGGTGCGATCGCCGACGTGGGCCAGGCGCGGATACTTATGGCCGCCGAAGTTGCGCTGCAGAATTCGCCCGTCCCTGGTGCGGTCGAAGAGTGCTCCCCAGGCTTCCAGTTCGCGCACACATTCCGGCGCTTCCTTGGCGTGCAGCTCCGCCATGCGCCAGTTGTTGAGGTACTGCCCACCGCGCATGGTGTCGGCGAAATGAACACGCCAATTGTCGCGATCGTCGACATTGCCCAGAGCCGCGGCGATGCCACCCTCGGCCATTACGGTGTGGGCTTTGCCAAGCAAGGATTTGCAAACGACTCCTACTTTGGCGCCGTTGGCCGCTGCTTCGATGGCGGCGCGCAGACCGGCCCCACCGGCACCGATGACTAGAACGTCATAGGAGAATCGCTGGAACTCCGGCATCTACAGGATTCTCCAGTCATGCCAGATCCCCATAGAGCAGAGGCGGACGTAGATATCGGAAAATCCGACCCAAAACAGGCTTGCCCATGCCCACTTCTTGTGTTTGGCGTTGAGACAGCTTACGCAATCGTAGAGCTTGTGCCGAACCGGGTGTTCTGAAATCTGGTCGAACGTGCCTCCGACTAGGTGGCGGAAGGCGTGGCAGCCGAAGACGTAGCCACCGAGAAGCACCACGTTTACCACCAGGACAAGGCTTCCGATCCCGATGCCGAAGCCGTTGGGGAAACGGAAGGACATCAGCGCGTCGTAAACCAGGAAGGCCCACACCAGGTAGGAAAGGCGCAGAAAGTAGCGATGGAAATTCTGCAGGATCAGGGGAAAGCTTCGTTCGCCGAGATAAGTTTTGCGCGGCTCACTTACCGCACAGGCCGGAGGATCGGCCCAGAAGGACTTGTAATAGGCACCACGGTAGTAGTAACAGGTTAGCCTGAATAGCCCTGGGATCCAGAGGATGAGAAGCGCCGGAGAGAAATGCAGAAAGCTCGGATACCATGCCGGTTTGGGACCGAACAGAGCGTGCGACGAGGAGCCGAAGAGTTCCGGAGAATAGAAAGGTGAAATATAGGGACCGAACGTGTAGTAGTTGCCCTGCCACGCTGCCCACGAGGAGTAAACGAGAAACGCGCTTAATCCTAGAAAAACTGCCGTCGGCGAAAGCCACCATGGATCCCGCCGGGACGTCTGGCCGAACCTGCCGTCTTTCCAGACGACGTCGGGAGCTGCCATCTTCCCCTCCACGGCAGAGGATCTGAAGGACCCGCTTCCCGCCGATGGCAGGGGATTATATATAGCGGAGAACGCCGCCGCCAAGTGGGTCGCAGGAACTGATCCAACAGAGCAGAAGCAATGGAGGGGCTTCCCCCGGATTTCCTGTTGAGATTGTTGGCGTTGGTAAAGTTCATGCGGCTTTCCTTTAGAGTGGTTAATGACCCTGAGCTTTGTCTCGTGGGATGGAGAGATTAGAAGAGCCGGTCGCTAGGCGGCTCCCTCGCGGGCTCCTTTCCAAAGATCGATTTCCCCATCCTGGGCGTAACGATCGATCTCCTTCAACTCCGCATCTGTGAACTGGAGCTTCTTAACCGCATCGAGCGAGTCATCCAGCTGCTTCACATCGCGTGCTCCGATAAGCGCGGAGGTGACTCGCTTGTCGCGCAGCACCCAGGCAATCGCCATTTGTGCCAGTGTCTGCCCGCGGCCGGCTGCAATTTCGTTCAGTGCCCGCACGCGCTTGAGGTTTTCTTCGCTCAAAAAGCCCTTAAGAAAAGAACCTTGCGCCTTGGCACGCGAGTTTTCGGGCACTCCCTGGAGATACTTGTTGGTCAGTAGCCCCTGGGCCAGCGCCGAGAAGCCAATGCAGCCTACGCCCAGCTCCTCGAGCGTACTCAGTAGATCCTTCTCCACCCAGCGGTTCAACATGGAGTATGACGGCTGATGGATCAGCAGCGGCACCCCTTCACTCTTCAGGATCTGCGCCGCCTGGCGGGTGCGCTCCGGGCTGTAGGACGAGATGCCTGCATACAATGTCTTGCCTTGGCGTACTGCATGCGCCAGCGCGCCCATGGTTTCTTCGAGTGGGACGTCCATCGTCGGCCGGTGGGAGTAGAAAATGTCGACGTATTCGAGGCCCATGCGGCGCAGGCTTGCGTCGAGCGAGGCCAACAAATATTTGCGCGAGCCGCCTACTCCGTAGGGCCCCGGCCACATGTCCCATCCCGCCTTGGACGAGATCAAGAGCTCATTGCGGTAGTCACGAAAATCCTTGCGCAGGATCTCGCCGAAGTTCTCCTCGGCCGAGCCGTAGGGCGGCCCATAATTGTTGGCCAAGTCGAAGTGGGTCACGCCGCGATCGAACGCTCGGCGAACGACCGCGCGGCCGGTTTCAAACGCGTCGACGCCGCCGAAATTCTGCCATAGACCGAGGGAGACAGGCGGCAACACGATTCCCGACCGCCCACACCGCCGAAACTGCGCTCCGTCGTACCGCTTTGCATTGGGTACATAACTCATTCCGCGTAAATCTCCTTCATCTATTCAGATGATGTCACAGGCGATTCGGCTTCCGCAGCACTAAAGTTACCGTGGTACATTGGTACACATGACAGAAACAAAGGGATCAGTGGAGGTGGAACGGATTCAAACCGGTGTCCGCATGGAAAAGCGGCTGGTCAAGGTGTTGAAGGCCGTCGCCGAGCTGAAGGACATGAGTCTGGGTGATCTGCTGGAAGGGATTGTGCTGCATGCGTTTGAAGGTAAGTCTGCGTTTTCTGCACAGACCCTGAAAGAGATCGAGCAGTTCAGGAACATTTATGGGCTTACGTTGCATGCCTCCGACAGCCATCGATTGAGGGAGCGCAGGTGACCCAACCCGCGCACGTGACTAGTACCTTCGAGTTTATCGTCCGCGCGCCTCTGAGCCGCGCAGCAGCGCTGTTCGGTCCGGATGGGGAACGATGCTGGGCTGGCCCGGATTGGAATCCTGAGTTTTTATATCCTCAGCCAGGCAAAGACGTCCAGGGCGCTGTGTTCACGATTCAGCGCGGTCCGCGCAAGAGCGTTTGGGTCAACACGCTGTTCGATACGCTGGGAGGGCGGATGCAGTACGTGTCCTTTGTCCCTGACAGGCTCGTGTCTGTAGTTAGCGTTCGATTGACTTCGGTCGATTCGTCGAGCACAAGGGTCGAAGTAACCTATGCTCGCACTGCTCTGGATCCAGGGGCGAACGACGAGGTGGAGGCTCTGGTAAAGAGCGACCGCGAAAGCGGTCCAGATTGGGAACAGGCGATTGAAAAGTGTCTTGGCGGGCAGCGCTAGGGATCGTCGAAAAACATTTCCAGGAAAGGTCCGCGGAACTGCAGATCCCTCGGCTGCGCTCGGGATGACAAAGGGGACGGTAGTACAAACCTCGGCATTGGATAGTGGCTGAGACGGTTGCGAAACGCTCCGGTTCCACGGCACACCCAATGTAATAGAAAAAGCGTACTGTCCAACAAACCGCTCTCCATGGAAGCGCCGCCCTTCCCTTTGTCATCCGGAGCGCGACCGAGGGATCTGCGGTTTCCCCCTCCCATTACGGGCGATGAAAGTTCGCAGCAGGCCGGGGGACTAGTTTGATTTCGAAGACCGTGGGCCACTGCTTGCCGGTGACGAAGAGGCGGTCTCGCTTCGCGTCGTAGGCAATCCCGTTCAGGACTGATTCTTCGTTGATCTTCTGATCGGCAGGCAGCAGGCCGGTGAGATCGATCCAGGCAATCACGTGTCCGTCCTGGGGATTGATGCGCGCAATCACGTTTGAGTGCCAGACGTTGGCGTAAATCTCACCCTTGATGAACTCCAGCTCGTTGAGCTGGTCGATGATTTTCGTACCATCCTTGACCACGATGTGACGAGTTTCTTTGAAGCTGTCGGGGTCTCGGAAGCGAAGGGTCGCGCTGCCGTCGCTGGTAATCAGTTCCCTGGCCGTGCGTGTCATACCCCAGCCTTCACCGGTGTAAGTGAGCTGCTTTACCGGGCGCAGGCTGAAGCGGTCATAGACAAAGCAGATTTGCGACTTCCACGTCCACTGGTAGATGTTTGGCCCCCAGTCGACGATCCCCTCGCCAAAGTACTGCGGCGCCAGCTCGCGCTTCTGGACCGGTTTGCCGGTTTCGGGCTCAATGGCGAGCAGAGCTGATTGTCCAGCAATGCCCGTGCCCTCATAAAACAACCCGTCCCGATAAAGAAATCCCTCAGTGTAGCTGTCGGTCGAATGTGGATAGCGGGCCACTACCTTGTAGCCCATGGTTGGGGCCGCGGCCGCAATATTCAACAGGGACGCGGCGAGTACGAGGCTCACGGCCAAGCTGCGACAGCGGAAGATAGACCTGAACATCGTGTTCTACATTACCGCATCGACCGGCTCAGCCGGCGGCGTTAGACTAGCAACGCCGTGATTTCGGGTGCACATGTCATCGTCTACAGCAAGGATGCGGAGGCGGACCGCGTCTTTTTTCGCGAGGTGCTTGGGTTGCCTTCCGTCGATGCCGGTCACGGCTGGTTGATCTTCGCTCTGCCCCCGGCAGAAGCGGCTTTTCATCCGGCCGAAGACAACGATCGCCATGAACTGTATTTCATGTGCGAAGACCTTACGGCCGAGATGAGAAGTCTGGCGGGAAAAGGCGTCGTTTGCTCGGCGGTCCACAAAGAAAGGTGGGGATCGATTACAAAGATCAGACTTCCCGGTGGCGGCGAAATTGGCTTGTACCAACCCACACATGCAACCGCACTCGATCTGCGGACAACCTGATTCAGAGTTCGCCCGGAAACTGCCTTGTCACTTCTCCTGCGCAAAGCTTTAATGATCGAATAGCGGTAGTTCCCGAGGAAAGGCGCGCATGCTTCCACGGTGCTTTGTTTTTTGCACCCTGATCCTGGTGCCATCGCTGGCTGATGTTGCGCAGTCCTCCCCCAACCTACGTCAGTTTGGCCGGAACGTTGTGGTTGCAGCGAACCAAACGGTCCATAATGCGAGCTGCTTTCTCTGTTCCGCCGAAGTACAGGGACACACCACCGGCAGCGTGCGGGTTTTCGCCGGACACGTTTTTCTAAGCGGTTCGGTGGCGGGCGATGTTCTGGTCTTCGGCGGCAACCTGACGCTTACCCGCGGCGCAACCATCGGTGGCCGGGTGTTCATCTTCGGCGGACACCTGCATCAGGACTCCGCCGCAATCGACCATTCGCCCACGGTATTTGCTCCCATCATCTTCCTGCCTATCATCCTGGTGATCTGCGCCACTATCGGCGGCTTGATCGTGCTCACGCGCCGTATGGTGCGAGGCCCGGTCGCCTACCCTCCCCTGCCCCGTCTATAATTAAAGAAGCCTAGCGCCTGCCGGCGCACTCTCTCACTCCAGGGATTCATGGACTTCCAGCTAGTAAGCGATTACCGTCCGCGCGGCGACCAAGGCCGCGCTATCCAGGAGCTGGTCTCCGGATTGGCTGCCGGGGAGCAGCACCAGACCCTGCTCGGGGTTACCGGCTCGGGTAAGACGTATACCATGGCCAAGATCATCGAGCAATCCAACCGTCCGGCGTTGATCCTGGCCCACAATAAGACGCTCGCCGCACAGCTCTTCCACGAGTTCAAGCAGTTTTTCCCGGGCAATGCGGTCGAGTACTTCGTTTCCTACTACGACTACTACCAGCCCGAGGCCTATATCCCTTCGGGCGACCTGTATATCGAGAAGGAAGCCACCATCAACGAGGAACTGGACAAGCTCCGCCTCTCCGCCACCCGATCCCTGTTCGAGCGGCGCGACGCCATCATCGTCTCCTCGGTTAGCTGCATTTACGGTCTGGGTTCGCCGGAGGCCTACTACGGCATGCTGCTGCTGCTCGAGAAGGGGCAGAAGATCCGCCGCGAAGACATTACCCGCCGCCTGGTGGAGATTCTCTACGAGCGCAACGACGGCGACTTCCGCCGCGGGACTTTTCGTGTACGTGGGGACGTGATCGAGGTTTACCCCACCTACGATGAAATGGCCTATCGCATTGAGCTTTTCGGCAACGAGATCGAGGCTTTGTCGCAGATCGATCCACTTTTCGGGACCGTGCGGCAAAAGTATGCCCGGCTTCCCATTTATCCAAAATCACATTATGTAGTTCAGCCGGAGCGCAAGAAGACGGCGGTCGAATCCATCCTCGACGAACTCGCAGTGTGGGAGAAGCAACTGGAGTCGGAGGGGCGGCTGGTGGAGTCGCAGCGTATCCATCAGCGCACTCGCTTTGACCTGGAGATGATCAAGTCCATGGGCTACTGCCATGGCATCGAAAACTATTCGCGCCATTTCTCCGGCCGGCTGCCGGGCGAACCGCCGCCCACCCTGCTGGATTATTTCCCGCGCGATTACCTGGTCTTTATTGACGAGTCTCACGTGACCGTCCCGCAGCTCCACGGCATGTGGCACGGCGATCGCTCACGCAAGCAGAACCTGGTCGATTACGGCTTCCGCCTGCCCTCGGCGATGGACAATCGGCCGCTCAAGTTCGAGGAGTTCGAGACCCGCACTCATCAGACCATTTATGTCTCAGCGACGCCTGGTCCCTATGAGTTGACCAAGTCCGCGGGTGTGGTGGTGGAACAGATCATCCGTCCTACGGGCCTGGTCGATCCGGAGGTGGAGATTCGGCCTATACGGGGGCAGATCGACGATCTGCTGGCAGAGATTCGCACCCGGGTGAAGCGCAACGAGCGGGTTCTGGTCACGGTGCTGACCAAGAGAATGGCCGAGGACTTGTCTGGCTACTACTCCGAGGTTGGGGTGAAGTGCCGTTATATGCACTCCGAGATCGAAACCCTGGAGCGGGTTCGGCTGCTGCGCGATCTGCGCCGGGGAGAATATGACGTGCTGATCGGGATCAACCTGTTGCGGGAAGGGCTTGATCTGCCCGAGGTTTCGCTGGTTGCGATTCTTGATGCTGATAAGGAAGGTTTTCTGCGTTCCTCCGGGTCACTCATCCAAACCATCGGACGCGCCGCACGGCATCTGAGTGGACGCGCCATTCTGTACGCCGACGTGATGACGGACTCCATCCGGCGCGCGCTGGATGAGACCGACCGCCGCCGTACGGTGCAAAGGGCGCATAACGAAGAGCATGGCATCACGCCCACTTCCATCATGCGGTCGCTCGATATGTCCCTGGTTCATATTCTCAAGGCGGAGTATGCCGACCTCACCAGCCAGGATGAGGGCCTGCCGGAATTTAATACCCAGCAGGAGCTGGACGCCTATATTGGCAAGCTGGAGTCTGATATGCGCGAAGCGGCCAAGAAGTTTGAGTTTGAAAAGGCGGCCAAGCTGCGGGACAACATCAAGGATCTACGGACTAAAGAATTCCTGTTTTCCTGAGTTAGAGTGGGAAACCGCAAATCCTCTCCACTGCGCGTTGTCGAAGAACATTCCCCGGCAACGCAGAGATGTCTCCACTGCGCTGCGCTTCGGTCTGAGCGGAGATCTGCGGTTTCTTTCCTCCAGCCACAAAGGCTCCTAAGGTGCAGCGCTATGATGTAATGCCGTATGCACTGGTCAGGCGAATGGATCCTGCTGGCATTCATTGTCGCGGTAACGGCAATCATGCTGTTGCTCCTCCATCTGACTAAGCTCGGCCTGATCCTCCACGAAAACCTGCCCGACCGGCCTCACCGCAGAAATTTGCTGGCATCGATCAGCTTCTTCATCACGTTTCTGGCGGTCCGGTTGCTGGTTGCTTCGATTCAGCACAACATCGGGCCGTTTCAATACGTCACCATGGGTGGACGCCACATCCACCACCTGGTTTGGGGCATTCTGATCTTGCTGGGTGTGGGCTACGGCTACCTTAATGAGGCCGGCTCCCGCTCCACGCCAACCTCGATCTTCTGGAGCCGGCTCATGGCCATCCTGTATGGTGTGGGCGCCGCGCTGACGCTGGATGAGTTCGCGCTCTGGCTTAACCTTGCCAATGTCTACTGGTCTCGTGAGGGACGCGAGAGTATTGACGCCGTGGTGCTATTTGGGAGCCTGCTGGCAATAGGAACGTGGGGCGCTCCGCTGTACGCCGCCATTCTGCGAAAAAAATAATGGGATAGGTCGGTTACCTCCGCGGTTCAGCATGCTCAATACACTTGCATCGGTCCGGGTGCATCTAGTATGCAGACTGTAGTGTATTGTCTGGCCGAACGAGACCGTCCTGCACTGGAATCCATGGAATCAATTCAAAGGAAGTGCTAATGGCATCCCACACCCCAATTCCCCCGCCTGAAAAGTATTTCGTAGCGTTTGTCATTCAGGGAGATGATGTTTTTAAAATCACCTCCGAGAGCATTGTTCACACCAGCGGAAATTCGGGCGAGCAGGCTTTTCAGGGAGTCGCCAAGCTGCGCGCGGCCGCCGCTCTGGAGCAACTCACCGCAATCCACAACGAGCGTCCTGAGGAATTGCGCAGGATGGCTCGGGAGATGGCCCGCGAGGGCATGGCCCTGCTGGCACGCACCGGCACCGCAAAGACCAATATCGAAAGAATCGCGTAAGCTGGTTCAAGTCGCGATCGACTTTCTGATCCGCGCAAACATGCAGAGGCAGCCAGGGCTCCGCCCCGGGCTGCCTTTACGCGGTTGGACACGAATTTATCCGTATTTCGAGGGCCAGAGCCTGCTCTGACCCGGCAAACCCCCACAGCGCACATTAAGATGTTGTCAGTGGCAGGTTAGCCATGAACGGTCATGCGGGGCCTTCGCGCAATCCGCAGGCTCTGTAGGTTACTCTCATACCCTCACTTTTTCGGGAAATAGGGACGCTATGCAGTTCTGGAATGAATTGGAAGGTCAAACAATCGATGGGCTTTATCCCTTGCGCCGGCTGGTGCGATCCGAAGGCCGCAGCGCCTGGTTTGAAACCGAGACGGGTGAGCCGCAAAGCACCCCCGCCACCATCAGTCTTACCGAGGCCCTGACGGATGCGGATGAGGTGGTCGCGCGCCTCGAGGCCGCGCAACGCGTGGAGCATCCGAATCTGGTCAGGATCACCAAAGTCGGGCAGGTCAGCGTCGACAACACGTTGTTGGTGTATGCCGTCATGGAGCACATCGAGCAGAGCCTGTCCGATGTGTTGCAAAGCCAGGCGCTTTCCGCGGACGAGGGCCGGGAAGTTGCCGAAGCCCTGGTTGGTGCGCTCACGGCGATTCATCAAAACGGGATGTCGCACAGCCGCGTCGAAGCTGCCAGCGTTCTTGCGACCGAGGAGACAGTCAAGCTGCGCAGCGATTGCCTGCACACAACCCCGGCCAGCCAGGCTGATGATGTGGCTGGGATTGGCACAACCCTCTTCCATGCCTTCACCCAACGGAAAGCGCTCACCGCTACCGACGCGCAGATCAATCGTATCCCGGCACCGTTCGCAGAGATCATCCGCAACTCCTTCGCCCGGCGTTGGACGTTAGCCCAGATCAGCAATGCGCTGAAGCCAGTCCTGCCAGTCGCAACCGTGATCCCGCCCGCTCCGGCCCCGACTCCGACTCCGACTCCGACTCCGACTCCGACTCCGACTCCGACTCCAGCGCCGCGACCGGCTCCGGCTCCTGCTCCGGCGCCGCGACCGGCTCCAACCCCGGCCCCGGCGCCCGTTCCGCCGAGCCCTCAGCCCGAGCCGGTCAAAGCTCCTGCAAAAGCGGCGCCGGTCGCCGAGCGCCTGGTCACTCCGCCCATTCCGGTGGTGAAAACCCTCCGAACCGAAGAGGAAGAGGAGCCGGCGGTCGCCAAACGTAGACCTCTTGCTCTGTACGGGGCGGTGGCTGTTGTCGTGCTGGCGATCCTGGGATGGCTGCTTTTGCGGCCCCACTCCGAGCCTGCCCCCGCGACCACGGCGACTCCGCAAACCGCCACCGAGGCGGCTGCTCCTGCACCCCCGCCGGCCGCGAAACCAGCGGCAGTGAAGCCGGCGCCGTCAACCCCCGCTCCCAAAGCCCGGGCCGCCGCCTCGGCCGTCCCTCCCGACGGGCGTTTCTGGCACGTAGTTGCCTATACCTACAGAGGCCAAACCAAGGCTGCGGACATGGTTGCTCAGATCAGCGACAAGCATGCGGACCTGGGCGCTGAAGTCTTCAGCCCTCCGGGAAAAAGTGACGTTTACCTGGTCACCGTGGGCGGCCCCATGGATCGCGATCAGGCCCTGAAGATGCTCGATAAAGCGCGACGCATGGGTCTGCCTGCGGACAGCTATATTCAGAGTTTCTCCAAGTAGATTGCCTCAAAGAGCTTTCGACCCGGCAAAGGCCAATGCGACTTGCTGCAGATACTTGAGGCTGGCTGCGACACTCTCCACCGGAGGCACGACCGTCGCGCCATAGGTGACGTCCTGTTCCACGACCATCCATCCTGAATAGTCGTTCTTGTCCAGAACGGCAAAGAATGCAGGAAAATCGACCGATCCCTGGCCAATGATGGTGAATGCATTGGCAGCGATCGCCTGCTCAAAGTTCATCTGCAAGCGGCGAACCTGCGCCATTACGTTATCGTCGACATCCTTGATGTGGATGAACCGGAGGATGTGGCGAAACTTCTCTGCTTCGACAGCGGGATCTCCCCCCGAGTAAGCACAATGCCCGGTGTCCAGGCAGAGTCCGATTTTGGAGGCTGAGGTGACGTCGAAGAATTGCTCGGTCTCCTCAGGTGTTTCCACATAGGTCGAGGTATGCGGATGGAACACCAGGTCAAGTCCAAACTCATCGGCCACATGGGCTGCTTCGGCAACCACATTCGCCACTTGCTTCCATTGCCGGGGGTTCAGGCCTTTGCTGCCATCCCTGGGGACCCGGCCGGCTATCCGGTCACGTTCTTCCGACTGCGCGTCGGCAAGAACCAGAAAGGGCGCCCCCAGGGCGGCGAGCAGACCGCCTACGATGCGGATCCGCTCGACGACGATTTTGGTCGAGGCGGGGTCGCTCAGAACCACCGGGACAAACGAACCCAACAGCTTCAATTTCCGCTGGGAGAGTTCACCTTCGAGGACTTTCGCATCGGTGGGCAGAAAGCCATACGGTCCCAGTTCGGTGCCGGTGTAGCCGGCGAAGACCATTTCATCCAACATCTTCTGGTAGCTCTGCTCCCACGAAGGACTGGGATAGTCCAAAACGCCCCAGCTATTGGGCGCTGAGGCAAACTTGAAGCGGGATGGTCGTGCCGTCATGGGTGCACCCCTGGGATGAGAATATAAGACCTTTCGCTAAGCGCTTATATCGCCTATGATGCAGGGGGCGTTTTTTCCGGTCAAGCCCTGGAGGAAGCAAAGAATGCCGAAGTTGGGTATGGGAGTGGTGGGAGTGGGAGAGATGGGCAGGCGGCACGCGGAGAATCTGCGTCGCCTGGTCCCCCAGGCGCAATTGATCGCCGTGGCCGATGTCGATGGCGCCCGCGCCAGCAAGGTGGCCGCGGAGCTGGAGATTGAGCACTCTTATCCCAGCCTGGAGGCGATGCTCGAGCGCAAAGATATCCAGGCGGTTTTGATCGCAACTCCGGATAAGTTTCATGCCGGTGCGGTGCAGGCGGCAGCGCGGGCAGGCAAACACATTCTTTGCGAGAAGCCGCTAGGCCTTAGCCTGGAGAGCGCCCGCGATGCGCTGGAGGCGGTTGCGAAAGCCGGAGTCCGGCTGCAAGTGGGTTTCATGCGCCGGTATGACCCGGCATACGTCGCCGCCAGCAAACGGATTGAAGCGGGAGAAATTGGCGAGCCGGTGGTTTTTAAATCCCTTGGACGGGATAAAGATATGCCTCCATTGGGGGCTTATCAGTCCAGGATCAATGGCATGCTGCTTTACAACAGCACTATTCATGACTTCGATCTGGCGCGTTGGCTTACGCATGACGAGGTTGCCGAAGTGCACTGCTTTGGCACAGTCGCCATTCGGCCTGAGATCGCGGAATTTGGAGATGTGGTGGCCAGCTCGGTCAACCTTCGCTTCCGCCACGGAGCTATCGGGAATGTAGAGTCGTATGTGCAGTCTCTCTACGGCTACGATGTGCGTACCGAGATCGTCGGCTCGAAGGGGTCAATTTTCGTTGGAACGCTGCGGCAAAATTCTGCCACCTTCTTCAAGCCGAGTCACGGAAGCTACGAGCTGGAGGATCACTTCCTGACCCGCTTCCGAGAGGCTTACCTGGCCGAGGCTATCGACTTTGTCGACACCATCCTGAGTGATCGCTTACCTCGGGTCACCGGGGAAGACGGCCTGCGTGCGGTTGAGATCGCAGTAGCTGCCGAAAAATCGTACCGATCGGCAGCCCCGTGCGCCGTCAAAGCGACGGTGTAACCGGGCCGCTAAAACACTCTTGCGAGGTTGCTATTCCCTTTGGGATTCCACCTACCCACGGACAGGGATGGCCCGTTCGGTGTCCATTTTCGGTCGACAGCGTTCGTACGCGATGGTAAAGTGAAGGCCAATTAAGGCCCCCGTTTCGCCCCTTTCCCCCATTGTTGACTTTCTGTCGTTGGTGATCCATGCAAACGCATGCAATCTCCCGCACGAACAAGCCTCAAAACCACATGCGGTGAGGAGAAGGATTTATGGCTAAGCGACCTGGTGGGGTGATGGTCCAAGGCACCGAGGCCACTCGCTCGCAGCTCATCCCAGTCATGACCAAATGGCATGAGCTGGGGAAAACGGCCCAGCTCGGACCGGTGCTCTTCTGCATCGTGGTGTTTTTCGGAATGGCGACTTTCGGCTCCACGGCCACCATTGAGTACCCCATCGTGGCCGCGGATGGCAAGCACTGGATGGATCCCCGGGACTGGATCTACACCTCGAACTTTCTGATTATGCTGGCTGTCTTTCTGACCATGGTCAGCATGTACTTCATCTATCGGATGATCGGCAAGGACAAGTCCTGGTACATCCTGTTGGGCGCAGCCTGCTTTACCGGCTACTATCTATGGCTCTTTAAGGTCGATCATGACTTTGTCTGGATGTACGAATTCTTCCACCTTCACCTGGCTGGGGGAGAGCCGAACGAAAACGCACCCTTCATTCAGCTGTTCATCCAGCACTTCCTGGGGACTGGATTTTTCGAGGAAACAGTGAAGGCGCTGCCGATTTTTGCCCTGGTAGCAGCCGCCCGGTTTATGACCCCGGAGGTAAAGGCGAAGATTGGCATCGAGGAGCCGCTCGACGGCATTCTCATCGGCGCGGCTTCAGGGGGCGGCTTCGCCCTTATGGAAACCCTGTTACAGTTCGTTCCCCAAAACCTGGTGAATACCTGGACCACGGTTGCTTTGGCGTTTCGCGGTGTGGTGGGAAGCCAAAACACCGAAGCGGCCATGAACAACATGAATTTCGATCAGCTGCGGGCGTTGATTAACCAGGGCAGCAACTTGCTGGGCACAGCGCCGGGGATTAAGTCGCTGATTATCCGCTCGATTGATTTGTCATTTGGCCACATGGCCTATGCCGGTTACTTCGGATACTTCATCGGGCTCTCAGTGATCAAGCCCGAGCAGCGATGGAAGATACTACTGATTGGCCTGGTCTCGGCCTCTGTCCCGCACGCGTTGTGGGACAGCGTGGTGAGCATGGATACCGTGCCCCTGGAAGCGGCAATCGCGCTGCTGTCGTATGCGGTGCTCGCGGCCGCGGTGCTCAAAGCGCGTGAGATTTCGCCTAATCGCAGCATTCTGCAACCGAGCGTGATCTTTGGCGGGTCAAGGCCGGCGCCGGCTTATGTTGCCACTCCGATCGCGAGTGCCCCTGGAGTGCCGCCTCCCGTGTCGTACGCTGCGCCGGTGGTGAGTGCTCCGCCAGTGGCCAGGGCCGGGCTGGCAGCGGATGCGGCACCATCTCCTTCCGCCGGCCCGACGGGGAGCAATGGGAACCGTTTGCGGGTAGGCGCCAAATTTCTGGTCATCGTGCCTGGATTGCGCCTGCTCGAACACCAGGTGCCAGGTCTGATGGCACAGTCGCCGGGAGGCCCGGTCGCCGAGGTAACCCGAAACCCCAGCGATCCATCGGTTCTCGGGCTGACAAACCTGTCCAATTCGGCGTGGGAAACGGTCTCCAACGGTGCCAGGCGCCAGGTTGCGCCCGGGCAGACGATCAAACTGGCTCTCGGCGCCAAAATCGACTTCGGCTCCACCGACGGCGAAGTGGGCTGACACGGGACAGAAGACAACCTAGAGGGAGTGGGCAACATGGCAACCGAAGTGCCTCGCGAGAAGCTCAAAGAGCTGATGGAAAAAAACGGAGATAGTCTTCTCCAGGACCGCGACCGCTGCGAAGGTTTGTTGAAGGACTATTGCGGCGGGCATCGCCGGGAAATCTCCGCCCTGGTCGGCGCATTGGAAGAAAGGGTCCCACTGGAACTAAGGTCTTCGTGGCAAACGGCCATGACACCGGAGGCCATGCGTGCACGGTTGGTGCAACGGCTCGAGGACAACCGGGGGCTGGCGCCAGAGATTGCCAACTACGCTGTCGATACCTGGTCGTATGCGCTTGGAGTCGGTCTGGGACGCAGCTCCGATCGGGTCGTGGATGTTCCCGCCGCCAGCCAGAATGGAGTTGCCGTGGGATTGACGGCTGCCGAACGAGCCGCGGCGGACCGCCCGGCGGGCTCGGTTCCGACGGTTGTCCCAGTTGTCCCGCCGGTTGTGGTCAAGGCAGGGATGAGCAATCAGAACAAGGCTGTCGTGGGCGGCGTGGGACTGCTGGCGGTCGCGGCCGTGGCATTTGCGCTTCTGCACCATCCCCAGCCCACCGCACCGCCCAATAATAATCCACCTGTTCAAAAGGGGCAGGACCAGAACGGACAAAATGGACAGAAAACTGTGCCACCGGTGCAGGACGGACAAAACAAGGTTCCCCCAGATCAGAAAGAGCAGAGCGGGCAGAACGGGCAGAACGGGACGAACCAGGGCGGCAATCATGGCGACGGGACAAACTCCCAGCAGACAAAATCCTCTTCCGTCATGCCGGCCGGTACCTCAGTGGTGGTGCGGCTCGACAGCGACTTCAATTCGGATAATTCCACTGTCGGCGAAATGCTTCCGGCAACCGTGGTCACTCCGCTGACCAGTGAAGGCAATGTGGTTGTGCCCCGGGGAGCGAGCGCGCAATTAAAGGTGGTCAGGATCGATAAGAGCGGCAAGATCTCGGGTAAATCGCAGGTTGAGTTCGCCCTGGTAGGACTGACTGCGCACGGCAAACTAATGCATATCACCGGCTCATCAAAATCTGTGGATGGACCATCGCAAGGAGTCAGGACCGCGGAGAGAACGGGCATCGGGAGTGCCGCAGGCGCTGCTATCGGCGCAATCACGGGTCATCTGTTTCATCATGCCGGCGCAGGCGCCGCGGCGGGTGCGGGTGCCGGCGGAGCGGCCGGCGCAATCACTTCGCACCCTGCGCCAGTCAAGGTCAGTGCCGAGACCGTGCTTCAGTTCCGCTTGACCAAGGGCATTCCGACCGGCTCTTAGTGCGGCGATTCGAGAGGGGTGAGAAGACAGCAGGTCCCCACTGCGCTACCCCGGGTTTCATGTCGAGGTTGACGGCATTGGCGAACTTCATGCGGCTCTCTTCACGGAGAACCGCACACGCTGCCTGTTCCAGTGCAGCGTGGCAGGAAATCCGGGGGAGCGCTGCGCTGTGGAGGGACCTGCTGTTTCTCAACAGCGGCTCATCCTAAGAGAGTAACGGGGGAATAGACGATATGGCGGTGCGACCTGGTGGACAATATGCAGGCAGACCTCTGCACGTAATCTGGCTGCTGGATTGTTCCGGATCGATGGCGATCAGCGGCAAGATTGAGGCGCTGAACAATGCGATTCGTGAGGTTGTCCCCGCTATGCGCAAGGCGGCGGAGGGCAATCCCGAAGTCCAGTTCTACGTGCGCGTAATTCGTTTTTCAACCGGAGCCACATGGCATATCGCTGAACCCACATTGCTGAGTGACTTCAAGTGGGTCGATCTGCACGCGGAGGGAGAGACTGACCTGGGCCAGGCATTTGCGCTGCTGGCAGAGGAGATGAACAACATGCCGGCGGAAGCGCGCATGCTGCCTCCGCAGATCGTGCTCATCTCCGACGGCAAGCCCACTGACGACTGGAAAGGCGCGCTGCAGGCATTGCTGAACGTTCCCTGGGGCCGGCGCGCGGTGCGGCAAGCGATTGCCATTGGTCAGGATGCCGATCAGGAAACGTTACGTAAGTTTGTTGACAACCCGGAAAAGCCGGTGCTGCGCGTGGACAACGCAGAGCAACTAGTGCGCTATTTTCGTTATGTCTCCACGTCGGTTACGGCAACGCCTCCGGGCAAAGACCCGGCAGCTGTTCCCGTGGTTACTGCTCCGCCGACCGACGACGATTCGATGTGGTGAGTTTTTCCAGACTTGAGTTATCGTGGCTGAGGAGAAACGATGAGCTGGAAAGTAGCCCATGCCTGCGTACGAGGCAGTTCCCATCAGCGCTCCGGACTTCCCAACCAGGATGCCGTGCAGTGCGCGGTAACACCAGGTGCGCAAGGAACTGTAGCAGTGGCAGTTGTCTCCGACGGCCATGGAAGTCCACGTCACTTCCGCAGCCAGATCGGTTCTTCGCTGGCCGTGAGCACGGTAGCCGCCACACTGCAGGGCTTTCTTCGCGATTCCGTAGCCAGCAATGGCCATGTGCCCTTCGTTCCCGAGCAGGTGCATGAGTTGGAACGCAAGATTGTGAGTGGATGGCTGGCCGCCGTTCAGTCTGACCTGGAACACAACCCGTTTACCGAAGCGGAGCTGGCCGCTCTGGAGAAGGAAGAAGGAGCGGAGGGCCGGGCGGCAGTCGAGAGCTCACCTGAGCTGGCCTACGGCGCCACACTCCTGGCGGCGGCGGCCACGGATAAGGTACTGCTCTATCTGCAGCTCGGAGATGGCGAAATCCTGAGTGTGAGTGCGCAGGGAACCACCACCCGGCCGCTGCCGCCGGACGATCGGCTGATTGCCAACCAGACGACCTCTTTGTGCCAGCCGGAAGCGTGGAAGGACTTCCGCTCTTCGTGGGTGACGGATGGAGCAATCCCATCGCTGGTGTTGCTGTCGACGGATGGTTACGCGAACTCGTTCCGATCCGACGAGGATTTCTTAAAGATCGGGCAGGATTACCTAGAGATTATCCGCGAGCAAGGGATCGCCTCGCTGGCCGAGGAACTACCTGCCATTCTGACCGAGGCGACGCAGCAAGGGAGCGGCGACGACATCACCCTGGCGATCCTCCAGGATGATCTGACCGCCCCGACAGCGACCAAGGTACCGCGGCCCCTTATGACCGCGGCCTCGAAGTCGGCGCTGATTGAACAACTCAAAGCGCGGCACAGCAGCCAGCAGCAGAAGCTGCAGGAACTTGCAGTCCGCGTAGAGCAGACGCGCAAGGATAACCAGCGCCTGCGCAATTCCCTCCTCTTTCTGCTAGCTGCGGCGATCGCTATCCCGGTGGCGATTTTTCACGACAGAATCTTTCCCCATTCGCCCCCGCGGCCTCCGCTTCCTCCGGCGGTGGATACGGCGCCACCGAGCAAGAAACCTGCCGGCCCGCCGCCCGCCCCGGCTCACAAACAGGAGTGGTTGTTGGAGTTGAATGGCAACGAGATCCCGCTCAGCAAGGGATCGACCCTTCCCCGCTCCATTCACCCGGAAGCAACCGCCGGCACATCGGAAAAGGATTATGCCCGGGTCGCGTTTGAGGAAAAGAAGGGGATGGTCCTGATCAACGATTCCAAGGACAGCTGGACTGCAACCACCGCGGGCAAGAAGAACGAGAAGATCGACACCAACCATGAAATAAAGCTTGGCGGGGAGCCCATCACTATTGTCTTTGCACCGGGGCTTAAGGGAACGGTGAAGCCCACCGCCGATGCACCACCGCCCGCATCGGAGCAATGATGGAGGGCATGCTAAAGCCGGGGCAGGTGCTGATCGCCCGCAATATGCAATCGGCGGCGGTGATTGAAGATGCTCTGGGCGAAGGCGCCCAGGCCGAAGTGTATCGCGCGCGCATCGGCGACGCGCACTATGCCCTGAAGTGGTATCGGCCGGAATATCTGGAGGGCGACCTGAGATTGTGGGAGCGTCTGAAGGTGGCCATCAACAGCGGCACACCTACGGAGCAGTTTCTGTGGCCCTTCGACCTTGTTTCCTATCCCCGCAGCACTGCGTACGGCGGGTATCTGATGCCGATCAAGACCCCCGACTTCGTGAGCCTTGTCGACCTCTTGCGCCGCCAAGCCGAGCCTTCTTTCCGGGTGCTCAGCATTGTGGGGTTCAGGCTGGCGCACAGCTTTCTCAAGCTGCACGCCGCCGGCCTCTGCTATCGCGACATCAACTTTGGCAATGTATTCTTCAACCCTGACACGGGCGACATTCGCATAGCGGATACAGACAACGTGGACGTGAACCTGAAGCCGGGCAGCATCAAGGGCACACCTGGCTTTATGGCTCCCGAAGTGGCCAAAGATCTGGTGGAGCCCAATGCCGCGAGCGACCGCTTCTCGCTCGCGGTTCTGCTTTTCTTCATTTTTGTGATCGGCCATCCTTTGAAGGGCAAGCGAGAGCTGAGCCTGCCCTACGATCCATCTGATCCCGATCAATCGCACCGGCTTTGCGCGCTGGACCCGGTCTTTATCTTCGATCCCAACAACGACTCCAATCGCCCGGCACCCGGAGTACATGACAATCCGCTGAGCTTCTGGCCTATCTACCCTGGCTCCTTGCGTAAGCTTTTCATACGCGCCTTCACTGCGGGCTTGCATGATCCGGACGCCCGGGTGATGGAGAATGAGTGGCGCAAGGAGATGTGTACACTGCGCGATGCTATCTTTCATTGCCCGCATTGCGGCGCGGAGAACTTCTTCGATCTCGAACTGTTGCGGCAGAGGAAAGCGCTCGAGCCCTGCTGGGGTTGCCGTGCGATCCTGAGCAATCCTCCGCGCATGCGCCTGGGCGCAGCGCCAGGAGCACAGCTGGTGATGCTCAGTCATGGCGCGCAACTGTTTGCCCATCACCTGGAAGGCGATGCTTACAACTTCAGTACTGCCCTGGCAGAGGTTGTCGGCAAACCGCTGGGGCTGAGAAACCTTTCCCCAGGCACATGGACCCACCGAACCCAGAATGGTGCGATTACGGAAGTAAGGACCAACCAGGTGCTGCCCCTGACGGCCGATTGTCATATCCATTTTGGTAAGACAGAGGCCGAGGTGCGTGTCAATTAAGGACTAAATGCGCCATATTGCGCCATTATTCCCACACAATCCTTATTTTTCGGATTAGTCTTAACACGTTGCCAAACGCGATCCCTTCTGCTCCTTTCGGGAAGCTCTAGTGACACCTTGTCATCGTAACTTGCTTTTTTTGTGCGAGATAGTACGCACAGGCAGCAGGCTACTGCGTCACGAAAGGACGTATCGGTATGGCTGTATTTCTAATCAATCCCAGCGACCATTCTTTTGGCACTGCCGTGATAACCCCCCGCTGGCTGTATGTGCTGGCAGCCGCCACTCCCCGTTCTTTTGGTGATCCGGTGATCGTTGACGAGACGCTCGAAGCCCTGGTGCCGTCGAGCATCCAGTCAGGAGACTTAGTAGGCATCGGCATTCACACCGGGAACGCCTTGCGCGGCTACGAGGTCGGCCGCATGGCGCGAGAGCGCGGGGCATGGGTCGTGTATGGCGGCATCCACGCCACGCTATACCCCGAGGAAGCGCTGGAGCGTGGCCACGCGCACTCCGTGGTGAAGGGCGATGGCGACGTGGTCTGGTCCAAGGTGCTGCAGGCGTGCGTCCAGGACAAACCAAGCAGGATTTATGAGGGCGGCAGGATCGATGCGGATCAGTTCGTTCCCGCCCGCTGGGACCTGCTGCCGCCGGATAAATACATGTGGGCATCGGTGCAGACGGTTCGCGGTTGCCCCAAGCATTGCTCGTTCTGCTCTGTCTGGCGCACCGACGGTCAACGTCCGAGACAACGGCCTTTTGAGAGCGTGATTGAAGAAATCGTCCAGTTGAGGCGAAAGGGCTTCCGTTACATTGCCCTGGCGGACGACAACTTCTATCCCGTCACCCTGACCGATCTGCGGCTTGCCAGGGAACAGAAGAACTACGCCAAACTGGCGGAGCTGGAACAGATCCGCAGCGACAAATTCGCTCTTATGGGGGAGCTGGCGAAGCTGCCGAAAAATATGGTGTTCTTCACCCAGATCACCATGGAGTCGGCAGAAGACCCGGAATATCTCGATGCCATGCGGAAGGCGAATATCAAGGGCGCGTTAGTCGGAGTTGAGGCCGTGACCCCGGAAGGTCTGAAGTCGGTATTCAAGGAATTCAATTTATCGGGTGAGGGACTGGTAAAGCAGCTGCAGACATTCCGTGCGCATGGGCTGCACATGTTGGGCTCCTTCATCTTCGGGCTTCCTTCGGATAAGCCAGATACCTTCAAAGCCACAGCCGATCTCGCCTCCAGGGCGGGGCTTGCGTTTGCACAGTTCGTCATGTTGACACCTTTTCCGGGCACGGTGGACTTTCTGCGTTGGGAGAAGGAGCAGGAGAAGGCGCCGGTTTATGTCGAGGGCATTCCGGTGACGCGATATTGGCTGATTCCGGCCGCGATCCGGCCCAAGATGTTCATGCCCCATGCGCTCATGAGTTCGCAGGAGATCAGCAACCGGACCCAGGGGGTATGGGATCGCTTCTACAGCTTCTCCTCCGTCTGGAAACGGTCCGAGTGCGCGCCGACTTTGCGCTCCCGGGTGGCCTTTTGTTTCCTTTCCAAGCTTTACCGCAAGATGTATGCCGGCACGGGCATCAGCACCGACAGCGCAAGACGGAAGAAAGCAAATTCCGGCGCTCGCTGGCTCTCCAGATACACACGGAAGTTTTTTATCTCGAAACCGATGCCGGAGCTCGCCATGCCTGTGTGGGCGAATGCGCCCACCCGTTCTTCGGCAGGTGGGGTGAGTCCGTTCGCGGTTTTGGAGTAGTGTCAGACCTCCCGGACGAGCGAAGGGTGGTGTTCGGAAAGTGGGTTTGAGTTCACTTTTTGCTATATCGATCAGGAAATCGTGTGTTGGATTGGGAGAGCATTCGAAACATATCGTTCGTGCCGCGTAGGCTGGGGTACCCTTCCTGCTTCTACTCACCCTAGAGACGATTGAAGAAAAGTCGTGACTGAATGCATCTCATTAGTGGGTAGAATTGATCCATGCCGCGCAGGCTTTCACCTTTCGCTCAAGTCGCGTTGGTTTTCCTGGTATCCAGTCCTGGGCTCCTGGCCCAGCATGGAGGATCCGCCGGAGCAATGTCGCCGGCACACTTCGGTGGAGGAGTGCACAGTGGACCGTCCCCATCGTTCCCTGGGCCTTCCCACAGCTTTACTCCACCCTCGATGACGCACTACCCGCCCGTACAGGCTAGCCAAGCGCGGCACTGGCCCTACGGAAACCCGGCCCATGGACCTAATGATGGCCGCGGTGGCGCGGAAAATCGTCGACACTACCCTTATGTCTACGCAGGCTACCCGTGGCTGAACTCATTCGGCTACGGTCTTCCATTGGCGTACGGCTCCCCGTATGGAGACGAGCAGGAGGATGCGGGCGGACCCCAACCGGCGCCACAGCAGGCCGAAGAGCCGGTGATCGATTACGGCCGGGAGCCTGCGGGCCCGCAGGTCGCCGCGAACGCTCCTCCGCCCTTCCGGCCCGCGTACCAGGCGCCGCCTGAGGTCGCCCCGTTGTATGCCCAGCCCGCTACAACGCTGATTTTCAAAGATGGCCGCCCGTCCACACAGGTGCACAACTACGCGCTCACCGGCAGCACCCTCTATGCTCTCGACGGTGAGTCGCGCCAGGAGATACCGCTCTCCCTGCTCAATGTGCCGGCTACGGTTGAAGCCAACCGCGCCGCCGGGGTGGACTTCGCGCTGCCGGTTAGCCGGTAACCGTCGATACGTAGCTGTTGTTGTGTCTTTCTACAACTTTTGTACTTGCGCGTACGGCCTCGAAGTGTCTCAATCTGCAACCTTTGTGCGATCAAATTGGCCGGGGATAGCGTGCTAGCCTTGCTCTGCCATGAAGTACCAACTTCGACTTGTCGCATGCTCGTTGCTCCTGCTCAGCCCGGCGGTTGGCCTGGCCGGCAAGAAGCCTGCTCCCAAACCGCAGGTCAGCCCCACTGCGATCTCGCCGGGCGCAGCGGCTTTTCTGGACAACGCTATCGACATCATGCGACAACACGCCCTGCATAGTCAGGGCGTCGACTGGGCTGCGGTGCGGACAGAAGCCTTCAAACGGGCGGGCGGCGCCTTCAACCCCATCGACACTTACCCGGCGATCTACTGGGCCCTGGTGCAGCTAGGGGATCCTGGCAGCCATCTTCGCCTGCCTCCGGGTCTTTATCCCGATCAGATTGCGCTGTTGCAGCAGGCAGAGAAAGAAGCCCTGAGCAGTGCGCCGGGGGGCGCCCACGTGGAGACGTCCATTCCCACGGCCTTCACCAGTCGCCGTCTGCCCGAGGGCCATATCGTAACTGCGCAGGGCAAGAATTTCGGCTTCGTCGTGCTTCCTCGCTGTTCCGCCAAGGACAACGATGGGCTACTGCTTTACGCTGCCGACGTGCGCCGCATTCTGACCGATCTTTCGGCGCAAAACCCCCAGGGATGGATCGTCGACCTGCGGGGCAACACCGGCGGAAATATGTGGCCGATGCTGACTGGCATTGGGCCGATACTGGGCGATGGCCCCGTGGGCTCGTTCGTAGCCGCTGACGGGAACGTCACCTGGTTTTACCAGGATGGCAAGACCGGAACGCGCAATCCCGCCGGCCTGGAAACGGTTTCGCTTACCCTGGAGGACAAGCCCGTCCTCATGACCCCATCGGCTCCGGTTGCCGTTCTCGTCGATAGCAGCACGGCGAGCTCTGCCGAAGCAATTACGATTGCGTTCCACGGCCGGCCCGACACCCGCTTTTTCGGGACCCGCACGGCCGGCAAATCTACTGCCGTGCAGCCCTTCAAGATGGATGACGGCGCCGAACTTTACCTCACCACCGCCATCGATGCTGACCGCTCGGGCAAGGCTTACCCGGATGGCTTCACACCCGACGAAGTAATCCCTTACAACAGCAGCTCCGTGCCGCAGGAAAGCAACGACCAGGTTTTGGCCGCCGCGCAAACGTGGCTGGTGGCAACCAGCACACCGGCCGCACCACCGCCAGCGCCGGTAACACCCAAGTCTAAAACCCGGCACAAGAAGGCCGCTGCGGTCCAGCAGAACATCGCTTCCACCCCAGCCGCTGCAACCGCCGCACCGGCCACTGCAACCGCTGCACCAGCCCACTGCAACCGCCGCACCGGCCACTGCAACCGCCGCACCAGCCAGCGCAACCGCTGCTCCGGCCACCGCAACCGCTGCACCAGCCACTGCAACCGCTGCACCAGCTACTGCAACCGCTGCACCAGCTACTGCATCCGCTGCACCAGCCACCGCAACAGCTGCACCAGCTACTGCCGCTGCACCGGACACCGCAACCGCCGCACCAGCCAGCGCAACCGCTGCACCGGCTACTGCAACCGCTGCCGTACAAACTCAGATGGTGGCAACCAGCACACCGGCTGCTACGCCCGCACCCAAGCCCAAGACCCAACACAAGAAGGTTGTGGTCCACCAGGGCAGCTAAAGAATCCAACTGACAACATCGACGTTCTCCCCATTGGGGAAAGGTGCTGGAAAGTGCACCTAAACGAGGGCGCACCCATCTGAGGTGCGCCTTCTTATTTATATTGGGTCATGGCGAAGGTTGTGGCCCTGTTCACCTCGGAGCAGGGCGCGGCGGACCGGTTGATACCGCGCTGGATTGTGCTGCGCGCGCTGGGTCTGATTTACTGCTCCGCTTTCGTCTCTCTCCTGTTTCAGATCCGCGGGCTCATGGGGCCCGCCGGCATCCTGCCCGCGGGCAGATACCTGGCGGCGGTGGCGCAATCGTTCGGACCAGCTGTGCGCCTCTGGTTCGCACCCACCGTGCTGTGGCTTAACAGCGGCTCGCACATGCTCATGGCGATGTGCTGGGTGGGCCTGGCCGCCTCGTTACTGCTTACCGTCAACGTTTGGCCTCGCACCACGCTGCTGATCTGCTTTGTCTGCTTTCTTTCCTTCGTCAGCGCGGCGCAGGATTTTTCCGGTTACCAATCCGACGGCATGCTGCTCGAAGCGGGATTTCTGGCGCTGTTTTTTGCGCCTCCCGGATGGCGGCCGGGGCTGGGGACCGGACATCCGCCTTCACGCGCCAGCCTGTTCCTGCTGCAGTGGGAGTGGTTCCGCATCTACTTCGAATCGGGCCTGGTGAAGCTGTTGAGCGGGGACCCGGAATGGCGCCATCTGACCGCGATGGACGAGTACTACCAGAACGGTCCCCTGCCCACCTGGATCGGTTGGTACATTCAGCACCTGCCGCACTGGTTTCATTGGGCGACCGCGTTCGCCACGCTGACGCTCGAACTGGTCATCGTCTGGATGCTGTTTCTTCCCCGCCGCTGGCGCATGGTCTGCTTTCTCATCGTCACGCCGTGGGAGATTGGCGTGATCTTTACTGCCAACTACACCTTTCTGAATTACCTGGTTCTGGCGCTTGGATTCCTGTTGTTGGACGATCGCTTCTTCAGCCGATGGGTAAAAACCGGGGAACCACCGGCCCAGACGCAAGCACCGTGGCAGCGCCTGCTTACCGGTTTGGGTATCGCAGGCAGTGCTGTACTGCTCACCCTGGTTGGCTATGTGACCACGGTGGAGCTGATCTCCATGGTCTTCGGCCGCTTACCTTTGCCGATGCAGCCGGTGACGATGCTGGAGCCGTTCCGCATCGCCAACCAATACGGCCTGTTTGCGGTAATGACGCGGGGACGCTATGAGATTGAGTTCCAGGGCTCGAACGACGGCCAGATCTGGGTCGCATATCCCTTCCGCTTCAAGCCGCAGGCGCTCGATCAGGCGCCCGGAATCTACGCACCCTACCAACCTCGCTTTGAATGGAATCTCTGGTTTGCCTCGCTGGGTTCGTGGCAGGGAAACCCTCTGGTTCCACGAACCGAGCAGCACCTGCTGTCCAACGACGCTGACGTGCTGGCACTGTTTGCCGGTAATCCCTTCCCCGGTTCCCCTCCCCGCCAGGTGCGCGCTGTGCTGTGGCAATACTGGTTTACATCGATCCGGCAAAAACAGACGACAGGCGACTGGTGGACCCGGAAGCTGTTGGGAATCTATGCGCCGGTGTTGGAGCGCGACGCCCAGGGTGAGGTCACCATTGTCGCCATGCCTGATCCCCTGCCTACCCACGACTAGGCCGGTTAAAATAGTGCGAGGAGCGTATGTTCTCTCTGCTTCCAACCCGACGCAGGCTGGTGGGCCCAAGCGCACTGTCCGTAGCCGCGCACGCAGTGGCGGCGGCGGTGTTTCTCTTCGCCTTGCGAATGCATCCGGTGAAAGTCTTCAGTTTGCCGGGTACGGACCTCGGCACGCGAGTGGAACTAACCTACTTACCAGGCCGGGCGCCCGTTCCGGCGCCTCACCCGCAAATCAAGGTGAAGCCCAAGGCGCTTGCCGGTGCAGAAGTTCCTCCCGCCCCAACCGTGGCGGCGGCCCCTTCAGCCGTTCATCTTCCGCCCCTTCCACACCTTACTGTTACGGAGGCCGCGCCCTCCCCCAATGTTTCTTCCCCCGCGTCCGCTACGCCGGACTCGAGCAGCGGTTCCGACTCCTGGGGCTCGGGCTCGATGCAGATTGCTCTCACCACGTACTCCCCCAGCCCGGCACCCGATCTTTCGGTCCTCCCCCATGGCGTTCAGGGCGATGTGGTGGTCGATGTAACCATCGACCCCAGCGGCAAGGTCGCCGATCTTGCCGTTCTGCACACCCTTGGTTACGGCATCGAATCCAGCGTGATCGGCACCCTGAGGACCTGGACCTTCCGCCCGGCCACCAGGGACGGTACGCCCATCGCCAGCGTGCAGGAGCTGCACTTTCACTTTGGCCCGGTTTAGCTGTTTCGGGGCCGAAAGGGGATATGGCAGGTAAATGGCAGTTAAACTAGCTCGTTAACGCAAGCAACCGTTTTCACGGTCTGTTCATCCATACACCCATTGTTTATCGTCAGAGAGGGTAACCGGGCCTGGGGAATGTCTGTGCGCATATTGCTGGTGGATGATAACCATATTCAGTCGGCAACCCGCCGAGCGATTCTGGAGGGGTGTGGCCGGGAGGTCTGCATTGCACCGCAAGGTCAGCGGGCACTCGAAGTACTCAACGAAGCGGAACCTTCCGAGGCCTTTGGCTTAATCATTACCGACCACTTGATGCCGGTCATGAGCGGCCCGGAATTTGTCACTGAACTACGGCGCCGGGGGTTCACGCTCCCTGTGGTCGTGCTGAGCGGCCTGCCGGATGCCGAATCCGCCTATGAAGGGCTCGATGTCGTCTTCCGGCTTAAGCCTCTCGATCCAGGCAGCCTCATTCAGCTGGTTCAGGATCTGCTCGGTGAGTGCATGCGGCGCTCCGCTTAAGATTTCTCCCCCAACCAGCAATCAACTCAAGATTTGCGGATCCCATCCTTCGCAAAAACGCGAAGATGGGGCACCCTGAGATTCGTTGGCCGGTGACGGTTCCAGGGTGAGGTTTTAGCGGCGCCATTGCCGTCCCCCATCTGCCTCTGCGACAATCGGGAAGGGTTCGTGACCCTCTCATGCCGGAATTTGGAAGTTTTTCTCTCCTCCTTGCTCTTGTTCTGAGCGGCTACACGCTGGTAGCCGGTGGAGTCGCGTTGCGGCAATTGGCCACCGGATCCCGCGGCCGGATGTCCCCTGACAGGCTGGCTGAAACCGCCCGGCGGGCCGGCATCGGCAGCTTCTTTGCCGTCACCTGCGCAGCCTTCGCCCTGGTCTACACCGCCTTCACCAACGACTTCTCCGTCTCTTACATCCTCCATCACTCGAACCGTGCCCTGCCTGGAGCCTATAAGTTCGCCGCGTTATGGTCCGGCCAGGAGGGCTCACTACTGCTTTGGGCGTGGTTGCTGACCGCGTATGGTTTTGTGCTCCGGCTGCGGCATAAGGTTGACGTCACCCTCACCGCTTATGCCTCGACCATCCTGGCCGGTATCCAGATCTTCTTCCTGCTCCTGCTAAATTTTGCGGCGCCTCCGTTTGCCCTGGTGCAGGGCCAGGCGCCAGCCGATGGCTTCGGATTAAATCCTCTGCTGCAGTATCCGGAAATGGTGATCCACCCTCCGATGCTTTACCTGGGGTATGTAGGCTTCAGCGTGCCGTTCGCCTTCGCCCTCGGCGCTTTGATGATGCGCTACCCGGGAGAGAAGTGGATTCACATTACCCGCCGCTGGACGATGGTGACCTGGCTCTTTCTTACCTGCGGTATCTTCCTCGGTGCTCACTGGGCTTATTCGGTGCTCGGGTGGGGCGGATACTGGGGCTGGGACCCGGTGGAAAATGCTTCTCTCATGCCCTGGCTCACCGGCACCGCCTTTCTGCACTCGGTCATGATGCAGGAAAAGCGCGGCATGATGAAGAACTGGAACGTCTGGCTCATCTTCAGCACGTTCCTGTTGTGCATCCTGGGAACCGATCTGACGCGTTCCGGCCTGGTGAGCTCCGTCCACGCCTTCGCCCAGTCTTCCATTGGCAGCTGGTTCACTGCCTTTCTGGTGATTGTGCTCTCTGTCTGTCTTTTCACCTTCCTGAGACAGCGAGATCATCTCAAGTCGGAACACAAACTTGAATCGCTGGTCTCTCGCGAATCAAGCTTTCTGTTCAATAACCTGGTGTTGCTGGCTGCCTGCTTCACCATCCTGTGGGGCACGCTCTTCCCTATCATTTCGGAGTATGTGCAAGGCAACAAGGTCACGGTCGGCGCACCATTCTTTAACCGCGTTGCGCTGCCGATCGGCCTCTTTCTTCTCTTCCTCACCGGGATCGGCCCGCTGCTGGCCTGGCGCAGCGCTTCCTTCAAGAGCATCCGGCGCAACTTTATCCTGCCCAGTGCAGCGATTGTGACCACGGCGATCGTCCTGATCGCGGCTGGACTTCGTCCCTGGAACGATCAGTCCACGTTCTATTCGCTGGTTGCCTTTTCTCTGGGCGCCGGGGTCATCACGGCCATTTCCTCGGAGTTTCTGCGCGGCGCCAATGTCATCCACAAGCACACCGGCAAGAACATCTTTGCCTCCATGGTGCAACTCACACGCCGCAACACGCGCCGTTATGGCGGCTACATCGTGCACTTCGGCGTAGTGGTCATCTTTATTGGCATTGCCGGTGGGGCCTTTAATCAAAGCCACGAGCAGGAGATGAACAACGGCCAAAGCATGACGATTGGGCCGTACAGGATCGTGTGCCAGAGTTTCACCCAGGATTCGAATTTGAATTACGATACCGAGTTCGCCCTGCTCGACGTCTATCGGGGCAACAAGAAGATAACCCAGCTTGCTCCCGAGAAGCGCTTCTACGCGGCTTCGCAACAGCCATCAACCATGGTTGCAAATCATTCCACGCTGGCCTGGGACCTGTACGTGATCTATGCCGGCAAGAACCCCGACAGCGGCTTGCCGATCATCAAGGTCTTTCTTAACCCGCTCATGGCCTGGATCTGGATTGGGGTTATTGTCGTAGCTGCCGGGACGCTGGTTGCGTTGGCGCCTAATCTGAGCGCGGCGCTGGCTACGGGCCGCACCCGGCCTGCCGAGCCGGTGAAGAAACCGGTGGTGGAGCCGGGGCTGCTGGATGACGCTGAGGTTGTGAGTGCCGGCAGGAGCCGCGATTGAACTACCGTAATGTTATTAACCGTGGCTCGCAGCTTGCCCTGCTTGGCATCCTGGTCGCGATGACCGCGGGTGCAACCGACTCCTCTGCCCGGTTCGACAAGGACAGCCACGAGATGATGTGTGTCTGCAGCTGCAATCAGCTGCTGGGCGAATGCAACCACGTCGGTTGTCCTGACTCGGATGGCATGCGGGTGCAACTGGCGTCGAGCATCGCCAGGGGGGATAGCGACGACGCCATTTTCCACCAGTTCCAGGAGCAGTACGGACCGGTGGTGCTGGCTTCTCCGAGATTCACGCGATTCAATCATGTCGCCTGGATCATGCCGCCATTGATGCTGTTTCTCGGCATCGCGGGGGTTTTGCTTATCGTGCGTAACTGGAAACTGCGTACGGTGCCGATGCCTGCAGTGCCGGATACGCCCGCATTTACAGCCACCCGAGACCGCATACGCCGCGAGACCCAAATATGAGCACCATCGCGTGTGGCGTTCTTCTGCTCGCGATCTTTACCTTCGTGTTCTATCCCCAGCGGCATACGGCACGACAGATTCCGAAGACGCGACTGGATTTCCTGCGCGAACAGAAAGACGTCCTGTACGAGAATCTTCGCGACTTGAATTTCGAGTACAGTGCGGGCAAGTATACGGCGGAAGACTACACGGCGCAGCGCGCTGCCCTGGAAAACGAGACCGCCGCGGTGCTGGCGGAAATTGAGCAGTTGGAACTGCATGTCACGCTCTCCTGATTTCCGCGCCGCTTACAGAAAGATGAGAATGAGACCGAATCCCCTTGTTGGCGCGCTCTGCGCAATCATTGCATTCACAGCCGGGGCTTCCGCAGCCACCATTACGGGTACCGTCACCAATGGTACGACGCACACCCCCGCGGCCGGAGATACGGTGACGCTGATCGGGCTCGACCAGCGCATGCAGGAGATCGCGAAGACTACGACCGACGGCCAAGGACACTTTTCGATCGATGCACCTGACCCGGGTATGCACCTCATACGCATTGATCATCAGGGAGCTGCGTATTTCCAACCCGCCCCACCTAATACGCCCAATGTGAATGCGCAGGTCTACGATGTCGCGGCCGTGGTTGCCGGTGTCAACACGGTCGCTAACGTGATGCGCGTCGAAACCGACGCCCAGGGGCTTCGCGTAACCCAGAGCTTTTTTATCAAGAACGACTCCAACCCGCCGCGCACCCAGTTCAGCAAACGGTCCTACGAGTTCTATTTGCCTCCAGAGGCGCAGATTGAAGGCTCGGCCGCCATGGCTCCCGGTGGCATGCCGGTTCAATCGTCGCCCGTACCTCTGGCAGATAAGGGCCACTATGCGTTTCTTTTCCCCCTGCGCCCTGGAGTGACGCAGTTTCAGCTCAGCTATCACCTGCCCTACTCGGGCAGCCTCGGTTTTGACCAGCGATTTGCCAATGCAACCGACAGCTTCGTGGTCATGATGCCCAAGAGCATGAGCTTCAAGCCGGGTGGGGGCGTGACTTTCGAATCGCTGAACGAGACCCCTGGTGCGCTGACTTTTCTGGCCCGGAACGGTACACCTTCACGTCCATTCGCGTTCACTGTGTCCGGCTCTGGCGCCATGCCCCGCGATACGCAGGCGGAAGGCCAGACCAACGAGAGCGCAGGGGCTACCGACGCGGGCGGCAGCGCGGCAGCCAATGACACCAGGCCTGGGGGCGGCCTTGGTGTGCCGATCGATACTCCTGATCCTCTTAATAAGTACAAGTGGTGGATTTTGGGGGCGATCACTTTGGTGTTCGCAGTTGGTGCTGGTTTTCTGCTGCGCAGCCCCGTGGATGGCGGCGTCACAGAGGTTGCCGGGGCGGTTTCGACTGTCCAGAATCTCTCGGGTGGCAGCTTGCTGGCGGCGCTCAAGGACGAGCTCTTCTCGTTGGAGACAGACCATCTTCAGGGGCGTCTTTCCGATATGGAGTACGAACAACACAAGCAGGCACTTGAATTGGTGCTACGCCGTGCTTTAGCTAAAAAGCCTGCTTGAGTGCCGCGGCTTTAGTGGGGCGTGGCAGGAAATCCGGGGTAGCGTAGCTGAGGGACCTGCTGTTTCAGCCAGACTCCAGAACCAGATTCGCGTACTGTGTTGTGTCGGCCGTGCGGATCAGGCCGATGGCTTGTGGCACGCGATTCTTGAAGATCACATGCGGTTCGTAGATCGTGGGCACGCCTTCCAGTGCTGCTGCGTACGCAGCCTTTGTCTCTGGCGGGTTTACCGAAAGGAACTCTTCGGCCATGAAGACTTGCGCTACGACGAAGTTTTTCCTTAGAGCCTGCAAAACATCGAGGACTCGAGGTATGTCGTCGATCAGCGAAATGTCGACCGTTTCGATCTGCGGCCAAAATGGGAACCCACGATCCGCGATGACCAGAGTGTTCGTGTGCCGGATGCGGCAGAGAAGAGAGTTGATGGCGGGATTGAGGATGCCGGTCTTGAGCACGGAATTAGAGTAAATCATATGCAATTAACGCAATTCGAACCGATCGCCGACTATCAGGACCTGTGCGGAGAGGGCCCGCTATGGGACAGCTCACGCAACTCCCTTTTCTGGACCGACCTCTCCGGCCATCGCTTCTATGGCTACGATTGGGCAAAAAAAAGCTCAACCATTCTACGCACTGGATTGGAGATTTGCGGGTTTGCTTTGAACGAGCCCATGGGCTTCGTCATAGCCAATACCAGCGGCCTATGGACCTGGGATGGCAAGCGCGAAGCAGTGCTGCTGGCCAGCGAAGTAGATGGATACGCCTGCCGGATGAATGACTGTGTTGCCGATCCGCGGGGCCGTTTGCTGGCTGGCTCCTGCTTCTATCAATCCGCCGGGGATTACCCCTTAGGCCACTTGATGCGCTTGGATCACGATGGGACCGTCCAAATTTTAGATGACGGCATCCGGCTGGCAAACGGACTCGGCTTCTCACCCGACGAACGTACGCTCTACTTCAGCGATTCAGCAGAGCGGATCATCTACGCCTACGACTACGACGTGGAGAGGGGCACGGTTCAGCGCAAGCGGCCTTTCGTGCGGGTGGGGCTGGATGAAGGGGTCCCCGACGGGCTCACGGTCGACGCCGAAGGACACGTCTGGTCGGCCCAGTGGTTCGGATCATGCATCGTGCGTTACGACCCGGATGGCCGCGTGGAACGCAGAGTCCCAATACCGGCAAAACAAACGTCGTCAGTCGCCTTTGGCGGTCCCGATCTGACTGACGTGTTTGTGACCTCGGCAAATTTCAGCGATTCCCTGCCACTCGCACCTCCGGGGTACGATCCGCACCAGGGTTACATCGGAGGCAGGCTGTTCCTGGCAAATCTGGGGATCGCCGGCAAGCCCGAGTTCCGCTGCCGGATTAGCTAGAGGGAGACCCCGCGTTTCCAGGGGATGAAGTCATTCTGATCCAGTTGCTCGGCCTTGGTCCGTACTTTTCCGCTCGCAACTTCAATCACAAGGTCGAGAATCGACTCGCCGACTTTCTCGATTGTGGTCTCGCCGCGAATGACAGCTCCGGTATCGATATCGATGATGTCTGACATGCGTTCGGCGAGGCTGGTGTTGGTGGAGACCTTGATCACCGGGGTGATGGGATTACCGGTCGGGGTACCCAGGCCGGTGGTGAAAAGGACGACATTGGCGCCCGCGCCCACTTGCGCCGTGACACACTCAACATCATTTCCCGGAGTACAGAGAAGAGCCAGACCCGGCGTGTCGTCATACTCCGGATAGTCAAGAACCGCAGAGACGGGCGAGGTGCCGCCCTTCCTGGCAGCGCCGGCGGACTTCATCGCATCGGTGATCAATCCGTCTTTGATGTTGCCAGGGGAGGGGTTCATTTCAAAACCAGAGTGGACCGCCTTTGCCCGGGCGGCATAATCACGCATCAGCTGGATGAAACGGTCGGCCTGGCCCGCATCCACGCAGCGATTGATAAGACTCTGTTCCATTCCACAGAGTTCGGGAAACTCCGACAGGATCGACTTCGCGCCAAGGGCGGCCAGCATGTCAGACACGTGCCCGAGCGCGGGGTTGGCCGAGATGCCGGAAAACCCATCGGAGCCGCCACACTTCAAGGCTACGGTGAGCTTGCTCAGAGGTGCCGGCTTACGCGTAAGACGGTTGGCTTCAACCAGGCCTTCAAAAGTGGTACGAATGGCTTCGGAAAGCATGGCCGATTCAAGCCCGGACTGCTGCTGTTCGAACATCAGAACCGGTTTGCGCAAGGCCGGGTCCCGTTGGCGAAGTGCATCCATCAGGATGGAGGGCTGGGCGTTCTGACAGCCGAGACTCAGCACGGTGGCGCCGGCGACGTTGGGGTGATGGATATAGCCGGCGAGAAGCCCGCAGAGCGCCTTCGAATCCTGGCGCGTGCCGCCGCAGCCGCCTTCATGTACCAGGAACCTGACTCCATCGACATTGGGAAAGACCCGCTCCGGTCGACTCAGATCATCAAATTCGGTTGCTCGCGGGCCCTGATGATGCTGTGCGATCAGTTGCCGCACTTGCTGGCGATAAAGTTTTGGCCGCCCATAACCAAGCTCTTCTTCAAAGGCATCGCGCAGCGCTTCCACATTGCGGTTTTCGCAAAAAACCAGCGGAATCACCAGCCAGTAATTGCGCGTGCCGACCTGGCCGTCCGCACGATGGTAACCGTGGAAAGTGCGCGAAGACCAAGCTGACACGTCGGGCGCGGACCAGGAGTAATCACCCACCTTGGGACCAAAGCCGGAGGCGTCATGCTGCACGTTTCGCGTGCTGAGCAGTTCGCCGCGGGGGATCGCCTGGCGCACGAGCCCGACAATTCCGCCGTACATGATGACCTCGTCACCGACGGCAAGATCACGCATGGCAAACTTTTGCTTGGCAGGGATATCAGAAAGCGGAATATACTGCTGCCCGGAGAAGGTGATGGCTTCCCCGGCCGGTAGTTGGGTCAGCGCTACAAGGACGTTGTCTTTGGGGTCGATCCGGAGTATTTTTTCGGCAGCCATTTCTTCTCGCCGGCATTCTGCCGTAGATATAGACTCAATGTAGCGCTTACTTTATCGACGGTCAAACCAGCAACTACCGATCTCCTCCGAAAGAAACAGCCCCCTCATGAGTACTTCCATTTTTGATCTGCAGGGAAAGACCGCCGTTGTGGTCGGTGGAACCACGGGTATTGGCCATGCTCTTGCTCTCGGGCTGGCGGACGCGGGCGCAGATGTCGTCGCCTCTTCGAGAAGGCCGGAACAAGTGGAGCAAACCGCGGCTCAGATTGAAGCCAAAGGCCGTAAGACACTGCGCCGCACCTCGGACGTGCACGAACGAGCTACGTTAGAAACACTGCGCGATGAGGTCTTGAAGGCGTTTGGCAAAGTGGACATTCTGATTAATTGCGCCGGCATCACCAAGCGCGCACCTACGCTCGACTTTCCGGAGGACGATTGGGAACGGATCATGGACACCAATCTGACCGGCACGCTGAGAGGTTGCCAGGTCTTCGGGAAGCATATGCTCAGCCGGGGCTACGGACGGATCATCAATATTGGCTCGCTCTCCACCTACGTGGGCCTTTTCGAGGTTGCCGCATACTGCGCCAGCAAGGCCGCGGTGGGAGCGCTTACCAAAGTACTGGCCGTCGAATGGTCCCGCCATGGAGTGCTGGTCAACGCCATTGCACCCGGGTTGTTCCGCACCGATCTCAACGCAAATCTGCTGGACAGCACCGAGCGCGGACGGGAGTTCAAGATGCGCACGCCCATTGGCCGCTTTGGCAAGACGGAAGAGCTGGTGGGTGCGGCCGTGTACCTGGCTTCCGATGCAGCATCGTATGTATCGGGCGAGATACTTGTGGTCGACGGCGGCTTTCTGGCCAGCGGAGTCAACCAATAACGATGGAATACAGAAAGCTTGGCCAGACAGATCTTAGACTTTCGGTGGTTGGCTTTGGGGCCGCTACGCTAGGCGATGTTTTCGGCAACATCGATCCGAGTGAGGGGATCAGGGCGGTTCACCTGGCGGTGGACAAGGGCATCAACTTTTTCGATTCTTCACCCTACTACGGGAACACGCTTTCTGAAACGAGGCTGGGTGACGCCCTGGTGGGCAGGCGCGAACGCGTTGTCCTGTCAACCAAGTGCGGACGCTACGGATTTTCCGACTTCGACTTTTCGGCCAAGCGCGTGATTGCCAGCATGGAAGAGTCACTGCGGCGGTTGCAGACCGACTACATCGATCTGTTTCAGGTTCATGATGTCGAGTTCGGAGATGTGCAACTGATTATCGATGAAACGCTGCCGGCCTTGCGGCAACTACAGCAACAAGGCAAGGCGCGCTACATCGGCATCACAGGGTATCCTCCGAAGCTCCTGCGGCGCATTGCGGAGGCCACACCAGTCGACAGCATCCTTACTTATTGCCACTACAACCTGCTGAATACGGATATGGATGCGGTTCTGACCGCCTTCGCCCGGGAGCGTGGTATCGGGCTGATCAATGCATCCGGTTTGTGCATGGGTCTTTTGACGGAACAGGGGCCGCCAGAGTGGCATCCGGCGCCGCAGCAAGTGCGCGATGCGGGCAGAAAAGCTGCGCAATTTTGCCGCGAGCATGGAGTGAATTTATCTGAGGTGGCCCTGCGCTTCTGCCTGGACCACCCGTACGTGTCGAGCACACTCATCGGCATATCGACTCCCTACCAGGTGGAGACAAGCCTCAAGCTGCTCCAGAAGACAACCGACAAGGCGCTTCTGGCCCAGATCGAGGCTGTTCTGGCGCCGGTGTTCAATTATGTCTGGCCTTCAGGGCGTCCGGAGAATCAGATTTAGTTTGCCAGCACATTGGGCGCCCCATAATTCCCACAACTTTTAGAGTGAGGACCAAACATGAAAGCATTCGTGATGAGAGAGCCGGGCGATGTCGCAATCGAAACAGTTGCGGATGCAGTTGCTACCAATGACGACGTGTTGCTCAAGGTCCGTATGATCGGACTTTGCGGAACTGACCTGAGTTCCTATCGGGGTAAGAATCCGCTGATAACTTTTCCTCGCATCCCGGGCCACGAGGTGGCGGCTACCATTGCTGAACCGAGCAAAGCACATCCGGAACTTGCCGCGGGGATGGACGTCACCCTTTCTCCTTACTTCGGCTGCGGCCGCTGCCCTGCTTGCCTGCGGGGCCGGGCCAATGCCTGCCAATTCAACGAGACGCTGGGCGTACAACGCAACGGAGCGATGACGGAATATATCGCCGTGCCCGCCGCGAAACTCTATCCCGCCCGATTGACTATCAAGGAACTCTGCCTGGTCGAGCCCTTGACCGTCGGCTTCCACGCGGTACGCAGGGGACGCGTCGCCGCACAGGATGCGGTTGCGGTCTTTGGTTGTGGCGGAGTGGGGCTCGGCGCTATCGCCGCTTCGGGCTTCCGCGGGGCTAAGACCATCGCCGTCGATCTCGACGATGCAAAGCTGGCCCTCGCCCTGCGTGCCGGGGCAACAGACGTCATCAACACTACCAAGGAGCTCCTGCACGAACGGTTGCTCGAACTTACAGAAGGCCGAGGGCCGGACGTTGTTATTGAAGCAATTGGGCTGCCACAAACTTTTCGCAGCGCGGTAGACGAGGTAGCCTTCACCGGACGCGTGGTTTATATCGGCTACGCCAAGGAGCCGGTGGCCTACGAAACCAAACTCTTCGTGCAGAAGGAGCTCGACATTCTGGGCTCACGCAATGCCCTTCCTGAAGACTTTCGTGAAGTGATACGCATGTTGGAGGAGCATCGTTTTCCGGTAGATGAAGCCGTGAGTGCCATCGTCCCGCTGGAGCAGGCGCCGGCAATGATCCAAGCATGGAGCGAGAACCCCAGCGGATTCTCAAAGATCATGGTGCGTTTCGACTGACATGCCTCACCCGAAACGCCTCAGATACGCGGAGCACAGAGCAACCGTCTGATCGGTGAAGGAAACTCCCAGGGACCGGGCAAGGTCGGTTTCCACATGGGAGCCGACCCAGGCTACCAGCAACAGCCGCCGCAGCATCACGAAGGTGGGAATTTCTTCTTCGTCGGCCTGGGGGATGGCTCTCACCGTTCGATAGCCTTCCAGCCATATTTCGATCAGGCTCGGCACCTGGGGCTGGTGCTCGTAAAACGACAGCGGCGTAGCGGCATCGTACATATACCAACCGAAGCCGCAATCATCGAAGTCGATTACTTTGACCTCGCCTGCATGCATAAGCAGATTGGCCAGGCGCAGGTCGCAGTGAGCCAGACCAAAGCGATCCGGGGCGCTGCCATAACGCAAAAGACGCTCGCGGATCAGAGCCGCCGTGCGGCCGAACAGATCGAGCCGGGTGGCATTCACGCCCAGCCCGTCCTGCCAACGACCCCATCGGGGCGCCTCCCCCAACGCTGATTCGAAGTTCCAGGTGAAGCGCTCGAAATCGACCGGGCGCTGCCATGTTCTGCTGTGCTCATGCATCTGGGCGGTGATAGCACCCAGACTCTTCAAACACTGGCGCAGGTCCATGTGGATTTTGGGTTGGCGGCCGTTTTCCCATTCAAAGAGAACCACGTTTTGCAGTCCGCGCACGATCTGGATATATTCTCCATCCAGTCCGACTACCGGAACTGGAGTAGCGACCACGCCATCTTTGCGCAATGCGACCAGCCACGCGATCTCGGAAGCGAGCGAAATTTTTGACTGATATCCCGGCCGCTGGAGACGCAAAGCCCATCGTTTGCCGGATGGAGCTTCTACCTTGTAAGTCTCATTCTCCGAAAGGCTGACGAGGTGGACACTGGAGGTCCGGGGAAGATCGTAGAGGCTGAGCGCCTGCTCGGCAAGCTGGATTGACACCTTTCCCCCTCTCCATGCTCACTCTACACGGTCGAAAAATCCTTTGACTTCCGCCTCAATTTCCCCGCAAACTAAGGACACGGTTTTCCGGCCTCCCTTCACGTCGCTCGCAAATTCAGTTACTTAGAACCAGTTTTCTGGAGGACGCACCACTGCCGCCCGAGACCGCAGCTGTATTTGAATCGGACTCTCCCGCGGGCCAGATCGAATATGGCCTGCGCCATAACATTCTGACGCCCTGGGAAACCCTGGCCCAGTCGGTTGGCGCCATCGCGCCCGCCACCTCTCCGGTCCTGACCATTCCGTTGGTTTTTGCCCTGGCCGGCAACGGAACCTGGGCCGCGTATGCGCTGGCCACCGTGCAGGTTACGCTGATCGCACTGCTCATCGGTGCGCTCGCGCGCCGTTCCGCCTCCCCCGGCTCCCTGTATAGCTACGCCACGGCTTCGCTGCCGCCGGTGTTTGCCAGCATCGCGGCGTGGGCCCTGCTTCTCGGTTACGTCGCCACGGGCTCTTCGATCGCCGCCGGCTTCGCCCTGTATGCGAACGTGCTGCTGAAATCGTTTACCGGCCACCTGGCGTCGCCTTCCCTGCTGATTCTGGTCTGTGTGCTCGCAACCGCGACTATGGCATACCGAGATGTGAAGCTCTCCGCCCGAACTATGCTCTGGCTGGAAGCGGTGTCCGTTTCTTGCATCCTGGTGGTGTTGCTTCTGGTTTTATGCAAGAACGGCCTGCACCTCGATTGGCCACAATTGCGGCTGCAGGGCAGTTCGATCTCAAGCGTCCGCCTGGGGCTTGTTTTAGCGATTTTCAGCTTCGTTGGCTTCGAGAGTGCGACCGCGCTCGGCCACGAGGCTAAGGAACCGCTGCGTACCATTCCACGCGCGGTTTTGCAGTGCGCGCTGGGCGCGGGCGCGTTCTTCGTCGTCACGGCCTACGCTGAGGTGCTCGGCTTTCGCAACACCGGCCTGGCTCTCGACAAGACCGATGCGCCGATGCACGTGCTGGCCAACCAGGCCGCCGTGCCCGCGCTTGGCATCATCATTGACGCCGGTGCGATGATCAGCATGTTTGCCTGCGCCCTGGCCTGTATCACAGCGGCGGCCCGCATCCTGCTGCTCATGGCCCATAACGGTTTGGTTCCCACGCATTTTTGCAAGACCCACCACCGCAACGAAACTCCGCACCTTGCCGTGGTGTTGACCGCCGCCGTGGTACTCATCCCAACCCTGGTGCTCACCGCCCTCGGCTACTCGGGCCCAGAAATCTACGGCTGGCTGGGCTCATTTGCCGTCTACGGGTTCATTACCATCTACGGGCTCATCTGCATTGCATTGCCGCTCCAGTTAAAGCGGCAGGGTGCGTTGTCAACGGCTCTTTTGGTGGTCGCGATTCTGGGGGGCGTGTCGATGGTCATGGCCCTGGCAGGAACTCTTTATCCCGTTCCCGCTGCGCCCTATTCCTGGCTGCCTTATCTCTACTTCGTTTACCTGCTCATGACGCTCGGATTCTTTTTCCGCAGCCGGCGGAAGGGCAGTACCGTGAGGGCCATTGTAGAACCGGTATAGCCCAAGAGAGTAACCCTTAGGCGGCATTCCCGTCCGTCTCTTTGGGATTATCATGGGGACATGAAAAAGGCTCTGCTGTTCACCATGGTTATGCTCTTTGCGTCATCCGCTTTTGCAGAACAACACCATCATCATCGCCACCATCATCACCACCATTCCCACGCCACCCGGTAGTAGCTCAGTGCAGTCCTGCTGGTGAGGCGACGGTTGCAAGCCACCTGAGGACTGCACTCGAGAGCGGGCCGCGTTGATCGGAGTAGGCGTGATCGGTGTGCAGGTGCAGTGTAGACACCCGGCTGTTGCCCGCACCGCGCAACGCCCCCGCGAACCCCTGGTCTCCCCGGGCATACGCATCATCCGAAGTGACGATGAGCACTGGCCGGCTGTTGAGTGAACGGACCTTGGTCATGAAGCTCCATGGCGCTGCATTAGCGATCATTTCACGGGCCAGCCCCTCCGGCGTGCAGCCGCTCAAGGGCGCCATCCCATCTCGATCGTACGCGGCGCTCAACGCCTTAATCGCTGCCTGTTCCCGCTCTTTCGTCATGGATCGGGGAACCCTTCCTCCCATGTCGGCAGCGGAGATAAGACCAATCCCCGCGATCGCGGGGTCGGCAGCCGCAGTTTGTACCGCCATGAAGCCACCCATACTGTGACCGATGAGGACTATGCGCGATGGGTCCAGGCGCAGGATCTTCGCCATGGCGTCGGAACGCAGGAAATCGACAGCGGCCGCCGTGTCTTCTATTCCATGAGAGAACGAGAAGTCTCCGGGAGAGCCCCAGGAGCCGCGGTAGTCGAAGTAGAGAACATCCCATCCGGCACGGCGAATGTCCTGGGCAAGATCAAGATTGCGCTCGTTACCGGGGAAGCCGTGGAGCAACACCACGGCGGGATGTGGGCCCGGGCCTGCGGCGACATAGACGAATGCGTTGAGCAGCGCTCCGTGACTCGGAATCTGAAAGCTCTGCATGGAAGCAGGATTGGATCGCTGTGCACCGAGAGGGGATGAGACGCACAGAGCAAATAGGGCGGCGGCTGCGATCCTTTGCGGAAGCTTCGCCCTCAATGCTCGCAGATGTTTGTGCAGAGTTACCTCCAACTTCCCGGGTGTTTTGTAACCATAGAGTTTCTATCGTACCGGAATAGAGAAGAAACACCCTGACACGAAGGTTCGCCTAAAGGTACCTCTCCCAGAAGGCGAGCATGGCGTTGTAGCGCTGCAGAAGCGCGGGGGTATCGACAAATCCATGTTTGCGCATGGGAAAAAGCTCGACCTGGTAAGGCTTGCCGGCGGCGATCAAGGCATTCATGAACGCCTCCTCATTCTGGGGATGAACGTTGTCGTCATAGGTGCCGTAGATCAGCATGAGATAGCCATGCAGGTCGCGGGCACGGGGGATAAGGGAGGCTTTGTCGTAGCCCGACTGGTTGTTCTGCGGCAGCTGCATAAAAGATTCACCCCACTTGGAATCGTAGAAGCGCCAGTCAGTCACGGGTGCGCCGGCAATGCCGGCTTTGAACTCCTCTGACCTGGTCATCAGGTTGAGGGTAACGGTACCGCCTCCACTCCAGCCCCAGACGCCGACGCGGCCACCGTCGACCCATGGCTGGGCCTTCAGCCAGCGAATGCCGGCAACCAGGTCCGCAGTTTCTCCAGCGCCCGGGCTTGCCGCCAGGGTATTCTCGAGCGTTTTGCTGATCGCTGTTGCGGCGCGGTTATCGATCGCCACGGCAATATAACCCTTGCTGGACAGCACGTTGTCAAAGAGGGTTTCGCTCTGCCATGCGTCTTTGACCGTAGGCGCGGAGGGACCACCATAAACATGCAGGATCACGGGATAGCGGCGGGTGGGATCGAAGTCTCTGGGCTTCAAGATCTGCGCGGGCATGGCAAAGCCGTCCGCTGCCGGGATCGTCGTCAACTTCGGATACTGCAGGTTCGGAGGCAGAAGTTCCGGTCGAGGTGGGGCGATGGTTGCTTTGAGCGCTCCGTCGGCAGCATGGAGGCGCAACGCGGGAAGGGTACGAATATTCGAGTACGCGTCGAAATAGTAGGCGGCGTCCAACGACATGCCGATTTCGTGCGTTCCGGGTTCCGCGGAAATCTTTTTCAGGCCAGTGCCATCAGCATTGATGCGATATAGCTGGCGTTCGACAGAACCGTCTTTGAGCGCGGTGAAGTAGATCCAATTCTTCGCTTGATCGATCCCGACGACTCCCTGGTGTACCCAGAAGGCTCCGCCGTGAGAGGAGACGATTGCCCAGTCACCCCTGGTCACCTGATTGACCAGGCGTTCCGTCGGCGGCATAGCGATAGAGGTGCATGTAACCATCGCGCTCAGAAGCCCAGATGAAATGGCCGTCGCGCAGAAAATACAGGTCGTCGTTTACATTGACCCACGCGGGATCGGTCTCGGTGAGCAATCGCTTCACGTCGTTTCCGTCGCGATCAGAAAGATACAGCCCCAGTTCTCTTTGGCTGTGATCCAGCGTCTTGAAGCTAAGGTGCTTGCCGTCGGGCAGCCAGTCCACTCGCAGGAGCCACTCATAGGGCTTGTCGCTGATCGGAATCCAGTGGTTGGAAGCGCTGTCCACAGCAATGACGCCTACGCGAACAACCGGGTTGTGCTCCCCGGGCTTGGGGTACGTCTGATGAATTACACGCGGGTTTACCGGAGAAAAATCCACGAACGTGCTCACCGGCACGCCAGCCTCATCGGTCTGAAGATAGGCGATCGACTGCGAATCGGGCGACCACCAATAGGCAGTGTCATGGCGGCCGAAAACCTCTTCCCAGTAAACCCAGGAGAGGGTGCCATTCAACGTTGTCTGCGAACCGTCGTGGGTGAGCTGTGTTTCCTTCTTCGCGAATAGATCCCACATGTAGATATTGTTGGCGCGCACAAAGGAGACGAAGCGTCCGTCAGGCGAGAACTCAGGATTCTTCTCTTCCTCCGGGGTTCGGGTTAAGCGGGAGAAGGCGGACGAATCCAGGTCCAGCAGGAAGATATCTCCGTTGAAGACGTAGAGCGCCTGCTTGCCCGCACGATTGAAGACGATTGGCCAGGGAAGCGCGTCGTGAATGCCGGCGCCAGGCTCGATTGACTTGAGCGAGGCGACAGCTTGCCTCATGTTCAGGACTGGACGCCGCTTGGCGGTGAGGGGGTCGAGACGTTCAAAGGTTTGTTGCGATTCCGGCAGGCGTATATCGTCGAGGATTGCCGTGCCGTCTTCCAGCCAGACAAATGAGGGCACTTCGTCTACCCTGCTGCCCGGGCCGACTATCCACTGGGTGGTGAGTTGTGGGGTCTCGGCGTGCAGCCAGGAAAACGTAAGCAGAACAGGAACAACCAGGAGGGCCCACAGCCAATAGTTCTTCCCGCGCATTGCAGATGAACCTCGAATGCTGTTTTGCTCAAGAGCAATGTGGAGGAGTAGACATCGCTTGAAACGCAGAATTTCCGTGGTGCTTACTGCCAGACATGGACGTAATCCACATACATTGGCCAGTTGACACCAGTTCCGAGTATGAGGAACATTTTTTGCTGCTCCAAGGCTGTGTAGGGCGTACCTGGGCCGGTCTTCACCGTCTCCACCAGTTTATTGTCAAAATACCAGCGCACTTCATTTGGAGTCCATAGGCAACCATAGATGTGCCAGCTGGCATAGTTTGTCCCGCTGGGTACGCTGGGCAGGTTATTGGAATTCTGCACACCTTTACTGGTCCCACTCGCCTGGTGAACCGTAGTGAGGTAGGCACGGTAGCCTCCCCAGACGTAGTACTCGAAGAAATCCAATTCTGCGAACGGAGCTTCCTCGGAAATCGCGCCGGTGGCGCGTTCAATGGATGATGACCAGAAGGATGGCCACCCATGGCCTTGACCGCAGGTTGAACAAAATCGGATACGCGCCTCAAAATACCCGTGTTGCCAAGCCTGAACGGTATTTTCAGGGCTAACAGTCGCCAATCCGTACGAGTAGCCACTGGCATCTGTTTTTATTTCGAGATACCCATCTTGAATGGAATATCCGCTGGCAGGTAATGAGGGTGAACCATAAATGTTGGAAAGATACCAGTTATAGTTGCCAGTGCCATTGGGCGAGACAGTGTTCGGTGAATTGAATTCGTCATCGAATGCCAGGTGTTTATACCCTGCAGCGCTCGCTTGTGAGGGCGCGGTTTGAGCATTTAGGGACGAGAACACACTGAGGACAATCAGAGCGGGGATTAAGCGAGCTTTCATTCTTTCTTCCTGGCATCGGTATCGGTAGTTTTGTGTGTCCCATGGTGAAGGCCCCAGCACAGCGTTTAAACTCAACTAGCATAGGCCTTTATGGGCGACTCGGCAGCAAAAATTGTGCGCTTGAACGGGCCTTGTGCCCGGTGAAATGCTCCCCGGGTCCCGGCGTACTTCTTTCTGACGAACCGCGACGCCATTCTCACGACCAAAGGAACGCGGAAAAGCGCGGGGTTTCAGACAGGGGAAAGATGCCAAGGAGGCCCGGGCAATCCGAGACCTGCAACCTATTCATTTTGCGGTGTTTAGGGTGGGTGCTCCGGAATTCGAATGGTCTGGCGAGCGGCTACCGACTCAAGCTGAGTTTGAATTCGCGTCGCGCGGGGGCTGGACCGTTAGCACTATGACTGGGGTAATGCATTCGTGCCGGATGGCAAGGATATTGCAAATACATTTCAGGGACACTTCCTCAATATGAACACGGGTGTGATGGATATGTGGCGACTGCAACACCCAGGATAAGGTCATCAAGGTAGGCGATCATACTCGAACCGGCATCAGGGGAAAGTGCCTCGAGAAGAGTTGCCCTAAAACGCCCGAGCGCCTCCGAGGAGGCGCTCGTAAGTCATTGATTTAATGGTGGGCGCTGCAGGATTCGAACCTGCGACTTCCACCGTGTGAAGGTGGCACTCTACCGCTGAGTTAAGCGCCCTCCGGGACAACCCGTAGTTTACACGAACCACCGCGCGGCCCGATGGGGTCCTTACATCCAGGTGTCCGTTAAGGGCCAGTCTCACAGGGGGCCCCAAAAGCCCCGGTGGTAACTACCTGATTGAAATGCCATTAGCAACCTAGTGGTGGCAGCGTTCTGGGCTGCGGCTAAAACCCTCGATAAGCCGAAGTGCGCGGGAACTTCTCCGGCCGACCCAAGCTGCCGTGGGCTTGAAACGGTTTCATATCCCACTAAACTGGACGAGACCGTGGCTGGCGGCAACGGTTACAATCCACTCAACTTATGGCTTCTCCTCCCCCAGAGCAGCAGGGTTCCTCCGCCCCCAGCGGGAGCACAGAAAACTCTCCGGGCTCCGCGCAACCTAGTCAGCAGTGTGGGGTTACAGAAGGTATGGGTACCGTAGCCATTGCGCAGAACGGGTTCCAGGGCACACAGCAGGGTGCGCCGGTCCATACGCCTGGGGTCAACTGGTCGCAGCTCTCCGACGCGGAGATCATGTTGCGGGTTCGGGAAGGTGACGATTCGGGGTTCAGCATCCTGATCGAGAAATACCGCAAACAGATCGTTCATTTTATGTTTCGGATGTCTCGGAACCAGGCGGTTGCCGAAGAGTTGGCGCAGGAGGTTTTTCTCCGCGTGTATCGTTCGCGGCAGACCTACCGGGCGGAGGCGAAGTTCAGCACCTGGCTGTACCGGATCGCGACCAACCTGGGTGTGAACCACGCGCGAGATACTAAGTATGAGCGGACAGCGCAGAATGTTTATCTTGATCAGCCAGACGCGGAGACCGGCACCACCCCCGATGTGGCCGATAGTACCCCCAACGTGGAACAGGAGCTGGTGCGAGACGAGAGAATGAGTGCGATTCGAAAACACGTGATGGCGCTGCCCGAACGGCAGCGTAGCGCAGTGCTGATGCACAAGTACCAGGATATGGATTACAAGGAGATTGGTGCGATTCTGAAGTTGAGCGAATCGGCTACCAAGTCTCTGCTGTTCCGGGCTTACCAGACATTACGCGAGAACCTGAAGGACTTTGCTTAATGCGGTTTCACAGTTACTGTGGCCTGATAAGGACTGCGAGGAGTGGTTTTCGCTGGGAGAACACCACGGAAAGTTTTTTCGCTTCGGTCTACCACAATTGTGAAACCGCGAGCAGGAATTGAGGAAGAGTTATGACTTGCCCTGAGATTAAGAACGATCTGGCCGAAGCGGTCTTCGAGTCCCGGCCACTGTCGGACAAGGCCCGCAAGCACATCGGAGAGTGCGCGGCGTGTGCGACGGAACTGGCGGAAATGGAAACCACCTGGAAGCTGCTTGACGAATGGCAGGCGCCGGAACCCAGCGCCTTCTTTGACGCCAAGCTGTATGCCCGGTTGCGGGCCGAACAGACCACAGCTCCCGCCAGCTTATTTGAGCGCGCCAAGGCCTGGCTGCTTTACAGCAGCAACCTGCAGATGCGCCAGCTTGCGGCGGGCGCCATGGCCGCGGTGCTCGTGATTGGCGGCGGAACCTTTGCCCTGCTCGACTACCAGCCGGTGGCGGCTTCCCAGACTTCGGCCACGGTGCGCGACTTGCAGTCTTATGATGGGAACGCCCAACTGTTTCAGCAATTGAACGCGCTGGACGGGGACGAGGATAACGCCAACGGCGCCTCGAACTAATAGGGATTCATTACACGTGCCAAGGGGCACAAAAAACCGGGAAACGAGGCGCCCGAATACGACGGTCGACGTAACCGCTTCGGAGGGCACCACCATGGCAAGGCGCAACGAGCTCGAGATAACATCCCACAGCGGGAAGCTGGCTCGGAGTGTCTTTGCGGCACTGCTGCTGTTACTAACCGTAGGGGCTGCTCCATGTTTCGCCCGGCCTGCTCAGCAGCAGGTTCCCCGCCCACGATTTGAAAACAACCAGCAGGCACACCTGGGGACGTGGTTGCAACGGCACGGAAACCTGACTCCCGAACAGCAGGAAAGAGCCCTGCAGAGCGAACCAGGCTTCAACCGGCTCGCCCCGGAGACGCAGCAAAAGCTCCTCGACCGGCTGCGGCAGATCAACCGTATGCCGCCAGAACAGCGTCAGCGTACAGTGGACCGCATTGAGGCCATGGAGCACCTGAGCCCTCAAATGCGGCAGCAAGTGCGCGCTTCGGTGCAGGAATTCCATGCCCTGCCTGCGGACCGGCAGCGGCTGATGAAAAAGGCCTTTCGCGATCTGCGCGATTACCCACCAGAACAGCGTGAGGCGATGATGAACTCCAGTCAGTTTCAGGCTCAGTTCACTCCGCAGGAACGCAGCATTCTGGGCAATATTCTTGCCGTTGAGCCTTACCAGGCGGTACATGGGTCAGGGCTGGACAACGGGCTGGAGTACGGGCACTAGCCGAAGTAGAAGAGATCTGCGTTTTTCTTTTTCCGTTTCCCCGATCAAGCGATCACCTGGTAGACGAGAGGCGCTGGGGAAGGCGGTTCGGCGCTCAGAGTGAAACACTGGTTGAGGATTGCCGCCACGGCGTGCAGACGCGCGTCGTCCTCCAGATACACAGTGAACAGTGTGTCACCGGCGGCGACGTGGTCGCCAAGCTTCTTGTGGGTTTCTATGCCTGCGTGCGCAGACACGGCCTCCCCGGGTACAGTCCTGCCCGCTCCGGAGCGCTGGACTGCCCACCCTACCTGATCGCAATCCACGCTCGACAGGAAGCCCTCGGATGGAGATTTGACAGGGTATTGATGGGCTGGCTGGTGCAGCCATTGGGGACTTTCAAACCACGCCAAGTCACCGCCCTGCGCGGCTATCATGCAGCTGAGTTTCTTGAGCGGAAGGCCACCGGCCAATAGATCCTCTGCCAACTGCACGCCGTCCTCGGGGGCCGGCACTTTCCCTCCCAGGTAGAGCATCCATCCCGAAAGCTCGAGCGAAAGTTGGCGCAGATCTTCAGTGAGCGGGTGGCGTTGATTGCGCAGCAGTTCCACCGATTCGACAATCTCCACGGCATTGCCGGACATGCGGCCCAGCGGTTGACTCATATTGGTGATGAGGGCGGCAGTCCTGGTTCCGGCGTGGTTTCCCGTGGCTACCATCAACTTGGCAAGATGAATGGCCTCTGCTTCTTGCTTCAAGAAGGCTCCCGAACCGGTTTTCACGTCCAGCACCAGCGCGTCAAGACCAGCGGCGAGTTTCTTGCTCATGATGGAGGCGCAGATCAGAAACGGACTTTCGACGGTTCCGGTGCGGTCGCGCAAGGAGTAGAGGGCGCGGTCGGCCGGCACCAGCCATTCTGTCTGGCCTACGATCGACAGACCGCAAGCGCTCAGGACGGCAAATAGCTCATGCTCCTGCAAGTGTGTTCGGTAGCCGGGAATGCTTTCCAGTTTGTCGAGGGTTCCCCCTGTGTGGCCCAGGGCACGGCCGGAAATCATGGGTACGTAGAGGCCGGCGGCAGCAACGATCGGGGCCACCAGGAAGGAGGTTTTGTCGCCCACTCCCCCGGTGGAATGCTTATCCACCTTGACCCCGGGAAGACTGCTAAAGTTCAGGACCCGGCCTGAATCACGCATGTGGGTGGTGAGGCTATGCAACTCGTCGAGGTTGAGACCCCGCCAGAAGACGGCCATAAGCCAGGCCGAAAGCTGATACTCAGGAATGGAATTTGTCGCTGCTCCAGCGACCAGAAATGCTATCTCGGCGTCAGCCAGAACTCCGCCGTCGCGCTTCTTCCGAATCAGATCAACGACATGCATGCAGCAGCTCTCCTGCTGTCATTACCGGCTGGCTGGCTGCCTGGTGTCAAGCCGCGTGCCGCAGGAGTGCAGGTAATAGCAACCGGCGGCCTCTCGGGGAATCAGAAACTGTGGCGCTTTCATAAGACAGGAGATGCGGGCGGGGGCAAGACTCATTACTACCTGGAGTTACCACAAGTTGGCGTTTTATTACTCAAGAACTATAGTGAATTCCGGTAGAAGAAGTATGCTTTGTTCAAGCGGCGATTCTCCACAACGCTTTCATCGATTCTTTCGGGGGAGGGATTCGATGAAAGGGAACGAGGAGAATCGCCGTTAACCTTTTCACCCTCCTAATGGGCTCTCAACGCGCTCGTAGATGGTTCTTAATTTCTCCCTTGGGGTCATTAATCTAAAGAGCGTAGCGCGAAGGCAGGGCCGCCATAGAAAGACATCCGTACATACTTCAACCGGTTGGCAGTATCTTCTCAGCAACAGGGAGCATCCGCCTACGAAATGGATGAGCTCCTGGCGGCATGCGATCTCGTGTTCCAACATAAAGGCTCGCATCACGGCTGAAATCGATTCCTTTTTGAAATGGACATCGTTCATCTGTAAATCGACGTAAGTAATCCGGTTCCGGCGCCAGCCGCTCAAGATGCTCAACCAGGTGCCGTCGGGCAAGCGTAAGCCCATAGAAAAGAACTCAGGGTTTTCGAGAAGCAGCTGATACCGGGCTTGATAGAACCTGGTGGCTCGATTTGGCAGTGATCTTGGCCGCAGGGTCAACATGACTTCAAGCGCCTGTGCAGGCTCAAGAGTAGGTGAGAAGACGATATGTTTAGTCGCCTCTAATTGCCGGCGTTTTCCCGCCAGGCTACGCCGGGTGCGGAGGCCCATGCCGGCTAACATCGCCTGATAAGTTTTTTCCAGCGGCAGCAGGTGCGCTGTACTCCTTTCTGAGAACATCCGGTATTTATTCTCAGGCCCCATGAGCTGGACACAGTCAGCTAAGGAAGCCCTCATGGTGAGGCTCAGGCCATGGAATGTCCGATGACGCAGGAGGGCCTGGGCTGCAAGATGGACATGCTGCGCGCGAAATTCTTCGCGACTGATGATGAGACTCTCGCCGACGTAGTCTCCCAGGCGCAATATGCCCAGACCGATCCGGTGGCGACGAAGTTCGTAGAGCAGGACGCAGGCTTCCAACTCATGATGCAAGCGAATCAATACTGCCGCAACTCTTCTTTCTTTCAAGGTGTTTGCGGCAATGAAATACTGCGGGTCTGTCGTGCCGTCATCTTGCCGACCAAGACGCAAGCGGAGCTCGCGGATCGACGGGACGTACGCCCGTAGCCTGCGCTCACCGATAATCAGTTGCGTCGTTCTGGCGCCCGCATCGAACGTGGCGCCAGCGGTTGCCTCCCGGGGCAGGGTGGTTACCCAACGCGTTTTCACTATCGGTTAATCCCGCTGAGCCCGATTTGATACTTCGTCTGGACCGTCTTGCTGGATATGCCGAAAGGGGGTCCATCGCCAGGGCTTTCATAAGTATGCAGCCGGATGGGCAAACCGTTGTTTTCGCTTGGCCGCCTCGGGATTCTGAGCATAGGTTAAGTGTTTCTGCCATGATGCAAAGGCAAGTCTTAACCTGTCAAGCAGGAGCGAGACTGCGGGAACACGCGACGCCACCAGCAAAGGGGGCCGTTGTGAGGCGATGCAGCCCTGGGGTTGAGGTCTCCGCCATCGAGGGCCTGAGCCCGGCCGGAAGCTGATACTCAAGAATAGGAATTTGTCGCTGCCTCGGTGGCCAGAAGGGCTGGCTCGTCATCCGTCAAGATTCCGCCGCCGCAAATGGTCTTCGAGATCATGCCCCTGAGTCGACGCGAGTACCCATCTCCAAACTCAGTCCCGCAGGGACGCCTGAGCGTAGCCCAGGACGTAAAGGGCACCATATGTCAATAAATGCGATCCCGGCACAACGTTGAATGCGAACCACAGGCAGAATGGATGTGACAGGTAAACCCCATAAGAGTACTTAGCCACATTCGCGGTGCCACCTAACGTTGCCACGCGTGAATCGCGGGAACAAGAGACCGAGAGTCAGCTAAATCACGCCACCGAAGAAGATGGACGGTCTGAGCAAAAATGCTGCAGCGGACACAAAGAGTCCTACTGGCAGGATCCACCAGTTCAGGACGAAGACACGGTTCCTTAAGGAGCTCGAGTACGCGACCACGCCCCCAAGAAAACGTGGGGTGAACCGGTGAGCACCTGTAGTTAGAGAAAACTCCCTGTAAACGAAGAGAAGGTTTGGGCCACCTTACCAGATGCAGAGTGACCGTGTTTCGTTTCACTCCAAAGCACTCATTTTTGGTCCGGAGCCTCTCGTACGAGGTGCTGATGTACCTTCTTTTGCCGTTTTTGTTTTATTGGCCGGCGCGGCGTAAGCAGATGTGGCCTGTCGTGGTAGTTTGGGTGCCTGCTTGCTACCATCCCACTACTTCACTCCGCTGCGCGCACATATTTCCCCGCTGTACCCCCCGAACGAAGGTGAAGGATACGCCCTGTCGGGGGGAACGGCGGGAACGGCGAAACCTTTTTCCAGCGGCCCTTCCGCAGCTATGCGGCGCTTCTATCTACCCGTGGTCGCCAATTCCGGTGTTCCTCCCAGCGCATTGCCAAGGTACCTGGGGGCATCCTGATCTCCCCCGCCCGTTGCGTTAGCACTTTCCCCCACGTGGGACCCATCTTACTTCTCACACCCTGAATGAAATGGCAAGTATCGAGAGTTACTTGCGTTCTCCAGTTTGCGTCTTCAGTATCAAATAATGGGAAAAGTATTCACTCATCTTGTTCTGACCCGGTTCAACACCGCGACCGATTTCGCACCGTCACGACTGGGCCTGCAAACGGAGTGGCTGACCGCACGCCTTTCGCTTTTTGAGCAATATTGCCTGCCCTCGATCGCCGGGCAGCAGGGAGCAGATTTTCAATGGCTTGTTTTCTTCGACGCAGAAAGTCCAGCATGGTTCCGCAAGAAGATTGCAGCGTTCGGGTCACTGATCACGCCCATGTATATAGAAGGCGAGGCGAGCGATCAGGTGATTGTCGATAGCATCGCTATGGCGGGTCTGGTGAGGACGCCCTACCTGCTGACCACTCGCGTTGACAACGATGATGCGCTGGCAAAGGGTCATCTTGCTCGAGTCGAGCGCGCCTTCCAACACCAGGAAAAAGAGTTCCTGGAGTTTCCATTTGGCTTGCAGCTTTTTCGCGGTCATCTCTACAACGTCTACTGGCCTTCCAACGCTTTCCTTTCATTAGTGGAGAAGGTCGAGAGCGGGAATCGCTTTACTTCGGTACTTTGCGTACCTCACCATCGCGTTCGCGAGGCGGGTCCGGTTCGATCGATCCACTGCTCCGCACAGTGGATGCAGGTACTGCACAGCTCAAACCTTCTCAACGGCTTGCGTGGCTGGCCGCGACTCCACAGCCAATCCCATTCCGATTTTTCCGTTCATTGGCCCGACACAACAAACGCAGATTCGATAACCACTCGGGTCAAACTCTCGGCTGAATCTTACCGTGCCCGCGCGAATAGGCTTGCGGGGAAATTCACCGCTCGCCTGGCAAGATAGTCCGTTCGTTTCACTCTGACTTTGGTAATCAGAGTGCCCCCTTCAGGCCGAGAATCTTCTTGATACCACGATAACTTCCGGGCGACAATCAAAGGTAGCGACGGTCCAACCCAACGCCTTTGGGATGAAGATTCGATTGCAAAGAGTCACTCCGACCGATTAGCTGTGCGAGCGAACAAATCTGGAACGCACCGCAATGGAGATATCCCCCCTGTCAGAGTCTAAGTCCAGCTTAGTCTATCGCCCTGATATCGACGGCTTGCGCGCCGTCGCCGTTTTGTTGGTAATCGCCTACCACGTGGTGGCCCTGAAGATCTGGGGCGGCTTTGTCGGCGTTGACGTCTTCTTTGTGATCTCGGGCTATCTCATTAGTTCCGTCATTCTCAGGGAGATTGGCGAATTGCGATTTTCGTTACTCGCTTTTTATGAACGCCGGATCAGGCGTATCTTTCCTGCTTTGATCGCGATGTTGTTCGTCACCGCCGTTTTCTCTTGCATTTACCTGCTTCCTTCCGAACTCAAAGACTTCTCAAAATCGCTCCTCGCCACTGTATTCTCCCTATCCAACATTTACTTCCTAAACAATTCAGACTATTTTGCAGCCCCAAATGCCAGCAAGCCGCTCCTGCACACCTGGTCCCTGGCGGTCGAGGAGCAATTTTACATTTTCTTTCCCCTGTTTCTCGTTACGATCAGGCGCTTTGTGCCGAATAGGTTCAGAGAGGCGATCACCCTGGTTGCCCTCGCATCCTTTGCGCTAAGCGTATACGGGGCTTATGCCTTCCATGCCGCGACGTTCTATCTTCCGGTAACGAGGATGTGGGAGCTACTGCTAGGAACCATGCTCTCTCTGAATATATTACCCGCCATTCAATCAAGGCTCTCGAGAGAGTTCGCTGCCACGATCGGACTAGCCTTGATCGTGTTATGCGGGTTCACCTATGGACCTCGTACTCACTTTCCAGGATTGGCAGCGCTGGCCCCCTGTTTAGGAGCGGCCTTGATCATCGCCGCCGGCCAGACAGGAAGTTCCGTCGTGGGGCGGATCCTATCGCTGAGGCCAGTGGTCTTCATCGGCCTGATCTCCTATTCCTTGTACATTTGGCATTGGCCGATCATCGTTTTCCAACGAATGAGCATGATCCAGTTTCACGACGCATCCAGCCGCAGCGTAAAGTGCGGGATTCTGGTCGTCTCGATTGTCGTGGCCACCCTATCCTGGCGGTACGTGGAGACTCCTTTTCGCAGGGGAAGGTTGATGTTGAGGGGAGCCGCCGCCTTTAAGTTTGCGACCGCCAGTGGCATCGCACTAACAGCTGTGGCCCTTGCTATTCTTGCGCTTCATGGCCTCCCCGCGAGGTATACGCCTGAAGAAGTTCAGATCTCCTCCTATATGGAGAAGGAGGCGCCCTACCGATTAGGAACATGCTTTATTTCGTCAGGACAACCGGCAACAGACTTTGATTCATCGACATGCTTGCGTCGGGACCCTAATAAGAAAAACTACCTTCTCATCGGAGATAGCCATGCGGCACAACTGTGGTATGGGTTAGATACCGTTTTCCCGGAGATCAACATCCTTCAGGCAACAGCATCGGGCTGTGAACCCACGCTGAAGAACGTCTATATGTATGGGGACCAGTGCACGCCGATCATGCAGTACGTTTATAACGAGTACTTGCCGAAGCATCCCGTCGATCGCATTCTGATTGCAGCGCGATGGGAACAAGGGGATTTGCCCCGCCTGGACGACACGATCAAAACACTTAGGCAGAAGGGGCTCAAAATCGTTCTATTCGGGCCAATCGTGCAGTACGATTCACCCCTTCCACGGCTCTTGGCGGCATCCCTCAAGGAGAACGATCCACAGCTCCCGTTCAAGCACCGCCTCGACAAGTATCGAAAGCTGGATGAGGAGATGGCCCAGCTTGCTGAAAATACCTGGGGAGTTCAGTACGTCAGTTTCTTTAAGCTACTCTGCCCGCAGAACTCTTGCACGGAATACGCTGAGAAGGATGTGCCTCTGCAATTCGACTATGGTCACCTTACCGAGGCGGGGTCAACGCTGGTCGCAGAGAGAGTGAAGGCAAGCCACGCCCTCGGGCCGTACTAGAGCCGCTACGAAGCGTAGGCAGGTTGAAGTTTCTCGCGGCGGCAACAATAGAGCGCAGTAAACCAAAAGGCCACCACCAGCAATCCATCACAACCCAGGCTCGTCCACGCGGCGCCGCGCCAGGAGTAGCGTGGCAAAATAACTATGTTGAGACCAATGTTGATTAGGGCGACAACTACCTGGACGCCGGTGCGTCTGCGCTGGAGCCCCGCGCCGGAGAGCGAATCCCCCAAGAACATATGGATGCAGCGCAGGAATGGAATAAGCGCCAGCCAGCGCAGAGCCGGCACTACCGCATCGTACTTCGAACCCAGGACAAGCGGCAAAACCGGGGCGCATAACCAGAGCGCGGCAGACGCAAGAACGCCATAGATGGCAGCCTTCCCGATCAATGAGAGGGCATAACGATAGGTAGCACGCATGCCATCCACGCCTTTGCGGAAAAACTGCGGATAGGCCGCCGCTACAAGGGAACGGACTGGGGTCAAGCTGACATCGATGATCCGGTAGGCGGCGGCGTAAACGCCCGTCGACGCCAGGTCCGATAGCTTGCTCAGCATTATTTTGTCAATGTCGTTGTAAATGGTCGAAGCCGAGCTGCCAATGCTGAAGAACACTCCCTCCGCGACATCTTCTCGTAATGTCCGCAGATCAATCCTGGGTGTTCCCCACAGTTGCGATCCTTTCCACACTGCATAGACCATGCCCAGAAGGCTGGTGAGCAGATAGACCAGCACCCACCGATCGAGGGTCACTCGATGCACTACTCCCATCAACACCACGATGCCTAGTAACCGCAACAAGCTCACAACGACGGCCTGGATGGAGGTTTGCGTCATCCGGTTGGAAGCGGCAAACCCGAAGCACGCGAGCTCGGTGATCTTCATCAAGATCAGGTCTGATGTGCAAACGATGGTCACAACCAAGGATGCGTTCTTCAGGTGAAAGACATAATTCATCGCGATCAAGAAAGCGGAAAATAATGCACCGGCGACCACAGTGAGCAACAATCCGTTGCCCCAGCAGACTGCCGCTTCTCGTTTGCCGGAGCGCACATTCTTTACAAATAAGTTAGGCGTGCCCATGCCTGAGAAGGGTCCCAGAACGGAGGCCATCGCCACCACGGCGACGAACGCGCCATAGGAGTCAGGTCCTAATGATCGCGCGATGAGCACGAAATAGACGGCCTGAATGACCAGCCTCAGACCCTGTCCGATGGATAAATGTGTCGTGTCCCTCAGCAAGCCGTCTTTTTTCATTCGGGTGAGTAATTTCAGAGACACCTCTCCAGCAAACCGTGAACGGCCTCTTCGAACCTGGATACCGCATGCTCCCAGGAAAGCCGCTGGTGAAAATAATCATAGGCTTGCCAGACCAAACGCTCGTAGGTTCCGCGATCCACCAGGATGCTCATGGCCGCGTCCGCCCAGGCCGAGACACCTGCTTCAAGCGGCAGCAATATACCGTTAAAGTTCTGCTGTACAAGTGACGAGTTGCCCCCCACGTCCGTGCTGATAAACGGAACACCGTAGGCATTAGCTTCGGCCAGGACGACAGCGGCGCATTCCGCTTCCGTGGGTAGGATGAGCAGATGACTTTCGCCCAACAATCGTTCCAGCTGCCCGACTCCCTCCGGAGTGTTTTTTGATACTTTACCGCCCAAGGACACATAGTGGGGAACGACAAAGCGGGGAGGTGGCTGGCAGCCCACAATCTGCAGTTGAACATCCAGGCCCCGTTCTCTTAGTTCGCCCGCAACCTCGATGGCCCTAGCCATACCTTTGCGCTGCCAGTCGAATCCGAGTGCGATCAACTTGATCCGCTCTGGATGACGTAGAGCCAGCAATCTTACAACATCCGCTTTATCGGGTACTTCGAGGAGATTCGCGCCGTAGTTGATAACTCGAACCTTCCGGGAATCTAGGTCATAGGAGTTCAGCGCTAGATCAGCCGCCCATTGATTTGAGAAAATCGCCATGTCACATGCCGTCAGCGCCTCCTGCTCCACCGTGTGCGAACGGAGAAGGGTCTGTTTCGAGAGGTATCGGTATCTCAGATACCTACCGATCAGCCCGGCGACCGTGGTATCGGCCCAGAAGACCAGAGGTACCCTGGTTTTGACGCGTGGGCCGCAGAAGACGGAGGTCGCAAGCAGAAGGTCGAGATCAGGATTCTGGTCTGCATATCGGCGAACAATTGCAGGGTACTGGTGGGTAATCAGCCGATGTCTTTCCCATAAGACTGCCTTGCGAGTTAATTGCCGTCGCAATCTATTGTGCATCCTCACGAAAATGCGGTAGCGCAGGGGATAAGGCCCGAGCACGCGAACATCGTTCCCGGCGGCACGCAGAAAATGAGCAAGGTGAAACGGAGTTCCTGAGTAAGATCGAACGTCCGTCGGATCTTCTACTCCGAGAAGACCAATCTTCAGTTCTCTCCTGGTAGAATCCATCCGCCCTGCTCAGCCGCTTTCGTGACAAGTGTTTGTACAGCGGAAGTGTGATCGAATCGAACTAACTCTGTTGATGATTTTCCGCAGCCCCTGGCACGTGCTTGGCCATTGCTGTCTCCTTCAATCCGATGCAGGCCAGAAGGAACAGAAACCAGACCATTTGGACCATGCCGAGAGAACTTTCTCCGATGTTATAGACCACCGTACAGGCAATCACCACGATGCACCAGCGCACGTAACTGTCACGACCACTAGCACGAAAGCAGCGTATGGCATTCCCCATCGCTTGTGCTGCTGCGAGCAGGACGAGGACTACACCGGCAATGCCCACCTGCAGCCAAATATCGAGAAAGCCGTTCTGGGCCTGCGACAGTACCCAGCCGGAGATGAGGACGATATTCAGGGATGGTCCCAGCAAGCCGGTCCAGAAAGCCGCGTAACCGTAGCCAAGAATGGGTTGCCTGGCAATTGTTGTCCATACGGCGGCCCATATAACAGTTCGCTCACTCAACGTTGGGTCCTTGCCTACGGCCGGCAGCAGAACAGAGGCATGGTCATAAACAAGATAGGCGGCGCCGGCGAACACGGCAGCTACCAACAGGAAAGCAAAAAGTGCATCCCTGCGCGGCATCCGCTGCAGCAGCCAGAGGCTCGCGGAAATGCAAACAGCCAAAAGCGCCAGCGCCCAGCCAGTGCGCGACTGAGACATAACGATCATGATGCAGCACATCGCCACATAGGCTGCTCGGTAGATTTTCTGATACGCTCCGGAGGCTCCCCAGTGGATCGCTGTAACCAGCAGGAACGTCGACACAGCGGCACAGTTCTGTTTGTGGGCGAAGATGCCGCGCCAACTGTTCCCGGCGGCGCCCAGTGCCGGTGCAAAAATCGCGAGGCCGATGCTAAGCGCAAGGGCTACCCCGCCGGCCAGCATCAGCAGCTCGAACTGGGCGTCTGGTTCAAAACTGCTGCCGATGTAGAGGGCAAAGAGGGTAAAGACGAGCAGGACGATTCCGCTCACCAGGGTTTGGCTCGCGTTCTGAGACCACGCACTGGAGATCAGCGCCAGAACGGGCAGTGCAACGACAATCTTCACCTGTTGTGCCATAGCGAAGACGGAGGGCAGCCGGGTGAAGATCAGCGAGCTGCACAGAAGCGTGATCAGGGCCACGCCTAATCGATGCGAGAGCGCGGTCCCAGATGGTTCAGCGGCACGCATGGCTACGTCCCCGGTGTCGGGCACAATTGCGCCGTTGGTGGCGAAAAACAGCAACGGCAACAAGATCAACCAGCCCAGCAGAAAATTCCACATCGGTGTCGGCTCAGGTACTGGCAAGAACTCGGTTGAATCTCTCATGACAATCCACCTGGTAACCTCGGAGCCAATTGGGACCGATCACGGCAGACTTTACTAATCGCCTCGGCGACAGCGCTGTAAGCCGGTTTTTTCATCAGGTTCTCGTCCAGCAGGCCAGGCCGATGCGGTGTTCCGTCGAACCTCTGGAACTTTGCTGCATGCACCGAATTTAGCCAGTTGCCTTTGTCGCTGGCGGTCCAGAAGATCAGCTGGTTAACGTGGCCTGGCTGCATCACCTGCGCCAAATAGTCTGAGTAGCATTTCGCAACGACCGCATCGCGGGTCTGAATATTGCCGGCCACCTGTGTATCGTCGACGTCCAGTTCGGTGATCAGCACCTGCAGTCCGAGGCTCCGAACCTGATCGAGAAAGCGATTCAGGGATGCGCCACCCGGCGGCTGGGAAGCGTTCAAGTGCGACTCGATGCCGATTGCCTGGATGGGCACTCCTCGCCGCATGCAATGTTGCAGGAGGAGCAGGTTGTCCCGACGCCCCTTCTCATGGTCTGCGCTTCCCTGCTCCACGTAATAAATATTCAACACCCGAAGCGCCTTCGGATCTGCAGCAGCAGCAGCATGAAAGGCAATGTCGATATACTCCAGCCCCAGCAGGTTCAGCCAGATTCCCGGATAGAGACCATCGTCTCGTTTACTCCAGGGAACGACAGGTTCGTTAACGACATCCCAGGAGTCCACCCGTCCCCGGTAGCGCTCCATGACGGTCGAGATATGCTGCGTCAGGTACTGCCGGGCGTTATCTTTAGTGAGGACAGGACCAAACCAGGGCGGGTTCGTGCCCTCTGCATTCCAACAGAGGTTGTGCCCGTGCACCAGCATTCCGTTTTGTTGTGCGAACGCGACCAGCCAATCGGCGTCGACGAAGTTATAAGAATCAGCAGTGGGGCGCAACCGTGCCCACTTAAGCTCGTTCCCCGGTGTGAGCAAATCGAAATTTGCGATCACCTCCTGGGCAAAGGTCGGGCTTTGCAGCGGGCCCTTGACGAATTGGATGCCAATCTTTAGACCACACGGTGACCCCAGCGCCTTCAGTGAGCTTGGCGTCGCGGCAACGGCCAGATTGGAAAGCACGGCCGGCATCACCGCGCAGGAACCCCATCGTAAGCTGTCGAGAAGAAATTCTCTTCGTTTCATTCAGGTCTCGATCCCATCCCAAGGCATTCAGACGCGTAGCACGTCAATTTGCTTCTGGCTGAGCTGTAAATATCGCGTGGCAGTCAACGGATGATTGCTTGCTCACCCTTTCCGTATGCCTGAATCGTTTGCGCCACCGGTCGGTTGGTTTCTCGATGAGGGTATGAGTTAACTGAGCCAGCGCCACCGCAATTACGAAAGCCACCGGCGCCGCAAGAAGCTTTGAGTGGAAAAGTCGATTCATCTCCAGCAGGGCCGTCGCGTGCAGCAGATACAGAGAGTAGGAAAGTATCCCGAGGCGGCCCAGCACGCGACTGTTCAGGAGCCGTCCCACGCGAGTTTCAGGAACGTGCACGACGTAGTAAAGAAGCGGCGCAATGGCCAAACCTTGCAATGTGTAGCGTAAGGTTTCGCGGAAGACAACATTGCGAACCACGAGGGTTACGAATAACACTAGCAGGCAGCCAGGCAGGATAAAGCGCTCGAGCCTGCGTCGCGTGAAAATACGTTCGCATACCGGGGTCTGCTCAAGACAGGCGAGCACACACCCGAACAGTATCGAGTCTGCCCGCGTGTCGCTCCGGTCCCTTGCCCATCTCAAGCCGTCCGGGATATACGCAACGACCAAGCAGCGCCAGACGAGGATGAACGCACAGATCCAAAGCAAGGCCCTCGCGATCTGCGCATAATTCATTCGTCGGCGGTCGAGGAATAAGAGCATGAGGGGGGGAAATAAAAGATAGAAGTGCTCTTCGACTGCGAGCGACCAGAGTGGCCCCAGCCCGGCGATCAGCCCACCATGCTCCCAATAGTTTTGATAATAGAACAGCTGCGAGCAGAGTCCACCGAGCGTAATGCCTGCTGTCTGACGCGTAATCCAGAGATAGAACAAGGTCGCCCCAAGAATCGTATACATCGGGGGGAAGATGCGCAGTGAACGCCGGGCGTAAAACAGCTTCAGCGAAATCCATCCTGTCCTTGCCCGCTCGCGGACCATGAGGGTCGTGATCAGATAACCGCTCAGAAGAAAGAAGATATTTACGCCGAAGCGCCCGGGCACAATCCAATCGAGGCCGGCATGGGCGGTAAATACGATCAGAAAGGATATGGCGCGCACTCCGTCTAAAGACGGAATCTTCATTGAAAGCGCGGGCGAGCTGGGGGAGAACGACGGTTCATCAGCGCTCATTCGAGCGAATCATAGCAGGTGGCGCAGTCGAATCCATCCTGCGATCTGACCGCTCAGAACACCTTAGTAACTGATCGATAACTCTTACTTTAGAGACCTAAGCGGCGCGAGAAAGCGATGACTGCGGTAATGGAATTGAGCAATACTATGACTGCGACGAGACAGGAGCTGCAACGGCTCTGTAGGCGCGATGTAAGAAACAGACTGCGGACGACCAGACTCAATGTGCACGAGATAGCGGTTTCACGGCTGCCTCCAGGCCGCCCCCGTGATGGCTATCTTCGCTAGCACATCCCACTCAGAGGAGACCGAAACGAACGTGAATCAGTCCATAACCAAGGCCTCCTACACAGGCGCCGCAATTACGTTGGGTGACCTGGTGCAAACTTACCAGCGTCGCCGACGCACGTTTTATGGCTTGACCCTGGGAATGCTTCTCTTGGCCGGCATCTACTGTGCTGTTTGCACGCGGCGTTACGATGCCACCGGCGTAATCCAGGTGCAGAAGGAGAGTCCCGATGGCCTGGGCCTCGACAACATCATGAGCGGCCCTGAAGGCGCCGGCGACGCTCTCAATACTGCTTTGGACTTGCAGACCGAGTCAGAGATCCTTCAGTCCGACACATTGGCGCTCAGAGTCATCGAAGATCTGGATCTTGAACGCACAAAAGACTTCAACGGGCATTTCAGCCCGCTAGGCTGGGTCTTGGGACTCATATCGCCTCACGGCGTGAGCGATCCACCCAATGCCAGCCTTGAAGATTCACCTGTGAGACGCGCTCATGTCCTCAAGGTGTTCGGCAACAACCTCAAGGTGAAAGTCGATAGTGGTACCCGGCTGATCGACATCGATTACCTGAGCTCCGATCCGAAGACGGCCGCGGCTGTAGTCAACGGTCTTATTCGAGGTCTAACCGATTACACCTTTCAAACCAGGCTTTCTGCTACCTCGCAAGCCTCGACCTGGTTGTCAGGGCAATTGGGTGCCCTACGCAAACAGAGCGAAGAGCTGGAAGCTAAGGTCGCCAATCTGCAGAAGGATATGAGCGTTTATAGCCTCGGCGACAGCGACAGCCAAGGCAAGCCACAGATCTACAGTACGGTGCTCGATGAACTACAGCAACAGACGACTGCGCTCTCTGCTGCCGAATCGAACCGCATTATGAAGGGCGCTCTATACCAAGTAGTGAAGAGCGGAAACGCAGACTTGATTTCAGGTCTTGGCGGTAGCAGCATAGGCGGATCCTCCAGTGGAACGAACAACTCCTTCAACCTGATCCAGACGCTCCGAGCACAACAAGCGACCCTGACCCAACAATTGGCGCACGATGAAGCAAAATACGGGTCCGCCTACCCCGCGGTTGCCGAGGAGGCTGCTTCGCTTCAGGGCATCAATCAGTCAATCGATGCCGAAATCGGACGCCTCGACGCGAGGGCAAAGAACGACTACGAGATCGCGCAGCAAGCGGAAGAAAGCACTCGCGCGGACTACGAGCGTGCGCGTCAAGCTGCCGATCAGTTGAACGATAAGTCCGTCGAGTTCACGATCGCTCGACAGGAAGCCAATGACAGCCGTGGCCTCTATCAGGATCTACTGAAGAGACTAAAGGAAGGGGGGGTGCTCGAAGGCTTGCGCTCCTCCAACATCACCGTGGTCGATCCAGGCAGAGTTCCCGCTAAACCGAAGAAGCCCAATGTGCCTGTCTATCTGGCGGTCGCTCTCTTCGCCGGTCTATTCTGCGGAGCTGGCGCGTCCCTGTTCATCGATGCGGTGGACGATAAGATTCAGGGTGTCGAGCAATTGGAGCAGCTGCACGGAGTGACATTGCTCGGCATCATGCCATTCGCAAAACCGCGTAGGGGCGGCAAGGAGTTGGAGGCAGTTGCATCGCCCGCTTCCCCTTTCACCGAAGCGGTTCGCGGCGTGCGCACCGCGCTGATGTTGAGCAAGAGCGGCGCTCCACCAGAAGTGGTCCTTATAACCAGCCCTTTGCCGGGCGAGGGTAAGAGTACGCTTGCCAAGAGCCTCGCAGTCTTGCTCGCGAAGCAAGGAAGAAGAGTTTTGCTGGTCGAGGCCGACCTGCGAAGGCCAAGGCTGCACCAAACTCTCCACTTCGCAAGGGAGGGTGGGCTAAGCACAATCCTTGCCTCCAGGGAGGACGGCGAGTCAGGACTGGGAGATGCGTTGAAGTTGGACGAGCTCTCAAACCTTGTGATTCTGCCGGCTGGCCCTGTGCCGCCGGACCCGGCAGAGCTCATCGACTCCGCGCGGATGCGCATGTTGGTTGGTACGTGGCGGAAGCAATTTGACTTGGTGCTGCTCGACGGGCCCCCAGTGCTGGCGGTCACGGACGGCATCGCCTTAGCCGGTATGGCGGACACCACCATCATGGTGGCTCGCTGCGGGCTGACACCGAGTTCATCCCTCAAACGCGCCTATCAGCTCATTGGGGAACAAGTAGACCGAGCCCGTGTCCGCGTTGTGCTAAACGGTGTAAGACCAGGATCGTATGCATACCATAACTATTACGGATTTGCTTCTACCAAACCCTACCGGGGGAACACGCGTGCGAGCGCTTAAACTCTCATTTCTCCTCTGCTGCGTAGCAATCTTTGGCGGTGCGGAAAAATATATGCGGGCGGAAAGCCTTCTGATCGGACCTGGTGACCAGTTGCACATCATGGTCCTCGAAACGCCGGATCTGGAGCAGCATCCACGTGTCACCGATGCGGGCGACGTTCCCCTAATGTTGCTGGGGAATGTGCGCGTAGTGGGTCTTACTCCAGCCCAGGCCGCAGCAGTAATTCAGCAGGATTTGGTTGCCGGCAATTTCATGCACCATCCGCAGGTAACGGTGACGGTCGACCAATACGCCACGCAGAACGTTGCTGTTCTGGGCCAGGTAAAACTACCGGGCTCTTTTCCCATCACCGCGCCGCGTAGCGTGCTTGACATGATCGCGCTCGCAGGTGGGCTTACGGATGCCGCCGATCGCTCCATTACGATCGAGCGAAACAGTGACCCAACGAAGACAGTACATTTCTTCTTCTCCAACAACGCTAACGATGCGATCGATAACACAATCCTGGTCTATCCAGGCGACAAGGTTCTTGTCCCCAAGGCCGGCCTGGTCTATGTGCTCGGGGACGTAAAGACTCCCGGTGGCTATGTGATGAGCAACAACAGCTCGCAACTAACCGTCCTGCAGCTAGTTGCCGCAGCAGGAGGGACGAACCACTCCGCAGTCCCCTCGCACGCACGTTTGATTCGAAAGGATGGAGCTGCGGGTTACGCGGATAAGCCACTACCCCTGAGTGCGATGCAAAAAGGCAAAGAGTCAGATATCCCTCTGCAACCGGGCGATATCGTCTACGTGCCTTTCAGCTACCTGCGCAACTTGGCGGTTCAGTCGAGCGGCGTGGTTGCAGCGGCAACGAGTGCGACTATCTACGCGATCCCGTAGGTGGCCTGCTCTGGAGACCACGCCTCGCGATCCACAACAGCGCACCAGGTAGCGCCCTAAGAGGTGGGGCGCCCCGTGCTTCACATTTCTTGCGAATGCTGGGATACCACGGGTGTGGGTTGAGATCTGTTTCTCTACCCCTTGCCAGGCGAACACGATCCAGAACGGGACACCCGCAGATTGGTTGCATCTTGCGATCGGCAACCAAACGCCTGCTCAGTTGCTTCGAATGTGCTTCTCTTGATGAGGATGAATGAATATCGAATATCCGATAGTCAGCGCCGTGATTCCCACGCGCAATCGGCCGGGCCTCGTAGTGCGGGCCGCGGTTAGTGCCCTGGAGCAAACTTTCCGCGGGCTCGAAGTGATCGTCGTGGTGGATGGGCCGGACCAGGCTACGCTCCACGCACTTGCTGAAATCCTCGACTCTCGTCTGCGCGTGATCGCTCTTGAAGAGAGCGTCGGCGGGGCGGAGGCAAGAAACGTAGGCGCTCGTGTGGCCAGAGGGCAGTGGGTTGGTCTGTTGGATGACGATGACGAATGGCTCCCAGACAAGGTGGAAAGGCAGCTGGAGGCGGCGCGCTCGAGCGCCAATGGCCGGGTCCTTGTGGTATCAGAGTTCATCGAACGTTCTCCGACCGGGAAAGATGTGGTGCGGCCGCGCAGGTTACCCCAGGCCGGCGAGCGTATCAGCGAATATATGTTCGATTTCCTCTGCTATTTTCAGACATCCACTTTCTTTTGTTCCCGCGAACTCTTTCTGGAGTTCCCGTTTCGCAAGGAATTGAAAAGCTTCCAGGATATCGACTGGTTCCTCCGTATCAACTCAGACCCCACCGTAAGGCTCGAGGTTGTAGCGGAAACGCTCTCGGTATACCACTCCCCGGAACAGCGCACCACCATCACGGGCATGTTGAACTGGGAGAGGCGCCTTGCCTGGGGCCAGCAAAACCGCACGTTGATGACTCGCCGTGCTTATTCCCGTTTCATCGTTGGGTCGTGCGCGGGCGCGGCGGTGCGGGATCACGCCGGTCCCCGCGCCCTGGTCCGGCTACTGGTGGAGTGTGTCTACTGGGGGCTCCCAACTCCATTAACCATCGCGCTTTTGTTCGGTGCATTCCTCGTGACTCCAGACGCCCGGCGGCGGCTGCGAGACAGGCTTTTTCTGAAGACACCCAAGATACGGTTCCCGCAACCAATTCAAAGCATTGAACCCTAGAGAGGATTGAAGGCAACCGACTAGTGAAGGTTTCTGTCATCATAGCCGCGTACAACGCAGATCAGTGCATCCGGAGAGGTGTTGAGTCGGCATTGAGCCAAACGCTCCGCCCACATGAAGTCCTGGTGGTCGACGATGGTTCAACTGACGGTACGGCAGAACTGGTCGAAATCTTAGCGATGACCAATCCGAGCATTCGGCTTCTGCGACGAGCGAAGAATGGCGGTCCGGCCGCCGCACGCAATACTGGCATCGACCGCGCGACAGGTGATTGGATTGCGATACTCGATGCGGACGACATGTTCTTGCCCAATCGGCTCGCTTATCTGGTAGAGGCCGCCACAAAACATGGCTTTGACTTCGTGGCCGACAATTGCCGATTTTTCGATCACGGCGCTCAGGCAGAAACTGGCATAGCAATTGACCCCAAGTTACTTGGCGAAGTGCTGGAGCTGGACCGTTACAGCTTCGTCCGTAATTGCAAGACAAGCCGCCGCGGCCGTGCTGACTTCGGTCTCCTAAAGCCTCTAATAAAAAGGAGCTTTCTTGAGTCCACAGGGGTGCGCTACTCACGGGAAATACGGCATGGAGAGGACTTCGTCTTTTATCTGCATGCTCTGATAGCAGGCGCACGATTCGGTGTGATGCCTGACGCGCACTACTTATATACCGAGCGGCTTGGCTCCATAAGCCAATCTACTTCGATGTGGAGTCGCACCCTATCAAACATTCAGAAAGTCGAACAGGATACGCGAGCGTTGGCGGAGGATGCATCGGTTAAGGGTGACTACACACTAAGTGCTTTGCTGATTGAACGAGCTGATGCACTCAGGGATGCGCCCGCGTTGGTGAGGATCCGAGACATGATTCGCAAACGGGATATCATGAGTATGGTACGCGCAGCAGTCACAGATTCAGCGCTACGCAGAGTCCTTTTCAAGGCGCTGCTGACTGCGGTCAATTGAATCGGACCCATCTTTAACGCGTTGACAGGCATTCCTCGTAGATAGTTTCCAATTCCCGGGTTTGACGGTCAAGATCGAAGCGCTCCGCAGTCCACTCAATACCGCACGCGCTTGAGCTTTGCCAGAACGCCTTGTCTTCGAAATATCGAAGGATGTGACGGGCCAGGCCTTCCTCATCTTCGCTGGAGGCAAGAAGGCCGGTTACACCCTCTCTGACTGCTTCTGGAATACCCCCACTGCGGAACCCGACAACGGGCCTTCCCGAAGCCTGGGCTTCGAGAATAACCATTCCGAGCCCTTCGCCGCCTCCATCAGGCGAGGTGACGCTAGGAATGCATAACAGGCTGGCGCGACGGATCCACGCCTGCACAATCGAACTTGGCTGACTACCCAGAAATTCACAACGTAGTTGGAGATTTTTCGCCGCTTCTTCCAACGCTATGCGCAGAGGGCCATCGCCCACGACGACCAGGCGTGCTGAGGGTTCGGAATCCTGTACACGCCGCATGGCGCGCAGCAAATGGATGCATCCCTTCTTGGCAACCAGACGACCAACGAAAATTACCAGCTTGCCGACGGGATCCTCAGCGGGACGGAAGATCTGACGATTGATTCCGATATAGTGCACGCGCAACTTCTCTTTTGGAAAGCCCAACTGCAGCGCCTGGTCACGGATAAACTCCGAAACGCAGAGGAAAAGGGAGGCGCGCTCCCAAAGGCGCGCCCGGCGCCGTAAATACAGCCTACCGGCTAGCGTCTTACGCATGTACTTGTCGCGTATGGTTACGTCGTAGCCATGAAGGGTCACCAGGAGCGGAACACGCAGAGCGGTGGCGAGCGGCAGCGCAGCTGCGCCATCAGGCGCGAAGTGGGCATGGATCAGAGCCGGCTGGCAGAGACGCACCCGATCATGAAAATTCGGAGCAATTCCGGCCGACTTATATACCACAGTCCTGCCGCGAGAGACCAGGGACCGATTGTGCGCCAGCAACATAGCATCGGTGGCAAGAGGCAGGCTCCCTGCCGCAGGAAGAAGACCGGCATATCGCGGCTGGAAAGAACGAAGCGCTGCTGCCTGTGCCTGAATGAACGTTTCGGAGATCGGTAACAGGGCCTGCCTGTAGATCAAAACGGTTTTCATCGTATCTGCCCGTGAAACAATCGAGCTATTCACAGCGCCTTCGAGCAAGCGCTACTCTCCTTGTAGAGCAGCATAGAATCCATATAAAGGTTCCTCTATGTTGAGACGTTCGTGCGCCCAATTGGCTCATATTCGAGCACTTCGGTAACTACATTTTTCGCTCATAATATGCGGGTTTTGGGGTAAGGTAAAGGTTAAACGGTATCTAACCGTTGTGGTTACTTTTTGCCACTTGCCGCTGGTCCATTTTTTGATTTGACCCGGCGTAAGCGATCTCCTGACGACGGCACTTGAGTCGTATATCTATCCCAATCTGAGGGCTCCTCTTGGCTACGCGTCATACTATTATTTTTCCTAATTCTGATGGCTTGCCATTTCCCGCGCAGGCGGTGTCTGAATATCTAAGTGGGATTGTGCCTGTCGACAAAAGGCGTATTCGCCTGGGCCTCATCGAAGTCGATACATATCCACCAAACGAGCTCACAGGCCGTCTTGTCTTCAGCTCACTTACGTCGGACTCCACGAGACATGTAGTCACCGCAAACGCACAATTTTACGTGATGGCAGAGCGCGTACACCGCTTTCGCAAATGCCTGGAAAGAGCGGAGTATGTTTGCGTGGATGGGTTTTCAATCCAGCTTGCCTGCAAGTGGCTGGCAAAGACTCCAGTCGTACGTTGTCCGGGGGTCGATCTGGTTCACGATCTCTGCAAGGAAGGGGCCAGCTATGGCCTTCGCGTGTATTTACTTGGCGGGGTTCCAGGCGCCGCGGCCACTTCGGCGCAGGTCTTATCCCAATGCTATCCCGGGTTGAATATCGTCGGTACTGATTGTCCGCCGTTGAATTTCGAGAAGGATCCTGAAACCTTGGACCCTGTCTTGTCACGACTTGCAGACGCTCGGCCGCAGGTGGTTTTTGTAGGACTCGGTGCTCCCAAACAGGAATATTTTATCGATCAACATGTCCGGCCTTTGCGAATCTCGGTTGCCGTCGGGGTGGGCGGAACATTCGAAATGATCTCAGGACGTGTGCCTCGTGCGCCAGAATGGATTCGGCGTATCGGCATGGAGTGGTGCTACCGTTTGCTCCGAGAACCAAGAAGGCTGTGGAGAAGGTATCTCATCGGCAACCTGGAGTTTCTTCTTATTCTCACCTTCCGTTATTTCCTGGGCAGTGAGCCAGAGCAAGAGCCATGTTGATCCTGTCCTGCTTTGCCTGTCAACACCGCTGATATAGCCTCAGGCTGTTCCGCGCCGACATGATTCGCAGGAGCAGCCGATAGGCTCTACCTAAGCGAGAGCCAATTCTTTTGAGGATGTTATCCCAGACACTCGCCGGGAGCCGGGGACGACGTCAACCAACATCCACGTTTGCGGCAATAGATCGGGATAGTAACTGTCCTCGGTGAGATCCCACTGCTTCGGCGCGATAACCATTTTGTCCGGTCGAGGGTTCAGCCAGGCCCCCCACCAGGAAAACGTGCTGTTGGCGACGATGTGATGGTGACAGGACGACATGAGCCGCATATCCTCATGGGCGCTGAAATCATCATTGTGCTCAACGAACACTGCCCGGATGTCGCGTGGCAGGTATTCTTTGACAAACGGCATGTCGTCGGAAAATACAAAAAAAGTAGGGTCGACGAGCCGTTCCCGGAAAGTGGAGATGGCGTTGGAATAGTACTCGAACGGCAAAGCGACCCTGCGGGTCGCGGCCACTGTGCAGTCTCCCCGGCGCACATGAATCGAGACAGGGTTCCTGCTCTGGCTAATCTGGTTCAGTAAGTCCAGATTCTTTCCCTGTGCAGGCTCTTTAAGGATCAATTCAGACCGCAGTTCGTCAGCGACTTCCTCGACAATGACGTGCGTGTGCCAATAACCCACAAGATAAAGCGTCTCGATGTGCCGCTCCAGAGGCACGTCGCGGGTGAAAATATAACGCCGCTCAGGGTCCTGCATGTAGACCTGTGTCCGAACTATCCTTCTTAGCGGGCCAGACGCGGATTGAAGCCATGGTTTCTCGGTACAGAAGAGACGATCGGAAAGCGAGCGTTCCTGCATGGGCACCGGAATCGAGTAGTGGGAGAAGAGGCAAGGGCGTGGATACCCGTGGGACATAGCATTCCACTCCGGATCGACCGATATCTTCATCTCGGCGCCGTATCGTTTGGCATAGTAACGAAGTGCAGCGTAGCGAAATAACTGGTTTCCCAAACCGCCGAATTCTCTGAGAATGATTTCCAAGGCAGGACCTCACAACACACTTATATTTTGGCTAATACGCTATTTTCTCAGCATGAGCGACAGGGCGAAAAATACTTAAGTCGCAGCCGGAAATCTTTCGTAATGGCTAGCCAGGGGGAGAAACCTTCAGGCAATCAGTTTCAAATAATCCGGCTCATCCGCGATCGTCTTATAGCGAAACGCGCGCACGATCGCCCGCTTGCGCAGATAGAAAATGCCGGGCATCTGGTCTGCGTCTTCCTTGATCATGCCAATACCGTGCTTGCGAACCGCGCCCAGCAGCCAGGCCTTCCAAACCACGGGAAGCAGGACCTGGAAAAAAACTTTTTTTCGCGGCAACTGAAAGACCGGCCGAGCATACAGGGAGGCCTCCGGATCGCTGACCCGTTCAACATCCGAAAGGTGGTAGTAGTCAAAGTACGGTTTGGCCCGCTCCGGCGTGCCGAGGTGGACAAAGACCGGCCGGATACCTCGCGCCTCGATCTGCTCGCGAATCCTGGAGACGTCGTCCAGGGTCTGACGACAAAAGGAGCATCCAAAATGGCGAAGGAAAATCAGCAGCAGCGGAGACTCATCCAACAGCTCAAGCAAACTCCGGCCGCTTTCGGTGCGGTACTCCTGGAGCACGGCGGCCATCTTCAGTTCCTGCGGGTCCATGTCTCGCGGAGTTGGGACCGGCAGCGTCATACACACCTCTCAGCGCCGGGTCGAGGCAGGAGGTAACTATTTAGCTACTGCGCCCTGGTTACGACGCCCGGAGCACCCGGCTGGCCATCCTTAAACAGTATCCTAAAAAGCGACGCGGTGATTCTTCGCCATCGATGTCATCGATTCTTTCGGGGGAGGGATTCGATGAGGCATGCTGTGGAGAGTCACCGCGTCTTCATTTTCTTTCGCTTGTGGTCGGGCCGGTTATTCGCCCCCGTTCTGTTCCAGCATCAGCTGGTGAAACTCCGGAGTGGAACGCAGCACGGCGAATTCCTTATCCTTCATCAACTGTTTCTTGTCGTGGAAGCCGGCTTCCAGCGCCTTGCGCAGGTAGCCGAGCGCTTCCTGCATTTTTCCGGCGGTGGCATAGGTTTTGGCAAGGTAGTAGTTGACGGCGACAAGCTGCCGGCGCGAGCTGGTCTCTTCAACAATCTGGACCTGGCCAGGGTCGAAGACGTGGGAGTTTAGCGCAAGCGCTTTCCGATACGCCTCCATCCCGGCCTTGTATTTTTCGTCTGCGAAATAGGCGGTGCCCAGATTGCAGTACGTGATCGCCGCGCCTGGGGCAAACTTAAGCGCCTGCTTGTAGGTGCGTTCCGCCTGCTTGTAGTCGTGCTGACCGTGATAGACCGCTGCCAGGTTATTGAGCGCGTCGGCATAGCTCGGATTGATGGCCAGCGCCATCTGGTAATACTTGCGGGCCTGATCGAGCGCGAACATGTGATGGTAGGCGACACCGATTTTGTTCCAATGAACGGCAGATTGCTGGGTATCGCGTTGGTAAGCTTCGATCGCAGCCGCGAAGTTGTGATGAACCATGAGCAGATCGCCTTCAATCTCTGGCGAGAGCACGGCGGTTGTAGGTGGGGGGGCTGCCACATCGGTGGCGGACGGAGAGGGGTTGGGCGTTGCGGCGAAGGCGATGCGAACACACACCGCGATAAGGATCACAAACAAAAAACTGAGGCCGGAGGACCTGCGACGATGAAGGTCTCTCATTTCTGCCTCCTTTCCTGACGACAGGGTCAGACGGATGCGGAACTCATACTACTCTCCAAAATTTGCGACGTCAGATCACACTTTTGCGGCAGTATCGGTGACGCCATCCTCTCAGTTGATCGGCTAGAAAGGCGGAGGGGTCAGGACCTGCCGACCGATAGCCGGGGAATGAACATCGGAAGCCAGCTGAAGATTAGGATGCCTAGAGATGTACTGAAGGCCAATTGCGCCGGCAGGATCCGGTACTAGTTGAGAAACACCGCAGATCTCTCCACTACGCTACCCCGGATTTCCTGTTGAGGTTGGTGACGCCGGCGAACTTCAGGTGGCTTTCTTTAAGGAAAGCCGCACACGTAGGACGGCAGAAAGGCAATCCAACGGTATTGGGATACCCTTTCAGTTGGGGTGGAGATTTCCTGGTCTTTGGGGTCCACTTGCCATCGGATGTCCCTTGGCTTAATACTGGGGAACATGACTTTTCGCCACGTCAGTCTCGCCAGCCAGCCATGCTGTTGCTGTATGCGCATGGATAGGGGCAATTCGGGAGACTGGCCAGAGGGCTGAAAGCTACCAGAGCAAGTTTCCAAGAGGCCCGCGGTCAACCCAGACTGCGGGCCTTTCCCTTGCAGCGAGATTTACAGGAGAAAGCAGATGTCCGAAAGCAAGAAGCAGCATCTCGCCACACTTTCCGTGCATGCCGGGCAAGAACCCGACCCCACGACCGGATCCCGCGCAGTTCCCATCTACCAAACCACCTCTTACGTCTTCAAGGACGCCGATCACGCCGCCAGGCTCTTTGGGCTGCAGGAATTCGGCAACATCTACACCCGGATCATGAATCCGACGACCGACGTCTTCGAGAAGCGCCTCGCTGCGCTCGAAGGGGGAGCGGCGGCGCTCGCCACCGGCTCCGGCCAGGCAGCAGAAACACTGGCGATTACGACTTTGGCCGGCGCTGGAGACGAGATTGTCTCCACCACCTCTCTCTATGGCGGCACCTACAACCTCTTCCACTACACCCTGCCGCGCCTGGGCATTAACGTACGCTTCGTCGATGCTGACGACTTTGACGGCCTGCGGGCGGCCATCAACGAGAAAACGAAGGCCATCTACACCGAGACCCTGGGCAATCCCAAGCTCGACATTGCCGACATTGAAAGACTGGCCAGCATCGCCCACCAGCAGGGCGTGCCCCTGATGATCGACAATACCGCCGCTACCCCGATTCTTACCCGGCCCATCGAGTGGGGAGCCGACATCGTGGTCGAGTCGGCCACGAAATATATCGGTGGCCACGGAACCTCGATCGGAGGCGCCATCATCGACGGCGGCAAGTTCGACTGGAAGGCCTCGGGACGTTTCCGCGATTTCGTCGAGCCCGACCCTTCCTACCACGGCCTGTCCTATGTGGAGGCGTTCGGCCCCCTGGCCTTCATCCTGAAAGCCCGGGTACAGGGTTTACGGGACATGGGCGGCTCGCTGTCACCCTTCAATGCTTTTCTGTTCCTGCAGGGGCTGGAGACGCTCCACCTGCGCATGGAAAGGCATTCGCAGAACGCGCTGGCCGTGGCCAAGCATCTGGCCAGTCACCCCGGCATCGAGTGGGTCAACTATCCCGGGCTGGCCTCGAGCAAGTATTACGCTCGGGCGAAAAAGTATATGCCCGAGGGCCAGAGCTCACTGGTCACCTTCGGTATCAAGGGCGGCTTCGAGGCGGGCAAGAAGCTGATCAATTCTCTCAAGCTGTTCTCTCTGCTGGCCAACATCGGCGATGCCAAATCGCTGGTCATCCACCCCGCTTCCACCACCCATTCGCAGCTCACGGTCGAGGAGCAGCGCGACACCGGGGTCACCCCCGAGCTGGTGCGGCTTTCGGTCGGTATCGAGGACGTTCGCGACATTCTCGCCGACCTCAACGATGCGATCGAGCTGGCCAACGGTCATTCGGCTAAGCCGGTGGAAGAACTAAGCGCTCGATGAGCTCGAGCCCCAGCGCGGCTCAGGTCGCACCCAGTTTCGAGGGAGACTATTCTCCGGGCGAGGCTTTCTCCCTCGAAGCCGGTGGGGTTCTTGAGTCGCCGTCGCTCCGCTATGCCATTTACGGCGAGCCCAATGGGGCGGGCGACAATGTGATTTTTGTTGCCCACGCGCTCTCCGGTTCAGCTCGAGTCGCGGATTGGTGGCCGCGCCTGTTCTCCGAAGGTGGCTTGTTCCATGGTGGCGCCCACTGTGTCATCGGCATCAATATGCTGGGCTCCTGTTACGGCTCCACTGGGCCCAATTCAGTCGATCCGCTCACCGGCCGCCGCTATGGACCCAACTTTCCGCTGGTCAGCGTCGGTGACATCGTCACCTTGCAAGCGCGGCTACTCAAGAAGCTCAACATCGATCGTCTCAAGCTGGTGATGGGCGCATCGATCGGGGGCATGCAGGCTTTGGAGATGGCGATCCGGTTTCCGGAACGGGTTGCGCGGGTAATCTCGATCGGGGCGGCGCCCCTGCGTGCGATGGGGCTGGGCTTGAACCATCTGCAGCGGCGGGTGATCCAGATGGATCCGGCATGGAAGGGTGGATACTACCCTCTGGACCAGCAACCGCGGGAGGGTTTGGCGCTGGCTCGGGCACTGGCCGTCTGCACCTACAAGTCGGCGGAGTTATTCGAGCATCGGTTTGGGCGCAAGCCTGACCGCAGCGGCGAAGATCCCTGGGCTTCCCTGCATGAGAGGGGACAGGGTCTCGCGGGCGAGAGATTCGATGTGGCTGGATACCTCGATTACCAGGGCGAACGGTTCGTCGAGCGCTTCGACGCTAATGCCTACCTGGCCATTACGCGGATGATGGATACCTTCGATCCCACCCGCGGATACTCCTCCCCTGATACCGCATACAGCCGTATCCAGGCAGAGGTTATGCTGGTGGGTATATCGTCGGACTGGTTATTTCCGGCGGCGGAAATTACCGCTCTGGCAGCATGCTTGACGAAGGCGGGCGTCCGTTGCCAGCATCGGGAGCTTATTTCGTCCCACGGCCACGATGCTTTTCTGGCAGAACCGGACGAGCTGGCGCGGTTGATCCGCCCTTTTCTGCTATGAGGAGGGAGCATTCCCATGAGTCTTAGCGACGAACAACGGAAATTTTACGATGCGAATGGTTATCTCTATCCGTTGCGGGTTTTCAGCGATGACGAGACGGCGGAATTCCGCCGGCAATTTGACGACTACACCAATCAAAACAAAGATCGCTTGAGCCAATTGATTCCCCGCGAGCGGCGCGCAGTCTACGGTCTCACCCATCTTTCGCTCCCCTGGGTCTATCAGATCGTGTCTCATCCCCGGGTCCTCGATGCGGTCGAAGGTGCAATTGGGCCGAACCTACTGGTGTGGGGATCGGACTGGTTTGTTAAGTTTCCGGGCGACGCCGCTTATATCTCCTGGCACCAGGACGGTGCGTATTGGGGATTAGAGCCCCCCAAGGTCACAACTGCCTGGATAGCACTCTCCCCCAGCACACTGGAGAGCGGTTGCATGCAGGTAATGCCGGGAACCCAGAAAATGCAGTTCCCACAACGAGAAACGTATGCGCTAGATAACGCGTTATCGCGGGGCCAGGAGATTGAGCTCGAGGTGGACGAATCGAAAGCGGTTGCGTTGTGCCTCGCTGCTGGGGAAATGTCGTTGCATCACATCGGCATCGCCCACGGTTCCAAGGCAAACAATTCCAACTATGCGCGGATCGGAATCGCCGTCCGGTATATCGCCCCCGAAGTGGTTCAGAATGGTACCGAGCGTCAAATTGTTCAGCTGGTGCGGGGCCACGACGAGTATGACAACTTCGAAATCGTGGCGCCGCCGAGTGATGCTGACAGCGCAGCGGAGGTCCGGAAGGAAGCCGATCGAAGAGTGCTCAAGAATGTTTATCCGGCGGCCACGCCGAATTAGGGCTGCCCTTGCCGTTGGGGATCGAAAGCCAGCGGGTCGAGAGCAGTGGAATACCACATCTCGCGAAAAAGAGCGAGATATGGGCCACCCAGGCGGTGACAGGGACAGAGATTAAGGCTAGCCCATCAGGCCCAGGTAGGGACTGCTGCCGAAGTTGCCGAAGTTAGGAAAGACCTCGTGCACCTGGCTGTCGGAGAGGCCCATCCAGCGGCCCAGGGTTCCACCGTACTGCTCGACGGCGGTGGTTGGGATCAGGCGGCCGGCTCCCACATCGTTGGCCTGGTTAGCGCCAATGACCGGGTACTCACCGTAGATATTCTGCCCGGCGACGCCTCCCCCGGCAACGATGTGATGGCTGCCCCAACCGTGATCGGTGCCGTCGCTGTTGGCGGTGAGGGTTCGGCCAAAATCGGAAACGGTGAACAGCGTTACCTGGCTGCTAAGTCCGGCGGTGACCATAAGCTGGTCGAAGTATTCGAAAGCAGCACCGAGCTGGCTAAGCAAGGTCGAATGGCGCTTGGCCTGGGTATCGTGGGTGTCAAAACCACCCAGCTGAACAAAGAAGACCTGGCGGCTAACCCCGAGGGCGGTGCGGCCTGCAATCACGCGGGCCACGGTTTGCAGCGACTGGGCAAGACCGTTATCGGCAAGCATCCCGGTCGCAGGATCCAGAAATTGAGTAGGGTTGGGCACGCCGGTCGGGCCCGCCGGCGCCATGGCAGCAGCCAGTGCCGCCTGCGCTGCGAGCGATCGGCGAACGATCACCGCATACTCCTTGGCAAAGAGGTTGGCATCGTCGGCACTGATGATCGATTGCAGCGCGGCTGTTCCTTGCGCGGAGCCAAACAGCGGGTTGGCGAGCCCGTCGGCCTGTAGGGCCCCGGCGGCGCTTACGCGGAGCTGGAACGCGGTCTGTCCGGAGAGAAAGAGCGTAGTGCCGCTGGTGCTGATGCAGGTAAACGAAGCATTGCTATTCATGCTCTCGAACAGGTCGGCCATACGGCCTCCCCAGCCCCGGTTGGCGCCGTCGGCGGCAACCGCCTCCCAGGCATTGGTCTGATCGAAATGCGAGAACAGCGACCTGGGTAGGGGAGCGGTTCCCGAATTCCACTGGTCCTTCGTGATCGGCTCGATCAGGGTTCCGGTATTTGCAACCAACGCACAGCGGCCGGCGTTGAAGAGATTCTGAACCCCGGTGAGATAGGGGTTGAGGGCAAAGGTGCGGCCGGATTGCGGGGTGGTGGGCACAATCGGCAACAGCTGACTCATGGGATAGGCAAGCCCCTGGGCGCTGTTACGGGCTTGAGTAAAGGCGGCGAAGGAATCAGGGTCGGTGGCGATCAGGGTGCCGTGACCGTCGTTGCCGCCCTGCAGATAAACACAGACGATGGCGCGGTAGTCATTGGGAGCGGCCGCAGTATGCGAAGTCATCGCCGCCAGCGCACGCATGCTGTGCAGCAGCGGGCTCGCGGTCACGCCAGCCATCGCCGCGTAGGAGGCTGTCTTCATGAACTGGCGCCGGGAATGGTCGATCTTCCGCATAGTCGATAAACTCCTCAATTACCGCGTCATCAGTGCTGGGCCGTGTACTCAGATGAAGCGACGGTTAGGAAAATGGCAGTTTGTGCTCGCGCTAAAAGCGCACTCGTCGGATCGCCACTGGCCGGTACGGAGATGGCGTTCACCGCACCCAAAATCTCGCTTCGCAGGGTAGACGACATCTGGCCACCTAGAAGCAGTAGGTTCACGCGATCGAGCAGGGCGTCCGGATTGTTAGCTAGAGGCGTCTCCGTAGACAGGGTCATATACATGTCGCCGTTGTTGCCATATCCGCCGGATAGCGCGGCTTGCATGCTGTTGAGATAGCCGATCACGGTGGTCACGTCGGTGATCTCCATCTCTGGCGCGGTAAGCCCCGCCTGCTCGATGGTGGTGCCGGCAGGTACATAGCCGGGAGCGAACCAGTTGAAGATGCTGGGCGCGCGCGAAGCCATTTCCGCGAAGCCGTAGGCCGGATCTTCTGCACTGCCCAGATCGAAGGCTCCACTGCGTGATTCCGCAGTGAAGGCACGCGCCATGTGCGCAAAGCGAAGCAGCGGCTCCTGCACCTTGCCGTAGTTGGGACTGCTGAACGTGGGCGAAGCCGTATTACGAGCCTCGTCATCCATCAGGATGGCGGTGATCACGGCTTGCATATCGCCGCGTACTCCCTGTCCATTGTCCTTGAAGACCGCCGCCACTCTCTCCACATACGCAGGGCTGGGGTTGCTGGTGACCAGGTGCTGGATCAGCTGCTTGGAAACGAAGATTGGGGTATTTGGGTGGTTAAACAGCGTATCGAGGGCAAGCTTCAAGTCACCGCTTGGATCTGAAGCACCTGCCGGTACGGTCACCCCCAGAAAATCCTTTTCATCGGTTGAATGGTGAGCGGGATACGGAACCAGGGGCAAGAGGTCCTGACCAAAGCCGGGCCCAGCGTAGGAAGCGCCGTAGCCCGACCACGCTTGATCGCTGGTGTTGCCGTTCATGTTCCAGCTAAACCCGGTAAAGATCTTGGCCATGCCTACAACATCATTGAGACCGTAAGTAGGGATAGGATTGCCGCTGCCATCCAATTGTGGTGTTCCGTCGGGGTTGAGCTGATTGAGGCCGATGGTTAACAGCTGCATCACCTCGCGGGCGTAGTTTTCGTCCGGATCGCGATTAGCGTCGCCTTTGTCATTGGCCAGGATAGATAGGTAAATGCCCATCATGGGGCTGAGCGTTACATCCTGCAGCAGCTGGCGGTAGTTGGTGAAGGCATCGTTGCCCAGCATGTCGTAGTAGTTGGCGACGCCGCGCGGCATTTGCCCTACGATCGCATCCTGGCTGGAGATCACGAAGAGTTCGCTGAGTGCGAACTGCACCCGCTTGCGCAACGCGTCTTTGCCGGTGAGGGCGCTGTTCCAGAAAGGCTGCTCGAAATATTGGTCGCCGCCGGTCTGCAAAAATAGCTTCTGGTTGCAGGTGGCATCCGCCGGAGCACACGCGGGCTGCGTATTGAGCATGATCTGCCGCTCGGCATAGGGCTCGTGCAGTGTATTGGGAATGGCAAATTGCTCGGCAAACCAGGCGTTGTAGCCGATGGTTGAGAGGTGGTTGATATCCGCCTCGGAGCCACCGAACGTCGCCTGCATCAGGAAGCGCGATGCATCCGCGGGCTGCACCAGGGGCGTGGGCGGCGTGCCTGGCACCTGCTCCACCACATCGGCGGAAACCGCGCCTCCGGGATCGGGGTTGAGCACCTGCAAGTCAAAGGGACCGGCTACCGTGGGGTCGACTGTCGCCGTGAGCTGGGTACCCGAATTGAACTGGGTCGGTATCGGCACGCCGTTCTCGAGGACCGTGGCGCCGTTGATAAAGCTTCCGCCTGTCAGCACTACACTGCTGGAACCAATATTGACCGTAGAAGGAGTGGCGCTGAGCAGAATGGGTACGGGGTTCAGAACCTGCACGTTCACGATGGTGACGGAGTTAGGATTATCGACGCTGGTGGCCTGGACTACCACCAGGTTCGGATTGGGCACTACCGCAGGAGCTGTATAGACTCCCTTTGCGCTAATGGTGCCGATCTGAGCGTTGCCGCCGGCTATACCGTTGACGGTCCAAGTGAGCGCAGTATCCTGCGAGCCGGTCACGGTAGGAGTAATGGTGATGGTATTGTTGACTCGGACGCTGGTTTCTGACGGCTGTAACTGGATGACTACCTGGCCCGGCTGGACCAAGGCGTTGACGCTCTTAGAAGAAGCCGAGCCCGGATCAGGATTGACCACCGTCACCGGATAAGTGCCCGGTGTATTTTCAGTGATCATGGCTACAAGTTGAGTGCCCGATATATAAGTAGTCGGAACGGCTACGCCATTCCACAGGATTTGCGCGCCGTAGACAAAGGCGGATCCATTGACCACGATCTGCGCCATTCCTTCGGAGAAGGATCCCGGCGTAATCGTAGTAACGATGGGAATTGGATTCAGAACGGAAACACCGTAATTTCCCTTGGACGAGGGATAGATGTCGGCCGAGCTTCCAATTGTTACCTGATTGTTAGGCAGAGGAACGATGGCGGGCGCGGTGTAGAGGCCGGTGCTGGAAATGGTGCCGACGTCAGCGTTGCCGCCGGGAATTCCGTTTACCGTCCAGGTGACCGGCGCCTCGGTTTTGAACTGCATAGTTTGGGTTACACGCAGATTGTTGCCGGTCGCCTGGATGGCTGACATTCGTTCTATCGCAGCTTCATTGAGACTGAAGCCGCAGCCGGCGGTAGTAACACTGACGATCGCTACGCATAACGCAGCCGTGCTGCTCTGACATTTGGTTGATAAGTTTGTTGTCCACATACTGCGCTCCGCACTCACCGGACTTGACTGGAAAAGATTTGGGGTCGGAAAGCGCGACGCTCGCCGTAGTGACAGTTTGAAAATACTGAAGCTGACCGCTGACGGGAACAGTACTTTCGGGGGACTTTGATGGAAATATCGCGTCAATTGCTAGGTGTAGTAACCCTTATGTTGCGACTTAGGACAGGATGCATTATTGGCTTACAAGTTATTGCTGCGAGTTACCGGAACAGTTCAGGGTTAAGAGAACAGCAGGTCCCTCCACTGCGCTACCCCGGATTTCCTGTCGAGGTTGACGGCGTTGGCTTCATGCGGCTCTCTGAGCCGCACACGCGGCCTGGTACAGTGCCGCGTGGCAGGAAATCCGGGTACGTTCGTCGGGTGATAATTCTGTGGAAGTACGGGAAACGGCTCCGGCTGCAGAATTTTCATCCCGACCTAAGAGAAGCGTAGCGGAGGAACCTGCTGTTCGTTGTCAGCAAAAAAAGAGGCAGCCCCGGGAGAACTCGAGTTCCGGAAGCGCACCAAAGCCAGCGCCCAAGAGGATGGGCACTGGCAGATTTGTTGGCTTTGGCGAGTCCCGCTTAGGAAGAGAACAACTGGGTCAGGTTGCTGAGGCGAAGCAGTTCCTTTACCCGGGGGGACAGGTTGAGCAGTTCCAGCTTGCAATAGCCTTCTCTTAGCGCCGACACCTTGAGTCCCACCAGGGCACCCAAACCGGAGCTATCCATGTAGCCTACGTCGGTAAGATCGAGCACGATGCGGCCGCCCAGGGGTATGAGAGGCTTAACCACGTCTTTGAGTTGACCCGAGGTTTCGTTCACCACTCTGCCGTGACAAATAATGGTTGTCACAGGACCGATGCTTTCGTCGGCCGCCTTCTGAACCTCGTAGTGAAAGACAGCCTCGGGCGTCGTCGTCATGCGATCTCCTCGTCAGCCAAATCTTGCGCCATAGTAAACTTCGCCGTCGAGGTCTTCACGTTAAAATCTGGTTACTTGACCAGGTCGCCGATCGCGGACCCGGGAAGAAACAGCGAAAAGACGGTTCCGGTGCGGCGGCCGGCAATGCTGGAGCGCACACCAAGATGGCCGCCATGTTTTTCGATTAGTTCGCGAGAGACCCATAATCCCAAGCCCGTACCCGTGTCCTTCTTGGTGGTGAAGAAGGGCTCGAAGATACGGTTGATGTTTTCCGGACCGATGCCGCAGCCAGTGTCCGCCACGACTACGCGCACTCCCTGCACGGTGAGATCGCGTGGGCTGCGGGAAGCGCGAACCCGAACGCAGATTGCGTCGCCGGCGTCACAAGCATCCAGGCTATTGGCAAGCAGGTTGGAGATGACCTGGCGGAGTTCTCCCGGGTTTCCCCAGGCTTTCTGCTCCGTTTCTATATTCACATGCAGGTTTACGTGTGCGTGGGCTGCACGAAAGGAGTAAAAGTCGAAGACTTCACGGGTGACAACATCCGGGCGGAAAAGACTGGCCGAGGCATTCTCGCGATAGAAGCCCAGGGATTGACGAGTGATATGGGCAATTCTTTGCAGCTCGCGGTCGGCTGCGGCGAGATGGCGGCGAATCTTATCGAGATCCTCCTCCCCACGGGCAAGATAGATGAGGTTGACCAGGCCTTCCAGGGGGTTGTTGACCTCGTGGGCGATGGACGCTGCCAGGCGGCCCGCCGATGCGAGCTTTTCCGCACGCATGAGCGCGAGTTCAGAGGCATACCGTTCGCTGATGTCGCGGAAGACGAGCACGATGCCAATCATGAGCGCGTCCTTATCAAGGATAGGCGCTGCGCTGTCATCGATATGAAATTCTTTTCGATCTTTACTGATAAGGACGGTGTGGTTGGCGAGACCGACGATCTTGCCCGACCGCCGCACCACGTCCACTGGGTTTTCGACCACAGCGCGTGTGCGCTGGTTATAGATGTGAAAAATCTCCGCCAGGGGAACGCCGTCCGCTTCCGTCTCCTTCCATCCCGTAAGCTGCTCGGCGACTCCGTTCATGAACACAACTTTGCCCTCGGGATTGCATGCGATCACCGCATCCCCGATACTGCGCAGCGTGGTATTCAGCCATTGCTCACGGGCATAGCACTCGTTTCCCCAACGCTTTACTTCTCTGATTTGCAGGTTATAGGTGGCGGCAAGCGTTTGGAAAAGCCGGCGGATCTCCCAGGCGAGCAACAGGCCGAGAACAAGCGCAAGACCGATGAGCCCATAGAGGGTGATGTTGTCGACGCGCAGGGCGGTAAATGATCGGCTGGCCCGCATGCGTGTCTCAGCGGAAAGGAAGTCGTCAGCTGTAGCACGCAGGGCGTCCATTTGCTGCTTTCGCTCTAACATCTGCGGAGTCGAATCTGACCCAGGCGAAGGATGCGCAATGGTTTGGCGAGCATTTTGCTGCCAGGCGTGAGCCTCGCCTTGCAGGCGCTGCAGCCGGGCACTCTGTTCAGGGTTCAGTTTTAGGAGGTTGAAGAGCGTGTTGAATTCATGCTCAAGATGTTGCGTGGCTTCCTGATATGGCTGAAGAAAAGCCGGATCGCGGGTGAGCAGAAATCCGCGCAGTCCAGTCTCTTCGTCCACCATTAGTTTGACCAGGTTGTTGGCGTGGGCGATGACGAGGTCGGAACGGTCAACCTGGCGAGCACTCCGTTGCACCTGCCGGAATCCGTAAGCCAGGGTCAGAGCGAGCAGGGCCAGGACAGCGATTGGTAGAGCAAGAAGGCGGACCAGCAAACGGCGATACGCGGCGGCATCCAATAAAAGGGTCTCCCGAGGCGGCTCGTCTCCGGCATGAAACCAGCCCGGAGACCGCGCTTGCGGCGTACCTTGTAATTTTGCCTGATCATAAGGTCTGCAGGCAACGGAAGCGAGCAATGGAACCAAAGCAGTGTATTCTCTGGAAGCTGACGAGAATATGCCTAGGCAGTTCTTCGCTCCAATGCTCCGCCTTGCGATTCTAGTCCTGACCGCAGCTGCGGTACTGCAGGTCACACTTTTTGACTCGAGAAAAGAGCTAGTCATGAAAAATGGTCCAGTGCGCGTCGGCATAATCGGCTCGCAATTCCAGGCGGATTGCCACGCAGCCGCAATCGGCATGATCGCGGACGATATGCTGGTCGCCGCCGTCGCTTCCCCCACCGCGTCGCATGCACAGGGTCTTGCCGATCGTTATAAGATTCCCCGGGTTTATGCCGATTACAAGGAGCTCGCCAAGGATGCGGAGATTGAGGCGGTCAGCATCACCGCTCCCAACGCTCTGCATTGCGAGATGACCCTTGCCATGGCGCAGGCGGGCAAGCATGTCATCTGCGAGAAGCCGTTGTGTGTCACGCTCGACGAGGCCGACAAAATGATCGCAGCCTGCCGCGCCAACGGCGTGCTGCTGCTTTATGCCGAGTCGTTGTTCTTCACCCCGAAATACGTCAAGGCGAAGGAAATGGCAGACTCCGGCGCCTTCGGCAAAGTGCACCTCATCAAGCAAAGCGAGAAGCACTTTGGCCCGCATGCGGAATGGTTTTGGGACGTGAAGCGAGCCGGCGGCGGGGCACTGCTCGATCTGGGCAGCCATGGCATCGGCTTCGCTTACTGGTTTCTCGGGCGACCTAAGATATTGAGTGCCTACTCTCACCTGGGCACCTACGTCCACGGCGACAAGACGAAACTCGATGACGAGGCAGTCACGATCATCGAGTTCGAGGGCAACGCCTTCAGCATCATCGAGAATAGCTGGGCTCGCCGCGGCGGCATGGATGATCGCATCGAGGTCTACGGCGAGGGCGGCCTGACAATTGCAAACCTGCAAATGGGCAACGCGCTGCCGACCTATAGTGAGTACGGCTTCGGCTACGCCGTCGAAAAGGCACCCACGACCAAGGGTTGGAGCTGGCCGGTCTTTGAAGAGCTTTGGAATTATGGCTTCCCGCAGGAGATGCGCCACTTTGCGCGCGCCATACGGGGGGTGGAAGCTCCACTGGTCACAGGGGAAGTCGGCAAGGTTGTCCTGGGAGCCATCTACGCCGCCTACGCGTCGGCAGGCCTGGGGCATAAGGTGCCCTTGCCTTACAAGCCGACTGCAGAACGCCCCGTCGATGAGTGGCGGAACCGGAGGAAAGCATGAGCCGGATACCCATGCTGGATAACATCTCCGCGCAGCCCGCATCGCATCGCGCGTTACTGGCGCTTCACCAAGGCAACCAGCATGCAACTCTGCGCAGCTGTGCGGAAATTATCCGGAAAGCGAAGGGGCGGGTGATCTTCACCGGTATGGGCGGGTCGTTGTTCGCTACTCCGCCGGCGGTAAGCCGCATGAGCCAGGGGGGATACCCGGTGCAGGCGGTGGAGAGCGCCGAACTGCTGCACTACGGCACGGCTTCTCTGCGAAGCGCGGATGTGGGTGTAGTCATCTCGCGCTCCGGCGGATCGATCGAGCCATTGCATCTGGCGGAGAAAATGCGTCAGGCCGGCATGACGGTCATTGCGGTCACGAATGTGCCTGGTTCTGAACTCGAGCAGCTCGCCGATATGACGTTGCCCATCGGCGCGCAGGCCGACAAGCTCATCGCTGTGCAAACCTACACCGGTACGGTGCTCACCCTGCTTCTGCTGGCGGAGGAAGTACTGGCCGGGGAGAGCTTAAAGCTGAGTGATACCTGTGAAGCTGCCATGCCGGCACTCTCGGAGCATATCGAGGAATGCGTGCGCGCCAGTGATCAGTGGCAGGAACTGCTCATCGGCGCCCCGCTTTATCTGCTGGGCCGCGGACCGGCGCTGGGCGCCGTCTATGAAGGTGCGCTGCTGCTGCATGAAACAGCGAAGACGGCGGCGGTCGGCATGTCTTCGGGGCAGTTCCGGCACGGCCCGGCTGAGATTCTTAGCGGCGATTTCCGTGCCCTGGTTTTCGGTACGCCCCCAGAGACACGAGCTCTCGATCGATCGCTGGCCGACGATCTCTTCTCGGTTGGAGCGAAGGTGCGCTGGATCGGACCAGCGGCCGAGGTGGGCGACAGCCGCGATCAGGCGCCTTCGCTGGTTCCCTGGCCGGCGATTGCGCCGGTGCTGGCGCCGTTGTTCGAAGTCGTTCCTCTGCAGTTGGCGGCGTACCGTCTCGCGCTGTGGCGGGGCATCACGCCCGGCGATTTTCGTTTCGTCACCGAGGTCACGGCCTCGGAGTCAGGTTTCCTCACATCCAAATGATGAAGTCATTCACACGCCGTAGCGTCATTAAAGGAGCATTCGTTTGTTCCGCGAGCGCAGCGTTCGCAGCAATGCCTCCGCAGGCGACTTTTCCGGTTGACCCGCGCGCGCGGATTGCGGTCGCGACCTATCCTTTCCGGGCATCGATCATCGCGCCCGGAAATCAGGACCGGGATCCCAAGAAACCCGGTATGGATCTAGCCTCGTTCGCACGCCTGGTGCGGACGGAGTTTAAGGTGCACGGGATTGAGCCGCTGGACTCCCACTTTGCTTCCACTGAATCCGGCGAGGTACGCAAGCTGCGTGCGGCCTTCGACGCTGCCGGTGTGTACACGGTGAATATCCCGGTCGACGAGAAGGTTGACCTATGCAGCGACGATGAAGCTAGGCGCAATCTAGGCAATGCGCGCTACCGGCACTGGATCGATGTCGCCGTGCTGCTTGGATCCCCAAGCATTCGCGTCTGGATTCCGAAGTGCTCCGATACTTCTGATCTTCCCCGAGCTGTGCGGGCCCTCAAGCCGACGATTGATTACGCTGCCACACTCAATATCGTTGTCAATCTTGAGAATGACAATCCGGTTTCCGCTTCTGCCGCGCGGACGATCGCGGCAATCGAGCTTGCTGGTAGTCCATATTTGAGGGCACTTCCTGACTTTGGCAATGGGCTCATGGGGGGCGATGAACGCTTTAATGCGCAGAACGTGAAAGACATGTTTGCTCACGCCTGGAATATCGCACATGTTAAAGACGCCGAGTCCGTTGACGGCAAGCGGAAGACAGCATCACTGGCCGAGCTGTTCGGCATCGCCAAAGCCTCAGGATATCGAGGCTATTATTCGATGGAGTCCGACTCGGACGTAGACCCGTTCGTCGACACCAGGCATTTGATTGAGCAAAGTCTTCCCCTAATTTGAAAAGAAAACCGCAGATCTCCGCTACGCCTGTCGAAATATTTCCGGGAAAGGTCCTTCGGCCGGAGCGTAGCGTAGTGGAGAGATCTGCGGTTTCATTTTTCTGTCGGCTAGTCCGGCAGGGTGAAGGCCAGTAATTCGCCCGGATATCCCGGGCCCCCTATGGCGAGAACGATATATTGCTTCCCGTTGAGGATGTAGGTCATTGGCGATCCTGATTGGCCGGCTGGCATGTAAACGGCTCCAGCGTCCTTGCCGGTGGCTTTGTCATACGCACGCAGCAAGGCTCCCTTCTGGCCCGCGGCGTTGGTGAAGGTTCCGGCTTCACCCGCGATGACCAGGGTCTTGGTCGTCAGGACGCCAATAATTCCCGGCCGTCCGGTGCGTGGGATGTTCAGCCCCTTGAGCACCAGGCTGTTACGAATCTCATCAGGCGTCTCACCGTGAGGCACCTGCCATAAGATTTCGCCCGTATCAAGATTGATGGCGCTGATCTTGCCATAAGGCGGTTTCACCAGCGGCAGCCCTTTGACGGTGAGACGGCGGAAGCCGCGCCCACTCGCGTGGGCTGTACCAACGTAGTACTTCACCTCTGAGTTGCCGTCTTCCGGCGGAACTAACCCCAGGCTACCTGGGACTCCCTGAGAGAAGACGTAAAAGATATGAGTCTGCGGATCGTAGGATCCGCCTGCCCAGTTCGTCCCCCCATTCGGGTAACCAATGATCAAAGTTCCCAGCGGGCCGCCGGCTTTGCTTACGACTGGCGGCGTAAAGACAGGCCCGATCTTATATTTCGAAACGATCTTGAGCGCCTCGTCTCTCAACTCGGGAGTGAAGTCAATCAACTCATCGGCGGTGAAGCCGTTTCTGTCATAAAAGGGCGGCTTGGTCGGAATCGGTTGTGTGGGCGAATACCGTTCGCCGGGCACGTCACCCTGCGGTGCGGGCCGCTCAACGATGGGCCAGACCGGTTCGCCGGTCTCGCGATTCAGCACGTAGAGAATGGATTGCTTGCTTGCCTGCGCCAGAGCTTTGACCGGTTTGCCATTGACAGTAATATTCACCAGGACCGGAGCGCATGGGATATCAAAGTCCCACACACCATGGTGAACCAGCTGGTAGTGCCATTTGCGCTGGCCGGTCTTGAGATCAACGGCGACCAGACTTTCGGCAAACAGGGCGCTTCCCGGGCGATCGCCGCCATAGGAATCCTGTGTCGGTGACTCAACCGGCAGATAGGCCAGGCCAAGGTCTTCATCCACGCTGATCTGGGTCCAGACGCCGGTGTTTCCGGTGTATTCAGCAGAGCCTTTCTCCCAGGTGCCGTAACCGAATTCTTCGGGCCGCGGGATGGTGTGAAATATCCAGAGCCGCTTGCCGGTCTTGACGTCGAAGCCGCGCACATAGCCTTTAACGTTGGTCTTGCTCCTGGGCTCTTCGCCGGAACGATGAGCGGCACCAACGATCACCGTGTCACCGACAACGATGGGAGTAGCATTGAGCCCAATGTCAGCGTTCACCAGGTCCATTTGCTGGTCATCGTTCAATTTGAGATCGACTACACCATCCTTACCGAAGGCGGGTATGGGCGTGCCGGTCCTGGCATCGAGGGCGATCAGACGGTAGCCCGGCGTTACATAGAGAATTCGCTCATCTCGGCCGTCGGTCCAATAGGCTAAGCCGCGGCCAGAGAGCCTCCGCGGAGCAACCTCGCCGCGGGCGCCTTCATGCTCGGCGTGCATCCACAACACCTCGCCGGTTGCCGGATCAAGCGCAAGCACTGCCCGCCGCGCTCCAGCCGTAGTGTAGAGGACGCCCTTGGCCATCAGGGGGGTCGCTTCGTATTTATATTCAGGCTCTGGCCCGAAGTTTTCGGTTTTCAAGCGCCAGGCAATTTGCAGCTGGTTAAAGTTAGAGGCGTTGATTTGACCGAGAGCCGAGTAGCGGGTGTTGGCCAGGTCGCCGCCGTAGGTTAACCACTCCCCACCTTTGGCTCCAGTCTGAGCGGATAATGAGATCGTTGCCAGGAGACAAGCGGTCAGCATAGGGAGTCGAGCACAGCGGAATTGCACATCTCGCAAAAGAGCGAAATATGGGGCACTCATCGTTTGGTTGCCAGTAGAACGAGGGCCACTAGCGCAGCGCATATCGTTCCCTGACCAGAAACAAATAGCAACCGATACCCACCAGGAGCCAGAAACCAATCGCGATCAGGGGAGCATTAAAGTTTCCGGTCCTTTGCACCAGGAGCCCGGTGATCCATGGGGCTGCGATCCCGGCTATGTTTGCGGCAGTGTTCTGGATGCCCGCCACGCGGGCGGAGGCGGAGCGGGGTGTCAACGTCTGGGTCAGGGCCCAATAATTCGCCGTCGCCAAACCGAGTCCGCTTAGTGAAAACACAGCCAGGAATAGGGTAAGGGCAGTCGAGTGGGAAAAGGCTCCGAAGGCCGCGCTGAATGCCAGCACGAAACCCGCAATGGTGAACGCTTTTCGTACTGTGACCGCGTTACCCCCGCGAGCGATGAGTCGATCGGCGGCCCAGCCCGCCAGGATCGCGATCGTACCGGTACCTGCAAATGACATGAAGGTGAACCAACTCGACGCGGCCAGTGACAGCCCAAACCGCTCCTTGAAATAGGTTGGCATCCAGGTCATGCAGAAGTAGACAAAGTACATATAACAAAAGGTGGCGAGGCAGGTGCCCCAGATGAACGGCGTACTGAAAATGGCTCCCATGGAAACTGATACCCGGCCTTCCTGCTCTTCCGGCAATGTAGTGTTCCTGTGGTCATCCCTGACAAAGAAAAGCCATGGCACCAGCCAGAGAATGCAGAACGCTCCGTTCAGGACAAACATCCATCGCCATCCGAAGCCCAGAACGAGATAGGTGGCGATCGGGGCCCCAATGGCCGGTCCGTACTTGGTCCCGGACATAAGAATGCCCATCGGCAGCCCGCGCTCGCGTTCAGCAAAGTTTTCCCGGATATAGCGCATGCTGGCAGGGATGGCGATGGCCTCACCGATACCCAGCACGATGCGAAGGGCAATGAGTCCGTGGAGCGAGCCCACCAGCGCGGTCGCTGCGGAAACCGCGCTCCATAAGAACATTCCGGCAGCGTAAGGCCACTTAAGACCGAAGCGGTCGACCACCCATCCGGCCGGAGTTTGCAGCACGGTATACGCCCAGAAAAAGGCCGACAGCAGAATTCCTGACGCCTCCGGCGAGAGCGGGAAGCTCATTCGAATGGCGGGGAGCGCAGCGGACAGGTTGATACGGTCGGTGTAGGCGATGATGACGCCCAGCGTGAGGAGCGCGACCACCAGCCACCGGGTGTTGCTTCTCGCAGGCACTGCGACACTCATGCCCTAGTACACCTCGTAAAGGAGGCGGCTGTAGTTCTTATTGGTTAAGCTATCTTCGATAGTCGGCCAGAGCCGCTTGTGAATGTCCGTCGCGATCCATTTCTGGCGCAAGGCTTCGCTCGCAAAGGTCAAGACGAACTGGTAGTTGGTTCCTGGTGGAGCGACACCACGCAATGTGGTCTTTAACTTCAGCATGCGAAGATCGATAAATCCGGGCTGTTGGGTTGCAGCAGGACGAAATTTTTCCTCGAAGAAACGCAGCATCTGCTGCTCTTTGGCCGGATCTACCGCCAGGTCACAGTGCAGTTGGATGGGGCGCTCTTCGGCCGCCTGAGGATTTGCAAGGGCAACCGAAGGGATCACAGCTCCACCCGCCGCCCCCAACATTGCTTTCAAACAGGTTCTGCGTTTCATTGGTATGGACCCTTCGCACCCTCTACCGGCAACTTGATGCGGTATACGCTGGTACGGGCGGTTATGTAAAGTGATTTTCCGTCATCGCCCCAGAGACAGTTGGATACGATTTTGCCGTGGGCCAGCCGAAAAACTCCGTCGAATGGGAGCTCTTTCGCCGGGTCACTATCTTCCCTGGATAGTTCGCAGGGAGGATCCGTGAAATAGAGAGAGCCGTCTGAGCGGAACACCAGGTCGTTCGGGCTGTTGAGCCGCTCGCCTTCATACCGATCCACCAACGTGCTAATCAACATGTCTATGGTCACCCGCACAAGGCGCCGATTGGCATGCTCGCAAGACTGTAACGGTTACCGACACCCTGATTGCCAACTCTCATCTCCCTGGTTGATGGGGTGCGCCCAGTTCAGTATCGAGTGCGTCCTTTACAGCAGAAATGCCGATGATCATAAGCTCGAGATCCGACGAGCCGTTGTTGGTGAACGAGTGTGCCTCACTGAACAGGATGGGCACGCCATCCCCTTTGCGAATCGGTTCGGTTTCCCCGTTTACCTGAACCTGACCGGCGCCATCCATTACGTAATAGATCTCTTCGACACCGGTGTGGTAATGCAGCCCTTCCGAAGCTCCGGGCGGAATCAAAAGATGATCCACGTACGCCCAATTGGTCTCAAACACATCGGAATCGAGCGCGCGCCGGTATTGCACCGTGCCTTGCCCGCCATGATAGTTGGGGACCGGTTGAAGCAGTGACTTGTCCAACCGCATCAGCATGAACTGGGGGATCTCATCTTTCGCCGTCACCTTGTCGCGTGAGTCCCCTAGGTTGAACGCATCGTAATGACCCTTGGTCATGGATACGTTGATATTCAGGTAATCGACCAGCTCATTGGTTGGGTTGTAAATCGCGTGCGAGTGACCTCTGCGCTGGGGCGCTCCGGCGGGCCCCCTCACTCGCGAGGTGTGACTATCGACCGTAAATTCAGCCTCCCCATCGAGGATGGTGAACATCTCTTCCACGGTGTTGTGAAAATGTTCCGCGACGCCCCCGCCCGGCTGCATCTGGCAGCGGAAGACAAAATTCAGATTCACGTCCATCGCGCTGGCGGGCACCAGCGTCTGGCACTTGCGCAAACCGACACTGCCGTGGGAGTGCGCTGGCTCGACTTTGCTCAGATCGGTGTGCCCGATCCTTTGCGCCAAAGGTGGACGAGCGGGGGCGGTTTGAGAAGATCCGGCGACGGGTATCAGCAACGCCGCCAGCATCAAAGATCCTATTTTCATAACTCTCCTACCAGTTGGTAATCGAACCATCCGGACGGAAGTAGGTTTGTGCACGAGCAGTAACTGGCTCGGTTATTTCTGCGATCTGGGTAAGTTGCTTGTAGTCCAGCTCCACGCCCAGACCGGGCCGATCGTTCGGATACAGCTTGCCGTCTTTAAAGTCCAGGCACACGGGCAAGTGTGGCAAGGTGCGGCCCTGGTAGTTGTACTCCATCAGGAGGGGTCCGGGGAAAGTGCCCAGGCTGTTGACCAGCGCCGCGGTAGCGATAGGTCCAGTGAAATGGGGAACGATGCCGACGAAGTGGGTTTCACAGATGGCGGCAATCTTCATCATTTCGGTAATGCCGCCCACGTTGGGCAGCGTCGCGCGCACAAAGTCGATGTCGTGATGTTCAACCAGCTTATTGAAATCCCAGCGGTTTCCCCATTCCTCACCAGCAGCCAGCGGAACGTTTACTTTGCTGCGCAGGATGGGAAGGTCTTCGAGAAACGCTTCGGTTCGCACTGGGTCTTCGACAAAAAAGGGCGCAAGATCTTCGATCGAGTTACAGCCGCGAATCGCGTCGGGTAGATCGAAGCGTTGGTGGAAATCAATAACCCAGTCGCCATCCTTGCCGACGCCTTCCCGCACCTGGGCACATTCTTCGCGCATGTGGTTAATACGCTCCCTGGTGTTGTAGGTGCCATTCGCCGGCGCCTCCGAAGCGCCGAATCGGAAAGCGCGATAGCCGGCTTCAATAGTGAGGCGGGCTCGATCCTTGAGGCTCGTATCGTGGGTTATACCTGGAATGACACCGGCGGTGTTATAGCACTCGCAATAGTTACGAACCATGCCTCCTAATAACTGATGGACGGGTAAGCCCTGCACCTTGCCCTTGATATCCCAGAGTGCCAGGTCCAGGGCGCCGATGGCGTCGGTCCTTTCGCGTCCTGCGGGATAGAAGAAGGCGCGATTCATGTCTTGCCAGAGCCGCTCGATATATTGCGGGTCGCGGCCGATCAGCCTTCCGGCAGACTGGGACAACGTATCCTTTACGCCGCCTTCGCCGATGCCTGTGATCCCAGCGTCGGTCTCGATGGTCACCACCACGTCGCTCTGGTTGAACAGCGGATTGGGATGAGGCGGCAGATAGGCGCGCACGCGGGTGATCTTCATCTTGGGCAGAGGAACGGCGTAGGCCGGGAAAGCGCGCACGCCGCTCGCAATTGCGGTGGCAGCGAGAGAACGGAGAAAAGCTCTTCTTTTCATGACTCAACATCTCCTTCAAACTTGAAAAGGTTACAGGCTGCGGAAAGCCTGAAGGGTACGGGCTTCAGCGATCAGCGTTTTCAGCAGCCTCTTCAGCCTTGCTGATACGCACGCACCGTTGCAACCAGAGCTTGCGCCTTCGCCTCCACCGCCCGCGCATCGTCTCCGGGCTTGTAAATTGACGAACCGACCCCGAGGCCAAGCGCTCCCGCAGCCATCCAGGGCGCTACTTGACTTGCGTCCACTCCGCCGACGGGGATAACGATGGTCGATGGGGGGAGCACCGCGCGCAGGGCCTTGAGCATGGGCGGACCCAGGACTTCGGCTGGAAAGAGCTTGATCGCATCCGCGCCGGCCTGGAGCATGGCAAAGGCCTCGGTGGGGTTGAAAAAACCGGGTAAGGCAAACAGGCCACCATCCTTCGCGGCACGCACAATTGCCGTGTCAGCATGTGGAGTGACGATTAGCCGGCCACCCGCCGCTGCCACCTCTCCAACCTGGGACGGCGCGGTCAGAGTGCCGGCTCCAATTAACATCCGGCTACCGAAGCTGCGCGACAAGATGGCGATGCTCTCGAGCGGGTTGGGCGAGTTAAGAGGGACCTCAACGATGCAGATGCCCGCTCGTTCCAATGCAGAGCAGATTGATTCTGTCTCGGCCGGCTGAACGCCGCGCAAGATGGCAACCAGGGGACAACGTTCGAGCCATGCTCTTACGTCCACTGCAGCCTCCTGCCGATAGCGGCCAGGCCCAGGGCCGCTGCATCCTCGTCCTGGACTCTGGCTACCCCGCCGCAGGCCTCGATGGCTTGTGCATAGAGACTACAAAGGTGTGCGGCGCCAACCAGGAGAACGCGGACTCTTTGAGGCATGGTCGCGCGCACCTCGTGCCCAATCAATAGACCGGACAGATAGGAGGCCGAGGCTTCCTCCCGCAGCTGCCCCATCAACGGCAGCGTGCGCACGCCAAACAGATGATGTAACAGACCGCCGGAATCCGCCGAGCGAGCCACACCATCATGAAACGCAGTTTTGTCCACCGGCGCGTTAGTGGTCATGGTGCGCTCGAGGATGGTGCATTTACGGAGGGCGCTGTAGATTTCACCTGTCATGCAGGTGGTAAAGCTCACGATCTTGCGATCGCTCAGCTGAATCCATTTGGAGTGGGTTCCAGGAAAACAAACCAGGCCGCCCCCTGCACAGGCATCCAGCATACCCATGGCCGCTGTCTCTTCGCCGCGCATCAGCTCCGGCACACCCGCGGCATCTGGTCCTATGACTCCGGGAACCAGCCGTACTTTGGCACCGGAAAATGGCACCGGAACGACGCCGTTGGCAAGCTCCGCTATGCCGACCGGACAAGGAAGATATTCCGCTTCGACCCAGCCCTGCCTGCTGCCGATCATGCCGCACAACAGGATGTGTTTCTCACCCTCTGCCAGCCAGGAGCCAACCTCGGCGCGTAAGGTTTCTTCAAAATTGCCTTCCCCGACACGAAGAATGCCCTGCGGCGAGGAGCGCCTCGCCACTACAGTTCCCTCTGCATTGACCCGAAACGCACGGAAATTGCTGGTACCCCAATCCACTGCAATCAAGGCGTATGCTCCTGGGATTTCTCTCCTGACCGCTCGCAACCATTCTTCTATCAGGTCCGATTCCGCGTACTGACGAGGGGGCACTCCTTTCATCTTTGGCGCATTATCCCGGAAGAAGCCTACTTGGCCGCATAGTCTTTGGTCTGCTTGGTGCCCGAGTTGTAAATCGTGAAGCTGCCGCCGGGGCTCGCCGTCAGCCTAAAGTAGTTCCCCTGATCGGCACCCTGCGGGTTGGCGATATATTCCGTGGCGGTGTTGTGATCCGCAGCTCCTGCCTCGGAGTAGTGAAGCTGCCACAGCGTCTCGATGCCAGGAGACTTGAGCACCTCGTCGATCACCTGAGGAGAGCCTCCCTTGGTCGCGCCATTGTTCATGATGGCTACGCGGGGATGAATGCCATCAATCAAAGCATGACTCGAGCTGGCGTTCAGGCCATGATGCGAAACTACCAGGATATCGATGTGGCCCAGCCGGTTCACCGGACACATAAAGTCCATTTCCTTGTCCCAGGTGAGATCGCCCAAATCGAGGATCTTGAGTTTTCCAAAGTTGATCAGCACCCCCAGCGAATGGGAATTTTCGCTGGCGTCGTGGGGCTTGGTTTCGGGCGTGCTGCAGTATTGATTGGTCTCCCCGCCTCCCGGTAAAGAGTGGTCGATGGCCTTGCCGTCGCTGCTGATGACCGTAACCTTCATGCCGGTGATGGGCAGCACATCGCCGGGTTTCGCCACCATGTGCTTGGACTTGCCGGTGGCCAGCACCTGCTGGTAGGCGGCGTAGATTTCGACCGTGGGGCTGCCCGGCTTGGTATCGATGTTGGCCCCGTGATCGATAAAGGTTCCTACAGGAATGCGATCGACCAGCTGGGGCACACCGCCAGTGTGGTCGTTGTGATAGTGGGTCAACAACACATAGTCAATCTTGCTTATGCCCGCGCTCTTAGTTGCGGCAAGAATCCGGTCCGCATCGCGGCCATCGTTGCCCGGCCATCCTGTGTCGATGAGCAGAGATTGCCCGGTCGGGGTGACAAAAAGTGTGGATTGGCCGCCCTCAACGTCAATGAAGTAAACGCGAAGATCGCGCTTGGCTGCGGAAGCCGCGGGTTGGCCGGCCAGTAGTCCGGCAACGAGCGCGATCAAGACCACGGCAAATTTTCGTCTATGTGCGAGAAGAGTCATGATGTTCCTCAACCTTGCATTGTAGCGATTGTTTTCGGCCGTCGAGGGCAAGTCAGGTCGGGAAGTCTGCGGCGAGCATTCTTCCCGTCCATGCCTGGACTCCTAGAACTGGAACCGGAGCGAGCCCTGCAAATTACGCGCATTACCGACAATCGACGTAATCTGGCCCACCTGCGAATTACCGACCGTCTGGTTCGGATAGCCGAACTGCGGGTGGTTGAAGATGTTGAATGCTTCGAAACGGAACTGGAAAAACATCTGTTCGTGAACCGGGAAGTCCTTAAAAAGCGACCAGTCAAAGTTCGTCCGCCCAGGACCGACGAGCGAGTTGCGACTCGCATTACCGTACGTGTACGGCGCCGGAGTGCTATACGCGGATGGGTTAAACCAGTGCAAGAGAGTTTTTGGATAGACGACTTTTGCTCCAGGGATCATATTCGGACGGCTCGATGTACCGGTGTTGGTCGTGGATGTCTGCAAAACCGGCGAGAACCAAAGACCACTCTGCGAGAACAGAATCCCATTATTCTGCCACCCGCCGAGAACAAAATTCGAGACACCGCCGTGGTTAAGCCACTTTTGTCCCTTGCCGAAGGGGAAGGCCCATAGATAGCTCAGCGTCAAACGGTAGCGCTGGTCGATGATTGAGTTGCTTACCTCGTGCGGGAAGCGCGGGTCCTGGGGATTTGGGCCGGCATCGCCGCCTCCGAATTCCAGTGGTACATCGTCGATGGCGTGAGAGTAGGTGTAACCAAACAGCGCGCTGACTCCCTGGCTGAATCGTTTGTCGGCGGTGAACTGGAACGCGAAATATTCCGCAAAGCCGTCCGATATGTAGTAGTTGACGTCGCTCTGAAGTGGATCTTGGGCAAAAAGCGGACGCCGTGAAGCCGTCGAGGTCTTCCCGGGAATCGGCTGGTTAGCGTTCCAGCTGTCTTGTAAGTGACGGCCCAGGTTACCGACGCCAACGAACTTCAACACCATATCCAATGGAACAATTTCCTGTTCCACGCCCCCGTTGAACTGCTCGGCATAAGACGGACGGAAGTTTGGAGCGACCCCGTAAGCCACTCCAACGCGAGGCGGGGGAATGACGATCGGTTGCAGATCAGGAAAGCCCTCGCTTACCGTCGGGCCAACCATGACATCTCCGGGAGAGATTTGGTAGGTGAAGCCGAAAGGAAGATTACGGGCCAGGCGCATGTTACCCGCCTCGCTTCCTGAGGCATTGTAGAAGAGGCCGACGCCGCCACGAATTACCGTGTGCGGCAGTGCCTGGTAGGCGAAGCCGAAGCGTGGACCAAAATTTGGCCAATACTTGAGGACGCCAGCGTTCTGATTGACCCCGCTCACGCCCGCGACGTTATATACGCCGGTAGTAATGTCGAAATTAGACCAGCGGTTAAACACCTCGTCAGGCGGGCTGAAGTAATCCCATCGCAGGCCATAGTTCAGGGTCAGGTTCTTTGTGGCTCGCCAGTCATCGGCAAAGTACATGCCGAATTCGTTAAGTCGTATCCCCGGAAATTGATAGTTGTAGTCGTGCGCGTCCAGGGTTGGATAGCCAAGAATGAAGCTCGCGGCAGCATCGCCACCCTTGCCGGCCGGCTCCCGCGAGTCGGTAAACGCGGGGGAAAAGTTGAAGCGGCCATTGCCTTCGTTGGTCTGGTAAATGGTTAGCTGCCGCCGCCTGAAGTCAGCGCCAATCTTGAACGTGTGTGTGCCCTTGGTCCACGTCAGGTTGTCAAGCTCCTGAAACGTATTCTCCCGGCGATACAACGGCAGCGAGCGGGTCTGGCCGACACCCAGATAACTGGATGGCGAAAAGATGGGAAGGTTTTGCTCGCGCGGAGTGACATTCGAATTGGGAACTCCCAACTCGTTGCCAAGCCCGCCACCGGGGACAAAATTGATGGGCACGTAATCCAGGACGTAACGGTTGAAACCCACACGAAAGTCGTTGACCAGCGCCGGGGTAAAGACACGCACATAACTAGTGGCCACATGTTGTGTCGGCTGGAATGAGGTGCCGGCAAAGGAGGCCTCATCACTGAGACTCACCGGCGTAGAGATGCCTGGGATCGTGGATTGCACATAGGTACTGGGTGAAATGGTGGTTGTGTCCTGAATCGACCAGCGGGCGAAGACAGAATCCTTGGCCGTGATTTGTTCGTCGACCCGGACATCTCCCTGATCATAGTTCTGGGGCTGTATCCGGGGCATGGCGTAGTTGTTGAGCCGGGCGGTGCTGGTCGGCGTGGGGTACGCATTGATCATCCTGTATGCGATAGGATCAAAGCGCGAAGCGGGAATCACGTTGTTTGGGAACGGCGTACGAGAGAAACCGCTCGGTGAATTAGGATTCGCCACCGTGGTCAGCGGATCGTAAATGAGGGTTCCGGGCAGGAGTTCGCCGAAGTCTCCCTGCCGCATGCGCATGGTAGGGATGTTGCCCCGTTCGAATATCTGCGTACTACTGCGGAAGCCTTCGTAGTCCACGAAGAAGAAGGTCTTGTCTCTCCCGTGATAGAGCTTGGGTATGACCACGGGTCCGCCCAAAGAGCCGCCAAATTGATTTAAACGGAACGTGGGGAAAGCGGTGCCCGCCGTATTGAAGAAGGTACGTGCATCTACATCCGAGTTACGCAGGAACTCGAAGAGACTGCCGTGCAGTTGGTTGGTCCCCGATTTACTGATAATGTCAATCACCGCTCCCGAGTTGCGGCCGACGTCTGCACTGTAGAGATTGGTCTGGATCTTGAACTCTCGTACCGAGTCCACACCGGGGCGCAGCGTGACGGAGAGGGTAAGCCGCTCGTTGTTATCAATGCCGTCGTAAAGAAAATTATTGTCCCCTTCACGGTTGCCGTTGGAAAAGATCTCGTTGCCGGCGCGGCGGTCGTCCGGCCGTGTTCCGCCCATGATGGTTCCACTTGCAGACTGGCCAACACCGTTCACACCTGGGCTGAGCGTGGCGAGCTGGACAAAGTTGCGGCCATTCAGCGGGAGTTCATTCACCAGCTGTTGGTTAATCACCGTTCCTACAGAAGAAGACTCGTTTTCAAGCAGCGGAGGATGACCAGTCACGCTGACCGTTTCGGCCGTCTGACCCACCTGGAGCGTGAGGTCGACACGGGCCTGCTGGTTGACCTGGAGACTGACACCGGTCTGCTCAAGTTTGCGAAAGCCGGTTGATTCGACGGTCAAAGTGTAGTCGCCAGGAGGAAGGTCAGTGAGCACATAGTCTCCGTTCTTCCCGCTTACGGTCGTATGAGCAATTGTGGTCTCGACGTTTCTGGCGGTTACGGTTGCATTAGGAACTGCCGCACCGGAACCATCCAGGACGTTCCCACTTAATTCGGCACTCGCTATCTGCGCCCGGCACCGCGAGCAGACCAAGACAATTGCCGCCATAAAACAAACTGTCTTTGCCAACCGAGCCAAATTTTGCAATGACTGTTTTTTGACCACAGCTCTGCCTCCTAAAATCGTGCGCAGAAACCTATATCATCGCGCATTAACGATGCGCAACTTTTTTTGAATAAAGTTTCATAATCTAGTACAATTCATCGACAATCCGGTACTTGTTCCGCTATCATCGGCCCACTGTGCGGCAACAGGTTCCGCTATCATGAAGTCGATCGTGCTTCTATGCTGAAGACCAAGACCGCTCGCCCGGCAAAGGCCGGGTCGCCCAACCTGGTGAAAACCGAGCCCGCCACGGAGTCGCGGGTCGGAGATCAATACTTTTCCCGCGCTGTAGGTAAGGCGCTGGAGGTTCTGGAGTTCCTCCAGGCTGAACTGAAGCCGCTGACCATGAACGAGATTGCGCAGCGGATTCAACTTTCAAAAACCTCGGCATTCCGGATTCTGCGCACCCTTGAAACCCTGGGCTGTGTGGTGGTCGATGGCCGGGGCCAATACATGCTTGCCCCGGGGATCCACGCCGTAACGCCTACGCAATGGCTGGGCAAGCTGCACCGCGTGGGGGTGCCTTACCTGGAGGCGCTTAGCCGCGAGCTCGCCGAGACGTCTACCCTGGCGGCATTATTCGAGAACCGGGTCGAAGTGATTGCGGTGGTCGAGAGTCCCCACGTGATCCGGATGAGCAATGTTGTGGGGCATATTCTGCCCCCCAACGCCAGTTCGCTGGGCAAGGCGATCACCGCATTTCAGCCTCAAGAGCAGCGGGAAAGGCTCTTGCGGAGCTTTGGAACCTATCGATTCACCAAGCACACCATCACCGATCGCAAGGAACTGAGCCGGGAGTATGACGGTATACGGCTGCAGAAGTACGCCATCGATCGGGAGGAATGTGCCTATGACGGCATTTGCTTCTCCGCTCCTATTTTTGGCCCGAACGGACAGGTTTCCGCGGCGATCAGCTCTTCGATGCCCAAGACACGGCTCCGGGATACAGCGCATGAAGATGCAATCATCACTGCGGTGAGGGCGACCGCCGATCAACTCGCTTTGGATCTACAGAAAGCGTGAGTTCCGAGGCCTCGTCCATATACGGATCCGAAACAGCAGATCTCTCCACTGCGATACGCTCCGGTCGAAAAACATTTCTAGGCAGAGCGTCCATACAGAGATCTCTCCACTGCGCTACCCCGGATTTCCTGTTGAGGTTGGTGGCGTTGGCGAGCTACTTGCGGCTTTCCTTAATGAAAGCCGCATACGTGGTCGTATCCGGTGCAGCGTGGCGCACCCGCAGAGTTCGTTCATTTCCCCAAAGTGGTTTCTGGAACGAATGTTCAATAAATCGGATCTTGGATTTACTTTTCATGTTTTTGATTCGAGCTTTGCTTGACGCTCTCAGCCCTTAAATATATTCTTGGGCGGCTTAAAGTGAGGCGCGATCTCGTGCCCCGACTGACAAGCTTGCGAGGAAACAATTATGATGCGACCCGTGTATCTGCTGCGGATGCTTTGTGCCTTTGCGCTTCTTCCTATTACTTCGCTGTGGGCGCAGACTCCCCTGGCGGCCAGAATCGGTCACACTGACCCCAGCAAGTACACCCGCAGCCGTTCTCACAACAGCGCCGGCGATATGGCCTGCGAGCTTCTGGTTCCCCCCTCGGCAATGGACGTAAACCTCAATTTCATGCACCGCTGCGAGATCATGCCCGGCGGAGGCGTGGGGCATCACTTCCACAACACCACCGAAGAGATGTTCATCGTCTTCGATGGCCAGGCGGAATTCACCATCGACGGTCGAACGGCGGTGCTGCAGGGAACGGTGGGCGCGCCTTGCCGGATGGGCCACTCGCACGCCATCTACAACCCCTCGGATCACCCAGTCGAGTTTATGAACATCAACGTGGCCCAGATCAAGGGCCACTACGATGCTTTTAATCTGGATGATGCCCGTGTGGGAGCCCCCAAAGATCCAATCCCGACCTTCATGACCATGAGGCTGGACAAGAAGCTGCTTCGTCCCATGCCCAACTACCTTGGCGGCCAAGGGACGGTGCAGTACCGGCGGGCGCTCGATGCGGATGTATTTCTGACCAACTGGGCGTACGTAGATCATCTGCTGATTCCACCCGGGGCGTCGGTCGGCCAGCATTACCATAAGGGCGTCGAAGAAATTTTTTACGTGCTCAATGGCGATGGGCAAGTGCAAGTGAATAGTGAGACCGCAGCTATCCATAAGGGGGATGGAGTGCCGATTCGCTTCAACGAAGCGCACTCCTTCGTCAACAACGGATCGGCGGACCTCGAGCTTATGGTTGTCGGCATCTCCGCACAGAAGAACGCGCTCGATACGGAGTTGGGCGAGATGCCCCACGCCCACTGAACTTTAATTGAGAGAGGATTCATGACCAGGAAGATCGATACCCATGCCCACCTGGGCGAATGTTGCGTTTTCGGGTTGCTTGCTACTGAGGAAGACATCCTCCGGCGCATGGAGGAATGCGGCGTGGACGCAACCATCGTGCAGCCATATCCAGGCGCGACGATGGCCTCCAAAACGCACGACCGGATTGCTGACTTGTGCGCTAGGCATCCAGGCCGCTTCTTCGGCATAGCCAGTGTGACTCCACACCGGGATCACGACGCATATGAACGCGAAATGGAGCGGTGCATCAAGGATCTGAAGTTTGTCGGGATCAAGCTGCATACCATCGGCCATGGGGTCAACCCTCTGTCAGAAGATGGAGACTTTGTTTTCGCGACGGCACATAGACTGGGCGTTCCGGCAATGGTCCACACCGGCCCGGGAGTTCCCTTCGCATTGCCCGCACTGTGCATTCCCGCAGCCCGCAAGTATCCTGACCTGAAGATCGTTCTTGCCCATGCGGGTTTCGCCGTGTTCACAGCCGAGGCCCAGGTCGCCGCCTCCGTATGCGGTAACCTCTACCTCGAAACATCGTGGTGTATCGGAGAAGATATACGGTGGATGATCGACACCATTGGCCCGGATCGGGTAATGCTGGGAGCTGATCTGCCCAGCAACGTGCCAGTGGAATACGCAAAGTACAAGGCGCTCGAACTTGCGCCGGACGTGTACGAGAAAGTCCTGGGTGGCACGGCCATCGATGTATTCAAACTGAAATGGTGAGGTGACGATGTTCGTCCTCTTTGTGGATATGAAGCTGAAACCGGGGGCACAGGCGGCGCTGGAGAAGACCTACACCGAATCCTTCCGGCCGGCCATTTCCCGCCAGGAAGGCTTTCGCGGGGTAGAGTTGCTGCGCCCGAACAAGGAAGGTGACGAATGGCGGCTCAGCATCGCGTTCGAGTCCCATGCGTTGCAGAAGAAGTGGGTGGCCCTCGATCTTCATCAGGTGGTGTGGCCACAAATGGAACATCATTTTGCGGATTATTCGGTGAATGACTACACAGCGGTTTAAGGAGCCCTATGGAACGCAACGTTCCTGAATATGTAAGCGCCTCGGTTCCCGTTCCGCTCACGGGCAGGGTGCCATGGTACAAGAGCACCTTCCCCAGCTACTTCGGTATTTTCCTCTTTGTCGGCTATTACCTCAAGCTGTCCGGGCCAACGCTCGGCTTTGCCAGCACGACGGTAGTTCTTTGGGGGCTGGTGCTGGCCGGGCTACTGTGCTTTGGGCTCTACTACTATGTGCCGGCGATGCTGGGCATGCAAACCGGACGCACGCTCTACGTAGTGGGTACTTCAACGTTTGGAACCACGGGCGGATTTCTTATTCCAGGAATACTGATGGGGCTGTTGCAGGTTGGCTGGGTAGCCGTGGACGCGGCGCTTGCCAGCAGCTTCATCATGCAGGGGCTGAACCAGACATCGAAGACTCTTCACACCGTCATCGTGATCGTGTGGCTGTACAGCCTGGGGTGGGTGGCCATCAAGGGAATCAATTACGTCAGCCAGGCGGCCAAGTTCCTCAACTGGATTCCCTTCCTCATGATGCTGATCGTGCTCTGGGCCAACCGGAGCGGTATCCCCCCCTACCAGCCTCCACAGCACCAGCCCCTGACCGGTTTTTTGAACGCGTTGATGATCACGATCGGATTCTTCGCCACTGCAGGCGCGGCGGGCACCGATTTCGGCATGAACAACCGCGACCGGAGGGACGTTGTACTCGGAGGAATCAGCGGTATTGCTGCCGGGGCTTTGATTGCTGGCGGGATTTCGGTTCTTTCCGTGGCCGGGTACCTGGGCCGGAATGGCGGACCGCGAAGCTACGATTACACCGCCGCGATAGCCAGCGTAGGAGCGCTGGCGCCGGTTATGTTCTTCCTCTTTGCCGTTGCCTGTTTGGTGCCAACCTGCTTTTCCGCGTTCATCGCGGCTAACAGTTTCAGCACCATGCTGCCCAGGATTTCGCGGACCGTGTCAACGCTCGCCGGGGTTACGTTAAGCGCGATACTCGCCATCAGCGGAGTGGCCGATAACCTGATTGGGTTCTTCAGCATTGTGGCCGCATCCTTCGGCCCAATTTGCGGCGCCATGATGGCGGATTACCTGCTTGCCGGCAGACGATGGTCGGGGCCCCGGCTGGGCATCAATTGGGCGGGCTGCATCGCCTGGGTCATCGGCTTCCTGGTCGGCATGCCGGAACATATTCCTGGACTTCCGGCAGCCCTGGTCAAGGCAGATAATCCGTCGTGGCTTTTTGCATTTGCCAGCGGCTTCCTGATCTATATCGTGCTTGCTCGCCTGGGATTGCGGCCGCCTGTGGTCGGAATAGGAGAACGTCCGTGATTAAACGTCTGGTCCTTTTATTGATGGCTGCCCCCGCCTTATTGATGGCTGCCCCCGCCCTTCTGCTGGCTCAGCAGGCTCCCCTGGTACCGGTGGCGCCGCTCGACCAACGAATTGCACACGCCGACCCATCGAAGTATCGCAACATGAAGGCTGTGCACAGCGGCCCTGGCGCGCTGGACTACCGGCCGCTGTTCGATGCGCAGTCGCTTGAAACCAATCTTTTTTTCATGCACCGCGGCGTTATCGAGCCCAAGAGCGGCATCGGCGCCCACTTCCACAATCAGTGCGAGGAGATGTTCGTCATCCTCGATGGCGAGGCCCAGTTCACGATCGACGGCCGCACCTCCACGCTCAAGGGGCCCGCGGGTGCTCCGACTCGCCTGGGCCATTCGCACGCCATTTATAACGCTACCGACAAGCCGGTCGAGTGGATCAATTTCAATGTCGGTACGATGAAGGGTGTCTATGACGCCTTCAATCTTGACGATGGGCGGGTAGGCGTCCCACTTGACCCTATCCCCACGTTCATCACCATGCATCTGGATCGATCGCTGCTCAAACCGGTCGAACACATGGATGGCGGTGCTGGAACTGTCCAGTATCGCAGGGTGCTCGATCCAACCGTCTTCTACACCACGTGGTCTTATGTCGATCATCTGCTCATACCTCCAGGAGCCTCGGTTGGTCCTGTTTCCAAGCCGGACATGAGCGAGATCTACTACGTGATGGCGGGCGATGGAAGCGTGACCATTGGCTCCGAGACGGCTCAGATCCACAGCGGAGACGCTGTCCCGGTCCGGTTGGGCGAGAAACAGTCTTTCGCCAACTCTGGCAGCGGGCCGCTCGAGTTCATGGTCTTCGGTATCGCCAGCGACATGGCAGCCAAGCAGGCGCTGATGGAGAGCAAACGCCGGCTTCGGTAGGAAATCATCAGGCCAACGCAACGGGTCTCTCTACCGACTCCCCTACTGCGTACACAACTGATGGATCACGGGTTACTCTGATAGTTTGGAGTTCAATCCTTCTCGCCCGGTCGCCATAATGCCAACCTCTACAGCTGTGAATCCTAACCGCACTTATAACCGCCTTCTTCTCCTGGTTGCCGGGCTGGGCGGGTTGCTCTACGGGGTGGATGTCGGCATCATTGGCGGCGCACTGCCTTACCTCGAGGCGACCTCTGGCCTCAATGCCAGCCAGCTATCAATCATTGTCGCCGCAGTATTGCTGGGAAGCGTTATCTCTACCCTCTTTGCCGGGCTGCTGGCCGACTGGCTAGGACGCAAGCCGCTGATGGTAATCAGTGGGGCGGTCTTTGTTGTGAGCATTCCTGTCATTGCACTTTCTCATGGGTTCACCCCCCTGTTCTTTGGCCGCCTTCTGCAAGGCGTCAGCGGAGGTCTGGTGGGCATGGTTGTTCCCCTCTACCTGGCGGAGTGCCTGTCAGCCCAGGATCGGGGGAAAGGCACCGGAGCTTTCCAATGGCTGCTGACGCTGGGCATATTTTGTGCGGCGGTCATCGGTATCTATTACAGCTATCGCGTTTCCGGGCTGATCAGTTCCAGCACTCCGGCAGCCCTGCTCAACGTCAAGGACCAGGCGTGGCGGCGCATCTTCTGGATGTCTATACCGCCGGGCGTTCTGTTCCTGGCTGGTAGTCTGTTCGTGGCCGAGTCGCCCCGCTGGCTGTTCAGGCGCGGGCGCAAGGAACAAGCCCTGAACGCCCTGCTTCGATCGCGAACCAGAGAGCAGGCCACACTTGAACTGGAGGAGATGGAGCAGACTTCGCTCACCACCGCCAAAGGGGTGATCAAGGATTCGCTGCTGCGGCGAAAGTATGTTCTCCCCTTCCTTCTGGCATGCGTCATTCTTTTCTGTAATACGGCGACGGGCATCAACTCCATTATTGGATACAACACGGACATCCTGTTGCAGAGCGGATTGTCGGATCTGCACGCGCATTGGGGCTACGTGTTGTTTACGTTCATGAATTTTCTGATGACCATCGTCGGGATGACGCTGGTCGACCGGAAGGGACGCAAATTTCTGCTCACCCTGGGAACGTCCGGCATTATCGTGTGCCTGCTCTTTGTCGGCACCCTGTTCCTGCGCACGGAAAAAAACAGGTATGACGTTCGCGACAACATACAGTCCCAGGTGGGGCCAGAGCAGAAACTGCTGCTCCACTTTGACCAGGCAGATGCCAAGCGCCTTCTGCCGGCAAATACTTTCGGCACGGACCGGTTGTCCCTGACCGTGATCTACTCCTATGGAGGATTTGCCGCTGCCACCAGGGCCATGCGTTCCGAAGGTGGCGAAGCCGCTATTCCCATCGATCGGCAGAGCAGCCTACCGTCGAGCAAGGTAGAGGCCTTCTTCCGTGACCCTTTTGTCAACCTCGAAGCGGCACGCACCGCTCCGCTCACAATCGAGCATGCCTATATTGGTCCGTTGCCGGACGCAGTGCATGGCTGGCTGGTGGCGCTGGGCTTGTACGGTTTTGTTGCGTTCTATGCCCTGGGGCCGGGAGTCTGCGTGTGGCTCGCCCTGTCTGAGCTGATGCCAACGCGCATCCGATCCAATGGCATGAGCGTTGCGCTGGTCATCAACCAGATGGTCTCCACCACGCTCGCGGCCATCTTTCTTCCGGTTGTCGGGAAGTATGGCTATTCCATGATGTTTTTCCTATTCTGTGGTTTCACCCTGATTTACCTGTTGACTGCGGCCTTCTTTCTTCCGGAAACGAAGGGCAAGACTCTTGAGGAGATTGAGGCCCATTTTGCAGCTGCGTAGCTTGCCGGGTCCGGAGTACATGACCAAATGAGTTTCTTTTTAGCTCTGGATGCGGGGGGAACGAAAACCGACTACGTCCTCGCCGATGAAACGCGCGAGTTGGCTCGAGTGCGCACGGGAACGATCAAGCGCATGCGCGTCGACGCCAGGACCGCTTGCCAGAATCTGGAGTCGGCTCTGGCTGAGCTTACGGCGCGAACAGGCATCTCCATGGCCTCGGTGACGCGTACCTGTGTGGGGACTGCCGGAGAGACTGTTCCACTGGTGAAGGATTGGTTGCGGGAATCGATCAGCGCCAGAGTAGGCGGCGGGCTGCTCATTCTGGGTGACGTCGAGATCGCACTCGACGCTGCTTTTCCCGGTCAGGCAGGGGTGCTGGTGCTTGCGGGCACGGGATCGAATGTGGTCGGCCGCACCAGTGGTGGCGAGCTCATGTCAGCCGGAGGATGGGGGCCGGCGCTGGCGGACCAGGGATCCGGACACATCATCGGCCTGGAAAGCCTGCGCGCGATCTTTCTGGCCAAGGACGAGGAGCGGGACACTCTTCTGTTGCCCGCGGTGCTGGAGTTCTGGCAATTGTCTTCGCTGGATCACCTGGTGGAATACGCGAACACTCTTCCGGCGCCCGACTTCTCAACCCTCACCGGGGTGGTTTTGAATTGCGCGGAGCTGGGGGACGAAATTGCTTTATCGGTACTGCGGAAGCAAGGGGAGGATCTTGCGTACCTGGTGCGCCTGGTCATCCGACGGCTACGGCGTGCCTCGAGCGAACACGGGTGGACGCCACCCATAGCCTTTGCGGGCAGCATATTGGAAAACGTTCCCCCGGTTCGTAATGCCTTGATCGCAGCGGTCCAGCGCGAGTTTCCCGCCGTTCATGCTCCGGATGCAGGGGTCGATCCAATCGACGGCGCGCTGTGGAGGGCACGGACCGGCAGCTTTTCCTGAGTTGAAAGCAAATCCGTAACCCGGAGTGATGGTGAAAACAGTCTGCGAAATCGGATCGAAGTTAGAAAGCAGGTTGTGCTGTTCCGAATAGAAATTTGATACGACACAGACTCCATAGGGAAGTCTGAATTCAATCCACCTTAGGTTCAGGCGTCCCTTGCGGGACTGGACTCTGCAACCAGCTTCTCGATCAGCGGGGATGGGGCGAGACCACACAGACCCCCATTCTTACTGACCCTTGGCGAAAACGGTTACCCGGCTCGTTACGAATGGTGCCGTTGCCGGTGACGATGGGCGGGGCTTGTCCATAAGGCCGTCGTCCGACCAAGATTTTGTTGGTACGCTGAATGAAACTTCTAAGCGTTAAGAATCACTGTATAGTGTGACGATCTACCGGGCCCCCTAACTTTTTGCCGCCAATGACCCGCCGTGAGTGCCGCGCCGATCTGCCGCATAACGAAAACCAGGGCGGAATTGCAGCGGCAATAGCTACAAGCAAGAAACGCACCGATCAGGGAGGGAGAACATGAATATTCACAAGGTAGCAGCCCTCGGAATCATGCTTTTGGTCAACCGGCTTACGTTTGCCGATGCCAGCTATCAGGAAACCAGCCAGATCACCGGCGGCGCCCTGGCGGACTCACTCAAGTCAATGAGCTTTCTGGGGGGCAAGGCGATGAAAGACATGTTCGCCCCAATCAGCACTACCACCATGGTGCATGGAAACCAGAAGGCGGTGTTGGGCAAGGATTCGATCGAAATCACCGATCTAGACAAGGAGACCATTACCCGGATCGACAACGTACACAAGACCTACTCCGTGACGACCTTCGCCCAGATGCGGCAGGCATTCGAGAATATGCCACAGCAGATGGCACAGGCCCAGGACAAAATGAAACAGGAGCAGGCACAGCAGCCGGCGCAGCCAAAAACTGATTTGAAAACGAGCTTTGACGTAACGGTCAAGAACACCGGCGTGACCAAGGAGATTAATGGCCTTATGGCGCAGGAGCAGTTGGTCACCTTGCAGATGCATGTAACCGACCCGAATGCGCCGCCCACGGAAGCGGTAAACAGCATGACCTACGTGGTCACGACCGATGCATGGATCTCCCCTGACCCGCCGGAGGTGAAGGAGCTTCAGGACTTTGACAAGCGCTTCGCCCAAAAGCTGATGGCCGGAGTAGATCTTTCGGCATGGAAGACACAGATGACGAACCAAAATCCTGCAATGGCACAAATGTTTGCCGGTAAGCCAGGATCGCAGGAAGCCATGGCGGAGATGGCCAAGGAGATGGCAAAGCTCCAGGGCACACGGGTCATGGAGGTAACAAGGATGGGTGGAAGCGGAAGCGGGCCTGGCGTTGCGCAAGCTTCTGCGCAAACAACTCCGGCGGCGGCCGCGACACCTGCGCCTTCTTCCGGTTCGGTTGCCGGCCAGGTAGCGACCGATACGGCAGCCCAGACTGCGGCAGGGGAAGCGGGCAGGTTGGGCGTCTTCGGAAATGCGTTGGGCAGCTCCGCACTGGGAGCCTTCCATCGGAAGAAGCCGGCCACTCCTCCACCGGCCGCAGCGCCGGCGGCAACGGCGGCAACTGGCAATTCTGCCGCAGCCGGGACGCAGACCGCATCAAGCGCTACCCTGATGGAGATGACGGTGCAGAAATCAAACTTCTCCCAGGCAGCCGTTCCTTCATCTGTCTTCCAGGTGCCGGCGGGCTTCCAGAAGGTTGAGTCGCCTACTTACGGTGGCGCCGGAAAACAGCTGAACAACTAGCTTGAAACCAGGAGGTGACCTTGAACGGGTTACCTCTGATTGGCACTAACCGTCCATCACAGATCCATCCCGTTGCAACGCACGTACACCGCGTGACGGATGATATGGGGATAGGACGGCTCTGCGTTGCCAGGAAATGAGGCTGCTTGAGAGGGCATGGAAGATGCACCGCAAAGCGGCGCTGTTCCTGCGCTGCGGCGAGGCCGTGGCTCCCGCAAGAGCGATCATTACCCACAAGCTTCTGATCAAGACGTGCCGGGCGGAGCAGGCCCGCACCCACTACGCCCTATTGATTCATCGGCGAGGCTGCATCTGCTGCGGCATCCCCCATCAGTAACTGGATTGAGTAACTCGGTTAACGGTACCCTGCCCACGGCACACACCAGACTGCGAGGCCAGGGATGCGACTCAATCGTGGACATGCAAAAGCTTTGCTTCTGATGACGTGGGCAGTTTGCAGTGCTCATAGAGCGCCGGCCCAGTCCGCCCCCACGCTCACGGTAGACGCATCTGCCTCGCGCCACCCGATAAGCCCAGAAATTTACGGAATCGCGAGCTACAGCCTCGACGCTACCTTCGCCAAAGAGATCCAGGTGCCAAACATTCGCTGGGGAGGCGACGGTACAACCCGTTATAACTGGCAGGTGGATTCGAGTAACGCAGGTTTCGATTGGTATTTCATGGGCGGCAATGGAGAAACCACTCCCGTGCCCAGCGCCTCGGCAGACTTGATGGTCAAGACCTACAAGCCGGCCGACGCGCTGATCACAATTCCAATCATCCCCTATGTCAACAAGCTCGCGGCGTGGAATTGCAGCTTCCCAGTTTCTGTTTATGGGGCGCAACAGTCGACCAATCCTTATGTGCATCCCAATGGGGATAACTGCGGCAACAGCATCGCTACCAATGGAACCCAGCTGATCGATAACAATATCTATGCCAACCACATTGACAACACAACCAGCCTGCAGCAGCAATGGGTGCAGCATCTGGTTAGCACCTTTGGCACAGCTGCCAACGGCGGAGTTAAGTTTTACCAGCTGGACAATGAGCCCTACGGATGGTCGAACACGCATCGGGACGTAATGCCGAACGGCGCCACTTATCCGACCATCACCCAACTGGGCCAGCAATATGCAGTGGCGGTCAAGCAGGCTGACAGCACGGCCTTTGTCCTGGGCCCCTCGGATTTCACTTTGGGAGGTTGGATTGGGAATACCAGCCAGCAGGGCGGACTCTTAGCCGGCGAATACTATCTGCAACAAATGGCTGCTTATGACAAGGCGCATGGTCAGCGCATCCTGGACTATTTCGATGAACACTATTACTTCAATACTTCTACGCCGGCGGCACAGCTTGCCTCCACCCGCACCCTGTGGGACCCCACCTACAACGGGGGGACCTGGGTAGAGCAGTACGACTTTAACGGTCCGATGCAATTGATTCCACGCTTCCGCAGCTGGATCAGCGCAAATTACCCTGGAACCTTGTTATCTCTCTCTGAATACAGCATCGACAGCGGACAGAAATCCATCGTCGATGCGATCGCCGAAATGGACGTTCTCGGCATCTTCGGCCGGGAGCCGCTCGACTTTGCAAATATGTGGAGTGCGCCGGGAACTCATGATCCCATCGCCTTTGCCTTCCGTATGTTTCGGAACTATGACGGTAACGGAAGCCAGTTTGGCGACACCTCAATCAGCTCTGTCAGCAGCGATCAGGGATCGCTCTCCATCTACGCCGCTCAAAGGTCTAGTGACAATGCCGTGACCATCCTGGTGATTAACAAGACGACAGGGGCATTGGCCAGCGCAATTGCCCTCTCCAACCTGACCTTGCCGGCAACTGCCCAGGTTTACAGCTACTCCCAGGCAAGTCTTACCTCGATCGCTCACCCTTCTGATGTGGCAATCACCAGCGGTTCTTTGAACTACACCTTTCCCGGCTACTCGGCTGTGTTGTTCGTGGTGCAACCGAGTGCCACGTCGGCCGCTACCACCACCACTACTCTCGCTGCGTCGGCAACACAAATCAATGCCGGGCAGTCGGTCACCTTCGGGGTGACAGTCGCGGCGGCAACCGGATCTACGCCTTCCGGCACCGTCACGCTTCTGGATGGTGGGACATCGTTGGGTACAGTTGCGCTGTCGAATGGAGTAGCTAGCTTCACCATCACGACGTTGGCGGCCGGCACTCATAGCGTCACGGCGTCTTACGCCGGGGACGCTGCCGATGGTTCATCGACGTCGAGTGCGGTATCGATTCAAGTAAATGCAGCCACGCTGCAAACAACAGCAGTTACTTTGGCAGCTTCTGCTGCAACGGCTGTATCGGGACAGGCAATCACGCTCACGGCGACGGTCACGCCATCGTCGGCCACCGGAACGATTACCTTCAAGGACGGCAACACTCCGATTGGATCTGCAACCCTGGCCTCCGGGAAAGGAGTCCTGGCCGTCAGCACGTTGAGTGTTGGGACCCACTCACTGAGCGTGACCTACGGTGGAGATGCAGCTGACTCACCTTCGACTTCCAGCACTGTTACAGTGACCATAACCGGTTCCTCTACAACTTCGTCGCCCGATTACGGACTCACGCTCTCCAGTAGCACACTTACCATTGCGCAAGGCGCCTCTGGATCCATGATGGTCTCGGTAGCTCCGGAGAGCGGATTCAGCGCTTCCCTATCGTTTGCCTGTTCCGGACTGCCGACTGGGTGGGGCTGCGGCTTTGCGCCCGCAACGCTTGCCGGGAGTGCACCGCAGAGCACAAAGATGACGGTGAGTACAACCGGCAGCAGCCGGTTGATGACAGCGCCTTCGGGATTACTCCTGGCTCTGGTCTCGCCGCTTCCGCTTTTTTGGTTTGGGCCATCCGGCAAGTCACGACGAGTTCGTTGGATGTTGCTTTTCACTTTCGTGCTTACACTGGCCGGCTGCGGAACGGCGTCTAACAACTCTCAACAACAGCAGACCCAGCCGACCACGTACAACGTCACGGTAACTGCGTCTGGCACCTCCGCACCCACTCACACGCAGACGTTTGTCCTTACGATGACCCAATAGGGTTTGGCGCGATATCTAGGGTTGGGAAGATTCTTCAGCTGTCCCTTCAGAGTTTGTGTCATTGCAGAATCGGACTCTTCACTTTCTTATGCCCAACCAAGACTGCATTCTGGGCTAAAAACGGGTCCGGTTTTAGATCGAGGTGCACCCGATTACGGCTCGAGGGCAAACACTTCGTTGGGCGCGAGGAAAAATGGGGGCACGATGGCCGGGATGTTGGACAGCGGCAACACCTCTTCAGGCAGCTCGATACCCAGCACCTCCGTCATGAACTTCCGCCTCTTCTGACAGCGTGCGTAGCAGTCGGGGTAAGCAGCTTGCAGCTGCTTCCGCAGCTCCTTGTCAGCCAGAACCAGCCCATCCTCCATTCGCGTCGATGCATACACTGTTGAGCTGGGGATGACATCCACCTGGATTGCCATGCCCGAATGGAGCGGCACATCCGAATCGGGATAGACGGGCGAGCTCAACCATTCATCCAAGTGGATCAAATGACCTGGGTTCAGAAAAATGCCGAAGCGGTTGAAAGGCAGGCGATCCTGGATCAACCGCCACAATTGACCTCCGGGAGTGCCTGGCTTGAGCAGCGCGAACCACTCGCTCATTACCTCGTAATAGAGGCCGGCAAAACTTTCGATGTAACCGGCGGCGACGCCTGGCAGGTCACGAGACGAGGAAGCAATCCACCCTGAGCGGCAACTGTTACTGCCCCAGTAGGAGAGGTTCATCGATAAGGGATGGCCGCGCCTGATCGTTTCCCCTCGGGGACCGGAGAGTCCAAGGTTGGCGTTACGTCCCGTGGTGAAGGTGACGTGACACCCCAGTGGCTCTCCACAGGTGCCGCCCAGCGCGACCACATCGTGATCGGTCATTCCCTCGCGCATACCAAAAATCATCCGCTTCACGCTTTCGGAAGCCTGCACGCTGGTGTATTCAAAGTAGGCGATTTCCGATGGAGAACAAAGAGTGCGTAGGCCGTACCCGGGATGCATGAGCAGGTCGGTACTATTCACAACTCGGCCGTGTCCTGCAAGTTCACGAAGCGTGTCTACCAGATAGGAAGGCAGCTCGATCGCATATTGGGAGTTGGGATGTTCATACTCAGAGAAATACTTCCACCCCACGCATCCAACCATCGAGGTTGCATCGATACCCTCACCGGCAAAAATCTCGCGTATCTTCCGGCTCTGGTCTCGCGGTTGATTGAGCAAGGAAAATGGCTGGAAACGTTCTCTTCTTAATTTTCCGTCATTAAACAGCGGGCTCACTCCGACATAGGCTTCACATTCGTTGCCTACGACAAGTAACGGAGTGCTGCGCGCGGAAAATATGAGCAGGGCCTCCTCAAACCTGGGATCGAAGCCGGTGAGGTATGCAATATTGGCGAAATGCTCCCGGTCGCCGTAAACCACCAGATGGGTAAGCTTCCGCTCATCCATCCGGGCGCGGAGTTGGTCGACTCGCTGCTCGAACTCAGCGCTAGAGGCCTGCGGAGGATAGGCTGCCTGGCCGAATTCGGGCCAGCCGATTTGAATGATGCGATGGGTGCGTGTTTTTACCGGCATCCTCAGCGAACTCCTTGTGGAGCAACGTCGCTAGAATACAAAGCGCACAGCACCCTGGCCGATGCGTGCAGGATTTGCTCCAGTCACCTGGCCGAAGTTGCTAGCGGCGAAGTTGCCCACCGGAGCCTGGAATTGTGCGTGATTGAAGGTGTTGAAGAACTCGGCGCGAAATTCCAGGGAAATTCTTTCGGTGATGGGAGTGACCTTATGCAACGCAGTATCAAAGTTATTCGTGCCCGGTCCGGTAAAGAACAGGCGCCTGGAATTGCCCGGAACCCCCAGCGTTTCCTGAGAGAAGACGGAGGCGTCGAAGTACTGGTGCCCGGCAGAGTTGCGGGGATTATATCTGGCGATTTTCTGGCCATTGTAATTAGGCAGGTCGATGGAATGAATGCCCTGACCATCACAATCACAAAGCGAGCGGTCGTCGATTTCCTGCATCAGGACGGGGAAGCCCGTCGTAAATCGAACGATGCCCACCAACTGCCACCCGTTGAGCAGCTTACCCGACAGACCGCCCGGGCTTTGCAGCCAGTGGCCGAAGGGTAAGTCCACGTTGTAGCTGATTACAAAATTATTTTTGATATCGAAGGTAGAAAGCCCACGGCTGAGACCCGCGTTGAACGGATTCACCGACATGGTATAAGCGGAGGCGTCATCCATCGATTTCCCGAAAGTGTAGGCGCCCAAGAAGCGAGCAAATCCGACTCTCTTATCGACCGCTATCTGCAGGCTGTTAAAAGTAGAATCGCCGTTCGCTCTGCTGTACGGGTTATCCCCAAAATCAAGCTCGCCGATATTGAGATGGCGTCCCGATGTGACCGAGTAGGGACGTGTACCGTAATAGTTTTGACCGTTGAGGCTGTAGATCGTGTCCGCTCCATAGGGACCGCATCCTCCGCTGGGCTGCCCGGCGGCAGCGAATGCCTGCGCAATCGCCAAGCACCTCTGCGCATTGCCGGGGTTGAACTCCTGAATCTGAAACAAGTGGTGGTTGACAGCACCCACGTAGCCCAGGGTCAGAATCGTAGAAGCGCCCAACTGGCGCTGGATGGTGAGGTTGTATTCAATAGCGTACGGAGACTTATTCCCAGTGTAATAAGCCGGGGAAAGGGCGATGGGGAGAAACGCGGCGAAGCTGCCGTTCTGCGCGGGAAGGGCAAACGGAAAGCGCTGCCCGGGGTCGAGTCCACTGGCGCGGCCCTGAAACGGTGTTTCCAGGTAGATGAGCGAAGGGCTTGCATAGTAAAGCCCGAAAGGAGCGTCACCGGTTTCGAAATCGCCTGAGGTGGTGTCGAGAGTGGTAAAGAACTGGCCAACCGCGGCGTGGATGGTGCTCTGGCCGGCAGGCAGCAGCTTTTGCAACAACCCATTTTGCGGCGACGGAGAATATGCCAGACCTAGCCGAGGGGCAAAATTATTCCAGCGCGTGGGTCCAAGGGACGGAGGAATTCCCTTATCGCCGGGAAAGAGCCATCCCGTGGGGGAGTCGGTGAAGACAGTAGATTGCTGACCAGGGATGAATGCCTGGATTCTGTTGCGAGCGTCGGACCAGGGTTGGGCGACCTCCCAGCGCAGGCCGTAGTTGATAGTCAGATCAGGGCGGGCGCGGAAGTTGTCCTGGATGTAGAGAGCGCCAGACTTGGAGCGTCCGTCGAGATATTGCCTGCTGCTTTGAATAAACTGATCCGGCGCACCAATGAGAAAGTCGGCGAAATCGATTCCGCTTTCGCCTCCGCTGAAGACGAACTGGCCATTGGGCACTGGTCCGCCCCGCCGATACCACTGTTTGTGCGACCATTCTCCGCCGAACTTAACGGTGTGCTTGCCGATGATCCAGGAGAATCCGTCCTGGACTTGGAAAACGTTCTGGAAATTGCCGTCGGTGATCGCCGCTCCCATGGTCACACCGAGACCGTTGAGGATCACATCCGGAACACCCTCTGCGGATGGATTGGCGGGAATCAGGCCGAGGCCACCCTCGGTGAAGCCGAAGGAACTGACTTTGCCCAGCCCGCCCACCGGAGTCGGGCCCGGATACACAATCCTGTAGTAGGTGAAATGGCCCTCGTTTACCTTGCTGGAGCTGAAAACCTTGGTGTTGCTAATGGTGGCTACCTGGGCGCGTGAAGGTAGTATGTAGCCGAAGCCCGGTACATTGGTAAACGTGCCATAGGTATTGGGGGCGTTCAAGGGCGTGTTCACGACTGCACGGTCAAAGTGGTAATAGAGCGACCAGGTGTCGTTGCCGTTGTGGGTAGGAAAGTCGCCGCGCGCACCAAACTTATCGTCGGTAACGTTCTCGTCGGCCGCTGCGCTCGAATAGGTTGGATACACTCCGCTGCCGGCGCCGTTGGGGGCGGGAAAGAACTTAAGCAGCCCCGCCGCGGCCGGCGAAAAGGCAGCCTGGGGAATGATGCCGTTGGGAAAGACGCACGCCGTCGGGGTCGTACAACCGGGAGCGAAATAGGGCTCTCCTGCAGTCACGGCGTAGCCCAGGCGCGAGCTGAGGGTGGATGCAAAGTGTCCGGAGAGATTATCTCCACGCACGGCAGGAAGCGGATTCCCGCTTTGTTCCAGGTTGGCGAGCAGCGCGGCGACCGGCGCTGAGAGATCGCCGCTCTGCTGCGCTGCCGAGGGCACATTCAGAACCCCGGTGGAAAGCCCCGCGATCTGCCGTGTTCCCTGGTAGTCGCCAAAAAAGAACACACGGTTCTTGATCACCGGACCGCCGGCGGAGCCTCCGAACTGGTTACGAATCAAGGTTCCGCGGGTGCTGTTGAAGTAGGTTCTCGCGTCTAAATCGGTGTTGCGCAGGAATTCGAAAACAGAACCATGGAACTGATTGGTGCCGGACTTGGTGATCACATTGATGACCGCACCTGAAAAGTTGCCGTATTCGGGGTCGAAGGTGCTGGTTTGAAGCCGGAATTCCTGGATGGAATCGAGCACTGGTATGGCGCCAGCGCCATTCGAACCGCTGTCTTCCACGATCGATCCATTGATCATGAAAGCGTTGGCGTTTTCTCGTTGACCATTGACGGACAGCAAGCCGGTCGTGAGATCGCCCGAAGCAGGGATGGTGGGTTGGAATGGACTGGGGTTGCTAACCGGCGCAACGCCGGGCTGCAATCCCAGAAGGTCGAGATAACTGCGCCCGTTCAAGGGGAGAGAAATGATCTTACGGTCCTGGATGACATCGCCTACTGTAGTGCTGCTGGACTCCACTTCCACCTGGGAACCCGTCACATTGATAGTCTGGACGACTGACCCGACATGCAGCTTGAAGTCGACGCTATAGCGTTGGTTTACCTCCAGCCTAAACCCGGATTCTACTGATGTTTCAAAGCCAGTGGCGGTGACCGTGAGGTTGTAGCCGCTATCCACCGGCACGGCCAGGAATTCATAGTTCCCCCCCACATCGGTGGAGGTCTCGCGACTGATTCCCGTTCCGGTGTTTGTCAGCGTCACCTTTGCGCCAGCAACCGCCGAGCCTGCGTTGTCGGTGATCACTCCGTAGAACCGCCCGCTCTGTTGTGCCCACAGAGGATGAGAGAGCATGCCCATAAGGAGGCAAATCATTACCCGGGTGCACGCGGTCCAGCACCTCGCCAGATTTCCGGTCTTGCCCTGCTGCGGAACAGCTCCTCGGTCGTTGCACACGTTCGCACCTCCGTACATACGGATGGATTTGGAACATCTGTTTTCCCCGTGGGTAGGCCCGTTGCTGAAACGGATAAGCGGCCGAATATAAGCGCTTTTATACGCCATAAATTTCGATTGTCAAGCAGCAATTCAAGATCGGAAGCCGCCTCTATAATCATCAGCGATGAAGTCCGTAACGATCCGTGATGTAGCTCGAGCTGCAGGCGTCTCGGTCGCAACCGTTTCCTACGTGCTGAACAACAGTGGCCGGGTCGGCCGGCCGACCCAAAGGGCCGTCCTCTCGGCGGTTCGGAATCTAGACTACGTGGCAAATTTGAACGCGCGCAATCTGGCTAAAGACGCGAGCCAAACGTTGGGCATGATTGTGTCCGACATTGAGAATCCATTCTTCCCGGAAGTGATCAAGGGCTTCGAACAAAGAGCACGTGAGCAGAGCTATAACGTGATCCTTAGCGACACTAACTACGACGCCGCCGTGATGACCGACGCTGCAACCAGGATGTTGCGACAACGAGTGCGCGGCGTTTGTTTTGTTACTTCAGAAGTTTCGCTGGAGACCATTCGCCAGATCAAAGCCCGACAAACCCCTTCGGTATTTCTGGATGTGGGACCTGTCCAGCAGTACGTCAGCAACGTGAAGGTGGATTACGCTCAGGGCATACGAATAGTTATCGATCATCTCATCGCGTTAGGTCATCGCCGCATCTCATTTGTCGGCGCGCGCAATGACCTCTATTCCAATGCTGTCCGACGCGATACCTTCTTGCAATACATCCGCGAACGAGGTTTGAAGATAGGGGCGGTATTGGCGGGCAACAGCCATTTTGATGGAGGCCTGGCGGCGGGAGCCCAGATATGTCAACTTCATCCCCGGCCTACAGCAGTGGTTGCAACGAACGATTTGACGGCCATCGGCATCATCAAGGCGCTGCAGTCAAGCGGCGTGAACGTTCCCAGGCAAATCTCGGTTACCGGCTTTGACTGCACGCAATTAGCCGCATATACAACGCCTTCGTTAACCACTGTAGACCTGAAGCGAGATCTGATAGGAAACACCGCCGCTGAGGCGCTTCAATTGGTTTTCACTTCTCCGACGCACATGGGACAGGAGTATTCAATTATTCCCAGCTTGCGACCCGGAGAGTCCACGGGAAAAGCCGGCCGATAGAGCGCGGTGCCCTGCGGGGCTAAAGCCGGTAGGATTCGGGCTCATCTATTTACGGGCCAAAGCCGTACCCTTCAACTCCTTCATTTCCGGAAGTCAAGGAAGGGTAGTTTCTTCTCCGTTACTGCACGCCCCTGTGCGCGGCAGTACCGGCGCCGCCTTCCATTACGAAAACACACCTCTCCTCCTAAAGTTGCACTTATTTCCGAAACTTTAAGTTGAGGAAGGGTGTTTCCCTCCACAGTGACAGCAATCGCACAGTTACCGTGTGGCAGTGACGTAACCCGCCCCCCAGGCATACACCTTGGGTGCGATTGCTTCAGGTGCTCAACAACACAAACCTAGGCAACTGAGAAAGCAGGCGGCTTTATGAAATACATCCATGGGCTTCGTGTGTTCTTAACCATTGCAGTTACCGCATGTGTCGTTGGTTGTAGCTCTGGAAGCGGTAGTGCGCCAAGCCAAACTGGTAGTTCCGACTCAAACTCAGCGCAAACCGGGTCCGTATATGTGCTCGGAACGGATGCGCCACTTCCAAGCGTAGTTTCCTTCGCGGTCAGCTTGCAAAGCATTACGCTTTCCGATGGCTCCTCAACACCGGTTTCGATATTAAACGGCGCACAGACGGTCGATTTTGCGCGCTTTAACGGCCTGTCCACCCTACTTGATTTCAACTCTATACCCGCCGGCACTTACACCACCGCAACCATTACCCTGGGAACCGCAAACCTTGGCTATCTCAATATCCAGACAGGAACGGCGCCCACCATCAGCACTATGCCGGCGATGCTCACCCAATCCGTCGTCACCATCAATCTGGCCAGCCCCTTTGTCGTGAATGCCGGGGACACGGATGCCCTCAGGTTCGATTTCGACCTGCGGCAATCCATTCAGGTCGATGCCAATGGACAGATCACGGGCCAGGTAACTCCTGTACTCGATCTGAGGGCGCTGAGCGCCAGCGATCCTGAACGCTATATCGATGAGTTCGACGCTGGGGTCGTCAGCATCGACACTGCGTCTGATTCGTTTGTTGTTCAGGGTCCTCACGGCCGTCAGTACACGGTGCAAGTGTCAGCTAATACCGAGTTCGAAAACAATGAAACCATCGCCAACCTGACGACCAGCTCCACCATTGAGGTCTCTGGCTCCTTCGCGCCCAACAGTCAGACCATCAACGCGGATTGCCTGGGTATCCTGTCACAGGACGGCTATTGGGCAGCCGGTCTCATCACTTACGTCACGCCGCCACAAGGTGCGGCAACCTCACTAAATATGTACGTCCGCGCGGAGTTGCCAGCGGATACCGGCCTGACCCTGGGCCAGATTGCTGACATCAACCTCACCGGCGGCGAGAAGTACTTCATCTACAGACTTCATACTCCACTTACCAACTTCCTATTTAACTCCAGCCTGATGGTCCCGGGGCAGCACATCAGCATCGGCGGTCCGTTAAGCGGCGCAGGTAATTCGCAATCTGTAACCGCTCATCGCATCGTCCTGCGCCACGAGGGCCACACAGGGGAATGGGTTGTAGGCAGCACGAATACCGGCAATGGCACCTTCCAGTTCAATTCCAACGGATTGGCCGGTGTTTTGTTCAACGGTCCGATTACGGTCTACACCACGCCGGTAACCCAGTATCTTGGTGGACTGAGTGGACTAGGTGACCTGAGCGGCAACTCATCCATCTCGCTTCGCGTGGTTGGACTGGTGCTGAAAAATCCGACCAACGGACAGCCGGTGTTCGTTGCTCGCAGTGTGGAGGAACTAGAGTAAGCCCTCAAGTCCGCAAAACAATGGCCGCTCGTGGAACTCAGGAGCGGCCATTATCTTTTTAACGGCCATCTCAAAGATCGAAGGGTACGAGCTTCAGGGCTTGGTCGCAAGGATGAGCGGCGATGGCCCCGGCGAGTCAAGTGTGCGCGGATTCGTGAAGCCGGCCTCCTTTAACCAGCCGCTGATTTCTTCAAAGGAGTAGGTGTCTCCAGTGTCGGTATTCACCAGCATGTTGATGGCAAAGAAGAGCCCGTTCAGTGGACCCGTCCTATCCGCATTCACCAGAAATTCGGCAATCGCAATGGTTCCGCCGGAGGCGAGCGCCTGGAACGTCTTTCTGAGCAGCTTTCGGCTTCGCTCGCTGCCTTCGCTATGCAGGATGTGGCCAAGCGTCGCAACCGTGTGACCACTGCCAAAGTCAGCCTGCAGCAGGTCGCCTGCAATGAACGAAAAGCGCTCGGCCAGTCCAAATTTCTCGACGGTCTTGCGGGTAACGGGAATCACTTCCGGCCAATCCACGGCAGTTACGCGGACCTGTTCCGATCCCTGCGCCATGGCTATGCCCCAAACTCCCGAGCCCGCGGCCAGGTCGAGCACGCGAACCGGGGCACCCGACCCGTTTGCATTCAAATGCCGGCTAAGCGTCTGCGCCGCGGGATAACTCATGGGAAAAATATCATTGACGAACTGCTGGAAGAAGTCGCCTCCCTGTTGCTCCTGGTTGACCGACGCCACTGGTTGGCCGGTCTCGACAATCTTGTTCAGGTGAAGCCATTTGGGAATCAACTGCTGGCTCCCGTGACGAATGAACCCGCCCTGGAAGCCGGGCTTGGTGCTGACCAGAAAGGCGGAGCTTTCAGGGGTGAGCGAAAATACCCCCTGCTTATCTTTTGCCAGGAAGTTCATGCCCACAAGAGCATTCATCACCGCAGTCAGCCCTCGCTCTGAGGCGCCAGTCTCCTTGTGCACCTCGGAGATCGTTTTTGGGCCGCCATCGAGAACATCGAAAACGCGGTGACGAATGGCAGCTTCCAGAACCAGCGGTGGAACGTATCCCCAGGCAAATTGCATGATGCGTTCGGGGGTTACTGCAGAAGTAGCAGGTGTTGTCATATTCTCCTCAATTTGAAAGTTAGTTTTTGTTATCTGACGCGGCAAGGGACGTGATGAGTTTGTCAGCTTCCTGGCTGGAAGCGTCGATACTTTGGACCAGGTCCGCTACATCACTTTGCAGGCTGGCCGAGGTGGATTTCAATGAGCCGATAGCGCGCGCATTCAGGTTGTGTTTCAGAAAGAGAACCTGGTCGCGAAAGGCCTTCAAGACCGGCGTAATCTGGTCTTCAGTACGACGCATGGCGCGCATGTAAGTGGCCTGGCGCGCCTTTGCGTTGCGCAGCATGACGGTGTCCTGGGTCTTTAATTTCCCATTATCCATGGCATTGATTTCGCCCTGCCATTCCTTGAAGAGATCGTTGCTCACCTGATCGATCGACTGGATCTTGTCGTGAAGCTTGCCCGCCTGCGAACTGGCGCTTTCGTAATCGGAGTTGAGACGTTTGTAAGATTTTTCCAGTGAACCGCCTTGAAAGCCGGTCAGGGCCTGCAACGACTCCATGGTGGTTTGCAGCTGCTGCTTGGTTTGATCCTGATCCTTTTTGGCATCCTTGATGCGCTGTACCAGGATGTCACGCTTTTCCTTGCCCAGGGTGCGCATCGTCTTGTAGTAAGTCGATTTGCAGCCACCGAGGAGCAGAGTGAGCACGATGAGGGGAATGCAAACGGTTCGACGCAAAACTTCTCCTTAGAGCGAAGCGTATTCCTTCTTCGCTGCTACCAGCATAGGCAAGTCCGCGTCGGCGTTTTTCCAGGTCAAGAAAAATGCCTCGTATGCCTTCTTCGCGCTTGCCTTATCGCCGGCCATGGCATAGGCCCGCGCCAAGCCCAGCTGCGCCGGTGCATAGAAGGTGGGCAGGCCCCAGGTCAGCAGGCTGGTTCCGGGGGACTGTATCGCCGCCTCGAAGGCGGTCTGCGCCTGGCTGGAGTCGTGCATTTGAAGGTATGCCAGTCCCTGTACATAAGAGGCGGGGAAATTCGCGTCGTAAGGCTTGGCCGGCTCGGCATCGTCTACCGCTTCCTGCAGCCGGCCCGCCGCCAGGGCCACAAAGGCTTTGGCTAGCGGGACGTATACATTCTTGATGAGAGTGTCTTCGGAAAACCTCCTGCTCATCTCCTGGGCCATGGGCAACGCCAGCTTACCGTTGCCGCAGATCGCCGCGGCCAACAGGGCATATTGCTGGGTCTGCTTGCTCTTGTCGAGCGCCAACGCGCGCCGTACCGCGGCCTCATTGCCTTCGCACAGACCCGCCAATCCCCTGCCCTGTGCGTCTACCAGCAACGCGGCGGCCTGCACATCCGCCGCCTTGGCGCGCCCTGCCTGTTCAAAGGCGCGCGCGACCGTCGCCGCCGACTTCCGAAACTCGCCGGCAAACTGCTGCGTGCTCGCCAAGGCTTGCGTCGCCATGAACTCATCAGGGCGGCCCGCTACCTGCTTCAGAATCCTCTGCACTTCATTCGGCTCTCCCATCAGGAAATAAGCCGCGAGATGGGTGGTGACGTCGTCGGTGCTCGTGTCCAGCCCCTGCTTTCGGGCGCGCGTCAACTCTGCCCTGGCCTCAGCCATCCGGTTCAAGGATATGTAGTCAGACAGCAGGTTCTCGGAGGCAATCGCATCCTCTGGTTGCAACTCCGCGGCCTTTTGCGCGTAAGGAAGAGCCTTCTCGTACTGGCCAAGCAGGCTATACGCCACGTTGATGTTGATGTAGTTGTAAAGTTGCCCGGGGTAAGTCTGAATAGCTTCCTGCAGGGTTTCGATCACCTTGGGGATGTTCCCGGTCACTTCCAGGTAGTAGTGGGAAGCGATATAGAGGCGTTCATGCTCGCTCACATGCTGAGAAAGCGCATAGGCCCGGGCAAAATTAGTGTGCCCCTTTCCCACCTGGCCTGAATTCATGTAGACCACCCCCAACCGTGCATAGGCCATGGCAAAGTTGGGATCGAGCTCCGCGGCTCTGAGGTAGTGCCCTTCCGCTTCGGGAATGTCCTGCGCCTTTTCGTGTGCCTTATCACCCAGGGCATAGGCGCGAAATGCTTCCAGTGACGTCGTCGTTGCCTGTCCGAAGGGAGTATCTAATTTTTTGATACTCGCCAGATCCTCGCCCAACTTGGCCCTGATGGCCGCGGCCGCCTTGCTCAGGGCGTCCAACACGTGCTCCTTGTCCGGGGCCTGGGTCTGCTCGCTGACGATTTCGTCCCCCGTAGCCGTGTTCTGCGCCGTAACGGTAATTACATATTCCTTGCCCAGATTGGCTATGGTCCCAGTGAGGATTGCCTTCACTCCTTCGCGCTCGCCGATCTCCCGTGCAATCTCTGGCGTAACTCGTGTATCCGCGGGCTTGCCCAAATACTTCACGCTCTGCGCCAAGTGCTGCTGGCTCACGATGTTGATCACTGGCGACTGCTCCAGATCAATCTGCAGCGCCTGGTTTAACGTGGTGTCAAAGACCGGATCACCCGTGCGATTGACAAAGTCGGCCAGGATGATCGAATCCTTTGTTGCCTTGGGCACTGTTGCGGATCCGCTTTCTGTTGCGCTGCTGCCTTCTCCCGCGGTTGGTGCGGGCGAGGTTTGAGGCCGGTACTTCCACCATGCCAGTCCAGCAGCAACCAGCAGCAGCACTGCAGCGGCTGCCATCCACGGCCACTTTGGCCTGCCTGCAACTACTTTGACCGGTGGCGCAGGCGTGGCCGGCGCGGGCGTGGCGTGAACACCCACAACTTCAAGATCCTCCTGCAGCTGCTCGGCGCTTGCATACCTCTTGCCTACATCCTTGGCCAACAATTTGGCGACGATGGGATCCAGCTGCTTCGGCATCGCCGGATTCACCGTGCTCACCAGCGGTGGGTCCTCGCGCAACAAGGCGACGAAGACGTCCGCTGTCGAACCACCGCCGAAGGGCGTCTTCCCGGTCGCCATCTCGTAGATAACCGTGCCCAGACTGAACAGGTCGGTGCGCGCATCCAATGGCATACCACGCGCCTGTTCTGGAGACATATACGAAACCGTTCCCACCGCCGAGCCGGGGCTGGTCAGTTCCAGAGTCGCCTCACCCGGCCCGACGGCAGTCGCATCCGAGCTGCCACTCCCCGGTATCCCGTCCGTGCGTGAGTCGACGACTGCCACGCCGCTCTGCTTCTTCGCCAGGCCAAAGTCGAGAATCTTGATCTGGTGCTTGCCGCGCAGGGCATCGACAACAAACAGATTCGCAGGCTTGATATCGCGGTGGATAATCCCCTTGGCGTGGGCCGCAGCCAGGGCTGCCGCAGCCTGCTGAGCATAAGCCAATACTTCTTGGGCTGGTAAACCGTGGCCCCCGGCTTTTGCGAGATAGCGCTTCAGCGTTTCTCCCCGCAACAGCTCCATTACCAGGTAGGGCCGGCCATCCTGCTCCCCGGTGTCATAGATCGCGCAGACATTGGGATGGTTCAGCGTAGCCGCAGAACGCGCCTCGCGCAAAAAGCGCTCATGCGACACATGGCTGCCGGAGTGTGGTGTGGGCTGCGCGGGTGTGTCGTGCAGGGGAGATGGTGATCCGCTGCCCACGTCCGCAGTGAGATAGCTGTCAGAAACAAGCTTCAGCGCAACCTCGCGCTCCAGCCGTGTATCCAGGACGCGATAGACCTCACCCATGCCGCCGGCGCCGATCTTCTCCAGCAGACGGTAAGGGCCAAACTGTGTTCCCTCTGCGATGATCATCGGTGCCAGCAGTCTACCAGCGAGACCGCGTCAATGACTTGTCATTCGGTGGCAGGTGGAAATTCCCCGTCTGAGGCTAGCTAGAGCGCGGCGTATTCCTTCTTGGCCGCTACCAGCATAGGCAAGTCCGCGTCCGCGTCTTTCCAGGTCACGAAAAACGCTTCGTATGCCTTCTTCGCGGCCGGCTTATCGCCCCCCATCGCGTACGCACGCGCCAACCCCAGCTGCACCTGCGCAAGATACGGCGCAGTGCCAATTTGCAGCGTGCCGGAGTTGGCCCGAATCGCGGTTTGAAACGCGCTGAGCGCGTGGCCGGGATCGTGTAATTGAAGATAGGCAAGCCCCTGCAGATACGACGCCGGATAATTCGCGTTGTAGGGTTTGGATGGTTCTGCGGCATCCACTGCTTCCTGCGCACGGCCGGCGGCCAGGGCCAGGAACGCTTTCGACAACGGCGCGAACACATCCTGGATAAGCGTGTCCTGGGGAAACTTCTTGCTCAAATCGTTGGCCATCGGCAGAGCTAGCTTGTCATTCCCGCAAATCGCAGCTGCCAGCGTGGCGGTTGCCTGGGTCTGCTTGCTCTTATCCAGTGTCAACGCTTGTTGCACCACGTTTTTGTCTTTATCTTCGCAGAACCCAGCCAATCCCCGGGCGATGGCACCTTGCAAAAGAAAACCCGCCTGGGCATCAGAAGCCTTGGCGTGGGCCGCCTGATCTACCGCGCGCTGCATGGTCGCTGCCGCCAGACGATACTGGCCGGAATATTGCTGGGTAGCTGCCAGCGCCTCAGTCGCAATAAACTCATCCGGGCGTCCTGCTATCTGCGCCATGACCCTTTGCACTTGCTGTGGCTCCTGCAACAGGAAGTAGGTCACCATGTAACTCACCAGGTCATCGGTGCTGCTGTTGAGGCCCAGCCCTTCGGTGCGCTGTAACTCCTTCTTGGCGTCGTCCATCCGGCCGAGCGCAATGTAATCCGACAACAGGTTTTCTGCGGCGATCGAATCCTGCGGATCCAACTCAACCGCTTTCTGCGCATAGGCGAGGCCCTGTTCATATTGGCCCAGGGTCTGGTAGGCAACGTTGATGTTGATGTAGTTGTCGATCTGCCCCGGATAAGCCTGGATGGCTTCCTGCAGGGTTTCAATCACCTTGGGCAAATCGCCCGCGACATTCTCGTAATAGTGGCCAGCGATGTACAGCCGCTCCCGCTCGCTCACATTCTTCGACAACTCGTACGCCTTGGAAAAATACTTGTTCGCCTTCGTCACCTGGCCGGAATTGATATACACCACGCCCAACCGCGCATACGCCATAGCAAAGTTTGGATCCAGTTCCGTGGCGCGCAGGTAGTGGCCCTCTGCCTCAGGAATGTCATGCGCCTTGGCGTGCGCTTTATCTCCCAGCGCATACGCACGAAAGGCCTCCAGTGAGGAGGTGGTCGCCTGACCAAATGGCGTGTCCAGTTTTTTGATGCTTTCCAGGTCCTCGCCTAGCTTGCCTCTCAGCACCGCTGCCGCTTTGCCCAGCGCATCAAGCACATGCTCCTTATCCGGCGCCTGGGCTTGCTCACTGACGATTTCGTCTCCGGTGGCCGTGTTCTGCGCCGAAAGCGTAATCACATATTCCTTGCCAAGGTTGGCGATGGTCCCGGTGATAATCGCCTTGATCCCTTCACGCTCGCCGATTTCACGGGCGATTGCAGGCGTAACCGGCGTGCCCTCAGGCTTGCCCAGATACTTGACGCTTTGCAGAAGATGCTGCGGACTCACAATATTGATCACCGGCGACTGTTCCAAATCAATCTGCAGCGCCTGGTTCAGGGTGGTGTCAAATACCGGATCCCCAGTGTGGTTGACGAAATCGGCCAGGATGAGCGAGTCCTTCTTGGTCTGTATTCCGGTCGCCGCGACCCCGCCTTCTGTTGCTTCCCCCGCGGTTGGAGAAGCCGCAGGCCGGTATTTCCACCAGGCCAGTCCACCAACAAGCAGCAGCAGCGCGACAGCAGCAGCCCAAGGCCACTTGCGCCCGCTTGTGACGGCCTTCTCCAGCGAAGGCCCGGGACCAGCATCCAGCTTTTCCAGATCTTCCTGCAGTTGCTCGGCACTCGAATACCGCTGCGCAACGTCCTTGGCTAACAATTTGGCGACGATAGGATCCAGTCTCTTGGGCATCGCCGGATTCACTGTGCTAACCGGCGGCGGATTCTCACGCAGCAGGGCGGCAAAAATTTCGGCCGTTGAATCGCCCCCGAATGGCGTCTTCCCCGTGGCCATTTCGTAAATGACAGTCCCCAGGCTGAACAGGTCTGAGCGTGCGTCCAGGGGCACACCTTTTGCCTGTTCGGGGGACATGTAGGCGACCGTTCCGACCGCGGAGCCGGCGCTGGTCAACCCCATGGTCGCTTCCCCTGGCGCAATGGCGGTCTCATCCGCGCTGCCACTGCCCGGAACCCCGTAGACCACGCCGGTCTGTTTCTTGGCCAGGCCAAAGTCGAGGATCTTGATTTGCCGCTTGCCGCGCGCGGCTTCAACAACAAACAGATTGGCCGGTTTGATATCGCGGTGGATAATCCCCTTGGCGTGAGCCGCCGCCAGGGCCGCCGCTGCCTGCTGGGCAAAGGCCACCACCTCTCCGGCGGGAAGACCGCGTCCCCCGGCTTTTGCGAGATAGCGCTTCAGCGTCTCTCCACGCAGCAACTCCATCACCAGGTAAGGCCGCCCATCCTGCTCCCCGGTGTCATAAATCGCACAGACGTTGGGGTGGTTCAGCGTGGCCGCCGAACGCGCCTCGCGCAGAAAACGCTCATGCGACACATGGCTGCCGGAATGGGGTGTGGGCTGGGCGGGTGTGTCGTGCCGGGGGGGCGGCGATCCGCTGCCAAGATCCGCAAGCAGGTAGCTGTCCGATACAAGCTTCAGTGCGACCTCGCGCTCCAGGCGGGTGTCGAGCACGCGGTAGACTTCGCCCATGCCGCCGGCGCCAATCTTCTCCAGCAGGCGGTATGGGCCAAACTGCGTTCCTTCTGCAATGGTCATCGGTGCCAGCAGTCTATCAGCGCTGCCCTGTCAATGACTTGTGATTCGTTTTTCCTGGCGGCTGAAGGAGACGCGCTTCAGATCTTACCTAACCTTTCAAAGCGCGGCGTATTCCTTCTTCGCCGCTTGCAACATAGGCAGGTCCGCGTCGGCATTTTTCCAGGTGGTAAAGAATGCTTCGTAGGCTTTTTTCGCGTCTGCCTTGTTGCCGCCCATGGCGTAGGCACGCGCCAGCCCTAGCTGCGCCTGCGCATAAAACGGCGCTGTCGCCTGCAGATTGCCGCCCGGAGACTGGGTCGCGGGCCGAAAGGCATTTGCTGCCTGGCCGGCATCATGCAGCTGCAGATAGGCCAAACCCTGCACATAAGCTCCCGGATAAATCAGGGCAAACGACTTGGCCGGCTCCGCGTCATCGATGGCTTCTCGCGGCTGGCCGGCGGAAAGGGCCACAAAGGCTTTCGCCAGAGGTATAAATACCCGTTGAATCAACGTGTCGTCAGGGAACTTCTTGCTTAAGTCCTGAGCCATGGACCCAACCAATTTGCTGTTGCCGCAGATGCCCGCGGTGAACACAGCAAACGATTGCGTCTGCCTGCTCTTATCCAGCGCCAAAGCCTTTTGTACCGCTTCTTCGTTGCCCTCGCACAAACCCGCGAAACCTCGGCTGGCCGCGTTGGTCAAGATGGCGTTCGCCTGCACATCCGGCGCTTTGGCGAGCCCTGCTTGGTCAAAAGCGCGCTGCGTGGTGATTGCCGCCTGGCGGTACTCGCCGGAGAAAAGCTGCGTACCAGCCAGGGCTTGGGTGGCCAGAAACTCATCCGGCTGTCCCGCTACCAAGGTCATAATCCGCTGCACTTCATCGGGCCTGCCCAACAAGAAATAAGTCTGCAATCGTACCGTGCGATCCAGCGTGCTGGTGTCCAGGCCCAGCTTGTCGGCCCGCTCCATTTCCTTTTGAGCATCGCTCATCCGATTCAGGCCGATGTATGCACTCAACAGGTTTTCCGCCGCGATCGAATCTTCCGGCTGCATCTGTACCGCTTTCTCCGCAAAGGGAAGAGCCTTCACAAAGTCGCCTAAGGCCGTATACGCCGCAGTGATATTGATATAGTTATCGATTTGGGTGGGGTAGGTCTGGATGCCCTCCTGCAGCGCTTCCACCACCTTGGGCATGTCGCCGGTCACGTTCTGGTAGTAGTGGCCGGTGATGTAGAGCCGCTCCCGCTCGCTCACATTTTTTGAAAGCGCATAAGCTTTGGCGAAGTACTTATCGGCCTTCGCCACCTGGTTGGTGTTGATATACACCACCCCAAGCCGCGCATAAGCCATGGCAAAATTGGGATCAAGCTCCACCGCGCGAAGATAGTGACCCTCGGCCTCCGGAATATCGTGCGCACTGACGTGCGCCTTGTCTCCCAGCGCATAGGCGCGAAACGCCTCCAGGGAGGTCGTCGTCGCCTGGCCAAAGGGAGTGTCCAGCTTCTTGATGCTCTCCAGGTCTTCTCCCAGCTTGCCCCGAATGGCCGCCGCCGCCCTGCCCAGCGCATCCAGTACATGCTCTTTATCCGGCGCCTGCGCCTGCTCGCTGACAATTTCGTCCCCGGTGGCGGTGTTTTGCGCCGCTAGCGTAATCACGTACTCCTTGCCTAAGTTCGCGATCGTTCCGGTGAGGATGGCCTTGACTCCCTCGCGCACGCCGATCTCCCGCGCGATCTCCGGCGTCACCGTCGTGCCCTCCGGCTTGCCCAGATACTTCACGCTCTGCGCCAGGTGCTGCGAGCTCACAATGTTGATCACCGGCGATTGCTCCAGGTCGATCTGCAGCGCCTGGTTGAGCGTGGTGTCAAAGACCGGATCTCCGGTGCGGTTGATGAAGTCGGCCAGAATAATCGAGTCCTTGGCCGCCTTAGGTGCGGCTCCGGCGGCGCTTTCCCCAGCTGGCAGCGCGGTTCCGGGCCGTAGTTTCCACCACGCTAGTCCGCCCGCAATCAACAGCAGCAGCACGGCGGCGAGGGCCCAGGTCCACTTCCGGCCGGGGAGGCCTGCCACCGACACCTTGCCGGATTGCGGATCCAGTCCATCGAGTGCTTCCTGCAGCTGCTCGGCGGTGGCATAGCGCTGCGCGGGATCCTTGGCCAATAGTTTGGCGACGATGGGATCCAGCTTCTTCGGCATCACCGGGTTCACCGTGCTCACCGGCGGCGGATTTTCCCGCAGCAGCGCGGCAAAGACTTCCGCAGTGGAGCCGCCGGCGAAAGGAGTCTTGCCGGTCGCCATTTCGTAAATCACGGTCCCCAGGCTGAACAGGTCGGTGCGCGCATCTAGCGGTTCACCCTTGGCCTGTTCCGGGGACATGTACGCTACCGTTCCCACTGCCGAGCCGGGACTGGTCAGATCCATGGTCGCCGTGCCCGGCCCGACGGCGGTTTCGTCCGAGCTGCCGCTCCCGGGTAGGCCGTACGTGCGTGATTCCGGCGCTGCAACCGCCCCTTGCTTTTTCGCCAACCCGAAGTCAAGAATCTTGATCAGGCGCTTGCCCCGCCCGCTATCGACGACAAACAGGTTTGCCGGCTTTATATCGCGGTGGATGATGCCCTTCGCGTGGGCCGCGGCCAAGGCCGAGGCCGCCTGCTGGCTGAACGAAATCACATCGTCCGCGGCCAGTCCCTTCCCGCCCGTTTTCGCCAGGTAGTGCTTCAGCGTCTCGCCCCGCAGCAGTTCCATCACCAGGTAGGGCCGGCCGTCGTGTTCTCCAGTGTCATGGATAGAGCAAACGTTGGGATGGTTCAGCGTTGCGGACGAACGGGCTTCGCGCAGGAACCGCTCATGCGAGACATGACTGGAATTAGGTGTCCCGTGGACAGGGGTGACGGGAGAGGGCGAGCCACTGCCAACACCTGTGATCAGGTAGCTCTCGGAGACCAGCTTCAGCGCGACCTCGCGCTCCAGCCTCGTGTCCAGGGCGCGATACACTTCGCCCATTCCGCCAGACCCAATCTTCTCAATCAGGCGGTACGGACCAAACTGTGTTCCCTCTGCGATCGTCATCTTCCCTGGTTGCGGTACATGATTCGGGGCCAGACTATTGTGCCAGCAGTCTATCAGTGCCGCCACTGGAATGATTGGTCGATCCTCTGCGTCGCGTCTGCGGGGCGAACCTGGCACCCAGTACCCAACTTGGAGAAGGGGAAATCTAATTAGAGCGCGCCGTATTCCTTCTTCGCTGCCAGCAGCATAGACAGGTCCGCGTCTGCGTCCTTCCAGGTGGTGAAGAACGCTTCGTAGGCTTTTTTTGCGTTTGCCTTGTCGCCGCCCATGGCATAAGCCCGCGCCAACCCGAGTTGCGCCTGCGCATAAAAGGGCGGCGATCCGGCTCCCATGTTTCCCTGCGACTGCAACGCGGAAGCAAAGGCGCTCTTCGCGTGCATTGCATCATGCAGTTGGAGATACGCAAGTCCCTGCACATACGATCCCGGGTAGAGCAGGTCATACGGCTTGGCCGGGTGAGCGTCATCAACCGCTTCGCCCAGCCGGCCCGCAGAAAGCGCGGAGTAGGCCTTGGCCAAGGGCACAAATACATCCTGAATAAGTGTGTCTTCGGGGTATTTTGCACTCAACTCCTGGGCCATAGGCAGCGCCTGCTTACCACCACAGACTGCACCCGCCAGCACCGCAAGCTCCTGCGTCTGCTTGCTCCTGTCCAGCGCCAGTGCCCGCTGCACCACGGCCTCGTTGCCCGCGCACAAATCCGCCAGGCCCCTTGCTGTGGCATCGGTCAAAAGTATTGCTGCCTGCACATCAGGCGCCTTGGCGTGCCCAGCCTGCTCAAAAGCTTGTTGCAGGGTTGCCGTCGCCTGCCTGTACCGGCCGGAGAACTGCTGGGTACCAGCCAGGGCCTCGGTGACGAGGAACTCGTCCGGCCGGCCCGCCACCCGGGCCACAAGCCTCTGCATCTCGTTCGGCTCTCCCAGAAAAAAATAGGCGATCAAACTAATTCCTGCATAGTCTGTGCTGCCATCCAGACCTAGTTTGCGAGCTCGCGCCATCTCCGCCCTGGCATCGCTCAGCCGTATCAAGCCGGTGTAATCGCTCAACAGGTTCTCTGATGCGATCGCATCCTCCGGCGATATCTCCACCGCCTTTTGCGCGTAGGGAAGCGCTTGCTCGAGTTGGCCGAGGGTCTGGTAAGCCACGTTGATGTTGATATAGCTGTCGAGTTGTGCCGGGTAGGTCTGGATCGACTCCTGCAGCGTTTCAATCACCTTGGGTATGTCGCCGGTCACGTTCTGGTAGTAGTGGCCCGCGATATAGAGCCGCTCGCGCTCGCTCACATTCTTCGAAAGTGCGTAGGCCTTGGCGAAATATTTGTTCGCCTTCGACCACTGGCCAGAGTTGACATACACCACCCCTAAGCGCGCGTAGGCCATGGCAAAGTTGGGATCCAGCTCCACGGCGCGAAGATAGTGACCCTCCGCCTCAGGTATGTTCAGCGCCTTTTCGTGCGCTTTGTCACCCAGCGCATAGGCGCGAAAAGCCTCCAACGAGCCCGTCGTCGCCTGTCCGAACGGGGTATCCAACTTCTTGATGCTGGCCAGGTCCTCGCCCAACTTAGCTCTCATGGCTGCAGCGGCCTTGCCCAGCGCGTCCAGCACATGCTCCTTATCCGGAGCCTGGGCCTGCTCGCTGACGATCTCGTCTCCAGTGGCGGTGTTCTGCGCAGTCAGCGTGATCACATACTGCTTGCCCAGGTTGGCGATGGTTCCGGTGAGAATCGCCTTCATCCCTTCGCGCTCGCCGATCTCCCGCGCAATGGCGGGGGTCAACGGCGTGTCCTCAGGCTTGCCCAGGTACTTCACGCTCTGCATCAGGTGCTGCTGGCTCACGATGTTGATCACAGGGGACTGTTCCAGATCGATCTGCAGCGCCTGGTTCAGCGTGGTGTCAAAAACCGGATCGCCGGTACGGTTAACAAAATCCGCCAGGATAAGAGAGTCTTTCGTTGCCTTGGGCGCGACCGCAGCTGCGCTCTCTTCGCCCGCCGTTGTGCCGGCCGCGGGTGTGGCGACAGGCCGGTACTTCCACCATGCCAGGCCGCCGGCAATCAACAGCAACAGCGCAGCCAGCGAAGGCCATAGCCAAGCCCTTCCTTTGCTGCGTGCGGGTCCCACCGCCTGGCCGGTGTGAACCGCCAACGCATCCAGATCTTCCTGCAACTGATCGGCACTGGCATAGCGTTGCGCCGGGTCCTTCGCCAGAAGTTTGGCCACGATCGGATCCAGCCGCTTCGGCATGGCCGGATTCACCTTGCTCACTGGTGGTGGATCCTCGCGTAAAAGCGCCGCAAACACGTCGGCCGTCGAACCTCCACCGAAGGGTGGCTTCCCGGTTGCCATTTCGTAGATCACCGAGCCCAGGCTGAACAGGTCGGTACGCGCGTCCAGCGGCATGCCGCGGGCCTGTTCCGGGGACATATAGGCCACTGTTCCCACGGCGGAGCCTGGACTGGTCAGCCCCATGGTTGCCGTGCCCGAGCCGACCGCAGTCTCGTCGGCGCCATTCAGCGGAAGGTCGAAGGTGCGAGAGTCCCCCGCTGTCCCTGCCTGCTTCTTCGCCAGACCAAAGTCGAGAATCTTGATTTGCCGCTTACCCCGCAAGGCATCGATCACAAACAGGTTGGCCGGCTTGATATCGCGATGGATGATGCCCTTGGCGTGCGCCGCCGCCAGGGCCGCGGCGGCCTGCTGGGAAAAAGACAGCACTTCGTCCGCCGGCAGCCCGTTTCCGCCCGCTTTGGCGAGGTATCTCTTGAGCGTCTCCCCGCGCAGCAGTTCCATCACCAGATACGGCCGGCCGTCCTGTTCCCCGGTGTCGTGAATGGAGCAGACGTTGGGATGATTCAGCGTGGCCGCCGAGCGCGCCTCGCGCAGGAAGCGCTCATGCGAGGAATGGCCGGAATGCGGTGTAGCCACCGGGGATGGCGACCCACTGCCCATATCCGCGGATAGATAGCTTTCCGAAACGAGCTTCAGCGCGACCTCACGCTCCAGACGCGTGTCCAGGGCGCGATACACCTCACCCATACCGCCGGAACCTATCTTCTCCAGTAGGCGATAGGGACCAAACTGTGTTCCTTCTGCGATCGTCATCGTTCCCGGCTGCGGAGCAGAATTGTAGGCTCGATTCTGGTGCCAAGTCTATCAGTGCCACCCTCTCTGTGATCTGTCATTCTCCTGGGAAACGCCGTATCCTGAAAAGCACCAGAACCGGCCTACTTTGCCTTGCCAACGAGGTCCTCCTCATGCGGTGCACGATGCGCGACATTCGGCCTCTTCTCAGACTTCCGTTACTGCTCACGTTGCTCTGCCTGGCCATTCCTCTGTGGGGCCAGGATTCGATCGCCTTCAAAACCCAGGACCCTGGCAAGGGGTTTGTGGAGGTCGGTGGGAATTGGCATTTCCGAACCGGCGATGATTTGGCTTGGGCTCAGCCCGGCTATGACGACTCGAGCTGGGAGCAGTTGCGCGGGGACAAAACGTGGGGCGCACAAACCCATCCGTCGTATGTGGGCTTTGCGTGGTACCGCAAGCCGATCGAAGTGGATGGCGCCAGCGGACAGCTGACAGTCCTGATGCCTCCAGTCGACGATGCCTACGAGCTCTACTGGAATGGAAAGAAGATCGGCGGCAGTGGAAGCATGCCGCCGCATGCCCAGTGGGACGCCGCCCCACAAGCCGCGACCTTCCCGTTGCCCACCAACTCGGGTCTGCTGGCGGTACGGGTATGGAAGTCGACGCTGGCGTCTGTCGACACCAACACCCTCGGGGGTATGGAGGCGGCTCCGCGAATAGGAGATTCGGCTTACCTGGCACTGCAGAACAATGCAGCCCTAATTGCGCAGGAACGCAAGCAACTTCCAGTGTTGATCTCCTCCGCCCTAATACTGGTAACCGGATTGATCTCGCTGCTGGTCTTTATGCGGGAGCGGATAAGATGGCTTTATTTCTGGCTGGCCGTGTATTTGATCGCGATTGGGGCGGCGGGAATCCACAACGTCCTCGATACCAGCGCCGGTTTTTTCGCTAACCAGGTTTACGTCCAACTTTTCTCCTGCATGGCCGACCTGTCTCTCTGGGCATTGCTCCTTGCGCTCTTTGGCCTCGACGAGGAGCGCTCGTGGAGACGGTGGACGCTCGCATTGGCGGGCCTCTACTCTGCCGCGCAGATAGTGGACATCATCACCCTCTTCTTCTGGCAATACGGGGGCAAGAGCCTGGTATGGACCGACGCCATTACCACCGCCATCTATACCATTGCCCCGCTTTATATTGTCGCCATCCTGATCGGTGGCCTGCGGCGACGCAGGCAGATAGATCTTTGGCCGCTCGCTTTTATTATCTCCTTCCAAGGCCTCTGGGTCTTCGTGCGCGGCATAGCCGGCCAGGGACTCCAGATTACGCAGTGGGGCGGTCTGCTGACCTGGATGACGAACGTCGGATTTTCCCTGGGAGACTATCGCTTCGGCATGCGTCCGATTCTAGAGTCGCTGCTATTCGTGACGCTGGTGTTCACCGTAGCGCGAGAGCAATATCTCGAACGGCGGCGTCAGGCGCGGATGGAGATGGAGGTAAGGTCGGCGCGCGAGGTCCAGCAAGTGCTCGTACCGGAGGCTGTACCGGCGGTTCCAGGTTTCGTCATCGACAGCGTGTACAAGCCCGCGGCGGAGTTGGGCGGAGACTTCTTCCAGGTGATTTCGCTCCCCGATGCGAGCACCTTGATGGTGATCGGCGACGTGAGCGGCAAGGGGCTTAAGGCGGCAATGACCGTTTCGCTGATTGTGGGAACGCTGCGGACGCTGGCCGATTATACCCCGGAACCGGCGGAGATTCTTCGTGGAATGAATCGCCGATTGTGCGGACGGGTGCGGGATGGCTTCGCCACATGCGTTGTGGTCCGGGTAAAGGCGAACGGCGAGGCAACTATTGCCAACGCCGGACACCTGGCGCCGTTCCGCGATGGCGAAGAGTTGCCCCTAGGCGGAGCACTGCCGCTGGGCTTGTCTGCCGATTCGTCCTACGAGGAGCTCGCTTTCCGGCTACAGGAAGGTGAAACCCTGACACTCTACACCGACGGAATCGTGGAGGCACGGAGTGCGACCGGCGAGTTATACGGCTTTGAACGGGTGCAGAAGTTGGCCCAGGAAAGGAAGTCTGCGGAGCAGATTGTGGCGGCAGCCTGTGTGTTCGGACAGGAAGACGACATCACCGTTTTGTCGATCCGCCGTCTGGCAGCGGCGGAAGAAACGGCCGAAGCGCGGATGAACCTCACGGCGCAGATCGCGACGGCGTAGCTAGCGCGACGCGAGCCGCTCCTTCACCTGGTCAGAGAGTAGCTTCACCTGCTCCTGGGTGATGCGAGCCTCGCCGTCGAGAACCACCAATAGGCTCCCGTCACCGGCATCTTTGAATTCGGCATTTCGGATAGTGACATAACCCTGGACCGCCGGAGGCAGCGTCGTACCCAGGTTCGTGCCCTGGTTTAACGCGGAGAGGATGGAACTGCGGATCTTTTCCCTTATCGTATCGCCCAGTGCCCCGGACCGCAGCAATTCACCAAGAGAACCGTCCGCCTGAATTTCGCCTACCTCGGGCTCCAGTTGTAGCTCCGTACTATCTTTGTCAATCACGGGCGTGAGCTTTATCTGGATCTGTGCATTGCCTCCCACCAATTTTCTTGCCGCCTGTTTGCCTAGCACTTTGACGCAAGTCCATCGTTCCAAGTGCAGTTGAACCACGGCGATGCTGACGGGATCGGCAGGCCTAAGGGTTGCATTCTGTATCGCAATGCGCTCTCCGCACCGGTCATCCTTATCCAGCTGTGCGCTCAGAAGGCTGGTCAGGTTGTGCTGCAGATCGGAGAGGTCGCCAGTGAGTTGGAGCTCTAATATCCTCAGATTGCGGTCCCTGGACGATAACGTCAGGACCGCCGACGCGGTAATCGAGATCGGCTGGTCTTTGACATCGAGCGGTATTTTCACCGGGGGAATCTTGAAGACAGCGTTCTGCGCAGTCGCAAGCAGCGGAGAGGCTACTATTGCAAAGACCAAAGCAAAGGCCAGGGGACCAAGAGGTTTGCGTCTGATCGGGGCGGGAAGAAACGGAGAGCACAGATTCATGAAAGAAGAAGACCGCTTATGATTTTTGGACGCATTCGGGCCACTCGAGGTTTCGCTCCCACGGCAAGCCGGGGCAGGCAGAATGTTATGAAGATGCGAGCCCTTTCCCGGTATTTGGTCCTGGTGCTCAGCGTGTTCACCGCACCTGCTTTCGCCACCAGCAACACTGCACAAGATGCCATGAGTCGCGATCTGCTCGAGGTCACCATCCCTCAGCTCGAGCAGATGTATCGCGACCACAAATACACCGTCACCCAGGTGGTGCAGTGGTATATGACGCGTATCGCGAAGTACAACGGCATCTATCGCGCCGTGCAGAATGTCGACGCGGCGGGAGCGCTGGCCACAGCCGCGCGCGAAGATGCAGAGGCCAAGGCAGGCGACAGTAACTATCAGCGTGGGCCGATGTGGGGCGTTCCCATCGTTACCAAAGCCAACACCTCGATGAAGGGCTTAATCACCACGGACGGATGGCAAGGCTACATGATCCCCGGGCATGAGCTGATCGCACCTAAGGACGCGACGATTGTCACTAAGCTGCGGGCCGCAGGGGCGATCATCATCGGGCAAACCAATATGCCGGACTTCGCCGCCAGCGATACCAACCGCAGCACGGCCTTCGGCCGCACCGGCAATGCCTACGATGTGCGCTTTAGTCCCGGAGGTTCTTCCGGCGGCACCGTCACTGCAGTCACCTCAAACTTCGCAGTGCTGGGGAACGGAACTGACACCGGCAATTCGATCCGCATGCCGGCTGCCACCAGCTCTGTGGTCGGCGTATTCCCTACCCGCGGTTTGGTAAGTATCGCCGGCATCGCCCCGCTGGATTGGCTGCTCGACAACACCGGGCCGATCGCTCGCGACGTGACCGATGCGGCCATCGCGCTGGACGTGATGGCTGAAAAAGATCTCCTGGCTGAACCCGGCCCGTACACAACCTACCTGAAAGCAGATGCCCTCAAGGGTAAGCGCTTCGGCGTGCCCGCCTTCATTCTTGAGGGAGCAGGGATTCCCTTCCAGGGCATACCTGCGGCAGGGCCGGCAAGCACCGCCACAGCGGATCGAGTCGCCGCTCGCATCCCACTCCGGCCAGAGACGCGGGAGGCATTCATGAAGGCTTTAGAAGGGCTGCGGGCTGCCGGTGCGACCGTGGTCTTCGACGATTCCATTCTTCCCGATAGCTTCGCGGAAACGGCCTCCCGGGTGTGTACCCTTCCCTACATACGCGAAGGAACAGAAAAATTTCTTGCCGCCTACGGCCCAGCGCAGTACCACTCCATCGAGGAGTATGAGAAGACCGTAGGATCCCCAATGCCGCATGAGATCACCGACAGCGCCGACGACCACAACGGCCGGCCGCGGATCAAGCAGGTGACCCTGGAAAGTGATCCGCAAGCAGAGGCCAACTTCATGGCTCCGCGCCGCAGGACCCTTGAAGCCTACAACGACACGCTCGACCGGCTGCATCTCGACGGCTTTGTCTATCCCGCAACCCAGATGCCGCCGCCCGACGAAACCATGCCCCAGGACGGGCAAATCAGTGGCGGCCCGCACAGCGATACCAGTTGGGTGAACATGATTGGCGTGCCGGCCGTGGTCGTCCCCGGCGGCTTTTATCCCGACGGCCTGCCGTTCGGACTGGAAATTTCAGCCCGGCCGTGGAGAGACGGCGACCTGCTCGGTTGGGCCTATGCCTACGAGCAGGTCACCAGGCACCGCCGGCCGCCGGTACTGGTGGAGCAGGGTCTGCTGCCGGATGCGCGATGAGTTACGCCGAGTTCTTCGGCGGCCATGAAATCTGACCGGTGTGTTTGTAAGCAAGATTGGCGATGTGGCCGGCACGCGCGGCAGCGATACCGGTCTCGACCGGGGCATTCGGCTCCTTGCGCGTCTTGACGCAGGTAAAGAAATTCTCCACGTGGTCGATGGTTCCGTCGCGAAAACTGTCCTCTTTGAGAATGGGATTCTGATCGGCCTTTAGTCCTTCGCGATAGACACCGAAGGCGCTGCGGTTGATCTTCAGCGTGGCCTCAGTGCCGCGGAATTCAAGCCCGCCGTCGTCGATCGAGGAACTCATCATGCCCTCGTACACGACATCCCACCCCGGGTAACGGAGCGCGGCCTGGAGAGTATCGGGGCAGTCCCATTCCTCAAAAATATATTTGTCCGCCAGCATCTGTGCTTCACGAGGCGTGTCGGACTTCATGGCCCAATGCGCCACATCGATCCAGTGGGTGAACAGGTCAGTCATGCCGCCGCCGCCAAAGTTCCAGAACCAGCGCCAGCGGTAAAACTTTTCCTCGCTGAAGGGCTGATCTGGAGCACCTCCGAGCCATAGCTTCCAATCGAGCGCCTGGGTATCGATCGGCTTGGGTTTCCAGCCCGCCTGGTTATAGTTCTGCCACCAATAGGTTCTCACCTGGGTGACACGTCCCAGGCTGCCCCCCTGAATGAGGTCGACCGCATTGCGAAAGTGCGTCCAACTGCGCTGCTGCATGCCACATTGCAGAACCTGCTTGCCGGAGTGAACGGCGTGGGCCAGTGCGGCCCCTTCCTCGATGGTGTGGGTCACCGGCTTTTCCAGGTAGACATCTTTGCCGGCAGCCAGCGCGTCGCACGCCATGCGCACATGCCAGTGGTCCGGGGACGCGATAAGCACGGCATCAATATCTTTCGCCAGCACCTCGTGATAATCAACATGGGTGGTCGCGATGCCGTTGGATCGTTCCTTGACTTCATCGCGGCGGGGCCCATACACGTCGCTCACAGCCACGATCTCATAAGCGATGCCGGATTGGTCGGCACAATCAAGAATGGTTCTCATCCGCCCACCGGCTCCGATAACGCCGACGCGAAGAGTGTCGTTGGCACCAAGGATTCTGGTGGAGGCAAGGGCAGTCATGCCACTTGCAATAATGAAGCTGCGGCGATTGGGCGTAAATGCCATGGGGCCCCCGTCAATTTGTTCCCGTCGATCTTATCAGCGAAATACAAAACCTGTCTTGATTTGACGCATCGAGAGGGCCTATAACAAACGCTGTTGTGGGTCACAGGGGGACCTTATGAACACAACCCGGCGTTCTTTGTTACAAGCGGTACCCATGCTCGCCGCCGCTTCGGCATTAGCAGCGGATAGCGCGGCACTCAGCTCCTTCGTCAAGCCTTATAGCGACCTGCCAGTCAAGACAAATGGGCAGAACGAATCCCGGCCGATCCTCGACGGCGTAACCCACACCGGGGAGCACCTTGAAGTTCACGAGACCATACTTGCTCCGGGAAGCGAACCGCATCCGCCCCACCGCCACGTGCACGAGGAACTCTTCCTGCTGATGAAGGGCAACGTCGCGGTGACCATTGAGGGTAAGACGACGGTCATCGGCCCTGGATCCGCGGCGTTCGTTCATTCCAATGAATTGCACGGGGTTCACAATCCAGGACCGGAAAAGGCGCAATACTTCGTGGTAGCAACAGGCACGTAAGGGAGGCGATGCGATGCAGGCAAAGTGGAAGCTGATTTTGACGGTTGTGCTCGGGTCGAGCACGCTGGCGAGCGCAACCGACCTGACCATTCACCTGAATGGCCCACAAACGCTCTCGCGAAAGACAGTGCAATACCGGTGCGATGCTCAGGGTGCTGCTATTGGGCTTCCAGCGTCCGCATTTCCGGTGGAATACATTAACGGGGCAGGAAACAGCCTGGTGATTGTCCCCGTCCATGGAATGTCGCTGATCTTTGCCAATGTCATGTCGGCTTCTGGCGCACGTTATGCAGCCGGGCAATACATCTGGTGGGAAGCGGCCGGATCGGTTACCTTCTACTCCGATTCAATCGCGGGCAAGGCACAGTCCGCGTGTCATCGCGTCGACGCTAAATAACGTGAAGAGCTTAAGCAACCCCGCCGATCGCGAGAACATAACGATTCGATTGTCGCAGCTGTCGCCGGAGGATACGGCACGCTGGGGCGTCATGTCTGTGCATCAAATGGTGTGCCATCTGGATGACTCCTACAAGTACCCATTAGGAGAGAAGTATGCCAGCCCGGCAACTGGCTTCGTGCAACGAACGCTGGTCAAGGCGTTTGCTCTGAACATACCCCTGCCGTGGCCCAAGGGAGTTCCCACCCGCCCGGAAATTGAACAGGGCAAGGGCGGCTCGCTTCCGCTTGATTTCCGTCAGGACCTTGCTTCTTTGTTCTCAACCTTTGGCCGGTTCTGCGATGGTCTGCCCAGACCCTGTTTGCCCCACCCCATATTTGGGGGGATGACAGCAAAGGATTGGATGCGGTGGGGATATTTGCACGCCGATCACCACCTGCGGCAGTTTGGCCGATGAATGCTGCGCCCGCTGTCCCATCCCGCAGTCGTGCTGGCCGCATTGCTCACGCTGGTTCCATACTTCTGCGCAGCGTTTTGGCCACACAGTCTGCAGCTGGGGGCACGATTGCCGGTGGTGTGGCGCATCCTGGCGCCGGCCCTGCTCGGCCTTCCCTACTTACTCGTCTCCTGGTCTGACGGCATTTTTCGCTGGCCCTGGCTTGCCCTCTACGCGCTGCTGCCAGTGGGCATCAGCCTGCTGCTCTACGAAGCCGGTCTTGCTGACCCCGAGCAACGGGGAGGTTGGCGCGACTTTCTCATCCTTGTCGTGCTCGGTCTCGCGGTTGACTTACGCTGGTTTGAGCCTGCATGGGGTCCGGGTCTCGCCATCTTCAACAAAGTTCTGCTGCTCGATGCAGGGATCTATGGCTTCCTCGCCATCCGGCAGCTGCGCCACGTCGGCTTCGACCTCCGACTGCGCCGGCGCGACTTCGGCATCGGCCTGTTCGCGCTGGCCGCATACACTCCCATCGGCGTCGTCCTCGGACTGGTGCTCGGGTTCCTCCATTTCCATGCCCTCATTCCTTCCGGCCGCAGGGTTCTGTTCGCATGGCTGTTCACCTTCTTCTTTATTGCTGTGCCGGAAGAGCTCTTCTTTCGTGGCTGGATGCAAAATCTTCTTCAGCGACGGGTTGGGCCCGCGCGGGCGCTGCTCATCACCTCAACCTTGTTCGGTCTTTCGCACTTTAACAAGCGCGCCGCGGTTTTCAATTGGCGTTATGTCCTTTTGGCTACGCTGGCTGGGATTTTCTACGGACTTGCCTGGCGTCAGGAGCGCCGGGTCGGAGCCTCGGGCATCACCCACGCGTCGGTGGATACGATCTGGTCGATCTGGTTGCGATGAGGATGATAGTGGTAGTAGCCGATGCCCACCCGCATATGGTGTTGGATCGAGTCTGGCACAATCACTGCGACACAAAGCCCAAGGATACCGTGGGCAATGCCCAGGGCATAGATATTCCGGTAGCGCAGGAACAGCACGCAGGCCGCGATGCCCCACAGCAGCGTGACCGGTGTCAACACCGGGTTGGGCAGGTGAGCGAGAGAGAATAAGCCTGCGGCCGCCGCTATCGGCGCCACCTTACCGGGCAGTAACCGCATCAACCGAAGCAGGAAATAGATCTGCAGCAAAAACTGCTGCAGAACCGCCCATATCAGGTATCCCCAAACATGAGAGAGTACCGGGGTGGGGCCATGTAGCCGGTGTAGTGAATGCATCCGGTGCGCGGTGTACACCGCCAGGCCTGCAAGTATCGCAGCAACCCCCACCACCCACAGCGACCGGACCAGGCCTGGCCACCCAAGGCCCATCGCCTTCCACGTCGGACGATGGATCCACGTGGTCACGACGATCCAGATGATGGCTAGCCAGTAGAACAATCTCTGCCAGGGATTCAGAGTCCAGATGGCTGCCAGGATCAGGCCGTAGCACACGCAGAACTCTACTAGATCCCGCGTCGAAAGATGATCTGCTTCGCTTGTCATGATCGAAGGCTTGAACGGCCGTCCTCGGATTAGTCTACCGAAAGCCACTCCTCCGGAGTGGGTATGTACGGGAAGCATCTTCCACTTACCCACGGACAGGTGGCCCACATCTGTCCGTGGGTAAGTGGGAATCCCAAAGGGAATTGGAGCTTTGGCCGCTGGGGACGCATTAGACCAAAAAACGCCACTCGGTTTCGAGTGGCGCTTTCAGCGTGAGCGATGGCGCTGCGCGTTACGGCTCCCGGGGCTTGGTCTTGCTGGTTCATCGGCAGGAGATCGCTTAAGTCCAACATTGGCGATTTCTTTTGCTGGCGTGCTTCGCATCAGGTCGTTTATCACCGTCTCCATGTCCGAGGCCGATGCAATCAGACCCCGTCGTATTTTTCGATCAAGCCGCCGGCACCGGAGCCTCCGTTGGCAACAGATCCAAGCGCCGCAGCTCGTCCCAGAAGCTGTTGGGGATGGACAGGCTGAATAACCCCCAATTCTGCTCCACCTCGGCCACCGAACGTGCGCCCGGAATGATCGCAGCCACTGCGGGATGCGCCATGGGAAACTGCAGCGCCGCCGCCTGGAGCGGAACCTGGTGCCGCTCACACACCGCTTCGATTGCCGCCACTTTCTCCAGCACAGCCGGCGAGGCGTCCACGTAGTTGTAAGTCGCTCCTGGCCGCGCTCCGGTCGCCAGTATTCCGCTGTTGTAGGGGCCGCCGACGATTACGCTGATGCGCTTTCGTTCGCAGATAGGCAGCAACTCACACAGGCCCGCCTGATCGATGAGCGTATACCTGCCGGCTAACAGCAGGCAGTCGAAATCTCCTTCGCGGGCAAAGCGCGCCAGCATCTCCGCCTGGTTCATGCCCACCCCGATGGCGCGAACGACGCCCTCGCAGCGTAGCTGGTGCAGGGCTGGGTAGACGATCTCAATCGCCTCTTGCCAATGATCATCCGGATCGTGAATGTTCAGGATGTCTACGTGCGACAGGTTCAGGCGCTGCAGGCTGCCTTCGAACGTCCTCATGATGCCGTCGTAGCTAAAGTCGAAAACGGGACGCATCGGGGGCACGTTGTCGAAGCGATGAAATACCTTCTCGTCTCGGCCTCCGTCCTCAGCAAGCAGGGTATAGCCAACCTTGGTGGCGACCACGATCGAGTCGCGATTGTGGTGGGCCAATTCCCTTCCCAGGCGAATCTCGCTTTTGCCAAATCCATAGATGGGAGCGGTATCGAAATAATTGATGCCGAGCTCGAGAGCACGGCGGACGGTGGCGCCGGCCTCGTCCTCCGATACGTCTTTGTACAGCCCTCCCAACGGAACTCCGCCAAATCCCAGGCGGGAAACCATGAGATCGGTGCGGCCAATCGCGGCTTTTGCTATCACATCCAACCTTCGCCTCCTATGTCGCTAGCTTGGACCGCAGGAACCGTACACTTCTCCAAAGCCATTCTTCCTCGATTCGAATCGTCTCCTCAATGCTGCCGGCAAATGGCGGCCAGTGCTCCACGATGACGCTGATTCCGCTCCGCCCCCGCCGGCGCAATTCGGCTAACACCCAATCGAAATCAACCCGCCCATCGCCCGCCGGCGTTCCAACCACCGAGAATCCCATGCGGGTGTCGATTCGCCGGATATCGTAATCCTTGGCATGCAGTACCACCGCATGCTCGGCCAGATTCTCAACCACCGTCTGCAGAGTTTCGGGCCGGCCGAGTGAGTTCGCGGTATCCAGGCAAATGCCTACGTGTGGGTTGGCAATCCGCTCGATGATGCCGGCGAACTCCACCGCGCTGAACGCCTCGTTGTTCTCAAGCGCAAGGGTGACCCCCTGCTGCTCGAGTGCCGGCAGAAGCTGCCGGATTGCGGTCTCGGCCGCTGCCAGCTGTTTCGCTCCGAGCAAGCTTCCGGACAAAACCGTGCGCAGAATCCGGGCTCCGATCCTTTGCGTGATCGCGATGTACCGCGCCAGGTGTTCCGGGTCGAGGCCTCGCGTCCCGGCTTCCAGCACTAGTCCACGAGCAGAGACTGCCTCACGCAGTTGGTCCATTTCCTGATCCTGCAATTCGTGAAGAGGCAGGTTATCCGCGATCTGCACCACGGAAACGTTGGCTTCTACCGCCTTTTCAAGCAGACCTGCCCAGTCGAGTGGCTGAGGCGGCGATGGGTATCCTTGGAGACCTATCGCCCACGGCAAGGTCCAGGATGCGATTCCGAGTTGATAGTTGTTAAGCATCCAAGTGAAAGACTCTATCCTTAACACGAACAGGAGTGCCCCATATCTGAGCACGCACTTTGCGCCAGATGTTGGATACCACCAATCTTAACGTTGGGGCCGTTTGAAGTTGAAGGTTTAGTGCTGTGGCATCCCATCTCGCGAAAAAACCAGCGAGATCTGGGGCACGCAGGTTCGCTTGCAAATGGAAAGTCACGACTTGTAGAGGCTCCGCAAGCTCTCGTGTAGCTTGAGGGCCAGGGGTGAAGCTGCGTAGGCGTCCGTCACCACTTCGATATACGCAGCAGTGCTGGCATTCGCTGCCGTCTCCAATGCCTGGTCCAGTTCGCCGCAGGTCGTAGCGCTTGCCGTGAACCAGCCGTCGCAGCCCAGCGCTCGCGGCAGTTCGGCGTAACGCCAGGGCGCAATGTCGTTGTAAGCGATGGCAGGATCCTTGCACAGCAGCCGCTCGATAAGGTAGCCGGAATTGTTGAGTACGAAGATCACGGGCCGCAAGCCCAGGCGAGCGAACTGGCACACTTCCTGCGCGGTGAGTTGGTGCGATCCGTCGCCCGTTACCAGCACCACCCGGCGGTCGGGAGCAGCAACCGCGACTCCAAACGCGGCAGGTGTGGCCCAGCCGATCGAGCCCCATAGTGTTTGATTATGGAAGGATGCGCCGGCAGGCATCTGGGCGAAGCCAAGACCCATCGAAGCGGTGCCAGTGTCCGCCACCAGAATGTCGTTGGCCCGCAGGAAGTTAGCCCAGCGTGGATAGAGAGCTCCCACTGTGATCGGATCGGCTCCGTTCCCGGTAAGCTCACCAATGGATTCAACCGGTGGCTTTTTCCAACTGTTGTGTTTGGTCAGCCGTTGCGCGAGTGCGAAGAGAATATCGCCGATCTCCAGGCTGGGATAGGTCTTGCCCCCGATGCGTACCCGGTGATGCAGGATATTGACAATCTTCGTCGGATCGAGCTTGGCCGTGAATGCTCCGCTGTTGAAGTCGGACAACATGGTGCCCACCTCGAGCACCAGATCGCAGCCTTCGACGAAACCGCGAACACCCTCATTCATCAGCGCGCCGTCGTAGATGCCGATGTAGTTCGGATGCTGTTCGTCGAGCACCGACTTATCCATGAACATGGTGGCGAATGGCAGGTCTGCGGCATCGACGACCGCCTGCATGGCAGCCTGCAGCCCCAACCGCGCCAATAGGATGCCGGGCAGGATGCAAGCCGTCTTCGCCTTTTCGAGGGCGGCAACAATCGCGTCGACCGCCGCGCGCAAAGAGTCAGGATCGCTCCCCGGAGCCGGTACCGGCTGTGCTGCACTGGCCACTGCCTGGGCGGCGTGATCCGCGGGAAACGCCATGTACACAGGGCGGCGATGGTAAACCGCTTCGGCGATCAAGCGCTCGGTTTCAAGCGCCACATTCTGCGGATGCATAACCGCCTGCGCACAAACCACAGGCTCCGACATGCGCTGAAACAAGTTGTATTCCCCGTTGCCGAGGGTGTGGTGCATCACCGCCCGCCCCGCCTGCACGCCCATACCCGGGGCGCCGACCAGGTGGAACACCGGCAGGTGCTCGGCGTAGGCGCCGGCAATCCCGTTAAGTGCGCTCAGTTCGCCCACCCCATAAGTGGTGCAGACCGCGGCGAAGCCCTTGATCCGGGCATAGCCGTCAGCGGCGTAGGCCGCGTTCAACTCGTTGCAGCAGCCAATCCAGCGCATCTGCGGATCTTCGCTGATGGCATCGTTGACGGGAAAAGCGAAGTCACCGGGAACACCGAAGACATCGGTGACGCCGAGCGAACGCAGGCGGGAGAGCACGTATTGAATAACGGTCATTGGAAGGTTATGCGCCTCTCAAGTGGGCGTCCTCGAAGTGGGCATAGTATCGCTGCTCCGCTTCCCGGATCTTCGTTAACCCCACCAAGTCGTTGAAGTCCTCAAATTCAATCATGCGATCGTGGAACGGCGCCGTGGTACCGGTGCGCAACAGTTCCGCGGCGATATCCGTGGCCAGCCTGGCGTAAGCGTAAGTGAACACATTGGGAAAGATCACCGCGGCGAAACCGATCGCCTGCAATTCTGTAGCGGGCAGGATTGGCGTGCGGCCACCGGGAATCATGTTCGCGAGGGTAGGCACGGATACCAGGCCGGGGATTTGTGTCATCTGCTCCAAACTCTCGGGCGCCTCCAGAAAAACCCAATCGGCGCCCGCCTCGACGCATCGGTGAGCGCGATCGACCGCTTCTGCCAAACCCTTGACTGCGATGGCGTCGGTACGCGCCAGGATGGCCAGGTCTTGATCGGTGCGCGCGTCCACGGCGGCCCTGATTTTGGCCACGAACTCGTCCGCCGGCACCACGTGCTTGCTCGACATGTGCCCGCAACGCTTAGGCGAAACCTGGTCCTCAATCATCACCGAGGCAGCACCCGCTTTCTCAAACTGTTTTACCGTCCGTTGCACATTGGTGGTGTTTCCATGACCGTTGTCACCATCGGCAAACACCGGCAGATCGACGGCGTCGGCAGTCCGCCACACCGCGTCGACCATCTCGGTGAGAGTGAGCAATTCAACATCTGGCGCGGCGATCAAGGCCGCTGAGTTGGCATATCCGCCGCACCCCACCACCTTGAATCCTGCGCGCTGGATGATGGTGGCACAGAGAGGATCGTGAGAAACCGGGATCATCAATATCTCTTTGGCCAGCAAATACTGTTTGAACAGACTTGTTTTTTTCATCAAGCTTGCACTCCCGTACGTGGCAGAACAATACGGAAGATGGTACCTGAGGGATGTTGCACGCGGCTTCTACAGCGGATGGACCCTCCATGTTTTTCAACGATCCCTTTGGTTACCCACAGGCCCAGGCCTGTCCCAACCGATTCCTTGGTGGTGAAGAAAGGAGAGAACAATTTTTTCTTGGCAGAATCGGGCACACCAGAGCCGCTGTCGCAAACTGCAATACTGACAGCCGTTAACCCGGTTTTCAGTATTCGCGTTTCCCGGGCACGAATGCGGATAGGGCCACCATTGCTGGAAGCATCAATGGCGTTCAAAAGCAGATTGGAGACGGCCTGTCTCAGCTCCCCTTGCAAGCCAACGATTTCCAGGTTTCCGCGAAATTCCGGCTTGCAATTCATCTGTTTGTAAGAAAGCCTGCGCTCGAAGACACCGATGACGTCGGCAATGAGGGCTGCGAGATCGAGTGGGAGCGGGCGAGAAGTGTCGCGATAGAAGCCGAGAGTTTGTTGTGCAATCTGACCCACTCGAGCGAGTTCTTCATCCGCTATTTCAAGATGCTTGCGCACCGGATCGGGTATGTTCTTATTGGTCCTGGCAAGAAAAATCAGGTTGGTCACAGCTTCCAGCGGATTGTTAATCTCGTGAGCGATGGTGGCTGCCATCCTGCCGGTTGCGGCCAGCATTTCTGTCTGCTTGAGAGTCGCTTCCTGGTTGCGCCGTTCGGTAATGTCCTGGACAGTGCCGATCATTCCCACTACCTCTCCTGGATTCTGGCTACTGAAAACGGGAGTTCCTGAAGAATGAACCCAGATCACACTCCCGTCTTCGCGCGCCACCCGGTATTCCGATCGATAGGTATCTTTCGCGTTGAGTGCTTTGCTAAGTGCCTGCGATGTAAGAGCCCTGTCTTCCGCAAGTACGACGCGCTCCCTTAGTGCGCTCCTGGTAACCGGGAGGTGCGCAGTCCAGCCAAAGATCTCCGCAGCCTTGTCGTCAACATCGAGCAAGTCCGTCTCCGCATCCCACTTCCAGGTACCCATTTTCCCGGCCTCGAGGGCGAGACGAAGTCTTCGTTCACTTTCCTGGAGCATTCGTTCGTCTTCTCTTGCCCGCGCGATCTCTCGCTCACTCTGTTTCTGCAGCTCGCAGTAAGCGGATTGGAGCCGCTCGGTCTGGTGCAGCGCTGCTTCTTCCAGGGCTGAAATCAGGAGCCGAAAAGTTGCGGCCTCAGAGCGCAGAAGTTCATTCTCGCCATCCGGGGGAGCGCTGCCGGGCGAGTCAAACACTGGCCCGCGGGCGAAGGGAAGAAGCGCAAGTTTGACCCACAGGGCAACGGTCCGGAACATGTCTGCGGTTTCGCGCGGAATTGTGACCCGGGAAAACATGACCACCGTAAAGAGCTCGCCCCCGGGGAACAAACCTCCGAAACCAAGAGCCGAGCGAACGCCGTAAGGCCTGACAAAGTCTGCCTGCGCCGGTACGGAAGAGCTGCCATAGGCATGCTCCACATGAAACACGTTGAACGTGTGTTGATCGGTATCGAGGATTAGCCTGGAATCGGGAGACAACGCCACCTCGAGCTTTAATCCCATCTGGCGCAAGAGAGACGCGATCATAGGAGCGCGCTCCACGATCTCCACGCTCTCCAGGGGAATCGCGGCGTGATGGCGAGAGCTTCGCCGCTCATTCCAGGGTGGGGAATCTCCAGCCGTCGCCAGCAAGGTAAGGCAGGGTAAATCTGGCCGGGCGTGCCGCTTATCTTTCAACAAGCCGCGCGCAATCTGTTCAAGTTCCGGAGGAAGCTGTTGCAACGGATGCGTTTTGAAGCAGCGCACCAGCGAGCAATTGGCCTCGCCGGTCTGGCCGTCAACCAGAGCGAGGCGAAAGAGCTGAACAATCTCGCGAGCTGCTCCCTCCATGCTGGAAGCAAATTCGCTCGCCTTACGCACCGCCCTGCCGCACTCGATCATGTCGTTTAGATCAAACCTGGCAAGGTCCATGGTTTCGATGTCGATTATGCCTGTGCCCTGTACCGGACGTAAATATTGCCCGACTTATTACCCACGAACCCTTGGCGGACAGATCTGCGCTTTCTTCATCGGGAACCCGGCTGCGCCTGACGGAACTTTAGTGGCCCGGCCGGCATCTATCCGATCATGGCGCGTGTCTTTATCACTGGTTCTTCCGACGGCCTGGGCCAAATGGCCGCTCAGCTGCTCATCGAACAGGGACACGCCGCAGTGCTGCACGCCCGCAGCGAGCGGCGGGGCGAGCAAGCTCTGGCCGCCGTGCCCGGAGCTGAAACCGTTGTCATCGGCGACCTGACCAGCATTGCACAAACCCGAGATGTTGCCGAGCAGGTCAACCGCCTTGGCTCCTTTGACGCGGTCGTTCACAACGCAGGGGTCGGCTATCGCGAACCGCGGCGCATTGCAACCGAGGACGGACTGCCGCACGTATTCGCCGTCAATACGCTCGCACCCTATATTCTGACGGCGCTCATCCACACGCCGAAGCGTCTGGTCTACCTTAGCTCGGGCCTTCACCGGAGCGGCGATGCGAGCCTCAAGGATCTGACCTGGGAGCAACGACCCTGGCAGGGCCAGCAGGCTTACTCTGACACCAAGCTGCACGATGTGCTGCTGGCCTTCGCCATCGCGCGGCGCTGGCCCGGAGTTCTCTCCAACGCCCTGGAACCCGGCTGGGTGGCGACCAAGATGGGCGGCCCCGAAGCACCAGACAACCTGGATGCCGCGCATCGGACGCAGGTGTGGCTTGCAGTGAGCAATGCCAAGGCCGCGATGGTCACGGGCAAGTACTTTTTTCACAAGCAGCTCCGTCCATCGCATCCTGCAACTCACGAGACGCAAATACAGGACGCTCTGATCGACGCTTGTGGACGCCTCTCGGGAGTGGACCTGCCCACAAGTTAGACTCGGCAAGTGTGCTTCAACAAAACTTTGGGCTTTCGCTACAGACGAAAGAGAGCGTTCGAGATAGTCTGCGTGCTTAAAGGAGTCTGCGCATGGAAGGTCACGGGGCAAACAGTGTGCCACGTTTTGAAGATAAAGTCGCATTGGTTGTAGGTGCAGCCCATGGAATCGGGAAGGCCATCGCGGTGCGTCTGGGGCGCGAGGGGGCTAAGGTCGTGATCGCCGACGTGGACCCGGAAGCCATGGAGACCACGATTCGGGAAATGCGCGGCGAAGGCAGTCACTGCAAAGGTGTGACCTGCGACGTCCGCGATCAAGCTCAGGTGGAAGCTGCCGTCAAGCATGCTGCCGACTGGCATGGCCGCATCGACATTTTGATGTACATTGCCGGGATCGCTGCTGCCGTACCTTTCCTCGACCTCGATGTGGCCACCTGGGACAATACGCTCGACATAAACCTGCGCGGAGCATTTCTGACCGCAAGGGCCGTGGTGCCGCATATGGTAGCGCGCAGAAAAGGCAAGATGGTCTTCATGGCTTCCACCAATAGTTGGGACGGAGAAGCTCAACTCGCGCACTATAACGTGTCCAAGTCCGGCGTGTTCCTTCTGGCCAAGACACTGGCACGGGAGTTCGGCAAATTCGGCATCAATTCCAATGCAGTCGGGCCCGGGCCGATCAAAACTCGCCTATCCGCGCCCATCCTCAACGACCCCATTTACCTGGCGAAGTACGATTCTGAGACGGGCGTGATCCCCCTGGGGCGCATGGGAACGCCGGAGGAAGTAGCGGGACCGGCTCTCTTCCTCGCCTCCGACGATGCAGCCTATGTCTCCGGTGTTCTGCTCTTTGTCGACGGCGGACAGCTAGCCTAGCAGGCTACGGAAAAACAATCTGCACGTAGGGCACGGCTAAGCCGTGCCATACGTGCAAAGAGTTTCTCCGCAACAGACCACTAGAAATTAGCTTTGATGGCTATCTGACCGATTCTTGGATCACGAGCGCTCGTCACCTGGCCAAAGGTAGCGGCATTGATGTTGCCCAACGGGTTCTCAAATTGCGCGTGATTGAACACGTTGAAGAATTCCGCTCGGAATTCGGTTCCGATCCGCTCGTTGATCTTGGTCACTTTGTGCAGAGAAACGTCCCAGTTATTCAAGCCAGGTCCACTGAAAAAGCGCCGGCTGGAGTTTCCGGTGGTCCCGAGGTCTTCGAGTGTGAAGTGAGAGATATCGAAGTAGTTGTGGGTCGGCGTATTTCGCGGATTGTACTTGGCGATGGGTCGGCCGTCGTAATTGGGAAAATCCTGACCGCTATCAATGTTGGTGTAAAGAATTCCTCCCTCCCCAAAGCATCCGCATAGGGAGTTATCGTCGGTCTCGTACATGGTGATTGGAAAGCCGCTGGCGAAGCGTGTGATGCCGCTAATGGACCAACCTCCAAGCAGTCTCGTGGCTACGCCACTCTGAGACGAGGTGAGCTTTTGAAAAGGCATCTCATACGTGTAGCTGACTACGAAATTCTGGATCTGATTGAAATCGGAGAGTGCATAGCTTCTGGAGATTCCCGGCGCGTAAGCGTAAAACTCGTCCGCGGCAGAAGACCCGGTGTCGAATGATTTGGACCAGGTGTAAGCAGCCAGGAACCTGGCTGCACCTGCTCTCTTTTCGACCGTGATCTGGAGTGAGTTGTAGTTGGAACTTCCAATCGAGTCATACCAGTCACTCTTACTAAAGTCGAGAGTACCCTGGCTCAGGAATCGTCCTGAAGTGATCGAATAGGGACGAGTGCCGTTCACTGCCTGGCCGTTCGGTAACTGGTAGATGACATCCTCTTTTCCAGGGCCACAGCCGTTGGCGGGTCCGAGAGCTGCACGAACAGCCAGGCAGGTCGCCGGATTGCCCGGATTGAAGGTAAGTTGCCCGATCATGTGATGTGCTTGCGTACCGATGTAGGCAAGTTTCAAGAGCGTGGAGCTGGAGAGTTGCCTTTCAATGCTCAGGTTGTATTGAATCGCATAGGGACGCTTGTAATTGGTGATCAGTCCAGGCGAGCTGGCTAGCGGTTGCACCTCCGCCCAGTTGAACGCTCCGCCCGGCTGCGGAATGGTAAAGGGGAAACGCTGGCCTGGATCGGGACCACTTCTGCGCCCTTTAAACGGCTCCTCCAGATAAATCGCCGATGGGCTGCCATAGAACAGGCCATAGGGAGCGTCCCCGGCTTCATTATTGCTGGTGACTCCAGCGGTGTTGCTGTAGAAAATTCCCCATGCGGCACGAATGCTCGTCATTCCCGCTCCGCCAATGATTTTGCCCAGCAGTCCATCGCTTGGCGAAGGCGAATAGGCAACACCGATGCGAGGGGAAAAATTGGTGTACGGGGTATACGCCAGCGTGGAGGGAATTCCCTTGTCGCCAGGGAAGACCCATCCCGTCGGAGCCTCAGGAAATAGCGTCGATTGCTGGCCGGGAACGAAGGTTTCGAGTTTGTTTCCCTTGTCGCGGAAGGGCTCCGCTACATCCCACCGCAGGCCAAGATTCAGGTTTAGATTGCTGCTCATCTTGATGCTGTCCTGGCCATACAGCCCATAGACCTTGGTGCGCGCGTCAGATATCTGGTAGCTCGCCATATAGAAATAATCGGGCGTCCCGATCAGGTAATCCGCGGCATCGATGCCGGTTTCACCGCCAAGGAACTGAAATTGCCCGTTAGAAGCGTAGGCCTGGCGCTCATTGCTCTGCACGATGCGGAATTCGCCGCCGAATTTGACGTTATGTCTTCCTTTGGTCAGTGTGAAGTTGTCCAGCCCCTGATAGGTATTACCGTTCAACGGGCCGTTCTCGGGAGCGGCGCCGATGTTGACGCCGGTGTTCTCCAGCTCGATGTCTGGAAGGCCTTCAACGGGGGGCCAGGTTGGAATGAGCCCTAAACCTCCTTCCACAAACCCAAAGCTGCCAACGTTGCCCAGGCCGCCCTGAGGCAGGTTGCGATTCGCGGCACTGCGCAGGAATACGCCTCGTGCCTCATTCACCTTGTTGTTGCCAAAGATGTGCGTGTCGCTGATCGTCGCCAGCTGCGATCGCGAGAGGGTTGCGCCGCCAAAGCCGGGAACATTTTCGAATGTGGGGTTGGTGTATGGAAGCAGCACGGTGGCGTCGTCGTAGAAGTAATAGCCAGAGAATTGATCACTCGCAGTACGGTTGTAATCGATGCGAGTTGCGAATTTGTTGTCGTGCAGAATCTGATTCTGGGGAGCAGCGCTGTAACTGGAGGGGCCCGAATTGGGCGCCGGTATGAATTTCAAGCTACCCAAGGCTGCGGAAGACCATGCCGCCTGGGGAATGATATTGCCGGGAAATACACACGCCGCCGTGCTGGTACAACCGGGAGCCCAATAAGGTTCGCCCGCCGTTACCGGATAGCCAAGCCGCGAAGTGAGCGTCTGCGCCATGTGGCCAGGCTCGTTGTCGCCCTGTACGACGTTGACGAGTCCACTCGTCCCGCTGAAGTCGCCACTTCGTTCGGCGTTGGTCGGTACGTTCACCACTCCAACGGTTATACCCTGGGTTTCTCTTTGCCCCTCGTAGTCGCCAAAGAAGAAGAGCTTGTCTTTTACAATCGGGCCGCCGATGGTGCCGCCGTATTGGTTGCGCGTGAAGGTTCCCAGCGTCGGAGAAAAATAGTTCCTCGCATCCAGCGCCTGGTTGCGCAGAAAATAGAAGCCCGACCCGTGAATGTTGTTGGTGCCGCTCTTGGTAACGACGTTGACGATGGCACCCGCGGAATGCCCGTACTCCGCGTCAAAGGTATTGGTCAGCAGTCTGAATTCCTGAATGGAGTCGAGAACGGGAACGATGGCAGCGCCGTTATTGACAACTTCCTGGGCCGAGGATCCATTGACAACGAACTCGTTGGCCGACTCCTGCATGCCGTTGACCGACAGGTTCCCTACGTCGCCCAGGCCATCCGCGGGTTTGGGGAAATTGAGCTGGCTTTGCCGGGACCCCACGGCCACCACGCCGGCCTGCAGGCCGAGCAGGTCGATGTAACTTCTTCCATTAAGGGGCAAAGCCGTCATCTTGGTGTCTTCGATGACATCGCCAATCTGATTGCTCGCCGTCTCTACCTGAACCGGCTGCCCTTGCACATTCACCGTCTGCGAAACGCTACCCACGTCGAGCCGGAAGTCAGCCCGGTAGGTCTGGTTCACAAGCAGCGTTATGTCTAACTGGTTCAATGGCTTGAAGCCGTCGGCGTGGACTGTGAGCTCATAGTGGTCTCCGATGGGAACGCTGGGGAACTCATAGAATCCAGCCGAGTTAACTGTCGTCTGGCGATCGTACCCGGTGTCGCCGTTTTTGAGCTCTACCGTGGCGCTGGGCAGCGCTGCTCCGCTACGGTCGGTAATCGTTCCGCTGATGGAGCCGACCACATCTGCCCTGACCCTCTGGGCAATCGTGAGTAAGCAGGCTACTGTACAACAAGCGATGATGCGACGGATGCACTGCCCCTTCATGGCCTACTCCCCTCGATGTCGTCAAATGTCACATGGTGTGTTGAGTTATTACGGGGGCAAAAGCGATAAATGTCTAGGAAATTTGTCCAAGCTTTTGTTGAATTGCCACGGCGCACACCGCAACCCAACTATCGAAAAATCCGTCTTAATAGGCGGATTCTGCGAGAAGGTGCACCGTGATCTCACTCAGGGCTCAATCTGGTTTGCAAGTTGGGGCAATGTTGTTGGCCTGCCTGACGCTCGGCGGCATAGCCGTCGCGTTGGATGGCGATCAACATGGCGACATGGCGCACATGGCCGGCCACATGTATATGACGGTGCTGAGAATCCCACAGCCGGGCGACCGGCAGAAGGCCGACGCCGTCGTTGCAGCCGCAAAAGCGGCCATGGGGCCGTACCAGGACTATCACAAGGCCCTGGCCGACGGTTATGAAATATTTCTCCCCGATTTGCCCCAGGCCCAGTATCACTTTACAAAGTACGAGTACGGTCTTGAGGCCCGATCGCACTTCGATCCTAATAAGCCGACTTCTCTGCTTTACAAGAAAACAGCAGACGGCGGGTTCAAGCTGATTGGAGCAATGTACACGGATCGGGTAAACGCTCACCGTGGACGAGTTCAACAGCCGGATTCCGCTCAGCGTTGCGCGCTGGCATCAACACATCAATTTTTGCAAGGCGCCGATGGGACAGAAGGCGGCCTACTTTGGTCCCGGCGCAAAGTTGGGCTGTTGAGCTGGATCACCACTCAAGAAGCTTGTGAAGCGGCGGGCGGGGTGCTTCATGCGCACATTTTTGGCTGGATGGTGCACGTCTATCCCTATGAGACGGACGCGAAGAACATCTGGTCCACGGACGATGACGACCAGGGGCACGACAACATGGATCACTCGGTCATGCCAGGGATGAAGATGAACTGATAGGGCATCGGCCTTATTATGAGACACAGGCGGTGAGCTATCGGCGGCCGTACGAGTCCAGGGCCGTCAGGCCCCCAAAAGACAGCTCTTGTGGTCGGCTCCGACACCAAGGTCGCTTCGGCCGTGGTGAAGGTGTTGCCGGGCTGGAAAATTGCGCGCGCCGCCAATAATCGATCCGCACTCGAAATGCTCAAGGCCCAACCCTACGATCTTGTCCTGACCGGGGAAAACACCTCGGGCAAACAGGATGTGGAGCTTCTGCGCCAGATCCGCATCGTCCGGCCCCATGTACGGCTTATCATAATCACCTCGGAGAGCACCCCCGCCGACGTGATTGCGGCTATGCGCGAACGCGCGTTCAGCTACTTCTCCGAGCCGTATTCGATGACCGCCTTTGAACAGATGCTCCTTCTGGCTACCACCGGTCCTGTTGGGGATGAAGGCATAGAGATTCTTTCCGCCACACCGCAGTTCATCGAGTTGGTCGCCCGCTGTGACCGTAAGACCGCCGATCGACTGGATTCAGTTCATTCATGAGATAGCGGATCTGCCCGATGAAAGAGAGAGACGCCGTCGGTATGGCCTTTCGCGAGATGCTCATGAACGCTATCGAGCATGGCGCCCATTTCAATTCCACGCAGCATGTTGCGATTTCTTATATTCGAGCCCAGCACATGGTCTTGTGCCGGGTGAAGGATCCCGGAGAAGGCTTTTCGCTCGAGGAAGCCCGCCATGCAGCGATCATGAACCCGCCTTCCGATCCGATCCGGCACTTGTCCATCCGCGAAAAACAAGGAATGCGAC
>CAWFBI010000024.1:0-59248 GCA_963814015.1 uncultured Acidobacteriaceae bacterium
GCGTTCCGTCAGGACTTCCTAAAAGCCAAGCGCAACGCCAAGCGGAAGTTTTGTGATTGGTTCAGGTGGTCGACAGGACAGGTGCTTGATCCGGATGCCATCTTCGATTGCCAGGTGAAACGTATTCACGAGTACAAGCGTCAGCTGCTGAATGCCTTGCGGATCGTAGTGCTTTACAACCAGCTACGGCAGGACCCTGGCCTGAACATGCATCCACGGACGTTTTTCTTTGCCGGCAAGGCTGCTCCTGCATATCGCCTCGCCAAACTGATTATCAAGTTCATTAACAATCTCGCTGCCACCATTGACTCTGACCCGGCCGTGCGCGGGCGGATCAAGGTGGTATTCCTGCCCGAGTACTGCGTCTCGCTTGCAGAGCACCTGATCCCCACCAGTGACGTCTCCAACCAGATTTCGACGGCAGGTTACGAAGCCAGCGGCACAAGCAATATGAAGTTTATGATGAACGGTGCATTGACGATCGGCACACGCGATGGCGCAACGATTGAGATGGCCGCGGAAGCGGGCGAAGAAAACTTCTTTCTTTTCGGACTCACGGCGGAGCAGGTGGCCGGCAGTCGCGCCTGGTACGACCCGCACTGGCACTACGAACACGAGCCCGAGACCCGCGAAGCGCTGGACTTGATATTCTCCGACTACTTTAGTCGCAATGAACCAGGAGTGTTCGCCCCGTTGCGCGACGCGTTGCTTACGCAGGGCGATCACTATATGCACCTGGCCGATCTAAAGTCGTACCTCGGGGCAGACGAGCGGCTGCGCGCGTTGTATAACCAACCGGACGAGTGGGCGCGCAAGGCGATTTTGAATGTGGCGGGCTCGGGGAACTTCTCCAGCGACCGCACCATCGCTGAATACGCAGGCGAAATCTGGAACCTACAGCCGTGTCCACTGCCACGGAGGGGGTAATGGAAAAACCGCTTCCAGCCTCCACCACTGGCCGTAGCTTTCCAGTTGGTGCCACGCTCGTCAGTGGCGGTGCTAACTTCTCAGTCTTCTCGCGGAGTGCTGCTGGTATCAGCCTGCTGCTCTTCGATCGGGTGGATGACTCTCGTCCTTCGCGCGTTATCCCCATTGATCCGTTAACGAATCTAACCTACCATTACTGGCACGTGTTCGTGCCCGGCATCGAAGTGGGTCAGATCTATGGCTTTCGGGCGTACGGACCATTCGACCCGGCCCGCGGTTTCAGGTTCGATCCAACCAAGCTACTGCTGGACCCATACGGGCGCGCTGTTGTGGTCCCGAAAGACTATAGCCGTCACGCAGCATGTCAAGAGGGGGACAACACCGCAACGGCCATGAAGAGCGTAGTTACGGACCCGCACGCGTATGACTGGGAAGGCGACGTGCCTTTGAACCGGCCCTGGTCACGCACCATCATCTATGAGATGCATGTGCGCGGCTTTACCGCCCACCCCAGCTCCGGCCTGCCGGAATCGAAACGTGGCACATACGCGGGACTGATCGAGAAGATCCCCTACCTTCAGCAGTTGGGCATCACCGCGGTCGAGTTACTTCCGGTGTTTCAGTTCGACCCCCAGGCTGCGCCCGCGGGCCTGGCGAATTACTGGGGCTACTCACCCGTTTCGTTCTTTGCACCGCACCAGGCGTATAGCTCGCGTCAGGACCCGCTGGGCCCCATAGATGAATTTCGAGACATGGTGAAGGCTCTCCACCGGGCGGGTATCGAAGTCATCCTCGACATAGTTTTTAATCACACCGCGGAAGACGGAGATGGCGGGCCGACACTCTGCTTCCGCGGCCTGGACAATCCCACTTACTACCTCCTGTGTGAAGACCGCTCACAATACGCGAACTTCAGCGGAACAGGAAACACGCTGAATGCGAACAATCCTATTGTACGGCGCGGGTTTGTAGATGCCCTCCGTTACTGGGTGAACGAGATGCATGTAGATGGGTTTCGCTTCGACCTTGCATCCATCCTGGCGCGCGATTCATCTGGCGCCGTCATGCCGAATCCTCCAGTGCTTTGGGACATCGAATCGGATCCGGCGCTGGCAGGTACGAAGATGATTGCGGAGGCATGGGACGCGGCAGGACTATATCAGGTCGGCAACTTCGTAGGCGACAGCTGGAAGGAGTGGAACGACCGGTTTCGTGATGACGTCCGCGATTTCTTCCGGGGCGCGAATGATTCCGTAGGGCCCGTTGCCGATCGTCTGCTTGGCAGCCCAAGCATTTATGGTTATAGAGAGCGAGAAATCGAAGAGAGTATCAATTTCGTGGCGTGCCACGACGGTCTTACACTCAACGACGTCGTCTCCTATAACCACAAGCACAACGAAGAAAATTGCGAAGGCAACCGCGACGGACGGGACGACACTCGAAGCTGGAACTGCGGTGTGGAAGGCCCGACGGACGACCCCGTAATCGAGAACCTCCGCAATCGGCAGGTGAAGAACTTTTTCACAGCCGTCATCTTGGCCGGAGGTGTGCCCATGTTTGTTATGGGCGATGAGGTGCGGCGTAGTCAGCATGGCAACAATAACGCCTACTGCCAGGACAATGATACGAGTTGGTTCGACTGGAACCTGCTGTCCAAACACGCCGACGTTTTTCGCTTTGTGAAGCTGCTGATTGAACGCCGTGTGATCCGAGACGTGGAACATGAACGCCGGCGTCTCAGTTTAAGCCAGGTTCTCCGCCAAGAAGAACCCGTTTGGCACGGTGTGAAACTCAATCAGCCGGACTGGTCGCCCTTCTCGCACAGCATTGCCATCAGCGGGGAACTGAAATACGAAGGAGTATCGGTCTACATCATTTTCAATGCTTATTGGGAACCTCTCGAGTTCGAACTTCCTCCACTGCGGGATGGTACAGAGAACTGGTGGCGCTGGATCGATACTGCACTGGATCTGCCGCATGAGATTTGCGCATGGAATGCGGAGAAGCCGGTTCTGGGGACAACGTATCGCGCCGGCGCACGGTCGGTGGTAGTGCTCCTCGCAGGCGTGGGACGAATGGCTGGCATTCCAAGTGGACTGCAATCAGCGCCCGCGGAAGTTCCTCGCAACGCCGGGAGTGTGTTTCCCCCAGCTCATTCGCCAGGCCGGAGTCGGATAAAGTGACACAAGGATGACCGCATTCTCACAACTGACCTATGGCGCAGTGCTGGTTGCGGTTCTTATCGAACAACTCGGCCTGCCTATCCCGTCAATCGTTTTTCTGATGGCCGCAGGTGCACTTTCGGCACGCGGGAAAATGCAGATAAGCATCATTCTTTCTCTGGGCATTTTAGCTTGCCTCGCAGCGGATTCGACATGGTTCTGGTTCGGCCGAAAGTGGGGTTCTCAAGCTATGCGGCTGCTCTGCCGCTTGACTGCGGACCCGCGAGAAAGCTCCAGGAATGCGCATGAAATGTTTAGCCGTTATGGCCCCCGTTTATTGTGCGTGGCCAAGTTCTTTCCGGGATTGGCTGCCGTCATTCCGCCGCTTGCCGGCGCGGAAGGAGTGTCGCTCGGGCGTTTCCTTGCCCACGATATGTTAGGAGGCTTCCTCTGGTCAGGCTTCTATGTAGGGCTCGGCTATCTCTTTTCGAATGAACTTGACTTTGCCACTCGCTGGGTCAGACATTTTGGGACCGCCCTGGCGATCGCGATTGGAATTCCGATCGGCCTTTATATCGCCTGGCGTGGGCTGGTTCTGGTGCGAATGATCCACCGGCTACGGCTGCGCCGCATCAGCCCGACGATGCTCGATCGCAAACTGAAATCCAATAGGAAAGTCGCCGTGCTCGACCTGTTGAACTTCGAAGAAGAAACGGAAGGTGAAAGCCCGGAGGCTATTCCCGGCGCTCTCAGGATAAATCCAGCTCGTCTGCGAAAGTCTCCACATATCACTGTTCCGGATGATGTCGAGATTATTCTCTATTCTTCTTCTGGAGGCGACACCTTAAGCGCGCGGGTTGCCGTGGAGTTGAATCGCATAGGCGTTGACAAGGTATGGGTGTTGGAAGGTGGACTTAAGGCGTGGCGCGAACAGGGGTTCCCTGTCTCTCAGTCCCTGGAGGCACCCGAAGTCGTTGCAGCGCGCTTTGGAGTTAGGTTGTCAACTCCATAACCAGCTCGGCTGGGGACAGAGATGAACTGGGCAATGAAGCGCGTCGCGGCCTGCTCTTCTCGATCGCAATGAATGGAGCGGACCGCCACTTCCAGGAGTTGCTTAAGACTTCCCACGCTGGTCAAGTAACACCAAGTCTGCGTATCCGCAGAGCCGCCGTTTCGCATGCTGGTGAAATCACCTTACAAGAAAGCAATTGCCGGGTTGCGGTCCATAGAACCTGTGCCGGTACAGAAAGCATCATTCGCCTCAAAATCCTGCGGCAAAGCCATTACGGGTGCTTCGCACCGGGAACAATGTTGACACTCCACCCCTTAGAGGTAACGGCCGGGAAACCTGCCGCCCCTTTGAATCAACCGAAGTCGCATCTAAGAGATAGCGCGTTCCGGGGTTCCGTAGGGAAACGCGTGTATCGTGCGTATACGGGAGGGCGGGAGCGATGGCACTGCTGGATGAGAAGAACAGTGCGGCGGAGGCGGCGACGCGGGCGCGGTTCCGCGTGCATCATGTGGGGACGAAGCTGAACGAGGCGGAGCTGCACGAGTTGGAGCCTTTGGCCGCGAAGCGCAGCCAAACGCAGGCGGAGCTGGTCCCTGGGCTGATCCGGCGCGAAATCGAACAGGACAAGACGAGCCCTCGAGCTAGTGTGGAAATGGTGGAGATCACCGCTTTCCGGCTGCTGCTGACCCACCTGGTTCGTCCGATTGTGACGGGCCAAGCGATGACGGATCAGGCGTTCGATGGGATCGTCGAAGAGGTGAAGAAGCAGAAGGCGCGTGTGGCGGGGGACCGGCTCAAAGATCACCAATCGCGGCGCTGAGCAACAGGGAACTACCCTCCGCTGCGCTGGCCGTCAGCTATGAGAAGAAAGTTCTCTTTTCTTCTCCTATTCCAACCATGGGAGAGCAACTGCGGCGCCCTCAGGCGGCGTCACCAGGGTTAGGCCCCAGCGGCGCTCGCGTGCCGAGGGCATTCCCAGGCCTGATGGCTTAGCAAGGGACCCGACCGACCCCAAAGTCTCACCGAAACCGAACTTGAACCGGATGGCGTCCGCGTCTGCTCAAGAGCAATCCGGCTGGTGTCTGGGGCCGTATTGAGCCCGACACCGCTCTCCGATTGGTCATGGGATTTGATGGCAAATCGGCCCGGCATAGCTGCACGGATCACATTGGAAATGGTGCGCAGAATGGATGTAAATCATTGATTCGAAAATGGCGGAGAGAGTGGGATTCGAACCCACGGTACCTTGCGGTACACACGCTTTCCAAGCGTGCGCCTTAAGCCACTCGGCCATCTCTCCCGGTCAGTGAGCTGGCGCTCATCCACACTGCCTCATTGACTTTACCATCTTGAATTACATTCTGGAACTCAGGGCGACCGCCTGCCTGATCATCGGTAAATGGTCAGGTACGCCGAACTGCTCCGGCCGTAGAGCGGAAATTTCCTCAACCCGCACATGGCTGGCGTCGTCTCCCGCCTGCATAGCGATGGCTGAAAAATCGCCTGGGATCCGGATGCAATAGGCCTGCGTCGAAACTGCGAACAAATCCCCCTGCTTGATGGGGCTTCCGGGAATATCGGCCCACGCCTCGCGAATATCGAAGGGACGGTTGCAGACACGGGTCCCTACAGGGCTTACTTTGGCTGCAGCCAATATGTCTTCGCTGATCCCCGTCTCTTCCATCGCTTCCCGCAGCGCGGCGCTAGCCGCTTGTTCAGCGACGGCTGTGCCTTCGCTCCCCGGTATCAGATCGATAAAGCCGCCCGGCAACGCTTCAAGACCGATGCCCGGATTGTGGCTGCGCGTAATCAGCACGATCTTGCCCACATCGTCGAGCAGGACCGCATCCACCGCATGGCGCAGAAACGCGGAGACCTGCCTGCCGCCTGGCATGGCGATCAAGCCCAACGGATTTACCACCTGAACGGGCCGGCTCATGCAGATATTCGCCGCCGCGATCCGGCGCACGATCTCTTGCTGAAGCGCAGGATCGACAAGCATGTGATCTCTTACAGGAGACGTCACGGCAATCGCCTAAACATCATTAGATCCCGCCAGAACTGGTCTTTCACCCTGAAGGCAGACAATTGTAACTAATGTGTGTCAGAGAGCACAGTATTCTCGCTCTCTGTGGGCGAAAATGGGATTTGGACTGGTCGAGGAGATCATTCTTTCCCAGGCACCAAATTTCCTCGCCGCCGAGGTGCCACATGCCCGCTTCCTCTCCCGCGCCCATAGCTTTTCCGTCCCCCTCCGAGAACTGCGCACGAATCAAGGAGCTCGGCTACATAGCGGGCAAACACATGGATCTCTATGGCGAACACATAGAACTGGTTTCAGATCCATTTGACGAGGGTGACTGTATAGCGGTCCATGCCAGGAGCGCAAATAATCCCACGATACGGACAATTGAGCTTCCGGTAACGATTCTTGCTGGCTGGGAAGACCTTTTCAAGGAACCCGTAGATCCAACTGCCTCGAGCGTCCCATCAAAGACTCCACTACCGGGTGCGCAGCCAAGACTGCTCCTGGTTGAGCCTCAGCTCGACTTGTTGGCTGCCAGGGCTCTACTACTTACACAAGCGAATTACTCTGTGACCCCGATCAGCGGTCAGGAAGAGATCCTGGAGCTTCCTCGAGAGGAAAGTTTTCTTCTCGCAGTTCTAAATGACACTCTTGGTCAGCCCGTTCTTCGCTCAGTCGCCCAATCTGTAAGAAGAATCTGGCCCCCGACCCGGATACTCATCCTGAGAAATGGAACATCGGCATTGGAAGACCAACTCTACGATGAGGCCATTGACGGACCTTTCAACCCAACCGCGCTTCTCGCTGCTCTTTTGAAACTCACCAGTCATCCCTAGCAGGCCGCTGAAAAACTCAATGTTCTGAAGGGTACGGCCTTTTAGGCCCTACGGCTTTAGCCGCTGAGGGTTAAGATTTCAGTCGAAACCAACTTTTTCCGCAGCCCGTTTAGGCCCTACATAACTCCTTAGTAATGAATTCGGCTTTAGCGCCGAGGGCTGCCTTTCTCTCGAAACCGCGACGCCGGATTCTGTCCCAGGATCGGTTAAGGTGAAGGGACATGCTTTCCCCCGCTCCAGCCACGCAATCGTCCCCCGCCTCGCGCTTCCGTAGGGAACTGGGGGCCCTGTTGCTGTTGGCCATTCCGGTCGTGCTCTCGGAGTTGGGCTGGATGGCCATGTCGATTGTGGACACCATCATGGTGGGCCGCCTGAGTCCGGCTGCCATCGGCGCCGTGGGCATCAGCAGCGCCATCTTTTATACCCCCGCGCTGTTCGGCATAGGTTTGTTGCTGGGCCTCGATACCCTGGTGGCGCACGCCTTCGGCCGCGGCGACTTTGACGATTGCCATCGCGCGCTGGCCCAGGGAGTTTACCTGGCCATCTTGTACACCCCCGTCGCTATGCTGCTAATCGGCTTCGCGCCCCATCTGTTTCCACTTCTGGGCATCACCGAAACCGTGCGTGCTCCGGCCAGGGAATACATTCAGCTGCTTAATTTCAGCGCGCTGCCCCTACTGATTTATGTCGCCTTCCGGCGCTACCTGCAAGGCGTGGGGAAGGTAAGACCGGTGACCTTTGCCTTGATCTCTGCCAACCTGGTCAACTGGTTCGGCAATTGGGCGCTCATCTACGGCAAGATGGGACTCCCCGCGATGGGCGTGCGTGGATCCGCGCTCTCCACTTGCGTGGCCCGTGTCTACATGGCCGGTGTGTTGGTCTGGTGGGCATGGAAGCACGAGCGCGACCGCGGCCACCCGCTCTTCGCCCACTGGCCTGGTCTGCGCCCCGCCCAATTTCGCCGCCTGCTCCAGCTAGGGTGGCCGGCAGCTTCGCAATTGGTCTTTGAAGTAGGCGCGTTCTCCCTGGCAACGCTCATGGCCGGACGGCTTTCTCCCGATATCCTGGCAGCACACCAGATCGTGCTCAATTCAGCCAGCCTCACCTACATGGTGCCGCTGGGGGTTTCTGCTGCTGCGGCGATCTCGGTGGGTCATGCCGTTGGGGCAGGGGATCGTCCCCGCGCCCGCCGCAACGGCTCTTTGGCGATCGCCCTCGGCACATTATTCATGGCTCTGGCCGCAACTGCCTTCTTAACCGTTCCCCAGGTACTTGTCCACATCTACACCCATGACCAGCAAACCGTCGCCGTCGGTGTCCGCCTGCTCGCCGTGGCCGCCATCTTTCAAATATTCGACGGCATCCAGGGCATTGGCACCGGGGCACTCCGCGGGTTGGGCAAGACACGCGGCCCCATGCTGGTCAATCTGGTGGCCTACGGAGTGATCGGTTTGCCCATTGGCTACGTACTGTGTTTCAAAACCCGGTTTGGCATCTACGGCCTGTGGAGCGGCCTGACCCTGGCCCTCATCTTTGCTGCTGTGCTGGTCCTCACCATGTGGCTGAACGAGTCGAGGGCGGTTCGATCTTTGCCCTGATTGCCGGATGAGAAGAGGAGAGGGCGGGGGACGGGTGGGCCGGGCGAACCAAAGTGAGACGTGGGCCGCTCAGGCGATGCCCGACCCGGGTGAGCGGCACCTCCAGCAGATATCGGCTCATCACGGCGCAACCCAGAATCGCGACCAAGTTCCAGGGCCATTGCTGAAGATTATGAAACGCTCCCACCGCTGCCGCCGAGTGCAGTTCCGGCAGGAAGAGCTCCTGCCAGAGGTAGAGACTGTAGGAGAGAGTACCGATCCAACGGAGTGGCTGCCATTCCAAAATGCGGCCCAGAACGCTGGACGGTTGGATGACCGTGCTTAGCACTAAAGCAGGCAATAGGATCGCCCGCATCAACGTCAATCCAGGGGCATGTATCGCCTCCGCGAAAACCAGGATCGCCAGCAGCGGAAGCCATAGCTCAGAAAAATGGACGCGCTCGAGGTTCCGTTTGATCGCGGGGAAGTAGATTGCGGCGAGACATCCCCACAACAGCGCGTCAATTCTGGTATCGGTACGGGCGGCCAGGTTTGCCGGTGGGAATGTGCCCGGCCATAGGTGAAAATGTGCCTGTAGCTGCCGCCATCCGAATACCAGCATCGCCAGGAGGAACGCTACCTTGCCGGCACGCTTCGGTTTCACGGCAATCAGCAGCATCGGCCACATGAGGTAGAAGTGCTCCTCCACCGCCAGCGACCAGAAATGCGCGGTATAAAAACCGCCGTGTTCGTCCATTCCCAGGGGCAGGTAATTTCTGTAGAACAGCAGGCAACTCAGCAAATCCGAACGATTTAGCTCGATCGCCCCAAGGATCGAAAGCACACCAACCCCGGCCAGGGCAGCATAATACGGAGGCAGAATGCGAAAACACCTCCGGATATAGAAACGGCGCAGGCTGATGCCACCCGTGCGCGCAAACTCCTCCAGGAGTAGTCCGCAGATGAGAAAACCGCTGATGGCGAAAAAGACATCCACTCCGATTTCGCCAGCGGAAGCCACCTTCATTACCAGGGGGTGGTGGACGAAGAAGCCGAAGCGTCCGTGATAAAGGATGACTCCAATGACGGACAAGGCACGCCAGCCATCCAGAGTGGGAATATATCTCTTCTGATCCCTCAATTCTATCCTCGCTCCGAAAATTGCTACCGCGAGCCCCAGCAACTTGCTGGTGCAGTGCGTGCACCTTGATCTGGGTCGTCCGGATCCAGGTTCAGGAAAGCCGTTTTCAACCAAGCCATCAGGTCACCAGCCTGAGACGTCGGAAGAAACGCCTCCCCTCAGGAGTGCTGAGAGAACAGGACTGGAAAAAATAAAACTATTAAGTAATTCTTGATAAGTCTTAAATGGCACTGTACACACTGGGCCGACAGTCGTCAAGAGCTACTTTATTTCCATTAAGAATTGCTTATTGGATTACGAGTTGCCTGCAAGAACTTCCCTGGGTGCGTCAAGTACCACTTGATAACAGCTAAGTTATCTAGTAACCAATGGCTCGTCAGGCGAGATCATGGAGCGCTCAATTACCTTAGTAACAATTTGTGCTGCAAAGCCAAGCGAATCTGTCAGACCGATGAAAGGCTTGGCGGGTCCTGTCTACCTTCCGCAGCCAATCCTCCATATCTTGTCCTATACATCCCGCCGACGTATCGTTTGGTGAATACTCGCAAAAAATTAAGATGCACTTTATGGCGTTCGCAGCGAATGCGCGAAACGGGAAAGTAAGCTGGCGAGACATTGCGGTATCACAAAATTTGGCTGCTTATCTTCGCAGAGTGACGGCTGGATCCCAGGTCTTTATTTCCAACCATATACAGTCCCGCTAAAAAAAACTGATGTAACCCACCAAGGTGTAGCGAGAGCCAAAAGATATTTTGGACGTAGTGTGCCTTATGTCACACTAAAGTTCCCCCCAACACACAACTTTCGTTGTAGTCGACTAGGGGTATGCACTCATGGCTTCACGCTTTCGCTCTCCTTGGGTACAGCACGGGCTTCACCGCATTTTTCCGGCTTTAGGCCTGACGCTCGCGCTGATTGTCGGGTGCGGCGTAAGCGGCAACACTAATTTTGCCGGTCCGCAAAATAACTCCACGGCGGCAACACCCGTGCTGAGCCCCGCCAGCGGAACCAGCTCTGCCACGCCTCTCAGTGTGACGATCGCCGACAGCACGCCGTCGGCAACCATTTTCTACACCACGAATGGAAGTACACCAACTCCTTCGTCCACCGCGTATTCAGGCCCAATCACAATCACCACGAATACCACGGTCAAAGCCATGGCCATGGCGAGCGGCGATCAGCCCAGTCCGGTAGCTTCCGCTACCTATGCCGTGGGCGCGACGCAAACAGCGGCGGCTACGCCCACCTTCAGTCCGGCGAGCGGTACATCCTTTGCTTCCACTCTGAGCGTCTCGATTGCTGACAGCACACCCGGCGCGACCATCTATTACACCACCAACGGCAGCACACCCAGCACCTCGTCCAGCGTCTACTCCGGCCCCGTCACGATTTCAGCTTCGAGCACAATCCAAGCCATCGCCACCGCGAGCGGTTTCAACCAGAGTGCAGTCGCTAGCGCCGCCTATACCTTGAGCGCCGCGCCGACGCCGGCGGCCACGCCAAGCTTCAGTCCGGCGAGCGGAACCAGTTTTGCCTCTTCGTTGAGCGTCACCATCACCGATAGCACGCCCGGTGCAACCATCTACTACACGACGAACGGCAGCGTCCCCACCACCTCGTCTGCGGTCTATTCCGGCCCCATCTCCATCACCACTGCGACCACGATCAACGCCATCGCTACCGCCAACGGTTTCACCCAAAGTGCGGTCGGCTCGGCTTCATACTCGCTTCAGTCGGCTGCAGCCACACCAGGTATCAGTCCGGCGAGCGGAACCAGTTTCGCCTCTTCGCTGAGCGTCACCATCACCGATAGCACGCCCGGCGCAACCATCTACTACACCACCAACGGCAGCACGCCCACTACCTCCTCTGCCGTCTACTCCGGCCCCATCACCATCACCGCCGCGACCACTGTCAAAGCCATTGCGGCTGCCAGCGGTTTCACGCAAAGTGCCGTCGCTTCTGCCGCATACACCCTCCAGTCCCAAGCGGCCACGCCTGTTATCAGTCCGGCGAGCGGAACCAGTTTTGCCAATTCGTTAAGCGTCACCATCACTGACAGCACGCCCGGCGCAACCATCTACTACACCACGAATGGCAGTGCGCCCACTACCTCGTCTGCGGTTTATTCCGGGCCTATCACCATCACCGCTGCAACCACCATCAAAGCCCTTGCGACTGCCAACGGTTTCACTCAAAGTGCAGTGGCTTCCGCCGCTTATACTCTTGAGTCCCCGGCCGCCACGCCTGTAATCAGTCCGAATGGCGGCACCAGTTTTGCCAATTCGCTGAGCGTCACCATCACCGATAGCACGCCCGGCGCAACCATCTACTACACCACCAACGGCAGCACGCCCACTACCTCCTCTGCCGTCTACTCCGGCCCCATCACCATCAGCACTGCGGCCACGATCAAAGCTATCGCCACCGCCAATGGTTTCACTCAAAGTGCAGTGGACACCGCCTCCTACACGCTTCAGTCCCCAGCGGCCACGCCAGGTTTCAGTCCGGCAAGCGGAACCAGTTTTGCCAATTCATTGAGCGTCAGCATCACCGATAGCACGCCCGGCGCAACCATCTACTACACCACGAATGGCAGTGCGCCCACTACCTCGTCAGCGGTCTACTCCGGCCCCATCACCATCACCGCTGCGACCACCATCAAAGCCATCGCCACCGCCAATGGTTTCACCCAAAGTGCGGTCGGCTCGGCTTCGTACACGCTTCAGTCGCCAGCCGCCACACCAGGCTTCAGTCCGGCAAGTGGAACCAGTTTTGCCAATTCGCTGAGCGTCACCATCACTGACAGCACGCCCGGCGCAACCATCTACTACACGACGAACGGCAGCGTGCCCACCACCTCGTCAGCGGTCTACTCCGGCCCCATCACCATCACCACTGCGACCACGGTTAAAGCCATCGCCACCGCCAATGGTTTCACCCAAAGTGCGGTCGGCTCGGCTTCATACACGCTTCAATCACCGGCAGCTACACCAGGTTTCAGTCCGGCGAGCGGAACCAGTTTTGCCACCTCGTTGAGTGTTACCATCACCGATAGCACGCCCGGCGCAACCATCTACTACACGACGAACGGTAGCGTGCCCACCACCTCGTCAGCGGTCTACTCAGGCCCCATCACCGTCACCACTGCGACCACGATCAACGCCATCGCTACCGCCAACGGTTTCACCCAAAGTGCGGTCGGCTCGGCTTCATACACGCTTCAGTCGCCGGCAGCCACACCAGGTTTCAGTCCGGCGAGCGGAACTAGTTTTGCCAATTCGTTGAGCGTCACCATCACCGATAGCACGCCCGGCGCAACCATCTACTACACCACCAACGGCAGCACACCCACTACCTCCTCTGCCGTCTACTCCGGCCCCATCACCATCACGGCAGCGACCACGGTCAAAGCCATTGCCACCGCCAGTGGATTCACCCAAAGTGCGGTCGGCTCCGCCTCTTACACTCTCCAGTCCCCGGCCGCCACGCCAGGTTTCAGTCCGGCGAGCGGAACTAGTTTTGCCACATCGTTGAGTGTCACCATCACCGACAGCACGCCCGGCGCCACCATCTACTACACCACTAACGGCAGCGTGCCCACTACCTCGTCTGCGGTCTATTCCGGCCCCATCACCATTACCGCTGCAACGACGATCAACGCCATCGCCACCGCCAGCGGCTTCACCCAAAGTGCAGTCGGCTCCGCCTCCTACACCCTTCAGTCCCCGGCCGCCACACCCAGTTTCAGTCCGCCGAGTGGAACCAGCTTTGCCACATCGTTGAGCGTCACCATCATCGATAGCACGCCTAGCGCCACCATCTACTACACCACTAACGGCAGCACGCCCACCACCTCGTCTACGGTCTACTCCGGCCCCATCACCATCACCGCTGCGACCATAGTCAAAGCCATCGCCACCGCGAATGGTTTCACTCAAAGTGCGGTCGGCTCCGCTGCATATACCCTCCAGTCCGCAGCGGCCACGCCAATTTTCAGTCCGGCGAGCGGCACGACGTTTGCCACATCACTGAGCGTGTCTATTGCGGACAGTACTCCGGCCGCGACCATCTATTACACGACCAACGGAAGCACGCCTACGACCTCGTCCAGCATCTACTCGGGCCCCATCACGATCACTGCGACCACCACCGTGAAAGCGATTGCTACCGCAAGCGGTTTCGCGCAAAGTGCCGTCGGTTCGGCCGCATACACTCTGCAGCCTGTAGCCGCCATTCCAACCATCAGTCCGGCTAGTGGAACGACCTTTACTTCTACTCTGAGTGTGTCCATTGCGGACAGCACAGTGGGCGCGACCATCTACTACACCACCAACGGGAGCACGCCCACAACCTCATCCACCGTCTACTCGGGTCCGTTCACGATCTCTGCTACTACCACGATAGAGGCGATCGCTGGCGGGCCAGGCTTCACCAGCAGCGGGGTGGCCTCGGCAACGTTCACCTCGAATACAGGAGCCGCCGGAGTGGTGTCCGACAACCTGGATGAGCCGTCGTTGAATACCTCTCTGTGGACGTTTGAAAACCCGCTGGGCGATGGAACTGTAACCATGAACGGCAGTGGGGCCAACTTGAACGTGCCCCAGGGCCAGAATCATGATCTGTGGACCACCGGCGACAACGCCGTTCGCATCATGCAGCCTATCTCCAACTCCGACTTCAGTGTGGATGCGCGCTTCCAGTCGGCCGTTGAGGTAGGAGGTCAGGACGAAGGAATTCTGGTTGAACAGGATGCCGGCGACTTCGTCCGCTTCGATGTCCTGTTTAACGGAACGACCGGGCCGGAATTGTTTGCAGCGGGCATTAGTGGGACCAATGCAACTACGTTTATCAGCCAACAGATCTCTCTTGCCCAAGGGCCCCTGGTGCTGCGTTTAGCGAGAGCCGGGAATGTTTGGACGGGGAGCTGGTCGACGGATGGAACTAACTTTACCTCGGCGCCCAGCTTTACCTTCAATCTGAACGCGGCCAAGATCGGTCCTTACGCCGGAGCGAAGAACTCAACCGCCAGCAACTCGCCGGCGTTCACGGCGGTTGTCGATTACTTCTTCGCTACTTCTGACCCGATCGCAAACCAGGATGGTCCAAAACCTTACGGGTATGTCACCGTCGATGCGAATCCGGCCGGAACAGTGGTCGAGAAGACCTTGGCCGACATCCAGGGTACCGGGCATCTGGAGCCGGTGATCGGGGAGGAATTTGAAACCAATGATGGCGACGGTGTAGAGAGCGGTGTCTACTGGTATGAATATCCGGCGTCGGGCAATGTAAATGATCCCTGGATTCGACACACGATCATAGGCAGCGGTGACGCCTATGAGGACATGATGGCTTATGACGTGAACGGGGACGGCGCGGTTGACATCATCTGCAGCTTCGATCCAACCTTTACCGGGAATTACGAACTTGTGTGGTTTGAGAATCCACGCGGGCAAGGCGGAAACCCAATCACGGACACCTGGACGATGCACATCATTGGGCCCCCCGAGGGCGCGGATGAGAACAATCTGTCCATGGGGGATATAGACGGTGACGGCAAGATAGACATCATCTCGCCGGAATTTATTTACTTCCAGAACAGCCCGGATTCGTGGACCCCGGTGCAATACAGCACATCCTTCCGCGGAGATGCTCTGCTGGATATCGGCTCAGGCCTGGGCGCCATCAATCTTGTGGGTACCCAGCCAAAGTCTCCGCTCAATGCGGTGTGGTACGAGAACCCGCGCGAGACCGGGGGCAACGCGCGCACCGGCACCTGGATCATGCACACCATCGGGCCAGGCTACCCCTGCACCCCCGCGACCTGTCCGCCTGCTGCGGGCATTCAGCCGGCAGCGTATAACACGCTTGACGTCAACGGGGATGGAAGAATGGACGTCATCTCCAGCCAGTCGGAAGGTCCAGGCCCCATTGACCTTTCCCCACCCCCTGGCGGCCTTTACTGGTGGGAGGCGCCGGCAGACCGTCGCAATGGAACCTGGATCAAGCACCTCATGGACTACAACATGATCGATGTGCACAAGATTGACCTTGCCGACATGGATAAGAATGGAACGACCGACATTGTCGTAGAAGAGCAGGACCAATCGTTCCTGGACCGCGTGGTTGTGTTCTACAACGATGGCAAGGGTAATCTGACCGAGCAGGTCATCTCCAACGCCAAGGGTCATAACGACGCCGTTGGCGACGTGCTCGGAAACGGGGCGCTCGACATCCTGAACTCCGGCCACGGCTTCTTCAACGATTCACACCCATTGCAGATATTCCTCAATCCGTATTGATCGGGATGCTCAGCTGGTGCGGCGAGGAAATGCAACGCTGCTCCCCGAGTACTAAGGGGAGTGGCCAATCGGACGCGGCGAACGAAAATGTGCAGGCAATGCGGTACCCTTGTCGTTGTGGCACGGTGGAAATTCCCGGATGAGGGTTTACCGCTGACGAGAATTCGTCCCGCCGGAGAGTACATCCTCGAATGAAGAAATCTGTGTGGGCCGCTGCGATCGTTTTATGCGTCGCACCTTGCTGGCAACTCGGGCTTGCCCAGCCAGCGGGCAAGTGTCTATGTCCACGCCCAGAGGCCGGGAGCACGGTCGAAGAACCAGAGGACCTGCGCAGCAAGAATGGCGTTCTAGACGTGCAGCTGACCGCAAATGATGCCCCGGATGCAAATGGCAGCAAGCGTTATTGCTACACCGATGCGGCAGGCAAAGAGTCGCCCAATCTGCGCGTCAATCCTGGTGACCTGGTGATTCTTCATCTGAAGAACGGGCTGGCGGATTCTGGCCCTCAGAGCACCGCGGCTGCACACGCGCACTCCCATCTCCGTTCGCAGATGAACAACAATTCCTGCACGGCTGGAATCATGAGTCCGGTCTCCACAAATATTCACTTTCACGGGCTTACCATTCCTCCCGTCTGTCATCAAGACGATGTCATGAAGACCTCGGTGCAGCCGGGCGATGCGCCCTTCGAGTATCGGTTCCGCATTCCTGAGAATGAGCCGCCAGGCCTTTACTGGTACCACCCGCACATCCACGGCTTCAGCAAGCAGCAGCTCTTAGGGGGAGCATCCGGAGCGCTGATCGTGGAAGGAATCGAACGCGCCAAGAAAGCCGCTGCCGGCTTGCCCGAGCGCGTGTTCATCATTCGCGACCAGGACCTCATCAATCCAAATGCGCTGCCGTCCAAGTCTGAACCGGTGGTGAAGCCGATGCAAGACGCCGATGGAGACATGGTCAATAGCGGCAATGGCTTTGGCAAGCCGGCGAAAGACCTGTCTATCAATTACGTGCCGGTTCCTTTTCCGGACTACCCGCCCGCAGTGATCCTGATGAGGCCGGGAGAACAGCAGCTATGGCGGGTGCTGAATGCTTCGGCCTTCACCTACCTCAAACTCACGGTTCTGTTTCATGGCTCGCCGCAAACCTTGGGAGTTGTGGCCGTTGACGGTGTACCGATGACTCACCAGTACGCAGGGTTAGTTGATCCACAGACGTTTCTCCGCGTGCCCCCTGGCGGCCGAGTGGAGTTCATCGTAAAGGGTCCTGCTGAGGGCGAGAACGCCTTGCTGGTCAACAGAACTGTGGATACCGGCCCGGGCGGCGAAAATGACCCCAACCGGACGCTGGCGAAAATTGTCGCTCTACCCAAAGCACCTGAGCCCCAATCAACCCTACGGAGTTCGCCGGATCTTCTTCCTCCATCGAGCGCGACATGGCTCGGAGACGTGGCGCCGGTGCGTGAACGCCATCTGTATTTCTCTGAAAAACTGTCCAACCCGAATGATCCCGCGAGCGCAGTGGAGTTTTACCTTACCGTCGAGGGACAGGAACCAAAGATGTTCGACATGAGCTCGGACGTTCCGAACATCGTTGCCCGGCAAGGAACCACCGAGGATTGGATCATAGAAAACCGTACCAGAGAGCTGCACGACTTCCACATTCATCAACTGCACTTTCTGGTGCTCGACCATCTGGGAAGACCAATCAACGAGGACTTTCTGCGCGACACCGTGAATGTGCCGTATTGGGACGGCACCTCGCGTACTTATCCTAGCGTTCACTTGCGCATGGATTTTCGCGACCCGAACATAGTAGGCATGTTTGTCTACCACTGTCATCTTCTGGAACACGAGGACAAAGGGATGATGGGATCGATACGAGTGGATCCAGCGCCGTCTATGTCAGAACACAATGCCAAAACACCGTGCAGCGCGGGTGATCCCTCGCCGGCTTGCAAAGCCCTCCGTTAACAACTGCGCAGGTCCTCCGGTTCTTCGACTGTGCTTCCGGCTGGTGGGCGGGGACACCACGGCGTGACATACAAGACGCACACAGCGGTCCATAAGGATTTCTTCATTCGATGATGTGCTCTCTGGCGCCCCGGCGGCTTAGAGCACGCTGTAAATTCTTGTTTTGAATCCAATGATCCAGAATTGTTAGCGATTTTCCAATAACCGCAATGGGTTAATCAGTACTGTACGTATGTGCCCTTCTGTATTGATTCACTGTTTATGGGACTTTCTTGTGGGCCTTATCTGAAAAAAGATGTCAATTTCCCGCAACACTACGGAAAAACCGGCGTCTACTTAGTCATGGCTTTGGCTTAACCTGTATTTTCTTCAAATGTCACTCCCTCTCGGTGGATCGAGAGATTCCCGATCGTACTTCCCCTGGGGCATGCGCCGGCAACGGCACAAGATAGTCTTGACTCCTCCCTATCTTGCAATCTCTGAATTTCACCCCGGGATAGTTTTGCGGATTTGTAGATACGGGCCCACGTTACCAAACAATAAGCTCCCGCGCCACTTGGGCTACGCTGAATCCGGCGCATTCGATGACGCACGAGCTTAGGGGTATGCAGTCATGGCGTCAACTTTCGGCCCTCTTCGCTGTCTTAAGAACCACCGCCAATGGGTGGCGCTGATACTTCCGCTGTCGTTGATCTTCGGCTGCGGCGGTGGCTCTTCAAGCCCGGAAAACCCCATGCCTTCTGCGGCCGCCACCCCGGTGCTGAGCCCTGCCAGCGGAACAAGCGGGACCGCGCCTCTCAGCGTGACCATCACCGATAGCACATCCGGCGCAGCCATCTTCTACACCACGGATGGAAGCGTGCCCACGTCTTCATCCACCCCCTATACAAGCCCCATCAGCCTCACGACCAATACCACGATAAAAGCAATCGCTACCGCGAGCGGTTATCAGCCCAGCGCGGTAGCTTCCGCGTCCTATACCGTGAGCGCCCCGGAAACAGCCGCGGCTACCCCCACCTTTACCCCGGCGAGCGGCACGGCCTTTACTTCTACTCTGAGTGTGTCAATTGCGGACAGCACGCCCGGCGCAACTATCTACTACACCACTGACGGCAGCGCGCCCACTACCTCCTCTGCGGTCTATTCCGGCTCCATCACCATCACCGCTTCGACCACCATTAACGCCATTGCCACCGCCAGCGGCTTCACCCAAAGTGCAGTCGGCTCCGCCTCCTACACTCTTCAGTCCCCGGCGGCCACGCCAGCATTCAGTCCGGCGAGCGGTACCAGTTTCGCTTCTTCGTTGAGCGTCACCATCACCGATAGCACGCCCGGCGCAACCATCTACTACACCACCGACTTCAGTACGCCCACCACCTCCTCCCATGTTTACTCGGGTCCAATCACCATCACCGGTACCACCACGATCAACGCCATTGCCACCGCCAGCGGCTTCGCACCGAGCGCCGTCGGCTCGGCCAGCTACACCGACACCGGCAACTCCACGGGAGGGGTTGTGTCGGACAACTTCGACGAGTCGACGTTAAACACTGCATTGTGGGCTACGGAGAACCCGCTGGGAGACGGCATCGTGACCATGAATGGCACTGCGGCAACCTTGAACGTACCCCAGGGCACCGTCCACGATCTTGAAGGGACGGCCGACAATGCTCTCCGCATTATGCAGCCGATAGCCAACACAGACTTCAGTGTGGATGTTCGCTTCCAGTCTGCCCCCGAAATTGGCAATCAGGATGAAGGCATCCTGGTGGAGCAGGATAGCGGCGACTTCGTGCGCTTCGATGTCTTCTATAACGGAACAACCAGTCCGGAATTGTTTGCCGCGGGCGTAACCGGTGGAACCTTCACGGGATTTGTCAGTACCCAGATCTCTCTTCCCAAGGCGCCTTTGGTGTTGCGTCTCGCGCGAAGTGGGGACGTCTGGACTGGAAGTTGGTCCAGCGACGGAATGACCTTTACCGCGGCGCCCAGCTTCACCTTCGATCTGAATGTGGCCAGCGTCGGCCCCTATGCCGGGACGTATGCGTCGACCGCCTCCAACTCCCCGGCCTTCACCGCCATCGTCGATTATTTCTTCGCCACCTCGAATCCCATCTCCAATCAGGATGGGCCGCTGCCCTATGGCTATGCCACAGTGGACGCCAATCCTCCGGGTACGCTGGTGGAGAAAACCCTGGCCGACATCCAGGGGACTGGACATTTGGAGCCGGTGATTGGTCTCGAGCAAGATTCGGTAGACGGCAACAACTCCAACGGAGGCATTTTCTGGTATTCCTATCCCGCCTCAGGTGGGGTGCAGGGGACATGGACCAGGCACACGATCGTCGCCCAGGGGAACGCCTACGAAGACATGATTGCCTATGACGTTAATGGCGACGGCGCCGTGGATATTATTGCCAGCTTCGATCCCACGTTCAGTGGAAATTACGAATTGGTGTGGTTTGAGAATCCGCGTGGTTCCGGTGGCGATCCGACCCAGCCCTGGACAATGAACGTGATTGGCCCGGGACTAGGGGAAAACAACATTGATCTTGCGGACATCGATGGCGATGGCAAGATAGACGTCGTCACCCAAGCCTCGGTGTATTTCCAGAACAGCCCAACTTCCTGGACCCAGCTGCAGTACAGTCAGTCATTCCGGGGAGTTGCCCTGCTCGACATCGGATCGGGTAATGGCGCCATCAACCTCACAGGGACGGGACCTTCTCCCTTCAACGCCGTCTGGTATGAGAACCCGCGCGAGACCGGAGGCAATGCGCGCAGCGGGACCTGGATCACGCACACCATCGGAGCTACACCGTATCCTTGCGGGGCAAACAACTGCCAGGACGGCGGGGACGTTGCGGTCTTGAATTCGATGGACGTAAACGGCGATGGCAGGCAGGACGTCGTCTCCGCCCAGTCTGAAGGTCCCCCAGGTGTAGCACCCCCGCCCGGAGGCCTGCTCTGGTGGGAGGCGCCCACGGATCGACGCAACGGTACCTGGATCAAGCACACGATTGACCCCAAGTTTGATTGGGTACATAAGATCGCCATCGCTGATATGAACCAGGACGGCCATTTGGACATCGTCGCGACCGAGCAGGATCAGTCTCCTCTACGCAGGGTGGCTGTCTACTACGACGATGGCCAGGGCAATCTGACGTTTCAGGTTATCTCCAACGCAGAGGGTCACAACGTATGTGTGGGCAACGTGACAGGCAATCCGGGAGAGCTCGATATCCTCAACTCCGGTCACGGCTACTACCTTAACGCGCATCCTTTGCAGATATTCCTCAACCCCTATTGACCATTCCGACCAGTCATCAGCACCGTCATGATCCAGCGAGCTGGTACACGCGGACTGGTCGCCCGATTAAGTCTTCTGCAGAACCAGCAGGTCCTGGCCAATCGGGGCCCGGCTCGAGGGGATGTAGTCAAGCATTTTGAGCACCCCCCCAAAGACGTCGATGACTTTGTCCCTGCGCTGGAAAACGTCGTAGTTTGATCCTCCCGCCCTCGTGGAAAGCGAGACCCCAGGGTCGTTTTTGCCCAGGGTCACTTCTCCCGTATCGTTCAGCAGGCGCTTCGCTTCCGTCCCCAGTTGAGCGTTGAAATGACTGGTGCCCACAACGGTGCTCAACAAAATTCCGCCCGGCCTGAGAATACGCTTCAACTCCCGTAGCCATTCCACTTGTTGGTGCAATGGAATGTGGGTGAAGACCGAGAGCGAAATAATAAGATCGAATTCGTTGTCTTCCGAGAAGGGGACGGGTGGATCCAACTGGTTTACCTCGAACTGGCATCCCGGAACGTTCGCTCTGCACCACTCGATGCACTCGGGGTTGGCATCACTCCCTACCAGCTGGACACCGAAGATGTGTCGAAAAAGGCGAAGGATTCGTGCGGAGCCGCAGCCAAAATCAAGGACTGAGCCGCAAGTCCTGAGGTTGAAGCCGAATTTCTCAAGCAGCACCAGGAAGTGGTAGACCTGACGATAAGACTCATAGAAAAACTGGTCGTCCGTGTACCTGCTTTCGTAGGATCGCTCATCGAGGGAACGGGTTAGGAGCCGCAGCCGGTCTGACATTGCCGGGCCATCTAGAATACCCGGTACCATCCATTGCGGGCCGACGCGTTGTTCAAGGAAACGGAGGTACCGGTTCTTAACATATTTGTGAGACCAGCGATGAAGAATATCCGCCGGTAACACCCTGGCCCCGACTCGACGAGCAGGACGGAATACCAAATCGTGCAGCATTTCCATAGGCTTTCGCTTTGCAGCAGTCTAACTGCCCAAATATCAAATGTGCTTCAATTTGCCATCGGTAGGGGGGAATCATGGGATCCAGATCAGGTTGAGCCACGACACAGCCATAGAGCCCTGATTTGACTGTTCAGGCGTGGCAACAGATCCTTTCGGACGAACATCGGGTGAGGAGAAAACCGATGGCCATCCTTAAGATCGATGTAAGGGGGACGAAACACCCACACCTTAAATCGTTAAGACTCGTGGGTCAAGCCTAAAAAGCTGTTACCGGCCGGGTTATTCATGCCACACAAAACAAAAGGCTAAATGTAAGCAATCGTCAACTTTGCCGGATAGGCAACTCGGGCAGGTCTTGATTCTCGGCGTGGTTCGCTGCCTCGCGGAATGATCGAGCGGAATGCAAAGCCGGTTCGGTCGAGCGGGCATGTACCTGCGTGCGTTCCGATGGTCTGGGCCGGACGCTAGCCGCAGAACCCGTGAAGCGGCGTCCCAGACGGATCATCGGCTTCTCCAGTAGGTAGTGACTTGCGCACGCGCATATCAGAATGCAAATGATGTTCCAGGGCCATTGTTGAAGGTGGTAAAAGCCGCTTATTCGTTCCAGCGAGTTATCACCGCGCGGTGGCTGCAGAAATAGCTCTTGCCAAAGGTAAAGGCTGTAGGAGAGTGCGCCGATCCAGCGCATGAACGGCAACTCGAGCAGACGGCCCAAGGCATTCTTCGGAAACAGCACGGTGCTCATCAAAAGTGCAGGAAAGAGCAGCGCCAGTTGCAGTGTCAGAAGCGGGAGATGATATCCGACCAGCACAACCAGATAAATCGATAGCGGGATCCACGCCCACGACCATAAGTGATGACTGAAGATACGTTTGATTTGGGGAAAGAAGAGGGCAGCCAGGCAGCCCCACAGCAGTGAATCGAGTCTGGAGTCTGTCCGCTGGCCCGCCCAGGTTAACGGTGCCAGCGCATGCATGATTCCGTAATGCGCATCGACCAGCCTCCACAAGCAGACCGCAGCCGCGATAATAAAGGCCGCCTTTACCGCCCGCCGCGGCTTGAGCAAGGCGAGCAAGGGCGCCCATATCAGGTAAAAATGTTCTTCGACCGCAAGCGACCAGAAATGAGCAGTGTAAAGCCCGTATGGATCGTAAGGTCCACCCGGAGGCGCAAGCGAAGGCTCGTAGTTGCGGAAGAAGAGCAGGGAACTGGGAATCTCCCAGGGCTGAAGGTGGATGCAACCCAGCCACGCGACAATGATGATCCCTAAAAGCGATGCCAGATACGGCGGAATAATGCGGAAGAATCGTCGAATGTAAAAGTTCTTGAGATCGATGCGTTCGCTGGCGGCGTATTCCCGAAGCAGAATGCCGCAGATAAGGAAACCGCTGATCGCGAAGAACGCATCGACGCCTAAATAGCCATAATCAGAGAGCCGAACAATCGTTGGATTGGAAAAAAACGCGTATTTGCCATGAAAGCAAATGACGGCAGAGATCGCGAGCGCACGCCATCCATCCAGCGTGGGAATGTAGACCCGGCTATCGCGCGCACCCCCGCGACTCGGCTTTAAATCCCTTTCGTCGGCGGTCTCCACGGCTTTCATGCGATCGAAGTCCTCACTCACTCTGATGAAGCTCTAGAGCGGACAACTCGAACCAAAACTCACAGCGCCGCCGACACTTGCGCACAGCCATTCCAGGTTTTTGGTTCGCGGCATCGCCGCAACGGAAGATAGCTCTTCGAACCCTTGCGCCCAATAGGTGAGTTCCGGCAGACAACGAAGTTTGATCGGCATCTGGTTTATTCGTATAAGCGTGAAAAGGCAGCGTCACAAATAGACTTCAAGTCTTTAAAGAATATCACCGCTAAAAACCACGGCCGCGCGCAAGGCTGCCTCTTTGGTTCATATGTGTGACCCGTTTGGGTCATCAGCGTGAGGCCGATTAAACCAGTGGCTCAGCCGCGTTCTCAAACACCAGCGCGTGCGACTCGCGGAACGTACGCCGCACCGCGTAGAGTTGGATGGGCCAAAAAGTTGCAAGTTTACTGAATGCCATGGCCATCGCCAGGCCAACCAGTCCGTGCCCATGCGCCAGCAGAATTCCGCCCGCCACTACCCCGATTGCGCAAAGCGTCGTAGAGATCGCCAGCGGGGTCACTTTTTCCAAACCCGACAGGAATTGGTTGGTAGGCATCAGCGCGGTGCCAATCATGACATAGATGCTCAACCACAAGATGAAGGATGTAGTTGGCACAGCCGCCGCGGTGGCCCATATGCGGATCAGGGGCTTGGCGATGAGAGCCATCAGGGCTATCAAAGCAAAGCCCACACCGGTCGAGGCCAGTGTCGCGTTCCTGTACGCACTCCGGATCCACGCCCAGTCGCCGCGCGCTTTTGCTTCTCCAAAAGCAGCAATGAAAGGTTGCGTGGCCATATAAATCAAATCCATTGGCAGGGTGATGACCTTGTAAGACACAACAAAGATGACGACGCTCGCAGGACCCAGCATCTGGGTGATGATCATGGGCTGGCTCTGGTAGATGCCGAGCGCAGCCAACTGCGTAACCATGTACTTGGCGCCCAGGCTGAAAAGCCGCCGAATGCAACTCCACCGCACGGCCGAGGGATATGGGATAAGCCAGTGGTAGCGCCGGAAGAGATAAACATTATTGACAATCGCAACCAGCGTTCTGGTTCCGGACATGGCGAAGATCAGCAGTGGCAAGCCGCCGTGAAAATGCGAAACGATCACCAGCGCCAATAGCGAAAACGCATTGGTTGAAATACTCCAGATGTTTGCCAGGTAGCCGTCCTGGTATGCGCTATAGATGGAATACTGCAGGCTGAGAGGGAAGCCGAGGATAAAGATCGCCAGCGTCATGGCACAGGCGACATTCAATTCATGAGTCGACATCACCGCGGAAACCCGGAAGACCGCTCGCCATGGAATCCAGTGAAAGCTAATAGCGGCGACAACTCCGGAAACTATGCTTATCGACGTGAGTACCCAAAATGCGGAAGAGGTGTACTGGCGGGCCGTCTCAAAATCATCCCGCCCGCTGCTATCTGCCAGTACGTTGACCAGGGCATTCCCCGACAGCCCAAAATCGGTAAGCATCATCCAGGTAAGCAGACTGCTGATGGTGAGCCAGACGCCGTATCGCTCTGAACCCAGATAATGGATCGTTAAGGGGACAGAAAGAAAGCTGATCAGGATGTTCAGCGCTTTGGCGAGGAACGAAGAGGATGCCGTAATACCCGCTCGACGATATCTCTCCAGTCCCCGATTGGCACTGGACTTGGTGAGAAACGTCTTAAGCTTCCTCGGGCTGAGATAGCTCTTCAGCGACGCGAAAAGGCTGGGACCTGAAAACTTTGGAGAATCAAACGGCACGGATTCCTCGCGGCGCTTTGTGTTTTAAATGGAAGCGATCACCCGGGGCACGTGAACGCTGCAAACTTTTTTGAACGGGCAGCCGCTTCGGTCGCAGGGCACAGATTCTTGTCTGCCGCGCTCTTGCTACCGACGGTCGCAGTATGGCTTTAGGGCCTTCTGCTGTCAATTACTCCCACTGGGGATAGTCTATATCGCTCATATTTAAGAGTACGGAGGCGGGCTGTCGCCCGATGTGTAACGTCCGATAACGTATATTCTGTATACTGGGCGCTAAAGCGACGCTATACCCCCTGACCGCTCCCTAACGTATTCAAACCGCAGGCTCTCCCGAACCCCCCTACATTTTGTACCGACCCAGGTCCTCGTCGTTGAGACCTTCCAGCCAGCGCCGCAGTTCCTCCGGCGTTGTCTCGGCCATGCTGGGGGCAAGCTTGGCGATGCGGATAACCTCTTCGCTCACGTAAATCGGACAGTCGGAGCGCAGCGCCAGGGCCAGCGCGTCGGAGGGCCGGGCATCCATACTGACCACTTCCCCATCGTGCTCCATCCAGATGACCGCATAAAAAGTGTCGTTCTTAAGTTCCGTAACCACTACCTTTTGCACGGCAGCATTCAAGCCCCGGATGAGATTTTTGAGCAGGTCGTGAGTCATCGGCCGCGGGGTGGCCGACTTCTCAATCTCGAGTGCGATGGCATTGGCCTCATACATGCCAACCCAGATGGGCAGAACGGTGTCGCTCTTGACATCTTTCAGAATCACGATCGGCATATTGCTGGCCGGATCCATGACCAGACCGCGGATTTTCATTTCGACATCCATGGTCAACTCCCTTACACGGTCGCCGCTAGGAGACGGCTTCACCGACAAGGCTATTGGGGTGGCTGTGAGTAATCCGCACCGGAAGATAGCTGCCGGGAGCGGGGCTGATGGGGTGCGAAGTGGTGAAATTGACAGTCTTGTTCTGCGAGCTGCGGCCGATCACTTGGCCCCGCTGGCTGTTAAATCCTTCAACGGCTGCTTCCATTATTTGCCCTATGTGACTGGCGTAACGTGACCTTTGGATCTCACGCTGCCGGTCGAGCAGCACCTGCAGGCGACGGCTCTTCTCCTCTTCTGGGATGCTGTCGGATAAGGAGATGGCGGGGGTATTGGGGCGGGGCGAGAACTTAAACGCGAAGACCGCATCGAAGCCGACCTGGGCCAGCAGACTCAACGTCTGCTCAAAATCCTCTTCCGTCTCTCCCGGAAAGCCCACAATGACGTCGGTGGTAATACTGATGGGCCGCTGGGCAGCTTGAATCCACGCGATCCGTTCCAGGTACTGTTCGCGGCTGTACTCCCGCTGCATCCCTGCCAGCACCCGGGTCGATCCGCTTTGTACCGGCAGATGAACGTGGTCGCACAGGGTGGGTACCGCATCGATGGCGGCAACGATGTCCGGGGTAAAGTCCCGTGGGTGTGAAGTGGTGAAGCGAACCCGGCGAATCCCCGGGACCTGGCCGACGGCGGTCAGTAGTTCGGCGAAACTGAGCTTCCCCTCACGGTCGTGGTACGAATTGACGTTTTGCCCCAACAGCTGAATCTCGGTGTAACCAGCCTCGGCCACCTTCCGTGCCTCGGCAAGAACAGAAGTGGACGTCCGGCTGCGCTCCCTGCCTCGCGTGTAGGGAACCACGCAATAGGCGCAGAACTTGTCGCAGCCTTCGATAATGGTGATGTAAGCACGGTGGGGATTAGTGCGCGCAGTGAATTCCGTCTCAAAAGTCTCCTCCGTCTGTCGGTCGTCGAGCCCGGTGATGCGCGACTCCCCCGCCTCCAACCGAACCAGCATTTCAGGCAATTTACGGTAGGAAGCTGATCCCGAGACCAGCGAAACATAGGGAGCACGCTCGAAGATCCGCTCCCCTTCCTGCTGCGCCACGCAGCCCAGCACCACGAAGCGTTTGCCGGAAGCGTGCAGCTTCTTGTAGTCGTTCAGACGGTTAAAGACCTTCTGTTCGGCTTTGTCGCGGATGGAGCAGGTGTTATAGAGGATCAGATCGGCGGCGGCTTCGGAATCTACCTGGGAGTAGCCTTCATGGCGGAGAGTGCCAATGACTTTCTCCGAATCATGCACATTCATCTGGCAACCGAAAGTCTCAAGATAGAACGTTTTATTGGTCGCCATCGTGACACAGAGTATACCGCAGTAAGAGTCGTCTGGGAGTTGTGCAGCCGGCTCTGCCAATCAACGTTGGCGCGGAATTCGCGCGCTCAATAACTGCTAAACTTAAACTTGAAACGTGAACCACGCTGGAGGCAGAAAGATGGCTGAAATGAACGGCAGTTACCCGACCGGACTACGACTGAAGCTGGGTTTGGCGGAGATGCTCAAGGGCGGCGTCATCATGGACGTGATGAGCACCGAGCAGGCCATCATTGCCGAGCGGGCGGGTGCCACCGCGGTCATGGCGCTGGAGCGAGTGCCGGCGATGATCCGGGCCCAGGGCGGCGTGGCGCGCATGGCCAAGCCCAGTCTCATCAAGAAGATTATCGGCGCGGTTTCGATCCCGGTGATGGCCAAGGCGCGTATCGGGCACTTTGCCGAAGCTCAGATTCTTGAGTATCTCGGCGTCGACTTCATCGACGAGAGCGAAGTCCTAACCCCGGCCGATGAGCTGCACCACATCGACAAGCACGCCTTCACCACTCCTTTTGTGTGCGGCGCGCGCGATCTGGGTGAAGCCCTGCGGCGCATCGCCGAAGGCGCGGCCATGATTCGTACCAAGGGTGAAGCCGGTACCGGCGACGTAGTGCACGCCGTCAAGCACATGCGGCAAATCGTGAAAGAAATGAGAGCCCTGACCGTGCTGCGCGACGAGGAGCTCTATGCGGCGGCCAAGGAGCATCGTGCGCCGTATGAGCTGGTGCGCATGGTAGCCAAGACCGGCAAGCTGCCGGTACCGAACTTCTCCGCAGGTGGCATTGCCACGCCGGCAGACGCGGCCCTGATGATGCAGCTGGGCGCGGAGGCTGTCTTTGTCGGCTCCGGAATCTTCATGAAGGAAGGCGCGACCCCTCTGGACGTGGAACTGGATGAGAAGACCGGCGCGCCACGCAACCCTGAGGAACGCGAGGAAGCTGAGTCGCGGGCCAAGGCGATCGTGATCGCAACCGCGCATTACAACGACCCCAAAGTCCTGGCCGAAGTCAGCGAGCAGATGACCGGCGCAATGCAAGGCCTGGCTGTGGCCGGGCTTGAAGAAGGTGAACTGCTGCAGACCCGCGGCTGGTAGGCCTGATGGAGGAACGGCCGCGCGTCGGCGTGCTCGCCATCCAGGGAGATTTTGCGGCTCACGCCCAGGCACTCGAAGAGGCCGGCGCCGATGCCGTCGAGGTCCGCAAGCCCGCGGAACTCGCGGGCCTGGATGGTCTGATCCTGCCTGGAGGCGAATCAACCACCTTCCTGAAATTCCTGGAGCGGGACGGCTTTCTCGAATCCCTGCAGCGCTTCCTTGCCGAGAAGCCGGCCTTCGGTACCTGTGCCGGTTGTATTCTCCTGGCCAAAGACGTCTCCCATCCGGCGCAGCAAAGCCTGGCACTCATGGACATCAGCGTGGAGCGCAATGCCTATGGCAGGCAGATCGACAGCGCCATACAAACCAGTCAAACCAAGCTGCCCGGTGGTCCACTGGAGATGGTCTACATCCGCGCTCCGCGCATCGCCAGTGTGGGCGAGGGCGTCGAAGTGTTGGCGGAAAGGGACGGTTTTCCCGTCCTGGTACGCCAAGGCAGATTACTGGCCGCCACCTTCCACCCGGAGCTCTCGAGCGACCGCCGCGTGCATCGGCTCTTCGTGGATATGGTGCGCAACCAACGGCTGCACAATTGAGATATTGCAAACCTTAACCCCAGGAAAATCTCCGGGTGCCCCCAGGCCCCGAATTTCCCTGTTGGAGTTGCTGGGGGTCAGCGAACCTCGACCGAGCTTTTTTATGGGTCAGCCGCATCCAATTTTCGAACGGAATTCACGGCAACGAAGTAGATTTCAACATTGCAGTGTGAGCCGGAGGCCAAACAGGAGTAATCTTCGAATGTCGGGAGTTCATCCATGCCTGCAACCTTCACCCGCACCCCTGTAGAGACCGAGCGCAAGGATCCCGGATTTGGCGGCAAGCCGCCGGTTCCGCGCAGACCGACAGGCGGCGGCGGAGACGGTGAAAACTGGGAAAACCGGCCATCCGGACGGCGTGGACCCCGCGACCTGCTGGGCCGTTACCGCATGGTATTGTTTTTCGCCCTGGCCAGCGATCTGATGTTCTTCATTGCCCTGGTAAGCGCATTTTTCGCCCGCCAGAGCAGCGGCCATTTCACCGCCAGCAACACCTGGGTGATGGACTGGCGCCCAATCGCGGTGCCTCCCATTCTGTGGATCAATACCGCCCTGATCCTGCTCAGCAGCCTCACCATGGAGATTGGCCGCCGGCACTTTTTCCAGGAAATCGATGTGATGGAGGAATGGTTGGGGCTGGGCCGTCCAACGATCCGCCGCGCTGCCCCGTGGCTGGCGGCAACGGTCTTGCTGGGTGGCTTGTTTCTCGGCGGCCAGTGGGTCGCCTGGAAGCAACTAGTGGCGCAGGGTGTATTCTTCGCCTCCAACCCCAGCAGCCACTTTTTCTACCTGATCACCGGCACCCACGGGTTGCATTTGTTCATCGGCGTAGCCGGCCTCGCAGGCGCGATGCTGGCCCTCATCTTTTTGCGCCGTGTCGAACTTCGCCAGGTGGTGGTCGACTGTACTGCCTGGTACTGGCACACCATGGGCGTCTTCTGGATCTTCCTCTTCGGCATGCTGGTCTTCTGCCAGTAGAGCGGTCGTCATGACCAACGGCATCTGGCCCCCACTCAAATGGACGGATTGGCAGCAGACTGCGGACACACTGCACATGTGGACGCAGATCGTGGGCAAGACCCGGCTCGCCCTCAGCCCCCTGCAGGCACACTGGTGGAATGTTCCGCTCTACGTGAGCGCCCGCGGATTGAACACCTCGGCGATGCCCTATGGATCTGAGTTTCTTGAAATCACATTCGATTTCGTAAGCCATGAATTGAAGTTCGTGATGAGCACGGGCGCCAGCCTGTCCACCCCTCTACGCGCCCAGTCCGTCGCCGGGTTCTACGCCGAGTATCAGCGCAGTCTTGCCGCGCTCGGTGTGAGCGTGAACATCCATGCGGTGCCGGTGGAGCTTCAGCATCCGATCCCCTTCGCTGAGGACTTCGAACACGCGTCCTACGACCCCCACGCCGCGCACCGGTTCTGGCGAGTGTTAATGCACGCGGACAGAATCTTTCAGCAGTTTTCTTCCCGCTTCCTGGGCAAGGTCAGTCCAGTGCACTTCTTCTGGGGAAGCTTCGATTTGGCAGTGACCCGATTTTCCGGCAGACCTGCGCCGCCACGCGAGAGCGCCGACAAAATCACCCGCGAGGCGTATTCGCATGAAGTGATCAGTGCGGGCTTCTGGCCGGGCAATGGCGGCTTCGGTGAAGCAGCCTTCTATTGCTATGCCGCTCCCGCCCCGAAAGGTCTCGAGAATGTATCGATTCAGCCTGCGAAGGCCGGCTATAACAACGCGTTGGGTGAGTTCATCTACCTTTATGAAGATCTCCGTAAGGAGCTCTCGCCCGATGAAGCGCTGCTCGCCTTCCTCCAAAGCTCCTACGAAGCCGGAGCCACGCTGGCGCAATGGGATCGTAGCTTGCTCGAGCGGCGAGGCCCAGTCTGAACGCTATCAACGTAATCGGCCTTTACCTCTTCGCTTGAGCGTCAGGAGCCGGCTTTCGAGTTCTAACCGTGAGCATGCGGTAGCCCGTCCACGTAAGCCATAGGGGAAGCGGATACGCGGCGAACCGCTCGACCGTGCCCGCATGCAACCCCAGTGCGGCCCAGAATGGATGATTGCGGAGGCCCAGGGTGAACAGTGCCAGCAGTCCGATCAATCCTGCAGCGAAAGTAATAAAGCTTCTTGAGCGTATCGAGGGGGGCCAGGAAATCGTCACCAGTCCCAGCAGCGTCATGGCCAGATTGCCTGCCAGAAGATGCACCAGAGCGGCCATGCCGTGCACCCGCAAAATAGTATCCTCCGGTACCAGGCCCACCACCAGGACCCCCACACCGGAGACTGCAAACAGAAACAGCACTACCCAATAGGTCCAGCGCGCCGGGAAAAACCGGCGCACCATGATGGCCCCGAAAAACATCAGCAATCCCTGCAGCACAAACGAGCCGTCCATGATCCAGTGTCCCGGCGAGTACCGCGCGCCCAGATCGCTGATCCAATTGCGCGTCATGCTGTAGTGCCCTGGCCAGCTCAGCCGCGCGATCTCTTCGGCAACAAAGAACTGAAAACAGAAAAACCACAAACGAGCACCTGTCCGGGCCACTCTTCTCTCTGAAGTTTCCATTCGTTTATTCTATGCACCATGGAATTCAGAAGACTTGGACATTCGGGATTGAAGGTGCCGGTACTTTGCTTCGGCGCAGCGACTTTTGGCGGTGGGAGTGAGTTTTTCAGGGCGTGGGGAGCGACGGATGTCGCCGAGGCCACGCGTCTGGTGGGCGTCTGTCTGGAAGCGGGAGTCAACCTGTTTGACACGGCGGACGTCTACTCGCAGGGCATGTCGGAAGAAATTCTGGGGCAAGCAATCGCCGGTCGTCGGGACAAGGTGCTGATATCGACGAAAGCCACCTTCCCCATGGGGGACGGTCCGAACGATATCGGCTCCGGGCGGCTCCATCTGGTGCATGCCTGCGAAGCTAGCCTCAGGCGCCTGGGAACCGACTACATCGACATCTACCATCTGCACGGATTTGACGCGCTCACCCCGGTAGAGGAGACACTCGATACTCTGAACACCCTGGTACGAAGCGGCAAGGTACGCTACATCGCCTGTTCCAATTTCTCCGGCTGGCATCTGATGAAGTCGCTGGCAGTGGCGGACAGGTATGGGTGGGCGCGTTATGTGGCGCACCAGGTTTACTATTCCGTGATCGGTCGCGACTACGAGCACGAATTGATGCCGCTGGGCCTCGATCAGGGCGTCGGCGCCATCATCTGGAGTCCTCTTGGCTGGGGACGGCTGACGGGCAAGATCCGCCGCGGTCACCCTCTACCGGCCGAGAGCCGTCTGCACAAAACCGCCGCCCAGGGTCCGCAGGTCGACGACGAATATCTCTATAAGGTGATCGACGCATTGGACGAGGTAGCCAGGGAGACCGGTAAGCCGCTGCCCCAGGTAGCGTTGAACTGGCTGCTGCAACGCCCCACAGTGGCTTCCGTGATCATCGGAGCGCGCAATGAGAGTCAGTTACGCCAGAATCTCGCAGCCGCCGATTGGAACCTGACCGCCGGGCAAGTAGCCAAGCTGGATGACGCGAGCAAGACGAATGCCCCTTATCCCTACTGGCACCAAAGGCAATTTCCGGCGCTGAATCCAGCTGTTATTCCGCAGTAAGAAGACAGCAGGTCCCTCCGCCGCGCTGCGGTCGGGATGACAAATCTGTTTGGGTACAAGCCATTCAGACACCCCAAAAGATAAATTGTCATCCCGAGAGGCTGTAACATTATTCGGTTTTCGCGCTTTTCTGAGCACTTAACCTATTTGTTTCCAGCAACCGTTTTTGTGCGAAATTAATAAAGTCACAGCCTCAGACCGGAGCGTACCCGGATTTCCTACTTCGTGGCACTACACAGGGCCACGCGTGCGGCTTTCCGTAAAGCCGCATGAAGTTCATCATTGCCAAAAATCTCAACAGGAAATCCGGGGGAGCGCAGTGGACCTGCTGTTCTCCCTTTCCCCTCGCCTATTTCGCGTCCAGCGTAAAGCTATCTTTCAACTCGACTGACTTCTTGGCCGCGTCAGGGTCGACCACCCGGTACATCTTGGCGTCGGCGTGCTTACCCTCGAGCGTAATGACAACATAGTTGAAATTGGGATAGGTGCGGGCGCGATACAAATCCTGATCGCCGCGAATAAAAATGGGATACGGCCGGGCGCCCCCTCCCCCGGTAATCACATGCGTGATGCCATTCAATTCAAACCGCTCGTAGTTATGAATATGGCCGTTGAAGATAACAAACTTGGCGTGGGACGCCGCCGCCGCCGCTTCCAACTCATGACGCAGATTAAGCGAAGGAGGGTCGGGAATGCCGATCATGAAGGCAGTTTGCAGATCGGAAATCAGCGGTTGGTGGAACAGGAAGAATACGAAATCCGCCGACGAAGGAATATGGGCGAGCTGTGCATCGAGCCATCGACGCTGCGCCCAGCCGACGCTCATGAACGTGCTGCTATCCAGCGTGATCAGAAAAATATTCCCCAACTGCACTGAGTAATAAGTGTGCTGCTCAAGTTGCGGATAGGCGGCAAAGTAATTTTTGATGCCGCTGCGTGGATCAGGAAGCCCCTCGTGGTTGCCGATCGTGGGGTAGATGCGCAGCCGCTCCTGGGCCCACAATGCCGTCTCCTGCTCGTAGATTTGCCAGTCCGCCGGGTCGCTGCCATGGAAAGGCATATCGCCGGTAAGTAGCAGGATGTCGGGCTTCTCTTCGCCAACCTTCTGCGCCAGCCATTTCCGCACTCCAGGACGGGTGTCGGAAGTATTGCTGAGGTCGGTAAAGCGCATGTCGCCATAAACGACAATGCGCAACGGCCGCCCTGCCGGCAGATCAGAAACGATAAAGGTAGGGGTGCCGTTATCCTCGGCCTGCGCCAGAGCTTGCCGGGCAATGCCGGCAATTAAGAGCAAAAGCACAGCCGCGTTCCGCCAACGGCACATCAGAACCGGCCGCCGCCGACAAAGTGCACAACCTCCAGACGGTCCCCCTCCGCCAGGCCTGTATTAGCCCATTCTGCACGGGAAATGATGTTGCCGTTGTGCTCGATGGCTACCCGGTCCCCCTTGAGGCCGAGCGCAGCAATCAAGTCCTGAAGATTGGCCCCGGGCGCCAGTTGCGGAAATTCACGCGACTGACCGTTGAGGACAAGGTACATAAATGCAGACTATCATCGCGCGCTCAAGTGGCAAGCCATCCTGCGAACCATCGCCTTATACGTTCGAACGCCGGTTGAATCTCCATACCTGAAAAATAAACAGCGCGGTTGGCCGCTTTGAGAATTTGAATGGCCTCCACACGCGGGTCAGCACTCCCCAACGGTCCCTTGTCCGCCAAATCAACGGCATACTCGTCGGCCAGATATTCAATCGCGTGACCCAGGATTTCAATTGCCCGGCCACCCTCGCGGGAAAGCTGACGGCGAACGAATGGAGCCGCTTTCGGAGCCAGCCTGATCCCCCCAGCCATGCTCTGCGACGGTTGGCTTGGGATGCGAGTGAAGCTCTCCGGCAATGGCGCGCTACGAAACCTGGGCACGATTCCACCTCATAGGGGAGGTATCGGCCACGAGCACGGATTCCTTAGGGCCCTCACGCTGCAAAATCGACCAAATGCGTTATCACTGGGCCACAAGCGCGGCTTGACTCCTGCAAGGCTAAAACTTACAGTCGAACCAGAGCGCTTGAAAAATGCAGACGCCCGATTACTTTTGGAACTACCTGCCGTTACTCTTGCAGATCATCGTGGCCGTCGGCTTTGGAGCCGCAATCGTCACCGCTTCCTGGTTCATCGGGCGGCACCGGAACACAGTTGCCAAACTCGCCGCCTATGAATGCGGCATCGTGGCCGAAGGAGACGCTCGGGGCCGTTTCTCCGTCCGCTTCTACATGGTTGCAATGCTCTTCATCCTGTTCGACGTGGAAGTCGTGTTCTTGCTGCCCTGGGCCGTGGTCTACCACGATCTGCCTCAGCTGGTCGGTTCCCGCATGTTTGGCTTCTGGGAGATGCTCGTCTACCTCGGCTTCGTGCTGGTCGGGTTGTTCTATATCCGGGCAAAGGGAATTTTGGACTGGTCCTCCGATAAGGGAGATCTCTGATGGACTCCGCCGCCGAGAAAGACGCGGTGCTCCAGGCACATGCCCAGAACCACGCCATCACTGCCCTGCTGGCCGCGAAACCCTCTTGCATCACCAACGCCCGCTTCGATCGCGCCGAGCTGACTCTCTGGATCGAGCGCGATGACATTCGCCCCGTTTGCCGTACGCTGCAGAAAGCTGGCTATAACTTCCTGGTGGACGTAACCTGCGTCGACTTTTACCCCAGCGAACCGCGCTTCCAGGTCACGTATCACATCCTTTCCCACAGCCTGAAGGAGCGCCTGCGGCTCTGTGTCCTGGTGGACAGCCTGGATACGGAAGTGGCCAGCATCACCCCGGAATGGCCCTCGGCCAATTTCTACGAACGCGAAGTCTGGGATCTGTTCGGCGTGCGCTTTGGCGGACATCCCAACCTGCGCCGCATCATGATGCCTGACCAGTGGGAAGGTCATCCCTTACGCAAGGATTACCCCGTAGAGGGCTACCGCTGATGGATGCCGCCGACTACGTCATCTCCCCGCTGATCGAACCTCGCTTGGAGGAAGGCAACAAGGACCGCACCATGGTCCTGAACATGGGGCCGCAGCATCCATCGACCCACGGCGTGCTGCGCCTGGTGCTCGAAATCGATGGCGAAACTGTTCTCCGCCTGGTGCCCGACATCGGCTTCCTGCATACCGGCATCGAGAAGACCTGCGAAGCCAAGTTCTATCAGCAGGTTGTTCCCCTCACCGACCGCATCGACTATCTCAGTCCGATGTCCAACAACCTTTGTTATTGCCTCGCCGTCGAGAAGCTGCTGCAGCTGGAGATTCCGCCCCGTGCCCAGTTTCTGCGGGTACTGCTGAACGAGCTGACCCGACTCCAGTCCCACTTAGTGTGGCTGGGCACGCACGCCATGGATATCGGCGCGCTCACTCTCTTTCTCTATACCTTCCGTGAACGCGAAGAGATCCTGAAGATCTTCGAGCATGTCAGCGGCCAGCGCATGATGGGCTCGTATTTTCGCGTGGGCGGCATTGCCCTCGAGCCGCCGGTCGACTTCTACGAGCGGGTGCAAAGCCTGCTCAAGATAATGCCGGAAAAGATCGATGAATACGAGAACCTGCTCAACGGCAATCCCATCTGGACCAGCCGTTTGAAGGGAGTCGGCTACCTCAGCGCTGCCGATGCCGTCGCCCTGGGAGTGACCGGGCCGCCCCTGCGCGCCAGCGGTGTCGATTGGGATCTGCGCCGCGATATGCCCTACTCGGGCTACGAGAAGTTCCAGTTCAAGGTGCCCGTCTCCGATGTGGGCGACGTGTGGACGCGATACACGCTGCGCGTTCAGGAAATGCGGGAGTCGGTCAAGATTTGCCAGCAGGCGCTGGACGGAATGCCCACCGGCCCCTTGAAAGCCAACGCCCCCAAGGTGGTTCTGCCGGACCGGGAAAAGATGAAGACCGAGATGGAATCTCTCATCTATCACTTTAAGATTGTGACCGAAGGTTTTGCTGTGCCGGCCGGCCAGGTCTACCAGGCGATTGAATCCCCGCGCGGGGAAATGGGTTATTTCGTGGTCAGCGACGGCACCGCGAAGCCTTACCGCGTGCACATGCGCAACCCTACCTTTGCCTCCCTGCAGGCGCTCGAAACAATGTGCGTGGGACGTCTCCTGGCCGACGTAGTGGCCGTCATCGGCTCGATCGACATCGTGCTGGGAGAAATCGACCGGTGAGCGACCCTATCGAAGTTCGCCGGCATATCTGGGAGTCGTTGGTCAGCATGCTTCGGGTCTATGCGCATGCAGCCAGTCTTAACGGCAACGCCCACGTGATATCGAGCGGCCCCGACGCGGCCCAGGTGGATTACGGCGAATCAATGCTGAGGATTGGCTTCTCCGCCGATAGCGGAGCGGGAAGCTGGCGCCTCACCCGGCCAGAAGGAGAAGAACAGGGCCAGTTCCAGATCGAGGAGGATGGCGCACTCATTCTCCCGGGTGGTCCCAGGGAACTCGATCGTGCGGCCATCGACTGGGTAGATAAGCTGGTCCAGCCGCTTCGCCAACCATTGGGTATCTCCTAAAATCAAGTCATGAGCACCGAGAGAAAGACCATCTTCAGTCCCGCCCTGGCCGCGCGCTTCGACCGCATGGTGACGCTTTACCCCATGCGTCGCTCGGCACTCATACCCATGCTGCTTTATGCCCAGGATGAGATCGGCTATCTTTCCGACCAGGTGATTAGTGAAGTGGCTGCCCGCATCGAGATCACAGAACTCGACGTGCGCAACGTCATCAGTTATTACTCCTTGCTGCACACCGCCCCGGCGGGTAAGTATCATGTACAGGTATGCACCAACATCAGTTGCATGTTGCGCGGTGGCAATGAGCTGTTGGCCCATTGCAAACAACGGTTAGGCATCGGCAACAAGGAAACCACGCCGGATAAACTCTTTTCCCTGGAAGAAGTCGAGTGTATCGGCGCCTGCAGCTGGGCTCCCGCGGTCCAGGTGAACTACGATTTTCATGAGAATTTAACCCCGGACTCGATGGACAAAGTTCTCGACGACTATCGGGCGAAGAATTCATCACCGATCTAAGCAAGCGGAGAAAAGCATGGCCTATCTCGTCTCCCATCCAGATGAAGTGAAGTTGATCTCGTCCCGCTTTGGCAAGGGCGCGACCTCGATCGACAAATATCTCGAGCTGGACGGATACACTGCGGCACGCAAGGCCATTGCCCTGGGCCCGGAAGGAATCATCACGGAAATGAAGGCATCGAACCTCCGCGGGCGAGGCGGCGCCGGCTTCCCTACCGGGTTGAAGTGGTCCTTTGTTCCCAAACAATCGCAGAAACCAAAGTACGTGCTGGTGAACGGGGACGAGAGCGAACCGGGCACCTGCAAAGACCGCCTGATCTTTGAGCACGATCCTCACTCGGTGATTGAGGGCGTGATCATCGCCGGGCTGGCGATCGGCTCCAAAATGGGCTTCATCTACCTGCGCGGCGAATATCGCTACCTGCTCAAGATCATGGAGAAGGCCATCGACGACGCCTATGCCAAAGGCTTTCTGGGCAGGGGCATCTTTGGCAGCAATGTGGATTTCGACATTGTCTCCCATACCGGCGCGGGCGCTTATGAAGTGGGCGAAGAGTCGGCCTTGATGGAATCGCTCGAAGGCAAGCGCGGCATCCCCCGTATCCGGCCTCCCTTTCCCGCGGTCGTCGGCTTGTACGGTGGGCCCACGATCATCAATAACGCGGAGACGCTGGCTACCGTGCCCCATATTTTCCGCATCGGCGGCGCGGAGTACGCCAAGATCGGCTCCGAGCGTAACGGCGGAACCCGTCTCTTTTGTTTGAGCGGCGATGTTGCCAGGCCAGGGGTCTACGAGTTGCCCATGGGCTACAACCTCAGGAAGATGATCTACGAGGTGGGAGGCGGGATCCCCAACGGGAGGACGCTCAAAGCCGTCGTGCCCGGCGGTTCCTCCACTCCAGTGCTTCTGCCTAACGAGATCGATATTGGCATGGATTTCGACCAGGTAGGTAAAGCAGGCAGCATGCTCGGTTCCGGTGGTGTAGTGATACTGGACGACACTGTCTGCATGGTGGAGTTTGCCCTGCGAACCATGAAGTTCTACCAGCACGAAAGTTGCGGATGGTGTATTCCCTGCCGCGAAGGCACCGACTGGCTGAAGAAGACCCTGACCCGCTTCCATGCCGGCGGCGGGGTCGCTAAGGATATCGACAACATTCGCTATCTGGCGCAGAACATGCTGGGCCGGACTTTCTGCCCGCTGGGCGACGCGGCCGCCATGCCCACCATTGCTTTTGTGGACAAGTTCCGTAAGGAATTTGAAGACCACCTTGACGGCAAACCTTGTCCGTACGCGCACCAACCCGAAGCGGCCCTCGCCGGCGCATGACAGACAAAGACAGGAACCCATGGCTGACGTAACCTTTACCGTCGATGGCAAGAAGCTCACCGCACCCGCAGGCACACTGCTGATCGAGGCTTGCCGCGAGGCGAGCATTGCCGTTCCCCAGTTCTGCTACTACCCCGGACTCTCGCTACAGGCGGCCTGCCGCATGTGCCTGGTGCGCCTGGAAAAGGTGCCAAAACTGCAGACCGCTTGCACCACGCCGGTGGCCGAAGGCATGGTGGTCGTCACCGATAGCGACGAGATTACTCAGGCTCGCAAAGCCACCATCGAGTTGCTGCTGGGCAACCATCCTCTCGATTGTCCGGTGTGCGATGCCGGCGGCGAGTGCGAACTACAGGACATGACCTTCAAGTATGGGCCGCCGGAATCGCTCTACACCGAGGCCAAGCAGCACCGCGAAGAACAGCAGTGGTCTCCCGTGGTGTTTTTCGACCGGCCGCGCTGCATCCTGTGCTACCGTTGCGTGCGCACCTGCGGCGAGGGAATGGACGTGTGGGCTCTGGGGGTACAGAATCGCGGCGTCACCAGCACCATTGCCCCCAACAAGGGCGATCACCTGGACTGCGAAGAGTGCGGCATGTGCATCGACGTCTGCCCCGTGGGGGCGCTCACCTCGGGCAGCTATCGTTACAAAACCCGCCCCTGGGAGATGAATCACGTCTCCACCGTCTGCACCCACTGCGGGGACGGTTGCAAGACCACCCTGGGCATACGCAGCGTCAATAACGGCTCTGAGATTTTGCGCGGCGACAACCGCGACAAGAGCGGTATCAACGGCGACTTCCTGTGCATCAAGGGACGCTATGCCTTTGACTTTGCCAACCATACTGACCGCCTGACCAAGCCGCTGCTGCGCCAGCCGGACGGCAAGTTCGCCGAAGTCAGTTGGGAGCAGGCTCTGCAGCACGCAGGCACCAGGCTGCGCGAAATTCGCGAGAGCCGGGGCGGCAGCGCCATCGGAGTCATCGGGTCCAACCGCACCACCAACGAGGAAAATTACCTGCTGCAGAAGCTGGCCCGGACGGTGCTGGGAACCAACAACATCGATCATCACCGCACCGCTGACTACACCGCCTTCGCCCGCGCGATCTCGGGACAAAAGGACCGCGCCGCTTCCCTGCGCGATACCATGAACGCGCCCGCCATTCTGCTGTTGGGCAACGATCCCACCGAGCAGCATCCTCTGCTGGCCTGGAACCTGCGCACCAATGTGCGCCATCACAATGCCCGCATCTACATCGTGAACCATGCCGGTATCAAGCTGGAGCGGCAGGCGCATGCGTCGCTGATCATTCCCCAGGATGGCTATGCCAACGCGGTCCGCTTCCTGGCCGGCGAAGACGCGGCCTTCCCCGGTCCTCAACTGGGAGACGAGGCAAAGAAGTTCCGCGAGGCGTTACGCGCCGAACCCAACCTGCTGATTATCTTTGGTTCCGAATTCCGGGGTCGCGACATCGACGCGCTGCTGAACTTTGGGATCTGGTTGGCCCACGCCCGGTTCGCCTGCCTGGGCGATTACGTCAACTCCCGCGGCGCCGCGGACATGGGTCTGCTGCCCGGCTTGCTGCCTGGTTACGTGCCTGTGACTCAAGGCGGCGCCTTTGCCGAAGAATATGGTAATGCCCTGCCCACCACTCCAGGCATGGACCTGGTGGAAATGTTCGATGCCGCCGAACGCGGTGATCTGGCCGCGATGTACGTTGTCGGCGCTAACCCCATCGCCCGCTACGGCATCGATCCGGCGGCACTCAAAAACACTTTCCTGATCGTGCAGGATATGTTCCTGACCGAGACGGCCCTGCTGGCCGACGTGGTCCTGCCCACCTCCAATCTTTATGAAAAAGCCGGAACCGTGACCAACACCTACGGTGACCAGCAACTGGTAAAGAAGGCGGGCGACCGGGCCGGGGTTCGCAGCGACTTCGAGTTGATGGTACGGCTGGCCGACTGCATGGGGGCGGACCCTCGGAAGCTGGTGCCCTTCGGCCGCGGCGTGCAGGCGGACATGGGACAGACCCGGGGCGCGCAGTCGGGCGAGGCGGACCGTCATAGCGTGTGGCTGGCGGCGCAAAATCTGGAACCGAAGCTCAGCCCATTCGATCCCTTCGCCATTCTCGACGAGATTCAGCGGCTGGTGCCCGGCTACCAGGTCTCGCGCATGGAGCTGTTAGCGGGCAACGACGTACATGTGCAATCATCATTGGTGCAAATCGACGCCGGACCTGAACGCCACGCACTGATACTGCCTGCGGAAGATACCCTGTTTACCTCCGGCACTTTGGGCCGGTATAGCAATATCCTGCATTCGGTAATGGAGTCGCATACCACCAAACCCACGGAAACGGCCGCGGACTAGCGAAGGGTACGGACCTTCAGTGAAGGGTACGGGTTTGAGTGAAGGGTTCGGGATTTATTGAAGGGTTCGGGCTTTAGCCCGTACTTAAAGGTGTCCTCAAAATAAACCGGGCTTTAGCCCCTGAGGGTTGCAACCGAAGACCCCTCGACTGCTTTAGAAAGCGAAAGATACCCGTGAGCTTCCTGATCTTTTTCTTACTGAGTTGTTTGAAGATCGCCGTGGTGCTGGCGATCTTTCTCGGGGCCGTAGCCTACACTGTGCTGCTGGAGCGCAAAGTAGTGGGGCGCATTCAAAACCGTTGGGGACCTAGCCGCGTGGGGCCCTTCGGCATGATGCAACCCTTGGCCGATGGGCTCAAGCTCTTCCTCAAAGAAGATCTGATGCCAACCAGCGTCTACCGTCCCCTCTATATTCTGGCCCCCATGATCGCACTCGGCTGCGCGTTGATCTCAATTGCCGTAGTGCCCTTCGGCGCCCGCATCACCTGGCATGGCGTCGATATGTTCGAGATCGCCAACGTGAACATCGGCCTGCTGGTGATCCTCGGCGTTACCTCCGTCGGGGTTTACGGGATCGCGCTTGCCGGCTGGTCTTCCAATAACAAATATTCCCTGCTGGGCGCCCTGCGCGCAAGTGCCCAGGTGATCAGCTACGAGCTTGCCCTGGGGCTTTCCCTGGTGGGGGTGGTGTTGCGGGCCGGATCGTTGAACCTGCGCACCATCGTCGAAAGCCAGTCAGCCCATGGCCTGCTGTCATGGAACGTCTTTGGCGGCTTCCAATTCGTCGCCTTCTTCATTTACCTCATGGCGGCGTATGCCGAGACCAACCGCGCCCCCTTCGATCTGCCCGAGGCTGAGACCGAGCTAACGGCCGGCTACCATACCGAATACAGCTCGATGAAGTTTGCCATGTTTTTCATGGCCGAGTATGCCAACATGATCACCGTCGGCTGCGTGGCCACACTGCTGTTTTTTGGCGGATGGACCAGCCCGTTTGGGTCGCTGCTTCCCAGCTTTGGGGGCATCGTGGGTCAGGCCATCGCGCCGGTTTTCTGGTTCGTCTTCAAAGTCTTCTGTTTCCTTTTTCTGTACATTTGGGTGCGCGGCACGCTTCCCCGACTCCGTTATGACCAGTTGATGGGCTTTGGCTGGAAGTTCCTGATGCCCCTTGCCATTCTTAACATTCTGGCCACCAGCCTATGGCTCGCCTAGCGCACTCTTTGAAATGCGAGCCGAAATCACTTTGGGATCTATCCCCGCCACGGACCAATGGTTGCCCCACACGCCCGGATTTCTTGTTGTGCGTAGTGGGGCTAACGAACTTCATGCGGCTTTCCTTAAAGAAAGCCGCACACGCGAATATGGGTGGTGCCGCGTACAGGAAATCCGGGATCTCGCTCGTTTTTCGCGAGATGTGGGATACGCGAACCTTAATGCTCTTGGCCGATAGGGTAGAAAGCCGCCAGTGTAGCGCCGTGGTGCCCCACATCTCGCGAAAAACGAGCGAGATATGGGCACCCAAAATCTGATCGCAAGGTGTTCTACAATCAGCTTCGGGCCCGAAGTAGCACCGGGAGAAATGCTTAAGCATGTATCTGCTTCTCTTCATTTTTTTTGCCGGCCTTTGTGTGGCAGGAGCGTTGAACCTGCTGCTGCAGCACCACCCTATCAATAGCGCCCTGTCACTGATCGTGGTCATGAGTTCGCTGGCCGTGCTCTACCTGCTGCTGGGCGCGGAGTTTCTCGCGGCCGCCCAGGTAATTGTCTATGCCGGTGCCATCATGGTCCTGTTTACTTTCGTCATCATGTTGCTTAATGCCGGGACGGAAGAGCGTACCCACGGCAGCCACGCGGCTTACCTGGTGGGCATCCCCGGGGTCGCGGTACTGGTTAGCCTTCTGGCATTCATCTTTCTTTCCGCGCGCAGCCACCTGGCCCAGGCCCGGCTGGGAGACTATGTGGTCAGCACCACCGACCTCAGCAAGGTGCTGTTCCGCGATCTGCTGCTTCCCTTCGAGGTCACGTCGGTCCTGATCCTCATTGCCATCCTGGGCGCAGTTGCGCTGGCCAGCAAGGAGCACTGACATGGTTGTTCCCATTGCCTACTACCTTGTACTCAGCGCGATCCTGTTCTCTATCGGGGTGGGCGCTTTCCTGATCAAACGCAATATCATCACCGTCTTCATGTCGATTGAGTTGATGCTGAACGCGGTAAACCTGACGTTTGTCGCCTTCGCCTATCAATGGCACCGGCTGCAGGGGCAGATTTTCGTTTTCTTCGTGATGGTCGTCGCTGCCGCTGAGGCTGCGGTGGGGCTGGCCATCATCATCGCCATCTTCCGCTCGAGGAGTACGCTCAACGTGGATCAAGTCAACCTGATGAAACTATGAACGGAAATCCGTCCCTCCATCTGTGGTTGATCCCGCTGCTGCCATTCGTCGGCTTCCTGCTGAATGGATTGCTGGGCCGTCATCTGCCCAAGACACTGGTTTCGACCATTGCCCTGGTGTTTACCGCGGCTCCGCTGGCCATGGTCACCGGCATCGCGTTGCGCTTCAGCAGTCTCACCCTGCCTTATATCGAAGGTTTCTCAGAACCCTGGATTGGCACGTCAACCTTTCGCGCCGATTTTGACTTCCTGCTCGACCCCTTGACGCTGGTCATGCTGCTGGTGGTCACCTTCGTCGGCTTTCTGATTCATATCTACTCGGTCGGCTACATGGCCCACGAAGAGGGATACTGGCGCTACTTTGCGTATCTGAACCTGTTCATGTTCTTCATGCTGACCCTGGTGCTGGCGGAGAACTTCCTGCTCATGTTCGTCGGCTGGGAAGGTGTCGGCCTTGCTTCCTACCTTTTAATCGGCTTCTACTATCTGCGCGAATCCGCGGCCGACGCAGGCAAGAAAGCGTTCATCCTCAATCGCATTGGGGACTTCGGCTTTCTTTTGGCGATGTTCCTGATGATCGCTCACTTCGGCTCGCTTAGCTTTAGCAGGGTATTCGGTGCGATCGCCGATCATCCCCAGATGCAGGGTGGCTTCCTGACCGCCATAGCGCTGCTGCTCCTGCTCGGCGCAACTGGCAAGTCGGCGCAGATTCCGCTTTACATCTGGCTGCCGGACGCCATGGAAGGTCCCACTCCAGTCTCGGCCCTGATCCACGCCGCAACCATGGTGACCGCCGGCGTCTACATGATTGCCCGCTCGCACGCCCTCTTTGACCGTTCGCCTTTCGCACTGGGTGTGGTCGCGGTGATTGGAGCCGCGACTGCATTGTTCGCCGCCACCGTCGGCCTGGTGCAAACAGATATCAAGCGCGTGCTCGCCTACTCCACCATCTCCCAGCTGGGCTACATGTTTCTGGCCTGCGGAGCTGCTGCCTACTCCGCCGCCATCTTCCACCTGGTCACGCACGCCTTCTTCAAAGGTCTGCTCTTTTTGGCTGCCGGCTCCGTTATCCACGCACTGGGCGGCCAGCAGGATATGCGCGCCATGGGCGGCCTGCGCAAGACAATCCCTATCACCTTCTGGACCATGAGCGCCGGGGTCTTCGCCATTTCGGGATTGCCCCCCTTCTCCGGCTTCTTCAGCAAAGACGAGATTCTTTACCAGACTTTTCAGTCGCCAACCGCAGGGCCGATCTTGTGGATCGTGGGCCTGGTGACTGCGGGGCTCACTGCCTTCTATATGTTCCGCCTGTGGTACCTGACCTTCTTTGGCGACAGCCGGACGCATGATGTGCACCCCCACGAGAGTTCCTGGTCGATGCTGGTACCCCTTATTATTCTGGCCGTGTTTGCGGTGGCGGACGGCTGGATCGGCATTCCCAAAGCGCTGGGCGGCGGCGGTCACTTCGCGCAGTTCCTTGACCCGGTTTTTAATGCCACCACGGTGCAACCCGCGGCCAACGAGGATCGGGAACGCTGGTTCAGCGTGCTCTCCGCGGGTATGGCATTGATTGGCTGGTTTGTGGCCGACCTGCTATATCGCCGCAAACCGGGGCTGGCCGATCGGCTGGCCGACCGGGCTGCCGGCGCCTATGCGCTGCTTATGAACAAGTACTGGATCGACCAGATCTATAACGCCATCCTCGTGACGCCCCTGCTCTTCCTTTCCCGCTACCTGTTGTGGGGCGCGGTCGATCGCGGAGTCATCACTGGCGGCGGCGGCCTGGCAGCGGGCAGCATGCGCGGCCTGGGGGCCCTGGTCCAACGGGTGCAATCGGGAAACATCCGTTCCTACGCAGGGTGGCTGGCGTTGGGCGCAGCAGCCCTGCTCCTGATTACTTATTTCGGCTTTTCCATGCACCTCTAAGAGAAAGCGACTATCTTGCTGAACGATTCGATATTGACGCTTACGACCTTTGTGCCGGCTGCAGGAGCCGTGGTCGTAGCCTTGCTTCCGCGGCGAGGCCGCATCATCCAATGGTTCACCCTGATAGTGTCGCTGATCACCTTCGGCTTAACACTCCATTTGCCGGCGCATTACCTCTACGGCCACTCCGGCTTTCAATTTGAAATAGACCGCCCCTGGATTGCCAACCCCGCCATTCGCTATCACCTGGGAGTGGACGGCATTTCCCTCTGGCTGGTGGTGCTGACCGGGTTTCTGGCCCCCCTGGGCGTGCTGGCTTCATGGAAGACCATCGCCCACCGCACCAAGGAGTTTTATTTCTTCTTCCTGCTCCAACAAACGGCGATGATCGGCGTCTTTGTCGCGCTCGATATGTTCCTCTACTACGCCTTTTGGGAGTTGACGCTGGTGCCCATGGCGATCCTTATATCCATGTTCGGCCGGGATCGCGGAACCGAGGCGGCGATCAAGTTTTTTGTCTACACGTTTCTGCCTTCCGCATTGCTGCTGGTGGCGATTGTCTGGCTCTACGCGAAGACAGGCACCTTTGACTTTGTCCGTTTGCAATCCATACTGGCGCAAAATAACCTGCCCCCTCAGGCGCTCTTCTGGGCCTCATTAGGTTTCCTGGTGGCTTTCGCGGTCAAGGTGCCCGTCTTTCCCCTGCACGGCTGGCTTGCAGACACGTTCAGTGAAGCGCCCACCGCAATGGCCATGGTGGCCGCGGGCAAGCTCGGGCTCTATTCCATTTTGCGCTTCAATCTCGGTCTCTTCCCTGTTCAGGCCCGCCAGGTGGCACCATGGATGATCGCGTTGGCGGTCATCGGCATTCTTTACGGCTCGCTGGTGGCCCTGGTGCAGAAGGATATGAAGCGTCTGGTGGCGTATTCCACCGTCGGCCATCTCAGCTTTTGCATTCTAGGCATCTTTTGCTTCGCGGTCTCAGGAGTGGACGGCGCCGTCTACCAGACCGTGAACGAGGGCGTCTCCGCGGGCGCACTTTTCCTGCTCCTCGGCTTTATGTACGAACGCTACGGAACCTATGAGATTGGCGCCTACGGCGGGCTGGCCAAACGTATGCCGCGCCTGGCGACTCTATTCGTCATCACTTCCCTCTCGCTGGTCGGCTTGCCCTTGATGAATGGCTTCGTGGGCGAATTTCTTATCCTCAGCGGTAGTTTCGCCGGACATGTTGCCTGGGTCTCTGTGGCCACAGCCGGCGTTATTCTCAGCGCGTCCTACATGCTGTGGATGGTGCAGCGCGTGTTCTACGGTAGCCAGTCAGGCATGGTTACAGACCTGGCTGTAGCCGACGTGGGCTTCCGCGAACAAATCGCCGTTTGGCCCATGGCCGTGCTCATGCTGGTGATGGGGGTAGCTTCCCCCTACTGGATCCGCGCCATCGACGGCGCGGTGGTAAAGCTTACATCCCCGGCCTCCGTCGTCGGAATGGCGGAGAAGCAGTGATGCAAGTTCCCCAAGCCGTGCCCCAGATCTATCGCATTCTGCCGGAATTGCTGCTCACCATCACCGGCGTTCTCGCCATGCTCATCGAGCCGGTAATGCCGCCGGGCATGAGCCGTAAACCGATAGGCTTTCTCGCCCTGGCTGGTGTGATCAGTGCCTTGGTAGCCAGCCTATGGCAATTAGGTCTGCCGCCCGGAACCGCTTTTTACGGCACGGTGCAGACGGATGCCTTCAGCGTCTTTTTCCACGTGTTGATTTGCGGCGTGGTCCTGGTTGCACTCCTGATCGCCTTCGACGTGTTCGACGGCACCAGGGAAAGGCCGGCTGAGTATTACGCGCTGGTTCTGTTCGGCGCCATGGGCATGTGCCTGATGACCAGCGCGGTGGAGCTGCTGCTGGTCTTCGTCAGCCTGGAAATTTCCTCCATCTCCACCTACATCCTGGCGGCCATTCGCAAGCGCAGCGGCAAGAGCCCCGAGGCCGGCCTCAAGTACTTTCTGCTGGGTTCGTTCGCCACCGCCTTCTTTCTCTACGGCATCGCCCTGACCTTTGGAGCTACGGGAACCACCAACATTGCGGATATAGCCGCCGCGCTTCCCCAGAGCCCCACGCCGGGCTTTGCTACGCTGGCCGTGGCCATGATCCTGATTGGCATTGGCTTTAAGGTCTCTGCCGCGCCCTTCCAGGTCTGGACTCCCGATGTGTATGAGGGTGCTCCTTCCCCGGTTGTAGCCTTGATGTCGACCGCCCCCAAGATCGCCGCATTCGCCGTGCTGCTGCGCATCACCTACGGCGCCTATCCGCAATTGCACGCCCATTGGCTGCTGCTCATCTGGATCATGGCTGCACTCTCGATGACGGTGGGCAATCTGGGCGCTTTGCGCCAGCACAACGTGAAGCGCATGCTGGCCTATTCCTCCATCGCCCACGCCGGCTACACGCTGGTCGCCTTCACGGCGCTTTCCGGCGAGGGCATTGCCGCCGCAATGTTCTACACCGCGACTTATGCGGCGATGAATGTCGGCGCCTTCGCAGTCGTCAGCCACGCCGGCGGCTATGACGACAGGCTGCTCTCCGTGGCTGACTACCGCGGGCTGGCCTACCGCTCCCCTTTGCTGGGTGGTGCGCTGGCGTTCTTTCTGCTTTCGCTCATTGGCATTCCTTTCACCGGTGGCTTCTTCGGCAAGTTTTACGTCTTCACTGCGGCCCTGCACTCGGGTGAGGTATGGCTCGCGGTCATCGGCCTCGTGAACAGCGGAGTCGCCGCCTACTATTATCTGCGTCTGCTCACATCTGTGTACGGTAAGCCTGCGGACGATGCGCCGGTGCAGTTAGTGCCGAGGTTGAGAGGCTCGCTCATCTTCGCGCTCCTGCTCACCGTTTCCGCCACCTTCCTCCTGGGCATCTTCCCCGGCCGGATTCTGTCCATGGCCCGCGCTGGAGCGGCAACCTTCGTCGCCATAAGTGCCGGCAGCCAATAACTCACGCACGCCCTCCATCAGCATCGCCTGCTGCTGTCAGCTAAAAGACGGTCGCGTGTGCCGGCAAAACGGAACCTGTTTGATCTGCGCGGTCCTCCCGATTAACGTACTCTCCGAGATCCACGGCTCTTAATATCAAACTGACCCGCTGGGTTTGCAAACTCCGGATTAGGAAGGAATTCCTCATGCGTTGGTTGATCGCTTTGCTGTTCTGTACGCTGACCTCCTCCACGCAACAAGCATCTCCGCTTTCAGTGAACCCGCGCGATCTGCCCCAGCCGAAGAGCGTCTCCGTTCTACGACAGCACATTGTTTACTACGAGGCAGGCACAGGGCCCGACCTGGTGCTGGTGCATGGCTTCGGAAGCCAGGCTAGCTTCGATTGGGGCCACGTAATCGTACCGCTGGCAAAGCACTACCACGTGATCGCACTCGACCAGATAGGCTTCGGCGCTTCGGACAAGCCGGCCGTCGACTACAGCATCCAGACATTTGTCGACTTTCTGGGTGAGTTTCTGCGCACTCTCCACGTCCAGCACTTCGCGCTGGCTGGCGAGTCGCTCGGAGGTTGGATTGCGGCTAACTACACCATCCAGGCACTGGCCCCGTCCAATCATGGTCCCTACGCTCTCCCCGTACCGGCTCGCCTCATCCTCGAAGACGCCGCCGGACATACAGCGCTGACCGGTCATGTCGAGGTACAAGGCTCGTTTGAGGAGGCCCGCGGCATCGCTATCGTCTTTTACAACAAATCTCTGGTGACGGAGGAATTTGTACGCCTAAGCTGGGCACAAAAGCTTGCCGCGAACGACGGTCAGACCGAACGTCTGCTCTGGGGCAACCCCAAGCTCGCGTCAGAGACAGTCGTCGGCAAGCTTCAGGGCATTACCATACCCACGCTTGTCGTCTGGGGCGGAAACGACGAGATCGTACCGCTGGCCGACGGCCAGGACTATGCAAGCAAAATTCCAGGGGCAAAGCTGGTCGTCATTCCCGAGTGCGGGCACGCTCCTTCGATAGAGAAGCCGCAAGAGTTTGTCGCTGCCGTCGACTCGTTCCTCAAGTGATGTTTATTGCGGCGTGCCGCGGGTCATGGCGAGCAGGCTTTGCCATCCGGTTTTGCTCATTCGCACTTGCTGACCGGTCTTAAGCACGATCGGGCCTTGGTTCTGCCCCTCGCGAACTATCTCGCTTACCTGGTCAACATTGACGATTACAGATCGATGGATACGCACGAATTGAGCCGGGTCAAGCGTATGAGCCAGCCGCTTGATGGCCTCGCGCAGCATGAAGCGTTTGCTGCCCACGTGCAGGCAGGCGTAGTCGTCCGCCGCTTCAATCCATTCAACGTCGTCGACGTCGAAAATCGAGCATGGACGTGCGCCTGGGTGCATTCCACGCCTTTGCAGGGAGCCTTGCGGTTTTTGTAGGGAGATCCTGTTCTATAGTGATCTGGATGAATCGAAGACACTTTGTCGGTCTTGCCGCCTCCGCCCTGGGTTCCACGATATTGCCCCGCGCCCTTGCTGCCACCCCATTCAAACCCTTCGCTCTCGGGGTGGTCATCAGCCCGTTTGGCGCTCCCGAGGAGCATCTGCGCCAGGTGCACGAGCTCGGCTTCCCCACCGTCTTCCTGTCGATGGACAAGTACCTCGGCAGTTTCACCCCTGCCTTGGCGATCCAGTATCGCGACCTGCTGGCCAGGTACCAGCTCACGGCAACCACCATCGAAGTCGTAGGCCCGCCACCGCTCGAATGGAACTTTATGCATGGGCCGGCCACCATCGGCCTGGTCCCGCCCGCGACCCGCGCCGCGCGCATCGACGCCCTGCGCCAGGCTTCGGATTTTGCCAGGCAGCTAGGCATTCTGCAGGTGCAGACCCATTGTGGTTTTATTCCTGAAAATCCCGGCGATCCGCTCTACCCACAAACCGTGGAAGCCATTCGCACGGTCGCCAAATACTGCCAGGGCAACGGCCAATCCTTCCTTATGGAGACCGGCCAGGAGACCCCGACCACCATGTCGCGCGCCATCCACGACGTGAACATGCCCAACCTTGGCGTCGGCCTCGACACCGCTAACCTGCTGCTTTATGGCAAGGCCAACCCGGTCGATGCGATGGATATCCTCGGTCCCCACGTCATGAGCGTCCACGCAAAAGACGGCCGCTGGCCCACCGACCCCTACCAATTTGGCGAAGAAGTGCTTATCGGCAAAGGAGTGGTGGACTTCCGCCAGGTGTTCACCAAGCTTCATCATCTCGGCTACAAGGGCGCCATCACCATCGAGCGTGAGACCTCGGGCGCGCAACAGATCGCCGACTTTCGCACCGAGAAGGTTTACCTCGAACGCGTAATCCGCGAGGTGACGGCATGAACCGCCGCGAATTTCTGCAGACCGGAACCGCTTGCGGGCTGCTGCTGCTCAAGCCCAGCACCGCGTTCAGTTATCAAGCCAACTCCGCCGTACGTCTTGGCCTGCTGGGGTGCGGCAACCGCGGCACTGCTGTCTCCACCTCGTTCTCCAAGAGCACTACGGCGCAGGTGGTAGCGCTGGCCGATATCTTTCCCGATAAACTGGAGCTCGGCCGCAGCCACTTCGAGGAACTGAACGCCGGCCTGGGCCACTCCCCTATCGACAGCAAGCTGCTCTTCCACGGGCCACACGCGTTTGAACAGCTCGCTGCTGCGAAGGACGTCGATCTGATTCAGATTTCGACCCCACCGTTCTTCCACGTGCAGCACCTGGAGGCCGCGGTTGCCTCGGGTAAACACGTCTATTGCGAGAAGCCTGTGGGTGTCGACGTCGCCCAGGCGAAACAAGCACTGCAGATTGCTAAAAGGGTGAAGTCCACGCAAAGCGTCGATGTCGGCTTCCAGTGCCGCAGCGCACCACCGATCGCCGCGATCGCAGAAAAGATCAAGGCGGGCGCGCTGGGCAAGATCGGCTCGGCTGCCGGCAACTACTTCGCTCCGGCGTCGGAAGAGAAAGTCCACCCTGGAGCCTCGCCTGATGAATACCGCCTGCGCAACTGGCTCTGGTATCGCGCTTTGTCAGGCGACATCCTGGTGGAGCAGAACATCCACATCATCGACCTCTGCAACTGGATGCTCGGCGCTCACCCGCTCAAGGCGACGGCGACCGGAGGGCGCAACATCCTCACCCACGCCGGCGACTGCTGGGACAACTACCAGGTGGATTTCACCTACCCGGATGACGTTCATCTCTCCTTCTCTTCCACCCAGTTCAGCAACAGCGGATTCGATGCCGGGCTGCGTATGTTTGGCGCCAATGGGTCGGCGACAATTCCCTACTCCGGCCCGGTGCAAATCCTGGGCACGCAAGCCTGGGCATGGACGGAGTCGATGAACACCACTCCCGGAGAAGCAAAGTTCCAGGCCAACGGCAGCTTTGCCGACAACCTGGCCTTTGCCGACCGGGACAAGGAGCGCACCTTCATCGAGAGCATCACCTCCGGCCAATCGCACAACCAGATTGCAGCCGGGATAGAGACTGCGTTGAGCTGCATGCTGGGCCGCATGGCCGGATACGAAAAACGTGAAGTGACCTGGGAACAGCTGCTGGCTCACGGCGAAACCTACAAACTGGGAATGAACCTGGACCAATTTGCTTGAGCGCCCGTGACCATGTTTCGTTCTAGGCTCACTGAAATTTAGCCTGCAGCCGAGGGCGCTTGATAGCCGTCTCCATTTGCTCCATCACCTGCTCGCGCAAAGTTGCGGGCTGAAGCACATCAACGCGGGCGCCTAAGCCCAGCGCGATGAACCGCGCTTCTTCGCTGTTCTCGAACGAGACATGAAGAATGGTCCAGCCGGCCGGAAGAGCCGGGGTACATTGTGCCTCCGGCGCCGGGGAAACCCGGCACCATCGGCTGATCGAGACGGCTGCGTCCTGAGCAAGAGCGAGGGTCGTCTGAAATTGTGTCCGCTTCTGTTGCAGTTGCGCGGTTGCGCTCTTCCAATGAGCAGCCAGGTCGAAGTTCGCGGGCCTCTCAAAGGTCACGGCCAGCACCACCACGTTCTTCATACGGGAGATGCGGTAAGTCCGCATGCCGGCCGGCGCCCGCGCCACCAGGTACCAGACCGCCTGTTTGTTAACAATGCCGAAAGGGTCCACAGTCCGCACACCGCTCTCGCCATCGGCGCGGGAGTAGAGGAAGGTGAGCTTGCAATCTCGCGCAATCGCGTCCTGCACGATGGGCAATAGCGAGAGGTCGTTCGAAGACGGGTACCAGCCTTCGGGATCGATGTGCAGCCGGGCGCGGATGGAGGCGGCCTGGGTTTGCATTTTGTGCGGCATCGCGGCCAGCAGCTTGCCGAAGGCGCGCTCCGATGCCGCCGCAAGGCTGGGATCCCCAAGCGCGCTGGGCTGTGACATCAGCAGCGCGCGCAGCTCAGCCTCGTCCAGCCCGGGTACCTTGGTGCGCCAGCCCTTGGCCAGTTCCCATCCCCCCTGGGAACCGCGCAGCGCGAGGATAGGAACCCCGGCGGCGCTCAGCGCCTCCATATCGCGATGCGCCGTGCGTTGCGACACCTCGAGCCGCTCCGCCAGCTCGCGTGTGGAGAGGCGGCCATGCGCCTGCAGCAACATCAGGGTGGAAAGAAGGCGGCCTGACTTCATATTTTTAGTTTCTTCACTATATATGACAGCACATGTCATATATGCCTCTTTAAGTTGAGAGAGTGAGGCCGGCGCCTCCTGAAAGAGAGGACGTATGGGACTGAAGGAGTTTTTCCTATGGCAGTTGGAGCACGAGGTTGCGACTTCGCGCAAAGTGATCGAGCGTGTCCCTGAAGGACGGAACAGCTGGAAGCCGCATGCGCGCTCGATGGAGCTGGGTTATCTTTCCGCGCTGGTGGCGTCCATGCCGGGATGGATCGAGTTCATGGTCAACCGTCGCGAGCTGGACCTTTCCGACCCAGCGAACGAGGTGCTGCGGACCAAGCCAGTGAAGACCCGCGCAGAGTTGTGCCACATGCTTGCACAGGGACTGGCGAAGTCACGCAAGGCGCTCGAGGATACAACGGAAGATGACCTGACCAAGATGTGGCGTTTCCGCATGAACGGTCAGGTGGTGAGTGAAGGTCCGCGCTATGCCATGATTTCCGACGGCGCCATGAGTCATCTGGCGCATCATCGAGGACAGCTGACGGTGTACCTGCGGCTGCTCGAAGCAAAGGTGCCGGCGCTCTTTGGTCCGTCAGCGGATGAGGTGTTCTAGCTTATCGGGATGACAATTCAATCCTGGAAACGAGACCTGGCGTTCCCAACAGAAATTGTCATCCCGACCGTAGTGGAGCGACCTGCTGTTTTTCCTGCTTCGTTTCATTCCAATGGGAACTCTTCCCCCTGTGCGGAAAAGCACTATTTTCGACCTCTTCAATAGGTATATAGTTTGTGGCGGTTGTAAGCTGGGCGGAAATCCCAGCCTAAACAGCTCCAGGCCCACCACGGGGAGGTTTGAAGATGGCGGGGATGTCGCGAAATTGGGCAAAATTGCGTTGGGGACTCATTCCCCTTTCCGTAGCCGCACTCACCATCGGCTTACTCCTGCACGTCGGCCGATCTGTCCACGCCGATCCAACCCCGCCACCCACAGTCAAGGACATTAAGCTGGGCACAGCCCGTCCGGGAACGCTCTATGCCTTGACGCTGGCTGTGAAAGATCCTACGCAGCTGCAAGGCAGCGACGCCGTACTGGCTACCGTCAAAGATGCCCAGGGCGTGATCGAATCCAAGTGGCTGCACACGGCAGACCTCGACCTCTATTTAACCCTGCGGCCCAGGGCTGATGGCCCGGTCACGGTCAGCCTGTCTTCACCCTCGCCCACCGTTCCCGAGATCAGCACTACACTGCGCAAGATCCTCGAGGCGCCGGTCTTGAAGACGGCCGACGGCATTACCCCTGGAGTCATCGCCGCCGCGCCCAACGGCACCTGGCAAACCGCGCAGCCCTTCGAGTTTGGCCAAACCATCTACGGCAGCGACGACGAACGGCCCTACGCTCCCTCGATGCGTGAAGACGGCTACGCCGCCATGGTCAAGGGATTCCAATGGTTCAAGTTCACCTTTAAAGGTGAAAAGCCGCGCCTGATCTACTTCACCCTGAACGTCACCGATCGCGATGTCCCGCTCGACGTAGATATCTTCCAACTGCGCAAGGACGGTTCCGATGTAGTCCCCTTCAACACCGGAGAGTTTGTCTACCAGGTGGAAGCGACCCAGAACTACCCCGGCCTCTACAAATTCCGCACCCGCATCCTCGAGCCTGGCCAGGAGTATTACGTCCGCGTGGCCGGCAACCACCCCGCCTACCAGCTCCACACTTCGGACTTCCCTGTCCCGCCCTATTCCGATCCGCACCAGGCAGTGCGCGCGGGCATGGACTTCCTGGTCAACATGGGCGACTCCTGGCTTTCGAACACCCCGCGCCGTGGATCAATCGCCCTACGCACCACCATGCAGCATTCTGAAACCCAGCTCTGCATCGCCTGCCATCCGGCCCAGTTCACCACTCGCGGCTATCTAACCGCGGTGCACAACGGCTATGCGCCCAGGCAGCGCGCGCAACTGGAGTTCCTCACCGACCGCATTTACAACAACGCGCGCCCTCTATATGGAGAAACCAACACCAACTGGGTACGCGTAATTTACACCGCGCGCACAGTCTCGAGCCGCCTGCCCCTGATCGCCAATCAATACGAGCAGAACGTAACCCACGATCCGCCGCGGCAAAAATTCAGCCTGCCCTACGCCGAGTACCTCAAGATCCACTACAAAGGCCTCACCGAGATGCCCGGCGACGAGGCCGATGGCTGCGAACCCGACGTGAGCCCCTTCGAGATCGCCACCCAAAGCTGGCAGACCTTCGACATGGTCTACAAGCAGACCAAGGACCCGCAGTGGCTGGCCGAGCGCGACCATGTGGAGCGCCTGGCCCTTCCCGACGAGCCTAAAAACATGATCGACCTGAACTGGAAGATCATGATGCTCTCGACCATCGACCGCGCCAAATACCAGGCCCAAATCGACCAGCTCATCACCAAACTCTACGAGTACGAAACTCCCCAGGGCGGCTGGCCATACCCCTTCGACAAGAAAGCCAAGACGGCGGACTTTGTCTCCTACAACGCCGTGCTGGCCGTGGCCATGGCAGGCCGCCATCCGGAGAGCGACGAGCACCTGGCGCTCGCCGTCAAAGCCATGCTCGCCGCCCAACGGCAGGAAGGCAGTTGGGAAGGCGACCCCGTCTACCAGGGCTTCAACACCCCCTTCCGCGCCACGCAGTTTGCCGTGATGGCCCTATCCACGCTCTACCCCGGCCCAACCCAAGCCAAGAACTGGGACGCCGGCTTCCCCGCCCCACCCACCAAGCTGGCGAAGAACAACCTGCCCTTGCTCCTCTCACAATTGGACCAGTATTGGGACCTGGCGCCGGAGCCGGTCTTGAAACAAATCCGCGAAGTGATGCTGAAAAGCGATCAGCCACTGGCACGTGAAGCCGCCGCCCGCGCGCTGGGCCACATGGCCGACCCAGGATCCCTGCCGGCCCTGATGCAGGCCCTGGGCGACCAGACAAAAATGGTTCAAACCAGCGCCGCCTACGCCGTCCGCATGATCCTCTCCCGCCGCCAGGACGCAGCTCCTGAAGGGCGCAAGCTGCTCATCGCGGCCCTCGGCTCGCCCAACCCGCGCGTCCGCTGGGGCGCCGCTCGCGTCTTCAATCAGCATTTCCGCGACCTGACCAACGATCCCGAATTGCTCGCCGCCCTCGAGCGAGCGGTGAGCGACCCCGTGCCCTTCGTCCGCTTCGAAGCTGCCTCCGGCTTATGGCGCTGGTACTACTGGCAAGTAGACCAGCCGGAGATGCGCCGCAGCACCCTCGAAACCCTGGCCACGCGTATGAACGTAGAGACCGACGCGATGGTCCGCCGCGGGCTCGAGGAAAGTATCTACGACCTGCTCGACGAGAACACCGGCTACCTCACCGCCTGGGTGCGCGCCAGCGCGACCGATGCGGATAAGAACAGCATCGGCGCCGGTTATGAAGCGGTGGTGCATGATCAGGCCCAGGTCCTGGCAAAAGTCCTGCGCGAGGGCACGCCCTTAGGCCGCGAAGGCATCCTCAACGCCATGTGGGATTTTCACGTGCGCCACTATGCTCTGCCGACGCTCAAGGAGAACACGGTATCGATAGGCCTGCCTGCGGTGCTGACCAAGTACGTCAGCGGGGTGCCCGATCTGCATCGTCCGGGCTATGAGTATCCGCCGTATCGTGAGGCGGTCGACTTCAAGTACGACGTGCACAACGGATTCTTCCAGACCCGCGTAGGCAACGACAGCGACCTCATCCATTTCTTCAAGAGTTCCGGGCCAGAGCTGGAAGAGGCTCTACTTGCCTGCCTCAAAGACGCCAACGACACCATGAAGATTGAGGTCCTGAAGGCGGGCAGCACGCTCAGCGGAGCCGGCGACGAGCGCTTCACCCTGGCGGCGCTTAAGTTGTCAGAAGACGGAAGCCCCGAAGTACGGCAGACCGTCCGCTACGTCTATGAGGACGGCCAAAGAGGCGCCCTCAACCTCGACCCACCCCCAACCAAAGAAGATTTGTCATCCCCTCGAAGTGTAGCGGAGGGACCTGCTGTATCGCTCAAAACAGAATTGTCATCCCGACCGGAGCGCAGCGCAGTGGGAGAGCCTGCCCTGAGCGAAGTCGAACGGGGACCTGCTGTTCTCTCAACTCTAGCAACCGCTATCTATAGAAGCGCCGCCTTCCCCTTTGTCATCCCGAGCGCAGCCGAGGGATCTGCAGTTCAACGGCCCTCTCCTGGAAATGTTTTTTCGACAACGCGTAGCGCAGTCGGAGAGCCTGCCCTGAGCGAAGTCGAACGGGGACCTGCTGTTCCCTCAACCGCCCCCGACCCTCAATTAGTAAGCATGGTGGTAGAGATCCTCAAGCACGGCAATCCAGACAGCCAGGCGGTAGTACTTCCCTTGCTGGCAGCCCTCCCCAGCGACTCCCCCTGGGCGCACCAGCCGGAGGTGTTAGGCGGCCTACGAGCCCTGTTAGAGCAACAACCCCGCCCCGCAAACTACGCCCAAGTACTGAACGCGGCCTCCTCCTTCAAAACCCTGATGCGCGAGACCGATCTGCAGCAACAAGTCCTGGCCGGGCTAAACGATCCCAACCCCGAAGTACAGCGCGCCGCCGTACGCGTATCGCTCGAGCACTTCCTGGCTGACCCGCAAACCGAACCCCTGGTAAAAACCGCCTTCGCCCATCTGGACCCCTCAGCGGTCGGCGTCTTCCTCGAAGAAGTGGGCGACCCGAAGTTCATGAACCGGCATGCGGGTGTCTCGGGTGGCGCCATCTCGCAGGATCAGGCCTACTTCCTGAACAAAAACCTGGTAGCCATCAAACGTCCCACCGACCTGCTCGACAACCCACTGGTGCTGAGCACGGTGCTGGCCAGCCTGCACAACCCTGACAACAATGTGCGCGCGGCGGGGCTGGACACGCTACGCAAGGTCAAAGGCGTGGAGCAGCGGCCGGAGTTCCGCGCCGCCATGGAGCAGCTGCAGAATGACGCCAATCCGCGCTTAAAGCTGATCGCCCAGAGCGTGCTGCAAGGCAACAAGCTCAGCGACGCGCTCAAGGACGTGCAGCCCGGCTCGGTGCTCGACTTCAACTACTTCGTCGCCAAGATCGAACCCATTCTGGCGACCCAAGGCGCGGACGGCAAGGCTTGCGTCTTTTGCCATGCCAGCCATGTGATCTTCAAATTGCGGCCCCCCAATGATCAAGGCGTCTTCTCCGACCAGGACAGCGAAGACAACTATAAGTACGCCATGCACGTGGTGGACATCAACGATCCAACCAAGAGCCTGATGCTGATCAAGCCGACGCGGCCCACGGACAGCGCGGGCAACGTCGGCGACTACCTGGCGACGCACAACGGCGGGCAACGGTGGCATGGCAATGAGGATAGCTGGCAATATCGCACGATATTGGAATGGATTCGCGGGGGACGGCTGGAGACCGCGGCGG